>NZ_CP142020.1:0-4233985 GCF_035666195.1 Cobetia sp. D5 | reverse complement strand
CGACCTCACATCCAGTTGTCGAAGGGGCGGCCATTGTATAGGCCAAGCCACGAGTTATCCACACGACATCTGCCGCAAAAAGCACTGTGGACAACATCGGTATTCTTCAAGTATCCGCATCGGGACAGGCTGGGGAGTATCCGCGCACAAGATTTCAACTGTGGACAAGACGACAGTTATGCACATGGCCATGCACAGGCTGAACGCAGGTTGCCCACCACTTATCGCCAGAGCTGTCCTATCGACATACAATTGAGCAAGATAGGAAAAAACAGGTTATCCACAGCAACTGCCTTCCTTAATAGTTATTGGTTATTCAGAACTACTTTTCTGTAGTAATGACAGCAGCCCCGCGATCTTCGAATCACGCGAGGTGCGAGGGGCTGCGATCGCGCCGACAGAATCCCGGGTTATCCACTGCGACTTTTCGGCACGCCTGACACGCCAGGGTCGGGAGTGCACAACCGCTCGTCAGAAACGCGAGTCCTTGAGGCTCACGACCGAACACAGGACTTGCGCCTTCCCGTGCATCGCCATGGCGGGCGATGCCGATCACTCAGCCCCACTGAGCGCTGAAAAAGCGCTGATCGCTTGCCTGGCGAGCGGTGCCTGTTGGCTCAAGGACGCCAAATCGAATTTTTTTGTGCCCGAAGGCCTGTCTTGCGCGTGATCCGCGTGAGACACGAAGCGCCATATGGCGGGCGGCGTAGACGATATCTGTCGTCAAATGCCGCGAACGGGCTGTGGACAACTTCCAACGCGACATTGCAAGCCACTTGCAGATTCACTAGAATCCCTGCCCCTGACCAATCTGCCCTGTCCTCATGTGGATACAGGGCAACATTCGTTGACCTTTTCCAAACAACCACGTGGGAAGAAGCAGCTATGAAACGCACATTTCAGCCGAGCGTCCTGAAGCGCAAGCGCACACACGGTTTCCGTGCTCGTATGGCGACCAAAGGTGGCCGTGAGGTCATCCAGCGTCGTCGTGCGAAAGGCCGTAAGCGTCTGAGCGCCTGATCGAGGCCCGGATGTCCCGTCAGGGATTTCCCCGGCAGCTTCGCTTGCTGACTGCCGGGGATTACCGGCACGTCTTCGATCACACCACCCTCAAGGTACACGGCAAGGGGCTTCTGGCCCTGGCGTGTCCGAATGACCTGGGACATGCCCGCCTGGGGTTGGTGTTCAGCAAGAAGAACGTGCGCCGTGCCGTAGATCGCAACCGCCTCAAACGTCTGACGCGCGAATCCATTCGCCTCCGCCAGCAGCGCCTTCCGGCCGTCGACATCGTCGTACTGGCCAAGCGAGGCGTGACCGAGCTGGACAACGAGACTCTGCATCGCCAGCTGGACGGCATGTGGGCTCGTCTGGAGAAGGACGCCAGACGCCAGAAAGCGGCCAAGTCAACGCCACCTGCCTGACGCGACACCTGCCCGGTGCGTCCGGCATGTGGCGTTTTTTTCGTTATACGCCCTACCGTTCGTGACCGGACTCATCTGACTCCCCGCCAGATTGATTCACCCTCCAACGGGTATACACCATGGACGTCAAACGATTACTCCTCGTGATTCCGCTTGCGGTTGTCGCCTATCTGATGGTGGTCCAGTGGAACAAGGACTACGACCAGCCGGCTGCGGAAACACAGGCTCCCCAGGTTGCCTCTCAGGCCGCCAATGCCACTGCGCAAGGCCTTGAAGCCCCAAGCAGCAGCACGACTGCCAATGGCGATACCGGCCTCTCCACGCCGGATAGCGCAGCAAGCACCCCGAGCAACAACCTGATTGAAGTCAAGACTGACGTGCTGGACCTGCGTATCGATCCGCAGGGCGGTGACGTGGTCTATGCAGCGCTGCTCGAGCACAAGCAGAACAACGCTTCCGAGTCGCCCTTCGTGCTGCTGTCCGACAATCAGTCACGCAGCTACGTGGCCAAGTCCGGCCTGCAGCTGGATGGCCACAAGGGCCGTATCGCCTTCTCTGCCGACAGCAACAGCTACACCCTTGCCGAGGGTGACGACAGCCTGCAAGTGGACCTGAAGGCCGACATCAATGGTGTTGCGGTCATCAAGCGCTTCACCGTCAGCCAGGACAGCTACCAGATCAAGGTCGACTACCTGCTGGACAACCAGTCACAGCAGCCGGTCAATGCTCGCTTCATCGGTCAGCTGGCCCGTGACAACAGCGCGGACCCGACCTCCGGTGGCGGTATGGGCATGAAGTCCTATCTGGGTGCGGCGTTCTCTTCTGAAGAGAACCACTACCAGAAGGTCGATTTCGAAGACATCCAGGACGGCAGCTTCAAGAATGTCGACGTCCAGGGTGGCTGGGTGTCCATGATCCAGCATTACTTCGTGTCTGCCTGGGTGCCGGCTGACAACCAGAAGAACCTCTACTACGCCAACGTCGACAAGCAGAACCGCAATGTCGCCGCCTTCGCGAGCCCGACGACCCAGATCGCCGCGGGTCAGCAGGCTGAGCTCGGCGCGACCCTGTTCGTCGGCCCGAAGGATCAGGACCAGCTGGAAGCGACCGCTCCCTACCTGGAACTGGTCGTCGACTTCGGCTGGCTGTGGTTCCTGGCCAACCCGCTGTTCTGGCTGCTGGAGCACATCCACGCGCTGGTCGGCAACTGGGGTGCCTCCATCATCCTGCTGACCGTTCTGGTCAAGGTCGTGCTGTTCCCGCTGTCCGCGACCGCGTACCGCTCGATGGCCAAGATGCGCAAGATGGGCCCCGAGATGCAGCGCATCAAGGAGAAGTACGGCAGCGACCGCCAGAAGGTCTCCCAGGAGATGATGAAGTTCTACCAGACGGAGAAGATCAATCCGCTGGGGGGCTGTCTGCCGATCGTGATCCAGATGCCGGTCTTCATCGCCCTGTACTGGATGCTGATGGAATCCGTCGAACTGCGCCACGCGCCGTTCATGCTGTGGATCCAGGATCTGTCAGTGAAGGACCCGCTGTTCATCCTGCCGATCATCATGGGCCTGACGATGTTCATCCAGCAGCAGCTGAACCCGACGCCTCCAGACCCCACCCAGGCGAAGATCATGAAGATGCTGCCGATCGTCTTCACCTTCTTCTTCCTGTGGTTCCCGGCAGGTCTGGTGCTGTACTGGATCGTCAACAACACGCTGTCGATCGCTCAGCAGTACGTCATCACCCGTCAGATCGAGAATGCCGAGCCAACCAAGAAAGGCGCATGATGCCTTTCAGGTTCGCCTGACATGACTCACCCACGACCCTCGCCTCGGCGGGGGTCGTGGCGTTTCAGGGCCCTGATACCGGGGGCTGCGCCGACACTCCCGCCGCAAGGCGCCTTTCCCGTCACCCCGCTTGCTGTCACGGGCCTCCAGCCGCGACAATAGCGGCCATCTCCTTCATCTTCATTCCGGCTTCGCGCCCGAGGTTTGTGCATGTCTACCGCCTACCAGCCTGACTCCATCGCGGCCCTGGCCACTCCGCCCGGCCGTGGTGGCGTCGGCATCATCCGTGTCTCCGGTCCGGCCTGTCAGGCCATCGCTCAGGCCATGCTGGGCCAATGCCCGCCGGCCCGCCGTGCCCACTATGGTCCCTTCATGGGACTGGATACCCAGGGCAACCCCATCGCCCTCGACGAAGGCATCGCGCTCTACTTCCAGGGCCCGAATTCCTTCACCGGCGAGGACGTGCTGGAGCTGCAAGGGCACGGCGGCCCGGTGATCATGGACCTGCTGCTGGAGCGCTGCGTGCAGCTGGGCGCACGTCTGGCGCGTCCGGGCGAATTCAGCGAGCGCGCCTTCCTGAACGACAAGCTGGATCTCGCCCAGGCCGAGGCCATCGCCGACCTGATCGACGCCAGCTCACGCGCGGCGGCCGAAAATGCGCTGCGCTCGCTCAAGGGCGAGTTCTCGACGCGCGTCAGCGCGCTGGTGCAACGCCTGATCGAGCTGCGCATCTACGTCGAGGCCGCCATCGACTTCCCCGAAGAGGAAATCGACTTCCTGGCCGACGGCCATGTCGCGGCGCGCCTCGATGAGGTCAAGGCCGAGCTGGTGGGCGTGCGAGCCGCTGCCAACCAGGGCGCTCTGATGCGCGAGGGGATGACGGTGGTGATCGCCGGCCGCCCGAATGCCGGCAAGTCGAGCCTGCTCAATGCGCTGACCGAGCAGGACACCGCCATCGTCACCGATATCGAAGGCACCACCCGCGACGTGCTGCGTGAGCACATCCATCTCGACGGCATGCCGCTGCATATCATCGATACCGCCGGGCTGCGCGACACGCCGGACGCCGTCGAGCGCATCGGCGTGCAGCGAGCCTGGGACGAGATCGAGAAGGCGGACCGCGTCCTGCTGCTGGTCGATGCCGCGACTACCTCGGCGACGGACCCGATGGAGATCTGGCCGGAATTCGTCGCGCGCCTGCCGGACCCGTCACGCCTGACGCTGGTCCGCAACAAGATCGACACCAGCGGCGAGACGCCGGGGCTGACCGGCATCACCGCAACGCAGGATGGTGATGCCGAGCTGGCACGCCACCAGGCCAGCGTGGTGCGCATCTCGGCGCGCGACAATCAGGGCCTCGATGCGCTGCGCGATCACCTCAAGGACATCATGGGCTTCACCGGCACGGCAGAGGGTCGCTTCAGCGCCCGCCGCCGCCACCTGGATGCGCTGGAGCGCGCTGGCGAATCTCTCGACAACGGCGACGCCCAGCTGCATGGCGCCGGTGCCGGCGAGCTGCTGGCCGAAGACCTGCGTGCCGCCCAGATGGCGCTGTCCGAGATCACCGGCGAATTCTCCGCCGATGATCTGCTGGGGGAAATCTTCGGCAGCTTCTGCATCGGCAAGTGATCGCGCCGAACTGACTCCCGCCCACAGGCGGCCTCTCTTGCCGACAGTGCTTGCGTCTGGCTGTCTCCCTCTCGTTATACTGCCTCTGCCGACCCCTCCGAGTGGCGGAGGCGGGCAGAGGCAGACCGGGAGCCGACATGGCGGGACGCGCGACATCGAACAGACCGCAGGATGCCCATCGCGAGTCCCGTGACTCCAGTGCCTCTCTCCCGCCGGCCCCCGCCGCCGAACTGAGCACCGGGCCTCTCCCCGAGGCCCCGTTGCGCCACCTGCTGCTCGATTTCTTCACCCGCCATTGGCCCCGCTATCTGCTGGCCATCGCGTTCCTGATCGGGGTCGCGGGGCTGAATCTGCTGTTGCCGTGGGCCATCGGCGCCACCATCGATGCGTTGCGTGATGGCAGCCTCGACCACGAGGCCTTGCTGAGCCGCCTGTTGTGGCTGGTAGGCGCGGGGCTCGCGCTCTATGCACTGCGCTATGCCTGGCGCGTGACATTGTTCGGCACCGCCTATCAGCTGGGGACGGAGCAGCGTGATGCCTTCCATGCCAAGCTGACGCGCCTGGACCCCGGCTTCTATCAGCGCCATCGCACCGGAGACCTGATGGCGCACGCCAGTCAGGACATCGATGCCGTGGAGATGGCCGCCGCGGAAGGCGTGCTGTCCAGCGTCGATGGCGCCATGACCTTCGTGCTGGTGCTCGGCATCATGCTGATCGCCATCGATGTGCCACTGACGCTGCTCGCCCTGTTGCCCTTCCCCTTCATGGCCTGGGCCTTCGCACGTATCTCGCGACGGATCGGAGAGCGTTTCCGCGAATCGCTGGAGCGCTTCTCGGACCTGAATGACCAGACCCAGGAAGCCTTCGCCGGCATTCGCATGCTCAGAAGCCATGCCTTGCTGGAGGATGAAGGCGCAAGATTCTCGCAGCGTGCCGCCGCCGCCGAAGCCGTCGATTATCGCGTCCAGAAGCTGGAGGCGGCCTTTGATCCGGTGGTGTTCATTGCACTCTCGGCGGCGACGCTGCTGACGCTGGGCGTGGGTAGCTGGCGCTATCTGGATGACGCCATCACCCTGGGCCAACTGACCAGCTTCACGCTCTATCTGGCGCAGCTGATCTGGCCGATGTTCGCGCTTGGCTGGTGCCTGAATATCCTGCAGCGCGGCGCGGCAGCCGCACGGCGGCTGGCCACCTTCCACGCAGCGCCACAAGCCCTTGAGGACAGCGGCACTCTGGACGAAGTCAGTGACCATTCACTACGCCTTGAAATCAATGAATTCAGCTACCCGGGCAGCCAGCAACGTGCTCTCGGGCCCCTCTCCCTGCAGGTGGCGGCAGGGGGGAGTCTGGGGATCGTCGGCGCGACCGGCAGTGGCAAGTCCACCTTGCTGCGTCTGCTGTCGCGCAGCTGGCCTCTGACGCCTGAGCAAGGGGTCTTGACGCTCGGTGGCAGAGAAGCGAGTGAGTACACACTATCCACCTGGCGCCAGCAGTTCTCACTGGTCCCCCAGGACCCGTTCCTGTTTGCGCTCTCGGTAGCCGACAATGTCGCCCTCGCCTGCCCCGAGGCCTCCGACGAGCGAATTCGAGAGGCGCTGCACGCGGCAGCCTTCGAGGAAGATCTGCGCCGCCTCCCCCAGGGGCTGGAGACGCTGGTGGGTGAGCGAGGCATCACACTCTCCGGCGGCCAGCGTCAGCGGCTGGCATTGGCACGCAGCCTGCTCAGCGAGGCGCCGATCCTGCTGCTGGACGATACCCTGTCGGCGGTCGACCAGGTCACCGAACGCACCCTGCTGAAGACTCTCGCGCGCCTGCAGCAACCCGATCACCACGGCCTCAAGCGCACGCTGATCATCAATTCCCATCGCCTGTCTGCCGTGCAGGCCTGCCAGCAGATCCTGGTGCTCGAGGATGGGCGCATCCTGGAACAGGGCGATCACACCAGCCTGCTGGCCGCCCGCGGCGCCTACTGGCGCCTATGGCAGGCCCAGCAGGTCAACCGCGAAGACGATGCCAAGGCGGAGCGCTCATGAGCCACGATGCCGCGACACGACCCGACACCCTCAGCGGCACTCGCCTGCTCAGCCGACGGCGACTGGCATTGCTCTGGCAACCGCTGGGCGGGCGCCGCGCAGAGGTCCTGCGCGCACTGTTGATCCTTATCGCGGCGACCGTACTGGATGTGCTCGGCCCGTGGCTGACCCAGCGCTATCTGGATGACTACCTGATTCCCGGCAACCTCGCCCCCGAGGCCCTGGCAGGCTTGGTGGCCATCTACGTGATCACCCAGCTGGGCGCCGCCGCCGGACGCTATTTCCAGCAGCTGCGTTTTGCCCGCCTGGCCCTCGCCAGCGTGCGCGATATCCGTGAGCGAGTCTTCACACACCTGCTTAACCAGCCACTATCGACCCTCGACAATATCGCCGCCGGTGAATTGGTGGCCCGCGTGACCAACGACACCGAGTCGCTCAAGGAGCTGTATATCGGGGTGCTGGCGACACTGATCGGCAATGTGGTGCTGTTGATCGGCATCCTGTCGGCGATGGCCCTGATGGATGGCACCCTGGCGATGATCGCGACGGCGCTGGTCCCGCTCTCCATCGGCATGATCTGGCTGTATCAGCGCTTCTCCGGGCGCGCTGCACGCGAGGTGCGCCGCCTGCGTGCCTTGCAGAATGCCAGAATCGCCGAGTCGATCGGCGGCATGAGTGTGCTGCAGGCAAGCGACCAGACCGAACGCTTCAGTCGGCGCTATCACCACCTCAACGTCTCCCAGTATCAGGCGCGCATGCGCACGGTGCGTGTGTCGGGGCTGCTGTTGCGCTCGGCCATCGACCTGATGGCGATGCTGATCACGCTCTCGCTGGTCGCAGTGTTCGGGCTGCGCGAACTGGGGGGCGGTGCGGAACTGGGGGTGCTCTACGCGTTCATCGCCTGGTTGGGGCGCATCAGCGAGCCCCTGATCCAGATCACGCAGCGACTGCAGGTCTTCCAGTCGGCGCTGGTGGCGACAGGCCGGCTGGAAGAGGTGCTGGACCGGCCACGCGAGACGCCTGAGCCAGACACGCGCGCCGCGAGGAAAGCCACGCGTGGGCACCCGGACAATGCCGTGATAGCGAGTGGTCACTATCAGCTCGAGCAGTTGGGTTTCCACCATCAGGGTGCGGAGGGTTCGGCCCTCAATGGACTGACGCTTGCCATCGAGAGCGGTGAGTTTCTCGGCGTGGTCGGCCCGACGGGCAGCGGCAAGTCCACCCTGCTCGATCTGCTCAGCGGGCAGCGCCCTGCCCCGGCGTCTCAGCTGCTGCTGGATGGTCGTCCGCTGATGGAGTGGTCGGCTCAACAACGCGCTACCGCGATAGCCGTCGTCCCGCAGGAGCCCTTCATCCGCGCCACGACACTGCGCGACAACCTGCTGCTGGGGCGTGAGATCAGCCAGCAGCACCTGTCACGGATCCTGCACAAAGCGCATCTGGCGCCGCTGGTCGATAGTCTGCCGCTGGGGCTCGACACCTTGCTGGGCGAGCGCGGCCTCAGTCTCTCCACGGGAGAGCGCCAATTGCTGGCGCTCGGACGCGCACTGGTCACGACGCCACGCGTGCTGTTGCTGGATGAGGCCACCGCCAGCATCGATAGCCATACCGAAGCCCTGTTGCAGCAGGCGCTGCATGAATTGCGCGGGGAAGTGACCTTGATCGTGGTGGCACACCGGCTGGCCACGGTGCGCGATGCGGACCGCCTGCTGGTGCTGGAACAGGGCCGCATCACCCAGCTGGGGAGCCATGATGCCCTGATGGCAGAACCCGGCCTCTATCGGCGGTTATGGCGAGAAGACATCGCGCACTGATCAGGCCACTGGTCACCACAATTCAAACGCCCCACGATGCAAGCGGCCCCGCGATCTAGACGCCCCACAATCTAGACGCCCCACAATCTAGACGCCCCACAATCTAGACGCCCCACAATGCAAACGCCCCCACAGGCATGGCCTGTGGGGGCGTTGTCAGTCCGAGCTCTTGATATGGCGCTCAGCGTTCTGCGTTCACACCTGTCATCACGGCTTGCGCGGGCCGCGTGGCTTGTTGCCCTGTTTCTTGCCAGCCGCTGTCTTGCCAGAGCTGTCCTTGCCAGCTGCTGACTTTCCAGAGCTTTCCTTGCCTGGGGCTGCCTTGTCAGAATTTGCCTTGCTGGCGCCGCCCTTGGCAGCCTTGCCTCTCATGGCATTGCTTTCCTGCTTCTCACGCAGGGCACGCGCTTCACGCGCATCCAGCGGCTTGCCGACATCCTTGTTGTCTTCAGGACGCTGCTTGGCCGCGTACTTTCTGGGCAGTTTGGTCGTGCTGTTCGGGTTGACCTGACCATCACGACCGATCGCCGGCGTGCTGCGCATGCTGACCCGCGTGGAGCCTTCGCGGCGGCCCTTGCCCGGCACGCTGGAGGACCAGTCGCTCCAGCTGGCAGAATCCTTGCCCGCTCCCTTGCCTGCCGTCTCGCCCTTGCCACGCGGACGAGTCGGCTCGACAGCGGCCGTCGACTTGCGCTCGGCAGGTTTCTCGCTGACGCGCTTCTGGCTCGGCGCGGAATGCCCATGCACCTCATCCTTGACCTGCGCCTTGATGCTGGTCTTGGGCTTGGCAGTCGCGGAATGACGCTTGCCCTTGGCCTTGGGCGTCGCACTGTCATTGCGCACGCGAGGCTTGGCCCAGCCTTCACCGCGCTTGAGCTTCTCGCGCTTGGGCTTGGCCTGGGTCACCTCGACATCGCTGTCGCGCTTGACCTTCTGGTTGAGCTTGCGCAGCGACAGCAGGCGCTCACGCGGCATTGGCTTGGGCTCGTTGCGTTCGCGGGCGACTTCCTCCGACAGCCACCACAGGCCCTTGTGCTCGACGGCAACCGACTGCGGAGCCGGCAGCGCGCCCTTGAGCACCTCGACCACTTCCTGCATGGCGGTGGAGAACTGACGATCGAACTGCCACGGCGGGTTGATCACCAGCATGCCGGAGCCGTACATGCCGTGCTCGCCTTCCGGCGAATCGATCGTCAGCTCACTGCGCCACATCGGTGCCGGCGAATGCTTCTTGAGACGCTCGAGCAGATCATGCTGACGACCCGCCGGCAGCAACGGATACCAGATCATGATGGTGGCATGACGTGACTTGCGCAGGGTCTCGACCACGACCTCGGCGACATCACGGTAATCATTCTTCAGCTCATAGCTGGGGTCGATCAACACGGCAACGCGCGGCGTGGTGACCGGCACGGCCGCCAACAGACCGGACAGACCATCCTGCTGACGACGCATGACCTTGCCGAGGCTGTCACGCTGCACCGGCGCCTGATCGAAGTGGTAGATCTCGCCCGGATGCAGCTCATAGGCCAACAGGCGATCGCCGCGACGCAGCGACTGGCTCAGCCACCAGGGCGAACCGGGATAGACGCTCAGCTCGCTGGCGCTGCCCTTGGCGGCATCCGGCTGCATATCCGCCAGCCGTGCCAGCCAGCGAGCCAGCGGCTTGTCAGCTGACGGGGACTTCGGCTCACCTGCATCGGTCAACCAGCGATCACGCACCTGCCACAACGGCAGAACGCCCTGCTCGTATTCGCGCAGCTGTTCCGTCTCGCGGGCCGCCAGCGGATACCAGCCACGACCGGCGTGAGTGTCGATAAACGTAACGGGAGATTCTTTACGTAATAGCTGCTCGGCCAGGGTGGTGGCGAGCAGGTGCTTGTGCAGGTCGGCAAAATTGCCAGCGTGATAGGCGTGCTGATAGGCGAGCAAGAGCGCCTCCTTGATACGGCGATATCTGCCACATCCAGCGAGGCAGCAGATAGAAATCGGGGGGCGGCGACGAGAGGAAAACCAGACAAGGCCGCCGAAGGGGCTGAAGGATAGCAGAGATGATCACTTGTCACCCCAAAAGCCGTGCTTGCCAAGCAACGAGGCCCACGCAAATGCGCAGGCCTCGTGGTCATTCACCGTCATGTCGCCATGACAGCTGATGGGGCTCAGCTTTCCATCGGCGTCAGCGTGATCTCGACGCGACGGTTCTGGGCGCGCCCGGAGGCGGTGTCGTTGGATGCCACCGGGCTGGCTTCACCATAACCGCGCATGTTCAGTCGGTTGAAGGCGATGCCACCACTGGCCAGATAGTTGCCGACGGCCTGGGCACGCAGCTCGGACAGATTCTGGTTGTAGTTGCTGGCACCGGTGGAATCGGTATAGCCCGCGATGTTGACGCGAGTCTCGTCGTATTCCTTGAGCACGGTGATGACGCCATCCATGACCGGCTGGATCTGGCCGGACAGGGTGCTGGAGTCGGAACCGAAGGTGACGTTGGACGGCATGTTGAGGATGATCTGGTCGCCGACACGGGTCACGCTGACACCGGTGCCCTGCAGCTGATCACGCAGCTTGGCTTCCTGAACATCCATGTAATAGCCGATACCACCGCCCGCGGCGGCACCCGCAGCGGCGCCAATCAGCGCCTTGTCGAGACGATGGTTACCACTCTTGGTCGCCCCGGCGATTGCGCCGACGACCGCACCGATGCCGGCACCCTTCGCCGCACTGGAGGTCTGCTGCTCATTGGTATACGGGTTGGTCGTGGAACAACCCGCCATCGCGACGGCGGCTGCCAACGGCAGGGCCAGGAGTACAGACTTCTTCATGGTAACGCTCCCTATCTACACACTCATTAAAGGCAAGACGACAATTGCGCAAATAATCGTCATGCCTCCGATAATGCCTGATCAATCAGGTGTCGAACATGGCCAGCAGGTCATTGAGGAACAATAAGCCCTGGGGCGTGGCGCGCAACAGCACGTCATCCTCAACGATGAGCCCGCGCGAGCGCGCCTGGCTCAGGCCCGGCTCCAATGCCTCGCGATCCAGCCCGGTCGTGCGACGCAGATCCTCGAAGCTGACACCCCCGGTCAAGCGCAGTGCATTCATCATGAACTCCAGCGCCAGCTCATCGCGGTCAATTTCCTGCTGACCCGCCACGAACCCGCGAGGGTCCTGCATCCTGCGCAAGTACGCTTCAGGCTGACGACTTTTCCAACGGCGTTGGAGTTGCAACTCGCCGTTCAAGTTCCCTGCCGAGTCGGTCTTCAACAACGTCAACTTGCCGTGCGCGCCTGCTCCGATGCCCAGGTAATCACCGAATTTCCAGTAATTGAGGTTATGACGCGCGCTGCGCCCTTCAAGGGCATAGGCGGAAATCTCGTAACGACGGAAACCGGCAGCCTCCAGCTCGGCGTGACCATGATCCTGGATATCCCACAGCAGGTCATCTTCCGGCAGTACCGGCGGGCGCGAATAGAACTCGGTATTCGGCTCCAGCGTCAATTGATACCAGGACAGATGGGTCGGCTTGAGTGCCAGGGCACGCCGGATATCATCCAGCGCCGTCTCCAATGTCTGGCCCGGCAGGCCATGCATCAGATCGATATTGAAATTGTCGAAGCCCGCCGCCCGTGCGCTGGCCACCGCGCGCCCAGCTTCTTCAGCGGAATGGATGCGCCCCAGCACCTCGAGCTGCTCCGGCTGGAAGGTCTGCACGCCCAATGACAAGCGATTGATGCCAGCGGCGCGATAGGCGGCAAAGCGGCCCTGCTCCAGCGTGCCGGGATTGGCCTCCAGCGTGACCTCGCAGTCGGCAGAGAACGTCATGCGCTCGCGCAGGCCGTCGAACAGCCGCTGGTAAGCCGCCCCGCTCAGCAGACTCGGCGTGCCGCCGCCGATGAAGATGCTGTGCAATTCACGCTCGGGCTGGCCCTGCAGCAACTGCAGGTCCTGATCGAGATCGGCCAGCAGCGCCGTGATGTACTCCTCTTCAGGCAAGCCGGCATCACGCCCGACCCCGTGGGAGTTGAAGTCACAGTAAGGGCATTTGCGCACGCACCACGGGACGTGAATATAGAGCGACAGAGGCGGCAGGTTCGCGGCGGACATCACGCCTGACCGCTCTGCGCGGCAAGCGCCTCGAGCAACTGCTGCATCGCACGCCCCCGGTGGCTGAGACGGTTCTTGGTCTCGGCATCCAGGGCCGCGGCGGTCATGCCATGCTCCGGCAGCCAGAAAAGCGGGTCATAGCCGAAGCCACCCTCGCCCTGAGGCGCGTCAAGGACACGCCCCTCCCAACTGGCCTGAACGATGATCGGCACCGGGTCTGCTGCATGGCGCAGATAGACGAGCACGCACCAGTAGCGCGCCGTACGCGCTTGCTCAGGCACGCCCTCAAGCGCTGCCAACAGGACGGCGTTGTTGTCACCATCACCGCTACCTTGCTGACGCCGCGCGGCAAAGCGTGCGGAATAGATGCCCGGCTCCCCGCCCAGCGCATCGACTTCGATCCCGGAATCATCTGCCAGCGCCGGCAGGCCGGTGACCTCTGCGGCGTGGCGCGCCTTGATCAACGCATTCTCGACGAAGGTCAGCCCTGTCTCTTCGGCGTCACTCACTCCCAGCTGCCCTTGAGGCATCGGTTCGATCCCCAGCGGTGCGAGCAGGTGGGAAAATTCACGTAGCTTGCCGGCATTGCCACTGGCCAGTACGAGAGAAGAAGCGGACATGTGAATCTCCGGGATAGGAACAACGAGAATGCGGCCGCGTGTGAGTCACACGGGCAAGGCGCTTGCAGCACCCCATTCTAGCGCGTGAGTCCGGTGCGTACACGCGAGGGGTCTGCGCCAGGCACGACTGAGATCCATGATGTCATGGGCCGATGTCACTCATGTGCTCAACTTGATGACTGACAGGCCGATACAGGCTATCTGCCTCAGCGCGGGCTAATGCCTGTGCAGGATTTGTCTGTGCCTCGTGGCTCAAGCAAGTAAACATCAACCGAAAAAATCCCGTAACTCGATGTTTTGTATAGCCTTTAAGTGGGAAATAAAAGAAATGTGCGTTATGCCATCTAACACTATGCGCAGCGCCAGCCCCCAGGTGTCACTCGACTAGACTTCAAGACAACCATCGAATCACCGTGGATTCATGTCTCCGCCTCAGCCTGCTGATGATGAGCCCCCAAAACGCTTGCGACAGGAGCGCCCCATGACTGCTACCAGAGTCCTGTTCGTGACAAGCCCTTCACCGCAGACCGAACTGTTCGTCGAGTACCTGCAAGAGACACTGAAATGTGTCGTCGAGGCCTGCCACCATGAAGCCCCACTGCCGTCATCTCCCTGCCTGGTGCTGATCGACAGCACCCAGTGCAGTCTGGCCCAGATGATGCGATGGAGCCATATCGACAAGATCGCTGCCTTCAATGTCGAACATGAAGACGATGCCATCTCACTACTTCTGAATATTCCTTTCAGCGGAATCTTCTATCGCCAGGACAGCCTTGAACAAATCAGCAAGGGTATCGGCAAGATACTCGAGAATGAAAACTGGCTGACTCGCAATATCATGCAGACGTTGATTCGTCATTATCGTCAACAACAACAGATTGCCTTCCAGCCTGTCATGGGACTGACACAACGGGAACTGGAAATATTGTCACTCATTGCGTCACAACAAAGTAATGCAGATATCGCGCATAGATTGATGTTGAGCCAGCACACCGTGAAGTCTCATTTATATAACATCTTTCGCAAGATCAGAGTCCACAACCGCCATCAGGCGATCCAGTGGGCCCACGAGCACCTCAACCTTTACATCCCCAAGCGCACGACGGAGCCGGAATCCTGAGGCCCAGATGACGCTGGACGAGCAACTCTTCCAGCAGGTGGATCTGTGAGGTCACCACAGCGACAGAGCATGTCTCACGCCGGCTACGCGTAGTAAGCGCTTCACTTTCCAAGAGTGAAATGACTCATGCGCAGTACTGCGTCGCATTCCTGACACCCCTCGAATGCGGGGATACAAAAAGACAAGCCCGGTTACATAATGACATTGAAGAGAATCCTTACAGCATTAGATCTGTGGTACCTTTGAACCAGTGGAAAGCTTGGTAAAAAAAGCGCAAAGGTCTGGTTTTCATTGCACTCTCGAGAGGGGTCATCATGACCGGCGCTAATTTCATCAGGTTTACGTACTGTTTTTCCTATTCTTTTTCTGGGTCAAATCAGGACTGGAGGGGAAGGATAAACTGGTTATTTTAGCAAGTACTGATTAGAGGTTGCCTTATCCCCACTATCGCGCAATCCTATAAAGGTGCTCAGCGCGTAATGCCCGACGTGAATGAGTGCAGTGCTACACGACTCACCCAACCACACTTCAGATATGGCTCCGCCAAGAAAAATCGGTACGACAACTCAGAGGTCTCGCACCATGATTACAGGGAACGCAATGGTGCTGCTGGTGACTGACTGCAATCCGCAGTCAGCGCTTTTCATGGATTACATTCGCCAGCAGCTTGAGTGTCAGGTGGCTTCCGCAAGCCCCGACGAGGATTACACACCCGGGCAGGCAGAAAGAACGATAGTGCTGCTGGACACCGACCACGTCGATGAAGGCACGATGCAACGCTGGGATGCAGATGCCAGCCAGGATGCCAGCGCAGAGCTGGCCGCTATCAACATCAGTGATGAAGAGGAAGCTGCCAGCCTGCTGGTCAGCACCCATCTTCAAGGCGTGTTCTACCGACAGGACAGCCTCTCACTGATCAGCAAGGGCATCGCGAAACTGCTGGAAGGCGACATGTGGATGTCCCGACCGCTGATGACCCGCCTGCTGGATTTCTATCGCCGTCAGCAGCTCAACGCCTATCGCCCGGTCTGTGGTCTGACCCAGCGTGAGGTGGAAATCATCGGCTTGCTGGGCACGGGTGCCTCGAATACCGAGATTGCTGACCAGCTGTTCGTCAGTGAACACACGGTCAAGTCACATCTCTACAACATCTTCCGCAAGATCAAGGTGCATAACCGCATTCAGGCCATGAACTGGGCACGTCAGAACCTGGCAATGCCTGTCTCGCGCACCCCACGCATCGCTCGCAGAGCACAGATGTCGTGAACGGTCGGGGCATGACAAGCCGCCAGGTGGTCGCCTGGGGACTGACATGCTTCAGTCTGTCGCCCGCCTTCGCGCAATCCGCGCCGGAGGCGGTGCGACCCGAGGTATCCGTTGCCAGTGAAGAGCAGCAGGCTCGCCGTCAGGGGGAAGATGGGGTCGCCATCCAGCGCACTCGTCCCACGCTCTCCGACGGTCTCAGCGGCGTGATGATCGATCGCACCATGACCATGATCGGCAAGACCTTCTTCCGCCAGTTCAGCCAGCAACGCCTCGATAGCCCAGCCATCCGCAACACATCCCTCAGCATCCATGAACGCCCCTCAGCACGCTGGGGCAGCCTCATCTGGATCACCGAAGGCAACAACGTTCTGTACGAAGCGACGCTCCCTCCGCGCCTTAATGACGTGGATATGTACGCCAGCGCCGCGGTATCAAGCGTCTCCGACCAGTTCCTGCGTCGCAAGGTCATGGAAGCCCTGCGCAATGACCCGGACATGGCCGGTGACGAATTCTGATGTATTGAAGACCGACATAATAAATGGGCTCCGGTCACGGAGACCCTGACAATACGCAAGGGAACAGGGGAACATCATGAAGCATCAGACACTCGCGGTGTCGTTGCTGTTGTCGGCGATGCCGCTATATGCCGGTGAACTCATCTATCAGCCCATCAACCCGAGTTTTGGTGGCAACCCTCTCAATGGCAGCTACCTGCTTGGCAAGGCCCAGGCCCAGGACACCCATGAGGATCCTGATGCCTACTCTTTCGATAGCCTCTCCGATACCGAAATCTTCATCAATGACCTGCGCAACAGCCTGGTCTCTGATGCCATCACCGACGCCGTAGAAGCTACGGAACCCGGCCGTTCCAGCGTGATCGACAGTGCGCAGCTGCGCATTGAAGTGGTCAGCAACGGCAATGGCGGTTTCTCCATGCAGGTGCTTGACCGCGCCACAGGTGAAACCACCGTCATCAACCTCGGCACATCAGGCAATACATTCTGATCCGCTACTGATGAAGGGTTTCGTCCAATGAAGATACTCACTCCCATGCTGGCCGTTGCCAGCCTGGCGCTTGCAGGCTGTGCGCCGATGGTCGCCAATACCCAGGGTCTTGAAGGGGTGCCCAGCACCTTGATGCCAAGAACCGCCACCTATCAAGACCTGATCAGTCTGCCGCCTCCCGCCGGACGTATTCCGGTCGCCATCTATGACTTCCGTGACCAGACGGGCCAGTACCGTCCTGCCCCTGCCAGTACCTTCTCTACGGCGGTCACCCAGGGCGGCGCCGCCATGCTGAGCGCCGCATTGTCGGACTCCGGCTGGTTCATCCCCCTCGAGCGCGTGGGACTGCAGAACCTGCTGACAGAGCGCAAGATCATTCGCGCCAACATGGAACGCACGGGACAGAATGATCTTGCCGCGTTGCAAGCCGCCAACCTGCTGTTCGAGGGTGGCATCATTGCCTTTGACTCCAATGTCAGAACAGGCGGGGCGGGCGCGGAATACTTCGGCATCGGCGCCTCTGGTCAGTATCAGGTGGACCAGGTGACGGTCAATCTGCGCGCTGTCGATATCACCACGGGGCAGGTCATCGCCAACGTCAATACCAGCAAGACGATCTACTCACGCGAGCTGAGGGCGGGCGTCTATCGCTTCATCGATTTCAGTCGCTTGCTGGAGATGGAAGCGGGGTATACCAGCAATGAACCCGTACAGATGGCGGTCATGTCCGCCATCGAATCTGCCGTGATTCACTTGATTGCGCAAGGCGTCGAACGCCAGCTCTGGGTTCTCCAGGACCCGGATAGTCTTCAGACATCAGAGCTGATGGATTACCTGCAAGCCCCGACCCCGATGTTGTAGAGCCAGCCCACATTCAAGACCCCGTAGAGAGCATCGTGGTATTCGCGGTGTTTATCTTTCCCTCAAAAGGCAGTCACCTCACAAGAGGTGGCTGCCTTTTTCGTATCGACGCAGAACATAAGAAACAAATAAAACAACAAAGCATGAAATATCATGCGCCTAATACCGTCAACAGTAATACCTCCCTGAACGGTGCTGAAAATCTGGCCACCCTTTGTCATTACTCACCGCTATTGGGCAAGACATTATAAGTAGCAAACTCTAGCCCTCATAAACCCGAAAAGGACTGATGGTGATGGCCTCGATAAAGACCAATAGTTAGAGCACTTAGACGGTCACCTGGATGGACTCACGCCATGGCTTCGGCAAAGCATCAACAAAGAAGAATGCTACAGGCCTGCCTTTTCTTCTCATCACTGACATTCAGCTTGTGGGTGTTGGCCAATGACCTGGCGACCACCTCCGAATTGGGAAGCAGCCACTCAGTGGCCGTCATCGAGCAATCTGGCACGTACAACACAGCGATGATCGCTCAGCATGGCAATGGCAACGCCTCATTTATTGACCAGAGCGGTGCCATGAATGAAGCAGGTGTCGATCAATATGGCAATGGAAACACGGCATACACGCTGCAAGAGGGTGCCCTGCATGAAGCCAGCATTCTTCAGCATGGCCAATATCATGATGCGCTGATCATTCAGCAAGGTGTTGGGCAAAGCGCCAGCATTCAGCAGACAGGCATCGGGGGAAGCGCCACGCTTCTACAACAGGCCAGTAGTCAGGTACCGGCAAGTATCACTCAATATTCACGGGGCCATATGCGTGTCCAGGTCATACAACAGTGATCTTTACCACGATGGCTCGCATGACATCGCTCTATGACGATGATGCTTGTGAAAGTGGTGGCTGAAGATACGCTTTCGTCGAATCGACAATATGGATTTTGCTTAGCCAGGAGGTGTTCTCGCTTTCATGTAGTCAAGAGTCCTGCATGACGAACACAACCTTCTGGCAAGGGCACAAAAGAGCAGTAGCAGTACAACATGATGTCGCGGATCACGAAAAACCAGACCGTCATCATGTCAGGGGATGCACGACCAGAAGCAAATCAATAATAAAAACACAACTCAAAAAACGATCTACACAAGGGAACAAACCATGAAAATCCAAATGAGCTTGCTGGCTGCCGCTGTCGCTTTCTCTTCACATGCGATGGCAGTGGACAATGCTTCCGACATCGATCAGACCGGTTTCGCCAATGGCGCGACGGTCACCCAAGGTGATCGCAATGGAAACCCGTTCAACGCCGGAGAGCATACCAGTGATATTGACCAGACAGGGGCCTTCAACGGCGCCAATGTCTACCAGAGCGGCGTCGCGAGCATTGCCAGTGTCAACCAGCAAGGCCTGGCCAATATGGCGGATGTCCTGCAGAGGGGGCAGGCACAGATAGCAACTGTCTACCAGGAAGGCCGCCGCAACCACGCTGATGTCGACCAGAAAAGCTTCAAGAACACGGCCACCATCACCCAGGAAGGCCTGCGCAACAACTCCGTCTCCAAGCAAGGCGATAGCGGCCCGAATTCAAGTGGTCGTTTCAATGAGTTGACCGTGACCCAGACAGGCGCCTTCAACTCGTCCATTGCCACGCAAAGCGGTAGTCACGAGAAAGCGACCGTGACCCAGATGGGCCTCGGCCATGATTCGGATGTCGAACAGAGCGGTGACTACAACGTCGCTTCCGTCAGCCAGAGCGGCATCTACCATGACTCCAGCGTGTTGCAGAGCGGGAAGTACAGCAAGGCACGTGTCATGCAGACGGGGGCCTTCAGTGACTCGGACATCGCACAATCCGGCAAGCATCAGCGAGCTCGTGTCATGCAAAGCGACAAGTCACACGATTCCGAGATCAATCAGGCGGGTGGCTACAACCGTGCCAGCGTATCTCAGTCTGACTTCCACAATGACTCCGAGATAGACCAGTACGGTTACGGTAACCGTAGCATGGTCATTCAGAGCGGTGCCTTCAATGATTCTGATATCAAGCAGGCTGGCCTGGGCAATCTGGCCATGACTGAGCAAAGCGGCTTCAACAACGATGCCAATGTCACGCAGGTTTGGGCGGTTGATAACGAGTCCTACATTACCCAGACCGGTTACAACGACAGTGCGACCGTGCTGCAGGTAGGCGGACATAACGAATCCACCATTCTGCAGCAGGCTGGCGGCTTCATGAGCTTTGCGCCGAATACTGCCAATGTGACGCAGACTGGTTTCACCAACTCTTCCACCATCACCCAGACTGGCGGTGGCAACGTAGCCAACGTGATGCAGTACTGATCACGCCCCAGCCAGGATGGCTTACAGAACCCCGCGCAAGCGGGGTTTTTCGTTTTTCCACCCGGTGGATCCATATAATGAAAAAGGCCGCTGACAGGGTTGTCAGCGGCCTTCCAGTACCAGCCGCGAAACATCTATCGCAGCGGCAAGTTACTTCTTTGGCGGTGTCACGGAATTCTCCGGGAAGGACTTGCGATAACTCTCAAGGCTTTCATCCACCATCTGACGGCCCTTGCTGACCTGCTTGTTACCGCTGGCGATCCGCGCCTTGCCCTTCTTGATCTGACCATTGCCCTTGTCGATCAGTGCCTGGCCCTTGGCGATATTGGATTCGCCATCATTGACCAGATTCTCACCACTGACGATCTGCTTCTCACCCGCGGCCACCAGAGACTTGCCGCTCTCCCAATTATCGGCCAGCTGATCACGCATCTTGGCGACGGCCTTGGCTTCCTCAGCCTGACCGCGCATGAGATCAGCGGTTGTCGGCTGGCTGGAGCAGCCCGCGAGCAGTGCCAGACTGATGGCAGCGGCGGCGGTATTTACCCATTGTTGGCGCATGATATTTCCTTTCCAGATGCATAGCTTCCCAACGAAAGCCGAGGCTCACTCGGGAGCGCACTATGCAATACAAAAAAGGGCATGGCGGTCATCCCGCCATGCCCCATGACAACGATCGCTCGTCTCAATGCAGCCTGAGCTGCTCACGAATCAGGCGAGCCAAGGTGACATTGGCATTGGGCGCTGTCGTGTCGATATGGACCAGCTGACCATGCTCTTCTGGCGCAAATGGCTCGCGATTGGCCAATTGCTTGTCGAGCACTTCCAGACCCGCTTCGGAAGCCTCGCCACTGCGCTGACTACGCTTGATGATGCGCTTGCGCAGCGTCTCGTCATCGGCCTCGAAGCTGATCATCAGCACCGGCAGGCCACGGGCTTCTGCCTCATGACGCAGGCGATCACGCTGCACCTTCTTCAGGCAGGTGGCATCGATGCAGACGGGGATGCCCGATTCCAGCAGCGTGGCTGACAGATTCGAGAGTCGCTCGTAGGTCGCATGGGTGGCCTGGGGGGTATAGATACCGCCATTGAGCCCGGACTCGGTATCGGCATCCGCCGCAAAGCCATACAGGCGCTTGCGCTCGACATCGCTGCGAATGCGTACACCGCCCAGCTCGCGCACCATCTCTTCGGTGAAGCGACTCTTGCCGCTGCCGGAGACACCCACACCGATGATCATGTAAGGGAAGCGGATCTCGCTATAGCGCTCCGCCAGCCCGATATAGCGCTCGTACTCAGCCAGCACATCGGCGCGATCCGCTTCACACAGGTCCGGCTGGTGATAGCGAATCATCGCCACCTTGGCACGGATCAGTGCGCGATAGATCTTGTAGTACGGCAGCAGACGCACCAGCGAGTAATCGCCGGAGAGCTCGAGATAACGGTTGAGCGCATGATGGGCAAAGGCCTGCTCATCACGCGCTTCGAGATCCATCACCAGGAAGGCCAGGTCACAACCGACATCATTCCAGCGCAATTCTTCATTGAACTCGATGCCGTCAAACAGCAGGGCACGGCCTTCGTGGCGCACGGCGTTACCCAGGTGGATATCGCCGTGAGTCTCACGCACGAAGCCTTCCTGCCAGCGACGCTCGAACTCGGGATTGAGGCGCTGGAAGGTCTCTTCGGTCCACTGCTTGAGCAGCGCGAGTCGCTTGATGGCCTCGGCATCATCACCGAGGCGCGGACGAATCAGCTCGAACTCGTTGTCGATGGTACGACTGACCATCTGCGGGCTACCCAGCTCGCTATCGCCCTGGATGCGCTCGGCCTGCTCGTGGAAGGCCACCAGCTGGTCGACCAGATCATCCAGCAATTCCAGCGACAGCTCGCCACTGGCCTGCAGGGCGCTGAACAGATGGCGATTGGAGAATTGGCGCATCTTGACCGCGTACTCGAAGACAGCACTGTCGTCTCCGATGCGCGGAGCCTCGGGCGTGCCCGAGATCGCCACGGTATCCAGGTACAGCGTCGGTGCCAGACGGCGGTTGAGGCGCACTTCCTGTTCACACAGGAGCTTGCGGCGCTCAAGGGTCGAGAAATCCAGGAAGCTGCCGAAATCCAGCGGCTTCTTGATCTTGTAGGCGTAGTCGCCGGTCAGCACGATCCACGAGATATGCGTCTCGTGCACTTCGATATCCTTCACGGGGTGATCGAAGCAATCGGCTGTGTGAAGGGCTCGAATCAAGGCCTGGCTCAAGGTCGTCTCCGCTAAGGCAAGCTGGCTATAAGGTCATTAGCGCAATCGCTATCGTTGGCGACAAGTGTACCGGATGGCAGCCCGCCCGGCAGCCTGCCGAGCGGGTTCCTGTCTGCGTTGGCCAACCCGCGGACTCAGGTACTGTCTCGCGTCGCACTCAGTTCGATGCGGACATCTGCGCAAAGACCCGCTCAGCCGCATCCAGCGTGGCCTGGATATCAGCATCGGTATGCGCCGCGGACATGAAGCCGGCTTCATAGGCGGACGGCGCCAGATAGACACCTTCGGCGAGCATCGCGTTGAAGAAGGTCACGAAATCCTGCTGACGGCAGCGCGTGGCGGAGGCGAAATTGCTGACCTCAGCATCATCGGTGAAGAAGATACCGAACATGCCACCGGCATGCTGGGTGATCAGACGGATGCCTGCCGCCTTGGCACGGCTTTCCAGGCCTTCACACAGCATCTCGACCTTGCGTGAAAGCTCGGCGTGGAAGCCGGGCGCCTTGAGCTTGCGCAGCAGCGCGACGCCAGCGGCCATCGCCAGTGGATTGCCTGCCAGCGTCCCGGCCTGGTAGACCGGCCCCAGCGGCGAGAGGTGGTGCATGATCTCGCGCTTGCCGCCGAAGGCACCTACCGGCATGCCGCCGCCGACGATCTTGCCCAGGCAGGTCAGGTCCGGCGTGATGCCGTAATGCGCCTGAGCGCCGCCCAGGGCGACGCGGAAGCCCGTCATCACCTCATCGAGGATCAGCACGCTGCCGTGGGCATCGCACACTTCACGCAGGCTTTCGAGGAAGCCCGGAACCGGCGGGATGCAGTTCATGTTGCCGGCGACCGGCTCGACGATGATGCAGGCGATCTCGTCACCCAGCTCGGCGAAGCAACGGCGCACACCCTCGGCGTCGTTGTAGTCCAGCGTGATGGTGTGCTCGGCCAGCGAGGCCGGCACGCCCGGGGAGCTGGGCTCGCCATGGGTCAGCGCGCCGGAGCCGGCCTTGACCAGCAGCGAGTCGGAGTGACCGTGATAGTTGCCCTCGAACTTGACGATCTTGTCGCGACCGGTGAAGCCCCGCGCCAGGCGGATCGCCGACATGGTGGCTTCGGTGCCGGAGTTGGTCATGCGCACCATGTCGAGGCTCGGCAGCATCTCGCAGATCAGCTCGGCCATCTCGGATTCGATCTCGGTGGGCGCGCCGAAGGACAGGCCACTTTCGAGACGCTCGCGCACGGCGCTGAGCACATCTTCATCGGCGTGACCGGTGATCATCGGGCCCCAGGAACCGACGTAATCGATATAGCGCGTGTTCTCCACATCGAACAGATACGCACCCTTGGCATGGTCGATGAACACCGGCGGACGATGCAGTCCCTTGAAGGCGCGGACCGGCGAGTTGACGCCACCGGGAATATGACGGCTGGCGCGTTCGAACTGGGCAGCGGACGTGGTCATGACATACCTCTTGATAAGCGGCGAGCGGCACATCGGCCGCGAAAATGGAGAAAAAGGGGATCAGACATAAAGACGCTGTGGATAACGTGAATGCAGCTTGTCCACAGCCGATGAAACGGCCCGATAGCCTCGGGGCGGCAAGGGGGTGTGGATAACCCGAATGCCGTCGATGGCGACAGCTTAACGCGACTCACGGGTGAGTTGCAGCCGCGTGAGCGCAAGGGGTGCCGGCATCGAAATGAACAATAGCGCTATCGCCAGGGCAGAAACTGGGCCTCGGGCAACGCACCTTTCCGCCCACGCTGCTGGCCATCGACGAGACTCTGCCAGGTGGCCTGCTGGGCAGCCTGCCATGCGGATGGCAACGCCATGCCGCGCGCCAGACGCACCGCCAGGTGCGAGGCCAGCGTGCAGCCGCTGCCATGGAAGCTGCCCGTCAGTCGCGGGCAGTCCAGTGCGAGCGTGGCGTGGTCACGGCGATACAGACGATGGATCACCGACGGCTCAGTCAGCGAATCAGCATCGCGCTCGACAGGATCGGTACCGGTGACCAGCACGGCCCCGGCGCCTGCTGCCAGCAGATGCTCGGCGAGTTGGCCGTCGCCCGTCCCCGTGGGGCAGGCCGCCAGCCGCGCAAGCTCCGCGCGGTTGGGCGTGAGCACATCCACATGCGGCAGCAAGCTCTCACGCGCCTGATGGATCAGCGACTCGGTGGAAAGCTCAAGCCCGCCGCCCGCCTTGAGTACCGGGTCCCACACCACGGGCAGCCCCGGCCAGCGCTGCTGGAGTTCCTCGATCAGCGTCACGCACGCCGTGAGCGCCGCTTCGCTGGCGAGCAGACCGATCTTGAGCGCGCCCGGGCGGAAGTCCTCACACAGGGTGCGAGCCATGGCGAGCATCGACTCGCCCGATTGCGGGATCACCGCCTGCACATTGCAGGAGTTCTGCACCGTCAGTGCCGTCGGCACCGTCAGCGCCCAGCCGCCACCGGCACGGATCGCCTCGCTGTCGGCGATCAGACCCGCGCCGCCACTGGGATCATGCCCCGCCAATACCAGCACGTAGGGCAGTTGCGCTGAGCACTCGGTCATGGCTGAACCATCCCTCAGAACGGTTTGACGATGACGCAGATGACGATCACCACCAGCATCAGCACCGGCACTTCATTGAAGAAGCGGAAGTAGCGCGATGTTCTCTTGCAGGTATCGGCGGCGAACTGCTTCAGATACAGGCCACAGGCATGGTGATAGCCGACCAGCAGCACGACCATGGTCAGCTTGAGGTGCATCCAGCCCATGCTCATGAAGCTCGGCACCAGCGCCAGCAGCCAGATCCCCAGTACCAGGGTCGCGATCATCGACGGCATCATGATGCCGCGATAGAGCTTGCGCTCCATGGTCTTGAAGTACTCGATGGCCTTGTGGTCGCCGGCATCACGCGCCTGGGCGTGATAGACGTACAGGCGCGGCAGATAGAAGAGGGCAGCAAACCAGCACACTACGGCAATCAGATGGAAAGCCTTGATCCACAGATACATGAGGGAGCTCCGTCAGTCAGGGTCGGGAAGGTCAGAAAGTGGACGCGCGGATGAAGCAATCGGATCGCCACGATGGCATGTGGCACCGCCAAGGCCCATGCGGTATGCGGTCGCGGCCAGGTGCGCGCAGAGCGAATTGCGCCGAAGAGACAGCTGCCACGCCACGTTTCAGGGCGTATAGCGATAGTAGCTCTCTATTGCATCCCGCGTGATGATACCTGAAATCTTGCGAATCATCGGTGCCGTGGTGTGCTCGACATAGAGGGCATCGACATCGCTGGGCAGCAGCCGCTCATAGGCCTCGGACAAGGTAGCCTGCAGGTGAATGGGCGCGAGATCCAGGCGCTGAGCGGGGATCTCGAGCAGGTCGAGCTCTTCCTGCTCCCGCCAGTGCTCATCCATCAGCACACGCACCAGATCCGCCGCCGGCAGTGCGACCATCGGCTTTTCCGGCGTCGAGCGCGTGACCACCAGCCAGACCGGCTTGCTGTCGAGCAGGGCGCGAGCACGCTCACGCGTGATGCGGCGCGGCACGCTGACCAGCGAGCGTTCCATCACCGCCGGCACCGCCACCCGCGACAGCGCCTGCATCAATGGCTGCTGGAGCGGATGCAGGCCCTGCGCCGTCAGCGTCGAGATGAAGAAGCCCTGGCAGTGACACAGCTGGCGACAGGTCAGGCCTGCCACCACCACCGCCAGCATGCCAGGCAGGATGATATTCGGAGAATGCGTCAATTCGAGCAGTGCCATCAGGGCGGCCAGTGGCGCCTGAAGCACCGCGCCCATCATCGCCGCCATGCCGAGCAGGGCGTAAAGCGCGATGTCCGAGGCCTGGTCCGGCAACAGCCAGCCGCCCAGCATGCCCATCAAGGCCCCGGCAGCGGCGCCCGCCACCACCACCGGACCGATGATGCCGATCGGCACGCCACAGGCCACGCACAGTGCCGACAGCACCAGCTTGCCGATCACCAGCGCCAACAGGATATCCAGCGCCAGCTGGCCGTCGAGCAGCTGAGCCAGGCTGTCATAGCCGATGCCTTGCACCTGGGGATACCACCACGCCACGGCGGCCGTCGAGACCCCGACCAGCGCCATGCGCATCCCCCATGACAGGTGTGCCACGCGCGCCTGCTGACGTGCAAGATGCACGAAGCCCCCCGCCAGCAGGCCGATGACCAGTGCCGTGAAGATGACCCAGGGCAGATCGAGCAGGGAATGCAGTAGCAGGGAGGGCACCGCGAAGGCCGGCGCCGAGCCGTAGACCATCTGCGTGACCACCGCGCCGGTGGTCGAGGCCAGAATCACCGGCATGAAACCCATCAGGGTGTACTCCATCATCACCACTTCCATGGCGAAGATGACTCCCGCGATCGGCGTATTGAAGGAGGCGGAGATGCCCGCCGCCGTGCCGCAGGCGACCAGCACGCGCAGACTGTTGTTGGGCAGCTTGAGGCGCTCGCCGATCCAGCTCGAGGCGCCGGCGCCCAGGTGGATCGCCGGGCCTTCACGTCCTGCCGACAGGCCGCCGAGCACGCTCACGACCCCGACCACGACCTGATTGAGCCAGGCACGCAGCGGCATCTTGCCCTGATGGTAGGTCAGGCGCTCGATGACATGACCGATGCCCAGCTTGCGCTGCACCGGATGCTGTCGCCCCAGCACGATGCCGATCACCAGCACCGCCAGCAGCGGCAGCGAGGCGCGCACCCAGGGGGCAAGTCCCTCGAAGTTCTCCGGATTGTCATCGGGCATGAAGCCCAAGGCACCGGCGCTCAACAGCAGGCGGAAACCGACCATCAATGAGCCGGTCAGCAGCCCTGCCACCAGCCCCAGCAGACACAGTTGCGGGAGTGCATCGACCGCCGCCAGCTTGCGCCGAAAATTGTCGAGACTGGGACGAGGCAGATGCGGACGCGTCAGGCGTGACACTCACGACTCCTTGAAGGCACTGGCAATGACAGAGGACATCCATGTCGGCAGCGCATTACTGCCCGCCTGACACCTGTGTATCATATCGATTGCGAACCGTCGCGACCGTGCGCAATCCGACAACCTCGGCACAGCATGGCGCAACGCCTGTCTCGCGCACAGGCCACCAAAGGTCGCAGCAGCAGATCGGACACAAGATTACATCTCGCATCAACAGGACACCGCCCGAAGGCGGGGAGGCAGCATGATCAAGGTAGGTATCGTCGGCGGCACCGGTTACACCGGAGTGGAACTCCTCAGGCTCCTGGCCAGCCACCCGCAGGTGGAAGTGACCGTGATCACCTCGCGAAGCGAGAAGGGCGTGCGTGTCGACGAGATGTACCCCAATCTGCGCGGCCACTACGACACCCTCGCGTTCAGCGAGCCGGATGCCGACGTGCTGGCCGCCTGTGACGCCGTATTCTTCGCCACGCCTCACGGTGTCGCTCACGCCCTGGCCGGCGATCTGCTGGCACGCGGCACGCGTGTCATCGACCTGTCCGCGGACTTCCGCATCAAGGACGCCGACGTCTGGGCCGAGTGGTATGGCCAGCCGCATGGCGCGCCGGAGCTGCTCGGCGAGGCCGTCTACGGCCTGCCGGAAGTCAATCGCGATGCCATCCGCGAAGCGCGCCTGATCGCGGTGCCGGGCTGCTACCCGACCTCCGTGCAGCTGGGGCTGATTCCGCTGCTGGAAGCCGGCCTGATCGAGACCGACAACATCATCGCCGACTGCAAGTCCGCCGTCTCCGGCGCGGGTCGCGGTGCCAAGGTCGGCTCGCTGCTGTGTGAAGCCGGCGAGTCCATGAAGGCCTACGGCGCCTCCGGCCATCGTCATCTGCCGGAAATCACCCAGGGCCTGGACATGGCAGCCGGCAACGCGGTCGGTCTGACCTTCGTCCCGCACCTGACGCCGATGATCCGCGGCATCCACTCCACCCTCTATCCGCGTCTGAGCGGCTTCAGCGGCACGCTGGAGGATCTGCAGGCGCTGTTCGAGCAGCGCTACGCCGATCACCCCGCCGTCGATGTCATGCCGCTGGGCAGCCATCCAGAGACGCGCAGCGTGCGGGGCACCAACCTGTGTCGCATCGCCCTGCATCGTCCGGGCAACGGCGACACCCTGGTGGTGCTGTCGGTGATCGACAACCTGGTCAAGGGCGCATCAGGCCAGGCCATCCAAAACCTCAACCTGATGTTCGGTCTCGATGAGATGATGGGCATCGGCGCGCCGGCGATGATGCCCTGAACCGCCAGCGTCCGCCCGCAAGGCAGCACGTCAGACAAAGTTGACCCTTTTGCTCGGATATAGGGATAATAGGTGTCATTCCGTTCTCTATACCGTGCCGGGCGCTGTCTTCAGCGTCCGGCCTCCGACTCCTTCCAGGAGGCCCGCATGAGCGAAGCACAAAGCTTCATCCCCACGCCGTTGTACCTGTCCGAGCGCGCCAGTGCCCGGATTGCAGCGCTGCGCGCGGAAGAAGCCAACCCGGAGCTGCGTCTCAGGGTCTACGTCACTGGCGGCGGCTGTTCCGGCTTCCAGTACGGTTTCGATATCGCCACCGATCTGGCCGATGACGACACCGTGGTCGAGCTGGGCGAAGCCGCCATCGTGATCGACCCGCTGTCCTACCAGTATCTGGTCGGGTCGACGATCGACTATGAGGAAGGTCTGGCCGGCGCCCGCTTCATGATCCAGAACCCCAACGCCACCAGCACCTGTGGCTGCGGGTCTTCCTTCATGGTCTGATCAGGTGAGGGCCTGACTAGAGAGCGTATGACCGTCAGGGCTGACAGGCCCGCGCACGACATTGGCGTCTTGTTGACGCCTGGTCGCCCCCTACCGGTTCCCGGTAGGGGGCGATTTTTTTTCGTCATCTCAGTGTCTTGCAAGCTTCCCTTCGCCGCATGGCAGCGCCGGGAGACTTGACGGGGTCCGGTGTGCTCGTCAATCTAAAAACGCTATACATCCTAAAATCTAAATATAAAGAGGAATGTAAAATGCGCAGATCTCACCTGCTGGCCTCCCTCTCTGGCCTCGCGGCCGCCACCTTCATGGCCAGCGCTGCCCATGCCGTCACCCTCAAGGCGGCGACCGACCCGAGCTTCGTGCCCTTCGAGATGCTCGACCAGGAAAGCGGCGAGATGGTCGGCTTCGATATCGACATCCTCAATGCCATCGGCGAGCGCGCCGGCTTCGATATCGACCTCAAGACCATGGACTTCAATGGCATCATCCCGGCCGTGCAGACCGGTAGTGTCGATGTCGCCATCGCCGGCATCACCATCACCGAGGCGCGCGAGAAGATCGTCGACTTCACCGCCCCCTACTATGACTCCGGCCTGCAGATTCTGACCTCGGCCAACAACGGTGACATCGAGGATATCGAGGGCCTGGAAGGCAAGAAGATCGGCACCAAAATCGGCTCCACCAGTTACGACTACCTCACCGCCAACCTTGGTGACTCCACCATCACGCCTTATCCGGGCAGCGCCGACATGTACATGGCCCTGATGTCCGGCAGCGTCGATGCCGTCTTCTACGATGCCCCCAACGTCGGCTACTTCGCCAAGACCAAGGGCAATGGTCGCGTCAAGACGGTGGGGCCGCTCTATGAAGGCCAGCAATACGGCATCGCCTTCACCGAAGGCAGCGAGTGGACCGAGGCCGCCAACCAGGCGCTGGCCGAGATGAAGTCCGATGGCAGCTATGCCGAGATCTACCAGAAGTGGTTCGGCGCCATGCCCGGCGACAGCCAGTAAGCCACTTTCGACTCGCCTCAGACGCCCCACGTCGCGTAGTGCAGATCATCATCACGACATTTCGGCAGCGACAGCCTGCCGGAATGTCGGTCGTCTCGAACCTCCGGCGCGCCCAGCGGCGCATGAGAGGTTCGTGCCAAGGAGCCCCCCGTGGACGTTCAGTTCCAGTTTGATTGGCAGGCCGCACTCAATTCGGTGCCCTACCTGCTCGAGGGCATTCCCTGGACCCTCGCCATTTCCTTCGGTGGCCTCGCCATCGGCTTCGTGCTCGGCATCCTGTTCGGACTACTGAGCCTGTCTCCCAGTCGCATCCTGCGCTGGGTCGCCACCGCCTATATCGAGATCTTCCGTGGCACCCCGGTACTCGTCCAGGTGCTCTTCATCTTCTATGGCCTGCCACAGATCATCGGTGGCCCCATCGATGCCCTGACCGCCGGCATCGCCGCGATCGCCTTGAACTCGGCGGCCTATATTTCCGAAATCGTGCGCGGTGGCGTGCAGTCCATCGCGCGTGGCCAGCGGGAAGCCGGCCTGTCACTCGGCCTTTCCACCCCGCAGACCTTCCGCTATATCATCTGGCCCCAGGCGCTGCGCCGCATGATCCCTGCGCTGGGCAACCAGGGCATCGTCTCGATCAAGGACACCTCGCTGTTCTCGGTGATCGGCGTCGGTGAGCTGGTGCGTCAGGGGCAGATCTACATCGCCACGACCTTCAATGCGCTGGAAACCTACTTCATGGTCGCGCTGCTGTATCTGGTGATCACCCTCAGCCTGTCATTTGGCTTGCGGATGCTCGAGCGCCGCGGGTTGGTGGGCCAATGATGTCTCTCTGCCCCCCACACACGACGGATAAAGCCGCGCCATCTCTCCTTCTGCCTGATCTCATTTCTCTGACGACCTTCCGGCATGCAGCGCCGGTTCGGAGCGCCCCATGACTGCCATCGTGAAGATGCACAAGCTCAACAAGCATTTCGGCAGCCTGCATGTCCTCAAGGACATCGAGCTCGAGGTCGCCCAGGGAGAGGTGGTGGTGATCATCGGGGCCAGTGGCTCCGGCAAGTCGACACTGATTCGCTGCGTGAACGGCCTGGAGGAGTTTCAGGATGGCAACATCGAGGTGGATGGGCATTCGCTGATCCCCCACGGCAAGAGCCACCGGGCGCTCAAGGCGATACGCACCGAAGTCGGCATGGTCTTCCAGCAGTTCAACCTCTTCCCGCACATGAGGGTGCGTGACAACGTCAGCCTGGCCCCCATCAAGGTCCGCGGTACCTCGCGACCGGCGGCCGAGCAGCAAGCCGATACGCTGCTCGAGCGGGTCAATATCCTCGAGCAGGCCGACAAGTACCCGGGGCAACTCTCCGGTGGCCAGCAGCAACGCGTGGCCATTGCCCGCTCACTGGCGATGGAACCGCGCCTGATGCTGTTCGATGAGCCCACCTCGGCACTGGACCCGGAAATGATCGGCGAGGTGCTCGATGTCATGCGCAAGCTGGCCCGCGAAGGCATGACGATGATGATCGTCACCCATGAAATGAGTTTTGCCCGTGAAGTGGCAGACCGGGTGGTGTTCATCCATCAGGGCAGCATCGTCGAGGAAGGCACGCCAGAGCAGGTCTTCGATACGCCGCAACATCCACGTACCCAAAGCTTCCTGGCCCGCGTACTGTCCCACTGAGCGCCTTCCACAAGGCTCGCTGAGCCACTGGTCAGACAAGCGTTGAGCACGTGAAGACCCTACCCGCTGCCATGCGTACAGCGGGCATGCCCCGACCGTCAGGTCGGGGCATTTTTTTGTCCTCAGAGGCCCTCGCGAGCCCTGCGGATCGCCAAACGATGAAAAATCTTCTCCCTCCACGCCATCTGTCGGCATTTCGAGAAGAAAAAAACGAATTTTTTTGGCCCCGGCCACCCCCTTGCCAGGTCACGCAAACACGCCTTGGCGCTCGAAGGAATGACGCTTTCCCCGCCTGGCAGTCCTCGCTGAGGCGTCGCTTTAGCGTGTGAAAAACAGGGATAAATCAGGGGCCTAGCCGGAAAACCACACGAGGATAGCGCGCGCCGCCAGTCGCTGGAGCAGTGTTCAGGCAGTCTCAGCGGCCGACACGGGCAAAACAAGCGAAAAAGTATCCACAGGCTGGGTCGCGTCGCGTCATTGGCACCATTGGCGAGGGCTGTAGCCATTCACGCACCACTTATCCCATGACTGTCTACAGCCTTGGGCAGCGCAGGAAATCGACATTTGCCTCTGTGGACATTTTCCGGCATTATCCGCGGCCTTCTTGCCGTCAGGCCATGCAGCACTAGGGGTTGTGGGTAACAACGCCACTTGTGCACAGCAGGGCAGAAAAGTCGGGTACCAGCTCGGTATGAATCAGGGGATAATCGGTGCTGTGGACAAGGGCGCATTTCATCCACAGGAAGCGACCGGTGGCGTCCTCAGGTACTCCGCATTTTCTCCCCAACTATATCAACATCGTAAGCTTTTGATTTGTAACAGATAAAGTCGATTTCCCACTGATTTTGTCCACAACAGTAGTTACAACATCAACAGAACCCCTTTTTCTTTTCTTTATATAATCTTGTTATCCGGAAACCCGAAGGACGGACCGAGACCTCACGATCGACCTGACGTGAACTCGCCGAATCCGAAGTGTTCGGGATAACGAACGGCTGTCTGGGTAGCGCATCCCTCGCCGGAAAATCGACGCGTCGTCTCCGCAAGACTCGTGAATCGCCGCGGCGTGGATTGATGCCCCAGAAGAAACAACCCGGGCATTCGCTCATGGGCTGCCAGGGCAAGGCGCTGTGGAAAACTCCTGACGCTTACCCACAGGCGGTTTATACTGTGCGGCCCGGACGTCATCCTGCTGGCTTGCAAGCTCCCTCACCGGTCGAGCACATGCCTTCGGCGACGGACATCATTCGCCATACCGTCTGGCAGTTCTTGATTCATCCAGGCATCGATTCATCGCCCTGTCTGGCCGATTTGCCTGCTTCGCCAACCAGCGAACAGCGCTTCACCCAAGTTTCGTGATACCCCGAGGTGCCAACGTGGATTACCCGAACCGCTTTGACGTGATCGTCATCGGCGGCGGTCATGCCGGTACGGAAGCCGCACTGGCTGCTGCCCGCATGGGCCGTCAGACCCTGCTGCTGACCCATAACATCGAGACGCTGGGCCAGATGTCCTGCAATCCCGCCATCGGCGGGATCGGCAAGAGCCATCTGGTCAAGGAGATCGATGCGCTGGGCGGTGCCATGGGCCTGGCCACCGACATGGCGGGTATCCAGTTCCGCACCCTGAATGCCCGCAAGGGGCCGGCAGTGCGTGCCACTCGCGCACAGGCTGACCGGGCGCTGTACAAGGCCGCGATCCGCAACGTGCTGGAAAACCAGCCGAACCTGACGCTGTTCCAGCAGGGTGCGGAAGACCTGATCGTCGAAGGCGAGACCGTGCGGGGTGTCGTCACCCAGACCGGGATCCGCTTCCACGCCACCACGGTGGTGCTGGCGACCGGGACCTTCCTCGGCGGCGTGATCCACATCGGTCTGGACAACCATGCCGGTGGCCGTGCCGGTGATCCTCCCGCCAATGGCCTGGCATCGCGTCTGCGTGAACTGCCGTTCCGGGTCGATCGCCTCAAGACCGGCACCCCACCGCGCATCGATGCCAAGAGCGTCGACTTCAGCAAGATGGAAGCCCAGCCGGGTGACACGCCGCGTCCGGTGATGTCCTACATGGGCAGCCGTGAGATGCAGCCGGAGCAGGTCAACTGCTACATCACGCACACCAACGAGCGCACTCACGAGATCATCTTCGCCAATCTCGACCGCTCGCCGATGTACTCCGGCGTCATCGATGGCATCGGGCCGCGTTACTGCCCGTCCATCGAGGACAAGGTGCATCGCTTCGCCGACAAGAACAGCCACCAGGTCTTCATCGAGCCGGAAGGCCTGAATACCCATGAGCTGTATCCCAACGGCATCTCCACCTCGCTGCCCTTCGATACGCAGCTCGAGGTGGTGCGCTCGATCCGTGGCATGGAGAACGCGCATATCACGCGTCCCGGCTACGCCATCGAGTACGATTTCTTCAATCCCCAGGACCTGCATCACTCCCTGGAGACGCGTTTCATCAAGAACCTCTACTTCGCCGGTCAGATCAATGGCACCACCGGCTATGAAGAAGCCGGTGCCCAGGGGCTGCTGGCGGGCGTCAATGCCGCCTTGCGCGCCACTGACGACGAGTCCTGGCATCCGCTGCGTGACGAGGCCTACACCGGTGTGATGGTCGATGACCTGATCACCCTCGGCACGCGCGAGCCGTACCGCATGTTCACCTCGCGTGCCGAATATCGCCTGCTGCTGCGTGAGGACAATGCCGATCTGCGTCTGACCGCCAAGGGTCGCGAGCTGGGCCTGATCGATGACGCCCGCTGGGAAGCCTTCGATCGCAAGCGTGAAGCCATCGCCCGCGAGACCGCGCGTCTCGAGAGCACCTGGCTGACGCCGAAGAGCCCGGAGCTGGCCCCGTTGAGCGACAAGCTCAGCTCGCCGCTCAAGCGCGAAGCCAGCCTGATGGAGCTGCTCAAGCGCCCGGAGCTCGAGTATCCGGATGTGGCAGGCCTGAAAGGGGGAGGGGTCGACGACTGGCGCATCGCCGAACAGGTACAGATCACTGCCAAGTACGCAGGCTATATCCAGCGTCAGCAGGAAGAGATCGACCGCCTGCGTCGTCACGAGCACACCGAACTGCCGACCAGCCTCGACTATGATTCCGTCGATGGTCTCTCCAACGAGATCAAGCAGAAGCTCAACGAAGCGCGCCCGGCGACGCTGGCCCAGGCCGGTCGCATTTCCGGTGTCACGCCGGCAGCTGTCTCTATCCTGTTGATTCACTTGAAGAAGCGTCAGCTGATCAAGGCGGAGACACCCGCAGATGCCGCAACGGCTGACACGGGAGCCGCGCAATGAGCCAGACGCTCAACGAGACACAGAGTGAACGTTGCGCTCAGCTGCTCAGTCGTGGTGCCAGCGCCATGGGAGTGGCGCTGAGCGAGGAACAGCACGCCCAGCTGATGACGTTGCTGGTGCTGTTGCACAAGTGGAATCGCGCCTATAACCTCACCGCGGTACGTGAGCCGGAGGCGATGGTGACTCGTCATCTGCTCGACAGCCTCAGTGTGCTGCCTTATATCAGTGGGCCACGCCTTCTGGATGTCGGCGCCGGCCCGGGCCTGCCCAGCATCGTGATCGCGATCATGCGTCCCGACATCGCCGTCGTGCCGCTGGATTCGAATGGCAAGAAGGTGCGCTTCCAGATTCAGGCCGGCCATGAGCTGGGCCTCAAGAATCTGAGCCCGACCCAGGTCCGTATCGAAGCCTATGATGGCGCGCCGTTCGAACAGATCATCTCGCGTGCCTTCGCCGATACCGATGCCTTCGTCAATCTGTCGGCGGCCGTGCTCGCCGAGGGCGGCGAATGGCTGGCCATGAAAGGGCGCATCCCCAGTGATGAGATTGCCCGCCTGCCGATGGGTGTCTCGCTGGTCGAGACATTGGTGCTGGAAGTGCCGGGCGAGGAAGGGGAGCGTCACCTTCTGCGCCTCAAGCGCGACTGATAAAGCGCCTCAAGGCGTGCGCAGGGATTGTGCCGGGCGCAAAAGGCAGGCAGCCTGATGTTTTCACGAGGGCAGATCATTGATCTGTCCTCGTGAGCATGTGGCTGGTGCCAATGGCCCCGCTTCTCAAGGAACCAAGGAAGTCGCTCGTGACCAAGATCATCGCGCTGACCAACCAGAAGGGTGGCGTCGGCAAGACCACCACTGCCGTCAATCTGGCGGCGTCGCTGGCGGCACTCGATCGCCGCGTTCTGCTGATCGATCTCGACCCGCAGGGCCATGCCACCATGGGCAGCGGCATCGACAAGCACGACCTCGAAGGCAGCGTGCTGGATGTGCTGCTGGGTGAGCTGCGTGCCAGTGACGTGATTCTCGATTGTCCCGATGCCGGCTACGCCCTGTTGCCCGGCAATGGCGACCTTACCGCCGCCGAGGTCGATCTTCTCGGTGTCGAGGGGCGTGAGCGCCGCCTCACGGAAGCTCTGGCGCCGATCGCCGCGGAATATGACGTGGTACTGATCGACTGCCCGCCCTCGCTCAACATGTTGACCGTCAATGCCCTGACCGCCGCCCATGGCGTGCTGATCCCGCTGCAGTGCGAGTTCTACGCGCTGGAAGGTCTGTCAGCGCTGCTCGATACCGTCGAGCAGATTCAAGGCAACGTGAATCCGGCCCTCGACGTGTTCGGGATCGTGCGTACCATGTACGACGCTCGCAACAGTCTGACCCGCGATGTCAGCAAGCAACTTTCCGATTACTTTGGCGATACCCTGATCAAGGCGACCATTCCGCGCAACGTGCGTGTGGCGGAAGCGCCGAGCCACGGCCTGCCGGTGACCAAGTATGCGCGTCTGTCGCGTGGCAGCCAGGCCTATCGGGTGCTCGCCAAGGAATTGATTCGTCGTCTCTCGCTGTAACTTCACCGAGGAAGGTCCATGACGCGTAAGCGTGCCCTGGGAAGGGGCCTGGATGCCCTGATTGGCGCCGGAAACCGCCGCCGCCATGTCGAAGCCGATATAGAAGCTGTCGATGGCGACGCCATCGATGCGTCACCGGATGCCGCGCTGGCCGCGAATCCGGCCGCTGCCACGGCGGAATTGCCCAGCGAGCGCCTCGAGCGCCTGCCGCTCGGGCAGCTGCAGCGTGGCAAGTATCAGCCACGGCGTGACATTCAGCCGGAGGCGCTCGAGGAGCTGGCGGATTCCATCCGGGCTCAGGGCGTGATGCAGCCCATCGTGGTGCGGCCGGTGGGGGAGGGGCGCTACGAGATCATCGCCGGCGAGCGCCGCTGGCGTGCCTCGCAGCTGGCGGAGCTGGATACCATTCCTGCCGTCGTCCGCGAAGGCATCAGCGATGAGATCGCGCTCGCGCTGGCATTGATCGAGAATATCCAGCGCGAGAACCTCAATCCGGTCGAGGAAGCCCTGGCGCTCAAGCGCCTGCTCGAGGAATTCGAGCTGACCCAGCAGCAGGTGGGCGACGCCGTCGGGCGTTCACGCGCCCAGGTCACCAACCTGCTGCGACTGCTGACGCTGGAGCAGGAAGTGCAGACCCTGCTGGAGCGCGGTGAGCTCGATATGGGGCACGCCCGTGCCCTGATCGGCCTGACTCCGGCACGCCAGCGCAAGCTGGCCCATGAAGTGGTCGAGCGTGAGCTGACCGTGCGCCAGACCGAAGCGCTGGTGAAAAGCGTGCAGAAGGGTGAGCAGCCCAAGCCGGCACCGGCACGACCGGACGCCGACATCCAGCGTCTGGAAACGCGCCTCTCGGAGCAACTGGGCGCTGCCGTCAATATCCGTCACGGCAAGAGCGGCAAGGGCAAGGTCACCATCTCCTACACCAGTCTGGATGAGCTGGATGGCATTCTCGGCCATATCCACTAGTGGGTGAGCAGGGGAGGGCTGACCGTGCGTCACACCTTCCCTGACGGCAATTTTCCGCGTGACGGATCACGATCCTCTTTCGCGCCCCTGTGACTCATTGTCGCAGGGGCGCGAAATGCATCTGACATTCAAGATATTGAAGGATGTTGCTGACGTCAGGTTGTGATTCATGCAACCCTGTGTCGCTCGCACCGCAAGCGACTGTCAACGTAAGCAAACTGTCATCGGTTTCCCGCAAGATAGTGAGGCTTTGGTCGTAAGCTTGCGAAAGATCAAGGAATTTAGCTTGTCGTTTGGTTGATGGCGGTGAAGCGCTCCCCTATAATCCGGCGAGTTTGCTCCCGGGCTGTGTCCAGCGCAGCGCCAGAAATGGCGAAGGCCATCATTGCGAGACACAGGTCCAAGATGCACAAGACGACACCCGCTGCTCTACAACGCCCTCAGGTGGCTCGATTGCTCTGGGGCCAGGCGCTGGTCATCGTGATTGCCGTCTTGCTGGCGGGAGTGATGAAAGGCAGTGGTGCGGCGCTTTCCGCGCTGTGTGGTGGGCTGGTCTGCCTGCTGCCCAATCTGTTTTTCGCCTGGCGTTCACTGCGTGTGACCGGTGCACGCTACGCCCAGGCAATGGTCAAGGCCTTCTATCAGGCCGAGGCCGGTAAGTTCGGTTTGACGGCCGTATTGTTTGCGTTCTTCTTCATTGCAGTGCCGCCCTCAAACCCCGCTTTATTTTTTTGCGCTTACGTGGCGGCAATGGCGGTTCACTGGCTGGGCCCCTGGCTGGTGAAGCGAACACCGTACACACGAACCTGAGGCAGAGTCATGGCAGGCACCAACCCGAGTCCCTCCGAATATATTCAGCACCACCTGCAGAATCTGACGTACGGCAACCACCCGGAACACGGATGGTCACTGGCGCACAGCGCTCAGGAAGCGGCCGACATGGGATTCTGGGCCATCCACCTGGATACCATGGGCTGGTCGATCGGTCTGGGCCTGATCTTCCTGTGCCTGTTCCGCAAGGTCGCCAAGTCCGCCACCACTGGCGTTCCCAGCGGTCTGCAGAACTTCGTCGAATTGATGGTCGAGTTCGTCGATCAGTCCGTGCGTGAGACCTTCCACGGTCGTTCACGCCTGATCGCACCGCTGTCACTGACGATCTTCTGCTGGATCTTCCTGATGAACCTGATGGACTTGATCCCCGTCGACTGGCTGCCTGGCGTTGCTGCCAAGGTCGGTGAGATGTTCGGCGCCGATCCGGCTCACGTGTTCTTCAAGGTGGTGCCGTCCACTGACATCAATGCCACGCTGGGCATGTCACTGTCCGTGTTCGCGCTGATCATCTTCTATTCCATTCGCGTCAAGGGCCTCAAGGGCTTCCTGGCCGAACTGACGCTGCACCCGTTCAACACCCCGAACAAGCTGGCACAGATCGCGCTGATTCCGGTCAACTTCCTGCTTGAGTTCGTGACGCTGATCGCCAAGCCGATCTCTCTGGCGCTGCGTCTGTTCGGTAACATGTATGCAGGCGAGCTGATCTTCATCCTGATCTCGCTGGTCGGTATCTGGCAGCTGCCCCTGCACTTCCCGTGGGCGGTCTTCCATATCCTGGTCATCACCCTGCAGGCATTCATCTTCATGATGCTGACCATCGTCTACCTGAGCATGGCCAGCGAAGACCACTGATGTAATTCGCCCCACGCCATCCGTGGCGTGGGGCAAGATTTCCGAGCTCTGCTCACACCCTCAACCCTTGACTTAAACTTGACTAAAACTGGAGTTCCACAATGGAAGCACAAGTTCTTGGCATGACCGCTATCGCCGTCTCCCTGCTGATCGGCCTGGGCGCCCTGGGCACCGCCATCGGTTTCGGTATCCTCGGTGGCAAGTTCCTGGAAGGCGCAGCGCGTCAGCCGGAAATGATCCCGCAGCTGCAGGTCAAGATGTTCATCGTCGCTGGTCTGCTGGATGCCGTGACCATGATCGGTGTTGGTATCGCGCTGTTCTTCACCTTCGCCAACCCGTTTGTCGGTTAAACATCGGCTGGCCTCCGGCCTACCGTGTTTTTGACCCAACAATCGTGAAGCGAGAGGTGCTGGCGTGAATCTGAACTTAACCCTGATTGGTCAGGCCATCGCCTTTGCGGTCTTCGTTTATTTCTGCATGAAGTATGTCTGGCCGCCGGTCACACAGGCTCTGGCAGAACGTCAGAAGAAGATTGCAGATGGTCTGGATGCTGCCAGCCGTGCTACCCGTGACCTCGAACTGGCGCAGGAAAAAGCCACCGAGACTCTGCGGGAAAGCAAGGATGAAGCAGCACGCATCATTGAGCAGACCCATAAGCGCTCCAACCAGATGATCGAGGAAGCACGTGAAACTGCACGTGCGGAAGGCGAGCGTCTCGTTGCGCAGGCCCGTGCCGAAATCTCCCAGGAGATCAACCAGGCCAAGGACGAGCTCCGTGGTCAGGTCGCTGCTCTTGCAGTGGTCGGCGCCGAGCGCATCCTGGAATCCTCCATCGACGAAGCCAAGCACCGCGAGCTGATTGACAAGCTCGCTGCCGAGCTCTGAGGAGACTGATTCCATGGCTGAAACGTCTACCTCCACCGCGGCTCGCCCGTACGCCAAGGCGGCGTTCGAGTTTGCACGCGGCCAGCAGGCGCTAGAGGCCTGGTCCGGCATGTTGTCGACAGCGGCGCTCGTCGCTGTCGACGCAAACGTCAAGGCGGTGCTCGACAACCCCAAGCTCTCCACCGAGCACAAGGTTGGCACCTTCCTGGACGTGTGCGGTGAGGCGCTGGATGACAGCGCCCGCAACTTCATCCGGACTCTCGGTGAGCAGGACCGCCTTGCGGCCCTGCCCTCCGTGGCCGAATTGTTCGAGGCCCAGAAGGCCGAGCAGGAACAGCGTGTCGAGGTGACCCTGGTGTCTGCCTTTGCACTGGAGAGTGAGCAGGAAGAAAAGCTCGCCACTGCCCTGCGCAAGCGTCTGAACCGCGACATCTCCATTACCACTCAGGTGGATAGTACGCTGCTCGGCGGCGTCATCATCCGTGCCGGAGATACCGTCATTGACGGCTCCGTGCGCGGCAAGCTGGCCCGGCTTTCCGAAGCACTGAACTCCTGAGTCCGAGGGACATGGCATGCAGCAACTGAATCCTTCCGAGATCAGCGACATCATCAAGCAGCGTATCGAAAAGCTTGACGTCGCATCCGAAGCCCGTAATCAGGGCACCATCGTCAGCGTCTCCGACGGCATCGTGCAGATCCACGGCCTCGCAGACGTCATGTTCGGTGAGATGATTGAATTCCCGGGTGGCGTCTTTGGTATGGCGCTTAACCTTGAGCGCGACAGCGTCGGTGCTGTCGTTCTGGGTGACTACCTCCAGCTCGAAGAGGGCATGACCGCGCAGTGCACCGGTCGTATCCTCGAAGTGCCGGTAGGCCCGGAAATGGTCGGCCGTGTGGTCGACGCGCTGGGTAACCCGATTGACGGCAAAGGCCCGATCGACGCCAAGCTGACTGACGCGGTTGAGAAGGTCGCTCCGGGCGTCATCGCCCGTGAGCCGGTCGACCAGCCGGTGCAGACAGGTCTGAAGTCCATCGATGCCATGGTGCCGATCGGCCGTGGTCAGCGCGAGCTGATCATCGGTGACCGTCAGATTGGTAAGTCCGCCATCGCGATTGATGCCATCATCAATCAGAAGGGCAAGGGCATTACCTGCGTCTACGTCGCCGTCGGCCAGAAGCAGTCCACCATTGCCAACGTCGTGCGCAAGCTCGAAGAGCACGGCGCGATGGAACACACCATCATCGTCGCTGCTGGCGCTTCCGATCCGGCTGCCATGCTGTTCCTGGCACCGTACGCCGGTTGCACCATGGGTGAGTACTTCCGCGACCGCGGTGAAGACGCGATGATCGTCTATGACGATCTGACTAAGCAGGCATGGGCGTATCGTCAGATCTCCCTGCTGCTCAAGCGTCCGCCGGGCCGTGAAGCCTACCCGGGTGACGTCTTCTATCTCCACTCCCGTCTGCTTGAGCGTTCCGCACGCGTCAACGCCGATTATGTCGAGCAGTTCACCAAGGGTGAAGTGAAAGGCAAGACCGGCTCCCTGACTGCGCTGCCGATCATCGAGACCCAGGGTGGCGACGTGTCTGCGTTCGTTCCGACCAACGTGATCTCCATCACCGACGGTCAGATCTTCCTCGAGACCAGCCTGTTCAACTCCGGCATCCGTCCGTCCATCAACGCGGGTCTGTCTGTTTCCCGTGTCGGTGGTGCTGCTCAGACCAAGATCATCAAGAAGTTGGGTGGTGGTGTGCGTCTGGCACTGGCTCAGTACCGTGAGCTGGCAGCTTTCTCCCAGTTCGCCTCTGATCTGGACGAAGCGACCCGCAAGCAGCTCGAGCATGGTCAGCGTGTCACCGAGCTGATGAAGCAGAAGCAGTACTCTCCGATGTCCGTGGCCGACATGGCGATCTCGCTGTTCGCGGCCAACGAAGGCTACCTGGACGACGTCGACGTCGCCAAGGTGCTGGGCTTCGAGAAGGCGCTGCTGGACTTCATGCGCTCCGAGCACGCGGATCTTCTGGACAAGATCAATCAGTCCGGCGGCTACGATGACGAGATCAAGAATGGTCTCAAGGCTGGCGTCGAGAAGTTCAAGGCGACTCAAAGCTGGTAAGTGGCATGGCCCGGCCAGTCCGGGCCCTGTCGTTTCCCTTCGGGTGGCATGAATAAGGCAGATCGCTATGGCAGCTGCAAAAGAGATTCGCTCCCAGATCGGGAGCATCAAAAATACGCAAAAGATCACCAGCGCCATGGAAATGGTGGCTGCGTCCAAGATGCGTAAAGCGCAGGATCGCATGGCGGCCAGCCAGCCTTATGCTCATCAGATCCGCAAGGTTGTAGGACACATCGCCCGGGCCAACCCGGAATATCGCCATCCGTATCTGATGGAACGCGATGTGAAGCGTGTCGGTTATATCGTGGTCTCCAGTGATCGCGGCCTGTGTGGTGGCCTGAACGCCAATCTGTTCAAGGCTGTCACCAAGCATGCGAAGAGCTGGCGCGACCAGGGTGTCGAGGTGGACTTCTGTGCCCTCGGCTCCAAGGCCGGTACCTTCTTCCGCAACTACGGTGGCAACCTGCTTGCCGCCAAGTCCGGTCTCGGGGATTCCCCGGGTACCCAGGATCTGATCGGTAGCGTCAAGGCCATGCTGGACGCATTCGACGAGGGCAGCCTCGACCGTCTGTACGTGGTGTTCAACGAGTTCGTCAACACCATGACGCAGAAGCCGGTCGTGCGTCAGCTGCTTCCTCTCGAAGCTGATCTGAATGACGAAGAAACCGGTCCCACTACATGGGACTACCTGTATGAGCCGGATGCCGTCTCGTTGCTCGACAAGCTGCTCAAGCGCTATGTCGAGGCCCAGGTCTACCAGGCCGTGGTCGAGAACATCGCCTGCGAACAGGCAGCGCGAATGATCGCAATGAAGAGTGCGACCGATAACGCCGGCGACCTGATCGACGACCTTCAGCTGGTCTACAACAAGGCCCGCCAGGCAGCGATCACTCAGGAAATCTCCGAGATCGTATCCGGTGCCGCCGCCGTCTGATGACAGCGTGGCAACAGGCAAGCAGGTTTCAATCGCAGGTTTAAGAGGAACCAGGAATGAGCGGACGTATCGTACAAATCATCGGCGCGGTGATTGACGTCGAGTTTCCGCGGGACGCAGTGCCCAAGGTCTACGACGCCCTGAACGTCGCCGATAGCGAGACCGTACTCGAAGTCCAGCAGCAGCTGGGCGACGGCGTGGTCCGTACTATCGCAATGGGTTCGACCGAAGGCCTCAAGCGCAGTCTCGCAGTTGAGAGCACCGGTGCTCCGATCTCCGTGCCGGTCGGCACGGCGACTCTGGGTCGCATCATGAACGTGCTGGGTCAGCCGATCGACGAAGCTGGCGACGTGGGTGCTGAAGAGCACATGCCGATTCACCGTGCAGCCCCGAGCTTCGCGGAACAGGCAGCGTCCAACGAGCTTCTGGAAACCGGCATCAAGGTCATCGACCTGGTCTGCCCGTTCGCCAAGGGCGGCAAGGTCGGTCTGTTCGGCGGCGCCGGTGTCGGCAAGACCGTCAACATGATGGAGCTGATCCGCAACATCGCCACCGAGCACAGCGGTTATTCCGTGTTCGCGGGCGTGGGTGAGCGTACTCGTGAAGGTAACGATTTCTTCCACGAAATGAAGGAATCCAACGTTCTCGACAAGGTTGCCCTGGTCTATGGCCAGATGAACGAGCCGCCGGGTAACCGTCTGCGCGTGGCGCTGACCGGTCTGACCATCGCCGAGAAGTTCCGTGACGAAGGTCGTGACGTTCTGCTGTTCGTCGACAACATCTATCGTTACACCCTGGCGGGGACCGAAGTGTCCGCACTGCTGGGTCGTATGCCGTCCGCGGTAGGTTATCAGCCGACTCTGGCGGAAGAGATGGGCGTCCTGCAGGAACGCATCACTTCTACCAAGACTGGCTCGATCACTTCCGTGCAGGCCGTCTACGTCCCCGCGGATGACTTGACCGATCCGTCTCCGGCGACCACCTTCTCGCACCTTGACGCGACTGTCGTACTGTCCCGTCAGATTGCCGAGCTGGGTATCTATCCGGCCGTTGACCCGCTCGACTCCACCTCTCGTCAGCTCGACCCGCTGGTCGTTGGCGAAGAGCACTACAACACTGCCCGTAACGTTCAGGGTGTGTTGCAGCGCTACAAGGAGCTGAAAGACATCATCGCCATCCTCGGGATGGACGAGCTGTCTGACGAAGACAAGCAGACCGTGGCACGTGCGCGCAAGATCCAGCGCTTCCTGTCACAGCCGTTCTTCGTTGCGGAAATCTTCACCGGCGCGCCGGGCAAGTACGTGTCCCTCAAGGACACCATCCGCGGCTTCCAGGGTATCCTGGACGGCGAATATGACGCACTGCCGGAGCAGGCGTTCTACATGGTCGGCACCATCGACGAAGCTGTCGAGAAAGCCAAGGGCATGTAATTTCCCTGTTCAGGCATGAGGAAACAGGTATGGCTATGAGCGTCCATTGCGACATCGTCAGCGCTGAGAAAGGCATCTTTTCCGGCCTGGTCGAACGTCTCGTGGCTGCCGGCAGCGAAGGTGACCTCGGCATCATGCCGGGTCACGCTCCGCTGCTGACCGAGCTGCAACCCGGCCCGATTCGCGTTCAGCGTCAGGGTGGGGCCGAGGAAATCTACTACGTCAGTGGCGGATTCCTCGAAGTGCAGCCGAACCTCGTTTCAGTCCTCGCCGACACCGCAGTACGTGCCGACGATCTGGATGAGGCGGCAGCCCAGGAAGCCAAGGAAGTGGCCTTGAAGGCCATGAACGACCAGGCTTCCGAACTGGAATACTCACGCGCCACGGCCGAACTGGCCGAGGCGATGGCCAAGCTGCGCACCGTGCAGCAGATGCGTCGTCACACGCGCTGAGATGCACTGGGCCATGACGGCCAGTGACAGGAAAGAGGCGACCTTCGGGTCGCCTTTTTTTGTGCTCGTCACCAGAGGATTACCCGTCTTGCCGCTGGGGTAGCCTGGCGCGATTCAAGGTTGAGCGAGCTCATCCGTCAGCACCTTGAGCGCTGAGCCGGTTGGCTGAGAGCCCTTGCGGGAGCACTGCTACTTTATCGGGTCTGTTCTCGGCGACAGTCCCGTGGGTAAACCTCGTCACTGGCAGGTCACGGATCAGCTGCTATCATGGCGCCACTATTTTCAGGGCTTCAGGTATGAAGACCCGCTTTCTACAGGAGTTCACCGATGAGCAGCGCAGAGCGTACCGACGTCGTCATTCTTGCCGCAGGCCAGGGCACCCGCATGCGTTCCAAATTGCCGAAGGTGCTGCACCCGTTGGCAGGCAAGGCGATGGTGCGTCATGTGGCTGACACCGCTGCAGGCCTGGACGGTGCGCATCTGAATGTCGTCATCGGTCATGGTGGTGAGCGCGTCCAGCAGCAGCTGGCCGATACCGGCGCCAGCTTCGCGGTGCAGGCAGAGCAGAAGGGCACCGGCCACGCCGTGGCCCAGTCACTGGACGCCATCGGTGATGGCAAGGTGCTGATCCTGTATGGCGATGTGCCGCTGATTCGTCGCGAGACCCTCGAGGCGCTGCTGGCCGAAGTCAGTGAGCAGACTCTGGGCCTGCTGACGGTGATTCTGGAAGACCCGACAGGCTATGGCCGTATCGTGCGTGACGCCGAAGGTCGCGTCAGCGCCATCGTAGAGCACAAGGATGCCACGCCGGAGCAGCTGGCCATCCAGGAAGGCAACACCGGTATCCTCGCCACCACTGGTGCCCAGCTCAAGCGCTGGCTGCCGGCGCTGTCCGCCGACAATGCCCAGGGCGAGTACTACCTGACCGACATCATCGCCATGGCAGCCAGCGAAGGCGTCAACATTGCCACCGCCCAGCCGGCGGCGGTCGAGGAAGTGCAGGGCGTCAACAACCGCCTGCAGCTGGCCGATCTCGAGCGTGCCTTCCAGCGTCGTGAGGCCAACCGCCTGATGACCGAAGGCGCCAGCCTGGCCGATCCGGCACGCATCGACGTGCGCGGCAAGCTGATCATCGGCACTGACATCAGCATCGATGTCGGCTGCATCTTCGAAGGCGACGTCACCCTGGCGGATGATGTGGTCATCGGTGCCCACTGCGTGATCCGCAATGCCACCATCGGTGCCGGCGCCAACATCGCGCCGCACAGCGTCATCGACGGCGCCGTGCTGGAAGGCGACAACAACGTCGGTCCGTTCGCGCGTCTGCGCCCGGGCACCGAGCTTGCGCGTGGCGCACGCATCGGCAACTTCGTCGAGACCAAGAATGCCCAAGTCGGTGTCGATGCCAAGATCAATCACCTGAGCTATGTCGGCGATGCCACCCTCGGTGAGGCCGTCAATGTCGGCGCCGGCACCATCACCTGCAACTACGATGGTGCCAACAAGTTCCGCACCGAAATCGGCGCCAATGCCTTCATCGGCTCCAACTCGGCGCTGGTGGCACCGCTCAAGATCGGTGCCGGTGCCACCGTGGGTGCCGGCTCTACCCTGAGCCGCGATGTCGCCGAGGGCGCGCTGAGCGTGGCGCGTGGCAAGCGTATCGACAAGCCTGAATGGCCGCGTCCGACCAAGAAGTGATCGGCAGTTGTGATCGGCAGTTGTGGTAGCGATGCTTGCCCCTGAGGGGAGATGAGCATCACCGGCGGGGAGGCACCGACAGGTGTCTCCCCGTTTTTCGTCACGGCTGATTGTGCTGGACGACCTGCCGGGAGTGAATCGTCTCATCCTCTAGCGTCTTTCACTTGATGTTTCGATTCATCTCTCTTATCTTTCGGTTCGAAACTTTATGGGAGTCCCCGATGTCAAAGCGACTGACACCACAACGGCGTCACCAGATCCTTGATCAGCTGGCGCGTGACGGTGAGGTCAGTGTCGAGGCACTGGCGCGGGAGCTTGCCACCTCGGAGGTCACCATCCGCAAGGACCTGGCCTTCCTCGAGAAGAGTGGCCTGCTGCTCAGACGCTATGGCGGCGCCGTGGCCATGCCGCGTGAGCTGCTGGTGCATGACGAGCCGGTCAGCGCCGCCAAGCAGGCCATCGCCCGCCTCGCCGCGAGCCGTATCCGTGCGCATCAGCGCATCATCATCGACAGTGGCACCACCACGGTGGTGTTGATTCCCGAGCTCAAGGGCCGGGATGACCTGATCGTGATGACCAACTCGCTGAGCGTGGCCAATGCCATCCGCGAGCTGGAAAACGAGCCGGTGCTGCTGATGACCGGTGGCACCTGGGACCCGCACTCCGATTCCTTCCAGGGGCAGGTGGCGGAGCAGGTGCTGCGCAGCTATGACTTTGATCAGGTGTTTCTCGGCGCGGATGGTCTCGATCTCGAGCGTGGCACCACCACCTTCAACGAGCTGATCGGCCTGTCGCGCGTGATGGCCGAGGTGTCGCGTGAAGTGGTGGTGATGGCGGAATCCCACAAGCTGGGCCGCCGCATTCCCAACCTGGAGCTGGCCTGGTCCAGCGTCAGTACCCTGATAACCGATGACGCGTTGCCTGATGCTGCGCGTGACCAGATTTGTGCTCATGGCGTCGAGGTGTTGATCGCCCCGCTCATCGAGCCAGCAACTGCATAAGGAGATCGCTCATGTGTGGCATCGTCGGCGCCGTCGCCAGTCGTAACGTCCAGAACATCCTGCTCGAGGGCCTGCATCGCCTCGAATACCGTGGCTACGACAGCGCGGGCATGGCCGTCCTCTCCGAAGAAGGCCGCCTGAACCGCGTGCGTGCGCTGGGCAAGGTCGGGGCGCTGCAGAGCCGCCTCGAGGAAGCCCCGCTCAAGGGCCGTGTCGGCATCGCGCACACCCGTTGGGCCACCCATGGCGCGCCGAGTGAAGCCAATGCCCACCCGCACCAGTCCGGCGATAGCCTGGCCGTGGTCCACAACGGCATCATCGAGAATTACGAGACCCTCAAGCGCGAGCTGGAAGGTCAGGGCTACGTCTTCACCTCCGAGACGGACACCGAGGTTGTCGCCCACCTGCTGGCGCGGGAATACACCCTGAGTCAGGACCTTCTGACCGCGGTGCAGAAGGCCGTGGCGCTGCTCGATGGCGCCTTCGCGCTGGGCGTGGTGCATCGTGCCCAGCCGGACGTGCTGATCGGCGCGCGTCAGGGCAGCCCGCTGGTGATCGGTGTCGGGATCGACGAGCACTTCCTGGCCTCCGATCAGCTGGCGCTGCTGCAGGTCACCGATCGCTTCATCTACCTGAAGGAAGGCGATCTGGTGCGCATGACCGCCGAGCAGATCGAGATCTTCGAGCAGGGCGAGCGTCTGGTCACCGAGGCCAGCGAGCGTCCGGTGCAGACCTTCGAGCACGCGCAGGATGCCGCTTCCAAGGGCGATTATCGTCACTTCATGCTCAAGGAAATCCACGAGCAGTCGCGTGTGCTGGCCGCCACGCTGGAAGGCCGCCTGAACGGTGATCACGTGCTGGTGCGCAGCTTCGGCAGCGAGGCGGAAAACCTCTTCCGCCAGGTCAAGCAGGTACAGATCGTCGCCTGTGGTACCAGCTACCACGCCGGCATGGTCGCGCGTTACTGGATCGAGCGTCTGGCCGGCATTCCGGCGGCGGTCGAGGTTGCCTCCGAGTTCCGCTACCGTCCGGTGGTGGTCGCCGATGGCACCCTGTTCGTCACCCTGTCCCAGTCCGGCGAGACCGCCGATACGCTGTCCGCGCTGCGTTATGCCCAGTCGCTGGGTGGCTTCCTCGGCAGCCTGGCGATCTGCAACGTCCCGGGCAGCTCGCTGGTGCGGGAATCAGACCTCAGCCTGATGACCATGGCCGGCCCGGAAATCGGCGTCGCCTCCACCAAGGCCTTCACCACCCAGCTGGTCGGCCTGATGCTGCTGACACTGTCGCTGCGTCGTGTGCGTGGCGGTGATGAGGCGGGTGAAGCCGAGGTGGTGCGCGAGCTGCGTCAGCTGCCGTCGCTGGTCACCAAGGCACTGGCCATGGACAGCGAGATCGAGCGTCTCTCCGAGGCCTTCGCCGACAAGCACAATGCGCTGTTCCTCGGGCGTGGCACCCAGTTCCCCATCGCACTGGAAGGCGCGCTCAAGCTCAAGGAAATCTCCTACATCCACGCCGAGGCCTATCCGGCGGGTGAGCTGAAACATGGCCCGCTGGCACTGGTCGATGCTGACATGCCGGTAGTGGCGGTGGCGCCGAACGACGAGCTGCTCGAGAAGCTCAAGTCGAACCTGCAGGAAGTGCGCGCGCGTGGCGGCGAGCTTTACGTGTTCGCTGACGAGAACATCAGCCTTGAAGAGAGCGAAGGCGTGCGCGTGCTGCGCATGCCGCATGTCAGCGAAGTGCTGGCGCCGATTCTCTACACCCTGCCGCTGCAGCTGCTGTCCTATCACGTCGCCGTGCTCAAGGGCACCGATGTCGATCAGCCGCGCAACCTGGCCAAGAGTGTCACGGTCGAGTAATTTGCGATGCAAGACGGCTGCGCCATATCTGGCGCAGCAGTAGATGAGCCCAGTCTCATTGTGCCAACGGCAGCCTCAGGGCTGCCGTTTTTGGTATCCTGTGCGCCTGCCTTCTTATCCCCTTCCGTCCGCTGCGCGTTCATCGCCCGGCGCACGCACGTGACCTGCCATGACTGATCGCGACGCATCGCTTACCCGCCTCAACAAGTTCATCAGCGAAACGGGCTTCTGCTCGCGGCGCGAGGCGGACCGCTACATCGCCGAAGGACGAGTGACCATCAATGGTGTCGTGCCCGAAATGGGCACCAAGGTCGCGCCGGGCGATGAGGTGCTGGTCAATGGCAAGCCATTGAAAGCCAAGCAGGAAGCGGTCTACCTGGCCTTCAACAAGCCGGTGGGCATCACCTGTACCACCGAGCGCCATGTCGATGGCAACATCATCGATTACATCGGTCATCCCAAGCGCATCTTTCCGATCGGTCGCCTCGACAAGCCCTCCGATGGCCTGATCTTCCTGACCAGTGACGGCGATATCGTCAACAAGATCCTGCGTGCCGGCAATGCCCACGAGAAGGAATACGTGGTGCGGGTCGACAAGCCGATCAACGGCGACTTCCTCAAGCGCATGGCCGCTGGCGTGCCGATTCTGGACACCATCACCCAGCCGTGTCGCATCGAGCAGATCTCGACCTATGTGTTCCGCATCATCCTGACCCAGGGCCTCAACCGTCAGATCCGTCGCATGTGTGAGGCGCTGGGCTATGAGGTCTTCAAGCTCAAGCGGGTGCGCATCATGAATGTCAGCCTGGACGGGCTGGGAGTCGGCGAATGGCGGTATCTCACCCAGCGCGAGATGGCGGATATCCAGCAGATGATCGAGGGCTCCAGCGGCACTGAGGAAGCCTCGCGCCTGGCGGCGGCACCGCCTCCTTCCCAGCATGCGACGGCCGCGCGCCATCAGCGCGCCGCCCAGGATACGGATGCTGGCCGGCGTAGCGGGACTCGGCGCCAGGAAGGCGGCAAGAGCGGATCCGGCCAGCGCGACACACGTCAGCGCAGTTCAGATCAGCGCAGCCCTGATAAACGCGAGACACGTCAGCGCGGCGCTGATCAACGCCATCCGGGCCATCGTTCAGGAGCCAAGCAGGAGGGTGCAGGGCGTCGCGAGCGTTCTGACGAGCGCACCACGGGGCGTGGCAATCAGGAAGGCAGAAGCGACGGCAAGCTTGCCAGCGGACTCAAGCCGCGCACGCGTGGCAATGCCAGTGATGGCCGCAATGAGCGTGGCGCGGGCAACAGCAAGGCCTCTGCCAACAGCAAGACCTCTGCCAACAAGGGCGGCAGCAGCAAGAGTTACGGCAACACGAGCTCGGGGAAAAACAGCTCGGCCGGCAAGGGCGCCTCGTACAAGGGTGGCGGTTCTTCCAACGGGGGACGCGGTCGCCGCTAGTGAGCCGTCTGCACCTGCTTGTCATGCGCCGGTGAGGCAGGCTGTGCGGTCTGAGGCGTGCGGCGATGATAGCGGCCCAGCACGAAGGACAGTGTCGCGAATGCCAGCGCCGAACAGATGACCTGTGGCCAGGGGTAGACTAGCGCGGCGATCGCGATCAGCAGCAGGTCGAAGGCGAAGGTGGTGCGACCGGCATGGATGCCGAAGCGTCGCTCCAGATGCAGCGCCAGAATGTTCAGGCCGCCCAGCGAGGCGTTCTCGCGAAACAGCAGCGTGATGCCCAGGCCGATCAACAGGCCTGCGGCAATTGCCGCGACCGGCAGGCTGACGGCACCCAGCGGCAAGCTGACCGCCAGCACATCGGACAGCACGGAGAGCAGGCTGACGCAGCCCAGCGTGCGCAGGGTGAAATTCAGCCCCAGCTGTTTCCAGGCCAGGCCGTAGAAGGGCAGGTTGATCAGGAAGAACAGGCTGCCGAAGCTCAGTGCTGTCAGGTCGGCACCCAGCAACGACATGCCGGCAGTGCCACTGACCAGCAGGCCACCGGCCTGCAACAGGCGTACGCCGAGCGCCACCAGCAGGCAGCCCTCGATGAGCGTGATCAGGCTGCGCAGGGTGATGGCATTTGCCGCGCGAGAGCGGCTGCCGCTGGCGCGCAGAATGAGTCGTTGGAAAGCAGTCATGACAGGCTCCGGGGTATGGGCAGTCAACAAGAGTGTCTTCCGGCCCGGCTTGTGGCTGGCAGGAAGCGGAGTCAGGGCGGTGGGTGGACCGCCTGCTGACGTGTCATGCAGGATGCGGACCATAGCACGCCGTGATGACAGTTTTTATTGTGCTTACGTCGCTCTGGCAGACGATATTCTTCGGCTTGTTGGCTATTTGACCCTTATATTCCTCTAGTTCTGGCCTCTTCATGCACCATTTTCATGCAGCCTCCGCACCGTCGGATGCCTCGCACTCGGCGGGGCATCTTCATCTCGGGCTCGCGATGTGGGCCAATGACGACTGGCGCGGCAGCCTGTTGCCGGGCAGCGGCCCGCGGGAACATCTGGCGGATTACGCCCGGGTCTTCGATAGCGTCGAGGGCAATACCAGCTTCTATGCCCAACCCACGCCTGCTGCCATCGCCAGCTGGGCACGTCAGGCGCCGGCCAATTTTCGCTTCTGCTTCAAGTTGCCGGGCCGACTGACTCATGAATGGCGCCTGCAGGGTATCGAGCACGAGCTGGCGGCGTTTCTCGATTGCCTGGCGCCGATAAAGGACCGCCTCGGTCCGCTCATGATTCAACTGCCGCGTGACCTCGGGGCGGAAGTCCTGCCACGCCTCGAGCAATTCCTGCAGTCGGTGAAGGGAGCAGGGCTCGCCTGGTCGGTGGAGCCCCGCGACCCGGTATTCTTCGCCAAGGGCGAGGCGGAACGACAGTTGAATCGCTTGTTGATAACTCACGCAGTCGATCGCGTGATGCTGGATGTGCGTCCACTCTTCAGTGGCCCTACCACCGCACATCCGGGCCTTGCGGTGGCGCGCTCGGAAAAGCCTCACCGCCCATTGCATGTGTTCTCCAGCGGACAACATCCCGTGGTGCGTTTCATCGGTCATTACGATGAAGCCACCAACCGGGCACTGTTCGCTCCTTGGGTAGAGCGACTTTTCTTGTGGATAAGTCAGGGGAAAAGCCCGTTTCTCTTTGTGCATACACCGGACAACAAGGCAGCGCCCGCGCTGGCACGCCTGTTGGCCAATCAGGTGCTGGCGAAACTGGACCGCCCCTTGATCGGGGCCTTTCCGGGAGAGGGGCAGGGCAGCCTGTTCTGACGCTCCACCTGGCCGTGAGGTTTCTCCTGTGAGGCCATGGTCTGATGGTGGCTTGCTGGCAGATGGCCCCTCAATCGAGTAGCTTTAGCCACATGTTGCCGTTACCGCGGCGATATTTACCGGAGATGGGCAGTCTGCCCGTTTCAGCGTGCCTATCGGCACTTGCCTGTCATTCCCCACGACCTACCCGGTCAGCGTGAATGCCGGGAGCACTACAGCAGTGATCCTGCGACGCCATCGTGTTGGCCACGGATGATCCGTCCGCATTGGCAGCATGATGCAACAAGCACAACAAGGTGCCCGAAGTCGCTACCAGCGACTGGCACCCTCGCGACGAATCAGGGATTCACATGTCATCCAAACCGCATTCCCACGCACAGTGGTCTTCTCGCCTGGCCTTTACCCTGGCTGCCGTCGGTTCATCCGTCGGTCTGGGCAATATCTGGAAATTCCCCTACATGACAGGTGAGAGCGGCGGCGGTGCCTTCGTCCTCGTCTATCTGATCTGCATCCTGCTGATCGGTCTGCCGATCCTGATGTCGGAATGGCTGCTGGGTCGTCTGGGGCAGAAGAACCCCATCTCGACCATGAGCCACATCAGTGCCCGGCTCAAACGCAGTCCCGCCTGGGTCTTGATCGGGGTGGCCGGCGTGCTCGGCGCCTACCTGATCCTGTCCTTCTACAGCGTCATCGGCGGCTGGGCGCTGGCCTTCATCGCCGACGCGGCCAGTGGCAGTTTCGAAACCCTGACCTCTGACACGGCCGGTAGCCTGTTCGGCGGTCTGCTGGGGGACCCGACCACACTGCTGGCCTGGCACAGTGCCTTCATGCTGATGGTGATCCTGGTCGTGGCCGGCGGGGTCGCCGGTGGCCTGGAGCGTGCCGCCAAGATCCTGATGCCGCTGCTGGCGGTGATGTTGATCGTGCTGGTCGGCTACGCCGCCACCACCGATGGCTTCGCTGATGCCGCCGCCTGGCTGCTGACGCCGGACTTCTCCAAGCTCGACAAGGATGGCGTGCTGGCGGCCATGGGGCATGCCTTCTTCACCCTGTCACTGGGCATGGGCATCATGATGGCCTACGGCTCCTACCTGTCCGATGACGTCAATATCGGGCGTACCGCGCTGGTCGTGGTGGTGCTGGATACCGTCATCGCCTTGCTGGCCGGTCTGGCCATCTTCCCGGTGGTGTTCTCCAACGGCCTTGACGCCGCCGCGGGCCCGGGCCTGATCTTCCAGACCCTGCCGCTGGCCTTCGGCCACATGCCGGGCGGTGAAGTCTTCGGCGTGGTGTTCTTCGTGCTGCTGGTATTCGCGGCCTGGACCTCAGGCATCTCGCTGCTGGAGCCCATCGTCGAATGGCTGGAAGAGAAGACGCCGATGTCTCGCGTCGGCTCGGCCTGGGTCGCGGGTATCGCCACCTGGCTGCTGGGCATCGCCACCATCCTGTCCTTCAACCTGTGGAGTGACGTGGCGCCGCTGGGCATGTTCGCCAAGTTCGAAGGCATGACCATCTTCGACCTGCTCGACTACGCGACCAGCAAGCTGATGCTGCCGCTGACCGGTCTGGCGACCATCGTCTTCGTCGGCTGGTTCATGGGCCGTGACGAGGTGCGCAGCCAGCTCAACATGAGCGACTCGGCCTTCTCGCTGTGGAGCTTCGTGGCGCGCTATATCGCCCCGATCGGTGTGGTCGTGGTGTTCGCGTCCAGCCTGTAGGTCTCGAGAGATCTCGAGAGATCTCGTGAAACACTTGCCATGACATGTCTCAGGCCTGTCATGGCAGAAACAGGAAAGGCCCGCCATCCGGCGGGCCTTTCCTGTTTCTGAGCCTGGAGAATCTCAACCCGGTCGCGTGCTTGCCTGGCAGGTGTCATGGCTGGGTAGCGCTGCGCTGCGTGGCCGTCGTCTGTCATGCGTTTGACGTAGAAGATTCATCCTTCCTGAGAGGAAAAGTCGCCAGCAGGCGTGAGCCTGGTTTCAGGTATTGAGAGGCGCATGGCGGCGTATGTGCACTGAAATGGTGCGTTACAAGCGATGGCGGCACGCGATAGAGGAGAAATGTGACAAACAGAAGAAGAGCGGTGGGGCGGAAAATGAGGTGAGAAAAAACGAATATTTCGGGATTGATGAGCAGGGCATCGGGCATGACAGCGCAGAAGACACTTCAGTCAGGGGTGATGATGCTGAAATTGCGCGAGAGGGGGGTACGACCATGCTCGAAAGAGATGGTGGAGGGTGTCGCATGGAGCCCGAACCCTGGCGGATCAGAGCGTGAAAACATCACTGATCGGCGGGGAGCGTATCGCCTCCCCGCCTGGAATCAGTGGGTGTCGATATCGCTTTCAGTATCCATTTCCAGCACTTCGATGTCGCTTAAATCCTCGCTTAGGCGCTTGATTTCGTTGTGCAATTCTATTCCACGACGGGCGCGGAGATGGCGGACTGCGCTTTGTTTCTTGCGGGCCTGATGTTCGTCGGCACCGAGAGTCATGAAAATATCGAGAAGCTCTTTCTTGAGCGTATCTACCTGCTCTGAATTACGCATGATTCGACCTCCATGGCATCCAAAGGATGTGGGCTTTCACTGGCGCCACACCGTTTTACTATAGCTCACTTGACAAAATTGTGACTATCGCCTGCCTGTGCAGGCGACACCCCTGGGGGGATGACGTAAGCTCAGGCATGCCCATGAAGTCTGCAAGGAGTGTGCCGTGAGCCATGCCATCTTCGACGACCTGAGGAGCCGGATGGAGAATTTCCGCCGCTCTGAACAAAAGGTCGCACGCTATGTCCTTCGCCATCCGGAGGAAGTGATTCACATGCGGATCGTCGATCTGGCCAGCGAGTCATCGGTCAGTGAGCCGACGGTCGTGCGTTTCTGTCGGGCAATGGGCTTTGCCGGCTTCCAGGATTTCAAGCTGCAGCTGGCGCAACGCCTCGCCACCGGCACCCAGTTCGCCCAGTTCTCCATGAATGACTCCGACAGCGTGGCCGAGTTCTCGCACTCGCTGTTCGATTCCACCATCGGCACCCTGCTGTCGGTGCGTGACCGTCTGGATGCCGAAGCCGTCGCGCGCGCCATCCACTCGCTGGCCTCCGCCAGCCGGGTCGAGTTCTACGGCTATGGTGCCTCGGGCGCCGTGGCTCACGATGCCCAGCACAAGTTCTTCCGCCTGCAGATCTCCACCGCCGCCTACACCGACCCGCACATGCAGAACATGTCAGCGGTGACGCTGGGGCCGCGCGACGTGGTGGTGGCCATCTCCCAGACCGGCCGCACCAAGGCGCTGATCGCCAGCGTGCGTCTGGCGCGGGACGCCGGTGCGACCGTCATCGGGCTGTGCCCGAGTGGCTCGCCACTGGCGGATGAAGTCACGCTGCCGCTGCACATCGATGTGCACGAAGACACCGAGATCTACACCCCGATGAGCTCGCGTATCGCGCACCTGGTGATCGTCGATACGCTGGCGGTCGGGGTCGCCAAGGCGCGCGGACCCAAGCTCAAGGAGCAGCTGGAGGCGGTCAAGAAGAGCCTCGCCACCCTGCGCATCGACGACCACGACTTCGATACCCACTGAGCACCGCCCGGGCGTCATCTGTCTTGAAGGCAAGTGCAAGGCACGTATGTGCAAGGAAGGCCGGCGCGGGGAAGAGCAGGGCAGGCCGCTGTGATAAGGTGGATGCCTGAACAGGGGCAGCGAATCTCACGCTGCTCCGCTCCTCGACTCCTCTGCCCTGTGGTGAGCCCTGCATGTCCGAATCGCCCCTCCTCGATCACCTCAACACGCATCAGCGTGAGGCCGTGTCCGCGCCGCCGGGCAACATGCTGGTACTGGCGGGGGCCGGTTCCGGCAAGACCCGCGTGCTGGTTCACCGCATCGCCTGGTTGATGGACCAATACCAGTTCTCGCCCTACGCCATCCTGTCGGTGACCTTCACCAACAAGGCCTCGCGAGAGATGCGCACGCGTCTCGAGGCGCTCAATGGCAGCAGCCTGCGCCACATGTGGGTCGGCACCTTCCACTCCATCAGTCACCGTCTGCTGCGCACCCACTGGCAGGAGGCGCGCCTGCCCGAGCACTTCCAGATCATCGACAGCGATGACCAGCTGCGCATGGTCAAGCGGCTGCTCAAGGAGCACAACGTCGATGACGAGCGCTGGCCGCCCAAGCAGGTCCAGTACTTCATCGCCGGCTGCAAGGAGGAAGGTCTGCGCGCCCATCAGGTGCAGACCCACGGCGATGCCTACATGGGCAAGATGGTCGAGATGTATGAGCTCTATCAGCTCGCCTGTGAACGCGGCGGCCTGGTCGATTTCGGTGAGCTGCTGCTGCGCTCGCTGGAGCTGCTGCGCGATACGCCGCATCTGCTGGCGCATTACCGCGAGCGCTTCGCCCACCTGCTGGTCGACGAGTTCCAGGATACCAACACCCTGCAGTACGCCTGGCTGAAGCTGTTGGCCGGTGATCGCGAGTGCATGACCGTGGTCGGCGATGATGACCAGTCCATCTACGGCTGGCGTGGCGCGCGGGTCGAGAACATCCAGCGCTTCACCGAGGAATTCGCCAACACCCGCGTGGTGCGTCTGGAGCAGAACTATCGCTCCTCCAGCGCCATTCTGGAGGCCGCCAACGCCCTGATCAGCCACAACGGCGGGCGCATGGGCAAGGAGCTGTGGACCGACAGCGGTCGCGGCGAGCGCATTCGTGTCTATGCCGGCTTCAATGACATCGATGAGTCGCGCTACATCGCCGATACCATCCGTGAACTGGTCAATGAGCATGGCTACAGCCGCGACGAGATCGCGATCCTGTATCGCTCCAACGCCCAGTCACGCGTGCTGGAGGAGACGCTGATCCGCCAGGGCATGCCGTATCGCATCTATGGCGGCCAGCGCTTCTACGAGCGTCTCGAGATCAAGAACGCGCTCGCCTATCTGCGTCTGATGAACAACCGCGAGGACGATGCCGCCCTGGAGCGCGTGATCAACGTGCCGGCGCGTGGCATCGGCATGCGCACCGTCGAGCAGCTGCGCGAGCGCGCACGCTACGGCAACCTGACCATGTGGCAGGCGATGAGCGATGCGGTCTCCGATGGCGCCCTCAAGGGACGCGCCGCCACCGCCGTGCGAGCCTTCGCCGACATCATCGATGGCCTCGACAACGACACCGCCGGCATGGCGCTGCATGAGCTGGTCGAGCACGTCATCCACGTCTCCGGCCTGCGTGAGCATCACGCCGCGGAGAAGGGCGAGAAGGGCCAGGCGCGCCTCGAGAACCTCTCGGAGCTGGTCAACGCCTGCCGCGCCTTCAGTCAAGGCGAGCGCATGGACCCGGAAGCCCCCAGCGAAGGGGCCGAGGCGCTGGAGCCTTTCCTCGCCGAAGCCGCGCTGGATGCCGGCGATCACGAAGCCGCCGAAGGCGAGGAATGCGTGCAGATGATGACGCTGCACTCTGCCAAGGGGCTCGAATTCCCGGTGGTATTCGTCGCCGGGGTCGAGGAGGGGTTGTTCCCGCACAAGATGTCGCTGGAAGAGCCGGGGCGTCTCGAGGAAGAGCGTCGCCTGTGCTACGTCGGTGTCACCCGCGCCATGCAGCGCCTCTACCTGACCTACGCCGAGCTGCGTCGCATGCACGGCAAGGAGACCTTCCAGCGGCCGTCGCGCTTCCTGCGTGAATTGCCGGAAGAGCTGATGGAAGAGGTGCGTCTGCGTGGCCAGGTCTCGCGTCCGGTCTCGACCCAGCGCGCCACGCCGAATCGCCGTCCTTCCGGTCCGCGTCAGGAGAGTGTCGAGGCCAATGGCGACATGCCGGCACTCTCGCTCGGTAGCCTGGTGCGCCATCCGCTGTTCGGGGAAGGCGTGGTCATCAATGCCGAAGGCCAGGGCGAGCGCGCGCGCGTGCAGATCAGCTTCGAGGGCGAAGGCGACAAGTGGCTGGTGCTGGGCTTTGCCAAGCTGGAAGTGCTGAGCTGATCCTGCATTGATGGCAGACGCAGCCATGAGGCGCTGACAGCAGGCGCTGGCAAGAGGTGTAGCGCGGGGCAGGGGGCGCGGTATTCGTTCGCCATTACGGCCTTGGTGCAGTTGTGGGCCATCCATGGGTCGCGGCATAGTGGCAGACATGCTGTCTTGATGCCGCGTCATGCATTGCCCACAACTCGAACAAGGAAAGTCCCATGCAACGCCGCCGTTTTCTCTCTGCTCTGGGGGCCGGTGCTGCCGGCCTCGCCGCCGCGCCTTTCGTGTCCACCGCCAATGCCGCCGAGGGCGAGACCATCCACTGGAAGATGGTCACCTCCTGGCCGAAGAACTTCCCGGCACTGGGCACCGGTGCCAATGAATTCGCCAGCCTGATCGGTCAGCTCTCCGGTGGTCGCCTGCAGGTCAAGGTCTATGGCGCCGGCGAGATGGTACCGGCGCTGGAAGTCTTCGATGCCGTGTCCTCCGGTACCGCCCAGATGGGCCACTCGGCCTCCTACTACTGGAAGGGCAAGGTGCCCGCGGCCCAGTTCTTCACCGCCGTGCCCTTCGGCATGAACACCACCGAGACCAACGCCTGGCTGTATCACGGCGATGGCATGAAGCTGTGGGACGAGATCTACTCGCGCCACAACCTCAAGCCGCTGGCGGTGGGCAACACCGGCACCCAGATGGCCGGCTGGTTCAACAAGGAAGTGAACAGTCTCGAGGACATGAAGGGCCTGAAGATCCGCCTGCCGGGGCTGGCGGGCGAAGTGATGAATCGCATCGGCGCCAGCGCGGTCAATCTGCCGGGCAGCGAGATATTCACCGCGATGGAAACCGGCGTGATCGATGCCACCGACTGGGTCGGCCCCTACAATGATCTGGCCTTCGGCCTGCATCAGGTGGCCAAGTATTACTACTCGCCGGCCTGGAACGAGCCTTCCGCGATCCTCGAAGGCACCGTCAATCTCGAGGCCTGGCAGGCATTGCCGGAAGACCTGCAGCAGGTGGTGATCCAGGCGGCCAGAATCGCCAATCACGCCATGGTGGATGAATTCGCGTTGCGCAACGCCACCGCGCTGACCTCGCTGGTCGAGGAACACGGTGTGGAGCTGCGTGAATTCCCTCAGGATGTCTATGCGGCGCTGTTCGATGCCTCCAACGAGGTGCTGGACGAGTTCATCGCCAAGGATGAGGACGCCAGGCGCGTCTATGAGTCCTACCGCGCCTTCCAGCAGCAGGTCGCGCCCTGGTCGCGTATCGGTGAGCAGGCCTATCTGGATGCGCGTGGTCGGGTGCTGGGCGAAGCCTGAGCGTGCCTCTTTCCGACTGCCTGCCGCACTGTCTGCCTGACTGTCTGACTGTCTGAGCGCGTGACTGATTGTTGACGAAAAAGCCGCCCCTGAGGGCGGCTTTTTCTTGGCGTGTGGCTGACAGGAAGAGAGGCGAGGCGCCTGGCTCAGTCCTGCTCAGGATCAGTCCTGCTCCTCGATGATGGCGGTGCTGGCCTGCTCCGGTACGGCGCGGATGCGGCCATTGTCATCGAGTGCCACCATCACGTAGCAGGCTTCGGTCACCTTGGTCAGCGCGTGTTGATTGCGCTCCTGCGGCGGGCGGATCCAGACCTCGACGGAGAGCCTGATCGAACTGCGCCCGACCTCGGCCACCTGAGTGAAGATATTGACCACCGAGCCGATACGCACCGGCGACAGGAAATCGAGGCCTTCGACGGCCACGGTGGCAGTGCGACCGTGGGCGACGCGCCCGGCGGCCAGCTCGCAGGCCTCGTCCATGCGGTGCATCAGCCAGCCGCCGCTGATGTCGCCATAGAGATTGGTGTCCTGGCGTTGGGCGATCAATTTGAGCGTCAGTGTGCCGTTCGGCGTCGGGATATCATCCAGAGCTTGCATGTCATGACTCGCTATCTTGTTGTTATAAAATGGTCATTTCATTTCTGCACCCTTGCGTCTGAAAAGGTGCGTCTTTTGGCGCAGGGCGCTGCCTTGCATAGGGCACTTCGGCAATTGCCGAAGAAAGTCACCGGGTGCCATTGATAGCATCAGCGCGACGCAGGCCATGGCGGATGAGCCGCAGCGGCTTCATCATCTCCTGTATCCTACTCCGGCGGACAAAGCACTGTCCTCACTGACAAGGGACTGTCAGGAGATTTTTTGCGCTGCAGCATGGAGTATCGTTACTCAACGCAGCAATGACGGATACTCGCTGTCTTTCGCCATGCTGCACGGGCCGCCCTGAGGCACCGTCGCGTGCCCGTCGCCACGGGCGTGGCAAGCCGTGGCCAGCTCCGTGTCGCATCGTCATCTTGTTCATTCTCTGGTGGGAAGTCGCCATGTCAGTTTCCGTCGGGTCGCTTGTTCGTTCAGGCTTTCGCGCCGTGTTCGCGTCGCGTCGCTGGTCATCCGCGTCCTCCTCATATGTGCCTTCCTCCTGCGCGCCCCGCCTGCGCTCAGGGCTGCCGTCGCTGCGGCTGATGTCGCTTGCCTGCCTGCTGGGGCTCTCGACGCTCTCGGCTCCGGCGCTGGCCGACAAGGTGCCCGAATATCGCCCGGTGTCCGGGGTGGTGGGCAACCTGACGGCGGTGGGCTCGGATACCCTGTCGGTGCTGGTGACACGCTGGGCTGCCCAGCTTCGCCGCTATCATCCGGGGGTGCGCGTGCAGCTGCAGGCCGCGGGCTCCTCGACGGCGCCGCCGGCATTGATCGCCGGCACCACCCGCATCGGCCTGATGTCGCGTCCGATGAGCGATCAGGAGCGTCAGGACTTCACGCGTGAATTCGGCTATCCGCCGCTGGGTGTGCCCGTGGCGCTGGATGCGATGGGCATCATCGTGCATCGCAGCAATCCGCTGGAGGAGATCAGCATCGCGCAGCTGGATGCCATCTTCTCCGCCACGCACAACTGTGGTGGCCAGGCGGCCAATCGCTGGGGCCAGCTCGGGCTGAGCGATGAGTGGAATGACCGCCAGATCACGCGCTTCGGGCGCAGTGCCACCTCGGGCACCTACGGCGCCTTCCGCCGTATCGCGCTGTGCGATGGTGACTTCCGCCTCGATGTCAGCGAACAGCCGGGCTCGGCCTCCATCATCGGTGCGGTGGGCTCCTCACCCAATGGCATCGGCTATGCCAGCTTCAGCACCTCTTCGCCGCTGGTGAAGCAGCTGTCCGTCAGCCGTGAGGCGGGTGGCCACGCCGTCTTCCCGAGCCGGGCCAGCATTCGCGATGGCCGTTATCCGCTGACCCGCGCGCTGTACATCTACGTCAATCGCGTGCCTGACGAGCCGCTCCCGGCGCTGGAGCAGGCCTTCCTGTCATTGATCATGTCGCGCCAGGGCCAGCAGGCCATCCTGCGCGGTGGCTATGTGCCACTGCCGGAAAAGCAGCTGCTGCACTGGCGTCAGCAATTGGGGCTGGAGGATGTGGATGCCCTTTGATTCGCCTTTGTCATCTCTCTGTCATCACTTGGACATAATCTCGGTGCCATACCCGCTTCATGCGTCTGCGGAGTCGACACTCCAGGGCGCACATCCTTTCGTGGTGATATTTCATGTCGGCAGTTGATGCCTCCCGAATGCAGCGTCGTCGTCTGCGGCATGACCGTCTTGCCAGTCTGTGGCTGACAGCGGCCGGGCTGGGCGTGATGGTCATCGTCGTCGTGATGCTGGCCTATCTGGTCAGCGTGTCGTGGCCGCTGCTCAAGCCAGCCAGCGTCACGTCGCTTCCTCAGCAGGCGCTCGAACAGCAAGCGAGCGACCAGCAGATGCCTGCCGCGCAGACCGATCCTGACTGGCTAAGCGACCCTGACTGGCTGTCCGATCCTGACTGGCTGAGCGCCTTGCCTGACATGCCGCTTGCCGCGCGTGACGGGCTGCCTCCCGTGCTGGCCAGTGATGATTCGACGGCGGATTCGCGCATCTCGCCGCTGGCGGGTGTCTGGCTCGCGGATGATCGCCTGCAGGTGGTTCAGCAGTCCGCCGCTGGCGTGCGCCTGCGCGGCAGTGCCATCGAGGTTCCCGCAGGGCTTGAGCGCCGCCAGGCAAGCCTGGTGCTCAGCCGTGACCAGCTGTGGCTGCGCATTCCGTTCGAGGAGGGCGATGGCCTGTGGCTGGCGCGCCTGGCCTTGTCTGCGTCGCACGTCACCGCAGGCGCGCTGGATGACGATGCAGCCAGTCAGCCCCCGCACTCCGAGTGGCAGCAGCAGTGGTTGCCGGGCACGGCCAGGCTGTCTTCGCAGCAGGGGCGTCTGCTGGTCACCGCTGACCGCGATGGCTTCACCCAGTGGCAACTGAGCGAGGCCTCCACCGGAACCAAGCCGCTGGCGCGCAAGCTGGCACATCACGCTATGGCCTCTTCTGCCTCCGCGTCATCGCCGGCGATCACCGCGATCAGCGTCCTGCGTGGCGGCAGAAGCCTGATCGTCGGAGACGCCGCCGGTGGCCTGACCCATTACCTGTTGCCGGCGCATGCGCAGCCGCTGGTCAAGGCCGGCGTCTTTGACAGTGGCCTGTCGGCGCCGGTGGTTATGATGGCTGCCGCCCATCACAGCCTCGGCTTTGCCGCGCTGGACGCCAACGGCCGCCTTGGCCTCTATCTGGCCACCAGCGAGCGTCGCCGTCAGGTGCTGGACTGGCTGGATGCCTCTCGGGTCGCGGCAGGCGTGGCGCTGGAATTTGACAATGATGACCGCCGCTTGCTGGCATCGGCGACCCGGGAGGCAAGGCTGCCCGCTCAGGACGCGCCGCTGGGGGCGCTCGGCAAGGCCTATGCGGGGCTTGCGATACACGACCCGCATCAGGCCGTCGGGCTCGACGCCATCTTCGGCAAGGTCTGGTATGAGGGGCGCGCTGCGCCGGAGTGGATCTGGCAGCTGGAGAGCACCGGCACCCACGAACCCCGTCTGTCGCTGGTGCCCATCATGTGGGGCACGCTCAAGGCGGCGCTGGTCGGGCTGCTGTTTGCCGTGCCGTTGGGCCTCGGCTGTGCCATCCATGTCGCCTGCTTCATGGCGCCGCGCCAGCGTTCCCGCATCAAGCCGCTGCTGGAGATGATGGAGGCGCTGCCGACCGTGGTGATCGGCTTCATCGCCGCCCTGGTGGTCGCACCCTTCATCGAGCGTGAGCTGATGGCGGTGTTGCTGGGGCTGATCCTGATTCCGCTGGGCACCATGGTGGCCGGCTTCCTGTGGACCCTGTCGCCGCGCGTATGGCGCAATCTGCTGCCGGAAAACATGGCGGCCTTCGGGCTGTTGCCGCTGCTGTTCGTGCTGCTGTGGCTGGATGTGACCATCGCCGGCCAGGTCGAGCAGTGGTGGTTCGACGGCGACCTCCGTCAGTGGCTGTTCAGCCACTACGGCATCGATTACGCCCAGCGCAATACCCTGGTGACCGGCATGGCGCTGGGGCTGGCGGTGATGCCGACCCTGTTCACGCTCAGCGAGGATGCCCTCTCGTCGGTGCCGCGCGGTCTGGCCGCAGGCTCCGCGGCACTTGGCGCGACGCCATGGCAGAGCCTGCGTCGCGTCATCCTGCCTGCCGCCGCCGTCGGGCTGTTCTCGGCGATGATGATCGGCATGGGGCGCGCCGTCGGTGAGACGATGATCGTGCTGATGGTGGCCGGCAATACGCCGCTGGTGGATGCCAGCCTGTTCGAGGGCCTGCGTTCACTGGCCGCGACCCTGGCCATCGAGCTGCCGGAGGCCGAGATCGGCAGCAGTCACTACCGCTTGCTGTTCCTCGCTGCCCTGGCATTGTTCGTCTTCACCTTCGTGGTCAATACGCTGGCGGAAGTGCTGCGACAGCGCTTCACGCCGCCCAATCAGGGGAGCTGGGGATGAGTCACCCTGACACCAATCGCGCCAGCTCCTCATTGTTGCGCCCGCGCGAGCCGCTGGTCGGGCGCCTGCAGCGCTACTGGCGCGACGGCGGCCCGTGGGGCTGGCTGAATGCCATGGCGGTCAGTGTCTCGCTGGTGCTGGTGCTGGGCCTGCTCAGCCTGCTGGTGGTGGGCTCCTTCAGTCACTTCTGGCCCTCACGGCTGGTCGAGGTGGAGCTGACGGCACAGCCGGGCCAGAGTCCCACGGCCCTGACCACCACGCGCGGTGAGCCGGCGGCCGACAATCGCCATCTGCTCGGCGAGCTGATGCACGAGGAAATGCGCCGTGTCGCCTCGGGCGAGGGGGATGACGCTCGCCAGCAATGGTGGTTGCTGCAGACATCCTCGCGTGACGGGGCCGCGGCCAGCTGGCAGTGGCTGCCGGAGACGCTGCTCGACAGGATGACCTTCCCCAGCCAGGCGCTGATGCTGGAAATGCGCGACGGTCGCACTCTCTACGGCATGCCACGGGCGCTGAGTGACCCGATGACGGGGGAGATGGACCACACGCCCGATGTCGGCGACGGGCCTGGCCGGCCCTTGTCCGAGGACGCCGAGCCACTGTTTGCCCGCCTGAAGATGATCGAGAGCGAGCGCCGTCAGCTGCAGGCGCTACGCCTGGACAGTGAAGTCTTGAGCAGTCGCTATCAGGCGTTGCAGCAGTCGCTCGAATCCCGGCGCAGCGCCACTGCTGACGGTGACGCGGCGCAGACTCAAGAGGACGCTGAGCTCGAGCTGGAGATGCAGGAGGAGTTGGAGGAGGTACGCAGCGCCTTCATCGAGCGTGAAGGTCAGCTGAGTGCCCTGCGGGATGCCCTGGCGGGCGGTCAGTTGCTGCTGGGCGGCAATGGCGGCTACGAAGGCCGCATCGCGCTCGATGATATCCGCAATGCCTGGCGGCCCAATGCGATGGGCTTCAGCGGCCGGCTGATGATGACGTTCAAGCGTTTCCGTGACTTCGTGGCCGGCGCGCCTACCGAGGGCTTCGGTGGCGTCTGGCCCGCCATCTTCGGCACCGTGCTGATGGTGGTGCTGATGTCGATCATGGTGATGCCCTTCGGCGTGATGGCGGCGCTCTATCTGCACGAGGTGGCCCATCAGGGGCGCCTGACGCGCCTGACGCGCATCGCGCTGCGCAACCTGGCCGGGGTGCCCTCCATCGTCTACGGCGTATTCGGCCTCGGTTTCTTCGTCTATGGACTGGGCGCCGGAATCGATGAGCTGTTCTACTCCGAGCGGCTGCCGACGCCGACCTTCGGGACCGGCGGCATTCTGTGGGCCTCGCTGACGCTGGCCCTGCTGACCTTGCCGGTGGTGATCGTCGCCACGGAAGAGGGGCTGGCGCGCGTGCCGCGTCGTCTGCGCGAAGGCGCGCTGGCGCTGGGGGCAACACGCCTGGAAACGCTCAAGCGCGTGGTGATCCCGGCGGCCTCGCCGGCGCTGATGACGGGGCTGATTCTGGCCGTGGCGCGTGCGGCGGGTGAAGTCGCGCCGCTGATGCTGGTCGGAGTGGTCAAGCTGGCCCCGGACCTGCCGCTGGATGACAGCTTCCCGTGGCTGCATCTGGACCGCAAATTCATGCATCTGGGGCATCAGGTCTATGATCTGGCCTTCCAGAGCAGCGATGCCTTCAGCAGTCGGCCGCTGGTCTACGCGACCGCGCTGGTGCTGGTGGTCGTGATTCTATGCCTCAATCTGAGTGCCATTCGCCTGCGTCACATGCTGGCACAACGTTACAAGGGAGCCACCGAATGAGGCGTGACTCTGAACAGCCCAAGCCCCAGTTGTTTCTTCAGGAGACGCCTGCGCGGCCGGCTGAGGACATCTGCCTGGAAACCCGCCACCTGAGCCTCGATTATCAGGCACGTGTCGGCAAGGAGAACCAGACGCGACGCGCACTGGAGGATGTCAGCCTGCAGATCGCACGCAAGCGCGTGACGGCCTTCATCGGCCCTTCCGGCTGCGGCAAGTCGAGTCTGTTGCGTACCTTCAATCGCATGACCGATCTCGACGAACAGTCACGTCTTTCCGGCAAGGTGCTGCTCGAGGGCGAGGACATTCATGCGCGCGGCGTGGACGTGCCGATGCTGCGCCGCCGGATAGGCATGGTCTTCCAGACGCCCAATCCCTTTCCGATGTCGGTCTACGAGAACGTGGCCTTCGGGCTGCGGCTGGTCGGCGAGAATGACAAGCGCCACCTCGATGACAAGGTCGAATCCTGCCTGCGCTCCGCGGCGCTGTGGGAAGAAGTGAAGGATCGCCTGCACGACAGCGCGCTGGGGCTCTCGGGAGGCCAGCAACAGCGGCTGGTGATCGCGCGGACGCTGGCGGTCGAGCCGGAGGTGCTGCTGCTGGATGAACCGGCCTCGGCGCTGGACCCCATCTCGACGCTCAAGATCGAGGAGCTGATCCGTTCGCTGCGCTCGCGCCTGACGCTGATCATCGTCACGCACAACATGCAGCAGGCCGCGCGGGTCTCAGACGATACCGCCTTCCTGCATGAGGGCCGCCTGGTGGAATTCGCCCCGACGGATCAGCTGTTCACCAACCCGCGGCGCCGCCAGACGGAAGACTACATCACGGGGCGTTTCGGTTAGCGCGCTCATGCGCGAACGTGCAGCCGGGTAGCCTTTTCGCCCTGATATTGCTGACGATGGCGGCCAGATACCGCCTTTGCGCCATGGGTGAAACATAACTGCAATCAAGTGTCGGCATGCTGAGGGGGAGCCCGCTGTGTCAGTCAGTAGTGGGCCATACTTGTCACGTCATTCATGTCACGCCCCCTGACTCGGTGGGCGACTTTCCGGGAGAGGGAAATGGATATCACCAGCGATTCGCACGGCAAGCATATCTCAGAGCAGTTCAATCACGAGCTGGATGCACTGAAGACACACCTGCTGGCCATGGGCGGACTGGTAGAGAAGCAGCTGCAGGATGCCGTCACGGCATTGCTGGAAGGCGACAGTGAAACCGCCACGCGGGTGCGCGACAACGACAAGGCTGTCAACGACATGCAGCTCAAGATCGATGACGAGTGCACCCGGGTGCTGGCCCGCCGTCAGCCGGCGGCTTCCGACCTGCGCCTGGTGCTGGCCGTCATCCGCGCCACCTCCGATCTCGAGCGTATCGGCGATGAATCGAGCAAGATCGCACGCAACGCCATCTCGCTGGTCGAGAATGGCCAGAGCCCGCGCGGCATGGTCGAGGTGCGTCATCTCAGCCAGCACGTGCGCAGCATGGTGCGTGACTCCCTGACGGCCTTCGCGCGCTTCGATACCGACCTTGCCCTCAAGGTGCTGCGTGAAGATGCCTCGGTGGATCTGGAATATCAGAGCGCGATGCGCTCGCTGATGACCTTCATGATGGAAGATGCGCGCCAGATCACGCCGGTGCTCAACGTGATGTGGATTCTGCGTGCGCTGGAGCGCATCGGTGACCACGCCGACAACCTGGCCGAGTACGTCATCTTCCTGGTCAAGGGCGTGGACGTGCGTCACACCGATACCCATGATCTGAAGCCGCAGGACCTGGACAAGAAGTGAGCTGACGCGCTTCCCTGCCCCTGTGTCGCCTCTTTCGCCCCGCACCTGCCCACCGGCAGGCCGCGGGGCGATTGCGTCGTGGGAGCGCGAGCGGTGTCAGGCGGCCGACAGCTGCGCCGCGCAGGCGGGAGTGCTAGGGTGTGGCTCCGGTCAGCCCGCTGGCTGGCCGGTTCTTTTGAGATGACGAGGACGTCGCATGATTGATGCCGTATCGGCGCTGGTCCGCGGGACCCGCATGGTCTATACCCCCGGGCTGCGCCGCTTCGTATTCGTACCGCTGGCGATCAACCTGGTGCTCTACAGCATCACGCTGTGGGTGTTGTTCAACCAGTTCGGTGGCTGGATCGATTACTGGATGCTCAAGGTACCGGCGTGGCTGGAGTGGCTCAGCTGGTTGATCTGGCCGGTGCTGGTGGTGAGTCTGTTGCTGGTGGTGTTCTTCACCTTCAGCCTGGTGACCAACCTGATCGCCGCGCCCTTCTACGGCATTCTGGCCGAGAAGGTCGAGCATCGTCTGGATGGCACCCTGATCGACGATGATCGTGGCCTGATGAAGATCGGCGTCGACTCGCTGGGGCGTGAAATGGCCAAGCTGGGCTACTTCATCCCGCGCATGATCGCGCTGTTCATCATCGGCTTCATCCCGGGCCTGAACCTGCTCTCGCCGCTGTTGTGGGGACTGTTCTCGGCCTGGAGCATGTCGATCCAGTACCTCGACTACCCGATGGACAACCATCAGGTCAGCTTCGGTGACATGAAGCAGCGCCTCAAGGCGCGCTGGTGGCCCTCACTGACCTTCGGCGCCGCGGTGTTCGTCATGACGCTGGTGCCGCTGGCCAATCTGCTGTTCATCCCGGGCGCCGTCGCCGGGGCGGTACTGATGTGGCAGAGCCACTACCGTCAGTTGCCGGCGCCGCGTCGTTGAGACAGCCTGTCGCAGAGCTGGCTTGTCGCTGAACTGACTCGTCGCTAAGTTGGCACGTCGCTGAAATAGCCGCAGCGTCGTCTGATTGACCAAACGAAACGCCCCGCAGTCGCCTCCTTTCGAGGTGGCTGCGGGGCGTTCTGCGTTGGGCTGGCGTCCATCACTGAATCAGCCCATCACTGGGCTAGCTCACTGCTGGCCTGGGGAGCTCTCGCCTGACAGGCTCGCTCGTCGGGGAAGTGACAGCGGAAGCGCGCACCCTCGCCGGGGTGGCTGTCGATCTCCAGATGGCCCTGATGACGAATCAGCACATGCTTGACGATGGCAAGCCCGAGGCCGGTGCCTCCCGTGGCGGTGCTGCGGCCCTTGTCGATGCGGTAGAAGCGCTCGGTCAGACGCGGCAGGTGCACCGGGTCGATGCCGTCCCCGTCATCTTCCACCTCGACCAGCAGGCCCTGGTCATCCGCCTTCCAGCGCAGGGTGATGTGACAGTCTTCGGGGGTGTAGCGCACCGCATTGAAGACCAGATTCGAGATCGCGCTGCGCAGCTCCTGCTCCTCACCGCGCAGTGACAGGCTGGCATCGGCCTCGATGGAGAAGGTGTGGCGCCCCTGGGACAGGCCTTCGGCGTCGTCGCGGATATGGCCGAGCAGGGCGCTCATGTCGATGCAGCGACCATTGTCGGACAGCTCGTCGGTTTCCAGGCGTGACAGGGTCAGCAGGTCCTCGACCAGGTGCTGCATGCGATCGGTCTGGCTCTGCATCTGGCCCAGTCCACGCTGCCAGCGCGGTGGCAGGTCATCGGCGTAATCGGAGTAGGTCTCGAGATAGCCGGCCAGTACCGTCAGCGGCGTGCGCAGCTCATGGGAGACATTGGCCACGAAGTCGCGGCGCATCTCTTCAAGACGATAGAGGCGGGTGACGTCACGCAGCATGACCAGACGCTCGTTGTCACCGAACAGGGTGATGGAGATCTGCAGCGTCAGGTTGTCAGACAGCGGCGACTGGAGTGTCAGCGGCTCGCGGTAGGCCAGCCGATTGAAGTAGTCGATGAAGACGGGGTCACGCAGATAGTTGGTGATGTGCTGGCCACGGTCGTGGCTGGCCTTGAGACCGACCAGCTGCTCGGCAGCGCTGTTCCACCATTCCATGTCACCGTGGTTGTCCAGCATCACCAGGCCGTCGCGCATGGCCTCGGAGGATTCCTGGATACGGTTGAGGATGCTGCGCAGTCGCTCCTGAGCCTGACGCTGGCCCTTCTGGTAGCGGTAAAGGCGATCGAGCAGGTCTCCCCAGACGCCATCGCCGGGCGGCGGCTCTTCATGGGGATTGGTGATCAGCCAGGTGTAGAGGCTCTTCAAGTGCTTGAGATGGACGAACAGATACAGCGAAAGGCCCAGCGCCAGGCCCCAGCCCAGATGGCCCAGCAGGCCACCGATCAGGCCGAAGCCACCGGCAAGGTAGCCGAGGCGCCATAGCTCGTTGGTCCAATAGCGCATGAATCCCTCAGGCCTGAGCGCTGAAGCGGTAACCGGTGCCGCGGACGGTCTGGATCAGATGCTGATGGCCTGTGCCCAGCGCCTTGCGCAGGCGACGGATGTGCACGTCCACGGTGCGCTCCTCGACATAGACGTTGCCGCCCCATACCTGATCGAGCAGCTGGCTGCGCGTGTAGGCACGCTCCTGATGCGTCATGAAGAACTGCAGCAGGCGATATTCGGTCGGGCCGACATCCAGCGAGTTGCCGTGGGCGGTGACGCGGTGGCTGGCCGGGTCGAGCATCAGGCCTTCGACTTCCACCGCCTCCTCGACCCCCTTGGGAGTGGTGCGACGCAGCACGGCCTTGAGACGGGCGACCAGCTCGCGCGGCGAGAAGGGCTTGGTGATGTAGTCGTCGGCACCGGCTTCCAGGCCTTGAATCTTGTTGTCTTCCTCGCCCTTGGCGGTCAACAGGATGATCGGCAGCTCCGAGGTGGTCTCGTCACGCTTGAGACGCCGCGCGAGCTCCAGGCCACTGGTGCCCGGCATCATCCAGTCCAGCAACAGCAGATCGGGCTTTTCATCGACGACGATGGCGTGGGCGTCCTGGGCATTGTCTGCCTCCAGCACGCGGTAATCCGCCATTTCGAGGGCAACGGCGATCATCTCGCGAATCGAGGATTCATCGTCGACAATCAGTACGGTCTTGGAGCTCATCGCTAGATCCCATGCAGCAGTCGGCGCACGCGCCAGAATGACAAGTCGATGACGATTACAACCCGCTTATATGACAACGAGATGACAACTGCCAGCATGGCAGCTTGCACGCAAGCCTGCCAGCCACCTTGGAGGCGCGGCAGGCAGGCATGATCCGTGGGCTGGGAAGCAACAGAGGGCAGGGGTCGCTTTAATTTAAATAATACTAATGTTTATGCAGGAGTCAGCTCATCGGCCAGGTCGCCAGGGCGATACCGGCGAAGATCAGCAGCCCCGTCCAATGATTGTTGAGGAACGCCTGGAAGCAGGGCGCACGCTCACGCTCACGGATCAGACGTTGCTGCCAGACGAAGGTGACGGCGGCGGCAGCCAGCCCCAGCCAGTAGAAGATGCCCAGCGCCAGGTGCAGGCCGATGCCGATCAACATCACCAGCATGCCCAGCTGCAACAGGCCGATCATCAGCTTGTCGGCACGCCCGAACAGCACGGCGGTGGACTTGATGCCCACCTTGAGGTCGTCGTTGCGATCGACCATCGCATAGGCGGTGTCGTAGGCCACCGTCCACATCAGGTTGGCCGCGAACAGCCACCAGCCGTAGGTTGGCACCTCCTCCAGCGTCGCGGCGAACGCCATCGGAATCGCCCAGCCGAAGGCGGCGCCCAGCACCACCTGAGGCAGATGATGGAAGCGCTTCATGAACGGGTAGCTGGCCGCCAGCAGCACGGCGACGATCGACAGCAGCACCGTGGTCAGGTTGGTGAAGCACACCAGCACGAAGGCGGCCGCGACCAGCCCCCCGAACAGCGTCAGCGCCTCGCGCTCCGAAATGCGACCCGAGGTCAGCGGCCGATCTCGCGTGCGCTCGACATGCTTGTCCCAATGGCGGTCGGCGTAGTCGTTGATCACGCAGCCGGCGGCGCGCATCAGATAGACCCCGGCGATGAAGATCAGTAGGGTCGTGCGCTCGGGAATGCCATCTGCCGCCAGCCACAGTGCCCACAGGGTCGGCCACATCAGCAGCCAGGTGCCGATGGGGCGGTCCAGCCGTGTCAGGGCGAGGTAGTCGGCCAGTCTGGAAGGACGCGAAGCGGCGGAAGTGGATGACGCGGTCATCGGGGCTCCTGGGCGGGTGGTAGTGGGCAAGGGAAGAGAGAAATGAGGCCAGTCGGCCAGCAAGGCTCAGGCCAGCTGCAGCGCGTGCTGGAAGGCCGGCGTGAAGCCCTCCTGCACCAGCACCTTGAAGCGACCATGCGAGAACATCGACCGGCGCATCCACAGGCTGGTGGTGCGGGCCAGCGGCCTGGGGCTCGAAAGCACCAGCGGGGCGCGGCTGACATCGATGGCGCTGCGGGTCAGGTCGGGCTGGCGAAACAGCCAATGGCCCAGCGAGCGTTCGCCCAGCGTCGAGAGGCGATGACCGTGGGCCAGGTCCAGCGCCGCCAGCGAGCGTGCGATCACCCATGGCGTATCGCCATGACAGAGTGCCACTTCGCGCCGCCAGACATGCCGGCGTGGGCCGATGCCCAGCAGGCGTGCCTCATCCAGCCGCGCGGGGCCGGTGTCCTGCAGCAGCAGGCGCACGCGCAGGCCCTGAATGGACTGGCCATCGCGTTCATCCTGCTGTTGCATGGCGCTGGCAAGACGCTGGGTCAGCGAGTCCGTCGAGGAGAGCCACGCCCACCAGCCGGCCGGCATGACCCCTTGCAGCGCGGCAGCCGGCTGCCAATGACGGCGCACCGCCGCCGAAGCAGCGGGTGCCGCGCGCGTGGGCGAAGGCCAGCGAGGCGCAGGCTGGCACAGGGACTCGGTTGACGGATGAGGCGCCTCACAGGTGGAGGTCTGTGGCGTGAGCGCTGCGCGATGAGGCTCGCCTGCTGGGCATCGGACCACGGTGAATTCCCTGTCAGGATGACGAAATGGCGAGTCTAGCATGGCCGGGCGGCAAGGCCTCCCGCTCAGGCATGCCTGCACTGCTGGCGGGCTGGTATGCTGGGCGCATTCATCGGCGTTCATGACGGACGCTGCTGGCGCTCTTTCATCAGCGCTTCCCTCGGATCGATCTCAGGAGATGGTGCCATGCGCGACCCTCGCACCCTTGTCATCATTGGTACCGGCATGGCGGGCATTGGTCTGGCGCGCGCGCTGCGTGCGCGTGACAAGGACAGCCGGCTGATCCTCATCAGCCAGGACAGCGGCCACGATTACGCCAAGCCGATGCTGTCCACCGCCTTTGCCAAGAAGATGTCGGCCACCGACCTGTCGCGTCAGGCGCCGGTGGCGCTGGTGGACGAGCTGAATGCCGAGCTGCGTACCCAACAACGCGTCACCGCCATCGACGGTGATGCCTGCCAGCTATGGCTGGGCGAGGAGTGTCTGGCCTATGACGAGCTGGTGCTGGCACTCGGCGCCGCGCCGCGTCGTCCCTTCCCCGTCGCCGCGGAAGTGGCTTCGCGCGTGCAGAGCATCAATGACCTCGACGACTATGCGGCCTTCTGCGCGACGCTGGCGAAGGCCCGCGAGCGCGGGGAAGACGGGCATGTGGTGATTGTCGGTGCCGGACTGGTCGGCTGTGAATACGCCAATGATCTGACGGCCGCCGGCCACCGCGTCACGCTGGTCGCGCCGGAGGAAACTCCGCTGGATGGGCTGCTGCCGCAAGCACTGGGGCAGCGTCTGGGCGCGGCGCTGGATGGGCTCGGTGTGACGCGTCGCCAGGGCGAGATGGTCGAGACCATCGCCGCCAGCTCAGGCGAGGAGGCCGAACGTCAGGCCGCGCCGGTCGAGGTGCGTCTGCAGAGCGGTCGTCGCCTGACGGGCTCCGTGGTTCTGCTGGCCACCGGGCTGGCGCCGCGCATTCGTCTGGCGCGGGCCGCGGGCCTGAGCGCCGGCGGCGACGGCATCCGTGTCGACCGCCACCTGGCCACCTCACAGCCGCATATCTGGGCGCTGGGCGATTGCGCCAGTGTCGAGGGCGTCAATGCCATGTATGTCCAGCCGCTGCAGATGGCCGCGCGCACCCTGGCGGCCAACCTGTGTGGTGAGCCGAGCGTGCTCGACTGGAAGGCGTGGCCGGTGCTGGTCAAGACACCGGCCTTGCCGGTGGTGGCCTATCCGCCGCGTTCGGCCGTGGCGCGCTGGGAAATCAACGGTGAAGGCGATGACCTCGAAGCGCGTGCACTGGATATGAACGAACGCTTGATTGGATATGCGTTGACAGGCGCCGCCGTTCGCAGGAAAGTCGAGCTAGCGCGGCAGGCGCCGCCGTTGCTAGGCTAGGCGATGCCATGATCGATGGTCGTAAATCCCTTGCTGCCAGCGCGGTCAGGCACGATAGTGAATGCTCCGTCAGACATGCTGCTCAGCGGGCGGAGTCTGACAGAATGCTGTCATCGACAGGTTTGATACGGCAAAGCTTGCCGGGAGCGGATTGCGTCGCCGCCATACGCCACCGCTAGCAAGTGCAAGAACAACAATGGAAACGGCGGCTTGGCCGCCCGTGCAGAATGCCAAACCAGGAGGGCTTTTCATGCGCAAGCCAGAACTCGCTGCGGCCATCGCCGAGCGTGCGGATCTATCCAAGGACAAGGCCAGTCAGGTACTGAACGTGATTCTCGACGAGATCACTCATACCGTGGCCAAAGGCAATGACGTCTCACTGATCGGCTTCGGGTCATTCACCGTGCGCCAGCGTGCGGCGCGTACCGGCAAGAACCCTCAGACAGGCAAGCCGCTGACCATCCCGGCCAGCAAGACCGTTGCCTTCAAACCCGGCAAGTCGTTGAAGGATGCAGTGACCAAGTAACCTCGGCTCGTGCTTCAGCGCAGACCCGGGGTGGCTGTCGCCATGGCTTTCAATCGTCGTCATCAAAAGCCCTGTCGGCTGTCATGCTGATGCCACCGGTTCCGCCCTGCGGGGCCGGTGGCATTTTCATATGGCCTGCGTGACCGACGCTTCGCGATTCAAGGAATGACACCATGAAGCTCAAGATATTGCTGTGGGTGCTGGGTCTGCTGCTCAAGCGGGCCTTCAAGCGTGACCCCGAATTTCGTGCCGAGCTGGAAAAGCGTCCGCTGGACTGGGGTGTCGCGACCGAAGACATGAGCATCGCGCGTCACTACCGCATGTCCCACGCGGGCGTCACCACCGGCAGTGGCCTGCCGGTGGATACCGAGCTTGAGCTGCGCTTCGCCGATAGCGACAGTGCGGTGACCTTTCTGCTCAAGCCCTCGCCGCGTGCCTTCCTGCAAGGTCTGATGGACCAGCGCGTGCGGCTGGTCGGCGATTCGGCCCAGCTCAACCGCTTGCAGTCATTGCTCAAGCGCATTCGCTGAATGACCCTGTGCCGTGCCTGCATGAACGAAAGACGCCCCGCTGAGAGAATCAGCGGGGCGTTCTGTTTTGTCACGAGCTGTTGTCACGAGCAGTTGTCGCGAGCCTTTACTTGCGAGGGGCTGTTCGAGAAGACCCTCTCAACGCCCTCGAGGCGTCACAGCAACTGCTTGAGGCCCGGAATGCCTTCGAGCACCTGGTCGACCACGCCATCGCCGGCTTCTTCGCGGGCATAGCTCAGCGTCTCATCGGCCACGCCGCGCGCCTGGTCCATGTTCAGGTCCAGCCCCATCAGCTTCTGGCCCAGTTCCAGCGCACCGCCACCGCTGCCGCCGGTGAAGGCGCTGACGGCGCCCATCAGGCCGCCCATGAGGCCACCGCCACCGGACTCGGCGGCTTCCTCGCCTGCGCTGCCGATCAGGCCTTCCGCCCCCGGAATGGCGCCCAGCAGTGAGGCGGCCGGGCCATCCGGCCCCTGCTCGCGCACGAACTTGAGAACCATGCCGACCGCCTGCTCGGCGATTTCCGGTGACAGCCCGAGGGAGCCAGTGACGCGTTCGATAAGAGGATGCATCGGTATTCTCCATGAAAGCCAATGAGGTCAGGAGTCTTCAGAGTGGCACGTCGCGGCGATTCGACATTCGACGCGCCTGCCAACGCTTGCATGCGCCATGGCTCTCGGACACGGCAGAACGGGGTGATATGCTAGCGATATAAATCTAAAGTCTAATGCGCTGCCCGGCGCCCTGGTCACGGAACACTTCATGACACGCTCTCTCCTGGACTCCCTCATGCACTCCCTGCGTCGTCTGTGGACGCTGGATGCCTTCAGTTATTCGCTGCGCATGTTGATCGCGCTGGGCGGCGTGATGGCGGTGGGGTTCTGGCTCGACGAGATGGCGGTGGTGATTCCGCTGTTTCTGGGCGTGATCGCCTCGGGGCTGGCGGAAACCGATGATCACTGGCGCGGCCGACTGCGCGCGCTGGGCATGACGCTGGCCTGCTTCAGCATCGCCGCCGTCTCGGTGGAGCTGTTATTCGGCATGCCGCTGCCCTTCGTGATCGGGCTGGCGCTGGCCACCTTCGCGATGCCTATGCTGGGCGCCATCGATGCCCGCTACGGCGCCATCGCGCGCGCCTCGTTGATTCTGGCCGTCTACACCATGATCAGCCTCGAGCAGCAGCATGGAGATGGTCAGATCGCGGTACTGGAGCGCAGCCTGCCCGAGTGGCTGCGGGAGCCGGGGCTGGGCATCAATCTGGTTCAGCCGTTGCTGCTGGTGGTGGGGGCGTCCTGGTATGGCCTGCTCTCGGTCGTGTGGTGTGCGCTGTTCTCGCGCCAGCCGCTCAAGCACAGCATGGCGACGCTCTACCGTGAGCTGGGGCGCTACCTGATTCTCAAGGCGCAGCTGTTCGAGCCGCTGCGCAATGTCGACCAGTCTGCCCGGCGTCTGGCGCTGGCCGAGCAGAACGGCCGAGTGGTGGTGGCGCTCAACCAGACCAAGGAGATGGTCTTCCGGCGCCTCGCCGGGCGGCGCGATACCACCAAGCTCGACCGCTACCTGCGCCTCTACTTCATCGCCCAGGACCTCCACGAGCGCGCCAGCTCCAGCCATTATCCCTACGGCCAGCTCACCGACGCCTTCTTCCATCACGACATCCTGTTCCGCTGTCAGCGCCTGCTGGAGCAGCAGGGGCGCGCCTGTCGCGGGCTTGGCAAGGCGCTGTTGATGCGCCAGCCCTTCGATGCCAGTGACAGCCAGCAGGCGCTGGAAGACCTCAACGCCTCGCTCGTCTATCTCAAGCAACAACAGCGGCCCGAGTGGCATCATCTGATGCAGGCGCTGGAAGCCCTCGCCAGCAACCTGCGCCTGATCGAAGGCCAGATCGCGCGCCTGAATGATCTCGAAGCCGTCAGCAATGAAAGCGACAACAGCCTGCTGGACCGCTCGCCCCACGGCACGCGCGACATGTTCGAGCGTATCCGCAGCCACCTGACGCCGCGCTCGCCGATCTTCCGCCATGCACTGCGCCTGACCGCGACGCTGGTGGCCGGCTATGGCGTGCTGCTGGCGGTACACCCGACCCAGGGCTACTGGATTCTGCTGACCGGGCTGTTCGTGTGTCGTCCCAGCTACGGCGATACGCGCCGCACGCTGGCGCAGCGGATTCTGGGCACGCTGATCGGTCTGGTCGCCGGCTGGGCACTGATCAGTCTGTTCCCGGCGCCCACTATCCAGGCCGGGATCGCCGTGGTCGCGGGGGTGCTGTTCTTCGCCACCCGTGGCTCGCGCTATACCCTGGCCACCGCCGCCATCACGCTGATGGTGCTGGCGTGCTTCAACCAGGTCGGCGATGGCTTCGATCTCATCTGGCCGCGGCTGTTCGATACGCTGGTCGGTGGCCTGCTGGCCGGGCTTTCGGTGGTGTTGATCCTGCCGGACTGGCAGGGCCGCAAGCTCTACCGTCAGGCCGGCGTCAGCCTCAAGACCAGCGGTCGCTATCTGGGCGAGGTGCTGTCCCAGTATCGTCACGGCAAGCGCGATGATCTGGCCTACCGCCTGGCACGCCGCAATGCCCACAACGCCGACGCGGCCTTCTCCAATCTGCTGGCCACGGCCCGCAAGGAGCCCGGCCACTTCCGGCGCGATGTCGAGCCGGGCTTCGGCTTCCTGCTCCACGCGCACACCGTGCTCGGCTATCTCTCGGCGCTGGCAGCGCATCGTGGTGAGCTGGAATCGACCGCCTCGGCCAGCAGCGGCATCGAGACGCTGCTGCGCCATGGCGAGCGCCTGAGTCAGCAGCTGACGGCGTTGGGAGAGCAATTGGAGGCGGGCGGTGAGATCGCCGTCACGCTGGACAGCGAAGATGAGATCGCGGCACTGGAAGCCGAGGTCGAGCAGGTCGAATCCACCACCGGACGCCTGGCGCTGTCACAGCTGATTCTGGTGCTGCGGCTGTTGCAGCCGCTGGAAAGCGCCGGCACCCAGCTGATCAAGGCCAGCCGCGCCAGCTGACCTGTACTGACTGACCTGTACTATAAGACAAGTGCTGTAAGACAAGTGCTGTAAGACAAGTGCTGTAAGACAAGTGCTGTAAGACAAGTGCTGTAAGACAAGTGCTGTCTGAGCGACTGGCGCGGCGGGCCGAGTGATCGAGTGTCCGGGCTGAATAGTTGAGGGCGCCAGGTGAGCAGCGGGCGGCGCACTCAGACGGCGCCGTATTGCCCGGCCGCCTCGCCCAGCCAGCGGCGAATCAGGGGCTCCGCGGCCTGCGGGGCCTCGCTGAGGATGGCATCGGCCAGCGTGGTGGTCGGGGCGATCAGGTCACTGTCACGCTCGAGATCGGCGATCTTCATCCCCGCCAGCCCCGTCTGACGCGTGCCCAGCACTTCGCCTGGCCCGCGTAGCTCCAGGTCCTTCTCGGCGATCTTGAAGCCGTCGGTGGTCTCGCGCATCACCGCCAGGCGCTGCTTGGAGTGCTGCGACAGCGGCGGATGATAGAGCAGCACACAGAAGCTCTCGGTGCTGCCACGCCCGACACGGCCACGCAGCTGGTGCAGCTGCGACAGGCCGAGACGCTCGGGATTGTCGATTACCATCAGGCTGGCATTCGGCACATCGACCCCGACCTCGATCACCGTGGTCGCCACCAGCAGGTCATGCTCGCCGTCCTTGAACGCCGCCATCACCTCGGCCTTCTCGGCTGCCTTCATGCGGCCATGGACCAGGCCGATGGACAGCTCCGGCAGCGCCTCGGTCAGCTCGTCACGCGTCACCTCGGCGGCCTGGCAGGTCATCACCTCGGATTCCTCGATCAGCGTACACACCCAATAGGCCTGACGACCCTCGGAGCAGGCGGCGCGGATGCGCTCGACCACCTCGGGTCGGCGCGGGTCGGCCACCGCGACGGTCTGCACCGGGGTGCGCCCCGGCGGCAGCTCGTCGATCACCGACAGGTCGAGGTCGGCGTAGGCGCTCATCGCCAGGGTGCGCGGAATCGGCGTCGCGGTCATGATCAGCTGATGCGGTGTCAGGCCACCGGCTTCCCCCTTCGCCCGCAATGCGAGGCGCTGATGCACGCCAAAACGGTGCTGCTCATCGACGATCGCCAGCCCCAGGCGCTGGAAGGTCACATCGGCCTGAAACAGTGCATGCGTGCCGACCACCATGCGTGCCCGGCCATCGGCGATGGCGGCCTTGGCATCCAGCCGCGCCTTGCCCTTGAGCTTGCCGGCCAGCCACGCCACCTCGATGCCCAATGGCTCCAGCCATTCGCGGAAGTTGCGATAGTGCTGCTCGGCGAGAATCTCGGTAGGCGCCATCAAGGCCGCCTGACAGCCGCCGCCGATCGCGATCAGTGCCGCCAGTGCGGCGACCACCGTCTTGCCCGACCCCACATCGCCCTGCACCAGACGCAGCATCGGCACTTCGCGCGCCAGGTCACGGCGCACATCTTCCAGCACGCGATGCTGGGCGCCGGTCAGCGAGAAGGGCAGCTGGGCGAGAAAGCGCGTGCTGAGGCCGCCACTGGCGCTCAGCGAGGGCGCGCCATCCTGCTGGATACGCGCGCGCACCTGACGCAGGCTCAGCTGGTGGGCGAGCAATTCTTCCTGGGCGAGGCGGCGCTGACTCGGGTGCACGCCATCGCTCATCTGGTCGACGGGCGCATTCGGCGGTGGCTCGTGCAGAAAGCGCAGGCACTCGATCACGCCGGGCAGGCGAAAGCGCGTGCGCAGCGCCTCGGGGATCAGGTCCGGCAGCTCATGGGGCGTCTCCTCGAGCTGCTTGAGCGCCTGGGCGATCAGGGCACGCAGGCGCGCCTGATTGAGGCCTTCGGTGGCCGGATAGATGGGCGTGAGGTGGTCTTCCACCGGCGCGGCCCCCTGGCCGAGCAGGCGGTATTCCGGATGGTAGATCTCGAGACCGGTGGCCCCGGCACGTGCCTCGCCGAAGCAGCGCACGCTATGGCCACGCTGGAATTGCTGCTGCTGGGCGGGGGAGAAATGGAAGAAGCGCAGGCTGAGGATGCCGCTGCCATCGCGCAGGCGCACCAGCAGGCTGCGGCGACGGCCCTTGACGATGTCACAGGCCGTCACCTCGCCTTCGACCACCGCCTCCATGCCACTCTTGAGCGTGCCGATGGGCGTGACGCGGGTCCGGTCCTGATAGCGCAGCGGCAGATGGAACAGCAGGTCTGCTACGCGCTCCAGCCCGAGGCGCGACAGCTTCTCGCTCAGCGCGGGGCCGACGCCGCTCAGGCTGTCCAGCGGTTGGGCCAGCGCGCCGGTGGCGAAGACACCGGCGCTGGCGGGCCCGGCAGATGAGGCTTCCGTGCCCGCCCTGCTCATGCCGGTTCGTGGCTCTGGGAAGCGGAGCCCTGCATGCCGTTCTCATTGCTCTGGCGCGCACGATTGGAGCACTCGGCGATCGCCTGACTGATCACGTCGATGGCCTTGGGGCGCGGGAAGCTGGCACGCCATGCCAGCGCCACGCTGCGACTGGGTGCCGGGTCCTTGAAGGGACGCGTCTCGAGCACGCCGCTCTCGTAATGACCGGTACCGGTCGCCGAGTAGGGCAGCACGGTGATACCGAGGCCGGAGGCGACCATGTGGCGGATGGTTTCCAGCGAGCCGCCTTCGGCGATCAGCGTATTCTCGGGGTTGTTGATCTGATTGCCGATGGCCGGGCAGGCCTCGAGAATCTGATCACGGAAGCAGTGGCCCTCGCCGAGCATCAAAAGACGCTCGTTGATCAGCTGCTCCTTGGCGATGCTGTCCTGCTCGAGCAGGGGGTGGCCGGCCGGCAGCAGGACTTCGAAGGGCTCTTCGTAGAGGATCTTGGTCAGCACGTCGGTCTCGGTGAACGGCAGTGCGACGATGATCACGTCCAGCTCGCCATTGCGCAGCTTGCGACGCAGGTCGCCGGTCATGCCTTCCTCGATGTAGAGCGGCATCTTCGGCGCACGCCGCGTCAGTTCCGGCACCAGGTGCGGGAAAAGATACGGTCCAATGGTATAGATGGCGCCGATGCGCAACGGGCTGGAGAGCTGATCCTTGCCGGAATTGGCCAGTTCCTTGATCACGCTGGACTGCTCCAGCACGCGCTGAGCCTGCTGAACGATCTTCTCGCCGAGCGGTGTGACCTGTACGGTGGACTTGGAACGCTCGAACAGTGCGACTCCCAGCTCTTCCTCAAGCTTCTTGACGGCCACCGACAGGGTGGGCTGCGAGACGAAGCAGCGCTCTGCGGCGCGTCCGAAATGACGCTCCTGGGCCAAGGTTACGATGTAGCGGAGTTCTGTTAGAGTCATGATTCCTGCCCGGAACTGGCATCCTGGGATGCGGTGGGTACCGATTCGTTTTACCAAGGAGCACGGCAAAGGTGAAGAAGACGAGTCTCATCCTCGGTTGTGGCGACGTTGGCAGCGCGCTGGCGCGCGAACTGCTCAAGGCCGGTCAGCATGTCATTGGTGTCAGGCGCGATGTGTCCAAGCTTGCGGATCTCGGCATCGAGACGCTGGCATTGGACATCACTGCCGAAGGTGCACTGGCCAGCTTGCCAGATGCCGACACGGTGGTACATGTGCTGAGCGCCGACCGTTTCGACGAAGAGGCCTATCGCGCCGCTTACGTCGACGGCATTCGGGCGCTGGTGACGGAGCTCGAGTCGCGCGCCAAACCGCCGACCCGCGTGCTGTTCGTGTCCTCGACCTCCGTCTACGCCCAGAAGGATGGCGAGGAAGTCGACGAGCAGTCGCCCACCGATGCCACCAGCTTCTCGGGCCAGTTGATGCGCGAAGGCGAGCAGGCACTGCTCGATTCCTCGCTCAACGGCACCGTGGTGCGCTTCTCCGGCATCTACGGGCCGGGCCGCGACATGCTGATCCGCCAGGCGCGTGATGGTCGCATCGCCGCCAGCAACCCGCCACTCTACTCCAACCGCATCCACCGTGACGACTGCGCGGGCGTGCTGGCGCACCTGATCGCGCTGAGCCTCGAGGGCAAGCCGGTCGAGCCGATCTATCTGGCCACCGACTGCGATGGCGCACCGCTGCACGAAGTGATGGCCTGGTTGGCGCGTCAGCTCAAGGTCGAGTCCACCGAGGTGATCCAGTCACCGCTGCGGCGGCGTTCCAGCAAGCGCTGCGGCAATGCCCTGTTGCTCGAGAGTGGCTACACCTTCCGTTACCCGACCTTCCGCGAAGGCTATGCCGAGGTGCTCAAGGAGCACGGCGTGACGGTGCCGAAGAGCGAATTGTCGGGCCGCTGATCACCGCCGCTTTCACTTATCCACATGTGGTTGCGCGCCGAGCCGCTCAACCGGGTGTGGATAAGTTGCTTGCCGAGACTGGCTGACGAGCGGCCAGTTATTGAGTGACGCAGTGCCCAGGCGAAGCGCCAACTGACAGTGCCCGCCCCGGAATCCCGGGGCGGGCACTGTCGTCTCTGCGTCAGTCACTTCTCGCGGGTGACCTGCCATCGTCAGTGAGCGGGTGCTCAGTCACCGATGACCATCACGCCTTCGGCTTCGAAGGCCACGCCCTTGGGCAGCGCCTTGACGCCAACCGCGGCACGCGCCGGGAAGGGCGCGGTGAAGAACTCTTCCATCACCGCGTTGACGCGCGCGAAGTCGTCCAGATCGGTCAGGTAGAGGTTGAGCTTGACGATGTCGCCCAGGCTGCCGGCGGCTTCTTCGCACACGGCATTCAGGTTGGTGAAGACCTGACGCGCCTGCGCCTCGATACCGCCTTCGACGACTTCCATCGTCTGCGGGTCCAGCGGAATCTGGCCGGACAGATAGACGGTGTTGCCCGCCTTGATCGCCTGGGAATACGGACCGATGGCAGCAGGGGCCTTGTCGGTGTTGATGATCGCGCGATTGCTCATGACATGCTCCTTGTGACTGCGCTCAAGCCTTGCCGGTTGCGAGTGTTGTGCGGTGGCGGCCTTCAGCAGCGGGTTGCGATTGTGGTTATAGGGCCTCGCCGTCCACGGCGAGTTCGGTCGCGGTCAAGGTCCTGCACTGCAGTCAGCCTTGACCGCGACACGGGTGTTCAGAAGAACGTGTCCGATGGCCGCTCTGCGGCAGCCTTGAAAACAAAAACCGCGCCGCCCGCCAGTGGCGGACGACGCGGCCAGTACGGTAGATCAGCTGAGGACGCGGGTGATTCGCTCCACGTGCAACAGGTTGCGCATGCGCTTGATGATGCGCGCCAGATGAATGCGATCACGCACGGCCAGCGTCAGATTGACGATGGCCAGATGGGCGTCGCGTTCCTCGATACCGATGCGCTCGATATTGGCTTCGGCATCGGTGACCAGTTCTGCAAGCTCGGCGATCAGGCCGCGCTGGGTCTGTGCCTCAATACGCAGCGCCACCGTGAAGTCGCCTTCGACCTGATCGGCCCAGGTCAGCGGGAAGACGCGTTCCGGGTCGCTGGCCAGTTCGGTGATGTTGCTGCATTCCTGACGATGGACCACCAGCCCCTTGCCGGCCGACAGATGGCCCATGATCGGCTCGCCGGGCAGCGGGTGACAGCAGCGCGCGTAGCTGGTGACCATGCTGTTGCCACCGCTGACCTGCATCGGGCTGTTGCCACTGTTCTCCGCCTGGACGTTGCCGTCCTTGGCCGAGAACTTGGGCTGCTGCGCCGTGGCGCTGGTCGTGTCGCTTAGAAGGCTCTGGGCCACGCTGTAGGCGGCGCGGGTGCCGAGCCCGATGGACTCGAGCAGATCATCACGCCCACCTTCCAGCTCCAGCTCCGCGGCCAGCGTATCGAGACGCCTGGGCGGCAGTTGCTCGAGGGAAGAGTCCAGCCCGGAGAGCGCCTTGTTGAGCAGACGCTGGCCCAGGGTCACGGATTCGCTGCGCTGCTGATGCTTGAGGTAATGGCGCACGGCAGAGCGCGCCTTGGCCGTGGTGACGAAGTTGAGCCACGCCAGATTGGGCTTGGCGCCCGGCGCGGTGATGACTTCGACGGTCTGGCCACTCTCCAGCGGCGAGGATAGCGGTGCCAGATGACGATCGATGCGGCAGGCGATACAGCTGTTGCCGACATCGGTGTGCACCGCATAGGCAAAATCGACCGCCGTCGCACCGCGCGGCAATTCCATGATGTCGCCCTTGGGGGTGAACACGTAGGTATCGTCGGGGAAGAGGTCGTTCTTGACGTGCTCGATGAACTCGAGCGAGTTGCCGGCATGGCGCTGCATCTCGAGCAGACCCCGCACCCATTCGCGGGCACGCGCATGGCTGCCGGCGCCGATGGGACGGTCGGTCTGGCCGGCCTTGTACAGCCAGTGCGCCGCGATGCCGTTGTTGGCCATCGCTTCCATCTCGCGGGTACGGATCTGTACCTCGATGGGCATGCCGTTCATGCCGAACAGCGTGGTGTGCAGACTCTGGTAGCCGTTGGCCTTGGGGATCGCGATGTAATCCTTGAAGCGACCCGGCACCGGCTTGTAGAGATTGTGCACCACGCCGAGGATGCGATAGCAGCTGTCTACGTCATCGGTGATGATGCGGAAGCCGAACACGTCCATCAATTCATTGAAGGGCTTCTGCTGGTCACGCATCTTGCGATAGATGGACAGCAGATGCTTCTGACGGCCGATCACCGAACCGGGCAGCTGATCGCGCTCCAGCGCGTTCTGCAGACTGGCCTGGATCTCGCGCATCAGGGTGCGACGATTGCCACGCGCGGCGGTGACGGCACGCTTGATGCGTTCGGAACGCATCGGGTGCAGCGCCTGGAAGGAGAGGTCTTCCAGCTCGACGCGAATGGTGTTGATACCGAGACGGTTGGCGACGCGGGCGTAGATCTCGAGCGTCTCACGGGCGATGCGACGCTTCTTCTCGGGGCGCAGGGCACCGAGGGTACGCATGTTGTGGAGACGGTCGGCCAGTTTGACGATGATGACGCGGATGTCCTGGGACATCGCCAGCACCATCTTCTGGAAGTTCTCGGCCTGGGCGACGGCCTTGTCCTCGAAGGTGATCTGGGTCAGCTTCGAGACGCCATCCACCAGCAGGGCGACGGGTTCGCCGAACTGGCCTGCCAGTGCCTCGAAGGTCACGCTGGTGTCTTCGATGACATCGTGCAGCATGGCGGCCATCAGGCTCTGATGGTCCATGTGCATATTGGCGAGAATGTTCGCCACCGCCAGCGGGTGGGTCACATAGGGCTCACCGGAACGCCGGCGCTGGCCATCGTGGGCCTGCTCGGCGTAGTAGAAGGCGCGCCTAACCTGACGGATCTCTTCCTCGGGAAGATAACCGCCCAGGCGGTCTGCCAGGTCATCGATCGTGAACATTCAGCGGCCTTGGCTCAGAGTGATTCCGGGCCCGCACCCCGTGCTCCGGCCGCGAGGGCGGGAGTGGCAGAGGTGCGGAAGCACACATGCAGTCGGCAGGTTGAGCGTGGGCTCAGTCTTCGATCTGCGGCATTACCGGCTTGCGCTGGATCGGAGCTTCGACCGGCTCGTTCAGGATGTCACGACCGACCAGACCGGCCGCCACTTCGCGCAGGGCGAGGACGGTGGGCTTGTCGTTTTCCCACGGCAGTTGGGCGTTGCGGCTGCCGCGTGACAGCTGACGGGCACGACGAGTGGAGATCATCACCAGCTGGAAGCGGTTGTCGACGTTCTCGAGGCAATCTTCTACGGTTACGCGAGCCATGGCGGTGCACCTATCAATAGCGGGATATTCGGGGTTCGCTGTCGGCGTGTAATCAGCGCAGAGTGCCGCGACCGCTAGGGGTCACTTACCCTGATCATCTGACAGTATCTCGCACACGACGCAAGCACAATGCCGCTGAGCCGGCCCGCCAGGGGCGAGACGGCTCAGCGGCCAATGATTCTGAAAGGGAATCGAGTCTACTCGACGCCGTTGTTGCATGACAAGTCAGGCGCGATCAACTCCTTCGCCTGGCGCGTCTGTCGGCGGCGTACGCGACCACAGCGCGCATGATCAGGACGAAAGCCGGCAAGTCCTGCCCGACTGTCAGGCTGTCCGAACTGCTGTCAGAACGGCCGGCCGCGCGGCTGACTGAGCGTCTGACCGAGCAGCCGGATTCCCGCCGCCGTCATCAGTCGGCCAGCAGGGAATCGAGCAGTGCCGCGTGGCGATGCTGCACGCGCGGCAGACGCGCACGCTGGGCATTGACGAGTCCGCACAGCTCGTCGAGAGCCTGCTCGAAGTCATCATTGATGACGATCAGGTCGTATTCGTCGTAGTGGGACATCTCGCTGACCGCATCGCGCATGCGACGCGCGATCACGTCCTCGCCATCGGTACCACGGCCGGACAGACGCTGGAGCAGCGCTTCACGCGACGGCGGCAGGATGAAGATGGAGACGGCTTCCGGCACCTGGGCGCGCACTTGCTGGGCGCCTTGCCAATCGATCTCGAGGATGACGTCCTCGCCCTTGCTCAGGCGAGCTTCGACCGCCGGACGCGAGGTGCCATAGAAGTTGTCGAAGACCTGGGCGTGCTCGAAGAAGTCGCCCTGCTCGATCATGGTCTTGAAGTGATCGACATCCACGAAGTGGTAGTTGACGGCATCCTGCTCGCCCGGGCGCTGGCCGCGGGTGGTGTGCGAGACGGACACGCCGATACCGTCCATGCGCTCCAGCAGTGCCTTGACCAGGGTGGTCTTGCCGGCGCCGGACGGCGCGGAAATGATGTAGAGCGTGCCACGTGCGTTGCTGGCCGCCGAGGAAGATGCTGAAGAAGTCGAAGACATGGAAGTGATCCGCTTGCTGTCGCTGAATCGCGGCATTATCGCATAATCCACCCCGCTTCCGCTGCACGCGCGCATGACAGTCCCGTGATGCAATGTTGCAGCTCGGGCATCACAGTTGTCGTCGCGAAGTGGCTGGGTTGGCGTGGCGTTATCTGCAACAATGGTCGTATATTTCAGTTATCACTCAAGCGTCGGCCAGTTCTCGCGTCAGCAAGTTCTCGCGCCGGCCTGGGGTCTTGAAGGGACACAGGGTTTGCCGCCGCCTCGCCACGCTGGCCTGAGCTTGCGCACTCCCGTGATTCCCCTCGCGCCTTGCCAGACGAGGTTCGTGAACCGTCCTTCGCAAGCCGCGTACATAAGTCGATAGAGCAGCGCCAGACGTGCCGCAGGCCTCCGCCAGAGAGGCCGCGCACGAGCGCATCACCCGTTACCTGTCCCGCGCGCCATTCATTCCCGCCCTCCGGCTGATGATGAATGGCGCGCGGTCTTTTGCCCTGCGTAGCGCCAGCCATGCGCGGGCAATGTCAGCCGTGGCCTGCCCCTGACAGCGGCGCCATGGCTGAGTACGGCCACGGGTGATACCCCCTTTTCAAGTTTCAGGAGACCCGGACATGTCTGCCTCCCCCGTTGCGCGCCATCCGCGCATCGCCGAACTGGCGCTGGCGCTCGGTGCCTTTGCCATCGGCACTACCGAATTCGTGATCATGGGCCTGATGCCCAATATCGCGGCGGACTTCAATGTGTCCTCGCAGCAGGTCGGCTACGCCATCAGTGCCTATGCGATGGGCGTGGTGGTCGGTGCGCCCCTGATCTCGGCGCTGGGCGCACGCCTGCCGCGTCGCGGGCTGCTGATCGGCCTGATGCTGCTGTTCGCGGTCAGCAACGTGGCCAGCCTGCTGGCACCGTCGCTGACCAGCTTTGCCGCGCTGCGCTTCATCGCCGGCCTGCCGCATGGTGTCTATCTGGGCGTCGCGGCCCTGGTGGCGGCGGATGCTGCCCCCGCCGGTGAGCGCGGACGGGCCGTCGGTCGCGTGATGATGGGCCTGACGGTGGCGATTCTGATCGGGGCGCCAGCGGCGACCTGGTTCGGCAGCCTGTTCGGTTGGCATTCCGCCTTCCTCGTCGTCGGCCTGCTGGCGCTGGCCACGGCGGTGTTGGTGCGCGGCTTCGTGCCCTATCAGGCCGGCAATCAGGACGCGACCCCGCTCACCGAGCTGGCAGCGCTGATCAAGCCGCGGGTGCTCTATACCCTCGGCATCGCCTGCATCGGTTTCGGCGGCATGTTCAGTGTCTACAGCTATGCGGTGGAGACGCTCAACGTCCAGGCCGGGCTGTCCCAGAACCTGGTGCCGATGGTGCTGGCCGTCTTCGGGGTAGGCACCATCATCGGCAACCTGATCGGTAGCCGTGCCGCGGATATCGACCTGATGCGCACCATTCCTGCCGTGCTGATCTGGAGCGCGCTGGTGCAGGGCGGCTTCTACTTCGCCGCCGATGGTGTCTGGAGCGGCATCCTGTTCGTCGGGCTGGTCGGTACTGGCATCGGGCTGGCACCGGCGCTGCAGATGCGCCTGATGGATGTGGCGGAAGACGCCCAGACCATGGCGGCGACGCTCAATCATGCGGCCTTCAACATCGCCAATGCGCTGGGCGCCTGGTGTGGCGGCATGGCCTTCGCCTATGGCCCGTCGCATTCCTCCATCGGCCTGGTCGGGGTGGCGATGGCCATCGCGGGCTTGATCGTCTTCCTGCTCGGGCAGCGTCATGAGCGCCGCGAGCTGCAGACGGCTTCTGCCTGATGTGGGCCTGAAGCGGGGCAAGAACCCCCCGTGAGCACAAGCCGCAACGAAACAACGCCGCCCTTCGGGGCGGCGTTGTTTCGTTGCGGTGGCGGAAAGTCTGTGGAACAGCACCGGCACGTCAGCAACAGGGCACCGTCAGCGCTGCTGACGCGCGCGCGTCGGCGACATGCCGAAGTAATCGCGGAAGCAGTGGCTGAAGTGGGTGGTGCTGACGAAGCCACAGGCCACGGTGACCTCGGTGATGCTGGCGTTGCCCTGTGTCAGCAGCTGGCGTGCCCGGGTCAGGCGCAGCTCCAGATAGTAGCGCGAGGGCGTGGTATCCAGATGGCGGGTGAACAGGCGCTCGATCTGGCGGCGTGACAGCGTCACGCAGTGTGAGATCTCGCTCATGCTCAAAGGCTCCTCGAGGTTGTTGCTCATCAGCTCGAGGATGGTGCGCAGTGCCTCCGGGTGCTGGCTGTCCGGCGCGGGCAGCGTCTGGTCCGGATGCCAGGGACTGGGTGTCGCGGGGCGCTCGCAGGCGAGGATTTCCTCGACACTGCGCGCCAGGTCATCGCCGTGACGCTGGCGCATGGCTTCCAGCATCATGTTCAGGGCGCTGCCGGCATTGGTGCAGCTGAAGCGCGCCGCTTCCACCACCAGCGGGGCGCGTGACAGCTCCAGCTGGGGGAATGACTCGCTGAACAGCGCCGCATTCTCGGGATGGATGGTGCAGCGATGGCCCGCCATCACGCCGGCGGCCGCCAGAAAGTAGCTGCCATTCCACAGGCTGCCGAGGCGACAGCCCTGGTGGTCGGCTCGCCGCAAGACCTCGCTCAGCAAGGGAATCTCGTCCAGCTGCACCCGGTAGCCGCCGCACACGATGATCATGTCGATCTGCGCCTGCCCCAGCGACTCGAGCCCAGCGCTGGCCATGATGTCGATGCCCAGATCACTGCGTACGCTGCCCGCCGTCACCCCGAAGGTGTGAATGCAATAGAAGGGGATATCGCGGAGCAGATTGGCCGTGACCAGCACATCGAGGGCGCTGGTGAAGGCGGGCATCGAGAAATGCTCTAGGAGAATGAAGGCGACATTGAGCGGTGCGCTCTGGGCACAGGTCACGTCCTTGAGCAGATGCTGGTTGCGACGCTTCATCGCGGGGGTGAAGTCGCGGCGACGGGGCGAGGTCATGGCTTGCGTTCGTTGCAGGGGCCGCGAGCGGCAGTGGATCGAAGGCGGCCGGGAGGGCGGCCACCGTGAGACTCCATCCTCGCAGCTGCGCGCTCCCGCGGCGAGCCTCTCGCTGGCGGTTACGGGGTGGCAGGCATGTAATGAGGCTGTTGGCTTGATGATACGTCGCGTTACATGGGTGTAAAAACAATCACTTGTGTCATATTCGGCGCTTTCTCGCCTGTTAGACTGCCCCGTCACTCAGATCATGCCCCGAGGCTGACTAATGACGGATACCACCCGGACTGCCTTGTCCGGCTCCGCAACCCAAGCAGCTCCCCTTTCCGATCACGCCGCATCTCTTGCTGATCACACCGCATCCTCTCCTGATCAAGCCGCATCACTTCCTGATTCCGAGCTCACAGCGCTCAACAGCTCCCGCAGTCTGGACTGGCCGGTCTTCCTCCTCAGTGGAGGCGTGATGGCGCTGTTCGTCGCCGCCGCGCTCATCGACCTGGACGGCGTGTCGGCCCTGATCAATCACGCCTTCGACTTCTCGACCACCTACTTCGGCGCCTATTGGCAGGGCTTGATGATCGTGACCTTCCTCGTCGCCGTCGGCATGACCTTCGGGCGCACGGGGCGCGTGGTATTGGGCGGGTTGGCGACGCCTGACATCTCCACGCCGCGCTGGATGGCGACCATTCTGTGCACCCTGCTGGCCGGTGGTGGCGTGTTCTGGGCCGCCGCAGAGCCCATCGCGCACTTCGCCTCGCCGCCGCCCGTCTTCGGGCCGGAGGCACCGGTCGGCAATCTCGATGCGGCCTACAATGCGCTGGCGCAGAGCTTCATGCACTGGGGCTTTCTCGGCTGGGCGGTGCTGGGCAGTCTGACGGGCGTCGTCTTCATGCACCTGCACTATGAGAAGGGCTTGCCGCTCAAGCCACGCACCTTGCTCTATCCGCTGCTCGGAGAACGCGTGATGCGTGGGCCGATCGGCGCGCTGGTCGATGCCTGCTGCGTACTGGCCGTCATCGCGGGCACCGTGGGGCCGGTCGGGTTCCTCGGTATCCAGGTCAGTTACGGGCTCAATGCGCTGTTCGGCATTCCCGATACCTACGCGACGCAACTGGTGCTGCTGGCCATCCTGACCCTCGTCTACACCCTGTCCGCCGTCAGTGGCGTGATGCGTGGCATCCAGTTCCTGAGCAGTGCCAACGTGCTGATCGGCGGCGCGATGCTGTTCTTCATCGTGCTCTTCGGGCCGACCGAATTCCTGCTCAAGGCCTTCCCGCTGGGCATGGTCGACTACCTGGACAATATCGTGCCGATGGCGGTCTTCCGCGGCGACAGCGGCTGGCTGGATAGCTGGACGCTGTTCTTCTGGGGCTGGTTCATCGGCTTCGGTCCGCTGATGGCGATGCTGGTCGCACGTATCTCGCGGGGGCGTACCCTGCGCCAGATGGTGCTGTTGATCACCATCCTGTCGCCGCTCGCGACCTGTCTCTGGTTCACCATTCTCGGCGGCAGCGGCCTGGCCTTCGAGCTGGAAAACCCGGGCAGCGTCTCCGGCCCGTTCAGCGGCTTCAATCTGTCGGCGGCCTTGATCGCCATCACTCAGCAGCTGCCGTTCGGCTTCATCATGTCGGTGCTGTTCCTGATTCTGTCGGCGCTGTTCGTGGCCACGACCGGGGATTCGATGACCTACGCCATCTCGATGGTGATGAGTGGGCACGACAACCCGCCACGCAGCGTGCGCGTGTTCTGGAGCCTGATCATGGGGGTCGTGGCGGCGATCCTGATCTCGATGGGCAATGGCGGCATCAATGCGCTGCAATCCTTCATCGTGGTGACCGCGGTGCCTGTCTCGCTGGTGCTGTTGCCCAGTCTGTGGAATGCCCCACGTATCGCGCGGCAGATGGCGCGTGAGCAAGGGCTGTAACTGGCTGATGTGAAAAAGGCCGCCCACTCGGGCGGCCTTTGCATGTCGTCATGCACGGATCAGCCTGGCATGGCCGCAAGATGGCAGCCGAGGGAGGTCATGAGTTGTTATCACCGATGCCCGGATGTAAAACGGCTGTAGGCTTGGTGATACGTCGCGTTACATGGGTGTAAAAACAACGGCTTGTGTCATAGTTCAGCGTTTTACGGCTGATACACTGCACCGTCACTCAGATCATGCCCAGAGGCTGACTAATGACGGATTCTTCCCGGACTGTTTCGTCCGGCTCCGCCACACCGGTAAATCCCCCCGCTGAACCCGCACACACCCCGCAAGGTATCGACTGGCCCGTCTTCATCATCAGTGGTGGCGTATTGGCAGTGTTTGCCATCGCCGCATTGGTGGATCTCGACGCTGTCTCCGCGCTCATCCAGAGTGCCTTCGGTGTCTCGACCCAATACTTCGGTGCCTACTGGCAAGCGCTGATGCTGGCGACCTTCGTCATCGCCATCGTGCTGACCATCGGCCGTACCGGACGGGTGCGCATGGGCGGGCTGGCGGCGCCAGATATCTCGACGCTGCGCTGGATGGCCATCATCCTGTGCACGTTGCTGGCGGGTGGTGGTGTCTTCTGGGCAGCGGCAGAGCCGATCGCTCACTTCACCTCGCCGCCGCCGGTATTCGGCGCGGACGCCCCGACGGGCAATGCCGATGCCGCCTACAACGCGCTGGCGCAGAGCTTCATGCACTGGGGCTTTCTGGCCTGGGCGATGCTCGGCAGCCTGACCGGCATCATCTTCATGTACCTGCACTACGAGAAGGGCCTGCCGCTCAAGCCGCGCACGCTGCTCTATCCGCTGTTCGGCGACCGCGTCATGCGTGGCCCCATCGGTGCGCTGGTCGATGCCTGCTGCGTGCTGGCAGTGGTGGCCGGTACCGTCGGCCCCATCGGCTTCCTCGGCCTGCAGGTCAGCTATGGCCTCAATGCGCTGTTCGGCATTCCCGATACCTACGCGACCCAGCTCACGCTGCTGCTCGTACTGACCGTCATCTATACCCTGTCGGCCGTCAGCGGCGTGACCCGTGGCATCCAGTTCCTGAGCAGCACCAACGTCCTGCTCGGCGGCGCGCTGCTGCTGTTCATCCTGATCATGGGCCCGACCGGCTTCCTGCTCGAAGCCTTCCCGCAGGGCCTGGTGCGCTACGTCGGTGACTTCGTCGCCATGTCTTCCTTCCGGGGTGACGATGGCTGGCTGAATGGCTGGACGCTGTTCTTCTGGGGCTGGTTCATCGGCTATGGTCCGCTGATGGCGATGTTCGTGGCGCGTATCTCGCGTGGCCGCACCCTGCGTCAGATGGTGCTGCTGATCGCGGTCATCTCGCCGCTGGTCACCTGCCTGTGGTTCACCATCATTGGTGGCAGCGGCTTGGCCTTCGAGCTGAGCAACCCGGGCAGCGTCTCCGGTCCGTTCACCGGCTTCAATCTGCCGGCAGCGCTGATCGCCATCACCCAGCAGCTGCCGTTCGGCTTCACCATCTCGGTGCTGTTCCTGGTGCTGACCACGCTGTTCGTCGCCACTACCGGTGACTCGATGACCTACGCGGTCTCGATGGTGATGAGTGGCCACGACAATCCGCCGCGCGGCGTGCGCGTGTTCTGGAGCCTGATGATGGGCGTGGTCGCGGCGCTGCTGATCTCGATGGGCGATGGCGGCATCAACGCGCTGCAATCCTTCATTGTCGTCACCGCCGTGCCGGTGTCGCTGATTCTGCTGCCCAGCCTGTGGAACGCTCCGCTGATTGCCCGCCGCATGGCGCGCGAGCAGGGCGTTTGATCAGCCCCCACGCTCGCAAGCCATGCGCGTCTCGCACCATCCAAAACGCCGCCCCGAGGGGCGGCGTTTTCGTGTCTGGCGATCAGTCGTCAGCCATCAGACGCTGACGTTCAGCGTCACATCGATGTTGCCACGCGTCGCGTTGGAGTACGGGCACACCTGATGCGCCTTCTCGACCAGCGCGTCCGCCTCGGCCTTGTCCATGCCCGGCAGGCTGATATCCAGCGCCACCTCGATACCGAAACCGGCCGGAATCTGGCCGATGCCCACCTTGCCGGTGATCTCCAGGCCTTCCGGCAACGTCACGCCGTCAGTGCTGGCCACGTGCTTCATGGCACCGATGAAGCAGGCAGAGTAACCCGCCGCGAACAGCTGCTCCGGGTTGGTACCTTCACCGCCACCACCACCCAGCTCCTTCGGTGTGCTCAGGGTGACATCCAGCGCCCCATCGGAAGAACGCGACTTGCCCTCACGACCCCCAGTGGTAGTGGCTTCTGCACGGTACAGCACTTGTTCGATAGACATGCCTGACTCCTTGAGCGGAAAAGCCCTCAGCCGAGGGATGGAAACAAGATGGCGCCTGTCGGGCAGAGTTTCAATTGCTGAGGGACGGGTGCCAGATATTCACAGCAGGTGCGCGCGATAGCTCTGCGGGTTGAGCGTCAATTGCGGGTAGAGGTCGCCCCTCAAGCAGTACATGTTGGGCTGGGTTAAGAAGCTAAAGATGCGGAAAAGATGGTAGTGCTCAGGATTGGCTTGCGAGCACTTGAGTTCATTTGGCGTGATGAAAAAAGCGCACTCTTTGGCAAATGCCGTTGTCTTCACCTCGATCCAACGCTCTCGTCCATCCGCATCAAAGGACAGGACGTCATAGCCCAAGCCATCGCCCTGGGTTTCCGCCACATGCTCGACCTTCTCGGCCAGCGATGTGTGGCCTTCTTTTCTAAGGCGCATCTTCTCAAAGGCCACCACAAAGCGCTCGCCGGCACTCCCCAGTGCATGGTTGCGGGCTTCTCGCGCCAGGTAGTCGCGCTTAACCGGCGTGGGCGTCGCGTAACCCTGCTTGGCTTCTTGCACGCTGGTCTGAGGCGTCTTAGATTCCGGTGGCGTGACAATGATGGAAGTATCTTTGGGGGCCGGTGCATCAATGACCGGCCGGTCTGCTGCATTGCGTGCTGCCTGATCGAATAGCTCAGTACGCAGTAGGTGGCGTTCAACAACATCGACCAGCATGCCCTGATAGTTACTCCTCGGCTTGTAGCCGTTGATATAGGGGCAGTCGGCATCGCGCAGCACGGCACTGATATTTTGGTGCTTAAATTCGATAGAAGCCTTTGAGCGATTATTTAATTTCTCGGCAAGCTCACGATTGTGGTCCTTTTTCACGTAATGCTGGCCGCAAAGTTCTGCAACCAGCATCTTCTTGTACGTTTCGACAATCGCTGTGACTTCTTCACCACTCCATGGTTCGGGTCTGCTCATCCGGCTAACTCCTTTGGCGGGATATCACTCGATATTCTGAATCTGCTCGCGCATCTGTTCGATCAGCACCTTGAGCTCGACGGCGCAGCGGGTGGTGTCGGCGACGACGGACTTGGAGGAGAGGGTGTTGGCTTCGCGGTTGAGTTCCTGCATCAGGAAGTCGAGGCGGCGGCCGATGGGGCCTTTCTGGGTGAGCTGACGACGGACTTCGCCGACGTGGGTGTCGAGGCGGTCGAGTTCTTCGTCGACGTCGGCTTTCTGGGCCATCAGGGTCAGTTCGGCTTCCAGGCGTTGCGGGTCGAGGGTGGCGCGGACTTCTTCGAGGCGAGCGAGCAGGTTCTCGCGCTGACGGGCGAGGATGTCGGGCATCAGGCGGCGGACTTCGGCGACGTGGGTATCGACGCCATCGAGGCGTGCGCTGATCAGCTCGGCGAGGCGTTCGCCTTCGCGGGCGCGGCCTTCGATGTGCTCGTCCAGCGCGCGCTTGAACAGGCTGAGGGCATCGGCCTTGATGCGTTCTTGATCGGCGCCTTCGCGCACCAGCACGCCGGGGTAGTCGAGCAGGGCGAGGCGTGAGGGCTGCGGGGCGTCCGGGCAGTGCTGGCCGACTTCGGCGAGCACGCGGCTGAGTTCACCCAGGCGTCTGGCATCGACGGCGAGGCTGTCGGCACCGGCTTCGGCGTCAAAGCGCAGCGAGAGTTCGACCTTGCCGCGGTTGAGGCGCTTGCGCAGGCCTTCGCGGAAGGCGCTTTCGAGTTCGCGCAGGCTGTCGGGCAGGCGGAAGTGCGGTTCGAGATAGCGCTGGTTCACCGAGCGCAGCTCCAGCGTCAGGGTGCCGTAGTCGGCTTCATGGGTCTGGCGGCTGAAGGCGGTCATGCTGTGGACCATGACGTGCTCCTTGTCGGTTGGCTGTCAGAAGAGGGGCGGTGCATGAGCGACCGCGCTGATAGCCTGAAGTGTACGCGTGCCGCTCTTGAGCGCCCAGTGATCAGGAGCAGGTCCGGCCCGCGCGGTGCGAAGGTCGTCGCCCGTGGCTGCGGCGTGTAGACTCTGGCCTCCCGAATACTGCTACAAGGAATCCCCATGAGCGAAGCCAACGTGACCCGTCCCAGTGGCCGTACCCCGGAGCAGCCGCGCGAGATCCGCCTGACCCGTGAGTTCACTCGTCACGCCGAGGGTTCGGTGCTGGTGGAGTTCGGGGAGACCCGCGTGCTGTGCACCGCCTCTGTCGTGGCTGGCGTGCCGCGCTGGCTGCGCGGTTCCGGCAAGGGCTGGCTGACCGCCGAGTACGGCATGCTGCCGCGTGCGACCCATACCCGTAATGATCGTGAAGCGGCGCGTGGCAAGCAGGGTGGCCGTACGGTGGAGATCCAGCGTCTGATCGGCCGTGCGCTGCGCGCTGCGGTAGATCTCAAGAAGCTGGGCGAATACACCATCACCATCGACTGCGATGTGCTGCAGGCCGATGGCGGCACGCGTACCGCGGCGATCACCGGTGGCTGTGTGGCACTGGTCGATGCGCTGCAGGGCCTGCAGCGTGAGCGCAAGATCAAGACCGACCCGCTGGTGAGCCTGGTCAGCGCCGTCTCGGTCGGCATCTACAAGGGCGTGCCGGTCACCGATCTCGACTACCCGGAAGACAGCAAGGCCGATACCGACATGAATGTCGTGATGGCCGAAGGCAAGGGGCTGATCGAGGTGCAGGGCACGGCCGAAGGCGCGGCCTTCGATCGCGCTGAGCTCAATGCCCTGCTGGATCTCGCCGAGCGTACCGGTGAGCAGCTGTTCGCCGCGCAGCGCGCCGCACTCGGCATGCCGGCCGACGCCTGAGTTCTGCGACACGGTGCTGTGTCATGAGCGCCATGTCATGAGTGCTGTGTCGTGAGTGTCATGTCATGAGCGCTGCGTCATGAACGCTTGATGCCAGACAGAAAACGCCCCCACCGCTTGCGCGATGGGGGCGTTTTCGTCAGTGCCCGAAGGCACATCATGCGACTGGCAGGGTGGCCCGAGGCCGAACGCTCAAGGGGTGACAGCGTGCATCACAGCTCGAGGTCGTACTCGACGATGACCGGTGCGAACTCGCTGAAGGTGGCATCGGTGTCGATCCAGGCGTCCTTGATGTGACGACGCAGGTTCGGGTCGATGACCTGATAGTCGAGGCGCCAGCCTTCCTGACGGGCGCGCGGCTGGTCACTGTCCAGCGCTGGCCACCAGGAGTACTGGTCGGCATCGCGGTTGACTTCGCGGAAGGCGTCGATGAAGCCGATCGGGCCGAAGACCTGATCCATCCATGCGCGTTCTTCCGGCTTGAAGCCCGGCGTCATCTGATTGTCGGACCAGTTGGCGAGGTCGACAGTCTTGTGGGCCACATGCCAGGTGCCGCAGATCATGTAATCACGACGCTTGCGGCGCAGCTTGCTGAGGTATTCCTGATACTGCTCCATGAAGGCGCCCTTGGCAGCCGGATCACTTCCGTCAGGCATCAGGAAAGAGCAGATGCTGAAGCGGTCGTAATCGGCCTGCAGGTAGCGGCCTTCGTTATCGCACTGCTCGAAGCCCAGTCCATACATGATGGCCTTGGGAATCTGGCGGCAATAGAGGCCAACCCCTGAGAAGCCGTCTTTTTCGGCGTCCAGGAAGTAGCCTTCGTACCCTTCCGGGTAGAGGATGCTGTCGTCGAGCTCGAAGCTCTTGGCCTTGAGGTTCTGGATGCAGACGACGTCGGCGTCCTGACTGGCAAGCCAGTCGAGGAAGCCGCGGCTGACCGCTTCTCGAATACCATTGACGTTAACTGTAGCGATTTTCATACGTGGTCCCTGGTTCGTCGCGCCTGTATGATACCCGAGCTTTAGACGATTTGGTAAATGGCTAACGAATTCAAAGGTGATATCGGATGCAGGACTACCAGCGGGAGTTCATTGAGTTTGCCATCGAGCAGGACGTGCTGCGGTTTGGCGAGTTTACGCTCAAGTCCGGGCGGGTGAGCCCCTACTTCTTCAATGCTGGTCTATTCCGCTCCGGACAGGCCCTGGCGCGTCTGGGACGCTTCTATGCGCGTGCCATCGTCGAATCAGGCCTGGAGGCCGATGTGCTGTTCGGCCCGGCGTACAAGGGTATCCCGCTGGGTGCCGTGACGGCCGTGGCGCTGGCTGATCATCATGATCGTGACATGCCGTTCACCTTCAATCGCAAGGAAGCCAAGACCCACGGTGAAGGGGGCTCGTTGGTCGGCGCGCCCCTCGAAGGCCGCGTGATGATCATCGACGATGTCATCACCGCCGGCACCGCCATCGGCGAAGTGATGGAGATCATCCACGCCGAGAGTGCCAAGGCGGCGGGTGTCGTGATCGCACTGGACCGTCAGGAGCGCGCTCCCGATGGTCAGGGAGGCCTGAAGGCGAACAGCGCCATTCAGGAAGTGGAGGCACGTTTCTCCATGCCCGTGGTCAGTATCGTGACGCTCGACCAGGTGCTCGAATATCTGGAACAATACGCACAGCAGGAACTGTCTGGGCATGCGGTCGCGATTCGCGACTACCGTGCGCAATACGGTCTCCAGGGCGCCTGAGAGCGTTCATGACCCGCGCAGCATTACCTTCCCAGTCACGTACAGAGGTGCATACATGACAGCTCACCGTAACATTCTCGGCCTTTCGGCAGCCATCCTCGCTGCCAGTCTGTCCGCCCCGGCCATGGCCGGCAACGCTGACCTCAACCTGAATAGTGAAGCCGTTCAGGGCGAAATCAATGGCGAGATCGGCAATGGCGTCCAGCTCGGCGGCGGTATCCTGTCCAGCGATGACCACGACGACGTCACGGCCGGTCACGTCCAGCTGCTGGGCACCGAGCGCACCAGCGAATACGACGTGGGCCTCGGCGCACGCTGGAGCCAGTACGACACCGACCACGGTGACGGCGGCGGTCTGGGCCTCGGCGGCTACGGCTACTACTACCTGCCGGGCGCACCGCGCGTCTCGCTGGGTGGCTACGGCTACGTGACCCCGGACGTCGCGACCAGCAACGATCTCGAGCACAGCTACGAATACGGCCTGCGCGCACGGTATCAGGTCATCGACAACGTCGAAGGCTATGTCGGCTACCGCAAGGTGAAGGCTGACTTCGAGAACCGTGACGAACGCACGCTGGATTCCGGCCCGCTGGTCGGCATGCGTCTGCAGTTCTGAGGCGGGTTCTCGGCAACGCGTGCTCCGCGTGAGTCACGCATTGCGGTAAGATGGCGGGCCCTTCGGGGCCCGCTTTGCGTTGTCATGGCCAGGTGAGCATCGCCGGCCAGCCCCCTGTTTTCGCCTTCTGCCGCGAGTCTGCTCATGCTCGATATCGTGCTCTATCAGCCCGAGATTCCGCCCAATACCGGCAACATCATCCGGCTGTGTGCCAACACCGGTTACCGCCTGCATCTGATCGAGCCGTTGGGGTTCGAGCTGGACGACAAGCGCCTGCGTCGGGCGGGTCTCGATTATCATGAGTGGGCTCGCGTACAGCGCCATGCCAGCCTCGATGACTTCATGACGAGCGTGACACCTTCGCGGGTCTTCGCGCTCTCGACGCGTGGTCGCACCGCGCCGCATGAGGCCAGCTTCCAGGCCGGTGATGCGCTGGTATTCGGCCCCGAGACACGCGGCCTGCCGCAGGCGATGCTCGACAGCCTGCCCCGCGAGCAGGTGTTGCGCCTGCCGATGCTGGCCGACAGCCGCAGCATGAACCTGTCTAATGCCGTCGCCGTGGTCGTCTATGAAAGCTGGCGTCAGCTCGATTTCGCCGGCGCCGCAATTCTCGATTGATCGGCTAGCCCTCGACTGATCGGCCAGCCCTCGATTGACCGACCATCGCCCGCGTGAGATGCATTTCCGCTCCCTTTCTTCGCCCAGCAGGACACCGTGATGACCGAGATCCGTGATCGCCTCGCCAAGCTCAACCCCCGCCAGCAGGAAGCCGTGCGCGCCATCGATGGCCCCTGTCTGGTGCTGGCCGGTGCCGGATCAGGCAAGACCAGCGTGATCACGACCAAGATCGCCTACCTGGTGCAGGAATGCGGCATGAAGGCACGCAACATCGCCGCCGTGACCTTCACCAACAAGGCGGCGCGCGAGATGAAGGAGCGTGTCGGCAAGATGCTCAAGGGCCGCGAGGGCCACGGGCTGATCGTCTCGACCTTCCACACCCTCGGCCTGACCATCATCCGCGGCGAGCTGAAGACACTGGGCTACAAGCCGGGCTTCTCGCTGTTCGACACCGATGACGCCAAGGTGTTGATCAAGGAGCTGATGCACAAGGAAGCCGACACCGACGCCGAGCAGATCAACGCGGTGCAGAGTCAGATTTCCACCTGGAAGAATGACCTGATCCTGCCCGGGGCGGCGCTGTCGCATGCCGAGGATGAAGACGCCCAGTACGCCGCGGTGATCTACGAGGCCTACAACCGGCATCTCAAGGCCTACAACGCGGTCGACTTCGATGACTTGATCCTGCTGCCGGTGGTGCTGTTCCGTGATCACCCCGAGGTGCTGGCGCGCTGGCAGCGGCGCATCCACTACATGCTGGTCGATGAGTATCAGGACACCAACATCAGCCAGTATCTGCTGGTGAAGATGCTGATGCAGGAGCGCCAGACCTTCACGGTGGTGGGCGACGATGACCAGTCGATCTACGCCTGGCGCGGCGCGCGCCCGGAGAACCTCGTCACCCTCGGTGAGGACTTCCCGCGCCTGAACCTGATCAAGCTGGAGCAGAACTATCGCTCCACCGGCATCATCCTGCGCGCGGCGAACACCCTGATCGCCAACAATCCCCACGTCTACGACAAGACGCTGTGGTCGCAGATGGGCGATGGCGACCCGATCCGCATCATCATGAATCGCAACGAAGAGGCCGAGGCCGAGCGCGTGGCGGGCGAGATCCTCACGCGGCGCATCAAGGAAGGCGCCGAATGGCGTGACTTCGCGGTGCTCTATCGCGGCAACTTCCAGGCGCGCCTGCTGGAGCTGAAGCTGCAGCACTACCAGATTCCCTACAAGCTCTCCGGCGGGACCTCCTTCTTCGGGCGCAACGAGATCAAGGACGCGATGGCCTACCTGCGTCTGCTGATCAATCCGGCGGACGACAACGCCTTCCTGCGCATCGTCAACGTGCCGCGGCGGGAAGTCGGGCCGGGCACGCTGGAGAAGCTGGCCAACTACGCCACCGGGCGTGGCGTGTCGCTCTACGCCGCCTGCAGCGAGATGGGCCTGCGCGAGCAGCTGAGCGAGCGGGCGCTGGACCGCCTCGGCCGCTTCACCCATACGCTGGACCGCGTGCGCCGCGAGATGGATGCCGGCCAGTCGATCAGCGCCATCCGCGAGCTGTTCCGCGAGGTGGATTACGAAGGCTGGCTATACCAGAACGCCAGTGCGCCCAAGATCGCCGAGCGGCGCATGGCCAACGTCTGGATTCTGGTCGATCAGCTCGAGAAGTCGATCAGCGGCAATCCGCAGGAAGAGGTGGAGGAGCTCGAAGGCAGCGAGGCGATGATCGGCGATACCGAGACCGGCGATGTCGCGGCGGCCATCTCACGCCTGGTGTTGCGCGACATTCTCGAGCAGCAGGCCGAGGAAGATGACTCCGACCGCGTGCAGCTGCTGACGCTGCATGCCTCCAAGGGTCTGGAGTTCCCGCATGTCTACGTGCTGGGGCTGGAGGAAGACCTGCTGCCGCACCGCAACTCCATCGAGATGGACACGGTGGAGGAGGAGCGCCGCCTCGCCTACGTGGGCATCACTCGTGCCCGCCGTACGTTGGTGCTGACGCTGGCGCGCCAGCGCAAGACCTACGGCGAGATGATGGACTGCGTGCCGAGCCGCTTCCTGGATGAGCTGCCGCCAGAAGACCTCGAGTGGGAAGGGCGGGCCGACAAGCCGCAGGATCAGGAGAAGAAAGTGGCCCGCGGGCGGGATGCCATCGCGGGCCTGCGTTCGCTGCTGGGCTGATGTTTACTGTCGGGTACTGTGCGCTGAGACTCAGCGCACGGAGTCGAGCAGATAGTCCACCGCGGCCTTCACTTCCTCATCGGAAAGCGCCGGGTTGCCGCCCTTGGCCGGCATGGCATTGAAGCCTTCGATGGCGTGGGTGTAGAGCGTCTCGTCGCCCTTGGAGAGACGGCCCTCCCAGTCGCCGGCCTCGCCCAGGCGCGGGGCACCGGCGGCGCCAGTCGTGTGACAGGCCATGCAGATGCCACCGTAGACTTTCTCGCCGTCTATCGCGCTGGCGGCATCGGCTTGCCCGCCAGCGCCGCTGACCGCCGGCTGCGAGCTCGCTGCCGAGGCATCACCGGCGCAGGCATCGCCCTTCACGCATAGCTCGCCCACCGGCTTGAGTCGCTCGGCAATCGCCTCGCGGGAGTTGTCTGCGGCCTGTGCGGACGCGCTGACAAGCACGCTGAACAGCATCGCGCTCAATGAGAGTGACAGGGAAGAGCGCTTGAGGGGAAAAGCAGCTGGCCGGCGAGCTTGCATGGCGTGCACCTTTTGGGGCTGTGTATCGAGCCAGTATAGCGCTCGCCGGAGGCGCAGCAACCGCGTGGCTGGCGGGATATCTCGACATCGTAGAATCAAGACGTTACCATAAGCGCGCCTCGGTTCACTGCAACCCTGGCATGCGCGCCCATAGCTCAGCTGGATAGAGTACTGCCCTCCGAAGGCAGGGGTCGCAGGTTCAAATCCTGCTGGGCGCGCCAACGAATTCCCGTCACCGGCGCCATCGCCGGTCGACACCCGAAAAGCCCTCGTACCTCACGGTGCGGGGGCTTTTTGCATTGCGGCGTGCACCAGCGGCGCAGGCGACTTTCTTTGACGTCATCAAACGAGTGTTCTAAAACGGGATGAGCCACGCTGGCGATTCTCCGCGCGCCGGTCGCTACCGACTGGTACGCCATACTCGTGGCTGTCTGCCTTCGCTGCCGGCTTTGCCGGCCCTCACTGGATGTTCTCATGACGACTGCCGCCCCTGTTGATCCTGCTTCGCCTGAATCTGTTGTCTCGTCTGCTGGCTCGTCTAATGAGAGCAGCGAGGCTGCCACTCGGGAGATCACGCGCATGCAGGCGCTGCTGGAAGACCAGCGCGCCGCCTATGGCCTGTCGCCGATGCCCAGCGCCAATGAGCGCCAGGCCTGGCTGACCTCGCTGCGTGATGCGCTCAAGTCACACGAGGAGGCCCTGATCGCGGCGATCAGCGCTGATTTCGGCCACCGCAGCGCCCATGAGACGCGTCTGGCCGAACTGGTACCGAGCTACGAAGGCATTCGTCATGCACGCCGTCACCTGAAGGGCTGGATGAAGCCCTCCAAGCGCCATGTCAGCGTCGCCTTCCAACCGGCCTCTGCGCGCGTCGTCTATCAGCCGCTGGGTGTGGTCGGCATCATCGTGCCCTGGAACTATCCCCTCTATCTGGCGATCGGCCCCTTGATCAGCGCCCTGAGTGCCGGCAATCGGGTGATGATCAAGATGAGCGAGTTCACCCCCGAGACCGCTAAGGCGCTGCGCGTGATGCTGCTCGATGCCTTCGATGAGGTGCAGGTGGCCGTGGTGATCGGTGAGGCCGATGTGGCGGCGGCCTTCTCGGCCTTGCCCTTCGACCACCTGCTGTTCACCGGCAGCACGGCGGTCGGCAAGCATGTGATGCGCGCCGCGGCGGACAACCTGACCTCCGTGACGCTGGAGCTGGGCGGCAAGTCGCCGGTGATCATGTCGCGTGAACTGATGGCGGATGAGGCGCAGCGTCGTGAAGCGGCGGGGCGGCTGGCCTTCGGCAAGGGCATGAACGCCGGCCAGACCTGCGTCGCGCCGGACTACGTGCTGTGCAGTGAGGAGCAGGTCCCGCTGCTGGTCACGGCGCTGGGCGAGGCCTTCCAGCGCTTCTATCCGCGCTTCTGCGAGACGCAGGACTATTCGCGCATCATCAATCAGCGTCAGTACCAGCGCTTGCGAGAGGTGCTCGAGGACGCCCTGGCGAAGGGCGCGACACTCAGGCCTCTGGTCGACAGTCCCGACTGGAATGACCCGGAGCTGGTCGAGAAGCGTCTGATGCCGCCGCTGGCGTTGCTCGAGGTGACGGATGAGATGCGCGTGATGCAGGAGGAAATCTTCGGCCCGCTGCTGCCGATCGTCGGCCTGTCGGACCCGGGGGCAGTGGATGAGGCGGAGGGCGAGACGAGTGTGAAGGACACGTTGCTGGAGGCACCGGCGGATACGCTATCCGTCGCGATGGCCTATGTGAACGCCCGGCCCCGGCCGTTGGCGCTGTATTACTTCGGCCACGACAAGCATGAACAGCAGCGGGTCACCGAAGGCACGCATGCGGGCGGAATGTGTCTGAACGATACCCTGCTGCATGTGGCGCAGGATGACATGCCGTTCGGCGGTATCGGGCCGTCCGGGATGGGCCATTATCATGGCAAGGAAGGCTTCCAGACGCTCAGCAAGGCCAAGGGAATCTTCGCCAAGGGACGCATGAATGGCGCGCGACTGATGTATCCGCCCTATGCCGACGGGCCGACAGCGCGCGCCATCCATGCTCTTATCCGCCGCCTGCTGATGCGCTAGGCGCTGTCAGCGGTGCAGGTCGCCGGCACTTTCCGGCTGGTAATGCAGCGCCTCGATACGCACCTCGTGCAGGCTGCCATCCGGCAGCCGCCACTCGATGAGGCTGCCGACCTTGAGGCCGAGCAGGGCAGCCCCCAGTGGTGCCAGCACCGACAGGCCATCCTGCTGGCCGGGCAGCGCATGCGGATAGACCAGCGTGCGCACCAGAGTCTGCTGGCGGGTCAGGTCCGTGAACTCCACGCGGCTGTTCATGCTGACGATATCGGCGGGCACCTCGTGAGGCTCGACGACCTCGCCGCGCTCCAGCTCGTCCTCAAGCTGTTCTGCCACCTGACGGTCGGCGGCGGCAACGCGATCAATCAGGCGCTCGAGGCGTTCGGCGTCCAGACGATTGATGATGATCGAGGGAAGTGTGGCCATGAGACCTCCTGTCAGTCGTGGTGTCAGCCCCTTGCGAGCAAGGCCTTGCTGGACACCAAAAAAACAGCCCTCCGCCGGGAAGGGCGAAGGACTGTGTGCAGAAGTCATCATATAAACTTCGCTCGGCGATGGATAGCCCATTCAGGCAACTGAGGTCAGCGCGAGGGCAGACCCGCTCACTCCCGCGTCAGGCGCTGGAGCTGACGAACAGCCAGTCAGTGATCTCGTCGCGATTGAGCACGACCAGCTGCTGGGCGCGCGGAGACTCTTCCAGATGGTCCGGATTGATGCCCAGCTCGCGCAGGACGTATTGCACCAGAGCGCCGCGTGTCGGCAGGTGCAGCTCGCCATCCACCATGCCGTGGTCCTGCTCTATCAGGCCGCGCTCGGCGGGCGTCAGGCGCGGGTCGGCGCCCAGCTTCAAGGTGACGCGCGTCTCCCAGCCTTCATCGCACTCGCGCTGGCTGCCCTCGAGGGCTTCACCGAACAGCTCCGGCACCGCGCGGAATCGAGACAGCACGAAGTCACGAAAAGCCCGGTTCTTCTCGCAGAAGGCGCGCACATGCCAGCGGCCAGCGGCGTAGACCAGCGTATGCGGACACAGGATGCGCTCCTCTCCCTGAGGAGAGTTGAGAGAGGCATAGGTCACCTCGAGACGCGCGCCCTGACTGGCGGCTTCGATCAAGGCCCTGACCACCGGCGGACTGGCGCTGCGTGACGGCAGGCGCAGGGCCTCGGTGTTTGCCTGGCCTAGCCCCAACCCGGTGAAATGCGGATTCAGATTGTCGTGATTGCCCAGCAATTGCAGGTATTCATCGACCTCACCCCGCGTCAGCATGGGGCAGAAATTCGCCGACGGACGGTAGCCCTTGATGACGGGGTCATACTCGAGATTGTTCTCGGCGACCGTCTCGCGGTAGGTCTTCATGACGCGCGAGGCTTGCTGTCTGGCGATACCGAAGGCGTTGCCCAGATGACGCGAAGTGACTCGCCCCTCCCACAAGGCGATGATCTCGATCAGGCGGTAACGCGCCAGCGTGTCCCATGGCAGGACTTCGAGGCGTTGCTTGATGCTCATTGCTGAATCCTTTCATACGGGTCTTCTGGAGCGTATTCGTGACGCATTGCACACACCTGGCTTGGCAATGACGACACATGGCGAGTGCTCACGAGGATCGGTAAGAGGACCCTGCTCCGGGTGGCGTGTGGCGAACAAGTCTTCGTTAACTGCAGGATATGCATAAAGAAAGCTCCGGCAGAAGATACCTGCTCCGTTGCGTTGACCCTAGTGACTGCGCATCGACGTCTCGTTTTTGCGTCGTTCAAACGCGACGCATCATTAGAATTCGACGATTTATCCTCGCTCGGTGACGTGTGATTGCGCGCTATCAACAGATCAAGACATTACGTTGCGCAGGGGCGTTGGCCGCGTGTGGCATGCTCTGAATGAAGACGCTATATGCGCAACACGAATATGCCTCATATAACCCTCATTTAAGTGTTAGAGATGCCTCAGGCCAAGGTATCGCGCAAAGTTCCCTTATTCTGCGAGCCCTAATAGCGACGCACTTCCTGCAATGACATTCATAAGTATTAGAGAGATGGTCATGCTGTCCTTTGCGGCAACAGCGAAAAGTGCTCAAACGCAAAAGACCCGCCGAGTTGGCGGGTCTTTTGCGTTTGAGCACGATGCCCCCTGCCATCAGGCAGGGGGCAGGCTGGGCCAGCTTACTTGCTGGCGCGCTTGCGCTCGTTCTCTTTCAGGTACTTCTTGCGGATACGGATGTGCAGCGGAGTGACTTCCACCAGCTCATCGGAATCCAGGAACTCGATCGCCTGTTCCAGGGTGAAGCGAATCGGCGGCGTCAGCACGATGTTTTCATCGTTGCCGGTAGAACGCATGTTATCGAGCTTCTTGGCCTTGGTCGGGTTCACGACCAGGTCGTTGGCGCGGTTGTGGATACCGACCAGCATGCCTTCATAGACTTCGGTACCGTGACCGATGATCAGCTTGCCACGTTCCTGCAGGGTGTACAGGGCGTAGGACAGCGCCTTGCCCGGCACCATGGAGATCATGACGCCGTTGCGACGCTCGACGCCTGCGCCTTCCTTCAGATCACCGTAGTGATCGAAGCGGCTGGTCAGGATGCCGGTACCGGAGGTCAGGGTCAGGAACTGACCACGGAAGCCGATCAGACCGCGAGACGGGATGATGAAGTCCAGACGCACACGACCCTTGCCATCCGGGTTCATGTTGGTCAGCTCGCCCTTGCGGTAGCCCAGCTCTTCCATGATGGAGCCCTGGTGCTGCTCTTCACAGTCGATGATGACTTCTTCGTACGGCTCCTGCTTCTTGCCGTCGATTTCCTTGATGATCACTTCCGGACGGCCCACGGCCAGCTCGAAGCCTTCACGACGCATGGATTCGATCAGAACGGAGAGGTGAAGCTCACCACGACCGGAGACGACGAATTTCTCCGGAGTCTCGCCCTGTTCGACGCGCAGTGCGACGTTGTGGATCAGTTCCTGGTCCAGACGCTCACGGATGTTGCGGCTGGTGACGAACTTGCCGTCCTGACCGGCGAACGGAGAGTCATTGACCTGGAAGGTCATGGAGACGGTCGGCTCATCGACGGTCAGCGGCGGCAGCGCCTCGACAGTGGCGGTGTCGCAGATGGTGTCGGAGATCGCGAGGTTCTCGATACCGGTGATGCAGACGATGTCGCCGGCAGTCGCCTTGTCGGTCTGCACGCGGTCCAGACCCATGTGAGTCATGACCTGGCCGATCTTGCCCTTACGGACAGCGCCTTCCTTGGTGATGATGGAGACCTGCTGACCCGGGCTGACGGCGCCGCGCTTGATGCGACCCAGACCGATGACGCCGACGTAGCTGTTGTAGTCCAGTGCGGAGATCTGCATCTGGAACGGACCGTCCAGCTCGACCTTCGGCGGCTCGACGATGTCGACGATGGACTGGAACATCGGGTCCATGGTGTCTTTCAGGTCTTCCGGATCCATACCGGCAATGCCGTTGAGGGCAGAGCAGTAGATGATCGGGAAGTCGAGCTGCTCGTCAGTCGCGCCCAGGTTGTCGAACAGATCGAAGATCTGGTCGACGACCCAGTCAGGACGAGAGCCCGGACGGTCGATCTTGTTGACGACGACGATCGGCTTCAGGCCCTGGGCGAATGCCTTCTGGGTCACGAAGCGAGTCTGCGGCATCGGGCCATCGACGGCATCGACCAGCAGCAGCACGGAATCGACCATGGACATCACGCGCTCGACTTCGCCACCGAAGTCAGCGTGCCCAGGGGTATCCACGATGTTGATGTGGTAGTCGTTCCACTGGATCGCGGTGTTCTTCGCGAGAATGGTGATGCCGCGCTCTTTTTCCTGGTCGTTGGAATCCATGATGCGTTCCTGACCCTCGGCCTTGCGGTCCAGGGTGCCAGACTGACTCAGGAGCTTGTCGACCAGGGTAGTTTTACCGTGGTCAACGTGGGCGATGATGGCTATGTTGCGAAGTTTCTCGATCACGACGGGAACCTGTGCGGAAAATGGGCGCTCGCGTACCGGGCGCTTGTGATTTGGGGCGCATTATAGGGGGCATGGCATGCCTCCTGCCAGCATCGTGCATTCACGAGGCGAGTCAGCGAGTGCCTTCAATTGGCCTGAAGTGCCCAAATGGTTGTCTCTCAAGTCTTTTCCGCGCCCTTGTCGCGGATGAAAAAAACTTGTGAGTCGAGGCAAACATGAGGATGAAAGAAAGAAATGACCGCAATGTGATGCTGACGTGATCATCGGGTGTGAGTGGAAAAATTCCCCGGATTCAGTGTTTTGCACCAATGTGGAGCAATGGCGTTTTTTGGTGCACTCAAATGATGAATCTGCACTGCGCGGCAAGATTTTTTGCACCTTGTCGGCCCATCTTTGGTCGGGTTTTCGTGCTGCATGCATGAAGATGGTGATGTTTTTTTTCAGCATATTCATGGGCTTACTGAAATGAGCGATGTGGCGTGCGCCATTCTGGCACGCTCGCTGCATTGTTAGAGCATCCTGTCTGATGGCTGGCATAACGACGCCGACCATGAGAGAAAAGGCTTACAAAATAGAGCAATAACCCCAGACAACGCTGACACCAACTGTAACCAGAGCCGCCGGCTCCATCGGAGAATTACCATGGCTGAGAAGACACTTGCCCTGATTGAAGAACACGAAGTCAAGTGGGTTGATCTGCGCTTCACCGACACCAAGGGCAAGGAGCAGCACGTCTCCATCCCGGCGCGCACAGTTGACGAAGAATTCTTCGAGAACGGTCAGATGTTCGATGGTTCCTCCATTGAAGGTTGGAAGGGCATCAACGAATCCGACATGATCCTGATGCCGGACGACGGCACTGCCTTCCTCGACCCGTTCACCGAAGACACCACCCTGGTGCTGCGCTGTGACGTCATCGAGCCGGCCACCATGCAGGGCTATGAGCGCGATCCGCGTTCCGTCGCCAAGCGCGCCGAGGAATTCCTGAAGTCCACCGGTCTGGGCGACACCGCCTTCTTCGGTCCGGAGCCGGAATTCTTCATCTTCGACGAAGTGCACTGGAAGAACGAGATGAACGGTTCCATGTTCAAGATCTCTTCCGAAGAAGGTGCCTGGGCGACCGATTCCACGCCGGAAGGCGGCAACCTGGGTCACCGTCCGCGTCTGAAGGGCGGCTACTTCCCGGTCCCGCCGATCGACAGCTTCCACGATATCCGTGCTGCCATGTGCAACACCCTGGAAGCCATCGGTCAGGAAGTCGAAGTTCACCACCACGAAGTGGCGAACGCCGGCCAGAACGAGATCGGCGTCAAGTTCAACACCCTGGTCAAGAAGGCCGATGAGGTTCAGGAACTCAAGTACGTGATCCACAACGTGGCTCACGCCTACGGCAAGTCCGCGACCTTCATGCCCAAGCCGCTGGTCGGTGACAACGGGTCCGGCATGCACGTTCACCAGTCCTTCTGGAAGGATGGCGACAACCAGTTCGCCGGTGACGAGTACGCGGGTCTGTCCGAAATGGCCCTCTACTACATTGGCGGCATCATCAAGCACGCTCGTGCCCTGAACGCCTTCACCAATGCGTCCACCAACTCCTACAAGCGTCTGGTGCCGGGCTTCGAAGCGCCGGTCATGCTGGCCTACTCTGCCCGCAACCGTTCCGCTTCCATCCGTATCCCGTACACCGCCAGCCCGAAAGGCAAGCGTGTCGAGGCGCGTTTCCCGGATCCGACGGCCAACCCGTACCTGGCGTTCTCCGCGATGCTGATGGCCGGTATCGACGGTATCAAGAACAAGATCCACCCGGGCGACGCGATGGACAAGAACCTCTACGACCTGCCGGCCGAAGAAGCCAAGTCCATCCCGACCGTGGCCGAGAGCCTCGAACAGGCCCTGACCGCGCTGGACGGCGATCGTGAGTTCCTGACCCAGGGCGGCGTCTTCACCGACGACATGATCGATGCCTACCTCGAGCTGAAGGGCGAAGACGTCCAGCGCCTGCGCATGGCGACTCACCCGCTTGAATTCGACATGTACTACAGCGTCTAAGTACTGCCGGGGTTGAGGCAGACATTCGCTAGTCACGCCATCTGACGGAGTGCCTTCCAGGTGAAGGCAAGCCCACGACGATGACGACAGCAGGGCCATACCGACAGGTGTGGCCCTGTTTTCGTTGTGGCCCTGTTTTCGTTGTGGCCCTGTTTTTCATTGTGGCCCTGTTTCGTTCTATCTCTTTGCTCTGATCCTTTGCTCTGCCCCTGATCCTTTTCCCTGAGATCGGCCATTCTGCTGACAGACCTGCAGGGCGCGGTGGTAGCCTTGCGTGACAGTCAATGCACACAGGCGTCTTGTCGAAGGCCCCAAATGCTGGCATCAACGCGGTAAGCTTTGTAACTTGTTAGCCTTGTCATCAGGCAGCAGGATCGCCTGTCGATAGACCCAACCCGCTGGAGCTGCCTGCGGCTTCTGGCCTCCCATGACTCTCTTCAGGAATCTTCGGATGTGGCCCTTCGTATCCTCCCTGCGCGTCGCGAACCCCGCGACTGACTCGCGTGCACTGCCAGCAGCGCGCCCCGAGCCACTGCAGTGCCTGCTGCTGGCAGCGACGCTGATGCTGTCGAGCCTGTCGTTCGATCTACAGGCGGCCCAGGTCTATCGTCACGTCGATGCCAACGGCAACGTGGTCTTCAGTGATCAGCCTGCGGGCGGCAGCAAGGTGCAGCTGACGCCGCTCAGCGTGGTGCCGTCGACGGAATCCCTGCCGTCGCGGCGCAGCACGCCGTCGCGCGTGACTTCTTCCTCATCCAGCGAGAGCACCCGCACCCGGGCGCCTGCGGTGGATGTGGCCTTCCGTGGCTATACCACCTTCACCATCCAGAGCCCGTCCAACGAGGAGACGCTGCAGACCGGGCAGGCGGGCAATCTGGCGGTGCGCCTGGGGATCGAGCCCAAGCTGCGCCCGGAAGACAAGGTGCGCGTGACCGTGGACGGCGCGCCGTCTCAATCCGCCATGCACAGCACCGTCTTCATGGTGCCGGCGCTGGAGCGTGGCAAGCATGTCATCCAGGCGGAGCTGCTGGATTCCACCGGCCGCGTGCGCCAGACCAGCGAGCCGAAGGTGGTCTATGTGCAGCGCGCCAGCGTCAATCTGCCTCGCAACCCCAACAACCCTGCCAATGCTGGCGGTGGCTAGCAGCGTCTGGGCGGCCTTTTGCTTCGCGCGTTTCTCCTTCGCTGACAGGCCGCCTTCGGGCGGCTTTTTCGTGTCCGGGCCAGTCGATGTCGGGCCGCCTGGCGGTGAAGTGAGGCAACGCGGGTTCGAGTGCGATTTTCCGCCTGCACCATTTTGGTGCCAATATGAGGGGCCAGAAATGGTTGCACAGCATCGGACGCCGTGTTCTCGGTGCCTGCACCAGACTGGCGCGGTTATTGCAGAACAGGGGGACGTACTGCAGATGGCGAACAAACCCATGCATCAACGACTGCTCGAACACCTGAACACTGCCGTGGTGGTGCTGGACTCACAGCTGCAGATGGTCTGGATGAATCCCGCCGCGGAGACGCTGCTGGCGGTGAGTCTGGTGCGTGTGAAGGGCAGTACGCCCGACAACATGACCGGGCTGGATGACACCCTGATCAATGTGCTGCGCAAGGCGCTGGAGGAACAGCACCCCTACACCCAGCGTGAGGCCGAGATCATCAACGCGGCCAATGAAGCGCTGACGGTGGATTTCACCGCGACGCCCATCAGCGCCAATGAACTGCTGGTCGAGATAGAACCGCGTGACCGCCTGATGCAGATCTCGCGCGAAGAAGCGCTGATCGCCCGCCAGGAGGCGGTCAAGGTGCTGACGCGTGGTCTGGCGCATGAGGTCAAGAATCCGCTCGGCGGCATTCGTGGCGCTGCCCAGCTTCTCGAACGTGACCTGCCCGAACCGCAGATGGTGGAGTTCACGCGCATCATCATCGAGGAGGTGGACCGCCTGCGTGATCTGGTCGATCGCATGCTCGGGCCGAACCGGCCGCCGTTGCAGGCACCGGTCAATGTGCATGCGGTGACCGAGCGGGTGCGGGCCTTGCTGCAGGCGGAAGGCAGCGCCATCACCTTGAGCGCCGACTACGACCCGAGCCTGCCGGAGGTGATCGGCGACGAAGGCCAGCTGATCCAGGCGGTGCTCAACATCGCGCGCAACGCCACCCAGGCCCTCAATGAGCAGCCACAGCCCGATTCACCGCAGCCTGACGCCGCCCCCTACGAGATCACGCTGCGGACCCGCGCTCGCCGGCAGTTCACGCTGGGCCATGAGCGCCACCGGCTGGTCTGCGAGCTGGCGATCATCGACAACGGCCCCGGCATTCCGGAGAGCCTGCGCGAGACGCTGTTCTACCCGATGGTCTCGGGGCGCGCCGAAGGCTCAGGGCTCGGGCTGTCGATCGCCCAGGGCATCCTGCACCAGCATCAGGGGCTGATCGAGTGTGACTCGCGCCCCGGCCATACCGAATTCCGATTACTCATTCCGCTAGCCGGCACTTCTGGAGATCACACATGAGCGAGACTGCCCGCGTCTGTATCGTCGATGACGACCGTGCCATTCGCTGGGTGCTGGAGCGCGCTCTGGCACAACCCGACCTCGAGGTGGAAACCTTCGAGCGTGCCGATCAGGCCGAAGCCAGCATCATGCGCCAGTGCCCGGATGTCCTGATCACCGATATCCGCATGCCCGGAACCGATGGTTTGGACCTGATGGCGCGCGTGCGCGAGAAGTACCCGGACCTGCCCGTCATCGTGATGACGGCGCATTCCGACCTCGACAGCGCCGTGGCCTCCTATCAGGGCGGCGCCTTCGAATACCTGCCCAAGCCGTTCGATGTCGATGAAGCGCTGGCGCTGGTACGGCGCGCCGTGGCACATGCCCGTGAATCCAAGGCGCCCGCCGCCGTGCCGGAAGGGCTGACCAAGGAAATCATCGGCGAAGCGCCGGCGATGCAGGAAGTCTTTCGCGCCATCGGCCGCCTGTCTCAGTCGCATATCACCGTCTTGATCAACGGCGAGTCCGGTACCGGCAAGGAGCGCGTGGCCCAGGCGCTGCATCAGCACTCGCCGCGCGCCGCCAAGCCGTTCATCGCGCTCAACATGGCCGCGATTCCCAAGGACCTGATGGAATCGGAGCTGTTCGGCCACGAGAAGGGCGCCTTCACCGGCGCCACGGCGCTGCGCCGCGGGCGCTTCGAGCAGGCCGATGGCGGCACGCTGTTCCTCGATGAGATCGGTGACATGCCCGCCGAGACCCAGACCCGCCTGCTGCGCGTGCTGGCCGATGGCGAGTTCTATCGTGTCGGTGGCATCACGCCGGTCAAGGTCGACGTGCGCATCATCGCCGCGACGCACCAGCACCTGGAAAAGCTGGTCGAGGATGGGCGTTTCCGTGAGGATCTCTTCCACCGCCTCAACGTGATTCGCGTGCATCTGCCGCGCCTGTCGGAGCGCCGTGAAGACATTCCGCGCCTGATGAGCCACTTCCTGGGCGAGGCCGCGCGTGAGCTTTCGACCGAGCCCAAGGTGCTGACGGAGGCCGCGGAGAAGCACCTGACGCGCTTCGACTGGCCGGGCAACGTGCGCCAGCTCGAGAACACCTGTCGCTGGCTGACGGTGATGGCCTCGGGGCGTGAAGTGATGATCGAGGACCTGCCGCCGGAACTGCGCGATGCCAGTGGCACCGAGGCGGCCTCCGGCGATTGGCGTGGTGCCTTCCGCGAGTGGGCGGACCGCGCACTCGCCGCCGGCCACACCCATCTGCTGGAAGAGGCGGTGCCCGATTTCGAGCGCATCCTGATCGAGACGGCCCTCAAGCATACCGGTGGTCGCAAGGGTGAAGCCGCCGAGCTGCTGGGCTGGGGCCGCAACACCCTGACCCGCAAGCTCAAGGTGCTGCTGCCGGCGCTGGCCGAGGACTGAGGAAGGCCTGAGCGGGCTGGAGACAAGGAGAACAGGGTGCCACAATCCCTGTTCTCTTTTTTTATGCGCGTCATTCACCTGTTATCTGCTCGCCGGCGCCAGTGCTCGGCGCCTGCCAAGGAGTTGCCTGATGTCATCGATGAGCTGGGAGCGACTGCTGGAACCGAGTCGCCTGCATGACGCACCGGGCACCGTATCGCGTGAGATGGGGCGGACTCCCTTCCACAAGGACCACGATCGCATCGTGTTCGCGGGCTCCTTCCGTCGCCTGGGGCGCAAGACCCAGGTCCACCCGCTGACCGACAACGACCATATCCACACGCGGCTGACCCACTCGCTGGAGGTCGGCTGCGTCGGTCGCTCGCTGGGCATGATGGTCGGCGAGAAGCTCAAGGAGCAGTTGCCCGACTGGATCACGCCGTCGGATCTCGGCGTCATCGTCCAGACCGGCTGCCTGGGGCATGACATCGGCAACCCGCCCTTCGGGCATGCGGGGGAGTACGCCATCCGTGACTGGTTCGCCGCCGAGGCCGCCAGTGATCACGGTCGGCTGGCCGGGCTGAGCGATGCCGAGCGCGAGGACCTGCTCACCTACGAAGGCAATGCCCAGGGCTTTCGCATCGTCACTCAGATCGAATACAACCAGTTCCATGGCGGCATGCGCCTGACGGCAGCGACGCTGGGCACGTTGCTCAAGTACCCGTGGACGGTGGAGCACGCCACGGCCGGCGGCAAGTTCGGCTGCTATCAGAGCGAGCGCGTGCTGCTGGATCAGGTCGCCGAGCGCTGCGGGTTGCTGGCGCGGGCCGATGGCCGCTGGTGCCGTCACCCGCTGGCGTGGCTGGTCGAGGCAGCCGATGACATCTGCTATGCATTGCTGGACCTGGAAGATGGCCTCGAGATGGGCATCCTGCAGTTCGAGGAAGTGTTCGAGATTCTCACCGGCATCAGCGGTGGCGAGCCGCGCGAATACCAGGAGATGGTCGCCCGCGGCACCTCCCAGCGGCGCAAGGTGGCGGCACTGAGAGGCGCGGCGATGGAGCGTGCCGTCAATGATGTCGCCGAGGCTTTCGTGCAGCGCGAGACGGAACTGCTGGCCGGCACGCTCAGTGAAGACCTGCTCGACCTGTGCCACCCCGACCTCGGCTGGGGCGTGCGGGAAGCCAAGAATCTGGCGCGCCAGAAGATCTTCCGCAACGAGCGCAAGGCCAAGCTGGAGATCGGCGCCTACACCACGCTGGGCATCCTGCTCGAGGCCTTCATCGGCGCTGCGCATGAGCTGCATACCAAGGGGCGCTCCAGCTTCAAGCATCAACGTGTGCTGGCATTGATCGGCGAGAACACGCCGACCAAGGACTGGGATCTCTACCGCAGCTATCGGCGCATGCTCGACTTCATCGGCGGCATGACGGACCACTTCGCGGTAGACCTCGCCCAGGAGATGGGCGGGCGCCTGCGCGGCGACTGAGCCCGAGGCGCCATCAGCTCGATCATCTCAAGTCTGATTATTCCCACCAGGGAACGGCAGCAGTGCCGTTCCCTGGTGGATGCCTGCTCTCCGGCCTGACATCTGCCGCTTTGCCTGCGTCTTACCCCTATGGGCCTTCCCTCCTGCTGCTATCCACCTCTGCGCCGCCTGTTCTGGCTGTGTCTTCCCTGCTGATTTGCCTGTCGCTGCCAGCCCTGTCGTCGTGCTTCCAGCTCTTCTCTTGGCCTGAACGCCAAGGCCTGCCAAGCGCTAATAAATGACTGGCTTGCGTTAAATTAACTTTACGTAGCCGCTTGGATCGTTGTACTAGGATTGTACGCAGTGGGGATGCGTGTATCGCAATCACTCATGATAAGCTGTTATCATGTATAGCAATAACGATAAATGAGGCTTATATATGAGCAAGGAAACCCGAAAGGTATCCGCCAGGGCGGCGGGGGATCGGCCGGAAAAGCCCTTCGACATGATCGACAAGCCGACCTTCTTCGGCTCGATCTTCCTGCTGTTGGCAGTGACGCTGCCCCTGGTCATCTTCCCCGAGCAGGGCGCGATGTGGGTATCGGCGGCCAAGAACTTCGTCACCAGCAAGCTCGGTGTGCTCTATCTGCTGCTTGGCGTGGGGGCCGGCGGCTTCATGATCTACATCATCTTCAGCGATATCGGTCAGATAAAGCTCGGTGATGCCGAGGAGAAGCCCGAATTCTCCATCGTCTCATGGGCGGCGATGCTGTTCTGTGCCGGTATCGGGGCCTCCATCCTGTACTGGTCGATGATCGAGTGGGTCTACTACTACCAGTCGCCCCCGTTCCATGTGGAAGGCCAGACACCGGAGGCAGCGGAATGGGCCGCGGCCTACGGCATCTTCCACTGGGGCCCGCTGGCATGGGCGATCTACCTGATTCCCGCCGTGCCGATCGCCTACTTCTACTATGTGCGTCACCACAGCGTGCTGAAGATTTCCGAGGCGCTGATGCCGGTGCTGGGTGAAAAGCTGGCGCATGGCTGGCTGGGCAAGCTGATCGATATCAGCTTCATCTTCGGCATGCTGGGCGGCGGTGCGACCACCCTGGGTCTGGCGGCACCGATGATCAACGAGGGGGTGCACGAGCTGTTCGGGGTGCCCAAGTCGCTGACCACGCAGATCGTGGTGCTGCTGGTGTGTACCGCCCTGTTCGGCTACAGCGCCTACGTGGGCCTCAAGAAGGGCATCAAGCTGCTGTCAGACATCAACTTCTGGCTGGCGGTCGGCCTGTTGCTGTTCATCTTCATCGCGGGGCCGACCCTGTTCATGGCCAATACCGGGCTGGATGCGCTGGGCCGCGTGATGAGCAATCTGATCCACATGGCCACCTGGCTTGAACCGTTCGCCGAGTTCAAGGGCTTCGAGGACACGCACTTCCCGCAGGACTGGACCATCTTCTACTGGGCCTGGTGGCTGGTGTTCGCGCCCAGCGTGGGGCTGTTCATCGCGCGTATCTCGCGGGGCCGCACCATCCGCGCCATGGTCGCCGGTTCGATGTTCTTCGGCACCATGGGCTGCTTCCTGTTCTTCATGGTGATGGGCAACTACGGCCTCTACCTGCAGCTGTCCGGTGAGCTGGACGTGGTCACCATTCTCAATGACCAGAGCCCGACCGCAGCCATCTTCGCGATGCTGCACACGCTGCCGCTGGACTACGTGGTGATCTTCGCCTTCACGCTGCTGGCGCTGATCTTCACCGCGACCACCTTCGACTCCATCTCCTACATTCTGGCCGCTGTGGTCCAGAAGGAAGTCGATGAAGAGCCGATGCGCTGGAACCGCCTGTTCTGGGCCTTCGCCCTGTCGTTCATGCCCATCGTGCTGATGTTCATCGGCGGGCTGGAGACCCTGCAGACGGCCTCCATCATCGGGGGTGTGCCGCTATTGGCAGTGGCCTTGATGCTGTGTATCTCCATCGTGCGTGCCGCGCACTATGACCTGCGCTACCAGCCGGATTACACGGTCAAGGAAATCAACATCGAGGAGTTCCCGGCAGACGACCCCTGGACCGAAGACGGCACTTGGGAAATACCCGACGAGGACGTGCCGGCAGCAGGCAAACCGCGGCAGGACCCGCCCAAGGATCATATCGAAGGCGATCCGCACAGCCGCCCCTCACGCCTGTGAGGAGATGAGCCGGCCGGCCGGTTGAACGGCCAGTGCCAGACGACAAGACGCCGCTCATTGGGCGGCGTCTTGTCGTTCAGGGCAGGCAAGGACGTAGCGTGATGACTGGCCCGCAAGGCGTCAGCCGGTTTCCTCGAGTGTCGCGCGGCGCACTCGGCGCGGCGTCAGTAGCGGTGGCGTCGGGTCGTTGTCGCTGCTGTCGAGCGCCAGATGGCGGAGGATGGCGGCACCGATGCGCCGCGAGCTGTCCGGGATGCCCTGATTGCCGAACAGGCGGTTGAACTCGAACACGAGCGGATGGCCATCGACCATCGCGATATCGAAGCCGGCATGATCGACACTCAGTGCCTCGGCCAGGTGCAGGGCCAGGGCGATGGCGGGCGCCGGGATATTGTCGTAGGCCGTCTCGCCGCCCTGACTGACATTGGAGCGATAGCCGCCCAGCGGCGTGACGCGCCAGTAGGCGGTGATGACTTCGCCACCCACCACCACGATGCGCAGGTCGCGGTCGATCTCCAGGCGCGGCTGGGCATACAGCACCGGATGCTCCGCCGCATGTGCTTCCAGTTCGCCACGCGACTGGATCAGCTTCACGCCGACGCCCATCGAGCTTTTGACTTCCTTGACGATCAGCGGATAGCCGAAGCGCGCCTCGATATCGTCGATTGCCTGACGGCTGGCGCCGCGAATCTCGGTCGGTGGCACGTTGTCCGGGCAGATGGCCTGAAAGACGCGTGTCTGCTCGACCTTGTCGTGGCCGATCGCGTAGCTGGGCAGGCTGGGGAAGATGCGTTTGCCGAGGCCGTAGACCAGGGTGGTGATCTGCCAGTATTCGGGAAACAGCAGGATATCGGCGGCGCGGATCTCGTCGAGGTGATCCAGCATGCGCTCCGGCTTGATATAACGAACACCGGGAATGCCGAGGGTACGAAAAGCGTCGAAGGTGATGAGTTTCATGCGGGATATGTCGCCAAGAGCGCCATCATTGCGATAGCGCGATAAGGTTGCCAAGGCTGGACCGGCGCGTATTTAACGCCGGGCGGGGCGCCTTGGCAAGCCTTTGTCTGGCGCTGCCATGCTCCGAGGGGCCGGAGCATGGCGGAGGATCAACTGGTGGCGAGGCGCTCGGCCTGAACGCGGTCAAGAATCGCCTCGTTGATGCGCTGCTTTAGGGCGTCATCCAGGGTCGGGCAACCCTCTTCGGGAGCCATGCAATGGGTGCTCAGCCACTCGGCCAGGCCCTCGCCATTGACGACTTCGGGGTCATTCTCGCGCTGGGTCCCCTCGCGCACGATCTGCCAGCCCGGCAGCGCCAGCAGCCCCTGCACCGGCACGTCGACACCGCATTCACGCTTCAGCCAGGCGGCCGTCCAGTCGCGTGCGGTACGTGTCTCGCGCAGCGGTTTGCGCTCGCGATAGCCCGGGAAGTACAGGCGACCATCCTTGAGCTTGACCTCATCCTTGAGTGCGCCCAGCGCATCCAGCGGCCGCGAGCGCGCCTTGGTGCGAATGGCATAGGCGCCGGCGGGGGTGACCACCAGATGATCGATATGGAAGCCATCGGCCGGCACGTCGTGATAGACCATGCTGGTCAGCTGTTCCGGGCGGATGAGCTGGTCGAGCTCCTGACCGATGGACAGCTCGCAGGCTAGCCCCAGCTTGAGCTTGCGGATACGCTGGAAGTGACGCGTCAGGCGCAGCGCGAACACCAGCACCAGCAGTGCACAGGCCAGACCGTAGGCGGCCCATTCCAGCCAGTTCTGCTCTTCGCCGAACACCATGCGCCCCATGCCGTAGACCAGCGGACTCAAGGTGATGAGCGGCCCGAGCGCCCCGTCGAGAAACAGCGCCTGGAAGGCCTCGTCGAGACGGTCACGCAGGCTCTGGCCCGGTTCACGCAGCTGGCGGCGGGTCAGCGGCGACTGGATGCGCCGCTCATGCAGGCCGCGCATGCCCAGCACCACCAGCGCGATGGCACCCAGTGGGGTAAGGAAGAAGACAGGTAACAGGTATTCCAGCCAATCCATTGGGGTGTCCTATCGGTGAGAGACGGGCCTACTGGTCAAGTCGAGCGTACTGGTCAAGTCGAACGTACTGATCGGGCCGGGCGAGCGCGCCATCAGTGGCCCAGCGCACGCGGCAGCGGCGTGAGCGGGATCTCGACCTCGCCCTGTGAGGTGCTGGCGTCACCCAGCACCGGCACCGCGCTGTCATTGATCCAATACAGGCGACCCTCGCTGCGCACATCGGCTTGCAGCGCATAGCGATGGCCTTCCTCGATGGCATTGCGGTCGTACTGCAGGCTGACCGGGAAAGGCCCTTCACGCAGGCCGCCATAGCGGGTACTGGCAATCAGTCCGGCCTCGGCGTCGGCGCGGGAGACATCCACCAGGCGCACTTCCAGCATCGCATCCGGCGGTGCCGTGAAGGCCTGCTGTGGCACCACGCGCGCCTCCAGCTGCGTGAAGTCCGGGCCGGTCATGCAGCCACCCAGCCCGAGCGTGGCCAGCAGCAGGCCAGAGAGCGAGAGCGTGCGAGCCGAAGGCCGGCGTGGCGTGATGAAGTTCAGCATGGAAATCCCTTGTGCAGCGAGATGGAAGGCAAAGGTGCGCGCAGCAGGCGTTCAGCCACCGGCCAGCTTGACGGTATAGCCCATCCGCGTGAGTTCAGCCTTGAGCGTCTCGCGGTGATCGCCCTGGATCTCCACGATGCCATCCTTGAGGCTGCCGCCAGTGCCGCACCGTTGCTTGAGAGTCTTGGCCAGCGCCTTGAGTTCCTTCTCGGCGAGCGGAATCCCGCTCACGGTGGTCACGCCCTTGCCCTTGCGACCGCTGGTCTCGCGACGGATACGCACCACGCCATCGAGGCTTGCCAGGCGCTCACGCTCGGCGAGGTCGGCACATTCGCACTCGGCTTCGGCACGCCGACACTCAGGGCAGGTTGCGCCATGTTCGGTGGAATAGACAAGCCCGGACAGTTGATCCTTGAGCGAGGCCATGATGTCTCCTGCGATACGGTGATGAATGATCAATGCCAAACGGAATCTCGAAAGGATACCTGCGTGCGCGAGAGGCTGGCACCCTGAGGCGCATAAAAAAGGCGACCCCGAAGGGTCGCCTTTCTCTTCATTCCCTGCCTGCTCGCGTGCGGGCAGGCAGGGAGACCTTGGCGGGTGTCGCCCGATCAGTTGATCTTCGGGTCCAGCTCGCCGCGGTTGTAACGCTCGAACATCGCTTCGAGGTTGATCGGGTCGATCTTGCTGCCATGACCGGCGGCACCGAAGGCTTCGTAGCGGGCGATGCAGATGTCGCGCATCGCCTTCACGGATTCCTTCAGGTACTTGCGCGGGTCGAATTCAGACGGGTTCTGCGCCATGAAGCGACGGATGGAACCGGTAGAGGCCAGACGCAGATCGGTGTCGACGTTGATCTTGCGCACGCCGTGCTTGATGCCTTCGACGATCTCGTCGACCGGCACACCGTAGGTTTCCGGAATCTTGCCGCCGTATTCGTTGATGATTTCCAGCCAGTCCTGCGGCACGGAGGAAGAGCCGTGCATCACCAGGTGAGTCTCGGGGATGCGGGCGTGGATTTCCTTGATGCGCTGGATGGACAGGGTGTCACCCGTCGGCGGCTTGGTGAACTTGTAGGCGCCATGGGAGGTGCCGATGGCGATGGCCAGGGCATCGACGTGGGTCTTCTTGACGAAGTCGGCGGCTTCTTCCGGGTCGGTCAGCATCTGGTCGTGGTCCAGCTTGCCTTCGGCACCGATGCCGTCTTCTTCACCGGCCATGCCGGTTTCCAACGAGCCGAGGCAACCCAGTTCGCCTTCGACGGACACGCCACAGGCGTGGGCCATCTCGACGGTGCGACGGGTCACATCGACATTGTATTCGTAGCTGGTCGGGGTCTTGCCGTCTTCGCCCAGCGAGCCGTCCATCATCACCGAGCTGAAGCCCAGCTGGATGGAGCGCTGGCAGACTGCCGGCGAGGTGCCGTGATCCTGGTGCATGACCACCGGGATATGCGGGAATTCTTCCACCGCAGCCAGGATGAGGTGGCGAAGGAACGGCGCGCCCGCGTATTTGCGTGCGCCGGCGGAGGCCTGGACGATCACCGGAGAGTCGGTGTGATCGGCGGCTTCCATGATGGCGCGCATCTGCTCGAGGTTGTTGACGTTGAACGCCGGGATGCCGTATCCGTACTCGGCTGCGTGGTCCAACATCTGGCGCATGCTGATCAATGCCATGACATCACCTGTCTTTTTGAGGAATCGAGTGGAGAAGCGTCGGGTGCCCCCCGTCAGCTGACGGGGAGCGACCTTGTGGCCGTGACTCTAAGCCTGCGCCAATGAGGACACAGGCGGGTTCAGCTTGCTGCGGCTTCCAATGCCGCAACGGCCGGCAGTACCTTGCCTTCCACGTATTCGAGGAAGGCGCCGCCACCGGTAGAAATGTAGGAGACGCGCGACTCGACGTCGTACTTGTCGATGGCCGCCAGGGTGTCGCCACCGCCGGCGATGGAGAAGGCGTCGCTCTCGGCGATGGCCATCGCCAGCTGCTCGGTGCCGTTGGCGAACTGTTCGATCTCGAACACGCCGACCGGGCCGTTCCACAGAATGGTGCCGGCGTCCTTGAGCAGCGCACCGAAGCGCGAGGCGGTCTCCGGACCGATATCCAGGATCATCTCGTCGTCCTGGACGTCGGCGACGGCGCGCACGACGGCTTCGGCCTTGTCGGAGAACTCGGTGGCGACGACGACGTCGGTCGGCAGCGGGATCTCGACCTTGTCCATCAGCGCGCGAGCGGTATCGAGCAGGTCAGCCTCGTAGAGGGACTTGCCGACGTTGTAACCGGCCGCCGCGATGAAGGTGTTGGCGATGCCGCCACCGACGATCAGCTGATGGCACTTGTCGGACAGCGCCTTGAGCACGTCGAGCTTGGTGGAGACCTTGGAGCCGCCGACGATGGCGACCATCGGCGCACGCGGTGCGGCGAGTGCCTTCTCGAGGGCTTCCAGCTCGGCGGCCAGCAGCGGGCCGGCGCAGGCGTCCGGGGCGAAGCGTGCCACGCCATGGGTCGAGGCCTGGGCACGGTGCGCGGTGCCGAAGGCATCCATCACGTAGACATCGCACAGCGCGGCGTAGGCGCGGGACAGGGATTCCTCGTCCTTCTTCTCGCCCTTGTTGAAGCGCACGTTCTCCAGCAGCACGACCTCGCCTTCGGCGACATCCGGTGCCGTGTCGAGGTAGTCGTTGATCAGGCGCACCGGGCTGCCCAGCAGCTCGCCCAGATGTGCCGCGACCGGTGCCAGCGAGAACTGGTCTTCCGGCTCACCCTCGGTGGGGCGGCCCAGATGACTCATCAGCATCACGCGTGCGCCGGCGTCGCGTGCCGCCTTGATGGTCGGCAGGCTGGCACGGATGCGCGCGTCGCTGGTCACCTGACCGTCGCGGATCGGCACGTTGAGATCTTCGCGGATCAGCACACGCTTTCCGGACAGGTCGAGGGCGGTCATCGTTTGCACGTTCATGACGGGTTCCTTGGTCGTGAATCGGTGGAGAGAGCTTCCCTCGCCAGAGGCGTTGTCATCTCGCAGGCGTGCCAATGGGTGGCGACGTCCAGCATGCGATTGGCAAAGCCCCATTCGTTGTCGAACCAGCACAGCATCTTGATCAGCCGGCCGCCGGCAACACGGGTCTGGGTCGCATCCACGATACCCGAGCGCGGATCGTGGTTGAAGTCGATGGAAGCCGTCGGCTCCTCGCTCAATCCCATCAGGCCCTGCAGGCGTTGGGCGCAGGCCTCGCGCAGCAGGTCATTGACCTCATCCGCGCTCACGTCACGCTTCACCTCGATGGACATGTCCATGCAGGACACGTTGATGGTCGGCACGCGCAGGTGCAGACATTCGAAGCGTCCTTCCAGGTGCGGCATCAGGCGGTTGATGCCCTTGGCCAGGCCGGTGTCCACCGGCACGATCGAACTCATCGCCGAGCGCGTCAGGCGCAGGTCCGTCTGGTGGTAGGCGTCGATCACCGGCTGGTCGTTCATCGCCGAGTGCACCGTGGTGGTGACGCCGCGCTCCAGCCCGAAGGCCTCTTCCAGCACCGTCAGAATCGGAATCAGGCAATTGGTGGTGCACGACGCCGCCGAGACGATGCGCATGCCGCTGCCTGCCGGCCCCGCCTCGGCGGGGGCCAGCGCCGACTGGTTGATGCCGCACACGATGGTGGCATCGACATCGGCGTCGGTATCGCCGGGCTGGGAGAACAGCAGCCGGCCGGCGCCTGCCGCCAGATGCCGCTCGGCGGTGGCGCGGTCCTTGAAGCTGCCGGAGCACTCCAGCACCAGGTCAATCCCCAATGCCCGCCAGGGCAGGCAATCTGGATTGGCCTCGGACAGGATGTTGATCGCATGGCCGTTGACGACCAGCTGGCCGTCGCGCTGTTCCACCGTGCCGGGGAAGCGGCCGTGGGTGGTGTCGTAGCGGGTCAGATAGGTGATGGTGTCCAGATCTGACAGCTCGTTGATCGCGACCACTTCCAGCGGCAGTGCCTCACCGCGTGCTTCACGTTCTACCAGCGCTCTCAGCACACACTGACCGATGCGTCCGTAGCCATTGATGGCCACTCGCAAGGGAGCGTTTCCCTGGCGTCGGGACGCCTTGTCTCCCTGGGGAGCGTCGGCGGTGGGCAGAGGCGGTTGGTGGTTCAAGGATGTTGAGTTCCGAGTGTTTTTCAGGGGGTCCATGGTAGCGCATCGCTTTGCTGGGCGGAGGGAGCGAAAGGCGCGCAAGCGCCTGATTTCTGGTTTTTTTCGTCTAAGGACACGTAGTCACACTACCCAACTGGAGGGGTTGTGTAGTCGCCGTCTGCGCTGTCTTTCGTGGGCATGATCGCCGGAGAATGACCGCTCATGCAGGATGAATCGTGTCATCAAGCCGCGACTCGTGTGAGCCACGTCGACTACAGGCGACAGCCGGTGACGCTTGAGGGCTCCTCGAGTGTCGCACAGACGAAAACGCCGCCGCTCCCAGCGGGAGGCGGCGGCGTCGATCTGCATCCCACTCCGTCATCGACGGGGTGGGTCAGGCGGTGATCAGCCCAGCAGCTTGTTGGCGCGTTCGACCACGTTCTCGACCGTGAAGCCGAAGTGCTTGAACAGGTCGCCAGCCGGCGCGGATTCCCCGAAGGTCTCCATGCCGATGATGTCGCCGTTCAGGCCGACATACTTGAACCAGTAGTCACGATGACCGGCTTCGATCGCCACGCGTGCGGTGACGGAAGACGGCAGCACGGATTCGCGGTATTCCGCGTCCTGCGCATCGAACAGGTCGGTGGCCGGCATGGACACGACACGCACGGCGCGACCGGCGGCTTCCAGCTCGGCGGCGGCATCCATCGCCAGGCCGACTTCGGAGCCAGTGGCGATCAGGATCACTTCCGGCTGGCCGTTGGCGGCGTCCTTCAGCACGTAACCGCCACGGCTGATGTTGGCCAGCTGGGCCTTGTCACGGTTCTGGTGCGGCAGGTTCTGACGCGACAGGATCAGCGCGGTCGGGCCGGAGTGACGCTTGATGGCTGCATCCCATGCCGCCGCGGTTTCCACGGCATCCGCCGGACGCCAGGTGGACAGGTTCGGCGTGGTGCGCAGGCTGGTCAGCTGTTCGATCGGCTGGTGCGTCGGGCCATCTTCGCCCAGACCGATGGAGTCGTGGGTGAAGACGTAGACGGCCTGCTGACCCATCAGGGCGGCCATGCGAACGGCGTTGCGCATGTATTCCATGAAGATCAGGAAGGTCGCGCCGTAGGGGATGAAGCCGCCGTGCAGACCGGCGCCGTTCATGATCGCGCCCATGCCGAATTCACGCACACCGTAGTGCAGGTAGTTGCCGCTGAAGTCTTCGCGGGTGATCGCCTGGGCGCCCTTCCAGAAGGTCAGGTTGGACGGGGCCAGGTCGGCACTGCCGCCGAGCAGTTCCGGCAGCTGCGGGCCGAGCTGGTTCAGGCACTCGAAGGACGCCTTGCGCGAGGCCGGGCTGTCGCCGGCGGCCTGGGCATCCTCGATCATCTTCTCGCTGGTCAGGGCGTGCGGCAGCTTGCCTTCCAGACGACGGGTGAACTCGGCGGCCAGTTCCGGGTGTGCTTCGGCGTAACGGGCGAAGCGTGCATCCCAGTCGCTCTCGAGCTTGGCGCCACGCTCGCTGGCGTCCCAGCCCTGATAGATGTCTTCCGGAACGTGGAAGGGTGCGTGGGTCCAGCCCAGCTTCTCGCGGGTGGCAGCGACTTCGTCGTCACCCAGCGGTGCGCCGTGGCAGGACTCGGTGCCTTCCTTGTTCGGGGAGCCGAAGCCGATCACGGTCTTGCAGATGATCAGACTCGGCTTGTCGTCGTGGCTCTTGGCCAGGGCGATGGCAGCGTTGATCTCTTCCGGCTTGTGGCCGTCGACGTTGGAGACGACGTGCCAGCCGTAGGACTCGAAACGCTTGGCGGTGTCATCGGTGAACCAGCCTTCGACTTCGCCATCGATGGAGATGCCGTTGTCGTCATACAGGGCGATCAGCTTGCCCAGACCCAGGGTGCCGGCCAGCGAGCCGACCTCGTGGGAGATGCCTTCCATCATGCAACCGTCACCCAGGAAGCACCAGGTGGTGTGGTCGACGACGGTGTGACCCGGACGGTTGAACTGCGCCGCCAGTGTCTTCTCGGCGATCGCCATGCCGACGGCATTGGCTAGACCCTGACCCAGCGGGCCGGTGGTGGTCTCGATGCCCGGCGCGTAGCCGTATTCCGGGTGACCGGCGGTCTTGGCGTGCAGCTGGCGGAAGTTCTGCAGGTCTTCAAGGCTCAGCTGATAACCCGAGAGGTGCAACAGGGAGTAGAGCAGCATGGAGCCATGGCCGTTGGACAGCACGAAGCGGTCACGATCGGCCCAGTTCGGGTTGGCCGGGTTGTGCTTGAGGTGGTCGTTCCAGAGCACTTCAGCGATGTCGGCCATGCCCATGGGGGCGCCGGGGTGGCCAGACTTGGCCTTCTGAACGGCGTCCATGGAAAGTGCACGGATGGCGTTGGCCAGGTCAAAACGGGAAGGCATGCAGTAGCTCCTCGCCTGCGGGCGTCAAGAGTGGGGCAATGAATCACGGCGTGCTGCGCCGGACGCTCAGTGCATCCCGAGAGCCAGGGCATGCTGCTGCCTGGGTCTCCTTCAGGACTGTGCGCCTGAAACAGTGCGCCGGAAAGGACAGTGCGTCGCGTGAACCTTGTACGCGCGGACTCGCGTCCGAGCGTGATCTCCGGGCGGGTATTGTCACCGAGATGACAGGGCGCGGCAAATCGCATCCGGGATGTGCGCTCGTCCAAAGGTGGCAACGGCTTATTACCCTGTGTGCAGCGCTTGTCGCAAAAAGGTCTCGATTGGACGGCCCCACGGGCCCCATTGCGCTAGGAACTCACATAAGTGGCGTGTAAACTCGCCCCCCCGAGGCTCAACCGCCCGTGTTGAGCTTCATCGTGCGCCGCAAGCGTGTTTCTACTCGGTCGTCAACGCAGTCTGCCGTCAGTGGCCGAATCATCCCCGCATCCGAAAAGAGGGTCGAGGACCAATGAGCGAATACTCACTCTTCACATCCGAGTCCGTGTCCGAAGGGCATCCGGACAAGATTGCCGACCAGATTTCCGACGCCGTGCTCGATGCCATCATCGCGCGCGACAAGCAGGCACGCGTCGCGTGCGAAACGCTCGTCAAGACAGGCGTTGCCATCGTGGCCGGTGAGATCTCCACCAGCGCGTGGGTGGATCTCGAGGAGCTGGTACGTCGTGTCATCACCGATATCGGCTATACCTCTTCCGACGTCGGCTTCGACGGCGAGACCTGTGGTGTCCTCAACCTGATCGGCAAGCAGAGCATCGATATCGCCCAGGGCGTCGATCGCACCAAGCCGGAAGATCAGGGCGCGGGCGACCAGGGCCTGATGTTCGGCTACGCCACCAACGAGACCGACTCCTTCATGCCGGCGCCGATCCACTACGCCCACCGTCTGGTGGAGCGTCAGGCGGAACTGCGCAAGAACGGCATGCTGCCGTGGCTGCGTCCGGATGCGAAGAGCCAGGTCACCTTCCGCTACGACGAAGCCGGCAAGCCGGTCGCCGTCGAAGCCGTCGTGCTGTCGACCCAGCATGACCCGGAAGTGTCCCAGGAAGACCTGCGCGCGATGGTCAAGCGCGAGATCATCGAGCAGGTGCTGCCGGCCGAGTGGCTGTCCGAGACCACCGAATACCACATCAACCCGACCGGCAACTTCGTCATCGGTGGCCCGGTGGGTGATTGTGGTCTGACGGGTCGCAAGATCATCGTCGACACCTACGGCGGCATGGCCCGTCACGGTGGTGGCGCCTTCTCCGGCAAGGACCCGTCCAAGGTCGACCGCAGCGCCGCCTATGCCGGTCGCTACGTGGCCAAGAACGTCGTCGCCAGCGGCCTGGCCGACAAGTGCGAGATCCAGGTCTCCTACGCCATCGGTGTCGCCGAGCCGACCTCCGTCTCGATCAACACCTTCGGCACCGGCAAGATCAGCGATGCCAAGATCGTCGAGCTGGTGCGCGAGCACTTCGACCTGCGTCCGTACGCCATCACTACCATGCTGGACCTGGCGCACCCGATGTATCAGCTGACCGCTGCCTACGGCCACTTCGGTCGTGAGCCGTTCGAGCACAGCTACAGCTGGACCGACGTGAGCGGCGAGCAGAAGACCGAAACCTTCACCGCCTTCCCGTGGGAAAAGACCGATCGTGCCGCTGGCCTCAAGGCTGCCGCTGGCCTGTAAATTCGCCAGCTCGACAGGCCTGGCAGGTGGCGGACGTCTCGCCCCTCGCTTTCGGCGCCATGACAAGAAAACCCGCCTCGGCGGGTTTTCTTGTCTCTGGCCCTCCTTCGGACAGCAACAGGAGAGATGCCCAGTGGCTGATCTACGCTATCTCAAGGGCTACGCCCCCGAAATCCAACAGCAGGCGAGTGAACTGCTGGCGTCGGGCAAGACGGCAGCCTTCTTTCTCGGCAAGTATCCCGAGCCTCATCAGCTGCAGGGGGCGCGGGCGCTGCATGACTACACCATGGCGCTGAAGAATCGGTATCTGCGCAGCTCGGCGCCGATCAGCAAGGTGATCTACGACGACCGGATTCACGTCATCGACAACGCCCTGGGGCTGCACACCTTCGTGTCGCGGGTGCAGGGCAACAAGCTCAAGGCCAAGAACGAGATCCGTATCTCGTCGCTGTTCCGTCGCCTGCCGGAGCCACTGCTCAACATGATCGTGGTGCATGAACTGGCGCATCTGCGCGAGAAGGCCCACGACAAGGCGTTCTACCGGCTCTGCTGTCACATGCAGCCGGAGTATCATCAACGTGAGTTCGAGCTGCGTTTCTATCTCTGCCACCGTGAACGCCACGGCGATCTCTGGTAGCCGCGCTCCGTTCTGGTAGCCATGAGCCGCTCTGGACAGTCACGCTCAGCTCAGACAGCCACGCGGCCGCTCACGCGACAGAAGAACTGGAAAGAATGACAAGGACGTCATGCCATCAGGGGTATCGGCGCCACTGCAAAGGACCGTTTTCGGATGCTCAATCTCGCTGCACTGTTCATCACCATCACTGCCGTGTGCATGTGGTTCAATCATCGCGTCCTGCGCCTGCCGCCGACCATCGGCGTGATGGCCATCGGCCTGGTGCTGTCGCTGGGCGTGATCGGGCTCGATCACTTCGCGGTGACCACCGTCGTGGCCGATACCGCGGAAGACTGGCTGGGGCGCATCAATTTCAACAGCCTGCTGATGGACGGCATGCTGTCCTTCCTGCTGTTCGCCGGCGCGCTGCACGTGGACCTCTCGCGCCTCAAGGCCTATCGGCGCTCCATCGGCCTGCTGGCCACGCTGGGCGTGCTGATCTCGACGCTGGTGATCGGCTCCGCCGCCTGGTGGCTGTTCCAGTGGGCCGGTATCGAGGTGCCCTACCTGTATTGCCTGGTGTTCGGTGCGCTGATCTCGCCCACTGACCCGATCGCCGTGCTCGGCATCATGCGCAGTGCCGGCGCGCCTGCCGACATGGAGATCCGCATCGTCGGCGAATCACTGTTCAATGATGGCGTGGCGGTGGTGCTGTTCACCGCGCTGCTGAGTGCGGCGTCGGCCGGCAGCGGCGAGGTCGAGCTCGGCCACATGGGGCTCTTGTTCCTCGAGGAAGCCGGCGGCGGCATCCTGCTCGGGCTGGCGCTGGGCGCGCTGGTCTACCAGCTGATGCGCAGCATCGACCAGTATCAGGTCGAGGTGATGCTGAGTCTGGCGCTGGTGCTGGGCGGCTATGCGCTGGCCTCGGCGCTGCATGTCTCCGGCCCCATCGCGATGGTGGTGGCGGGGCTGATCATCGGCAACATGGCGCGTGATGGCGCCATGTCCGACAACACTCGCCGCTATCTGGACGGCTTCTGGGAGCTGGTCGACGAGATTCTCAACGCGGTGCTGTTCGTGCTGATCGGCCTCGAACTGGTACTGATGCCGATCACGCTGACCTCGATCGGCATCGCGCTGGTGCTGGTGGCGGTGATCCTGCTCTCGCGCCTGGCGCTGATCGGTCTTCCGCTGAGCCTCTTGCGCCGCTGGTACACCTTCCGCCCCGGCACCACGCGCGTGCTCACCTGGGGTGGCCTGCGCGGCGGCATCTCGGTGGCGCTGGCACTGGCGATTCCCGAAGGCGACTTCCGCGAGCCGCTGGTGGTCACCACCTACATCATCGTGCTGTTCTCGATCCTCGTGCAGGGGTTGAGCATCGGCAAGCTGGTGATGGCGGTGGTCGGCGATCGCAGCCACGCGGGAGAGTCGAACGACAAGCACTGAGTCAGAGTCGGCCAAAGCAAACGCCCCTTCACTGACAGCAGTGAGGGGGCGTTTTCGTTTCGGTCGCGAGGCGCCAGCCAAGGGCAGTTCGCCTGCGAGTCAAAGGGCCGCCAGGCCCCGGGCAAAGACACCGCTGAGAGGTTTCACCTCACCCGCTTGCTTCGCGCGAGCGACAGCGGGCTGGCGCATCAGGGTCAGCAGCAGGTCGCGCCCCGCCAGCAGCGGGTCGACCACCGGCAGGCCGATCTCTGACGCGATGGCATCACGCAGCGGCCCCATCGCAGCGCAGCCCAGCACGATGCTGCCGGCACCGCTGGCTCTGGCGTGTTCACAGCTCACCAGCAATGGCGCGGGGGGAGTGCGCGCCTCGGACAACGCCAGCACCGGTACGTCGCATGCCAGCAGCGCCTTGCACAGAGGGCGCATCGCATAGCGCTCCAGCAGCTGCTCGGACATCGGCAGCGTGCTGGTCATGCTGGTGACGATAGCAAAGGAGGGAGCCGCCAGCGTGGCCATGTGCATGGCGGCCTGGGCGATGCCGATCACCGGCACGGGGCTCAGTTCACGGGCGGCCTCGAGGCCGGGGTCACCGAAGCAGGCCAGCAGATAGCCATCGGCGGGCGGGGTCTCCAGCAGGCCCTCACGATCACGGGCGATCAGCGCCAGCAGCGCGACCACCGCCATGGCTTCCTCGACGGCGGTCTCGATGCTGGGGGCGCCATGCTCGGCAGTCAGCACCTCGAGGTGGACGTCCCGGGCGAGCTGCCGTTGCAGCGAGTGCGCCATCTGCTGGCTCATCGCCTGGCTGGTGTTGGGATTGATGACCTTGAGACGCAACATGGCGGGCTCTCTCATGATGGTGGGCTCGTGATGGACTTTCGCGTGACGGCGCGCGCCGGATGCAGGGCCGTGCGAGCGGAGCACACAAAACACGAGCAGCATCCGTGCCAGTCCGGTAACACCTGCTGGCGCAACGTTCGTTTCATTGGCGGTGCGCTGCTGTGGTGCATATGGCTAATACAGCGGAAGTTGATGGTGCCTGATGTCTCAGGAGTTGCCACGCACATGACGTTGCTGGCAGGGGTGTCACGCAGATCGGGCCTTGGGGAAAACGCTTGGAGTTTGAAAATCCGCAACAAGTGTTTCACTGGCACGCTTGTTGATAAGGGGAGGGTATGGCGAGGCATGACGCCTCGTGACTGGCCCATGGCCCACAAGCCCCTCTGGAGACAACAATGACACCCCAGACTCCCCCTGATCTGAGCAACGCGAGCAAGCGGCTCATCAATGAGGACCTCGCCCCCTGCGAGCAGAACTGGAACTGGTACAACATCTTCTCGTTCTGGATGTCCGATGTGCACAGCGTCGGTGGCTACGTCTTTGCCGCCAGTCTGTTCACCCTGGGGCTGGCCAGCTGGCAGATTCTGGTCTCGATGCTCGTTGGCATTCTGGTGGTGCAGGTGTTCGCCAATCTGATCTCGCGGCCCAGCCAGCAGACGGGAGTGCCCTTCCCGGTGGTCTGCCGTCAGTCCTTCGGCATCTATGGTGCCAACATTCCGGCGATCATCCGCGGGCTGATCGCGGTGGTGTGGTACGGCATCCAGACGTATCTGGCGGCGCATGCCTTGATGCTGGTGCTGCTGCGCTATGTGCCGTCGCTGGAAGGGCTGACCGAGACCCAGCTGTTCGGGCTCTCGCAGCTGGGCTGGTACTGCTTCCTGTTCATGTGGGTGCTGCAGGCGCTGGTGTTCTGGTGGGGCATGAATGCGGTGCGCCGCTTCATCGATTTCGCCGGGCCAGCCGTCTATGTGGTGATGTTCGCGCTGGCGGGCTGGATCGTCTGGCAGGCCGGCTGGGACAACATCAGCTTCACGCTGGGCAGCAAGACGCTCTCTGGCAGCGACGCCCTGTGGCAGATGGTGATCGCCGCGGCGCTGGTGGCGGGCTACTTCGCGGGGCCGACGCTCAACTTCGGGGACTTCTCGCGCTACTGCGCTACCCCCGGGGATGTGAAGCGCGGCAATTTCTGGGGCCTGCCGGTCAACTTCCTGCTGTTTGCCGTCATCACCGTGGTGGTGGTGTCCGGCACGCAGCCCATCTTCGGCGAGATGCTGCATGACCCGATGGAGACCGTCGCCCGCATCGACAATGGCGTCGCGGCAGCGCTGGGCATCCTGACCCTGGTGCTGGCGACCATCGGCATCAACATCGTGGCCAACTTCGTGTCCCCGGCGTTCGACTTCTCCAATGTGGCACCGTCACGCATCAGCTGGCGCATGGGCGGCATGCTCGCCGCCGTCGGCTCCATCTTCATCACGCCGTGGAATCTGTTCAACAACCCGGAGATCATCCAGTACACCGTGGGCATCCTCGCCGCAGCCATCGGCCCGGTGTATGGCGTGATCCTGTTTGACCACTATCTGGTCAACAAGGGCGGCATCAACACCAAGGCGCTGTTCACCGACAGCGCGGAAGGCGAGTACTTCTTCGAGAAGGGCGTCAACGTCGCGGCGGTCAAGGCGCTGCTGGTCTCCTCGGCGGTGACGCTGATCATCAGCTTCCTGCCGCTGGGCGACATCACCCACTTCACGCTGTTCATCGGCGGGCTGATGGCGGCAGGGCTTTATGGCGTCTTCTCGGGGTACTGGCTGGGAGATGCCGCCTCTGCACGCATCTATGTGCCGGCCGGGGTGCGCCAGAAGATGTCATGACGCTCAGGCCGTGAGCTGGGCGTGAGCTGGCCATGACCTGGCATTGCCTTGGCTTTACCTTCAGCGCCCTGCTGTCGCCACCGATATGGATGACGACAGCAGGGCGCTTTCGTTCGTGTTGCCGGCACATTCTTGTTGCCGACACCTCTTTGCCCTTGCTTCGCCTGGCCGGCCTGATGACACAGCACATTGTTCTATCAGGCAGACGGTATTCTTGCGTTTACTGATCAACTCTTTATTCCAGTGAGGTGTGCTCTGCGCGCGGTGTAACATTGGTTGATGCTACCGAGTGTCGAGGATGGAACATGCTGCTTCATGAACATCTGATATTGCCGGGCAGGGACGGTTCGGATATCGAAGCGCAGCACTATCGCACGCGAATCAACAATACCTTCATCATGTTCGCCATGGCGTGCTTCGCCTGCTTCCTGCTGTTTGACTATTTCCAGGTGCCGTCTGCCTGGCAGGCGTTGTGGGTGGGGCGGCTGATCATCTTCCTCTGCTGCCTGCTGTGCATCCTCCAGCTGCGCCGCGGCGGCGTGCATTCGGACAAGATCCTGCTGGCCGGGGCGATACCCGCCAATCTGTTCTTCTGCTTCGGTGCCGCGCTGATTCCGGATGCACTGACGCTGACGTTGTGGAACCTGAGTTTCTCGACCTGCATGCTGATCGCCATGCCCGCCTGGCTGGTGTGGGGCTGGCGCTACCAGCTGGCCAGCAGCCTGCCGCTGATACTGTGTTATGTGCCCATCTATGTGTGGCTGAGTCCCTTGTCGTTGACGACATTGGCCGGCGCTGGCGGTGCCTACATCCTGGGGACCCTCTTCATCGCGCCGGCACTGGCGCATGCCCGAGCCTCGACCTTCCATCGCACCATCCGGCTGCAGCGCACGCTGGAGGCGCGCAATCTCGAATTGCACGACATGAATCAGCGGTTGCTCACCCAGCAGAACGAGCTGGAATACCGCGCCAATCATGATCTGCTGACGGGGCTGCCCAACCGTCGTTTCGGCTTTGATTTTCTCGAGCGGATGCTGGCCGAGAGCACGAGCACTCGGCAATGCATGTCGATCCTGTTCGTGGATGTCGATCGCCTGAAGCACGTCAACGACAGTTTCGGGCACGCCGAGGGCGATCGCCTGATCCAGCTGGTGGCTCGGAGTGTCGCCCAGGCGGCCGGTGAAGACGGGCTGGCATGCCGCCTGGGTGGCGATGAATTCCTGGTCGTGATGCCTGGTGCCTGTGATATGGCCAGCCAGCAGGCGACGACCCAGCTGATGCGCCATCTTCAGGAGCAACGTCTGGAGCAGCAAATCCCCTTCCCGGTCGAGGTCAGTATCGGGCGCGTCACCCACGACCCGGTATTGCAGGGCGATGTGGATGTCGATGATCTGATCCATATCGCGGATGACCGCATGTATCGTCAGAAGCGCGCTCGGCGGCGGGCCATGGCGGGCGCCAACGACCCTCAGGCGTAAAAAAGCCCGCGATCTTCCCCTCATTCATGCTGCAAGTGATTGATGGCAATGGCTGTCATCGCTTTTTCATGTCGCTGTTACGGGTATGTCATCGCCTCCCCTCAGTCTTGCTGGGCAACGACAGGGGCCATCTGCGCCTCGCCTGTCGATTCCGCCTGGCAACCCAGAGGTGACTGACATGACCGCTCCGCAATCGGCTCCCCGTGCTGAAATGCCGCCTGCTTCCGACGCTCTCGGTCAGGTTCGCACGCTGTTCATCTCCGATGTGCATCTGGGAACCCCGGACTGCCAGGCGGCGCTGCTTGCGAAGCTGCTGCGTCGCGTGCGCCCCGAACGCCTGTATCTGGTCGGCGATATCGTCGACCTGCTGGCGATGCGCAAGCGTGCGGTGCTCGACAAGGACCAGCAGGCGCTGGTGGCGCGGGTGCTGCGTCTGGCGCGCAGTGGCTGTGAGGTCATCTACATTCCCGGCAATCATGATGCCGCCTTCCGTCGCCTGTGCGGCCTGAAGCTGCACAACGTGAGCATCGAGCGGCGCGCGATCCATACCACCGGCAGCGGTCGTCGCCTGCTGGTCTCCCACGGCGACGAATTCGACACCCATGTGCGCATCGCGCCGTGGCTGCTCAAGCTGGGCGATGGCATGCACGGCTTCATCCTGTCGCTCAATCGCTGGTGCAACCGCGCGCGTGGCATGTTCGGGCTGCCGTACTGGTCGCTGGCCAGCGCGCTCAAGCGTCGTAGCGGCACCGCCCAGCGCTATGTGGCCCAGTTCGAGGAAGCCGCCATGCGTCAGGCGCGTCTCGAAGGGCTGGATGGCTATGTCGGGGGGCATATCCACCAGGCGGGCTTCCGGGTCGAGGAAGGCGTGCTCTACTGCAACGACGGCGACTGGGTCGAGCACTGCACCGCGTTGGCGGAAGATGCCGAAGGCGCGCTGCACCTGATTGACTGGCAGGGTCAGATCCTCGAGACGGCGCCGCGCCATCTGATGCCGCGTCCGGCGCCGGCCGCGACGCCCGACGCCGTCACGCCCGAGATGGCTGGCGCCTGAGCCTCACCCCAGGCCGCTGATCGCCAGCATCCATGACAGATACAGCGGGATGATCAGCGGCGCCGCCAGGGTGGTCAGCATCACCGCGATCGCGCCCTTGGCCGGCTGGATATTCAGCTCGATGGCCAGCACGACCACATTGGCGGCCATCGGCACCACGCCCAGCAGCAGCAACACCTGCGCCAGCACCGGGTCGAGGGCGAACAGGCTACCCAGTAGCATCACGCTGCCCAGACTCAGCAGCGGCCACATCACGAAGCGCAGGCCGGTCGCGGCCAGAATGAAGCGCGGGTCGATCTCGCGCAGGCTGACACCGCCCAGCGTCATGCCGATGATCATCATGCCCAGCACCGTGTAGCTGTACTTGAAGTAGTCGAGTCCCTCCATCACCGCCCCCGGTACCTCGAGCCCCAGCGTCCCCACCAGCAGGGCGGCCAGAAAGGCGTAGATCAGCGGCAGACGCACGATCTTGACCAGACTCTGGCGCATCGAGAACTGCCCGCGCGCACTGACGTAGAAGCCCAGCGTGAACTCATACAGCGTGATGCCGAGCAGGCAGAACAGGTACTGGGTCACGCCTTCCGGCGGCAGCAACAGCATCGCGACCGGCAGGCCGAAGTAGCCGGTATTGCCGGTGCCGGAGGAGAAGGCGAGCAGGGCGGCTTCCTGCGGCGGGAAGAACTTCGCGGCCAGCGGGCGCACCAGCAGGCAGATGCTGCTGGCCAGCGAGAACAGCCCCAGCGTCAGGCCCAGATCACTCAGCGATGGCTCGCCGAGCACCAGCCCGCGGAAGAAGGTCAGCGGCGCGATCACGTAGATCAGCAAGGTGGCGATGGGGCGCGGGTCGATCGCGAGGCGGCGTGCGCAGAGGGCGCCGAGGGCGACGAAGGTGATCAGCATCCAGAGCGGTTGCTGCAGATCGATGTGGTCCATCACGGTTCCTTGTGAAGCGTCATTGTCCTTTTGGCTCATCATGCCGTGTGGCCCCTGTCAGCGTCATCCCATGAATGACGCTCATTGCGTCTTTCCTTGATCCGGCTACGCATCGCGTGGTTGCGCGGCTGGTGAGGGCCAGGACGCCACTGTCAGCAATGGTTATAAACACGCACTTTCTTATATGAATGGTATTGAAGTTGAGGCGAAAACCTTTCATTGGCCGGGGTCGGCGGCGGCGGTCAGAATGCTCGACATGCAGTACAGGGGCGGTGGCGTGACGCGCCGGACGTGTATTGCTGCACGCGCACCGCGAAGTGTGCGGCGATAACGACATCAATGCCGGACACGACGACCACGAGGGCCGCCCCATGAGTGCAAGCGAACATCCGTCAGGGATCAGCTTCGAATTCTTCCCGCCGAATACCGAGGCCGGGCGTGAAAAGCTCAAGGGGGTTCGCGATCAGCTGGCGGCGCTGGAGCCGGAGTTCTTCTCCGTCACCTATGGCGCGGGTGGCTCCACGCGTGAGCGCACCTTCAACACCGTGCAGTCGGTCAGCGCCAGCGGCATCTGCACCGCGCCGCACCTGTCGTGTGTCGGCAGCGACCGCGGTGAGCTGCGCGAGATCCTGGCGCAATACCGCGAGCAGGGCGTCAAGCGCCTGGTGGCGTTGCGCGGGGACCTGCCCTCCGGGATGGGCTCGCGCAGCGAGCTGCGTTACGCCAACGAGCTGGTCGAGTTCGTGCGCGAGGAGACCGGCGATCACTTCGAGATCGCGGTGGCGGCCTATCCGGAGTGCCATCCACAGGCCGACAACTACCACAGCGATCTCGAGAACTTCGCGCGCAAGATGCAGGCCGGCGCCGATATCGCCATCACCCAGTACTTCTTCAATGCCGATGCCTACTTCCACTTCGTGGAGCGCGCGCGTGCCGCCGGCATCCAGCAACCGATCATCCCGGGGATCATGCCGATCACCAACTACACCCGACTGGCGCGTTTCTCCGATTCCTGCGGGGCGGACATCCCGCGCTGGCTCCGCCGGCAGCTCGAGAGCTATGGCGATGACAGCGAGAGCCTCCAGGCCTTCGGCACCGAGGTAATCTCGCGCATGAGTCAGCGTCTGCTGGATGGCGGCGCGCCGGGCCTGCATTTCTATACCCTCAATCAGGCCGAGCCGTGTCTCAAGGTGCTGGAAAATCTGGGGATCTCTTCTCGTTGAGTCACGCGCGCCGGGTGTGCGCGACAAGTAATTGGAAGAGCGGCATTGAATGTGGCGTCGCTCGCCCTGAGGTCTGACGGGTAGCCGCTTGTGACAGCGGCCCGCAAGCCACTCAAGGCGTCGGCAGTGACGCCGGCCTCAGTGATGGAGAGATTGCTCATGAATCACGAGACACAGCACACGGCATCCTTTACGACCTCTTCCAGAAAGCCCCTCAAGACCGCCGCGACGGTGGCGCTCGGCGCCTGGTTGTTCGGCGGCGTCGCCCAGGCCGCCACCGAGGTGGAAATGCATCGCGTCAGCAGTGATGGCGTCGGTGAGTCCGTCGGCAGTGTCATGGCCGAGGATACCGATGATGGTCTGCTGCTGACGCCGAAGATCGAGGGGCTCGAGAGCGGCATCCACGGCTTCCACCTGCATGCCAATGCCAGCTGCGAACCGGCCGAGAAGGATGGCGAGACCGTCGCCGCGGCCGCGGCAGGTAGCCACTTCGATCCAGAAGAGACCGGTACCCACCAGGGCCCCTACGGTGATGGCCACCTCGGTGACTTTCCGGCGCTGAGCGTCGATGCCGATGGCAAGATCGCGCTGCCGGTGCTGGCACCGCGCCTCAAGGAAAGCGATCTCAGCGGCCATGCGCTGATGATCCATTCCGGCGGTGACAACTACACCGATACGCCCAAGCTGGGCGGTGGTGGCTCGCGCGTCGCCTGCGGTGTGGTCGACTGAACGATGGTCGACTGGTCTGTGGTCAACTGAACCACCTGCCGAGATGACATGAAAAAGCCCCGCCAATTGGCGGGGCTTTTTCATGTCGCTGCGCTACAGCAGATGTTAGTGCAGCTTGCCGGGGTCCAGAATGCGCACCGGCTGAACCTCATCGCTTGCCGGCGTCTCGCGGGGGTCGCTCACGCGCGTGGAGATCTCGGCGAGGGTCGGCGGTTCCTCGATGGCTTGCTGTTCGAAGAAGTCGCAGGACACGCAGTCACGGTAGCGGGTCTCGTTCTGCTCCCAGGTACGCAGGCGGTCCATTGCTCCGCAGCGCGGGCAGACGGCACCGGCGATGAAGCGCTTGATGGTAGACATGGTGCCTCCAGTCAGGGTCAGGGTAGGTCTGGCAATCCCGCCTCGGGCGGATGATGCGCCATATGATACGCCCCCGACCGGTAAAGGTCAGGGGCGCATGGTCTGTGGCATACGATCCGTAGCGTAAGCTCAGCGGCTCGTGGTCAGGCTTGCGCCATCACGAGACGGGGCGAGGCGAGATCAGGCCGCCTGGGCACCGATGCCGGAGTGACGCAGCAGGGCATCGACCTGCGGGTCACGGCCACGGAAGGCGCGGAACAGCTCGGCGGCGTCACGCGAGCCACCGCGTGCCAGTACCTCGTCACGGAAGCGTTGGCCGGTGGCGGTATCGAAGACCGCGCTTTCCTCGAAGGCACTGAAGGCGTCTGCCGACAGCACCTCGGCCCACTTGTAGCTGTAGTAACCCGCGGCGTAACCGCCGGCGAAGATATGGCTGAAGCCATTCTGGAAGCGATTGAACTCGACCGCCGGTACCACGGCGACCTTGCTGCGCACCTCGTCGAGCAGTGCCTGGACATCGCTGGCCGACGGCTTGTCGAGCTCATGATGCAGGCGGAAGTCGAACAGCGAGAACTCCAGCTGGCGGACCATGGTCATCGCCGCCTGGAAGTTGCGGGCTGCCTGCAGGCGCTCGAGCATGTCATCGGGCAGACGCTCGCCGGTGTCGACGTGACGTGCGATCAGATCCAGCCCTTCACGCTCGTAGCAGAAGTTCTCCATGAACTGGCTGGGCAGCTCGACGGCGTCCCAGGCCACGCCGTTGATGCCGGAGACTTCGGCGACTTCCTGACGGGTCAGCATGTGATGCAGGCCGTGACCGAACTCATGGAACAGCGTGACCACTTCATCGTGGGTCAGCAGTGCCGGGCGATCGCCCACCGGGCGGGTGAAGTTGCAGGTCAGGTAGGCGACCGGCAACTGCAGGCTGCCATCCTCGCGGCGGCGACGCACGCGGCACTCATCCATCCAGGCACCGCCACGCTTGCCTTCACGCGCGTAGAGGTCGAGATAGAAGCCGGCGATCGGGGTGTCATTCTCGATCACCTCGTAGTAGCTGACGTCCTCGTGCCATACCGGCACTTCGCGCTGCTTGAAGGTGATGCCGTAGAGGCGGTTGACGACCTCGAACAGCCCGTCGATGGCCTGCGGCGCCGGGAAGTAGGGACGCAGCTGCTCCTGATTGATCGCGTAGCGCGACTCGCGCAGCTTCTCGCTGGCATAGCCGACATCCCACGGCTGCAGGTCGTCGATGCCGAGGCTCTCGGTGGCGTAGGCCGCCAGCTCGTTGAACTCTTCACGCGCCTGCGGCACGGCGCGGGTGGCGAGGTCATCCAGGAAGGCGATGACCTGCGCCGGTGAGTCGGCCATCTTGGTCGCCAGCGACAGTGAGGCGTAGTCGTCGAAGCCGATCAGTGCGGCCAGCTCCTGACGCAGGGCCAGAATCTCCTCGATCACCGGACCGTTGTCGAATTCACCGGCGTTGGGGCCCTTCTCCGAGGCGCGCGTGACGAAGGCGGTGTAGACCTCCTCGCGCAGCTCGCGGTTGTCGGCATAGCTGAGCACCGGGAAGAAGCTCGGGAAGTCCAGGGTGATGCGATAGTCTTCCAGGCCCTTGGCTTCGGCATTGGCCTTGAGCGCTTCAAGGCCGCTTTCCGGTACGCCCGCCAGCGCCTCTTCGCCGACATCCTTGTGCCAGGCCTGGGTGGCATCCAGCACATGGTTGGAGAAGGTGTTGGAGAGCTCGGACAGGCGCGCCTGGATCTCGCCGTAGCGCTGCTTCTTGTCTTGCGGCAGATCGACACCGGCGAGACGGAAGTCGCGCAGGCTGTTGGTGATCGCCTTCTGCTGGGCTTCATCGAGGCTTGCGAACTCATCGCTGTCCGCGAGGCGCTGATAGGCCGCGGCCAGGTCGCTGTTCTGACCCACCCAGGTGGAGTAGGCCGACAGCTTGGCGAGACAGGCCTGATAGGCCTCACGCAGCTTGGGCGAGTTCATGGTCGAGTTGAGGTGCGAGACCGGCGACCAGGCCTGGCTCAGGCGATCACCCAGTGCTTCCAGCGGCGCGGCGAAGTTGTCCCAGCGCGTGTCATCGCGAGTGGCCTCGATCAGGCGCTCGATCTCCTGCTGGTTGTGCTCCAGCAGCTCGCTGATCGCGTCCTCGACATGCTCGGCCTTGAGGGTGTCGAAGGGGGGCAGGGTGTTGCGTTCCAGCAGGGGATTGATCGACATCATGTACCTCGCGTCATTCGGGTGGGCGGCAGCGGTGAGCGGTAAAGGAGAACTTGCGCATCGATTGCGCCGTGAAAACGGCGTCACCGCTGCCGCGGGGATACCTAGAATGTGAGGCCTCGGCGCGTGTTATTCAATCTATCGCCTCGATAGGCGGGCGTTGCCACGCGCATGTCGCATTGGCCGAGACCGGTACGGCTGCTATCTTGCTGGCCTTGGCCCCTGAGTGGGGCCCGTATCCTTCCCCCGTACCGAGACCACGAGAGCAGACATGAGCGAAACCACCGAACGCTGGGGCAGTCGCCGAGCCTTCATTCTGGCCGTGACCGGGGCCGCCGTAGGGCTGGGCAACATCTGGCGCTTCCCCTACATGACCGGCGAGAACGGCGGTTCCGCGTTTCTGCTGCTGTATATCGGTTTCGTGCTGTTGCTGGGCCTGCCGGTGATGATGGCCGAGATCATGATCGGCCGCGCCGGACGTCGCGGACCGATGCAGGCGTTGGCCCATCTGGCCGTCAGCGGTGGACGCACCCCGCACTGGCGCTGGCTGGGGTTGTTCGGTGCCATCACCATGTTCTTCATCCTGTCGTTCTACTCGGTGGTCTCCGGCTGGTCGATCGAGTATCTGGTCGATTCGCTGAAGGGTGACTTCAGCGGCATGAGCCCGCCGGAGATCGGCGCTTCCTTCGGTACCTTCCTGGAAGACCCGGTCACGATGACCTTCAACCACACCGTCTTCATGCTGATGACGATGAGTGTGGTGGCCGCCGGTATCTCTTCCGGTCTCGAGCGGCTCAACAACCTGATGATGCCGCTGCTCTATGTGCTGTTGCTGGCGCTGGCGGGTTACAGCATCAGCACGCCCGGCTTCGGCCCCGCGCTGAGCTGGCTGTTCATGCCCAATCCGAGTGCCATCACGCTGGACGTGATGCTCAATGCCATGGGGCATGCCTTCTTCACTCTGGCGGTCGGTGCCTGTGCTCTGATGGCCTACGGCGCCTACATGCCGGAGCGCCAGAGTCTGCCGACGGCCGCGATCGCCGTGGCGGCACTGGATATCGGTGTGGCGCTGCTGGCGGGTATCGCCATCTTCGCGGCGGTCTTCAGCCAGGGCATGGACCCGGCCTCCGGCCCCGGCCTGATGTTCGTCAGCCTGCCGATCGCCTTCGCCAATCTGCCGGGCGGCAGCGTGCTGCTGGCGCTGTTCTTCCTGCTGTTGCTGCTGGCGACCTGGACCAGCTCGATCAACATCGCCGAGCCCATCGTCGAGGTGCTGGAGGGCTGGGGGCTCAAGCGTCGCCACGCGGCACTGGTGGTCGGTGTCTCGGTGTGGGCGATGGGGCTGTTGTCGGTGCTGTCCTTCTCGAGCCTCAAGGACGTGCACGTGCTGGGCGAGATGAATGTCTTCGATGCGGTGACGACGATTCCGCCGGACTTCTTCCTGCCGATCGGCGGGCTGCTGATCGCCATCTTCGCGGCCTGGGTGATGCCGCAGAATCGTGCGCTGGCAGGCCTCGGCACCTCGCGTGGCTTCTTCCGCACCTGGCGTTGGGTACTGCGCTGGATCTCGATTCCGCTGGTTGTCGTCGTGCTGGGCTGGAGCTTCTTCAAGTAATTCCGCTTGCGCCATCGGTACGTGAATCTTGCGTTGAGTCAGCGCACGGCGTGGCGCGATGCGTGGGGCATGGCGAGCCTGCAAGCGGGGCGTCGGGACGGGGTGTCGAAAACATCGCAACGCGAGTCAGGCTGTTGCGCTATTGGCATCCCGGTGTTTGGCGCAGTAGGCTGGTTGCCTAATTCAGGAGGTAAGGCATGAGCATTAGATCCTTCAAGGGCCTGACGCCGCGACTGGGCGAGCGGGTTTTCGTCGATCCGGCCAGTGTGGTGCTGGGTGATGTCGCCCTCGGGGATGACAGCTCGGTATGGCCGCTGGCGGTGATTCGTGGCGACATGCACCGTATCCGCATCGGTGCGCGTACCAGCGTGCAGGATGGCGCGGTACTGCATATCACCCACGCCAGTGATTTCAATCCGGGCGGCTACCCGCTGGAAATCGGCGATGACGTCACCATCGGTCACAAGGCCGTGCTGCATGGCTGCACCATTCACGACCGCGTGCTGGTCGGCATGGGCGCCATCGTGATGGACGGCGTGGTGGTGGAAGATGAAGTCATCATCGCGGCGGGTGCGCTGGTGCCGCCGGGCAAGCGCCTCGAGGGTGGGCATGTGTATGCCGGCAACCCGGCCAAGGCACTGCGCCCCATCAAGGACAGTGAACGTGAGTTCTTCACCTATTCGGCGGTGAACTACGTCAAGCTGAAGGATCAGCATCTGGCCGAAGACTACGTCGACTGAATCTTCCTCGCACAGAGCGGCAGACGCAGCAATGATCACTCCCCCGTTGGCTCAGGCCGGCGGGGGAGTGCTCGTTTCAGGGCCGGATTCTCCACAAGCCAGGGGCGGATTTGCCGCAAGCCAGAGTCGGTTTTCCACGAGCTTAAGAAGGCAGATGTGGCAGTGGTGCGTACAAACCAGGACAAGCCATTGTTTTTCATGAAATGCTTGCGTCATAATCTGGACGTATATCCAGTGCCAGCGTGTGGCGTCTGGTCCAGTGACATCGTCGAGGGCTCGCGACCCGTATTTCATGGCCAATTTTCGTACCCATATCACCGTAGCGGCCTTTGCCGGCGGCATCGTCGCGGCGGCGGGCTGGCAGGGCGGCCTTTGGTCGCTGGCGGAGGGGGTTCCGCTGGCGAGCCTGACCACCTTCGGCGGTATCCTGCCGGATATCGACTCCGACAACTCGCGCGCCATCCGTATCCTGTTCACGCTGTTTGCGGTACTGGCGACCATGGCCTGCGTGCTGTTGCTGCAGGACCGCCTGCTGGCGGGGCCGCTGATGATGGCAGGCGGCGCCACCTATCTGGGCGTGCGCTATGTGGCCAGCGCCATCTTCAAGCGCTTTACCGTCCATCGCGGTATCTGGCACTCGCTGCTGGCGTCACTGCTGTGCTCGCTGGGCGTGACGGCCGCCAGCCTGCATGTGCTGGGTCAGAGTGAAGAGCAGGCCTGGTGGCAGGGCGCGGCCCTGTTGTTCGGCGCCATGATTCATCTGTTGCTCGATGAGATGTACAGCGTCGACATGGTCGGGGCACGCCTGAAGCGCAGCTTCGGCACCGCCTTCAAGCTGTTCGATTATCGTGAGCCGGGCAACTCGCTGGCGATGGTGGCAGTGATCGCCGCCATGACGCCCTGGCTGCCACCATTGTCGGTACTGGTGGACATCATGCATCTGCAGGGGCCGCTGTCCGTGTTCGGCGCAGGCCTGTCACGGCTGATGGCCGGCGTCTGATGCCGTCTGGCTGAAGGCCGGCGCGAATCTCAGCTGCTGTTGTGATGCCTTGGTTGTGATGCATCAGGCACGATAGGGCTCGGCGCTCAGGCCGTGCTTCTTGAGCTTGTCGTAGAGCGTCTTGCGCGGCAGGCCCAGCCGTTCGCAGGCCATCACCACCTGACCTTTGCTGGCCGCCAGGGCCTCGCGAATCAGCGCGGCCTCGAACGCCTCCATGCGCTGCGGCAGCGATTGCGCCTGGGTGGCTGCCTTGACGTTGTGCTCCAGTTCCCCCAGCTCGCCTGATTCCCTCGGTGCGCCTGATGCATGCCGCTCGCCCGTGCCGGCGATGATGCCTTCTCTGTCCGCCTCTCTTGCGGCTTCCGCGCTGTTCACGGCCGGGCCACTCGTGCCCGCGGTGAGCGGTCGCCCTTCCGCCATGCTGTCGCCGATGTTGCCCTCCAGCCCGCCCAGCAGCACATGGCGTTCTGCACAGTTTCTCAGTTCACGCACGTTGCCCGGCCAGTCATGCGCCAGCAGTGCCTGCAGGGTGGTGGCGTCCAGTGGCGGGACTTCCAGACTGGTGCGTTCGCTGGCCAGAATCGCGAAGTGCCGGAACAGCTGCAGGATATCCTCGGCATGCTCGCGCAGTGGCGGCAGATACAGCGTGACCACGTTCAGGCGGTAGTAGAGGTCTTCGCGAAACTCGCCGGCGCTGGCCGCTTCACGCAGATCCCGCTTGGTGGCGGCGATGACGCGAATGTCGATGGGGCGTGGCGTATTGCTGCCGAGCCGCTCGATGCTGCGCTCCTGCAGCACCCGCAACAGCTTGATCTGCAACGACATCGGCATCGATTCGATCTCATCGAGAAACAGGGTGCCGCCGTCGGCGTGTTCCAGCTTGCCGATGCGGCGCTCGCTGGCACCGGTGAAGGCACCTTTCTCATGGCCGAACAGTTCCGATTCGATCAACGTCTCCGGCATGCCGCCACAGTTGAGTGCCACGAAGGGCTTGCTGGCGCGGGCACTGCGCTCGTGCAGACAGCGGGCGACACGGTCCTTGCCGGCGCCGGTCTCGCCATACAGCAGGGTGTCGGCATCGACCGCCGCCAGGCGTGATACCTGAGCATCCAGGCGCTGCATGATGTCACTGCTGCCGACCAGTCTGGGGCCGGCGCTGTTGCGCTGGGTATCCAGCTGTTCGCGCAGCGAGCGGTTCTCCAGCGTCAGCCGGCGGGCGGCCACCGCACGCCGCACGCCATCGAGCATGCGCTCGCGATCGAAGGGCTTCTCGATGAAATCCCAGGCACCGGCCTGCATGGCCGCGACGGCGGTATCGATGTCGCCATGCCCCGTCATCACGATCACCGGCAGCTCGTCATCCACGGCATGCGCCGCGTGCAGCAGGCTCAGGCCATCCATGCCCGGCATGCGAATGTCCGTGATCACCACACCTTCGAAGGGCGCTTCGGCGCGCAGGATCGCCAGTGCCTGCTCGGCACTGGCCAGCGGGCGAGTGCGGTAATCGGCCAGCATCAGACTCTGGCTCAGGCTGTCGCGCAGGTGCGGTTCGTCATCCACCACCAGCACCTGCATGTCGGTATTCGTGACGTCGCTCATGACGGCTCCTGTGAATGGTTGGCGGTGGGTGGCATCGGGGGTTGTGAGGGCATAGACGGTTGTGAGGGCATCGCCAGTGAGGGCATCGAGAGTGCCGGCAGCGTCAGCCGGAACAGTGCGCCGCCCAGCGGCGAGGGATGCGCCTCGAGGGTGCCGCCGAGGTCGGCGACGATACGCGCGCTGATCGATAACCCCAGCCCGAGTCCCTGGCCGTCGGCGCGCTGGGTATAGAAGGGTTCGAACACGCGCACCAGTTGCGATGGCTCAAGGCCGGGGCCGTTGTCGTGGACTTCCAGCACGACCTGATTGCCGGCGCTGCCCGCTTGCTCATGCAGGTTGAGCTGGATGCTGGGGGGCTCCGTGCGCTCGGGGGGCATGTCGGCCAGCGCATCCAATGCATTGCCGATCAGGTTGACCAATACCTGCTCCAGACGTACCGGCTCGGCGCGCACCCGGGCCAGCTTTGGACTCGCTTCGCGAATGAGGGCCACGCCGAGTGCCTCGCAGCGTGCATGCAGCAGGCGCAGGGCGTAGTCGAGGCTGGTGGTGAGATCGATGGCCTCCAGGCGGTCACCGCTCTTGCGTGAGAACTGACGCAGCTGTGCGCTGATCTCGCCCATGCGCTGGGTCAGCTCGGTGATCTGGCGCAGATTGCTCTCGACCTGGGAGGTCTGGGCGCGGGCGAGGAAGGCGGTCGCGTTCTCGGCATAGGCGCGGATGGCGGCCAATGGCTGATTGAGCTCGTGATTGATGCCGGCGGCCAGTTCCCCCAGTACCGCCAGCTTGGCGGTCTGGATCAATTCATCGCGCGTCTCGCGCAGCTCGCGTTCGGCGCGGGTGCGCTCCTCGACTTCGGCACTCAGGCGCGTGTTGCTGGCGGCGAGGTCGCGGGTGCGCTCGACCACCCGTTGCTCGAAGGCATCGCGTGCCTGGGCGAGCTGTTCGGCCTGGGCACGGCGTTCGCTGACATCGAAGACCGTGACCAGCCAGCGCGGACCGTTGGGACTGGGCAGCGGCGAGCAGGAAAGCTCCAGTGGCACCGCGACACCCTCGCGCAGGCCATGCACTTCCAGCGGCCCGACGGAGCGGGCCTGGGTCAGGCGGTCCAGCAGGTGGCGCTCGGCCGGCAGGAAAAGCTCGCGCAGATCACGCCCTTCACGGGCGCTGGGCTGGCGGGATGAGTCTTCCGGTGAGGCATCGGCACTCAAGGGCGAGCCGAACAGCGCGATGGCCGTCGGATTGAGATACACCAGCCGGACCCGCTCATCGAGGATGCACAGGCCAGCCTGAGTGCGGTCGATGATGCCGCGCACCCGTTGCTGGCTGCTGGCGAGATTCTGGCGCTCGCGCTCGGCGAACAGGCGACGCTCACGCAGGATGCGCAGTCGCTGCCAGCCCAGCCCTGCCAGCAGACACAGCAAGGCATAGCCACCGGCCGCGAGTCCGGCCGCTTGCCAGATGCCGCTGCGCAGCGGTGCCAGTGGCTTGAGCACATGCAGGCGCCAGCCGATGTCCGGCAGTGGCTGGGACAGGCTCAACCAGGCGTGCTGCCAGAGATCCCCCGGTGTCAGCTGCAACAGCTCGATGGAGGTCGTGTCGCGGCGCGACTCAAAGGGCGGGCCCAGCAGCTCCGGCAGCGCCTCGCGGTGATGCAGGCGCAGCGGGCGCAGGCGCTGATTGGCATAGCGCTGGGTGTCGAGCAGCCGGTTGCGTGTCTCCTCGCTGAGTGGCTCCAGCGTGCGCAGTACCCGCTGCGCCTGGCTGGCAATGAAGATCACGCCATGCGGATCAGTGACCATGATGTCGGCATTCTGGTCGAGCCACGCCGCCTCCAGCGCCTCTATCTGCACCTTGACCACGGCCACGCCACGTCGCCCCTGGGGGCTGGTGACGGCAGCGCTGAAGAAGTAACCGCGCTCACCGGAGCTGGTGCCCAGCCCGTAGAAGCGCCCCTCGCCGCCGTTGATGGCGTCTTGCCAGTAGGGGCGGAAGCGATAGTTCTGGCCGATGAAGGTATTGGCGGAACGCCAGTTGCTGGCGGCGATGGTGGTGCCGGTGTCATCGACCAGGTAGAGGTCCGAGATGCCGGCCAGCTCACGCATGCGGTCCAGGCGCTGATTGAGCGCCACTTCCGCGCTGGGATCTTCTGGGTGATCCAGAAAGTCGCGCAGCTGGTCATTTTCTGCCACCAGTCTGGGCAGATAGGCGTGGCGATTCAGCTGACCACGCAGGCTGGCGGCGGTCAGACGCAGTTCGTTGTCTGCCTCATGCCCCAGGCGCTCCAGCCCTTGGCTGCGCGCCATCGAGACCGCCTGCCATACGCACAGCATCAGCCCCAGCGGCAGCACGACCGCCAGTACGAGACGCCACAGCTGGGGCAGGCGCGTGTCCTTCATCGGCAAGCCTTCATGTTCAGGCCCTCATCTCAAGCACTGCATATCCGGAACTCCATATTCAGCCAGAGCGTCATGACTGAGCGTCATGAGCCATCCGGCGCCGCCTGGGCACGGCGCAAGGCGCGCTGGGCACGAGTCTCGGCGCGTTCCAGTTCCAGCAGCGAATCCTCGACGAATACCAGATGCTCATGGGCGGCGTTGCGTGCATCTTCGGCGCGGCCTTCCATGATCGCCTCGAACAGGCTGCGGTGCTGCTGGATCAGGCGCGGGCGTGATTCCGGCTTCTCGAACAGGTGGCGCAGGTTGGCCACGATGCTCTTCTCCAGCAACTGGAACAGGCTGCGCATCGAGTGCAGCAGCACCACGTTGTGCGCGGCCTCGGCGATGGCGAGGTGGAAGGCGGCATCGGCACCGGCCTCGCGCTCCGGGTCACGTCCCTCGAAGCTCTTCTCCAGGTCCTCGAAGCGCTGGCGCAGCATTGCCTTGTCGGCAGGGGTGGAGCGCATGGCGGCGTAGTAGGCGCTGATGCCCTCCAGCGCATCGCGAAATTCCAGCAGGTCGAGATTGAACTCGCCGTGGCGACCCAGCAGCGCGCTGAGCGGGTCCGACCAGGCGCGCGCCAGCTCTTCAGAGACATAGGTGCCGCCGCCCTGGCGTGAGGTCAGCAGTCCGCGCGCGGCCAGCTTCTGGATGGCCTCCCGCACGGAGGGGCGCGAGACCTCGAACTGCTCGGCCAGGGTGCGCTCCGGTGGCAGGCGCTCGCCGGGTTTCAGGCTGCCTTCGATGATCATGCTTTCGAGGCGCTCGGTGAGTACATCGGCGATACGGGGTTGGCGGACAGGGGCGTAACGCATGGAAGTGTCCTTGCGGCAATGGTGAAAGGCGGCGCCGAGCGCTGGAATGCCGGTGCGCGGCATGCAAGAGAGGGGCGCTTGCGGCGCTGCCGATGATCAGTGTGGCCCGTGGGCATTCCACGCCACAGCCGACATTGGTCTTACCAATATGTGTGATAACCACGCCTCGCGTGGGAGACGGGCGCTATCAATAATTGGTAAGACCAATTTTACCCAATGAGGCTGCTTTGACCAATGTCTAGATGCCTTGCACCACATGATGTTTGACCCCTTTCGAGGCGACGCCTAGATTATGCCGAAGCACAGTAGGGTAAATTGGTATGACCAATTTATCGGAAGGCCTGACCCAAGGGTGCGCCAACCCCCGAGTCCTTCATTGCCGTGCCAGACAACAATCACAACAATTCGCCTGCGGAGTTTCCGTCATGTCCGAGCCACTGCTGGCCTTGCTGGCCTTCACCCCTATCCTGCTGGCGGGCATCCTGCTCGTCGGTCTGCAATGGCCCGCGCGTCGCGCCATGCCATTGGTCTTTCTCGTCACCGCTGCCATCGGCTACTTCGTGTGGCAGATGTCGCTGACGCGCATTCTGGCCTCCACGCTGCAGGGGCTGATGGTGACCGTCTCGGTACTGTGGATCATCTTCGGCGCCATCTTCCTGCTCAATACGCTCAAGCATTCCGGGGCGATCGCGGTGATCCGCGGCGCCTTCACCACCGTCAGTCCCGACCGTCGCGTACAGGCCATCATCATCGCCTGGCTGTTCGGCAGCTTCATCGAAGGGGCTTCCGGCTTCGGGACGCCTGCGGCCATCGCGGCGCCGTTGCTGGTCGCCATCGGCTTCCCGGCGCTGGGGGCGGTGATGGTGGGCATGATGATCCAGTCGACGCCGGTATCATTCGGGGCGGTGGGCACGCCGATCGTGATCGGCGTGAATGCGGGCCTCGACAAGGCCAATCTCGGTGAGCAGCTGCTGGCGAACCATTCCAGCTGGGAAGCCTTCATGCAGCTGATCACCTCGGAGGTCGCCATCGTGCATGGCATCGTCGGCCTGCTGATGCCGTTGTTCATGACCGTGATGATGACGCGCTTCTTCGGCGCGAAGAAAAGCTGGAGCGAGGGGCTGTCGATTGCGCCGTTCGCGCTGTTCGCCGGCCTGTGCTTCACGCTGCCCTACGTGGCGGCGGGTATCTTCCTCGGCCCGGAATTCCCGTCACTGATCGGCGCTCTGGTCGGCTTGATCCTCGTGGTGCCAGCGGCGCGTGCCGGCTTTCTACTGCCGAAGGACAGCTGGGATTTTCCGCCCGAGGCCGAGTGGCCCAAGCATTGGCTGGGTGACCTGACGCTGGAGCGTGATGACGTCGAGTCCGCCGCGGCGGGCAGAAAGCCGCTGCCTCTGTGGCTGGCGTGGTTGCCCTATGGGCTGATCGCGCTGCTGCTGGTCGCCTCGCGCGTATCGAGTGACTTCAAAGGCTGGCTGGTCAGCGTGCAATTCAGTGCCACTGACCTGCTGGGTGCCAGCGGTATCTCCGGCGCGATACAGCCGCTCTATCTGCCTGGCGGCATCATGGTCTTCGTGGCGCTGATCACGCTGCTGCTGCATCGCATGGCCCCTCGCCAGCTGGTGGCGGCGGCCAGCGAATCCTGGCGCACACTGGTCGGCGCCGGCTTCGTGCTGGTGTTCACCATTCCGATGGTGCGCATCCTGATCAACTCCGGCGTCAATCTGAACGACCTGGCGTCCATGCCGGTGGTGATGGCGGACGTGGTGGCTGACAGCCTCGGTCAGGCCTATCCGTTGTTCGCCTCGGGCATCGGCGCGCTGGGCGCCTTCATCGCCGGCTCCAATACGGTCTCCAACATGATGCTGTCCCAGTTCCAGTTCAACGTCGCCGCCCAGCTCGGGCTGTCGGGAGCGCTGATGGTGGCGCTACAGGCGGTCGGGGCCGCGGCCGGCAACATGATCGCCATCCATAACGTCGTGGCGGCCTCGGCGACCGTCGGTCTGCTGGGGCGTGAGGGTCGTACCCTGCGCATGACGGCGATTCCGACCGCCTACTATCTATTGGCCTCCGGCGTGCTGGGCATGCTGGCGTTCCACCTGGTGGGCCTGAGTGATCCGCTGCTGCCGTAAGCGTGATCCGTGCTGACTGATACCCTGAAAGACATCCTGACTGACTGATGAAGAGACTGGCCATGACCGTCGCTGCTGCCCCTGACTCCACTGCTCACCCTGCCATGGGCGGGCATGCCTCTCCCCAGGCGCGTGCTGCTGCCTATGACGCCCTGCGCGAGGCGTTGGCGCAGCACATTCCCGGTGAGCGCCTGATCCATGATCCGCTGCGTACCCTGGCCTACGGGACGGATGCCAGCTTCTATCGGCTGGTGCCGCAGCTGGTGGTGCGGGTGCATGACGAGCAGGAGCTGGGGCATGTGTTGCGCGAGTGCCGGGCGCGCAAGTTGCCGGTGACCTTCCGTGCAGCAGGGACGTCACTGTCCGGTCAGGCGCTGACGGATTCGGTGCTCATCCAGCTGGGCGGTGAGTGGCGAGGGGCGCAGGTGCTGGAGCAGGGCAGCCGCATCTGCCTGCAGCCGGGGGTGATCGGGGCGCGTGCCAATCAGCTGCTGGCACCCTTCGGGCGCAAGATCGGCCCGGACCCGGCTTCGATCAACAGCTGCATGATCGGCGGTATCGCGGCCAACAATGCGTCCGGCATGTGCTGCGGTACGGCGCACAACAGTTATCGCACCGTCGAGGACCTGCGCGTCATTCTCGCCGATGGCACCTGCCTGGATACGGCCTCGCCGGAGAGCGTGCAGGCCTTTCGCGCCAGTCATGGTGGTCTGCTCGCGGAGCTGGAGCGCATGGCGGCCAGTGTGCGCGCCGCCCCTGAGCTGGCCGAGCGCATCCGCCACAAGTATCGGCTCAAGAACACCACCGGCTATAGCCTCAATGCGCTGGTCGACTATGCCGATGGTCTCGAGATCCTCAAGCATCTGATGATCGGTTCGGAAGGCACGCTGGGTTTCATCGCCTCCATTACCTATCGCACCGTGATCGAGGAGCCGCACAAGGCGGCGGCGCTGGTGTACTACCCGAACATCGATGCGGCCTGTCGCGCCACCATGCTGCTGAAGACGGCACCGGTCGCGGCGGTGGAGCTGATGGACCGCGCGGCGCTGCGCTCCGTGGAGGACGCACCGGGCATGCCGGACGTGTTGCGCACCCTGCCGGAAGAGGCGGTCGCGCTGCTGGTGGATGTGCGGGGCGCGCATCATCAGGAGCTGGAGGCGCGCATGGCCGAGGTTGCCCGCGTGCTGGAAGGCATCGAGACCTGCGAGTCGTGGGCCTTCACCCAGGATGCGCAGCGTTATGCGCTGTACTGGAAGATCCGCAAGGGGCTGTTCCCGGCGGTCGGCGCAGTGCGTGACCTGGGGACCACCGTGATCATCGAGGATGTCGCCTTCCCCATCGAGCGGCTGGCGGAAGGCGTCGGTGCACTGACGGAGGTCTTCCAGCGGCATGGTTACTCCCAGGCGATCCTGTTTGGCCATGCGCTGGAGGGCAACCTTCACTTCGTCTTCCCGCAGGGCTTCGAGCGCGAAGGCGAGGTGGCGCGCTATCAGGCGCTGATGGATGACGTCGCGCAGTTGGTGGGGCAGGAATATGGTGGCTCGCTCAAGGCCGAGCATGGCACTGGACGCAACATGGCGCCTTATGTAGAGCTTGAGTGGGGCAAGGATGCCTATGCCCTGATGTGGCGTATCAAGGAGGCCTTCGATCCGGACAATCTGCTCAACCCGGAAGTGATCCTGACGCGCAATCCTCGCCTGCATCTGGAAAACCTCAAGCCATTGCCGGCGGCGGACCCGCTGGTGGACCGCTGCATCGAGTGCGGTTTCTGTGAGTCGGTCTGCCCGTCGAAGAACCTGAGCCTGACGCCGCGCCAGCGCATCGTCATCCGGCGGGAGATCGCACGCCTGGCTGCGCTCGAGGCGCCGGATGAAGCACAGCGCGACCAGCTGGCAGTGCTCAGGAAGGAATACGCCTATCAAGGCATGGAGACCTGTGCGGGCGATGGCCTGTGCGCGACCCAGTGTCCGGTCGGTATCAATACCGGTGATCTGATCCGGGGGCTGCGTCATGAGGAGAACGCCGGTGCCGATCATCCAGGCAAGATGAAGGTGGCGCATTGGGCCGGTGAGCACTTCACGCGTGTCACCAGCGGCATGCGTGGCGTGCTCAGGCTGGCGGACGGGCTGCATGGTGCCGTCGGCACGCGCAACATGTGTCGCCTGACCCGGGCTGCTCGCAAGGTGTCCGGTGACAGGGTGCAGCAATGGACTCCCAGCATGCCGGCCGCCGCTGCGCGTGATTATCTCAAGCATCTCGCACAGCCACTGGGGCGCAGTGCAGCGCCCAATGGGCATGTCGTCTACTTCCCGTCCTGCGCCACGCGTGTCTTCGGGGTCGCTGCTGATGATCGCGATCCGCGCAGTGTCACGGAAATGGCGCTGGCCTTGATGGACAAGGCCGGCTTCGAGGTCGTGCTGCCGAAAGGTCTGGAGGCGCTGTGCTGTGGCATGGCCTTCCAGTCCAAGGGGCAGTTCGAGGCGGGAGATGCCAAGGCCGCCGAGCTGGCAACGGCGCTGGTGGAGGCGAGTGACGGCGGACGGCTGCCGATCTTCTGTGATACCAGCCCGTGCCTGGCACAGGCTCAGGCCTATGCGCGCGAGCACCTCGAGGTGTCGCTGACTCTGGTCGAGCCGGTGCAACTGGTACTCGACTATCTATTGCCCTATCTCTCGATCACACCGCTCAAGGCGAGAGTCGCGGTGCATGTCACCTGCTCCAGTGTCCGTATGGGGCTGGCAGAGCAGTTCGTGGCGCTGGCGCGGCAGTGCGCCAGTGAAGTCGTCGTGCCGGAAGAGATCACCTGCTGCGGCTTCGCCGGCGACAAGGGCTTCAGTACACCGGAGCTCAATGCCTCGGCATTGAAGGGACTGAAGGAGGTAGTCGCCGATTGCGACTACGGGGTCTCCAACTCGCGCACCTGCGAGATAGGGCTGAGTGAGCACTCCGGGCTCAGCTATCAATCGATTCTCGGTCTGGTCGATAGAGCATCGGCACCAAGGTGATGGGAGGTGTTCGAGATGCATGACACCCTGATGACAATCTATTGAAAAAGCCCTTGCCCTCACGGTGGTTCGTGCGTAAAGTACACATCCGCTGCCGGGGACGCATGGCGTTACCAGCGGTGAAAGAGGTTTGCAGGTGATTGTTTTGCTTGATGTTTTTGAAGTTCACTTCGAAATCATCGATTGACAATCCCGGGCGATTCGCTAGAATACGCCGCACTCCTTACGGAACAGGTGATCGAGCAACGCTCCTCACCGCTTGATGATGCTTAGAGGCAGTCGACTGACTCATCATCAAGTGCTTGACTTCTCAAGCGTTCCGGGTAGAATATGCCTCCTCGCTTAACAGCGACGCTCTTTAAAAATTTGATCAGGTAATTCGTGTGAGCGCTTGCCGATGAGTGGTGACAAGGTCACCAAATATCGGAGCAAGCCTCTCACGAGAAGTTTGACTCTGAACCAAGTTTGGTCTGCTTAACAGACTATCAAGCTTTCAACTGAAGAGTTTGATCATGGCTCAGATTGAACGCTGGCGGCAGGCTTAACACATGCAAGTCGAGCGGAAACGATCCTAGCTTGCTAGGAGGCGTCGAGCGGCGGACGGGTGAGTAATGCATGGGAATCTGCCCGATAGTGGGGGACAACCTGGGGAAACTCAGGCTAATACCGCATACGTCCTACGGGAGAAAGCAGGGGATCTTCGGACCTTGCGCTATCGGATGAGCCCATGTCGGATTAGCTTGTTGGTGAGGTAATGGCTCACCAAGGCGACGATCCGTAGCTGGTCTGAGAGGATGATCAGCCACACTGGGACTGAGACACGGCCCAGACTCCTACGGGAGGCAGCAGTGGGGAATATTGGACAATGGGCGAAAGCCTGATCCAGCCATGCCGCGTGTGTGAAGAAGGCCTTCGGGTTGTAAAGCACTTTCAGCGAGGAAGAACGCCTTGGGATTAATACTCCCGAGGAAAGACATCACTCGCAGAAGAAGCACCGGCTAACTCCGTGCCAGCAGCCGCGGTAATACGGAGGGTGCAAGCGTTAATCGGAATTACTGGGCGTAAAGCGCGCGTAGGTGGCTAAGTCAGCCAGGTGTGAAAGCCCCGGGCTCAACCTGGGAACGGCATCTGGAACTGCTTGGCTAGAGTGCAGGAGAGGAAGGTAGAATTCCCGGTGTAGCGGTGAAATGCGTAGAGATCGGGAGGAATACCAGTGGCGAAGGCGGCCTTCTGGACTGACACTGACACTGAGGTGCGAAAGCGTGGGTAGCAAACAGGATTAGATACCCTGGTAGTCCACGCCGTAAACGATGTCAACTAGCCGTTGGGTCCCTTGAGGACTTAGTGGCGCAGCTAACGCAATAAGTTGACCGCCTGGGGAGTACGGCCGCAAGGTTAAAACTCAAATGAATTGACGGGGGCCCGCACAAGCGGTGGAGCATGTGGTTTAATTCGATGCAACGCGAAGAACCTTACCTACCCTTGACATCCAGAGGACTTTCCAGAGATGGATTGGTGCCTTCGGGAACTCTGAGACAGGTGCTGCATGGCTGTCGTCAGCTCGTGTTGTGAAATGTTGGGTTAAGTCCCGTAACGAGCGCAACCCCTATCCTTATTTGCCAGCGAGTAATGTCGGGAACTCTAAGGAGACTGCCGGTGACAAACCGGAGGAAGGTGGGGACGACGTCAAGTCATCATGGCCCTTACGGGTAGGGCTACACACGTGCTACAATGGCAAGTACAAAGGGTTGCAATACTGCGAAGTGGAGCCAATCCCATAAAGCTTGCCTCAGTCCGGATTGGAGTCTGCAACTCGACTCCATGAAGTCGGAATCGCTAGTAATCGTGGATCAGAATGCCACGGTGAATACGTTCCCGGGCCTTGTACACACCGCCCGTCACACCATGGGAGTGGACTGCACCAGAAGTGGTTAGCCTAACCTTCGGGAGGGCGATCACCACGGTGTGGTTCATGACTGGGGTGAAGTCGTAACAAGGTAGCCCTAGGGGAACCTGGGGCTGGATCACCTCCTTATCGACACTGTCTACTGCTCGCGGCAAGTGCTCACAACGAATTACCTGATCTTATTGCTGGCTTAGCCGGCAGTGGCAAGCGTGCTCATCAGAGCGCGCTTCTCACTGTTCTCTGAACAGCCGCTCTTTAACAATGTGAATCATGCTGACGATAGATGTGTGCGCCAAGCGCATGTCTATCAAAACGATATGTCGGAGAGGTCCGACAGATTCGTAATCCTTGACAGACCCCTTGGGGTTATATGGTCAAGCGATTAAGCGCATACGGTGGATGCCTTGGCAGCCAGAGGCGATGAAGGACGTGATAGCCTGCGATAAGCGTTGGCGAGGTGGCAAATACCCTGCGACCCAACGATTTCCGAATGGGGAAACCCACTCACCATCAGGTGAGTATCTATAGGCCAATACATAACCTATAGAGGCAAACCCGGGGAACTGAAACATCTAAGTACCCGGAGGAAAAGAAATCAACCGAGATTCCCCAAGTAGCGGCGAGCGAACGGGGACCAGCCCTTAAGCGTGACAACTGACAGACGAACAAGCTGGGAAGCTTGACGATACAGGGTGATAGTCCCGTAGTCGAAGTCTGAGTCACGTGAAATCGAGTAGGTCGGGGCACGAGAAACCTTGACTGAACATGGGGGGACCATCCTCCAAGGCTAAATACTCCTGGCTGACCGATAGTGAACCAGTACCGTGAGGGAAAGGCGAAAAGAACCCCGGCGAGGGGAGTGAAATAGATCCTGAAACCGTATGCGTACAAGCAGTGGGAGCACCTTCGTGGTGTGACCGCGTACCTTTTGTATAATGGGTCAGCGACTTATATTCTGTGGCGAGCTTAACCGTATAGGGGAGGCGTAGGGAAACCGAGTCTTAACTGGGCGACCAGTCGCAGGGTATAGACCCGAAACCGGGCGATCTATCCATGGCCAGGGTGAAGATTGAGTAACATCAATTGGAGGCCCGAACCCAAGTATGTTGAAAAATGCTGGGATGAGCTGTGGATCGGAGTGAAAGGCTAATCAAGCCCGGAGATAGCTGGTTCTCCTCGAAAGCTATTTAGGTAGCGCCTCACGTATCACCGCTGGGGGTAGAGCACTGTTTCGGCTAGGGGGTCATCCCGACTTACCAACCCGAGGCAAACTCCGAATACCAGTGAGTGCAGCGTGGGAGACACACAGCGGGTGCTAACGTCCGTTGTGAAAAGGGAAACAACCCAGACCGTCAGCTAAGGTCCCAAAATCCTGATTAAGTGGGAAACGATGTGGGAAGGCTCAGACAGCTAGGAGGTTGGCTTAGAAGCAGCCATCCTTTAAAGAAAGCGTAATAGCTCACTAGTCGAGTCGGCCTGCGCGGAAGATATAACGGGGCTAAATCAGGTACCGAAGCTACGGGTTCATCCTCTGGATGAGCGGTAGAGGAGCGTCGTGTAAGCCAATGAAGGTGGATTGAGAAGTCTGCTGGAGGTATCACGAGTGCGAATGCTGACATGAGTAACGATAAGGGGAGTGAAAAACTCCCCCGCCGGAAGACCAAGGTTTTCTGTTCTACGTTAATCGGAGCAGAGTGAGTCGGCCCCTAAGGCGAGGCGGAAACGCGTAGTCGATGGGAAACGGGTTAATATTCCCGTACCGGATGTGGTTGCGATGGGGGGACGAAGAAGGCTAGGTGAGCCAGGCGTTGGTTGTCCTGGTGAAAGCATGTAGGCCGAGGAATCAGGCAAATCCGGTTCCTCTGAGGTCGAGATGCGAGACGAACTGACCACGGTCAGGAAGTCATCGATGCCACGCTTCCAGGAAAAGCCTCTAAGCTTCAGATCACATGCGACCGTACCCCAAACCGACACAGGTGGTCAGGTAGAGAATACCAAGGCGCTTGAGAGAACTCGGGTGAAGGAACTAGGCAAAATGGCACCGTAACTTCGGGAGAAGGTGCACCGGTTCGAGTGAAGGACTTGCTCCGTAAGCTCTTACCGGTCGAAGATACCAGGTGGCTGCAACTGTTTATTAAAAACACAGCACTCTGCAAACGCGCAAGCGGACGTATAGGGTGTGACGCCTGCCCGGTGCCGGAAGGTTAATTGATGGGGTTAGCTCACGCGAAGCTCTTGATCGAAGCCCCGGTAAACGGCGGCCGTAACTATAACGGTCCTAAGGTAGCGAAATTCCTTGTCGGGTAAGTTCCGACCTGCACGAATGGCGTAATGATGGCCACGCTGTCTCCACCCGAGACTCAGTGAAATTGAAATCGCAGTGAAGATGCTGTGTACCCGCGGCTAGACGGAAAGACCCCGTGAACCTTTACTATAGCTTTACACTGGATGCTGATGTTGTCTGTGTAGGATAGCTGGGAGGCTTTGAAACCGCGTCGCCAGATGCGGTGGAGCCAATCTTGAAATACCAGCCTGACATCATTGGCGTTCTAACTCAGGTCCGTTATCCGGATCGAGGACAGTGTATGGTGGGTAGTTTGACTGGGGCGGTCTCCTCCTAAAGAGTAACGGAGGAGCACGAAGGTACCCTCAGCACGGTTGGAAATCGTGCATTGAGTGCAAGAGCATAAGGGTGCTTGACTGCGAGACAGACACGTCGAGCAGGTACGAAAGTAGGTTCTAGTGATCCGGTGGTTCTGTATGGAAGGGCCATCGCTCAACGGATAAAAGGTACTCCGGGGATAACAGGCTGATACCGCCCAAGAGTTCACATCGACGGCGGTGTTTGGCACCTCGATGTCGGCTCATCACATCCTGGGGCTGAAGTCGGTCCCAAGGGTATGGCTGTTCGCCATTTAAAGTGGTACGCGAGCTGGGTTTAGAACGTCGTGAGACAGTTCGGTCCCTATCTGCCGTGGGCGTCGGAAGTTTGAGAAGAGCTGCTCCTAGTACGAGAGGACCGGAGTGGACGAACCTCTGGTGTTCGGGTTGTCATGCCAATGGCATTGCCCGGTAGCTACGTTCGGACGGGATAACCGCTGAAAGCATCTAAGCGGGAAGCCCCCTTCAAGATGAGACTTCCCTGAGGCCTTGCGCCTCCTGAAGGGCCCTTGAAGACTACAAGGTTGATAGGCTGGGTGTGGAAGCACAGCAATGTGTTGAGCTAACCAGTACTAATTGCCCGTGAGGCTTGACCATATAACACCCAAGGGGTTTGCGCAGGCAAACGCCGGGATTGCGACAGGATCGAGACATATCGGTCAGCATGATTCATATTGCGAGTCGCGAGGCCAAAAGCCTCGGGACTCAGGCATCGCAAGATGCCACCGTTTCGCCTGACGACCATAGCGAGCGTGAACCACCCGATCCCATGCCGAACTCGGAAGTGAAACCGCTTAGCGCCGATGGTAGTGTGGAGTTTCTCCATGTGAGAGTAGGTCATCGTCAGGCACTTATCCCGAACCGCCCCTGTAGCCTTGCTGCAGGGGCGGTTCTCTTTGTGGTGAGAAAAGTTGTGCTCAGGAAAAATTTGCGCAGGGAGTCCTGGATGCGAAATAGCTGTGGGCGAGAGATAAGCTTCCCCTGGCTGCGCAAGAAGAAAGTCTTTGGCTCATCATCGTGCTGTGATAGTTCTGTCATTGATGAAAAATGATGTGCGCTTTTTCTTTATGCCTGGTTTTGCCAAGCATCGCCCCTGCAGCTTTTGTTGTGGAGGCGTTTTTTGTGCGGTTTGAGGCACCTCGCATGGGTCTGTCAGCGTCGGAGTTCATCAGAGGGATGCTCATTTGCATCATGTCTGGGTTGGGAGTGGTGTCATTCAGGATGTTTTTTATGCGCAAGACTGGGTTTTTTTCCGTGCGCCGCCAGGTGAAGAAAAGGGTGCTAAAAACGAGCCTTGTTGCCAGAGATCGGCTGGCTGGAGTGCTCCAGGTGCCAGAATCAGGGGTGTGAAGGCGAAATCTGGCCTGATCTTCAAAAAGCCCTTGCCCTCACGGCGGTTCGTGCGTAAAGTACGCATCCGCTGCCGGGGACGCATGGCGTTACCAGCGGTGAAAGAGGTTTGCAGGTGATTGTTTTGCTTGATGTTTTTGAGGTCCGCTTCGATATCATCGGTTGACAATCCCGGGCGATTCGCTAGAATACGCCGCACTCCTTACGGAACAGGTGATCGAGCAACGCTCCTCACCGCTTGATGATGCTTAGAGGCAGTCGACTGACTCATCATCAAGTGCTTGACTTCTCAAGCGTTCCGGGTAGAATATGCCTCCTCGCTTAACAGCGACGCTCTTTAAAAATTTGATCAGGTAATTCGTGTGAGCGCTTGCCGATGAGTGGTGACAAGGTCACCAAATATCGGAGCAAGCCTCTCACGAGAAGTTTGACTCTGAACCAAGTTTGGTCTGCTTAACAGACTATCAAGCTTTCAACTGAAGAGTTTGATCATGGCTCAGATTGAACGCTGGCGGCAGGCTTAACACATGCAAGTCGAGCGGAAACGATCCTAGCTTGCTAGGAGGCGTCGAGCGGCGGACGGGTGAGTAATGCATGGGAATCTGCCCGATAGTGGGGGACAACCTGGGGAAACTCAGGCTAATACCGCATACGTCCTACGGGAGAAAGCAGGGGATCTTCGGACCTTGCGCTATCGGATGAGCCCATGTCGGATTAGCTTGTTGGTGAGGTAATGGCTCACCAAGGCGACGATCCGTAGCTGGTCTGAGAGGATGATCAGCCACACTGGGACTGAGACACGGCCCAGACTCCTACGGGAGGCAGCAGTGGGGAATATTGGACAATGGGCGAAAGCCTGATCCAGCCATGCCGCGTGTGTGAAGAAGGCCTTCGGGTTGTAAAGCACTTTCAGCGAGGAAGAACGCCTTGGGATTAATACTCCCGAGGAAAGACATCACTCGCAGAAGAAGCACCGGCTAACTCCGTGCCAGCAGCCGCGGTAATACGGAGGGTGCAAGCGTTAATCGGAATTACTGGGCGTAAAGCGCGCGTAGGTGGCTAAGTCAGCCAGGTGTGAAAGCCCCGGGCTCAACCTGGGAACGGCATCTGGAACTGCTTGGCTAGAGTGCAGGAGAGGAAGGTAGAATTCCCGGTGTAGCGGTGAAATGCGTAGAGATCGGGAGGAATACCAGTGGCGAAGGCGGCCTTCTGGACTGACACTGACACTGAGGTGCGAAAGCGTGGGTAGCAAACAGGATTAGATACCCTGGTAGTCCACGCCGTAAACGATGTCAACTAGCCGTTGGGTCCCTTGAGGACTTAGTGGCGCAGCTAACGCAATAAGTTGACCGCCTGGGGAGTACGGCCGCAAGGTTAAAACTCAAATGAATTGACGGGGGCCCGCACAAGCGGTGGAGCATGTGGTTTAATTCGATGCAACGCGAAGAACCTTACCTACCCTTGACATCCAGAGGACTTTCCAGAGATGGATTGGTGCCTTCGGGAACTCTGAGACAGGTGCTGCATGGCTGTCGTCAGCTCGTGTTGTGAAATGTTGGGTTAAGTCCCGTAACGAGCGCAACCCCTATCCTTATTTGCCAGCGAGTAATGTCGGGAACTCTAAGGAGACTGCCGGTGACAAACCGGAGGAAGGTGGGGACGACGTCAAGTCATCATGGCCCTTACGGGTAGGGCTACACACGTGCTACAATGGCAAGTACAAAGGGTTGCAATACTGCGAAGTGGAGCCAATCCCATAAAGCTTGCCTCAGTCCGGATTGGAGTCTGCAACTCGACTCCATGAAGTCGGAATCGCTAGTAATCGTGGATCAGAATGCCACGGTGAATACGTTCCCGGGCCTTGTACACACCGCCCGTCACACCATGGGAGTGGACTGCACCAGAAGTGGTTAGCCTAACCTTCGGGAGGGCGATCACCACGGTGTGGTTCATGACTGGGGTGAAGTCGTAACAAGGTAGCCCTAGGGGAACCTGGGGCTGGATCACCTCCTTATCGACACTGTCTACTGCTCGCGGCAAGTGCTCACAACGAATTACCTGATCTTATTGCTGGCTTAGCCGGCAGTGGCAAGCGTGCTCATCAGAGCGCGCTTCTCACTGTTCTCTGAACAGCCGCTCTTTAACAATGTGAATCATGCTGACGATAGATGTGTGCGCCAAGCGCATGTCTATCAAAACGATATGTCGGAGAGGTCCGACAGATTCGTAATCCTTGACAGACCCCTTGGGGTTATATGGTCAAGCGATTAAGCGCATACGGTGGATGCCTTGGCAGCCAGAGGCGATGAAGGACGTGATAGCCTGCGATAAGCGTTGGCGAGGTGGCAAATACCCTGCGACCCAACGATTTCCGAATGGGGAAACCCACTCACCATCAGGTGAGTATCTATAGGCCAATACATAACCTATAGAGGCAAACCCGGGGAACTGAAACATCTAAGTACCCGGAGGAAAAGAAATCAACCGAGATTCCCCAAGTAGCGGCGAGCGAACGGGGACCAGCCCTTAAGCGTGACAACTGACAGACGAACAAGCTGGGAAGCTTGACGATACAGGGTGATAGTCCCGTAGTCGAAGTCTGAGTCACGTGAAATCGAGTAGGTCGGGGCACGAGAAACCTTGACTGAACATGGGGGGACCATCCTCCAAGGCTAAATACTCCTGGCTGACCGATAGTGAACCAGTACCGTGAGGGAAAGGCGAAAAGAACCCCGGCGAGGGGAGTGAAATAGATCCTGAAACCGTATGCGTACAAGCAGTGGGAGCACCTTCGTGGTGTGACCGCGTACCTTTTGTATAATGGGTCAGCGACTTATATTCTGTGGCGAGCTTAACCGTATAGGGGAGGCGTAGGGAAACCGAGTCTTAACTGGGCGACCAGTCGCAGGGTATAGACCCGAAACCGGGCGATCTATCCATGGCCAGGGTGAAGATTGAGTAACATCAATTGGAGGCCCGAACCCAAGTATGTTGAAAAATGCTGGGATGAGCTGTGGATCGGAGTGAAAGGCTAATCAAGCCCGGAGATAGCTGGTTCTCCTCGAAAGCTATTTAGGTAGCGCCTCACGTATCACCGCTGGGGGTAGAGCACTGTTTCGGCTAGGGGGTCATCCCGACTTACCAACCCGAGGCAAACTCCGAATACCAGTGAGTGCAGCGTGGGAGACACACAGCGGGTGCTAACGTCCGTTGTGAAAAGGGAAACAACCCAGACCGTCAGCTAAGGTCCCAAAATCCTGATTAAGTGGGAAACGATGTGGGAAGGCTCAGACAGCTAGGAGGTTGGCTTAGAAGCAGCCATCCTTTAAAGAAAGCGTAATAGCTCACTAGTCGAGTCGGCCTGCGCGGAAGATATAACGGGGCTAAATCAGGTACCGAAGCTACGGGTTCATCCTCTGGATGAGCGGTAGAGGAGCGTCGTGTAAGCCAATGAAGGTGGATTGAGAAGTCTGCTGGAGGTATCACGAGTGCGAATGCTGACATGAGTAACGATAAGGGGAGTGAAAAACTCCCCCGCCGGAAGACCAAGGTTTTCTGTTCTACGTTAATCGGAGCAGAGTGAGTCGGCCCCTAAGGCGAGGCGGAAACGCGTAGTCGATGGGAAACGGGTTAATATTCCCGTACCGGATGTGGTTGCGATGGGGGGACGAAGAAGGCTAGGTGAGCCAGGCGTTGGTTGTCCTGGTGAAAGCATGTAGGCCGAGGAATCAGGCAAATCCGGTTCCTCTGAGGTCGAGATGCGAGACGAACTGACCACGGTCAGGAAGTCATCGATGCCACGCTTCCAGGAAAAGCCTCTAAGCTTCAGATCACATGCGACCGTACCCCAAACCGACACAGGTGGTCAGGTAGAGAATACCAAGGCGCTTGAGAGAACTCGGGTGAAGGAACTAGGCAAAATGGCACCGTAACTTCGGGAGAAGGTGCACCGGTTCGAGTGAAGGACTTGCTCCGTAAGCTCTTACCGGTCGAAGATACCAGGTGGCTGCAACTGTTTATTAAAAACACAGCACTCTGCAAACGCGCAAGCGGACGTATAGGGTGTGACGCCTGCCCGGTGCCGGAAGGTTAATTGATGGGGTTAGCTCACGCGAAGCTCTTGATCGAAGCCCCGGTAAACGGCGGCCGTAACTATAACGGTCCTAAGGTAGCGAAATTCCTTGTCGGGTAAGTTCCGACCTGCACGAATGGCGTAATGATGGCCACGCTGTCTCCACCCGAGACTCAGTGAAATTGAAATCGCAGTGAAGATGCTGTGTACCCGCGGCTAGACGGAAAGACCCCGTGAACCTTTACTATAGCTTTACACTGGATGCTGATGTTGTCTGTGTAGGATAGCTGGGAGGCTTTGAAACCGCGTCGCCAGATGCGGTGGAGCCAATCTTGAAATACCAGCCTGACATCATTGGCGTTCTAACTCAGGTCCGTTATCCGGATCGAGGACAGTGTATGGTGGGTAGTTTGACTGGGGCGGTCTCCTCCTAAAGAGTAACGGAGGAGCACGAAGGTACCCTCAGCACGGTTGGAAATCGTGCATTGAGTGCAAGAGCATAAGGGTGCTTGACTGCGAGACAGACACGTCGAGCAGGTACGAAAGTAGGTTCTAGTGATCCGGTGGTTCTGTATGGAAGGGCCATCGCTCAACGGATAAAAGGTACTCCGGGGATAACAGGCTGATACCGCCCAAGAGTTCACATCGACGGCGGTGTTTGGCACCTCGATGTCGGCTCATCACATCCTGGGGCTGAAGTCGGTCCCAAGGGTATGGCTGTTCGCCATTTAAAGTGGTACGCGAGCTGGGTTTAGAACGTCGTGAGACAGTTCGGTCCCTATCTGCCGTGGGCGTCGGAAGTTTGAGAAGAGCTGCTCCTAGTACGAGAGGACCGGAGTGGACGAACCTCTGGTGTTCGGGTTGTCATGCCAATGGCATTGCCCGGTAGCTACGTTCGGACGGGATAACCGCTGAAAGCATCTAAGCGGGAAGCCCCCTTCAAGATGAGACTTCCCTGAGGCCTTGCGCCTCCTGAAGGGCCCTTGAAGACTACAAGGTTGATAGGCTGGGTGTGGAAGCACAGCAATGTGTTGAGCTAACCAGTACTAATTGCCCGTGAGGCTTGACCATATAACACCCAAGGGGTTTGCGCAGGCAAACTCCGGGATTGCGACAGGATCGAGACATATCGGTCAGCATGATTCATATTGCGAGTCGCGAGGCCACAAGCCTCGAGACTCAGGCATCGCAAGATGCCACCGTTTCGCCTGACGACCATAGCGAGCGTGAACCACCCGATCCCATGCCGAACTCGGAAGTGAAACCGCTTAGCGCCGATGGTAGTGTGGAGTTTCTCCATGTGAGAGTAGGTCATCGTCAGGCACTTATACTGAACCGCCCCTGTAGCCTTGCTGCAGGGGCGGTTCTCTTTGTGCGTGGAAAAGAAAGCCCGGCTCCCCCAGGAGTCGGGCTTTTTGCGTCCAATGTGCAAATACGGTGCTGAGAGACTGACAGCATGAGGTGCCGGGCAAAATGCCGTAGTCTCTGAACACGACTCTTCGATGACGGGCTGGGCGATGGATGAGCTGATGTTGGTGGGCGTCATGATGGCGTTGCTGGTACTGGGTGGTTCCTTGATGGGGTGGCTCAGCATGCTGCGCATCAAGGCGCTGGAGCAGCGACTGCGCGATATGGAGGCCAGGCTTGCTCGCGAGCTTACTGCTCATGACGCTCCGGTTATGCACACCCCCTTGCAAGAAGGGGGTGTGGACAAATCGCCTGCCGAAGTGCCGCCCCGGGAGGGACTGGCAGCAGCCGATGCAACACCACCGATCAGTGACTCGCGGGCCACTGCATCATCCAGTGGCGGCCACTCTCTGTCCTACCGGCTACTTCAGCGCTTGTTGCATGGCGCTGCCTCCAGTCGTTCAGGCAAGAAGGGCCGGGGCGCAGACCCTGCAAGCAAGGCATCAGAGGTGCTGCCGGGAGGCATGTCACGTCTGCTGACGGTCCTTCAGGAACACTGGATGATTCTTGTGGGTGCCTTGTCTCTGGTGATGGCAGGCATCCTGCTCGTCGGGTACTCCCTTGAGCAGGGCTTGCTGGGGCCGGGGGTACGGCTGGCGCTGGGTCTCGGGTTCGGCCTGAGCATGACGGTATTGGCCGAGTGGCTGAGACTGCGTACGTCCCAGTCATCGAGCCTGACCGGCGCCGTCAGCGGTGCCGGCAGTCTGGTGCTCGCGGCGAGCCTGCTGGCTGGTCACTTTCTGCTTTCGCTGGTGTCCATGCCGGTCACCTTCGTGCTGTTGGCAGCCTTGAGTCTGTGGATGCTGGAGCGTGCGCGGCATCATGGGCCGTGGCTGGCAGCATTGGGCATGTTGGGCGGATATGCTCTGCCCTTGGCGCTGCCCATTCACCAGCAGTGGCAGGAAGCCTCGACCTTGCTGTTGCTGGGGTATGCGGGTGTGATCGCGGCAGCGTGTCGTGTGCTGTACCGCCAGGTCGCGGTGAGCTGGCTGTATTGGGGCGGTCTGGTGGGAGCGCTCGCCTGGTGGTTGTTGTTGATGCCCTTCGGCATCTCTTCTGGCGCGACATTGCTGGTGGGGCTGTTGCCCTGGGTGGGTGGTGTCTGGCTGGCCGTGCTGGCGTTGGGGTATCTGTGGGGGGAGGTGTGGGAGCCATCCACGGGCGCCGCAGAAAAGGATGAGCGACAGTCGAAGACCTCACTTGCGACCTGGTTGCCCTGGCGCGCATCTCTTGACCTGCGTCGGCACTGGCTCGCCGGGGGGCTTGTCTCAGTGAGCGTCGTGCTGGGACTCTGGCTGCCCTGGCTGGGCAGTCTCGTGCATGGCGTCTCCTTTGACTCATTGGTGGCGCCTTCCGATATGGCCGGCTCCGGTGTGTCCCTGTGGCATCGGGGGTGGCTGGCTAGCCTCATGCCGATGCTGGTGATTGCCTGGTCTAGTCGCCGCCATGCGGTGCTGTGGTCGATGGTGGTTGCTGGCAACGGACTCTGGTTGCTGGTGTGGGGGCTTGCTTTGACGGCACCGCTGTCGAGCAGCGCGATGATCAGCCCGCTGATACTGAGTGTCGGCCTGTTGTCGCTGGCGCGTTGGCGACCGCGTCATGATGCGGGTGAAAGAGCAGAGAGGTCGCTTGCAGCCTGTTGGTGGGCATTGGCGACCATGGTGCCGCTGCTGGCGTGGGCCCTGATGCTCTGGCAGGACGTCATGCCATGGACGAGCGGGGCGAGCGATGCAGGGAGGCTGATCAACACAGGACTGGTCAACACAGGGCTGCCGCCATTGATCTGGGGGCTGGTGTGCTGGGCAGGTGCCATGCGTTTCCAGGCGCGTGAAGGCGCTCAGCTTGCCGCAGGACTGTGGCTGCCGGCGCAGGCCGGAATATTCCTTGCCCTGGTGGCAGTGCTGGAGGGGCCATCTCTGACCCTGGCGCTGGCGCTGCAACTATTGGGTTTGACCGCTTGTGAATGGCGCTGGTATCGCGAGGGGCATACCGCGGGGCGCTCCGTGTTTGCTGAGCTGTCACGCTTGCTGGCGTGGGGTGTCGTGGCTCGCTTGATGTATGGCATGGCGCATGACGACTATGCCGGTATTGCGCACTGGCCACTGCAGATACTGCTGCCGGTATTGGCCTGTGTTGCCATGACCAGTCTCGGCATGCGCCACCGTCCGCGGACACAGCGTTGGCTGGAGGGTGCCGTTGTCCAGCTTGCCGTCGCGACGCTGGTGATGGAAATCCGTTATGTGTTGACCGGTGGAAAGCCCTTCGAGGGCAGCCTCACCCTGGCGGAGCTTTCCCTGCAGGTGTTGGCGCTGGCCGGGGTGGCGGCAAGCTATGCCTGGCGTGCTCGTAGCGACGGTGCTGAGGCGCGGGCAGGGACGCAGCTTTATCGCGTGCTGGCACTGGTGGTCGGCGGAGCGGCTGTGATTCTCTGGAGTGTCGGCGTGCTGGGCATCTTCAATCCGCTCTGGCACCCGGGGGATGTCGGGAGCTGGCCGCTGGTCAATTGGCTTCTGCCGGCCTACGGCCTGCCTGCACTCGGCGCCGCTATGCTCTGGCGCATGACATCCAGGCGCGCACCGGACGTGGATGCGGGAAGCGCCGCGACACGCTCACGAATACGCGGGCTAAGTGAAGTGCTCGGTCTGCTGTCAGCCGGATTGTGGTTGGCGCTCAACTTGCGTCACTGCTGGCATGGCGCTGGGCTGGGGCTATGGCAGGGCATCGAGCAGGCGGAGCTATATGCCTACAGTGTGCTGATGCTGGTCGTCGCGGCGGCCCTGGTCGTGAGTGGTGCCAAGGTGGGGCAGCAACACTGGCAGCGTATCGGACAGGGCATTCTGATCCTCACCGTGATCAAGGTGGGGGTGTGGGATACCGCCACCCTGGAGGGGCTGTGGCGAGTAGGTTCATGGCTGGGACTGGGCAGTGTCCTGATGCTGCTTTCCGCCTTGTTCAATCGCCTGGCGGGGGCGGGAATGCGTGCCGGGGAGCGGAATTGACGAAAAGAGCGTTATCTTTGGTCGTTGTTCTTGGCTCGCAAGCCCATGAATCCGATAGAATGTGCGCTTTTGCACAGGGACAGGCCTCCGCATGACCATCCGTGATCTCATTCGTCTGCTTGGAGATGGTGGCTACCACTCCGGAGAGGCCCTGGGCGAAGAGCTCGGGGTGTCGCGTACGGCGGTCTGGAAGCAGCTCAAGAAACTTGAGGCGCTCGACATTCCGCTGGAAGCCATCAAGGGGCTTGGCTATCGACTGGCCAACCCCATCGAGTTGCTCGATGGTCAACAGATCATCGAGGCGCTGCCGCGCGAGACTCGCAAACACCTGACGCGCCTGTTCGTCGAGGAGTCGGTGGACTCGACCAATACCTTCATCCGCGAGCGCTTTCGTCAGGGAGCCGGCCATGCCGAGGTCTGTCTGGCGGAGGTGCAATCGGCTGGGCGTGGCCGTCGTGGGCGTGAGTGGGAGACTCCCTGGGGCCGCAGCCTGGTCTTCTCGCTTGGCTGGCGCTTCGAATCAGGCGCCGCATCGCTTGAGGGCCTGAGTCTGGCGATCGGCGTGGCGGTGGCGGAGGTGCTCGAGGCCGATGGCCTGCCCGCGCGCCTCAAGTGGCCCAACGATGTCCTGCTGCAGATACAGAAGGATCAACCCAAGATCGCCGGTATCCTGGTCGAGGTCACAGGGGATGTGTCCGGTCCCTGTGATGTCGTCATCGGTATCGGCATGAACATCGAGTTGCCGGCCTCCCGACGCGAGGCGATCACTCAACCGGTGGCTGCGGTACGTGACATCATTCCCGGTGCTTCACGCAATCGCTATGCCGCGCGTCTGATGGAGTCATTGCTGGCACTGTTGCCCGAGTTCGAGTCGCAGGGCTTTGCCGGATGGCAGGCGCGCTGGAATGAGCGCAATGCCTTCAAGGGGCGTGATGTGGTGATTCTGCGCGGAGACAGACGAGAAGAAGCCGTGGCAGAAGGTGTCGATATCAATGGAAATCTTGAGGTGCGCATGAATGGCGAAACCATCACTCTCGCCGGTGGCGAGATCAGTCTGCGCGCCGTCTCATGATTCTGGATCTTGATATCGGCAACACCTTGTCAAAATGGCGTCTCAAGGACACCGTTTCCAGCGAGATCCGCTCGCGCGGCGCCGTCTGGACGCGAGAGGAGTGGCGGCCGGGCGCGGACATTCCTGACCTGGATGTCGTCACGGCCGTGCGTATCTCCAGCGTGGCGCGCAAGCAGGTGCTGGATGAGACGGTGGAGTTGCTGCGCAAGCAGGTCGGCGTCGTGCATGTCGCGCACTCGACGCGGGAGGCGCTGGGCGTCACCTGCGGCTATGAAGAGCCGCAACGGCTGGGCGTCGATCGCTGGTTGGGCGCACTCGCCGGCCATCACCTCACCGGGGGCTGTTGCAGCGTCGATTGCGGTAGCGCGATCACGGTGGATTTCGTGCTGCCGGGTGGCAAGCATCTGGGGGGCTATATTCTCCCGGGGCTGCGTCTGATGAAGGAAAGCCTCAAGCTGGGCACGCGCAATGTGGCCATCGACCCGGATACCGAGGTGGATACGTTGCTCGCGCCGGGTCGCAATACGGTAGAGGCCGTCAATCACGGCATCTACATGGCGGCCGTCAGCGCGGTCAATCGTCTCTATGCCGAGGTCTGCGATCGTGAAGGGGTAGCCTTGCCGCTACTGCTGACCGGCGGTGACGCGCGGGTGGTGGCGCGCGGTCTGCGGGTGCCGCATGCGCTGTGGCCAGACATGGTGTATGCCGGCCTGGAGGCGCTGTATCCATTGACCGCTGCCGAGCGGGCAGGGCGCCTGTCAGGTGCGCCCGACCAGCCGCGAGTGCCTGATCTAGAAAAACTTCGCTCAGGGCTTGCGCTCACCCAGATGCTTTGACATACTACGTCCCGTTCTGAGGCGATACATTCCCTCAAGCGCTTGAAGTAGAATGAAATCAAGCACTTGACAGCGTATCCCAAGCGGCGTAAGATTCGTCGTCACAGATGGTGGGGTTCCCGAGTGGCCAAAGGGAGCAGACTGTAAATCTGCCGCGAAAGCTTCGAAGGTTCGAATCCTTCCCCCACCACCAGATTCGCTTATGATGCCGCGTGCATCAGGGCAGCAAGAGTTGGAAAGCGGGCATAGTTTAATGGTAGAACCTCAGCCTTCCAAGCTGATGACGCGGGTTCGATTCCCGCTGCCCGCTCCAGTTCATCTCGCCAGTCGAGATTGCGCAAAGGTTTTGCTCGTGTAGCTCAGGGGTAGAGCACACCCTTGGTAAGGGTGAGGTCGGCGGTTCAAATCCGCCCACGAGCTCCATACAACGGAAAGGCGAGTCGCAGTTTGGCTCGTCTTTTTCGTTTCCGACGACCTCCCAGGTCGCGGTCAAAGATAAGGCTTGTCAGTTTGGGTTGTCTCAGCTATGATGGCGCCCGCTGTTCATTCAGCCTTGTTTTTAGTCTCTGGAACACGCAAGTGTTACAGGCCAGTAGCTCAATTGGCAGAGCAGCGGTCTCCAAAACCGCAGGTTGGGGGTTCGATTCCCTCCTGGCCTGCCATCCTTCCCCAGGATGGTATTCGACTTCTTACCGATTCTCGATTCTAGCGATCGCTGCACCCTTGAGGAGTCTCTTTGATGAAACAGAACGCCGAGGTGCAGGAAGCGCGCCACGACGGGTTCAAGTGGTCGGTCGTTGTCATTCTTCTTGTGCTGGCTGTTGCTGGCAACGCCTATTTTGCTGACCAAGCGCTGCTTTATCGCGTGCTTGGCGTCGTCGTGCTTGGTGTTGCAGCGGCTGCTCTGGCGATCACGACCAACAAAGGTCGTGATGTTGTCGAGCTGGCAAGTAGTGCGCGCCGCGAGATCCAGCGCGTCGTTTGGCCGACCCGACAGGAAACTGTCCAGACAACTGCCATCGTGCTGGGTGCCGTGCTTATCGTGGGCCTGTTGCTATGGCTCATCGATACCACCCTCGGCTGGCTGATGTCCGGCATCGTCAGTTAACGGAGTTTCCATGTCCAAGCGTTGGTATGTCATACACGCCTATTCCGGTTTCGAAAAGCAGGTCATGCGTTCGCTCAACGAGCGTGTGAAGCTTTACGCCATGGAAGATCACTTCGGTGAGATTCTCGTGCCGGTCGAAGAAATCGTCGAAATGCGTGACGGCAAGCGCCGCAAGAGCGAGCGCAAGTTCTACCCGGGCTACGTGCTGGTCGAGATGGACATGAATGATCAGTCCTGGCACCTGGTGAATGAAACCCCGCGCGTCATGGGGTTCATTGGCGGAACCCCGGAGAAGCCGGCAGCGATTACCCAGAAAGAAGCCGACGCCATGCTGCGTCGCGTTCAGGATGGCACCGACAAGCCGCGTCCGAAGACTCTCTTCGAGCCGGGTGAAACGGTGCGTGTCACTGATGGTCCGTTCGCGGACTTCAATGGCGTAGTCGAAGAAGTGAATTACGAAAAGAGCCGTCTGCAGGTCAGTGTGCTGATCTTCGGGCGTGCTACGCCGGTGGAGCTCGAGTTCTCCCAGGTCGAGAAGGACTGATCTCAGGATCATCATCTCACCTGTTTGAACACGAGCATCACGGCAACACGACGGGTCGCCTGAGGCGGCCCGGTTTTACGGGGAGCCGCAAGGCGCTACCACCCATACTGGAGTCCTATCATGGCCAAGAAAGTACAGGCTTACATCAAGCTGCAGGTTGCAGCCGGTAAAGCTAACCCGAGCCCGCCCGTGGGTCCTGCCCTCGGTCAGCACGGTGTCAACATCATGGAGTTCTGTAAAGCGTTCAACGCCGCTACCCAGAACGTCGAGCCGGGTCTCCCGACTCCCGTGGTCATCACTGTCTACTCCGACCGTAGCTTCACTTTCGTCACCAAGACGCCGCCTGCGGCCGTCCTGCTGCTGAAAGCGGCTGGTCTGAAGTCCGGTTCTGGCGAGCCGAACAAGAAGAAGGTCGGTACCGTGACTCGCGCTCAGCTCGAAGAGATCGCGACCACCAAGGAACCGGACCTGACAGCTTCCAATCTGGACGCTGCTGTTCGCACCATCGCCGGTACTGCCCGTAGCATGGGCCTGAACGTGGAGGGTCTTTGATCATGGCCAAGATTTCAAAGCGCGCCCAGGCGATCAACGCGAAAGTTGAATCCGGCAAGGTCTACAGCGTCGAAGAAGCTGTTGCTCTGCTGTCCGAGCTGTCCACCGTCAAGTTCAAGGAGACCATCGAAGTCTCTCTGAACCTGGGTGTTGATCCGCGTAAATCCGATCAGGTCGTTCGCGGCGCTACCGTGATGCCGAATGGCACCGGTAACGAAGTGCGCGTCGCTGTCTTCACCCAGGGCGCCAACGCTGAAGCAGCGAAGGAAGCCGGTGCAGACGTGATCGGCATGGATGACCTGGCAGAACAGGTCAAGAAAGGCGTGATGGACTTCGACGTCGTCATCGCTTCTCCGGATGCCATGCGCGTTGTCGGTCAGCTGGGCCAGATCCTCGGTCCGCGCGGCCTGATGCCGAACCCGAAAGTCGGTACCGTGACGCCTGACGTCGCGACTGCCGTGAAGAATGCCAAGGCTGGTCAGGTGCGTTTCCGTACTGACAAGAACGGCATCATTCACGCCGGTATCGGCAAGATCGACTTCAGTGCTGACTCCATTCAGGGTAACATTGACGCCCTGGTGGCCGAAGTCAAGAAGCTGAAGCCGAGCACTTCCAAGGGTATCTACCTGAAGAAGATCACCCTGTCCAGCACCATGGGCCCGGGTCTGACTGTCGATCACGCCAAGTACGCGTAAGGCAGTCTCAGAATGTTTCACTTTGCGGTCCCCGTGCTCAGCCGCGGGGCGCCGTCAAAGACCGCAGGCGCTGGCCTTGTCACCTCGGTGACGGGGCCGGCTTAATCGCGCCGCGATGCTTGCATTGCGCGTAGCCTGCGCAGATGGTGTCCCAGCCCTGCTGGTGGCAGCCATCCTCCAAGACTCTCCCGCGCAGTTCTGGTGAGAGAGATGGTAAACCACTGGGGAATTCGTTCCCCGGCACGAAATGGAGTCAACACCGTGGCTTTAGGTCTCGAAGACAAGAAGGCAATTGTTGCTGAGGTCAGCGAAACCGCCAAGGGTGCTCTCTCCGTAGTCGCTGCCGACTCTCGTGGTGTAACTGTTGGTGCAATGACCGAATTGCGCAAACAGTGCCGCGAAGCGGGCGTCCAGCTGCGTGTTGTTCGCAACACTCTGGCTCGTCGTGCGCTGTCCGGTACCTCTTATGAGGTGCTGAACGAGTCCTTCGTCGGCCCGACTCTGCTTGCATTCTCCATGGAACACCCGGGCGCTGGCGCTCGTCTGTTCAAGGAATTTGCCAAGAAGGTCGAGGCGTTCGAAGTCAAGGCATTGGCCTACGAAGGCGAGTTCATCCCGGCGGCGAATATCGACCGTCTGGCATCTCTGCCGACCCGCGATGAAGCACTGTCCAAGCTGCTGTCTGTCATGAAGGAAGCTTCTGCAGGCAAGCTGGTCCGTACTATCGCAGCACTGCGCGATCAGAAGGAAGCCGAAGCCGCCGCGTAAGCAGCGCTTTGACCTCCTGGCTGTCTCGTGCAGCCTGAATCGATTTCCGTTTGACCGAGCATCTTTGCTCCGCAAAGTTTAGGATTGCTAAAATGGCACTGACCAAAGAAGACATCATCAACGCCGTCGCTGACATGACCGTCATGGAAGTGGCTGAGCTGATCGAAGCAATGGAAGAGAAGTTCGGCGTTTCCGCCGCTGCCGCCGTCGTCGCTGGCCCGGCCGCTGCTGGTGAAGCCGCTGAAGAACAGACCGAGTTCGACATCGTTCTGACTGCTGCTGGTGACAAGAAAGTCAACGTCATCAAGGCTGTTCGTGAACTGACTGGCCTGGGTCTGAAAGAAGCCAAGGCAGCTGTCGACGGCGCTCCGGCCACCCTGAAAGAAGGCGTGAGCAAGGAAGACGCTGAAGAAGCGAAGAAGAAGCTGGAAGAAGCTGGCGCGTCCGTGGAACTCAAGTAACTCGTGTTCCAGGCTGCGCACGCTGCGTAAGCTTCCTGGCTGGTGGCGGACTCCGCCACCAGCCTTTTTCTGTTGCAAGACGAATTATGACGGCGAGCCAGCCCGCAAGGGAGGCTTGCCGTCCGCGCCTGATGGACATCGCCGCGCCATCAGGGATGAGCCGACCACGCATCGGTCACCCAAGGTGAACAAGCTGGGGAATACAGATGGCTTACTCATACACTGAGAAAAAACGCATCCGCAAGGATTTTGGCAAACTGCCCCAAGTGATGGATGTGCCTTACCTGCTGGCCATCCAGCTTGATTCCTACCACGACTTTCTCCAGCAGGACAGGGCGCCAGAACAGCGCCTGGAAGTCGGCCTTCACGCTGCCTTCAAGTCCGTGTTCCCGATTGCCAGCTTCTCTGGCAACGCAGCGCTCGAGTATGTCAGCTACCGCTTCGGTACGCCGGCGTTCGACGTCAAGGAATGTCAGCTGCGCGGAGTCACTTACTCTGCACCGCTGCGCGTGAAAGTGCGCCTGATGATCTATGACAAGGAATCGTCGAACAAGGCGATCAAGGACATCAAGGAGCAGGAAGTCTACATGGGGGAAATCCCCCTGATGACAGAGAACGGTACCTTCGTCATCAATGGTACCGAACGTGTCATCGTGTCACAGCTGCACCGCTCGCCGGGTGTGTTCTTCGACCACGACAAGGGCAAGAGCCACTCGTCCGGCAAGCTGCTGTACTCCGCACGTGTGATTCCTTACCGCGGTTCCTGGTTGGACTTCGAGTTTGATCCGAAGGACAACGTCTACGTCCGTATCGACCGTCGTCGCAAGCTGCCGGCTTCCGTTCTGCTGCGTGCCATGGGCATGACCAGCGAAGAGATTCTCGGTACGTTCTTCGACACCACGATGTACCACATCGAGCGCAGCGGCTTCTCCGTTGAGCTGGTGCCGGCACGTCTGCGTGGCGAGACCGCCGCCTTCGACATCAAGGATGCCGACGGTAGCGTGATCGTGGAGGAAGGTCGTCGTATTACACAGAAGCACGTCCGTCAGATGGAAGCCTCCGGCCTCGAGCGTCTCGAAGTGCCGATGGACTACCTGTACGGCAAGGTGCTGGCCAAGGATCAGATCGATCCGGCCACTGGTGAGCTGGTCTGCGAAAGCAACAGCGAGATCACTCCGGAACTGCTGGAGAAGATGGCTCAGGCCAAGATCACCCAGTTCGAAGTCATCTACACCAACGACCTGGATTGCGGTCCGTTCGTGTCCGATACCCTGAAACTGGATACCACGCGTAACCAGCTCGAGGCGTTGGTCGAGATCTACCGCATGATGCGTCCGGGCGAGCCGCCCACCAAGGATGCAGCAGAGTCACTGTTCCAGAACCTGTTCTTCAGCGAAGACCGCTACGACCTGTCGGGCGTGGGCCGCATGAAGTTCAACCGTCGCCTGCGTCGCGAAAGCGATACCGGCAGCGGCGTGCTCGATCAGGACGATATCCTGACCGTCATGAAGGAGCTGATCAGCATCCGTAACGGCAATGGCGATGTCGATGACATCGACCACCTGGGTAACCGTCGTATTCGCTCTGTGGGCGAAATGGCGGAAAACCAGTTCCGTGTCGGCCTGGTCCGCGTCGAGCGTGCGGTCAAGGAGCGTCTGTCCATGGCCGAGAGCGAAGGCCTGATGCCGCAGGATCTCATCAACGCCAAGCCGGTTGCGGCGGCGGTGAAGGAATTCTTCGGTTCCAGCCAGCTCTCCCAGTTCATGGATCAGAACAACCCGCTGTCCGAAGTGACGCACAAGCGCCGTGTCTCCGCGCTTGGCCCGGGTGGTCTGACCCGTGAGCGCGCCGGCTTCGAAGTTCGTGACGTTCACGCCACGCACTACGGCCGTCTGTGCCCGATCGAAACGCCGGAAGGCCCGAACATCGGTCTGATCAACTCGCTGGCGACCTACTCCAAGACCAACAGCTATGGCTTCCTCGAGACGCCGTACCGCAAGGTCGTGGATTGTCAGGTCACCGACGATGTCGTCGATCTGTCCGCGATCGAGGAAGGCGATTTCATCATCGCCCAGGCCTCCGCGACCGTCGACGAGAACGGCCGTCTGGTCGACGACCTGGTTCAGGTTCGTCACCGTGGCGAGACCACCTTCATGGCGCCGGAAAAGGTCACCATGATGGACGTGTCTCCGCGTCAGGTCGTCTCTGTCGCTGCCGCACTGATCCCGTTCCTCGAGCACGATGATGCCAACCGCGCCTTGATGGGTGCGAACATGCAGCGTCAGGCCGTTCCGACTCTGAAGGCTGACAAGCCGCTGGTCGGTACCGGCATGGAGCGCTTCGTGGCGCGTGACTCCGGCGTCTGCGCCGTGGCACGTCGTGGCGGCGTCATCGATTCCGTCGATGCCAAGCGCATCGTCGTACGTGTGCGGGAAGAAGAGATCATCGGCGGTGAAGCCGGCGTTGATATCTACAACCTGACCAAGTACGTGCGCTCGAACCAGAATACCTGTCAGAACCAGCGCCCGATCGTGCGCCCTGGCGACGAAGTCGCCATCGGCGACATCCTGGCCGACGGCCCGTCCGTCGACATGGGTGATCTGGCCCTGGGTCAGAACATGCGTCTGGCGTTCATGCCCTGGAACGGCTTCAACTTCGAGGATTCCATCCTGTTCTCGGAGCGTGTGGTGCAGGAAGATCGCTTCACCACCATCCATATCCAGGAACTGACCTGTGTCGCGCGTGACACCAAGCTCGGGCCGGAAGAAATCACTTCCGATATCCCGAATGTCGGCGAATCCGCACTCTCCAAGCTGGATGAGTCCGGTGTCGTCTACATCGGTGCCGAGCTGAACCCGGGCGACATCCTGGTCGGCAAGGTCACGCCGAAGGGCGAGACCCAGCTGACGCCGGAAGAGAAGCTGTTGCGTGCCATCTTCGGCGAGAAGGCGTCCGACGTTAAGGACACCTCTCTGCGTGCCCCGACCGGCATGAAGGCCACCGTCATCGACGTTCAGGTCTTCACCCGTGACGGCGTCGAGAAGGATCAGCGTGCGCTCTCCATCGAGCAGATGCAGCTGGCCGAGGTCCGCAAGGACCTGCAGGAAACCTACCGCATCGCGGAAGAGGCGACCTTCGAGCGTATGCAGCGCAACCTGGTCGGTCAGGCCGTCAACGGTGGTCCGAAGCTCAAGAAGGGCGACGTGCTGACCGATGACTACCTGGAAGCACTGCCGCGCCAGGAGTGGTTCAAGCTGCGTCTGCAGGACGAATCTCTCAACGAACTGCTGGCTCAGGCCGATGAGCAGCTCGAGATCCGTCGTCGCGAGATGGACGAACGCTTCGAAGACAAGAAGCGCAAGCTCACCCAGGGCGATGATCTGGCACCGGGCGTGCTCAAGATCGTCAAGGTATACGTCGCCGTGAAGCGTCGTATCCAGCCGGGTGACAAGATGGCCGGTCGTCACGGTAACAAGGGTGTCATTTCCGCGATCATGCCGGTCGAAGACATGCCGTTCGATGGCAATGGCGAGTCGGTTGACGTCGTGCTGAACCCGCTGGGTGTTCCGTCGCGCATGAACGTCGGTCAGATCCTCGAGACCCACCTCGGCATGGCCGCGCGTGGTCTGGGCGTGAAGATCGAGCACATGCTGCGCGAAGAGCGTGCCGAGCAGGTCAAGCAGATCCGCGAATTCCTCGACAAGGTGTACAACACCGTCGGCGGTCGCCAGGAAGACCTCTCCGTGCTCAGCGATGATGAAATCATCACCATGGCGCACAACCTGAAGAAGGGCGTGCCGATGGCAACGCCGGTCTTCGATGGCGCCAAGGAACACGAGATCAAGCAGTTGCTCACGCTGGCCGGTATCCCTGATTCCGGACAGATGGACCTCTACGATGGCCGCACCGGCGAGAAGTTCGATCGCAAGGTGACCGTCGGTTACATGTACATGCTCAAGCTCAACCACCTGGTGGATGACAAGATGCATGCGCGTTCGACCGGCTCCTACTCCCTCGTCACGCAGCAGCCGCTGGGTGGTAAGGCGCAGTTTGGTGGTCAGCGCTTCGGTGAGATGGAGGTCTGGGCCCTCGAGGCGTACGGCGCTGCCTACACCCTCCAGGAGATGCTCACGGTCAAGTCCGATGACGTGGAAGGCCGTACCAAGATGTACAAGAGCATCGTAGATGGCGATCACACCATGCAGGCGGGCATGCCCGAATCCTTCAACGTGCTGGTGAAGGAAATCCGCTCGCTGGGTATCGACATGGAGCTGGAAGGCTGACGCCGAAAAGCCACAAGTATTGACGGTCCGCAAAGCCTGGTGTCAGCAGCCAGGCTTTGCCCATGACAACTCCGCAACGGAGCGACCCATGAAAGATTTGGTGAAAGTTCTCAAATCGCAGGCGCAGTCCGAAGAATTCGACGCCATCAAGATTACCCTGGCGTCTCCGGACATGATTCGCTCGTGGTCTTTTGGTGAAGTGAAGAAGCCTGAAACCATCAACTACCGGACATTCAAGCCGGAACGTGATGGTCTTTTCTGTGCCAAGATCTTTGGCCCGGTGAAGGACTACGAGTGCCTGTGTGGCAAGTACAAGCGGATGAAGCATCGCGGCATCATCTGTGAGAAGTGTGGCGTTGAAGTGACCAAGGCGGCAGTGCGTCGTGAGCGTATGGCTCACATCGAACTGGCGAGCCCGGTCGCGCATATCTGGTTCCTGAAGTCTCTGCCGTCCCGTATCGGCATGCTGCTCGACATGACTCTGCGTGATATCGAGCGCGTGCTGTACTTCGAAAGCTTCGTGGTCATCGATCCGGGCATGACGACCCTCGAGAAGGGTCATCTGCTCAACGATGAGCAGTACTTCGAAGCGCTGGAAGAATTCGGTGATGATTTCGATGCCCGCATGGGTGCCGAGGCCATCAAGGCGCTGCTCGAGGACATCGAGCTGGAAGAAGAGGTCGAGCGCCTGCGTGAAGAGATTCCGCAGACCAACTCCGAGACCAAGATCAAGAAGCTGTCCAAGCGCCTCAAGCTGCTGGAAGCCTTCTACTATTCCGGCAACAAGCCGGGCTGGATGATCATGGAAGTGCTGCCAGTGCTGCCGCCGGACCTGCGTCCGCTGGTACCGCTGGACGGCGGCCGCTTCGCGACCTCGGATCTGAACGATCTGTATCGTCGTGTGATCAACCGCAACAACCGCCTCAAGCGTCTGCTCGACCTCAATGCGCCGGACATCATCGTGCGCAACGAGAAGCGCATGCTGCAGGAATCCGTGGATGCACTGCTCGACAACGGTCGTCGCGGTCGCGCCATCACCGGTTCCAACAAGCGTCCGCTGAAGTCGCTGGCCGACATGATCAAGGGCAAGCAGGGTCGTTTCCGTCAGAACCTGCTGGGCAAGCGTGTCGACTACTCCGGTCGTTCCGTCATCACCGTCGGCCCGACCCTGCGTCTGCACCAGTGTGGTCTGCCGAAGAAGATGGCGCTTGAGCTGTTCAAGCCGTTCATCTACGCCAAGCTGCAGGCCTCCGGTCACGCCAGCACCATCAAGGCCGCCAAGAAGATGGTCGAGCGCGAAGCCCCGGAAGTCTGGGATTTCCTCGCCGACGTCATCCGCGAGCACCCGGTGCTGCTGAACCGTGCCCCGACTCTGCACCGTCTGGGTATCCAGGCGTTCGAGCCGCTGCTGATCGAAGGCAAGGCCATCCAACTGCACCCGCTGGTCTGCGCTGCGTATAACGCCGACTTTGATGGTGACCAGATGGCTGTCCACGTACCGCTGACGCTGGAAGCCCAGCTGGAAGCGCGTGCGTTGATGATGTCGACCAACAACGTGCTGTCGCCGGCCAACGGCGAGCCGATCATCGTGCCGTCCCAGGACGTCGTGCTGGGTCTGTACTACATGACCCGCGAGAAGATCGGTGCCAAGGGTGAGGGCATGGCCTTCGCGAACCTGGGTGAAGTCGAGCGTGCCTTCGGTACGCACAGCGCTCACCTGCACGCGATGGTCAAGGTCCGTCTGACCGAGACGCTCAAGGACGAAGAGTCCGGCGAGCTGTACGAGAAGACGTCCCTGCACGACACCACCATCGGTCGCGCACTGCTGTTCCGCATTCTGCCGAAGGGCATGCCGTTCGAGCTGATCAACCAGGTGATGAAGAAGAAAGCCATCTCCGGTCTGATCAACGAGGCGTACCGTCGTGTCGGTCTGAAGGACACCGTCATCTTCGCTGACCAGCTGATGTACACCGGCTTCCGTCTCGCGACCTGGTCCGGCGCCTCCATCGGCGTCAACGACTTCGTCATCCCGGACGCGAAGAAGGTCATCATCGACGCGGCCGAAGACGAAGTGAAAGAGATCGAAGACCAGTTCTCCTCCGGTCTCGTGACCGCGGGCGAGAAGTACAACAAGGTCATCGATATCTGGGCGCGTGCCAACGACCGTGTCGCCAAGGAGATGATGGCAGGTATCTCGAAAGAGACCGTCGTCAACTGGAAAGGCGAAGTGGTCAATGACGAAGACGGCAAGCCGATGGAGCAGGACTCCTTCAACAGCGTCTTCATCATGGCCGACTCCGGTGCGCGTGGTTCCGCCGCACAGATTCGTCAGCTGGCTGGTATGCGTGGCCTGATGGCCAAGCCGGATGGCTCGATCATCGAGACGCCGATCACCGCCAACTTCCGTGAAGGTCTGAACGTACTCCAGTACTTCATCTCCACGCACGGTGCCCGTAAGGGTCTGGCGGATACGGCACTGAAGACCGCCAACTCCGGTTACCTGACCCGTCGTCTGGTCGATGTTGCCCAGGATCTGGTCATCACCGAAGCGGATTGCGGCACTCAGGAAGGTCTGATTCTGCACCCGGTCATCGAAGGCGGCGACATCATCGTCCCGCTGTCCCAGCGTGTGCTGGGTCGTGTCGTGGCGCAGGACGTGATCGATCCGGTCTCTGATGAGGTCCTGATCGCACGCGGTACGCTGCTCGACGAAGCCTGGTGTGCACAGCTCGATACCATGGGTGTCGATGAGATCATCGTGCGTACCACCATCGGTTGTGAAACCGTGCACGGTGTCTGCTCGGCCTGTTACGGTCGTGACCTGGCGCGTGGCCATCAGGTCAACGTCGGTGAAGCCATCGGTGTCATCGCGGCACAGTCCATCGGTGAGCCGGGTACCCAGCTGACCATGCGTACCTTCCACATCGGTGGTGCCGCTTCGCGTGCCTCCGCCGTGGACAGTGTCCAGGTCAAGCATGGCGGCAGCGTGCGTCTGCACAACATCAAGTCGGTCGAACGTGCCGATGGCAAGCTGATTGTCGTCTCGCGTTCCAGCGCACTGGCAGTGGCGGATGACCACGGCCGTGAGCGCGAATTCTACAAGCTCCCGTACGGTGCTGAGCTGTCCGTACGTGACGGCGATCCGGTGGCCTCTGGTCAGTCCGTCGCCAAGTGGGATCCGCACACTCACCCGATCGTCGCGGAAGTCGCGGGTCAGGTGCAGTTCACGGACATGGAAGATGGCCAGACCATCAACCGTACCACTGACGAAATGACCGGCCTGTCCTCCATCGAGGTCATCGAAAGTGCTTCACGTCCGTCCGCGGCCCGTGACAAGCGTCCGATGATCATGCTGGTAGACGGTAGCGGCAAGCACGTGACACTGCCGGGCTCCAACACGCCGGTCCAGTACCTGCTGCCGGGCAATGCCGTGGTGTCCGCCGAGAATGGCGCAGCCGTCGGCGTGGGTGACGTCATCGCACGTATCCCGATGGAAGCGTCCGGTAACAAGGACATCACCGGTGGTCTGCCGCGCGTTGCCGACCTGTTCGAAGCACGTCGTCCGAAAGAGCCGGCCATTCTGGCCGAGATCTCCGGCACCGTGACCTTCGGCAAGGAAACCAAAGGCAAGCGTCGTCTGACCATCACGCCGGTGGAAGGTGATCCGTTCGAGCTGTTGATCCCGAAATGGCGCCAGATCAGCGTCTTCGAAGGTGAAACGGTCGAGAAGGGTGAAGTCATCTCCGATGGCCCGAGCAACCCGCACGATATCCTGCGTCTGCTCGGCGTCGCGGAAATGACCAAGTACATCACCACCGAAGTCCAGGAGGTCTATCGCCTCCAGGGTGTCGGCATCAACGACAAGCACATCGAAGTCATCGTGCGTCAGATGCTGCGCAAGGTCGAGATCACCGATTCTGGCGATTCCACCTTCATCACAGGCGACCAGGTGGAATACGCCCGCGTCGTCGAAGAAAACATGCGTCTCGAGGCCGACGGCAAGTTCCCGGCCAAGTTCGATCGCATCCTGCTCGGTATCACCAAGGCGAGCCTGGCAACTGAATCGTTCATCTCCGCGGCGTCCTTCCAGGAAACCACGCGAGTTCTGACCGAGGCATCTGTCACCGGCAAGCGCGATTATCTCCGTGGTCTGAAGGAGAATGTCGTGGTCGGTCGCCTGATTCCGGCGGGTACTGGCCTGGCCTATCACGACGAGCGTCGCCGCCGTCGCGATGGCCTGCCGCTCGCACCGGCCCCGTCGGCACAGGACGTCGAGCAGGAATTGGGCGCTCAGCTCACTGCCCTCGACGCGGACGACGACGACCTCTGAGGTCTTGCGCCCCGCCGTCTCTGACGGCGGGGTTGACGCCCTTGTGGCCCAAGCCCTAGAATATGCAGCCTTTAACAGTAGGGCAGGTGCATCCTGCCCTGTTGTTGGAAGGCAGTACAACCCATTGGAGCAAGCAAATGGCAACCGTTAACCAGCTCGTGCGCAAGCCGCGCAAGCGTCAGGCGTCCAAGAGCGACGTCCCTGCGCTGCAGGCATGTCCGCAGAAGCGTGGCGTGTGTACCCGTGTATACACTACTACCCCGAAGAAGCCGAACTCCGCACTCCGTAAGGTTTGCCGTGTTCGCCTGACCAACGGCTTCGAAGTCACTTCATACATCGGCGGTGAAGGTCACAACCTTCAGGAACACTCTGTTGTTCTGATCCGTGGCGGTCGTGTGAAGGATTTGCCGGGTGTCCGTTACCACACCGTTCGTGGTGCACTGGATACCTCTGGCGTGCAGAACCGTAAGCAGGGCCGTTCCAAGTACGGCGCCAAGCGTCCGAAGGCGTAATTCAAAGTTTAATATCGGTCTGATAAGAGTAAGGTCGGGCGTCGCGTCCAACGCGAGGCGTCCCGGGTTTACCTGAAGGACCCTTCTACTGAGGGCTTATCATGCCTAGAAGACGTGTAGCAGCTAAGCGCGAAATCCTGCCGGATCCGAAGTTCGGAAGCGAGCGCCTGGCCAAGTTCATGAACCACCTGATGATCAGCGGCAAGAAGTCTGCAGCTGAGCGCATCGTTTACGGTGCTCTCGATCGTGTTGCCGAACGCTCCAATGACGAGCCGCTGGACCTCTTCGACAAGGCGCTGGAAGCCATCCAGCCGATGGTCGAAGTGAAGTCCCGTCGTGTTGGTGGTGCAACCTACCAGGTGCCGGTTGAAGTTCGTCCTTCCCGTCGTCAGGCACTGGCCATGCGTTGGCTGGTGGACGCTGCGCGCAAGCGCGGCGAAAAGACCATGGTGCAGCGCCTCTCTGGCGAGATCCTGGATGCCGCTGAAGGCAAGGGTTCTGCTGTGAAGAAGCGTGAAGACGTGCACCGCATGGCAGAAGCCAACAAGGCCTTCTCCCACTACCGCTTCTAAACAACGGGGATACTCACCGTGGCACGCAAGACTCCACTTAAGCGTTACCGCAACATCGGTATCTGTGCCCACGTCGACGCCGGTAAGACTACCACTACCGAGCGCGTCCTGTTCTATACCGGCCTGTCTCACAAGGTCGGCGAAGTCCACGATGGTGCTGCCACCATGGACTGGATGGAGCAGGAACAGGAACGTGGCATCACGATCACCTCTGCGGCGACCACCTGCTTCTGGCAGGGCATGAGCAAGCAGTTCGACGAGCACCGTATCAACATCATCGATACTCCGGGGCACGTTGACTTCACTGTTGAAGTCGAGCGTTCACTGCGTGTTCTCGATGGCGCGGTCGTGGTGCTGTGTGGTTCTTCCGGTGTCCAGCCGCAGACAGAGACTGTCTGGCGTCAGGCCAACCGTTACGAAGTTCCGCGCATGATCTTCGTCAACAAGATGGACCGCGCTGGCGCGGACTTCTTCATGGTCGTCGAGCAGGTGCGCAAGCGCCTGGGCGCGAACGCCGTCCCGATCCAGATCAACTGGGGTGCGGAAGACGAGTTCAAGGGCGTCATCGACCTGATCAAGATGAAGGCCATTGTCTGGGACGAAGACAATCACGGCATGAACTACGAGCTGATCGACATTCCGGCCGAGCTGCAAGATACCGCTGCCGAATGGCGTGAACACATGCTCGAGTCTGCTGCTGAAGCGTCCGAAGAGCTGATGGACAAGTACCTTGAAGAAGGCGAGCTGTCCGAGGAAGAAGTCAAGGCTGCGCTGCGTCAGCGTACCCTGGCCAACGAAATCTGCCTCGTGACCTGTGGTTCTGCCTTCAAGAACAAGGGTGTCCAGGCGGTTCTGGATGCGGTCATCGAATACATGCCGTCTCCGCTTGAAGTCAAGGCCATCGAAGGTGAGCTTGACGACAAGGACGGTACCATCGAGACCCGCGAAGCTGACGACAAGGCTCCGTTCGCGGCGCTGGCGTTCAAGATCGCGACCGATCCGTTCGTTGGTACCCTGACCTTCATTCGCGTCTACTCGGGCGTGCTGAAGTCTGGTGATGGCGTCTTCAACTCCGTCAAGAGCAAGAAGGAGCGTGTCGGTCGTATCGTCCAGATGCACTCCAACTCTCGTGAGGAGATCAAGGAAGTCTATGCTGGCGATATCGCCGCATGTATCGGTCTGAAAGACGTGACCACCGGTGACACCCTGTGTGACCCGGATCACAAGATCGTGCTTGAGCGCATGGAATTCCCTGAGCCGGTCATCTCCGTCGCTGTCGAGCCGAAGTCCAAGGCCGACCAGGAAAAGATGGGTGTTGCACTGGGCAAGCTGGCCCAGGAAGATCCGTCCTTCCGCGTCGAGACCGACGAAGAGTCCGGTCAGACCATCATCTCCGGTATGGGTGAGCTTCACCTGGACATCCTCGTCGACCGCATGCGTCGCGAGTTCAATGTCGAGGCGAACATCGGCAAGCCGCAGGTGGCTTACCGTGAGACCATCCGTACCAAGGTCGAGCAGGAAGGCAAGTTCGTTCGTCAGTCCGGCGGTCGTGGTCAGTTCGGTCACGTCTGGCTTCGCATTGAGCCTCTCACTGCAGAGGACAAGGGCGACGACGAAGAAATGACCTTCAAGTTCGAGTCCGAGATCGTCGGTGGTGCGGTTCCGAAGGAATACGTGCCGGCCGTCGAGAAGGGCGCCGCTGAGCAGCTCAAGAATGGTGTCATCGCCGGTTATCCGATGATCGACGTCAAGGTCACGCTGTTCGATGGTTCCTACCACGACGTCGACTCCAACGAGACTGCGTTCAAGGTCGCCTCTTCCATGGCGATCAAGGCCGGTGCCCCGAAAGCGGGTGCGGTGCTGCTTGAGCCGCTCATGAAAGTCGAAGTCGTCACGCCTGAAGATTTCATGGGTGACGTCATGGGCGACCTGAACCGTCGTCGTGGCCTCGTTCAGGGCATGGATGATTCTTCCACTGGCAAGATCATCAATGCACTGGTGCCGCTGGGTGAGATGTTCGGTTATGCGACCGACCTGCGCTCACAGACCCAGGGCCGCGCAAGCTACTCCATGGAGTTTGCGAAATACGACGAAGCACCGAACAGCATCGTCGAAGCCGTCATCAATCAGAAGTAACCGATTAGCTAACGAAAGAGGTTATAGCAGTGGCTAAGGAAAAATTTGAGCGTTCGAAGCCGCACGTCAACGTCGGCACCATTGGTCACGTCGATCACGGCAAGACCACTCTGACTGCGGCTCTGACTCGCGTCTCTGCAGAAGTCTTCGGTGGTGACGCGCGTGCGTTTGACTCCATCGATAATGCCCCGGAAGAGCGTGAGCGTGGTATCACCATCTCCACCGCTCACGTGGAATATCAGTCCGAAGTGCGTCACTACGCGCACGTCGACTGCCCGGGTCACGCCGACTACGTCAAGAACATGATCACCGGTGCTGCCCAGATGGACGGCGCTATCCTGGTCTGTTCCGCTGCTGACGGCCCCATGCCGCAGACTCGCGAGCACATCCTGCTGTCCCGTCAGGTCGGCGTTCCGTTCATCGTTGTCTTCCTGAACAAGGCTGACATGGTCGATGACGAAGAACTGCTCGAGCTGGTCGAGATGGAAGTTCGTGAACTCCTGAGTGAGTACGACTTCCCGGGCGACGACACTCCGATCATCATCGGCTCTGCCCTGATGGCTCTGGAAGGCAAGGACGACAACGGCATGGGTACTACCGCCGTTGCCAACCTGATCAAGGCCCTGGATGCGTACATCCCGGAGCCGGAGCGTGCTATCGACCAGCCGTTCCTGATGCCGATCGAAGACGTCTTCTCCATCTCTGGCCGCGGTACCGTCGTCACTGGCCGTATCGAGCGTGGTCTGGTCAAGACTGGCGAAGAGATCGAGATCATCGGCGTGCGTGACACCACCAAGACTACCGTTACCGGTGTCGAGATGTTCCGCAAGCTGCTGGACGAAGGTCGTGCTGGCGAAAACGTCGGCGCCCTGCTGCGCGGCACCAAGCGTGATGACGTCGAGCGTGGCCAGGTTCTGGCCAAGCCGGGCTCCATCAAGCCGCACACCAAGTTCGAAGCCGAAGTCTACGTCCTGTCCAAGGAAGAAGGCGGTCGTCACACTCCGTTCTTCAAAGGCTATCGTCCGCAGTTCTACTTCCGTACCACTGACATCACTGGTACCTGTGAGCTGCCGGAAGGCGTCGAGATGGTCATGCCGGGCGACAACGTCCAGATGGTCGTGTCTCTGATCGCTCCGATCGCCATGGAAGATGGTCTGCGTTTCGCTATCCGTGAAGGCGGTCGTACCGTCGGCGCTGGCGTCGTGGCCAAAATCGTCGAGTAAGGTTCTCCTTACCTGACACAGAAGGGGGCCCTGATGGGCCCCCTTTTCTCGCATGTTTGACACCTGATGTCAGTCTGCCTATAATGCGCATCCTTTGAATGCGTGGGTGACGGCCTACGCCGTCGACATCCATTGGAGTTTTGGGCAATGCAAAACCAGAAGATTCGCATCCGGTTGAAAGCATTCGACCACCGTCTGATCGACCAGTCCTCTGCAGAGATCGTTGAAACTGCAAAGCGTACCGGTGCTCAGGTTCGTGGCCCGATCCCGCTGCCGACCCGTCGCGAGCGTTACACCATCCTGGTCTCTCCGCACGTCAACAAGGACGCGCGTGACCAGTATGAGATTCGTACCCACAAGCGCGTTCTCGACATTGTCGAGCCGACAGAGAAGACTGTCGACGCGCTGATGAAGCTTGACCTGGCTGCCGGTGTGGACGTCCAGATCAAGGTTGACTGATACCTCACTAGTCACTGCGGCCCAGCGCTCTCACTGATAGAGCAGCAGCCGCCACGCCGGGATGGCGTCATACAATGTGCTAGTGGAATGCTCTGGAAAGGGCAGCCATAGCGGGTGACAGCCCCGTACACTAAAGGAGACTGAACATGTCTATCGGTTTAGTCGGTAAGAAGGCCGGGATGACCCGTGTCTTCACCGAAGCTGGCGCCTCTGTGCCGGTTACCGTGATTGAAGTTGAGCCGAACCGCATCGTGACCATCAAGTCTCTCGAGACTGACGGCTACAATGCTATTCAGGTGACAACTGGCTCTCGTAAAGCCAAGCACCTCACCAAGGCAACTGCTGGTCAGTATGCCAAGGCGGGTGTTGAGGCTGGCCGTACCCTGATGGAATTCCGCCTGAACGAAGGTGACGAAGCTCCTGCAGTGGGCGGCGAACTCACCGTATCCCTCTTTGAAGCTGGTCAAAAGATTGACGTGACCGGCACCTCCAAGGGTAAAGGTTTCCAGGGCGCAGTTAAGCGCTGGAACTTCCGCACCCAAGACGCTACCCACGGTAACTCACTGTCGCACCGCGCGCCGGGTTCCATCGGTAACTGTCAGACCCCGGGCCGCGTCTTCAAAGGTAAGAAGATGGCTGGCCAGATGGGCAACGTCCGTTCCACCGTCCAGAGCCTGGAAGTGGTCCGCGTCGACGCTGAACGCAATCTTCTGCTGGTCAAGGGTGCCGTTCCAGGTGCTCCGGGCGGCGAAGTGATCGTGCGTTCCGCTGTGAAAGCTCGCTGAGGGGAATTAACCGATGAATCTTAATCTTGCAGGTGCAGGCGGCGCAGTAGACGTCTCCGATGCCACCTTTGGTAAGGACTTCAACGAGGCTCTGGTTCACCAGGTCGTCACCGCCTATCTGGCTGGTGCACGTCAAGGTACCGTGGCTCAGAAGACCCGTTCTGACGTGTCCGGCGGTGGCAAGAAGCCGTGGCGTCAGAAAGGTACTGGTCGTGCACGTGCCGGTACCATCCGTTCCCCGCTGTGGCGTTCTGGCGGTGTGACCTTTGCAGCGCGTCCTCAGGACCACTCGCACAAGGTCAACCGCAAGATGTATCGCGCTGCCATGCGTTCCATCCTGTCCGAGCTGGTCCGTCAGGATCGCCTGGTCGCGGTCGATGCTATCAGCGTCGAAGCTCCGAAGACCAAGCTGCTGATCGCCAAGCTCCAGGAACTGGGCCTTGAGAAAGCGCTGATCGTCACTGAAGAGCAGGACGTCAACCTGTACCTGGCCGCGCGCAACATCCCGTATGTTGACGTCGTCAATGTCGCTGGCGCTGACCCGGTCAGCCTCGTCGGTTACGACAAGGTGCTGATGACTGTCGCTGCCCTGCGCAAGTTCGAGGAGAACCTGGGATGAATCAGGAACGCGTATTCAAGGTCCTGCTTGGTCCTCACATGACCGAGAAGGCCGCGGTCGCTGCCGAGAACAACCAGTACGTGTTCAAGGTTGCCAGCGACGCGACAAAGCCCGAAATCAAGAAAGCCGTCGAAGCGCTGTTTGGTAAGAAAGTCGATCGTGTTCAGGTTCTGAACATGAAAGGCAAGACCAAGCGCACCGCTCGCGGTGTTGGTCGTCGCGCTGGTTATCGCAAGGCCTATGTAACTCTGGCCGCCGGCGAGACCATCGAAGACTTCTCTGGCGCCGAGTAAGGCAGGAGTACGGAACATGGCAATTGTTAAGACAAAACCTACCTCCGCCGGTCGCCGCCACCTGGTAAAGGTCGTCAATGACGAACTTTTCAAAGGTCGCGCGTACGCTCCGCTGCTTGAAAAGCAGTCAAAGTCCGGTGGTCGTAACAATAATGGTCGCATCACTACTCGCCACATCGGCGGTGGTCATCGTCACCATTACCGTCTGGTCGATTTCAAGCGCAACAAGGATGGCATTCCGGCCATCGTTGAGCGTCTGGAGTACGATCCGAACCGTAGCGCGAACATCGCGCTGGTGAAGTACCTTGACGGCGAACGTCGCTACATCATTGCACCGAAAGGTGTCTCTGCTGGCGATCGTCTCGAGTCTGGTGTTAACGCACCGATCAAGAAAGGCAACGCTCTGCCGCTGCGCAATGTCCCGGTGGGTTCCACCGTTCACTGTGTAGAGCTGAAGCCAGGCAAGGGCGCCCAGATCGCTCGTAGTGCAGGTACCAGTGCCCAGGTCGTGGCACGTGACGGTAACTACACCACGCTGCGTCTGCGCTCTGGCGAGATGCGTAAGGTGCTGTCCGAATGCCGTGCAACTCTCGGCGAAGTGGGCAACTCCGAGCACAGCCTCCGTCAACTGGGCAAGGCCGGTGCTAAGCGTTGGAGAGGCGTGCGCCCGACTGTTCGCGGTGTCGCGATGAACCCGGTCGATCACCCGCATGGTGGTGGTGAAGGTCGTACCTCTGGTGGCCGTCACCCGGTCAGCCCGTGGGGCGTCCCGACCAAGGGTCACAAGACTCGCAAGAACAAGCGCACCGATAAGCTTATCGTCCGTCGCCGCAAGGCCAAGTAACAGATATTGAGGGGTAACGGCTGTGCCACGTTCACTGAAGAAAGGTCCTTTTATTGACCTTCATCTGCTGAAGAAGGTTGAGACAGCAGTGGAAAAGAACGACCGCAAACCGATCAAGACCTGGTCGCGTCGTTCCATGATCCTGCCGAACATGGTCGGGCTCACCATTGCCGTCCATAACGGTCGCCAGCATGTCCCGGTTCTCGTTTCTGAGGAAATGGTCGGTCACAAGCTCGGCGAGTTTGCTGCCACCCGCACATACCGCGGGCACGCTGCAGATAAAAAAGCCAAACGGTAAGCCAGAGAGGATTTAAGAGATGGAAGTAGCTGCTAAGCTGCGCGGCGCTCGTTTATCCGCCCAGAAGGCCCGTTTGGTGGCTGACCAGGTGCGCGGTAAGCCGGTCGCCGAGGCGCTGAATCTGCTCGCTTTCTCACCGAAGAAGGCCGCGAAGATTGTTCGCAAGGTTCTGCAGTCCGCGATCGCGAATGCGGAAGAAAACAACGGCATGGACATTGACGAGCTTCGCGTCTCGACTATCTGTGTCGACGAGGGCATGACGCTCAAGCGCATCCAGCCACGTGCCAAAGGCCGTGCGGATCGTATCTTGAAGCGCACTTGTCATATCACCGTCAAGGTAGCCGAGAAGTAGGAGACGACCAATGGGTCAGAAAGTTAATCCGACAGGTTTCCGACTGGGTATTGTCAAGGATCATACCTCTGTCTGGTACGCCGAAGGCGCTACCTATGCCGACAAACTGAACAACGATCTGCAGGTGCGTGGATTCCTGGAAGAGCGTCTGAAAAGCGCTTCCGTGAGCCGCATCAGCATCGAGCGTCCGGCAAACAACGCCCGTATTACCATTCACACCGCCCGTCCGGGTATCGTGATCGGTAAGAAAGGTGAAGATGTCGACCGCCTTCGTCGTGAAGTTTCCGAGATGATGGGCGTTCCCGTCCACATCAACATCGAGGAGATTCGCAAGCCGGAACTCGATGCCAAGCTGGTTGCTGCCAATGTGGCAGGTCAGCTCGAGCGTCGTGTCATGTTCCGTCGTGCGATGAAGCGTGCTGTGCAGAACGCAATGCGTCTGGGCGCCAAGGGCATCAAGATTCAGCTCTCTGGTCGTCTCGGCGGTGCCGAAATCGCCCGTACCGAATGGTACCGCGAAGGCCGCGTTCCGCTTCACACCCTGCGTGCTGACATTGATTACTCCACCTTCGAAGCTCACACCACCTACGGCATCATTGGTGTCAAGGTCTGGATCTTCAAAGGCGAGATCCTCGGTGGCATCGAAGAGGTGCGAGCCAAGGCGAAGCAGCCCGCGTCCGCACCCAAGAAGAAAGGCAAGTAAGGGGGTAATCGATGTTACAGCCCAAGCGTATGAAATTCCGCAAGATGCAGAAAGGTCGCAACCGTGGCCTGGCGCATCGCGGAAGCAAGGTAAGCTTTGGTGAGTTTGGCCTGAAAGCCACCGGCCGTGGTCGTATCACCGCTCGTCAGATCGAAGCTGGCCGTCGTGCCATCACTCGTCACGTCAAGCGTGGCGGTAAGATCTGGATCCGTGTCTTCCCAGACAAGCCGATCTCCAACAAGCCGTTGGAAGTTCGTATGGGTAAAGGTAAGGGTTCTGTCGAGTACTGGGTCGCTCAGATCCAGCCCGGCAAGGTCCTCTACGAGATCGAAGGTGTATCCGAAGAGCTGGCCCGTGAAGCATTTAGCCTGGCCGCTATGAAGATGCCGATCTCCACCACCTTTGTTAAGCGGACGGTGATGTGATGAAAGCCCAAGAACTCCGTGAAAAGTCAGTCGAGGCGCTCCAGGAGCAGTTGTTCGAACTGCTGCGTGAGCAATTCAATCTGCGCATGCAGAAGGCAACAGGCCAGCTGAGCCAGGTTCACCTGCTCAAGCAGACTCGTCGCCAAATTGCTCAGGTTAAGACTGTGCTCAACCAGAAGTCAGGTGAGTAAAATGGCCGAAGAAACTAAAGCACGCACACTCACCGGCAAGGTGGTGAGTGACAAGATGGAAAAATCCATCGTTGTCATGGTCGAGCGCCGTGAGCGTCACCCGATCTATGGCAAGTACCTGAGACGCTCCACCAAGCTGCACGCCCATGATGAGGCGAATCAGGCTCGGATCGGTGACACCGTCTCTATCGCCGAGACTCGTCCGCTGTCCAAGAAGAAAGCCTGGACCCTGGTCGAGGTGGTTGAACAGGCCAAGGGTTAATCCCTAGGCCAGTTCCCACCAGGCAGTCAGATTAGGTTTGGAGAAAACCGATGATTCAGACTCAGACAATGCTGGATGTCGCCGACAACAGTGGCGCGCGCCGGGTGCAATGCATCAAGGTGCTGGGTGGTTCACACCGCCGTTACGCTCGTGTTGGAGACATCATCAAGGTCACCGTCAAAGAAGCTATCCCGCGTGGCAAGGTCAAGAAAGGCCAGGTCATGAAGGCAGTGGTCGTTCGTACCAAAGCCGGTGTCCGTCGTAATGACGGTTCCGTGATCCGCTTCGACGGTAATGCGGCCGTTCTGTTGAACAACACCAACGAACAGCCGATCGGTACCCGTATCTTCGGCCCGGTTACCCGTGAACTTCGCAGTGAGAAGTTCATGAAGATCATTTCCCTGGCGCCCGAAGTGCTGTAAGGAGCGGAAGCGGATATGCAAAAGATCAAACGTGACGATGAAGTCATCGTCATCGCCGGGAAGGACAAGGGCAAGCGCGGTACCATCAGCAAGGTGCTGAAAGGTGAGCGTCTGCTCGTGTCCGGTGTGAATATGATCAAGCGTCACACCAAGCCCAACCCGATGCTGGGCACCCAGGGGGGTATCGTCGAGCGCGAGGCTCCGATTCACGCGTCCAACGTGGCCATCTTCAACCAGGAGACCGGCAAGGCGGATCGTGTCGGAATCCAGGTACAGGAAGACGGTACTAAGGTACGCATCTTTAAGTCGACTCAGAAGCTGATCGACGCCTAACGCGAGTCGGGTACAACATGGCGAACTTGAAAGAACGTTATCAGAACGAAGTGGCCGCCCAGCTTAAAGAGCAGTTCGGCTACGCCAATGTGATGCAGGTTCCCCGCATCACCAAGGTGACCCTGAACATGGGTATCGGTGAAGCCACCGCTGACAAGAAGCTGATCGACAACGCGTTTGCCGATCTCCAGATGCTTTCTGGTCAGAAGCCCATCGTCACCAAGGCACGCAAGTCCATCGCTGGCTTCAAAGTCCGCGAAGGATGGCCGATCGGTGTTAAGGTGACCCTGCGCAGCGATCGTATGTGGGACTTCCTGGACCGTCTCGTGAACGTGGCTATCCCGCGCGTTCGTGACTTCCGTGGTCTGAACCCGAAGTCCTTCGATGGCCGTGGAAACTACTCCATGGGTGTGCGTGAGCAGATCATCTTCCCGGAGATCGAGTATGATAAGATCGACCGGATTCGTGGCCTGGACATCACCATCACCACTAGCGCCAACACCGATGATGAAGGTCGTGCGTTGCTGGGCGCGCTGAACTTCCCGTTCAAGAAATAAGGGTGGATCATGGCAAAGAAAAGCATGGTTGAGCGCGAGCTCAAGCGCACCAAGCTGGTCGCTAAGTACGCCGCCAAACGCGACGCACTGAAGACCATCATCAACGACGTCAACGCTTCTGAAGAAGAGCGCTTCGACGCACAGCTGAAGCTGCAGCAGCTGCCGCGTGATGCCAGCCCGGTCCGTCAGCGTAACCGCTGCCGTATCACTGGCCGTCCGCACGGCTACTACAACAAGTTCGGCCTGAGCCGCAACAAGCTGCGTGAAGCCGCTATGCGTGGTGACGTGCCTGGTCTGACCAAGTCCAGCTGGTAACACCACTGCAAGAATTCAGGAGCGCAACGTAAATGAGCATGCAAGACACTCTGGCGGATATGTTCACTCGTATCCGCAATGCGCAGATGGCCACCAAGGAGACGGTTACCATGCCGTCTTCCAAGCTCAAGGTTGAAGTGGCCCGCGTATTGAAGGAAGAGGGTTATATTTCCGAGTTTGCCGTCGCAGAAGGCGCCAAGCCGGAACTGACCGTGACCCTCAAGTACTTCGAAGGCAAGTCGGTTATCGAGAGCATCAAGCGTATTTCCAAGCCGTCCCTGCGCCAGTACAAAGGCAAGGGTGAGCTTCCGAAAGTCGCAGATGGCCTGGGTATTGCGATCGTTTCCACCTCCCGGGGCGTGATGACCGATCGTGCGGCCCGTCAAGCTGGTGTCGGCGGCGAAGTCCTCTGCACCGTATTCTAGGAGTTTGGAATGTCCCGCGTAGCCAAGTATCCGGTTAAATTGCCGAACGGCGTCGAGGCAAAGCTCGACGGCGACAAGCTGACCGTGAAGGGCAGCAAAGGCCAGCTGGAACTGACCGTCCACCAGGACGTGGTCATCTCTATGGAAGAAGGTCAAATGACCTTCGTTCCGTCCGAGACCGCCAAGAACTGGGCGATGGTTGGTACCACTCGTGCTCTGGTCAACAACATGGTGTCTGGTGTTTCCGAAGGCTTCACCAAGTCTCTGGAAATCAATGGTGTGGGTTATCGTGCCCAGGCCAAAGGCCAGACAATCAACCTGACACTGGGCTTCTCACACCCGGTCGACTATGAACTGCCGGCAAGTGTTACGGCTGAAACGCCGAAGAACACTCAGATCGTCCTCACGTCTGCTGACAAGCAGGCTTTGGGTCAGGTCGCCGCAGAGATTCGCGCATTCCGTCCGCCGGAGCCCTACAAGGGCAAAGGTATTCGGTACAGCGACGAAGTCGTCCGTCGTAAAGAAGCCAAGAAGAAGTAAGGCAGGGTTATGAACGCGAAGAAAGAATCTCGTCTCCGTCGTGCCCGCCGCGCTCGTGCGAAAATCCGCGAGCTGGGCGTGTTTCGCCTGTGCGTGAACCGCACCCCGCGTCACATCTACGCGCAGATCATCTCGCCGGATGGCGGCCAGGTCCTGGCCACCGCATCCACGCTCGACAAGAGCCTGCGCGAAGGTTCTACCGGTAACTCGGACTCCGCCGCCAAGGTGGGTGCTCTGATTGCCGAGCGCGCGAAGGAAGCGGGTATCAAGCAAGTGGCTTTCGATCGCTCCGGGTACAAGTACCACGGTCGCGTGAAGGCCCTGGCCGATGCCGCACGTGAAGGCGGCCTGGAATTCTAAAGGGTTTTACGATGGCGAATATCGAACAGAAGGGCGGTGACCTGCAAGAGAAGCTCGTGCAGATCAACCGCGTCGCCAAGGTAGTCAAGGGCGGCCGTATCTTCGGTTTCACCGCTCTGACTGTCGTTGGTGACGGCAATGGTCGTGTTGGCTTCGGCCGTGGCAAGGCACGTGAAGTGCCGGTCGCGATCCAGAAGGCAATGGACCAAGCTCGTCGCAACATGATCAAGGTTGACCTGAAGGGCCACACCCTGCAGTACCCGGTGAAGGCTCGTCACGGCGCATCCAAGATCTACATGCAGCCAGCGTCCGAAGGTACCGGCATCATTGCCGGCGGTGCGATGCGTTCCGTGCTCGAACTGGCAGGCGTCCATGACGTCCTGGCCAAGTGCTACGGTTCCACCAATCCGGTCAACGTGGTGCGCGCGACCATCAACGGTCTCGCTGCCATGAAATCTCCGGAAGACATCGCCGCCAAGCGTGGCCTGTCTGTCGACAAGATTGCGGGGTAAGGCACCATGGCAGCTAAGATCACGGTAACCCAGATCCGCAGCACCATCGGCGTCCTCGAAAAGCACAAGGCCACTATGAAAGGTCTTGGCCTGCGCCGCATCGGTCACACTGTCGAGCTGGAAGACACCCCCGCGGTACGCGGCATGATCAACAAGGTTCACTACCTTGTCCGTGTTGAGGGAGAGTAATCCATGAAATTGAATACCCTGAGTCCGGCCCCGGGCTCCAAGCACGCTGCAAAGCGTGTCGGTCGTGGTATCGGCTCCGGTCTTGGTAAGACCGGCGGTCGTGGCCACAAGGGCCAGAAGTCCCGTTCCGGTGGCAGCGTCAAGCCGGGCTTCGAAGGCGGTCAGATGCCTATGCAGCGTCGCCTGCCGAAGTTTGGTTTCACTTCCGCGAAGTCTCTGATTTCCGAAGAAGTGCGCCTGAGCGAACTGGCACTGGTAGACGGCGAGATCGTCGACCTCGAAACGCTGAAGAAGGCCAACGTGCTTCGTGATTCCACGAAGTTCGCGAAGGTCATGCTCTCCGGCGAACTGGACAAGGCAGTCACGGTTCGCGGCATTAAGGTCACCAAGGGTGCCCGTGCTGCGATCGAAGCTGCCGGTGGCAAGGTAGAGGACTAAATGGCTAAGTCAGGAAACGTACCGGCGATGCAGGGAAGTGGGTTGAGCGAACTCTGGGCGCGTTTGCGCTTCGTGTTCATCGCCATCGTGGTGTACCGAATCGGTGCACACATCCCCGTTCCCGGTATCAATCCTGACCAGCTTGCTGCCTTGTTCAGGGAAAACCAGGGCACCATCCTGAGCATGTTCAACATGTTCTCCGGTGGTGCACTGGAGCGAATGAGTATCTTCGCGCTGGGCATCATGCCCTACATATCCGCGTCGATCATCATGCAGCTCCTGACGGTGGTCTCGCCTCAGCTTGAGCAGTTGAAAAAGGAAGGCGAGGCCGGCCGTCGCAAGATCAGCCAGTACACGCGCTACGGCACGGTAGTACTGGCCCTGGTCCAATCGATCGGCATGGCAGTCGGACTGGTCGGAAACGGTGTCGCCTATTCCGCTGACTTCAGCTTCTACTTCACCGCCGTGAGTACGTTCGTGGCTGGTGCAGTGTTCCTGATGTGGCTGGGAGAGCAGATCACCGAGAAGGGTATCGGCAACGGGATCTCACTGATCATCTTTGCTGGTATTGTCGCCGGGCTGCCGAGTGCCATCGGCCAGTCTTTCGAACTGGCGCGCAATGATGGTGCCTGGAATGTGCTTCCGCTGCTGGCGCTGACGCTGCTCGCAGTCATTACCGTTGCCTTCGTGGTGTTCATCGAACGCGGCCAACGCCGCATCACGGTGAACTATCCGCGCCGTCAGGTTGGCAACAAGATGTATGCAGGTCAGAGCAGCTACTTGCCGATGAAGGTCAACATGGCCGGGGTCATCCCGCCGATCTTCGCGTCAAGCATCCTGCTGTTCCCTGCGTCGATGGGTCAATGGTTTGGCCAGAGTGAAAGCATGCAATGGTTGCAGACGGCATCTCAGGCTCTCGGGCCGGGTCAGCCACTGTATATCTTGCTTTTCGCTGCCGCTGTAGTATTCTTCTGCTTCTTCTACACGGCGCTGGTCTTCAATCCGAAGGATGTTGCTGACAACCTCAAGAAGTCAGGAGCGTTTCTGCCGGGTATTCGCCCAGGCGAACAGACCGCCCGTTACATCGATAAGGTGATGACTCGCCTGACGCTGTTCGGCGCCCTCTACATCACCCTAGTCTCCCTGATGCCTCAATTCCTCGTTGTTGCATGGCAGGTTCCGTTCTATTTCGGCGGCACCTCTCTGCTCATCGTGGTCGTGGTGGTCATGGACTTCATGGCCCAGGTGCAGTCGCATCTGATGTCAAATCAGTATGCGTCGGTGATGAAGAAGGCCAACCTCAAAGGCTATGGCAGCGGTGGCATGATGCGCTGATTGCGCAGCCCCTGTTAGCAAACTGGAGAGAACGATGAAAGTTCGAGCTTCCGTCAAGAAAATTTGCCGTAACTGCAAGATCATTCGGCGTCGTGGCGCAGTGCGGGTCATCTGCACTGAGCCCCGCCACAAGCAGCGTCAGGGTTAATTCCCTCGACCCGCTTAGCTGAATACAAGCTCGGGTGCTGGCATACCCCCTTGTTCCCAATGGGATCAAGGGGTATGCTATTGCGCCCTTTGTGGATGTAAAATCCGCCGCTAACCTTTCGGAGAAAACTGATGGCCCGTATTGCTGGCGTCAATATCCCGGACAACAAGCACGCGGCGATCTCGCTGACTTATATCTTCGGGATTGGCCGTACGCGTGCACAGCAGATCTGCGCCGCTCTCGGTTTAGAACCGAGCGTCAAGATCGCTGATCTGTCTGTTGAACAACTGGACCTGGTTCGTGCCGAGGTGGGTAAGTACACCGTCGAAGGCGACCTGCGTCGTGAGATCACGCTGAACATCAAGCGTCTCATGGACCTCGGTTGCTATCGTGGCCTGCGCCATCGTCGTGGTCTTCCGTTGCGCGGTCAGCGCACCAAGACCAACGCACGTACACGCAAAGGTCCGCGTAAACCGATTCGCAAGTAAACGAACTGGCGTTTAGACAGGAAACATCTAATGGCTAACCCGAGTAAGCGCAAGAAGGTTAAAAAGCAGGTAGTGGATGCCATCGCGCATATCCACGCCTCTTTTAACAACACTATCGTGACGATCACAGACCGCCAGGGCAATGCTCTTTCCTGGGCAACTGCCGGTGGTTCGGGTTTTCGTGGTTCTCGCAAGAGCACCCCGTTCGCTGCGCAAGTCGCAAGTGAACGTGCAGCGACCGCTGCAGCCGAATATGGTGTGAAGAACGTCGACGTGCTGGTCAAGGGCCCGGGTCCGGGTCGTGAGTCCGCCGTGCGTGCTCTCAATGCCGCAGGCTTCCGCGTGCAAAGCATCACCGACGTGACCCCCATCCCGCATAATGGGTGCCGTCCGCCGAAGAAACGCCGCGTTTAAGGAGACAGACTCATGGCTCGTTATATTGGACCGAAGTGCAAACTGTCTCGTCGTGAAGGCACCGACCTCTTCCTGAAGAGTGGCGTGACTCCGTTCGAGAAGAAGTGCAAATCCGAACAACCCCCGGGTGTTCATGGCCAGCGCCGTCAGCGTCTTTCAGACTACGGCCTGCAGCTGCGTGAAAAGCAGAAGGTACGTCGCATGTACGGCGTGCTGGAAAAGCAATTCCGCAACTACTACAAAGAAGCCGCTCGCCTCAAGGGTGCGACCGGTGAGGTTCTGCTCCAGCTCCTCGAGACTCGTCTCGACAACGTCGTCTACCGCATGGGCTTCGGCTCCACGCGTTCCGAGGCACGTCAGCTGGTCAGCCACAAGGCGATCGCCGTGAACGGCCGTACCGTCAACGTTGCTTCCTTCAAAGTGAAGGCTGGCGATGTGGTCACCGTTCGTGAGAAGGCCAAGAACCAGGCTCGCATCCAGCAGTCTCTGGCACTCGCTGCCAACCGCGGTGATGTCTCCTGGGTCGACGTCGACTCCAAGAAGATGGAAGGCACTTTCAAGGCTGTCCCCGAGCGTGGCGACCTGTCTGCCGATATCAACGAAAACCTGATCGTCGAGCTGTACTCCAAGTAATGTAACGCCGGGCCGATTCGTCGGCCCGGCTGGAGTACCCAGATTATCCGTTTGGCAGCCTTAAAGGTGTTCTTATGCAGCGCTCAGTGACAGAGTTTCTCCGTCCTCGCGATATCAAGGTCGAGGAAGTCAGCGCCCATCACGCGCGAATCGTCCTCGAACCCTTCGAGCGTGGTTTCGGCCACACCCTGGGGAATGCTCTGCGTCGCATCCTGCTTTCTTCCATGCCCGGCTGTGCCGTCGTGGAAGCTGAGATCGAAGGCGTTCTGCACGAGTACAGCGCCATTGAAGGGGTGCAGGAGGATGTAATCGAAATCCTGCTGAACCTCAAGGACGTGGCCATCAAGATGCATGGTCGCGACGAAGCTGTGCTGGCGCTGAACAAGAAGGGCCCGGGTATCGTGACTGCTGGCGACATCGCTGGCGACCACGATCTCGAAATCGTGAATCCGGATCACGTCATCGCTCACCTCAATGATGGTGGCGAGCTGAAGATGCAGCTCAAGATCGCTCGTGGCCGCGGCTACGAAGCGGCAGATGCTCGCATCTCTGCTGATGACGAATCACGTGCCATTGGCCGCCTCCAGCTGGATGCGACCTTTACCCCGGTTCGTCGGGTCTCCTATGCCGTCGAGGCTGCGCGTGTTGAACAGCGCACCAACCTCGACAAGCTGGTGATCGACCTGGAAACCGACGGCACACTGGATCCGGAAGAAGCGATCCGCCGCTCCGCAACTATCCTGCAGGAGCAGCTGGCAGCCTTCGTTGATCTGGAAGCAGACAAGGAACAGGAAGTCGAAGAAGAGGAAGATCAAATCGATCCGATCCTTCTCCGTCCCGTAGACGATCTTGAGCTGACTGTTCGCAGTGCGAACTGTCTCAAGGCCGAGAATATCTATTACATCGGTGATCTCATTCAGCGCACCGAAGTTGAGCTGCTGAAGACCCCGAATCTCGGCAAGAAGTCCTTGAATGAAATCAAGGACGTGCTGTCCGCGCGTGGTCTGTCCCTCGGCATGCGGTTGGAAAACTGGCCGCCCGCAAGCCTGAAGGACGACAAGGCTTCCGCTTAAGGAAGCCCGGTCGGCTCAAGCCCCAGACTGGTAAGGAATCACAACCATGCGTCATCGTAAGAGTGGTCGTCACCTGAACCGTACCAGCTCTCACCGTGAAGCCATGTTCAAGAACATGTGCATCTCTCTGGTAGAGCACGAAGTCATCAAGACTACCCTGCCGAAAGCCAAGGAACTGCGTCGTCATATCGAGCCGCTGATCACCCTGGCCAAGCAGGACACCGTTGCGAACCGCCGTTTGGCGTTCTCTCGCACGCGCTCCAAGGAAGCGGTCGGCAAGCTCTTCAATGAGCTCGGCCCGCGCTACACCTCCCGTCCGGGCGGTTACCTGCGCATCCTGAAGTGCGGCTATCGCGCCGGTGACAATGCCCCGATGGCATTCGTCGAGCTGGTCGATCGTCCGGTTGCCTCCGAGGCAGCGGGCGAAGAGTAAGCTTCGGCTTGCTTCGTCCACAAGAAAAGGCCAACCCTCACGGGTTGGCCTTTTTTTATGCCTAGCAGTTGGCCGGGTGACACGGGCGTGTCATTTGCCGAAAGGTTCACCTCGCCCCGGGGTGTGTTGAGAGTGTGCTGGGGCGAGGTGAATCAGAGGAGCTGAAGGGGACGTGAGCCGGCGCCTAGCTGCTGGTCTCGGCCTTCTTCTTGCTGCTCGCGGTGGCACTGGTGGCTTTCTGGCGCTCCAGCAGCGGGGCCAGGAAGCGACCGGTGTGCGAGATCTCCTGCGTGGCCAGTTGCTCCGGCGTGCCTTCGGCGATGATCTGGCCGCCGCCTGAGCCGCCCTCCGGGCCGAGGTCGATCAGCCAGTCGGCGGTCTTGATCACATCCAGGTTGTGCTCGATCACGACCACGGTGTTGCCGTGATCGCGCAGGCGGTGCAACACGACCAGTAGCTGGCGAATATCCTCGAAGTGCAGACCGGTGGTCGGCTCATCGAGAATATAGAGCGTCTTGCCGGTATCGCGCTTGGCCAGCTCGCGCGCCAGCTTGACGCGCTGGGCTTCACCGCCGGACAGCGTGGTCGCACTCTGGCCGAGGCGGACGTAGGAGAGGCCGACATCCATCAGCGTCTGCAGACGGCGGGCGATGGCCGGAACCGGCGAGAAGAACTCCAGCGCCTCCTCGATGGTCATCTCCAGCACTTCGTGGATGTTCTTGCCCTTGTACTGCACTTCAAGCGTCTCGCGGTTGTAGCGCTTGCCCTTGCAGACATCGCAGGGCACGTACATGTCGGGCAGGAAGTGCATCTCGACCTTGATCAGGCCGTCGCCCTGACAGGCCTCGCAGCGGCCGCCCTTGACGTTGAAGCTGAAGCGGCCCGGCTTGTAGCCGCGGGCGCGTGCTTCCTGGGTGCCTGAGAACAGCTCGCGAATCGGCGTGAAGATGCCGGTATAGGTCGCCGGATTGGAGCGCGGCGTCCGCCCGATGGGGCTTTGGTCGATATCCACCATCTTGTCGAACAGGTCCAGCCCTTCGATGGTGCCGTAGGGCGCGGGCGTGAGGGTGGTGGCCCGATTGAGCTCACGCGCCGCCAGTGGCATCAGGGTGGCATTGATCAGCGTCGACTTGCCCGAGCCCGAGACCCCGGTGATGCACGTCAGCAGGCCTGTCGGCAGCGTCAGCGTCACATCCCGCAGGTTGTTGCCGGTGGCACCGGTCAGGCGCAGCACCTTGTCAGGGTTGGCCGGAAGGCGGTAGGGCGGCACGGCGATCTCGCGCTCGCCGCTCAGGTATTGTCCGGTCAATGAGCCTGGCGTGGCCTCGATCTGCTCCGGCGTGCCCTGGGCGACGATCTCGCCACCATGCACGCCGGCGCCCGGGCCGATATCCAGCACGTGGTCGGCGGCGCGAATCGCATCCTCATCATGCTCGACCACGATCACGGTGTTGCCCAGGTCGCGCAGATGGATCAGCGTCTTGAGCAGGCGATCATTGTCACGCTGATGCAGGCCGATGGACGGCTCATCGAGGATGTACATCACTCCGACCAGGCCGGCACCGATCTGGCTGGCGAGACGGATACGCTGCGCCTCTCCGCCAGACAGGGTGTCGGCGCTGCGCTCCAGGGTCAGATAGTCGAGGCCGACATTGACGAGAAATTCGAGGCGCGCCTGGATCTCATGCACGATCTTGGCGGCGATCTCGCCCTTGCGTCCCGGCAGGCTCAGCTTGCCGAACTCTTCCCACGCCTCGCCGATCGGCTGACGCACGACCTCGGAGAGTGTGCGGTCATCGACATAGACGTTGCGCGCTTCACGACGCAGGCGCGAGCCGTCGCAGCTCGGGCACGGCTGGACCGCCAGATAGCGGGCGAGGTCCTCGCGCACCATGTTGGATTCGGTCTCGCGGTAACGACGCTCCATGTTGGGCAGCACGCCCTCGAAGGGGTGCTCGCGGGTCACCTTGCGGCCACGGTCATTCACGTAGCTGAAGGCGATGTCCTCGCGGCCACTGCCATTGAGCACGGCGTCACGCGCTTCATCGCTGAGCGACTCCCAGGCCGCTTCCAGCGCGAAGCCGTAATGCTCGGCAACGGCCTGAAGCTGGCTGAAGTAGTAGACGCTGCGACGGTCCCAGCCCTTGATGACGCCTTCGGCCAGTGACAGCTCAGGATGGCTGATCAGCTTATCGGGATCGAAATATTGCTTCACGCCGAGGCCGTCACAGGTCGGGCAGGCGCCCGCCGGGTTGTTGAAGGAGAACAGGCGCGGTTCCAGCTCGGCCAGCGCATAGCCACACACCGGGCAGGCGAAGCGCGAGGAGAAGACGAGGTCTTCCTGTTCGCCATCCATGAAGTGCAGGCGTGCGCTGCCGTCGGCCAGATTCAGCGCGGTCTCGAAGGATTCGGCCAGGCGCTGCTTGAGGTCTTCGCGCACCTTGAAGCGATCGACGACGACGTCGATGTCATGCTTCTTGTTCTTCTCCAGCGGCTTGAGGTCATCCAGCTCGACGATCACGCCGTCGATGCGTGCACGCACGAAGCCCTGGGAGCGTAGCTCTGACAGCAGCTGGAGGTGCTCACCCTTGCGGCCACTGACCACCGGTGCCAGCAGCATCAGCTTGCTGCCTTCCGGCAGGGCGAGCGCCTGATCGACCATCTGCGAGATGGTCTGGGCTTCCAGGTCGATCGCGTGGTCCGGACAGCGCGGCGTACCGGCGCGTGCATACAGCAGGCGCAGGTAATCGTAGATCTCGGTAATGGTGCCGACGGTGGAGCGCGGGTTGTGCGAGGTCGATTTCTGTTCGATGGAAATCGCCGGCGACAGACCTTCGATATGGTCGATGTCCGGCTTTTCCATCATCGACAGGAACTGACGTGCGTAGGTGGACAGTGATTCGACGTAGCGCCGCTGTCCCTCGGCATAGAGAGTGTCAAAGGCAAGTGATGACTTGCCGGAACCGGAAAGTCCGGTCACCACGATCAGCTTGTCACGCGGCAGTTCGACATCGATGTTCTTGAGGTTGTGGGTGCGCGCACCCCTCACCTGAATCCTGTCCATTGCCACCTCGGGCTGCGTCGATAAAAGCAACGATTATAAGGCGCGGGTGAAACACCCGGCAAAGGCTGCATGCTTTCAAAGCCGCCAAGCGGGCCTTAGAATATGCAGTCCATTGGTGGGCGACCATCGTTGGACGTCACATCTCGGCGACCCACGTGGTCGGCCTCCCTCTTCTTGACTGTCATGCTCCGGAGCCCGCCGCCGCCCATGAAAACCTCTCGACTGCTCGCGCCGGAACGCCGCGCCATCGTCGGCCTTGCCAGCCTCTATGCGACTCGCATGCTGGGGCTGTTCATGGTGTTGCCGGTGCTGGCGCTCTATACCCGTGATCTCGCCGGTGCGACGCCGACACTGGTCGGTGTGGCGCTGGGTGGCTACGGGCTGACCCAGGCATTGCTGCAGATTCCGTTCGGCTGGCTGTCAGACCGACTGGGGCGCAAGGCCGTGATCGGCTTCGGGCTCGGGTTGTTCATTCTGGGCTCGCTGGTCGCGGCGACGGCCGACAGCATCGAGATGATCATCCTTGGACGCTGTCTGCAGGGCAGCGGCGCCGTGGCGGGAGCGATCATGGCACTGCTGGCCGATCAGACCCGGGAGGAGGTTCGCACCATGGCGATGGCCTCCATCGGCATGTCGATCGGGGTCGCCTTCGCGCTGGCGATGGTCGCAGGGCCACTGGCCGCAGATGCCTTCGGCCTGTCGGGGGTCTTCTGGTTGACCGCCGTGATGGCCGTCGCGAGCCTGTTCGTGCTCTGGAAGCTGGTGCCAGCTGCGCCCAGGCGTCAACATCAGGATGTGGGGCTTGATAGGCGCCAGCTCAAGGGTATCCTCGCGAATTCCGCATTGTTGCGCATGGATGTGTCGATCTTTGCGCTGCACATGATCCTGACCGCCTGCTTCGTGGCCATTCCCCAGCAGCTGGTCAATTTCGGCATCGCCCCGGCGCATCACGGCTGGATCTACCTGCCATTGATGGGGCTGGCCTTTGTCGCCATGCTGCCACTGGTCATCGTGGCCGAGAAGTATCGGCGCATGAAGCCCGTCTTCCTGGGGGCCGTCGCGACCATCGCGACAAGCTTGCTGCTGCTGGGAGTCGATGGCATCGAGCATGCGGGGCTGGCGATGTTCCTCGGCCTGCTGTGGCTGTTCTTCGTCGCCTTCAATCTGCTTGAGGCGACCTTGCCGTCGATGATCTCCAAACTGGCCCCGGCCGGCGCCAAGGGCACGGCGATGGGGGTCTATTCCACCAGTCAGTTCCTGGGCGCCTTCGTGGGCGGTGTCGGGGGCGGCTGGTTGACCGGGCATTTCGGTCTGAGCGGCGTGTTCTTCGCCATGGGGCTGGTCGCCATTCTGTGGCTGGCCGTGGTGTGGGGCATGCAACCGCCGCGACATCTGGGCAGTGAAGTGATCGGCCTGTCACCCGAGGCCTCGCAATTGTCGGCCGTCGAGCTGCAGACACGCCTGCTGGCGATCGCCGGCGTGGAAGAGGCGCTCGTGGTGCGTGAGGAACGGGTCGCTTATCTCAAGGTCACACGCGATACACTGGATGATAAGGCGCTGGCCCGCTTCACTCGCCAGCGTGATGACGAAACTCCGGCAGGCGCGGAAGTGCCTGCCAGCTGAACCCTGACATCGGCAACACATTGCCGGTGCACTCGATACCTTCTCCGGTGCCCATGGCGCGCCGGTCTATTTGCAGGAGTAATCTTCATGGCTCGTGGCGTAAACAAGGTCATTCTGATCGGTAATCTCGGTCAAGACCCGGAAGTTCGCTTCACCCCGTCCGGTAGTGCGGTGTGCAACCTGAACCTCGCGACGACGGATACCTGGAATGATCGCCAGAGCGGTCAGCGTCAGGAACGTACCGAATGGCACCGTGTGGTGATGTTCAACAAGCTGGCTGAAGTGGCCCAGCAATACGTCAAGAAAGGCTCACGCCTGTATATCGAAGGCCGCCTGCAGACGCGCAAGTGGCAGGATCAGAACGGCAATGACCGTTACAGCACCGAAATCGTGGCCAACGATATGCAGATGCTGGATACGCGTGGTGAAGGTGGCGGCGGCAACTTCGCTGGTGGTCGCCCGCAGCAGGCGCCTCAGCAGGGTGGCCAGCAACCGGCCGCAGCCCCCCAGCAGGGTGGCCAGTTTGGTGGTCAGCAGCCGGCCCCGCAGCAAGGTGGCCAGTTCGGTGGTCAGCAGGCGGCCCCTCAGCAAGGCGGTCAGTTCGGTGGTCAGCAGCCGGCCCCTCAGCAGGGCAACAACTTCGGTGGCCAGCAGCCTGCCCAGCAGAACAACTCCCAGAACAACAATTTCGGTGCGCCGCCCGCGGGCAGCTTCGATGATTTCGATGATGAAATCCCGTTCTAGCCAATAGCTTCAGAGTAGAGTAGATAAAATGATAGGCAAGTCACTGATTCTTCAGTGGCTTGCCTTTTTTTGTGTGCAGAAAAAAGTGGAGAAAAGATTTACTAGTACTACACTCAAAAAAAGGTAGAGAAAAGAGGGAGCCATGTCGACACTCACAATCAGGGTCCTAGAGGGAGGGGAGCGTACTCCGTTCCTGCTGGATGACAGCGGTGTTCCGATGTTCTATCCGACTCTGTTCACCACGGTGCGCTTACGTAACGCGGGTGCTGCGGTCAACACCATCAGGAACAAGCTTGCCGACATCCTCGTTCTACTACTGTGGGAGGCTCACAACCGGAGGGACCTGATCGCTGAATTCTCCCAGTCTCGCTTTCTGTCTCTCCCCGATGTTCTATCCCTACGGGACTTCATGAAACGCGACACACGCGACTTGAAACCCGTGAAACCGCGTAGGGGGGCCGCACCGATTCATGCTTTCCTTGAGGCGCACGTGGGGCAAAGCGGTACACAGGCATCGGTCTGTGCCTCACACCACTTCAACCGAATGACCACCTTGGCCGAGTATCTCGAGTTTCTGGCAACCGTACTGACTCAGCATAAGCAGAGTAACGACGATTCGGATGCGATCAAGAAGATGGTGACGAGCATTCGTAACCATCGGCCGCGTGGGCTCATGGGGTATTCGGACGGTGATCCTCATGACAAGTCTCCTCCCTCAGAACTCATCGATCGCTTCATGGCCGTGTCCGCTGTCGATCATCCTCACAACCCGTTCCGCGACCCAGGCGTTAGGTTGCGCAATGCGATCCTGTTTGGGTTGCTGAGGCATACGGGAATGCGACGTGGAGAGCTGCTGAGCGTCCGTACAGACCTCATTGAGTTCGGTAATGAGCCCTTGGTCTGGTTACGCCGCAATCAGGACGATATCAGTGACCCTCGTCCCTATCAGGGGGTCCCCAAGACCAACGAGCGTGCTTTACCGTTGCCGCGGGCCCTTGCAGATCAAATCCAGGACTACATCCTGAACGTTCGTGCAGGCATTCCAGCGGCGCGACGGCACCCGTACCTGATTGTGTCGCACAAGAAAGGGCCTGGATATGGCAACCCCCTGTCTGCTGCGGCCCTTGGCACTCAAATCATGTGCAAGATGCGTCAGGTCGACCCCGCCTTTTCTGCAATCCATCCACACGCCTTTCGGCATCACTTCAACTATGAGCTGTCTCAGCAAATCGATGAGCACAATAGGAAAGCGCGTAGTGGTAGTGCCGAATACGCGATGCTGGAGCCTATTAGTGAGGCTAGAGAGTTGGATATTCGGGCGATCTTGAATGGCCATCGAAGTCGAGAGTCTGGAGTTGCCTACAACCAACGTCATATTCGTGAAACCGCTAATCGGGCTATTCGCGAGCTACAGGCGGGAATGATGTCGACTGATCCTTCAAGGGGGGAACATGATCACTAGCGCTAAAGAATGGCCCCAAGAGAGGTCAGTGGATCAGCAGATTTTATCTAAAGACGGATATGCTTTCTCCTTGTCAGACCCCCTTTGGAAGCTGAATAAAGATGTAAAGTTGTCAGTTGGGTTTGTATCCGATCTGCCGGAGCCGACGCAGAGTGGCTTCCGTTTAACATTAGCTCGATATGCTGAAGAGTTCTCAGCAAAGCATGCCGAAAATATGACAACAAGATTTAAGAGGTTCCTTAACGATACTGGTGCGAACTCTGTATCGTCTGAAGCACTGCTGAACTGGCGCTCGAGCTTACAAAAGGAAGAGCAATGGTATCTCGGAGGGCTCAAAGGCTTCCTGTTAGCGTGGCACGATTATGGCTTCCCCGGTGTGAAGAAAGATGTGGCCGATTTGTTGCGGGAGTGGCGGATAAAGGGAAACGAGAAGGGTAAGGCAGTAATAACGTCATGCCCCGAGACGGGGCCTCTAACAGATCTTGAAATCCAATCTCTGTTGAATTGGGCCAATATGGCAGCTGCCCAAAAGAAAATCAGTCTTAGTGAATATGCCTATTTGCTGACACTAGCTATGACAGCCAGAAGGCCCGTGCAGATTGCAGCTTTGCGTGGGAAAGACCTTCTCAAGGAAACATCCAACGACATATTACAGTATAAGATACGTATTCCTCGCGCTAAGCAAAGAGGAGGTAGATTTCGCCATGCCTTTCGCACGCTGGCTGTTATTGAAGATTTATACCAAGTACTCAAGCATTTGCATCTAGAATCGGTTTCTCAAGTAGAGAGCGTAATTGGCAATAAGCTAGATTCCGAACTCTGTAATGAGATACCTATCTTTATCAACCCGCTAGCGTTGGAAAATATATCTGATGCTATCGATGTTACAGAGCTTCTGATGGGAGCTCGCCCTGATGCGTTGCATGCGACTACAGCACAACTTGCACGGGGACTCCAAAACCTGGCTCGATTGTCACAAGCTCGCTCAGAACGTACTGGCGAGTTTATTCGCTTATCAGCAACACGCTTCCGCTATACCCGAGGAACAAAACTCCGCCGAGAAGGTTTTGGAGCGCAGGTGATTGCTGAATTGCTAGACCATACGGATACGCAGAATGTACAGGTCTACTGCGAGAACACAGCCCAGGAAGCGGTTATCATCGATGAGTTAGTAGGGGCTAAATTGGCACCGTTTGCTCAAGCCTGTATGGGGACACTGGTTTGGTCGGAGCGTGAGGCTATACGAGGAAGTGATCCGGGAAGTCGAGTACCGAATCATCGACAGCAAGCTGTTGGTACTTGTGGTAACTATGGCTTTTGCGCCAGTGGATATCGTGCTTGCTATACCTGCCATCATTTCCAGCCTTGGGTTGAAGGCCCGCACAGAGAGGTACTCGTGGAGCTTCATGAGGAGAAGCGTCGCTCACGAGAGGCTGGATGTGATGAGCTGGTTGTGCAGGCAAATGATCAGTTGATTCTGGCTGTCGAGCATTGCGTATCTTTGTGTGAGCGGGCACAGCGGACTGATGTGCCAGCCGAGGAGTCAAATATGGAGAGAGATGATGGCTGATATAATCCAATTTGTTCCTCGAGTAGAGTCGGATGCAAAGCAGAATCTGAAAGATTTCATTTGTCTGGCCAAAGAGAAGCTGACGGCCTTTGAAGAGGGCGGTGGGTGGGATAGTGACCGGTGGCAGCAAGGCAAAACAGTTGCAGTATTTGCAACAAAGACTAAGCCTCTAGGTGCTTACACTTATACGCCGTTATCGGACCCGTATAGACAGTTTGCCAAGGCTTACATCCGCTATACTTTTAGTCACCGACCAGTTGTGTCGGTCATGTATGATTTGCATGCACTTCGGTGTCTTGAAGCTGCACTGCTAGATGTGCATGGCAAGGCGGATATCTCTCTTCTGAATCAGGTAGTATTGGATGTCAGTGCTGATAAGTGTCGAGAGTATTTTTCCAATTCGGATGTGAAGCATAAAACTGGGTTAAAAATTCAAAAGATTTGCGAATTTTGTGTCAAGCACAGCTTAGTGCCATCTCTTCCTCAGTGGAGATCCCCATTTACTAAGCCTAAGATTTTAAATAAAGCTCTTGATGAAGATGGTAGTAATCATAGGGCATCAAAAATGCCCTCGCATCAAGCTATGCTTATGGTAGCTGATCTATTTGCTAATGCAGATGACGTGGAGACACAATACTTCTCTAGCATCATGGTGTTACTTATGGTTGCTCCTAGCCGTATTTCCGAGGTGCTTGCGTTGCCTGTGAATTGCATAGGTTGGGAGGAAGACAATCAGGGGAGGCAACAGATGTTTCTTCGCTGGTATGCTGCGAAGAGTAAGGGAAATATGAAAAAGTGGATCATACCCGCTATGCATAGTGTTGTGGAGGAAGCAGTGCGGCGTCTTACCGTGATTGGCGAGCCTGCACGTATAGCGGCAAAATTCGCGTATAATAACCCTGGTCGTATTATGGGCGACGCGGGAGTGGACATATTCCCGAATAGTCAAAGAGACAATCAGCTTTCTCCTAAAGAACTAAGTGATATACTAGCATTATCATCTAGTCAGGGTAATGCCATTGATAGTAGTGGGAATGTACGGTGGGCATCGATAGGGGGTCAGAAGTGGCTTTCTAAGTTAGTGATAGACAATAAAATAACATATGGTCGGTTGGCAGATTTTATATTTAATACCTATTGTGGTGCAGAGTGGCCTTACTCAAGTAGTTTAGGTGAGGTTTTTATGTGGAATGCATTGTGTCTTCATCGTGAGGGCGAGTTTCACTCTACATTTAAAACGAAGCCATTTTCGTGGCGTCTGCCTACTACTACTGAAGTGAATAGTCGTATGCAGTCAAAGAGCAGCAATAGCCGGAGGTCTTTGTTTGAACGGTTTGAGCTTAGAGAGGTCGATGGCACACCGATTGTATTAACAAGCCATCAATTAAGACACTGGCTGAGTACTATGTCAGAGCGTGCTGGAATGGATGACTATACGCTCGCACAATGGGCAGGCCGTGCTCGGGTGAGCGATAACCGTTACTACGATCACCGTACCCCCGAAGAAAAATTCAACACAGTCCAAAAATTGTTGCATGCAGAGAAGCCTAGTGTCCTCGAACGGTTTCGAGGAAAGGCTCCCGTCACCTATAGTGAGCTAGGCATCGATCGGTTGGGTACGGCGAAAGCAACCCTCTATGGTATGTGTACGCACGACTACGCAATGGCTCCTTGTCAGAAACAGATGGAGTGTATGACCTGCAAAGAGCATGTGTGTGTAAAAGGGGATCATGTCACCCTCGAACGCATCAAGCGGCTTGAAGATCAGACGGAAGAGCTGCTCAAGCTTGCGACAGTGGCCCACCAGGACGGCATTTTTGGTGCCGACCGATGGGTAGATAATCACAAGTGGAAGCTGGCGAATGTTCGCGCTATGCGCATGACGCTTGAACAACCAGGTGTACCTGATGGCACGCTTGCAAGCATACCTAATGAACATGACCCCTCGGCTATTGAGCGGACGTTAAGGTCATTGGATATTACCTATGATCATGTTAGCGATCCTTTAGTAAAGCCCATTGTCTTTCAACCAACTTTAGGAGATTCGTGATGCCCAAGAAAATAGTAACTTCATCTACTCTGCCTAAAATTCTTAGGGAGCTGGATCGGTGGCAAGGAAAGCTAACCTGGCCTCTATTCTGTGAGCATATGGCTACCGTGTTAGGTATTTCGTCTATATCAAAGCATACGATGTATCAATATCCCGTTATCAAGACTGCTTTCAAAGAGCGCCAACTAGCCATCAGGGAGGATGTGAGCTCTTCTCCTCGCGATTTTACGCTAGAAGCAGCAAATAAACGCATATCTGCCTTGGAGGCTGAGGTCAAGCGCTTAGAAAAGACTAATAATCTGTTGTTAGATCAATTCAGGCGCTGGCAATATAATGCTTATTCGCAGAATATGGATGTGTCTCGGTTAAATCTTGATTCGCCTTTGCCGGAAGTTAATCGTAAATGATAAGTGCTATCAAGTTAATTCACTGTAGGAAGTGCCTGTTCAAAAGTAATCGTGCGCTCAGCTCCATATCCATCGAGCACCTATGTATTTTATCGCACAGGTGCTCAATATCGTATTATCGATAATGTACCAAAGCTTAAGACTAAGCATTTAGTAACTTAATGTTTTTACAATTTGCTATGCATAAAGCGAATGTTCTTCTGTACTTCATCCTCACTGACAACTCTGTGGAAAAAACCACGACTCACTTCGTCTGATTTATCAATCAATATTTTCAATAATTGCATGTTTGTTCTCTGTTGTGAGTCTAGGTTGCTCCTAATTACATCTAAGTGCTCGTGTTTCGTATCTGTAAGAAAGGCTGAATATTTTGCAAACAATCCCGCTAAAATATCTGAAATCTGAACTTCTACTGATTCTTTAGAATCTACAAAAGAATAATTTTTTATTGTTTCTCCTCGATCTAAAAGCTCGGTTTGGTTGAATATAGACTCAATTTCTTTTTCTACATCAAATATATGATTGGAGTTTTTAAAGAGGAATACATTCCTTAAATAAAATGTGAAAAAGTCAGAAATTAGAATGTGTTTTTCTTCATCCATTACAAACAAGAGCTCGTCTGAATTTAAAGCTTTCTCTACGAACATGTTTATATTATTCCTTCTCCACCTATCTAGACTCTCTGAGTTATTCTGAACGAAAGCAACTAAAAATATTGAGAAGTCCTTTATCTTGTTAGGCTTTATATCCGGATAATCAAATTCTCTAAGTTTTTCTAGGAATAGCTCTTCATTGCTTAGTATGACCTTGTATAAATCATTTTTTATCTGTTGATTAATTGTAATGTAGAAGCATCTTTCCTGTTCGGTTAAGTTTTCTATGATCGAGTCTACAATATCAGTAATTGACCAGTATAAAACATTTAAGGTGAAGCAGTGTATGTATAGTTCGTTATCTATAAGCCATTGCAATAGAATGCTTAATGTCTTAGATTTTAAAATATCTACGAATGAGCCTCTGCCAATATGTTTTAATTTAACTTCGTTGGTAGATTTTTGTAACTTTAGATTTATTATTAACGTATCAAAGTTCGCGCTATGATAACTACCTTTGTGCACGATTCCAGCCAATACAAAATTACCTGCTTTATTGACATTCAATCCCCGAGTAGTTAAATGTAGTTTCCTAATATTATTAGATTCATCGTAATAAAAGGTAAAGTTATCATCGACATGATCAAATTTCTCATGCGCAATAACTAAATCCCTAATTTCATTGATATCAACAAGCTGCATAACGTCTCCATAAATTTTATAATACCGCAGCGGGTAAGGGATTCGGTAGTTCGATCATGCGTTTGTAAGTATTAAGCTCTTTACCATTGTAAGTCATCCGCAGTAAAAACTTTACTTTGAAATTTGTTTTCCTCAAGTAGAAAGTCATCTAATTCTAAGAATGACTTTCCTAGATCGTTTAACTCTAGCTGTAATCGATAAGTAGCAACTTCACCATCTTCTTGGAAAGGCACTATACCTTCTGGTTCGTCGTACCATTCATCAAAAGACATACCATGAATTACTCTTCCTTCTTCTTCATCATAAGTCATGTAGCACTCGGCATCCCATTGCCCAATGCTAGCTTCACGATGAGCTTCTATATCTATCTTAACATCTGCCCAAGGCAAGAAAAATTCGAGGGCCTCTTCAGGTGACATTCCTGGGCAGTAGGTCATGGGCCAAGACTGACTCTCATCGTCACAGAATAATCTAATTTGGTATCTATTCAATGATTTGTTTATCCAATCATCAAATTCCACAAAAACATTACGCCCTTGGTTTAACTGCTCTATCCAGTAGCGATCAAGCTTTATTTTATTAAGTTTCTGTATGTATGGTTCCGGCTGAGTAATACTGCTTAGGGCTCTTAGGCTTCTATCATCCAAAATGTTTCTTTTGGGTATTTTAACTTTCCAGCCTATGCCAGTCGAAGTGATAGTATCCTTATTTATATGCTCCCAATATAACTTTTCCTCGTCGGTATTGTACATGACTAAAATGATCGGAAGAGTATGGTTGGACCAATATTTAATATGCTTGTCTTCTGTTCTGTAAATATATGAAGCTTCATTTTCTTCTGAAAAAAAACTCATACCAGATTTTATTTGTATGGCAATAAGTTGTCCTGTTGGATAGTGTTCTGTAGTGATCTCGACATGCGCATCTATTCCATAATCATGCACCGTTTGCTCTCTGAATAACCAGCCATGAGAAGCAAAGTAGTGTCCAAGCGCCGTAACACCTAATCTATCAGTACATGGCTGCATATTTTCAGTCTCCTAAATGTCTATTTAAATTCAAGCAGAGAATAGAGTTTAATGTTGAATCTGTTTTTAGTATTTTGCATAACGAATATGTCCTTTGGATTTATTGATACGTTGAGTTCTCTTGCCTGCACTTGTTATTTTCTTTGTTCATATTCACGGAGTGCCTGTTGAAATCGATGCGCCAAAGAGTTTGAATCCGATAAGGATTCTAGGCGACTGCCAACATGTTTAGCAAAATCCTCCAGAACATCCATACTGTTATCACTGGGAGTACTCGGCTTTGCGAGTGCCTCTCGAAGAGCCCTAAAGGTTTTAACGGACAAAAGAGACTCTTTGTCCTGGTCAGTTACTTTAGCCTCTAAATTGTGAGCTAATTGATTCCTGATTTTATTCAAGCGCCGAATTCCAACAACAAGTTCCTCGATCTCTGGGGAGTAATTTTCTATAAGCGCCAGTTTTTGCGCAAAAGTGAGTCGTGCTTTCTCCAGGTTCCCTAAAGCCGGATTAAATGTTACTAGGCATTCAGTAACAAAGTGCTCGACAAAAAGATGCGCGCGGAGAATGCGGCCTATGGCCCCTACATCTTGATTCCATTTATCATTAATCCGAGCAAGTTTTTGGTCCATTTCGTCATTGAGTTTTTGCGTGCCTCCAGAGAGTTCAATTACTCGCTTGGCAATCTCTGTATGATCAATGTCCATGCATCCCCCTTGGGATATAACGACGCCAGTACGCAAGGCTCTGTAGTGAGGGCGAAGCCGTAATGAAAAGACGTCTTTTAATTTTCCCCTCAGGCACCCAACGCTGAGAGAAGAAATGAGCCTATTGAGGCAATGCTACCGGCACTCGGCAAAGCGCCCAAAAGCGTTTCTACGACAACCTTGCTAGGTGCGCTTGATTCGAACTGACCCTCAATAGCATCAACCACTTCAAGAGCCGGCTTTTGATCCTGACCTGGAAGGAGGCGCTTCACTTCTGCTCGCAACATTGAAATATGCTCGGAGACATCGGAGGTAATATTAACTGTATTTACTGAATTGTCAGTAGAGTGATTGTTGACTCGAGCGTTGGACCCGGATATGTGATACGTGATGTTCTGAGCTGCCGCCTTGGCTTCTGGCACACCAAGTTTTCGATGGGTTATCTGGTAGTGAGCCTCAATACCATGGAAGCTCTCATGAAACCCCGGGTCGATTACCTCGTAAGTCTCTTTACCGCCGTTAGTCATCTTCCGCTCAATAAGGTCACCGGTTTCGATTAAAATATCGTACCGATATATGAAGATTTTTTTCGCCTGAACGTTGGCTTTAATTTCTTCTATTCGATCACCATTCTTTCTCTGAAGAGTGACGGTATCATTTAGCATGTTTGATAATTGCACGATGACTCCTTATATAAACTCATTTTTTAAAAATTTGCCATGATCGATATCAGACTTGATCGCAAGCTCACGTTTAACAATGTTGCTTAGCGTGTCGCTCATGCTCTAGACTATTGAAATACCGAGGCGTTTAGTATTATTCGTCAGTATAGCATCAGTCATCGCACATGCACATATACCTGATAAACATACCTGCTGTCTTTGGCCGCTTTGGGTTGAAACGGGTCATTGTTCTAGATTCTGTACGAAAGGCTATTTTTGCTAGTGTGACTCATGTATATCCAGCATAGGCGCGATATGGCAGATCGCTACGAAATCTCTGATCGCCAATGGCAGTTGATCGAAGATATTTTGTCACTAGCTCAATCGACGGGAAGGTCCAAGAAAGGCGATAGATAGTTGCTGAGCGACATCTTTTGGGTCCTCTGCTCTGGCGCCAAGTAGCGCGGCCTTCCCAAACGTTATGGCCGTTGGGGTACTGTCTATGCCAGGTTCCGACAATGGCGTAACGACGGCACTTTTGAGACGGTTTTGTTGCGTTTTCGGCTTCGCGAAGATGGCCAGATTGATTTCGAAACCTATATGATCGACTCAACCGCCGTCAGTGCAACATCTGCCTCCGCAGGTAGGGGACAAAAAGAGGGGTATGAAGAGACTTTAGACCATGCACTGAGCCGGAGGAGTACGGCATTACGACCAAAAATTCATTTGATTTGTGACCGTCCTGACTGGCCCATCTCCTGCACGCTTAGGGGGCAAGAGTCGGATGCGAGGTGCTTTAGGTCCACCTTTGTAAGGGCTCATTTAACGGAGCGTCTTGGTCGGCCACGTAAATATTACCGCTACATTGTGGCAGCCAAGGTTTATGATTGTGGCGAGTTGCTCCGTTACTGTGACCGCATACTAATCAAGCCGGCCATCGCTCAACGAAAGGTGAAGCGAAAACCCCGCCCAGGTCTCCCATATGTTTTCGATAAACTCATGTACCGTCATCTGAACATCGTGGAGCGCTCTTTCAGTTGGCTGAAGTGTTTCCTCGCATTGCGACGCGATATGAGTAGTTTGTCCGTAGCTTTTATGCGACGGCATGCATGGCTTACGTATGCCGCTGCTTACGAGCCGACTTTTGTACAGAGCCTAAGAAGCGGGCACAGACACATAAGGAACAACCATAGCTCCTGCATTTCGATATTGGCTCCCATCGCACTTTGCCTTTGTAGTCGATTAGTCTAATCCGGAGCCTTGAAAAAACTAACTTTTCTCCTCCTTGCTATTTAATATATCGTTTATTAAGTCTTTCTCTAGCCTCTTTCAACCGGTTTTAGCTCACAAATGGAGTATAACTAATTAATTTTCAGTTTACTCCGGTTTGGAAGGGTATTTTTCAAAAAAATAATTTATTGGTTTTGTTTGCTAGCTAATTGATTTGTTCTGAACAGCTAGTATTATGATTTACGGCTAAACTAATTAGGAGTGTAGATGATGACTACCAGTAAAGAAGTGTATGATTGTAGTGTAAAGGATTGGCTTATTGTTTCTGTGGACGATGATAAAGTCAAAGGAAGGTTTTTATATGGTATTGTAGTGTTAGATAAAGTAGGTAGGTTTAATGAAGGCGACTATGTTTTCACATCTCCTATATTGTCTATAGACGAAGAGTCATCTATTATACGAACATATAATAACAAGTATTTGGCTTTAGGGGAGGGTGAATCTGTTACTTACTCTTTTCCCCAAGCTATCTTACTTAAACAATTTGGGGTCTTATCTTGAATAGACTTATGTATATAGGTGACAAAATGACAAAAGAGCAAATATATATAAGGCTTTATAGAGTTATTTCTGATCAATACGATATTAGGAACAGTCTTCTATCGGTCGTAATTCGCGACTGTGTTGACAATAAGGGCACTATGCCCTCATCGTTAAGTAGTAGTGAGGTAGAAAGACAGTGTCCAGGTGTATTAGACATGATCTGTAAAAATTATTTTTTGATCATTGCGGAGGACAAGGAGTCTTTGTAATGCCTATATTCTACGTCTGGTTTTTTGAAGTCAGCATACTCAGGACTGTTACGTAGCAGGGCAGTCTCAAGTTCCATGCGCAACGCTATTGAAGGGTGCTCGGACCGCCGACAGATTTCGTGAGTACCTCGGCGTAGATTTCCTGTGGGGTTCGCTAGTCCAGTGTCTGGCGAGACCTGCCGACGTGAATCGTTGGGAGACATGCGCTTCAGTGTGCGGGCTATCTGTTACGGTGACCAGTACTTGCGCAGTAGATGGACCACGACTCCCCGTAGGGGAGCAGCTTGCGACGCCGACGGGGCCGATGGCGCGTCAGACGAGCCAGGTAGCCTGCGAGGCTGGCATCGTAGCCATTGATGGAGTGGCGAGCGATTTCTAGCGACACGGCACTCGGTGCACAGTCCAGATAATGGGCAATAGCTCGGATCGAGTGAGTCGCTTTTATCATCATGATAGCGGCTCGGGCTTCAGCAGAAAGATGGCGATCGTAGTGGTTCATGGCAACACCGTACCTGATGGGGCACGTGTTGCACTTGGTCATAGAGACCGTCCAGTAAGGGGGGGTAGTGTGTGGCTGGTTTTTCCTGATTCGGTAAACCCAAGGTCATCGCCACTCTTGGGTTTATGTGTAAAGTGGCAAGAGTTGGCTGAGTGCTGCTTGGTCCTAGAGCTTGTACATAGAGGAGGCGGGGACGCTTGGCTTCAGTCTGGATCGAAAGGGAGGCACTGCCAGCAGCATTTTGATCAACTAAAATTCGGTCAGTGGTTGACTTCTTGTGGATTTTTCCAAATTTTTCCTGTAGATTCATATGTTTATTCTAAGCCATTTTGTTTTAATTGTGTTTAGGTATACACAACCGTTCTGAATAAAGTTTTTCGCCTGTGCGCCGATAGAGCGCGCAAGCGATAACGATGAAAAGGCCCTCGTTCAGCGAGGGCTTTTTTTTGAATCAACCATGAGATGTTCGCGATATTTTTTTATGTAAGCTACTGTTTTTCATGAATTATAGCCGATCATGAGAAATGATTCCGAGCGCGACATCCAGTGGCTAGTGCCGCGCGTAAGGGAGGTTGAGCGCCAGTCCATTGCGGCTCATACATGCGTTGCAAACGAGCGTTGTGCAAAAAACGCTTCATGGCCGTATTCTCTTGGTATCTCGCCGTTGGACTGCCAGTGTTGTCGGGTGGCAATCCATGGCCTGAGAAGCCTGTCGTGGTACTCCAGAGGGGGTGCTGGCGACATGACGCCGTTGTCGGATTTCCGCCCCTATCTTGCCGACTGTGGCATGCCCCTGATGATTGAGGTTATTCATGCATGGCAGTTATTCCTATCCACTGGTCGCCCTGTCAATCGTGGTTGCAGTGCTGGCTTCACATGCAGCGCTGCAGTTGATTCGTCAGGTCGCGCTGGCCCCTTCGCGCGCCACCAGCCTCGGCTGGCTGGTGGGCGGAGCCGTGGCGATGGGGCTGGGTGTCTGGGCCATGCATTTCATCGGCATGCTGGCGTATGAAAGCCAGGCTTCGGTCACCTATGCGCCCGGCCTGACGGCGTTGTCGGTGCTGATCGCAATGCTGGCCTCGGGGCTGGCGCTCTGGGTGAATACGCTGCCACGCCTGACGCCGATGCTGTTGATGACGAGCGGGACCATCATGGGCGGCGGCATCGCCACGATGCACTACACCGGCATGGCGGCGATGCAGATGCACATGCCATACCGCTATGACCCGCTGCTGTTCGCGGTGTCCATCGTGGTGGCGGTGGTGGCCGCGACGGCGGCCCTGTGGCTGGGAGGCTTCTTCTTGCGCCAGCGCCGCCCCAATCGTATCTATCAGGCCCTGGCGGCCGGTGCGATGGGTCTTGCCATCGCCGGCATGCATTACATCGGCATGGCGGCGATGGAGATGATGCCGCTGACCACGCCCATCATCTCTCCCGCCGGGGTGGGCATGAACTCCGGGCAGAATCTGTGGCTGGCCCTGGCCATCGCGATCGCGACCCTGGCCGTGCTGGGGCTGGCACTCCTGGCCATCAGTGCCGAGCAGCGCATGCGTCGTAGTCGCCATTACCGCTCGCGTCTTGATGGCCTGCTGGAGTATCGGACCCGGGAGCTGCGTCATGAGCGCGATCAGGTGGCGGTCATGCTGGATTCCATCGATGAAGGAGTGATCAGCCTCGATCGCGAGGGCCATATCCAGCACATCAATCCCATCGCTGCCGAACTGTGTGGCTGGGACCCGTCGTTGGCCCGCGGTCGTCCCTGGGCGCGCATCTTGCAGCTGCGCCATGAAGGTACGTTGCAGTCGGTTGCCAGCCAGCTGGAAGGGGTCTTGCAGCGTGGCGAAGTGGTGCACATGTCCAGCCAGACGCTGCTGGTGGCACGTGATGGCAGTGAATGTGCCGTGGAGCTCAAGGCCTCGCCCGTGCGGCGTCGCAGTGGAGATGTCGAGGGGGCCGTACTGGTCTTCCGCGACATCAGCTATCGCCAGGCCATGATTCGGCGCCTCAACTTCCAGGCGCATCACGACAGTCTGACCGGCCTGCACAATCGCACCGCCTTCGATGACTCTCTCACCGCGGCGCTGGCCGATGGCGGCTTTCACCAGCTGCTGTACCTGGATCTCGACTTCTTCAAGGTGGTCAACGACACCTGCGGGCACGCGGCTGGAGACACCGTGTTGCGCGAGCTCTCCGCGCTGATGCGAGCACATGTGCGGGAAACGGATGTACTGGCACGCCTGGGGGGCGATGAATTCGCCGTGCTGCTCTATCGCTGTTCTCGCGAGCAGGCCATCGAGCGTGCCGAAGCGCTGTGCGCGGCCGTCAGTGCCTATCGCTACTACGATGAGGGGCGGCCATTCCAGTTGGGCGTCAGTATCGGGGTCGCGCCGGTCGAAAGTGGTGTCCAGGCCTCCGGGGTCCTGCGTCAGGCGGATGGGGCCTGCTACATGGCCAAGCAGAGCGGGCGCAATCAGGTGCATGCCTACCATGACGGAGATGCGGGGTTCGAGCGCGCCCAGCGCGAGGTGCAATGGCTGCCGCTGCTGCACGAGGCGCTGGAGAATGATCGCTTCACGCTGTATATCCAGCCGATCCGCTCGCTGAGTGATGCCACCAGCAAGCCCTACTATGAGGTGCTGCTGCGCTACGTCAACGACTCGGGCGAGCACCTGGCCCCGGCGCACTTCATGGCGACGGCGGAGCGGTTCGGCCTGATGCCCGAGATTGATATCTGGGTCGTTACCCAGGCGCTGCAGGTGCTGGAGTCCGATGATGGCCGCATCGAATCGGATGCCGTGCTGGCGATCAACCTCTCCGGCCAGAGCATGGGCGATCTGCGCATGCGCGATCAGCTGGCGGCGCTGGTCACGCAAAGCTCCGTCATGCCACAGCGGCTGTGCTTCGAGATCACCGAGACGGCGGCCATCAGCAATCTGGCCCAGGCGCGCGAGTTCATCTATAGCATGCGCCGGCTCGGCTGCAGCTTCGCCCTGGACGACTTCGGCAGCGGCATGTCGTCCTTTGCCTACCTCAAGGAGCTGCCGGTCAACCAGCTCAAGATCGACGGTGCCTTCGTGCGCAACCTGACTCGCGATAGCCTCGACGCCGCCATCGTCTCCGCCATCTGTGGCATCTGTGCCCAGATGGGCATCATCACGGTGGCGGAATATGTCGAGCGTCTTGAGCTGATCCCCGCCCTCGAGCTGATCGGTGTCGACTTCGTGCAAGGCTACGGCATCGGTCGTCCTCACCCGATCGGCGCCCCTTTGATCCCCATCACTCCACGCAACAACGGGCCTGCAGCCAGTCTGCAAGGTTGATAGAATGACACCTTTGCATCGTCGCCTCTTGCGGCGATGCGCCTGTTTGCTGGAGCCTGCCTGTGAAACTCTTGCTGCTAGATGCCGGGCATTGTCTTGGCCTGGGTCTGATTCGTGCGGCCGGTACGCGCGCCGATCTTGAGCTCAACGCCGTCAAGTCTGACCGTATTGGTGCCGATGACATCCGCGCCAGCCAGGCGGATGTCGTCATCGTGCCGCCGTTCGCACGCCCGGCCGATTCCGCACCTGCCGAGGTGATGGCGCATGCCGAGGCGGTGGAGCAAGTGCTGGCCGCCTGCATCGAGACCGGCACACCGCTGGTGTGGTGCGTGGCAGATCAGATGTTCGAGCAGGGCGGCGAAGGCTTGCTCGACGAGGACGAGGTGCCCTCGCCGATCGATACGGCGCTGCGCCGCGTCATCGCGACCGGTGATCGCATCCGTGCCGAGCTGCCCGATCACCTGATCGTGCGTCTGGGCCCGCTGTTCGGTCCGGAAGGGCGTGATGCCTGGCTGCCGACGCTGATCGAGCGCCTGCTGGCGGGGGAAGAGGTGCGTGCCGCCGAGGACGTCATCCTGTGCCCGACCAGTGTCGATGCCGTGGCGATGGCGTTGATCGGCATGCTCCAGCAACAGCGCTGCGGTGCGGATGCCTGGGGGGCCTACCATCTGGCCGGCACCGAGCCCATCAGCACCTACGCCTTCGTCAGTGTCGTGCGTACCCAGTTGATCACCCGTCTCGAGGGGCTGGGCGAGACGGTGGCCGCGGGCCCGCTCAAGGCACTGACCCTCAACGCCGGTACGCCGCTGCGGCGTGTGCTCAACTGTCGTCGCGTGCTGGACACCTTCGGTGTGCATCAGAAGCCGTGGCGCCTCGAACTATCCCGCCTGATGGATGACTGGATCGCGCAGCGCGCCTCCGGCTCATCTCGCCCTGATTCGATCTGACCTGTGGAGACTGTGCCTGTGAATGCGCTGCGTAGCGTGCTGTTTTATGTGGGTTATTTCATGGCGTTGCTGCTCAGCGCCGTGGTGCTGGTGCCGCTGGCGGCCTGCCTTCCGCTACAGGCGCGCTACCGTGTCCTGCATAGCTACAACCATATCGTGCTGTGGTGGTTCCGTCTGACCTGCGGCGTGAAGGTGCAGGTGAGCGGGCGTGATGCCTTGCCTGAGGGGGCCTGCGTGCTGCTGGCCAACCACCAGAGCGAGTGGGAAACCATCTATCTGCAGGTGGCCAAGCGCCCGTTATGCACCGTGCTCAAGCAGGAGCTGCTGAAGATTCCGGTCTTCGGCTGGGGGCTGAAACTGCTGGAGCCGATTCCGCTGGATCGCACCCAGCCGTCCAAGGCGCTCAAACAGGTGCTGTCAGTGGGCACTCAGCGCCTCAAGGACGGTTTTACCGTGCTGATCTTCCCGGAGGGCACGCGCATCGCGCCGGGGACGCGCAAGAAGTTCAACAAGTCCGGCGCCGCGATTGCCTGCCGTGCCGGCGTGCCGGTGGTGCCGGTGGCGCACAATGCCGGTGAGATCTGGCCCAACGACAGCTGGATCAAGCGCCCGGGCACCATCCATGTCGCCTATGGCCCGGCCATCGAGACGGCGGGTCGCAAGCCGGATGCGGTGATCGCCGATGTCGAGGCCTGGGTCGAGACCAAGCTGCAGGAAATCTCCAGCGTCCAGCGTCCGCCGCTGGAAGAGGAAGCGGCGGCCGATAGCGTCGGCGCCTGACAGCTTGTCGCGCTTCTGATGCATCCGGTCCCCGCCAGCGAGTACCGGACAGCCACCAAAAAGGCCGCCCCGAAGGGCGGCCTTTTCGTGTCTCACACCAGCGCATATCTGCAGACTGCATGTCTGCTGAACGCGTGCTGAATCAGTCCTGGAAACGTTCCAGAATCAGGCAGGCGTTGGTGCCACCGAAACCGAAGCTGTTGGACAGCACACGGTCGATCTTGACGCCATCACGACGGGTCGTGACGATGTCGAGGCCTTCGGCGCGGTCATCCAGCTCGCTGACATTGGCAGACGCGGCAATGAAGTCGTTCTCCATCATCAGCATGGAGTAGATGGCTTCCTGCACGCCAGTGGCGCCCAGCGAGTGACCCGTCAGCGACTTGGTCGAGCTCATTGCCGGGCTGGCGGCGCCGAAGACTTCCTGGATGGCCTTGAGCTCGGCCACATCGCCCACCGGCGTCGAGGTGCCGTGGGTGTTGATGTAGTCGATATCGCCATTCACGGTTGCCATCGCCTGACGCATGCAGCGTGCTGCACCTTCGCCGGACGGTGCCACCATGTCGTGGCCATCGGAGGTCGCGCCATAGCCGGTCACTTCGGCGTAGATCTTCGCGCCGCGTGCCTTGGCGTGTTCCAGCTCCTCGAGTACCAGCATGCCGCCGCCGCCAGCGATGACGAAGCCATCACGGGTCTTGTCGTACGGACGCGACGCGGTTTCCGGCGTGTCGTTGTAGCTGGTGGACAGGGCGCCCATGGCGTCGAACAGGCAGGACAGGGTCCAGTGCTCTTCTTCACCACCACCGGCAAACACGATGTCCTGCTTGTTCAGCTGGATCTGTTCCACGGCGCTACCGATGCAGTGGGCAGACGTGGCACAGGCCGAGGAGATCGAGTAGTTGATGCCCTTGATCTTGAACGGCGTGGCCAGACAGGCAGAGACGGTCGAGCCCATGGTGCGAGTGACGCGGTAGGGACCGACGCGACGCAGGCCCTTGGCGCGCATCACGTCTGCGGCCTCGACCTGGTTCGCGGAGGAAGCGCCACCGGAACCGGCGATCAGGCCGGTACGCTCGTGGGAAACCTGCGCTTCGGTGAGACCGGAATCGGCAATCGCCTGCGCCATGGAGATGTAGGCGTAGGCCGCAGCATCCCCCATGAAGCGCAATTGCTTGCGATCGATGTGGTCTTCGAGATTGATGTCGACAACGCCGGCCACGTGGCTACGGAAGCCCAGCTCGGCGTATTCCTCTTTGCGGCGGATACCAGAACGTCCTTCGCGGAGCGATTCCAGGACCTGCTGGCGATCATTGCCCAGGCAGGAAACAATGCCCAGCCCGGTGACTACCACTCTACGCATGGGAGCCTCCCGTTCAGAAGTTCGCAGTGGAGGTGAACAGACCGACGCGCAGGTCGTTGGCCTGATAGATGTCGCGACCGTCAACTGTCACTGTACCATCGGCGATGCCGAGGATCAGCTTGCGAGTGATGACTCGCTTGATGTTGATGGTGTAGGTCACTTTCTTGGCGGTCGGCAGCACCTGGCCAGAGAACTTGACCTCGCCGCAGCCCAGCGCGCGGCCACGGCCCGGATTGCCCAGCCAGCCGAGGTGGAAGCCCACCAGCTGCCACATGGCATCGAGGCCCAGGCAGCCCGGCATCACCGGATCACCCGGGAAGTGGCAGTCGAAGAACCACAGGTCCGGAGAGATATCCAGCTCAGCAATCAGCTGACCCTTGCCGTGGCTACCGCCTTCCTCACTGATGTGAGTGATGCGATCCAGCATCAGCATATTGGGAGCAGGCAGTTGCGCATTGCCCGGGCCGAAGAGTTCGCCCTGGCCACAGGCCAGCAGCTCGTCGCGAGTAAAGGAGTGTTGCTTGGTCACTGAGTCATTCCGAGTAGCGGGATGGTAATGCCGTACGAGGCACCTGAGCGCCTGAATGGGGCTAGTCTAATGGCTGGCACCCCTGAATGCACGTGGGGGCCAGACTAAAGGGCAGCAAGGGCGGGTGCAAATAAGTCCTACAGCTGGGGGGAAAGTGGTCGATAGGAGCTAGTGTGTGATTCGCGCGGGATCCCCTTTGCCGGCATCGGTCGCAATCCGCTGGAGCCGTGCCGAGAGTGGCCCGCTGCCTGCAAATGCAGGATCATCCCCGATGACCCCTTCCACCGAGAGCTGCTTATGTGGCCGCAAGCCCACTTCAATCGGCCCCTGATCATCGGGGCGCTCGTTGCCTTGACAGCGCTGCCCTGGTTGCCGGGGCTCGAGCTGCGTCTTGCCGCGTTGCTGCCCGCCGTTCTGGCGGGGCTGGACATCGCGCGCCAGCGTCGTCGCCAGCTGCTGCATCGTCAGCTGCTGGAAGCCGCCGTGCACCTGAGCAGTGATGGTCTGGTGATCAGTGATCGCCACAATCGGGTGCTGGCCGTGAACGCCGCCTTCAGTCATATCACCGGTTACGCACCGGAAGAGATCATTGGTCGCAACCCTTCCCTGCTGTCTTCCGGGCGCCATGACGAGGAGTTTCACGCCCGTTATCGCCAGGCGCTCGAGGCCAATGGCCACTGGGAAGGCGAGGTCTGGAACCGGCGCAAGCAGGGGGATGAATACCCCGAGTGGCTGCGAGCACGCCGTATCGAGCAGGGCGGCGACGTCTTTCATGTCGCTCTCTTTACCGATATCACCCGCCACAAGGCACGCGAGCAGGATCTGCAGCGTCTGGGGCTGGAAGACTCCCTGACGGGCCTGCCCAATCGCCGACGGCTGGGCGACCTGCTGGTCAGTCGCCTCAATGGCCTGCGCGCCGGGGAGGCGATGGACCTGGCACTGATCGATATCGATGCGCTCAAGAGCATCAATGATGCCCTGGGCGCGGAAGGGGGCGATCGTCTGCTGCAGCAGTTCTCCCAGCGTCTGACAGCGCTGGCGCGGGGCGGCGTGGTCGGACGCATCGGCGGCGACGAATTCGTGATTCTGCGCTCTACGGCGGGTGGCGAGCATACCGCCTGGGTGGATGAGCTGCGTCAGGTGCTGACCAAGCCCTTCGAGATCGGCGATCAGGCGCTGCACCTTGCGCTGTCGATCGGCAGCTGCCGCGCCCCGGAGGATGGCGTTGACGCCGATGTGCTGATGCAGCGCCTGGAAAGTGCCCTGTATGCCGCCAAGCGACATGGCCGCAACACCGACATGCGCTTCCAGCCTGCACTGGATGCGGGCGGTGACCTGCAGCTGGGGCTGGCGAATGACCTGCGGGTCGCCATCGAGAGCCAGGGGCAATTGCAGCTGCACTATCAATGTCAGCACGACGCCAGCACCGGCAAGGTCGCGAGTGTCGAGGCGCTGTTGCGCTGGAAGCACCCGCTGCGGGGTGCCATCTCACCGGCCGAATTCGTGCCGCTGGCCGAGCGCCACGGCCTGATGCTGCGCCTGGGCAACTGGGTACTGCGCGAGGCAGTACAGCAGCAGGCCAGCTGGCGGCGTGCCGGTCACCGCCTGTGCATCTGGGTCAATGTCTCGGCCTTGCAGCTGATCCAGGGTGGCTTTGAGGCCTCGCTGGCGGGCCTGTTGATGGAGTATGACGTGCCTGCCAGCTCCATCGGGCTGGAGCTGACGGAATCGGTATTGCTGGATGAGCGTGCCGGCGACGTCTCACGGCGCCTGGCGGCACTACGCGCTCGCGGCCACCAGATCGCGGTGGATGACTTTGGTACCGGCTATTCGTCACTTGCCTATCTGAAGGACCTGCCGGTGGACAAGCTCAAGCTGGACCGCGCCTTCATCCGCAGTCTGCCCGGCGAGCGTGCGGATGCCGCCATCACGATGGCGGTGCTGGCGATGGCCAAGGGCCTGGGCATGGAGATGATCGCGGAAGGCGTCGAGACCGCTGAGCAGCGTGAATATCTGGTATCGAATGGCTGCGGCTGGATCCAGGGGTTCTACTTCTCGCGGCCGGCACCCGCGGGGGAGGTCATCGAGCGGCTCAATGGCTACGAGGCCGGCAATCTGGCCATCAAGGCCGCATGATGTCCTCAGGTGCGCTCGGCATGCCCCTGCAGGCGTGCGATGCCCAGGCACAGGCCGCCCCAGATCAGCGCCTGCGCCGGTAGCAGCCAGTCGGCGAGGGCCACACTGGCGAGCTGCGCCCCGCCGTAATAGGACAGCGGGGCACTGATGGCACCGCCAGCCGCCGCAAGCCAGGGCCGCTGCCACAGCCAGCGCAGCGCATGATGGATCGTGCTGGCGAACAGCGGCCACAGACACCACATCCAGACAGGCAGGGGCAGCCAGTGCGCCCAGTCAGTCGTGTCCGAGGTGATGGTGTAGCCACCGGCCAGTGACAGGCTGCCATCCACCACCATGCCCAGCGCCACGAAGGCGGCCAGCCAGCGCAGCTCGCGCAGGCGCGCACTCGTCGGCACGATCAGCCACAGATGCACGGCCAATATCAGCGGCGTGGCCAGCAGGGCGACCGTCGAGCCGCCCAGTACGCAGCAGAACCAGCCGAGCTGGAAGAGCCCGGCATTGAGCAGTGCTCCATAGCGCTCGGACAGCATGTTCAGGCGTCCCAATCCTGAAGTCCCGCCTGGACCGGACGTGCCCCCGGCCCCCCCAGCAGCAGCTGACAGGTGCCGATGGTGCGCTCGCGGAAGCCCCCCTCGCAGTACGCCAGGTAGTAACGCCACATGCGCACGAAGCGCTCGTCGTAGCCCTGCGCATAGACCTCCCCGAGACGCGCCTCGAAGCGCTGCCCCCAGGCCTTGAGCGTGGCGGCGTAGTGCAGGCCGATATCCTCGAGCTGCAACAGGTTCAGCTGGGTGTCCTGCTGCATGGCGCTGAGAATCGCCGCATGGGACGGCAGGAAGCCGCCGGGGAAGATGTAGCGCTTGATGAAGTCCATCTCGCGGCTGGCGGCCACGAAGCGCTGATCGCGAATCGTGATGGCCTGCAGTGCGATCAGGCCTTCCGGCTCGAGCAGGCACTCGAGGGTCTTCAGGTAGGTCGGCAGATACTGATGGCCGACCGCCTCGATCATCTCCACCGAGACGATGCGATCGAAGCGACCTTCCAGTGCCCGGTAGTCTTCCTTGAGCAGCGTGATGCGATCCTCCAGCCCTTCCGCGGCGATACGCGCCTTGGTATAGGCGTGCTGCTCATCGGAAATGGTCGTGGTGGTCACGCGGCAGCCGCGTGTTCTTGCGGCATGGATCGCCAGCCCGCCCCAGCCGGTGCCGATTTCCAGCAGGTGATGCTGTGGCCCCAGTTCCAGCAGGTTGAACAGCTTCTCCAGCTTGTGGGTCGAGGCCGCCTCCAGGCTGGCCTCGGGATAGGGAAACACCGCCGCGGAATACATGCGGTGCTCGCGATCGAGAAACAGCTCGAAGAGGTCGTTGCCGAGATCGTAATGCGCCGAGATGTTGCGCTTCGAACCCGCCAGCGTATTGCGCGCCAGCGCGTAGGCGACGCTCAGCGCCCACTTGGACAGGCGCGACGTCCCGCTGTCCACCGAGTCATTGACCTGTTCGAGGTTGTAGGCGAACAGGCGCACCAGCCCGACCAGATCATCCGTCTCCCACTGGCCATCCATGTAGGCCTCCGCCGCCGCGACGGTGCCACCCAGCGCCATGCGCCGCCACGCGCGTGAGTCATGGATACGCAGCGTGACGTTGCGCGCGCCGCCCTTGCCCAGTAAGTGGCGCTCACGGCCTTCCAGCACCGTCAGGCTGCCACCCTCGAGCTTGTCGAGCATGCGCAGCAGGCGTGGCCGCAGCAGCCGAGTCAGGCGGTCCGCCGGTGCCTGTGTCGTGGCCAGCGTGGGGGGGGAGGGTTCGAATTGGCTCATGATGAGTTCCTCATGATGAAGACGGCGAGCGCGGATGGTCGAAGATCGGCACGCGCTTGAGCGCCAGACGCAGCGCCTCGAAATGAATGCCTGCGACCGTCTTGAGCGTCATCCAGGGGAAGCGCAGCAGCAGGCGATGAAAGGCGCGCGGGGTGGCCGGTTCCAGATGCAGGCTCAGGCTGGCATCGAACAGCGAGTGCTGCGCTATCCGCGCCGTATCCCCGGTGAGGGGGTGGTTTTCCATGTGCAGCAACAGCTCATCCGCGCTGGGGTCGTTGAAGCGCCAGTGATAGCGCATGCCCATCGGCATGAAGGGCGAGACATGCATGCGCTTGTCGAACTGCGCCGCCTGCATGCGACGTTGCGGGTCAGTCCGGGCGGCATACAGCACACGCTCCCCCCAGGGGATATTGGTTACCTCACCGAGCACGGCGCCCAGCTGGCCTGAGGCGTGATAGAGGTAATAGAGGCGGATCGGATTGAAGCCGATCCCGAAGTGGCGCAGCTGGGTCAGCAGGAAGATGCGCCCCTGCGGCAGCGGTGCGTGATCGCCATTGCGGGCAAGCTCGCGCTGGCAGGCGGCGCGCACCCGTTCCTCGAGTGGGCCATCGGCAATGTCGTGGACTGCGGCCGGCAGGTGGTCACTGTCGCGAAAGGCCAGTGGCGCGGCGTGACTGGCACTCACCAGACGCTTGCCGTCCATCAGTGCCGGCAACTCATCCAGTGCCAGCCACGCCATGGCGACGCGATAGCGAAAGGCGTGCTGGCGCGGCGCGTGGCGACGGTGGCGCAGCGTGCCATAGCCGATGCGGCTGGCGGGCGCCTTCAATCGTCTGCCTCGCGCGCACCCAGTGCCTCGGCGACCCGCAGCGCACTCCATACGCCATCCTCGTGAAAGCCGTTGCGCCACCAGGCGCCACAGAAATGGGTGCGGCCCACAGCACCGTCCGCCTTGGCCTGCGCGCCGGAAATCTGCGTGAAGCATGCCTTGGCGGCTTCGGCGGCCAGCGTGAAGCGCGGGTGGTCATAGGCATAACGGCCCAGTACCCGAGCGGGATCAATCGCGTCGCTGTCATTGAGCGTGATGCAGAAGGTCTCGCGGGGCGGGTGCTCGCGCTCATCAAGGCGTTGCAGGATGTTCATGTCGTAGGTGACGCTGGCCCGCTGGGCGTCGTCGCGCCCATCGAGGCGGTAGTTCCAGCTCGCCCAGGCCGCCTTGCGCCTGGGCAGCAGCGAGGTGTCGGTATGCATCACCACCTCATTGCGCTGGGTCGTGATCGCTCCCAGCACCGCGCGCTCCTGCTCGCTGGCATCGCCGAGCAGGGCCAGTGCCTGCGGCGCATGACACGCCATCACCACCTGGTCGAAGCGTTCACGGCGGCCATCGGCATGCTCAAGCGTCACGCCGTCGGCGTCGCGCAGGACCCGGGTGATCTTGCTGTTGAGGCGAATGCGCTCGGCGTAGCCCTCGGTCAGCGGTGCGATATAGGCGCGCGAGCCACCGACCAGCGTGAACCACTGTGGGCGGTCATTGACCGACAGCAGGCCGTGATGGCGGAAGAAGCGCACGAAGAACAGCAGCGGGAACTGCGCGATATCCGCGATGCTGGCGGACCAGATCGCCGCGCCCATCGGCAGCAGGTAATGCTCACGGAATACCTGCGAGTAGCCATTGGCATCCAGGTAGCTGCCCAGGGTCGCGCCCTCGGCGAGCTTGCCGTTGTCCAGATCGGCGGCAGCCTGCTTGTTGAAGCGCAGGATGTCGCGCAGCAGGCGATAGAAGCGCGGGCGCAGCAGATTGCGCTTCTGGGCGAACAGCGACAGCAGGGTATGGCCGTTGTACTCGAAGTCCTCGGCGGTGGTGTGCACCGAGAAGCTCATCTCGGTGGGCTGATAGGCCACGTCGAGACGTTCCAGCAGGCGCTGGAAATGCAGGTAGGTGCGGTCATTGAAGACGATGAAGCCGGTGTCGATGGCCCAGTCGCTGCCATCGGCGCACTGCACATCCATGGTGGCGGTGTGGCCGCCCAGGCGCTCGGCTGACTCGAAGACATGCACTTCATGCTTGCGACTCAGGTAGTAGGCCGCTGACATGCCGCTGATGCCGCTGCCGATGACGGCAATGCGCTGGCGGGGTAGAGGCGCTGTCGCGTAGGTCGTTGTCGTGTTCATGCCACTCCAGAAGAAGAACGCACCATGTCGTCATGAGCAGAAGCGTTGCCGGGTATTCGGCGCGGGCAGGTATTGTCGGTCTTGCCTGCCGCGCCCTCAGTCGCGGGTCATGCGTAGACCGATGCTGCGTCGCAAGGGGGCGGGCAGGATGCCCAGCAACTTGACCAGCAGCGTGAAGCGTCTCGGGAAATGGATGTCGAGCCGATGACGCGCGAGCCCCGCCACGATCGCCTCGACCGCCTGATCGACAGTGACCTGCATCGGCATCGGGAAGTCATTGCGCTCGGTCAGCGGTGTCTTGACGAAGCCGGGGTGAATCACGCTGACATCGATGCCCTGGTTGTCGAGGTCCAGTCGCAGCGATTCCAGGAAGTAGCTCACCGCGGCCTTGGAGGCGCCATACGCCTCCGCGCGTGGCAACGGCAGGTAGGCCGAGGCACTGGAGACCGCTGCCAGCTGCGGTCGCTCACCGCCGTCTGCCGCTGCCATGCGCAGCAGCGGCAAGGCGCTTTCGATCACATCCACTGCGGCCTGGAAGTTGGTCGCGAACACGCGGTGGACCAGGTCTGCCTCGAATTCCCGTGCATCCAGATATTCGCAGGTGCCAGCGTTGAGCAGTGCAAGGTCGAGTCCACCAAAGCGGGCCTCTATTTGGCTGGCCGCCGCGCGGATGGCCTCACGGTCGGTGAGGTCGAGCGTCACGACCAGCGCTTCCCCGGGGCCTTGCTCGGCATCGGCTGCGATGGCCTCCAGCTTGTCGGCGGAGCGCGCGCTGAGGGCGACCCGGTGGCCATCCGCCAGCAGCCGGCGTGCCAGCCCTTCGCCGATGCCGGAGCTGGCGCCGGTCAGCCAGATGCGTTTGCGAGCCTTTGCGGTCGCCGATGCGGTCGTCGATGTCGTGCTCGAACCATGACTGGCCATTTCCCCTCCTTGGCATGTGTGTGTCTGGCGTGCCTGTCTGTGTATGCGTGTCTGACTGTGTCTGCGTGTCTGCGCCTTGCCTGCCTGGCCTGGCGAATCTGGATGGCACTGACTCAGAGAACGCCGGGCGTGTCCGTATGGATGTCGCCAGGGCTCAACCCTCTGCTGCTCAGTCCATGCGACGTTTCAGCAGGCCGATCACGTTGCGCAGTACGGGCACCTGCTCGTAGAGCAGCTCACCGGCATCGAAGAAATCACGGTGCTGGATGACCTTCCCGTCTCGGAACTCGAGGCGTGAGGCGCCCTGCACGCTGATGTCCTTGCCCCCGTTCAGACGGGGATGGCGATAGGTCATCGTCCAGCTGAGCCAGGCAAGTCCCTGTTCATTGCCTTCATCCGCATTGCCTTCATCCGCAGGGCCGGGGGCTTGCGCAGGCATCGGCCCCAGCGGGTGGTGAAAGACGAAGTCGATGGCGGCGACATTCATGTACAACCCTGAGAAATAGGCGTTGAGTGCCGTCAGGCCGCGGACTTCGTGCAGGGGGTCGCGGAAGACGATGTCGTCACTGTAGACTGATTTGAGCAGTTCTGTAGAGGTTTTGTCCAGCTTTTCGTAAAGACGACATACCCGAGTCAGGGCCGGGCTCATCTCGTCGGGTAGCGATTGCATGGCAATGCTCCTGAAGGGGGAATACAAGAGCGGCCTGCTGAAGATCAGCAGGCCGCTTGAGGGGTCATTCGCTTTTTGACAGCGCCTTGAAGGTATCCAGCGCCCGCTGGCGGGCGGCCTTGTGATCGACGATCGGTCGTGGGTAGCCCGTCTGTTGGCAGTCATCCGCACTGGGCTGGTGGCGCCGCTTGGCCGGCAGCTCGGCCAGTTCCGGCACCATGCTCGCGATGAACTCGCCGTCCTTGTCGAAGCGCTGGCCCTGGGTGGTCGGATTGAAGATGCGGAAATAGGGCGCGGCATCGGTGCCGGTGGAGGCCGCCCATTGCCAGCCACCATTGTTGGCGCCCAGCTCACCATCGACGAGATGGGTCATGAAGAAGGCCTCGCCACGCCGCCAGTCGATCAGCAGATGCTTGGTGAGGAACATCGCCGTCACCATGCGCAGGCGATTGTGCATCCAGCCGGTCTGCACCAGCTGACGCATGGCGGCATCGACGATGGGGTAGCCGGTGCGGCCCTCGCACCAGGCGGCAAAGCCTGCGTCGTCATCGCGCCACTGCAGGGCTTCGGTATGACGCTGGAAGGGACGGTGGCGATTGACGCGCGGGAAGCCGACCAGGATGTGCTGATAGAACTCACGCCAGATCAGCTCGTTGACCCAGCTGGTCAGGCCGACATCGCCATCGGCGAGGCTGCCGTTCTCTGCCAGCACGGCGGCGTAGCATTGGCGGGCCGAGATCATGCCCAGTGCCAGATAGGGCGAGAGCTCGCTGGTGCCCCGGGTGGCGGGGATATCGCGCTGCTCGTGGTAGCGGCGCGCGCGGAAGGTCAGAAAGCGTTCCAGACGCTCCTGCGCGGCCTCTTCGCCGGCCGGCCACAGCTCGGCGTCCAGCGCTGTCGCCGGCTCGCTCTTGAGCGTCTCGGGCAGTGGCGGGATGGCGTCGCCGTGGATCTCGCGCTCCTGGGCGTCACGGGGCGTGGCTTGCACTGCCGGTGCCTCGTTCAGCGCCAGACGACGGGAATCGACTTCCTTGTGCCAGCGCTTGGAGAAGGGCGTGAAGACGCCGTAGTAATCGCCCTTGCCGGTCAGCAGCTCGCCGGGCGTGAAGGCCAGCATGTCGGTGTAGCGATGCAGGCGGACGTCGCTCTCGGCCAGGCGCTCACGCACGCGCCTGTCGCGCTCACGCTCATTGACGGCATATTCGTCATTGAAGTGCAGGCCCTGGGCTCCCAGTTCGTCGCACAGCGCGGCCAGCGCCTCGGGCACCTCATCGAAGGTGTCGCAGTCGAGCACCTTGAGCGGGATGTGATAGCCGGCGAGTGCCTGTTGCAGGACATGCAGGCCGCGGCGCAGGAAGTCGAGCTTGTTGGCACCGTGACCGTGCTCGACCCACTGCGCCAGGCAGGGGGCGACGACGGCCACGACCGGGCCGCGTGCGGCGGCCTGCGAGAGAGCAGTGTTGTCGTGTACGCGCAGGTCACTGCGCAGCCAGACCAGCTGCAGGGGAGCCCCCGCTGGCGCGGAGGCGGGGGAAGAGGCGGATGGTGAGTCAGATGACATCGGGGCTCCTTGGCGATCGGTGAAACCAATGCCGAGCAGGAGCCTGCGATCAACGTGCCATCAAGGACCTCAGGCGAGCGACCGCCTGAATCGGGTCGGCCCCCAGGCCTTCAATGGGCCCGTCTACCAGCTCCTGCTGGCGAATCTGGGCGGCCGGACCAGCGATGGCCAGCGGCACGCTTAATTGTTCTGCGACCCGCGGCAACTGACGGCGCATGACATCCGAGCGCTCGGCCTGGGTGCCGACCAGTACCACGGCCTGTGCCTGCAGGCGCTCTGCGGCCAGCGGCAGCTCCGCCAGCGGCAGTGGGCCATCCAGCAGGCTGACGTGATAGCCGGCGTCGCTGGCGACCAGCGCGAACAGCAGCAGCCAGCTCAGGCCCGGCTCTTCCGGCAGGCGCGTCAGCGTGATGTGCGGGGCGTGACGCTCCTGATTGGCAAACACCAGCCGAGCACCGATGCGCGAGCGCAGGAAGCTCTCGAAGAAGCACTGGGCCAGGCGGGTGCCGAAGGTGGCGGTACCGCGCTCCTCGAGCTGCTCGAGCAGCGGACGCCACAGGCGCTCGACCACGCTGCTGACCGGGTACAGCGCCAGACTCTGGTTGTACAGCTCGGCCAGGCGCGCCTCGTCCTGGGCGTCGATGGCGGCCAGTGCCAGCTGCTGCTGGCCACTCCAACTGCCTTCGTCCGGCATCGGCGTGCTTTCCGGCTGCGGCTGGTCGAGCAGCTCGCGTACCTGGCTGACAGGTACTCCGCGGTTGAGCCACTGCAGGATGTGTTCGATCCGCTCGATGTCCTCGCGGGCATACAGGCGATGCCCCTTGGGCGTCCGGCGGGGCTCGATCAGTCCGTAGCGGCGTTCCCAGGCTCTCAGCGTGACCGAATTGACGCCGGTCAGGCGAGAGACTTCGCGGATCGGAAACAGCGGCGAACTGGCAGTTTCCGTGGCCTTGTCAGTCATGAATGGTGTTACCTCTGGCGGTGACGAGGCATCCCGGGTGAAGCACAGGTGAGGACGACACACAGGGTAAAGTTGAAGTGTCGTCACTTGGGGCGCTGTGGGATACCGGCAATGCATCTTGTGCACTAGCTGTACATGTGGGCATCAGGATGGCGCAGCCGCCAGAGCCTGACAAGAGGCAAGCTGCGTCGTATCCCCGGTGCGCATGTTTTGAAGGTGCATCACAGCGCCTTTGACGCCGAAGGTCCCGTCATGAAATCGGCCGTCTAGGCGTTGTCCTGTTGCTCCACAATCTGGATCAAGGCCTCGACAAAGGCCGGATGTGCACCCACCGGGTCAAGCAGACTGATGGGGCAGTCGGGGTGCTGGCGCTGCGAGTCTTCCAGCATGGCGGGCACGTCTTCACGCAGATGACGGCCGGCCGCGAAGAACAGCGGCAGGATGTCGATACGCGCGGCACCGTCTGCCGCCAGGGCATCGATGGTGTCGGTCAGCAGCGGATCGCACAGTTCCATATAGGCCAGACGCGTCGGGCGCTTGAGGCGGGAAGCCAGTGTGGCTTCCAGTGCCTCGAAGGGCTCGCGCCAGCGCGGGTCACGTGACCCATGGGCCAATAGAATCAAGGCGTTGTCGTGATCTGTGGGCGTAGTCATGCAGCTATCCTGTGGGCGATGAAGGGTCGCGGCAGCGTATCAGCTGTCGGCGAGGGTGTTGAGCAGCTGTTCGGCTACCTCGTGCCCTGACAGCCAGGCGTCCTCGACGCGCGGGCCACGCAGGGCGTCTCCGGCCAGCCATAGCCCGGATGACCCTTGGCCGTAGCCCTTCTGGTCATAGCCATTGTGGCCGGCTGCCGCTGAGGTCTGCGGCAGTGTCTGGGTCGGGTGAGCGTAGCGCCAGCGATGCGCCGCAAGGGTGACCTTGCCCTGGCTCCAGCTCGGCGCCAGCTCGCGGAGCTCCGGCAGTGCCTCGAAGGCCTGCCACAGCAAGGTCGCGACTTCCTGTGGCGACTTCTCGAGATTCGCTCGGCTCCAGCCGGCGGTCGCCAGCAGGCTCAGGGTCTCCCGGGCATGCATCGGTGCCTGGCGGCCGGGACGCGAATGCTGGCGCATCACGCAGCGCAGCGGACCATCATCACCGCGACTGACCAGCAACCCTTGCCAGTCAGCGTCGCCCCCCAGCGCGGGTAGCGGCGTCTCCAGAGTGGCCATCAGTGTCCAGGTCGGCGCCATCTCCACCTGCGCCAGCGCCTCACTCAGGGCCGGGGCCAGCGAGTCCTCGGCGAGCGCCGCCCCCTGGGCGTCGGTGCCGGCCGTGCTCAGCAGGGCGCGTGCCTGCGGTGCCGGTGCGCTGACCACCACGTGATCGAAGGGGCCGTGCTGATCACCGTCGCTGTCCTCGAGTCGCCAGCGCTTGCCTGATGCTGTGCCTTCGTCCGCGATCAGGCGCGTGATGCGCGTTTCGCTGTGCAGACTGGCGTGGGCCGGCAGCTGTTCACTGAGGTGGCGGCTCAGGGCGCTCATGCGCGGACTGGCCACGTAGCGGGTGGAATCATCGCGCAGCCGCTGCCATTGGCTCTCGTCAGATGCCGACTTGCCGAGACTCAACAGCCTCTCACCCCAAGTTGCGACGACGCCTGCGGCCCGCCACTGCTCGAGCGCGGACTGGAAGCGTGGATCACGCGCCGTGAAGTATTGCGCGCCGATGTCGATGGGGCCTTCGCTCGTTCGGCGACTGGCCAGGCGTCCGCCGGGGCCGCGTGCCTTCTCGAATATCGTCACTGCATGGCCCTGGGCGGCGAGTCGGGTAGCGGCGGACAATCCGGCGATACCGGCACCGATGATGGCGATGGACGATACTGGCATCTGGAGGCGACTCCTGCGCGGGCGGTGTTCAGGGGGGGGACGGGTCGTCATGTGACCCGACAGCAGATACGCTAAAGTTAACTTCTTGCGCATAATTGTACAATATAAGTATAGATTTATGGCGGAAGTCGGCACACTCGATGCTTCATCGCCGAGGAGGGCAACATGCGAATATTGATAACAGGTGCAACGGGGTTCGTCGGCCAGGCGCTGTGTCAGTCACTAGCCGCTGCGGGTCACTCGCTGGCGGTCGTATCGCGCCGCCCGGAGCGTGCTGAGCGCCAGTTTGCCGACCTGGGGCTGACGGTGGTCGCGGCGGATTCGTCGCTGGCCTTCAAGGATTGGCAGCCTGAGGGCATCGTCAATCTGGCGGGGGAGTCGATAGCCGGGCGGCGCTGGAGCGAGGATCACAAGCGTGAGCTACGGCGTTCGCGGCTGGAGACCACCGAGCATCTGGTGATGCTGTGTCAGCAGCTGGCCGTCGAAGGCCATGCGCCGCAGGTGATGGTGTCCGGTTCGGCGATGGGCTATTACGGCGCACAGCCCAGGGCGGGCGAGCCGGGCGATGTCGAGATCGACGAGCAGGCGACGCCTCACGACGATTTCAATCATCGCCTGTGTCGCGACTGGGAAGCGGCCGCCATGCCCGTCACCGAATACGGCGTGCGACTGGCCATCATCCGCACTGGCCTGGTGATGGAGGTCGATGGCGGCACGCTGGCCAAGCTGCTGACGCCCTTCAAGCTCGGGCTCGGGGGGCGGCTGGGTGATGGGCGCCATTACATGCCGTGGATCCACCGCCACGACATGATTCGCATCATCGAGCGTCTGCTGGCGGATGACAGTCTCAGCGGTGCCTTCAATGCCAGCGCGCCACATCCGGTCACCAACATGGGCTTCACCCACGCTCTGGCTCGCGGTCTGGGGCGTCCGGCGATTCTGCCGCTGCCGGCCAAGGCGCTTGAGCTGGGGCTGGGGGAAATGAGCACCCTGCTGCTGGAAGGCGCCCGCATGGTGCCGGCGCGTCTGCTGGCTGCCGGCTTCACCTTCGACTACCCGACCCTCGACGTGGCCTTCGCCGATATCCTGTCACGCAAGTGAGTCTTGGCAGCAAGGCGATGCTAGAAGGGCAGCGGCGCTTCCAGCACCAGTGGCGGTGACTCGCTGTCGCTGGCTGGCGGAATCACCAGGCGCGCCGCATGCAGCAACAGGCGCGGGCTGGCATTGAGTGCCGCTCCGCGCGCATAGAAGCCATCACCGATGATCGGATGGCCGAGCGCCAGCATATGCAGGCGTAGCTGGTGTGAGCGCCCGGTATGCGGCGTCAGCGATACACGGCTGGCGGCGAGGGTCTGAGGCGTACCATCCGGGCGCTGGCCCTCGAGCGTCAGATGCTGCTCGACCCGATAATGCGTCAGTGCCGACTTGCCATGCGTGAAGTCGACGATCTGACGCGGGCGGCGTGGCCAGTCACAGCGCAGCGGCAGGGCGATGCTGCCCTCGGCGGGCGTGAGATGCCCTGCCACCACGGCCAGGTAGCGTTTCTCGATGGTGCGCGACTGGAAGAGCCGTGACAGCCGCCGCTGGCCCTCGACGTTGCGCGCCACCAGCAGCACCCCGGAGGTCGCCACATCCAGACGGTGCACGGCGCGGGTATCGTCGCTCAGCTGACACAGGCGCGAATGGACACTGTCGAAGCGCGAAGGGTCACGCCCCGGCACCGAGGGCAGCTCGGCCGGCTTGTCGATGGCCCACCAGTCATCGCCCGCGGCCAGCAGCGACAGTCCCACCTTTGCGACACGCTCGCCTTCCTCGGCCAGGCGCTCTCCCTGCCAGCTCTGCCCTGACGCTGCCTCGTCGCTCTCTGGGTATGATCTCGCCATGAGGGTGCTCTGTAGTAATGAAACGATAGGATGAAACGAAAAGGGTGAAGCGGAAGTGATGAAGCGCAAGTGACGGGCCGCGAGTCGCGACGCGCAGGCGATGGCATCGTCGCGGCCGCTGGTCGATCTGGCAAGTCCAGCGGGCCATTGTCGCTGGCGCACACGGCAAAACGCCCCACCTGCCGATGGCGGGTGGGGCGTTTCAGGTGCATCACTGACGCCTGCGGTCAGCTCAACGCTCGTGGGCATCCACGGTGACGATGACGCGCACGCTGTCCAGGCGCAGACGGGTAGTCTCGATGGCGCCATCCAGCGCGGCACGTTCCTGACGCAGCGCTTCGAGCTCTTCCTCGCGCACGGCCGGGTTGTGGCTGGCCAGGGCTTCCAGGCGCGCCAGTTCGGCACTGAGCTGCTCGCGCATCTGCTGCTGGGCCTGCTCGACGATGGTCGGCAGTTCGCGCTCGGCTTCCTGCTCGGCATCGCTCATCAGCTTGCGCAGCGTGGCGTGGCTCTGCTTGATCAGGTCGCGTGCGACCGCCTTCTTGACCGGCTTGAGGTTCTTGGCCAGTCCGCCGAAGGACACCTTGTCGGACAGGTTGCTGCCGGTTTCATCCAGCAGCACACGGATGGCGGTCGGCGGCAGGAAGCGGCCCAGACGCAGGCCGCGCGGCGCGGTGGACTGGGTGCGGAACACCACTTCCGTCATCAGGCGGCCACCGGGAATCGCCGGGTGCTTGAGCAGCGCCAGCGCGGTGTTGCCCATCGAGCCGTCCAGGATACGGACCAGCATCTCGCGTACCAGCGGGTGCTCCCACGACAGGTGCTGCACGTCTTCGCGTGACAGCGCGGTGGCGCGGTCACTGGTGACGCTGAAGCCTTCCTCGCCCTTCACCAGCCCAGGCAGACCGTCGAGCATGTGCGGGCCCGGTGCCAGATAGGTGATGCCGTCGCCGAGGTCCCGGCTCTCGATGCCGAAGATGTCGAAGGCGCGCTCCAGATAGCCGGGCAGCGCCTTGTCATTGTCCAGCGTCTCGATGGCGGCGATGACTTCCTCGGCGCGCTCGTGACGGCAGGCATTGAGTTCCAGCAGGCGGTTGCGGCCGGACTGACGCTCTTCCTGCAGGGCGTCGAAGCGCTCGCGGGTCTGCTCGATGATGCTGTCGATCTCTTCGCTGTCGAGCAGGGCTTCTTCCAGCTCGTCGCCGAACTGGGCGTAGAGCTCGCTGCCGATGCCGTGCGGCGCGCTGAAGGCGTCCATGCCATCACGGTACCAGCGCAGCAGCTGGGCGCCCGGCGAGCCTTCGAAGACCGGCACGTGGATCTCGATCGGGAACTGCTGACCGATGCGGTCCAGGCGCCCGATGCGCTGTTCGAGCTGGTCCGGATGCACCGGCAGGTCGAACATCACCAGGTGGTGGCAGAACTGGAAGTTGCGACCTTCCGAGCCGATTTCCGAGCACACCAGCAGCTGCACGCCTTCCTCTTCGGAGGCGAAGGCCGCGGCGGCACGGTCGCGCTCGACCAGGCTCATGCCCTCATGGAAGACCGGCGCATGCACGCCGCCCAGCACGCGCAGGCCTTCGGACAGCTCGCGCGCGGTATCGGCGGTATGACAGATCACCAGTGCCTTCTCGTTGCCGAGGTCGGTCAGGGTTTCCAGCAGCCACATGACGCGCGGGTCGATCTGCCACCAGGGCTCCGCGTTCATGCGGTCATCGGGCAGCGATCGGTACATCTCATCGAGGAATAACACCACCTCGGGGTGGTTCATGCCGGTCTCGATCAGCAGGTCATCGAGGTAGTCCTCGTCACGCTCCAGCTTGCGCACTACACGACGGTAGGAGGAGGGCAGTTCCAGCTCGTGGACGTGCAGGCGACGCTCGGGGAAGCCGGCGACATGGGTACGTGAGTTGCGGAACATCACGCGGCCGGTGCCATGGCGGTCGAGCAGCTGGTCGCGCAGCTGGCGACGCGCGCTGTCGCGCTGGGCATCGTCGGCATCACTGTCCATCAGGGTGTCGAGCAGGGCGCGGCTGTCGCTGTCATCCAGCACGCTGGCGAGGCTGTCGAGACCGGACTGATCGGCGGGCAGCGCTTCCAGGGCGTCGATGGCGCTGGCGACGGCGACATAGCCCTGTTCCTCGGCCTTGAAGCGCTCGATGTCGTGATAGCGCTCCGGGTCGAGCAGGCGCAGGCGCGCGAAGTGGCTCTCGAGCCCCATCTGCTCCGGCGTGGCGGTCAGCAGCAGCACACCGGCGGTCTGGCGAGCGAGGGATTCGACACAGGCGTAGCCCGGGCCGACCTTGTCTTCGCTCCAGTCGAGGTGGTGGGCCTCATCGACGATCAGCATGTCCCAGTCGCAGGCGGCAGCCTGGATCTGACGCGACGGGTTGGCGAACAGCCAGTCCTGGCTGGCCAGAATGATCTGGTTGCCTTCGAAGGGATTGCGCGTGCCGTAGGCCTTGCACTGCTCCTCGTCGAGCAGCGAGACATCCAGCGCGAAGCGGCGCAACATCTCGACCAGCCACTGGTGGGTCAGGCTCGCCGGTACCAGGATCAGCGCTCGGCTGGCGCGGCCGCTGAGCAGCAGGCGGTGCAGGATCAGGCCGGCTTCGATGGTCTTGCCGAGGCCGACTTCATCGGCCAGCAGTACGCGCGGCGCGTGACGGCGCGAGACTTCATCGGCGATGTAGAGCTGGTGCGGCACCAGATCGACCTTGGGGCCGGACAGGCCCAGCGCCGGGCTCTGCTCGACACGATGGAAGTGGCGCAGGGTGCGGTAGCGCAGGTCGAACCAGTCATTGCGGTCGACCTGGCCGGTCAGCAGGCGATCACGCGCCTGATTGAACTGCATCTTGTCGTTCAGGCGGGCTTCGGGAAGCTCGATGAGCTCGCCGGCATGCTCGCCGCTGCGCTCACAGATGTAGACGATCTGGCCGCGCACTTCCTTGAAGTCATCGACGATCAGCCATTCGCCATCGTCGGACTGGATGCGGTCGCCATTGCCGAAGGCCACCCGGGTAAGGGGCGCTTCGCGCAGACTGTAGGTGCGGGTTTCTTCGCTGGCGGCAAAGAGCACGGTGACGGTGCGGAAGTCGACATTGAGGATGGTGCCAAGGCCGAGATCAGCCTCGCCGTCACTGATCCAGCGCTGACCGGGAATGAAGTCGCTCATGAAGCCTCGGGGTAGGACAAAGACGGGAATCGGGAATACAGGGGCGCGGTATCTTACCGGATCAGACGCCGTGGCTTAAGCGCCTTTTCTTGTGGCGAGCGTCTTTGTCGCAGCGAGCGAGGCCAGCGGCGTGTCGCACTATGGCTGTGACGCCGGTAGCAGGGCGTCCAGCTGGGCGCGGCTCAGCTCGCCGATATGACGCTCGATCAGCTGTCCGTCGCCATCGAAGACGAGGGTCGCGGGCAGTCCCTGCGCCTCGGCCAGCGCCATCAGTTGCATGGCGGGGTCGAGCAGCGCGTACTCGAGCGTCAGCTGTTCGCTTTTCAGAAAGCGGGTAACCGCCAGTGCCTGCTCGCCCTGATTGGCGAGTACCACGGTGACGCCGGGTCTCTGATCGGCCTCTGCCAGCAGTGGCATCTCGCGCCGGCAGGGCGGGCACCAGGTGGCCCATAGATTGACGATCACGCGCTCGTCCTGGATGTCATTCAGTGCCACGGGGCGGCGATCCAGATGATTGAGGGTGATGGCAGGCATCGCCTCGATGGCGGAGTCGTTGCCCAGCGGGTCGAGTTGCTTGAGGCCGAGGAAGGCGGTCAGCCCCAGGGTCAGACTGCCCAGCGCGATGACCTGGCGAATCGCGCCATGCCGGCGCAGCAGCCACAGGCTGGCCAGGGTCGCGGCCAGCATGCCGCCGAGCAGGTGGTAGCCCGGTTGCCACAGCTTGAGGATATCCAGCGGTGCCTGCTGATAACTTGCCCAGTGCAGTGCGACATGAGTGAGGCGCGCACCGATCACCCAGCTGACCAGCATGCGATTGAACCAGCGCGAGGGGCTCAGCGGGGGAGAATCGTGAGCGGGCGCGGTCGTGCCCCTGGCGTGCATGCGTGCCAGCAGACGAATCAGCAGCGAGAACTCGATCAGCATCACCAGGGCTGCCACGAAGGCATAGAGGCGTTCGACGGAAATCAGGGCAGGGCCCAGGGCGATGGCATCCATGCGGTTATCCTTTGGCGGTGTCCGGGGAAGCGTTCAGGGCAGAAATGCCTGTCGGCCACTGTATGTGGCAAGTGCTTGGCAAACGCTCGGCAGGCGCTGCAGTCGCGAGGCTCGAGTATGCGATAATCGACGGACTTCGACATCCACGCCTCGCGCTGAGCATTGCTCTGCCGCCGAGGACGCTGCAAGGATATCCCCATGCTGTCACATCATTATGACCGTAGCCGTGCGATCGCCGTTGCCAGTCAGGCCAGCGGCCTGATCGCCATCGTCGCGCTGGAGACCTGGCTTGGCGATGCCGCCCGCCCTTGGCAGGGCCTGGTGTTCGCCCTGATGCTGGCCTTCGGTCTCGGCCTTGCCCTGCGCAGTTACTACCTCAAGCAAAAGGCCCGCCGCGACCGTGAACGTGCTGGTCGCGAGCGGGCCCGCAAGGCGAGTGACAGCTGGATGTCCGACTGACTCGCCGCTCGATATGGCTCAGTGCGCGCTATGAATCAGTAACTCTGCAGGCGGTAGCCGTCGCGCTCCATGCAGTATTTCAGCAGTGTCTGCTTCTCGTTGGCGGACTTGTCGGTCAGGCCAAGCTCGTACTGGCAGCCCGCATAGGTATTGTGGGCTTGTGTGCTGTTGGCACCGGGCTTTTCCCATTGGGCGCGCGGGCTGGCGCAGGCGGAGAGCAGTGAGGTCAGCAGCAGGGACAGCAAGGCAAGACGCAGTGTGTGCATGGGGCATCCTGAGGGATGTAGCGCGTTGGGGAGTGCGTCGCAGGCGCGAGCAAGCAGAAGGAAGCTTGTGAGGCAGGAAAAACCTTCCAGCATCAAAAAAGCCGCTGATCAGTGATCAGCGGCTTTTTCATATGTCTGGTCGGAGTAGCAGGATTCGAACCTACGACCTCTGCCTCCCGAAGGCAGCGCTCTACCAAGCTGAGCTATACTCCGATGCGTCGTGAGCTTGTCTCGACGGAGGTGAATTATACGCAGGCAGCTTTGCTTTGCAAGCCCTTGAGGTCAAAAAGTTTTATCTGAGTCTCAAGGGGCAATTCCGCTGTCGAGAAGCGCGCTTCTCTTTACCCCGTCCTGCCGGCGCTTCTCGCCACGTTGGCGGCGGTTTTCTGCTGTCATGATGGACTGACTGACCAGCTGACCGACGACCTGCCAGGCAGGCCATCGTCATGCGGGTATCAGGCCTGGCGGCCGACGCTCAACAGCGCGATGCGCTCGAGGCTGTCGCGGAATTCGCTCTCCGGCAGTGCCTTGAGCTCGTTCAGGGCGTTGTCGGCCATCTCCTGGGCGCGGCTGCGGGTATAGTCGAGGCCGCCCGTGAGGCGCACCACTTCCAGTACCTCGTCGAGCTGCTCCAGCCCACCTTTCTCGATGGCGCCGCGCACCAGACTGGCCTGCGCCGGGCTTCCGACCTGCATGGCGCGAATCAACGGCAGGGTCGGCTTGCCTTCGGCCAGGTCATCACCGACGTTCTTGCCCATGGTCTCGGCATCGCCCTGATAGTCGAGCAGATCATCGATCAGCTGGAAGGCGAGGCCCAGGTAGCGGCCATAGTTCTGCAGCGCGCTGACCTGTGCCGGGGTGACGGTGTCGTCGGTTTCCCTGGCCAGAATCGCGCCGGCATGTGCGGCCGCCTCGAACAGCATGGCGGTCTTGCCGTGGATGGTCTCGAAGTAGGCAGCTTCATCAATGTCGGCATTGCCGATATTGGTCAGCTGCAGGACTTCCCCCTCGGCGATGGTGCAGGTGGCGGCGGAGAGAATCGCCATCACGTCCATCGAGCCGACTTCGACCATCATCTGGAAGGAGCGCGAATAGAGGAAGTCACCGACCAGTACCGAAGGCGCATTGCCCCAGGTGTCATTGGCGGTGGAGCGGCCACGCCGCAGGCTGGATTCATCCACGACATCATCGTGCAGCAGGGTCGAGGTGTGCATGAATTCGATCAGCGCGGCCAGATGAACGTGTTTCTCGCCTTGATAGCCCAGCGCGCGGGCTGCCAGCAGCACCAGCACCGGGCGCAGGCGTTTGCCACCACTCTGGATGATGTACTGACCGATGGTCTGGACCAGCGGCACGCGCGACTCGAGCTGCGCGAGGATGGTGCGGTCGACGGCGGCGAAGTCATCTGCCACTGCCGCGTGAAGGGTCGATGCGTCGGCTTGCATGAGATCGTCGTGCCCGTAGCGAGAGGTGAGGCCGCCGTGGCGTGCCGTTTGGCGGTAATGCTATGGGGCACCCCTATGGCCGTCAAGGCGTGCACCCGCGCAAGGACGCTGGCTGGCGGCCGATTGGTCGCGTAAACCTTGACATTGCTTGTCGGTCGCGGCACGTGGCGCTATAATACGCGGCCGTGACTCATCCCGCTCCCTGTCAGATGGCTCCAGAAGGGGCGCCACTCGCAGCAGGCCACCCAAGAGCACACCCTTGATGAGTCCGATGGAGAGAATCATGTACGCAGTTATCAAGAGCGGTGGCAAGCAGTACCGCGTTCAGGAAGGCCAGACCCTGAAGCTCGAGAAGCTTGAAGTCGCGACTGGCGAAGCTATCCAGTTTGACGAAGTCCTGATGGTCGCTGAAGGCGACGACATCAAGGTCGGCGCTCCGCTGGTTGAAGGTGCCAAGGTTTCTGCCGAGGTCGTGTCTCACGGCCGTGGCGACAAGGTCACCATCATCAAGTTCCGTCGCCGGAAGCACTCCATGCGTCGTGCGGGCCACCGTCAGTGGTTCACCGAAGTCAAGATCACTGGTATCTCTGCTTAATTGCAGCGCTACCCACCATAGGAGAATTATCCAATGGCACATAAGAAGGCGGCGGGCTCTACCCGCAACGGTCGCGATTCTGAATCCAAGCGCCTTGGTGTGAAGCTGTTCGGTGGCCAAGCGGCTATCGCCGGCAACATCATCGTGCGTCAGCGCGGCACCCGTTTCCACGCTGGTACTGGCGTCGGCATCGGCAAGGACCACACTCTCTTCGCTCTGGCCGACGGCCACGTGAAGTTCGAGACCAAGGGTCCGAAGAACCGCAAGTTCGTCAGCATCGTTTCTGCCTGAAACGTCTGACAGCTTACGCAGACTGCTCGATGCCCCGGTGTCGCATGGCAGTCTGCAAGGAAGCCCCGCCCAGGCGGGGCTTTTTTGTCGCATGACGGCCCGGGTCGTCGTCAGGAGAGAGCAGCATGCAGTTCCTTGATGAAGCGTCGATCATTGTAGAGGCCGGACGTGGCGGCAATGGTTGCCTGAGTTTTCGCCGTGAAAAATACGTGCCGCGCGGTGGTCCCGATGGGGGCGACGGCGGGCACGGCGGCAGTGTGTACCTGATCGGGGATGACTCGCTCAATACCCTGATCGACTTCAAGTTCCAGCGCTACTATCAGGCGGAGAGCGGCGATGCCGGTCAAGGCCGCCAGATGGCAGGCAAGGCGGGCGAGGACCTGATCGTCAAGGTGCCGGTCGGCACCACCGTGATCGACGAGGAAACCCTCGAGATCATCGGTGACGTGACGGAAATCGGTCAGCTGTTGCTGGTCGCGCAGGGCGGACGTCGTGGTCTGGGTAACATCCACTTCAAGTCCTCGACCAACCGCGCGCCGCGCCAGACCTCCAAGGGAACCTGGGGCGAGCGTCGCAACCTGCGCTTCGAGATGAAGGTGATGGCAGATGTCGGTCTGCTCGGCATGCCGAATGCCGGCAAGTCGACGCTGATCCGCGCCGTCTCCGCCGCCAAGCCCAAGGTCGCCAACTACCCGTTCACCACCCTGGTGCCGAACCTCGGTGTCGTGAAGATCGGTAGCCACCAGCACTTCGTGATGGCCGATATCCCCGGTCTGATCGAAGGCGCTGCTGACGGCGCTGGCCTGGGTCTGCGCTTCCTCAAGCACCTGACGCGTACGCGCCTGTTGCTGCACGTGGTGGACATTGCGCCCTTTGACGAGAGCGACCCGGCCTATGCGGTCGAGGCGATCCTCAAGGAGCTCAAGAACTTCTCCGCGGCACTGACGGAGCTGCCGCGCTGGCTGGTGATCAACAAGATCGACCTGCTGCCCGAGGATGATCGCGACGCTATGGTCAAGGACCTCGTCGAGCGCCTGGGCTGGGAGGGCGAGCTGTTCGTCGTCTCCGCGGCCAGCGGTATCGGCACTCAGGAGCTGGTGCAGGCCGCTCACCGTTGGCTGGGCGAGCAACGCCTGCAGCTGGCGGAAGATCCGGAAGCTGCCGAGGCGCATGCCGCCTTGCTGGCGCGCATGGAGAACGAGTCGCTGGAGCGCGCTGAAGAGCGCCTGACACGTCGCAAGCGCAAGAAGGATGACGAAGAAGAGGACGATGACGACTTCAATGACGACGATTACGACGTCGAAGTCGAATACGCGCCCTGAGGTCTCAGTTCGTCCGGTGGCTGTCCTGCGCGGCAGCCACCGAGTGACGAGCGACCCGCTTCGCGATTCACGCCCCGCCCCGAACCTCATGGTCTCGCGGCGGGGCGTTTTCGTTGTCGGGGCCGGCGAGGAGTGATGACAGCGGGCTGGCGGGAGCAGACAATGGCAAGCAGGGAGGCAGAGCCTGCCGGGCGGGGGATTACATGACAGGAGAGAGCGCGGTGTCGGAGCAGAAGGTGGCGGAAGTGGCGGAACTGGGTAGTCAATCGGGGCGCGAGGCCTTGGCCAATGCACGACGCGTGGTGGTCAAGATCGGCAGTGCGCTGCTGACCGACGATGGCCGCGGGCTGGATGATGCCGGCATCGGCCGTTGGGTCGATCAGATCGCGGCGCTGCACGCGCGGGGTGTCGAGGTGATCGTGGTGTCCTCCGGGGCGATCGCGGTTGGCATGTCGCGGCTGGGCTGGTCGGCTCGCCCCAGCGGCGTGCATGAGCTGCAGGCGGCAGCGGCGGTCGGTCAGAACGGCCTGACCCAGTGCTATGAAGAGCATTTCCATCGTCATGGCCTGACCACGGCGCAGATTCTGCTGACCCACGATGACCTCTCCAACCGCAAGCGCTACCTGAATGCACGCTCGGCGCTGCGCACCCTGGTCGACCTGCGGGTGGTGCCGGTGATCAACGAGAACGACACCGTGGTCACCGACGAGATCCGCTTCGGCGACAACGACACCCTCGGCGCGCTGGTCGCCAACCTGCTCGAGGCCGATGCGCTGTTGCTGCTCACCGATCAGGAAGGCCTCTATGATGCGGACCCGCGTCATGATCCGGCGGCCAGCCTGATCGAGGAAGCCCAGGCCGATGACCCGATACTGGTCAAGGTGGCCGGCGGTGGCGGCGTGCTCGGACGTGGCGGCATGGCGACCAAGGTGCGCGCGGCGCGTCTGGCGGCGCGCAGTGGCGCATTGACCGTGATCGCCTCTGGTCGTCAGCCCGAGGTCATCACCCGGCTGGCTTCCGGTGAGCGCTTCGGCACGCTCCTCTTGCCGGAGCATGCGCCGATCGCGGCGCGCAAGCGCTGGATCGCGGGGCAGCTGCAGGTGCGCGGCACCCTGACGCTGGATGCCGGCGCCGTCAATGTGTTGACCACGCGTGGCTCCAGCCTGTTGCCGGTGGGCGTCAGGAAGATCGAAGGCGCCTTCAAGCGCGGTGATCTGGTGCAGTGCGTCGATGAATCCGGCCAGCGCATCGCCAAGGGCCTGGTGAATTATAGCGCCGAAGATGCCGGGCGGATTCTCGGCCTGCCCAGCCATCAGATCGAGGCGACGCTGGGCTATATCGAGGCGCCGGAACTGATCCACCGCGACAACCTCATCGTGCTGTAGCACCCATGAGGCCTGCTTCCTGGCTCTGTGCCTGGGTCTGTGCCTGGGGCAGGCGCAGGCAAGCTCAGACTGGCGATATGCGCTCGGGTCATGCTAGACTCTGCCGTCCTGTCGGGTGCTGGTCCGCCCCGATGGCGAAGGTTTGGCGGGGCTTCCACGTCAAGTCGCTGATTTCTCGAAAGTCTTCACTTCAGTGTCGAAAGGCGAGAGATGATCGGACTCGCTGTCGCGGTGCGACAACGTCTTCCAAATTCAAGTTCATGAGTACGCGCCTACGGGTGGACTCATAAGGAGCATCAAAGTGGCAAATTCCAAGCAAGCACGTAAGCGCGCTCGTCAGGCTGAAGTTCGTCGTCAGCACAACTCCGCACAGCGTTCCGCCGTGCGTACCAGCATCAAGAACGTGCTGAAGACCGTCAAGACTGGCGATCACGCTGCTTCCATGGCCGCTTTCAATGTCGCGCAGAAGGTCCTCGACCGTTACGCCGACAAGGACATTCTGTCCAAGAAGAAGGCCGCTCGTCTGAAGAGCCGTCTGAACACTCGCGTCAAGGCACTGGCTGTCTAAGACGTGTGAGTGTGAAAAAACCGGCTTCGGCCGGTTTTTTTGTGTCTGTCTGTCGAGTGGATGACATCGGTGTCAGGTCAGGGAAGCGAGAGGGGTGTCAGGGTGAGCAAGCCGCAGGATGAGTCGCCCGCAGGCGAGAAGGAAGTCAGGGGAGAAGACGGCAAGGCCGAGGCCGCCGCGCAGTCCGCTTCACAGGCGAGTGCCCAGGGCGAGACCCGCTCGGGCGACAGCCTGCCGGTGCGGGGTGGTCTGTTGCGCTCCGGGTTGATCGTCAGCGTGATGACGATGCTGTCGCGCGTGCTGGGCCTGGCGCGCGATGTGACCATCGCATCCCTGCTGGGCGCCGGCAGCGGGGCGGACGCCTTCTTCGTCGCCTTCAAGATCCCCAACTTCATGCGCCGCCTGTTTGCCGAGGGTGCCTTCAACCAGGCCTTCATTCCGGTGCTGTCGGAATATGCGACTCGCCGGACGCGGGAAGAGGTCCGCGAGTTGCTGGACGCCGTCAGCGGCAGTCTTGGCGTCATACTCGCGTTGATCACCGCGCTTGCGATGCTGTGTGCGCCCTGGCTGGTATGGGTCTTCGCGCCCGGGTTCGGTGACGATGCCGGCAAGCTGGCGCTGACCGGCGACATGCTGCGCCTGACCTTCCCGTATCTGCTGCTGATCTCGCTGACCGCCTTCGCAGGCAGCGTGCTCAATACCTGGAATCGCTTTGCGGTGCCGGCCATCACGCCGGTGCTGCTCAACCTGAGTCTGATCGGCGCGGCGCTGTTGCTGGCCCCGCGCTTCGAGACACCCGCCATGGCGCTGGCCTGGGGCGTGTTGATCGCAGGTGGCGTGCAGCTGCTGTTCCAGGTGCCGTTCCTGCTGCGGCTTGGCCTGATGCCCAAGCCATGGCCGAATTTTGCCCATGAAGGCGTGCGCCGCATTCTCAAGTTGATGACCCCGGCGCTGTTCGGTGTCTCGGTCTCGCAGATCAATCTGCTGCTGGATACCGTGCTGGCCTCGTTTCTGGTCACCGGCAGCGTGTCGTGGCTCTATTACTCCGACCGTCTGGTCGAGTTGCCGCTGGGCATCATCGGCATCGCCATCGGAACGGTGATCCTGCCGGCGCTCTCCAAGCGCCACGCCGAGCAATCACTGGAGCACTTCCAGAAGATGCTCGACTGGGCGCTGCGTTCGGTGCTGTTGATCGGTGTGCCGGCGGCGCTGGCGCTCGGCGTGCTGGCCGAACCCCTGCTGATCACCCTGTTCCACTACGGCGCGATGACCGACAACGATGTGGTGATGTCGGCCCAGAGTCTGCGCGCCTACAGCTTCGGTCTGCTTGCCTTCATGCTGATCAAGGTGCTGGCGCCGGGCTTCTATGCGCGTCAGGACACGAAAACGCCGGTCAAGATCGGTATCATCGCGATGGTCGCCAACATGGCCTTCAACCTGGCGCTGATCGTGCCGCTGGCGCACGCCGGGCTTGCGCTGGCCACGGCGCTGTCGGCCTTCCTCAATGCGGGTCTGCTGGCACGCGGCCTGTATCGTGACGGCGTGCTGCGCTTCCAGCCCGGCTGGGGACGCTATTCGCTGACCCTGATCGGCGGTTGTGCCCTGATGGGCGGCGGCCTGATGTGGCTGTCACCGGACTGGACCACCTGGCTTGGTTGGGGCCTGTGGGAGCGCTGTGCGATGATGGGAGCGCTGGTCGTTGGCGGTGTACTGGCCTATGCGGTGTGGTTGGGGCTGTGCGGTGTCCGCCCGCGCCATTTCCGCATGCAGAGCTGAGTCTGCTGCCCGGGTGCCATGCAGGTTGGTGCCCCCGGTTCCAGCTGTTTTCTCCCTGGCGGGGCAACGGTGGCTGTCAGCGCCGTGCCCCTTCGCTATAATCGACCACTTTCGGCGGCTTGTGTGATGCACGCATGGACTTGATCAGAGGACTCCACAATCTCGCCCGCCTGCGCAAGCAGGATGGCAGTCGCGGCTGTGTGGCCACCATCGGCAATTTCGATGGCGTGCATCTCGGCCACCAGGCGATTCTGGAGCAACTTCGCGAGCGCGCGGCGGCCTATGGTCTGCCCGCCACGGTGGTGGTGTTCGAGCCGCAGCCGCGTGAGTTCTTCGCGGGTGACAAGGCGCCGCCGCGGCTGACGCGTCTGGCGGACAAGGTGCGTCTGCTGGATAGCCATGGCGCCGAGCGCGTACTGTGTCTGCCCTTCAATGAGGCGCTGCGCTCGCTGTCGGCACGTGAGTTCATCGAGCAGGTGCTGATCGATGGGCTCGGCGTGCGTCATCTGGTGGTCGGTGACGACTTCCGCTTCGGCTGCGATCGCGCCGGAGACTTCGCGCTGCTGGAGCGCATCGGCGCCGCCGAAGGCTTCGCGGTGGAGCATACCCGCACCTTCGAGATCGCCGGTGAGCGTGTTTCCAGCACCCGCGTGCGTGAGGTGCTGGCCGCAGGCGACATGGCGCTGGCCGCCCGGCTGCTGGGGCGTGCCCACCACTGGCAGGGGCGCGTGGTCGCGGACCGCCAGCTGGGCCGCACGCTGGGCGTGCCGACCGCCAACCTGCCGCTGCCGAATGCGCCGCTGGCGGTCTCCGGCGTCTACGCGGTGATGGCGCACCTTGCCGACGGCCGCGACTGTCCGGCGGTGGCCAACATCGGCTGGCGCCCGACGGTTGGCACGCCGCGACCGGTGCTCGAGGTCCATCTGTTGGACTTCGCGGAAGACCTCTACGGCCAGCCGATGCGCGTCAGCTTCTGCGCCTTCCTGCGCGGTGAACAGCGCTTCGATGGCCTGGAAGCCCTCAAGGCCGCCATCTACGCCGACATCGCCCTGGTGAAGCGCTTCTTCGCGCTGGCCGCGGGCGAGACGCCTGCCGGTGATGAGCAGGCGTTGCTCGATTGCATGACCTCGATGGCTGACCTGCCGCTGGCCAGCCGTCCGCTGAGCGCACTGATGACGGATGCGCCGACGGCACCCTTACACGGCACTGCTGAGGTGTCTGATTCCACAGCTCGGGAAGCCCAGGCTTCCCGCCCCCACGACGGCTGACCCGAAAGGCTATGAGCGACTACAAGCACACTTTGAATCTGCCCGATACCGACTTCCCGATGCGCGGCAATCTCCCCAAGCGTGAGCCGGACCAACTGGCACGCTGGAACGAGATTGACCTCTACGCGCGTCTGCGTGAAGCAGGCAAGGGCCGTCCGAGCTTCGTGCTCCACGACGGCCCTCCCTATGCCAACGGCAATATTCACATCGGTCATGCCGTCAACAAGATTCTCAAGGACATCATCGTCAAGTCCAAGACGATGGCGGGCTTCGACGCGCCTTACGTGCCGGGGTGGGACTGTCATGGTCTGCCCATCGAGCACAAGGTCGAGACGACCCATGGCAAGCATCTCGAATCCGAGAAGGCGCGCCACCTCTGCCGTGAATACGCCGGCGTGCAGGTGGAAGGCCAGAAGCACGAGTTCATCCGTCTCGGCATCGTCGGTGACTGGGGCAACCCGTATCGCTCCATGGACTTCGCCAATGAAGCCGGCGAGATCCGTGCGCTGGCCGAGATGGTCAAGGGCGGTTATGTCTTCAAGGGCCTGAAGCCGGTCAACTGGTGCTTCGACTGCGGCTCTGCGCTGGCGGAAGCGGAAGTCGAGTACGCCGACAAGACCTCTGACGCCATCGACGTCGCCTTCGCGGCAGACGATAGCGCGGCGCTGGCCAAGGCCTTCGGCCTCGAGTCACTGAGCAAGCCGGCGGCGATCGTGATCTGGACCACCACTCCGTGGACCATTCCGGCCAACCAGGCGCTCAACGTTCACCCGGACTTCGTCTACTCGCTGGTCGACACCGGCGAGCGCCTGCTGGTGCTGGCCGAGGAACTGGTCGAGGACAGCCTGGCGCGCTTCGGCCTGAGCGGCGAGACGCTGGCGACCGTCAACGGCGCGGCGCTGGAGCTGATCAACTTCCGTCACCCGATATACGATCGTCTGTCGCCGGTCTATCTGGCCGACTACGTCGAGACTGGCGCCGGTACCGGTATCGTCCACTCTGCGCCGGCCTACGGCGAGGATGACTTCCATACCTGCCGTCGTTACGGCATGAGCTTCGACGAGATCGAAAGCCCGGTGCAGGGTAACGGCGTGTACGTGCCGGACCTGCCGGAATTCGGTGGCCAGTTCATCTGGAAGGCCAACCCGAACATCGTCGCGCGTCTGGAAGAGCTCGGTGCGCTGATGGCGCACGAGAAGATCTCTCACAGCTACATGCACTGCTGGCGCCACAAGACCCCGGTCATCTATCGCGCGACGGCCCAGTGGTTCGTCGGCATGGACATTGCCGGCACCGACGGCGTGACTCTGCGTGACAAGGCGCTGTCCGCCATCGAGGACACCGCCTTCATCCCGGCCTGGGGTCAGGCGCGCCTGAAGAGCATGATCGCCAACCGTCCGGACTGGTGCATCTCGCGTCAGCGCAACTGGGGCGTGCCGATTCCGCTGTTCCTGCATCGCGCGACGGGGGAACTGCACCCCGACAGCGTGGCGCTGATGGAAGCGGTCGCCGATCGCGTCGCCGAGCACGGCATCGATGCCTGGTGGTCACTCGACAGCCAGGAGCTGCTGGGCGATGAGGCCGAGAACTACGAGAAGGTCACCGACACGCTGGACGTGTGGTTCGACTCCGGGACGACCCACTGGCATGTGCTGCGTGGCTCGCACCCGCATGGTCATGAGGAAGGCCCGCGTGCCGACCTGTACCTGGAAGGCTCCGACCAGCACCGTGGCTGGTTCCACTCGTCACTGCTGACCGGCTGTGCCATCGACGGCCACGCGCCCTACAAGGCGCTGCTGACTCACGGCTTCACCGTGGATGCGCAGGGTCGCAAGATGTCCAAGTCCGTCGGCAACGTGGTCGCGCCGCAACAGGTGATGGACAAGCTGGGTGCCGACATCCTGCGCCTGTGGGTGTCCTCCAATGACTACTCCGGCGAGATGGCCGTCTCGGACGAGATCCTCAAGCGTACCGCCGATGCCTATCGTCGTATCCGCAACACCTCGCGCTTCCTGCTGTCCAATCTGAACGGCTTCGAGCCCGAGCGTGATGCGCTGGCCTTTGACGACATGCTGGCGCTGGACCAGTGGGTGGTCGATCGTGCCGCCCAGCTGCAGGCACGTGTCGAGCTGGCCTACGAGGAATACCGCTTCCTCGACATCTACCAGCAGGTACTGACCTTCTGCTCGCGTGAGCTGGGCGGCTTCTATCTGGATGTCATCAAGGACCGCCAGTACACCACGCAGCCGAACTCGCGTGCGCGTCGTAGCTGCCAGACGGCGCTGTATCACGTGATCGAGGCACTGGCACGCTGGATGGCGCCGATCCTCTCCTTCACCGGTGAAGAGATCTACGCCAACATCCCGGGCCCGCGCAAGGACACCATCTTCCTCGAGACGGCCTACACCGGCCTGACGACTCTGGCGGATGATGCGGCCATGGGGCGTGAGTTCTGGGAGCAGGTGCTGCACGTCAAGCAGGCGGTCAACAAGACGCTGGAAGGCGCGCGCAACGCCGGTCTGGTCAAGAACGGTCTGGCGGCGGAAGTCACTCTCTACGTCAACGACGAGCTCAACACGCTGCTGGCAAGTCTCGGCGACGAGCTGCGCTTCGTGATGCTGACCAGCGGCGTGACCCTGGCGCCTCTCGAGGCGGCCGGTGAGGCAGAAGAGACCGAAGTGTCCGGCCTCAAGGTGGCGGTCAAGGTCAGCGAGAATGCCAAGTGCGAGCGTTGCTGGCACCACCGTCCGGAAGTCGGCACCCTGCCGGAACATCCGACGCTGTGCAGCCGCTGCGTGACCAACCTGCCGGATGGCGAAGGCGAGACGCGTCACTTCGCTTGATCGCTGATGCGACCGCGGCATCGTTCAGCCTCCGCTGAGCGCTGATATCGAACGCCGGGCTCTGGCCCGGCGTTCGTGTCTTGCCGGTCGCAGACTCATTTCACGACAGGAAGGTAACATGACGTCTTCTTCACAAGGCCCCGCGACGGATACCCCCTCGGCCGGCAGTGAGCCGATGCGCTCGCCGCTGCGCTGGCTGTGGCTGTCGCTGGTGATCGTGGTGCTGGACCTGGCCACCAAGTGGCTGGCCAGCAGTTCGCTGGTCTATGGTCAGGCCAACGAAGTGCTGCCGATCTTCAATCTGACGCTGCTCCACAACACCGGCGCGGCGTTCAGTTTTCTGGCCGGCCATGATGGCTGGCAGCGCTGGTTGTTTGCGGGCATCGCGGTGGTGGCAGCCATCGGCCTGAGCATCTGGCTTGCGCGCCTCAAGCGTCACGAGACCTTCACCGCGCTGGGCATCGCGCTGGTGCTGGGGGGCGCGCTTGGCAATCTCTATGATCGTGTCGTGCATGGCTACGTGGTGGACTTCCTGTCCTTCCACTTGGGCAATGCCTTCTTCCCGGCCTTCAACGTGGCGGACGTCGCCATCAGCCTGGGAGCCGTGGCACTGATTCTTGAATCTTTCCGTGGCCGCTCCGAATGAGCGCCACAAGCGAGGTCAGCATGAGCGAGCATCGTATCGCCGATAACATGGAGGTCAGCCTCCATTTCCGTCTGCGTCTGGAAGACGGCACCGAGGTGGACTCCACCTTCGACAAGACACCGGCCACCTTCCAGGTGGGTGACGGCAATCTGCCGCCGGGCTTCGAGCGTTCGATCATGGGCATGGCGGCGGGCGAGACCGGCAGCTTCACGATCACGCCGGAGCATGCCTTCGGTCAGCACAATCCGCAGAACGTCCAGACCGTGGCGCGCAAGAGCTTCGATGAAGAGATCGAGGTCGGCATGGTGATGTCCTTCGCCGAGCCGTCGGGTTCGGAGCTGCCGGGCATCATCCGCGAGATCGATGAGCGTGACGTCAAGGTCGACTTCAATCACCCGCTGGCCGGGCGTACCCTGACCTTCGAGGTCGAGGTACTGTCAGTCGCCCCCGCGACCACGCACTGAGTCTTCTTTCCAGAGGTGCGCTCCCCGTGAGCGCACCTCGCCATCAAGCGGAGCCTGTCATGCAGATCAAGCTGGCCAACCCGCGCGGTTTCTGCGCCGGAGTGGATCGCGCCATCGATATCGTCAACGGGGCGCTCGACGTGTTCGGGCCGCCGATCTACGTGCGTCACGAGGTGGTGCACAACCGTTTCGTGGTCGACTCCCTCAAGGAGCGCGGCGCCATCTTCGTCGAGGAACTGCACGAAGTGCCGGATGACGTCATCGTCATCTTCTCGGCACACGGTGTCTCGCGTGCCGTGCAAGAAGAGGCCGAGCGTCGCAACCTCAAGGTCTTCGATGCCACCTGTCCGCTGGTGACCAAGGTGCACATGGAAGTCCTGCGCTATGCGCGCAAGGGCCAGGATTGCGTGCTGATCGGTCATGAGGGCCACCCGGAGGTCGAGGGCACCATGGGCCGCTATGACACTTCCAAGGGTGGCACCATCCATCTGGTGGAAGACGAGTCCGATGTGGCGCGTCTGGAGGTCAAGGACCCGGAGCAGCTGGCCTTCGTCACCCAGACCACGCTCTCGATGGATGATACGGCGCGGGTGATCGACGCGCTGCGCGAACGTTTCCCGGCGATTCAGGGCCCGCGCAAGGATGACATCTGCTACGCGACCCAGAATCGCCAGGACGCCGTGCGCATGCTGGCGGAAGCCTGCGATGTGGTGCTGGTGGTCGGCAGCCCCAACAGCTCCAACTCCAATCGCCTGCGCGAACTGGCCGAGCGCATGCAGACCCCCGCCTGGTTGATCGACGATGCGCAGCAGATCGAGGCCAGCTGGCTCGAGGGGATCGGCAGCATCGGCATCACCGCCGGGGCCAGTGCCCCCGAAGTGCTGGTGCAGGGCGTGATCGATCGTCTGATGGCGCTGGGAGCCTCGGCGCCCGAGGAGCTCGAGGGCCAGGAGGAAAACATCGTCTTCTCGATGCCCAAGGAGCTCAAGGAGCGCTTGATCGCCTCGGATCAGATCCGCGAGCTGTAACGCCTTGTAAGTTTCTGCCAGTGAAGAAGCCGCGACCCTGTCGCGGCTTTTTTGTGCGCGCCATTCGCATTTTGCCATCCAATTCAGCAGTTTCTTGTATAAGCAACGGCATTCTTGAGCACGATCGTTGATCAATCTGGTGCGTATTGAAAAAAAATGTAATGCGCAGTTACCAAAATGATACATAATAGAGGTATGGTTCGTACTCTGGAGAATTCCCCATGCCACGACTGTTCTCGGTCACCGGTGTCAGCAGTGCAGGTGCACGCCGCAAGCCGAGACCGGGGCGCGGGGCAGCTGGCAGGCGTCGGGCCAAGGGCTTCACCCTGATCGAGATGATGATGGTGGTCGCGATCATCGGCATTCTGGCGGCGGTCGCCATTCCCTCCTATCTCGGTTATGTGGAGCGCAGCTGGCGCTCGCATGCCCAGCAGGCACTGGGGCAGCAGGCCAGACAGCTGCATGGCTTCTACTACCAGAATTTCTCCGAGGCGCCCGTGGGGGATGATGACCAGCCGACGGATGGCGTCAGCCGTATAGAGGACGGCGGTGGCAATCTTCGCTACCTGATCACGTATCGCAGTCTGTCTGCCTCGGCCTTCGTCCTGCAGGCGACGCCTCAAGGGGCACAACTCAATGATGACTGCGGCGTGCTGTGGATGGACCAGGACATGAATACCGGTGCCGAAGGAGGAGGTCGGTGCTGGTGATGGTGGGCCCCCAGAAGACAGACTCGAGTCCGGCATGGCCGGTCGACCCTTAGCGGCAAGGAGAAGTATCTCTCATGCGCCAATCCCGTGGTTTCACCCTGATCGAGCTGGTCGTGACAGTGGCGATCATTGCCATCATCGCGACCTGGGCGGTGCCGGCCTGGCAAGGCCTGGTGCAGCGCTCTCAGGTGGAGTCCGATGTGCGTGCCCTGACCCATGCGCTCGGCATGGCGCGCAGCACCGCTACCACGCGCGGTGTGGATGTGAGTGTCTGTCCCTATGCGCCGAGCGTTGCCACCCCCAATCCCACGACCTGCGACGATGACTGGGCGAATGGCTGGGTCGTCTATGTCGGGAGTACTTCCAACTTCACCCTCGACGACCGCCTGTGGATCCATCAGGACAGCAATGCGGTTGCCCAGTCGGGGGGCGCCTCCAGGATCACCTACAACGATCGCGGCACGCTGACGAGTGGCAACAGTACGCTGGTGTTCTGTGCGGCCTCCGATGCTACCTCTGTGGTAGTGGCGCCTTCAGGCCGTGTGCGCCTTGAATCAGGAGGGGACTGCTCATGACAGCATCGTTGATGATCACATCCCTCAAGCAAGCCCTGCAGCCGAGAGCGCTGAGGAAGACATTGCTGTCTCGCCTGCAACGGCGCCGTTCCGCTCGGCATTCACAGCGCGGCGTCGGCCTGATCGAGGCGCTGGTCGCGGTCATGCTGCTGGGGGTTTCCCTGCTGGGGCTGGGGTTGTTGCAAGTTCAGACGCTTCAGCATCAGCGCGTCAGCTACAGCAATACCGTGGCACAACTGCTGTCGCTGGACATGGCTGAGCGTATCCGCGCCAACCTTGAGGCCATCGATCAATATGATGATGCCGATACCACCAATGCGCCCGCGGATGGATGCAGCTCGGACTGCGTGCCCGCAGAGCTGGCGGACCAGGACATCATTGATTGGCGTGACGCCATCATCGGCTCCACGCTGACCAGCGGCGTCGGCAGCGTGGAAGTCGACGAGCGTGTTGTCGGCGGCGCCGGTATCGGCGTTCACGATGTCAGTGTCCAGGTGCAGTGGAGTGACCCCATCAGCGGGGGAGTTGACCAGCAGACCTATCGTTTCGAGGTAGAGCCATGAATCGCTGTTCCCCTGCATCGGTCCGCCGACGCTTCGCCCCCGCCACCACCCGCCCTCATGGCATGAAGCGCCAGGCGGGTGTGGGGCTTGTCGAGCTGATGATCAGCCTGGTGCTGGGGCTGTTGATCACGGCGATGGCCGTGCAGATGTTCTCGACCTCACGCAGCACCGTGAGCACCCAGGAGGCGCTTTCCTATCTGCAGGAATCGGCCCGCTACGTGTCCTTCCGGCTCCAGCCGCTGATGCGCAATGTGGGCTACGCAGGCTGTGCCAATAGCCGCGATATCACTAATGCCAGCTCGGTGGATGCGTCCCATGACCTCACGGCGCCTTTCGGGGGGCAGCAGCGTACCCAGCGGGGCCTCAGCTATTTCAATCTGACGTTCGTCGCTGCCAGCAAGGACGGCGATGAAACCACGCTGACCAGCAGCATGACGTCGCTGGGCGGCCCCCTGTCCGTGCGCAACGGCAGCGAAGATGCCTTCGTGACCAACGAGTATGCGCTGGTCAGTGATTGCAGCAGCACCGATGTCTTCAGGGTGTCGGGCACCACCCAGGGCAATGTGGAAACCAATGACACCCTGTCACGTTCCTACGGCAGCTCTCAGTCCTCGAACGCCTATCTCTACCCGGTGCAGGCCTGGGAGCTGCGGCTGGATGACCAGGCTGACGATTCTTCGGTGCGTTCACTGTATATCGACCGTATCGATGCCGCTTTCGCACGCGAAGAACTGGCCTCCGGCGTACAGGGCTTCGATGTCAGCTTCAGTCTGGATACCACCGGCAATGGCAGTGTCGACCGCGTCAAGGTGCCGGCCGCCACGGTGCGCAGCGAAGGCCGTTGGGATGAGGTGCGCCGTATCGAGATCGCACTCACGCTCGAGAGCCTGCCGGGAGTGGTGCCGGGCGGGGATAACGATGGGCGTTTGACGCGAACCTTCAATCTCACGTTCACACCGCGCAATCTGCAACTGAGGGGCAGCTGATGAATACATCGTCTTCAACGTCCAGAGTCTGCGCGGTCACCCGGGGGCCGGCACGTCAGCAAGGCATCGCCTTGCTGATCGTGTTGATCATGCTGGTCGTGATCGGCCTGCTGGCCGTGACCGGGGTCGAGGACAGTCAGCTGCAGACACGCATGGCCGTCAACAGCCGCAACTTCGAGCAGTCCTATTACAACGCGGAAACCAGCCTGAGCATCGGTGAGCGTGCGCTGCAGGAAAGCCTGGAGGATGGCACCTGGAGCCTGGACAGCTTCGATGACTCGGCTGGCCTGATGCTGGCACTGCCCGAGGATGCACCGCCGATCAACCCGCTCTCGGAAGCGGATTGGCAAGCCAGCGGTATCCAGACGCTGGACAGTGATACCGGTGCGGTCATCGGGGCCTATGTGATCGAGTATCTGGGCAAGGTCGGCGAGCCGCCGCTGAATGCCAGCAACGAAGTGAATGCGGTGGGCACGCGCCTGGATGCCTTCCGTATCAACGCGATGGGCACGGGGGGCGGCAATGGTGCCTCCTGGACAGTAGTGCAAAGCGAGATGGAACTGGGCCCTTACTTCTGAGAGGAGCATGAATATGCGTTATCTGCTGAGTGGTGCCTTGTGCCTTGTCGCCTTGCCCTGTCTGGCGGCCCCCGGGGAAATCGCCCGCGCCCCGGTCACGGAAGCGACCGGGGTTCAGCCCAATATCCTGTTCATTCTGGATGATTCGGGCAGCATGGCCTGGGAAGACACTCTCAACAAGGGGGTGGAACACTGGGGGTATCAGCCAGCGTCCTCGGTGCTTGGGAACTCCGGGGTCTACTCGATCAATGCCGGGGTCGTCAGCCATCGCACCCAGAACACCATCGCTCGGGCCATCGGCTCGTGCAATGGTTTCAATGTGCTGGCCTACGATCCGGAGCTGACCTACACCCCTTGGGCGGGCAAGGACCGCTTTGGGGTGGAGTACGCAGATGCCACGTTGTTGACGGCGCGTTCAAATCCTTATGAGCCGACGTCCACCGTCAACCTCACCGGGGTCTACTACATGCCCTGGACGGATAATGATGGTGATGGAGAGTATGACTTCGAGGAGTGTGGCCTCTATCAAAGCGGCAGCAGCCTCTATGTGGACAACACACGTCAGACCTACATCAACCAGCAGTCCGCCGCGCAGAAGACCAACTTCGCCAACTGGTTCACGTATTACCGTGACCGCATGTCCGTGGCCAAATCCGCCATGGCCGGCGTGATCGACGCCAACGAGTCCCGGGTCGGGCTACGTACCATCCAGGGTCGCAACAATCGCAACGTTGCGGACATGACGGATGTCGATGAGCGTGAAGACCTGCTGGAGGAGCTGTTTACCGCCTATCCCTCCGGTGGCACCCCTCTGCGTACCGCGCTCAAGAATGCCGGTGAGTATTATTCCAGCACTGGAAGCAATGCTCCCATCCTGAGTGCGGATGAGGGCGGCATGTGCCAGCAGAACTATTCCATCATGATGAGCGATGGCTACTGGAATGGCTCCAGCCCCAGTGTCGGCAACGTCGATGGTGGCAGCGGTGATCACATCAGTGCCAGTCACCGTGACAGCCATTCCAATACGCTTGGCGATGTCGCGATGAAATATTATCGCGAGGACCTGCGGACTGACTTGATCGACAGCGTGCCTACCATACCGGGAGTGGATGAAAACTCCGCTCAGCACATGGTGACCTACACCGTCGCTTTCGGTGTGGATGGCTCGCTGTCCGAGAACCCTGCTGATCTCGAGTCTGCCTTCACCTGGCCGCAGCCTTCCGCCAATACCAATACCACCATCGATGATCTGCGCCATGCGGCCTGGAACGGACGTGGTGAATATCTCAGCGCCGCCAATCCGCAGGCATTGATTGATGCGCTGAACAATATCGCGCAGTCCATCGCAGGGCGCGCGGCCAGCACCGGTAGCCTGGACATCAGCAGTGGTGGGCAGACCAGCGGCGCTTATGTGATCCAGACCATCTATGATCCCGCCGATTGGTCGGGCGATGTCGTTGCACGCAAGATCGGCACCAATGGCGCCTTGAGCGCCACCTCGGACTGGTCCGTCGCGGAGTGGTTGCGTGACGATGATAGCCGTAGCTCCAGCCGCAAGGTGATCACCTACAACCCGGGGATCTCCGAAGTGGATGAAAAGGCGTTCTTCTTCAATATCGAGGAGGCCGGATCACTGGAGGCCGAACAGGTACTGGACCTCGTGGGCTTCCTCGATGAGACCCTGCTGTCAGAAACACTGCTGGCAACGCTGCGGAGAACCGTCCGGGATGATGACGACGACGACGACGACGACGACGATGATGATGGCATTCTTGGCGGAGTCGGCTCAGTGGTCGGAGGCGTCACCAGTGGCGTGACTCAGCTGACGGGACGCGTCCTGGATACTACCGGTACCTTCCTGAAGCTGGATGGCGCTAACCTTGGTGTCAGAACGTCGGATCTCGAGAATCTGATCGGCTACCTCAAGGGTGATGATGCCTACGAAGGCACCTTGTTCCGCGAGCGTGACGACAACTATCTCGGAGATATCGTGCATGCCTCGCCGGCGATCGTCGGGCCGCCTTCGGCCAGCTATCGCAATGACATGGAAGTGTCTTCGTACCGCTCCTTCAAGACGCTGTATGAGGAGCGCCAGAACATGATCTACATCGGTGCCAACGACGGCATGCTGCACGCCATCGACATGGAGACCGGTGAAGAGAAGTTCGCCTACATGCCGTATGCCGCCTTCAGCATCGAGAGCGGGCGCGGTATTCGCCAGCTCGCTGATCAGAACTATGTGCACCAGTACTATGTCGATGCCACTCCGGTCGCGCGTGACGTGCATGTCCAGTTGGGGGATGAGGATGCGCCCGGTTGGCACTCGGTCCTGCTGGGTGGGCTGGGCGCTGGCGGCAAGGCGGTCTACATGCTGGATATCACCGATCCTGAAGGCTTCGAGTCATTGGGTGAATCCGACGGCACCTCGCCGGCCGAGATCGTGCAGTGGGAATTCACGCACGAGGACCTCGGCTATACCTTCAGCGATATTCAGGTAGCGCGTCTGGATGACGGCAAGTGGTATGCCATCTTCGGCAATGGCTACAACGCCGACAGCGATGGGCGTGCCAAGTTGTTCATCGTGGACCTGGAAGACCCCGACAACTATGCGCTGCTGGATTCTCAACAGGGCAGTAATGCCGGTGGGTCGTGCACCTCTGGCAGCAGTGACTGCAATGGCATGTCGAGCCCTGAGCTGGCCGACGTCGATGCCGATGGCATCACCGACTGGGTCTATGCCGGCGACCTGCATGGCAATGTCTGGGTGTTCGACATGCGCGAGTTCTCGCTGAGCAACATCGGCAGCAGCGAAATGTCGCGTCTGTTCCAGTCATGTGCCGTTGCCTTGAACAGCACGTCATCGATCTGCCCAGCTGCTTCCCGTCAGCCCATCACATCGCGGGTAGCCGTGGCACGCAGCGGTGTCTTCAACAGCACCGTCGATACGCCGTACCTGAATGTGTACTGGGGCACCGGGCAATTGCTGACGCTGCAGGATGCGGTCGATACCTCGACGCAATCCTTCTACAGCGTGCTGCATACCGGGTCTTCGACTCGCCGTCATCATGGCCAGCTGGAAAAGCAGAGCTTCTCCAATATCAGTGGCGTGAGTGACGCGCGAACGGTCACGGGGGTAGGCGTCGATTATTCCAATCAGAACAACAATGGTATGCAGTATGGCTGGTACCTGGAGCTACCGGACTCCGGTGAGCGTCTGGTGACCATCCCGGCTGTCCGTGGTGATCTGATTGTCTTCAATACCACCATCCCGGGCTCCAATGGCCCCTGTACTGGCGGTGCCAGTGGTTGGCTGAATGCGCTCAGCTTGCGCAACGGCCTGCAGCCGGTACGCAGTTACAACAATGTGCAGCAGGTCTTTGATTACAACGCTGATGGCGAGGTCAACGCGAGCGACAACGTCAACAATCAGGTCGTACTCTCGATCAAGACAGAAGGCGAGCCCACCTCACCGAAATTCCTGGGCGATACCCAGTATGTCGGTCAGGGTGGCACCAATCAGGTGGTCGAAATGGCCATGGACTTCGGGATCGATGGGCTGGAAGGCCGTAGTGCCTGGTATCAGCTGCGCTAGGAGAGAGACCATGAAGACATCACGACTCAAGCTGACTGGTAGTGGACTGATGCTGGCGGCGGGCCTGCTCTTCACGAGCTGGGGCTCCCAGGCCCTGGCGGAAGATGCCCCGATTCCGCTGGTCATGGAGCAGAGCGTCACCGGCGTCATCGACGAGCGAGAGGGAGATCAGCTGCTCGTCGACGACATGGGGTTCGTGCTTCAGCCGGATAGCCGGATACTCAATCGCAATGGGCGCGAGCTGAAGGCCTTCCACCTCACGCCGGGGCAGGAGGTCGAGGTGCGCTTCGACCCACGTGGTGAGCCGAAGCAGGTCATCGACATCACGCTGCTGCGTCGGGGGCGCTGATGATCAGGCGAACAGGGGGGGCTCGGGCACAAGGCGGCTTCGGTCTGCTGGAGCTCATGATTGCCGTGGCCATCATCGGCATTCTGGCGGCGATCGCCTATCCCAGCTATCAGGATCAGGTGGAGCGTTCACGTCGCACCGACGCCACCACCGCCTTGCTGGCGCTTGCCCAGACCCAGGAGCGCATCATGGCAACCTGCGGTGAATACGCGACGGCCAGCGTGACAGCGGCGACCAGCTGTGGAGATGCGCTTGGAGGCGGTGGCGGTGGTATCGGGCTGGGCCAGGCAGATGCCGTCAGCGAGGAAGGCTTCTACAACCTGGCCGTCGCAGGCGATGCAGACAGCTATACCTTGACCGCCACTGCTACCGGCAGTCAGGCCAACGATGAGGACTGCGCCACCTTTACGCTCACGGAGTTGGGAGTGAAGGGAGCGGCAGTCCTTGAGGACTCGGAAGACACCGATAGCAGTGATTGTTGGTAGGCACTGACAGCCGACATTGCATGGCAAGCGCCTGAAGCCTCGATCTACGATGATCGGGGCTTTTTTTGTCTGGTGGATGAGGTTCAGTCGAGAAATATGGAATAACGGTGATTATGGGGAGTTTTCGGAATGATGGGTAATCTTGTGTAACATAATGATTCCATCTGTGGTTCATAGACGTTAAATTGCCCAATTTCACGCCCTGCAGGGTGCTTTGGCCTGCGTGGCTTTCAGGGGTAAGACGATGCAGCTTTTTCCTGCACTTCGGCATGGATGTCAGCAGGGCCGCCAGCAAGGCTTCACGTTGATTGAGCTGATGATCACGCTGGCCATTCTCGTGATCACGATCACGATTGCCGTCCCCGCCTGGCAGGGGGTGGTCGCGCGCAACGCCGTCACCGGCACGGCCGAGACGCTCGTGTCTTCCATCAACTATGCGCGTAGTGAGGCGGTGGCCAGCGGCAACGACATCACGCTCTGCCCTCTGAATGCGCAGGGTGACGCCTGCATGAATTCCACCAGCTGGAGCAATGGCTGGGCGGTGGTGCAGGGCAGTCAGGCCGAGGCACGGGCGTCGCTGGGCGATGACCTGTTGCGCGTGTTTGATGCCGCCATCACCGTGCAGGCGGGTGTTGCCGGCGTGACTTTCGATGATCAGGGCGCGACCTCTGATTCCACCTGGTTGTTGATCTGCGATCAGTCGGGCGGGCAGGGCCATCGCCAGCTTGAATTGACTCCCATCGGACGAGTATTGACGGAGACTTATGGCAGCGATGACCAGAGTTGCTGAGCTTGGCGTGTCCCGCGCAAGCGGTGGCCAGCAAGGTACCAGCCTGCTGGAGGCGTTGATCGCTCTGCTGTTGATGGGGCTGACATTGCTGGGGTTCGGGCTCATGCAGATGGAAAGTCTGCAGGCCAACAACGAGAGTTACGCGCGTACCGAAGCCCGTATTCTCCTGGTCAGCATGGCAGAGCGCATTCAGGCCAATCCCGATGGCGTGGATGACTACGATGGGCTTTCCACTGCGGGGGCAGGAAATCCGGGCGGTTGCCCATGCAGTGTTGCCGAGCTTGCGGCCCGTGATGTGGCGGTGTGGGCGGACAGGCTTGAGGACAGCAGTCTGAACGCGCCGGTCGGGTCCATCGCCAGCAGCGGCAGTGACCTTCTCACTCTGACCCTCGGCTGGAGCGGTGCCGCGCAGCTCGGGCAGAACGAAGACAGCATGGACGCCGATGCTCAGGCATTGAGCGAGACCCTACAGATACGAGTGGTGCCCTGATGTCGTCGAAAGCCTCCCTCCCGCTGCGAGCCTTCGCGTCGCGCTCGCCTCGGGCGCCGCGCTCGATTCCCTCACGGCGTGCCCAGCAGGGCGTCGGCCTGGTCGAATTGATGCTGGCGCTGGTGCTGGGACTGTTCATTTCCGCCATGGCGCTGGAATACTTTCTGGCCTCGCGCTCGACCCTCAACACCACGTCTGCCGTGTCCTACCTGCAGGAGTCTGCACGCCATGTCACACGCCGCCTGCAGCCATTGGTGCGCAATGCCGGCTTTTCCGGTTGTGCGTCGGTGAGTAGTGTCAGTGATGGTACCGGCAGCCATGCGCTGTCCGATTCTCCTCTGACGGCCGAGTCCGACACGGTGGCGGGGGTCACCTACGACCGTCTGGCCTTGCAGGTACCGGCGCTGGGAGCGCAGCGCGGTTGGCAGCTCGGGGCGAGCGTCGCCCAGGGCGATACCTCGCTGACCCTGGAGGACTACACCTCCGGCACGCTGGAGACGGATAGCGTCGTGCTGATCAGCGACTGTGAGAGCGGCGATATCGCACGCCTCTCGGGCGATGGCAACAACTCGCTCGAGCTGTCGAGCGCCGTCGAGCACGGCTATGGCGGCACCATACAGACCCAGGCATATGTCTATCCGCTGCAGCGTTGGTACCTGTTGCTGTCACAGGCCGATGACGACTCCCCCGTTCGGCTCTGCCTGAACGGCGAGGATGTCGCTGGCGACCCGGCAGCAGGCTGTGGCGAAGAAGTGGCGCGATACGTCGAAGCGCTGGACCTGACCTTCGATACGGCCTCCGGCAGCGGTAGCGCGAGTCGCTTTGCCGTGGAGCGCAGCGTGGCGGAAGTGGAGGCCGCGAACGACTGGAGCAGCGTCAGACGGATCCACATCAGCCTGATCCTCAAGACGCCGCCGACGATCAATGTCGAGGGTGAGGGGAACGGTGAGTTGCAACGCACCTTCGATATCACCCTGAGCCCGAGGAATATCGGTCTATGAACCAGTCAAGTTCTCCCAGGCTGCCACGCCAGCAAGGCATGGCATTGCTGGTCGTGCTGATCATGCTGATCGTGGTGGGTGTGATGGCGGTGACGGGCAATGAAGATACCCAGTTGCAGACCCGCATGTTGATGAATACCCAGTTCTACGACAACGCCTACGCGGAGGCCGAGAGCCTTCAGCAACAGGCGGAGAGTCGTCTGCTCGAGGGGGAGCTGACCCTGGATGATTTCGGTGGGGACGGCTTCTATGACGTCACGGCGGGGGAGGACCTGGACTTCGATCCTCTGCAGGCAGACGCCTGGGAGGGGGAAGGTGTCTTGAGTGGTGATGCGGCTGACAACGGCAACTATGTCATCGAGTATCTCGGAGAGACGACGGAAGGCGTTCTGAATGACGATAACCTGAGCAGCAGTCAGTTGTTGAATGCCTTCCGCATCACGGCCGCCGGTTGGAGTCTTGAGAGCGCAGGTGACCCTGATAGCAAGAAGCGTGCACTGGCAGTGGTGCAAAGCGAAATCATGATGGCCGATTGAAGGGAATCTATCGATGAAATCGAAGCACTCACCCCGCCGCAGCGGCTTGCGTCGTATTCACCTGCCGGTCTTGCTGTCAGGTGGACTGCTGGTCGCCTTGCCCGTGCTGGCAGACAGCGACACACTACTTCAGTTGCCCACCACCCAGAGTGTCGGCGTCACGCCCAACGTCCTGCTGGTGCTGGATGATTCGGGCTCGATGTCTTTTGAAGACACTTTTGAGGGTGGGGATTCTGTTCAGAAATATGACTTGGTCTATGCCGAACAGAAAGAGTGTGAGTGGGTACAGAGGTGGTGGGGAAAACAAAAGAAATGTGAGACTGTTTTCAAACCTCTTGACTTGGATAGGAAGTATTTCTGCTACACACAAAATACTCAAGCATATAACCCTCATCAGACTTATCTTCCTTGGAAAAAGGGGGATGGGGATGAACGCTATGACAATATGGATCCTACTGCTACCTGGGTTGATTTCAACTTAGGAGATGTTACCAGTAACCTGGTTGATCTCACCGATCCAGATTTGAACTATCGTTACTACACTGGAAGTAACTGTAATTCGGATACTGAGGTAAAACTCTCAGGTGACAGTCTTTCGGAACAAGAAAAAATCAATTACGCCAATTGGTTTACCTACTATCGTGATCGTTTGGGTGTCGGTAAGGCTGCTGCCTTGGAGTTGTTGGCAGGCACTAATTTTCGCACTGGCTTTTTGACTATCAATCCAGACTCTGTTACTGCCAAGCAAGCTGAAGTTGATGATATATATGATACATTGATAAGCGAGGTCATCAATTCTATCGGAACAATAGTCTCAATAATAACAAGCTCTGACAGTGGTAATGATCATCTGGATGAAGTGAAGGATGCTATCGTTGGCTCCAAAATCATACCGAATACTGAATACAATTATAATTCCTATCGTGGAACTCCACTGCGTGAGGCTCTTCATCGTGCCGGTAAATATTACCAGGGTGATTATAGGGGGCTCGGGGATTCCCCCATAATTTCTGCAGATGAAGGCGGTATGTGTCAGCAGAATTTCACTGTCCTCATAACCGATGGTTTCTGGAATTCCGAGGACTCTTCATACTCCACTGCGATTGAAAAAGATATTCGTGATGCCAATGGTGATGGTCGTACCTGGCGTCAAAGCAATGGCCGATCTGGTGGCGATGCCACCTTGGCGGATGTCGCTTATTATTATGCCAATATTGATTTACGCAAAAACCTTGGCAGTGGCACCTATGAAAAGCAGGTGATGACGACGTATACCGTCGCCTTTGGTGTGGACTCCGACAGTGATGAGTGGAGCAGCAAAAAGCGTGTCACCGAAAGCAGCTCCAGCACCATTGATGACCTGGAGCAGGCGGCGATCGATGGTGGGGGCTCCTACTTCAATGCCTCCAGCCCGACGGACCTCGTCTCGGCCCTGGCGGCGATCGCCTCCGAGATCGTCGCGGTGGGCAACAGTGTCAGCGGCCTCTCCACCAACCTGACGACGGCCAGTGTCGAGACGGATAGCCGACTGATCGAGAGCCGCTATTCCGCCTCGACCTGGACGGGCGATGTGGTGGCCTCGTCGGTACAGGAGGGCAAGGACGTTGAGGATGACGACCAGGTCTGGAGTGCTGCCACCCAGTTGAGTGAGGCATTGGAAGAGAAGGATGGTGTTGAGTCGCGTACGGTCTTCACCATGTCCGGCGGCAACGGAGTCAAGTTCACGACCGACAACGCGGGCCGCCTGAGCTCCAGCCAGCGCAATGATCTCGCGCGCATGGAGGTCGGCGGCAACTCCACCGATGACCACGTGGAGGCAGCGATCGAGTGGCTGCGGGGCAGCGATGAATACGAAGGCGATGGTCTGCGCAATCGCACTGGCGTTCAGCTGGGCGACATCATCGGCTCGTCGCCTGTCGTCGTGACTCAAGAAGACTCGACGACAGAGGGCAGTGTCTTCGTCGGGGCCAACGACGGCATGCTGCATGCTTTCGACCTCAAGACCGGTAACGAGCAGTTCGCCTATATTCCGGAACTGCTCTACAGCGAAGAGGACGACGCAGGGCTGGGGTATCTGACGGACCCGGGCTATCAGCATCGCTACTATGTCGACGGTGAACTGCGTCTGGCCAGCCTGAATGGTGAGGAGTGGCTGGTCTCCGGTCTCGCTGGCGGTGGGCGCGGCCTGTTCGCGCTCAATGTCACCAAGGCCGTGGCAGGCGAAGACTTCGATGAAGATGATGTGGTGCGCTGGGAATTCGGTGCCAGTGACGATGATGACATGGGGCATGTCTACGGCAGCGCGCATATCGTGTCACTGAACAACGGCGACAGCGCGGTGCTGGTCGGCAACGGGCTGGAAACGGTCGATGAGAACGCCGCGCCGACGTTGTTCGCGCTGGAGCTTGATGGAGTCAATGCCGGTGGCGTGATCGCCAAGCTGTCCCCCAGCGGGGTGACAGGCGGATTGGCAAACCTGCAGGTCGCGGACCTCGACAGCAATGGCACCGTCGATTTCGCCTATGGCGGAGACCTGCAGGGGCGACTGTGGAAGTTTGACCTCAGTGACGACGACAGCAGCAAGTGGAGTGTCACGCGCCTGTTCACGGCCTGTGCTACCAGCCTGACCGGCGGGGAGTGCCAGACGGACGCGCTGCAGCCGATCACCGTCAAGCCGACACTCAGTCGCTACTCCGGCGAGACGCACACCATGACCTCGCCCAATCTGCTGGTGTCCTTCGGGACCGGCCAGGACATGTACGCCGACGCCGAAGATGAAGCCTGGGTCACGCAGAGCCTCTACACCGTGCTGGATACCGGCGGCAGTCATACCGGCCTGACGCGCAGTGACCTTGAGGCACGCAACTTCGTCAGCGGCAGCTACACCAACGGCGAGCTGACAGGCCGGACCCTTGGCGGCGACAGCTTTGCCTACTATCCCAGCCAGCTCGAGGATCAAGACACGGATCGCTTCGGCTGGTATCTGGATCTGGATGCCTCCGAGCAGGAAGAGCTGGTCGAGCCGGCCAATCTGCTCTCCAATCTGGTGGTCTTCTCCACCAGCACGTCCAGTACCGGAACCAACTTCTGTGAAAGTACCGGCGGTGGCTGGCTGGTCGCGCTGGACACCGAGACAGGTCTGCCGACCTACGACGATAGCGAAGGCAGCTACGTGACCATCTTCGATTTCAATCAGGATGAGGCCTTCAGCGCTGATGACCTGGTCGGTACCCTCGTTGATGACACCGTCGCCGTCGGCAATGTCATCGTCAGCGTCAAGTTGAGCGGTACACCGACGTCCAGTGTCAGTGTCGGTGATACGGTCTACGTGGGCACCAGTTCGCTGGGCAGCGAGGAGGGCGGTGTCTCGTCCTATGATCTCAACGTGTCCAGCTCGACGGACACCGGCCGTGTCTCCTGGTATCAGCTGCGCTGAGCCCGCCTCGGACATGAGGCAAGGATGACACGCTGCGCCGCCACGCCTTCCCCGGGGTGGCGGCGCCTTGCCTTTCATCAGGGTTTACTTCCTTCAGGCAGGCTTGCTCGGTGCCTTTTGGCCGAGTCTTGCGCCCTGGTCTTTCACCCAAGCCCTTCATTCACGTTCTTCAAGGAAGCACTTCATGGCCAGTCTTCTCTCTTCCCGTTCGCGCCTCTCTCGGCGCCGGTACACCTCAGGCTTCACGCTGACGGAGATCATGATCGTGATCGTCATCGTCGGCATTCTCGCGGCGATCGCCTACCCGAGCTATCAGGACCAGGTGATCCGCTCGCGTCGTGCCGATGGGCAGGCGGCACTGATGTCATTGGCTCAAGCCCAGGAGCGCTACATGGCGCGTTGCGGTGGCTACGCGACCAGCATCGCCGGCGACAGTGATTGTGATGAGGAAGGACTGGGGCGTGCCACCGAGTCGCCGGAAGGCTATTACACCCTGAGCCTGGAGGATGGCGCCACGACCACGCGCTTCACGCTCATCGCGACCGCGGTGGCACCTCAAAGCGCCGATGCCGACTGCCCCGCGCTGACCCTCACCAATACCGGTGTCCGCGATACGACCGGCGATGGCGATTGCTGGTAGCCGTGAAGCGCTCGGCTCTGCACGATGCTGGAGACTCTGCTCAATGCTGGAGGCTCTGCGCAATGCTGGATTGCACGCGGCTCGCTTGCACCGCCTTGCGGGCGGCGTATTCTTGACCCCTTTCCCGGGCTGATGGCAGGAGCGAACAGGCGTGAATGACTTTGTGGTGGTAGGCGGTGGCGTGATCGGCATGCTGACCGCGCTGGAGCTGGCGGATGGTGGTGCCGAGGTCACGCTGGTCGAGCGAGGCCAGTGTGGGCGTGAGGCGTCATGGGCGGGCGGCGGTATCGTCTCGCCGTTGTATCCGTGGCGTTATAGCGCGCCGATCTCGCGCCTGTCTGCCTGGTCGGAAGGCTTCTACCCCACCTTGGCCGAGCGCCTGATCGAGACCACCGGCATCGACCCCGAATATCGCCAGCAGGGCCTGCTGTACCTGAATGTCGAGGACGCCGAGCAGGCACTGGCCTGGTCCCGGGAATATGCCAAGCCGCTGACGCGCGTGGACGCCGACTTCGTCTATGACAAGGCACCGGCGGTCGCGCCCGGTTGCGAGTCGGCGCTGTGGATGCCGACGCTTGGCAGCATCCGCAATCCGCGTCTGGGCAAGTCACTGCGTGCCGCGCTCGACGCTCACCCGCGCGTGCGCCTGCTGGAGAATGTCGCGGTGCAGGGCATTCTGCTGCAGGACGACACCGCCATCGGCGTACAGACCGCCAATTCGGTGCTGTCTGCCGGGCAGGTCGTGGTCTGCGGTGGTGCCTGGAGTCGTGAGATTCTGAGAGAGGCGGGGCTTGCGCTGCCGGTGCGGCCGGTACGCGGCCAGATGGTGCTGTTCAAGGCACCCAAGGGGCTGGTGGAGCGCGTGGTGCTCAAGAATGGACGCTACGTGATACCGCGGGGCGATGGTCGCATCGTGGCCGGCTCGACGCTGGAGGAGGTCGGCTTCGACAAGGCGACCACCGCCGAGGCACGCGAGTCACTGATCAAGAGCGCCTGCGAGATCATCCCCGCGCTGGCGGAGTGTGAGGTGGAGCACCACTGGGCGGGACTGCGCCCCGGTTCGCCGACCGGCACGCCCTTCATCGGCGCCGTGCCTGAACGCCGCCACCTGCACGTCAATGCCGGCCATTACCGCAATGGGCTGGTACTGGCGCCGGCCTCGACCCGCCTGCTGGCGGATCAACTGCTCGGGCGCACGCCGATCATCGACCCCGCGCCCTACCAGCCCGAGACTCTGCTGGCCGAGATCGCTGCGCTGGATGCGTCGTCAGATGCCGGCGAGACCCGCTGGGCCTGAGGGATTGGTTGCCGTCTTTCGCCATCGAGCATCTCGTCTCGGTGGCGAATCATTTGCGCGGTCCTTCGTCGAGGAAGTGCTGCTGGTGTTCCTGGCAGCAGAAGTGCAGCGCCTCATGGCGGATGGCGTCATTTTCCGGCAGATGCAGGTCGCAGTAGGCGCAGCGCACCATGTTCTGCGCCTCGCGTTCGGCGGGGCTGTCGTTGCCGTAGTCGTCCTGGCTCAGCTTCCATTGGCGATACATGCGGTAAAGGCGCAGGCCGGCCCAGAACAGGGCGACGAAAACCAGCAGACGGATGATCAACAGGCTCATTCCTATATGACTCCCAGATGAGGCGGCGCGCGTGGCTTTTGCCAGCGGCGCGACCTTGCGGGACAATGGCGGCCAACATGATGACAGGTGGGCCGGTGCACGGCTCAGTGATCTGAGCCAGATGTCTGGCCACAGTGTACTGGCCCCTTATCGAACCGCCAATCGAGAGATCCTTACCGCATGCAAGATCTGACTCTGGTGATGGCCCAGCTCGACCCGCTGGTCGGTGATATTCCCGGCAACACTGCGCGTGCCATCGAATCGGTGCGTGAAGCGAGTCTTGAGCACAAGGCCGATGTCGTAGTGCTGCCCGAGTTGTGTCTGACCGGCTACCCGCCGGAAGACCTGCTGCTGCGCGAGTCCATGGAATCCCGCCTCGAGGAGGCGCGCGCCCAGATGGCGAAGAAGGTCGCGCCCGGCGTGATGGTCATCGTCGGCTACCCCGGCATGCGTGACGGCAAGCGTTACAACCTGGCCGGCGTGCTCAAGGATGGTGAGTGGATCGCCGAATATGCCAAGCAGGCCTTGCCCAACTATCAGGTCTTCGATGAGCAGCGCTATTTCACGCCGGGCAGCGAGCCGTGTGTGGTCGAGTGTCGTGGTGCCCGTCTGGGCATCGTCATCTGCGAAGACCTGTGGGACGGCGCGCCGATCCGTCAGGCACGCGATGCCGGAGCCGAGATTCTCGTCAGCCTCAACGCCTCGCCCTACCACCTGGAGAAGCCGGCCGAGCGCAATCAGCTGTTCGCCGAGCGGGCAGCCGAGGTCAATTGCCCGCTGGTCTACGTCAATCAGATCGGCGGTCAGGATGAGCTGGTCTTCGATGGGGGCTCTGCCGCCATCGATGCCGACGGCAAGACCTGCGTGCAGGCGCCGTGGTGGGATGTCGGCCTGATGCCGGTGCAGTTCCTCAAGGCAGAGGGTGGCAACTGGGTGCCGCAGAGTGGCGAGATCGCCGAGCTGCTGTCGCCGGAGGAGTCACTCTACTGTGCGCTGGTCACCGGGCTGCGTGACTACGTCAACAAGAGCGGCTTCAAGGGTGTGGTGCTGGGGCTTTCCGGGGGCATCGATTCCGGCCTGTCGCTGGCCATCGCCGTCGATGCGCTGGGCGCGGACCGCGTGCACGCCGTGATGATGCCGTATCACTACACCGCGGACATCTCCAAGGAAGACGCCGCCGAGCAGGCCAGGCTGCTGGGCGTGAATTACGAGGTGATGCCCATCGCGCCGATGGTCGAGGCCTTCACCGAGACCCTGGCGGAGAGCTTCGCCGGCAGCGAGCGCGACACCACCGAGGAGAATCTGCAGTCGCGGTGCCGTGGCGTGCTGCTGATGGCCATCTCCAACAAGAAGGGCCTGATGGTGCTGACCACCGGCAACAAGAGCGAGATGGCGGTGGGTTACGCCACGCTCTACGGCGACATGGTCGGCGGCTACAACGCGCTCAAGGATGTCTACAAGAGCTGGGTGTTCCGTCTCGCCAACTGGCGCAACACCATGGGCCCGGCGATTCCGGAGCGCGTCATCACGCGCCCGCCGTCCGCCGAGCTCGCCGAAGACCAGCTCGACAGCGATTCGCTGCCGGACTACGACACCCTGGATGCGATTCTCACACACTACATCGAGGGTGACATGAGCGCCGAGGCGATCATCCGCTCAGGCTTTGAAGAAGAGGATGTCTATCGCGTGGTGCGTCTGGTCGACCGTACCGAGTACAAGCGTCGTCAGGCGCCGGTGGGTGTGCGTGTCACGCCGCGCGGCTTCGGGCGGGACCGTCGCTACCCGATCGTCAATGGCTGGGTAGCCGGCGAATGACGGATTGCGGATTCTTTGCGCAAGACGCTGAAAACGCCTGAATCCGACGATTCTGGCCATGCTGGCAGCACGAAAAAGCCCGTGATCGATGATCACGGGCTTTTCGATGGTGACGCCTGCCGGTCGTCAGACCGTCAGGTCGTCAGCCTTCACGTAACGCGGCTCGAAGGTGCGGCCATCCAGACGTTCGTTGTCCGGATCATTCTGGATCAGCACCTTGAGCGTCTCGCTGGCACGGTCACGCAGACCGAGGCCCAGATAGCCCTCGACCATCACGGCCAGCGCATCGCGGGTGGCAGGAGTGTTAGGGTAGTGCTCAATGACCCACTCGCCACGCTTCACGGCAGCCAGATAGGCCTGCTTGCGCAGGTAGAAATCGGCTGTCTGCAGCTCGCCGCGCGCCAGTACGTTGCGCAGATAGATGATGCGCTGACGGGAATCTGCCGCGTAGGTGCTGTTGGGGAAGCGACGTACCAGCTCACCGAAGTCGACGTAGGCATCGCGTGTCGCGCCCAGGTCACGCTTGGAAATATCGATCAGATCGAGGGATTCCAGGCTGAAACGACCCGCGCTGTACGCTGCCAGTCCACGCATGTAGTAGGCATAATCGACCTGCGGGTGATCGGGGTGCAGGCGAATGAAACGGCTGGCCGCGGCGCGTGCCGCCTCCCAGTTGTCGACCTGATAATAGGCGTAGATCAGCTCCAGCTGCGACTGTTCGGCGTAGCTGCCGAACGGGAAGCGAGTATCCAGGGCTTCAAGTTGTTGCACAGCGGAGTTGAAGCGGCTGGTATCCAGGGAAACCTGGGCCTGACGATACAGGTCCTGCTCCTGAAGATCCGGTGCCGGCTCGTTGGACGCACAGCCAGCCAGCAAGGTGCTGGCCAGGGCGAGGGCAGTCAAGGGAAGGGCGCGCATCGGTTTCCTCATCTCGGGCAATCCATGGCGGGCATGCTAGAATCCGCCGATCCGCACTCACTATAAAGCAAAGGCCCTTTCGTGCGAAACGGCCTCAGAGAGCAATATGGCAGACACCATCAACCGCGAAGAGCGGATCCCGGAGGCGATGATTGGCATGCGCCTTGATCAGGCCTGCGCCGAGATCTTCTCCGACTATTCCCGCGAGCGTCTCAAGCACTGGATCAAGACCGGTGCGCTGACCCTCGACGGTGCCGCCGTCAAACCCCGCGAGAAGGTCTATGGCGGTGAACGTCTGGCCCTGACCGCCGAGCTTGAAGAAGAAGTCAGCCACGAGCCGGAAGATATCGAGCTCGAGATCGTCTATGAAGACGACGACGTGCTGGTCATCAACAAGGAGCACGGCATGGTCGTGCACCCGGGCGCGGGTAACCACGATGGCACGCTGCTCAACGCCATCCTGCATCATTGTCCGGGCAATTCCATGATGCCGCGTGCCGGCATCGTGCACCGTCTCGACAAGGACACCAGCGGCCTGATGGTGGTGGCCAAGTCATTGACCGCCCAGGCGGACCTGGTCGAGCAGCTGCAGGCCCGTACCGTGTCGCGCGAGTATGATGCCGTCGTCACGGGCGTGCTGACCTCCGGTGCCACCGTGGATGCGCCCATCGGGCGTCACCCCAAGGACCGCAAGCGTCAGGCCGTCACTCACAGTGGCAAGCCGGCGGTCACCCACTTCCGCGTGGTGGAGCGTTTCCGGGGTCACACCCATATCCGCTGCAAGCTGGAAACCGGGCGTACCCACCAGATCCGCGTGCACATGGCGCACCAGCGCTATCCGCTGGTCGGAGACCCGGTCTACGGCGGGCGTCTGAAGCTGCCGCCGGGGGCCAGTGACCCGCTCAAGGAGCTGCTGCGTCAGTTCCCGCGTCAGGCACTGCATGCCCGTCGTCTCGCCTTCATCCACCCGATCACGGGCAAGGAAGTCGAATTCCGCGCCGAGATGCCGGGCGACATGCTGGTGCTGATCGACTATCTCAAGGAAGACATCGCTCGCTGAGGCGGCAGGCTCGCGCGACACGCCGCACAAGGAGAGGTTATGCACGACGAGAGTCTACGCCCGACCCTGATACTGCCGGACTGGCCCGCGCCGAGCCCGGTGCAGGCCTTCGTGACCACGCGTGAGAGCGGCCCCAGCCAGGGGCCGTATGCCGGCTTCAATCCGGCGCTGCATGTCGGCGATGACCCGGCGATGGTGGCGCAGGTGCGCGAGCTGCTCGCGGCGGAGGTCGATGACGGTCGTCCGCTGGCGTGGCTGGATCAGGTGCACGGCACTCAGGTGGTGGATGCCTTCGATGTCTGCCACGCCGAAGACCGCCCGGATGCCCCGCCACGGGCGGATGCCTGCATCAGTACCGGCACCGGGCAGGCCTGTGTGGTGATGACGGCGGACTGTCTGCCGGTGCTGTTCTGTGATCGGCAGGGCACGCGCGTCGGCGTGGCGCATGCGGGTTGGCGCGGGCTGGTCGAAGGCGTGCTGGAAGCCACCATCGAGCGTCTTGGCGATGACCCCGGCGAGCTGATGGCCTGGCTGGGCCCGGCGATCTCCAATGCGCAGTTCGAGGTCGGCCCCGAGGTGCGTGACGCCTTCATCGCGGACCTTCCCGAGGCCGATGACGCCTTCGAGGCCAGCCCCTACCGGCTCGGTCACTATATGGGTGATCTCTACAAGCTGGCACGCCTGCGTCTCGAGCGTGCCGGGGTCGGTCATGTCAGTGGCGGTCACTTCTGTACCGCCTCTGAATCACGCTTCTATTCACACCGGCGGGATGATGGCGTGACCGGACGCCTCGCCACGGTGATCTGGCTGCGCTGAGGCGCTGATCAGGAATCTCGGTCGGGGCGCTGGTCAGCGCATTCCGCAAGCTCGACATGCAGTACCCACAAACGCCCCGTTGACCTGATATCTCAGGTTGGCGGGGCGTTTCTGTGTGTGACAAAGCTGATGGCCGGCGGGGGCGGCGGGAATCTGACCTGGATCAGGCAAATGCCACAACATGCTGCAGCGCGGCGAATCCTGCCTTGAAAGCCGTGCGCCAGCCCCCATCTTGAGAGTCAGATACGAAATGTTACAGGCGAAGCTCCTGAGAAAAGGAGTACCGCCATGACTCTCAGGAGAAGGCACCATGCGCATCGACAAACTCACCAGCAAGCTGCAGAACGCTCTGGCGGATGCCCAGTCGCTCGCCGTCGGGCGAGGCCACAATGAAATTCACCCGCAGCATCTGCTACTGGCACTGCTGGAAGACCGCGATGGCGGCCTCAAGGCACTGGTCAACAAGGCGGGCGGCGATGCCACCAGTCTGATCAGCGGCCTCAAGCGCCAGCTGGATGACCTGCCGACCGTGTCCCAGTTCGACGGCAATGTCGCGCCCTCGCAGGCCCTTGGCAAGCTTCTGAATCTGGCCGATCGTGAAGCGCAGAAGCGCGGCGATCAATACATCGCCTCCGAGCTCGCGCTGCTGGCTGCGCTGGAGCTGGGTGGTGATCTCGGCAAGCTGTTCACCTCCTCGGGCATCAAGAAGCCCGCCCTGACCTCCGCCATCGATGCGCTGCGCGGTGGCGAAGCCGTGGGCGATGCCGATGCCGAGAACAATCGCGAGGCGCTCAACAAGTACACCCTGGATCTGACCGAGCGTGCGCGGGATGGCAAGCTCGACCCGGTGATCGGGCGTGACGAGGAAATTCGCCGAACGATCCAGGTGCTGCAGCGTCGCACCAAGAACAACCCGGTGCTGATCGGTGAGCCCGGCGTCGGCAAGACCGCCATCGTCGAAGGGCTGGCCAGCCGTATCGTCAATGGCGAGGTGCCGGAAGGCCTCAAGAACAAGCGCGTGCTGTCTCTCGACATGGGCTCGCTGCTGGCGGGGGCCAAGTTCCGCGGCGAATTCGAGGAGCGCCTCAAGTCGGTGCTGAAGGAGCTGGCGCAGGAAGAAGGCCAGGTCATCCTGTTCATCGACGAGCTGCACACCATGGTCGGCGCGGGCAAGGCTGAAGGCGCGATGGATGCCGGCAACATGCTCAAGCCGGCGCTGGCGCGTGGCGAGCTGCACTGTGTCGGTGCCACCACGCTTGACGAGTATCGTCAGTACATCGAGAAGGACGCCGCACTGGAGCGCCGCTTCCAGAAGGTGCAGGTCGATCAGCCCAGCGAGGAAGACACCATCGCCATCCTGCGTGGCCTGAAGGAGCGCTACGAGGTGCATCACGGGGTCGACATCACCGACAGCGCCATCATTGCCGCCGCGCGGTTGTCCTCGCGCTACATCACGGACCGTCAGCTGCCGGACAAGGCGATCGACCTGATCGATGAGGCCGCGTCACGTATCCGCATGGAACTGGATTCCAAGCCGGAGGAGATGGACCGTCTCGACCGCCGCCTGATCCAGCTCAAGATGGAGCGTGAAGCGCTCAAGAAGGAAACCGACGAGGCAGCGCTCAAGCGTCTCGGCGCGCTTGAGGACCAGATCTCGGAGCTGGAGCGGGAATACGCCGACCTCGATGAAGTCTGGAAGGCCGAGAAGTCCAGCATCCAGGGCGCGGCCCAGTTCAAGGCCGAGCTGGAGCAGGCGCGTATCGATCTGGAGCAGGCGCGCCGCGCCGGTGACCTCAGCCGCATGTCGGAATTGCAGTACGGCGTGATTCCGGGGCTCGAGAAGCAGATCAGCGAAGCCGGCGAAGGCGAGGCGGATACCTCCGCCCACGTGCTGCTGCGCTCCAATGTCACCGAGGAGGAGATTGCCGAGGTCGTCTCGCGCTGGACCGGCATTCCGGTCGCCAAGATGCTCGAAGGCGAGCGTGACAAGTTGCTGCGCATGGAAGAGGCGCTGCACGAGAAGGTGATCGGCCAGGACGAGGCGGTGATCGCGGTGTCCAATGCGGTGCGTCGCTCACGCGCTGGGCTGTCGGACCCGAATCGTCCCAACGGCTCCTTCCTGTTCCTCGGCCCGACCGGTGTCGGCAAGACGGAGCTCTGCAAGTCACTGGCCAACTTCCTGTTCGACACCGAAGAGGCGATGGTGCGCATCGACATGTCCGAGTTCATGGAGAAGCACTCCGTGGCCCGTTTGATCGGCGCGCCTCCCGGCTATGTCGGCTATGAAGAGGGCGGCTATCTGACCGAGGCCGTGCGCCGCAAGCCGTACTCCGTGCTGCTGCTCGACGAGGTCGAGAAGGCGCATCCGGATGTCTTCAACATCCTGCTGCAGGTGCTGGAAGATGGCCGCCTGACCGATGGTCAGGGGCGTACCGTCGACTTCCGCAACACCGTGATCGTGATGACCTCCAACCTGGGCTCGGAAATGATCCAGCGCATGAGCGGCCTCAATGGCGAGCTGGCGGAAGACGAGAGCAGCACGGAAGGTGCCGACGAGCGTGCCGAGCGCAAGGCGGCCTTCCAGTACGACGACATGAAGACGGCGGTGATGGAAGTCGTCGGCAATCACTTCCGCCCGGAGCTGATCAACCGCATCGATGAAGTGGTCGTGTTCCACGCGCTGGGACAGGCGCAGATCGCCTCCATCGCGGGCATCCAGCTGGAGCGTCTCAAGGCGCGTCTGGCCGAGCGCGATCTCGGCTTCGAGATCACCGACCCGGCGATGGCCTTGCTGGCCAAGGCCGGCTTCGATCCGGTCTATGGCGCTCGCCCGCTCAAGCGCGCCATCCAGAGCCGCATCGAGAATCCGCTGGCCCAGGCCCTGCTGGGCGGTGACTTCGTGCCCGGTGACGTCATCCGTGTCGGCGAAGAGGGCGGGGAGTTGACCTTCACGCGCTGATTCGCACGCCCGTAAGTGACGCCCCACCGTGACGGAAGCACGCCCTTCCGCTTGCGGTGGGGCGTTTTCGTGTCTGCCGCCTGGGCGCAAAAAGACAACCCGGCGTGAGGCAGGCTGAAATCCACGAAGCAGAAAATTGCGAATTTATCGCCATTGGTGAGGTTTTACGCACGCTTATGGCCGGATTCGTTGTTATCGGTGTGGCATTTGGCGCAGGCGGCGCACACTGGCGTAAGGTTGAGTTGACAGCCCCTTGCGGCTGTTGGACTCTTGACCATTCCTGATTGCGGGCGCGGCCATTCGGGCGACCCTCGAAGCGCCGCGTGAAGGACAGACGCTGAGTCGCTGTCCGCCTGTCAAAGGATACGCCGGTCCGGGTACGCCAACCGTACCGACCGGCCATCAGCCCCGACCGCATCCAACCGATGCGACAAGAGTGCAGGCCCTAACCGGGCCGCAGACGCCAGGGTTTGGCATCAGGTGCCGCAATTTCTGCGGTAGCGACATTCAGGTCGCACTCGATCCGGCTTGCGCATTGCCGCCGGACGCACTCGAGACCTCCAGGGGAGAATAACCAAGTGGAATTGCTTTCCGGCGCTGACATGATCGCCCGCGCCCTGCATGACGAGGGCGTGGAATATATTTACGGCTATCCCGGTGGAGCGGCGCTGCATATCTATGACGCCCTGTTCCGCCAGGACAAGGTCCAGCACATTCTGGTCCGTCACGAGCAGGCCGCGACCCACGCCGCCGATGGTTACGCGCGCGCCTCCGGCAAGCCGGGTGTGGTGCTGGTCACCTCAGGCCCGGGCGCGACCAATGCTGTCACCGGCATCGCCACGGCCTACATGGACTCGATCCCCATGGTCGTGCTGTGTGGTCAGGTCGCCAGCCACCTGATCGGTGAAGACGCCTTCCAGGAAACCGACATCGTCGGTGTGACTCGCCCGATCGTGAAGCACAGCTTCTCGATCAAGCACCCGAGCGAGATTCCCGAGGTGATCAAGAAGGCCTTCTATCTGGCCTCCAGTGGTCGCCCGGGGCCGGTCGTCATCGATATCCCGAAGGACATGACCGCCCCGACCGAACGCTATGAGTACAGCTACCCCAAGAAGGTACGCATGCGCTCCTATAGCCCGGTCACCCGTGGCCACAGCGGCCAGATCAAGAAAGCCGTCGAGCTGATGCTCAAGGCACGTCGCCCGCTGTTCTTCACCGGCGGTGGTGTGGTGTCAGGGCGTGCCAGCGAAGCGCTGACTGACCTGGTGCGCCGCCTCAACTTCCCGATCACCACCTCGCTGATGGGCATCGGTGCCTACCCGCAGGGCGATCGGCAGTGTCTGGGCTGGCCCGGCATGCACGGCTCCTACGAGTCGAACAATGCCATGCACCACACCGATCTGATCATCTGCATCGGTGCGCGCTTCGATGACCGCGTGACCAACAACACCTCGAAGTTCTGCCCGACGGCCAAGATCATCCACGTCGACATCGACCCGAGCTCGGTTTCCAAGACCGTGCGCGCCGATGTGCCGATCGTCGGTCCGGCCGATGCCGTGATCAACGAGATGATCAGCCTCGTGCAGGGTCGCGAGCTGGCCAACCCCGATGCACTGGAGGCCTGGTGGTCCCAGATCGATGGCTGGCGTGCCGAGCGTGAAGGCAAGCTGTATGAGCCGTCCGCCCCGGGTGAGCCGCTCAAGCCGCAACAGGTGGTGGAAGCCGTGCACCGTGCGACGCGTGGTGAAGCCTTCGTCGCCACCGATGTCGGTCAGCACCAGATGTTCGCCGCCCAGTACTACAAGTTCCAGCGCCCCAACCGCTGGATCACCTCCGGTGGTCTGGGCACCATGGGCTTCGGCTTCCCGGCGGCCATGGGCATCAAGATGTCCTACCCGGAAGACGATGTGGTGCTGTTCACCGGTGAGGGCAGCTTCCAGATGATGATGCAGGAGTTCTCGACCTGTAAGCAGTACGGGATCGGGGTCAAGATCATCAACCTCAACAACCAGTCGCTGGGCATGGTGCGTCAGTGGCAGGACCTGAACTACAAGTCCCGTCACTCGCATTCCTATATGGAGTCGCTGCCTGACTTCGTGCAGCTGGCGGGCGCCTATGGCTTCCGTGCCATCAAGGTGCACACGGTGGAGGAGCTCGAGCCTGCGCTGGAAGAAGCCTTCCGCAACAAGGACGAGCTGGTGTTCCTCGACATCTATGTCGACCCGCGTGAACACGTCTACCCGATGCAGGTGCCTCTCGGCTCCATGCGTGACATGCTGCTTACGAAGACGGAGCGGACCTGATGCGCCATATCATCTCCATTCTGATGGAAAACGAACCGGGCGCGCTGTCACGGGTCGTCGGCCTGTTTTCACAGCGCAACTTCAACATCGAGACCCTCAACGTGGCCCCGACCGAAGACGCGACCCTGTCCCGTCTGACCGTCACCACGGTCGGTGAAGATCGCGTCATCGAGCAGATCACCAAACACCTCAACAAGCTGGTGGATGTGGTCAAGCTGGTGGATCTCACCGAGGGCAGCCACATCGAGCGCGAGCTGATGCTGGTCAAGGTCAAGGCGCTGGGCGCCCAGCGTGACGAGATCAAGCGCACGGCGGACATCTTCCGTGCCCAGATCGTCGACATCACGCCGAGCCTCTACACCATCCAGATCACCGGCGACGGTGGCAAGCTGGATGCCTTCCTGGCGGCGATGCAGCCGGTAGGCGTGCTGGAAGTGGCACGTACCGGTGTCTCCGGCATCGCTCGCGGTGAGAAGGTGTTGAGCCTGTAAGACGGTGGTGGTGGAATCGCAAGACAAGAACGGCGCCCCTCGGGGCGCCGTTTTCGTTGCTGCGCCATTTTCGTGGGCTCGCTACCAGGTATCAGTCAGCGGGGCGCTGCGGCGAGCCGGGGAGTTGCTCCCACAACGCGCGCACCAGCGGATGTCGCAGGCGTTTTTCCTGTACGCACAGGCCGACCTTGTAGGGGGTCAGCGGCGGATCGACATCAAGGATGCGCACCTGGTCGGCCAGCGGCGAATTGTCGAGCACGATCTGCGGCACCACGCCGACCCCGAAGCCCAGTCCGACCATGCTGACGATGGCCTCGTTGCCGGCGACCTGGGCATACAGGCGCGGCTTGATGCCGCGTGTGTGGCACCAGGCATCGAAGCGCTCGCGCGCCAGGCCGGTCTCCGACAGGATCATCGGCACGCGCGTCCAGTCGATGTGGTCGTCGCCCGCCGCCGAATCGTCCGCCTCGCCGATGCCTTCCAGTTGCTGGCCGGGGCCATCACGACGCGGGGCAATGAAGCGCAGTGGCGACTCGGCGAAGTCGGTGAAGGCGAGACGGGAAGGCAGCACGTCGGGGCGCGCGGCGATCGCCAGGTCCTCGTGCCCCATCAGGACACGCTCCAATGCCACGGCGGGGTCGCCGGTATGCAGCTTGAGCTCCACATGCGGATGGCGGGCACGGAAGGTGGCCAGAATCTCGTAGAGAAAGCTGTAGCTGGCGGTCACCGAGCAATACAGGGAGAGCTCGCCGCGCAGCTCATCGCTGTCTTCCAGCAGTGACTGGCGAATGTCATCCCATTGACTCAGGAGTTCGCGAGCATGACGACGGAAGCGTTCACCCGCCGGTGTCAGCGCGACGCTGCGGTTGTCGCGTTCGAACAGGCTGACGCCCAGCTCCTCCTCCATGGCCCGGATGGCACGTGACAGGGCAGAGGCGCTCAGGTGGCAGGCAGTGCTGGCGCGCCCGAAATGTAGCGTTTCGGCGAGGGTCAGGAATTGCTTGAGTTGACGATTGTCCATGCCGGAGTCCGCTGTCGGTGAGTGCTGTAGAGGGAAATGCCTTGTGTTGCGCAATATGGCATATGATGGTGCAAATATAGCATTTTACGCAATGTTGAGGTGCAGGTAAGGTGGACTCATCGCCGCGCAGGAGGAGGACGGCAGACCTTGATCCAAGGCGCACGACCTCCCCAGGACGCAGAGCGGCCGAGACAGATGGCCGTCGGCGCTGGACACTGTCATACGCCTTTCCCTCGCGGGAAGGGTCGCAAGAACAACAGACACTCTTTCAAGATCTCACGCCATCCCGCTGACGGGGTGAGCCGCCAGGAGCAATGACGATGAAACTCTATTACGACAAGGATTGTGACCTCTCCCTCATCCAGGGCAAGAAAGTGGTCATCCTCGGTTACGGTTCCCAGGGCCACGCCCACGCGAACAACCTGAAGGAATCTGGCGTCGACGTCACCGTAGCCCTGCGTCGCTCTTCCTCCAGCTGGGCCAAGGCCGAAGCGGCTGGCCTGAAGGTTGCCGAAGTCGAGGAAGCGGTCAAGGCTGCCGACCTGGTCATGATCCTGGCGCCGGACGAGAACCAGAAGGCCATCTACGAGAACCAGGTGGAACCGAACCTGAAGCAGGGCGCGACCCTGGCCTTCGCTCACGGCTTCAACGTCCACTACAACCAGGTCGTTCCGCGTGCTGACCTCGACGTCATCATGATCGCGCCGAAGGCACCGGGTCACACCGTGCGTTCCGAGTTCGTGAAGGGCGGCGGTATCCCGGACCTGATCGCCATCCACCAGGATGCGACTGGCCAGGCCAAGGACATCGCACTGTCCTACGCGGCAGGCGTCGGCGGCGGTCGTACCGGCATCATCGAGACCACCTTCAAGGACGAGACCGAAACCGATCTGTTCGGTGAGCAGGCTGTCCTGTGTGGTGGCGCGGTCGAGCTGGTCAAGATGGGCTTCGAGACCCTGACCGAAGCGGGCTACGCACCGGAAATGGCCTACTTCGAGTGTCTGCACGAGCTCAAGCTGATCGTCGACCTGATGTACGAAGGCGGCATCGCCAACATGAACTACTCCATCTCCAACAATGCGGAGTATGGCGAGTACGTGACCGGCACCGAAGTCATCAACGAGCAGTCCCGTGTCGCCATGCGCAATGCACTCAAGCGCATCCAGAGCGGTGAATACGCCAAGATGTTCATCCAGGAAGGCAACACCAACTACCCGTCCATGACGGCCCGTCGTCGCCAGAACGCCGAGCATCCGATCGAGCAGACTGGTGAGAAGCTGCGCGGCATGATGCCGTGGATCACTGCCAACCAGCTGGTCGACAAGTCACGCAACTGATCCTGCCTATTGGATCCGGCGTGAAATGAGCGGGGCGCTCTCCATCAGGAGGGCGCCCCGCTTGCGTTGTTGCTCTATAAGCGCTATCGAATGGGAGAGGGAAGTGACAGTCGACGGTGAGGCCGCTAGGGTGTCACCACTATTCGCGCTCATTGGCAGGTGTAGAATGTGGTTACCCTGCCACGACGAGGCATGATGCAAGGAATCCCATGACTGACGAAAATCGACATCCCGGCGCAGAAGAAGCCCCCGAAGCACAGACACGCCGCAGCAGTTCAGTGCTGGACAAGGTAGTGGAGGAGTTCACCGACGACAGCGAAGTCGTGGAAGAAGCCATCGAGGACGGCAAGCCCGTTCGTCGGCGTGGTATCTATCTGCTGCCCAACCTGTTCACCACCTCCGCGCTGTTCTCCGGCTTCTTCGCTGTGGTGTGTGCGCTGAACGGGGAGTTTGCCAACGCCTCCATCGCCATCTTCGTCTCGATGGTGCTCGACGGCCTGGACGGTCGTGTGGCGCGCCTGACCAACACCCAGAGCGCCTTCGGTGCCGAGTACGACAGCCTCGCGGACATGCTGTCCTTCGGCGTGGCGCCGGCGCTGGTCACCTTCAGCTGGATTCTGCAGGATGTCGGCAAGATCGGCTGGATCGCCGCCTTCGTCTACGTGGCAGGCGCTGCGCTGCGTCTGGCGCGCTTCAACGTCCAGATCGGCTCCACCGACAAGAAGTGGTTCATCGGTCTGCCGAGTCCGGCAGCGGCGGCACTCGTGGCCGGCTGCGTATGGACCATGCACAACTTCGACGCCGAGACCTTCGCCTTCAAGTCGCTGATGGTCTTCGTGGTCGCGGCTGCCGGTATCCTGATGGTGTCGAATATCCGCTACTACAGCTTCAAGGAAATCGACCTCAAGGGGCCGGTACCCTTCGTGGCGCTGCTCGCCATCGTGCTGGCCTTCGTGGTCATCTCGCTGGAGCCGTCCGTGATGCTGCTGGGCCTGTTCGGTTGCTATGTCGCCAGTGGCCCGATCATGGCGCTGGGGCGCAAGCTGCGCGGTAACAAGTAAGCGTCAGCTGTCAGCAGTGTGATGATCGATATTCGGCCCCGCCATTCCTGGCGGGGCCGAATGCGTTTCTGGCCGGGGGAAGATGTCAGCAAGCAACGGCGCGACGAGGACAAGAAGAACAGAGAAGCAGTATGAGGAGGGGAGAGAAAGGCAGAGCAGAGATGTCACCCGTATGTCCCGAGAATGACAATCTCTTGAAAAAGCCCTTGCCCTCACGGCGGTTCGTGCGTAAAGTACGCATCCGCTGCCGGGGACGCATGGCGTTACCAGCGGTGAAAGAGGTTTGCAGGTGATTGTTTTGCTTGATGTTTTTGAGGTCCGCTTCGATATCATCGGTTGACAATCCCGGGCGATTCGCTAGAATACGCCGCACTCCTTACGGAACAGGTGATCGAGCAACGCTCCTCACCGCTTGATGATGCTTAGAGGCAGTCGACTGACTCATCATCAAGTGCTTGACTTCTCAAGCGTTCCGGGTAGAATATGCCTCCTCGCTTAACAGCGACGCTCTTTAAAAATTTGATCAGGTAATTCGTGTGAGCGCTTGCCGATGAGTGGTGACAAGGTCACCAAATATCGGAGCAAGCCTCTCACGAGAAGTTTGACTCTGAACCAAGTTTGGTCTGCTTAACAGACTATCAAGCTTTCAACTGAAGAGTTTGATCATGGCTCAGATTGAACGCTGGCGGCAGGCTTAACACATGCAAGTCGAGCGGAAACGATCCTAGCTTGCTAGGAGGCGTCGAGCGGCGGACGGGTGAGTAATGCATGGGAATCTGCCCGATAGTGGGGGACAACCTGGGGAAACTCAGGCTAATACCGCATACGTCCTACGGGAGAAAGCAGGGGATCTTCGGACCTTGCGCTATCGGATGAGCCCATGTCGGATTAGCTTGTTGGTGAGGTAATGGCTCACCAAGGCGACGATCCGTAGCTGGTCTGAGAGGATGATCAGCCACACTGGGACTGAGACACGGCCCAGACTCCTACGGGAGGCAGCAGTGGGGAATATTGGACAATGGGCGAAAGCCTGATCCAGCCATGCCGCGTGTGTGAAGAAGGCCTTCGGGTTGTAAAGCACTTTCAGCGAGGAAGAACGCCTTGGGATTAATACTCCCGAGGAAAGACATCACTCGCAGAAGAAGCACCGGCTAACTCCGTGCCAGCAGCCGCGGTAATACGGAGGGTGCAAGCGTTAATCGGAATTACTGGGCGTAAAGCGCGCGTAGGTGGCTAAGTCAGCCAGGTGTGAAAGCCCCGGGCTCAACCTGGGAACGGCATCTGGAACTGCTTGGCTAGAGTGCAGGAGAGGAAGGTAGAATTCCCGGTGTAGCGGTGAAATGCGTAGAGATCGGGAGGAATACCAGTGGCGAAGGCGGCCTTCTGGACTGACACTGACACTGAGGTGCGAAAGCGTGGGTAGCAAACAGGATTAGATACCCTGGTAGTCCACGCCGTAAACGATGTCAACTAGCCGTTGGGTCCCTTGAGGACTTAGTGGCGCAGCTAACGCAATAAGTTGACCGCCTGGGGAGTACGGCCGCAAGGTTAAAACTCAAATGAATTGACGGGGGCCCGCACAAGCGGTGGAGCATGTGGTTTAATTCGATGCAACGCGAAGAACCTTACCTACCCTTGACATCCAGAGGACTTTCCAGAGATGGATTGGTGCCTTCGGGAACTCTGAGACAGGTGCTGCATGGCTGTCGTCAGCTCGTGTTGTGAAATGTTGGGTTAAGTCCCGTAACGAGCGCAACCCCTATCCTTATTTGCCAGCGAGTAATGTCGGGAACTCTAAGGAGACTGCCGGTGACAAACCGGAGGAAGGTGGGGACGACGTCAAGTCATCATGGCCCTTACGGGTAGGGCTACACACGTGCTACAATGGCAAGTACAAAGGGTTGCAATACTGCGAAGTGGAGCCAATCCCATAAAGCTTGCCTCAGTCCGGATTGGAGTCTGCAACTCGACTCCATGAAGTCGGAATCGCTAGTAATCGTGGATCAGAATGCCACGGTGAATACGTTCCCGGGCCTTGTACACACCGCCCGTCACACCATGGGAGTGGACTGCACCAGAAGTGGTTAGCCTAACCTTCGGGAGGGCGATCACCACGGTGTGGTTCATGACTGGGGTGAAGTCGTAACAAGGTAGCCCTAGGGGAACCTGGGGCTGGATCACCTCCTTATCGACACTGTCTACTGCTCGCGGCAAGTGCTCACAACGAATTACCTGATCTTATTGCTGGCTTAGCCGGCAGTGGCAAGCGTGCTCATCAGAGCGCGCTTCTCACTGTTCTCTGAACAGCCGCTCTTTAACAATGTGAATCATGCTGACGATAGATGTGTGCGCCAAGCGCATGTCTATCAAAACGATATGTCGGAGAGGTCCGACAGATTCGTAATCCTTGACAGACCCCTTGGGGTTATATGGTCAAGCGATTAAGCGCATACGGTGGATGCCTTGGCAGCCAGAGGCGATGAAGGACGTGATAGCCTGCGATAAGCGTTGGCGAGGTGGCAAATACCCTGCGACCCAACGATTTCCGAATGGGGAAACCCACTCACCATCAGGTGAGTATCTATAGGCCAATACATAACCTATAGAGGCAAACCCGGGGAACTGAAACATCTAAGTACCCGGAGGAAAAGAAATCAACCGAGATTCCCCAAGTAGCGGCGAGCGAACGGGGACCAGCCCTTAAGCGTGACAACTGACAGACGAACAAGCTGGGAAGCTTGACGATACAGGGTGATAGTCCCGTAGTCGAAGTCTGAGTCACGTGAAATCGAGTAGGTCGGGGCACGAGAAACCTTGACTGAACATGGGGGGACCATCCTCCAAGGCTAAATACTCCTGGCTGACCGATAGTGAACCAGTACCGTGAGGGAAAGGCGAAAAGAACCCCGGCGAGGGGAGTGAAATAGATCCTGAAACCGTATGCGTACAAGCAGTGGGAGCACCTTCGTGGTGTGACCGCGTACCTTTTGTATAATGGGTCAGCGACTTATATTCTGTGGCGAGCTTAACCGTATAGGGGAGGCGTAGGGAAACCGAGTCTTAACTGGGCGACCAGTCGCAGGGTATAGACCCGAAACCGGGCGATCTATCCATGGCCAGGGTGAAGATTGAGTAACATCAATTGGAGGCCCGAACCCAAGTATGTTGAAAAATGCTGGGATGAGCTGTGGATCGGAGTGAAAGGCTAATCAAGCCCGGAGATAGCTGGTTCTCCTCGAAAGCTATTTAGGTAGCGCCTCACGTATCACCGCTGGGGGTAGAGCACTGTTTCGGCTAGGGGGTCATCCCGACTTACCAACCCGAGGCAAACTCCGAATACCAGTGAGTGCAGCGTGGGAGACACACAGCGGGTGCTAACGTCCGTTGTGAAAAGGGAAACAACCCAGACCGTCAGCTAAGGTCCCAAAATCCTGATTAAGTGGGAAACGATGTGGGAAGGCTCAGACAGCTAGGAGGTTGGCTTAGAAGCAGCCATCCTTTAAAGAAAGCGTAATAGCTCACTAGTCGAGTCGGCCTGCGCGGAAGATATAACGGGGCTAAATCAGGTACCGAAGCTACGGGTTCATCCTCTGGATGAGCGGTAGAGGAGCGTCGTGTAAGCCAATGAAGGTGGATTGAGAAGTCTGCTGGAGGTATCACGAGTGCGAATGCTGACATGAGTAACGATAAGGGGAGTGAAAAACTCCCCCGCCGGAAGACCAAGGTTTTCTGTTCTACGTTAATCGGAGCAGAGTGAGTCGGCCCCTAAGGCGAGGCGGAAACGCGTAGTCGATGGGAAACGGGTTAATATTCCCGTACCGGATGTGGTTGCGATGGGGGGACGAAGAAGGCTAGGTGAGCCAGGCGTTGGTTGTCCTGGTGAAAGCATGTAGGCCGAGGAATCAGGCAAATCCGGTTCCTCTGAGGTCGAGATGCGAGACGAACTGACCACGGTCAGGAAGTCATCGATGCCACGCTTCCAGGAAAAGCCTCTAAGCTTCAGATCACATGCGACCGTACCCCAAACCGACACAGGTGGTCAGGTAGAGAATACCAAGGCGCTTGAGAGAACTCGGGTGAAGGAACTAGGCAAAATGGCACCGTAACTTCGGGAGAAGGTGCACCGGTTCGAGTGAAGGACTTGCTCCGTAAGCTCTTACCGGTCGAAGATACCAGGTGGCTGCAACTGTTTATTAAAAACACAGCACTCTGCAAACGCGCAAGCGGACGTATAGGGTGTGACGCCTGCCCGGTGCCGGAAGGTTAATTGATGGGGTTAGCTCACGCGAAGCTCTTGATCGAAGCCCCGGTAAACGGCGGCCGTAACTATAACGGTCCTAAGGTAGCGAAATTCCTTGTCGGGTAAGTTCCGACCTGCACGAATGGCGTAATGATGGCCACGCTGTCTCCACCCGAGACTCAGTGAAATTGAAATCGCAGTGAAGATGCTGTGTACCCGCGGCTAGACGGAAAGACCCCGTGAACCTTTACTATAGCTTTACACTGGATGCTGATGTTGTCTGTGTAGGATAGCTGGGAGGCTTTGAAACCACGTCGCCAGATGCGGTGGAGCCAACCTTGAAATACCAGCCTGACATCATTGGCGTTCTAACTCAGGTCCGTTATCCGGATCGAGGACAGTGTATGGTGGGTAGTTTGACTGGGGCGGTCTCCTCCTAAAGAGTAACGGAGGAGCACGAAGGTACCCTCAGCACGGTTGGAAATCGTGCATTGAGTGCAAGAGCATAAGGGTGCTTGACTGCGAGACAGACACGTCGAGCAGGTACGAAAGTAGGTTCTAGTGATCCGGTGGTTCTGTATGGAAGGGCCATCGCTCAACGGATAAAAGGTACTCCGGGGATAACAGGCTGATACCGCCCAAGAGTTCACATCGACGGCGGTGTTTGGCACCTCGATGTCGGCTCATCACATCCTGGGGCTGAAGTCGGTCCCAAGGGTATGGCTGTTCGCCATTTAAAGTGGTACGCGAGCTGGGTTTAGAACGTCGTGAGACAGTTCGGTCCCTATCTGCCGTGGGCGTCGGAAGTTTGAGAAGAGCTGCTCCTAGTACGAGAGGACCGGAGTGGACGAACCTCTGGTGTTCGGGTTGTCATGCCAATGGCATTGCCCGGTAGCTACGTTCGGACGGGATAACCGCTGAAAGCATCTAAGCGGGAAGCCCCCTTCAAGATGAGACTTCCCTGAGGCCTTGCGCCTCCTGAAGGGCCCTTGAAGACTACAAGGTTGATAGGCTGGGTGTGGAAGCACAGCAATGTGTTGAGCTAACCAGTACTAATTGCCCGTGAGGCTTGACCATATAACACCCAAGGGGTTTGCGCAGGCAAACTCCGGGATTGCGACAGGATCGAGACATATCGGTCAGCATGATTCATATTGCGAGTCACGAGGCCACAAACCTTGGGACTCAGGCATCGCAAGATGCCACCGTTTCGCCTGACGACCATAGCGAGCGTGAACCACCCGATCCCATGCCGAACTCGGAAGTGAAACCGCTTAGCGCCGATGGTAGTGTGGAGTTTCTCCATGTGAGAGTAGGTCATCGTCAGGCACTTATCCCGAACCGCCCCTGTAGCCTTGCTGCAGGGGCGGTTCTCTTTGTGGTGAGAAAAGTTGTGCTCAGGAAAATTGGCGCGTAAAAAGCCCATGGATGGCCACCTCATGGGAGGCCTGTACCAAGGGCGGTCATGAAAAGCTCGTCAGGCACTTGTCCTGCACCGCCCCTGTCGCCTTGCTGCAGGGGCGGTGCTGTCTGTGGCAGTGCATAGGGGGGCAAGGTGCCCTGCTGAGGAAGGGAAGCGCACAGAGATCCGCCTGTGGACAACCGGAATCTGGGAGTGGCGCCTGAATTATCCACAAGGGCTTGTCGAGCACGAGGAGTTTCCAGGAGTAGGCAAGCCTTGCTGAAACCATGGGTACAGCCGACTGATGGTGGGGGCTGATCAGGCGTCGCGGGTTCTGCACCTCAGGGTTGCTCATGTTTTTTACGGTCAGGCTGAACTAAAGCTCAATCGGCGACTCTGAGTATGTGAGTTTCGACGTTCCCTTGCTTAGAAACTTGTCTGTGCTATCCCATCAGCAGACTTTTTGCGATCTGGCGCTCCTGCCTTGCAGTCGAGCAGCCTATCCGCCGGTCACTTCCCCAGTGGCCGGTTTTTTTATGCCTGTCATTCGGGCGATGCCTTTGTGGTCTTCGGTGAACTGTTGCGAAGGCTCCGGTGACCTTCTGCAGCGAGACACAAAAAAGCGGCCGGATGAGTGATCATCCGGCCGCTTTGGCATCTGATGTGGCCCTCACGGAGTGAAGGTCACATCAGAGAGAGGAGCGTCTTAGCTGTTCTGCTCGATGCCCTGGATGTGCCAATCGGCGCCATCACGCAGCTCACGGACCAGGTGCCAGGTCTCGTTGAACTCGTTCTGCTCGCCATTTTCATCCAGCACGCCGTGGAACAGGACCGTCGCTTCCGCCTGCTTGCCAATCTCCTGCACGCTGCCCAGTTCAGCAAACAGACGCACGATCTCGGTACGGTTGTTGGCCGGTTGCTGAGCGCGCTCTTCACGCAGCAGATTGTAGAGCTCTGGCGTGACGTACTCCTGAATGCGCGGCAGGTCGTTGTTGTCCCAGGCGCGCTGCAGCGTCATGAAGTGTTCCTTGGCGCCGCCGAGGAACTGCTCCTTGTCGAACCAGGCCGGTTCGCTGGTAGGGGCACCGCCCGTCAGGCCTGCCCCGATACCACCGGCCGGAGCCAGCGACTCGCCTTGCGCCTGATGCGCTTCACGCGCCTGCACATTGCGCGGCTGGTCATCGTGGCGTGTAGAGGAACCACCACCACTACCTGCCGGCCCGCCGCTCGCCATGGCGGCCTTCTTGCGCGCGCTGAGGAACTTGAAGGCGATGAAGGCGATCACCGCGATGATCAGGAAGTCTGTCATGCGCAGACCATCGAAGGCGCCGCCGAAGAACAGCGATGCCAGCAGGCCGCCTGCCAACAGGCCTGCCAGAGGTCCGGCAAACTTGGACAGGCCGCTGGAGGGCTTGGACTTCGCTGCGGTGCTGCTGTTGGTGGTCTTGTTGCTACCAAACAGTGAGCTGGAGGATTTTCCGCTGTCAGCGGATCGTGAGTAGCTACCGAAACTCTTGCCGCCGCCGAGGCGCTTGGCCTCTGCGTGTTCGACGCTCAGACCGAAGCCGAGCAAGCCGACCATCAGCATGATGAACAGATGGCGCATGTGGGATCTCCTTGGATGCGCTAGCGTGTAAGTGGAAGCTCCATTCTAGCCTTAGAATCGTCGTGGGAGGACCAATGGACGACGAAAAGTCTCAACACCTGATGGCGAGGCGATCATTGTTGTTGCTGATCGATTTCCAGGCTCGCCTGATGCCGGTTCTGAGTGGCGGAACCGAGGCCATCAACAGTGCCATCTGGCTGGGCGGAATCGCCCAGGCGCTGGAAATTCCCGTCTGGCTGACCGAGCACTGCCCCGACAAGTTGGGCGCGAGTGCTCCGATGACGCATCTACTGAATGAGCGCACCCGCTGCTTCACCAAGCGCAGTTTCAGTGCGCTGGATGCGCAGGACTTTCGCAAGGCATTGGAGCAGAGTGGCTGTGACCAGTTGGTGGTGTGTGGTGCCGAGGCGCACGTCTGTGTGATGCAGACCGTGCTGTCCCTGTGTGGCGCAGGCTATCGAGTGGCGCTGGTCGCCGATGGTGTCGCCAGCCGCCGCCCGCGGGAGGCGGCGCTGGGAGTGGCCCGCTGCGAGGCAGCGGGCGCCAGTATCGTCAGTGCCGAGATGGTGGCGTATGAATGGCTTGGGTGTGCAGATCACGTCCTGTTCGGCAATATTCATCGCCGTTACCTCAAACCGCGTGCCGCAGAACATCTGACTTTCCCGGGGCTGGGCGAATGAGGCGTTAAGTGACCCGCCGGTCACGTATCAGGCGCGTACCGCGTCGGCCTCACTGCGCGTGAAGACCAGCGTATCGCCCTCAGAGGCGGCATTGGAGAAGCGATAACCGGCCACGTCGAAGTCCTTGAGGTCCTCGGCTGTCTCGATATCGTGCTTGAGCATCCAGGCGCTCATCAGGCCGCGCGCACGCTTGGCGTAGAAGCTGATGATCTTGGACTGGCCATTCTTCTCGTCCTTGAACACCGGCGTCACGATGCGGTGGCGGAACGCCTTGGCATCGATGGCCTTGAAGTATTCATTGGAGGCCAGGTTGACCAGTATCGGCGTGCCGCTGTCTTCCACCGCCTGCTCCAGTGCCGGAGTCAGCGTCTTGCGCCAGTAGGCGTAGAGGTCCTTGCCGGCCGGGTTGCTCAGACGCGTGCCCATCTCGAGACGGTACGGCTGGATGAGGTCCAGCGGGCGCAGCAGCCCATAGAGGCCGGAGAGAATGCGCAGCTTGTGTTGTGCGCGTTCAAAATCTTCCTCGCTGAACGAATCCGCCGCCATGCCCTGATAGACGTCCCCCTGGAAGGCCAGCACCGCCTGTTTGGCGTTATCCGGCGTGAAGGGCGGCTGCCATTCCTGGAAGCGAGCGGCATTGAGGCCGGCCAGCTTGTCGGAGAGCTTCATCAGGCTTGCGATGTCCTGCGGCGACTGTTCGCGCAGGATGTCGATCAGCGGTTGAGCCTGCTCGAGAAAATCGGGTTGGCTATGACGGGAGGTCACGGGGGCGCTGTCGAAATCCAGCGATTTGGCGGGCGAAATCACACTCAGCATGTAGACCTCCTGGCAGGGAAAGGTCTCAGTATATCAGGCAGACAAGATGGCCCCGAGTCCGCCAGGACTATCGGGGCCATAGATTGCACTGCGTGACGCCAGAGGCATCAATAGCGGCGGATCAGGAAGACCCCCGCGAACAGCAGCAACACGCCTGCCACGCGCCCCAGCGAAAGGTCATGCTGCGGGAAGGTCGCCCAGCCGAAGTGGTCCAGCACTACCGAGGCCGTCAGCTGCCCCGCCAGAAAGGTCGCCATCATGGTGGCAGCGCCCAGCTTGGGCACCAGTATCACGCTGGCCGCGACGAAGAAGGCGCCCAGCAGACCGCCGGTCCAGCTCCACCAGGGGGCTGCCTTGAGGGCACCGACGCCCGGCATGGGCAGGCGCATGGCCAGCACGATGACGACCAGCGCGATCGAGCCGACCACGAAGCTGACCATGGCAGCCATGAGCGAACTGTGGGTCTGCAGGGCCAGCGTGGAATTGACGCCAGCTTGAATCGGCATCATGGCACCGGCGGCGACAGCCATGAGGATCATGCTCAATTCAGCGGGATTCATGAGGGGTCCTTGGTCACGAGCAGGCCGGTCATGATGACCGGCCTGTCGGGGTTGTGTATCCGTTACGGGTCAGTGGCGATTCAGGGGCACGGGTTGGGCGCGGTGTTGTGGATCATCTCGATCTCGGCCAGCACTTCCTCGCTCAGCTCCACCTCGAGGCTTTTGATGTTGCTTTCCAGCTGGGTCATCGTCGTGGCACCGATGATGTTGCTGGTCAGGAACGGGCGAGTGTTGACGAAGGCGAGGGCCATCTGGGCCGGGTTCAGGCCGTGACGACGCGCGATGTCCACGTAGCAGGCAATGACGTGCTGAGCCGGCTCGGCGTTGTAGCGCTGGAAGCGCTCGAACAGCGTCAGGCGAGCGCCTTCCGGACGGGCGCCGTCCAGATACTTGCCGGACAGGGTGCCGAAGGCCAGCGGCGAGTAGGCCAGCAGGCCGACATCTTCGCGGTGCGCGAATTCGGCCAGGCCCACTTCGAAGCTGCGGTTGACCAGGTTGTACGGGTTCTGGACGCTGGCCACGCGCGGCAGGTTCAGGCGCTCGGCCAGATTCAGGCACTGCATCACGCCCCACGGCGTCTCGTTGGACAGGCCGACGGCGCGAATCTTGCCGGCGGTGACCAGCTCGCCGAGTGCCGACAGGCTTTCTTCCAGCGGCGTCATGTCTTCCTCTTCGGTCGGCTGGTAGCCCAGCTTGCCGAAGAAGTTGGTCTTGCGGTCCGGCCAATGCAGCTGATAGAGGTCGATGTAATCGGTGCCCAGGCGACGCAGGTTGTCGTCACAGGCGGCGATGATCTGCTCACGCGTCAGGCGCGAACCACCGCGCAGGTAATCCATGCCCGGGCCGGTGACCTTGGTGGCGATCTTGACCTGATCACGATTGCCGCGTGCCGCCAGCCAGCTGCCGACGTATTCCTCGGTACGGCCCTGGGTCTCGCCATTCGGGGGCACCGGGTACATCTCGGCGGTATCGATGAAATCGATGCCAGCGTCGAGCGCGCGGTCCAGCTGCTGGTGGGCATCGGCTTCGCTGTTCTGCTCGCCGAAGGTCATGGTGCCAAGGCATAGCAGACTGACGTCGATGCCAGTACGGCCAAGAGCTCTACGTTGCATGCAGGATTCCCCTATCGGGTAGGTGTCAATATTGCGGGCAGGACGAGTGCTTCCAGCACGCGCGTGGCGCGCGGTTCGCGCGCGTACTTTACCCCAAGGATCGCGCACATATTAGCAGCGTAACAAAAACCCACAAGGCGGGCTTGAGTCCCCCCGATTGCGCGAGTATGCTTGGCGCCCCGCTGTCAGGGGAGCAGTCTTTCTAGGCCGCCCGCAAGGGCAAACTGACAGTGTTGGCAAGGAGAATAGCGTCGCGGGCTCAGGATCGGGCCAGGACACGGCGTCACCCCTCTTATTCTGTATCAAGGTTACTCGTCATGCCGCAGGCCCCAACCCTGATGACTGGACTGAAATACCGCCTGGCGGAGCGTCTGTTCCACGCCTCCTGGCTGTCCGGCTCTCAGCAGAAGCATCGTCTGACCATGCGTCTGTTCAATCACTGCGCCAATGCCGGTCACACCGGTGCGTTGTCATTGTACGGGCACATGCTGTTCCAGCGCGGCAACTCCGCTCAGGAAAAGGCCAAGGGCGCGCGTTTCGTCATCAAGGCCGCGCAGGCCGGCGACGTGCATGCCCAGTATCAGGCGGCGCGTATCTATGAGTATGGCTGTGCCCAGTATCAGAGCGATCCGGCCAAGGCCGTGACCTGGTACGCACGTGCCGCCGAGTGCCGCCATGCTCTCGCGGCCCAGCGCCTGGCGCGTGCCTATCGTGAAGGCTCCCTCGGTCTGGCGGTCTGCCCGCACAAGGCCGAGCAGTGGGAAGCCCACGCCCGCACGGGTGGTGAGGCAGACCTGCACTGAGCTGATGTACTGAACTGATGTACCAGCTGATGTGCTGCCCTCGCTGCCACTGACAACGCCCTCTTCGTGAGGGCGTTGTCGTCTCTGGCCCTCCCGCGCGCGTCTCTTGAACGTGATGCCAGCGTGATGGAGCAGATCGACCTGATGCCTGCGTTGACAGCGTCGCGCTCAGGACTCGCCAAGCAGGGGGCAATTCCCGTAACCTGAGGACATTCAACCTCTTCTCGCCCGGGCCCTGTCTGCCTGAGATACCTTGGGAGATTCGTGTGACGCTGCCTATTCTGCTCGATATTGAAGCCTCCGGCTTTGGCCGTGGTAGCTATCCGATCGAGATCGGGCTGGCGCGTGCCGACGGCAGCAGTTGCGCCTTCCTGATACAGCCTCTTGATGAGTGGGTGCATTGGGACCCGAAGGCGGAGCTGTTGCACGGCATCTCACGGGCACGGCTGGCACGCGAAGGGCGGCCAGTGCGTGAGGTGGCGCAGTGGGTCAATGATGAGCTGGGTGAGGCCGGAATCGCCTACAGCGACAGCTGGGGCTACGACAATACCTGGCTCTCGCTGCTGTTCTATCATGCCGGCATGCTGCCGCGCTTTCGTCTCGAGGCGCTCAGACGGCTGCTCGATGAGGAGCAGCTGAATTGCTGGGCGGAGCTCAAGGAAGCGGTGATCGCCGAGGGTGGCATCCAGCGCCATCGCGCCGGAGATGACGCCCGTCTGCTGCAACTCACCTGGCAGAAAGCCCAGTCGATCGGGCGTAGCGAATAAGCCTCTGCCAGGTGCCTCGGGGTCTACGCCTGGCGGCATGAGCGACACTGCTGTCAGGCCGGGTGTTGTCAGGTCAGATGTTGTCAGGCGGAGCAGTGAGCACGAGATAGCGCCAATAAAGCCAAAAAAGCGGCAGCCCAGTGGGCTGCCGCTTTTTCATGCTGCCGTTTTTTTCATGCTGCTGATGTCATCAGCGCCATGACGAGGCTCAGGCGCCCGTCACCGCCAGCAACACCTTGCCGGTGCTGGCGTTGTCCTGCACATAGGCATGCGCGGCATCGGCTTCCTGGATCGGCCAGCTCTTGTCGATATGCGGGCGCAGCTCACCCCGCGCCAGGCGCGGCCACACATGCACGTAGAGCGCATCCAGCACCATGCCCTTGCCATCGGGGGAGCGCGACCGCAGGGTCGAGCCGATCAGGCGCTGACGCTTCATCAGCATGCGACCCAGATCCAGATCATCCATGCGCCCGCCCATCAGGCCGATCAATACCATGCGGCCATCCTGTTTCAGCACCTGCTGATTGTCGGCCAGATAGCCGCCGCCCACCGGGTCGAGAATCATGTCGGCGCCGCCCCAGTCGTTCACGGCCTCCACGAAGCTGCCATCGTGGCGATTCCAGCCGGCATCCGCGCCGAGGCGCAGGCAGGTCTCCAGCTTTTCCTGGCTGCCGACGGTCACGAAGCACGGATGCCCGAACAGCCCGCACAGCTGGATGGCGGTGGTACCGATGCCGCTGGCACCGGCATGCAGCAGCACGCGCTCCTTGTGCTTGAGGTTGCCCTCGATGAACAGGTTCAGCCAGGCGGTGGCGAACATCTCCGGCAGCGCGGCGGCGTCTCGCAGGCTATAGCCCTCCGGCACCGGCAGCACCTGCAGGGCGTTGACGACCACTTCCTCGGCATAGCCGCCACCGGACAGCAGTGCACAGACCGGATCACCGACCTTGAAGCGCTCGACGTGGCGGCCGACCTCGCGAATGGTGCCACTGACCTCCAGTCCCAGGATCTGACTGGCACCTTCGGGTGGTGGATATTGGCCGGCGCGCTGCATCAGGTCGGCGCGGTTGACGCCGGCCCAGGCCACCTCGATACGCACCTCATCCGAGGCGATCCCGTGCGGGGCCTCGGTTTCCTGCCAGACCAGTGATTCATTCTCGACGGCTATCGCAAACATTCGCTCTCTCCTTGGCGTGGCAGTCGCGCTGCCTGTTCGTACGCGGATGATCTCCGTGCCGGGGCGCATCGGCCGCGGATCACGTGGGCGACTGTCATCTCACTGTACGGGGACTGTGACGCATCTGTCATGAAGTGGCGCGAACCTGACGTGATATCAAGCCCCATGATCCAGACATCGCGTTCCGCACTCCGTGCGGCCAAGGAGAGAGCATGATCGATACTGCCCGCGTCATCGCTGCCAAGTATCCTGCCTTTGCCAAGCGTCACCCGCTGATCCGGCGGCCAGCTCTGGCCATGCTGCGGCGCCTGGTGCACGAGGGCGAGATCAATGCCTTCCTCGGCGAGAACTCGGACCAGCGCGGTTTCGACTTCATTGACCGCGTGCTCGATCACTTCTCCTTCGGCTACTCGGTGTCCTCGCGGGAGCGCGAGAACATTCCGGCCTACGGGCGTGTCGTCATCGTCGCCAACCATCCGCTGGGGTCACTGGATGGCCTCGCGCTGCTCAAGCTGGTCGGCGAAGTGCGCCGCGACGTCAAGATCGTCGCCAATGACATCCTGATGAAGGTCGAGCCGCTGGCACCCTTGCTGCTGCCGCTGGACAACCTCAGTCGCCGTGGCTATCGCAAGAGCAGTGGTCAGATCTGCGATGCGCTGATGAATGAAGAGGCCGTGATCATCTTCCCGGCCGGCGAGGTCTCGCGTGCAGGCCCGACCGGGCCACGCGATGGCAAGTGGCTGTCGGGTTTCCTGCATTTCGCGCGCAAGACCAACGCGCCGGTGCTGCCTATCCACGTCAGCGGGCGCAACTCGACGCTCTTCTATGCGCTGTCGTCGATCAACCGCAGCTTCGGCACACCCCTGCTGGCGCATGAGATGTTTCGCCAGCGCGAGCGGCAGCTCAAGCTGCGCATCGGCGAGCTGATTCCGCTGGAGCGCCTCGACAGTGATGCCCTCAATACCAACGCCAAGACGCGTCTGCTGCGCAAGCACCTGTATCGCATCGGGCGCGGCAAGCGTGGCCTGTTCGTGACCGAGAAGGCCATCGGCCATCCCGAGGAGCGCCAGGCGCTGCGTGAGGAACTGACGCCCTGTGAATTGCTGGGTGAGACCCGCGACGGCAAGAAGATCTATCTGTTCGATGCCTTCCCCGGCTCCAGCGTGATGCGCGAGATCGGGCGACTGCGCGAGATCAGTTTCCGGCGGGTCGGCGAGGGCACCGGCGAGCGGCGCGATATCGATCGCTATGACGCCCACTACCGGCATCTGGTGCTGTGGGATGACGCCGATCTCGAGATCGCCGGTGCCTATCGCATCGGAGAGGTACGCAAGATCATGGCGGCACATGGCGAGAAGGGGCTCTACAGCCCGACCCTGTTCCGCTTCACGCCCGAGATGTTCGAGCGCATGCAGGACGGTCTGGAGCTGGGGCGCAGCTTCGTGCAGCCGCGCTACTGGGGGCGGCGCAGCCTCGATTACCTGTGGCAGGGGCTGGGCGCCTATCTGCGCTGTCATCCCGAGATTCGCTGGCTGTTCGGCCCGGTCACGCTCTCCAACAGCTATCCGGAGGCCGCCAGGGCACTGATCGTCAGCTACTACCGTCACTATTACGGGGATGATGAGGGGCTGGCGCGTGCGCGGGCACCGGTTGCCCAGAGCGTGCCGGGCAGCGCCGCCCATGAAGCGGAGCGCCTGTTCGATGGTCAGGACGCCGATGGCGATTTCCGCCGCCTGCGTGCCCAGCTGGATGCGATGGGTGTGACGGTGCCGACGCTCTACAAGCAGTACGCCGAGGTCACCGAGCCCGGTGGCACCCGTTTCCTCGATTTCAGTGTCGACGCCGATTTCGGTTACTGCATCGACGGCCTGGTGATGGTCGATGTCGAGCAGGTCACCGCCAGCAAGCGGGCGCGCTATATCGGCAAAACCGTTCAGCAGCAGGCCGCCTCGGAGGATGCCGTTGAGGCTGTTGGCGAGACGGCGCTGAACTGAGGTGGCGCGCTGCTGAGATAGCGCGTTGAGCTGAGACGGCCGCTCGCAGAGTCACTCCCCATGGCGCTGGCGTCATGCGCTTGATGGGGAGTGACGCGACAGCCTGTCAGGTCTCAGGCCTTACGTCTCAAGCCTTACGTCTCGGGCGCCAGTCGCTTCAGCAGGGGCGCGATCTCGCGCTCGCTGATCAGGCGTGCGCGAGTGTCCGCATCGAGGAAGCCCGCCTCGACGGTGCGGTCCAGAAACTCGAGCAGGGGCGCGAAGAAGCCGTCACTGTCGAGGACGGCGATCGGCTTGGCGTGAAAGCGCAGATACTGCCAGGTCCAGGTCTCGAACAATTCCTCCAGGGTGCCAATCCCGCCGGGCAGGGTCACGAAGGCATCCGCCAGTGCGGCCATCTGCGCCTTGCGCTCATGCATGTCCGCCACCTCGATCAAGCGCGTCAGACCGGTATGTGCCTTCTCGTTGCGTACCAGTGCCTGGGGGATCACGCCGATCACCTCACCGCCCGCTGCCAGCGCGGCATCTGCCAACGCCCCCATCAGCCCGGCGCGCGCGCCTCCGTAGACCAGTCCCCAGCCGCGCTCGGCGATGGCCGTGCCCAGGGCTTCGGCCAGTTGGCGGTGCTGTGGGGAGACGCCCTCGCGGGAGCCCAGATAGACACAGATGCGATGCATGTTGCTCTCCTGAATGTTTCTCGGCGGCGCTCACTGCTGGCTGCCGTGCCTTGATGTCATGTCCTTCCTATCCTACGCGAGTTGTGCGGCGACGCTATGACGCCGGTGAGGAACTCGGCATTGCCCCGTGGCCAACGCGGGCACGTGCTGACTTTCGGCGTTGTCGCCTGCATTCGCGGGCCTGCTCTGCTACCCTTGCCGCCCCCGCAGGCGACGGCTGGCGGGCGCTGGCGCCCCGTGAGCTTGCATCGGGATGCACCCCAACTCATCGCGACGTCGTCTTCGGCGAGCGTGGACTCATCGCGACGTCGTCTTCGACGGACGCGGAACAACAAGGCAGGAGAGGCAGATGGCGCAGGTGCGCGGACGCTTTGCCAGTCGGCTGGGCTTCTTGATGGCCGCCGCTGGTTCGGCAGTAGGACTTGGCAACGTATGGGGCTTCCCGTCCCAGACGGCCAACAACGGAGGCGGGGCCTTCGTGGTGATGTATCTGGTGCTGGCCTTCCTGCTGGCATGGCCGGCCTTGATGGCTGAGCTTGTCATCGGCCGTCATGGTCAGGCCAACATCGTCACCAGCATGAGTCTCGGTCGAGGCATCACCAAGCGCTTCGGCGCGCTGGCGGGCTGGGCGGGCATGCTGACCGCCAGCCTGATTCTGGCCTTCTATGCCATCGTCGCGGGCTGGCTGCTGGGCTATACCGCCGCACCGGTCAGCGAGGCGCTGGGCATGAGCTCCGCCGCCAGCTGGCTGACCACCTTCGACTTCACGCGCAATGTCTCGCTGACGGCGGTCTTCCTCGCGTTGACGATGGCGATCGTGGTCGGCGGCGTGCGCGGCGGGATCGAGAAGTGGTCCACGCGTCTGATGCCGCTGTTGCTGATGCTGCTGGTCGGTCTGATCGGCTACGTGCTGACCCTGCCGGGCGCCGATGAAGGCCTGAGTGTCTACCTGACGCCGCAGTGGGACCGCATCTTCGATGCCGACCTGATGCTGAGCGCGATGGGCCAGGCGTTCTTCTCGCTGTCTCTCGGCGTGGGCGCGATGCTGATCTACGGCTCCTATCTGGGGCCGGAGCAGAACCTGCCGCGTCTGGGCGTACTGGTGACGCTGATCGATGTCGGCATCGCCTTCCTCGCCGGCCTGCTGGTGATTCCGGCCATGTACGCCGCGCGTCATCTGGGCGTCGAGATCTTCGATGCCGATGGCCTGCTCAAGAGCTCGGACACTCTGCTGTTCGACACGCTGCCGGCGCTGTTCGGCCAGATGGGCGGCGCAGGTGACGTCTTGATGGTGGCGTTCTTCGCGCTGATGAGCGTGGCGGGCATCACCTCTTCCATCTCGATGCTGGAAGTGCCGGTATCCTTCGTGGTCGAGCGTGGCTGGCTGGGTCGGCGTGCCGCCACCCTGGCCGTCGGTGCCACCATCATGGCCATCAGCCTGACCATCGCCGCCAACTTCGGGGCACTGTTCGGCCTGGTGATCATGTTGACCACCCAGTACAGCCAGCCACTGGTCGCGCTGGTGATGTGCCTGCTGGTCGGCTGGGCGATGTCGCGCCATGCGCTGCTCAAGGAGATCCAGAGCGGGGCGCCGGACATCGAGTCCAGCCTGTTCTGGAAGATCTGGCCGTGGTACGTGCGCCTGATCTGCCCGCTGTGCATCGCGCTGGTCTTCGCGCACTCGCTGTAGATCTGACGCCCGTCCCAACGCAAGAAGCCCGCCAATTGGCGGGCTTCTTCGTCTTCTGTATTCAAGCCGACGGCATCGGATCGATCGTCGCCAGGGCTCAGGGCAGCTCGGACAGCACGTCGTAATGGGCATCGACCCAGTGACCGATGGCGTTGCCCTCGGCGTAGGCGAGATGCTGGGCGTACTGGGTGTGCAGGCAGCGCACTTGATTCCAGTCACGGATACCGCCGACGCCACGTTCACGCATCAGGTCGGTGAAGCCCTGGGACTCGATGGCGTTGCGCTCGGCCTCGCTCATGAAGCTCCAGCGTTCGGCGACGTAGGCCTCATGGCTGGCACGATAGCGCGCCAGCAGTTCCTCGTCGGTCTTGAGGCGTTCTTCCAGCCCCTTGATGACGCCTTCGGCCTCGATGCGTGACAGCGAGATCTTGAGGCGTTCATCGCACAGCCAGTAGAGGGTCGGGAAGGGCTTGCCGTCCACCAGCGAATGCATGCGCAGCACCAGCGGAGTGCCCTCGCCATCGGTGGCGGCCACGGCCTGGATGCCGCGCGGCTTGCGCCCGAGCTGGCGCTCGATGATCTCGAGCTCCCGTGCGTCGGGACTATGATTGGTCAGGATCACCATGCTTGCGGTCAGGCTCCAGCACACACTTGTTGGACCGGGATACGGCCCGGAAGAAAGCCTGGTTGAGCTGCTGGGGGCTCGGCACATAGCCATGCCACTCGCGCTCGCAGTAGTCACTGCCGCGCGCCATCAGCTCCGGGGCCAGACGATTGAACCAGCCATCATAATCGTAGGGGTCAAGGCCCGGCAAGCTGATGTGCGGGTAGTCGGCGAAGCGCTCACTGAACCAGTGCTCCAGCGCCGCCTCGACCTGCGCATGCAGCTCGGTCATGTCCGGGTAGATCCACTTGCTGTAGCGAATGCCCATCGGGCCTCCTCGCTGATGCGGTGCTGTGGCGGGTGCTCGTCATGGTGTGCCACGCCCGTGGCTATCATTCGTCACGGGCCAGCGGGGCGAACTGGCCATTGCCCAGCTCACACAGTAACGCGGGGGCGAGCGCTATCTCCAGTCCACGACGGCCGCCGCTGATGAAGATTTCCGCCTGCGTCGCGGCGCTGTCATCGACCCACAGTGGCAGGCGCTTCTTCTGCCCCAGTGGACTGATACCGCCAACCACATAGCCGGTGGCACGCTCGGCGGCCTCATGCGCGGCCAGCGCCGCCTTGCGTGCCCCGCAGGCGCGTGCCAGTGCCTTGAGATCGAGCGTACCGCTGACCGGCACCACGGCAACCACCAGCGGCTGACGTGCATTGCCGCCTTCCAGCTGGCAGACGAGGGTCTTGAAGACCTGGGCGGGATCAAGCCCCAGCGTGCGGGCGGCCTCTTCCCCATAGGCGGGGGCGCGTGGGTCGTGGGCATACTCGAGTGTGCGGTGCGGCTTGCCCTTGAGCAGCTTGAGCGCGGGTGTCATGCCGGCACGCTCCCTTCGGAGGTTGCGCTGTGCGTCCCGAGTGCCCGGGCGGCCTCGCGCAGGGCGGGGACATCCAGTTCGGCGCTGTCGGTGTGCTCGTGCACATGGCTGACCAGGGTCGCGCGCAGCTCGCCCTCGATGGGCAGCGACTGCTTGGCATGATGATCGAACTGCACCAGCACGCAGTGGCCACGCGCGCCGCAGACGCCGCTTTGCCACGCTTCCTGGGTCACGGTGAAGGAGCTGCCGCCGAGACGCGACAGCCAGGTGCGAATCTCCACCGGCTGGCCGTATTGCAGCTCGGCGAGGAAGTCGACCTCGATGCGCGCCATGATCAGCGGCCACTTGCGCGGGTCGAGGTCCGGCACGAAGACGCGGAACAGGTCATTGCGCGCCCACTCGAACCAGGCCGGCAGGCGCGTGTTGTTGACGTGCCCGAGGGCATCGGTGTCGTAGAAGGCCGGTTCCAGCGTCTTGAAGTACATGTCATCGCTCCTGGGCATCCATGCGGCATTTCAGCCTATCAGGAAGCTCAGGCGCTGGCTGTACGTCGTGAGGCTAGTCGACGTTGCAACGGCGTGAACACGCCCAGCCACGCCGTCGCCACGATGAAACCGAGCAGGGTGCCCAGGCCGACCCCCATGCCGGGGTAACTGAGCGAGACCACCAGCGCATAGCACAATAGCGAGCCAAGGCCGGCCGGGTAGTGCTTGATGACGGTCGCGACGGCCACTGGCCCCTGGGTGAGATGCAGAATCACCAGCAGCGGGTACATGGTGACCGGGAAGGCCGCCACCAGACCTGCCCACGAGGGCGGCAGCAGATGGGCCAGCGCGGTGATGCCGAACACGATGCCGGCGGCCAGTCCGGCGCGCGCCAGCAGCGAGACCCAGGAGAAGGGCGACTTGCGCGCCGTGCTCTCCGGTACGCCGCGATAGAGGCGCATGCACAGCACGATGGCGATCAGCGTCACGATCACGCCGCTGACACGCGTGAACTCGAACTGCGCCAGCACCAGACTGGCGAGCAGCCAACCCAGCAGGCCGCCCAGAGTGCCGTTGATGACGCCGCGCAGTCCTTGTGCGCGCCCGCATAGCCAGTAGCCGACCCCCAGCGCCAGCGTCGAGGAGAAGCCGGCCAGAGTGTAGACGGCGCTCTGGCCGGCGAACTCGGGGGAGATCTCAACGCCGATGAAGCCCAGCGTGATGGCCGTGCCGAGCGGGTAGCCGGACAGCAGCCCGGCCATGCGCGTCGAGAGGCGCTCCGCGATCAATGACAGCCCGATCACCACCGCCACCGAGATCAGCAGCTTGAGCAGTTGCAGGCCCAGCTCACCCTGAAGCGCTGCGCTCATTGGGCGGCGTCCCAGAACTGACGACGCACCAGCGAGATCTTGCCCACTGCCTTGCCGGAGGCCTGATGACGATGGGCCTCGGCGACCTCGCTGAAGTCGAACTGGCGCTCATCGAGGCGCACCTTGAATTCGCCTTCCTCGACCAGCTCCACCAGCTTGCCCAGCGCCTGGCGCTGCTGCTCATGCCCGATGCCAGCGGTCAGCGGCAGCAGGATCGACAGCACTTCCAGGCTGCGGCTGCCGGCGTGCAGCGGCGAGAGATCCACCGTGGTGCGGGCATTGATGGTCACGATGCGTCCGCCCAGCTTGCTGGCGGCGAAGCTGGCGGCCAGGTTGTCGCCGCCGACGCAGTCGAAGACCAGATCGAAGCCCTCGCCCCCCGTCAGCCGGGCCACGTAATCGGCCACGGCTTCCTCGCGGTAGCGAATGACGTGGTCCGCACCGCAGTCACGTGCCGCCCGGGCCTTGTCATCGCTGGACACCGTGGTGGCGACTTCCGCGCCGATGCAACGGGCAATCTGCAATGCCACATGGCCGACGCCACCGGCGCCGCCGTGGATCAGCACGCGTTGTCCCGCTTCCAGCTGGCCACGCTCCACCAGTGCCTGCCAGGCGGTGATGAACACTGCCGGCAACGCGGCGGCTTCCATGAAGCTCAGGCGGCGCGGCTTGCGGGTGATCAGGCGCTCATCGGCGAGCATGTAATCCGCCAGCGCGCCCGGATGAGCGGCGACACCGCCGGCGAAGCCGAGCACCTCGTCGCCGGGCGAGAAGGCCAGCACGTCATCACCGACGGCATCGATCACACCGGCCACGTCGCCGTGCAGCACGCAGGGTGCTGGCGGCAGGAGAGGCACCTGGCCGCTGGCCAGCTTGAGATCCAGTGGATTGACGCTGGAGGCAGCGACGCGAATGCGCACCTGGCCGGAGCCGGGAGTGGGCAGCGGGCATTCGGTCGCCACGAAGTCGGCATCCGGGCCGGGATTGCGCAGCACCATGGCATGCATGGAAGCGAGCATGAGACGTCCTCGTTGATACGGGTTCCGGCCAGTGTGGCCAGTGAGCGCCACACCCTACCCATTGCGCTGCGTTGCGGCAATCCGACTTGGGTGGTTTCAGCCGTCCAATGCACGGAATTGCATGATCGACAACGAAAAAGCCCCTGCCGATGGGCAGGGGCTTGGGTCATGCGGCGGCTGACGGCTGTGTCAGGCCCGCCTGGGCGTGATGGGGATCACGCGTTCTGGCGCTTGGCCTCCTTGTCGACCGGTGCGATCTCGCCGGACTTCAGCTTGGCCATGTACTGGGCCAGCTCACGCTTCACGACCGGCATCAGGTAGTAGAGGCCGATGATGTTGGCGATGGACATGGCGAAGATCATGGCGTCGGAGAAGTCGATGACCGGGCCGAGGCTCATGGAGGATCCGATGACCACGAAGGCGAGGAAGATCAGCTTGTAGACGATCTCGGAGCCCTTGCTCTCACCGAACAGGTAGGTCCAGGCCTTCAGGCCGTAGTAGGACCAGGACAGCATGGTGGAGAAGGCGAACATCAGCACTGCCAGGGCCAGCACATACGGGAACCAGGGGAAGGCGGTCTCGAAGGCGTAGGAGGTCAGCTGGACGCCGCCGAGGCCTTCGACCTGATAGGCGCCGGTGATGACGATGACCAGTGCGGTCATGGTGCAGATGACGACGGTATCGATGAACGGTTCGAGCAGGGCGACGATCCCTTCGGTCGCCGGCTGGGAGGTCTTGACGGCAGAGTGGGCGATGGCCGCGGAGCCGATACCGGCTTCATTGGAGAAGGCAGCACGCTTGAAGCCCTGGATCAGCACGCCGACGATACCGCCGCCGACCGCGACCGGTGCGAAGGCACCTTCGATGATGGCGCCGAAGGCGGCCGGAATCGCACTGAAGTTGAAGCCGAGAATGATGAGTGCCGCGATCACGTAGATGACAGCCATTATCGGCACCAGCTTCTCGGTGACACGTGCGATGGACTTGATGCCGCCGATGATGACCATGCCGACGATGGCGGCCATCACGAGACCGAATAGCCAGCCGTAGCCGACCAGGAAGCTGGCATCACCGCCGGTGACGTTGACGGCCTGCTGATAGGACTGGTTGGCCTGGAACATGTTGCCGCCGCCGATGGAGCCGCCGATGGCACAGATGGCGAAGAAGATCGCCAGAATCTTGCCCAGACCCGCCTTGCCGTTTTCCGCGAAGCCCTTGGACAGGTAGTACATCGGGCCGCCGGAGATGGAGCCATCCGCATTGACGTTGCGGTACTTCACGCCAAGCGTACATTCACAGAACTTGGAGGCCATGCCGAGCAGACCGGCCAGAATCATCCAGAAGGTCGCGCCCGGGCCGCCCAGCGAGACGGCGACTGCGACGCCGGCGATGTTGCCAAGGCCGACGGTGCCGGACAGCGCCGTGGCCAATGCCTGGAAGTGGGACACCTCGCCTTCATCCTTCGGGTCGGTGTAGTCGCCCTTGACCAGACGAATGGCATGGCCGAACAGGCGGAACTGCACGAAGCCGAAATAGAGCGTGAAGATGACGGCCGCGATGATCAGCCAGCCGACGATCAGCGGGAACTGGGTGCCGGCCACCGGCACGGAATAGAAGATGGTCGAGACGATCGGATTGACGATCGGTCCGACGATGTCACTGATGGCCTGGTCCATGCCTTCGGCACGGGCAGAGCTTGCGGCCATGAGGGCTGCCATCGCGGCAGCCCAGGGGGCCAGGGAGCGGAATCGACTCATGAGAGGTAACCTCGAAAAGCGAATTGTCGTTATTGTCTGGTGCGAATCTCTGCAGGCGGCGGGTGCGGGAGGCGCCTGTCTCAGGGAACGATGGTGACGGGCACCGAGGCCTCTTGAATCAGATGGGCGGTGACGCTGCCGAAGATGCGTGAGCGCACGCTTTCCCCCTTGCGGCCGACGATGATCTGCTCGGCATTCACTTCACGCGCCAGCAGGCTGAGGATCTCGGCGGCATCGCCGTGGCGGACACGCCCCTCGACCTGATAGCCCTCCTTTTCCAGCTCGCTGATGGCAGGCGCCAGCACACGCTCGCGGGCCAGCTTGATCTCGTTCTCACGGCGGCTGGCACGCTGGGCGTTCTCCTCCGGCGTGTTGAAGCTGTAGGGCGACCATTCGACCACGTAGCAGAGAATGATCCTGGTTTCCGCGCCCACCAGAGAGGCGACGCGCTTGGCATAGGCAATGGCACTGTCGCCGCCCGGGGTTCCATCCAGTCCGACAATCAGGGAGGTGGTCATGGAGCTTCTCCTGAAGCTTGCTGGTCGTCGTGTCGCGCCAGCGGATTCTTGTTGAATTACCGTTTCGTTGCGGTTGAAAGAACTTTACTCCTCGCTCACACAAGAAATCCCTTCGGGTGTATCGCTTCACAAAACGATGATTAAACGAAATGGCGTCAGTTACGCGTTGACGAGACTCAGGTTTCCGCTACGCCATTAGCCGGTGGTGACGATATTCGCTGAGAAAACTGCTACCCATGGCTGTCAGCAATGCCGAGAGCGGGACGAGCTGCCCTATGAGGGGGCCAGCAGGGTCACCATCAGAATCGCCATCAGTGGCAGGGGGGAGCGGGAGTGAAGAGGATGTGACCAGGGAGTTTCGCAGGGGCAAGGAGTAAGAGCCGCAAGGAGAGGGAGCCGCAAGGAAAAGGAGCCGCAAGGAGAGTGCGGGCAGAGATAGAGCGCAGCGGACAGGGACGGGCGGGAGCGTACAAGGAAATAGAGCAGGCAAGAGAGGGTAAGCAGGGGAGGGAAAGCAGAGGAGAGGGCGGTGAGGAAGGAGAGCAGAGTAGAGAAAAGCGCAGCGCTGCTCACCAACAGCGCTGCGGGCGCTCGACAATCGAGCGCGGCTAGATCAGCCGCTGATGCGTCAGGTCTTGCCAGGCGGCTTCGATGGGCCAGGCCAGCGGCTGACGCAGGTGTTCCGGCAGCGCCATCAGGGCGGCCGTGGGGCTGTCGTGTTCGCGCATGCGCAACCAGCAATAGGCCCAGGCGCAGGCATCATCCGGGCTCTGCGGCACCGGGCGTGCCGGCATCTGCATCAACAGGAACAGCGCTGCCTTGGGTGCCCACAGCGGCGCACCGCCCTCGGCGGCCCACTGCTCCAGCGTCTCGCCATCGGGATTGCTGGCGGGCTGGCCAAGACTTGCGACGCGCGCGGTATCGGCCAGCAGCACGGCGAGACGCTCGCTGTCGCCGCGGCCATGGGTCAGCCAGGCACGCAACAGGCCGGGCAGCCCGCGCTGGGCCTGTGGGTAAAAGGTGTCTTCAGACATGCACAAAGCCTTATGCTGTAGTTGGTCCACAGGTATTCTTCTCGCCGCCCTCGGGCGGCGTGAGTCGAGAGCACTGCTCGCGTTGCCTGCCAAATTTGCCCGCCACAGGGAGACTCCATCTTGCCATTCGATTTCATCACCCCGCTCGATCGACGCCAGTATCCTTCCCAGAAGTGGGATCGCTACGCCTCGGACGTCATGCCCCTCTGGATCGCCGACATGGACTTCAGCGCCCCGCCCGCCGTGACGCGAGCGCTGGCCGAGCGAGTGGCGCACCCGGTCTACGGCTATGCCAAGCCGTCGGAGGGCCTCGATGACAGCCTGTGTGACTGGAGTCGCGAGCATTATGGCTGGGAGGTGCCGCGTGACGCCATCGTCTGGTTGCCGGGCGTGGTGCCGGCCTTGCACCTGGCCAGTCTGGCATTGACCTCTCCCGGCGCGGGCGTGGTCACGACGACCCCGATCTACCCGCCCTTCCTCAAGGTGGCCCAGAAGACCGGGCGACTGGCACAGATGGCGCCGCTGGCAGAGCCCGAGACGCAAGGCGGCCCCTGGCGTCTGGATCTGGAGGCGCTGGAAGCGGCCATCACGCCCGAGACCGAGCTGCTGCTATGGTGCCACCCGCACAATCCTACCGGCCGCGTCTGGCGCGAGGAAGAGCTCGAGGCGCTGGCGGAGCTGGTCGAGCGTCACGATCTGCTGGTGGTCTCCGATGAGCTGCATGCGGATCTGGTGGTGGACCCGACGGCCCGCCATATCCCGCTGGCCAGCCTGAACGAGCGACTGGCGGCGCGCTGCGTGACCCTGTGGGCGCCCTCCAAGACCTTCAACACCGCCGGGCTTACGTTCGCCTGCGCGGTGATCACCGATCCCAAGCTGCGTGCACGCTTCACCGGCGCCGCCAATGGCTTGATGCCCGATACCAATGTGCTGGGCATGGCCGCGACCGAAGCGGCGTGGCGCGAGGGCGAGCCGTGGCGTCAGGAGTTGCTGAGCGTGCTGCGTGACAACCTCGATCTGCTGGAAAGCCATGTGGCACGTTGGGACGGCGTCAGCATGTCGCGCCCGCAGGCCACCTATCTGGCCTGGCTGGATATGCGCAAGGCAGGGCTCGGGGAGTCTCCGCAGCAGACCCTGCTCGAGGAATGCGATGTCGCGCTGTCGGATGGCGCAGACTTCGGCTGGCCGGGCTTCGTGCGCTTGAACTACGGTACCACGCGCGTGCAGCTGGAGAAGGCGCTGCAGCAGATGGATGAGCGACTGCAGAAAGGCTGAGTTCGGTAGAGAGGCGAAATTGATCTGGGTCAGCCTGCGGCGTTTCGTTGGCAGCTATCGCTCATCGCAAACTTGAATTGAGAATCATTATCGTCAAATCTGAAGCTAGGCCGCTCATCGGGAGGGGCTTGTCATCAGGAGATGCGACGATGAGACATGAGGTGGCAGAGACGCCGCGACAGGGGCGGCCAGCAAGCAGGGATGCAGGCGTGACGGCCTGTCGTGAATGGTGTTGTCAGGGCGGGAGCCTGCGCCTGGCGCGTTCATCGCCGCCATCTTCCCGCTGCCGTGCGCCCGCGGCGTCATCTGCCACCCCGTCTGCGCCAGACGCCGTGAAGTCTGCGGGCCAGGAACTAGAGGTGGACTTTCCGCCCAGCGTGCGCGAATCGCGTGCTCGCCCCTCGCTTCTCAAGGGCTGGAGCCGTCGTTAGCCCTTGAATCGGCGCGACGGCAGGCCCTCAATGACAAGGCCCCGCTTCCTTTACCGGAGGCGGGGCCTTGTCGTCTGCGTGGCGTGATCAACTCATTGATACGATCAGCAGTACGATCAGCAGTACGATCAGCGCACCAGCACGATCAGTACATCAGAGCGAACAGTTGGCGCCGGAAGCGCACGGTCAGCTCATGGGTCGCGCCGAGGGCGTCGAAGACACGCAGCAGCGTCTTGCGTGCCAGATCATCGCCGTACTGGCGATCGGTCTTCACCAGGCTGATCAGGGCATCCAGCGCCAGCTCGTAATGGCCATCCGCCAGGTCACGCATGGCGCGCTGGTAGCGGGCTTCGCTGTCGTCCCGCTCGATCATCGCCTGCACCTCTTCGGGAGACGGTGCCTCGGCGATGAAGTCGATGCGCGCACGTACGCCACGCGCCTGGGCGCCGTCACGGTCTTCCGGCTTGAGGGAGTCCAGCAGCTGACGGGCCTCTTCACCATTGCCTTCGGCGACCAGCACCGAGGCGAGGTGGATGCGGTATTCCGGTGTCTCGGGGGATTCCTGCGCCAGCTGCTGATACAGCGCCTTGGCGGTGACGAGGTCGCCGCTTTCCAGTGCAGTGGCCGCCTGCTCCGCGAGGCTGGGACCTGCTCCTGCCGCCGGCTGGACCTTGTGCTGCTCGAGGAACTGGCGAATCTCGGCTTCCGGACGTGCGCCGGTGAAGTTGCCTGCCAGACCGCCCTGGATGACCAGCTTGACGTCCGGCACCGAGCGCACGCCCAGCTGAGCAGCGATGTCCTGCTGTTCCTCGGCGTTCAGCTTGGCCAGGATGAAGCCGCCCGCATATTCACGTGCCAGCTTCTCGAGGATCGGTGTCAGGACGAGGCAGTGCTCGCTCTGCGGCGACCAGCAATCCAGCAGTACCGGCACTTGCTGTGAGGCTTCCAGCACCTGCTGAAGATTGCTCATGTCCACATCGATGATGTAGGTGTTGGCGTCTTCTGCCTGGCGCGGTGCACTGGCGGCACCGCCGCCGACCACCCCTTGTGGCTGGGCGGCGGTGGTGTCATTGCCGGTCAGTGGCTGGCCGGTATTGGGATCGATGATCATGGTGCATGCCCCGAAATTCTGTCTGCGATTCAAGGCTCGCGCGCGAGCCGGTTGGCCTGATGATGCGGCCCGTCGCAGTGGAGTTCAAGGCGCTGCCGGACACTTCCTCGCGCGAGCGTCCCGGGCGCGTCGGTTCACGGCAGCAGGGTGTCGCCGGCCAGGCTGGCGATGCAGGCGGCTTCGCTCTCGCTGAGCGGCATCACGGACAGGCGTGCGCGGCGCACCAGGTGGCTATCCGCCAGCTCGGGCCGGGCCTTCAGGCGCGCGATGGGCAGGGTGGTGCGCAGCGGGCGAAGGTAGCTCAGACGCGGGGCGACCCAGCGCGGAGGCTTGTCGGCATCGATATCTGCCACCTGACGTGGGTCGAAGCCCTTGTGCTCGGGGTCACTGGCCGTCGGGTCGGGCAGGGCGAGTTCGCTGACGACGGCCAGTCCGACCACCGCAGGCACCTTGCAGCTGGAGTGCTGGATGAGCACGACATCACCGAGCTGCATCTCGCGCAGGAAGTTGCGCGCCTGATAGTTGCGCACGCCATCCCAGAGCGCCGGTGATTCGCGGCGCAGGTCATCCAGCGAGAAGGCATCGGGTTCGGTCTTGACCAGCCAGTGGCGCATGCAGGCACTCCCTTGGGACTGACGTGATGAGTGTGAAGGGCCAGGTGTGAAGAGGCCTGGTGTGGATAGGGGTAGCCAGGCCCGTGAACCGGCTTCCTCGCCATCATCGCACAGGAATTTCACGCATACGAAAAAGGCCTGATGCATGGCATCAGGCCTTTCGAATTCTTGGTAGCGGGGACCGGATTTGAACCGATGACCTTCGGGTTATGAGCCCGACGAGCTACCAGACTGCTCCACCCCGCAACACTGGGTACTGCCTTTGCTCCAACTCTGACGCATCAGAGGTTGGTAGCGGGAACCGGATTTGAACCGATGACCTTCGGGTTATGAGCCCGACGAGCTACCAGACTGCTCCATCCCGCAACATTACGTTGGTGTCTGACCGGCAATTACCTTGATAGGCAACGACTTGTCAGTGGTAGCGGGGACCGGATTTGAACCGATGACCTTCGGGTTATGAGCCCGACGAGCTACCAGACTGCTCCACCCCGCATCAACGTGGGGCGTAGTATAAGGATATACAGTGCTGCGTCAACCGTTATCCCGTAATTGACGCAAACTTCTCGTGTCCGGTGAGTCGTCACCAACCCGTCTTCGCCCCTCGAGCGATTATCGGCATCTTGTGTGAGAGATCTGCTACATACATTCCCGCTGCATCCTGTCCATACTGAGGGTGACGCGCCTCGCGCAGGCGGATGGCAGGCGTCACAGAGTGCACGATTGTCATCAGGCTGTTAGAGACGCGGGTCATTGTTGTCGTTGCAGGCATTCTCGTTTTCTCAGGGCGGGGGTGTCCGCAGATTCGCCAAGCTGTGCCCAAGCCAAGGACACAGGACGTTCCAGGATTAGGGAGACACAATAAGATGACACAAACAGCACCCGTCGCATGGGTTACCGGTGGTACCGGTGGCATTGGTTCCGCTATCTGCCGCGAGCTGGCGAACCAGGGGTATCAGGTCATTGCGGGTTACCGAAACAAGGAAAAGGCAGAAGGATGGCTGGAGGAACAGCGCGCTGCCGGTTTCGAGAACATCGCACTGTCCGGCATCGAGCTGGACAACTTCGAAGCCTGTCAGGCAGGCGTCAACGAAATCCGCGAGCGCTTCGGTCCGATCGCGGTACTGGTCAACTGCGCCGGCATCACGCGTGATACCTCCATGCGCAAGATGAGCTATGAGCAGTGGCGCGAAGTCATCAACTGCAACCTCGACAGCGTCTTCAACACCTGCCGTGCCGTCATCAATGACATGCTGGAGCACAAGTACGGCCGCATCGTGAACATCTCCTCCATCAATGGCCGCAAGGGCCAGTTCGGGCAGGTCAACTACTCGGCCGCCAAGGCGGGCATGCATGGTCTGACCATGGCGCTGGCGCAGGAAACCGCGACCAAGGGCATTACCGTCAACACCCTGTCACCGGGCTACATCGCCACCGACATGATCATGAAGATCCCCGAAGAGATCCGTGAATCGATCCGCGAGACCATCCCGGTCAAGCGTTATGGTCAGCCGGACGAGATCGCACGTGCGGTCGCCTTCCTGGCCGACGAGAAATCCGGCTTCATCACCGGTGCCAACCTGGATATCAATGGCGGCCAGTTCATGGGCTGATGCTCTGCGCTAGCGCGAGCCAGTGCAGGGTTGGCACCCGGCCCCGCCTGGCAAGAGAATGAAAAAGCCCCCGTCTCTATCGAGGCGGGGGCTTTTCGTTGCCATGACTTCAGTCTTGCGAGCGCGTCGTCACCAGCTCAAGAGCACTGGCTCAGTGATTGAACAGCGCATCGAAGCGCGGCAGTTCGGTCTGCCAGGCGTCCCAGTCCAGCGGACCGTTGGCGAGCAGCGCATCCAGCACCTCATCCAGCTCTTCTTCACGTTCCATGCGCTCACCCAGCTGCTGGTTGATGCGCGCGACCTGCACGGTCAGGCGGCGTGATTCATCTTCGCTGCCCAGCGGGGCCTCGAACAGAATGGCAAGGTGAACACGCAGCTCGGCCAGGCGCTCGTTGGCGGCGCTGCAGTTGCTCGGCAGGGCCTGACGCATCTGGTTGCGCGCCGCATTGGCCTGACGGCTGTTGTCGTCGAAGGCCGAGGTGTTCGGCAGCTCGACATCCTGCACGTCGCCGTTGCGCGCGCTGGCATCCGCCACGGCGTGCTGTTCGAGCAGGTCACGCCATTGCTGCCATTCCTCACGCAGTTGCAGGGCGTGCAGTTCATCCAGACGCTGCTCGCGACGCTTGAGAATGCCGGTCCAGCGACGACGCATGCCGTCGCCCCGCTTGCCGCGCGGCAGCGGGCCGAGGGTGTCGGCTTCCTTCAGGGCATCATCGAGCAGGGCGGCGTCTTCCAGCGTCTCCGGCTCCCAGCTGTCGAGACGTTCGATCAGCGCCTGCCACTGATCCAGACGTGCCTGCTCGCGGCTGTCGCGGTCTTCACGGTCCTGATCGCGTGCAGCGAAGATGCGGTCGCACGCCGCGCGGAAGGCGGCCCACAGACGTTGCTCTTCGCCCTTGGGCGCGCGGCCCATCTCGCGCCAGCGACTCTGCAGGGCCTTGGCCTGTTCGGCGCGGGCACGTGCCGGTGAGTCCTCATTGGCCAGTGCCTCGACGGCATCGACCAGTGCCTGCTTGGCGGCGGCGATCTGGCCCGCGCGGCTGTCGATCAGCCCCTGCAGTGCCGTCAGTGCTTCACCGAAGCGGTGCGATAGCTGGCGACCGGGGCCCGCGGGCACCGGCGTGTGGCGACGCCATTCCTCACGGGCGCGATCACGGATCTGGCGCAGGGAGTCGGGGTCGGCATCATCCATGGCGTGGCCGTTGAGCGATTCGAGCTGCTCGCAGAGCGCTTCGCGCATGGCCAGATTGTATTCACGCAGCTGCTTGCGCGATTCGCGGTAATCCCGCAGGCGCAGCTTGATGGCGTCAGAGGCGGTGCGGAACGCCTGGCTGGCATCGCGGCTGGCGGCCGCATCGCCCAGCTCGCGCCATTGCTGAATCAGTTGTTGGTGCTGGCGGTCGCGCTGCTCATCGCTGATGTCATCGCGCTCGCTCAGGGTGGTGATGGCCTCGAGCAGCTGCTCGCGCTTGGGCGCCGCGACGAAGTTCTGCCAGTCACGGAGTTCCGCGACCCGCGCGCCCAGCTGGCGCAGGCGTGTCTGGCGGGCATTGTCGAGCTGGCCTTCGGTACGATCGCGCAGTGAGCGATGCAGTCGGCTGGCCGGTTTGAGCTTGCCGGCATCGAGATCCGCTTCCAGGCGTGCCAGTTCGGCATCCAGTGCGTCCAGATCCAGGCTCGCCTTGCGCGCAGTGCCCTCGCGGGAGGCGTCAGCTGACTCGGCGTCTTGTGCTGGGCTGCCATCGAGCGCGTCCTGCTCCTGCGCTGCCTCTTCCGGCTCTTCCGGCTGCGCCGCGCTGATCGCCTGACGCACCGCGCTCAGGCTGGCGGTCTGCGGCAGACCCGCAGGCCAGGCCACTTCGCTTTCCAGACGACGCAGCTGGTCGATGTCATTGTCGACCAGCGCGGCATCCAGCTCGCCCTGGCACAGCTGATGGCGATGCCAGGCATCGAGGGCGTCCTGCAGCTGCTGTTGCAGGCGCTGCTGACGTTCGAGCAGTTCGGCCGGGGCCGAGAACTGGTCGGTCAACTCGCTCCAGCGCTCTCCCTGCAGACGGCGCTGGGCCTGCAGGCTGGCGAAGTCGTGGTCATTGACGCAGTCGCGGCTGTAGAGGTCTTCCCGCGCCTGATCCACGGCGCTGAGAATCTCTTCCAGGTGCGTGTTGAGGTTGGCGCTCAGGCGCTCATGGGCGCGAATGGCTTCCTCGCGGGCCTCGTGGTCGCTGATGACCTTGTGCGCCTGCTGGCGCGCCTCTTCGAAGCGCTGTTGAATCTCGTAGTCCGCGGCCGGCAGACGCTCCCACTCGCGCAGCAGCGAGCGGTAACGCGAGGGCACGCTGTCTTCCCACGCCTGACGCGGCAGCTTTTCCATCTGGCGCAGCAGGTTGTCGCGGCTGGCGGCCAGCGCGTCGGCCTGCTGAGCATCGGCACGGCGCTGGGCGAGGGTGTCGCGCGCCTGACGCTGCACGTGGCGGTCTCGCTTGGCATCGCGCACCAGACGCTCGAGGCCGGCCTGGCTGGTGATGCGGGCGGCAGCGGCATGGCGCACGGCGGCGATGGTGTTGTGGCAGGCCTGATGGATCAGCGCCTCTTCATCTTCCAGACGGCTCAGTGCGGTCAGACGCAGTTGCTGGTTGTCACCGCGGGACGCCACGGCCGACAGCAGTTCGCTATCGTCCAGGCGCTCGACCAGCTGTTCACGGCTCAACAGTGAGGGCGCATCCTGGCCGCCGCTCAACAGTTCGATCAGGCGCTCGCGTACCAGGCCATCGGCGCGGTCGAGCAGCGGCAGCAGACGCTCGGGAGATTGCATGCGCGTCAGGGCGGCATGGCGAACTTCCAGGGCATCATCTTCGAGAATCAGGGTCTCCAGGATCTTGCGCTGGTCTGGAATCTCCGGGTCAAGCTGGTCAGTGGCAGCGGAGCGAATGGCAGGGTTGGCGTGTTGCCAGCGAGGAGTGAACAGGCGGCCAGTGAGGCGGGAGAGCAGTCCGGTCATGAGAGAGCGGTTATCCAGGCAAAAAATAGAGGGGCGCAACAATTGGCCGCACACTCGGCGGGTGCAATCGGGTGGGCACGACGGAGTGGCGGAGTGACGGCGCATGAATTTCGTCACCCCGCTATCTTACCAGTCACAGCCCCCCGTTGTGTGGTATCGCATGTCGATCGATGTGCCTTATTGCACGTGCGCGGCGGCGTGCAGGGCGACCGGCGGCGGGTGACAAGTCGGCAAGGGAGCCACGTCGTAGGCTCGCGACACCTGACAGTGCCTGCTGCTGGCCGTATCATCAGTTGCAGCACTGTGTTCGCTCACATAGTTTTGTACGTTACCGCTATGCCATTCAGTGTCTGTCATTCATGCTCGGCGCCTATCAAGCAGTCGCTGTGCCGTGTGCGACGGCGAGCTATGTTATTCAGGTGGCCTTTCCAATCGAGGGTCGCCTTGAGGATGCCGTGAACAGCACGTGCATCATCAAGAGTGTCGGAGGGCTTCGACACTCCTTACGCAACCGGAGTCAGGTCATGAGTCTCAGTACGGACAGGGCCCCTCAGGCCTTCACCTTCAAGGGCGGCATGCTGCCGATGACGGTCATGGAGCTGGTCAGCGGTGATCCGGAGCAGATCCGTGCTCAGCTGGCCAGCAAGCTCAGCCAGTCGCCGGCCTTCTTTCAACATACGCCGGTGGTGCTGAGCGTCGAGAAGCTCGACGAGCCGCATCTGGCGCTGGAGCGCATCTGTGCCGTCTGCCGAGGGCACAAGCTGCTGCCGGTCGCGGTGCGTGGCGGTGGAGACCCGGTGCGTCAGTCCGCCTGGGCGTTGGGGCTGGGGTGGTTCCCGCCGCAGGAGAATCGCGGGCGCTCCCTCGAGTCCGTGCCGCCGGTGGCCGCTGAACCGGTCGCCGAGCCTGCCGAGGCAGTCGCGGACAGCGCGGCCGAGAAAGCGGAGCCAGCCCACGCCAGCAAGGTGTATCGCGGCACGGTGCGCTCGGGCCAGCAGGTCAGCGCACCGGAGGGCGATCTGGTCATCATCGGCGCGGTGAATGCCGGCGCCGAGATCCTGGCCGCCGGCAGTGTGCATATCTATGGCGCTCTGCGTGGCCGCGCGCTGGCGGGTATCCATGGCGATCGCAACGCCAGCATCTACTGCAAGGAACTGCACGCCGAGCTGCTCTCGGTGGCCGGAACCTACAAGCGACTCGATGACATCGACAATCGCCTGCTGGGTGCCAATGTCGAAGTCGTGCTTGAACACGACCAACTCTGTATCGCACGACTCGGCTGACCCCAGCACTGTGTTCTGAACGATATCCAATATTTACAGGTGATCCTCGCTCGGCGAGGGACTCTCAGCAAGGAAGATACCTTTGGCCAAGATTATCGTAGTGACTTCAGGCAAGGGCGGAGTCGGCAAGACGACCAGCGCCGCCGCCATTGCCACCGGACTGGCTTTGCGCGGCAACAAGACCGTAGTGATCGATTTCGATGTGGGCCTGCGTAACCTGGACCTGATCATGGGCTGCGAGCGCCGTGTGGTCTATGACCTGGTCAACGTCATCCAGGGCGAAGCCAATCTCAAGCAGGCCCTGATCCGCGACAAGCGCATCGACAACCTGCACATCCTTCCGGCCTCCCAGACCCGTGACAAGGACGCGCTGACGCTGGAAGGCGTCGAGAAGGTGCTCGACGCGCTGCGCGAGGAGTTCGATTACGTCATCTGTGACTCGCCGGCCGGTATCGAGCGCGGTGCCCAGCTGGCGATGTACTTCGCCGACGAGGCCGTGGTGGTGACCAACCCGGAAGTCAGCTCGGTACGTGACTCCGACCGCATCATCGGCCTGCTGTCTTCCAAGACGCGTCGCGCCGAGAATGGCGACACCCCGGTGCGTGAACACCTGCTGATCACCCGTTACCATCCGGCGCGCGTCACCGGCGGCGACATGCTCAACCTGACCGATATCCAGGAAATCCTGTCGATCCCGCTGATCGGTCTGATTCCGGAATCCGACGCCGTGCTGCGCGCGTCCAACCAGGGTGTGCCGGTCACGCATGACCAGAAGAGCGATGCCGGCCAGGCGTACGTGGATTGCGTGTCCCGCCTGTTGGGCGAGGAAGTGCAGCTGCGTTTCCATGAAGTCGAGAAGCGCGGTCTGCTGGCCAGAATGTTTGGAGGGGGGCGCAAGTGAAATTACTGGATTTTCTGAAGCGAGAGCGCAAGAAGACCGCCAATGTCGCCAAGGAGCGGCTGCAGATCATCGTCGCGCACCAGCGTAGCCAGCGTGACCAGCCGGATTACATGCCGATGCTGGAGCGTGAGCTGCTCGAGGTGATTCGCAAGTATGTGCAGGTCGACCAGGATGCCATCAACATCTCGCTGGACCGCGAAGACGACTGCTCGGTGCTGGAACTCAACGTCACTCTGCCGCGCCCCGGCGAGGCCTGAGTTCGCGGGGCGTCGGGTGCTTGCCTCCTGAGGCGCTGCCGAGCGGGCAGCGCCTGCGACGTCCCGACCCAGCCCATGCCCATTGCCTGCCAGAGCACCGTGCCAGCCTTGCTGGAGACGGTGCTCTGGCGCGTTCATTTTTCGACCGCCCGCGTGGAGACATCCTGTGGCAGAGCCCACCTTCCTGTGGCACGACTACGAGACCTTCGGCGCCGACCCGCGCCGTGACCGTCCTTCGCAGTTCGCGGCCATCCGTACCGATGCTGACTTCAATGAGGTCGGCGAGCCGCTGACCCTCTATTGCAAGCCGGCCGATGACTTCCTGCCCCAGCCGATGGCGTGTCTGATCACCGGCATCACCCCGCAGCAGGCCGAGCGTCGCGGCATTCCCGAGGCCGAGTTCGCCGGGCGCATCAATGATGAGATGAGCGTGCCGGGGACCTGCACGCTGGGCTACAACAGCCTGCGCTTCGATGATGAAGTCAGTCGTCATCTGTTCTACCGCAACTTCCTCGACCCCTACGGGCGTGAGTGGCAGAACGGCAATTCGCGCTGGGACCTGATCGATGTCGTGCGCGCCTTCCATGCCCTGCGCCCGGAAGGCATCGAATGGCCCAAGCGTGAAGATGGTGCGCCCAGCTTCCGTCTGGAGCATCTGACGGCGGCCAATGGCATCGAGCACGCCGGCGCGCATGACGCGCTGGTGGACGTGCGCGCCACCATCGCGCTGGCACGCCTGCTCAAGTCGCGCAATGCGCGCCTGTTCGATTACCTGCTAAAGCTGCGCAACAAGCGCCATGTCGCCAGTCTGCTGGATATCGGCGCACGCAAGCCGATGCTGCACATCTCGCGTCGCTATCCGGCCTCGCGGGCCTGTGGCGCGCTGGTGGTGCCGCTGGCGGAGCATCCTTCGAATGCCAATGGCGTGATCGTCTATGACCTCTCGGTCGACCCGGCGCCGTTGATGGAGCTGTCACCGGAAGAGATACGTGCCCGTGTCTTCGCCAGTGCCGATGACCTCGCGGAAGGCGAGGAGCGGATTCCGCTCAAGGTCATCCATCTCAACAAGAGTCCGGTGCTGCTGCCGGCCAATGCGCTCAAGGATGTGTCCGGGCCGCATGAGGGCGAGTACGGCGAGATCGCCGCGCGCTTCAAGATCGACCCCGCCCAGTGTCGCGTGCACTGGAAGTGGCTGAAGGACAACGCCGGTGTCGGCGCCAAGGTGGCGCAGGTGTTCGCCGAGGCGCCGCCGGCCGGCCCGGCTGATCCGGACCTGATGCTCTATTCCGGCGGCTTCTTCTCGCCCGCGGACCGCAAGGAGATGGAGCGGGTGCGCGCCACCCATCCCGAGGCGCTCGACGATACGCCTTTCGCCTTCCAGGATGGTCGGCTCGAGGAGATGCTGTTCCGCTATCGTGCGCGCAGCTACGGCTACACGCTCAACTCCGCCGAGCGCGAACGCTGGGAGCAGTGGCGTTGGGAGCGCATGAACGATGAGCAGGTCGCGAGCCTGACCGTGAAGGGCTTCGTCAGCGAGATCCAGCGGCTGGCCCAGAGCGAGCAGGACCCGGACCGCGTGCAGATTCTCGAAGAACTGGCGATGTACGTGGAAGGCATCATGCCGCCGCAGGCCTTCGGCTGATGACGGGCTAGCCGGCCCGCTATGCTTGCCGGCAAGGCATGAATGAACAAGACCCCGACGCGGTTATTGAACTGCACCGCGTCGGGGTCTTGTCGTTTCAGGCGCCCGTCCGGTGAGGGCCGGCGCCTTGTTTGCCCGCCAAGCCGCTGGCGGGCCGGCGAGACTCAATGCTGGGCATTGCCGCTGGCCTCGGCTGAGGGTGCCGCCAGGGTCGCGCCTGTCTCGGCGCGCGGCGCCTCGGGCAGTGGCGGCAGGTCCAGTTCGTTAAGGCGCTGGTCGAAGTCGCTGGGCGTGCCGGGGTCGAAGGCCAGTTCCAGCGCGCTGGAGTCATTCAGCTGTTGCCAGATGGCGCGGATATCCTGCGCGCTGACCTGCTCGACGGCCGCGACCAGTTGCTGGCGGCGGTCAAAGCCTGTCCAGCCGAAGCTCAGCTCGCTCCAGTTGCGCGCTGCCAGCTCGGACAGCTTGCGGGGCTTCTGGGTCAGGCTGTCGACGACGGCGTCACGGTAGCTGGCAAGCGCGGCCTCATCCAGCGATTGCACGCGGCTGCCGAAGCGGGTGAGGAAGGCATCCATGCGCGAAAACAGCGTCTTGCTGTCCTTGGACGGCGACTGCACCAGCAGGCTCAGCCCCGGCGCATCGAGCATGGGCGAATAGCGCGCGGAGACGATATAGCCGAGTTGCTCCTCGGTGCGCAGCTGGCTGTAGAAGGGCGCTTCGAGCAGCTGACCCAGCACCGCGATGCGGGCCTGGGTCTGCAGCGTACGGTCCTTGCCCTGCAGGTAGCGCAGGGCACCGGAATCGCCGCGTGTGCTGTCCGGGCGCAGTACCGTGTGCTGGGTGACCTGACGCACTTCCAGGTCTGGCACCGCCTCGCGCGTGATGCGCGGCGCAAGCCCGTTGATCACCAGCTGGCCGGTCTCGCGGGCCTGGTCGGCGGTCAGATTGCCGGTCACCATCGCCTGCACGTGCAGCTTGGCAAGGAAGCGCTTGCGGAAGCTGTCCAGTGACTGGGCGTCGATCTTGTCCAGGGCCGCCAGTTGCTGCTCGGCGGTGCTCGGCAGGCCGACCAGCGTTTCGCTGAGGCTGCGACCCAGGCGCGTGTAGAGCGGTGCCTGAACGCGATTCTGCAGGCTGCGACGCAGGCGTTGAGTAATGCGCTCCAGGGTGGCGGGGGCCATCTCGCCATTCACCAGCTGGTCGAGCACTTCACGCATTTCCGGCTGCTGACCATCGCGCCAGCCACTGAACTGCAGCGTGATGCCACGCCCATGGGCATAGACCAGCGCATCCTGCCCCGCCAGACGTGCCGGATACAGACGCGCGTTGAGGCTGTCATTCAGCCACGCCGCCAGCACCTGACTCATGGCCTGGTCATCCACCGAGCGACTGACGTCGGGATTGAGCAGACCGAAGCGCCATTCGGCCTTCGGCACGCCGAAGCTCGCATCGCCCTGATACCAGAGCTCGGCACCGGGCTCATCGATCAACTGGCTCGGCTTGGCGTCGGCCAGGTCGAGTACGCGGAAGTCCTTGGCCAGATAGGGGTTGGGCCTGGGCAGCGCCAGCTGGCTGGCCAGGGTGTCATCGACGGCGGTCTGAGCAGCGGCATCCGCCGTCAGGCGCGTCAGGGTGTAGGGCGCCTTGAACCACTCGCCCTGTTGATCCCCCTCCACCTGCGGGCCGGAGTAGACCTCCAGCAGGTTGTCGGGTGTCAGGCGAGCGAGGGTGTCCTTGATCAGGTCCGGGTCGAAGTCCTGCATCAGGTAGGGCGCCGCCAGCACATCCTCGATCGGATAGCGCGTCATCATCATCGCCAGATTGCTGGCCAGATTGACCGGCGAGCTGCGCTGCTGGAAGCGGAAGCTCTGCTCGCCCAGCTGTGCCTGTTCGGTATAGCGCCAGTCGTTGATGCCCTCAGCGCGGATCAGGGCCAGGTAGTCGAACAGCGCGGCACGGATCTCCGCCTGATGCTGCGCGCCCTCCGGGGTCAGGCTGATGTCGACGCTGAGCAGGGCATGCGCGCCATCACTGAGACCACCGCCGGCCGAGAGGCCATCTGCCCAGCCCTTGTCCTTGAGCACTGCCAGCAGACTGCCTTCGCCCTCATGACCGATCAGGTTGGCCAGGTAGCTGACCGGCTGTGAGCGGTAGTGGGCAATCGGGTCGTCGATGGGGAACATGAACGACAGCTTGCGCTCCTGCTTGAGCGCCTTGACCTCGAGGCGTGCCGGCAGCTCGTCACCGCTGGCCAGGGGCGTGGTGATCTCGGGGCGCGACAGCCCGCGGTCGGGCACATCACTGAAGTTGTCACGGGCCAGCTGTTCGAGCGTTTCCAATGACTGCGGCCCGACCAGTGACAGGCGCATCACGTTGGCGCCGTAGTGCGCCTGATAGAAGTCGACCAGACGTTGGCGCAGGCTGCCGGCCTCGGTGTCCTTGAGGGTCTCGAGGCTGCCGACACTGAAGCGGTTGAAGGGGTGTTCCGGGTTGAGGGCCGCTTCGACAGCCTCGTAGATGCGCCGGCCATCATCCTGCAGGCGTGCCTGATACTCGGAATTGACCGCATGGCGCTCGCGATCCACGTAGTCGGCATTGAACTGCGGGGCGACGAAGAAGCGTGCAAAGCGCGGCAGCGCTTCATCGAAGGCATCCGGGTCGATGTCGAAGAAGTAGTTGGTGTCCTGGCTGGCGGTGAAGGCGTTGTGCTGGCCGCCATGCTTGGTGATGAAGTCCTGGTAGGCATCCGGCTTCGGATAACGATCGGTGCCGAGGAACAGCATGTGCTCCAGGAAGTGTGCCAGCCCCGGAACATCGTCGGGGTCCTGGGCGCTGCCGACTTCGACATCGACGGCAGCGGCGGCCTTGTCGGCCTTGGCATCACTGACCAGCAGGACCTTGAGGCCGTTATCGAGGGTCAGGCTGCGATAGAGTCGCTGGTCGTTCTCGCTCTTGATGACGGGGCTGGCTTGCTCGGCCCTGGCGGGCGCCGTGCTTGAGGCGGAGTTGGCGGCCGGCGCGAGGGACGACGCGGGCGCGGAAGCCGGGCGGGTATCGGCATGGCTGATGGCCGGCGCCAGGCCACTCATGACGATGGCGGCAATGGCCGTGCTCAGTGCAAGAGGGCGAAATCCTGAAGGCAGTGACATCTTCTCTCCTGATTCATGCCACCGCTGCTCGGGCAGGTGGCGCTGACTCGGTGATGGTTCTCATTGGGCGAACATGCGCGCGAGGCGGTAGAGCGATGCAGTGCCGCCATCCTCGATACGTGCCGTCGGCGCAGGCGGATTCAGGTCAGCATCGGGCCGGTGGGGTGCGCGACGCTCCACTCCTGATGCTCGGGGTCGTTGACGAGGCGTGCGACCGGGAAGGCGGCCAGGCTGGCGTTCGGCGTCAGCATGCTGCGTACCGTCTCCAGCGGCGTCTCGGCATTCAGCCAGTCGCGTACCTGATGCGGCGCAATCACGGCGGGCATGCGATCGGTCAGGCGTGACGTGACCCCGGCACACTCGACACTGATCAGCGCGAAGCTGTCGCGCCCCTCGGGGGGCAGCCCCTCCATCAGGGGGGCGCTGAAGTGGCGCGTCCACAGGGCGGCCAGCAACAGCGGGGCGCGGGTCGGGTGCGTGACCAGAAACGGCTGCTTCATGCGCGGTTGTTCCTTCCACACATAGACACCGCCGACGGGGATCAGTGCCCGCTGGCTGATGAACGACTCGCGGAACATGCGTCGCGTTTCCAGCGACTCTGCCCGCGCCACGTGCGGGGCGTGGTCCATGATCTCCAGCCAACTGGGAGTCAGGCCCCAGAGTGCCGGCACCAGGCGCAGGCGGGGGCCTTCCATGCGCAGCATCGAGGCGGGCATGCGCGGGGCGCGATTGGCGCTGACCAGCAGTTCGCTGCGCAACTGGCGTTCGAGCGCGGGAGTCGCCAGCGACCCGAACAGTTCGTCGGGGGGCAGGTCAGCGGGGTAGGGGGGGATATACAGACGACCGGCCACGAGAATCCTTTGAGGCGATGAGGCGAAGGGAACATGCAGCGGCAGCTGCTGCCTGAGATGGGGTGTGGATCGCGCTGCACGCCACGGATGCCAGCATGCCACACCTTGGTGGTGCTTGCGTTTGTGCTCAGTCTCGATATGCTGGACGGAAACACTGTTCGATTCAATGACCGATACGGGGTGCTCCAAGAGATGCCCGCAAGGCGTCGCAACCCTTTGCCCACCCGTGCTGTCCGAACACACACCGCGTCAGATTCGCTACGCGGTAACGCATCTCAAGCATCAGAGGAATTCGATGGCCCGTCCACGTCAGCATGCACCGGAAGCGCTGCATGCGCGGGTAATGGAGACCTGCGATGAATGGCTCAAAGCGCAGCCCGTTCACGCCCTGTCTCTGCGCAACCTGGCTCGCGAAGTCGGTTGTGCGCCCAGCACCCTGCTCAAGCTTTATGGCAGCTTCGGCAACCTGCTCCAGCACGTCAATCTGGCGACGCTGGACAGGCTGCACGATGCGATAGCCGGACAGGAGACGCCGAGTCCTTCGGAACGCCTCAAGGCCCTGGCGCGCGCCTACTGGGGCTTCGCCCAGCGCGACCCTTACCGCTGGCAGCTGCTGTTCGACTTCCCGCTCGCGCAGGAAGGTGAGCTGGACCAGCGTCAGAACGCGATGATCGAAGGGCTGTTCGAACGTGTGGAGGGGGCCTTGGTCGAGTACGCCCCACGCGTCGAGTCCGTCGAGGCCAAGCGCATGGCGCGCACGCTGTGGGGTAGCGTGCACGGTCTGGTGCAGCTGGGCATGAACGAGCGTCTGGGACTCTGGCAGGGGCAGCCACTGGAAGTGACGGAGCTGCTCGATCAGTTGCTGGACACCATGTTGGCGGGGCTCAAGGTGCGCAGCGAGGCTGCGTGTGCGGGGGATGCCACGGAAGCTGGCAAATGAGTCGAGAACTGCTCCGGCGACCCCGTTTTGCGCCCTTCTTCTGGACCCAGGCCCTCGGGGCCTTCAATGACAATCTGTTCAAGAACGCCTTGCTGCTGCTGATGACCTTCGTGGTCATCGAGCAGCGGGGCTGGGACACCGGCATCGTCAACAACCTGGCGGCCGGTCTGTTCATCCTGCCTTTTCTGTTGTTCTCCGCCTGGGGCGGCCTGTTGGCTGACCGCCTCGACAAGCAGCGCCTGATCGTGCGACTCAAGTGGCTGGAGCTGGCCACCATGAGCGTGGCGGCCGGCGCCTTGATCTTCGAGGCCTGGGAGTTGCTGCTGGCGCTGCTGTTCATGATGGGCACCCAGTCGGCGCTCTTCGGGCCGGTCAAGTACGCCATCCTGCCCCAGCACCTCAAGCCGGATGAGCTGGTCAGCGGCAATGCCTGGGTCGAGCTGGGCACCTTCCTCGCCATCCTGATCGGTACCCTTGCCGCCGCGGCCTTGATGGCACTGGGCGGCGAGCTGGCACGCTGGGCGCTGTCCGCATCGCTGGTCTCCCTGTCTCTTCTAGGCGTGATGGCGGCCGGCAAGATTCCGCCGGCACCCTCCGCTTCGCCCGGCCCTGTGCCGTGGCGTCCGCTCTCCGGCAGCATAGCGGTGATGCGTGAAGGGCTGAGCAACCGCCGGCTACGCTGGGCGCTGCTGGGCATCAGTGCCTTCTGGTTCCTCGGCGCCAGCTATCTGACGCAGTTGCCGGCCTATGCGCGCGATATCGTGCATGGGGCTGAAGGGGCGACCTCTGCCTTGCTGGCGGCCTTTGCCATCGGTATCGGGCTGGGGTCGCTGGCCTGTGAGCGTGTCTCGCGCGGGCGTCTCGAGACGGGACTGGTGCCCTTCGGCGCGCTGATCATCTTCGCTGGCGGGCTGGATCTTGCCCTGCGCCCGGCGCTGGCCGAGGCACAGATGGCCACGCCCTTGATCGAGCTGCTGGGCATCGCCGGTTTCTGGCGCATGTGGCTGGATCTCGGCGTCATCGGCTTCGGCGGCGGCCTCTATATCGTGCCGCTTTATACCCTGCTGCAGATTCGCAGTCCTGAAGATCACCGCGCGCGCATGATCGCCGCCAACAACGTGCTCAATGCCCTGCTGATGGTGCTGTCGGCCGGTGCCGGCATTCTGGTGCTGGGCGTGATGGGGCGCGATATTCCGGACTTCCTGCTGCTGCTGTCCCTGATCAGCGGGCTGATCGCGGTGGTCTGCATGCTGCGTGACCCGCGGCCCTTCCTGCGCCTCAATATCTTCATCCTCATCCACCTGATGTATCGCCTGCACCTCAAGGGGCGCTGGCGGATACCGGCGGAAGGGGCGGCGCTGGTGGTGTGCAATCACGTCAGCTTCATGGATGCGCTGATTCTGGGCGGGGCCAGTCCGCGCCCGCTGCGTTTCCTGATGGATGCCGAGATATATCACTCGCCGTGGCTGAAGTGGTTCTTCCGCATCGCCGGGGCGATTCCGGTGGACTCCTCGCGCAAGGACCCGGCAGGGGTGCGCCGCTCGCTGGAGGAAGTCGGCAAGGCGCTGCGCGAGGGAGAGGTCGTGATGATCTTCCCCGAGGGCAAGCTGACGCGCGACGGTGAGGTCGGGCGCTTCCGGCGCGGGCTGGAGTTGATTCTGGCGCGTGACCCGGTGCCGGTGATTCCGATGGCGCTGGGTGGCCTGTGGGGCTCCTGGTTCTCCCACGGCGGCGGGCCTGCCTTCGCCAAGTTTCCGCGCCGCCTGCGCGGGCGGGTAGAGCTGTGTGTCGGGCGTACCTTCGACCCTGTCGGCACCAAGGCGGTGGAGCTCGAAGAAGCGGTGCGTGATCTACATCGCAAGGCGACACGCCTGGCGCGCTCCCGCTAGCCCCTCACTTTTTTCAGTGCTGCATGAAAATGCCGCCCATGCCGACACGATCGTCAGGCAGGGGCGGCATTTCACGTTCTGGCGACCAGCAAATGGCCACTGGTGGTGAGCGCGGCGTCGCGTCAGTCGCTGGACTGCTCGGAGGGAGCGGTGTGGCGCGTGACCCAGAAGCCGAAGCCGCCGATGGCCCAGGCGCCCAGCATGACCAGCGGCACCGCCAGCATGTCATCGCCGCTCAGCCACAGGCTGGCCAGGGCGCCATAGAGACCGCCGCCGAGATACAGCACCGTGCCGGAGATGGCATTGGCGGCACCATGGCCACGTGCGAACAGCGACTGGTAGTCGGCCATCACGTTGGGCGTGATCATGCCGCCGGCGCCCAGCACGAACAGGATGCCCGGAATCAGGGTGGCGACCTGGACGTTGTCGGTGATGACCAGCGAGATCAGCCAGGTGATGCCGATCCCCTGCATGCACAGCGCCACCTGAACCAGCTTGCGCGTGCGCAGATGCTTGAGGCCGAAGTGGTTGAGGCGGTTGCCGATCAGCATCGCGCCGACATTGGCGCCGAAGGCCAGCGCGAACTCACCGGAATTCAGCCCCAGCACACCCTGATAGAGATAGCTCGCGTTGGTCAGGAAGGTGAACATGATGCCGGGCCCGCACAGCAGCAGCATCAGGTGCCCGGGGACGCCGCGCGTCGTCAGTACCGTGCGATAGCTGGCCAATGCGCCGCGCAGGCTGAGCGGTGAACGCTCGCTGGCAGGCAGGGTCTCCGGCAGCCACTGGCGAATGGCGACTCCGGCGATCACGCCATAGACGGCCAGGCCGATGAAGACCATCTGCCAGGTGCTCAGCGCCAGGATGAGGGCGCCGAGGCTGGGGGCGACCAGCGGTGCTGCCATCAGCACCATCATGACGTTGGTCATCAGGCGCGCGGCGTCCTTGCCGGTCGCGACATCGCGCACCACGGTGCGAGAGACGCCGCCGGTCATGCCGGTCGCGATCCCCTGCAGGACACGGAAGACCATCAGCCATTCCAGGCTATGCGTCATGGCGCAGCCGAGACTCGCGATCAAGAACAGCACGATGCCGCCCAGCGCGATCGGGCGACGGCCCAGGCTGTCCGACAGCGGGCCACCACTCAGCTGACCGAAGGCGTAGCCGGCCAGGAAGAAGGTGATGGTCAGGCCGAGGCGGGAGTGATCGACACCGAATTCCGCGGCCATGGCGGGGATGGCGGGCAGGAAGGCATCCATCGATAGCGGGGCGAGCGCCACCATCAGGGCCAGCAGCACGGTGAAGTGAGGTTGTCGATGCAGGGCGGGGGTCGCCGTTGGGGCGGAAGCTGAAGTCATGAGGGCCATTCGAAGGTTGTGGGGCATTGCAGCGGGAGCGGTGAGTCAGCCTGCTCTGGCGCAGGTCCGTGACGTCTGGCGCTGGCGGGCAGCGCGAACGCGCACAGCATAGCGTGGGTTCGGGCCGCTTGCGTGTCGTGGTCTGCAACACCGTATTGCAGCTGGTTCTTGCACCTGAGCAGCTGCAAATGAGCACCCGCAAATGAGTACCTGCAAGTGAGCACCTGGGCGAGTTGGCGTGCCCCAGACGCGACAGGCCCGCCAATTGGCGGGCCTGTCGTCGAGAGTGCCGTGCTGCGTGGCAATGCGGGGGGCGTCAGCTGCGCGTGGTGCGAGCCGCCTGCCAGCAGCGTGCCGAGGTGATCTGGTTGTCCTTCACCTGCTGGATCTCGATGCGCGTGGTGCCGATGGCGAGACTGGCCGGGGCATCCGGGAAGGATTCCAGATGTTCCAGAATCAGGCCGTTGAGCGTCTTGGGACCGTCAGTCGGCAGCTGCCAGCCGATGGCCTTGTTGATCTCGCGGATGTTGGCGGTGCCTTCGATCACGTAGCTGCCGTTGTCCTGCGGGTGGATCTCCTGATGCGTACCGGCGACATCGGTGGTGAACTCGCCGACGATCTCCTCGAGGATGTCCTCCAGCGTCGCCAGCCCCTGCACATCGCCATACTCGTCGACCACGATGCCGATGCGGCGCTTCTGCTTCTGGAAGTTGAGCAACTGGGTATGCAGCGGCGTGGATTCCGGGATGAAGTAGGGCTCGCGGGCTTCCTGGATGATGGAGGCCTTGGTGACCTCGTCCAGTGACAGGAAGCGTGCCGCGTTGCGCAGGTGCAGGATGCCGATGATGTTGTTGATGTCACCCTTGTAGACCGGCACCCGCGTGTGCTGACTGGCGCGGATATGGCTGAGGATGATGTCGAGGTCATCGTCCAGGTCGATGCCGAAGATCTCCTGACGCGGCACCATGATGTCATCGACGGTGACGTTCTCGAGATCGAGAATCGACAGCAGCATGCCCTGGTGGCGACGCGGGATCATGCTGCCGGCTTCGTGGACCACGGTGCGCAGCTCGTCACGGGTCAGGCTGTCGGCGCCGCCGCTGACATCGCGCACGCCGAACAGGCGCAGCAGGCCATTGGAGATGCCATTGACCAGCCAGACCAGCGGGTAGAGCAGCTTGAGCAACGGTTCCAGCACCAGCGAGGCCGGATAGGCGATGCGCTCCGGGTTCACGGCGGCCATGGTCTTGGGCGTCACTTCGGCAAAGATCAGCACCACGATGGTCAGTACGGCGGTCGAGACGGCCGGGCCCGAGACATCACCGAAGTAATGGATCGCGATGATGGTCGCCAGCGAGGCAGCCAGGTTGTTGACGAAGTTGTTGCCGATCAGGATGACGCCGATCAGGCGGTCCGGACGGGAAAGCAGGCGGGTAACACGCTTAGCGCCGCGCTCACCGCCCTTGGCACGGTGACTGAGACGGTAGCGGTTGATCGACATCATGCCGGTCTCGGAGCTCGAGAAGAAGGCAGACAGGATGATCAGGATGACCAGTAGGCCGAACAGCAGCCCCAACGGGGTGTCGTCGCTCAAGAGTGAAGGGTCCTCGGTGGCGGATTTAGGCGCATGATACTGACACGCTCGCTGCAATGCATCAGGCGCAGCGAGCGATCTCTGTCGGGGTGGCAGGGCTTAGTGGGAAAATATCACTTGCAGCACGAACTTGGTGCCGAAGAAGGCCAGCGCCAGTACCAGGCAGCCGCCCAGTGTCCAGCGGGCGGCACGCTGGCCGCGCCAGCCCAGCACGTGATGCCCGAACAGCAGCACGGCGAAGATGATCCAGGCGCCGAGGCTGAGCACCGTCTTGTGAGCCAGATGCTGGGCGAACATGTTGTCCAGATAGATGGTGCCGCTGATGATCGACACGCTGAGCAGGATCATGCCGGCCCAGATCAGCTCGAACAGCGCGCGTTCCATGCTGGTCAGTGCCGGCAGCACCTGGACGATGCCGCGGGTATGGCGCTTCTTGAGCGCGTGCTGTTGCAGCGACAGCAGTCCGGCCTGCATGGCCGCGATGCTGAAGAAGGCCAACGCCGCCACCGAGGTGAAGACGTGGGCGACCAGACCGGGGGAGAGCGGGTTCTCGGTGGTGGCGCTTGGCAGGTTCATCACGCCGAGCACGCAGGCGGCGGCGACCGGGAACAGCGCCGCGCCCCCGGCGATCACCGGCTTGAACAGGCTGGCGATGACCAGCAGCAGGCAGATGGCCCAGCTGACCAGCGACGCGCTCTCGAACAGTCCGAGGTGCAGCGCGCCACCGTGGTTGAGCGTGACCCAGACGATGACGGCATGGCAGGCGACGGCGATCAGCGCCAGACTGCGCACCAGACGCGTGCGTGCCGGGACGCGGCGTGTCAGGGTAAGGCCCTGCCAGAGGCCGGCGCCGAGATAGAAGATGATGGCCAGAAAGGCAAAAGGCAGAGCCTGCATGTGCTGTTGTCCAGGTGCCGGAGGGTAGCGGGAGATCAGGCCTCGCATGAGGCACTGTCTATCTGCAGAGACTATACCGAATGCGCCGCCGGGATTGCATCCACTCGCGGTGTCCTGTCGCGTGCTCTCGCGGGCGATGAGGCCTGCGCGGCGACAGACTCCGCATTGCATGACGATTGTCGGCGCTGCTTCCTTCATGCATGTCATCGCCAGGATGGCGACTTGCAAGCCTTGCATGCATGGAGACACGGCCGCCCTGTGCGTATAATGCGCGACAGGATAACCATTCACGCGCTGGGGCGTCATGCCGTGCGCCGGTCACGAGGTGGCTTACGCCCTCGTCCCCGCAGCGCGGACCCCAGACGTCCCTAGCCGGAGAGGCCCATGTTTCAAAGTTTGAGTGATCGCCTGTCGCATACGCTGAAGTCGATTACCGGCCAGGCCAAGCTGACGGAAGACAACATCAAGGACACCCTGCGCGAAGTGCGCAAGGCGTTGCTTGAAGCCGATGTCGCGCTGCCGGTGGTCAAGGCCTTCATCGAGCGAGTGCGCGAACGTGCCGTCGGTCAGGAAGTGTCCAAGAGCCTGTCGCCGGGCCAGCAGTTCGTCAAGATCGTCCAGCAGGAGCTGGAAGCGATCATGGGCGAAGCCAATGAAGGTCTGACGCTCAAGGGCAGTCCGGCCGTCATTCTGATGGCAGGCCTGCAGGGTGCGGGCAAGACGACTACCGTCGCCAAGCTGGCACGCTACCTGCGCGAGCGCGAGAAGAAGAAGGTGCTGGTGGTCTCGGCCGACGTCTATCGCCCGGCCGCCATCGACCAGCTGGAAACGCTGGCCAAGGAAGTCGGGGTCGATTTCTTCCCCTCCGACTCCTCCCAGCAGCCGGTGGCCATCGCCGAAGCGGCGATGAAGCACGCGCGTATCCAGTTCCACGACGTGGTGCTGGTCGATACCGCCGGTCGCCTGCATGTCGATGCCGACATGATGGACGAGATCGCCGCCCTGCACCGCAGCGTCAATCCCGACGAGACGCTGTTCGTCGTCGATGCGATGACCGGTCAGGATGCCGCCAACACCGCCAAGGCCTTCCATGAAGCCTTGCCGCTGACCGGTGTCGTGCTGACCAAGGCCGACGGTGATGCGCGTGGCGGTGCGGCCCTGTCCGTACGTCACATCACCGGCAAGCCGATCAAGTTCATGGGCATGGGGGAGAAGGTCGACGCCCTCGAGCCCTTCCACCCGGACCGTATCGCCTCGCGCATCCTCGGCATGGGCGACATGCTGTCGCTGATCGAGGAAGCCGAGCGCACCGTCGACAAGAGCAAGGCCGAGCAGCTGGCCAGCAAGGTCAAGAAAGGCGAAGGCTTCGATCTCGAGGACTTCCGTGACCAGCTCCAGCAGCTCAAGAACATGGGTGGCATGGGCAGTCTGATGTCCAAGCTGCCGGGCATGGGTCAGCTGGCGGAAGTCGCCCAGAGCCAGGCCAGCGAGAAGGAGCTGGGCAAGCTGGAGGCGATGATCAACTCCATGACGCCCAAGGAACGCCGCAACCCGGATCTCATCAATGGGTCGCGCAAGCGCCGCATCTGCATGGGCTCCGGTACCCAGGTGCCGGACCTCAATCGTCTGCTCAAGCAGCACAAGCAGATGGCCAAGATGATGAAGAAGGCCGGCAAGAAAGGTGGCATGCAGAAGATGATGCGTGGCATGTCCGGCATGATGGGCGGTGGCGGTGGTCCTGGCGGCCCCGGCGGTATGGGTGGCATGGGCGGTATGGGTGGCCCCGGCGGCATGGGCGGCGGACGCTTCCCGCGTCGCTGATTGCTGACCCGATGCCCGATGCAGCGCTGATGAGACATGGGCGCTGACACCAGGAATTGCGCTCCGTGGCACGTCCCGTGTCGCGGAGCGTGTGCATGGCCTTGGAAAAAGGTTTCCAAGGCTTGCCAATTTCCGTAGAATGTCGCCTCTTCGTGTGGACCCTCCATGCGAAGACGAGTTCTGTGGCACGATTTTCACTTCAACACGAAGGACAGATTACGCAATGGTTACCATTCGTCTGGCACGTGGTGGCGCCAAGAAGCGTCCCTTCTACCACCTCGCTGTGGCTGATTCCCGCACAGCCCGTGATGGCCGCTTCATCGAGCGCGTCGGCTTCTTCAACCCGGTCGCTCGCGGCCAGGAAGAGCGTCTGCGCGTCGATCTCGAGCGCGTCGCTCACTGGCAGCAGCAGGGCGCACAGGTCTCTGACCGTGTCGCTCAGCTGATCAAGGAAGCTGGCAAGCAGCAGGCTTGATTCCAGGATGCCTACTCAACCGAACAACCCGCAGCCGACCGCAGCGTCATCGCATGACGATGATGTCGTGGTAATGGGGAAGCTTACCAGCCCCTATGGCGTCAAAGGCTGGCTCAAGGTGTATTCCTACACCAGCCCGATTGACGGCATCTTCGATTACGCTGGCTGGATGCTGAAGCTGGACGGGAAGCAGATTCCCGCCCGCCTCGCTCAGGCACGTCGCCATGGCAAGGGCCTGGTGGCACAGCTCGAAGGTATCGACAGTCGCGAAGCAGCACAGGAGCTGGCCGGGGCGGAGATTCTCCTGCCCAAGCAGCACCTGCCGCAGCTGGAAGTCGGTGAGTACTACTGGCATCAACTGGAAGGTCTCGAGGTGGTAACGCTGGATGGCCAGCGCCTCGGGAAAGTGAGCACCCTGATGGAAACCGGTGCCAACGACGTTCTGGTGATAAAGCCGAACGACGACAGCATCGATGAGAAGGAACGGCTCGTGCCGTACCTTCCCGATCAGGTGGTTCGCGATGTGGATCTCACCACTGGGCGCATGAGCGTCGACTGGGATCCCGAATTCTGATGTTAAGCACAGAGAGCTGACGCCTGTGTGGATTGGTGTAGTGAGCCTGTTTCCGGAAATGTTCACGGCGATTACCGCCAGTGGCGTGACCGGCCGAGCGGTCGACAAGGGCCTGCTCGAGGTCGATTTCTGGAATCCTCGCGACTACGCCACCGACAGGCACCGTACGGTCGATGATCGTCCCTACGGCGGTGGTCCCGGCATGTTGATGAAGGTCGAGACCCTGCGTGGCGCCATTCGTGACGCCCGCGCCGCTGGCGGTGACAACGCTCGTGTGATCTATCTCTCCCCGCAAGGCCGCAAGCTGGATCAGGCCGGTGCCCGCGAACTGGCGACGCAAGAGCGTCTGATCGTGGTGGCCGGGCGCTATGAAGGCATTGATGAGCGCGTGGTGGAAGAGGAGATCGACGAGGAGTGGTCGATCGGCGATTACGTCCTGTCTGGCGGGGAACTGCCGGCCATGGTCCTGATCGATACGGTGGCACGCCTGGTGCCGGGCGTACTCGGGCATGAAGCCAGCGCGGAGGAGGATTCCTTCACCGATGGCCTGCTCGACTGTCCGCACTATACCCGCCCTGAAGTCATCGACGGCAAGCGGGTGCCGGATGTTCTGCTCAGTGGCAATCATGCCCTGATCAAGCGCTGGCGGTTGCAGCAGTCTCTGGGACGTACCTGGCTCAGGCGTCCGGATTTGCTGGAGAGTCGCACGTTGACTCGTGAGGAGCGCAAGCTGCTCGACGAGTTCATCGCGCAGCACGCCCGGAAAGGCAAGGCCTGACCGCTGCGAGCCGAAGGTTCGCTGTCAGGAGAAGGCCGCCACCGTGGCGGAGGTGCGGCACGGCCCGGAGTCATCTTGCGGGAGTTCCGTGGCGCGTCACACACAAGGTCGATCCCCGTGTTCAAGGCCGTTTGCGGTGCCGGGGTCATGACGAACATCAATCCCAGGATTGATGCTAACGAATTTGGAGCTAGCGATGAGCAGCAAGAATAAACTGATCCAGGCGATCGAAAACGAGCAGATGGCCAAGGAAATCCCGGCCTTTGCACCGGGCGACACCATCGTCGTCCAGGTCAAGGTCGTCGAAGGTACTCGCGAGCGTCTGCAGGCCTTCGAAGGCGTGGTGATCGGCAAGCGTAACCGCGGTCTGAACTCCGCCTTCACCGTCCGCAAGATCTCCCACGGTGTGGGCGTCGAGCGTACCTTCCAGACTTACAGCCCGCAGGTTGCCGCTATCGACGTCAAGCGTCGTGGTGACGTCCGTCAGGCCAAGCTGTACTACCTCCGTGAGCGTAGCGGCAAGTCTGCACGCATCAAGGAAAAGCTGGGCTAAGCGCTCCGCATTCCCTGACTGCAGAACTCGGCAGTACTGCGGGGGAGCGAATTGCCACTTGCTCCTCCGCCATATGAAGACCCCGCCATGCATCGCATGGCGGGGTCTTCGTGTTTGTGCACCAGGGAAATCCGCTATGACTTGCAGCGGGTTCATTTCATCGTCAGGGCATCACGGTAGAATCGAGGCTCACGCAGGCCAGGTGCCGCGGTAAATGACGGCCACGGCGAGCGTGGATGGCGCGTCATTCAGGACGGGGAAGCGGGAATGATGGACGACGATGCGTTGGTCGAGGTCTTTCTCGATACGTTGTGGCTAGAGCGGGGTGCCAGTGACAATACGCTCGGCGCCTATCGCAGTGATCTCACGGCCTGGCGGCGCTGGTTGGCCGATCAGGCGGAGGCGGGCGCTGACACGGTGCCGTTGCTGAGCGTGGCACCGCAGCAGGTGCAGGCCTTCTGTGACTCGCGGCGTGAGTCGCATGCGCTGCGCTCCACGGCGCGTCTGCTGTCGGCGCTGCGGCGCTTCTATCGCTGGGCGCTGGCCGAAGGCATGATCGAGGCGGACCCGCTGCATGAGGTGCGCCTGCCGCGCGTGATTCCCAGCCTGCCGGGCACGCTGGATGAGGAAGAGGTCGAGCGCCTGCTGGAGGCGCCGGATCTCGACACGCCCATCGGGCTGCGCGACCGCACCATGCTCGAAGTGCTCTACGGAGCGGGGCTGCGCATCAGCGAGCTGGTCAACCTGAGTGTCGATGCGCTCAATCTGCGCCAGGGTGTCGTGCGAGTCACCGGCAAGGGCGATCGTGAGCGGCTGGTGCCGCTGGGCGAGGAGGCCTGTGACTGGTTGTCACGCTGGCTGTCCGTTGGCCGACCTGCGATGATGGCCGACCAGACGCGTCCGGCACTGTTTCCCGGCCGACACGACAAGGCCATGACGCGACAGACCTTCTGGCATCGCATCCGGCGTCACGCCGTGACTGCGGCCATCAGCAAGCCTCTGTCACCGCATACGCTGCGCCATGCCTTCGCCACGCACCTGCTCAATCACGGTGCCAACCTGCGTGTCGTGCAGCTGTTGCTGGGACATCGTGATCTTTCCACGACCCAGATCTATACCCATGTGGCCCAGGCGCGACTGGAGCGTCTGCATGCCGAACATCATCCGCGTGGCTGAGTGTCCTTCCCTCTGCGCGCGGACGCCAAGGAGTGTTTGATGAGCAAGTCTTTCCGTCGTCCGCAGGCCCTGTCCCATGCGATCCGCCTCCTGAGCGCCGGTGCCATGCTGACGCTTGTGGCGCCATTGGCCCAGGCTGATGCGCTGGATGATCTGCGCGACAAGCTTGTCGTCAATGGCCAGCCGCTGCCGGTCGAATCACTGGCCTCAAGCCCCATCGACGGCCTCTATGAGGTGCGCCTGACCAGTGGTGAGAGCTTCTTTACCGATATCGACGGCAAGCATCTGATCGTGGGTGAGATGTACCGCAACGATGGCGACAAGGGGCTGGTCAATCTCAGCGAGCAGAAGGCCAATGGCGAGCGCCTCGAGCTGCTGGCCGAGGTCAGTGAAGATGATATGGTCATCTTCCGCCCGGCGGGTGAGGTCAAGGCGGTGATCAGTGTCTTCACCGATACTACCTGCCCGTATTGCCGCAAGCTGCACCAGGAAGTGCCGGAACTCAATGCGCGTGGCATCGAAGTGCGCTATCTGGCCTTCCCGCGCGGTGGCATGCGCTCGCAGGGCGCGCGTGAGCTGGCGCAGGTGTGGTGTGCGGACAACCCCACCGAGGCGATGAACCAGATCAAGAATGAAGGCGAAGTGCCCAAGCAGGCGGCCAGCTGCGATGCGCCGGTGCAAAGCCAGTATCAGCTGGGCACGCGCATGGGGGTGCAGGGCACCCCGGCCATCGTGATGCCGGATGGCCAGATGGTGCCGGGCTACCTGCCGGTGGAGCGTCTTGCCAGCATGCTGGGCATCGATGACTGAACCACAGGCGACAAGACTGCGCGTTGACAGGGCGTCCTGCCTTGCTACCGTGGTCACGACAGACGTACGTGCAGGATGTCTGGATAATAGACCGACGTGAGATCGGCAAGGCCGTCGCTGACAGTGGCGCGGCCCTCAAGGCTGGATACCGTAACAAGAGAGGAAAGCGACGTTGAAACCGGTGAAAGTAGGAATCTGTGGTCTAGGGACCGTAGGCGGCGGCACTTATAACGTGCTGATTCGCAATGCCGATGAGATTGCGCGTCGTGCTGGACGCCCGATCATCGTCGAACAGGTCGGCGCACGACGCGACAATCCTGACTGCGATATCACCGGCGTCAGCCGCACGCATGACATCTTCGAGGTCGCGCGCAATCCCGAGGTCGACGTGCTGGTCGAGCTGATCGGCGGCTACGATGTCGCCTATCAGCTGGTGATGGAAGCCATCGCCAACGGCAAGCATGTCGTGACCGCCAACAAGGCGCTGATCGCCGTCCACGGCAACGAGATCTTCCGTGCCGCCGCCGAGAAAGGCGTGATGGTGGCCTTCGAAGCCGCAGTGGCCGGTGGCATTCCCGTCATCAAGTCGCTGCGTGAAGGCCTGGGTGCCAACCGCATCCAGTGGCTGGCCGGCATCATCAACGGCACCGGCAACTTCATCCTCAGCGCGATGCGTGATGAAGGTCGCAGCTTCGAGGACGTGCTGGCCGAGGCGCAGGCGCTGGGCTATGCCGAAGCCGATCCGACCTTCGATGTCGAAGGCATCGATGCCGCGCACAAGCTGACCATCCTGGCCTCGATCGCCTTCGGCGTGCCGCTGCAGTTCGACAAGGCCTACACCGAAGGCATCTCGCGCATCACGGCCGAGGACATCGAGCAGGCCGATAACCTGGGCTACATCATCAAGCATCTGGGCATCACCCGCGCCACGGCCAAGGGCCTCGAGCTGCGCGTGCATCCGACGCTGATTCCCAAGGAACGTCTGCTGGCCAACGTGCATGGCGTCAAGAATGCCATCGAGGTGATGGGCGACGCTGTCGGCCCGACCCTTTATTACGGTGCCGGCGCCGGTGCCGAGCCGACGGCCTCTGCCGTGGTCGCGGACCTGCTCGACGTGGCGCGCGATATCGCCACCGACCACCGCTACCGTGTGCCGTATCTGGCCTTCGCCGAGATCAATCAGCACGGCGACACCCTGCCGATCCTGCCGATGGAAGAGATCGAGACGGCCTGCTATCTGCGTCTGCACGCAGTGGACCGCCCGGGCGTGTTGGCGCGTGTCGCGTCGATCCTCTCCGAGCAGGGTATCTCCATCGAGGCGATCATCCAGAAGGAAGCCACCGAAGGGGAGCTGGTGCCGATCATTCTGCTCACGCACCGTGCGCGCGAACTGCACATGAACGAAGCGATTCGTCAGCTGGAAGCGCTGGTGGATGTCGCCGGTTCCGTGGTGCGCATTCGTGTCGAGGATCTCGACGACAACGCCTGATCGCGGGCAAACGGGGCGGGGCTATCGACGGTGATGGCACTGCCCCGCTGGGCAGCCGGCGCAGGCCGGAAGAGCAAGAATCATAACGGTGGCAAGAGCCACGGGAAGACACGACATGCGTTATATCTCCACGCGCGGCCAGGCGCCGGCGCTCGGTTTTGAAGATGTGGTTCTCACGGGGCTTGCCAGCGATGGCGGCCTGTACGTGCCGGAAACCCTGCCGCAGTTCAGCGCCGAAGAGCTGACGGCGATGGCCGGTGAGTCCTACGCGGAAATCGCCTTCCGTGTCATGAAGCCCTTCGTCGATGGCGCCATCGATGACGCGACCTTCCGTGACATCGTGCGCGAGACCTACGCGACCTTCAGTCACGATGCCGTCGTGCCGCTCAATCAGCTCGACAGCAACCATTACCTGCTGGAGCTGTTCCACGGCCCGACACTGGCCTTCAAGGATGTCGCGCTGCAGCTGCTGGGTCGCCTGCTGGATCACTTCCTTGCCAAGCGCGGCGAGCGTGCGGTGATCATGGGCGCGACCTCCGGCGATACCGGCTCTGCCGCTATCGAGGGCTGCCGTGCCTGCGATCATGTGGATATCTTCATTCTGCATCCGCACAACCGTGTCTCCGAAGTGCAGCGTCGCCAGATGACCTCCGTGCTGGCGCCCAACGTCTTCAACATCGCCATCGAAGGCAACTTCGATGATGCCCAGGCGATGGTGAAGGCCAGCTTCGCCGACCAGGACTTCCTGAACGGCACGCGTCTGGTCGCGGTCAACTCGATCAACTGGGCGCGCATCATGGCCCAGACCGTCTACTACGTGGCCGCCGGTGTGGCGCTGGGCGCTCCGGCGCGTCAGGTCAGCTTCACGGTGCCGTCGGCCAACTTCGGCAACATCTTTGCCGGCTATCTGGCCTCGCGCATGGGGCTGCCGGTACGCCAGCTGGTGATCGCCACCAACGCCAACGATATCCTGCATCGCACCATCTCCTCCAATGACTTCTCACGTCAGGAGCTGAAGGCGACGCTGGCACCGTCGATGGATATCGTGGTGTCCTCCAACTTCGAGCGCCTGCTGTTCGAGGCCTATGGCCGCGATGGTCAGGCGATCCGTGAGCTGCTCGAGCACTTCTCGCGTGAACCGGCAGCGCTGGCGGATGCCCCGTTGGCGAAGCTGCGTGAGCTGTTCTCCAGTCACAGTGTCGATGACGAGACGATCCTCGAGGTCATCCGTGAGGCGCACCATCGCACCGGTGAGATCCTCGATCCGCATACGGCAACCGGCTATCGCGCGGCTGAGGTCTGCCGCACCGATAGCGCGACGCCGATGATCACGCTGGCGACGGCGCATCCGGCCAAGTTTGCCGAAGCCGTGGCGCGTGCCGGCTTTGCTGGCGTCGATCTGCCGCCGCATCTGCATGACCTGCTGGAGCGCGAGGAGCGTTACAGCGTACTGCCGGCGGAGTTGGCGGCAGTGCAGGACTTCGTGCGCGAGAATCGCCGCGGGTGATTGCAACAACTGCCGGTTGGCCCGTTCGGGGTAATCGGCAGTCATCTTTTCATGGCCGTCATGTCTGCAGCCCGCTGCCGAGATGACGGCCATGTCGTTTGTCAGGAGCTCTTCATGTCTGTCACTTCCCCCGTGTCGCCCCCATTCTCGCAAGATTCCATGAGTCGTCCGGACGAGCGCACGCTTGCGGCCAGCATTGCGCGGGTCATTCAGCCGCGCGCGCGTGACGAGCGTCTCTATCAGCAGGGCATCGCGACCGGGCTCAGCGAATTGCAGGCGCGTGTGCTGGCAGGGCGTCTGACGCTGGAGAGCTGCAAGGCGCCCCTGGAGGCGCTGGTCACGCCGGCGCTCCGGCATATCGAGCATCCCGAACGGCTGGCCGATGGCCGGCGCGCGGCAGAGCGCATCGCGCGCGCCGTCGCCGAGGGGGAGCATATCGGCATCCTCACGGACTATGACGTGGATGGCATCACCTCGCATGTGGTGATGCTGCGCACGCTGACCGAGCTGTTCGATGTGCCCTACGACCGCGTGCACAGTCTGATCGGCCATCGTATCCATGATGGTTATGGCATCAGTCTGCCGCTGGTCGAGCGCATCATGACGCTGTCGCCGCGCCCGTCTCTGATCGTGACCGCGGACTGCGGCTCCAGTGATGAGGCGCGTCTGGCGTTGCTCAAGGAGGCGGGGATAGAGGTGGTGGTGACGGATCACCATGCGTTGCCTCAGGAAGGGCCGCCGGCTTCCGCCTACGCGACGGTCAATCCGACACGAGATGACTGCGCCTATCCCGATGCGACCATTGCCGGTTGCATGGTTGCCTGGCTGACCATGTCATTGACCCGTAACGTCTTGATCGAACAGGGCAGGTTGCCGAGCGATGCCCCCAAGCTGTCGCCGTGGCTGTCGTATGTGGCGCTGGGGACGGTGGCGGACTGTGTGTCACTGGGGGGGAGTGCGATCAATCGCGCGGTGGTCAATCTCGGCCTCACGCTGATCAACCGCATGCAGGAACCCTGCTGGCGCGCGATGGCAGAGCGGCTCGGGGCGGATAGCGTGCCCTTCAATGCCGAGACGCTGGCCTTCCAGATGGGGCCGCGTATCAATGCCCGCTCGCGTCTGGATGACCCTTACGCCGCGCTGCATTTCATGTTGGCGCGGGAAGATGACGCGGCGCAGCGTGCGCTGGAAGTGCTCGATCAGGACAACCAGTCCCGCAAGGCGATCGAAGCCGAGATGGTCGAATCGGCGCGTGCCCTGGCGCTCACCTCCTTGCGGGAAGGGCATCAGGTGATCGTGGTCCACCTGGAGGATGGTCATCCCGGGGTGCAAGGCATTGTCGCTTCGCGCCTGGTGCAGCAGTTCGGGCGACCGACCGTCGTGCTGACACCAGCTGCGGTGCCCGGCATGTTGACGGGCTCCGGGCGCTCCATCGAAGGGTTGCACCTGCGGGATGCGCTGCAGCGCGCCCATGATCTCGCGCCGCAGTGTCTGCCGCGCTTCGGTGGGCATCGCGGCGCCGCCGGGGTGGGCTTGCCGCTGACGGAAAAGGACACCTTCACTCGTGCCCTGCAACAGGCAGCCGCGGAGCAGTTGGGGGAGAGGGCGCTCAATCCCTTGATTCTCAGCGATGGTGAGCTGCTGGAAGGGCAGTTGAGTCTGGAGACGCTGGATGAGCTCGAGCGTCTGGCGCCTTTCGGGCGTGAGTTCGAGGCGCCTCTCTTCGAGGGCAGCTTCCTGGTCGAGAGCCTCAGGCCGGTAGGCGCCGATGGCACGCACCTGTCATTGGAGCTCTCGCTCGGGCGTACACGCCTCAAGGCGATCTGGTTCCGTGCGCTGTCACCGGGGGAATCACCGGCATTTGGCGTGGGGGCCTCTCTGAAGTGTGCTTACAAGTTGTCGCGCAATCGCTGGCGGGGGAGAGAGTCACTGCAGTTGATGCTGGAGCACGCAGTGCCTGCATGAGCTTGTTTGAATTGATAGCGATATCTGGCCAAAAAGCCCTTGCCATCAAGCCGATTCCTGCGTAAAGTACGCATCCGCTGCCGGGGACGCATGGCGTTACCAGCGGTGAAAGAGGTTTGCAGGTGATTGTTTTTCTTGATGTTTTTGAAGCCCGCTTCGACATCATCGATTGACAATTCCGGGCGATTCGCTAGAATACGCCGCACTCCTTACGGAACAGGTGATCGAGCAACGCTCCTCACCGCTTGATGATGCTTAGAGGCAGTCGACTGACTCATCATCAAGTGCTTGACTTCTCAAGCGTTCCGGGTAGAATATGCCTCCTCGCTTAACAGCGACGCTCTTTAAAAATTTGATCAGGTAATTCGTGTGAGCGCTTGCCGATGAGTGGTGACAAGGTCACCAAATATCGGAGCAAGCCTCTCACGAGAAGTTTGACTCTGAACCAAGTTTGGTCTGCTTAACAGACTATCAAGCTTTCAACTGAAGAGTTTGATCATGGCTCAGATTGAACGCTGGCGGCAGGCTTAACACATGCAAGTCGAGCGGAAACGATCCTAGCTTGCTAGGAGGCGTCGAGCGGCGGACGGGTGAGTAATGCATGGGAATCTGCCCGATAGTGGGGGACAACCTGGGGAAACTCAGGCTAATACCGCATACGTCCTACGGGAGAAAGCAGGGGATCTTCGGACCTTGCGCTATCGGATGAGCCCATGTCGGATTAGCTTGTTGGTGAGGTAATGGCTCACCAAGGCGACGATCCGTAGCTGGTCTGAGAGGATGATCAGCCACACTGGGACTGAGACACGGCCCAGACTCCTACGGGAGGCAGCAGTGGGGAATATTGGACAATGGGCGAAAGCCTGATCCAGCCATGCCGCGTGTGTGAAGAAGGCCTTCGGGTTGTAAAGCACTTTCAGCGAGGAAGAACGCCTTGGGATTAATACTCCCGAGGAAAGACATCACTCGCAGAAGAAGCACCGGCTAACTCCGTGCCAGCAGCCGCGGTAATACGGAGGGTGCAAGCGTTAATCGGAATTACTGGGCGTAAAGCGCGCGTAGGTGGCTAAGTCAGCCAGGTGTGAAAGCCCCGGGCTCAACCTGGGAACGGCATCTGGAACTGCTTGGCTAGAGTGCAGGAGAGGAAGGTAGAATTCCCGGTGTAGCGGTGAAATGCGTAGAGATCGGGAGGAATACCAGTGGCGAAGGCGGCCTTCTGGACTGACACTGACACTGAGGTGCGAAAGCGTGGGTAGCAAACAGGATTAGATACCCTGGTAGTCCACGCCGTAAACGATGTCAACTAGCCGTTGGGTCCCTTGAGGACTTAGTGGCGCAGCTAACGCAATAAGTTGACCGCCTGGGGAGTACGGCCGCAAGGTTAAAACTCAAATGAATTGACGGGGGCCCGCACAAGCGGTGGAGCATGTGGTTTAATTCGATGCAACGCGAAGAACCTTACCTACCCTTGACATCCAGAGGACTTTCCAGAGATGGATTGGTGCCTTCGGGAACTCTGAGACAGGTGCTGCATGGCTGTCGTCAGCTCGTGTTGTGAAATGTTGGGTTAAGTCCCGTAACGAGCGCAACCCCTATCCTTATTTGCCAGCGAGTAATGTCGGGAACTCTAAGGAGACTGCCGGTGACAAACCGGAGGAAGGTGGGGACGACGTCAAGTCATCATGGCCCTTACGGGTAGGGCTACACACGTGCTACAATGGCAAGTACAAAGGGTTGCAATACTGCGAAGTGGAGCCAATCCCATAAAGCTTGCCTCAGTCCGGATTGGAGTCTGCAACTCGACTCCATGAAGTCGGAATCGCTAGTAATCGTGGATCAGAATGCCACGGTGAATACGTTCCCGGGCCTTGTACACACCGCCCGTCACACCATGGGAGTGGACTGCACCAGAAGTGGTTAGCCTAACCTTCGGGAGGGCGATCACCACGGTGTGGTTCATGACTGGGGTGAAGTCGTAACAAGGTAGCCCTAGGGGAACCTGGGGCTGGATCACCTCCTTATCGACACTGTCTACTGCTCGCGGCAAGTGCTCACAACGAATTACCTGATCAAGTTAGTTTATCGAGTAGTAGTGTCGGGTCTGTAGCTCAGTTGGTTAGAGCGCACCCCTGATAAGGGTGAGGTCGGCAGTTCAAATCTGCCCAGACCCACCAAAAGCTTCGTGCTTTTGTCGACACGGTTTTGCCGACTTTGGGGCCATAGCTCAGCTGGGAGAGCGCCTGCCTTGCACGCAGGAGGTCAGCGGTTCGATCCCGCTTGGCTCCACCATGAAAGTCCGGTTCAGCTTCTACTACCTGATAACGCTGCACAGTCCACAGTGACAAGCATATCGCCTTCCTCGTGAAGGTTGTGTGACTTCTCACTGTTCTCTGAACAGCCGCTCTTTAACAATGTGAATCATGCTGACGATAGATATGTGCGCCAAGTGCATGTCTATCAAACGATATGTCGGAGAGGTCCGACAGATTCGTAATCCTTGACAGACCCCTTGGGGTTATATGGTCAAGCGATTAAGCGCATACGGTGGATGCCTTGGCAGCCAGAGGCGATGAAGGACGTGATAGCCTGCGATAAGCGTTGGCGAGGTGGCAAATACCCTGCGACCCAACGATTTCCGAATGGGGAAACCCACTCACCATCAGGTGAGTATCTATAGGCCAATACATAACCTATAGAGGCAAACCCGGGGAACTGAAACATCTAAGTACCCGGAGGAAAAGAAATCAACCGAGATTCCCCAAGTAGCGGCGAGCGAACGGGGACCAGCCCTTAAGCGTGACAACTGACAGACGAACAAGCTGGGAAGCTTGACGATACAGGGTGATAGTCCCGTAGTCGAAGTCTGAGTCACGTGAAATCGAGTAGGTCGGGGCACGAGAAACCTTGACTGAACATGGGGGGACCATCCTCCAAGGCTAAATACTCCTGGCTGACCGATAGTGAACCAGTACCGTGAGGGAAAGGCGAAAAGAACCCCGGCGAGGGGAGTGAAATAGATCCTGAAACCGTATGCGTACAAGCAGTGGGAGCACCTTCGTGGTGTGACCGCGTACCTTTTGTATAATGGGTCAGCGACTTATATTCTGTGGCGAGCTTAACCGTATAGGGGAGGCGTAGGGAAACCGAGTCTTAACTGGGCGACCAGTCGCAGGGTATAGACCCGAAACCGGGCGATCTATCCATGGCCAGGGTGAAGATTGAGTAACATCAATTGGAGGCCCGAACCCAAGTATGTTGAAAAATGCTGGGATGAGCTGTGGATCGGAGTGAAAGGCTAATCAAGCCCGGAGATAGCTGGTTCTCCTCGAAAGCTATTTAGGTAGCGCCTCACGTATCACCGCTGGGGGTAGAGCACTGTTTCGGCTAGGGGGTCATCCCGACTTACCAACCCGAGGCAAACTCCGAATACCAGTGAGTGCAGCGTGGGAGACACACAGCGGGTGCTAACGTCCGTTGTGAAAAGGGAAACAACCCAGACCGTCAGCTAAGGTCCCAAAATCCTGATTAAGTGGGAAACGATGTGGGAAGGCTCAGACAGCTAGGAGGTTGGCTTAGAAGCAGCCATCCTTTAAAGAAAGCGTAATAGCTCACTAGTCGAGTCGGCCTGCGCGGAAGATATAACGGGGCTAAATCAGGTACCGAAGCTACGGGTTCATCCTCTGGATGAGCGGTAGAGGAGCGTCGTGTAAGCCAATGAAGGTGGATTGAGAAGTCTGCTGGAGGTATCACGAGTGCGAATGCTGACATGAGTAACGATAAGGGGAGTGAAAAACTCCCCCGCCGGAAGACCAAGGTTTTCTGTTCTACGTTAATCGGAGCAGAGTGAGTCGGCCCCTAAGGCGAGGCGGAAACGCGTAGTCGATGGGAAACGGGTTAATATTCCCGTACCGGATGTGGTTGCGATGGGGGGACGAAGAAGGCTAGGTGAGCCAGGCGTTGGTTGTCCTGGTGAAAGCATGTAGGCCGAGGAATCAGGCAAATCCGGTTCCTCTGAGGTCGAGATGCGAGACGAACTGACCACGGTCAGGAAGTCATCGATGCCACGCTTCCAGGAAAAGCCTCTAAGCTTCAGATCACATGCGACCGTACCCCAAACCGACACAGGTGGTCAGGTAGAGAATACCAAGGCGCTTGAGAGAACTCGGGTGAAGGAACTAGGCAAAATGGCACCGTAACTTCGGGAGAAGGTGCACCGGTTCGAGTGAAGGACTTGCTCCGTAAGCTCTTACCGGTCGAAGATACCAGGTGGCTGCAACTGTTTATTAAAAACACAGCACTCTGCAAACGCGCAAGCGGACGTATAGGGTGTGACGCCTGCCCGGTGCCGGAAGGTTAATTGATGGGGTTAGCTCACGCGAAGCTCTTGATCGAAGCCCCGGTAAACGGCGGCCGTAACTATAACGGTCCTAAGGTAGCGAAATTCCTTGTCGGGTAAGTTCCGACCTGCACGAATGGCGTAATGATGGCCACGCTGTCTCCACCCGAGACTCAGTGAAATTGAAATCGCAGTGAAGATGCTGTGTACCCGCGGCTAGACGGAAAGACCCCGTGAACCTTTACTATAGCTTTACACTGGATGCTGATGTTGTCTGTGTAGGATAGCTGGGAGGCTTTGAAACCACGTCGCCAGATGCGGTGGAGCCAACCTTGAAATACCAGCCTGACATCATTGGCGTTCTAACTCAGGTCCGTTATCCGGATCGAGGACAGTGTATGGTGGGTAGTTTGACTGGGGCGGTCTCCTCCTAAAGAGTAACGGAGGAGCACGAAGGTACCCTCAGCACGGTTGGAAATCGTGCATTGAGTGCAAGAGCATAAGGGTGCTTGACTGCGAGACAGACACGTCGAGCAGGTACGAAAGTAGGTTCTAGTGATCCGGTGGTTCTGTATGGAAGGGCCATCGCTCAACGGATAAAAGGTACTCCGGGGATAACAGGCTGATACCGCCCAAGAGTTCACATCGACGGCGGTGTTTGGCACCTCGATGTCGGCTCATCACATCCTGGGGCTGAAGTCGGTCCCAAGGGTATGGCTGTTCGCCATTTAAAGTGGTACGCGAGCTGGGTTTAGAACGTCGTGAGACAGTTCGGTCCCTATCTGCCGTGGGCGTCGGAAGTTTGAGAAGAGCTGCTCCTAGTACGAGAGGACCGGAGTGGACGAACCTCTGGTGTTCGGGTTGTCATGCCAATGGCATTGCCCGGTAGCTACGTTCGGACGGGATAACCGCTGAAAGCATCTAAGCGGGAAGCCCCCTTCAAGATGAGACTTCCCTGAGGCCTTGCGCCTCCTGAAGGGCCCTTGAAGACTACAAGGTTGATAGGCTGGGTGTGGAAGCACAGCAATGTGTTGAGCTAACCAGTACTAATTGCCCGTGAGGCTTGACCATATAACACCCAAGGGGTTTGCGCAGGCAAACTCCGGGATTGCGACAGGATCGAGACATATCGGTCAGCATGATTCATATTGCGAGTCACGAGGCCACAAGCCTCGAGACTCAGGCATCGCAAGATGCCACCGTTTCGCCTGACGACCATAGCGAGCGTGAACCACCCGATCCCATGCCGAACTCGGAAGTGAAACCGCTTAGCGCCGATGGTAGTGTGGAGTTTCTCCATGTGAGAGTAGGTCATCGTCAGGCACTTATCCCGAACCGCCCCTGTAGCCTTGCTGCAGGGGCGGTTCTCTTTGTGCGCAGGAAAAATTGGCGCAAAAGAAAAGCCTCGTGCAAGCAAAATGTGCCGAGAATTGCTGATGAAAGCTGCTAGATCATTGGTGTGATAGATCCGCCAGGTAGGGTTTCTCCCTGCAAGAGTCGCGGATGGCCGCCCCACGACAGTCATGAAAAGCTCGTCAGGCACTTATACTGAACCGCCCCTGTAGCCTTGCTGCAGGGGCGGTTCTCTTTGTGCGCAGGAAAAATCATAGGCGCGAAGGTCATGCGTGGGAGAAGCCATGTGTGACATGTGTGGAAAGGCGCGCATAGAGACGTCAGTAGAGACGCTGTGCAGAAAGAAGACCAAAGGAAACGCCCCTGTCACCGATGTGGCAGGGGCGTTTTTGCATTCTCGGCACCTTGATCAAGCGGGATAAAGAAGAGGCACGCGGGGTAAAGAAGAGCAAAGCGGCTGTGGAAAACTCAAGATTCGGCAGTGCAGGAGCTATCCACAAGACCTCGCGACAGCTGCTTTCCCCCCAGTGGACTTGCCGGGTGACCCAGGTCTCGGAGCCGCAGGACGGCATGTCATGAGCGCTATCGTTGCGAGTCTTGCGAGAGCCGTCTGGTGCGCTTTTGATCAGGAAACAGTCACGAAAAAAGCCCTGCCACACAGGATGTGACAGGGCTTTGAGTTGATGATCTTGCGCGATTGTCTTGTGCGATCAGCTTGCTCTATTTCAGGGACTACAGAGCAAGGCCTGGAGTGTGTTTCATGACTTGGCGAGCCAGAACCACCAGACAATGGCGGCGATCAGGCCGAGCCCTAGCAGATTGATGGCCATGCAGATCATGCTGACGCTCCTTGTGAGGTGGTGGCGGTATTCTCGGGGTTACTCGTTGCGGATCCAGCTGCGTTCGGGGGCGTATAGCGACGCAGACGATTGGCATTGGTCACGACGGTGACCGAGGACAGGGACATGGCCAGTCCCGCGATGACCGGCGACAGCAACATGCCCGTGAAGGGGTAGAGGATGCCTGCGGCAATCGGGATGCCGATCAGGTTGTAGCCGAAGGCCCCCACCAGGTTCTGCTTGATGTTGCGCAGGGTGGCCTGGCTGATCGCGATCGCATCCGCGACCCCGCCCAGCGACGGCTGCATCAACGTGATACCGGCGGTCTCGATGGCGACATCGGTACCTTCGCCCATCGCGAAGCCGACATCGGCCAGCGCCAGCGCCGGCGCATCATTGATGCCATCGCCGACCATTCCCACTACGTGACCTTCCTGCTGCAGCCGCGCGATCTCATCGTGCTTGTCATCCGGTGAGACGCCGGCACGGTAATCATCGATACCGGTCTCGCGCGCCACGGCCGCTGCCGTGTGAGGGTTGTCACCGGTCAGCATGATCACCTTGAGGCCGATGGCATGCAGGCGAGCGATGGCATCGCGGCTATCGTCACGCAGCGGGTCGGCCAGGCCGAAGACGGCGAGCAATTCATCGTCGCGAGCCATCAGGATCAAGGTGCGCGCATTGTCTTCTAGAGACGTGATCTGCTCGCTGAGAGGAACCAGGCTGATACCTGCCTCTTCCAGCATGGCAGCGTTGCCCATGCGCCAGGTGCGCCCTGCATCGTCCTGGGCCTGAATGCCGCGCCCGCTGATGGTCTGGTAGTCATGGAAGGCCTTGCTGCGCGAGGCTTCGGGGCGTCTGGCTTCGATATGTGCCAGCAGCGCCGCGGCCAGCGGGTGCTCTGAGCCCCGCTCCAGTGCATATGCTGCATCCAGCACGGCTTCCTCGTCTTCCCCTTCGAGGAGCGAGACCTCGGTGACCTCCGGCTTGCCGCGCGTCAGGGTGCCGGTCTTGTCGACCACCAGCGCGGTCAAACGACTGGCGGTCTGCAGTGCCTCACCGCTGCGGACCAGTACGCCATGTTCCGCCGCCTTGCCGACCCCGATCATGGTCGAGATCGGCGTCGCCAGACCCAGCGCACACGGGCAGGCGATGACGAGTACCGCCGTCGCGACCACCAGCATATGCACGCCGGTCGGCGCAGGCCCGAAGTTGAACCACGCCAGCGCCGCGATGATGGCAATGATCATCACGCTGGGCACGAACACGCCGGAGATGGTGTCAGCCAGCCGGCCGATCGGCGGGCGCGAATTCTGCGCCTGACGCACCTGGCTGATGATGCGTCCCAGGCGCGTCTCGCTACCGACGCGCTCGACCTCGAAGACCAGGCTGCCACGCGTATTGAGCGTACCGGCGGCTACCTCGTCGCCAATACCGCGTGACACGGGCAGTGGCTCACCGCTGAGCATCGATTCATCGATGTGGCTCTGGCCCTCGATGACCCTGCCATCCACCGGGATGCGCTCACCGGGGCGAATGCGCACCTGGTCCCCGCTGCGGACCTCGTTGATATCGATCTCGCGCTCTTCACCGTCGCGGATCACGCGGGCCGTGCGGGTCTGCAGATCCAGCAGCGCGCGCAGCGCCTGCTGAGTGCGGCCGCGGGCGCGGACTTCCAGCGCCTGCCCCAGGCTGATCAAGCCGATGATCATGGTCGAGGCTTCAAAGTAGAGCCCGCGCGCCGCCGGGGGCACGCTGTCGGGAAACAGCAGCACGCCCATGGAGTAGATCCATGCCGCCCCGGTACCGAGCGCCACCAGCGTATCCATGTTGGCCTGATGGTGCGTGAAGGCCTTCCAGGCGCTGGTGAAGAAGTTGCGTCCTGCCGTGGCGAGCACGCCCAGCACGGCGACGCCGATCGCCAGCCACACCCCGCGCTCGAGCCCCTCGAAGCCGGGCTGATGGAAGAACATGCTGATCATCAGGGGGATGCCGATGCCCAGTGACAGCACGCTGTCACGGACACGAGAGCGATATTCCTGATCGGCGTCCTCTTGCTGTTGCAGCTCACCGGCCTGCGCGTCTTCCACCAGGCTCGCCCCGTAGCCGACACCTTCGATGGCCGAGACGATCTCGTCGGGAGTGAGGCGGCTCGTGACCTGGGCGGTGCGTGAGGCGAAGTTGACCTGCGCCTGCTGAACTCCATCCAGGCCATCCAGTGCCTTCTGGATCGTCGCCACGCAGCTGGCGCAGGTGACGCCGGACAGCGAGAACTCGGCGTTTGCGCTATCGGCTGGCTGGCTCGCAGTCGCTGTCTTGTTTGCAGTACCTGACGCGTTCGCAGCGCCTGACTTGCTCGCAACGACCGGCGTATCAGCAGCCGGCGCGGCTTGAGCTTCAGCCGCCTCGGCGGGGGCCTCAAGCGAATAGTCCGTCTCGAGGATGATTCTCTCGAGCAGCCCGCGCGGCAGACAGGTGTCCACGTCGAGAGTGTCTTCTTTCGGCGTGCCACTGACTTGCGCGGTGTCATCCCAGTGCTGGATGGCCTCGCGCAATCTGGCGACGCATTTCTGGTAGTGCATGCCGTACACCGACAGATCGTGATGGGCGCGTTCCGGCAGGGCTTCTTCCTTGAGGGGGTAGCCGCAGTCGTCCGCGACTTCCTGCAGTGCCGTGGATGACAGCTGGCTGTGCATCAGCAACAGCTCTGCGTCAGGCGCGCCGAGCAACTCGGCCTGCGGGTCCTGCGCCTGCACGGCACGACGAATCCTGCTGACACAGCCCTGACAATGGATGCCTGGCGCCTGCAGAAGGCGTGTCTCGGGAAGTGATGTGGTCGTCATGATTGCCCCCCGTCGCGGCGTTTGGAGGTGGAAGCGGTGTCGGGCACGTCCTGCGGAAAGCCTTCGATCAGACAGCACACGCTGTTGCCGTCCGGCACGCCATCCGGCAGGTCCTGCCAGCAATCCAGCGCATGCTCCATGCGCTCTGCGAGGGCTTCCAGCTCACGAATGCGCTCGCGCACTCTCGGCAGGTGCTGTCGCAGCAGGTCACGAACCAGCGGGCACGGCGAGTCGTGCTGGTCCGCCTGCTCGAGAATCTGTTTGATGTCGGCAAGGCTGAAGCCCAGCTGGCGTGCCTGACTGATGAATTTGAGGCGTACCAGCGCCTGCTCATCGAAGCGCTGGTAGTTGTTGACGGGATCACGTCGGGCCGTGATCAGCCCCTGGCGCGTGTAATGGCGAACGGTTTCGGCGGTGACGCCCCCCGCGCGGGCCAGCTCAGCGACTTTCATTGCATCATCTCCTGGTGATCAAGAGTGGCGGAGAGAGCATTCGGCTGCCCTGAAGGTCTGTCGGCAGCCAATGTTCCGTGACTGATCATCAGTGTAAGACTTATGTGTTGCACATAGGTCAAGCGAGCCGATACATACGAAAAAGCTGATGTTCGACCAATAGGCTAGAGGGGGGAGCAGAGGAGGTTGTCGTGTTTTAAACGCTGGCGACAAGGCACTAAATCGTCGTCAGGTCATGGGCTTAGCAGCACGAGACAGTGCAGACATGAATGAAAGTTCCCTGAATACTAGAAATCTCCCTATTCAAACAAACGTTCGCCCTTGACTTGAGCGATCGACTCGCCCAAAACGTAAGTGACAGGGCTATGCATCAACGAACGATAACAACAACATGCAGCTCTCCAGCCACCTGCAATGGGACGCCATCCATAATGAAAAACAAGATGAACAAACTCACCCTCGGGGTCGCTCTGGCAACGGTAGCCACGGCTTATGCCGGTGGCGTTCACGCGGGGGCCTTCCAGCTGAACGAGCAGAGTGTCAGCACCCAGGGCACCTCCTTCGCCGGGCGCGCCTCGAATGCCAATGATGCCTCCACCGTATTCGGCAATCCGGCCGGCATGTCTTTCCTGGATCGTGCCCAGATCACCGGCGGTGTGACCTATCTGGACGTCAATACCGATATTGATGTCGCCAGCGCGAATGATGCACTCGGTCGGCCAGTCTCTGGCGGAGATGACGGTGACATGGTGCCAGGGGCGGCAGTGCCTTCCTTCTATTACGTGCAGCCGATGAACGACCGGGTAGCACTGGGCTTCGGGGTCTACGCGCCCTTTGGTGTGATCACCGATTATGGTTCTGATTTCCGCGGCCGCTATTTCGCCAATTACAGTGAAGTCGAGGTGGTCACCGCCCAGCCGACCATCTCCTACCGCATCAATGACAAATGGGCCATCGGCGCCGGTGTGACCTACAACAGCGTCAAGGGTGAGCTGACGTCGAATACTCTCGATGCTGGCACAGGCGATGGCAAGGTCAAGATCAAGGGCGACGATGCCGCTTGGGGCTACAACGTCGGGGTCATCTTCCAGCCGGTGGAAAGCACCCGTCTCGGTCTGTCCTATCGCTCCAAGGTGGATTACAGCCTGGAAGGCGAGGCCAAGTACAACAATGTCTTCACTGGCACGGGCTTCGCGAATACCGAGCAGGATGCGTCGCTGGACGTGACCCTGCCGGAAAGCATCGACTTCTCCGTGACGCACAAGCTGGATGATCGCTGGACGCTGATGGCGGGTGTGACCTGGGTGCACTGGAGCCGCTTCGATGAGATCGCGGTGGAAGTCGACAACATGAACGACATCGTCGAGGAGCAGGGCTACGAAGACAGCTGGCAGTACGCGGTGGGTCTGAGCTATCAGCTCAATCCGCAGTGGGTGCTGCGCACCGGCATGGCCTTCGATGACAGCCCGACCGTGGATGAGCATCGCAGCGCGCGTATCCCGTCCGGTGATCGCACCATCTTCTCGCTGGGGGCCGGCTGGACGCCGATGCCGGAGCTGACCATCGACATGGCCTACACCTACCTGTGGGAAGAGACGGCCACCGTCAGCCTGAGCGAGCCCAACCGTGGCACCTATGAAGCCGATTACGAGAATGAAGCGCATGGCTTCGGTCTCGGCGCGACCTATCGCTTCTGAGCACGTCAGCGGCTGAAACGCTGAGCTGATCTCGGGACAACCGATACAACCGACAAAAAAACGCCCGGTCATATGACCGGGCGTTTTTTTGTCATCCCTGCCGGGTTCATCAGGCAAGGGGGAACTATCGCCTCAGCGCGAGCATTGGCGAACCGTCACCAGCGTCAGACATGACGATCAGAAGTCGTAACGCGCCAGGAACATCAGCTGGTCGCGGTCGGCGCTGTACTCGCTGCCGTCTGACTGGCGGCTGTTGTCAAAGCGATACTCGGTGGCCAGCGTCAGGTCCTTGACCCGCCAGGCCGCGCCCAGAATCTGATAGGCGTAGCGTGCTTCGCTGTCGGCGTCCTCCAGGTGATTCAAGCCACCGTAGAGCTCGACACTGTCATCGCCCCAGATGACCTCCTTGAACTTGTAGTTGACCACGAATTCCGCGCCGCGCGCCTTGTCGACGAAGCTTTCCGAGGAGTCCAGGGTGCTGCCGGCGATGTGGTTGCGATATTCCCCGCCGACGAGGGCGATGTACCAGTTGCCCGGTGACCAGTGACCGCCGAGCAGCCAGGCATCGATATCGCCGTTCTCGCTGTTGCCGCTCTCGTAGTCGCTCAGCTCCGTATGGTGGAAGACCCCGCCCACCGTGAAGTCCTCGTTCGGGTGCCAGTTGAGCGCGGCTTCATAGCTGTAGTCACGCTCATACCCCGAATACTCGGTCTCGGTGGTGAAGACGCCATCCTCGAAGAGTGAGGTCTCGTTGCTGTGCTGGCCATCATGGCCGAGCTGGTAGAGCAGGCCGACAGTAACGTCGTCGAAGCTCTTCTTCCAGTAGAGCGAGTTGTCCGGCCGCCCCGTGCCATGCAGGCCGCCGTCACCGCTGCGGCCTTCGAAGGTGCCGGACGCCTCGCCACCATTGATCCAGAACCAGTCGGTGTTGACGGCCACCATGTCGTACCAGGGGCCATACTGCTTGCCGACCGTGAAGCTGCCCCATTTCTCGTGGGCCGCTCCGGCATAGAGCATGCGCTTGTAGTGAGCATCGGTGCCGTCCTTGAACCAGGGATCGAAGCCCCATTCGGCGCGGATGATGGAGCTCCAGCCCTGCTCGAACTGATGCTCGTGGATCAGGCGCACCCGCGAGCCGCCGTTGTAGATCTCGTCGTGTGCGCCATCCTGGATCACGGCAAACGCCGCCAGGCGGCCACTGAACTCGACGCGGTCGGTATCCGTCTTGTAGACCTCGATGGCCTGGGCCATGGGGCTCATGCTCAGCAGTCCCGTACCGAGCAGGGCTGCGCCAATCGCGTGACGCAGTCGTGAGTGAGTGTGAAGGGGGATGCTGGCTGTTGTTGTAGGTTGCATCGTCATCCTGTGCATGTCTTTCCATCGGTGTGGGTCATGCCGGAGCGTCCTGCTCCGGCCTCGGTCGGGTGCAAGCACCCGGTTGGCAGCCAATGTCGATTTGTGTGAGCGACTCGGCTGCCCTTGCCCGGGGCGAGGCCGGGCGCTCATCGCCACCCTTCAAGCAGGCAGTGATTAGGCCCTGCGCCTTTTCTCAGGCAAAGCGGGGTCTTGATGGGCGCCGCAGCGCCCATCAGTCATGTCGTCTTTTCAGGGGGTCAGTGGTGCGTCTGTCCCAGGTCCGGGGCGAAGGCAGCCTGCATCAATTCACGCGTATAACGCTCACGGGGTGCCTCGAAGATGGCGTGGGTGCTGCCGCTTTCCACCACCTCGCCTTCCTTCATCACGATGAGGTGGTCTGACAGCGCACGCACGACCGCCAGGTCATGGCTGATGAACAGATAGGTCAGGCCATGGCGCGCCTGCAGGTCGCGCAGCAGGTCGATCACCGTGACCTGTACCGAGCGGTCCAGCGCCGAGGTCGGCTCGTCCAGCAGCAGGAATTCCGGCTTGAGCACCAGGGCGCGGGCGATGGCGATGCGCTGGCGCTGACCACCGGAGAATTCATGCGGATAGCGATTGCGCATGCCGGGGTCGAGGCTGACCTCGCTCAGGGCGTCGCAGACCCGCGCATCGCGCTGGGCGCGATTGAGCTCGGGGTGATGCATGCGCAGGCCTTCGCTGATGATCTCGCCCACGGTCAGGCGCGGCGACAGGGAGCCGAAGGGGTCCTGGAAGACGACCTGCATGCGCGAGCGCAAGGGGCGCATGCCCGACTTGTCCAGCGGCATGATATCGACGCCATCGAAGCTGATCTGGCCCTGGCTCTTGAGCAGGCGCAGCAGGGCGCGACCCAGCGTCGACTTGCCGGAGCCGGACTCGCCGACGATGCCGATGGTCTGGCCGCGTCGCACCTCGAGATCGATGCCGCGCACCGCCTCGAAGGCGACCTTGGGCCCGAACAGTGGACGCTTGATGGTGAAACTGACACGCACATCGCGCGCCGACAGCAGCACCGGTGCATCCGCGGCCACCGGTGCTTTCTCACCGGCCGGTTCGGCATCGATCAGCATGCGGGTGTAGGCGTGCTGCGGGCTCTCGAAGACGTCGTGGGTGGCGCCAGTTTCCAGCAGCTCGCCGTGACGCATCACGCAGACGCGGTCCGCGAAGTGGCGCACGATGCTCAGGTCGTGGGTGATGAACAGGATCGCCATGCCGTAGCGCTGCTGCAGCGACTTGAGCAACCGCAGGATCTGCGCCTGCACCGTGACATCCAGCGCGGTGGTCGGCTCATCGGCGATCAGCAGGTCCGGCTCGCAGGCCAGCGCGATGGCGATCATCACGCGCTGACGCTGGCCACCGGACAGCTCATGGGGATAGCTGTCGATACGCCGTGCCGGCTCCGGGATGCCGACCTGCTCGAGCAGTTCCAGCGCCTTGTGGCGAGCCGCGCGGCCCTTGAGGTCACGATGCAGCGCCAGTACCTCGATGATCTGGCGCCCGATGCGGTGCAGCGGGTTGAGCGAGGTCATCGGCTCCTGGAAGACGGTGGCGATGCGGTTGCCGCGCAGCTCGCGCATGCGACGCGTCGAGGCACTCAGCAGGTCTTCGCCGCGCAGGCGGATGGCACCCTTGATCTCGGCGAGTTCCGGCAGCAGGCGCAGGATGGCGGTGGACGTGACCGACTTGCCGGAGCCGGACTCGCCGACCAGCGCCAGCGTCTCGCCCTTGTTGAGGGTGAAGCTGACGCCCTTGACGGCGGGTACCGCGCCATCCGGCAACTGGAAGTCGACCTTGAGGTCATCGATCTCCATCAGCGGCGGCGTGCCCGGCGCCTCGGCCGTCAGTCCCAGGCGAGTCAGGGTGTCGGCGCGTGCCTGGTCGGCGGCGTTGCGTGCTGGCGGCAAGCTGGAGGAGGTGCCGGAGGTAGAGGGTGAAGAAGTCATGATCAGCGCTCCGGTTCAGCGAGTCTTGGGGTCGAGGGCATCACGCAGCCCATCGCCGAGGAAGTTGAGGCAGAACAGGGTCGCGGCGAGGAAGGCCGAGGGCACCAGCAGCATCCAGGGTGCGGTCTCCATCATGTCCTTGCCTTCGGAGATCAACACGCCCCATGAGGTCAGCGGTTCCTGCACGCCGAGGCCGAGGAACGACAGGAAGCTTTCCAGCAGGATGACCTTGGGCACCGTCAGCGTGACGTAGACGATCACCGGCCCCAGCGCATTGGGGATCAGGTGGCGGGTGACCACCTGCAGGTCGCGCACCCCCAGCGCATGCGCCGCCTCGACGAATTCGCGCTTCTTGAGTGCCAGCACCTGGCCGCGCACGATGCGCGACATGTCCAGCCACTCCACCGCGCCGATGGCGGCGTAGATCAGGAAGATGTTGCGACCGAACACCACCATCAGCAGGATCACCAGGAACATGAACGGCAGCGAATACATGATGTCGACGAAGCGCATCATCAGGTTGTCGGTACGTCCGCCGAAGTAGCCGGAGACGGCGCCGTAGAGCACGCCGATCACCAGGCTGACGAAGGTGGCGACCAGCGCCACCGACAGCGAGATCTGGCCGCCATGCAGGGTGCGGGTCAGCAGGTCGCGGCCGTTGACGTCGGTGCCGAAGACGTGGCCGGAGGCCAGGTCCGGACCGGTGCCGATGGCGTTCCAGTCGACTTCATCGAGTTCGAAGGGCGTCAGCCACGGGCCGATCAGACAGGCCAGCACGATGACGGCCATCACCACCAGGCTGCACATGGCAGCGCGGTTCTGCTTGAGACGACGCCAGGCGTCGCGGGTCAGGCTGTCGCCTGCCGGCGCGGCAGGGGGCTGGCCATCGAAGGCGCTGGCACCGCCGGTGCCGTGGGGAGCGGGAGTTGTCTGTGACATGTCAGGGCCTCGGGTCAGTCGTCGTAGCGGATCTGCGGGTCGAGCATGCTGTAGAGCAGATCGACGATCAGGTTGAGCAGCAGGATCAAGGCGCCATAGAAGACCACCGTACCCATCACCAGGGTGTAGTCACGATTGAGCGCACCCTGCACGAAATAGCGCCCGATGCCGGGAATGCCGAAGATCTGCTCGATCACCACCGAGCCGGTGATGATGCCGGCGATGGCCGGGCCGAGGTAGGAGACCACCGGTAGCATCGCCGGTCGCAATGCATGGCGCAGAATCACCTTCCACTCGCCCAGGCCCTTGGCGCGGGCGGTGCGGATGTAGTGACTGCCGAGCACCTCGATCATGCTGGCGCGCATCATGCGGGCGATGTAGGCGATCTGCTGGATGGAGAGCGCCACCACCGGCAGCAGCAGGTTCTGCCAGGCGCCACCGTTCCAACCGCCGGCCGGCAACCAGCCGAGCAGCACGCCGAACACCAGCGCCAGCAGCGGGGCGATCACGAAGTTGGGCACCGCGATCCCCGCCAGCGCAGTACTCATCACCACGTAATCTGCCGTCGAGTTGCGCCGGATGGCCGCGATCACCCCCAGCGGCACCCCGATCAGCAGCGCGGCCAGAATCGCCCACATGCCCAGCTCCAGACTGGCCGGGAAGCCCTGGCTGATCAGCTCGCTGACATCGAAGTCCTTGTACTTGAAGGACGGGCCGAGATCGCCCTGCACCAGATCGCCCAGATAGCGCAGATACTGCATCGGCAATGGCTCATCCAGGTGATAGGCCGCGCGCAGGTTCTGCTCGATTTCCGGGGGCAGGCGGCGCTCGCCATCGAAGGGGCCGCCCGGGGCGACCCGCATCAGGAAGAACGACAGGGTGATCACGATCAGCAGGGTGGGAATCGCCTGCAGCAACCGTTTGAGGGTGTAGCTCAGCATCCAGTGCTCCGTCCGGGCCGCTGCCCGGGTGTGTCGTTGTTATTGGTGACTGTTGTCTGTCAGTGCGAGGTATCGAGCTGCAGATAGCGACTCGGGTGCACGTCCAGCGCATTGGGCGCCCAGCCGCTGATGGCGGGGTCGACCAGGCTGGAGGTGACATAGTCGTAGAGCGGCAGCACCACATCGTTGTCGAGCAGATACTGCTCGGCGTCGTGGAGCTGGCGCTGGCGGGTGCCGACATCTCCTTCACGCGCCGCCGCCTCGATCAGCGCATCGTAGGTCGGCGAGCTGAGCCCGGGCGCGTTGGAGGTGTTGTCGCTGCTGAAGGCGTTCAGGAAGTCGTAGGCATCGGCGATGGTGGCGATCATGCCGTAACGGCCGACCTCGAAATCGCCCAGCGCCAGATCGCGGTAATGCACCGCGGCCTCGGTGTTGGTCAGCGTCACCTTCACGCCCAGCGGTTTCCACATCGCCCCCAGGGCCACGGCGATCTTCTTGTGGTCTTCCAGGGTGTTGTAGCGCAGGGTCAGCTCAAGCGGGGTATCCGGGCCGTAGCCCGCGTCTGCCATCAGCTCACGCGCCTTCGCCATGCGCCTGTCCATCGACCAGTCAGCGAAGTCGAAGCGCGCGCCCTGATGCTCACCCAATGCCTTCGGCACGAAGTGCCAGGAGGGAATCTGGCCCATGCCGAGAATGCGCTCGGTGATCACCTCACGGCGCGTGGCCAGATTCAGCGCGCGACGAATGCGCGGGTCGGCCACCGGCGAGCCATCACGCAGATTGAAGACATAGAAGTACTCGCCGAGGATCGGGTAGGTCTGCAGGGCAGCGGCCAGATTGTCCTGGATCCAGGTGTAATGGCTGGCGGGCACACCGTAGGCGATCTCGACTTCGCCGGCGCGGAAGCGATTGAGCGCGGCATGACTCTCCTCGATGGGCAGGTAGACCACCTCATCGAGCGCGACCGTGTCCGCCGCGTGATAGCGCGGATTGGGCGTCAGGCGAATCTCGGCCTGGGGCGACCAGGTCTTGAGCACGAAGGCGCCCGAGGTGGCCATGTTGGCCGGCCGCGTCCAGTCAGCGCCCTTGGCCGCGATCACATGGCGTGGCAGCGGAGCGGCTTCGCTCATCGCCAGCGTCTGCTCCAGCGTCGCCGAAGGGTGGCTGAGAGTGATGGTAAGCGTGCGCGCATCCGGTGCGGCCACGCCGAGTTGATCCGGTGCCAGCGCACCGGTATTCACCGCGCGGGCATTGACGATCGGGTAGTAGAGCGTGGCGTTGTGGGCCGCGGTGGCGGGTGTCAGCAGGCGGCGCAGCGCGAAGACGGCATCCTCGGCGGTCAGCGGCGTGCCGTCTGACCATTCGAGCCCCTCGCGCAGATGAAAGGTCCAGCTCAGCCCATCGGCGGACGACTCCCAGCGCTCTGCCAGCCCGGGAGTCAGCTCGCCGTCGGCGGAGTAGGCGATCAGCGGCTCGAACAGATCACGCGTGATGCGTGTCTCCCAGGTGCCGTTGGTCTGTTGCGGGTCCAGCGAGCCGGGCTCGGCGCCATTGGCGATACGCAGGATCTGCTCGCTCTGGCTCGTGGATGCTGCGGCCATGACGCTGCCGGAAGCGCCAAGGGAGAGGGGAAGAGCGGACAGCAGCAGGCCTGCGCTGAGGCTTGCCGCGCATTGCATCGGTGAGGTGGGGGACATGCATGAACTCCTTGTCACGCCCGTGGGGCGCGACGTCATCTTCTGGTGCCATCCTTGGCAGATGCCACGCTCCTGCCCTGACGGACACGAGCGTGGACCCATGACGATCTAGAGAGCGGCGAGCCGGGTCAGAGGCTCACAGGGCTCGCCTCACTCGGAGAACGAGACCCAGCGCGAGCGGTGAGTATCCTCGATGTTGTTCTTCCAGCCGCTGAGCTTGGGGTTCACCAGATTGCGCGACACGTAGTAGTAGATCGGCAGCACGGCGTAGTCATCCAGCGCCTTGCGCTCGGCGTCCTGCATCAGCGCCTCGCGATCCTCTATGTCGAGCGTATTGGCAGCCTTGTGCATGTCGTCATCCAGCGCACTGTTGGAATAGGCGCCGTAGTTATTGGGCACGCCGCTTTCCAGCAGGTTGAGGAAGTTCTGGGCGTCGTTGTAGTCGCCGATCCAGCCGGCGCGGCCGACATCGAACTTGCCCTGGCGCATGTCCTCGTAGTGCACCGCGACTTCGGCGTTCAGCAGATTGACCTTCACGCCCAGCGGCTTCCACATCGCGGCGGCGGCGATGGCCACCTTCTTGTGGTCTTCGCTGGTGTTGTAGCGCAGGGTCAGCTCCAGCGGGTTGTCCGGACCGTAGCCGGCGTCTTCCATCAGGGACCTGGCCTTCTGCATGCGCTCATCCATCGACATGTCCTTGAAGGCCATCTCCTGGATGTCGTAATGGTTCACGCCGGTGGGCACGAAGCTGTAGGCCGGCACTTCGCCGGTGCCGAGAATCTTGTCGGTGATGATGTTGCGACGGATGGAGAGGTTGAGCGCCTCGCGCACGCGCGGGTCTGCCGTGGCATGGCCATCGCGCGAGTTGAGCACGTAGTAGTAGATGCCCAGGTAGGGCGCGACGTGGGTGGCGTCCGGCAGGTTGTCCTTCAGCCAGCCGTATTGCTGGGTCGGGAATTCGCGCGCGATGTCGATCTCGCCGGCGCGGAAGCGCTTCAGGGCGCTGTTGCGCTCCTCGATGGGGTAGTAGATCACCTCATCCAGCGCGACCTCATTGGCATCGTGGAACTCAGGATTCTTGAGCGCGACGATGCGGGTCTGCGGCTGCCACTCGCTCAGCTCGAAGGCACCGTTGGAGACCATCTTGCCGGGGTCGGTCCAGTCCTTGCCGTACTTCTCCACCACATGTTTCGGCAGCGGGTAGGCGGTGTAGTGCGACAGCTGATCCAGGAAGTAGGGCGTCGGGCGCTCGAGGGTGATCTCGAGGGTGTGATCATCCACGGCACGCACGCCGAGGGTGTCCGGCTCGGCTTCGCCACTGTTGATGGCCTTGGCGTTCTTGATCGGATACAGGATGTAGGCGTAATCCGAGGCATTTTCCGGCGTCATGATGCGCTTGAGCGCGTACACGAAGTCCTCGGCGGTCACCGGCTCACCGTCTGACCACTTGCCGTTCTCGCGCAGCGTGAAGGTGTAGGTCTTGCCATCGTCGGAAATCTGCCACGACTCGGCCGCGCCGGGGATGCGCTCGCCATCGGCCGCTTCGGTGACCAGTCCCTCGAAGAGATCGCCTACCACGTCATTTTCCCAGGTGCCGGAGATCTGCTGCGGGTCCAGCGAGGCCGGTTCGCCCATGATCGCCAGCTTGAGCGTGTCGGCCATGATGCCCTGGGAGGCGACGATGCCCCCGGCCAGCAGCAGAGAGCCTGCCAGGCGTTTGAGCGCGAAGCGTCCGGGGAGCACCGGGGTGTGAGAGGGGGAGTGCAGTCGTGCCATGATAGGGAAGCTCGCTATTGTTGTTAGGGGTAATACGAGTGTCGCCTTCTACCATCGAATCTTTTCCTGCCCGCTGTCCATGTTAAAAAATGGATGGCTTATGCATGCATTCGATAAACGTCATGCAAGGCGTGGAAACTCGGGCCATTCGGGGCTGACGGGCCTTTGAATGACTTTGGTCGTATTCGTCGCCTGCCCGCTGATGGGTGGCATGCCTGACAGCCGAGAGCCGCCGCTTGCCCGCTGGCCACGGATGATGGGCCGGGCATGGTCGCCACGCCGGGAAATGGCTACAATATCGGGCTTTGCGCGCTGTCGATCTGCACATGCACCCTGGGGTGGCATGTGGCGGAGCCCGTCGCTTGCGACAGGATCGCCGCGCACCCATTCACGCATCATCGCCTCAAGACAGGACGACCATGCAAGAGATCAATCCGATCACCAACCTCATCAAGGACCTGTCCGAAAGGGCAGAAGTCCTGAGGGGGTACCTTTGACTATGCCGAAAAGCAGGATCGGCTAGAGGAAGTCACTCGCGAGCTCGAGAATCCGGATGTCTGGAATGACCCGGACTACGCGCAGAAGCTCGGCAAGGAACGTGCGTCGCTGGAGCTGGTCGTCAAGACCCTCGACGACATGAGCAACGGTCTGTCCGACTGCTCCGATCTGCTGGAAATGGCGGTCGAGGAAGAGGATGAAGGCACCGTGGACGAAGTCGTCCGCGAGCTGGACCAGCTCAAGGCCAGTCTCGAGAAGCTCGAGTTCCGCCGCATGTTCTCGGGTGAGATGGACGCCAACAACGCCTACCTCGACATCCAGGCAGGCTCCGGCGGTACCGAAGCGCAGGATTGGGGCAACATGTTGCTGCGCATGTACCTGCGCTGGGCCGAGCATCACGGTTTCAAGACCGAGATCGTCGAGGCGAGCGCCGGTGAAGTCGCCGGCATCAAGTCCGCGACCATCCACGTCGAGGGTGATTACGCCTTCGGTTGGTTGCGCACCGAGCTTGGCGTGCACCGTCTGGTCCGCAAGAGTCCCTTCGACTCCGGCGGCCGTCGTCACACCTCGTTCGCGTCCGTGTTCGTGTCGCCGGAAATCGATGACAACATCGAGATCGACATCAATCCGGCCGACCTGCGCACCGATACCTATCGCTCCTCCGGCGCCGGTGGTCAGCACGTCAACACCACCGACTCCGCGGTACGTATCACCCACGTGCCGACAGGCATCGTGGCGGCCTGCCAGACCGAGCGTAGCCAGCACTCCAACCGTGACCGCGCCATGAAGATGCTGAAGGCGCGTATCTACGAAGCCGAGATGCAGAAGCGCAACGCCGCCAAGCAGGAACTCGAGGACTCCAAGTCCGATATCGGCTGGGGTAGCCAGATCCGCTCCTACGTCCTCGATGACCAGCGCATCAAGGACCTGCGGACCAGCGTCCAGTCGAGCAACTGTGACAAGGTGCTCGACGGCGACCTCGATGACTTCATCGTCGCCAGCCTCAAGATGGGGCTCTGAGCGCGAGTACCCTCGCGGCCCAGCGCCTATTCGCCTCCGCCGGTCTCGCCGGCGGAGGCCACGAATCCCCGTATCGCGGTCAGCCCTGATGGTCACAATCGTCAGGCTGACCATGATCTGTCGTGGCCCAGGCCATGACCCTTTGACACGAGACAGGCCCCTCCATGTCGACAGAGCAGACCCCCGCCATTGATGAGCAGCAGGCCGCCGAGCAGGCTCAGGAAGAGAACCGCCTGATCGCCGAACGTCGCGCCAAGCTGAACGCCCGCCGCGAGCAGGCCGCCGCCGAAGGCAAGAGTGCCTTCCCGAATGATTTCCGTCGCGACAGCCTCGCCGCTGACCTGATGGAAGAGCTGGGCGAGAAGGACAAGGCCGAGCTGGAGACGCTGGACCGCAAGGCCGCCGTCGCCGGGCGTATCATGCGCAAACGTGGCCCCTTCATCGTGCTGCAGGAAGTCTCCGGTCAGATTCAGCTCTACGTCGACAAGAAGGGCCTGCCGGAAGCGCTGCTCGAGGACATCAAGAGCTGGGATATCGGTGACATCGTCGGTGCCAGTGGCCCGGTGCACAAATCCGGCAAGGGCGATCTGTATGTCATGATCGAAAGCGCCCAGCTGATGACCAAGAACCTGCGTCCGCTGCCGGACAAGTTCCACGGTCTGTCCGATCAGGAAATGCGCTATCGCCAGCGTTATGTCGACCTGATCATGAACGAGCAGTCACGCCGCACCTTCGCGCTGCGTGCCGGCATCGTCGCCTCCATCCGTCGCTTCCTCAGCGAGCGCGGCTTCATGGAAGTCGAGACGCCGATGCTGCAGCAGATTCCGGGTGGCGCGACCGCGCGTCCGTTCATCACGCACCACAATGCGCTGGACATGGAAATGTACCTGCGCATCGCGCCGGAGCTGTACCTCAAGCGTCTGGTGGTGGGCGGCTTCGAGCGCGTGTTCGAGATCAACCGCAACTTCCGCAACGAAGGGCTGTCGACGCGTCACAACCCCGAGTTCACCATGCTCGAGTTCTACTGGGCCTACGCGGACTACCGTGACCTGATCGCGCTCACTGAAGACATGATCCGTACTGCCGCGCAGGAAGTGCTCGGCACCACGCAGATCACCTGTCAGGGCAGCGAGTACGACCTGAGCCAGCCGTTCATCCAGATGACCATGCGCGAGTCGATCATCAAGTACGGCGATGGCATCACCGAAGCCGACCTGGCCGATTATGACGCCGCGCGCGCCACGGCCGAGCGTCTCGGTATCCAGGTCAAGCCGATCTGGGGTCTGGGCAAGCTCGAGACCGAGATCTTCGAGGAAGTCGCCGAGCACCGTCTCGACCAGCCGACCTTCATCACCGAATATCCGGCCGAGGTCAGCCCGCTGGCGCGTCGCAACGATGCCAACCCGCACGTGACCGATCGCTTCGAGTTCTTCGTCGGTGGCCGCGAGATCGCCAATGGCTTCTCGGAGCTCAACGACGCCGAAGATCAGGCCGAACGCTTCCAGGCCCAGGTGGCCGAGAAGGACGCTGGTGATGACGAAGCCATGTTCTACGACGCCGACTACGTGCGCGCGCTGGAATACGGCATGCCGCCGACCGCCGGTGAAGGCATCGGCATCGACCGTCTGGTGATGCTGCTGACCGACAGCGCCTCCATCCGCGACGTGCTGCTGTTCCCGGCGATGCGTCCGCAGCAGGGCTGAGCAGTCGGCCGCCAGCCCATCCCCATGGCGCATCATGACGCGCCATCGTGACGGGCCGCGCTGAGGGCACCCGCAACGCCTCCGATCCCTGATCGGGGGCGTTGTGGTCCCTGCCTCACACGAATGACTGACGACGAGTGCCTCGCGGGGCATGATCGGTGCCGATGAGGCAAGGTGGCGCTTGGCTTTGTTGCCCGCGAGCGGCCATAATGGTCGGCGTCCAGTCTGCTGGCGCCCTGGCACTGCCAGGGTGACGCACTGGACGCCTCGAGGCTCACCCGCATCGCGTGCCTGCTTTATGAGCGGCGCTGCCATCCACGGTGTGTCCTGTCTCGGAATTGTCCCTGAATGTCCTGGAGAGTGCAGAATGAAGCTGCTTAACCGTTCCGCCCTGAGCGTCAAGCCGACCCAGGCGTTTGTCGACTGGATCAACTCGCTGGAATCCGAAGGCGAGGGAGGCGAGGATCTGGCGCTGGAGGATGTCAATCAGGAGAGCACCGTCTACCTGATTCCCGAGATGGACACGCGTGAGGCGCTGGACGGCTTCGTCTCCGAGCGCTGGCTGGACGTGCTGGAAAGCGAGCTGCGCGCCTGGGAAGAAGACACCCGCCATTGGCCGGAGCCGATGGACAAGGCACTCTTCGAGCGCTTCCTGACCGTCGAGCACAGCTATCTGGCGGTCGACCTGGACGACGAGGCACCGCTGGAAGTCAGCGAAGTCGATGACGAGCTGCTGGCCGATCTGGACTGACTCTTCGGCATGATGGCCGTCGTCGCCGCACTTTCCGCAAGAGCTGTCAGCAAGCGCCGTCAGCAATGACTGTCAGTGATGGCGACAGACGCTACAATGGCCTCGGGCAAAATGCCCGAGGCCATTTGCGTTGTGGCGATCGCATCGTCACCCTCAATTTTCCGCATGTCCGTCGTGCGGCTTCCCCCCTTCAAGGAGATTGCGCATGAGCATCCAGACCCAGATAGACACCAAGCTCGCGACGCTTGACCCGTTGATGGTCGAAGTCGTCAACGAGAGCCATATGCATAGCGTGCCGGCTAACTCCGAGACCCACTTCAAGGTCACGCTGGTCAGCGATCGCTTCAGCGGCCTGTCGCGGGTCAAGCGTCACCAGCAGCTGTATGCCTTGCTCAGCGAAGAGCTGGATGGCCCGGTGCATGCACTGGCACTGCACCTGTACACCGCGCAGGAGTGGGCGGCACGCGGTGGCGAGATTCCGGATTCCCCCAACTGTTTGGGCGGCGGCAAGCACTGACCATGACCCCTGAACCGCAACGCCTGCAATATCTGGACGCGATGGGACTGACCGCCTGGGTCGGTCGCTATCAGCTGCCCAATGCCTTGCCCACCCAGGCGTGTGACTGGCCCGAGCCGCAAGCGGCGGAGGCGGTCGCGCCTCAGGCGCGCCTGCACGCGCTGATCGATGAGGCGCCGCGCCCGCCTGCTGCCCACCAGACGGCGGATGCCAGCCATGGCTCCTCCGCTCAGGCTGGCGGCATGGCCGGCAGCGCGACGCCACGCCCGGCAGGGCCTTCTCCGGCCTCGAGTGCACGCGCCTTGCTGGGCATGGCGCCGGCGGCGGTCGAAGCCCCCGCTGCGGCTGCCCCGCCGACGCCCGGCGCTGCCGAGACCAGCAGCACCGCCTCGTGGGGGACGCCGCCGACGCAGGTCTCGGCCGAGGCACCGGCAGCAGATGAGGCAGTGACACCGCCAGCGGCAGACAAGCCGCCACTGCGCTTCAGCGTTCAGCTGGCGGCGCTGGAAGGACGCTGGTTGATCATGCTGCCCGGTGACGAGGCACCGCATCTGGAAGGGGAAGCCTTGCTCAAGGCGTTGTGGCGCGCCGCCGGTATCGAGGCGGCATCAGGGCTTTCCTTCAGCCACTTCCGCTGGCCGCTGTTGCCCAACCTCAAGGCCAGTGCGCCACTCGAGGAAGCCCGCGAAGGGTTGCATGCCTTCCTGAGCGGCCCAGCACGTCGTGGTTGGCAGCCGGAGAGGCTGTTGATCTTCGGCAGCGATGAGGCCAGCGAGACGCTGCGCGAGGTGCTTGGCATCACCGCTTCCGAGCGCGGCGAGGCGACCTCCAGTCTGCTGAACCTGCCGGTCTGGCAGGGGCCGGCACTGCCGGCGCTGGCGCACTCCAGTGAGGCCAAGCGCAAACTGTGGCCGCTGTTGATCCGCTGGGGACGCGAGTGGCAGTCGGCATCGCCGCAGACGGACGCCTCATGAGCGAGTCAGTTTCCCGGCGCCTCGAGCTGCGTGAGCTGGCCGATGATCAAGCGACCCTGACGGCGCTTGAGGCTATCGAGGCCAGCCAGGCACATGGCCTGAGCGCTTCACAGCTGATCGATGTGCTCAACGATGACGCGCGCTGTGTGCTGGGCGCCTGGTGGCAGGCCTGTGACTCGCCGACTTGTGAATCGTCGGGCGGTGAGACGTCGACCGCAGAGCTGATCGGCTTCGTGGTGCTGGCGCGTGGGCCCTTCGAGGCCGAGATCGAGGCGATCACCGTACACGCCGCGCAGCGCGGGCAGGGCGTCGGTGCACGCCTTTTGGCCGCCGCCATCGCGCAGGCGCGTGACTGGCAACGTGACTCGGGGCTTGAGCGCCTGCTGCTGGAGGTGCGCGCCAGCAATGCCGCCGCCGCAGCCCTCTATGCGAAGGCCGGCTTCACCCGGGATGGAGTGCGCAAGGGCTACTATCCGCTGGCGGATGACGGGCGAGAAGATGCCTGGCTCATGTCGCTGCCGCTGGTGTGATCCTGGCCCTTCTGTCTTGGGCTCCGGCTATCTCCCTTGCGCTGGTGCCGATACGAAAACGCCGCCGACAGTCTCCTGTCGGCGGCGTTTTCATGAGGCCCTGTTCATGAACTCTTGTTCAAGCGCTCCTGTTCAAGAGCCATTGTTCAAGAGTGCAGGTTCACGCGGCCCAGCGCGCAGGGCGCGCGGGAGCATCAGGCGCTCTGGGTTTCGCTCTCGGTCTCGCTGAAGCGTGCGACCAGTGCTTCCAGACGCTGTGCCCACTGGTCACGCTCTTCCTGCAGTTGAGCGTTGGTCTGGCGCAGCTGCTCCAGCTCTTCGCCCTGACCTGTCTTGGCTTCGGTCAGGCGCTGGTTCTCTTCCTTCAGCTCTTCGACTTCCATCTTCAGCATCTCGATGCTGTCGATGGCCTGGCCGACTTTCTGCTCAAGTTGGGTAAAGAGTTCGGTGCTCATGCTATCTCCTTGTCGAGTCACGGTCGTGGCCCGAGGGGGTTCGTTGAGGGCGGTAAAGGTATGCGGTAAATGCTGGTGCGATGAATATCGGCCATGTCGGGAATCCTTGCCGGATGGCGCAGCGATACCCGCCTGCAGGCAGACTACGACGCCGCCTGAGTCGACACAAGTGGGAAGGTGGCTCAGGCGGGCGGATGGCGCCGATACAGGCGGCCATGACTGTCGCCGGCACGGCTTTCCCGGTGCAGCTGCCAGTTGGCGGGCACCACGGGGTCGAGGCCGGATTCCACTTCCAGATAGATCATGGCGTCATCGCTCAGCCAGCCATGCGCTTCGAGCAGTGCGCAGCTCGCGGCGGCCAGCTCGAGCCGGAAGGGCGGATCGAGCAGCACCAGATCCATGCCGCCTGCAGCGGGTGTGGCCGTCTCGAGCCAGTGCAGGACATCGCCGGTCACCACCTGTGTTGGCAGGCTGTCACCGTTGGCGAGGGTCGCGAGATTGGCCTCGAGCGCACGCGCGACGCGGCTGTCGCGCTCCACGAAGGTGACATGCGCCGCCTCACGCGACAGCGCCTCGAGGCCCAGCGCGCCGCTGCCGGCATAGAGGTCAAGCACGCGGGCGCCGCCGACATGAAAGCCCAGCCAGTTATAGAGCGTCTCACGCACGCGGTCGGGCGTCGGGCGCAGGCCCGGTGCGTCGATCACGTTGAGCAGGCGGCGCTTGAAGCGCCCGCCGATGATGCGCAGGCGACCTGGCCCGCCGGCGGCCTGGCCACGCTTGCCGCTCTGTTTGTCAGCGCGCGAGGGCGCGTTGGATTTGCCCCGTGCGGGGCCTTGGGAGGATGCGCGTTTTTTCATGCCGCGAGTCTAGCATGTGCGACGCCGGATGCCGCGCGGTGCGTACCTTCAGCCCCGAAGGGATGGTAGGATGACGCCACTTTCACGAGTTCAGGACTGTCTCGCCATGTTCGGTTTTTTCAAGCGCAAGAAACACAAGGCTCAGGAGCAGAAAGCCTCCGAGCAGCAGGCCCTCGAGCAACAGGCTCTTGAACAGACACAAGACGCCACGCCCCACGAGCAAGCCGATGCCGAGCAGGCAGCGCGGCTCGAGGCGAAGCGTCTCGAGGCCGAGAAGGTAGAGGCAGAGCGCCTTGCCGGTGAAGAGGCGGCTCGGGTCGAGGCTCAGAAGGCCGAAGAGCAGCAGGCCGAGGCTCAGAAGCTCGAAGAGCAGAAAGCCGAAGCTGAAGCCGAGCGCCGCGCCTCTGAGCAGGCGGCTGCCGACCAGGCCGCCAGGGCAGAGGCCGAGCGCATCGCGCAGGAACGCGCAGCGCAGGAGCAGGCCGCTCAGGAACAGGCCGCCCGAGACGAAGCGGAGCGCACCGCCCAGGAGCAGGCCGCTGCAGAACGCGTCGCCGCCGAAAAGGCCGCCCGGGAAGAGGCGGAACGTCTGGCTGCCGAGCAGGCCGCCCAGGCAGAGGCCGAGCGCATCGCTGCCGAACAGGCCGCTCAGGCCCGTGCGGAAGAAGCCGCCAGTGAAGCGCGTGCCGAAGAGGCGCGTATCGCGGCTCGCGAGGAAGAAGAGCGTCAGGCCGCCGCGCAGCTGGCCGCCATCGAGGCCGAAGAGCAGGCCGCGCTGGAACAGGCTCGCCAGGAAGAAGAAGCACGTGCCGCCGAGGCTGCCGCCGCTGGCGCAGACGCCGTGGTCGAGGATGACGCTGCGCGTGATACTGCCCGCGATGGTCGGGAAAAGCCGCGTCGTGGCTTCTTCGCGCGTATCAAGGCCGGTCTTGGCAAGACACGCGCCAATCTGACCGAGGGCGTCGCCAGCCTGTTCCTCGGCAAGAAGCAGATCGATGATGAGCTGATGGAAGACCTCGAGACCCAGCTGCTGATGGCAGACGTGGGCATCGAGGCGACCACCGAGATCATCGACAACCTGACCGCGCGTATCTCGCGCAAGGAATTGAAGGAGCCGCAGGCGCTCTACGAAGCGCTGCAGGAAGAGCTGCGCGTGATGCTGGCGCCGGTCGCCAAGGACCTGGAGCTGCCGGCCAAGGGCAGCGGTCCCTTCGTGATCCTGATGATCGGCGTCAACGGCGTCGGCAAGACCACCACCATCGGCAAGCTGGCCAAGCGCTATCAGAGCCAGGGCCGCAGCGTGATGCTGGCGGCGGGCGATACCTTCCGCGCCGCGGCGGTGGAGCAGCTCAAGGTGTGGGGCGAGCGTAACAAGGTGTCGGTCATCGCTCAGCATACCGGCGCCGACAGTGCCTCGGTCATCTATGACGCCCTGGAAGCCGCCAAGGCGCGCAACGTCGATATCCTGATCGCCGATACCGCGGGCCGCCTGCACAACAAGAGCCACCTGATGGAAGAGCTCAAGAAGGTGCAGCGCGTGATGGCCAAGCTGGATGTGTCCGCGCCCCACGAGGTGATGCTGGTGCTGGATGCCGGTACCGGCCAGAACGCGCTGTCACAGGCTTCCACCTTCCATGAAGCGGTCAACATCACCGGCCTGACGCTGACCAAGCTGGATGGAACCGCCAAGGGCGGCATCATCTTCGCGCTGGCCAAGCAGCTCAATCTGCCGATCCGCTATATCGGTGTCGGGGAAGGTGTCGATGACCTGCGTCCCTTCGCGGCTGATGACTTCGTCAGTGCCCTGTTTGCACGTGCTGGCGATGAGGCAAGCGAAGAGGCCAACGCCGAGTCGCGCGAGGCATGATTGCCTTCGAGCATGTCGGCAAGCGCTATGGAGGGCGCTTCGATGCACTGGCCGGGCTCGACTTCAGGGTCGAGCGTGGCGAGATGGTCTTTCTGACAGGCCATTCCGGTGCCGGCAAGAGCTCGTTGCTCAAGCTGATCATGCTCCTCGAGCGCCCCTCGCGTGGGCGCATTCTGGTGGCGGGGCATGATATCGGGCGGCTGCATACCTCCCAGGTGCCGTATTACCGCCGCCAGATCGGCGTGGTCTTCCAGGACCACCAGCTGCTGACCGACCGCAACATCTTCCACAACGTGGCCCTGCCGCTGATGATCCAGGGGGTTCCGCCGCGTGAACAGGCACGGCGGGTGCGGGCGGCGCTCGACAAGGTCGGCCTTCTGCATCGTGAGAAGGCGCTGCCGATCGAGCTGTCCGGTGGTGAGCAGCAGCGGGTCGGCATCGCGCGCGCCGTGGTCAACAAGCCCGCGCTGCTGCTGGCCGATGAGCCGACCGGCAATCTGGACCCGGCACTGTCCGCCGACATCATGCGTCTGTTCGAGGACTTCAATCGCATCGGTACCACGGTGATGATTGCCAGTCACGATCTGGCGCTGATCGCCCGCCTGCACCATCGCACGCTGGAGCTGTCCGATGGTCGTCTGATCGCCGACAAGGATGCCCGATGAGCCCCCCGCGTTCCCGTAACGAGTCTCCCTCTTCTTCACGCGAGCGTGGCCAGCCCCGCGCCGAGACGCGTACCCGCAAGTCCGCCGCGCAGGCGCCTGGATCACCGGAGGCCGCCGAGCGTGCGGCGCGCAAGGGTGCGCGCTCCAGTCGCGTCTCGGTCGAGAGCCGCTACCGCAGCTGGCTGCGTCATCACGCTGCCATGGCGCGCGACAGCGCACGCCGCCTGTTGGTCGCGCCCATCGCCAGCCTGCTGACCATGCTGGCCATCGCCATCGCGTTGACGTTGCCGGCGGCGCTGTGGCTGGCACTGGACAGCGCACGCCTGCTCGACAATGAACTCAATGACAGCGCCCAGCTCACCCTCTATCTCGAGACCTCGGTCGACGAGAGCCAGGCGCTGACGCTGTCGGACTCGCTGCGCGACGCTGCTGGTGTCGGGGGAGTGCGTCTGATCACCGCCGCCGAGGGCATGCAGGAATTCGCCCAGGCGCTGGACCTCAAGCGCTCGCTGAGCCTGCTGGATGACAATCCCTTGCCGGCCAGCATCGTCATCACGCCGCTGGACACCACGCCGGAGTCCGTCCGCGCCCTGGCCACGCGCCTCGAGGGCGAGCCGGGTGTCGCCAGCGCACGTCTGGATCTGGCCTGGCTCGAGCGTCTGCGCCAATTGGGTGAGCTGGGTCAGAAAGTGACGCTGGGACTCGCGTTACTCTTCGGGCTGGGCGTGTTGCTGGTGGTGGGCAATACCATCCGCCTGTCCGTGGAGAGTCGCCGCCAGGAGATCGAGGTCGTGACGTTGATCGGGGCGACCCACGCCTTCGTACGGCGTCCCTTCCTCTACAGCGGCGCCTGGTACGGTCTGGGAGGAGGGCTGCTGGCCTGCGGAATCCTGGCGCTTGGCGGCAACTGGCTGGCGGCACCCGTGACGGCCCTTGTACAAAGTTATGGCGGCAACTATGTGTTGCCCGCGCTGGGCGTTGCAGGGGGTGCCACGCTGCTGTTTTCGAGTACAATATTGGGCTGGATAGGGGCCTGGATCGCGGTCGGACGTCATCTGGCGAGTATTTCTCCGCGCTGATTCCGATTATTTTTCGCGGTTTTCAGCCAGTATTTCTGCCCAGGAAGGTCAAAAGTTACGTTCCGACAACATTCCTGTCGGACGTCAGTGAAGGGGGTTGGTGGGTGGTTAAACGCACCACACACCCGACAGCGTTACGAAGTGCTACTCGTCATGACAATTGTACACGCCATGTACAGCTATTGACGGGAACCTGTCCCACCCTTCACAGTCTCACTACTTGCATGCGTGTTAGGCAACCATGGAGACATCTGCACTATGAGCACCAGTCTTCAGCCACTTGGCCACCTGTCACCGGGTCAAGATCTAAACGGCTATATTCAGTCGGTGAACCGTATCGCTGTGCTTACTGCCGAAGAAGAGCATGAGCTGGCCCTGCGGTTGCATGAAGAGAATCATCTGGAGTCGGCCCGTCGACTCGTCATGTCGCACCTGCGCTTCGTCGTGCATATCGCGCGCAGTTACAGCGGCTATGGCTTGCAGCAGGCGGACCTGATCCAGGAAGGTAACGTCGGCCTGATGAAGGCGGTCAAGCGTTTCGACCCGCATCAGGGCGTACGCCTCGTCTCCTTTGCCGTGCATTGGATCAAGGCCGAGATCCACGAGTTCGTGCTGCGTAACTGGCGCATCGTGAAGGTCGCGACCACCAAGGCTCAGCGCAAGCTGTTCTTCAACCTGCGTGGCGCCAAGAAGCGTCTTGCCTGGTTGAACAACGATGAAGTGGATGCCATCGCGGGCGATCTGGACGTCAAACCTGCCGTGGTGCGTGAGATGGAAAGCCGTCTCTCCGCCCACGATGCAGGCTTCGACGCCGGCCCCAGCGACGACGAGAGCTCTGCCTATCAGGCGCCGGCCAACTATCTGGAAGATCACAGCCTCGATCCGGCTGCCCAGGTGGAGCAGCAGGACCTGGAAGACGACTCCCACGGTCGTCTGCTCAAGGCGCTGGCGGCACTCGATGAGCGTTCACGCGACATCCTCCAGCAGCGCTGGCTGAGCGACAACAAGTCGACTCTGCACGAGCTTGCCGACATCTATGGCGTCTCTGCCGAGCGTATCCGTCAGCTCGAGAAGAACGCGATGAAGAAGCTGCGTGAATCGATGGGTGACATGAGCGAAGGCTTCGCTGCCTGAGCTTTATGACCCCATGACATGAGCCCGCGATTTTCAGGCTCGCTGTCACGCGAAAATGCCCCGCCGGGTTTCCCGGCGGGGCATTTTCGTTGAGGGAGAGTGGATCCCGAGGAATCCGTCGTTATTGGTTGAACAGTGCAACACAATGTTTCATTCTGTCACACTAAGACATGAAACATTTCTACTGGTGACCCCGTGGACCCGACCTCCTCGCACGTCAATGGCACACATTCGCTGTGGCGAATCTTTGGGCTCAATGCAGCCTTGATGGTGGTATTGGGTGGCCTGTTTCTGGCCAGCCAATGGTTTGATGTGCGTGAACAGGAAATGCGTCGCCTGGAGCTGCTGGATACCCAGCTGCATATCTCCACCGAGCAGCTGATCGCCAATGTCTCGCGCGAGATGATGGTGCTGGAGCGCGTGTTGAGCAGCGAAGGCAAGGAGCTGTGGCGTGGCTCGCTGGATAGCGCGCTGGGCCGTCATCCCTCTCTGGTCTCGCTGATGGTGGTGCCGTTTGCCGATTACCGCGGCAGCAGCCTGCGTCAGATCGGCGTGGGGCGCAGTTGCAGCTGGCAGCTGACCCAGCCGGAAGCCCAGGCACTGCCCGGGCGCAGCAGCCTGCTGTTCGGCTCCGCACTGCCGCTGGCATCCGGTCAGCCGGGCTTGCCGTTCTACCGTCACATGGATATCGAAGGCATGTCCTGGCTGCTGATCGGCTGCCTGGACTTCTCCGAGGCACGCAGCCTGCTGGCCAACCCGAATTCCGATGATGGGCAGCGCCTGCGCCTGTTCTCCACCAACGGTCTGCTGCTGTTCTCGAGCCCTCAGGAGCATGCGCTGGGCGTGACCGGCAAGCTGCCGCTGTCCTCGATGGCCAACATGGGCAAGTACATCTCCGAGCGTGGTGTGCGTCGCTATCATGTGCCGGGCTTCGACGGCCGGCCGCGCATGGCGGCGGGCAGCTATATCGCACCGCTCAAGCTGTTCAGCGTCGTGAGTCAACCACTCTCCAGCCTGTGGTGGCTGTGGTGGAATCGTATCTGGTTCGGCATGCTGCTCGGCGGTATCTTCCTGGTCGTGCTGGTGGTCGTGGTGGCGCGTGCCGAGCGCAAGCGCGCTGAGCGCCACGATGAGTTGGAGGGCGCACTCGAGTCGATGACGGCGCGCTCTCGTACCTTGGTGACGCTGATGGATAACCTGCCGGGCGTGGTGTATCGCATCGAGGTCAACACCGGTGTGCTGACCTTCATCAGCAACGGCTCGGCCGAGCTGTTCGGTCGCTCGGCCGAATCACTGGTCGGCGCCGGCATCACCCTGACCGAGCTGATCCATCAGGAAGACCGTCAATCCGTCAGCGCCGCCCGCCACTGGGCGATGTGCGCGCAGATGCGCCATGAGCAGGTCTTCCGCATCATCGCTGACCATGAGCGTTGGGTGCTGGACCGCAGCGTGATGATCGAGGGCGAGGATGGCGTGCGCTACTGGGAAGGCCTGCTGCTCGACATCAGTGCGCACAAGGAATCCGAGCGTCAGCTCGATTTCCTGGCGCGCCATGACGCCCTGACGGGGCTCTATAACCGCAAGGCCTTCATGGCGGCGGCCGACGAGCGCGTCGCGGCGGGTGGCTTGATGATCTACGCCGATATCGACCGTTTCTCGACCGTCAATGATGGTCTGGGCCATGAAGCCGGTGATCAGCTGCTGGTCGCTGTCGGCGAGCGTCTGCGTCGTCTGCTGCCGCCGGGCGGTCTGGTGGCGCGTCTGGGGGCCGATGAGTTCGGCCTCTATCTGCCGCATGGCAATGATGATCCGGCGCAGGTGGTGGAGGAGATCCAGCAGAAGGTCGAGCGTCCCTTCACGATTCTGGGTCGCCCGCTGATCATCAGTCTGACGGCAGGCTATGTGCTGTCCGAGACCAATGGCGATGCCCAGGCGCTGATGCTGAATGCCGATGTGGCGCTCTATCACGCCAAGTCGCGCGGCGATCATGCGCTGCGCTGGGAGTCGTCGCTGGACAAGCATGTCGCCTCGCGCATGACGCTGGAGCAGGACCTGCGTCAGGCCATCGGCAGCGAGCAGCTCTATCTGCATTACCAGCCGCAGCTGGATAGCCAGGGCGAGCTGCAGGGTGTCGAGGCGCTGCTGCGTTGGCAGCATCCGGAGCTGGGCATGATCTCGCCGGCCCAGTTCATTCCGCTGGCCGAAGAGACCGGTCTGATCTTCCGTCTCGGACGGTTCGTGCTCGAGGAAGCCTGTGCCCAGATGGTGCGCTGGCAGGACGCCGGCCTTCACATGCCGCGCATGGCGGTCAATCTGTCGGCGCGCCAGCTGACCTCGGGCTACGAGAATGAAGTCTTCGGCGTGCTGGAAAGCCAGAAGCTGTCGCCGACGCGGCTGGAAGTCGAGGTGACCGAGACGCTGCTGATCCAGGACATGGAAGGGGGGCTTGCGGTGCTCGGCGCGCTGCGCGAGCTGGGCGTGCGTGTGGCGCTGGATGACTTCGGGCAGGGCTATTCGTCGCTGTCCTATCTGTCATCCCTGCCGCTGGATGTGCTCAAGGTCGACCGCAGCTTCGTGATGAAGATGGATGCGGTCGCCGGCTCTGACGGCGGTATCCGCTGTCCCAATCAGCAGGCCATCCAGCTGGTCGGCGCCGTGATCAGCCTGGGGCACTCGCTGGGCCATGAGATTGTCGCCGAAGGGGTCGAGACGGACGTGCAGTTCGAGGAGCTCAAGCGGCTGGGTTGCGACACCTATCAGGGCTACCTGCTGGCGCGGCCGGTGTCCGCCGAGGCCATACTGGAGCGCTTCAGCGTCAACGCCTGAGGCGCCGCCCGTGCAGTCCGGCCCCACCCCCATCCCACCCCACCCGGTGGTGATATGAGAAGGCCTGACCCAAAAAGAACGCCCCGCCTGCAATGACTGCAGGCGGGGCGTTCTTTTTGGTGCGGCGCATGCGCGCGGGGCAAGACCCTCAGACGGCAATGCGCTCCTGACTGCTCAGCAGCAGGTCGCGGCTCAGTAGCTGCCACTGGTCTTCCCAGTGCTCGGTCGGGCGCTTGCGATAGTCGCTGCGCACGTACTGGCCGATACGACCTTCCGCACACGCCAACAGCAGGTTGGCCGCTGCCGTGACGGTGATGGCCGGTCGCAGTCCCTCGCGAGGCTCGGCTTCGCGCAGTACCTGCTTGATCTGCGTCTCGAGACGCTCGAATAGCTGCGCCATGCGCGTACGCAGGCGTGCCGTCTCGCCGGTGAGGGCATCACCATTGAGGAGGCGACACAGCCCCGGGTTCTTCTCGGCAAAGCCCAGCAGCAGACTCAGGATGTGATGCACCCTGGCATGCGCGGTGTCGTTGTCCTGAATGATCAGCGCGATACGCTCGAACAGCGTGCTCTCGATGAATTCGATCAGTCCTTCGAACATGCGTGCCTTGCTGGGGAAGTGACGATAGAGCGCCGCCTCCGAGACACCGACCTGTCGTGCCAGTGCTGCAGTCGTGATGCGTTTGCCGCTGTCCTCTTCCAGCATCAGAGCGAGTGCCTGGAGGATCTGTTCGCGACGTGATTGTTTTGGATTCGCCTGCGTCATGGAATCTTGTCGTTTATCGCGGCCTGCAGCAGTGTGCTACGGGCGGGTCCGTGTCCTGAGGCATGTCGCTTGCCTCGCGCGAAACACCGGGGCCGAGCCCCGGCTTGTCACCTTACGCCTTGTCAGTGTCCGCTTCCGCGTTGCTGATCAACGTGCCGACCCCGGCATTGGTGAAGATTTCCAGCAGGGTCGCATGTGGCACGCGGCCATCGATGATGTGAGCACTGCGCACGCCTTGCTTCACGGCGTCCAGTGCACAGCTGATCTTGGGCAGCATGCCACCGTAGATGGTGCCATCCTCGATCAGGCCATCCACCGCCTCGGTGGTTAGGCCGGTCATGACTTCGCCTTGTGCGTTCATCAGGCCAGCCACGTTGGTCAGCAGCATCAATTTCTCCGCGCCCAGTGCCTCGGCGACCTTGCCGGCGACCAGGTCGGCATTGATATTGTAGCTGCGACCCTCGGCATCGACCCCGATGGGGGCGATGACGGGAATGAAATCGTTGCGTGTCAGCAGTTCGATCAGGTCCGTGGAGACATGCTCGACTTCACCGACATGACCAATGTCGATGATTTCAGAGGCATTCATGCCCGGCGTCTGGCCGCTGACCTTGAGCTGGCGGGCGCGAATCTGGCCGCTGTCCTTGCCGGTCAGGCCGATGGCCTTGCCGCCACTCTGGTTGATCAGGTTGACGATGCCCTTGTTGACCAGGCCGCCCAGCACCATCTCGACCACGTCCATGGTCTCGGAATCCGTGACGCGCATGCCATCGACGAAGCGCGATTCGATGTTCAGCTTCTCGAGCAGCGCGCCGATCTGCGGGCCGCCGCCATGCACGACCACCGGATTGATGCCGACTTCCTTCATCAACACCATGTCGCGAGCGAAGGAGTCGATCAAGGCTTCTTCGGTCATGGCGTTGCCGCCGTACTTGACCACCACGGTCTTGCCCGAGAACTGCTGGATATAGGGCAGGGCTTCGGACAGGACCTCGACCACCTGATGCGGGTCGCGGTTGGCGTGGCTCATCAGCGTATCACTCCACAGAAAATGGTCCGGAAAGAGAGTCCGGACACTGTCACTCGAAACGGTCTTTCAGCACGCGCGGTGCGCGCTGTCATGCAAATCGGTTGCTTCAGGCACCTGATGCGCCCGGATGAGCGGCTGCAGTGCCTGGCAAGGCGAGGGCGGCGATCAAGCGGCAGACCGCCGCCCCCGTTGCGACTCATGCCATCCTGTCGATGGCGAGCGAGGGATCAGAACGGTGCCTGGATGCTCGGCTCGGCCTGCTTCAGCGCGGCGCGGAAGCTGTCCTTGATACGCTCCAGTGCGGCTTCCGACTTGCCTTCGAAGCGCAGCACCAGCATCGGCGTGGTGTTGGAGGCACGGCACAGGCCCCAGCCATCGGCGTAGTCGACACGAATGCCGTCCAGCGTGGTCTTGACGCCGTCGCTGCCGAAGTCGCCTTCACTGGCCAGTCGCTCGACGATAGCGAACTTGTTCTCGTCGGTCACTTCCACATTGATCTCGGGGGTGCCGAGGTCCTGCGGGAAACGGGCGAAGAAGGTGTCGGCATCGACATCCTGCTTGGCGAGGATTTCCAGTAGGCGCGCAGCGCCGTAGATGCCGTCATCGAAGCCGAACCAGCGCTCCTTGAAGAAGATGTGGCCGCTCATCTCGCCGGCCAGTGCCGCGCCGGTTTCCTTCATGCGTGCCTTGATCAGCGAGTGGCCGGTGCGCCACATTTCCGGCGTGCCGCCGGCCTTCTCGATCACGGTCGCCAGGTTGCCGGTGCACTTGACGTCGAAGATGATGCGCGCGCCCGGCACGCGTTCGATCAGGTCTTCCGACAGCGCCATCATCAGGCGGTCCGGGTAGAGGATCTCGCCCTTGGGCGTCACGACGCCGAGACGGTCGCCGTCACCATCGAAGGCCAGACCGATGTCTGCGCCGGTTTCCTGCATGGTCTTGATCAGGTCCTGCAGGTTTTCCGGCTTGCCCGGGTCCGGGTGGTGATTCGGGAAGTTGCCGTCGATCTCGTCGAACAGCGGCACGGTGTCGACGCCCAGGCGACGGATCAGCTCCGGGCCCAGCTCGCCGGCCACGCCGTTGCCGCAATCGACCACGGCCTTGAGCGGACGCTTGACGACCACATCACCGGTGATCTGCTCCAGATAGCGCTCACGCACGTCCTCTTCACGCAGGCTGCCTTCGCCTTGCGCCAGATCGCCTTCCTGCAGGCGACGATAGAGGTCGGTGATGGTGTCGCCGGACAGGGTCTCGCCGGCCAGCACGATCTTCAGACCGTTGTAGTTGGCCGGGTTGTGGCTGCCGGTCAGCATCACGCCGGAGCGGGTGCCTTCCAGGATATTGGTGGCGTAGTAGAGCACCGGCGTCGGCACCATGCCGATGTCGACGACATCACGGCCGGCATCGCGCAGGCCCGCGATCAGCGCCTTGGACAGGCGCGGGCCGGAGAGACGGCCGTCACGCGCGACCACGACGGTGGATTCACCGCGTGCCGCGGCTTCGCTGCCGATGGATTGGCCGATGGCGCGCACGCCGTCTTCGGTGAGGGTCTCATCCACGATGCCACGGATATCGTAGGCGCGGAAAATTGAAGCGGGTACCTGACTCATGGTGCATCCCTGTCGGTTGAATCAATCGTGAAGTCGCTTGAGGCGTCATGCGTCTCGAACGCTATCGCTGCATGACGATCAGTGTGGAAACCTGCCTGGCTTCCTTGTGACCGGAAGCCCGGCAGCCGGCGCAAGCTTGCCGCTCGGCCGCCCTCTGGCATGACGGGTCAATCAGTGGCGACCGGAGTGGCCGAAGCCGCCTTCGCCACGTTGGCTGGCCTCGAATTCAGAGACTTCCACCAGCTCCGCCTGTACCACTGGCACTAGCACGTACTGTGCCAGACGCTCGCCGGGTTCCAGCACGAACTCGCTCTCGCCGCGGTTCCAGACCGAGATCATCAGTTCGCCCTGGTAGTCGGAGTCGATCAGGCCGACCAGATTGCCCAGCACGATGCCGTGTTTGTGCCCCAGACCGGAGCGCGGCAGGATCATGCCGGCCAGTGCGGGGTCGGCGATATGGATCGCCAGCCCGGTACGCACCAGCTCACAGGCGCCCGGCGCCAATGTCAGCGGCGCGTCGAGCAGTGCGCGCAGGTCCATGCCGGCGCTGCCGGGAGTGGCGTGATGCGGCAGCGGGTAATCGCGAACGCGCTCGTCGAGAATCTTGAGTTCGAGCCGGGGGCGGGTCATCTAAGGTGCTTCCTGATCGTCGGTGACAGTCGGTGTAACGGTCTGGATGGCAGGGTCGAGGCTGACCCTGTGCTGATGGAGTGCCAGGGCGCGCTTCAGAATCGCGCGCGCCAGTTCCGTCTTGGGACAGGCCGCGATGGCCTGTTCGTGTTGCGTGTTCGTGTTCTGATCGAGCGGCTGCCACAGCAGGGTGGCGGCATTGCTGTCACTGCCGAAGCCAAGGCCCGGCGTGCTCACATCATTGGCGACGATCATGTCGAGCTGTTTACGCGCGAGCTTGTCGCGTGCATAGCGCAGCACATCGCGGGTCTCGGCGGCGAAGCCGATCACCAGTGGTGCCCGCTGACCGGCGGCGCGGCGTGCCTGCGTCTGGGCGGCGATACCGGCGATGATATCCGGATTGCGGATCAGCGTGACCTGCATCTGCTCCTCGCCCGACTGCTTCTTGAGCTTGTGGTCGGCGACCGTGGCCGGGCGGAAGTCGGCGACTGCCGCGCAGCCGATGAAGAGGTCGCTCTCGCTGGCGGCTGCCTCGGCGGCGGCCTGCATATCCAGCGCGGATTCGACATCGATGCGCTCGACGCCAGTCGGGGTCGTCAGTGCCACCGGGCCACTGATCAGGCGCACGCTGGCGCCCAGCGCCGCGGCCTCGGCGGCCAGCGCATAGCCCATCTTGCCGGAGCTGTGATTGCTCAGATAGCGCACCGGGTCCAGCGGCTCGCGGGTCGGGCCGGCGGTGATGGTCACCGTCAGGCCTGCGGCCGGCAATGACATCTCATTGCTCTTACGGCCCGGGTCGCTCTGGCTCATGAGGTCGCTCTGGCTCATGAGGTCGCTCAGCGCCGCGACGATCTCTTCCGGCTCCAGCATGCGCCCCGCGCCCACGTCGCCACAGGCCTGTTCGCCGCTGGCGGGGCCGAGCAGCGTCCAGCCATCGGCTGTGAGCTGGCGGGCATTGCGCTGGGTGGCGGGGTGCGCCCACATGGCCTGATTCATCGCCGGGGCCATCACCCAGCGCGCGCTGTTGGCCAGGCACAGGGTAGTGAGCAGATCATCGGCATGCCCATGCACCAGGCGGGCCATCAGATTGGCGGTGGCAGGCGCGATCAGGATGACCTCCGCCCAGCGTGCCAGCTCGATATGCCCCATGCCGGCCTCGGCCTCGGGGTCCAGCAGGGAGGTGTGCACCGGATTGCCCGACAACGCCTGCAGGGTCAGCGGTGTAATGAAGGCTTGAGCCCCTTCGGTCATGGCGATGCGCACTTCACAGCCCGCCTTTTTCAACAGGCGGGTGATCAGAGCGGCCTTGTAGGCCGCGATGCCGCCACTGATGCCCAGCAGAATGCGCCGTCCGGCGAGTGAATGCATGGTGTGTCCTGCGTCCCTGATGCGTCGATTGCTACGCTCGCGCGTTTGCCCTCTACCATATCACCGTGATGCAACCTTGCGTAGCGCCGCTGGCCCGCGACGCCGAGTGTCGCCATGGTCCCTGCGAGCGCTCGCTTCATGGGGCGGGGGCTGTCATCAGGTGGCATGCAGGGGCCAGACGCAGGCCCCCGGGGCGGCAAGCGTTGATGCTCACAATGGCGAAAGAGGCGGCATCTGACCACGCTTCTCATGCTTTGGACTGTCAGCCATTCGGGGCGACAGGCGATGGGAGAAGAGTGCATGGGGATTCGAGAGTGGCCGGTCGGGGAGCGTCCGCGCGAGAAGCTGTTGTCGTCAGGGGCAGGGGCCTTGTCAGATGCCGAGCTGCTGGCCATCTTTCTGCGCGTAGGCATAAAAGGACGCTCGGCGGTGGATCTGGCGCGCGACCTGCTGAACACCTTCGGCGGTCTCAGGCCGCTGCTGGAGGCGACTCAGCAGGACTTCTGCGCGGCGCGCGGACTGGGTGACGCCAAGTATGTGCAGCTGCAGGCTTCGCTTGAGCTGTCGCGTCGCCATCTGGAAAGTCTGTTGATGCGCGGGGCCGCCCTGACGTCGCCCCTGCTGGTGCGGCGCTATCTGTCCTCGCATCTGCGCGACCTGCCGCATGAGGTGTTCGCCGCGCTGTTTCTCGACAGCCAGCATCGCGTCATCCGCTTCGAGACACTCTTCACCGGCACGCTGGATGCCGCCGCCGTCTACCCGCGCGAGGTGGTCAAGCGGGCGCTGGCGCTCAATGCCGGCGCCCTGATTCTGGCCCACAATCATCCCTCCGGCGTCGCGGAGCCCAGCGAGGCCGACCGGCGCATCACGCAGCGCCTGGAAGAGGCGCTGGGGCTTTTCGATATTCGCGTGCTGGATCACTTCGTGGTCGGAGATGGCGAGGTGGTCTCGTTTGCCGAGCGTGGCTGGCTCTAGTTGGGGTGTCGAGGAGGCTGAGGCGCTGAGTGCCCGATGACGGTACAGCCCCGCCAGATGCGGTCGCCGCTGGCGTGAGAAATGCGCAGGGATTGCAAACCAGGGCACTGGTTGTGGTAATGTTGCGCCTCCCGTATCACCCACCACAGAATTCGCGACCACTCTGGCCGACATTGGCTGAGTGAAGCGTTTGGCTGAGAAGCGTCTGTACCGATGTGACACGTCGGGCATGGGCGTGCTGGCGAAAAAAATCCGTATAGGACGTGCTTTCACGTTCCTCTTCGGGTAAAATGCTGCGCCTGCACGTTCCAGCACCCGAAAGCTTGTCTTCCGGAACGGACGTAAACACTTTGAAATCAGGGCATGAGGCGGCGCCTGCCACTTCCGGTTTGCCCGACAGGTTTTGAACAACTTAGCCAACGCAGCGGTTGGAGGCTCCAATGTCCAAAGTATGTCAGGTTACCGGCAAGCGCCCGGTGACTGGTAACAATGTTTCTCACTCCCAGCGCAAGACTCGTCGCCGGTTCCTGCCGAACCTGCACACCCACCGTTTCTGGGTTGAATCCCAGCAGCGCTTCGTCAAGCTGCGCGTCTCTACCAAGGGCATGCGCATCATCGACAAGAAGGGTATCGACGAAGTCCTCAAGGACCTCACTGCACGTGGCGAGCGCTTCTAAACACTAGAAGACAGCCCCTGTAGCAATGGCAACCGAGCCGAGGGCAACGCTCTCAATCGTTCGGTGAATGCGACTGTGGAAGGAAACTGAAAATGCGTGACAAGATCAAGTTGGTGTCAAGTGCCGGTACTGGCCACTTCTACACCACCGACAAGAACAAGCGTAACACTCCGGACAAGCTTGAATTCAAGAAGTACGATCCGGTCGTTCGCAAGCACGTGATGTACAAGGAAGCCAAGATCAAGTGATCTTGTCTCCCGCCAGCGTGCTGTCGGAACCCTCGAAAACCCGGTCCTGACCGGGTTTTCGAGTATCTGGATGTCGCTGTTCTGGGCATCCTGCAACAGGGTGGCGGCTTCTGTCGTCACCCTGTTGTGCGTCTGGCGGTCAGTCGAGGAGAGAACATGCCCGAATTACCGGAAGTCGAGACGACGCGCCGCGGTATCGCACCGCTGGTCGAGGGCCAGGAGGTCACCGAGGTGATCGTGCGTCAGCCGCGTCTGCGCACCCCCGTGCCCGGCGAGCTCGCCGAATGGCTGGTGGGTCAGCGTTTCGGCACGCTTGCGCGTCGCGCCAAGTACCTGCTGTTGCCGATCGCCGATGGCCATCTGCTCTGGCACCTGGGCATGTCCGGTAGCCTCAGACTGGTGCCCATCGGCACGCCGCCACGCACGCATGATCATGTCGATGTCGTGCTCGGCAATGGCCATGTGCTGCGCTATCACGATCCACGTCGCTTCGGCTTCGTCGACTTCGTGCGTGGTGACCCGCATGCCGATACGCGCCTGGAGCGACTCGGCCCGGAGCCGTTGTCCGATGCCTTCAATGGCGAGCACCTCTTTGCGCGCTCCCGCAAGCGCCGCGTGGCGATCAAGCCGTTTCTGATGGACAACGCCAATGTGGTGGGCGTGGGCAATATCTACGCCAGCGAGGCGCTGTTCATGGCGGGTGTCGACCCGCGCCGTCCTGCCGGTGAAGTGACGCGCGAGGAGTGCGAGCGCCTCGCCAACGCCGCCAGCAGCGTGCTGGCCGCGGCGATCGCCCAGGGCGGCACCACGCTGCGTGACTTCGTCGGCGGAGATGGCAAGCCGGGCTACTTCGCGCAAAGCCTCAACGTCTACGGGCGGGGTGGCGAGCCATGCCGCGAATGCGGCCACGAGATCATGAGTCTGGTGCTGGGCCAGCGCGCCAGCTGCTTCTGCCCTTATTGTCAGCGCTAGCGGCGAGCCGCATCAGACCACTGCTTGACCGGGGGCTCCGTGACCGGGGCCGCCATGACGACTAGAATAGGCCCGTTCGGGCGCGTCCTGTCGTCGTCCTGTCCCTTCCTCTGCTTTCTGGATATTTCCCGTGACTGAACGTCTGCGCCTGAAGAAGAATGCTGATCGCCGCCTCAAGGCCGGCCATCTGTGGCTGTACTCCAATGAAGTCGATACCGTCGCGACGCCGCTCAAGAACTTCGAGCCGGGCGCCCAGGCCATCATCGAGGCCAGCAATGGTCGTGCGATGGGTGTTGCCTACGTCAACCCGAACTCGCTGATCTGCGCGCGCATCGTGTCGCGCAACCCGGAACAGCGTCTGGATCGCTCGCTGCTGGTGCACCGCTTCAATCAGGCGCTGTCACTGCGCGAGAGCCTCTATGACAAGCCGTTCTATCGTCTGGTCCACGGCGAAGGCGACCTGCTGCCGGGCCTGATCGTCGATCGCTTCGGCGACGTGCTGGTCTGTCAGCTCAACACCTTCGGCATGGAGCGTCTGGCGGAAGTGATCGTCGATGCGCTGCTCAAGGTCGTCAAGCCGACAGCCATCGTGTTCAAGAATGATTCCAGCGGTCGCCGCCAGGAACAGCTCGAGCGCAATGTCGAAGTCGTCTACGGCGAGCTGCCGGAAAACGTGCTGCTGGAAGAGAATGGCGTCCAGTTCACGGCGCCAGTGCTCAACGGCCAGAAGACCGGCTGGTTCTACGATCACCGCGCCAATCGTGCCTGGTTGAACCGTCAGGTCGAAGGCAAGCGCGTGCTGGATCTGTTCAGCTACGTCGGTGGCTGGGGCGTGCAGGCGGCGGCACATGGCGCCAGCGAAGTGCTGTGTGTCGATGCCTCCGGTGCGGCACTCGAGCGTGTCTCTGACAACGCCGTGCTCAACGGTGTCGAGGATCGCGTCTCCATCGCGGAATCGGATGTCTTCGAGGCCCTCTCGGCCCTGCGTGCGGAAGGCGAGCAGTTCGACGTCATCATCGCGGATCCGCCCGCCTTCATCCGCAAGCGCAAGGACATCACCAACGGCGAGCGCGCCTATGCACGCCTCAACCGTGAAGCCATGCGCCTGCTGGGCCGTGACGGCCTGCTGATGTCCGGCTCCTGCTCCATGCATCTGGCGCCGGAGCGCCTGATGGACGTGGTGCGTGGCGCTGTGCGTCACCAGGACCGCCACGGTCAGGTCATCTTCCAGGGCCATCAGGCCAGTGACCACCCGGTGCACCCGTCCATCCCCGAGACGTCCTACCTCAAGGCCCTCGGTGTGCGCGTCTATCGCGACTGATGACGCCTGACGGATATCAGGACTCACGGCTATCAGGACTGACGGCTGTGCCATCCGGCATCGACGACAACGCCGCCCTTCGGGGCGGCGTTGTCGTCTGTGGCTTGTGAGTCGTCTGTGGCTTGAGTGTCGGCTATGGCTTGTCTATCGACTGCGGCCCGCTTTTGGCTAATCGTCCATGGCTCATGGACTCTGATAGTCTGACGGCATGTATAGACGACTGACATCTCATCACAATCTCGTGCTGCTCGATCACTGGCGCAACCTGCTGGAAAGCGAGGGCATCCCCTGTGAGCTGCGCAATCGCCTGCTCGGTTCTGCCGCGGGTGAGTTGCCCGTGCTCGACTGCGAGCCCCAGCTGTGGGTGGCAGAGCATGACCTTCCACGTGCCCGCCGCCTGCTGGCGAGCATCGAGGCCGCGCCGGCCCTGCCGGCTTGGCAGTGTGCCTGTGGCGAACATCTCGAGGGCAGCTTCAGCGAGTGCTGGGCGTGTGGGGCAAGCGCGCCGCAGCAGCCCGCACCACAGGCGCGCCCGCGCGATGAGGACCCGGAGTTCGTGGCATGAGCAAAGGCACCCCGAAGGCGAGCGACGCACCGCCGTTGACGCAAGACTCCCCCGGTTGGGCGTTGCCACGGCCGTTCCTGTTGCCGATCAGCGTGAAGAAGAAGGCGCTGGATGGTTATGGTCACGTCAACAATGCCGAGTATGTGCGCTGGCTGGAGGACATCAGCTGGGCACACTCCGAAGCGTTGGGGCTTGGCCTGGCGCACTACCGTGAGCAGGACCGCGGCATGGCGGTCCACCGTCACGAGATCGACTATCTGGCCAGTGCGCGACTTGGCGATTCACTGATGCTGGCGACCTGGCTGGTGGATTGCGATGGTCGCCTGAGTCTGACGCGTCGCTTCCAGTTGCGCCGGTGCTCGGATGGCCAGACGCTGCTGGAGGCGCGCACGCGCTTTGTCTGCATCGAGCTCTCGAGTGGACGGGCCCGACGCATGCCCGGCGCCTATCGTGAATGCTATTCGGCGGCGCTGGTGAGTGAGGAAACTGCCAGTCAGCGATGATTCCTCGCATTCCACTGCATCATTGGCGTGTTTTGGTGAATCTTGCTGGTATCTGATTGGCGAGACGCTGACGAGTCTGCTGTGCTTGTAGCAGGCGTCGTGATGACGTCAGTGCATTCCGCCAGCAGTGCAAGGAGTTCACCATGCAGATTGCCGTGCCGAAGGAAATCAAGAACCACGAGTATCGCGTCGCCCTCACGCCTGCCGGTGTGCGCGAGCTGATCGCCCAGGGCCATGAGGTGATCGTCGAGTCTGGTGCCGGGGAGGGCAGTGGCTACCCCGATGCGCAATATCAGGGCGTGGGCGCGCGTCTCGAGTCGGACGTCGAGCGGGTCTTTCGCGACGCCGAGCTGATTCTCAAGGTCAAGGAACCGCAGCCGGCCGAGGTCGCGCGGCTCACTAGCGGCCAGACCCTGTTCACCTATCTGCATCTGGCCGCCGCTCGTGAGCTGACCGAGAGCCTGCTGGAGAGCGGCGTGACGGCCATCGCCTACGAGACCATCACGGATGCCGACGGGGGGCTGCCGCTGCTGGCGCCCATGAGTCGCGTCGCCGGGCGCATGGCGATCCAGGCCGGCGCGCACGCGCTGGAGAAGGCGCAGGGCGGCATGGGCGTGCTGTTGCCCGGCGTGCCCGGCGTGCCGCCGGCGCGGGTCACGGTGATCGGTGGTGGCGTAGTGGGGGAGAACGCGGCACGCATGGCGCTGGGGCTGGGCGCCGAGGTGGTGATTCTCGATACCTCACTGGCGCGCCTCGAGACGCTGGATCATCGCTATCAGGGCCAGATTCGTACCGTCTATTCGACCTCCGAGGCGCTGGAAGAAGCGGTGCGGCAATCGGCGTTGATCATCGGTGCCGTGCTGGTGCCCGGCGCGGCGGCTCCCAAGCTGATTCGCCGCGAGCATCTGCGCAAGATGACGCCGGGCGCCGTGCTGGTGGATGTCGCCATCGATCAGGGCGGTTGCTTCGAGACCAGTCAGGCGACCACTCACGCCGAGCCGACCTACGTGGTGGATGGCATCGTGCATTACTGCGTGGCCAACATGCCCGGCGCGGTGGCACGTACCTCGACCCAGGCGCTGACCAGCGCGACGCTGCCGTATATCGTGCGCCTCGCCAATGGCGGCTATCGTGAGGTGCTGAGCCGGGACAGCCACTTTGCCGCGGGCCTCAATGTGCACGCGGGGCAATTGATCCTGCCGGAAGTCGGCGAGGCCTTCGACATGCCGGTCACTGCACTCGCCGAGGCACTGGCGAAGGAGTGAGCCGGGCGCGCCGGCCCTTACGAAGGCTGCACGCCTCAGGGTAAGATGTGGGACATATAGCGACAGGTCATGGTGGCTGCGTTCGAGGACTTCGAGCGGCGCTGCCGCGACCTGTCGTGATCCATTGTGAGCGAGTGCAGCCCCGCGGCACGACCTCCCGACCCAGACGCCCAAGAAGTGCATCCATGACCAAGACCCGCGTTCTTACCGGCATCACGACCACCGGCACCCCTCATCTCGGCAACTATGTCGGCGCCATCAAGCCTGCCATCGAAGCCAGTCAGGACCCGACGGTCCAGTCCTTCTACTTCCTCGCCGACTTCCACGCCCTGATCAAGTGTCAGGACCCGAAGCGCGTGCAGGAGTCGCGTCGTGAGATCGCTGCCACCTGGCTGGCACTGGGTCTGGACACCGACAACGCCATCTTCTATCGCCAGTCGGACGTGCCGGAAATCCCGGAGTTGATGTGGCTGCTCAACTGCGTGTGCGCCAAGGGCTTGATGAACCGCGCGCATGCCTACAAGGGCGCCGTGGCCGAGAACGAAGAGAGCGGCATCGAGGATCTCGATCGCGGCATCAGCATGGGGCTGTTCAGCTATCCGGTGCTGATGGCGGCGGACATCCTGATGTTCAATGCGCACAAGGTGCCGGTGGGGCGTGACCAGATTCAGCATATCGAGATGGCGCGCGACATGGCCGGGCGCTTCAACCACCTCTTCAAGGGCAACTACTTCGCCATGCCCGAGGCGGTGACCGACGAGAAATCCCAGCTGCTGCTGGGCCTCGACGGGCGCAAGATGTCCAAGAGCTACAACAACACCATCCCGCTGTTCGGCACCGAGAAGCAGCTGCTCAAGAGCGTGCGCAAGATCAAGACCAACTCGCTGGAGCCGGGCGAGCCGAAGGACCCGGATACCTGTTCGCTGTTCCAGATCTATTCGGCCTTTGCCACCGAGGCGGAAGTCGCCACCATGCGTGAGCAGTACGCGGCCGGCATCGGCTGGGGCGACGCCAAGAACCAGCTGTTCGAATACCTGAATGATCACCTCAAGGCGCCGCGCGAGCGTTACGTCGAGCTGATGGAAGACCCGGCGCATGTCGAGGCGATCCTCAAGCGTGGCGCCGAGCGTGCCCGCGAAGAGGCCGCACCGATGATGGAGCGCCTGCGTCGCGCCGTCGGTCTGGGCAACTTCATCTAGGTCGCCCGTCCACGCTGCTCGATCGGCCCCCGTCATCTTCCCGGATGGCGGGGGTTTCTGTTACTGGCGCCATCGTTTCAGAGGGTGGCGTCATCGGGGCTGGCGGGCTGATGGCACCCAGGGCGTGATGTCAGGCATATATCTGCGGGGAATGAAAAGCGTGCTGGAAATTCATTCACAGCTATAAAGCGACGCGTTAGGCTTGCCGCATAAATGCTTCAAGCATGCTGAATACACAAGGGGGTACGACATGAGTCAACACGCGATGCCGGGCAAGGCCAGTGAGCCTGCCCAGCCATCTAGCACCATCAACCCTCGCGCCGTCTGGGCGGGTGGGCTGCTGGTCATTGCTTCAGTGCTGCTGGGCCTGGTCGCCGGCTGGCGCCAGGGTCTGCTGTTGCTGATCGGCGGCGCGCTGGGCGTGGTGCTCTACCACGCGGCCTTCGGCTTCACCTCCGCCTGGCGAGTGTTCATCACCGAGCGTCGTGGCCGCGGCCTGCGCGCGCAGATGCTGATGCTGGCGATTGCCGTGGTGCTGTTCTTCCCGGTACTGGCAGCAGGCAGTCTGTGGGGGCAGGACGTCTCCGGCTTCGTCTCGCCGCTGGGCACCTCCGTCGTGGTCGGCGCCTTCCTGTTCGGCCTCGGCATGCAGCTGGGCGGCGGTTGCGCCTCGGGCACGCTGTTCACCGTCGGCGGCGGCAATGCGCGCATGGTGATCACCCTGATCTTCTTTTGCGTCGGCTCAGTGATCGGCACCGCGCACTTCAGCTGGTGGCAGAGCCTGCCGTCACTGCCCGCCGTCTCGCTGGTGGACAGCTTCGGCGCGCTGGGCGGCATCATCGTCAGCCTGGCGCTGTTCGCCATCATAGTGCTGGTGACGCGCACGCTGGAGAAACGTCGTCACGGTGAGCTCGAGAAGGCCGCCGTGACCGACAGCCAGCCGCGCGGCCTGTCACGTTTCCTGCGCGGCCCCTGGCCGCTGCTGGCGGGCGCCGTGGCGCTGGCGCTGCTCAACTTCGCCACCCTGGCGCTGGCCGGGCGTCCGTGGGGTATCACCTCGGCCTTCGCGCTGTGGGGCACCAAGGTCTACACCACGCTGGGCTTCGATGTCAGTGACTGGGGTTACTGGCAGGCGGCAGGCAACGCCAAGGCACTGGCGGCGCCGCTCTACACGGACATCACCACGGTGATGAACATCGGCATCGTGGTGGGGGCGCTGGCGGCAGCGCTGCTGGCCGGCAAGTTCGCACCGAAGTGGAACATCCCGCTGCGCTCGCTGGTGGCTGCCGTGCTGGGTGGCCTGCTGCTGGGCTACGGCGCGCGCCTGGCCTTCGGCTGCAACATCGGCGCCTACTTCGGCGGCATCTCCTCCGGCAGCCTGCATGGCTGGCTGTGGCTGGTGATGGCCTTCGCCGGCAACATGCTGGGCGTGAAGCTGCGTCCCTTCTTCGCCCTTGCGCCGCGCAAGCCGGCATCGCGTGCCGATCTGGCCTGAGCCATACCCCGCACGTGACCGCGAACGCCTCGCTCCTTCCCCGTCAGGGGGGAGCGGGGCGTTTCTCGTCATGCAGTACCCTTGTCTGCGCAACGCACGCCGACCTTGCACAGGCTGCCGGAGATAGCACTGCGCGTGCTATCATCATGCCTTGTTCGCACGTGGAAACTGCACGTCGAAAGGTCCCTCGGACGCCCGGTTGCCAGCAGGTCTTCTGCGGTGCTTCAGCGGGCATGCTGCGCTTGTCTGCCGGCATGCCGGGAAGCTTGCCGAGCGTGAGGTCGTCCCCACTGATTCAAGAGTCTCGCCATGACGGATACTTCCAAGCGCGCCCTGTACGTTCCTTACGCCGGCCCGAGCCTGCTCGAGATGCCGCTGCTCAACAAGGGCAGCGCCTTCAGCCTCGAGGAGCGTGTCAGCTTCAATCTGATGGGCTTGCTGCCGCAGAATGTCGAGAGCATCGAAGAGCAGGTCGCGCGCGTCTACAGCCAGTATCAGCAGTGCGCCACCGACCTCGACAAGCACATCCTGTTGCGCTCGGTGCAGGACGACAACGAGACCCTGTTCTTCCGCGTGATCGAGGAACACCTCGAGGAGATGATGCCGATCATCTACACCCCGACCGTCGGTCAGGCGTGCGAGGAGTTCTCCAACATCTACCGCAACCACCGCGGCCTGTTCATCTCCTACCCGGACCGCGAGCACATGGATGACATCCTGCGTTCCGCGACCAAGGACAACGTCAAGGTCATCGTCGTCACCGATGGCGAGCGTATCCTGGGGCTGGGCGATCAGGGCATCGGCGGCATGGGCATCCCCATCGGCAAGCTGTCGCTGTACACCGCCTGTGGCGGCATCAGCCCGGCCTACACCCTGCCAATCTCGCTGGATCTGGGCACCAACAACCAGAAACTGCTCGACGACCCGCGCTACATGGGCTGGCGTCACGAGCGCGTCACCGGTGATGACTACAACGCCTTCGTGGCCGAGTTCATCACTGCCGTGAAGCGTCGCTGGCCGAAGGCCATGATCCAGTTCGAGGACTTCGCGCAGGCCAACGCCATGCCGCTGCTCGAGCGTTACCGCGATGAAGTCTGCTGCTTCAATGACGACATCCAGGGCACCGCCTCCGTGGTGGTCGCGACCCTGATGGCGGCCTGCAAGGCCAAGGGCGAGAAGCTCTCCGACCAGCGCGTCACCTTCCTGGGTGCCGGTAGCGCCGGCTGCGGTATCGCCGAGATGATCGTGGTGGCGATGGTCAAGGAAGGCATGGAGGAAGCCGAGGCCCGCAAGCGCGTCTTCATGGTCGATCGCTTCGGTCTGCTGACCAGCGACATGGAAGGTCTCTACGACTTCCAGAGCCGTCTGGCCCACGATATCGACAGCGTGGCCGACTTCGGTGACCGCGGTCTGCTGGATGTGGTCAGGGCTGCCAAGCCGAGCGTGCTGATCGGTGTGTCCGGCCAGCGTGGCCTGTTCAGCGAAGACGTGATCCGTGCCGTGCAGGCCGGTTGTGAGAGCCCGCTGGTGATGCCGCTGTCCAACCCGACCTCACGCGTCGAGGCGACGCCGGCGGAAGTCATCGAGTGGACCGACGGCAAGGCGCTGGTCGCCACCGGCAGCCCGTTCGCACCGGTCGAGCACAACGGCCACACCCACGCGATCGCCCAGTGCAACAACGCCTACATCTTCCCGGGCATCGGTCTGGGTGTGCTGGCGTCCAACGCCTCGCGCATCACCGACAACATGCTGATGGCCGCCGCCAATGCGCTGGCCAACAACGCCCCCATCGTCCTGAAGGGCGAGGGCGCGCTGCTGCCGTCACTGGGCGACATCCAGGACATCAGCCGTCAGATCGCCTTCGACGTGGCGCGTCAGGCCCAGACCGATGGCGTGGCGCTGACCTCCAGCGACGAGATCATCCAGGCCAATATCGAGAAGAACTTCTGGCAGCCGCGTTACCGCGCCTACCGTCGCAAGGCGTTCTGATCGCGCCTGCGCCTTCAGTGAGCGCATGAAGCAGATTGCATGAAACAGGTTGCATGAAACAGAGTGCGTAAATGAAGAAGCCCCCGCAGGCCATGCCTGCGGGGGCTTTTGTGTTGCAGTCAGCGCTGCGGTGAGCGGCTGGCGGGTTACAGCATGCCGCGCAGCACGTAGTGGAGGATGCCGCCGTGACGGTAGTACTCCAGCTCGTTGTCGGTATCGATGCGGCACAGCGCCTCGATCTTCTGCTCACCCTTGTCGCTCTTGAAGGTGACCTGGACCTTGCCGCCGGCCGTCAGGTCATTCAGGCCGCTGATGCTGATTTCCTCATCACCGGTCAGCCCCAGCGACTGGCGGCTCTCGCCTTGCGGGAACTGCAGGGGCACCACGCCCATGCCGATCAGGTTGGAGCGGTGGATACGCTCGTAGGACTCGGCGATCACCGCGCGTACGCCCAGCAGCAGGGTGCCCTTGGCGGCCCAGTCACGCGAGGAGCCAGTGCCGTACTCCTTGCCGGCGACCACCACCAGTGGCGTGCCTTCCTCGGCATACTTCATGGCGGCATCGTAGATGGCCATCTGCTCGCCGGACGGCACGTGGCGGGTCTCGCCGCCCTCGACGCCATCGAGCATCTCGTTGCGGATACGCACGTTGGCGAAGGTGCCGCGCATCATCACTTCGTGGTTGCCGCGACGCGAGCCGTAGGAGTTGAAGTCCTTGACCTCGACCCCGTTCTTCTTGAGGTAGCGACCCGCCGGGCTGTCCGGCTTGATGGCACCGGCCGGAGAGATGTGGTCGGTGGTCACCGAGTCGCCGAGCATCGCCAGCACGCGGGCATTCTCGACATCCTGAACGGCTTCCGGCTCGCGTTGCATGCCTTCGAAGAACGGCGGATGCTGGATGTAGGTGGAATCCTTCCACTCATACACTTCGGCTTGCGGCACGTCGATGGCCTGCCAGGTCTCGTCACCGTCGAAGACCTCGGCGTACTCCTTGCGATACATCTCGGTACGCACCTGCTCGACGGCCTCGGCGATCTCGGCCTGACTCGGCCAGATGTCCTTGAGGAAGACGTCATTGCCGTCGGTGTCCTTGCCCAGCGGCTCCTTGGAAAGATCGACCCGCACGGTGCCGGCGAGGGCATAGGCGACCACCAGGGGCGGCGACGCCAGCCAGTTGGTACGCACGTTGGGATGCACGCGACCCTCGAAGTTGCGGTTGCCCGACAGTACCGAGGCGACCGTCAGGTCACGCGTATTGATGGCGTCCTCGACCGGTTCCGGCAGCGGGCCGGAGTTGCCGATACAGGTGGTGCAGCCATAGCCGACCAGGTTGAAGCCCAGCTCGTTGAGGTCATCCTGCACGCCGGCAGTCGCCAGGTAGTCGGTGACGACCTTGGAGCCCGGCGCCAGTGAGGTCTTGACCCATGGCTTGCTGCTCAGGCCTTTCTCGCGTGCCTTGCGCGCCACCAGGCCTGCCGCCAGCATCACGCTGGGGTTGGAGGTGTTGGTGCAGGAGGTGATGGCGGCGATGACGACATCACCGTGATCGAGGCGGAAGGTCTCGCCATTCAGCTCGCTGTAATCGCCGTTCTTCACCTCGCTCTGCTTGTCGTAGCTCTGCTCGACATCGACGGCGGTCTGGCCACCTTCGGACAGCCACTTGCCGTCCTCGATGTCCGGCACTTCGCCCAGCTGATCGCCGAGGATCTTCTCGAAGGTCTGCTTGATGTCGGTGAGGGCGACGCGGTCCTGCGGGCGTTTGGGGCCGGCGAGGGAGGCGACGACCTCGGTCATGTCCAGCTCGAGCGTATCGGAGAAGACCGGCTCGTGGCCCGGCTCGCGCCACAGGCCCTGCTCCTTGGCATAGGCCTCGACCAGCGCGACCTGCTCATCGGAGCGACCGGACAGACGCATGTAGTTGAGCGTCTCGTCATCCAGCGGGAAGAAGCCACAGGTAGCACCATACTCCGGCGCCATGTTGGCGATGGTCGCGCGGTCGGCCAGCGGCAGGTCATCCAGGCCATCACCGTAGAACTCGACAAACTTGCCGACCACGCCACGGCTTCTCAGCATCTGGGTGACGGTCAGTACCAGGTCAGTCGCGGTGATGCCTTCGTTGAGCTTGCCGGTCAGCTTGAAGCCGACCACTTCCGGAATCAGCATCGAGACCGGCTGGCCGAGCATCGCGGCTTCTGCCTCGATACCGCCGACACCCCAGCCCAGCACGCCGAGGCCATTGATCATGGTGGTGTGGGAGTCGGTGCCGACCAGGGTGTCGGGGTAGGCGAAGGTCTTGCCATCTTCCTCGCGGGTGAAGACGGCGCGGCCCAGATATTCCAGGTTCACCTGGTGACAGATACCGGTGCCCGGCGGGACGACGGAGAAGTTGTCGAAGGCCTGCTGGCCCCAGCGCAGGAACTCGTAACGCTCGCGGTTACGCTCCATCTCGATGCGCACGTTGTCCTTGAAGGCGCTCGGATCGCCGTAGTGGTCCACCATCACCGAGTGGTCGATGACCAGGTCCACTGGAGTCAGCGGATTGACCTTCTCGGGGTCGGCGCCGAGCTTCTTGACGGCGTCACGCATGGAGGCCAGGTCGACCACACCGGGCACACCGGTGAAATCCTGCATCAGCACGCGCGCCGGACGATAGCCGATCTCGTGGGTGCTGGAGGCGGTCTTCTGCCAGTCGGCCAGCGCCTTGATGTCTTCCTTGGTCGCGGTTTCACCGTCCTCGAAGCGCAGCTGATTCTCCAGCAGCACCTTGAGCGTGAAGGGCAGTCGCGTCAGGTCGCCAAGCGTGTCGGCCGCCTTCTTGAGCGAGTAGTAGTGATAGCGCTTGTCTCCGACTTCCAGCTCGGAGAGGGTGTCAAGCGAATCCAGTGACTGAGAGCGCTGGGAACCCATGATTCTCCTCCTTGTCGTTGTCTTCACCGGCCAGACTGCTGAAGTGTCATCCAACAGGCGCGTCAGGTGCCTCGGCCGGATGCGACGCGTCGCGAGAGCGACTGCCAGGTCGCGGATGGTTGCCTATATAAGGCTATGGTCATCATGTGACAGGAATTCAAGCGCGCACCGTCATCGAGGATAGTGTGAAGCAAGGAACCCTGCGTCGCGTTCGCTGCCATAGAGATTGCCGCCACGACTCTCGCGCGGCGTGAATGCGGCCTCTAAGGTATCCGGGACAGGGGTATCCGAAACGGTGACATCCAAGACGGTGGCACCCCAGACGGTGCCACTCGCAACGTCCGTCGCGTTCACCATCAGGCACAACGGAGGCTGTCATGAACGAACAAGGGCGCAGGCCGAGCGAATCCGGCGAGCTGCCGGAAGATGATGAGGTTCTGGATGCGGCGGTCGAGCAGTGGCTGGCGGAGCATTCCTCGGGCCAGTCCGATGAATGGCCGGGCCATGAGTTGCTGGAAGACAAGCAGGAAGGAGTGGTCAATGAGGCGCTGCATGAGGCGGAAATCAACTGCCCCTACTGCGACACGCCCTTCACGGTGTTCCTGGATCTGGACGAGGGCAGTCTGACCAACATCATCGACTGCGAGCGTTGCTGTCAGCCGATCCAGGTGCGCCAGCAGGTCGACCCGGTCAGTGGTGAGCTCGAAGGTCTGGATATCGGCCAGGATGACGACGTGCTGTGACGGCATCTCACCTGCGCTGCACGCTGGCGCCGGCAGGCGTCAGTGGCGCAAAGTGACAGGCTTGCAGGAGCAGGGCGCGGCAGATGCTGTATTCTGCAGCCAAGGTCACTTATGATCCCGACACCCGCTGTTGGCGTCATCGAGCTGCCATAGGCAATCTCTATGGTGGTGATTGCAGCAAACATTTGGCATCTGCCACACGTGGCGATTAGTCTGTGTGGCGATTCATCACAAAGGCGGCCCGCTGCCTTTATCATCATTATTCCTCAGGAGATCACCATGAGCGTATTGGTCGGACGTCAGGCCCCGGATTTCGAAGCCGCAGCAGTGCTGGGCGACGGTACCATCGTCGACAACTACAAGCTGTCTGATTCCAACGGCAAGCTGCGCGTGCTGTTCTTCTGGCCGCTGGACTTCACCTTCGTTTGCCCGTCTGAAATCATCGCCCACGACAACCGTCTGGCGAAGTTCAAGGAACTCGGCGTCGAAGTCATCGGTGTGTCCATCGATTCCCAGTTCACTCACCACGCATGGCGCAAGACCTCTCCGGACGCTGGCGGCATCGGTGAAGTCGGCTTCCCGATCGTGGCTGACGTCAAGCATGAAGTCACCCAGGCATACGGCATCGAGCATCCGGAAGCTGGCGTCGCTCTGCGCGCTTCCTTCCTGATCGACGAAGACGGTGTCGTTCAGCACCAGGTCGTCAACAACCTGCCGCTGGGTCGTAACGTCGACGAGATGGTCCGCATGGTCAAGGCTCTGCAGTTCCACCAGACCAACGGCGAAGTCTGCCCGGCAGGCTGGGAAGAAGGTCAGGAAGGTATGAAGGACACCGCTGAAGGTGTTGCCAAGTACCTGGCAGGCCACTCCAGCAGCCTGTAAGTCGCTGCCTGGACGAGATCAGCTCACGCGCTCGCGCTGACTGATCCCGCGACTGCCTTTCGAACCTTCGGTAATGAGTGTCTCGAGAGGTAGGCGAACCGGAAGCCGTCGCCCCTGGCGGCGGCTTCCGCGCATCTGGGCAATGCCATCCTGCGGGGGCGTGCTTGAGCATAAGCTTCTGCGATGCCGGTCTGAGTCCGGTGCTGAAAGCTGGCGGCGTCTGCGCTACTCTGCGCAGTCCTTGTTCGCCTCAACCAGCCCGGCGAGCCAGTCAGCTAGCGATTACAAGTGCTTCCAGCGGGAAGCCTGCGCGGGCGCCAGCCGGCCCGGATCATCACGCCGTGTCCTGAACCATGCCGATCGCATGCGCCGTCTGCAGCGCTGTCGGTATCGTTCAGTACATTGATCGCCAGCAGCCGCCATTGCTGCTGGTGAAATCCTCCGCCTTCATCTGTCACTGAGGTCATCCATGAGCAATGTCCGTCACGAACGTCTGATCATTCTCGGTTCCGGCCCGGCGGGTTACACCGCTGCCGTCTACGCTGCACGTGCCAATCTCAAGCCGCTCCTGATCACCGGCATGCAGATGGGGGGTCAGCTGACCACCACTACTGACGTCGACAACTGGCCCGGCGACGATGCTGGCGTGCAGGGACCGGAGCTGATGGAGCGCATGCGCCGTCACGCCGAGCGCTTCGAGACCGAAGTCCTGTTCGACCACATCAACGAAGTGACCCTCGGCGAGCGTCCGTTCCTGCTCAAGGGTGACAACGGCAGCTACAGCTGTGACGCCCTGATCATCGCCACCGGCGCCAGCGCGCAGTATCTGGGCCTGCCGAGTGAGCAGCAGTTCATGGGCCAGGGCGTCTCGGCCTGTGCGACCTGCGATGGCTTCTTCTATCGCAATCAGGAAGTCGTGGTGGTCGGTGGTGGCAACACCGCTGTCGAGGAAGCGCTGTACCTGTCCAACATCGCCTCCAAGGTCACGCTGGTGCATCGCCGCGACAGCCTGCGCGCCGAGAAGATCCTGCAGGACAAGCTGTTCGACAAGGTCGAGAACGGCAACATGGCGGTCGAATGGCACCACACTCTTGACGAAGTGCTGGGCGACAACTCCGGTGTCACCGGCGTGCGTCTGCGTCATGTCGAGAGCGGTGCCACCAAGGAATTGAGCTCGATGGGCGTGTTCATCGCCATCGGCCACCGTCCGAATACCAGCCTGTTCGAAGGCCAGCTCGACATGCAGGGCGGCTATCTCAAGGTCCAGTCTGGCCTGGAAGGCAATGCCACCCAGACCAGCATCCCCGGCGTCTATGCCTGTGGCGATGTGATGGACCACGTCTACCGTCAGGCGATCACCTCTGCCGGTACCGGCTGCATGGCGGCGCTGGATGCCGAGCGTTACCTGGATGGCCTCATCGCCTGAGATCGCCCTGTCCATTTCGACACGATCCATGTCGACACGATCTGTGTCGAGAGTGTCTGATTCGGCACTGCCTGATTCGAGAAAGTCTGATTCAGCACTGCCCGACCGGCCCCGCAGCCTCGCTGCGGGGCCGGTCTGCGTTCAAGGCCCTGCCAGGTCTGCGCCGGGAGAGCTGAGTGCTGCTGACAGCTCAGTAATGGGGCGGCAGCTCGTCGTGTGGCTGCGCACTGAAAGGTGCTGTCGAGTCTGCATCGCCTTGTTGTTCGCGCAGGGTGCGTAGCTGGCTGGCCATCAGCGCGGTGAGGCGCTCGAGTGTCTCTATCTGGCGCTGCTGGGTGATGACGGTGCGATCGAGGGTCTCGAGCCAGTCATCCTGATGCGCGAGGCGCGATTCCAGTGCTTCCAGTCGGGCTTCCAGGCTGGGATCAGTCGAGGTTGTCATGCATCCGGGCTCCAGAGGGTGAGGGAATGGTCCGCGTGGGCAGTGGGGGAGGAGGGTCAGGCAGCCGCCGTTGGATGACGACTCATGCCACGATTTCTGAGCGATGGCACGCCGAATCGTTGCTGCGGTCGTTGCCTGGATCGTTGTCGAATTACCGCAAAGTGTTGAAGGATTGTCACTGAGTTGCCTCAGACGCATCAGGAAGAGGCGTGATAGACTGTTGACAGTGCGATTGACTTATTTTTCGTATATCGCACCCATTGACGGCCTTCGATTGCCTGCGCTTCGCGCGTCATTGACAGGGCCGGTTCCATCGACTGATGTGGAGTTACCTGCATCACGAGCCACGACGTCACCAGAGCGATGCACAGGCATCTTCGCGTGTATCAGTGATGGTGGCGGGCACCGCCGTGAGGCGCTGCATTCAGGCAGTTTCCCGACTGACGATAGCTGCTGTAACCCTGTCGTGCGGTCAGGCGCTGTCCATTGCGATCAAGGGCAGAACATTCTGATAGGGATCATCCGAAGCACTCATTTCTGCCCTCGCGTTACACCTCCACCCATTACCTAGAGAGTTTATCTTGATGAGTTCCAAGACGTTCTTCCGTTGTTTCATCATCAGCCTGCTGCTGGCACTGCCGGCACCGTTGCTGATTGCTGTCTTCATCACCCTGACCGGCGGCCAGCTGGCCGACACCCTGAGCCAGGCGCTTAGCGTCGAGGGCTTCGAGCTGGCGTACGCGGCTGCCGTCGCGGCCGTGTTCATCCTGCTGTTGATCGCGACGCTTGCCATTCCGGTGCTGTCTCCGCGCTCAGCGGTACTGGCTGAAGTCGAGGACGACGATCGTGAGATCGGCGAGGTCAAGTGGTTCAACGTCAACAAGGGCTACGGTTTCGTGACCCGTGAAAGTGGTGAAGATGTCTTCGTTCACTTCCGTGCCATTCGTGGCAAGGGCCATCGTACCTTGGCCGAAGGACAGAAAGTGCGTTACCACGTCATCAGCAATGAGCGTGGCCTGCAGGCGGATGACGTGACGGTCATCACCTGATCGCTGACTCGCTCAGTGAAAGACGACAACGCCCCGCAGGCTAGCCTGCGGGGCGTTGTCGTTTCATGGACTTGTCACCAGAAGAGGCGGGTCACTCAGCCCTTGTCCGGCCAGGTGAAGGCCTCTTCGCTGCCGTCGGCCATGACGCGGAAGAAGCGGTCCGGCTCATCACCGGGCTGCCAGCTGCCCAGCGAGCAGCGCGTCTCGACCTGCAGGGCCCTGGCGGCGGCGCGTGCGCAGTCGACATCGCGCGCCCAGGGGGTACTGGCGCTGTCGAACCACAGGCTGGCGAAGCCATCGGCGACCTTCTCGACCACCAGTACCGCGATCTCGGCGCCATCACGCGTGAGGCGCGTACGGTGTTGCAGCTTGCCGGCCGGCTGGAAGACGGCGACCTGACCGAACTGCTCGCCCAGCCAGGCGCCCAGTGCTTCCAGGCTCAAGGGCTTGAGGTAGATCTCGATGTCCGGGTACTGCTCATCGGCGTCATTGTGCGGGGTGTCGCTCATGCCGTGGCCTCTTGGGTCGCGGGGACAAACAGGTATTCCAGGATGTGCTCGTAGGCGCTGGATAGTCGGTCCAGATCGCTGGCCATGACGCGTTCATCGATCTTGTGGATGGTCGCGTTGACCGGCCCCAGCTCGACGACCTGAGTGCCGAGCTTGGCGATGAAGCGACCATCGGAGGTGCCGCCTGAGGTGGACAGCACCGGCTTGCGTCCCAGCGCGCGTTCCACGCCGTGCACGGCGGCATCGACCAGCGCGCCCTCCGGCGTCAGGAAGGGCTCGCCGCTCAGGTTCCACTCGATCTCGACGTCCAGACCGTGCTTCTCGAGGATCTCATAGGTGCGACGCTTGAGGTCATCGGCGGTCAGCTCGGTGGAATAGCGGAAGTTGAAGACCACTTCCAGCTCGCCGGGGATGACGTTGGTCGCGCCGGTACCGCCACGGATGTTGGAGATCTGGAAGCTGGTCGCCGGGAAGAAGTCGTTGCCGTTGTCCCAATGCTCGGCAGCCAGGGCGGCCAGCGCCGGGGCGGCATCGTGGATCGGGTTGCGCGCCAGATGCGGGTAGGCCACATGGCCCTGGATGCCCTTGACGTGCATGACCGCACCCAGCGAGCCGCGACGGCCATTCTTGATCACGTCACCGGCGTAGTCGGTGGAGGACGGCTCGCCGACGATGCAGTAGTCGAGGCGCTCGTGATGCTCGCGCAGATACTCGACCACCGCACGGGTGCCGTGAACCGCCGGGCCTTCCTCGTCGGAGGTGATCAAGAAGGCGATGCGGCCTTCGTGGTCGGGGTTGGCGGTCACGAAGCGCTCGGTGGCGGTCAGCATCGCGGCCAGCGAACCCTTCATGTCGGCGGCGCCACGGCCACACAGGAAGCCGGCATCATCGATGCACGGCGAGAACGGCGGATACTGCCAGTTGGCTTCCGGGCCCGTCGGCACGACATCGGTGTGACCGGCGAAGGCCAGCACCGGACCATGATGGCCGCGCACCGCCCAGAAGTTGTCGACATCGCCGAAGGGCAGCCGCGTGATGGTGAAGCCCAGCGCCTCGAGGCGTTCGATCATCAGGGTCTGGCAGTCCAGGTCGTCCGGCGTGACCGAGGGGCGTGAGATGAGATCGAAGGCCAGCTCCAGCGTCGGAGACAGATCGGCGGGGCGTGGCGGAAGCGGTGCGTTTGAATCAGTCATCATGGGCCATCGCTGCAGGCGTCATCGCGAGGAGCGACAGCGCGAAATTCGGGGGAGAGACGAAGTGTCTTCACGCCGGCTCGGGCACTGCTGCCCGAGCCGGGAAATGCCACGACGGCCTGCCAGAGGTGCAGCCCCTGACAGGCCGTCGTCACACGCCTCAGTTGTGGGCGTGCAGGGCATCGTTGAGCGCGATGGCGCTCTTGTTGGTGCGGCACTCGACACGGCCGGTGACGGAGTTGCGACGCAGCAGCAGGTCGTCCTGGCTCGCCAGCTCACGGGCCGCGACCGTCTCGACTTCCTGGCCTTCGTTGTCGAAGACCATGACCTTGGTGCCGGCGGTGATGTAGAGGCCAGCTTCCACGGTGCAGCGATCGCCCAGCGGGATGCCGATACCGGCATTGGCGCCGATCAGGCAGCCTTCGCCGACCTTGATGACGATGTTGCCGCCACCGGACAGGGTGCCCATGGTGGAGCAACCGCCGCCCAGATCAGAGCCCTTGCCGACGAAGACGCCCGCAGAGATGCGGCCTTCGATCATGCCCGGGCCTTCGGTACCGGCATTGAAGTTGCAGAAGCCTTCGTGCATCACGGTGGTGCCTTCGCCCAGGTAGGCGCCCAGGCGCACACGCGCGGTGTCGGCGATACGAATGCCGGTCGGCACCACGTAGTCGGTCATCTTCGGGAACTTGTCGACGCAGTCCACGGACAGGGTGCGACCTTCCAGGCGGGCCTTGAGGCGACGCGCCGGCAGCTCCTCGATGTCGATGGCGCCTTCGCTGGTCCAGGCGACATTCTTGAGCAGACCGAACATGCCGGTCAGGTCGATGCCGTGCGGACGCACCATGCGGTGAGACAGCAGGTGCAGCTTGAGGTAGACCTCCGGCACGCTCTGCGGGGCGTCGTCTTCCTCGATGAACATGGCGACCAGCGGGCGCTGGCTGGCGGCCAGGCTCTCGGCCAGTTCGGCCTGGGCGCTGTCACCGGCGTCGCGCAGGGCGCTGGCCAGGGCGGCGCAGTGTTCCGGCAGGAAGCTGGTGGCGGTGGTGCCAGCCGGTGCGTCCAGTGCCTTGCGAGCGGCGTCAGCAACGGCAGCGGTCGGCTTGAACAGCGGGGCAGGATAGTAGACTTCCAGCCAGTCGCCGGTGGTGTTCTGGGTGCCGATTCCGAGGGCAAGGCTCAACATCGTGTCAATCTCCGGGGTGTCCAGTGGTGTAAGGGGTAACTCAGTCCTGCGGTTCGTAGACCGCCTTGTCATAGCCGATCACCAGATCCATCTCATTGTCGGTGGGATGACGCTCGAGAATGGGACGCTTGATCAGGGTCGGGTGCTCCAGCATCAATGCGCGTGCCGAATTGGCATCGAGGCTGTCACGCTGTTCATCGCTCAGGTTGCGCCAGCTGGTGCTGCGCTTGTTGAGCAGGCTGCTCCAGGCGGTCTGCTCCAGCCAGGATTCCAGCAGGCTGGCGGAGAGGCCATCCTCACGCAGGTCATGCCAGCGATAGGGCACGCCACGGTCGTCGAGGGCGCGGCGCGCCTTGCGGCAGGTATCACAGGTCTTGATGCCGTAGAGCACGTGCATGGCGGTCTCCTTGAGCCAATCCGCCCCGCCGGGCGAGGCTGTCATCCAGTGTTGGGCTGCTGTCAGCCCGTGCAGGCCTGGCGCTCAGCGCAGGCGTTCAACGAAGCGACGCAGGCGCTGGGCGGCTTCGACGGTCTGTTCCAGTTCGGCCACCAGCGCCAGACGAATGCGTCCGGCACCCGGATTCACGCCGTCCACCTCGCGCGCCATGTAGCTTGCCGGCAGCACGCCGACCGCCTCTTCGCGCAGCAGTTCGCGGGTGAAGGCGGCGTCGTCACCGCCGGGCACGGCGGGATACAGGTAGAAGCTGGCTTCCGGGGTCGGGAAGTCCATCACCGGTGCGAGGATTTCGGTTACGGCGGCAAACTTCTCGCGGTAGGCATCGCGATTGGCCAGCACGTGGGCTTCATCATTCCAGGCGGCGATGGAGGCGTGCTGGTGATGCAGCGGCATCGCGCAGCCGTGATAGGTGCGGTAGTGACGGAAGCGACGGATCACCTCGCCATCGCCGGCCACGAAGCCGGAGCGCAGGCCCGGCAGGTTGGAGCGCTTGGACAGCGAGTGGAAGACCACACAGCGCGCGTAGTCATCGCGGCCCATGGCGGCACAGGCCTGCAGCAGTCCCGGCGGCGGCGTGGACTCGTCGAGATAGAGCTCCGAGTAGCACTCATCGGAGGCGATCAGGAAGTCGTGCTCGTCGGCGAGGCGAATCAGCTGCTGGAAGTCCTCCAGCGGTGTCACGGCGCCGGTGGGATTCCCCGGCGAGCAGATGAAGACGATCTGGGTATCACGCCACACCTCGGCCGGCACCGCCGCGTAGTCGGGGCGGAAGCCATTCTCGGCGGGGCAGGGCAGGTAGGTGACCTCACCGCCGGCCAGCAGCGTCGCGCCTTCGTAGATCTGATAGAAGGGGTTCGGCACCAGTACGCGCGCCGGACGCGTGCTGTCCAGCGAGGCCTGGATGAAGGCGAACAGTGCCTCGCGGGTGCCGGTGACCGGCAGGACCTGCTGGTCGATATCCGGCGTGGCGTTGAGCGAGAAGCGCTTCGCGAGCCAGTCGGCGATCGCCTGGCGCAATTCCCCCAGACCGCCGGTGGCGGGGTACTTGGCCACGCCCATGATGTGCTCGCGCAGGGTGTCGAGCACGAACTCGGGCGGCGCGTGACGCGGCTCGCCGATGGTCAGTGCAATCGGGTCCAGGGCGGGATTGGGCACGACGCCCTCGCGCAGCTTGGCCAGGGTTTCAAACGGGTAGGGCTTGAGCTGGTCGAGATCCGGGTTCATGCACGTTCCATGGGTGATGGCCGTGGCAGCCAGGCTGCCGGCCGAGCAGGGAGGAAGGCGTCCGCGAGTCACCGGACTGCCATGCAGGTCGACTCGCGATTATAGGGAAGCCGGCCGGTCCCCTCAATCGCGGGGTGCCGGCCGGCGCTTTCCCTCTGTACTCTCGTCACGTGCCGTCGCGCGTCTCAGCCGCGCTCGCCGACCTCGAGGACTTCGGTGAGGGCGTCACGCAGACGTGTCTGGCGCTCGGGGTCGGTGATGGGCTCGCCGGCGCGGTCGGTGATGAAGAAGATATCCTCGACGCGCTCGCCGAGGGTGGCGATCTTGGCGGCATCGATGGCGATCTCGTGCTCCATGAACACGCGGCCGATGCGCGCCAGCAGGCCCGGGCGGTCCGAGGCGATCACTTCCAGCACGCTGCGGCCGTTGGTGTAGTCCTGACTCAGCGTGATGCGCGGCGCGATGCGGAAATGCTTGAGCTGGCGCGGCGTGTGGCGATTGACGATCACCGAGTAGTCATCCGGGTCATCCAGCTCTTCGACCAGATGGGTGCGGATATCGGCCAGGCGCGCGGCGTCGCGGATCGGCTCACCGTCATCGTCGAGCAGGATGAAGGTGTTGAGCGTCCAGTTGTGACTGGAGGTGGCGATGCGTGCATCGTGGATCGAGAGCCCCAGCTGCTCCAGCGCCGCGGCGGTGGCCGCGAACAGGTTGTCCACCGAGCGAGTGTGGATGAAGACCTTGGTGCCGCCTTCGGTCATCTCCTCGGTGGGCGCGCTGGTCAGTACCAGCGGCAGCGGCTCGCCATGCTCGTCGAGCTGCGGTGCCGCCTGGCGCGCGAGGATGCCCTGGGTGTGCCAGGCCACCTCGCTGGGCGCATAGCGCACGAAGTAGTCGTCGCCGAGGCTGGCCCACAGCGCCTCGGCGTCAGTGCGGGTGGTGCCCATGCCGGCCAGCAGGGACAGCGCTTCCTCACGGGTCTCGGTGATCCACTCGTGGCGCTCCGGCGGATGCTCGAGGCCACGGCGCAGCGCCCGGCGCGTCTCCATGTGCAGCTGGCGCAGCAATGCCGCACGCCAGCCGTTCCACAGCGACGGGTTGGTGGCGTTGATGTCGGCCACCGTCAGCACGTAGAGATAATCGAGGTGCGTCTCGTCGCCGACGATCTCGGCGAAGCGCGTGATGATCTCGGGGTCGGCGATGTCCTGCTTCTGCGCGGTCATCGACATCAGCAGGTGGTGGCGCACCAGCCAGCTCAGGGTGCGGGTGTCGCGCGGGCTGAGGTCATGACGGCGCGCGAAGTCCTCGACTTCCTCGGCACCGATCTCGGAGTGGTCGCCGCCACGGCCCTTGCCGATGTCGTGATAGAGCCCGGCGATCCACAGCAGCTCCAGCTTGGGCAGCTCGCGGATCAGGGTCGCGGCGACCGGGAATTCCTCCTCGGCATCGGGGGCGCGGAATTCCTGGGCGACCTTGAGCAGGCGCAGGGTATGCGCATCGACGGTGTAGACGTGGAAGAGGTCGTGCTGCATCAGCCCCACGGCGCGCCCGAAGGCCGGCAGGTACTTGCCGAGGATGCCGTAGCGCGCCATGCGCTTGAGTACGCGGGGCACGTTGCCGCCACAGCGCATCAGCTCCATGAACAGGCTCTGGTGGCGCACGTCGTCGCGGAAGGCGTCGTCGATCTGGTGGCGATGATCACGCAGCGCGCGGATGGTGTCGGCGCGCACACCCTCGATCTCCGGGTGCTGCGCCATCAGCAGGAACAGCTCCAGCAGCGCGGCGGGGCGGCGGCGGAACACGCCTTCCTCGCGCAGGCTGATGTAGCCGCTGCGGATCTCGAAGCGTGGATTGAGCGGCACGATGTTGACCGGCTCGTCATGACGCAGGATGGCCTCGTCGAAGTGCTGCAGCAGCATGTCGTTGAGGCCCGCCAGGGCGGTGACGTGGCGGTAGTAGCGCTTCATGAACTGCTCGACCGCCAGATGCTCGGGCGTGTCGCGGAAGCCGAACAGCTCGGCGATGGTGCGCTGGTGGTCGAACAGCAGCCGGTCCTCGGCGCGTCCGGCCAGCATATGCAGCGCGAAGCGCACCTGCCACAGGAAGGCCTGGCCCTGGCTGAGAATGCGCAGTTCGGCATCATTCATGAAACCCAGCGCGACCAGGTTGTCGTAGCGCTCGACCCCGAAGTGACGCTTGGCGACCCAGCCGATCATCTGGATATCGCGCAGGCCGCCGGGCGACGACTTGATGTTGGGTTCGAGGTGATATTCGGTGTTGGCGAACTTGTGGTGGCGAGCGATCTGCTCCTGCCACTTGGCCTCGAAGAAGGCTTCGGCCGGCCACAGACGGTCGGTGGCCAGACGTTCGCGCATGGCCTCGCGCAGCCGCTGCGGGCCGGCGATGACACGGGATTCCAGCAGGTTGGTGATCACGGTGACATCGGCGCGTGCCTCACGCTCGCAGTCACTCAGCGAGCGCACGGACTGGCCGATCTCGAGACCGATGTCCCACAGGAAGGTGATGAAGTCGGACAGCGCCTCACGATAGGGCGTGTCGTCGTCCTGCTCCAGCAACAGCAGCAGGTCGATGTCGGAATGCGGGTGCAGCTCGCCGCGGCCGTAGCCGCCCACGGCGAGCAGGGCGATGCCGTCATCCGGCCAGGTCTGGCGCTGCCAGGCGATGGCCAGCAGGCGGTCGATGGCGCGGGCACGACCATGGATGAGGTCGCGGATGTCGGCGCCCGCCTTGAAGCGAGCCTCGAGACGCTCCTGTACCTGTGCCAGAGCCCGCTTGAAAAACGGGATGGGTGTCTTCGTCGTGGCCAGCTCGCCGTCGAAGGTGACGGCATCGTAGAGCGCTTCACGCTCGACGAAGTGATAGTGGTGCAGGAGCATCTTGATCAACCCTCGAGGAAGGAGAGGTCCTCTTCCGTGCGACGTGTCAGTACCTCGACGCCGGTGGCGGTGACCAGCAGGGTGTGCTCCCACTGGGCCGAGAGGCTCTTGTCCTTGGTGACAGCTGTCCAGTCGTCCTTGAGGACCTTCACTTTGTAGCCACCGACATTGACCATCGGCTCGATGGTCAGGCACATGCCTTCCAGAAGCTCGGCGTCGGCACGGGCTTCGTAGCCGTCATAGTGCAGCACCTGCGGGTCTTCATGGAAGCCGGCGCCGATACCGTGGCCGCAGAAGTCACGCACGACACTGTAGCCCGCCGCTTCGGCATGCTTCTGGATCGCGCGACCGATTTCTGACAGGCGTACGCCCGGGCGTACCAGCTCGATGCCTTTATAGAGGCATTCCTGGGTGACGCGGCACAGACGCTCGGCCTGGATGCTCGGCTCGCCGACGATGTACATCTTCGAGGTGTCGCCGTGATAGCCGTCCTTGATCACGGTGATGTCGATGTTGAGGATGTCGCCTTTCTTGAGCTTCTTGTTGTCATCGGGGATGCCGTGACAGACCACGTGATTGATCGAGGTGCAGATCGATTTCGGGAAGCCGTGGTAGTTGAGCGGCGCCGGAATGCAGCCCTGAACTTCGGTGATGTGGTGGTGCGCGATGCGGTTGAGCTCGCCCGTGGTGACGCCGGGACGGACATGCTCGTCGAGCAGCTCCAGCACTTCAGCCGCCAGACGGCCGGCGACGCGCATCTTGTCGATTTCTTCAGCTGTCTTGATGGGAATGTTCATGAGGACTCGAGGCAGGAGATAAGAGGGATGAAACGCCGCCAGGCCGCGCGTGACGGGGGAATGGCGCGACGCATCGCATGCCGCGTCGGGCAGTGGCGACTTCATATCGTGGTCGAGCTATGGTATAAAGCCGCGCGCTTTCCTGCAAATTCTCCTCGATCGGCCACCTCCGGGCGCCTGGCCGAGGCGAGATTGAAGGACTGACGTACATAACCCCAATCCACACACGTTCCGTCACATGGTCCCGGGTGCCGCGCAAGCGGTCGGATCCATGGGGGACGTGGAGGCCCAACCCGATATCCAGGAGATATTCACATGGCGCAAGTCAACATGCGCGATCTGCTCAAGGCAGGCGCACACTTCGGTCACCAGACCAAGTACTGGAACCCGAAGATGTCCAAGTTCATCTTCGGCGCTCGCAACAAGATCCACATCATCAACCTCGAGCACACCCTGCCGGCGCTGAACGAAGCCGTGTCAGTGGTCGAGAAGATGGCTGCCAATGGCAACAAGATCATGTTCGTGGGCACCAAGCGCGCTGCCGGCAAGATCATCAAGGAAGAAGCTCGCAAGGCTGGCCAGCCGTACGTCAACCATCGCTGGTTGGGCGGCATGCTGACCAACTTCAAGACCATCCGTCAGTCCATCAAGCGCCTGCGTGAAATCGAGCAGATGCATGAAGACGGTACCTTCGCGAAGCTGACCAAGAAAGAAGTCCTGATGGCCACTCGTGAGCAGGACAAGCTCGAGCGCTCCATCGGCGGTATCAAGGACATGGGCGGCCTGCCGGACGCAATGTTCGTGATCGACGTTGACCACGAGCGCATCGCGATCAACGAAGCCAACAAGCTGGGCATCCCGGTCATCGGCGTCGTCGATACCAACTCCAACCCGGACGGCGTGGACTACGTCATCCCGGGTAACGATGACTCCATCCGCGCCATCCAGATCTATGTCCAGGCAATTGCAGGCGCCTGTGGCAAGAACAAGGAAGAAGAGCTGGCCGGTGAGTTCGTCGAAACTGCTTCTGAAGAAGACGCAGCAGAGTGATCCTGGCGGCTTGATCTGACTGTCACAAACGCTGCGCTACACTAAGTGCGGCATGGCCTAGCCAGGTGGCAGTCAGGTCAGGCAATGAGGGGGCCACGGCCCCCTTATTTGCGACCGTTCAGCGGTCGTGACCGAATTCCCGTATTCAAAGACGTCGACACGACAGAGGTTTCATCCCATGGCAGCTATCAGCGCATCTATGGTCAAGGAACTGCGTGAGCGTACTGCGCTCGGCATGATGGAATGCAAGAAGGCTCTTACCGAAGCCGGTGGCGACATCGAGCTGGCGATCGAGAACCTGCGCAAGAACTCCGGCCTGAAGGCCGCCAAGAAAGCTGGCCGCGTGGCCGCTGAAGGCGCCATCGTCATCAAGGTCGCCGACGACGCCAGCTACGGCGTGATGGTCGAAATCAACTCCGAGACCGACTTCGTCGCTCGTGATGACAATTTCAAGGCCTTCACCCAGCTGATCGCCGATCGTGTGTTCGCTACCAAGAACACCGACATCGCTTCCCTGATGGAAGGCGAGCTGGAAGACACCCGTGGTCAGCTGGTTCAGAAGATCGGTGAGAACATCTCCGTTCGTCGTGCCGAGCTGGTCGAAGCGCCGGCTGGCGGCGTCGTCGGTGGCTACGTCCACGGCGGCCGCATCGCTGCGCTGACCCTGCTGAACGGCGGTACTGGTGAAGCAGCCAAGGACGTCTCCATGCACGTCGCAGCCGTCAACCCGGTCTGTGCACGTCCGTCCGACATGCCGCAGGAACAGATGGACGCTGAAAAGGCCATCATCCTTGCTCAGCCGGACATGGCAGGCAAGCCGGCGGAAATCGCCGAGAAGATGTCCCAGGGTCGTCTGAAGAAGTACCTGGCTGAGAACAGCCTGACCGAACAGCCGTTCGTCAAGGATCCGAACCAGACCGTCGCCGAGTTCGTCAAGGCAGCCGGTGGTGAAGTGGTATCCTTCGTACGCATGGAAGTCGGTGAAGGTATCGAGAAGGAAGAAGTCGACTTCGCAGCTGAAGTCCGCGAGCAGGCCAGCCGCGCGTAAGGGCTGACTGTTTTCGCTTCTCATGATGGCGTGCGCATAGTCGCACGCCATCGTGTATCTGGCCCCCGCCTTCGGGCCGCCCCGTTCCCCGTATGTCAGTATCAGGAGAGATTCGCATGGCCACCATTTCCGCTGAACGCAATGCCAAGTACAAGCGCATACTGCTCAAGCTTTCCGGTGAGGCCCTGATGGGCGATGGCGATTTCGGCATCGACCCCAAGGTGCTGGATCGCATGGCGCTGGAAATCGGTCAGCTGGTGGGCATCGGCGTCCAGGTCGGCATCGTCATCGGTGGCGGCAACCTGTTCCGTGGCGCAGCCCTGCAGGAAGTCGGCATGGAGCGTGTGACCGGTGACCATATGGGCATGCTGGCGACCGTGATGAATGGTCTGGCGCTGCGTGATGCGCTGGAACGCTCCAACATCCGTTCACGCGTGATGTCTGCCATCCCGATGAGTGGCGTGGTAGAACATTATGATCGCCGTACCGCCATCCGTTATCTGACGTCTGGCGATGTGGTCATCTTCTCCGCCGGTACCGGCAACCCGTTCTTCACTACCGATTCCGCTGCCTGTCTGCGCGGTATCGAGATCGACGCGGATGCCGTCATCAAGGCAACCAAGGTGGATGGTGTCTACGACAAGGACCCGGTCAAGTTCCCGGATGCCGTGAAGTACGACAGCCTCAGCTACGATGATGCGCTGGACCAGAAGCTTGGCGTGATGGATTTGACCGCCATCTGCCTGGTACGTGACCATGACATGCCGGTGCGGGTGTTCAACATGAACAAGGCAGGCGCGCTGCTCAACCTGGTGGTGGGTGGCAAGGAAGGCACGCTGATTGATAGAGGGTAAGACTGTGATCAACGACATCAAGAAAGACGCCGAATCACGCATGAAGAAGACCATCGAGTCCCTCGGTGCCGCCTTCGGCAAGATCCGTACGGGGCGTGCGCATCCCAGCATCCTGGATGCCGTGACGGTCGATTACTATGGTAGCCAGGTACCGCTGAATCAGGTGGCCAACATCACCACCGAAGATGCGCGCACCCTGACTGTCGTGCCGTGGGAAAAGCCCATGGTGCCGAAGGTCGAGAAGGCCATCATGACTTCTGACCTGGGTCTCAACCCGTCCACCGCCGGTGACGTGATTCGCGTCCCGATGCCGATGCTGACGGAAGAGACGCGTCGCGGTTACACCAAGCAGGCGCGTGCAGAAGCGGAAAACGCCCGCGTGGCGCTCCGCAATGTGCGTCGTGACGCCAATGGCGACATCAAGAGCCTTCTCAAGGACAAGGACATCTCCGAAGACGATGCACGTCGCGGAGAAGACGAGATCCAGAAGCTGACCGACAAGTATGTGGCGGAAGTCGACAGTGCTCTGGAGCACAAGGAAACCGACCTGATGCAGGTCTGATCGGGTCTGCCGCCGGCGTTTGCCGGCGGCATCCGGTGCTCGTAGCGAGACCCCATGACGTCACCGAATTCCCCCTCCACGCCACGCCATGTGGCGATCATCATGGACGGCAACAACCGCTGGGCGAAGTCCCGCGGCTGGGCTGGCATACGCGGCCATCGCGCCGGTGCCGAAACCGTCCGCAGTACCATCCGTCGCGCTGCCGAGCAGGGCGTGGAAGTGCTGACCCTGTTTGCCTTCTCCAGTGAGAACTGGAAGCGCCCGGCCAATGAAGTCAGTGCGCTGATGGAGCTGTTTCTGCTGGCGCTCAAGCGCGAGGTCAAGAAGCTTCATCGCCACGATATCCGACTCTCGGTCATCGGCGAGCGCAGCCGTTTTTCCAATTCGATTCAAAAGCATATCCAGAGCGCCGAAGACATGACGCGCGGCAATCGCGGCATGCACGTGGTGATCTGCGCCAATTATGGCGGCCGTTGGGATATCGCCGAGGCCGCCCGCCGTCTGGCGGAGCAGGTCGAGCGCGGCGAGCTCAAGGCAGCGGACATCGACGAGTCACGTCTCGGGGCGGAAGTGTGCCTGAGCGAACTGCCGGAGGTGGATCTGTGTATCCGCACCAGCGGTGAGCAGCGCATCTCCAACTTCCTGATCTGGCAGCTGGCCTATGCCGAGTTCTATTTCTCGCCCGTACTGTGGCCTGATTTCGATGCGGCGGCCTTCGATGAAGCGCTCAGCGCCTACGCCCTGCGTCAGCGTCGTTATGGCATGACCAGCGAACAACTCGACGCCGAGGGGCTCTAGTGCTCAGACAACGAATCATCACCGCGCTCATTCTCGCGCCGCTGGCGCTGTGGGGGCTGTTCGGCCTCGACGGTGCCGCCTTCGCCACCTTCACCGGGGCTGTCGTCGCGCTGGCCGCCTGGGAGTGGTCCAACCTGTCTGGCGTGCGTGCCGGCATGGCGCGTCTGCTGTTCCCGCTGGTGCTCAGCGTGCTGATGCTGCTGGTCTGGCAGTTCGATGGCGCTCTTGCGCGTTGGCCGCTGTATCTGGCGGCACTGGCATGGCTGGTCAATCTGCGCTGGGTAATGCGCTATCCGGCCGCCAGTCAGGAATGGCAGGCGACCGGCGTGCGGCTGGGCGTCGGCGTGCTGGCACTGCTGCCGACCTGGTTCGGCTTCGTGCAGCTCAAGGCCAGTGGCGGTGAGTGGCTGCTGTATGTGCTGCTGATGGTGTGGGCGGCGGATATCGGTGCCTACTTCTCCGGCAAGCGCTTCGGCAAGCGCAAGCTGGCGCCGCGCGTCAGCCCGGGCAAGTCCTGGGAGGGCGTCTACGGTGGTCTGGTGGCCACCGGCCTGCTGGCGACCGGCTATGCGCTGGCGGGGCTGGCCGACTGGCTGCCGCTGCTGCTGGTCACGCTGGGCGTGACGGCCGTCTCGGTGCTGGGTGACCTGCTCGAGAGCATGTTCAAGCGCCAGCGTCAGGTGAAGGACTCAAGCCATCTGCTGCCCGGTCATGGTGGCGTGATGGACCGCATCGACAGCCTGACCGCGGCGGTGCCGCTGTTTGCCCTGCTGTTGCCGTGGGTGCTGGGAGGTGGTGCGTGAGCACGAATGTGAACGTGAACCACGAGATTCCTCATGAGGCGCCTGCGCTGCAGCGCATCACCATTCTCGGTGCGACCGGCTCCATCGGGTCCAGCACCCTGGATGTGATCGCGCGCCATCCCGAGCGTTATCGGGTGCATGCGCTCAGCGCTGCCACGCGTCACGAGGCGCTGCTGGAGCTGTGCCTGACGCATCGCCCGCAGGTGGCGGTGATCGCCTCGTGCGAGGCGGCTGCGTGGCTCAGTGAGGCGCTCAAGGGCGTCGAGAGCTATCAGGGCACGCCCATCGAGGTGCGCCATGGTGAGCAGGCACTGGTCGACATCAGCGAGGCGCCTGAAGTCGATAGCGTGATGGCCGCCATCGTCGGTGCGGCTGGCCTGTTGCCGACACTGGCGGCGGTGCGGGCTGGCAAGCGCGTGCTGCTGGCCAACAAGGAAGCGCTGGTGTGTGCCGGGCAGCTGTTCATGGATGCGGTGAAGCAGCACGGGGCGACCCTGCTGCCGATCGATTCCGAGCACAACGCCATCTTCCAGTGCCTGCCGGGCCAGCATCGTGATGGCCTGGCGCCGATCGGCGTCGAGAAGCTATTGCTGACCGCCTCCGGCGGCCCGTTCCGCGATGATGCCGAATGGCCTGCCGAGCGGCTGGCGACGGTGACGCCGGACGAGGCCTGCGCGCATCCCAACTGGTCGATGGGGCGCAAGATTTCCGTCGATAGCGCCACCCTGATGAACAAGGGCCTGGAGCTGATTGAGGCCTGCTGGCTGTTCGCCTGCGGGCCGGACGACATTCAGGTGGTCGTGCATCCCCAGAGCGTGATTCACTCGATGGCGGCCTACAGTGATGGCTCGGTGCTGGCCCAGATGGGCAATCCGGACATGCGTACGCCGATCGCCTATGCGCTGGCGTGGCCGGAGCGTATCGATGCCGGCGTCGAGCCGCTGGACCTGTTTCAGGTCGCGCGTCTCGATTTCCGTGCCGCCGACGAGACGCGCTTCCCGTGTCTGCGGCTGGCGCGCGAGGCCATCGCGGCAGGCGGCACCTGGCCTGCGGTGATGAATGCCGCCAACGAGGTGGCCGTGGCCGCCTTCCTCGAGGGTCGCCTGGCCTTCGATCGAATCCCGGCAGTGGTGCAGGCCGTCATGCAGGCGCGTCCGCCACTGGCGGTGGATGGCCTCGAGGTGATTCTCGCCGAAGACGCGGCGGCGCGTGAGCTGGCTGCCGCCGAGTTGGCCCTCGCCGGGCCCTGAAATCCTATCTTGCACTGTCTTGTCACTTTCTTCGTGAGCGTGGCAAGGCAGGCTGCCCATCTCGGGCACCAATCTCCAGGAGCGCGTGATGGGTGTGATCCAGAATATTCTTGCCGTGATCGTCGTGTTGGGGGTGTTGATCACCATCCATGAGTACGGTCATTTCTGGGTCGCGCGTCGTTGCGGCATCAAGGTGCTGCGCTTCTCCATCGGCTTCGGCAAACCCTTCTGGTCGTGGACCGATCGCCACGGCACCGAGTACGGGATCGCCGCCATCCCGCTGGGTGGCTACGTCAAGATGCTGGATGAGCGCGAGGGGCCGGTCGATCCGACCGAGCGTCATCTGGCCTTCAATACCAAGTCGGTGTGGAAGCGTATCGCCGTCGTCTCGGCGGGCCCGCTGGCCAACTTCCTGCTGGCCATCGTCGCCTACTGGGCGCTGTTCGTCGCCGGTACCACCACGGTGGTGCCGATGGTCGGTGCCGTGGCGCCGGACTCGCCGGCTGGCCGCGCCGGCCTTGCGCCGAAGACCGAGATCGTCGCCATCAATGGTCAGGCCACTCCCTCGTGGGATGAGGTCAACCTGCGCTTGATCGGTGCGATTGGCGATGACAGCCTGACGCTCACCACGCGTGCCGAGGGTGCCAGCGCCACGCACGAGCAGTCCCTCGACGTGACACGCTTCCTGGTCGATCAGGATCCGCCGCGTCCGCTGGTGACGCTGGGCATCACGGCCTGGCGTCCTCAGCTGCCGGCGGTGCTGGGGCGTGTGCTGGACGGTGGCGCCGCTCAGGCGGCAGGCCTGCAGGCCGGTGACCGCATCGTCAGCATCGATGGCACCCTGGTGGTCGACTGGATCGATTTCGTCGAGCGCGTGCGCGGTGCGCCGGGTGAGACGCTGTCGGTGCTGGTGGCGCGTGATGGCAAGGAAGAGACGCTGTCACTGACACCCGCCAGCAATTCGCTCGATGACGGGCGTGTGGTGGGGCAGGTCGGCGCCGGTGTCGAGAACGTCAGCTGGCCCGAGCAGTATCAGCGCGAGCTCAGCTTCGGACCGCTGGCGGCCGTCGGACAGGCCGTCGGCAAGACCGGCGAGATGACGGTGCTGACGCTGGATTCGATCCGCAAGATGCTGGTTGGTCTGATCGCACCGTCCAACCTGTCTGGTCCGATCACCATCGCGCGTATCGCCGGCGACACGGCGCGCTCCGGCCTCGAGGCCTTCCTCGGCTTCATGGCCTATCTCTCCATCAGCCTGGGTGTCCTCAACCTGCTGCCGATTCCGGTGCTGGATGGCGGGCACCTGCTGTTCTATCTGGTGGAAGCCGTGCGCGGCAAACCACTTTCGCAAGAGGTCCAGAATGCGGGGCTGAAGATCGGCATGGCGCTGGTCGGTTCCCTCATGCTGATGGCCATCTACTTCGATCTCATGCGTCTTTGGTGACGGATTCGGGGAGCCATCAGCACGTGATGGCTCCCGCAGGATGAACCGAATCTGAACTGTCGATGCCCATGGGGGTCAATTCATTGCACGGGCTGGTCAATGCGATCAACTCCCGTCATCATGCCCACACGACTTCGGCCCCGATTGCCGATCCTCACTCGTAGCTGTCTTGTCAGTTGCAGGGGGTTGTGTATAAGGTGCCTGTTCACCCAAGCGGGCGGAATCCAGAGAAGCGAAGCGACTGCATGAAACTCAAGACCATTGGATTGGCAGCTGCGCTGCTCGGGGCCAGTCAGGGCGCCTTGGCCGCATCTTTTAAAATTTCGGACATCCGGGTAGAGGGCCTCCAGCGCGTGTCTGCGGGCACCGTCTTCAACGCCTTCCCCGTCTCCGCGGATCAGAATGTGGAAGAAGAGGACCTGTCGTCGGCTGCGCGTCAGCTGTTCGACACGGGCCTGTTCGACGACATCCGCCTCAAGCGTGATGGCGATGTCCTGATCATCGATGTGGTCGAGCGTCCGACGATCTCCAAGATCGAGATTGACGGCAACTCGCAGATTCCCGATGAAGACCTGCGCAAGGGCCTCAAGGAAGCAGGGCTGGCCGAGGGTCAGGTTCTGCAGCGCTCCACGCTGGAAGAGATGCAGCGTGAGCTCGAGCGTGTCTACCAGGCTCAGGGCCGCTACAGCGCGCGTATCGAGACCTCTGTCGAGGAACTCGAGCGCAACCGCGTACAGGTCAACATCGACGTCAAGGAAGGCGCGATCGCCAAGATTCATCAGATCAACATCGTCGGCAACGATGCCTTCGATGACGAGACCCTGCGCGAACAGCTGGAGCTGGAAGACAAGCCGAGCTGGTTCTTCGGCTGGTTCTCCGATGATGAATACTCGCGCGAGAAGCTGACCGGCGATATCGAGACCCTCAAGTCCTGGTATCTCGATCGCGGTTACGTCAACTTCCAGGTGCGCTCGACCCAGGTGTCCATCTCGCCGGACAAGTCCGAGATCTTCGTCACCATCAACGTCGATGAAGGCAAGCCGTACAAGATCGGCAATATCGGCTTTGCCGGTGACCTGAAGATGAAGGAAGAGCGCGCCCGCGATCTGGTCAAGCTCGCCCCGGATGCCCTCTATTCCCAGCGTGATGTGACCGCTTCCAGCGAGGCGCTGCGCCAGGCACTGGGTGCCGACGGCTTCGCCTTCGCCAAGGTCAACGCGGTGCCGGAGGTCAACGAAGAGAGCGACACCGTCGATCTGACCTTCGCGGTCGACCCCGGCAAGCGCGCCTACGTGCGTCGCATCAACTTCAAGGGCAACACCACCACTGCAGACGAAGTGCTGCGTCGTGAGATGACCCAGCTGGAAGGTGCACCGGCCTCCACCGACAAGATCAAGCAGTCCAAGCAGAAGCTTGAGCGTCTCGGCTTCTTCAAGCAGGTCGATGTCGACACGCGTCCTGTCGCCGGCGAGCCGGACCAGCTGGACGTCAACTACAACGTCGAGGAGCAGCCGTCAGGCTCGATCTCGGCGTCGGTCGGTTTCTCCCAGGGTGACGGTGTCATCTACGGGGTGGGCCTGTCGCAGAAGAACTTCCTGGGCACCGGTAACGAAGTCAACATCAACGCCCAGAAGTCGGATGACTACACCAACGTCAGCTTCGGCTATACCGACCCGTACTGGACGCTGGATGGCATCTCGCGCGGCTACAACATGTTCTACCGCAAGGTGGATTACGACGATGATGACGACGTCGCCAGCTACGCGACCGACAGCTTCGGTGGCGGGATCAACTTCGGTTACCCGATCAACGAGCTGTCACGTCTGAACTTCGGCGGCGGTTACGAGTTCGTGCGCGTCAAGGACTTCGACGACAGCCCGGCGGAGGTCACGCAGTTCATCGAGGATGAAGGCGAAGACTTCAATCTCTACAAGCTGACGGCCAGCTGGTCTCGCAACAACCTCAATCGTGGCATCCTGCCCACGGCGGGCAGCTCTCAGCTGCTGTCGCTGGAAGTGGCGGTGCCGGGCTCCGATGCGGATTACTACAAGCTCCGCTACAAGGGATCCAAGTACTTCGAGCTGAGTCAGGACTGGTCACTCAAGTTCCGTACCGAGCTGGGCTATGCCAACTCGTTCTCCGGCGATACCTATCCGTTCTTCAAGAACTTCTATGCCGGTGGTCTGGGCAGCGTGCGTGGCTACAGCTCCAATACCCTGGGGCAGTCCACCACTGAGCAGAACGATGGTGACGACGATACCATCGGCGGCAACATCCTGATCGAAGGTGGGGTGGACCTGATCTTCCCGATGCCCTTCATCAAGGACAAGCGCTCGGTGCAGCCGTCGTTCTTCGTCGATGCCGGTAACACCTATCTGACGTCGTGCTACGACGTGAGCTCCAGTGACACCAGCAGCTGTGAGAGCGGTGTCGACCTGGGCGAGCTGAATTACAGTGCCGGTATCGGCCTGTCGTGGATCACGCCGGTAGGCCCGCTGACCTTCAGTGTCGCCCAGCCGATCGGTGACGATGACGACGATGACACCGAAATCTTCCAGTTCTCGCTGGGCCAGACCTTCTAAGGCCGTACGAGGCCGTACCCGCTTGAGCCGGTGCGGCCTTCGTCACGACCACCGGCGGCGCTGTCCCTGTTCCGTCGCCGGTCCTCGCACCGTCGGTCGCTGAGTCATCAGTGACTGAACAACAGGCCTACAAGGAGTTTGTGTGATGCGTAAATTGACCCGCGCCCTGTGTCTGGCTGGTGGCCTTGCCGCCATGGCGACTCCGATGCTGGCACAGGCCACCGAAGTCGCGGTCCTCGACTGGCGCCAGGCGCTGTTGAGTTCCGACTCGGCCAAGATTTCCATGAACCAGCTCAAGAATCAGCTGGCCGGCAAGCAGGACCAGGCCAAGGCACTCGCCAAGGAACTGGAATCCCTGCAGGCCAAGCTGCAGAAGGACGGCGCCGTGATGTCCGATTCCGAGCGTCAGTCCGTGCAGCAGCAGCTGCGCCAGAAGGGCGGCCAGTTCCAGCAGCTGCGTGGCCAGGTCCAGCAGCAGCAGCAACAGGCGGAGCAGGCCTTCCTCAAGCAGTCCAAGCCGAAGCTCGACAAGGCCATCCAGCAGGTCGTCGACAAGCATGGCATCGAGCTGCTGGTCGACCGCAATGCGACGGTCTACAGCAAGGACGGTATGGACCTGACCAATGAAGTGACTCAGGTGTTCAACTCGCTCAACTGAGTACATCCCGCGCGCGCAAGCGTGCGGGATGTGTTGCATCCGAGCATGCCAACGCGAATGCGAGCCAGAGGCGCTCAGCGCCCAGAGACAGAATGAAAAAGCGACAATTCTCTTACACTCTCGAGGATCTGGCTCAGCGGCTGGGCGCTCGTCTCGTCGGTGACCCGGCTGTCCGGGTCACCGGCCTGTCGACGCTGGTCGATGCTGAGCCCGGCGATATCGCCTTCCTCGCCAATCGCGCCTACCTCAAGTATCTCGGGGAAACCGCCGCGACTGCCGTGCTGCTGCATGAAAGCCATCTTGAAGAGTGCAAGGGCAATGCCCTCGTGCTGGACAATCCGTATCTGGCCTACGCTGAGCTGTCGCGTCTGTTCGATCCGCTGGCGGTCGAGCCTCAGGCGAGCGTGCACGCCAGTGCCGTCATCGACGAGACCGCAACCCTGGGGGCCAATGTCGAGGTCGGCCCGCAGGTCGTGATCGGTCCGGGCGTCAGCATCGGCGACAACACGCGCATTCACGCGGGTTGCGTGATCGGGGCTGACAGCGTGTTGGGCGAGGGCTGTCTGCTGCACCCCAATGTCACGCTCTATCATGGCGTGGTGATCGGGGCGCGCGCGGTACTCCACAGCAGCTGCGTGATCGGTGCCGATGGCTTCGGCTTTGCCCACGATGGCAAGGGCTGGCACAAGATCGCCCAGCTCGGTGGCGTGCTGATCGGCGATGATGTCGAAGTCGGCAGCTGCACCAGCATCGATCGTGGTGCGCTCGGTGACACCATCATCGGCAATGACGTCAAGATCGACTCCCAGGTCCAGATCGCGCACAACGTGCAGATCGGTGACCACTCGGCGCTGGCGGGCTGTGTCGGCATCGCCGGCTCCACCAAGGTCGGTCGCTACTGTCTGATGGGCGGTGGCGTGGGGCTGGCGGGGCACCTGGAGATCGCCGATGGCGTGCAGGTGACCGGCATGAGTCTGGTGACCAACTCCATCACCAAGCCGGGCGTCTATTCCTCCGGCACTGGTGCGATGGATAACGGCCTGTGGCGCAGAAATGCCGTACGTTTCAAGCAGTTGGATCAGTTGGCGCGACGCTTGAATCAGGTCGAGAAGAGTTTGAAGGACAAGTAGTACTGCAAGCCCGGGTAGTACCTGTCCAGAGCAGAGTCTCGCACCTGCTTGGCGCACTGTCGGGCAATGAGCGGCTGCCAGCCACGCGCAAGGACGCTATAATGCGCGCCATTGCCCGAACGGCGGTCCGGACCGTCATTACATGCCTGCCCGCGAGCGGCAGGCATTTCGTTATTTCAGAGGTTGCAAGCCAATGGTTATGGACGTCAACGAGATCCGTGAGTATCTCCCGCACCGCTATCCTTTCCTGCTGATCGATCGTGTCATGGACCTGACCCTTGGCGAGTTCATCGTCGCGCGCAAGAACGTCAGCATCAATGAGCCGTTCTTCAATGGTCACTTCCCGGAGCACCCGATCATGCCGGGCGTTCTGATCGTGGAAGCCATGGCTCAGGCGGCGGGTATTCTCGGCTTCAAGACCGTCGACAAACGTCCCGCCGATGGCTACATCTATTATCTCGTCGGAAGCGACAATGTGCGCTTCAAGCGCCCGGTGATGCCGGGTGACCAGCTCGAGATCAGCGCCCGCGTGCTGCGCGAGAAGCGTGGCATCTGGAAATTCGCCTGTCAGGCCAAGGTCGACGGCGATCTGGTCTGCGAGGCCGAAATCATCTGTGCCGAGAGGAAGGTCGCTTGATACATCCTACTGCCATTGTCGATCCCGGCGCCCGCCTGGCCGATGATGTCGAGGTCGGCCCGTTCTGCGTGATCGGGGCTGATGTCGAGATCGGCGCTGGCACGGTGGTGGGGCCGCATGTCGTCATCAAGGGCACCACCGTCATCGGTGAGCGCAACCGTATCTTCCAGTTCGCGTCAGTGGGCGAGGACTGTCAGGACAAGAAGTACGCCGGTGAGCCGACGCGCCTGGAAATCGGGGATGACAACGTCATCCGCGAGGGCGTGACCCTGCATCGCGGCACCGTCCAGGATGCCAGCCTCACGCGTATCGGCAGTCGCAACCTGTTCATGGCCTACTCGCATGTCGGCCATGACTGCATCATCGGTGACGACTGCATCATGGCCAATCAGGCGACGCTGGGTGGCCATGTCCATCTCGGCAACCACGTCATTCTGGGCGGCCTGTCGGCGGTGCATCAGTTCTGCCATATCGGCGAACATGCCATGGCGGGTGGTGGCTCCATCATCACCAAGGACATCGCGGCCTTCGTGATGGTCAATGGCCATCCGGCGGAAGCGCATGGCCTCAACAGCGTTGGCCTCAAGCGTCGTGGCTTCAGCCGCGAGACCATCTCCGCGCTGAACACGGCCTACAAGACGGTCTTCCGTCAGGGGCTGACGCTGGCCCAGGCCCTCGAGCAGCTGGAAGCCGAGCCGCCGCTGGCCGAGCGCGATGTCTTCATCGCCTCGCTCAAGGCGTCCACTCGCGGACTGACTCGCTGAGCATGCGCATCTACCTGGTAGCCGGGGAACTCTCCGGTGACATCCTCGGTGCCAGCCTGATGCGCGCGCTCAAGGCGCGCTATCCCGATGTCGAGTTTCGTGGCATCGGCGGTCCGCGCATGCAGGCCGAGGGCTTCGACAGCCTCTATCCGCTGGAAACCCTGTCGGTGATGGGGCTGGTCGAGGTGCTCAAGCATCTGCCGGCGCTGATCAAGGTGCGTCGCCATCTGTTGCGCGACGCCCTTGAGTGGCAACCCGACGTGATGATCGGCATCGATGCCCCGGACTTCAATCTGGGGCTCGAGCTGCGCCTGCGCAAGCAGGGCATCACCACCGCGCACTACGTCAGCCCCTCCGTGTGGGCCTGGCGTCAGGGGCGCGTGAAGACCATTCGCCGCGCCGTCGATCGCATGCTGACCTTCCTGCCCTTCGAGGCCGCCTTCTATCGTGAGCATCAGGTGCCGGTGACCTTCGTCGGCCATCCGCTGGCCGATGAGTTGCCGCTCGAGGATGATCGCGCTGCTGCCCGTGGGCAGTTGGGGATCGACCCGGAAGTGCAGCTGCTGGCGGTATTGCCGGGCTCCCGCGCCAACGAGATCCGCTTTCTCGGCGAGACCTTCCTGGCCGCCATCGAGCGCCTCTGTCAGCGTTACCCCGGCCTTGAGGTGGTGATCCCGGCGGCCACGCCGCTGCGGCGCACCGAGCTCGAGTCCCTGATGGCGGAGCGTGAAGGGCTGGATCGCAGTCGCATCCATCTGGTGGATGGCCAATCGCGTGAAGCGATGACCGCCGCCGATGCCGTGCTGCTGGCTTCCGGCACGGCGGCACTCGAATGCCTGCTCTGTCACCGCCCGATGGTGGTGGCCTATCGCATGGCGCCGATGACGCATCGCATCGCGCGGCATATGGTCAAGACCGAGTGGATTTCCCTGCCCAATCTGATCGCCCGCGAGACGCTGGTGCCGGAGCTGATCCAGGACGCCGCCACGCCGGAGTCCATCGAGGAAAGCCTTGCGCCATTGCTGTCGCGTGCCGCCGGTGACGTCGCCCGCCAACGAGAACTGCGTGAGCGTTTCACCGCCATGCATCGTGAACTGACCTGTGATGCCAGCGCCGCGGCCGCCATCGCCATCGGTGAACTGGCCGGACGCTGATCCCGCGTGTCGCCGCCAGACATTGCGCTACCCTTGATTGAATCACCTCGACAGGCAGATCGCATTGGCGCTCTGCCTGTTGTCTTACGCCTTGAGATATCATGACCGACTCTGCCGACAGCCACGCCACCACGCCTTCTGCGCGCAAGCGTAAACCCGCCGATGATTTTCCGCCGCTGGTGATTCCCTATCAGGGGCAGTTGCTGGCCGGTATCGACGAGGTCGGGCGTGGGCCGCTGGTCGGCCCGGTGGTGGCGGCAGCGGTGATTCTGGACCCGAATGACCCCATCGAGGGCATCACCGACTCCAAGAAGCTCAGCGAGAAGAAGCGTCTGGCCCTCTACGAGCAGATTCGGGCCCGTGCCTGGGCGTGGGCGATCGCCGAGGCCACCAGTGACGAGATCGATGAGCTGAACATCTATCAGGCCACGCACCTGGCCATGCGGCGCGCCATCGATGCATTGGGCGTGCGTCCGGAATACCTGCTGGTGGATGGCAACCGCCTGCCGGGACACGAGGTTCCCGGCATGGCGGTGGTGAAGGGTGATCTGCGCCACGCTGCCATCGGCGCAGCCTCGATTCTGGCCAAGGTGCATCGTGACGCCCAGATGGCGGCGCTGGATTCACACTTCCCCGCCTATGGCTTCGCGCGTCACAAGGGCTACCCGACCCGTGAGCATCAGGCCGCCATCGAGGAACATGGCATCCTCACCCTGCATCGCAAGAGCTTCGGACCGGTCAAGCGACTGTTCATGTCGGGGCACGTGCCACAGGCCGTGCCGCCGGACGCGCTGATCGCGCTTCCGGCCCCGGAGCCGAGCGAGGCAAGCGAGGCGAGCCAGCAGCCCACGGCAAAAAAGCCGCCAGCCGTGGTCTGACTGATGCTAGTGAGACCACGGCATCCCCGTCAGTCGAGCCTGCCCGGGCGGATGCTGCGCCTTCAGATGCTATGCCTTCAGGCGATGGCGCTGACAGGCTATCCTTGAAGCCCGAGCCCGAGCCCGAGCCCGAGCCTTCAACCTCGCAGCCGCCGGCACCCGCAGCGACGACAGCACCCGCCGCAACCGAATCCTTCACCGTCACGCCGACTTCACGAGCCGATTCCATGACCACGCCCTTTGTTCACCTGCGCGTTCACACCGAGTTCTCCCTCGTCGATGGTCTGCCCGGCGTCAAGCCGCTGATCAAGGCGACCGCCGCGGCGGGCCAGCCGGCTGTCGCGGTGACTGACGAGGCCAACCTGTTCGGGCTGGTCAAGTTCTACTCCAATGCGCGCGCTGCTGGCATCAAGCCGATCATCGGTGCCGACATGTGGCTGATCAATCCCCAGGATGCCACACGCCCGTATCGCCTCACGCTGCTGGCGATGAACGACACCGGCTATCGCAACCTCACCGAGCTGATCTCGCGCGGCTGGACCGATGGCCAGAAGCAGGACCGCGCCTACCTCGAGAAACAGTGGATCTTCGAGCAGGCCGAGGGCCTGATCGTGCTGTCCGGTGGCCGTGAAGGCGAGATCGGCCGTCATCTGCTGTCGGACCACGAAGACAGCGCCCGGGCACTGCTCGGTGAGTGGAAGGCGGTGTTCGGGGATCGCTTCTATCTGGAGCTGACCCGCACCCAGCGTCAGTACGAGGAAGAGTGCCTGCACCTGTCGGTGGCGCTGGCCGAGGCCACCGATACGCCGGTGGTCGCCACCAATGATGTGCGCTTCCTCAAGCGGGAGGACTACTGGGCCCACGAGACGCGCGTCTCCATCGGCGAAGGCAAGGCGCTGGATGACCCGCGGCGCGAGACCCGCTACAGCGATGAGCAGTACCTGAAGAGCGCCGAGGAGATGAGCGAGCTGTTCTCCGACATTCCCGAAGCGCTCGAGAACAGTGTGCTGATCGCGGCGCGCTGCTCGGTGACCGTGCAGCTGGGCACCTACTTCCTGCCCGAGTTCCCGGTGCCGGAAGGCATGACGATGGACCAGTTCTTCCGCAAGGTCTCGCATGATGGCCTGACGGAGCGCCTCGACAAGCTGTATCCCCACGCCAGGCATCCGCGCGACAGCGAGGCCTGGGCCGAGATCGAGCAGCGCTATCGCACGCGGCTGGATTTCGAGCTCGACATCATCCTGCAGATGGGCTTCCCCGGTTACTTCCTGATCGTCATGGACTTCATCCAGTGGGGCAAGGACAACGGCGTGCCGGTCGGCCCGGGGCGTGGTTCCGGTGCCGGCTCGCTGGTGGCCTACGCCCAGAAGATCACCGATCTGGACCCGCTGGAATATGACCTGCTGTTCGAGCGCTTCCTGAACCCGGAACGTGTCTCCATGCCCGACTTTGACGTCGATTTCTGCATGGAGAAGCGTGACCGCGTGATCGATTACGTGGCCGAGCGCTACGGGCGCAACGCGGTCTCGCAGATCGTCACCTTTGGCACCATGGCCGCCAAGGCCGTGGTGCGTGACGTGGCGCGTGCCCAGGGCAAGCCCTACTCGCTGGGCGACAAGCTCTCCAAGCTGATTCCCTTCGAGGTCGGCATCACGCTCGAGAAGGCCATCGAGCAGGAGCCGCAGCTCAAGGAATTCATCGACAACGACGAGGAAGCCCAGGAAATCTGGGAGATGGCGCTCAAGCTCGAGGGCACCACGCGCGGCACCGGCAAGCACGCCGGCGGCGTGGTGATCGCGCCGACCAAGCTGACCGACTTCGCGCCGCTGCTGTGTGATGAAGACGGCAGCGGTCTGGTGGTCCAGTTCGACAAGAACGACGTCGAGGAGGCCGGGCTGGTCAAGTTCGACTTCCTGGGTCTGCGCACCCTGACCATCATCGACTGGGCGACCGAGATGGTCGACAAGATCCGTGAGCGGGAAGGGCTGGCGCCGCTGGATATCGATGACATCCCGCTGGATGACGCCAAGACCTTCGACATGCTGCAGAAGGCGGAGACGACGGCCGTCTTCCAGCTGGAATCCCGCGGCATGAAGGAGCTGATCAAGAAGCTCAAGCCCGACTGCCTGGAAGACATGATCGCCTTGGTGGCCCTGTTCCGTCCCGGCCCGCTGCAGTCCGGCATGGTGGATGACTTCATCAACCGCAAGCACGGTCGTTCCGAAGTGTCTTATCCACACCCGGATTACCAGCATGAGCTGCTCAAGCCGGTACTGGAGCCGACCTACGGCATCATCCTGTACCAGGAGCAGGTCATGCAGATCGCGCAGGTGCTGGCCGGCTATACGCTGGGTCAGGCCGACATGCTGCGCCGCGCGATGGGCAAGAAGAAGCCGGAAGAGATGGCCAAGCAGCGCGCCGGCTTCATGGAAGGCTGTGCGGGCAAGGGCATCGACAAGGACCTGGCCGGCAACATCTTCGACCTGGTGGAGAAATTCGCCGGTTACGGCTTCAACAAGTCGCACTCGGCGGCCTATGGTCTGGTTTCCTACCAGACCGGCTGGCTGAAGGCGCACTATCCGGGGCCGTTCATGGCCGCGGTGATCTCGACCGAGATGCAGACCATCGAGAAGGTGGTGCCGCTGATCGAGGAGTGCCGCCATATCGGCCTCACGGTCACGCCGCCGGATGTGAACATCGGCGGCTACAAGTTCACCGTCGACCTGGAAGGGCGCGTCGTCTACGGCCTGGGCGCCATTCGCGGCGTCGGCGAGGGCCCGATCGATGCCATCGTCAGCGCGCGCGCCGAGGGTGGCCCGTTCAGCGACATCTTCGATTTCTGCAAGCGCATCGACGCCAAGAAGATCAACAAGCGCACCTTGGAAGCGCTGATCCGCTCCGGCGCGCTGGACAACATCGGCCCGTCGCGTGCGGTGCTGATGCTGGCGGTGGAGGATGCGCTCAAGGCCGCCTCCCAGAATCACGCCAACAATGATGTCGGCATCACCGACATGTTCGGCGATGCCTTCAGCGAGCCGGAAACCGATGTCTACGCCGGCTATCGCAAGGCCCGCGAGTGGACCGACAAGGAGCGCCTCACCGGCGAGAAGGACACTCTGGGGCTTTATCTGACCGGCCATCCCATCGATGAGTACGAGGGTGAGCTCAAGCGCTTCATCAATGCGCGCATCAGTGATCTGAAGCCGTCGCGTGAGCCGCAGCGCATCGCCGGGCTGGTGATCGCCATGCGCACCATGAAGTCCAAGCGGGGCGACACCATGGCCTTCGTGACCCTGGATGACCGCACCGGGCGCATCGAGGCCTCGATGTTCGGTGAGCTCTACGATCAGGTGCGCAACAAGCTGGTGCCTGACAGCGTGGTGATCGTCGAGGGCGAGGTCAGCCAGGATGACTACTCCGGTGGCCTGCGTCTGCGCGGCAAGGACGTCACGCCGATCATCGATGCGCGGGCGCGCTTCGGTGAGGCGGTCGAGATGAGCATCGCCGCCGAGGACATCGGCGGTCGCTTCACCCAGCAGCTGACCACCTTGCTGACGCCACACCTGGCCAGTGAAGGCCTGCCGATGCGCCTGCGTTATCGCAACGCCGCGGCGGAGGCCTGGCTGGAGCTGGGCGAGCAATGGCGCGTTGCGCCCAGTGATGAGTTGTTGATCCAGCTGGGTGAGGTGGAAGGCCAGCGCGGTGTGCGCCTCAAGTACCGTGAGTGAGGTGCTGGCCGACAGGATGGTGCCTGTCTCGCCAAGCGGTGGGGCAGGCGCAGCACCGAGATGAGCGGCGTGGGCGCAGAGTTAATCCACGCCTAACAGGCGGGCAAGGTTTGCACCTGTCGAACAGGGTGCGATAATGCCTGTCCATCTTTTCCGTACCCAATTCCATGCCGACTGTGACCGCCGCGAGCCACAGATCGCCTGAGCGTGTGCTCAGGGGGAGTGACCCGGCCGACTCGCTTTCCTGGCTGCCCGAGACGACGAACGAAACGCCTTATGAATCCCAATTATCTGGACTTTGAACAGCCGATCGCCGAGCTGCAGGCCAAGATCGAGGAACTCCGTCTGGTCGGTAACGACTCCCAGGTCAACCTGTCTGACGAGATCGCTCGCCTGCAGGAAAAGAGCACCAAGCTCACCGAGTCCATCTTCAAGGACCTCGGCGCTTGGCAGGTATCTCAGCTGGCACGTCACCCGCAGCGCCCGTATACCCTCGACTACCTCGAGAATCTGTTCACGGACTTCGATGAGCTGCACGGCGACCGTCACTACGCGGACGACGAAGCGCTGGTCGGCGGTATCGCGCGCCTCGACGACAAGCCGGTGATGGTGATCGGTCACCAGAAAGGCCGCGACGTGAAGGAAAAGGTGCGTCGCAACTTCGGCATGCCGCGTCCGGAAGGCTACCGCAAGGCCTGCCGTCTGATGGAGATGGCCGAGCGTTTCAAGATGCCGATCCTGACCTTCATCGACACCCCGGGTGCCTATCCGGGCATCGGTGCCGAGGAGCGCGGTCAGTCCGAGGCCATCGCCTACAACCTGGCGGTGATGTCTCGCCTCAAGACGCCGATCATCTCCACCGTCATCGGTGAGGGTGGTTCCGGCGGCGCACTGGCCATCGGCGTGTGTGACGAGCTGAACATGCTGCAGTACTCCACCTACTCGGTGATCTCGCCGGAAGGTTGCGCCTCCATCCTGTGGAAGAGCGCCGAGCGTGCCGCCGATGCCGCTGATGCGATGGGCATCACTGCCTCACGCCTCAAGGAACTGGGCTTCGTCGACAACCTGATCAAGGAGCCGCTGGGTGGCGCGCACCGCAACCCGCAGTCCGCTGCCGACAGCATCAAGGCCGCGCTGGGCGAAGGTCTGGAGCGTCTTGGCGCCCTGGATACCGATGCCCTGCTGGAGCGTCGTTACCAGCGCCTGATGAGCTACGGCGCCCCGGCATGATGCCGGTGCCTCTCGCGTGATGCGCGATCGGTTCATGCCCGCGTGACCAGGACGCCTCCGGATTCTTCCGGGGGCGTTCTTGCGTTCAGGGCCGGCGCTTTCTTCTCCACTTCCTTTTCTCCTCCACTTCCTTCATCCGCTTCGCGACAGGAGCCCGACATGTCTCTGTCCCCCTCACTGGATTCGCTGTGCCTGCGTGCTCAACCGCTGAGCGAGATGGCAGAGTCGCGGGCACTCGTCGCCGTGCGTGAGGCGCTCGAGGCCAGCGATGCCAGGCGCACGGTGTGGATCGCGCTCTCGGGCGGGCTGGATTCGGTGATGCTGGCGCGGCTGGCGGCTCGCGCGGTCAAGGACTGCCCGCGTCGACTGCGGCTGGTGCATGTGCATCACGGCCTGCAGGCGGCCAACGATGATTTCGAGCGCCTGGCGCGTAGGCTGGCTTCGCGTCTCGGGCTACCGCTGAGCGTGCGTCATCTGGCGCCGGCGGAGACAGCACTCAAGTCGCGAGGACTGGAGGCGGCAGCGCGCGAAGGGCGGCTGGCGGCACTGAGCGCCTGTCTGGCGGCGGGGGATAGCCTGTGGCTGGCGCAGCATCAGGATGATCAGGCCGAGACGCTGTTGCTCAACGCATTGCGTGGCAGCGGCGGGCGCGGGCTGGCGGCCATGCCGCCTGAGCGGGCGCTGGCCGTGGGCGAGGCATCCCCGGGGCGAGACCAGCGCGCCCATGAGCGGGCAAGACTACTTCGGCCGCTGTTGGGCATCCCACGCGATGAGATCCAGACACTGGCGAGCCAGCAGGGCTTGCAGGCCGGGCGCGACTGGTGCGAAGACCCCAGCAATGTCGATCAGCAGTTTGATCGCAACTACCTGCGCCACAGTGTCGTGCCGCTGCTGCAGGCGCGCTGGCCGCAGGCCGTGGCCAGCCTGGCGCGTTCGGCGCAGCAGTTGCAGGAAGAGCAGTCACTGCTTGATGAGCTGGCGGCCGAGCTGTTGGCGAAGGTTCAGGTCTCAGGCGCAAAGCGCCTGGCTCAGAGACAAGGACAGGAGCAGGGGCAGGGCCTGAATCAGAGACTTAATCAGGGCCTGGATCAGGGACGGGCGCACGAGACGCAGTTGTCACTGGCGGAGCTGGCAGGCTTGAGTGAGTCACGTCAGCGGTTGGTCCTGCGCCATCTATGCCAGTCGCGTGGCTGGCCGGTGCCGCCGCGGGGTCGCTTGATGAGCCTGCAGCAGTTGATCGCCACGCCGCCCGACTCGGTGGCCGAGGTGCACTGGGCCAATGCCGAATACACCGTCAGCGTGCGCGCGTGGCGCGGCCAGCTGTGGTGGCAGGTGTCAGATACCGTTATTGAGCAGGGTATGCGTCATCGACAAGGCGATACCGGCTACGCGAGAAGTGGTCGCCAACCCGGCGGGACGCCTTCCTGCGAGTGGGATGCTGAGGCGCGCAAGGCATGGCGGGCGCTGGGAAGGGATGAGCAGCATGTTGCCTTCACCTCACGTCAGCCGGGAGATGTACTGCGAGTGGCAGGGCGGGGGCGGCGCGATCTCAAGCGCTTGCTGCAGGAAGCCGACATCCCGCCGTGGCAGCGTGACCAGTTGCGTGTGGCACGCATGCACGACGGGACAATCGCGGGGCTGTGGCATCCCTCGCGGGGCTGGTGGCTACTGGCCGCACTCACACAGCAGTGAGGCCAGCGGGCGGTCTCGCCGATGTCTTGCGCAGTGCTCGCTCAGGCATCGGCCAGTGTCAGCGTCATGCCGGCGGCTTTCTGCAGCTCGCTTTCCTGACTGAGGTCATCGTTGATCAGGCTGTGATCGCGATATTCCTCGGTCAGATTGAGCGTCAGGTCGTCGCCTTCGGCGCTGAGATGCATGCCGAGCACCGGTGCTTCCGAGCGTGAATGGTTGAGCATCACCGCCATGCGCAGCAGGCGTGCCAGACGCGCCAGACGCGGTTGCTGCGGCTCCGGCAGCGCCGCCAGTTCGTTCTTGGGGAACTTGCGACGGTGGGCGCGGACCAGGAAGGCCAGCGCGCGCTGTTCCGGACGCGAGAAGCCGAGCAGGTCGGAATGCTCGAGCAGGTAGGCGCCATGGCGATGGAACTGGCTATGGGAAATCGCCTGGCCGACTTCGTGGAGGTCAGCGGCCCAGCTCAGCAGCTGACGTGACGTTGCCCCCAGCGCCCAGTCGCCGGCGACCTGATCGAACAGCTGCAGGGCGGTGTCGCGCACATTGCTGGCGTGGCGGGTATCGATGCCGTAACGACGCTGCAGCGACTCGATGGCCGACAGACGTGAATCCTCCGGCGTGTTGCGCCCGATCAGATCGAACAGTACGCCTTCACGCAGCGCGCCGTCGGAGTAGCGCATCTGCTCCAGTCCCAGTGCCTCGAAGACACCGCACAGGATGGCGATGCCCGCCGGGAAGACGGTGGCGCGATCGCTCTTCAGGCCCGGCAGGCTGACCTTGTCGAGGCGCTTGAACTCCAGCAGTGCCGCGCGCAGCTTGTGCAGCCCTTCACGTGTGACCACGCCATGTGGGGCCCAGCCGTGCGCTTCCAGCACGTTGGCGGCGGCCTTGATGGTGCCGGAGGAGCCGACCGGGTCATCCCAGCCCATCTCGCGATAGGTGCGCTGGATGCTGGCCAGTTCCGAGCGTGCGGCCAGCTCGGCGCGGCGCATGCGCTTCTCGCTGATCTCGCCGTCCTGGAAGAAGGCCTTGGTATAGGCGACGCAGCCCATGTGCAGGCTTTCCAGCAGCTGGGGCTCGAATTGCTCACCGATGATGAACTCGGTGGAACCGCCGCCGATATCGACGATCAGGCGCTTGCCGTGCACATCGGCCAGTGCATGCGCCGCGCCCAGATAGATCAGGCGGGCTTCTTCGCGCCCGGCGATGATCTCGATGGGATGCCCCAGCAGGGCCTCGGCACGCTCGATCAGTTCTTCACTGTTATGCGCGGCGCGCAGGGCGTTGGTGCCCACGACCCGCAGATGGTCGGCCTCGATGCCATCGATGAAGGGCGCGAACTGGGCGAGGCAGTTGAGGGCGCGCTCCATGGCTTCCTCGCTGAGCATGCCGTCTTCGTCCAGCCCTGCCGCCAGCTGGACCTTCTCACCCTGCTTGGCCACGACCTGCAATTGCCCCGCCTGATGGTTGGCCAGCAGCAGGTGGAAGCTGTTGGAACCCAGATCGATGGCGGCCAGCTTCAGCAGCGGGGCCTCGTTGCCGGCGCTGCCTTCATCAGAGGCGGTGGGTTGCGGCTGCTGGGAGGGTGCTGATTCACTCAAGGGCGGAGTCCTTTACGGCGGGTCATTCATGGCAGGCATCATGCACTGCCTCCTTCACGCCAACTCCTGCGACGGCTTCCTTGCATAGCGACCATGGCGCAATGAAGTTGTCGTGAGCGTGGGCGGCCACCGGGCGCGAGCCTGCTGCGGGAAGATGACGCTGGCAGCAGGGCGCGGCGGCGACTCTCGCAAGATTGCGGCGACTGGCCAGAGGTGTCAAACCGGTGTCACACACGGCGCCATCACCACGAGGGGCTGGCGGCACATTCAGCGCATGGGGCATGCTATTCTAGCGGCGTGATATGACAGAACGACGAAGTCGCGGGTCATCATCACGCTCAATGAGTCGCAAGCCATCACGCAGCACAATCAGCAAGACCAACCGGGTCTGGGAGATAACGTCGCGATGAGCGAACGTGTGGTACCGATTGCAGAAAGGGACTTCGAATCCGTGGTGCTGGAGAGCGAGCATCCGGTGCTGGTGGATTTCTGGGCTTCCTGGTGCGGGCCGTGCAAGAGCGTGGCACCGACGCTGGAATCCCTGGCCGAGGAGTACGAAGGGCAGCTCAAGATCGTCAAGGTCGATGTCGATGAAGCTCCCGAGCTTGCCGCCCGCTTCGGCGTGCGCGGTGTGCCGACATTGATGCTGTTTGTGGGCGGCAATGTCGAAGCCAGCAAGGTGGGCGCCATGCCGCGCGCGCAGCTGGCAGCCTTTCTGGATGCTAATCTGTGAGACGGGCCTTGCCGCCGTCGGGTGCCTTGAGACGCCAGTGAAAGCGTCATGTCAGCGGCGGCTATCGCAGCACTGGCTGGCCGCTGGTGAGCGCTTCAGGCAGCGCCGGGTGCGCCACCAGGCCGCCGGGGCTTGCGTTCAGGGGCCGGCTTGACTACCATCGAGGCGTTCGCCTGATTACACGCTCTCTGATTGCGTCATGTCGACCGTCCCACGGTCCCCCAGTTGTCAGCCAGCCCTCTGGTAATGCTGCCCGCGACATGCCGGCCAGCCACCAGGCGATTCATACCGCTAGATTCCATATCGAGAAGACTTTTCTGTCAGGAAGCATGACGCTCCGTGTCCCTTCGACCGGTCCGTCGTCGCTGGACATCCGTAGCTCGACACTCCGTTGCTGAATTCGTTGTTCGGCCGTGGTGAGTGATCTTTCCTGAACTTTTGGCACCTGTCTTCATCCAGCTCAGGCGCTTGCCTCCGGGAATGCTGTCGAGTTCTGTCTGCACCTTTGCAGTGCCGGTCCTTGCCTTCTGCCCGTCTTCTCGATTCCCTTCTTATCTATCAGCCCTGCTGACCTGAGCCACGTTCAAACAAAGCCGATGAATCTTACCCAACTCAAGCAAAATACTGTCCCCGAACTGCTGGAACTTGCCCAGACGATGGGCATCGATAATCTGGCACGTTCGCGCAAGCAGGACATCATCTTCGCCATCCTCAAGAAGCACGCGAAAAGCGGTGAGGACATCTACGGCGACGGCGTTCTGGAAATCCTGCAGGACGGCTTCGGCTTCCTTCGCAGTGCAGACTCTTCCTACCTCGCGGGTCCTGATGACATCTACGTTTCACCGTCCCAGATCCGTCGCTTCAATCTGCGCAAGGGCGACACCATCTCCGGCAAGATTCGTCCGCCGAAGGAAGGGGAGCGTTACTTCGCGCTGCTCAAGGTCAATCAGATCAACTTTGACCGCCCCGAGAATGCCAAGCACAAGATCCTGTTCGAGAACCTGACGCCGCTGTTCCCGCAGTCGCGCCTGCTGATGGAAATCGGCAACGGCTCCACCGAAGACATCACCTCGCGCATCCTTGATCTGACCGCACCGATCGGCAAGGGCCAGCGTGGTCTGATCGTCTCGCCGCCCAAGGCGGGCAAGACGATGATGCTGCAGAACATCGCCGCCTCCATCACGCGCAACAACCCCGAATGTCACCTCATCGTGCTGCTGATCGATGAGCGTCCCGAGGAAGTTACCGAGATGTCGCGCACCGTGCGTGGCGAAGTCGTGGCCTCCACCTTTGATGAGCCGCCGGCCCGTCACGTCCAGGTCGCCGAGATGGTGATCGAGAAGGCCAAGCGTCTGGTCGAGCACAAGAAGGATGTCGTCATCCTGCTTGATTCCGTGACCCGTCTGGCGCGTGCCTACAACACCGTGGTGCCGTCCTCCGGCAAGGTGCTGACCGGTGGTGTCGACGCTCACGCCCTCGAGAAGCCGAAGCGCTTCTTCGGTGCCGCGCGTAACATCGAAGAAGGCGGCAGCCTGACCATCCTCGCCACGGCGCTGGTCGATACAGGTTCCAAGATGGACGAAGTCATCTTCGAGGAATTCAAGGGCACCGGTAACATGGAAGCTCACCTCGACCGCAAGCTGGCCGAGCGTCGTGTCTTCCCGGCCCTCAACATCCGTCGTTCCGGCACGCGTCGTGAAGACCTGATCGCGTCCGAGGATGAAATGCAGCGCATGTGGATCCTGCGCAAGCTGCTCAACCCGATGGAAGACGTGGCAGCTACCGAATTCCTGATCGATCGCCTGAAAGATACCAAGACCAACCTCGAGTTCTTCGAGGCCATGAAGCGCCGCTGATCGACACTTGGCCCAGCCGGTTGGCTGGCCATGCTCTCGACAGGTGCTTGCCAGGACGCCCACTTCCCGCCCGGGAAGTGGGCGTCTTGCGTTGCTGACCTGCCGAGTGCCGGCTGGCAATGGTATGCTCGGGACTTGATCAAGCCGAGCGGAAACTCCCATGCAGTATCGAGACTTACGCGATTTCATCGCGGCGCTGGAAGAGAAGGGCGAACTCAAGCGCATTCGTGCCGAGGTGGACCCCTATCTGGAGATGACCGAGATCTGCGATCGCACCCTGAAGGCGGGTGGTCCGGCGTTGCTGTTCGAGAACGTCAAGGGCCACAGCATGCCGGTGCTGGGCAATCTGTTCGGCACGCCGCGGCGCGTGGCGCTGGGTATGGGGCAGGAGTCTGTCGAGGCGCTGCGCGAAGTCGGCGAGCTGCTGGCCTTCCTCAAGGAGCCGGAGCCGCCCAAGGGCTTCCGTGATGCCTGGGACAAGCTGCCGATCTTCAAGCAGGTGATGAGCATGGGGCCGAAGAAGGTCAAGCGTGCGCCCTGTCAGGAGATCGTGCTGGAAGGGGATGATGTCGATCTCGACATGATTCCGATTCAGCACTGCTGGCCCGGGGATGCCGCGCCGCTGGTGACCTGGCCGCTGGTGATCACCCGTGGTCCGCACAAGGAGCGCCAGAACCTCGGCATCTATCGTCAGCAGAAGCTCGGCAAGAATCGCCTGATCATGCGCTGGCTGGCACACCGTGGCGGCGCGCTGGACTTCCGCGAGTGGCAGAAGGCCCATCCGGGCGAGCCCTTCCCGGTCGCGGTGGCGCTGGGTGCCGATCCGGCCACCATCCTCGGCGCTGTCACGCCGGTGCCGGATTCACTCTCCGAGTATGCCTTTGCCGGTCTGCTGCGCGGCTCGCGCACCGAGCTGGTCAAATGCGGCCTGTCGGATCTCGAAGTCCCGGCCAGCGCCGAGATCATCCTGGAAGGCTATCTGTATCCGGATGACGTGGCACCGGAAGGCCCCTACGGCGATCACACCGGCTATTACAACGAGGTGGAGACCTTCCCCGTCTTTACCATCGAGCGCATCACCCATCGGCGCGACCCGATCTATCACTCCACCTATACCGGGCGTCCGCCGGATGAGCCGGCGATTCTCGGCCTGGCGCTCAATGAAGTCTTCGTGCCGATTCTGCGCAAGCAGTTCCCGGAGATCGTCGACTTCTATCTGCCGCCGGAAGGCTGCTCCTACCGCATGGCGGTGGTGACGATGAAGAAGCAGTACCCCGGCCACGCCAAGCGCGTGATGATGGGGGTCTGGAGTTTCCTGCGTCAGTTCATGTACACCAAGTTCGTGATCGTGCTGGATGATGATGTCGATGCCCGCAAGTGGGAAGATGTCATCTGGGCCATCACCACGCGCATGGACCCGAGCCGTGATACCGTTCTGGTCGACAATACGCCGATCGATTATCTGGACTTCGCCTCGCCAACGGCGGGGCTTGGCTCCAAGATGGGCATGGACGCGACCAACAAGTGGCCCGGCGAGACGGACCGCGAGTGGGGCGAGCCCATCGTGATGAGCGAAGAGATCACATCCCGTGTCGATGAACGCTGGGACAGTCTGGGCATTCTGGACTGATTCCGCGACAGACCATCAACACCCATGCATTTACCCTGTCGTTGCGCGGCGCGCTGGCGGCAGGCATCAGATAACAAGAGGATACGATGACGGCGCGGACCCTGACCTGTCATGTCGAGAGTGTGGAAGATCTGACCCCGGACGTGTTTCGTGTGCGCTTCGCCGCACGTCCCGAGGCCCTGGCGCACGCGCCGGGCCAGTATCTCGAGATGAAGCTCGATGACACCACCTGGGTACCGTTCTCCATCGCCAATGCCGCCAGTGATGATGGCGTGCTCGAGCTGCATATCCAGCATTGGCCGGAGCGCAGCAATTCCGCGCGTCTGCGCAGCCTGCTGGTCGCGGCCAATCAACTTGAGCTGCGCCTGCCCAGTGGCGAGTGCGTGCTGGACCTCGACGACCCCAGCCCCATCGTGCTGATCTGTGCCGGCACCGGGTTCTCGCAGATGCACGCCATGCTGCAGGCGGCGTTTGCGCGTGGCCTGACCCAGCCCATCGAGCTGTGGTGGGCGGCGCGCGAGCGTCGCGATCTGTACCTGGAGAGCGCGGCGCTCAACTGGGCCGCCAGTCAGCCCAACTTCCGTTATTTCCCGGTGCTGGAAGAAGCGCCGGAAGTCGGTGATGCCCACCATCGCGCGCTGGAAGCGGCCGGTGTCGAGGCCGCTTTCAATGGCCATCTGGGGCGTATCGACGAGGCGCTGCGCAAGCACGCGGGCAGCATGGCGGGCAAGCGCGTCTATCTGTCCGGCTCGCCGGGCATGGTCTATGCCTGTGTCGATGCGCTGACGCCATTGGGTGTCGAGGCCAGCGCGCTGAGCTCCGATGTGTTCAGCTATGCGCCACGCGAGCCGCTGCTGGACCCGGCGCTGGTCTCTGCCTGAAGCAGCCTGACATTGCCTGAAGGAGTCGAGTGAATGAGCCAGTCCCCGATACTGATCACGGGCGGCGCCCAGCGTCTGGGGCGCTATTGTGCCGAGCGACTGATCGATGATGGTCATCCGGTCATCATCAGTTATCGACGCGAGCGGGAAGAGCTCGATGCCCTGCGCGCGCTGGGCATTCGCACCGTGCAGACGGATTTCTCCAGCGAGGCAGGCATCCAGGCCTTCATCGCGGCGATTCGTGAGCTGACTCCGACATTGCGGGCCATCGTGCACAATGCCGGCGACTGGGCGCCGGATGGCGACGGCGAGGGGCAGGGCGAGCTGTTCGAGCAGCTGTTCCGTGTCCACATGCAGGCGCCGTACCTGATCAATCTGGCGCTGCGCGATCTGCTGGAAGCCGGAGTCGAGACGCAGGCGGACATCGTCCACATGAGTGACTTCGTGGTCCAGAAGGGCTCGCGCAAGCATGCGGCCTACGCGGCCAGCAAGGCGGGGCTCGAGAACCTGACCTTGTCGTTCGCGTCGATGTTCGCGCCACGCATCCAGGTCAACACCATCGCGCCGGCGCTGATCATGCTGCGCCCGGACGATGATGATGACTATGCCGAGCGTGCGCGCGCCAAGTCGTTGATGCAGCAGGTGCCGGGGCCAGGCGTCATCTGGCAGGCACTGCGCTATCTGCTGGACAGTCCCTATGTCACGGGCACGACCCTGCCGGTGGATGGTGGCCGCCACCTGCGCTGATAGCTTGTGTCAGTGCTCTTTCGGTTATCGCTTTTGATTTTCGAGGCGTGACATTCGAGACCTGAGCACCGCACAAAAAAGCCCCCGCTTCTCAGCGGGGGCTTTTTTTCGTTGCTGCGACCGTTGTTGCGATCGTTGTGGCGATCGTTGCTACTACATCCTGTACTAGCGAAGCGCTTACAGGATGTGGCGGCCTTCGACCGGCGTCAGCTGGCCCTTCTTGAGGGTCGGGCCCATCTGGTTGCCGGAGGGAGCGCCCTGCGGGCTTTCCAGCGTGATCACCAGGTCGCTGTCGGGGAAGGCGGCCAGATACTCCTTGGGCACCTCGACCTTCATGGTGCCGGAGTGCGGCAGGATGCCCAGTGACATCGGCTCCTTGCCATCCTTGGCCATCAGCCACAGCTCGCAGACCTTGCCGGGGGCCGGCGCTTCGGGCCTGACGGCCTGCACCATCATCTCGCCCGAGTGGGAGGCGTTGACGATCCAGCCGGGGCTGCTGTCAGAGTTGTTGACCACGAACACGTAGTCGCTCTCCATGCCCGCGTTGTGCCCCAGGCTGAAGGTCAGGGTGACTGCCAGTGCCAGGCTGAACGCCGTGGCGGTCATGCCCTGCCACAGGCCCAGGCGACGCCACCAGGGCTGACGGGCGGTGCCCGTCGCCTCGGCGATGCCTTGCCAGACATGGGCCGGTGGCGTGACGGGGGGAAGCTGTTCATTGAACACGTTGAGATGCTCGCGCCAGCGCTCCACATCACGTTGCAGGTCGTGGCTGACGGCCAGCAGTGACTCGAATGCCGCGCGCTCGTCGCGTGTCAATGTGCCGAGCGCATATTCGCCCGCTGCGGCTTCGCGCAGTTCCGGGTCGCTCAGATCAAATGACTCATGCATGTCTTCAACCTCTCGAGTCCACGACGGACCCAGCTCTTGACGGTGCCCAAGGGCTGGTCCAGTTGATTGGCCAGATCCTGGTGGGTGAGGCCTTCGAAGTAGGCCAGTTCCAGGGCGCGGCGTTGATCGTCATTCAGCTCGGCCAGGCACTGGTGGAGTTCACCACTGTGCTGGGCCAGGTCGACATCTGCCTCGATATCACTCCGCCCCGGCATGGCGGCGATCAATTCATCGCTGTCATGCTCGCTGGGTCGCTGTCGACGTATCCAGTCGATGGCGATGTTGCGGGTCATGGTGCCGAGCCAGGTCATCGGGCGGGCGCGGCCGGCGTCATACTGGGCGGCGGCGGCCCATACCCGGATGTAGACCTGCTGAAGACAATCCTGCGCGGATGCCTCATGTCTCAAGATACGCAGCAACTGAGCGTATAGATGCGCACTGGTCGCTCGATAGAGCTGATCCAGTGCCTTGGCATCCTGCCGGGCGCATCCCGACAGATACTCAATCAGTGCATCATTTCGGGAATCCTGCATGCATGCATTCCAAGCTGTGGGCGCGGTGTCAGGCACCGCTGGACGAATGCGTGTTGCCGATCATGTTGCTCGACAACCAAAGATTATACTGATGCCACTTCAGGCTGATAGCCCTTCTTTATGCGTGCGGGCAACGGTTTGTTGCCGGTTCACGCTTGCGCAGGACGATCTGGAGTGCAAGGATAGGCCTATCACCTTTTCATCGTCACCACTGGATACCGGCCCGCCCCATGAATCAGACCACCAGCCACCGCCCGTTCACTGTCGCTGCCTGCCCTTCGGGCCAGGTCGTGACGGCGGCGTGTGCGGCCGGCTATTGGTATTGGTTTACACAGGGGCGCGCCTGAGGTTACGGCGCGCCTGTCTCGTACGGGCTGCCACCACCTTGAAGAACCCCCGGTCGCAGCCACGGCCGGGGGTTCTTGCGTTTCGGGCCTTGCGAAATCCATGACGAGAGGCATGCCACCCTAACGTGCCGACAATGATTGCAGCATGAATGACGAGAGGAATGACCATGCGCACCACTATCCTGACTACCCGCTTTTCTCTTGCCTCCGCTCGGGTCGTGCATGGTTATTGGCGCTGGCGATTTAGCGGCGTCCTGCCTCTTTCCGCTGTCACCGCGGGGCAGGGCGAGCAACACCGGGGTGACGATTCGCGAAGTCCCTGTCTGTCAGAATGAATATTGCGTGATGGAGCCGAGGCTTCATCACAGGAGAGAAGACCATGAACGCCAGCCTTGAACGCGTGTTGACCGCCAACCCGCATACTGCCGACGCCACTGTTGATCCCTTGACTGCCGAGAACGCCACCGTGACCCGCTCTGATGCCGCCCAGACACCGACCACACCCGGACGCATCAGTCGTGAAGCCCTGCCCAGCGCCAGCGAGTTGCGCGAGCAGCTGCCGGTGGACGCCGACCTGGCCGGCCAGATTCGCCAGCATCGCGATGAGATCAACGCCATTCTCGCCGGCGACGATGATCGTCTGCTGGTGGTGGTCGGGCCGTGCTCCATCCATGACCTCAAGGCCGCGCGCGAGTACGCCCAGCGCCTGGCGGTGATCGAGCCGCAGGTGCGTGATCGCCTCAAGCTGGTGATGCGTGTCTATGTCGAGAAGCCGCGCACCACGGTGGGCTGGAAGGGGCTGGCCTATGATCCGCACCTGGATGGCAGCGATGACATGGCCACCGGCCTGCGTCAGGCACGCGAGCTGATGCGCGAGATCAACCAGCTGGGCCTGCCGGTGGCGACGGAGCTGCTGCAGCCGCTGACCGCCGCCTACCTGGAAGACCTGCTCGGCTGGGCGGCCATCGGCGCCCGCACCACCGAGTCGCAGATCCATCGCGAGATGGCCTCCGGCCTCGGCTGTGCAGTGGGCTTCAAGAACGGCACTGACGGAGGCGTCGAGGTCGCCGTGCAGGCCATCGGGGCGGCGGCGCATGGGCATCGCCACTTCGGCATGGATGACAGCGGACGTCCGGCGCTGATCGAGACCGCGGGCAACCCGCACACCCATGTGGTGCTGCGCGGCGGCCATGGCCAGCCCAACTATGACGCCGCCTCGGTGGCCGCCTGCCGGCGTGAGCTGGAAGGCGCTGGCCTGACGCCGCGCCTGATGGTCGATTGCAGCCACGCCAATTCCCGCAAGGACCACCGTCGCCAGAGCGAAGTGATGCTGGATGTGCTCTCTCAGCGCCTGGCGGGGGATGATGCCTTGATCGGCGTGATGCTCGAGAGCCACCTCAATGAAGGCAAGCAGGCCTTGCCGGCAGCGGAGAAGCTCTCCCAGCTGCGTCATGGCGTGTCCGTCACCGATGCATGCCTTGGCTGGGAAACCACCGAGCACCTGCTGAGCCTGGCCGCCGAGCGCCTGCGCGAGGCCTGAGGTCAGACGTCAGGCGCCAGACTCGCGCCTCGATGGGAGGATGACGTCGCGCTTGCCTGATGTTTGCTGAATTTGTCGGCTTGTCCTGAAGTCCCCAGCGCCCAACGGTCGAAAGGCCGTTGGGCGCTGTCGTCTCTTGCCTTTGTTGCCCGTTCGTCACGGAATTGTCATCGGGCTCGCGTATCACTCTTGTTGCCTTCGGCATGCCCTCAAGGGGCATGCCTGAACAGAACAACCCGAAACCTGACTACGGGGAAGCGACATGAGCAAGGAAATCGAAGACCATCGCCTGCTTAATCCCAGCAGCAACGAGACGTTCTCATCCGTCATCGAACGACACATCTCGCGTCGTCGTGTCCTGCAGGGTGGCCTGGGCATGGCGGCTGCCAGCATGCTGGGTGGTTTCGGTCTTGCGGGGCTGAGCACCACGGCCAACGCCGCCAGCAATGCTGCGGGCGAGAAGACGGCTCTGGCACTGGCCTTCGAATCGATCAAGGGTTCACGCACGGATGCAGTCGTGGTTCCCAAGGGGTATACCGCACAGGTGCTGGCGCCGTGGGGCACGCCGCTCAATGCCAAGGCACCCAAGTGGAGCAAGGACCTGGCGATGACGCCGGAGATCCAGCTCAACACCGTCGGCATGCATCACGATGGCATGCACAATTTCGCCTTGAGCGACGACACGGCCTCCAGCAACTTCCTGCTGGTCATGAACAACGAATACATCGATCAGGATGCTCTGTGGGCACCCAAGGGCGGCGCAACCAATGCGGATTCCGGCAAGCGTCCGGCCGATGAAGTGCGCACCGAGATCAATGCCCATGGCGTGACCATCGTCGAGGTCAAGAAGGCCAGCAACGGCAAGTGGGAAGTGGTGGGCGATTCGCGCTACAACCGCCGCTACACCAGCGCCAGCGAAATGAAGCTGAGCGGCCCGGTGGCGGGCAGCGATTACGTCAAGACGGCCTTCTCGCCGGATGGCATGCGCACCCGTGGTACCAACAACAACTGCGCCAACGGCTACACCCCATGGGGCACCTACCTGACCTGCGAAGAGAACTGGCCGGGTTACTTCGTCAAGCGCAGCGATCGTCAGCTCGATGACAACCGCATCGGCATCGAGACCGAGCGTGGCCGCTATGGCTGGGAAACCGCCGCCGGGGATGCCAGTGAAGTCGATGGCGAATTCGCGCGTTTCGACAACACGCCGACGGCAGACACCGCCGACAAGGATTACCGCAACGAGCCGCGGACCTTCGGCTATATCGTCGAGATCGACCCCTACACCGGCGAGCAGGCCATCAAGCGCACCGCGCTGGGCCGCTTCCGTCACGAAGGTTGCTGGCCGGGCAAGCTGGTCGAGGGTGAGCCGGTGGTCTTCTACTCCGGTCACGATTCGCGCAACGAGTACATCTACAAGTTCGTGTCGGACGCCAAGTGGGACGCCGCTGATGCCCGTGGCGCCGGTGACTTCAAGGACCGCCTGGCGATCGGCGACAAGTACCTGGACAAGGGCACGCTGTATGTCGCCCAGTTCTCCGCCGATGGCACCGGCACGTGGCTCAAGCTGACCCCGGACGCCGTGACCAAGGATGGCCGCACCCTGGCCGAGGCACTGGGGCTGGCGGCCGATGACCTGGCTGGCATCATCATCCACACCACCGATGCGGCTGACCTGATGGGCGCGACCCCGATGGACCGCCCGGAGTGGGGCGCGGTGGACCCGGTGTCCGGTGAGGTCTACATGACGCTGACCAACAACTCCAAGCGTACCGAGGAAGGCACTGACGCCGCCTTCACCAACGATGGCACCGCCATCGAGGAGCCGGGTGTCGGTTACAAGACCGCGCCGACCAACGCGGCCAATCCGCGTGGCAACAACGAAGCGGGTCAGATCATCCGCTGGCGTGAAGCGGGCGATCACAAGGCCTTCGATTGGGAGATCTTCGTGTTCGGCGCAGCGGCCAGCGATGCCGACAACCTGTCCGGCCTGACCGAGATGAACGAGTTCGCCAGTCCCGATGGCCTCTACTTCGATGGCCGCGAAGGTCAGGACAGCATCCTGTGGATCCAGACCGACAACGGCTACGAAGGCATCACCGAGGTCACCAATGACCAGCTGCTGGCGGTCGTGCCGGCAGGTCTCGAGCAGGCCGAGGGTGACGCGGCCGTGATCGGTGCCGACAACCAGGCGCAGCTCAAGCGCTTCGCGGTGGGCCCGAACGGTTGTGAAGTCACCGGTATCTTCACTACCCCGGACAAGACCGCGATGTTCATCAACATCCAGCACCCGGCCAACTGGCCGCAGAGCGATGACGCCACCGCCGAGACCGACGGCAGCGTGCGTGCCCGCGCCGCGACCGTGGTCATCCAGCGCGAAGATGGCGGCCAGATCGGCGTCTGATGTAAGCCGCCGCGCGTCAGGTGTGAACGCGAAGCCCCCGTATCGATGATACGGGGGCTTTTTCATGCGCCTGAACCTGGCCCCGCTTCGCTTGAGGGTGCTTGGTCGATCAAGCGGGTGGGGAGGGCCAACGACAACGGCCCCCACGCAAGCATGAGGGCCGAGAGTTCATGAGCTTTGTTCTGTCCTGACCTTGCCGAGCGCGATCAGGCCTTGGCGGCGTAGGCGAACAGCAGGGTTTCCTGCACGCTGATCGGTTCCGCGTCGCCGGCATCCAGCTGGGTGTAGTGGCCATCGCTTTCCAGACGCCAGCTCTGGCAGTTGTCGACCAGATAGGTGTCCAGGTCCTTGCGGATACGCTGGGCCAGCTTCTTGTCGAGCAGCGGGAAGCAGGTCTCGACGCGGTGGAACATGTTGCGCTCCATGTAATCCGCGCTGGAGCACCAGGTTTCCGGCTGACCGGCATTGTGGAAGTGGAAGGTGCGCGTGTGTTCGAGGAAGCGACCGATCACCGAGCGTACGCGGATGTTGTCGGAAATCCCCGGCACGCCAGGGCGCAGACAGCAGACGCCGCGGATGATCAGGTCACACTGCACGCCAGCCCGCGAGGCGCGGTAGAGGGCGCGAATCAGCTTGGGCTCGGTCAGTGAATTGCATTTGATGATGATGTGGGCGCGCTTGCCTTTCTCGGCATTGCGCGCTTCACGGTCGATCATCTCCACCATGCGCTCATGCAGTGTGAAGGGCGCGTGCAGCAGCTTCTCGATATTGCGCTGCTTGCCCATGCCGGTCAGCTGCTGGAAGACCTTGTGGACGTCCTCGCACAGCGTCTCGTTGGCGGTCAGCAGGCTGTAATCGGTATACAGGCGCGCCGTCTTGGCATGGTAGTTACCGGTGCCCAGGTGCGCGTAGTGACGCAGCTCGCCGTGTTCACGTCGCACGATATGCAGCATCTTGGCATGGGTCTTGTAGGCCATCACGCCGTAGATGACGATGGCGCCGGCTTCCTGCAGGCGTGAGGCCAGCTGCAGGTTGTCGGCCTCATCGAAGCGCGCCCGCAGCTCGATCACCACGGTGATCTCCTTGCCCTGACGTGCGGCTTCCACCAGCGAGGAGACGATGTTGGAGTCGGCGCCGGTGCGATAGAGGGTCTGCTTGATGGCCAGCACGTTCGGGTCACGCGCCGCCTCGGCGAGCAGGTTCTCGACCGGGGAGAAGGACTGGAAGGGGTGATGCAGCAGGATGTCCTCGCGACGGATCGCATCGAACAGGCTGTTGTCGCCCTTGAGCGCCTTGGGAATGCCCGGGGTGAACGGGGCGTAGAGCAGGTCCTCGCGGCCGACGTCGCCGATGACTTCCATCAGGCGGTTGAGGTTGACCGGGCCCTTGACCTGATAGAGGTCACGCGTTTCCAGGTCGAACTGCTTGAGCAGGAAGGTGTAGAGCGCTTCCGGGCAGTTGTCGGCCACCTCGAGACGCACCCCGTCGCCGTAGCGGCGCGCCAGCAGCTCGCCACGCAGCGCGGAGGCCAGGTCGGAGACATCCTCGGCATCCACCGAGAGGTCGGCGTTGCGGGTCAGGCGGAACTGATAGCAGCCCTTGATCTTCATGCCCGGGAACAGCTCCTGGGCGTGAGCGTGGATCATCGAGGACAGGAAGACGTATTCGGTGTACCCCGGCTCGACGAGGCCATCCGGGATGCGGATCAGACGCGGCAGCGAGCGCGGGGCCGGCAGGATGGCCAGGCCACCTTCACGACCGAAGGCATCCTTGCCTTCCAGCTCGACGATGAAGTTGAGGCTCTTGTTGACCAGGCGCGGGAACGGGTGCGACGGGTCGAGGCCGATCGGGCTGATGACCGGCTGGATCTCTTCCTCGAAGTAATCGCGCACCCAGGCCTTCTGGGCATCGTTCCACTGATTGCGGCGACGGAAGCGGATGTGCTGCTCTTCCAGCGCGGGGATCAGGTCCTCGTTGAGCATGCGGTACTGGCGTTCGACCTGCTCATGCGTGATGCGGGATACCTCATCGAGCACCTTGCTCGGCAGCATGCCGTCACAGCCGGGGTCGGTGCGATCGAAGGCGATCTGATGCTTGAGACCCGCCACGCGAATCTCGAAGAACTCGTCCATGTTGGACGTGAAGATCAGCAGGAACATCAAGCGGTTGAGCAGCGGATGCGAGGTATCCTTGGCCTGCTCGAGTACGCGGATGTTGAACTGCAGGTTGGACAGCTCGCGATTGAAGTACAGCGCCGGATCAGCGAGATCAGCCTCGGGGGAGGGGGTGGCCTTGGCATGGATACCGGTACGCGTCCGGTTGACGCGCAGGGGCAGCGGTTCCTGAGCCGGCGGCTCATCCGCCGCCAGCTCGATCTCGCCTTCCCGTGGGGTGGATGCTGCCTTGGGGGCAGCATCCTTGTCGCGACTGTCAGCGACTTCCGGCAGGGTCGCCGTGTTGTTGTCGGTGTCTTGCTTGGGCGTCTGTTCCATCATCAACTCCATGATCCCGGTCAGCCGCATCCGCAATGGCCGGGGTTGTCAAAGGCGGTTTTTCTGCGCCAGCAATTCGGCCGCCTGGCGAGCAAAATAGGTGAGGATGCCGTCGGCACCCGCACGCTTGAAGCACATCAGCGACTCGAGAATGACCTTGTCGGCATCCAGCCAACCGTTCTGGAAAGCCGCCATGTGCATGGCGTACTCACCGCTGACCTGATAGGCGAAGGTCGGCACTTCCAGCTCGCGCTTCACACGCGTTACCACATCAAGATAGGGCATGCCCGGCTTGACCATCACCATGTCAGCGCCCTCGGCGATGTCCATCGCCACCTCATGCAGGGCTTCGTCGCTGTTGGCGGGGTCCATCTGGTAGGTCTGCTTGTCGGCCTTGCCCAGATTGCCGCTCGAACCGACTGCGTCACGGAACGGGCCGTAGTAGTTGGAGGCGTACTTGGCCGAGTAGGCCATGATGCGCGTGTTGATCAGGCCTTCCTGTTCCAGCATGGCGCGGATGGAGCCGATGCGGCCATCCATCATGTCGGAGGGCGCGATGACATCGGCACCGGCTTCCGCGTGTGACAGCGCCTGCTTGATCAAGGTCTCGACGGTGCGGTCGTTGAGTACGTAGCCGTCTTCGTCGAGGATGCCGTCCTGACCGTGAACGGTGTAGGGGTCGAGCGCGACATCCGTGATGACGCCCAGCTCCGGCAGCGCTTCCTTCAAGGCGCGCACGCAACGCTGCACCAGGCCGTTGGCGTTATAGGATTCTTCGGCATACAGCGTCTTGGCCTCGGCATCGACCACCGGGAAGAGCGCGATGGCCGGCACGCCCAGTCCGTGGACGGCGCGGCATTCTTCGACCATGAGGTCGATGGACAGGCGCTCGACGCCCGGCATGCTGGGCACGGCTTCACGACGCTGGGAGCCTTCGAGAACGAAGACCGGCAGGATCAGATCATCGGCCGTCAGCTGATTTTCACGCATCAGGCGGCGAGAGAAGTCGTCCTTGCGCATACGGCGCATACGAGTCGCAGGAAACTGGCGCGGGGTACGTTGGCTCAAGAAATGCTCTCCGGGTCGGGTGGTCCGCTCCCGTGATGGTCGCAGGCAGTCTAGGTCTATAATATTTCATTAATATTACAGTGATGCCAGCGGTCATGGGGCAAGGCCGGTCACGTGAGGTGCCAGCAGGGGCTGAACATGATGACAAGGCGTCTGTCGGGCGACGAGAAGGCCTGGCTTGCGGCCTGCAAGTGGGTGGCCCGTGACGGAAGCCGTCGTCCCTGTGGCAGGGTCAATTGAGTATATCAGCGTTGACTTGTGGCCACAGGTGCAGGAGATGTGTCGCGGTGTCGCGCCTCATGCACGGCCCTGATGGGGCGGGTGTGGGGCCTGACAGACCCCTCCGGACACCGCGGCAAGCCTCCGGCACCAGAGCCTTGATGGCATGCGAGTGGACGAGGAGCAGCACTTGAGTTGTGCCAGGGCCGCCCATAGTCTTGAGGGGATGCGCAGTGACATGCCCCGCCTGCACGCCTGTCACTGTCTGCCGCGTGGCGGTCGCGCATCTTCGGTGCCGCTGAAGCGTCTCGCGCCTGGCATGACGCCGGGCATGACGCCGGGCATTAAATCAGGCTCGGCATTCGAATCAGTCACGCGCTTGTATTAGTCTTTTCTGACCTGTCCGGCAATCGCCGCGCACAGCTCATCGTCAATGGAGTAACCCATGACCAAGCAGGTAGCCCTGATCCTTTCCGGTTGCGGTGTCTTTGATGGCTCCGAGATCTATGAAACTACCCTGACGCTGCTGCGTCTCGATCAGCTGGGCATTGCCTATGAGTGCTTTGCACCGGATGTCGCGCAGCATCACGTGATCAATCACGGCACTGGCGACGAGATGGAGGAGACCCGCAACGTGCTGGTCGAGTCCGCGCGTCTGGCACGTGGCAAGGTGCGCCCGCTGGAAGAGCTGTCAGCGGACGACTTCGATGCGCTGATCCTGCCCGGCGGCTTCGGTGCCGCCAAGAATCTGTGTGACTTTGCCGTCAAGGGTGAGGACCTCGAGCTCGTCGCGGGGCTGCAGGACGCGGTGCAGCCCTTCCATGCGGCCGGCAAGCCGATCGGCGTGATGTGCATCGCGCCGGTGATGGTGCCCAAGCTGCTGGGGGAAGGCATCTCGGTCACCATCGGCAACGATGCCAGTGTCTCCGGGGCGATCAGCGCCCAGGGAGGCCTGCACAAGAGCTGTGAGGTGACGGACATCGTCGTCGACGCCGCCAACCGTGTCGTCACTACCCCGGCCTACCTGCTGGCGGAGCGCATCAGCGAAGCGGCCCAGGGCATCTTCAAGCTGGTCGAGCGCATCGATAGCTGGATCGAGGACGACAAGGCGCGTGCCGCCGAGCAGGACTGACCTCGACACGCCAGTGCGTCTGGCGTGATAGCGCGTGGCTGGTCTGAGCAAGTTCATTGGCAACACAAAGCCCCCAGAAATAGAAAGCCCCGCCGGTGAACCGGCGGGGCTTTGTGTTTTGATGCTCTGATTCTGAGGCTCTGATTCTGGCGCCCTGTTTCTGGCGCCCTGTTTCTGATGCCCGATTGCAGGCAGTCGCGTTCAGGGCGTGTCCTGCGATGCCTCATCGTCTGATGCCGCACGCCGGCGCTTGAAGAGGCGCGAGGCCAGAATGCCGACCTCGAACAGCAGCCACATCGGGATCGCCAGCAGCGACTGTGAGATCACGTCCGGCGGTGTCAGCAGCATGCCGACCACGAAGCAGGCGATCACGATATAGGGGCGCTTCTTGCTCAGAGCCTCCACCGTGGTCGCGCCGGTCCAGATCAGCAGGAAGGTGGCGATGGGAATCTCGAAGGCGACCCCGAAGGCGAAGAACAGCTTGAGGACAAAATTCAGGTACTGATTGATGTCCGTCATGATCGCCACGTTCTCGGGGCCCGTGGTGGTGAAGAACTGGAACAGCAGCGGGAACACCACGTAGTAGGCGAAGGCTGCACCGGCATAGAACAGCAGGATGCTGGAAGCCAGCAGCGGCAGGGCCAACGCCTTCTCGTTCTCATAGAGGCCCGGCGCGATGAACGCCCAGGCCTGATAGAGCACGGCGGGAATCGCCAGGAACAGCGCCACCACCAATGTCAGCTTGAAGGGCGCCAGGAAGGGTGAGGCCACTTCGGTGGCGATCATCTGCGAACCCGGTGGCAGCAATGCCATCAGCGGTTCGGCGACATACAGATAGATCTGGTTGGAGAAGCCGTACAGCGCGGCGAAAACCACCAGCACCACCAGGGTGGCGCGCAGCAAGCGCGAGCGTAGCTCGATCAGGTGCTCGATGAGCGGCGCGTGTGCGGCGTCGCCCTGACCACCTGACGGTGAGGCATGTGGATCACTCATCAGGAACGTGGCTCTCGTGATTCACGGGTGTCGGAAGCAGTGCTCGGCTCGGTGGCCGGCGCACCATTCTCGGCAGGGCGGGGGCTGGTCTCGGCGCCGGAGGCGCCTGCATCGCGGGGCGTGCTGGACTCGGTGATGCCGCGCTCGACATCGCGTGCCTCGTTGCGCGCATGAGCTAGCGTCTCATCGAGCTGCTTCTTCTGCTCGTTGAGCGTCTGACGCAGTTCCTCGGCTTCCAGCTGGGCACTGATTTCCTGCTGAATGCCCGAGACACTGCGCTTGATGCGTCCCAGCCACAGACCCGCAGTGCGGGCGGCCCGGGGCAGACGCTCCGGGCCGAGCACGATCAGCGCCAGCAGCGCGATCAATGCCAGTTCAAAAAAGCCGATATCGAACATGCGGGTTACGAGCGCTTGTCAGCGGTATCGCGGCTCTCGGCCTCGACATCGATGGTGTCGCCACGCTTTTCCTCATGCGCGACCTTCTGCTGGGCAGTCGGCTCGTCGCTCTTCTTCTCTTCTTCCTTCATCGCGCCCTTGAAGCCCTTCACGGCACCGCCGAGATCAGAGCCGACGTTGCGCAGCTTCTTGGTCCCGAAGATCAGGATGATGATGCCGAGCACGATGAGAAGCTGCCAGATACTGATGCCACCTAACATGGGAAATTCTCCATTTGGGCCGCTGACACCGGGTCATTGGGCCTTGAGACTTGCAGGGTGCTGGCACCGCTGCCGGAAAGCCGACTTGCGCCGGAAGAATACGGGTCCTTCACTGGCCGCGAGCGGCCTTTTCATCATGGCCGGAAACACCGAAGCGGCGTGCCAGCTCATCCAGCACTTCCTGATGATCCAGCCCCAGATGCGACAGCATGACCAGTGAATGGAACCACAGGTCAGCGGTCTCACCGATCACGGCACGCTGCGAGTCCACGTCGTCGTGAGCGAAATCCTTGGCGGCCAGTACGGTTTCGGTCGCCTCTTCGCCAATCTTCTCCAGTACCTTGTTGAGGCCCTTGTGATGCAGGCTCGCGACATAGGAGGAGGTCGGGTCAGCGTCGCGCCGTTCTGCCAGTACCACTGACAGACGGTTGAGAATATCACTCATGAATCATCATTCCTGAAAGCTTGGGTCTTGCGTTAAGTCATCGAGTTCTGCGCTGACGTCACACCTTGCACGGCAAACGGCACGGCGTGGGCAGGCGACTCAGGATGCAAGTGTTATATGTCATTCATATTGCACTGCGTCCCATGGGGCGGCAAGTGTCGTTGCGCGCCGGGCCAGTCAGGCCATCATGTCTGCCTGCGGCTAGCGCCACAGCAATAACACGATTCCCAGTCCTGCGCCCACCAGTACCGCCACGGGCTGGGTCTCCGCCCAGGCCATCAGGGGCTGCCAACCGAAAGCGCCGGCCACCAGCAGCAGGCCCGCGCGCAGCCGCCAGCTGGTGCTGGAGGCGTGATTGACCCGGTCGCGCAGCGTGGTGATGGCTTCTGTCTGGCGTTGACGGGCGCGATGCTCGTCCTCGATGCGCTCCATGGCCTGGAAGGCCATCGCCGGCAGCTGTGGCAGCTGATGCGACAGCTCCGGTGCCTGCTTGACCATCTCGGCCCAGAACGCCTTGGGGCCAGCGCGCTCCTTCATCCAGCGCTCCAGATAGGGGCGGGCGGTGGCCCACAGGTCCAGGTCCGGATACAGCTGGCGGCCGAGGCCCTCGATGTTGAGCAGGGTCTTCTGCAGCAACACCAGCTGCGGCTGGACTTCCATGTTGAAGCGGCGCGCGGTCTGGAACAGCCCCAACAGGACCTGGCCGAAGCTGATGTCCTTGAGCGGCTTCTCGAGAATCGGCTCGCAGACGGCGCGGATGGCCGCGGCAAACTCGTTGGCGCGCGTGCCTTCGCCGACCCAGCCGGACTCGATGTGCAGCGCCGCGACCTCGTAGTAATCCTGGCGGAAGAAGGCCAGCAGGTTGCGCGCCAGATAGTCCTGATCCTCGCGGGTCAGGCTGCCGACGATGCCGCAGTCGATGGCGATGAACTGCGGGTCGTGCGGGTTCTCGCGCGAGACGAAGATGTTGCCGGGGTGCATGTCGGCGTGGAAGAAGTTGTCGCGGAATACCTGGGTGAAGAAGATCTCCACGCCGCGCTCGGCCAGCTTCCTGAGGTCGGTGCCCTGCGCCGTCAGCTCCTCGATATCGGCGACCGGAATGCCGCGGATGCGTTCCTGCACCATCACGCGGCGGCGCGTCAGTGGCCAGTGGATGGCCGGGACGTAGAGCAGCGGCGAGTCGAGGAAGTTGCGCTTGAGTTGGGAGGTGTTGGCGGCCTCCTTGTGCATGTCGAGCTCGTCGAACAGCGTCGCCTCGTAGTCGGCGACGACCTCGACCGGGCGCAGGCGACGGGCTTCCGGCGAGACCTTCATCAACAGGCGCGCGAACATGTAGAGCAGGCCGATGTCCTTGCGCATCACTTCCTCGATGCGCGGGCGGATGACCTTGACCACCACGTCCGAGCCATCGTGCAGGCGTGCGGCATGTACCTGGGCGATGGAGGCGGAGGCCAGAGGCTGGGCCTCGAATTCGGCGAAGGCTTCCTCGACCGACATCTCGAGTTCCTGCTCGACCAGCTCCCGCGCGACCTGGTTCTCGAACGGTGGCACCTGATCCTGCAGGCGCTTGAGTTCGTCGGCGATGTCCGGCGGCAGCAGGTCGCGGCGCGTCGAGAGCATCTGGCCGAACTTGATGAAGATCGGGCCGAGGGCCTCGAGCGCGAGACGCAGACGCTCGCCACGCGTGCGTCTGCCGATGGGGAACAGACGCAGCGGCGACAGCTTGAGCAGCGGGCGCAGCAGGGCCGGCACGCGCCCCGGCGGCACCAGGTCGTCGAGGCGGTAGCGGGCGATGACCCACAGGATGCTCAGCAGGCGATAGAGTCTCACGACGGCTGGCACTCCCGCTCGGCAGGTTGATGGGAGGTGGCGGCCTCGAGATGACGGCGCAGCCGCGCCAGACGTGCTTCGGTGCGATCCAGACACTGGGTCAGCTCGGTCAGCTCGTCGCGGGCGACGCGCATCTGCGCCTGACCGGGCAGCCAGCGCGCCTCCTCGGTGAGGTATTCGCGCAGGTCCAGCTCCAGCTCACGGCGACTGATCAGGCCGAAACGCCCGAGGCTGCGCAGGCCGCTGGCCAGGCTATGGCCCGGGGCTTCGCCGAACCATTCACTGAGCGCGCCTTCCCAGTCCAGGTCGAGGTCCATCACCAGATCTCGAGCGCTCTCCAGCAGATGGATACGGCCACGCACGGCGAGGCGACCCTCGAACATCAGGCGCTCGATGGATTCACCGGACAGCAGGGCGGCGGCGGTCTCCATGTCGAGCTCCACCACCACATCGCCATCGCTCTCGTTGGCCTGGGGCAGGCGCAACAGGTGCAGGCCCTGCAGGTCGAAGTGCACCAGCAGGTCGAAGGCGGGGCGTTCGACACGCACCAGCAGGCGTCGGCCTGCCAGTGCATTCAGGCGCGACGTCGAGGCCGGGTCGCGAGCAAGCAGCTGATTCAGCGTCCGCTCAGCGGTCGCCAACAGCAGGGGGGTCAGCAATGCCATGACAGCCTCAGAGCTTGATACCGCGGTGCAACGCGACGATGCCGCCCGTCAGGTTGGTGTACTCGACGCGCTCGAGACCGGCCTCTTCCATCATGCCGGCCAACGTCTTCTGGTCGGGGTGCATGCGGATGGACTCGGCCAGGTAGCGGTAGGAGTCGGCGTCGCCGGCGACCATCTCGCCCATCTTGGGCAGCAGCCGGAAGCTGTACTGGTCATAGGCGGTGGAGAGCAGCGGATTGACCGGCTTGGAGAATTCCAGCACCAGCAGACGGCCGCCCGGCTTGAGGATGCGCTGCATGGAGCGCAGGGCCTTGGCCTGGTCGGTGACGTTGCGCAGCCCGAAGGCGATGGTGATGATGTCGAAGGTGTTGTCCGGGAAGGGCAGGGCTTCGGCATTGGCCTGCACGTATTCGACGTTGCCGCCGACGCCACGGTCGAGCAGCTTGTCGCGGCCGACGTTGAGCATCGAGGCATTGATGTCGGCGAGCACCACGCGGCCTTTCGGGCCGACCAGACGCGAGAACTTCAGCGTCAGGTCACCGGTGCCGCCGGCGATGTCCAGCACCGACTGGCCGGGACGGGCGCCGGCACGCTCCAGGGTGATGCGCTTCCACAGACGGTGGATGCCGAACGACATCAGGTCATTCATCACGTCGTACTTGGCGGCGACACTGTGGAAGACATCCGCGACGCGGCCTGCCTTCTCGTCCACGGCAACTTCCTGATAACCGAAGTGAGTCGTACGCTTGTCCATGACTTCCCCTGTTGTGACGTCGCCGTGGCGACGTCAGCACAATATGGTGAGCTTTCGCAGTGGCTCGATTGTAACCGCTGGCCAGCGGGCTGTCTTTTGGCAAGACGTCGACTCGGACATCTTGCCGCGCCCAGTGGCATCAGTGGCTTACAGCTGGTTGAGCGGAATGCCCAGTGGTTCGCGCGAGGCGCCGGCCTCTTCCAGCTGGCGCAGGTAGTAGGCCCACATGGCGTCGCGGCGATTGGCCAGTTCCCACAGGTATTCCCAGGTATACAGGCCGCTGTCATGGCCATCATCGAAGTGCAGCTTCAGCGCGTAGCGGCCGCTCTGGGTGATGTTGGTCAGCCCGACGTAGCGCATGCCGACCTGCAGGGTTTCCTGGCCGACACCGTGGCCACGCACTTCCGCCGACGGCGACATCACGCGCAGGAATTCGGTGCTCAGGCGGAAGCTCTGGCCATCGGCGTAGCCCAGTTCCAGTTCGCGCTCTGACTTGTGGTAGTGCACGCGCGTCGGCACCGGGGCCTCTTCGCCATCACGGGCATGGCGCTCGTTGAGGCGGTAGTCGCGCTGCTGGCCGCTGGTATCAGCGTCGTGGGACGCGGCGGCGTCCTTGGGAGTGTCGTGGCTCATCGGGGCATCCTCGGGCTTGCATGCCGCGCGGCGGCGTAGGGCGTAGGGCGCAGGGCGGCATGGCGAAGGCAGATAGGCGTCGAGCACGGCGCTTGGCCGGTCGATGTGTCTTGTGCGCATGATGCACTGACGCCCGATCCGGGCCAAGCCGGATCGGGCGTCAGAAGTCCCCTCAGGAACGGGACTGGCTTCCATGAGGGGCTGTCAGGCGCGTGAGCGTGTCGTCAGAGGATGTAGCGCGACAGGTCTTCATCACGCGCCAGATCACCCAGGCGGGCATCGACGTAGGCGGCATCGACCTTGAGTTCGCCGGGCTGATCGCCACCCTCGTAGGAGATCTCTTCCAGCAGACGCTCCATCACGGTGTGCAGACGACGGGCGCCGATGTTCTCGGTGCCTTCGTTGACCTGATAGGCGATCTGGGCGATGCGCTCGATGGCATCATCCGCGAAGCTCAGCTCGACGCCTTCGGTCGCCAGCAATGCCTTGTACTGACGGATCAGGGCGGCGGACGGCTCGGTCAGGATGCGCTTGAAGTCTTCCGGCGTCAGGGCGTTGAGCTCGACGCGGATCGGCAGACGGCCCTGCAGCTCCGGAATCATGTCCGACGGCTTGGAGAGGTGGAAGGCACCGGAGGCGATGAACAGGATGTGGTCGGTCTTGACCATGCCATGCTTGGTGGACACGGTGGAGCCTTCGATCAGCGGCAGCAGATCGCGCTGCACGCCTTCGCGGGACACGTCACCGCCACTGCCGGATTCGCCACGCTTGGCGACCTTGTCGATCTCGTCGAGGAAGACGATGCCGTTCTGTTCGACGGCCTCGATGGCACGGCTCTTGAGGTCTTCATCGCTGACCATTCTGGCCGCTTCTTCCTCGTGAACCAGCTTGAGCGCTTCCTTGACGGTGATGCGACGGCTCTCTTTCTGCTGCTTGCCCATGTTGGAGAACATGGACTGCAGCTGGCTGGTCATCTCTTCCATCCCCGGCGGGGTGGCGAAATCGAGACTCTGGCTGGCCGGGCTCAGCTCGATGTCGATTTCCTTGTCATCCAGCTGACCTTCGCGCAGCTTCTTGCGGAACATCTGGCGCGTGCTGCTGTTGTTGGCGGCAGCGTCGTACTCTTCGCCACGCACCCGCGGCAGCAGGGCGTCGAGGATGCGCTCTTCGGCGGCATCTTCGGCCTTGTCGCGCACTTCCTTCATGGCGTCTTCGCGCACCAGCTTCATCGCGACCTCGACCAGGTCGCGGATGATGGATTCCACGTCACGGCCGACATAGCCGACCTCGGTGAACTTGGTCGCCTCGATCTTGAGGAAGGGCGCGCCGGCCAGCTTGGCCAGACGACGGGCGATCTCGGTCTTGCCGACACCGGTCGGGCCGATCATCAGGATGTTCTTCGGCGTGACTTCCGGACGCAGATCGTCATCGAGCTGCATGCGGCGCCAGCGGTTGCGCATGGCAACCGCCACGGCGCGCTTGGCTTCAGGCTGGCCGACGATGTGCTGATCGAGGGCGTTGACGATTTCCTTCGGGGTCATCTGGGACATCTCAGGACAGCTCCTCGATGATGGCATTGTGGTTGGTGAAGACGCAGATATCGGCCGCGATGGAGATGGACTTCTCGGTGATCTCGCGGGCGGAAAGCTCGGTATTCTCGATCAGGGCGCGGGCAGCGGCCTCGGCGTAGTTGCCGCCGGAGCCGATGGCCAGCACGCCGTGCTCGGGCTCGACCACGTCACCGTTGCCGGTGATGATCAAGGAGGCGTGCTTGTCGGCGACCACCAGCATGGCCTCAAGCTTGCGCAGGGCGCGGTCTGAGCGCCACTCCTTGGCAAGCTCCACGGCGGACTTCACCAGCTGGCCCTGATACTTCTCGAGCTGTGCTTCGAAGCGTTCGAACAGCGTGAAGGCATCGGCGGTACCACCGGCGAAACCGGCCAGTACCTGATTGCGATACAGACGACGCACCTTGGCGGCGTTGCCTTTCATGACAGTGTTGCCAAGGGATACCTGGCCGTCACCAGCCAGGGCGACCTGGCCGTTGCGACGCACGGAGACGATCGTGGTCATGGATAACTCCTGAGAGAGCATGCCGGCGATTGGAATAAGGTGAACGGGGCCGGGCATGGCATTTCTGGGCAGACGAGGCCGTGGCCTCGTCGCGTAAAACGGGTGGTGATCGTCAGCCTGGCGCTTGCCACTGCTTGCCGCGATCCTGCACCGCCTGACGGGCGGCACGCGGGCCTGATATCTCACCGGAATGCTGTAGATGGGGGCGCCGATACGGGTTTCAAGTCATCGGCGACTCAGCGTTGACTGCGATCGGTCCTGGTCTGTGCCCTCATGCAACGGGCCCGCTCAAAAATGAGCGGGCCCGTCTGTCGCAAGGCTCACGCCTGGCTTACTGCAGCTTGATCAACAAGGGCTCGATGCCCTGGGTGTTCATCAGGTCCTGGGCGCGATTTAGCTCACGGGTGTCCTTGTAGGGACCGACCTGCACCCGGTGCCAGACGGTACCGCCGGAGGCATTGACGTCACTGACCTTGGCCAGCAGGCCAAGGTCCTTGAGCTTGCCGGCCAGCTTCTTGGCATCGCTCATCTCGCGGAAGGACGCGGCCTGCAACATGTAGTTGGTCAGCGAGGCCTCGGACTTCTTGGTGCTCTCGGCGCTGCCCGGACGCGGCGTGGACTTGTACTCATCCACCTTGGGTGCGATCACCTCGGTTTCCGGCAGCAGGGTGTAGAACTCGAAGGTCGGCATGTTGCCGGCGGACTCTTCGGGGGCTTCCTTCTGCTGCTGGTTGCCCTGCTTGGCGGTCTGCTGCCCGCTCTGCTGTCCGTTCTGCTGCGTGTTGGCCTTGGGCACGATGGCCGCGACCGGCAGACGCGGGGCCTGTTTCTCGAAGTACTGCGCGAGAGCGAAGCCGGCGATCAGACCGATGATGCCCCACAGCCAGCCGGGCAGACCACGACTCTGGCTGGCAGCGGGTTGCCGACGGGGGCTCGCCCCCTGGCGGGAGGCGGGCTTCTTGTTGGCGGGGCGCCGAGCAGCCATGGCTTACATCTCCTCGGGAGCGCTGACACCCAGCAGGGCCAGGCCGTTGCGGATGACCTGAGCGGTCGCCAGACCCAGCGCCATGCGCGCATTGCGGGTCGCGTCGTCCTCGACCATCACCTTCACCGCGTTGTAGCAGGTGTGGAAGTCGGAGGAGAGGTCCTGCAGGTACTGGGCGACCTGCTGCGGCTCGCGCACCTTGGCGGCGTGGGCGACGACGTCCGGGAACTGCGCCATGCGATTCATCACGGCCTTTTCCTGGTCGCTGGTCAGCAGGGTGAGCTGCGCCATGGCCAGGGCTTCGTCGAAGGGCTTCTCTTCGCGGCTGGCCTTGCGCAGCACGCTGTGCACGCGGGCGTGAGCGTACTGGATGTAGTAGACCGGGTTGTCATTGGACTGGGAGCGCGCCAGGTCGATGTCGAAGGTCAGCTGGGAGTCGGCGCGACGTGCCGCCAGGAAGTAGCGGGTCGCATCGCGGCCGACTTCCTCGATCAGGTCGCGCAGGGTCACGTAGCTGCCGGCACGCTTGGACAGCTTCACTTCCTCGCCGGAGCGCATCACGGTGACCATCTGGTGCAGCACGTAGTCCGGCCAGCCCTTGGGAATGTCCGCCTGCAGGGCCTGCAGACCGGCACGCACGCGGGTCACGGTGGAGTGGTGATCGGCGCCCTGCTCGTTGATGACCTGGGTGAAGCCACGCTGCCACTTGTCGAGGTGGTAGGCGACGTCGGGCAGGAAGTAGGTGTAACCGCCGTCACGCTTGCGCATCACGCGGTCCTTGTCATCGCCGAAGTCGGTGGTGCGCAGCCACAGGGCACCGTCGTCTTCATAGGTGTAGCCGTTGTCGACCAGGCGCTTGACGGTCTCCTCGACCTTGCCGTCGCTGTAGAGCGAGGACTCGAGGAAGTAGACATCGAATTCGACGCCGAAGGCCTTGAGATCGAGATCCTGCTCGTGGCGCAGGTAGGCGACGGCGAAGACGCGGATGGCCTCCAGGTCATCGGGGTCCGCGGCGCCGGTCACCTGCTTGCCATCGGCTTCGACGGTGTCGCCGGCCATGTAGGAGGCGGCCAGTTCGCTGATGTAGTCACCGCGATAGCCATCGGCCGGCCAGCTGGCATCGTCCGGGCCCAGACCCTTGGCGCGCGCCTGGACGGAGAGCGCCAGATTGTTGATCTGGGCGCCGGCATCGTTGTAGTAGAACTCGCGCGTGACGTCGTGACCGGTGGCGGCCAGCAGGCGGCACAGCACGTCGCCGACCGCGGCGCCGCGGCCGTGACCGACGTGCAGCGGGCCGGTCGGGTTGGCGGAGACGAACTCGACCTGCACCTTCTCGCCGGCACCCACGTCGCTGTGACCGAAGCTGTCGCTTTCGCTGAAGACGCGACGCACGATATCGGCTACCGCACCGGTATCAGCGAAGAAGTTCAGGAAGCCGGGGCCGGCGATCTCGACCTTGGAGACGGCATCGGAGGCCGGCAGCGCCGCGATCAGCTTCTCGGCCAGATCGCGCGGCTTCATGCCGGCGGCCTTGGACGTCATCATCGCCAGATTGCTGGCGTAGTCGCCGTGGCTCTTGTCCTTGGTCGGGTCGACCTTGATCTGCGGGCTGGCGTCGGCGGGCAGGGTGCCGTCGGCCTTGAGGGTTTCCAGGGCCTGGCCCAGCAGTTCGATGATCGTCTCTTTCATGGAATATCGGTCTCTTCACGGCTCGGGTCGCACCGCGTGCCATACAGCAGGCGGTTGCAGGCATCAGGCCTGCGGGCAATGGGGGAGTGCGGATGTCGCTGCACGATGGCGGGCATTATCACCGATCCTGCGGCTTGCATAAACCGTCGTGATCAATCGCGCCGCATTCCGCGCCCTGCAGGGATAGTGGTCAGTTCATCGCAAGCGGCGTGAAGGGCTGTCACACCGCTTGCGTATCACTCAGGCCATGCCGATGGGATCGACATCCAGCGACCAGCGCAGGCGGCGCGCGTCGCGGTCCTGCTCGCAGAGCGTCACCAGCCAGGCCGCCGCTTCATGCAATGGGCCGCGTTTCGCACAGCGCAACAGCAATTGGGCGTGATAGCGATTCTGGCGACGCTCCATCGGTGCGGGCACCGGGCCGAGGCAATCCACCTTGAGATTGGCAGCCTCGAGGTGCTGGCGCAGGGCGCCACCGACCTTCAACAGCCACTGTTCGACCTGCTGCTGGTCGCTGGCCTCGGCGCGCAGCAGCGCCAGATGGCTGAACGGCGGCAGCTGGGCGATACGGCGCTCCTCGAGCAATTCCCCCGCCAGCTGCGGGTAGCCGGCCTGAATCAGCGTCAGCAGGTTGGGGTCTTCCGGGTGGCGGGTCTGGATCAACACCTCACCGGGGCGCTCGGCGCGTCCGGCACGCCCCGCGACCTGCACCAGCAGCTGCGCGGACTGCTCCAGCGCCCGGAAGTCGGCGGCATAGAGGCCGCTGTCGGCGTTGACCACCACCACCAGGGTGACGTGGGGGAAGTGGTGGCCCTTGGCCAGCATCTGGGTGCCGACCAGCAGGCAGGGTTCGCCACGCCGGATCACCGCCAGCGCCTCGCTCATGGCGTCCTTGCGCTGGGTGCTGTCGCGGTCTATGCGCAGCACCGGCACGTCGGGGAATTTCTCGCCGAGCAGCTCTTCGGTGCGCTCGGTGCCCGCGCCCTGCGGGCGAACATCTCCGCTGCCACAGGCCGGGCAGGCATCCGGCAGCGGGCGGGTACGCTCGCAGTGGTGGCAGGTCAGCTGGGGCGGATGACGATGCAGGGTCATGCGGGCATCGCAGTTGTCGCATTCGGCGATCCAGCCGCAGGCATGGCAGGTCAGGGTCGGCGCGAAGCCGCGCCGATTGATGAACACCAGCACCTGATCGCCCTGGGCGAGGCGCTTCTCGATCGCCTCCAGGCTCTGGGTCGAGAGACCGCCCAGCGTCATGCGGCCGCGCAGGTCGACCGGGTGCAGGCGCGCCGGCTGGCTGCGACCGGCGCGCTGATGCAGGTGCAGATGCGTGAAGCGGCCCTCGCGAGCATGGCGCAGGCTCTCAAGGGACGGCGTGGCGCTGCCGAGCACCACGGGTATGCCTTCCTGCTTGCCGCGCACCAGCGCCAGATCGCGGGCGTGATAGCGCAGGCCGTCCTGTTGCTTGAAGGAGCCGTCGTGCTCCTCGTCGACGATGATCACGCCGAGTCTGGCCATCGGCGTGAAGATGGCGGAGCGGGTACCGATCACGATGCGCGCGCGACCGCTGCGGGCGGCTTCGAAGCCATCGAGGCGTTCACCATCGCTGACGCCGGAGTGCAGCATCACCTGCGGCACGCGGAAGCGTCTGCGGAAGCGCTCCAGCGTCTGGGGCGTCAGGCCGATCTCGGGCACCAGCACCAGCGCCTGGCCACCGCGGTCCAGCACCGCCTCGATCAATTGCAGATAGACCTCGGTCTTGCCGGAACCGGTCACGCCCTCCAGCAGTGTGGGCGAGAAGCGGTTCAGGCCCTCATGCAGACGCGAGAGGGCGCGACCCTGCTCATCATTGAGGGCCAGGCCGGGTTCGGCGAGCACGCCTTTGTTGGCCTGCTCCGGCGTGGCGCCGGTCACCGGCTCCTCACGGGATTCGATATAGCCGCGGCCGCGCAGGGTCTCCAGCTGCTGGCGGGTGAAGCCCTGGGCGGTGATGGCGCTGTGCACCAGACCATGACGATGCTGAGCGAGCAGCTCCAGCAACGCGATCTGGCGGGTGGCTCGCCCCAGGCTTGCCGGCTCGGTGGCGCGGCCCTTGTCGGTCAGCGTCCAGCGCTCTCGGGTACGCGCCTCCAGGGCGCGCCCCTGACGCAGCAGCGAGGGCATCGCCTGGGCGAAGGTGTCGCCGAGCGAGTGCTGGTAATAGCGCGCGGTAAACTGACATATCCACAACCAGTCGGCCGGCAGCGGTTCGTCATCGATGACTTCGCTGACAGGCTTGAGCTTGTCGATGGGGAAGCTTGAGTCGCTGCGCAGCTCGGCGATCACCCCGACCAGCTGGCGACGCCCGAATTCGACGCGCACGCGCAGACCCACCTGCCAGCCGTGACGAGGCGGCTGGCGGGATGGCAGGTAGTCGAACAGATCGCGCAGCGGGCCGGGAATCGCGATGCCCAGCACACGTCCCGGCAGGTGAGTCGCAGTCTTGTCGGTAGTGTCAGGCACGCAAGGTATCCGGATATGAGGTGATATGAGGCGTTCAGTAAAACGGGGATATGCCGTGGCACGCAGTCTACAGAGTGTTGCCCGCAATAAACGGCACAAAGTTTGGTCTTGCGGCAGATGACTGGTAAAATGCGCGGCCTTCCGTCGGAAACGGCGGAATGACCGGTTCAATCCAAAACCCGTGTACGGTGCCTGGCAAGTGATCAGGTGGCGGTGCACAGCGACCTGAGGTTACACATCATGAAACAGGGTATCCATCCGGACTACCAGCGCCAGACCGCAACTTGCTCCTGCGGCGCGCAGCACGAAATCGGTACCACTTCCAAGCAGACTTTCGCGCTTGACGTGTGCTCCGAGTGCCACCCGTTCTACACCGGCAAGCAGAAGCAGGCTACCACCGGTGGTCGCGTCGAGCGCTTCAACAAGCGTTTCGGTGCTGCCATCAAGCGCTGATACCTTCAGCTGCTTGTCGCTTTCATGGCGCTGCGCATCTTGCAGCGTCATGGACGAAAACCCGCTCACGAGCGGGTTTTTTTGTGCCTGTCGTTCAGACCACCCTGAAGAGAGCCGCGACCACGCCAGCCGGCCCGGGATGCCCTTGTCGTGATGGTCTGGCGTGATGGTCTGATGTGATGGTCTGCCGTGATGCCCTTGCGAAGGTCTCACCCCTGCGCTGCGCTTGCTGAAAGGAAAGATTGTTTCCGATTTGGCACTTTTTCTGCTCTGCCTCTGCATCAAGCGCGCCGGAATGGCGGGTTGCGTCAGTGAGCGGTCGAAAATCGAGGATCGTGCGCGAATCGTGGCGTCATCTCGGGCCGAAATCGGCGTGAAAGCCGGTCAGCGATAAGGAAAGGTTTATGGCTGGGCAGGGCATCCATAACGTTAGACGAATGGCTAAAATATTTTTTAAACGAACGTTTTAAAGTCATGCATAACAGCAAGTTGCGTCGGTTGTTCAGAGGTGTCTTTTTCTATATTCTGGAGCAGCCAACCCCCCGCCAAAATACCGGATGACACGCATGTCTGATGCCATGAAGAAAGCAGCACTGCAATATCACGCCGAACCGATTCCCGGAAAGCTCTCCATCGAGCTGACCAAGCCGACCGAGACCGCCAAGCACCTGGCGCTGGCCTACAGCCCGGGCGTTGCCGAGCCGTGCCGCGAAATCGCCGCCGACCCGGAAAATGCCTACCTGTACACCGGCAAGGGCAACCTGGTCGCGGTCATCTCTGACGGGACTGCCATCCTTGGCCTGGGCAACCTGGGGCCGCTGGCTTCCAAGCCGGTCATGGAAGGCAAGGGCGTGCTGTTCAAGCGCTTCGCTGGCATCAACTCCGTCGATGTCGAAGTGGATGCGGAAAGCCCGCAGGCCTTCATCGACACCGTGCGTCGCATCCACACCACCTACGGTGGCATCAACCTGGAAGACATCAAGGCGCCGGAGTGCTTCGAAGTCGAACAGGCGCTGATCGAACAGTGCAACATCCCGGTCTTCCATGACGACCAGCATGGTACCGCCATCGTCACCGCGGCCGGCATGCTCAACGCCCTGGATATCGCCGGCAAGAAGCTGGAAGACGCGCGCATCGTCTGCCTGGGCGCCGGCGCTGCCGCCATCGCCTGCATGAAGCTGCTGGTGGCCAGTGGTGCCAAGGTCGAGAACATCTTCATGCTCGACCGCAAGGGCGTGATCCACAGCGGCCGTGATGATCTGAACCAGTACAAGGCGATGTTCGCCACCGAGACCGAGCTGCGCACGCTGGACGACGCCATCGATGGCGCCGACGTCTTCGTCGGTCTGTCCGGCCCGAACCTGCTCAAGGCAGAGCAGCTCAAGAAGATGGCCGCCAATCCGATCGTCTTCGCCTGCTCCAACCCGGACCCGGAGATTCACCCGGATACCGCTCGCGAAGCACGCCCGGACGTCATCATGGCGACAGGTCGCTCCGACTACCCGAACCAGGTCAACAACGTGCTGGGCTTCCCGTTCATCTTCCGTGGCGCGCTGGATGTGCGTGCGACGCGCATCAATGAAGAGATGAAGCTGGCCGCCGTTCACGCCCTGAAAGACCTGGCGCGTGAGCCGGTCAGCCAGGATGTGCTGGATGCCTACGAGATCGACAGCCTCGAATTCGGCCCGGGTTACATCATCCCGACGCCGATGGACTCGCGTCTGCTCGAGCGTCTGCCGGCCGCCGTGGCCCAGGCGGCCATCGATTCCGGCGTCGCACGCAAGCCGTACCCGGCGCACTACCCGCTGACCAGCACGGATCAGGTCTACGGTTAAGCGCCAGCGGTCGAATGGTCGGTTGGCGGCGTCGCTGAAGCGACGCAAGACATGAAAAAGCCCTCGTCGGAGATTCCGGCGAGGGCTTTTTGTTGGTGGCTGCTTTCAGCCTAGAGCCTTGAGCCATGAACCGCGAGCCATGAGCCATGAGCCACCAGCGACTGGCGCCTGGGCGGGCAGGCGTCAGGCCTGTGCTCAGAAGCTGTAGAGGATGGAGGCCGCCGTGGTGGTGTCGGTCTTGGCATCCGACTCGTCGGGCGGGTTGGTGTTGTTCTCGATCTCGTGCGAGAGCTTGAGAGCGAGGCTTGCATTGATGGCGACCGTCAGCGCGGTATAGCTGCGACTGATCACGTTCTCGCGCGTGGCCTCCGCCGAGAACTGCTGCTCGAACTTGGAGGTGTCGGACAGCTGCCAGCGGTAGTCCATCGCGCCATAGCCCAGCAGGTAGTTCTCGTGATCCCCCGCCGTGATGTCATCGAAGCGATAGCCCGGCCCGGCCTCGAGGGAGAGGTTGTGCTCGGGGCCATCCAGTATCGTGATGCCCTCACCGACGATGGAGGTGACCTGGTGGTTGTAGCCGGAGAAGCGCTCCTTCTCCCAGCGCAGCAGCCCGAAGGCGTAGTGGTCATCGCTGAGGTCATAGCGCTCGCGCTGCCCGACCAGATACTTGTCGGTCGTGGTCTCGCCACTGCTGGAGACGTGCTTGGCCTCCACACGGAAGGTGTGAGTCCAGGGCTTCAGGTGCCAGGACAGGCTGGTCTTGCCCAGTAGGGTCTCGCTGTTCGAGTTGCCCGACAGCTTGGTGAAGCCCAGCTCGGCCTGGCCGCTGAAGGGCTCAGAGTCCTCGCTGGCGGGTGGTGGCGCATAGAAGAGGTCGTCTGCGACAGCCGTGTCGAGGGGAAGCAGGGCCAGGCACAGAAACGCGGTCCTGCGCAGTGTGGGCAATGGGTGAAGCATGCGAACTCCGGCATGTTTGAGGCATGACATCATCATCGGGAATGTGGCTTGCGAGATGACGCTTGCTGAGCGAGGCGGCCTGGCGCGTCATCCGGACGCTACCAGTGGATCGCGATACGGGGGAGCCTTGCGAATGCTCAGATGGCAGAAGAGCGACCAGCGGCCGCTCTTCCTTGGGCTCTCCCCCTGCCGATGAGGCTGGCAGGCGAGGTCTGGAGATCAGATCAGAAGATGGCCTCGAAAGTTCCGGTACCTTCCGAACCGCTTTCCTGCTCCAGTTCCTTGCGGATGGTGCGTTCCTGGTAGGGCGGCAGATTATCCTTGCGGAACAGCTCACTGATGCCGCCGGACTGACCGCTGCGCAGGCGCTTGCCAGAGTCCGGGTCGATGGTCGCCGTCACGATGTTGTCCGGACGCTCCATGGTGGAGGACGGCATGCCCTTGAGGGCGCCGCGCATGTAGTCGACCCAGATGGGCAGGGCGGCCTGGGCGCCATACTCGGCCAGGGTGTCGTTGGAGTCCTTGCCGACCCAGACCGTGGCCACCAGCTTGCTGTTGAAGCCGGAGAACCAGGCATCACGCTGGTCGTTGGTGGTGCCGGTCTTGCCGGCCAGGTCATCACGACCCAGCGCCAGGGCGCCACGGCCAGTACCGCGCTTGATGACATCCTGCATCATGTCGCGGATCAGATACATGGCTTCGGGGGAGGCGACACGCTCGGCCAGCGGGTACTGGCGACCGTCACGATTGACGGTGACCATGCCCGGCGCACAGTTGGCGCAGGCAACCGGCGGATGCGCTTCATAGTCGGTCTCGTCATCGCCACGCGTGATGGTATCGATGTACCAGGGCTCGACACGGAAGCCGCCATTGGAGAGCACGGCATAGCCGCGTGCCATCTCCAGCGGGGTCAGCGAGGCGCTGCCCAGGGCCAGTGACAGGCCATTGGGCAGCTCGTCACGCTGGAAGCCCAGCTTGACCAGGAAGTCGAGGGTCTTGTCGAGGCCGACCGTCTGCAGCAGGCGCACGGAGACCAGGTTCAGCGAACGATACAGGCCAACGCGGATACGGGTCGGGCCGGTGAACTTGCCGCCGGCATTTTCCGGACGCCACACCTTGCCGCCATCCTGAAGCACGACAGGGGCGTTGTTGATGATGGTCGCCGGTGACATGCCGGCCTGCTCGAGCCCGGATAGATAGACGAACGGCTTGAAGATCGAGCCTGCCTGACGGCGTGCCTGGATGGCGCGGTTGAACTTGCTGGCGGAATAGCTGAAGCCACCTTGCAGGGCGAGGATGGCGCCACTTTCCGGGTCCAGCGAGACGATGGCGGATTGCGCGTCCGGCAGCTGGCCCAGACGGTAGCCGTCGTCCTGCTTGATCACGCGTACCAGATCACCGGCCTTGGCGATCTCGGCGGCCGACCCCGGCACGCCACCACGCCATTTGGCGCTCTTGTACTCACGCGCCCACTTCAGGCCGTCCCAATCGAGGGTCACGACCGTGGCGTCGGCCAGCAGTGCCTTCATCTGCTTGCCGGTGCTTTCGACCACGATGGCGGCCTTCAGCGGGCCGTAATCCGGGGTGCGATCGAGCACTTTCAGCCAGTTCGAGACATCACGGTCGATGCCGGCGATGCGCTTCTCGCTCTTCTGGGCCGCCTGCTTGGCGGTTTCCAGCACTTCCGGTGACTTGGAGAGTTCTTCCTCGAGGCCGGCCTGATCGGTCTGGTCCTGAGCTTCCGCCAGGGAGGCGGCGATGTCGGATTCCTCGACCCCGCGCCAACCGTGGCGGGTATCGTAGGCGATCAGCCCCTTGATCAGTGCATCACGTGCCATTGGCTGCAGCGAGCTGTCCAGCGTCGTGGTGATGCGGACGTTGTCGGTGTAGGCCTTGTCGCCGAAGCGGTCGACGGCGAAGCTGCGCGCCATTTCCGCGACGTAGGGTGCCTGCACTTCCGGCCGGGAGTAGTGGCGTGCCGCGGTGATCGGTGCCTTGACGGCTTCGTCATAGGCCTGCGGCTCGATGTAGCCCAGCTCCTTCATGCGCAGCAGGATCCAGTTGCGACGGATCAGTGCGCGCTGCGGGTTGGTCAGCGGGTTGAAGCTCGACGGCGCCTTGGGCAGGCCGGCCAGCATGGCCTGCTCGGCCAGGGTCAGCTCATCCAGGGACTTGTCGTAGTAGGTGCGCGCAGCGGCGGCGATCCCGTAGGCGCGATGGCCCAGGAAGATCTTGTTGACGTAGAGCTCCATGATCTCCTGCTTGGAGAGGATCTCTTCCATCTGCAGCGACAGCAGAATCTCGCGAATCTTGCGCGTGAATGTCTGGTCCAGCGTCAGCAGATAGTTGCGCGCCACCTGCATGGTGATGGTGCTGCCACCGGACTGGATGCTGCCGCTGGAGGCCAGCTGCACGGCCGCGCGCGCCAGCCCCTTGGGGTCGATGCCCGGGTGGGAGAAGAAGTTGCTGTCCTCGGCGGCGAGGAGGGCGTCGACGAAGGTCTCGGGGATCTCGTCGTAGGTGACCGGGATGCGGCGCTGGTCACCGTATTCGCCGATCAGCTTGCCATCGCGGGTATAGATGCGCAGCGGCGTCTGCAGCTTGGTATCCTGAAGCTGATGGACGTCGGGCAGGCCCGGCGAGAAGTACAGCGAAGCGCCAACGATGGCCAGAAGTCCCGCGGCACATAGTGATAGCAGCAGCCAGAACACTGGCGAAAATAGTCGTCTCAATAGCTTCATGGGCAAGACAGGGTCCGTGGGTAAGAAAAGCGAGTGGCTGCGCGGGGATTGGCAATTCCATTGCTGGGGCATTATAAGTAGCGGGTTCAGATGCGGCCAGCGTTGAACCCTGACTTGCGCGTCTGTTGTGTTATTCTGGGAAACATAATGTAACATCCTGGAATGATAGAGGGTGTCGCGGCAACGTCGTCAGGGAACCGGCGGCCAGCCAGTCTGGCAAGATCGTCATCAGAGCAGGGGAACGCCAATTGCTGGGACTCAAATCCGCCGGCAAGGGACTCATTGGGGTCGATATCACGTCGGCCACGGTGAAGCTCCTGGAGCTGTCCAGGCAAGGAAATCGATACCAGATCGATAGCTATGCGGTGCGTCCACTCAAGGAAGGCGCAGTCGTCGAGCGACGTATACGGGACATGGACGAAGTCGTGCTGGCCATCAAGCGCGCGGTCGAGCAGGCACAGCCGCGCTCGAAGCGCGCCGTGGTCGCGGTTCCCGCGAGCGCTGCCATCACCAAGACACTGAGCTTCCCGGCCAATCTTGCCGATGACGAGATCGAGCAGCGCATCGCGCTCGAGTCCGAGAAGCACTTTCCCTTTCCGCTGAACGATGTCGCGTTCGACTTCCAGCATCTGGGCGTCAATCCGCGCAATCCCGATCAGCAGGACCTGCTGCTGGTGGCGTGTCGCAGCCTGGACGTCGATCAGCTGACCTCGGCACTGTCCCAGGCCGGCCTCGAGCCAGCTGCCGTCGATGTCGAGACCTTCTCCCTCGAGCGCGCCTTCGGCGAGCTGCGTCATCAGTTGCCGCCGACCTACGACAACGAAGAGTGCGTTGCCGTCGTCGATATCGGTGCGACGATGACCGCCTTCCACGTCATCCAGAATGGCCGCATCGTCTACAGTCGCGACGCCGTCTTCGGGGGGCGTCAGCTGACGGACGAGATCATGAATCGCTTCGATCTCTCCAATGATGAGGCGGGCCTGGCCAAGAAGCGTGGCGGTCTGCCGGATACCTATGACAGCGAAGTGCTGGGTCCGTTCCGCGAGACGCTCATCCAGCAGATCGCACGCTCACTGCAGCTCTATTACACCGCCGGCAAGCGCCGCGAGGTGCAGCGTATCCTGCTCGGGGGCGGTACGGCCGCCATCGTCGGGCTGCGTGAAGGCCTGGCGGAGCACACCGGGCTTGAAGTGATCATGGCCAACCCCTTCACTCACATGAGCGTCAATCCGCGCGTCGACATCCAGGCGCTGGCGGGCGATGCCCCGGCGATGCTCACGGCCTGCGGTCTTGCGATGAGGAAGCGCTCATGACCATCGAGATCAACCTGCTTTCCTGGCGTGAAGATCGGCGTGAGAAGCGCAGCAAGCGCTTCATGGGCATACTGGCGCTGGCGGCTGTCATCGGTATCGGTGGCGGCTATGGCATGAGCGAGTATTACCAGAGTCAGCTCGAGGCGCAGCAGCAGCGCCATGCCTTCATCGAGAAGGAAATGGCCCGCCTCAATCGGGACATCAAGGAAGTCGAGGACATCGAGGCACGCCGCACCCAGATGCTCGACCAGATAGAGCTGATCCGCAGTCTGCAGTTCTCGCGTCCGGAAACGGTGCGGGTCTTCAATCAGCTGGTGACGTCTCTGGTGGACGGCGCCTGGTATCAGAGCATCAGTCGCAGCGGGCGCCAGCTCAAGGCGAATGGCACGGCGGAAAGCACGCGTCAGGTCTCGGGTCTGATGCGCGCCATCGCCCTGTCGGATTCCTTCGGCACCCCGACGCTCTCCGATGTGCAGAGCAATGACGACGATCAGCGCAGCTTCAATATCATGATTCCGGAGCGCCCGACGGGGTCGGCGCTGAGCGCTGCCGATGCGGAAAATGACAAGAAAGGAGGTCGGCGATGAGTTTCATCGATGCTGAAATCCGCCGCCTCAAGTCGACGGATTTTCGTGATCTTGATCTGAAGGAAGCCGGCATCTGGCCGGTCACGCTGCAGGCCGTGCTGGCGCTCATCGTGCTGGGCGCCCTGTTCTGGGCGTCCCATTGGTTCCTTGCCGCGCCCAAGGCGGAAGACCTCGAGCGTCTGCGTGCCCAGGAAAGTCAGCTGCTCCAGCAGTTCGAGAGCAAGGCGTTCAAGGCCGCCAACCTGCCGGCCATGCGCGAGCAGATGGTGGAGCTGGAGTCCCGCATGGGGCAGCTGCTGGAAATGCTGCCCACCGACGCGGAAGTCCCGGCGCTGCTGGATGACATCAGCGAGACGGCGATCAACAACCAGCTGGCGGTCGAGTACATTCGTCTGAAGCCGGCGGAGAATCGCAACTTCTATGTCGAACAACCTTTCGATATCAAGGTGCGCGGCGACTATCATCGTATCGCCGCCTTCATTTCCGGTGTCGCGGGGCTTTCACGCATCGTGACGCTGCATGATTTCGTGCTGACGCCGGTCGCCAACAGCGATGATCTCGAGCTTTCGCTGCTGGCCAAGACCTACAATTATCGCCAGACCCCGGCAACATCAGGAGGCAAGCAATGAGCCTGATGACACGTCGAAATACCGTGATGGGAAGTGTGTTGCTGGCCACTCTGCTGGCGGGTTGTGGAGATCCGCAGCTGGGCGCGCTGGAGGGGGAGCTCGAGTCCTTGAGAGGGCGTCCTTCCGGCAAGGTGCAGGAGTTGCCGCCGCAACCCGAGTATCATCCCGTCACCTATGACATGGCGGACGCGCGCAGTCCTTTCCAATCACGCCTGCCGGAGCCCGAAGAGGAGCTGACGGCCGTCGACAACGGTGTGCGACCGGACCTCGATCGCCCTCGTGAACCACTGGAAGCCTGGCCGATGGAGCAGCTCAGCATGGTCGGGACGCTGGATGTCGATGGCGCGCGTTCGGCGTTGATTCTGACGCCGGAGCAGGAAGTCCAGCGTGTGCGGGTCGGCAACCACATGGGCAGCAACTTCGGCAGGATCACCCGTATCGGTGATACGCAGATCGATATGGTGGAAATCGTGCCCAATGGTCAGGGCGGTTGGATAGAGCGGTCTCGCGCCATGGCGCTGAAAGAGCCCGTGTCGCAAGGTGGTTGAGATCACTGGCGTTGGCAGTAGCCATATTGTCACGGAAGACGAACGGTCGACCCGCAAGAGTTGGCGACCGACACCATAACGCTTCGATAAGAATAAGGCGCGATCAGCCCGACGGTTGAACGGAGCCACGGCGAGACAGGGGACTAGGGAACATGACGCGATTGCAACGAATGAGTCTGCTGGGGCTGGCGGCAGTCGGTAGCCTGATGGCGAATGTGGCGATGGCTGCGTCGTCGCTGCAGGACCTCAACTTCACCGCCCTCGGGGGCGACCGTATGGAGCTCAAGCTCGACTTCGTCGGCGGAGTGCCGGAGGTCAAGGGCTACCGTATCGAGACGCCGCCGCGCATCACCATCGACCTCCTGGATACCAGCAGCCAGCTCGACAAGCGTCGCTTCGATCTGGGGCTCAGCGGCGTGGACGAACTGGTGGCGCTGGAGGCCGGCTCGCGCACGCGTCTGGTCATGAAGCTCAACCAGTCCAAGCCGTACGTCACGCGCACCGAGGGCAACAGCCTCTACGTCATCATCGGCGAGCAGGGCGGTGCGCCGGGCGCTCAGCCTGCGGCTGCCTCCCAGGCGAACGCCACCAATGTGCCGCCGGACAATCGTGCCCTGGAAGTGGCCAGCGAGCCGGCCGTCAGTGGCATCGATTTCCGTCGTGGCACGGACGGCGAAGGTCGTGTCGTGATCAACTTCAACCGCTCCAACGTCGAGTCGCGCGTCACCGAGCGTGGGCGCAAGATCTACGTCGACATCAAGGGCGTGAAGCTGCCGCCGGAGATGAATCAGGTGCTGGATGTCGGCGATTTCGCCACGCCGGTGACGCGTATCGATCCGCAGCGTACCCGTGATGGCGTGCGCATGGTGGTGGATGCCAGTGGCTACTACACCCAGCTTGCCACCCAGGCAGGCAACGAGCTGGTGCTCGAGGTCAAACCGCTGACGCGTGAAGAGCAGGCGGAGCGCATCAAGGACAAGTTCCCCTACACTGGCAAGAAGATCTCGCTCAACTTCCAGAACATCGAAGTGCGCTCCGTGCTGCAGATCATCGCTGACTTCACGGGGCTCAATCTGGTCGCCAGTGACAACGTCACCGGCAACGTGACCCTGAACCTGAAGGAAGTGCCCTGGGATCAGGCGCTGGATCTGGTGCTCAAGTCCAACGGTCTGGCCAGTCGTCGCATGGGCAACGTGCTGATGGTCGCGCCGGCCGAAGAGTTGGCGGCACTGGAGCGCAAGGAGCTCGAGGCGAACCAGCAGGTCAAGGAGCTGGCGCCGATGACCACCGAATACATCCAGGTGCGTTATGCCAAGGCGGCGGATCTGGCGGCGTTGCTGCGCGGTGAAGGCGGGATCGGTCTGCTGTCCGAGCGGGGTCGCGTGATGGTCGATGAGCGCACCAACACCATGCTGATCCAGGATACCCGCGATACGCTCGAGTCCATTCGCGGCACGCTGGAATATCTCGATATCCCGGTGCGTCAGGTGCAGATCGAGGCGCGCATCGTCATCGCGCGCAGCAGCGTCTCCAGCGAGATCGGTGTCAACTGGGGGCTTTCCAACAGCAGCAACGGCAAGTTCGGCCTGGAAGGCGCGTCGACCGGTACGACCAGCAACGGTGGTCTGAGCGTAGATCTGGGGGATGACAGCAGTCCGGGAAGCACCTTCAGCTTCGGTTACCTGTCCGGCGATATCCTGCTGGACCTGGAGCTCTCGGCGCTGGAAAGCGAAGGCAAGAGCCAGACCATTTCCCAGCCCAAGATCATCACCGCCAACCAGAAGAAGGCCGTCATCAAGCAGGGTCAGGAAATTCCCTACGAGGAGGCGACCTCCAGCGGTGCGACCAACATAGAGTTCAAGGAAGCGGTGCTGGCATTGGAAGTGACGCCGCAGATCACGCCTGACAACCGCATCATCATGGATCTGTTGATCAACAATGACGATGTCTCCGATGACAGCTTCAATGGCGAACCGGCCATCGATACCAATGAAATCGAGACGCAGGTGCTGGTCAATGACGGCGAAACCGTGGTGCTGGGCGGCATTCTGACCTCCGAGCAGATTCGCAGCGTCTTCAAGACGCCCTTCCTCGGGGACCTGCCGGTGATCGGGAATCTGTTCCGCTATACCGAAGAGTCCAACGAGAAGGTAGAATTGCTGGTATTCATTACCCCGAAGATCATCGAGGACGGCCTGGCGGTGCGCTGATGCATGTGATTCCCAACGTATTCCTTGTTGGCCCCATGGGGGCCGGCAAGAGCACTATCGGCCGCCTGCTGGCGGCCGACTTGCATCGTGAATTTTGCGATAGCGACCATGTGATTGAAGACCGCTGCGGAGCCAGCATTCCGTGGATTTTCGACGTCGAGGGCGAGTCCGGCTTTCGTGAGCGTGAGCAGGCTGTCATCGATGAGCTGACCTCGCTCAGGGAAGTCGTGATGGCCACCGGTGGTGGCGCCATCATGGCGGAGGCCAATCGGCGCGTACTGCGCGAACGCGGCACTGTCGTGTATCTCTACGCGCCTGTCGAACAGCAGCTCAAGCGAGCCGGCCGTGATCGCAATCGTCCGCTGTTGCAGCAGGATGACCCCGGGCGGGTGCTCAAGCGCCTGTTCGAGTTGCGTGACCCGCTCTACCGCGAGACGGCCGATATCATCGTGCGTACCGATCGGCGCAGCCCTCGGGCGGTCACCAACGAGATCCGTCGCCGCATCAAGGCGCTGGCGGACCCGTTGCACGCCCCTGGCTAGTCTCATCAGCGGCTGGTGGCCCTGGCGGGCATCAGTCGCTGTCATCTGTTTCGCCCAAGGAGAATTCTGATGTCCCTGGCACCTGCTCATCGTCTTGATGTCGCGCTTGGCGAGCGTAGTTACCCCATTCATATCGGGCCGGGCCTGACCGCACGTGGTGATCTGATTCGGGAGCACCTTGCGGGGCGTCAGGTGATGATCGTCACCAACACCGTGGTGGCACCGCTGTATCTGGACGCACTGAAGGCCTCGTTGGGCGAGGGACTCGATATCCGCGAGGTCATTCTCGACGACGGTGAGCAGACCAAGCACATGGCCAGCATCGGCCTGATCTGGGATGCCCTGCTCGAGGCCGGCTTCAATCGCCGCTGCACCTTGATCGCCCTCGGTGGTGGCGTGATCGGTGACATGACCGGCTTCGCGGCGGCCTGCTATCAGCGGGGCGCAGCCTTCATCCAGGTGCCGACCACGCTGCTGTCGCAGGTGGATTCCTCGGTGGGCGGCAAGACCGGCGTCAATCATCCGCGCGGCAAGAACATGCTGGGCGCCTTCTGGCAGCCGCGTCTGGTGCTGATCGATACCGCAAGCCTCAAGACATTGCCGCAGCGTGAGCTGTCAGCGGGCATGGCCGAGGTCATCAAGTATGGTCTGCTGTGGGATGAAAGCTTCCTGAGCTGGCTGGAAGACAACATGACGGCCTTGATGGCGCTGGACGAGACCCTGCTCGGTGAAGCCATTCGCCGCAGCTGTGCCATCAAGGCGGATGTCGTGGCGCAGGACGAGACCGAGCAGGGCGTGCGTGCGCTGCTTAATCTGGGTCACACCTTCGGGCATGCTATCGAGACGGACCAGGGCTATGGCGTCTGGCTGCACGGTGAAGCCGTCGGCACCGGCATGCTGATGGCGGCTGAGCTTTCGGCGCGCATGGGCTGGCTGTCGAGTGCGGATGTGGAGCGTGTCTCGCACATCATTGCCAAGGCGGGCCTGCCGCTGGCGGCTCCGGAAGATATGGGTGTCGAGGACTTCCTCAAGCACATGCAGCTGGACAAGAAGAATGTCGATGGCCGTCTGCGCCTGATCCTGCTTGAGCGCATCGGCCGAGCGGTGATTACCGAAGAGGCGCCAGCCGGCGTGCTGGCCGACATGCTGGAGCACTGGCCACGCAGCTCTCGCTGACATCCCGGCCAGCCATCGGCTGGTTCATGGGCGCTGCACGACCACGCAAGCCGTCACCCTTTGGGTGGCGGCTTTTCTTTTGGCCGGTGTCAGCGCGCCGTGACGGAGTCATTGGTGGAGCGTGATTCCTGAATTGGTATGCCGTATGCGTAATCGGTATGGGGTAAATCGAATAAAAACGCTGTTTTTTATTTAACCAATACTAAAGTTGCAAGGCGAAATTCATGAGGCATGTCTACCCGCTAAGCGCTTGAGCCTACAGGGTTTTTTGGTTGAATGTTCTTCTAACCTTCGGTTTTGTCAGGTTTTTTTGGTCGATGGGCGACCTGTGGAGAATTGCGCAGGCGGGAAGCTGGGGGATATGCTCGAGGGAAATCTGGCGTCGTGTAGCGACACTGATGGCGCCACTATCGGCAGGTATAAAAATAAAGATAACCGATAACTATAACCGGGAAAATGCTTGAAAAAAAGCATCTGGACACATGATTTCTCCGTGAGGCACGCCCCATGAACAAAGGTCTCCACCATCCGGGAGAGTTCCGCGACAACTGCGGCTTCGGTCTGATCGCCCATATGGAAGGGCAGGCGAGCCACGAACTCCTGCAGACCGCCATTGAATCCCTGACCTGCATGACCCACCGTGGCGGGATTGCCGCTGACGGCAAGACCGGCGATGGCTGTGGCCTGCTGCTCAAGATGCCGGACGGCTTCATGCGCCAGATCGCTCGAGAAACCCTCGGGCTGGAACTGGGCGCCCGCTATGCCGTTGGCACGCTTTTCCTGCCCGATGATGACGCGCGTGAACAGTCCGCGCGTGACGCCTTCGAGTCGGCGCTGAGCGCGCGCAATCTCGAGGTGCTGGGCTGGCGCGACATGCCGGTAGATGACAGCGTGTGCGGCCCGATGGCCCGCGACTGCCTGCCGCGCATCCGTCAGGTCTTCGTCGGCGCCGCCGACGAGCGCACTGACATCGCCTTCAATGTCGATCTGTTCATGGCGCGTCGCTATGCCGAGCAGGCGCTGAAGAGTGAAGAGGACTTCTACGTCTGCTCGCTTTCCGGCAAGGTCATCTCCTTCAAGGGCCTGGTGATGCCGGAAGATCTTCCGCGCTTCTACAAGGACCTGGGCGACCCGCGCCTCGAGACTGCGATCTGTGTCTTCCACCAGCGCTTCTCGACCAACACCGCGCCGCGCTGGCCGCTGGCCCAGCCGTTCCGCTTCCTCGCCCACAACGGCGAGATCAACACCATCGAGGCCAACCGCGGCTGGGCCAACGCGCGCAAGGAGAACTTCGTCTCCGAGCAGCTGCCCGAGATCGCCGAGCTGGACGAGATCGTCAACACTGTCGGCTCCGACTCCTCCAGCATGGACAACATGCTGGAAGTCCTGCTGACCGGTGGCATGGATATCTATCGCGCCATCCGCATGATGGTGCCGCCGGCGTGGCAGAACGTCGAGCAGATGGACTCCGATCTGCGTGCCTTCTACGAATACAACTCCATGCACATGGAGGCCTGGGACGGTCCGGCGGGCATCGTGCTCACCGACGGTCGCCACGCCGTGTGCATGCTGGACCGCAACGGCCTGCGTCCGGCGCGTTGGGTCATAACGCGCAATGGTTTCATCACCCTGGCCTCCGAGATCGGCACCTACGATTACAAGCCGGAAGATGTCGTCGCCAAGGGGCGCGTCGGGCCGGGGCAGGTGCTGGGTGTCGATACCGAGACCGGTGAAGTGCTGCACACCGATCAGGTCAGCGAGCGCCTCAAGGGCGCGCATCCCTACAAGCGCTGGCTGCGTGAGAACGCCAACTATCTCGAGTCAGCACTGACCGAGCTGGCGCGTTTTCAGCCGATGGATGCCGATCAGCTGGACGTCTACCAGAAGATGTTCCAGGTCAGCTTCGAGGAGCGCGATCAGCTGCTGCGCCCGCTGGCCGAGAGCGGTCAGGAGGCGGTCGGCTCGATGGGCGATGACACGCCGATGGCCGTGCTGTCGCGCCAGAACCGCGTGCTGACCGACTACTTCCGTCAGAAGTTTGCCCAGGTCACCAACCCGCCGATCGATCCGCTGCGCGAAGCGATCGTGATGTCGCTGGAGACCTGCTGTGGCGCCGAGCTCAACATCTTCGACGCGACGCCGGAGCACGCGCATCGCCTGATCCTGACCACGCCGGTGCTGTCACCGCGCAAGTTCAATGCGCTGGTCAATCACGAAGATCCGGCCTTCACCTCGCAGACGCTCAAGCTGCACTACGATCCGGCGCAGGATTCCCTCAAGCAGGCGCTCAAGGGCCTCTGTCAGCAGGCCGAGGAAGCGGCGCGCAATGGCAAGGTGATCCTGGTACTCAGCGACTGTGGCTTGAAGAAGGGGCAGCTGCCGATCCACGCCGCACTGGCGACTGGCGCCATCCATCATCACCTCGGTGCGCTGGCCCTGCGCCCGCGCGTCAACCTGGTGATCGAGACCGGCTATGCGCGTGACGCGCACCAGATGGCAGTGCTGTTCGGGGTCGGCGCCACGGCGGTCTACCCGTACCTTGCCTATCAGGTGATGGCTGACATGCATCGCACCGGCGAGCTGTCCGGCAACCCTGCTGATGCCCGCGAGAACTATCGCAAGGGCATGCAGAAGGGGCTCTACAAGATCCTGTCCAAGATGGGCATCTCGCACATCGGCTCCTACCGTGGCTCGCAGCTGTTCGAGGCGGTCGGTCTCAACAGTGAAGTCATGGACATGTGCTTCACCGGCATGGCCTCGCGCATCGAAGGCGCCGGCTTTGCCGAGCTGCAGTTCCAGCAGGAGCTGCTGGCCCGTGAAGCCTGGCTGCCGCGCAAGCGCATCAAGCAGGGCGGACTGGTCAAGTACGTGCATGGTGGCGAATACCACGCCTACAACCCGGATGTGGTGGTGAAGCTGCAGCAGGCCGTGCAGCAGGGTGACTACGGCAAGTGGAAGGAATTCGCGCGCCTGGTCAACGAGCGCCCGGTGGCGACCATTCGTGACCTGCTGACCCTCAAGCCGGTCGCCGAGCCGCTGCCGATCGAGGAAGTCGAGTCCGTCGAGTCCCTGTTGCCGCGCTTCGACAGTGCCGGCATGTCGCTTGGTGCACTGTCTCCCGAGGCACATGAAGCGCTGGCCCAGGCCATGAATGAGGCCGGTGGGCGCTCCAACTCCGGTGAAGGCGGTGAAGACCCGGCGCGTTACGGCACCGTGCGCTCCTCCAAGATCAAGCAGATCGCCTCCGGTCGCTTCGGTGTCACGCCGGCGTACCTGGTCAATGCCGAGGTACTGCAGATCAAGGTCGCACAGGGCGCCAAGCCCGGTGAGGGCGGTCAGCTGCCGGGCGGCAAGGTCAACGACCTGATTGCACGTCTGCGCTACGCCGTGCCGGGGGTGACACTGATCTCGCCGCCGCCGCACCACGATATCTATTCCATCGAGGATCTGGCGCAGCTGATCTTCGATCTCAAGCAGGTCAACCCGTCGGCGCAGGTCTCGGTCAAGCTGGTCTCCGAGCCGGGGATCGGCACCATCGCCACCGGTGTCGCCAAGGCGTACGCCGACCTGATCACCGTCTCCGGCTATGACGGTGGCACCGCGGCCAGCCCGATCACCTCGATCAAGCACGCCGGTTCCCCGTGGGAACTGGGGCTGCCCGAGGTGCATCAGGCGCTGCGCATCAACCAGCTGCGTCACAAGATTCGTCTGCAGACGGATGGTGGCCTCAAGACCGGCCTGGACGTGGTCAAGGCCGCGATCCTGGGCGCCGAGAGCTTCGGCTTCGGTACCGCGCCGATGGTCGCACTGGGCTGCAAGTACCTGCGTATCTGTCACCTGAACAACTGTGCCACCGGTGTCGCGACCCAGCACCAGGCGCTGCGTGACGAGCATTTCCGCGGCACCGTCGAGATGGTCAAGCACTACTTCCGCTTCATCGCCGAGGAAGTGCGCGAGCTGATGGCACTGCTGGGCGTGCGTCAGATCACCGACCTGATCGGTCGTACCGATCTGCTCGAAGTGCTGGAAGGTGAGACCAACGCGCAGCGTCGTCTCGACCTCACGCCGTTGCTGGGCAATGACTTCGTGCCCAAGGACGCGCCGCAGTTCTGCCAGGTCAGCCGCAACGAGCCGCATGATCCCGGTGCCAAGAACCTCGAGATGCTGGCCGCGATGGAATCTGCGATCGACAGCCGCAGCGGTGGCGAGTTCAGTTTCCATGTCACCAACTGCGATCGCTCGGTGGGCGCGCGTGTCTCGGGTGAAATCGCCAAGCGCTATGGCGAGGCCGGATTGGCGGGCTCGCCGCTCAAGGTCAGCCTGACCGGTGTGGCAGGCCAGAGCTTCGGTGTCTGGAACGCGCACGGACTCGAGATGCATCTGGAAGGCGACGCCAACGACTATGTCGGCAAGGGCATGAACGGCGGCAAGCTGACCATCGTGCCGCCGCGTGGTTCGCGCTTCGAGAGCCACAAGACTGCCATCATCGGCAACACCTGCCTGTACGGCGCGACCGGCGGGCGGCTGTATGCCGCGGGCACCGCCGGCGAGCGCTTCGGGGTGCGTAACTCCGGTGCGCACGCCGTGATCGAAGGCGCGGGTGATCACTGCTGTGAGTACATGACCGGCGGTCTGGTGTGCGTGCTGGGCGAGACAGGCGTCAACTTCGGTGCGGGCATGACCGGCGGCTTCGCCTACGTGCTGGACGAGAATCGCGACTTCGTCGACAAGTACAACCACGAGCTGGTGGAAATCCACCGCATCAATACCGAAGCCATGGAGGCCTATCGTCGCCATCTGCGCGAAGTCATCGAGGAATATGTGGCCGAGACCGGCTCCGAGCGCGGGCGCGACATCCTGCGTGATTTCCCTGACTTCGTGCGTCACTTCTGGTTGGTCAAGCCGAAGGCGGCAAGCCTCAACGGCCTGCTGGACCAGTCACGGCGTCAGCCGGAGTGATCGCACCCCTCACCCCAGCATGCCTCGGGTGAGGGCCCGCACCGCGACGGTGCCCGGATTTTGAAGGAGGATTCATCATGGCCAATCAGCTCGCCAACGACTTCCAGTTCATCGATGTGGGTCGTCAGGACCCGCAGAAGAAAGATGCTCGCGTGCGCGCACGTGAGTTCAACGAGATCTATGCCGAGTTCAAGCCGGTAGAAGCCGCCAGCCAGGCACATCGCTGCCTGGGCTGTGGCAACCCCTACTGTGAGTGGAAGTGCCCGGTACACAACTACATTCCCAACTGGCTGAAGCTGGTCTCCGAGGGCAATATCCTTGAAGCCGCCGAGCTTTCGCACCAGACCAACTCGCTGCCGGAAGTCTGTGGTCGCGTCTGCCCGCAGGACCGTCTCTGCGAGGGCGACTGCACCCTGAATGACGGCTTCGGTGCCGTCACCATCGGCTCGGTGGAGAAGTACATCACCGACACCGCCTTCGCGATGGGCTGGCGCCCCGACATGTCCAAGGTCAGCTGGACCGACAAGCGCGTCGCCATCATCGGTGCAGGCCCGGCGGGTCTCGGTGCCGCCGATATCCTGGTGCGCAATGGCGTGCGTCCGGTGATTTATGATCGCCATCCGGAAATCGGCGGTCTGCTGACCTTCGGTATCCCGGAGTTCAAGCTCGAGAAGGGCGTGATGACGCGCCGCCGCGAGATCTTCGAAGAGATGGGCATGGAGTTCCGTCTCAACGTCGAGGTCGGGCGTGATGTGACCTTCGATGCGCTGCTCGAGGAATACGATGCCGTCTTCCTCGGTATGGGTACCTACAACGCCATGAGTGGCGGCTTCCCGGGCGAGGATCTGCCGGGCGTGCACAAGGCGCTCGACTTCCTGATCGCCAACGTCAATCACTGCCTGGGCTTCGAGAAGGACCCGGCGGATTACGTCTCCATGGAAGGCAAGAAGGTCGTGGTGCTCGGCGGCGGTGATACCGCGATGGACTGCAACCGCACCTCCATCCGCCAGGGCGCGGAAAGCGTGACCTGTGCCTACCGTCGTGACGAGGCCAACATGCCGGGCTCACGTCGTGAGGTGACCAATGCCCGCGAAGAGGGCGTCGATTTCCTCTTCAACCGTCAGCCGGTGGCAGTGGTCGGCGATGGCAAGGTCGAAGGCGTCAAGGTCGTGCGCACCCGCCTGGGTGAGCCGGATGCCAATGGTCGTCAGCGTCCGGAAGTGGTGCCGGGTTCCGAAGAGATTCTGCCGGCGGATGCCGTGGTCGTGGCCTTCGGCTTCCAGGCAAGCCCTGCGCCGTGGTTCGCCGACTTCGACATCGCCGTCGATGAGCGTGGCCGCATCGCGACCAGCGCCGAGCGTCATGCCTTCCAGACCACCAATGCCAAGGTGTTCGCTGGCGGTGACATGGTGCGCGGCTCCGATCTGGTGGTGACCGCCATCGATGAAGGTCGCCGTGCCGCTGAAGGGATTCTTGATTTCCTGGAAGTGTAAGGGTCATGTGACGTCACGCATCAGGCCCGCCACGGCGGGTCTGATGCGTTATGGCGGGTGCATCGGATGGCGACGCGAGATGGGCAGGTGGTGGCATTCAAATTGAGCCGGAGCAGCCTTTCCGCTAGACTGGCGACCCATCCTGATCCGTTCCCCCGGATCTCTCCTACAGCTCACGTTTTCGGCAGGTTTCCATGACACGATTTATCTTCGTGACGGGCGGCGTTGTGTCCTCGCTTGGCAAGGGCATCGCATCCGCTTCGCTGGCGGCTATTCTCGAGGCCCGTGGCCTCAAGGTCACCATCCTCAAGCTGGATCCGTACATCAACGTCGATCCGGGCACCATGAGCCCGTTCCAGCACGGCGAAGTCTTTGTCACCGAAGATGGCGCGGAAACCGACCTCGACCTCGGTCACTACGAGCGTTTCATCCGCTCGCGCATGACCCAGGGCAACAACTTCACTACCGGTCGCGTCTACGAGCACGTGCTGCGCAAGGAGCGCCGCGGTGACTACCTCGGCGGAACAGTGCAGGTCATCCCGCACATCACCGACGAGATCAAGCGTCGCGTGATCGCCGGCGGTGAAGGCTATGACGTCGCACTGGTCGAGATCGGCGGTACCGTGGGTGACATCGAGTCGCTGCCGTTCCTGGAGTCCATCCGTCAGCTGCGTGCGCAGCTGGGTGGCGAGCGTGCACTCTTCATGCACCTGACGCTGGTGCCGTACATCAAGACGGCCGGCGAGACCAAGACCAAGCCGACCCAGCACAGCGTCAAGGAGCTGCGCTCCATCGGTATCCAGCCGGATATCCTGATCTGCCGCAGCGAAGTCGAGATCGAGGAAAGCGAGCGTCGCAAGATCTCGCTGTTCACCAACGTCGAAGAGCGTGCCGTCGTCTCCCTGCAGGATGCCGACACCATCTATCGCATTCCGTTGATGCTCCACGAAGCCGGCCTCGACGAGATCGTCTGCGACAAGTTCCGCCTGGAGGCCAAAGAGGCCGACATGTCCGAGTGGGTCGCGGTGCTCGACGCCAAGCTCAACCCGCTCAAGACCATCAACATCGCGATGGTCGGCAAGTACATGGAGCTGCTCGACGCCTACAAGTCGCTGAACGAGGCGCTGATCCACGCCGGTATCCAGGGGCGTGTGAAGGTCAACGTCGACTTCATCGACTCCGAGGAAATCGAGCGCAACGGCACCGACCGTCTGATCGGCAAGGACGCGGTGCTGGTACCGGGCGGCTTCGGCGAGCGTGGCGTGGAAGGCAAGATCGCCACTGCGCGCTTCGCGCGTGAGAACAAGGTGCCGTATCTGGGCATCTGCCTGGGCATGCAGGTTGCCGTCATCGAGTTCGCGCGTAACGTGGCAGGCTGGAGCGATGCCAACTCCACCGAGTTCACCCATGACACCCAGCACCCGGTGGTCGGTCTGATCACCGAGTGGCTGACGCCGGAAGGCAAGATCGAGACCCGCGACGCGGCGTCTGATCTGGGCGGCACTATGCGCCTCGGCGGCCAGGCCTGCAGCCTGCTCAACGGCTCCAAGGCGCATCAGGCCTATGGCAGCGACGAGATCGTCGAGCGTCACCGTCACCGCTATGAGGTCAACGACCAGTTCGTGCCGGCCCTTGAAGAAGCGGGCCTGATCTTCTCCGGTCGCAGCGTCGACAACTCTCTGGTCGAGATGGTCGAGCTGCCGGATCACCCGTGGTTCGTGGCATGTCAGTTCCACCCGGAATTCACCTCCACGCCGCGTGATGGCCATCCGCTGTTCACCGGCTTCGTGAATGCCGCGCTCAATCACAAGGCGGCGCGTACTCGCGGCGAGTGATAGGGTGTTGAGCGGGCGCCACCTCGGGTGGCGCCCGTAGGTCTTCTCCGCGGTGGTTGCATGTCTTGATGTTCGCCAGAGCATCATCAGGCAGACTGCCGATGGACAACGATTTGATGGACGGTGCAGAGATGAGCAACGAACAACGCATGATCGGATTTGCGGGTCTGCAAGTCGCCAACGATCGTCCGATGACGCTTTTCGGTGGCATGAACGTGCTCGAATCGCGGGAGCTGGCGCTGGAAGTCGCCGAGCAGTATGTCGAAGTGACGACACGCCTGGGCATGCCGTACGTCTTCAAGGCCAGCTTCGACAAGGCCAATCGCAGCTCCATGCACTCCTACCGTGGTCCCGGGATGGAGAAGGGGCTCGAGATTCTGGCCGAGATCAAGTCGCGCTTCGGTGTGCCGATCATCACGGACGTGCATGAGCCGCATCAGGCGGCAGCCGTGGCGGAAGTGGCCGATGTCATCCAGCTGCCGGCCTTCCTGGCGCGGCAGACGGACCTGGTCGTGGCCATGGCGCGCACCGGCGCCGTCATCAACGTCAAGAAGCCGCAGTTCCTCGCGCCGCACGAGATGCGCCATGTCGTCGCCAAGTGCGGTGAAGCGGGCAATGACCGGATTCTGCTGTGCGAGCGTGGCTCCAGCTTCGGTTACAACAACCTGGTGGTCGACATGCTCGGCATGGCCGAGATGAAGGATAGCGGCCTGCCGGTATTGTTCGATGTCACCCACTCGCTGCAGCGCCCGGGCGGGCGAGCCGATTCCGCTGGCGGGCGTCGTGAGCAGGTCTTCGATCTGGCACGCTCCGGTGTCGCATTGGGGCTGGCGGGTCTGTTCCTCGAAGCGCATCCGGACCCGGACAACGCCAAGTGTGACGGCCCCTGCGCCTTGCCGCTGGATCAGCTCGAACCCTTCCTGCGCCAGCTGCAATCGCTGGATGCACTGGTCAAGGGCTTCGCGCCGCTGGACATTCGTTGAGCAGGACTACTGGCCGTTCACCCCTGTGTGAGCGGCCTTTTTGCACTATGGGCAAGATGCCCGTCGTGGTGTTTCAATCCCCCGTGTAGAGGACGACACAAGATGGCCAATATCGTCGAAATCCGCGCCCTTGAGGTGCTCGATTCCCGTGGTAACCCGACCGTACAGGCCGAGGTCGTGCTGGAGGGTGGCCAACGCGCCAGTGCCTGCGCTCCTTCCGGTGCCTCCACCGGTTCGCGTGAAGCGCTGGAATTGCGTGATGGCGACAAGAGCCGTTATCTGGGCAAGGGCGTGCTGAAGGCAGTCGAAGCCGTCAATGGCGCGATCCGCGAGCGCCTCGTGGGCATGGATGCACTCGACCAGCGCGCGCTGGACGATGCCATGCTGGCGCTGGACGGTACCGAGAACAAGGAATCGCTGGGTGCCAACGCGATTCTTGCCGTCTCTCTGGCGGCTGCCAAGGCGGCAGCGCAGGCCAAGGGCATCGAGCTCTACGCTCACATCGCTGAGCTTTACGGCCAGCCAGGCCAGTACTCCATGCCGGTGCCGATGATGAACATCATCAACGGCGGTGAACATGCCGACAACAATGTCGACATCCAGGAGTTCATGGTCCAGCCGGTCGGCGCGCCGACCTTCCGTGAAGCACTGCGCACCGGCGCCGAGATCTTCCACGCGCTGAAGAAGGTGCTGCAGGGTCGCGAGCTGAGCACCTCCGTGGGTGATGAAGGTGGCTTTGCACCGAACCTGGCGTCCAACTCCGAAGCACTGGCCGTCATCAAGCAGGCCGTCAGCGATGCAGGCTACACCCTGGGCACCGATGTGACCCTGGCGCTGGATTGCGCGTCTTCCGAGTTCTACAAGGACGGTCAGTACAACCTGTCCGGCGAAGGCAAGAGCTTCGACGCACGTGGTTTCGTCGACTATCTGGCCGGCCTGGCCGCGGAATATCCGATCGTCTCCATCGAAGACGGCATGGATGAGTCCGACTGGGAAGGCTGGAAGATGCTGACCGACGAGTTGGGCGACAAGGTGCAGCTGGTCGGCGACGATCTGTTCGTCACCAATACGCGCATCCTGAGCCGTGGTATCGATGAAGGCATCGGCAACTCCATCCTGATCAAGTTCAACCAGATCGGCTCACTGTCCGAGACCCTGGATGCGATCAAGATGGCGCAGGCCGCCGGCTTCACCGCGGTCATCTCCCACCGCAGTGGCGAGACCGAAGACACCACCATCGCCGACCTCGCCGTCGGTACCTGTGCTGGCCAGATCAAGACCGGCTCTCTGTGCCGCTCTGACCGTGTCGCCAAGTACAACCGTCTGCTGGTGATCGAGCAGCAGCTGGGTGACGTGGCTTACAACGGCCTGAAAGAGATCAAGGGTCAGTAATCGCCTGTGATGTGAGGGCTCAGCGCCCAGCATCGCAGAGGTAACTTGCAACGGGGTCGTGCCTTCTGGCACGGCCCCGTTGTGCATTGCAGGCGATGATTGAGTGCGTTTGAGGGGGATGCAGGAAACAGGCCGTTTTCAGGCACTGATTTCGTGTAAGCCATCTCTTACAAATCCCGCAGGACAATCGAGACACTGGCTGCGAGTCGCCTGCGGACATGAACGTATGTTCTTCAATATCTATTTGATTTTATTGATGATATTTTCTTTGACGGCCTGTTCAGATATAGCGGGTTAAGCGGTTTGGCTAGTTGCCTCGCCGGCGAATGCTGCCCAGAATGGCTGCATGGACGTGAGGGTGCGGCGGGACACCGCAGTCTCGGCAGGATGCCAACGGGATGATCAGAAAAGACTTGATGGCGAGACAGGACGTTTCGCCCCGCTGAGCAGGACGCTCGGCGGAAAAGGACCTGACATGGACGTCGGTAGCAGAGAGCTGCATATCTTCGCTTGAAGGAGTCAGGCGAGAAATGCTAGGGAAGCAAGGATAGCGGGCATGACACCGGAGTGTGTCAGGATCAGGATGATCCGTCGGCGATGGGAAGCGCCACACAGGCAGGAAGCACGATAACGACACGGAGTGTCGAAGAGCCCCAGGCTCTGATATGCAGTCAGGAAGCTTGCCCTTCACAGGAAGTGACGGATGACGGGACATCATCCGCGTCAGGAATGATGGGGCAGAAAGCGGCAGCATCAAGTGGCAGGAAGCCACGACAAGGATGGTCGGACAAGGAATGTCGTGAGGCTGTCAGCTGCACAGGCAGGGAGCGGTACAGGCAGGACGCCGGGCAATGCATGGGCAGGACAGCAGGACAGGCAAATATCTGCACTAACGGGCATTGCGGTGGGACAGCTGCGCGAGCAGTGCTGCAATGCCCGCCACGCGTGACGGTGCGCCCCGAATGACAGGATGTCGTGAAGGGCAGGGACAGCACTCAGGAGTGCGATCCAGGATGGATCGACAGGGACACGCTTGGAGCGGGCGACCTTACGGGGTCGCCCTTTTTTATGCCCGGATGTCAGGGGGCTGAGCTCCTGACATGAGCTTGAGTCTCCGACTTCAGGCACCGACTTCAAGCATCAGAGACAGAAACGGCAGCGGCTCCCGAGGGAATCGCTGCCGTTTCTGTCGTGAGACCCGGGCTTGCCCGGTCAGGGCGGGCAAGCCGCTTGCCACGTGAGATGCGGGTTGCTTGAGGGGCTTACTGCTCCAGATACTCAAGCTTGCCATCGACACCATCCCACTTCTCGGCGTCTTCCATGGCGTCCTTCTTCTCGCTGATGTTCGGCCAGACTTCGGCCAGATCGGCATTCAGCTCGATGAATTCCTTCTGGTTCTCCGGCACTTCATCTTCGGAGAAGATGGCTTCGGCGGGGCATTCCGGCTCACACAGCGCGCAGTCAATGCACTCATCCGGGTTGATCACCAGGAAGTTCGGGCCTTCGTAGAAGCAATCCACCGGGCAGACTTCCACGCAGTCGGTGTATTTGCAGCGAATGCAGTTCTCGGTGACGATGAATGCCATGCAGGTCTCCTGACGCGGATTGGCGTCTCTCTCGTAGGTCGTGGTCCAGGCGCCCACCATGTGTCATCTCGGCGACATCATGGTCTTCAGGTTATAAGCGGCGCAGATGTTATAAGGCGTTATTCTAGTGGCGCTCTGCCGCCCCCGCAATCAGCAGGGGCGGATCGTTTTGGAATGGTGCTATGCCCGAAGGTTGCTGTCGAGCCTTGCCGCGCATTCTCGGGCCTTGCCACTCATTCTCGGGCCGGGCACGCCAACGCTGGCTCGGTGTGACGGCGCTCAGCGCTGACGGTGCCATTCGTAGATCAGCTCCAGCGCTCGCTTGGGGCTCAGATCATCCGGGTCTAGGCCATTGAGGGCCTCGACAACCGGATGCGGCGGTGCCGCGAACAGGTCATTCTGCTGCGGTACCGGCTGGCCCAGCGCATCCTCGCGCGCCACCTGCGGACGATCGACTTCCTGCTGCTCCAGGCTGGTCAGCTTCTCGCGCGCGCGCAGGATGACGCTCTGCGGCACCCCGGCCAGCTGGGCCACCTGCAGGCCATAGCTCTGGCTGGCAGGGCCTTCCTCGACACGGTGCATGAAGACGATGCCATCGCCGTGCTCAGCGGCCGTCAGGTGCACGTTGGCGACGGCATCGGCATGCTCGGGCAGCGCCGTCATCTCGAAGTAATGGGTCGCGAACAGGGTGAAGGCACGCGTGCGCGCCAGATGCTCGGCGCTGGCCCATGCCAGTGACAGGCCATCGAAGGTCGAGGTGCCGCGGCCGATTTCATCCATCAACACCAGGCTCTCATCAGTGGCGTTATGCAGGATGCTGGCGGTCTCGGTCATCTCGACCATGAAGGTCGAGCGGCCGCCGGCCAGGTCATCCGAGGAGCCGATGCGCGTGAAGATGCGGTCCAGCGGGCCGATGCAGGCGCGCGACGCCGGCACGAAGCTGCCGGTATGCGCGAGCAGAGCGATCAGTGCCGTCTGGCGCATGTAGGTGGATTTACCGCCCATGTTGGGGCCGGTGATCACCAGCATGCGCCGCGCATCATCGAAGCGCACATCGTTGGGAACGAAGGGATGATCGCTGACATGCTCGACCACCGGGTGGCGTCCGCCTTCGATATCGATGCCCGGGGTCTCGCTGAGTTCGGGGCGCACGAAATCGAGCGAGGCAGCGCGATCGGCGAAGGCGGTCAGCACATCCAGTGACGCCAGTGCGCGGGCCGTCTGCTGCAGGCCATCCAGTTCGGTATTCAGGTCATCCAGCAGGTGCTCGTACAGCAGCTTCTCGCGCGCCAGTGACTTGGACTTGGCAGACAGCGCCTTGTCCTCGAACTCCTTGAGCTCGGGGATGATGAAGCGCTCGGCATTCTTGAGGGTCTGGCGACGGATGTATTCCGGCGGGGCCTCGGCCGATTGCGAGCGCGGCAGCTCGATGAAGTAGCCATGCACGCGGTTGTAGCCGACCTTGAGGTTGCTCAGGCCGGTGCGCTCGCGCTCGCGGGTCTCGAGTGCGACCAGATACTGGCCGGCGTTCTCGGACAGGCCGCGATACTCGTCCAGCTCATCGTCGTAGCCATCGGCGATCACGCCACCATCGCGCAGCACCACCGGCGGATTCTCGACCAGCGCCTCGCTGAGCATCGCGGAAAGTGCCGGGAACAGGCGGATGGCATCGCGCAGGTCATCGATGGCGCTGCCTTTTTCGACGCTGGCGAGCACGGCGCGCAGCTCGGGCAGAGTGTTGAGGCCATCGCGCAGGCGTGCCATGTCACGGGGGCGTGCGCTGCGCAGCGCGACACGGGCGAGGATACGCTCCACATCGCCGATGCGCTTGAGCAGGCCTTGCAGCTCGAAGGGGTAGTCGCCATCCAGCAGACGTTGCACCGCCGCCTGACGCTGGCCGATCTGGAGCTGATCGCGCAGCGGGCGGTTGAGCCAGCGCTTGAGCAGGCGTGAACCCATCGCGGTCGCGGTGACGTCCAGCACGCTGGCCAGCGTGTTGTCGCTGGTGCCGCCCAGGTTGGTGTCGATCTCGAGGTTGCGACGGCTGGCGGCATCGATCACCACCGAGTCATCGCGGCTCTCGACGGCCAGCGCGGTCACGTGGGGCAGGCCGGTACGCTGGGTGTCGCGAGCGTAGTCGAGCAGGGCACCGGCTGCCGTGACGGCGCGCGTCAGGTGGCTGCAGCCGAAGCCGTTGAGGTCCTGGACGCCGAACTGATCGCACAGCAGGCGCAAGGCAGTCTCGTGATCGAAGTGCCAATCGCTCTGGCGGGTCAGGCCCGGGCGCGAGGCCAGGCTGGCGGGGAGGGTACGGCTTTCGCCGACCATGACTTCGGCAGGCGACAGACGCTGGATCTCGGCCAGCAGCTCGTCATCACCATTGACCTCGAGCACGCTGAAGCGACCGGAGGAGAGCTCGAGAGCGGCCAGGCCCCAGGTCTCGCCATCACGATGCAGCGCCACCAGCAGGTTGTCGCGGCTGGCATCCAGCAGCGCCTCATCATGCAGCGTTCCCGGGGTGACGATACGTACCACCTTGCGCTCGACAGGCCCCTTGCTGGTCGCCGGGTCACCGATCTGCTCACAGATGGCTACCGATTCGCCCATCTTGACCAGGCGTGCCAGATAGCCTTCGGCGCTGTGGTAGGGCACCCCTGCCATGGGGATCGGGGAACCGCCGGAGCTGCCGCGCGCCGTCAGCGTGATATCGAGCAGTTGTGCTGCGCGCTTGGCGTCCTCATGAAACAGTTCATAGAAGTCGCCCATGCGATAGAACAGCAGCACGCCGGGGTGCTCGCGTTTGATCTTCATGTACTGCGTCATCATCGGCGTCATCTGGGGCGCGCTGTTCTTGGCCATGGCCATGGACTTCCTTGACTGCACTGCAATGGGAAAAAGCACACATGCGAGAGCACGGCATGCGGGATGCGCGATATTCTACGGACTGGCGCGGCCGGCTCCAATGCCTGTGATGTCTCATGCTCGCTGCCCTTTTCACCCGATGACCTCCACAAGGAGAAAGTTCGTGAGCCGATTGACTGGTACGACCCCCGAGGCTGCGTGCGCGAATGCCCTGGCTGAGCAGTTGCAGGCGTTGGCAGTCGCGCGCGGCGTGCGCATCACCACCGCCGAGTCGTGCACCGGGGGCGGGGTGAGTGCGGCGATCACGGCGATTGCCGGTAGCTCCAGCTATTTCGATGCGGGCTACGTGACCTATTCCAATGCCACCAAGCAGCGCCTGCTGGGGGTCAGTGAGACATCGCTTGAAACATTCGGTGCCGTCTCAGAGGCGGTCGTGTGCGAGATGGTGCGGGGCGCCTGTCGCGAAAGTGGCGCTGAGCTGGGGGTGGCGATCAGCGGTGTGGCCGGCCCCGGCGGGGGAAGTGACGAGAAGCCCGTCGGCACCGTATGGCTGGCGTGGGGGAGCGAGGCGCGCCAGCAGGCACGCTGCTGTCACTTTCCCGGCGACCGGCAGGCCGTGCGCGACGCCGCGGTGCGGGAGGCATTGCAGGGCTTGATCGAGCGCGTGGAGGCCTTGCAGATCGGCACCGAAGACGCATGAGCCCGATGCAAGCCCCGCGTTGAGGGTGCTGCCTGAAAAAGCGCATCACCGGACTGGCAGAGTGACGCAACTTGCGGCATTATACTGTCCATGTATACAGGGTTTTGCCACGACACCTCAGCCGCTAGTCTGACGGTGTCTGCTCAGCTCTCAGTGATAGAATTCTCTATTCCAGGTGGCAGCCCGTGTGGCTCCGCCGTTCGACAGGAGGCCACATGGCAAAGGACGACAATCGTACCAAGGCGCTGAACGCGGCGCTGTCCCAGATCGAGCGCCAGTTCGGCAAGGGCGCCGTCATGCGCATGGGCGATGCCCCGCGTGTGGCCATCCCGTCGGTTTCCACCGGTTCTCTGGGGCTGGATATCGCACTCGGCATCGGCGGCCTGCCCTTCGGGCGCGTGGTCGAGATCTATGGCCCGGAATCCTCGGGCAAGACGACACTGACCCTCTCGGTCATCGCCCAGGCGCAGAAGCAGGGCAAGGTCTGTGCCTTCATCGATGCCGAGCACGCACTGGATCCGTCCTACGCCGAGAAGCTGGGCGTCAATCTGGACGAGATGCTGGTCTCCCAGCCGGACACCGGTGAGCAGGCGCTCGAGATCGTCGACATGCTGGTACGCTCCGGCGGCGTTGACGTCATCATCGTCGACTCCGTGGCGGCACTGACGCCGCGTGCCGAGATCGAAGGCGAGATGGGCGACTCCCACGTCGGCCTGCAGGCGCGTCTGATGTCCCAGGCGCTGCGCAAGGTGACCGGTCACATCAAGAACGCCAACTGCATGGTGGTGTTCATCAACCAGATCCGCATGAAGATCGGCGTGATGTTCGGTAGCCCCGAAACCACGACTGGCGGTAACGCACTGAAGTTCTACTCCAGTGTGCGTCTGGATATCCGTCGCACCGGTTCCGTGAAGTCCGGTGATGAAGTCACCGGTAACGAGACCCGCGTCAAGGTCGTCAAGAACAAGGTCGCGCCGCCGTTCCGTCAGGCCGAGTTCCAGATTCTCTACGGCAAGGGCATCTATCACGCCGGTGAGGTGATCGATCTGGGCGTGCAGTGTGGTCTGGTCGGCAAGTCAGGCGCCTGGTACAGCTATCAGGGCAGCAAGATCGGTCAGGGCAAGGCCAATTCCGCCCAGTACCTGGAAGACAATCCCGCCATCATGGAGGAGATTGAAACCCAGATCCGTGCCCAGTTGCTGGCAGCGCCGGAAGCCAAGGAAGAGCCGAAAGAGACCGCGGCCGCCGAGAGTGAAGACGACCTGGATATCGATCTCGACTGAGGTTCGTCCAGAAGAAAGAGCAAGAGCGCCAGCCGCCAGGCTGGCGTCATCGCACCGTGTCGTTTCCGACCCGGTGAGATGACCCCAAGGCGCCCGCCCCGATGACTCGGAGGCGGGCGCCTTGCGTTCACGTCCATCGATGTCCTTCTGCTCAACCCCGGGGAGCATGACCATGCACGATGACAGCGCTGAAATGGGTGGGCCTGAGTATCAACCGCTCGACTCAGGCGCGATGACGCCGCAACGGCGTGCGCGCAATGATGCCATCGCGCGTCTGGCGCGCCGCGAACATAGCCGCCGCGAGCTGCACGACTATCTCAAGGAGCGTGACTACCTGCGGGCGGTCAGCGATGACGAGTTGGCAGAGCGGCAAGCCGCTGGCGAGGAGGGCGCACAGGCGGCCTTGAGTCGCGATGAGGTCGAGCTGCTGATCGAGGAGGTGCTGGAGCGCATGGCCGAGGAGGGCCTGCAATCCGATGAGGGCTTTGCCGCCAGCTTCCTGCGGACGCGAGTGCTGCGCGGGCAGGGGCCGAGGCGTATCCAGCAGGAGCTGCGCCAGCGTGGTATCGATAGCGAGACGCTCAATGCCGTGATGCGTGCCGCCAGTGACCCGACGCCGGATGCCTTCGGTCATGTCGAGGCGGTGGATTTCTTCGAGCTGGCGCGCGAGACGCTGGCCAGGCGCTTCTCCGGCCCCGGCGAGGGGCACAAGGAGCGCGCACGGCGCGAGCGCTTTCTGCTCCAGCGCGGCTTCGACTATGAGCAGCTGCGCTATGCCATGGAGTCCGCCTGGAGTGATGAGGGGGAGGAAGGCTAGCTGGCGGGCGACTGTTTGGCTCTCATGACGCGCAAACCGGCGCTTCAGGACATTTCCCCCCCTTTAGCTTGCGCGAACAGGCGTTATACTAGGTCGTCTTGCGACGGCACGGGGCAGGCGCCTTCTTTCATGCTTTTCATTGCACCTCCATGCATACCCACATGGATGAATATGCAGAAACCATGCGGAAGTCATGCAGAAGACCCCCGGAGCGTCTTTACGCACATCGCTACGGAACCTCTATGAAAAGCGCAGAAATCAGAAACGCCTTCCTGACCTATTTCGAGAAGCAGGGCCATACCATCGTTCCCACCAGCTCCCTGGTGCCGAACAACGACCCGACCCTGCTGTTCACCAACGCCGGCATGGTGCCCTTCAAGGATGTCTTCCTGGGCCGTGATCCGCGTGGCTACAGCCGTGCGACCTCTGCGCAGCGCTGCGTGCGCGCCGGTGGCAAGCACAATGACCTGGACAACGTCGGCTATACCGCCCGTCACCACACCTTCTTCGAGATGCTGGGCAACTTCAGCTTCGGCGACTACTTCAAGCGCGAAGCCATCCAGTTTGCCTGGAAGTTTCTGACCGAAGAACTCGGCCTGCCGAAGGAGAAGCTGTGGGTCACCGTGCACGTCAGCGATGATGAAGCCCGTGACATCTGGTTCAACGAGGTCGGCATCGATCAGAACCGCTTCTCGCGTCTCGACGAGGACAACTTCTGGCAGATGGGCGACACCGGCCCGTGCGGCCCGTCCTCCGAGATCTTCTATGACCACGGCGAAGATGTCGCCGGTGGCCCGCCGGGCAGCCCGGACGAGGATGGCGATCGCTACATCGAGATCTGGAACCTGGTCTTCATGCAGTTCGACCGTGACGCCGAGGGCACGCTGCACCCGCTGCCCAAGCCGTCCATCGATACCGGCATGGGCCTGGAGCGTGTCGCGGCCGTGATGCAGGGCGTGCACTCCAACTACGAGATCGATCTGTTCCAGAATCTGCTGGCCGCCGCGGCCGAGATCATCGGTCACGACAACATCGCCACGCCGTCACTGCGCGTGGTGGCTGACCACATCCGCTCGTGTGCCTTCCTGATCGCCGATGGCGTGCTGCCCTCCAACGAAGGCCGTGGCTACGTGCTGCGTCGCATCATCCGTCGCGCCGTGCGTCACGGTCACAAGCTGGGGGCGCGTGGCAGCTTCTTCTACAAGCTGGTCGCGGCTCTCGACAGCGAGATGGGCGATGCCTATCCGGAACTGCGCGCCGCACGCGAGCAGATCGAACGTGTGCTGCTCAAGGAAGAAGAGCAGTTCGCGCGTACGCTGGAACATGGCATGAAGCTTCTGGAAGAAGCCATCGCTGACCTCGAGGGCAATACCCTCGACGGCGAGACCATCTTCAAGCTCTACGACACCTACGGCTTCCCGTATGACCTGACCGCCGACATCTGCCGCGAGCGCGAGCTGATCCTCGATGAGGCAGGTTTCCAGGCGGCCCTGGAAGCACAGCGTGATCGCGCCCGTGCCGCCAGCAACTTCGGCGGCGACTACTCCGCCAACCTGGTGCTGGAAGGCGAGACCGTCTTCACCGGTTACGACCAGCTGGAAGGGGAAGCCACCGTCACCTCGCTGTTCGACGCCGAAGGCAATGCCGTCGAGCAGCTCGAGGTGGACACCAAGGGCATCGTGGTGCTCGATACCACCCCGTTCTACGGCGAGTCAGGCGGCCAGGCCGGTGACACCGGTTATCTGCATCTGGATGGTGGCCGCTTCCAGGTCAGCGATACCCAGAAGCAGACCGGCCATCACCTGCACCACGGTGTGCTGATCGAAGGCGCTCTCAAGGTCGGTGACAAGGTGCGTCCGCAGGTCGATGCCGAGCTGCGCGCGGCTTCCGTGCGCAACCACTCCGCCACGCACCTGCTGCACGAAGCGCTGCGTCTGGTGCTGGGCGAGCACGTTCAGCAGAAGGGCTCGCTGGTCACGGCCGAGCGTCTGCGCTTCGACTTCAGCCACTTTGAGGCGATGACGGCCGAGCAGCTGTCCGAGGTCGAGCGCATCGTCAACGCGCAGATCCTGGCCAACGCCGAGACCACCATCGAGTTCATGAGTCTCGATGAGGCCAAGGCGCGCGGCGCAGCGGCACTCTTCGATGCCAAGTATGGTGAGGAAGTCCGCGTGCTGACCATCGGTCAGGATGCCTTCTCCATCGAGCTGTGCGGCGGGACTCACGTCAAGCGCAGCGGCGACATCGGCCAGATGCACATTCTCGCCGAGACCGGCATCGCGTCCGGCGTGCGTCGTATCGAGGCCATCACCGGTCGCGCCGCGCGTGACTTCCTGCTCGCGCAGGAAGCGACTCTGGCTCGCCTCGGTGAGCGTCTCAAGGCCAAGCCGGAGCAGGTCGAGGAGCGCGTCGGCAGCCTGCTGGAGCGCAACCGCGGCCTCGAGAAGGAGCTTGAACGCCTCAAGGCCAAGCTGGCGTCCGCTTCGGCCAGCGACATGCTCAGCGACATCGCCAATGTCCAGGGCATCAAGGTGCTGGCCAAGCAGGTCGAAGGCGTCTCCGGCAAGGAGCTGCGTGGCCTGATGGATGACCTCAAGTCCAAGCTCGGCTCCGGCATCCTGGTGCTCGGCGTCGCGGACGGTGACAAGGTCAGCCTGATCGCCGGTGTCACCGACGACCTGACCTCGCGCGTCAAGGCGGGTGACCTGGTGCGCCACGTGGCCGAGCAGGTCGGTGGCAAGGGTGGCGGTCGTGCTGACATGGCCCAGGCCGGTGGCAGTGACGCCGCCTCGCTTCCGGGCGCACTGGCCGGTGTGCCATCATGGGTAGACGCCCAGCTGGGCTGACAGTACAAGATGAAGGCCGGGCTCCTCTTGGGGAGACCCGGCCTCTTTTTGGGCTCACATGAGCTTCATGTGGGGACAACGCAAACGGACACGGATAACGGAAACGCACATGGCGCTATACGTTCAGAAGTTCGGAGGCACTTCGGTCGGCTCGGTGGAGCGGATCAAGGCCGTCGCCGAGAAGGTCAAGCGATTCCGCGATGAAGGCCATCAGATTGTCGTGGTCGTCTCTGCCATGAGTGGCGAGACCAACCGACTGATCGGTCTCGCCAGCGAGATCAATGATGACCCGACACCGCGCGAGATGGACATGCTGGTCTCCACTGGCGAGCAGGTCACCATTTCCCTGCTGGCCATGGCGCTGCAGAAGATCGGCGTCGACGCGACCTCCTACACAGGGGCGCAGGTGGGAATCCGCACCGATAGCGCGCACACCAAGGCGCGTATCCAGCACATCGATACCGATGACCTGCGTGAAGACCTCGACGATGGCAAGGTGGTCGTGGTGGCAGGCTTCCAGGGTGTCGATGAAGAGGGCAACATCACGACGCTGGGTCGTGGTGGCTCTGACACCACCGGTGTCGCCCTGGCTGCCGCACTGAAGGCGGATGAGTGCCAGATCTACACCGATGTCGATGGTGTCTATACCACTGACCCGCGCGTGTGCTCCAAGGCACGTCGTCTGGAAACGGTGACCGTCGAGGAAATGCTGGAAATGGCGAGCCTGGGCTCCAAGATCCTGCAGATCCGTTCGGTGGAATTCGCCGGCAAGTACAATGTTCCCCTGCGTGTGCTGTCTTCCTTCGAGGATGGCCCGGGTACCCTGATCGTCGCTGAGGAAGAAGACAACATGGAAGAACCGCTGATCTCCGGCATCGCCTTCAATGTCAACGAAGCCAAGCTGACTCTGCTCAACACGCCGGATATCCCGGGTGTCGCTTCCAAGATTCTGGGCCCGATCGCCGATTCCAACATCGAAATCGACATGATCGTCCAGAACGTCTCTCCGGACGGCAATACCACTGACTTCTCCTTTACCGTCGCCAAGACCGACTTCAAGGCGACCCAGCGCATCCTGACCGAGACGGTGATTCCGTCCGTCGGTGGTGGTGAGATGCGCGGTGATGACAACATCGCCAAGGTCTCGCTGGTCGGTGTCGGCATGCGTTCTCACGCGGGTGTCGCCTCCAAGATGTTCCGCGTACTGGCGGAAGAAGGCATCAATATCCGCATGGTCTCCACTTCAGAGATCAAGATTTCCGTCCTGATCGACGAGAAATTCATGGAGCTGGCGGTTCGCTCTCTGCACACCGCTTTCGGCCTGGATGCAGAAGCGATCAGCGACGAGACTGCCTGAGTCTCACCACGGAGCGTGCAGCAAGGAAGTCGTAAAGACACCGACAATCAATGACTTGGCCAAGTCGTGAAGCGTCGGTGCCCAGGCCGGGGATGTTGGTCTGGCAGACGTGCGGCACGTGAAGTCGATAGCGCCCGATGCATTTTCTGTCATTCTTCTGAATGTCAGTCTGTGCATCGGGCGCTTTCATTCAACGTGTCTATCGGGTGTGATGAAGGTATGGCATTGGCCGTCGGAGCATGCATAGCGCATAATTCGAGCTTCATGCATCAGGGTGGTCGACTTGTCCCGGTCGATCGCCGCCTCCACATCCCGTTGAAGTCCCAGCTGTTTTGAATTTCTGACAAGGAGATCAGTCATGCTCATCCTGACCCGTAGAGTGGGTGAAACTCTGATGATTGGAGACGACATCACTGTCACCGTTCTCGGAGTGAAAGGTAATCAGGTGCGTATCGGTGTGAACGCGCCCAAGGACGTTGCCGTCCATCGAGAAGAGATCTATCAGCGCATCCAGCGTGAGAAAGAAGACAATGGCGATGCCATCGCCTGACGGCATGCTGCGCCTGCACGTCGCACGACCCTGCACGACCCGATGAACGCCAGCCATTGTCCCCATGGCTGGCGTTCGCGTGTGTGGGCCTGGCGCAGGCGAGGGTGGCCCGCCTACTTCATGAACAACGGCGTACTTACTCCATGAGCAGCGGCTCATGCGGGGTGATGAGAGGGTAGCTTGTTCAAGTCTGTGTTCCGTAAGGGAAAAATTTGGCTTTTTTCTCAAAAAGGGGGAGACAAGCCGATTCTGGTTCGGTAATATGCCCGCTCCCTCGAACGAGACGCGACGACAGGCTAGCCATCGTCATGTTCTGGTTCATGCGGGGAGATTGCTTGGGGGCGCGCAGCCTCGAGCCTGTTGTCGAGTGGTGATGAGATGTTCAGCATCGAAGCCAAAAAATCGACACAGGGGCTGGACAAAGCCCAATCAAATGAGTAAGATATGCGCCGTACCTGATGAGGAGAGGTGGCCGAGTGGCTGAAGGCGCTCCCCTGCTAAGGGAGTATAGGGTTTATAGCCCTATCGAGGGTTCGAATCCCTCTCTCTCCGCCATTAGGTACAAATGCAGTAAGATGCGCCCTTAGCTCAGCTGGATAGAGTACCTGACTACGAATCAGGCGGTCGGAGGTTCGAATCCTCCAGGGCGCGCCACTGCAACGCAAGACATGAAGTTGGAAAGACGCAGTACTCGCACGATAAAGTCCTGAAGTCATTTGAAATGCTCAGGCCACAGATTTCAAGGTTTATGCGCCCTTAGCTCAGCTGGATAGAGTACCTGACTACGAATCAGGCGGTCGGAGGTTCGAATCCTCCAGGGCGCGCCAATTGAAAAACCCGCTTCACTGAAGCGGGTTTTTCTTCGTCTGAAGAAAAGTCAGGCACTGAAAGAAGCCAGGCTATTGAGCCAGGCTATGAGGCAAGATCAGCGCCGAGTGATCGCCGCCTGCACGGCCCCGATCCCCACATTGCTGATGACCTGAGTGTTCTACCGCTTTCCTTGACTGTGATGTCACGCCTTCGGGCGGACGATCGCCAGGGCGCCCTTTTCGCGAGGGGCGCCCTTTTTTTGGTTCACTGATCGGGGCAGCGAACGGATCGGGTGTTGGTCGGTGCTGATGTTCAGGTTCAGGCTCAGGCCGGGGTGGTCGCGGCTTCCGTTTCCGATGCCTGGGGCGATCCCGATGTCTGAGTCGGTTCCGGCATGCGAGTCACCGACGTCAGAAGGCTTGGCGCCAGCTCCAGCGCAGTGCCGGCCACCAGGCCGGTGAAGAACTCGGCGCGCCCCTTGTGGCGCTTGATGGCCTGGAAACGGCTTTCGGCTTCCGCGTTGCCGCTCTGGCGCATCATGTTCATCCACTGCTTGAGCAGCGGCACCATCACCTTGTCGGGGAGGTGGGCGCAGCGCTCAGCATGGGAGAGCAGCACCTGCGCACGCTGCGTCCAGTCCGTCTCGGGCAGCAGCTCTCCGGTCGCCTGCCAATGCTTGATGCGCGCCGCCAGGAAGGGGTCAGCCAGGGCGGCACGCCCCAGCATGACATCGCGACAGCCGGACAGGGAGCGCGCCCGCCAGTAGCAGTGCATATCCCAGATATCGCCATTGGCGACCACCGGAATGGAGAGCTCGGAGGTGATCTTGCCGATCCATTCCCAGTGCGCCGGTGGGCGATAGCCTTCCTGTTTGGTTCGCCCATGCACCACCAGCTGGGTCGCACCGCCTGCCTCGGCTGCCTGAGCGCAGGCCAGCGCCAGGCGCCGATCATTGAAGCCGAGACGAATCTTGGCGGTGACCGGTACGCCCGTGCCCTCGAGTGCCTTGCGCACGCCTTCCACTGCGCGGAAGACGCGTTCCGGCGAGCGCAGCAGTGCCGCGCCACCATCATGTCGATTGACGGTCTTGGCCGGGCAGCCGAAATTGATATCGACGCTTGGCGCACCCAGACGCGCAGCGACCCGGGCATTGATGCCCAGTGCCTCGGGGTCGGCCCCCAGCAGCTGCAGGGCGACCGGGGTCTCGTGTCGTGTCTGTGCCGTCTGTGTCGGGGAGGCGTCGAGCAGCTCCGGACAGATGCGCTTGAAGACGCGCGGCGGTAACTTGACGTGGGTCACGCGCACGAATTCCGTCACGCACCAGTCGTAGCCGCCAAGGCCGGTGAGACATTCGCGCGTGATGTCATCTATCACGCCTTCCATCGGCGCGATGCCGATGCGGCCGGCCCGCGCGAGGGCCTGTGGGGTCAACGATGGTGTCATTGCAATTGCCGTGGAATCAGGCACTTTAGAGCGACCAACAAGCATTGAATGCAGCTGCATGGGCATACCGACAGAGGCTATCGGCGGCGGAGCCTATCCGTCGTGCCGTGTCCGGCGTGACCGAAGACATTGGCGTTCAGCGCAGGCGCTGCGCCGTAGTGCGGCTCGATAACGAGAAAGACTCGAGGACACTGGCATGCAAGAGAATGATCTGCTCGGTGAAGGCTTGAACCTGATGGTGTTCGGGATGGGGTTCGTGTTCGTGTTTCTAAGTCTGCTGGTGGTCGCCATGATGGCGATGGCCAGGCTGGTGGATCGCTTCGCGCCTGCACCAGTGCCCGCTGCGCCAGGTGCTGCGCGGGCGCCGGCTGCCCCGGCACCTGCGGCAGAGGACGACAGCGAACTGACGGCCGTCATGGCCGCGGCGATTCACCGCTTCCGGCAGGACCAGCACCGGCACTGACGCTTTCGCAGCTTCGCCTATAGCGTCTGGGCTCTGCCGAGCGTCTGACCACTGCCGAGAATAGCAGGCGGCGATTCTATCACGAGCAGTACGGTGGGTAGACCTCCCCCCGAGTGCAATATTCTGTGTTGCAGGCCGACGCAACAGGCTGCCTGCAGCGCGCGCAGAACTCGATATCCACAATATAAAGAACAAGGGATCACTCATGGACAAGCAACCGCTGGGCATCACGGATGTGGTACTGCGCGACGCGCATCAGTCACTGTTGGCCACGCGCATGCGCCTCGATGACATGCTGCCGATCGCCGCCAAGCTGGACGACATCGGCTTCTGGTCGCTGGAGAGCTGGGGCGGCGCGACCTTCGACGCCTGCATTCGCTACCTGGGCGAAGACCCCTGGGCACGCATTCGTGCCTTGAAGGAAGCGATGCCCAAGACCCAGCAGCAGATGCTGCTGCGCGCCCAGAACCTGCTCGGCTATCGTCATTACGCCGATGATGTGGTGGATACCTTCGTCAAGCGCGCCGCGACCAGCGGTGTCGATGTCTTCCGTGTCTTCGATGCCATGAATGACCCGCGCAACCTCGAGCGCCCGCTCAAGGCGGTGCTGGATCAGGGCAAGCATGCCCAGGGCACCATCTCCTACACCGTCAGCCCCGTGCACACCCTGGAGATGTGGGTCGAGCTGGCACAGAAGATCGAGTCCATGGGTGCCCAGTCACTGGCGATCAAGGACATGGCAGGCCTGCTGACGCCGTACACCGCCTTTGAACTGGTCTCGCGCCTCAAGGCGAGCCTGTCGATCCCGATCCACATGCAGTGCCACGCCACCACCGGGCTTTCCACCGCCACGGCCCTCAAGGCCATCGAGGCGGGCATCGACAACGTCGACACCTCCATCTCTTCCATGTCGATGACCTACGGCCATAGCCCGACGGAATCCGTGGTCGCGATGCTGGCGGGAACCGAGCGCGATACCGGGCTCGATCTCGAGAAACTCGAGGATATCGCCGGCTATTTCCGCGAAGTGCGCAAGAAATACGCGGCTTTCGAAGGCAGCCTGCGCGGTATCGACTCGCGCATCCTGGTCGCGCAGGTGCCGGGTGGCATGCTCACCAACATGGAAAGCCAGCTCAAGGAGCAGGGCGCCGGTGACAAGCTGGATGACGTGCTCGCCGAGATTCCGCGTGTACGCAAGGACCTGGGCTATATCCCGCTGGTGACCCCGACCTCACAGATCGTCGGCACCCAGTCGGTGATGAACGTGATGATGGGCGAGCGCTACAAGTCGATCTCCAAGGAAGTGCAGGCGCTGCTCAAGGGCGAATATGGCGCGGCGCCGGCGCCCTTCGACAGCGAGCTTCAGTCCCGCGTGCTGGAAGGCGGCGAGCCGATCACCTGCCGCCCGGCCGACAACCTGACGCCGGAGATGGAGCGTCTGCGTGAGGAGCTCAAGGGCAAGGCCAGTGAAGAGGGCATCACCCTGGAAGGCGGCGAGCGCGAGACCGATGACGTGCTGACCTACGCGCTGTTCCCGCAGATCGGCCTCAAGTTCCTGCGCAACCGTGGCAACCCGGATGCCTTCGAGCCCGCCCCGCAGGCTGTCGATGACAAGGCGTCCAAGGCTGCAAGTGCGCCGGTCTCCAATGCTCCAGCCGTCAGTGCTCAAGCCGCGTCCAGCGGTCCGCAGACCTACACCCTGAACGTCAACGGCAAGCAGTATGTGGTCGAGGTCGCCGAAGGCGGAGACATCACCCAGGTGCAGGCCAGTGCGCCAGCGGCGCCTGCTCCGGCAGCCGCAGCGGCGGCACCTGCCGCACAGGCCGCCTCCGGTGAGCCGGTGAGTGCGCCGCTGGCGGGCAACATCTTCAAGGTCAATGTCAGTGTCGGTGACAGCGTGGCCGAAGGGGATGTGGTCATCATCCTCGAGGCGATGAAGATGGAGACCGAGATCCGTGCCCACCAGGCCGGTACCGTCTCCGCGGTGAAGGTCAAGGAAGGCGACAGTGTCAGTGTCGGCGACGTTCTGATCACCCTCTGAGCCGGTGTGTCCGGCCCGTCGTCATGCGCGGCGGGCCGGTCGGTGATGCTCCTCTGCAAGGCGACACGACATGGACAAGATACTCAACCTCTGGCACGGCTCGGGGCTCTACAACATGAGCTTCGGCCAGCTGGCGATGATCGTCATCGGCCTTGGCCTGCTTTATCTGGCGATCCGCAAGAACTTCGAACCCCTGCTGCTGGTGCCGATCGGCTTCGGCGGCATTCTGGCCAACATCCCGGAAGCCGGGCTGGCGCTGTCTGCCGCCGAGCAGGCGGCCCATCTCGGCAAGCCGGAGCTGTTGGCTTCGATGGCCAATCTGCTCAACGTCAACATCGCCAGCCTGCCGCTGGATGAGGCGCGCCACGCGGTGGAGCAGGCGCTGCATGGCGAGATTCCCGCCGCGCTCAAGCAGCAGGCCAGCAACATGGCGCTGGATGGCGGCTTCTCCAACGGCATGCTCTACAGCTTCTACAGTGTGGCGATCGCTTCCGGCATCGCGCCGCTGGTGATCTTCATGGGCGTGGGCGCGATGACGGACTTCGGCCCGCTGCTGGCCAATCCCAAGACCCTGTTCCTCGGCGCGGCGGCGCAGTTCGGCATCTTCGCGACCCTGCTGGGCGCGGTGGCGATGACCTCGATGGGCCTGATGGACTTCAGCCTGCAACAGTCGGCGGCCATCGGCATCATCGGCGGTGCGGACGGTCCGACCTCCATCTACGTCGCCAGTCTGCTGGCGCCGGAGCTGCTGGGCGCGATCGCCGTGGCGTCCTACTCCTACATGGCACTGGTGCCGATGATCCAGCCGCCGATCATGCGCGCGCTGACCACCGCCAAGGAGCGCAGCCTGGTCATGACCCAGCTGCGGCCGGTGTCCAAGACCGAGAAGATCCTGTTCCCGCTGGTGCTGCTGATCATGGTGGCGATGCTGCTGCCGGACGCCGCACCGCTGCTGGGCATGTTCTGCTTCGGTAACCTGATGCGCGAGTGTGGTGTGGTGGAGCGTCTGTCGGATACCGCCCAGAACGCACTGATCAACATCACCACCATCTTCCTGGGACTGTCAGTGGGCTCCAAGCTGCAGGCCGACAAGTTCCTGGCGGTGGAGACGCTGGGCATTCTGGCCCTCGGCGTGGTTGCCTTCGGTATCGGCACGGCCTGCGGGGTACTGATGGCCAAGCTGATGAACAAGGTCTCCAAGACACCGATCAATCCGCTGATCGGGTCGGCCGGTGTCTCGGCGGTGCCGATGGCGGCACGTGTCTCCAATAAGGTCGGGCTCGAGTACAACCCGCATAACTTCCTGCTGATGCATGCCATGGGGCCGAACGTGGCCGGCGTGATCGGCTCGGCGGTTGCCGCGGGGGTGATGATCAAGTACCTCGGCTGATCGTCTTTGCAGCACTGATACGACAACGCCCGCCATGGCTACCATGGCGGGCGTTGTCGTATCTCGGGCCTTCATCAGCGGCGCTTTATCTTGTCTCGGCCGAGGGATTTGAGGGCGTGGCAGAGACGGTGCGCTGATTCGGCTGCATGCGCGTCTGCGGGTCGTGGACGGCCTGCCAGAGGCTTAGCAGGGCGGCGCGATCGACAGGCCGGCTGGGCAGCCGCTGGCTGTCCTCGAGCCCTTGCCATTCCCCTTGGGCGCTCTGGCGTGCGAGGGCAAAGCGGAAGGGGTGATAGCCGGGTGAGCCCAGGCGTGTATCGGTCACTGCCAGCAGCGTCTCACCTTCCGGGGTCCGCTCGCGGCTCGCGCGCAGATAGGGCGCCGCGAACCAGCGCAGACGTTGGCCGTCCTCCAGCTTCGCGACCTCGGCATCCAGCGTCGGATGGCGCGGATAATCACGGCGTGCGAGAGACGCCAGCTGCGCGTCGGAGTCGAACACGCTGACCATCCATTCGTGATCCGCCTGCGGCGTGGTTGCGCTGACACGCCACAGCAGGCTGTTGAAGGGAGTCGGCTGCACCATGCGCGGAGCGTCGGCGAAGCCCTGGCTGGCCAGCAGCGGCGCCACGCGATGTTCGACCCAGCTCTTGGCGGCCAGTCCCCAGCCCAGATAGAGGCTCGAGAGCATGAGGCCCGCGCTCAACAGATGCCCGGTGCGACCACGAATCGCCACCCACAGGCCGGTGATCAGCAGCGGCAGGGTGTAGAGCGGGTCGATGATGAAGATGCTGGCCAGACTGATGGGACGGCTGGGCCACGGCCACAGCAGCTGGGTGCCGTAGGTGGTGAAGCTGTCCAGCAACGGGTGGGTGACCAGGCACAGCACGCAGTAGGCGATCAGCCGCCCACGGCCGAGGCTCGCCAGACGTGGCAGGCGCGCCAGCAGCCAGCCGAGCACGATGCCCAAAAGCGCCAGCACCGGCAGGGAATGGCTGAAGCCACGGTGATGGGTGTAATTGGCGACCGCGTCGCCGTAGTCGATCATCACGTCGAGGTCGGGCAGGGTGCCGAGTGCCGCACCGCCGAGCAGCGCATAGCGGATGGCCGCGCCGCGTTTCGGGCCGGGCAGGCGGCGAATGGCCGGCGTCATGACGGCGCCGCCAACGACGGCCCCGAGACAGATCTGGGTGAGGGAGTCCATGCGTGGGCTACCTGTGAGGAAGAAGAGAGCGGGAGGCGTGGGAGCAGGCGTCAGTCATCTGCGCGGATCGCCGCCAGGGCGCCCGGCTCGGCCCAGCGCGGGCCGGCATCCAGCACGCGTGCCTGCACCGGACAGTCATCACGATGACAGCCGGGCAGATAGCCGCAGCTCATCAGCAGCTCGTTGACGATCTCGGGGCCGGTGAAGCGGAAGGTCTTCTTGAACAGCTTGACCCAGGCTGACAGCGGTTGTGGATGGTGGGCATCCAGCCAGGCACTGAAGCTGCCGTGGGAGTCCTTGAGCTGCATCACCACGCCTGCGTTGTGGATCACGGCATTGATCTTGAGTCGGTTGCGAATGATGCCGGCATTGCTGAGCAGGCGCGCGCGGTCCTCGTCCCCGTAGGCGGCGATGCGCGCGATATCGTAATCCTCGAAGGCCTCGCGGAAGGCCGCGCGCTTCTTGAGCACCGTCAGCCAGGAGAGGCCGGCCTGATTGATCTCGAGCACGAAGCGTTCGAACAGCACCCGGTCATCGCTGACCGGAAAGCCGTATTCATGATCATGATATGGGCCATGAATCGGGTGCCGGGGAGCATTCTCGCAATAGGTGCTGGCGGTGACGACGTCGGCCATCAGTCCTCCTGTACCGCGAAGCGGCCGCTGCCGAGAAAGACGATGGCCAGGGCGCTGGTGAGGAAGAAGCCTTGCAGCTCCAGCGCCCAGCCGCCGGAGGGCGACAGGCTCAACAGCTGGCCCATGTGCGCCACGGCAAAGGCGAACAGCATGTTGGCGACCACGATCAGACCGGCGATGCGCGAGTGCACGCCGAGCACCAGCATGATGGGCGCGATGATCTCGCCAATGTAGACGCCATAGGCCACCACGCCCGGGATGCCCAGATTCTCGAGCTCGCCGGCGATCCAGCTCAGCGTGCCGCCATCACCGAGCAATTTCGAGAGGCCATGAAACAGCAACAGCAGGCCCAGCATCAGGCGCAGTATCAGCTTGCCGAGGTCGTCATTTTCGAGAAATTGCACGGTAGAGCTCCTTGCTCAGCGGTCGTCGGGCTTGCTCAGCGGTCGTCGGGATAGAAGGCGGCTGTCTCAGGCGTTGGGGTTGTCCACCAGAATGCGCGAGAAGCGCACGATCTCGGCATTGCGGTTGGACCAGCCAAGGCGCTCCCAGAAGCGATGAGCGTCATGGTTGTCGTGCAGGGTATCCAGATGCACCTTGTCGATGCCTTCGCAGGCCAAGGCTGCCAGACAGCGATCGACCAGCGTGCTGGCGATGCCCTGGCCACGCATGTCCGGCGCCGTCATCACATGCTGAAGATAGCCGCGCTTGCCATCATGGCCCGCCATGGCGCAGCCGACCAGGCGCTCATCGAGAAAGGCCAGGTGGCTCATGCCGGGATTGCGCGCCAGATAGCGGGCGACAGGGGCATGGCGGTCGGCATCGCGGATGACCACGCCCGGAGTCGCCTCCATCATGGCGATGAAGGCAGGGTGGTCTTCCGGTGTCATCGGGCGATAGGTCAAGGTTGGCATCGTGTTTCCTGGCAAGCGGCGGTCGTCGGGGATGCCATATCCTATCAGTCCCGCGGGATATCGAAATGCCCCGGCTGCGCCGCGACACGTGCCAGCCACGCCTGTATGGCGGGATAGTCATCCAGCGCGAAGCCGCCTTCATCGGCAACATGCGTATAAGCATAAAGGGAAATGTCGGCGATCGTGAATCGGTCCCCGACCAGCCAGTCATGCTCGGCGAGATGGTGCTCCATCACGCGCAGGGCACGCTTGCCGCCATCCTGCTTGGCGGCGTACTCGGCGCGGCGCTCATCGGGGAGGCCAAGGTAGCGATTGATGAAGCGGGCGGTGGCGATGTACGGCTCATGGCTGTACTGCTCGAAGAACTGCCACTGCAGCACCTTGGCGCGCAGGAAGGGGTCGCTCGGCAGGTAGTCGCTGCCATCGGCGAGGTAATTCAGGATGGCATTCGACTCTGACAGTGTCTCGCCGCGATGCAGCTCCAGCAGCGGAATCTTGCCATTGACGTTGCGGGTCAGGAATTCCGGCGTGCGGGTGTCGCCGGCCAGAATATCGACCTCGATGTAGTGATGATGGCGTTCGAGCAGGTGCAGCAGCAGCTCGACCTTGTAGCAGTTGCCGGAGCGGCGATCACCGTAGAGTGTCAGCATGCAGGGAGCGTCCTGTGCGAGCGTGGAATTGGCGTCTCGACAGTCTAGCCAACCTCGCCTGCATGAACAGTGATTATTCGAACAGTGTTCGATGCTCCGGTGTCATTCGCGTGCTCCAGGCGCAGGCTGTGGATCAGCCGAGGATCATCACCACGCAGGAAGCGGTCAGCACGCCCATCACGCGGTTGAAGATCTTCCAGGCGCGCTCGGTATTCAGCAGACGCCCGATGGCGGTCCCGAAGCCCGCCCACAGCGAGATGCACGGCAGCGCGACCAGTTCCGCGAAGCCTGCCAGCAATACGGCGTTGAGCAGTGCCGGGCCTTCCTCGGGCAGAAAGCTTGCCATCAGCGCCATGCCCATCACCCAGGCCTTGGGATTGGCGAACTGGAACAGGCACGCCGCGAGGAAGGTCATCGGACGCGCATCCTGCTGGCTGGCGAAGTCAGGGGGCGGAGCGGTGGCGATCTTCCAGGCCAGGTAGAGCAGGTAGGCACTGCCCAGCACCTTCAGCAGCGTCTGCACGATGGGATAACGCTCGAAGACCAGCCCCAGCCCCAGCGCGATGGCGATGAACAGCACCAGGCAGCCGATCAGGATGCCGAAGATATGCGGTAGGGTGCGCCAGTAACCATAGTTGGCCCCCGAGGCCGTCAACATCACGTTGTTGGGGCCGGGTGTCAGGGTCATCGACAGCATGAAAAGCGTGGCGGGGGCCAGAAAGGCGAGGGATTCCATGGGTGTCCTTCAGCGTGGTGGGCGTTGTCGAGGTGGCGTGTCTGATTGTATGGATTCAATTTTCGGATGCCGGCACATTCCTGTGTTTTGTGGCTTGTTGGCGGCATGTTTTGAGCATAATCTGATGACAATTACCGTCAACAGGTTTTTTGTCACCATGACAATGTGGATTCCGACCCTGGACCCCGCCATGCCGCGTTACCGTGCGCTGGCGGAGGCCATCCGTCTCGATATCGCCGCGGGCCAACTCAAGGAAGGCGAGCGACTGCCGCCTCAACGGCGGCTGGCGGATGCGCTGGGCGTGACCATCGGCACGGTGACGCGAGGCTACGCCGAGGCCGAGCGGAGTGGCCTGGTGTCGGCGCGTGTCGGGAGCGGCACCTACATCAACGGCGCCACCCGGAGCGCGCATGGATCCTTCAGCAGCTTCGGGCATGCTCTGCGTGCCAGCAAGGCCTATGGATTGGCGCCAGAACAGGAGGGCGCGCTGCCGGCATCCGGCGTGATCGATCTCACCATGAGCCTGCCACCGCCTCACCCCGCGCGGCAGCAGGGAATGGCGGCGGCGCTGACCGCGATCAGCCAGTCACCCGAGGCCTTGCTGCGCAGTGTCGAGTATCAGAATGAATTCGGCGACGGCAGCCACCGGCAGTTGCTGGCGAGCTGGATGGGCGAGCTCGGCATGCCGGTCGACCCCGAGGAGCTGATGCTGACCCAGGGCGGCCAGAATGGCATCACGCTGGCGCTGTCGGCGCTGCTGGCGCCCGGAGATGCCGTGGTCACCGGCGCGCTGACCTATCCCGGCTTGATCGTCGCCAGCGCCGAACGTGGCCTCAAGCTGTTGCGGGTGCCGCTGGATGATGACGGCATGGATGTCGAGGCACTGGCGCGGCTGTGTCGTCAGCAGGCACCCAGAATGGTCTATGTGATGGCCGAGCAGAACAATCCGGGCGCGGCGCAGTTGTCTCATGCACGGCGCGAGGCCCTGGTCGCCCTCGCACGCCAGCATGACTTCTGGATTCTGGAAGATGGGGTGCAATATCTGCCCGACGAGGAGTGCGGTACGCGGCTCTATCAGATGGCGCCGGAGCGCACCCTGTATGTCTTCAGCACCTCCAAGTTGCTGGCTGGCGGCCTGCGCCTGGGCGTATTGCGGGCGCCGGTGGAGGTACTGACCCGCATCGGCGCAGTGCTGCGCAGCCACAGCTGGATGGTGGCGCCGCTGTTGATGGAGACGGTCTGCGCCTGGCTGACCAGCGGCAACGCGACACAGCTGGTGGAGTGGCAGATGGAGGAGATGCGCGCGCGCCAGCGACTGGCCCGCACGCTGCTGGCGGAGTGGTCGCCGGCGGCGCGGCCGTCCTCGTTCGATCTGTGGCTCGAGTTGCCCGAAGGGCAACGCAGTCAGGCGATGGTCGCGTCATTGGCCGAGCGGGGGGTGCACGTCACCAGCGCCGAGCCCTTCTGTGTCGGCAATGAGCCGCCACCGCAGGCCATCCGGCTGTGCCTGAGCGCTGCCGAGAGCCGTGAGGCGCTGACCCACGCGCTGGAAATCGTGCGCGAGCAGCTGCAGGCGCCGCCTGCGCTGCGCCCCATGACGCTCTAGCACATCGCCGCTCTCACTCCCGGCGGGTGCCGGACTCCTGCGCCAATCGGGCCTGCTTGAGCGGCACGCCCCAGCGATAGCCGCCGAGTCCGCCATCGCCGCGTACCACACGATGGCAAGGCGTCAGCAGAGCCAGCGGATTGGCGCCACAGGCATTGGCGACGGCGCGGCTGGCGGTCGGTCGCTCGAGCGCCTCGGCCAGCTGGCGGTAGGTCAGGGTATCGCCACTCACGGTGGCGTTGAGCCGCTGCCAGACGCTCAATTGAAAGGCGGTGCCACGCACATCCAGCGGCAGTTCGAGCAGCAGCGCATGGCTGGTCTCCGGTTGCTCACACAGAGCGAGCAACCGTGCCCCCAGTGAGGCATGCAGCAGGCGACTGGCCGCGTGACCGCTGCCGTCCTGCTCGTCTGTCTCTGTCTCCATCTGCTGCCAATTGGCTTTGGGCAGGCGTGCTTCCAGCGCCTGCTGGCCCGCCTCACGACTGTCGCTGAGCTGAATGACGACCACGCCACGCGCGCTGAGTCCTGCGCTCAGCCAGCAGGACTGCTCCGGTATCCCGAAGCGACACGGCCAATGCAGGGCCAGCAGGTCTTCTCCCTTGCCGCCGGAGCGGCGGGCACTGGGCGTGATGCCGTCCCTGCGCGCATAGGCGCGGCTGCTGGAGCGATAGCCGGCGGCGATGATCGCCTCGGTCACGCCATGGCCTTCCTCCAGCAGCGCATGGAACTGCATCTGACGCAGACCCGCCGAGTACTCGGAAGGTGACAGGCCCAGCAGCGCCGTGAAGCGGCGCTGAAGATGCGAGGCACTTATCCCGTGCTCCGCCGCCAGGCTTGCGAGTGTCGGGGTGGGCTCGCCTGCGGCGACGGCCCGCTCCAGCTGCCGACACACCGCCAGCGGCCAGGGCGAGACGGGGGCTGGGGCAGCTTCTACAGATGTCGAGCGGGCGGCAGTGGAGGCGCGTGAAAGTGGTGTGTTCGATTCCGGCATCGTCGGTGCTCCAGGCGTGGCCCTGACGGGATGGCGAGCCTGCTTGTCGGCGTGAGGGCGATCAGGCTTTTCGGACTGCTCAGGATGACAGCGCCGACAGGCGCGCATGCCTGCGGCTCGCGCCGCGTGGGCGTCGGCAAACAGGCGCAGGTTGTCGCGGCGTGGCGCCGGGGATGGGCAGCCGATGCGACAGAAGATGCCAGTGGTGATCACGCCGTAGCGCAGTGCCTCCCCGGCGATCGGGTGGCGCGCCAGCAGGCGCTGCCAGATGGCCTCATCGCACCCTTGAGCGTCGCCAGCGGCAGGTGGTGCCGTCATGCCTGCCGCTGTCTTTTCGCCGGACACTGATGTCATCGTTCATCTCGCTGTGCAAGGTTCACGATCAGTATCGCCATCCGCTCGGGGCGGTGCACTCCGTATCTTGTGCTGACTGTCAGGATTGCGCTCGCAGCGCTTGCCGGGAGTCGCTCAGAACTCGATGGATTCCTGGCGCTTCTCTTCTTCTTCGGCCTGCTTGCGCAGCTTCTTGCGGATGGCGGCCTTGTGGAAGCGCAGCTTCTGTTCCTGGGTTTCCAGGTTGAGTGGCGGCACCGGCACCGGCTGGCCGTTGGAGTCGACCGCGACCATGGTCAGATAGCAGCTGTTGGTATGGCGAATCAGGCGACCCTGGATGGATTCGGCGACCACCTTGATACCGATTTCCATCGAGGAGCGGCCGACATGATTGACCGAGGCCAGGAAGGTCACCAGCTCGCCGACGTGGATCGGCTGCTTGAAGCGCACCTGATCGACCGAGAGAGTGACGACGTAGCTGCCGCTGTAGCGACTGGCACAGGCGTAGGCGACTTCATCCAGCTTCTTGAGGATGGCGCCACCGTGCACCTTGCCGCTGAAGTTGGCCATGTCGGGGGTCATCAGCTCGGTCATGATCAACTGATGCTGGCCGGGCAGAGCTTCGTTGAGGGCGGTCTGTTCTGGCTGGTTCTCGCTCATTGGGGCGTCCTTCAGGCACGGGCCTGTCAGGTGAGTGGGAGCTGTCAGGGGCTCTCAGGTGAAGCAATGGCTCTGGCTTGCCGCGCAGAGAGGGATAATGGCTAGTCTGCGGGATTCGTGACATCTTGGCACCCCGTGAGCGGCATATCAGCTATCTATAAACGACCTTGCCCCCACAGTCACCTGTGGGGGCAAGGAAGCTTGCGGGGTTATCGGTAAGGCTACTGAATCGCTGGCTGAAAAGGCTAGCTGACGCCGCCGTCAGGCAGGTATCAGAGCAGCGTCAGGCCCAGCGAGATGATGATGCCGGTCACCAGCAGCTGCACCAGACAGAAGCCCATGATGTCCTTGGCCTTGAGGCCGGCGATGGCTAGCACCGGCAATGCCCAGAAGGGCTGCAGCATGTTGGTCCAGGCATCGCCCCAGGCGACGGCCATGGCAACGCGTGACAGGTCGGCACCCAATGCCTGGGCGGCGGGAATCATGACCGGTGCCTGCACGGCCCACTGACCGCCACCGGAGGGCACGAACAGATTGACGATACCGGCACTGATGAAGGACCAGAACGGCAGGCTGTCGGCGGTGGCAATCGACACGAAGCCTTCGGACAGCGTGGCGGCCAGCCCCGACTGCACCATGATCGCCATGATGCCGGCGTAGAAGGGGAACTGGATGACGATGCCTGCGCCGCCCTTGATGGCTTCATTCAGGCTGTCCAGCAGCTTGCGCGGCGTGCCATGCAGCACGATGGCCAGGAACAGGAAGCTGAAGTTGATCACGTTCAGGTTCAGTCCGCCGCCACGAATCACGAAGTGATCCACCAGCCAGGCGAGGCCGAACAGCCCGACGACCCAGGCGAGAATCGGCGAGTTCTCGAGACGCTCGGCGGGACGAGGCTGGTCGCTGATCTCGGTGTGCTTCTCCTCGAGCAGGGCCGGGTCCACGTACACGCTTTCCTTCTCGAAGGGCATCATGGCGCGATTGACCAGCGGCATGATGATCAAGAGCGCCGCGACGATGGCGATATTGAAGAAGGCGAAGATGGTGTCCGAGGTGGGCACGATGCCGATGCTGTCCTCGGTGAAGTGGCCCGCGGTGGCGATGGTCAGCGGAATCGAGCCCGAGATGCCCGCATGCCAGATCACGAAACCGGAGTAGGCACTGGCGATCAGCAGGCGGTAATCGACCTTGATCATTTTGGCCAGCTGCTTGGCGAACAGTGCCCCGATGACCAGCCCGAAGCCCCAGTTGATCCAGCTGGCGATCAGCGACACGAAGGTGACCAGCATGATGGCGCTGCCGGGCGTTCTGGCCAGCGAGGCGATGCTGGCCAGGCCTTTCTTCACCGGCGGGGTGTTGGCGAGCATGAAGCCTGAGATCAACACCAGCAGCATCTGCATCGAGAAGGTCAGCAGATTCCAGAAGCCATCGCCCCAATAGCGCATCACCTCGGTGGGGGAGCGCTGTTCGATGAGCATGGCGGCTGCCGCTGCAACGACGGTCAGCAACAAGACGAAGATATAGGGGTCAGGCAGATAGCGCTCAACCAGCTTGACGGCTGGCCGTGATAGCGATTGCAGCATGTGAGAGTCCCTGTTGGCTTTTTATCAGTATGGGAAACGGGTTGGCACGCTCACATTAGTCCATTCGCTATCAGGAGAATATCGCGCGATGGTCGAGTGGCACGCCAATGCCAGCGGCAAGCCTTTCAGCGCTGCATCAACCTGCTGGAGGCGTCAACTGGCATGGCATCAGCGCCAATGATGGCGGCGATGATGCAGGTAGTAGCCGCCGAGCACGGCAGAGCGCACGCTGGTGAACAGCAGGAAGGCCAGCCACAGTCCATGATTGCCGAAGCCTTCGAGCAGCGGCCACAGGCCGATGAATGCCAGCAGGGACACCACCAGCGTATTGCGCATTTCACGCGTCGCCGTGGCGCCGATGAAGATGCCGTCCAGCAGGTAGCTCCACACCGCGACCAGGGGCATGGCGACCATCCAGGGCAGATAGACGGTGGCCAGGGCGCGGACTTCGGGAATGTCGGTCAGCAGGTGGATCAACGCCGGCCCGCAGAGCCAGAGCAGGCCGCTGGCCGCTGTCGCGGTGATCAAGGAGAAGCGGGTTGCCGCGCCCACGCTGCGCGCGAAGCGTTGCCAGTCGTTCTGGCCGACGGCTCGCCCGACCTCTGATTCCGCCGCCTGGGCGAAGCCATCCAGTGCATAGGACGTCATCATCACGAACTGCAGCAACACCGCATTGGCCGCCAGAACATCATCCCCGAAGCTGGCACCCTGCGAGGTGAAATAGGCCGTCGCGCCCAGCAGGCACAGGGTGCGCACGAACAGATGCTGATTGACGCGGATCAGCGCGCCCCAGGCGGGGAGAGACAGCAGCGCTGCGCGATCACTGCGCCCCGGCATGCGTCTGAGCTGGCGGGCGACCAGCCACAGGCCCGTGGCCAGCGCACAGTAGTCGGCGATCACGCTGGCCAGCGCCACGCCATCGCTGGTCATGCCCAGCCCGGGCACGAAGGCCAGGTCGAGCAGGATGTTGACGCCATTGGTCAGCACGAGGATGCCGAGCGTGACGCGCGAATTACCAAGCCCCAGGAACCAGCCCAGAATCACGTAGTTGATCAGCACCGCCGGCGCCGACCACAGCCGGATGCTGGCGTAGTCATGGGCCAGGGCGCGCGTGGTCTCGCTGGCCTCCATCAGCGATAGTCCCAGGGTGATCAGCGGCGAGCCGGCGATGATCAACACCAGCCCTATGGCGAGTGCCAGCCCGATGCCCTGGCCCAGCAAGGTACGCAGGCCATCGTGGTCTTCACGGCCATGGGCCTGTGCCGTCATGCCTGTCGTGCCCATGCGCAGGAACCCGAAGCCCCAGTACAGAAAGCTGAAGAGGACCGCGCCCAGCGTGACCGCGCCCAGATACACCGCATCCTCGAGATGCCCGACCACGGCGGTATCCACCAGCCCCAGCAACGGCACGGAAATGTTGGAAAGGATGATGGGCCAGGCCAGGCGCCACATATGGCGATCGGCGGAAGGCAGTGTGGCGGTCTTCAGGGAAGGTGCGGGCATGTTGGGTCCGAATGAGGGGTGAAGGTAACGTCAGCCGGGAGCGGTCGCGTTGATCAGGATAAGGCCTGGCAGGGCTGGGCGTAATGGCGCTGGAGCGCTAATCTAGTTCTGGTGACTTGATGGCAAGGCCTGCCATGCGCCAGCAGAGAGCTCCACTGGCGCGAAGACCCATAACAGGGACGCATGGAGCGTCCGGACGCAAGGGAACTGACTATGAAACGCACGATTCTTCAGCGAAGCACGCGATTGCGCACTGGGCTTGCAGCAGCTGGCATGACGCTGGTGCTGGCGACGCCGGTGCAGGCCATCGAGCTGCCCAGCGAGCAGGGTGACGACACACCCAGCGCAGGCATGATGGTGGCCGATGCCCTTATCGGGCGTCCACTGTTGCTGGCCACGACCGTCGTCGGTGCTGCCATCTTTGTCGTGTCGGCTCCCTTCGCGGCCATGGGGCAGAATATCGATGAGACGGCGCGCGTACTGGTCGCGACTCCGGCGCAGGCGACCTTCGCTCGCTGCCTCGGCTGCAAGACCACGCGTGTCGATTGGGATTGAGGATGTCCTGATCGCGGCTGGTGAGCACGCGCCGCTCATGGCTGGACACGACAACGCCGACCTTGAGGGTCGGCGTTGTCGTATCTGAAGGGTGGTGAAAGCGGCTGTTAGTGCGCGGTTTGCCTGGCGTGGTTATCGGCTGCAGGCGGCAGTGAGTTGAAGCACAGCACGCGTTTGCGTCCGGCGCGTTTCGCCTGGTAGAGCGCATTGTCGGCCATGTTGAACAGCGCGTCGGTGGCCTGGCTGTCATGCGGCGCGTTGGCGACCCCGGCGGAGAAGCTCAAGCCGGTCAGCGGCCCCAGCGTCTCATGCTCGAAGACTTCTTCGTGGAAGGCTTCGAGAATGGCTTCGACACGTGCGCGTGACACCGCTGCGCTGGCACCGGGAATCAGGATCACGAACTCTTCGCCACCGTAGCGACAGGCTTCATCGGAGCTGCGCAGCGACTCACGTATCAGGTTGGCCAGGCGCGTGAGGACCTGATCGCCCATCTCGTGTCCGTAGGTGTCGTTGACCTGCTTGAAATGGTCGAGATCCAGCACCACCAGGGACAGCGGGTTGCCGATGCTGGCCTCGGCCAGTTTCTGGGGCAGCACCTCATCGAGGTGACGACGATTGAAGAGGCGCGTCAGCGTATCCTTGCGCGCCTCATGTGCCAGACCCCGCTTCAGCTGCAGGTCGGCCAGTGCCAGCATCACCAGGTGGCTGACATCTTCCGCCAGGGGCTGCAGGCGCTCCAGGCTGTCCTCTTCCGGCGGGATCAGCAGCACGAATTCCCCCACCTGGCCATCCCCGACCGTCAGCGTCTGCTTGAGGTGACGAGCGTCGGTGGGCGGTGACCCCCAGTTGATATGCATCGTCTGATTGATGTCATTCGGGTCATGCAGGGTCACGTTGCCTTCGCAGCCGGCGAACAGGCTGGGCAGACGAACATTGAGCTGGGTGATGATCTCATCGAGCTGGGAGCAGGTCAGCAGGCATTCCGCGAGGTGATGGATCTGGCTGCGGCTCTCGGAGAGTCGCGACAGCTTGAGGTTGGCGGCCTGCAGGTCGCGCTGGGCACGCTTGCGATCGGTGATGTCGTGAACGATGGAGAACAGCAGGGTGCGGCCGTTCAGGTCCACCGGGCCGGTAAAGATCTCGACATCACGCAATTCACCGTTGGCAAGCTGATGGCTGGCCTCGAAGTGGTTGTCGGTACGGTTGACGACCGCACGGATGCGCTTGGAGAGCGACTGGCTGGCCAGCACGTTGATACGGCCCAGTGGCATGCCGCACATCTCGCCGATGCTGTAGCCATAGAAGTCGGCGGCGACCGGGTTGGCATCGATGATCTCGGCAAGCTCCGGGTCGATCAGCAGCTTGATGGCGTTGCCGGTGCTGAAGACTTCCTGATACAGGGTCGCATTCTCCTCGAGCAACTCGATGGCGCGGCGGCGGTCCTCGATATTGTTGATCAGTACCAGGGTGCGCTCCTCGCCCTCCAGCGGCGTGAGGGTGACTTCCGCCCAGAACATCTGCCCCGTATCAGTCTGCATGTGGTATTCGTCCTGGAAGCTGCCGCCTTCGCGCTGCAGCTGGCCCCAGGCACGTTTCATGCGACTGATCTCGTCCAGTGAGAACAGCCCCCACAGCGATTGCTGGAAAAGCTCGGCATCACTCTTGCCCAGCAGGGCATGCATGGCCGAGTTGGCATCCGCGATGGTGCCATCCCGGTCGGCGACGATGATGCCCACCGGGGCGGAGTGATAGATGGAGCGCAGGCGGGCACGGCTGCTGATCAGGCGTTGCTGCTGCTCCTTGATCCAGTCGATATCGCTGTGAGTACCGATCATGCGCAGGGGCCTGCCATCCTCGGCACGTTCCACCACGCGTCCCTGATCGAGAATCCACTTCCATTCACCGTTGCGCGTCAGCATGCGGTGCTCGTTGCGATATTCTGCGCTGTGGCCTTCAAAGTGCTGTTTCAGGTCGTCGAGGGTGCGCGGCATGTCATCCGGGTGGATGCGTGACTTCCATTCATCGAAGCTGCTGCCGATCTCGTGTTCCTGGAAGCCGAGCGTCGCCTTCCACTGCGGAGAGTAGAAGACGTGATCGGTATCCTGCTTCCAGTCCCAGACGCCGGCGCCTGAGCCTTCCAGCGCGAACTGCCAGCGTTGTTCGGCCTCGCCCAGGGCGTCACTCATCTTCTGCAGCTGCTGATAGGGGTAGACCATGCGCGATGAATAGATGGCGTGATAGATCATCGCGTAGGCCACCACCTTGTACAGGTGGCCGAGCAGATTGAAGACATCGAAGGCAGTGGCATAGAGCGTGAAGCACAGCTCGGAAATCCCCGTGGCCAGCGCCGCGACCGCCAGCCAGCCGGCATTGGTGCCTTCAGGCAGTCGGCGCGCGCCGAGCAGAAGTACCGCGGCCAGCACAGCGCTCAGCGCCAGGGCCCACTCGTAGCCGATCTTCCAGGCGGTCAAACCGCTGCCGACGATGAAGGTCTCTGGCAGGAAGTCGAGATGAAAGAGGCCTATCCAGCTCACCGCCAGCCCGATGGCGAGCGTCAAGCCAAAGGCCACGGGCAGATAGCGGCGCGGTACGGGGCGGGCCGTCAGCAGGCAGGGGGCCAGCAGCGCGATGATGAAGGCGGTCCGCCCTGCCAGCCAGAAATGGATGGCCTTGCTGACGGAGGCTTCGCTGACGAAGTCGGGCATGCCGTCATAGCTGAAGATATGCACCATGTCGAAGAAGGCGGAGAGCATGAAGGCGCACCCCATGACCAGAAAGCTGGTCGGCAGCGTCCGACGGTGCCCCTGGAAGATGGAGACGGCAGACATCAGAGCGACCAGTATCGCGCCCATTTCCAGCAGTGAATGCGGGACGAGGTACTGTCCGACCGAGCTGAACAGCTGCGGACGCGGCACCACGATCAAGACCACCATGATCGCCAGCATGACAAGCAGCATCCCCGTGCCGGCATTGGGCAGCTGTGTGCGTGTCCCCAGGAAGGGGCGCTTGAGAACGGTAGAGAGAGAGCGAGAGGACATGGGCAATCCGTGCGCGTGAAAGGGTACGACAGTGACTTTATCACTACAGGATAGAATAGATTGTTTACATTGCCCTAACAGAAAATAACCTGGCGTAGCGTTTGGTATTAATTGCGTAGCCGTTTAGGCAGGGGCCGAGAGCAGGTTGGTAGCCACGATGTTGTCTGGCCATGGTAGCAGCGGGGCCGGCAGGGAGGACGGCGGGGAGGACGGCGGGAGCAGGCACTGGCGGGTAGAGCGGGAGGTCTTGATCGCGAACGAAGTGTGTCGCCAGCCGGCGTCTTTGCCCGTCGGCGCCTTTGCCAGTCGGTGTTAGTGCCAGTCGGTTACGTTACCTGTTGGTGTCTTGTAGCAAGAGGCGCCGCGTTGGCGAGTCAGGCGCTGAAACGCCTGTCAGGGCCGAGTCTGAGGAAAGGGCTTGAGGAAAGGGCTTGAGGAAAGGGCTTATGGAGAGGACTTGAGGAAAGAGCTTATAGAGAGGGCTTGCGGAGAAAGCAGGAGGTGTCAGGCAAGAAGCAAGCAGCAGCCGTCACGACGGATGTGGCGCAGTACAGGCCATGTCATCGTCATGACGGCTGCCGGAGCAGGCGGCAATCAGTTGCCGAGTGCGGCCGTGATGATGTGGTACTTGTCCATCAGCTCTTCCTGGCTTTCCTTGTTGGCCGGGTCGAGCGGGATGCAGTCGACAGGACAGACCTGCTGACATTGCGGCTCATCGAAGTGTCCGACGCATTCGGTGCACAGGTCCGGGTCGATGACGTAGATCTCTTCCCCCGGCGAGATGGCCCCATTGGGACATTCCGGCTCGCAGACGTCGCAGTTGATGCACTCATCAGTGATGATCAGGGCCATGATGCTGTCCTCAGCTTGTGGCGGTGTCGTCGTCGGTAGCGGAGAAATGCCGGGCGAGGGTCTCGGCCACCAGCGGATGCACCAGACGCGACACATCACCGCCATGACGCGATATCTCGCGCACGATGGTCGATGAAATGTAGGAGTTCTGTAATTCCGGGGTCAGGAACAGGCTATCGACGTGCGGTGCCTGGGCCCGGTTCATGTTGGCCAGCTGCAGTTCGTACTCGAAGTCGGAGACCGCACGCAGGCCGCGCAGAATGATACGCGCATTCTGTTGCTCAAGCAGCTCTGTCAGCAGGCAGCTGAAACCGATGACCTCGACATTGTCGAGATGCGCCAGAATCCGGCGTGCCAGATCGATGCGCATCTCCAGCGGCAGCGCGGGGCGTTTGCTGGGGCTGTAAGCCACCGCGACCACCACCTTGTCGAACAGGCGGGCGCCGCGCTCGATCAGGTCGGTATGGCCATTGGTGATCGGGTCGAAGGTGCCGGGATAGACGGCAATGTTCTTGGGCATGACGAACTCGAGCTCTGTCGGCAGCGGGTCAGCCTGGTGACCGGCTGCAGTGGACGACGAAGGATGAGGAGCCGCAGAAGGCCGGGGCGCAGTGGCTGTCGCGCCGCCGGCTCCCCCGGTACGCCGAGTGTAGAACCCCTCGCGCGGCTTGCCAGTCGCGGGAGGGGATTCGTCACCGAGTGCGCAACCCGGGAGGGGTAGCCAGCCGGTCTTGCAGCGAGCCTGGCTTACAGCGAACCGAAGGGGTTGTCGACCTTGAGCGAGACGGGCTTCGCATAGCCGGGGATACGGATCTCGCGATCCGTGATCTCCAGCTCCGGACCTTCGAGCACGCCTTCACCGAAGCGATAGGTCGGCGTGAATTCGCCGCGCTGTGCCTTGTCCAGATAGTCGGCGCGACGCTGCTCGCAGAGACCGCTGCGTTCACGCCAGGCGGCCAGTGCCTCCTCACCATGTCGCGCCGCCAGCAACTTCAGCGTGACGTCTGCCGACAGCACCACGCCACTGGCGTTGTTGCCACCGAAGCCCTTGGCATTGATGAAGGCGACGTCTGCGGTGAACTCGCGCGCCTCGCGGCGGATGTCGAGGTGGCTGTGATGCACGTCATCGGCGATGGCATCCAGCGTCGGGATACCCGGCAGGATGCCGGTCGCCATGCTGCCGAGCGCCGACACTGCCTGATCGCCCGCGGCGCTGCCCTGGCTGTGGCCGACGAAGGATTTTACCGCCACCACGGGCCAGGCCTGGATGTCGTTGGCGCGAGCCACTTCATTGAGCACGTGGGACTCGGTGGTGCGGTTCTTCGGCGTGGAGGTGGCATGGGCGTGCACGAAGCTGCGCTGGCGCACGCCTTCATCGCCGACGATATCGCGCGCCAGCGCCACCGCCTTGCTCAGGGTGATGTAGTTGCCGACGCCGGGTGCCGAGATGGAGCGCTTCCAACCATCGGCATTGACGAACACGTCCGGCACGCTGCCGATGATGCGAGCGCCGGTGTCCAGCGCCAGATCATCCGCCATCAGGATCACGAACTGGGTCGCTTCCGCGATGGTGAAACCACAGTTGCGCGCGAACGGGCGACAGGCCTTCTGGTAATCGCTGTCGGTGAGCACTTCCAGCGCGTCGAGGGCCTTGAGGCTCTCGTCATCGGCCAGGGCGCCCATGCTGCGGAAGCCCTCGATGACTTCCGGCGTGATCGGCGCATCGGCGGTACCGACCATCACCACACGGCGACGGCCGCTGCGGATGTCATTCAGGCCCAGCTTCAGGTTGTAGAGGAAGCTTGCGCAGGCGCCCATCGCCGCACCGGCGCCGCCGACATTGCCCAGCACATAGGCATTGAGGAAGTCGGCGGGCATCTGGGCATAGCCCAGCGGCATCTGCTTGGAGGTGGCGCGCTCGCCGGCCACGAAGGACTTCATCAGTCCGCCCCAGCCTTCGGCGTCCATCTGGCCGATGGAGTTGCCGGCGTAGACGGCAATATCGTCCGGATCGAGGCTATCGCGCAGCGCATCCCAGTCCAGGCCGCTGTCGCCGAGGCAATCGCTGGCACCGAAGATGGTCATCGACAGGCCGCGCGGGTGATGCACGCTGCGATAGAGCTGCTCCGGCGCGAAGCCGCTGGGCAGCTGACCCGCGGCACGCACCAGCGCCTGACGATGATCGGGCAGCAGGACATCGAATTCGCCGGCCGGTACCGTGACTTCGACATGACGGTTGTCCAGCTCGCGGATCTGCCAGTCAGCGGGCGGCTGTTCCGGCAGCTGGCGGCTGCGCAGCGTGAAGGTCAAGTCCTGGCCCAGCGTCAGCTTTGACTGACGATTGGCAGGAATGCCGGTCGCGTTGAAGCGCTCGTCTTCAATGCGACGAATCAGGGTGTGGGACAGCACCTGGTCTGCCAGACGCTCCGCAAGCGCCTGAGCCTCGGCGGGCTGGCCTTCGGCATCGAACCACTGGCCCTGATCATCGCAGCGGGCGAGGTTCATGAGCGACGCGAGACCCAGCAGGGTCTCTTGACGGTCTGTCTCCGGCAGGGAGTCGAGCACCGTGCGTCGGAACGCCTGATGGCCCGAAGTTCTGCCGGCGGCATTGACGCCGCCCATGCCGACGATCACCGGTAAGTGTGACAAGCCGCTTTCCTCGTAAAAATACTGTGAGTCGTTGGTCTGGGCGATACCTCTGCGGATATTCGTCCAAATGATGGGCGGATGATAACACCCCCTCAATACAGGCGTCATGCACCCCCGCCTCTACGCGGGCGCGCCAGCGAGCGCTTGCTGCGAACACTGTGCGATATCTCTGCGCTCAGTGCGAGTCCCACTGGCCTGTTTTTGTACTCGTCATGGCGCGGGATGATCGTGATTAAACGTTTGTTTGATTTTCGAATCGCAAGCTGCCATTCTGTCGTGGCTGTTTGAGTTGGTGTAGGCGCGTGCCGCGAGGCAGGCGCCTTTTTTTGTGCCCAGGCCTTCCTGCGCCGCCGGCCCCGGATGGGCTGTACGCCATATGGCGCAGCCCGATGCAGGCGCATCTGCTAGACTCCGCGCGTGATTTTCCTGCCCGTTGCTATCGGAACTGCTGATGTACGCCAACTCCCGCCAGATCGATTCTCCCCAGACCGGCCCCCACGAGGATATCGAGCGTCGCGTGCGCCGTGCGATGGCTCATCCGCTGCGCAAACCCGTGGCGGAGCATACCCGCGAAGCGTTCCTGCAAGCGCAACAGTGGTTGTCGGCTCAGGCGAAGCCCCTGTGGCTGGACAGCGGCTGCGGCGTCGGGCGATCGACTCGCCAGCTGGCACTGGCGCATCCGGACCATGCCGTCATCGGCGTGGACCGCAGCGAAGACCGTCTCAGCCGCAAGCATGGCGAGCTGCCGGACAACGCCTTGCTGGTGCGCGCAGACCTCGTCGACTTCTGGCGCCTGGCGCTCGCCGCGGGCTGGGCACCTGCGCATCACACCCTGCTGTACCCCAATCCTTATCCCAAGGCGCGCCATCTCAAGATGCGCTGGCAGGGCCACCCGGTATTTCCGATCATCATGGCGCTGGGCGGTCAGCTGGAGCTGCGCACCAACTGGGAGATCTACGCTCGGGAGTTCGCCCAGGCCATCGGGTATGCCACCGGTGTCGAGGTGACAGCGCACGCCTTCGAGCCGCAGGGCGATTATCTGACGCACTTCGAGCGCAAGTATCACGAGTCTGGCCAGGCGCTGTGGCGACTCGAATGCCAGCTTGAACACACGCCCGAGCGCTACCCGCTGCAGGTCTGACGCGACTCACGTCGGTGGCAGGTTCTGGTTGGCGATAGCGGCGTGGCTGTTGTGGAAGGTGTCGCGCAGTGACTGGCGCAGCCAGCTGGCCGCGGGGCCACGAGGGCTGTCGCGGCGCGAGATCAGTTCGATATCGATGTCGGCGGTGGCGCCCAGCGCGCTCAAGTCCAGAATCTTCAGGCGCTGCTGAAAGGGGGGGTAGTGGGCGATATGGCGCGGAACCTGTGCCCAACCCAGCCCGCGCGTCGTAAGCTCTGCCATCGCATAGAAGCTGTTGAGCTGCCAGAAGCGCTGTGAGCGTGGCCCCTCGTGGCCGGGTTCCAGTTGCTGACGTTGGCCGATCATCAGCTGGCGGTGATCGGCCAGATCACTGTGGGTCGGGCTCTCGAGCTGCGCCAGCGGGTGATCGCGTGCCACGATCAGCACCTGCTCCAGTCGCCCCAGCGCCTCGCGCTCCAGCGCCATGACACCCAGCGGCTGATAGAACAGGATGCCGAGATTGGCCTGGTGCTGCTCCACCCAGCGGGCCACCTCATCCTGCGCGCCATTGAGCAGATTCAGCGTCAGCGTCGGGTATTGCACCGCCATCTTTTCCAGTACCGCCATCACCGGCGGCATCTCTACCAGCGCTTCATCGATCGCCAGCGTCAGGCTGGCTTCCAGCCCCTGGCTGAGGGTGCGGGCGCGTGCTTCCAGGCGCTGGCATTGCATCAGCACGCTGTTGGCTTCATGCAGCATGGCCTCGCCCGCGGGCGTCAGCACCGGCGTACGAGGGCCGCGATCGAACAGCTCGCAGCCCAGGTCCAGCTCCAGATTGGCGATGGCGGTGCTGACCGCGGATTGCGCGCGACCCAGACGCCGCGCCGCCGCCGAGAACGAGCCCGTCTCCGCCACGCAGCGCAGCGTCTGCAGTTGCTCCAGTGTCCAGTTCATTGCCTCGCCTCGCGCCTTGATCCATCTGAATAATAGATGGATACCAACTTTAAACCATCTTGTACCTCTCTAGAATGCCTCCTCCATCCGCGTCGTTCAGCCCGTCCGGCATCACACGCGGTGATCGAGAGGAGGTATGACATGCGTTCCAAGAAAGAACGTCTGGCCCAGGCAGGATTGCTGGAATTGGGCGGTATCCTGCTCGTGGCGCCGCTGTCGGCACTGGTCACGGGGAATGACCTGGCGAGCATGGGCAGCCTGGCGGTGGTGATGTCCACACTGGCGGTGATCTGGAGTACGGTCTGGAACTGGATGTTCGATCGCTGGGTGCCGACCCGCCAGCGCAGCGCGACCCAGCGCATCGCTCAGGCACTCGGCTTCGAGCTCGGCCTGGTACTGGTGACCGTCTTCATCGTGGCCGCCTGGCTCGACCTGGGACTGTGGCAGGCATTGCTGCTGGATCTGGGCTTCGTTGCCTTCTTCCTGGTCTGGGCCATGATCTTCAATCCGTTGTTCGATGCCGTGATGAGTCGTCTGCTGGCGCGCAAGGCCGCGCGTGAGCAGCAGCTGGCCCCCCACAATACGAGGTGATTCGATGAGTTATGTCTTCCTGGCAGTGGCCATACTGGCGGAGGTCATCGCGACCAGTGCGCTCAAGGCCTCCGAGTCCTTTTCGCGATTCGGCCCCAGCGTGATCGTGGTGGTGGGCTACGGCATCGCCTTCTATTTCCTGACGCTGGTACTGCGTGATCTGCCGCTGGGCGTGACCTATGCGGTGTGGTCCGGGCTCGGCATCGTGCTGGTCACCGTGTTCGGTGCGGTGGTCTATCGCGAGATGCCAGACCTGCCGGCCATCCTGGGGTTGGCGATGATCGTGGGCGGTGTCGCCGTCCTGCATCTGTTTTCCAGCGCCAGTCCTCATTAAGCTAGGGGCATCACGGCGCCTCCCGGCTGTGACATGGATGCTCACCGACGACGTCACTGGATGCCTCATGCCCCTATTTCGCACTGCACCGACCTCTGCGCGACCCTCCCGACTGTCTCCCCTGTTGCCCTTGCTGAAGGCGGCGCGCCCCGCGGCAGCGGGCAAGTCGCTGCGTTTCACGCGCTCGCTGCGCCGACTGGCCATGGCGGCCGGTGCGACGCTTGTCGTGGCGGGGCCGGCGCAGGCGGCGGGCTTTGACAACCTGACGCGACTGACTGACAAGGGCTTCATCGTCAGTGCCCAGGCGCGCATGCTTGATACCGGCGAGACGCTGGCCTCGGTCAATCCCGACCAGCAACTGACGCCGGCTTCGCTGTCCAAGCTCTATATCGCCGGTGCGGCGCTGGACCGTTTCGGCCCGCAGTACCGTTTCTCCACGCGTCTGCGCAGCACGGGCACGATCAGCGGCGGCGTCTTGACCGGTGACCTGGTGCTCGAGGGCAGCGGCGACCCGGCGCTGACCAGTGAAGAGCTGTGGCGTCTGACCGAGGAGCTGCGTTTTCGGGGCATCCGCCGCGTCGAAGGGCGCCTTTTGATCAGCCAGTGGCGCTTCGGGCCGGTGCCCTGCATCAGTACCGATCGCTGCAATGCCTCGCGGCGTTCCAGCAATGCCTATGATGCGCTGCTGTCGTCCGCGGCCAGCAACTATGCCAGCTGGTGCGTGAAGGTGATGCCGGGTGCGGGCAGTCAGGCGCCGGCGCGACTGGCCAGCTGCGACACCACCCAGCCCACCGAGATATTCGACAACCAGGTCACCACGGTCGGCGCGGGGGGCAAGAGCGCCATCAATGCCCGCCGCACCACCAGCAACGGTCGCGATACGCTGGTCGTCACCGGCACCATCGCCGCCGACAGCCAGCCGCGCAGCATCTACCGCGCCGTCTCCAATCCTGCGCTGTACACCGGTGAGCTGATGCGTGACATCCTGGCGCGCGCCGGGATCACGGTGACCGGCGGGGTGGACATCACCTCGACGGCGCCGCCCTCCAGCGCCGCGCAGCTCGGTAGCGTCGAAGGCAAGCCGATGCAGGAGTTGCTGACGCGCATGCTCAACTACTCCAACAACTTCATGGCGGACCAGCTGACGCTGGCGCTGGTCGGCGGCAGTCAGGCCACCTTGCGCCAGGGCGGCGCCAAGCTCGAGACCTTCGCCAGCGCGATTCCCGGTCACGGCCCGCTGACGATGTATTCCGGCAGCGGCCTGACCTCCCAGAACCGCACCAGCGTCAGTGGACTGGTGGCGTTGCTCGACAGCATGTATTACCGCCCGGCGCTGTTCCCCACCTTCGTGGCGGGCCTGCAGGCACCGGTCAATGGCCCGATGCGCTTCATCCGCCGTGGCAGCGAGACCTTCCGCAATCACGTGATGGTCAAGACGGGCACGCTCAACAACCCGGTGCCGGTGCGCGCCATCTCGGGATACTTCCGCACGCAAAGTGGCCGCTGGGGCGCCTTCGCGGTGATGGTCAACGGTCGGGCAGCGGTGCCTTATCTGTCCTGGCCGCAGGTGCTGGATCCGGTCGCCGAGGACCTGACCGCGATGATCGAGCGCAACTGAGCTCCTGATCGCGAGCGCAAGACACGAAAGCCCCGCCAATCGGCGGGGCTTTCGTGTTCATGGCCTGAGTGACAGACACAAAAAACCCCGCCCGAAGGCGGGGTGGTCCTCCACACGCCCGGCATGGCTGAGGGGAGGGCACTCGGGACGCTCGACAGGGCGCAACGAGATAACAAGAGCATAGCGTTGTGTGACGGCGTTGGCTAACGCCAAAATCGCTATTGCACCGCAACAATCAAGGACTTGAAGCGTTTTTGGCGCTGCGAGGGCAAATTTTCCGTCGCGGGTCGTGCGTCGAGTGTCTTCAGCGCGTCGGGTCGAGCAGCACACGACCGCTGACGCGTCCGTCGATCATCGCCTCGGCGCGTTCGGCGAGGCCTTCCAGGCCGACCGTCTCGAGCTGCATCTGGGTGTGCATCTCGTCCGGCAGGTCGGCCAGACGCTGCCAGACCTTTTGCCGGCGTTCGGCGTTGATCATGACGCTATCGACGCCCAGCAACGAGACACCGCGCAGGATGAACGGCATCACGCTGGTGGGCAGGTCGGCGCCCGCCGCGAGGCCCACGGCCGCCACCTTGCCATCGTAATTCATCTGCGCCAGCAGATTGGCCAGCACCTGGCCACCGGCGGTATCCACGGCGCCTGCCCAGCGGCTCTTCTCCAGCGGACGGCCCTTGTCCTCGAAATCACTGCGCAGATGGACTTCGCTCGCGCCCAGTGACTCGAGCCATTCGCGCTGCTCGGCCTTGCCGCTGACCGCGTGAACCTCGAAGCCTTGCCCAGCCAGCATCTGCACGGCCCAGCTGCCGACCCCACCGGTGGCGCCGGTGACGATCACCGGGCCCTGCTCGGGCGTCAGGCCGGCCTCCTCGAGACGCATCACGCATAGCATGGCGGTCAGGCCGGCGGTGCCGAAGGCCATGGCCTGCTCGGCGCTCAGATTGGCGGGGCGCTTGACCAGCCACTCGGGCTTGACGCGCATGCGCTCGGCCAGGCCGCCCCAATGGCGCTCGCCCACGCCCCAGCCGGTCAGGAGGACCTCATCGCCCGGCTGATAATCCGGCGAGTCGGAGGCCTCGACGCGACCCGCGAAATCGATGCCCGGCACGAAGGGCAGCTCGCGAACGATCTTGCCACGGCCAGTAATGGCCAGCGCGTCCTTGTAGTTGAGTCCGGAACGCTCGATGGCCACCGTGACAGGCAGGTCAGGTAGCTGATCATCGGAGAGGTCGACGACTCGAGCGCGAGGTGTCTCTTCGTGCAGCATCAGTGCGCGGGACATGGCTGTCTCCTTGTGGATGGCGTTGGTGTTGGCGGTCTTCCTGCTTGAAGGTGTCACGGCGTCTGATCGAGACGCGTCATCTCACAGTGCCTGCAAGCGACGCTGTGGGGAAGTCTCGCGATATCGACATTGGGATGAGACTGACGCAACCGGGGCCAGCCGGAGGTGCGGCTGGCCCCGGTAACAGGAGGTGCTGACTAGATGAAGCTGCGCACGGTGGCCAGCCCGACCAGCGTCATCAGCACCGTGTAGGGCAGCGCCATCCACACCATGCGCCCGTAGGAGAGCCTGACCAGCGGCGCGATGGCGGAGGTGAGCAGAAACAGGAACGCCGCCTGGCCGTTGGGGGTCGCAACGCTGGGCAGGTTGGTGCCGGTGTTCACCGCGACCGCCAGCGCATGGAAGTGCTCGCGGCTGATATTGCCGGCCACGAACTCGTTCTTGACCTGGGTGATGTATACCGTGGCCACGAAGACATTGTCCGAGATGGCCGAGAGCAGGCCGTTGGCCAGAAACAGCGCGCCGGCCTGTTCCTCGATGGGCAGACTCAGTACCCACTGGATGAACGGCTGGAACAGATGCTGCTCGTGGATGACCGCGACGATGGTGAAGAACACCACCAGCAGCGAGGTGAAGGGCAGCGATTCCTGGAAGGCGCGGCCGATCTGATGCTCATCGGTGATGCCGTTGCCGGCGGTCAGCAGGATGATCACCGCCAGCCCGATCAGCCCGACTTCTGCCATGTGCAGTGCCAGCGCCAGGACCAGTAGCACGGCCACCACGGCCTGCACGATCAGCGCGGCGCGTTCCCGCGGCGTGCGCCGTGAATCCTGGTGATGGTCATAATCCTCGAGAATGCGTCGTACGCTGGCGGGAAGGCGCTGGCCGTAGCCGAACCAGCGGCCACGCTCCAGCAGCACGCACAGGGCGAGGCCGGCGAAGAAGGTCGGCACGGTGACCGGCGCCATGGCGAGGAAGAAGTCGATGAAGTCCCATTCGGCGGCCTTGGCGATCACCAGATTCTGCGGCTCGCCGATCATGGTGCTGACGCCTCCCAGCGCGGTTCCCACCGCGCCATGCATCAGCAGCGAGCGCAGAAAGCCGCGGAAATCCTCGAGGTCTTCACTGTGCACGGCCTCGACGCTGACATCGTTGGCATGGTCATGCTGGGTATCGAAATGCTTGCCCGAGGCCACCTTGTGGTAGACGGAGTAGAAGCCCACCGCGATGCCGATGATCACCGCCGTCACCGTCAAGGCATCGAGAAAGGCGGACAGCAGGGCGCTGGAGAGACAGAACATCAGCGACAGCCAGGTCTTGGAGCGCACGCCGAGGATGATCTTGGTGAAGGCATACAGCAGCAGCGGCTTCATGAAGTAGATGCCGGCCACCATGAACATCAGCAGCAGGATCACCGGCAGGTTGCGCTCCATCTCCTGCATGATGGCCTCCGGCGAGGCCATGCCGATGACGACGGCCTCCAGTGCCAGCAGGCCACCTGGCTGGAGGGGATAGCACTTGAGCGCCATCGCCAGCGTGAAGATGAATTCCCCCAGCAGCAGCCAGCCGACGATCACGCCACCTTGCGGACCGCTGAACCACAGCAGCAGCGGATTGGTGATCAGAAACAGGCACATCAGCTGCTTGTACCAGCGTGGCGACTGGCCGAGGAAGTTGCGCGCCAGTCCGCGGCTGAGCGTCTGGCGTGTGTCGTGTGATAGCGAAGGCATGGGCAGTTCCCGGCGTTGATTTGTTGTTGTTGGAGGACGGGATCGGCAATGCCGCTTCAGCGCGTGCTTTGCTATCATCGCCGCCGTCATCGAGCGCCTGGCGGTATTAGAGCACGCCCGTCGATGAGGTCTCGGGTAGCCTTTGGTCGTGAAAATCGCGCAGGCAGCGCTGCGCTGTCGCTGGCCGGTGTGCTGCGAGCTCTCCCGAGGCGTGTTGCTGGCAGACGTCGTCCGATTGAAAGATCGGCCTTTGCAGCCTCCGTGCTGCTTCTGTACGAGACCCGAAGATGAAATCACGGCATACCGGCTTGACCCACCTCAAGCATTCCGCGCGTTACTCGCTCAAGGGCCTCAAGGCCGCCTGGAGCAACGAAGAGGCCTTCCGCCAGGAGATCGTGCTGTGCGCCTTGCTGCTGCCGTTTGCCTGGTGGATCGGTGATTCGCATGTCGAGTGGCTGCTGCTGGTCGGCTCCACGCTGATCGTGCTGATGGTCGAACTGCTCAACTCGGCGGTGGAATCCGCGATTGACCGCATCGGCCCGGAATTCCATGAACTGTCTGGCCGCGCCAAGGACATGGGCTCGGCGGCGGTGATGATCAGCCTGATCTTCGCCGGGCTGACCTGGGGCACCTTGCTCTACGACAAGCTGTTCGGCTGAGCGTCTTCGCTCCGGTCTCATCGATGGAAGGGGCAGCGGGCAGGGCCGTGTCATGTGCCTGCGGCCTCCGTTATGCTGAGGGCTGGATCGAAGGAGACGACCATGCCCCAGCCATCCCCCGCGCAGTCCCGCCCACTGTTGCCCGCTGATTTCCTTGCGCCGTCATCGCTGCTGGCCGAGCAGTCGGCTGACAGCCGTGCCACGCTCGAGAGCGCCCTGTGCGCCGCCCAGGAGCGCCTCGAAGAGAGCCTGGCCCAGGCTGAGAACCTCAGCGAGATGCGTGGCGATGACAGCTCTCCGCTGGCGAGCTTTCTGGCCCTTGATGAGCGTCAGCGCAGCCAGCTGGGACGTCTGATCACGCTGTCCGACTTCGCGCTGGAGACGCTGTGCCGTCGCCCTGAACTGCTGTCCGAGCTGCTCGAGAGCGGCGAGCTGCAGCGCGCCTTGCCGGTCGCCCAGCTCACTGAGCGCCTCGCCGTCGGCCTCGCCAGCGCCGAAGATGAGAAGGCGATGCAGCAGGTGCTGCGGCGCTTCCGCCAGCTGCGCATGCTGGGCATCGTGTGGCGCGACCTCAACGGCGCCGACATGTGGCAGACCGCGGCGGCGGTCTCGCACCTCGCCGAAGTCACCCTCGAGGGCGCGCTTGGCTGGCTGGAAGCCTCGCTTGAGCCGCGTTATGGCCGCCCCGCGCCGGACCGTTTCGGCGAGCCGCAGCGGCTGGTGGTGCTCGGCATGGGCAAACTGGGCGCCGGCGAGCTCAACCTCTCCTCCGATATCGATCTGATCTTCGCCTTCCCCGACAAGGGCGAGACATCAGGTGGCCGCAAGTCTCTGGATCATCAGGAATATTTCACGCGTCTCGGCCAGAAGCTGATTGCCGCGCTGGACGCGATGACCGCCGATGGCTTCGTGTTCCGCGTCGACATGCGGCTGCGTCCGCTGGGGGACGGCGGGCCACTGGTCGGCAGTTTCTCGATGCTGGCCAGCTACTACCAGGATCAGGGCCGCGAATGGGAGCGTTACGCGATGCTCAAGGCGCGCCCGGTGGCGGGCAGTGTCGCTGCCGGCGAGCGCCTGATCGCGCACCTGCGGCCCTTTGTCTATCGTAAGTATCTGGATTTCGGTGCCATCGAGTCGCTGCGCGAGATGAAGGCGATGATCAATCGCGAGGTCAAACGGCGCGGGCTGTCCGACAACATCAAGCTCGGCTCCGGCGGCATTCGCGAGGTGGAGTTCGTCGCCCAAGCCTTCCAGCTGATTCGGGGCGGGCGTGAGTCGGAATTGCAGGTCACCTCGCTCAAGCAGGCCTTTGCGCGCCTGCCAGCCCTGGGATTGCTGCCGCAGGCGGTCGTGGATGAGCTGGTGCCGGACTACGTCTTCCTGCGCGATCTCGAACACGCTCTGCAGGCACAGGCCGACCGCCAGACCCAGACACTGCCGCTGGACCCGCTGGGCCGCGAGCGCCTCGCGCTGGCCATGAAGCTGCCCGATTGGGAGGCGCTCACCGCGCGGCTGGAAGAGGTGCGTACGCGCATCCGCCATCACTTTGACAACGTGATCGCCGCGCCGGAAGACGACGAGGCCGAGCAGGGCGAAGGCCAGCAGGCGCTGGATGAGTGGCGAGCACTGTGGCGTGGCGAGCTGACGGCCGAGGAGGGCGAGGCTCTACTCGCCGAGAGTGGCTTCGAGAGTGCCGCCGAGAGTTTCCGGCGCCTCGACAGCCTGCGGCGGTCACGTGCGGTGCAGGGCATGCAGCGCATCGGCTTTGATCGTCTCGATGCACTGATGCCGCCATTGCTGCAGGCGCTGGGCTCGGCGGCGGGCGACCCCGAGAAGCCCGGCGAGCACGATGCCAGCCGAGTGCTGGAGCGCGTCTTGCCGCTGATCGAGGCGGTACTGCGGCGGACGGCCTATCTGGCGCTGCTGCGCGAGAACCCGGATGCGCTGGCGCAGTTGATGCGCCTGTGTGCGGCCAGCCCGTGGATCGCCGAGCAGCTGGCGCGCTATCCGGTGCTGCTCGACGAGCTGCTGCACCCGCATAACCTGTACTCACCCGCCGACAAGACGCGCCTCGCCGATGAGCTGCGCACTGCGCTTTCGCGCATTCCCGAAGATGATGAAGAGGCGCTGCTCGAGGCCTTGCGGGTGTTCCGCCATGCCCAGGTGCTGCACGTGGCGGCCTCCGATATCGCCGGTGCCCGCCCGCTGATGAAGGTCAGCGACTACCTGACCTTCATCGCCGAGGTGGTGCTGGAGCAGGTGCTGGCGATGGCGTGGAAGACCCTGACCCGCAAGCATGGCTTCCCCATCGGGCGCGATGGCCAGCCGATCACCGGCGACAGCCTGAGTGGCAGTTTCGTGATCGTCGGCTACGGCAAGCTGGGTGGCATCGAGCTGGGCTATGGCTCGGACCTGGATCTCGTCTTCCTGCATGATGCGGCCAGCAAGGGCCAGACGGATGGCCCGCGGCCGCTGGACAATCCGCTGTTCTTCACGCGTCTGGGGCAGCGCATCATCCACCTGCTGACGGCGGTGACGCCGGCCGGTGCGCTCTACGAGGTCGACATGCGCCTGCGTCCATCGGGCAATTCGGGGCTGCTGGTCTCGAGTCTGGCGGCCTTCCGGGACTATCAGCTCACGCAAGCCTGGACCTGGGAGCATCAGGCGCTGGTACGCGCGCGGGCCGTGGCGGGAGACCCGGCGCTGGCGCTGGCCTTCGAGGAGGTACGCCGTGAGGTCCTCGGTCAGCAGCGGGACGAGAAGACGCTGCGCCAGGAGGTGATCGCCATGCGCCACAAGATGCGTGATCACCTGGGCAGCAGCGCCAAGGACCGCGAGGCCGGCCAGTTCCACCTCAAGCAGGACGCCGGCGGCATCGTCGACATCGAGTTTCTCGCCCAGTACTGCGTGCTGGCGCTGAGTCATCAGGTGCCTGCTCTGCTCGAGTGGAGCGACAACATGCGGCTGCTGGAAACCCTCGAGTCCTGCGGACGGCTGCCGGGCGAGCAGGCCGGTGAGCTGCGCGAGGCCTATCTGGCCTATCGCGATGTCAGCCATCGCCTGGCGCTGGAGAAGCACGGCAGCCTGATGCGGTTGGAGCAGCACCCGGTGATAGCCGCCCATCGTGAGCGGGTCATCACCCTCTGGCAGGCACTGCTGGGCGAAGATCAGGTCAGCCACGAGGGAGTTTAACGCCAAATCAATGCTCGCAATCCCCTGTCGCTGTCCCCAAGAAAGGGTGCACCAGACAACGTTGACAGGGGAGGTCAGCATGATGGAGTGGATTGCGAATCACTCGAAAACCATCTCGGCGATAGCCAGTATCGGCTCGTTCTTCATCTGGCTGGTCTATGCGCAGCTGCTGTATCACAACTTCCGTCGCCAGCGTCGCCCGCGCGTGCTGATCAATCGCGGCAAGTCCAAGGGTATCGACAGTCTGTGCATCGTCAGCAACATGAGTGCCGAATCGATCTTCATCGAGCACATCATCGCCAGGCTGGATACCAGTCATGGCAGCCTGCTGATGGATGTCACCGAGTTCGAACGCAGCTATCAGGAAGGTGACGAGCAGGGTAACAATCAGCAGGACGGCGACAGCGAGCAGTCCGCGCAGGAGGCTTCCAGCAGCAGTGAATGGCGTATCTCCGATACCACGCGTCAGGGGCCGCTGGGCTCGGGCGACTTCCTGCATATCGGGACTTTCTCTGAAGTCATCGAGCGCATGGCGCGCCGCAATGGCATCTCGCTCGACGGTCACTGGCCCAGCAATGAGCAGCTGGAATTCCAGCGCCTGACGCTGAGCATCATCGGCATCTATGGCAGTGAGGACCATCCGATCGGCGTCGAGCGTGCCTTCCGCCTGCACGATGCCAATGGAGAATGTGCGCTGGTGCCGGAACGCTGGGATTCCAATCGCCTGTCATCACGCAGGCAGCGTCACAAGTTGCGCAAGCTTTTGAATCGCATCAGTGGTGAGGACATCAGCGAGCAGTCCACCTTCCAGCCCCCGAGTGACGAGGAGTCGCGCAACAAGGCTTGATGAGCGCGGGCGCCTGAGCCCAGGGATGCATGAACCATCGGACAGATGAGTGCTCGGGCGCACGCCAGCGGTGGCTGCACACTGTCAGGGCGACGAGGATGGGGTAGGCTTTCCAGAGCCCCACTCACGGAGAGTCTTCGGATGCAGGAACGCGTCACGCCCTTTCAGCTGTTCATCCTGGTGCTGTCGATCTATGTGATCGGCGCCATGGTGGTAGACCTTGTCTTTGTGCTGTCACCCCAGGTCCAGCGGCTGCTGGAATACATGGACTATGTGGTCTGCCTGTTCTTCTTCATCGATTTCTGCAAGCGCTTCGCCAGTGCCAAGAGCAAGCGCGAGTACATGAAGTGGGGCTGGATCGACCTGCTGGCCTGTATTCCGGCGGGACTCTTCCAGGGCGCGAGGCTGTTTCGCGTGGTGCAGGTGCTGCGGGTTCTGCGCGCCATCAAGTCGATGGAAATGATCTGGAAGCTGCTGTTTCGCAACCGGGCCGAGGGGGTCTTCGCCTCGGCGGCCACCGCCACGGTGCTGCTGGTGGTGTTCGGTGCCCTGACCATGCTGATGGTGGAGACACCCAATCCCGACAGCCCCATCAATACCGCAGAGGAAGCGCTGTGGTGGGCGGTGGTGACGGTGACCACCGTCGGTTATGGCGACTACTATCCCATCACGACGCTCGGTCGCGTGGTGGCGGTGCTGCTGATGGTCGGGGGCGTGGGGCTGTTCGGGAGTTTCGCCGCCTATATCAGCTCGATCTTCATCGAGGATGACAGCGAGCAGGAGGCCCGGGCGGCGCGTGCTCAGCGCGACATGACGCGGGCGCTCTATCATCAGATCAGCGAGCTGACGACGGAAGTGCGCGAGCTGCGTGAGCGGCTGGATCAGGTCGCGCAGGAGCGGGGTGAGTCGCTGGCTGAGCGCGAGCGCCACCGCGAGGCGCTGCATCGCCAGGTGAATGAGGAGATGGAACAGCGCCTGGGGGATGCCGCTCCGCCAGACAGGGAGGGCCCCGCCGGCGATCGTTGAGCCGGCAGGCAACAAAAAGCCCCTGACACCGTGAGGTGTCAGGGGCTTTTTTCGGACTGTCATCAGGCCTCAGGCAAGCAGGCACAGGCGCTGCGACTGCCGTGCATGACGCAGATGATGATCAGTCGAAGTTGCGCGAGTAGAAGATCTCGAGCATTTCACGACGCAGGCGGCCTTCGATGTTGGTGGCTTCCTCGAAGGTCAGCTCGCGACGCGAGGTGCCGAAGAGGTAGTTGTCCAGTTCGAAGTCCTTGAGCAGCATCTTGGTGTGGAACATGTTCTCTTGATACACGTTCACATCGACCATCTGGTAGGCACGCTTGGTGTCTTCCGCCAGGTAATCCTGGATGGAGGTGATGTCGTGATCGATGAACAGCTTCTTGCCATCCACGTCGCGCGTGAAGCCACGCACGCGGTAGTCCATGGTCACGATATCGGAATCGAAGCTGTGGATCAGATAGTTCAGCGCCTTCAGCGGGCTGATCATGCCACAGGTCGAGACATCGATATCCAGACGGAAGGTGCTGATGCCGTTGTCCGGGTGGGACTCGGGATAGGTGTGCACCGTGACGTGAGACTTGTCCAGATGGCCGACGACCGTTTCCGGCAGCGGGCCCGGGCCCGGCGCGGTCTGGGACACGTCCTGCTCTTCCAGCTCGTGCTCGGCGATCAGGATGGTCACGCTGGCACCATGCGGCTCATAGTCCTGGCGTGCGATGTTCAGCACGTGGGCACCGATGATGTTGGTGACATCCTTGAGGATCTGGGTAAGACGCTCGGCATTGTAGAGCTCATCGATATAATCGATATACGCCGTGCGCTGCTCTTCGGTCTGCGCGTAGCAGATGTCGTAGATATTGAAGCTCAACGAACTGGTGAGGTTGTTGAACCCGTGAAGGCGGAGTTGATCGCTCACGTCCAGGCCTCCTTGAAATGGGAGGGTGGTATGACATCCGATGCGCCATTGCAATGGAGCAGAGGCAGGCATCGGGCCGAAGAGGACATCTCGAAAGGCACGTCCCGAGCGCTGGCAGCATGACTCACAGGGAGCATTGCATGCCATCTTTGCCACGAGACGACCGGTGAGACGACCGGTTTGAGGGGCGTATTATGCACAGGCAGGCCTGACACGCCAGCGACAATTCCCGCCGATCCTGGCGAGACGTCGTCAGTGGTGCGCTCCCTCCCGCCGTCGGCGGGGCCTTGAGCGGCGGGAGGGCGAGGCTTGATCAGGCCGCGATGTCGATGACTTCGTAGGAGTAAGTGATCTCGACACCCCCGGCGCTCAGCATCAGGGAGGCGCTGCAGTACTTCTCGGCGGACAGCTCGACGGCACGCTTGACCTGGGATTCCTTGAGGTTGCGACCGGTGACCACGAACTTGACGTGAATCTTCGTGAACACGCTCGGCACGCTATCGGCGCGCTCGGCGCTCAGTTCGGCGTGACAGTCAGTGACCTGCTGGCGGGCCTTTTCCAGAATCTGGATGACATCGAAGCTGGTGCAGCCGCCCAGACCCATCAACAGCATTTCCATCGGACGCGGACCGGTGTTGCGACCGCCGTTGTCCGGATTGCCGTCCATGACCACGCTGTGGCCGCTGCCGGATTCGGCGAGGAACTGGCGACCATCGGTCCATTTGATGCTGGCGTTCATTGCCATGTCGGAACTTCTCCTTCTGATAAGTCGTTGATGCGCCACCGGCCCGGAGCTAGTGGCTATAAAGGCCAGGGGCTACAGGAATAAGGGCGCGGTGAGCACGATGGCGCACAGGGTAGCATTGTCATCGCCGTGCCCGGAGGAACGTCCAGCGCTGAGCTTATATCGCGCTGGCTCAGGCCCTGGCGTGGCTCAGCAGCTCATCCAGCTCGGCCAGACGCTGTGGGGTGCCGACATCGATCCAGGCGCCGCGATGATGCAGGCCGCGCACCTCGCCATGCTGCATGGCATCACGCAGCAGCGGCGCCAGCTTGAAGACGCTGTCGGGGCCTTGATAGGCCGGTGTCTCGGCAATGGCGCGGCGGATCAGGCGTGGTGACAGCCACGACACACCGGAGAAGGTCAGGTGGGTGCCGGCCTGCTCTTCCTGCTCGTCTTTCTCTTCCTTCTCGTCCTGTTCGTCGCTCTCGGCGCCGGCTTCATCCTTCACTATCCCCGTCGGGGTGAGCAGGAAGTCTCCCTCGGGATGATGTGGCGGGTTATCCACCAGCACCAGACCCGCCAGCGCCTGCGGCTGGTCGGCAAGCGGGGCCAGTGAATGGCTCGCCAGCGCCTGGATGGTCAGCAGCGTGAGGTCGACGTCACACCAGACATCGCCATTGATCAGCAGGAAGGGCGTGTCATCGCCTGCGTCCTGCGTCAGCGCATCGGAGAGTGACAGGGCGCGAGCGATGCCGCCGCCGGTTTCCAGCGGCGTCTCCTCGCGCGAGAAGATCAGCGTCAGGGAGCGCTTGCGGCCCTGCCAGCAAGCCTCGAGCTGGCCCTTGGCATTCGGCTTCGCGGCGAAGTGGCTCAGAATCCTGTCGGCCAGGTGGCCGACATTGATGACGACCTTGTCCACATCGATCGCTTCCAGACGCAGCAGATGGTGCTCCAGCAACGGCAGCCCGGCGACTTCCAGCAACGGCTTGGGGGTGTGGTCGGTCAGCGGGCGCATGCGCGTGCCGAAACCGGCCGCTAGAATCATCGCGCGCATCAGTGGCTCCCCGGCTGGTTATCGGCATTTGCTGCGCTTTCCTTGCTTTCCCCACTTTCCTTGCTTTCCCCACTTGCCGCAGCGCTCTTCGCGGTGTCAGCGGCGGCCGCATTGCGTTGCAGGCGGGCGGCGCGATCGGCGAGTGCCGCCAGCTCATCGTAATCATCGAGGTTGATCTCGGGGCGCTCGCCATTGGCGAGGCGCAGATCGCGCGCCTCGCATTCCTCGGCCAGCCGCAGCGACAGCGCCGGCGTCAGCACCTCATCCAGCCAGTGGGTGAAGGAGATCAGTTCCGGGCAGAAGGCCAGACCTTCGCGCAGGTGACCGAGGAAGCGCGGCATCAGCGTCAGGTAGCGAGGCTTGGCGTCCCGCAGTGTCAGGCGCGCGAAGATGCCGAGAATCTTGAGATTGCGCTGCACGCCCATGCGTTCGACGCTCTGGCGGTATTCCAGCGGGCTCGGTGCCGGCAGGCCGGCCGCGGCGTAGCGTGGCAAGGCGGCCAGACGCGCCTGCTCGATCCAGCGCGCCATGGCGGGTTCCGGCCAGCGCCAGTGACGGTCACGCAGCAGCGAGATCAGGTCGTAGTTCTCGGGGCCGCTGACGGCGTCTTGAAAATCGATGATCCACAGCCGGGTCTGGTGCTGGGATGCCGACTGATGCAGGAACAGGTTCTGGGCATGGAAGTCGCGATGCACGCTCACCACCGGTTGCGCGCTGGCGGCCGCGAGCAATTGCCCCGTCAGCTTGTTCCAGGCGGCGTAGCGGCGGTCATGCGGCATGTCGAGCAGCTGGCCGAGACACCACTCCGGAAACAGCTCCAGTTCGGCGGACAGGCGGGCGTCGTCATAGGCAGGCAGGTTGCCGGGCGGCAGTTGATGCAGCTGCTCGAGCAGCCCGATGGCTTCGCCATAGTAGTGGTCGGCGTGCTCGGTGCTGGTCAGGGCGGTCATCAGCGGGGTGTCGCCGAGGTCTTCCAGCTCCAGAAAGCCGAGTGCCTCGTCGAAGGCGAAGACCTCGGGAAGCGGCAGGCCGGCGTCGCGCCATTGGCGGGCGATGGCGACGAAGCCGTGGCTGTCTTCCTTCTCGGGCGGGGCGTCCATCAGGATGCGCGCCGGCGTGGCCGGATCGAGTTCCTCGAGGTGCAGACGGAAATAGCGGCGGAAGCTGGCGTCGTCAGCCACGGCGCTCATGCGCACGGCCTCTGGTGTGAGGTCGTGGCGGGCGGCGGCCCAGGCGTGCAGCGCCTGGCGGCGGGCGTCGGATGTCATGGGGCTTGGGCTCCTGTCGGCGTGTGCGCGGGGCCGGCTGTCAGTTGACGCCTGTGCCGCGGCCCCGCATGCTGTCGTGTGGTGACGAGAAGGCAGGCGGAACCGGCAAGCAGGAAGGCCGGTTGCTGGGCCTGTATAATACCGATTCCCCCAGCCAAGGACACAGAGCAGCCATGGCCCAGCGCAGCCATTCATCCCATCCGGGCAAGCCGACGACCGCTCCCGGGCGACGTCAGCGTCGCTTCGCGACTCCCTCTCTGTCTGCTCATTCCCGGCAGGCACCGATAGCCCGATTGGGCGATGACCGCCCGGTCTGGCAGCTCAAGCCACTGGTTTTCCGTCTGTTGTGGACCTTGGCGCCTCTGGCCGCCGGCGCCCCTCTGATGGCACAGGCCGCTCCGCCCGAGCCCCTGTCAGCCAGTCAGCTCGACTGGCAGCCCTATGATGAGGTGCCGCAGGGCAAGCTGTGCTCCGGGCGCTATGTCACGCCGGCCTACCGTATCGAGGCGGGCGACACGCCGGAGCAGGTCACGACCTCGGCCGACAAGGCCAACTACGGCAACGATGGCGTCGCCACCCTGATGGGGGAGGTGGTGCTGCGCCGCGGCGATTCCCAGCTGGAATCGCCCGAGGTCAGCGTCAACGAGGCGCGTGACACCGCCACTGCCAAGGGGCCTGTCACCTATCGCCAGCCCGGAGTCCTGCTGCGCGGCGACGACGCGCGGGTCTCGCTCAACAGCGATGCGGCCAGCGTCGACAACGGTCACTACGTCTTTCATGAGCAGCACGTGCGCGGCGACGCAGTGCAGCTGGCGCGTCTCGAGGATGGTCGCTACCGCCTGAAGGATGCCAGCTTCACCTCCTGCGAGCCGGGCAACAGCCTGTGGCGTCTGGTCGGCAGCGACATCACCATCGATCAGGACTCCGGCTGGGGAACGGCCAAGCATGCGCGCATGGAAATGGGCGGCGTGCCGGTCTTCTACTGGCCCTACGTGCGCTTCCCGGTCGATGACCGTCGCCACACGGGCCTGCTGTGGCCGCAGTTCAGCTACACCAGCTCCAGCGGCTTCGATTACGCCCAGCCGATCTACTTGAATCTGGCCCCCAATTACGATGCCACCCTCACGCCGCGTTACATCTCCGAGCGTGGCGAGATGCTGGAAGGCGAGTTCCGCTATCTATTGCCGCGTGGCGAGGAAGGCAGCATCGAGGGTGCCTGGCTCGCCGATGACGATGGCGGCAGCGACCCCGACGATGACGAGGAAGATCTGATCGGCGAGGACCGCTGGTACATCAACTACCAGCATGCTGGCCGCTATGATGCCCGTACCGACTACCAGTTGAAGTACGGCGCCGCCTCCGACGGCAATTATTTCGACGACTTCGGGCGCAATTTCGGGGAAACGGAAACCGATAGCCTCGAGCGTCTGGCACAGCTCGATTACCACGGCGATGTCTGGGACCTGCAGTTCAAGGCGCAGGGCTACCAGCGCATGGACTACCCGCTGGATAACGATGACAAGCCGTTCTACCGTCTGCCGAGCCTGACCGCGGATGGCCGCTGGAGTCAGTCCAACGGCTTCTACGAAGAGTGGAATTCCAACGCGACCTACTTCTGGCGTGATGTCGATGAGACGGATACCGACATCGACGAAGACCAGGCCGCCAATGGTTCGCGCCTGCGTCTGGCGCCGGCGCTGGGCTGGCGCAGCGATCAGAGCTGGAGCTTCATCGAGCCGCGCGCGCAGCTGGTCAGCCTGTCATACAGCCTGGACTACGGTGACCGCGAGACCGACCGCAGCACCAGCCCGTCCGCCACCATCCCGGTGCTGTCACTGGACAGCGGCCTGATCTTCGATCGCGAGACCGAATGGTTCGGCGACGGCTATACCCAGACACTGGAGCCGCGCCTCTATTACGCCTACGTGCCGGAGGTCGACCAGTCCGATCTGCCCGACTTCGACACCTCGGAAGACGCCTTCAGCTGGAATCAGCTGTGGTCGCCGTACCGCTTCAGCGGGGGTGACCGGGTCGGCGATACCAACAAGGTCTCCTACGGCGTGTCGTCACGCTTCATCAGCGGTGAAAGCGGCCGTGAACGCCTCAAGCTGGGTGTCGGCCAGTCGAGCTACCTGTCGGACCGCAACATCGACATGGACGGTGATCCGGACAAGACCTCACGCTCCGACTTCGACAGCTACTCCGACTACTATCGTGCGACGCGTGACCGCTCGCCGGTGGTCTTCCAGGCCGATGTGGTGCTCAACGACCAGTGGACCGCCTCCCAGGCCGTGTTCCAGGATTTCGATCGTGGCGTGACCGAAAGTGCCCAGACCTCGCTGCGTTATCGCGCGGAACAAGGCACGGTACTGAACTTTGGCTTCAATCGTGAGATCGAAGGCTTCGTGCCTTACGACGATGAGGACGCGGATGACGTGCTGGGCTATACCCGCAACGAGTGGGATTTCTCCTTCGCGACGCCGATGAGCGAGAGCTGGTCGCTGCTGGGCCGCTACATGTATGACAGCACCAATTCCCGTTCACTGGAGAAGGTGTTGGGCGTGCAGTACAACGATTGCTGCTACGGCGTGCAGGTCACCTGGCGTGAATGGCAGGATGACAACGACACCGCCAACACCATCTCGGATGACGAAGAGAAGAATGGCATCTTCCTGACCTTTGAATTCAAGGGCTTGGGAGGCGTTGGCCAGAGTGCTGACAGCTACCTGGAACAGGCCGTACCGGGCTATCGCAACGCGGGCTTCTGAGTCGCCGCGCCAGGCCGTGAATGACGCCAAGGCGCCGCCGCAGGGTGGCGCCATCAACATTTTTACGCCGAGAGAACATGTGATGCGCAAGACCCTGATTGCCCCGCTGGGGCTGGCATTTGTGCTGGCGAGTCTGCCGGCCGGTGCCGCCGAGTTGCTCGACCGCGTGGTTGCCGTGGTCAACAAGGACGCCATCATGCAAAGCGACATGGAGCAGCGCGTCACCCAGGCGAGTCAGCAGTTGCAGAGCCGTGGCATCAACCTGCCGCCGCGCGACGTGCTGGAGCGTCAGGTTCTTGATCGTATGGTCAACGAGCAGATTCAGCTGCAGCTGGCGGAGCAGGCCAATCTCAGCATCGATGACACCCAGCTCAACGCCACCCTGCGCGGCATCGCCAAGGACAACGGCATGAGCCTGGAAGCCTTCGCGGACAAGCTCGAGCAGGATGGCATGTCACTGGCCCAGGTGCGCGATCAGGTGCGTCGTGAGCTGCTGGTGCAGCAGATCCAGCAGCGCAGCGTCGCCAGCCGGGTGCGGATCTCCGATCGTGAGATAGACCGCTATCTCAACCAGCAGAATGTCGGCAGCGACGTCCAGTACCATCTGGCCCACCTGCTGGTGGCACTGCCCCAGGAGCCGACGCCGGATCAGGTCAAGGCCGCGCGCGCCAAGGCCGACAGCCTGCGTCAGCAGATCGAGCAGGGCACCGATTTCGCCCAGCTGGCTGCCGCCGAATCCGCCGGCAGTCAGGCACTGAGCGGCGGTGATCTCGGCTGGCGTTCCGGCGGTGAGCTGCCGACGGTGTTCGCCGATGTCATTCCGAACATGCAGGCCGGTCAGGTCTCCGAGCCGCTGCGCAGTGCCAGCGGTTATCACCTCGTCAAGCTGATCGAGAAGCGTGGCGCGGGCAAGGCGTTGATCTCCCAGACGCGCGCACGCCACATCCTGATCCAGCCCAACCCGAACCTCAGCGATCAGCAGGCGCTTGAGCGTGCCGAGTCCATTCGCCGCCGTCTGCTGGGAGGCGAGGATTTCGCCGCGCTGGCTCAGGAATTCAGCGACGACAAGGGCAGCTCTCTCAAGGGCGGCGAGCTGGGCTGGGTCAGCCCGGGCCAGACGGTCTCCTCCTTCGAGACAGCCATGAATGGTCTGGACGTGGGCGAGATCAGCCAGCCGGTCAAGAGCCGCTTCGGCTACCACATCATCGAAGTCGAGGAGCGTCGCCAGCAGGATGTGACCAACTCCAGCCAGCGTGACAAGGTGCGCAAGACCCTGTTCCAGCGCAAGCTCAATGATGAGCTCGAAGCCTGGCAGCAGCAGGTGCGTGCCGAGGCCTATGTCGACAACCGTCTCGATGAGCAGTAAGTCCGAGTGGAGCAGCGAGACACCGTCATGAATCGTCGCGAAGAGATTGCGCCCGACATCATCGCCCTGACCGCCGGTGAGCCGGCGGGTATCGGCCCGGAACTTCTGGTCATGCTGGCCGGTCAGGCGGAAGCGTTCCCCGCGCAGCTGGTCGCCGTGGCGGACCCCGCCTTGCTGGTCAGTCGTGCCCGCCTGCTGAGACTGCCGCTGGTGGTGCATGAGCTGGCGCCGGGTGACCCGCTGCCGCCGGCCCGCAATGGTGAGCTGGCCGTGTGGCCGGTGCCGCTGGCAGTGCCCAGCGAGCCGGGCGTGATCGATGCGCGCAATGGCGATCATGTGCTGGCGATGCTGGATGTCGCCATCGCCGCCTGCCAGGCGGGGCATGCCAGCGCGATGGTGACGGCGCCGCTGTCCAAGGCCGCCGTGATCGAGGCCGGGCATGCGGGCTTCACCGGCCACACCGAATACCTGCGCGATGCCTGCGGGGTCGAGGAAGTGGTCATGATGCTGGCGTGCCCCGGGCTGCGGGTGGCGCTGGCCACCACGCACCTGCCGCTGCGCGAGGTGGCCGATGCCATCACGCCCGAGGGCCTGACGCGGGTGATGAAGATCCTCGCCAAGGACCTGACGCGCTACTTCGGCTGTGCCGCGCCGCGCATCGCGGTGTGCGGGCTCAATCCGCATGCCGGCGAGGGCGGGCATCTGGGGCATGAGGAGATCGAGGTGATCTCCCCGACGCTCGACGCCCTGCGCGCGACCGGCATGCAGCTGGATGGCCCGCTGCCGGCCGATACCCTGTTCACGCCGCGGCATCTGGAGGGCGTGGATGCGGTACTGGCGATGTACCACGACCAGGGCCTGCCGGTGCTCAAGTATGCCGGCTTCGGTGAAGCCGCCAACATCACGCTGGGCCTGCCGATCGTGCGTACCTCCGTGGATCACGGCACGGCGCTGGACCTTGCCGGCAGCGGGCGTGCCGACGTCGGCAGCCTGTTGCAGGCCGTGCGTGTCGCCATCGAGATGGCAGCCGCCGCGCGAGCCTGAGATAATCCCCGCATCACTCGGGCGTGACCGCATGGCGGCACGTCAGGCGTGCGCCACCGCGTGGCGTCTCGCTACCCCAGTCATTCGACCATCGAGGATGGTCTCGCCGCCCCGGTCTGCCTGTGTCCCTGCAGGCCATGGCGGCGTCTTGTTGTCGGGAATCCCGACGGATTCCCAGGAGGAAGGTCAGTCCCATGTCCCAACATTTCCCCGCGCATCGTGCTCGCAAGCGTTTCGGTCAGAACTTTCTGCAGGACCTTGGCGTCATCTCTCGCATCGTGAATGCCATTCGTCCCGCGGAAGGCGAGCGCCTGGTCGAGATCGGCCCGGGGCAGGGTGCCTTGACCGGCCCGCTGCTGGAAGCGGCAGGCAAGCTGGAAGTCATCGAGCTGGACCGTGACCTCATCCCGGGTCTGCGCGTGCAGTTCTTCAACTACCCGGACTTCGTGATCCACGAAGGCGATGCCCTGCGTTTCGACTTCCCGGAGCTGGTCGGTGATGGCCCGGCACTGCGCGTGGTCGGCAACCTGCCGTACAACATCTCCACCCCGCTGATCTTCCACCTGCTGGAAGCACGCGGCGCAATCTCCGACATGCACTTCATGCTGCAGAAGGAAGTCGTCGAGCGTCTGGCCGCCGAGCCGGGTGGCACCGACTGGGGCCGCCTGTCGGTGATGACCCAGTATTACTGCGCGGTGGAAAATCTGTTCCTGGTGCCGCCGAGCGCCTTCTTCCCGGCGCCGAAGGTGGATTCCGCCATCGTGCGTCTGGTGCCGCACCGTGAATTGCCGCATCCGGCCAAGGACGAGAAGCTGCTCGCCGTCATCGTGCGCGAAGCCTTCTCCCAGCGCCGCAAGACGCTGCGCAACAACTTCAAGGGCCGCATCGATGCCGACCAGCTGACCGCGCTGGGCATCGATCCCTCGCGTCGTCCGCAGACACTGACCGTCGCTGAGCTGGTGATGATCAGCAACCACCTCAGTGAGCAGGGCATGACGGTGGACAAGGCCGACAAGGCACCGAAGAAGCGTCCACGCAGCAATGTCGGCCACGGTGCGCCGGCAGCCGACAGTGCCAGTGGTAGTGATGGGAATAGTGACAGTGGCGAGCGCCTCGATGCCGAGAGCGATGCCAAGGGCGACGCCCGCAACGCCAGCGACCACGACGCATGAGTAGCGTGGCGGACATCCGTATCGACGCCGTACCCGAGTACTGCGCCGACGAGAGTCGTCCGAGCGAGAACCGACACGTGTTCCGCTACACCATCACCGTGCACAACGGGACGGATGAGACCGTGCAGCTGCTGGCGCGCTACTGGAAGATCACCCAGGGCAGCGGCGATGAGCAGGAAGTGCGTGGCAAGGGCGTGGTCGGCAAGCAGCCGCTGATCGCGCCCGGCGAGAGCTTTCGCTATACCTCGCGCGCCGTGCTCGACATGCCGGTCGGCGTGATGCAGGGGGCCTATACCTTCTGTGACGCGACCCATGCGCGCACCTTCGAGGTCGCCATCGCACCGTTCCGTCTCGCCGGTCCGCATCAGGTTCACTAGGGTGGCCGCGTGACGCAGCGTTTCGTATTCAAGACAGCAAGTCAGGCCGCCACGGCGGTCAGGGAGTGGGCATGACGCAGTGGGCGATTGGCGATTTGCAGGGCTGCCATCAAGAGTTCGAACTTCTGTTGCAGCGCCTCGATTTCACGCCGGGGCGCGATGTGCTGTGGCTGGCGGGAGACCTGGTCAATCGCGGGCCGGGCTCGCTGGAGTGCCTGCGTCTGGTCAAGTCGCTGGGCGATGATGCGCGGGTGGTGCTGGGCAACCATGACCTCCACCTGCTGGCGGTGGCTGAGGGCTTCAGCCGCCACAAGCGCTCCGATACGCTGACGCCGATTCTCGAGGCGCCGGACCGTGAGGAGCTGCTGGACTGGCTGCGTCGTCAGCCGCTGATGGTGGATGCGCTGGTCGGCAATCGCCGCACGGTGATGAGCCATGCCGGCGTGTTGCCGAGCTGGACGCTGGACCAGGCGGCCGGTTATGCCCGCGAAGCGCACGCCGTGCTGGCGGGCGACGACTATCGAGGCTTTCTCGGCGAGATGTACGGCAATACGCCGGACCGCTGGCAGGAGGATCTCGAAGGCACGCCGCGCCTGCGCTGCATCGTCAATGTCTTCACGCGCATGCGCTTTCTGCACAGTGATGGCCGACTGGATTTCGCGGCCAAGGAAGGACTGGACAGCGCGCCGGAGGGGTGCCGTCCCTGGTTCCAGTATCCGCGTCCCGAAGGGGCCTGGGATGATTCGCCGCGCCTGCTGTTCGGTCACTGGGCTGCTCTGGAAGGCGAGACGCCGGCGGCGCGTCAGGATGTCGAGGCGCTGGACACCGGCTGCGTGTGGGGCGGTGGCCTGACGGCGCTCAATCTCGAGACGGAAGAGCGCGTCTTCGAGCCGGCGCTGACCTCGCGCTGAGCGCCCTCCCGTCGCCAGTGACAGCAGGTCTGCCGTCGCTGGCGAATGCCTTTCCCTTACTCAACAAGCGGAGTCCGCATGAGTTTCGAACATCTTGATCTCGCAACCCTCAGTGACTGGCGCCAACGCGACCCGTCGCTCGTGGTACTCGATATCCGCGATCCGCTCAGCTTCACGCAGGGGCGTATCCCGGGCAGCCGTCATCTGGACAACGCCAGTGCCGCTGCCATCCTGGAAGACACCCCGCGCGACAAGCCGCTGGTGGTGGTCTGCTATCACGGCCATTCCAGTCAGCAGGCCGCCGCCTGGCTGGCGGGGCAGGGCTTCGAGAAGGTCTATTCCCTCGATGGTGGCTTTACCCAGTACCAACTGACGCATGGCGATGACGTCGAGAGCGGTAGCTGACGCCGCCTGCACGTGACTGCCATCACTGGCCTTACTTCCTCGCTTTCCTCATTCAGCTTTGTATCTCGTGCCGCAGGGCAAGGACATTCGCATGACTCAGACGACGCCTTCTTCACTGACCGATTCGCGTGACCGCCTGTTGAGCGGGCTTGAGGTCTATCGCGTGGGCGGCGCGGTGCGTGATGCGCGCCTGGGTTGGCCGTGGCACGAGTGTGACTTCGTGGTGGTGGGCGCGACGGTGGAAGACATGCAGGCGCGTGGCTTCCGGCCGGTCGGGCGGGACTTCCCGGTCTTCCTGCATCCGCAGACCCAGGAGGAGTACGCGCTGGCGCGTACCGAGCGCAAGTCCGGCCACGGGTATGTCGGCTTCAGCGTGCATGCCAGCCCCGATGTGACGCTGGAAGAGGACCTCATTCGTCGCGACCTGACCATCAATGCCATGGCCGAGCCGCTCGACAGCACGCCGGGGCAGGGCGAGGTGATCGACCCCTACGGTGGCCTGGCGGATCTCGAGGCGCGCGTGTTGCGTCATGTCTCGAGCGCCTTCAGCGAAGACCCGCTGCGCGTATTGCGCGTGGCACGCTTTCTGGCGCGCTATCAGGGGCTCGGCTTCACGGTCGCGGAGGAGACACGGCAGATGATGGTTGCCATGGTCGAGAGCGGCGAGGTCTCGCATCTGGTGGCCGAGCGGGTCTGGAAGGAGACCGAGAAGGCGCTGGGCGAGGCCAGTCCCGAAGCCTACTTCCAGCTGCTCGATGAGCTGGGGGCGCTGGCGGTGCTGATGCCGCCGCTGACCCGCGATGCCGAGCAGCTCGCAGCGGCACTGGCGCGTCTGGACCGCCTGCCGCGTCAGCTGGTCGATGAGGCGGAGATGGTCTGCTGGCGTATGGCGCGCCTGGTGGAGCACCTGTCACGCGACGAGATCGATGCCCTGGCGCAGGACTTGCGCCTGCCCAGCGCCGTGCGTGACGCCGCCCAGCAGGCGCGTCTGTGCCGGGAATTGAACGAGGCCTCGCGGCGGGAAGGTGGCGTGAGCGCAGCAGACCTCAAGGCCTGGCTGGATGGTGTCGATGCCTGGCGGCGTGGCGAGCGCCAGTCGGTGCTGGTGGCCCTGCTGGCGGTCGAGGACAAGGGGCTGGCACGGTTGGGCAATGCCGTCTGGCAAGCCGCGACGGCGGTGTCGCCGCAGTCTCTGGTCGAACAGGGCCTGAAAGGGGCGGAGATCGGGCGTGCGCTCAGCGAGCAGCGCCAGCAGGCCATCGAGCAGGCGCTGAGCGAATGGCAGGCCATGCCGGAAGTGCACGCGCCTCATTGCGGCTGCGGACACAGTCACTGATCACCTGCCCGCTGCTGAGCACCTGGCCTGAGCACCTGCTCTGAGCAAATGATCCGAGTATATGACCCCGAAAGCCCCGGTCCTGCGCCGGGGCTTTTGCGTCGTGGCATCAGGAAGGGTTTTGTGAGGCGGAGCGTGCTGTTTATGGGCAGAGCGTGTTTCCATGAGCGGAGCGCAGCGTGTGAGCAAAACATGCTTACAGGCGCGGCTCGCTGCCATCGCTCAGGCGGCGCAGATTCAGCGCATGACGAATCACGATCAGGCTGGCGAAGACCAGAATCACGCCGCTCATCTGCGGCGCCAGCCACAGGCTGAACAGGGGTGCCGCCAGGCCGGCCACCAGCGAGGCGATGGCCGCCGTGCGCAGTCGCCAGGCCAGCCCGACCCACAGCGCGGCGCAGCTCAAGGCGACGCCCGGCGCCAGCATCAGCAGCACGCCAAAGGCAGCGGCCACGGCCTTGCCGCCGCGATGGCCGCGGTGCCACAGCGGCAGGCTGTGGCCGATCAGCACGGCCAGTCCGATCAACCCCAGTGCCCAGGGCGGCAGCGAGAGCGCCAGCCCCAGCCAGAGTGCCGGCATGCCCTTGGTAGCATCGAAGACCAGCACCAGAGCGGCGGGCAGCGCGCCATGCAATCGCAGCACATTGGAGAAGCCCGGGTTGAAGGACCCCGCCAGGCGTGGGTCGGCCAGCCCCAGTCGCTGACAGATCCACACCGCGCCCAGCACCGAACCGCTGGCATAGGCCACGGCCATCAGCAGGCTCAACTGTTGCCAGCTGGCTAGTTGCGCGGCCCACTCGATCAGGCCTGTCAGCATGATGTCGACTCGTTGCGTGCCCGAGGTGTCGCACACAGGCAGGGAGAGAGGGGCAGGCAGCTTGGCCAAGCAGGGGCCGGGTGCAGTAGAATCAGTCGCATGATGGCGGGGCCTTGGGCGTCGTTTTTATTCGTTCATTCGACAAGCATAGAGGTAACGCCGTGGATCGTGTGCTGATCGAGGCTCTGGCCGTGGAAACCGTGATTGGGGTCTATGACTGGGAGCGTACCATTCGCCAGCGTCTGGTGATGGATCTGGAAATGGCCACGGATATTCGTGCCGCAGCTGCCGACGATGACCTGACGCACACCCTGGACTACGCCGCCATCAGTGCGCGCATCCAGACCTTCGCCGAAGAGAGCCACTTCGAGCTGGTGGAAACCTTCGCCGAGCGCCTGGCAGCGCTGCTGCGTGAAGAGTTCGGCATTCCCTGGCTGACCATGACGGTGCGCAAGCCGGGCGCCGTGCCGGAAGCCGCCGCCGTTGGCGTGCGCATCGTGCGCGGCAGCCTCGAGACCGTCTCGGATGCGCCGGCATGAGTCTGGTACTGATCTCCATCGGTAGCAATATCGAGCGCGAGCATCATGTGCGGGTCTGCCTGGATGCGCTGGAGGCGACCTTCGGCAACCTGACGCTGTCCTCCGTCTACGAGAGCGAGCCGGTGGGCTTCGTCGACGGGCGCAACTTCCTCAACCTGGTCGCAGGTTTCGAGAGTGACTGGAGCGTCGGCGAATTGCAGGCTTGGTGCAAGCAGCTCGAGCTGGCCAATGGTCGCCTCAAGAACAGCGCCAAGTTCAGTCCACGCACCCTGGATCTGGACCTGCTGACCGTCGGTACCCTGACCGGGGAGGTCGATGGCGTGATGCTGCCGCGCGATGAGGTCGATCGCAATGCCTTCGTGCTGCTGCCGCTGGCCGAGTCGTTCGGCGAAGAGCGCCACCCCGTCTCCGGAGAGGATTACGCTTCGCTTTGGAAGGCGTTCGTGGCCGCCGGGCGCGCCGAACAACAGCCGCTATGGCCGGTGGACTTCAGCTGGCGTTGCCGCATGATCTCTCGCGCCGATGCCACGGTCTGACACTGCTCTCTGATGTCTCGGTCTGACACCATCAGGCGCCACGTTGCCGGTGTCAGTGTCCGGCGGTGAGTGTGACCTGCCCCTCAACAACAACGCCCTGCCGATGAGAATCGGCAGGGCGTTGTTGTTGAGGGGCAGGGTACTGGCGTCTGGCAGGGCTCAGTCCTGCGCTGTGCTCGGGGCCGCCAGGCTGTCCAGCGGCCAGCGCGGCACGGCCTTCATCGGGCCGGTGTCCTGCTCGCCGGCATTCAGGCGCTGCGCGCCCACGTAGGCGATCATCGCGCCGTTGTCGGTGCAGAAGCGGCCACGCGGGTAGTAGGCGCGGGCATTGCGCTTGGTCAGCTCATGGCTCAGACGCTCACGCAGACGGGTGTTGGCACTCACGCCGCCGGCGACGACCAGGCGTTTGAGACCGGTCTGGTCCAGCGCGCGACGACACTTGATGACCAGGGTGTCGACCACGGCTTCCTCGAAGGCGCGTGCGATATCGGCGCAGTGCTGCTCATCCAGGTCGTCCGCAGCCTTGGCCTTCTTGAGCGTGACCATGGTGTGGGTCTTGAGGCCGGAGAAGCTGAAGTCGAGGCCCGGGCGGTCCGTCATCGGGCGCGGGAAGCGATAGCGTTTGGGGTCGCCCTGTTCGGCCAGCTTCGCGACCTGCGGGCCACCGGGGTAGGGCAGTTCCAGCATCTTGGCGGCCTTGTCGAAGGCTTCGCCGGCGGCGTCATCCACGGACTCGCCGAGCAGCTCGTATTCGCCCAGTCCGCGCACCGCGACCAGCTGGGTGTGTCCGCCGGAGACCAGCAGCGCCACGAAGGGGAATTCCGGTGCATCGTCTTCCAGCATTGGCGCCAGCAGGTGGCCTTCCATGTGGTGGACGCCGAGCACCGGCACTCCCCATGCCTTGGCAAGCCCGTGTGCGGTGGACGCGCCGACCATCAGTGCGCCGACCAGGCCCGGGCCTGCGGTATAGGTGATGGCATCGATGTCAGCGGCCTTCAGCTGCGCCTCATCCATCACCTGCTGGATCAGCGGCAGCAGCTTGCGAGTGTGATCACGCGACGCCAGTTCCGGCACCACGCCGCCGAACTCGGCGTGCATGGCGATCTGGCTGTAGAGGGCATCTGCAAGCAGGCCCTGGTCCGTGTCGTAGATGGCGACGCCGGTCTCGTCGCAGGAAGTCTCGATGCCGAGCACACGCATGGCTGACTCTCAGGAAATATCAGAAGTAGAGGGCGGCACGGCCAGCGAGGCTGCCTGAGCGAGCCCGAGAGGCGTGTGTGCCGTGAATGCGCGACATTCTACTGGCTGTGAGCACGGGTGTCGCGCCAGCTGGCGTTGAGGCAGAGAGGATTTCCGGTTTCCGCGTTTGCAAAGCCGGGGGCGGGTGTCTAGAATATGGCACTCTGCAAGACTGGGTCGTGCATCCGACCACCCCGCAAAAGCTCCCCGAATCATGATTCCAGCCAGCGACGGCTACCCTCACCGGTGGTGTCGCAGGCGACTGATTGATGCTGGATCGACCTGCAGGTGGCGGTTTACCGTCGCTGGCTGGTGGCTCCTGAGGAGTGGCTGCACCGGATGTGCGTTCAAACCGAACTCATGATCTCAAGGTAGGTGAGTGTTTAATGCCTTCAGTTAAAGTACGTGACAACGAGCCGTTCGACGTCGCCCTGCGCCGTTTCAAGCGCTCCTGCGAAAAAGCCGGTGTTCTTTCCGAAGTGCGTCGTCGTGAGCACTACGAGAAGCCGACAGCTGTTCGCAAGCGTCAGCAGGCGGCCGCTGTAAAGCGCCACGCCAAGAAGGTTCAGCGTGAGCGCAAGCGTTTCGAGCGTCTCTACTGATCCGTACTTTTGGGGAGTGATAGTCTGCTCTCTGGAAGGACACCAAGCGGCTGCCTCACGGTGGCCGCTTGTTTTTGTCTCTAGTGGTCCGTTTGTTCTCGAGCCGTGTGCCGTTGCCTGGCGCATGTCGCTAACTCGAGGAATGGCCTGACCTGAAGGTAGCCGCTCACTTTGCTGAGCCGACACTATCTTGCGGTCAGTCCGTTTTTCCACGACTTCTGGCGAATCATGGCTGGTCTCATCCCCCAAGGCTTCATTGACGATCTGCTGGCCCGCACCGACGTGGTCGAGGTGGTGGGTGAGCGCGTCCAGCTGAAGAAGGCCGGCAAGAGCTATGTCGGCCTCTGCCCGTTCCATCAGGAAAACTCTCCCTCGTTCAACGTCATCCCGGACAAGCAGTTCTATCACTGCTTCGGGTGCGGGGCGAGCGGCAGTGCCCTCAAGTTCCTGATGGAGTTCGATCGCCTGCCGTTCCCTGAGGCCGTCGAACAGTTGGCCTCGCGGCTGGCGCTTGAAGTGCCGCGCGAAGGCGGCAACCAGAGTCCGCATGAGCGCCGTGAGCGCCAGCGTCGTGAGCAGGCCCGCGAAGAGGGCGTCAATCTGCTCGAGGCGGCCGCGGACTTCTATCGTCAGCGCCTGACGGAGCCGGCCGCGCAGCCGGCACGTGAGTATCTGGAAGGCCGTGGTCTGTCGCGTGAGGTCATGCGTGATTTCGGCATCGGCTTCGCGCCGGAAGGCTGGGAGCACCTCAAGCATCACCTGAGCAAGCTGGGTGTCAGCGAGGATGTGCAGATCGAATACGGTCTGCTGATCCATCACGAGGAAAGCGGTCGCCGCTATGACCGCTTCCGCGATCGCGTGATGTTCCCGATCCGTGACTGGAAAGGCCGCACCATCGCCTTCGGCGGTCGCGTGATGGGCGACGCCAAGCCCAAATACCTGAATTCTCCCGAGACTCCCGTCTTCCACAAGGGACGCGAGCTCTACGGTCTGTTTGAAGCCCGTGAGGCGAATCGCAAGCTGGAACGCATGCTGATCGTCGAAGGCTACATGGACGTGGTGGCACTGGCGCAGTACGGCATTCGCAATGCCTGCGCGACCCTGGGCACCGCGACCAGTGAGGAGCACCTCAAGCGCCTCTATCGCCTGGTCGATGAGGTGGTGTTCTGCTTCGACGGCGACAAGGCCGGTCGGCAGGCGGCGCGCCGCGCGCTGGAGACCGTGCTCGAGGTCATGATCGATGGCCGTCAGGCGCGCTTCCTGTTCCTGCCGGAAGGCGAGGACCCGGATTCCCTGGTGCGCAGCGAGGGTCAGGAGGCATTCGAGAAGCGTGTCACCTGCGCCTCCGGGCTCTCCGAGTTCCTGTTCGAGCAGGCCGCGGAAGGACGCGACCTCAAGCGCATGGAGCAGCTCGAGCGGTTCGTGACCCAAGCGCTGGAGTGGATCTCGCGCGTGCCCGAAGGGGTGCTGCGCTCGCTGCTGCTCAAGGAGCTTGAGCGGCGCAGTGGTCTGGAGCGTGAGCGGCTGGACGCCATGCTGGTGGAGCGCGCCGCGGCGCGTGAAGCCCAGCAGGCACGGCTGCGTCAGCACCAGCAACTACGTCAGCACCCTCAGCAACCGCAGCGTTCGCAACAGCAGCAACGTCAGCCCGGCGCGACACATTCGGCACCGCGTTCAACGCCCGCTGCCAGTCCTCAGGACGGCGCGACGCTGAGTGACGCGCAGGATGAGTGGTCGTCGCTGGAGGCGATGGCAGATGCCGGCTTCGGCGACAGCGAGCCCGATGGCTGGCAGCCGGATGACTGGCAGTCGCATGGCGAGATGCCTGCGGGCCAGGGCGCTCAAGCCGCGCGCGCGACGCCGGCCAGGTCTCAGAAGCGCACCTCGGTCAGCATGCTGACGCGCCTGTTGCATCTTCTGGTGCACGAGCCGCAGCTGGTCGCCGAGCTGCCTGACTCCAATGAGTGGATCGAAGGCGCGGGCGAGCCGGCCGACAGCGAGGATGCGCAGCTGTTGAACGACGTGGTGCGTCTCTTGAAGGCGGGGCAGTATCGTTCGCCACAGGTGCTGTTGGCGCACTTCCTCGGCACCGCACAGGGGCCGAGGCTTGAGCAGCTGGCAGCCCGCGAATTGCTGATTCCGCGTGACGTGCGCAGCGAAGAGCTGAAGGGGCTGGTGGAGCATTGCCAGCATCAGCAGGCGCGCACCACGCCGGAAGCGGAATATCAGGCCTTGCTGGCCAAGGAAAAGCGTGGCGAGAAGTTGTCGGCAGAAGAGAAGCAGCGGCTGATGGCCCTGCTGATGGAGCTGGCAACACGGCGCTGACGCAGTCTCGGTGCCAGGAAGGCCGACAATGGTGGAAATGCCGTGAGAGCTGAGGCGATGGCGCAGGAAAATACGCCCCATGGCCTTGAAAGACGCACTCATGCCCACTATTTAATGAGGTAGCTCCCGATGCGGACTGCCGCAACGTAACCGATAACGCTAACACACCTGGATGGTCCGGCAAATACGCCGCTGGCAGCATCTCCTGATGGCACGCTATACTGGTGCGCTTGATGCTCTCTTCGTCCCTATACCGGCGCCATGCTCACTCGCTGAGCCGCGTCGCGTCCAGGTGCTTCATTCTTCTTCGTCGAGATAGGGGTTCTATGGCTGGTAATGCGCAGCAGCAGTCGCGTCTCAAGGAGTTGATCGCGCGCGGCAAGGAACAGGGTTACCTGACCTATGCCGAGGTCAACGATCACCTGCCCGAGGATATCGCTGATCCCGAACAGGTGGAAGACATCATCAGCATGATCAACGATATGGGCATCAAGGTCGCGGAAGAAGCGCCCGATGCCGATACCTTGATGATGTCTGATTCCTCCACTGACGAGTCTGCCGCCGAAGAGGCCGTTGCCGCCCTCGCCGCGGTGGAAAGCGATGTGGGGCGCACCACCGACCCCGTCCGCATGTACATGCGTGAGATGGGCACCGTGGAACTTCTGACCCGTGAAGGCGAAATCAAGATCGCCAAGCGGATCGAGGAGGGCACGCGTGAGGTGATGTCGTCGCTGGCATTCTTGCCGGGGGCAGTCGACTCCATCCTGGAAGCCTATGACGGCACTCTGGGCGAAGACGGCGGACGTCTGTCCGATCTCTTCTCCGGTTTCATCGACCCTGACGAAGGCGTGCCGGGTGTCGCCGAAGTCGAAGTCGAGGAAGTCGAAGAGATTCCCGAGGGCGAAGAGTCCGAAGGCGACGAAGACGAAGACGACGATTCCGCCTCTGAAGGTGGCCCGGACCCCGAGCTGGCCCGCGTCCGCTTCGAGCAGATCCGTGAGCAGAACGAGGCGACCAAGGCCGCCATCGAGAAGTACGGTTCCGGCTCTGCCGAGGCGAAAGCCGAACAGGATCGTCTTGCCGAGCTGTTCTCGCCGATCAAGCTGGTGCCCAAGCACTTCGAGCGTCTGGTCGGTCAGGTTCGCGTGTCCGTCGAGCAGGTGCGCGAGCAGGAAAAGGTCATCCTGCAGATCTTCGTCAAGCGCGGCAAGGTGCCTCGCAAGAGCTTCATCAAGGCCTTCCCGGGCCACGAGTCCGACATGGACTGGTTCGACAGCTTCATCGGTGGCAGCAAGAAGTACGCCGACAAGCTCGAGCCGTTCCGTGCCGACGTGCTGCGTGCCCAGCGCAAGATCGCCTTCGAGCAGGACATGGTCCAGCTGCCGGTCAGCGAGCTGAAGGAAGTGAACCGTCGCCTGTCGATCGGTGAAGCCAAGGCGCGTCGTGCCAAGAAGGAAATGGTCGAGGCCAACCTGCGTCTGGTCATCTCCATCGCCAAGAAGTACACCAACCGTGGTCTGCAGTTCCTGGATCTCATCCAGGAAGGCAACATTGGTCTGATGAAGGCCGTGGACAAGTTCGAGTACCGTCGTGGTTACAAGTTCTCGACCTACGCCACCTGGTGGATCCGTCAGGCGATCACTCGCTCCATCGCGGACCAGGCGCGCACCATCCGTATTCCGGTGCACATGATCGAGACCATCAACAAGCTGAACCGTGTCTCGCGTCAGATGCTGCAGGAAATGGGTCGCGAGCCGACGCCGGAAGAGCTGGGCGAACGTCTCGAGATGCCGGAAGACAAGGTGCGTCGCGTACTCAAGATCGCCAAGGAGCCCATCTCCATGGAGACGCCGATCGGTGACGATGATGATTCGCACCTGGGTGACTTCATCGAGGACGGCACCATGGTCTCGCCGATCGACTCCGCCACCGGCGAAGGTCTGATCGAAGCGACCCGTGGCATCCTGTCCGGCCTGACCGCACGTGAAGCCAAGGTGCTGCGCATGCGCTTCGGTATCGACATGAACACCGACCATACCCTCGAGGAAGTCGGCAAGCAGTTCGATGTCACCCGTGAGCGTATCCGTCAGATCGAAGCGAAGGCGCTGCGCAAGCTGCGTCACCCGTCACGCTCCGAGTCACTGCGTTCCTTCATGGAAGAGTGATCTGAAGCGCTCGGGGCCACACCTGAACTGCTGGCCCCGCTGACAAGACAACGCCCGCCCCCATGCGAATGGGAGGCGGGCGTTGTCGTTTGTGGGCTTTACGTTGCGGGTCTTTCTCTACGGGCTGTGTCGCCTTCAGGCTTTTCTTTACGGACCTTGCCACCTTCGAACTGCGTCGTTAAAGGTCTGCGTGATGTGCCCTGGGGGCTATCAGGCGCCGTGGCGCAACTGGTGAGACGAAGGCGTTGCCGCCACGCTGAAGACGACACGGCCCTTGATGCATTGACGGGAGACCGGCCCCATCTGCTCGCTGCTCAAGCCGTCGGGATGCTCGCCGCGTAGCCACAGGCGGCCGTTGTCGTCGATGCGATGCAGGCGCTTGACCAGCTGGCCCAGCCTGGGATGTTCCACCACGACGGTGGCGCCGGGCGTCAATCGCCAGCGACTGGGCCAGCGCATGCTGATGATGAGGCTGTGCTGCGGGAGACTGGGGGCAAGACTATGACCGTGCAAGCGGTAGCTACTGAACCAGCGCATGTGAGGCTCCTTGAGAATGAGGGCATGACACGGTCAAGATCCTGTCGGTGCTTTCCTGTGGCAGTGGCGATAGTTGAATTGTATCCACTGCTTAGTAAAATATAATCATTCTCATTTGATGTCCAGCCGTTTTCCGTCAGTACCTCGCGCAATGGCTATCGAGAGACGCCTGTCTAGCGCAGCCTGTCGAGAGAAGACTGTCGAGCAGAGACTGTTGAGCAGAGACTGTTGAGCAGAGCCTGTTGAGAGTAGAAACGAAAAAAAGCCGCGGCTCAGGTGAGCAGCGGCTTTTGGGAGAGTCACGGGTCTGTCTGTCTCTTGCGCTTCACGCTGTGCTTCATGTCACGTCACTTCGCGTTGTTTCATGGGGCAGGGCGAAGTGACGGTCGTGCGACAGGTCATGCGCGCAGCTCGGCAAGAGGGTTTTGCTGCCGGGCTCAGTCGTTGGCGTTGAGCTCACGCAGCAGGGCGCGGCGCTGGCGGCCCATGCGGATCGCCAGCAGCACGATCTCGATCACGGCGATGGCCATCAGGGTGTAGCCGAACAGTTCGGTGACTTCCTCGGCGGCATTCTTGACCGAACGCAGGTAGGAGTCCCCCATCAGGGTTTCCCAGAATTCCGAGCGACCGTAGAGGCGTGAGAAGACGTAGGTCGCCAGGAAGCCGGCGCCGAACAGGCCGAACGCGAAGCTGCGTCCGAAGTGCTCGAACTCGGCAATGAAGCGGTTGCGGTTGCGCCATACGCCGATGATGACCGGGATCGCGACCACGCTGACCAGGAACTGCCAGCTGCCATCGCCGATCATGCCGTCGAGCAGGGCGTCCTGTTCACGGATCAGGGACGCCGCGAACAGACCGAACAGCAGCAGGCTGATGGTGCGCAGGTCCGGCAGGCGTGAATGCACCAGCCACATGGTGGCTGCGCTCAAGGCCAACAGAGTGCTCTGCATGTGTTCTGTCCAGCTGGCTTCGCTGAAGCCGACATCACCGAAGTGGTGGGCATCATGCATGACCAGCGACATCATCGCGGCCACCAGCGGCGCATAGATGGCCAGGCGCAGGCAGGCTTGCATGAAGAGCGAAGTGGGCTTGCGCCCATACAGCGGCTGTTCGGCGCTGATGGGGAGCGGAACAGCGTTATGGTGCTGGGTATGCGAAGTCAGGCGAGACAAGGGACTCTCCGGACAGTCCATGGACTGCCTGTCAGGGTGAGGGTGTTGTTTGCCTGCTCATTATAACGATGCAAAGGTGCTCAGTTAATATTCTGGTAAGAAAACTGTGAGATTCCATTTCAGCATCGATGTTGCGCCGAGCGGAAATGTTCGTCAGCTCTGACGTAACCGATCCCGCTCGGCTTCCTCGACGATCCAGTCATGCACGGCCTGGATGCGGCCATCATCCAGGGTGCCGTGGGGATGGACGATGACGTAGCGCTTGCCGGTCAGTACCCGCTGCGCGAAGGGCGCGATCAGCGTGCCGCGCGACAGCTCGTCGGTGATCAGCGTGCGCCTTGCCATCGCGACTCCCATGCCGGCGATGGCAGCCTCCATCGACAGGTGGTTGCGGTTGAAGGTATAGCCACGCTGAACGTTGATCTCGGGCGCGCCGATGCTGGCCAGATAGAATTCCCACTCGGCGTGGTCGTGACTGCCGCGCCAGGCGGTGATGTCGTGCAGCAGCGGATACCAGGCGAGGTCCTCTGCGCTGCGCAGCGGCGGGCGGCCGCGCATCAGGCCGGGATGGCAGACGGGGAAGATCTCCTCCTCCATCAGGTCGGTGACCTGCATGCCCGGGTAGTGGCCGTCGTTGAGGTCGACTGCCAGCTCGAAATCACCCTCGCGCAGCGGTGAGTCACTGTCCTCGGCGCGCACGTGCAGCTCGATATCCGGAAAGCGTGCCTGTAGGCGCGGCAGCCGGGGCGCCAGCCATTTGGAGAGAAATGACGGCACCGAACGCAACCTGAGCACACCACTCATCAAGCCGCTGCGCAGCCGTTTGACCTCCAGTCCCACCGCGCTATAGGACTGCTCCACGACACGCGCCAGTCGAGCGCCTTCTCCTGTCAGCTCGAGTCCGCGTGAACGACGCAGAAACAGCTTGAAGCCCAGCCGCTCCTCCAGCTGCTTGATCTGCTGACTCACCGCGCCCGTGGTGACGTGCAGTTCTTCCGCCGCACGCGTGAAGGAGCCATGACGTGCGGCGCAGGCGAATACCTGCAGCCAGGCATGGGTCTGACCATTCAGGTGGCGCAGGCTCGGTGTGGTGGCGGGCGTGCCGGTCGCCGTCGGCGGCACGACGGGGCCAGTACCAGGCGTGTTGTCGAGAGAAGACGTCATGGGCGGGTCTCATGCAAGCGCTGGAGGCAGATAGTGAGGGAGAAGCCGCGATGGCCAGATGCAGATGGCGGTGATAGCTAAAGGCATCAGGGCACAAGGTGGCGCGAAGAGCATAGTTTACGCCGTTTTTGATGCATAGGGTTTAGTCAGGCTAAACCCACGACCAATTTTTATGGTTTGTCGCGTCCCGCCCCCATCCATCATCATTGCCTCATCCACTGGCAGGCGCTCAGGCGCGGCGAGTTTCCGAGATGAGGTGTTGTCATGTCCATCAGTGTATTTGATCTCTTCAAGGTCGGTGTCGGCCCCTCCAGCTCGCACACCGTCGGCCCGATGCGTGCTGCCGCGCAGTTCGTCGAGACCCTGCGCTCGCGTGACCAGCTGGAGCGCGTGGCGCGAATCGAGGTGCAGTTGCATGGTTCGCTGTCTGCCACTGGCGTAGGCCACGGCACCGACAAGGCGACCATTCTCGGTCTGATGGGCGAGCTGCCGGAAACGATCGACCCTGCGATCATCGACCCCTGCATCGAAGAGCTGCTGGAGTCCCAGACACTGCTGCTCGACAACCGCATCGCGGTGCCCTTCGTGTGGGTACGTGACATGCAGTGGCACGATGCGCCGCTGCCGTATCACCCCAATGCCATGCGTCTGATCGCCTACGGCCATCGCGATGAGCTGTATCGCAATGTCTATTACTCGGTGGGCGGCGGTTTCGTGGTCGACGAAGTCGAGGCTGCGCGTGACCCGCTGCTGGAAGACGAAAGCCTGCGTCTGCCGTATGAATTCAACACCGCCGATGAGCTGCTGGCGCTGTGTCGCATGCACAAGATGCGCATCAGCGAGCTGATGATGGCCAACGAATGTGCGCTGCGCAGTGAGACCCAGGTGCGTCGTGGGCTATGGCGCATCTGGGAAGTGATGAACGAGTGCATCGACAACGGCCTGACGCACGAAGGCGTGCTGCCCGGCGGGCTCAACGTAAAGCGCCGTGCCAAGCGACTGCATGCGCGTCTGCTGGATGTGGAATCCAGCAAGTCGATCATCACCTCGACCTTCTCGGCGATGGACTGGGTCAACCTGTTCGCGCTGGCGGTCAATGAAGAGAACGCGGCCGGTGGTCGCATGGTGACGGCGCCGACCAATGGCGCGGCCGGCATCATTCCGGCGGTGCTCAGCTATTACATGAAATTCCAGGAAGATGCTCGCGAGGAGGACGTGGTCGACTTCCTGCTCACGGCAGCCTCGGTGGGCATCCTGTGCAAGAAGAACGCCTCCATCTCCGGCGCGGAAGTCGGCTGTCAGGGCGAGGTGGGTTCTGCCTGCGCCATGGCGGCCGCCGGGCTTGCCGAGCTGATGGGCGCGACGCCGGAGCAGGTCGAGAACGCGGCGGAAATCGGTCTCGAACACAATCTGGGACTGACCTGTGACCCGATCGGCGGCCTGGTGCAGATTCCCTGCATCGAGCGCAATGCGATTGCCTCGGTCAAGGCGATCAATGCCGCCCAGATGGCGATGTGCGGCGATGGCGATCACTTCGTCTCGCTGGACAAGGCGATCCGCACCATGCGTGACACCGGCCGCGACATGCAGGACAAGTACAAGGAGACCTCCAAGGGCGGTCTCGCGGTCAACGCCATCGAATGCTGATGCGCCCAGTAGTCACTGACAGGTTCCGTGACCTGGACTGGATTGAGTCTGACTGAATTGAGTCTGCGTGAATTTAACCCGCGCGATGTGAACCTGTGTAATGTGAGCCTGAGTCGAACTGCCATGACTTTCCGCCGGAGGCCAGCCGCCTCCGGCCAAACCCGTTGTCTCTTGTCAGGTACATGATCTCCGGCCAGAGGTCATGATCTCGGCAACCCTCGTTGACGCCTCTTCGGCGCGGTATTCCGCGACGGACAGGCGTCTTTTTTATGGCGGGAATTGCGCTCATCTCGACGGTTCGGCTTTGGCTGGTGGGGGAGTCTGCCGGCCTCGAGATGTCTCGGGAGGGCTGCGTTGTAAAGAAGTCGCTGATATATCGGCTATTGGTCGAGTGAGCGCGCTTGCCGCTGGCAGCGCGCCTCTCGCTATTCTAGTTTACGTTAACGTCAGTTGCGCCGTTCGCAACGATGGCGCATATCAAGGGCCTGTGGATAGCGCCTGTTGATGCTGCGTGTCGATGACGAGCCGCGATGTTGCGGGCATCCGCGCTGACGAACTGCCCTCATGTCTCTTGGAAGACACAGACCACCGGCTTGCCGGTCAGGACGGAGTACTGACATGCCATCACCGCCCATTCAGGGGCCGCGTGCCAGCGGGGGCGCATCAGCGACGGCCCCGATTCTCGAGACGCGTGGCTTGAGCAAGGACTTTCGAGGTTTCACGGCCGTCGATGACGTCAATCTCCAGGTGCAGGAAGGGCATATCCATGCCCTGATCGGCCCCAATGGCGCCGGCAAGACGACAGTCTTCAATCTGCTGACGCGCTTTCTACCGGCCACCCGCGGCGAGATTCTCTATCGCGGCAAATCCATCACTCGCATGAAGTCGCATGAGATCGCGCGCCTGGGGTTGGTGCGCTCCTTCCAGATATCGGCGGTGTTTTCCCAGATAACGGTGCTCGAGAACGTGCGGGTCGCCCTGCAACGCCCCCAGGGCACCTCGTTTCATTTCTGGAAGCCGGAACGCAGCCTCGACAGCCTGAACGAGCAGGCGCTGCATCTGCTGGAGCAGGTAGGGCTGCGCGATGACGCCCACCGTGTGACCGCCAGTCTGCCCTATGGCCGCAAGCGCGCGCTGGAGCTGGCGACCACGCTGGCGCTTGAGCCCACGGTGATGCTGCTGGACGAGCCGACCCAGGGCATGGGCGCCGAGGATGTGGACCGCGTGGTCGAGCTGATTCGTGTCGCGGCGCGGGGCCGTACGGTGCTGATGGTCGAGCACAATCTGAGCGTGGTCAGCCGTCTGTGCGATCGCATCAGCGTGCTGGCGCGCGGCCGGGTGCTGGCGGAAGGCGATTACGCCAGCGTGTCGGCCAACCCCGAGGTGCGTGAAGCGTATCTGGGCAGTGAAGCGCCCGAGTCCACGGCGGATGAGCACAAGGAGGTTTCATGACGGTGGTTATGGAGCAGGCGACGGACAGGCAAGCCTCGACGGCCGACTCGCCGCTGGGGGAAGAGCAGCTCTGCCTGCGCGAGCTGAACGCCTGGTATGGCGAGTCCCATGTGCTGCATGGCGTCAACATGACGGTGCGGCGCGGCGAACTGGTGACCTTGCTGGGGCGCAACGGGGCCGGTCGCAGCAGCACGCTGCGCGCGATCATGAACATGGTCGGCCGGCGCAGCGGAGAGATTCTCATCAAGGGGCAGGACAGCATGGGGCTGGCGCCGCATCGCATCGCCCATCTCGGTGTCGGCTTCTGCCCCGAGGAGCGTGGCATCTTCGCCAGCCTGAGCGTCGAGGAGAATCTGCTGCTGCCACCGCTGGTCAGGAGCACAGGACATGACCAGAGCCAGAGCCAGAGCCAGGGCCAGGGCATGTCGCTGGATGAGCTCTATGCGCTGTTCCCCAATCTGCATGAGCGGCGCACCAGTCAGGGCACGCGCCTCTCCGGTGGCGAGCAGCAGATGCTGGCGTTGGCGCGCATCCTGCGCACCGGGGCGGACCTGCTGCTGCTGGATGAGATCACCGAGGGTCTGGCGCCGGTCATCAACCAGAAGCTGGCCGAAGTGCTGATGATGCTGAAGGCGCGCGGCATGACCATCGTGCTGGTGGAGCAGAACTTCCGCTTTGCCGCACCGCTGGCCGACCGTCATTACCTGATGGAGCACGGCACCATTCTGGAAGAGATCAGCGCGGCCGAATTGCCGGCCCGCCACGAATATCTGCACAAGGTACTGGGGGTCTGAGCTCCCGCTCGGGCTGAGCTGCACAGGGCTGGCCGCCATGCACGGCCTTTGCACTCGTCCATCTGAAGTCCGTACGTCTCGCCACAACAATCACAATATTGCCGGGAAACCGGTCTGGAGATGTCATGCACGCCACCGCTTCATCCAACGCCACTGCTACATCCAACGCCACCGTTTCATGCAACACCACTCCTGTCGCATCACCGTTGTCACGCCGCATCACGGCGGCCACTCGCCGGCGCCTGTTGCCGCTGTCCGCGCTCATGATGGGGTCACTGTTGTCGGCGGGAATCGCGCAGGCCGATATCAGCGACGGCGTGATCAAGATCGGCTATCTGGCCGACATGTCGGGCACCTATCGTGACCTGGCAGGACCGGGCGGCCTCGATGCGCTCAAGATGGCGGTCGAGGACTTCGGCGGCAGCGTCAACGGCATGCCGATCGAGGTATTGAGTGCCGATGACCGCAACAGCGCCGATGTCGGCGCCAATACGGTGCGCGGCTGGATCGATCAGCAGAATGTCGACATGGTCGCCGGACTGGTGGCCTCATCGGTGAGCATCGCGGTGACGCGGATTCTCGCCGAACAGGACACGCTGGGAATCGTCTCCGGCTCGGCGGCTTCCAGCATCACCAATGAGCATTGCACGCCCAATCATGTCCACTGGGTGTATGACACCTACCCGCTGGCGCATGGCACGGCCAAGGCGATCGTCGATGAAGGCGGCGATAGCTGGTTCCTTTTGACCGCGGACTACGCCTTCGGTCATGCCCTGGAAGGCGATGTGGAAAAGGTGGTGAACGAGAACGGCGGCACCATCGTCGGCAAGGTACGTCATCCGTTCCCGACCAGTGATTTCTCCTCCTACATCCTGCAGGCGCAGGGCTCCGGGGCCAAGATCGTCGGGTTGGCCAACGCCGGGTCGGACACCGTCAATGCGCTGACCACGGCGAGCCAGTTCGGCGTGGTGCAGGCCGGGCAGTCGCTGGCGGGGCTGTTGATCTTCCTCAATGACGTGCATGCCCTGGGGCTTGAGGTGGCGCAGGGGCTGCAGCTCACCACCGGCTGGTACTGGGACCTCAATGACGAGACACGTGCCTGGTCCCAGCGCTATCACGAGCGCAATGAGCGCATGCCGACCATGGTGCAGGCCGGTATCTACTCCAGCACCCTGCATTACCTGAATGCGGTCGCGGCCACCGGCAGCGATGACACCGCCACCGTGCGCGCCAAGATGGGCGAGACGCCGGTCAACGACATGTTCGCCAACAACGGCACCATCCGTGCCGATGGGCGCATGGTGCACGACATGTATCTGGTCAAGGTCAAGGCGCCCTCCGACTCCCAAGGCGAGTGGGATGTCTATGACGTGATCCGCACCATTCCCGGCGCTGAAGCCTACCGACCGCTGGCGGACAGCCAGTGCGAGCTGGTCAAGGGCTGAAGCCGAACGTCAGTCGAGTCGCTGAGGCGTATGGCATGGCGCTGCCGGTCGGATGATCGGCAGTGCCGAGCGGCTGACGCGAATGGGCGCTGAAAAGGAATGTGCGGATGACCATGATTTTTGGAATACCCCTGATGGTGCTGTTCGGTCAGCTGATGCTGGGGCTGATCAACGGTGCCTTCTATGCATTGCTGAGCCTGGGGCTGGCGGTGATCTTCGGTCTATTGCGCATCATCAACTTCGCGCATGGTGCCCAGTACATGCTGGGCGCCTTCGCGGCGCTGCTGGGAGCGCAATATCTGGGGCTCAACTACTGGACGGCGCTGATCGTGGTGCCGCTGGTGGTGGGAGCATTGGGCATCGTGGTCGAGCGTCTGCTGCTGCGGCGCATCCAGCATCTTGATCACCTCTATGGCCTGTTGCTGACCTTCGGGCTGGCGCTGATCTTCGAGGGCACGCTGGTGAATCTGTTCGGTGTCTCGGGGTCGAGCTATCCGATCCCCGAGGCGCTGAGTGGCGGCTTCAAGCTGAGCTTCATGTTCCTGCCCACCTACCGCGCCTGGGTGCTGGTGGCGGCGTTGGTGGTCTGCTTCGGAGTCTGGTTCCTGATCGAGCGCACGCGCCTCGGTGCCTATCTGCGCGCGGGAACCGAGAATCCCGAGCTGGTGCAGGCCTTCGGCATCAATGTGCCCTTGATGGTGTCGCTGACCTACGGACTCGGTGTGGCGCTTGCCGCCTTCGCCGGCGTGCTGGCCGCGCCCCTGTATCCCGTCTCGCCGACCATGGGCTCGAGCCTGCTGATCGTGGTGTTCGCGGTGGTGGTCATCGGCGGGATGGGCTCGATTCTCGGTGCCATCCTCACCGGGCTCGCGATGGGGCTGATCGAGGGGCTGACCAAGGTGTTCTATCCCGAGGCTGCCAATACCGTGATCTTCGTGGTGATGGTGATGGTGTTGATGCTTCGCCCTGCCGGGCTGTTCGGAAAGGAGGCCTGACATGGCCGTACTGCAACAGGATCACCAGGCCGCGCGTGCAGGCAGCGCGCCGCGCAGAATCACCCCGCTGGGCGTGCTGTATCTCGTGCTGTTCCTGCTCGGGTTGCTGGCACCCTGGGTCGCCTATCCCGTCTTTCTGATGAAGATTCTGTGCTTTGCGCTGTTCGCCAGCGCCTTCAATCTGCTGCTCGGCTTCGTGGGGCTGCTGTCCTTCGGGCATGCCGCCTTCCTGGCCACGGGCGCCTATATCACCGGCTTCTTGCTCGCGGAATACCCGGGCCTGAGTCCGGCGCTGGGCATCGTGGCCGGTACGCTCGGCGCGGTAGTGCTGGGGACGCTGTTCGGGGCGCTGGCCATCCGACGGCAGGGCATCTACTTCGCGATGATCACGCTGGCCCTGGCCCAGATGATGTTCTTCTTCTTCATCCAGGCGCCGTTCACCCACGGGGAAGATGGCCTGCATGGCGTGCCGCGCGGTGAGCTGTTCGGCGTGTTCGATCTGGCGAACAACCACACCCTCTATTACTTCGTGTTCGCGATCTTCGTGGCGGCCTTTGCCCTGATCCGGCGCGTGGTGCATTCCCCCTTCGGTCAGGTGCTGAAGGCCATCCGCGAGAATGAACCGCGCGCCATCTCGCTGGGCTATCACACCGATGCCTACAAGCTGGTGGCCTTCGTGCTGTCGGCGGGGCTGGCAGGCCTGGCGGGAGCGACCAAGACGCTGGTGTTCCAGCTCGCCTCGCTGGGTGATGCCAGCTGGCACATGTCGGGGGAGGTGATCCTGATGACATTGCTGGGCGGCGTCGGCACGCTGCTCGGGCCACTGGTGGGCTCCGGGCTGGTCATCGGGCTGCAGCATCAGTTGGCGCAATCCGCGCTGGGGGATTGGGTCAGCGTGATTCTGGGCGCCATCTTCGTGGTCTGCGTGCTCAGCTTCCGCAGCGGCATCATCGGTGAATGTCAGCGCTGGATCGCGCGTCGTCAGCAGCGGGAAGAAAAATGAGTGGCGAGAAGCGAGATCAGCAAGAAGGAGTGAGCGGCCCATCGTGCTCTGAAGCAAAGACATCAATGACTTGCCGCTGTCTGCTGGCATAAAAAAAGTCCACCCCAAATAGGGTGGACTTAAATGCCATTGTATATCGAGGGGGATACGCCGGTCCCGGATCCTCGACTCAGCAATGAGCACGCCATGCGAGATAGCCGCCATTTGCCATCTCGCTGTATAGATTGCATGCCCGATGCCAGCTTTTTGGTATTCCCAATAAAAACAATGGCTTGAGGTATTGGTGCCTGTTTGTGGGCTGCCAGGTGGCGGTCAGATGAGTCGAGCCGTGCGCGCTGTTGGGCGATTCATGGTGCGTTGCAGCATGGTTGTGCACCAAATGCGTGCCGTTTTTCGAGCATATCCGTACGTCATCAATAACTTATGTGGCTTGCGGGTGTGGATAGCGGGTGTGGATAGCGGGTTTGGCTAGCAGGCATCGTCTGCCCGCTGGCACTGTATCTGTACCTCGCCGCCAGCCAGACGCACAGGCCACACCGTCAATGCGAGTGTGTCGTCGTCCAGGCATTGGCCATCACTGAGTCGATAGCGCTGCTTGTAGAGTGGCGAGATCACCAGTGGCTCTCCGGCGTGATCACCCAGCAGGCCACGGGCAATCACGTTGGCGCCTGACACCGGATCATGATGGTCGATGGCGAACAGCGTGAGGTCGTCGCTGTCGGCTGTGGCCGGCAGCGTGAACAGGGCGATCTGGCGGACCTGGCCGTCCGCCTCAAGCCAGGCGGCCACGCCGGAGCCCGGCACCAGGTCCTCGCGCTGGCAGAGTGTCACCCAGCGTAGCGGCGTCTGTGCCGCGGCAGAGGTGTCCTGTGTTGCAGAGGACGGGCTGGAGAGCGGATCGGTAGATGTCGTGGCGAGTGCAGGCGATGTCATGAGCGTACCTCCGTGGCCAGGTGGGTCGTTGACTGATGTTCTGCCACTGCTTCGCGGGCGCCACCGTCGCTGATGATCAGATTGCCACTGGCCAGTTCATCGCGGCTGGCGGGGCGAATCTGGTCGCGCTCGACGATATTGACCACGTCAGGGTCCGGGCGCTGGTCATTCACGTAGCTGCGGAAGCGCTTGAGTTTCTCGGGGCTCTTGAGCGCATTGGCCCATTCGCATTCGTAGCGGTCCACCACCTGCTGCATCTGCTCTTCGAGGGTCTCGCCGAGCCCCAGACTGTCCTCGAGAATCACCTCTTTCAGATAGTCGAGGCCGCCTTCGAGGCCCTCGCGCCAGACGGAGGTGCGCTGCAGGCGGTCGGCGGTGCGGATGTAGAACATCAGGAAGCGGTCGATGGTGCGGATCAGGCTCTCGTCATCCAGGTCGGTCGCGAACAGCTCGGCATGACGCGGGCGCATGCCGCCGTTGCCGCAGACATAGAGGTTCCAGCCGTTCTCGGTGGCGATCACGCCGACATCCTTGCTCTGGGCCTCGGCGCATTCACGGGTGCAGCCGGAGACGGCGAACTTGAGCTTGTGCGGGGAACGCAGGCCCTTGTAGCGGTCTTCCAGCGTCAGCGACATCGCCATGCTGTCCTGCACGCCATAGCGACACCAGGTGCTGCCGATGCAGGATTTCACCGTGCGGGTGGACTTGCCGTAGGCGTGGCCGGTCTCGAAGCCGGCGGCGATCAGCTCGCTCCAGATGTCCGGCAGTTCATGCAGCTGGGCACCGAAGAGGTCGATACGCTGACCGCCGGTGATCTTGGTATAGAGGTTGTAGCGCTTGCCGATCTCGCCGATGGCGATCAGCTTGTCCGGCGTGATCTCGCCGCCGGGGATGCGTGGCACCACGGAATAGGTGCCGTTCTTCTGCATGTTGGCCATGAAGGTGTCATTGGTGTCCTGCAGCGGAATGTGCGAGGACTCGGTGATCGGCGCGTTCCAGCACGAGGCCAGAATCGAGCCCACCGCCGGCTTGCATATCTCGCAGCCCAGGGCATCCGGATGGCGGCCGTGGCTGGCCATCAGCTCGGCGAAGGTCTCGATGCCTTCGACGCGCACCAGCGAGTAGAGCTCCTGACGCGTGTGCGCGAAGTGCTCGCACAGTGAGCGATCGACCTCGACGCCACGACTTTCCAGCTCGGCATCCACTACCTTCTTGAGCAGCGCCGCACAGCCTCCGCAGCCGGTGCTGGCCTTGGTACAGGCCTTGATGGCGCCCAGATCACTGTTGCCGGCATCGATGGCGCTGCAGACATCGCCCTTGGAGACGTTGTGGCAGGAACACAGCGTGGCACTGTCGGGCAGGGCATCCGCGCCCAGCGTGATGGCTTCGCCACTGGCATCCGGCAGGATGAGTGCCGCCGGGTCCTTGGGCGCCGCGATGCCATTGGTGACGTACTGCAGCAGGGTGTCGTAGCGCGAGTTGTCGCCGATCAGCACCGCGCCCAGCACCTGCTTGCGGTCCTGCGAGACGATCAGGCGACGATAGACGCCGTCGGCCTCGTCACAGTAGCGATAGCTGATCGCGCCCTCGGTCTTGCCGTGGGCGTCACCGATGGAACCGACATCCACGCCCAGCAGCTTGAGCTTGGTGGACATGTCGGCGCCCTGGAAGCGGAAGCTCTCCTGAGAGGCGCTTGCGGCATCGCCAGCGCTGGCGGCCAGCAGGGACGCCACGCCGCGGGCCATCTGATAGCCCGGCGCGACCAGACCGAAGATGCGCGATTGCCACAGGGCGCACTCGCCGATGGCGAAGATTTCCGGGTCTGAGGTGCGGCATTCGTCATCGATGATGATGCCGCCGCGCTCGCCGATCTCGAGGCTGGCGCTGCGTGCCAGCGCGTCCTGAGGGCGGATGCCGGCAGAGAACACGATCAGGTCGGTCTCCAGATACTCGCCATCGGAGAAGTTCATCCGCCACTGATGGTGCTCGCCGGGCACGATGTCGGTGGTGGCGCGATTGAGGTGCACCCCCACGCCCAGCGCAGTGATGTGTTGCTTGAGCGCAAGGCCGCCATCCTCATCCAGCTGCACCGGCATCAGGCGTGGCGCGAATTCGACGACATGCGCTTCCAGGCCGAGTGACTTGAGGGCGTTGGCGGCTTCCAGCCCCAGCAGGCCACCGCCGACCACCACGCCGTGTGTCTTGCCATCGGCGGCAGCGCGAATCTGATCAAGATCCTCCAGGGTGCGGTAGACCAGACGATTGCTGGCGGCGGCCTCGCTTCCCGGCTCACCAAGGCCCTGGATGGGCGGCACGAAGGGGGTCGAGCCGGTCGCCAGCACCAGGCTGTCGTAGGGGTAGCGCCCGCGCGAGGTGATGACATGGCCGCCATCGCGGTCGATGGCGGTGACACACTCGTCGAGGTGCAGGGTGACGCCCGCCTTGCGGTAGTCGTCGGCGGTGCCGAGCGCGAGAGATTCGGCATCACGCCCGGTGAAATACTCCGAGAGATGCACGCGGTCGTAGGCGATGTGGCGTTCTTCGCCGAAGACATGAATCTGGTAGTGCGCGGTGGCGCCCAGTGCGATCAGCTGCTCGACGCAGTGATGGCCAACCATGCCATTGCCGATGATGATCAGGTGTTTCATGCGGCCTCCTCGAAGGTGTCAGGGGTGTTGTCGGTCTTGTCTGTGGTGTCGCGATCACGATGCTGGTCTGTCATGTCTTGAGTGCCCGGCTTGCCGCTGGGGTCATCGGGCGCCGTCGGCGGGCCGTCCTGGGTCAGTCCTGCCAGGGCTTCTGCCGGCATCAGCAGGAGGTCTTCGCGAATCCGGGCCAGTGGCGTGCCGGCCTTGAGCGCTTCGAACAGGGCGTTGCCGGCACTGACGTCGCCGTAGAGCACCACGCCGACCAGGCGCTCCTCGCGCAGCAGCAGTCGGCGGTAGTCGCCCAGGGCGTGGTCCTGATAGACCAGCACCTCGTCATTCGGCTGGGGGGCAAGCTCGCCGCAGCTATAGAGGTCGATGCCGCTGACCTTGAGGCGCGTCGCCAGTGGCGCATTGCGATAGGGCGGAGTCGGTTGCGCGAGAAGCTGGCGGGCGAGCACTTCGATCTGCGCCCAGATGGGCTCGATCAGGCCGAAGGTCTCGCCATCCACCTCACAGCATTCGCCCAGCGCATGAATGTGCGGATCGCTCGTGAGCAGATGGCCATCGACCTGGATGGCGCGCTGACAGGCCAGCCCTGAAGCACGCGCAAGTTCGATTTCGGGGCGAATGCCGGTGGCGGCGATGGTCAGTCCGGCGTGAAGTTCGCGGCCATCCGTGAGGCGCACGCCGCTGATGCGGCCCGCCGGGGACTCGAGCCACTCTTCGAGGTGCGCGCCAGTGATGATGTCGAGGCCGCGCTCGCGAAGCTCCTGCTCCAGCAGTCCGGCCGCGACCTGATCCAGTTGACGGTTCATCAGGCGCTCGCTGCGCTGCAACAGCGTCACCTCAAGGCCACCCTTGCGCAGGCCCTCGGCGGCCTCGAGTCCGAGCAGCCCGCCGCCGATGACCAGTGCGCCGGCGCCCGCCTGCCGTCCGGCAAGACAGGCGGCCTGCATCTGCTCGACATCCTTCAGGTCGCGAAAGCCCATCAGTCCCGGCGGCCAGCCATTGGCGGACGACGCCTCTGGCAGGTGAGCGGGCAGAGGCAGGGGCAGCGCCGGCCGTGAGCCGGTCGCGATCACCAGCCGCTGATAGGGGATGCGGCCACCGCTGGCGGTCTCGACACAGCGGGCGGTGCGATCGATCTGGCTGACGGGATCGCCGCTGATCCGTGTGATGGCGTGCCGCGAGAACCAGTCGGCCTGCTGGCTGATCAGGCCTTCGGTTCGTGTCTCGCCGGCCAATAGCGGCGAGAGCTGAATGCGGTTGTAGGGGAGGTGGGGCTCCTCGCCGATCACCGTGACCGGCCAGGGAAGCTGCTGATCAGGGCTCAGCGAGACCAGCTGTTCCAGCAGCTTCTGCGCCGCCATGCCGTGGCCGATGATGACCAGTGCTGGCGTAGGCTCGCGGGTGGTAGATGACGGATGCATTCTGCCTCCTTGCGCTGACGTTCTGGACGCATAAAAAAAGCGCCTGCTTGCCGCCGTGATGATCACGACGTCAAGCAGGCGCCTTTGCCTGGAAGATGAGGGCTAAGCATTGGATAGCGAGTTGCAGCTTCAGGTGACGATGTCGCTGTCACCCGCAACTGCGGCAGGTCTGGCGGACCGTTGGCTGCTGCATGTCACTCATCGGAGTGATGCGCTGCGAGACCTGCGATTCGGGGTCGTCATTGACCCAACCTGCCGATACTCAGGCGAATTCGGTGCCGCTTCAGAGAAAGTCGCTATTTTTCATTCACTTGCAGTTGAAGAGGCTCGAGGCGCTGTCCTGCCATGGCAGAGTCGGTCGCGGTTGCGGGAGGCATCAAGGCAGGGATTGGTGCAGTCGCATGCGCTGATGCACATGGCTGGTGCGTCAGTAGTGCCTGGCGCTGGCCGTCTCGCGCTGTTCGGCTCCTGCATCGGTAGATTATGGCGGCCAAGTAATTGTTATTTATGATGATTGGTCAGGGTTGGTCTGTTAAGTGCGTCTGTCAGGTCATTGGTGTGATACCTGATTGAGGGTTCGTGACTCGGCAAGCTTCACTGTTGCGAGACTCGCGAACCGGCCAACGGCGGCTCTTCAATCATGCACGCCATGTCGACGTCTCGAAGACGAGATTGCGCACCCATCGGCATGGCGAGATCGTATTCACCATCAGTTCCATTGTCAGTCTGCAGGGCAGACCAGGACTGACAACGACAGGCAAAGGCGCCTGATGACCGCACATTACGTGGCGGGTCATCAGGCGCCTTTTTTCATGCTTACTGCACCAGGGAGTGATGTCGATGCAGGCCAGCAAGCCCCAGAGCACAAGTGAGTCTTCCTCCTGCAGCGCCTCGACGACCTGCCCGTATTGCGGTGTCGGGTGTGGCGTGTCACTTGAGCTGGAAACCCGGACGCAGGAGGGCGGTGAGCTCAAGCGCAGGATCACCGCCGTCAGCGGCGACAACGACCATCCGGCCAATTACGGGCGTCTGTGCGTCAAGGGGTCTGCGCTTGCCGAGACACTGTCATCCAGCGGCCGTCTGACGCAGCCTCAGATACGCGATGCCGCAGGCGTGCTGCGAGAGGTGAGCTGGGATACGGCGCTGGAGCTGATCGCCGCTCGCTTCGGTGAGCTGCGCAGCACCCATGGTGGGGACAGCATCGCCGCCTATCTGTCGGGGCAGCTGTTGACCGAGGACTATTACCTCGCCAACAAGCTGTTCAAGGGCTTCATCGGCACGCCGCACCTGGATACCAATTCGCGGCTGTGCATGGCCTCGGCGGTCGTGGCGCACAAGCGTGCCTTCGGAGCAGACGCCGTGCCTTGCAGCTACGAGGATCTCGAGCGTGCCGAGCTGGTGGTGCTGGTCGGCAGCAATCTGGCCTGGAATCACCCGGTGCTGTTCCAGCGCCTCAAGCAGGCGCGTATCGACAATCCCTTGCTGCGTATCGTGGTGATCGACCCGCGTCTGACCGACAGCTGCGAGATCGCGGACCTGTATCTGGGCATTCGCCCCGGCAGCGATGCGCGCCTCTTCAATGGCTTGCTGGCCTATATGGCCGAGCGCGGACGCACAGATCGCCTCTATCTGGAGGCTCACACCCAGGGTTTCGATGCGGCGCTCAAGCAGGCGAAGCGTGACGACTGCTCGCTTTCCGCGATTGCGCGGGATTGCGATATCGATGTGGAGCGTCTCGAGACCTTCTATTACTGGTTCGCCACCCAGTTGCACGTGGTCACGCTGTTCTCCCAGGGCGTGAATCAATCGACCAGTGGCACCGACAAGGGCAATGCGATCATCAATTGCCATCTGGCGGGCGGCAAGATCGGGCTGCCGGGGGCGGGGCCGTTCTCCATCACCGGGCAGCCCAATGCGATGGGCGGTCGCGAAGTCGGTGGCCTGGCGAACCAGCTGGCGGCACATATGGATTACGACACGCCGGGCGCGCGGGCGCTGGTCAGCGAGTTCTGGAAGGCACCGAACCTGCCCGAGGGGCCTGGTCACAAGGCGGTCGAGCTGTTCGCGGCGCTGGGGCGTGGCGAGATCAAGGCGCTGTGGGTCATGGCGACCAACCCGGCGGTGAGCCTGCCGGATAGCGCACGAGTGCGTGCGGCGCTGGCGGCCTGCCCGCTGGTGATCGTCTCCGAGTGCATGGCCGACAGTGACACCCTGGCGTACGCCGATGTGGTGCTGCCGGCCAGCAGCTGGAGCGAGAAGGATGGCACCGTCACCAACTCCGAGCGCTGCATCTCGCGCCAGCGTGGCCTGCTCACTCCGCCGGGTGAGGCGCGTCATGACTGGTGGCAGCTGGCGGAGGTCGGCAAGCGCATGGGCTATCAGGAGGCTTTCGACTACTCGGGGCCCCACGCGATCTTTCGTGAGCACGCCCGCCTCTCGGGGTTTCGCAATTCTGCGCCGCGTCTCAAGGCCGGTCGCAAGCCATCGGCGACCTCCTCGGTCAAGCGGCTGTTCAACATCGCGCCGCTGGCGGAGCTGGATCGCGCGGGTTACGACGCGCTCAAGCCGATCCAGTGGCCGGTACGCCGTGGGGAAAAGGGCGAGCTGATCGGCACGCCGCGCCTGTTCGAGGATGCCACCTTCAATACCCCCAATGGGCGCGCACGCCTGGTGCCCGTGGTACCGCAATTGCCGCAACAGGCGCTGAGCGATGCGGCGCCGCTGCGCCTCAATACCGGGCGTATCCGTGATCAGTGGCACACCATGACGCGCACCGCGCGCAGTGCTCGCCTGATGAATCATCGTGCCGAGCCTTTCGTGGAGCTTCATCCGCAGGATGCGGCGGCTCGCGATTTGCAGGATGGCGGTCTCGCGCAGCTCAAGGGGCGTGATGAGCAGGGCGGGCTGCGTGGAGATTATCGGGCTCGCGTCCGCATCAGCAGTGGTCAGCGTCGCGGTGAGGTGTTCATTCCGATGCACTGGAGCGACCACTTCGCGAGTCATGCCCGAGCCGGTGCGCTGCTGGCGGGGCTCGTCGATCCCTTCTCCGGTCAGCCGGAATCCAAGCATGGCGCGGTCGAGGTCGCTCCATTGCCATGCGAGTGGCAAGCCACCTTGTTGATCGCCCCCTCCATCCTGGCCGGGCGTGAGGATCTGGCAGATGCCGTGGCCCAGCTCGATGGACGCTACTGGGCGCGTATTCCGCAATCGGCATTGGTGCGCTACCAGCTGGCAGGTCAGGGGCAGCCGGATTGGCAGCATTGGTGCGAAAGCCATCTGGGTGTCCCGGCGGGGCTCTGGGCACAGGACGCCGCCCAAGGGGGCATCAGCGCAGCGGGCTTTCGTGATGGACGCCTTGTCTGGTGGCTGAAGGTGATGCCGGGTGACGCACACCTCGATCGCCAACCCAATATCGCCTGGCTGGGCGAATGCTTCGCATCAGAGCAGCTCTCCGCGCATGAGCGGCGCAGCCTGCTGGCCGGCCGTCTCTCCGGGCAGGCGGATGTCGGGGCGATGGTCTGCGCCTGTCATCAGGTCGGCGAGCTGACCATTCGCCAGGCCATCCAGTCCGGTGACGGTTCCGTGGAAGCCCTGGGCGCGCGACTGGCCTGCGGCACTCGCTGCGGTTCCTGCCTGCCTGAACTCAAACGTCTTGTGGAAGAGGAGCGATCCGATGAGCGGACTGATTCGTTGGAAATGGCGTGACCTGATGTCGCTATCCAGCAGTGCAGAGTCTCTCGGGATTCTCATGGCACGGCTGACCGACGGCCTGATGTCGCGGCGCGAGTGGCGTGGCGAGAATCGGCAGGCGCCAACGCGCAGCGATGCCAACGGGATTTCTCCCGCCTGGGAGGCGTTTCTTCCAGGGCAGGTCGCGCTGGTGGGCGCGGGGCCGGGGGATCCGGACCTGATGACGCTCAAGGCTTGGCGAATGCTGAATGCCGCGGATGCGGTGGTCTATGACCGCCTGGTCGGCGATGAGATTCTCGCTCAGCTACCGGTGCACTGTGAGCGCTACTACGTCGGCAAGGCCTGCGGCAATCATAGTGTGCCGCAGGATGAGATCGGCGCGCTGATGGTGCGCCTGGCAGGTGAGGGCATGCGAGTCGTGCGCCTCAAGGGCGGTGACCCTGGTGTCTTCGGCCGCATGGGGGAAGAGCTCGCGGCCCTCGATGATGCGGCCATCACGCGTCATATCGTGCCGGGCATCACCGCGGCTTCCGGTGCGGCCGCTGCCCTGGGGATGCCATTGACGGACAGGGCGCATGCACAGCGTCTGCGTTTCGTGACCGCTCAGCTCTGCAGCAAGAGTGAGCAGCCTGAATGGCAGCAGCTGGCGCGTCGCGATGAAACGCTTCTCTTCTATATGGGGCTCAATCGTCTCGAGGTGATCTGTGATGAGTTGCAGCGTCATGGACTGCCGGCGGACTGGCCGATGATGCTGGTCGCCAATGCCAGCCTTCCCGAGCAGCAGACTCTGCACGGCTCGCTCGGCAATATGGTGAGTCGTCTGGCCGAGCATCCATTGCCGACACCGTGCCTAATCATCGTGGGCAGTGTCTGCCAGATGGCGGCGGGGCGAGAGAGTGCGCTGGCCGATACCGTCGCGCATGCAGCGGCTCACATGTCTTGCAGGGAAGTTTTCGAAGAAGCGTGTTGAGAGGGGGGGGAAGGTGCGCTTGATGGGGTGGCGCTGGAAGCGCTGATAGAAAAGTGGCTGTATATAGGGCGCTCCATGTGATGCCCTTCGAGATGTCGTCCTGATGGCGCTAGAGAAACGCATGGGCCCGCTTTGCACTGTTTTGGACATTACTGCCAAAAAGCCCTTGCCCTCACGGCGGTTCGTGCGTAAAGTACGCATCCGCTGCCGGGGACGCATGGCGTTGCCAGCGGTGGAAGAGGTTTGCAGGTGATTGTTTTGCTTGATGTTTTTGAAGTCCGCTTCGACATCATCGATTGACAATCCCGGGCGATTCGCTAGAATATGCCGCACTCCTTACGGAACAGGTGATCGAGCAACGCTCCTCACCGCTTGATGATGCTTAGAGGCAGTCGACTGACTCATCATCAAGTGCTTGACTTCTCAAGCGTTACGGGTAGAATATGCCTCCTCGCTTAAAAGCGACGCTCTTTAAAAATTTGATCAGGTAATTCGTGTGAGCGCTTGCCGATGAGTGGTGACAAGGTCACCAAATATCGGAGCAAGCCTCTCACGAGAAGTTTGACTCTGAACCAAGTTTGGTCTGCTTAACAGACTATCAAGCTTTCAACTGAAGAGTTTGATCATGGCTCAGATTGAACGCTGGCGGCAGGCTTAACACATGCAAGTCGAGCGGAAACGATCCTAGCTTGCTAGGAGGCGTCGAGCGGCGGACGGGTGAGTAATGCATGGGAATCTGCCCGATAGTGGGGGACAACCTGGGGAAACTCAGGCTAATACCGCATACGTCCTACGGGAGAAAGCAGGGGATCTTCGGACCTTGCGCTATCGGATGAGCCCATGTCGGATTAGCTTGTTGGTGAGGTAATGGCTCACCAAGGCGACGATCCGTAGCTGGTCTGAGAGGATGATCAGCCACACTGGGACTGAGACACGGCCCAGACTCCTACGGGAGGCAGCAGTGGGGAATATTGGACAATGGGCGAAAGCCTGATCCAGCCATGCCGCGTGTGTGAAGAAGGCCTTCGGGTTGTAAAGCACTTTCAGCGAGGAAGAACGCCTTGGGATTAATACTCCCGAGGAAAGACATCACTCGCAGAAGAAGCACCGGCTAACTCCGTGCCAGCAGCCGCGGTAATACGGAGGGTGCAAGCGTTAATCGGAATTACTGGGCGTAAAGCGCGCGTAGGTGGCTAAGTCAGCCAGGTGTGAAAGCCCCGGGCTCAACCTGGGAACGGCATCTGGAACTGCTTGGCTAGAGTGCAGGAGAGGAAGGTAGAATTCCCGGTGTAGCGGTGAAATGCGTAGAGATCGGGAGGAATACCAGTGGCGAAGGCGGCCTTCTGGACTGACACTGACACTGAGGTGCGAAAGCGTGGGTAGCAAACAGGATTAGATACCCTGGTAGTCCACGCCGTAAACGATGTCAACTAGCCGTTGGGTCCCTTGAGGACTTAGTGGCGCAGCTAACGCAATAAGTTGACCGCCTGGGGAGTACGGCCGCAAGGTTAAAACTCAAATGAATTGACGGGGGCCCGCACAAGCGGTGGAGCATGTGGTTTAATTCGATGCAACGCGAAGAACCTTACCTACCCTTGACATCCAGAGGACTTTCCAGAGATGGATTGGTGCCTTCGGGAACTCTGAGACAGGTGCTGCATGGCTGTCGTCAGCTCGTGTTGTGAAATGTTGGGTTAAGTCCCGTAACGAGCGCAACCCCTATCCTTATTTGCCAGCGAGTAATGTCGGGAACTCTAAGGAGACTGCCGGTGACAAACCGGAGGAAGGTGGGGACGACGTCAAGTCATCATGGCCCTTACGGGTAGGGCTACACACGTGCTACAATGGCAAGTACAAAGGGTTGCAATACTGCGAAGTGGAGCCAATCCCATAAAGCTTGCCTCAGTCCGGATTGGAGTCTGCAACTCGACTCCATGAAGTCGGAATCGCTAGTAATCGTGGATCAGAATGCCACGGTGAATACGTTCCCGGGCCTTGTACACACCGCCCGTCACACCATGGGAGTGGACTGCACCAGAAGTGGTTAGCCTAACCTTCGGGAGGGCGATCACCACGGTGTGGTTCATGACTGGGGTGAAGTCGTAACAAGGTAGCCCTAGGGGAACCTGGGGCTGGATCACCTCCTTATCGACACTGTCTACTGCTCGCGGCAAGTGCTCACAACGAATTACCTGATCTTATTGCTGGCTTAGCCGGCAGTGGCAAGCGTGCTCATCAGAGCGCGCTTCTCACTGTTCTCTGAACAGCCGCTCTTTAACAATGTGAATCATGCTGACGATAGATGTGTGCGCCAAGCGCATGTCTATCAAAACGATATGTCGGAGAGGTCCGACAGATTCGTAATCCTTGACAGACCCCTTGGGGTTATATGGTCAAGCGATTAAGCGCATACGGTGGATGCCTTGGCAGCCAGAGGCGATGAAGGACGTGATAGCCTGCGATAAGCGTTGGCGAGGTGGCAAATACCCTGCGACCCAACGATTTCCGAATGGGGAAACCCACTCACCATCAGGTGAGTATCTATAGGCCAATACATAACCTATAGAGGCAAACCCGGGGAACTGAAACATCTAAGTACCCGGAGGAAAAGAAATCAACCGAGATTCCCCAAGTAGCGGCGAGCGAACGGGGACCAGCCCTTAAGCGTGACAACTGACAGACGAACAAGCTGGGAAGCTTGACGATACAGGGTGATAGTCCCGTAGTCGAAGTCTGAGTCACGTGAAATCGAGTAGGTCGGGGCACGAGAAACCTTGACTGAACATGGGGGGACCATCCTCCAAGGCTAAATACTCCTGGCTGACCGATAGTGAACCAGTACCGTGAGGGAAAGGCGAAAAGAACCCCGGCGAGGGGAGTGAAATAGATCCTGAAACCGTATGCGTACAAGCAGTGGGAGCACCTTCGTGGTGTGACCGCGTACCTTTTGTATAATGGGTCAGCGACTTATATTCTGTGGCGAGCTTAACCGTATAGGGGAGGCGTAGGGAAACCGAGTCTTAACTGGGCGACCAGTCGCAGGGTATAGACCCGAAACCGGGCGATCTATCCATGGCCAGGGTGAAGATTGAGTAACATCAATTGGAGGCCCGAACCCAAGTATGTTGAAAAATGCTGGGATGAGCTGTGGATCGGAGTGAAAGGCTAATCAAGCCCGGAGATAGCTGGTTCTCCTCGAAAGCTATTTAGGTAGCGCCTCACGTATCACCGCTGGGGGTAGAGCACTGTTTCGGCTAGGGGGTCATCCCGACTTACCAACCCGAGGCAAACTCCGAATACCAGTGAGTGCAGCGTGGGAGACACACAGCGGGTGCTAACGTCCGTTGTGAAAAGGGAAACAACCCAGACCGTCAGCTAAGGTCCCAAAATCCTGATTAAGTGGGAAACGATGTGGGAAGGCTCAGACAGCTAGGAGGTTGGCTTAGAAGCAGCCATCCTTTAAAGAAAGCGTAATAGCTCACTAGTCGAGTCGGCCTGCGCGGAAGATATAACGGGGCTAAATCAGGTACCGAAGCTACGGGTTCATCCTCTGGATGAGCGGTAGAGGAGCGTCGTGTAAGCCAATGAAGGTGGATTGAGAAGTCTGCTGGAGGTATCACGAGTGCGAATGCTGACATGAGTAACGATAAGGGGAGTGAAAAACTCCCCCGCCGGAAGACCAAGGTTTTCTGTTCTACGTTAATCGGAGCAGAGTGAGTCGGCCCCTAAGGCGAGGCGGAAACGCGTAGTCGATGGGAAACGGGTTAATATTCCCGTACCGGATGTGGTTGCGATGGGGGGACGAAGAAGGCTAGGTGAGCCAGGCGTTGGTTGTCCTGGTGAAAGCATGTAGGCCGAGGAATCAGGCAAATCCGGTTCCTCTGAGGTCGAGATGCGAGACGAACTGACCACGGTCAGGAAGTCATCGATGCCACGCTTCCAGGAAAAGCCTCTAAGCTTCAGATCACATGCGACCGTACCCCAAACCGACACAGGTGGTCAGGTAGAGAATACCAAGGCGCTTGAGAGAACTCGGGTGAAGGAACTAGGCAAAATGGCACCGTAACTTCGGGAGAAGGTGCACCGGTTCGAGTGAAGGACTTGCTCCGTAAGCTCTTACCGGTCGAAGATACCAGGTGGCTGCAACTGTTTATTAAAAACACAGCACTCTGCAAACGCGCAAGCGGACGTATAGGGTGTGACGCCTGCCCGGTGCCGGAAGGTTAATTGATGGGGTTAGCTCACGCGAAGCTCTTGATCGAAGCCCCGGTAAACGGCGGCCGTAACTATAACGGTCCTAAGGTAGCGAAATTCCTTGTCGGGTAAGTTCCGACCTGCACGAATGGCGTAATGATGGCCACGCTGTCTCCACCCGAGACTCAGTGAAATTGAAATCGCAGTGAAGATGCTGTGTACCCGCGGCTAGACGGAAAGACCCCGTGAACCTTTACTATAGCTTTACACTGGATGCTGATGTTGTCTGTGTAGGATAGCTGGGAGGCTTTGAAACCACGTCGCCAGATGCGGTGGAGCCAACCTTGAAATACCAGCCTGACATCATTGGCGTTCTAACTCAGGTCCGTTATCCGGATCGAGGACAGTGTATGGTGGGTAGTTTGACTGGGGCGGTCTCCTCCTAAAGAGTAACGGAGGAGCACGAAGGTACCCTCAGCACGGTTGGAAATCGTGCATTGAGTGCAAGAGCATAAGGGTGCTTGACTGCGAGACAGACACGTCGAGCAGGTACGAAAGTAGGTTCTAGTGATCCGGTGGTTCTGTATGGAAGGGCCATCGCTCAACGGATAAAAGGTACTCCGGGGATAACAGGCTGATACCGCCCAAGAGTTCACATCGACGGCGGTGTTTGGCACCTCGATGTCGGCTCATCACATCCTGGGGCTGAAGTCGGTCCCAAGGGTATGGCTGTTCGCCATTTAAAGTGGTACGCGAGCTGGGTTTAGAACGTCGTGAGACAGTTCGGTCCCTATCTGCCGTGGGCGTCGGAAGTTTGAGAAGAGCTGCTCCTAGTACGAGAGGACCGGAGTGGACGAACCTCTGGTGTTCGGGTTGTCATGCCAATGGCATTGCCCGGTAGCTACGTTCGGACGGGATAACCGCTGAAAGCATCTAAGCGGGAAGCCCCCTTCAAGATGAGACTTCCCTGAGGCCTTGCGCCTCCTGAAGGGCCCTTGAAGACTACAAGGTTGATAGGCTGGGTGTGGAAGCACAGCAATGTGTTGAGCTAACCAGTACTAATTGCCCGTGAGGCTTGACCATATAACACCCAAGGGGTTTGCGCAGGCAAACGCCGGGATTGCGACAGGATCGAGACATATCGGTCAGCATGATTCATATTGCGAGTCGCGAGGCCAAAAGCCTCGGGACTCAGGCATCGCAAGATGCCACCGTTTCGCCTGACGACCATAGCGAGCGTGAACCACCCGATCCCATGCCGAACTCGGAAGTGAAACCGCTTAGCGCCGATGGTAGTGTGGAGTTTCTCCATGTGAGAGTAGGTCATCGTCAGGCACTTATCCCGAACCGCCCCTGTAGCCTTGCTGCAGGGGCGGTTCTCTTTGTGCGCAGAAAAAATTGGCGCAAAAAAGCCTCGTGCAAGCAAATTGTGCCGAGAATTGCTGATGAAAGCTGCTAGATCATTGGTGTGATAGGTAAGCGACCGGTGATCCCATCTACCGCAGAGTCCTGAACTCCGTCACGTTAGATGTCCACCTATCAATAAGTGGACACTTATCATGACGGAATCAAGCGTGTTGGAAGTTCCTCGCAAGCGTCGCCGCTTCACTGCCGCCTTCAAGGCCAGGATCGTCGAAGCGTGTCAGCAACCCGGTGCCTCCGTTGCCGGAGTGGCGTTGGAGCACAGCCTGAATGCTAACCTGGTCTACAATTGGATCCGTACCACCCGTCAGCAAACGGCTGTGCCAGAAATACCGGCATTTGTACCGGTGCCCATGACTCGCGAGTTGTCACCGGCCACTTCCCAGCATCAGGTGGCGGACCCTATTCGCCTCACCATCCCGCACCCCAACGGCCCGATGGTCATCGAGTGGCCTGCCTCGGAGGCCGACACCTGTCGATCTCTGATTCGGGAGCTGCTCGCATGATCCGCATCGACGAAATCTGGCTGGCTACCGCCCCCCTGGATATGCGGGCCGGTCCGGACACTGCGTTGGCCCGAGTGGTGAAGGTCTTCGGCGCGGCTCGCCCGCACTGTGCTTATCTGTTCGCCAACCGGCGTGGCAACCGCATGAAGGTGCTGGTCCACGATGGTCTGGGCATCTGGCTGTGCGCCAGGCGCCTGAACCAGGGCAAGTTCCATTGGGCTGGCAACCGGCATGGCGATTGCGTCGAGCTCTGCCCCGAGCAGGCCATGGCACTGGTGCAGGGCCTACCCTGGCAGCGTCTCGGCACCGACGGCGTCATCTCTGTCGTCTGACACGCCAGGCCAGGTACGGCACAGAACCTCCCGGCCCGCTATTCGCTGATGCGCCAATCCCACTGCCTTCGGCGGGCTGGCATACTGGCGGAATGACGACGCCCCCCGACTTGACTCAACTCTCTCCCGATCAGCTCCGCCACTTGGCGGCAACGCTGATGACGCAGGTGGAGGAAAAGGAGAAAGCGCTACGCCACAGCGAGCAGGTCAATCAAAAGCTGACCTATGAAATGGCATTGCTCAAGCGCCACGCCTTCGGCAAGCGCAGCGAGCATCTCAATGTCCTGCAGATCAGCCTGCTGGAGGAAGGGGTGGACGCCGACATTGCTGCCATCGAGACCGAGCTGGAAGAGCTCCACCTCACTGCTGCCACGCCAGTGGCAAGGAAGACGCCCAAGCGCACGCCCTTACCTCCCGAGCTACCGCGCACCGAGATTCATCATGATCCGGAGAATGATCACTGCCGGTGTGGTTGTCAGCTGAGGCGGATCGGCGAGGAAATCAGTGAGAAGTTGGATTACACGCCGGGCGTGTTCCACGTCGAGCGGCATATCCGTGGCAAGTGGGTCTGCGACCAATGCGAGACACTGACCCAGGCACCGATGCCGACGCAGATCATTGACAAGGGCATCCCCACCGCCGGCTTGCTGGCCCAGGTGCTGATCGCCAAATATGCTGATCACCTGCCACTCTATCGCCAGGAGCAGATCTTCGCCCGCGCCGGCGTAGCGATTCCGCGCTCCACCCTGGCCGAGTGGGTCGGCACCTGCGGGGTGCGACTTCAGCCGCTGATCGATGCACTGCGTGAAGTGTTGCTCAACGAGCCGGTGCTGCATGCCGACGAAACGCCGGTACCGATGCTGGCCCCTGGCAAGAAGAAGACGCACCGCGCCTATCTCTGGGCCTACGCCACCACCCCGTATGCCGGGTTGAAGGCCATAATCTACGACTTCAGCGAGGGACGTGGCGGACAACATGCCCGCGACTTCCTCGGGAAGTGGCGGGGCAAGCTGGTCTGTGACGACTACAGTGGCTACAAGCAGAGCTTCGCCAACGGTGTTACCGAGATCGGTTGCATGGCCCATGCCCGCCGTAAATTTGTCGATCTGCACGTCGCTGGCAAGAGCCAGATCGCCGGGCAGGCTATCGAACTGATCGGTCAGCTATACCAGGTGGAGCGTGAGGTACAGTCACTCAGTGCAGAAGAGCGTCAACGGCTGCGGGAGACGAAAGCAAAGCCCATCGCCGATGCGCTACATCGCTGGATGCTGGCGCATCGCGAGAAGGTCCCGAATGGTTCGGCGACGGCGAAAGCGTTGGCTTACAGCCTGAAGCGCTGGACGGCGTTGACGCGCTACCTGGATGACGGCGCGTTGCCGATCGATAACAACCGGGTGGAGAACCTGATTCGCCCCTGGGCGCTGGGGCGTTCAAACTGGCTGTTCGCCGGATCTCTGCGCAGTGGCCAGCGTGCTGCCACCATCATGAGCCTCATTCAGTGTGCCAAGCTGAACGGCCATGAGCCCTATACCTACCTGAAGAATGTGCTGGAAAGGCTGCCGACCCAAAAGGCTAGCCAAGTGCACGAACTTCTGCCCCATCATTGGCAGCATACTGCGTGATCACTCACAAGCGGTGATGCCCGAACGCTTACTGTGATAGCCCCGCCAGGTAGGGTTTCTCCCTGCAAGAGTCGCGGATGGCCGCCCCATGACAGTCATGAAAAGTTCGTCAGGCACTTATACCGAACCGCCCCTGTAGCCTTGCTACAGGGGCGGTTCTCTTTGTGTGCAGGAAAAGCCGTGCTCAGGGAAAGTTGGCGCAAAAGAACTGCCGTGCTGGGGTAAATGCGTATAGCACAAGACATGGCTACATGAGCTATATGAGACAAAGATGCCTCTATCACTTCTGTGATAGAGGCATCTTTATTTATGGATCAGTATCACTGGGAAAGCGTTCTGACGCTCCATTGAGTGTACTTGATCGACAGGCATTCCACGCTGTTGAGAGGTATCTTTATCGGGAGATATCTTTGCTGTTGCTGCACCTGCTCGGTGTCTGCGCTGTCATTGAATATCACTCATTGAAGCTATCCATGAACAGGCGCAAGGAGGCGACATGTCGAGGGGCTTTTCATATTCGTTATCAAGACTTCTAGTGGCAGGGATGATGGCCCTTTTGATGGGGCTGATGTCATCAGAAATGGCATCTGCCGGGGAGCGAGAGAGGAAGATAGAGCGCTGTCAGTTCATCAAGGACAAGATCGAATATTATACCGATAGGCGTCGCGGCGGCGGGTCGTCGGGCCAGATGCGAAGTTGGCAGTCCCAGCGCAATGACTACAAGCAGCGCTATCGGGATGAAAACTGCACGCGCGTCAGAACAGCACTGAAGTGACTCCCGTAATGACGCGATAATAGTGAGTCGCAGTGCGCTACTCTCAGTGCTGTAGGTTGTAGATAGACGCAGCCAAAAATGACAATGCCCCTCCTGAGAATGTCTCAGGAGGGGCATTGTTGTTCAGGACGATTCGCTCAGGACAATTCGCACAGGACAATTCGCACAGGGCGATTCGTTCAGGGACGTTTGCGCAGGCGTGTCAGGCCTTCCTGGGCGCTGGATGCCACCAGTTCACCGTGCCGGTTGTAGAGGCTGCCGCGAGCGAAGCTGCGTGCGCCTCCCGCCCACGGGCTATCCATCTCGTAGAGCAGCCAATCATTGACGCGTACATCGCGGTGGAACCATAGCGAGTGATCCAGGCTCGCCATTTGCAGTTCGGGCGAACCGAACCGCACACCATGTCCGCCGAGGCCTGTCGCCAGCAGATTGAAGTCGGAGCTGTAAGTCAGCAGGTAGCGATGTAGGGCATCATCTTCCGGCAGCTCGCCTGCCAGTCGGAACCACAGCCGCTGGCGTGGTGGGGGGCAGGCGTCATCATCACTCGCCGTGATCGGCGCCTTCAGGCGCAGGAACTCGATGGGGTGGCCTTCGTAGCGCTCGATACGTGCCCCCTGTTCGATCAACTGCTCTGGGGACTCGATATCGGGCATGGCGAGCTGATGCTCGAATCCCGCCTCCTTGCCATGGAAGGAGGCGCTGCAGAAGAAGATGGTCTTGCCATTCTGGATGGCACTGATGCGGCGGGTCGTGAAACTGCCGCCATCACGCACGCCATCAACCTGATAGATGACAGGCTTGTGGGCATCGCCCGGGCGCAGGAAGTAGCCATGCAGAGAGTGAACCTGGCGTTCGACCGGTACCGTGCGTGTCGCTGCGGACAGCGCTTGTCCGAGTACCTGTCCACCAAATAGCTGAGGGAAGCCGAGGTCCTGACTGTGCCCTCTGAACAGGTTCTCTTCCAGGGTCTCAAGACCCAGCAGGGTGACCAGAGCCTCAAGAGGCGCAGTAGCTGTTTGGGTCATGGATCTATCCTTGTGCTGAGGGGCAGGCGCTCGGAGCAGTGCCAGACCGAGCGGGTCGGGCAATGCAGGAGGAAGCGCGAGCGCCAAGCCGTTATCATGGTGAGCGAAACAATGGCCTCAGGATACCGGAGAACAACGGTGAGTGACGAGTTGGCGATAGCGCCGCAGGCCCGGAGTGGGCCACGTGGGGATCATTACTATATGCATCGGGCGCTGGACCAGGCGCGGCTGGCATTCGAGGCTGGCGAGGTGCCTGTCGGCGCGGTGGTGGTGGATCCCCAGGGCGACATCATCGGCACTGGCTACAATGCGCCGGTCAGCACCCCGGACCCGACGGCACATGCCGAGGTGCAGGCCTTGCGCGCGGCGGCGGCCCGACTCGGCAACTATCGTCTCGACGATTGCACGCTGTATGTGACGCTGGAGCCCTGCATGATGTGCAGTGGCGCCTTGATCCACGCGCGGGTGAAGCGGGTCGTCTACGGGGCGGCAGAGCCGAAGACCGGCATGGTGGAATCGCGTGCCAACCTGTTTGCACAGCCCTGGCATAACCATCACGTCGAGGTGGAAGGGGGGCTATTGGCCGCTCAGGCCAAGCGCTTGCTCAAGTCCTTCTTCGCTGAGCGGCGCGGTGAGCTTCCGCGCTGATCCTTTCATGCTGAACCTTCCGCTCAGATCCGCCCGAGCAGGTCTTTCCGCTCAGTTCCGCTCGCACAGATCTCTCCGCGTTGCGATCGTGTTGGTCTCCATGAGTCGTCAGGCAGCGACCTGAACCTGATTGCGACCACTGGACTTGGCGCGATACAGCGCCTCATCCGCTGCCTGCAACAGTGCATCCAGCCGCAACGGAGCGCGCGCCACGCATGCCATGCCCACGGATACCGTGACGACGCTGTCCGTGGCGGGCTGCGGCAGTCCTGCAGCCTGCACGGCACGCCGCAGCTCTTCCGCCAGAGTGCGGCCTACCGCGCGCGGGCATTCCGGAATGCACACCACGAACTCCTCGCCACCGAAGCGCGCCAGTATGCCGCCGGCAGACTCCACGGGCGCCCGTGAGACGGCGGCAATCTTCTGCAGGTAGCGATCTCCCTCCAAGTGACCCAGTTTGTCGTTGATCGTCTTGAAGAAGTCGATATCCAGAATCATGACCGTCAGAGGCATCTTGCCGCTGAAGCTCTGCACCTGCTCGAGGAAATAGCGACGATTGGGCAGCTGGGTCAGCTCGTCGTGACGCGCCAGCCACTGGATCTCGTTCTGCAGTCGCTCTCGCCGCACCATCTCTTCGCGAAGTGCATCATTGGCATTCTTGACGATGCCGTGCTCCTGCGAGACGCGGCGATACATGTAGATCACCAGGAAGAGCAGATAGGCCAGCAGCATGCCCGTCAGCAACGTCACTTCCGGCAGACGGCCGCGAGTGGCCGCCAGGAACTGCTGTGTCGGCTGCAGACCCAGGGTCAGGTCGGTGGCGGGCAGCTCGATGGGGATGCGATGGCCCCAGGGCGCCAGACGGCTTTCCGGGCCGACATGGATATAGATGTTGCCGCGCTCTGACAGGGTGACCGCAAATGCCTCATTGCGTGCCGTGTCCATGGCCCTGTCGAGCAGAGGGGCCAGATCCACCACCATGGCGATCGCCCCCAGGATGGTGCCATCACGAGGATCGCGCACCGGCAGGTAGGACACCATGCCCTTGCCGCCCTGAATCAGGTCGATGATGCCGGTATGGCCCTCGATGCCAAGTTCCAGCGGGTTGCGCAGCGGCGTATCCGGCTGAGCATCCAGCAGGCGTACGCCCAGCACATCATGATTGCGGCCCTTGTCTGGGAAGACGCGCGTTATCACGCTGTCCGGGTCGATGAAGGCGATGTTCTGGAAGTAATCGAAATCCTTGTAATAGCTGCGTGCCAGGCGTTGCCACTCTCCGCGTGACGGTGTCTGCCCCATCAGGCTCCAGAAACCGGCGAAACGTCGCATCGCATTGAGCTGGTCGTTGATCTCGCGAGACAGCTCCGTGGCGATCTTGTCGCCCAGTACGTAGGTCGACTGGTTGATGCGATTGTTCTCGTCCTGGCTCTGCTGCTGCCAGGCGAGCAGACAGACCAGGGTGATCGAGGAGGAAATGATCAGCGGTATGAGATTGCGGCGCCACATCTGCATGAATGCCGGCTGTAGATCGATCCATTGAGCGATCAACAGCAGACTGACGAAGCTGGTCAGCGTGATGCGTTCCGGGCCTGCCAGCACCATGCTGGCGACGGAAAGACTGGCATCGGACATCATGGCAAACAGCAACAGCAGCGTGACTTGCGTCAGCTGGATGGCAGAGCCGAACCCCAGTCGCATGCGCAACAGGGCGCAGGTAGTGAGGCCGAAACAGGCGAACAGGATCAGGATAGGCGGGCGGATATTGGCGATGTGCCAATCGCCCGGCAGATTGATCAGCAGGTCTCCCCAGTGGTCCACCCCCACCCAGCTTTCCGGTAGCAGGAAGGTGCAGATCAGCAGGATATTGAGGATCAATGAGGCGCTGAGGAACAGCTGACTGAGGGAGGTATTGCGCCAATGCCAGGCAGCCTGGCCGGCGGCTTGCAGGGTCAACATCATCAGCAGCAGCGCATTGGCTTCATTGCCGGCAGACGGCCAGAGCCCCAGCAAGGCGATGCCGAACGCGATCAGGCTTAGCGACATCAAGACGAGTCTGCGTGTCATTCCCTGTCCTTAGAGGCTCTTGATGCGTGGTGAAGATGCGTGCACTTGAGGCACCGGAGTGCTGACGGTCCGAACTCCATCCTCAGAGAATCGGAGGCACTGTATCGAAGGGGTTGCTGTCGCCTTCGTCGTCGGTAATCGGACGCTCATCCAGCTGATAGAACTGCTGCTGGCTACGGTAAACATAATTCAGTATTTCATAATAACGACGGATATTGCGGACATAGATGACAGGTTCTCCGCCACGTGCATAACCATAACGGACTTTCTGGTACCACTCACGATTCTGCAGCAAGGGCAGGGCTTCGCGGACATCCTTCCAGCGATTCGGGTCGCCGCCCTTCATCTTCACGATCCGTCTGGCGTCAAACAGGTGACCCAGGCCGACATTGTAGGCTGCCAGCGTCATCCAGGTGCGATCCGGTTCCTTGATCTCGTCCGGCAAGCGTCCCTTTATACTCACAAGATAGCGTGAGCCACCATCGATGCTCTGAACGGGGTCCAAACGGTTGGCGATCTTCATTTCGCGCGCCGTCACATTGGTCAGCATCATCAGGCCGCGCACCCCCGTGGGAGAGGTGGCCTTCGGCTGCCAGTGCGATTCCTGATAGCCCGTGGCGGCCAGCAGTTTCCAGTCGATGCCGGTTTCGCGCGCGGCTTCCTTGAAGGTGTCGATATAACGCGGCAGGCGGTCGCGTGCCTGGCGGATGAAGGTCCGTGCGCCGACATACTCGAGATAGTCATCATGGCCGAAATAGCGCTCGACCAATTGATCGAGGGTGCCATCCTGGCGACGTGTCTCGAGAAAATCATTGGCGGCGGTCAGCAATGAGATGTCGCCATGCGCGGGGAAGGCCCAGGCCAGGGTCAGCGGATCGCCCACGTCGAAGCCGTTCTCCACATTGGGGAAGAACAGGCGATTGAGCTTGAATTGATGGGCATAGACGACCGCCGCATCCAGCTTGTCTTCCTCGATGCGTTGCAGCAGGTCCGCCACCTCAAGCTCGCCGGTTTCCTTCCAGCTGAGCTCGGGGATGTCCTGCTGGACTTCGCGCAGTACCAGGCTGGTGCCGGCGCCCTTGATGACGCCGATGCGCTTGCCGACCAGATCCTTCAATTCCTTGGGCGGGTGCATCCCGCGGCGATAGACCACCATCGCCTGCAATTCGAGGATGGGGCGCGAGAAGCGCAGGTCCTGTTCGGAGAGATCCAGCGGCAGGGTCGCGGCCGCAAGATCGGCCTGATCATTGAGCACGCTCTGGGTCAGGCTCTCGATATTGTGCTCGGAATCCATCGACAGACTCACGCCAAGATAATCGGCGAAGTCCCGTGCCAGCTCGTATTCGAAACCGGTAGGCCCCTGACGGCCACGATAGAAGGTCGTGGGGGTATTGCGCGTGGCGACCTGAATGAAGTCGCGCGCGCGGACATCGTCCAGCCGCGTGGGCATCTCGATGAGGGTGCGCTCGGGCAGTATCAGCAAGGCGAGGGCCAGCGCCGCGACGAGGAAACGCCGCGCGTGGCGCAGCAGCTGTCGCACGGGCGGAATGAGAGAAGAGGGCGAAGTCTTGAGCATGCGTCAGCATCATTCACGGCAGGGCTTCCACCATACCGGCAGCTCAACACACTGTCATCCAACGCATGTCGCCTGCGGGCTTCGTTAAGGCTCGCCTTTCACGTATGATATGCGCTTGCTGCCGCCGTTTGGCGGTTGTCCGTTCACGCTGCTTCAGAGGCTTTCCCTGACCATGCTCGAACTGCGAGGCGCGCCTGCCCTTTCCGCCTTCCGTCACACCCGTCTACTGGCTGCATTACGCGAGCTGGTGCCGGAGGTGGAATCTCTTCATGCCGAGTACCTTCATCTGGCCGAGGTCGATGGTGAACTGAGCAGTTCCGATCGGACAACACTGGAGCGCCTGCTGGACTACGGCCCCAGTCGTGACGAGAGCGCTCCGGAAGGACATCTCTTCCTCGTCATCCCCCGCCTCGGCACGCTGTCTCCCTGGTCTTCCAAGGCCACGGATATCGCCGCCAACTGCGGCCTGCCGCAAGTCCGCCGCCTCGAGCGTGGCATCGCCTACCGCATCAAGCTGGACGCGCCCCTGAGCGAAGAGCTCTTCGCCACGCTGTCCTCCCGACTGCACGACCGCATGACCGAGACGGTATTGACCCGCACTCAGGACGCGGCACGTCTGTTCCAGCATCAGGCACCTGCCAAGCTTGCCCATGTCGACATCCTCGGCGGTGGCCGCGAAGCCCTGGCCAAGGCCAACGGTAGCCTGGGTCTGGCGCTGGCCGATGACGAGATCGATTATCTGGTCGAGTCCTTCAAGACTCTGGGCCGCAATCCTGCCGACATCGAACTGATGATGTTCGCTCAGGCGAACTCCGAGCATTGCCGCCACAAGATCTTCAATGCGGACTGGACCATCGACGGCGAGGCGCAGTCGCACTCGCTGTTCAAGATGATCAAGAACACCTACCAGCATCATCCGGATGGCGTGCTGTCCGCCTACAGTGACAACGCCGCCGTGATGGAAGGTCCGACTGCCGGGCGTTACTTCCCGACAGGCGAAGGCCACATCTATCGCTACCATCAGGAACCGATCAACATCCTGATGAAGGTCGAGACCCACAACCACCCGACCGCCATCGCTCCCTATCCGGGCGCCGCGACCGGTGCCGGTGGCGAGATCCGTGATGAAGGTGCGACCGGTGTCGGCTCCAAGCCGAAAGCGGGTCTGACCGGCTTCAGCGTCTCCAACCTGCGTATCCCGGGCTTCGAACAGCCGTGGGAGCACGACTACGGCAAGCCGGAGCGCATCAAGACCGCCTACGACATCATGCTCGAAGGCCCGATCGGGGGCGCTGCGTTCAACAACGAATTCGGCCGTCCCAACCTCAACGGCTACTTCCGTACCTACGAGCAGGATGCCTTCGGTGCCGGCGGCATCGAGCGTCGTGGCTATCACAAGCCGATCATGCTCGCCGGCGGTTACGGCAACATCCGCAGCCAGCACGTCGAGAAGGGCGATATTCCGGTCGGCGCCAAGCTGATCGTGATGGGCGGCCCGGCGATGCTGATCGGTCTGGGCGGCGGTGCTGCCTCTTCCATGGCCTCCGGCAGCTCCAGCGAAGACCTCGATTTCGCCTCCGTGCAGCGTGACAACGCCGAGATGGAGCGTCGCGTGCAGGAAGTCATCGATCGCTGCTGGGCGCTGGATGACAAGAACCCGATCTGCTTCATCCACGACGTCGGCGCGGGCGGTCTGTCCAACGCACTGCCGGAGCTGGTCAAGGATGGCGGTCGCGGTGGCCTGTTCGACCTGCGCGCCGTGCCGAGCGCCGAATCCGGCATGAGCCCGCTGGAAATCTGGTGCAACGAATCCCAGGAACGTTACGTGCTGGCGGTGGCGCCGGAGAATCTGGCCACCTTCGAAGCCCTGTGCGAGCGTGAGCGTTGCCTGTACGCCGTGGTCGGTGAAGCCCTCGAGGAGCACGAGCTGGTCGTCAAGGATGGTCACTTCGATACGCGTCCGGTCGATCTGCCGATGGACGTGCTGTTCGGCAAGCCGCCCAAGATGTCACGCAGCTTCGAGCGCCAGACGCTGGAACTGCCGGCGCTGGGTCTCGACAACCTCGACCCGCGCGAAGCGATGACCCGTGTGCTGCAGCTGCCCACCGTCGCCTCCAAGAAATTCCTGATCACCATCGGTGACCGCTCGATCACCGGTATGGTCGCGCGCGACCAGATGGTCGGTCCGTGGCAGGTGCCGGTGGCCGATTGCGCCGTCACCACCAGCTCCCTCGACAGCCATGTCGGTGAAGCGATGGCGATGGGCGAGCGTACGCCGGTCGCACTGATCTCGCCGGCCGCGTCCGCGCGTCTGGCCGTGGCCGAGGTGATCACCAACCTGGCCGCCGCGCCGATCGCCAAGCTGTCTGACATCAAGCTGTCCGCCAACTGGATGAGCGCTGCCGATCACACCGGCGAGAATCAGGCGCTCTACGAGGCCGTCCACGCCGTCGGCATGGAACTGTGCCCGGCGCTGGACCTGACCATTCCGGTCGGCAAGGACTCCATGTCCATGCGCACCGCCTGGCAGGACGAGAACGGCGAAGACAAGTCGATCACCGCGCCGCTGTCGCTGGTGATGACAGGCTTCGCGCCGGTCACCGATGCCATGCGTACCCTCACGCCGCAGCTGCGTCGCACGCTGAATGGCGAGGCCGTGGAGACAGATCTGATCCTGATCGATCTCGGCCATGGCGCTCACCGCCTCGGTGGCTCCGCGTTGGCGCAGGTCTATGGTCAGGTCGGCAACGAAGCGCCGGATCTTGCCAAGCCCGAAGACCTCAAGCACTTCTTCGAGGCCATCCAGCGCTTCAATGTCGAAGGCAAGCTGCTGGCCTATCACGACCGCAGCGACGGTGGTCTGTTGACCACCTTGATGGAAATGTCCTTCGCGGGACGTGTCGGTCTCGATATCTCCCTCGACTGGACCGCCGCCGAGCCGGGTCAGGCCACCGGCGCGCTGTTCGCCGAAGAACTGGGTGCCGTGGTGCAGGTGCGTCGCGAGCATACCGAGTCCATCCTCGCCGAGCTCAAGGCCGTGGGCCTCGAGCACAGTGGCGTGATCGCCACGCCGCGTGCCGATGAGCAGATCAACATCACGCTGCTGGGCCAGAACCTGCTCTCCACCACCCGCGCCAGTGCCGAGCGCCTGTGGGCCGAGACCAGCTATCGCATGCAGGCCGCACGTGACAACGCCGATTGCGCCAAGAGCGAATTCGAGTCCATCAACGACGTGCGTGACCCGGGCCTGACCGCCCAGGCCACCTTCGACGTCAACGAGGATATCGCGGCGCCGTACCTGAACACCGGTGCACGTCCGCGCATGGCGATCCTGCGCGAGCAGGGCGTCAATGGTCAGCTCGAGATGGCGGCAAGCTTCGACCGTGCCGGCTTCGAGGCCGTCGATGTCCACATGAGCGACATCCTCGAAGGGCGTGTCGATCTGGACACCATGCGGGGCCTGGTCGCCTGTGGCGGCTTCTCCTACGGTGACGTGCTGGGCGCTGGCGGTGGCTGGGCCAAGTCAGTGCTGTTCAATGCGCGTGCGCGTGAACAGTTCGAGCGCTTCTTCAACCGTGACGACAGCTTCGCGCTGGGCGTCTGCAACGGTTGCCAGATGCTCTCCCAGCTCAAGGAGCTGATCCCGGGTGCCGAGGCCTGGCCGCGCTTCGTGCGCAACGAGTCCGAGCAGTTCGAGGCCCGTGTCGCGATGGTCGAAGTCGAGAAGAGCGCCTCGCTGTTCCTCGATGGCATGGAAGGCTCGCGCCTGCCGATCGCCATCGCGCATGGCGAAGGGCGTGCCGAGTTCCGCGACAGCGCTCACCTGCGCAAGATGCAGAGCAGCGGCCAGGTCGCGCTGCGTTACGTCGACAACTACGGCCAGACCACCACGCGTTATCCGGCCAACCCGAACGGCTCGCCGTCCGGCATCACAGGTCTGACCACCGATGATGGTCGCGTGACCATCATGATGCCGCACCCGGAGCGTGTGGCGCGTGCCGTCACCAACTCCTGGCGTCCGGACGACTGGCAGCAGGATGGCGCCTGGTTGCGCATGTTCCGCAATGCCCGTCGCTGGGTTGACTGAGCGACGTGACGCGCCAGCGACTCGGCCTCATCGGCCGATGAGGCTGGCGCACGCCACCAGTGGCGAAATGCAGTAACGGGAGACGCCTTCGTGGTTCACGCCACGAGGGCGTCTTCTTGTTTACAGGCATGCCGAAAGCATCGTGGTGCGACTGGCTCAACAGCGGGTTCCACCGTTGAGCAGGACAGTCGGCCCGGCATACGGCAGGCTGGCGTCATCGTGATGTCGCCATCGCTATCGATGATGATGCCTCCCTGACAGGCATGGCGTGTTCCGTGGCCGCCGCACTGGACGCAACCCGTGGTCGCGACTCTTGATCACAACCCCTGGCCGCAACCCCTGACCCTCCCACAACGACAGCCCTGACATTGCTGTTCGCTGGCAAAGGAAGCCTTGATGAAACTGAAATGGTCGCTGTTACCTCGCTACTCCGTCTTCGGGCTCTGTGTCCTCGGCTTGCTGGTCTGCCTGGGGCTGTCGGAGCTGACGCCCTGGATATGGCCGCTGACGCTGCTGATGGCCTTTCTGGTCGCCGTCGGCATCTACGACATGCAGCAGCCGGATTACGCCGTGCGTCGCAACTATCCGGTGATCGGCAACATGCGTTATCTGTTCAAGGCGCTGCGTCCGGAAATGCGTCAGTACCTGTTCGAGTCGGACACCGATCAGCTGCCGTTTTCCCACAAGCAGCGCGAGCTGGTCTATGCGCGTGGCCGTCAGCACAACTCCTCCCAGCCGTTCGGCACCTTGCTCGATGTCTATTCCGACAGCTATGAGTTCATCGGCCACTCCATGCAGACCTCGAGCGTGCCGGACCCCAAGGGCTTTCGTCTCAACGTCGGCAACTCCCAGTGCTCGCATCCTTACAATGCCTCGCTGTTCAATATCTCGGCGATGAGCTTCGGCTCCTTGAGCGCCAATGCCATCCGCGCCCTGAACAAGGGCGCCAGGCTGGGCAACTTCGCCCATGACACCGGCGAAGGCAGCATCAGTCCCTATCACCGCGAATTCGGGGGCGATCTGATCTGGGAGCTGGGCAGTGGCTACTTCGGCTGCCGCGACGAGGAAGGGCGCTTCGATGGCGAGAAGTTTGCCCGTCAGGCGGCCAGCGAGCAGGTCAAGATGATCGAGATCAAGCTCAGCCAGGGTGCCAAGCCCGGCCACGGGGGCGTGTTGCCGGCCAGCAAGATCAGCGAGGAGATCGCCGAGACGCGCGGGATTCCGATGGGCAAGGACTGCATCTCGCCCTCCAACCACGGTGAGTTCTCCACACCGCTTGAGCTGTTGAGCTTCATCCAGCGCCTGCGCGAGCTGTCGGGTGGCAAGCCGGTGGGCTTCAAGCTGTGCCTCGGTCAGCCGTGGGAGTTCATGGCCATCGTCAAGGCGATGCTCGAGACGGGGATCGTGCCCGATTTCATCGTCGTCGATGGCAGTGAGGGCGGCACCGGCGCCGCGCCGACCGAATTCACCGACCACCTCGGCACCCCGCTGCGTGAAGGGCTGCAGTTTGTCCACAACTCGCTGGTGGGCGCAGGGCTGCGTGATGAGGTGCGCATCGGGGTCAGCGGCAAGATCATCAGTGCCTTCGATATCGCCTGCGTGATGGCGCTTGGGGCGGACTGGGTCAATGCCGCACGCGGTTACATGTTCGCGCTGGGCTGCATCCAGTCACTGAGCTGTCACACCAACAAGTGCCCGACGGGGATCGCCACCCAGGATGATCTGCGCCAGAAATCGCTGGTCGTGGAAGACAAGGCCGATCAGGTGCGTCACTTCCATCACAACACCCTGCATGCGCTGGCCGAGATCCTGTCGGCGGCGGGCCTGCATACGCCCTGGCAGATCACCCCGGACCACCTGGTGCATCGTGTCTCCGAGAATGAGGTCAAGCTGTTCTCGCACCTGCATCCCTTCCTGACCAAGGGCGCACTGCTGACGCAAGGGGATGACTATCCCTTCTATCGTCGTGTCTGGGCGATGGCCCAGGCCGAGAGCTTCCAGCCGCGATCGCTGTCAGAGGTGTCGGGCGCCAAGCGCGAGTAGACCATCGTCACTTCTGCGACCAAACGACCGTTCAACAACCGGGCGCAGGCAGTCACACTGAGACGTAGCGAGTCATGCCCGCGGGCAGCTCGACGAACGCAGTGTGGTTGCCTGCGCCTTTTGGGTTTATCACTGGATGAGTGCCATCGCTCGGCACTGTCGTGAAATCGTTCGAGCGCGTGCTTGCTCGTTATCCGTCGCAGGGAGACCGCCATGTCTGACGCTACCCACCTCACGCCTGAACGTTATGTGACCCTCTCGATCAGTGAGCATGTCGCCGACGTGCGCCTCAATCGCCCTGACAAGCACAACGGCATCGACTGGAAGATGATCGATGCCCTGCTGGCGGTACAGCAGGAATTGCATGCCCGCGCCCGGGAATCAGGCCTGCGCGCCATCGTGCTGTCGGGCGAGGGGCCCAGTTTCTGTGCGGGGCTGGATATCGCCGCCATCATGGGCGACGCCGCTCGCGTGCCGCAGTTGCTGGTCGCGGGGGCCAATGGCTGTGCGCCGCAGCGCAATACCGTGCAGCAGCTGGCGCTGGGCTGGCGAGATGTCGGGGTGCCGGTCATCGCCGCCTTGCATGGCAATGTCTTCGGTGGCGGCCTGCAGATCGCGCTGGGGGCGGACATCCGCCTGTGTGATCCTGATGCGCGCCTGGCGGTGCTCGAGATCGATTGGGGCATCATTCCGGACATGGGCATCAGTGTCACTGCGCGTGGCGTGCGACCGGACTGGCTGCACGAGCTGACGTGGAGCGGGCGCAAGGTCGAGGCCAACGAGGCGCAGAGTGCCGGCCTGGTCACGCGCATCATCTCCAGCCCACAGGAGGAGGCGTTGGCCCTGGCGCGCCAGATTGCCGGGCGCTCTCCCAGCGCCATCCGCGCCATCACGCGTCTCTATGACGAGGCCCTCGCGGCGCCGGAAGCCGAGGCGCTGGCGCTTGAGGCAGAACTGCAGTCCTCGCTGCTGGGGCGCGCGGAGCAGACCGAGTGCATCAAGGCCAAGCTCGAGGGACGCGCGCCGCGCTTCTGATCCTGACGGGTCAAGACTTACGGGCCAAGGTTGGCGGGCTCAGGTTATCCACACCCACTTTGCCGCTGCAGTCGCTGATGCGGATAATGGGGGCATTGTCCCTTCCTGCGATTCGGCGGCCCCTTGATGTCAATGTTCCTCTCAGCCCTCACGTCCCTGTCAGCCCTCACGTCCCTGTCAGCCCTCACGTCCCTGTCAGCCCTCACGTCCCTGGGCCTGCCTGCCGGCAGCGCTCCCACTCGCGTATCTCGCTGGACGGCGCTGCATGTTTGAGCTGCGTCCGTATCAGCAGGAGGCCGTGCGGCGTACCGTCGAGCACTTTCGCCGCAGTGATGAGGCGGCGGTGATCGTGCTGCCCACCGGCAGCGGCAAGTCGCTGGTGATCGCGGAGCTTGCGCGTATCGCGCGTGGCCGTGTGCTGGTGCTGGCGCATGTGCGCGAGCTGGTCGAGCAGAACCACGCCAAGTACGAATCCTATGGCAAGGACGCCGACATCTTCAGTGCCGGCCTCAAGCGCAAGCAGGCCTCGCGTCAGGTGGTGTTCGGCTCGGTGCAGTCAGTGGTGCGCAATCTTGATGCCTTCACGCCGGCTGAGCCGACGACTGATGCTCAGGCGGCGCCCTTCACGCTGCTGGTGATCGATGAGTGTCACCGGGTCTCGCTGGAGAAGGACGCCAGCTATCGCAAGGTCATCAATCATCTGCGCGAGCACAATCCGCGCCTCAAGGTGCTGGGGCTGACGGCGACGCCGTATCGCCTCGGTCAGGGATTCATCTTCCACCGTCACTATCACGGCATGGTGCGGGGTGATGATGACTGCTTCTTCCGTGATTGCGTCTTCGAGCAGCCGCTGCGCCTGATGGTGCGGCAGGGCTTTCTGAGTGAGCCGCGGCGCGTCGATGTCGCGGTGGCGCGCTATGACTTCTCGCAGCTGGCGCCCGGTATCGGCGGCAGCTTCCAGGAGGCGGAGCTCAACGAGGTGGTGCAGGGCTCCCGCGCGACGCCGGGCATCGTGCTGGATATCGTCGCCCAGGCACGCGAGCGGCGCGGCGTGATGGTGTTCTGCTCCACCGTCGAGCATGCCGAGGAAGTCACCGCACTCCTGCCTGACGACGAGGCGGCGCTGATCACCGGTGAGACCCCCGGCGAGGAGCGCGAGCGGCTGATCAATGCCTTCAAGGCCCAGCAGCTCAAGTATCTGGTCAATGTCGCGGTGCTCACCACCGGCTTCGATGCGCCGCATGTCGATCTGATCGCCATCCTGCGGCCCACGGAATCCGTCAGTCTCTACCAGCAGATCGTCGGGCGCGGCCTGCGTCTGAGTCCCGGCAAGACGAACTGTCTGATTCTCGACTACGCCGGCAATCCCTGGGACCTCTACGCGCCGGAGGTGGCGACGCCGAAGCCGGCTGGCGACACCGAGATCGTCCAGGTCGAGTGCCCGGTGTGCGGCAACGCCAATCTTTTCTGGGGACGCAAGGATGGCGAGCTGGTGGTCGAGCACTTCGGGCGCCGGTGTCAGGGGCTGGTCGAGTCGCCGGAGGGCGAGGGCAGGCCGCTGGTGCAGTGCGACTTCCGCTATCGTGCCAAGGCCTGCCCGCAGTGTGGCGAGGCCAATGACATCGCCGCCCGCCATTGTCACGCCTGTCAGGCACGGCTGGTCGACCCGGATGACAAGCTGCGCGATGCGCTCAAGCTGCGTGATGCGCGGGTGCTGCGCGTCAGCGGCTGGCAGCTGGAGGAGGCGCGCAACGGGCGCGGTCTGCCACGCTTGAAGGTGACCTATTACGACGAGGATGGCACCGATCTGTCCGAGTGGTTCGCGCTCGAGACCTCCGCCCAGCGTCACGCCTTCCGCTTGAGCTTCCTCGCGCGTCATCTGCGCGCGCCGGGCAGTGACTGGGCGCCGAAGGACATCGCCGAGGTGCTGGCGGGCGAGGAGCGTCTCAAGGCGCCGGACTTCGTCATCGGGCGCAAGAGCGGGCGTTACTGGCAGATCCGCGACAAGCTGTTCGACTACGCCGGGCGCTATCGCACCGGCATCGCCGCCGGCTGACAGGCGCGCTGGCCGCTGCGTGATCCGGTCGCGTGGCGCATGTTGTCAGGGACACGACGTCGCGGGGATGCTGATCGGGGCCTCGGGTTGCTAGACTGGCGGCTTCATACGCCTCAGGGAGAACTCACAAGGTGAGTGCCACCGATACCTCGGCCAGGCTGGTGTCCGGCTTACGCCCCACCGGACACCTGCAACTCGGACACTATCAATCAGTGATCCGGCGCTGGACCGAGCTGCAATACCATCACGATGCCTATTTTCTGGTCGCCGACTGGAACGCGTTGGCGGTCAGCGGTCACGCGCCTCACGAGATCGAGCAATACAGCTGGGCGATGGTGATCGACTGTCTCGCCTGTGGGGTCAACCCCAAGGTCGCTACCCTGTTCATCCAGTCGTGGGTGCCGGAGCTGACCGACGTGCACATGATCCTGGCCAGCGTCACGCCCAAGGCCTGGCTGGAGCGTCTGCCCAGCTACCGCGAGATGGTCGCCGGGCTCGGTGAGCAGCAGGGCGCCAGCCTGGCCATGCTCGGTGCGCCCCTGATGCAGGCGGCCGACATTCTGGCGCTGCGGGGGCAGGTGGTGCCCGCCGGCCCCGAGCAGCGTGCGCATATCGAGTTCACCCGTGAGGTCGCCCGACGCTTCAATCATCGCTATGGCCGCGATGCCGGCTTCGAGGAGCAGGCCGAACGCGCCATCGCGCGCCTGGGCAAGAAGAGCGGTCGCCTGTATCGCGAATGGTTGAGCGACTATCAGGAAGAGGGCGATCTCGAGGCCTTCGAGCGTGCGCGCGGCCTGCTGGCCGAGACCAGCAAGCTCAACCGCAACCAGCAGGAGCGCCTGCTCGGCTATCTGGAAGGTGGCGGGCGGCGCATCCTCGGCGAGCCGGAACACTGGCAGGGTGAGGTCGAGCCGCTGCTGGGCATGGAGCTCAAGACGCACAAGGCCGCACGGGAAGACGCCATCTTCCTGCGCAGCGGGCGCGACGATATCGCGGCCTGCGTGCGCGAGATGCCCACCGACCCTGCGCGCGTGCGTCGCAAGGACCCCGGCGACCCGCAGCGCTGCCCGCTGTGGACGCTGCATGAAAGCTTCACGCCCGCCTCGGACCGCCAGTGGGCAGAGGAAGGCTGCCGTGATGCCAGCATCGGCTGCCTGGACTGCAAGGGCTGTCTGATCGAGCATGTCGACGCAGCGCTGACGCCGATTCGTGAGCGTGCCGAGGCACTGGAAGGGGAGCATGGCAAGGTGCGCACCATGATGACAGAAGGCGCCGAGCGGGCCCGCGACACCGTGCGCGACACCCTGGATGAGCTGCGGCGCGTGATCGGCCTGACCTATCGCTAGAGGCGGGCGGCGCCGAGCGCGGCCCCGGCGTATCACCGGCGGCGTAAAGACTTGGGGGATGGGGCGCGAGCCGCTAGAATGCCCGTCCCCCAGACCCACCTTCACCCGCCTCCTGCAGGAGATGTCATGAGCGACCTGCTCGATGGCGCCAGTTTTGCCCTCACCGATGGGCATCAGCCCGCTCCTCTCGTCACGCCCCCGACGGCGGCGTCGACGGTGCTGGCGCGCGTCAACGACACCGCGCTCACCGAGATGCCGCAGGACCTGTACATCCCGCCGGAGGCGCTGCGTGTCTTTCTCGAGACCTTCGAGGGGCCGCTGGACCTGCTGCTCTACCTCATCCGTCGCCAGAATCTCGATATCCTCGCCATCAATGTCGCGGCCATCACCCACCAGTACATCGAGTATGTCGAGCTGATGCACGCCATGCAGATCGATCTGGCCGGTGAATACCTGCTGATGGCCGCGATGCTGGCGGAGATCAAGTCGCGCAGCCTGCTGCCGCGTCAGCCCAAGGCGACTGATGACGACGAGGAAGAGGACCCGCGCGCCGAGCTGATTCGCCGCCTGCAGGAATACGAGCAGACCAAGCTGGCCGCCGAAGGGCTGGATGAGATGCCGCGTCAGGGCCGCGACTGGTTCGTGGCCACGGCAGACCTGCCCGAGCTCGAGACGCGGGTGGTGCACCCTGATGTCGACCTGTCGGAATTGCTCGGCGCGCTGTCCGGTCTCTTGCGTCAGGCGGACCTCGTCCAGGCGCACACCATCTCGCGTGAGGTGATGTCGACTCGCGAGCGCATGCTGGCGATCATGAATCTGTTGACCCATGAGCACTTCACGCCCTTCGAGAAGCTGTTCACGCTCGAGGAAGGGCGTGCCGGGGTGGTGGTCAGCTTCATGGCGATTCTGGAGCTGGCCAAGGAGTCGATGATCGAGATCGTCCAGAACGCGCCGCTGTCACCGATTCACGTGCGCGCCCGCACGCCGGAACCGGACCCCGAGGATGACGAGGACTGGCTGGCGCTGGAATTCGCCGACGAAGACGAGGTGGCGGCCGATCAGGGGGCGTTCGATGACGCAGCGTACGATGACGCAGCGTTTGATGATGCGCAGACGTCACCTTCCTTACCCCCATCCGACGAGCAGGAGAACGCGGCGTCATGAGTTTGCGCGATGTCCCGCTGGACCAGATCATCGAAGCGGCCCTGCTGGCCGCCGGCGAGCCGCTGACGCTTGAGCGCCTGGCCGGTCTGTTCGATGAGTATTCAAGCCCGACCAGGCCTGCGCTGCGCGAGGCGTTGGGCAAGCTGGAAGCGCGTCACCCGGCCGACAAGAGCGCGCTGGAGCTGATCGAGACCGCCAGTGGCTGGCGGCTGCGCGTTCGCCAGCAGTATTCCCCCTGGGTATCGCGGCTGTGGGAAGAGCGCCCGCAACGTTATTCACGCGCCTTGCTGGAGACCCTGGCGCTGGTGGCCTATCGTCAACCGGTGACCCGCGGCGATATCGAGCAGGTGCGTGGCGTGACGGTCAGCTCCTCGATCATGCGTACCCTGGTCGAGCGCGGCTGGGTGAGAGTGGTCGGCCACCGTGATGTGCCGGGGCGTCCGGCGGTATTCGCCACCACGCGTCAGTTCCTCGATGACTTCGGGCTCAAGACGCTGGAAGAGCTGCCGCCGGTGCATGAACTGAAAGGCTTCGAAGGACTCGAACAGCTCGAGGCAGACCTGTATGATGTGCCGCCCTCTCAGACCTTGCCGCTGCCGGATGACCCGGACGGCGAGGCGGAGGAGGCACCGGCGGACGGCGCTGATGCGGGGGTCGATCCAGAGCGTGAGAGAGCGCCTGAGTCAGCACCTGACGCAGAGACTGGGGAAAAGACTGGGGGAAAGACTGAGTCAGGCGCTGAGACAGGGCTTGAGACAGGTCTTGAGACCGACACTGGCACCCCGGTGCCCGACGACTGGCAACCGCCGGACGTCACCGCCGAGCAGCTGGAAGAGGCGCTGAAGATGCGCGCACTCGATACCTCCGGCGCCTCGGCTGACACACCGAACACAGCAGCACCCTCCGCCTCACAGGCGGAAAATGACCACGCCGGGATGGCGTCCACCGGCTCGGGGTTCGACTTCGCCACACTCGAAGCGCGCCTCAGCCAACGTTTGCGCGGTGCAGACGAGGATGACGACGCTGCCGATGCGCAGCCGCACGACTCCTCCGCTGCCGGGACCGTCGATGATGACGACCCTGCGTAGGCGAAACTCCTATAGATGAAATGGTTCATGTCATGAGCAAGACAGACTCTGATAAGCGCAAGACCTCTCGCCCCGGCAGCAGCCAGGCAGGCAATAAGCAGGCTGGCGGCAAGCACGCCGGTGGCAAGGCCGTGACCGGCAAGGCCTTCGCGGACAAGAATGTCACGGACAAGCGCGCGGCAGATTCTGCCGACAAGCGTGGCGAGCAGGCCCGCCCGACCCGTGATACCGGCAAGTCCACGCGCGGCAGCAAGGCCAATGTCGGCAAGAAGCCGGCCGCCGCCGACGCGCCGGAACTGCGTCCGCTGCCGCCGCAGGCCAAGGGCGACAAGCTGGTCGAGGACGAGAAACTGCAGAAGGTGCTGGCGCGCTCCGGTCTCGGCTCCCGCCGTGAGATGGAAGTCGCCATCAGCGCCGGTCGCGTCAAGGTCAACGGCAAGGTCGCCCAGCTGGGCGATCGCGTCGGCCCGCGTGACCAGGTCAGCCTCGATGATCGCCCGCAGAGCCTGAAGGGCGCGGAAGAGACGGCGCGTCGCGTCATCATGTACAACAAGCCGGAAGGCGAGCTGTGCACGCGCAAGGACCCGGAAGGCCGCCGCACCGTCTTCGAGCGTCTGCCGCGCCTGAAGGGCGAGCGCTGGATCGCGATCGGTCGTCTCGACATCAACACCAGCGGTCTGTTGCTGTTCACCACCGATGGTGAGCTGGCCAACCGTCTGATGCACCCGTCGACCCAGATCGAGCGTGAGTACGCCGTGCGTGTCATGGGTGAGGTCAAGCGCGAGCACGTCGTCAACATGGTCAATGGCGTGATGCTCGAAGATGGCCCGGCGCGTTTCACCGATGTGCAGGAATTCGGTGGCGAAGGCATCAACAGCTGGTTCCACGTCGTGATCATGGAAGGCCGCAACCGTGAGGTTCGCCGTCTGTGGGATTCCCAGGGCCTGACCGTCAGCCGCCTGAAGCGCGTGCGCTACGGCAACATCTTCCTCGACAAGCGCGCTCGCGCCGGTGAGTGGGTGGAGATGGAGCAGAGCGAGATCGATGAACTGTCCACGCTGGCTGGTCTCGAGCATCGCAAGGCGCCGGCCCTGACGCCGGACGAGCAGAACCGCTGGAGCCGCGACAAGCAGAAGCGTCGTCCGGTGCGCGCCATGAAGAAGCCGCCGCAGCGTACGCGCAAGCCGCGCTGATGGCGCAGTCGGTGAGGGCGGCGATGCGCCGTCATTCACTGACATGGCATAAGCTCGTGGACGTGCCACAAGCTCGTGCGACCTAAGTGGTAACCCGCAAGCCCGCGCCCATCGCGGGCTTGCGTGTCTTTGTCACAGGGGCTGGCCGCGCGCTGGCGCTGGCGTTTCGCGAGGTGCCAGCGGACAAGCTGGTCATTTACTTGAAGTTTTTTTGCAAAAGGCTTGCGTCGAAACGGGATCGGCGGTATCTTACGTCCCGCTTCGCAAGGGTCGTTAGCTCAGTGGTAGAGCAGTTGGCTTTTAACCAATTGGTCGAAGGTTCGAATCCCTCACGACCCACCATTCTCTGGAATGGTCTCTTGCAAAGCACCCGGCGGCGGGTCGTTAGCTCAGTGGTAGAGCAGTTGGCTTTTAACCAATTGGTCGAAGGTTCGAATCCCTCACGACCCACCATCCGCCACCCAGTTTTGGGTCGTTAGCTCAGTGGTAGAGCAGTTGGCTTTTAACCAATTGGTCGAAGGTTCGAATCCCTCACGACCCACCAGATCTTGCCCCGTGCCTTCATTGGCGCGGGGCAATTTTTGTTACGCGAAAGGAAAGAGTCCGTTGCCCCCAAGTCGACTGGAGCCGCGATCGCGCCAGGCGTATCCTTGTGGGCGAGCCAAGGCTCATGTCCGCCCAGTGCGGACGACGTTGCGGGCGATAGACGCCCAAGGCACACGCCGCAGTCTGGGGAGCCCAGCTGCAGCGCTGGCAGGGCCGCCACGGGCCGTTCGTGTCCGGGCCGAGTCCTGACCCACTCAGCACAGGGGGAGCCCCTGTGGGCTAGGTGAGAGACACATGAACAGCCTGACTAATGCCATGCCGGGTCGTGAGGCCCACAATGCCGTCCGTGAGCAGGTGCGCGAGCATCTGGCCCGCGCTTACTGCCCGACACGCCCCGCCGCCGAGGATGCCGCGCTGATCGACGAGATCAAGCAGCTGCTCATCGAGCGTGATGCCGCGCTGGTCGCGCATTACTACTGTGACGACGCCATCCAGCAGCTGGCCGAGGAAACCGGCGGCTGCGTGGCCGACTCGCTCGAGATGGCACGTTTCGGCGCCCGCCATGATGCCTCGACACTGATCGTCGCTGGCGTGCGCTTCATGGGCGAGACCTCCAAGATCCTGTCGCCGGAGAAGCGCGTGCTGATGCCGACGCTGGAGGCGACCTGCTCGCTGGACCTCGGCTGCCCGGAAGACGAGTTCGCGGCCTTCTGTGATGCCCATCCCGACCGCACCGTGGTGGTGTACGCCAATACCTCGGCGGCCGTGAAGGCGCGCGCCGACTGGGTGGTGACCTCCTCGATCGCCGTCGATGTCATCGAGCACCTGCACGCCCGGGGCGAGAAGCTGATCTGGGCGCCGGACAAGCATCTGGGCGCCTACGTGCAGAAGCAGACCGGTGCCGACATGTTGCTGTGGGACGGTGCCTGTATCGTCCACGACGAGTTCCTTGCCCAGGGCATCAGTGACCTGCTCAAGGTCTACCCGGACGCCGCGGTGCTGGTGCACCCGGAATCACCGCAGTCGGTGGTCGAGCTGGCCGATGTGGTCGGTTCCACCTCGCAGCTGATCAAGGCCGCCGTCGAGCTCGACAATCAGCAGCTGATCGTCGCGACCGATCGTGGCATCTTCTTCAAGATGCAGCAGGCCGCGCCGCACAAGCAGCTGTACGAGGCGCCGACCGCCGGCAATGGCGCGACCTGCAAGAGCTGTGCGCACTGCCCGTGGATGGCGATGAACGGCCTGGAGAATCTGGCCGCCGTGCTGCGTCGCGATCCGGCGGAAGCCAATGCCGAGGAAGTCTTCGTCGATGATGACCTGCGTGAGCGCGCCCTGAAGCCGTTGACGCGGATGCTGGAATTCAATCGCGGCTGAGCGCTGACGCTGATCGCCACCGATTGATGTCTGCATGAACCAGAACCGCCGCTCCCGATTCCCCGGGGCGGCGGTTTTTGTTTGCCTGGTGCAGCGAGAGGGAGCGTGCCTCAGAACTCCTCGATGGCGTTGCGATAGCGCTTGAAGTCCTCCCGGCGTGAACTGATACGGTTGGCCATGCTGAAGTCGCCGTTCTTGCGCGCGGCCTCGTCGGCCAGCTTGAGCTGAGCGAAGGCCTTGTCCATGCGGCCCTCCAGCTGGTCGAATTCGGCGCGATACAGGAAGGCCTCGGCGGTGTGGCCGCTGCGCCCACTGGCTTCGGAGGCCAGACTCCAGACCTTGGGGTCATCGGGATGATCGCGGCGCATGTCCTCCAGCTGCTGGCGCGCGGCGGCGGGTTCCTGTTGCAGCGCGACTTCCGCCATGGCCAGTCGGGTCGGCAGGTAGTCGGGTTGCAGGCGCAGCAGGCGTCTGGCGCGGCGGGTCGCCTCCTCATAACGCCGGGCATCCCGCGCGACCTCGACCGCACTGGCGCTGATCAAGGTCAGGTCAGGATGCTTGTCGTGCAGGCGGTCCAGCGCGGCCAGTGCCTTGTCGACCTGGTTGTGCTCCGCCGCGGCCAGCGCCTGATAGTAGGCAATCGCGTCGGGGTCGGGGTTGTCTTCGCGCAGTGTCGTCAGCCCCTGCTCGGGCTGGCGCAGATTGAGCGCCAGCAGGGCGCGGGCGCGGATCATCGCGTAAGCGAGCTGCGCGAGCGGATCGGGGGTCACCTTCTGCATGGCGTCGGCACGGGCCTGGGTGTCGCCGATGCGCGCCTCGGTCACCGGGTGCGTGAGCAGAAATTCCGGTGCATTGCCGCCCTGCAGGCTGGCCATGCGTTGCATGGCGCGGAACATGCGCGGCATGGCTTCGGGGTCGAAGCCGGCGCGTGACAGCGCATCGATGCCGACGCGGTCGGCCTCCTGCTCGAAGCGGCGCGAATAGGCCAGCTGATCGGAAATGGCAGCGGCCTGGGTGCCGGCCATGGTCGCGATGCCCGCTGAGCCGCCACCGCCCGCCGCGATCACCATGCCGGCGAGAAAGCCGGCCAGCGTCGGCAGGCGTGTCTCGGCCTGGCGCTCCATGTTGCGCGCGAAGTGATGCTGGGAGAGGTGGCCCAGTTCGTGGGCGAGTACCGAGGCGAAGGCGTCGCGGTCCGGCGCGAAGGCGAACAGCCCCGTATTGACGCCGACCACGCCGCCGGGCACCGCGAAGGCGTTCAGCTGGCTGCTGGCGACCAGCGTGATGATGAAATTGCGCTCATCCAGCTCGCTCCACGGCGCCAGTTGACGCACGATGCTACCGATCCAGTCCAGAGTGATGGGATCATCCCATTCACGCACATGGGCGCGGAACTGACGCAGCCAGGCGCGACCGATACGATATTCATCGTTGCTGGAGATGCCGCCACTCGCACTCCCCAGGTCCGGCAGTCCATAGTCGTTCTGGGATGCGGCCGGCGCACTGGCGACCGGCGCGCCCATCAGCAACAGGCCGAGCAGGGCGCTCGACAGGGTGGCAAGCCCGCGGCGTCCGATGCGGACGCGTCCGCTCAAGGGGGGCAGCAACGACATGCAGGCAATCCTCTTCGATATGGCGCAAGGTGCGGTCGGCTCGCAGGATTGCCGGGCGCCGCACTGGCGTTGACGGCCCTGCGCGAGTTCGGGCAAGACGCAGCCGCGCAGGGCGGAAAGTTGCTTTGTCAGGCAAGGTGCCCTTAAATCGGGGCGTTTTCAAGCTGCACCCTCCATGGCGTGCGGCAGAACATCATAACGAGAACGGAAGGGCAGATGGCATTCGAACGACCTGGCGCTGAGACTGCGAATCCGATGGCTGACTCCACGGCCGATACCCACCTGCAGACGCTGGATGCGCGCGGCCTGCACTGTCCGTTGCCGCTGCTGCGCACCAAGCTCAAACTGGCTGGCATGAGTGCCGGCGAGCAACTCGAGGTCCTCGCCAGCGACGCCGGCGCCTGGGGCGACATCCCTGCCTATCTGGCGCTGAGCGATCACGCGCTGGTCTCGCGTGAAGAGACGCCAGAGGGCGACTATCGCTTCGTGATCAAGGCGCTGTGCGAGGAAGATCCGTCATGACCATGAAGACGTTGTTGCGTGGCTGGATCGAGCGCTATTTCTCCGACGAAGAAGCGGTGGTGCTGTTTCTGGTGCTGGTGCTGGTGTTCGCCGCCGTCATTCTGCTCGGCAGCATGCTGGCGCCATTCTTCACCGCCCTGATCGTCGCCTTCCTGCTGCAGAGCGGCGTGAGCTGGATGGAGCGCCGCGGCCTGCCGCGCCTGGCGGCGGTCAGCCTGATGACGCTGGTGTTCATGGGCATCATGCTGGCCAGTGCGCTGATTCTGCTGCCGCTGGTCTGGCATCAGCTGGCCAATCTGATCCAGGAGATTCCCGGCATGTTCGCCTCCGGGCAGCGCTGGCTTGGCGAGCTTCAGGAGCGCTTCCCCGGCCTGATCACGCCGGAGCAGGTCCAGCAGTGGGTCGGTGCCGCCGGACGTGAGCTGACCCAGTTCGGGCAGCGCGCGGTATCGCTGTCGCTGGCGTCGCTGGGCAACCTGATGGGCGTGGTGATCTACCTGGTGCTGGTGCCGATCCTGGTGTTCTTCATGCTCAAGGACCGCGAGCGGCTGGTGGACTTTACGCTGGCGCTGCTGCCACGCAAGCGCCTGCTGATGAGCCGGGTCTGGAACGAGATGGATGACCAGATCGCCAACTTCGTGCGCGGCAAGGTGATCGAGATCGTCATCGTCGGCGGCGTCAGCTACGTCACCTTCGTCGCCTTCGGGCTGCCGTATTCGGCGCTGCTGGCGATCGTGGTCGGCTTCTCGGTGCTGATTCCCTACATCGGCGCGGCAGGGGCAACCTTGCCGGTCGCCGCCGTTGCCGGTTTCCATTACGGGCTAGGCGATACCTTCATGTACGTGATGATCGCCTACGGCATCATCCAGGCGCTGGATGGCAACGTGCTGGTGCCGCTGCTGTTCTCGGAGGCGGTCAATCTGCATCCGGTGGCGATCATCCTCGCGGTGCTGTTCTTCGGCGGCATCTGGGGCTTCTGGGGGGTGTTCTTCGCCATCCCGCTGGCGACCCTGATGAAGTCGCTGCTCTACGCCTGGCCGCGCCGGGCGCGCGCCGAGGAGAATCGGGTCGCGGACAAGAGCGCCTGATCGAAAAAGCCCCGCCAATCGGCGGGGCTTTTTTCATGGCTGAGGCGGCTGGCGCACAGGCGCTCTCTGCTCAGCTGTTTCTCCACGAGCTGATGTCACATGAGCTGCTGTCACTCGGACAGCTGCCACTCGACACTAGCGGTCAGCGTTGAGCTCGCGAGCGGCTTCCAGCACTTCCTCGACATGGCCCTTGACCTTCACGCCACGCCATTCGCGCGCCAGATTGCCATCGGCGTCGATCAGGAAGGTGGAGCGCACCACGCCGAGGCTTTCCTTGCCCATGAATTTCTTCATGTGAATGACGTCAAAGATCTTGCACAGGGTCTCGTCCGGATCGCTGATCAGCTCGAACGGGTAGCCCTGTTTCGCGCGGAAGTTCTCGTGGGTGCGCAGGCTGTCGCGGGAAACGCCGAGAATCACGGTGTTGGCCGCTTCGAATTCCTCGAGGTTGTCGCGGAAGTCACCGCCTTCGGTGGTGCAGCCCGGCGTGTGGTCCTTCGGGTAGAAATAGATGACGGCTTGCTTGCCCTTGAGGCTGGCCGGAGTGACTTCGGTGTCACTGGTGGCCTGGGCGGTAAAGTCGGGAATTGGCTGACCGAGGCTGACGCTCATCGTGCTCTCCTGGCGATGACTGACGGCCATGTGGCGGCTGACAGTGCTGAATGATGAAAAAAACCGGCAGTGATGGGCATCGCGCTTGCCCGCTTCTGCGGTGTGTCCTGCATTACACGCAGGGCGTCCTGACTTGTCAAAGACAGGGCAGAACTCTTGTGTTTCACCGTCTTGGCGACCGGCGCCATCGCGCCCATCCGCCGTGCATCTGCCCCACGGACAGGCGAGGGAATCCACCGCTTTGCACAACCGGTGCAGATGGCGTCTGTACAGGCTTCGATGGTCTTTGTAACATCATCACCCTTGACGCGACTCGCGTGTCGGCGTGCCCACGCAATCAGAGTCCTGCGTCAACCAATTTATGTCAGATGTCTGTCCCCGAGATCCGTTGTTTCAACAGCGCAGGGACACGCCTGGCGCATCAGGCACCAGAGGAGAATTCGAGGGATGATCACAGGTAGCATTGTCGCACTGGCGACCCCGATGAAGGCCACCGGCGAGATCGACTGGGACGCCCTGCGCCAGCTGGTCGCCTTCCACCTCGAAAATGGCACCGATGCCATCGTCGCCGCCGGCACTACCGGCGAGCCGACCACCATGTCCTTCGCGGAGCACTTCGATGTCATCCGCTGTGTGGTCGAGACGGTTGCCGGCAAGATTCCGGTCATCGCCGGCACGGGCGCCAACGCCACCTCCGAAGCGGTCGAGCTGGCTCGCTACGCCAAGGAAGTCGGTGCGGATTACTGCCTCTCCGTGGCGCCGTACTACAACAAGCCGACCCAGGAAGGGCTCTACCAGCACTTCAAGGCCGTCGCCGAGCAGGCCGGTATCCCGGTCATTCTCTACAACGTGCCGGGTCGTACCTGCTCCGATATCTACAACGAGACGGTCTTCCGTCTCGCCGAGCTCGACAACATCGTCGGCCTCAAGGATGCCACCGGCAACCTGGAGCGTGGTCAGGAACTGATCGACCGCCTCAAGGGCACTGACTTCGCGCTCTACTCCGGCGATGACCCCACGGCCTGCGACTTCATCCTGATGGGCGGCCACGGCGATATCTCCGTGACGGCCAACGTCGCGCCGCGCCTGATGCACGAGATGTGCGAAGCCGCCGTGGCCGGCGATGCCGAGCGCGCTCACCAGATCAACACGCGCCTGATGCCGCTGCACTCCGCGATGGGCGTCGAGTCCAACCCGATCCCGGTCAAGTTCGCCATGCATCGCATGGGCCTGTCGCCGGAATCCGGCGTGCGTCTGCCGCTGACCTGGCTGTCCGAGCAGTATCACTCCACGGTCGAGGAAGCACTGCAACTGGCCGAGGTGCTCAACTGATGAGTCAGCGTTTCGTGCCACTGGCCCTGCTGACGGCGCTCGCGGTCGCAGGCTGTTCCAGTGATGGCTACTACTACGATCGCAACAGCGAGTATGCCGATGCCAGCATCGCGCCGCCGCTGAAGCTGCCGGACACGATCAATCGTGGTGATTACCAGGATTCCATGCCAGTGCCGCAGGCCAGCAGTGACTTCCTGGCCAGCGACGACTTCGAGGCACCGCGACCCCAGCCGCTGGCGACCAGCGAGCAGGGCGGGCGCGAGTTCGTCGCCATGCGTCAGAGTGGCGATGCCCGCTGGCTGGCCGTGAACGCCGCGCCGGCAGCGGTGTGGACGCGTCTGCAGTCCTTCGTGCGCGACCAGGGCCTGGATGTGCAGAGCATCGATGCCGGCAAGGGCGAGATCACCACGGCCCAGGGCATCATCAGCGTCAGCCAGGGGCTGCGTGCCGATGCCTCCGAAGTGCGTTGTCAGCAGGGCGGCGATGTCGCCGGCAGCTGCCTGAACGCGCTGAGCGGCTATCTGGCCGCGTCTTCCGCCGATAGTGGTGTCTCGCTGGCGGCCCAGTCGCTCAGTCGTGATGACCGCGTGCGCCTGGAAGGCCGCGATGGCACCTGGCAGGTCGACCTGGCGCTGGACACCGAGCGCAGCTGGGCCGAGCTGCTCTATCAGCTGCAGAAGAACTTCAATACCGACTACCAGACGCTGACCGATCAGGACCGCTCGCGTGGCGAGTTCATGGTCGATTACATCCCGCGTGAAGAGCGTGATGGCGGCTGGTTGGGTATCGGTGGCGATGGTGATCCGGTACCGATGGTACTCAAGCTGCGCTCCGAGAATGACCACACCCTGGTCACGGCGACCCGTGCCGATGGTGAAGAGACCACGCCGGCACTGGCGCGTGAGCTGCTCGACGCCGTGGCGTCGACACTGCGCTGAGCATGTGGCTCGACACGCCTTGCGCCGCCTCATCTGACGACTCGTCGGGTGAGGCGGCTGCGTCGTTTCAGATCCCCCTCCCGGTGGCAGGCAGTGGGGCGCTGGCGGCTGGCCTGACGGCCGCCCGTGGGCCGGGTGACGACGCCCAGGGCGTGATGGCGATGGCTTCGCTGGGCAGCGGCAGCAAGGGCAACGGCACGCTGATCCGCACTCGCGAGGCACTGGTGCTGGTCGATTGCGGCTTCACCCTCAAGGAGACCGAGGCCCGCCTGGCGCGCCTCGGCGTGCACCCCTCGCAGCTGGACGCCGTGCTGGTCACGCATGAACATGGTGATCACCTGAGCGGCGTGGGGCCGCTGGCGCGTCGTCACGCTGTGCCGGTGCATCTGACCACCGGCACCTGGCTTGCCGGGCGTGCCAAGAAGCTCGGCGCGCTGCCGAGTCGCCATCTGATCACGCCGCAGCAGGAATTCGCGATCAAGGATCTCGAGATTCTGCCGGTCACGGTGCCCCACGATGCGCGTGAGCCGGTGCAGTTCGTCTTCAACCGGCGCGGTGAGACGGCCACGCGTCGCCTCGGCGTGCTGACCGATCTCGGCCATGTCAGTGAGCATGTGCTCCAGTGCTTTGCCGATTGCGATGCGCTGGTGATGGAGTTCAACCACGATCCGCAGATGCTGGCCAGCGGGCCGTATCCGCCCAGCCTCAAGCGGCGGGTCGGGGGGCGGCTCGGTCACCTGGCCAACGCTCAGGCATGCGCCGCCTTGCCCTATCTGGGGCTGGCGCGCCTGCAGCGGCTGGTGGCCTCGCATCTGTCGGAGAGCAACAACCATCCGTCATTGGCCCGGGAGGCACTGGCCCCCTGGCTTGCGGATGACGATAGTCGCCTGATCATCGCCGCGCAGGACAGCGGCTTTGGCTGGCAGGCCATCGCCTGATATTCATGACGCCCGGTCGCTTCGCGATCGGGCGTTTGTGATTCTGGATGAGCTGACCAGATGGACAGCTCTTGAATCACGTCATATACCAGCGCCACAGTCCTTCTCGACTGGGCGTGACAGACTCAAGCGTGATCGATTCATCGTCGACCGCCTCAACACTCGACGCGTCTAGCGTCATCAGGGGGAATCTCATGGAAAAGCGTGAAGAGCTCTACGCTGGCAAGGCCAAATCCGTCTTCGTCACTGACGATCCGGATCTTCTGCTGCTGGAATTCCGCGACGATACCAGCGCCTTCGACGGCAAGCGTATCGAGCAGCTGGATCGCAAGGGCATGGTCAACAACAAGTTCAATGCCTTCATCATGGAGAAACTCAAGGCGGCCGGTATCCCGACCCACTTCGAGCGTCTGGTCAGCGACAACGAGTGCCTGGTCAAGCGTCTCGACATGATGGCAGTGGAGTGCGTGGTGCGTAACATCTCCGCCGGTTCACTGGTGCGTCGTCTGGGTGTCGAGGAAGGCATCGAGCTCAATCCGCCGACCTTCGAGCTGTTCCTCAAGAACGACGAGAAGGGCGACCCGATGATCAACGAGTCGCTGGTCGAGACCTTCGGCTGGGCAGAGCCCAAGCACCTGGCGCGCGCCAAGGAACTGACCTTCCAGGTCAATGACATCCTCAAGCAGCTGTTCCTCGACGGCGGCATCCTGCTGGTCGACTACAAGCTCGAATTCGGCGTCTTCAAGGGTGAAGTCGTGCTGGGTGACGAATTCTCGCCGGATGGCTGCCGTCTGTGGGATGCCGAGACGCGCGAGAAGCTCGACAAGGACCGCTTCCGTCAGGGCCTGGGCGGCGTGATCGAAGCCTACGAGGAAGTCGGTCGCCGCATCGGTATCGATTTCTCGGCCTGAGCCTGAATCTGGGGCAAAGTCTGAGGTGATGCACTGACGCTCTGACGTCACAGACAGCGCATCAAGGAACGGCCCCCTGCCAATGGCAGGGGGCCGTTCCTGTTTGGCAGGCGCCAAGTGTCTGGCCGGGGACGTAGCTGTGAGGAAAGAAGCGTGTCGCTTCAGGAGGCGCGCAGGCTGGCCAGGTCGATCACCTGACGGGCGACAGCCGCGAGGGCGTGGTCCTGGCCTTCGTCATCCAGGCTGCCATCCTCGTGGAAGGCGCTGGCGGCACGCGAGACCGCGATCTGCTGGGGCGCGACCAGCATGCCGAGGTTGTTCAGGTACAGGCGCACGAAGGGTAGCGCCCGCATGCCGCCCATGGCGCCCGGTGAGGCCGAGACGATGCCGACCGGCATGCCGCGCAGGGCGTCCATGCCGCTCTGGCCATCCGCCGCCGGGCGTGACAGCCAGTCGAAGGTGTTCTTGAGCAGCGGGCTGAAGAAGCCGTTGTATTCCGGCGTCGCCAGCAACAGCCCCTGATGGCTGGCCAGCATCTCCTGCAGGCGGTCGGCGCTGGCGGGACGGCCATTGGCCTCTTCGCTGTCGCCATCGTAGAGCGGCATCGGGAAGTCGTTGAGATCGAGCAGACTGACCTCGGCACCTTCCTGTCGGGCGTGGTGCGCCAGGCGCTCGATCAGGCGTCGATTGACGGAGGCCTTGCGGGTACTGGCGGCAAAGGCAAGCAGACGGATACTCATGCGGCGGACTCCCGGTGAAGCGAGTGGAGATGAAGGAACGCACGCCCAGTATGGTCAGGACTCGTGACGGTTTGCCAATCCAATCTGGCATTGTCTTGATCTGGCGCGCGCAATCCTTCGATCCGCTTCATGCAAGGCGTTGCCCCCCACTGGACAAGGCGCTGCCCTGGCTCGCGCAAGGGCTTGATCAGACGGCCACGATGGCCGCGACCTCCATCAACAAGTGGCCATCGGGTTGCGTGCGGGCCGTGAAGCGCACATCCACGTCCACTAACCGCACGCCATACTGGCGCTTGCCATCGGCGGGCCTGGCGGCGTGATAGGCGGGGCGCGGGTCCTGGGCGAGCACTTCCTCGATCAGTGCGCGCAGCGTGGCGCTGTCGGCCCGGGTCGCCAGTGTCTGCTCGGCCTCTGCGCTGAAGACGACGGCGTGGCGCGGCGGTGGCGCAGGCGCATAGCCGGCACGCGCCTCGGGCACGGCATCGACCCACGGCAGATACGGCTTGATGTCCATCACCGGCGTGCCATCGAGCAGGTCATGGCCGCGCAGCAGCAGGCGCACGCCGTTGCGCTTGCCTGACTGCCCGCCATCCGGCGTGGCGTTGGCCGCCGTCTCGACGCCTGCCAGTTCGACCACCGACTGCCCCAGTCGGTTGGGGCGGTGGGTGCTGCGCGAGGCGAAGACACCGGTGCGCGCGTTGCCTCCCAGGCGCGGCGGGCGGATCAAGGGCGTCCAGCGTGTGGGGCTGGCGTGGAACAGGAAGTGGATCCACAGATGGCTGAAGCCCTCGATGTCGCGCACGCAGTCCGGGTCATCGAAGGGCGGCAGCAGGTGCAGGATGGCGGTGGCGTGGCGCGCCAGCCCCGGCTGGCGGGGAATGCCGAACTTGTCCGGGTAGCAGCTTTCGATGATGCCCACCGGCTGCATGGCCTGTTGCCCCAGCGCCGCGGCCTGCTCACGCAGATGAGGGGGCAGCAGCGGCAGGCGCCTGGCCAGTGCAGTGTCGCTCATCGGGCGCTCGGCCGTGTCGGCGGTCGGGTGGGGGCTGGCGGGCTGATCGGAAGAGGACATGGCAAGACCGTGGCAGAGGCTGAAGTGATGATGGCGCAGAATGTCGTGTGACGTTCCAGGCCGCCATGATGCCATGCCCGTCGTCGCACGGCATGACTGGTCTCACTGGGTCGGCTTGTGTAGTCTGCCGCGAGAGCAGCGCCACGTGGCGCTGAATCGTGATGCTGGCGACGGGGCGTGAATGCCCCGCGCGACTCTTGAGGGCAACTTTGATCATGTCAGACCCTATCGCCATTGCCGCTGCCGACGGCCTGCGGTCGACACTGGACCTCGACCGCCTTGCACTGGCGAGCCAACAGTTGATCGAGGCCGGTCAGGCGCTGGACGCTGCCGGGCAGGTGCCGGCCACCGGTGGCAACTTCTCCTGTCGTCTCAGTGATCGCCTGATGGCGGTCACCGCCTCGGGCTGCCACAAGGGCCGCCTGACCAGTGGCGACATTCTGGTCAGCGATTTTGCCGTCAGGCTGCAGGGCACTTCCCGCAAGGCCTCTGACGAGGCGCGCCTGCATGGTCAGCTCTACGAAGACCTGCCCCACGCGCAGGCGATTCTGCATACCCACTCCAGGGCCGCCACCGTGCTGTCGCTGTGCCATGAAGGCGACACCCTGAGCCTGGAGGGTTTCGAGCTCAACAAGGCGCTGGAAGGCGTCAAGAGTCATGAGACGGCGGTACGTCTGGCCGTCTTCGACAATACTCAGGATATCGAGGCGCTGGCGCTGGACGTGCGTGCCCGCCTGGCCGCCGATGCCGGTCTGCACGGCTACCTGATCCGCGGCCATGGCCTCTATACCTGGGCCAGCAGCATGACGGCCTGTCGCCGCCATGTCGAAGCGCTCGATTTCCTGATGGGTTGTGAACTGGAACTGAGGAGACAGCGATGAGCTTTCTGGCCATCTACGCCGAGCAGGACGCCTCGCGTCCGCAGTTGATCACCAATGATGGCGCGCAGATCGCCAGCGAACTCGAGGCCGAAGGCATTCGCTTCGAGCGCTGGACGGCGGGCTGCGAGATGAGTGACCCCACCGACCAGACCCAGGTGCTGGCGGCCTACGCCGACGATGTCGCGCGTCTCAAGTCCGAGAACGGCTTCGTCACTGCCGACGTGATCGGCCTGACGCCGGATCACCCTGACCGCGACGCCCTGCGCGGCAAGTTCCTCGATGAGCACCGCCACGCGGAGCATGAGGTGCGCTTCTTCGTGCGCGGCAGCGGCATCTTCTACCTGCATCTGGGCGAGCGCGTGCTGGCGGTCGGTTGCGAGAAGGATGACCTGATCGCCGTACCGGCCGGCACGCCGCACTGGTTCGACATGGGGCCGACGCCGGACTTCACCGCCATCCGCCTGTTCACCAATCCGGAAGGCTGGATCGCCAACTTCACCGACAATGACATCGCCGCCCGCTTCCCGCGTCATGAAGCGCTGGCCGAGCACTTTACCCAGACCGCAGCCCCGCATTCCCAGGAGTCCGCATGATTCGCGCCATCGTCACCGACATCGAGGGCACGACCGGCTCGATTCGCTTCGTGCATCAGGTGCTGTTCCCCTATGCGCGCGCCAACCTGGGCAATTTCGTGCGCGCCAATGCCGAGCGTGAGGATGTCGCCGAGCAGCTGGCCGCCACCCGTGAGCTGGCCGAAGCGCCCGCGGCCGATCTCGAGGCCGTGATCGCCATTCTGGAAGGCTGGATCGATGCCGACCGCAAGGCCACGCCGCTCAAGGCACTGCAGGGCATGGTCTGGGCACAGGGCTACGCGGACGGCGACTTCACCGGCCATGTCTATCCCGATGCCGTGAAGGGATTGCGTGACTGGAAGGAACGCGGACTGTCCTTGTATGTCTACTCTTCAGGCTCCATCCAGGCCCAGAAGCTGCTGTTCGGGCATTCCGATGTCGGCGATCTGACTCCGCTGTTTGCCGGCTACTTCGACACCACCACGGGCCCCAAGCAGGAAGCCGAGAGCTATCGCCGCATCGCCGGTCAGCTGGGTATCCCGGGCGCGGAGATCCTGTTCCTGTCGGATGTCGTCGCCGAGCTGGACGCCGCCGCTGCCGCCGGCTTCCATACCTGGCAGCTGGTGCGGGAGCCGGACATGATCACGGGAGATCACCCCCGGGCCAGCCGCTTCGATGAGGTGTCCTTCAGCGGCTGAACAGGACGCTTCAGTGACAGGTGTCAGCCGTGAGCCTGTCAGATTTTCCATGAATACATCGTCCTCGTTCGAGGACACAAGGAGGACGAACGATTGCACAGCCAGACCGATAGCCGTGAAGTGGCCAGGGAGCGTGTTCATATCGTGGCGGCGCAGCCGCAGCATGCCGCGGACCAGGCCGAGGTGTTCTACCAGGCCGTCATGCAGGGCGCTGCCGGCCACTATGATCTGGCGCAGCGCCAGCAGTGGGCCGCGCGTGTCCCGCGCGACGCCGAGCGCTGGGCCGCGCGTCAGCATCGCTTCGAGGTGCTGGTCGCGGAGCGTGATGGCCGCTGTATCGGCTTCTGCGAGTACGCCCCCGAATGGCCGCTGGCGCGTATCGAGATGCTTTACGTCTATCCGAGTCTGATGGGGCAGGGCATCGGCAGCCAGTTGCTGGCGGCGGCCGAGCGCGACCTGCGTGAGCGCAAGGTGCGCGTGATGAGCCTGGAGGCCAGTCTGACGCTGTCACCGGGCCTGGCCCGCCGTGGCTGGCACAGTCTGGGGCTTGAGCACGTCAAGCGCGATGGCATCTGTCTCAAGCGCGAGCGCTTCGAGAAACGTCTCGACGAGTGAAGCGCCAGGACGACTGAAACGCATAGCACTGTGATGCTGAACATGAAGAAGCCCCCGCCGGTCGACCGGTGGGGGCTTCTTGTGTCTGGCATGGTGTCGCGTCTGGCATGGTGTCAGTCATGCCGCGTGATCAGACGATCAGGCCATGGTATCGACGATGCCGCCTTCCACACGCAGTGCGGCGCCGGTGGTGGCGCTGGCCTGTTCGGAGGCGGCGTAGACGCTCATGTTGGCGACTTCCTCGGGGCTTGCCAGGCGCTGCAGGATAGAGGTCGGACGGGCCTGCTTGATGAAGTCGGCCTCGACCTCCTCAAGTGACCTGCCTTGCTCCTCGGCGTTCTGCTTGAGCATCTCGAGCACGCCCTCGGAGCGGGTCGGCCCGGGCAGGATGGCGTTGACGGTCACTTGGGTGCCGGACAGCACCTTGGCGAGCCCGCGTGAGACGGACTGCACCGCGGATTTGGTCATGCCGTAGTGGACCATCTCGCTGGGGATGTTGAGCGCCGATTCGCTGGACAGGAACTGGATGCGACCCCAGTCGCGCTCCTTCATGCCACGCGCATAGTGGCGGGACAGGCGTACCGCCGACATCACGTTGACCTGGAAGAACTGCTCCCAGGTGTCGTCGTCGGTGTCGAAGAAATCCTGCGGGGCGAAGATGCCGACATTGTTGATCAGGATGTCGGTGTCCGGCACGGTGCGGATCAGCGTGTCGCAGCCTTCGCGTGTGCCCAGGTCCGCGGCCACGCCCTGTACCTCGCTGCCGGGCGCCTTGTCTCTGAGGCTGGCGACGGCCTCATCGACACGTGTCTGGGTGCGGCCGGTCAAGGTGACACTGGCGCCTGCGCGGGCAAGCCCTGTGGCGATGGCGAAGCCGATACCGGCAGTGGAACCACTGATGATGGCGCTGCGGCCGCGTAGATCAATCTGCATGCAAACCTCCTTGCAGGGAGCGACGGCGACGAGAGCCCAGGCAGGTGCCTCGAGCCGTGTCGCTTTCGTCATCCGGGTGTGCTCATTGCGTGGCGATGCCGAACGCGCAATGCAAGGGGGGAGTGGCAGTGCAGATCAGATCTTGCGCAGATGCATGTGGCGCAACGCCCCGCCGGGGCCGAGGTCGCGGTCCTCGAGTCGCTGCACCGCATGGCCCTCCAGCAGGTTGTCCAGCGGCACATTGAGGTTGGTCGCCACCAGCCGGGCCAGTGGATTGAGCAGACGCCGCAGCCGTCCGGCCGGGCGATTGCCGCGCAGGCCCTTGTCGAGCAGTGACAGCTCGCCATCGCTGGCCAGCACGCGCAGCGCTTCATCGAAGGCGCGCTGGGGCTCGGGCACCACGGCGATGATCAGGTGGGCGATGACGACATCGAAATAGCCATCGGGGAGGTCGAGCGCCATGGCGTCGCCCGGCTTGACGTTGGCATCGAAGCCCAGCGTCTCGGCGCGCTCGCGACAGCGGCGCAGCATGGCGGGGGAGGCGTCGATCACCTCGAGCTCGATGTCACGGGGCAGGAAGGGCAGGTCGAGCCCGGTGCCGCCACCGAGCAGCAGCACGCGGGTGCCCGCCTGGATATCGAGGGTCGCGATGGCGTCGCGCCGCGCGGAGCGCAGGATGCGAGCGGCCGCACGGTCATAGATCGGCGCGTAGAGACTCCAGCGGCGAGTCTGCCAACCGCCACCTGATGCCCTGGGGGCTTCAGGCGGCGGCTGATGAGGAGATGGCGGGGACATGGGGCGCCTCCCTGGCGGCATGGCAATGTGTCGTGACAGATGGGCCGGCGTCAGCGGCGACCTCTGCAGGACAGGAGCTGGCCAGCAGGAAGGCATTCCCCTGTCGTTGGCTAGCGGGTCTCGACAGTGTAGATGCGCATCGACAGGTCGATGGAGGTCACGTCCTTGGTTAGTGCGCCGATCGAGATGCAATCCACGCCAGTGGCGGCGATGCCCGGCAGGGTCGCCTCGCTGACGTTGCCGGAGGCTTCCAGCACGGCCGGCTTGGCATGCGCCTTGTTGCGCGCCACGGCCTCGATGAGCTGATCGTTGTCGAAGTTGTCGAGCATGATGACGTCGGCACCGGCATCCAGCGCCTGGGCCAGCTCCTCGAAATTCTCGACTTCCACTTCACAGGTGACGTCGGAGGCGATGTCGCGCGCCTCACGTACCGCCGCCGCGATGCTGCCACAGGCGGCGATATGGTTTTCCTTGATCAGGAAGGCGTCATAGAGGCCGATGCGATGATTGTGGCCACCACCGCAGCTGACGGCGTATTTCTGGGCGACACGCATGCCAGGCAGGGTCTTGCGGGTATCGAGCAGGCGCACGCCACTGCCCTCGACCAGCGAGGCATAGTGGCTGGCGCGGGTCGCGGTGCCGGAGAGCGTCTGCAGCAGGTTGAGCGCCGCGCGCTCGCCGGTCAGCAGCGAGCGTGCCGGGCCTTCCAGCTCCAGGAAGGGCGCGTCGGCCTCGAGGCGATCACCGTCGCTGGCCAGCCACTTGAGGCTGACGCGCGGATCGAGGCGCCGAAACAGCTCATCGACCCAGGGCACGCCGCACAGGATGGCCGGTTCGCGACTGATCACGCGCGCCTTGGCCCACTGGCGCTCCGGAATCAATTCGGCGGTGATATCGCCACCGCCGACATCCTCGGCGAGCAGGCGGGCGGCGCTGGTACGGATATCCTCGGCGAGGGCGTCGTGGAAGTTCATGCGCGTCTGATCCTTGTACGAAGAGTGCTGCCGGAGCCTGGGTCTGTGCGTGTGCCGGGGCAGTGACACAGACCCGTGGCTGCCGAGCATGCCATAATGTGCGCCATTATAGGAAAAGCCACGCGAGCGGTCAGTCCCCGCGTGCGACGACCTTCCCGTCTGGAGTCTTCGATGCCCCCCTTGTCCTCTTCCCCGCGGTCGGGCCACCTGACGCGTCTGGCGGTCACCCCCGAGCACTGGCTGGAGAGCGCCCGTCAGGTGCCGTCTCCCAATCACAATGCTCGTCCCGAGGGAGAAGTCTCGGCGCTGGTGCTGCATTCCATCAGCCTGCCGCCCGGACGCTTCGGCGGCCCGGCCATCGAGCAGCTGTTCACCAATCAGCTCGACCCTGGCGCCCACCCTTACTTTGCCGATATCCATCAGCTGCGTGTCTCGGCGCACGTGCTGATCCAGCGCGACGGTCGCCTGGTGCAGTTCGTGCCCTTCGATCGTCGCGCCTGGCACGCCGGTCGCTCGCGCTGGCATGACGGTCAGCGTGAACGCGTCGAGCTCAATGACTTCACCATCGGCATCGAACTCGAGGGCGATGAGGTGCATCCCTATCGCGATGTCCAATATCGCACCCTGGCACGCACCGTGGCCGGCCTGATGGCGAGCTATCCCGCGCTGACGCGCGAGCGCATCACCTCGCATGCGCGGATTGCGCCGTTGCGCAAGACGGATCCTGGCCCGGCCTTCGATTGGGCTTACTTCGATCGCCTGCTGGACGACATTCAGGACTAAGGTCGCAGGTGTCTCGCGATGGTGCATTGCAGCATTGTGTGGCGTCTCCAGGCAGGAAACGCCCAGTGGCGGGGCGCGTTGGTAGTTTTACTACATCACGGCTATCGAGGGCGGCTCAGTCTGGCGTATGAGTCCCGACCGCAAGGCGCATGAGGCCAGTGCTGCCGCGGGGCAGCCAAGCCTTGCACCTGCCCGGTGAGTCTTGCTGCCCTGAATTGGCACGCGGGGGTGTTTGCGGTATCTTTCACGCCAAATGACTGCATCTTGTGCCCTGCTTTGGCGCAGGATGCGCGTCGAGATTGACGGCCGGCAAGACCCGGTCACGACAGGTCTATCGGAGATGCGACCCACTCAGAAGGTCGTGCCCACACTGAAGAGCGCCACTGGTTTCGATATCGCTGTTCGTCGAAACGTTTGACAAAAAATTTCTTCACTCGGAGAGACGTCTATGAGTCTGGAGGCAAGAGAAGATCTCGATCCGATCGAAACCACGGAATGGTTGGACTCCCTGGAATCGGTTCTGGATCGTGAGGGTGAGGATCGTGCCCAGTACCTGATGTCACGCCTGGCCGACCGCCTGCGTCGTGATGGCCATCAGGTGCCCTTCTCGGTGACCACGCCCCATCGCAACAGTATCCCCGTGCACCGCGAAGCGCGCATGCCGGGCGACCTGTTCATGGAGCGTCGTATCCGTTCGCTTATCCGTTACAACGCCATCGCTCAGGTGATCCGCAACAACCGTGCCCACAAGGGCCTGGGCGGTCACATCTCGAGCTTCATGTCCAGTGCGACGCTTTACGACGTAGGCTTCAACCACTTCTTCCGTGCACCGGAAGGAGATTTCGAAGGCGATCTGCTTTACATCCAGGGTCACGTGGCGCCGGGCATCTACGCCCGTTCCTTCCTGGAAGGTCGTCTCAGCCAGGAGCAGATGGACAGCTTCCGTCAGGAAGTCGACGGCAACGGCCTGTCTTCCTATCCGCACCCGTGGCTGATGCCGGATTACTGGCAGTTCCCGACCGTCTCCATGGGTCTGGGCCCGATCCAGGCGATCTACCAGGCGCACGTCATGAAGTACCTCAACTCGCGTGAGTTGAAGTCCATGTACGACCGCAAGGTGTGGTGCTTCATGGGTGACGGCGAGTGTGACGAGCCGGAATCCCTGGGTGCCATCTCGCTGGCTGGCCGCGAGAATCTCGACAACCTGATCTTCGTCATCAACTGCAACCTGCAGCGTCTTGACGGTCCGGTGCGCGGCAACGGCCGCATCATGGACGAGCTGGAAGGCGTCTTCCGTGGTGCCGACTGGAACGTGCTCAAGGTCACCTGGGGTCGCTTCTGGGATCCGCTCTTCGAACAGGACAAGAAAGGCATCCTGCAGAAGCGCATGGACGAAGCGGTCGACGGCGACTACCAGAACTACAAGGCCAATGGCGGCGCTTACACGCGCGAGCACTTCTTCGGCAAGTACCCGGAGACGGCCGATCTGGTCAAGGACATGTCAGATGACGATATCTGGCGTCTGAACCGTGGTGGCCACGACCCGTACAAGGTCTACGCGGCGTATCACGAGGCGGTCAACAACGCCAATGGTCGTCCGACCGTCATCCTGGCGCACACCGTCAAGGGTTACGGCATGGGCATGGGCGATGGCGAAGCTGCCAACGAAGCCCACCAGGTCAAGACCATGGAACACGAAGCGCTGAAGACATTCCGCGATCGCTTCGGTATTCCGCTGACCGACGAGCAGCTCGAGGAAGTGCCGTACTACAAGCCGGCGGACGACAGCCCGGAAATGAAGTACATGCACCTCATGCGCGAACGTCTGAACGGCTACCTGCCGCAGCGTCGCACCGAGTATGAAACGCTGGAAATCCCGCCGCTGGACGACAAGATCTTCGCGTCCCAGCTCAAGGGCTCCAACGGCCGCGAAGTGTCCACCACCATGGCCTTCGTGCGCGTGCTCAACGGTCTGGTCAAGCACAAGACCCTCGGCGAGCGTGTCGTGCCGATCATTCCTGACGAAGCGCGTACCTTCGGCATGGAAGGCATGTTCCGTCAGCTGGGCATCTACACCGCGGCAGGCCAGAAGTATGAGCCGGTCGACAAGGGTCAGATCATGTATTACCGCGAGGACCAGAAAGGTCAGGTCCTCGAGGAAGGTATCTCCGAAGCAGGCGCCATGTCTGCGTGGGTGGCGGCGGCAACGTCCTACGCCAACCACAACCTGCCGCTGATGCCGTTCTACGTCTACTACTCGATGTTCGGCTTCCAGCGCATCGGTGACCTGGCGTGGGCCGCAGGCGACCTGCAGGCACGTGGCTTCCTGGTCGGCGGTACTGCCGGTCGTACCACCCTGAACGGCGAAGGTCTGCAGCACCAGGATGGCCACAGCCATATCCTGGCCTCGACCATCCCGAACTGCCGCACCTACGACCCGACCTACGCTCACGAAGTGGCGGTCATCGTGCAGGACGGCATGAAGCGCATGTTCGAGCAGCACGAGCCGGTCTTCTACTACCTGGCGGTGATGAACGAGAACTACGAGCAGCCAGCACTCGAGACGGTGCCCGCAGAGGACATCATCAAGGGGATGTACCTGCTCAAGGAAGGCGGCAAGGACGGCAAGGCACGCGTTCAGCTGCTGGGTTCCGGCACCATCCTGCGTGAAGTCGAGGCAGCCGCCGAGATGCTCAAGCAGGACTACGGTGTCGACGCCGACATCTGGAGCGTCACCAGCTTCAACGAGCTGCGTCGCGAAGCGCTGGAACTGGATCGTCAGGCCTTCCTCAAGCCGGAAGAGACCCCGGCCAAGCCGCACGTCACTCAGTGTCTGGAAGGACGTGACGGCCCGGTCGTGGCTGCCACTGACTACATGAAGCTGTTTGCTGACCAGGTTCGTGCCTGGGTGCCGGCTGACTATCACGTGCTCGGTACCGACGGTTTCGGTCGTTCCGATACCCGCGAGAAGCTGCGTCACTTCTTCGAAGTCGACCGCAACTTCGTCACCGTCCAGGCCCTGAAGGCGCTGGCGGATCGTGGTGAGATCGACCGCAAGGTGGTCGCGGAAGCGATCAAGACCTACGGCATCGACCCCAACAAGCCGAATCCGCTGAACGTCTGAGCGGAGATCGCGGAACAGGCGAGCGGCACTCCCTCCTCGACATCATGATGATGCGCAGGTGATTCGGGTGTCGCTCCCCGTGCACGTTTTGGAAGGAGCACGATCTTGAGCAGCGAAATCATCAAGGTTCCCGACATTGGCGGTAGTTCCGATGTCGAGATCATCGAGATAGCGGTGGCGGTGGGAGATGTCATCTCCGCCGAAGACACCATGATCACTCTTGAGTCCGACAAGGCCAGCATGGATGTGCCGGCACCGAAGGGCGGCAAGGTGGTGAAGATTCTCGTCAAGGAAGGCGACACCGTCTCCGAAGGCGACGATATCCTGGAGCTGGAAGCCGAAGGCGGTGGTGACACCTCCTCTGACGCTTCTGACGAGCAGGAAGCGCCGAAGGAAGAGGCTCCCAAGCAGGACGCCTCTGAGCAGCAAGCGCCGAAAGAGTCCGCTCCTGCGCCGAAGGCCGCTTCCGGTGGCACCCAGACCGTCGACATCGTCGTGCCGGACCTGGGCGACTCCGAAGCCGTGCCGATCATCGAGATGGCCGTCTCCGAAGGCGATGAAGTCGACGCCGAAGATGCGCTGATCACGCTGGAATCCGACAAGGCCAGCATGGACGTCCCGAGCCCGCACAAGGGCAAGATCGTCAAGCTGACCGTCAAGGAAGGCGACAGCGTCGCTTCCGGTGATGTCATCGGTCAGATGGAAATCGCCGGTGAAGGCGGTGACAGCGCGTCTGATTCCGCGCCGGCCGAGCAGGCTTCTTCCTCCGAGTCCACCTCTGAAGACACGTCTTCCGAGGCACCGGCTGCTGAAGAAGCGCCGGCCTCCGGTGAGCCGGAGCGCAAGGAATTGCGTGTCCCGGATCTCTCCGGCAGCGACAGCGTGCCGATCATCGAGATGGCCGTGGCCGTCGGTGACGAGGTCAACGAGGAAGACGCGCTGATCACGCTCGAGTCCGACAAGGCGACCATGGACATCCCGAGCCCCTACAAGGGCAAGGTGGTGGAGCTTTCCGTCAAGGAAGGTGACACCGTCTCCGAGGGTGACCTGATCGGTTACATCGAGGTCGCGGGTGCCGCGCCTGCGCCGAAGGCTGCCAAGTCCGAAGCGCCGGCTGCTCCCAAGGCGGAGAAGAGCGAGCAGAAGCCGGCTCCGACACCGGCCGGTGCGCCGAGTCCGGAAGCCCAGATGGCCGCTCACAAGCCGAGCAAGGGTGCCAAGGTCCACGCAGGGCCTGCGGTTCGCCTGCTGGCACGTGAGTTCGGTGTCGACCTGGCGGACGTCTCCGGCAGCGGTCCGAAGGGCCGTGTGGTGAAGGAAGATGTCCAGGCCTACGTCAAGCAGATGATGCAGAAGGCCAAGTCCGCACCGGCAGCCCCTGCCGCGCAGGCCACCGGCGGTGCCGGTATCCCGCAGGTGCCGGATCAGGACTTCAGCCAGTTCGGTGAGATCGAAGAGAAGAAGATGGGCCGCCTGATGAAGGCCGGTGCCACCAATCTGCATCGCAGCTGGCTCAACGTCCCGCACGTGACCCAGTTCGATGAAGCCGATATCACCGAGCTCGAGGCCTTCCGCAAGTCCATGAAGGCCGAGGCGGAAGCGGCAGGTGCCAAGCTCACGCCGCTGCCGTTCATGATCAAGGCGGCGGCTCACGCGCTGGCCAAGTATCCGCAGTTCAACGTCAGCCTCAAGGCCGACGGCGAGACCCTGGTGCACAAGAAGTACGTGCACATCGGTATCGCGGTGGATACGCCGGACGGCCTGATGGTGCCGGTGATCCGCAATGCGGATCAGAAGAGCCTGCTGGACCTGGCCAAGGAGTCCGTGGAACTGGCCAAGAAGGCGCAGACCAAGAAGCTCAAGCGCGAAGAGATGACCGGTGGTTGCTTCACCATCTCGAGCCTTGGCTCCATTGGCGGTACTGCCTTCACCCCGATCGTCAACACGCCGGAAGTCGCCATCCTGGGCGTCTCCAAGGCGCAGATGAAGCCGGTGTGGGACGGCGCTGCCTTCCAGCCGCGTCTGATGATGCCGCTGTCACTGTCCTACGATCACCGTGCGGTGAACGGGGCGGATGCAGCACGCTTCACGGCGTATCTGGCTCAGGTGCTGACCGACGTGCGTCGCATGCTGCTCTGATGATGCCTGTGGCATGAAGCGCGGGTGCCGTGACCTTCCTGGAAGGTGAAGGCGCTCCTCGCTGACAGACCTGGCTGACAGGTCTGGTTGACATAACGGCCTCCTTCGGGAGGCCGTTTTTTTGTGCATGTCCGTTGGCGTGGCAGGGCGGCGACCGCTGTTGCTGCCCTGCACAACATGCGATGCTTCACGCCAACCTGCCGCGATCTGTCGCATCGTGCTGGCACGACCCGGGAAGGCCGGTTCTCGCAACACACAAGGAGCAAGACAATGGAATGGTTGATGGACCCTTCGGCATGGGTGGCTCTGGCGACCCTGACCGCGCTTGAGATCGTGCTGGGCATCGACAACATCATCTTCCTGTCGATTCTGGTCGCGCGGCTGCCCGAGTCCCAGCGTCAGCGCGGGCGCATGATCGGCCTGGGCCTGGCGATGGGCATGCGCATCGTGCTGTTGATGTCACTGTCGTGGCTGATGTCGCTGACCGCGCCCCTGTTCAGCGTGGCCGACTTCAGCTTCTCGGGACGCGATCTGATTCTGGTCTTCGGGGGCCTGTTCCTGCTCGGCAAGAGCACCCACGAGATCCACGCCAACCTGGAAGGCGAAGATCCCGCCGAAGAGGGCGCGAAGAAGGGCAGCGCCAGCTTCATGGCGATCATGGTCCAGATCGCCTTGATCGATATCGTCTTCTCGCTGGATTCGGTGATCACGGCGGTGGGCATGGTCGATCACCTGATGGTGATGGTCATCGCCATCGTCATCTCGGTGGGCATCATGATGGTGGCCGCCAAGCCCATCGGCGATTTCGTCGATCGTCACCCGACCATCAAGATGCTGGCGCTGTCCTTCCTGATCATGGTCGGCATGATGCTGATGGTCGAAGGCTTCGGTGTCCACGTGCCCAAGGGCTACATCTACGTGGCGATGGCCTTCTCGCTGGCGGTGGAAATGCTCAACATCCGTCTGCGCAGCAAGCGCGCCAAGGCAGTGCGTCTGCGTCGCAGCAGCCAGGCCGAAGACGTGACCGAGTGAGGCATTGGCACAGCAACGGCTGACATGACTCAGCCTGATCATGCCACGGCGACTGAGCAAGGTGGCCCGGCGTGAGTGGAAAGACGCCCTCTGCGACCGCGTGCCGCAGGGGGCGCTTTCGTGTCATGACAGCCGTGTATGGCAGGTCGGGAACCGGCGAGGAGGGCGACAGGCCCTCCTGCGCGCCAAAACAGTGCCAAAGGGCGGCATACGCGCCTTTGGTGTGCTTGTGCCGGCGTCGTGTGAACGGTATCGTCAGCTCTACATTGCATGGCGATGACATAATGAGATCATCCGTGCGCGCCGTCGTTTAGCGCAGCACATATTGGTCCGCTGCCCATATTCATCCTGGTCATCGATACGCTCGATGCGTTCGGCCCTCATGAGGTAGTCGAGCGTCTCGACGCCGCGAGTTTCGCCGCTACACCTCGAACGTGTCGACGACCAGAGCGCCTTGGATGGCCATCTGCCGCCGAGGGCAAGGTGCACCAGCGCCAGATGACCCTTTACACCCGTTTGATGCTTTTCATTTGCACACTCAAGGAGCAGTACCGATGCGTTTGATCCTGTTGGGCGCCCCCGGCGCCGGCAAGGGCACCCAGGCCCAGTTCATCTGCGAGCGTTTCAACATCCCGCAGATCTCTACCGGAGATATGCTGCGCGCCGCGGTCAAGGCCGGCAGCGAGCTGGGACTCAAGGTCAAGGAGATCATGAATACCGGCGGACTGGTGTCCGACGAGATCATCATCGCCCTGGTCAAGGAGCGCATCAGCCAGGCCGATTGCGAGAACGGCTTCCTGTTCGACGGCTTCCCGCGCACCATCCCGCAGGCTGACGCCATGAAGGAAGCGGGCGTGAAGCTGGACCACGTGGTCGAGATCGCCGTCGCTGACGAAGAGATCGTCAAGCGTCTGTCCGGTCGTCGTGTGCACCCGGATTCCGGTCGTGTCTACCACATCGAGTACAACCCGCCGCGCGAAGAAGGCAAGGACGACGTCACTGGCGAAGCCCTGATCCAGCGTGAAGACGACCGCGAAGCCACCGTGCGCAACCGCCTGTCTGTCTATCACGAGCAGACGGAACCGCTGGTCGAGTACTACTCCAGCTGGTCTGCCACTGGCGATGCCCAGGCACCGGCCTACCACCGCATCGAAGGCGTCGGCTCCGTCGACGACATTCGTGCTCAGCTGGTCAGCGCGCTGGAGCACTGATTGCCTGGCACGCCTCAGGTGGCTCAGCTGGAACAGATCTGATCGCGCTGGTGAAGCCGGCCGCCTGACGAAGAACGCCCGTAGACATTGTCTGCGGGCGTTTTTTTGTTCTTCGCATACTGGCGCGAATCAGGAATCAGGCGTTGCGGCAGGCCGCTTGATGGCGTGGGCGTGGGGGTTGCAGCAGGAGTGACGCCCGCGGCCGACACCAGCCGTGGACAGCCTGCGTCTTTTGCTGCCCGCGGGGGACGGGTAGAATCGCGTCACATTTTTCTGACGACGAACCGCCCATGACCACGCTTCTGGCCATCGATGCATCCTCTTCCGCCTGTTCCGCTGCCCTGTGGCAAGACGGCGTTGTTACTGCCGAGCGCTGTGAGGCTCCCCGTCAGCACACCCAGCGCATGATGCCGATGATCGAGGCGCTGCTGGCCGCTGCCGATCTGACCCTCAACGACCTCGACGCCCTGGCCTACGGCCACGGACCGGGCTCGTTCACCGGGTTGCGCATCGCCGCTGGCACCATCCAGGGCCTCGCCTTCGGTCTCGATGTGCCGGTGATCGGCGTCTCGACGCTGGCGGCCCTGTCACTGCAGGCCCACCGCCTGCATCACGCGCGTTTCGTGCTGCCGATGCTGGATGCACGCATGGGCGAGCTCTATACCGGCGCCTATCGCGTCGTGACGCGCGCTGACGGCGAGATCGAGGTCGAGCAGGTGCTACCCGAGCAGGTCTGCGCTCCGGGCCTGCTGGAGCTGCCTGCGGCGCTGTGTGAGCATGACTGGCTGGCGGTCGGCTCGGGTCTGGTGATGCACGACGAGCTGCCCGAGAGCGTGCGTGCCAGCCTGGCACTGCAACTGCCCGAGCCGCAACCGGATGCCGAGGCCATGGTGATGCTGGCTGCCCAGGCATATGCCCGCGGTGAAGCGGTGTCGGCGGTCGAGGCCCAGCCGGTCTATCTGCGCAATGAGGTGGCATGGCGCTGATGGCGCCAGGGATTGCCATCTTGTTGCGTCATCGTGGGTTCAGCCAAGGCTGACATAAGGTTCGCGCATCATCATGTCGCGCCCGACACTTGCGGCGCGGCTTGAGGCAAAGCGTTGTTCTGTCACTACGGCACGTGCAGTGCCACAGACGATGTCTGTCGTCCGTGTGGGCCACTGAGGCCCGTCTCTCTTAAAAGGATGTTTCATGGAACTCATGCATGTGGTGGCGTTGGCCGTCATTCAAGGTCTGACGGAATTTCTGCCGATTTCCTCCTCCGCCCACCTGATTCTGCCCTCCCAGGTGTTCGGCTGGCCGGACCAGGGGCTGGCGTTTGATGTCGCGGTACACGTCGGTACCTTGCTGGCCGTGGTGATGGCCTTCCGCAAGGATGTCGCCAATATTCTCGCTGGCTGGTTTGGTCAGTTCAGTGGCGGCGGTACGCTGGCGGCGCGCCAGACTGAAGACAGCCGTCTGGGCTGGGCGGTGTTGCTGGCGACGCTGCCGGCCGTGATCTTCGGCGGCCTGCTGGGCGATGTGGTGGAAACGGCCGGGCGCTCGATCGCGGTGATCGGTACCACCACCATCGTCTTCGGTCTGCTGCTGTGGTGGGCGGACGTCAAGGGTGCACGCACGCGTGACCTGGCGACGCTGACGCTCAAGGGCGCGCTGATCATCGGCCTGTTCCAGGCGCTGGCCCTGATTCCCGGCACCTCGCGTTCGGGCATCACCATCACCGCCGCGCTGCTGCTGGGCTTCGAGCGTCAGAGCGCCGCACGCTTCTCCTTCCTGCTGTCGATTCCGCTGATCGTCGCGGCCGGCCTGCTCAAGGGCCTGGAGCTGATCGAGACCGGCAGTGAGGCGCAGCTGTTCGATGTCGCCCTCGGCGTGGTGCTGTCCTTCGTCTCCGCGCTGGTGTGCATCAAGCTGTTCCTCAAGGCCATCGACAGCATCGGCATGTTGCCCTTCGTCATCTACCGCCTGCTGCTGGGCATGATGCTGTTCGGCATGCTGTTGCTGCTGTAAGCCATGCGCGCGATGACGTAAGCTTGTCCCCTGACGGCGTCGCTCTTGCGGCGCCGTCGGCGTTTGTCAGCCTGACCGCATGCCATGCGAGTTTCCCTTTTCCTGCGTTCACCGTTTCTCTTCACCGTTTCTCATAGAGCCCATCCATGCTGCCACCCGAAGACTCCCTTGCTGCCCATGATGCAGCGGCCGATGCCGCTCCCGTGATCGCCATTGCCCGTTCGCGGCTGCAGGCGCGCCCGGAACTCGCCATGCTGGCGGCACATTTCGGTATCGCGCTGCGGGAAGATGACGAGATGCCGGCGCTCAAGCTTGAGGTGGCGCTGGACGAGCAGGGCGCACCGCGCCTGGTGATCGCCGGAGACGAGCGCGAATACGGCAAGCCGCTGTGCGTCGATTTCGTCGCCGGTCGTGCCGATCATCGCCGTCGTTTCGGCGGGGGGCGCAACCAGCTGATCGCACGCGCCTGTGGCCTGAACCGAGGCGCACTGCCGAGCATCGTCGATGCCACCGCAGGGCTCGGGCGCGATGCCTTCGTGCTGGCGAGTCTCGGGGCACCGGTATTGATGATCGAGCGCGTGGCGGCTACGGCGGCGATCCTGGTCGATGGCCTGACCCGGGCACAGGGCTGCGCGGATGATGAGATTCGCGAGATCGCGCTGCGCATGCAGGCCCTGCACGGTGATGCCACGCGGGAGCTTGGGGAGCTGGTGACGCAGTGGGACCAGCCGCCTCAGGTGGTGCATCTCGACCCGATGTACCCGCACCGTGACAAGTCGGCACTGGTCAAGAAGGAGATGCGTGTCTTCCGCGCCCTGGCCGGTGATGATGCGGATGCCCCGGCGCTGCTCGAGGCGGCGCTGGAGGTCGCGACGCATCGTGTGGTGGTCAAGCGCCCACGCAAGGCCGAACCCATCGGCGGGCTCGCGCCGAGTCATGTGGTGGAGGAGAAGACCAGCCGCTACGACGTCTATGTGAAGCAGGCGCTGCGCTGACGCCTGACGATGGCGTCAGCGATGTAACAGCCTCCGCCAAACGCAACAGCCCCCGCTCGCGATGTGATCGCGGCGGGGGCTTTTTTGCGCCAGGGGCCTCGGCCCATCATCTCATTCGCGCTGAGAGGAGGTGTCGGGCGCCTTGTGGTCTGCTGAGGCGGCTTCGTCAGCAGCCTCGTGGCCGTCGAGAGCTGGAGCCTGCTCCTCGTCCATGCCTTCGGTCGGGGCGTCGCTCTCGGTCTCGTTCTCGCTGTCGCTGTCGCGCAGGCGCACATGCTGCAGGCGATGGCGCAGGGCGGGATCGAATAGATCGCGGCCGTGCACCTGCAGGTCTTCCAGCGCTTCGCCGAAGCATAGCTGGCCGCTTTCCAGCCAGATGAACTCCAGCTCCAGCAGGGTATCGAGCAGGCCGCTGAACAGACGCTTGTCGAAGAACTCCGGTGCATTGAGACCCGACAGCAGGGTCAGGCGTTCGGCCAGGGCGCCGGAATGGCTCTCGAGGGACTCGCGGTCCAGCGTGCCGCTGCCGTGCTGCAACAGGGCGGCGATCAACAGATAGCCGCGTTCCAGTGTCGGTTGTACCGGCTGAGCCAGCAGGCGCAGCTGCTCGGAAGGCTCCTGGCTGGCCACCGGACGAGACCAGCGCTCCGGAGTGTCGCCAGTCGCGGCTTGATGCTCCAGCAGACCTTCCTCGCTCATCAGAGCCAGCGTGGCGGCGATATCCGCCTTCAGCTCAGGGGCCTCGGGGACGAACAGCTCGCGCACCAGCAGCGGCCAGGCGGGACTGATCTGGTCTTCCAAAGCCTCGAGGGTGTACTGGGCCGTATTGCGGAAGGCGAAGGCGATCAGCGCCGGCAGCGCCAGCAGGTGCAGCACGTTGTTGCGATACCAGGTCAGCAGACTGGCCTGCTCCGGGGTGGCGATCACCAGCTCGCCAAGACTCTGTGGACGTAGGGTGACCAGCCCCAGATGCGCGCTGTGTGCGACCCATTCCTGTGGCGTGCCCTCGGGCAGGCTGTGGTCATGGCGGCCCGGCAGCTTGTCGGCGAGACGCACCAGCATCGCCAGCTGGCGTTGCAGCAGGCTGGCCTCGATGGCGTGGTGGGCGGTGGACAGCAGCACCAGCGCCGTCAGCGAGACCGGATTGAGCGCGGCGGCGGCATTGATGCGCGTGGCGATTTCATGCCCCAGTTGCGGCACCGCCTGGGTCAGCCATTCTGGGCGGCGCTGATGTCGGCTGGCCTTCCAGTCCGGCGCGGTGTCATCCAGCCATTCGCCCAGCTTGAGCGGCTCGCCGATGTTCAGGTAGACCTTGCCGAAGGGCTGCTTGAGCTGGCCGAGCACGCGGATGAGGTCCAGCGGTGATTCCTTCTTCTTGCTGGCCCCCGACAGCTCGCGCTGATAGCTCAGGCTCTCGAAGACCTTCTCGTAGCCGATGTAGACCGGCACGAAGGCCACTTCGCGGCGTGTATCACGCAGGAAGGAGCGCAGCGTCATCGCCAGCATGCCCGGGCGTGGGGGCAGCATGCGGCCGGTGCGTGAACGGCCACCCTCGATGAAGTACTCCAGCGGGTGGCCACGGGTGATCAGCTGATGCACGTACTCGTCGAAGACGGTGGCATACAGGCGATTGCCGCGGAAGCTTCTGCGCAGGAAGAAGGCGCCGCCACGGCGCAGGATCGGGCCGATGATCGGCATGTCGAGGTTCTTGCCCGCGGCGACGTGGGGCGTCATCAGGCCCTCGTGGAACAGCACGTAGGACAGCAGCAGATAGTCGATATGGCTGCGATGACAGGGCACGTAGATCAGCTCGCAGTCGCCGGCGATCGCCTTGACCTGCGACATTCCACGCACCTCGACGCCGTCGTAGAGCTTGTGCCACAGCCGCTTGAGGGCATGCGCCAGAAAGCGCTGCACCGGATAGCCCATGTTGGAGGCGATCTCGCGACCATACTGCAGGGCGCGCTTCTCCAGACGTGCCGGCGGCTGATTCTGCTCGCGTGCCAGCTCGCTGATCACGTCCTGCACGGCGGGCGCCTTCTGCAGGTTGCGAATCATGGTGTGGCGGTGGGAGAGGTCTGGCCCCAGCAGGCGGGTACGCACGCGCCGGAAGTGCACGCGCAGCAGGCGCGAGATGCGGCGGTGCGCCAGCGCCGAGTCCTGCGGGCCTTCCCTGAGCGCTTCGTGCAGCCTGAGCGGCTGGCCGAAATGCACATCCACCGAGCGCCCATGCGCCAGAATCGCGATGGCGCGGCGCAGCACACCCGTCACCCGCCAGCTATCGGCGGAGATGAACTTCCAGAAGCCGAATTCCTTGCCCGGGGCACGCCCCCAGAACACGCTGACCGGCACCAGCTGCACCTCGACATCACTCGGGGCGTCTTCCAGTGCGGCGATCAACTTGGCCAGGCGGCGTGACAGCAGGCTCCTGTCGCTGCGCGAGCGCCGCAACAGACGGAGGCGGGAGTGGCTCAGGCGCAGGTCGCCTATGCTCAGAGGCAGGGTCGGAGAGGGCAGGCCGCGTGCCTCGCACAGCTGCTCGACCACCAGCTCGTCGGACAATGCCTGGTACGGGAAGACGTAGACCACCGGCAGCGTCGGGTCGAGGTTCAAGGCGCTGTGGTCCAACGCATTGATGTCGGGCTCCACCGCGCGCAGCTCCACCCACTTGTCCAGCAGACGGCGACTGACATTGCGCAACGGGCGCAAGACTAAGGTGACTGGCGACATGGTGAGGCTCTCGCAGGTGTGGACAAGGACGGACTACCGGAAACGACAATCTGTCGGCGTTCACGAATAAAGCATCGGGACGATGAATGAGGGTTGATTGCGACGTTTTCATGGTCTGGCTGGTAGCGCTCAGCGCGAGCATGATATTGAACATTATACGCATTCTGCCCGCAGACGCCGTGGCAGAGTACGTAGCGACAGAGTGCGAAGTGGCGAAGCGCACACTGGCAGCATCTGGCGATGCACCGTCATGGGCATCGTCATCTGTATCGTGCCGTGCAGGGAAATGACGGGAGGCAAGGCATGCTGGGAATGTGGCGATCAGGCAATCGATTCACCTTGCTGCCGGAAGGCGCGCGTTTTCTGCCCAGCATGCTGGAGGCGGTGGAATCCGCGCGCCATTCCATCCTGCTCGAGCTGTATCTGGCCGAGAGCGGCCACCTCAGTCGCGTCCTGATCGATGCGCTGTGTGGCGCGCGTCGCCGCGGCGTGACGGTGCTGGTGCTGCTGGACGGCTTCGGCTCGCTGGGCCTCGAGGAAGCTGACCGCCAGCGCATGATCGAGGCCGATATCCAGCTCAGGATCTACAACCCGCTTTCCTGGTGGCGGCTGGGGCGCAATCTGACGCGTGACCATCGCAAGCTTTTGGTGGTCGATGGGGAGGTGGGCTTTACCGGCGGCTTCGGTGCGGTGGACGTCTTCGCCGAGGCCTGGTCGGAAGTCGCGATACGCATCGAGGGGCCGTGCATCAGTGACTGGGTGCGCCTGTTCGCACGCGTGTGGGACTCCGCGGCCAGTCGTGGCCATGGCAGTCGGCTGGCGGTGCGCAGCATCAATGTGCGTGCGTGCCGGGTCGAGGGCTATCTGAGCATGCGTGGGCGGGTGGTCTGGGGGCATGGCTTCCGCTATCAGGCCATTCGTCATTCCCTGCAGCATCAGGCCAGCAGCTCACGCAAGCGGCTGTGGATCTGTACGCCATACTTCGTGCCGACCTTCAGCATGCGGCGGCGTCTCAAGCGCGCGGCGCGCCGGGGTGTCGATGTCCGCTTGCTGATCGCCGGCCAGCATCATGATCACCCGGGCGTGCGTTCGGCGGGGCAGCGCTTCTATGCCGGGCTGCTCAAGGCGGGCGTGCGTATCCATGAATTCCAGCCCCGCTTTCTGCATGCCAAGTTCTCGCTGGCGGATGACTGGGTGACGCTGGGATCGTGCAACTTCGATCATTGGAGCCTGCAGTGGAATCTGGAGGCCAATCAGGAGGTGCAGGACCATCGCTTCGCCGCCGACGTCGCCACGCTGTTCGAGCATCACTTCGCCCACAGTGTCGAGATCACCCAGGCCGCCTGGCAGCGTCGGCCGTTGATGCAGCGCTGTCGCGAGTGGGGCTATGGCACCCTGGATAGCCTGGTGACGCGGCTGCGCTGAGCGGCTCGCAGCTGTTTCAACAGACGCGGCTGCGTGGAACCAAAACGCCGGACGACCCATGAGGTCGCCCGGCGTTGTCGTTTTCAAGGCTGCATGGCGTTAAGAGCGCCATGGCAAGCTCAGCGCTTCTTGCCGCCGCCCTTGCCACCGTTCTTGTTGCCACCCTTGCCAGCGCCCTTGTTGCCGGCGTGCTTGCTGCGCGGAATGCCGGCTGCGCCCGGTGCGGCGGAACCCTTGCGACGCGGCGACGGCTTGGGGCTTTCCGGCGGGACACGGTAGAGCAGGTAGAGGTCCAGCAGCAGTTCCGGCAGCTGGTTGACGAAGCGCTGGGCACCGATCGGGTCGGCGATCAGCTCACCGATCTCCGGGTCTTCATCGTCGAAGACGCCGGAGATGGCCATGAACGGCAGCAGCAGTTCGGCGGCAGCCTCTTCCTGGGTGCCGAACCAGGCCTCCTCGTCCATGAACACGCCTTCCATGAAGCCGGCGCACCAGTCGCCGATCGGTGTCTCGACCGGGTCGGCACCGCCCAGTTCCAGCTCGAACAGCAGTTCCGGCAGCACGCCGTGCTCGAGGGCATCGATGGCGTTGGCGCGCATCTGCTCGAACAGGGAGACGACTTCTGCTTCCTGCTGCGGGCTTTCGTAGCTTGGCTGCCCCTGGAAGAGTTCCGGCAGCCACAGGCTGGAGGGCACTTCGCGCGGTGCGATGGCCAGTGCCAGCATGAAGCCATGCGCACTGATGATATCGAGAGCTTCCGGGCCGACGATGTCGGACTCGAGGAATTCGTCGAGGATGTCGAGGGATTCATCATCCAGCAGCGGCTGGGTCTGGACAGGCTCGGCCATGGGGGAGTCTCACGTGCGATAAGGGGAGAAGTCGAACAGTGCCGCCTGGCTACCTGGGTGAACCAAGGGGAACCGGGCAGGCGTGAATGGCGCTAGTGTATCATTTCACGCCTCGAGGAGTGGTACGCTCGCTCGTCATCAGCTCATCCGTTCTTTCGCTCTGCTGTCTGGTCATCGTGTCATGTCATCAACCACTCGTCGTGTCGTCAGTCGTCACCGCTTTGCGCCCGATCATGCTCTGGCCTGCCTGGGGGAGACCCCCGCGGCGCCACTGCCGCTGGCCGATGCCGCGGAGCTCGAGGCGCTGACGGCGCCTGCCCTGCACGCGACGCTGGAGGCGCAGGTGCTGGCATGTCTGGCGCGCGCGCGTGTCCTGTTCCCCGAGCTGCGCATGCCGTCGGTCTCCTGCCGCCTCAAGGGGCGCACGGCGGGCACGGCGGATTCGGCGCGCCAGCGGCTGCGCTTCAATTGGCAACTGCTCAGCGAGAACCGCCATCACTTCCTCAGCCAGACCGTCCCCCACGAGGTCGCGCACTGGGTGGTGATGGAGGTGGTCGAGCGCGCCGGCAAGACGCGTGTCAAACCGCATGGCCCCGAGTGGCAGCAGGTGATGACCAACCTCTACGGCATCCCGCCGGAGGTGACGCATCGCATGGATGTCTCGACTGCCAGTCCGACGCCCTGGGCGTATGGCTGTGGCTGCGATACCGCGCACTATTTCAGCTCGCGACGCCATGCCAATGCCCAGCGCGGTCACCGCTATCGCTGTCGGCGCTGTGGCCAGGAGTTGAGCGGGCCATTGAATGATCCGGCGCGCAATGCGTCGACTGCGCGTTGAGGCGCATTTCGCTCGCTGGCGCGTCATTGCAAAGTGCGAGTCGCGCCAGAAGGTGTCTTTTCAGGCGGTTTCTGTCCTCCGAACGTCGCTGTGACCTTGGTGTAATTTGTTGATAAACAGTTGAAATAATTAGTAAAAATTTATCTACCAAGGTCTAGTGTGTGGCCCCCCCATGCTTGGGTTTAAGCTGAAATGGACTTGCCTCGGCTCGCCTGTGCTTCACGCATGCCGCGTGGGACAGCGAGTCGCCAGCCAATCCGTCAGAGGTCACGCCACATGAGCGAACATGCCAAGGTTCATCCGGTCACTCCCGATGTCGCCGCCCACGCCTGGGCAGACCGCGAGCGCTATCAGGCCATGTATCAGCAGTCCGTCGAGGCGCCGGAGACATTCTGGGCCGAGCAGGCCCAGTCACTGGACTGGTTCGATGCGCCCTCGGTGATCCGCAATACCAACTTCGGCCCCGGTGATGTCGATGTGCGCTGGTTCGAGGACGGCAAGCTCAACGTGGCGCACAACTGCCTCGATCGCCACCTCGCCGAGCGTGGCGATCAGGTCGCCATCATCTGGGAAGGGGATGACCCGAACGAGTCCCAGTCGATCACCTATCGCGAGCTGCACGCGCGTGTCAGCCAGTTTGCCAATGGCCTCAAGGAACTGGGCGTCAAGCGGGGCGATGTGGTCACGCTGTACATGCCGATGATTCCCGAAGCCGCGATGGCGATGCTGGCCTGTACGCGCATCGGTGCCGTGCACTCGGTGGTGTTCGGTGGCTTCTCGCCGGACGCGCTGGCGGGGCGTATCGTCGATTCCAGCTCGCGCATCGTGATCACCGCCGATGAGTCACTGCGGGGTGGCAAGCGCGTGCCGCTCAAGGAGAACGTCGATGAGGCGCTGGAGCGTGATGGCACCGACTGTGTCGACCACGTGCTGGTGGTGCGGCGTACCGGCGGTGAGGTGAACTGGGGCAGCCGCGATGCCTGGTTCCATGAGCTGGTGGACCGTCAGTCCAGTGACTGCCCGGCCGAGGCGATGGGCGCCGAAGACCCGCTGTTCATCCTCTACACCTCCGGTTCCACCGGCACGCCCAAGGGCCTGAAGCACACCACGGGCGGTTATCTGCTCTATGCCGCGATGACCCATCGCTACGTGTTCGATTATCACGATGGCGATATCTACTGGTGCACGGCGGATGTCGGCTGGGTGACGGGCCACAGCTACATCGTCTACGGCCCGCTGGCCAATGGCGCGACCACGCTGATGTTCGAGGGTGTGCCCAGCTATCCGACCCACGGGCGTATCGGCGAGATCGTCGACAAGCACCAGGTCAACATTCTCTATACCGCCCCGACCGCCGTGCGTGCACTGATGGCACATGGTGACAGCGTGATGGACTCAAGCTCGCGCACGAGCCTGCGGCTGCTCGGCTCGGTGGGCGAGCCGATCAACCCCGAGGCCTGGGAGTGGTTCCACCGCGTGATCGGCAATGGCAATTGCCCGCTGGTGGACACCTGGTGGCAGACCGAGACCGGCGGCATCATGATCGCGCCGCTGCCGGGCGCGACCGATCTCAAGCCGGGCTCCGCCACGCTGCCGTTCTTCGGTGTGCAGCCGGCGCTGGTCGACAACGAGGGCAACATCCTCGAGGGCGCGACCGAAGGCAACCTGGTGATTCTCGACAGCTGGCCGGGGCAGGCACGTTCGATCTGGGGCAATCACGAACGCTACGTGCAGACCTACTTCTCCACCTATGCGGGCATGTACTTCACCGGTGACGGCTGTCGTCGTGATGAGGATGGCTACTACTGGATCACCGGGCGCGTCGATGATGTGCTCAACGTCTCTGGCCACCGCATGGGCACCGCCGAGATCGAGTCCTCGCTGGTCGCGCATGAAGCGGTCGCCGAGGCCGCCGTGGTCGGCTATCCCCATGACATCAAGGGCCAGGGCATCTACATCTACGTGACGCTCAACGACGGTATCGAAGCCAGTGATGAACTCAAGAAGACGCTGACCCAGTGGGTGCGCAAGGACATCGGTCCGATCGCCTCGCCGGACGTCATCCAGTGGGCGCCGGGGCTGCCCAAGACGCGTTCCGGCAAGATCATGCGCCGCATCCTCAGGAAGATCGCCGCCAACGAGACCGACGGTCTCGGCGATACCTCGACCCTGGCGGACCCGTCAGTGGTGGATGACCTGATCGAGCAGCGCGCCAACCGCTGAACGCGTCGAGTGACGGTCATCGAGGCCTGACAAGACACGCAGCGACAGCAAAGCGCGGGAGCCTGGCTCCCGCGCTTTTTTGTGCGCCTGTCCGGGAGCATCTGTCTGTTCGTATTCCTGGCCCGCGCTTTTGCGCTGTGCGAGACGTGAAAGGTTGGCCATTGAGGAGGCGCTGGCTTGATAATGACGCGCCAGCGCATGTGCCCGCGGAGTCCATTCGCGCCTCGCTGCGCATTTCCCCAATCAATTCATGATCAAGGCCGCCCCCATGTCAGCAGGCAAGTCGGATGCATCCTGCCCCGCCTCTCAGCCAGCCAGTTCTCCCGCCGCCGCGTCGTCCACTGAGGGCGAGAATCGTCCTCGCGCCGTCATCCTGATGTGCCTGTCGGCGATCTCGTTCGCGCTGATGGGAGCGATGGTCAAGCTGAGCGGCGACCTGCCGCTGTTCGAGAAGGTCTTCGTGCGCAACCTGGTCAGTCTCGGCGTGGCGGTGGTGATGGTGCGCATGGCGGGCGCGCGTCTGCTGGGCCACTGGCATCACCAGCCGATGCTGATGGCGCGGTCACTGATCGGACTCGGCGGCGTGATGAGCTTCTTCTACGCCATCGATCATCTGCTGCTGGCGGATGCGACTATTCTGAATAAGCTATCGCCGTTCTTCGTCAGCCTGTTTGCCGGCCTCTTCCTGGCCGAGCGCCTTGGTGGCTGGCGGCTGGTCGGCATGCTGGTCGCCTTCTCTGGCGCGGCGCTGGTCATCAAGCCGCAACTGGCATTTGCCGAGGGCGGGGTGGAGGCATTGTTGCCCGCCATGGTCGGGCTGGGTTCGGCAATGCTGGCGGGGGCGGCCTATACGCTCATCCGTGCGATGAGAGGGCGCGAGGCCTCGGCGACCATCGTGCTGCATTTCTCGCTGGTCTCCAGTGTGGTGACATTGGTGCCGATGTTGATGAATCCGGTGATGCCGAGCGGCCCTCAGGCGCTGGCCTTGCTGGGCATCGGCATCTTTGCGGCCGGCGGTCAGATTCTGATGACCACCGCCTATCGCCTCGCACCGGCGGGGGAAGTGTCGATCTATTCCTATCTGACCATCGTGTTTTCGGCACTGGCGGGCTGGGCCATCTGGGGGGAGGTGCCGGATATCGCCAGCCTGATCGGCTTCGTGCTGATTGCCGGTGTCGCATTGATCGGCTGGCATGCCAGTCGCGTTGCGGGTAGGGTTGTCTGACTCACCATCCCCAGGATGCTGTCAGAATCAGCGCACGGATTGTTCGCTCGCCGGGCATCAATCCGTGCGATACTCGTGTTCCCCGAGCGAAACATCAGTACATCTTCCGATGGTGGGCTGCTTTGTTAAACGCACGTTTTATGGGGTAACATGCCAGAAAATAACGGCGATTGTTGACCGGCCAGGAAGGTCGGTGATGATCACCATCGGGGTTTTGGAGGAGACTCAATGGCCTTTGCCCAGAAGTTCATCGTTGCAGACGATCACCCGCTCTTTCGTGCCGCACTGACCCAGGCGCTTAGACAAGTCGCCTCCCAGGCGGAGATCGTCGAGGCTGACAGCATGGAAGCGACCAACGAAGTCGTTGCCCGCCATCCCGATGCCGACCTGATCCTGTTGGACCTGCACATGCCGGGAGCCCACGGCTTCTCCGGTCTGATCCAGTTGCGTGGCCAGACACCGGACATCCCGGTGGCGGTCGTGTCCGGTAGCGAGGAGCCCTACGTGGTGCGCCGCGCCATCGATTATGGGGCCTCCGGCTTCATTCCCAAGTCCGCCAGCCTCGACGTCATCGCCGAAGCCATCGGCGAGATCCTCGAAGGTGAAGTCTGGCTGCCGACGGATATCGCCGAGGCCATGGGCGAGTCTTCCGAGGATGAATCGCGCTTCGCCGAGGCGATCGCGTCACTGACGCCGCAGCAGTTCCGCGTGCTCAACATGCTGACGGAAGGTCTGCTCAACAAGCAGATCGCCTATGAGCTGAATGTGTCCGAGGCCACCATCAAGGCCCACGTGACCGCCATTCTGCGCAAGCTGGGCGTGCATTCGCGCACCCAGGCCGTCATCGCGGCCCAGCGTCTGGAAGTCGAGCCGCCGAAAGTCCGCTCCTGATCCTGCGTCAGCGCTTGAGCTGAGGCTCTCCTCGAGAGTCGCGCCTTCAAGCCACAAAAAGCCCGCCCTGTCGCTGACAGGGCGGGCTTTTTGCTTCTACCAGGTCTAAAGAGCGACAGGCCAGCCCGCCTGATCAGGGGGCTGGGTCATCCGTCGCGGCGTCGGGGGCATCACTTGCGCCACTGGTGTGCTTCTCGGCGCGGTTGGCCTGCAGGGTGCGCGTCAGCAGCGCACGCAGCGCGGCGGGTCGCACTGGCTTGAGCAGCAGGTGATAGCCCGCACGGCGCACTTCCTCGGCGACCTCATCGGTGCGGTCGGCGGTGATCACGATGCCCGGCACCGAGCCCGCCAGACGTTCATCCAGTGCATCCAGCGCCATCAGGCCAGTCACCTCGTTGTCGAGGTGGTAGTCGGCGAGGATGGCATCCGGATCACCATCCAGGTTGCGGATCACCGACTTGGCGCCGCCGATCGAGGTCGCCGTGAACACCTCGCAACCCCAGCCGGACAGCATCGCCTTCATGCCCTCGAGGATCAGGCTCTCATTGTCGATGCACAGGACGCGAGTGCCGGTCAGCTTGTTGCCGGCGCGCTTGCGAGCCGGGACGGCATCCGGCAGCTCGGCCGCCGGCAGCTCCTTGCTGATCGGCACGCTGACGGCGAAGACGGTGCCGATGCCGACCCAGCTGCGCACCGTGATCGGGTGGTCGAGCACCCGGCTCATGCGTTCGGCGATCGACAGTCCCAGGCCGAGACCCTTCTCGCTTTCCTTGTGACGCTCGGTCTGATCGAGACGCCGGAATTCCTGGAAGATCTCGGTCAGCTTCGACTCGGGAATGCCGGGGCCGGTGTCCCAGACCTCGATGCGAATGCGATCGCCCAGACGGCGACAGCCCAGCAGCACATGGCCCTGACGGGTATAGCGCACCGCGTTGGAGAGGAAGTTCTGCACGATGCGTCTGAGCATCTGGCCATCGGAGTCCACTGCCAGCTGCGTCATCACCACCTTCAGGTCCAGCCCGCGATCTTCCGCCATCACCTCGAACTCGGCCTTGAGCGGCTTGAGGATATCGGAGAGATGGAACACGCTGCGGCGTGGCGCCAGTGCCCCGGCATCCAGCTTGGAGATGTCGAGCAGGGTGCTGAGCAGTTCCTCGGCGGCCTGCAGCGAGTTGTCGATGTGATTGGTGGTGGTCTTCATCTCGCCTTCGACCTGCTGGGCGAGGGCAGAGGTGAACAGGCGCGCCGCATTCAGTGGCTGCAGCAGGTCGTGGCTGGCCGCGGCCAGGAAGCGTGTCTTGGAGGCGTTGGCATCCTCGGCCAGCTGCTTGGCCTGACGCAGTGCCTGCTCGGCCTCGGCGCGCACGCGGTTCTCGGTGCGCAGGGCCTCGTTGACCTGTGACAGCTCCTGGGTACGCACGCGCACGCGCTCCTCCAGGTTCTCGTTGGTCTCCTTGAGGGCGATCTCCGCCAGGCGTCGCTCGGTGATGTCCTGATAGAGCGCGAAGAAGCCGAGGATGTTGCCCTTGGTGCTGAAGTGCGGCGTATAGGTGACCAGCATGTAGCGCACGCCGCCTTCCGGGGCTTCCAGCGAGATCTCGAAGGAGACGCGCTCACCGGACAGCGCGCGCGTCATCCACGGCGCGCGTTGGCGATAGATGTCTTCCGGCATCGCCTCTTCGGCGGGCTCGCCGATCACGGCGGTACGGTCGATGCCCATCACCGCTTCATAGGCACGGTTGGTGAAGAGGTAGCGACACTCCTTGTCGAAGTAGGCGATCAGCGCCGGCACATTGTCGGTGTAGATGCGGATGTTGTTTTCCGAGCGGATCAACGCCTCTTCGGTGCGCTTCTGCTGGGTGATGTCCTGATAGGTGTAGACGAAGCCACCACCGGGCATCGGGTTGCCCTGGATCTCCATCACGCTATCATCCTGGCGATAGCGCACGTAGCGGTGCGGCTCGCCGTTGCGGATGGCATCCAGCAATTGATCGACGTGCTCTTCGGGGTCGCCCGGGCCGTATTCGCCGTTGTGGGCGTTGTAGCGGAAGATGCGATCGATGGGCGCGCCGACCCGGATCAGGTTGTCAGGGAAGCGGAACATGTCCAGATAGCGCTGGTTCCACACCACCAGGCGCATGTGCTGGTCGACCACGCTGATGCCCTGGTGGATGTTCTCGATGGTCGCCTGCAGCAGGGCGCGGTTGAATTCGAGCACCTGCGAGGCTTCATCGACGATGGAGATGACATCCGAGATGCCGATGCCGCGACCCTGCAGCGCCGAGTTGACGACGATGCGTGCCGAGGAGGCGCCGAGTACCGAGGCTAGGAAGCGTTCGGTGAACTGGATCAGGTCGATGGAGGCGCGTGCATGCAGCTCCAGCGGCTGGCCACTGCGGCGCGCGTAGTCCTCGAAGGCGCGCTCGACCTGCTCGTGGCTCAGGAAGCGTTCGCACAGGACGCGCAGGTCGGAGACGGAGGTGGAGCCGGTCCAGGGGCGCGAGACGCTGGTCTGGCGGGTCTCGACACTGTCGACGAACAGCGAGGCCTGGATGCGCTCGACGACGCGCTGCGGCGTCATCTGCGAGACGAAGATGTAGCAGAACAGGTTCAGACCGAGCGACAGCATCACGCCGTGGGTCAGCGGGTCATTGAAGCGGAAGCCGAACAGGCCATGCGGCGACAGCCAGTCGATGCCCAGCGGGCCATGATTGACGATCTCGGTCGGCATCAGGCCCGCCTGTGCCAGTGCCGGCACGAGCAGGGTCCAGGCCCAGACCGCGAAGCCGACATTCAGGCCGACGATGACGCCGAGGCGGTTGCCGCGCTTCCAGTAGAGGCCACCCATCAGCGAGGGCGCGAACTGGGCGACGGCGGCAAACGACAGCAAGCCGATGGCCGAGAGGGTGCTGTATTCGGCGATCAGCAGATAGAAGCCGTAGGCCAGCGCCAGGATCATCACGATGGTCAGACGGCGCGCCAGCAACACGATATGGCTGTAGTCGCGCGCCTCGGTATCGAACCAGCGCAGGCGGAACAACAGCGGAATCACGATCTCGTTGGAGATCATGATCGAGACCGCGACGGCGGCGACGATCACCATGCCGGTGGCGGCGGAGAAACCGCCGATGAAGGTCAGCAGGGTCAGCCAGGTCTGGTCCGCCGCCATCGGCAGCGCCAGCACGAAGCTGTCCGGTGACACCGAACCGTCGGGGAACATGGTCAGGCCGGCGGCGGCGATCGGCAGCACGAAGAAGGAGATGGCGACCAGATAGATCGGGAACATCCAGCGCGCACGGCGGGCGTCATCGTGGTGGGTATTCTCGACCACCGCGACGTGGAATTGGCGCGGCAGGCAGAAGATCGCCAGCATCGCCAAGAGGGTCTGGGCCCAGAAGCCGGTGCCGAAGGTCTGGGTCTCCAGCTGCTGTTGCAGCTCCAGATAGGTGTCGGCCTTGGTGAACAGATCGCCCAGGCCATTGAACATGCCCCAGGTGACGTAGACGCCCAGGGTCAGGAAGGCGACCAGCTTGACCAGCGATTCGAAGGCGATCGCCTGCAACAGGCCGACATGGTGCTCGGTGGCGTCGGTGTGGCGGGTGCCGAACAGGATGGCGAACAGCGCCATGATCGCCGCGACATAGAAGGCGGTATCGCCCAGCCAGGCGGTCCGCGTGACATCGCTGGTGTCGGTGAGTACCTGATAGGCACTCGAGACGGCCTTCAGCTGCAGGGCGATGTAGGGCAGGGTGCCGACCAGGGCCACCAGCGAGGCGAACACCGCCAGCGACTGCGTCTTGCCGTAGCGCGAGGCGATGAAATCGGCAATCGAGGTGATGTTCTGGCGCTTGGCGACCCGAATCATCTTGAGCAGGATCGGCCAGAACAGCAGACAGGCCAGAATCGGCCCGATGAAGATGCTCAGATAACTCCAGCCGCTGGTCGCGGCCTGCCCGACGCTACCGTAGAAGGTCCAGCTGGTGCAGTAGACCGCAAGCCCCAGACTGTAGACCGCTGGGCGCCGATTCGGCGACCCGTGTTTCTTGGCGTTGCGATCCCCCCGCCATGCAATCGTGAACAGCACCGCGATATATGCGAGTGCCACTGCGATCAGCCACCAACCCTGGAACATGTCGCTCTCCTCTCTGGAAGCGCCATTCTACGCAGCCCCGCCACGAGTCCCAAGCACTGTGCATGACAGACTCAGCGTCTTGAGAGTCGTGAGGAAGAGGCTGTGTCATCCATTGCCACGCAGACGCCTCGATGATTGGCGCCAAGAAGCCGGAAATGGCGTCTGCACAACGGGCCTATTTGCTGTCATCGGCCAATGTCATGCGCGCAATACGCCGAAGCTTTCGCCGATCATTCTTCGCCCATTTGGCCAATAGACCAAGGGATTGCACCTTTAGGATATGAATCAACTTGTTGATTTAAAATTAATTGTATCGTTCTCAACTTTGCTCCATCAGGGGTGACTGACATTCTCGACTAAAGTCAGCCTGCAACGTTGCAGGGCCTTGTCTACTGTCAGATTCGAGTCGCCAAGTTTCCTGTCATGCCTTGAAAGGCGCAGGAAATATCCATCAACCGCCGAGAAAGGATCATCCGCTGACGGGTGGTCATCGATCTCCGGATCGCCAATCACTCCACTTCGCCAATCACAATAAAAATGCGAGAACACCATCATGAAGGAAGCGAATGCCAAGGCGTATTGGTCCGCCAATATCAAACTGATCATGGGCTATCTCGTGGTCTGGTTCGTGGTGTCCTATGGATGCGGGATATTGCTGGTGGACGTGTTGAACAACATCCAGTTCTTCGGTTTCAAGCTGGGCTTCTGGTTTGCGCAACAGGGGGCGATCTACTTCTTCCTCGCGCTGATCATTCTGTATGCCCGTTCGATGAACAAGCTCGATGAGCGCTTCGATGTTCACGAGCAATGAGTCAGTGACACGCCGGGCACAGGCCGCTCGTCGTGACGCGCCGTTGTGTGAATAAGAACAATATGATCGACATCGCCAAGGACACTGCCAATGGATGTTCAACTGCTGACCTATCTGTTCGTGGGCGCGTCATTTGCGCTCTATATCGGGATCGCGGTGTGGTCGCGAGCCGGTTCCACCAAGGAATTCTATGTCGCCGGGGGTGGCGTTCACCCCATCGCCAACGGGGCAGCGACCGCCGCAGACTGGATGTCGGCGGCCTCGTTCATCTCGATGGCGGGCATCATCGCCTATGTCGGCTATGACGCCTCCGTCTACCTGATGGGCTGGACCGGCGGCTACGTCCTGCTGGCCATGCTGCTGGCGCCGTACCTGCGCAAGTTCGGCAAGTTCACGGTGCCGGACTTCGTCGGTGACCGTTACTACTCCAGCGTCGCGCGCACCGTGGCGGTGGTCTGCGTCATCTTCATTTCCTTCACCTATGTCGCCGGTCAGATGCGCGGTACCGGCATCGTCTTCGCGCGCTTTCTCGAGGTGGACGTGAACGTCGGCGTGGTGATCGGCATGGCGATCGTCTTCTTCTATGCGGTACTCGGCGGCATGAAGGGCATCACCTATACCCAGGTGGCCCAGTACTGCGTGCTGATCTTCGCCTTCCTGGTGCCGGCGGTGTTCCTGTCGATCATGATGACGGGCCACGTGCTGCCGCAGACCGGCTTCGGCGGCACCCTGGTCGATGCCCAGGGCAATGACACCGGCGTCTATCTGCTGCAAAAGCTCGATCAGGTGGTGACCGATCTCGGCTTCCGCGAGTACACCGAGGGTTCCAAGTCCACCATCGATGTCTTCTTCATCACCGCCGCGCTGATGTGCGGTACCGCGGGTCTGCCCCACGTCATCGTGCGCTTCTTCACGGTGCCGACGGTCAAGGATGCGCGTATCTCCGCCGGTTGGGCGCTGTTCTTCATCGCACTGCTCTACACCACTGCGCCGGCCGTGGGTGCCTTCGCGCGGGTGAATCTGGTCGAGACCGTCAACGAGACGGCCTATGAGGAGCTGCCGGGCTGGTTCTACAACTGGGAGAACACCGGGCTGATCGGCTGGGTCGACAAGAATGGCGACGGCATCATCCAGATGCGTGGCGGTGATCCCTTCGCGGGCAAGCCGAGCTACGAGGGCAGCGCCGACAGTCAGGCGGCCCGCGGTGAGTACGGTCAGCGTCTGGTGAGCAACACGCCCACCGACAACGAGAGCGAGGTCTACATCGACCGCGACATCATCGTGCTGGCCAACCCGGAGATCGGCAACCTGCCGGCATGGGTCATCGCACTGGTGGCGGCGGGTGGGGTGGCGGCAGCACTCTCGACGGCGGCCGGTCTGTTGCTGGTCATCTCGTCGGCCATCTCACATGACCTGCTCAAGAAGACCTTCAAGCCAGACATCAGCGAGAAGCAGGAGCTGATGGCGGCACGCATGGCGGCGGCCGTGGCCATCGTGATCGCCGGTTACTTCGGCATCAATCCGCCAGGCTTCGTGGCGCAGGTGGTGGCCTTTGCCTTCGGGCTTGCGGCATCGAGCTTCTTCCCGGTCATCCTGCTGGGGATCTTCTCCAAGCGCATGAACAAGGAAGGTGCCATCGCGGGCATGCTGGTCGGCCTGGTCTTCACCTTCAGCTACATCGTCTACTTCAAGTTCATCTCGCCGGAACTCAACAGCGCCGAGAACTGGTTGCTGGGTGTGTCGCCGGAGGGGATCGGATCGCTGGGCATGGTGCTCAACTTCGTCGTCGCGGTCATCGTCTGCAAGATGACTCCGCCGCCGCCCGAGCACATCCAGCATATCGTCGAGGACATTCGTGTTCCGCGCGGGGCCGGAACAGCAGTGGATCACTGATTCAGGCAGCAGGGCCTATTCGCGCAGCACGCAGCATCGGCGCGAACAGGCCCCCGTTTCCCGAAGCCCCGTCTTGCACCTGCAGGCGGGGCCTCGTGGTTTGAGGGCTCGTGCATCGATAAGCGCTGCACGCGCAGAGGGGAGTCGCTGTCATGCAAGCGTCACTGGTGGATATCGCGTTCGAGGAGCCGCCGTTCAGTCTGCTGGATGAGCGTCTTCGGCAACGGCTGGCCGAAGGGGTGGACCTTCACTATTTCGAGGCACTGGCGCAGCCGCTGGTGCCGGGGGCCGTCGGTGAGGCGGTCTACATCATTCACAAGGGCGAGGTGGCGGAACTGGCCGCTGATTCGGCACTGCCGGACGCCGCCACGCTCGACAAGGCGCAGCGCGAGGGACTGGATGCCTGGGTCAGCCTGCGCATCGGCCATTACACCGCGGGGGACCTGTTCGGGGCGCTGACGCTGCTCAATGGCCATTGCCGCACCCGCTTCGTCTGCGAGCAGGAGACGCTGTGCTACCAGCTGCCCGCAGAGCTGTTCTTCTCGCTGTGCGACGAGTGTCCTGCCTTCGGTGAGTACTTCCAGCACAGCCTGAGCGACAAGGCGCGGCTGCTGGCGGCGCAGCGTGATACCCGTCAGGGCGCGAGTCGCGACCAGGCAGGCTTCATGCTGGCGCGGGTGATGGACTGCATGCGTCCGCCGCTCAAGCTGGCGGCCAGCGCCAGCATCGAGCAGGGCGTCAAGGCCATGCAGACGGCGGGGGCGGACAGCCTGATCATCACTGTCGAGGGGCGTCAGGGCGTGGTGACGCGCACGGACCTGCTCAATGCGCTGGTGATCCAGGGTTTGGCTGCCAATCATCCGCTCGCCTCGCTGGGCAGCTTTGCGCTGGTGGCGGTCACGGCGGAGGAATATCTGTTCCAGGCGCTGGTGCAGATGACCCGCCACCGGGTCGCGCGGATCGTGGTCAAGGAGCGCCTGACGCCTGACGCGGCGGTCGTCGGGGTCATCGAGCTGACCGACGTGCTGGGGTTCTTCTCCAATCGCAGTCAGCTGTTGAGTCTCGAGATCGAGCGCGCCTCTGACATGGCGGCGCTTGAGCAGGCCAGTGCGCGTCTGCCGGAAATGGTCAGGGCGCTGGCGATGCAGGGAGTCCACATGCGCCATGCGATGGCGCTGTTGAGTGCGCTCAACGGGCGCCTGATCGAGCGCACCTTCGCCATGCTGGTGGCGGAGGAGCACCGGGCCTCGAGTTGCCTGATGCTGATGGGCAGCGAAGGGCGCGGCGAACAGATCCTCAAGACCGATCAGGACAATGGGCTGATCATCGCCGATGGCCACCAGTGGCCCGATAACGAGGACACCCTGCAGCGCTTCAGTGACGCCCTGGCGGGTCTCGGCTATCCACCATGCCCGGGCAACATCATGGTCTCCAATCCGGAGTGGGTCGCCACCGAGTCGCGCTGGCGCGGCAAGATCGCACGCTGGTGCGCCGGACGCGATGGCGAGGCGCTGATGAATCTGGCCATCGTCTTCGACGCGCGCGCCAGCGGCGGCAATGAAGCGCTGGTCGACAGCTTGCGCGGACACCTGGTACGCCACGCCACGCGCGATGAGCTGCTGCTGTCGCACTTCGCGCGCCCGGCGCTGCATTTCTCGACCCCGCTGACGCTGTTCGGCTCCTTGCGCTCGCCGCGACACGGCATCGATATCAAGAAGGGCGGCATCTTCCCCATCGTGCATGGCGTTCGCACCATGGCGCTGGAACGCGGAGTGATGGCCACCGGCACCTTCGCGCGGCTTGAGGCGCTGGTCAGTGATGGGCGTATCGAGGCCAGCGACAGCGCCGACCTTGCCGAGGCGTTGTCCCTGTTTGCCGAGTTGCGTCTGCGCCAGCAGCTGCGCCATCTGGAAGAGGACAAACATGGCGCTGCCGCCGGCGGGGCCAGCGACTCGCGAAGGGATGGCCAGGACAAGACCACGGCGGCGCGGGAGGCGGGGAGTCGCAACCTGATCATCACCCAGTCGTTGTCCTCGTTGGAGCGTGATCTATTGCGCGATGCCCTGAGTCGGGTCAAGGACTTCAAGCAGCGGCTGTCACATCGTTATCACCTGGAATACTGAACCGGCCTCAAGGCCGAGGGGAGGTGGCATGTTCGAACAACTGAGACGCGCCAGTGATCGTCGTCGTCATGCGCAGGGCGAGTTTGCCGAGCTCTTTCGTCCCTGGCATGCCGCCGAGCGGGGCGGGGAGCGTGTAGCGCTGGACTGCGAGACCACCAGTCTCGATGTCGGCCACGCCGAGCTGGTCTCGCTGGCGGCGGTGCGTTTCGATGCGCGCCATATCCATACCTCCAGCGCGCTGTCGCTCTATCTGCAATGCCCGCAAGGGCTGCAGGGCGACTCGATCCGCATCCACCGCCTGCGCGGTATCGATCTGCATGGCGGAGAAGCGCTGGGCGATGCGCTGCGACAGCTGCTGGAGTTCATCGGCAATCGTCCGCTGGTGGGCTGGTGCATCGACTTCGATGTCGCGGTGATCAACCGTCACCTGCGGCCACGCTTCGGCTTTGATCTGCCCAACCAGCGTCACGATCTGGCGCGCGATTACGTCCGGCGCTGCAAGCATGAGCAGCCGGACGCCGCCCCGGACCTGCGCTTCGAGGCGATGGCTGATGCCCTGGGCGTGCCGGTGATCGGTCGCCACAGCGCGCTGGGGGACGCCGTGACCAGTGCGCTGATGGCGCAGCGCCTGATGCAGGCACCGCTGTCGCCCTCGCTGGCCAGCCAGGCCTGAGCGGGGCTTATGTCAGGAGCTTATGGCAGGGGCTGGGCAGGCGCTGGATGCGTGTCAGGCCCGGTATCAGACGTCTCATCAGCCGACATCATCCTCAAGGCTATTATTCCAAGGTCTGTTGCCGGAATGTCCAATGGCCCGGCTCACTGCCTTTGTCCACACTGACTGTCATACGACACGCCCACTGCGGCGAGAGGTCGACTCTGATTACACGCCAGTGCACTACCGGCCAGCAGGACGGCCAAGCCATGCAGGATGAAAGACCGAGCAGCTTTGATAACCATAATGAAGCGGCGACAGCGAGCAAAGGCCACGCGTGATACGGACCTGCTGTCAGCCAGCCTCTGTTAGGCCTGAGGACGGCATCTTTCTCTTCAGGATCGTCATCACTGCGCCAGGTGATGACTGTCGGGCCCCGGGCATCTGCTCGGGGCCCGGCTTCAGATAAGGCATCCGCCCGCGATTGCCTTCCTTATGACTCAGGGGTACTTGCCCACGAGGTGCGACATGCTGATCGCGACCAATACGCTGTTGATTCTTGGCCTGGCCATCGTGCTGTTTGCCTACGGCCTCTATATTCGCCGGACACAGGACATGCGCGGTGTGCTGATGTTCTGGTCACGCAAGCTTGCGCTCACTGCGCTTGAATTCAGACTGCAACGCTTCGGTATCCTCGTGATGCTGGGCGGGGTGGTGATCCGCTATCTGGAAGTGCTGCGCCTGTTCTAGCCTGCGCCTGTTCTAGCTTGCAGGAAGTCCGCGCAAGCGCCGCTGTTCCCCACGGCGCATGCCACACGCCAACGCCCGCTGACTGCGGGCGTTGGCGTATCTTGCGTCGGCGTCACGCCACCTGGCCCGACAGGGGCAGGCACCCCGCCTGAAGTACGCTGCCTCTGTGACCGTCTACTGGCCAATGCTAGACTGTGCGCCCTTCCAAACTGCCAGCCTGATGCCCCATGTTCACACCCGATAGCGAGCTTTCGTCCAGCCCCACTGATGCGGCCACTGCCAAGCGCGAACTGAACAAGTTGCAGAAGCGCCTGCGGCGCAATGTCGGTACCGCCATCACCGATTACGGCATGATCCGTGATGGTGACAAGGTGATGGTGTGCCTGTCCGGGGGCAAGGATTCCTACACCATGCTGGATATCCTGATGAACCTGCAGCGCAATGCGCCGGTGCAGTTCACGCTGGTGGCAGTGAATCTCGACCAGAAGCAGCCCGGCTTTCCGGAGCATGTGCTGCCGGCATGGCTCGAGTCGGTGGGCGTCGAGTACCACATCCTCGAGCGCGACACCTATTCCATCGTCAAGGAGAAGGTGCCGGAGGGCAAGACGACCTGCGGGCTGTGCTCGCGCCTGCGTCGCGGCTCGCTGTATGGCTTCGCCGCCGAGATCGGTGCGACCAAGATCGCCCTCGGCCACCACCGCGACGACATCCTCGAGACGCTGTTCCTGAACATGTTCTTCGGTGGCAAGCTCAAGACGATGCCGCCCAAGCTGCTCTCTGATGACCAGCGCCATATCGTGATTCGCCCGCTGGCCTATTGCCGTGAGTCCGATATCGAGGCCTATTCCAACGCGCGCGAGTTCCCGATCATCCCCTGCAACCTGTGCGGCTCGCAGGAGAATCTGCAGCGTCAGGTGGTCAAGGAGATGCTGCAGGACTGGGAGAAGAAGCATCCGGGGCGGCTGGAAACCATGTTCCATGCCGTCACCTCGGTGGCGCCGTCACATCTGGCAGACCGCGACCTGTTCGATTTCGCCGGCCTGGATGAGCAGCGTGACCGCTTCCAGGCCTCGCGCATCGATGCGCTGGACATGAGTTCCGAGCAGGCCGGCATGGCCGATGACCTGTTCGAGGCCGAGCGCCGCGTCAAGCCGCTGGCCGACTCGGCGGCCTCGCTGGGGCATGAGTTGTAAGCCACGCGCCCCTGGCCATCGTCAGACATCATGAACGCCACCTCGCTTGCGGGGTGGCGTTCTGCGTTTCAGGCGGTCCGCTGCCACCCCGGCCTTGATGGATGGCGCACCTAGCGTGAGTCAGGGTTGAAGGCCCGCGACCATTGTCGTCTCGCTTGCTGGCGCGACAGTCCGCATGCTTTGGACATGTCAGGTGACTGAAGGGCAGGGAGGCGGCGATGGGCAATGATGTAGACAGTGACGAGCGCGGCAATGGCCAGCAGGGCCAGCGGCTGGCGGCGACCGTGTTGCATGGTTTCGATGAATATCGATCACGCTTCAAGCAGATATCCAGTGATGCGCGGCGGCGCTTCATCGAGGCCGACTGGCGTGAGGCACAGCAGGCCTCCGCCGCGCGCATCAACCTCTACGACGAGAAGGTCGCCGCCACCATGGAGCGGCTGGAGCGTGCCTTCGAGCCCGACCGCCTGTGCGAGTGCACCCTGTGGGGCGAGGCCAAGCGGCAGTACATGGCGCTGATCGATCAACGCCTCGACTACAAGCTGGCCGAGACCTTCTACAACTCCATCTTCTGCAGCGTGTTTTCCCATCGTCACATCCGCGATGACTGGATGTTCGTCTCGCCATCCCGCCAGGGGCCGGCACGCCATTCCGGCTTGAGCATCAGTCATCGTGTGCCGGTCGAGGGTGACTGGGCCGGGGCACTCGAATCCGTGCTCAACGAGGCGCCACTGGGGATCGCCTTCGAGCATCAGGGGCGCGATGTGACGCTGGGCGCCGAGATGTTGCTCGCGACGCTGCCTGAGGCGGTGCGCGATGCGCCGGATGCCGCCTTCGAGATGCTGCGCAGCGTCTTCTATCGCAACAAGGGGGCCTATCTGGTCGGGCGCATCGAGGGTGGCGGCCAGACCCTGCCGCTGGTGTTGCCGGTGCTGCATACCGAGCGCGATGGCGTCTATCTGGATACCGTGATCATCGAGCCGGAAGAGGTCTCGATCATCTTCTCCTTCACGCGGGCCTATTTCCAGATCGAGATCGAAGTGCCCAGCGAGGTGGTCGGGTTTCTGCAGACCTTGATGCCCGAGAAGCCCATCGGCGAGCTGTACGCCGCCATCGGCTTCTACAAGCATGGCAAGACCGAGCTGTTCCGCGGCCTCAACCAGCATGTGGCGAGTCGCTCCGATCAGTTCATCATCGCGCCGGGCGTGCGCGGCATGGTGATGGCGGTCTTCGTGCTGCCCAGTTACCGGCTGGTGTTCAAGCTGATCAAGGACCGCTTCGCCCCCGGCAAGGACATGAGTCGTGATCAGGTGCGCGAGAAGTACCGTCTGGTCAAACGCCATGATCGGGTCGGGCGATTGGCCGATACGCAGGAATTCTCGAACTTCACCGTCGGCAAGGACCACTTCGACCCGGCCTGCCTCGAAGAGTTGCTGGAGGTGTGCAGCTCCTCGATCAGCCTGCGCGGCAACAAGGTGCTGATACGTCACTGCTACACCGAGCGCATGATGACGCCGCTCAACCTGTATCTCGAGGAGTGTGACGCCGAGGAAACCCGCGCGGTGCTCAATGATTATGGCAATGCGATCAAGCAGTTGGCTGCCGCTGACATCTTCCCCGGCGACATGTTGCTCAAGAACTTCGGCGTCACGCGCCACGGGCGGGTGGTCTTCTATGACTACGACGAGATCAGCTACCTGACCGAGTGCAACTTCCGTGAGATTCCCGAGGCACGTTACCCTGAGCAGGAACTGGCCAGCGAGCCCTGGTATTCGGTGGGGCCCAACGACATCTTCCCCGAGGAGTTCGGCCCCTTCCTGTTTGCCGATATCCAGCTGCGCAAGCTGTTCTATGAGCTGCATCCCGAGATCTTCCAGGCCAGCTGGTGGCGTGGCCTGCAGGACGCCATCGCGCAAGGGCGCGTGATCGATGTCTATCCCTATCGCAACAAGCGGCGCTTCGGTGTCGATCGCAGTCAGGACTTCATCGATGACTGAGTGTGATCGCCATGCCCGCTGTTCGATCCTGTCCAACGCCAGAGAGAGTGCTAGATGAGTGAAGGCTTCAAGGACCCCGGTGCACGTCACGGACGCCATCTGGTCGTGTTGAGTGGCGCCGGCATCAGCGCCGAGAGCGGCCTGCGCACCTTCCGCGCCGAGGATGGCCTGTGGGAAGAGCATCGTCTGGAAGACATCGCGACGCCGCAGGCCTTCCGACGTGACCCCCAGCAGGTGCTGCGCTTCTACGATGACCGCCGCACCCAGGTACGCCGCGCCAGGCCCAACGCGGCCCACAAGGCGCTGGCTGAGCTGGAGCAGCACGGCTTTCGCGTCTCGGTCATCACCCAGAACATCGACGACCTCCACGAGCGAGCGGGCTCGCGCGAGGTCGTGCATCTGCATGGCGAGATTCTCAAGGCGCGCTCCAGCGTCGACCACGGCCTGCGCTATCCCTTGCCGCGTGGCGGCATTCGCCTCGGGGACCTGTGTGACAAGGGCAGTCAGCTGCGCCCGGACGTGGTGTGGTTCGGTGAGGCGGTGCCGCTCTATGCGGTCGCCGAGGAGATCGCCGCCGAGGCGGACCTGCTGTTGATCGTCGGCACCTCGCTCAAGGTCATGCCGGCGTCCAACCTCTATGCAGCAGCGCCGCTGGATGCCCCCATCGTGCTGGTCGACCCGAATGCCGATGAACTGGCCGAGCCCGGCGTGCTGCCGCTGGCCGAAAGTGCCGGTCAGGCGGTACCGCGCCTTGTGCGCCATTGGTTGTATCAGGGCCACCTGGGGCTGCCTGATACGTTATGATGCGCGCCTTCAGGCCTGCCATGGGAGGCGGGCCAGCAATTTCCGGGAAATCGATGCCCCGGGCGACCGAAAAGTGAAAAGCATGTTCGAGACGCTGAATCGTTTCTTCCCCTTGTGGGCGCTGGTCTTTGCCGGCATCGCCGTGGTGGCTCCGACGCCGTTCGTGGCGCTCAAGGACACCATTCAGCCTCTGCTGGCGCTGATCATGTTCGCCATGGGCCTGACCCTGTCGCGTGACGACTTCATACGCGTGGCACGTCGCCCCGGCCCCATCGCGCTCGGGTTGCTGCTGCAATATAGCGTGATGCCGCTGGCCGCCTTCCTGATCGCACGTCTGCTGGGGCTGGACCCGGCGCTGACGGTGGGCATGGTGCTGGTCGGTGCCACGGCAGGGGGAACCTCCTCCAACGTGATGACCTGGCTGGCCGGCGGACACGTGGCGCTATCGGTCTCGATGACCATGGCCTCGACGCTGCTCTCCATCGTGATGACGCCGCTGCTGACCTGGTGGCTGCTGGGCACCGATATCAACGTGCCGGTCAGCGGCATGCTGCTGAGCATCGCCAAGCTGGTGGTCGCCCCCATCGTGCTCGGCGTGGTCGTGCACCACTTTGCGCGTGATCTGATCCGCGAGTGGGAGTCGGCATTGGCGAGTCTGGCCATGCTGGCCATCGTGCTGATCATCGCCATCGTGGTCTCGCTCAACGTCGGGCGACTTGCCACGCTGGGCCCGCTGGTCGCGCTGGCGGTCGTGGCACACAATGTCATCGGCCTGAGCGCGGGTTATGGCCTGTCGCGTCTGTTCGGGCTGGATGAACGCACTTCGCGCACCATCGCCATCGAGGTCGGCATGCAGAATTCCGGCCTGGCGGCGTCACTGGCCAGTCAGTTCTTCTCCGCCACGGCGGCGCTGCCGGGGGCGATCTTCTCCATCTGGCACAACGTCTCGGGGTCGCTGCTGGCAGGCTACTGGAAGCGTCGTCCGCCCAAGTTCGTGACCGGCAGCAAGCACCGCTACGAGGTCTGATCCCGCGAATCGGCAACCTGAGTCGGGACAGAAGAATGGGAGAAAGGGACGCGCATGCTAGAATGCGCGTCCCTTTTTCCTTGGTTCTGACTGCTCATCATGTGTGATTCCCGCCCCCCGCCGGCTGATGGCGACGATATCGCCGCCTGTGCGCCTCAATCTGCTTCCGCTGTCGCCTCCAGCGTCGATGGCGACGCTGTGGCAATCGATACCGTCGCGCCAGGCGCAGGCAGTGGCATCACCACGCTGCCCAGTGGCGAGCCGGAGGCGTGGCACGGACGGCATCCGCGCCGCGAATTCAAGGCGCGCGGCAGTCAGGTGATTCGCTGTGAGGCGTGCCGCCTGCCCAGGCTCAATTGCCTGTGTCCCTATCAGGTCACCGCCGAGTCGCGGATCAAGTTCTGGCTGATCACCCATCCGCTGGAGCATTACAAGCCGACCAATACCGGGCGCCTGATCTCGGATGTGCTGGCGGGCACCGAGGTCTTCAGCTGGTATCGCGTCGAGCCGGATCCGCGCCTGCTGGCGCTGCTGGAAGATGAGCGCTATCAGCCCTTCATCATCTTCCCGGATGACCAGCCCGACTACGCCGATCGCGTGGTCGACGTGAATGCCATCGCCGGCGTCGGCGCCGATGTGGCAACGCATACCGCCAGTGGCGAGGCACGCATTCCGGTGTTCATCCTGCTCGATGGCACCTGGCGTCAGGCGCGGCGCATCTTCCGCAAGAGCCCTTATCTGGACGGCCTGCCGGTATTGCCGCTGCACACTCAGCGTCTGACCCGCTATCACCTGCGCAAGCCTGCCTCCGAGGCGCACCTGTGCACGGCGGAAGTGGCGGCGGAGCTGCTGCGTCAGGCGGGGGAGGAGAACGCGGCCAGCGTGCTGGATGACTACTTCGACGCCTTCAACGACTGCTATCGTGCCAGCCGCATCCACTATGTGCTGGAGCCGACCGCGCCAATGCGCCGCCTGCTGGCGCGCCGTGACGCCACTACCGGCGAGTCATAGTCGAAGCGCTGCAATAAAAACGCCCCCGTCGGAGTCCTCCGGCGGGGGCGTTTGCGTTCAAGGTGACGCTCTGGGCACGCTGGCGGCTGTCAGCGCCGCCAGAAGGCCGGCGTGAACAGCACCAGGATGGTGAAGATCTCCAGACGTCCCAGCAGCATGGCGAGGATCAGGATGCCCTTGGCGGCCCCCGGAATATCGCCGTAGTGGGTCGCGACCTCACCCAGTCCCGGCCCCAGGTTGTTGAGCGCCGAGCCGACCGCTGACCACGCCGTCACCTGGTCAAGCCCGGTGGCCAGCATGCCCAGCATCATCAGCACGAACAGCATCAGGTAGACGGAGAAGAACCCCCACACCGCCTCAGCGACACCCTCGGAGATACGCATCTTGCCGACCTTGACCGACAGGATGGCATTGGGATGGATCAGACGATGGATCTCGCGCACGCCCTGCTTGAGGATCAGCAGGATGCGGATGACCTTCATGCCACCACCGGCGGACCCGGAGCAGGCACCGATGAAGGCGGCGATGAACAGCATCATCGGCAAGACACCCGGCCAGCCGGTGAAATCGGCGACGCCGAAGCCGGTGGTGGTGGCCACCGAGACGGCCTCGAACAGGCCGTGGCGCAGCGCCTTGCTGTCATCGTAGCTGCCGGTCAGCAGCAGGCCGGCGATGGTGACGCAGGTCAGGATCAGCAGCAGGATCAGGAAGAAGCGTGTCTCCGGGTCGCGCAGATAATGGCTGATGCGGCCCTCGCGCCAGGCGGCGAAGTGCAGGCCGAAGCTGATCGAGGACACCACCATGAAGAACACGCAGATCATCTCGATGCTGGCGGAGTCGAAGTAGCCGATGCTGGCGTCGTGGGTCGAGAAGCCACCGACCGCGACGGTCGAGAAGCTGTGGCCCAGGGCATCGAACCAGCTCATGCCGGCCGCCCAGTAACTGGCGAAGCACACCAGCGTCAGCGCGGCGTAGATGTACCACAGCGCCTTGGCCGTCTCGGTGATGCGCGGCGTCAGCTTGGAGTCCTTCAGCGGGCCGGGAATCTCGGTGCGGTAGAGCTGCATGCCGCCGATGCCGAGTGTCGGCAGGATCGCCACCGCCAGCACCACGATCCCCATGCCGCCCAGCCATTGCAGCTGCTGGCGGTAGTAGAGGATGGAGTGGGGCAGCAGATCGAGCCCCGTCATCACCGTGGCGCCGGTGGTGGTGAGCCCCGAGAACGACTCGAACATGGCATCGATGATGGTCAGGTTCGGGTCTTCGGCGAGCAGGAAGGGCAGCGAGCCGAAGGCCCCCAGCACGGTCCAGAACAGCACCGTGATCAGGAAGCCATCGCGGTTGCGCAGCTCCTTGCGGGCGTGCCGATTGGGGTAGAAGAGCGCGAAACCGGTCAGCAGGGTGATGCCCATCGCCACGGCGAAGGCGCTCAGGGTGTCGTCCTCGAAGACCCTCGAGATCAGCATCGGCGGCACCAGCGTCAGGCTGAACAGCATCAGCAGGATACCGAGGATGCGAGAGATCACGCGTAGGCTCATGCGGCGCCTCCCTGAGAGAGGCGCTGCGTGGCGAGGCCGCCGAGTGACGTTCGGGGCGGGCGCGGGGCGGAAGTCATGGAGGCCGGCATCAGAAGAAGGTCAACCCGACCTGGAACAGACGCTCCACCTCGCGGATGCGACGCTTGTCGACCACGAACAGGATGACGTGGTCGTTGGATTCCACCACCAGGTCATGATGCGCCACCAGCACTTCCTTGCCGCGTACCACGGCACCGATGGTGGTGCCCTCCGGCAGGTTGATATCCTCGATGCGTCGGCCTACCACCTTGGAGGAGCGCTCATCGCCGTGGGCGATGGCCTCGATGGCCTCTGCCGCACCACGGCGCAGCGAGTGGACATTGACGATGTCACCCTTGCGCACGTGGGTCAGCAGGCCGCCGATGGTCGCCTGCTGGGGCGAGATGGCGATATCGATCTCGCCGCCCTGCACCAGGTCCACGTAGGCCGCGTTGTTGATCAGCGTAAGCACCTTCTTGGCGCCGAGTCGCTTGGCCAGCATCGACGACATGATGTTGACCTCGTCGTCGTTGGTCAGCGCGCAGAAGATATCGCAATCCTCGATGTTCTCCTCCAGCAGCAGACGCTTGGAGGTGGCGCTGCCGTGCAGGACCACGGTGCGATCGAGGCGCTCGGAAAGGTCGGTGCAACGCGCCAGCGAGTGCTCGATGATCTTGACCTGATGACTGTGCTCCAGCGTCTCGGCCAGACGCTCACCGATGTGGCCGCCACCGGCGATCACCACCCGGCGGAAGTTGCGATCGACGCGTCGCAGCTCGCCCATCACGGTGCGGATGTCCTTGCGTGCCGCGATGAAGAACACCTCGTCATCGGCCTCGATCACGGTGTCACCGCGCGGGATGATCGGACGATTGCGACGATAGATGGCGGCGACGCGGGTATCCACGTTGGGCATGTGGCGACGCAGGAAACCGAGCTCCTGACCGACCAGCGGTCCGCCGTAGTAGGCCTTGACCGCGACCAGCTGGGCGACGCCATTGGCGAAGTCGAGCACCTGCAGGGCGCCGGGATATTCGATCAGGCGGCGGATGTGGTCCGTCACCACCTGCTCGGGGCTGATCAGTACATCGACCGGAATGGCGTCATGCGAGAACAGGCCCTTGCGGGTCAGATAGGCGGTCGAGCGCACACGCGCGATCTTGGTCGGCGTGTGGAACAGGCTATGGGCGATCTGACAGGCGATCATGTTGACCTCGTCAGAGTTGGTCACCGCGATCAGCATGTCGGCATCCTCGCCACCCGCCTGCCGCAGGATCTGCGGATAGCTCGCCGGCCCCGTGACCGTGCGGATGTCGAGTCGGTTGTGCAGCTCGCGCAGTCGTTCGCTGTCGGTATCCACCACCGTGATGTCATTTTCTTCATGGGCCAGGTGTTCGGCGAGCGTTCCGCCGACCTGACCTGCGCCCAGAATGATGATTTTCATGTCCGGCTCGTCCGCTGTTGCTCAGTCGGCACAGGATAAACCAGTGCCAGGACGGAAGACAGCCGCGCCCCGAGAGTCGGGGCGCGGCTGTCCGGGAATGTCAGGCGTGGCGTCTCATGTCATCACGGACGTCGCGCCGACACGGCTCACCTGGCTGTGATCAGGCGCTGGCCTTGGTGATGTGGGCCAGGTAGAAGCCGTCGTGACCATTGACCTGTGGCAGCATCTGGCGGCCAGCACCGGAGACACGGCCCCAATCGGCCTTGATGGTCTCGGCCCTGGCGTCCGGCGTCGCGGCCAGGAAGCGGTCCATCACGCGGGCGTTTTCCTGGGTGATGATGGAGCAGGTGCCGTAGACCAGGGTGCCGCCGGGCTTGAGCATGCCCCACAGATTGGCCAGCAGCTTGCCCTGCAGGCGTGCCAGGTCGCCGATGTCGTTCGGGCGACGCAGCAGCTTGATGTCCGGGTGACGGCGGATGACGCCACTGCCGGAGCAGGGCGCGTCGAGCAGGATGACGTCGAAGGCTTCGCCGTCCCACCAGTCGCGTTCGCTGGCATCGGCACATACGACACCGGCACCCAGCTCGAGACGCTCCAGCGTCTCTTCCACGCGCTCGAGACGCTCGCCGTCGATGTCGATGGCGGTGGCGTCCAGGCCCGGGAAGCGCTCCAGCATGTCCGCCAGCTTGCCGCCCGGCGCGGTGCAGGCATCCAGCAGGCGCACGCCTTCCCCTTCGGCGTTGATGGCCGTCACGGCCGGTGCCAGCAGCTGACCGGCCAGCTGTGCCGCTTCATCCTGCACGCTGACCAGGCCTTCCTCGAAGCCCGGCAGGGCGCTGACGTCGCAGGCGCTGGTCAGGGTGATGCCGTGCTCGGCGAACGGGCAGGCCACGCCTTCGATCTCGGCTTCCGCCAGCTGGGCGAGGTAGTCGTCGCGGCTGATGGCGGCGACATTGACGCGCAGCGTCATCGGCGCCTGGGCGTTGTTGGCCTCGGCGATGGCCTGCCAGTCGTCCGGCCAGTTGCGCTGGAAGGTATCCAGCAACCACTGGGGGTGGGACAGGGCGACGGCGGGGTCCTTGTCGACTTCGGCTTCCAGCGCTTCCTGCTCACGCTGGAAACGACGCAGACAGGCGTTGAGCACGCCGGTGGCCCAGCCCTTGCCCAGGCCACGGGCAGCGCCAGCGGTCTCACCGACGGCGGCGTGCGGGGCGATGCGCATGTACAGCAGCTGATAGAGGCCGAGCAGCAGCAGGGCGTGGATGTCCTGATCCTGCGACTTGAAGGACGACTTCAGCAGCTTGCCCGCCAAGGCATCCAGACGCGGCAACTGACGGCAGACGCCGAAGCACAGTGCCTTGTAGAGGCCCTGGTCACGCCCGGCGACGCCGGACGGCAGGCTGTCCAGGTTCAGCGAGGTGCGCGCGGCCAGCACCGGGGCCAGCGTCCGCGCGGCCGCGACACGCACCGCAGCGCCCGGCGAGGCCGGTGCATTGTCAGGCTTGCGACGGGCGCCGCCATGCTTGTGAGCGCCGCCCTTGCTGCGGGCTGGCGGCAGGGAGTTGCGCTTCTTGCCGTTGCCCTTGGAGGACGGGTTGTCTGACTGGCTCATGCGGAAGTCTCGGTCTGGGAATCGGTATCAGGGGCGTGATCTGCGCCGAGGACGAGGCCCTCGGGGAAGCGCGCAGCACGGGAATTGAGCAGGTCCTTGACGGACAGCGGCTTGGCGCCGGGCAGCTGGGCGCGAGTGATCTCGAGCACCTCATGGCCATCGCCGCAGGCGATGCGCAGGCAATCCTTGCCGGGTGCCAGCAGGGTGCCGGGCGCCACGCTGTTCGCAAGGCGCTGCTCGCTGGTGCGGGACATCCACAGGCGCAGCGGCTCGCCCGCAAGGCGTGTCCAGGCCACCGGCCACGGATTGAAGGCGCGAATGCGCGCGTCCAGCTCGGCGGCAGGGCGGGTGAAGTCGAGTTCGGCCTCGGCCTTGGAGAGCTTGGCGGCGTAGGTCACACCCTCATCCGGTTGGCGGGTCGCGGGCAGGTCGCCAGCGGCGATGGCGTCGAGGGCCGTGACGATGGCCTCACCTCCCTGGGCCGCCAGCGCATCATGCAGCTCGCCACCGGTGGTGCTGGCGGTGATCGGGGTGCGGCGGATCAGCAGCATGTCACCGGTATCCAGGCCGGCATCCATCTGCATGATGGTGACGCCGGATTCGCTGTCACCGGCTTCGATGGCACGCTGGATCGGCGCGGCACCGCGCCAGCGCGGCAGCAGAGAGGCGTGGATGTTCAGGCAGCCCAGACGCGGAATATCGAGCACCGCCTGCGGCAGGATCAGGCCGTAGGCCACCACCACCATGATGTCGGCATCGAGGTCGCGCAGAATCTGACGATCGGCCTCGTCCTTGAAGTTGAGCGGCTGATGGACGGGGATATCGTGCTGGAGTGCCAGCTGCTTGACGGGGCCCGGGGTCAGCTTGCGACCACGCCCGGAGGGGCGATCAGGCTGGGTGTGGACACTGATGATCTCGTGGCGACTGCCCAGCAGGGCGGACAGACACTCGGCGGCGAAATCGGGGGTGCCGGCAAAGGCGATGCGCAGGGCTTTCGACATGTGCTATGACTCATGTAGGAGCACGGAGGCGGCTGTGCTCAAGGTGCTGACGGTTGCGGCAGGACGGCCAGCGCGACAGATGCGGCTGATGGACCAGTAACCGCACGAAGGCCGAGGGGATGCCCTCGGCCTTCGTGCGGTGCCGCCATGCGCTCAATATCGGCCGTGTGGCCGAGCGTGAGGGATCAGGCTTCTTGCAGCTTGTGACGCTTCTGCATCTTCTTCATCACCCGATCACGCTTGAGCGGGGAGAGGTAGTCGACGAACAGCTTGCCTTGCAGGTGGTCGTGCTCGTGCTGGATGCAATGTGCCAGCAGGCCATCGGCTTCCAGTTCGTAGGCATCGCCGTTGCGGTCCTGAGCCTTGAGTCGTACCTTCAGATAGCGCGGGACTTCGGCATAATATTCAGGAATCGACAGGCAGCCTTCCTGCATCGGTTGCTGTTCATCACCGATCGGGGTGTATTCCGGGTTGATCAGCACCAGCGGCTGGGACTGATCTTCGCTGACGTCGATGACGATGAGACGGCGATGCTCGTCGACCTGTGACGCGGCGAGGCCGATGCCGCGGGCGTCATACATGGTCTCGATCATGTCGTCGATCAGGGTCTGCAGCTCGGCGTCGATCGTGTCGATCGGGGCGGCAACGTTGCGCAGACGCTCATCAGGGAATTCAAGGATTTCGCGTTTGGCCATGGCTGGTGTAATTACCGTTGTGCTGTCAGAAAGGATTTGCCTGATATTGTAGTGTGCGCAAGCGAGGAACGGAACCGAATGCCGTCAATGCTGCTACTATCGCGGCAATAGTCAGGATTGATCTGACATGGCGATGGACAGGGGTCAGCAGCCACCAGGCGCGGGGCAGAGCGGGTCTGCGCGGTGCGGAGTTCAGAACAAGACCATCACCACCGAGCGATGGGTGGCAATAACGCAAGGGACGCAGGAATGGGCATGAAACGACTGGTCGGCAATGCCGTCTTTACGGCACTCCTCGGCATGGCGACGCTGGGGGCAAGCGCAGGGATGTCGCTGGCACAGGCAGCAACCGTACGTGATGACGTACCTTCCACCTACGTGGTGGTGCGTGGCGATACGCTCTGGGACATCTCCGGGCGCTTTCTGCGTGAACCCTGGCTGTGGCCGGAAGTCTGGCGCGCCAATCCGCAGATCAAGAATCCGCACCTGATCTATCCGGGCGATCGCATCTCGCTCTACTACGAGAATGGCGAGCCACGTCTGCGCCTGGAGCGCGGCCAGGGCGGGGTCGTGAAGCTGTCTCCCCAGATCCGCAAGATTCCCAAGCGCGAGGCGGTGCCGCCGATTCCGCTGGAGAAGATCTCGGCCTTCTTGAAAGAGCATCGCGTGATTGACCCGGCGCTGCTCACCGATGCGCCCTATATCGTGGCCGGGGATGACACCCGCCTGATCAGCGGTGCCGGCGATACCATCTACGCCCGCGGCAACTGGTCCGCCAATGACACCTACAGCGTCTACCGCAAGGGCCAGCGCTATCTGGACCCGGACACCCAGGAGTTTCTGGGGCTGGAGATGATCAGCATCGGCGACATCAAGCTTGAGCGTCGCGAAGGCGATATCGGCGTGCTGCGCGTGCTGTCGGCCAATCGCGAGATTCTCAATGGCGATCTGCTGCTGCCGGCGGACGGTGGTGCGATCACCACCAGCTTCCAGCCGCAGCCGACCGAAGAAGATGTGGGCGGCGTCATCCTCGCGGCCCCCGATGGACTGCGCAATATCGGTCGCAATGACATCGTCGCGCTCAATCGTGGCAGCCGTGAAGGCATCCAGCCGGGGTTTGTCTTCGGTATCGAGCGCCGCGGCGAGACGATCACCGATCCCGTCACCGGCGAGCCGATCACCCTGCCCGGTGAGGAAGGTGGCCTGGTGATGGTATTTCGTATCTACGACAAGGTCAGCTACGCGCTGGTGATGCAGGCCGGCCGCCCATTGAGCGTCGGTGACAAGCTGCTGGAGCCCCACGGCTGATCGAAAGCCCCTGTCATCCGCAAGCATCGGCGTGGTGAAACGACTCGTCGTGCTGAAGCGAACAACCAGGGTGAGTCAATAATCCGCTCGGGAGGTGTGGCGTGTCGATCGATGTCGAACAACGCGGCCCCTCGCGGGCGGATTTCGTCTTTCTGGCGCGCCTGCCGGGCTTTGGCACGCATACCGCGGCCAAGCTGCGTGAGCGGGCCGACTGGCCGCAGGGCTGGCTGGCGGTATTGCCGCCACGCCTCGCGGCACCGCTGCGCCTGTGGTGCGAGCGCCCTGAATCCTCGCCGCTCCATGAGCAGGTGATGGCAGACCTTGCCTGGCATGCGCCGGCACAGGGCTATCATCTGCTCACCCCCGCGGACCCCGAGTGGCCAGCCATGCTCGACACCCTGCCGGACCCGCCGTTGGCGCTCTGGGCGCTGGGGCGGCAGTCGCTGCTTGAGTTGCCCATGCTGGCCATCGTCGGCGCACGCAAGGCCAGCCAGGCAGGCCTGCGGCATGCGCATGACTTCGCGGCTGAGCTGGTCTCACGTGGCTGGAGTGTCGCCAGTGGGCTGGCGCTGGGGGTCGATGCCGCGGCGCATCAGGGAGCCCTGGCGGCGTCAGCGCGTCTCGGCGCGCACGACTATGCGGCCAACCCCTCGACGCTGGCGGTGCTCGGCTGTGGGGTCGATGTGGTCTATCCCGCTCAGCATCATCATCTTCGCCAGCGGCTGCTGGAGGGCGGCGGTCTGCTGCTCTCGGAGCATCCGCCTGGCACCGGCGCGCATGCGCGCCACTTTCCCCGCCGCAATCGGCTGATCACCGGCCTGTCACTTGGCGTGCTGGTGGTCGAAGCCACGCTGCGCAGTGGCTCGCTGGTCAGTGCCCGGTTGGCGATGGAGCAGAATCGCGAGGTGTTCGCGCTGCCGGGACGCATCGATGACATCACCGCCAGCGGTTGTCTGGAGTTGATCCGTCAGGGGGCGACGCTGGTACGCGATGTCGATGACATGCTGGCGGAGCTCGAGCACCTGTTGCCGGCTCACTCGACCGAGCAGCCGTCAACGCAGCCCCGGGTGGCGTCATCCAGGCAGCCCGCTGCCACCTCTGCGGCCTCTCGCTCCGCCACTTCGGCTCGGCAAGCGACAACCTCCGCTACCTTCGCGACACCCACGACATCACTGCCCTTGCCGTCTCTGGCGCCGCCAGCGTCACGCGCTGCCACGCCGCCTGACAGTCAGGAGGCGGCGCCATTGTGCTTTCTGGGGGCCGTGCCACTGGCGCTGGACAAGCTGGTCGAGCTGAGTGGCACCTCGGTCAGCGAGCTGAGCATGCAGTTGCTGGAACTGGAGCTCGAGGGGCGAGTCATGCAGGCACCGGGTGGCTGGAAGCGGCTCTGACGCTCTGAGCAAATGTTGCCGACCTGGCATTGATGATCCGGGAGGCCGGCAACCTGAACTCATTTGCCGAGGCTGACCTTGCCGCTCTCGGGCTGCCAGGCATTGAGCGCTGCGTCACGCATGGCGCGCTTCTCGCGCTCACTGGCACTCCAGTTGCCATCGTAGAGCACGCCTTCCCACTCGCCGTAGGTCGGGTTGGGCAACAGCACGAAGCGACGGCCGAACTGATCCGCCTGGCGGGCGACCTCGGCATTGCGTGCGCGGGTGGTGGACTGCTGGAAGGCCTGATCGAAATCGCCGAGGTTATCGCCCATCAGCAGCGCGATGTCATGCTCCTGCGTGACCCGTGCGCGGCGCGCGGTCTTGTCGGAGCTGTCGATGCGCGGCATCACGTGCTCGGCATTGGCCTGCGGGAAGCCCAGCGCGGCAAGATTGGCGATGGTGGCCTGCTTGCCGGCTGCCTTGCGGTTGGTGATGTAGTAGACATCGACGCCGCTGGCGTGTGCGTAGTTGAGGAACTCCACGGCGCCCGGTGAAGCCGTGGAGACGGCGTCATCCACCCAGTCAGCCCAGCTCTGGCTGTCGTAGGTACGACCTTCACGCAGTGCCCAGCCGCCGTAGCTGGTGGTGTCGAGCACGGTGTCATCGACATCGACGACCACCGCCAGCGGCTTGTCCTGCGCGTGGCGACGCGCCAGCGCCAGATTCAGGCGGTCGTGGGCCACGTTGAAGGCTTGCAGTGACAGGGCATGAAACTCCGCGCTGCGCTGTATCCATAGGGTCGCCAGCATCGCCTGGTCGCTCAAGGGCGCCTGCGCCGCGGCATCCTGCAGCGGGGCAGGGCGTGGCGCCGGCGCGGTCGGCGTCTGGGGGCCAGAGCTGGCACAGCCTGCCAATGCCAGCAGTAGAGCGGCTGAGGTGGTCAGTGAGAAAGCGCGACGCATGGATCACATCCTTGTCTGAAGAAAAGGGGGAGGAAAAGTGGGGGTGAAACGCCATCAGGCCCGGTGCTGGAGACTGTCCAGCAAAGCATCCAAATGACCTCGATAGTCTTTTGAAACAAGCCTTTGCGTCAGTTTCGCAATACCCTGAGGGTGATGGACCCGTTCATCATGCCGTGAACCGGGCGGTGCGCCTATGCCACTCCGACGCGACGCCGTGTTGCGTCGATGTGCAGCGTCGGTCTCGCGCCGGTGAGCGTGCTAGAATCGCCGCCATTGTGTTGCCGCAGCTAGGAGTTCGAGCAGATCATGAATGTCAGTGATGTTTCGCTGGATCAGCGTGCCCTCGACGGCGCCGCTGCCTGTCTTCGCAATGGGGGCATCGTTGCCTATCCCACCGAGGCCGTCTGGGGGCTGGGGTGTGATCCCGACGATGGTGAGGCCCTGGCTCGGCTGATCAAGCTCAAGTCCCGCGACGCCGCCAAGGGCTTGATCCTGATCGCCGGTGATATCGCCCAGCTGGAACCCTGGCTGGCGGGGGTCACCGTCGCGCAGCGTGAGCAGCTGCTGGCCAGCTGGCCGGGACCCTATACCTGGCTGGTGCCTGACAATGGCCGTGCGCACCCCTTGCTGCGCGGTGAACACGTCAGCCTGGCCGTGCGCGTGACCGACCATCCGCTGGTCCAGGCATTGTGCGCTGCCTTCGGCGGACCGCTGGTGTCGACCTCGGCCAACCGTGCAGGCGAATCGCCTGCCATGACCGCAGACGAGGTGCGTGACGCCTTCGGCGATGCGCTGGTCAATGACGTGATCCTCGAAGGACCGCTCGGCGGCAACCCGCGTCCCAGCACCATTCGTGATCTCGCGACCGGCAAGGTGCTGCGCGCCTGAGCAGCAGGATCGTCGCTCGGGTTGATCCAGATCAGTGCCGCGTCATCCAGGCGCCCAAGAGGGGCATTTTCCGACCTGCCGAGCGCAGCGTGTCGCGGTAAGCTGGCAGTTCACCGCCAGCAGCGGCCAACGACGGGTGTCGCCCCGTCATCATTCATTCCCGTTCTACCGGAGGCATCGTGGCCCACGCCAATCTCGAAGACGTCAAGGTCTACCTGCTCGATCTGCAAGACCGCCTGTGCGAGGCGCTGCAAGCCTGCGATGGCCAGGCAAGTTTCCGTGAAGATAGCTGGGAGCGTGCCGAGGGTGGCGGTGGTCGCTCACGGGTCATCGAGAATGGCGGCGTGTTCGAGAAGGGTGGCGTCAACTTCTCGCATGTCTTCGGGCATGAATTGCCGGCTTCCGCGACGGCGGTACGTCCGGAGCTGGCCGGTCGCAGCTTCCACGCCGTCGGGGTCAGCTGGGTGCTGCATCCGCACAACCCGCACGTGCCGACCAGCCATGGCAATGTGCGCTTCTTCATCGCCGAGAAGGAGGGCGAGGCGCCGGTATGGTGGTTCGGGGGCGGCTACGATCTGACGCCGTTCTACCCGCATGAAGAAGACGCGCGTCACTGGCACCAGACGGCCTGCGATGCCTGCATCGCCTTCGGCAGTGATGTCTATCCGCGCTACAAGACCTGGTGTGACGAGTACTTCTACCTCAAGCACCGCGACGAGACGCGGGGCGTGGGTGGCCTGTTCTTCGATGACCTCAACGAGTGGGGCTTCGAGCGCTGCTTCGCCTTCCAGCAATCCGTCGGCGACAGCTTCCTCGAGGCCTATCTGCCCATCGTCGAGCGCCGCCGCGAGACGGCCTATGGCGAGCGTGAACGCAACTTCCAGCTCTATCGTCGCGGGCGCTACGTGGAGTTCAACCTGGTCTGGGACCGCGGCACGCTGTTTGGCCTGCAGAGCGGCGGACGTACCGAGTCGATCCTGATGTCGATGCCGCCGGTAGTGCACTGGGAGTACGGCTACGAGCCCGAGGAAGGCAGTGCCGAAGCGGTGCTGTATCGTGACTTCCTGCATGCCCGCGACTGGCTGGGCGAAGAGGCCTGATCGCCGCATTGACCTGACGCTTTTCTGTGATTGCCCCGGAGTCCTGATGTCCCGTTACGCTGTATTCGGCAACCCGATTGCCCACTCGAAATCCCCGTTGATTCATCGCTCCTTCGCTGAGCAGCTCAAGGACTCGCTGAGCTACGAAGCGCGACTGGCGCCGGTCGATGACTTCGCGGCCGGTTGGGCCGAGTTCGTCGCCGAAGGCGGCCAGGGGGCGAATGTCACCATGCCCTTCAAGGAGCAGGCCTTCCGGCTGGTCGATGTGCTGAGCCCGCGTGCCCGTCGCGCCGGCGCCGTCAATACGCTGATGCTCGGCAAGACCGGTCAGCTGTATGGCGATACCACCGATGGTGTCGGCCTGACCCGTGATCTCGAGCGTCTCGAGGCGCCGCTCAAGGGTGCGCGCATCCTGATTCTCGGCGCGGGTGGCGCCGTGCGTGGTGTGCTGGAGCCTCTGCTGGCCAAGCAGCCGGCGGCATTGGTGATCGCCAATCGCACCGCCGCCAAGGCCAGCGCGCTGGCCGAGGACTTCGCCGACCTGGCGGGGGAAGGCTGCCAGCTGTCCGGTGGCAGCTATGCGGCCATCGAGGGTCAGTTCGATCTGGTCATCAATGGCACCAGTGCATCGCTGGGCGGCGAGCTGCCGCCGTTGCCGGATTCGCTGTTCTCTCCGCAGGCGCTCGCCTACGACATGATGTATGCCGCCGAGCCGACCGTCTTCATGCGCTGGGCCAGCGAGCGCGGCGCGCGGGTTGAGGATGGTCTCGGCATGCTGGTGGAGCAGGCGGCCGAGTCCTACTTCCTGTGGCGTCACAAGCGCCCGGAGACGGGGCCAGTGGCGGGCATGTTGCGCAGGATGCTGGCGGAAGGATGATCCGCGGGAGCTTGCCGGGCATGCACGTCGATTCAGATGGCCGCCAGACGGGCAGCCAGATGACCAGCTAGCCGACCAGTCAGACGACAGACGATGAAAAGGAGCGGGGGACTCGATAGAGTCCCCCGCTCCTTTTTGGTTGGCCATGATCCAGCGTGCTCACGCCTCGCTGTTGGCGCTCAGCTGCTCTTGACGGGGGCCGTGGCACAGGATTCGAGCCGATATCCGTACTGATAGACGCTTTTCAGCCTGAGCCCACGGCTGCCGTTCAGTCCCAGTTTGCGCCGCAGGCGGCTGACGTGGGTGTCGACCGTCCGGGTCGAGATGTCCCCGTTGACCCCCCAGATCATCTCCAGCAGGTAGGCGCGTGAGTAAAGCTCTCCGACGTGGCGCAGTAGCAGGGAGGCCAGCTGATATTCGCGCTGGGTCAGGGCGACCGGCTCCTCGCCGCACCAGATGGTGTGTTCATCCGGCTCGATCCGATATTGATCGCTGATGGCCACCTTGGGCTGCAGGTAATTGGTGTCGGAGGTGACGAAACGCCTGCCCAGCGCTTCCACACGCGCCGTGAGCTCAGCAGGGCGGATAGGCTTGGCCAGAAAGTCATCGGCGCCGTGCTGAAGCGCATGCACGACATCCTCCTCTCCCTGGCTTGCGGTGATGAACAGGATCAGCCCTCGCCAGCCGTGCTCGCTGCGCAGTGTGCGCGTCAGCTCCATGCCGCAGGCATCCGGCAGTTGCCAGTCGATGATCAGCAGGTCGAAGCTGCGCTCGCGCAGTGCGCGCAACAACTGGCTGGCGCGCTCGAAGCCTGCCAGCTCATGTCCCTGAGCCTCGAGACACAGGGTCAGGTAATCACGTTGATCATGATCATCTTCCAGGATGCCGATTTGCATGTCGTTGCCTCCCCGCGTGGGTATCGCAAGCAGTCTACGCGTCTCTTGCGTGAGACCGCGTCACAATGGTTCACGTTTGGCATGACGATGGCGACATATACTCGTGTTCATCCCCTCTCGCTGCTTCATGGCGCGGTGCCGCTGCTGGCCCGTGAATGGCGAGGATGAAACGAGACGGTGAACCTCCGGCCGTCATCCATGGTTGTCCATGACCCCTGGAGTCTTCCCATGCCGCTTCTCATTCTCCTGCGATGTCTCACCACGGCGTTACTTCGCATGCGCCACTGGCTTCTGTTGCTGACGCTGTCGTTTTCCCCCTTTGCCATGGCCCTGGAGGCTCCGCAGGGGCCGGTGGTGCTACGCGTCACCGGGGATATCACCCATGCCAACGCCGGAGGCGAGGCACATTTCGATCGCGCCATGCTCATGGCGCTGACGCAACGGGAGACCGTGACCACCACCCCCTGGCATGACGGCGAAGTGAGCTTCAGCGGTCCGCTCGGTTCGGCGCTGATGGAGGCGGTGGGCGTCGAGGATGGCACCATGCGTATAGTGGCGCTCAACGACTACGCCGCCACCGCGCCGGTGCAGGATTATTTCGATCATCCGGTGATACTGGCCATGGAAGTCGATGGCAAGCGACTGCGTGTGCGCGACAATGGCCCCATCTTCATCATCTACCCCTTCAGTGAGCAGCCGGATCTCCTCAACGAGGAAATCATGACCCGCTCTGTCTGGCAGGTGAAGCGAATCGACATCGAACGCTGAACCCGCCTCTCCTGCTCCGTTTCATGAGCGCTGCCAGGATGCTCGTGCATGAATCCACTCCGTTCTCTGCATTTCAGAACCGCCATCGCCATTGCCGCGACGTTGTTCTTCGTCTCGGCATTGGTGACTGGCGTTCTGGTCTATCAGCGTCAGCAGGCACTCGAGCACAAGCTGCGTGAGAATCTGATCTGGGCGGTCTATCAGTTCGACAGGGAAGTGCGCGAGCTGCGCATGGTGGTGGCCGAGGAGCAGAAGACCCCGACGCCGCCCGCCTTGATGGATGACAGCGAGCTGCTGTTGCGGCTCGACATCCTCTATAGCCGGGTACAGCTGCTGCAGAGCGGCCAACTGGGCAGCATGCTGGCGGGGATGCCCGACCTGCATGCCCAGCTGATGGCCATGCTGCCCAGAATCGAGGTGCTGGACAGCGCCATCATGGACCTGGCGAGTCGTCAGGAGCGTGATGCGTCCCTATATGTGCAGATACTCAGCCGGCTTGCCTCGCTTCAGGAGCAGACCGGCGAGTTGCTGCTCAACATCAATGCCGAGGCCGCTATCCAGCGCACCAAGGAGCGCTCGGAGCTCCTCAACCTGTATGCCCTTGCGCTGTCGCTGGTGCTGCTGATGACGTTGAGCGGCATCGTGCTGGTGGTCGCGCTGATCGTCGAGAGTCGTGGACGGGCCTACAAGACCCGCAAGCTGGAGGAGCGCACCCAGGAGCTGGATGGCATGGTGCAGCTGGCGCAGGCGGCCAGTCGTGCCAAGTCGGAATTCATGGCGATCATGAGCCATGAGATACGTACCCCGCTCAATGGCATGGTCGGCGTGTCGGACCTCATCGGCGAGGAAGTCTCGACCCGGCGTGGCCAGCAATACCTGACGATGCTGCGCCAGAGTGCCGAGAGCCTGCAGGCCGTCATCAATGATGTGCTGGATTATTCCAAGATCGAAGCCGGCAAGCTGGAGCTGGATCAGCGCTGCTTCTCGTTGCCCGAATTCCTCGATTCCCTGGCCGCGCATTACCATCGCCAGACAGGCAGTGCCGGCAAGGGATGCTCGCGCATCTTCCTCGAAGAACGTGCCGATGATCTGCCTGTCTGGGTCAAGGGTGACGTCAATCGCCTGCGTCAGGTACTGACCAACCTGCTCAACAACGCCTTCAAGTTCTGTCCCCAGGGCACCATCCGGCTGAGGGCATCACCGGAAGACGGCGAGACGCTTCATTTCGAGGTTCACGACAGCGGTTGCGGGATCGCCGCCGACCAGGTGAGCCAGTTGTTTGCCCCCTTCACCCAGGTGGATACCTCGATTGCGCGTCGTCATGAGGGCACCGGGCTCGGGCTTGCCATCTGCAAGCGACTGGTGGAGGCGATGGGCGGTGAGATCGGCGTCGAGAGTCATCTCGGGCTTGGCAGTCGCTTCTGGTGCCGCGTGCCGCTGCCGGTATTGACCGCCGCCGAGGCTTGCCCGCAGCAGGCGGTGGGAGACACGCCCTTGCCCCACGCAAGCGTGCTGGTGGTGGAAGACAACGAGGTCAATCAGTCGCTGGCGCGGGCCATGCTCGAGTATCTGGGGCAGCAGGTCACGGTGGTGGAAGACGGTGAGCAGGCACTCGAATGGCTGGCGCAGGCTGGCAACGATGTCGATCTGGTGTTCATGGACATGCAGATGCCGGTGCTGGATGGCGTCGAGACGACACGTCGCTGGCGTCAGCAAGAGTCCGAGCAACCCGCCAGCGCTCGTCTGCCGATCATCGCGATGACCGCCAACGTGATGCAGGAGGATGCCCGCCGCTGCATCGAGGCTGGCATGCAGGGGGTGCTGCACAAGCCGTTCACGCGTGATGATCTGCATCGGGTGCTGCAACAGTATCTGGTCCAGGCCTCTGATTCGCAGGCCTCTGATTCACAGGAGGCTGATTCACAGAAGTCTGATTCGCAGCAGAAGTCGCTCGAGCCAGACAAGCCAGAGGCTTCGGCTGGCGAGCCGTCTGCCGCCCTGCAGGCACCAGGCGATGATGGCACCAGCTCGTCAGCGGCTGATGATCAGGACGCGCAGATCGACGCTGCCCCGGCGCTCGATGTGGCAACTGACGACTCAGCTGCGCGCGCTCTGCCCGATGCCGCGCCTTCCTTGCTGCAACACGCGACCTGTCAGGAGCTGCTCACGACCCTGAGTGGCGAGGCCTATTCACGACTGCTGAGCAATTACCTGACGCGACTCGAAGGACGCCTCGACGTGATGGTGACCTTGCTGAAGCAGATGGATCTCACCGAGCTCAAGCGTGAGGCGCATTCCCTGAAGGGGGCGTCAGCCTCGCTGGGATGCAGCGGCATAGCCAGTGGCGCCAAGGCGCTGGAGGAGGCCGTGATCAGCGAGGACCTGCCCGAGGTACACCAGCATGTCGCCACATTGCGCTCCTTGAGTGTGCCGACGCGGGACAGCCTTCTCGCAGAGGGCTATCTGTTCTCCTGACGGTATTGGGACGTGATGGCGTGATCGACAGCCGACAGCATTCACTAGCGTCCCTCTTGTTCTCCCGTTCCCGCCTTCTCTCGCTCTCTTCATCCTGGCCTTCACGATTCATCCTGGCCTTCACTACATAGACGCCACCCATGGTGACATGGGTGGCGTCTGTAGTGGGGAGTTGCGGCATTCCCGCTGTCTGTGCTGCGCTGTGGCGGGACGCCAGTCTCCTCAATGGACGGCGGAGACGTGGCGCTGGCTGAGTGCATTGACGGCGCTGGGCGGGCAGCGGCTCCAGGCATTGAAGTCGCTGACGGGCATGGGGCGCGCGAACAGATAGCCCTGGCCGATATTGCAGCGGGTATCGCAGAGGTAATCGCGCTGTTCCGCGGTCTCGATGCCTTCGCCGACCACGGCGAGATTCAGGCGTTGGCCCAGCTCGACGATGGTACGCGTGATGGCGCGCGCTTCCGGGTGGCTGTCGCTGCGTCCGACGAAGCATTGGTCGATCTTCAATTCGTCGAACGGCAGGTTGTAGAGCTGCATCATCGAGGAGAAACCGGTGCCGAAGTCATCCAGCGCCAGGCGATAGCCGCGGTCGCGAATGGCGTTCAGAAGGTGACGAGCGTAGGTGAGGCAGTCGATCCCGCAGCTCTCCGTGAGTTCCAGCGTGATGGAGTGCGGATCGACATGATGCTGACTGGCCAGCGCATCCAGCGTCTTCAGCATGTCACGGGTGCGCAGCAGCTGGGGTGACAGATTGAGCGCGAGGTCAAGGTGAAGGCCCTGGGACTGCCATTGGCCCTGCTGGCGGAAACCATTCTCGATGACCTGCCAGGTGAGTGCCTCGATACGGTTGCTGCGTTCCGCCAGGGCGATGAACTGGTTGGGCATGACCATGCCGCGCAGAGGATGCTGCCAGCGCACGAGAGCCTCCGCGCCGCTGAGCCGGCCACTGGCGAGGTCGATCTTGGGCTGATAGACGAGATGCAGCTGGCGCTCGGTCAGGGCATCATCCAGTTCATCGAGTGACAGCGGATTGCGTTGCTTGTCCAGCTCTGCCAGCAGCGAGGCCAGGTGCATGATGTCGAAGGGCTTGCCGAGCTGGCCCAGCATCTCCAGGCCGCTGCGCTTGCCCCTGGCGACCATCGCTTGCATGTCGTCGTTGTGACAGGCGCTCATCAGGATGATGCCCGCCTCGACATTGCGTTCGCGCAGATAGCCGAGCACATCATCGCCGGTGAAGTCGCCCAATTCGTAGTCCACCAGGATGAGGTCCGTCTCCAGACAGGCGGGATTGCAGGCGATGTCCTGCAGCCCTTCGCTCTGCGTGCAGTCGAACCCATGGGCGGAAAGCAGCCCGCTGATGAGTTCACGAAAATCCGGATCGTCGTCAATGATGAGTGCGTGTCGAGTCATGTAAGGCATCCTCAAGCGAGTGTCGGGAACACGCTCGCGCCGCTGTGCATGAAGTGTCTGCATGAGCAGTGCGCAGGCGAGCAGGTGATCCCAGATTAGCAATGCGGTTACATGATTCGCGGATATCGACACATTTGATGGCTTCTTTTTACATTCAGACTTTCAAGCCGGTAAAGCGAGGAGCTGGTAGAGCGTTAGATAGCCAAGGGAGGTAGATCAGAAGGCAGGCTAGTGAGAGCAGAGCCAGAGAGTAGAGGGCGGCTGGATGGAGGGCGGCTGGATAGAGAGCGCCGCACGCTCGCGCAGCCCCAGGTTCTCCAGGGGCCGCGCGAGCGTGTGTTACCTGAGGCTGATGATGCCACGCCACACAGGTGGGGTCAGCGCAGTCGATCGCAGTTGGGCTTCTCGCCGGCGGCGCGGGCCTGCTGATAGGTCGGCAGAGCGGTCTCGAGGCGCTCGTTGAGGGCCGCCATGCGCTGTTCGTCACTCGGGTGTGTCGACATCCACACCGGCGGTTGCGCGCCACCGGCAGCATTCATGTTGGCCCACAGCTTGATGCTGGCGCGCGGGTCGAAGCCGGCTTCGGCCATCAGGTCCAGCCCCAGCAGGTCGGCTTCGGACTCGTGGGAGCGCGAGAACGGCTTGAGCACGCCATATTCCGCGCCCATGCCCAGCAGGCCCATGAGCTGGTCGCCACCGGTGCCTTCGAGGCCGGCCAGTGCCTGGGTGAGTGACAGCCCGGCGGAGGTCAAGGATTGGGTCGAGACGCGTTCGTTGGCGTGGCGCGCCAGCACGTGGGCGATCTCGTGGCCGATGACGGTCGCCAGCTGGTCCTGATTCTCGGCGACCTCAAGCAACCCGGTGTTGACGCCGATGTAGCCGCCCGGCAGGGCGAAGGCATTGGCGGACTCATCCTCGAATACCTTGACCTGCCAGCCGCTGATGCCATAGCTGGCGGGCACCTTGGCGGTCACCGCATCCGCCACGCAGCTGACGTAGGCATCCTGACGACCTTCCACCACCGGCAGCTCCTGCTGGTACTTGCTGAAGCTGGCTTCCCCCATCTTCTCCAGTTCCTGGTCCGAGTAGAGGGTCAGCTGGCTGCGGCCCAGCGGAGAGTTGGCGCAGGCACTCAGGGTGACGGACGCCGCAAGCGCCGCCAGCGGGAGCAGACGACGCAGGGCGCGGGGAGATGAGAGATCGAGCAATCCTGGCATTGGGGCCTCCTGGCTAGATGACGTGACAACCTTCGAGCGCACGGCAGGGCGACGCTGAACGTGCAAGAAACGTGCAGACAGCATAACCGGATAGGCGCAGTGGTGCAGTCAGCGAAATGATACGTTGCTGAGATCACAGCATCGTCAGGCCAGACGGCCCCGCCGGGCATGAGATACTGGGTTTGATCTGATGGGCCTGCCACGGCCCGGACCCCATGTATCTGACAGGGAATCACCATGTCGCCAGAGTTTGAACGCCGCCTCTCGCATCTGCTGGACCGACTCGAACCGATGCTGCCGCCGACGGCTGTCGAAGTGGACTGGACACGCGATGTCGCCGCCTTGTGGACCCGCCACCCCCTGGGAGGGCGACTGACGCCGATCGCGCCGCGTGACGCCCTGACACTCGAGGACCTGCTCGGCATCGCACGCCAGAAGCGTGAGCTGCTGGCCAACACTCGCGCCTTCCTTGCGGGCAAGCCGGCCAACCACGCGCTGCTGTGGGGCGCCCGTGGCACCGGCAAGTCATCGCTGGTCCGCGCACTGCTCAATACCCTGGGCCGCGAGGGGCTGCGTCTGATCCAGATCGACCGGCACGACCTGCCGGCACTGCCGGCGCTGGTCGCCGAGCTGGCCCAGCAGCCGCATCGCTTCATCGTCTATTGCGATGACCTGTCCTTCGAGGGCAGCGATGACGCCTACAAGGCGCTCAAGAGCGTGCTGGATGGCACCCTGACCGGGCCGCCGGAGAACGTGCTGCTGTACGCCACCTCCAACCGTCGTCATCTGCTGCCGGAGCACATGAGCGACAACCAGGCCACCCACATCGTCGATGGCGAGCTGCATCATGGCGATGCGGTGGAAGAGAAGATCTCGCTGTCGGACCGCTTCGGCCTGTGGCTGGCCTTCCATCCCTTCAATCAGGACGCCTATCTGGAGACCTGTCAGCACTGGGTGGAATGGCGTCTCGGCGCTGGCAGCTTCGATGAGGCCGCGCGTGGCGAGGCGCTGCGCTACGCCACCCAGCGCGGGGTGCGCAGCGGGCGTGCCGCCTGGCAGTTCGCCAATCTATGGGCGGGGCAGAAGACGCTGGAGGCGTGAACCCGGTGCTTGACGCCCTTGAGATGATTGTGGCGCTTGAGGTGCTCTGAAACGTCAGTGCGCGTGACATGAAAAAGCCGCCCCTGCAGTCATCTGCAGGGGCGGCTTTTTCATGGGGCAGGCTGGCGGATCAGATCCGCTCGCCTGGCATCACGCACAGGCGCAGTTCACGCCATCAACGGCGCTGCTTGCGTTCCTTGCGAGCTTCCTTGGTGCGCGCCAGTGAACGCTCTTTCGCGCGCTCGCGGTCATCAGCCCCCTGGGCGCCATCGAAGGGGTTGTCGCCGGAGCGGAACTCGAAGCGCATCGGCGTGCCCTTGACCTTGAGCACCTTGCGGAAGGTGTTGGTCAGGTAGCGCTTGTAGGCTTCCGGCAGACGGTTGGTCTGGTTGCCGTGCACCACGATCAGCGGCGGATTGGCGCCACCCTGGTGAGCCATGCGCAGCTTGATGCGACGGCCGTTGACCATCGGCGGCTGGTGCGCCTGGGTGGCGTCCTGCAGCAGGGTGGTCAGACGCTTGGTCGACCAGCGGGCCACGGCGCTTTCGAAGGCGCGGTCGATGGACGGGTAGAGATCACCCACCGCAGTGCCGTGCAGCGCGGAGATGAAGTGCAGGTCAGCGTAGTCGGCGAAGCCCAGACGACGCTTGATCTCGGAGCGCATCTTCTCCTTGGCTTCGCTTTCCAGGCCATCCCACTTGTTGACCACCAGCACCAGCGCGCGGCCGCTGGTCAGCACGAAGTCCAGCAGGTGCAGGTCCTGCTCGACGAGTCCCTGGCGGGCATCGAGCACCATCACGGCGACGTTGCACTTCTTGATCGCTTCCAGCGTCTTGATGATGGAGAACTTCTCCACCACTTCGCGCACGTTCTTGCGACGACGGATCCCGGCGGTATCGACCAGCAGGTAAGGCTTGCCACGACGCTCGAAGGGAATCTCCACGGCGTCGGTGGTGGTGCCGGCCTGGTCATAGACGACCACGCGCTCCTCGCCCAGCAGGCGATTGACCAGCGTCGACTTGCCGACGTTCGGACGACCGATGATGCCGATGCGCACGCCGCGATCATCCAGCTCCGGGTGCAGGTCCTCGTCTTCGCCTTCCTCGACTTCGGGGTAGGGCGAGAGCACCTCTTCCAGCAGTGTGGTGACGTTGCGGCCGTGCTCGGCGGCGATGGCGCGCGGGTCACCCAGACCCAGGGTCCAGAAGTCGGACTTGCCGATCTCCTCGTCCATGCCGTCGGTCTTGTTGACCACCAGCCAGGTCTTCTTCTGGTTGACGCGCAGGTGATTGGCGATGGCCTCATCCGCCATGTTCAGACCGGCGCGCGCATCGACCATGAACAGCACGATGTCGGCTTCGTCGATGGCGGCCAGTGACTGGCCGGCCATCATCAGGTCGATGCCTTCCTCGTCACCGCTGATGCCGCCGGTGTCGATGACGGTGTAGGGCTTGCCGCCGACCTTGCCGGTGCCGTACTTGCGGTCACGGGTCAGGCCGGGGAAATCGGCGACCAGAGCATCACGGGTCTTGGTGAGGCGATTGAATAGCGTCGACTTGCCGACATTCGGGCGGCCGACCAGGGCGATCACGGGGTTCATGGAATCTCACAGCATTCGCAGGGATAGCATCGATGCCGGCCCCGTACGGTCTGCTTCGAACCATGATGGCTGGAAAGCACCTTGTGCAGGCAGGGCTATAGCGATGATATCGGACTTGGGGCACTGGATGACGACGCAGGCGTCGCATGCATCCAGTATGGTCCGCCGACAGGGGGTTAGCACTGTCGGCGGAAAGATCTCGTGGCTGAATCAATGGCTGCGTCGTGCGGCAGGCCTGATCAGCGGGGGCAGCATTCTAGCATTGACAGGGAGTTGCTACCAATGGCGCATTAAGACAACGGCAGCCAGATGGCTGCCGTTGTCTTGACGAGGGCTGAACGAGGGCTGAACGAGGGCTGAACGAGGCGCATGTCAGATTGCGGGCAGGCTGACATGCGCGCTCGATCAGTGGCTTACGGGGCTTCGAGATCCAGCGCCGTCAGCTCGCCATCGTTGGTGTAGACGTAGATGCGCTTGCCTTCGGTCAGCGGGGTGATGCTGATGCCATCGCCCCCCACGTCATAGCGGCCGGCCATCTCGCCGCTCTGGGCGTCGATCAGGTGCACATAGCCTTCGTAGTCACCGACCACCAGCTTGCCATCGACGAAGGCCGGAGAGGTCAGCCAGCGGCCTTCCAGGTCTTCGGACTTCCACAGCACGTTGCCCGTGTTGGCATCCATTGCCAGCACATGGCTGGCATTGTCGATGCTGAACAGGTAATCGCCGACCACGATGGGCGTCAGATAGCTGGAGGACGGCTTGTCCCACAGCGGCTCGCCGTTGCGGGCGTCCAGCGCGATCAGACGACCGTTGTAGCTGGTGACGAACAAGCGGCCATCCTGCGTCAGCACCGGCTGGCCATCGAGATCGACCAGCTGGTCCACCTCGGTACGCCCGGCCGGCACGGCGACGCGCAGGTCCCACAGTTCCTGACCTGAGCGGTTGTCGAGCGTGACCAGCTTGCCGTTGGCGAAGCCCGCGAAGGTGACCGGCTGGATGACCCGCGGCGCGCCGGTGCCACGCAGCGTCAGGGCCGGAATCGTGGCCGAGTAGGCCCACTGCTCTTCGCCGGTGAAGCGATCAAGCGCGGTCACGGTGCCATCGACGCTCTGCACCACGACCAGCTCGTCGTTGTACTGCGGCGCGGCCAGCACTTCACTGGAGACACGCGTGCTCCATTCGATGCTGCCATCTTCCTGGCTGACGGCACTGACCTTGCCATCGCGCGTACCGACGTAGAGGCGGGAGGCATCGGCATTCAGTGCGCTGGTGATGCCAGCCGGCAACCGTGTCTGCCAGATGTCGTCGCCACTGTCGGCAGCGAGGGCTTCCAGCTCACCGCCTTCGGCACCGACGAACAGCTTGTCGTTGGCGAAGATCGGTGACAGCGGATAGTGGGCACGGCCCAGGCCATTGCCGACCGATTCGCTCCAGACGGAATCAAGCGCGACCTGGCGATCGAAATCGACCAGCTCCTTGGGCGCATATTCCGGTTGGGCACTGCTGGCACAACCGGCCAGCAGACTCACGGCCAGCAGCGAGGCCGGTACGCTCAGACGACGAGTGACGCTCATGAAGAAGACTCCGCAGCCAGATCGGCGAGTTTCAGGTCGAGACCGTAGACCGGCTGACCACTTTCCTGCGACAGGGTGCTGGCCTGCTGATAGGCGGCGATGGCCTCATCACGCTTGTCCTGTGCGGCCAGGGCATCGCCACGCACCGCAGCCGCCTGCGCTGCCAGCGGCGCCGGCGGGCTCTTGAGCAGGGCGAGTGCCGCGTCGTTGTCGCCGCGCTCGACGTTGATGCGCGCCAGACGTAGGCTGGCCAGCCCCTGCAGGTAGCTGTCATCGCTGTTGTCGATCACGCTCTGCAGCGCCGTGGCGGCTGCATCGAGATCGTTGGCCTTGACCGACATGCTGGCATCCAGCAGGTGCGCCATCTGGGTGTAGAGGCTGTCGCCGTGCTCGCTTTCCAGTTCGCCGATCAGCGTACGCGCCTGCTTGATGCCGGCGTCTTCCAGCTTGGGCTGGCTGACGAGGCTGATCAGTTGCTGGTAACGCACGGAGGCCGCTTCGGACTGGCTGGCGTCGTAGTTCTGCCAGGCCTTGAAGGCAAAGACACCGGCGCCGGCCAGTACGACACCAGCAATCAGTGACTTGCCGTTCTCGCTCCACCAACGCTTGATGGCTTCAAGCTGTTCTTCTTCGCTTCTGAGCTCTTCCGCCACGGGCGGTCTCCTTGACCTGGCCGGCATGCCGGCACTTGCATTCGTGAGGCGGAGAGCTGGCTCTCCGCCCGATATTCATTGGCAGTCTCAGGCGCCGAAGACGCTGTCGAGACGTTCGCCCAGCGCACGCTGGTTCAGCGTTTCCTGGTCGCGTTCCTCGCGCAGGAACTTGAGCGCCACCGTGCCTTCGATGACTTCATTCTCACCGAGAATCAGCGCGATGCGAGCACCGCTCTTGTCGGCCTTCTTCATCTGGCTCTTGAAGCTGCCACCACCGCAATGCAGTACCAGACGCAGATTGGGCAGGGCGGTGCGCAGCTCTTCGGCCAGACGCATGGCTTCGCCTTCGGCCTGCTCGCCCATCGACATCAGGTAGACATCGACGGTCTCGCGGACGTCCTGCGGTACCAGTTCCAGTGTCTCGAGCAACAGGATGAGGCGCTCGACGCCCATCGCGAAGCCGACCGCCGGTACCGGCTTGCCGCCCAGCTGTTCGAACAGGCTGTCGTAGCGGCCGCCGGCACACACGGTGCCCTGGCTGCCCAGCGCGGTGGTGGTCCATTCGAACACACTGCGCGAGTAGTAATCGAGGCCACGCACCAGGCGCGGGTTGATGACGTACTCGATGCCAGCGGCGTCGAGACGTGCCTTGAGGCCCTCGAAGTGCACGCGGGACTCTTCATCCAGGTGATCCCCTAGGCGCGGCGCGGCGTCGACGACGGCGGCCATGTCCGGGTTCTTGGTGTCGAGGATGCGCAGCGGGTTGCTGTGCAGACGACGCTTGGAGTCTTCGTCGAGGACATCCAGGTGCTGTTCGAAGTATTCGACCAGCAGGTCACGATAGGCGGCACGCGCCTCGAGGCTACCCAGCGAGTTGAGCTCGAGCGTGACGTGCTCCAGCAGGCCCAGCTGGCGCCACAGACGCGCGGAGATCAGGATCATCTCGGCATCGATGTCCGGGCCTTCCATGCCGTAGGCTTCGACGCCCACCTGATGGAACTGACGATAACGGCCCTTCTGCGGGCGCTCGTGGCGGAACATCGGGCCGGTGTACCACAGACGCTGGATCTGGTTGTGGACCAGGCCATTCTCCATCGCCATGCGCACGCAGCTGGCGGTGCCTTCCGGACGCAGGGTCAGGCTGTCGCCGTTACGGTCGTCGAAGGTGTACATCTCCTTCTCGACGATGTCGGTGACTTCGCCGATGGAGCGCTTGAACAGCGCGGTCTGCTCGACGATGGGGGTGCGGATCTCGCGATAGCCGTACTGGCCCATCAGCGCTTCCACCTGGTGCTCGAAGTATTGCCATACCGGTGACTGGTCCGGCAGCAGGTCGTTCATGCCACGAATGGCCTGGATCTTGGTACTCAACGTTCTCTCCTGAATCCTTGCGCGTCTCCCCACGGCGCTCGCATGAGGTCATGCAGGCGGGTGGGGAGACGAAGGCGCGTCAATCATGACGCGCAAGCCAGCCGAGACAAGCTCAGCTCTGGCGGATGATAGTGTCGGCCTCACGGGCCTCTTTTTCCGCGACCTTGTCACGGATGAGTCGCTCAAGATCGTCAACCAGGGTGTCATTGGTCAACTTGCTGGCCGGCTTGCCGTCCAGGTAGACCAGGTTGGCGGGGCTGCCGCCGGTCAGACCGACATCGGTCTCCTTGGCTTCGCCGGGGCCATTGACGACACAGCCGATGACCGAGACGTTCAGCGGCGTCATCACGTCTTCAAGACGTGTCTCCAGCTCGTTCATGGTCTTGATGACGTCGAAATTCTGACGCGAGCAGCTGGGGCAGGCAATGAAGTTGATGCCCTTGGCGCGCAGCTTGAGGCTCTTGAGCATGTCGAAGCCGACCTTGATCTCCTCGACCGGGTCCGCTGCCAGCGACACGCGGATGGTGTCACCGATGCCGTCCATCAGCAGCATGCCCAGGCCGATGGAAGACTTGACGGTGCCAGAGCGCAGGCCGCCCGCTTCGGTGATGCCCAGGTGCAGCGGCTGTTCGATGCGCGCTGCCAGGTCACGATAGGCGGCGACGGCCATGAACACGTCGCTGGCCTTGACGCTGACCTTGAAGTCCTGGAAATCGAGGCGATCCAGATGATCGATGTGACGCATGGCAGATTCGACCAGCGCCGCCGGCGTCGGTTCGCCGTATTTCTTCTGCAGGTCCTTTTCCAGCGAGCCTGCGTTGACGCCGATGCGGATCGGGATGCCGTTGTCGCGGGCGGCGCTGACCACGGCGCGCACGCGGTCTTCACGACCGATGTTGCCCGGGTTGATGCGCAGGCAGTCGACGCCAAGTTCCGCCACACGCAGGGCGATCTTGTAGTCGAAGTGGATATCGGCCACCAGCGGGATGTTGCTCTGCTGCTTGATGCGACCGAAGGCTTCGGCGGCATCCATGTCCGGCACGCTGACACGCACGATATCGGCACCGGCATCCTCGAGGCGCTTGATCTGCGCGACGGTGGCGGCGACATCGTTGGTGTCGGTGTTGGTCATGCTCTGCACGGAAATCGGTGCATCGCCGCCGACGGCCACATTGCCGACATGAATCTTGCGCGAGACGCGGCGCTTGATGGGGGAGTGACTATGCATGGGATTCCGGGTCATTCACCGAGGGTAAGTTTGGCGACACTGCCGCGCGTGACGCGCGTGAGGTCGACCGCTTCATTCATGTAACGCAATTCGACGCCAGAGGCATTGCCGATGGTCAGCGTGAAGGGCGGCTTGCCTTCCAGCGTCGTGCTGGTGCCGGCCTCGTTGTTGCCGCGCAGCAGGCGCTTGCCATCGGCATCACGAATGTCGGTCCAGGAATTGATGTTGAACGTCAATTCAAGCTTGCGCGGGTCTGCCGCCGGCGCAGCTTCTTCTGCTGCGCTCTCTTGTGTGGTGTCGGCACTGGCATCGGCGACAGCACTCACGTCAGTGGCAGCGGCGCTATCCGTGGCAGCGCCAGACGCTGACGTGCCAGCCTCTGCAGCGCCCGGCGCGGCCGCGGTTGCGCCTGTATCGAGCGCGTCAGCACTCTGCGCTGTCGTCTCGGGCGAGGCTGCTGTCTCGACGGCAGACGCATCAGCGGTAGCAGTGGAGGACGGCGCCGCTTCACTGGCAGAGGACTGCGAGAGCGAAAGCTCGATGGAGCCATCGGCGTTCACGACCGGTGCGGCGCTGTCCGCATCGCTGCCACCTTCGAGGGCGGAGGTTTCCGCGGGCGAGGTGCGGCCATAGTCGCCACTCTGCCACCACACGTAGCTGAGACCGATCAGACCGGCGATGACCAGCAGGCTGACGAGGCGGAACAGGTACTTGCCCATCTTGCCCGGTGGGCGCACCGACGGCGTGGAACTGGGGGTGTAGCGCTCGGCTTCGGTGGTGCCGAACTGGGCATTGTACTGCCCGACGATGGCCTTCTCGTCCATGCCCAGCAGGCGGGCATAGGCACGCAGATAGCCGCGACGGTACGCGGCGATGGGAATCTGGTCGTAGTGGTCGCGTTCCAGGTCATCGACCAGGCTGGGGCGCAGGTTGAGCTGTGTCGCCACCTCATCACGCGACAACCCCTGATGCTCGCGCTCCAGCTTGAGGCGCGTGCCAGGCAGTGCATCACTGGCGTGCTGATCAGGGGCGGGTTGATGTTCGCTCATGGCGCATCCTTGTAAGGAAAAACTGTCTACCGAACGCACATCCGGGCGCTCTTCCGGTACTGCGGGAAACTGCTCCTGACACTGATGCTGGAGCATGCTGACTGATGCTGTCGCGCGATTGGCCGGGTGCTGCACGACTCGTTGATCATCATGCGAGTGAGCAGCGTGAAAAGCGATGACCTCCCATGCCAATCGACGCGCACGAACACACGTTCGTCCGCGTCGGCACTATACCAAGCCCGCGCCGAGATTTTCACCGGCAATTCGGTCTTCTCGGTCCTGCTTGCAGCGACCCCGCCCGTGAGCTGGCGCCATCAGCGGCGTCGTTGCGCCTCGTTCAGGGAGTGCGAATCACCGCGCGACCGGATTCCCGAGTCATGACCTGCTCCAGCTGACGGCTGTAGAGATCTGCCAGACGGCTGTCGCCGCGAGCCGTGGCCACATCGACGGCCAGGGCGAGACTGTCGCTATCGGTGCCTGACAGACGGAAGTAGCGGCTCAGCGCCGACTGGGCGGCGTCATTGTCGCCGGCGTCATGTGACATGCGTGCCACCGCCAACCAGGCCTCTGACTCACGCGGATTGATCTTGACGGCACGTTCGAAACTCTTCGCGGCCTCGCTAGTCTTGCCCAGCTGCAACTGACAGCGGCCCAGATTGGTATAGAGCTGGCCACGATTGTCGTAGGTCAGGTCTTCCGCCGCGATCTCGAGCTGCCGACAGGCCTCGACGTATTCACCGCGAGAGTAGAGAAAGGCCGCGTAGTTGTTGCGCGCACGGGTAAAGGACGGATCGCTGGAAATGGCCTGATTGAAATAGTCATCGGCGAGCACGTTCTCACCCTGGCGCTGATAGATCATCGCCAGCCCGGCCTTGGCCTCGGCATTGCTGCTCTGCAGCTTGAGTGCCTTCTGGAAGGCGCTGTCGGCGCGTTGCAGCTGATTACGACCCAGATAGGCCTCTCCGAGTTCCACGTAGGCGTTCGAGGCCTTGTTGTCATCCGGCGGGGCGTAGGGGTCGTTGGTTTCCACGCGTGTCGCACAGCCTGCGAGGGTCAGGCCGGCAAATCCGAGGCACAGCAGCAGGGCTCTGGTGCGGCGAGTGATGCCGCGAGCAGCGGTGCGGGTGTGGGAATCATGCTGGCAGGGGCCCTGTGCGACAGTGCCATGGGCGACAGGGTCATGCTCATTGGTGCGATGACGGGGCAGACGACTCGGCATGCAATCCTCGCGTGAATGAAGGCTCATGATGTGCCTGCGGGCGAGGGTCGCGGCAGGCAACAAAAGCGCCCCCATCAAAGCGCCGCACCTGCCACAAGTCAAGGTGGCAGGGCGGCGCATGGCTATGGCGATAGCGTCAGGTCAGGGCTGGCAGCCGCTCAGTCGGCGTCGAGCTGGATGGCGTTGATGTAACGCTCGGCGCGACGGGTGCGGTCCTTGACCTGACCGACCAGCTGGCCACAGGCGGCGTCGATGTCATCGCCACGTGTGGCGCGCACCGGTGCGGTGTAGCCCAGCTCATAGAGACGCTGCTGGAAGCGCATCACCTGGTTGCGTGACGGCTTCTCGTAACCGGAATGCGGGAACGGGTTGAACGGGATCAGGTTGATCTTGCACGGCAGCTCGTCTAGCAGCGCGGCCAGTTCCTCGGCGTGCTGGATCTGGTCGTTGACGTCCTTGATCAGGGTGTACTCGATGGTGACGATACGCGCGTCGTCACACTTGGCCAGGTAGCGATGGCAGGAGTCGAGCAGCGCGCGGATGTTCCACTTGCGGTTGATCGGCACCAGCACGTTGCGCAGTTCATCGTTGGCCGCGTGCAGCGAGATCGCCAGGCTGACGTCCATCTCGTCACCGAGCTGGTCCAGCTTGGGCACCACACCGGAGGTGGAGAGGGTGACGCGACGCTTGGACAGGCCATAGGCGTTGTCGTCCAGCATCAGCTTCATCGCCGGCACGACGTTGTCGTAGTTCATCAGCGGCTCGCCCATGCCCATCATCACCACGTTGGTGACCGGACGCTTGCGGGTGTCCTTGCGGTCTTCGGCGCCACGGGTGGCGACCCACACCTGGCCGATGATCTCGGCGGCGGTCAGGTCACGCTCGAAGCCCTGCTTGCCGGTGGAGCAGAAGCTGCAGTCCAGCGAGCAGCCGACCTGGGAAGACACGCACAGGGTGCGACGGTTGCCGTTCTCGGACGGGATCAGCACGGTCTCGACATAGCTGCCATCGCTGACTTCCAGCACCCACTTGCGGGTGCCGTCCTTGGACTCGCCTTCATAGACGATGCCCGGCGCACGGATCTCGGCGACCTGCTTGAGGCGCTCGCGCAGCGGCTTGGCGAGGTTGGTCATCTCGTCGAAGCTGTCGACGCCTTCCTGGTGAATCCATTTCATCACCTGGGTGGCGCGGAATTTCTTCTCGCCGATGCTCTCGAAGAAGGCTTCCATCGCCGGGCGCGGCAGCCCCAGCAGGTTGGTGAGCTTGACGGCGGCAGGGGCCGCGGCATCGGTGGCAGTTGCAGTGGTATCAGTCATGGTATGGGCCGGTCGTGTCAGGGATGGGCAGGCGTCACACAAAGGATAGACGTCTGCAGGGCGACGCTGTCAGCGGAGGTGGCGATGGTTCGCAGACCTCAAGAGGCTCTCATCATCAGCGCAGTGCGCGTGGGCGTCACATGGCGTGGGGAGAGGGCGCTGCAGCGGCTTTCAGAAAAGCGTATCGGACCTGCTCAAGCGTCGAATCTGCTTCAGGGGGTGCATGCTGTCGCGCGACGCTTCAGCACGTCCGATACCACGACGGCCCCGCCTCGCAGGCAGGGCCGTCGTGTCATGCACGGCTGAAAGGCGCGTGCCCCGAAGGGCCGGGCTTCTCAGTCGTACAAGGCGAAATCAACCGCGCGGGCAGATTTCGTTGTCGCCGAAGAAGTAGGCGATTTCGCGAGCAGCAGATTCCGGCGCGTCAGAACCGTGAACGGCGTTGGCGTCGATGGAAGTAGCGAAGTCTGCACGGATGGTGCCGGCTTCTGCTTCCTTCGGGTTGGTAGCGCCCATCAGGTCGCGGTTCTTGGTGATGGCGTCTTCGCCTTCCAGCACCTGGATCATGACCGGGCCGGAAGTCATGAAGCCGACCAGCTCACCGAAGAAGCCACGTTCGCTGTGCTCAGCGTAGAAGCCTTCGGCCTGTTCCTTGGACAGGTGAACCATCTTGGAAGCGACGATCTGCAGACCGGCCTTCTCGAAGCGAGAGTAGATTTCGCCGATCACGTTCTTGGCAACGGCATCCGGCTTGATGATGGACAGAGTACGCTGAGTCATGGTGAATCTCCTGAGACAAGCTTTGAAGAGCCGCACGGCAGATGCCGAACGGCGGAAAACGGGCTCTGTCGGCATGCGCGCGACAAAAGTGGGCGGCATTATAGCGGCAAGTGCCACCGGCTGCATCCATCATGCCTGAGTCGCATGACGCGCAGATGGCAAGCGCCTCGTCGGCATGGGCTGGCGAGGCGCTGGGGGTCGGCTCGGACGTTGCGCTTGGCCTGGACGCTGAAGCTTGGTCTACACGCTGAAGCTCTCGCCACAACCACACTCGTCCTTGACGTTGGGGTTGTTGAAGCGGAAGTAGCGGTTCAGGCCGTCCTTGACGTAGTCCACTTCGGAGCCGTCGAGCACGTTGAGGGCTTCGGTGTCGACATAGACGGTGGCGCCGTGATCGACGAAGACGGCGTCTTCCTCGTTGACCTCGTCAGCGAAGTCGAGCACGTAGCTGTAGCCGGAGCAGCCGCTGGGCTTGACCGAGACACGCAGGCCGAGGCCGTGGCCGCGCTCGGCCAGCACGACGCGGATCTGGTCGGCGGCGGAGGAGGAAATCGACAGATGTGCCATGAGCAGTCTCCCGGGTCAGGCGCGCAGCGACGTCAGGGCATGCCTGAGTTCGCCGAGCGCGGATTCGATGTCGGCAGCGGTGGTGAAACGACCGAAGCTGAAGCGCAGTGATGCCAGCGCCAGCGGACGGGGCACCCCGATGCCGGTGAGGACGAACGACGGTTCGACACTGGCGGAATTGCAGGCCGAGCCGGTGGAAATCGCGATGCCGCGCAGCGCCATCAGCATCGCCTCGCCATCCACGCCCTCGAAGGCGAGATTGACGATGTTGGGCGCGCTGACCTCTATATCGGTATTGAAGTGCACGCCTTCAAGGCCGGCAAGCCCGGCGACGAACTGATCACGCAGCGCGACGAGGTGCTGATGATCGGCGTCGAACTGCTCGGCGCTCAGGCGGTAGGCCTCGCCCATGCCGACGATCTGATGGGTCGGCAAGGTGCCGGAACGCATGCCGCGCTCATGACCACCGCCGTGGATCAGGGCATCGACCTTGATCTGCGGCTGGCGACGCACGTACAGCGCGCCGATGCCCTTGGGGCCGTAGGCCTTGTGGGCGGACAGTGACAGCATGTCGATGGGCTGACGGCTGACATCGATCTGCACCTTGCCGGGCGCCTGGGCGGCATCGACATGGAAGGCCGCGCCATGCGAGTGGGCGATGTCGCCCAGCGCATCCAGGTCATTCAGGCTGCCCAGCTCGTTGTTCACCGCCATCAGCGATACCAGGATGGTGTCGCTGCGCAGGGCGTCGCGCAGGCTGTCCGGGCTGATGCGGCCGTCAGGCTGCGGCGCGATGCGCGTGACCTCGAAGCCTTCCGCTTCCAGCGCACTGGCGGTATCCAGAATCGCCTTGTGCTCGATGGTCGAGGTGATCAGATGGCGGCCACGCGCGGCATTGGCACGCATGTAGCCGGTCAGCGCCAGATTGTCGGCTTCGGTGGCACCGCTGGTCCAGACGATCTCACGCGGGTCGGCACCGATCAGCTCGGCGACCTGACGTCGTGCGCCCTCGACGGCCTGTTCGGCCAGCCAGCCCGGCATGTGACTGCGCGAGGCCGGATTGGCGAAGGTGCCGTCCTGCGTCAGGTGACGCATCATCAGCTCGGCGACGCGCGGGTCGACGGGCGTGGTGGCGGCATAGTCAAGGTAGATCGGCTGGGACATGGTGACTTCCTGAAGACACGACAGACAGTGATGACGGTGAACGTGATGAAGACGATCTCGAAGGCGATGGGGCGCGGCGAGCATCGCCTGGCCGTGCTCAGCCTGGCTGGCAAACGCCGCTCAGCTGCCTTGCATGACGGTGATCGGTGTCGGCTCGCACGCCTTGCGCTGACGACTGGCGATCTGGCGAATCTCTTCGCGCGCGACCAGGTCGGCCAGGCTGATGCCGTCGAGAAAACCGTGGATCTCGTCGGACAGATCACACCACAGATGGTGCGTCAGGCAGGTGTCACCGGCCTGGCAGTCCGACATTCCCTGACAGCGTGTGGCATCGACTGACTCGTTGACGGCGTCGATGATGCACGCCACCGAGGTGGTCTCGAGTTCGGTATCCAGCAGATATCCGCCACCGGGGCCACGCACGCTCTTGACCAGGCCTGCGCGCCGCAGACGCGCAAACAGTTGCTCCAGATACGACAGCGAGATGCCCTGGCGTACGGAAATATCGGCCAGACAGGTCGGGCCGCAACTGGCATGCAGGGCCAGATCGAGCATCGCGGTGACGGCGTAGCGTCCCTTGGTGGTCAGGCGCATGACAGAGTCCGTGAGCAGATGGAGCCTGCGACGTTGAGGACGAGGCCGGGCGTAGTCGCCGCCTCTGGCGAGACGGCGTATCAATGCGCCCCATTATGGTGGGGTGGTCTGGCGGGGTCAATCCCGACTGAATTGGTCAACTTTAGCCATGCTGACGTTCAGCGGGCTCCTGCGTATCGCTTGCCTGCTCGGTCGGCGGCTGCTCAGTTGGTGCCTGCTGGGGCGAGGTCTGCTCGGAACTGGAGGCTGCCCGGGCCTTGGGTGAGGTGCTGCCCTGGGCCGCGGCCACGTCAGCGACGGTCGTCTCGCCGCCGCAGGGCCCCAGTTCATCGATCAGCTGGGCGAAGTCAGCATCGTCGAGCTCGGGCAGGCGCCCGGCGCGATAGCTGGCATCCAGCTTGCGCAGCGTGCCGCACATCTGTTCGATGCGCTTGTCCACGGCATGCATGTGATCGAGCATCGCGTGCATGGAGCGCGCGACCGGATCGGGCATGTCCTGGCCCATGCCGTAGGCATCGAAGCCGAACTTCTCCTTCATGGCCTCGCGGCTTTCCGGGTCGACTGACGGTTCCTCTGCCACATCCGGCTCGGCGCGCTTGACGATCTTGCCGGGAATGCCGACGACGGTGGCGCCGGCAGGCACTTCACGCGTGACCACGGCATTGGAGCCGACCTTGGCGCCGGCACCGACGGTGAACGGGCCGAGAATCTTGGCGCCGGCACCGACGATGACACCATCGCCGAGGGTCGGGTGGCGCTTGCCGGCGTTCCAGGTGGTGCCGCCGAGAGTGACGCCGTGATAGAGGGTCACGTCATCGCCGATCAGGGCGGTCTCGCCGATCACGACGCCCATGCCGTGGTCGATGAAGAAGCGCCGACCGATGGTGGCACCCGGGTGGATCTCGATGCCGGTCAGCCAGCGCATCAGGGTCGAGCCGGTGCGCGCCAGCCATTTGGCGTTGTGGCGCCATAGCCAGTGATTGATGCGATGGGCCACCAGCGCATGCAGGCCCGGATAGTTGGTCAGGACTTCAAAGAAGTTGCGCGCCGCCGGGTCACGGGCAAACACGCTATCGATGTCTTCACGCAGTCGAGTGAACATGGCGTGTCCTCAGGAAGTGCGGTTGGCCGTGTCGGCTTGTGCCAGGCGAACCTGCTTGTCCACCGCGGAAAGAATGCCGCGCAGAATGTTGATTTCCATGCTGTCCGGACGTGCGCGCAGATAGAGGCGACGCAGGCGTGCCATCAGCTGGCGCGGCTGTTCCGGATCGAGGAAGTCGACGCTGATCAGTGTCTTCTCGAGATGCTCGAACAGGCGCTCGAGGTCGGCATGGCTGGCCAGCGGGCTGTCCCAGTCGATGCCGAACGGCTGGTCATCCTCGGCACGCGGCGTCTCGCCGGCGGCTTCCTGGTCGGCCAGCCACGCCTGGCGGCACTCATAGGCCAGCACCTGCACCGCCGCGGCCAGATTCAGCGAGCTGAAATCCGGATTGGTCGGGATGTGCACGTGGCGGTGGCAGCGCTGCAGCTCTTCATTGGAGAGCCCGGAATCCTCGCGGCCGAAGACGATGGCCACGCGGGCATCCGGCAGGCGGGCTTCATCGGCCAGGGTGGCACCGAAGGCGCGCGGCGTGATCATCGGCCACGGCAGGTTGCGCGAACGTGCGCTGCAGCCGACCACCAGACTGCAATCCGCCACGGCCTCTTCCAGCGTCTCGTGCACCGAGGCGCTGGCGACGAGTGCATCGGCACCCGAGGCGCGTGAGGCGGATTCCTGGCATTGCACCTGACATCGCGGCGCGACCAGTGCGAGATCGGCCAGGCCCATATTGAGCATGGCGCGGGCTGCACCACCAATGTTGCCGGGATGGCTGGTGCCAATCAGGACAATGCGCAGACGTTCAAGCATGAGGACTTCCAGGATAGCAATTGAAGGGCGGGTCGGCCGACGCGGCTGGCGCAGTGCGTGATCCGCATACGCAGACTCAGCGATAAATCGCGCGTCAGGACCCGATATCCTAGCATGAAGCCGCGTCAGGGAGCAGTTTCCCGCCGGTGTTGAGGGCAAGAGCGGCGCGAGGGAGGCGCGCGCGGGCAGGGCGCAGGGAGGCGAAGCGCAGGCAGAGGGTGGCCGCAGGCAATGGCGGCTCGAGCCGAGCTCTGATAGACTACGCCGTCCCGTCATGTCGCAACATGTGTTCGCCCTCGCTGGCGCCGCGTGCTGTGGCGGCTGGCAGCCTGCATACATTGCACTATGCAGCGCGCCCCGCGCCGTATCAGGATTCCTGTACGGGCTACATGACCGCCTGATCTGATTGCACCCAGTTTCGCTCGATCCGTGTTGCGCCGCGTTGATGTCTCACGCGCCGTGGCACCCGTTCTTTAACAGCTCCCGACTCGTCAAGGCCTTGATCATGCATCCGATGGTCCAATTTGCGCTGCGTGCTGCACGCGGTGCCGCAGAGCAGTTCGTCCGTGCTCGTGAACGTATCGAAGTCGCCCGTGGCGACAACGATCTCGACACCTTCATTGCAGACACTGCACGTCGCGCCGAAGCGCACATCGTGCGTCAGCTGGAGCGCGGTTATCCGCAACACGGTCTCTCCGGCCGTTATACCGACCATCGCGATGGTGAAGGTCAGGGCTCTGACTACCACTGGCGCATCGAGCCGGTGCACGGTTACTCCAACCTGGCATCCGCGGCCTCCGGCTTCGCGCTGTCCGTGGTCTGCCTGTTCAAGGGCCGTGCCGAGCACGCCGTGGTCATCGCACCGTTCACTGACGAAGAGTACATCGTCAGCCGCGGTCGTGGCGCCCAGCACTCCGGTCACCGTATCCGCGTGACCAACGCCACCTCCATCGAAGGTGCGCGTCTGGCGATGGGCCTGCCGGAAAGCTGGCAGCGTCCGCGTCACCTGCCGACCTACCTCTCCATCGTTCAGCAGGTCGGCCCGCAGGTCGAGATGCTGCGCACCAGCGGCTGTGCGCTGCTGGACGTGCTCGAGCTGGCCTCTGGTCGCGTCGATGCCGTCTATGTGCTGGGTCTGGATGCCGGTGACAGCGAGATCGTCAGCCTGTTCCTGAAGGAATGTGGCGCGCTGGCAGGCAGTGCCGACGGCACGCCGGTCGTGGTTGCCGAAGGCACCCTGATGGCCGCTGGCGCGCGTCTGTACAAGGCGCTGGCGCAGACCATGCAGCCGCACCTGTAAGACCCTGCAAGACGACGTGACCTGACAGCCTTCGGGGCCGTCTGGAGAACGAAAAAAACCCCACCTCGCATGAGGTGGGGTTTTTTTGTGCCTGGCGATCCGTGCCGAGCTTAACGAGCGGAGGCGCTTACGGCGCGCCGTCCTCGAACTGCTCCTTGGGCGGGGGGATCAGATCCACACGCTGCAGGCCGACCACCAGCAACAGCGCCGCTGCCACGTAGATGGACGAGAAGGTCCCCGCGACCACACCGATGATCAGCGCGATGGCGAAGTTGTGGATCATGTCACCGCCGAGGAAGAACAGCGCCAGCAACACCAGCAAGGTGGTGCCGGAGGTGGACAGCGTGCGTGACAGCGTCGCGTTGATGGCGTCATTGAAGATCGACGGCATGTGATCGGTACGCGATTTGCGAATGTTCTCGCGAATGCGGTCGTAGACGATGATGGTGTCGTTCAATGAGTAGCCGATCACGGCCAGCACCGCGGCCAGTACCGTCAGGTCGAAGTCGAGTCCGAACAGGGCGAAGATGCCCAGCAGGATGATGACGTCGTGACCCAGCGAGATGAGTGCGCCGAGGGCGAACTTGTACTGGAAGCGGAAGGCCACGTAGACCATCACCACGGCCAGGGCGAGCAGCATGCCGAGACCGGACTGGTCACGCAGCTGATCACCGACCTGGGCGCCGACGAACTCGGCGCGGATCAGGTTGACGCTGTCACCGGTGGCCTGCAGATGCGCCACGATGTCATTGCCGATGCCGGCTTCGAAGCTCTGCTGCAGACGCACCAGAATCTCGTTGCTGGCACCGAAGGTCTGGACCGAGACATCCTTGTAGCCGGCGGCTTCGAGTGTCTGGCGCACGCTCTCCAGCGCCGGTGCCGCCTGGTATTTCACTTCCACCAGGGTGCCGCCGGTAAAGTCGAGGCCCAGGTTCAGGCCATGAATCACAAGGGCGCCAATGGCCACGATCGTCAGCACGATGGAGACGATGAAGGCCGCGCGCCGCTTGCTCATGAAGTCAAACTGTCGCATCACGATGGCCCCTCAGATCCAGAGTTTCTTGAGTGTCTTGCCACCAATGGCAAGATTGATGATGCCGCGCGAGACCATGATCGCCGTGAACATCGACGTCAGGATGCCGATGGACAGCGTCACCGCGAAGCCCTTGACCGGGCCACTGCCGATGGAGAACAGGATCACCGCGACCAGCAGGGTGGTGATGTTGGCATCGACGATGGAGGTGAAGGCGCGCTCGAAGCCGGTGTGCACGGCCTGATGCAGCGGCATCTTGGAGCGCATTTCCTCGCGGATACGCTCGAAGATCAGCACGTTGGCATCCACCGCCATACCTAGCGTCAGCACGATACCGGCGATACCCGGCAGCGTCAGGGTGGCGCCCAGCATCGACATCGCGGCTATCAGGATCGCCAGGTTGGCGGTCAGGGCCACGTTGGCGACGACACCGAAGGCCTTGTAGCGCGCCAGCATGAACAGCACGACCAGCAGCAGGCCCAGCTCGACGGACAGGATGCCGCGCGAGATGTTCTCGGCACCGAGGCTCGGGCCGATGGTGCGTTCCTGCACGAAGTAGATCGGCGCGGCCAGTGAGCCGGAACGCAGCAGCAGCGACAGCTCCTTGGCTTCCGTCGGCGAGTCGAGGCCGGTGATGCGGAAGCTGTTGCCCAGTGCACTCTGGATGGTCGCCAGGCTGATCAGCCCCTTCTCGGTGTACGGGATGCGCTTCTCGACCTTCTCGCCGTCTTCCATCACGGTGCGCGTGCGGGTCTTGTGCTCGATGAACAGCACCGCCATGTTGCGGCCGATCGCGGCACGCGTGACGCGGTTCATGATCGAGCCACCGGTTCCGTCCAGGTTGATGTTGACCTGCGGACGGCCGCTTTCATCGAAGCTGGTGCTGGCGCTGGAGACGCTGTCACCGCTGATGATCACGTCCTTCATGATGTTGGCGGTGCGGCTCGGCTGGTTGCGGAACGCGAAGCTCTCCATCTCGCTGGCCGGCGTGTCGCTGGCCGCTTCCAGACGGAATTCGAGGTTGGCGGTGGCACCCAGTACGCGCTTGGCGGCGGCCGTGTCCTGCACGCCCGGCAGCTCGACCACGATGCGGTTCGGGCCCTGGCGCTGAACCAGCGGCTCGGACACGCCCAGCTCGTTGACGCGATTGCGGATCGTGGTCAGGTTCTGGTTGACCGCGTAATCCTGAATCTCCTTGACGGCGGCAGCGGTCAGGGTGAGGTCCAGTACGGCCCCACGCTCGACATCGCGCTCGTCGTATTCGAAGTTCTGGAAGTCGCGCGAGATCAGTGAGCGCGCCTTCGAACGGTCTTCCTCATCGGAGAACGTCAGGCTCAGGGTACCGTCGTCGACTTCGCTGCCGCGGTAGCGGATACGCTCCTCGCGCAGGGTTTCCTTGATGGCGCTGGCGTTGACTTCCAGGCGCTGCTTGACCGCGGCGTCCATGTCGACTTCCAGCTGGAAGTGGACACCACCACGCAGGTCAAGGCCCAGCTTCATCGGTGAGGCACCGAGGCTGGCCAGCCACGACGGCGTGGCGTCGGCCAGGTTCAGCGCGACGATGGCGTCATCGCCGAGCGTCTCGCTGATCAGTTCCTTGGCGCGCAGCTGCTGGTCGTTGCTGGTAAGGCGAATCAGGCCGGTGGAACCGTTGAGTTCCCCGGATTTGGGCGTGATGCCGGCGTTTTCGAGGGCACTGGTGGCGCGATCGAGGTCTTGCTGGTCGATGGCCTCGGCGCCGCTGGCGGCACTGATCTGCACTGCCGGGTCTTCGGGGTAGAGATTCGGCAATGCGTAGATCACGCCGACGGCAAGTACCAGGCAGATCACCAGGTACTTCCAAAGCGGATAGCGGTTGAGCATGGCAGCCCTGTCCTTGGTGGAGCGGGAGAGAAAAGCATGCTGCCGGCACAGGGGCCGGCAGCAGGAGGGATCAGATGGACTTGATGGTGCCCTTCGGCAGGACTGCAGCCACGGCAGACTTCTGCACGTTGACTTCGTTGCCTTCGTTCAGCTCCATGGTGATGAACTGCTCGCTGACCTTGGTGATGCGGCCAACCAGGCCACCACCGATGACGACTTCGTCACCCTTGGCCAGGTTGCCGATCAGGTTCTTGTGTTCCTTGGCGCGCTTGGACTGCGGACGCCAGAGCAGGAAATAGAAAATGACCACGAAGCCGACCAGCATGACGATCTGGCCGATGGCGCCGCCGCCGGCGACAGCCGCTTCGGCTTCCGCGTGTGCGGCAGGAATCAGGAATTCCAGCATGTGTATCTCCAGAGGTTACGAGTGAACTGTTGTTATGCAATGAGCGTGATTCAGGCTCTTCTTCACGTCTGGCTCGAGTCGAATATCAAGACGACCGGAGGATTTGGCCCCCGGTCGTCATTCGCCTCGATCAGTCGGCCAGCGGCGGCACCGGCAGGCCGCGCGCGGCATAGAACTGTTCCACGAAGTCCTGCAATGTACCCGCTTCAATTGCACCGCGCAAACCAGCCATCACGGTCTGGTAGTAGCGCAGATTGTGGATGGTGTTGAGCATCGAGCCGAGCATTTCTCCACAGCGATCAAGGTGATGCAGATAGCCGCGCGAGAAATTGGTGCAGGTGTAGCAATCGCAGTCCGGGTCCAGCGGTGAAGTGTCACGCTTGTGGACGGCGTTGCGGATCTTGACGGTGCCCGTCGGCGTGAACAGGTGACCGTTGCGCGCGTTGCGGGTCGGCATCACGCAATCGAACATGTCGACGCCACGCCGCACGCCCTCGACCAGGTCTTCCGGCTTGCCGACGCCCATCAGATAGCGCGGCTTGTCTTCCGGCATCCACTCGGGGAGGTAGTCGAGAACCTTGATCATCTCGTCCTTGGGCTCGCCCACGGACAGGCCGCCGATGGCGTAGCCGTCAAAATCGATCTTCTTGAGACCCTCGAGGGACTTCTCGCGCAGGTCCGGATACATGCCGCCCTGAATGATACCGAACAGCGCCGACGGCGAGTCGCCATGCGCGTCGTAGGAGCGCTGCGCCCAGCGCAGGGACATCTCCATCGACTTGCGCGCTTCATCATGGGTGGCCGGATACGGCGTGCACTCATCGAAGATCATCACGATGTCGGAGCCCAGCGAGCGCTGCACCGCCATCGATTCTTCCGGGCCCATGAAGACCTTGGAGCCATCGACCGGTGAGCGGAAGTGAACGCCCTGTTCGGTGATCTTGCGCGTCTTGCCCAGCGAGAAGACCTGGAAGCCGCCGGAATCGGTCAGGATCGGCTTGTCCCACTGCGCGAAGTCATGCAGATCGCCATGCGCTTCGATGACTTCCGTGCCCGGGCGCAGCCACAGGTGGAAGGTGTTGCCGAGGATGATCTCGGCGCCGATGTCCTTGATGGACTCCGGCGTCATGCCCTTGACGGTGCCGTAGGTGCCCACCGGCATGAAGGCCGGGGTTTCCACGGTGCCGCGGGGGAAGGTCATGCGGCCACGACGTGCACGGCCATCGGTCGCGAGCTTTTCAAAGCTCATGAAGCATTCTTTACGCATGGTGCTCTCTTTGCTTGGCGGCGAAACAGGCCGCAGCTGGTGTGTCGATGCCACTATGCCGCAGCATAGCGCGGGGCGCGTTAACTGCGCATGACACGGCCCTCGGCGAATGCCGGGGCCATGTCAGAAGAGGGGATTCAGGCGCGTTCCAGCAGCATGGCATCGCCATAGCTGAAGAACTGGTAGCGCTCTTCCACCGCCGCCTGATAGGCCGCCATGGTGTGCTCGTAGCCGGCGAAGGCCGAGACCAGCATCAGCAGGGTCGATTCCGGCAGATGGAAGTTGGTGATCAACAGATCCACCACCTGCCATTCGTAGCCCGGGTAGATGAAGATGTCGGTATCGCCGGAGTAGGGGGCCAGCTCACCAGCGTGGGCCTTGGCGGCGCTCTCGAGGCAGCGCACGCTGGTGGTGCCGACGGCGACCACGCGGCGACCGGCGGCGCGGGCACGGGCGATCTTGTCGCAGGCTTCCTGACCGACCTCGATCCACTCGCTATGCATGTGGTGCTCGAGAATGCTGTCGACGCGCACCGGCTGGAAGGTGCCGGCGCCGACATGCAGGGTGACGAAGGCGGTCTCGATGCCTTTCTCGGCCATGGCGGCCATGATCGGCTCATCGAAGTGCAGGCCCGCCGTCGGGGCGGCCACGGCGCCATCGCGCTTGGCATAGACCGTCTGATAGCGCTCGCGATCCGACAGTTCGTCATCCCGAGTGATATAAGGCGGCAGCGGCATGTGGCCGTGCTGGTTGAGCAGCTCGATCATCGGCGTCTCGCCGTGGAAGCGCAGCTCGAACAGCGCCTCCTGACGGCCTTCGACCACGGCCGTGATGCCGCCTTCGAAGATCAGCTCGGTACCTGGCTTGGGCGACTTGCTGGAGCGGATGTGCGCCAGGCCACGATGGGCGTCCAGCGGACGCTCCAGCAGCATCTCGATCTTGCCGCCGGAGGCTTTCTGACCATGCAGGCGCGCGGGGATCACGCGGGTGTCGTTGAACACCACGATATCGCCGGGTTCCAGCTGCTCGAGCAGATCCGGGAAGCGGCGGTGCACGATCTCGCCGCTCTTGCCATCCAGATGCAGCAGCCGGCAATCGCTGCGCTGCTCTGACGGGTAGCGGGCAATCAGCTCATCCGGCAGGCTGAAATCGTAATCGCTGCGCTGCATCGGGCGCGCGTCGTTAGGTGTGGCAACGCCCGAGGCATCACCGGAATCGATACGTGACATGGCCAACCTGACACTCTGATAACACGAGGCGCGTGGTGCGCTCCGTGGCATGCGTACATGCACAATGGGGAGATGCCGCCCTGAGACACTGGCGCTCTCGTCGCGAGCGCATGACTCCCTTTCTGCGGGTGGGGCAGTCAGGTGCGACACTCTCGAGGCTTTGGCTGTCCGGGCAGACGAAAAAGGTCGCTCATGATACCCAATGCCATCGTCCACGCGAAGACCCGTTTGCGGGAGACACGCCTCAGTCCACTGCGGCGTGGGGTGTGAGGAAGCGCTCCATGTGTCTGATCTGACGCCAAAACTCGTTGACCTTGGCGCAATGTCCCGTATAATTTCGCTCCGTTGCCGGTGTGGCGGAATTGGTAGACGCAGCGGATTCAAAATCCGCCGCTTAATAGGCGTGTCGGTTCGAGTCCGACCACCGGCACCAGAATTGAAAAAGTCGCTTTCGAGCGGCTTTTTGCGTTTCTGGCTCCCGCCGATTCATCTCCCTTGTGGTTCTTCGCTCGCTCTCTGTCTCTGCCCCGAATACCAGTCCTTGCTTATTCCTTCACGCTTCGCCTGTCATGGCGCTGGCGATGGCAGCTGCTTGTCTGTGCTCTGTACGTGACGGCAGGGGCCCAGACACAGGAAAGCCCCGAACGAATGTCGGGGCTTTCCTGTGTCTCGTGCATCCAGTCGGCGGCTCACGCCTGTTGTGGAACGCTCTTCACGCGTCGATAGATGCTGTTGCTGGCGAGGGAGGGGGCGAGGAGTGCGATGCGGGTGTTCTGGATCGCGAGTTCCTGGCGCAGGGTAAACCACATGCCGACGTATTCATGGCAATCCTGGCAGTGCACCAGGTGGTCGGCCGATGGGGTGTGGTACTGATACTCCATCTTCAGGCCGGAGCATGCCGGACAACACAGTGCGGCTTGAGCTTTCCCTTCCATGTCTCCTCTCCTTCTCAGCAATTGACTGAATCTGGTGAGGTGCAGCGTAGTGGTCTCTTTCCTTGAGTTCGCAAACCTGCCAGTCATCAAGGCCCATGAATCAATCGCTCAGACTCATGGATCTTGCTGGCCGGGGAGTGAAGCTTCCCATGCTTGCGCGTCATCCTCTGACAGGGCCTGTCCCTGGCTGCACTTCCTGTGCACTTGGCCCGTCACTACGCTGAACCTGCCGCTCTTCCTGAGCAGCGATCGGGCGTTACTGGCCCGCAAGAATCTTGTACACCTTTCAGAAACTGACTGAATTCGGTGTCATTCAGCGTAGTGCTCTCTTTCCCTGAGCTCGCAGGCTTGCCAGTCATGAAGATTCGTAAACCTACCCGCTCAGGCTTACGAATCTTCCTGGCTAAGGAGCGAAGTCCCCAAGCCTGCGCGTCATCCTTTGACAGGGCCTGTCCCTGGCTGCACTTCCTGTGCACTTGGCCTGTCACTACGCTGAACCTGCCGCTCTTCCTGAGCAGCGGTACAGACGTTACTGGTTATCATAAACTTGTACAATGTCTAATTTGTTGCACAAGTTTTCAAATGTGTAAATTTCTGTACTTTATTATGTTCTCATATAAATCCATGCACGACGGCCGCCTTCGAGGGCGGACTGTCCAGCCCGTGTGACACCCATCGTGAGGGGCATGTCCAGGTCGTCCATATGGCCTGCTGCCGCATCAGCATGGCGCTTGATACACTCGACTGCGTCTGCCTGAAGACTTGGTGGGAGTCGTATGTGCCCGATGCTCTCATCCCTTGAGCAGCGCCGGATGGGTAGGGCGGGCCCCATCGCGAGCGCCGGGCTACTGTCAGGTGATCCCCCAGGTGTATGTCCGAGGCCGGCGCAGTGTCGCTTTCACCAATTGACTGGAACATGGAATGACCTTCATGCATTGGATGCCGCTGAATCTGTGGTTGTCACTGGTTGCGCTATGCGCGATGGGGGCGATGTCGCCCGGACCGAGTCTGGCGATGGTGCTGCGCCATACCCTGGGCGGCGGGAGGAGTGCGGGGGTCGCCGCCGGTATCAGTCATGCGCTGGGAGTCGGGTTGTATGCCGCGCTGACTGCCTGGGGGCTCGGCGCCTTGATCGTTCATTATCCGGGCGTCTTCCAGGCGATCATGCTGCTGGGCGCAGTCTATCTGGCCTGGTTGGGGTTCAAGGCGCTGCGGGCAGGTCGCGGTGGAGCGCTGGAGGCGCAGGCCGTCACGACGTCCCGTTCCATGGCGATACGCGATGGTTTCATGGTGGCGCTGGCCAACCCCAAGTTGATCCTGTTCTTCGTGGCGCTGCTCAGTCAGTTGATCACGCCGGAGATGAGCGAGTCGGGCAAGTGGCTGGTCGTCGTGACGGCCATGGGCATCGACGGGCTCTGGTATGTGCTGGTGGCACTGGTGCTGTCGCACTCGCGGGTGCTGCCCTGGTTGCAGGCGCGCGCGATGTGGATCAACCGTCTGACGGGCGTGGTGTTGCTGGGGCTGGCGTTGCGGGTGGTCTGGGGGCTTTGAGACAGCCTGTCAGCCCGGTGAGGCTCTGGCGCTTCTTGAGAAAACGGCCCTGGCACCTTGTGTCAGGGCCGTTTTGCATGCGCGTTTCGCGGGTTGAGGCGTTTGTCGATAGAGGTGTTTGTCGATAGAGGCGTATGCACCGATGGCGTTACTCACTGAGCGACATCATCTCGGCGTAGTCCTTGACCGAGACCTCAAGGCTCGTGTCAGGTCTCGCCAGAAAATGCAGCGTCAGCGGCAGCTTGTCGCCTGCAGTGAGTGGCTGCGTCAGCCCGATCAGCATCAGGTGGGGGCCGCCGCCGGGAGCCATCGTCAGCGGCGCGTCAGGGGAAATCGCCAGTTGCTCGATTCTGTGCATCTGCATGCGCTCTTGCGTGACTTGCATGCTGTGCAATTCGACCGTGGCGGCCATCGGCGTGCTGGCGCCTGTCAGCATGGCATCGCCCTTTGCGATCGAAAGTGTCAGGTAGGCGGCCCCGGTCGTGGCACCCGGTGGCGTCGGTAGCGCAAAGGCTTGCTCGACATGGGGGGAGGCGGATGGGGGCTCCTGCGCAGTGGCGTGAACCGTGGCAAGGGAGAGCAGGGCTAGCGTCGCCAGCCATCTGCTGGCGGTGCTGGCGATGGTGCGAAGGGCGGTCAGGCCAGCCGATATCTGTCCGGCGCGTCGCGGCGCGCCATGTCCCTGGCGAGGTTGCCTCATGCTGTGCGCATCTCCTGTGTCGGTGTGTAAAGAGAATGACCATGGGAGCGGTCCATGATGCCAGTGTGGTGTTTTCTGACGTCGATGGCCTCTAGTGTAGAGGCTATTGCAGAGGGTTCTGTTTTAGGTGGTTTGCACGAATGCGAGCGTCGCCTGTTACCCGGGTGTGAAGGCAGGTGTCCGGGCCGCAGTTGAAGGCAGCTTCGTCGCATTCTGCTACCGTGGGACGCATTGGTCGATGCCATCCGGCGGTGTTGGTCGTCGCGGATGGCTATCGAAGTGATTCAAGGACAGGCAAGGAACAGGGAACGGTGATCCAGGACGAAATCATTCAGCTGGTCGATGCGCAGAATCGCCCTTGTGGCACGGCACCGCGTCGCTTGATGCGACGCTACCGCTATTGGCACCGTGCCACCTATGCATTCGTGCTCAATGGCCGCGGTGAGCTATGCATCCAGAAGCGTACCCTGAGCAAGGAAGTGTTCCCCGGCTATTTCGACCTCGCCAGTGGGGGTGTTGTCGGGGCCGGTGAGGCCGTGCAGGTGGCTGCCCGTCGCGAGCTGGAGGAAGAGATTGGCGTGCGCGGCGCGCCGCTCAAGCATTGTTTCGATTTCTGCTACACCGACGCGACCAACCATGTCTTCGGCAGTGCGTATCTGGTGCATTACGATGGCCCGCTGACGCTGCAGGCCGAAGAAGTGGCAGATGCCTTCTGGGTCACGCCTGCCGATGCGCTTGCGTTGCATCCTTCAACGCCTGATAGCCGTATGGCCCTTGAGCGCCTGATTCGTGAAGGCTTTCTGAGTGAGAGCCTGAGCCGATGATCTTCGCTTTTCCTTGTCGAGCTTGGGCAGCAACGCCGCTGGCCCTGCGTCATCTGGCGTGTGCTGCCCATCGTGATGGCCGCATCTCCTCCTCCCCACTTTGTTCTGGAGTCTTTGCATGAATGCCAAGGTATCGCCACAGCAGCTGGAAGAGGTGGAAGCCGCATTGTCGACCGTGCTGGCGGGCAAGCCGCGCCAGATCCGTCTGGCGCTCTGTTGTCTGCTGTGCCGTGGTCATGTCCTGATCGAGGACTTGCCGGGGCTGGGCAAGACGACGCTCGCCCAGGGGCTGGCGCGTCTGATCGGAGCGGACATGCAGCGGGTGCAGTTCACCAGCGATCTATTGCCCGCTGACATTCTCGGCGTGTCGGTATTCGACCCGCGTGAGGGCAACTTCCGCTTCCATCCCGGCCCGGTGTTCCACTCGCTGGTGCTGGCGGACGAGATCAACCGTGCCACGCCCAAGACGCAGAGCGCGTTGCTGGAGGCGATGGAAGAGCGTCAGGTGACGGTGGAAGGTGAGACCCGTCGCCTGCCAGAACCGTTCTTCGTGATCGCGACCCAGAATCCGCTTCAGCAATCCGGCACCTTCCCGCTGCCGGAGTCCCAGCTGGACCGCTTCCTGATGCGGCTGTCATTGGGCTACCCGGAACCCGCAGCCGAGCGCGAGATTCTCAAGGGCAATGCCGGGCGTCAGCATATCGAGGCGCTGCGACCCTTGTTGCCCGTCTCGGTGCTCAAGGAGTGGCAGGCCGCCGTGGACCGTGTGCGTCTGTCTGACCCGCTGCTGGATTATCTGCAGGCGCTGGTGGCGGCGACGCGCAGCTCGCCGGAAGTGGCCTATGGTCTCTCGACGCGCGGGGTGCTGGCGCTGGCCAGTGCTGCGCGTGGCTGGGCACTGCTGGCAGGACGCGACTATGTGCTGCCGGAGGATGTGCAAGCGGTCTGGGCGCCCGTCGTGGGGCACCGCCTCAGCGAAGGCAGTGTTGCCGAAGGTGAAGCCGTGGCGCGCCATCTGCTCGGGCAGGTGGCGGTGGTGCCTGCATGACCCAGGTGGCGAAGCCCGGCGCATGGACGCGCGTGAAAGCCCGCATGCTGCGCAAGATGTCGATTGGCGGAGGCGAGGCGCTTCATCATGCGCGCTTGATGATCTTGCCGACGCCCTTCGGGCTGTTCTGGGCGGTGCTGGTGATCCTGCTGCTGCTGTTGGGGATCAATTACGAGAACTCGCTGGCGCATGGTCTGTCCTTCTGGCTGTTCGCCGTGGCAGTGGTCAGCATCTTTCGCAGCTGGCGCAATCTGGCGGGTGTGCGAGTGCAGCTGATCGCCGATGGCGAGGCGTTTGCGGGCAATACATTGCGCGTCATGGTGCGCCTCACCGGTCGGGCTCGCTCGCATGCCATTGATGTGCGACTGGGAGAGGCGCGCCAGCGACTCGAGATCCATGACGGCGAAGGCAGTGCGACGCTGGAGCTGGCGGCCTTTCAGCGTGGCCAGTTCTCATTGCCGACGCTGACGCTGGAGTCGCGCTGGCCACTGGGACTGGTGCGCCTGTGGGCCTGGGTCGCGATCGACACGCCGGTCCTCGTCTATCCACAGCCAGAGCTTCCCTCCACCCCGCAGGGCAGTCGTCGTACGCTCGAGCAGATAGAGCAGGGCGATTTCGCCGGTCTGCGCCGCTATGTGCCGGGTGATGCGCCAGCGCATATCGCCTGGAAGCACTGGGGGCGCAGCGGCGAGCTGGTTACCAAGCGCTTCGAGACGCCTGCGCGTCCCTCGCTGTGGCTGGATTACGAGGCCTGTCGTGGCGACATGGAGCAGCGGCTTTCGGAGCTCACGGCACGCGTGCTGGCGGCGGAAGGCGCCCAGGCGACCTATGGTCTGCGGCTGCCGGGCCAGACATTAGCCATCGCCAGCGGCGGGGCGCATCGCCGTCGAGTGCTTGAGGCGCTGACGCTGTTCGGCGGCGAGCAGAGGTTGCCATGGTCCGCCCAGCTGGCGGCCAGTGAGGCCGCCGAGCGAGCCGGCGCGAGTCGTCCCTTGAGTCAGGAGGGCAGTGCATGAGCCTGTCGACAGCCAAGGCTTCCCCGGGACGCGCCTCCCTGGGCCGCTCCTCAAAGGACGAGCTCTCCAGTGGCGCATCTTCTCCCTCCTCCAGCGCCAGACGACGCTGGTGGCAGCGCAAACCTCTGACGCCTGACCAGGCATTGGGCTGGCTGGAGCTGCGCCACCTGTTCATCGGCCAGTGCCTGGTGCTGGCGCTGCATGTGCTGTGGATGCCGGTATGGCTTGCCCTGCCGGCCTTGCTGGCGGCGTTGTGGCGCTTTCAGCAACTCCGGGCGCGAGTTCCGCGCGCTGGCATCCTGTTGCGACTGGCGGCGGTGGCAATGGTCGCGGCGGGCCTGTTTCTCGAATACGGCCAGATGCTGCGCCTGGAGGCGATGATCGGCCTGCTGGTCGGCATCTATCTGCTCAAGCTGCTGGAGACGGACAGCCTGCGCGATGGTCGCGTGGTCTGCGGGCTGGGTTTCGTGGTGCTGGCGGCGGCCTTCCTGCATGACCAGGGGCCCTTGATGGCGGCGGCTTCGGTCATGGCCGCGGCGTGGCTGGTCGGCGGGCTGGTGTTGATCGCCGGTGCACGCGAACGTCGTGAGGCCATGCGGGAGACGGCCTGGCTGATGGGGCTGTCCCTGCCGCTGATGCTGGGCTTGTTCGTGCTCTTTCCCCGCCTGCCGCCGCTGTGGAACGTGCCGCAGCTCAACGAGGCCACCACGGGGCTTACCGACAGTGTCTCTCCCGGCGATATCGCCGCCCTGGGTCGCAGTGATGCCCTGGCGTTTCGGGCGCGTTTCGACAACGGACTGCCGGCGACCTCCCAGCGCTACTGGCGTGTGTATACCCTGAGCCTGTTTGATGGCGTGCGCTGGTCGCGCGCCACGCCGGAGCGTCTTCAGGAGGCACTGGGCGGGCCGGCCGAACGCTACGTTCAGCGCGGGACGCGTATGGAGGGGGAAGTCGCGCGTCATCGCTATGAGCTGCTGCTGGAGCCGGACCCGCGCCCCTGGCGGCCGAGTCTCGGCGCGCCACTGACGACCAGCCGCGAGGCCCGTTACCTGATCGACGGCACCCTTGAGGGGCTGGCGTCACTCAATACCCGCGAGCTGTTGGAGATGTCTTCCTCCGGCGCGCCACCGACAACGGCTCCGCAATGGATGCAGCGCCTTGATCAGCTGTTGCCCGATGATGGCAATCCGCGTGCCCGTGAGTTCGCTCGCGATCTGATGAGTGAGTCGGGGGGAGATCCTCAGGTCTTCCTGCAGCGCCTTTTCCAGTATTTCAATCGCCAGTCTTTCCACTACACCCTGACGCCACCGCGCCTCGAGGGGCTCAGCCGTGTCGATGATTTCCTGTTCGACAGCTTGCAGGGCTATTGCACCCATTACGCCTCTACCAGCGTTTTTCTGGCGCGCGCTGCCGGACTGCCGGCGCGTATGGTCGCGGGTTATCTGGGCGGCGAGGCACAAGGCGATGGCATCGGTGGGCCGCAGGAATTGAGCATCCGTCAGTATGACGCTCACGCCTGGGTCGAGGTGTTCCATGCCGGCCGCTGGCATCGATTTGATCCCACCGCGGCGGTGGCTCCCGAGCGAATCTCGCAGGGGGCGCTGAGTCTGCAGGGGCAGCCGGGCTTCATGGCCGATGCTGGCTTGCGCGCCTTCACGCTGAATAATTCATTGCTCAGTGATCTGAGACGGCAGTGGGAGCGTTTCGAATACCGCTGGCAACGCAGCGTGGTGGGGTTCCGTCTCGACGAGCAGCGAAATCTCTGGAAGCGACTGTTTGGTGACTTCCGCTGGGAGTGGTTTGTCTGGGGTGTGCTCGGGCTGCTGGCCAGTGTGGTGCTGGCAGGCGTGGCACTGGTGTTGTGGTCGGGTCGTGAGGTGTCAGCGCACGCAGGTGTGCGAGCCTACCGCAGATTGGTGAAGCGGCTGGAGCGTACGGGCCATGGCCCCCACGTGGGCGAGGCTCCCGGCAGCCACTTGCGCCGTATTGCCCAACAGCAGCCGCAGAATGTAAGAGTATTGTTACATTTGGCAGATTTGATTGAACAATGGCTATACAACGATGCTACGGTATTAGCGAGTTCTCATGGTGAAGCATCATCCTTGCGTAGTGTTCGGCGCCAGTGGTCTGTGCAGTCTCGCAAGATTCGCTAAATCACAATGATGACTTTTATGAGTGTTACTTATTGATTTAAAGAGGTTTTTCCGAATTAGATATCTCATCCTTGCAGCGCGATAGCGCTACTGAAAATTGCTAGGTTGCGGTAAGTGTTGTTGTGTATCAAAATGTAACTATCCGTTCTTGTCTATCATGCCATCGCTCCCCCTTCGCAGCATGATGCAGCACCTTTCCCCAGTAGGAGTATGTCCCCATGGTCCAGGTCATCCGCACAGAAGGCACAGTACTTGTTGTTTCCTCCTCCAGCGAGGCGCAGCGTGTCGTCAATGGAATGACGCTTGAACCAACAGCCACTCTGGTCGCACCGCAGGGCGCGATCGTGGTGCTGGAAGACGGCACCCAGCTTGTGGTGCCGCAGGGGGCGCCGATCGGCGTTGAGGTGTTGCTGGCCGAGTCGCGTGGGGAAGCGCCTGTTGACCCGGCAGTGGAAGCGTTGCGCGAAGCGATCGCTCGTGGCGAAGACCCGACCGCGATTCAGGAAGCTCCCGCAGCCGGTGAGAGTGGCGGTGCGCCGGGCAGCAGTCGTAGTGGTTTCCTGGATGCCTCTGGGGTGGGGCGTGAAGGGCGTGTCGAACGGACCTCCTATGAATATGAGGGCGGCTTTACCGACCCGGAATTCAATGATGAGGACGAAGATGGCCTGGGGCTGGATCTTGATCCGACACTGCCCACAGAGGTCGTGCTGTCCTTGTCGGTCGATGCACCGGCGCTGACCTCCGACACCACGCCGACCATCGTCGGTACCACCGATGCCGACGATGGCAGCACCGTCACGCTGGTCATCACCGACAGCGACGGCAACGAGCAGACCGTCACCGCGACGGTCGAGAACGGCACCTACAGCGTCGACGCCGAGACGCCGCTGAGCGAAGGCGAGTACAGCGTCGAAGCCTCGGTCACCGACCCGGCCGGCAACACCGCGACCAGCAATGATGTAGGCGAGATCGACGCAAGCGCGCCGGCGTTGACCGTTGATGCCCCCGCGCTGACCTCCGACACCACGCCGACCATCGTCGGCACTACCGATGCCGAAGACGGCAGCACCGTCACGCTGGTCATCACCGACAGCGACGGCAACGAGCAGACCGTCACCGCCACCGTCGAGAACGGCACCTATACGGTTGACGCTGAAACGCCGCTGAGCGAAGGCGAGTACAGCGTCGAAGCCTCGGTCACCGATCCGGCCGGCAACACCGCGACCAGCGATTATGTGGGCGAGATCGACGCAAGCGCGCCGGCGCTGACTGTCGATGCTCCGGCTCTGACCTCCGACACCACGCCGACCATCGTTGGCACCACCGATGCCGAAGACGGCAGCACCATCACGCTGGTCATCACCGACAGCGATGGCAACGAGCAGACCGTCACCGCGACTGTGGAGAACGGCACCTACAGCGTCGACGCCGAGACGCCACTGAGCGAAGGCGAATACAGCGTTGAGGCCTCGGTCACCGATCCGGCCGGCAACACCGCGACCAGCAATGACGTGGGCGAGATCGACACAAGCGCGCCGGCGCTGACCGTCGATGCCCCCGCGCTGACCTCCGACACCACGCCGACCATCGTCGGCACCACCGACGCCGACGATGGCAGCACCGTCACCCTGGTCATCACCGACAGCGACGGCAACGAACAGATCGTCACCGCGACCGTCGAGAACGGCACCTACAGCGTCGATGCCGAAACACCGCTGAGCGAAGGCGAGTACAGCGTCGAGGCCTCGGTCACCGATCCGGCCGGCAACACCGCGACCAGCAATGATGTAGGCGAGATCGACGCAAGCGCGCCGGCACTGACCGTCAATGTCCCGGCACTGACCTCCGACACCACGCCGACCATCGTCGGCACCACCGATGCCGAAGATGGCAGCACCGTCACCCTGGTCATCACCGACAGTGACGGCAACGAGCAGACCGTCACCGCCACCGTCGAGAACGGCACCTACAGCGTCGATGCCGAGACGCCGCTGAGCGAAGGCGAGTACAGCGTCGAGGCTTCGGTCACCGACCCGGCCGGCAACACCGCGACCAGCAATGACGTGGGCGAGATCGACGCAAGTGCGCCGGCACTGACCGTCGATGCCCCGGCACTGACCTCCGACACCACACCGACCATCGTCGGTACCACTGATGCCGAAGACGGTAGCACCGTCACCCTGGTCATCACTGACAGCGATGGTAACGAGCAGACCGTCACCGCCACCGTCGAGAACGGCACCTACAGCGTCGATGCCGAGACCCCGCTGAGCGAAGGCGAGTACAGCGTCGAGGCCTCGGTCACCGATCCGGCTGGCAACACCGCGACCAGCAATGATGTGGGCGAGATCGACGCAAGCGCGCCGGCGCTGACCGTCGATGCCCCGGCACTGACCTCCGACACCACGCCGACCATCGTCGGTACCACTGATGCCGAAGACGGCAGCACCGTCACGCTGGTCATCACTGACAGCGATGGCAACGAGCAGACCGTCACCGCGACTGTGGAGAACGGTACCTACAGCGTCGACGCCGAGACGCCGCTGAGCGAAGGCGAATACAGTGTCGAGGCTTCTGTCACCGACCCGGCCGGCAACACCGCGACCAGCAATGATGTAGGCGAGATCGACGCGAGCGCGCCGGCGTTGACCGTCGATGCCCCGGCGCTGACCTCCGACACCACGCCGACCATCGTCGGCACCACCGATGCCGACGATGGCAGCACCGTCACCCTGGTCATCACCGACAGCGACGGCAACGAGCAGACCGTCACCGCCACCGTCGAGAACGGCACCTACAGCGTCGACGCCGAGACGCCGCTGAGCGAAGGCGAATACAGCGTCGAGGCCTCGGTCACCGACACGGCCGGCAACACAGCGACCAGCAACGACGTGGGCGAGATCGACGCAAGTGCGCCGGCGTTGACCGTCGATGCCCCCGCGCTGACCTCCGACACCACGCCGACCATCGTCGGTACCACTGATGCCGAAGACGGCAGCACCGTCACCCTGGTCATCACTGACAGCGATGGTAACGAGCAGACCGTCACCGCCACCGTGGAGAACGGCACCTACAGCGTCGATGCCGAGACACCGCTGAGCGAAGGCGAGTACAGCGTCGAGGCCTCGGTCACCGATCCGGCCGGCAACACAGCGACCAGCAATGACGTGGGCGAGATCGACGCGAGCGCGCCGGCGTTGACCGTCGATGCCCCGGCGCTGACCTCCGACACCACGCCGACCATCGTCGGCACCACCGATGCCGACGATGGCAGCACCGTCACCCTGGTCATCACCGACAGCGACGGCAACGAGCAGACCGTCACCGCCACCGTCGAGAACGGCACCTACAGCGTCGACGCCGAGACGCCGCTGAGCGAAGGCGAATACAGCGTCGAGGCCTCGGTCACCGACACGGCCGGCAACACAGCGACCAGCAACGACGTGGGCGAGATCGACGCAAGTGCGCCGGCGTTGACCGTCGATGCCCCCGCGCTGACCTCCGACACCACGCCGACCATCGTCGGTACCACTGATGCCGAAGACGGCAGCACCGTCACCCTGGTCATCACTGACAGCGATGGTAACGAGCAGACCGTCACCGCCACCGTGGAGAACGGCACCTACAGCGTCGATGCCGAGACACCGCTGAGCGAAGGCGAGTACAGCGTCGAGGCCTCGGTCACCGATCCGGCCGGCAACACAGCGACCAGCAATGACGTGGGCGAGATCGACGCGAGCGCGCCGGCGTTGACCGTCGATGCCCCGGCGCTGACCTCCGACACCACGCCGACCATCGTCGGCACCACCGATGCCGACGATGGCAGCACCGTCACCCTGGTCATCACCGACAGCGACGGCAACGAGCAGACCGTCACCGCCACCGTCGAGAACGGCACCTACAGCGTCGACGCCGAGACGCCGCTGAGCGAAGGCGAATACAGCGTCGAGGCCTCGGTCACCGACACGGCCGGCAACACAGCGACCAGCAACGACGTGGGCGAGATCGACGCAAGTGCGCCGGCGTTGACCGTCGATGCCCCCGCGCTGACCTCCGACACCACGCCGACCATCGTCGGTACCACCGACGCCGACGATGGCAGCACCGTCACCCTGGTCATCACCGACAGCGAGGGCAATGAACAGACTGTCACCGCCACTGTCGAGAACGGTACCTATAGCGTCGATGCCGAGACCCCGCTGAGCGAAGGCGAGTACAGTGTCGAGGCTTCTGTCACCGATCCGGCCGGCAACACCGCGACCAGCAATGACGTGGGCGCCCTGATTGGCGGCGATTCTGGAGAGGTAACGGAGGATGGCGTTACCGAAGCTTCAGGCGCGCTTGTCGATGTCGAAAGTACTGATGTTGTCGCTGGCACCCAAAGCGATGATTACGGCACTTTCAGCGTCAACGAGGCAGGGGAGTGGACCTACACCCTCGATAACGAAGCCGCTGTCGTTCAGGGGTTGAATGACGGTGACACTGTCAGCCAGTCGTTCGTGGTCGAGCTCAGCGATGGCTCGACCACCACGGTCGACATCGTCATCACCGGCGTGGATGACTCGGCGCCGACCCTCACCTCGCTGGATGACCAGTCGGTCACTGAGGCGACCGGCGGCACCGTCACTGACACCTTCCAGGTGGAAGCGGATGCCGGCATCGCCAGCGTCACCGTGAATGGCACTGATATCACCGGCGCGACCGAGGCCGATCCGGTCGAGATCACCACCGTCGAAGGTGTCCTGAGCGTGACCGGCTACGACGCCGACACGGGCACCGTGACCTACACCTACGCCGAGGACGGCGCGAGCGAAGATCACACCGACGGCGACATCACCGACAGCTTCACCGTCGTGGTCACCGACATCACCGGGCAGAGCAGCAGCGACAGCCTGGACATCGCGATCCTCGATACCGCGCCGGTCGCCAACGCCGACGCCCGCAACATCGCCGAAGACACCACCACGGCGCTCGATGGCAACGTCATCGACGGCGCCACCGACACCGCTGACACCCTGGGCGCGGACGCCACCACGGTCACTGACGTCGATGGCAGCACCGTCACGGCCGATGCCGCGGCAGTCGTCACCGGCGACTACGGCACGCTGACGCTCGAAGCCGACGGCAGCTACAGCTATGTGCTCGACACCACCAATCCGGCCGTGCAGTCGCTGGATGATGGCGAGAGCCTGGCTGACGTCTTCAGCTACACGATCACCGACGCCGATGGCGATGCCTCCAGCACCACGCTGACCATCACCGTCGACGGCTCGACCGATGGCGTGCCGACCATCACCTCGCTGGATGACCAGTCGGTCACTGAGGCGACCGGCGGCACCGTCACTGACACCTTCCAGGTGGAAGCGGATGCCGGCATCGCCAGCGTCACCGTGAATGGCACTGATATCACCGGCGCGACCGAGGCCGATCCGGTCGAGATCACCACCGTCGAAGGTGTCCTGAGCGTGACCGGCTACGACGCCGACACGGGCACCGTGACCTACAGCTACGCCGAGGATGGCGCGAGCGAAGATCACACCGGCGGCGACATCACCGACAGCTTCGCGGTCGTGGTCACCGACATCACCGGGCAGAGCACCAGCGACAGCCTGGACATCGCGATCCTCGATACCGCGCCGGTCGCCAACGCCGATACGCGCAACATCGGTGAGGACACCACCACGGCACTCGACGGCAACGTCATCGACGGCGCCAGCGACACCGCCGACACCCTGGGCGCGGACGCCACCAGCGTGACCAGCGTCACGCCGGACGGCGGGAGTGCATCCGACGTCACGGCCGATGCCGCCGCAGTCGTCACCGGCGACTACGGCACGCTGACCCTCAACAGTGATGGCAGCTACAGCTATGTGCTCGACAACAGCAATGCCGAGGTCCAGGGCCTGGATGACGGCGCGTCACTGACCGACGTCTTCAGCTACACGATCACCGACGCCGATGGCGATGCCTCCAGCACCACGCTGACCATCACCGTCGACGGCTCGACCGATGGCGTGCCGACCATCACCTCGCTGGATGACCAGTCGGTCACTGAGGCGACCGGCGGCACCGTCACTGACACCTTCCAGGTGGAAGCGGATGCCGGCATCGCCAGCGTCACCGTGAATGGCACTGATATCACCGGCGCGACCGAGGCCGATCCGGTCGAGATCACCACCGTCGAAGGTGTCCTGAGCGTGACCGGCTACGACGCCGACACGGGCACCGTGACCTACAGCTACGCCGAGGATGGCGCGAGCGAAGATCACAGCGACGGCGACATCACCGACAGCTTCACCGTCGTGGTCACCGACATCACCGGGCAGAGCACCAGCGACAGCCTGGACATCGCGATCCTCGATACCGCGCCGACGGCCAACGCCGATACGCGCAACATCGGCGAAGACACCACCACGGCACTCGACGGCAACGTCATCGACGGCGCCAGCGACACCGCCGACACCCTGGGCGCGGACGCCACCAGCGTGACCAGCGTCACGCCGGACGGCGGCAGTGCGTCCGACGTCACGGCAGATGCCGCGGCAGTCGTCACCGGCGACTACGGCACGCTGACGCTCGAAGCCGACGGCAGCTACAGCTATGTGCTCGACACCACCAATCCGGCCGTGCAGTCGCTGGATGATGGCGAGAGCCTGGCTGACGTCTTCAGCTACACGATCACCGACGCCGATGGCGATGCCTCCAGCACCACGCTGACCATCACCGTCGACGGCTCGACCGATGGCGTGCCGACCATCACCTCGCTGGATGACCAGTCGGTCACTGAGGCGACCGGCGGCACCGTCACTGACACCTTCCAGGTGGAAGCGGATGCCGGCATCGCCAGCGTCACCGTGAATGGCACTGATATCACCGGCGCGACCGAGGCCGATCCGGTCGAGATCACCACCGTCGAAGGTGTCCTGAGCGTGACCGGCTACGACGCCGACACGGGCACCGTGACCTACACCTACGCCGAGGACGGCGCGAGCGAAGATCACACCGACGGCGACATCACCGACAGCTTCACCGTCGTGGTCACCGACATCACCGGGCAGAGCAGCAGCGACAGCCTGGACATCGCGATCCTCGATACCGCGCCGGTCGCCAACGCCGACGCCCGCAACATCGCCGAAGACACCACCACGGCGCTCGATGGCAACGTCATCGACGGCGCCACCGACACCGCTGACACCCTGGGCGCGGACGCCACCACGGTCACTGACGTCGATGGCAGCACCGTCACGGCCGATGCCGCGGCAGTCGTCACCGGCGACTACGGCACGCTGACGCTCGAAGCCGACGGCAGCTACAGCTATGTGCTCGACAACAGCAATGCCGAGGTCCAGGGCCTGGATGACGGCGCGTCACTGACCGACGTCTTCAGCTACACGATCACCGACGCCGATGGCGACACCTCCAGCACCACGCTGACCATCACCGTCGACGGCTCGACCGATGGCGTACCGACGATCACCTCGCTGGATGACCAGTCGGTCACTGAGGCGACCGGCGGCACCGTCACTGACACCTTCCAGGTGGAAGCGGATGCCGGCATCGCCAGCGTCACCGTGAATGGTACTGATATCACCGGCGCGACCGAGACCGATCCGGTCGAGATCACCACCGTCGAAGGTGTCCTGAGCGTGACCGGCTACGACGCCGACACGGGCACCGTGACCTACAGCTACGTCGAGGATGGTGCGAGCGAAGATCACACCGACGGCGACATCACCGACAGCTTCACCGTCGTGGTCACCGACATCACCGGGCAGAGCACCAGCGACAGCCTGGCCATCGCGATCCTCGATACCGCGCCGGTCGCCAACGCCGACGCCCGCAACATCGCCGAAGACACCACCACGGCGCTCGATGGCAACGTCATCGACGGCGCCACCGACACCGCTGACACCCTGGGCGCGGACGCCACCACGGTCACTGACGTCGATGGCAGCACCGTCACGGCCGATGCCGCGGCAGTCGTCACCGGCGACTACGGCACGCTGACCCTCAACAGTGATGGCAGCTACAGCTATGTGCTCGACAACAGCAATGCCGAGGTCCAGGGCCTGGATGACGGCGCGTCACTGACCGACGTCTTCAGCTACACGATCACCGACGCCGATGGCGATGCCTCCAGCACCACGCTGACCATCACCGTCGACGGCTCGACCGATGGCGTGCCGACCATCACCTCGCTGGATGACCAGTCGGTCACTGAGGCGACCGGCGGCACCGTCACTGACACCTTCCAGGTGGAAGCGGATGCCGGCATCGCCAGCGTCACCGTGAATGGCACTGATATCACCGGCGCGACCGAGGCCGATCCGGTCGAGATCACCACCGTCGAAGGTGTCCTGAGCGTGACCGGCTACGACGCCGACACGGGCACCGTGACCTACAGCTACGCCGAGGATGGCGCGAGCGAAGATCACAGCGACGGCGACATCACCGACAGCTTCACCGTCGTGGTCACCGACATCACCGGGCAGAGCACCAGCGACAGCCTGGACATCGCGATCCTCGATACCGCGCCGACGGCCAACGCCGATACGCGCAACATCGGCGAAGACACCACCACGGCACTCGACGGCAACGTCATCGACGGCGCCAGCGACACCGCCGACACCCTGGGCGCGGACGCCACCAGCGTGACCAGCGTCACGCCGGACGGCGGCAGTGCGTCCGACGTCACGGCAGATGCCGCGGCAGTCGTCACCGGCGACTACGGCACGCTGACGCTCGAAGCCGACGGCAGCTACAGCTATGTGCTCGACACCACCAATCCGGCCGTGCAGTCGCTGGATGATGGCGAGAGCCTGGCTGACGTCTTCAGCTACACGATCACCGACGCCGATGGCGATGCCTCCAGCACCACGCTGACCATCACCGTCGACGGCTCGACCGATGGCGTGCCGACCATCACCTCGCTGGATGACCAGTCGGTCACTGAGGCGACCGGCGGCACCGTCACTGACACCTTCCAGGTGGAAGCGGATGCCGGCATCGCCAGCGTCACCGTGAATGGCACTGATATCACCGGCGCGACCGAGGCCGATCCGGTCGAGATCACCACCGTCGAAGGTGTCCTGAGCGTGACCGGCTACGACGCCGACACGGGCACCGTGACCTACAGCTACGCCGAGGATGGCGCGAGCGAAGATCACACCGGCGGCGACATCACCGACAGCTTCGCGGTCGTGGTCACCGACATCACCGGGCAGAGCACCAGCGACAGCCTGGACATCGCGATCCTCGATACCGCGCCGGTCGCCAACGCCGATACGCGCAACATCGGTGAGGACACCACCACGGCACTCGACGGCAACGTCATCGACGGCGCCAGCGACACCGCCGACACCCTGGGCGCGGACGCCACCAGCGTGACCAGCGTCACGCCGGACGGCGGGAGTGCATCCGACGTCACGGCCGATGCCGCCGCAGTCGTCACCGGCGACTACGGCACGCTGACCCTCAACAGTGATGGCAGCTACAGCTATGTGCTCGACAACAGCAATGCCGAGGTCCAGGGCCTGGATGACGGCGCGTCACTGACCGACGTCTTCAGCTACACGATCACCGACGCCGATGGCGATGCCTCCAGCACCACGCTGACCATCACCGTCGACGGCTCGACCGATGGCGTGCCGACCATCACCTCGCTGGATGACCAGTCGGTCACTGAGGCGACCGGCGGCACCGTCACTGACACCTTCCAGGTGGAAGCGGATGCCGGCATCGCCAGCGTCACCGTGAATGGCACTGATATCACCGGCGCGACCGAGGCCGATCCGGTCGAGATCACCACCGTCGAAGGTGTCCTGAGCGTGACCGGCTACGACGCCGACACGGGCACCGTGACCTACAGCTACGCCGAGGATGGCGCGAGCGAAGATCACAGCGACGGCGACATCACCGACAGCTTCACCGTCGTGGTCACCGACATCACCGGGCAGAGCACCAGCGACAGCCTGGACATCGCGATCCTCGATACCGCGCCGACGGCCAACGCCGATACGCGCAACATCGGCGAAGACACCACCACGGCACTCGACGGCAACGTCATCGACGGCGCCAGCGACACCGCCGACACCCTGGGCGCGGACGCCACCAGCGTGACCAGCGTCACGCCGGACGGCGGCAGTGCGTCCGACGTCACGGCAGATGCCGCGGCAGTCGTCACCGGCGACTACGGCACGCTGACGCTCGAAGCCGACGGCAGCTACAGCTATGTGCTCGACACCACCAATCCGGCCGTGCAGTCGCTGGATGATGGCGAGAGCCTGGCTGACGTCTTCAGCTACACGATCACCGACGCCGATGGCGATGCCTCCAGCACCACGCTGACCATCACCGTCGACGGCTCGACCGATGGCGTGCCGACCATCACCTCGCTGGATGACCAGTCGGTCACTGAGGCGACCGGCGGCACCGTCACTGACACCTTCCAGGTGGAAGCGGATGCCGGCATCGCCAGCGTCACCGTGAATGGCACTGATATCACCGGCGCGACCGAGGCCGATCCGGTCGAGATCACCACCGTCGAAGGTGTCCTGAGCGTGACCGGCTACGACGCCGACACGGGCACCGTGACCTACACCTACGCCGAGGACGGCGCGAGCGAAGATCACACCGACGGCGACATCACCGACAGCTTCACCGTCGTGGTCACCGACATCACCGGGCAGAGCAGCAGCGACAGCCTGGACATCGCGATCCTCGATACCGCGCCGGTCGCCAACGCCGACGCCCGCAACATCGCCGAAGACACCACCACGGCGCTCGATGGCAACGTCATCGACGGCGCCACCGACACCGCTGACACCCTGGGCGCGGACGCCACCACGGTCACTGACGTCGATGGCAGCACCGTCACGGCCGATGCCGCGGCAGTCGTCACCGGCGACTACGGCACGCTGACGCTCGAAGCCGACGGCAGCTACAGCTATGTGCTCGACAACAGCAATGCCGAGGTCCAGGGCCTGGATGACGGCGCGTCACTGACCGACGTCTTCAGCTACACGATCACCGACGCCGATGGCGACACCTCCAGCACCACGCTGACCATCACCGTCGACGGCTCGACCGATGGCGTACCGACGATCACCTCGCTGGATGACCAGTCGGTCACTGAGGCGACCGGCGGCACCGTCACTGACACCTTCCAGGTGGAAGCGGATGCCGGCATCGCCAGCGTCACCGTGAATGGTACTGATATCACCGGCGCGACCGAGACCGATCCGGTCGAGATCACCACCGTCGAAGGTGTCCTGAGCGTGACCGGCTACGACGCCGACACGGGCACCGTGACCTACAGCTACGTCGAGGATGGTGCGAGCGAAGATCACACCGACGGCGACATCACCGACAGCTTCACCGTCGTGGTCACCGACATCACCGGGCAGAGCACCAGCGACAGCCTGGCCATCGCGATCCTCGATACCGCGCCGGTCGCCAACGCCGACGCCCGCAACATCGCCGAAGACACCACCACGGCGCTCGATGGCAACGTCATCGACGGCGCCAGCGACACCGCCGACACCCTGGGCGCGGACGCCACCAGCGTGACCAGCGTCACGCCGGACGGCGGGAGTGCATCCGACGTCACGGCCGATGCCGCCGCAGTCGTCACCGGCGACTACGGCACGCTGACCCTCAACAGTGATGGCAGCTACAGCTATGTGCTCGACAACAGCAATGCCGAGGTCCAGGGCCTGGATGACGGCGCGTCACTGACCGACGTCTTCAGCTACACGATCACCGACGCCGATGGCGATGCCTCCAGCACCACGCTGACCATCACCGTCGACGGCTCGACCGATGGCGTGCCGACCATCACCTCGCTGGATGACCAGTCGGTCACTGAGGCGACCGGCGGCACCGTCACTGACACCTTCCAGGTGGAAGCGGATGCCGGCATCGCCAGCGTCACCGTGAATGGCACTGATATCACCGGCGCGACCGAGGCCGATCCGGTCGAGATCACCACCGTCGAAGGTGTCCTGAGCGTGACCGGCTACGACGCCGACACGGGCACCGTGACCTACAGCTACGCCGAGGATGGCGCGAGCGAAGATCACAGCGACGGCGACATCACCGACAGCTTCACCGTCGTGGTCACCGACATCACCGGGCAGAGCACCAGCGACAGCCTGGACATCGCGATCCTCGATACCGCGCCGACGGCCAACGCCGATACGCGCAACATCGGCGAAGACACCACCACGGCACTCGACGGCAACGTCATCGACGGCGCCAGCGACACCGCCGACACCCTGGGCGCGGACGCCACCAGCGTGACCAGCGTCACGCCGGACGGCGGCAGTGCGTCCGACGTCACGGCAGATGCCGCGGCAGTCGTCACCGGCGACTACGGCACGCTGACGCTCGAAGCCGACGGCAGCTACAGCTATGTGCTCGACACCACCAATCCGGCCGTGCAGTCGCTGGATGATGGCGAGAGCCTGGCTGACGTCTTCAGCTACACGATCACCGACGCCGATGGCGATGCCTCCAGCACCACGCTGACCATCACCGTCGACGGCTCGACCGATGGCGTGCCGACCATCACCTCGCTGGATGACCAGTCGGTCACTGAGGCGACCGGCGGCACCGTCACTGACACCTTCCAGGTGGAAGCGGATGCCGGCATCGCCAGCGTCACCGTGAATGGCACTGATATCACCGGCGCGACCGAGGCCGATCCGGTCGAGATCACCACCGTCGAAGGTGTCCTGAGCGTGACCGGCTACGACGCCGACACGGGCACCGTGACCTACAGCTACGCCGAGGATGGCGCGAGCGAAGATCACACCGGCGGCGACATCACCGACAGCTTCGCGGTCGTGGTCACCGACATCACCGGGCAGAGCACCAGCGACAGCCTGGACATCGCGATCCTCGATACCGCGCCGGTCGCCAACGCCGATACGCGCAACATCGGTGAGGACACCACCACGGCACTCGACGGCAACGTCATCGACGGCGCCAGCGACACCGCCGACACCCTGGGCGCGGACGCCACCAGCGTGACCAGCGTCACGCCGGACGGCGGGAGTGCATCCGACGTCACGGCCGATGCCGCCGCAGTCGTCACCGGCGACTACGGCACGCTGACCCTCAACAGTGATGGCAGCTACAGCTATGTGCTCGACAACAGCAATGCCGAGGTCCAGGGCCTGGATGACGGCGCGTCACTGACCGACGTCTTCAGCTACACGATCACCGACGCCGATGGCGATGCCTCCAGCACCACGCTGACCATCACCGTCGACGGCTCGACCGATGGCGTGCCGACCATCACCTCGCTGGATGACCAGTCGGTCACTGAGGCGACCGGCGGCACCGTCACTGACACCTTCCAGGTGGAAGCGGATGCCGGCATCGCCAGCGTCACCGTGAATGGCACTGATATCACCGGCGCGACCGAGGCCGATCCGGTCGAGATCACCACCGTCGAAGGTGTCCTGAGCGTGACCGGCTACGACGCCGACACGGGCACCGTGACCTACAGCTACGCCGAGGATGGCGCGAGCGAAGATCACAGCGACGGCGACATCACCGACAGCTTCACCGTCGTGGTCACCGACATCACCGGGCAGAGCACCAGCGACAGCCTGGACATCGCGATCCTCGATACCGCGCCGACGGCCAACGCCGATACGCGCAACATCGGCGAAGACACCACCACGGCACTCGACGGCAACGTCATCGACGGCGCCAGCGACACCGCCGACACCCTGGGCGCGGACGCCACCAGCGTGACCAGCGTCACGCCGGACGGCGGCAGTGCGTCCGACGTCACGGCAGATGCCGCGGCAGTCGTCACCGGCGACTACGGCACGCTGACGCTCGAAGCCGACGGCAGCTACAGCTATGTGCTCGACACCACCAATCCGGCCGTGCAGTCGCTGGATGATGGCGAGAGCCTGGCTGACGTCTTCAGCTACACGATCACCGACGCCGATGGCGATGCCTCCAGCACCACGCTGACCATCACCGTCGACGGCTCGACCGATGGCGTGCCGACCATCACCTCGCTGGATGACCAGTCGGTCACTGAGGCGACCGGCGGCACCGTCACTGACACCTTCCAGGTGGAAGCGGATGCCGGCATCGCCAGCGTCACCGTGAATGGCACTGATATCACCGGCGCGACCGAGGCCGATCCGGTCGAGATCACCACCGTCGAAGGTGTCCTGAGCGTGACCGGCTACGACGCCGACACGGGCACCGTGACCTACACCTACGCCGAGGACGGCGCGAGCGAAGATCACACCGACGGCGACATCACCGACAGCTTCACCGTCGTGGTCACCGACATCACCGGGCAGAGCAGCAGCGACAGCCTGGACATCGCGATCCTCGATACCGCGCCGGTCGCCAACGCCGACGCCCGCAACATCGCCGAAGACACCACCACGGCGCTCGATGGCAACGTCATCGACGGCGCCACCGACACCGCTGACACCCTGGGCGCGGACGCCACCACGGTCACTGACGTCGATGGCAGCACCGTCACGGCCGATGCCGCGGCAGTCGTCACCGGCGACTACGGCACGCTGACGCTCGAAGCCGACGGCAGCTACAGCTATGTGCTCGACAACAGCAATGCCGAGGTCCAGGGCCTGGATGACGGCGCGTCACTGACCGACGTCTTCAGCTACACGATCACCGACGCCGATGGCGACACCTCCAGCACCACGCTGACCATCACCGTCGACGGCTCGACCGATGGCGTACCGACGATCACCTCGCTGGATGACCAGTCGGTCACTGAGGCGACCGGCGGCACCGTCACTGACACCTTCCAGGTGGAAGCGGATGCCGGCATCGCCAGCGTCACCGTGAATGGTACTGATATCACCGGCGCGACCGAGACCGATCCGGTCGAGATCACCACCGTCGAAGGTGTCCTGAGCGTGACCGGCTACGACGCCGACACGGGCACCGTGACCTACAGCTACGTCGAGGATGGTGCGAGCGAAGATCACACCGACGGCGACATCACCGACAGCTTCACCGTCGTGGTCACCGACATCACCGGGCAGAGCACCAGCGACAGCCTGGCCATCGCGATCCTCGATACCGCGCCGGTCGCCAACGCCGACGCCCGCAACATCGCCGAAGACACCACCACGGCGCTCGATGGCAACGTCATCGACGGCGCCACCGACACCGCTGACACCCTGGGCGCGGACGCCACCACGGTCACTGACGTCGATGGCAGCACCGTCACGGCCGATGCCGCGGCAGTCGTCACCGGCGACTACGGCACGCTGACCCTCAACAGTGATGGCAGCTACAGCTATGTGCTCGACAACAGCAATGCCGAGGTCCAGGGCCTGGATGACGGCGCGTCACTGACCGACGTCTTCAGCTACACGATCACCGACGCCGATGGCGATGCCTCCAGCACCACGCTGACCATCACCGTCGACGGCTCGACCGATGGCGTGCCGACCATCACCTCGCTGGATGACCAGTCGGTCACTGAGGCGACCGGCGGCACCGTCACTGACACCTTCCAGGTGGAAGCGGATGCCGGCATCGCCAGCGTCACCGTGAATGGCACTGATATCACCGGCGCGACCGAGGCCGATCCGGTCGAGATCACCACCGTCGAAGGTGTCCTGAGCGTGACCGGCTACGACGCCGACACGGGCACCGTGACCTACAGCTACGCCGAGGATGGCGCGAGCGAAGATCACAGCGACGGCGACATCACCGACAGCTTCACCGTCGTGGTCACCGACATCACCGGGCAGAGCACCAGCGACAGCCTGGACATCGCGATCCTCGATACCGCGCCGACGGCCAACGCCGATACGCGCAACATCGGCGAAGACACCACCACGGCACTCGACGGCAACGTCATCGACGGCGCCAGCGACACCGCCGACACCCTGGGCGCGGACGCCACCAGCGTGACCAGCGTCACGCCGGACGGCGGCAGTGCGTCCGACGTCACGGCAGATGCCGCGGCAGTCGTCACCGGCGACTACGGCACGCTGACGCTCGAAGCCGACGGCAGCTACAGCTATGTGCTCGACACCACCAATCCGGCCGTGCAGTCGCTGGATGATGGCGAGAGCCTGGCTGACGTCTTCAGCTACACGATCACCGACGCCGATGGCGATGCCTCCAGCACCACGCTGACCATCACCGTCGACGGCTCGACCGATGGCGTGCCGACCATCACCTCGCTGGATGACCAGTCGGTCACTGAGGCGACCGGCGGCACCGTCACTGACACCTTCCAGGTGGAAGCGGATGCCGGCATCGCCAGCGTCACCGTGAATGGCACTGATATCACCGGCGCGACCGAGGCCGATCCGGTCGAGATCACCACCGTCGAAGGTGTCCTGAGCGTGACCGGCTACGACGCCGACACGGGCACCGTGACCTACAGCTACGCCGAGGATGGCGCGAGCGAAGATCACACCGGCGGCGACATCACCGACAGCTTCGCGGTCGTGGTCACCGACATCACCGGGCAGAGCACCAGCGACAGCCTGGACATCGCGATCCTCGATACCGCGCCGGTCGCCAACGCCGATACGCGCAACATCGGTGAGGACACCACCACGGCACTCGACGGCAACGTCATCGACGGCGCCAGCGACACCGCCGACACCCTGGGCGCGGACGCCACCAGCGTGACCAGCGTCACGCCGGACGGCGGGAGTGCATCCGACGTCACGGCCGATGCCGCCGCAGTCGTCACCGGCGACTACGGCACGCTGACCCTCAACAGTGATGGCAGCTACAGCTATGTGCTCGACAACAGCAATGCCGAGGTCCAGGGCCTGGATGACGGCGCGTCACTGACCGACGTCTTCAGCTACACGATCACCGACGCCGATGGCGATGCCTCCAGCACCACGCTGACCATCACCGTCGACGGCTCGACCGATGGCGTGCCGACCATCACCTCGCTGGATGACCAGTCGGTCACTGAGGCGACCGGCGGCACCGTCACTGACACCTTCCAGGTGGAAGCGGATGCCGGCATCGCCAGCGTCACCGTGAATGGCACTGATATCACCGGCGCGACCGAGGCCGATCCGGTCGAGATCACCACCGTCGAAGGTGTCCTGAGCGTGACCGGCTACGACGCCGACACGGGCACCGTGACCTACAGCTACGCCGAGGATGGCGCGAGCGAAGATCACAGCGACGGCGACATCACCGACAGCTTCACCGTCGTGGTCACCGACATCACCGGGCAGAGCACCAGCGACAGCCTGGACATCGCGATCCTCGATACCGCGCCGACGGCCAACGCCGATACGCGCAACATCGGCGAAGACACCACCACGGCACTCGACGGCAACGTCATCGACGGCGCCAGCGACACCGCCGACACCCTGGGCGCGGACGCCACCAGCGTGACCAGCGTCACGCCGGACGGCGGCAGTGCGTCCGACGTCACGGCAGATGCCGCGGCAGTCGTCACCGGCGACTACGGCACGCTGACGCTCGAAGCCGACGGCAGCTACAGCTATGTGCTCGACACCACCAATCCGGCCGTGCAGTCGCTGGATGATGGCGAGAGCCTGGCTGACGTCTTCAGCTACACGATCACCGACGCCGATGGCGATGCCTCCAGCACCACGCTGACCATCACCGTCGACGGCTCGACCGATGGCGTGCCGACCATCACCTCGCTGGATGACCAGTCGGTCACTGAGGCGACCGGCGGCACCGTCACTGACACCTTCCAGGTGGAAGCGGATGCCGGCATCGCCAGCGTCACCGTGAATGGCACTGATATCACCGGCGCGACCGAGGCCGATCCGGTCGAGATCACCACCGTCGAAGGTGTCCTGAGCGTGACCGGCTACGACGCCGACACGGGCACCGTGACCTACACCTACGCCGAGGACGGCGCGAGCGAAGATCACACCGACGGCGACATCACCGACAGCTTCACCGTCGTGGTCACCGACATCACCGGGCAGAGCAGCAGCGACAGCCTGGACATCGCGATCCTCGATACCGCGCCGGTCGCCAACGCCGACGCCCGCAACATCGCCGAAGACACCACCACGGCGCTCGATGGCAACGTCATCGACGGCGCCACCGACACCGCTGACACCCTGGGCGCGGACGCCACCACGGTCACTGACGTCGATGGCAGCACCGTCACGGCCGATGCCGCGGCAGTCGTCACCGGCGACTACGGCACGCTGACGCTCGAAGCCGACGGCAGCTACAGCTATGTGCTCGACAACAGCAATGCCGAGGTCCAGGGCCTGGATGACGGCGCGTCACTGACCGACGTCTTCAGCTACACGATCACCGACGCCGATGGCGACACCTCCAGCACCACGCTGACCATCACCGTCGACGGCTCGACCGATGGCGTACCGACGATCACCTCGCTGGATGACCAGTCGGTCACTGAGGCGACCGGCGGCACCGTCACTGACACCTTCCAGGTGGAAGCGGATGCCGGCATCGCCAGCGTCACCGTGAATGGTACTGATATCACCGGCGCGACCGAGACCGATCCGGTCGAGATCACCACCGTCGAAGGTGTCCTGAGCGTGACCGGCTACGACGCCGACACGGGCACCGTGACCTACAGCTACGTCGAGGATGGTGCGAGCGAAGATCACACCGACGGCGACATCACCGACAGCTTCACCGTCGTGGTCACCGACATCACCGGGCAGAGCACCAGCGACAGCCTGGCCATCGCGATCCTCGATACCGCGCCGGTCGCCAACGCCGACGCCCGCAACATCGCCGAAGACACCACCACGGCGCTCGATGGCAACGTCATCGACGGCGCCAGCGACACCGCCGACACCCTGGGCGCGGACGCCACCAGCGTGACCAGCGTCACGCCGGACGGCGGGAGTGCATCCGACGTCACGGCCGATGCCGCCGCAGTCGTCACCGGCGACTACGGCACGCTGACCCTCAACAGTGATGGCAGCTACAGCTATGTGCTCGACAACAGCAATGCCGAGGTCCAGGGCCTGGATGACGGCGCGTCACTGACCGACGTCTTCAGCTACACGATCACCGACGCCGATGGCGATGCCTCCAGCACCACGCTGACCATCACCGTCGACGGCTCGACCGATGGCGTGCCGACCATCACCTCGCTGGATGACCAGTCGGTCACTGAGGCGACCGGCGGCACCGTCACTGACACCTTCCAGGTGGAAGCGGATGCCGGCATCGCCAGCGTCACCGTGAATGGCACTGATATCACCGGCGCGACCGAGGCCGATCCGGTCGAGATCACCACCGTCGAAGGTGTCCTGAGCGTGACCGGCTACGACGCCGACACGGGCACCGTGACCTACAGCTACGCCGAGGATGGCGCGAGCGAAGATCACAGCGACGGCGACATCACCGACAGCTTCACCGTCGTGGTCACCGACATCACCGGGCAGAGCACCAGCGACAGCCTGGACATCGCGATCCTCGATACCGCGCCGACGGCCAACGCCGATACGCGCAACATCGGCGAAGACACCACCACGGCACTCGACGGCAACGTCATCGACGGCGCCAGCGACACCGCCGACACCCTGGGCGCGGACGCCACCAGCGTGACCAGCGTCACGCCGGACGGCGGCAGTGCGTCCGACGTCACGGCAGATGCCGCGGCAGTCGTCACCGGCGACTACGGCACGCTGACGCTCGAAGCCGACGGCAGCTACAGCTATGTGCTCGACACCACCAATCCGGCCGTGCAGTCGCTGGATGATGGCGAGAGCCTGGCTGACGTCTTCAGCTACACGATCACCGACGCCGATGGCGATGCCTCCAGCACCACGCTGACCATCACCGTCGACGGCTCGACCGATGGCGTGCCGACCATCACCTCGCTGGATGACCAGTCGGTCACTGAGGCGACCGGCGGCACCGTCACTGACACCTTCCAGGTGGAAGCGGATGCCGGCATCGCCAGCGTCACCGTGAATGGCACTGATATCACCGGCGCGACCGAGGCCGATCCGGTCGAGATCACCACCGTCGAAGGTGTCCTGAGCGTGACCGGCTACGACGCCGACACGGGCACCGTGACCTACAGCTACGCCGAGGATGGCGCGAGCGAAGATCACACCGGCGGCGACATCACCGACAGCTTCGCGGTCGTGGTCACCGACATCACCGGGCAGAGCACCAGCGACAGCCTGGACATCGCGATCCTCGATACCGCGCCGGTCGCCAACGCCGATACGCGCAACATCGGTGAGGACACCACCACGGCACTCGACGGCAACGTCATCGACGGCGCCAGCGACACCGCCGACACCCTGGGCGCGGACGCCACCAGCGTGACCAGCGTCACGCCGGACGGCGGGAGTGCATCCGACGTCACGGCCGATGCCGCCGCAGTCGTCACCGGCGACTACGGCACGCTGACCCTCAACAGTGATGGCAGCTACAGCTATGTGCTCGACAACAGCAATGCCGAGGTCCAGGGCCTGGATGACGGCGCGTCACTGACCGACGTCTTCAGCTACACGATCACCGACGCCGATGGCGATGCCTCCAGCACCACGCTGACCATCACCGTCGACGGCTCGACCGATGGCGTGCCGACCATCACCTCGCTGGATGACCAGTCGGTCACTGAGGCGACCGGCGGCACCGTCACTGACACCTTCCAGGTGGAAGCGGATGCCGGCATCGCCAGCGTCACCGTGAATGGCACTGATATCACCGGCGCGACCGAGGCCGATCCGGTCGAGATCACCACCGTCGAAGGTGTCCTGAGCGTGACCGGCTACGACGCCGACACGGGCACCGTGACCTACAGCTACGCCGAGGATGGCGCGAGCGAAGATCACAGCGACGGCGACATCACCGACAGCTTCACCGTCGTGGTCACCGACATCACCGGGCAGAGCACCAGCGACAGCCTGGACATCGCGATCCTCGATACCGCGCCGACGGCCAACGCCGATACGCGCAACATCGGCGAAGACACCACCACGGCACTCGACGGCAACGTCATCGACGGCGCCAGCGACACCGCCGACACCCTGGGCGCGGACGCCACCAGCGTGACCAGCGTCACGCCGGACGGCGGCAGTGCGTCCGACGTCACGGCAGATGCCGCGGCAGTCGTCACCGGCGACTACGGCACGCTGACGCTCGAAGCCGACGGCAGCTACAGCTATGTGCTCGACACCACCAATCCGGCCGTGCAGTCGCTGGATGATGGCGAGAGCCTGGCTGACGTCTTCAGCTACACGATCACCGACGCCGATGGCGATGCCTCCAGCACCACGCTGACCATCACCGTCGACGGCTCGACCGATGGCGTGCCGACCATCACCTCGCTGGATGACCAGTCGGTCACTGAGGCGACCGGCGGCACCGTCACTGACACCTTCCAGGTGGAAGCGGATGCCGGCATCGCCAGCGTCACCGTGAATGGCACTGATATCACCGGCGCGACCGAGGCCGATCCGGTCGAGATCACCACCGTCGAAGGTGTCCTGAGCGTGACCGGCTACGACGCCGACACGGGCACCGTGACCTACACCTACGCCGAGGACGGCGCGAGCGAAGATCACACCGACGGCGACATCACCGACAGCTTCACCGTCGTGGTCACCGACATCACCGGGCAGAGCACCAGCGACAGCCTGGCCATCGCGATCCTCGATACCGCGCCGGTCGCCAACGCCGACGCCCGCAACATCGCCGAAGACACCACCACGGCGCTCGATGGCAACGTCATCGACGGCGCCACCGACACCGCTGACACCCTGGGCGCGGACGCCACCACGGTCACTGACGTCGATGGCAGCACCGTCACGGCCGATGCCGCGGCAGTCGTCACCGGCGACTACGGCACGCTGACCCTCAACAGTGATGGCAGCTACAGCTATGTGCTCGACAACAGCAATGCCGAGGTCCAGGGCCTGGATGACGGCGCGTCACTGACCGACGTCTTCAGCTACACGATCACCGACGCCGATGGCGATGCCTCCAGCACCACGCTGACCATCACCGTCGACGGCTCGACCGATGGCGTGCCGACCATCACCTCGCTGGATGACCAGTCGGTCACTGAGGCGACCGGCGGCACCGTCACTGACACCTTCCAGGTGGAAGCGGATGCCGGCATCGCCAGCGTCACCGTGAATGGCACTGATATCACCGGCGCGACCGAGGCCGATCCGGTCGAGCTCACCACCAGTGAAGGCACCCTGAGCGTGACCGGCTATGACGCCGACAGCGGTGAGGTCACCTATAGCTACGTCGAAGATGGCGCGAGCGAAGATCACACCGGCGGCGACATCACCGACAGCTTCACCGTCGTGGTCACCGACATCACCGGGCAGAGCACCAGCGACAGCCTGGACATCGCGATCCTCGATACCGCCCCGGTCGCCAACGCCGACGCCCGCAACATCGGTGAGGACAGCACCACGGCACTCGACGGCAACGTCATCGACGGCGCCAGCGACACCGCCGACACCCTGGGCGCGGATGCCACCAGCGTGACCAGCGTCACGCCGGACGGCGGCAGTGCGTCCGACGTCACGGCAGATGCCGCCGCAGTCGTCACCGGCAGCTACGGCACGCTGACCCTCGAAGCCGACGGCAGCTACAGCTATGTGCTCGACAACAGCAATGCCGAGGTCCAGGGCCTGGATGACGGGGCGTCACTGACCGACGTCTTCAGCTACACGATCACCGACGCCGATGGCGATGCCTCCAGCACCACGCTGACCATCACCGTCGACGGCTCGACCGATGGCGTGCCGACCATCACCTCGCTGGATGACCAGTCGGTCACTGAGGCGACCGGCGCCACCGTCACTGACACCTTCCAGGTGGAAGCGGATGCCGGCATCGCCAGCGTCACCGTGAATGGCACTGATATCACTTCGGCGTCAGTGGACAACCCCATCGTGATTCCGGGTGCGACTGATGACGAAGGCACGCTGACCATCACGGGCTATGATTCCGGCACCGTGTCCTACACCTATGTGGAGGATGGCACGGCTGCGGATCACTCGGATGGCGACGATAGCGTGTTCGACAACTACGCCGTGGTCGTCACTGACCTGGCCGGGCAGAGCACCAGCGACAGCCTGGACATCGCGATCCTCGACACCGCGCCGACGGCCAAGCCGGATGAGCGCGATATTGATGAAGATGCGACGGACGAGCTCACGGGCAACGTGATCGACGGTGCCAATGACAATGAGGACGTCCTGGGTGCAGATGCGCCGTTCATGGTCTGCAAACTGAACGATACCGGGATTGCCGACGGCGGCAGTGCCACGGTCACGGGCGACTACGGCACGCTGACGCTCAACAGTGACGGCAGCTATACCTACGTTCTGGATACCACCAAGACGCAGTCTCTGGCAGAGAATGAACCGGCGGAAGATGTCTTCACCTATGTGCTGGAAGACAGCGATGGCGATTATTCCAGCACCACGCTGACCATCAATATCACCGGCTCGACCGACGCAGTGCCAGTCATCACGTTGGCTGACAAGGAAGTGACCGAGGCCACGGGGGAGATGGTCACTGACACCTTCGAGGTGGCAGCGGATGCCGGAATCGCCAGCGTTACCATCAATGGCACGGATATCACTTCGGCGTCAGGGGACAACCCCATCGTGATTCCGGGCGCGACTGATGACGAAGGCACGCTGACCATCACGGGCTACGATGCCGGCACCGTGTCCTACACCTATGTGGAGGATGGCACGGCTGCGGATCACTCGGCTGGCGACGATAGCGTGTTCGACAACTACGCCGTGGTCGTCACTGACCTGGCTGGGCAGAGCACCAGCGACAGTCTTGACGTCAAGATTCTGGATACCGCGCCTGTCGCCAATGACGATACCTACACCATTCGCGAAGATGATACGTCTCCGGATGGTGAGCCGGTGATCAACACCAATGTCATTTCCAGTGTTGTCGGCGGCGGACAGGATGAGCTGGGCGCTGATGGCGTGACCATCACGCATCTGGATGGCATTTCACTGGCAGACAATGAGGGTAGCGTTACCGTCGATGGCAGCTACGGTAGCTTGACCATCAATACCGATGGCACCTTCAGTTATGACCTTGATGATGCGCGCGCTCAGGCACTGGGTGCCGGTGACCTCGTCAAGGAAGTATTCGAGTACACCATCCTAGATGCGGATGGCGACTCGGATACCGCCGACATCACCATCAATGTCCAGGGCTTGAATGACAAGCCGGTGGCCTATGACGATGGTCCGATCGTGGTCGAGGAAGATACTCCGGTCAGCGGTAACGTCCTGAACAACGACGTCGACGCCGATGGTGATGAGTTGAGCGTCGTCAGCTTCACTGTTGACGGGGTTACGTACGACCCGGGCAAGACAGCGGATCTTGGCGAAGTCGGCACACTTCTGATCAATGCTGACGGTACCTTCACCTTCACGCCCGGTGAGAATTACAACGGTCCGGTACCTAACACCACTTATGTGATCACGGATGGCACCGAGTTCGATGAAGCCATTCTCAGCTTCGAGGACGTCGCAGCGATTGATGACCCTGTCGTCATCAGTGCCGATGATGGCGCTGTTGCCGAAGATGGTGTGACGGAAGCTTCAGGGACGCTGACCGCGACCGATGTCGATAGTGACGCGCCGACGTTCACGCCGGCCACTGACGACAGCAGTCTCTACGGTACCTTCGTCGTCGATGCTGACGGCAACTGGACCTATACGCTGGATAACGACACTGCCGCTGTGCAGGGGCTGACATCTGCCGACACGATCAATGAGCAGTACATCGTGCAGCTCAGCGATGGCTCCAGCACGACAGTGGATATCGTCATCAAGGGGACTGATGATGCGCTGCCGGTCATCAGTTCACTGGAAGACCAGTCCGTCACCGAAGCGACCGGAAGCACGCTTACCAATACCTTTACCGTGTCAGCTGCAGCAGGTATCGCGGCAGTGACGATTGCTGGCGTGGATATCACGGATGCCAGCACCACACCGGTAGTGATCTCCAATCCAGATGGTGAAGGCACGCTGACCGTCACTGGCTATGATGCCGACACCGGAGTGGCCTCCTACAGCTATGTGGAAGATGGCACTGCGGCTGATCATTCCGGTGGCGATGACCGTGTCGTTGACGACTTCGCTGTCGTGGTGACGGATCTTGCCGGTCAGAGCACCACATCCAGTCTGGATGTCACCGTTCTGGACACCGCGCCGATAGCCAACGCTGATACCAGCAGCATGAACGAGAATCGCAGTGCTGCCGTTACCGGCAATGTAGTGGACGGCTCATCTGCGACGGTGGACACCCTGGGGGCCGATGCGGTCACCGTCACCGCCGTCACTTCTGGATCAGAAACCGTCGCGGTGAGCGATGGTGCGGCGGCCGTGATCACTGGGTCTTATGGCGAGCTGACGCTTGAAGCGGATGGCTCCTACAGCTACCAGTCAGCACGCGAAGATCTGCAGTACCTGGCGGCGGGTGAGTCGGTCACGGACGTCTATACCTACGTGATCACGGATGCTGACGGTGATACCGCCACTACCACGCTGACCATCACCATCAATGGTAGCAACGATGCGCCGGAGATCAGTGTCAGCAGTGGCGACAGTGCAGCCGCCAGCCTGACGGAGACGGATTCACCGCTGAGTGCCAGCGGGACTCTGTCGGTGGATGACGTGGATCTCAGCAACAGCGTGACGCCGAGCGTCGCCGGCGTCTCCAGTGATGGCGACACCGGCACGCTGGACAACGATGACCTGCTTGCGCTGCTGGGCGTGGATACCGGGGCCGTCATCGATGACGAGAGCACTGAAGGTACGCTCAATTGGTCCTTCGACAGCAGTGCTGCCGGGGAAAGCTTCGACTACCTGTCTGCAGGCGAGTCGCTGGTCCTGACCTACACCGTCATTGTCACGGATACGGCGGGAGCGACAGCTACCCAGGATGTCACCATTACCATTCAGGGGACGAATGATGCCCCGGTGGTGACTGCGACTGAAGGCCGCGTCAGCGAAGAAGGGCTCGAAGGCGGTATCGCCGATAGCGATGCGGCTGATGGCTTCACGGATACCACCGATGCCACCACTGTCACCGGTACGGTTTCCGTCACGGATGTCGACAGTGACAGCGTGTCGCTGGTATTGACGGCTCCTGCCACGGCCATCACCTCCGGTGGCAGTGCGGTGACCTGGTCCGGCAGCGGCACCCAGTCAATGGTGGCAACCGATGCTGATGGCAATGAAGTCGCGACGGTGACCATCGATGACAGCGGCGCCTATACCTTCACTCTGAGTCAGGCGGTCGATCACTCGGGTGATGGTGAAGATGTCCTGTCTCTGGACTTCGGTGTGCTCGCAACGGATAGCGAAGGCGCCAGCTCCACCGGCACGCTGACCATCGGCATCGAGGATGATGCACCTGAGCAGCAGGAAGCGCAGAGCTTCTCGTCCACCCTGGTGGATACCAATGTCACAATAATGCTGGATATCTCGGGTTCAATGAGTACGAGTGATGGAGTTGACAATAGCACTCGTCTTCAGAGTGCAATTGATTCGGTCAAGGTGCTTCTAGATTCTTACGATGATTTCGGTGACGTGATGGTCAACCTTGTTGTCTTCCAATCTTATGCATCGTATGCGCCTGGCTGGGTGACGGTCGAAAGAGCTTCATTGTTATTGGATACATTGGAAGCCGGTGGTGCTACCAATTATGATTCTGCTCTTGATACGGCAATGTGGAATTTTAATGCAGATGGTGCTCTTGAATCGGCACAGAATGTGTCTTATTTCTTCTCCGATGGCATACCTAATCGTCCTTCTGGAAGTGCTGGGATTTCAGCTGGTGAAGAAGTCGAATGGCAACAATTTTTGATCGATAATTCAATTAAGTCTTACTCAATTGGTTTGGGAGGCTCTGTCAATGAGAGCAATCTTGATCCTATTGCCTATGACGGCTCAGCTGATGAAGATATTGATGCCGCTATCGTCACCAGTTTCTCGGACCTCGATGATAGTCTGGCCGCGACCGTGCAATCGCCTGTCAGTGGTCAGCTTGTCTCGGGCAGCTCCGTGGATGGCAGTCTGTTGGGAGCGGATGGCGGTTATCTGCAATCGGTCACCGTGGATGGCACGACCTACAGTTATGACCCGGTTACCAACACCGTGTCTGCTACGGGGTCGGACAACAGCAGCTACGATGCGGACAGCCTGGAGTTGATCATCTCGACGGACCTGGGCGGCAGCATGCTGTTCAATCTGGGGAGCGGTGACTTCACCTACACGCCCCCGGCTAACGTCAGCGAGCGCTCCACGGACAGCTTCGATTACGTGACGGTCGACAATGACGGGGATACCAACGCCTCAAGTGTCAGTATCGATGTCGACAAGCTGGCCGTGGTCATCGGCACCGATGGCAACGACACCCTGACGGGAGATGGCGATGGCCCATTCTATGCGGACTATCTGGTTGGCCAGGGTGGCAATGACACCCTGAGCGGTGGCGAGGGCAGTGATCGTCTGGAAGGCGGCAGCGGCAACGATACGCTGAGAGGCGGCACCGGCAACGATATCCTCTCTGGTGGTGAGGGCGATGATCTTCTGGTCGGAGGTGCCGGCAATGACATCCTGACCGGCGGCGATGGTGCCGACACCTTCCAGTGGCTGAGCGGTCATGACATCAACAGCGAAGGCGGCATGGCGACGGATACCATCACCGACTTCAGTGTCGCGGATGGCGATGTCATCGATCTGTCCGATCTGCTTCAGTCCAACGATGATGCCGATACGCTCTCGAGCTTCCTGCACTTCGAGTCAGACGGAGAAGGTGGCACCAATATCGAGATCAGTGTCGACGGTTCCGACGGCAGCAATATCACGCAAGAGATCAATCTGCAGGATGTCGACCTGACATCAGGTGGCGACACGGATACGCAGATCATCCAATCTCTGCTCGACAGCAACAGTCTCAAGACGAACGTCGACGGCTGAACCGATGTGATAGGGGAGATGGCTTAGGCTGTCTCCCCTTGCTGTATTAGACTTTGCCGTAGAGACATCTGCGAAGTGCCCTACTAAGGAGGACAGGTTGAGCGATCAACCCACGCCATTAAGACCGGAGCCCGTTGGCGAGAGGGAGGGCGACCCCCTTCTCAATGCGCTGGTCTTCATGGCGCGTTACCACGGTAATCCCAGATCTGCAGCAGTGCTGGTCGATGGTCTTCCCATGGAGGAAGGCCGTCTTCCCCTGGCGCTTGTCAGTCGTGCCGCGGCACGTGCCAATCTGAGTGCCAAACTGGTCAACCAGCAGATCACGGCCATCAGCGACATGCTGATGCCGTGCATTCTCATACTCAAGGAAGAGCGTGCTGTCGTCTTGCTGGAGGTCGACAACGACGCAGGCAAGGCCAGGATTCATCAGCCTGAGGCCGAGGGTGATGAGCTGGTCGACATCGAGTCACTGGCTGAGCGTCATGATGGGCGTGTCGTCTATCTCAAGCAGGAGCACCGCTTTGATGAACGCGCACCGGAAACGCTCAAGCAGAGCGATGGCCATTGGTTCTGGTCAACGCTGAAGCTGTCGCGGCCGATCTACCGTGATGTGATTCTGGCGTCGATATTGATCAACCTGTTTGCCGTGGCATCGCCACTGTTCGTGATGAACGCCTATGACAAGGTCGTGCCCAATCTGGCCTTCAACACGCTGTGGGTCTTGGCGACGGGCATGGCGATCATCATGGTGTTCGACTTCGTGATGCGCCAGACACGCGCCTACTTCATGGACACGGCCGGCAAGAAGTCCGAGGTGTTGCTGACCTCGAAGCTCTTCTCCAAGACCATGAATCTGCGGATGGAAGCGCGTCCCGGCTCTGTCGGTGGCTATGTGAAGCACCTGCAGGAGTTTGATTCGATCCGCGAGTTCTTCACCTCCGCGACCCTGACCACCCTGGTCGATCTGCCGTTTGCCCTGCTGTTCCTGCTGGTGATCTGGATCGTGGCGGGGCCATTGGTTCTGGTGCCCTTCGCCGCGCTCGTGATCCTGCTCGTTTACAGTCTGGCGATCCAGAAATCGCTGCGCAGCAGTATCGAGCAGGGGTCGCGCCTGGCGACGGAGCGCAATGCGCGCCTCGTCGAAGCGGTCTCCGGCCTCGAGAGTCTCAAGCTGGCCAATGCTCAGGGCGAAACCCAGCGTCGATATGAACGCGCCGTCGGGCAGATCGCGCATTGGGGGGTGAAAAGCCGCAACCTGACGACCTCTGTCAGCTCGCTGAGCATGTCGCTGACACAGGCCACCACGGTGGCGCTGGTCGTGTTCGGGGTCTATCTGATCGCGGATGCACGCCTGTCTGTCGGTGGCTTGATCGCCGCGGTCATGCTGTCCGGGCGTGCGCTGCAGCCGCTGGGGCAGTTGGCGTTGCTGATCACGCGCATCGGCCAGACTCGCAGTGCCATGAGTGCGCTTGAGCAGATCATGGCATTGCCGGAAGAGTCGGAAGATCGTCGTTACGTTCACCGCGAGCACCTGCAGATGCGCATCGAATTCGACCGCGTCGGCTTTGCCTATGCGCCGAATACGCCGCCTGCCGTGTCGGATATCTCACTGACCATCAATCCAGGTGAGAGGATCGCGATCATCGGGCGTATCGGTGCTGGCAAGAGTACCTTGCAGCGTCTTGTCTCTGGCCTGTATCGCGCCACGGCGGGCAGCGTTCGAATCGATGGGCTGGATCTCAATCAGCTGCATCCCGCCGACGTACGCCGGCATATCGGCCACGCGGGCCAAGACAGTTCACTGTTCTTCGGCTCCATTCGCGACAACATCACCCTCGGCCAACCACACGCCAGTGATGTACAGGTCGACCTCGCGGCTGATGCCTCCGGTGTGACCGAATTCACTCGTCATCACCCTGAAGGACTGGACCGTCAGGTGGGTGAGGGTGGGCGCATGCTCTCCAGCGGTCAGCGTCAGACGGTCTTGCTGGCACGCGCACTCTTGATGCGTCCCCCGCTCTTGCTGCTCGATGAGCCCGGCTCGCACATGGATAACCGCGCCGAGCTGCGCCTGCGCAGAATGCTCAAGTCCCTGCCACGCAGCCAGACGCTGCTGCTGGTCACCCACAAGAGCAGCATGCTCGACGTGGTAGACCGCGTCATCGTCATGGAAGGAGGGCGCATCGTCGCCGATGGGCCCAAGCAGCAGGTGCTGAGCGCCCTGAATGAAGGCCGTGTCGCCGGACGCAAGCAGGAGGTGAATCGTGGCTAAGGCACCGATTGAGCAGCGTGACCTTCACCATCTCGATGATGTCAGTTCGGCCGTGTTGCTGGCGACTCCCTGGAAGTCGCGCATCCTGATCTGGATGGTGCTCGCATTCGTGGTCATCTTCATCATCTGGGCTAGCCAGGCGAGTCTGGAGGTCGTCACGCGCGGCTCCGGCAAGGTCGTGCCCTCGACGCATCTTCAGGTCGTCCAGAACCTGGAAGGTGGTATCGTGCGCGAGATCTATATCAAGGAAGGTCAGGTCGTCTCGGCGGGGGAGCCACTGCTGCGCATCGATGACACCAGTGCAGGTTCCGATCTGCGCGAGCGTGTCTCGACCCTCGATGGCCTGCAGGCCACCATCATGCAGTACGACACCGAGCTTGATTCCATCGAGGTCAACGCCTCCGCGGATGCCTGGAAGGATCAGGTGAGCGTGAAGAATATCGAGTTGCCCTTCGACGAAGAATTCAAGGCACGCAGTCCCGCTCTGGTGTCGCGTGCGATGACGGCATATCGCACGCATCTGAATCAGCTCAACAGTGGCCTCAATGGCGCGCGTGAACAGATTCTGCAGAAGGAGCAGGAGTTGCGTGAGTTGAGATCGCGCATCAACAGTCTCGAGCGCAGCTATCAACTGTCACGTCGCGAGCTCGGCATGACGGCCCCGCTGGTGCGTGAAGGCGTGGTCTCTCAGGTGGACCTTCTCAAGATCCAGCGTGAGGTCAACGACCTGCGGGGTGATCTTGAGTCGGCGCGTCTGGCCGTGCCGGGCAAGCAATCGGAGCTGGATGAGGCCATCTCGAATCGGGTCGGCGTCGCGCAGGAATTCCGCTCACGTGCCGCGGAAGAGCTCGCCAAGACCCAGGCGGATCTGGGTCGCTTGCGTGAGGGGCGCACCAGTCTTCAGGACCGACTCGATCGTACTTTGGTGACCTCTCCGGTTCAGGGCGCCATCAAGACGCTGAATATCAATACCATAGGCGGCGTCATCGAGCCCGGGGAAGACCTGATGGAGATTGTTCCCATCGAGGATCAGCTGCTGGTTCAGGCGCGAGTCGCTCCCAAGGACATCGGCTTTCTGAGAATCGGACAGCCGGCCGTCGTCAAGTTATCTGCCTACGATTTCACCATCTACGGTGGATTGGAAGGCAAGGTCGATCAGATCAGTGCGGATACTGTGCAGGATGAAGAAGGCAACAGTTTCTACGAGATCAAGGTGCTGACGGAGCAGAACCACCTTGGAAGTGACTCGGATCCGCTCACGATCATCCCGGGCATGCAGGCCAGTGTCGATGTGATCACTGGCAATCAGACCGTACTGCAATATCTGATGAAGCCGATTCTGCGCGCCAGGCAAGGTGCCTTGCGTGAACGTTGATCAAGGATTTGATGGATTCGAGGGTAACTCATAATGAAAAAGACACTCTTGGCGTTGAGCATCGCCGCAGGGATGGGGTTTGGCGTTCAGGCTTCGGCTGCGACTCTTGAAGAGGCCGTATCCCGAGCGGTAATGGAAAACCCGCGCACGCGCGTTCAGGTTTCACGTCACATCCAGCGACTCGAAGAAGCGGAAACCCAGCGCGGGGCGTATCGCCCGACAGTGGATCTGACCGGTCGTCTGGGCTATGGCAAGTTCGACTCGGAAGATGACGGCGTCAATGACGATGACGACTGGCACGATTACACGCGCCTTGATCTGACCATCCGTCAGCTGCTCTGGGACGGCAACACGACAATCGAGCGCATTCGCCAGGCCGAGACAGAGGCGGACTACCAGCGCCTGCAGGTTGCGGCCGAGGCCAATGACATCGCGCTGGATACGGCCGGTGCCTATCTGCAGGTCATGCGTGATGAGCTGATTCTCAAGTATGCACAAGCCAATCTCGAGGCTCACCGTCGTATCTCGAATGATATCGGGCGGCGTGCGGAATCCGGCCTTGGTGCGCGCAGTGACGTGCGTCAGGTGGATGGACGTCTGGCCAATGCCGAAGCCAGCGTGCTGTCATCGATCAACAATCTCGAGGATTCCCGCTCTGCCTATCTGCGACTGGTGGGTGAGATGCCGTCGGATCTCAGCATGCCGGGCATCGACACCAGCCTGCTCAGCGAGGATGTCGAGAGCGCCTACGTGCAGGCCAATCAGCGCAACCCGCTGTTGGCGGCAGCGCGGGTCTCCATTGACGCTGCACGCCATGAAGTGAACGCCGAGAAGGGCGATAACTACCCCGAGTTCAGTCTCGAGGGCAATCGCACGCTGGACAATGATTATGACCAGGACAAGAGCAAGTCAGACGACTGGAGCGTCGAACTGGTCATGCGCTACAACCTGTATCGTGGCGGCCGTGATCAATCCGAGATCCGCGGTCGTCAGGCAGCGCTGGAAGCGGTCGAGCACGACAATGATCGCGTGATGCGCGATGTGCGTGACGAGATTCGTCTGGCATGGAATGCCCGCGAGAACCTCAAGCGTCAGATCGATTACCTGGAAAGTTATGTGCGTGCCGCGACCGATACCCGCGAGAGTTATCGCAAGCAATTCGATATCGGGCGCCGCACATTGCTGGACCTTCTGGATAGCGAGAGTGAGTTGTTCACCTCTCAACAGAACCTGATTCGTGCCCGTTTTGATCTGGAAACCGCCAACTATCGCCTGCTGTCGGCGACCGGCGCTCTGCTGGATTCCATGAGTGTTGCCGTCCCCGTCCAACAACAGGGCTAAGCCACCCACGGCGCTCCCGCACCCTGGGGGCGCCGTTGCCATGCTGATGGTTGATGAGGAAATCAGATGAGTCTTTCGCGCCGCCTGTTTACCTTGATGTTGCTGGTATTGTTGGGGTTCTCCCTCGGTATCTTCTTCATCCAGGTCAACAACACCCGTGATGCACTGGCCGAACGACAACGCGTCGAACTCTCGAATCTCGCCCAGAGTTTGAGTCTCGCGCTGGTGCCACATGTAGAGCTTGGCGATGCCGCCAGTGCCGAAGCCCTGATACGTGCCACGGTGGATGGTGGTCATGTGCGCGATGTCAGGCTGGAGAGCGTGGCCATCGCGACACCCATCGCTTTCAATGTCGTGCGCGAGAGTCTGGCACCGCAGTGGTTTCGTGACTTGATTCCCATGCCGGTGGAATCGGCGAGCCGCGAGCTGCCGGGTGGCTGGGCGTCGCTGGGCACGATCAGCCTGACCGGCGAATCTGCCCAGGGCTATGACCAGCTCTGGCAGCTGGCCAAGCGTCTGGCGCTGTGGCTGTTGCTGGGCGGTCTGATCACGCTGCTGATTGCCTCATTGGTCATGCGTCGTCTGCTGCGCCCGCTGGAGCGTCTCTCGTCTCGCCTCAATGAGATGGAGACGCAGCGCTTCGACGCGCCGCTGGAAGAGACCAGCGTGGCGGAGCTCAAGGGCATCACCTCGGCGGTCAATCGTCTGGGGCAGCGCCTGCAGACCCAGTTCGAGGCTCAGGCCGCGCAGTTGGCGCGTCTGCAGCGCCAGGCGGAAGAAGACTCGGTATCGGGGCTTGGCAACCGTGGCTATTTGAACCGAGCGGTCGATGAGTGGCTGAGCGAGCCGATGGGGGGCAGCTTCGCGCTGCTGCGCGTGTCGCATATCGAGGTAGTGTATCGCGAGCAGGGCTACAAGGGGCGTGACGCCCTGGTGAAAGCCATCGCGCGCAAGCTGGAAGATCGCGAACTGGCGGGTGAGGCGATCATCGCCGCGCGTCTGGCCAATAGTGATTTCGGCCTGTTGCTGCCGGAAACCGACGAGGCTCGGCTTCAGGAGTTTCTCACGCTATTGGCGGAGGACATCGACAACCTGCTGGATGCCAATCCGCTGGTGGATACTCCACCGGAGAACTGTGCCCTTGGCGCCGTTCGGCGTGAGCCGGGCATGCAGCGTACCCAGATGTATGCCGTTGCAGATGCCACGCTTCGTCAGGCCATCGAGCAAGGGTCGGGCGTGGAACTGGCCCCTGCGGGTGGCCGTGCGCGTCCGCGAGGCGAGTGGCGCGAGATCATCGAAAAGGCTCTGGATTCCCCCAAGGGGCTCGATTTCGTCGCTCAGCCGGTGTTGCTCAATGATGGTGGCGAGCTCCACTGCGAGCTGTTTGCCCGTCTGCGCGATGGTGATGAACTGCATCGTGCGGGTGATTTCCTGCCCGTGATTCGCCATTTCCGCATGGGGGCGCAGTTCGATCTGCGCGCTCTGGAGTGGCTGGCGTCCTATATCGACAGGATTGAAGTGCCCAGACTGGCGCTCAATCTGACCGAAGAAACCTTCGACGATGAAGCCAGTTATATTGGTCTGCTCAACTGGTTGGCGGCGCATCCGCGCCTGTGCAAGCGTCTGGATATCGAGGTGTCCGAAAGCATCGCCCTCAGGCATCAGGAGCGCATCAAGATGCTGTTCCGACATGCTCGTCGTCTGGGGGCGCGGGGCGGCATCGACCGCTTCGCCCGAGAGCTGAAGGAGCTCAGCTACCTGTCGGCGCTGCGGCCTGATTACGTCAAGATCGACCAGGCGTTCTTCAAGCGCGAAGACGTCGACACCGAGCTGTTGCAGAGTCTGTGCATGACGGCGCATCAGGTCGAGTCGCAGGTCATCGTGACCCGCGTCGAGTCCGAGGCGGATCAGGAGCGGGCGATGTCGCTGGGCGCAGATGGCTATCAGGGCTTCGTGTCACCGGCAGTCGATGTCATGGCAAGGCTCGCCAATCCAGCAGAAGATATGCCTCGCTAAGTGACATTCAGGGTGCCTCGACATGAATCATCGCCGCTGGTGGGAGGGTCTTGCGGTCGGGGTGCTGCTGGCGTTGTCGCTCGGTGCGGGTCTGGCACAGGCGGTGGATTCCCGCCAGTTCATCCAGATCTACGGGACCGGTGGCTGGAATCGTGTGCAGCAATGGCAGCAACTGTTGCAGCGTCTGGAGGGCGCGCCGGTCAGGCGTCAGTTGAGCGAAGTGAACGATTTCTTCAATCGTCTCAACTTCACCGATGACCTCAGCGTCTGGGGAGCGACCGATTACTGGGCGACGCCGCAGGAGTTTCTGGGGGCAGGGGCCGGTGATTGCGACGACTTCGCCATGGCCAAGTACCTGACCCTGCGCGAGCTTGGCGTACCGGAAGACCGCCTGCGTCTGCACTACGTCAAGGCGCTCAGCCTCAACCAGTTCCACATGGTCGTGACCTATCAGGGCGCCAATACGCGCAATCCTGATGTACTGGACAACCTGAACAGTTCCATCCTGCCGGCCAGTGAGCGCACGGACCTGCTGCCTATCTACAGTTTCAATGGCAGTGCGCTGTGGATGAGCAAACGTCTGGAAGGGGGCAAGCGCATCAGCGATAGCCGAGGCCTTTCAAGTCTGTCTGATTGGCAGAAGCGCCGTGCACAAGGGGTGCTGAGAGTGCCGCGCCACAAACGGCCATGAGCCTGGCGACGAAAGCCCCCTCGAGGAATGGCGGTTGAGCTCTGCTCTAAGCACTATTAAGCACTATTAAGCACTACAGCACGACAAGACACCCCGTGACCTTCCGGTCGCGGGGTGTCTTGCCATTCGGGCGTTGCTGGCCAGAGCCCTTGCGAGCTTTACCGTGCAGATTGCGGGGCGCGTATTAGCGGGGCGTATTGCCGCGCAGGTGCAGGATCTCGAGCAGGTTGCCGTAGCGATGGCGGCTCGGCATCGTGGCCAGCCCCGAAAACAGTAGCCAGAACATGCGCCGGCCACGTGTCAGACGATGCGTATGCTGCAGCAGGCGTGACAGCAGTTGGCTGTCATCGAAGCCCTTGAAGTTGGGCGTCATGCTGACCTGCTCTCGCACCAGTACCGGCGCCATCTCCAGCCGATAGAGCTTTTCCAGTTCCTGGAAGCTCAGCCCCTGGGCTTCGACAACTTCTGCCATGTGCTGATACTCGGCTTCACGTGGGTCGCGCTCCAGCCACAGTGGAGACAGCGCCAGCCAGATGTCCTGTCGGCGCTCGAGCAGGGCGGCCACATCGGGGGCGAGGTGAGCGTTCTGATCGTTCATGAAAACATCCTGGGCAGAGCCTGTCGGACAGTGCGGCTGGCAACCAGCGGCGAATGCAGGACGGCAGTGGAATGGCAGTACGTGAAAAGGCCTACATGATACGGCAGCCGCCGCGGCTGGCTCCAGTGATATGCAGGCAGATGGCGGATCATGACGGCAGGGCGGACAGCGTCGCCGACAGCCGCTAGAATAGCGCCCATGAGCTGGCACTGAGCCTGCTTTACGGGATTCGAACGCCCTATTTCACGATACGCTTCACCACCCAAGGACGGCCATTGCCTGCTGTCAGGGTGAAGCGAGTATCGCATCGGCGGGTACACGCCGGGCCAACAGCAAACGAGGTTCTTTACGTGATCATCAAACCCAAGGTTCGTGGCTTCATCTGCACCACCACACATCCCAAGGGCTGCGAGCAGAATGTCGCCGAGCAGATCGCCATCACCCGCAAGACAGTCGGTGACAAGCGTGACGGTGGTCCGAAGAAGGTGCTGGTGATCGGTTCTTCCAGCGGCTATGGCCTCGCGGCACGCATCACGGCAGCCTTCGGCTATGGCGCCGATACCCTGGGCGTGTTCTTCGAGAAGCCGGGCACCGAGAAGAAGGCCGGCACCGCAGGCTGGTACAACTCTGCCGCCTTCGACAAGTTCGCCAAGCAGGAAGGCCTCTACAGCCAGGCCATCAACGGCGATGCCTTCTCGCATGAGACACGCGCCAAGGCCATCGAACTGATCAAGGCCAACATGGGCGAAGTCGACCTCGTCGTCTACTCGCTGGCCTCTCCGGTGCGCAAGCTGCCGGACAGCGGTGAAGTGAAGCGCTCCGTGCTCAAGCCGATCGGCGAGACCTACCGCGCGACTGCCATCGACACCAACAAGGACACCATCATCGAAGCGGAGGTCGAGCCGGCCACCGAGCAGGAAATCGAAGATACCGTCACCGTGATGGGTGGTCAGGATTGGGAGCTGTGGATGCAGGCGCTGGACGACGCCGGCGTGCTGGCTGAGGGCGCCCGCTCCGTCGCCTTCAGCTACATCGGTACCGAGATCACCTGGCCGATCTACTGGCACGGTGCGCTGGGTCGCGCCAAGGAAGATCTGGACCGCGCCGCCGGCAGCATCCACGAGAAGCTGTCCGCCAAGGGCGGTCGTGCTCACGTGGCCGTGCTCAAGTCCGTGGTCACCCAGGCCAGCGCCGCGATCCCGGTCATGCCGCTCTACATCTCCATGGTCTACAAGATCATGAAGGAGAAGGGCCTGCACGAAGGCACCATCGAGCAGCTCAACCGCTTCTACGCCGAGCGCTTCTATGGCGAAGGCGAGATCGCCACCGACGAGTCCGGCCGTCTGCGTCTCGACGACTGGGAGCTGAAGGACGACGTCCAGCAGGCCTGTCAGGAACTGTGGCCGCAGGTCACCAGCGACAACCTGTTCGACATTACTGACTACGCCAGCTACAAGCAGGAATTCTTGAAGCTGTTCGGCTTCACCCGTGACGACGTCGACTACGATGCCGATGTCGCCACCGATGTCGAGTTCGATGTCGTTCAGATGTAAGAGCGCCTCAATATAAGCGCGCCTCGGCATAAGCGCAGAGGTCTTGGTAGCTCGCTGAGCGCTGCCCACTGAGACCTGAGCGCTGCCCGCTGAGCACTGCATGTTGAGCACTGCACGTTGAGCACTGATGACGGCATCCTTCGGGGTGGCGTCGTCGCGTTTGGGGGGCTCATCTCGAGCGTCATGCCAGTGAGGGCCAGGCACAAGTGCCAGAGGCATGGCACAATATGGCGCCACCCTCACGCGACGGACCTCGACTCACACTCATGCCCGTGGATTCACTGGTTTCCCCCCAGGCCCAGCAGCGCCAGATAGGCTTCGTGCTGCTGCCCGGCTTCTCGTTGTTGTCCCAGGCCTGTGCGCTGGAGCCGCTGCAGGTGGCCAATCAGCTCGCGGGGCAGACACTCTATCGGGCCGTCACCTTCGCGCTTGACGGGCGTGGTGTGGCGTCCGCGGCGGGCTTGAGCCTCTCGCCGGACAGTCTGGTCGCCAGTGATTCGCGCCATCTGGATGCCCTGTTCGTGTGCGGTGCTCAGCCGGCAGGCGAGGCGAGCCTGCAGGAGGTGGCCTCGAATCCCGCGCTGCTGGCCTGGCTCAAGCGACTGGCCGAGCGTGGCGTGATGCTGGGCGGCATCTCCACCGGCACCCGTGAGCTGGCTCGCGCCGGGTTACTCGATGGCTATCGTGCGACGATCCACTGGCAGCGCGCCGAATCCTTCCGCCGCGACTTCCCGCAGGTCAACGTCTCCCATCAGCTTTATGAGCTGGACCGCGATCGTGTCACCTGCGGCGGTGGTACCGCGGCGATGGACATGATGATGACGCTGATCGCCCAGCAGCATGGCCGCGCGCTGGCCGAGAAGGTCTCCGAGCACTTCGTCTGCGAGCGCATCCGGCTAGCGGACGAGCCTCAGCACGTGCCGCTCAAGAACCGTTTCGCCCATGCGCCCCAGCCGCTGGTGGAGGCCGTGACGCTGATGGAGGCCAATATCGAGGAGCCGCTGTCCACCCACGAGATCGGCGAGCACCTCGGCATCTCGCGGCGTCAGCTGGAGCGGCTGTTCAAGAAGCATCTGCAGGCGGTGCCCAGCCGCTACTATCTGGATCTGCGTCTGGCGCGCTCGCGCCAGCTGCTGCGCGAGAGCGATCAGCCGATCGGCGAGATCGCGCTGGCCACCGGCTTTTCCAGCGCCGCTCACTTCTCCACGGCGTTTCGCAACCATTTCGGGCGCAGTCCCCGCGACGAACGTCTCATGCTGCAGGCCTGACACCTTCCCTGAATGACAAAAGTCGCCTCCTGACATAAGTCGTCGTCCTTTCGCTGAAAGTCTTTGTCATCTCGCCTCCCTATACTCGAGTGTCATGACCCGTGGCTTGCCGATCATCGGCCGGCCATGCCAAGACCCCGCGATGAGGAAGAGACGATGACCCAGCTGACCCGTGCCGATTTCGACCATGCCATGGTGCCCAACTACGCACCCCAGGCTGCCATTCCGGTACGCGGCGAGGGTAGCCGTCTGTGGGATCAGGAAGGTCGCGAGTACATCGACTTCGCCGGTGGCATCGCTGTCACCTCGCTGGGTCACTGCCACCCGGCGCTGGTCAAGGCGCTCAAGGACCAGGCCGACAGGGTCTGGCACCTGTCCAACGTCTATACCAACGAGCCGGCACTGGCGCTGGCCAAGGCGCTGACCGAGCGCACCTTCGCCGACAAGGTCTACTTCTGCTCCTCCGGTGGTGAGGCCAACGAGGCCGCGCTCAAGCTGGCGCGTCGTTTCGCCCACGACACCCATGGCGAGAAGAAGGACAAGATCATCTCCTTCCGTCAGTCCTTCCATGGCCGCACCTTCTTCACCGTCAGCGTCGGTGGCCAGCCCAAGTATTCCCAGGGCTTCGGGCCGATTCCGGGCGGTATCCAGCACGCCGAATTCAACAATCTCGACTCCGTGCGCGAGCTGATGGACGATGACACCTGCGCGATCATCGTCGAGCCGCTGCAGGGCGAGGGCGGCATCATCCCGGGCGAGCAGGCATTCCTCGAAGGACTGCGTGAGCTGTGTGACGAGCACGATGCGCTGCTGATCTTCGATGAAGTCCAGAGCGGTGCCGGGCGTACCGGCCACCTGTACGCCTACCAGCACTTCGGTGTGGTACCGGACATCCTGACCACCGCCAAGGGCATCGGCGGCGGCTTCCCGCTGGGCGCCATGCTGACCACCGATCGCATCGCACCGGCCATGGCCATCGGCACTCACGGTTCCACCTACGGCGGCAACCCGCTGGCGTGTGCCGTGGGTCTGGCGGCGCTCGAGACCATCGATACCCCGGAAACCCTCGACGGTGTCGCGCACCGCCACCAGCTGCTGCGCAACGGCCTGGAAGGCATCGCCAAGCGTCACGGTGTCTTCAAGGAAGTACGTGGCATGGGCCTGTTGATCGGTGCCCAGATGGCACCGGACTACGCGGGGCGTGCCAAGGACATTCTCAACCTGGCGATGGAAGAAGGCCTGATGGTGCTGATCGCCGGTCCTGACGTGCTGCGTCTGGCACCGTCGCTGGTGATCAGCGAAGAGGAGATCCAGAGCGGTCTCGACAAGCTCGACCGCGCCGTGGCGAACTTCGTCGCCGCCTCTGCATCTGCATGAGCAGCGCCATGAGCAGTGCCCCGATGCTGGTGGTGCGGCCTGCCGAAAGCCGCGATCTGCTCGCCCTCGAGCGGCTCGCGGCCACGGCCACGCCTCGCCTGACCAATCTGCCGGCACATCGTGACCGCCTCGAGGAGCGCATTCTGCGCTCCCAGCGCAGCCTGCGAGCCGAGATCGACTTCCCGGGCGACGAGATCTACTGCTTCGTGCTGGAAGATCTCGACACCGGCGAAGTGGTCGGTACCGCCTCTCTGCGCGCCGAGGCTGGCGCGCGGGAGGCCTACTACACCTATCGTCAGGAAACGCTGATCCACGCCTCGCAGCAGCTCAACGTGCGCCACGAAGTGCAGACGCTGTCGCTGTCGCATGAGGTGTCGGATGCCACGCTGCTGTGCGCGCTGTCGCTGGATGCCCGCTACCGCGAGACGGATGCGGACAGCCTGCTGCGCCGCGCACGCCTGATGTTCATCGCCCAGTACCCGGAACGCTTCGCCACCGAACTGGCGGTGGCCTTCCCGGGCTATCTGGAAACACGCGACGAGCGCCAGGTCAGTCCGTTCTGGGACAGCGTCGGCCAGCACTTCTTTGATCGTGATTTCAACGAAATCAATCAGATGGCAGGGGTGCGCTCCAAGAGCTTCATCGCCGAGGTCATGCCGCCGTTCCCGCTCTATCTGCCGCTGCTCACCCCCCAGGCACGTGCCGCCATCGGGCGTGAGAATCCGCGCCATGAGTACGCCATGCAGGAGATGCTCGCCGAGGGCTTCTCGCGCTCGCGTCATGTCGACATCTTCGATGCCGGCCCCTTGCTGCTGGCGGAGTGCGAGCGTCTGCATACCTTCAAGCAGTGCGGTTGGCATCCGGTGCGTATCCGCCCGCAGGAAAGCCTGCCGGATGCGGTGCCGGCGATGGTGGCCAACCAGCGTCTCGGCGATTTCCGCTGCGTGCTGGCGCGCTACGCCCTGACGCCGACCGGCCAGCTGATGCTGACGCCGCAGCAGGCCGAGGTGCTGGGCGTGGAAGAGGGGCGTGCGGTACTTGCCGTGCCGATGCCATTGCCGGCGATGGATGAGGGAGAGTTGTAATGCGCATTCGTCCTATCGCTCGACACGATATCGAAGGCCTCAAGGTACTGGCGCGGGAAACCGGTGTCGGCTTCACCTCGCTGCCGGACAATCATGAGTTTCTCAGCGCCAAGATAGAGCGCACTCTGGCCGCCTTCGAGGGCCGCGAACCCAGTGATGATCGCCTGTACTTCTTCGTGCTCGAGGATGATCGCGATGGCAGCATCGCGGGCTGCTGTGCCATCGAGGCCTGCGTGGGCACCGATGCGCCGTTCTATCACTATCGCCTCGGTTCGCTGGCGCACTCCTCGGTGCAGCTCGATCTGCATCGCACCCTGGATACGCTGACGCTGTGCTCCGATCACACCGGTGATGCCGAGGTCTGCTCGCTGTTCCTGCGTGAGGACTGGCGCAAGGACCGCAACGGCGCGCTGCTCTCCAAGGTGCGCTGGCTGTTCATGGCCCAGTTCCGCGCGGCCTTCCCCGACAAGGTGCTGGCCGAGATGCGCGGTGTCTTCACGCCCGAAGGGCGCAGCCCGTTCTGGGAGTGTCTGGGCAGCCACTTCTTCCCGATGGACTTCAATGAGGCCGACCGCCTCACCGGCATGGGCCAGAAGAGCTTCATCGGCGAGCTGATGCCCAAGTTCCCGATCTATACGCCGTTTCTCTCCGAGCCCGCGCGGGCCGCCATCGGGCAGGTGCATGAGCACACCCGACCGGCGGTGGCGATGCTCAAGAAGGAAGGGCTGCGCTGGGAGGGCTACGTCGACATCTTCGATGGCGGCCCGACGGTCGAGGCCTATATCGATGATGTGCGCGCCGTGCGTGACAGTCAGCTGGCGAGTGTCGAGGTCATCGCGTCTGATGCCCCGGCCTGCGAGCGTCCCGCCGTGATGGCTGCCACCACCGGCATGGCCGACTTCCGTGCCAGCTGGATCAGCCACGACGTCACCCGGGATGACTCCGGCGCCTGCCATGTGCGCCTCCACCGTGATGAGGCCGAACGCCTCGGCGTCACCGGCGGTGACACGCTGCGCGTGCTGGCCGGCTGAAGCGTCCGCCACGGGCATCCGCTTCTTCGCGCCATCTCGCAGGCGCATACCGCCTTGCGTCCTTTTGCCATCAGCGGGGCAGATCGCCAACTGCCCCGTGATCTCCTTGTTCAGCGTCGCTCGCGCGGCGCGCCCTTTCGATGAGGCATGCCATGACCACTACGAATTCAACTCCCGCCACACTCAACGTGCGTCAACAGCTCTTCATCGACGGCGCGTGGCAAGCGGGTGAGGCCGCATCCTTCACCAAGACCGACCCCGTCTCCCACGCACGTCTGTGGCAGGGCGCCGCTGCCACTGCCGAGCAGGTCGAGCAGGCCGTCGCGGCAGCGCGTCAGGCATTCCCGGCCTGGGCGCGCCTGGGCTTCGAGGCGCGTCTGGCGGTGGTGGAGCGCTTCCGCGATCAGCTGGAGCAGCACCGCGAAGCGCTGGCGGTCAGCATCGCCAGCGAAACCGGCAAGCCGCTGTGGGAGGCGCGCACCGAGGTCGGCGCGATGATCGGCAAGATCGCGATCTCGGTGAAGGCCTATCACGAGCGTACCGGCGAGCGCGCCAAGGATGTCGCGGGCACCCAGGCAGTCCTGCGCCACCGTCCGCACGGCGTGATGGCTGTCTTCGGCCCCTACAACTTCCCGGGGCATCTGCCCAATGGCCACATGGTACCGGCGCTGCTGGCGGGCAATGCCTGCGTGTTCAAGCCCTCCGAGCTGACCCCGGCCACCGCCGATCTCACCCTGCAGTGCTGGGAGGCCGCGGGCCTGCCGGCCGGCGTGATCAATCTGGTGCAGGGCGCGGCGGAAGTCGGCCAGGCCCTGTCCCAGTCCGAGGGCATCGATGGGCTGCTGTTCACCGGCAGTGCCAAGGTCGGCAAGCTGCTGCACCGTCAGTTCGCCGGTCAGGTCGGCAAGCTGCTGGCGCTGGAGCTGGGTGGCAACAACCCGCTGGTGGTGCGCGATGTGCAGGATGAAGCCGCCGCGGTGCTGGCGATCATCCAGTCGGCCTTCGCCTCGGGCGGTCAGCGCTGTACCTGTGCGCGACGCCTGATCGTGCCGCAGGGCGAGGTCGGCGATCGTCTGATCGAGACACTGGCCACGGCACTGCGTGAGCTGCGGGTGGCGGGGCAGTTCGCGCAGGACGCCCCCTTCTATGGCGGCCTGGCAAGCGTCGCCGCGGCCGAGGGGCTGCTCAAGGCGCAGGACGATCTCGAAGCGCTGGGCGGCAACGTCATCGTGCGCATGCAGCAGGTGGAAGAGGGCACCAGTCTGCTCAGCCCGGCGCTGATCGATGTCACCGGCCTTGCGCTCGAGGACGAGGAGTTCTTCGGTCCGTTGCTCAAGATCCATCGCTACGCCGATTGGGACGACGCCATCGCGCTGGCCAATGACACCCGCTACGGCCTCTCGGCCGGGCTGATCGGTGGCGATCGCGCTGACTGGGACGACTTCCTGCTGCGCATTCGCGCGGGCATCGTCAACTGGAACCGCCAGACCACCGGCGCCTCCGGCGATGCGCCCTTCGGTGGTATCGGTGACAGCGGCAACCATCGTCCCAGCGCCTATTACGCCGCCGACTATGTCAGCTATCCGGTCGCCTCGATGGAAGCCGAGGAGCTGGCGCTGCCCGCGAACCTGCCGGCCGGTATCCGTCTGTAAGGCCGTCCGTACGGGCACCGCTGCCGCTTACCCATTGTTGACCACGACGCCCGCCGTGCCTGTTTGCTGAGCTGGCAAGGCGTCGTGGCAGGAGACATTCATGTCCGACACCCTGTATCAAGAGATCAATTTCGATGGCCTGGTCGGCCCGACCCACAACTACGCCGGCCTGGCGCATGGCAACGTGGCTTCGATGCGCCACGGCGGCCTGGCCTCCAACCCGCGCGAAGCCGCGCTGCAGGGCCTCGACAAGATGAAGTCGCTGGCGGATCTGGGTTATGCACAGGGGATTCTACTGCCGCAGCAGCGCCCGGACCTCGGCGCACTGCGTGATTTAGGCTTCACCGGCAGCAACGCCCAGGTGTTGAAGGCGGCCAGCGAGCAGGCACCGCAGCTTCTGCGCGCGGTGTGTTCCGCCTCCAGCATGTGGACGGCCAACGCCGCCACCGTCACGCCGTCGCGCGACAGCGGTGATGGCCGCGTGCATTTCACGCCGGCCAACCTGCAATCCAGCTTCCACCGCTACCTGGAGCCCGCGACCACCGGGCGCATCCTGGGCGCCATCTTCGCCGACGATGGCCACTTCGCGCATCACCCCGCGCTGCCCGCGACGCCGGCCTTCTCCGATGAGGGCGCCGCCAACCATACGCGGCTGTGCGATGGCCACGGCGGGCCGGGCGTGCACCTCTACGTCTATGGCCGCCAAGCCTTCGGCGGTGACGGCGTCGAACCGCGTCGCTATCCGGCGCGCCAGACGCTGGAAGCCAGTCAGGCCGTCGCGCGTCAGCATGGTCTGAGCGAAGAGCAGGTGGTGTTCGCCCAGCAGCACCCGGACGCCATCGATGCCGGCGTCTTCCACAACGATGTGATCGCGGTGGGCAATGGCCCGGTGCTGTTCTATCACGAGCTGGCCTTCCGCGATGAAGAGGCGGTGCTTGACGAGATTCGCGCCAAGCTGTCCACGCCGCTGATCCCGATCCGCGTGCCGTTGGAAGCCGTCAGCCTCGAGGATGCCGTCTCCTCCTATCTGTTCAATTCTCAGCTGCTCTCCAACGACGATGGCAGCATGACGCTGGTGGTGCCGGGTGAGTGCCAGGAGAACGAGGCGGTATGGAACGCACTGCAGAACGCGATTCTGGCCGGCCCTAACCCGATCGGCGAAGTACTGGTCAAGGACGTGAAGCAGAGCATGCGCAATGGCGGTGGCCCGGCCTGTCTGCGTCTGCGCGTGGTGCTCAGCGACGCCGAGCGCGCCGCGCTGTCCGGACGCGTGATGATGAGCGATACGCTGCACGCCGAGCTGGGTGACTGGGTCAAGCGTCACTACCGTGACAGCCTGACACCGGCAGACCTCGCCGATCCGCAGCTGGCCGAGGAGACACTGTCGGCACTGGATGAGCTGACGCGGCTGCTGAAGGTCGGCAATGTCTACGCCTTCCAGCGCTGATCGCCCCCGCTGAAGCCCTGAACGACACAGCCCCCATCGGTCTCGCCGGTGGGGGCTGTGTCGTTGTGGATAGGTGATCTGAAGTCTGAGATGTGAGCGGCGGATCCCGTGATGCGACTCAGGCCAGTTGTGGCTGGATCACGCGCGTGGGATCGCGGCGCACCGGCCAATGCACGATGGCGGCCAGCAGACCGAAGATGCCGCTGGAGATCCACAGCAGATCGTAGCTGCCGGTCAGCTGATAGACCACACCACCGCCCCAGGCCCCCAGGAAGGCACCGACCTGATGGGCGGCCAGCACCATGCCGAACACGAAGGCCTGACGCTTCTGGCCGAAGTAGAGCGCGACGGCCTGACTGGTCAGCGGCACCGTCGACAGCCACAGAATGCCCATGATCGCGCCGAAGGCGTAGAGCAGCATGCTGCTGGGTGGGATGACCACCATCGCCATCACCAGCGCGGCGCGGCACAGATAGATCAGCATCAACAGCTGCGGCGGGTGACGGCGGCCGCCCCAGGCGCCGAACAGGATGGTACCCGCGATATTGAGCGCGCCGATGATCGCCAGCGTATTGCCGGCCACGTTCAGGGGCAGGCCACAGGCGACCACGAAATTGGGCAGGTGGGTGGCGATGAAGGCGACGTGCACGCCGCAGACGAAGAAGCCGCCGGCGAGCGCCAAGAAGCGCCGGTCCTGCAGCAGCGGGCCCTGGCTCGGGATATCCTCCGCTGGTGCCTCACTGCCGGCCGGCGGGCGACGCAGCAAGGGCAGGGCCATGGGAATCAGCAGCAGACAGCTGGCGCCGAGAGCCAGCATGGCGATCTTCCAGTCGATCAGCACCAGCATCGGGGTCGCGACCGAGTAGATCAGCTGTCCGAAGGAGCCGCCGGCCGAGGCGATGCCCAGCCCGATGCCACGATGCTGGAGGGGGACCACGCGCGTGACGGCAGCCAGCACCAGCGGGAAGGTGGTCGCACCGATGCCGATGCCGGCCAGCACGCCGGCGCCCAGCATCCACACCGTCGGGGTCGGCCAGAGGGCGGTGACGCCCATGCCGACCGCATAGCACAGGCTACCGACGAGGAAGACGCTGAGCGTGCCGAAGCGGTCCGACAGCTTGCTGGCGATGGGCGCGGCCAGTCCGAAGACCAGATTCTGGATGGCGAGCGCGAATGACAGACTCCCCATGCCCCAGGTGAGTTCGCTGGCCATCGGTGGCAGCATGAAGCCCATGGCCTGCCGCGCGCCGGTATTGATGGCGAGAATCAGCGCTGCCAACGCGATCGCTGCCTTCCAGTTCAGTTGCATGTCTGGCCCACCCCTGTCGTTACCATTGTGCTGCGGACTCCACTGCCTGTGGGCGGAAGATCACCTTGAGACCTTGGTCTCTATATTCCACTTTATTCTCATGGATGGGCGCATCCCGAATACGTCAACGACGGTAGCAGAAGCGACAGCGCAGTCGTTGCTTGTCACGTACGGTCGTGCCGCGGTCGTGGCGCGGACGTCGCCGACCCCGCCACCTCAGGAGGTAGTGATGCATATCGGTCTGCTGCAATGCGATGACGTCAATCCGGCCCTCATCGATCGGCACGGCAACTACCCCGCCATGTTCGAGGCCCTGCTCACTAGCAGCGACCCGGATATCCGGCTCAGCGTCTGGCGCTGCCTGGATGGCGAATTTCCCGAGCAGCTGGATGCCTGCGATGGCTGGCTGATCACCGGGTCAAGGCATGGCGTCAATGATGGGCTCGCCTGGATCACGACACTGTGTGAGTTCGTCCGGCGCGTGCATGCGGCAAAGCTGCCGCTGGTCGGTGTCTGCTTCGGCCATCAGGTGATCGCCAGGGCCTTGGGGGGCGAGGTGGAGAAACATGCGCGCGGCTGGGGTGTCGGCCTGTCGTTCAATCGTGTCCGTGCGCAACGCCCCTGGATGCAACCGCCGCAAGCAGGGCTGGATCTCATCGTCAGCCATCAGGATCAGGTCAGTGTCCTGCCTGCCGATGCCCGGGTGCTGGCGGACAGCGCCTTCTGCGCCTTCTATCTGATCGAGGTGGGCAGCTGCCTCGGGGTGCAGGGGCATCCCGAGTTCAGCCCCGCCTACTCACGTGACCTGATGAGGTTGCGTCGCGAACAGATCGGCGAACATCGGGTGCGTGAGGGCGAAGCCTCTCTGAGTGTCACGCCAGACAGCACCGTGATGACGCAATGGATGCTGGCCTTCATTCGCCACTGGCGTTGAGGCCTGACCAGCGCAGGACGCTTTTTTCACGCCTCGTCAGCAACGGGCAGCAGCCATCAGGCGTCGGCAGGGACTGTCAGCTATCAGGCGCCGCCAGGCATCGGTGACGAATCGTGCCCGGCTTGCGTGGAATCCACTGCCGATCGCACCCCGCGAAACGCTATACTGTCATGCATGTCACATGCGCTGTTTACCATGGCAGGTGTCATACCCCGGTCTGGTGACATGCCGCGGTCTGGTGACACTACACTGTTTCCCGTTTGGCACCATGGTGCTGAGTCGTGACCTGTAGAATTTCGCCATTCGGGGTATGCCAATCGCGCAGCCTGCCCGACATGCAACGTGCCGTTCGCCCCCTGACACCGGACACACGCAGCGTCAGTCTACTGACGCCATGTCGAGTCATGCCGTCGCGCCGCTCTGTATCCCAGCTCTGTATCTCAATCCTGTCCCTGCTTCATGCTCCTGAGGAGAAGCCCCTTGGCCAACTTCACTCTGAACGGCAAGGCCGTCAGTCTCGAGGTCGATCCGCAAACCCCGCTGTTATGGGTGCTGCGTGAGCACCTGGGTCTGACCGGCACCAAGTTCGGTTGCGGCATCGCCCAGTGCGGCGCCTGTACCGTGCACCTGAACGGCACAGCGGCGCGTACCTGTGTCCTGCCGGTTCTGGCCGCCGAAGGTGGTGACATCGTCACCATCGAGGGGCTGGCCGAGAACGATGACCACCCGCTGCAGCAGGCCTGGGTCGAGGAGCAGGTGCCGCAGTGCGGTTACTGCCAGTCCGGCCAGATCATGCAGGCCGCCGACTTCCTCAAGAACACGCCCGACCCCACCGATGAGCAGGTCACCGCCGCCATGGCCGGCAACCTGTGTCGCTGCATGGCCTACGTGCGCATCCATCGCGCAGTGAAGCGTGCCGCCACCATCGCCAATGAGCGTGCCACCAGCCAGCTGAGCGGTCAGCAGACCGACGCCACGGCCGCGACTGCCGGCGTCGGTACCTTCGATCCGCGTGCCACGGCAGGCACCGTATCCCATTCTGCTGTCGAGGAGACGTCTCATGGCAAGGTTTGATGACAAGCTGGCCGCGCATCAGCGCGAGCTTGCTGCCGCGCACAAGACTTCCTCGAGCCGCGGCGGTATCACGCGGCGTGGCTTCCTGATCGGCAGTGTGGCGGGTTCCACCATGCTGGCCTTCGGCGTGTCCGGCGCGGCGCTGGCCGCCGGGTCAGACGGCAAGGGCTCGGCCAGCGAGACGCTGTCCGCCGGGGCCTTCGAGCCGACCATGTGGTACGCCATCGCCACGGATGGCACCGTCACCGTGCATATCACCAAGTCCGAGATGGGCCAGCACGTCGCCACCAGCCTCGCGCGTCTGGTGGTCGAGGAGCTTGAGGCCGACTGGGACAGCGTCAAGGTCGATTACGTCGACAGCGCCCCCAAGTGGGGCTACATGATCACCGGCGGCAGCTGGTCGGTTCACCAGAGCTACCAGCCGCTGTCACAGGCCGGCGCGGCGGGACGTATCGCGCTGATCGAGGCGGGCGCTCAGCAGATGGGCGTGGCGGTCGAGAGCTGCAAGGCGCGCAAGGGTCGCGTCATCAGTGGCGATCAGTCGCTGAGCTATGGCGAGATCGTCGCGGCGGGGCTGGAGCGCAGCTTCTCCGAGGAGGAACTTGCGGCCATCGAGCTCAAGCCGGCCTCCGAGCGTCGCGTGCTGGGTACCAGGGGCAACGCGCTGGACGTGCCGCCCAAGACCAACGGTCAGGCCGTCTACGGCATCGACTACACCCTGCCGGCAGATATCGAGGCGCGTGTCGGCAAGACATTGCATGCGCGTCCGGTGATGCCGCCGAGCCGCTTCGGCTGCAAGGTCACTGCCGTCGATGACAGCGAAGCCCGCAAGGTCATCGGCTATCGCCAGACCATCGAGCTCAAGGACCCGTCCGGTATCTGCCAGGGCTGGCTTGCGGTCATCACCGACAACTTCTCGGCGGCCATGCGCGCCACCGACCTGCTCAAGGTCGAGTGGAGCAAGGGCGACAGCTATCAGATCGACGAGACGGCGATCCAGGCCGAGGGCCAGCGTCTGGTCAGCTCGCCGAGCCGCGACAATGGCTCGCTGCTGGTGGATCAGGGCGACCCTGCGCCGCTGCTCGAGAATGCCACCACCACGGTGGAATCCACCTTCACCACCTCAAGCGTGCTGCACTTCACGCTGGAACCGGCCAATGCGCTGGCTTACGAAGAAGATGGCCACTGGCACATCCACTGCGGCAACCAGCAGCAGTCCCTGCTGACCTCACTGGTCACCAAGGCGCTGGAGCTCGAGGAAGGCAAGGTCACCCATCACCAGCTGTATCTGGGCGGTGGTTTCGGGCGTCGTCTGCACGGTGACTACGCCGTGCCGGCAGCGCTGGCCTCCAAGGCCGTGGGGCGTCCGGTGAAGATGATCTTCACGCGCCCGGATGACAGCCGCTTCGATTGCGTGCGTTCGCCCTCGGTGCAGCGTCTGCGTTCCGGTCTCGATGCCGAGGGTCGCGTGGTGGCCTCCGAGCACGCCGCCGCCGCCGGCTGGCCGACGGCAGCCCTGATACCGGCTTTCCTTGCAGAGGCGGTCGAGGGCGGCGGCAAGCTGGACTCCTTCTCCATCAGCGGCGCGGACCACTGGTACAACGTCGGCACCCAGCGTGTCTGGGCGCAGCAGAACAAGGTCGCCCACGAGGCCTTCGTGCCCGGCTACCTGCGCTCCGTCGCACCGGGCTGGACGCTGTGGGCGGTCGAACAGCATATCGATGAGCTGGCACTGGCCGCCAGCCAGGACCCGGCTGAATTCCGTCTCGCACTGCTGGACGCCGAAGGCCGCAACGCCGGCAAGGCGCCGGTCAGCACCGGCGGCGCCGAGCGTCTGCGCAACGTGCTCAAGCGCGTGATGGAGAAGTCCGGCTGGAGTGAACGCGACAGCCTGCCGGCAGACACCGGCATGGGCGTGGCGCTGAGCTTCGGTCAGGAACGCAGCATGCCGACCTGGGTGGCCTGTGTGGCACGGGTCAAGGTCGATCGCGCCACGGGCGAGGTCAAGCTCGAGAAGCTGACCAGCGTGGTGGATGCCGGTACGCTGGCGCATCCGGATGGCGCCATGGCACAGCTGGAAGGCTCGCTCCTGTGGGGCGTCTCGATGGCGATGCACGAAGGCACCGAATACCGCGAGGGCGGCCCGGTGGCGCAGAATCTGGGCGCCTACCAGCCGCTGCGCATGCATCAGGTGCCGCAGATGGATCTCGAGTTCGTCGACAGCACCGAGATGCCGGTCGGTCTCGGCGAGCCGGGCACCACGGTGGTCGCACCGGCGATCGCCAACGCCATTCAGCATGCGGTCGGCGTGCGGCTGCGTGACCTGCCGATGCGTCCGGCGGCGCTCAAGGCCGCGCTCAGCGAGGCCTGATCCTCCCCGGTGAATGCCTCTGATACCCGCCACTCCGGCATGCCCGGGTGGCGGGTTTCGTGTCTTCAGACCGGGCGCAGGCTTCTGATATGAGAGATTATTGATGCAACACCTTGATCTTGAAGTGATCCATCAGGCGATCGACTGGCTGGCACCCGCAGATGGCGAGCCATCCGCGCGCCCGATCTGGCTGTGCACGGTGCTGGCCACCTTCGGCTCCTCGCCGCGTGAGCCGGGCACCTGGCTGGTGGCGCGCGCCGATGGGCAACATCGTGGTTCGCTGTCCGGCGGCTGTGTCGAGGAGGACTTTCTGGCGCGCCTGGCTGACGGGGAATTCACCGCGCCTGCCCAGGTGATCCGCTATGGCGAGGGCGGCCACCAGGGCGCGGGGATCGCCTTGCCCTGTGGCGGCATTCTGGACGTACTGGTCGAGCGCTTCACGGCCTGTGACGCGGACATCGCGCACCTCGAGGCGCTGCGTGCAGCACTCGAGGGCCAGACGCCGCGTCTGCGCCAGGTGATGCTGGAGGGGGATGGCGCGCGTACGCTTCAGCACGACAGCGGGCTGGGGGAGCGGGTCGAGCCACTCAAGGGCCATGAGGGTGAGGCATGCGGCTATCAGCTGCGGGTCGGGCCGGTGGCGCGTCTGCTGCTGGCGGGGCTCTCGCCGGTGGCGGAAGCCTGCGCAGCCTTCGCCGTCAGCCTCGGCTTCGAGGTGATCATCTGCGAGCCGCGCGAGGAAGTGCTGGCCGACTGGGATTCCCGCAAGGCGCCGCTCGAGGGCGTCAGCCTGCGCCGCGAGCTGCCGTCACGCTTCATCGCCGCCGGCGGCTGTCATGCCGCCACCGCCGTGGTCGCGCTGACCCACGACCCGCGTATCGATGACCTGGCGATGATCGAGGCGGTACGCCAGCCCGCGTTCTATATCGGGGTGATGGGCTCGCTGCGTACCTCAACGGCGCGCGCCGAGCGGCTGGCACGCAGCGGTGGGCTCAGCGCCGAGGAGATTGCGCGCATCGTGATGCCGATCGGGCTGAATCTGGGCAGCAAGACACCGGCCGAGATCGCGCTGGCGGTGATGGCCGATATCGTGCGCATCCGGCGTGGTCGCGCTCGCGAGAGTCTGTGAAGGCGCTTGGTGAAATCGTCAGGGAGGTCGCCCATGAATGAGTCGATCATTCTGGTCATGGCCGCGGGGCAGAGTCGCCGCTTCGGCAGTGACAAGCGTCAGGCGCGTCTGGCGGATGGCCAGACACTGCTGATGGCGACGCTTGCGCGGGTCATGTGCTGTGAGGTGGACTGGCGTCTGCTGCTGCGTGAGGACGATGATCCCGCCGCACTGCTGGGAGATGACTTCGCGCGTGAGCATGACGGGCGGATCTGGCGTGCGCCGCAGGCGGGCAACGGCCTCGGTGCCAGTCTCGGCGATGCCTTCCGTCAGCTCAGTGATGAGGCTGTATTGGCGCATGTGCAGGTGGCGGCGGTATGGCTGGCGGACATGGCGCAGGTCACGGCGCAGACCTTTCATGCCCTGCAGGCCGAGGCCCAGGCCGATGGCGTGCATATCGTGCGACCGAGGCTTGACGGCGAGGGCGGCCCCGGGCATCCGGTGCTGTTCGGGCGGGCGCTGTGGGCAGAGCTTGCGGCGCTTGAGGGCGGCGAGGGCGCGCGCGAGGTGATCGCGCGACATCGCGAGGCGCTGCGTGAGGTGGCAGTCGGCGATGCCGGTATTCATCACGACATCGACACGCCAGCGATGCTGAAGCTCAGAGGCTGAAACTGAAACTGCAAGAATTCACGTGCGCTGGAAACAGGCCCCTCCAGACAGCAAAAGGCCCCGTCACCTTGGAGTGACGGGGCCTTTTGCTGTCTGCCTATCGTGTTACAGCGTGCGCATATCCAGCAGCTTGATGCTCTGGATGCGCGGCTCGCCCCAGCTCAGGTCGAGCACCCACTCGGCGTCGAAATGCGTGTGCAATACGCTGCCATCGCGCATGGCGGCACGGTGTTCACCGCCCATGCGCAGGGTGGCGCTGTCGAGGCTGTTGCGCTGCGCACGCACCCAGCCGAGTGCATGGCCATTGACCAGCAGCTCGCTGCGACGCTGCTCCCAGTTGGCCAGGTACTCGCTGCCGGTCAGGGTTTCATCCAGCAGCTGGATGGAAGCCTCCTCGCCCAGCAGCTCCGCCAGTTCGATAGCAGGCGCCATGCGGTTGAGCATGGAGAACCAGCGGTGCGCGAAGTTTTCGAGTTCGGCCTCGAGGGCCAGATCATTGAAGGTATCGGCGTACATGGCACCTGCTCCCGAGTGGGTAAATATTGATGGGCATTATGCCGAGAGTCGTGAGCAGTAAACATGCCACGAACGGAATGGCAGTGTTGCCAACGGGGAGTCAATGCTTCAACGGTTGCTGAAGCCGCGACGCCCCGTGGCGTTTGCCTGTTCTCGATCTCTCAGGAGAGTGGTCGTATCAGTGGATAGCTCAGTGGTCGTATCAATGACTGTGGCGGCCTGACTCGGCATTGCTGTCCGGCGTGTCAGCGTCCTGATGCGCTTCACGTTTCTCGACCAGGCGGCGGATACCGACATAGAACAGCGGTGTCAGCAGCAGACCGAACACGGTGACGCCGATCATGCCGGAGAACACCGCCACGCCCATCGCCTGCCGCATCTCGCTGCCGGCACCGGTGGCCAGTACCAGCGGCACCACGCCCGCGGTGAAGGCTACCGACGTCATCAGGATGGGACGCAGACGCAGGCGACAGGCCGTCAGCACGGCGTCCAGACGACTCTGGCCAGCATGCTGCTGCTCACGAGCGAACTCGACCAGCAGGATCGCGTTCTTGCACGCCAGCGCCACCAGCACGATCAAGCCGATGCGCGTGAAGATGTTGTTGTCGCCCCCCGTCAGCCAGACACCGGCCAGCGCCGACAGCAGTGTCATCGGCACGATCAGGATGATCGCCAGCGGCAGCGACCAGCTCTCGTACTGGGCGGCCAGCACCAGGAACACCAGCAATACCACCAGCGGGAAGATGTAGATCATGGTGTTGCCGGCCAGCACCTGCTGGTAGGTCACCTCCGTCCACTCGTAGCCGATGCCCTGTGGCAGGTTGCCGGCCAGCACTTCCTCGATGGCGGCCTTGGCCTGATCACTGGAGACGCCCGGCGCCGGCGAGCCGTTGATGTCGGCGCTGACGAAGGTGTTGTAGTGCATCACGCGGTCCGGGCCGGTGGTCGGTGTCACCTTGACGAAGCTGCCCAGTGGAATCATGCGGCCGTTGTCGCTGCGCACCTTGAGATTGCGGATGTCATCCGGGTCGAGACGCGCCGACTGCTCGGCCTGGGCGCGCACCTGATAGGTACGCCCGAAGCGGTTGAAGTCATTGACGTACAGCGAGCCCATGTACACCTGCAGAGTCTCGAAGGCACGTTCCACCGGCACGCCCATGATCATCGCCTGCTCGCGATCCAGATCGATGTCGTACTGCGGCACCTGGATGCGGAAGCTGGAGTAGACACTGCTCAGACGCGGGTCAGCGTTGCCCTTGGCGGTGATGGTCTGCACGGCGGAGAACAGCTCATCGAAGCCCTTGTTGCCACGGTCCTGCAGCTGCAACTTGAAGCCACCCGTAGTGCCCAGGCCCAGAATCGGCGGCGGCGGGAAGACGGCGACGAAGGCCTCGTCGATCCCCGCGAATTTCTGGTTCAGCTGAGCGGCGATCGCCTGACCGGAAAGCTCGGGCGACTGTCGCTCATCGAAGTCCGCCAGGGTCGCGAACACGATGCCGGAGTTGGAGGCATTGACGAAGCCGTTCACGGAGAGCCCCGGGAAGGCCACGGTGTGCGCCACGCCCGGTGTGTCCAGCGCCAGTGCCTGCATCTCGTCGATGACCTCGGAGGTGCGGTCGAGGCTGGCGGCGTCCGGCAGCTGGGCCATCGCGACCAGGTACTGCTTATCCTGCCCGGGGATGAAGCCGCCGGGCACGCTGTCGAACAGCTTGCCGGTGGCACCGAGCAGGGCCAGATAGATAACGCCGACGATGACACCGAAGCGCAGGAGTTTCTTGATCAGGCCGGTATAGCCGTTGGCCATCGCATTGAAGGCACGGTTGAACGGTGCGAACAGCCAGCGACCGAACAGGCCGTCGATGACACGGGTCAGCCAGTCCGGCTTGCTGCCATGCGGCTTGAGCAGCAGGGCCGACAGCGCCGGTGACAGCGTCAGCGAGTTGAAGGCCGAGATCAGCGTCGAGATGGTGATGGTCAGCGCGAACTGCTTGTAGAACTGACCGCTCAGGCCGCTGATGAAGGCCGTCGGCACGAATACCGCCGTCAGCACCAGCGCGATGGCGATGATCGGGCCGGTCACCTCACGCATGGCGATCTGGGTGGCCTCGATGGGCGAGTGACCCAGCTCGATGTTGCGCTCGACATTCTCCACCACCACGATGGCGTCATCGACGACGATACCGATGGCGAGCACCAGCCCGAACAGTGACAGCGTATTGATCGACACGCCCATCAGCTGCATGACCGCAAACGTCCCGATCAGCGAGACCGGCACCGCGATCAACGGAATGATCGAGGCCCGCCAGGTCTGCAGGAACAGGATCACCACGATCACGACCAGCAGGATGGCCTCGAACAGGGTGTCGATGACCGCCTCGATGGAGCCACGCACGAAGACCGTCGGGTCGTAGACGATGTCGTAGCTGACGCCATCCGGGAAGGCCTCGGACATCTCGCTCATGCGCTCGCGCACGGAATCCGACAGCGCGATGGCATTCGAGCCGGGACGTTGGAAGATCGGCATCGCCACGGCGTCCTTGCCATCCAGCTGCGCGCGCAGCGAATAGTTGTCGGCGCCCAGTTCGACACGCGCCACATCCTTCAGGCGTGTCAGACGGCCGTCTTCATCGACACGGATGACGATGTTCTCGAATTCCTCGGCGCTCTCCAGGCGGCCCCGCACATTGAGCAGGCGCTGGAACTGGTTGTCGTCAGGCGAGGGCTGGGCACCGACGGAACCGGCGGCGACCTGCTGATTCTGGGCCCGCAGGGCACTGATGATGTCACCGGCAGACAGGCCCCGCGCCGCCACGGCGTCCGGGTCGAGCCACACGCGCATCGAGTACTCGCCGGCACCGAACAGCTGCACGTCGCCGACCCCCTCGAGACGGGCGAGATTGTCCTTCAGGTTCAGGCGCGCGTAGTTGGACAGCCACAGCTGATCATAGCGGCCATCCGGGGAGGTCAGGTGGACCACCATCGTCAGGTTGGGCGAGGCCTTCTCGGTGGTGATGCCGAGTTGCTGCACCTCCTGCGGCAGGCGTGGCGTGGCGCGGGCCACACGGTTCTGCACCTGCACCTGGGCCTTGTCCAGGTCAGTGCCCAGCGCGAAGGTCACCGTCAGGGTCAGGTTGCCGTCGGAGGTCGCCTGGGAGTCCATGTACAGCATGCCTTCGACGCCGGTGATTTCCTGCTCCAGCGGCGTGGCGACGGTGGCCCCGATGACTTCGGGATTGGCCCCCGGGTAGTTGGCGCGCACCACCACGGTGGGCGGCACGACTTCCGGATACTCGGAGATGGGCAGCTGGAACAGCGACAGCATCCCGGAGATGACGATCAGGATCGACAGCACCGCGGCGAAGACCGGGCGCTTGATGAAGAAGCTGGAGATATTCACGAACGGCCTCCGGCTGCCTGACGGTCAGCCTCGGCCAGTGTCGCGGCGTCCTGGTCGTTGTGCTGATCCAGCGGCTGGGCGGTCTGCTGCTGCAGGCGCGAGATACGCGCGGCGAGTGCCTTGAGGGCACCGTCATCAGGCATCTCGACCAGCTTGGGGGTGATCGGCATGCCCGGACCTGCCTTGGCAGGCCCCGCGGCCAGCACGCGGTCACCGGCGGCCAGGCCATCGGTGACGGCACGCAGCGGGCCGAAGCGCGGGCCGGTGGTGATGCCGCGGTAGGCGAGGGTGTTGTCCTCGGCGACCACCAGCACGAACTGACGGTCCAGATCGGTGCCGATGGCGCGTTCCGGAATCAGCACGGCATCACGGATCTCGGGCGAGGCGAGACGCAGGCGTGCAAAGGCGCCCGGACGCAGGGCGGCATCATCGGCGCTGAAGGTGGTGCCGATCCGCAGGGTGCCGGTATCGATATCGACGCTGTTGTCGATGAAATCGAGCTCACCGTGGAAGGGGAAATCCTGCTGACCGGCCAGCTGCAGTTCGACCGGCAGGTGGTCATCGGCGCTGACGTTCGCGAAGTCCTGGTTCCAGGTCAGCTCGCTGATGTCGATATAGGCGTCCAGCTGGCGGGTCTCGACCAGCGTGGTCAGCACGCTCTGGCCAGCCTGCACGGTGTTGCCACGCGTGATGCGCGCATTGGACAGGCGGCCATCGATCGGGGCGCGGATGGTGGCGTAGTCCAGATCCAGACGGGCACGCTCCAGCTGGGCGATGGCACCCTTGAGCTGTGCATTGAGGCCGGTGGCGGTTGTGCTGCGCGAATCGGCTTCCTCGCGCGAGATCAGGTTGCGCTTGACCAGACTGGCGGCGCGACCGGACTCGCTACGGGCATTGGCCAGCTCAGCCTTGATGCGTGCGACATCCGCTTCCAGACGCTGAACCTCGGCCTTGAAGGGGCGTTGATCAAGACGCACCAGCGGCGTGCCGGCGCTTACCTGACTGCCTTCGGTGAACAGCACTTCTTCGACTTCGCCGCTCACGCGTGGGCGCAGTTGCACGCGCTGGGGAGATTCCAGACGTGTGGTGTAGGTGTGCCAGGCCGCGACCGGCTGCGACTGGGCGGCGACGACTTCCATCGTCGGGGGAGTCTGTTGCGCGTTGCCGGTCTCTTCACTGTTGCCCTCGCTGCAGGCACTGAGCGCCAGAAGGCCACCAAGGGTCAGTAGCAGGGAAGAAGCGATACGAGGAAGGCGCGCCGGACGTAAGTTCAGTCTCGACATGAGAATTTTCCGTTGCAGGATAGTTGGCTCGGCATCCTAGAGAGCCGGCCTGCGACGGATAAGCCCCTTGGAGCACACCGCTTTGATTCTGAATATGCACCAATTGTGCAGATGGCGCGCTGGCTGCCTGCTGTGCTTGAGCAAGGGCTCAACGCAAAAGCCCCGCGGCGAATGCCAGCGGGGCTTGTTGACGTGCATGTCACTTGCGTCTGCTGCCGCTCGACTCACTGTGCAGGCATCTCGGCACAGGCATCACGGCATGGCTGGCATGCCGCTTGAAGCGACCTTACTGCTTCTCGCCGAAGTACTTGGTGTGGATGGTGTCGTAGGTGCCATCGGCCTTCAGCTCAGCCAGGGCGCCGTTGATCTGCTCGGCCAGGTCCTTGTCACGCTTGCGCATGGCGATACCGAAGCCGTCGCCGAAGTACTTCTTGGGCTCGGTAACCACTTCACCCACGGCCTTGTAGTTGCCGTTGCCGCCGTCGATCAGGGTGGACTTGCCGACCGGGAAGTCGAGGAAGGCGATGTCGAGGCGACCCGCTTCCATGTCCAGCACCAGGTCATCGGCGGTGGTGTAGCGCTTGACCTCGGCATTCTTGCCGTAGAGATCGGTGACGTAGTTGTCCTGCAGGGTGCCGCGCTGCACGCCGATGGCCTTGTCAGCCAGGGCTTCCTGGGAGGTGGCGCTCAGCTCGCTGTCGGACGGGGCGAACCAGGCGGACGGCGGGGTGATGTAGGTGTCGGAGAACAGCACCTTCTCGCGGCGCTCCTCATTGATGGTCATCGAGGACATGATGGCGTCGTACTTGCGCGCCATCAGGCCGGGAATGATGCCGTCCCACGCCTGGATGACCCACTCGCAGTCGCGGTTGATCTTCGCGCAGATGGCATTGCCCAGTTCGATATCGAAACCGGTCAGCTCACCGTCGGGCGTCTTGTATTCCATCGGCTCGTAGGGCACGTCGACGCCGATGCGCAGCGATTCGGCCGCCTGAGCGCCACCGGCCATCAATGCTGCACCCAGCAGGGAGATTCCCAGAAGCTTCTTCATGTCAGTCCCATCCATCATTGTTGTTGGTCATACTGGCTGATCAGTGGCATCAGACACTCCCTCCTGAACACCAGCCGTCTGAGCCGCGGACATAAGGGGGTGTGTCATGCCAGTGGCTCCACACTAGCCCAGACCGAGGCTGTGGTGAAGAGGGTCAATGGACAAATTCAAACGGTCGTTAAACGAGATGAATTCCTGCCGTTATATCCTGATATAAAAAAAGCGCCCTACAAAGGGCGCTTTTGACGTTCAGCTTAACGGTTTCAAGTGTGCCAGCAGGCGTTTCTCCAGTTGCCGGAATATGGCAATGATGGTGAAGGTCAGACACAGGTAGATGGCGGCGACGAACAGGAAGGCCTCGAAGGGCGCGTAGAAGCGTGCGTAGATGTCACGCGCGGCGCCGGTGAGATCCAGAAGCGTCACCACGCTGCAGATGGCACTGGCATGCAGCATGAAGATGACTTCATTGCCGTAGGCCGGCAGCGCCCGGCGGAAGGCACTGGGCAGAATGATGCGACGCATCATCTTGCCACGTGACATGCCGTAGGCGCGGGCGGCTTCCATCTCGCCCTTGGGGGTCGACTGGATGGCACCGTGGAAGATCTCGGTGGTGTAGGCCGCGGTATTGAGCACGAAGGCCAGCAGCGCCGGCACGAAGGGATCACGGAAGTAGTCCCACAGCCAGGTCTCCTGGATGCTGGGCACATGCACGCTGGTCACGCCCAGCGAGATGTCGAAGCCGTCGAAGAACACCACGCCGTAGTAGATCAGATAGAGCTGGATCAGCAGCGGCGTGCCGCGGAAGACGTAGGTGTAGAGATAGACCGGCATCTTCACCCAGCGACGACGCGAGCCGCGCATGATCGCCAGCGGCACGGCCAGTATCAGCCCGATGAGCAGCGCCAGACATACCAGCTGTACGGTGGTGACCAGCCCTTCCCAGTAGTGCCACAGGGTGGTCGCGGTGAAGATGTAGTTGTCGCTCAGCGCATCCTCGAGCATCTGACCCAGCTGGGCGATGACGCCTGAAGGGCCTGCATCATTCAGTTGTTCCATGCGCTGGCCTCCCCGAATCCGGCGTTATAGCGCTTCTTGAGACGTGCCAGCCCCCATTCGGACACGGTGGCGATCAGCAGATAGCCCGCCGCAACCGGCAACAGGAAGGTGAAGGGCTCGTGGGTCGCCTTGGCGGCCTCACTGGCGACACGCACCATGTCGACCAGCCCGATCACCGACACCAGGGCGGTGGTCTTGAGCAGTACCATCCAGTTGTTGCCCAGCCCCGGCAGGGCGTGGCGCATCATCAGCGGGAAGCGAATGCGCTTGAAGACCTTCCAGTCGTTCATGCCATAGGCACGCCCGGCCTCGATCTGCCCGGCATCCACCGCCATGAAGGCGCCACGGAAGGTCTCGCCCATGTAGGCACCGAAGATGAAGCCGATGGTGACGACGCCGGCAGTGAACTCATCGACATTGACGAAGACGTCGATGTCGTAGCTGTCGTACAGCCAGTCGGTGACCATGTTGATGCCGATCTGGCCGCCGAAGAACAGCAGCAGCATCAGCACGATGTCGGGCACGCCGCGGATGATGGTGGTGTAGAGCGTCGCGAGCCAGCGCAGAGGCGTGGAGCGCGACATCTTGGCCGTCGCCGTCAATAGCCCCAGCGCGATGGCCAGCAGCTGGGCCAGCACGGCCAGCTGCACCGTGACCCAGGCACCTTCCAGCAGGCTGGGCCCGTAGCCTTGTAGGTCAATCATGGGAAGTCTCCCGTGAAGCGCCGAATAACCCGTTCAGCGGCTTACTGGTGGTTGTCGGACGCAGTGGCGGCGCTGGCGAAGTACTTGTCGTTGAGACGCTTCAGCGTGCCATCGGCCTTGAGCGCTTCCAGGGCACCATCGATGGCCTTCTTGAGGTCGCGATCGCGCTTCTTCATGGCGATGCCGAAGCCGTCGCCGAAGTACTTCTTCGGCTCGCTGATGGCGCTGCCGGTGTTGACGAAGTTGCCGTCGTTGGCGTTGACCAGGGTGTCCTGACCTACCGGCAGGTCCAGGAAGGCGACATCGACGCGGCCGCTATCCATGTCCAGCACCAGGTCATCGAGCTTGGTGTAGCGGCGCACTTCAGCCGTGCGGCCGTAGAGGTCGGTGACGTAGTGATCCTGCAGGTTGCCACGCTGCACCCCGATCACCTTGCCCGCGAGCGCCTCGGCATCGAGGGTATCCGCGCCCGCCAGCGGGCTGTCCGCCTTGACGAACCAGCCGGACGGCGGCGTGAAGTAGGGCTCGGAGAACAGCACCTGACGCTCACGCTCCGGATTGATGGTCAGCGCCGACATGATGACGTCGTACTTGCGCGCCATCAGGCCCGGGATGATGCCGTCGAAGTCCTGCTCGGTCCATTCGCAATGGGTGGCGAGCTGGGCGCAGATGGCGTTGCCCAGTTCGATCTCGAAACCGGTCAGCTCACCGCTGGGCAGCTTGTAGCCGAAGGGTGCGTAGGGTACGTCGATGCCCAGGCGCAGCGGGTCCGGCACATCGGCCGCCTGAGCGGCGCTGGTGGTGATGGCGAAGGTGGAGAGGCCGAGGGTGAGGCCCAGCAGGGCACGTGTCGCGAACTGTTTCATTACTTGTCATTCCTGAAGTCTTGGACACCTCGAGGCCTGCCGTTGGCGTGGCGCTCGCGGTGCTGAATCATGTGCCGGTCACGGGATCACCGTGCCGGGATGTGCCACAGGCCGAGCGGTCGGCTCAGCGATGGGCCAAGGGCCAAGGGCCAAGGGCCATTCATCAGTATTGGTGATCAGGGCGCTTGCTCAGTACTTGGGCGCCAGGAACTGCTTGAGGCGCTCCGACTGGGGATTGCCCAGCACGTCTTCCGGCCTGCCGGCTTCCTCGACCAGTCCCTGATGCAGGTAGACCACCTGGCTCGAGACATCACGCGCGAAGCTCATCTCGTGGGTCACCACCACCATGGTGCGGCCTTCCTCGGCCAGGTCACGCATGACCTTGAGCACGTCACCGACCAGTTCCGGGTCGAGGGCCGAGGTCGGCTCGTCGAACAGCATCACCTCCGGCTCCATCGCCAACGCGCGTGCGATGGCGCCGCGCTGCTGCTGGCCACCGGACATCTGCGCCGGATAGTAGTCGGCGCGCTCGAGCAGGCCGACGCGGTCCAGCAGACTGCGTGCGTGGGCGATGGCTTCCTTCTTCGGCTTGCCGAGCACATGGATCGGCGCCTCGATGACATTTTCCAGCAGCGTCATGTGCGACCACAGGTTGAAGCCCTGGAAGACCATCGACAGGCGCGCGCGCATGCGCTCGACCTGACGCCAGTCCATCGGTTCACGGCCACGGCGGCTTTCCTTGAAGCCGATCTGCTCGCCATGCACGAAGATGTCGCCGCCGTCCGGCTGCTCCAGCAGGTTCATGCAGCGCAGAAAGGTGCTCTTGCCGGAACCGGACGCGCCGATCAGGGTGATGACATCGCCCTTGCGTGCTTGCAGCGACAAGCCCTTGAGCACCTGATTGGTGCCGAAGGACTTGGTGATGTTGCGGACCTCGAGAGGCAGCGCGTCGCTGCTCGGGCTCTCGGCCACGGAAGATCTCATGGTCATGCAGTTACTCCAATCCGGACGTTGCCAGCCCTGGGGGCAATGACACGCCACGAGTCCGCCGCGGGGCGGTCGGGCTCGGGATACAGGTTCGTTGCCGACATGGCACGGCTGCCTGGCACTGCCTTTCACTGTCGCTCGCTGACTTGCGCGACGCAGACGTGATGAGGCGGCAAGGCGTGGCACGGGAGGAGTGGCGGAGAATGCCGTCAGGGGCATGGCCAGTTCCTCACGATCAGTCCGATTGATCGTCGTTCTCGCTGCCAGTGACCGTCTACAACAGGCGAAAAATGCCTGTGCTTGCATGTCGTGGACGGGAAAGGGGGCCGATTCTACCAGCTCAACGCAGGGTTCACCGCTATCTGGCGTGGAGGAATGTTACGACTTTGGTGGGGCGTGCAGGGACGCACGCGGATGCCGTCCGGCCGTGGGGGAGGAGTCTTCATGTTCAAGGTCGCCTGTTGTCGTTGTAGTAAGGCTTTCGTCAGTGCAATCGCGCCGGCATCGTGCTGCGCCCTGAGGGGGATGGGCGGGCAGAACGCCGGCGCTTGTGGCTCAGTGCCGGTTTGTTCAGTGTCTGGTGACTCAGTCTGTCGGTGTCGAGCTCTCGGCCAGCAGCAGGGCGGCGCGGGCGCCTATCTCCACCTTCGCGTTGGGGAACACCACCCGCAGTGGCGTATCGCCGATGATGCAGGGGCCAGCAGCGGCGTCTTCGGCCACCACGCTGCCAGGGGCGAAGGCAGTGAAGTTGGCGACATCCTCGCTGAAGCACAGCGTGAAGTCGGCTGACTGACGCATCAGTTCCACTTCCACCGTGAAGTAGTCGATGGCCTCAGGGTCTGCTTCGGCGGGTGCCGTGCCGGTCGCCAGCGCCGCGAGCAGGGCTTTCATCGGTGCGAGTGCTGCCATGTCGTTGGCGCCGAACGGGCGAACCTGACCCAGCTCCAGCGTGAAGGCGTCGGCATCATGGTAGTGGCGCGAATAGTGCGAGAAGGTCCAGCTGTGCTGATGCTGGTGCAGCACGGCCTGGATGCCGGCGGCGCTCAATATCGGCCACTGCGATGCGCTGATGGCGTCGCCATCACTGAAGGGCACCACCGCGAAGCGCGGATAGAGGCTGTCGCGGATGGCGGTGTGCATGTCGTAGTGCAGACGGCGCGTGCCCTCGGCCAGCGGGAAGCGGGCATAGAAGGTGTCCACTGCCGCCATCAGCTGACGCGCGCGTGCCGGCTCATCATCGGACGGACAGTCGTTGCCCGTGACGCTGGCCTCGGCGCGCTTGAACAGCCGATTGAGATTGGTGGTGATGAAGCGCTCGCCACTGCGGATGGCAGGCAGGTTGCCCAGAATCAGCAACAGCGGCGCCCCGACGATCAGGTGGCCGCTCTCCAGGCCCGCGATCAGTTCACCGAGCAGCTCGATGGGGGCGGTCTCGTTGCCGTGGATGCCGGCGGAGATCACGCACGGGCGCGCCTTGGGCCCCGTGACGTCGGGGGTGATCTCCAGCACGCCGGGTGCGACGATCTCATAGCGGCCGCCGGGAATACGACCCATGCCACGGGCGCTGGCGTGGCCTTCGAGTGTCAGGTCTAGCCAGTCGGCAATCACGAGGCAGTCGGCTCCTGGCGAACATTGGTGGATTCGAAGATCTTGTCGGCGCTGGCCGCCACGAAGCCCTGATACAGCTCGCCATCGGCATCGGGATAGCGGCGCGCGAATTCGTAGTAGCAGGTGGAGATTTCGTGCTCCTCGCCACCGGCGAAGGTGAAGGTCTGGCGGTCGGCGAGGGTGGAGGCCTGCTCCAGCAGCACCTCGGGCGAGCCCTTGATGCGCCCTCCGGCCGGGTTGATGCCAAGGCCAAGCGACTCGACGCGCGTCAGCACCTTGTCGAGGGTGTCGTGATGGCTGAGCGCGTTGACGCTGATGGTGAAGTGGTTGGCGCGCAGACCGATGATCGACAGCCAGGCCGCATACTCGCTCTCTTCCATCAGGCGCTGATACTGCTCGAAGCTGGGCGCTTTCCACAGGCGGCCCGACCACAGCACGGAGGGCTGGGTGGCGGCATCCGGCGAGATCTGGCTGACCAGCCCATCGATGATCGCCTGGGCGCGCTCGGACAACTCATGGCATTTCAGCTCGGAGAGGAATACGCGCGGCATGTCGGGTGACGGCGGCAGATAGCCGAAGGCGCGCAGCTTCTTCTCGCGGAAATCATAGGGCGCGAAGCGGGTATAGCCCAGCGCCAGCAGGTGAGGTTCCAGCGCGCTCAGGGTAATCGGCCCGCGATCGAAGGTGCGGAAGGCGACGTGGTCGTTGACGATGGTCTCGCCGTCAGCGATGAAGGCATCCTGGATCTTTTGGGCCTGGGGCGTCATGGCGACGTAGTCATCCCACAGGGCGCTGAAGAACTGCTGGATATCCATGGCACGGGCTCCCTCTGAACTGAGTTGCCCAGTGCAGCGAGGCGTCACTGGCACTGGGCGACAGCATCAAACGATTGGCATCAGGGCAGCGCACTCGGCGAGGCGCTACCCCGGAAGATTGTCAGCTCACCATTGGCGAGCCACGCGCGCGTGACAAGATGCGAGGTCGGTTGGATGAAAGCGGCTGTCCGCACCATATAAACGTCACGCGCCGGTTTAGACCTTGGTGTCAGGCCTTGGTGTCAGGCCTTGGGTCTTGGGAACGGATTCGGTGTCAGCTATCGGTGTCAGCGTTCGGTGTCATCAGGAGAGGGGCAGGCGTTGCCCTGTTCGACCTTGATCAGCGCGTCGGTCGCGAAGCCGAGCTCGGCGGCCTGCTCGACCAGCGCCTGATAGGTGTCGTCATCCAGCTGCGGCTCACGCGCCAGTATCCACAGGTAGTCGCGATCGGCGCCGGCCACCAGCGACCACTGATAGTCGTCATCCAGCGCCAACACGTTGTAACCGCCATAGAAGGGGCCGAAGAAGCTGACCTTGAGGGCCGCCGTCTCGCTGCCCTGAGTGAAGTAGGCACGACCTTCGGCCTGGCTCCATTGCCCTTGCTCGGCGTTGTAGCCGCGATTGATGACGCGCACGCCGCCGCCCTCGCGGGGCGAGTAATCGGCACTGACGCAGCTCAGGCCCTCCTCGAAGCTGTTGGGCAGGCGGGCGATCTCGTGCCATTCGCCGTAGTAACGTTCGAGCTCGAAGTTCTCGACGGGCTGGGTGCCGGACGGGACTCCGGCGCAGCCGCCGAGGAGACCGAGACCGAGTAGAGAGAAGGCAAGATGCGGCAGGCGTGTCATTGGCAGGCTCCATGCGCCAGGACGCCCCATTGATGAGTCGTGGGGCGTTCTGGCGTGATGCGGGTCATGAGAAAAAGGACGAAACGGCATCCTTGTCTCATTGGGGCGTCTGCCGCTGTCTCAAGAGGGAGGGTGGCGCGGCGACATGCTCGAGGAGACGTCGAGCATCGAGCGTCGAGCGTCACAGTACCAGGCGGAGCGGATTGCCGGTGACGACGACGCCCCGCCCGCGTTGCTTGGCCTCGTACATGGCGCTGTCGGCGCGCGCGATGACCGTTTCCGGCGTGGCGCCCGAGAAGGGGAACAGGCTGATGCCGATGCTGGCACTGACGGCGATGATCAGCGGTTCACCATCGACTTCCAGCGTGATGGGACGGCTGATGGCGTCGATCAGACGTTCCGCCAGCTGCTCCGGGCCCTTGCGGCCGTTGCCCTCACGGCTGATCAGCACCAGAAATTCATCGCCGCCCAGGCGACCGACGATATCGTTGCCGCGCAGGGTGTTGCCCAGGCGCTCGCCGGTGATGCGCAGCACCTCATCGCCGATGGCATGGCCGTGGCGGTCATTGACGGGCTTGAAGCCATCGAGGTCGATGAACAGCGCGGCCTGCACCGTGCCGGGGGTCTGGATATCGAGTATCTGGTCGAGGCGTGTCAGCAGGGCGCGCCGGTTGAGCAGCCCTGTGAGCGAGTCGCACATCGCGTGGTCGCGCAGATCGTCCCGCTCGCCGGTGATATGGCATTCATGCAGGAAGAGTTGCCGGCTCTGGCGCTCGCGCGAGTAGGCGCTAAGGCCTGCCAGCATATTGACGGCCATCATGAAGAAGACTTCGTTGACCTCCACTAGTGTATCGGAGCCAAGATGCATCAGCGCGCAGCTGACGGTGCAGCCCATCCATATCAGCAGTCCGCAGGCCATGGCATAGATGAACTGCAGTCCCAGCAGGGTGTAGGTCCAGAAGACCACCAGCAACAGGGCGACGAAGTAGACCGGGAAGTCACCATGCTCGTCCTCATGCTGTCCGGCGGCGTGGCTCTCCACCAGGTGCTCTCCGGCGTGACCGTCCCCCACATGGAACATCGCCAGCGTCCCCAGCGCTGCCACCAGCGAGGCCAGGCACAGGATGCCGTTGACGTGGTGTCGGAAACGCGGGAGGCGTGACAGCAGGAACAGGCCCAACACGCCGATCAGAACGCTGGTGCGCAGCAGCAGGTAGGGCTCGTAGTGCTCCAGCAGACTGAGCTCGATCAGCCCATAGGACGCGAACAGCAGACAGCTCAGCGGGATGGTGATCCGGCTGAGCTTGTGTGAGGTCTCGATCTGTCGACGCCGATAACGTCGTTCCAGGGTGTCATCCGCAAAGCAGAGTGTCATGGGATTCATGGGGCGATACCTGAGTTGCCAGACTCTCAGGATGCCACTGCCTTGCGTGGTATGCCCTGGAGGAACCGCCGCAACCTTTGCGTGCGGTTCAACGCTATTTCAAGTACTCCGCGGCATGAGAGCTTTCGTGCTCACGACTGAGTGAGGTTGGCACCGGCCAGCTGGCGCGCCGTGACGCGCAGCGCGGATTCCACCATGTCGTAATCCACATAGCAGCCCTGCAGGTGGCGGCGGCCGGTCGTCGGGTCGAAGGACTTGCGTCCGTGCATCACGCGGCGGTTGTCGAAGGCCACCATCTGGCCGGCTTCCAGCTTGAGATGCAAGCGGAAGGCCGGTTCCCGCAGGATGCTCCAGTACTGGCGATAGGCGCTGTACCAGGCCTGCATCTGTTCCAGCGGCAGGCGCAGGCTGTCGCGGATCCAGTTGTTGAAGCGCACCTCGATGACCTTGTCGTTGGCATCCAGATGGATCACCGGCTCGCGCACCACCAGGTCGGTGGTCTCGTCGGCAAAGCGGAAGTCCACCGGAGTCTCGGCCAGCAGCCTGAAGGCCTGCGGGTCCCGCTCGCGCAGGGCTTCGGCGACCGCCATGCCGTCTCCGAAGATGGAGTCTCCGCCTTCGGCCTCATTGGCCAGGCAGTAGAGCATCTGGATGTCTGGCGGCTGACGCCAGTTGGGCAGGTCGGTGTGCAGTTCCAGTGCGATCGGCGTGTAGGCGGCGTTGTTGGGCGCCTGCTTGGAGAAGACCTCGAAACGGCCACCGAAGTTGGTCGCGCGGATCGGGCCGATGGTCGCGGCCACCTGGTCGATCTCGCCGCCTGCCGTCGGGCCGGCATCCAGAATCGCGAAGCCGTCGCGGCACAGCGCTTCCAGCCAGCCCAGGCGCGCCTGTCCACCGGCCATGTAGTCGGCAAAGGCGGTGACGTGAGGCTCATGGCCCTGCTGCCAGGCCTGGCTTGCAGGGACCGGCGTGGCCGGCGGCGCATCACTCGGACGACGTTGCAGCAACCAGCCGGCATCGAAGCGGCTGGTGTGGCCGTCCTGCCAGACGACGACGAGATTGCCCTGCTCGACACGCATCTGGTGCACCGTCAGGGCCGCGTCGTCCATCAGCATGAAGGTGCGCTCGAAGGTCTGCGGATGACGGCAGAGATCGCAGGCGCAGTGGTCGCGCAGCCAGATCAGCGGCAGTCGGGTCTGCTCACCGCTGGCCCATGCCAGTGACGCCAGGGTCTCGTCGTGGTCTGCCTTCACCAGCGGCGCGCCCTCGTGATGGGGCAGGTATTCCTTCATGTCCCACTGATGGCGTGCCTGTGACGCTTCAGTGCCTTGGGTGTCAGGGGCAGATGCGATGAGAGTCTCCATGGGCGCCGTCCTATGTCGTGTGTGCAGTAGCAGGTGAGCCGACGCGTGTCGCGTGGCTGGGTCGTATGGCTGAGCCGTGACCCGAGAATGAGGCCATTGTCCCCCTCGTCATCACGGCTGGCCAACGCGAAATATGACGGCCATGACTTAGCTGAGCTAATGTGTGCCGATTGACCTTCATGCTCTGATGCGAGATAGCCATGCACGAACCTTCCCCCACGACGCCGGATGCCTTGCCGCGCCCCCTGCCGCCGCTGGCCTGGTTGCAGGCCTTCGAAGCCGCTGCGCGCCTGATGAGCTTCACGCGTGCCGCCGAGGAGCTCAGTGTCACCCAGTCGGCCATTAGCCAGCGGATTCGCCAGCTGGAGGACCGCCTTGGCCAGCCATTGTTCGTGCGTCACGCCCGCAGCCTCAATCTGACGCCGGCCGGTCAGGCCTGGTTGCCAGCGCTGCAGGATGGCTTCCAGCGCCTTCAGGAAGGCACGCTGGAAGTCTTCGGCCCCTCGCGCGCCGCGCCGGTCAGCCTGCGGGCGACCCCGATGAGCCAGCAGGCCTGGCTGTTGCCGCGGCTGGCGAACTTCCATCGTGATCAGCCCGAGATCGCGCTGCGTCTGGTCAGTGCCTTCTGGCAGAGCGACTTCGATGGCGAGCAGGTGGATATCGAGCTGCGCTACGGCCAGGGCGACTGGCCGCAGGTAGAGGCGATCCAGGTGGGGGCAGGGCAGGAGAGAATGGCCGTCGTGGCGAGTCCGGCGCTGAGCGCGCAGCTGACCACGGCGGCGGACCTGGCCGGCATGACGCTGCTGCATGCCGCAGGCTTTGCGGTGGGCTGGCGGCGCTGGCTGGTGGCGGCAGATCAACTGGGGCTGGAGAAGACGACCTCCACCATCAGCTGTGATACCCAGGTGATGACGCTGGAAATGGCGCGGCTCGGCATGGGGGTGGCGCTGGTGCATGAAGGCCATTTCCGGCAATGGCTGGCGTCCGGCAATGGCGGGCTGGAGCAGGTCTTCGCGCTGACGATTCCCGCCGAGCAGAACTTCTGGCTGGTGCGCTCCAATCAGCGCCCGATGCGGCCCACCGCACAGCGTGTCTGGGATTATCTGTTGGCGGAGCCACAGTGAGCGATGCAGAGGTGGCTTTTGCGACCTCTGCTGAGCGAGTCGGCGTGTCTACTGATGCGCCTTCGAACGATATACCGTTAGCTTGAGGCGATGCCCGGCGCGGTAAGCGACCGCTATCTCTTCTCTATCGCGATTTCCTCGCCTTGCTGGCGCCTTGTCTGCCAAGCGGATGGACATATCTTCCAAGCGTGTAGTCAGATCTGCCAGGCGTGGTCAGTCGGAAGGCGGCGGGCAGCGCGCCAATGGCGACTGCTGGAAGAAGCGCTCCAGCAGGGCATACAGCGCCGGATAGGCCGCATTGAGCTCATCCGGCGCGCTGAAGAAATACTCGCAGCAGACGGCGAAGCATTCGGCGGGGTGGCTGGCGGCGTAGTCATCGATGGGCGTCGGCTCACCGCGTGACAGGCGCGCGCTCAGGTCATCCCACACGGCAGTGAAGGTGGCGTGCCACTCCGCCGCGCTGATATGGCGCGGCAGGGGTGGAAAGCCATCGGCATCGGTGGTGTTGGCCATGTCGAGCTTGTGGGCGAATTCATGGATCACCACGTTGAAGCCGTTCCAGTCACCGCTATTGGAGAGGTCTTCACGGGTGACTACCACCGGTCCCTGGTACCAGGTCTCGCCGGCGCGGGTATCCTCGAAGACATGCACCACGCCGGCGTCATCCATTTCTTCCACCTCACGGCGGATGGCCTGCTGCGGCAGCATGATCTCGTGCACGCGAGCGCCGGCGTCCTGCCAGCGCTCGGCATGCGCCCAGCCGTTGAGCAGCAGCATCGCCTGAGCGGCCAGTGCCAGCGCCTCGACCTGTGCGAGCGGTTCGGCGCTGGTCAGCTTCCAGTCGTTCAGCTGATGGCGGGCGCGCCGCTCAAGACGCGCCAGTGCCTCGGCGTCGAGTCCCTCGAGAATCGGCAGGCGCTCGCGGGCTGCCTGCCACGCGTCATCCGGCGCTGTCTCGCCAGCGGGGGATGCGGTTGAGACAGCGCAGGCGTCGGGGGCTGACGTATCACGGCCGTGGCGAGCGGAGCGCTGCCACAGCCGTTGCCACCAGTGCGTCATCGGCTCAGTCCTGACGGCTGCCGGACTTCCACGACCAGTCACGCAGCCGCAGCTCGAAGAGGTCCTTGCGGCGGTCCTTCAGGTTGGTCACCGAGCCTTCGCTGCGCACCACCTTGAGACGCTCCAGATCGAGATCCGAGAACATGATCATCTCGGTGTTCGGCGTGGTCTCGGCCATCACCGCGTCATGCGGGAAGGAGAAGTCCGACGGCGAGAACACCGCTGACTGGGCGTACTGGATGTCGAGGCTTTCGATGGACGGCAGGTTGCCGACACTGCCGCAGACCACCACGTAGCATTCGTTCTCGATGGCACGCGCCTGGGCGCAGTTGCGCACGCGCAGGTAGCTGTTCTTGGTGTCGGTCCAGAACGGCACCATCAGGATATCCATGTCCTGATCGGCCAGCAGACGCGACAGTTCCGGGAACTCCACGTCGTAGCAGATCAGCATGCCGATGCGTCCGGCGTCGGTCTCGAACACGGCCAGCTCGTCACCGCCCTTGATGATCCAGTCGCGGCGCTCCTGCGGCGTGATGTGCAGCTTGGCCTGACGGTCGATCTCGCCATCGCGGTGACACAGGTAGGTGACGTTGTAGAGCTCGTTGTCGTCACCGATCTCGACCATGGAGCCGGCCACGATGTTGATGTTGTAGGCCACCGCCATGCGCGAGATTTCCTGCTTGAAGCGCTCGGTGAAGCCGGCGAGGTAGCGGATGCAGCGCACCGGGTCGCTCTGGTCTTCCAAAAGGCCGATCAACGGCGTGTTGAACAGCTCCGGGAAGACGGCGAAGTCACTCTGGTAATCCGACAGGGCGTCGACGTAGTACTCGACCTGTTGCAGCACGGATTCGACACTGTCGAACTTGCGCATCTGCCACTGCACGGCGCCGACGCGAATCATCGTCTTGCGGCTTTCCAGCACGCGCTCGGCGGGCTCGAACAGGATGTTGCTCCACTCCAGCAGCGTGGCGTAGCCCTGGGAATCCTCGTCTTCCGGCAGGTACTGGCGCAACAGGCGCTTGACCAGGAAGCCGTTGGCCAGCTGGAACGACAGGATGGGGTCATGGATCTCGCGACGCTCCACCTTGTCGATGTACTCGGAGGGCGAGAGCTCGGCGGCATATTCGTGGTACTGGGGAATGCGCCCGCCGGCCAGAATCGAGCGCAGATTCATCGAGCGGCACAGCTCCTTGCGCGCCTCGTACAGGCGGCGACCAAGGCGATAGCCGCGGTAGTCGACGTCGATCAGCACATCCAGACCGTAAAGCGCATCGCCATCCTCCTTGTTGAGGATGATCTCGCGCTGACCGATCAGGTCGTCGTACTTGTGCGGGTTGGAGAAGGCGTCGTAATCCACCAGCGCCGTCAGGGCGACACCGACCAGCCTGTCGCCATCCTCGATCACGATCTGGCCATCGGGGAATTCGGCGATCAGACGGTTGATGGTGTGCTCAGGCCAGGCGCCACCGATGTCGTCGTAGATGCCGTCCATCAGGCGCTTGAGCTGGGGGTAGTCTGATTCCTGCAGGTTGCGCAGGTTCAGGTGCAGGTCTTCGACGGACATCGAGACTCCTTGGAAAATGAAGAGAGGGGATCAGGGCAGGAAGTGGCTGGCGCGAAAGCGATGGGCCCCATTATTCGCGCTGTCGAGGCCGGGTGTCATCAATATCCTTTGGTCAATGACCGGCCCTGGTCACGCAACCCTCATCAATGGGTCCAACCTCGCGTCACTGCAAGGGTGAGCGAGCCTTCGCGCCTTGAGTGGCGTTCAGCGCGATGTTGAACGAATGCTCATTTTGCTTGCATTTGCGCGGCACAACGTCCAAAACATTGCCAGGGGCAGGACGCGCGCAGTGAAGTCATGCCGTTCATATCAAGCTTGAAAGACACCAGGCCCCAATGACCTCAGGCCTTAGTGACACCAGACCTCAATGACAACCAAGGAGTCCCGCATGACCCCAGTCCTCTATGAATTGCGTGGCCGTGATGACCGCCTGCGTTTCTCGCCGTTCTGCTGGCGCGCACGTCTGGCCCTGGCGCACAAGGGCATCGAGGCAGAACTCGTGCCGATGCTGTTCACCGACAAGAGCCCGATCGACTTCTGCGATTCCACCACGGTGCCGGTGCTCAAGGATGCGCACGGCGTGGCGATGGACAGCTATGACATTTTCAAGCATCTGGACGCGCATTATCCGAACGCCGGCAATGGCCCGCTGATCGGTGATGCCCAGGCGCAGGCGCGTCTGAATTTCGTCAAGGTCTATGCCGAGCAGGTCATGGCCGTCGGTTTCTTCCGCCTGGTGGCGCTGGATCTGGTGCAGGCCATTCACCCGGATGACCGCGAGTACTTCCAGAGCGCCCGTGAAGCCCGCTTCGGCATGTCCTTCGAGGAGTTCCATAACGTCGAGATCGCGCGCGGCATTCTCGACAGCGCCTTCAAGCCGCTGCGTGGCCTACTCGCCAATCAGCCTTTCATGGATGGTGATGCCCCGGCGGCGGCAGATTACCTGATCTTCGGTTTCTTCATCTGGGCCCATATCGTCTCTGACACCTCGCCCTTCGGCGAGACGGAAGACCCCAGTGATCCGCTGGTGCAGTGGCGCGAGCGCATGATGGATCTCTACGACGGCATGGCGCGCAAGGCGCCACGTGCCAGCGAGATTGCGCAGTAATCTCGCATCGGAGATGACCTTTCTCATGGCCCGAACGCTGAAGGGCGTTCGGGCCATGTCGTGCTGTTCCAGACAAGGAGCCCATGATGATCGATCTGTATTACTGGACCACGCCCAACGGCCACAAGATCACGATCTTTCTGGAGGAAGCCGGTCTCGAGTATCGCCTCATTCCGGTGAACATCAGCAAGGGTGAGCAGTTCGCGCCGGAATTTCTGGCCATCTCGCCCAACAATCGCATGCCGGCGATCGTCGATCATGCGCCAGCCGATGGCGGTGAGCCGATCTCGGTGTTCGAGTCCGGTGCGATTCTGGAGTATCTGGCCGACAAGTGCGGCAAGTTTCTGGCGCAGGAAACACGCGCCCGCAATGACGTGCTGCAGTGGCTGCACTGGCAGATGGGTGGCCTGGGGCCGATGCTGGGTCAGGTGCATCATTTCAAGCACTACGCGCCAGAGCCGGTGGAATACGCCATCGAGCGCTATCACAAGGAAGGCGAGCGCCTCTACGGCGTGCTGGAGCGCCAGCTTGCGGGGCGTGACTTCGTGGCGGGGGACGAGTTGAGCATCGCCGACATGGCCATCTGGCCGTGGCTGAAGGCCGAGAAGCAGGAGATCGATCTGGCCCGCTTCCCGGCGGTCGCCGCCTATCGCGCCCGCATCGCCGAGCGTGACGGCGTCAAGCGGGCAATGACGCGTATCGATGACATCCATCCGGCCGCCAATGTGGCGATGGATGAGGAAGCGCGCCGTCATCTGTTCGGCCAGCAATCCTGACGGGCAGTCAGTGCCGCTGTGAAGTCGTGAAGCTGTGAAATTGTAGAGCTGAGAAGTTTGAAGCAACCGTTGATCTGTCGGCCTGCAGCGCTGTCAGGCCGACAGATCAGCGGGTCCAGTCCGTCGGCACACGACGGCGGATATGGTCGAGCAGCGCGCCGAGCTTGCGCGGCGGGTGCCCGAAGGGATAGTGCAGGCTGACCGGAATCGACGCCCCCTTCCACTCGGGCAGGCAGGCCTCGAACTGTCCCGGGTGCGCCGTCGCCCGGGTGCGCACGTGGTAGTCCGGCAGCAGGCCGATACCGGCGCCGTGCGCGATATGGTCGGCATGCACCACCACGTTGTCGACCGTGAAGCGTGACGGTGGCAGGCTCAGGCGATACTCGCCTTCCTCGGGGTGATTGAGCACCAGATTGGGGTGATGGCGGTCGATCAGATTGACCCAGTCATGGGAGGTCAGCTCGCTGGGGTGCTGCGGATGGCCGTGCTGGCGCAGATAGCTGGGGTGAGCGTAGAGATGTTGCTGCTGCTGACCCAGAATCTCCTCGCGCAGCCCGGTGTCCTTGGCCGGGCCTTCCCACAGCCACAGCATCACCTGGTCGTCATCGCGTGATGGCGGCAGATGGTTGGCGGTCAGGGTCAGGCGAATGCCCGGATACTCTTCGATGAAGTCGGTCAGCACATGATTGAACCAGCCACGCAGGAAGTGCGGGTGCGCGCTGACGGTGATATCACCGCTGATCTCCTCGCGCAGTTCATCCAGCGCGATCTGCGAGCGCTCGCCCAGCGACAGCATCTGCTGGCAGTACTGATAGAACAGCGTGCCGGCCTCGGTGGGAATCAGGCGGTTGGCCTGACGATGCAGCAGTGGCTGGCCGAGCTGGTGTTCGAGATGGCTGATCCGGCGGCTGAGCGTGGACTTGGAGATACCGAGATGCTCGGCTCCTGCGCCCAGATTGCCGTAGCGCATGATGGCATCGAAGGCACTGAGGCCCTGAAATTCGTCAAGTACTGGAGGCATGACTTAGTGGCACCCGCCGCTGTTGTCTGCCGTTGAAGCGGCAAATAGCGTGAAAGAAAGCATGAAAGCAGGAATCGCGTCGTTGCTGGGGTGTGGGCCAGCGTCTCCCTGCCATTTTGGCCAGCATTGTAGCCGATCTGATCGAGTGAATGGCATACATGTGAGTGATTCGCGTTTGCCTGTAGCTGGATGCGGCAAAACATCCGCCAGCCGACGGACGTCGCTGACCAGCTTGTGGCTGGTGGCAGGCGGGCGCTGACAGGCAGCCAGCGTGCCTCAAGCAAGCCTCATGCCGCTGGCGTTCGACAAACAGGGTTGGCGGTTTCCGCGCCCCGCGCGGCAATTGCGCCCACATGAGATGCACATGGCGAGCGAGCGCGGCATCATGGCGAGATCAATGCGCAGCAGGCCTCGTCGCTGCGTCTCACTGTTCAAGGACCCTGTAGATGTCATTCGCTACCCGCTTGCGCGCCCGGGCCGCCTTGCTTGCCTCTCCGCTACGGCTTGCGTCATCAGCGCCAACGCCTTCATCAGCGCTATCTTCTTCATCAGTGCTGTTGAGGGCCGCCAGCCTGGCGGCCCCGTTGATGCTGGCACTGCTGGCCGCACCCGCTCAGGCAGACGAGCGCCCCCAGATCCGTGTCATGGCCGCCGCCTCGCTGCATGATGCGCTGGATGCCATCGAGGCACGCTACGAGCGTCTCGCCGACGTGGATATCCAGCCGGTCTACGCCTCGTCCTCGACCCTGGCGCGTCAGCTGGCCAATGGGGCTCCGGCGCAGCTGTATCTGTCGGCCAATGAGCGCTGGATGGACTGGCTGGAGCAGCAGGCCGGCATCGTCGTCACCGGCCGTCACGACCTGCTGGGCAACCGTCTCGCGCTGGTCGCGCCTGGCCCCAGCCAGCTGGACGCCAGTGTCAGCAATGCCGAGGACGTCACCGATGTGGCCGAGCGCCTCGCCGCCACCGGCAACAACACTCGCCTGGCCGTCGGCGACCCCGATCACGTGCCCGCGGGCATCTATGCGCGTCAGTCGCTGGAAGCGCTGGGGCAGTGGCAGACGCTGCGCTCGCGTCTGGCCAGCGCCGAGGACGTGCGCGCCGCGCTGGCGCTGGTAGAGCATGGCGAGGCCCCGCTGGGGATCGTCTATGCCACCGACGCCGCCATCAGCCATCGGGTGCATCAGATCGGCCTGCTGCCGGACAGCAGCCATGATCCCATCCACTATCCTGCCGCCTTGATCAGTCGTGGCGGTGATGCGCCATCGTCACAGGCCGAGGCCTTCTCGGCCTGGCTTTCCAGCAACGAGGCCGGTGCCATCTTCCATCGCTTCGGCTTCAGCACGCTCGCCCATCAGGCTCCTGCTGCGCAGCCAGAGGCCGACTAGCCGCTGGATCAGCGTCGAGGTGCCTTGCGTCATACGCTGGCATGTCATCGACAAGATGAGGCCGCTACACTGGGAGCTTGCTGTCACATCGGCGTGATCAAGGCGGGCAGGGCTGTCTGCCGGCGCTTCGCGTCACGTCATGTGCGAGAACCTGTCTTCGTCTGAGGAAGATCCATGCTGAGTGCGCTGGAATGGGAAGCCCTGAGCCTGAGCCTCAAGGTGGCTTGCGTCGCGGTCGGCCTGAGCCTGATTCCCGGTTTTGCGGCGGCCTGGTGGCTGGCGCGACGTGAGTTTCGTGGCAAGGCGCTGGTCGATGGTCTGCTGCATCTGCCGCTGGTGTTGCCGCCCGTGGTGGTCGGTTATCTGTTGCTGGTCACCTTCGGGCGCAATGGTGCCATCGGCCAGTGGCTGGCCAGGATCGATATCGTGCTGCCCTTCACCTGGCAGGGCGCGGCGCTGGCGGCGGCGGTGATGGCCTTTCCGCTGATGGTGCGCGCGATGCGCCTGTCGCTGGAGGCCATCGACCCGGGCCTGGAGGCCGCGGCCCGCACCCTGGGCGCCAACCCGCTGCGCGTGCTGTTCACGGTGACCATGCCGCTGGCGCTGCCGGGCATTCTCACCGGCGGCATGCTGGCCTTCGCGCGCGCACTGTCGGAGTTCGGTGCCACCATCACCTTCGCCGCCAATATCCCCGGCGAGACCCGCACGCTGCCGTTGGCGCTCTATACCTTGATCCAGACCCCGGGCCAGGAAGGCGCCGCGGCCAGGCTGTGCGCCATCGCTGTCGTCATCGCGATGCTGTCGCTGCTGGCCTCCGAATGGCTGGCGCGTCGCGCGCGACTGCGCATGGAGGGGCGTGATGCTTGATTTCCACCTCCATCGTCAGCAGGGCGCCTTCACGCTGGATGCCACGCTCAAGGTGCCAGCGCGCGGCGTCACGGCGCTCTTCGGGCGCTCCGGCAGCGGCAAGACCACCATCCTGCGCCTGATCGCAGGCCTCGAGCGTCCCGACCATGGCCATCTGCGCCTGGATGGCGAGTGCCTGACGGGCGGCGAGAACGATATCTTCGTGCCGGCGCATCGTCGCAGGCTCGGGGTCGTCTTCCAGGAGCCGCGCCTGTTTCCGCACTACAGCGTGCGCGGCAACCTCCGCTACGGCATGCCGCGCGCCCTGACGCCTGCCCAGCGCCAACAGAATCAGTCACGCCTGCATGAGATGGTGACGCTGCTGGGCATCGAGGACCTGCTGTCGCGCATGCCCGGCCAGCTGTCCGGTGGCGAGGCGCGGCGTGTCGCGATCGGCCGCGCCCTGCTGTCACGCCCGCGCATGCTGTTGCTGGATGAGCCGCTGACCGGCCTCGACGGCGCGCGCAAGCAGGAGCTGCTGCACTACATCGCGCGGCTGGCGCGCGAGATCGAGATTCCGATCCTGTTCGTCAGTCATGACACCCGCGAGCTGTTCGCGGTCGCCGACCGCCTGGCGCTGGTGGACAACGGCCGCATCACCGCCAGCGGCGAGATCGGTGACATGCTGTCACGGCTGGACCTGGCACCGCAGACCGGCCGCTTCGAAGCGGGCTCGCTGCTGACCGCTGAGGTGCTGTCGCACGATGATGACTGGCAGCTGACGCGTCTGGGGCTGGGCGCCGGGCTGAGCCTCAAGCTGGCGCGGCTGGCGATGCCGGTGGGGCGTCGTGTGCGACTGCGACTGCGGGCACGTGACATCAGCATCGCGCTGGAGACGCCGACCCATACCAGCCTGCGCAATGCCTTGCCGGCCGTGATCCACGAGATCGAGAGCGAGCGCGGCCACGCCAGCGCCGAGCTGGTGCTGGGCATCGCCGGCCAGCGGGTGAGGGCGCGAGTCGATCGTCTGGTCTGTCAGGAGCTGGGCCTCAAGGTCGGGCTGGGCGTCAAGGCGCTGATCTCCAGCGTGGCGCTCTCGGGCCCCGACGTGATCAGCCTGGACGCCATGGATGACGACATCCCTGTGGTGAATGCGGCCCAGCCGAGTGCGGCCCAGCCGAATGCGACACAGACAAATACCGCACAGGCCAAGGCGCCAAATGACGCAGGCTCTGCTTCGTCTGCGAGCTGATTCCGCTCGCACCGTTCGCTGATTTCTCGAATTGATGGGCTCTGGCAAGGAAACCTCTCATGCAGTTGACCCACCTGTGGCGCTATCCCCTCAAGTCCGGCGCCGCTGAGGCGCTTGAGACAGCGACGCTCGGCGAGGAAGGTCTCACGCAGGACCGCCGCTTCGTGGTGGTCGCGGCGCGAGGCAAGTTCGTCACCGCGCGTACGCATCCCCAGCTGCAGCGACTGGCCCTGCGCGAAGACGCCAGCGGCCAGTGGCGACTGTGGCATCTGGACCGCCCCGAATGCGGCAGCGTCAGCTTTGCCACCGATGACCAGGCCGAGCGTCTCGACATCCAGGTGTGGGCCGATCGGTTCACAGCCTTGAGCGTGAGCTTTGAGGCCGATGCCTGGCTGAGTGAGCAGGTCGGCATGCCGGTCAGGCTCAGCTGGTTGGGCGAGCGCTCGGAGCGCTATCGCGAGATCATCGCGCAGCGCGTCAGCGCCGCCGACGGCTTTCCGCTGTTGCTGGCCAATCAGGCTTCGTTGTCGGCGCTCAACGCCCAGACTCCGAGTGCGGACCATGGCATGGATCAGTTCCGGCCCAACCTGGTGATCAGCGGCGCCGAGGCATGGGCCGAGGATGGCTGGCAGGAAGTGCGCATCGGTGAGGCACGCTTCACGCTGGTGTCCTCCTGCACTCGCTGTGCGATGGTCAATGTCGACCCGGCGACGGGCGACAAGCGTGGCGACGGCGAGCCGCTCAAGACGCTGGCACGGGTGCGCCGCTTCGCGGATGGCCAGGTGCACTTCGGCTACAACCTCGTCGCGCTCGATCCCTCGCGCAAGCCTAGCTTGCGTGTCGGCGACGAGGTGGAAGTCATCGCCTTCAAGTGATGTCGCTGGAATCTTGCCTACAGGCCTGAACCCAAACGCCCGCCATCCTCGATGGCGGGCGTTTTCGTTCAGGGGGCGCTTGGCAAGACGGTAAGCGAGGCGCTTGGCAAGACGGTAGGCAAGTTCAGCCCGGGGGCCCGAACAGGGCAGGTTGGCCATGCGCCTCGCGCCAGACATCCAGCGCTGCACGGTGAAGCTGGCTGTGTCGCCATGCCAGCGCCTCGATATCGCGGTCATAGCCACCGCCGATCACGCAGGCCACGGCGGCGCCCGCCGCGCGACAGCGCTGGATGACATGCCGCTCGCGGTGGTAGAGGCCGCTGTCGCTCAATTCGAGATGGCCGAGCCTGTCTGCGGCATGCGGGTCGACACCGGCATCGAAGATCACCAGCTGCGGGCGTACCCGCGTCAGCACCTCTGTAAGCGTACGCTCCAGCACCGCCAGATAGTCCGCGTCGCCCATGCCCCTGGGCAAGGGCACGTCCAGATCACTTTGCTGCTTGCGCGCCGGGAAGTTGCTCTCGGCATGCAGTGACAGCGTGAAGACCCGCGGCTCGTCGGCGAAGATCAACGCCGTGCCATCGCCCTGATGCACATCGAGATCGACGATCAGCACGCGCTTCACGCCGTCTTCCAGCGCCTGATGCGCCGCCACGCCGATGTCGTTGAGCAGACAATAGCCGCTGGCGGCCTCCGGGTGGGCATGATGGGTGCCGCCCGCGGTGTTGCAGGCCAGTCCGCGCTTGAGTGCTTCGCGTACGGTGGTCAGGGTGCCGCCCACGGCCAGCACGCTGCGCTCGCGCAGTGCCTCGCTCCACACGAAACCGCTGCGCCGCTGGGCCTGCGCGCTCAGGGTGCCAGTGAGGAACTCATGCACATAGCGGCGGGTATGCACGCTGAGCAGGTCATCCTCCTCGGCGGGCTCGGGCGTCACCCAGTCGACGGCCGAGGCGCAGTCGGCCAGCTGGCGGTCGAGCAGGCGCTTGAGCACGCTGAACTTGTCCATCGGGAAGGGATGCTTCTCGGGCAGCGCGATCCGATAGCCGGGATGATGGATCAGCGCCAGCGGCGGGCAGTGGGCATCAGCGACGGGGCACAAAGTGCACCTCCTGTCCGTCGGTGGTCAGCTGGCGGATGGCGGTGGGGCGGCCGTCGCTGTCCAGATCGACCAGCCCGATGCCGCAGGCGTTCAGCAGGCGTTCGCCCTGACTAGCCGCATCGTGACGGCGCGGCGTGACACGCATGTTGCGCCGGCGTGTCAGCAGATTGAGCGGCGAGCGTGGGGCGTACAGCCAGTGATTGAGACGGTCGAGCACATCCAGCAGGCCGACCGGGAAGCGATTGCGGATGCCGCTGCTGGTGATCTGCCAGATGCTCGGGCTCGAACGGCGATGCTTGAGGCGCACGTCGTAGGCGAAGGAGTAGTGCACATCGCCGGACAGGATCACGAAGTTCTGCGGCGTGCGCGAGTGGCGGAAGATGTTGAGCATCACGCTGGCCGCGCCGCGATGCGCCATCCAGTTCTCGGCATCGACCATCAACGGCTTGCCGGCCAGCGTGAACAGCTTCTGGATGCTCTCGATCAGCTTGACGCCGAACATCGGCGCCGGGGACACCAGCACCACGGCCGGATGGCCGACCAGGCGTTGCTGAAGCTCGCTCAGCGCCTCCCAGTCCATCAGCCCCGAGGGATGCGAGAGCTTGCGCTCGCTGCGCCAGCGGCGGGTGCGCGTATCGGCCACGATCAGCGGCGGCGTGGTGTCGAGCTGATAATCCCAGCTCTCGCAGCGATGCAGGTGGGCGATCAACGCCTCCTGACGCTCGACATCGAAATGGCCGTCTGCGGCCGTGTCAGTGCCAGTCAGGGCATGAGTGAACAGCGCCCGTGTCTCCTCCAGCAGCTCCGCCAGTGGCTCCGGCCCGTTGCCGGCGGCCTGACACAGCAGATAGCCGGTCAGCGCATTGCCGATGATGCGGCGCGAGAAGGGGTGGCCATAGGCGGCTTCCTCCCAGGCGGCGCTGAGGTTCCAGTCATCGGTGACATCGTGATCATCGAAGATCATCAGGCTGGGCACATTGGCCAGCAGGCGACGAACCTGACCGAGTCCGCCACAGAAGCGCCGCAGATGGCGGGCCTCGGTGGCATGGCGCTCGCGGGTGGCGTCGTCATGGCCCTCGAGCGCAGAGGGGTCTTCCAGGGTGATGCCCAGCGCCTCCCACGGCACGTCAGACCACACCAGCAGGTACATGGCGATGACTTCCGACAGGCCGATCAGGTGGTTGTCAGCACCGGTGGAGGTGAAGATGGGCTTGCGCTTGGCACCGAAGAAACTGGCGGCCACACCTTCGTTGGCCGGCATGTCCGGCAGCAGCTGCGGGCGGTGGTAGAGATGCGAGGGGTGCTGGCGCAGCTCACGAGTGTCGGAGACCTCGGCCTCCATCAGCGTCTCCTCCGGCAACCCCAGCCCCGCGATCAGCTGATCGATCGCGCCCAGCATCGGCCCTGCGACATCGTCGGCGTAGATCTGATCGCCGGTGAACAGCATCACCTCCGGCCACTCGGCGACGCTCTCACGTCGCTCGCTCAACCAGCGATCCAGCGCCACCAGTCCGTCGCCACCCGGGCCCTTGGGCGGTGGCGTCTCAAGGCGATCGGTCGACGCAGCGTCTTCTGCACTCTGCTGCGCCTGCTGCTCGTCGTCACTCAAGCCGTGATGCGGCTTGCGGCAGCTGCCATGCGCGACACGCGTCAGGCGTGACGGCAGTCGAAAGCGCGGCAGGCTTTCACCGGGGTAGCAGATCTGAGGCGCCCAGTCGGCGATGCCCTGCCATTCGGGCGTAACTGACGATGACGCTGCCGCTTCCGTTGCCGTTGACGCTGCCGTTGCCGATGACGGCTCCGCCAGGCCCAGCTCGTAGGCGATGGCGCAGTCGGCGGGCAAGGGCGTGTCGGGATGCGCTTCGATCAACAGCAGCCAGGCATGCTCCCCCAGCGGCATCGCCAGATGCTCCGTCAGCCGACAGCTTGATGTCGTCGGCAGGCCATCCTCACCTCGCGTGGGAGGCGTCGCGTCCTGCTCCGGCAGCAGCCACACCCGCGCCTGCTGTGGGCGAGAGGTCACCAGCCACAGCATCACGCCCTCGGCGGTGACACGGCGCAATATCGGGCCTGCCAGCACGCGGGGCAGGGCAGCAGTCGGTGTGGGAGAGCCGTTGGCAGGCAGCGAAGCGGACGAAGTGGCAGACATGAAGCAGGCTCGATGGCAGGTGGAGACGGATAGCGGTCAGCTGACTATTATCAGCTGGCGCTTAACAAGCGATAGCGTAACAGGCGACGAACGCCAGCCATGGGCACAGGCGTGGGCCTGGGCCTGGGCGTATGAGTGGCTCCGTGCGTTGAGTGTGACAACTCGTCGTGGCGCGAGGTTCGCAGGCTCGCAAAGCATGCGCGAGCTAGCGTAAAGTTGGGCCCTTGAATGCACATGGCGTTCGCACAATAGCATGGGAAACCGGCATGAATGATCCATCGGCGAAGCGCCTCGTGAGTCCGCTGTCCAGGCCAGTCAACTGCGGGCACAGCTCGCGCAGCTCCATCTGGCGCAAGGTCGCCCTGGCAACGAGCCTGATCGCAACCCTGTCAGCGAGTCTCTTCAGCCCTGCGGCCCTGGCCGCCGAGGCGCCGCTGGCGACAGGCGAGCGCCACGTGCTGGCGGCCAATGACTGCCTGCCCGCACCCAGCGGGCCGGTGGTGTTGACGGTCGAGGGCGCTGTCAGCTGTGGCAATGCCGGTTCCCTGCAGGCACCGCGGGCGCGTTTCGATCTGGCGATGCTCGAAGCCATGCCGTCGCGCGTGGTGGCCACCCACACCCCCTGGACCCAGGGACGAGTCAGCTTCTCCGGCCCGCTGCTGCGCGAGCTGGTGGCGCGGGTGTCTGAAGATGCCAGGGGGCTCAAGGTGCGGGCACTGAATGACTTCGTGGCCGAGATTCCCCTCAGCGACATCGAGGACTTCGATGTCCTGCTGGCCACGCGACGCGACGGCGAGCGCATGCCGGTGCGTGACCTCGGGCCCTTGTTCGTGCTGTATCCCTTCGATGCTCATCCGGAATTGCTCAATGAGCAGGTACGCTTTCGCAGTGTCTGGCAGGTCACCGGGCTGACGCTGGAGTGAGCGAGGGCTGGCGCCTGACCCCTCAGGCGCAAGATGACATGGAGTCATGCAGTGAATCAGTCGCCGGATGAAAGATCCCCGCTTTCAGGCACCGCTGCTGATCAGTCCCTTGCTGATCAGGGCATTGCCGCGTCGGGTGTGGGCGGAAGCGGCAATTCCCCCGCGCGCTGGCCGCTGTGGCTGGGCATGGCGATCAGCATCCTGTGTCTGCTGGCCTCCATCGGCATCGGCGGCACCATCCTGCACAACCAGGTCAGTCTGGAAGACCGCACCCGCGACGACGCCGTCTGGTCGATCTACAAGCTGGATCGTGAGGCGGTCAGCCTTTCCTCCTCGATAGCGCGCTATCGCGTCGCCGGGCCAGCCGATCGTGCCAGCATCTGGAATGAGGTGCTGCAGAATTACGAGCTGCTCTACAGCCGCACCTATATCTTCCGGCGGGGGGATTTCCAGCGCCACCTGATGACCCTGCCGGCCGTGCCGCTGCTGGCCGATGAGTTGATGAGCCAGATCGAGTATCTCGATCTGCGGCTGGAAAAGTGGCGGCATGGCCCGGTGTTCGAGGGCACGGGCCCGGTGCAGGGCGCTCAGGCTGACGACGCTTCCGCAGACATTGACGCTGCACAGCGCTCCCAGGTGCTGGGGCCCGAGGGTCGCGAGGCGGCGGAGTTCCAGCAGCTGAGCGATGCGCTGGGCGATACCACCCAGACGCTGTTGTTGCGGGTACGCGCACGCCTGGCCGAGGAGCTGGCCCACGAGCGCCAGAGCCGCGACAGCCTGGTGCAGCTGATGTTGCTGCTGCTGGCGCTGATGCTGCTGGCCACCTTGATGGTCTGCCGTCAGGTCTGGCTGCAGGCCCGCGGGCGTGAACAGGCCCGCCTGCAGATGCTGGCGATGTCGTCGGCCCTCAAGCACGAGGCGGCGCGGGCCGAACAGGCCAGTCGCGCCAAGTCCGAGTTTCTGGCCACCATGAGCCACGAGATTCGTACTCCGCTCAATGGCGTGATCGGCATGAGCGAGCTGTTGCTGGCCGAACCGCTGCAGAGCAGTGCGCACCGCTATGCCAGCAGCCTGCGCGACAGCGGCGAAGTGCTGATGGGGCTGGTGGATGATGTCCTCGACTTCTCCAAGATCGAGGCCGGCAAGCTCAGCGTCGAGCGACGTCCCTTCGAGCTGCACACGGCCATCGATGGCGTGATCGACCTGCTGCTGCCGCAGATGGACAGCACGCGCATCGTCTTCGATGACCGCCGCTCCGCCCAGCTGCCCGAGCAGGTCATGGGCGATTCGGTGCGTCTGCGTCAGGTGCTGCTCAATCTGCTCTCCAATGCCTTCAAGTTCACCGAGCAGGGGCGTGTCTGTCTGCTGGTCGAGGCATTGCCGGCTGGGCGCGTGCGCTTCGAGGTCGATGACACCGGCATCGGAGTCAGTGAAGAACAGGCCGCCCAGCTGTTCGAGCCCTTTACCCAGGGTGATGCCTCCACTGCGCGTCGCTTTGGCGGTACCGGACTCGGGCTTTCGATCTCGCGGCGGCTGGTCGAGCTGATGGGCGGGCGACTGGGCCTCAAGCAACGCCCGGGCAAGGGCGCCTGCTTCTGGTTCGAGCTGCCGCTGCCACGCGCCGCGGCGCTCAAGCGACCGGCCTTCACCTCCGCGCCTCTGCCGCTCAGCCGTGGCGAGCATGTTCTGGTAGTCGACGACAATCACATCAATCGCGAAGTGGCCCACTCCATGCTCAGTGGCCTGGGCTACACGGTGACGACGGTCGACAGTGGCGAGGCGGCGCTGGCGTGGTATGCGCGCCAGCGCGATACGGTGCTGGTGCTGCTCGACCTGCGCATGCCGGGACTGGATGGCTTTGCGGTGGCGCGGCGTTGGCGCGCCATGGAGCACAGTGACAGGCGTGCGCCGAGCCTTATCGTCGCGATGACGGCCAATGTGGCGGCGGGGGAGCGTGCGCGCTGCCTCTCGGCGGGCATGAACGACTTCCTGTCCAAGCCGATCCGGCGTCAGCAGCTCGCCAGCATGCTGGCGCGCTGGCAGTCGGGCAGCCAGGACCTCGGCGAATGGCGCGTCAATGCCCTCGCCAGCACCCAGCCCTTCGATCCGATCAACTATTCCCCTACCACCGAGCGACCGCCCCACTTCGAGGCACCGCCGGAAACCGGTGAGGCACTCGCGCGTGCGGCGTCACTGTTGGCATCACTCGATTCCCCCGCTGCGCGGCGTCGCATGATCCATGAGGCCCAGGCGCGTGCCACCGAGGCCGAGGCTGAAGCTGAAACTGAGACTGAAGCTGAAGCTGAAGCAGACAAGGTCAGTGAGCCGTCGGCGGCTGGCCCCATCGAGCGGCGTGAGCCTGAGGGCAAAGGCGAGAGCGAAGGCGAGGGCGAACGGGAACGGGAAGGGGCAGAAGGGGGGCACACGCGCATGAACACAGGGGAGTCGTGGACATCTGGCGGCTCAGCGGCGGAGCTTGCACAGGCCGCGACGCCTGCGCTGCGGGATGAACTGGATGCCGACAGCATCGCGGCCCTCGAGGCGGCCTTCGAGGAGCAGCTAGAGCAGCAGTCCCAGCGCCTGTCACGGACGGTGGATCATATGGACCTGAAGCAGTTGCAGCATGAAGCCCATCTGCTCAAGGGCAGCGCCGCCACCCTGGATCATGACCTGCTGCGCGATGCCGCCCTGCAGCTGGAGCTGCTGCTGGCATCCGACACGCCGCGCACCCGCATCGAGGCCGCGGTGGCGGCGCTGCTGGCCGAGATTCGTGATCACCGCATCGCCCACGATGCCGGTCAGGCCTGGCGCTAGCACAGCCTGGCGCCAGCACAGTTTGGCGCCAGCAAAGCCGCCCTCGGCCAGATACATCACCTCAGGCATCACCTCAGACATCAGCTCAGTGCTGGCGGCGGCGCAGTTCGCGTTCCACCAGCGTCACGCCGGGCGTGGTCTGGCCCTGAATGCCCTGCAGCGCCAGCGTCAGCGTCGCATCGGCGATCTGCTGGTGACGCTGGGGCAGTGAATGGATCGGCAGCGGCAGGAAGTCGAGCAGGCGGTCGTCGCCGAAGCTGGCCATCGCCTTGGGCGGATTGGCCGGCGGCCCCTCGGCGAACAGCACATCAAGCACGCCATCCATCAGGGTGTAGGAGGCGGTGACGATGGCGTCCGGCAGCGGTGAATGGCGGAGATGCTCGGTCAGCGCCGCCGCGCCTGCCTCGCGCTCGTAACGCGCGGCATGCAGGGTGGTGGCCTCAAGCTCGCTGCTGCCGGTGCGCTGCTGATAGTGCGCCAGCGCCGCCTGCATGCCGCTGGCGCGCGCCCGTGTGATATCGATCTCCGGCAAGGCATCCAGCCACAGCAGTCGCTGCGGCGCGTGTTCCAGCACGGCTTCGGTCAGCTCGCGGGCGGCATCTTCATTGTTGCTGACCACGCTGGCGAAGTGGCGCGTATCCAGCGCGCGATCGACACCGATGACCGGGAAGCCATCCAGCGCCAGTTCGCGGTAGAAGGGGTCGTCGGGGGACAGGCAGCTGGCGGTGATCAGCGCATCGACCCGCCGCGCCTTGAGCATGCGCGCCAGCTCGCGCTCGGTTTCCGGCTCATCGTCGGAGCAGACGATGAACAGCTGATAGTCGCGCTCACGTGCCCCACGCTCCAGCAACTTGGCCAGGCGGGCATAACTGGCGTTCTCCAGGTCCGGCAGCATGAAGCCCAGCGTGCGGCTTTCGCCACGCCGCAGCGCGGCTGCCTGGGCATCGATCCGATAGTGATGACGTTGTACCACCGCCATGACGCGCTCGACCGTCTGGGGGCTGATACGTCGTGCCTGTGCCTGCCCATTGACCACATAACTGGCGGTGGTGCGTGAAACGCCTGCAAGACGCGCGATTTCTGCCAGGGTCATGCCACTGTCCTTGCTGGAAAGGGGGAACGGGATCTGCGTGCTCCATGTGCGAGGAATGATGCGCACTTGTGGGCTCGGGTGCAAATCCTCTCTGCGCCGGGCACGCCTCGCTCGACACCTCTCGAGCCCGCGCCACAGGCGGCTCTACACCCAATGTCTAGTCACCAGAAGCACGTTTTCGGTTTGTGTTCGCTTGATCGGGCGCAAGAAAACGGCCAGCATGAGCCCTATTGAGGTGACACGATTCAGCACGCTCGTCATCACACCATGACGCCGCTACCCTGTCGGAACTCGCCAAGTGACGTGTCGCGGCAGCTGAAAGACACGCTTGCAGCGCACCGCCAACATCCAGGCTCCTCATCAGAAGGGAGCCTCAAGGAGCCAGCCATGCTCAGTCTTGATCGCGAGGACATCCTTCTCGCCGCCCATGCCAGCGACTGGCGCGATGCCTTGCAACAGGCCGCCGATGCCCTGGTCGCCGGTGGGCGCGCCACGCCCGACTACCGTGAGGGCCTGCTGGCGCGTGAAGCCCAGTCTTCAACCTACCTGGGGCAGGGGATCGCGATTCCCCACGGCACGCCGGACAGCCGCGAGGCCGTGCTGGCCACCGGGGTGCGTGTCCTGCAGTTTCCGCAGGGCGTGGAGTGGCACGACGGCAATCGCGTCTTCCTGCTGGTGACCATCGCGGCACAGTCCGATGAGCATCTCGACATCCTGCGTGCGCTGACGCGCGTGCTCGATCGCGATGGCGTCAGTGAGCGCCTGGCTTCGGCGACCACCGCCGAGGAAGTGCTGAGCGAGCTGGGCCGCGAGGTGGTGCCGCCGCGGCTGGATGCCGAGACGCTGCTGTGCGGTTTCCCCGCGCGCGATCGTGACGAGCTGGTGCTGGCGGGGGCCGCGCGCCTGCGCCAGGCCGGCTGTGTCAGTGATGGTTTCATCTCGGCCATGCTCGCCGCCCAACCGGTGGCGCTGGGGCAGGGCGTGTGGCTGGCGCAGTCGCAGCAGGATGTCACCCGCTCGGCGCTGGCCATCGTCACGCCGGAGAAGGCGCTGGAGACGCGCCACGGGCGCATCACTGCGCTGGCCTGTCTGGCAGTCGATGCCCAGCAGGGCCAGCATCAGCCGTTGCTGGAGCGCCTGCTGACGCTGTTGGAAGAGGGTGCGGGCGAAAGCCTGCCGGGCCTGTCGGCCAGCGCCCTGCTGGCGCGGCTGTCGGGGGAATCCGCCACGGCGCAGCTGGCTCAGGTCGTGTTGCTCAACGCCCACGGCCTGCATGCGCGTCCGGCCAAGCAGCTGGTGCAGGCGGCGCGCGAAGCCGGCGAGCAGCATGGCGTCATTCCGGCGTTGCGACTGGAAGGCGATGACAGCGGTGTGGTCAGTGCCGCCAGCCTGACCAAGGTGCTGGGGCTGGGCGCACGCCGCGGCCAGACGCTGATCTTCAGCGCCTCCGGCGATGACTCGGCGGCCAATCAGGCGGCGCTGAGCATGATGGTGAGCGCGGTGCAGGCCGGTCTCGGCGAGGCGGTGGAGCCGCTGGCAGATTGGCGCGCCGACGCCGCCACGCCGCTGGAGGCCCGCGAACAGCAAGCCACCGGCGACACCCGGCAGGCCGCTCCCGCCGCCGATAGCGTGGTGCCTGCGGTGGCCGCCTCGCCGGGCATGGCCATCGCGCCGTGCTGGGTGATGCGCCTGCCGCGCTTCGTCTACGAGACGCGCAGCGATGCCGGCGCCGATCGTGAGGCCGAGCGCCTGGTGGCCAGTATCCAGACCGCGCGCGAGCAGTTGCTGGCGCTGGTCAATCGCGCCGAAGGCGCCGAGATGGCCGAGATTCTCTCGATGCACGAGGAGATGCTCGGCGATCCGGAGCTGTTTGCCGCGGCGCGCGAAAGCCTCGATGAAGGCCACAGCGCCGAAGCGGCGTGGTGGTCGGCCATCGACAGTGCCGCCAGCGCCCAGGAAAACCTCGCCGATCGCCTGCTGGCCGAACGCGCCGCCGACCTGCGCGATGTCGGGCGGCGGGTGCTCGGCGTGCTGACCGATACGCCGCTGCCCAGCGCCCCCGAGACACCGCATGTGCTGGTGACCGAGGACATCGGCCCGTCGGATGTGGCGCGCCTGGATACCACTCGCGTGCGGGGGCTGGTCACGGCGCTGGGCGGGGCGACCTCGCACAGCGCGATTCTGGCGCGCTCGCTGGGCATTCCGGCGGTGGTCGGGGCTGGCCCGAGCGTGCTGGCGATCGCCGATGGCAGCGAGCTGATCGTCGATGGTGAACGAGGCCGTGTCAGCGTGATGCCCTCGGCCAGTCGCCGCGCGCGCGCCGAAGAGGCGATCGCCGGGCATGAGCAGCGTCAGGCCGCCGCCTGGGAGTCGCGCATGGCACCCGCCACGACCCTGGACGGCCATCATGTCGAGGTGGTCGCCAATCTGGGCAACACCGCCCATGCCGGTGACGCCGTCGAGCGCGGTGCCGAGGGTGTCGGCCTGCTGCGTACCGAATTCGTGTTCATGGCGCACCCGCAGGCGCCGGATCTGGCCACCCAGACCGCCCAGTACGGTGAGGCGCTGGATGCGCTCGAGGGGCGGCCGCTGGTGGCCCGCACGCTGGATGTCGGCGGCGACAAGCCGCTGCCGTACTGGCCGCTGCCGCGTGAGGACAATCCCTTCCTAGGCCTGCGTGGCATTCGCCTCGCCCTGACGCGCCCGGAAGTGCTCGAGACCCAGGTGCGGGCGTTGCTGACGGCCGCCGGGGCGCGGCCGATCCGCCTGATGTTCCCGATGGTCAAGGACCTGGCCGAACTGCGTGGCGCGCGTGCCATCGTCGATCGCGTGCGTGCCGAGCTGGACGCCGCCTATGAGGCCGAACATGGCCAGCCGCCGGTGCGCGACGTGCAGGTCGGCGTGATGATCGAGATCCCCTCGGCGGCGCTGACTGCTGCCAGCATCGCGCCGGAAGTCGACTTCTTCTCGGTGGGCACCAATGACCTGACCCAATACACCCTGGCGATCGATCGTGGCCATGCGACGCTCTCGGCGCAGGCCGATGGCCTGCATCCGGCGGTGTTGCGCCTGATCGAGATGACCGTCAGTGCCGCCCACGCCCACGGTGCCTGGGTCGGCGTCTGCGGTGAGCTGGCCAGTGATGACCAGGCTGTCGGCGTGCTGGTCGGGCTGGGTGTGGATGAGCTGTCGGTGTCCAGCCGCCAGATTCCGCTGGTCAAGGCGCGGGTGCGCGAGCTGGACCTGGCCACGGCGCGTGAGCAGGCGCGGGTCGCGTTGGCCCAGCCGACCTCGGAAGACGTGCGCAGTGCTCTGGAAGCGCTGCTCGAGCAGGGCGAGCCTTCCGTTGCCGAGGTCACCTCAGGCGCTGCGGCCAGTAATGCGGACAGTAGTGCGGCCAGTAATGTAAACAGCCCGCGGGAGTCAGTGTGATGAGTGACAACACGACGCGTCAGGCTGCCGACTGCCCGGTATTGTGCGTGACGCTCAACCCGGCGCTGGACATGACCATCGGCCTCGACAGCCTGGTGCCGGGCAAGGTCAACCGGGCGCGCAGCCATCATCTCGAGGCGGCGGGCAAGGGCATCAACGTCGCGCGGGTGCTGGCGACGCTGGGTCATCCGGTGACGCTGAGCGGCTTTCTGGGCGCCGACAACCAGGCCGATTTCGAGGCCGCCTTCGCCGAGTGGGGGCTGAGTGATGCCTTCGAACGCGTCGCGGGCGCGACCCGCATCAACGTCAAGCTCGGGGAGGCCAGTGGCCGTGTCACCGATATCAACGGCGCGGGCATGCAGGTCGATGAGGCCGCCTTCACGCGGCTTGAGGTGCGTATCGATGAGTGGATCGATCGTCAGCAGGCCGAGGGTAGTCCGGAGCGCTGTGCCGTCGTCATCGCCGGCAGCCTGTCGCCGGGTGTCAGCAGCGAGCAGCTGGCAAGCCTGGTGCAGCGGGTGCGTGCCCGCCGCATTGCCTGCTGGCTGGATACCAGCGGCACGGCACTCGAAGCCGGTCTGGCGGTGCCGCCCAGCGGCGTGAAGCCCAACGAGCAGGAACTGGCGCTGTGGGCGGGCGAACCGCTGGAGAGCGACGCCGCCCGTCAGCGCGCGCTGGCGAGTCTGGTCGAGCATGGCATCGAGCAGGCGCTGATCTCTGCCGGTCCGGAAGGCGTGCTGTGGGCAAGCCCCGGCGCCGAGACACTGCGGGCACGCCCGCCGCGCATGCGAGTGGTCAGTACCGTGTGTGCCGGTGATACCCTGCTGGCCGCCATGCTGCATGGGGTGCTTTGCCATCCGACACCCACGGCGGCCATGCGTGAACGGATTCTGCGTCATGCCACGGCGCTTTCCGCCGAGGCCGTGACCCACCCGGGGCCGGGCGATCCCGCCGCCCCGGAGCTTGAAACCCTCCAACAACACACCAGCATCGAGACATTGGCCAGTGCCGAGGTCGCGACAGCCGGAGAGCCACGCCCATGAATGTCATCATCGTTACCGCCTGCCCGAGCGGCATGGCGACCAGCTTCCTGGCGGCGCGCCGCCTGGAGCAGGCCGCCCGTCGTCGCGACTGGGAGCCCCTCATCGACATGCGCTCGCAATTCGAGCGTGAACTCGTGTTGAGCGATGCCCAGCTCGCCGCCGCCGAACTGGTGATCGTCGCGGCGTCGCCGATGACCAGCGCCGGTCTCGAGCGTTTCGTCGGCAAGCGCGTGCATGTCGCGCCCATCGAAGAGGCGCTGCCGGACCCCGCCGCCTTCCTGGCCAATGCCGAGGCCCGCGCCCGCGTGCTGGAAGCCAAGGACATCGCCGACGTGGCTGCGACTGTCAGCACGACGGCCAGCGGCGCAGCAAGCGCAGCTGATGGAGAGGTGGCGCACAAGCCGTCCATCGTCGCGGTTACCGCCTGCCCGACCGGCGTGGCGCATACCTTCATGGCCGCCGAGGCTCTGAGCGAGGCAGGGCGAGCGCTGGGCTACCCGACGCGGGTCGAGACCCAGGGCTCGGTGGGCGCGCAGGATGCGCTGACCGAGCAGGAGATCGCCGCGGCCGAGGTGGTGATTCTGGCCTGTGATATCGAGGTCGACCCGACGCGCTTCGCCGGCAAGCGGGTCTGGCGGACCTCCACCGGCACCGCGCTCAAGAAGCCGCGCGATACCATCGAGCAGGCGCTGGAAGGCGCCGAGGTGGAGTCCGCCACCGCCGCGGACGGTCAGGGCAGCCAGCAGAAGGGCGAGAAGCGTGGCCCCTACAAGCACCTGCTGACCGGCGTGTCCTTCATGCTGCCGATGGTGGTGGCGGGCGGCCTGATGATCGCGCTGTCCTTCGTGTTCGGCATCAAGGCCTTCGAGGAAGAAGGCACCCTGGCGGCGGCGCTGATGCAGATCGGCGGTGGCTCGGCCTTCAAGCTGATGATTCCGGTGCTGGCAGGCTACATCGCCTACTCCATCGCCGACCGCCCGGGCATCACGCCGGGCATGATCGGTGGCTGGCTGGCCGCCACCCTGGATGCCGGCTTCCTCGGTGGCATCATCGCCGGCTTCCTGGCGGGCTACAGCGCGCTGGGGCTGAGCCGTTTCGTCAAGCTGCCGCAGTCGATCGAATCGCTCAAGCCGATCCTGATCATCCCGCTGGTGGCGAGCATGGTCACCGGTCTGGTGATGATCTACGTGGTCGGCACGCCGGTGGCGGGGCTGATGGCGACGCTGACCGAATTCCTCGAATCGATGGGCTCGGCCAATGCCGTGCTGCTGGGCATTCTGCTCGGCGCGATGATGTGCTTCGACCTCGGTGGTCCGGTCAACAAGGCCGCCTATGCCTTCGGTGTCGGCCTGCTGGCCAGCGAGACCTATGCGCCGATGGCGGCCATCATGGCGGCCGGCATGGTGCCGGCGCTGGGCATGGGGCTGGCCAGCTTCATCGCGCGAGCCAAGTTCGCCGAGCCGGAGCGTGAGGCGGGCAAGGCCAGCTTCATTCTCGGCCTGTGCTTCATCTCCGAGGGTGCGATTCCGTTCGCCGCCAAGGACCCGCTGCGCGTGATTCCGGCCTGCATGGTCGGCGGTGCCGTCACCGGCGCACTGTCGATGCTGATAGGCGCCAAGCTGCTGGCGCCGCACGGCGGGCTGTTCGTGCTGCTGATTCCCAACGCCATCAACGTGCCGCTGATGTACCTGGGCGCCATCGTCGCCGGCACTCTGGTGACGGGTATCGGCTATGCGCTGATCAAGAAGGGCGCACAGCAGGTCGAGACCGCTGCCGCGACCTGAGCCGCTGGCAGGCAGGTAAGGACACAAGCCGCAAACGCACAAGGCAAGACGCAAAAAGCCCCCGCCGGTCTCCCGGCGGGGGCTTTTGCATTGCAGGCCGAGCGCAGGCGCTCAGCGACAGCGGATGGCTCAGTCCAGTTCTGATCAGTCCAACTTTGATCAGTCCAGTTCTGACTTGCCGATCACGCCCGGCATCGCCGGCGCTTCATTGACCGTATCGTGGCGCACGAAGGCCAGATGCTGCTGATAAGCGGTGACGACTTCGTCGAGCACCTGGGCACGCGACAGGCCGTTGAGCTCCTGACCGCTGCCACCTTCGGAGAGGTGCACTTCCAGACGCAGGTAGAAGTCGTCATTGGCGTCGATGAAGCTCGGCGTCTGCTGGCGTACCGCACGCACCTGGTAGACGAAGTTGGAGGCGTCCTCGAACTCGACTTCCAGCGTCACGCGGGGCAGCGGCTCATCTTCCAGCGTCTCTTCGGTGACGCTCGAGACCTGACCGCGACGATTGAGCTCCTCGGCCAGCTGGTTGAGGGCCGGGCGGATGGAGCGCTTGAGGGTCGCCTCGGAACTGCCGCTCTGGGCGAAGTCGAGCACGTGATCCAGACGCTCATGCCAGTCGACGCCTTCGTAGACGCAGCTGTTGTCCTGACGCACGTTCTCCTTGCGGTCCTCGATCATCAGCGCCTTGTACATGCCGATCATCATGAAGATCAGCACGATGGAGAAGGGCACGGCGGTGATCACCACGGCGCTCTGCAGCGCGCTCAGCCCCCCGACCATCAACAGCGCCAGCGTCAGCAGGCCGATGATGGCGGACCAGAAGATGCGCAGCCAGATCGGCGCATCGTGGTTCACGTCCTTGAGGATGGAGGTGAAGTTGGCCAGTACCAGAGCGCCGGAGTCGGCGGAGGTCACGAAGAACACGATACCCAGAATCGCCACCACGGCGGTGGTGATGGTGGAGTAGGGCAGCTGCTCCAGGAAGGTGTAGATGGTGTTCTGAGGTGCGTTCAGGGCTTCGGTGGCCAGTGCCGCGACGTCCTGATTGGCGACCATGTCGATGGCGGAATTACCGAACACGCTCATCCACACCATCATGAAGCTCAGCGGAATCAGCAGCGCGCCGAACACGAACTGACGGATGGTACGGCCACGCGAGATACGCGCCAGGAACAGGCCGACGAACGGGGTCCAGGCGATCCACCAGCCCCAGAAGAACAGCGTCCAGCCGCTCATCCACTCATCGGTACCCGGGGTGTAGGCGTAGGTATCGAAGCTCTTGGCGGTGAACTGGGTGATGTAGTCACCGACATTGAGCACCAGGGCGTTGAGCAGCTGCGAGGTGTCGCTGACGGCGAGCACGAAGATCAGCAGCGCGGTGGCCAGCAGCATGTTGAACTCGGACAGCATGCGGATGCCTTTCTCGACACCGGTGATCACGGAGATGGTCGCCAGTACCATCACGCCGATGATCAGCGCGGCCTGGACGGCGAGGTTCTCGGGCACGCCGAGCATGAACTTGAGGCCGTAATTGAGCTGGATGACGCCGATGCCCAGCGAGGTGGCGATGCCGAATACGGTGGAGATGATCGCGAAGATGTCCACGGCGTTGCCGATCGGGCCATTGATGCGGTTGCCGAGCAGAGGGTAGAAGGCCGAGCGGATCGCCAGCGGCAGGCGGTGGCGGTAGCTGAAGTAGGCCAGCGACATGCCGGCGAGCACATAGATGCCCCAGCCGGAGAGGCCCCAGTGGAAGAAGGTTTCCACCATGGCGTTGCGGATCGCCGCCTGGGTCTGCGGGTCACCGGTCACCGGCGCCACGTAGTGGGACAGCGGTTCGGCGATGCAGTAGAACAGGATGTCGATGCCGATGCCGGCCGCGAACAGCATCGCCGACCAGGACAGCAGCGAGAATTCCGGGCGTGAATCATCCGGCCCGAGGCGAATGCGCCCGAAGCGCGAGCAGGCGATCAACACGCCGAAGACCAGATAGGCGACGATGGCCAGCATGTAGAACCAGCCGAAGGTGTCGATGGTCCAGCCCAGGGCGCTGCCGATCCAGGCGTCGGCCTGTTCGGTGAACAGCATCGCGAAGGCCAGGAAGGCGAGGATACCGATGATCGATCCGTAGAAGACCGTCGGGTTGATACGACTCGAGGACGGTGTGGCGTTCTCGGCGGAAGCAGGTTTCTGCATGAGCAACTCCTTATCAGGGGAAGTTTCACTCGTGCGTGGTGCTTAGCTGCCCGTCAGCCGCAGAAATTGCGGGTGGCGTGCAGGAAAAGACGGACACGAACGGCACGGGCCGTGCTCAGCTCACGCGCGGGGCGGAACTTGCAGCAGCGGCAGTGTCGACTGCCGTGGCGACGCGATTGCAGGGGCATCGCTGGGCAGCAAGCAAGAAATGCCGATGGGCAATTCATGAGAGACGCCGGGTGCGCACCGTGGTGCGGCCCCTTTTCTGCAGGCCAGATTGGCCGCAGAAGAACGATGGCGGGCCGAGCGCTGGGGAACGCTGTACCTTCATCGTGCTGCTCTCATCACTTCGAACGTCTACTCGGCGTCCCTGGACGTCACCCGACCTTCTCGCGAAGGGGCGGGTCACTCCGGTGTCTGCTCGCGAGCCCGTGGCGGTCGCCGTCGCTTGCCCCCTTGAAGTTGCCGGGATGGCAGGCGTCAGTCTCGTCGGCATCTGCCGGGTCCGCTTTCCTGTGACGGTTGCAGGCATCCCGTCTTGCTGCCGCCGGTCGAGATCGGCAGCGGAGGGGGAGCTCAGCAGTCAGGAAAACGCGACTCACATCATCACGCCGTGTAATGCTCAAAGCCTTGCAGAATTATTTTAATTGATTGTTCAATAAAAATATAACCCCCCTTTGGGGAAAAAGGCAGTGCAACTGTCGCTTCCGCTTATCCTCGTGTCGCGATCACGTCGCCGCGAGGCCCGATGGCAGAGCCTCGCAGGCACGGTGTCGTGCTCGGAAAAATCGCTGTCGGTAAAAGGACACAACGACGCCGCCCCGACCACAGAATCGTGGCCGGGGCGGCGAAAGTGACATCAGCAGGGCAGTTGAATGGCTGTGTTCGGGGCGTGGATCGTCCGGGGCGCGATCGTCCGAGGCGCGATCGTCCGGGGCGCGACCGCCCGATTCTTACCTCGCCGGAGCGTCGATCAGCCGGCTTTCAGTTGCCCGGGTGATGGCCTGACTCAGGCATCTTCAGACTGGTCGGCGTCATGCATCGGGCCGCGCTTCATGTCGCCGCCCTTCATGTCACCCTTCATGCCACCATGATGCTTGCCAGCGTGATGGCGCATGCCATTGGCCATGAAGGCTTCCAGCGCATCGAGCTGCTCGGCGGACAGCACATCGGCGAGTTTCTCGCGGCCTTCCTCACGCAGTTCCAGGCGCTGCTCCTTCATTTCCTTGCGCATTTCCTGGCGGGCGGCGACACGCTCCTGCTTGGTGTCGGCGTCCTGCATGGCATCGCGCATGTCGTCGTGCATCTCTTTCATGCTGTCATGCATCTCGTCACGCATTTCCTTGCGGACTTCCTTGAGCGCCTGCATCTGGTCATCGCTCAGGTTCCAGCTGGCCAGCAGCGCCTTCATGCCTTCCTGCTGCTGACGGTCGGCCATCTTCGGACCGCGCTTGTCACGCTGGTGCATCAGGTCCAGCACCTTGATCTGGTCGTCATCCAGCACCTTGGCCAGACGATCGTGCTGGGTCTTGCGCAGCTCCTCGAAGGCGGCCTTGCGCGCTTCACGCGAGTCGAAGTCGGTCTTCTTGAGTGACTCCATGTCGTCACGCATGGACTTGAAGGAGTCCTTGAGCGCGCTGCGCTGGTCGTCATCCAGGTCCCAGCTGTCGAACAGGGCGCCCATCAGCTGCATGCGCTGCTTGCCGTCGTCGGCCATGTGCTTGCCGCCACGCTCGCCGGCCATGTGCTTGCCGCCGCGTTCGCCACCACGTTCGTCGGCATGCTTGCCTTCGCCGTGACGTTTGCCGTCATGCTTGCCCATGTGCTTGCCGTGCATCGGCTTGCCGGCAGCCCAGTAGGCTTCGAGCACCTTGACCTGATTCTCGTCGAGAATCTCTGCCAGGGCGGCCTTGTATTCTTCACGTTGTGCCTGGATGGCGTCGCGGCGCGCTTCGCGGGAGTCGAACTTCTGCTCCTTGAGCTGCTTGCGGCTTTCCATCTGCTGTTGCTTGAGTGCGTCGAGCTGTTGCTGCTGTTCATCGCTGAGATGCCAGCTGGCGAGAATCTTGTCGAGGCCTTCCTTGCGGTCGGCGCCGTCATGGTGCTTGTCGTTGCTTGAGGCCACGGCGGTCATCGGCAGTGCCAGGGCGGTCAGCAGACCGGAAACGATGAGCTTGCGAGAAATGCGGTTCATGGCGTACTCCGAGTGTCTAGATAAAGGGCCGGAATCAAGCGATAAGAGCATTATCAGCAGTGAATGTGCCGGCATTGTGCAACGTTTCATGGGGTTGCGTGCAACGCGCCTGGGCGGAACATGCAACGGCTTGCTGTGTCTTTTTTGCAGCGTGATCTTGTGGTCTGAATCCTGTAGGGACTGAGTCCTTGGTCAAGGTGATGACGCCAGGTTTCAACCCGGGGCGCTCAGACGCGGTTGCCATCAGCCACCGTGGTGGCGCTTATTCGCCGCCTTGGCGTTCGCCTGGGCGTTCGCCGGATAGTGGCGGTCGAACTGCTGGTGGAAGCGCTGGGTCTGATGGCGATTCAGGACGCGATCGACATCGGCCAGGTAGGCCTTGCGCGCCTTGGCAAGCGCCTTGGCGTCGTGATGGCTCTCTGCGGCCTGACGTTGCTGGCGATAGTGGCGATATTGCTTGTCGAGGGTGGCACGCTGGCTGACGTTCAGGCTGATGCCATCCAGCAGCACGTTCAGCGAGACATCGGCGGCGCTGGCACTGGTCACGCTCAGCGGTGATGCCATCAGCATGACGCTCAGTACGCCGGCACCGATCAGGCGAGTGCGGGAGAGAGCACGACTGGCAGGACTGTGGGACATGACGAATACCTCACTTGTGGCGTAGACCCGCGCTTGAGCAGCAGTAAATGGCTCTCGCTTAGGCAGTGATGACAGTATCCGTCGCAGTTGGACAGCAAGTTCGCACCGTGGGTGCAACAAAAACGCAACCGCCGTCTGTGGTCACAGACGGCGGTTGTCATGTTTCTGAAAGGTTTCAGGGCCTGCGTGAGGCGAGATATCAGTCCAGCACGTCAGGCTCGAACTTGTAGCCGACCCCATAGATGGAGCGAATCACGTCGCGCTCCGGCCAGACATTGGCGATCTTGCGGCGCAGCTTCTTGACGTGGGAATCCACCGTGCGCTCGGAGACGATGCGGTGGTCGCGGTACATGTGGTCCATCAGCTGGTCGCGGGAGAAGATGCGCCCCGGCGACTGCATCATCACCTTGAGCAGCTGGAACTCGACTGCGGTCAGGCCCAGGTCGCTGCCATCGGCCAGTGCCTGCCAACCTTCCTCATTGAGCACCAGCTGGCCCTTGTCAGAGGTCTGCGAGAGGGTCTGATCAAGCGCCTGGCTGCGACGCAGCACGGCCTTGATGCGCGCCACCACCTCACGCGGGCTGAAGGGTTTGCAGATGTAGTCATCGGCGCCCAGCTCCAGCCCCAGCAGGCGGTCCACTTCCTCGACCCGCGCGGTCAGCATCACGATGGGCAGCAGGTTGTCCTCGGCCCGCAGCTGACGGCACAGGGTCAGGCCGTCGGTGCCCGGCAGCATGAGGTCCAGCAATACCAGGGCGGGTGTCTCGTCATTGACCGCCGCGATGACGGCGTTGCCGTCGTCGACATGCCGGGTGCGATACCCGCTGCCGTCCAGATAATCGCACAGCAGGCTTGCGATCTTGGGCTCGTCTTCCACCACCAGAATCAGCGGTTTCTGGGTCTCGGCCCGGGCGTCAGAGGTGTCGGCGTGAACGTCGCTCATGGTCAAGAGTCCTTGCAGATGAAAATGTCTGTTTCAAGTAGACAACAGCGGCAGGCGAATGTCCCATCGCAGTCCGCCCAGCGATGACTGGCCCGGTATCAGCTGGCCATCATGCGCACTGACCAGCGCGCTGGCGATCGACAGGCCCAGCCCTGAACCCCCGCTGGAGCGATTGCGCGAGTTCTCGACCCGATACAGGCGCTCGGTGAGGTGGGCAAGCTCGGCCTCTGGCACGCCGGGGCTCGAGTCTTCCCAGCGCACGACCGCCCAGCCTGGGTGGCCGGCGCCATCCCCGGGTGCGGCGGCCTCGCGCAGCAGGCTGACCCTCAACTTGCCGGGCGAGTCGGTGTAGGCGCGGGTGTTGCTGGCCAGGTTGCTCCACAGCTGATGCAGGCGCTGCATGTCGCCCTGAACGCGCAGCGGCAGCTGGATGTCGGTCTCCAGCTGGATGCCGCTGTCTTCCAGCCAGCCGCGCAGGTCGTCCAGGCTGTCGCTGAGCTGGGCATCCAGCTCCAGCGGCTCGCGCCAGGCTTCCAGGGTGCCGGCATCGCTCTGGGCCAGCAGGCGCAGATCCGACACCAGGCGGTTGAGGGCATCCACCTCCTGCTCCAGCGAGCCGAGGCTGTCCTGGTTCATCGGGCGGATACCGTCCTGCATGGCCTCGATCTCGCCCTTGAGCACCGCCAGCGGCGTGCGCAGCTCATGGGAGATATCACTCACCCAGCGCTGGCGCGAATCGCGGTTGGTCTCCAGCGTCTGCGCCAGCGCATTGAAGTCGCCGGCCAGCCGCGACAGCTCATCCCGCCCGCGCACCGGCAGGCGGGTGGCATAGTCGCCACTCGACAGACGGCTGGCGCCACTGGCGAGGTCACGCACCCGATGGCCCAGCCACCAGGCGATGCCGGCCGCCGCCAGCAGCGAGGCGAAGGTGGAGGACAGGATGATGGTCGCCAGATTGCGCGATTGACGCTCCAGATACTGGTCCTTGCCGCGGCGCAGGAATTCACTCACCGGCAGGTAGCCCAGCTCGCCGATCTTCTCGCCGTCCAGCATGAGGTCCTTGAACCGCATGCCGGGGATGGGGCGCGGCGGCCCATTGAGGCGCTGGCCGCGGGTATCGCGCAGCATGTAGTCCTGGGGGCGATTCATGTTGGCGCCCGGCGGCATCTCGAACCTGTCCGGCGGCGCCTGGGAATGCACGATGCGTCCCCAGTTGCGCCGGCTCTTCATCCAGTCCCAGTTGCCTTCCGCGGCGTAGGCGCTGACCAGATCGGACGAGATCAGCTCGATGCGCTCCTGCTGAGTCTGCTCCAGATACTCCGCGAACCCTCTGTCCATGCTGTGGGAGATGAACATGTAGATGCTGCCGCCGATCACGACATTGGTCAGCAGCAGGATCACGAACAGCCGCACGGACAGCCGTGAGCGCCAGGCGGTGACGGCGGGCATCATGATGTCTGCTCCTCATGACGCGGGGTGCGGGGCGGCAGCCCCAGCAGGCGGCGCAGGTTGTGCTGCAGATCTTCCAGCAACAGATAGAGCGAGGGCACCAGAATCAGCAGGATCACCGTCGCGAACAGGATGCCGAAGCCGATGGAGACCGCCATCGGGATCATGAAGCGCGCCTGACGTGAGGTCTCGAAGATCATCGGCGCCAGGCCGAAGAAGGTCGTCAGCGTCGTCAGCAGGATCGGGCGCAGACGCCGCGTGGCCGCCATGATGATCGCCTCACGCGCGGTGGCGCCGGCCAGACGCTGGCGGTTGGCGTAGTCGATCAGCACCAGGGCGTCGTTGATGACGATGCCCGACAGCGCCAGCATGCCCATCAGACTGATCACCGACAGGCCATAGCCCATCAGCTGATGGCCGATGACCGCGCCGATCAGGCCGAAGGGGATCGCCGTCATCACCAGCAGCGGCTGCAGGTAGCTTCTGAACGGCAACGCCAGCAGCAGATAGAGTGCCGCCAGTGTCAGCAGCAACGACACCTGCAGTGACCCCAGGTTGTCGGCGGTCTCTTCCTGACGCCCACCATAGCCGATGCTCAGGCTCGGATACTGGCTCTTAAGCTGAGGGTAGACGTCGCTTTCCAGGCTGGTGATCACCTGATTGACCGCGTCGGACGGGGTGACGTTGGCGGTGACCTCGATCACGCGGCGCCCGTCGATGCGCAGAATGCTGGACGCGGCGCGTCCCTGCTCGATGTCGGCCACCAGCCCCAGGGGTACGCTGACGCCGTTGCCGGTCTGCACGCCGAAGTTCTCCAGCTGGGCGAGGCTTGCGCGCTGGTCTTCGGGCAGCAGCACCTTGACCTCGACCTCATTGCGACCCTGCTGCTGCTTGAGGGCGGTCGCGCCGGACAGCGGGCCACGCAGCTGGTTGGCCAGGGTGGCGCCATCCAGTCCCAGCGAGCGACCGTAGGCATTGAGCTGCAGATAGAGCTCGCGCTTGCCGTCATCCAGGCCGCTGTCGATGTCCGACAGCGAGCTGTAATCCTCAAGCGACGTCGCCAGCGACTCGGCGGCAGCCATCAGCGCGCCACTGTCAGACGAGGAGAGGCGGATGGTGAGGCCCGCGCCGCGGCCCGGCCCGCCGATATCGGATTCGAACAGCAGCGACTCGGTATTGGCGATGGTGCCGGCTTCCTCACGCCAGGCCGTGATCAGCTGCGAGGGCGACCAGTTGTCTTCCACCGTGGTGTCCAGATTGGCGATGATGCTCAGCGAGTTGCCTTCGATCTCGGCGCTGGTGGAATAGATCGCGGGGGCGTCGTCGCGCTCACGGACCCGCTCCAGCGCGTCCAGCAGCAGGGTGCGCACTTCGCGGTCCTGGCTGATCGGGCTGCCCACCGGCAGGTTGGCGGTGACACCGGCACGGTTGGACTCGACACGCGGCATCAGCGAGAAGCCGAGGCGGCCGCTGGCCATCCAGGCCATCGCCAGCACCAGCAGCGCCAGGCCGCAGATGGCGGTCAGGCCACGATAGTTCAGGCACCCTTCGAGGAAGGGCTGGAAGCGGCGACGCGTGAAGCGCTCGAGCCCGTGCTGGACGCCATGGCGCACGCGGTCCAGCGGTGCCAGCCAGCGGATCGGCTTCTCGCTGGTGTGGCCCAGGTGCGCGGGCAGGATGAAGATCGCCTCGATCCAGCTCAGCGCGAAGATGCTGATCACCACCAGCGGGATGATGCCGAATACCAGCCCGAGGAAGCCGGGCAGGAACAGCAGCGGAATGAAGGCCACGATGTTGGACAGGATCGAGAACGCCAGCGGCACCGCGATCTCGCGCGCGCCGAGAATGGCGGCTTCGCGCATGCTGGCGCCGCGCTCGCGGTGCGAGTGGATGTTCTCGCCGACGATGATGGCGTCATCGACCACGATGCCCAGCGCGATGATGAAGGCGAACATCGAGATCATGTTGATGGACACGCCGACCAGCGGCAGGAACAGCATCGCGCCGAGGAAGGCGGTGGGAATGCCCAGCGTGACCCAGAAGGCGAGACGCGCCTCGAGGAACAGCCCCAGCAGCACCAGCACCAGCACCAGCCCCATCCAGGCATTCTTGAGCAGCAGCTCCAGACGGTCCTGATAGACCAGCGAGTCATCGTCCTCGACGCTCAGCGTCAGTCCGCGCGGCAGGCTGGCGGTCAATTGCGGCAGCATCGCCATGGTCGCGGCGGACAGCTCGTTGGGCGTCTGGGAGCCGACCTGATAGATGTCGAGACCGATCGCCGGTTCGCCGTCGTAGAGCACTTCCTTGTCGCTGTCAGCGAAGCCGTCGGTGACGGTGGCGATATCGCCCAGACGCACGACATTGCCTTCCTGGCTGGAGATCACCGGCAGCTGCGCGAACTCGGCGGCGCCGTCGCGACGCGCCTCATAGCGCACCAGGTATTCGCCCTGCTGGGTGTCGAGACTGCCCCCGGCCAGGTTGAGCGCCTGATTGCCGATCAGGCCGGCGATATCCTGATGCGACAGGCCATAGCGACGCAGCGCGCCTTCTTCCAGCGCGACATGCACCTCGCGGTCACGGATGCCGGTCAGCTCCACCTTGGTGATGTCGTCGCTGTCGAGCAGGCTCAGGCGCAGACGCTCGGCGACATTGCGCAGGGTCTGGTCATCGGTCTGGCCATGCAGCTTGAGTTCCATCACGCTGCGCGAGCGGCCCGCCAGCGAGTAGACGGGCGGGTCGGATTCATCGGGCAGGGTGGTGATGCTGTCGATGGCCTGCTGGATGTCCTGGTAGGCGCGCATGGTCTCGACGCCGTCCTGCAGCTCGATGGACAGCGAGCCGAGGCCTTCCTCGGCGGTGGCGGTGATCTCCTCGATGCCCTCCACGTCCTGTACCGCGGACTCCATCGCCTGCAACAGGCTCTCGGAGACTTCATCCGGCGTGGCACCGGAATAGCTGACGCTGACGTTGATGATCTCGAGCTCGAAGGAGGGGAAGACCTCCTTCTTGATCTGACTGGACATCAGCAGGCCGCCGAGAATCAGACACAGCATCAACAGGTTGGCGGCGACGCCGTGATCGTGCATCCAGCGGATGGGGCCCTTGAGGCGCGACTGTGCCGTCATGAGTCACTTCCGGTGGTCGTGGCGTTCTTGTCGGCAACCGTGGTGCTCCTGTCGCCAGCTGCGGTGTTTTTGTCGCCAGCGGCGGTGCTCTTGTCGACAACCGCCGTGTCCTTCTCAACTGTCGCGGTGCTCGTGTCGCCAGCCGTCGTCTTGTCGTCAGCCGCCTCGGCATCAGTTGTCTTGGCGGTCGGCGTCGGCGCATCGCCGCGCGCGCGCAGGGCCATGCCGGCCTCGACGCTGCTCAGGGAGCTGGTGATGACGCGCTCGCCGTCCACCAGACCGTCGGCGACCAGCAGGGTGTCATTGCCCAGATGGCGCACGCCTACCGAGCGCTTCTCGAGATGCCCATCCTCCGTCAGCACCCAGACCTGCTGGCCGCTGCGCAGCGCACTGATCGGCAGTTCGATCAGCGAGGCGGTGCGCTGGGGCGTCAGGGTCGCCTCGACCACATCGCCGATGCGCAGTGCCGGGGTGCTGGCGCGCGCCTCCTCGGAGACATTGAGCGCCAGCGGGTCTTCCACTGCCACCATCACCTGGGTCAGCAGGCCGTTGTCTTCCAGCGACGGCAGCACGCTCCACACTTCGCCACGGCGATGCTGGCCATCTGGCCAGGCCTTGCTCGAGAGCAGTACCGGCGTGCCCTGGCCATCACGGGCGTGGGTCGAGAGCCACTCCATGTCGGCCTGCGGCAGATTGAGGCGCACCCAGAAGCGGTCGGTGGCCACCAGCGTCAACAGGTCGGTGAAGGCGTTGAGGTCGCTGCCTTCGCCGACCAGACGCTCGCTGATCAGGCCGTCGTAGGGGGCGCGAATCTCGGTGCGGGCCAGATTGAGCTTGGCCTGATCGCGGCTGGCGCGGGCGCTTTCCACGGCGGCCTGGGCCGACTTGAGCTGAGGTTCGCGCAGGACCAGCGCTTTCTGGGCCGCCGGCAGGTTGCGACCGAAGGTCTTGTATTCCGAGGCGGCGCGGATCTGCTCGCCCTTTTCAGAGGCGAGGCTGGCTTCTGCCGTGGCGAGATCCGCCTCGGCCTGACGCAGTGCCAGCTGATAATCCAGTTGATCGAGACTGGCCAGCAGCTGGTTCTCGCGGACTTCGCGGCCGGCCTCGATGCCTTCGGGGAAGGGCGCCAGCTGACCGCTGACGCGCGTGGAGACCGTGGTCTGACGATCGGCGATCACGCGGCCGAAGCCCTCAAGCGTCGGGGCGTTGGCGGCATGGCTGACCGTGACCACCTCGACCGTGGGCGCAGGTGCCTCGCTGGGGGCACGCTTCGGCGCCCCGGGGCGATGATTCATCCACCAGGCAGCCAGCGCGATCGCCAGCGCGAGAATGATCAGCGCCAGCAGGCGCATCCAGATCAGGCGCCGCGAGGAGGGTGCGGGGCGGCCGGCAGGGGCGGGCGACGCGGAAGACGACGCTGGCGTCTCAGGGCTATGGTCCATGCGGACTCCGAACGAAAAGTGACTGGCCTGATGCGCAGCCGTCTTCCGGCCAGTCGCTTTGGCGTCGGTCAGAGCGGGCGGTGGATCATGGCCATGAAAGGCAGACGAATGGGTGGATGATCGCATGATGCCATTCAGGCGCAATGCCAAAATGGGAAATAGCGTGCAACAGACGCAATCTGCCATTGCGTGATTGGCACCCCACGAAAAAAGCTGCCACACGAAGTGGCAGCTTTTCACGAGTGCGCCTGGCGGGCGGCGCCTGCTGACGGATGAATCGCTCTATCAGCCGAGCTGAACCGCGCGGGCAGGCCAGATTTCAGTAGTTGAAATAGTTGAAATAGTTGAGCTGGATGAACGGGATAAACTAGATGAACAGGCCGATCAGCAGCGCCATGCAGACGCCGATCACGCCGATCAGGGTCTCCATCACCGTCCAGCTCTTGAGTGTTTCCTTCTCGGTGAGGCCGAAGTAGCGGCTGACCAGCCAGAAGCCGGAGTCATTGACGTGACTGAGGACGGTGGCGCCACTGGCGATGGCGATCACCACCAGCCCCAGCACCGGGCCGGACAGCGCCAGCGTATCGATCACCGGGGCCATCAGGCCGGCGGCGGTGATCATCGCCACGGTGGCCGAGCCCTGGATGACTCGCACGGCGGTGGCGATCAGGAAGGCGAGCAGGATCGGCGGCAGATTGCTGTCGGCCATCAGGTTGCCGAGCACGTCACCGACCCCGGAATCGATCAGCATCTGCTTGAAGACGCCGCCCGCGCCGGTGACCAGGATGATGATGCCGGCAGGTTCGAGTGCCTTGGTGGCGACTTCCATCACCTGTTCGCGCGTCATGCCACGGCGTGTGCCCAGCAGGGTGAAGGCCATCAGGGTGGCCAGACTCAGTGCCACGAACGGGTGGCCGAGGAAGCCCAGCCAGCCGACCAGCGGGCTGTCGTCACCGAACAGGAAGCCCGAGACGGTATTGAGCACGATCAGCGCCAGCGGCAGCAGCACGATGGACAGGATCAGACCGAAGCCCGGGGCGCGCTGATTGACCTCTTCATCGCTCATCACGCTGCCGGTATTTTCCATGTAATCCGGAATCCTGGCGTCGATGCGCGCCGCGATGAAGCGACCGAAGATCGGCCCCGCGACGATCATCGCTGGCAGGCCGCACAGCGCGCCGAACAGGATGACGTAGCCGAGATCGGCACCGATCAGCTTGGCGACCGCGATCGGCCCCGGCGTCGGTGGAATGAAGGAGTGGGTCACGGCAAGGCCGGCGAGCAGCGGGATGCCGTAATAGAGCAGCGAGCGGCCGCTGCGGCGTGCCAGCGCATAGACCAGCGGCACCAGGATGATGAAGGCGACATCCAGGAACACCGGAATCGCGACCAGAAAGCCGGTCAGCGCCAGCGCCCATTGCGAGCGCGAGGTGCCAAAGCGCCCCAGCAGGGTGTTGGCCATGCGATCGACACCGCCGGACACTTCCAGCATCTTGCCGAACATCGCGCCGAGACCGACCACGGTGGCAACGAAGCCCAGGGTGTTGCCCATGCCGTTGGTGACGGAGTCGATGATGGCGTCGGGCTGCATGCCGGTGGCCAGTCCGACCCCCAGGCTCACCACCAGCAGGGCAACGAAGGCATGCAGGCGCAGGCGCATGACGAGGTAAAGCAGCAGCAGAATGCCGCCGAGGGCGGCAAGGACGAGGGTGCTATCTGGGGACATGATGGCGAACTCTTGCGGCTGGCAACGGCGTGATCATCGGCCATTGCCCAAAGGCGTATTGTGTGAGGCGTCGTGGGTCGTGCAGGATGAAAGTTACCGGTAACATTAACGCTTACGCAATGATCCGAAAGGTGCATGAGGGACAAAAGTCTGTCGCGTCTGGCAGCTGACTGTCCGTCAATTGGCAGTCGCTCAGTGCGCGACAGCCGCCCCGAGGCGCCGGACAAGGGATTGATCGGCAACATCGGGTACGCTGGTGGGCCATTGTTTTCATTCAGGGGGAGAGGGTTTTCATGCAGCAGCAGGCAGAAGGAGCATCAGCGGTCGCGTCGATACCGACCAGGTCAGAGGCTCTGGCCGCTCAGGGTGGCGTGCGTCTGGTGGTCATGGGGGTGTCGGGCTGTGGCAAGTCGCATGTCGGGCAGCAGCTGGCGGCGTGCCTAGGCGCGCAGTTCATCGATGGCGACGATTATCACGGTGAGGCCAACGTGGCCAAGATGGCGCGCGGCATCCCGCTGGATGACGACGATCGCCACGGCTGGTTGGCCCGTCTGGCCGAGCTGATCGAGGAGGCGCGTCGCGACGGGCGCAGTCTGGTACTGGCCTGCTCGTCCTTGAAGCGCCGTTATCGGGATCAACTGCGTGGCGGGGACCCCGCGCTGGGTTTCGTCTTCCTCGAAGGCACGCGCGAGCTGCTGCTGGAACGCCTCGAGGCGCGGACCGATCATTTCTTCAAGGGCGCTGACATGCTCGACAACCAGCTGGCGACGCTCGAGGTGCCCGGCGACGATGAAGGGCGCATCCACACCCTCGACATCAGCGCCACACCGCAGGCGCTGGTCGAGAGTGTCTGTCAGCAGATCGTCGACGCGCCAGAGCGCTAGTCGCTCGCCAGACGTCTCACGGCGCTAGGCTGCCGCCACGTATTACGTGGACAAAGTATCACGGTGCCAGACTGCCGCCTGTCTGCAGACTGAAGCCCAGGTCTTCCCACAGGCCGTGGGGCGTGGCGTCGAGATCACCGTTCAAGCGCGCCAGCAGCAGGGTGGCGGCGCGCTCGCCGATCTCGCGGCGTGGCGTGACCACGCTGGCCAGCGGCGGCCAGGTGCCGCGGGTCATCTCCAGGCCGTTGAAGCCGGCCAGCGCCAGCTGGTCGGGCACCGACAGGCCGCGGCGCTGACACTCGAACAGCCCGCCGGCCGCCAGGTCGTCATTGCAGCAGAACACGGCCTGGGTCTCGGGCCAGCGGGTCAGCATCTCGTCGAGCAGCTTGCCGCCCATGCGCACGCTGGAGGGGGCATCGGTGGTCAACAGCGCCTGCTGCGACAGGCCGGCGGCCTCCATCGCCGCACGCCAGCCGCCCAGGCGCTGTTCGACGCGGCGGTCCATGCGCGCACCGAGAAAACCGATATGGCGATGGCCCAGGGCGATCATGGCCTCGGTCATCGCGCGGCCAGCGGCGTGCTGGTCCAGTCCCACCGCCATGTCGAGCGGCGTCTCGCGTTTCTCCATGCACTCCACCACCGCACAGCCCGAGCGCGCGATCATCTCGCGGGTACGAGGGCTATGGCGACTGCCGCACAGCACCAGCCCGTCGATGCCGAAGGAGAGCCAGGTCTCGATCAGGCGCTCCTCTTCCTGCATCGAATAGCCGGTATGGCCGATCAGCAGCTGATAGCCCGCGGCGGCCAGCGGGGCTTCCAGGCCGCGATGCAGCTCCGAGAACACGGCGTTGGAGAGCGACGGAATCAGCAGCGCGATCAGTCGCGAGTGACCGCTGGCGAGGCTGCCGGCCTGACGATTGGGCATGTAACCCAGCTCGCGGGCGCATTCGGTTACCCGCTCGCGCATCGCGGCGGACACCTTCTCGGGCTGATTGAGCGCGCGCGACACCGTGACCTTGGTGACGCCCAGTCGGGCGGCGATATCGGCCAGGGTGACGCGCTTGAGGCGGGAAGCTTTGTGTGGCTGAGAGGGCATGGACATTCAAGCGGCTGCGAAGGAGGACAAGAGTGTCCCTGTTAAGGCAGCCCGGGAGCAAGCCTTGCCCGGCGGATCAGACGTGACTCAGCGAGAGCAGGAACAGGATCATCGGCGGTGCCGCCAGCGACAGCAGGAAGCCCGAGACCACGGCGACCGGGACGCAGGCTACGCCGCCGGTCTGCTGGATCACCGGTAGCGTGAAGTCCATCGAGGTGGCCCCGCCGATGCCGATGGCTAGCGGCGTGTAGCGCTGGATGGTCAGGGGGATCAGCACGAAGGCCAGCAGCTCGCGCGCCAGATCATTGAAGAAGGCGGCGCCGCCGAGAATCGGCCCGAGCTGATCACCGATCAGGATCCCCGACAGGGAGTACCAGCCGAAGCCGGCCGAGATCGCCATGCCCTGATTCCACTCCAGCGCCAGCAAGGGGGCCGCCAGCAGGCCACCGAGCAGCGAACTGGCCATCACCGTCAGCGCGATGATCAGGCCATGCCGATTGAGCAGGATCTGGCGCAGGCTCATGCCGGAGCTTCTGAGCTGGCAGCCGATCAGCGCCAGCAGCACATAGAGCGCCCATTCGGCGAGGGTGTCGGTATCAAGCTGGGTGCCGAAGGTCTTGAGCAGCACGCCGGCGCCGACGCCAAGCGCGACCACGGCGGCAAGGGTCAGCGAGCCGGACAGCGCCTGCCAGCGGGTCATCGGCGCGCCATCCACCGCCTGGGCGGGATTGGCGCGCAGCGGGCTGCGGCGCGACAGCCACCACAGCGCCAGCAGATTCAGCGGTGTGATGATGGCGAACAGCGTCAGCGCCTGACCGCTCATGGCGGCCATGCCGACACTCAACTGCTCCAGCGCCGCCAGTCCCATGCCCATCAGGAACAGGATGAGATAGATGGAGGCATTGACCAGCCGATTGACCACCGCCAGGCGGCCAGGATCGGTGAGGCGTACCAGATAGCCGAGTATCAGCGGCAGCAGAATGAAGATGAGACCCGACAGCATGACCCTTCCTTGGCGTTGCCACCCGGACAGCAGGGGCGGCGCAAGTGATTGATTGGCGGTGAATACCGCCGAAGGGCCTTACTATATCGGTTGGCGTGGAGTCTGGATAACCCCGCCATCACCATTGCGCGAGAGACTTGCTCATGGCGTATCAGCGGGGCTTATGATCAGCCGCGCTAGAGGCGGGAGCTTTCCTCACTGGCGGGCGCTGCTCAGCTGGTTCAGGGTCAGATGGGCCGAGCGCGGCGGCACCTCGCCGTTGCGGTTGCCGTCCTTGTCCATGACGTCTTCGTAGTCGAGGTAATCGAGGCCGACCATCAGGCCCGGCCAGCGCGGCGCCAGCCAGATACGGTAGTGCTTGTGCTCGCGATGCTTGCGCCACGCCTCGATACGCAGGGTGCGGAAGGTACGCTGTGCCGCCTGGCGCGTTTCCTGGCCCTGGATCTCGTACATCAAGGTGCGCTGGCGGCCCTTGTGGTCGAGATAATCCAGTGAGCAGGGCGTCGCGGCCAGACAGGCCTGCTCGCTCCATTGGCTGTCGACCTGCTGGCTCAGCAACACCAGCAGGCTCTGACGGTCAGGCAGGCGGGTGTCGCCTGCCACCGGCGCTTCCCGGTTGTAGTCCTTGCCGATGCCGGCCAGCCGATAGCCGGAGCGATAGCCCTCGGGCAGCAGGCGACCCTCCGCGAGCGTGAAGCGGCCCTGCTCATAGCCACTGGCGACCTTGATGGAGGCCTCCATGCTGGCGATGTACAGCTCGCCGCTCTGGCTGACGCGCTGGGTGATGGGCACGTCCGGCCAGCCATCCAGCACCAGGGTGTAGTGGGCGGTGAAGGGCACCGGCGCGATGCTGGCGACAGGCGCCAGGGGCGCGTCAGGGCTGACAGCGGCCTCATCGCTGGCCGCCTGGGCATTGCCCGCCAGCAGCAGGAGCGCCCCCAGGCCTGCGCGACACAGGCGCTGCCATGCCGAGGGCCGATCGGCGCGTGTGGCGGTACAAGCGCCGCGCCGCGCGGCAGATTCAGAGAAGTGAGACAAGGCGGAAGATGGCAGGGTCATGGTGACTCCCGAGACCGGCACTGGAGCCGTGGCCTGTGAATGGGGGTGTCGAGCGGTCAGGCAGCGACGGGGCAGGGCGACTATACGTGATGATGTAATGATGTTGAGGTGATCCACAATCAAGCCAACGCCCGTCAGGCGGCCACGACGATATTTCAGCGCTTGCTCATGTGCAATGGATAGGTACTCTGTAACTGCCTTGTCCTTCCCGCCGCGCGCGGCGCGTACCTAGACGTTGGGTCCAATCAGGAGATCATCATGGCCAGCATTGTCATCATTGCCGGGGATTTTGTAGAAGATTATGAGCTGATGGTGCCGTTTCAGGCGCTGCAGGCGATGGGGCATCGCGTGGATGTCGTCTGCCCGGACAAGACGGAAGGCGATATCGTCAAGACCGCCATCCATGACTTCGAGGGTGACCAGACCTACACCGAGAAGCCGGGCCACAACTTCGCGCTCAACGCCAGCTTCGCCGAGATCGCCGTCGAGAGTTACGACGCGCTGCTGATCCCCGGTGGCCGCGCCCCCGAGTACCTGCGTCTGGATGAGCGTGTGCTGGCGATGGTGCGTCACTTCGTCGAGGCCGACAAGCCCATCGCCGCCGTCTGTCATGGTCCGCAGCTCTTGGCCGCCGCCATGTCACTGGAAGGCCATCGCGTCAGCGCCTATCCGGCGTGTGCGCCGGAGGTGAAGCTGGCGGGCGGTGAGTTCGTGTCGCTGGAAGTGACCGACGCCGTGACCTCCGGCAAGCTGGTGACCGCACCGGCCTGGCCGGCGCATCCGGAATGGCTGCGTCAGTTCCAGGCGCTGCTGGTGTGATTCACCCCCGCTAGCCACGCCATCGCATCGGATGTGCCTTACGACACCCTGCCACTCGGCGGGGTGTCGTCGTTTCAGGCGGGGTGTCGTAAAGGGCGTCGTCGTTTCAGTCGCCAAACGCCTCGATCCAGGCCCGCTGTGGGGCGAGTCGCGATTGCTGTGCAGCTCGCCATGCGGGGTCGCCCAGCGTGGTGGCATAACGCTCGGCGTGATCACAGGCCAGCAGCAACCAGCTGCCGGCCAGCGACTCACCGCGTGCGCGCCTGAGCGCCAGACTCTCGAGCAGCCCCGCGAAGGCGGTGCCGGTGGAGGGGCCGACCTCAAGCCCGGCATGCTCGGCCAGCCACAGCGCGGCCGCCTGACTGCGCGCATCCGCAATGCGTCGGTAATCATCGAAATGGGCGGGGTCGAATGCCTCCAGTACGCAGGGGCGCCCGATGCCTTCGATGGGATTGGACGCCTGCGGGGCGGGCAGGCGGGTCGTACGGGTGCCGTGGGCACGATGGTGCTGCCAGCAGGCGTGATAGACGGAGTGCTCGGGGTCCACGCCGATCACGCGGGCGCGATGGCTCCCGTGATGCAGATGGCTCCCCTGATGCAGATGGCGCTTGTGGCGCAGATGACGCGCGAAGCTGGCGGCGCTGCCGCCGGTACCGGCGCCAAGAAATACCGCCTGCAGCTCGGGCAGGTCACGCGCGGCGATCTGTGCCAGGCACTCCCCGGGCAGGCTGGTGTCGCTTGCCCAGTCACCGGCAGTAGCGGCATGGCGGAATTGGTTGATGAAGTGGCCGCCGCTGTCGTCGGCAAGTGCCTGCGCATGCTGACAGAGCCGAGCGGAGTCCTCGATTTCCACCACGCGCCCGCCCTCGCCACGAATCGCTTGCTGCTTGTAAAAGGCGGTGCCCCTGGGCACCACGGCAATGAATTCCAGCCCCAGCCGGCGTGCCAGCCACGCTTCAGAGACCGCGGTGGAGCCCGAGGAGGCTTCGATCACCGGGCCGCCGGGCGTCAGCCAATCCTTTTGCAGGGCCTGCTCGAACAGCGACATCGCCAAGCGATGCTTGAGCGAGCCGCTGGCATGCGCCCGCTCGTCCTTGATCAGGATGCGCGCCTCGCCCAGCCCGCGCAGGCTGAGTTCCAGCAGCGGGGTTGCCGGGGTGGCGGCCTTCAAGGTCGCAAGCTTCATGAGGCTGCGTTGGCGCCATGACTCGCGCTGACTCGCGTGCGGGGCGTGCTGTGCTGCGGGCGTGCTGAAAGGCGCAGTCGAGGGCGAGGCAGTGGTCGGCATGGCGGCATTTCCGGTCGCAGGAAGGAGCTTTCATGGTACGACCAGCCGCCAAGCAAAACTTGCCAGTTGTCATGGCGTGAGCCATGTTTCATGGCAAGAATTCATTGCGAGGTGAGGGTAATGGAGAAAATAGTGCTCGATGCTACGGACCGCGCCCTGCTGCGGCTGCTGCAGCGCGATGCCAGCCTGTCGTTGGCGGCGCTGGCGGAAGCCGTGCATCTGACCACGTCTCCCTGCTGGAAGCGCCTCAAGCGCCTGGAAGAGTGTGGCGTGATCACCGCACGGGTGGCGTTGCTGAATGCCGAGCTGATCGGCATGGGGCTGACGGCCTTCGTGCAGCTCAAGACCCGCGATCACTCGCGGGCCTGGTTCGAGCGTTTCGTGGCCATCGTCGAGGAGATCGAGGAAGTCACCGAGTTCTATCGCATGGCCGGTGACTACGACTATCTCCTCAAGGTGCAGGTCGAGGACATGAACGCCTACGACCGCGTCTACAAGCGGCTGGTCAACACCATCGACGAGCTGAGCGACGTGTCGGCCCGCTTCGCGATGGAGCGCATCAAGACGACCACCGCGCTGCCGCTGTGATGGCTGTCAGGCAGTGACGTCTGATCGCCGGTTGAGCACCGCGCGCCAGCGCGCTCAATAACCGTGCTCGCGGCTGATGCCGGTCAGCACCTCACCCCGCTGAATGCGACGAATGTTGTCGGCCAGCTGGTCGGCGGCCTCGGCCACCGGGGTCGGCGCGGCGGCATGCGGCGTGATGATCACGCGCGGCTGGTGCCACAGCGGACTGTCCTCGGCCAGTGGCTCGTGCTGGAAGACATCGAGCAGGGCGCCCCTGAGCTTGCCTTCCTCGAGCGCCGCGACCAGATCCTCCTCGACCACGCTGCTGCCGCGCCCCGGATTGATCAGCACGGCGTCGTCGGGCAGAGCCTGGAAGACCTCGGCGTTCAGCACGTCTCTCGTGGCCGGGGTATTGGGCAACAGGTTGATCACCGCCTTGAGGCCGAGCGACTCGTCGCCCAGCACTTGCTTGAGCGAGCGGCCGCCTTCGCCGGTCTCATGGTGGCAGGTCACGCCCTGCAACGTGTGGGCGCTGCGGCTGAAGCCATGTACCGGATAGCCGTCTGCCGCCAGCGACTCGGCGATCTGGCTGCCGATGGCGCCGAGCCCGAGTACCGCCACCGGGTACTGGTGGGCGCGCACCACGCGGTGTGGGGCCCACTGGGTGTCCGCCTGCTGTCTGGCGTAGCGGTCGAAGTCACGCCGAAAGTGCAGCAGGCCGTAGCGCACGTAATCCAGCATGTGGCTGGCCATGCCGGCATCGCTCAGCTTGAGCACCGGCACATCGTCAGGCAGTGCCGGGTTGTCGAGCAGGCTGTCGACGCCCGCGCCCAGATTGAGGATCGCCTTGACGTCGTGATCACGGTGGCGCTCGAACAGCGCCGCAGGCGGCGCCCACACCACCAGCACATCGCCCAGCATCTCGCCGTCATCGGCAACGATTTCCAGCGGCGCTTGTTTTGATGACGGTTCCGACGGCTGTTCCGACGACTCGCCTTGCCGCGACCCCTTGGTGCTGGCGGTATCGCACAAGCGCTGACGCAGAGCATCGCACCAACGTTCGGCGCGTTCATGATGTACCAGTATTCGCATGCTGTTCTCCTCTTCAGGGACGCTGGGTGGCGGGTCGGGATTGCTGCACTCTCCCGGCCTGTTCGCAGGCTCTGTTCGTGGCTCTGTGCAAAGGGGCTGGAGTTGTCGCCTCACCATGCGCCATTGCCTTGCGGGCATGGCCGGCTCGCGGGCGGCAATGGCGCAGGCCTTGCAAGGGCTCAAGCGAAGGGCGACAGTGCCAGAGTCGTCCTTTGACCCGTTGTTGGCAGAGTGACAGACTCGAATCCAGAGGGGAATTCGGATGTACGCATGTACGCCGACCCTGCCGACCCGCAGGGCGCATCGTTCGCTCGCGGCGCATGCAGGCATTGTCAGCCCGGAGCGGCTGACAGGTCGGTCACCCGCCGCCTGGCCCTGCGTATGGCCACTGGCTCCGCCCCAACGTGCTGCTTGCCTCAAGGCCTGATCGAAAAGGAGCGCTGCATGAGTCAATTCCCGCCCCATACTGGTGCGCCCCAGCCAGCCTTCGCTGGCCTGGCCACCTTGCCCAGCAGCGAGGCACCGGCCACCGAGAGTGACTGGACGCCACGCGCGCTGTCCGCTGGCCGTCAGGCCTTCACCATCGGCGAGTATCGCGCGCGCATCCATCGGGTGCGTGAGGCCATGGCGCGCGCTGGCATCGATGTGATGGTGATTTCCGACCCCTCCAACATGGCGTGGCTTACCGGCTACGACGGCTGGTCCTTCTATGTGCACCAGTGCGTGCTGCTGGGGCTTTCCGGCGAGCCGGTCTGGTACGGGCGCCGTCAGGACGGCAACGGCGCGCTGCGTACCTGCTGGATGGGTGAGGACAACATCCTGTGGTATCCGGATTACTACGTGCAGAATCCGGACATGCATCCGATGGAGTTTCTCGCCCAGTCCATCCTGCCGCAGCGTGGCTGGCACGATGGGGTCGTCGGGGTCGAGCTCGACAACTATTACTATTCGGCGCGGGCGCACCTGTCGCTGGTCAAGGAGTTGCCCCACGCGCGGCTGGTGGATGCCAACTCGCTGGTCAACTGGTGTCGGGCGATCAAGTCCGAGCAGGAAATCGCCTATATGCGCGTGGCCGGGCGCATCGTCGAGCGCATGCATTCACGCATCCTAGAGATGATCGAGCCGGGCCTGCCCAAGAGTGCGCTGGTCGCGGAGATCTACCGGGTCGGCGTCGAGGGCGTGATCGGGCCCGAGGGCGAGATTCTCGGTGGCGACTATCCGGCCATCGTGCCGCTGCTGCCCACTGGCAGTGATGCCGCCGCGCCGCACCTGACCTGGGATGACACGCCATTTCGTCAGGGCGAGGGCACCTTTTTCGAGCTGGCCGGCTGCTACAAGCGCTATCACGCACCGCTGTCGCGTACCGTGTTTCTCGGCCGTCCGCCGCGCGATTTCGTGCGTGGTGAGTCCGCCTTGCTGGAAGGCATCGAGAGTGGTCTGGCCATCGCCAAGCCCGGCAATCGCTGCTGTGACATCGCGCTGGCGCTGGGCGCGGCGATGGACAAGTACGGCTTCGACCGTGGCGGCGCACGCTGCGGCTATCCCATCGGCATCAGCTATCCGCCGGACTGGGGCGAGCGCACCATGAGTCTGCGCCCCAGTGACGAGACCGTGCTGGAACCGGGCATGACCTTCCACTTCATGCCCGGCATGTGGATGGACGACTGGGGGCTCGAGATCACCGAGTCGATCCTGATCACGGAAAACGGTGCCGAGCCGCTGTGTGATGTGCCGCGCCAGCTGTTCGTCAAATAGCCTGCCGACAAGTGTCAGCAGCCCGCCATAACAAGGAGTGGTGTCATGCGAGAGTCCCCCGTCAGTCTGACCATCGATCTGTTCGCCGATGGCGTTCAGCACGGTTTCTTCAAGCTGCCGATCTCGACTGACGAGTCGGCGTGGGGCGCGGTGATGACCCCGATCAGCGTGATCGCCAATGGTGAGGGGCCGACGGTATTGCTGACCGGCGGCAATCATGGCGACGAGTACGAAGGCATCACCGCGCTCTACAAGCTGGCGGCGCGTCTGACTGCCGAGGACGTGCAGGGCCGCGTCATCATCGTGCCGACCATGAATGCGCTGGCGGCCAAGGCCGGGCGGCGCTGTTCGCCTCTCGATGGCGGCAACCTCAATCGCAGCTTCCCCGGCAGCCCCACCGGCGGCCCGACCGAGCAGATCGCCGACTACTTCACCCGAGTGCTGGTGCCGCAGTGCGACTATGCGCTGGACCTGCATTCCGGCGGCCGCACCCTGGATATCCTGCCGTTCGCGGCCGCGCACCGTCTCGACTATCTCGAGGAGTCGCTGGGCGTCGAGCAGTGTCGTCTGCAGGAAGCCGAGAGCCTGGCCGGGGCGCTGGCCTTCGGGGCGCCCTCGGCGATGATGATGTTCGAGCTGGACGCCGAGGCACTCTACGACACCGCGGTGGAGCGCCAGGGCAAGGTCTTCGTCACCACGGAGCTGGGCGGCGGCGGTTCCACCACGCCGGAGCGTCAGGCGATCGCCGACCGTGGCGTCGACAACTTCCTCGCCTTCAGTGGTGTGCTGCGCGAGCGCAGTCGCGCGGATCTAGAGCAGGACATCGAGCGCCAGCGTGCCAACCAGGCGAACGCGCCGCTGTTGATCGACATGCCGGATGCCAGCTGTTACGTGCAGAGTGAGCATGAAGGGCTGCTGGAGCTGTGCGTGGCACTCGGCGAGCAGGTCACGGCGGGGCAATGCGTGGCGCGGGTCTATCCGCTGGGGCGCGCCGGTCAGGCGGCGGTGGAATATCGCGCGGCCCGTGATGGCGTGCTGGTGGCGCGGCGCTTCCCGGCCCAGGTGAGTCTGGGCGACACCCTGGCGGTGATCGCGGAAGTCGTGGACGACCTGGCGCGAGAGGCCTCATGAGCGCGAGTCCCTCCCGCTCGCAGCCAGCGCCGAAGCTGGATGCCTTCGATCTCAAGATTCTGGCGATACTCGAGCGCGATGGCCGTATCACCAAGTCGCGGCTGGCCGAGGAGATCAACCTGTCGGTCAGCCCGTGCTGGGAGCGCGTCAAGCGCCTCGAGCAGGCGGGCATCATCGAGGGTTATGCCGCCATCATCAATCAGCAGCGCCTGAGTGATCAGCAGGGTGGCGCTGCTTCGGGGGCTGCCCCGCGCACGCCGGTGTGGGTCGAGATCCACCTCAAGCATCATGATGCCGGCAGCTTCCAACGCTTCGAGCGTGCCATGCGAGAGGCGGATGAGGTGATCGAATGCGTCGCCGTCGGCGGCGGGGTGGACTACCTGCTGCGGCTGGAGACCGCCAGCATCGATGCCTATCAGCGTCTGGTCGATCACTGGCTGGTGTCAGAGCTGGGCATCGATCGCTATTTCACTTACATCGTCACCAAGCAGGTAAAATAGGCGCGCCGGGCGCGGACTTGTCGTCATCTTGCCGTCCCGCTTTTCAGGCTCACTTTCCTGGCTCATTTTCCTTGATCGCAAAGGGGATCGCACGATGGATAGACTCACTGCCATGCAGGTGTTTCGCGCCGTGGTAGAGGAGGGCAGTTTCGCGGGCGGTGCTCGTCAGCTGGGACTATCCAACGGCATGGTCAGCAAGCAGATCTCGCGCCTGGAAGTCGAGCTGGGCGTTCGCCTGCTGATGCGCACCACGCGCAGTCTGCAGCTGACCGCCGAGGGCGAGCATTACCTGGCGGGTGCCTGTCGTGTGCTCAATGACCTTCAGGCGCTGGAAGACAGTCTTGGCGAGCGCCAGGGCGAGGTTCGGGGGCGCTTGAAGATGTCGGCACCGATGGATTTCAGCATCCAGTGTCTGATGCCGGCCCTGGCGCATTTCCGCCAGACCTACCCCTATGTCGAGCTCGACCTGCGCCTGGAGGATCGCCATGTCGATCTCATGGCCGAGGATTATGATCTGGTGATTCGCGCCGGTGCGCTGTCTGATTCCAGCCTGATCGCGCGCCGGTTGGCGGGCACCCAGGTCGGAGTCTATGCCAGCCCGGGTTACCTGGCCGAGAATGGCACGCCCGAGGTGCCGGAAGACCTTGCCCATCACCGCTGCCTGAATTACACCCAGCAGCGCGAAGGGCCGGTGTGGAGCTTCATGGTTGACGGGCGGCCACGCAAGATCCGCCTGTCGCCGACCTTCAGCTGCGACAGCGGGCGCGGGCTGGTCGAGGCCGCCGCCCAGGGCATCGGCATTACCTGCAAACCGGATTTCCTGGTGGCCAATGACGTCGCCAATGGCCGCCTGGTGCCGCTGCTTGTCGACTACTGGTGCGCGGCGGTGGATATCCATCTGGTCTATGCCGAGCGCGACATGCAGCCGGCACGCCTGCGGGCATTGATAGAGGTGCTGTGTGAGCACTTCGCGCGGATTGGCCACACGATGATGCCCGACGTGCTCGCCACGTCATCGACAGCCGTCCGCGACACCACGGCCGTGAATGATGCCGGGCAGAACGATCTGTCACCGCTCGAGGCTGTGAAGCCGGGTCTGCGGCCGTGATAGACTCCGCGCCCTTGTCCCGTCTGTTCGAGTCGCCCGTCTCCATGATGATTGTCGCCAGCGGTATCTGCCGATGAGTCCTGCCCGCCCAGGCGACACGCCTGCCTCTGCTTCCCGTTCTTCTGCCCCGGTGCTGGTCTTCGATTCCGGCGTCGGCGGGCTGTCCGTCGCCGCCGAGATCCGCCGCCAGTGGCCGCAGCTGTCGCTGGCCTATGTCTGTGACAACGCCGCGTTGCCCTATGGCACCAAGCCGGATGACTGGTTGATACCGCGCATCGTTCAGGTGTGCGTGGCGGCCGTCGAGGCAAGCGGGGCACGGGCGTTGGTGGTCGCCTGCAATACCGCCAGCACCCTGGCGCTGACGGCGCTACGCGCAGCGCTGTCGATTCCGGTGATCGGCACCGTGCCCGCCATCAAGCCGGCGGCGACGTTGGCACGTGCGCGTCAGAGTGCAGCACGTCGTGAGAAGTGCGAGCCGCCGGTCTTCGCGTTGCTGGCGACATCCGCCACGGTGCGTCGCGCCTACACCGAGCAGCTGATTCGTGACTTCGCCGCCGACTGTCGCGTGATTCGCGTCGCCGCCGATCCTCTGGTCGCGGAGGCCGAGCGGCGTCTGCGCGGTGAGCCGGCGCGCCCCGAGGTGGTGGCGGCCAGTCTGGCTGATCTGGCGGCGGTCGAGGCGCTGGAAGTGGTGATTCTCGGCTGCACGCATTTCCCGCTGCTCGGCGCCGACATCTCGCAGGTGCTGGGCGAGTCTCGGGTGGCGCTGGTGGATTCCGGCGCGGCAATCGCCCGCCGCGTGGCGGAGGTGCTGGCGCTTGGTGCTGCGGCGCAAGCGGCTGATCAGCAATTCGCTCAGGCTGCTCAGCAAGTCGCCCAAGAGGCTGAACAGCAAGTCGCTCAAGCGGTTCAACCAGCACCGCATGAGCACATGGCGCTGGCGACGGATGCCCGGCAGCCGGGGCTGGCCACGGCGCTGGCCAGTCAGGGTTTCGCCGCGCCGCAGGCGCTGGCGTTCGACGACTGAGGAGCAGGGGCGTTGACTCTCGCGGCCCTCTTGCACCTGCCTGCTCCCGCCTTGGCTCGCCATTTGGCGCTTGAGCTTCGCGCTGCCGATGGTAGGCTAGCGCGCCCAACCTTTGAATGGACGTGATCGGCATGGTTCACCATGACGTCCCCGCGTCCCTTTGCTCATCGTTTCAGTGCTGCGGTATGCCCGCAGGCAGGAGTCAGTGTGGCCATCGCCGTCGTCGATCCCAGTCAGTATGAACAGCAGCTCGCCGAGAAGGCCGAGCAGACCCGCGCACGTTTCGCTGCCTTCGATGCGCCGGAACTGGAGGTATTTCCCTCGCCGCCCAGCCATTACCGCATGCGTTGCGAGTTCCGTATCTGGCACGAGGATGATGACCTCTATTACGCGATGTTCGAGGTCGAGTTCGACGACGAGGGCAACAAGAAGAAGACGGTCGTGCGCATGGACGACTTCCCGGTCGCCAGCCAGCGCATCAATGAATTGATGCCGCTGCTGCGTGAGCGACTCAAGGCAAGCCCGGTGCTGCGTGAGCGTCTGTTCCAGTGCGAGTTCCTCACCACCCTGAGCGGCGAGGCGCTGGTCACGCTGATCTACCATCGCAAGCTCGGCGAAGACTGGGAAGCCGAGGCGCGTGCGCTGGAAGAAGAGCTCGATATCATGATCATCGGGCGTTCGCGCAAGCAGCATATCGTGCTGACGCGCGATCACGTCTTCGAGCGTCTCGAGGTCGATGGCCGCGAGTACGTCTATCAGCAGGTCGAGAACAGCTTCACCCAGCCCAATGCCGAGATCTGCCGCTCGATGCTCAGCTGGGCACGAGACGTGACTCATCCTGACAAGGCGCAGGCGGAAGGCCGTGAGCAGGGCGATCTGGTCGAGCTCTACTGCGGCAACGGCAACTTCACCATCGCGCTGGCCGAGAATTTCCGCCGCGTGCTGGCCACCGAGATCTCACGCACTTCCGTGGCCTCGGCGCAGGTCAACCTGGCGGCCAATAGCATCGACAATGCCCAGGTGGCGCGCATGTCGGCCGAGGACTTCTCGCTGGCGCTGGCGGGCGAGAAGGCGGGCCGTCGCGTCGCGGAGATGGACCTCGACAACCACGACTTCCGCACCGTGCTGGTCGATCCGCCGCGTGCCGGCCTCGATGCCGACAGCTGCGAGCAGACCGCGCGCTACGAGCGCATCGTCTATATCTCCTGCAACCCGCAGACGCTGATCGACAACCTTGAAGTACTGTGTCGCACGCACCGTATCGAACGCTTCGCGCTGTTCGATCAGTTCCCGTATACCGACCACCTCGAATGCGGTGTCTATCTGGTTCGCAGATAAGCGCATCTTCAAACCGACAGCCGATGTCACGCCCGCGTGAGCGACGTATCGCGGCAATCGTTTGAAAAACCAGAGCCCCGACGTCATCTACCTGTCAGGTAGGGGACGACGGGGCTTTTTTGCGCACATGACAGTCACTCGAATTAGACTTTCGTTTCACGCGCGGACCGCCAAGTCAATACCCGATGCACAGATGTAATGCTGCATGACCAATATGGAACAGGCATGGGGCAGAGGCGCAGACTGCGCTAGTCTGTGATGCACTGCATGAGTCTGTGCTGCAACGCCTTTTTGGCCGGCGCAGACTCTCTATGACTATTTTCCCTGATACATCCATCAGGTCAGTCGAGGTGATTGATGCTACACGTGGCGACGGACGGCAAGCAGGAATTTCTTGCGCAGCTCGAAGAGCAGCTGGACAAGCGACTTCCCAAGGACAAGGTGGACGTGATCGCGGCGTTTGCGCGCGACTATCACGCAACGGCCTCCTTCGAGGACATGGCCGAGCGCAAGCTGGATGACCTCTACGGTTCCACCCTGGCCGTATGGCACTTCCTGCAGAGCCTCGAGGCTCCCAAGGTGCGTGCCTACAACCCGGACTTCGAGAAGCATGGTTGGCAGTCGACGCACACCATCATCGAAGTGCTGCACCCGGACATGCCGTTCCTGGTCGATTCCGTGCGTATCGAGCTCAACCGTCGTGGCATCACCGTTCACGCCATCCACAACGCCGTGCTGGCCGTTGCACGTGATGATGCCGGTCAGCTGGAGCGCGTGACCGCACCGCGTGCCGAGAACGCCCCGCAGCACCGCGAGTCGCTGATCTACATCGAGGTCGATCGTCACAACGACGCCGAGACGCTGGAAGACCTCGAGACCAGCCTGCGTGAAGTGCTGGCCGAAGTGCGCGTTGCCGTCGCTGACTTCGACGCCATGCGCAGCCAGGGCGCCCAGGCGCTGCAGGAGCTGCGTGACAACCGTCCGCCGACCGTCTCCGAGGCTGACCATCAGGAAGCCTGCGACTTCATGCAGTGGATGGGCAACGACCACTTCACCTTCCTGGGCTATGACGAGTACACCGTCGATGAGCAGGAAGACGGCACCCGCGTGCTGAACAAGGTCGAAGGTTCCGAGCTGGGGGTGCTCAAGCTGGACCTCGAGCGCTATCACGAGCAGTCCCGTCACCAGCAGAGCGTCAACAGCGATCAGTACGTGCTGATTCCGGAGCTGCTGTCCTTCGCCAAGAGCGCCTTCCACGCCCGCGTGCACCGTCCGGCCTACCCGGATTACATCACCGTCGAGCGCTTCGATGAAGAAGGCCGCGTGATCGGCGAGCGCCGCTTCCTGGGGCTCTACACCTCCACGGTGTACAACCAGAGCCCGCGCAACGTGCCGATTCTGCGTCGCAAGGTGCAGGACGTCATGGAAGCCGCCGGCGTCAACCCGAAGGGCCACAACGGCAAGCACCTGCTGCAGATTCTGGAAGTCTATCCGCGCGATGACCTCTTCCAGATCTCCACGGACGAGCTGACCCGTACCGCCACCAGCATCCTCAACATCCGCGAGCGTCGTCGCGTGCGTCTGATCGTGCGTGAAGACCGCTTCGGCAAGTTCTTCTCGGTACTGGTGTTCGTGCCGCGCGACGTCTATTCCACCGACCTGCGTGTGCGCATCCAGAATCTGCTGTGTGAAGAGCTGAACGCCACCTTCGGTGACTTCACGCCGTATCTGTCCGAGTCCGTGCTGACACGTATCCAGTTCATCCTGCGCTTCAAGGGCGATGAGCCGGGCCAGTACGACATGCGCGCGCTGGAGAACAAGATCGCTCAGCTGGCCCGCAGCTGGCGTGACGAGCTGCACGCCGCCATGGTCGAAGGCTTCGGTGAAGAGCAGGCCAACGAGCTGATGACTCGCTACCGTGATGCCTTCCCGGGCAGCTACCGTGACGACTTCTCGCCGCGCACCGCCGTCTATGACGTGGGCCATCTACGCGCGCTGGACGAAGGCCAGGCCGTCGGCCTGAGCACCTATCGTCTGGTCGAGGACGACAACTCCGGCGTCAACCTGAAGCTGTTCCACAAGCATCAGCCGATTCCGCTTTCCGACGTGCTGCCGGTGCTGGAAAACCTCGGCCTGCGTGTCATCGGTGAGCGTCCCTACGAGATCACCCGCACCGATTCCTCCTGCTGGGTGCACGATTTCGATCTCGAGCATCACGGCAAAGGCGCGGTCGAGCTCTCCGAAGTGCGCGAGAGCTTCATCGAAGCCTTCAAGAAGATCTGGTCCGGCGAAGCCGAATCCGATGCCTTCAACCGCCTGATCATCGGCTCTGGCCTGGACTGGCGTGAAGTGGCGATGCTGCGTGCCTACGCGCGCTACCTGAAGCAGATCCGCTTCGGTCTCTCCCAGGCCTACATCGCCAATGCGCTGGGCAGCCATCCGGATATCACCCGCGAGCTGGTGCAGCTGTTCAATCTGCGCTTCGACCCGCAGGGTCAGGGTGGCGAGGATGACGTCAACGCCTGCCGCGAGCGCATCAATGGTCTGCTCGACCAGGTCTCCAGCCTGAACGACGACCGGCTGCTGCGTCGCTACGTCGACCTGATGATGGCGACGCTGCGTACCAACTTCTTCCAGCCGGCAGAAGATGGTCAGGCCAAGGACTACATCAGCTTCAAGCTCGACACGCGCAGCATTCCTGACGTGCCGAAGCCGCGCCCGATGTTCGAGATCTTCGTCTACTCGCCGCGCGTCGAAGGTGTTCACCTGCGTGGCGGCAAGGTCGCACGTGGTGGTCTGCGCTGGTCCGACCGTCATGAAGATTTCCGCACCGAGGTGCTGGGTCTGGTCAAGGCGCAGCAGGTCAAGAATGCGGTCATCGTGCCGGTCGGCGCCAAGGGCGGTTTCGTCTGCAAGCGCATGCCGGAAACCACCGACCGCGACGTGATCCAGAAGGAAGGTATCGCCTGCTACCAGATCTTCATCCGCGCACTGCTCGACATCACCGACAACCTGTCCGGCGGTGACGTGGTGGCCCCGACGGCCGTCGTGCGTTACGACGAAGACGACCCCTACATGGTCGTCGCGGCCGACAAGGGCACCGCGACCTTCTCCGACATCGCCAACGCCATCTCCAACGAGTACGGCTTCTGGCTGGGCGATGCCTTCGCCTCCGGTGGCGCCAACGGTTACGACCACAAAGGCATGGGCATCACCGCCAAGGGCGCCTGGGTCAGCGTGCAGCGTCACTTCCGCGAGATGGGCATCAACATCCAGGAAGACGAGTTCAGCGTGGTCGGTATCGGTGACATGGCCGGTGACGTCTTCGGCAACGGCATGCTGCTGTCCGAGAAGATCCGCCTGGTCGGTGCCTTCAACCACCGCAACATCTTCGTCGATCCGAACCCGGACACCGCGAAGAGCTTCGCCGAGCGCGAGCGTCTGTTCCGTCTGCCGCGTTCCAGCTGGGACGACTACGACAAGAGCCTGATCAGCGAAGGCGGCGGTCTGTTCTCGCGTGATGCCAAGACCATCGCCATCAGCCCGCAGATGAAGGAAGTCTTCGACATCAGTGCCGACCATCTGGCGCCCAACGAGCTGATCAACGCGATGCTCAAGGCGCAGGTCGACCTGATCTGGAACGGCGGTATCGGAACCTACGTCAAGGCGTCCAGCGAGTCCCACGCCGATGTCGGCGACAAGGCCAACGATGGCCTGCGTATCGACGGCCGTGAGCTGCGCTGCAAGGTGGTGGGCGAAGGCGGCAACCTGGGTCTGACCCAGCGTGGCCGCATGGAAGCCGCGGCCCAGCAGGGCGTGCGCGTCAACACCGACTTCATCGACAATGCCGGTGGCGTGAACTGCTCGGATCACGAGGTCAACATCAAGATCCTGCTGGACGACATCGTCGCCCGTGGTGATCTGACCGACAAGCAGCGCAACCAGCAGCTCGCCGAGATGACCGACGAAGTCGGCGAGCTGGTGATCAAGGACAACTATCGCCAGACCCAGGCACTGTCGCTCTCCGAGCAGCAGTCCAGGGAAGGTATGGGCGTCTTCCGTCGCTTCATCAATGAGCTGGAAGCGGCCGGCACCCTGGACCGTGAACTCGAGTTCCTGCCGTCCGATGAAGCGCTGATCGAGCGTTCCAACGCCGGTGAAGCCCTGACCCTGCCGGAACTGTCCGTGCTGGTCTCCTACGCCAAGAGCGATCTCAAGACCAGCTTGATCGCCTCTGACGTGCCGGACGACAGCTACGTGCAGCAGCACCTCGAGCGCGCCTTCCCGCGCGTGCTGATGGAGCGCTTCCCGGAAGAGATGTACCAGCACCGTCTGAAGCGTGAAATCGCCGCGACCCAGATCGCCAATGACCTGGTCGACCACATGGGCATTGCCTTCGTGCGTCGCCTGGAAGACACCACTGGTGCCGACAAGGCGGAAATCGCGCGTGCCTACATCGTGGCGCGTGACAGCTTCAATCTGGAAGCGCTGTGGACCCAGATCGAGGCTCTCGATCACCAGGTGCCGGCAGAACTGCAGTACCGCATGATGGGTGACCTGATGCGCCTGATGCGTCGTGCCACTCGCTGGTTCCTGCGTCAGCGCAGCTCCATGGGCGTCAAGGAATGCATCGGCCACTTCGCCCCGCGTCTGGCCCAGCTCTCCGAAAGCATCGGTGAGCGTCTCAAGGGCGAAGCCCGCGAGAACTGGGAAGCGCGTCGCGACAGCTATGTCGAGGCAGGCGTGCCGGAGGCCCTGGCCAGCACCATCGCCGCGACCTCAAGCCTCTATGCAGGGCTTGGCATCATCGAGGCGGCCAAGGCGACCGGCGAGAAGATAAATCGCGTGGCAGAAGCCTTCTACGGCATCGGCCATCGTCTGGAGCTGCCGTGGGTCGGTGACAAGATCAACGGCCTTGAGGTGCAGGACAGCTGGCAGGCGCAGGCACGTGAAAGCTTCCGCGATGATCTCGATCGTCAGCAGCTGGCACTGACCGTCAGCGTGCTCAAGCAGGACAATGCACCGCGCGAGATCGATGAGCGTGTCGACAGCTGGATGGCCAGCCACGAGAGTCTGGTCAGCCGCTGGTGCTCACTGCTCGGCGAGATGAAGGGCGGTGCTCAGCTGAGCTTCCCGCTGTTCGCGGTCGCCCTGCGCGAGCTGGTCGATCTGGCCGAGTCCAAGCGCGAAGCCTGATGCTTTCGGCCTCGGAGGCAGCAAGAGGCTGACGCAAGTGGCGAGCATCTGATGACTCGCTGATAGAAGCCCTCACCATTGGTGAGGGCTTTTTCATGTCGGGAATGAATAAAAAAGTGATAGCTGAAGCCTGCGGTAAGGTAACTGTCGTCAGCTGTCTGGTATGCTGAATGGCGACCAGTGCAGAGACTGATACAGGCCCTGATGGTTGCATCCTTTTCTGCAGACCCTGTTTTCAGTCCTTGATTTTCAGACCCTCATTTCAAGTCTCGGAGTCGCTGCGGCGCTCGCTGGAGGCTTCTGTTTTCAAAGCATCAGTACAACAAGGCAGAGACACCATGTCACATCGTGCATTACCCCTCGCCTGCGCCCTCGCGCTCGGCCTGTCCACTCTGGCATCCCAGGCCGTGCTGGCCGATGGCAGCCCCGCTCAGCAGCGTGCAGAAGAAGCGGCAGGCAAGCTGGACATCTCCAAGTTCCTCAAGCCGCGCAGTGATGCCCACAGCCAGAACTTCCTGTTCGGCGGCACCAGCGTGCACCAGTTCACCATCAAGGAAGCCGGACGCTACGAAATCGATGGCGTCGCCAGTTTCGATGTGACCGACCCCTACACCATGAAAGCCACGCTCGAGAGTGAGCAGGGTGAGGTCGTGGCCACTGCAGAAGGTGACAGGGCCTCTGATGGCTTGAACATGAATACCGAGCTTGAGCCGGGCGTCTACAAGCTGCGTGTGCGCGCCGACAAGCTGGGGGCTGGCAAGTCGGGCGGCAACACCTATGAAATCAACGTCGCAGGCCTGAGCGAGAGTGGCGAGAAGCTGTCTGCCGAGGAAAGCGGCATCGAGACCGGCAACGGCCTGGTCTTCCTCGACACCGATGGCGATGGCCGTCGTACCGCCTTCGTCGATGCCAACGATGAAGTCGCGACCATCAAGCCGGCCACCGTTGCCGCCGCCGAACAGGCCGCCCGTGAGAAGAAGGCTGCCGAGACAGGCAATGCGGCAGCTGAAGGCGCTTCCGCCACAGGCGCCGTCGCTACTACTTCGGCAGCCGCGACTGCTGCAGCCGAGACGTCTGCCGCTGCTGCCACGACCGCTGCTGCCACGGGCAGTGCAGCCGTGACGGAAACCGAGGCCGAAGCGGAGCCGGATCGTCGTTTCGACGAGATCGTCACCGATGTGCGCATTCTCGAGAAGGGCGAGGTCATGACCTTCGATGTCGCGGACCGCGGCACCGTGACCATCGACAGCGAGACCTTCCCGGGCAGCGAAGGTACCTACAAGCTGCAGATGCGCCTGCTGGACGAGAGTGGCAATACCGTCGCCAGCGACAAGGGCGAAGGCTTCCAGGGCGACTTCCACCTCAAGACCGTGCTTGAGCCGGGGCGTTACACCGTCTGGGTCAGCGGTCAGAAGTTCGGCTCTTCCATGCAGGGTGTCAACAACTACACCGTGCGCGTGCAGCAACTCGACGTGAAATGATCTGCAGGGCATGACCCCGACCCCGTCGGGGGCGACACAAGGGCGGCCCAGCGGGTCGCCCTTTTTTGTTGCCCTGAGTGTGAGCAATGCTATCGACAGCAGCGCGAGCGTTCCGGCGCGCAGTGTCTGTCCCCGCGGGCTTCGGGTATACTTCGCGCCCAGCTATGCTGTCGTCACGACCCTGCCGCCCGCTGTCTGGAGATCATCATGTACTCGTTTGCTCGCTCGCTTCTCTTCAAGCTCGACCCGGAAACAGCTCATGGTGTGACGCTGAGTGCGCTGGACATGGCACATCGCCTCGGCATGGCGCGCGGTCTGGGCGGTGAAGCGCCGCGTGATCCGGTCTCGCTAATGGGGCTCGAATTCCCCAATCGCGTTGGCCTGGCGGCAGGTCTCGACAAGAATGCCGATCACCTCGATGCGCTTGCCGCTCTGGGCTTCGGCTTCGTGGAGGTCGGCACGGTGACGCCGAAAGGGCAGGACGGCAATCCCAAGCCGCGTCTGTTCCGGCTGCCGGAGCATCAGGCGATCATCAACCGCATGGGCTTCAACAATGCCGGAGTCGAGCATCTGGTCGCGAAGGTCAAGGCCAGTCAGGCGCGTGCTGCCTTTGGTGTCGTGCTGGGGATCAACATCGGCAAGAACCTGACCACGGCGGTGGATGATGCATTGAGCGACTATCTGGTCTGCCTCGATGCCGTGCATGCGCATGCCGACTACATCACCGCCAATATCTCGTCGCCCAATACCCCGGGGCTGCGCAATCTGCAGTTCGGTGATCATCTCAGCCAGCTGCTGGCCGGGCTTCGCCAGCGTTGCGATCAGCTCGATGCCGAGCGCGGCAGGAAGGTGCCGCTGGTAATCAAGATCGCGCCCGACATGGACAACGAGGAAATCCTGTTCGTGGCGCGCGCGTTGGCGGACAACGGCATCGATGGCGTCATCGCCACCAACACCACCATCGAGCGTACGGCGGTCGCGGGTAGCCCGCATGCGCAGGAGGCGGGCGGACTTTCCGGCGCCCCGGTGCGTGAATCGTCGACGCGGGTGATTCGTGGCCTGCGTGAAGCGCTGCCGAACATGCCGATCATCGGTGTGGGCGGTATCACCGATGGCGAGAGTGCGCGTGAGAAGATCGCCGCGGGGGCGGATCTGGTGCAGCTGTATTCCGGGCTGATCTACCGCGGCCCGGCATTGATCGGTGAGTGCGCGCGTGCACTGGAGAAGGCCGATACCCTGATCAAGGTGTGATCCGGCCTGGGCTCCGTCGCAGCGTGATGCTGGTATCTCCCACTCACGGCGCTTCAAGAGAGGGGCGAGTGGGGAAGGGCAGACACAGAAAAGCCGCCTTCTGACATCAGAAGGCGGCCTCGGTACCGGCGTGAATGATGATATGACAACGGCAGGGAAGTGATGCGTGATCTGCCGTTGTCGTGTTGGCTGCCATGTCCAGCCAGCGTGCACGATGCGAAGCGCTTTTGCCGTCAGAAACGGCGGTTGGGGGTTGGCCCCTTGAGCTCATCGGGTGCGTGGATGGTTGAAGCAGGCCTGGAAAGAACCTGCTGATGCAGTCAAGGTGAACGTTTGCCCGTGTCGTGCTCCGCGCTGGACCGTCGTCCTCGCAGGCCGTCGCCTGCTGCGCCTCCTCTTCTGGAGCCATACCACGATTGAAACGACACGAGCGCCAACATCTCGGCCTTTCAGGAAGTGAAGCGAGTCGGCCCCATTGCCTACTGCGTCTCTTGCCTGTCAGTGCCGCGCGTCATCAAGATAGAAATAAGGCGTTACCTCCCTGGTGATTTGACGTGTCGCTGGGCGACTTCCGTGGGATTTTCCGGGTGATGTCGCTAAACCGACTCACCGTGAACACCTCGAGTCCTCTCTGTACGTGCCAGCCGACCCTGTAACATGTCAGGAGCCGGTGGCGTGATGCCGGAGAATCCGCTTGGGCAGCGCATCAGGCTGCGTCGGCGGGGTGAAAGGCGCCAGGCGCCGTATTGCCAGTGTCATTCCGTGACGTGCCGCTTTCCTGAAATGGGATGACCTCCTGGTCGCGGATGATGAACCTTGGCGTCATGCGGTGCTCAGCTGAGCACCATGGGGTTCTTGTGGATGCCGGAGACGCCGGTCATTCCCGACCACTGGTCCCCGCGGCCTTCACGCCAGCCGCTCATCCAGAATTCACGTAGATTGACATCGATACTGGGACAATCATCACGGGAACGGCCGGTGACACCAGCCTTGTAGCCGTGAACATAGGCACGCTGAAAGCGATCACGTTTCTGTCTCTTCATGGATGACCTCTAAGTGAGAACCCATCGGCACTGTGTGCCAGTGATGGAGAGACGTACCCGGCGAGACCTTGTCTGGCCGCGGTTGTCCCTGCCATTGGACATGCCGAGTGAGAGAGTTGGCCGATGCCCTGTCGGGCACTGCCGGCCTCGTGCATCATCACCTCGCGTCGTTGGCCATTCTTGTCGGAAAAGGTCACGAGTGTGAGATGATGGAAGGTCTTGCCTGTATATGCTCGAGCGTGATGGTGAAAGAGCGACTGCCTTGCCGTGCCGGAAGTCCGATCTCCTGAGCGGCACAGGTAGGCTGCCCGAATGAGGCTCGTGTCCCTTGATCCTCTATTTCGCATGGCGTGTCACCTTTCCGAATTGCAGCTACACCTATAGTTTTTAGAACACTGCCTCTGGCTTGTCGACAGCCGTATAGGAATATCGCTAGTGCCAGAAGCCAACTCACAGGAATAAGTCCGGCACCTGCCGGTGAGAGATTCATGACTGATACGACCTCTGCGACTACACCCCGCGCGCCCAGCAACTCGCTCTCTACCTGGTTTGCGACCTGCCCGCGTGGCATCGAAACGCTGCTGGCCGATGAGCTGACGGCTCTGGGTGCCGAGGTGACTGGCACGACCGTCGCTGGCGTACACTTCAACGGTAGCCAGGAAACCGCCTACCGCACCATCCTGTGGTCGCGACTGGCCAACCGCATCATTCGTCTGCTCACTCGCGTGGGTGGCGTCGACACCGGCGAGCAACTGCGCAAGGCGAGTGCGGGTGTCGATTGGGCGATGGAATTGCCGGATCGTGCGTCCATCGCCGTCGATTTCCACGGAACATGGAAAGACATTCGCCACACCTTCTTCGGTGCCCAGACCGTCAAGGACGGCATCGTCGAGGCGATGTTCGAGGAAGGCCGCAACAAGCCGACCGTCGATGGCAAGAATGCAGATCTGCGCATCTACGCGCACCTGCACAATGGCTACATCACCCTGGGCATCGACCTCGTGGGGCGCAGTCTGCACCAGCGTGGCTACCGTCCTGATCTCGCGCATGCGCCGCTGAAGGAGAACCTGGCGGCGGCCCTGCTGATGCGGGCCGACTGGCCGGCGCGTGCGGCGCGTGGCGAGAGCCTGGTCGACCCGATGTGCGGCTCCGGCACGCTGCTGATCGAAGCGGCCTTGATGGCGGCGGATATCGCGCCGCAGTCGCTGAACCAGGAGTTCGCCTGCCGTCACTGGGGGCGCCATGACGAGCGCATCTGGAAGGGCCTGTGGGAAGAGATGGAGCAGCGTGCCATTGCCGGGCGCCGCAAGGTCACTGCACGTCTGTTCGGTCGCGATCACAGCCCGCAGGCGATTTCTGCCGCGCGCTCCAACGCCATGCGTGCCGGCATTCCGGCGCTGATCGAGCTGGAAGGCGCCTCCGTCGCCGAGCTGACCTGTCCCGAGGGCGCCACCACTGGCCTGGTGATGACCAACCCGCCCTATGGTGAGCGTCTGGGCGAGCTGCCGGCACTGGTGCCGCTCTACGCAAGCCTGGGTGAGCGCATGAAGCGCCACTTCGGCGGCTGGACGCTGGGCATGTTCACCGGCAATCCGGATCTCGGCCATCGCCTCGGCCTGCGTGCGCATCGCCAGTACGCCTTCCGCAACGGTCAGCTCGACTGCAAGCTGTTGATGATCGACGTGGCGGCGCGTGAGCGTGCGGTCGACGAAGACAGCGTGGCCGAAGATGCCCGCAGTCAGCCCGCGCTGAGCGAGGGCGGCCAGATGTTCGCCAATCGCCTCAAGAAGAACCAGAAGTCATTGGCACGCTGGCTCAAGCAGAGCGGTACCACCTGTTATCGCCTCTACGATGCCGATATGCCGGAGTACGCGCTGGCCATCGATATCTATGGCCGTCACGTGCACGTGCAGGAATACACGCCGCCCAAGTCCGTGGATGCCAGTCAGGCGCAGCGCCGCCTGATGGATGCATTGGCGGCGATTCCGCAGGTACTGGGCTGCTCGCCCAACGATATCCATATCAAGCAACGCACGCGTCAGGCGGGCAAGGCGCAGTACACGCGTCAGGACAGCTCCGGTCAGCGTATCGAGGTGCAGGAAGGCGATGCCCGGCTGTGGGTGAATCTCAAGGACTACCTGGATACTGGCCTGTTCCTGGATCACCGTCCGGTGCGCAAGCTGCTGGGCAAGGAAGCGGACGGCAAGCGGGTGCTCAATCTGTTCTGCTATACCGCGACGGCCACCGTGCATGCGGTGCTGGGCGGTGCCAGCGAGAGCGTCAGCGTCGACATGTCCAATACCTATCTGGACTGGGGGCGCGAGAACTTCAAGCTCAACGGCATCAGCGAGAAACGCCATCAGCTGGTGCGTGCCGACTGCCTGAAGTGGCTGGAGCGCTCCCGCGAGGAGTTCGACCTGATCTTCCTCGATCCGCCGACCTTCTCCAATTCCAAGAAGATGGAAGGCACCCTGGATATCCAGCGTGATCACGCGCGCCTGATCGACCTGGCGATGGCCAGTCTGGCGCCGGGCGGCACGCTGATCTTCTCCAACAACCATCGTCGCTTCGTGATGGATGACAGCGTCAGCCAGCACCATGTGGTGGAAGACCTGTCGCGCAAGCTGCTGGACCCGGACTTCAAGCGTCGTCCGGATATCCACCACGTCTTCCGCATCCGTCGCGCCAGCGATGTGAAGGGCTGAGCGATGGCCAGCGTCCCGCTGTGGCTCTACACCACGGCGGGCTGTCATCTGTGCGCTCGGCTGGAAGCCACGCTGCAGGCGCTGGGGGCGGATGTCACGCTCACGCGGGTCGAGATCGCCTTCGATGCGCAGCTGAGCGAGCGTTACGCGACGCGCATCCCTGTACTGGCGAGCGCATCGGGTGCGGAGTATTCGCTGGCCGATGGCGAAGAGGTGTTGCCGGAGTGGTTGCGCGCGCAGGGCGTCGAGCAGCGCCTCGAGCAGGGTGTCGAAATCACGCCCCCGGCCGAGCACGACTCAGCCACTGAGCCGCAGGGGTCCACCCTGCGCAACGGGCGTCGCTTTCTGCGCTGAGCGGCGCAGACGTGTCGCTATAAGCTGGTGCAAAAAGACCGCCGCTACCTCAGGGTAGCGGCGGTCTTTTCGTGTCCGGCACCGTGCTGCGCACTAACTCTCCAGCAGCGACATCTGGCGCATGGCGTCTTCGGCTTCCGGGCTATCGGCCGTGGCCTCCAGCACCTTGGTATAGCCGCGTGAGGCCTGGATGTGGGCGAGGTCGCTGACCCAGGTCATGGCCTGTTCGTGGCTTTCGGCGAGATCGTGCTTCAATCCGCCGAACTGGGTGCCGATCTGGCCCCATGAGCGGCTGACGATCCAGTCGCCGAACATGTCCTGATGCACATGGACCAGAACGTAATCGTGGTGGCTTTCCCAGCGGATGATCACGCGTGACTCCCGAGGCGAAACGATGGTGGCTGGACTCAATCATGAGCTTGTGACGCCCGTTGCGTGCGCCTAAGATGGCACGGCGGCGGGCAAGCAAGCATACCATTGTAATCTTCACGTGCCTTGCGGCAAGGTGTGAAGTCACTAAGGCGCTCATGCTGGCCCGTGAACCCGCAGCGACACTCATTGCCACAGCAAGGAAAGGCAACAGATGCACATCATCGTGGACGATAACGTCCCTCTGGCAGAGGAATTCTTCTCCGAACTGGGAGAGGTGACCTGCATGCCGACTCGCGAGATCACCAATGCCGTCCTCAAGGACGTCGACATGCTGATCTGTCGCTCTACCTTGCGCGTGGATCAGGCGCTGTTGGAAGGAACGCGGGTGCGCTTCGTCGGCTCGCCGATCATCGGCACCGACCATGCCGATCTCGAATGGCTCGCGGCCAACGATATCCACTTCACCAACGCGCCGGGCTGCAATGCCGACTCGGTGGTGGATTACGTGCTGTCGTCGCTGTGGCATCTGGCCGAGCAGGAAGGGCTGGATCTGCAGCTGGACCGCCGCTTCGGCGTGGTCGGGGCCGGTCAGGTCGGGTCACGACTGGTCAAGCGTCTCGAGTCGCTGGGTGCCGAGGTGCTGGTCTGTGACCCGCCGCGCGCCGCGCTTGAGGGCCAGAGCGATGAGCGCCCCGAGAAGTCCCGCTTCGTGGACCTCGATGAGCTGGTCGCCGAGTGTGATGTCATCTGTGTGCACACCCCGATGGTCACCGGTGGCGAGCATCCGACCCATCATCTGATCAATGCCGAGCGCATCCGCGCCATGAAGCCCGGCAGCGTGTTGCTGAGTGCCGGCCGCGGTGGCTGTGTCGATACCGCGGCGCTCAAGCAGCGCCTCAAGGAGCAGGCTGACCTGCTGACCGTGCTGGATGTGTGGGAAAACGAGCCGGATATCGATGCCGAGCTGGCCGCACTGGTGGACATCGCCACGCCGCACATCGCCGGGCATAGCCTGGATGGCAAGATGCAGGGCACCGAGATCATCTATCAGCAGGCCTGTCGTCACTTCGGGCTGCCGGCGCGCCGCAAGCTGGGTCAGCTCAAGCCGGACCCGTGGCTGCGCAAGCTGGTGCTGACGGGCTGGGCGCCGCCGGAAGAGGCGCTGGGGCTCTGCGTACGCGCCTGCTATGACGTGCGTCGCGATGCGCTGGGCCTGCGTCGCTATCAGCGTCGTTTCGGCAATGCCGAGGGCTTCGTGCGTTATCGACGGGAATATCCGCTGCGTCGCGAGTTCTCCACGCTGCGTGTCGAGCTCAAGAAGAATGCCCGCGAACTGCGTGAGGTACTCGAGGGCTTCGGTTTCTCTCGCGTCAAGCTGGTCAGCAAATGATCACGGCGTGATTCGCAAGCCGCCCTGGAACGCCCCTGTCAGCTCTGCTGGCGGGGGCGTTCGCGTTGTGGAGGTCGCTTGATGGATGAGGACCTTGCCGCATGCCTGAATCCCTGACCGTTTCGGTCTTCGACCTTGGTCGATATAATGCGCCCCAGATCGCTTGGCGACACGCGCCGGGGCTGGCCTTGACGGCATGCCCCGCCTGACGCCGCGGCGTTGCTCCCCATTCTCCGTGTCTTCTGCCATGCCCGTCACCACGCGGCGTGTCGGCGTCCTCATTTCTTGAAGATGGTGTCTTGAATGCAACAACACCCTGATAACTCTGCTGAGGACAGCGGCTATCGTCCGCCTTCTCTGCTGGATGCCCTGATTCCCATCGTGCTGGTCATCGCCATGCTGGTGCTGGCGGTGGTGCTGTTCGGTGCCGATGCCTCCTGGGGGCCCAATCAGGTCGCGCTGCTGTCCGGCGCGATGATCGCGGGCCTGATCGGTCTCAAGAACGGCTATCGCTGGAGCGATATCGAAGAGGGGATCAACAAGGGCATCCAGATCTCGCTGGGTGCGATCCTGATCCTGCTGGCGGTCGGCGCGATGATCGGCACCTGGATTCTCGGCGGCACCGTGCCGGCGATGATCTATTACGGTCTGGACGTGATCGCGCCGCAGTACTTCTATGCCTCCGCCTGTCTGCTGTGCGCGCTGGTGGCGCTGTCGGTGGGCAGCTCGTGGACGGTCGCCGGTACCATCGGCATCGGCCTGATCGGTATCGCCGATGGCCTGGGGCTGTCCGAGGCGATCACCGCCGGCGCGGTGATTTCCGGAGCCTACTTCGGTGACAAGCTCTCGCCGCTGTCCGATACCACCAATCTGGCGCCGGCAGCGGCCGGCACCACGCTGTTCGCGCATATTCGTCACATGCTGTGGACGACCGTGCCCAGCATCCTGCTCGCGCTGGCAGGCTTTCTGTGGCTCGGCCATGACTCCGTCTCCAGCCTGCAGACGCCGGAGCAGGTCGCCAATCTGCGTGCCCAGCTGGGCGAGCAGTTCAACATCGGCCTGCACCTGCTGATTCCGCTCCTGGTGCTGCTGGTGATGGCCGTGCGTCAGATGCCCGCCTTCCCGGCCATCTTCATCGGCGCGGCGCTGGGCGCCGTCTTCGCGGTCATCTTCCAGCCGCAGGCGGTGGTGGGGCTGGCAAGCGTCACGGACATGTCCACCGCCATGGCGCTGCTCAAGGGCGTGTGGATGTCGATGTTCGATGGCTATGTCTCCCACAGCGGTGATGAGGTGATCGACTCGCTGCTCTCCAAGGGCGGCATGAGCAGCATGCTCAACACCGTGTGGCTGATCCTGTCGGCGATGACCTTCGGCGGCGTGATCGAACGCCTCGGTCTGCTGGAGCGTCTGGTACAGAGCCTTCTGGGCGCGACACGCAATGCCGGTTCGCTGGTCATCACCACGCTGGGCACCTGCCTGGCCTCCAACGTGGTGACCGGGGATCAGTACATCTCGGTCATCCTGCCGGGGCGCATGTATCGCGCCGAGTTCCGTCGCCGCCGCCTGGCGCCGGTCAACCTGTCACGCGCGCTGGAAGACTCCGGCACCATCACCTCGCCGCTGATTCCCTGGAACAGCTGCGGTGCCTACATGGCGGCCACCCTGGGCGTCGCGACCTTGAGCTACCTGCCCTTTGCACTGTTCAACCTGATCAACCTGGCGCTGGCAGTGGCCTACGCCATGGTCGGCTTCAAACTGGAGCGCCTTGAAGAAGGCGAGGGGACTGAAGGCGTGGAGCCGACGCCGCTGGCCGAGTCACTGGTGCTGGATACGCCCCACGAGACCTCGGAGTCACGCTGACTCGATCCTGAGGGATAGATAAAAAAGCCCGCCACGTGGATCACGTGGCGGGCTTTTTTACGGCTCAAGGTCAGGGCGAAACCGTTGTTCTCAGCGCTCAATCCGCGCACTGGTGCTGCATGAGGCGCGCGAGGAAGTCACGGTATCGCTCAAGTTCCGCCATCTCGATGTATTCGTCTGCCTTGTGGGCCTGTGCGATGGAGCCCGGCCCACACACGACGGTGGAGAAGCCGCGATCCTGGAACCAGCCCGCTTCCGAGCAGAAGCCGACGCCACAGCGCTCACTCTGTCCCGTCAGGGCGAAGGCCAGCGCCTCAGCCTTGCCGTCGGGTTCCGGGGTGAGTGCCGGCACCGAGGCATAGTCCTCCAGTGTCTGGATGCGGCAGTCGGCTGAATGCTGCTGCATCTCGCGCGCCAGTTGCGCGGTGAAGTCATCGAAGCGTGCACGCACCGCGTCAGGCGGATCACTGGGCAGATTGCGCAGCTCCCAATGCAGACGAGCGTCCTTGGCGATGATATTGGGGGCATTGCCGCCCTGCATGGCGCTGACGTGCAGGGTGGAATAGGGCGGCTCGAACAGCTCTCCCCGGATGGCATTAGTGCGCAGCTCGTTTGCCGTGCGTTCGAGTTCCGAGATGATGCGCGCGGCGTAGAAGGTGGCCGAGACGCCAAGGTCTGGCCGGCTCGAATGGGCCGGGACGCCCGTCACCTCCGTGCGCCAGGAGTGCACGCCCTTGTGCGCTGACACCACGCGGCCTTGCGTCGGCTCGCCGATGATGACGGCGGCGACCTCGGGCAGTGTCTCGCGCATGTGGTCGATCAGCGGCAGGCAGCCCATGCAGGTGCTTTCTTCGTCATAGGAGAAGGCGAGATGGATCGGCCGCTTGAGAGGCGATGCGAGAAACTGCGGCACCATCGCCAGGCAAAGGCCGATGAAGCCCTTCATGTCCACCGAGCCGCGACCGTACAGGCGCCCCTCCTTGAGCGTGGCCTGGTACGGGTCCTGCGACCAGGTCTGCCCCGTGACGGGCACGGTGTCGGTGTGACCGGAAAGCACCACGCCCCCGGCGACAGGCGGCCCTATCGTCGCCAGCAGTGAGGCCTTGTCGCCTTCGGCATTCGCCAGCACGGTCGCCTGGATACCGTGCTCGGCCAGCAGGTCACGCACGAAGTGGATCAACGCCAGATTGGAGCGGTCCGACGTGGTATCGAAGGCGATGAGGCGAGTGAGGATATCGAGGGTACGTTGCATGTCAGGCCTCATGAAGCGTGGCGTTTCTCGAGTGTGCGAAAGCCGAGGGTGATCAGTCCCGCGATGACGAGATAGATCAAGGCCATCAGCAGCAGCGGCTCGTAGACGATATAGGTTTCCTGGCGGATACGCCCGAAGACGGCATAGGTATCGATGGCGGAAATGGTCGCGACCAGTGGCGTCGCCTTGAGCTGGATGATCAACTCGCCATTCAGCGTGGGCAATACCCGTTGTACGGCTCTGGGCAGCCAGATGCGCCGGAGAATGCTGAAGGGAGACATGCCCAGCGAGCGAGCCGCTTCAAGTTCGCCGCGCGGTACGCCGGCAAAGGCGCCGCGCATGATCTCGCCTTCATAACCCGCGAACGACAGGGTCAAGGCACAGAAGGCGTAGATCCACGGATCTGCCAGCACCGGCCATAACCAGCTGCCACGCAAGCCGAGAATATACGGAAACAGAGACCCCAGTCCGTAGTAGAGAATCCACAGCTGCAGCAGCAATGGGGTACCGCGAATCAGATTGCAGAACCCTCGCGCCAGCCACGCCAGCGGACGCGGCCCACGTGCCTGTGCCAGCCCCAGCGGGATGGCCAGCAGGAAGCCCGCCACACTGGTGGAGACCAGCAACAAGAGCGTCAGTAGTACGCCTTTGACGATCTCACCGCGGTACTGGGCGACCCACTCCCAGTGCATCTGGGTGCCGATCGCCACCAGGATGGCGACGACAATCGCGATCAGGATGAGGCGATGGGGCGGAAGTCTGGGCTCAGCCATGGTGGGCCCCCTTGTCCATGCGACGTTCCAGTGTCTTGAACAGCAGGTTGGAGGCAAGCGATACGATCAGATAAAGCACCCCCGCGGCGCCGAGAAACAGCAGGTAATGACGGGTGGAGCCGGCCGCCTGACGCGAGGCCAGTGTCAGCTCCGTGAAGCCCACGACCGCCAGCAAAGCCGTGTCCTTGGTCGCGATCAGCCATAGATTGGAGAGGCCCGGCAGGGCGCCTGGCAGCAACAATGGCAGCGTGATGCGGCGCAGGATGGTGAAGGGCGCCATGCCATGCGCCAGTGCGGCCTCATGCATTCCCTTGGGGATGGCATTGATGGCACCGCGGATGACTTCGGTGGCATAGGCGCCCTGCACCAGAGCGATGACGGCCACCCCGGCGACGAAGGGGCTGATCTCGAGGGGGCCGAGGCCGACGGCGCTCGCCAGATGGTTCAGGGCATCCGGCGCCGCGAAATACACCAGCAGGATCAGTACCAGCTCGGGAACCGCGCGTATCACCGTCGTATAGCCGGTGAGCAGATCCCGGGTGACGGGGCCACCCGAGATCTTGCCCGCAGCGCCCGCCATGCCGATCACCAGGCCAATCAGATAGCCGCTCGCCGCTACCTGCAGCGATAGCACCAGACCATCCAGCAGAGCGCCTCCCCAGCCCGGCGGCGTCAGCGACAGCAGCTCGCCGATGCTCATGTTGCGATAGTCAGCCATGCAATTTCCTCATGCGGTATGGCGAAGTCGAGACGAGGGCGGCTTCAATCTCCGTAGATGTCGAAGTCGAAGTACTGCTTGCTGATCTCGTCATAACGCCCGCTGGCACGAATCTCGGCGATACCGGCATTCAGGCGCTCCAGCAGCTCGCTGTCGCCCTTGCGCACGCCGAATCCGACGCCGGACCCCAGGATGCTCTCGTCGTGCGCGACATTGCCCTTCATGTCACAGCACAGTTCGCCATCGTCGCTCGCGAGATAGTCATCCAGCACGAGGATGTCGGCTAGGGTGGCATCGATGCGTCCGGCGAACAGGTCCTGGTTGGCCTCATCCTGGGTCTGGTATTCACGCACTCGAGTGTCGGGGAAGTGGCGCTTGGCATAGGTCTGATGAATGGAGGCCGACTGCACGCCCAGTGTCTTGCCGGCCAGTCCTTCTGGCGTCGGCGTGATCTCGTCGCCCTTGGCACCCATGACGGCAGCGCTGGTCTGGTAGTACTTGTCCGAGAAGTCGATGACCTTGCGGCGCTGCTCGGTGATGGAGAGTGAAGCGGCGATCGCATCGATCTTGCGCGTGGTCAGCGCCGGAATCAGGCCATCCCAGGAGGAGGTGACAATCTCGCACTCAAGCTCTGCCGCGGCACAGACGGCATTGGCGATATCGACTTCCCAGCCGGTCACGCTGCCATCCGACTGCAGGGTGGCGAACGGCGGGTAGGGCTCACTGGCGAAGCCGACACGTACGACGTCGGCCTGGGCTACGGTGCTCAGAGACAGGGCGATGGCCCCGAGAGATGCGATAGCGGACAGGGTTTTCATTGTTGGTCTTCTCCTGGTTCAGGTAATCGAGCCGATGAACTGCTTGAGGCGCTCGGAAGAGGGGGAGCGGAATATCTGGTCGGGGGTGCCCTGGGCCTCGATGTTGCCCTGGTCGAGGAAGATGACCTTGTTCGCGACGTCAGCGGCGAACTTCATCTCATGGGTGACGATGACCATGGTGCGCCCTTCGGCAGCCAGGTCGCGCATCACCTCGAGCACCTCGCCGACAAGTTCGGGGTCCAGTGCCGAGGTCGGTTCATCGAAGAGCAGCACCTCCGGCGACATGGCCAGGGCTCTGGCGATGGCGCCACGTTGCTGCTGGCCGCCGGAAAGCGTTCTCGGGTTGGCCTGGCGGTGGGAGTACAGCCCGACGCGCTCCAGCAGCTGGTGAGCATGCTCCCGAGCTTCTGCGCGGGACTGACCGAGCACCTGCATCGGCGCTTCCATGAGGTTCGCTTCGAGGCTCATGTGAGGCCAGAGATTGAAGTTCTGGAAGACCATCGCCAGGCGAGCTCGCAGCAGACGCAGCTGTCGGCGATTGACGGGTTCGAGTCGCTGGCCGCGCCGCCGCAGCGCCACGTCCTCGCCCAGCAGGCGCAAGGACCCGTCGCTGGGTGTCTCGAGCAGGTTGATGCAGCGCAGCAGGGTGGACTTGCCCGAGCCGCTGCTGCCGATCAGTGAGATCACGTCACCACGCTGGGCGGTGAGGTCGATGCCCTTGAGGACTTCGCGTCCAGCAAAGGATTTCCAGAGTCCGCGAATGTCGATGACGGCATCGTCATTCTTGTCGGTCAACGGGGTGGCAGGGGAGTGAGGCACGCGCGAGTCCTCTGATTGATCTTGTTGTTATGCACTCGGGTACTGACTATGCAGTTGCATAAAGTCATGTGCCTGTATAAGACTATGCAGTTGCATAAAGTCATGTGCCTGTATAAGACTATGCATCTGTATAAAAATTATGCATCTGTATAACATTCGAGTCAATTGCGACTGACAGACCATCAAAATGAGGTTTCCTCCATGTCGAATACCCCCGCCTCCTCCCGGTTCGGTTGCCACTCAATGGCCGCTCGAATGACGCGTGTCCTGATGCGTCGTCCTGGCGACAGCCTGCGCAATGCCGATCCGGCGGTCTGGCATTACAACCACTACTTCAATGCCGAGAAAGCCATCAGTCAGTACCAGGCCCTGGTCGAGATGGTGGAGGAGAGCGGTGCCGAGATCGTCTGGCTCGAGGACACCAATGACGGGCTGTCAGATGCCATGTTCACCCGCGATGCTTCGGTGGTGACGCGTGCTGGCGCCGTGCTGTTCCAGATGGGCAAGCCGCTGCGCAAGGACGAACCGAACCGGCATGGTCAGGTCTATGAGCAGGCCGGCATTCCGGTCATCGGTCACCTGGAAGGTGAGGCGGCCATCGAGGGGGGCGACACCCTGTGGCTGGATGAGAACACCCTTGTCGTCGGCATGGGCTTCCGCTCCAATCGGGAGGGCGTGCGTCAGCTCAACGCGCTGCTCAATCCGCACGGGATCGAGGTGCTGGGCTTCGACCTGCCCGTCTGGGAGGGCGAGGCGGCCTGCCTGCATCTGATGTCGGTTATCTCGCCGCTGGCGGATGACACCTATCTGGTACATCCCAAGTTGATCCCTGCCGCACTCTGGACCTTGATGAAAGCGCGCGGTATCCGCTTCGTGATTGCCCCGGAAGAGGAGTTCCATCAGTCGCTGGGCCTGAGCCTGAATGTCATGCCGTTGGCGCCGAACGATTGCGTGATGATCGATGGCTTCCCCGGCACGCGTGCCATGATGGAAGCCGCCGGCATACGTGTGCGCACTTTTGAAGGTGACGCCCTGTGCATGGCGTGCGAAGGTGGCCCCACCTGCCTGACCAATCCGATTCTGCGCGAGGGGTAATTCACGTTCCATGGCCAGTCGTCGAGACAACAATGCCCGAGAGGATGACCTGATCGAAGCGACCCTGACCTGCATTGCCAGCGAGGGAATCTCGCGCACGACAGTGCGGCGTGTCGCCGAATATGCCGGTGTCTCGAATGGGTTGATCCGCTTCTATTTCGAAGGCAAGGACAACATGCTCTATGCGGCCTATCGCCGCTTTCTTGAGCGCCTGCTGTCCGATGCCTCCGACACGATAGAAGGGCGAGAGCTGGCACCGCATGCGAGGTTGAAGGCCTTTCTTGAGGCCAATCTGTCACCGCCGATCGTGACGCCGCAGACATTGTTGCTGTGGGCCAACTTTCTGCCGCTCACCTATGGCGACCCTCGCATGGCCGAGATTCGCCGCGAGGCCTATCGCGAAACGACCGAGCTGTTCCGTCATCTGGTGGAGGACGTTCTGGTGGCGGAAGGGCGTCAGGAAGACGAGACCCGGCTGCAGCATCTGACCATCGCGCTCAATGGGCTGGTCGATGGCCTGTGGATCGAGGGCGCCCTGCGGGGTGACTCGCTGAACGTGGGCGAGATGCAACAGATCGGCCTCGACGCTGCCGTGAATCTGCTGGGGCTGTCGGGGTGGGAAGCGTTGGCGTGAGGGGCGGCATGTCGAGCGGCGCCCACTGACAGAAAAGCCCGCCACGTGGATCACGTGGCGGGCTTTTTGCTGTCTGCAGGGGCCAATCAGGCCGTGCAGGATTGGCGGAGCTTACTTGTAGGCAGCGGCCTTGAGCGCGGCGATACGGTCATCCAGCGGCGGGTGGCTGGCGAACAGTTGTTCCATCAGCTTGCGGCTCTTGCCGGTGGTGATGGCGAAGGCGGTCATGGTGTCGGGCATCTGGTCCGGCAGCTCATGTTCCTGCTTGAGGCGAGCCAGGGCGTTGATCATCGAGCCGCTGCCCGCCAGGCCTGCGCCTGCGGCATCGGCACGGTATTCGCGCCAGCGCGAGAACCAGGCGACGATCATCGAGGCCACCAGGCCCAGCACCATTTCCAGCACGAACACGACCGCCATGTAGCCGAAGAAGCCCAGGCCGCCGTTCTCGTCATCGCGCTTGAGGAAGGCGTCGATGGCATGTGCGGCGATACGCGCGAAGAACATCACGAAGGTGTTCACCACGCCCTGGATCAGCGTCAGCGTCACCATGTCGCCGTTGGCGACGTGGCCGATCTCGTGCGCCAGCACGGCGCGCACTTCCTCGGGGCGCATGCGATTGAGCAGGCCGGCCGAGACGGCGACCAGCGCATCATTGCGGTTCCAGCCGGTGGCGAAGGCATTGGATTGCTGCGCCGGGAAGATGCCGACTTCCGGCATCTTGATGCCAGCGTCGCGCGCCAGTTCTCCGACGGTGTCCAGCAGCCAGCGTTCGGTGTCGTTCTGCGGCTGTTCGATGATCACGGTGCCGGTCGAGGACTTGGCCATCGTCTTGGACAGGAACAGCGAGATCACGGAACCGGCCATGCCGATGATGAAGCAGAAGATCAGCAGCGCCGTGTAGTTGATGCCGTTGGCTTCCATGTAGCCATCGAAGCCCAGCAGGCGCAGCGTGACACTGGCCAGCAGCACCACCGCCAGGTTGGTGATCAGGAAAAGGGCTATCCGCATCATGGGGTCAGGTCTCCAATGCCAATATATCGGTAGGGCGCAATTATCTGCCCGCGATACTGACAGTGAGATGAATCACTGGCGGCAGCGCGGGCAGAATTTGCGTCGACAGTCTGCAAGGACGGTCTGCAAGGACAGCAAGGTATCACCACTGGAGGCGATCTGCGTAGCCCCTTGATCACGGGGGCTGGGCCGATGTCAGGCCTTGCGACGTCGCGCCAGGAAGCGGCCGAGGCGTTCGATGGCTTCTTCCAGCTGGTCGGCGTAGGGCAGGGTGACGATGCGCAGGTGGTCCGGATTCGGCCAGTTGAAGGCGGTGCCCTGCACCAGCAGCATCTTCTCTTCCAGCAACAGCTCCAGCACCATCTGCTGATCGTCCTCGAAGGGATACATCTCGGGGTCGAGCCGCGGGAACATGTAGAGCGCGCCCTTGGGCTTCACGCAGCTGACGCCGGGAATCTCGTTGAGCTTCTTCCAGGCCGCGTCACGCTGGGCCAGCAGGCGTCCGCCCGGCAGTACCAGATCATTGATCGACTGATAGCCGCCGAGCGCCGTCTGGATGGCGTGCTGCGCCGGCACATTGGCGCACAGGCGCATGCTAGCCAGCATGTCGAGGCCGGAGATGAAGTCGGCCGCCGGGCGCTTGTCGCCGGAGAGAATCATCCAGCCGGAGCGGAAGCCCGCGCAGCGGTAGCTCTTGGACAGACCGTTCATGGTCACGACCAGCAGGTCATCGGCCAGCGCGCCGGTGGAGACGTGCTCGGTACCGTCGTAGAGGATCTTGTCGTAGATCTCGTCAGAGAACACCACCAGACCGAATTCGCGCGCGACCTGCAGGATGTCCTTCACCACCGCGGGCGGATAGACCGCGCCGGTCGGGTTGTTCGGATTGATCAGCACGATGCCCTTTGTGTGGCTGGTCACCTTGGCGCGGATGTCCTCGATGGAGGGCGCCCAGTCCTGCGCTTCGTCACACAGATAGTGCACGGCGCGACCACCGGCCAGGTTGGCGGCAGCAGTCCATAGCGGGTAATCCGGCGCCGGTACCAAAAGCTCGTCGCCATCATCGAGCAATGCCTGCATGGCCAGCACGATCAATTCCGAGACGCCGTTGCCGATGTAGATGTCCTCGATCCCGACACCCTGGATATCCTTGCGCTGGCACTCCTGCATGATCGCCTTGCGCGCAGAGTAAAGCCCCTTGGAATCACAATAGCCCTGCGCTGTCGGCAGGTTGCGCATCACGTCCTGCAGAATCTCTTCCGGTGCCTCGAAGCCGAAGGGCGCCGGGTTGCCGATATTGAGCTTGAGAATGCGATGGCCCTCGTCCTCGAGACGCTTGGCGTGTTCGAGAACCGGCCCGCGAATGTCATAGCAGACGTTGTCCAGCTTGTGTGACTTGCGAATTTCGCGGGGCTTTCTTTGCTCGGTATCCATGATGCTTTCCGTAGATCTCCGTCACGTAAGGTGTAGGGGCGAGCGTCCAGCATATCGCGCCGCTGGCCTGCCGCGCCACGGCCAAGGGCCAATAGCGTGGTTAAATTTGTGGTTTGAGATGTTCAGGCAGAAAAAAATCCCGCCAGAGGTTTTCTGGCGGGATTTTCAACTGGAATTCAGGCGTGTTCCGCGGACGGGAGCCAGACGAGAGTCGCGTTAGCGCCTTGTTCTGGTAGCGTTATTCGCTCTCTTGCTCACGCGTTTCGGCTCCATCTTCTGTCTCGCCACTGGCTTCCGGCACCGGCTCGGCAGGAATGTCGGCGGGTGTTTCCAGTGTCAGGCGCCCGAGCTTGCCGTCGCGCAGTTCATGCAGCAGCACCTCGGCACCGCGGTGCAGGTCGATGATGCCACCGGCACGCAGGCCACCGCGCTTGCTGGCTATCTCTTCCAGAATCGCGACTCCATTGAAGCCGGACAGCGCCATCAGATCGACCTTGCGCGGGCCATCACTCTCGACTCGCTCGGCGTCAGGGTTGGCGCTGTAGGCCGGCAGTGACTTCAGCTTGTAGCGTGCGGTCAGCTCCGTGGGGTAGCGCTTGGCCAGCTCCGCCGCGACGATCACCGCCACATCGGTGTAATCGATGGCGGTGTCACGGATCGCGCCACTGCCGGCCAGGCGATAGGCGCTGGCCTGGTCTTCGATCTTCGGCCACATCACCCCGGGGGTATCGATCAGGGCAATGCCACCGTCGATGCGAATCTTCTGCTGGCGCTTGGTGACGGCGGGCTCGTTGCCGGTCTTGGCGATCTTGCGACCCGCCAGGCCATTGATCAGCGTCGACTTGCCGACGTTGGGGATGCCCATCACCATCACGCGCGCATCACGATCGACGCGGATATGACCGGCCATCTCGCGGCATAGCCGCGGAATCTGCTTGAGGTCACGCGCCTCAAGTGTGGTGATCGCCAGTGCACGGGTGTTGGGCAGGGCATCGAAATACTCGACCCATTCGCGCGTGCGTGCCGGGTCCGCCAGATCGGCGCGAGACAGCAGCTTGAGTACCGGCTTGTGGCGGGTCAGTTCGGACAGCACCGGATTGGTGCTGGAGTAGGGGAGGCGGGCATCGAGGACTTCGATGACCACGTCGATCTCGGGCAGCGCGTCCTTTATCTGACGGCGTGCCTTGTGCATATGTCCCGGATACCAGCCCAGCATGTCGCTTCTCTCCTGCCGTCAGGGGTATGACGGTTGTTCTGTGACCTCTGTCCTGCCTCCTTCTTCCCGCATGCCAGGAAAGGCGCTCATCCATCAGGGATGGCGCTACATGGCATGCGGCAGAGGAGGGGACGCGTATGGCGACGCATTCTATCAGAGGCGGCCTGGCCATGGAGGCGCGCTATCCGGTCATCACTGCCTCAGCGCTCTGTCGACTCTCCATGTCCCGGGTGTCAGGCACGTATCGGCTTGAAGCGCAGCGCGACGGAGTTGATGCAGTAGCGCTGACCGGTGTCAGTCGGGCCATCCGGGAAGACGTGCCCCAGGTGGGACTCGCAACGGCGACAGCGCACTTCCACGCGACGCATGCCATGGCTGGTATCGAAGTGCTCCTCGACGGCGGCATCGGCATAGGGGCGGTCGAAGCTCGGCCAGCCACAGCCGGAGTCGAACTTGGTGTCGTTGTCGAACAGCTTGGCGTCACAGGCGATGCAGTGATAGGTACCCGGCGTCGGGCTGACTTCGTGATCGCCAGTGAAGGGGCGCTCGGTCCCTGCCTCGCGCGTCACCCGGTATTGCTCCGGCGTCAGGCGCTTGCGCCACTCCTCTTCACTGCGAATCAGCTTGTCCTGAGTCTGCGGGTCTTGTTCGCTCATGATCTCTTCTCTCTATCTATGCGTTTCTCGAATGGCGCTCGTGTGAACCTGCAAGCAAGTTCTCCTGCGCGGCAATTCGAAAAGAGTGACTGCCGGTCTTCACGCGAAACCCGGTACATACCCCAAGAATGCGGGCGTCAGGGCGTGACCACAAGCATGTGGTGGATGCACTTGGCCAACGCCGGAAAAATCCTGTTGAAGCAGGGGGTTGACGAAGGGGGAGGGTCTTTGTAATATACGCGCCACCTCGACGAGGCAAGAACGTTACGTCCCATTCGTCTAGTGGTCCAGGACACCGCCCTTTCACGGCGGTAACAGGGGTTCGAACCCCCTATGGGACGCCACTTTCTTGCAGCGTAGAGACCGGAGTGCGGGAATAGCTCAGTGGTAGAGCACAACCTTGCCAAGGTTGGGGTCGCGAGTTCGAATCTCGTTTCCCGCTCCAGTGTGTCCCATTCGTCTAGTGGTCCAGGACACCGCCCTTTCACGGCGGTAACAGGGGTTCGAACCCCCTATGGGACGCCATCTTCGCTCTTGTGTGGTCGCATGATCTGCTTGTGTTGCGGGAATAGCTCAGTGGTAGAGCACAACCTTGCCAAGGTTGGGGTCGCGAGTTCGAATCTCGTTTCCCGCTCCATTAGGAACAAGTGGTGTGACAAGGTCGCGAGCTGAACGTCAGCCCGGTCGAATCTCATCTCTCGCTCCAGTACGTCCCATTCGTCTAGTGGTCCAGGACACCGCCCTTTCACGGCGGTAACAGGGGTTCGAACCCCCTATGGGACGCCATGCAGAGCATGATGGTGTGGCAAGCCAGCAGTAAGACAGATGTCGTGAGCACAGGTTCATGACACCCGGTGCGGGAATAGCTCAGTGGTAGAGCACAACCTTGCCAAGGTTGGGGTCGCGAGTTCGAATCTCGTTTCCCGCTCCATTTAGATTAAGCATGGCTTTTTCTAACGTGTGTCCCATTCGTCTAGTGGTCCAGGACACCGCCCTTTCACGGCGGTAACAGGGGTTCGAACCCCCTATGGGACGCCATTCTGTTTTACGCCGCAGTTTTTGTGTTTCGACAGGCGGGAATAGCTCAGTGGTAGAGCACAACCTTGCCAAGGTTGGGGTCGCGAGTTCGAATCTCGTTTCCCGCTCCAGTCGAATGTGACGTTGCAAGCTGAAGCATGACATAGCAGTACGCCATCGCCTGACAGACACGATCATCGTGTTACGTCACTGGCGATTTTTTTGTGCCTGAAATTCCTCTCCACCCTGTTCTGCGCCGCTCTCTGGTGCTGTCCCCGCGTGATTTTCTCCCTCTGCTTGTTTCCCGTGGCGCACTAATGCCTTTCTGCCGTGTGTCTGATGTGGCAGCGCCGAATGCGTTACCATGCGCATCCAATATCTTGCGTCTGATTTTCATGTCCGCGGACGGCGAAACGGTGCCATCACTGTTGCGCAATTGTTCTCAGATGCGTCTTTTCTGCTGTGCTGGCTGACAGCGTCAATCGATTACAGGTGTCCGATGTCACGACCTGCCTTGTCTATCCGTGGCCTGACCAAGGTCTACGGCAACGGTTTTGAGGCGCTCAAGGGGATTGATCTTGACGTTCCCGAGGGCGATTTCTTCGCGCTGCTGGGCCCCAATGGGGCCGGCAAGTCCACGACCCTCGGCGTGGTGAGTTCGCTGGTGCAGAAGACCGCAGGCAAGGTCGAGATCTACGGAATCGATATCGACAAGGACTTCTCGAAGGCCAAGTATCACCTCGGTGTCGTGCCGCAGGAGTTCAACTTCAATCAGTTCGAGAAGGTGCAGGATATCGTGATGACCCAGGCGGGTTATTACGGCATGCCGATGAAGGAAGCGCGCCCGCGTGCCGAGCGTCTGCTCAGGGATCTCGGGCTGTGGGACAAGCGCGACACCCCGTCACGCATGCTGTCCGGTGGCATGAAGCGTCGTCTGATGATTGCCCGTGCGCTGATTCACAAGCCGCGTCTGTTGATTCTCGATGAGCCGACGGCCGGTGTGGATATCGAATTGCGCCGCTCGATGTGGGAGTTCATGCGCCGCATCAATCGGGAGGAGGGCACCACCATCATCCTCACCACGCATTACCTGGAAGAGGCCGAGAGCCTGTGCCGCAACATCGCCATCATCAATCATGGCGAGATCGTGCATAACACCAGCATGCGTGAGCTGCTCAAGGAGCTGGATGCGGAAACCTTCCTGCTCGACATTCGTGAGCCGCTGACCAAGGCGCCGGTGATTGCCGGGTTCGAGGTCTCCTTGAGTGACCCTCAGCAGCTGGCGCTCGCCGTGCGCAAGGGCCAGTCGATCAATACCGCCTTCGCGGCGCTGGATCGCGCTGGCATCACCGTGGTGTCGATGCGCAATCGTGCCAATCGTCTCGAGGAGCTGTTCGTCGACCTGGTCGAGCGTTCCAACGCCGAAAGCGGTATCGCCTCCAATGTTGCCAAGGAGATCACGCAGTGAACCCCCGTCAGCTATGGGTGGCTCTGGTCACCATCGTCGTCAAGGAAGTCCGTCGTTTCACGCGTATCTGGCCGCAGACGCTGTTGCCGCCTTCCATCACCATGACGCTCTATTTCGTCATCTTCGGCAATCTCATCGGCTCGCGCATCGGCACCATGGATGGCATCAGCTACATGGATTACATCGTGCCGGGGCTGATCATGATGTCGGTGATCACCAACTCGTATTCCAACGTGGCTTCGTCATTCTTCTCCAACAAGTTCCAGCGCAGCATCGAGGAGCTGATGGTCTCGCCGCTGCCCTCGTGGATCATCCTGCTCGGCTACATCATCGGTGGCGCCGTGCGCGGGCTGGGGGTCGGCATCATCGTGACCGCCGTGGCCTTCCTGTTCACGGACCTCGATATCCATCACCCCTTCCTGACCATCATGGTCGTGGTGCTGACGGCGCTGCTGTTCTCCATCGGTGGCTTCATCAATGCGCTGTTCGCGCGCAAGTTCGATGACATCTCGATCATTCCGACCTTCGTGCTCACGCCGCTGACCTACCTGGGTGGCGTCTTCTATTCCATCCACATGCTGCCGGAATTCTGGCAGACGGTGTCGCTGGCCAACCCGATCCTCTACATGGTCAACACCTTCCGCTACGGCATTCTGGGCGTCTCGGACATCAGCGTCGGCCCGGCGATGGCCGCCATCGTGGCCTTCATCATCGGCCTGTTCGCCTTCGCGCTGTGGCTGCTGGAGCGTGGCAAGGGCATCCGCAGCTGAAGATGTCGCCCAGACGATGATGGTAAGATGCGCGCTATCGCGCCAGTGCATGCAACGCCGACTTCTGCCGGCGTTCTGCTGTCTGCGCCCCCTGATATCGATGCTTTATTGGCCTATTTCACTGGAGTGCTGTCATGGCTCACCCCACTGCCGTCAACGTGCCCGACGAGGCGCGCCCCGAGACCCTCAAGGATGCCCCGCTCGGGCGAGAGTCCGCCTATCCCGAGCACTACGATGCCAGCCTGCTGTTCCCCATCGCGCGGGCGGCCAACCGTGGCCCCATCGGCATCGATGACGCGGCGCTGCCGTTCGTCGGTGAGGATGAGTGGCACGCCTTTGAAGTCTCCTGGCTGGATGAGGCCGGCAAGCCGTGGGTACGCGTGGCCCGTTTTCGCCTGCCGGCAGCCTCGCCGAACCTGATCGAATCCAAGTCCTGGAAGCTCTATCTCAACAGTCTCAATCAGAGCCGTTTCCCCGATCAGGCAGCGGTGCAGGCAACGCTGGAGCGTGACCTCGCCGCCGCGGCCGGGGCGCCGGTCGAGGTGTGCCTGCTGGAGCTGGACGATAGCGAGCTGGACGTCGGGCGTCTGCCGGGGGAGTGCCTCGATGACTTGCCGATCAGCGTCGAGCACTACACGCCGTCGCCGGAGCTGCTCAGCGCCGATGACGCCGACATCGTCAGCGAAGACCTGCACAGCCATCTGCTCAAGTCCAACTGCCCGGTCACCGGCCAGCCGGACTGGGGCAGTGTGTGGATCCGTTATCGCGGCCCGCGTATCGACCGCGAGCGCCTGCTGGCCTATCTGATCAGCTATCGCCAGCACCAGGATTTCCATGAGCACTGCGTCGAGCACCTGTTCGTCGACCTGATGGCGCGCGTGAAGCCCGAGTCTCTGCTGGTGATGGCGCGCTATGTGCGGCGTGGTGGCCTGGATATCAGCCCGTGGCGAGCCACGGCGGATCTCGAGGCCGAGGCCCGCGCCAGTCTGCCGCGGCGTCTCTCCCGGCAGTAGTCGTCTCTGTCACCTCGCCAACCAGATAGCGCCTTGGCAATCAGGTAGCGTCTTGCCAATCAGATAGATAGCAGCGAGTGATGAGACGGCGTACCGGCGACATGCTAGTGTGAGAATCATTCTTATCTTAAGTCTGTGACAGGAGAGACGATGGACGCGCTGACGTTACTGCATGAACGCAATTCCATGGGCAAGTTGATGGCGCCGGCCCCGAGCGCTGAGCAGATGGAGGCCATCTACCAGGCCGCCCTGCGCGCGCCGGACCACGCCGAGCTGACGCCCTGGCGCTTCATCGAATTCACGGGTGGCGGGCTTGAGCGCCTTGGCGAGCTGTTCGCCGAGGCGGAGCGCAACAAGTCGCCGGCCGGTGACGAGGCCGCCCAGGCCGCTGCCAGCAAGAAGCCGCTGCGTGCGCCGATGGTGATCGCGGTGATCGCCAGGGTCACGCCGGACCACCCCAAGGTGCCGCGTGTCGAGCAGGTGGTCAGTGCCGGCTGTGCCGCTCACGCCATGCTGTATGCCGCTCAGGCCCAGGGGCTCGGTGGTATGTGGCGCACCGGTGGCTACGCCTTTGACCCTATCGTGCACGCAGGGCTGGGCATGGGCGAGCAGGATGAGCTGGTCGGCTTCCTCTATCTCGGCACCCCGGGCGGACGCCTCAAGCCATTGCCGAACCGCAACAGTGCCGACTTCGTCGAACGCTGGCAGTGAAACGCTGAATGAGCGAGGCCCTTGATGAGCAGCGCTGAGCGAGGCCCTTGATGAGAGAGACGCTGAGTGAGTGAGACGCGAAATGAGCCGTCGCGCTTGAGTGGTGAGGCCTGGCCACCGTTGCCCCTGCCGCGTGATGCGCAGGGGCAGCCGGGCAGTCTCGCGGCGCCGGTCAGCGACGACCTGTCACGGTTTCGTGGCTGGCTGACGCAGGCGATCCCGCTGGCTGTTCATCTGGGGCTTGTCGAGATGCAGTGGTCAGAGCCCGAGCGTGCGACGGGTCAGCTGAGCTGGCATCTGCATCTGCCGCCCAATCTCAATGACAAGGGCACTGCCTTTGGTGGCGCCATGAGTCTCGAGGCGACCCTGTGTGGCTGGAGCTGGCTGACGCTCTGGCTGCGTGCACGCGGTATCCAGCGCGATATCGTGGTGTCGCAGGCCAGTCAGCGGTTTCTGGCCCCGGTCAGTGGCGACTATCACATCATCTGCGCGCCGGATGACATGGCAGCGCTGGACGAGGTGGGCGAGCGCCTAGCAGCAGGGCGGCGAGCGCGACTGTCGCTGACCCAGCAGCTGTGGTGTCAGGTCGAAGGGCAGTCCGCTCCGCGACTGTGTTTCGAGGCCCGCGGCGATTACGTGGTGCTGGGGCCGTGACGATGAGTGCGGTCTCGGCCCAGTGCGCAGGGTGGAGCGTAGGGCGAGAGCGCTGACGCTATCTATCTGAAAGTTTTTGGAAAAAAGGCTTGCGCCACTCGAAGGTTATCGATAATATACGCCGCGTTCTCAAGGGAAACACGACGCAGTCGGGTGACCAATGAGAGCACTGATCTGGAGGGGTGTCCGAGTGGTCGAAGGAGCACGCCTGGAAAGTGTGTAAGTCGAAAGGCTTCGAGGGTTCGAATCCCTCCTCCTCCACCAGATTCAGAAAAGCCCGCATCTCACGATGCGGGCTTTTCGCGTTTCTGAGCGAGCTATCGAGCTTGCACTGCAGCGTCTGTCATCCTGAGCTGTTATCATGCCCGCCTTCAGACTCACCCCATCGCCTGTCGAACCTTCCCCGAACGCCTGATCTCGCGTCATGACGGCTGTCATGTCGTCAGGGACGTGCTCGGATGACGTCGGGCCCGCCTCCGGGATGCCCGGGGCACGAGATGGTGTGAGGCAAGACCGATTCCGCCTGCAAGAGGACATGAGATGGCTCGTATTGCCATGGCACGCCACATTCTGGTGAAGACCGAGGCCGAGGCGCAGCGTCTCAAGCAGTCACTGGAGCGCGGCCAGCCGTTCGAGAAACTGGCCAAGAAGCACTCCACCTGTCCCTCCGGCAAGCAGGGCGGTGACCTGGGCGAAGTGCGCCCCGGCCAGATGGTCGGCGGCATTGATCGCGCCATCTTCAAGGGGCCGCTCAATACCCTGCAGGGGCCGCTGAAGAGCAAGTTCGGCTATCACCTGCTGGAAGTCTTCTTCCGCGGCTGATGCCTGCCAGGCCTTTGCGGCTCCCCGTATTTCCCGGCGCCAGCGTGACACTTCGTCACCGCCCACCTTTTTCATTTCAAACGGATATTCCCTCGTGATCTCTACCGCCAATCTCACCATGCAGTTCGGTGCCAAGCCGCTGTTTGAAGACGTCTCCGCCAAGTTCGGGCGTGGCAATCGCTACGGCCTGATCGGCGCCAACGGCTGCGGCAAGTCGACCATGATGAAGATTCTCGGTGGCGATCTGGAGCCGTCCGGTGGTCACGTCATGCTCGAGCCCAACATCCGTCTGGGCAAGCTGCGTCAGGACCAGTTCGCCTATGAGGAATACACGGTGCTCGACACCGTCATCATGGGCCACGAGCGTCTGGCCGTGGTCAAGGCCGAGCGTGACCGCATCTACTCGCTGCCGGAGATGAGTGAGGAAGACGGCATGAAGGTTGCCGACCTCGAGGTCGAATTCGCCGAGCTGGATGGCTACACCGCCGAAGCGCGTGCCGGTGAGCTGCTGATGGGCCTCGATATCCCCATCGAGCAGCACCTGGGGCCGATGAGCGAAGTCGCGCCGGGCTGGAAGCTGCGCGTGCTGCTGGCACAGGCGCTGTTCTCCGATCCTGACGTCCTGCTGCTCGATGAGCCGACCAACCACCTGGACATCAACACCATCCGCTGGTTGGAAGGCGTGCTGACTGCACGTGCCAGCACCATGATCATCATCTCGCACGACCGTCACTTCCTGAACAGTGTCTGCACCCACATGGCGGACCTGGACTACGGTGAGCTGCGTCTGTTCCCGGGCAACTACGACGAGTACATGACCGCTGCCACCCAGGCGCGCGAACAGCTGCAGGCCGACAACGCCAAGAAGAAGGCGCAGATCGCCGAGCTGCAGTCCTTCGTCAGCCGCTTCTCCGCCAACGCCTCCAAGGCCAAGCAGGCGACCTCGCGTGCCAAGCAGATCGACAAGATCCAGCTCAACGAGATCAAGCCGTCCTCACGCGTCAGCCCGTTCATCCGCTTCGAGCAGACCAAGAAGGTCCACAACAACGCGGTGATGATCGACAAGCTCTCCAAGGGCTTCGACGGCAACACCCTGTTCGAGAACTTCAGCTTCACGGTCGCCGCCGGAGAGCGTGTCGCCATCATCGGCCCGAACGGCATCGGCAAGACCACGCTGCTGCGCACCCTGGTCGGCGAGATGCACCCGGACGCCGGTGAAGTGAAGTGGACCGACGCCGCGGACGTCGGCTACTACGCGCAGGACCACGCCCATGACTTCGCCAACGACATGAGCCTCTATGACTGGATGGCGCAGTGGACCGGCGGCGGCGAGCAGGTCGTGCGTGGCACCCTGGGTCGCATGCTGTTCTCCAATGACGACATCCAGAAGTCGGTCAAGGTCATCTCCGGTGGCGAGCAGGGCCGCATGCTGTTCGGCAAGCTGATCCTCAAGCAGCCCAACGTGCTGGTGATGGATGAGCCGACCAACCACCTGGACATGGAATCCATCGAGGCACTCAACCTCGCGCTGGAAAACTACCCAGGCACCCTGATCTTCGTCAGCCACGACCGCGAATTCGTCGGCTCGCTGGCCACCCGCATCATCGAGCTGAAGGCCGATGGCGTGGTCGACTTCTCCGGCACCTACGACGACTACCTGCGCAGCCAGGGCGTCATCGTCTGAGACTCGCCATGACTGGCTAGTCTGTCCGGTCTGACAAGACACCCTCATCGTCTCTGACGATGGGGGTGTCTTGTTTCCCATCTCCGGCCGCTGGCTGCGGCAGGCTTCTGGTAGAATGCCGGCCCGCGTGTGTCTGCACAGCCGATTTCCTTTCCTTTCTTCGCTTCACGGAGTGTCCCGCATGGCCACATATGACGTCATCATCATCGGCGCAGGCGCGGCAGGCCTGATGTGTGCCGCCACGGCAGGCTATCAGGGCAAGCGCGTGCTGGTGCTGGACCACGCCAACAAGGCCGGCAAGAAGATCCTGATGTCCGGCGGTGGGCGCTGCAACTTCACCAATCTGGATGCCGGCCCAGCCAACTTCTTCTCGCGCAATCCGCACTTCTGCATCTCGGCGCTCAAGCGCTATACGCCGCACCATTTCCTAGAACTGGTGGAGCGTCATGGGCTGGAGCACGTCGAGAAGAAGCCGGGACAGCTGTTCTGCGCCGATTCCGCCAAGGACCTGCTGGCGATCCTGATGACGGAGTGTGAATGGGCCGGGGCGGAGATTCGCCTGAGTACGCGCATCACCTCGCTGGAGCGCGCGGGCGAGGGCATGCGGGTCGAGACCAGCAATGGTACGCACACGGCAGGGCGCGTGGTGGTGGCCACCGGCGGCATGTCGATTCCGACGCTGGGCGCGACCGGCTTCGGCTACGACATCGCGCGCCAGTTCGGGCTCGAGGTCACCGATACCTACGCCGCGCTGGTGCCATTCACGCTGACCTCGCAGTGGAAGGAGCGTCTGTCGCCGCTGTCAGGGCTTGCCTGTGACGTCAGCGTCACCGCCGGCAAGGGCCATTATCGCGAACCGATGCTGATCACCCATCGCGGGCTTTCCGGTCCGGCGATGCTGCAGGCCTCCAGCTGGTGGACGCCCGGGCAGCCGTTGAGCATCGACTTGCTGCCGGGCGTGGATGCCTACGCCGAGCTGCTGGCCCTGCGCGAGCAGCATCCCAAGCGCCAGATCGGCCCCTGGCTTGGCGAGCGCCTGCCCAAGCGCCTCGCCCAGTCGCTGGTCGAGTGGCAGGACGCCGACGCCGGTCGCATCAGCGAGCGCAGCCTCGCCGAGCTTTCCAACGCGCGTCTCGAGCAGCTGGCCAAGGCACTCAATCACTGGCAGCTCAAGCCGGCGGGCACCGAAGGCTGGCGCACCGCCGAGGTGACCATGGGTGGCGTGGTCACTGACGCCATCTCGCAGAAGGACTTCAGCGTGCGCGATCTGCCGCAGCTGGCCTTCATCGGCGAGGTGCTGGATGTCACCGGGGAACTTGGCGGCTACAACTTCCAGTGGGCGTGGTCCTCGGCGGTGGCCTGCGGCTTGAACTGCTGACCGGCACCTTCTCGCCTCTGGCTGCGTCTCACGCCATCTGCTGGCGGATGGCGGGCAGGCGCTGCTCGACCAGCGCGACAAAGGCCTCGATTACCGGGCGGACCGGTGTGGTCGGGTAGTGCAGCTCCAGCGGTACCGCGCCGAGTGCCGGGCGCAGGGGAATGAACTGGCAGCCATCACGTTGCAGGCGGCGAATGCAGCCGGGCGCGATGGCGACTCCCAGTCCCGCCGCCACCTCACTGAGCAGTGTCTGCATCAAGGCCGGTTGGCGCTGGATGCGCGGCGAGAAGCCGGCATCGCCGCAGGCACTGATGATCTGATCGAACAGCCCCGTCGCCTGCCCGCGCTGAAACAGCACGAAATCTTCCTGCGCAAGCTCGCTGAGGGCCAGTCGCTTGCGGTGCGCCAGACGATGCCCCTCGGGCACCACCGCCATCAGCCTATCCTCGTAGACCGCCAGGGCGGTCAGGCTGTCACGCTGCTCGCTGGGAAGCGGGCGCGACAGCCCGATGTCGATCTCGTCACGCGCGAAGGCATCCAGCTGCTGCTGGGCGCTCATCTCATGCAATGACAGGCTGACCTCGGGATGGTCGCTGGCGAAGTCGCGCATCAGTCCGGGCACGAAGCTTGCGCAGGCCGAGCTCATGTAGCCGATGCGCAGTGTGCCGGTCTGGCCGCTTGCAGCCATCGCCACGCGCTTGCGTGCCTGCGCCTCCAGCGCCAGCATGCGCTGCGCTTCTTCCAGCAATGCCTCCCCCGGTCCCGTCACCTTCACCTCCCGCGTATTGCGCCATAGCAGGCTGACGCCCAGCTCGGCTTCGAGATCGGCGATCTGGCGGCTGATGGCGGGTTGCACGGTATGCAGCTCGCGGGCGGCGGCCGAGAAGCTTCTGTGCGTCGCCACCGAGACGAAGGTTTTCAGTGTGCGGAGTTCCATGCCGGCCCTCGTGGCTGATTGATGTTCAGTAAGTATAAGTCATATCAAGTATTGTCATTTCTATTATAAGCCTGCACTCGCTAGTCTGAAGGCCTGCCAAACCTCCCTTCGTCAGTCTCTGCCGTCTCGCCTTGTCTCCTGTCTCTTGCTGCTTGCCGCTGGCTTTGCCTCGCAAGCAGACAAGCAAGCGAGCAGGCGGGGCGCGTAGCGGCTGACAGGAGGGTTCTGAATTCGAGTGGAGCCAATATGACGACATCAACGAGTGGAGTGGCCGCGCAGGATACGCGCGGACCCTCACAACCGCTTTCTGCCGGCGGCCGTTTCACGCTGCTGGCCATCGCCTGTCTGACCATCATGGTGGGAACCGTGGTCGCACCGGGGCTTCTGAGCATCGCCTCGGCGCTTGAGGTGGAGAGCCATGCCAGCTGGCTGATTACCCTGCCGTCGCTGGGCGCCGTGCTGTTCGCGCCCATCGCCGGGCGCATGATCGATCGTGTCGGTGCCTATCGCTCGCTGGTGGGCGGGCTGTTCCTGTATGGCGTGCTGGGCGCGGGTGGCGCACTGCTGGAAGGCACCGTCGTCGTGTTCGCCGATCGCATTCTGCTCGGCGGCGTGACCGCCGTGGTGATGGCGGGCGGCACCACGCTGATCTCCGAGTGGTATCACGGCCATGCGCGTCTGGCGATGATCGCCCAGCAGGGCATGTCCATCGAGCTTGGCGGGGTGATCTTCCTGTTCGTCAGTGGTGTGCTGGCGGGTATCGCCTGGCAGTGGCCCTTCGCCCTCTATCTGCTGGCCTGGGTACTGCTGGCCATGCTGTGGATGATGGTGCCGAAACAGTCGCCTGAAGCGCCTGCCGAGGAGAGCGGAAATGCCGGCGGTGAGGCCTTGTCCTCCTCGCTGACCAGCGTCTACCTGGCCGCGGCCATCTCGTTGACGCTGTTCTTCACCGCCATCGTCATGCTGCCGATGCGCTTGAATCTGCTGGGGCTGGATGAAGCGGCCACCGGTATCTTCCTGGCGGGCATTTCGCTGGTCGCGGTGGTCGCGGCGATGCTGATGCCGAAGGTGTCGCGTGCCCTGGGTGAGATGCCGACGCTGGTGCTGGCCTTCCTGCTCTATGCCGGCAGCCTGTTCCTCTTCCAGCAGGCCGAGAACATGACGCTGATGAGCGTCGGTGCCGTGTTGTCCGGCATGGGCTTCGGCTTCTCGATCCCCTTGCTCAACCACATGACGGTGGAGCGCAGCCACACCTCGGTGCGCGGTCGCAATCTCTCCTACCTGACGATGGCGATCTTCCTGGGACAGTTCCTGACGTCCTTCCTGGAATTCCTGTCCGGTGACGGCAGCAACGTCTTCGGCGCCGCCGCCGTGCTGGGGCTGATCTTCGCGGTGCTCTATCTGGGCGTGTATCTGCTCAAGCGTGACAGCCGCAGCGCCTGATCGCGGCAGGGTTAACAGAACGACACGTCGCAATGACGAAAAAAAGCCCCGCCACCTGAATCCCAGGTGGCGGGGCTTTCGCTGTAATGCCGTGATCATTTGTCGAACAATATTCTCAGACGGCGAATCATCACCCAGCTCATCAGCCCGCGCTTGAGCAGGCTCAGGCCCTTCTTTGGCCGGAACCCGCCCCGCGCCGCGATCAGGCCGCCCACCAGCACCAACGGGCCGCGGTATTGCTGGACCTTGGCCCAGCCGCGGTCGATGGGGGCGGTGGCCTCCTTGAGTTCGCGCATCGCATGGCTGACATCGAGGCGCTGCTGACTGATGCGTGCTTCGAGTTCCGCACGCCGAGCGTCACGCGGATGTGCTGACCGGCGTCCGTTCCCCTGCACGGGGGGCAGCGCCGGCTCGCGTCGCGCGAGGGACTGTCTGGAAGAATTCATCTCGCCTCCTTGGCAGGCACTGGCAGGCGGGGCATCAAAGGTTTTCGCGTTGGCGCTGGCGTTCCAGTGCGTCGGCACGCACATCCTTGAGGCTGTCGCTGTCACGGCTCAGGTTGCTGAGCGTGGAACGCAGCAGGCTGCGCTGGGAAGCGATCACCTTGACGCGCCAGGCGATCAACCCCCCCAATGCCAGCAGGATACCGCCGCTCAGGGCGATGGCCAGCAGGCGGTGGGTATCCCAGAAGGTCACGACCACCAGCAGGATCGCCAGGCCGATGCCGAAGCAGATCAGCATCAGGGCGATACCCGACAGCAGCAGCATCACGAACAGCCGTTCGCGCTCTTCCTCGAGCTCCAGCACGGCGAGACGCAAGCGCGTCTCGCCACTCTCGACCAGGCTCGCAGTCAGACGTCGGATGGCGCCAAGTACGCGTTCAACCGGCCCTTGTTCCTGCATCAGCGACGGCCAAGCAGCATGCCGACGACGACACCGGCGGCCGCGCCGATACCGACACTGGTCCACGGGTTGTCGTGCACGTAGCGATCAGCGCAGTCCACGGATTCGCGCGCACCGGCGGCGAGGCGATCGCCCTGGGCGCTGAGGCGGGCGCGGGTGGCTTCCAGGCGAGTCTGGGCGCGGGCGCGGGCTTCCTTCATGCTCTCGCGGGAATCTTCAGCCGAGGCGTGCAGCAGTTCCTCGACGGTCTGGGACAGATGGCGCAGATCTTCCTTCAGCTGGTCGGTGTTGGCACCGGTCGCGGAAGTGGTGTGATCGCCGATCTTTTGCATAGCCATGGTGTAACTCCTTCCCGTATGTCGAATCAGATTTCGCGAATGGTGAGCGCGGTGTTGTCTGCGCTTGACTCTCGAACTCTCTCTTCCCTGGGGCGCCGCAGGCGGCAGGGCATGACCTGAATCCACTTGCACGAGACTCTTGCAAGCATCGTCAGCACGTCGTCATGACGCGTCTTGCGTGGTCATGCACAAGTCGTGGGGGTCGAATGCGACAAACACAAGGGCAAGACACGCACAGAGCACGATATCGCCATGTCACGTGCGGGAGGCATGATCTGGATCATGGACGTGCCACCTTGTCCACATGGTCGGTCCACATGGGCAGTCCACATAAGGGCGGTGCATACGGAGGGCAGATGGCAAGACGGGCAGCCTGGGCTGCCCGTTGCGGGAGGGTCATGCGAGTTCTTTTATCAGAACTTTTTGATCAGAACTCTTTGATCAGGTCTCGGGCGAGCCGGCGAAGAAGGTATTGATCGAGAAGCCCAGGCCAAAGCGATTCACGCTGTGGTCGTAGTCGATCAGGCTCTCACCGTAGCCGTGGTAGTACTGCACGTAGCCACGTACCTTGCCGAACAGCGGGAAGGAGTAGTCGAGCTGGTTGCCGTAGTTGCCCTTGGAGGGGTTGCCGCGCACCATCCAGGTGACTTCGTGCTGATCGGAGGTATAGCCGACCGTGATGTCGCCGTAGCCGATGTAGTTGTAGAGGTCCGGATTGTCGTCCTCGTCGGACTCCTCCGGCACGCGCCAGTGCGGCGTGACCGCGATGGCCCAGTCGCCGTTCTGGAACATCATGTCGGCGTAGACACGGTTCCAGCTGCGCGACAGCGGGTCGGAACGGCCGTTGGACTGATGCGCGAAACCGATGCGGTTGCGGGTATTGGTCCAGCCGAACAGCTCATAACGATTGTCGAACTGCAGGAAGGCTTCCGGCTCGTAATTGGTCTCGCGGAACGGCGCCGAGGCATCGGAGTTGTAGGCCTGCCACCAGCTGCGCTGGGTATAGGCGAAGAACACGTCGCCATTGTCACCGAAGATGTCATCCATCAGCTCGACCTTGAGGCTGAGCTGGTATTTCACCTCGGTCTTGTCCACCTCGCCTTCCTGGGTGACTTCGGCAAAGCCGTTGGCATCCGGGTTGGTGTTGTAGGCCCAGGGCAGCAGGTAATTGCGCTTGTAGGCGGTGATGGCCAGCGGATTCTTCTCGGCGTCGTTCTCCAGCACGACACGCTCCTTGGCGCGCTGCTGGGCCAGGCTTTCATCGAGGGGCGCATCGACGCTCTGGCCTTGTGCCCCCTCGGTCTCGGCCGCTTCCGCCGAGTAGCGCTCGTCATCCGCGTCTTCGCGGTTGGAGAGGAAGACCTGCTCGGTACGCGGGTCACTCTCGACGCCGTCCGCCGTGCCCGGTGCAGAGGCCGCCAGCTCGCGCCAGTCAGCCTGACTCATGGCACCCGCGCGGGCCTGGGCGGCAGTCATGCCCAGTGCTTCGGGAGCGAAGCGCTTGCCGTTGGCCAGTACCACGCGTCCTTCGGCATCCATGGTGTAGGGCACGTCGGCCGCTGCCGGTGCGGCGGCACCCAGCAGTACTGTGGCCAGCACTCCCGAGAGGCGTGCAGGGACGGACCGGAATCCGATGGAGGCAAGGCGGAGGGGCATGGAAATATCCTGTCGGTTACACCGCGGCGGGGGAGCAGCGCATTATGGAGCAATGTTCATGACATGTCTGCCATTCTACTGGTGGCGCAGTGTCCGGTTCCAGCACGAAGATTCCGACAGGTGCGTCGCCTCGATGCGACGATGCATGTCGCTCACGCTGGCCTGCAAGCATCGCTTTCTCGCCCCGTCACTCTTTGCTGCATTCTCCGCTTCACTCTCTAGTTCAATCTCCACTTCATCCTTTGCTGGGCGGCCGCCGGCGGACGTTTGCCGACAAGGATTGCGTGGGATGCAGCGCCAGTCGACAATGCGGCCCTTGCCCGCGTTTGCGGCCGGTCACGATGTCATCCTGCATGGCTGGCGGCGGCCTGGCGGGGCAGCAGAGCCGATGAAGAAGTGCGGTGGTGACCATTGAGGAGACAGCTGTGACAGGTAACAAGTCCTTGAGACTGATGATGTTGGCAGGCGCCTTGCTGCTGATGGTGCTGCTGGCCTGGGTGCCGGCCACGGCCAGTGCGGACGCCCCGAAGCGTGCTGATGTCCAGACTCAGCTTGAAGACCTGCAGAGCGTCGAGAAACCGGATGCCGACACCCGTCAGCGCATCGCGGACCTCAAGGATACCCTGACGGTGCTCGACGACCTCGCCGAAGCCACCAGCAGCCTGAATTCCCTCAAGAGTGAGGTCAAGGAGGCGCCGGCGGAGCTGGCGAAGGCGCAGGCCGAGCTGGCGCGCCTGCCTCAGGACTACACCCCGCCCAGCATCGCCTCGCTGGAAGACGAGTCGGTCGAGGCGCTGGACAAGCGCATGACCTCGATTCTCGACTCGCTGCAGAACCTGCAGGACAAGCTGGCCGACACCAATCGGCGCCTGATCAATGCCCAGAGCCTGCCGGAGCGTTCGCGCTCGACCCTGGCCGATGCACAGCAGCAGGTGCAGCGCCTGCAGACCCAGCTGGGTGGCAGCGGCGATGCCGACCTGTCCGGCACCGGGCGTGACCTGATCGAGGCCCGCCTGGCGCTGGCCGAGACGCGTGGCGAGCTGAGCCATTCAGAGCTCAATTCAAGCTCTCTGCTGCGTGAGCTGGCCCAGGTGCGCAAGACCCTCTACAGCCGTCAGATCGCCAATCTGGAGCAGGACCTGGAGCAGGTCCAGACGCTGGTCAACGACAAGCGCCGCAACCAGTCCGAGCAGACCATCGCCGATGCCACCAGTGGCGAGAATGCCGCGCTGGCCGACAACCCCATCTTCCAGCAGGTGCTCAACCGCAACCGCGAACTCAGCAGCCAGCTGCTGGCGATCACCGATCGCGTCAACGCCGTGATTCGCGATGGGCTGGAGGTGCGCACCCAGCTCGACCGCGTCACCCAGGTCGAGCGCACCATGAGCGAGCAGATCGAGGCCATCAAGGGCAGCGTCCTGCTGGCGCGTATCCTGCGTGAGCAGCAGAGTCGCCTGCCGCAGGTCGATGTGCGCAAGGACTTGAAGGAAGAGATCGCCGACCTGCGCCTCAAGCAGTTCGAACTCAACAAGGTGCGCGAGCAACTCGCCGATATTCCGGGCTATCTCAATTCCTACGTGCTGGGCGAGGCCGCGGCGCTGGAACGCCCCGGCGGCAATGCCGATGTCAGCCAGATCAGCGCCGAGCTGCGTCAGGCGTTGATCGGTCAGCTGGAGGCGCGCAAGGAGCTGGTCGACAAGCTCGACAAGGAATACGACAGCCTGCTGGCACGCGCCATCGACCTGCAGCTCAACCAGCAGCAGCTGCTGGAAGTGTCAGGGCGTCTGCGCCAGACCATCGAGGAGCAGCTGTTCTGGGTCGCCAATGGCAAGCCGCTGGATCTCGACTGGCTGTCGCGTACCCCGGAAATGCTCGCCGAGGAGCTCAGGCCCAACGTCTGGCGTGGCGTGGTGGCGGGGCTGTCCAAGGGCTTTCAGCTCAGTGACCTGTGGGTGGCGCTGCCGGGCTTGCTGCTGCTGATCTTCATCACCTGGAAGCGTTCGCGCATCCGTGCGCGCCTGGCGGACCTGCACGCCCAGATAGGGCGCCTGAAGCAGGACACCCAGCTGCATACGCCGCGCGCCATTCTGCTCAACGTCCTGCTGGCCATCCCCGGCGCGCTGGCGCTGGCGCTGATCGGCGGCGTGCTGTCGCTGGGCGAGGGCATCATGCTGTGGGCGTTGGGCCAGGCGCTGTTGAAGCTGTCGCTGGCGTGGGGCATCTTCGCCATCTTCCGCCGCCTGCTGGTCAAGGACGGTGTCGCCGAGCGTCACTTCCAGTGGCCGGCCAACTACGTGGCGGAGCTGCGCCGCCATATCTGGTGGCTGGGCTTCGCGCTGCTGCCGGTGGTGCTGACCACCAACATCATCAGCGAGGCGGACCTCAACCTGCTCGAGCGTCCGCTGGGGCTGGCCATTCTGTTCGTGGGCCTGATGGCGATGAGCTTCTGTCTGTCGCGACTGATTCTGGCCCACGTCCCCTTCTTCGGCCTCAAGCTGTTCCGACTGATTCTGGGCCTTGCGATGGCGCTGGTGCCGGTGGCGCTGGGCGTGCTGATCTGTCTCGGCTACGAGTACACCGCGCTGCGCCTGTGTGGCCGCTTCATCACCACCATCTTCCTGTTCGGGGCCTGGATTCTGGTGGAAGCCACCGTGGTGCGCGGGCTGGCAGTCGCCGCGCGGCGTCTGGCCTATCGTCGCGCCGTAGCGCGTCGCCGTGCCCAGGTGCAGGAGGGCGCCGAAGGCGGTGTCGAGGTGGTGGAAGAGCCGCCGCTGGACATGGAGCAGGTCAACTCCCAGTCACTGCGTCTCTCGAAGCTGATCCTGGTCATCAGCTTCCTGTCGATCTTCTATGTGGTGTGGGCCGATCTGCTCAATGTGCTCAGCTATCTCGACAGCGTGGTGGTGTGGGAAATCGCCGCTTCCGTCGAGGGCGATTCGGCGACGCCCATCTCGCTGGCGGACTTGATCGCGGGCATGATCACCCTCGCCGTGGCGGTGATGATGGCGCGCAACCTGCCGGGCCTGCTGGAGGTCTCGATCCTGTCGCGGCTCGAGCTCAAGCAGGGCTCCAGCTACGCGATCACCTCGCTGCTGTCCTACGTGATCATGGCCACCGGCTTCGTGATGACATTGGGCAGCATGGGCGTCAGCTGGGACAAGCTGCAGTGGCTGGTGGCGGCGTTGAGTGTCGGGTTGGGCTTCGGTCTGCAGGAGATCTTCGCCAACTTCATCTCGGGCCTGATCATCCTGTTCGAGCGGCCGGTGCGCATCGGCGACACCATCACCATCGGCAACCTGCATGGCACGGTCAATCGCATCCGGATCCGCGCCACCACGGTGACGGATTTCGATCGCAAGGAGATCATCATTCCCAACAAGGTATTCGTCACCGACCAGCTGATCAACTGGTCGCTGTCGGACAACGTCACGCGGGTGGTGCTCAATTTCGGTGTCGCCCATGGCAGTGATCTGGATCTGGCGCATCGTCTGCTGATGCAGGCCGCCCAGGAAAACAGGCGGGTGCTCAAGGACCCGGAGCCGCTGGTGTTCTGCCTGACCTACAACCAGGACAACTTCGGTTTCGAGCTGCGCATCTACGTCAATGACCTGACCGATCGCCTCTACGCCACCGATGAGATCAACCGCTGGGTGGACGCACGTTTCCGTGAGCATGGCCTCAAGGTCGCCTTCCAGCAGATGGATGTCTGGCTGCATCGCGACGATGGCACCGAGCGCCTCGTCGAGCAGCGCAGCGCCTCGGCGGAGCCGTTGCGCCCCGCCAGCGGCTCACCGGAAAGCAGCGAGACGGAAAGCACGGAGTATCAGAGCAGCGAGCACCGGGAAGGTGGTGCGCTGATCGCGCGGCGCAAGCCCGCCGAGGGTCTGGCAGGCCGTGAGGACGCCGGGCTGCGCGAGGCCGCACCGGACGCCGATGGCGGTGATGGCGGCGGAGATGCCGGTGGTCGCTGACGCTGAATCCACTGCTCATGTCATTGAATGCCGCATGGCATCACGCACAAGGCGCCCCGCGGGGCGCCTTGTGCGTGATGGGCTCGGAGCTGTGTTTAGTGCGTTTACAGAACGGGAGGGGCTAGCCAGCCCTGACACCACGCATCATTGGTTCAATTCGGGCTGCGTGGCTGACGGGGCCTCGAATTCCAGTACCCAGCGGCTCAGGAAACTGGCCTGCTTGAGGCGATCGAGTGTCGCCAACAGGCCAGGGCCGATCTCGATCGGACGTAGTGCATCGCCCAGTTGCTCGCGCATATGCTGAGCGCTGCCCTCGCCACGCACCTCGGGGTGCAGTGCGCCCAGCTGGCTGTCGCTGGCCACCGCCTGCTGGCCTTCCAGACTCAGCCACCAGTCGAGAAAGGCCTCACCGGCCTCGGGATGAGGCGCCTGCTGGGGGACGAAGGCCAGCCGGCGCTGAATCAGCACGTAGTCTTCCGGCACGATCACCACCAGCTCCGGATGGGCGCGGGCAAAGGTCACCGCGTAGGGGCCGACCAGGTTGTAGGCGATATCCACCTCGCCGCTGGCCAGCGCCTCGAGCATGGCGCCGGTGGTGCTGACCAGTCTGGCATCGGCCTGACCCATGGCGCGCACCAGCGTCCAGTAGCGCGGCGATTGACGGGCATCGGACACGGCGTAGGTGAAGCCGGAGCCGCTGCGGCGCGGGTCGTAGCTGATGATGCGGCCGCGCAGCTGCTCGCGGCGCGTCTCGAGCAGGTGCCAGAAGTCGCGATGGCTGCGCAGCACATCGCGGGGATTGCGCAGGCCGTCGAGGTCCGCCAGACGCTTGAGCGCATCACGTCGCGCCACCATCACGATCGGCTCGAAGCTCATCGCATACAGCTCATTGCGCCAGCGTGAGTTGGCCGGCCAGGCGGCCAGATTGGGGGCCTCGAGTGCCAGGGCGTGACCCTGATTGGCGAGTCGGTACTGCAGGCCCATGGCCGAGGAGATCATCAGATCCGCCTGCGGTGTCAGCGGTGCCTGCAGGTACTGTGCTTCAAGCCCCAAGGCGGAGCGATTGACGTAGTGCAGCACTCGCTCAGGATGCTGGCGGCTGTAACGCAGCAGCAGCGGGCGAATCTCGGGCAGGTCCAGCGCGGCGTGAATCGTCAGATCGGCCGCGTGGCTGGCGTCGCTGTCAGGCGCGGGCGCCGTGACTGGCTGGCCGCCCTGCAACCACAGCGATTGATGCTCTTCGAGCAGCGGGTCAAACGCTGCCTGGGTCGCCGCCCGGGACGCCGCCTGACTAAAGGGGCTCACAAGCACGGCCAGCACGAGGCAGGCCGTCAGCCGTCCAGATCGCTGTCTGCCCGGGCGGTGATTGTCATGACCGTGATGGTCAGAGCAGCGATTGTCAGAATGCTGCTGCCCGGTTGGCGGTCGTCTCGCTAGCATGCTGTGCCTCCTGTCTTCGCAGGCTTGCCGGCCTGTGCTGATTCATCATCCCCACCCACTCTCACCTCAGGCGCTGCACAGGGCGCCAGATGCAGACTGACGCATAGCCCGCAGGACGCGCCTGTCTCGTCTGCGTCGTCTGCGTCGGCTGCGCGGGTTGCATCGTCTGTGCGGGATGCAGGATCAGCAGCCTGCGTCATGCTGCGTGCTGTCGCGTCGCTAAGCGTCAGGCGCGCATCGTGGTGTCGCGCGATGCCATCGACGATCGCCAGCCCCAGTCCGGCGCCTTCGTGATGCTTGAGCTCATCGGGCTGCTGCGCCGGCGCCTGATCATGACTGTCGGGCTGGGTGTTGCGGTGGAAGGGGCGCAGCACCAGCAGGCGCCGCTCGGCGTCGATGCCCGGGCCATCATCCTCGACACTCAACCGCCAGCGGCCCGCCAGTGCGGCACTGTCCGATTGCGTGAACGTGGCATCGCTCGGTGTCGCCATCCGGCTCAGGGTGAGTGTGACGGTGCGTGCGCCGTGCTTGCAGGCATTGTCGATCAGATTGGCCAGTGCCTCCTCCAGCTGCCACTCGACGCCCAGCGTCCAGGCGGCGCCATCGATGTCCGGGGCGATCTCGAGGCCGAGGTCCACGCCGGCGCGATCACAGCGCAGGAACAGCCGGCTGACGGTGGCGCGCGCCAGCGCTGACAGCTCCAGCGGCACGCGCGGCGGCTGCACCTCCGGGTTGTTGAGGCGTGTCAGCGACAGCAGCTGATTGGCCAGATGGGCGGTATGGCTGGCGGTGGCCTGCATCTGGCCCAGCGCGGCATGCCAGGCGCTGGGGTCCTGCTGGCGCAGTGCCAGCTCGGCGTGAGCGGAGAGTCCCGCCAGCGGGGTGCGCAGCTGGTGCGAGGCATCACCGATGAAGCGCTCCTGGTTGGCGCGCACGCGGCGCATGCGCGCCAGCAGGTCATTGATGGTGTGCTTGAGCTCCTCGAGCTCGCGCGGCAGGGGCAGGTTGAGCGGCGCCAGACTGCGCGAGTCGCGTTCGCGAATGGCGCGGCGCAGGCGGGTCAGCGGCGACAGCGCCAGCCGGACGCCGATCAGCACCACCAGCAGTGCCAGCGTGGCCATGCCCGCCAGACGCACCAGCGAGCCACTGAACAGCTCACGCGTCAGGGTGTCTCGCCCCTCGCGGGTATGGGCGACGCGAATGCTGTAACGCTGGCCGTGGCGTGGGTCATCGCCCCAGCCGCCCAAGCGGGTATCGAGGCTGCCCAGCCGCAGTGCCTGTCCCTGCCAGGCGATATCGCGAAACGACAGCTCGCCGCTGCGTCCGAGTGATTCCTGCGGGGCCAGGCGACCATTGGCGGCGCGATTGGCATCCGGCAGGTGGGTATTGCCGGTGACCTGCTCGCCATCGGCATCCACCAGGCTGTAGAAGACGCGTTCCTGGGCGTCGGTAGCCAGCATCTCGAGGGCGGCGGGCGGCAGGTCGAGCCACAGCTGGCCGTCCTGCCATTTGACCTGCTCCGCGATGGTGACCAGCGAGGCCTCCAGCAGCCGGTCGTAGGCGCGGTCCGCTGCCTCACGCGCCGACAGGAAGGCCTGCACCAGCAATAGCGTGCCCAGCGCCAGCAGAGGCAGCAGCAGCCAGCTCAGCAGGCGCCGATAGAGGCTGATACTGCGTTTTGCCTCTGTCTGTGGGCGTGGTGAGGGTGCGGAATTCAAGCGCTGCCGTCCGTGGTCTGTTCCAGTAGATAGCCAAGGCCACGGATGGTGCGCAGATTGACGTCGCTGCCTTCCAGGCGCTTGCGCAGGCGATGCACATAGACCTCGATGGCGTTGTCGCCCACGGCCTCTTCCTCACCGAAGGCCTCGCGGGTCAGGCGCGCCTTGTCCACCGGTTCGCCGGCATGCTGGATCAGACAACCCAGCAGGCGCTGTTCGCGGGGCGGCAGCGCCAGTGGGGCATCGGCGAGCAGAAAGCGTGCATTGAGTGGCTCGAAGGCCAGGCTGCCGAGAGTCAGGCGTGGGGCGATGCCAGGCGAGGGCGCCGGCTGCTGGCTGGCCTGAAGAGTGGCCTGCTGACTGGCCTGAAGAGTGGCATGGCGGCGCAGCAGGGCGCGCACGCGGGCTTCCAGCTCATCGAGCACGAAGGGCTTGGCAAGATAGTCATCGGCGCCCAGGTCCAGCCCGCGCACGCGATCTTCGATGGCGCCGCGCGCGGTGAGAATCAGCACCGGGGTCTGGCGATCGTGCTGGCGCAGCGCGGCGAGAATCTCGAGCCCGGAAGCGCCGGGCAGGTTGAGGTCGAGTACGATCAGCGCGAAGCCGTGATCGTGGTGGGCCGCCAGGCGGGCAAGCGCCGCGGCGCCGTCGGCCAGGTGGGTGACCGCAAGGCCCTCGGCGGAAAAGACGCTGCACAGCGTGCTGGACAGCAGGGCGTCGTCCTCGACCAGCAGCAGGGCCGGGGGCGGTGCGGTGGCTGGGCCATGCGCTGAGGCGTCAGCCGCTGAATCGTCAGCCGCTGAGGGGAGTGAGTCGGGAGAAGTCATCCGGGCTCCGCAAGGGCGCGTCAGGTACGCGACAAGAGTGATGAGAGTCAGGCACAGGGCCGGTCTGCGACCTGCAATGGCCGCTTGAAGGCGCAATATTGCCTCAAACAGGCAGCCAATGGCGCTTGCGCCAGCGTATCATTGGTGGCCTGTTTCGTGTCGCTGACAAGGAAGCCAGCATGCCATCCGTTCCGCTATTGCAGCGCCTCAAGGCGCGCGCCTCTCGTCTCTCGCCAGCCCATAGGCTCACGGCTGTCATGTCGCTCAGGGCTGTCACGTCGCTCAAGGCTGCCACCTCGCTCAAGGCTGACGCGCCGCTCAGGCCGCTGCTGACCTCGCTGGCGCTGGGGGTGGTGGGCGGTTGGCTGTTCCAGCTCACCGGCATGCCGCTGGCGTGGATGCTGGGGCCGCTGGTCGCCAATCTGCTGGGCGCGATGGCCGGGCTGAGGCTGGGCGTACCGGACCGCCTGCGCAACCTGTTTCTGGGGGTGCTGGGGCTGACGCTGGGCGCGCGCGTCTCGCCCGAGCTGGTCTCGCACCTCTCCAGCTGGTGGTTGTCGGCGTTGCTGCTGCTGGCGGGGGTGTGGGCCTCGACGCTGGCCTGCGCCGCCTGGTATCGCCGCTGTGGTTTTGACGCCACCAGTGCGTGGTTCTCCTCGGTGCCCGGCGCGCTGACGGCGATGGTGGTGATCGGCGAGCGCATCGGTGGCGACCCGCAGCGCATCGCGGTGGCGCAATCGTTGCGGGTGCTGCTGGTGATCATGATTCTGCCGCCGCTCTATTGGGTGCTGGAAGGTGCGGCGGGCACGCCCGGCATCGGCAGCGATGTGGCGGTAAGCGGCCTGTGGCTGATCGCGGTGCTGCCGTTTCTGCTGCCCCTGGCCAGGCGACTGCGCATTCCCAATGCCTCGCTGCTGGCGCCACTGTTGCTGGCGCTGGTGCTGTCGCTTGGCGACGTGGTGCGTTTCTCGCCACCGGTATGGGGCACCGATGTCATGCAGCTGGTGCTGGGCTGCGCCATCGGGGCGCGCTTCAAGGGCCTTACGCCGCGGGTGCTGGTCGGGGTGATGGGCCAGTCGGGCGTGGCGACCCTGATCTCGCTGTCGGTGCTGGGCTGCTTTGCCGAGCTGATCCATCAGCTGATGGGCGTGCCGCGTGATGTGGCCTTTCTCGCCCTGGCGCCCGGCGGTATCGGCGAGATGGCGCTATTGGCGGTGGCGCTCGATCTCGACCCGATCTTCGTCGCCTTCCATCACCTTCTGCGCCTGATCGTCCTGATGCTGTTGCTGCCGGTGATGGCGCGTCATTTCCGCCATCGCCGAGCGCGTGAGGCGACGCAATAGCCCGTGGCGTGATCTCCCCTTGTGAGGGCGGCGATGCGCTGTTATAGTGTGCGCCTTGATCACGCCAAGTGCTTGAAGTTCAAGCGATTGGCTCGGTAGTTCACCGAATGATCATATTTGTGGTGGCCCTGTCGGTCCTCCCGCAATGCTAGGCTGCAAACCCCGCCAGGCCCGGAAGGGAGCAACGGTAGTGGCTGACGCGTGTGCCGGGATGTGGCTGATGGGGCCGCCTCCATTTCAGGGCCTTGAAAGTGGCTGCTCGTGAAATGTCCGAATCATCCCGCCTGCTGTGCAAGGCTCTATCTCAAGTCCTCGCAAGCCCCCCCTGCAAGCCCTTCGCTTTACGTTGCCTGAAGCCTTTCGCCACACCCTCGCTGTCTGAATCTGTCATCTCCTGCCTGTCCCGAGCCCCGCTTGGCGTTTCGTCGTGCCCGCAATTCGGGACGAGCACCACGCCTGTCATCCGGCCTCGTGCCCTCAATCCTGCTACGCAAGTGGCATCGTGCTTTGAAGCCACACGGCAAGTCGCTAGAATGAGCGCATTCTCAGCGAGGCCTCGTCATCGGTCTCCGTCTGTCGACCGTCGGGGGTAAAGCCCAGCCGGGTCGTGCAGGTTTCAGCTCATGTTTCAGATCGCCCAAGGAATGCCCCGCTCAATGAGCTATCAGGTATTGGCGCGCAAGTGGCGCCCGCGCAATTTTCACGAACTGATCGGTCAGGAGCATGTCAGCCGTGCGCTGGTCAATGCCCTCGATCAGGGGCGCCTGCACCATGCCTATCTGTTCACCGGGACCCGCGGTGTCGGCAAGACGACGCTGGCGCGCATCCTGGCCAAGTGCCTGAACTGTGAAGAGGGCGTCAGCTCCAGGCCGTGTGGCGTTTGTGGCACCTGTCGCGAGATCGATGAGGGCCGCTTCGTCGACCTGATCGAAGTCGACGCCGCCTCGCGGACCAAGGTCGAGGATACGCGTGAGCTGCTGGACAACGTCCAGTACGCGCCGACCCAGGGCCGCTACAAGGTGTACCTCATCGATGAGGTGCACATGCTGTCGACCCACAGTTTCAATGCGCTGCTCAAGACGCTGGAAGAGCCGCCGCCCCACGTGAAGTTCCTGCTCGCGACCACTGATCCGCAGAAGCTGCCGGTCACCATCCTGTCGCGCTGCCTGCAGTTCACGCTCAAGAACATGCCGCCGGTGCGCGTGGTCGAGCACCTGTCCGACATTCTCGCCCGCGAGGAAGTCAGCTTCGAGGAAGACGCGCTGTGGCTGCTCGGCAAGGCTGCCGATGGCTCGATGCGTGACGCCATGAGTCTGACCGATCAGGCGATCGCCTTCGGCCATGGTCAGGTGCGGCGCGAAGATGTCGCCGCCATGCTCGGCACGCTGGATCACCGCCATGTGCTGGCGCTGCTGGAGTGTCTGGCCTCGCTGGACGCCGCGAGTCTGCTGGCGGAGGTGGCGACACTGGCCGAGCAGGGGCCGGACTACGGCGGGGTGCTGGATGACATGGCCTCCGTCTTCCACCGTCTGGCGATCGCCCAGATGGTGCCGAGCGCACTGGACAACGGGCATGGCGACCGTGATGCGCTGCTGGCGCTGGCCAGCCGTTTCACCGGTGAAGACGTGCAGCTCTATTACCAGATCGCCCTGCAGGGGCGTGGCGACATGGCCAACGCCCCGGATGCGCGCACCGCGCTGGAAATGACGCTGCTGCGCATGCTGGCCTTCCGCCCGCAGGGCGTGCCGCGCCCGGCGCAGACGCCGCTGCCGATGACCGGCCAGGCGGAGGGTGCGAACGCGCCTGGCGCTCAAGCTCCGGCGCCTGTCCAGCAAGCGCCTGTTCAACAGGCTCCTGTTCAGCAAGCTCCGGCTCAGCAGGCTCCTGTTCAAGAAGCTCCGGTTCAGCAGGCACCTGTCCAGCAGGCTCAGCCTCAGCAAGCACCGGCAGCCCCGATGGCACCCGCGCCTCAGCCTGCCGCACCAGTGGCCGCGCCAGCGACCGAAGCACATCCGCCGATGGCCGACGAGCCGCCCCCGTGGGCGACGGAGGACGCTTCGCAGGACGCCCGGGATGCCGGCTTTCGCGACGTAGCGCAAGACGTGCCCCAGCCAGCGGCCGCGCCAGTGTCGGCGCCAGCGCCAGAACAGACGGCAGCTCCCGCACAGGCGCCCGCTGCGCCCAGTTCGGCGATGTCACGCCTGAGTGCCGCCTTCGGTTCCGCGCCGGCGCAGCCAGAGGCTGCTGAGTCATCGGCTCCGCAGCCCGCTGAAATGGCAGCGCCGCAGCCCGCTGAAGCCGTACCAGCAGCGCTAGAGCCCGCTGAAGCTGAAACGTCAGCACCAGCACAGCCCGAGCCCGCTGCACCGCCGGCGCCTGAGCCGGCCGTGTCTGAGCCGGTCGCAAACGAGCCGGTCGCCAGCGAGCCAGCCGTGGCAGCGCAACCGCTGCCGGAGCCTGCTCCCGCACCGGAGCCGGCACCCGCGGCTGCTCCCACGCCGGCGCCGAGCGCCCCGAGTACCGATGGTCGCTTGAATCACGCCGCGTGGCTGGAGCTGTTCCCCTCACTGGGGCTGGGCGGCATCACGCGCAATATCGGCGCGCATTGCCTGGTCGAGCACGATGACGGCACCCACCTCAAGTTGAGGCTGGACCCCGCCCAGTCGGCGATGATGGCCGAAGTCCATCAGGAGCGCATTCGCAAGGCGCTGGCGGGCCAGGGCGTGGAGCGTGTGCTGGAGATCAGCGTCGCGCCGCTGCCGGAAGGTCTGGAAACGCCGCACAGTCGTCGCATTCGTCTGCTGGGCGAACGTCATGTGCGCGCGGTTGAAGCCTTGCGTGCTGACCCGCATATCCAGTCCATGGAGCAACAGCTGGGCGCACGTCTGATCGAGGAAAGCGTCAACTCCTTCGAGCCGGACGATTTCTGACGCTCTGGGCAGTTTCGACCGAGTGTCGGCGGTGCCGGGCATCGCTGACGCTTTCCCGGATTCGCGGTGCGTGTGCCGACAAGGCATGCACACCACAGGCCGGAGGTGCCACGACATGGCACGTCCGGCAGACAGCATTTATCGTTAGGTCATGTTCAACACGTTATTGATGAGGTGAGCCATGTTCGGTGGAAAAGGCGGTATGGGTAACATCATGAAGCAGGCGCAGGAAATGCAGGAGCGCATGCAGAAGGTCCAGGAAGAAGCCGCCAAGGCGGAAGTCCAGGGCGAATCCGGCGCGGGCATGGTCAAGGTCACCATGAACGGTCGTCATGACGTCGCGCGCGTCGAGATCGACCCGAGCCTGATGGAAGAAGACAAGGAGCTGCTGGAAGATCTGCTGGCGGCCGCCGTCAATGACGCGGTGCGCAAAGTCGAAGTCAATTCCAAGAAGCAGATGGAAGAGGCGACTGCTGGCATGAACCTTCCGGCCGGCTTCAAGATGCCGTTCTGATGGGATTTTCGCCGCTGGTAGATCAGTTGCTGGATGCCTTGCGCGTGCTGCCGGGCGTTGGCCCGCGAACGGCACAGCGCATGGCGCTGCATCTGCTGGAGCGTGATCGCATGGGCGCCGACCGTCTGGTCGGCGTGCTGGGCGAGGCGCTGGAGCGCGTCGGTTATTGCGCGCGCTGTCGCACGCTGACCGAGGAAGAGGTCTGTCAGCTGTGCCTGAGTCCGCGGCGTGATGAGCGCGTGCTGTGCGTGGTGGAATCGCCCGCCGACCAGCTCGCCATCGAGGGCGCGGGTGGCTATGTGGGGCGCTATTTCGTGCTGCACGGCCATCTGTCGCCGCTGGATGGTATCGGGCCCGAGGATATCGGGCTGGATGCGCTGGAAACCCGCGTCCGCGAGAGCCAGATCGAGGAGCTGGTGCTGGCCACCAACCCGACGGTCGAGGGCGAGGCCACCGCACATTACATCGCCGAGCAGCTTCGCGATGTGCAGCACGGTGGGCAGCCGCTCAAGCTGACGCGTCTGGCCTATGGCGTGCCGATGGGCGGGGAGCTTGAATACGTCGATGGCGGCACGCTCAGTCGTGCTTTCAGCGGCCGTCTGCCGTTCACCCTCGGCGAGATCTGATGCGATACCGGTGCCGACGCTGTTCGGCACCGGCATCAAGGCAACTTCGGTAGCAAAGCAGCTTCGGTATCAAAGCAACTACAGCAGCACGTCTGCGGGCGTGGTGGTCAGGAACCACCACGCCCGCGGTCGTTTACCGCCCGGTGTCTGGCGAGTGCCCGTCACCTTCAATTCCCGCTTGCCCGGGCAAGCCTGTCACCACGAGATTTCCTTGCTGATGAGTGATCAACCCGCCACCGCACTGCTGTCAGAACTCGATTTCGAGGCCGTCTGGGTCGAGACCCCCGAGGCGCTGGCCGCTGCCTGTGCAGAACTGGAAGGCGCCGATTGGCTGGCGTTGGACACCGAATTCATCCGCGAGTCGACCTTCTTCCCGATTCCGGCACTGGTGCAGCTGATGGCCGCCCGTGACGGCGAGCTGCCCGGTGCGGACGGCAAGACGCCGCGCATCTTCCTGATCGACCCCACCGTGGTGCCGGCCAGCGAGGCGCTCAAGCGTCTGCTGGGGGCAGAGGGTCCGCTCAAGCTGCTGCACGCCTGTGGCGAGGACATGGAAGTCTTCCTGCGCTGGGCGGGCGTGGCGCCGACGCCGCTGATCGATACCCAGATCGCCGAAGGCCTGACCGGCGGCGAAGCCTCAATGGGCTATCAGCGTCTGGTCGAGCGCGTGGTGGGCGTCACCGTGCCCAAGGAAGAGACGCGTTCCAACTGGCTCAAGCGCCCCTTGAGTCAGGCGCAGTGCGATTACGCCGCGCTGGACGTGCTGTTCCTGCCGCAGGTGTGGTCCGAGCAGCGTGATGCATTGCTCGAGTTGGACCGCATGGCGTGGCTTGAAGAGGATTGCCGGGACCCGGGCAGCAGCGGCGGTGCCACGCCGGACCCGGAGTACTGGAAGCGTCATCGCAGCCTGTGGAAGCTCTCGCCGCGTGGCCTGGCCGCCTGGCAGGTGCTGTGTGACTGGCGCGAGGAGCAGATTCGTCTGCGCGACGTGCCGCGTTCACGCCTGCTGGCCGATGCGCAGCTGTTCGGGATCTGCGAGCGACTGCCGACCAATCGCTTCGAGCTGGCCAAGGTCGATGGCATGCATCCGCCGCAGATCAAGCGCCACGGGGACACCGTGCTGACGCTGCTCAAGGACGTGGCGATGCTCGATGACAGTCAGCTGCCGCGCGTGCCGCCGTCGCCGTTGGCGCCGGAGTGGAAGAACTGCATGAAGCGCCTCAAGCGTGAGGTCAATGCGGTGGCGGAGGCACAGCAGCTCAAGCCTGAGATTCTCGGCAAGCGCCGTGACATGGAAGCGCTGGTGATCGCCGATTACGAGGGCGAGCCGCTGCCCTTGGCGCAGGGCTGGCGTGGTGAGCTGCTGGCCGCGCGCCTGGCCAAGGCGCTCGAGAGCTGACGCTCCCCGCTTTCGTGGGCCAGACTGCAAGGGGCATGCGCGAGGCTCGCGCAGCCTGGCCTGCCAGCAACACAGGTCAGAAACAGGCCAGAAACCGGTAGTGAGCTCTCGGGTCATGCCCGTGACGCGAGAGCCCGCTGATGCGCGCAAGCGCTGCAAGATGATGGGTAGCCCGATGACAGACGACAAGATGATCTGCGAGATCTACAAGAGCGCCAAGAAGGACGAGATGTATCTCTACGTCGAGAAGGCGCGTGGACTCAAGGATGTGCCGGAATCCCTGCTGGGCATCTTCGGCACGCCGACCCCTTTGATGACACTGCTGATTCGTGCCGACAAGCCGCTGGCGCGCGTTGCCAGCACCACGGTGCTCGAGAAGATTCGCGAGCAGGGCTTCTATCTGCAGATGCCGCCGGCCAAGGAAAATCTCCTCAAGGAGATTGGCGTGACGCCGCCGGAAACGCATTACTGACGCCCTGTCCGGCAGACAAGACCGTACTGATGAAACGACCCTGCTGCCCGGCAGGGCGAGGAGAGCAAGATGAGCGATGTTCCGCAGCCTGACGGCGGAAAGCGTGAGCGTTTCTGGGAGCGCCACGCACTCTCGGAGCTGAATACCGCCGAGTGGGAGGCGCTGTGCGATGGCTGTGGCCAATGCTGCCTGCTCAAGTTCGAGGATGAAGACAGTGGCGATATCGCGGTACTCGATGTCGCCTGTCGTCTGCTGGATGTGCGCAAGGTCAGCTGCCGCGATTATCCCAATCGCGCCACGCGCGTGCCGGGCTGCATCCCGCTGGATGTCGAGACGGTGGGCAAGCTGCGCTGGCTGCCGGAAACCTGCGGCTATCGTCGCCTGAATGAAGGCCGTGAGCTGCCCGAATGGCACCCGCTGTTGACCGGGGATGCCAAGAGCGTCAAGCGCGCCGGGGTCTCGGTGTCACGCTTCGCCGTCTCCGAGGTATCGGTGCGCCAGCAGGACCTGGAAGACCACATCATCGCGATCATCGATCCCGAGAGCTGAGACGCGCCGCGGGCGCGTGTCAGATTTCAGGTGGATGTCTTTAGAAAGCGCAGCTCTATGAGCTGCGCTTTCTTGTTTCTGACATTCTGTATCTGGCATTCCGTGCCTGACATTTCGAGTCAGGCATTTCGAGTCAGGCATTCAGTGGCCTTGTATTTGACGCCTCTGACCCTCAGTCACGGCTTGATCTGCTAGATACGATAATTTGCATAAGCTGATTTTGATGAGCTGATTTGCATGGCCGAGGCGGGTGCACGCACTCGGCCGCGCAATGTCTGGTTGTAAATAAATGAACGTTCATTTATTTTGTGAGGATTCGCTCAAGACCAGATCAGACTAGAACTGACCAAAACAGACCAGAACAGACCAGAACAGACCAGAGGCAGACGGGCCATGCGCCATCGTGATGAACACAAGCAGCAGGCGTTGCTGGAAGCCACGCTGCATGAGGTGGCCGAGCATGGTTTTGCCGTGACCTCCGTGGCGCGCATCGCGCGTGCCGCCGGCATGTCGCCCGGCACGCTCTATCTCTACTACCGCGGCAAGGATGACCTGCTGGAGGCGACCTTTCGCGAGGTCAGCCGGCGCATCATCGCGGTCGCCATCGAGGCCTTCCAGGCCGAGCCGGCAGAGGCATTCGAGGCCGAGCCGTCAACGCTGTCGCCGGCCGCCCAGCAGCTGAAGTCGGCACTGTGTCGGGTGTGGAATGCCCTGGTGGCGCTGGGGCGCCGTCAGCCTGCGTTGTTCCTCTTTCACGATCAGTTTCTGCACTCTTCCCATATGCAGGACGCCCTGAGGGTGGCCAATCAGGAGCGCGCCGCGCCCTTGCTGGACGCCTTCGCGCTGGGCCAGCAGTCCGGCATCCTCAAGCAGATCGATCTCGCCCTCATCGAGGTGTTCATGTTCCGGTCGATCTACAGCCTGCTGCAGGGCTCCAGTTGCCAGTTGCCGGCCATCAGTCATGCCAGCTTCGACCAGGCCTTCGAGATGGCCTGGGACGCGATCGCGCTTCGCCAGTGAGGGCAGCCAGCCCCGAAGCGCGCACGCCGGACAGATGACAGATTTTCGCTTGTGCCATTTTATTCCAACGACTCAAGGGCCCGCTGATGAAACTTCGACCTGGTGCCAAGCCACACCTGCGTACTCCTTTCGCCTGGCGGGGAGGCCGCGTCCTTCAGCTGTTCGCCGGACTCGTGCTGGCCCTCGGGCTTGCGGCCTGCAGCGAGGAAGAGGCGCCGCTGGAGAAGCAGAAGGTGCATCCGGTCAAGTTGCTGTCGCTGTCGGATGAAGGCGGCGGTGTCATCCAGCGCTACCCCGGTGTGGTCGAGGCCTCGGAGCGCTCCAACCTGTCGTTCCGTATCGGCGGTGAGCTGCGTGAACTCAAGGTCCAGGCCGGTCAGGAGGTCGAGAAGGGCGAGCTGATCGCGCGCCTGGATGATCGCGATGCCAGAAGCGAGCTCAACAATGCCCGCTCCAGCTTCAATCTGGCGCAGGCGACCTACAAGCGCATGAAGTACTCGGTGGAGAAGGGCGCCATCAGTCGGGCGCGCTTCGATGAGGCGCAGGCCGAATTCCAGTCAGCGCAGGCCCAGTATTCCCAGGCGCAGGACCAACTTAGCTACACCTATCTCAAGGCACCCTATAACGGGGTGATCGCGCGCGTGCCGGTGGACAACTATCAGGTGGTCGCCGCTCAGGAAACCATCGCCGTGCTGCAGCAGCCGGGTCAGATCGACGTGATCTTCAACATGCCGGAGCGTCAGGTGCGCGCCATCGATCGTGAGCGTGCCGAGGCCGGGCGCCTTGAGGATGCCGCCCTGGCCTGGGTGCGCTTCGGCAGTGGCGAGTCGCGCTATCCGGCCCGTTACAAGGAGCACGACACCAGCGCCAGCGAGGGCTCGCTGAGCTATGAAGTCACCCTGACGCTGCCGGAGCCGCAGGACATCACCGTGCTGTCAGGCATGAGCGCCACCGTGGAGCTGGACATGCAGCAGCTGACGGCGGCGACCCAGGGCCAGTGGCGCGTGCCGATCGAGGCGGTGGTCACTCAGGAGGAAAGCCCGAACCAGGCCGTGGTGTGGCGCTATGTGCCCAAGGGCGGTGACGCTCAGGTGAGCGAAACGATCAACGAGGACGCCGGCAAGAGCGAGGGCAAGCAGCAGGAAGCTGGCGCCCAGGGCACCGTCGAGGCCGTGCCGGTCACGGTACTGCAGGCCACCGGCGAAGGGCTGGTGATCACGGGAGAACTGAGTGCCGGTGACCGTCTGGTCACCGCGGGCGCCAGTCGCATGGAAGCCGGGGAGCCTGTGCGTCCCTGGGTCAAGGAAGCGGGGCTCTGATCCATGGTCGATTATTTCCTGAGACACAAGGTCATCAGCTGGATGGTCGTGTTGCTGCTGTCGGTGGGTGGCGTGACCTCCTTCTTCGGCCTCGGCCAGCTGGAATTTCCCGAGTTCACCATCCGCAACGCGGTGGTGATTACCCAGTATCCGGGCGCGACGCCCAAGCAGGTGGAAGAGGAAGTCACGCTGCCGCTGGAGAAGGCGATCCAGCAGATTCCCAATCTCAAGCGCGTCAGCTCGGTCAACAGCTCCGGGCTTTCCCAGATCACGCTGGAGCTCGAGAGCAGCGTGCGCGAAGGCGAGATGCAGCAGTACTGGGATCTGCTGCGCCGCAAGATCAATGACGCCCAGTCGAGCCTGCCGCCCGGCAGTGGCTCCTCGATCGTCAATGACGACTTCGGCGATGTGTTCGGGCTGCTCTACAACCTGAGCGGCAAGGGCTATTCGGCGCATGATCTCGAGGACCAGGCCGACTTCCTGCAGCGCGAGCTGACGCTGGTGGAGGGGGTAAAGAAGGTCTCCATCGTCGGCGCGCGCAGCGAGCAGGTCATCGTCGCGCTGGATCGTGATCGCATGCAGGCGCTGAACATCTCGCCGGATCAGCTCGCCAACCTGCTCAATGCCCAGAACGTGGTCGGCGACGCCGGACGGATCCGTCAGAACGGCCTGTCGCTGGAACTGCAGCCAAGTGGCGAGTTCCAGAGCGTGCAGGACCTGGAGCGTCTGGTGGTCGGTCGTCCCGGCAATGGTGGCCTGATTCGTCTCGGCGATATCGCCTCGGTCAGCCGCGAGTACACCGAATCGCCGTCGCGCCTCTATCACACCGATGGTGAGACGGCGCTGTCGCTGGGCATCTCGTTCGCCTCTGGCGTCAATGTGGTCGAGGTCGGTGCGCTGGTCGACAAGCGTCTTGGCGAGCTTGAGTCGCGCATGCCGCTGGGCATGGAGCTGACCACGGTCTATCACCAGCCCCAGGTGGTGGATGAGGCGGTGTCCGGCTTCTTGATCAACCTGGCCGAGGCCGTCGGCATCGTGATTCTGGTGCTGCTGGTATTCATGGGCGTCAAGAGCGGCGTGCTGATGGGGCTGGTGCTGTTGATCACCATTCTCGGCACCTTCGTGATGATGTCGATTCATGGCATCGAGCTGCAGAAGATCTCGCTGGGGGCCTTGATCATCGCGCTGGGCATGCTGGTGGATAACGCCATCGTGGTCACCGAGGGCATGTTGATCGGTCTCAAGCGCGGCAAGACCAAGCGCCAGGCCGCTTTCGAGGTCGTCAACCAGAACCGCATGCCGCTGCTGGGGGCCACGGTGATCGCGATCACCGCCTTCGCGCCCATCGGTCTGTCGCCGGATGCCACCGGCGAGTTCGTCGGGTCATTGTTCTGGGTGCTGTGCTACTCGTTGCTGTTGAGCTGGATCACCGCCCTGACGCTGACACCGTTCTTCTTCGACATGTTCTTCCGCGAAGCGCGGGAGACGGCAGGCAGCGACACGGACGAGAATCAGGAGGAAGACCCCTATCGTGGCGTCATCTTCCGTGGCTTCCGCAGCCTGCTGAGCTGGGCGATTCGCCTGCGCTGGCTGACCCTGGGGGGCGCGGTGGCGTTGCTGGTGGCGGCCGTGATGAGCTTCGGTCAGGTCAAGAATGCCTTCTTCCCGGATGCCTCGACCCCGCTGTTCTTCGTCGATGTCTGGATGCCGGAAGGCACCGATGTGCTGGCGACGGAAGCGCGCATCGCGGACCTTGAGCAGCAGGTGCTCAAGATGGACAAGGTCAATCATGTCACCAGCGTCACCGGCGGGGGCGCCCAGCGCTTCACGCTGACCTACTCGCCGGAAGACAGCTATGCCAGCTTCGGGCAGCTGATCGTCGAGACTCAGGACCGGGCCAGTCGCGAAGCGCGCATGGAGGAGGTGATACGCCTGGTGCGCGCCGAGTATCCTGAAGTCGAGTACAAGGTGCAGGCGTTGCAGGTCGGCCCCTCGGCCAAGGCGAGTCTCGAGGCGCGCCTCTACGGCGAAGACCCCGCAGTGCTGCGTCAGCTGGCAGGCAAGGTGCGTAGCGTCTTCGAGGAGGAGCCGCTGGCCGACAGCATCCGTCTGTCATGGCGCAATCGCGTCAATCGCATCGAGCCCGAATTCCTGGATGATCAGGCGCGGCGTGTCGGCGTGACGCGTGACTCGTTGCATCAGGCGCTGCTGATCAACAGCGACGGCGAGAGCGTCGGTGTCTATCGCGAAGGCTCCGAGCTGATCCCGATCCTGCTGCGCGGTGAAGAGCGTCAGCGCTTCGACCTCGATACCCTGGCGAGCCTCAACGTCTGGAGCGATGAGCAGGAGACCTACGTGCCGGCGGGCTCGGTGATGGGGCCGCTCGAGACCGAGCTGCGCGACCCGCTGATCAAGCGTCGCGATCGTCAGCGCATGCTGGCGGTCTACGCCGAGCCCATGCCGCTGTCCGGCGAAACGGCCGCCAGCGTGCTGGGGCGTATCCGTCCCAAGATCGAGGCCATCGAGCTGCCCGAGGGCTATCACCTGGAGTGGGGTGGCGAGTACGAAACCTCATCCGAAGCTCAGGAGGCGCTGTTCTCCTCGCTGCCGATGGGGCTGCTGGGCATGTTCGTGATCACGGTGCTGCTGTTCTCCAACCTGCGTCAGGCGCTGGCCATCTGGTCCATCGTGCCGCTGACGCTGATCGGTATCGTCAGTGGTCTGATCGTGTTCGGCGCGCCGTTCACCTTCATGGCGCTGCTCGGCACCTTGAGCCTGATCGGCATGGTGCTCAAGAACGCCATCGTGCTGGTGGAGGAGATCAACGTGCAGCTCGATGAGCAGGAGAATCGCTTCCAGGCGGTGGTGCAGGCGGCCGTCAGTCGTGTACGGCCGGTGTCGATGGCGGCCATCACCACCATGCTGGGCATGATTCCGCTGTTCCCGGATGCCTTCTTCTCGAGCATGGCGGTGGTGATCGTGTTCGGGCTGGGCGTGGCGACCCTGCTGACGCTGGTGGTGCTGCCGGTGGCGTACTGCGCCTTCTTCCGCATCCCGACCGGCAACAAGTCCATGAAGACATCCTGATGTGATGATAATGCGGTAATCTTGGTCTGCGCAGTCGCGGCCACCCACACCATGACGCCCGATGACAGTGCCTTTGTCATCGGGCGTCATGGTGTGGTTCGTGCTCGCTATCCTGCGTGAGGGGCATCGCCGCAAGCCCCTTTCCGTTACACTATGCGCCGCCGGTTGCGAGTTGCCCGGTCGCAAGTGTTGCGTCAGTCGAATCCTATCGAGTCGTGAGGTGTGCCTTGGTCGAACCCCTGAGTGCCTGGTGGGGGCAACAGCTGGTGTTGTGCGGTTGGGGTTTCAGTGCAGCGCCGGAAACGGTGTGGACACCGGCCCAGGCGTGCGCGCGTCTGAAGGCCCAGGAAGTCCCGGATGCGGGCGAGTTGGGATGGCGTCTGCTGGAGGCCTTCCCCAATGACACCCCGGACCCGCTGCACCAGTTGGAGGCGTTGGAATTGCTGGCGCTGGCACGTACCGCCGGCTGGCTGTCAGAGGCGCGCACGCGTGCCTGGCTGATACGTCTGCTCACGGCGATCGGCGGGCGTTTCGCCTCGCTGGATGACTGGCTCAAGGCCCTGGCTCATTCGCGCAGCGATGCGGGCTGGACGCGAGGCGATGATGGCTTCTTCGAGGCCAGCCTCGCGTTGTCTCAGTTGGAGCACGAAGACGCCGGCGTCACCTGGCCGCGTCTGCAGGAAGCGCTGGAGGCACAGCCTCCGGTGGCGGTTACTGAGCTCTGGCCTCAGGGCGAGCGCGACCGGGTCTGGATGGCGCGCGCCATCTTCTCGCCGTGGCTCGGCGGTCAGACATTGACCACCGATGACAGCGGCCCGCACGAGGACGGTGCCAGCGGTTTTGACGCCGCGGCGCACTGGCCGGACGTCACGCGCTGGCTGGCCGAGACCTGGGCGATCACCGGGCGTGATGAGCTGATTCGACTGCTGCTGTGGCTGGCCTCGCAGGGGCATCGCTATGGCTGGGACATCGACAGCGCACGCCTGATGACGGCCAGCGACAGCGAGCGTGCCAAGTGGCTGGATGAGCTGGAAGCGGATGCGGCTCAGGAAGAGGCCGAACGCAAGACGGAAGGGCGCAAGGGCGCCCCCGCGCATGCCTCCTCCAGCATCGACGTCGCCGATGGCGGGCTGGAAAAGCCCCCGTCACCGACGGCCTATGGCGAGCTGCTGCTGCAGTATCTCGATCGTGGCGAGCCGTTGGAATTCGCCGCCTGGGACTGGCTGCGTCTGGTCGATCTCGCCTTCGCCGGGCTATGTGCCGGCTGGCTGAGTCGTGAGGAGGGCGAGGACTTCGCCGCCCACGGCATCGACCTGCTGGTGCGCCGCTATGCCGACTGGCAGGGCGTGGCCCGCGCCTATCAGCGCGGTCGCAGTCTGTTCGAGGGTGTCGATCTGACCCGCGACACCGAGAGTGACTGGCGTCCGCTGATGGCGTCGCCGCTGACGCCGCTGCGTTGCGAGCTGCATGCGCTGCTGCCTGCCGCCCGGCGTGAGCGCTGCCGTGCGGCGATTCGTGCGTGGCGCAATGACAGCCGCCACTGGGTGCTGGCCATCGCCAGTATCCGCGAGCCGGACCTGCTCTATCGTCAGGGGCTTGTCGCCGAGGTCGATGCGGCGCGCCGCGAAGAGGCACGCCAATATCTCAACGAGACGCTGGCGCTGGACACCCGCGATGGCGTGCAGGGCATGGCGCGCTTCTGGCTGCCGGCGCAGGCGCATCATCTCAACCAGCTGGCCGCCGATGCCGCGCGTGGTGCCTTGCCCGACGCCCAGACGCCCTTCGGGCGTGCCGATGCCGTCGAGCTGGAACGCCGACAGCGTCTGGCCGTCTGTCATCGCTATCCCGCCAGCGTGGTGATGGCCGAGAAGTACGCCTTCTACCTGCTGATGGTCCAGGACAGCGGTGATTTCCCGGCCGATGAGCTGGCCCAGTGTGCCGAGCGTCTGCGCAGTGCCCTGTGCCGCTACTATCCGGACGCCATGCGTCTGCTGGAAGCTTGGGCGGTGTGGGAATCCGCGGTGCCGGAACTCGAGGATCATCCGCTGGTCAACGAGATCCGCTGGCATCTCGATGACCCCGGCAGCCTGTTCCATTGGCTCGACTGGCGCGCCAGCGACTGGCAGGAGCCGGGGCTGCGTCCGAGTCTGGATCGCTTCACGGCGCTGGCGCTGAGCGGTCCGCTCAATACGCCGTGCTGGGGTGAGCCGATGGTCGAGTACGGGCGGGGCGTCGAGGAACTCAGCGGCTGGCTCGAAGGTCATTATGGTCTCGCCAATGCCGAGGCGCTCAAGGGCTTCCTCGACTTCCTGCGCGATGCCGGTGATCGGGATGAATACCAGATCAATTACGGCCCTTACACCCTCAATCGCGCCCGTCTCGACAATGAGATCGACGTGCTGGAAAGCGCCGAGCGCGGCGATGATGAGCAGGTGCATCTGGACCGTCTGCGTCGCGTCAGGGACAACGAGGCGCGCTGCAACGAGCTGGACATGGCGGCGTGGGACATCGCCCAGATGGTGGACCTCGCGATTGCCGGGCGCCAGCTGGGCTGGCTGGACGACGCGACCTTCACCGCCTATCTGGACAGCGCCTATGCAATGGCGCGCGACCACTACGGCAGCTGGAAGGAATATGCCCGGGGACTGTTCGCCGGCTATGCCTTCTTCATGGGCGACACCGACCAGCGTGACAGCTTCCTGCGCGGCTTCCGCGATGCGCTCATCCAGTGGTTGACGGCGGCGCCACCGCTGGCCGGTGCCTGGTCAAGTCTCGACTTCCCGGGCGCGCGCCCGGGGCATTGGCCGGCGTTGCATCTGGATGTGCTGAGCGGAGACGCTCGCACGTTGCACTGAGCGGGATTCAATTCAGGTTGGGTGAGCGGCAGGGGGGCACTTTCTCTGATGCTTTGGTCTAACTTGTGCGGCAATGGCATACGGTTTGCGGAAACATGAACTACTATCCTGCGAACGAATTGAGTTTGTCATCTGACTGTCGTCATCGTGTTGCAATGTGTGCTGCTGCCTGATCCGGCCCACCTTGTCAGATAGTCGCCGTGTTACCCCTGATCGATCAACGATCATCGTCATGCATCAATGGTTATCGCCGTCCGCAAGCGCTGCTCACCTTCACCCTTCCAGCGCCGGGCCCACGACGAGGAATGCTGGATGCGCCACGCGTTATTATGCTGTTTTCTGATCCTGCCACTGGGTGTGGCAGGCTGTGCCAGTCACTCAACACCGTCCAATGATGTGGCCTACTACGATGTGGACCTGCCGGAACTGCCGAAGCTCAAGCGCTATCGCCAGTCCGCGTCCCAGCCGGCCGCCGAGTCGCAGGACTACGCCATGTCAGGGCCGAGCATCCGCGATGTCCTGCTTGAAGAGCATGACCGCTGGGCCGGGACGCCCTATCGTCTGGGGGGAACCAACTCCCGCGGCATCGATTGTTCCGCCCTGATGCAGCATGTCTTCAGTGATGGCTTCGGCATCGATCTTCCGCGCACCACCACCGACCAGGTGAAGCGTGGCAAGCGCATCGACAAGTCGCAGCTCAAGCCGGGTGATCTGGTCTTCTTCCGTCCCTCGCGTCGCTACAACCATGTGGGGGTCTACGTCGGCAACGGCTACTTCCTGCATGCCTCCACCTCGCGTGGCGTGAAGCTGTCGCGACTCGACAATGTCTATTGGTCCCAGCACTACTGGCAGTCGCGTCGCCCGATGCCCTACGAGGCCATGCAGATGAAGCTGGCCATGCGCAGTCAGTGAGCCGATCACGCTGGCACTGAAACAGACAAGCGCTGACACAGACAAGCCCTTGAATAGACAGGCCCTTGAATAGACAAGTGTCTTCTTCGACATCACCCGGCCCTGGCCGGGTGATGTCGTTTATGAGCCCCGGCAAATGTCAGCCACTGCTCAGGAAGGGGGCTTCAGCGTAGTGCTGCTTGCCTGATCATCAGCGCTCAAGGCATCCGGGGCGAGCCTCCCGGCCGCCGAGTGTTCAATGACGAAATCGACCAGCGCCTGCTCGGCACGTGACAGGCCGCGCTCGCGGCGCCAGGCGAGTGACAGCTCAAGCCAGGCGGGCTCATCGAAGGAGACGGCGGTCAGGTTGTTCTCTTCACGGTCATCCTCGACCACACGCTTGAGGAAGGTGGTGATCCCGAAGCCACGCGCGACGATCGCCTTGTTGAGGGCGATCAGGTTCGATTCGAAGGCGATGCTCGGCGCGAGACCATGCTGGCTGGCCAGGCGCTCGATGAAGTCGCGATGGAAGTAGCCGCGCTTGAAGACCACCAGCTCCTCGGCGAAGAACTCCTCGACGCTGATCTGCGTGCGGGCGGCCAGCGGATGATCGTTCGCCAGGCAGACCACCATTTCCTCGCTCAGGAAGTGGCGTCGAATCAGGCCGTGGGTGTCGGTGCCGAGCTGATCCTCGACGATGACGCCCAGGTCCAGCTCGGCATTGTCGATCATTCGGCGCAGGCTCAGGGTGCCGCCCTCGATCACGCTGAGCTTGATGTCGGGATAGCGTGCCTTGAATGCCATCAACAGGGGCGGGAAGTAGTAGGAGCCGAGCATCGAGGAGACGCCGATGCGCACCTCGCCCTTGACCAGCCCCTCGAGCTCCGCCATCGCCAGTGCCGCGCGCTGTGCCTGTTGCAGTAGGGGCCGGGCATGCTCGAGCAGCGTATCGCCGGCCGGTGTCAGGCGCAGACCGCGTGAGCCCCTGACCAGCAGTTGCGTGCCCAGCCGGCTTTCGAGCCCGGCGATCGACTGGCTGACCGCTGACTGGGCCAGGCTGAGTGCCTGAGCGGCAGTGGTGAAGCTCTGGTGCTCGACGACACTGACGAATATCTCCAGTGCACGCAGATCGAAGGGCAGTTTCATCGCGGGGTCCTGTTGATCGCGAAGTCCTTTATCAGCGCTGCTTCCTCTCGGCGCAGTTTGCGACATCCCTGTGTCGCCGTTGTCATCAGCTTTGCTGATGGCCAGCATCATGTCGAGCTATTTTACTGATGCGAGCGCGCGGCGCAGACTGGCGCCATCCCCATGCTTGATTGAGTGCAGGTACCTGATGGCTTCATCGCTTTCCGCGTCTTCTTCCCCCGATTCCGCCGCCTCGGTTTCCGCCACACAGTCCGAGCTGCCCGAGCCGCTCAAGGCGCGCGGGCGTGACTGGCGGCGCATGACCCAGGCGCTGTGCCTGGGCTCCTTCGTGGTCTTCATCAACCTCTATCTGGTGCAACCGCTGCTGCCGCTGCTGGCGACGGATCTGGGCCTGAGCTCGCTGCAGGCGAGTCTGTCCCTGTCGGTGAGCACCCTGACGCTGGCTATGGCACTGCTGGTGTTCGGCCCGCTGTCCGATGCGCTGGGGCGGCGGCGTATTCTGCTGTGGACCCTGGCCGGCGGGGTGGCCTGTTCAGGGCTGGCACTGTTCGCCGAGGGCTTCTGGTCGCTGCTGGCGGTGCGCGCGCTGCAGGGCTTTCTGCTCGGCGGCCTGCCGGCGGTGGCAGTGGCGTACATGAGTGACGAGATGGAGCAACCCGCCTTGATGGTGGCGGTGGGGCTCTACATCAGTGCCAATTCGCTGGGCGGCATCTCGGGGCGGGTCGCGGGGGGCGTGATCGCGGAGCACTGGGGCTGGCAGGCCAGCTTCGCCGCTATCGGCGGCGTCAGCCTGCTGGTGCTGGGGGCGTTATGGCAGCTGCTGCCGCGCCAGAGACGCTTCGTCGCCCAGCCGCTCAAGCTGAGCAGCATGCTGGCAGGTCTGGGTCGCCATCTGCGCAATCCTCGTCTGTGGCCGGTGTTCCTGCTCGGTGGGCTGAATTTCTTCATCTTCGTCAATCTCTACAGCTACATGACCTTCCGGCTGAGTGAGGCGCCCTGGTCGCTCAGCAGTCAATGGCTGGGGCTGTTGTTCCTGACCTATCTGGCGGGCACCTTCGGCGCCTCCCAGTCTGGCCGGCTGGCACGGCGTCTGGTACCGGGAGGTGCGGCTGAGGACGGCGAGGCCGCGCTGGCGATCGCTCAGCGACGCGGTCAGGCACTGACCATGATGCTGGGCACCGGCATCGTGATGCTCGGCACGCTGCTGACGCTGAGTCACTCGCTGATCGGCATGTTGATCGGCCTGAGTCTGAATGCCTTCGGCTTCTTCCTCGCGCATGCCACAGCTTCAGCCTGGGTCGGGCGCAATGCCGAGGGCGCGCGGGCCAGTGCCAGTGCGCTGTATCTGACCGCCTACTATCTGGGCGCGAGTCTCGGCGGCTTCTGGCTGGAACCCTTCTGGCAGGCTGCCGGCTGGCCCGGGGTGGTCATGGCCAGCGTACTGGTGCTGGCGGTGACCTTCTCGCTGGCGATCCTGTGCTGGCGCCGGGCCACCACGCAGTATTGAGCCTGAGAGCAGGGTTGATGGAAGATCAGAGAGCAGAGCAGACCGCAGAATAGAGAGCAGGGCACGTAAATCAGAGCATGCAACTGAAAACGGCTCGCCAGATGGCGAGCCGTTGTCGTTCAGAGGGCCTGGAGGGCGAGATCAGTGCGCGGGCGCGTCGTCACCCCAGATCTCTTCCAGACGATCATCGCGGCCACAGCCGGCGCGGTAGAAGCGATAACGCACCGGGTTCTTCTTGTAGAAGTCCTGATGGTAGTCCTCGGCCGCATACCAGGGCCCTGCCGCCTCGATCTCGGTGGCGATGCCTTCGGGGAATCTGTCCTTCAGCGCATCGCGACTGGCCTCTGCCGCGTCACGCTGGGCCTCATCGAGGGGATAGATGCCGCTGCGGTACTGGGTGCCGGCATCACAGAACTGGCGGTCCACCGCGACCGGGTCGATGTTGTGCCAGAAGACCTCCAGCAGGGTGTCGTAGCTGACCTTTTCCGGCTCGTAGACCACCTTGACCGCTTCGGTATGCCCGGTGCCGCCCGCGGAGACCTGCTTGTAGGTCGGGTTGTCCTGTTCGCCCGCGGTATAGCCGGAGGTGGTCGAGATCACACCCTCAAGCTTGTCGAAGGGGCCTTCCATGCACCAGAAGCAGCCACCGGCGAAGATGGCGACTTCCTGGCCCTGAGCGACACCCTCGGCGACGCCCTTGGGCGCTGTCTGCGGGTCGAAGGCATGGGCGTGGCCGACAAGCAGCAGGCCGCCGAGGAGGCTTGCCAGTGGCGTGAGACGTCTGATCGCAGGGAAGGGGATTCGCGTGTATCGGGTCATGGTGTCTCCGGGAAAGGCGTCATTCCTTCGAGATGAGTACACGGAAATCTCCATGTCTCGGTGAGCCGTGAGGTGACTGGCGCTGTTGAGTCCTCACTGCCTGTATAGGTTTCTACGCGAATAAACGTGGGATGGATGCGAACATGCAGAATGAAACGTTACCGTTGTCGTGATCAAGCCACTGCCATTCACTCCGCTACGCGAATCAGTGCATCCAGTCAGCGACATGCCTCGTAAGGACACGGTACATCCCAATGACATGCCCATGACGGCAGGAATCGAAAAGGAAATCGCCAGTGAATAAACGCAAGTTACTGCTTCTGGGCGCCATCGTCGCTGCCATCGTGGTCTTCTTTGCCAGCGGGGCACAGGATTACTTCACTCTGCAGAGCCTCAAGGCCAGCCAGTCCGAATTCCAGGCGTTGTTCGCGGAATCACCGTACAAGGTCGCGGGCACCTTCTTCGTCGTCTACGTGGCGATGGCGGCGCTTTCACTGCCCGGTGCAGCACTGCTGACGCTGCTGGGTGGCGCGCTGTTCGGCTTCGGCTGGGGGCTGCTGCTGATCTCCTTCGCCAGCACCATCGGTGCGACGCTGGCCTTCCTGATTTCCCGCACTCTGCTGCGCGAGAGCATCGAGAAGCGCTTCCGCCGTCAGCTGGAATCCCTCAACCGTGGCGTCGAGCGCGAAGGCGGCTTCTATCTGTTCACGCTGCGCCTGGTGCCGGTCTTCCCGTTCTTCATCGTCAATCTGGTGATGGGCCTGACCCGCATGCGCGTGGTCACCTTCTACGTGGCAAGCCAGCTGGGCATGCTGGCGGGCACCGCCATCTACGTGAACGCCGGGCGTGAGCTGGGCCAGCTGGAATCCCTGTCCGGCATCCTCTCGCCGGGGCTGATCGCCTCCTTCATCGCGCTGGGCCTCTTCCCGCTGATCGCCAAGAAGATCGTCGGCGTGCTGCGCAAGCGCAAGCAGCAGGCGGCCTTCGACAAGCCGAAGACCTTTGATTACGACATGGTCGTCATCGGTGCCGGTTCCGCCGGGCTGGTCACCAGCTATATCGCCTCTGCCGTGAATGCGCGTGTCGCGCTGATCGAGCGCCACAAGATGGGCGGTGACTGCCTCAATACCGGCTGCGTGCCCTCCAAGGCGCTGATTCGTGCCGGGCGTGCGGCTCATGAGATTCGTCAGTCCCAGCGCTTCGGGATCACCGCCAACGAGCCGGAAATCGATTTCGCCAAGGTGATGGGCCATGTGCATGACGTGGTCGAGAGTGTCGAACCGCATGACAGCATCGAGCGTTACGAAGGCCTCGGCGTGGAAGTGCATACCGGCAACGCCAGACTCAGGACGCCCTGGGAAGTGGAAGTCGATGGTCGCGTGCTGACCACGCGCAACGTGGTGATCGCCACTGGTGCCCGTCCGCGTGTGCCAGCCATCCCGGGCATGGAATTGATCACGCCGCTGACCTCCGAGAACCTGTGGGACCTCAAGGTGCAGCCCAAGCGTCTGGTGGTGCTGGGTTCCGGCCCGATCGGCATGGAACTGGGTCAGAGCTTCGCGCGCCTGGGCAGTCACGTCACCATCATCGAGGGTGCCCCGCGCGTGATGCCGCGTGAAGACGAAGAAGTCAGCGCGCTGATGCACGAGCAGCTGGCCGGTGAGGGCGTCGATTTGCGCGTCAATTCCACCGCCACGCGCATCGAGGTGCTCAAGGACAAGGACAGTCAGCCGATGCGCCATCTGGTCGTGAGTTCTCCCGACGGCGAGGAGAGCTGGATCGAGTTCGATGAGCTGCTGGTGGCCATCGGGCGCGAAGCCAACGTCGAAGGCTTCGGTCTGGAAGATCTGGGCATCGCGGTCTCCGAGCGCGGCACCATCGATGTCTCCGAGTCGCTGCAGACCCTGCAGCCGAATATCTGGGCGTGTGGCGATGTGGCCGGTCCGTACCAGTTCACCCATGCGGCGGGCCACCAGGCGTGGCACGCGGCGGTCAACGCGCTGTTCGGTGGTCTGAAGACCTTCAAGGTCGACTACCGTATCATGCCGATGGTCACCTACACCGAGCCGGAAGTGGCACGTGTCGGCCTCAACGAGACCGAAGCCAAGGCCCAGGGTTACGAGTACGAGGTCACGCATTACGAGATGGGCGAGAGTGATCGCGCGCTGGCCGAGCGTGCGACGGAAGGCTTCGTCAAGGTGCTCACCGAGAAGGGACGCGATCGTATCCTCGGCGTGACGCTGGTCGGTGCCTCGGCAGGGGAGTGGCTGGCCGAATTCACCATGGCGATGAAGCATGGCATCGGTCTCAACAAGATCCTGTCCACCATCCATCCGTATCCGACGCTGTCCGAGGCCAACAAGGCCGCGGCGGGCATGTGGAAGAATGCCCACAAGCCGGAAGGCGTGCTCAAGGTGCTCGACCGTTACTTCACCTGGCGCCGCAACGGCCGCTTCGAGCCGACCAAGACCCTCAAGGCAAATGCTGCCGAGCGGACTGTGGCTGTCGAAAAACAGTAATCGCTGAATCATGCCGCGGGCCTGCAGGTGCAGGGTCGCGGCATTTTTCCATCAGGAGAAGCCCTTCATGAAGACGAATCATCTGGCGGGTCGCCGTCGTGCCCTGGCGCTGATGGGCGGCTCGCTGGTCTTGCTGGCCGGCGTCACTACCAGTCCCTGGGCCGCTTCTCTGGCGTATGCCGCAGACGCGCAGGCCGGGCGCGCGACCCCTGAGCTCGCCTCGCTCGAGTGGCAGGTGATCGCCGAGCGCGCGCGCGGTCAACGCATCGACTTTCATGCCTGGGGCGGCAGTGAGGCGACCAACGCCTATCTGCGCGCCCAGGCCGAGACGGCGGCGGCGCGGCATGGCATCGAGGTGCGCCACGTCAAGATCGCCGATACCGCCGAGAGCGTCTCGACCCTGCTGGCCGAGAAGGCGGCCGGGCGCCGCGACGGCAGCATCGATGTGATCTGGATCAACGGCGAGAACTTCCGTGCGCTCAAGCAGGCCGAGCTGGTGTGGGGGCCCTTCGTCGAGCATCTGCCCAACAGCGACTATCTGCTCGAGGAGATCGGTGCGCGCGATTTCGGACTCGCCACCGATGGTCTGGAGGCGCCCTGGGGGCGTGCGCAGCTGATCTTCATGTATGACACTGCACTGCTGGAATCGCCGCCGCGCTCGATGCAGGCGCTGCTGGAGGTGGCCAGAGAGCATCCCGGGCGCGTGACCTATCCGCAGCCGCCCAGCTTCCACGGCACCACCTTCCTCAAGCAGGCCTTGATTGAATTGATGCTAGTAGAGCAGCGCGAGGTGCTGGCATCCCCCGTGGCGAGTGATGCTCAGTTCGCTGAGGTGACCGCTCCGCTGTGGGACTATCTCGATGCGCTGCATCCTTTGATGTGGGCGCAGGGCGAGCGTCAGCCAGCCGGTGCCGAAGAGCAGATGAAGTTGCTGGCTCAGCGCAGCGTGTGGATCGCGCTGACCTTCGTGCCCCAGGAAGTGGCCAACGCCCGTCAGGAAGGGCGGCTGCCACCGACCATCGAGCCGTATATCCATGACGGCGGCACTCTCGGCAATGTGCACTATCTGGCGATTCCGGCCAGTGCACCGCACAAGGCCGCAGCACTGGTGTGGATCAATCAGTTGATGTCCGCCGAGGCCCAGGCTGCCAAGGCCGACCCCTCACGCTGGGGCGATGACACGGTGCTGGATGTCGCCCGCCTGCCGCCGCAAGAGCGCGCCGCCTTCGAGGCCTTGCCGCAGCTGCCCGGCAGCATGTCGCCCGAGGCGTTGGGCACTCCGCTCAGCGAGCCACACCCGAGCTGGACCGATGCGTTGGAGGCCGAGTGGGCGCGACGCTATCGCAATTGACGCAATGGGTCGCTGACCGCTGGCGTGTCGCCCCCGCCACTGGTCATGCACCGCTGACGCCCGCCCGTGTGCTGCGCTGGGGCGTCTTGCTGTTGCTGCTCGGCCCGACGGCGCTGGGGCTGGCTGGACTGGTCGCGCCGGCCTTCGGGCTGTGGCCGACGCTGGGCTTCGAGCAAGTCTCGGCGGTCGCCTGGCAACGCTGGTGGGCCTTGCCCGGGCTGGCGGAGGGCTTTCGACTGACGCTGGTCAGTGGCCTCGGCGGTACGCTGCTGGCGGTGCTGCTGACCATGGGGTGGGTCTCGGCGGCCGCCGGGACTCGCTTCGGTGAGCACATGGAGCGCCTGCTGGCCCCGATACTGGCGATGCCGCATCTGGCTCTGGCGCTGGGGTTGCTGTGGCTGGCCGCCCCGAGTGGCGTGCTGATGCGCCTGCTACTGGCGCCCTTCGAGGTGCTGGTACCGCCGCAGTATCCGCTGCCGGATGCCCACGGCATCTCGCTGGCGGTCGGTCTGGCGCTCAAGGAGGCGCCATTCTTGATGCTGATGGCGCAGACGGCGCTGTCACGCCTGCCGGTCACGGCGCAGCTTCAGGCAGGCCAGGCGCTCGGCTACAGCATCCCTCAGCTGCGCTGGCGCATTCTGATGCCACAGGTGATGCGCGCGATCGCCTTGCCCATTGGCGCGGTGCTGGCCTACTCGCTGGCGGTGGTGGATGTGGCGCAGGTGCTGGGGCCGACACGCACGCCGACGCTGGCGGTGCGCCTGATCGAGCTGTGGCGCGACAGTGACCCGTCGGCGCGCCTGCCGGCGAGTGTCGGCGCCCTGATGCTGGCCCTGCTGGTGATCGGGATGATGGCGCTTGGCGCGGCGCTGGGGCGTGCTCTGCTCACCTGGCATCGCGACTGGGCACTGAGCCATCACCCGGCGCGTGCAAGCCGGCTGGCGCTGGCGAGTGAAGCCCTGTTCGGGCGTGTCGCGCGCGGAGTGCTGGGCGTGGTCACGCTGATCTCATTGCTCGCCTTCGTGGTGATCGGCGTTAAATCGGTGGCCAGAAGCTGGTTCTTCCCTGCGCTGTTGCCGTCTCGCTGGGGCTGGGAGAGTTGGCACCAGGCCCTCGCTGGCCTGGGGGATGCCTTCAGCAACAGCCTGTGGCTGGCACTGCTGGTGGCGACGCTGGCCGTCATCCTCAGCGTGGCGGTGTTCGAGCGTGAACGGGAAAGTGGCCGCCTGCGCGGCTTCGTGGTTTGCCTCTATCTGCCATTGCTGCTGCCGCAGGCCAGCTTCCTGTTCGGTTTTCAGGTCGGCTGGTTGAGCCTGGGGGCCAGCCCCGGTTGGGCGGGAGTGGTGATCGGCCATCTGCTGTTCGCCCTGCCTTACGCCTGGCTGACGCTGGCCGGCCCCTGGGCACGCTTCGATACCCGACTCGAGCAGGCGGCACGCCTGCTGGGGCGTTCACGGCTCGAGGTGCTGATCGGTATCCGCCTGCGCCTGATGCTCAGGCCGCTGGCCATCAGCTGGGCAGTGGCCTTCGCGGTCAGTATCGCGCAGTACGTGCCGACGGTGGTGCTGGGCGGCGGGCGTGTCCCGACCCTGACCACCGAAACCCTAGCGCTGGCGACGGGGGCCGACCCGCGCCTGACCGCGGTGGCCGCCTGCCTGCAGGCCTGTCTGCCGCTGGTGGTCTACCTGCTGGCGCGTGCGGTACCTGCCGGGCGCTCGGTCTCGCCGACGCGCGGCTGAGCGCCTGTCAGGCGCTGGAATGACGATGACCTCAACGACTTCATGGGAGTAGATGCAACATGCTGGACAAGTGGACCTCACGCTGGGTACAGCCGCCTCTGAAACGTCTTGCGAAAAGTGCGGCGGCGCGCGGTCTGCATCCGGATCAGCTGACCCTCGCGGGCTTCGCCATCGGCATGCTGGCGTTGCCGTTGCTGGCTTATGGGCATTTCGGGTTCGCGCTGGTCGCGATCCTGATCAATCGGGTGGTGGACGGGCTGGATGGCGCGCTGGCGCGGCATGCCGGCCTGAGCTCCGATGCCGGTGGCTTTCTGGACATCTGTCTCGATTTCCTGTTCTACGCCGCCGTGGTGGTGGGCTTCGCCCTGGCAGACCCTGGTGCCAATGCGATGGCGGCGGTGGCGCTGCTGTTCGCCTTCGTCGGCACGGGCTCGAGCTTTCTGGCCTTTGCCATCATGGCGGCCAAGCATCAGCTGGAGCGGCCCAATTTCACGCGCAAGGCCTTCTATTATCTGGATGGCCTGACCGAGGGCACCGAGACCATCGCCTTCTTCGTACTGGCCTGCCTGATGCCACAGCATTTCGCATTGTTGGCATGGATCTTCGCCGCGGCATGCATCCTGACCACACTGACGCGCGTATGGGGAGGGTATGTCACCTTGCGAGCCCAGGATCGATGCGAGCAGCATGGCGCTGATCCGCACAATGCTGACCGGAGATGATGCGCTGCGAACCTGGCCTTGCTGATGATACGGCTCGTTACCTTTCTCACTCGCCTTGCTCAGGCGCCTCGGAGTCCTGCCAATGAAGATTGCTTCCCGTCAGTTGCCATCATTCCTGCCCCTGTTCGCGGCAGTCGCCTCCAGCGGCCTGCTGGCGGCGCTACTGCCCTCGGTGACCCACGCGGCTGACAGGAGTTTCTCGCCTGCGCAGATTCTTGCCTGGGGCGAGAAGACCTTCGAAGGCCAGACGGCCTATCGCGTGGTGGAGCGCGATGGCAGACCTGCGCTCGAGGCGCGCGCTCGGGGCCAGGCGTCCGCGCGCTATCTGGAGCAGGATATCTCGCTTGAAGAGACGCCCTATCTGAAATGGTGCTGGCAGGTGGATGGCATCTACCCGAGCGTGAACGAGAAGACCAAGGGCGGCGATGACTATCCGGCGCGTCTCTACGTGGTCAACAAGACCGGTATCCTGCCGTGGCAGGTCGAGGCCATCAATTACGTCTGGTCCAGCAATGAAGCCAAAGGCAGCCATTGGGACAATGCCTTCACGGATCGTGCCGTGCTGCTGGCCGTTGAATCCGGTGATGAGAAGGTGGGGCAGTGGGTGGCGGAGGTGCGTGATCTGCGTGCTGATTACGCGTCACTGTTTGGCAGCAAGCCGAGCGAGATTGCCGGACTGGCGCTGATGGCTGACGGTGACAATGCCGGCGGTGATGCCACGGCGCTGTTTCGTGGCCTGAGCCTTTCCAGCGATGCCACGCCGCCCAGCTGCGGTGCCTGATCCGGAATCATGAGTGATCAGGGCTGTGAAGAGAGGGCTGAGCCAGTCTGACAAGCGCGCCAAGCCAGTCAGGCCGACACGGAGCCAGACACGAAAAAGCCCCGCGACTGATGACTCAGTCGCGGGGCTTTCGGTTCCGGCCTCCCACACTGTGGGAGGCGCTCATCCGGGGAGATGCCTCAGATGAGGGAAGAGGCGGAGCTTAGTGCTCCACGCCGCCTTCGCCGTGAACGTGGCCGTGTTCCAGCTCTTCAGCAGAAGCTTCACGCACGTTGGTGATCTGCACGTCGAAGTTCAGGGTTTCGCCGGCCAGCGGGTGGTTGCCATCGACAGTGACAGTGTCGCCTTCGACCTTGGTGACGGTGACCATCAGCGGGCCGCCCTGGGTCTGCGCCTGGAACTGCATGCCAGCTTCGATGTCTTCGACACCCTGGAAGGCTTCACGCGGCACTTCCTGGACCAGGGCTTCCTGGACTTCGCCGTAACCTTCTTCCGGAGAGACGGCAACTTTCAGCTCGTCGCCGGAAGTCTTGCCGTCGAGTTCCTTCTCGAGGCCCGGGACGATGTTGCCAGCGCCGTGGATGTAGGCCAGCGGCTCGCGACCTTCGGAGCTATCCAGCACTTCCCCTTCGTTGTTGGTCAGGGTGTAGTGGAAGGATACGACGGCATTCTGGGCGATTTGCATGATGAGAGCCTTTCGATAGGTATATGAACGTCAATGGTAACGTGCCCCTGAGGTGACTGTCAGGGGGGAAACTGGAAAAAAGCCGCGTATCACGTGGCTCCTGGCCCGCTGATGACATTGCCAGAGAGGCAATCCAGCGCACGTTACCTTGTCTTGAAAGTATAGGTGACGCTCGCAGGCGTGCATTTCAACCCTGAGGCAGGGTTTTTTCTCACCCCCGACGCCATCGGTGAACAAAGGGGCAAAACGGTTGGATTATCAGGTGTCTGGCGGGGTTGCCCTGTCAGCGCACAGCGGCCTTGCTGCTGGCGGCCAGACAAGGTTGGGGCGATGGCTTGCGAGGGCCACAGGGTCTGGTTACTCTGCCTACTCGGATATTGCGGATTCTGACGCGCGGCCCGAGGTGGCCTCGCTCTGCACACTCTGTCCCGTCGCCTGACGGGAAATGACAACTCAGGCGCCATGCGACCCTATTTTTCAGGAGAGAATTTCGATGACCGTGACATTGATCTGGCTGGTGAGCTTCGCTGCGATCTTCATGCTGTGCTTGAACCGCTGGGAAGGCTCGCTGGGTGCCACCGTCAAGCGTGTCCTGCCGGAGGCTCTGAGCATCGATAGCGGTGACCGCTACGTCTGGGGCGTGGCCCTGGGTATTCTGGGTGCGACCTTCATCGTCAATCCCGTCTCCATGCTGATGGCATTGATCGTGCTGGCGCTGATCGTTCTGATCGGCGGCAAGCTGATCTGCTGGGGCATGAGCAAGGTCAAGATGCACTGATCTCACCAGCAGCAACCTTCCGGGAAGCATGACGTTTCCCGCAGACAGAAAGGCCGGGCTATCTGCCCGGCCTTTCTGTTTCTGCTCATCAGACACTTCTCATCAGGCTCTGCTCATCCATCGCGTCTTGTCAGTGCCGCCTGCAGCTCAGCGCCGAGTCATAGCCAGGTCGAGAGCGTCAGCGAGCCGAATTGATCGCTCTCCTGCTGCGTCTCGAATTCGTGAGTGCGCCACACGTTGACGAACGCCAGCTGCCAGCGTTGCCAGCTGAGTGCGAAGCCCAGTTGCAGGTCGCCGACCAGTGGGCGACGGTCTACCGAGGCGCTGTCCTCGAAGCCATTGCCATCCAGCAGCATGTTGTAGGCCATCGCGCGGCCCTCGATATTGGCGAACAGGTACCAGGCGAAATCACCGTCGGGATGGAAGTACTGACGGCCGCCCTGGGCCGGCGCCACTGTCGGTATCCCGTAGCTGCGGGTCAGCCCCTGGCCGATGCGTACCCCGCCACCGACGCCCGCATAGGTGTAGAGATTGCCCAGCGCCACGGAAGCCGAGGGGCCGTACTCCACCTCCAGCCCTGCGGCCCTGGCCGGCAGCCATAGCTGCGTCTGCCAGCCGGTGCTGATCACCGGCTCGTTGTGCAGCTGGTGATCCCAACCCTCCGGCTCATCACTGCCGGTCAGCTTGTGTACCGCCTTCTGAGCATCCTTGGCGCCCGAGGCCGGGCCGACGATGCCGAGATCCAGATTGAAGGTGTCCACCCGTCGCCAGTCATCTCCCTCTTCACCGGCGAACAGCGAGACGCCACCGAACAGGTAGCCCGCGTAGGGGCGGTCATCCTGATCCGGTTGCTCTCGCTTGATGTCATTGGGGGTATAGATCTGCTGTCCGAAGCGGTAGGCCGTGGCGTCCAATCGCGCCGCGCTGAAGCCGGGCACCCAGTCCGCGAATGAGCGTGACCAGTGCTGCTCTGGTGTCTTGAAGGTGTAGCTCAGCGCAAAGCCGTTGGTGTAATGGCCATCATCGCCGGAGGTGAGAATGTCGTTCTCGACCTTCAATGACAGCACGCCACCCTCGTCCTCGGCGGCCTCCACCATGGGAGCCAATGCCACCGCGCCCAGCATGATCAATGCCATGCCCAGGCGCCGGGTCGAGAAGGCCGGCGCCATCTGCGGGGCATGGCTTGAGGCGGCGGTACCGCCAGGGTTCTCATTGACTGGACTGGGATAAGCGCGGGGAGCGTTTCTTGAAGAAGACGTGACACAAGACAGCTTGCGGGTGCCTGGGCGAGAACCTGGCGGACGGGCAGTGACGGGACGCATCGCAACTCCTGGGACGGGTAGTTGTGTACAGAGTCAAGTTAGGCTGCAGGCGTATAACTTTGCACAAAAAATCCCGATTTCATAGCCTGTTAATCAATAGGCAGTCTGCATATCGCCCACTGCGGCGAGCCGTGCCTGTGTGAGATCGAGGGAGGGGATGCGAAGCGAAGCGAGGGGGTGGGGCGTGTGGGAGATGCAGAGCGCGAGAGGTGCGAGAGACGCGAGAGAGGCGGGGATGCGTGAGCCAGGCGAGATGGGGAGAGCGTGGCGGCGTTTCCCGCGCAGGGCTGCGACAGGCGTCGCTGAAGGCGCAGAATCAGAACGGCTGGCGTCCCGGCAAGGGAGCGCCAGCCGTCGAGAGACTCAGTAAGGCGCGACGCTCAGGTTGGCGCCGTAGCCGACCAGGCGGACACGTTGGCCAACCGAGAAGGCGGTGTCGGCTTTCTGGACGACGATGAGGCTGTCGCCGGCATCGCGGCGGACTTCAATCTCGTAGGCGTCGATCTGGTCGACATTGTCAGCGATCGACTTGCCGGCCACGCTACCGCCGATGGCACCCGCGGCAGTGGCGATCGCACGACCGGAGCCGCCGCCGATCTGGCTGCCGAGCAGGCCGCCGACGACCGCACCACCCAGGCCACCGAGCACGCCGCTGCCTTCATCCTGTGCCTGGATCTGCACCGGGCGCAGCGAGGTGATGGTGCCGTAGCTGACGGACTGTGCGCGCTTGGCCTGATCGCCGGTGTAGACGTTGCCGGAGTAGATGTCGCTGTTCGCGCAGCCGCCAAGCGTCAGCACGCCGAGTGCGATCACGGGCAGCCAGCGGCGTGCGCCAGTCGATCGTTTGTGAGTCAGTGAGAGTGTCATGGTGTGTCTCCTCGCATGATGCGGTGCAGCTTGAGGTTGTGATGGAGAATGCTGAGGCTGAGAGAGCAAGGCTCAGGTAGGCGATCACTTCCTTGGGCCGCCAGCAGGTTCTTGTCACGACGGGCGTGCGAGAACACTGTTTCTTAACATTATAGACCACGTCGACCATGACGGGTTCCCGACCTGAAACGCTGAGGTGACGCAACTTCTGCACTTCCCGGTCGCGTGAGTGCTACCGCGTGAGTACCGACCACGTGAGTACCGGCGCATGAGTGCTGCCACGCAAGTACTTCCGCGTGAGCACTTCTTCTTGAGCCATACCGAGTGAATGTCAGCGCAGGGGCGTTCGTTGCTGATGGTGGACATTCGCGGCGGGCATTCAAGGCGTAAAGCACGAAAAAGCCCGCGTGAGCGGGCTTCGGTCAGTCTGCGAGTGGCACCTCGCGCAATCCGGTCATTGCGAGGTGCCATGCCGTGATGTCAGCGGTCTAGAACTGGTCTTCTTCCGTGGAGCCCGTCAGTGCGGTGACGGAGGAGTTGCCGCCCTGAATGACGTTGGTCATGTCATCGAAGTAGCCGGTGCCGACTTCCTGCTGGTGCGCCACGAAGGTGTAGCCCTTCTCGGCTGCGGCGAATTCGGCTTCCTGCACCTTCTCGACGTAGTGCTTCATGCCTTCGCCCTGCGCATAGTCGTAGGCAAGATCGAACATGTTGAACCACATGTTGTGGATACCGGCCAGGGTGATGAACTGGTACTTGTAGCCCATGTCCGACAGTTCCTGCTGGAACTTGGCGATGGTGGCGTCGTCGAGGTTCTTCTTCCAGTTGAAGGAAGGCGAGCAGTTGTAGGCCAGCAGCTGGTCCGGGTATTCCTTCTTGATCGCTTCGGCGAAGCGGCGCGCCTCCTCGAGGTCCGGCTTGGCGGTTTCACACCAGATCAGGTCGGAGTAGGGCGCGTAGGCCAGGCCGCGGGCAATGGCTTGATCCAGGCCTGCATTGACACGATAGAAGCCTTCGTCGGAGCGCTCACCGGTCAGGAACGGCTTGTCGTAGTCGTCGACATCGGAGGTGATCAGGTCAGCGGCATTGGCATCGGTACGCGCGATGACCAGGGTCGGGACACCCGCCACGTCAGCAGCCAGGCGAGCGGCCACCAGCTTCTGCACCGCTTCCTGGGTCGGCACCAGTACCTTGCCGCCCATGTGGCCACACTTCTTGACCGAGGCCAGCTGGTCCTCGAAGTGCACGCCGGAGGCACCCGCACGGATCATGGCGGTCATCAGCTCGTAGCCGTTGAGCACGCCACCGAAACCGGCCTCGGCATCCGCCACGATAGGCGCGAAGTAATCGACGAAGTCGGCATCGCCCGGATTGGCCCCTTTCTGCCACTGGATCTGGTCGGCGCGGCGGAAGGTGTTGTTGATGCGCTTGACCACGGTCGGCACGGAATCCACCGGATAGAGCGACTGATCCGGGTACATGGCTTCACTGGTGTTGTTGTCGGCGGCGACCTGCCAGCCGGACAGGTAGATGGCCTCGATACCGGCCTTCACCTGTTGCATGGCCTGGCCACCGGTCAGGGCGCCCAGACAGTTGACGTAGCCCTTCTTGGCATCACCATTGACCAGCTTCCAGAGCTTCTCGGCACCGCGGGTCGCCAGGGTATTGGCTTCCGGAACGGAACCGCGCAGGCGCACCACATCCTCGGCGGAATAGGGGCGAGTGACCCCTTTCCAGCGCGGATTCTCGGCCCAGTCCTTTTCGAGCGCGGCAATCTGATCGGCACGTGTGTGACTCATGGTGGCATCTCCTGATGGCTTCGTCGTCGGGGCTCAGCCCCTGGCGTGTTGTCTGTGTCTTGTGTCTGTTCGCTTGTCTTTCGTCTGGCGGTCGACGCGAGAGCGACGCGTGAAATGGGAGTGTCGGTGCTCTGCGTCTTGAGTTGCTGCATGACAGTTTGTTGTTGTTATTGATCTTTCAGGCGTTACCAGTGGAGTCACGCCGTGCGACAGAAGGCGTCGTCGGTGGCGTTGTCGAGCTCCGCTGGCTCAGCAAGTCTGAAGCGAGCCTTGATCACGCCAAGGCAGGCAGTTTCCAGGCCGGGGGCCGCTGTCAGCGTGATGCTGTCCAACCAGGGCATCAGGAAGTACAGGCTGGCTTCCAGCGTGGGTAACGTGCAGTGGCTGAGGGTGAGGGCGATGCGTGGCGGCCTGCCGTCCGGCGCACGCAGCCGTGAGATCAGCTCTCCCCAGCACAGCGCTTCGCGCACGCTGCTGATCTGGGCAATGGCCAGCACCGAATGACGTTCGCCGCGATGCCGCGCGGCGGCCAGGGTCCAGAGGGCCCGAGGGAGCGGGCGGTTGCCCAGCTGCACCCCAGTCACGTCATCGGTGAGTCCGGCAAGCGCCAGCTGGTCAGGCGCGTCCTGCGTCTCGCCTGCGGTTGCCGGCTGCACACTGCACTTCAGCTTCCCATTGCACTTCAGCTGCCAGCCGCTGCCCTGTGAGCGCAGTTGCCACTGCTCGCCGGGAAGCTGCCAGCGCTGGTCGCGACTCAGATGGCAGATCGTCTGCGCCTGTGCCGCCACCGACTCCGCTGTCTGCGGTGGCAGCAGGTCCTTGAGGGGACGTGCCAGCTTGAGAATCCGCGTGCGGATCTCGGCGTTGTGCCATTGCTCGGCCAGAGCGGCATCCTCAGGCTGCCCGAGTACCTGGTCACCTCTACCGCCCATCAGGGTGGTCTGCGTTCGTGAGTCTGAGGTGAGCATGGGCGAATCTCCTGAAGGCGGTGCCGGGTCGGGCAGCGTGTCATGTCGCAGTGCAGCGTAAATGACCTGATCTCTAGCATCGCTCCGAAATTGAGTGCTGTCTTTCATTCCTTGGTCGCATTAAAACGATCGTTTTATACCAGTTTCAACGTTGTGGAATTCCTGCCGACAAACAGTCGTTTTAATATTTATCAATGACGTCATGATGTCAGTATCCATGGGCCTTGGGGAATGATGACTTGGTCAAGGAGCGGGTTGTAGCCAGACTACAAGAAACTTCAAGGCACAAAAAAACCGGCCCCAAATGGGGCCGGTTTTTGTAAGGCGGACGCTAAAATTCAGTTCAGAATCAAGCGCATGCTGCGGTGCGGTATGCCGGCATCGAGAAACTCGTCGCCGTAAGCCGTGAAGCCGAGGCGTTGATAGAATTCCAGCGCATGGGTCTGAGCATCCAGTAGCACTTCAGCATGACCAGCCTGGCGCGCAGCATGGATGACCGCTTCCATCAGGCGTTGGCCAAGCCCCAGTCCGCGCGCTTCGGAGAGGATGGCGACGCGGCCGACATGGCCGTCCGGCAACAGACGGGCCGTGCCGACGGTGCGGCCATCCAGATGCACGAGGAAGTGTTCGCAGGTGTCATCGCGCCCGTCCCACTCCTCATTCTGCGGTACCTGCTGTTCCTCGATGAACACGACGCGGCGGATCTCGCTGGCCTCGTTGCCCAACGTCTGCCAGTCGCCCCGTTCCAGGCTGATCATGGCGTCACTCATTCTTCATCGTCCTCTTCGTCCTGAAGGTCGCATTCCAGTATCAGGCTGCCGCGGTTGATCAGCGCCGTCAGCAGGCTGACCACGGCACTGCGATCAAGGTCTGCTGTGGTGTAGTCAAGCAACACCGCCGTGAGGCGCTGATCGGAGGCCAGCGCTTCCGCCAGCGGCTGAGGGGCCAGGATGCCATCGCCATCGACGAACAGCGTGCTGGTGCCATTCTCGCCGTGACGGAAGGCGAAGCGTGAGCCCAGGGAGCGCACCAGTACGCCTTCATCTTCCAGATACTCGACCAGCTCATGCGTCTTGAGGGCCGGTTCGCGGGCGGCGAGCTGCTCCAGATACTTGGGTTGGGTCATGTAGCGACCGAACCACTGTGCCAGCTGGGTCGGGTTGTCCAGCGTGCTGAGCAGCAACTCACGCACGCGCTCGAGCGAGGCGTCGTCCAGCTCGCCGGCATTGGCGACCGGTGCCATGCCCTGGTCACGGTAGCGCAGCGATTCCGGCAGACTGGCACCCAGATAGTCGGCGTAGGAGGTGACGACTTCATCGGCGGAAGGCGCACGGAAGCCGACGGAGATGGTCATGCAGTCATCGGACTGGCTGACACCGTGGTGCGCCAGGCGCGGCGGCACGTAGAGCATGTCGCCGGGTTCCAGCACCCAGTCCTCGCCCGGAGTGACCTCGAAGTGCTTGAGGATGCGCAGGTCGATGCCATCGATGATCTCGGCGTCGTCACCATGCATGCCGCCCAGCTGCCAATGACGCTGGCCCTGGGCCTGCAGCAGGAAGACATCGTAGTTGTCCAGGTGCGGGCCGACGCTGCCACCGGTCGGCGCGTAGCTGATCATGATGTCATCGAGGCGCCAGCGCGGCAGGAAGGTGAAGGGCTCGAACAGCGCGGCGACGTCGGGGACGTAATGGTCCACCGCCTGTACCAGCAGGCTCCACTGGCTGTCGTCCTTGGCGTCGAGACGCGCGAAGGTCGCCTCATCGAAGGGGCCGTGGCTGACCTGCCAGGCCTTGTCCGGGCCGTTTTCCTCGACCAGACGGGCTTCGATGCCATCTTCACAGGCCAGACCGGCCAGTTCATCGGCTTCCAGCGGCGTCTCGAAGTCTGCGAAGGCTCCGCGGATCAGCAGCGGCTTCTGCTGCCAGTAATCGCGCAGGAATTCACGGATGCTCAGGCCGCCCAACAGTGCCAGTGGCGTGTCGGTGTCGCGGGGGGCGGGGGATGTGCTCATGCAGAACCTCTCGAACGCGAACGGCAGCCTGTCAGGGGGCGGCGGTCTCGCGATGACGTCGTTGAAGCCGTGTTGCCGGATGGCAGACGGCGATGCGTTCCATGCCGAGCCTTGAGAGCGTGGCATGTCGTGCCCACTGACGGAGAGCGTCAGTGGTCGTGAATCCAGTGTGTCGTTCAGCGTGCTGCGTAATGCGTAATGTATGACGCCGGAGCAGAGGCCCCGGCGTCTTGAGACTTGCAGTGAACCTGCGCCGCTTAGAGCGCCTTGGCCTGTGCAATGGCGTTACCGATGTAGCTGGCCGGGCTCAGTGCCTTCAGCTCGGTCTTGACGTCGTCCGGCAGTTCCAGCGTCTCGATGAAGGCGGCGAAACCGGCCTGGTCGATACGCTTGCCACGGGTCAGCTCCTTGAGCTTCTCGTAGGGCTTCTCGATGCCGTAACGACGCATGACGGTCTGGATCGGCTCGGCCAGCACTTCCCAGCTGTTGTCCAGATCGGCGTTCAGGCGCTCCGGGTTGGCTTCCAGCTTGCTGATGCCTTTCAGGGTCGCCTGATAGGCGATCAGACCCTGCGCCAGGCCGGTACCCAGGTTGCGCAGCACGGTGGAGTCGGTCAGGTCACGCTGCCAGCGGGAGATCGGCAGCTTCTGTGCCAGATGGCCCAGCACGGCGTTGGCGATGCCCAGATTGCCTTCGGAGTTCTCGAAGTCGATCGGGTTGACCTTGTGCGGCATGGTGGAAGAGCCGATCTCGCCGGCCACGGTACGCTGCTTGAAGTAACCCAGCGAGATGTAGCCCCAGACGTCACGATCGAAGTCGATCAGAATGGTGTTGAAGCGGCAGATGGCATCGAACAGCTCGGCGATGTAGTCGTGCGGCTCGATCTGGGTAGTGTACGGGTTGAAGGTCAGCCCGAGGCTCTCGACGAAGGTTTCGGCGTTGGCCGCCCAGTCGATGGCCGGATAGGTGGTCAGGTGGGCGTTGTAGTTGCCCACGGCACCGTTGATCTTGCCGAGCATCTCGATGCGTTCGATCTGCGCCAGCTGACGACGCAGACGCGCAGCGACGTTGGCCATTTCCTTGCCGAGGGTGGTCGGGCTGGCCGTCTGGCCATGGGTGCGCGACAGCATCGGCTGTTCGGCGTGCTGGTGGGCCAGCGCGACGATCGCTTCGGTCACTTCACGCATCTGCGGCAGCAGCACGTTGTCCAGGCCGCCACGCAGCATCAGGGCATGAGACAGGTTGTTGATGTCTTCACTGGTGCAGGCGAAGTGGATGAACTCGGTGACGGCGTTGAGTTCGGCGTTGCTTTCGACCTTTTCCTTCAGGAAGTACTCGACCGCCTTCACGTCGTGGTTGGTGGTGCGTTCGATGTCCTTGATGCGCTGGGCATCCTCGACACTGAATTCACTGACGATGCTATCCAGCACGGCGTTGGCATCCGCGGAGAAGGCCGGCACTTCAGCGATCTCGGCGTGGGCGGCCAGGCGTTGCAACCAGCGCACCTCGACGATGACGCGGGCACGGATCAGGCCGAATTCACTGAAGTGCTCGCGCAGGGCCTCGGTCTTGGCGCCATAGCGGCCATCGACGGGAGACAGGGCGGTGAGGGCGGACAGCTGCATGATGAGAATCTTCCGATGGTGGCAGGACATGATGCGCTGCCGGTTCAAGTGTCTCGGAGCCCGGTTGATGGGCTCCAGCGTTGTTGAAGCGAATTCGGGTGTGAATCTGGTGCGTCAGGTGACGCGCTGGCGCGAGCGCGGAGGCGGGCTCAGCCCAGCTGCTGCAATGACTTCTTGAGCGCGCTGCGCTGGAAGACCAGCTTCCAGCGACGGCCACCCTGCTGGTCCCACAGCAGCGCGAAGCGCACGCCTGCCAGCAGGGCGCAGCGGATGCGTTCCGGCATCATGCGCTGCTGCAGCAGGCCGGGGTCGCCCTGCACCACGATCCGGTAGCGGAAGGTGGAGAGGGTCTGCTGGTAAAGCTCGCCCAGACTTGCGATCACGTTCTCGTGGGTCGGCCCGAAGTGCTCGGCCTGGCCCTGGATGCGCGTCAGGCCCGCGCCCAGCTTGTCCAGCATGTCCGGGTCCTTCTTGAGCTTGCTCATCAGCATCACCAGCGAGAAGCCGTAACGCATCACCACGGGCGAGACCTGGCGACGTTCCATCACCGCACTGACGGTGTCGATGCCGAGCCGCAGGCGGTTATGGTGTCCGCCGTAGATGGCTTCGAAGCTTTCCGGATTGGTATCCAGCGTGGCATTGACCAGGGTTTCCCAGGCGCGCTCATCGCACTGGCCGTGGCGGGCCAGCTCATCGACCAGCGCGGCTGCCTGGAAGACGCCCGCCAGCGACAGTGCCTGGCGGGTAGTGGTATCAGTGACGGGACGGATCGGCACGCTGGTCATTGCGCGGCGGACTCCTCGGGGCCAGAGAGCGGGGCGGTGGAAGCGCTGGCGTCCGCCGCCGGAAGTTTCCAGGCGGCATCGATCACGCCGCCGCCCAGACAGATGTCGCCGAGATAGAAGACGGCAGACTGGCCGGGCGTGACGGCGCGTTGCGGTTCATCGAAACGCACCTCGACACGCTGGCCGTCATTGACGATCAAGGTCGCGGCCTGGTCTTCCTGGCGATAGCGGTTCTTGCAGCGAATGCGCAGCTCGCCATTGGCATCGGTCTGCGGCGGCTCGCCGGCGACCCAGTCGACGGATTCGGTGCTCAACGCCTGAGTGTAGAGCAGGTCGTGGTGCTTGCCCTGCACGGCGATCAGCACGTTGCGCTCCAGGTCCTTGGCACACACGAACCAGGGCGCGTCCGGATAGCGCTTGAGGCCACCGATTCCCAGCCCCTGGCGCTGGCCGAGGGTGTAGTACATCAGGCCCATGTGCTCGCCGATGACATCGCCATCGGGGGTCTCGATCTTGCCGGGCTGAGCGGGCAGGTACTGCTTGAGGAAGTCGGCGAAACGCCGCTCGCCGATGAAGCAGATACCGGTGGAATCCTTCTTGCGCGCGGTGATCAGCTCATGCTTCTCGGCGATGGCGCGTACTTCGTGCTTCTCGAGCTCGCCGACCGGGAACAGGGTGCGCGCGATGGCCGCCTGCGGCACGGCATGCAGGAAGTAGCTCTGGTCCTTGTTGGTGTCCAGGCCCTTGAGCAGGCGCGGGAGACCATCACGCACGCCGCCACGCACGTAGTGACCGGTGGCGATCAGCTCGGCGCCCAGCATCTCGGCATACTCGAGGAAGACCTTGAACTTGATCTCGCGGTTGCACAGGATGTCGGGATTCGGCGTGCGACCGGCCTTGTACTCGGCCAGGAAGTGCTCGAAGACGTTGTCCCAGTACTCCGCGGCGAAGTTGGCGGTGTGCAGCTTGATGCCGAGCTTGTCGCACACGGCCTGGGCATCGGCCAGGTCTTCGAGGGCGGTGCAGTATTCGCTACCGTCGTCTTCGTCCCAGTTCTTCATGAACAGGCCTTCGACGTGGTAGCCCTGCTCCATCAACAACAGGGCAGAGACGGAGGAGTCGACACCGCCGGACATGCCGACGATGACCTTGGTTCCGGTACCGGTTTCAGCGGTCATCAGTTCTCTCGTCACCCGCATGGCCGCGGGTTGTCACAAACAGGGGAGGCGGCAGCCCCGTCATTCTGGCGCCGCTTGAATGGGCGGGATTATACCTGAATGCGGGGGTGGGATTCACCCCGCCTGCGCCGTCTGCCGCACAGGGCCGCAAGCGCCGCTCGACAGCACGCCCGGCGGCGGACTTCCGGCGCGGGCAATCGCTCAATCGTGCAGCACATCCAGCGGGAAACGCTTGCCACGTTGGCTGTCGCGAATACGCCGGGTCACCAGCGGGCTGCGCAGGCGGCCCATGTCCTCGAGCTGCTCGATCTCCTCAAGCGACAGCCAGTGCGTTCTGACGATGTCAGGGTCCAGCGGCGTGCACAGGTGCTCAAGGGCGGCGGCCTCGAAACTGTGGGAGTGGAAGTGGGTGCCGTCCTCGGCCACGTGCACATAGAGGCCGAGATAGCCGGTCAGCAGGATGCGCCAGGCGGTTTCCTCGCGCACTTCGCGTTGCACGCCGTCGATGATGCGCTCATGGGGTTCGAGATGGCCGGCCGGCTGGTTGAACACCGTGCAGGGCCCGCCCTTGTCTTCCTCGACGATCAGGTAGCGCCCGGCGCGTTCGACGACGCAGGCGACGGTGACATTCGGGGTCCAGCGAGCAGCCATCAGGATTTCCTTCCTTTCTTGGGGGATGAGGGACGACGGGAGGGGGCGCGGGCGCCGGGTGTCTTGCCTGAACCCTTGCCTTCAGTCTGGCCAGAACTCCGACGGGAACCCCGACCTGAGCCCTTGCCGCTCTTGCCCGCGCTGTTGCCTCTATTGTCACTGCCCCGGGGGCCAGCGTTGCCGGTGCGGCGCTCGCCCGGCTTGCCAGTCGCGCCCTTGTGGCGTGGCGAGCGGGACTCGCGACGAGGTGGCGCAGGCATCTCGACTTCCTCGCTGCGCCATTCACCGGGGGCAAGGCCGTCGAGCTTCCACGGCCCGATGGCCGCGCGGATCAAGCGCAGGGTCGGCAGGCCGACGTGGGCGGTCATGCGGCGCACCTGGCGATTGCGACCTTCGCTGATGATGATCTCCAGCCAGTGGGTCGGAATGCTCGCACGGAAGCGCACAGGGGGTTGCCTGTCAGGCAACTCGGGGGGCTCGATGCGCCGCACTTTGGCTGGGCGCGTCATGCCATCCTTGAGTTCGACACCGGCACGCAGCGCGGCGATGGCCTGCTCGTCAGGGGCACCTTCCACCTGTACCCAGTAGGTCTTGGGCTGCTTCTTCTTCGGGTGCGCGATCTGGTGGGAGAGTGCGCCATCACTGGTGAGCAGCAGCAGTCCCTCGGAGTCATAGTCGAGGCGCCCGGCGGCATAGACATCCGGTACGTCGATGAAGTCAGCGAGTGTCTGGCGGCCCTGATCGCGGTCGGTGAACTGGGTCAGGACGCGGTAAGGCTTGTGAAGCAGATATATGAGAGACATGGTTTAGACTTTTGTCGCGGCTGCCGTATAAGCCTACTGTGAGAAGCGGCACGGGTGCTATACTCGCGCCTCCACTGAATCCATGACAGGGGAGTTATCAATGGGGTTCCAGAAGATTGTCGTCCCGGAAGGCGGTGCCAAGATCACCGCAAATTCCGACAATACCCTCAACGTTCCGAATAATCCGATCATCCCGTTCATCGAAGGCGATGGTATCGGTGTGGACGTGACTCCGGCCATGAAGATTGCCATCGACGCTGCTGTCGACAAGGCCTATGGCGGCGAGCGCAAGATTCACTGGATGGAAGTCTACGCCGGTGAAAAAGCCACTCACGTTTATGATGCTGACACCTGGCTGCCGGAAGAGACTCTCGAGGCTGTCAAGGATTACATCGTTTCCATCAAGGGTCCGCTGACCACTCCGGTGGGCGGTGGTATTCGCTCCCTGAACGTCGCTCTGCGTCAGAAGCTGGATCTGTACACCTGCCTGCGCCCGGTGCGCTGGTTCACTGGTGTGCCGAGCCCGGTCAAGAAGCCGGCTGACGTCGACATGGTCATTTTCCGCGAAAACTCCGAAGACATCTATGCCGGTGTCGAATGGAAAGCGGGAACGCCGGAAGCCGACAAGGTCATCAAGTTCCTGCGTGAAGAGATGGGTGTCACCAACATCCGCTTCCCGGAGAACTGCGGTATCGGCGTCAAGCCGGTCTCCGAAGAAGGTACCAAGCGTCTGGTCCGTCAGGCTGTCCAGTACACCATCGACAACGACCGTGAGTCGCTGACCCTGGTGCACAAGGGCAACATCATGAAGTTCACCGAAGGTGCCTTCAAGGACTGGGGCTACGAAATCGTCAAGGACGAGTTCGGCGGCGAGCTGCTGGATGGCGGCCCGTGGATGACCTTCAAGAACCCGAACAACGGCAAGGACATCGTGGTCAAGGACGTCATCGCTGACGCCATGCTCCAGCAGATCCTGCTGCGTCCGGCGGAATATGACGTCATCGCCACCCTGAACCTGAACGGTGACTACCTGTCCGACGCTCTGGCGGCGGAAGTGGGTGGTATCGGTATCGCGCCGGGTGCCAACCTGTCCGACACCGTCGCCATGTTCGAAGCGACTCACGGTACTGCACCGAAGTACGCTGGCCAGGACAAGGTCAACCCGGGCTCCGTCATCCTCTCTGCCGAGATGATGCTGCGTCACATGGGTTGGGTCGAAGCGGCTGATCTCGTGCTGAAAGGCGTCGAGAAGGCCATCGCCAAGGGCGAAGTCACCTATGACTTCCATCGCCTGATGGACGATGCCAAGCTGCTGAAGTGCTCCGAGTTCGGTCAGGCTGTTGCTGACAACATGGATGCCTGAGACCCTGCGTTGATCTGATGCCCAGGCATCAGGTTGCGTGACAGGTTTCAGCAGAAGGCCCCCGGACATGTCCGGGGGCCTTCTTGCGTTTGAGATGGAAGCTTCTCGGTTGCGCGCTCAGTCTGCTGCCAACGATTGCCACTCCTGTGCGTTCTGCGTGGAGCGTTCTGCGCGGGGGTTCTGTGCGGAAGCATTGCGGGCTTCATTGAGCGGCGAGACGCTTGAGTGGGTCGCCGGTTGGCGACGCCTGTCGAGAGGTGTCTGTCGCGTATGTGAGCGAAAATGCATGCAAATGTCCGCATTCATGTCAGAGCGTCGCGATGCAGGCATGAACGTGTACGCTCAGGCGTGCGCGACTAAAGCTTGCAACCAGATCGACAAGCCCCCATCTTTTCCTTATCACACCCACATTGAGACGACGTGGCAGCGCTTGACCTTCTCCGCGGCGCGTTGAGGCAATCTGCTTCGTCACGGCTTGTGTTCACCGGATCAGCCCCTTATGTTCAAGACAGAGACATCGCGCGGCAGTCCTCCCTTTCTGGAGACACTGTCGATCAGCAATCAGGCCCAGTCGGCTCAGGCACCCGGATACCAGGAAGACCACGAAGGTGATCTGGCATTCGAGACCGCTGAGCCTGAACTGGCTCCACCGCCCATGTACAAGGTCGTTCTGCACAATGATGACTTCACGCCGATGGACTTCGTCGTGGAGGTGCTGACCACCTTTTTCAACAAGGATCAGGAGCAGGCAGTACAGATCATGCTCGCTGTCCATCATCAGGGAAAAGGAACCTGTGGCATCTTCAGTCGCGACATCGCGGAAACGAAATGCCACCAAGTCAATCAATATGCTCGAGAGTGCCAGCATCCGCTGCTGTGCGACATCGACCGGGCGGAGTGATCCGTCCAAGACGCGGCCTAGAGGGGACTTGCCATGTTGAGCAAAGAACTTGAACTGACCCTGAACACGGCCTTCACCGTGGCACGTTCCAAACGCCACGAATTCATGACCGTGGAACACCTCCTGCTGGCACTGCTGGACAATGCCTCCGCTGCCGATGTCCTGCGCGCCTGTGGTGCCAATCTGGACAAGCTGCGAGTCGACCTTCAGGACTTCATCAATTCCACCACCCCGCTGATTCCGGAAGAGCAGGAAGACCGCGAGACGCAGCCGACGCTGGGCTTCCAGCGCGTCCTGCAGCGTGCCGTCTTCCACGTGCAATCCTCCGGCAAGAGTGAAGTGACCGGCGCCAACGTGCTGGTGGCCATCTTCTCCGAGCAGGAAAGTCAGGCCGTCTACTTCCTCAAGCAGCAGAATGTCGCGCGTGTGGACGCGGTCAATTACATCGCGCATGGCATCTCCAAGGTCGCGGGTCACACCCAGACGCCCCAGGCGTCGGTCGAGAATGAAGAGAGCGAAGAGGCGAGCAGCGAAGGCGGCAACAACCCGCTGACCAACTACGCCACCAACCTCAACGAGCAGGCGCGTCTGGGCAAGATCGACCCGCTGATCGGTCGCGATGGCGAGCTCGAGCGCGTGGTGCAGATTCTGGTGCGTCGCCGCAAGAACAACCCGCTGCTGGTCGGTGAGGCCGGTGTCGGCAAGACCGCCATCGCGGAAGGTCTCGCCAAGCGCATCGTCGAGGAGGACGTGCCGGACGTCATCAAGGAAGCCGTGGTCTACTCGCTGGATCTCGGGGCGTTGCTGGCCGGCACCAAGTACCGCGGTGACTTCGAGAAGCGTCTCAAGTCGCTGCTGGCGGAGCTGCGCAAGGAACCGAACTCGATCCTGTTCATCGATGAGATCCACACCGTCATCGGTGCGGGTGCCGCGTCCGGTGGCGTGATGGATGCCTCCAACCTGCTCAAGCCGCTGCTGTCTTCCGGCGAGCTGCGTTGCATCGGTTCCACCACCTTCCAGGAATTCCGTGGCATCTTCGAGAAGGACCGCGCCCTGGCGCGCCGCTTCCAGAAGGTCGATGTCATGGAGCCGTCGGTGGATGACACCATCCGCATCCTCAAGGGGCTGCGTGGTCGCTTCGAGGAGCACCATGCCATCAAGTACACCGATGCCTCGCTGGAAACGGCAGTGCGTCTGGCAGACCGCTACATCAACGACCGTCAGCTGCCGGACAAGGCCATCGACGTGATCGACGAGGCCGGTGCCCACCAGCGCCTGCTGCCGGAGAGCATCCGCGTCGACACCATCGATACCGAGCAGGTCGAGGCGATCGTCGCCTCCATCGCCCGCATTCCGCCGAAGACGGTCTCCAGTTCCGACAAGAAGCTGCTGTCCAACCTCGAGCGCGATCTCAAGATGCTGGTTTTCGGGCAGGACGACGCCATCACCGGGCTGTCCGCAGCGATCAAGCTGTCGCGTGCAGGCCTCAAGGCGCCGGACAAGCCGGTGGGCAGCTTCCTGTTCGCTGGCCCGACAGGGGTCGGCAAGACCGAGGTCGCTCGTCAGCTGGCGGCGCTGATGGGCATCGAGCTGGTGCGCTTCGACATGTCCGAGTACATGGAGCGCCACACCGTCTCGCGCCTCATCGGGGCACCGCCGGGCTACGTCGGTTATGACCAGGGTGGTCTGTTGACCGAAGCCATCACCAAGCAGCCGCACTGCGTGCTGTTGCTTGATGAGATCGAGAAGGCACACCCGGAAGTCTTCAACCTGCTGCTGCAGGTGATGGACCACGGCCGCCTGACCGACAACAACGGTCGCGAAGCGGACTTCCGCAACGTCATTCTGGTGATGACCTCCAATGCGGGTGCCGAGCAGGTGGCGCGTCGCTCCATCGGCTTCAAGCACCAGGATCACTCCACCGACGCCATGGAAGTCATCCGCAAGACGTTCTCGCCGGAATTCCGCAACCGTCTGGATGGCATCATCCAGTTCGGCGCGCTGGATCTCGCCGTGGTGCGCAATGTGGTCGACAAGTTCCTGGTCGAACTGCAGGCGCAGCTGGATGAGAAGCGTGTGCAGCTGGATGTCGCTGATGAGGCGCGCGACTTGCTGGCGACTCTCGGGTATGACCCGGCAATGGGGGCTCGCCCGATGGCACGCGTGATTCAGGAGAAGCTCAAGAAGCCGCTGGCAGAGATGATCCTGTTCGGCGACCTGTCCGAGTCGGGCGGCATCGTGCATGTCACGGTCGACAACGGCGAGCTGCACCTGGAAACGGAAGCGGAAATGGCGTGATCTGACGCTCAGCTTGCTGCCCTGAAGGGTCGACATGAACGGTCAGTGCTCAAGCACTGGCCGTTTTTTATGCCTGTCAGTCAGCAAGCTGTCCGCACGTAGCGAGCATGAAGTCGATTGCTCAAGCTGGACACGCGCGCACGCCAAGGGGCTCGCCATCCTCAAGGGAAGGGCGGGGAGTTGGATGAGTACTGGAGGAGGCGAATGCGTATCGGGGGAAGCGAATGCGTACTGGGGGGAGAAGATGCCCAGCGGGGATGAGCCGCCTGTCATCATTGAATGGGAGCGAAGGCCAGATTGGCGTTCGGGCTCAAGACGCATTCATGGGACAAGGCGGCATCATCGGAATACTCAGGCATACGCCATCGAGGTGGCGGGTGTCTCGCCGCGAAGGGCAAGTCTTGCAACCTCGATGCGTTCCGGGTCCGGGCGGAGGGTTCAGGCGGAGGTGACGCTGGTGCCTGAGGTGCCGGGAACGACCGGTTCAGCCAGCCGGTGTCATGATGATCGCATGCAGGTCCAGGACGTACAGAGTGATCGATGGCATGGCAACCGGCAGGGCAGTCTGACCGTGCTTAGCGCGAACGGTAGACGATACGGCCCTTGGACAGGTCGTACGGAGTCAGCTCAACCTTGACCTTGTCGCCAGTCAGGATGCGGATGTAGTTCTTGCGCATCTTGCCGGAGATGTGAGCGGTCACGATGTGGCCGTTTTCCAGTTCAACACGGAAAGTGGTGTTCGGAAGGGTGTCGACGATGACGCCTTCCATTTCAATATGATCTTCACGCGCCATATAGGCTGATCCTCACTTATTACAGGGAATACTGCTGGTAGTTCCGAGCCGCCTCAGCACAAAAAGTGCCCGATTCGGGACTTCGATACGCGATATTGTGCCGTAAGGGCGGCGGCAAGGCAAAGTCGAAGCGCGATTGTACGTTCCTTGAGCGCCTGTGGGCAGCTCAGGAGGAAGATAAAAATCGGCATCTTGCGCCGGGGCAACTCTCGGCAGGCGGTTGGTCGGCACTCAGCGCTGTCTGATGAGCCCCTGCCAGCTGAGCGTTGCGTCACCATAGCGTTGTCGGAGCGCTTGCGTCGAGAGGGCGCCTGGAGAGCGCGTCGAAAGAGCCCATGCAATGAGCTCAGCGCGTCACTCGCCGGATGTCACTGACGCGCCTTGCTTGACCAGGCTCAGTGGCAGATGGCTGTCGGTATGGTTGGCCGGTATGCGTCGCCGCCAGTGGCTGCCATCCAGATACTCGAGCGGCTGGAAATGCTGCTTGTAGTTCATCTTGCGGCAATCGCGGATCCAGTAGCCCAGATAGAGGTGGGTCAGGCCTTCGCGGCGTGCCTGCTCAATCTGCCACAGCACCGCGTAGGTCCCCAGCGAGCGCTGATTCAGTGACTCATCGGGATCGTAGAAGGTATAGATGGCGGACAGGCCATGACTCATGCGGTCCATGGCGGCGACGGCCACCAGACGGCCATCGAGGCGAAAGCTCACCAGGCGGGCATAGTCATCGCGGGAGGTGAGGAAGGTGCGATACTGCTCATGACTGGGCGGGAACATGTCGCCATCCGCATGACGGCTGCGGATGTAGTGGGCGTAGAGGCGATAATGCTCGGGGTCGAAGAGTGCTGGCCCCTCTTCGATGACCAGGTCGGCATTGCGACGCACCAGACGCTTCTGGGTGCGGTTGGGCGTGAAGTCGGCGATCGGCACGCGTACGGAAATGCAGGCACGGCAATCACCGCAATGCGGACGATAGAGATGAGAGCCGCTGCGACGAAAGCCGAGCAGGGCAAGGGCGTCATAGACACCGGAATTGGGCGCTTCCTGCGGATCGAGAAACAGCGTGGTCGCCTGGCGGCCTTCCAGATAGCTGCAGGCGTGCGGTACCGTCAGAAAGAAGCGCAGATCGCGTTGCGGTTGCTTGGGGGTATTGCTGCTCACCGTTGCATCATCTCCCTCTTGGAATTGCCGTGGCCATCATTCCCGGGCGTGCTGCGTGGGCCAGGATGTCAGTGACCACTTGCCCTCATGCCCTTGGCCAGTGGCATACTGGTCAAGATAGCTGATGAAATCGCTGCGGGCGATGCTGCGGGCGCCAAGACTTGCCAGGTGCGGAGTATGCATCTGACAGTCGATCAACGGAAAATCCCGTGCCTTCAATTCCTGGCACAGGATCACCAGCGCCAGTTTCGAGGCATCGGGCACGCGCGAGAACATCGACTCGCCGAAGAAGATGCGTCCACAGGCGACGCCATACAGGCCGCCCACCAGAGAATCGCCCTGCCAGACTTCAACGCTGTGGGCATGTCCCATGGCATGCAGGGCGATGTAGGCCCGCTGCATTTCTGGCAATATCCACGTGCCTGCCTGGCCATCGCGAGGAATGCTGGCACAGGCATTGATCACACCGGTAAAGTCGCGGTCGATACTGTAGCTCAGGCCTGCATTGCGCAGGCGCTTGGCCAGACTGCGGCGTACACGGACTTCCTCTGGCTTGAGCACCATGCGTGGGTCCGGTGACCACCACAGGATGGGGTCACCCGGACTGAACCAGGGAAATATGCCGCGGGGGTAGGCCGCCAGCAGCCACTCGGGACTGAGTTCGCCCCCTGCACACAGCAGGCCGTCGGGCTCGCTCAGGGCGGTGGAAGCATGCGGAAAGCGGACAGGGGCAGGGGGAAGCCAGGGAAGCATGGGCAGCCTCTTGTCGGTTCGGGAACATGCACGGAGCAATGGGCTCCTGGCGCCTTGGCGTCATGAGCAGACGTGAATCGGCAATTATGACGTCACTGCCATCGAATGGTTATGATAACCGGCTGAAGGTACATGGAAAATCGCCCACAAGGTGCAAGGGGGATGGCGACTTGACTGCCAAGAGTGCCAGAAAGACAAGTCGGGAACAGGCCAAGCCTGAAACCCGTAGCCGCCGTGCGGCAGCAACACCCAGGAAGCGTGCCCGTCAGAAAGCGGACTCGCCGGGCTTCTTCGCGCGTCTGCGCGGTGCTTCGGCCACTGAGTCCAGCCCGGCACGCAAGACGCCGCGCGTCTCGGGCAAGCCCGCGAGGAAGGACGCCAGCGGCCAGCCTGCTGCCAAGGCCAGAAACAAGCCGCGCGTGCAGGAAGAGAGCCCTGCAGCCCAGCGCCGCGCCGAGCGTCAGGCCGAACGCGCCGAACGCCAGGCCATCCGCGCCGAGCAGCGTGCGGAGAAGGCAGCGCGACCACCGTCACGCCTGACCACCACCCTGCAGGGCGTCAGCCGTGAAGGCGTGGTCATTCTCATGCTCAGCCTATGCGTCTTCATGCTTCTGGCGCTGTTCAGCTATGCGCCGACGGACCCCGGCTGGTCCTACAGCGGCCCTGAACTCACGCCCAGCAACTGGATGGGCAGCATCGGTGCCTGGCTGTCAGACGTGCTGTATTCGCTGTTTGGCGGCAGTGCCCTGTGGTGGCCGGCAATGCTGGGCTTCGGTGCCTGGCGCCTGATGCGTCAGCCCAGTACAGAGCTGGTGTGGGACCCGACGACCATCGCGGTGCGCGCTGGCGGCCTGTTCCTGCTGATCATGGCGACCTGCGTCATCGGCGATATCCAGTTCTACAGCCCCGACAGCCAGCTGACCAACGGCGCGGGCGGCATTCTCGGCAAGGGCATCGCCGGGGCACTGACGCCATTGATCGGCATGGGCGGCACGGTACTGGTCGCGATGGCCAGCTTCCTGTGCGGCTTCACGCTGTTTACCGGCATGTCGTGGCTGACGGTCATGGATGAGCTGGGCAATGGCTGCATGCGGGTGTCCGGCTGGTTCGCCGAGCGCTTCAACAGTCGCCGCGACGATCAGGACGCCTACGATGACGAGGCAGCCTACGCCGAAGAGTCGCTGACGCACGAGGACGGTGAAGAGGATGACTCGGATCGCGACCCGGCCCCCAGACTGAGCTGGTGGCAGCGTCTGCTGCCGGGCCGCCGTGCCCGTGAGGATGAGTGGGACGAGGACAGCGACGAGATTCTGCTTGGTCGCCGTCAGGAGGCAGAAGGCATCGCCGCCGAGCCGCGCGGCCAGCGCCGTGTCGAGCCGTCTCTGGATGGCGGCACCGACGAGGCCATCAGCGCTCGCGATGACTTCGCGGATGACCGCAGCACCGATATCCCGTGGCAGACCGCTGAAACCACGCCTTCCGCCAAGGTGCCGGGCGCTGCCTACACCGAGCGCATGACGGTGCAGAGCGCCAATGTCAGCATCGAAGGGGTTGATCTGGCCGCGGCCCTGAAGACCGCCGTGGCGGCAGAGGCCGCCTCCGCGCCGCGTGTCGCGCATGCCGATGTCACGCGCTCCCGTCTGCCGCAAGCCGCTGCCATTGAGGCCGAGCGCCAGCGTCATGCTGACGCCTCAGTCACCACGCAGGCTCCCAAGGCGGCGACGCCAGCCCCTGCCGCCGAAGATACGGCATCAGCCTCCGACAGTACGGCTGCCCCTGCTGCCTGGGACGCCGCCTCAGCCTTTGCACCGACCGCTCGTCACGACACGGCTCGTCATGAGACCGCCCGACACGACACGGCGCAAGACGCTCAGGCGCAGAGCGAGGCCGAAGCTCACAAGGCTCCGTCTCAGGCACAAGCTCAGGCTCAAGAGCTGGCTCGCGAGCAGGAAGCGCAGCGCTTGGCTGAACAGGAAGCGCAGCGCTTGGCAGAACAGGAGGCGCAGCGCGAAGCTGAACAGAAAGCGCAGCGTGCAGCCGAGCAGCAAGCGGCAGAGCGACAAGCGCAGCTCGAAAAGCAGGCACAGCTCGAGCAGCAGGCGCAGCTTGAGAAAGAGGCACAGCGTGAGCGCGACGCGCAACTTGCGCGCGAGCGCAGTGATGCCGCGCCGGATAGCCGCAATCAACCGCCGGAGCCCAGGGACGACGATGATGCGCCCCTGCCCGGCAGTGGTGGTCAATTCGCCACGGCCGCAGGGCTGGCTGCCGGTGCGGGTGTGATGGCGGCCGGTGTCGCGGCGGCCGCTTCCGAGACTCCCGCTCGCAAGGCGGTCGTCTCCTGGGATGATGCCTTCGAGCAGCCGACGGGCAACGCGCCGACACAGGCAGACGCGCCTGCGGCGCCGAGCAGCCCGTCTGCCACGCCGCCGCAGCATGCCCCTGAGCCGCGTCAGCCTGCAGCGCCTCATCAACCGGCCGAGCCGGTCGCACCAGCGGAGCCCGATTCCGTGGCGCCTCAGGCCGAGCATGTGCCGCCTTTCGAGGCGCCGACAGCCACGCCGGAAGCGACCCCCGCAACGGCCGAGCGTCCTTCCTGGGCCTATGACGGCGATGAGTCCGGCATGGTGCCGGGCGGTGGTCGTCTGGCGACGGCGGAAGATGCGCAGGCGGCTGCCAGTGATCCCTCCGGCCCGACCCTGTGGACCGTGGAGCACATGCAGAGTCAGCGCCATGAAGGCGCCGATCACGAGGACGAGCCGGAAGGGGACCTGCCGCAGCTGAGTCTGCTGACGCCGCCGGATGCCCAGAAGCCCAACTACAGCGAAGAAGAGCTCGACCAGATGGCCGAGCTGCTGGTGGTGCGTCTGCGCGAGTATGGCGTCAAGGCCGAGGTGGCGGATGTCTGGCCGGGGCCGGTCATCACACGCTTCGAGATTCAGCCGGCGCCGGGCGTCAAGGCGTCCAAGATCTCCAACCTGTCGACGGACCTGGCGCGTTCGCTGCTGGTCAAGAGCGTGCGTGTGGTCGAGGTGATTCCGGGCCGTCCGACGGTCGGCATCGAGATCCCCAACCCCAACCGCGCCATGATTCGCCTGCGCGAAGTGTTCGATTCCGATGCCTATCAGCTGGCGGAATCTCCGGTCACCCTGGCGCTGGGGCAGGATATCGGTGGCGCGCCTGTCGTGGCCAACCTCGGCAAGATGCCACACCTGCTGGTCGCCGGTACCACCGGTTCGGGCAAGTCAGTCGGCATCAACTCGATGCTGATCTCGATGCTGCTCAAGGCCACGCCGGACGAAGTGCGCATGATCATGGTCGACCCCAAGATGCTGGAGCTGTCGGTCTATGACGGCATTCCGCATCTGCTGGCGCCGGTGGTGACCGACATGAAGGAGGCCGCCAACGCCCTGCGCTGGTGTGTCGCCGAGATGGAGCGTCGCTACAAGCTGATGGCCGCCATGGGCGTGCGCAACCTGGCCGGCTTCAATGCCAAGATCGATGAAGCCGAGGCACATGGCGCCCAGATCGCTGACCCGCTGTGGGAGCCGCAGCCCTGGGAGATGCACCAGCATCCGCCGGTGCTCGCCAAGCTGCCCTACATCGTGGTGGTGATCGACGAGTTTGCCGACATGTTCATGATCGTCGGCAAGAAGGTCGAGGAGTTGATCGCACGTCTGGCCCAGAAGGCGCGCGCCGCGGGGATTCACCTGATTCTGGCCACCCAGCGTCCGTCGGTGGACGTGGTGACCGGCCTGATCAAGGCCAACATCCCGACGCGCATGGCCTTCCAGGTCTCCTCCAAGATCGACTCGCGCACCATCCTCGATCAGGGCGGCGCCGAGGACCTGCTGGGTCACGGTGACATGCTCTACCTGCCGGCCGGTGCCGGCATGCCGACGCGCGTTCATGGTGCCTTCGTCGATGATGACGAGGTTCACCGTGTGGTCGATGACTGGAAGCGTCGCGGCTCGCCGGAGTACATCGAGGAGATCCTCACCGGTGGTGTGCAGGCGGATGCGCTGGCCGGCCTCGAGGCTGAAGGCGAGGACAGCGATGCCGAGCAGGATGCGCTCTACGATGAGGCCGTGGCCTATGTGGTCGAGTCGCGTCGTGCCTCCATCTCTGCCGTGCAGCGTCGCTTCAAGATCGGGTACAACCGCGCCGCGCGTCTGGTCGAGGCGATGGAGATGGCGGGCGTCGTCTCCGCGATGGGCACCAATGGCTCGCGGGAAGTGATCGCGCCCAACCACAGCGGCTAGCCGCCGCCGGCCTGGTCGCTGAAACACACGAAGGGGAGCTTTTTGCTCCCCTTCGTGTCAAAGACATCAGATAACAGATCACTGCCAGCAGGATATTGGCAGCAATCATCCCGAATCGCTGAAATGATGATGGTCAGCTGCAGGGCCTCGGTGCCGAGGCTTGCCACTGGTCTTCCTCATCGCAAGGAGTTTCATGAAGACATTGTCCCGTTCTTTCGCTTCTTCGTTGACCGCTCGTCTGGCCAAGGGGCTGGGCGCCGCGCTGATGTTGGGCATGGCCGCTCTGCCAGCGCACGCCGAGGAATCGGCAGGCGATCGCCTGTCGCGCCTGCTGGAGCCGCTCAAGACCTATGCAGCCGACTTCGATCAGCAGATCCTCGATGCCTCCGGTCAGCGTCTGCAGGAAGCCAAGGGCAAGATGTGGCTGTCGCGCCCGGGCAAGTTCCGCTGGAGCGTCGATGCGCCGTACCGTCAGGAAGTGGTGTCGGACGGCAAGGAAGTCTATCTGCATGACCCGGACCTCGAGCAGGTCACCGTGCAGCCGCTGGATGAGCGCGTCACCCACACGCCGGCGCTGTTGCTGTCCGGTCGTGCCAGTGAGCTGACCGCCAACTATGCGGTCAAGCGTCAGCAGCAGGGCGCGCGTGAGACCTTCACGCTGACGCCCAAACAGGCCGATACGCTGTTTGAAAGCCTCAAGCTGACCTTCGACAGCGAGCAGCTCGACATGCTGCAGATGGCGGATTCCACCGGCCAGCGTACGGCGATCGACTTCAGCAACGTGCAGTACAACCCGTCGCTGCAGGATAGTCGTTTCGTGTTCCAGATCCCGCAAGGCGCCGACGTCATTCGCGAGCAGTGATCACGCCCAAGGTGCAGCGCAAATCCTGAATACGCTTGACCAGACAAGAACGCCCGGACCTTCTGGTCCGGGCGTTCTTGTCTGTGCCAGTCGCGACTCTGCAGCCATGTGCGCGCAGGATTCGCCGCTGATCAGCTTTGTCCGGGCGTCTCGCCACGGTCTGCGGCGGCGTCCTGCTCGCGGCGCCAGCGCTCAATCTCGGCGAAGCGCTTCTCACCGCCATGCTGGGTCGGGCGGTAGAACTGCTGGGTCGGCAGCTCTTCTGGCCAGGCATCGTGGGAGCGGCCGGCCGGATAGCCATTGGGCTCGTTGTGGGCATAGCGATAGCCTTCGCCCATGCCCAGCTCCTTCATCAGCGTGGTCGGGGCATTGCGCAGGTAGACCGGCACCCCGAAGTGGGGCTGCTGGCGCACGAAGGCCTTGGCTTCCTTCCAGGCCACCTCGATGGCATTGCTCTTGGGCGCGATGGCCAGGTGGATCGCCGCATGGGCGATGGCGCGCTGGCCCTCGTAGTCACCGAGGCGCAGATAGGCGTCCCAGGCGGCGATGGTCAGCGGCAGGGCGCGTGGGTCGGCGTTGCCGACATCTTCGGAGGCAATCGCCGTCAGGCGCCGCACGACATCCAGCGGGTCGCCGCCGCCATCCATGAAGCGCGCCATGTACAACAGCGCCGCGTCGGGCCGCGAGGAGCGTATCGACTTGTGGATCGCCGACAGCAGGTCGTAATAGTCATCGCCCTGCTTGTCGAAGCTGGAGGCCTGATGGCCCAGCACGGCCTCCAGCGAGCTGTTCTCGAGTATCTCGCGCGTTCCCCCCTGGGCGTCTGGCTCACGACGCACGAAGTCACAGGCAGTCTCCAGCAGGCCGAGGGCGCGGCGTGCATCGCCGGAGGCCGAGCGCGCGATGCGGGTCAGCGTCTCGCGGCTGGCTTCGATATGACGCTTGCCGAGGCCGTTGACCTCATCCTGCAGGGCGCGCGTCAGTACCTCGATCAGGTCGTCCGTCTCCAGGGCCTTGAGCACATAGACCCGCGCCCGTGACAGCAGGGCCGAGTTGACCTCGAAGGACGGGTTCTCGGTGGTCGCGCCGATCAGCGTCAGCAGGCCGGATTCCACATGCGGCAACAGGGCATCCTGCTGGCTCTTGTTGAGGCGGTGGATCTCATCGAGAAACATCACCGTCTGGCGATCGCTGGCCTGGAAGTGTCTGGCGCGCTCCACCACCTCGCGGATGTCCTTGACGCCGGCCATCACCGCCGAGAGCTGCTCCAGATGGGCATCACAGCCCTTGGCGAGAATCTCGGCCAGCGTCGTCTTGCCGACCCCCGGCGGCCCCCACAGGATCATCGAGCGCACCACGCCGGAGGCCACCATCTGGCGCAGCGGCATGTCAGGCCCGACCAACGCTGTCTGTCCGATGTAGTCATCCAGGGTGCGGGGACGCATGCGGAAGGCCAGTGGCGCATGGGAATTCGAGGCGGTATCGGCAAAAAGATCCATCGGCGAGTCTGGCTCCGGCAGGCGTGGGGCAGTATTGCGCTCATCATGGCCGATCCTGCAGGACTGTACAAATCAGCAGGGGCGGCACGGTCAGTCAGCGGCCTCAGGCCGCGCGTGGCATTGCACCAGACTGTCATGTTTTCCTGACAGCATGACACGCTCATTTAGGCAATCCCACCCAACGTCTAACTGGCGCTCGGGGGATGTGTCCTACACTTCTAGGTGACGACATTGCTACATTCGGTAGCAATGCCCGAGGCGGCAGCGCTGTCTGCCAGCATCGGCCACCTGTTCCGTAAGGAGGAGGAAGTCATGCCCAATGTGACTCAGCTGCGCCAGGACCACGCCAACATGGCCCGTCTGCTGCACGTGCTTTCGCACCGCCACAAGACGCTCGTCAGTGGTGAGCGTCCCGACTTTCGCATGATGCGTGAGGTGGTGGATTACATTCTCGATTACATGCAGGGCTTCATCATTCCGCTGGAGCGTCAATGCACCCAGATGCTGTGCGAACGCTCCGAAGACGCCGCGCCACTCTGTCAGCGCCTCATCCAGCAATATCGCACCCTGCACGAGCGTCTGGACAAGCTGTCCGACAATCTCGACAGCATCCTGATGGACCAGATCATCCCGATGGATCAGTTCAATGCCGACCTGCGCGAGTATGTGGAGGCACACCGTGACTACCTGCGTGCCGAGCGCCAGGAGCTGTTCCCGCTGATGCGCGACAACCTCAGTGACGAGGAATGGCAGCAGCTGACCGATGCCATCCCGCATGCGCGCACCGAGCTTGAGCGCCTCCAGGAAGCCTACCCGGAACTCTACGCCGAGCTGACCGAGAGTGATGTCGTGACCGCCTGAGCCACGTCGGTCCGATCAGTGACGCTCTGATCCATAACCGTCTAGTCAGGAACTCGCCACACAGAAAGAATCCGCACTTTACCCGCCACAACAGAAAGAACGCCAAGTCGTTGGCGGGTATTCCGAAAGTCTCCACGTCCCATCTCCCCCACACTGAGGTCATCACATGACGCCCGCCGCGTTTCGGTGGGCGTTGTCTTTGGCGGTGTTCCGCCTTCTCAGATGACGGCCGTGCGGCCCGGGAGACAAGCGATGAGTGCTCAATCTCTTGCACGACAGTGGGCAACTTCCCAGGACGGAGCGACGTCCGAGCCCACCCAGTTCGCCAGCCAAGGCATTGCCCTGGAAGACCCGCGCCTGTTTCGCCAGCTCGCCTACGTGAATGGCTGCTGGGTGCATGGCGAAGGCGGGCGTGAGGAGGCGGTCTTCGACCCCGCCACCGGCGAGCGTCTCGGCCAGGTGCCGTGGCTCGAGGAGGCGCAGATCGACACCGCCATCGCCGCCGCCGATGCGGCCCAGAGTGAATGGCGCAAGCTGCGCGTCGACCAGCGCGGCGAGCTGCTGGATGCCTGGTACGACCTCATCCGCGCCCACAAGGAAGACCTGGCCATGCTGATGACGCGTGAGCAGGGCAAGTCGCTGGACGATGGGCGTGGCGAGGTGGAATACGGCGCCAGCTTCGTTCACTGGTTCGCCGAGGAGGGCAATCGTGCCTTCGGCGAGACCATTCCCAGCCATATCCCGAATGCCGCGCTGGGCACCGTGCGTGAGCCTATCGGTGTCGCGGCGCTGATCACGCCGTGGAACTTCCCGCTGGCGATGATCACTCGCAAGGCCGCGGCCGCGCTGGCGGCGGGCTGCACGGTGCTGGTCAAGCCGGCCGGCGAGACGCCGTTCTCGGCGCTGGCGCTGGCGGAGCTGGCCGAGCGTGCCGGCATTCCCGCAGGTGTCTTCAGCGTCATCACCGGCGAGGCCTCCGAGGTCTCCAGGCAGCTGTGTGACGACCCGCGCGTCGCTGGGCTGTCATTCACCGGCTCCACCCGGGTCGGGCGTCTGCTGCTGAAACAGTGCGCCGACAGCGTCAAGCGTGTCTCGCTGGAACTGGGCGGCAACGCCCCCTTCATCGTCGGGCCGGACATGGACCCCGAGGAGGCTGCGCGCGCCGCCGTCGATGCCAAGTTCCAGACCTCCGGTCAGGACTGCCTCGCGGCCGACCGTATCCTGGTCCACGACAGCCTCTACGAGGACTTCCTGAGCCACTTCGCACGCATCATGAAGCAGCTCAAGGTCGGCAATGGTCAGGTGAAGGGGATCGACCTTGGCCCGCTGATCCACCGCGACGCCGTCGCCAAGGCGCAGACCATCGTCGATGACGCCGTCGAGCGTGGCGCGCGGCTGATCCACGGCGACCAGAGCATGGCGCCGGGCCCCAACTTCTTCATGCCGGTACTGCTGGCCGACATCACGCCGGACATGCGCGTCTGGCGCGAGGAAACCTTCTCGCCGGTGGCCGGCATCACCGCCTGGCACGATGAGGAAGAGGTGATCGCGATGGCCAACGACACCGAATACGGCCTCGCCGCCTACGTCTATACCCACGATGTGCGCCGCATCTGGCAACTGATGCGTGGCCTGCGCTTCGGCATGGTCTCCGTCAATTCCGTCAAGATGACCGGCGCGCCGATTCCCTTCGGCGGCGTCAAGCAATCTGGCCTGGGTCGCGAAGGTGGCCGTCAGGGGCTCGAGGAATATCTCGATATCAAGTACTACTGTCTGGGTGGACTGGAAAGCGCCTCCGGAAGTTGAGACGGACATCCTTCACTGTCACATGTCGATCATGGCGACCGGTGGCCATTGAGCACCACCGGTCGATCGCCCCTAGTTGAGCATTCGGAGAGTCACATGAGCACCGATAACACCCTGAGTCAGGCCGCCAGCTTCGACGACGCGACCTCGACCGATGAGCTGATTCGCCGTGATCGCAAGGTCACCTTCCATGCCTCGACCCACCTGCGCGATTACGCCCAGGGCGATGCACCGGGCCGCGTGATCACCGGTGGCGAAGGCATCCGCATCCGCGAGCGTGACGGGCGTGAGCTGATCGATGGCTTCGCCGGCCTCTACTGCGTCAACATCGGTTACGGGCGCACGGAAGTCGCTGATGCCATCCACGAGCAGGCCCTCAAGCTCAGCTACTACCACACCTATGTCGGCCACTCGAATGAGCCGCAGATCGCGCTGTCCGAGAAGATTCTCGAGCTGGCCGGCCCCGACATGTCCAAGGTCTATTACGGCATGTCCGGCAGTGATGCCAACGAGACCCAGCTCAAGCTGGTGCGCTATTACCACAACGTGATCGGCAAGCCGGAGAAGAAGAAGGTCATCTCGCGCTGGCGCGGCTATCACGGCTCCGGCATCGCCTCAGGCTCGCTGACCGGACTGGCGGCCTTCCATGATCACTTCGATCTGCCGATTCCGGGCATCCTGCACACCGAGGCGCCGGACTATTATCGTCGTCCCGCCGAGTGCGCCGAGATGAGCGAGCGCGAATTCTCCACCTGGTGCGCCGAGAAGCTCGAGGCGATGATCCAGGCCGAAGGGCCGGAGACCGTCGGCGCCTTCATCGGCGAACCGGTGCTGGGCACCGGTGGCATCGTGCCGCCGCCGGAGGGCTACTGGGAGGCCATCCAGACCGTGCTCAAGCGCCACGACATCCTGTTGATCTGCGATGAGGTGGTGTGCGGCTTCGGGCGCATCGGCAGCCAGTTCGGCTACCAGCACTTCGGCATCAAGCCGGACCTGGTCACCATCGCCAAGGGCCTGACCAGCGCCTATCAGCCGCTGTCCGGGGTCATCGTCGGTGACCGCGTGTGGAAGGTGCTGGAGCAGGGCACCGGCGAATTCGGCCCCATCGGCCATGGCTGGACCTACTCCGGCCATGCGCTGGGCGCCGCCGCCGGTGTCGCCAACCTGGAGATCATCCGTCGCGAGGGCCTGGTCGACAACGCCCGCGATACCGGCGCCTATCTGCAGAACGCCATGCAGGAGGCTTTCGCCGATCACCCCATCGTCGGCAATGTGCGTGGCATCGGCCTGCTGGCGGCGCTGGAGTTCTCGCCGCAGCCGTCACAGCGCAAGGCGTTCGACTCAGCGCTCAAGGTCGGCCCGCGCATCTCCGCGGCAGCCCTCGAGGAAGGCCTGGTCGCTCGCGCCATGCCGCAGGGCGACATCCTCGGCTTCGCGCCGCCGCTGGTGGTCACGCCTGAGGAAATCGATGACATCGTCGCCCGCGCGCGTCGCGCCGTGGACAAGGTGCATCAGGAGCTTGTCGACAATGGCGATCTCACGTCTGGTGATCAGTAGGCCATGGCATTGACCTTACCCCCGCTCAAGAGCACACGGGAAACGCCGCTGGCGCTGGCCGATATCCATGCCGCGCGCCAGCGGCTGTTTCATTCATCGACGGCCACGGGTGTCGAACGCACAGCGCTGGTGCCTTCACCGGCGCTGTCGCGCCGCTTCGATGCCGAGATTCTGCTCAAGCTGGAGACCCGCCAGCCCACTGGCGCCTTCAAGCTGCGCGGGGCCAGCAATCTGCTGGCCGCCGTGGCGGAGCAGGCCGCCGGGGAGGCCTACGAGCGCCTCCAGCGCGGCGTGACCACCGCCTCCACCGGCAATCATGGTCGCGCGTTGGCCTACGCCGCGATGCGCCGTGGCCTCAGGGCGGTCATCTGTCTCTCCGAGCAGGTGCCCGCCAACAAGGTGCGTGCCATCGAGGCGCTGGGTGAGTTGGGCGGTGCCACTGGTGGCAGTGTCGAGGTGCGCCGGGTCGGGCGCAGTCAGGACGAGGCCTTCCACGAGGTCAATCGGCTGGTCGAGGAGGAGGGGATGCTGGCGGTGCCGCCCTTCGATGACCCGCTGATCGCGGCCGGTCAGGGCACCATCGGGCTTGAGTTGATGGAAGATTGCCCGCAGCTCGATCAGGTACTGATCGGACTGTCCGGCGGCGGCCTGCTCGGCGGTATCGGGGCGGCGCTCAAGGCGATTCGCCCCGAGACCCGCGTGCATGGCATCAGCCTCACCGAAGGCGCCGCGATGTGGCATAGCCTGCAGGCGGGCACACCGGTGGAGGTGCAAGAGGTCGCCAGCCTCGCGGATTCGCTGGGCGGCGGCATCGGGCTTGGCAATCACACCACGCTGCCGCTGGTGCGCCGCGTGATGGATGAACACCATCAGGTCAGCGAGCGCGCCATCGCCCGCGCCATGCTGATGCTGCTGGAAGAGGAGAAGCTGCTGGTCGAGGGCGCCGCCGTGGTCGGGCTTGCCGCGCTTGAGGCCTCGCGACTGGGCGAGACCGACCCGGCGCTGGCCGAGTCGATCCGCGGCCAGCGTGTCGCGCTGATCATCAGCGGCAATGGCGTCAGTCTGGAGACCTTCGATCAGGCCAGAGCGCTGCTGGCGGACGCTCAGCAGTGATTTTTTCGCCCATGGCTCACAGCGTGAGACAGATGATGGCACATCAGGAGGAGGGCGCATGACGGAACCGACTCAAGAAAGCATGCAGACGTATTCCCGTGAACAGATCGAGCAGGTCGTGGGGCTGGACGCCACGGCACTGGGCACCATTCGCGATGCCTTCATCGCGCTGGGCCAAGGCAAGGTGGTGCAGCCGCCGATCCTGTCGATGGCCATCGAGGAGGCCAACGGCGAGGTGGACGTCAAGACCGCCCACATTCAGGGGCTCAAGCACTTCGCGATCAAGATCAGCCCCGGCTTCTTCAACAATCCCGCCCGCGGCTTGCCAAGCCTCAATGGCCTGATGGTGGTGTTCTCCGCCGAGACGGGGCTGGCCAAGGCCCTGCTGGATGACGGTGGCTATCTCACCGCCATTCGCACCGCGCTGGCCGGTGCCGTGGCGGCAGAGGCCCTGTCACGCCCCGACAGCAAGCGCGTCGCACTGATCGGCGCCGGTGAGCAGGCGAGCCTGCAGCTGGAAGCGCTGCGACTGGTGCGCGATATCGAGAGTGTCGATGTCTGGGCACGCGACAAGGAGCGCGGCGAGCGCTTCGCGCGCGACACCGAGCAGCGCCTGGGACTCACCGTGCGCAGCCATGACAGCCTGCATGCGGTGTGTCAGAACGCCGATATCATCATCACCGCCACGCCGTCTCACACGCCGCTGCTGGAATACTCGATGCTGCCGGAAGGCGTGCATGTCACCGCGATGGGCTCCGACAGCCCCGAGAAGCGCGAGCTGGAAGCCGACGTGCTGACCGATTGCGACTACTTCGTGTGTGACAGCCGCGCCCAGTCGGAAATCAATGGGGAGCTCAAGGGGCTGGATGAAGACCAGGCCAAGGCATGCGAGGTGTACGAGCTGGGCAAGCTGCTGGCCGATGGGCGTCGTCTGCGTGACGGTGACCAGAACAGCGGTGACCAGAACAGCGGTGAACAGGCTGAAACCGCCACTGATACCCTCATCACGGTGGCAGACCTTACCGGCACCGGCGTGCAGGACACCGCGATTGCCAGTCTGGCGCTCGCTCGACTCGCCCAGCGCTAGCGCCGCGCGCAGCGACTGCGGGTCATGAAGGCGCGACGGACTTGCCCAGCGCGGCGCCGCATGCGAGGGTCACGCAGTAACGGCAGGAAGCCGTTGACTCCCTCGTCCACTCGGAGCCTGTCGTGACTCGAACCATGCCCTCACCCTCTGCTGCGCCGCGCGCCCTCAATGCTGCCCCCGGGGTAGAGGTCCGCCGCTCACCGCTGGCGGATCTCTGTGCCGACTGCGATGCCGTGACGCTGCTGCCACCGCTATCGCCGCCGGGTGAGGGGTATCTGCGCCATTTCTGCCAGCTGGATTCCCCGCTGGCGGTGTTCGATCTCGACGATACCCTGCTCGATGGCGACTGCACCGGCATGTGGATGCGCTGGATGGCCGCCTGTGGCTGGATCGAGGATGTCGATGCCTTCATGGCCATCGGCGAGCGCCACCAGAGCGAGTATCACGCCGGCACCCTAGATATCCACGAGCATACCGGCCATCTGCTCAGCCCGCTCATCGGACGGCATCGCGATGAGGTGCGTCGTGAAGTCGATGATTTCGTGGAAGAAATGGTAATGCCGCGTCTGCTGGAAGGCGGCATCGCACGGCTGGCCGAACACGGCGAGGCGGGCCATCGCACCCTGATCATCTCCGCCTCCATGCATCATCTGGTCGGCCCCATCGCCAGTCGTCTGACCGCCGATGGCGCGCTGGCCACCCATCCTGCCTTCGATGAAGAGGGCCGCTTCACCGGCGAGACCACCGGCATCGTCACCTTCCGCGAAGGCAAGCTGGCGGCGCTGGATGCCTGGCTGGAAGACGCCAGCCAGCTCAAGCGTGCGCCGCAGGCACTGTGGGGCTACTCCGATTCCCACAACGACCTGCCGCTGCTCGAGCGGGTCGATCATCCCCACGCCACCCAGCCGGATGCGCCGCTGCGCCAGTTCGCCGAAGCGCGTGGCTGGCCGGTGGTCGACTGGCGCCAGTCGCACCTGTCCATCGAATCGGACTGAGCGTGCATGCAGCCGTCGACTGACTCCCATCTTTCCCGCGATCACGGCCCGGATGCCAGAGCCCTGCAGGCGCGCGGCGTCGCGCTGACGGCGCTGGGCGTGTTGCTGATCTCGCCGGATGCGCTGTTGCTGCGCCTCGCCGATGTCGCCGATGGCCCGCTGGTGTTCTGGCGCGGCCTGCTGACGGCCATCGGCTTTGCGCTGATTCTGCTGCTCACCCAGCGCGGCGGGCCAGGCCAGCGCTTCGCCAGTGCGCTGGCGCGCATGCGTGGCTGCGGGCGTACGGGGCTGTGGGTCGCGCTGCTGTTCACCGGCTCCACGCTGGGCTTCGTGCTCGCCAATCAATACACCCGCGCCGGCAATGTGCTGATCATCCTCGCTGCCAGTCCGCTGTTCGCGGCGCTGATGTCGCGGCTATGGCTGGGCGAGCGTCAGCCGCGCCATGTATGGGGCGCGATTCTGGTCTCGCTGGCGGGCATCACGCTGCTGGTGATGGACGAGGCGGGCAACGGCTCACTGACCGGCAATCTGCTCGCGCTGGGCTGCAGCCTGTCACTGGCGGGCAACTTCACGCTGTGCCGTACGCGCCCGGGCCTCGACATGAGCCCGATGCTGACACTGTCGGGACTGCTGACCGCGCTGTGCGGCCTGCTGGCCTGCACGTGGTTGGCGGTCTCTGGTGCTGGGGAGGGTGCAGCAGAGGGCCTCGAGAGCGTGCTCACCCAGCTATGGCCCTCGCACAGCGATGATTTCGCCCGGCGCGCCGGCTGGCTGGTGCTGCTGTGTCTGGTGCTATCGCCGCTGGGCTTCACGCTGATCCAGCGTGGTCCGCTGTATCTGCCGTCCGCCGAGGTGGCGCTGCTGATGCTGCTGGAAAGCGTGTTCGGCATCCTGTGGGTGTGGTGGGTGCTGGACGAGTCGCTGACCGTGCGCGGCTGGGTGGGCGGCGCCATGGTGCTGGGCGCGATGCTGATCAAGAGCCTGATCGACCGCCGCCTGCGTCACCTGCAGGCCACGCGCACGCCTTCTGCGGATGCGTCTGCGGGCGGCAACTGATACAATCCCGCCCATCCCCGAGTTTATTCACTGTCAAATGACAGCCCTCTGGACGCCTCACGGCGACCGGAGCGAATAGCTCATGGCGCGAAGAAAGCCACAGGGCGATCGGAAACGACGGCGACTTCACGACGCGAGCCAGGCGCGAGCGGCACTGCCCCTGACGGCAGTGATGAAGATTGCAACAACCGGACGCCAGACTGACTCGACAGCGCCAGGATCCAGCACGCACACCACCTTCCCCAACCTGTTGCGGACGACTCGATGACAAGCAGCCTCAAACAGCAGTGGCTCTCCAACCTCCGGCCCGACATCCTGTCCGGCCTGGTGGTGGCGTTGGCCCTGATCCCCGAAGCCATCGCCTTTTCCATCATTGCCGGTGTCGACCCCAAGGTCGGCCTGTATGCCTCCTTCTCCATCGCCGTGGTGACCGCCATCGCCGGTGGCCGTCCGGGCATGATCTCCGCCGCCACCGGTGCCATGGCACTGCTGATGGTCGACCTGGTCAAGGACCACGGCCTGGAATACCTGCTGGCCGCCACCGTGCTGACCGGCGTGATCCAGATCATCTTCGGCTACTTCAAGCTCGGCTCGCTGATGCGCTTCGTGTCGCGCTCGGTGGTCACCGGCTTCGTGAATGCGCTGGCGATCCTGATCTTCATGGCCCAGCTGCCGGAGCTGACCAACGTCACCTGGCACGTCTACGCCATGACGGCGGCCGGTCTCGGCATCATCTACCTGCTGCCGCTGGTGCCGAAGGTCGGCAAGCTGCTGCCGTCGCCGCTGGTCTGCATCATCGTGCTCACCATCTTCGCGATGGTCGTCGGTCTGGATATCCGCACCGTCGGCGACATGGGCGAGCTGCCGGACAGCCTGCCGGTGTTCCTGATTCCGGACATCCCCTTCAATCTGGAAACCCTGTGGATCATCCTGCCGTACTCGCTGCCGCTGGCGGTCGTGGGCCTGCTGGAATCCCTGATGACGGCCACCCTGGTCGATGATCTGACCGATACGCCGTCCGACAAGAACCGTGAGTGCAAGGGCCAGGGCGCGGCCAACGTCGTCACCGGCTTCCTTGGCGGCATGGCGGGTTGCGCGATGATCGGCCAGACGATGATCAACGTGAAGTCCGGCGGTCGTACGCGTCTCTCCACCATGGTGGCGGGTGTCGTGCTGCTGATCCTGGTCGTGTTCCTCGGCCCGTGGGTCTCGCAGATTCCGATGGCCGCACTGGTCGCGGTGATGATCATGGTCTCCATCGGCACCTTCTCCTGGCAGTCGATCCGTGACCTCAAGACCCACCCGATGTCCACCAACATCGTCATGCTGGGCACCGTGGCCGTCGTGGTCGCGACCCACAACCTGGCGATCGGCGTACTGGTCGGCGTGCTGCTCTCGGCGCTGTTCTTCGCCAACAAGATCGGTCAGGTGCTGCATATCGGCAGCGACATGAATGCCGATGGTCGTACCCGCGAATACCGCGTGGTCGGTCAGGTGTTCTTCGCCTCCAGCGAGCAGTTCCAGGCCGGTTTTGACCTCAAGGAGACCGTCGAGCGTGTCGTCATCGACGTCAGCCGTGCACACTTCTGGGACATCACCGCCATCGGCGCGCTGGACACCGTGGTGGTCAAGTTCCGCCGCGAGGGTACCGAGGTCGAGGTGCGTGGCCTCAACGAAGCCAGCGCCACGCTGGTGGATCGCTTCGCGGTGCATGACAAGCCGGATGCGGTCGAGAAACTGATGGGGCATTGATCCCGTTGGCGCCACCCGCCTGATCGAGGGCGGCGCCAGCAGCGTGATTGATGCGTAAAGACGGCGGGCAGTCCTTCACGGGCTGCCCGCCGTTTGCGTTGGTAGGGTCGGAAAGTGGTAATCTCGAAACAGGCGCCTGAAGCGCCACCTTGATCGTCAGCATAAGGAAGCACGCCATGAGCCAATCCTCTGCCAGTGCCCTGACAGGCCATGACAAGGTCACCGCCTGCATTGACGGCTCCGCCTTTGCCGTCTCCGTGTGTGATGCCGCCGTATGGGCAAGCCAACGTCTCTCGGCGCCGCTGAGCTTCCTGCATGTGATCGACCGCCAGGAAGGGGCGGGCGAGACCAACAGTGATCTCTCCGGCAGTATCGGGCTCGGTGCGCGCGAGCATCTGCTGGAAGAGCTCGCCACCCTGGATGAGCAACGCGGGCGTATCGCCCAGGAGCAGGGCCGCCTGATGCTGGAGGCCGCCTACGAGCGCGCCGTGCAGGCGGGTATCGCGGAGCCGCGTCCACGCCAGCGCAATGGAGAGCTGGTCGAGACCCTCGCGGAGCTGGAAGACGAGATTCGCCTGCTGGTGATCGGCAAGCGCGGCGAAGGGGCGGAGCAGGCCAGCGAGCACCTGGGCAGCAATCTGGAGCGCGTGATTCGCAGTCTGCATCGTCCGGTGCTGGTGGTGCCGGGCGAGTTCAATCAGCCGACGCGGGTGCTGATCGCCTTCGATTGCAGCACCACCATCAAGCGCGCCGTCGAGGTATTGGCGGCAAGCCCGCTGCTGCAAGGCGCGGAGCTGCATCTGGTGATGGTCGGCGCGGAGTCGGTGGAACATCAGGCTCCGCTGGACGCCGCGCGCGACACCCTCACCGCGGCAGGTTTCAGCGTGCAGGCCAGCTTCAGAGCAGGAGAGGTGGAAGCCTGCCTGCGCGAATATGCCAAGGAACACGCCATCGACATGCTGGTGATGGGCGCCTATGGCCACTCGCGCATCCGTCAGCTGCTGGTCGGCAGCACCACCACCGAGATGATTCGCAACGCCACGGTGCCGCTGCTGATCCTGCGCTGAGCCATCCCTGAGGCGCTCAGGCGGCTCTATGAGCATTGGCTGATGAGCGAGCCGTTCCATCATTGCCGTGACGCCGCGCTTCCGTAATCTCTCGGGCGCGGCGTCTTGCTGTCTGGCGGGTGTCTTCGTATACCGGCAGTCTTGAGTTCACGCACGTTTTCCTGCATCACCGGCAGCACGCGTGAAACAACAGCTGTCACCACAAGAGCCACCACAAGAGCCATCACAAGAGCCCCCATAACTGAAACCACAGGTTCTTCTGATGCAGGGTAATATTCTCCGCAGGTCGCGTTGCGCCGCTCGCGCGAATCTGGAACGCTGAAGGACTGACCTCACCCTGCTTCGCTAGCGGTCTTTTCTGTATCAGCACCGCTGGGGGCATTTTTTCACTACCCAAGAAGAACAGCACAAGGACACTCTCGATGAACATCCAACGCCATGACACCAAGCCGCGCATGAGCCGCGCCGTGATCCACAACAACACCATCTACCTGTGTGGCCAGGTCGCCGGTCCGGACCATCGCTTCGGGAATATCACGGACCAGGCCAACAGCATGCTCGCGCGTGTCGATGCGCTGCTGGAAGAAGTCGGCACCGACCGCGAGCACCTGCTCTCCGCCACCGTCTATCTCAAGACAATGGACGACTTCAAGACCTTCAACGACATCTGGGACACCTGGGTGCCACAAGGTCACGCCCCCGCCCGCGCCTGTGTACAAGCCGCCATGGCCAGCCCGGAACTGCTGTGTGAAATTACCGTGGTCGCCGCTGTTAAGTAACTCGCAGTATGGTTTTCCTAACCCCGGCAGAGATTTCTCTGGCGGGGTTTTTTATTATTAGTCGTTTAGGGTATAAGTGTTAAGAAATGTTTTCTTTGCATGATGGGCTTATAGGTGGTTTTGGATGAATAGTGGCGATAACCCAGGTTGGAAGCAGCACTACCCAACGTTTAAGTTTGATAATAATGAAATGATTCTTGAAGAGTATAGGTCAGCGTCAAAAACGTTAGAAACGGAAGAGAAGGTCGGCGGTCTCAATGACCAAGTGCAACACGTGACCCATCAGGTACGGTGTTGCCATGAACCACTGCTATCGCCATCTTTCTGCTGAAGACCGAGCCGCCATCATGATGATGAGAGCGACTCACTCGATCCGAGCTATCGCCCATCATCTGGGCCGTGCACCGAGTACCGTGTCGCGAGAAATTGCTCGCCACTCCATCAATGGCTACGATGCCAGCCTCGCAGGCTACCGGGCCCGCCTGACACGCCATCGGCCCCGTCGGCGTCCCAAGCTGCACCCCGACAGGGAGTTGTTTGAAGTCGTGGTCCATCTGCTGCGCAAGTACTGGTCACCGCAACAGATAGCCTGCACACTGAAGCGCATGTCTCCCAACGATTCACGTCGACAGGTCTCGCATGAGGCCATCTACAACGCGCTCTATGTGATGCCCCGCGGCAGCCTCAAAAAGGAACTTATCGCCTGCCTGCGACAAGGCAACGGCAAACGCCGGCCACGAAGTCGTGGCACGGATCGGCGCAACCAGATTCCCGGTCTGGTTAGCATCCACGCGCGACCGCCTGAGGTCGAAGATCGTTTGATGCCTGGCCACTGGGAAGGCGATCTCATCATCGGTGCCAACAATCGCTCTGCCGTCGGTACGCTGGTGGAACGCACCACGCGATTGGTGATTCTGGCGAAAGTGGATGGCACCACCGCCACCGCAGCGGCCGTTGGCTTCAGCGACAAGCTAAACGAGGTGCCGCGATCTCTGCGCTTGTCCATGACCTACGATCAAGGCAGAGAGATGGTGAAACATGCCGAGATCACCCAGAAGACCGGCACGGCGATCTACTTCGCTGACCCGCATAGCCCTTGGCAGCGAGGTTCGAACGAGAACACCAACGGGCTGTTGCGGCAGTATTTGCCAAAGGGCACGGATCTCTCCGTCTACAGCCAAGAAGAGCTCGACGAGATCGCCGACTCACTGAACACACGGCCTCGCCAGACACTGGACTGGCGAACTCCACTGGAAGTCTACGCCGAGGTGCTCAAGAAATCCGTCGGCGGTCCGAGCACCCTTCAATAGCGTTGCGCTTGGAACTTGAGACCGCCATCTTCTTGAGCGCGGCTAATATCGCGATTGTAATAGGTGCAGCATTCGGTTCACTGACTTTAGGTAAATTGGAAAGCATTACAGGTAATAAAGATTTTTTGATGCCAGTTGAGTCTATGCTTTTTGCTTTTCTCATTATCACTATTCTATTTACTGTTCTATTTTTGTTTCATTTTGCTGCAAGACAAAAATCAATAGTATATGCGGCTAGAAAAGTAGTTGTTTTGAGAACTGTGCTCGGTGTTAAATATGGTGAGTTTCAGCTCGTTCTTCCTAATTGGCGGATTGAAGGAGCTAATGAACCATTTGCCATACGTATGTTTCCAGGCTGGAAAACTTACGTAGCATATCCATGCTATGCCATATCAGGAATCTCGGCTTTTGTAATATATTTTATTTTGACTATTTTGTTAGATGTAGGCGGGTTGTCAATAGCTTCTACTTTGAATGCTGATCTGGTTGTCTCTGTTCCAGCATCATTCCTTGCTTTTGTTGCCTTTTGTTTCCTATATAGGCACGCTTTGCTAGATAAGCACGAGAGTATGCTTCTTGTTTTTACTCAGTATGTGTCTAAGCTACTCTCGTTAAAAGTCGAGGAGCGAATAGAGCATATTGTTTATCATGCAAAATTATCTGTATACGAAGCTCAGAGATTAAATATTGACTTAAAGGCCCTCAAGCAAATTGCAGTGCGAATAGAGGATAAAGAGTTTTACCGTCACAGCGGTGTGAGTTGGAAGGGGCTTGCAAGAGTTATATTGTCCTCGTTGAAATTGCACCCAAGGTCAGGTGGCTCGACTATTACACAGCAGTTAGTTCGTACATTGTTTATAAAAGATTTTAGTAAAACAAAAAGAAGAAAGATTGTAGAGATACTTTTAGCCAAGTGGTTTACTAAAGTTATAGATAAAGACGAGCAGCTAGATATGTACTTGTCTTCCGTAAGGTATGAGTTCAGGGTTATGGGGGTAATTCAAGCATCTAAATATTTCTTTGGGGGTATCGAGCGTAGCTTCTCTATTGCGCAGTCATTCTTCTTGATAGAGCGTTTATCAAATGTCAGGTCAAAAATATATGGCAAGAGGATTAGACAGATATTACAAGCTTTACTCGATGATGATAAAATTTCCATGGATGATGTCGTGAAAATTATTGAAATATATGATGAAATGGTTGCAAAGGGACTGGTTGAAAATAATACTACTGAAGGTGTTGAGTACTTAAGAAATAATTTTTGTAACCACTAAAACTTCTAACAAGGGGATGAGCTGATGGCTGGAGAGCAACGGATTGCGCTTTTGATAGATTGTGACAATGTTAGTCATAATTCAATTGAAGGGGTTCTAGAAGAGCTTGCAAAATATGGTGTGGTTAATGTCAGACATGCCCATGGTGATTGGAACAGCCCTTTGCTATCAGGATGGATTGAAAAGCTTCATCCAAATGCTATAAGGCCTATGCAGCAGTTTGCCTTTACGAAAGGTAAAAATGCTACTGACTCTGCAATGATTATAGATGCTATGGATCTCCTCTATAGTGGTAATATTGATCTTTTTGCGCTCATGACTAGTGATAGCGATTTTACACCATTAGTCTTGAGGCTGCTTGAAGGAGGATTCCCTGTCTATGGTTTTGGAGAGCAAAAGACTCCGAGACCTTTTGTAGATGCTTGTTCGACATTTATATATACTGAAAAATTGTATTATGAAGAGCCAGTTACGGATATACCAGATGATAGTAGCCAAGTTCCAAGATGTAGGAATGAGCTTAGAAGTGATACAGCATTAGTCAATTTGCTAAGAAACGCTGCAGAGCAATCTTCAGAAGACGATGGGTGGTCTTTATTAGGCCGAGTGGGACATTATATGTCTAATAAAAGTTCTTTTTCATCTATTAATTATGGGTATAAAAAGCTTGGGGATTTAGTTAGAGCATCAGAACTGTTTTCCATAGAAATGCGTGGCAATGGAACTGCCATGTATATCAGAGATGCTAGGAAATCCTGAGCTTAAGACGCATTATCTTATTAACTTGAACGCCGCCTCATACCTCACCCATTCTCGATAAAACCCGTCCAGTCGTTCTGTCTCGCTGAGGTGTGATGCCTCGGCGAGGTGTTCGCGTGCGTCCTGGGGCAGCATGGCGATGCGGGCGTCGAGGTCGTGGGCGTGGCGGGGGTTGCGGTATTCGAGGTCCAGCCCGAGCGGGGCGGTGGCGAGGCCGACGAGTACATGGCCGTGGCGGTGGGCGATGGAGACGTAGAAGCCTGCCGGTAGCGCAGGGTGATGGGGTGCCTGGCCACGCGGCGACCAGTCGGTCAGTGGCAGCACAATGCCTTGGGCCGCGGCGAGTTCACCTAGCAGGAGGCGAGCGAGGTGTGACTCGGCTTCACGTTGCTGGCGACGGCGGGCCTTGGCAGATGACACGGGGGTGTCCGCGTTATCCACATCCGGCTGGCGAGCGCGCAGCGAGCGACGGCGTGAAGCATCCGCCGAGGAGTTGATAGAGGGAGCAGCCGAATCAGCACAGGATGCTGGCAGCACACACGCCTCGGCCAGCCACAGGCGGGCTGGCCGAGGGGATGATGCAGAGCAGTGATTCGCCAAGGCGCGGGCAGCGCCGCCAGTCGCAGACGCCAAGGAAGCGGCGAGGGCGTGGGGATCATGCGAGATCAGCGGCTCAATGCTTGGCCGCCCGACGCTCAGCGGCTCAATGCATGGCGAATCACTGCTCAGCGAACCACTGCTCAGTGAACCAGTGCTCAGCGAAGCGGAGCCATCCGCTGCAGCATGCCCCAGCACCACGCAGCGGTAGGCGGGGTGGTCGGTCGGGCGCGCCGCAGGCTCGATTGCCGAGTTATCCTCAACCGGCTTACTTGTCTCGCTCACACCCTCGCCTTGCCTGGCCGTCATGATGGCGAATCAGTTCTTCGGATGCAGGATCACCAGATCCCCACGCAACGCGACGCCCGCGACGATATTACCCGCATGGCACTCGTACTTCTCGCTGCTGGAGTAGGGCACCTTGTCATAGTCGCTGCGAATGTTGATGACCGCATTGGCCCCATATTCGCGCGCCTTTTCCTGCAGCTCACGCAGCGCCGACAGGAACACCCAGCGACAGGCTTCCGCATCGCTCTTGTTGGTGGCGTTGGTCTTCGGGTTCACCCGCGCCCAGCCGCGCTTCTCGATCCGCTCGTAGGGCTGCTTGTCACCGAAGAAGAAAGCCACGTCCTTGCCCAGTCGCTGACTGGCCGCGGTGCTGGCCATCACCGGCATGATCGGCAGGAAGTGCTGCGTGTCCCGCGCCACCGCCGGGGCGGAGGCCACAAGCCCCGCAGAGCCGAGCAGCAGTGCAGACACCAGTGTCAGCACACGCGAGGCGCGACCCGAGCGAGTGCGCGTGGCAGGTGCCGTGGAACGTTTCGAGGATGCGAGCGACTGAGCAGAACGTGACGCCATCTGAGACCTCTCCTAACAGGGTGATTGACTGGCGCGACGCCAGTGAATAGCGCCGTCAGCCAGCCAGGGGCGTGAGCCAATCACACCATAGACCATGCAGCGGGCGCGTATCTTGCGCCAGATCCGACCCGCTGCAAAGTCGTACGTTGGCGACACCCTGCAAAGGCGTCAGCGCGAAGCGTAATGACTGGCGCCAGATCAGATTGCCAGTGACTCACTCGCCCTGCCAGCGACGCAGAATCAGCGAGGTATTGATGCCACCGAAGGCGAAGTTGTTGCTCATCACGGTGTCCGTCTCGATCTCGCGGCCTGCGCCGGTGAGGTAGTCGAGCTGCGCACAGCGCGGGTCGAGACTGGTGAGATTGGCGGTGCCGTGGAACCAGCCATCACGCATCATCTCGATGGCGATCCAGGCCTCCAGCGCGCCACAGGCGCCCAGCGTATGGCCGGTGTAACTCTTGAAGGCGCTGATCGGCGTGGAATCGCCAAACACCGCATGGGTGGCATGGCTCTCGGCGATATCGCCGCGCTCGGTGGCGGTGCCATGGGCGCTGACATAGCCGATCTCTGAGGCCTCGACACCGGCATCCTCCAGCGCCATGCGCATCGCGGCCTCCATCATGTTGGCGTCCGGCTGGGTGACGTGACGGCCATCGGAGTTGGTGCCGAAGCCGAGAATCTCGGCGTGGATGGTCGCGCCGCGCGCCAGGGCGTGCTCCAGCTCTTCCAGAATCAGCGTGCCGGCGCCTTCACCGATCACCAGGCCATCACGTTCGGCATCGAAGGGCCGCGGTGACAGGTCCGGGCGCTCATTGCAGGTGCTGGTGGCGAACAGGGTATCGAACACGGCGGCGTCGGCGGCGGACAGCTCCTCGCAGCCACCGGCGACCATCGCGGTCTGGCGGCCGAAGCGGATCGCCTCATAGGCGTAACCGATGCCCTGGCTGCCGGAGGTGCAGGCGCTGGAGGTGGTGTGAATCCGCCCCTTGATACCGAGAAACACGCCGATATTGACCGGCGCGGTGTGCGCCATCATGCGGATATAGGAATTGGCGCTGAGCCCGTCGGTGGAGTGGTTGAGCAGCATGTTGCCGAAGTCGGCCACCGCATCCGGCTCACCGGCCGAGGCGCCGTAGGCGATGCCCATCTGGCCGCTCTCCTTGAGCGGGCTGTCACTCAGGCCGGCCGCTTCCAGCGCCAGTTCGCTGGAGCGGGTCGCCAGCTGCGCCACACGGCCCATGCTGCGCAGCGCGCGACGGTTGTAGTGACTGGGCAGTTCGAAATCGTTGACCGGCGCGCCGAGGCGGGTGTTGAGGCCGTCGTACTTGTCCCAGTCCTCGATATAGCGGATGCCGGTGCGCCCGGCGGCCAGGTTGGCGCGCAGGGTCGGCCAGTCATTGCCGATGGGCGAGAAGCCATGCATGCCGGTGACCACGACACGTCTGCCGCGCAGTGCCTGAGAGGAAGTCGTCATCAGAACATCCCCCCGTTCACCGCGATGGTCTGGCGGGTGATGTAGCCGGCGTCCTTCGAGCACAGGAAGGCCACGGTGGCGGCGACTTCCTCGGCTTCCCCTGCGCGGCGCATGGGAATCATCTTCAGCGCCTCTTCCATCTCGACGCCTTCGGTCATCTCGGTGGCGATGACGCCCGGTGCGACGGCATTGACGGTGATGCGGCGCTTGGCCAGCTCCACCGCAAGTGCCTTGACCGCGCCGATCAGCCCCGCCTTGGCGGCGGAATAGTTGACCTGACCCCGATTGCCCATCATGCCCGACACCGAGGATATCACGATGATGCGCCCCGGCTTGCGGCGGCGTACCAGCGGCATGGAAAGCGGCTTGATGACGTTGTAGAAGCCATCGAGGTTGGTGCGGATCACGCTGTCCCAGTCTTCATCGGTGAGCGCCGGGAAGGCGTTGTCGGCATGGATACCGGCATTGCAGACCACCCCGTAGCAGCAGCCGTGGGCCTCGATATCGGCTTCCAGCGCGCTGCGTGCGGCGTCACGGTCGGCGACATCGAAGCTGAGGATGCGCGATTCGCCGCCCAGGGCGCTGATCTCACGCGCGACCTCCTCGGCGGCGTCACGGCGCGAGCGACAATGCAGCACCAGGTTGTAGCCTTCGCGGGCCAGACGCAGCGCGATGGCGCGGCCGATACCACGGCTGGAGCCGGTGACCAGAATCCACTCGCGTGCTTCAGGGGCAGCGGTGGCAGTTTCAGTAGCGAGGGGTATGACAGACATCAGACATTACCTTGCGATGAGGCACCGGCAGCATCCTGCTGTCCGGGTGAGGATTCTTGTGCGGTCTCTTGCGTAGACGCCGCGGAGGGCAGCGGCTCGGGCGCCGGCTCGAAGACATTGACGCCGGCACGCGCGACAGTGGCGCCGTGCTCGTCGCTGATGGTGGCCTCGAAGGCGCCCAGCCCGTTGTCGGCGCGATAGTCGAGCTGAACATGAATCAGCCAGCGACAGTCGCAGGAAAAGGCGGCGACTTCGCTCTCATAGCGGCGACTCCCGAGCAGAAAGCCGACTCGCGGCGGCTGGCCGCTGCGCGCAGCCTGCAGGCCCGACCAGGCGGCGATGGCCTGCGCCATCCACTCAAGCCCGACCCAGGCGGGAATCACGGCCTGGCCGTCGTCGTCCGGCTCGGCGAACAGATTGTCTGGCGTCGGGGTGATGTCGGCGCTCAGCGAATGCTCGTCACAGCGCAGCACGCTATCCAGCAGGCACATGCCGGCATCATGGGGCACATAGGGGCCGATGGCGCAGGGCATGGCGGGATAGCGCGCCTCACGGGGCTGCACCTCAGCGCCAGCAAGGGAAACTGAGTCGGTGCTCGGGGTCAGCATGCAGAGGACTCCGGGTCGGTGGTGTGGCGCTCCAGCACCAGCGAGATATTGTTGCCGCCGAAGGCGAAGGCATTGCTCATCACCCGCAGCGGCGGGGTCTCGGGGCGGTCACGATAGACGATGTTGAGCGCAGGCAGCGTCGGGTCCAGCGCCTCACGCGGCGTGGCATGCGGCGGCAGGCGGCCATGTTCCAGCGCCAGCCAGCAGAAGGCGGCTTCCAGCGCCCCGCAGGCGCCCAGCGTATGGCCGGTAAGGGCCTTGGTCGAGCTGACGGCGGGCAGACGGGCGTGATCGATATCAGAACCGGTGTCAGAGTCGGCATCTGCACCGAACAGGCGGCTGATGGCGAGGCTTTCCATCGCGTCATTCAGCGGCGTGGCGGTGCCGTGCAGGTTGATGTAGTCGATCTCACCGGGGGCGCGGCCGGCACTGGCGAGCGCGCCGCGCATGGCGGCCTCGGCGCCGCTGCCATCGGGGCAGGGCGCGGAAATATGGTGGGCATCGCTGGATTCGCCGACGCCGGTCAGCTGTACGCCGCCGCGCTCCGGCGTGACCACGAACAGTACTGCGGCCTCGCCCAGATTGATGCCATCGCGCTCGGCTCCCAGCGGCTGGCTCTGCTTGCGGCTGACGGCCTCCAGACTCATGAAGCCCTTCACCGTCATGTGGCACAGGCTGTCGGCACCGCCGGCGATCACCGCATCGCACTGGCCGGAGGCCAGCAGACGACGTGCACTGGCCAAGGCCTTGGCGCTGGAGGTGCAGGCGGTGGACAGGGTGTAGATCGGCCCACGCGCGCCGCTCAGCCAGGCGACACACTCGGCGGGTGCGCCCAGTTCCTGACGACGATATTCAAAGCTTTGCGGCCAGCTGTCGGCGCTCGGCGTGCCCTGGGCGACGGCGGCGCGCTGGGCGTCCATCGCGGCTTCCGTCTCGCCGATGCCGGAGGTGCTGGTACCGAGCACCACGCCAATGCGCTCCGGCGCGATGCCCTGACGCTTGAGGGCTTCAAGTTCCGGTGCCAACTGCTCAAGCGCGGTGGCCAGCAGGCGGTTGTTGCGTGAGCGCAGCGGGGCCGGCCAGTCGCTGTCATCCACCAGCCGCGCGGTGACGCGCCCCAGCGACAGCGGCGTGCCGGGGCTGAAGTCATCACTGACACGCAGGCCACGGCTGGCGCTGAACAGCGCACTGCTGATCAGGCCGTGGTCTGCGCCCAGCGGGCAGACGATGCCGGGGCGAGACAGGCGGCAGGCGTTGCCAGTGTCGCGGCCCTTGGGGGTAGCGGTGGCCACGGTTGCAACAGATTCAGTCATGCGCGGGAGCTTCCGGTGAGTCGTCAGGGGCGTTCTGTGTGCTGGGCGCTGCCAGCGGTTCCAGCGTCAGCTGCATGTCGGCCGCCGGGTCGCGCAGGGTCACGCTGCCACTGGCATCGCGGGTCAGCTCGGCGATGGTCACACCATCTTGCGTGATGATGCGCTGCGCGGGCTGGCGACTTTGTTGCCAGTCGCCGCGTTGTACCAGCTGCCAGCCTGTGTTCGCAAAGGCGTCATCGATCGCGGCCTGCGGCCAGTGCACCCAGGCGATACGTCGCGCCAGCCAGTCGGCGCTGAAGGGCAGCTTCTCGAGTACCTCGGGGCGTGCCTTCTCGAAACGGCTGCCGTCGGCATCATGCACCAGCGTCAGCAGGCGTTGGCCCTGCACGCTGAGCATGACCAGCCGCATGGCCTCGGGCGATTGACGCAGTACGCCGATGAGAGGCGGCAGATTCTGCTCCTGCGCACCCTCGCCAGCCTCGGCATCCACAGCGACAGTCCGTTTTGCGTTGTCATCACTCTCTATACGCGCCACACGCAGAATCAGACGTTGGGTACTGGTCTGCTCGAGACTCGCCAGCGCCGGCATCGGGCTGGCAGCCTCCAGCGGCTGTGGGGCGAGCAGGCTGCAGCCGCTCAACAGCAGCGTGGCGGCCACGGCAAGGCTGGCCAGCCCGAGGCGGCTGCGCAGCCCTGCTGAACGCAGCCCGACTGTGTGCAGCCCAGTAGAGCGCAGCCCTGCTGAGCGCAGCCCGACTGTGTGCAGCCCAGTAGAAACAGCGTGAGAGGCGAAAGACATGTTTTTCATGACGCTACTTTACCTGTTCTCGCCGACGCTTGCTGCGCGGCCGAAGGCGCTGAGGTCAGCGAGCGAATCGCTTTCCGGCACCGCGTCTGGCGCGAGTGTCTGCTCGGGCGCGGTCAGTCTGGCAAGGGCCGTCAGGCGGCGGCGACTGGCACTGACGAAGGGGTTGGTCGTGTCCCAGGCGTAACCGGCGAGCACCGCGCTGATCATCTGGCGAATCCGCGCATGCGGCTCGGGATGATAGATGATGTCGGTCAGACGGCTGTCGTACCAGGCGGTGACGAATTCGCGGAAGACCTCGATGCCACGGCGCAGCGGCTGCTCATATTCGCTGGCCCAGTCGGGGCGCTGCTCATCGCGGGTCGCGGTAAGCTCACGCCCGACCAGCGGCGCGGCACGCAGCGCCGATTCCAGCGCGATGGTCACGCCGGAGGAGAACACCGGGTCCAGAAATTCTCCGGCATTGCCGAGCAGCGCATAGCCCGGGCCATGCAGGCGACTGACATCGGCGCTGTAACCGCCCAGCGACTGCACGGCGTTGGCCGGTCGAGCATCACGCAGCAGCTCCGCCAGGCGCGGTTCTTCCATCACCCACTGCCACAGGCGTGTCTGCGCATCGTCCTCGGCGGCAGGCTCGATCAGCTCGCGCGGGCCGACCACGCCCAGCGAGGCGCGGCCATTGGCGAAGGGAATCAGCCAGTACCAGACATCGGGATGCGTAGGATGCGAGGCGATCAGGATATTGTCGCGGCGATAGCCCTCGGCGGGCGGCGCGAGGTCGGCGATGCCATCGTGGACATGGCCGAACAGCGCCATGCGCGGCTCCAGGCGCGGGTCACGCTCAAGCGATTCGAGGCGCGCCAGCACGCGGCCATAGCCGCTGGCATCCAGCACGAAGGCGGCCTCAAGCTCGCGGCCATCCGCCAGCGTGAGGCGTGGCCCCTGCGCATGGCCGGTGGCGTCGCTCTGCGCGGCGCGAGCCGGAGTGAAGCCCGTGACCGTGACACCGAATTCGACCTCGGCGCCCGCCGCCCGCGCGCCCTCGATCAAGCGCTGATCAAAGTCGGCGCGCTCTACCTGCCAGGTGGTGCCGGGGCCGTCGCTGAACTTGTCGCGGAAGTCGATCACGCGATGCTCGCCGCGGCGGGTGAAGGCCGCACCGGTCTTGCGCTGATAGCCACCGGCGGCGGCGGCCTCCATCAAGCCGCAGGCCTCCAGATGCTGCATGCAACGTGGCAGCAGGCTCTCGCCGATGGAGAAGCGAGGGAAGTGGCTGCGCTCCAGTACGCGCACCGCATGGCCCGCGCGTGCCAGCCACGCCGCCGCCGCCGCGCCGGCGGGTCCGGCGCCGATGATGATGACTTCCTTGCGTGGTGGGTTGTTGCTGCGATCTGCCGATTCCATGGCATCGTCCCCTGTCGTTGTCGTTATGTGTACATGCTGCGCTGCGTTCCCTGCGGCTTGCTTGTCTTTCGCTTCAGACCCGCCTCAACTGCGCGCGAAGGGCACCAGACACCAGGTGGCGCTCAGCCCCAGCAGGCAGGCCAGCCCCAGTGCCGCCAGCGCCGGTGTCTGACTGAAGCTCAACAACCCAAAGGCTAGCAGGCTGGAGGCGCACGACAGCGAAATCGCCAGCAGGCTGGCCTGCGATGCACGGCTGGTGCTGGTCTGTGCTGCATCTGACGCTGGAGCTGATAAAGAGCGGCGCGCAGGATGCTCGGCACAGAAGATGCCAGCACTGCTTTTTTCTGCGCTGCGCGCGGGATGCTCGGCACAGAAGATGCCTGCATCGAGGCCAATCCCCAGTACCAGCAACAGGCCCAGCAGGTGGAAGAGGTTGAGGCCGACGCCTGCCAGCGTCAGGGCCGCCAGCGTCAGCACCAGTCCGCCCAGCGGCGGCAGCAGGGCTCGCCAGGTGCTGCGGCGATAGCGCAGCGCCAGCAGCAGGCTGATCAAGACCACCGCGCCGCCGACCAGCCAGGCCATCTCGCTGCTAATCCTGCCCAGCGTCGTCGAGAGCCTGGCGACCTGATCGACATACTCGAGTCTGTCGTCATCCGCGGCGAGGCGCGCAAGCGCTGCGCTGCCCTCAGCCGTGACATCGCCGAAGCGCACGATGCCGATGGCGGCGCGGCGCGAATCGAGCCACAGTCGCTGGCCCATCTCACCGGCGGGCAGCGCGACCCAGTCCGCCGGGCGCAGCGGGTGGGCGTCTGCGATGGCCTGCTCGGCACGCGTGACTAGCTCGGGTGACAGGCCTGCGGTGCTCAGCACCTGGGGCAGCAGGGTGCGGGTGCGCTCACGCATGGCGCCGAGATTGGCCTGCTGCTGTTCAAGCGTCGGCAGTTGCTGAGCGAGGCTCGCCCAGTGGCCCAGCTGCTGGCGTGCATTCAGCTGCTGGAAGGTGTCTTCCAGCGCATGCAGGCGCGTGAGCAGGGCGGCGTCAGTCTCGGCCTGCACGATCAGGTAGCGCAGGCCATCCGGTTCGGCAAGCAGGCGCTGGACCTCGCGTTGCTCGTTGATCAGAGACGCAGGCGAGGGGTTGAGCTGCGTGAGGCGGTCATCGCTGCGCAGTCCGTAGAGGCTGGCAAGCGCAGCCATCAGCAGCAGACCCAGTGCCTGCCAGCTGCGCTTGCCGGGAATGGCGCGCGCCAGACATCCTGCGGCGCGGGCGGCGGGGGAGTCCTCGCGGGTGGCCTGTGCCGGCAGTGGCAGTTGCGGTAGCCACAGGCGCACGCTCAGCCAGGCACCGATCAAGCCGAGCGCCGCGAACATGCCCATCTGGCGCAGGCCGGGCATCGGCGTCAGGGTGATGGCCAGATAGGCGGCGAGGCTGGAGCACAGTCCCAGCGTCAGGCCCGGCCACAGCGCGGCGAGCCCGCCACGGCCATGCGTCGCCAGACGGCGCATGCACTCCAGATGCAGCACATAATCGATGGAGATGCCGATCAGGCTGGCGCCGAAGGCCAGCGTCAGCACATGCAGGCTGCCGAAGGCCCACCAGGTCAGCGGCAGCGCGAACAGCACACCCGTGGCCACCGGCACCAGCAGCAATGGCAGCCGACGCGGGGTGCGGAACACCGCCCATAGCAACAGCAGCACGCCGATCAGCGAGCCGAGCCCGATGGTCGACATCTCCTGCTTGGCCTGTTGCGCGCCGTTGCTGGCATGGAAGACCAGTCCGGAGCGCAGCAGCTGGACGTCGGGATAGTCGGCCTTCACGCCATTCACGGCCTGCTCCAGCGCCTGCTGGTCACTCATCGCGTAGGCGCTGCCCGTCAGGGTGGCGCTGATCAGCCGATAGCCGCTACCGCCTTCTTCGCTGTTCTGCTCATCACTGTCCTGTTCGTTACTGGCTGAGCCAGCGGAAGCCGGCGCGCGCAGCAAGAGCTGGCCGCCGGACAGCGACAGGTTGGCGGGCGTCAGCCAGCTCTGCCAGGCGCCGGCGAGACCGAAGGGATCGCGGATCAGGTCGCGCTGGCCGCCGGGCTGGAACAGTTGCCTGAGGGCGCGTGCCTGCCAGTCATCGTCACTCAGGCCTGCAAGCGACGGGGCGATCAGGGCCGGCTGGACCTCTGCCGGCAGGCGCAGGCTTTCGAGGCTCTTGCCGTCATCCAGCGTCGCGATGGGCGCGAGCGCCTGACGCAGCGCCTGGGCGGCGGCGTCACGCTGCTTGCGTGCGGCGGCGCTGGCATCGCGACTGCCGACCAGAATCACCAGCCGGTTGGCGGTGTCATCCAGCGATTCGGCGCGCGCTGCCAGCGGGCTGCGCTCCTGCTCTGGCAGCATGGCGGTGATGCGGGTGTCGATCGCCCCACGCCAGGGGCTCTGCGGGACGATCTTCGCGGCCAGCAGCAGCGCGCACAGCAGCAGGGCGGCGGCCCACAGCCAGCGCCAGATGGCGCGATCCAGCCCCTGGCGCGGCTCATGGCTGGGCGATGTCATCGCTCGCAGTGACCGCCGGCGGTGAGCGCCAGCTCAAGGCGGTCACCGTCGCCGCTGTCGAGATTCACGTGTTCCAGCCAGCTGCCACCGTCGATCTCGAGGCGCTCGATGGCCTCGGCCAGCCGGGCATCGTTGGGCGTCAGGCTGGCCTGCCAATCATCCGGCGTACCCGTCAACGTCAGGGAGAAGTGCTCCTCCAGCGCCTGCCAGTCGCCGTGGAAGAAGCTGATCAGCAGCTCCGCCATCGCCTGCTGGTCGGCCGGCAGCGGCTCGCCATTCGGGCCTTGGCCGGCATCGGGGCGCATCTCGAGACGGTCTTCAATCGGCGAAGTGGTTTCCCACACCAGGCCTTCGGGTGCGTTCGGGTCGCCGATCAGACGGAAGTGACCCCGGCTCTCGAGCTCTGCACCGACATCCTCGAGCCAGCGCGTCTGCTGGAAGTCACCGCAGACCGGGGCGGTGCGCGCCAGCTGTTGCGTCAGGGCGCGGGCGTCGAATTCGGCGGTGCTGGTCTTTGAGGCACTGTTCTCGGATGCGCTGGCCCAGGGGGCACCGGCAGTCAGCAGCAGGGCAGTGGCGGCAATGGCAAGGCGCGAAGTCATCACGGTGTTCCTTGTGTCGGGTTCGGGGTGGCAGGCGCATCCTCGTCGCTGGAGCGTGACTGGCTGACTTGCGACTGACTGGCCTGCCAGGCGGCCAGCCGCTCGCTGAGCGCGGCGGGCGAGGCCAGCAGCATCTCGCCATCTTCCAACCCGACGGCGACCTGCACGCTGTAGCCGCGGGTCAGGCGCTTGCCGCTCTCGACATCGCGGATCACGTAGTCGAGCTTGAGGCGGTTCTCCCACTCACGCAGCCGCGCGGTGACGGCGATGCGCTGACCGAAGCGCGCCGGGCCGGCATAGCGCAGGCGCAGGTCGATCACCGGCCAGGCGTAGCCGGAATCGCGCATCTGCGGGTAGTTGTAGTCGAGCATGTCGAGCAGCTTGCAGCGGGCGATCTCGAGATAGCGCACGTAATGGCCGTGCCAGGCGACTTCCATCATGTCGACGTCGTGGAAGGGCACTTCCATCTCTACCGTGGCGGTCGGCATCGGTGTTTCGGCTGGCTGATTCATGGCTTGTCTCTCGTTCATGCGTTGGCCTCGCCGGCGCTCAGGGCCCAATGGCGCTCACGGATGCGCGCGCACAGCAGGCGCAGGTCGGCTTCCAGACCGCGATCTTCCTCGAGGGGCGCGATGTCTTCACGCAGTTCACGGGTGAAGGCGGCCAGTCTGGGCGGCGTGGCGGCTTGACCCGTGATGTCGGCGCGTTGCTCGCTGCCCTGCACGGCGGCGTGCAGGGTGGCGGCGGCGACCTGTTCCACCAGTGTCAGCACGCGCAGCGCATCCCGCGCGGCGATGGTGCCCATGCTGACCTTGTCCTGATTGTGGCACTCGGTGGAGCGCGAGAAGACGCTGGCGGGCATGGTCAGCTTGAGGGCTTCCGCCGTCCAGGCCGAGGCGCCGATCTGTACCGCCTTGTAGCCATGATTGAGCGGCGCGCGTTCGGGCGTGGCACCGCTGAGATTGCTGGGCAGGCCACGGTTGTAGCGGCTGTCGACCAGCAGTGCCAGCTGGCGGTCGAGCAGGTCAGCCAGGTTGGCGACCGCCGTCTTGAGGCTGTCCATCACCATCGCCACATGGCCGCCATAGAAGTGGCCGCCGTGGAGAATCTTGCCGGCCTCGACATCGATCAGCGGGTTGTCGTTGGCGCTGTTGAGCTCGGTCTCCAGGAAGCTGCGCCACCAGCTGAGGCTGTCCTCGACCACGCCGATGACGTGGGGCGCGCAGCGCGTCGAGTAGCGGTCCTGCAGACGCGGCGAGTTGATCGGCGTGGCGTCGACTTCCGGTGCCGCCGGGTGGGCCAGATCATCGCGCAGCCACTGGGCCACGCGGGCTTGACCGGGGTGCGGCTTGGCGGCGAACAGGTCGGCATCGAAGTGGTAGGGGTTGCCTTCCAGCGCCTGCACGCTGAGGGCGGTGATGCGCGCGCTCAGGCGGCTGAGGTAGCAGGTGCGGCCATAGGCCAGCGCGGCGAGAGCCGTCATCACGGCGGTGCCGTTCATCAGCGCCAGGCCTTCCTTGGGGCGCAGCACATAGGGCGTCAGGCCGTGTGCCGCGAAGACCTCGGCCGTCGGGCGCAGCGCGTGGGGCTGGCCTGCGCCGGGGCGCACCCAGACCTCACGCTCGCCACACAGCACGGCGGCGACATAGGAAAGCGGGGTGAGATCGCCGCTGGCTCCCACCGAGCCTTCTTCGGGAATGCGCGGCAGGATGTCGTGATTGAGCAGCCATACGAGGCGCTCCAGCAGCGCCATGCTGACCCCGGAGACACCACGGCACAGCGAGACGAGGCGCACCATCACCACCGCGCGACTGCTGACCACATCCAGGTCCGCGCCCATGCCACAGCCGTGGAAGGTATAGAGATGGCGCGGCAGGGCTTCGAGGTCCTCTGCCCCCTGCACGGCACGCGTCACGGAATCGCCGTAACCGGTGGTGACGCCGTAGACCACGCCTTCTTCCTCCAGCAGGCGTTCCAGCAGGGCCGGGCCGGCCTCGATACGGGCGCGGAAGGCGGCATCCGAAGTCAGGCGCACCTCACGGCGGCCTTCGGCGACATCGATCAACTGCTCGAGGGTGATATCACTGCCGTCGAGAATCAGGGCGGAGGAAGAGGTGGCGGGCTGTGACATGACGAGGTACCTGGCGAAGAGAGAAGCGTGAAAATGCGCTGAACGTGAAGAGCGAACAAGGTGAAGGCCGCAGAGCCGGGCGCGAAGCAGCGTTGCCGCAGGCCCGGCGCGGCTCAGGCGTCCTGTTTCGGAGCCGACGCGCTGTCTGGATTCGACGTGCTGTCAGGCGCCTGATGCCAGAAGTCGAAGAAGTTGAACCACTGCAGCGGATGGCGCTTCACGCGCGCTTCCAGATGACGGGCGTGACGCTGCATGGCCTGCTGGATCCACGCCTCGCGACCGCTGCGCTTGACGGCGCGGCTGTCATCAAAGGGCGCGAAGTCGACCCGGAAACGCGGATGGGCGCCGCCCTGTTCGCGAATGCAGCTCAGGGTATAGACGTGACAGCGCAGCAGCGCGGCCAGCATGAAGGGCCCCTGCGGGAAGGGCGCGGGCTGATCGATGAAGTCACAGTGCAGCACGCGCGGTGAGGCCGCGGCACTGGCCGGCGACGCGAGTCTGCTGCCTTCTGCTGGAGGGGTGTCTGCCTTGGCATCGTCGGCGGTGGGCGGAATCGGCACGCGGTCGGCGGCGATGACCACGAAGCCGCCGCGATTGACCCGATCGCCCAGCGCCATGGCGGTGGCAGGCGTGATCTCGCTGACCTCGATCATCTGCGGCGGCTTGCGCCCGGTGGCCTGCTCCAGCAGCTGATTGAACTTCTCGGCGTGGCGCGTGTGCACCAGCGCGCACAGATCGATGTCGTGGCGCTCGCCGATGGCATTGATCACATCCAGATTGCCGTGGTGAGCGACGAGGATGATGCCGCCCTCGCCACGCAGCGCGGCGTCGCGCAGGTCTTCCGGGCCGGTGCCGGTCAGCGAGGTCAGCGGAATCTCGCCGCTCCAGGCCGAGACCTTGTCCATGATCGCCTCACCGAACTGCATGAAGTGGGCGAAGCTTCTCGTCCATAGGCGCACGCCGCCAAGCTCTGGCTCGAGGCGCTTGAGGAAGTCGAAGGAGGCACGCCGCGCCACCCCGCGCAGCAGGAAGTACCACACCAGCACCGGAAACAGCGCGATACGAAACGGCCAGGCACCTAGGCGACGACGAATCGTCACCATCAGGCGCATGCCAGTGGTGGAGCCTGTTTCCGACAGGCGTGCCCAATGGGTCATTCGTGTTTCCCCTTCGCATCGTCAGGCTGCGAGGGGCGACTGACATGAGTGGATGATGTCCTGCCATTGCGTCCCGACAGCGTGCGCCAGGCAAGTTTCGGTGAGCGCAGCAGCATGCCGAGGAACAGCCGCGTGTGCATGGCGCTGATCAACAGGTTGTCGTGACCGGGGCGGAAGTGGCTGACGCCTCCGGTGGGATAGCTGACATGCACCGGCAGGTTGGCGACCTCGCCATCGGCCCAGTACCAGCGCACCAGCACCTCGGTGTCGAAGGACATGCGATCGCCACAGTCATGATGCGCCAGCAGCCGGTTGGTGGCGGCCAGCGGATAGAGGCGCACGCCGCACATGGTGTCGCGGATGGCCAGCGACAGGGTGTTGATCCACACCCAGATGTGCGAGGCGTAGCGGCCATAGAAGCGGATGCGCGGCACGCTGGCGTCGTATTGCGGATAGCCGATCTGCAGGCAGTCGGGATTTTCCTGCATGCCGTTGAGGAAGGCGGGCAGATCACTGACGTCGTGCTGCCCATCGGCATCCACCTGCAGGGCATGGGTGAAGCCGAGCTGCTCGGCAGCCTGCAGGCCGCTGCGCACGGCAGCGCCCTTGCCGCCATTCTGCTCACGGCGCACCAGGTGATGACCCTCGGCCGCCAGCTGATCCAGCACCTCGGCGCAGGGCGCGCTGCAGCCATCATCCACCAGCACGATGGGCAGCCCGAGCGGTGCCAGACCCGCGCACACGCCGGCGATGGTGGCGGGGTGGTCGTAGACCGGAATCACCACGCAGGCGCGCAGTGGCGACTCGCTGACGGGGGGAGAGGGTGTGTGGCCGGTCATCGGCGCCTGGGGCTGGCTCATGACGCCTCCGGTGTGGGTGTCGTCTGGGGCGAACTGAGTGGTGGGCTGAGGGGCGAGCTATCAGCCGCGCTATCGGTTTCAGCACCGTAGCGCAAGCGGCCACTGGCGTGCAGGCCCGCGCGGGATTCCAGGCGAAAGTCGACGCGCAGGCCGTGACTGTCGGCGACCAGTGTCGCGGCCAGCGTAAAGCGCATGCCCGGCAGCAACAGGTTGGAGAACTTGATGCGCTCCAGACGCTGAAAACGGCTTTCCTGCACGCCGACACCCGCCAGGCGCAGGCGGCGACCGAGATCGCGAGCCCATTTGAGCATCACCACGCCGGGCACCAGTGGCTGGTCAGCGAAATGCCCCTCGAGGTAGCACAGGCTGTCGGGCACCTCGGCTTCCAGCGTCAGCTGCTGCGGACCGCTGGAGGTTTCGCCCAGCCAGCGTGGCAGACGATGATCGTCGAGATCGGCAAACAGCCGCGCGACGGAATCCGCCGTGAACTTGCCCTGGGCATTCAGCGGCAGGCGCGTGACGAATCGCCAGTAGCGCGGCAGGGCGATGCGCTCGAAACCCGGCATCAGCGCACGGCGCAGACGGGCAATCAGATCACGGCGGCTGGCGTGGTCCTGCGGCAGCGCGCTCTCGTCCATCACCACCACCGCGCCCAGACGATGATCGCGGGTGGGCATCGGCAGGCAACGTACTTCCAGCACCTCCGCTTGCGCGCTGAGGCAGCGCTCCACCGCGCTCAACGAGACCCGCTTGCCGGCCAGCTTGACCAGCCGATCACTGCGCCCCAGCAGCTGGAAGCGTGGCGCCGCCTGCTGCTCGCCTTGCGACGACGTTTCAGCCGCCACTGGCGCGGCGTTGTCGGCCTGCTGCCACCACTGGTCCGGCTGCTCCAGAAACGGCGAGCGCACCGCGAAGGCGGGCGAGAAGCGGATCTCGACCTCCGGCAGCGGTGTCCAGTCGGACGTCTCGTGCTGGCGGCGATGCGCGATGCCGCCCGTTTCGGTGCTGCCGTAGATCTCGATCACCGGCGCCTGCAGGCAGTTCTCTGCGTGGCGGGCGGCCTCGGCCGGCAGCGGGGCACCTGAAGAGAAGACCCGCAACACCTGAGCCTGAGCCTGGCCCGCCACGCGGCTCCCGTCACTGGCCTGGGGCAGGCGCGCCAGCTGGGCCGGCGAGCTGACTAGCTGGCAGCGATGCCCGAGGCCGGACAGCTGCGCGATGGCGGCGGCCAGCTGCTCCGGGTAATGACAGGCTTCGCTGAGAAACGGCACCCCTTCGCTGAGCGGGCGCAGCAGCGACACCAGCAGACCGTAGATGTGCTGGTGACTGACCTGGCTGAGGCTGACGGCGCCTGTGCTTGGCTCAGACGCTGAGTCAGTGCCTGAAGCGTCCGTCGCCAGCGGCCACAGCGCGCGATGCACGGCCAGTTCGGCCTCGAGCTGATCGAAGCGCTTGGCGATGCGCAGCGGCTCGCCGGTGGAGCCGGAGGTGCAGAGCTCCAGCGCGAGACGCCCGCCGTCCGGCGTGATCTCGAACGGTGTATTCGGTGCTGCGGTAGAGCCGACAGAGTCGGTAGAGCTGAGAGTGCCGGTAGAGCTGAGAGCTCCGGATTGCTCCGGCGGCCAGCCAGCGGCGCTGGTCTCGGGCAGTTTGCCATCACTGCTCTCGGCCAGGCGGGCCAGGGTTTCCGGGCGGTCATCGCCGGGCAGCACGGCGAGCATGCCGCGCTCCCACAGCGCCAGCAGCTGCACGCAGGCGCCCAGTGTGGTGGGCTGGAACAGCACCCAACGTGCGCCGGGTCGGCGGCCAGCATGCGCAGCGGGCAGGTTGTCCAGCCACTGATGCCAGGCATCGACGCGTGCCATCAGCTCGGCACGACTCAGCGGGCGCAGCGGCTGACCGGGACTGGCCAGCCAGCAGGCCGGCGCCGCGGGCGCGAGTCGGGCGAGCTGGCGCCAACCCTGATGGATGAGGGAGGTGGCGCGCTGGGCGGCGTCTTGCTCAGTGGAGCGTGCGGTGGCGCGGCTGGCAGGCTGGCGGGCATCAGACATGTGAGGCAGGCAACTCTTCAGAAAGTCGAATTCATCTGGGGGCGTATCCACGCCGGGCGTATCCATACATGGATTCAGCTATCGATAGCCGAGCTCATCGATAGCCAAGCTCATCGATAACCAGGTTCAGCCATCGGCGCGGCGCAGGCGACGGCGTACCAGCCATTCGCCGCAGAACAGCAGCCCCATCAGCACGTAGCTCACCAGGCCGTTGTAGAGCGTCCAGGTCGCGAGGTCGGCATACAGCGCCGTGGTCGCGGCAACACTGGCATTGAAGACGAAGAAGCCGCACCACACTCGGGTGACCTTGCGGGTATAACGCACGCCGGCGGCGGGCAGATCAGGCTCCTGCAGACGCGCCAGGCGCTCGATCACCGGCATGCCGCGCCACAGACTGGTGGCGAACACGCTGAGCATGGCCAGATTGACCAGCACCGGATAGGCGCGCAGCCCCAGTTCCGCCTCGCTGAGCAGGCTGATGGCGATCAGCAGCGCGGCCAGCGTCAGGCGCAGGATCAACGGCAAGGGCAGACGCTGGATCAGCAAGGCGCCCAGCGCGATCAGTGCCCACACCCAGGGCGAGACATGTCCGCTGGTCGCGTCGCCCACCGGGTCTGCCGTCAGCCGCGAGAGCAGGGCATAGACCAGCAGTGGCCAGCATATGGCGGCCACGACGCCCAGCCCGCCGAGCAGCAGCCTTGGCAGTGACGGACGCCGCCCTCGACCAGAGGACAATGACGTCATGCCTGGCGCTGCATCAGCTGCTCGACGGCGGTCACGACGTCATCGAGGCTGCGTACGCTCTTGAAGTCATTGGCTTCGATGCGTCGGCCGGTGAACTTCTTGAGTTCGACCACCAGGTCCACCGCATCGATGCTGTCGATGTCGAGGTCTTCATAGAGCAGCGCCTCGGGGTGGATGTCAGCGGCATCGATCTCGAACAGCTCGATCAGGGTGCTGCGCACATGGGCATAGATCTCTTCGCGGGACGCGGTCTGTTGCTCAGCGCTCACGACGGGCCTCCACGAGTTCACGCAGGGCATTGAGGCTGGCGAAATGCGCGCGGGTGTCCTCGGCTTCGGCGTCCAGCGTGATGCCGTACTGCTTCTGCAGCGCGAGACCGAGCTCCAGGGCGTCAATCGAATCCAGCCCCAGGCCGTCCACGAACAGCGGTTCATCGGCGACGATGTCGTCCGGCGTGATGTCCTCAAGCTCCAGGGTGTCGATGATCAGTTGCTTGAGTTCCAGTTCCAGCTTGGCGCTATCGCTCATGAGTATTCCTCGTGTCGGCGTACCGATAATGGCCGGTATGAATGGCAGCAGGCTTTATTAACGGCGGGAAGGCCGAATATCTTAATCACTTTTTCTCGCTATCTGATCAACATCGAGATCAGGGGCAGTGCGGATCAGCGCGTTGTCATGACTCGCGAATCCGTCGCTGAAAGGCGGCCAGCTCAGCGGCAAAGTCGCTGGCCAGGCGGCGCGTCAACTGGCGGGCATCGCGTGACAGCGGCACCTCATCCTCTGCTGCCGGTGGCGGTGCGACATGCGCCGTCATGTCCGGCAGCACCTTGATATTGAGCATCACCCGTCGGGCCGGGATGTGATACCAGGGCTCGCCCTTGGTCAGGGTGCTGGGCTGGCAGTCGATCAGCACGGGGGTGATCTCGCTTGGCGTGCGCAGCGCGATGTTGGCGGCGCCGCGGCGGAATTTCAGCGCGCGCCCGGGCACGCTGCGCGTGCCTTCCGGAAACAGGATCAAGGCATTGCCGCGCGCCAGGCTCGCGCCGGCGGCCTCGAGCACGCCCTGCGGCTCTTCATTGGTGATGTAGCCAGCGGCGCGGATGGGGCCACGGGTGAAGGGGTTGCGTGCCAGCCGTCCCTTGACCACGCAGTCGGCGTGGGGAATCAGCGCGAGCAGGAAGACCACGTCGATCAGCGTCGGGTGATTGGCCAGCACCAGCAGGCCGGGACGTTGCAGACGCTCGCAGTCGTGCAGGCGATAGTCGAGCACGCCCAGGCCGCGCATCAGGCCCACGAAGCCGCGCATGCAGTGATGGATGATGCTGCGCGCGAGCTTCTGTCGCTTGTCGGGGCGGCGTACCACCAGTGTCAGCAGGGGCCACATTCCCCCCACCAGCAAGCCGCCCAGCCCGAAGGTCAGGAAGCTGATGGCCGTAGCGATGCCACGCCACAGGCGCCCGAGGGGAGACGACAGCATGCGTGGCATCAGTCTGCTGGCGGCGTCGGTGAGGCGGCGTGAGCGCGGCTCAGCTGCCAGTGATGGCGACGACAGGGGAGCGTCTCAGCCCCGGCCTGCTCGAGCCAGGCGATGACCTCAAGCGGCGTCGGGGCGCTGTCCGTCAACGATTCGCCAGGCGTAGCGCTCAGTGTCCATGCGCTGTCATCGTCACTGCTGCGGCTCAGGCGCAGGGCGACGGCGCTGGCGCAGGCCGGGTAGTCACCGTGGAGCAGGAAGGCCTCCGGCGCGGCGATATCGGAGAACAGCACGATGACGTCCCCGCGCTCGCTCAGATAGCCGAGCGCCTCGCTCATCAGCGCCTCGAATTCGTTGCCACAGGCGGCGAGGGCTTCCAGCGGCTGATGGGACTTGCCGGTGATCGAGTACATGCCCAGCACGGCGTTGTGCACCGAGAGCGAGAAGCGCGCCGGTGACAGGGCTTCGTCGGACTGGGTGGCGGCGTCCAGCAGGGCGAGAATCTTGCCGGTATCGCCATGGCGCGAGGCATGGATGATAGGCAGGTCGGCGTCAGGGTCGAGCGCGAACAGCAGCTTGCAGCAGGCCTGGCCGACCGGGCTGAGTCGACGACGCTGCATGGCCGGGACTTGCTCGGCACGCGGGGAGGGGGTGATATCTACGCGGCTGTCGTGGGCGGTGCGGGACGCACTCGCCTGCCAGGCTCGCCAATCAGTCAGACGCATGAGGTTCTTGTCCGTGAACGCATCGTTGCCATATTGGGGCCTCAGTGTACCGCACAGGGGTTGGGCAGCCCAACCGGACTCAGGCGTGTTGGCACTGAGCAGGCGGCGTGGCTACGCGTGTCGTTGGCAGGATAGCAGCTTGCAGGGCGGCACAAGGCGCCTGACGTGAGGTGTCGGGGTGTGATGTCCTGCGGCGGGTCACCGCTGTGGCGGCGCTGGACAGCGGCAGAAGAGGGTGTAGGGTATCGTCGCACTGAGACTGGCGCCCGGGGCGTCATGGGGTAAAACGCTGAGGACGCACAATGATGACTGTCATCAACAGGCCGGTGGCATGAAGGGTGGCTCGCGGGACCTGCTGCGTAGACGAGCGCGCGCAAGTGCTCGCGCAGGGCAGGCGACCCGAGCGCACTCGCAGGCGCTGATGCGCCTTCTTTCGCTCTCGGAGTGGTTGCCGGTCATCCGGGTACTCGGCCTGCTGCTATGCGTGGTGGCCTTGATGATGCTGGCGCCCTTGCTGGTGTTGCTCGGCGAAGCGGATGCGGATGCCAGCGCCTTTCTGATCTCGCTGGGCATCACGCTCGGCTCGGCGGTCATCATGCTGACGGTCTCGCGCAAGGTGGAGCTGCAACTCAAGCCGCGTGCGATGTTCGTGCTGACGACGCTGAGCTGGGTGCTGGTGTCGGCCTACTCGAGCCTGCCGTTGATCTTCGGTGCGACCCACCTGGGCGTGACCGATGCCGTGTTCGAATCGGTGTCGGCGATCACCACCACCGGCTCGACCGTGCTGTCTGACATCGAAGGGCTCTCGGATGGCCTCAAGCTGTGGCGCGGCCTGATGCAGTGGGTCGGTGGTATCGGCATCATCGTGATGGCGATCGCGATCCTGCCGTTTCTGAAGGTCGGCGGCATGCGCCTGTTCCAGACCGAATCCTCGGACTGGTCCGACAAGGTGCTGCCGCGTGCCGGTGGCGTGGCCAAGGCCATCGGGCTGGTCTATGTCGGGCTGACGTTGCTGGCCATCGTCTGTTACTGGCTCGGTGGCATGCACTGGCTGGATGCGCTGGTGCATGGCATGACGTCGCTGGCCACCGGCGGTTTCTCCAATTACGACAGCTCGATGGGCGTCTATTCCGACCGGCCCTATCTGCTGTGGATGGCGTCGGCGTTCATGTTGCTGGGGGCGCTGCCCTTCGTGCTGTTCATCCGCGCCTGGCAGGACCAGGCCGGTGTCCTGTGGCGTGATGCCCAGGTGCGCGGCTTCCTGCGTCTGCTGGGGTGGGTGATCGCCTTGCTGACGCTGTATCGCGTCGTCAATGGCGAGGCCATCTTCACGGCGCTGACCCAGGTGACCTTCAATGTCATCTCGGTGGTGACCACCACCGGCTACGCCAGCGACGACTACAGTGCCTGGGGGTCCTTTGCGGTGGTGGCCTTCTTCTATCTGACCTTCGTCGGAGGCTGCAGCGGCTCGACCAGCGGCGGCATGAAGATCTTCCGCCTGCAGATCGGCCTGATCATGCTCGGCAACCATCTGCGCTCGTTGATCCATGCCAATGGCGTCTTCTCGCAGCGCTACAACGGTCGCGCGCTGCCCGATGAGGTGGTGCGCGCCGTGATCGCCTTCTCGTTCTTCTTCTTCATCACCATCGGTGGCCTGGCGCTGGCGCTGTCGTTCATCGGGCTGGACCTGATCACCGCGGTGACCGGCGCCGCCACGGCCGTCACCAACGTCGGCCCGGGGCTGGGTGAGATCATCGGCCCGGCGGGCAACTTCTCGAGCCTGCCGGACAGCGCCAAGTGGTTGCTGTGCATCGGCATGCTGATGGGGCGTCTCGAGATATTGACCGTGCTGGTGCTGTTCTCGCCCAGCTTCTGGCGCAAGTAGCAGCCCACGAAAAAGCCACCGTCGATTGACGGTGGCTTTTTCGTGGCAGGTACAAGACTCAAGTGTCTTGCTCCGCAGTGCTGGCTTACTGAGCGACCTTCTCGCCGTCCGTCGCCTCGGCGGCATCGAGCTTTTCATCGAGATCGATGGAGAGCCCTTCGCGATTGAGGATCGGGTTGGCGTATTGCACCAGCCACCAGTCCTTGAGCTCTGCGGGCACCTCTGCGAGGCGGTTCTCGAAGGTGGCGCGCTCGGCACCGCTGATGGCCGAGACATCCAGCGCCGAGGCCAGGCGCGGCTCCTCACGCAGCTGCGGGCGGCTGGCGGCCAGCTTCTCGAGTGCCAGCTGATGGCTCGGGTAGAGGGTGTAGTAGGCCAGCACTTGGCGGTCGACTTCCTTCACCACGTCTTCCGGGGTCTCGAAGTCGCCCTTGAGCGGCTCGCCGAACACCAGCTTGACGCGCCCCTTGTGCCCGCTGATACCCGCCGCGATGGACTTGATGTCCTCGTACTGCACCTTCTCGTAACGGCCTTCATTGGCGACGGCCGCCAGCTCACGCGCTTTCTGCAGGTCACAGGGGTCGAACTCGTAGCTGATCGACACCGGCACGATGTTGAGCTCGCTGACCGCCTCGCTGAACGGACGCGTCTTGTCGGCGGTGCGCGCCGCCATGGTCAGCATCTTGATGATGGCACTCTCGGTGCCATCACGGCCATCCTTGGCGCGCCCTTCACGCTGGGCCAGCCAGATGGAGTGCTGGTCGTGGGTCAGCGAGTGGCGGATATAGCCCGACAGCGACTGGTAGGCGGCCAGCATCGCGCGCTTGCCCTTGGCGGAGCGCGGCACGATGAAGCTCTTGTTGAGGCGCATCAGGTCGGTGACGAAGGGTTTCTGCAGCAGGTTGTCACCGATGGCGATGCGCACCGTGTCACGCCCGTGACGATAGAGGGCGTAGTTGACGAAGGCCGGGTCCAGCGAGATATCGCGATGGTTGGACAGGAACAGATACGGCGTGTCCGGGGACAGGCGCTCCAGCCCCACCGTCTCGAAGCTGGTGGTGGTGGTGTGGATCATGCGCGCCATGTAGACGGCGATGCGGCTCTGGAAACTGGCAACATCCTTGACGCCAATCATCTCGCGCTTGATGGCCAGGCGCGCGACCTGGCGTGCCAGCCACGGGAAACGCTGGGTCAGGCCCGGCAGGCGGAAGCGAGTCAGGGTGTCGAGCAGCTCGCGGTCCTGCTCCAGGCGTACCAGCACCTCCGCTACCTCGTCGTCGTGGTAGGGGCGAATATCGGCGAACGGGTCCTGTTCGCTGGTCGTGGCAGGCTTGGGTGTTGCAGTGTCAGTCATCGACGCACGTCATCCGGGTTTGTCATTCTGAAAAAAGAGAGGGTCGGCAGCGGGCCCAAGGCTCAGCTGGCGGGCTGGGCTTCACCACCCAGCCAGGCGGTCATCTGCTCGATCACGCCGGACAGCACCTGGGCCATCAGCGCGAAGTCGGTCTCCAGACGCAGGATGGGGTCTTCGCCGTCATCCTGGGCGTTGGCTTCATCGACCACGGCATCGGCGAACTTGAGGCTCTTGAGCGCCATGTCCTCACCGAGCACCAGCGCGACGCGGCCATCGACTTCCAGCGCCAGCTTGCTGACCACACGGCCCAGATTCAGCGCCGTCTGGATTTCCTCGCCGTCGAGATCGAACTGACGTGCACGCAGCACGCCATCCTCGCCGCCCGGCGCCTTGAGTTCGACCTGGTCACCGACGATCAGGTCTTCCGGGCGCGAGCTGACATCCTTGAGCCAGGTGGTCATCACCTGGGAAGGCGGCTGCGCGACGGCCAGCGGCGTGACCTTGAGCGTACCCAGTGTCTGGCGCAGCAGGTCCAGCACTTCCTCTGCGCGCTTGGCATTCGAGGCGTTGACGGCGATCAGGCCGCGACGGCTGTCCCACCACAGGTCGGTGCGCGAGGAGCGCGTGAAGGCGCGCGGCAGCAGCTCCTCGTAGATCTGCTCCTTGAGGGTCAGCTTCTCGCGGCGACGCAGCGGACGGCCTTCGGCGGTCTCGCGCTCGGCCACGCGCTCCTCGAGTTCTTCCTTGACCACGGCGGAGGGCAGTACGCGCTCCTGGCGCAGGGCGCTGATCAGGAAATGGCCCTGAATCTCGTGCACCAGCAGGTCGCTGTTGCGGCCGCCCGGTGCGACCCAGCCGATACGCTTGGCTTCGACGCCGGTGACCGGGCGGAAGACATGCTCCGGCAGGGCGTCGGCGAGACGACCCTCTTCCAGCGGGGCGCTATCGTGCAGGCGATACAGTTGCAGGTTCTTGAACCACATGCGACCAGTCCTTGAGTCCGGTGAACGGGGGCTGCCCGTCTGAATGGCGCATATTATGGCGAAACTCATGCGACGGGTCATCCGCCGTGGACGTGACCCTGCGTCACACTGCGGTTGCCGACCATCGCGCGCGAGCACAAAGACATACTGTATGCACGCTGTGGCGCTAGTCTTGAGTCGACCTGGCGGTGCGCGGTCTGGCGGTTTGCGGTATCGCCCGACAGATATCGATCAGCAGGCATCGACCAGTAGATATCGAATAGCAGGCATCGACCTATAGGCATAGACCATCAGACTTGAGACGCGGAGGGCAGCAGAGTGATCGACGACGTTGTTGTGGAGACTGCTGTGGGGACTGCTGAGGAGACGGTTGTGGAGGCTTTTGTGAAGAGCAGAGCTTCAGGCGCGAGCGCGCTGAAACGGACACGACCACTGACGCTGGCGGCGCTGACCCTGCTGCTGTTCGGCTGCAGCGGGGAGCATGACGCCCACGACAAGGCGGCCAGCGCGGCCGAGACCAGTGCAACGGTCACGAAAGAGGCAGCCGCTGACGGCGAATCTGCCCCTGCGGCGCTCGGGCTGGAACCTGAGGTGTTTGCCGAGGGCGCGATCGTCGGTGAGGTCGAGACCGTCGACTGCACCCTGAGCGGCGGCACGCAGACGACCTGCTATCAGTTCCGCGTGGCCGGTGCGCCCGCGGACCCGCAAACCTCGCCGGAGGGGCCTTTCTGCCCGCCCAATATCCACTCCGGTGAGCAGGAAGGCGGCACCTGGATGGATGGCGAGGGCACCCTCTATCAGGTGGACGGCGAGTTCATCAAGAATCTGGCCACTCTCTACAAGGACAAGGAGTGGCAGATGTACGACGTCAACACGGGCGAGATCACCGTGATCGATGGCGCGCGTGGCTGCGAGGTGGCGGGGAACCCGAACCCCATCGAGGGCTTCGACAACTTCTGTCTCGAGTGTCCGCTGGATGAGCTGGGCGGTGGCATCGAGAAGACTGCCGTGATTCCCGAGGTGCCGGTGCCGGCCGCCGAGCCGACCTCGCTTGCCGGCCGCTCCAACACCGGCGTGGCGCTCAATGGCGTGCTGTTCGGCCCGCCGGCGCCGCTGGAGCTGATCCTGAGTTCTCACACCCTGGGAGTGCTCGATGATTGTGGCGCGCATGCCAACCCTCATGAGGGCTATCACTATCACACCGCCACTGGCTGCTCCGAGATCGGCATTCAGGAAGATGGCCATTCGCCGATGATCGGCTATGCGCTGGATGGCTATGCCATCTATGCCAGAGAGGACAACGACGGCAATGTTCCCGCTGACCTGGATGAGTGTGGCGGCGAGACGGACCCGGTGCGTGGCTATCACTATCACGCCTTGGCGCCGGGGGTTAACCAGATCTTCGGCTGCTTCATGGGCGAGAAGGGGCACTTCCTCGACGAGGAGGGCGGCGAGAGGCCACCGCAGGGTCCGCCCGGCGAGTAGCCGCCTTGCCGGGATGGCGAGCAGGGCAGGCGTCATCATTCAGCCAAGCGTTTGTTTTTCTGTCCGTCACCGGCATAAGATCAGCTGACGATGGCCATACGGCGCGATCGTTTCACGGACGGGAGGCAGGGATGCAACACGACAGCAATCCACCGCAGGCAGCGGTCGGCTCTTACACAGATGTCGGCACTCGCACAGACGTCGGCACTCACACAGACGTCGGCAATCACGCAGGCGTCGTCAGTCGCACGACCCTGACGGTGCGTGGTTATCATCTGGATGGCTATGGGCACGTCAACAATGCCCGCTATCTGGAGTTCTATGAGGAAGGGCGCTGGGAGTTCATGCTCGCGCATCTCGATCTGGCCGCGCTCAAGCGCGAAGGTATCGCGATGGTGGCGGTCAACCTCAACCTGGATTGGCACTATCCCGCCACCGTGCATGATGAGCTGGTCATCACCACGCGGCTGGCCGAGCTCGGGCGCCGCAAGATGATCATGCGTCAGGAGATCCATCTGGGCGAGCGGCGCATGGGCGAGGTGCATCCGCGTTCCGGGGCGCTGGTCTCCAGGGCGGACTTCACCTTCGTGCTGATGAATACCGACACCGGTCGCGCCATGCCGCTGGACGGCGAGATCGGCGCGCTGCTGGGCGCGTTGGTCAGTGAAGAAACGGCCTGATCGCCCCTCAGCGGCGAGGCATGAGCCAGCAGGCCGCGCATATTGACGGCCGTACTACCGTACTGAGGTGTCCTTGCGGCGTCGTGTGAGCTGCTAGGCGCGCTCGCAAGTGATATAATGCCGCCACTTCGGTGCCGCGGAGCTGGCACCCCGTGTCTGCTTCACGCCACTGCCGCGCTGCAGTACCGACGGAGCATGCGTCGTTGCTGCAGTGGCGCCAACAGTTGAGTTCAAGGATTTGACGAATCATGGGTGAGATCGCCAGAGAGATACTGCCAGTCAACATCGAGGACGAGCTCAAGCAGTCGTATCTCGATTACGCGATGAGCGTCATCATCGGGCGTGCCTTGCCGGATGTTCGCGATGGCCTCAAACCGGTTCACCGTCGCGTACTGTTCGCGATGCACGAGCTGAACAATGACTGGAACAAGGCCTACAAGAAATCTGCCCGTGTCGTCGGCGATGTGATCGGTAAATACCACCCGCACGGTGACAGTGCGGTCTACGACACCATCGTCCGCATGGCCCAGCACTTCTCCATGCGTTATGTGCTGGTGGATGGTCAGGGCAACTTCGGTTCCATCGATGGCGACAGCGCCGCGGCGATGCGTTACACCGAGGTGCGCATGGCGCGCCTGGCGCACGAGCTGCTGGCCGACCTCGAGAAGGACACCGTCGATTGGGTCGACAACTATGACGGCACCGAGCGCATTCCTGCCGTGCTGCCGACCAAGACCCCGAACCTGCTGGTCAATGGCTCCTCCGGTATCGCCGTGGGCATGGCCACCAACATCCCGCCCCATAACATGGGCGAGGTCATCGACGGCTGTCTGGCGCTGATCGACAACGGCGATCTGACCATCGATGAGCTGATGGAATTCATCCCGGGGCCGGACTTCCCGACCGCCGGTATCATCAACGGCCGTGCCGGCATCCTCGATGCCTACCGCACCGGTCGTGGTCGTATCTACGTGCGTGCCGTGCATACCATCGAGCACAACGACAAGAACGGTCGTGATCACATCATCATCACCGAGCTCCCCTACCAGGTGAACAAGGCGCGTCTGATCGAGAAGATCGCCGAACTGGTCAAGGACAAGAAGATCGAGGGCATCGCCGAGCTGCGTGACGAGTCCGACAAGGACGGTCTGCGCGTGGTCATCGAGACCAAGCGTGGCGAGTCCGGTGAAGTGGTCGTCAACAACCTCTTCTCCCAGACCCAGCTTGAGACCGTGTTCGGCATCAACATGGTCGCGCTGCACGAAGGTCAGCCGAAGATCCTGAATCTCAAGCAGATTCTGGAATCCTTCGTGCGTCACCGTCGTGAAGTCGTTACCCGTCGTACCCTGTTCGAACTCAAGAAGGCGCGTGAACGTGGCCACATTCTTGAAGGTCTGGCGGTGGCGATCTCGAACATCGACGAGGTGATCGAGCTGATCAAGGGCTCGCCGAGCGCGGCGGAAGCCAAGGAAAAGCTGGTCGATCGTGAATGGCAGCCGGGTCAGGTGGTCGAGATGCTCGAGCGCGCCGGTGCCACTTCCTGCCGTCCGGAAGATCTGCCGGAAGGTCTGGGGCTGTCTGAAGACGCCAAGCACTACCGTCTGTCGCCGGCCCAGGCCCAGGCCATCCTCGAGCTGCGTCTGCATCGCCTGACCGGTCTCGAGACCGAGAAGCTGCTGGCCGAGTACTCCTCCATCCTCGAGCGCATCGCCGAGCTGATGGAGATCCTGTCCTCTGCCGACCGCCTGATGGAAGTCATCCGCGAAGAGCTGCGCGAAGTGCGTGCCCAGTACGCCGATGAACGCCGCACCGAGATCATGACCAGCCGTCGTGACCTGACCATCGAAGACCTCATCAACGAGGAAGACATGGTGGTGACGGTCTCGCGCAGCGGCTATGCCAAGACCCAGCCGCTGTCTGACTACCAGGCCCAGAAGCGTGGTGGCCGCGGCAAGTCCGCCACCTCGATGAAGGATGAGGATGTCATCGAGCACCTGCTGGTCGCCTCGACCCACGACACCGTGCTGCTGTTCTCCAACAAGGGCAAGGTGTACTGGCTCAAGGTCTACGAGATGCCGCAGGCGTCACGTGGCTCGCGCGGCAAGCCGCTGGTCAACCTGATTCCGCTGGACGACGGCGAGTGGGTCACCACCATCCTGCCGGTGCGCGATTACGCCGCCGACAGCTACATCTTCTTCGCCACCGCCAACGGCACGGTCAAGCGCACCGCGCTGAGCCAGTTCTCGCGTCCGCGCAGTGTCGGCCTGATCGCGCTGGACATCGAGGAAGGTGACCGTCTGATCGGCGCCGACATCACGTCCGGTTCCGACCACGTCATGCTGGTGTCCTCCAACGGCAAGGCGATCCGCTTCGAAGAGCAGAACGTGCGCGTGATGGGCCGTACTGCCCGTGGTGTGCGCGGCATGCGTCTGCTCGACGATGCACAGGTCATCAGCCTGATCATTCCGCGCACCACCGCGATCGATGACAACGAGATCGAGGTCGATGACGCCGCGGACGCGACGGCGGAAGGCGTCGAGAGCGCTGATGTGGCAACCACCGAGGGCGTGTCGGAAGACGGCGTCGCCAGCGGTGAGGTGCCGCAGTGCTACATCCTGACCGCGTCCGCCAATGGCTTCGGCAAGCGCACGCGTCTGGAAGAGTTCCCGCTGCGTGGCCGTGGTGGCCAGGGCGTGATCGCGATGCAGACCAGCGAGCGCAACGGTGATCTGGTCAGCGCGGTGCAGGTCAGCGACAACGACGAACTGATGCTGATCACCGACCGCGGCACCCTGGTACGTACCCGCGTCGCCGAGGTGTCCACCACCTCGCGCAACACCCAGGGCGTGACCTTGATCCGCACCGCGGAAGAGGAGCGTCTGGTGACGACGGTGCGTGTCGACGAGCCGGAAGAGGTCGTCGTGGTGCAGGATGAGCTGGACGAAGAGGCGCTGAGCACCGACGAACAGGTGCAGGCGGGAGATGACGCCGAGTCGACGGATACCCCGCCGACAGACGCGGAATAAGACGCTGGATTGCGACCGCCTTCGGGGCGGTCGCTTCACTTTCGGGAAATAAGACGACATGACACGCAAGTTCAACTTCTGCGCCGGTCCTGCTGCACTGCCGACCGCTGTCCTGGAGCGCGCCCGCGCCGAGATGCTGGATTATCAGGGCCGCGGACTGTCCGTCATGGAGATGAGTCATCGCTCCGACGAATTCGTGGCCATCGCCGAGAAGGCCGAGGCGGACCTGCGCGAACTGCTCGAGATTCCGTCCAACTATCGCGTGTTGTTCATGCAGGGTGGCGCTTCGACCCAGTTTGCGGGTGTGCCGCTGAACCTGCTGGGCGCGGGTGGCAGTGCCAACTATCTGTATACCGGTATCTGGGGCAAGAAGGCGATCAAGGAAGCCGAGCATCTGGCGGTGGGCAGCCACGTGGCGGCCTCCAGCGAGAGCAATGGCCTGATCGCCGTGCCGCGCCAGAACGCGATCCAGCTCTCGGGTGATGTGGGTTATCTGCACTACACCGCCAACGAGACCATCGGCGGCCTCGAGTTCGACTACATCCCCGAGGTGGCAGCGGATGGCGTGCCGCTGGTGTGCGACATGTCGTCTTCCATCCTGTCTGGCCCGCTGGATGTCAGCCGTTTCGGCGTCATCTATGCCGGCGCCCAGAAGAACATCGGTCCGGCGGGTCTGACGCTGGTCATCGTGCGCGAAGATCTGCTCGATCGCGCCCGCAAGGACTGCCCGACCATGCTGAACTGGAAGACGGCCGCCGAGGCCAATTCCATGTTCAACACGCCGCCGACCTACGCCTGGTATCTCTCCGGGCTGGTGTTCGAGTGGCTCAAGGACGAGGTCGGTGGCCTCGCCGCCATGAACGCGATCAATGATCGCAAGGCGCAGGCACTCTACGCGGCCATCGATGGCAGCGACTTCTATTCCAACCCGATCGTCACCGAGAACCGCTCACGCATGAACGTGCCGTTCGTGCTGGCCGATGACCGTCTCGACAAGACCTTCCTCGCCGAGTCCGAAGCGGCGGGTCTCTTGAATCTGGCCGGTCACCGCAGCGTCGGTGGCATGCGTGCCAGCCTCTACAACGCCGTGCCGGAAGCTGCCGTCACTGCGCTGGTGGACTTCATGGGCGACTTCGCGCGCCGTCACGGCTAAGGGAGGAGGTGAGATGTCGGATTCCAAGGAGAGCCCTGCGCCGCAGGCGGCGGGCAAGGCGGTGACGCTGGACGACCTGCGTCAGCGCATCGACGCCATCGACAACGAGCTGCTGAACCTGATCAGCGAGCGCGCGGGCTGCGCGCAGCAGGTCGCCGAGGTCAAGCTGGCGGCCGGTGACGTGGGCGAGGACGGCCAGGTGCAGTTCTACCGCCCGGAGCGCGAAGCCCAGGTGTTGCGTCGCATCATGGCCAACAACCCCGGCCCGCTGAAAGGCGAGGAGATGGCGCGTCTGTTCCGCGAGATCATGTCCGCCTGTCTGGCGCTGGAACAGCCGATCCGCCTGGCCTATCTCGGCCCGGAAGGCACCTTCACCCAGCAGGCCGCGCTCAAGCACTTCGGCGACAGCGCCGTGACCAAGCCGATGGCCGCCATCGACGAGGTGTTCCGCGAAGTGGAAGCGGGCGCGGTGCAGTACGGTGTGGTGCCGGTGGAGAACTCCACCGAGGGCGTCATCAACCACACGCTGGATTCGTTCATGGGCTCGCAGCTCAAGATCTCAGGCGAAGTGGTGCTGCGCATTCACCACCACCTGCTGGTGGGCCCGAATACGCGTCGCGAGAAGATCTCGCGCATCTATTCCCACGCCCAGTCGCTGGCCCAGTGCCGCAAGTGGCTGGATGCCCACTTCCCGCACGCCGAGCGCATCGCGGTGTCCTCGAATGCCGAGGCCGCGCGTCAGGTGCGCACCGAGTGGCATAGTGCGGCGATTGCCGGTGACATGGCGGCCAAGCTCTATGAGCTGGAGAAGGTCGAGGAGAAGATCGAGGACAGCCCCGACAACTCGACGCGCTTCCTGATCATCGGTGACAGCTCGGTGCCGGCGTCCGGCGATGACAAGACCTCCATCGTGGTGGCGATGCGCAACCAGCCGGGGGCACTGCACGACCTGCTGGCGCCGTTCCACCGCCACCAGATCGACCTGACCCGCGTCGAGACGCGTCCGTCACGCTCCGGTGCCTGGAACTACGTCTTCTTCATCGACTTCCGTGGCCACCGCGATGACCCGCTCATCACGGCGACGCTGGAAGAGCTGCGCCAGTGCGCGGCGGACGTCAAGGTGCTCGGGTCCTACCCGGTCGGTGTGCTGTGAGCGAGCTTGACCACGCGCGCCATGCTGCGTCGTCAGACCTGCTGTCCTCGCTGCCGTCAGCGGAGCGTCTGGCCGGCGAGCGGCGTATCCTGCTGGTCGGGCTGGGCTTGATCGGTGGCTCGCTGGCGGCGGCATTGCGCGCGGCGGGCCATCGCGGCGAGATTCTCGCCTGTGATCGTGACTCCAACGAGATCTGCCTCGGCCAGCGCATGGGGCTGATCGACGGTGGCAGCACGCAACTGGCGGCGCTGGTACCGGGTGCCTCGCTGATCGTGCTGTGCGTGCCGGTGATGGCGATGCAGAGCGTGATGGCCGAACTGGCGCCGTTGCTGGATGATGACGCCGTCATCACCGATGTCGGCAGCACCAAGGGCGCGATCCGCGATGCGGCGCTCGGCGTCTTCGGTCGCATGCCGCCGAATCTGGTGCTCGGTCACCCGATCGCCGGGTCCGAGAAGAGCGGTGTCGCGGCGTCCAATCCCGAGCTCTATCGCGATCACAAGGTGATCCTGACGCCGGAGCCGGACAGCGATGCCGAGGCCGTGGCACGCGTGGCGGCCATGTGGTCGGTATGTGGTGCCCAGCTTCTGAGCATGAGCGTGGCGCGCCACGACGAAGTGCTGGCGCGCACCAGCCACCTGCCGCACCTGCTGGCGTTCTCGCTGGTCGACAGCCTGGCGCGCCAGGATGAGCGATTGGAGATCTTCCGCTACGCGGCGGGCGGTTTCCGTGATTTTACGCGCATCGCGGGCAGTGACCCGGTGATGTGGCGCGACGTCTATCTGGCCAACCGCGATGCGGTGCTGGAGGCGTTGGACGAATTCGAGGCCGGGGTAGCGCGGGTGCGCGCTGCCGTGACCGCGGGCGATGGTGAGGCGATGCTGGGGATATTCACCCGCGCAAGCCACGCCCGACACTACTTCAATACCCTCTTGAAACAGACGAGTTATCAGACCATGGAACAGCAGAACGTGCGGTACCGTGCACTGCCGGGTGGGCAGGTTCAGGGGCGCATTCGTGTGCCGGGCGACAAGTCCATGTCGCATCGCTCCATCATGCTGGGCGCATTGGCGACCGGCGTGACCGAAGTCGAAGGCTTCCTGGAAGGGGAAGACAGTCTGGCCACGCTGCAGGCCTTCCGCGACATGGGCGTGGTCATCGAAGGCCCGCATCAGGGGCGTGTCACCATTCACGGTGTGGGTCTCAACGGCCTGAAGCAGCCGCCGGGCCCGCTGTATGTCGGCAACTCCGGCACCGCGATGCGCCTGTTCGCCGGCTTGCTGGCCGGTCAGGCCTTCGACACCGAGCTGACCGGTGATGCCTCGCTGACCAAGCGTCCGATGGACCGCGTCGCCAATCCGCTGCGCGAGATGGGCGCGGTGATCGATACCGCAGACAACGGCCGTCCGCCGCTGCGTATCCACGGTGGTCAGCCGCTCAAGGGCATCCGTTACGAGATGCCGATGGCGTCCGCTCAGGTCAAGTCCTGCCTGCTGCTGGCCGGTCTCTACGCCGAAGGCGAGACGCGTGCCATCGAGCCGGCGCCGACGCGTGATCACACCGAGCGCATGCTCAATGGCTTCGGCTACAAGGTCGAGCGTCAGGGCGCCGAGGCGTGGTTGAACGGTGGCGGCAGCCTCGAAGCCTGCCCGATCGACGTGCCGGCCGACATCTCCTCCGCGACCTTCTTCCTGGTCGCCGCGGCCATCACACCGGGCTCCGAACTGGTGCTGGAGCACGTCGGCATCAACCCGACGCGCATCGGCGTGATCAACATCCTCAAGGCGATGGGTGCCGACCTGAGCGTCTCCAATGAGCGCGAAGTCGGCGGCGAGCCGGTGGCAGACCTGCACATCCGCTATGCGCCGCTCAAGGGCATCGACATTCCGGAAGACCAGGTGCCGCTGGCCATCGACGAATTCCCGGCACTGTTCATCGCCGCTGCCAATGCCGAGGGCATGACCCGTCTGCGTGGCGCCGAGGAACTGCGCGTCAAGGAGTCCGATCGCATCCAGGTGATGGCGGATGGTCTGGCGCAGATCGGCGTCGAGCACGAAGTGGTCGCGGACGGTATCGACATCCGTGGTGGCGCCTACGGTGGCGGCCTGGTCGACAGCCACGGCGATCACCGCATCGCGATGGCCTTCAGTGTCGCGGCGCTGCGCGCCCAGGGCGAGATCCTGATCGACGACTGCGCCAATGTCGCGACCTCCTTCCCGAACTTCGTGGCGCTGGCCGCTGAAGTCGGCATGCAGGTCGAGAACCTCGGTGCCGTGGCACCCGGCCAGGAGGCTTCATGAGCGGGGAAGCGACACCTCATCACAGCCAGATCTGCGACGCGCCGGTGTTGACCCTTGATGGCCCCGGCGGGGCAGGCAAGGGCACCATCAGTCGTCTGGTCGCGTCGAGCCTGGGCTGGCATCTGCTGGATTCCGGTGCGCTTTATCGCCTGACGGCACTGGCCGCCGAGCGTCATGGCGTGGCGCTGGAAGACGAGGACGCCGTGGCGACCATCGCCGAGCACCTCGATGTGCAGTTCGATGCCGAAGGCGACGCCACCAGCGTGATTCTGGAAGGCGAGGACGTCACCCGTGACATCCGTCTCGAGTCGGTCGGCAACAATGCCTCCATCATCGCGGCCCAGCCGCGCGTGCGGACTGCACTGCTGGCGCGCCAGCGTGCCTTTGCGCGTGCGCCGGGCCTGGTGGCCGATGGTCGCGACATGGGCACGGTGGTCTTCACCGGTGCGCCGCTCAAGATCTTCCTGACGGCGAGCGCCGAGGAACGTGCGCGTCGTCGTCATGCCCAGTTGCAGGAAGCGGGTGTCGATGCTAATATTTCGAGCCTTTTGACAGAAATACAGGCGCGCGATGCGCGTGACATGGGCCGGGCAGTCGCCCCGCTCAAGCCTGCAGACGACGGCGTGATCCTCGATACGACGGATCTCGACATCGACCAGGTGATCGAACGCATCCAGCAGCTGCTGGTCGAATACGGCCTGGTAGCGGCGCGCTGAGACTCGAGTCTCAGCCTGTAAGTCGTCAGAACAACGGATTGATCGCCTGCTGTTGCAATACGGCCTCCGGGTCGGGCAGCAGCGGGTTTCGCTCGCTTCGCGAGTGATGATGCAGAACCCAGATGACACCGAGGTGTCATCAACCCCCCGGCAAGGTGTCATGGGGTGCATCGGCGGCAAGCGGAAAGCCGGTGTATCTCGAACCAGCGTCAACGCCCCCGGGGATATGTAGATATGGCCCGTGCTTGCTGGTGGTACGGAGACTGCGGTGCAAGCCGCCCCAAACGTTGATCATGTAGGAATACCATGAGCGAGAGCTTTGCTGATTTATTTGAACAGTCACTCCAGGACATCAACATGGAGCCGGGCGCAATCGTGTCCGCTACCATCGTGGATATCGATGGCGACTGGATCACTGTCAATGCCGGTCTGAAGTCTGAAGGTCAGATTCCGTCTGAACAGTTCCGTGACGAAAGTGGCCAGCTGTCCATCAGCATCGGCGACGAAGTCATGGTTGCACTGGAAGCCGTGGAAGATGGCTTCGGTGAGACCCGCCTGTCCCGCGAGAAGGCCAAGCGTGCCGAAGCGTGGAAAGAGCTGGAAGCCGCCTTCGAGAAAGACGAGATCGTCAAGGGCGTGATCAACGGCAAGGTCAAAGGTGGCTTTACCGTCGACATCAACACCATCCGTGCCTTCCTGCCGGGTTCTCTGGTCGATGTCCGCCCTGTGCGCGACACCGCCCACCTCGAGAACAAGGAGCTGGACTTCAAGGTCATCAAGCTCGACGCCAAGCGCAACAACGTTGTCGTGTCCCGTCGTGCCGTCCTCGAAGCCGAGAACAGCGCTGAGCGTGAAGCCCTCCTGGCCACTCTGCAGGAAGGTCAGCAGATTCAGGGTATCGTCAAGAACCTGACCGACTACGGCGCCTTCGTCGACCTCGGCGGCGTTGACGGCCTGCTGCACATCACCGACATGGCATGGAAGCGCATCAAGCATCCGTCCGAGATCGTTGCTGTCGGCGACGAGATCAATGTCAAGGTGCTGAAGTTCGACCGCGAGCGCAACCGTGTGTCTCTGGGTCTCAAGCAGCTGGGCGAAGATCCGTGGGTCAACATCAAGGCTCGCTACCCGGAAGGCGCCAAGATCAACGCACGCGTCACCAACCTCACCGACTACGGCTGCTTCGCCGAGCTGGAAGAGGGCGTCGAAGGTCTGGTCCACGTGTCCGAAATGGATTGGACCAACAAGAACATCCACCCGTCCAAGGTCGTCAATGTCGGCGATGACGTGGAAGTGATGATTCTGGACATCGACGAAGAGCGTCGTCGTATCTCCCTGGGTATCAAGCAGTGCACCACCAACCCGTGGGAAGACTTCAGCGGCAAGCACAACAAGGGCGACCGTGTCTCCGGTACCATCAAGTCAATCACTGACTTCGGTATCTTCATCGGTCTGGAAGGCGGCATCGACGGCCTGGTTCACCTCTCCGACATTTCCTGGAACGAAGCTGGCGAAGAAGCCGTGCGTCGTTACAAGAAGGGCGAAGAAGCTGAAGCGGTCATCCTGTCCATCGATCCGGAACGTGAGCGCATCTCTCTGGGTGTCAAGCAGCTCGAGAGCGATCCGGTCTCCGAGTACCTGGCCGTCAACGACAAGGGCGCTATCGTGTCCGGTCGTGTTGTCGACATCGATGCCAAGGAAGTTCAGGTAGAGCTGGCGACTGACGTCATCGCTATCCTGAAGGCTTCTGAAATCAGCGCTGACCGTGTCGAAGACGCACGCAACGTCCTGAGCGTCGGCGATGCTGTCGAAGCCAAGATCGTCGGTGTGGATCGCAAGAGCCGCCTGATCAACCTGTCCGTCAAGTCCAAGGACCAGGTTGAAGCACCGCGTCGCGATGCTGCCAAGCCGCGTACCCAGGAAGTCGAGAGCAACGGCCCGACTACCATCGGTGATCTGATCAAGCAGCAGCTGGGTCAGGAGTGATCCCGAGACACTCCGCCTCCTCGTGAGGTGGGGAGTCCGGATCCACGCTGAGGTGACATGCCTCTGGTAGTCACCTCAGCGTCTCCGAATCGGTATCCTGCATGAGACGCATGTCATATGCGGGAACGAAAAAAACCGCCACCCTTCGGGGTGGCGGTTTTTTCATGCCTGGTCGTTACGGGTGGCTGCTGGTCATTGTTGATCATTACCAGTCGCCACCTGCCAACCATCTCACCTGGCGTCGCTCAATGCGCCTGCGAGGCTGCGGGCTGACTGACCTTGGCCAGCAGTTGCATCTGGCGTAGCGAGATCGTGCAGTACAGGCTGCGGTAGAGCGTCGGTTCCTGCGTCGGGTCGGTCTTGAGCAGGCGAGCTTCCAGCTGGTGGATGTCGCTGGCCAGCTGTTCCGCGTCCGGGGTCTGAGTCTGTCGTGCGGCTGTCCGAGTCATGTAAAGGCGCTCCGTGAGTCCATGGTCGTGGATGGGATCAGGGTCGGCTCTTCTTGTGGGTGTCTCGAGGTGCGTCGCCACGCTGGCCTGTCATGGCCCTTCGTGTGTTGGCGTGGCGGCGTCTCTGCCTGCTCTTGCGGCAGTTCTCGACCTGCATGGCAGGTCTCAAGGTCGCAAAGGAGCCTTTGCCTGACACTGCAGCCTTCGCGCGTGACTTCCTTGCTGGGCTGCAGCTACTGCATGGGTCTGTGCCGTATCTCTATGCCGGTATTTCTATACCCGTATTTCTATACCTAGGCTGTGTGACGGGTTCTGCGGTGCCTGACGTCTTGCCTATCAAGCATAGCGGAAGGTCTACAGTGCACCTTGATCCATGTCAGAAGGATGACGTTGCGCTGACAGGCTGTTGCGAAGTGGCGAGAGCCAAGTAGCAACAGTCCGAGCCTCAGTACATGACGGGGCGGTCGTGCGCGACTCAGGACGCCTCGTGATCGCTCTGCTCGCTGCCTGTGCCAGCGTTCGCCGCTGCCGTCTGACGCTCAAGATTGGACAGCATGCCACGCAGGATGGAGAGCTCGCGGCGTGTCGGCTCGGCACGTGCGAACAGGGCGCGCAGCCGCTCTTCGGTCTGGGAGTGGGGCTGGTTGAGGAAGCCGGAGCCCTGCAGGGCGCGGCCGAGATGCTCATGGAAGTAGCCGAGTTGTTCGCGGGTCGGCAGCTGATCATCCTCACGGCGCGCCACAGGCGCCTCCTGAGGCTTGTCGAGCGTCAGGCGCCATGTACTGCGGCACTCGTGCGCCAGCACCTGGACGGCCTGTGAGACGTTGAGGATGCCGTAGTCCGGGTTGGTGGGGATCGACACCTGATGCGTGCAGCAGGCGATTTCCTCGTTGGTCAGCCCGAAGCGCTCGCGGCCGAATACCAGCGCCACCTTGCCATCGCGCGCGATATCCATGGCGTGCGCCGCCATCTCGCGTGGCTCATCGAAGTGGGGCAGCGGGACGCTGCGCAGACGAGCGCTGGCCCCGATGACCAGCTGGCAGTCATTGACGGCGTCTTCCAGGCGCTCGACCACGCGTGCATTATCCAGCAGCTCCGCGGCGCCGCTGGCCATACGCGTCGCTTCCTCGTCGGGGAAGCAGCGCGGATTGACCAGCACCAGGTCCTTGATGCCCATGGTCAGAATGGCGCGAGCGGTGGCGCCGATGTTGCCGGGATGGAAGGTCTGCACCAGCACGACACGCACATTGTCGAGGGCGCTAGTGGTCTGGGAAGCGGCGGGGGTATCAGTCATGAGAAGGTCCTGGGCAAGCGAGTCGCGCGGCCTGAGCGGTTGGCGTCATCGGTCGTGATCGTGGGCATTTCAGCCTCAATGCATCGTCAGCCTCGATGCACTGTCATCACCAGGCGCAATGTCTCGGGTCGCGGCAAAAAGTGGCGCCTAGTGTAGCGTGGTGAGCGGGAGGCGTCAGGTGCCGAGAGCCGCGGCGCTTACCGTATGAGAGCTGCAGCGCCTTGAATGACAGGCATTAAAAAAACCGCCCCTGCTTGCGCAGGAGCGGTTCGGGTCACGACGGGTGAGTCGTGGGGGGGGGGGGGGGGGGGTGAGGCTGGCTTACATCATGCCGCCCATGCCACCCATGCCGCCCATACCACCCATGTCGCCGCCGCCGGCAGCAGCCTTGTCTTCCGGATCTTCAGCGATCATGCATTCGGTGGTGATCATCAGGCCGCCGATGGAGGCCGCGGACTGCAGTGCAGAACGGGTCACCTTGGCCGGATCCAGCACGCCCATCTCGAACATGTCGCCGTAGACGCCGGTAGAGGCGTTGTAACCGTAGTTGCCTTCGCCAGCCTTGACGTTGTTGAGCACGACAGAGGCTTCTTCACCGGCGTTGGTGACGATCTGACGCAGCGGCGCTTCCATGGCACGCAGTGCGATGGCGATACCGTGAGTCTGATCTTCGTTGTCGCCTTTCAGGTCGACCAGCTGACCCAGCACGCGAACCAGGGCAGTACCGCCGCCAGGCACGACGCCTTCCTCGACGGCCGCACGAGTGGAGTGCAGGGCGTCTTCGACGCGAGCCTTCTTCTCTTTCATCTCGACTTCGGTGGCAGCACCGACGCGGATGACGGCAACGCCGCCGGCCAGCTTGGCGACACGTTCCTGCAGCTTCTCGCGGTCGTAATCAGAGGAGGTTTCCTCGATCTGAGCGCGGATCTGGGCAACGCGTGCTTCGATATCGCCTTCGTTGCCGGCGCCATCGATGATGGTGGTGTTTTCCTTGGACATGGTCACGCGCTTGGCGGTGCCCAGGTGGTCCAGGTTGGCCTGTTCGAGGTTGAGGCCGACTTCTTCGGAAATCACGGTGCCACCGGTCAGGACAGCGATGTCCTGCAGCATGGCCTTGCGACGGTCACCGAAGCCCGGTGCCTTGACGGCAGCGACCTTGACGATACCGCGCATGGTGTTGACGACCAGAGTCGCCAGCGCTTCGCCTTCGATGTCTTCGGCGATGATCGCCAGCGGCTTGCCGGACTTGGCAACGCCTTCCAGCACCGGCAGCAGTTCGCGGATGTTGGAGATCTTCTTGTCGACCAGCAGGATGTACGGGTCTTCGAGTTCGACCGCCATGGTGTCCTGGTTGGTGACGAAGTAAGGAGACAGGTAACCGCGATCGAACTGCATGCCTTCGACCACTTCCAGCTCGTCTTCGAAGCCACGACCTTCATCGACGGTGATGACGCCTTCCTTGCCGACCTTCTCCATCGCTTCCGCGATGATCTCGCCGATGCGAGAGTCGCCATTGGCGGAGATGGTGCCGACCTGGGCGATGGCCTTGGTATCGGTGCACGGCACGGACAGCTCACGCACGGCCTTGACGGCTTCGATGACAGCCTTGTCGATGCCGCGCTTCAGGTCCATCGGGTTCATGCCCGCGGTCACGCCTTTCAGGCCTTCGTTGACGATGGACTGAGCCAGCACGGTGGCGGTGGTGGTGCCGTCGCCAGCCACGTCAGAAGTCTTGGAAGCGACTTCCTTGACCATCTGGGCGCCCATGTTCTCGAAGCGGTCCTTCAGCTCGATTTCCTTGGCGACGGAAACGCCGTCCTTGGTGACGGTCGGAGCGCCGAAGGATTTTTCCAGTACCACGTTACGGCCTTTCGGGCCGAGGGTAGTCTTGACCGCGTCGGCCAGGACATTGACACCACGCGCCATGCGCTTGCGTGCATCATCGGAGAAACGAACGTCTTTTGCAGCCATGTTTATCTCTACCTTTAATCAGTAAGTCGAAGCGTTGGAACCCGAAAAAGCTGAAACTCAGCCTTCCACCACGGCGAGGATGTCGCTCTCGCTCATGATCAGCACCTCTTCGCCGTCGATTTTCTGCTTCTCGACGCCGTAGCCATCCTTGAAGATCACGGTATCGCCGACTTTCACGTCCAGCGGGCGAACTTCACCGTTTTCGAGGATGCGACCGTTGCCGGCAGCGAGAATCTCGCCACGGGTCGGCTTTTCCTGGGCGCTGCCGGGCAGAACGATGCCACCTGCAGTCTTCTGTTCTTCTTCCACGCGACGAACCACGACGCGATCGTGCAAGGGACGAATGTTCATTGCTCACGTTCTCCTGATGGTAAATCCCGCCAGCTCCCGTTCTTTGTCGGTGAGTCTGGCGTTCAATGGGGTTGCCTACCGAGTGTTGGGCCCCGCCGCTGGGGGCGTGGCCGTTATCCATTGCACCGCTTTTATGGTGGCGGGGGGACAGCTTTCAAGTAGGCGATCATAAAAAAATTTCAAATCGGTGCATCTTGTGCGTCGCATGAAAGCTACGCACCCTGGGTGCAGCCTGTCTTCCGCAAGGTTCCGCTAGATGAATCAACGGCTTGAGTGTATCCGAGCCGTTCACCGTTGGCATATAGCTGGCAGCCTCCAGACGGTGTCCATTGGTACAAGACGCCAGTGGGTGGGCAGAGGCCAGGGTGAGCCTTGTTGCAAGGCGCAAGGGTTCGGTCGGGCAGCTCACAGAGCGCGACTCCGGTCAGTGACAGGCATTGGCGCTGGGGCTGGCCAGTGCAGGACAGGAGAGAGCAGGACAGCGTGATGGAGCCTGTGAAGCAAGATATCACGAATCAAAAAGGCCCGGCACTGGTGTTCCAGTGCCGGGCCCATCGCTTTCAAACATGACTTTCAAACATGGTTCTCAAGCAGACGATTGCGCGTGGTGCTTGTGCGTGAGAAGGCGCTAGAGGCGCGGCTCGTCACGGCTGATGTAATCGCCTTCCAGCGGCTCGCCGGTCTGCTGGCTGCTGCCTTGCTGCCCTGCATGGTTGCCGCTGGCGTGCTGCTGATCGCCATCGCTGCGTGATGCGCTGTCAGCACGGGCGTCGGCTTCCCAGTCACCCGTGCGGGTGCTGCGCGAGGTTCCCGCAGCCGAGAAGCGCCCCTTGAAGAAGCGCGCGATCGCGCCATTGCCGCTCAGGCCGCGCGTTAACAGTCCCCGTGAGGCGGGGAGCAGGCACAGCAGGCCGAAGGCGTCAGACAGAAAGCCCGGCGCCATCAACAGGGCACCGCCGAAGATGAGCGCCGCGCCTTCCATCAGCTCGCCGGAAGGCATCTCGCCACGTTGCAGGCGTTCCTGGGCGCGCATCAGTGTCGCGCGACCTTCGCGGCGAATCAGATGCAGGCCGACGGCGCCGGTGATCAGCACCAGCGCCAGGGTCGGCAGCAGGCCGATCTGGCTGCCAAGACTGAACAGCACCACGAAATCCAATAACCCGAACAGGGTAATCACTAACAGTATGGGCATCGTCTCTCCCGAAGCAGGTAAATGGCAGGTTGCGCCAATGCGTCAAGGGTAAACCAGCCGCCGGATGGGGAACAGTCGAATCGGGCTCATGAACGGGCCATGATCCGCTGATGAGCCGCTGATGGTCGGCGGCGTGGATGGCTGGCGCTGCAGGAGTAGCGGTGCCATGCTGAACGATGTTGCATGTTGCAGTGCACAATAGAGGGGCTGGACAGGTAGAGCCCATGGCGTCCGCAGGGGGCGGGCCGAGGCTCACTCATCAGCATTCCCTGCTTTCGCGCCCGCTGTCGATGGCGTGCGTTGACGCCGTCAGTGCGTTGCGTTGGCGGATCTCGCCTGCGTTGAGGCAGGACACGCCGTGATCTGTTGCACTGCATCATGAGAATTCACCGCGAGCTGGCAGCGGGCGTCATCCCGAGGCATTCTCTGTCACGATGACGCTCAACACTGAAGGGCGCGGTGCGGGACACTCGACACATAGATCGTGACGCCCGTACGGCATTCGGGCCTCGCATCCGGCAGACGTTCCTCACTGCCGGCAGACAACCTGGGAGACGGGACATGAAGCTTGACGACAAGGTCATCGCGATTACGGGCGGCGCTCGTGGGCTGGGGTTGGCCATGGCGCGCTATCTGGGCGAGAAGGGAGCGGTACTGGCGCTGCTGGACATCGAACAGGACGGCCTGGATGACGCCGTCGCGAGTCTGGAAGCTGCAGGCATCAAGGCGCAGGGTTTCGTGACCAATGTCGCGGAAGAGGACTCCGTCACGGCGGCCTTCTCGGCCATCAAGAGCGCATTGGGACCGGTGAGCGGTCTGGTCAACAATGCCGGCATCACCCGCGATGGGCTGCTGATCAAGGCGCGTGATGGCGTGGTGGAGAAGACCATGTCGCTGTCCAGCTGGCAGCAGGTCATCGATGTCAATCTGACCGGTGTCTTCCTGTGCACGCGTGAAGCGGCCAGCCAGATGATCGAAGCTGGCCAGCCGGGCGTGATCGTCAATATCTCCAGCATCTCGCGCGCCGGCAACATGGGGCAGAGCAACTACACCGCCGCCAAGTCCGGTGTCGCGGCACTGAGCGTGACCTGGGCCAAGGAGCTGGCACGCTACAGGATTCGTGTCGGTGCCGTGGCGCCGGGCTTCATCGCCACCGAGATGACCGCCGGCATGAAGCCGGAGATGCTCGACAAGATCAAGAGTGGCATCCCGATGCGCGACCTGGGCCGCCCGGAAGATATCGCCAGCAGCGTGGCCTTCATCTTCGACAATGACTACTTCACCGGGCGAGTGATCGAATGTGATGGTGGTCTGCGCATCTGACCCGATGGCTGGCGTCAGCCGATGAGACCCAAGCCCCCGCGATGGCAGCATCGTGGGGGCTTTCTCATGAGGCGATGCATCCAGCGCAGGCCGCTGCGCGTAGAAGTCAGTATTGCCGTTCATTGCTACAAGGAGACACGTCATGCAACGTCGCCAATTCATAGGGCTGGTGCTGGGGGCGGGAGCGATGCTGGCGCTGCCCAGGCTGTCTGCCGCGCGTCCGGAGCTCGAGCTCGAGCGTGGCGCGGATATCACGCCGCTGACCCTCGAAGAAGACGAATGGCGTGCCCGCCTGAGCCCGGAGCAGTATCGCGTGCTGCGCGAGGAAGGCACCGAGCGGGCGGGCTCCAGCGAGCTCAACAAGGAGCATCGCGAGGGTGAGTATCGCTGTGCCGGTTGTGATCTGGCGTTGTTCTCTTCCGCCACCAAGTTCGAGTCCGGCACCGGCTGGCCCAGCTTCTTCGATCATATCGAAGGGCGCCTTCTGACCAAGACCGACTACGGACTCATCTGGCCGCGCACCGAATATCACTGCGCGCGCTGCGGCGGGCATCAGGGGCATGTCTTCGAGGATGGCCCCGAACCCACCGGCCTGCGCTGGTGCAACAACGGTGTCGCGCTGCGCTTCGTGCCCGCGTGAGGCGCTTGGGAGGCATCCCGGCTGGCGCAGTGAGCGGCTAAAGCAATCTTGCCGCTTTGTGGTAACGTGACGACATCGTGATACAGACGGCCCGGTCGATTCCACGACCGGGCCGTCTGTATATTGCCGCATGAATTCTGCTGTAAGGGACTGACGTTTCATGGACGCTACTGCAACTGACGCTACCACCTCCCGTCCTGCACCGACGCTGTCGCCCGCTGCCACCACTCGCCGCATTCAACAGGCGCTGGCCGGTGAGCTTGGGGTGCGCGAAGAACAGATCACCGCCACCGTCGAGCTGCTGGATGGCGGCGCGACCGTGCCGTTCATCTCGCGCTACCGCAAGGAAGCCACCGGCGGGCTCGATGACACCCAGATGCGTCAGCTCGAAGAGCGCCTGCGCTATCTGCGTGAGCTGGAGGAGCGGCGTCAGGTCGTGCTCGAATCGATCGCCGAGCAGAACAAGCTGAGCGCCGCGCTTGAGCGGGATGTGCTGGCCGCCGACAGCAAGCAGCGCCTGGAAGATCTTTATCTGCCGTATCGCAAGAAGCGCCGTACCAAGGCCCAGATCGCGCGTGAAGCGGGGCTGGAGCCTCTGGCCGATGCGCTGCTCGCGGACCCGACGCTGGAGCCGGAGGCTCAGGCGGCCGGTTTCGTCGCTGCCGACAAGGACGTGGCCGATACCAAGGCGGCGCTGGATGGCGCCAAGCAGATTCTGATGGAGCGCTTCGCGGAGGACGCCGCGCTGGTCGGTCGCCTGCGTCAACGTCTGTGGGACGACGGTATCCTCAGTGCGCGCGTCATGAAGGGCAAGGAGCAGGAGGGCGCCAAGTTCTCCGATTACTTCGAGCATGACGAGCCGCTGCACAAGGCGCCCTCGCACCGTGCGCTGGCCATGCTGCGTGGTCGCAATGAAGGCGTGCTGAGCCTCGCGCTCAAGCTGGAAGGCGAAGACGACTTGCCGCGTCACCCGATGGAAGGCGCCATCGCGGCGCATTTCTCCATCGAGGATCAGGGGCGCGCCGCGGATCGCTGGTTGAAGGAAGTGGTGCGCTGGACCTGGCGCGTCAAGCTCTATACCCATCTGGAAAGCGAGCTGATCGGCCGCCTGCGCGAGCGCGCCGAGCAGGAGGCCATCCAGGTCTTCGCCGACAACCTGAAGGACTTGCTGCTGGCGGCGCCGGCGGGCCCCAAGGCCACGCTGGGCCTGGACCCGGGCCTGCGTACCGGCGTCAAGGTCGCGGTGGTGGATGCCACCGGCAAGTATGTCGATCAGGCCACCATCTATCCGCATGCGCCACACAATCGCTGGGACGCCTCGGTGGCCGAGCTGGTCAAGCTGGTCGAGCGGCATGACGTCGAGCTGATCGCCATCGGCAACGGCACCGCCTCGCGCGAGACCGACAAGCTGGCCGCCGACGTGCTGACGCGCCTGTCCGGCCGTCGCCTGCAGAAGGTGATGGTCAACGAGGCCGGCGCGTCCATCTACTCGGCCTCGGAATATGCGGCGCGCGAATTCCCGGACCTGGACGTGACCATCCGCGGCGCGGTGTCCATCGCCCGCCGCCTGCAGGACCCGCTGGGTGAGCTGGTCAAGATCGAGCCCAAGTCCATCGGCGTCGGCCAGTACCAGCACGATGTCAGTCAGGTGCAGCTGGGGCGCAGTCTGGAAGCCGTCGTCGAGGATTGCGTCAACGGTGTCGGCGTCGACCTCAACATGGCCTCAAGCGCGCTGCTGTCGCGCGTCGCGGGTCTCAACACCACGCTTGCCGAGAATATCGTCGCGCACCGGGATGCCAACGGCCGTTTCGCCTCGCGCCAGGAATTACTCAAGGTCAGCCGGCTGGGTCCGCGCACCTTCGAGCAGTGTGCCGGCTTTTTGCGCATCGCCTCCGGCAAGAATCCGCTGGATGCCAGTGCCGTCCACCCGGAGGCCTATCCGCTGGTCGAGCGCATCGCCAAGGCGCACGGGCGTGATCTGCCGAGTCTGCTGGGTGACAGCGCCTTCCTGCGCACCGTGAAGCCGACGGAATTCACCGATGAGCACTTCGGTCTGCCGACGGTGACCGACATCCTGCGCGAGCTGGACAAGCCGGGACGTGACCCGCGCCCCGAATTCCGCTTCGCCGAGTTCAAGGAAGGCGTCGAGACCCTCAAGGACCTCGAGCCGGGCATGAAGCTTGAGGGCGTCGTCACCAACGTGACTCACTTCGGGGCCTTCGTGGACATCGGCGTGCATCAGGACGGCCTGGTACACATCTCTGCCCTGTCGCAAAAGTATGTTGCCGACCCGCGCGAGGTGGTCAAGGCGGGCGACATCGTCAGCGTCAAGGTGATGGAAGTCGACATCCCGCGCGCGCGCATCGCGCTGAGCATGCGCATGAGCGATACTCCCGCCGAGAAAGGCGCGGCAGGCGAGGCGCGACGCGGCGCAGAGGGCGGTCGCGGTGGGCGCTCGCAAGGCGGCGGTGGCCGTCAGGAGCGCGGTGGTCGCGGCAGCAATTCTGGCGCGAGCGGCGGCGCGGCACCGGCCAACAATGCGATGGCAGCAGCACTGCTCAATGCGCGCAAGTCGAAATCATAAGCCTTGAAAGCATTTTTTACGCGCCCATAATGTGGGCATACTGACCTGACGCGAACGGTAGCTGCCGTTCGCGTCTTGCATGGCATCCGGTGCAGCACGCGGGCCATGGTCATCCAATTCGACCGGAGAGGCTGGGCTTCTCCCCATGCGAAAGGGTTCATACCTTGTCCGAGCAACTCGCGTCCGCCATTGCGCGACTCACGCCCCAGGCCCGTCAGGGTCTCTTCGGGCGCCTGCGCCGTGGTATCGAGAAGGAAGGCCTGCGGGTTACCGCTGGCGGTGACATCAGCCAGACGCCGCATCCGCGTTCTCTGGGGTCGAAGCTGACCCACCCGTACATCACCACGGACTATTCCGAGTCTCTGCTCGAGTACATCACCCCGGTGTTCACTCGTCCCAAGGAGTCGCTGGAGTTTCTGGCTGACCTGCATCGTTTCAGCTATCGCAACCTGGGCGATGAGCTGATCTGGCCGGCCAGCATGCCGCCGCGTCTGCACGGCAACGACAGCGTGCCGATCGCCGATTACGGCACCTCCAACAGCGGCACCATGAAGCATATCTACCGCAAGGGGCTGGACGTCCGTTACGGGCGCATCATGCAGTCGATTGCCGGTATCCATTACAACTTCTCGCTGCCGGATGACTTCTGGAGCCTGCTGCAGGGGCTGGAAGGGGCAGAGGCGGAAGATGCGCGCGACTTCCGCTCGCGTCGCTATTTCGAGCTGATCCGCAACTTCCGTCGTCACAGCTGGATCCTGCTCTATCTGTTCGGCGCCTCGCCGGGCATCGATGAGAGCTTCCTCGATGGCGGCAATGATGATCGCCTCAAGCGTCAGGCGGACCGCAGCCTGGTCTCGGCCTACGCCACCAGCCTGCGCATGTCGGACCTGGGCTATCAGAACAAGGTGCAGGCGCAGCTCAAGATCTGCTTCAACTCGCTGGACAACTTCGTCGGCACGCTGCGTCACGCCATCGTCACGCCGTGGAAGGACTACGAGAAGCTGGGCGTCAAGCAGGACGATGGCAGTTGGTCGCAGCTCTCCAGCAACATCCTGCAGATCGAGAACGAGTACTACTCCGACATCCGTCCCAAGCGTGTCACCCGGCAGAACGAGACGCCCAGCCAGGCACTGGAAGGGCGTGGCGTCGAGTACATCGAAGTGCGTTGTCTGGATCTCAACCCCTTCCTGCCGGTCGGGATCGACGAGACGCAGATCCGCTTCCTCGATACCTTCCTGATCTGGTGTCTGCTGACCGAGAGCCCGTGGATCGACGACGAGGAATGCGCCACGCTCGACAACAGCAAGCGTCGCGTGGTCGAGGCCGGGCGTGACCCGGAACTGACCCTGAGCGTCAATGGTGAAGAGCGTCGCCTGCGCGATCTGGCGGCCAACATCATGGATGAGCTGGGGGAAGTCGCGGGCCTGCTCGACAGTGGCGACAAGACGGGCAGCGCGCACCGTGATGCGCTGGCGGCGCTCGCGCCGCGCTTCGACGATGCCCAGACCACCCCGTCGGGCCGTCTGCTGACCAGCATGCTCGACAACGGCAGCAACTTCGTCGACGAAGTGCTGGCGCTGGCCAAGGGGCAGGCCGAGCAGTTCAAGTCAGAGCCGACGGAGCGTGCGCGCGGCTATCTGCTCGATCAGCTGGTCGAGACCTCGCTGCAGCAGCAGGGCGACATCGAGAAGGGCGATCATCAGGATTTCGACACCTTCATGGCCGAGTACTTCGCGTCCGCCCATGGCACGCAACCGGCGTGATCTCGTGACGCAACGCCAATTCATGTTCAGGTCATCGCGACACGGCATGATAGGCATCAGTCGCTGATAGTGACGGATTCGGCTATCGCTTCATCATCGGCGCCTCAGGTTTGAGGCGCCGATGATGTATGTGGCCTGTGCAGCCAGACTGAGCGCGGCTGCAGGGCACGACGCGGTGCAAGCCTCAATGCAGTCGCAGGGCCTTGATGGTCTTGCGGCTGCGTCATTTCTCACCCATGACTCCACTGGAGTTCCACCGGCAAGGACGGCAAATGACACAAGCGGACAAACAATCGGGGCAGCAGCCGGTAGCGCGCAAGGGCGGGCTTGCCCGGCTGGCGAGCTGGAGCGGGCGTCAATGGTGTCTTTTGGGAGCGCTGGGGTGCGCCTTTTTGCTGGGCGTGGCCTTCGTGCTGCAGTTCGCCTTCGATCTGGCGCCGTGTTCGCTGTGCATCTTCCAGCGCGTGGCGGTGGCCGTGGCCGGCGCCTTCTTCCTGCTGGGAGCCTTGCATGGCCCCGGACGCATCGGCACGCGCATCTACGCGCTGGGCGCACTGGCCGGCAGCCTCGGCGCGGTCGTACTGGCGGGTCGCCATATCTGGCTGCAGTCACTGCCGCCGGATCAGGTGCCGGCCTGTGGCCCGGGCCTCAACTACATGCTGGAAGTGCTGCCGGTATGGGACGTGATCACCCAGGTGCTCAACGCCTCCGGTGAGTGCGCCCAGATCAGCGCGCAATGGCTGGGGCTCTCGATCCCGCAGTGGTCGTTGATCGGCTTCTGTGGGCTGGCGCTGGTACCGCTGGCGATGCTGTGGAGCAGCTTCCGCCGTTGAGGCAATATGCCCTGCCACCATGGTGGGGGGTTGGCAGCGTGCACGGCATGGAGGATAGTGGGTTGGCAGCGGGGCGAGCACCGGATGTCAGCCCCTATCGTTCGGGTCATGCCAGAGGAGGCGCCCATGCTGGAGGAATGCACCACTGCGGCGGAACGCTTTCGTGGCGTTCATCAGTTGGTTGATCGCTGGCTGGACCAGCGACGCGAGATGCTGGTCTGCTTCATGGATCTGCACGAGGCCTGCGTGAATGACCTCGAGCAGCTCGAGATGACACGCGTCAATCGCTTCATCGAGCTTTTGATGGACTACATCTCGGCGGGGCATTTCGAGGTCTATCCTCAGCTCAAGGAAGAAGGCCGTGTCTTCGAGGACACCGCGGCGCTGGCGGTCTGCGAGCAGCTGATGCAGCGCCTGGAACCCTCCACCGAGCTGGTGCTGTCCTTCGATGAGGATTTCTCCAGTCCTACCCGCTGCCAGCACTATCGCGCCCGACTGCCGGAATGGCTGGCCCGCCTGCAGCAGGGGCTGACCGAGCGTTTCGCGCTGGAGGATCAGCTGATCCAGCGTCTGCATGCGGTACACGAGCCAATTGCCCAGTCGGCCCCGTCGGGTCAGTCGGTGTCCTGAGGCCGCCTCCCGCCAGGCACCCATCGACAGGCACCCATCAAAAAGCCCCGCCAGCATTCGCTGGCGGGGCTTTTTGATGCTCATCCCGATGCGTGTCTCGAAAGAGGCTTACATCAGTGAGGAGGCCTCCGGACGCTCGATCTCGGTCAGTTCGATCTCGCCGGTCAGCAGATCACGCTCGAAGGTTTCCTTGTCGATGTTGAAGCCAAGGAATTCCTGGGCGAGATACATGTCCTTCTCGGCGTTGCCCAGACAGCTGGTGCCACCCGGTGACGGCGTCATGTTGAAGACGATGCCGGTACCCGGATTGATCTTGGCTTCGCCCATCACGAGCTTCTGCTTGCTCTTGTCGATCAACTGCGGACGAACGCCACCGAAGCCCTTGGCGAAGCTGACGTCCTTGACGTCCAGGCTCGGCACGATCTTCTTGATGTCGCCGTGGAACAGACGCTCACGCAGCACCGGCACCTCGAACATGAAGTTCTTGAAGATGTAGTTGCGGATGTCGCGCACCTTCATCAGGTCCCACAGGGCCTTGACGACGTTGCGGTCCATGCGCAGCACCTTGAGGAACTCCCAGAAGGTCTTGCCGTTGTAGCGCTCCAGCAGCGGCAGCATCAGGGCGGTCGGGCCGAAGCGGGTCTTGCCTTCCACCAGCACGTCCGGGTCGCCGTGGACGGCGGCGAACGGCAGGTTCTCGTTCTGGATGGTATAGACCTTGCCGTTGAGCACCTTCGGGGTGAAGTAGAAGGAGCCGGCCATCGGCAGGCAGGACTTGTCCAGGCCGTAACCCATCTTGTGGGCGAACAGCAGGGAGTGACCGCCGGCGCTGACCACGACATAGCGTGCGCTGAGCTCGCCCTTGTCGGTCTTGACCTTGTAGACGTCACCTTCCTTGCGGATGTCTTCCACGGCGGTCGAGAGGCGAACGTCGAAGTTCATGCCTTTCTCGGCCGCTGCCTTCTCGCCTTCGCTGACGAAGGCTTCCGACAGGGTGGTGTAGTTGACGGCGGTATATTCGTCGGTGGAACCCAGCGCGACGATTTCCTCGTCAGGACGACGACCTTCCACCACCTTCGGCTCCAGCTCGGCGATATCATCACGCTCGAGCAGCTTCAGGTTGGGGAACAGCTGCTTGAAGGTGTCGAAACGCTTGCGCAGGAACTGGCATTCCTTGGCACCGACCGCCAGCACCATCTTCGGATACTTGTAGACGATGTGATCGCGCTCACTCTCGCTGAGCTTGGTGGCGAAGTTGACCACCATGCCCGCGGTGCGCTTGGTCACACGCGCCTTCTCGACCGTGTAGTTGGTCTCGATGTCGCCGCAGTGAATGGTCTGGGAGTTGTTGCGACCGTGCGAGTTGACGATCGCGACGTGGTCGTACTTTTCCACCAGGCCGACCGACTTGAGGTCGGTGTAGCGGGCGAGTTCATAGAGAAGGGCGGTGCCGGACACGCCGCCACCCACAATCAGGACATCGTATGTCGTTGAGGACATGGCTGCTCACGCTCAAGGTTGGTGAGGGACATCCCCCGGACCCGACCGGGATTCCGGAGGCCGTCCTGCCGTGACGGGGCAAAAGTTGCCGCACCAGGCTCGACGGTTCGATGGACACACATTATAGACACATCTTGTGCGAAATGATTCAGCAAATAAGGTCGACTTTATGGTGAATGCTTGTAGCCACATGAAAACCTTATAGCTGAGGCTGATCGACCTTATGGATCGATAAAAGCCAAGCAAATAAGTCGTTTATCAGTCGCGCAGCGAAATGATGCGCCAATCGCGCGCGTCAGCGGCGGCGCGCAGTTGCTCATCCGGGTCCACTGCGATGGCAGTATCGACACGCTCCAGCAGCGGCAGGTCATTGATGGAGTCGCTGTAGAAGGTGCTGCCATCCAGAGTGTGGTCACGTTCGGCCAGCCAGGCCTCGAGGCGGGTCACCTTGCCGGCCTGGAAGCTGGGGACGCCGCTGACGCGTCCGGTGTAGCGGCCGTTGACGATCTCGGGCTCGATGGCGATCAGCTCATCGACACCCAGGCGGTCCGCGATGGGAGCGGTGATGAAGCGATTGGTGGCGGTGATGATCAGCAGGGTGTCGCCGCGTGCCCGGTGGCGTGCCAGCAGCTCTTCCGCCCGCGGCAGGATGATGGGCTCGATCTTGGCGGCCATGAACTGCTGGTGCCAGGCCGCCAGCTGCTCCGGACTGTTCTCGGACAACGGCTTGAGTGAGAAGGCCAGGTATTCGTGAATGTCCAGCTCGCCACTCTGGTAGAGCTGGTAGTAGCGCTCGTTGGCTTCACGGTAGACGTTGGCGTCGACAGCGCCCTGTTCGACCAGAAATTCGCCCCAGGCGTGATCACTGTCCCCGGCGATCAGGGTATTGTCGAGATCAAAGATGGCCAGACTCACGGAAAACTCCTTGCTCTGCCCAGCCACACTCGGCTGGGCGACAGACACGGACAACAGAGCACGATAAGGTGCCGGCCCAGTGTTTGCGCGGGTGTACGGTGGCCGACGAGCAGTCTCGCACGGCCGTGTTGCACTGCAATAGCGTGAAGGCAGCGATTATTGCAGAGGTGCTCGGGCTTTCACACCGCCAAACCGCGTATTGAAGCGCTTTCAGCCTTTGTGGAAGAATGGTTTCAATTAACGAATCAAAGGTGACATCCGTGATCGACGCTGACGGCTTTCGCCCCAACGTTGGCATCATCATTGCCAACTGTGAGGGCCAGCTGCTCTGGGCGCGCCGGGTAGGACAGAATGCGTGGCAGTTTCCGCAAGGGGGCATCAAGCCAAACGAGACACCGCAACAGGCGCTGTTTCGTGAACTCGAAGAAGAGATCGGCCTGAAAGCTGAGGACGTCGAGATACTGGCCTGCACCCGTGGATGGCTGCGCTACCGGTTACCCAGACGCATGGTAAGAACGCACTCCCGACCGATCTGCATCGGTCAGAAGCAGAAGTGGTTCCTGTTGCAGATTCGCTGTCAGGACAACCGCGTAAGTGTGGATACCACGCCCAACCCTGAATTCGATGGCTGGCGTTGGGTAAGCTACTGGTATCCGCTGGGGCAGGTCGTGGCCTTCAAGCGTGAGGTCTATCGGCGCGCCCTGCGTGAGTTGGCGCCGCGTCTGCAGCGTCTGGTGGACACCGAGCGGCTCAAGGCGCTCGCCGAGGGGCCATCGCTGCATGAGGCGCGGGGCGCCTGCGGGCCGTCTGGCGCCAGTGGCTCACCGGTCGCTACTGCCAACGCGGCGGCCAAGGGGCTCGATGGCACAGGTGCCGCTGACTCCGGAGCCGGTGACGCCAGCTCCGAGGGTCACGGGCGTCATTCGTCCGGCTGATGGCGTTGATGGGCGCGGGTGGCTGAGCGTGGGTCACGCCGCCTTGGCTGAGCAATCACCTTCTCGACGTCTTCGATGCGCGAGATACACCATGCTTGAGGTACTCCATGCTTGAGGTGCTACGTCGTATCGTTCAGGAGGTCAATGGCGCACGTTCTCTGGACGCGGCACTGGCGACCATGGTGTTGCGCATACGCAAGGCCATGAAGACGGACGTCTGCTCCGTCTATCTGCTGGCACCGGAAAGCGATCGCTTCGTGCTCAAGGACACCATCGGTCTGCGCTCGTCGTCGGTGGGGCAGGTCAGTCTGGCACGTGGCGAGGGCCTGGTCGGGATGGTGGCGCTCAGAGAAGAGCCGCTCAACCTCGAGGATGCGCCCGCACATCCCCAATTCCGTTATTTCGAGGAGACCGGAGAGGAGCGTTTCTCCAGCTTCCTCGGTGTCCCCATCATCCATCAGCGTCGCGTGCTCGGGGTGCTGGTCATCCAGCAGCACGAGAAGCGCCGTTTCGATGAAGGTGAGGAAGCCTTCCTTGTCACCCTCGGCGCGCAGCTGGCGGGAGTGCTGGCCCACGCCCTGGCCACCGGGGCGCTGGGCAAGCTGGCCGGTACCAGCGGCCAGGCGACCTTCTCCGGCGTGGCCGGCTCGCCTGGTATCGCCATCGGCAAGGCCTTCGTGCTGTCTCCGCCTGCCGACCTGGACGCCGTCCCCGACCTGATCCCCACCGATATCGAATTCGAGATCGCACGCCTCAAGGAGGCGATCAACGCCGTGCGCGAAGAGATTCGCGTCGCGGCGGAGCGCCTCGCCAGTCGTATCTCCACCCAGGAACATGCGCTGTTCGAGGTCTATCAGCAGATGCTGGGTGACGCGGCGCTGGGCCAGGAAGTCGAGAAGCGCATCCGTGAAGGACAGTGGGCGCCGGCGGCGCTGGCCGATATCGTGCGCCGCCATGTGCAGTATCTCGAGCGTGTCGATGACGACTATCTGCGCGAAAGAGCCGCCGACATACGGGATCTTGGGCGCCGCGTGTTGTCACACCTGCAGGAAGAGGGTGATAGCGGTCCGATCGAATACCCGGAAAACACCATCCTCATCGGTCACGAGATCAGCCCCGCCACGCTGGGGGAAGTCCCGCGTGAACGCCTCAAGGGGCTGGTCGCGGTCAGTGGCTCGAGTACCTCGCATGTCGCCATCCTGGCGCGTGCGATGGGGATTCCCACCGTGCTGGGCATGGTGGATCTTCCGTTGTCGCGACTGGGCGGTGCACCGGTCATTCTCGATGGTCACCGTGGTCGACTGGTAGTGCGTCCCGAGCTTGAGCTCGGCGCCTACTATTCACGGTTGATCGAGGAGGAGCAGGCGTTGAGTGCGCTGCTGGAACAGGAGCAGGATCTGCCAAGTGTGACCCCGGATGGTCATGTTCTGCCGCTGATGGTGAATACCGGCCTGGCGCTGGATTCCGTCGCGTCGCTCAAGTCGCGGGTCGGCGGGGTCGGGCTCTACCGCACCGAAGTACCGTTCATGATGAGTGACCGCTTCCCCAGCGAGCAGGAGCAGGCGCGTCTTTATCGTGAGCAGCTGCTGGGCTTCGCGCCGCTGCCGGTCACCATGCGCACGCTGGATATCGGCGGCGACAAGGACCTGCCCTATTTCCCGATCAACGAGGCCAATCCCTTCCTGGGCTGGCGGGGCATCCGGGTGACGCTCGATCACCCCGAGGTGCTGATGGTGCAGCTGCGGGCCATGCTGCGTGCCGCGGAAGGGCTGGACAATCTGCGCATCATGCTGCCGATGATCTCGGGAATCGAGGAAGTCGATGCGGCGCTGGCGCTGGTCAATCGGGCGCTGGTCGAGCTGGCCGAAGAGGGCATCAACGTCTCGCGACCGAGTGTCGGCGTGATGATCGAGGTGCCGGCGGCGCTCTATCAGCTGGAAGCGCTCGCCACCCGGGTCGACTTCTTCTCGGTGGGCTCCAACGATCTCACCCAGTATCTGCTGGCGGTGGACCGCAACAACCCGCGCGTGGCGAGTCTCTACGATGCCTGCCATCCGGCGGTGTTGCGCGCCCTTGCGCGTCTGGCGGAAGAGTCGCGTGCGCTCAAGATGCCGGTGAGCGTCTGCGGTGAGCTGGCGGGCGACCCCGCCGGGGCCTTGCTGCTGCTGGGCATGGGCTTTGACAGTCTGTCGATGAATGCCCCGAGCCTGCCGCGCGTGCGTGCGGCCATTCGGCGGGTGTCACTGAGTGCGGCGCAGGGGCTGGTGGGCGAGGTGCTGTGTCAGCCCACCGCCGATGAGGTTCATGACCTGTTGCTCCACCGCCTGCAGGCCTGGGATCTGGCCCACCTGCTGCCGCCGCGCGACAACGCGCCTGTGGCACAGAAAGCCGGCGAGACGGCTAGCTGAGTCGCCAGCTGCCGATATCTCCTTTTTTGCCGCTCTCCGATGCGAGTGAGCGGGTCATGGCCCTGCGACTGGCGATGATGTGGCCCTCAGGGCTGAAGCGGCGCTCCAGCAGGGTCAGGGTCTGCACCACACCGGACGGATCAGTCGTATCCCTTGCCGGGTGGCGTTGCCAGCGCACCAGGGTCGAGGCCCGCGTGCCATATTCGGCGCTGACGATGAACGGGCTGGACAGCAGGGCTTCGCGTTCGGGCGAGAGTCCGGTGGCCGGTAGCTGAGTCGGCGCGGGCCGCCAGTCATCCTTGAGCAGGTCGAGCAGCGCGTCGTCGCTCAATGGCCGTGCGGTTGTCTGACCGGCACGGGCTGACGGGTCGAGGAGGGCTGTCAGGCGGCCACTCAGGCGTCGTTGCTTGGGCCAGTCGGTCTCGGGATGGCCATTGCTCAGGCTGTGGATGCCCGCGCTGAGGCGGCTCACCTCGGCCCCTTGTGGGCCATGATGCAGGCGCCACAACGCCTTGCCATCGCAGACCAGCAGGTTGCACCAGTCCACGGCCTCAAGCGTCAGCGCAGACAGCTTCTGTGCGTCCGCTCCCTCCAGTGCCGCGGGCACGCTCTCTCCCGCGACCAGTGCGCGCAACCAGTCTTCAAGGCGCCAGCGCGAGCATCGCCCCAGCGCCTGACGCGCCGCGGCCGCGACCAGCTGGCCACGGCTGATGCTGGCCGTCGGGGCAGGGTGGTCCAGCTGGCGCACGTTGGTCAGCGTGGCGAGGCTGCCGGCGGGGTGCATGACCAGCCAGCCGCCGCCGGCCACCAGGTCGCGTCCGCCGCACAGGACACCATCCGGCCACACGCAGAGCCCGGCGGTGGCGCGTGCGTGAAACTCATCCCGGTTGCCGATCAGTAACAGGCATTCGCCCTGCGGCGAGTCCGGTTGCCAGTCAAATGCCATCAGGCACATGTCGCCACTCCATCAGGGGGTCGGGAGAAAATAGCGCCTCTGTCACGCTGGCACTGCATGACGCCTGACGGCGGCTTGCGTATGCTGCTGCTTTGTCTCGACAGCTTGCGCTGGTCAGCGGTCGGGCTTGCCGACGCCTCACCTACAGGATGCTTTCAGATCATGTTCTCGCGCCGTGCTTCCTCTGTCGAGCCACCGCCTGCTGCGGCGGTGGCTTCGAATGCCCAGAATCCCGCCAGTGGCCTGGAGAAGGTCTGGGCGCGCATGATTCGGCTGACGGCTGGCCCGCTGCTGCTGGCGGAGCTGGCGGTGGCGTTGAGCTTTCTGGTCGGGGCCGCCGTGGTCAGGGACAGCACGCAGCATGCTGCCGTCGATAGCGCGCTGGGGGAGCTCCGGCAGGAGCATGCGCTGGCCACGGCGCTGGTCAGCGAGCGTCTGGAAACCCAACAGCGTCGCCTGCAGATTCTGGCGCGCTATGCACGGCGCCATCTCGACTTCGGCGCCAACGGGAGCAGCGCCTATGACGATGGCCTGGACCAGTTCTCGCTCACCGAGCAGGGCCAGCTGTTCAGACCGGTATCGCGTGGGGGGGCCGCACTCTACGGCGAATTCGCAGGGCCGTTGAGCGATGAGGATCGTGACGCCGGGCGGCGACTGATGCATATGCAGTGGCTGCTGTCGGACCTCTACTCGTCGGACCCCCTGATCTCACGCCTGTTCGTGAGTCTCGATAACAGCATGGTCATGCTCTATCCCTGGTTCAACGTGCTGGATGCCTTCGCGCCGGGCAGCGATTTCATGCCCTATACCGGCGTGCTGCCGGGCACCGTGCGTCAGCTTGCCGAGAACACCGACAATGGTGCGGCGCGCGTGGTCTGGCTACCGCCGCATCCGGGGCCTGCCGGTCTGCCGCAGATCACGGCGCTGGCAGAGGTCTCTCTCAGCAATGGCCAGAAGGCGCGTGTCGGGCTGGATCTCGCGCTGCCGCAGATGGAGGCGCGCCTGCTGCTGCCGGGGCATGCCCCCTCGGATGCCTTCTGGCTGGTCGATGACCACCTGAACGTCTGGGCGGCCAGCAGCAATGTCGGCGACGGCCATTCCCGGGAGCTGCCCGCGGATATCGCCCGCGCGATGGATACCAGCCTACGCGGTGCCACGCTGGACGACCCGCACGGGAATCAGGTGGTGGTGTGGGACAGCTTGCCGGTCACTGGTTGGCGTCTGGTGTCCAGCACGCGACTCGAGGTGCCCGGTCAGGTGCCGCTGCTGACCCTGTTGCTGGGCAGTGGTGGCGCGCTGCTGCTGGTGTTTGCCGTCGTCATGCTCATCTTGCAATGGCGGCTCAGGCGCATGGACCAGCGCCTGGGGCAGCCCTTGGAGTGGTTGGCGCGCCAGAGCGAGCGTATCGAGAACGGTGAGGTGATGGAGGAGTACCCGCCGGTGGGGCGGCAGGCCTATCCGGCGGATGACATCCTGCGTCGCCATCGTGGGGCCGTGGCCTTGCTGCGTCGTGGTCGCGGCCATGAGCTGGATGCCTTGCCGCTGCCGGCCTTCGTGATGCGCCATGGACTGTTGGCGATGGCCAACCCGGCCTTCGAGAAGCTGTTCGGACTGGTATTGCATGAGGCGCTGGGCCGGTCGGTGGGCAGCTTGCTGATGCTGGAGCCCAACCCCAGCGTGCCCAGCAGTCGTGAACTCCGGGTACATGACGCCGAGGGGCGCATGCGGCGCATGCGCCTCGAGCTGTGTCGCTTCAACAATGACCCGGCGCAGGTGCTCGGCGTGATGATCGATGAGTCAGAGCACGATCAGGCCAGCCAGCAGTTACTGGTCGCGCGTGACCGTGCCCGCGAAGAAGCGCGTCTGAAGAGTGATTATCTGGACATGCTGCACGCTGAGCTGACGCCGCCGCTGCAAGGGCTGGTGCGCAAGCTTGGTCAGCTCAGGCGTGAGCGTCATATCGAGGATGCCGAGCTCAGCCTGCTGCAGGGCCGCCTCGACAGCGTGGCGCAACTGCTGGATGCCCTGACCGAGCGCGAGGAAGTGGTACGGACGCCGCTGGAAGAGAATGACTTCTCGCCGACCGAGACGCTGGGGGCGCTGCTCGAGGACATGCAGCAGCGCCATCATGATGTCGGCTGCCCCTTCGAGTGGCAGCTGGGGCCGATGCCGGAGGCCTTGCGCGGTGATGTGCGCCGCCTCGCGCAGCTGTTCGAGCATCTGGCGGAAGGCTGCGTGCGTCACGAAAGCGCCAGTCATCAATCTCTGCTGCTTGAGCTGCAGCAAGCCTGTGAGCTGCCGGCCTGTCGCGATGCAGCGTTCTCTGCAGAGGGTTCCGACGACGAGGGCGCTGGCTGTTGCTGTCTGCGGCTCGAGCTGCGTGGACATGTCGGCCTCGATATCGGTCATCAATCGCCCTCGAGCCTTGTCATGGCGCGGCGCTTGATCGACGAGCTGGGCGGCAGCTATCGACAGATCAACCTGGACGACGAGCAGGCGCTGGAAATCCTGCTGCCGATGACATGGCCGGGCAAGCCGACCGAAACCCGCATCCTGGTGGTCGATGACGGGCCGGTGAATGCGATGCTGGCGCGCACGGTGCTCGGTCGTCAGGGGTTGTTGGTCGATACCGCCAGCAGCGGCGAAGAGGCGCTGGCCGCTCGTGGACAGCATTTCTACGCGCTGGTGTTCATGGATATCTTCATGCCCGGCATGGATGGCGTCAGTGTCAGCCAGCGCTGGCGCGAGCAGGAAGCCGCCGCCGGCAGTGAGCGGCGCAGTGTCATCATCGCGCTGACCGCCAATGCCAGTGAGGCCGATCGCGAGCGCTTCTTCGCCGCCGGGCTGGATGATTATCTGGGCAAGCCCTACCGGCCTCAGGCGCTGATCGACAAGGTCAGCATGTGGCTGCCTGACGTGACGCTGACGCCACGCGCGTCCGGCAGCGGCGAAGGTCAAGTATCAACAGACGGCTGACGGTCATGGCGCTGAGAGGCCCGGGCCACTCTCGGCAGACAGTCACCGCAATGCAGCATGAAAGGAGTCGGGTATGTGGTGGTGGTATCCCTTGTTGGGCGCAGTCGCCGGCATGATTGCGGGGTTGTTCGGGATTGGCGGAGGGCTTGTCATCGTGCCGGTGCTGGCCGCGGCCTTCGTGCTGCAAGGCGTCGCGCCGGAGGTGTTGATGCACCTGGCGATCGGCACCTCGCTGGCCACCATCGTGGTGACCTCGCTGTCGTCGGCACGGGCACATCATGAGCGCGGTGCGGTGCGCCTCGATTGGCTCAAGCGGCTGTTGCCGGGGCTGGTGGTCGGCACCGGGCTCGGCGTGGTGCTGGCCAGTGAACTGAGCGGCGAGACGCTCAAGCTGGCGTTCGGCGTCTTCGTGCTGCTGGTGGCGGCCAAGCTCGGGCTGGATCTCAAGGTGGGCCAGATGGCCCAGGCGCCCGGGCGGGTCGGCCAGTTCGTGGGCGGCAGTACCGTCGGCGTGATTTCCTCGCTGTTCGGCATCGGTGGCGGCACGGTGATGGTGCCGATGCTCTCCAGCTGGCAGGCGCGCATGACCGAAGCGGTGGGGACCGCCGCCGCGGCAGGCTTCCCCATCGCGCTGACCGCCGCACTGACCAACATCGTGGTCGGCTGGCATGCCCCCAATCTGCCGGAGCACGCCATCGGCTATGTCCATTGGGTGGCGTGGCTGGGCATCGTGCTGGCGTCCGTGCCGTTTGCGCGCCTCGGGGCGCGGCTGGCGCATGCCTTGCCGGCCCTGCTGCTCAAGCGCCTGTTCGCGCTGATCCTGGTCGTCGTCGGACTGCGGTTTCTGCTGGCGTGAGCGGGAATACGCTGCCTCAGGCAGGTCGTGTTCATGCTTTGACTGTTATGCTCTGCCCGCCTGAGAGGCGATGACTGCATCGCCCAGTGCGTTGGTAGAGCCCGACTTCCTCATTCAAGGTTTTCACATGTTGCAATATCCTGAGATCGACCCCGTGGCGCTGGCGCTGGGGCCCTTCAAGATTCATTGGTACGGGTTGATGTACGTGATCGGTTTCGCGGCGGCCTGGGGGCTGGCACGAGCACGTCGCGCACGCGTCGGCCTGAGTCAGGACGCGGTAGGCGACCTGATCTTCTTCGGCGCCCTGGGTGTGGTGCTGGGTGGCCGCCTGGGGTATGCGCTCTTCTATGGCTTCGACAAGCTGCTGGCGGACCCGGTGTGGATCTTCAAGGTCTGGGATGGCGGCATGAGCTTCCATGGCGGCTTGCTGGGCGTGTTGATCGCGATGCTGATGTTCGCGCGTCGCCATCAGCTGACCTTCTTCCAGCTGACCGATTTCATCGCGCCGATGGTGCCGATCGGTCTCGGCGCAGGGCGGCTGGGCAACTTCATCAATCAGGAGCTGCCGGGGCGCATCACCGATGTCTCCTGGGGCATGGTCTATCCGCTCTACGGGCCGGAACCGCGTCATCCCTCGCAGCTCTATCAGTTTGCACTGGAAGGCGTCGCGCTGTTCGCCATCCTGTGGTTCGTCTCGCGTGAACCGCGTCAGAAGGGCTTGATCTCCGGTCTGTTCCTGCTCTGCTACGGCTGCTTCCGGTTCATCACCGAATTCTTCCGTCAGCCGGACTCCCAGCTCGGCTTCATCGCCTTCGACTGGCTGACCATGGGCCAGCTGCTGTCGCTGCCGATGGTGCTGTTCGGGCTGCTGTTGATGGCCTGGTCGCGCGGTCAGGAAGTGGCGCAGCCGCCGGTGCCTCGCGCCTCCTGAGGGGCAATGCAGGCGTGAATACAGGGGGCATTCGGTGTAAACTGGCCCCCTGCCAGATACGCAAGAACGCGGCCATCGGGCCGCGTTCTTGCGTATCTGGCAGCGTCAAATATCGTCAAGTGAACGATTCGAATTCATGAAGAGGCTGGTGCAGGGCGATCCACGGCTCCGCTCGCCGCGCCAGCCTCTGACACGCCGTACGGACTCGCCACCATGCAACCCTATCTAGATCTGATGCGCCATGTGCTGGAAAACGGCACACAAAAGGGCGATCGCACCGGCACCGGCACCCTGAGTGTCTTCGGCCACCAGATGCGCTTTGATCTGGCCGAAGGCTTTCCGCTGGTCACGACCAAGAAGCTGCACCTGCGCTCGATCATCCACGAGCTGCTGTGGTTCCTGAAGGGCGATACCAACATCGCCTACCTGAAGGAAAACGGCGTGCGTATCTGGGACGAGTGGGCCGATGAGAATGGCGACCTCGGGCCGGTATACGGTTACCAGTGGCGCAGCTGGCCGAACCCGCAAGGCGGTTCCGTCGACCAGATCAGCCAGCTGATCGAGCAGATCAAGACCAACCCGGATTCGCGCCGCCTGATGGTCTCGGCCTGGAACCCGGCGCTGGTGGATGAGATGGCGCTGCCGCCTTGTCATGCACTGTTCCAGTTCTACGTCGCCGATGGTCGCCTGTCCTGCCAGCTCTATCAGCGCAGCGCGGACATCTTCCTCGGCGTGCCGTTCAACATCGCAAGCTATGCGCTGCTGACCCAGATGGTCGCGCAGGTGTGTGGCCTCAAGCCGGGCGAGTTCATCCATACCCTCGGCGATGCCCACCTTTACAGCAATCATCTCGAGCAGGCGCGTGAGCAGTTGACGCGTGAGCCGCTGGCGCTGCCGAAGCTGGTGTTGAATCCGGAAGTCACGGATCTGTTCGACTTCACCTTCGATGACATTGCCATCGAAGGCTATGAATCCCATCCGCATATCAAGGCGCAGGTGGCTGTATGAGCGATAATGAATTCTCTCCGCTGACGGCGGCGGCTGACACCGTCGTGCCCGTCGCGATGATTGCCGCCATGTCGGTCAACCGCGTGATCGGCGTCGACAACCAGTTGCCGTGGTATCTGCCGGAAGACCTGAAGTTCTTCAAGCATGTCACCCAGGGCAAGCCGGTGATCATGGGACGCAAGACCTTCGCCTCCATCGGCAGGCCGCTGCCCAACCGCCTCAACATCGTGGTCACGCGTGACAGCGAGTTCAGTCACGATGGCGTGCGGGTCTGCAGTGACCTGGCCGCCGCGCTAAGCATGGCGGACCACCACGCGATGATCGAAGGCGTGGACGAGATCATGGTGATCGGTGGCGGTCAGATCTACGCCCAGGCGCTGCCGGTGGCGACGCGCCTCTATCTCACCGAGGTTGCGGTCGAGATCGAGGGCGATGCCCATTTCCCGGCGCTGGATGCGAGCTGGCAGGAAGCGCAGCGCGTCCCGGGGGAGAGTGGTGAGGGTCTGCCGGCCTATGACTTCGTGCGCTTCGAGCGCCGCGACGTCTGAGCCACTGGCTGGCCGGCGTGACCTTTACAGTCAGCAGGTACTGACACAGACTGGTGCCAAACGGAACTGCCCATAGCGTGCAAGGGAGGCTCAGGCCTTGACGATGGATCGCCTCGAAGCGCTGTATTCTGCGCTTGAACATGAAGCCGACACACAGCGACAGCAGCGTGACACAGAGCGCCAGGCCCGTGCGGCCCTGGAGTCGGAAAATGCCCGCCTGCGCGATGCGCTGGCCCAGCTGGAGCAGCAGGGAACGTCTGCAGCCACGGCAGATGCCGATGCGCATCAGCGTGCCTTGGCAGAAGCCGAGCGTGCACTGGCCGCGGAGCGTCATGAGCGTGAGCAGCTCGCTGAGCAACTCGCGGCGGCGCGCCAGACACTGCAGGAGCAGCAGGCGCAGTTAAGCGCGGTGAATGAGGCGTTGCTGGCGCGAGATGCGCAATTGCGTGAACTGGTCGAGCAGGCTTCTGCGCCGCAATTCTCCACGAATGCGGAGGCGGGTCTGACAGCGCAGCAGGAGGCGCAGGCAGAACGCCTGGCCTCAGAGCGCCTGAACGTGAGTCAGCCGGCAGCTGCCGCGCAGACAACGACGGCTGCTGATTCGTCCGAGGCTCAGGCGTCGCAAGCCCAGACGCCGCAAGCTCAGGTACCGCAGGAGCAGGAGGCGCAGCAGCAGAACGAGGCTGAGCAGGGCGAGGCCCCGCAAGCACAGCAGGCTTCTCAGCCTGAGTCGGCGCCTTCTCCCCATGCGCTGCTCAAGCAGTGGTACAAGCGCTATCCGGATACCTTCTTCAAGGGCCACACCCGGCCGCTGAAGATCGGCATCCATATCGAGCTGCTGGAAAACGAGCCCTGGGATGACAAGCTGGTGCGACGCGCGCTGGCGGGTTATGTCCATCTGCCGCGGTATCTGAAGGCGGTACGGGCGGGCACGCAGCGCGTGGACCTCTCGGGTCAGTCGGTGGGTGCCGTGACGGAAGATGAGGCACGCCATGCCCGTCAGCAGCTCGATGAGCTGACGCGTCAACAGAAGGCGCGGGAAGAGCAGGCGACCGATCAGCGTATCAGCCACAAGCTCAGCGAGCTGATGACCAAGCACCGCCCCTGAACACAGTCCTCGAGAACCGTCCCTGAGAACCGTTCCTGAGAATGTGTTGGCAGGTGATGTGACAGCTGGTGAAGACGCTCGATCGACAATGATCGGTGCTAACAGACAAGGCCCCTGTGCGGATTCCCGCACAGGGGCCTTGTCGTTGGTGGGCGGAAATCCGCACAACTCCTCACAGATCGCCGGCGGCCCGCGGAATTCGGCTCACTTGTGCGCGAGTTGTATGCGAACTGTGCGTCTTCAACTTATTGAATTGTCTGGATTGTCTCGTCTATCTGGCGGCTGTGGCGCAATGCTCGCAGGGTCTCGGCTATCCCTGCTCGCGCCGCACCTCTGCGCGGCTTCGTGTCGGAGCCGCGCAGACGGGATATCGAATGCCCTACAAGACCAACAATATCCGCAATTCAAGAGGATTCGCCATGCGCCTTATCAAGCCAGCCCTGACCGCCCTGAGTGCTGCCATCCTGTTTGCCTCAGCGACGGCCATGGCCGACCCGATCACCATCAAGTTTTCCCATGTGGTGGCGGAAAATACCCCCAAGGGCCAGATGGGCAAGAAATTCCAGCAACTGGTGGAGGAGCGACTGGGCGACAAGGTGGAAGTCGAGCTCTACCCCAGTTCGCAGCTGTACGGGGACGACAAGGTGCTGGAAGCCATGCTGCTGGGCGATGTGCAGCTGGCGGCACCGTCATTGTCCAAGTTCCAGAAATATACCGATCAGCTGCAGGTCTTCGATCTGCCCTTCCTGTTCAAGGACATGGGCGCTGTCGAACGCTTCCAGAGCAGCGAGACGGGCCAGTCATTGCTGACGTCGCTGGAATCCAAGGGGTTGGTGGGGCTCGGTTATCTGCATAACGGCATGAAGCAGCTGTCCGCGTCATCGCCGCTCAAGACACCGGGGGATGCCGACGGCAAGAAATTCCGCATCATGACCTCCGATGTGCTCGAGGCCCAGTTTGACGCGGTGGATGCCGTCTCGCTGAAGAAGCCGTTCTCCGAGGTCTTCATCCTGCTGCAGACCAAGGCCATCGACGGTCAGGAGAATACCTACTCCAACATCTACTCCCAGAAGTTCTTCGAGGTGCAGCCGTACATCACCGAATCCAACCACGGCGTGCTGGATTATATGGTGGTGTCTTCGGCGCGCTTCTGGAATGGCCTGCCGGATGACGTGCGTGGTGAGGTCAAGTCGGCGCTCGATGAGGCCATCGTCTACGGCAACCAGCTCTCCGAAGCCAAGAACATGGAGGCCAAGCAGGCCATCATCGATTCAGGCCAGAGCGAGATCATCACGCTCGACGATGCCCAGCGTCAGCAGTGGGTCGACGCCATGAAGCCGGTATGGGGCGAGTTTGCCGACGACATCGGTCAGGACATCGTCGACGCCGCGGAAGCTGCTAACCAGTAAGCCATCAGGCCATCCATCACTTGCCCCATCTTGAGCGCCAGGACATCGGCGATCTCGCGTGGGGCAAGTGTCCTTGAGCGACATGAGGATTTTTGCCATGGCACTACGATGGCTTCACAAGGCGGAAGAGACGCTGTTCTCGCTGCTGCTGGTAGCGATGGTGCTGCTGGTCTTCGTCGAGGTGGTGTTGCGCTTCGTCTTCAATACCGGCATCAGCTGGTCACAGGAGGCCACGCTGTATCTGGCGGGCTGGTTCGTGCTGATCGGCGTGTCCTGGGGCGTCAAGCAGGGCGCGCACATCGGCGTGGATGTCGTGGTCAAGATGCTGCCGATGCTCTGGCAGCGCGTGGCGACCTTGCTGGCGCTGGCGATCTGCATGGCGTACTGCGTGATGCTGCTGGTCGGCAGTTATGAATATCTCTCGCTGATGAAGATGATCGGCATCGAGCTTGAGGACATCGCGATTCCCAAGTGGTACGCCCTCACCATTCTGCCCATTGCCATGTTGCTGCTGATGCTGCGCTTTGCTGTACTGGGCTGGAAGGTGATTCGTGGCGATGCCAGTGGCTTCGGCTTTCATGACGAAGGCGAGGACAGCATGCATCTGGTGCAGTCGGACGCGCCGGATGGCCAAGACAACGGCGATGCTGGCCGTGACAGTGATCAGGGAACACCACGATGACCATAGCCACTCTGTTTGCGCTGCTGTTCGGCGGCATCTTTCTCGGCATGCCGATCGCCTTTGCGCTGGGCTTCTCGAGTGTCACCACGATCCTGCTGTTTTCCAGTGACTCACTGGGGTCGGTGGCGATCAAGCTGTTCGAAGCCCTGTCGCATCACTACACCCTGCTGGCGATCCCGTTCTTCATTCTCTCCAGCACCTTTCTCTCGACCGGTGGCGTGGCACGTCGCCTGATCACCTTCGCCACCGATGCCATCGGCCACGTGCGCGGTGGACTGGCGATGGCCTCCGTATTGGCATGCATGCTGTTTGCCGCCGTGTCCGGCTCTTCTCCGGCCACGGTGGCGGCGATCGGCTCCATCGTGATCGCGGGCATGGTGCGCCAGGGCTATACCGAGTCCTTCGCGGCGGGCGTGATCACCAATGCCGGGACACTGGGCATCCTGATTCCGCCGTCCATCGTGATGCTGGTGTATTCCGCCGCCACGGAAGTCTCGGCGGCCAAGATGTTCATGGCAGGTCTGATTCCGGGCCTCCTGATGGGCGGTATTTTGATGGTCGCCATCTATATCGCGGCGCGGATCAAGAAGTTGCCGGCTCAGCCTTTCCCCGGCGTACGGGTGCTTGCGCGCTCTGGCCTGATCGCCATGGGCGGTCTGATGTTGATCTTCATCGTGCTGGGCTCGATCTATGGCGGCGTGGCCAGTCCCACCGAAGCCGCGGCCGTGGCCACGGTGTATGCCTGGTTCATCGCCGTGGTGGGCTATCGCGACATGGGGCCGTTGAAGAACGTGCCGTGGCGCAAGGGCAACGAAGCCTGGGGGAGTGCGGGGTTGCGCGCGCTGTGGCAGGTGCCTGCCGGGCTTCTGGGGTCCTTCACCGATCAGGAGGTCAAGAAGGTGGTACTGGATGGCGCGCGCGTCTCGATGATGCTGTTGTTCATCATCGCCAACGCGATGCTGTTCGCGCATGTACTGACCACGGAGCGCATTCCGCACACCATCGCCGAAACCATCATCGGCTGGGGGCTGCCGGCGTGGGGCTTCTTGATCGTGATGAATCTGCTGCTGCTGGCGGCGGGCAACTTCATGGAGCCCTCGGCCATTCTGCTGATCATGGCGCCAATCCTGTTCCCCATCGCGACGCAGCTGGGGATCGACCCGATCCATCTCGGCATCATCATGGTGGTCAACATGGAGATCGGCATGCTGACACCCCCCGTAGGGCTGAACCTCTTCGTGACGGCGGGGATCACCGGCAAGCCGATGACCTGGGTCATTCGGGCAGCATTGCCGTGGTTGTCGCTGTTGCTGCTGTTCCTGGTGTTGATCACCTATGTGCCGGCTATCTCGCTGTTCCTGCCCAACTGGTTGAGCAGTTGAGGATCACTGCCTGCTGACAAGGTGCGATGGAAAGATTGATTGATGACAGAGCTTGATGACAGAGCTTGATGACAGGGAGGGCGACTGGGCTTGTTGACTGGATTTGATGATTGAGTTTGATGACCGATATTGATAGCAGACTCATGAATGAATCATTGGCACAGGGACGGTGCCTTTCATGAAGATAAAGCTGAGAGGAAACCACAACTTGGCATCAGACAAGCACAGCAGTTGACGGGTATTTGTTCTGCGACTTTTGTCGCAAGCGAGGTTTTTCCACAATGAATCCGGGATTAACGCTCAGCGATGCGCTCGGTGATGCAGGAATCCGCGTCAAGACGCATGGTTGTCATGAATCCTTCATTCTTGAGCCCTAGAGTATGCTCACGCCAGACAACCGACCGATGGATAGGTTCAGGAGTGGTGATCGAAAACAGTGTTTTTTTCTGTTGCACATCCTGAAAGCCCGGTATATGGTTTCCCTGCGAGCATTGGATAATAACTAGGCCACAGAGTTTTAGAGGCGTCATCAAGCGCCCGGAACCTTGGTCACTGCCATCGGCAGACACGATCGAACAGTTAACGCTAGTTAAGGAACTATCGCGATGAAAAAGACACTTCTGGCTACTGCCATCGCCGGCGCTGCTGCCCTGGCTGCTACTTCTGCTTCCGCTGCTACTGTCTACAACCAGGACGGTACCAAGCTGGACATCTACGGTAACGTGCAGCTGGCATACACTTATGTCGACCAGCTCGGCGGTGATCCGGAAAGCGAACTGGGTGACAACGGTTCTACCTTCGGTGCCAAGGGCGAGCACAAGATCAACGACGATATCGTTGGTTACTTCAAGGCTGAGTGGGAATACGACGCTGACGAATCCAAGGGCGGCGGCAACGGCCTGAACGATGGCGACCAGTCCTACGTCGGTGCCAAGGGCTCCTTCGGTGACGCGCGTATCGGTTCCTGGGATCAGCTGATGGATGACTGGATCCAGGATCCGATCTCCAACAACGAATACTTCGACCTGACTGACTCCAGCTCCCAGATCACTGGCGACAGCCAGACTCGTGAAGGCAACAAGCTGCAGTACATGTCTCCGGTCATGGGCGGCATGCAGTTCGCCGTCGGTTCCAACTTCGAAGGCGATGGCGAAGACGAGAACATCACCGATTCCAATCAGGCGTCCTTCTTCGCTGGTGCCAAGTACACCGTCGGCGGTTTCTCCCTCGCCGCTGTGTATGACAACCTGGACCAGTTCGAAGCCACCAACGGCAGCGACATCGGTGACCAGTACGGTATCACCGGTCAGTACACCGTCGATGCCCTGCGTATCGCCGTCAAGGCTGAGCGTTTCGCGGGTGAAGAAGATGACACCGACGTCGACTACTACGGTATCGGCGCGCGTTACGGCTACGGCATGGGCGACGTCTACGGCGGCTACCAGTATGTCGACGCTGAAGACGCTTCCACCGTGGCTACTGAAAACGGTGGCGACGACAGCTTCAACGAATTCAACCTGGGTGTGACTTACAACATCTCTTCCGCGATGTACACCTACATTGAATACGCCCAGTACGATCGTTCTGGCGATGCTAGTGACGGCGCTGCAGTCGGCATCTACTACGGCTTCTAAGACGTCTTCAATCGTCTAGCAAGCTAACGAAAGCCGGTCCCTCAGGGCCGGCTTTTTTACGTCTGTCTCTTCTGTGATGACTGACTCCCTGTCCGATGAAGGGAGGGTAGCCAATGCGCAAGCATTAGCGTCATGGTCACGAAAAAAGCCCCTTTGATCTGATGATCAAAGGGGCTTTTATCATGCGCCTCTCAGGGAAATGATGGCGCTGGCGGATAACCTGTCAGCGCAATTATCCGGCCATCATTTCATGGCGTCGAGATCTTCACGCTTGGGCAGTGCGGCATAGGCGCCCGGGCGAGTCACGGCGAAGGCACCGCAGGCTGCAGCACGCTCCAGTGCGGCGTTGAGATGACTCTCGTCTTCGCACCAGTCGCTCAGGTTGTCGGCATTGATGCCGGCTTCGCTGAGGGCTGACAGGAAGCCGCCGATGAAGGCGTCGCCACCGGCCGTGGTATCGACCGCCTTGACGGTGGGCGGCGTGATGCTGACGGTCTCGATGTCGCCGCTCTGCTTGCGCACCAGGGCACGGATCACGCCCGGGCCATCGGTGAGCACGATCAGGCGCACACCGGCTTTCAGGCGCGCTTCGAGCCAGTCGGTCTGCGGCTGACTGCCGGTCAGTGCCTCGACCTCTTCCTGGGACAGCTTGAGGATATCGGCGTTGTCCAGCAGGCGCGTGACCAGGGTCACATCGACCTGCTGGTTTGGCCACAGGTTGTGACGCAGATTGGCATCCACGCTGACCAGAGAGCCTGCAGCACGTGCGCGTGACGCCAGCACGAAGCTGGTGTCCGCGATGCCGGCGTCGGTCAGGCTGTTGCTGCACAGGTGGAAGATGGCGGGGGTCGCGAACAGCTCAGGCCCGGCGTGCTCCGGACGGAACAGCAGGTCAGCGGCCGGCGGACGATAGAAGTCGAAGCGGCGTTCACCCTCTTCATCGCGAGACACGAAGGCGAGTGCGGTGCGCGCATGGCTGGTGCGCTTGACGTGATCCATCTGCACGCCATGAGCGCTCAGTTCGTCGTGCAGGAAGTCACCGAAGCTGTCCTGACCCAGCATGCCGACGAAGTGACTCGGCAGGCCGAGACGGGCACAGGCCACCGCGACGTTGGCCGGTGCGCCGCCCGCGTAGGGCGTGAAGGTTTCCTGCTCGACGGCCTGGCCGCCGAGCTTGTTGGAGAGCATGTCGACGAGCGCTTCGCCGAACGCGATTACCGGAGTCATCAGGAGGAGGTTTCCTTGCGAGTGGTCGTCGTGGAGCCTTTGGCTTTCTTGCCCGGCTTGTCGTTGCTGTCATCCGCCTGGGTGGCGCCACCGGCAGGGAAGTGCTCGCGGACCAGCGCCAGCAGGCCCTGGGTGGACGGATCGAAGGCCTTCACGTCGGTATCGATACGCGCGCTGATTTCCCCGGCGATGCGCTTGCCGAGCTGCACGCCCCACTGGTCGAAGGAGTTGATGTTCCAGATCACGCCCTGCACGAAGACCTTGTGCTCGTAGAGGGCGATCAGTGCGCCGAGGTTGCGCGGGGTCATCTCATCCAGCAGCAGGGTGCTCGACGGGCGGTTGCCCGGGCAATTGTAGTGCGGATCGAGGTTGCTGCCATCCTGGCTGCCTTCCATGAAGGCGTTGGCCTGCGCCAGCATGTTGGTGATCAGCGCGAAGTGGTGCTCTTCGGTACCCGGCTCCGGCTTCAGCGAGGCGATGAAGTCGATGGGCACGTAGCGCGTGCCCTGGTGCAGCAGCTGGAAGAAGGCATGCTGGCCGTTGGAGCCGGTCTCGCCCCACACGATCGGGCCGGTCTTGTAGTCCACCGGACGGCCGAAGATGTCGACTGACTTGCCGTTGGATTCCATGTCCAGCTGCTGCAGGAAGGCGGGCAGCTGATGCAGGGCCTGGTCGTAAGGCACGATGGCTTGGGTCTCGGCGCCCATGAAGTTGATGTACCAGATGCCGATCAGCGCCATCAGGACCGGCATGTTCTCGGCCATCGGCGCATTGATGAAGTGCTGGTCCATCTCATGGGCGCCTTCCAGCAGCTCCATGAAGCCTTCATAGCCGATGGACAGGGCGATGGGCAGGCCGATGGAAGACCACATGGAGTAGCGACCGCCAACCCAGGCCCAGAATTCGAAGACGTTCTCTTCGCGAATGCCGAATTCCTTGGCCGCCTTGCGGTTGGTGGAAGCCGCGACGAAGTGGGCACCGACGTCGGCATCCTGACCGGCGTGCTCCAGGAACCAGCGGCGCGCCGTCTTGGCGTTGAGCAGGGTTTCCTGGGTGGAGAAGGTCTTGGTGGAGACGATGAACAGCGTGGTGGCAGGATCCAGGCGCTTGAGCACCTTCTGGATGTGGTTGCCATCGACGTTGGAGACGAAGTGGAAATTGATTTCCGGGTGGCGATGCTTGAGCAACGCACGGCAGGCCATGTTGGGGCCCAGATCGGAGCCGCCGATGCCGATGTTGACCACGTCGCGAATCCGCTGGCCGTCGAAGCCTTTCCACTCACCGCTGCGCACGGCTTCCGAGAAGGCGCGGATCTGCTCGCGCGTCTTGTGGATTTCCGGCATCACGTCCTTGCCATCGACGATGACCGGCGTGTTGGTCTGGCTGCGCAGTGCGGTGTGCAGCACCGGGCGATTCTCGGTGACGTTGATGATGTCGCCGGAGAACATCTGCGCGCGACGTTGAACGAGTGCAGAGTGCTCAGCCAGTTCGACCAGCGCCTCCATCACCTCATCGGAGATGTGGTGCTTGGAGTAGTCGAGAAACAGGCCGCCGACGCGCAGGCTCATCTTCTCGAAGCGCTTGGGATCCGCCGCGAAGTAATCGCGGATGCGGTCGTTGCGGGTCACCTCGCCCAGCCGGGTCAGCGCCTGCCAGGAAACACTACGGGTCAATTGCAGCATGGAAGTGTCCATCGTATGGGTTGTTGAAGTTCATCGGGGCGGGTCGCATTCTGTGGCGGCCCGACGCACGCTTGCAGGCGAGGCGAAAGTCACTGTCAGTCGGGAGTCGTGTGGATGACACGATTCAGGCGCCGAGAGCTCTCGGTTGGCCGACAAGGTGCGCAAGGTGCCGGCCACGCCGTGAGTCGCGTGGCCGGCTGTCATTCACTCGCCGCTTGCCTCATCACCGCTCAGCGGTGAGATGTGCTGAGCCAGCAGATGCTGAGCGCCCGGCGGCAGCCAGACCGGATCGAGTCGCGTGCAGGCGGTCTCGACACACAGGAAGCTGCGCGCATTCTCGACGCTGGTGTCGGCCGGCGGCGCGTCACCGGGATGCCAGACCACCGTGGAGTCAGAGCCCTGCTTGGCGATGCGCAGCTGACGCTTGCCGTCCTCGAGCACCTGAACCTGGCTGGTCTGGTAGATGCGGTCCAGCGGGCCGCGCACGCCCAGTTCGCCCTGCTGGTCGAAGCGCGAGAAGTCCTGGCTCTTGTCCAGGTAGCTGGCGCCGGCCAGACCAGTGACGCGACACTCGAAGGCATTCGCCACTGCGAAGTAGGTATGCAGCGCGCCGGTCATCTTGATCGGAGCCTCGCCACGGTTTTCCGTGATCAGCTCGACCTTGAGGAAGCGGCGGCTGGCAAAGATCACCACGCGCGGAGAGAGGGCGGCATGCAGCGCTGAGACCGGTGAGGCATGGATCTCGACGCCTTCCTCTTCCTCGTCCACCGCATCGATGCGCCAGTCGGCCTTGCGAGCGGGGCCGTGCAGTTCGCTTTCGCCCTCGGGGAACTCATCCGCGAACCAGGGCCAGCACAGCGGAATGCCGCCGCGAATGCTGCCCGGCAGGGCGGCGGGCGTTTCCGTCACCCACAGCCAGGGAGAGTCGCCCGTCGGCTGATAGTGCAGCACCTGAGCCCCCTGGTGGCAGACCACCAGCTCGCCCCACTCCTGGTTGAGGATCAACAGCGAGCGGCCCTGCCATTCGACAGTGCGTTGGCCAGCGGTGTCGGCGATCAGTGCGCGCAGACTTTCGGGGATCATCTCGAGCTACCTCGATGGTTCAGGAGGTTGCGATGCATCATGCCACCTCTTCATTGTGCAGAGCCTCGGCGGCGCCCAGCAGGCCGGTCCACGGCGCGGTCACCACCCAGGTGGGTATCGCGGCATTGTAACGGCTCAGACGATTCTTGTCGGTGAAGGCGTGGCGGAAATCGCTGCGTATCAGCAGATCCAGGTTGCGCGGCAGCACGCCACCACACAGATAGACCCCGCCGCGCGCCCCCAGCGTGAGTGCTGCATCGCCGGCGACCGCGCCAAGAATCTTCATGAAGCGCATCACGGCATCAAAGGCGAGGGCATTCTGCGGTTCATCGTGATGCAGGTGCTCATGCGCTGCCTGGCTGACGCTGGCCGCACTGTCGAGGGGAGTCGGCAGGCCGCGAAGCTCGCCCAGGGCCTGATAGATCTCGAGCATGCCCTGGCCACACAGCAGGCGCTCCACCGAGACGCGACCATGGCGACGGCGGAAGATGCCGAGCAGGCCATCCTCGATCTCGTCGGTGGGGGCGAAGCTTGCATGCCCCCCTTCGGTCGCGAGAGGAATCCAGTTGTGCGTGCCGCGCACCAGACCCGCGACACCCAGGCCGGTGCCGGGGCCGATCACCAGGCGTGGCGAGGCCGCATCGCCACTACCTTCGGTGAGCTCCTCACCGATGGCCAGACGTTCGCTGGCCTCGATGTGGGGCACGCCCAGCGCCATGGCGGTGAAATCATTCAGGCACTTGAAGCGCTCAAGCCTCAATGATTCGCGCACCTCGCGCTTGAGAAACGTCCAGTGATTGTTGGTCATGCTGACGCGTTCATCATGCACGGGGCAGGCGAAGGCCAGGCAGGCCTCGACGGGTTGCTCGGCCTCTGACAGGCCCAGCATCCGATAGTAGGCCTGGATGGCCTCCTCAAGCCCGGCATGCTCGGCGCAGGCGAGCGTCTGGATGTGCTGCAGGGTGTGGCTGCCCGGCTGGACGAGTGCCAGCCGGGCATTGGTGCCACCGATATCGCCTACCAGAGCAAGGCGATGGGAGGTGTCGCGGGTCATCGTCCGGCATCCTTCCTTTGCGTCAGTGCCTCAGGAGAGTGACAGGGTGCGCCCATCACATCAGGTCGTGGCCGCTGCCCGGCAGGTCGCCGTAGCCAGCAAAGCTGGAGGCGCCTTCCTCGGCACCGCCGACCAGTGAACGCATGCCGGAGAACAGCTCGCGGCCCAGGCCGTGATGATAGCTGTCGCGAGTGATGGTCTCGGCCTCGCGCTCGGCCCATTCGGCTTCATCGACCAGCGCTGTGAGGGTGCCGGCATTGGCATCCAGGCGGACCACGTCACCTTCGCGCAGGCGTGCCAGCGGGCCGCCGTCGAGCGCTTCCGGCGTCATGTGAATGGCGGCCGGGACCTTGCCCGAGGCGCCAGACATGCGGCCATCCGTCACCAGTGCGACCTTGAAGCCGCGGTCCTGCAGGATGCCGAGGTAGGGCGTCAGCTTGTGCAGTTCCGGCATGCCGTTGGCACGCGGGCCCTGGTAGCGCACCACGGCGACCATGTCCTGCTCCAGCTCACCGGCTTCGAAGGCGGCCTTCATCTCATCCTGGTCGCTGAACAGCTTCACCGGCGCTTCGACGAGACGATGCTCTTCCTTGACGGCAGAGACCTTGATCACGCCGCGGCCGAGGTTGCCGTCCAGCACGGTCAGGCCGCCTGTCGGGGCGAACGGGTTGGCCACCGGACGCAGCACATCCTCGTCGAGGCTGTCGGTGGGGCCGTCCTTCCAGACCAGCTTGCCGTTCTCGAGGAAGGGCTCGCGGACATAGCCGGCCAGGGTGCCGCCGTCCTGGGTGGGGATGTCGTGGAGCAGACCCGCCTTGAGCAGTTCACGGATCAGGAAGCTCATGCCGCCGGCCGCCTGGAAGTGATTGATGTCGGCCTGGCCGTTCGGGTAGATGCGCGTCAGGCTCGGCACCACCGCGGAAAGCTCGGTGAAGTCATCCCAGGTGATGGTCACGCCCGCTGCGCCGGCCATCGCGACCAGGTGCAGGGTGTGGTTGGTGGAGCCGCCGGAAGCCAGCAGGCCGACCATGGCATTGACGATGGCGCGGGCATCGATCTGGCGATAGAAGGGACGGTAGTCGCCGCCGACTTCACTGTTGCGGATGGTCTGCTCGGCGGCGTGACGCGTCAGGGCTTCGCGCAGCGGGGTGCCCGGATTGACGAAGGACGCGCCCGGCAGGTGCAGGCCCATCAGCTCGACCATCAGCTGGTTGGAGTTGGCGGTGCCATAGAAGGTGCAGGTGCCCGGGCTGTGGTAGGACGCGGACTCGGCTTCCAGCAGCGCATCGCGGCCGACCTTGCCTTCGGCGAACAACTGACGGACACGCGCCTTCTCGTTGTTGGGCAGGCCGGAGGGCATCGGGCCGGCCGGCACGAACAGCGTCGGCAGGTGGCCGAAGCGTGCGGCGGCGATGAACAGGCCCGGGACGATCTTGTCGCACACGCCGAGGAACAGGGCGCCATCGAACATGTTGTGCGACAGGCCGACAGCGGCGGCCATGGCGATCAGGTCGCGGGAGAACAGCGACAGCTCCATGCCCGGTTGACCCTGGGTCACGCCATCGCACATCGCGGGCACGCCGCCGGCGAACTGGGCGGTGGAGCCCATCGCCTGGACAGCTTCCTTGATGATGCGCGGGTAGTCCTCGAACGGTTGGTGGGCGGACAACATGTCGTTATATGACGAAATAATGCCCAGGTTGGCCGAGTTCATCAGCTTGAGACGATTCTTGTCGGTCTCGCCACAGGCGGCAAAGCCGTGCGCCAGGTTGCCACAGGAGAGCTCGGAGCGGTGTACACCGCGGCGCTGCTGGCTTTCCATCAACTGCTCATAGGCGGCGCGGCGTTCGCGGGAGCGGTCGATGATGCGCTGGGTCACGTGCTCTACGGTCTGGTTGACTGACATGCTCTTACCTCATGTATCAGGCGGCGCAGGGCGCCGAGGCTGGCGAAAGAAAGCGTTTCCCGCTGTGTGGGCGTGCTGCTATCCGGCGACGCTATCCAGTGGTGATGGCGGTGTAAAGCCTCTGGCCTCACTCGTGTCGCGTCGTTCGGTTGCCGGGGTAGCCTACAGTAGCGCGTCATGGCGCTCGAGAAACGGTTTTGTTCGGAATATTCGGTAAATTTAACAAAAAAACTGCTTGAAGACTGGACGACTTTCGGCCAAATTATGGGAAAAGCGTGTAGGATAATTTCACGGAACGCATTGCAGGCTTTCGTTCCTGGATCAGGTCTGGTCCTGCACCCGCCATACGCCACAGGAGTTGAATCATGACATTACGCGTCGCCATCAATGGTTTTGGTCGCATCGGTCGCAACGTGCTGCGTGCGCTGTATGAAGGTCAGTACAACGATCGTATCCAGGTCGTCGCTATCAATGATCTGGGTGATCCGAAGCTCAATGCTCACCTGCTGAGCCGCGATACCGTCCACGGCCGTTTCGCCGAGACTGTCTCGCACGACGAAGAGAATCTGTTCGTCGGTGACGACAAGATCCGCATCCTGGCCGAGCGTGACCCGGCCCAGCTGCCGTGGTCCAGCCTGGACATCGACCTGGTGATGGAATGCACCGGTCTGTTCACCAAGCGTGCTGCCGCTGCCAAGCACATCGAAGCCGGCGCCAAGCGTGTGCTGATCTCCGCGCCGAGCGGCGATGCCGATGCAACTGTCGTGTTCGGCGTCAACGAAGATGTGCTGAAGGCCGAGCATCAGGTCGTTTCCAACGCGTCATGCACCACCAACTGCCTGGCGCCGGTCGCCAAGGCGCTGAATGATGAAGTCGGCATCGAGAACGGCCTGATGACCACCATTCACGCCTACACCAACGATCAGAACCTGTCGGATGTCTACCACTCCGACCCGTACCGTGCCCGCAGCGCGACCCATTCCATGATCCCGACCAAGACCGGTGCCGCCGCGGCAGTGGGTCTGGTGCTGCCGGAACTGAACGGCAAGCTGGATGGTCTGGCGATCCGCGTGCCGGTCATCAACGTGTCGCTGGTCGATCTGACCTTCACCGCGTCGCGTGATACCTCCATCGAAGAGATCAACGCCATCGTGGCCAAGGCCGCCGAAGGCTCCAGCGTGCTGGCCGTCAACGAGCTGCCGCTGGTGTCCATCGACTTCAACCACGATGCACACTCTTCCACCTTCGACAGCAATCACACTCGCGTCAGCGAAGATCGCCTGGTCAAGGTCATGGCGTGGTACGACAACGAGTGGGGCTTCTCCAACCGTATGCTCGACACTGCGTTGGCAATGCAAGCCGCCAAGTAAGCACTTGGTGAGTCCCGCGCGGCCTTTGATCCCTCATCGATCAACCCAAAAGGCCGCGCGGGACAGCAAGAATTCGGGGGCCTGTCAGTCTGTTGGCAAGACAGGAGGGCAGGCTCCCAACAGGTGAGGACGAGTGGCCCGAGGATTCTCGCGTCGCGCTCAGGCTCCACGGACAAGGCAATGCCATTCGTCCCCTTTGAATCGGTGGTCGGTCAGGGTTGGCGCCAAGACCGGCTTCGATGCTGCTCGGAATGACATCGCGTCATCCATTTTTGAACCTCTCCCAATGGGAGAGGTTTTTTTTGCGCACCACGAAAGTGCGGGAGGTGCTCCAAGGCGCAAAGTGTCGTTGTCTTGCGTCAATGGCGTGACCTTATGGCAACTTTTCTGAGCACGATCGCGACAGAGTCGGGTCAGGTGGTGTGAAACGTGCACTGATACGTCGAGAAAGGTGGTCAACATGTCGTCATCGTAATTCACGGTCGAGTGAAATTAGCGAAACTGTGGCGGTGTGTTACACTTCGCACCTGTTGGCCTTGCGTCTATCAGTGAGCCAGGTCATGACAACGTCAAATCATGCAGGCGGCCCTATGGCCTGCGAGTGATCCATTGTTGTGCGCAATTCAGGGAAGGTATTGCCACACTGCCGCACACTCTCCGGCAGTTATCTCGACTTCCACAGCAGGCTGTCTCAGATGCACGATGCCATCCGCGAAGCTCATGAATTGATCGGTGCTACCTTGCGCGACCCGCGTACTCAGCGCGAGGGCAAGGTCGTGGGTATGGACCTGGGGCGTGAGCAGCCGGCGATCTATGTGCTATGGCAGGAAAGTGTCGCAGCGGAGCGCATCGGCATGGAGCCGGATGATTTTCGCGCGTTGCTCGAGCACCTGCGGGCGCGCCTGCCGGTCAAGGCGCCTTCCGCCCAGCAGGACAAGGACAGCAGGCAGTCGCGGCGTCACAAGCGCAAGGCCCCGCGCGCTACCGCCCAGCCGGCTGGCGAGGGCAACGACGGCCGCAGCGGCGCACCTGATGCCCCGTCCTCCGCGCTCATCGACGATGCCATGCCGCGTTCCGCGCAAGGCTAGATCTTTCCAGGCCAGCTCTGATCAAGTCAGCTCTGTTCAAGGCCAGCTCTGTTCAAGGTGAGCTCTCAAAAAAGCCCGAAGCTTATGCTTCGGGCTTTTTGCATCCATGAGGTTTTCCCTTCGGTGCCGCTTGCGTGATATTCGCCCACAACAATTGCGCCAGCGCTGCCGATAAGGGAGATAGTCAGACGCAAAGGCAAAGGTCGCCATCGTTCATATGCCGTCATCTGCCCGGATCTTCGCGCAACCAAGCGTTGGGGGTACTGCTGGCTGCCAGCGCCATGGATAGGGCATTCTTGAGCAAACCGCATGACAGAGAAGGGGTTTCACGTTGCCTGAATCATTCGCGGATAGTCGTTTGCTGCAGCATCATTATGCTGTCGTGGCAGATGTGTTGTTCACGCTCAGTGCTGATGGTCAGCGCCTGATTGCCATGAATGCAGCGGCGGAACACCTGCTGGGATATACGGTGCGGGATTTTCTCAAGCAGCCGGAGCTCTGGCTTTCGCTGGTGATCACCGCCGACCGGCAGCGGTTGAGTGACTTTCGCGCCTCGATGGGGCGGGTCGAGCGCACGACGTATCGCATGCGCGACCGCAGCGGGCAGATGTTGTTGCTCGAGGAATGTCTGTGGAGTTCCGGTGTGGGGCATCCGCTGTGTGGACGAGTGACGGATATCACGCAGCGTGACAAGGCCAATGAGCAGGAGCAGCAGCTGGCGCGTGCCTATCGTCTGATGATGGTGCGCAGCCGTGACCCGATGGCGATCCTGCTGCTCAAGGATGAGAGCCTGGTGATCAGTCATGCCAACCCGGCCTGGCATCTCTATCACGATGCGGCCTGTGCGCATTCCCGCCTCTCGCTTGAGCACCTCTACCTCCCTCATGTCCTGCGTAGCCTGGAGAGAGCCGAACCCTGGCAATGCGATATCAGCCTGTCGCTGCCGCGGGGGGAATCCAGGTTATCCGTGCAGATGGTCAGTCTGGGACGCTCACTCGCCGACGAGGGGCGTCAGGTGGCCGTGATGGCGCGCGACATCACCCAGGTACATCAACGTCTCGAGCATGTGATCGATCAACAGCAACGTCTGGCGCGGCGGGTGGATGAGACACCCGGCGCGCACTACGCGACCGCTGGTGAATGGCCGCCAGAGGAATTGGAGTATCTGTCGGCAGGCAGCGAGGCGCTCACCGGGCTTTCACATGACCTGCTGATGGCCAGCCCGGGTCTCTGGCAGGCCCGATTGGCGCCGGATGAGCTGACCATCTGTCAGCAGCGCTTTGATGAGGCCGTGCGGGAGCGCCATAGTCGTCTGAGTCTGTGTTACGCCTTCGTGCATGTGGATGGGCGCAAGCGCTATCTCCAGGATGACATGCAGCTGAGTTACTCGCCTGTGGGAGAGGTCACCGCCGTGCTCGGCAAGCTCAGTGATGTCACCCAGCGCGAAGCGCATCGGCGCCAATTGGACAACCTTGTCCAGCAGATGCGCGGCGTCGTCTTCCAGTGTCGCCTGAGTCGGGAGGGTGAGCTGCGTTATACCTACCTTTCGCCAGTTGCCTCGCAAGTGCTGGGGCTCGACCCGCAGGCCGTCATCGACGACCCCATGCTGCTGCTGGCGCGCATCGCGGGTCGCGAGCGTGAGCAGCTGCTCATGTCACTGCAGACCAGTGCCCGGCAGCAATCGCCCTGGGAGGCGGAGATACGCTATCAGCATCCGGATGGTCAGGAGCGCAGGCTGGCGTGTGTCGGGCTGCCGCAGGTGATCGACTCCCCCGAGGGCGGCGTGATCTGGCATGGCTATTGTGACGATGCCACCGCTCGATACCGTATCGAGGATGAGCTGCGCCAGAGCGAGGAGCGCTATCGCTTCATCCTCAACTCCGTCAGCGATCTGGTCAGCATCGAGGACTCCCACGGCATCTGTCAGTACATCAGCCCCTCGGTGGAAAAGCTCTGCGGTTATCGCCCGCAGGAGATCATCGGCCAGGAGATCAAGCAGCTGATCCATCCCGATGACATGCTGCGCATCGCGCAGGAGGTCCATCGTGCCGCCTGTCTCGGCGAAGTGTTTCGAGTCGACTTCAGGATTCAACACAAGGCTGGGCATACGCTGTGGTTCGAGTCGATCTCGACGCCCTCGATGGACCCCGCCACCGGGCGTTATCAGCGCGTGCTGTCGGTGTCGCGCAACATTCATGAGCGCAAGCTGGTCGAGCAGCGTCGCGAGCATGAAGCGATGACGGACGCCATGACCGGCGCCATGACCCGGGCCAGCTTCCTCGACACGCTCGACACCCTGCTGAGCTCGTCATCGCGGGAGCAGATGGCGTTGATCCTGTTTGATATCGACCACTTCAAGCGCGTCAATGACACTCACGGCCATGCGGCGGGCGATCAGGTGCTGATCAGTCTTGGTGAGGCGTGTCGTGCCCAGCTGCGGCGCGATGACTGCTTTGCGCGTCTGGGCGGCGAGGAGTTTGCCGTCCTGCTCACCGATGCCGGTACCGCCACCGGTGTCGGAATGGCCGAGCGCCTGCGACAGCAGATCGCGGCGCTGGAGGTGCGCTTCAAGTCGCTGATACTGCGCTGCACCATCAGCATGGGAGTGGCGACACCGCTGCCGGGGGAGACCCGGGATGGCTACCTGCACCGTGCCGATATGGCGCTCTACAGTGCCAAGCGCAGCGGTCGCGATCGGGTGGTGCTGGCATCGCAGTCCTTGAGCGAGGACAATTGAGCCAATACCGGTGATCAATCGGGCACACCTGCAGCCGGTGTCTCGGGTTGTGGATCGCGTCATGCAAGTGGATCACGTCATACAAGGAGTAGGCGATGCGAATGTTACGTGGCTGGTGCGCTGGCACCCTGTTGTTTGCACAGTCGGTATTTTCCGCCGGACAGGCCATGGCCGCCGAGGATGCACCGCTGGTCAATCGTCTCGAGGGGCCGCAGGTGGTCACGGAGACGGTGACCTATAGGGCCAATGGTGAGGAGCACGTAGGCCTGATCGCACGCGATGCCAAGGCGCAGGGGCGTCGACCCGGTATCCTGCTGGTGCATGAGTGGTGGGGCTTGAACAGCTACGCCCGCAAGCGCGCCGAACAATTGGCAGGGCTTGGCTACGTGGTCATGGCCGTCGACATGTATGGCGGTGGGCGCACGGCCGAGCATCCCAAGGAGGCCGGCGCCTTCTCCTCTGCGGTGATGAGCGACTGGCCGAAGGCGGAATCCAGCTTCAATTCGGCGCTGGCGGTGCTGCGCTCACGCCCGGAAGTCGATGGCGAGCGCATGGCGGCGATCGGCTACTGCTTCGGCGGTGCCGTGGTGCTCAACATGGCGCTGACCGGAGCGCCGCTCAAGGCGGTCGTCAGCTTCCATGGCAGCCCGTCGATTGCCGTGACGGAGCCCGAGCCGTTTGCCGGCCGGGTCGTGATCCAGAATGGCGCGGCAGATACGCTGGTGGCGCAGGAGGATCTCGACAAGCTGGTCGCGACCTTCCAGTCACTCGAGACGCGCACCACGCTGATCCAGTATCCGGGTGCCAAGCACGCCTTCACCAATCCGGAATCGGATGCCAAGGCGGCCAAGTACGATCTGCCGCTGGGCTATGACGCGGCCGCGGATTCGGCTTCCTGGCAGGTCATGCTCAACCTGTTCAATGAGGTCTTCAAGACACCGAAGAAGTCCGTCAAGACCTGAGTCGTCAAGACCTGAGCTGCAAGACCTGAGCCGTCGTCACCGGTGCTGAAGGTGATCGACATGAAAAAGCCCGCCCGGGAAGTTTCCGGGCGGGCTTTTTCATGGGACTTTTTCTAGCAGCTATTTCATGAGCCTGTTTCAAGGTCTCTGGCAGGAGGCCATGGCAAGGCGTTCAGCGATCGCTGAGCGTGCGCTTCAATCCAGCTCCTTGAGTGACAGCACCTGGTGCGCCAGACGAATCATGTCGGGGTCGCCGGTGTGTTTGCTCGAGACATCGGACAGCTTGATCACCGGCACCCACTCCTGGCCCTCGGGACGGGCTTCGGTCATCTTGATCACCATGTTCATCGGCTGCGGGCCGACATCATTGGTGAAGTTGGTGCCGATACCGAACGACATGCCGATACGTCCGGCGCAATAGCGCACGATGCGATCGACCTTGTCGGTGTCCAGACCATCGGAGAACACGATGGTCTTGGTCTTGGGGTCGATGCCCAGTGACTCATAGTGACGGATGGTGGTCTCGGCGAAGTCGATGGGGTCACCACTGTCGTGGCGCACGCCGTCAAACAGCTTGGCGAACTTCTTGTCGAAGCTCTTGAAGAAGGCCTGGCTGGTGAAGGTGTCAGACAGGGCGATCCCCAGGTCACCGCGATAGACCTTGACCCAGTTCTCCAGCGCCAGGATGTTGGCCATCTTGAAGCCGAAGCGCGCGGCATGAAACATGAACCACTCATGGGCGTGCGTGCCGATCGGCTTGATGCCGTGGCGCTGTGCCATGTGCACGTTGCTGGTGCCGATGAAGCAGCCGCGGCCGTGGTCCTTGAGACCCGCGACCACCTTGTCGTGCACATCGTAGGAGTGACGACGACGAGTGCCGAATTCCGCCACGCGGATGCCGAGACGCTTGTAGTGCTCGATCTTGGCCAGGGTGCTGTCGCGCAGGGCCTGATCGCTGTCGCGTTGATCTCCGCCCAGCTGATACCAGAGCTCGCTGATCATCGCCATCAGCGGGACTTCCCACAGGATGGTGCGATACCAGTAGCCTTCGATATGCACCTCCAGCTCATCACCGGTCTGGGTGATGGTGATTTCGGAGGGATCGAAGCGGAAGCCCGCCAGGAAGTCGCGGTAGGTCGGGTCCAGGAAGGGGCAGTGAAGCTCGAGGAAGGATTTCTCTTCCACGCTCAATGCCAGTTCGGCCATGTTGTCTACCGCGATGCGCAAGGCCTCGCCGAACCCCGGCGGGAACGAATGCTCGCCACGGTTGATGAAGGCGTAGCGAGCGCGCGCATACGGAAACAGTTTCACCACGGCGTTCTGCATGGTGAACTTGTAGAAATCATTATCGAGAATCGAGTACAACATCGAGGCTCGCTCAGTATCAAGGCGGCTCGGGGGAACCGGAATCGCTGGCAGGGCAGACGCTGCGAGAGGCAGGCATGCCCCGCTGGCACGGGGAAGCAATGTCGACGCATTATCCGTGCAGGCGCGCTGCACGTTCAAGCCGGAGTGCCTAGGCGCTGGTCAGGCGCTGGTCAGGTGCTGAATGCCATTATGCCGAACATGGTCAGCATCATGCCGCCGAACATCAGCAGGCCGGCCAGCGATAGGGCGATCAGCAGGTAGCCGAGAATCAGTCCGGCCAGGGCCCAGCTGTCACCGGCTTCGCCACTGCGGCGGATCTGGCTGCGCGCAATGTGGCCACACACGACGCCGCCGAGTGCCGCAGGCGCGAGCAGGCAGCCGAGCACGCTCAGGGCAAAGGCGGCCACTGCCATGAGATTCGTGCTGGCGTGGGTGTCCTGCGCGGGCGGGGTCGGCGCATAAGGCCCTTGAGAGGGCCCTTGCGAGGACTCTTGAGCGCGCCCCTGGGGCTGTGAGCCGCTCGTGGACGTATCGTCGGGCGGCGTGGGAGTCTCTGTCATGTGGGTCTCGTTGTCCTGCATCATGACGACACACTAGCATGTCCTGGGTTGTGCGGCATGTCTGCACCAGTGGTAGGCATGGCAAGACTATGAGGAGAGTACGGTGACAGGGCAATGGCAGGCAGAGGATGAGGCTGCGACAGGGTCGGCGGCTCAGGCGGCGACAGGGTCGGCAACAGGCCAGCAGCAGGCTGCGAGCGCCGCAGGTACCGCAGAGAAACAGGGCTGGCGCCTGGAGGTGCTGGATTCCCTCGACGCCCTCACCGCCAGTGAATGGAATGCGCTGGCAGGCGATGACTATCCCTTCCTGCAACATGCCTATCTGAGCGCGCTGGAAAGCTGCGGTGCGGCCAGCGCCGGCAGTGGTTGGCATCCTGCCCATCTGGTAGTGCGCGACGCCGACGGCCGCTTGCTGGCGGGGCTGCTGCGCTATCTCAAGCTGCACTCGCGTGGCGAATATGTGTTCGACCAGCAGTGGGCGGAGGCCCTGGAGCAGGCGGGTGGGCGCTATTATCCCAAGCAGTTGACTGCCGTGCCGTTCACTCCCAGCGATGGCCCACGCCTTGTCACCTCGCCACAGTTGGCGTCGCCCGCAGCCCGGCGTGCCTTGCTTGAGTGGTTATGGCCGCATCTCAAGGCTGGCATCGCACCCGCGGCTGAGCCGGGTAGCGCGCTACGTCGTTATGAGCACAGCGGGTTTCATCTGCTGTTTGTCTCGGCAGAGGAGCGGCAAGACTGGCAGGCGGCGATTCCGGAGCTGATTTCGCGTCCCGGGATGCAATATCACTGGCAGTCACGCGGCGAGCCGGACTTTGCCACCTGGCTTGAGAGTCTGCGTTCCAAACGGCGCAAGGAGATCCGGCGCGAGCGGCGCAAGGTCGCCGAGCAAGGCTTCACGCTGGCCAGGCTCGAGGGAGCGCAGATTGGCTCTGACGATATCGAGGCCTTCTACCGCTGCTACTGCATGACCTATCTCGAGCGCGGCCAGCGCCCTTATCTGCCGCTCGATTTCTTCCAGCAGCTCAGGCGCAGCATGCCCGAGCGATTGCTGCTGGTGCAGGCGCGAGATGAGCAGGGCGCGCCGGTGGCGGCAGCCTTGTGTCTGATCGGCAGTGATTGCCTGTATGGTCGTTGGTGGGGCAGCGAAGTCCATGCCGACTGTCTGCACTTCGAGGTCTGCTATTACCAGGGGCTCGAATTCTGCCTGCAGCGAGGGCTCAAGCGCTTCGATCCCGGCACCCAGGGTGAGCACAAGATCAGTCGCGGTTTCGCGGCGTATGCCACCGGGTCGCTGCATTGGCTGATGCATCCCGGGCTTCAGGAGGCGGTGGCAGAGGCGGTCGAGGAGGAGGCACGTTGGCTCAGCAAGGCGCGTCAGCAGGTGACGGCAATGCTGCCCTACCGGGAGGCCGCGCCTCAGACAGCGCAGGAGTGATGACCCTCAGCCTTCTTCACTGTCATCCGCTATCCGCTGGCGGATTCTCCCGCGGAGTCAGAGGCAAGAAAGATTGCGAATAGAGCACTACACTGAGTTATATATGAATGCTCTAATCCAGAGGCGCCCATGCTGATCAAGGACTGCGATTCACGGGAATACGACCTGCTGGTGCTCGAGGTGCTGGCGCAGGATGCTGCGCTTGCCGCGCCCGAGCGCCACAAGGTGCTGGAGGCCCTGCGTGCGATACGTGCCCGTCAGGCGCGTCGCCGTGCGCTGGCAAGCCAGCTGGATGCCTTGTTGGGGACGCGGGATGATTGGGTCGTGCTGCATGATGTGCGGCTGGCGCAGGCAGAGGGCGTGATCGAGATCGATCACCTGCTGATCAACAGCCTCATGCAGGTCTGGGTGCTGGATGCCTCCTGTTTTGATCTGACGCTCTCGATCACCCCCTTCGGTGAGCTGTTGGCCCATAGCGGACGAGTCGCGCAGGGCGGCGAGACACCCTCAGGCGAAGATGGCGTCATGGCGCATGCCGTGACGCCGTGTCCCTTGCAGGCGATCCCTGAGCGTAGCCGCGCCATCGTGCAATGGCTGGAGGCCTCCTCGTTGTTGCCTGTGCGCCTGGGGATGACCCTGCAGCCGCAATTGCGCTATCGCATCGTGGTGGCCGATGCGGCTCAGGTCAGCCGGCCGCCGGAAGATATCGTGGACAGTCGTGCGCTGCTGTCCTTCGCGCGCCTCAAGCGTCAGTGCCTGCAGGTGAGCGGCAAGACCGCTTACGTGACACGGCTGCGCAGTTTTACCCACCGCCTCGATCAGCGCCGCCTGCGCCAGCTGGGGCGCGCCATCGCCACCCAGCATGTGGCCCCCAACACGGATTGGGTGGCGGAGCTGGGCCTGGCCGCTGGCACGCGCGCGACGGATGGCGACGCTGCCACTCAGGTATCCCCGCTGGCCTATCTATGGCAACCGCCGCTATCGCCTGAAGAACTGGCGCGGGCCTCAGGCGATAGCGCTGCCATGGCGGCAGAGTCCGATGACATGGAAGGGGCGTCGGATGACACGACGCTGGCGGTCCAGCGTGGCGTGACATCTACGGCTGCCCTGAAACGGCAGTGCGGTTTTGGGGGCCGAGGGCTGCAGGCCGCGCATTGGCAGCCCGGGCACCAGGCTCTGGATCAGGATGGCCGAGAAGGCCCCGCTAGCCCGCAGGCGGCAGGCGAGCAGCCGGGTGCTGCGGCCGACAATCAGCAAGGCGCGTCTTCCGCCCAGTCGCAGGATGAGGAAGGCTTGCCGCGCTGTCAGGGCTGTCGGCGATGGCTTTCCACCCAGAGTGTCGACTTCTGTCGCCAGGCAGATCAGGCACGCGCGCTGGGCGGGCGCCTGCTCTGCAAACGCTGTCGCGACGCCTCATGCCAGTGAGGCAGCAGCACGGCGCTATCCTCAAGTTCAGGCTTTCAGCTTCGGGCTTCTGCCTCAGCCCTCTGTCCTAGCCCTTTATCCTCCCAGCCCTATGGCCCAGCACTTTGGCCCAGTCTGGCGTTCCAGGGCGTGGTGTGTGGCATGACGGGGCCCCAAGGCGTCAATTTTCTTTTCAACTTCTGATTGTTTTTCTCCAGTGCAATCAAGCCACTGCATCAACCAGGGCGTACAGATCAGTCGTTGCGATGTTTTTGATGTTGCAGTGCAACAAAGACTGTCTTATGCTGCGTTGCAGCGAGGATGGAACCTGGTCGATAGCACTATCTGACCGCGACGGCTCGATAGTGACGGCTTGATAATGATGGCTCGGTCACTACGGTGCACCAGCCCGGTTCAGTCCTGATAACCGAACGGAGCAACGCTCCGGTTCATTTCAGCGTGATGCCAATACCCTGGAGGGTGCCTACATGTTCAATGCCAACTTCGAGAAGTCCGCTCAGCAGTTCGACGATATGTTCCTGTCTCCGCTGCGTGCGTTCAGCGCCCTGAGCATCGATTACAGCGAGAAGCTGATCGGCGCACAGATGGAACTGACCAAGTCCTATGCTGATGCTTCCCTGACCCAGGCGCGTTCCATGCTCGAGATCAAGGACAGCGAAGGTCTGAAGAACTTCGTCAAGGAGCAGCAGGAAACCGTCAAGACTCTGGGCGAGAAGCTGCAGAACGACACCCAGAAAGTGGTCGAGCTGAACCAGGAATACGCCAAGAAAGGTCAGGAACTGGCAGAAAGCAACGCCAAGTCCGCCTCCGAGGCCATGCAGAAAGTCGCCAAGTAAGCGACTGCTGCCGACGCTCTCAGGCGAGCGTCCCCAACGCCCATCCGGTCTTCCGGGTGGGCGTTCGCGTGTCTGGGATATCGCTGAGCAGGTGGGGAGGCGCGCGACGCTAGCGGCGAGCGCTGCCTTGGGCCACAATGACCTGCCACGCCGCCGGTGATTGCCGGCGGCATTTATTCGATCAGTGACAGGTGATAGACATGGCACAGGCCACAGCGCGTCATATTCTCGTTTCCAGCGAAGAACAGTGTGCAGCTCTCAAGACCGAAATCGAGAACGGCCGCGATTTCGCTGATGCCGCTCGCGAGCACTCCTCCTGCCCGTCCGGCCGCAGTGGCGGCGACCTGGGTGCCTTCGGCCCGGGCATGATGGTCAAGGAATTCGACGAAGTCGTGTTCAGCGCCCCGATCAACACCGTGCAGGGCCCGGTGAAGACCCAGTTCGGTTATCACCTGCTGGAAGTCACCAGCCGCACGTGAGCCTTCTGTCACGCTCATGAGATGTCATGAGCGTGTGGCAGGATGTGACGAAAACGCCCCGACCATCACTGGTCGGGGCGTTTTTTGTGTCGCTCGGAATGTCAGCCTTCCTGTGCGTCAGGCACTTGGCTAGACCTCCTGATAGAGCTGGCTGCCTTCACGCTTGAACTTGTCGGCCTGCTCCTGCATGCCGGCCATCACGCTGTCGGCATCGCCGGTCAGACCATGCTCATTGGCGTAATCGCGCACTTCCTGGGTGATCTTCATCGAGCAGAACTTCGGCCCGCACATGGAGCAGAAGTGGGCGACCTTGGCCGAGTCCTTGGGCAGCGTCTCGTCGTGGAAGCTGCGCGCGGTGTCCGGGTCCAGGCCCAGATTGAACTGGTCTTCCCAGCGGAACTCGAAGCGTGCCTTGGAGAGCGCATTGTCACGGCGTTGCGCGCCCGGGTGGCCCTTGGCCAGATCGGCGGCATGCGCGGCGATCTTGTAGGTGATGATGCCGGTCTTGACGTCGTCCTTGTTGGGCAAGCCCAGGTGCTCCTTGGGGGTCACGTAGCAGAGCATGGCGCAGCCGAACCAGCCGATCATCGCGGCACCAATGCCGGAGGTGATGTGGTCGTAGCCCGGGGCGATGTCGGTGGTCAGCGGGCCGAGGGTGTAGAAGGGCGCCTCGTCACACTCGCTGAGCTGCTTGTCCATGTTCTCCTTGATCAGGTGCATCGGCACGTGACCCGGGCCCTCGATCATGACCTGGACATCGTGCTGCCAGGCGATCTTGGTCAGCTCGCCAAGCGTCTCGAGCTCACCGAACTGGGCGGCGTCATTGGCATCGGCCACCGAGCCCGGGCGCAGGCCATCGCCCAGTGACAGGCTGATGTCGTAGGCCTTGCAGATCTCGCAGATGTCCTCGAAGTGACGATAGAGGAAGCTTTCCTCGTGATGTGCCAGACACCACTTGGCCATGATCGAGCCGCCGCGCGAGACGATGCCGGTCACGCGGCTGGCGGTCAGCGGCACATAGCGCAGCAGGACGCCGGCGTGGATGGTGAAATAGTCGACGCCTTGCTCGGCCTGCTCGATCAGCGTGTCGCGGAAGATCTCCCAATCGAGGTTCTCGGCCACGCCATCGACCTTCTCCAGCGCCTGATAGATCGGCACCGTGCCGATGGGCACGGGAGAGTTGCGCAGAATCCATTCACGGGTCTCGTGGATGTTGGCGCCGGTCGAGAGGTCCATCACGGTGTCGGAACCCCAGCGGATCGCCCAGGTCATTTTGTCGACCTCTTCCTCGATGGAGGAGGTGACCGCCGAGTTGCCCAGGTTGCCGTTGACCTTCACCAGGAAGTTGCGGCCGATGATCATCGGCTCGCTTTCCGGGTGATTGATGTTGGCGGGAATGATGGCGCGGCCGCATGCGACTTCCTCACGCACGAATTCGGCGGTGATCTCGTCGGGCAGGTTGGCGCCGAAGCTGTGGCCCGGGTGCTGGTGGCCCAGAATGCTCTCGACGGATTCGCTGCCCTGATATTCCTCACGCAGCGCGATACGACGCTGATTCTCGCGAATCGCGATGTATTCCATCTCCGGGGTGATGATGCCCTGGCGCGCGTAGTGCAGCTGGGTGACATTCTTGCCCGGCAGGGCACGACGCGGGCGGTGGTCCAGCTCGAAGCGCAGGGACGACAGGCGCAGGTCGGCCTGGCGCACGCGACCATATTCACTGCTCAGCTGATTGAGCTGTTCGGTATCACCGCGTTCCTCGATCCACTTCTCGCGCAGCGGCGCCAGGCCCCGGCGGATGTCGATCTCGACCGCCGGATCGGTGTAGGGGCCGGAGGTATCGTAGACGACGATCGGCGGGTTCTCTTCCAGGCCGCTGGAGGTCTGGGTCGGCGAGCAGCCGATCTCGCGCATGGGCACGCGGATGTCCGGACGGGAGCCTTCGATATAGATCTTGCGCGAGCCGCTCAGCGGCGCGATGGCGGCGGCGTCGACTCGTGCTTCGCTGGCGAGATGGCGGCTGCCATCCTTGCGACCGGCGCGCGCGCGTGCCTTGGGGGCAGCCTCAGGCTGCGAGGCGAGCGGTGACTCGGCGGCGTTGGTGGCTTGCGGGTCTTGTGTCGTCGGGGCAGTGCTCATGCAGGTCTCCTCAAAGGGCGACGTCACGGCTGACGTCATCATGGGAAGACCGTGCGCAGGGAGAGGATGGTCGTCGCCGACTCCTTGCCAGCAGGTGGCCCGGGAGCGAGGCGGCCGCGCGCAGCGGCTGGCCATCAGCTTGATTCCTACGCCGGTCCTAACCGGTTCAGGTTCCACGGGACCCCTTGCTGGCAAGCTCGCGCGTCAGGGCGGCGAAGCATGCATGCAGGATCTCAGCCGGTTCCACCGGCACCCCGTCAAGCGTGTGCAGATTTCAATGCGAGGGTGTTGCCCGAAGCGTCAGGCTTGCCACGGGGAGCATTCTCGCATCCAGGCTCTGTTGGCCTGTCAGTCGTGCCATCCATGGGGATGGCGTCATCCCGAGCGGCTCATGGCGAGTGCCGGGACGTCAGTCTGTGATGACTCAAGCGCGATCGAGGCCCATCTGCCAGAAGTCGATCTCGAGTCGCGTGGCGTCCCGGAAGACATCGACCAGCTCACCCAGTCGGCGCTCCGAGGCCTCCGAGAGGCGCGCATCCAGCCATTCGCGCTCGGCTTCGACGGCTTCCTTGAAGTCATCGCTTGAGTACATCGCGATCCAGTCCGCGTATGGGTTGTTCTCGATCTCGGTGGTGTCCTGATCGAGCAGCCACTCGGCGATCTCGCCGTAGCCGATCAGGCAGGGCGCGAGCGCCACGTGCAGATCGAGCAGGTCGCCGCGCTGGCCGCAATCGAGCACGTAACGGGTATAGGCCAGGGTGGCGCGGGATTCCGGCAGCTCGCTCAGGTCATCCTCGCTGATGCCCCACTCGCTGCAGTAGCCGATATGCAGATCGAGCTCGGTATTGAGGATGGTGTCGAGACTGGCCGTGGCCTGACGCAGCTCCGCGAGGGTGCGGCTCTTGTAGGCGGCCAGCGCCCAGGCACGCGCGAAGTGGATCAGGAACAGGTAGTCCTGCTGCAGGTAATGGCGGAAGGACTCCTCCGGCAGACGACCTTCGCCCAGCTGGCGAACGAAGTCGTGCTCGAGATAGTCACGCCATTCCTCGGCGCAGGCACTGGTCAGGTCGTTGAAACTAGGCATGACGCATCCCTCGGTGAGCGTGCTGACGACCCGTAATGGGGCGGCAGGTCTCTGGCGCAAGCGTGGCCAGTACCGGAACAGGAGCAGGGGAAAAGCGGGGGAGGTGCCGACAGTCACCGTGAGAAAGTGGTGACGATATCGAGTGGCATCGCTTCGCGCTTGATCCCTACGCCGGTACTAGCCGGATCAGGTTCGGCGGGATCGTCATTCACGCAAGGACGTTGCCTGCGCATGACATCTCAGCCGGTCTTACCGGCACCCCGTCAAGCTGTGACATGTGAGTCACGATGCAGCGAGTGTAACAGCCCTGCGGCGTAGAAGAAGGGCAGTGTGAGCAAAAATGCATACGACTTTGGGAGGCATGCCGAACCTGTGATGAGCCTCAAGCGGGCTTATTTATGGAAAGTCTCAAGCGGCAAGGTCGGCCATGAGTGCCGGCAGGTGGCGCGACAGTCGCGCAAGGTCACGCGGCTCATCGACATCCCAGCTGGTCGGCAGGCAAGCGGCCGTTCTCCCCGCCCGGGCCAGCAGCGCCAGAGTGTCCCGGCAGACATGGGCATGGCTCCAGTGGGGCAGCAGGAAGGCTTGCGGGCAGGGCGCCTTGAGGCCGATCAAGCCATAGCCACCATCGTCGGTGGGCTGCAGCACCGCGTCGTGAGTGCGCAGTCTGTGGGCTGCCTCGCGCAGCCGCTGGCTATCCAGCGCTGGCAGGTCGGAGCCCATCAGCAACACCGGCCCCTCGGGCAGATGTCGGGCCATGGCCCGGGACATTCGCTCACCGAGCTCCCCCTGCGGCTGTGCCTCGAAGGTGAGGTCGGCAGTGGCATCGACAACGCTTCGCAGCCGGGCTTCCAGCGCTGCCCGCAGAGCCGCCTGTTCAGGTGCCTGACTCGACGGCTCGGCAGAGGGCGTCAGCATCACCACGACCTTGCCGAGGCGCGCGGCGCAGGCGTGGTCAACGATATGGCTCAGCATCCGCGCATAGAGTCGAGCTGCGCCCTCGGGGCCGAGTGCGGGGATCAGGCGTGTCTTGCAGTGGCCGGCGATGGGCAGGCGACCGAAGATGATGAGAGTCGGGCGCACCTCTGACGCGGCATCAGCGGTGGGCAAGGTAGGCAACACCGCATCACGCATGTGGCATGCCGCGCTGCTCACAGGCCTGCGCCGCGGCGCGATAGCCGTAAAGGCGTGCCAGGCGTGCAGGGGAGACGCCACACCAGGCCGCCAGCCGCAGTCCCCACATCTTGACGATGGTGCGCCAGACGCCGTGGGTCTCCCAGCGTCGACCGCTGGTCGTGACACGCGCGGTCAGGTTCATTGGCGGGGTCAGATGCTTGAGATGGGCACTCAGCCAGATATCTTCCATCAGTGGCATGTCGGCAAAGCCGCCGATGGCCTCGAAGGTCGAGCGCTTCACGAACTGGGTCTGGTCGCCCGTGCTGATGCTGGTCAGCCGCGAGCGCAGATTCATCATGGCGGCGATCATCGGTAACCACGGCGACTCGCCCTTGATGCTGACATCGAAGCGGCCCCAGTCGCTGCGGCGATGCGTCGTGATGGCCTCCTTGAGCAATGCCAGCGCATTGTCGGGCAAGTCGGTATCGGCATGCAGAAACAGCAGCCATTCTCCGCGTGCACGCGCGGCTCCGGCATTCATCTGGCGTGCCCGGCCCGGCTCACTGCTCAGCACGGCATCACACAGCGGTCGGGCCAGTGAGGGGGTGCCATCCGTCGAGCCACCATCCACCACGATCACTTCACAGTCACCCCCCGCGCGCAGGCGACTCAGGGCAATCAGGGTTTGCACGATGCCGGCTGCCTCGTCATGCACCGGCATCACGATGCTCAGCCAGGGAGCGCGCGTCAGGTGCGTGCATGTGCTCGACAGGGAGTCCCGGCTGGCGGACGTCCGTGATGCTGGGGGTGGCTGCTGGTTCATGGCGGCAGGCTCCGACGATGGCGTATTCGTTGGATCATACGCAGGAGTTCGTAGGCTGGATGCACGGGCGAGATAGGCTCTATCAGCGCGTCATCGTTCAATAAACGCTTGGCGTCGACCCAGTGTCGCTCCATGGCCACACAATGCCTAGCTGGCCATTGGGTGCATGCGAGGGCACAGGACTACATTCCTGTAATTCGCAGGCGGGGCATGCAAGGCAGGTTTTCAGTATCTGTAGCAGGCAAGCGCTGCATTCATCGGCCCTATTTATAGGCCCTCTCCATAGGCCCTCTGCCAAGCAGCTCCTGGAAAGAGAGCCTGAAGAGAGTGCTTGGACAAGAGGGCTTGGAGAGAGCGCGTGAATAAGGGCCAGGGCCTCGATTATCAAAAGCCCGTTCTGCTGGAGGTCAGGCCATCAATCGAAGGTGAGGCGATAGAGGCCAGCCGCGCCGCTATCCGAGGTGAAGTACAGGCTGCCATCAGGGCCGAACAGAACATCGAGCGGGCGAATCCAGCGCTGACCGCTGCTGCTGTCCTGCAGGCCGGTCAGCACTGGCACCAGGCGTGCTTCAGTGTCTGGCGTCGCCAGCTTGAGGCCCAGCAGGCGAGGCTCACGGCGGCTGGCCGGGTCACCCGCGGCGTTGCCGGAGGGCGCCGTGCCCCAGCTGCCGTGGACTGCCACCACGACATCCATGTCTGCCGCCAATGGATGCTCTGGCGTTACCACCGCGATTCCCATCGGTGCACTGCGAGCGGGGATCTCGGCCAGCGGCGGCGCAATCTCGTCACGCTCACGCGGTGAATCGCTCGTGATGCAGTCATCCGCCTGCCAGCGGCCATCGACCCACTGATACCAGGGCATGCCATGGAAGCTGCCTTCGCGGGCAGCAACCACCAGTTCGCGGGGTTGCTCATAGCCCCAGTGGTCGGGGCCGTTGTTGGTAGCCAGCAGACGCGGCTCATCTTCCCTACCTGGCTGCCAGGCGAGGCCTACCGGGTTGCGTAGCCCGCTGGCCCAGGGCTGCCAGTGCGGCGCATCGCCGGATTCCTCAAGGCGCAGCACGCCGCCGCGGCGTTCACTGAAGGAGTAGCCCTGCTCGCTGCCTGCGAGGTATTGATTCGAGCAATTGCCCTGGATGCCCAGCGCCAGATAGAGGCCACCATCCGGCCCGAGACTCAAGGTGCGCGAGTTATGGCCACCGCCGCCGGGCAGGGCGATCAGCTCACGAAAGTCATCGCGGGTGAGAGACTCGCCGGGTGAATAGTCGGCGACCAGCAAGGCTGCAGTGGTCGCGACATAGAGCTTGTCACCACGCACCACCAGCGAGTGAGGGTAGCCCGACAGTTCGACCAGCGTCTTCACGGCAGGGAGGCTGCCGTCCGGCGTCAGCTGAGCGCGATAGACACGCTCGGCCCGCGAGCCGATCAGCAGTTCGCCAGCATCAGTGAGGTGCAGCATGCGTGGACTGTCGAGCGAGGCCAGCCGCTCGAGCGTGGCGCCCTCAGGCAGCTTGAGCGCAGGGGCATCACTGGGCACTTGCTGAGCGCTCACCAGCGACAGCGAGGAAGCGGCCTCTGTCTCTGCCTCTGCCTGGGCAGGCAGAGACAATGCGAGACAGGCCGCCGCGGCACTTGCGACCAGGCGTGTCGCCAGACTTGCCGGCAGGCGTGTCGATACTGCCCGGGGCAAGGAGGGGCGCCGGGGCGATGAGCTTGTGAGGTGAGCGGTGTGAGTCTCGATCGGCATCCTTGCCTCCTGTCATTGAGCCATGCGCATTCAGTCTGGGAGCTGATGGCTTGATCCGCCAGTGTTGCCCTCAGCCGCGCTTGCTGGCCTTGCGGCGATGCTTGAAATAGCGGCGCCAGCCCTTGAGCGAGAAGAAGGAATAGGTGCGCGCGTAGAAGCGGGCTTCCTGCCAGCCCGGTTGTTGCTCCATTTCCTGCGGGCTCTTGCGCCAGCGCTTGTATTCCCACTGATACTGGGCCGGCGCCAAGGCGATCGCCGCTTCCACCGAGGCATTCACCCCGCGTGCCGAGGCGACTTCCTCTTCGCAATAGACTCCCTCATCCGCAGCGAGGAAGTGGATGGCGAAGCCATGGCCATCTTCCAGACGCTGGGCGACACCGGTGACGACGCGGGCATCGGTTCTCGCCACCAGCTTGGGCAGCAGGGTGGCGGTATAGGCGGGGCGGCCATAGAAGTCGGCGAAGACGCCGCTGCCACGGCCCGGCTCCTGATCCGGCAGTATGCCGATCGCTTCGGCGCGCTTGAGTGCCTTGAGCAAGGCAGCGACGCCACGCGAGTTGGTGGGCACCAGGCTCGCACCCATGCGCTCACGGCCATTGCGGATGATCGGGTCGAGGCGTTCGAACTTGGGCGGCTCGTACATGGCGGTGAACGGGAAGTGGCTGGAGAGCCAGAAATTTAGCACTTCCCAGTTGCCGAAGTGTGGCGCCAGCACGATGACGCCGCGCCCCTCGGCGCGCGCCTCGTCGAGCAGGTTGCGGCCGTGGACCTCGAGAATCGAATCGCGCACGGCGTCTTCATCGCCCAGCCACACCTTGCCCAGTTCCAGCATGGTGGCGGTGGAATGCGCGAGGCTGTCGCTCGCCAGACGCGCGCGCGCCTGGCTGTCGAGCTGCGGGAAGGCCTGGCCCAGATTCTGGCGCGTGACCCGGCGCTCGCGGGGATTGCACAGCTGCACCACACGCGCCAACGGGCGCGCCAGCCACCAGAGCTGGCGGGTGCTGAGCCCGGACAGTCGTTGCCACAGACAGGCCACGGAGTTGGCCTTGAGAGGAGTCAGGCGCTGTTCCATGGCCTGTTCGAACCGCTTGAGAGTCTTGTCCATCGTCACACGTGAAGTTCCGGTGGTCTGGCGTGAAAGATCGCGCCTGTCTGACGCGAAGGCAGGCGCCGTGACATCGTCAGGTGTCGCGGTGCCGCACTCGAATGATGCTCATTGTGCCAGAGGGGGGCGGTGCCTGCAGGCTCCATCGTGGCAGGCGCCAGACACTGGCGCGGGGTATCATTCAGCACTCAGACAGTCGCCACCTTCGATACGTTCACCTGCTGCGGAATCACCCCTGCCGCCGTGGTGTCGCGCGTGGCGGCGAGTTGTCACCGCCAGTCGTGTGGTGACGTCGATCCTCATCGCCAGTGTCCCTTGCCGCGGAGCCCTGATGTCAGCCCCTGATTCCCCCGTTCCCTATCCGCCTTCAGATACTGTCTGCCCGCTGTGTGAGGCGTCCCAGAGCCAGCATGTACTGCACCTGGTACAGCGACGCAGGCCATGCCCCGAGACCGGTCAGCGACCGCCCGCCGACGAGCGCGATTACCTGCGCTGCCCGGAATGTCATCTGCTGTATCTGGCGCCATCCCAGCGCCTGGATGCCAGGGCAGAGCAGGACATCTACGACCAGCACGAGAACGACCCGGCAGACCCGCGCTATCGAAGCTTCCTGGCCAAGCTCTTCACGCCGATGTGCGAGCGGCTCGCGGCCGGGGCCCGCGGGCTCGATTTCGGCTGTGGGCCAGGGCCTGCCCTGGCGCAGATGTTCGAGGAGGCGGGCCATCCGATGGCGCTGCACGACCTCTATTATCATCCGAACCCGTCAGCGCTCACCCGCCAGCATGACTTCATCGTCAGCACCGAGGTGATCGAGCATCTCTACGCGCCGGGCGAGGTCTTCCGCCAGTGGTTGCGTTGCCTCAGGCCCGGCGGCCTGCTGGGGGTGATGACGCAGCCCGCCTCGGATGATCCGGAGGCGCTCAGGCGCTGGCACTACCTGCGTGATCCGACGCATGTGTGCCTGTTCAGCCCGGCGACCTTTGCCTGGCTTGCGCGCACGCACGGACTCGAGCTTGAGCAGGTCGCCAACGACAGCGTCATCTTCCGCGTGCCCCAACCCGCCTGACAAGAGCGCGGGGCAGGGCATGGGACAGGGCGCGGGACAGGGCATGGATAGAGCGCAGGACAGCGCGCAGCGACACCCAAGACGATATTGTCGCCAAATGACGCAAAAAGGCTTGGATTTGGCGCGGACTGTCACTATATTGCCCGCGCCTTGACGTATTCTCGCAGGGCAAATTCCCCCTCCCGACGATATCCGCACCTTGCGGCATTGGCTGATCGCTGACTGGCGGCCGGCCGAGGATCTGGTCATGCCCCGTCATCTGCTGTTGATGTCCCTTGCGCCCCTGCTCGGCCTTGCCTTGCTGGGGATCGGTAACGCCATGCTAACCTCGCTGGTCCCGTTGCGGCTGTCTGCCGCCGGCGTCTCGAGCGAGGCGATCGGCCTGATCAGCTCGGCCTACTATCTGGGCCTCGGGCTCGGCGCGCTGGTCAACGACCGCCTGCTGCTGCGCATCGGTCATATCCGCGCCTATGCCGGCTTCGCCTCGCTGGTGGCGGTCGCGGCGCTGGCCATGGGGCTGGGCGATCACCCGGTGGTGTGGTTCCTGCTGCGCATGATGATCGGCTGGTCGCTGGTCGGGGTGTATCTGGTCATCGAGAGCTGGCTGCTGAGCGCCGCCGACCCCGCCGTGCGCGGGCGTCTGCTGGCGCTCTACATGATCGTGCTCTACGGCGCTGGGGTGCTCGGTCAGCTGCTGCTGGGCGTGACCGCCATGCTGAGCCTCGAGGCGGCCTTCATGCTGGTGGCGATGCTGGCGGCGGCCTCGGTATTGCCGCTGGTGCTGCTGCCGCGCGTCTCGCCGCTGATCGAACAGTCCGAGCCCTTGAGTCCGTGGCGCCTGATTCGCATCACGCCGACGGGCGTGTTCGGTTGTCTGGCCTCGGGGCTGGTGGTGGCGGTCATCTACAGTCTGCTGCCTCTGGCGCTGGGCGATGGCGGCACCTTGAGCACCGCGGAGATCGGTCAGCGCATGGCGCTGGTGATTCTCGGCGGCATGCTGCTGCAGTACCCCATCGGCCGCTGGTCTGACAGCCACGATCGCCAGCAGGTGCTGATCATCCTGTCGGTCGCCATCGTCGGCTTCGCCGCCTTGCTGATGGGGCCGGCGCGCGAGGGCATCGCCCAGCTGACGGTGCTGTTCCTGCTCGGCGGTGCCGCCTTCACCCTCTATCCGGTGGCGGTCAGCCACGCCGCCGACCGTGCGCCCGCCGGCGCCCTGGTGCGCATGAGTCAGGGCCTGCTGTTGATCAACGCGGTGGGGTCGACCCTGTCACCGCCGGCGGTATCGCTGCCGATGGCCGAGATGGGCGCGATGCCCGGCATGGCACTGAGTCTGGCGGTGATGGGGGGCGGCATGCTGCTCTTCTTCGTCTGGCGACGCGTGATGCGTCCGGCGCCGCAGCCGTTGGCACCCTTCGAGACCCATGCCCCGCAGACGCCGCTGGGCACCGAGCTTGCGGTCGGGCCTGAACTGGTCGAGGCCGCCGAGGAGCACCTGCGTGACGCCGAGGCCGATGACCCGCTGGTCGAGGTCACGCGTGAGCTGGTCGCTGACATGCCGGAGCTGATCACGGATGCCTCGCTGGACAGCCTCGAGGAGATCGAGGTCAAGGAGGAGCAGGCGCTGCACGACGAGCAGGCCCTGACTGACGAGCAATCATTGCAGGACGCGCAGCGCCAAGTGCCGCCACGCGATGATTCGCCGCTGGCGCGCGACTGAGGGCCGCTGGTGCGGTGCTGTCCAGACCTGTCTGGCCGGGCCTTCCCGCCCGGGAATCAGCGTGCGGGATCGACCAGATTGCCCTGTGAGCTGTTGCGCCGGAACCAGCCGGTGACACTGGCGCGCGCCTGATGCGTCGGTAGTACCTCATGGGGGATCTGCTCGGAGAGGAAGCACACGAAGGTGCCGGCCTCGGGGGTGACGCGTGCCATTTCGCGGCTGTCATCCTCGGGGTCGTAGAGCACGATCTCGCCGCCGCCATCGCGCGGCCAGTCCTCATTGAGATAGAGCACGCTGGAGATCAGGCGATTGCCGCGGCCGCGAAAGCTGTCGAGATGCTTCTTGTAGAAGCTGCCGACCGGATAGTGGGCAAAGTGGGCCTCATACTCGAACAGCCCCAGATAGAGGGCACGGTTGAGCTCATCCTTGAGCACGTTCATCGCTTCCAGATAGGCGCGCTGGGCACGCGAATTGCGGTCCAGCCAGCGAATCGCGTCGCCGCGGATGTCCGGGCGCAGATCATGCTCGCGCCCGCGCCCGATACCCGCCGCCGTCAGTTGCTGCCGCGTCTCAAGCTCCGTCAGTTCATCATTGAGCTGACGAATGACCTGGCGCGGCAGGAAGTCGGGGCGCACGCTGTAGCCATGCTCGACCAGTTCATCGATCAGCAGGTTGAGTGCGACAGGGTCCAGCAGTGGGGCGGGTGCAGGTGCAGCGGGCATCAGGCGCTCCGAACGGGAAGTGGCGTGGCATCGTGGGCGAGGAGTTATAGTCCAGTGCCATTGTCGGTGCAATATCGTCGGGGCAATGACGAGCCGTTAGGCGGGAACGCACCTTGTCTGGTGCAGGAGCTCAGTAACTCAGGAGTTCAGGATCTTGAGCTTCAGGGCCGAGGCGGCACGGGGCGCGGCGGCAGATGGCGCAGCGGGGCACCAGGCGGTGGCGCTGCCTTGAGACTCACAGCATGGCCGAAGCCGATGGCCATCAGTTCGACCAGCATCATCGAGGACAGCCCCCACAGCACCTGGTCGGCCACGCGATAGCTGGGCACGTACCAGGTCTCGTCACCGACGGTGATCACATCGGTATGCTCGCGCTCGTCCTTGAGCAACATGCTCAGCGGCATCTCGAAGATCTGCTCGATCTCGCCGGGGTCTGCGCGCAGCGGCAGGTCGGCGGGAATGCGTCCGACAAAGGGCGTGACGCGCATGCCGTGCAGGGAAATCACGTCGCTCAGCTGGCCGAAGACCTCCACGGCGCTGGGCGGCAGCGCGACCTCTTCCTCGGCTTCGCGCAGCGCGGTGGCCAACAGATTGCTATCATCGGGTTCGGCCTTGCCGCCGGGGAAGGCCACCTGGCCGGGGTGCTGGCTGAGATGGCTGGCACGCCGCGTCAGCAGCAGCGTCGGTTCGGGCCGATCGATCAGCGCGATCAGGACGGCGGCGCGTGGTAGCTGGTGGTCAGTCGCAAGGGGTTGATGTGCTTGCAGGCGTTGGCGCAGGGCTTCTAGCATGTCGTTTCCTCGTAGGCATTCATCATGTGGCGCGAGGGTCCTGGCGGTCAAGGCGACTGCCATGCCGCTGGCCCCACCGCGCAACGAGGAAGCGGAGACGGGATGTCACTGAAGGGCGCCTTGAGATTTCATGGGAGAGCGAATGAATTATTGCAGTCACTGTGGTGAAACGGTGCGTCTGGCAGTGCCGCAGGGCGATGATCGTCTGCGCTACCTGTGTGATAGCTGCGGCACCATCCATTATCAGAATCCGCGCATCATCGCGGGCACCCTGCCGGTGCGGGACGGCAAGGTGCTGCTCTGTCGGCGTGCCATCGAGCCACGCCTGGGTTATTGGACCCTGCCGGCCGGCTTCATGGAGAACGCCGAGACCACCAGCGACGCCGCTGCCCGCGAGACGCGAGAAGAAGCCGGCGCCGAGGTCAAGCTGCAGGGGCTCTATACGTTGATCGACCTGCCGCATATCAATCAGGTCTACATGCTGTTTCGGGCCGAGCTGATCAGTGACTACTCGGCCGGCGTCGAGAGCCTCGAGGTGGCGCTGTTCGCCGAGGAGGAGGTCCCCTGGCAGTCACTGGCCTTCCCGACCATGGAAGTGACCCTGCGCCGCTACTTCGAGGACCGCCGCCACGGCGAGGGTGACGAGCATTTCCCGCTGCATCTCGAGCAGATCGACCTGGAAACCCGCGAGCACTTCTTCAACACCACCTTCCTGCCCGCGAGCTAGATCGTCTGGCCAATGCTGACCTCGCGTGCCTCGCTCTTCGGGGTGCGCGGGGTCAGAACGTTTCCAGTCGCCAGCAATCGAAGGCGACTTCTTCATAGGGGTGGGCGTCGCGCAGCGCCGCCACGGCAGCGGCGATGAGCGAATCGTCACATACCAGCTCTATCTTCAGTTCGGCGACGCGCTCCAGCGTGCCGCAGGTCCCGATATGCGGATTGGCGCTGGCCAGTGGCCGAAACTGGCCGGTGCCGCGTGTCTCGAAGCAGCAGGCCTCGTAGTCGCCGATGCGCCCTGCACCGGTGGCAAAGACGGCTTCCTTGACGTGTTCGGCGTCATTCTCCGGGACGAAGAACGCAAGCTTGTACATCGGATGACTCCTGGCAGAAGGGTGAGAGGGCGCTGTCATCAGGTGGCCCTGATCGACAGGGGTGCGTCAAGCGTGGCAACGGATGCTGGCAGTGCCTGCGTCACGCTCCCGGATGATGGCATAATGCGCGCTGCAACGGCCAAGGACATCGCCATGCTCAAATGGATCAATATCTCACTGCTGCTGCTGCTGGCACTGCTCCAGTATCGGCTGTGGTGGGGCGAAAATGGCATCACCGAATTATTCGATATTCGCGCACGCGTGCAGCAGCTTTCCAAGGAAGATGCGGTGCTGGACAACCGCAATCAGCGGCTCGGTGCGGAAGTGGTCGACCTCAAGAATGGTCTGGCGGCCATCGAGGAGCGTGCACGCAATGACCTCGGCATGGTGCGCAAGGACGAGCAGTTCCTGTGGGTGCCCAATGTCGCGGTGCCGGAACGCAAGGCGCCATCACCCGATGAAGTGGCTGACGGTGCGCTGGAGGGCAAGGGCCTGGAAGGCGGGCTGCCCAAGGTGATCACGCCATGATGCCGACAGACGCCTCGCGCGAGCCCCGTCTGTGGTATCTGGTGCCGGCCGCCGGCGTGGGCAGTCGCATGCAGGCCGACCGCCCCAAGCAGTATCTGGAGCTGTCGCCCGGGGGCTGCGTGCTGGAGGCGACGCTGGCGACACTCAAGCGCGCGCTGCCCGAGGCAGGACTCTGTCTGGTGCTGGGCGCCGACGATGGCTATTTCTCGCCATCGATGGTGCCGTGGCAGGACTGGCTGCGCGCCGATGGCGGCAGCGAGCGTGCCGACAGCGTGCTGGCAGGCCTGGATTGCCTGAGCCGCCACGCCCATGACGATGACCTCGTGCTGGTGCACGATGTCGCGCGCCCCTGCGTTCGCGAAGCCGATATCCATGCGCTGGTGGCGACCGCTCGTCGCAGTGCCGATGGCGCCATCCTCGCGGCCCCCGCCAGTGACACCATGAAGCGCGCCGCGCCGGCCGGCGACTCCCGCCCGCATGGCGATGGCGATGGCGATAAAGAGCGCGCGCCGAGCATCGCGCACACCGAATCCCGCGTCGGCCTGTGGCATGCCTTCACGCCGCAGGCCTTCCCGCTGGGCCTGTTGCGGCGGGCGCTGCGTGAAGCGCTTGGGGATAACCCCGCGCTTATCACGGACGAGGCCTCGGCACTGGAGGCCTGTGGCCGTGCCCCCGTGCTGGTCGCCGCCGCCCGCGACAATCTCAAGATCACCCATCCGGAAGACCTCGCCATGGCGCGCCTGCTGCTGGCCGCGCGCGAGGCGCTTCCCGATAGCCCCCGGACATCTGCCTGACATGACTGAGCAATCTGCAACACCCGCTGCTGCCACTTCCTCTGCGCAATCCGCGACCTCTTCCCCGCAGGCTGGCCATGTGCCGATGGCCCTGCGCATCGGCCACGGCTTCGATGTGCATCGCTTCGGCGATGGCGATCACCTGATGATCGGTGGCGTGAAGATCGCCTACGAGCATGGCTTCGTGGCGCACTCCGACGGTGACGTGCTGCTGCATGCGCTGTGCGATGCGCTGCTCGGTGCCTGTGGCATGGGCGATATCGGCAAGCATTTCCCGGACACCGACAGCGAGTGGTCCGGCGCCGATAGCCGTGGCCTGCTGCGCCACGTGATCGGGCTGGTCAATGCCGCCGGTTTCGGGGTCGGCAATGTCGATCTCACCGTGATGGCGCAGGCGCCGAAGATGGCGCCGCACATCCAGGCGATGCGGGAAGTGATCGCCGAAGACCTGCGCGTGCCGCTGGCGGTCGTCAACGTCAAGGCCACCACCACCGAGCGGCTCGGTTTCACCGGTCGCAAGGAAGGCATCGCCGCCGAGGCGGTGGTGCTGCTGGGCGCGCTGCCGACCGCGGTCGGAGCCGAGCATGTCTGAAGTGAATGACATGTCTGAGTCGCCCGAGGCGGATGCGCTGTTTGCCGAGGCGCTGACGGCGTTGGACGCCGCGGGCAGCGAGGCGTGGGTCAAGGAAGCCGAGTTGATGCAGCGCTGGCCGCATGCGCATGGCGGCCCGCTGGGAGCCGGCGACTTCCGTCACACGCCGGAGGACTTCCGGGTCACCGAGCTGATGGACTTCGTGCCCGAAGGTCACGGCGAGCATCAGTGGCTGTGGGTCGAGAAACGTGGCCTGACCACCGATGAGCTGTGCCGTGAACTGGCCGGCCTGTGTGAGGTCGCGTCGCGTGATATCGGCGTGGCCGGTCTCAAGGACAAGCAGGCGATCACCCAGCAGTGGGTCTCCGTGTGGTTGCCGGGGCGTGAAGCGCCGCAGGATCTCAGCGATGCGCTGGCCGAGAAGGGCGTCCGCGTGCTGGCCAGCGTGCGTCATCCGCGCAAGCTCAAGCGTGGCGTGCATCGCGGCAACCGCTTCGCGCTGCGTGTCAGTGGTGAGGCCGTCGCGCATCCCGAGTTCGAGGCGCGCTGGCAGACGCTGATACGTGATGGTGTGCCCAACTATTTCGGGCCGCAGCGCTTCGGGCATCAGGGACATAATCTCGGCCGGGCACGTGCCGTGCTGGTGCGTGGCTGGCGCAAGCGTGATGACCGCAGCGGCATGCTGCTGTCGACCGCGCGCAGCTTCCTGTTCAACGAGGTGCTGGCTGCGCGCCTCAAGGCGCATTGCTGGGCGACGGCGTTGAGCGGTGAGGTGTTTGCGCTCAACGGGACGGGCTCGCGCTTCGTCACCGATGGCAGCGAGTCGGCCGAGACGCTGGCGCAGCGCCTGGCGAGTGGCGATATTCATCCCACTGGCCCGCTGTGGGGCACCGGACGGGCGGAGGCTCATGCGCAGGTCGCCCAGCTCGAGCAGGTCCTGGCCACGCGTTGGCCGCAGCTGTGCGAGGGGCTCGAGAAGGCCGGCGTCAAGGCGGAGCGTCGTCCGCTGCGCCTGATGCCCGGCAAGCCGCGTCTGGAGTGGGATATCACGCCAGAGCAGGCAAAAACCGAAGGTGGCGAGGCCAGTGTCTGGCTGCACTTCGATCTACCGCGCGGCAGCTTCGCGACGGGCCTGTTGCGTGAGCTGATCGCCCATCCGCTGCTGTAGTGCCGTCAGGCGATATGACGACTATCCGATGATTCGCAAAGGAGTGAGATGATGCGCAGGATTCTGCTTTCCAATGATGATGGCGTGCACGCTCCGGGGCTCAAGGCGCTGCATGACGCGCTGGCCGGGCAGGCACGCATTCGTGTGGTCGCGCCGGACCGTGACCGCTCAGGGGCCAGCAACTCGCTGACGCTGAGTCGGCCGTTGTTGCTGTCCGCGATGGAGAACGGCTTCTACAGCGTCGACGGCACGCCCGCGGATTGTGTCTACCTGGGCGTCAATGGGGTCTGGGACGAGAAGCCTGACATCGTGATTTCCGGCATCAACCATGGTGCCAACCTGGGCGATGACGTGCTGTATTCCGGCACCGTGGCCGCGGCGATGGAAGGGCGCTCGCTGGGCATGTCGGCGATCGCGATGTCACTGTGCGGCAAGACCCACTTCGAGACCGCTGGACGCGTGGCGGCGAGCCTCGTCGGCGCGGCCGAGACCCTGGCATTGCCGCCGCGCTCATTGCTCAACGTCAATGTGCCGGATGTGCCGTGGAGCGAGATTCGTGGTTTTCGCGTCACGCGTCAGGGCCACCGTGGCCCGGCGGGCGCCCCGATCGAGGTCAAGGACCCGCGTGGCCGTACCCGCTACTGGATCGCGCTGGCCGGCGATGGCATCGATGATGGCGATGACACCGACTTCGCCGCCATCGCGGCAGGCTATGTGTCCATCACGCCGTTGATGACGGATCTCACCTCCCACGGGGCGCGTCACGATGTGGCGCAGTGGCTCGAGGCGCTGACCTGAGCGACGTAGCGCCAGCCAAGGCTCAAGATTTCGCTGTGAAGTCCTCGTTCGAAGGATATGAATCAAGACCATGAAGGACGTGTATCAGAACGCTTTCCCGCTTGCGCAGTCAGACAGCGCAGCGGGAATCGCCGGGCCCTTGCATCTCAGGCGACCGGACACGGCGCAGCTGAGCGGTATCGGCATGACGTCCCAGCGCACGCGAGACCGCATGGTGGCGCGCCTGGAGGATGCCGGCATTCGCGATGAGCGGGTGCTGGAGCTGATGGCCAGTGAGCCGCGCCACCTGTTTCTCGATGAGGCGCTGGCGCACCGTGCCTATGAAGATACCGCGCTGCCGCTGGGGCAGGGGCAGACCCTGTCCCAGCCTTACATGCACGCCCGCATGACGGAGCTTGCCCTGGCGCAAGCGCCGCGCCCGCGCGAGGAGTGTCGGGTGCTGGAGGTCGGCACCGGTTCGGGTTATCAGACATTGCTGCTGGCGCGCCTGTTCGCTCGGGTGTCTTCGCTCGAGCGCATCGCCGTGCTGCATGCCAGGGCCGCTCAACGCCTTGGCTGGTTCGGACTCGACAATGTCGCGTTGCGCCATGCCGATGGTGGGCATGGCTGGCAGGACGATGACTCGGCATTTGATCTGATCGTGGTGACCGCCTGCGCACCGCATCTGCCGCAGGCGTTGTTGAAGCAGTTGGCCCCGCAGGGGGTGATGATCGTGCCATTGGCCGAGGACGACAGTGATCGTCAGTGGCTGACACGAGTGCGCCACGTCGGCGACACTCAGGATATTCAGCGGTTCGAGGCCGTGCGCTTCGTGCCGTTGCTCGAGGGAGTGATCAGGTGAAACGAGCTTTGAGCGTGTTCTTCAAGGGCGCTGGCATGGGGGCGGCGGATGCCGTGCCCGGGGTATCAGGCGGCACGATTGCCTTCGTGACCGGCATCTATGAAGAATTGATCGAGTCCATCAAGCGCTTCGGCCCCTCCGCCATCGGCGTATGGCGTGAGCAGGGCTTCAAGGCGCTGTGGCAGCATTTGAATCTGGCCTTTCTGCTGCCGCTGGTCGCTGGCATCTTCGCCAGCCTGATCAGCGTGGCGCATGTGGTGACCTGGTTGATGGAGGCGCAGCCGCTGCTGCTCAACGCCTTCTTCTTCGGGCTGGTGGTGTGTTCCGGGGTGGTGGTCGCGCGGCGTATCACCACCTTCCGGATGGGCTATCTGGTGTGGTTGGCGCTGGGGCTGGTGCTGGCCAGCAAGTTGCCCAGCCTGTTGCCCGCCGCCACCGATGCCTCCTGGGTGCTGGTGGTCGGCGGTGCCATCGCCATCAGTGCCATGCTGCTGCCGGGTGTCTCCGGCAGCTTCCTGTTGCTGACCATGGGCCTCTACGGCACGGTGATGACTGGCATCAAGAGCTTCGATCTGCAGCTGATCATGCTGTTCGGCAGCGGCTGCGCCATCGGGCTGTTCACCTTCTCGCGTTTGTTGTCGTGGTTGTTTCGTCATCATCACACCGCGACACTGATGCTGCTGACGGGCTTCATTCTCGGCTCGCTGCCGGTATTGTGGCCGTGGCGCACCATCACCGATTATCGTCTGGGACCCAAGGGTGAACAGGTTCCGCTGGATTACCACTTCATGATGCCGGATACCTATACCAGTGTGACCGGTGAGCCTGCCCAGCTGTGGGCGGCACTCGCCCTGATGCTGGCCGGCGTATTGCTTGTCTGGTTTGCCGGAGAGCGCTCCGGCCCGGATGACGACTCCAGCAATTCCCGCAAGGAGCAGGAACATGCGTGACAGGATGGACAAGGGAATCAAACTGACGTTGGCAGGTCTGGCGCTGGGTGCGCTGACAGCCTGCAGCACGGCGACCACTCGCCCGCAGGTTCAGGACCTCAACGCCGGCAATGCGCGTATCACCTCCGACACCTATACCGTTCAGCGCGGTGACACCCTGTATGGCATCTCCTGGCAGAGTGGCCAGGATTTCCGGGATGTGGCGCGCATGAACGGCTTGAATCCGCCCTACACCCTGCAGCCGGGGCAGACGCTGCGTCTGAACCCCAACACCCAGCTGCCGGCCAGTGCGGCGGGCGCTTCCGGCACGAGCGTCGCCTCGAGCGGTGGCGTTGTTGCCACGCCGATGGGCGGGGGCAGTGATGGTTCGATCGCCGGCGGCAGCGAACTGCCTGACTGGCTGGCACCGGATGAATCCGCCATGGCTCAGCAGCAACAGCGCACCAGCCAGGCCCAGTCGCTGACGACTGGCTCGGGTGGCGTGTCCTCGGCCGCCACCGGCGCCGCGGCGGCTGCCGGGCTGGGGCCTGTCTACCAGGAAGGCAGTGAAGAGGCACTCGCCGAGACGGCGCGCAACTCAGCCACTGACAGCGCAGAGCAGGCCAGCAGCAGTGCTGCGCAGGCCAGTAGCTCGGCCAGTCAGACAGCCAGTCAGACGGCCAGCGAGGCAGCTGCCAGTGCGGCCGCCGCCCAGGCCGAGGCGCGCAAGGCCGCCAAGGAAAAGGCCGAGCAAGCCGCCGCTGCCGCCGCAGCAGAGCGCGAGAAAGCGGCCGCTAGCGTGAAAAATGAGGCTGCCAAGGTTGAAAAGGGCACCAATGTCGCTGGCGAAACCGCCAAGGCTGCACCGGCCAAGAAGACCTATGTTCCGGTAAAAAACGTTGACTGGCAGTGGCCTACGCAAGGCGAGATCATCGGCAAGTTCGGCGAGTCCGAGAGTGTCACCGGCGGCATTGATATCGCTGGTCAAAAGGGGCAACCTGTCAAGGCAGCAGGGCCGGGAATCGTGGTCTACGCCGGAAGCGGAGTACGTGGTTACGGTAACCTCATCATTCTCAAGCACAACGACCGCTATCTGAGCGCCTACGCCCACAACGACACTCTGCGTGTATCAGAGAACGATGTGATCGACGCCGGACAGGTCATCGCCACTCTGGGAGCCACTGACGCTGAACGTGCGCAGCTGCACTTCGAGATTCGCGAGGATGGGCAGCCCAAGGACCCACTGAAATTCCTGCCTAAACGCTGATTCCCACCGCTGCCACAACAACAAGTTCCTGGCACCAGACCAGAGACAACGGGGTATCGACATGAGCATGCTGGAAAAGGATATCGATCAGGCTGAGGTTGAGTTGTCCCTTGAGGATGTCGAGGAGGACGACGATACGCTTGAGGCAGAAGCGGAAGAGGCGGCATTCGAACGCGCCTTGAATCGTGAAGAGCGCAAGCACTACCAAAGCCTGGATGCGACCCAGATCTACCTCAACGAGATTGGTTTTTCCCCGTTGCTCAAGCCCGAGGAGGAAGTCTACTTCGGGCGTCTGGCACAGGCGGGCGACCCCGCCGGTCGCCAGCGCATGATCGAGTCCAACCTGCGTCTGGTGGTCAAGATCGCACGGCGCTATCTGAATCGTGGTCTGTCGCTGCTCGACCTGATCGAGGAGGGCAATCTGGGGCTGATCCGCGCGGTGGAGAAGTTCGACCCCGAGCGCGGCTTCCGTTTCTCGACCTACGCCACCTGGTGGATTCGCCAGACCATCGAGCGGGCGCTGATGAATCAGACGCGCACCATTCGTCTGCCGATTCACGTCGTCAAGGAACTCAACATCTACCTGCGTGCCGCGCGCCAGCTGACCCAGAAACTGGATCACGAGGCCACCGCGGAGGAGATCGCCGACTTCCTCGACAAGCCGGTCGATACCGTCAAGAAGATGCTGGGGCTCAATGAGCGCGTGTCATCCGTCGACTACCCGATGGGCGGCGAGAGCGACAAGCCGCTGATCGAGACCATCGCCGACGAGAATGACACCAGCCCGGAGTCCAGTCTGGTAGATGTCGACGTCAAGGCGCATGTCGATGAGTGGCTGGCGGAACTGACCGAGAAGCAGATGGAAGTGGTGGTGCGCCGCTTCGGGCTGCGCGGTCATGAAGCCGCGACGCTGGAGGAAGTGGGCGAGGAGATCGGCCTGACGCGTGAGCGGGTGCGTCAGATTCAGGTCGAGGCGCTCAAGAAGCTGCGGCGCATGCTCGAGAAGCAGGGGCTGACGCTCGAATCCATCTTTGAATGATGCGCGGGCACAGTCGTCATGGCTGTCGATACCCTGATGCATGTTGCCAGTGAAAACGGCCCGCTCGTGATTCGAGCGGGCCGTTTTCATATTGTGTCATCATTATTCTGGCAGAGTGGGGGCATTCTGACGTACTGCGCTCAGTGCAGGGTGCCCCATGGCACTGTTGTCAATTTGGAAACGCTGTATCGTGCAACAAAGTTAGCCAACTAACTGGACGCCCAAAAGAGCGACGATTAGACTAAGGCCACTTTTTCCACGACCCGCTTGAGCAGGGCTGAGGCAGTAGTCCAGCCGATGTGTGAGCTACCTTTTACCTTGTCCTGGTGCTTTCGAGGCGCCATGCAGGTCACGACTGTCACTGATCAGGAACAACGCATACATGGCCAACATTCGCATACTGCCACTGGTGCTGGCGATGGGTTTTGCGACCCAGGCTCAGGCTGCCAATCTGCTCGACATCACGCGTGATGCATTGACCCACAACGCCAGCCTGTCCTCCTCTCGCTCGCTCTATCAGAGCGTCGAGGACAATGAGCGTATCGAGCTTGCTGACCTGCTGCCCCAGATCACTGCCACGGGGACCGTGTCGCGTACCGATGTCACCGGCAATTCCCAGAGCGGCACCGAAGGCGATTACACCGACAGCAATATCGTGGTCAACGTCAACCAGCAGCTGTTCGATGCTGCCGACTGGTATGAGCTCGCGACCAGCAAGGACACCACCCGTCAGCAGAAACTGCTGCTGGATTCCGATCAGCAGCAGCTGCTCTATGATGTGGCGTCTGCCTATTTCACCATCCTGAACAATCGTGATGTGCTCGATGCGCGCATCGCCCAGGAAAAGGCCTTCTCCCGCCAGCTGGACCAGGCCAATCAGCAGTTCGAGGTCGGTCTGATCGCGATCACGGATGTACAGGAAGCCAAGGCATCATTCGATGACGCGCGTGCCCAGCGCATCGCGGCCGAAGCCGATCTGCAGGTCAGCTTCGAGGCCCTGCAGCAGCTGACGGGCCAGCAGTACGATTCCATCGATGGTCTGGAAGAAGATCTGGCGATCGAAGCGCCGGTGCCGGCCAGCCGCGACAAGTGGGTCGAGATGGCATTGTCCAACAACCCGCTGATCGGTGCTGCCCAGAAGGGTGTCGATGTCGCCAGAGGCGATGTGAAGACCTCCCGCGCAGGCCACCTGCCGGAAGTCGGCGCCTTCGCGACCTACTCCTACGATGAAACCGACATCGATACTGCCGGGGGGTATCAGGAATACAACCAGATCGGTATCCAGGCCTCCCTGCCGATCTATACCGGTGGCCGCACCTCCGCCCAGGTACGTCAGAGCACCCATCTGCTCGAGCAGAGCCAGTACGACCTGCTCGATCAGCAGCGCTCCACTACCCAGAGCGTGCGCTCGCTCTACAGCCAGGTGCGCAGCGACGTCCTGACCGTCAAGGCGCGCAAGCAGGCGATCGTCTCCAGCCGCAGCGCACTGGAAGCGACTCGCTCCGGTTATGAAGTCGGCACCCGTAACATCGTCGATGTGCTGGACGCCGAGCAGGCCCTGTATCAGGCGCTGGCGGACTACGCCTCTTCGCGTTACACCTATGTGCTCGACCTGCTCAACCTGCGTCAGGCGGCAGGTATCATCGATATCAACAGCGTGCGTGACCTCAACGAGAGCCTCAAGGCAGATCGTCAGGTGTCCCTGGTGCTGAATGATGAGAGCTCCGACGAGCTGGAAAACGTGACGCCCTGATCGTCCCGCGCTGGCTTACGCCACGTGCTGCATGCACCCCCGCAGGCTCTGCCTGCGGGGGTGCATGCGTTTTGGGGCATGCGTTTGAGGGCATCAGTTGGTCAGGTCACTGATCGTCAGGCATGTGTTCATCAGGCAAGTGATGGCCAGACAGGAGGTGCCGAAAAAGCAGCGCGCAAGGGCAGCGCGGCCTCGAGGCAGGCAGTTTCGTGGTGGTATTGGTCGAAAATCCTGCATGTGTTTTAAAAGGCAGTGGTTTCTATCGGTGATTTGGGGAAAGTTTGGTGTTTTTCAGCGTGACCTGACGGCGATGATGGAAAATAATTGAGGGGCTTGCTCTGCTGTCTGTCATTTTCACCGATCACCCTGGAGTCCCCTCATGTCCCGCCCACTGCGCGCTGATATTGATCTCGATGCACTGCGTCACAACTATCAGCTGGCCTGCGAGCTGGCGCCGCATTCGCGCGCCCTGGCCGTGATCAAGGCGGACGCCTACGGGCATGGTGCGGTGGCGTGCGCGCAGGCACTGGCGGACCTCGCCCCCGCCTTTGCGGTGGCCACGATAGAGGAGGCGCTGGCGCTGCGGGCGGGCGGCATCTCTCATCCGATCGTGCTGCTTGAGGGGGTGTTCGAGGCCGCGGAGTATGCCTTGGCGGCCGAGCATGACTTCTGGTGCGCCATCCACAGCGAATGGCAGTTGGCGGCCCTCGAACAGAGTGAGCTTGCGCAGCCCTTGTCCTGCTGGATCAAGTTCGACTCAGGCATGCATCGTCTCGGCTTCACGGTCGAGCAGGTGCTGGACGCCAAGGCGCGCCTCGAGGCGTGTGGCAAGGCGCGTGACCTGCACCTGATGACGCACTTCGCCAGCGCTGACAGCCTGACACCAGACTACTTCCAGCAGCAGATGGCGGCGGTGACGGCCTTGGCGGCCGAGGCAGAGCTGCCGCTGTGTCTGGCCAACTCTCCGGCGACGCTTGCCTGGCCAGAGACGCATGCGGCCTGGAACCGCCCGGGAATCATGCTCTACGGAGCAGACCCGCTGGAAGGCGCCAATGACGCCAGTCGGCGCCTGAAGCCGGTGATGACGCTGTCTTCGGCCATCATCGCCGTGCGTGAGATCGCCATCGGCGAGCCTGTAGGGTACTCGGGGCGCTTCGTGGCCACGCGTCCGACGCGTATCGGTGTCGTCGCCTGCGGTTATGGTGATGGCTATGATCGCCACGCCGTGGATGGTACGCCAGTGCTGGTGGATGGTCAGGAAACGGTGCTGGCCGGCAAGGTGTCGATGGACATGCTGACGGTGGATATCACGGACCTGCCCGAGGCGGGTGTCGGTTCTCGTGTGGTGCTGTGGGGCGAGGGGCTTGAGGTCAATCGCGTCGCCGCCAGCTGCGACACCATCAGCTATACACTGCTGACGGGGCTGCTGCCGCGCGTGCCCAGACACTATCATGGCGGCGTTGGCAGTGTGGCGGACGACAAGGGTGTTGCGCAGTTGGCCAGCGCTCAGCCGCTGGATACGCACGCCTGACCTGACGGCAAGGCTCGCGCGGTCTACAATGGCCGCCGTTGCCCGTCGAACGAGAGAGTCATGGCCAAGAAGAGCTATCCCGAGAGTTTTGCACACCCCCGCTACTGGCTGACCTGGCTGGGCATCGGTGCCATGAAGGCTTCGGCCTATCTGCCCTGGTGCGCCAAGTTGTGGCTGGGGCGTGGCCTTGGTGAGCTGGCATGGCGCTTCGGCAAGCGTCGTCGTCACATCACCGACACCAATCTCAAGCTGTGCTTTCCTGAGTGGAGTGAGGCGGAGCGCGCGCGTCAGGTGCGCAAGACCTTCCACGCCAACGGCATCGGTATCTTCGAGACGGCCACCGGCTGGTGTCGTGATCCTGAGCACATGCGTGATCGCGTGACCTTCAAGGGGCAGGAGCACATGGAGCGCGCCATGGCCCAGGGCAAGGGGGCGCTCATCGTGGGCATCCACTTCTCGACCCTGGATCTGGGCGGCGCACTGCACTCGCTGTTCTTCCCGGCCGATGTCGTCTATCGCCCCCACGACAACCCGCTGTTCGAGCGCTTCATGACCCGTGCGCGCAATGGCATCTTCGGCACCGCCATCGATCGTCACGACCTGCGGGGCGTGGTACGTCGCATCAAGAGCGGCCATGGCGTGTGGTATTCACCGGATCAGGACTTCGGCCGCGAGGTCAGCGTATTCGCGCCGTTCTTCGGCATCGATGCCGCCTCCATCAAGTTGACGGCCAAGATCGCCCGCATGACGGGCGCGCCGGTGATGCCCTTGATGTTCCATCGCAATCCGGACAATCGTACCTATACGCTGGAGTATCTGCCGGCGCTGGACAACTTCCCGAGTGGCGATGACGTCGCCGATGCCACGCGCATCAACGCCTTCATCGAAGGGGCGATCCGCAAGCATCCCGAGCAGTATCTGTGGCTGCACCGTCGCTTCAAGACACGTCCCGAGAAAACCGATCCGTCCCTGTACTGAGGTGAACCATGAGCAACGACATCTCTTCTCACGTCACCCTGGCCGAGGTGGAAGCGCGGTTGGCCGCTGGCGATACCTTCGTGCTCAATCAGGTCGCGGAATGGTGCCCGGATTGCACCCAGCGTCAGCGTCCGGCATTGCCTGCCTTCGAGGCGGCGCTTGCCCGTGGCGGTCTGCCACTGGTGACCCTGTGCGTGCAGCAGACCCGTGGGGTCTATCTCAGCGATGCTCATGCACAGCTGAGTGAGCGTATCGGCGGTGCGGGCTATCCACGCACCTTGCTGGTTCGCCACGGCCAGCCGGCGAGTCTCGACAGTGGATTGAACCGCGTCGAGGTGATGAGCGAGCCCGATCTCGTCGCCTACGCCGAGGCCTTGATCGCCGCGCTGTAGACCGACACCCCCGGCATCGATCTCCCGCTACTGTCAGGGAGATGACGCGAGTGATGCACAGCAAAGACCCCCGTTCGGCATCTCGCCGAACGGGGGTCTTTGCTGTGTAAAGCGGCACCCGACAAGCAACATCACCTGTCCGAGCTGCATGCGTGCGGTCAACCGAGTGCCGCCTATCGTGTGCCTATGACAAGACGTGCGGATGACGGAGCAGGCTTTCAACCCATCACAAGGGCTGAGGCAAATTCTTTTACTGAAGTGCGACATCATGTTGACAAAGCTTTAGTTTATTACCATCTTGGCAATAACGAGTCAGGTGGCAGACGCGCCTCCTGATCGCCGCTTTCAGTACCCTGGAGTGCGCCTGAGGCGTCATCCGTCAGGGGCTGACTCCGCCGCGACAATTCTCACATGACATAAGGAATTGACATGCTCAACTACGCCATCATCTTTCTGATCGTCGCTGTCATTGCCGCCGTACTGGGCTTCGGCGGCATCGCCGGCACCGCAGCGACCATCGCCAAGGTCCTGTTCGTGATCTTCCTGGTGCTGTTCCTGGTGTCCTTCTTCAAGAGCCGCCGCAAGCCGTAAGGCTCTGATTCCCTGCCACGAGTCAGACTGACGGCAACAGGCCGCAAGCCGTCATGTGATCGGATAGTACGATTCAGAAATGGTACGGCTCACAGACTGCAACGCCCGCGATGGTGATCGACCGTCGCGGGCGTTGCTCGTTCAGGCGCTGGCCTTTTCACCACTGAGGGCTGGGCAGGTTCAGACGATGGTGACCGGCCTGCAGGCCGTGTTCGATGAAGCGACGATCCACCTCGAATTCGGCCTGGGCGAGAATCGCCTCCACCACCTTGTCGGCATGCTGTTGCAGCAGCACCAGATGGCCGTATTGCGCGCCCATCAGCGACAGGGTCTTCAACAGCTCCAGCAGGGCCAGACAGATCGAGAGGTCATCACGGCCATAATGCAGAATCGGAGTGATGGAGCGGTAGAGGAGGCTTGCGAAGGACTCCATCTGCCAGCTGACGCGAACGGCCTTGTGATCATCCACGCAACAATTGCACAGCGGCACTGACATGCGCTCGCTGAGCAGCTCCGTCAGCTGGTGCATGCACAGCCGTGCCGTGCCGGGGTCATTGATGCCGGGCGACAGCGCCTTGATGGCGACTTCCATCAGCTGGGTCAGGCCGTGCTCGTGCAGGTCCTCGACGGACTCCCCATCCAGATAGCCAAGCGCGGCACGCAGGTTCTTGATCAACTCGGCCTGCTGTTCTTCATCGAGTTCTTCCCCAGCCGTCGCACCCTCTGGCAGGCCGTTGGGCCACTCGATGCGCATCAAGGGCATGCCGCTGACGATGAAGGCGCCCAGCGCGAAATCCAGATGCACCACCATGTCATGCTTGATGGCCAGCTGGCGCAGCGCCGAGAAGTCGACCTGCTGGATGTAGCCGCGCCGGCGTGCCCGCAGCAGTTGGCACTGGTCGTCGTCACGGCTGACCTCGCGCTCGCAGAAGCCATCGTCCCGATTGCGCTGACGCAGGCGCTCCAGCGAGAGGCGGGTGCGGCCGGACAGTCGCCGCGCGACGGCGTTGATCTGCACCGACTGCGAGACCTGATGGATGAAGTAGACGAACATCCCTAGGCAATTGACCATCATCAGCACGCCGAGATAGACCGCCAGCGAGCGCCACAGGGTCGGGGAGTCGCCCGTATTGGGCACCATCAGGTTGACCAGCAGGAACAGCAGGCTGCCCAGGTAGTGGCCGAGTACCAGCTGGTGGTGGCGCTCGGTCACCAGGCCCAGCAGCAGCTTGTGGGAGAACTGCGCGCCGGCCTGGGTGAGCACGCTCATCACCATGGTGAAACTGAAGACCATCAGCGAGATCAGGCCGCCGACCAACGCCGCCAGCAAGGTGCGCGGGGTGTCATGTTGCTTGAAGGTCAGTGCTTCGAAAAAGTCGCTATTGGGCAGCGAGGAAGGGTCCGGCAGCCCGGAGGGCATCACCGAGATCAGTCCCAGCAGGGTATAGACCATGGCCAGCATGCTGGGGAGATAGGCGATGCTGGTGGTCCAGGTTCGCAGCCACATGAGGGGTTGCTGTAGCCAGCGATTCATAGACGATTCCCGAGCGGATGGATTGGCAAGTTCCTGTTATGACGGCTCGCGCCGAGCACTGCAAGTCAGCGTGACGTGCTGGCAGGAGGGGGGCAGGAGGTGAGGAGGGGAGGAAAGAAGCAGAACAGGGCTGAACAAGGCGGACAGTGCGGGCAGAACCGAGCAGGGCAGACAAGAGCGGGCGGAACCGAACGAGGCGGACAGAGCGGGCAGACTGGAACGAACAGCAGGGCCCGATGGCAAGACGCCCCCACCGGTGACCGGTGAGGGCGTCTAGCGGCTTGCGTCGATCAGCGTGGCTGACCCCGCCGGCTCATCAGGCGTCGATACGCTTGTACTTCATGCGCTTGGGTGCATCGTTGCCGACACGCGCGTGATAGTCCGCTTCGTACTCGGTATAGCTGCCTTCGAAGAACACCACGTTGGAGTCACCCTCGTAGGCGAGGATGTGGGTCGCGATGCGATCCAGGAACCAGCGGTCGTGCGAGATGACCATCGCGCAGCCCGGGAAGGCCAGCAGGGCCTCTTCGAGGGCACGCAGGGTCTCGATGTCCAGGTCGTTGGACGGCTCATCCAGCAGCAGCACGTTGGCAGCCTGCTTCAGGGTCTGGGCCAGCTGCAGACGGCCACGCTCACCACCGGACAGATCAGACAGACGCTTCTGCTGGTCAGTGCCCTTGAAGTTGAAGCGGCCGACATAGGCGCGCGACGAGACTTCATGACCATTGATGTTGAGCATGTCCTGACCGCCGGAGACAGCTTCCCAGACGGTCTGATTGTCTTCCAGGCCATCACGCAGCTGCTCGACGTAGGCGACCTTGACGGTCTCGCCCAGCACGACTTCGCCGCTGTCCGGGGTGTCCTTGCCGGTCACCAGCTTGAACAGCGTGGACTTGCCCGCACCGTTGCCGCCGACGATACCGACGATGGCACCCTGTGGAATGGTGAAGGACAGATCATCGAACAGCAGCTTGTCGTCGAAACGCTTGGTGACGTTGTGCAGCTCGATGACCTTGTCGCCCAGGCGCGGTCCCGGCGGAATGTAGATCTCGTTGGTCTCGTTGCGCTTCTGGAAATCACCGGACTGCATTTCCTCGAAGCGGTTGAGACGCGCCTTGCTCTTGGCCTGACGGCCCTTGGGATTCTGACGAACCCACTCGAGCTCCTGCTGGATGGCCTTGTTGCGCGAGGCTTCCTGCTTGGCTTCCTGCTGCAGGCGAGCGTCCTTCTGCTCGAGCCACGAGGAATAGTTGCCTTCGAAGGGAATGCCCTGGCCACGGTCCAGCTCGAGAATCCAGCCGGCGACGTTGTCGAGGAAGTAGCGGTCGTGGGTGATGGCGACCACGGTGCCGGAGTAGTCGTGCAGGAAACGTTCCAGCCAGGCGACGGATTCGGCGTCCAGGTGGTTGGTCGGCTCGTCCAGCAGCAGCATGTCCGGGCTCGAGAGCAGCAGACGGCACAGTGCGACACGGCGGCGCTCACCCCCGGACAGCACGCCGACATTGGCATCCCACGGCGGCAGGCGCAGTGCTTCGGCGGCCACTTCCAGCTTGCGCTCGAGGTTGTGGGCGTCAGAGGCCTGGATCAGGTCTTCCAGCTTGGCCTGACGCGCGGCGAGGGCGTCGAAATCGGCGTCCGGCTCGGCGTAGGCGGCATAGACTTCATCAAGTTCGGTCTGGGCGTTCTTGATGTGAGCCAGGGATTCTTCCACGCACTCGCGCACGTTCTTGGAATCATCCAGTTCCGGCTCCTGGGGAAGGTAGCCGACATTCAGACCCGGCATGGGACGTGCTTCGCCGTTGTAGTCCTGATCGACGCCGGCCATGATGCGCAGCAGCGAGGACTTGCCCGAGCCGTTGAGACCGAGCACACCGATCTTGGCACCCGGGAAGAAGGACAGCGAGATGTCCTTGAGAATCTCGCGCTTCGGGGGAACGACCTTGCCCACCCGGTTCATGGTATAGACGTATTGCGCCATGGAATCCCAATTTGGTTGGAGAATGGAATGACGCGCAGATGATAGTGCCCGGCGTCACGCTTGGCCAGCCGGGCAGCCTGTGCCAGGCGAGCGCGGCGACTCACTGCATGACATTCCCTGTCCTGACGTCGACCCCTTCCATGGCCTGTCCGCTCCCTGGTATCCCTTCCCCTGCACGCCGCTGGTGGCAAGCTTACTCCTCTTCGCCCCAGTCACTGGCGTCGATCAGATCATCGTCGTCGGCTTCATCGTCCCAGCCTTCACGGATGGAGCGAGCCAGAGCGCGCTCCTCGAGCAGGGCTTCAAGACGTTGGCGGGAGTCATTGCGTTGTGGCTTGGCAGGTGAGCTGGAGGACGACAGCTCGAAGTCCACATCGGTGGGGCTGTCTTCGGCGAGTGCCGTGGCATCGATATCATCGAGGAATTGTTCACGGGCCATGGGCGGACCTCACGATCTTGGAACGACCTGCCCGATATCCAGCGCCTGGACTGGCCTGTGACACCGGGCACCGCCAGCGGCGATGCGCCGAAGGCTCTCTGGCTATATACCGCCCGTTGACGAGGATGACAAGCCTTTCGCTCAACCTGTCAGGGCTTTCGCCAACTGCCAAAGGCGAGAGGCCCACAACGACAACGCCCACCGGTGGGGTGGGCGTTGATGGTGCAATGCGGCACTGATTTTCAGTGACTGTTCTTCAGTGACCGTTCTTCACTCAGCGGCCTTGAGCGTCCGGCGCTCAGTTGGACTCGCTGGGATGCTCCGCGCGCAGGCGTTCCAGCTCTTCCTTGGCGGTCATCAGGCCGGTGACATCCTTCTGGACACCAACGAAATACTGCAGGTTGTCATGCTCATCGAAGACCGGTGTCATGGAAAGTTCATTCCAGAACAGGCTGCCATCCTTGCGATAGTTGCGCAGTATCTCGCGGCACGGGCGCTTGTCGCGCAGCGCGGCACGGATGTTGTCCAGCTGCGGCTGATCGCGGTCATCATTCTGCAGGAAGCGGCAATCGCGGTAGAGAATCTCGTCGGCGCTGTAACCGGTGAGGCGCTCGAAGCCCTGATTCACGTAGATCAGGATGTTCTCATCGCCTTCCTGTTCCGCCACCACGATGCCATCGTCCGAGGCATTCACGACTCTCTCGAGCAGCTCGGGGCTGATCATGTGGGGTCTTTTCATCTGACTCTGATCCTTGCGGCTTAAGAACCCGGCCCTGAAGACCGAGCCCGAGAGTACGGGTATAGGGTGCCTGTCCGTGTGCCCGGACATTCCAGCACCATGATCGGTTTCACTATGGCGGGGAGACGCGGCTTATGCAATCGCAGCCGCTAATGTGACAGGGCCCGACATCGTTGTCAGGCCCTGTCAGCGTGAGAGTCGATCAGATAGAGAAGGGGGAGAAAGGGGAGTAACAGGGGGGCCGTCATGCCTGCCCCGGATGTTCATTCGTCCTCCACCTCCGGCAGGCGCTGCGCGCAGAGCGCGGCACAGGCCGCGACGACCGCCAGAATCATCAGCAACCATTCACTGCCCAGCCACTGGGCGAGCCCGCCGATCAACAACCCCAGTACCAGCATAAGCACGCCGGTCAGGGTGTTGGAGAGCGCGACGTAGAGGGCGCGGTTGTCAGAGGTGGCGAGATCGACCACGTAGGTCTTGCGTCCCAGGCGGATACCGGCGTGGGCGATCACCAGCAGCCCGTAGACCAGCGCGTAGCTCCAGATGTTGTCGGCCAGCGCCTGTGGCCACCAGGCCATGCTGCCGGCCAGGGCGCAGCAGACGGCAGCGCCGGCCCCTGCGTTGCGCATCACGCGGCGGCTGGAGGTGTCGGCCAGCCTGCCCCAGATGGGGCTGGCCAGCATGCCGGCCAGTCCTGACACCACCACCAGCACGCCCAGTCCGCCCAGGCTCTCACCGCTCTGCTGCTGGCCGAGCAAGGCGATATACGGTAGTGCCAGCGCGCTTGAGAGCAGCAGGGCGCGTGCCAGATTGAAGTTGCGGAAGGCGGCGTCATGCTTGAGCTGGATGACCCCGTCGCGCACTGTCTCCCAGGCATTGGCGCCGCCGCTGGTGGCACCGCTGTCCTCGCGGATCATGGCGGCGCACAGGGCATTGAGTGTCCAGCCCAGCGCCGCGATGGCCATCAGTATCGCCAGCACCTGCTGCCCGGGCTGCTCGCCCAGCAGCATCAAGGCGACGCCGGCCAGCAGGGTCATCGCCCCCGCCACACTGCCACTCCAGCCCATCAGGCGCCCGCGGCGCTTCTTGGCGATGGTCTTGCCCAGCACGTCCTTGGTGGCGATGGAGGCCACCCCGCGCCCGAGCGACAGCAGGATCAACAGGATCAGTACCAGGCTGCCCGCGAGGGTGCCATCGAGTCCGTGACGCGTGGCGAAGTTGCCCTCGGCAAGCAGGCTGATCATCACCAGCCCCAGTGCCATCAGCGCCTGGATGGAGGCCCCGGCGACCCACACCCACTTGCGTTGCGGCAGTGGGCGAATGAAGCCTGCCACCAGCAGCTGAGGCAGCAGGGCGCCGGCCTCGCGAATCGGCACCAGCAGCCCCACCATCCACACCGGCGCCCCGATCAACCCCAATAGCCACGGCAGCACCAGCCGCGCACTGGCCATCTCGTCGGCCAGTTTGGTACCCAGCGAGGCCAGCAGATGACGCCAGAAATTGCCGGGTTGCTGGTGGCAGGCATCCTCGGAGATGTCCTTGCACATGCGCGAATCTTCATCGCCGGTCATGCGCTCGAAGAAGCGACTCTGACCGCTGCCCGACGGCCTCTCGTGGGCTTTGTCTGCAGACTCCCGCTCAGCCTCGCGGTCTTGAGCGTCTGACGGTGAGGAGGCCTCGGTAGAGGAAGACAGGGGTGACATGTGGCCAGGGCTCCGCTATCGGCGTCGTGTACGGGAAGTCGTGATGCAGATCACGCCCGTGCCGCCGGTTGAAGAAGGATCGATCGCAGTGCGACGTCAACTGAAGGAATGACTGCGCCGAGTATAGTTTATGTACAGTTTGTGTGTAGGTTTTTGGTGTTGACCATTGCGCGACAGTGCAGTGAAGTGATCATTACATCATTGATTGGAGTAGGCACCACCATGGATCAGGCATCCACGCTGAAAGTCCGAATTCACTACTGCACCGGCTGCAACTGGCTGTTGCGTGCGGCCTGGTATGCACAGGAACTGCTGTCCACCTTCGGAGAAGACCTCGGTGAGGTGGCCTTGGCGCCGAGTCACGGGGGCCATTTCGAGGTGCTGTGCCAGGCCACCCCAGATTCGGAGTGGCTGGTACTGTGGGAGCGCAAGCGCGACGGCGGCTTCCCCGACAGTCGTGACCTCAAGCAGCGCGTGCGTGATGTGCTCGACCCTGAGCGCGATCTGGGCCATATCGACCGCGCCAGTCGTGAGCAGGGCTCGTAAGCAGCGCTTGTAAGCAGTGCTTGTAAGCAGTGCTTGCAAGCAGCTCCGCTACGCCATGGGCGCGTTCACCACCACTTCTTGCGCTTGAGTAGCCACATCTGCATCGCCACCACGCCCAGCGTGATGCCGACGAAGGCAGCGAAGCCCCACTGGCTGTCGCTGCCCGGTATGCCACCGACGTTGACCCCCAGCAGGCCGGTGAGAAAGCCCAGCGGCAGGAAGACGGCGGTGATGACCGACAACAGATACATACGCTGGTTGAGCTGCTCGTTGTGCTCGCTCATGCGCTGTTCATGGATGATCAGCGCGCGCTCCTGCATGGCCTGGAAATCCTCCACGTAGCGCGACAGCTGGTTGGCGATCTCGCGCAGGTCCAGACGCGCCTGTTCATCGATCCACAACGGCCCCTGGGAGAGTTGTGCCAGACAGTCGCGCTGCGGCCCCATGAAGCGTCGCAGGGTGATCAGGGGGCGCCGCAGGCGGGTAATGTCATCGGGGTCGATCTCGACATCATTGAGCTGGTCTTCCTCGATGATGGCGAGCTGCTCATCGAGGCGATGGCTGAGCTCCGCCACGCGATCGACCAGCGCATCGCTGAGCATCGCCAGCAGCCAGGAGATGCTTTCCGCGCCCTGGCCGGCTTCCAGTTGCTCACGCACCTGAGTGATCGACTGGAATGGCCGGCGGCGCAGGGTGATCAGACGGGTCGGGCTCATCCACAGGCGCAGTGACAGCAGGTCCTCCGGCGCGGCGCCGGGATTGAGGTTGATGCCGCGCAGCGTGGTGACCATGCCGCCGCCGAAGCGCGCTACGCGCGGGCGGGTATCCAGCTCGGTCAGGGCCTCGATGCTCGGCTCATCCAGCTGGGCAAGGTCGTCCAGGTAGTCATTGACGTCGCCGCGGGTGTAATCGAGGTGCATCCAGATCAGCGCGTCGGGGTCCTGCCATTGCTCGCGCAGGCTGTCGTCATCGAGCAGGCTGGCGCCGCCCTTGCCATCCAGGCGATAGGCGCTGACCAGTGCCGTGGTCGGGGCATCTCCCGCAGAGGGCGCGGGTGCCGGCGAGGCTTGCGGATCGGTGGCATCAGTCATTCACGAAATTCCTTTTTGGTGGCGCGGCTTGCAGCAGCGGGCAGGGCACGCGATGCTCGAATGTCAGGCCGTGGGCATTGTCGGTGCCATCGCCATGACACTCATCGCCAGGAAGGCGATACCCGAAATGCGAGGAAGGATGCCATGAGTCAGGATAGGGAAGCCATGCTCTACGGTCTGGGCGCCGTGGCCTTGTGGTCGACGGTGGCGACCGCCTTCAAGCTGGCGCTTGAGCAGATGTCGCCGCTGGAGCTGGTATGGCTGGCGGCACTGGTGTCGTGGCTGTTGATCGGCGTGCTGATGTGGCGTCAGGGCAAGCTGCGCGAAGCGCTCACCACCGGCTGGCGCGGCGGCTGGCGTACGGCACTCTGGGCCGGACTGATGAATCCGGTCGGCTACTATCTGGTGCTGTTCGGCGCCTACGCGCGGCTGCCGGGCCAGGAGGCGATGGCGCTCAATTACACCTGGGCGCTGGCGATGGCCTTTCTCGCCGTGCCGATCCTCGCGCAGCGACTGACGCGCATCGATGTCGCGGCGGGGCTGATCGCCTACGCCGGTGTGTGGACCATCGCCACGCGAGGCGAGATATTCAATGTCGCCTTCGCCGACCCGCTGGGCGTCGGGCTGGCGCTGGGCTCGACCCTGCTGTGGGCGCTCTACTGGTTGCTCAATGCGCGTGACCCGCGCGCGCCGCTGGTCGCCCAGTGGCAGAACTTCAGCATCGCCTTGCCGGTGCTGACGCTGCTGGTGGCCTTCGGGCCGGGCTTCGGCAACTTCATCGGCGCAAGCGCCAACCCCCAGGCGCTGACGGCGGGCATCTATGTCGGCCTGTGCGAGATGGGTATCGCCTTCGTGCTCTGGCAGCTGGCGGTGCACAAGGTGTCGCGCACCGCCAAGGTCTCCAACCTGATCTTCCTGTCGCCGCCCATCTCATTGACGCTTCTGCACTTCATCGTCGGCGAGCCGATCCTGACCTCGACGCTGGCGGGGCTGGTGCTGATTCTGGCCGGACTCGGCCTGCAGCAGCTGCAGAAGGCGCCGGCGGAGCTGTCACAATCGACCTGAGCGAGCCGCGCCGTCAGCGCACCGCCCGCCACTCGCTCGTCAGTCGTCGGGCAGGATGAGGCGATCGGCATCCACCACGATCAGCGGGTCCGGGGTGCCGATCATCTTCTTGTCCTTGCCGGGGTAGTCGAGCTGACTGAGCACATGGCGCAGCGCGCCGATACGGGCCCGGCGCTTGTCGTCGGAGCGGATCAGCGTCCAGGGCGCATGATCGCTGTGCGTACGTGCGAACATCGCCTCGGCGGCATTGGTGTACTCATCCCATTTCTTCTGCGCCACGGCGTCCATCGGTGACAGCTTCCAGTGGGTCAGCGGGTCGGCGGCGCGCTTGGCGAAGCGGATCGATTGCTCCTCGCGGGACACCGAGAAGTACAGCTTGACCAGGTGCAGGCCATCCTCGACCCACAGGCGCTCCTGCTGGGGCACCTGCACCAGAAATCGTTCGACTTCTTCCGGCGTGGCGAAGCCCATCACCGCCTCGACCCCCGCGCGGTTGTACCAGCTGCGATCGAACAGCACGATTTCGCCACTGGTGGGGAAGCGCGAGACATAGCGCTGGAAATACCACTGGCCTTTTTCCGTCTCGTTGGGCTTGTCGAGGGCGACGATGCGCGCGAAACGCGGATTGAGATACTCCATGAAGCGCTTGATGGTGCCGCCCTTGCCGGCGGCGTCACGCCCCTCGAACACGATGGCCAGACGCCCGCCGCTGTCACGCAGCCAATGCTGCACCTTGAGCAGCTCGATCTGCAGCGCGCGCTTCTCGGCCTCATAGACCTTGCGCTTGAGGCGCTCGTCGTAGGGGTAGGCGTCACTGGAGACCGGCCCCAGCGTCATGCGCGGGGCATCGCCAGTGGCGTGCTTCTTGCTGGCCTTGCCCTTGGCGTCCTTGCGCTTGGCATCCCTGGCCTTCGAATGCGCCTTGCCGGCATCCGCCTTCCTGTTGTTGGATTTACTCATGGCAGTACTCCCTGTGAGGATGGGGCCTGGCCCCGACGACCGACGACCCGGGCTGATGACGTCAGCGCTGCAAGGCCTCATGGCCCAGATGGCCTGCCTGACAGGCACTGATCAGGCAGGCGCGGATTGTCATCTCGCGGCAAGGTAGGCGCATGCAAGCTGTCGTGACATGCGCCGCGCCTGATATTGATCACTCCGCTGACGCCGCTTGTTGCGCCAGTGGTGCGAGTGTCGGCCAGATGGTGTCGAGCAGCTGCGGTTGCGCCTTGGCGGTGGGGTGAATGCGGTCCTGCTGCATCAGCTTCTCGCTGGCTGGGGCCGTGGCGATGCCTTCGAGGATGAAGGGCACCAGCGGCACGGAATATTCGTCGGCCAGGTCCCGGTAGACCTGACGGAAGGCATCGGTGTAGGCCGGGCCGTAATTGGGCGGAATCTCGATGCCGAGCAGCACGGGCTGGGCATCGGCGTCCTCCACGGCCTCGATCATGCTGGCCAGATTGGCCTGCATGCGGGCGGGGGGCAGGCCACGCAGGCCGTCGTTGCCGCCCAGTTCGATCATCACCAGTGAAGGGTCGTGTCGCGCGAGCAGGGCCGGCAGACGGTTGAGGCCGCCTTCGGTCGTGTCGCCGCTGATGCTGGCATTGATGACCTCAGGCGCATCGCTGCCCAGGCTGTCCTCGAGGCGCTCGTCAAGCAGCGCGACCCAGCCCTGGCTGCTGTCGATGCCGTAGCCGGCCGAGATGGAGTCGCCGACCACCAGCCACGGGGCCGGCGCATCGGCCAGCGCCACCTGAGGCGTCAGCACGGCCACGAGGGCCAGTGCCGAACTGGCGAGGGCATTGCGCAGCCGCTTGAGTCCCGGCGTGTCGGGGGCTTTGCCACCGCGCGCCAGGCGCTGGGTGTCACGCCGATTCACTAGCCATTTCTGCATTCATCATCTCCATCATCTGCACACTATTCATACCCGTTTCGGGGTCTGGAGTTCGTGCCCACCCCGTTCTCTACCATAAGCGAGCAGACACGATGTCACATAACGCCTCCATTAACGACGCGACCCCTGCGTCGGATCAAACCTCGTCAGACGCGCAGGCCAGCGCAACGCCTGCGCCGGTGCTGGAAGTGAGCGGGCTGGCGCAGCGGGTGACCAGTGGCGAAGGGCGCCTGACCATCCTCGAGGACCTGGAGCTTGCCGTGCAGGCCGGAGAAAGCGTCGCCATCATCGGGGCCAGCGGTTCCGGCAAGTCGACGCTGCTGGGTCTGCTGGCGGGTCTGGACAGCCCGAGCGAGGGTGATATCCGCCTGTTCGGAAGCTCGCTTGCGGGGCTTGATGAGGATGGCCGTGCGGCGCTGCGCGCGGGGCAGGTCGGCTTCGTGTTCCAGAACTTCCAGCTGCTGCCGACGCTGACGGCGCTGGAGAACGTGCTGATGCCGCTGGAGCTGGCCCCGCAGGGCGATATCGAGGCGCAGGCGCGTGACTGGCTGACGCGGGTCGGGCTGGGAGAGCGACTCGATCACCTGCCGCGTCATCTGTCCGGCGGCGAGCAGCAGCGCGTGGCCATCGCGCGCGCCTTCGTCGCGGGGCCGGGGCTGGTGTTCGCCGATGAGCCGACCGGCAATCTGGATACCGCCACCGGCGAGCGCATCGCGGAGCTGCTGTTCACCCTCAACCGTGAGCGGGGTACCACGCTGATTCTGGTCACCCATGATTTGACGCTGGCCAGGCGCTGTGATCGCTGCCTGAATCTCGAGGCCGGCAAGCTGGTGGAGTGGAAGGATGAGGCGAGTGCGCCGGCCGTGGCGACGCCACAAGGAGGCGACGATGTCTGAGTCCCGGGTGTCTGACCGCGCGGCGACATCTTCCGCCAACGCGCAGCGCCCGCGTGGGGCGCGCCTGCCGCTGGCGCTGCGTGGCCTGCTGCGTGACCTGCGCGCCAGTGATGTGCGTGCGCTCTTTCTGGCGCTGATGCTGGCGGTCGCCGCGACCACCATGATCGGCTTCTTCCTGGACCGTCTCGACCGTGGGCTCAATCGCCAGGCGAGCCAGCTGCTCGGCGGGGACCTGGTGCTGGAGTCCAGCAACCCGCTCGACCCGCGTTTTGCCGAGGCCTTCCGCGCAGCGGGGCTTGAGATGTCGCCGCAGCTGGGCATGGTCTCGATGGCCTCGCACGGCGACAGCTTCGTGCTGTCGAGTCTCAAGGCGGTGTCGCCGGGCTATCCGCTCGCCGGCCGGGTGGAGCTGGAGTCGGATGCCACGGGCGAGGAGGCTCAGGCGCCAGGCACCAGTTCACGCGCGGAGATTCCGCCGCCGGGCGAGGCGTGGATCGTGCCGCGCCTGGCCATGGCGCTGTCGGCCGAGGTCGGCGATACCCTGACGGTCGGACGCAAGCAGCTCACCATCAGTGGCCTGATCACGCGTGAGCCTGATCAGCAGGGCGGCTTTTCCGAGTTCAGTCCGCGCCTGATGTTCAACATGGAAGATCTCGACGCCACCGGTCTGATCCAGCCCGGCTCGCGGATGGAATATCGCCTGCTGGCGGCGGGCGATCCGGCGGCGGTTCAGCAGGCGCGTGATGCCATCGCGCCGCTGCTGGCGAGTGCCGACAACGCCGAGGTGCGGCTCAAGGACGTGCGCGAAGACCGCCCGCGTCTGGGGCGCTCACTGGAGCGTGCCGACAAGTACCTGAGTCTGGCCGGGCTGGTGGCGGTGCTGCTGGCCGGGGTCGCGGTGGCGATGTCGACGCGCCGCTATGTGGAGCGGCATCTGGATAGCGCCGCACTGTGGCGCTGCTTCGGTGCCTCTCAGCGTCAACTGTCACGGCTGTTCGCGGCCCAGCTTGGCTGGTTGGCCCTGCTGGCGAGTACCGGGGGTGCGGTGCTGGGCCTGCTGGGGCAGATGGGGCTGGTGGCGCTGCTGGAGCGCTTCCTGCCGCTGGAGCTGCCCGCACCCGGGCCGCTGCCGCTGGCGTTAGGGATTCTGACGGCGCTGGCGGTACTGGTCGGCTTCGCCGGCCCGATGCTGCTGCGTCTGCGTCAGGTCAGTGCGCTCAAGGTGCTGCGGCGTGAACTGGCCCCGCTGCCTGCCTCGGCGTGGGTGGTGGTGGCGATCGCCAGTCTGGTGTTCGGCGCCCTGATGTGGCTTTACTCGGGTGACCTCATGCTGGCGGCCGGCCTGCTGGTCGGTGGCATCATCGCGCTGGGCCTGCTGATGGTTGTGGGGCAACTGCTGCTGTCGCTGATGCTCAAGGTGGTGGCGCGCATGCGCGGTCAGGGCGGCTGGAGCCGGCCGATTCGCCTCGCCGGCGGCATGCTGGCCAGGCGGCGCGGTGCCAGCCTCGGCCAGCTGGTCGCCTTTGCCGTGACCTTCGCGGCGATGGCGTTGATCGCGCTGGTACGCGGTGACCTGATCACCCGCTGGCAGGCGCAGATCCCGACCGATGCGCCCAATCACTTCGCGATCAATATCCAGCCCGGAGAGCAGCAGGCCTTCGGTGAGCAGCTGACCGCGATGGTGGATGAGCAGGCCGGTGACAGCCAGAGCGAGCTCTACCCGATGGTGCGTGGTCGTATCACGGCGCTCAAGGGCGAATCCCTGCTGGGACGCTCCCAGCAGCGCCTGCAGGCAGCCCAGTCGGATCAGCCGGCGGCAGGCGGCATGCAGGAAGGGCGCAGCGACGAGGGGGACGGTGAGCAGCAGGGCGTCCCGCAGCGTGAGCTGAACCTGACCTGGCATCGTGATCTGCCGGACCACAACCGCCTGTCGGCGGGCGAGTGGACGCCGATCAGTGACTTCGCCGATGCAGACAGCGAGGCGCGCAGTCGCCGCGCCGCCACTCAGGGTGTGCCGGTGTCGATGGAGGAGGAGCTTGCCGAGCGCATGGGGCTGGTCATCGGTGACAGCCTGTCGTTCACCATCGGCAGCGAGACCGTCAAGGCCCAGGTGGTCAATCTGCGCCATGTCGACTGGGACAGCTTCCTGCCCAACTTCTACGTCATCTTTCCGCCCGGCGCGCTCGAGAGCTTCGCCCACAGCTACATGACGGCGTTTCATCTCGAGGACGAGCGCAAGCTGGCGCCGCTGGTGCGCGACTACCCCAGCGTGTCGTTGATCAATATCGACGCCATCCTGACCCGTGTGCAGGAGCTGATCGCCCAGGTGTCGCGCGCGGTGGAGCTGATTCTGGGGCTGGTGCTGCTGGCGGGGGCCAGCGTGCTCTACGCGGCGCTGGTAGCCAGTCGTCCGGCACGTGAGCACGAAGGCGCGCTGTACAAGGTGTTCGGCGCCGGTCAGGGGCTGCTGGCCCGCCTGCAGGCCGCTGAGTTCGTGCTGCTCGGCCTGCTCAGTGGGCTGCTGGCGGCGATGCTCGCCGAAGGCGCGGCGGTCGGACTCTATTCCGGCTGGCTGGGGCTGCCGGTGGTGCTGCATCCGTGGCTGTGGGTGCTGCTGCCGCTGACGGGTGGCGTGCTGATCGGCGGGCTGGGCTTCTGGCTGTCGAGAGAAGTGAGGCGTCAGCCGCCGATGGCGGGGCTGCGCGCCCTGCAGTGAGCGCCATCAGGCCTCGTCATCGCAGCGCCGGATGATGGCACCTGACGACCTCAACCTGCGGCCTCATGATCGTTGTCTCGGTCATGGGGCCGTCTTGCGTTAACAATGATGCTGATTCATGTGAATCGGACCGCTGGCTGAGGTATCATGCTGGTCCTGATCTTACCCCCAGATGGCGAGCCGGCCGCGCCGGAATTCGCTGTCGTCATCACCCTTCAGGCGAGGACACCCGATGTTCACCCGTGACATGCAGATTGCCGGTTTTGATGATGCGCTCCTGAGCGCCATGGACGACGAAGTCGTTCGCCAGGAAGCTCACATCGAGCTGATCGCCTCCGAGAACTACGCCAGCCCCCGCGTCATCCAGGCGCAAGGCTCCCAGCTGACCAACAAGTACGCGGAAGGCTACCCGGGCAAGCGTTACTACGGCGGTTGCGAGTTCGTCGACAAGGTCGAGCAGCTGGCCATCGATCGTGCCTGCGAACTGTTCGGTGCCACCTACGCCAACGTTCAGCCGCACGCCGGTTCCCAGGCCAACAGTGCCGTCTTCCAGGCGCTGGTCTCGCCGGGTGACACCATTCTGGGCATGAGCCTGGACGCGGGGGGTCACCTGACTCACGGTGCACGTCCGAACTTCTCCGGCAAGCACTACAACGCCGTGCAGTACGGTCTGGGCGAGAACGGCCTGATCGACTACGCCGAAGTCGCGCGTCTGGCGCGTGAGCACAAGCCGAAGATGATCATCGCCGGCTTCTCCGCTTACTCCCAGATCATCGACTGGGCCGAGTTCCGCAAGATCGCCGACGAAGTGGGTGCCTACCTGCTGGTCGATATGGCCCACGTGGCCGGTCTGGTCGCCGCTGGCGTCTACCCGAGCCCGCTGCCCCACGCCCACGTCGTCACCACCACCACGCACAAGACCCTGCGCGGTCCGCGTGGCGGCCTGATCCTGTCCGCCGAAGGCAATGCCGACATCGAGAAGAAGCTGAACTCCGCTGTCTTCCCGGGCGGCCAGGGTGGTCCGCTGATGCACGTCATCGCGGCCAAGGCGGTCTGCTTCAAGGAAGCGATGGACCCGGCCTTCACCACTTACCAGAAGCAAGTGGTCAAGAACGCCAAGGCGATGGCGTCCGTGTTCCTGGAGCGCGGCTTCGAAGTCGTCTCCGGCGGCACCGAAGACCACCTGTTCCTGCTGTCTCTGGTCAAGCAGGGCCTGACCGGCAAGGACGCTGACGCTGCGCTGGGCCGTGCCCACATCACCGTCAACAAGAACGCCGTACCGGGTGACCCGCAGTCGCCGTTCGTCACCTCCGGTCTGCGTATCGGTACCCCGGCCGTCACCACGCGTGGCTTCCAGGAGCAGGAGTGTTTGGAACTGGCCGGCTGGATCTGCGATATCCTCGATGCGATGGTCGCCGGCGATTCCGCCGCTGCCGAAGCCGAGGTGCAGGCCAAGGTCTCCGCCGTCTGTGCACGTCTGCCGGTCTACGCCTGAGGCGTGACGAGGTGCCAGCCCGGCTGGCCCTCACCGTAGCAGTGCTGACAGAGGCGTAACGCTGTCATGCACCAGATAAGAAACGCCTGTCGCGCAAGCGGCAGGCGTTTTTTTGTGCCCGCACCACGGCCAGACGAGTCCGAGCGGTGTGGTGCGCAGCGGGGTGGGAGAGTGGTCAACCAGCGCTCAGAAAGATCAGCTGTGCCCGGGAGCGGACGCGCTACGCTATTCTCGATGCCGGACACACTCTGCTCATCTTCGTGCAAGGAGGCTTTCATGGCCGTCATGCAGCACCATGCCTTTCTGATCCTGGTCGAGAACAGCGGCAATACCTCACTGAGCAGTCAGGGCAGCGGCGAGGTCCGCATTTCCGTCGCCACGCTGGGGACGCTGAGGGCGGCCGAGCGGCTGGTCAGTGAGCTGGTCGCCCAGGGCGTCAGCCAGATCGAGCTGTCGGCCAGCTTCGGCGCGGCAGGCGAGGCAGCGCTGAGAACGGTGGTGGCAGACAGCGGTGCCGAGCGTACGGTGTCGATCGGCCGCGTGCGATTCACGGCCTGACGCCAGCACACGGGGGAATTGCCAGTACCTGAATAGCCCTTTCGCAACAGGGATTTGCGTAAAGGTGTGACCAAAGTCGGGTCCCACCCTTGGTCTAGGGTGTCTTGTTGGCATGTCTGACATGGGCTATTCCTTGACGGACAAGAGCGCGCCGCGATGCATCCCATGAAGGATGTGCGCGAGCTACAAATGACGCGCCACGCCATCAAGGAACGTTCGATCATGACCACGCCTCCCACGAGTGCCGCTGGCGGCAGCCCGCGCACCAATGCCTCTTCTTCAACGCCCGTATCCACAGCGTCTGCCTCAGCTGGAGACACCTCGACCGCGCGTGTCGATGTCGCCGAATGGCTGGCGCAGGCCATCTTCGAGAATCGCTACCCGCCGGGCAGCCTGATTCCTCGTGAGCTGGACCTGTGTGATCAGCACGCCCAGAGCCGCGCCACCGTGCGCACCGCGATCCAGAGCCTGGTCAATGCCGGGATTCTCACCCGCACCACCGGCCAGGGCACCCGCGTCAATCCGCTCAGCGAGTGGCATCTGCTCGATCCGCGCGTGACCGGCTGGATGACGCGCTACGCGATGCCGCATCCGCAGCTGGCGCGGGACATCTACGCCTTCCGTATCTCCATCGAACCCTTCGTCGCCGCTCTGGCAGCCACCGAGGCCACCGCCCAGGACCTGTCCGCCATCGAGCAGGCCTACGACGGCATGGCCGCAGCGGTGCATGGCGGCAGCGCCATGGAGGAGTTCGACCGCGCCGATATCGCCTTCCACGACGCCATCTTCGCCGCGACCCACAACGTCATCTGGGCGCAGCTTGGCCATGTGCTCAAGCCGTCGATCAGCCTGCTGGTGGCGACTTCCAATCACAATGCCTCGGAGCTGGGCGACAGCCTCGGCCGCCATCGCGCGGTGATGGAGGCGATTCGTCTGCGCCAGCCCGATGCCGCCCACGCCGCGACCCTGCATGTGCTGGACCGCACCGGTCAGGACCTCGGGCTTGCCATGCCTGCGGCCTCTGAAGGCAGCCATCCCGCCGGGCGCGCCCAGGAACCGCTGGAGCTGCTGCGCCGCTTCGGCCAGCTGCCCAGCCTGTCTGCACCGCTATCAAGCGAGTGAACGGCACCTCGCGGCGTTTCGCCACGCCGGGAAGTGCCTGCACGTCTTCCACTGACCCTAGAACGTCATAACAACAAGCCAGGAGTTTCACCATGCCGCGTTCCACTATCTCGCCGCTCACCACTACCTCGCCGCGCACCACTGCCGCTCCCGCCCGTGTCACGCTCAAGGCGCTGGCTCTGTCCACCGCCGTGGCCGCCACGCTGATCGCCACACCGAGCTGGGCCGCCGAGTATGAATGGACCTTCCAGACCTCCGAGACGGCCGGGGAGCCGCAGTTCGAGGTCAAGAAGGCCTGGGCCGACAGCATCAAGACCATGTCGGATGGCCGCATCGCCATCGAGATCCTGCCGGTCAATGCCGTGGTGCAGGCCAACCAGACGCTGGACGCCGTCAGCGCCGGCATCCTGCAGGGCCACCTGACCGATCCGTCCTACTTCTCGGGCCAGAATCCGGCCTTCGGCATGCTGGGCAATCTGGTGGGCGCCTGGGGTGACCCGCTGGAATATCTCGAGTACATGCAGCACGGCGGCGGTGAGGAGCTCTACAACGAGCTGGTCGAGCCCTACGGCGTGCACCTGATCGGCGCGGGCGCCACCGGGCTTGAGTCCTTCGTCTCCAAGAAGCCGGTACGCACCGTCGATGACCTCAAGGGCCTCAAGGTGCGTGCCCCGGAAGGCATGGTCTACAACATTTTCCAGAAAGCTGGCGCGGCGCCCGTCAACCTGCCGGGCTCCGAGGTCTACACCGGTCTGGAGAAGGGCGTGATCGACGCGGCGGATTACACCGTCTTCGCCACCAATGATGACCAGGGCCTGCACAGCTTCGCCAAGTACCCGTCCTACCCGGGCTTCCACTCCCTGCCGATGGTGGCGGTGTCGATGAACAAGGGCATCTGGGACGGCCTGCCGGCGGATCTCAAGGCGATCATGGAGAGCGCCACCGATGCGATGGCCTACGACATGGTCTTCACCCTCAAGGCGCGTGACATCAAGGCGGTGAGCGCGGCGCGTGCCAATCCGGATATTGAGGTGATCGACATGGCGCCGGAGGAGCGCGCCAAGTTCCGTCGCATCGCGCAGCAGGAGTGGAAGGTGTGGGCCGAGAAGAATGAGCTGACCGGCAAGGTCTACGAGTCCGTGGTCAGCTTCCTGACCGACCGCAACCTGATGTGAGCCCGCTGGCGCGCGGGATGGGCGCCAGCCGCCGTGTGGCAAGAGGCATCAGCTAACCACGCTTTTGGCCACACGATCGCAGAACGATAAAGACGCGGGAGATCAAGGTCGGCGTGCTCACTGGGCGCGCCGATTCTCCTTGAGGCAGCGAGTCAGCAAGGAATTCGATATGGCAGAACATGATGTGGCGTCGCCGGGGCTACCCGAGGCGTCGGATGACCACGACCCGAATCTGGGCACGCGGACGCCGCTGGACCGCCTGGTGGGCAAGGGCACGCGCGCCGCGGCGTGGCTGGTATTGCTGGCGATGGCGATCAGCGTGTTCGAGGTGGTGATGCGCTACGGCCTCGATTCGCCGACCTCCTGGGTGCACGAGACGGTGATCTTCCTGGTCGCGACCAGCTTCGCGCTGGGCGGCCCGGCGGCCCTGGCCAACAATCGCCATATTCGCGTGCGTGTGCTCTACGACCTGGTCGGCACGCGCTTTCGCTACGTGCTGGACTGTTTCAATGACGTGATGACGTTCGTCTTCTGTCTGGCGATGAGCTATGCGGGCTGGGTGATGTTCTGGCGTGCCTCGCACAGTCCGCTGGGCGAGTGGCAGCTGGAGCGATCCGGCACCTCATGGAATCCGCCGTTTCCGGCGCTGACCAAGGGCGTGATCCTGTTCGCGCTGGCGGTGATGACCCTGCAGGCGCTGTGGCATCTCTACCAGACCTTCTTCTCGCCCCGCCCGCCCGAGGGCGGCAGTGAGGGAAGTGGCGCATCCGACGCCACTTCCGATGCCGCTCCCGACGCCACAGCTGACCACAAGGAGCCGCGCTGATGGATATTGCAACGGCTACGATGCTGCTGGTCGGCGGCATCTTCGCGCTGCTGGTCACCGGCCTGCCGCTGGCCTTCGTCACCGGCCTGGTCGCGCTGGCCTACACCTTCGGCTGGTTCGGCCCGATGGCGCTGCCGCTGGTCACCAGTCGTGTCTATGGCTTCGTCACCGAGTATTCGCTGGTGGCGGTGCCGATGTTCGTGTTGATGGCCTCGCTGCTGGATCGCTCGGGGATCGCCAAGGACCTGTTCAATGCCATGCGCGTGATGGCAGGGCGACTGCCCGGCGGCGTGGCGATCCAGACCATCGTGGTGGCGTTCTTCCTCGCCGCGATGTCCGGCATCATCGGCGGCGAGATCGTGCTGCTGGGGATTCTGGCACTGCCGCAGATGCTCAGGCTCGGCTATGACAAGCACATCGCCATCGGCGTGGTGTGTGCCGGCGGCTCGCTGGGCACCATGATGCCGCCCTCCATCGTGCTGATCATCTATGGCCTGATCGCCAACCAGTCGATCGCGGACCTGTTCACCGCGGCGATCACCCCGGCCATCGTGCTGATGGCAAGCTACATCATCTACGTGCTGATCCGCTGCCTGCGCAACCCTTCACTGGGGCCGGTGATGCCCGAGGAGGAGCGCCGCGCCAGCTTCCAGAGCAAGCGTGAGCTGCTCAAGGCCATCGGTGTGCCGGCGGTCATCGCGGGGCTGGTGCTGGGCTCCATCTACGGTGGCGTGGCCTCGGTGACCGAAGCCGCGGCGATGGGCAGCTTCGGCGTGCTGGTGGCGGTGATGCTGCGCGGCGAGTTCTCCATCACCCTGATGCAGCGTGCGCTGTCCCAGACCATGAACACCTGCGGCATGATCATCTGGATCGGTATCGGCGCGGCGGCACTGGTCGGGGTCTACAACCTGATGGGCGGCAACCGCTTCGTGTCGAGCATGATTCTCGGCCTGGATATCCCGCCGCTGGCGATCATCATGGTGATGATGGCGATCCTGCTGCTGCTGGGGCTGTTCCTCGACTGGATCGGCATCGCGATGCTGACCCTGCCGATCTTCGTGCCGATCATCGTGCAGCTCGGCTACGACCCGGTATGGTTCGGTGTGCTGTTCGCGGTCAACATGCAGGTGTCCTTCCTGTCGCCACCCTTCGGGCCTGCCGCCTTCTATCTGAAAGGCGTGGCACCGGAAGGCATCAGTCTCAAGGATATCTTCGTCTCGCTGCTGCCGTTCATCGCCATCCAGCTGTGCGTGCTGGCGATGTTGCTGCTGTGGCCGCAACTGTCGCTGTGGCTGGTCTAGTCTCAACAGACTTAGCCGTAGACTCGACGCCCTCGCAGATGCGAGGGCGTCGTCGTTGGTGACGAAAGATTTGCGCCGTCGTGTGGCGAGGGGGCATGCATGGCAGGCTTTGTGCTCTTTTATGGTGCAAATGAGCGGACGCACAAACACAGCCACGGTGAGAAGGGGCAGGCTGTCATGGCAGCTGCACCATCTTGGCACATTCCCTGCAATGCTCTTGCAATGCCTGTCCGGTGCCACGAGATCCTGTCGAGGTGACCCCCGACACGCTGCAGCACTTCACGAGGAGAGTTCACATGTCAGAGACTCAAGCACCGCTGTTGTTGCTGACCGATCTGGATGGCTCGCTGCTGGATCACCACGATTACTCGCCTGGGGCGGCGCGCAGCTGGCTGACCCGCCTGCGCGCGCGCGGTGCCTGGATCGTCCCCAACACCTCCAAGACGGCGGCCGAACTGGCGCCGCTGATGGACTCGCTGGGCTTGGCGGGCCAGCCGTGGATCGCCGAAAACGGCGGCGTGGTGGCGTTGCCGGCCGATTGGCTGAGTGCCTACCCGCTGGAAGAGGCCAGCGCCCCGGACGCACACGGCCTGTGTCGTATCGCGGTGGCGATGCCCCGCGACAGGATTCTCGCGGTGCTGGAGGAGCTGAGCGGGGAGTTCGCCTTCGAGGGCTTTGCCTCGATGTCGGTGGCGAGAATCAGCGAGCTGACGGGGCTGGGGGAGGGCGACGCGGCCCTGGCGGGACAGCGTGATGCCAGTGAACCGCTGGTGTGGCGTGACGCGCCGGAGCGTCTCGAGGACTTTCGCACGCGTCTGGCCAGCCATGGCCTCAAGCTGACACGTGGTGGGCGCTTCCATCACGTGACCGGGGACAGCGACAAGGGCGTGGCAGCGCGCTATCTGATCGCCCGCTACCGGCTCTACGAGCGGGTGCGCCCCTGGACGCTGGGCTTCGGCGATGGCGCCAATGACCTGCCACTGCTGGCCGCGGTCGACAACGCTGTGCTGATCCCCGGCGTCGGTGATACCTCTCAGCGTGATCGGGAGCTTGCCGATTATCCGCTACTGGCGGATGAGCGCCGCTGTTTTCGCGCCAATCTCCCCGGACCGCAGGGATGGGTCGAGGGATTGCGTCACTGGCTGGCCAATGGCCAGCCGGAAGAATGGACATCCAGAGGTCTGGGCGCCTGACGCCTGCCTGATGCGTGTCTTCGGCATGACAAGGAGCTGACATGAGCGATTTTTACCAGAATGGCATCATCACCAACTTCCATAACCTGACCGATCGTCCGGTGGAAGATCTCGAAGCGGACCTGATGCGCTTCTCCCGCAAGCGACCGATGAGCCTGATTCTGCCGTCGCTGTATTCCGAGCTGGAAGGCCCGGCGCTCAAGCATATCGTCGAGGAGCTGGCGCAGGTGCCCTACCTCAGCGAGATCGTGATCGGGCTGGACCGCGCCGACCGTGACCAGTTCGAGCATGCCAAGGAGTTCTTCTCACATCTGCCGCAGCATCACCGCATCCTGTGGAACGACGGCCCGCGTCTGCGGGCGCTGGATGAGGAGCTGACCGAGCATGGCCTGGCGCCGATGGAAGCCGGCAAGGGGCGCAATGTCTGGTACTGCTCAGGCTACGTCCAGGCCTCGGGCATCGCCGAGGCGGTGGCACTGCATGACTGCGATATCGTCACCTATGACCGCGGCCTGCTGGCGCGCCTGATCTACCCGGTAGCCCATCCGCAGTTCAACTACGAGTTCTGCAAGGGCTACTACTCGCGCATCGCCCAGGGCAAGCTGAACGGCCGCGTGGCACGCCTGATGGTCACGCCGTTGATCCGTGCGCTCAAGAAGGTCTATGGCCCGCTGCCGTACCTGGATTATCTCGACAGCTATCGTTATCCGCTGTCCGGCGAATTCTCGATGCGCACCGACGTGCTGGCGGACATCCGCATTCCCAGTGACTGGGGGCTGGAGATCGGCGTGCTGTCCGAGGTCCATCGCAACTACTCCACCAAGCGTCTGTGTCAGGTGGACATCGCCGATGCCTACGATCACAAGCACCAGCCGCTGTCCGAGGAAGATGCGCTGGGCGGTTTGAATCGCATGAGTTTGGACATCGCCAAGGCCATGTATCGCAAGCTGGCCACGCTGGGCGTCGAGATGCACGGCGAGACCTTCCGCACCATCAAGGCCACCTACTACCGTATCGCGCTGGACCTGATCGAGACCTACTACAACGATGCCGTCATGAATGGCCTGACGGTGGACCGCCACAGTGAGGAAGCGGCGGTGGAGCTGTTCGCCGCCAACATCATGGATGCCGGCAGCGCCTTCCTCGACAATCCGCGCGACAAGCCCTTCATCCCGAGCTGGAACCGGGTGCAGTCTGCCGTGCCGGACCTGCTCGAGCGCATGCACGAAGCGGTGGAGCTGGACAACCAGTAAGGCTCGCGGCGGGAAACAGCAAGACCTACGACAACGGGGCTGCCACTGGCAGCCCCGTTGTCGTAGGCAGAGGAAGAAACGCGGGCGTCAGACGACCTCGATGGCCGGCGGGCGCACTGTTTGCTCCATCAGCCAGGCCGCCTGATAGGGACGGCGAGCCATGGTGGGGTCGTAGGCCTTGTCGTGGCACAGGTGGTCGGTCAGCGCGACGCCTTGCCAGCTTTCCGGCAGCGGCAGTACGCGCGGCTGATCGGTGACATTGAGGGCGAACAGCAGGCGTCGCCCTTCATGGGTGACGCGCTCGAAGACGAAGAAATCCGGGCCGACATCGAAGACATTCTGGTCGGCATCCGGGTGGAAGCAGGGTTCGTTGCGGCGCAGTGCCATGCGGCGCTTGAGGGCGTGGAAGACCTCATGGGTCGCGGTGTTGGGGCTTGCCAGCAGCGCTTCCAGTTCATCACGCTGCCATTTGCGGCGGTTGATGGCGCGCAGATGGCCATCGCGCTCGACGCCTTCCTGGTGGTTGGGAGTCGCGGTCAGCGAGTGGATGTACAGCCCCGGGATGCCCTGCAGGCTCAGCATCAGGGTCTGGCTGGCGATGAAGCGCTCGATCTGCCACGGGTCCTGGCCGCGCCGCGTGCCCTTGAGCGCATCGAAGTAGCTGATGTTGAGCTCATAGGGGGTGTCGGCGCGGCCCGGGTTGGCGCGCATGCTGACGTAGCCACCGAAGTCATGCACCAGCCGCACCAGGGTGTCGCGCTCGTGGTCGGGCAGCAGGCCCTCAAGGGCGCGAACGCCGATACCGTCGTGACTGGCGGTGAAGTTGAAGTAGCTGCAGCCGGAAGGCAGGGACGGCAGGCTGGTGGCCCACTGGGTCAGGGCGCTGGCATCGCCGGAGGTCAGGGTGTGCAGCGTCAGCGGCGGCAGCGTGAACTGATAGATCAGGTGCGCTTCATCGGCCTGGGCGCTGCCCTCGATGGCGGTGAGGTCGTGCTGTGACAGGCGATCGAGCCCGAAGTAGGACATGTTCTCGGCGTGGGGCACGTTGGTTTCGGTGATCAACAGGCTGCCCGGCGCCAGATGGTCGACGATGGCGCGCAGCAGGCGCACCACGGCGTGTGTCTCCGGCAGGTGGATGCAGGAGGTGCCCTGGCGTTTCCACAGGAATGCCACCGCATCGAGGCGGATGATGCCCGCGCCCTGCTCGAGGTAGTAAAGCAGGATGCCGATGAACTCGAGCAGCACATCGGGATTGGCGAAGTTCAGGTCGATCTGGTCATCCGAGAAGGTTGCCCAAAGATGGCGCAGGCCACGACGGGTATGCACCGGCGTGAGCAGGGCAGATGGACGCGGGCGCACGACCTCGGAGACATCGGTGTCGGGGTCCATCTCGATGAAGTAGTCGCGGCCGGGCTGCACGCCGGCCAGATAATCGGCGAACCACAGTGACTCGCGCGAGCAGTGATTGATGACCAGGTCTGCCATCAGGTCGCGCTGCTCACTCAGGCGCCGGATGTCCTGCCAGTCGCCGAGGACCGGATTGACCTCGCGATAGTGGATGACGCTGAAGCCGTCATCGCTGCTCCACGGAAAGAAGGGCAGCACGTGGACACCGGACAGGCTGTCGTCCAGTCGGCTGGCGAGGAAGTCGTGCAGGGTCGCCAGTGGCGCCTCGCCTTCCTGCTGCAGGCTGTCGCCGTAGGTGATCAGCCACTGGTCGCGCTCGCTCCAGAGCGGCTCGCCTTCCGGTACGCGGGGGTTGAGGCGCGTGCGATGGAAATCCAGCACCGTCTCCAGGCGTCTGAGGACTTCTTCATGACGCTGTGGGTAGATCTCGGCGAGCAGGCGTGTGGCGTGCGCCTGGAAATCAGCTTGCGAGAGACGTTTGGCGAGAGAGACTCTGGCGCGTGGCCTGGCGCTGCCCTCGCTCGGCGCAGGATCTGAGGCAGTGGATGTCGAGTGATCGGGAGATGACGTATCGGACATGGGCAATCCTCGTGGCAGCAAAAGCGGTCAGACTCTGCCTCGTGAGCCGCAATGGCAGAGCGTGTCGCGGGTGATCTTCGGGAAGCCCGCCGGTGCAATCCTGCGGGGCCGGTGGCAAGACTGGAAATCACATATCAGATGAAGTCGGCTGGCCGTCGCTTGGTGAAATCCCTGAATGGCGCATCGCTCAGCGGCGCCCGTGGGTGACGGCCTGGCGCCTTTACTCATGAGTCATGCACGCCTCGGGCCAGATTCGTCAAGCCTGCAAGGCAGGACGGCCAGCCTGCATGTGCCGGCTGGCCGTCCTGTCTGGCGTCATGTGGCCTGCGGCCAGCTGACGCCACTGCGCTTCATGACATGCTTTACTTGCGCAGCACGCGATACAGAATCAGCAGAATGACGGCGCCGAGCACGGCAATGACAAAGCTGGCCAGATTGAATCCCGTCACTTCACCGAAGCCCATCAGGGTGCCGACCCAGCCACCGACAACGGCACCCAGGATGCCGATGATGCTGGTGACGATGATGCCACCCGGGTCCTTGCCGGGCACGATCACCTTGGCGATGATGCCGGCAATAAGACCGAATATGATCCATGCAATGATTCCCATGTCGCAGCTCCTTGCGTCATCGTGATCAATCTCGCGGCAGAGATCATCTGCCGCCAGTCGTGAAAGGATTTCACGGCTCGGGCAAGCGTCCTTGTGAGGCGCTGCACCCTGATGTCATCTTTCGGTTATCGGGCGGGGATTTCAAGCCTGCCGGCAGGTTGATGGACGCTTTCGCCGCGGTGTCCGCCCCCCCGGGGCGACAATCCAGGAAACTCCTGTCGCCCCTTGGGCGCTCCTCAAGGCTAGTTCAGTCATGTCGGGGCTGACATAGGCTCCCGTGGCGGTGCCTTAACGGTTACAATACCCGCCATTCGCTGTCATTCGGCTGCGCTGCGCCACTTCCTCGCTGTGCTTCGCGCGGGGCCGCAGCCACCTCGCACCCAAGCAGGCTCTCCAACATGCACTGTCCCTTCTGTGGAACTCATGAAACCAAGGTCACGGATTCCCGACTGGTGGTCGAGGGTGACCAGGTGCGGCGGCGTCGCCAGTGCGCGGCCTGCGGTGAGCGTTTCACGACCTACGAAACGGCGGAGCTGGTCATGCCGCGCGTGGTCAAGGGCGACGGTTCGCGTGAGAGCTTCGATGAGCACAAGCTGCGTGCCGGCATGCTGCGCGCGCTGGAAAAGCGCCCGGTTTCCTCCGAGCTGATCGAGGCCGCGGTGGAGCGCATTCGTCAGCGTCTGCGTGCCACCGGCGAACGTGAGATCGAGGCGCGGCGCATCGGTGATGAGGTCATGCAGCAGCTCAAGCGGCTGGATCAGGTCGCCTATATCCGCTTCGCTTCGGTCTATCGTCGCTTCCAGGATCTTGATGAGTTCCGCGCCGAGATTGACCGTCTCGCCCAGGAACCCAGCTTCCTGCCGGGCGAGGAAGACGCGCGGCCCTGATGCCTCGCCACAGGCATCCTTGCAGATGCCCTCGAGGCCTGCGCCTGCTGGCCCTGTCGCGTCACGCTGCGTGGCTCAGGCCTCGGGGTATTGTCTGCCGTCTGGGCAACGCCTGACCTTCTCTCGTTTCACGCCAAGGTATCGCATGTCTCTTTCTCCTCATGCTTCTCATGCTCCCCGTGACAGCCACTCTCACGACCGCAGTGCTCCCTCGGCGCGTGATGCGCGCCACATGGCCCACGCCCTGCGCCTGGCACGACTGGGCAGCTACACGACGCAGCCCAATCCGCGTGTCGGCTGTGTCCTGGTAGAGGCCGAGACCGACGAGGTGATCGCGAGCGGCTTTCACGTGCGTGCCGGGGAAGGGCATGCCGAGGTCAATGCGCTGGCAGAGGCAGGCGAGCGCGCGCTGGGCTGCGTGGCCTATGTGACGCTGGAGCCCTGCTCCCACACCGGGCGTACCGGCCCTTGCTCACTGGCCCTGATCGCGGCGGGCGTCTCGCGGGTGGTGATCGCGATGCGTGATCCGAATCCGCAGGTTGCCGGGCGCGGCATCGCGCTGCTGCAGGGCGCGGGCATCGCGGTGACGGTCGGGGTGATGGAGCAGGAGGCGCGAGCGCTCAATCCCGGCTTCCTGTCACGCATGGAGCGCGGTCGGCCCTTCGTGCGCCTCAAGCAGGCCATGAGTCTGGACGGGCGCACGGCGATGGCTTCCGGCGAATCCCAGTGGATCACCGGCCCCGAAGCGCGCAGTGCCGTGCAGCGTCTGCGCGCGCGCTCCAGCGTGGTGATGAGCGGCATCGAGTCGGTCATCTTCGATGATTCGCGTCTCAATGTGCGCGCCGACCAGCTCGGGCTCGAAGACCATCCGCTGGGGCTCGAGGCGCTGGTGGCGCGTCAGCCGTTGCGCGTGGTGGTGGACAGCCATCTGCGTCTGCCGCTGGCGGCGCGCATTCTGGCGCAATCCGGTCGTACGCTGCTGGTATGTGTCGCGGATGAGACAGCGGCGCTGGCTGAGCGACGTACCTTGTTGGAGGCGGCCGGTGCCGAGGTGTTGGCGCTGCCGGCCGGCGAAGATGGACGCGTGGACCTCGAGGCCCTGCTGCGCTATCTGGCCGAGCACGAGCAGGCCAACGAGGTGCTGCTGGAAACCGGCGCGGTGCTGGCCGGGGCCATGATTAATGCGGGGCTGGTCGATGAGATGCAGATATTCATGGCACCGACGCTGCTGGGGGGCGAGGCTCGCCCGCTGCTGGCGCTGCCGGGGCTGGATCACATGGCGCAGCAGCGACGGGTCGAGATTCGCGGTATCCGGGCGGTGGGGCGTGATTGGCGCATCACCGCAGTGCCGGTAGCATCGCCAGACCCGCAGGAGAGCGGCGACTGATTTCTTCTTGTCACGCAAGCACTTGCCGCCGTCTGGCGACAGCGGCGTCGCTGGGTGCTGGCGCAAAACGGGGTGGCGGGGTACCCTGACGCCCGACTTTTTGATAATACGCGTGGGTCCGGCATGGGCCGGCGCAGCCCGTAAAGTGGAGCAAGCATGGCGCTATCAGGCATCGCAGCACTCGTCGAGGATATCCGGCAAGGCAAGATGGTCATCCTCATGGATGACGAGGATCGTGAGAATGAAGGCGACATCATCATCGCCGCGGAAGCCGTGACAGCCGAGCACATCAACTTCATGGCACGCCACGCGCGTGGCTTGATCTGCATGCCGATGTCGCGTGAGCATTGCGAACAGCTCCAGCTGCCACTGATGGTTCAGGCCAACGGTTCCGGCTTCGGCACCAAGTTCACGCTCTCCATCGAGGCCACCGAAGGCGTCACCACCGGCATCTCGGCGGCTGACCGCGCCCGTACCGTGCAGGCTGCCGCCGCGCGCAATGCGCGCCCGCAGGACATCGTCCAGCCGGGGCACATCTTCCCGCTGATGGCGGAACCGGGTGGCGTGCTGCGTCGTGCCGGCCATACCGAGGCGGCCTGTGACCTGGCGTCCATGGCGGGCTTTGGCGCGACCGGCGTGATCTGTGAGGTCATGAACGACGACGGCAGCATGGCGCGTCGTGAAGAGCTCGAGCGCTTCGCCGCCGAGCATGACCTCAAGGTCGGCACCATTGCGGACCTGATCGAATATCGCATCCACAATGAGCAGACCGTGGAAGTGCTGGACAGCGAGCAGGTCGAGACCGCCTTCGGCGAGCTGACGCTGCATTGCTTCAGCGATCGCATCCAGGGCCGTCACCACCTGGCGCTGGTCAAGGGCACGCCGGACGCCGAGTCTCTGACCACCGTGCGCGTGCACGTGCAGGACCCGATGCGCGACCTGCTGACCCTGCGTCAGCCGGGCAGCAGCAGCTGGGCGCTCAATGATGCGCTCGCCGAAGTCGCCGCCGCCGATGCCGGCGTGCTGGTACTGCTGGACACCGGCAGCGACGCGATGGATTACAAGGATCGTCTCGATGTCTTCCTCGGACGACGTCGTACGCCGCGCACCAACGAATCCGATGGTGCGGGCAATTATCTGACCACCGGTACCGGTGCCCAGATCCTTCGGGATCTCGGTGTCGGCCGGATGCGTCTGCTCAGCTCGCCGTGGAAGTTCTCTGCCCTGTCCGGGTTTGGCCTCGAAGTGGTCGAACTGGTCGGCAGTGATGACACGGCAGGCGAGACAGGCGCAGACGCCGCAGGCGCGTAAGCGCTTCGGCACCCCAAATGGCGGGGGAGGTTGCGCACTTCTGGCGGCCTTCCCCGGTATGATTGATATCCCCGCCCCGGTTCTCCGGGGCGCTAGCATTGTGGACTGACCATGCAACCGATTGCTCAACTCGAAGGCACTTTCACCAATGTCGATGGCCGTTACGTCATCGTCGTCGGGCGTTTCAACCACCATGTCGTCGACAGCCTGGTGGAAGGCGCGGTCGATTCTCTCGTACGCCACGGCGTCGATGAGGAAAACATCGACCTGATCCACGTGCCGGGTGCCTGGGAAATTCCGCTGGCCGTCAAGGCCGTGCTGGCCAAGGTCAAGCCGCACGCTGTCATCACGCTGGGCGCGGTGATCCGCGGTGGTACGCCGCACTTCGAATATGTCGCCGGTGAATGCAACTCCGCGCTGTCGCGTCTGCAGCTCGAATTCGACACCCCGGTCGCCAATGGCGTGCTGACGGTGAATTCCATCGAGCAGGCCATCGAGCGTGCCGGCACCAAGGCTGGCAACAAGGGTACCGAAGCGGCCATGGCGGCGATGGAAATGGTCTCCCTGCTCAAGGCCATGGGAGGTGACGCGTGAGCGAACGCAAGGAACGTACCGAGCGCGAGCCGTCCAAGCAGCAGCAGGCGCGTCGCGCCGCTCGCGAGCTGGCCGTGCAGGGCATCTACCAGTGGCAGATGACCGGCAAGAACATGACCACCATCGAAGCCGAGTTCCGTGGTCAAAAGGTCGACGATGACGTCGAGCTGCACGAGAACTGGGTCGAGGTGATGCGCATCGCCGACCAGGCCCTGTTCCACGAGCTGCTGCACAACGTGCCGCGCTTCCAGAAAGAACTGGATGCCAGCATCAGCCCGCTGCTCGACCGTCGCCTGCAGGATCTCGACGAGATCGAGCTGGCCATCCTGCGTCTGGGCGCTTACGAGCTGTCCAAGCGCATGGAAGTGCCGTATCGCGTGGCGATCAACGAAGGGGTCGAGCTGGCCAAGACCTTCGGTGCCACCGACGGGCACAAGTACGTCAACGGGATCCTCGACAAGCTGGCAGTCAAGCTGCGCAGTGCCGAGGTGACCCAGGCCCGCCTGCGCTGACATGCCAGGTGAATTCGAGCTGATTGCCCGCTACTTCCAGCGCGATCTGTCCGGGGCACCGGGCGTGTTGCTGGGGCCGGGTGACGACTGTGCACTTCTTGCCGCCAGTGATGGCATGCAGATGGCGGTCAGTGTCGATACCTCGGTGGCGGGGGTGCACTTCCCGCCGGATGCGCCTGCGGCGTCCATTGGCCATCGCGCCCTGGCCGTCAATCTGTCTGATCTGGCGGCGATGGGCGCGACCCCGCGCTGGGCGTTGCTGGCCCTGACGTTGCCGGACGTGGATGAAGACTGGCTGCATGGTTTTGCAGCCGGTTTCCACGCGCTGGCGGATCGCTACGGCATCGCGCTGGTAGGCGGCGACGTCACGCGCGGCCCGCTCTCCATCACGATCACCGTGCATGGCGAGCTGCCGTGCGTACTCGAGCCTGCCCAGCAGGCCGATAGCGTGACCCGCCCGATTCTTCGGCGTGACGGCGCCCGTGAGGGGGATCTCATCGCGGTCACCGGCCTGCCGGGGCTGGCGCATGCTGGCCTCAAGGCCTGGCAGGATGGCGTACGCGATGTGCTGAATCCTTGCCTGGCGGCCTACCTGCGACCAGAACCGCGGGTCGATGCGGGGCTGGCGCTGCGTGAGCTGGCCAGTGCGGGCCTGGATGTCTCCGATGGCGTGATGGGCGACCTGGCACACATCTGTCGTGCCAGTCAGCTGTCGGCGTCGCTGGAGCTTGGCGAACTGCCGCTGGCGCCGGAGCTGGTCACGGCGCTGGGCGAGCAGGGTGCCCGCGAGGCGGTCCTCAATGGCGGCGACGATTACGAGCTGTTGCTCACGCTGCCCCAAGAGAATCTCGAGACGGCCAGGCTCGCCCTGCGCTCGCTCAATCTGTCCTTGAATGTCATCGGTCGCATGCAGGCGGCGGGCAGCGATGCGCCGCGCGTGATGCTGATGGACAAGGGCGTTGAGCAGGCAGCGACGGGCCAGAGCTGGCAGCATTTCTCTGCCTCGCAGGCTTCTGTCACACAGGTCTCTGCCACGCAGGCTTCTAGGGCAGACGGCTCCGGCGGCGATGCGTCGCCACGCAACGCGAACGGGGTGGCACCATGAATCGCGCTCCCGCCAGTGTCTGGCGGCGCCCCGTCCACTTCCTGGCCTTCGGTCTGGGCAGTGGTACCGCGCCCTTTGCACCGGGCACCTTCGGTACTCTCGCGGCAATCCCGTTCTACTGGCTGATGACCAACCTCACGCTGTGGCCGTATCTGGCCATCGTGCTGGTCGCGTCGCTGGTCGGGATCTGGATCTGTGATCGCACCTCGCGCGATCTCGGTGTGCATGATCACTCCGGGATCGTCTGGGACGAATTCGTCGGCTATTGGATCACGATGGCCGCCGTGCCATTCTCTTGGCAGGCAGCGCTGTGGGGCTTCGTGGTCTTCCGGGTCTTCGATATTCTCAAGCCATGGCCGATTCGCTGGGCCGACCGCCGGGTTGCCGGTGGCTTCGGCATCATGCTGGATGACGTCTTCGCCGGTATCTATGCCTGGTCGACGATGCATCTGTGGCTGTGGTTGCACTGACGCTTCGCTGCCTTGGTGGCGAGGCTCACGCACATGTTTCACTGATGGAAGCAGATGCGACAAGAGGCACCGCGCAGACGGTGTGATGCTCCAATAACGGACAAGGGTTAATGCGATGGGCAAGGGACTGGTAACCGCGACGGCAGTGGTCGTCATCGGGGCAGCCGGCTATGTCGGCGGCGTGGCTTACTCAAGCCAGCGCTTTGAAGATGAGATGGCCCGCATGGTGGCAGAGCTCGACAGGAGCTCCGACATCAAGGCGACCCGTGAGGATGTCGACAGCGGCTGGTTCGGCTCCACGGGCCGGGTAGAGATGGAACTCGCCACCGGGGACGGTGAAGGTCCCATGCGCATCGTACTGCCCTATGAAGCCGGCCACGGCCTGCTGTCGACCACCATGCAGGGCAACGTCAAGGTGCTGTACGGTACGCCGTCACGCGATGTCTTCGCCGAAGTGCTCGGCGATGGCAAGGCGATCGCCTTCGATGGCAGCGTCGACAACTTCAGCGGCGCCAGCGACACCACCCTGACCTTGCCGGCCTTCGACTGGCAGGACTCGGAGAGCGGCACGCGCATCGACTTCCAGGGCGGTGAGCTGCTGGCCTCCCACGATGGCGGTGACACCCCGGAAATTACCGTGGATGGTGAGATCACGCCGTTCGATATCACCAATGGCGCCGAGAAGGTCAGCGTCGGCACCCTGAGCCTCAACGGCATCTATCGCGGGGCGGACAATGACTTCCGCCAGGACGACAAGATCGTGCTGGACACCCTGACCATCGACAACGGCACCGGTCAGCCGCCGGTGGTCGCCAGCGACATCCGTTACAGCGGCGAAACGCGTCTGGACCCGACCGAGCTGCGCTATCTGATGAAGCTGTCGGTGCAGGATGTCAGTGCGGGTGATCAGCAGATGGCCAGCGGCGACGTGTCCATCTCGATCGACCGTCTGCAGGGTGCGGCCGTCTATGACTTCATCACCCAGCTGCAGGGCTTGCTGGAAGAAGCGGGCAAGCCGTTCGAGGAGCTGAGCGAAGAGCAGCAGGTCGCCATCCTCGAGAAGGTCGAAGCGCCGCTGTTCACCATGCTGAGCACCTCTCCGCGCATGACGCTGGAATCGCTGAATGCCAAGAGCGATGCCTTCGGTGTCGACATGCAAGGTGATGGCCAGATGATTCTCGATGGTGCCGACATCACTGATCTGACCATCCAGGAACTGCAGACCGTACCGGGTCAGCAGGCCTTCCTGAATCGTCTGAGCGGGCGCTTCGAGTTCCGCAACGTGCCGCCGATGATGGCCATGATGGCGGGTGTCTCTCCGCAGGCCGCCGACCGCAACCTCGTGGTCGAGATCGACGGTGACAGCGTGAAGATCAACGGCACCCCGATCTACTGAGCGCCGCGCAGTATGCTGGAAACGACAATGCCCGCCTCATGGCGGGCATTGTCGTTTCCAGGGGGCGCATCAGGTGCCACCCTGAACACGCAGTGTTGCGCCCCCGGTGCGGCAAGCCTGCCTTGATAAAGTGGCTCACTGGCCGCATTGGGGGAGATGATCGCCTCAACCGAGGCCTGGTTTCATGAGGGTTGCATGCCACGTCACGAAGAGATTTCCGATAACGACGATATTCTTGCCGGCTTCGAGGATGACAGCCAGTCACAAGAGCCTTCTTCTTCTTCCGCCTCGGGTGGGCTGGTGCCCAGTGGTGACCAGCTGCCGGAGCGCATCTACCTGCTGCCGATTCACAATCGCCCGTTCTTCCCGGCCCAGGTCCAGCCGCTGGTGATCAACAAGCAGCGTTGGGCCGAGACCATGCAGCTGGTCGGCAATACGCCGCATCATGCTGTCGGTCTGGCCTTCGTCGGCGATGTCGAGGTCGATGAGCTGGGGGTCGAGCACTTCCCCGAGATCGGCTCTGCCGTACGCGTCCACAAGCCTGAAGACGGCGATGACCAGGTACAGTTCATCGCCCAGGGACTGCGCCGCTTCCGCATCACGCGCTGGCTGTCGCGCAAGCCTCCCTATCTGGTCGAGGTCACCTATCCGCGCGAGCCGGTCGATGCCGAGAGCGATGAGGCGCGCGCCTACGCGATGGCGATGATCAACGGCATAAAGGAGCTGCTGCCGATCAACCCGCTGTACGGTGAGGAGCTCAAGCAGTACCTCAACCGCTTCAGCCCGCATGAACCGGGTCCGCTGACTGATTTCGCCGCCGCCATCACCTCGGCCAAGGGCGCTGAGCTGCAGGAGGTGCTGGAGTCGCTGCCGGTGATGGAGCGCATGCAGAAGGTGCTGCCCCTGCTGCGCAAGGAAATCGAGGTCGCACAGCTGCAGACCGAGATCTCCCAGCAGGTCAACGCGCAGATGGAGAAGCATCAGCGCGAATTCTTCCTGCGCGAACAGCTCAAGGTCATCCAGCGTGAGCTGGGCATCTCCAAGGATGATCGCGAGAACGACGTCGATACCTTCCGCGGCCGTCTCGACGAGCTCAAGGTGCCGGAGCGTGTCCAGTCGCGCATCGATGATGAGCTCGACAAGCTGTCGGTGCTGGAGACCGGCTCGCCGGAATACGGCACCACGCGCAACTATCTTGACTGGCTGACCTCGCTGCCGTGGGGCATCACCTCCACCGATCAGCTCAATCTGGCGCATGCGCGCACCGTTCTCAATCGCGATCACGATGGGCTGGATGATGTGAAGTCACGCATCGTCGAGTTTCTGGCCGAGGGCACCTTCAAGGGCGATGTCGGCGGCTCGATCCTGCTGCTGGTCGGCCCGCCCGGCGTGGGCAAGACCTCCATCGGGCGCTCCATCGCCCAGGCACTGGGTCGTGAGTTCTATCGCTTCTCGATCGGTGGCATGCGTGATGAGTCAGAGATCAAGGGCCATCGCCGCACCTATGTGGGTGCCATGCCCGGCAAGCTGGTGCAGGCGCTCAAGGAGGTCAAGGTCGAGAATCCGGTGATCATGCTCGATGAGATCGACAAGCTGGGGCAGTCCTTCCAGGGCGACCCGGCCTCGGCGCTGCTCGAGGTGCTGGATCCGGAGCAGAACGTCGACTTCCTCGATCACTACCTCGATGTACGCCTCGATCTCTCCAAGGTGCTGTTCGTTTGTACCGCCAATACGCTGGACAGCATTCCCGGCCCGCTGCTGGACCGTATGGAGCAGATTCGCCTCTCCGGCTACATCGCCGAGGAGAAGATGGCGATCGCCAAGCACCACCTGTGGCCGAAGCTGCTGACCCGCGACAATATCCCCAAGAAGCGCATCAATCTGAGTGACGCCGCGCTGCGTCAGGTCATCGAGGGCTATGCCCGTGAGGCCGGCGTGCGCCAGCTGGAGAAACAGCTGCACCGTATCGTGCGCAAGGCGGCGGTGAAGTTGCTGGAAGAGGAGCTTCCGACCGTGAAGGTCTCGGTCAAGAACCTCGAGGAATTCCTCGGTGCGCCGATCTTCCGTCGCGAGAAGGTCCTGGCCGGCGAAGGCGTGGTGACCGGGCTTGCCTGGACCAGCATGGGCGGTGCGACCCTGCCCATCGAAGCTACCCGGGTGCATGGCCTGACACGTGGCTTGAAGTTGACCGGCAAGCTGGGCGACGTGATGCAGGAGTCGGCCAACATCGCCTACTCCTACACCCTGGCCAATCTCGAGGCCTACGATGCCGAGCCGGACTTCTTCAACGAGTCCTTCATTCACCTGCACGTGCCTGAAGGCGCGACGCCCAAGGACGGCCCCAGCGCCGGCGTGACCATGACCACGGCGCTGATGTCGTTGGCCAAGCATCAGGCGCCGCGCAAGGGGCTGGCGATGACCGGTGAGCTGACCTTGACCGGTCAGGTGCTGCCGGTGGGCGGTATCCGCGAGAAGGTGATTGCGGCGCGGCGCAGTGATATCTACGAGCTGATTCTGCCGCAGGCCAACCAGCGCGATTACGATGAGCTGCCGGAATACCTGAAGGAAGGCATGATCGTGCACTTCGCGGCGCGCTACGCGGATGTCTCGCGTGTGGTCTTCGACAGTGACAGCGCCCAGCGTCATTGAGTGGTGTGTGATCAGCGGCGAGCCCTGAGTGGCAAGCGCTGATTGCCAGGCTCTGATTGCCAGGCTCTGAGCGCCAGATGCTGAGCTCCACCAGCGCCGAAGTCAGCCGCAAGACGACAGAGGCCCCGCCAATTGGCGGGGCCTCTGTCGTTTCTGTGCTTTCTGCTGCCTGTGCTTTCTTCTTGCTGTGCTTGGGTTTGTCGATTGTCTGTCGATTCCGGGAAAGTCTGGGAGAGCGATTGGAAGAGCGATCGGGAGGGTGGTCGTGAAAGGAGCTGGTCAGCCTGGCTCGTGCTCAGGCGGTGTCGAGTTGCTCGAGGACGGCCGCCTCGGCGGCATTGCGCCCGACGCTGGCGATGCCGTTGTCGCGGCCGGATTCCGACTTGTACATCTGACTGCGGCCGATCTGCTGGCTGTTGGCGGCCAGCAAGGTGAAATAGAAACGTCCGTCCTTGGCGACTTCCCGGGTGAAGCGTTTTTCCTCGACGGCATTCTTGCGCACGGATTCCACGCCGTTCAGGCAGCCGCGCTTGTCGGCATAGCCCTGACTCTGCAGGATCTTCTCGCCGTTGCCTGCCTTCAGTGCAAAGTAGAACTTGCTGTCCTTGCCCCGAGTGATGACGAATTTTCCGGCCATGGGTGACTCCTGTTCCTTGTGGGGTGTCTGGCATTGCCTGATGTGTCGTCCTTCAGTGTAATCAGCGCCTCCCGCCGCAGGCCCACGCTAGAGACCGCTTCATTCAACGCTTTCGGTGCTTGTCGGTATCTTTCGGGGCTACTGATGGCGTGGGCGGTGCTATCTGGTAGGCAAGCGGGGCCGGTACATGACAGAATTGACCCTAGGCAGACAGCGTTGACCCAAGAGGTACGCGTCTCCTCTGGACACCAGGTGTGCGTACCCCGAGCGGGGCGCCGCCTGACCAAAACAGAAGCCGCTCCCGTGCGGAGTGATTCTGCAGCGGATTGCGCAGAAGGGCGGCGTCAGTTTCCTGATCCTGCCAGGCGCAATTCCATGAATCAGTCCCTCTTCGCACAGGAGAGCGGCCAAGCATTGAATGAGGTTTACCATGCCAGAGTATCGCTCCCGTACGACCACCGCAGGTCGTAACATGGCCGGCGCTCGCGCCCTGTGGCGCGCCACCGGCATGAAAGATGGCGACTTCCAGAAGCCGATCATCGCCGTTGCCAACTCCTTCACCCAGTTCGTGCCGGGCCACGTCCACCTCAAGGACATGGGGCAGCTGGTCGCGCGCGAGATCGAGAAGGCCGGCGGTGTCGCCAAGGAATTCAACACCATCGCGGTCGATGATGGCATCGCCATGGGCCACGACGGCATGCTGTATTCGTTGCCGTCGCGTGACCTGATCGCCGACAGCGTCGAATACATGGTGAATGCCCACTGTGCGGATGCGCTGGTGTGCATCTCCAACTGTGACAAGATCACCCCGGGGATGTTGATGGCCGCCATGCGCCTCAACATCCCGGTCATCTTCGTCTCCGGCGGCCCGATGGAAGCCGGCAAGACCAAGCTGCTGGATCACGGCCTCGATCTGGTCGATGCCATGGTCATCGCCGCCGATGACAGCGTCGACGACGAGACGGTCGCCGAGATCGAGCGCAGCGCCTGCCCGACCTGTGGCAGCTGCTCGGGCATGTTCACGGCCAACTCCATGAACTGCCTGATGGAAGCGCTGGGTCTGGCATTGCCGGGCAACGGCACCGTGCTGGCCACGCACTCCGATCGTCGTCGCCTGTTCGAGAACGCCGGGCATCGCATCGTCGAGCTGGCGCGCCGTTACTACGAAGGCAACGAAGAGCACCTGTTGCCGCGTGCCATCGGCTCCCGCGCCGCCTTCGCCAACGCGATGACGCTGGATATCGCCATGGGTGGCTCGACCAATACCATCCTGCACCTGCTGGCCGCCGCTCAGGAAGCCGGTGTCGACTTCACCATGTCCGACATCGACAAGCTGTCCCACAGCGTGCCACAGATGTGCAAGGTGGCGCCGAACACCCAGAAATATCACATCGAGGATGTCCATCGTGCCGGCGGCATCATGGGGATCCTGGGCGAGCTGGATCGTGCCGGTGTGCTGGATACCTCGGTGCCGACCGTCTACGGCGACTCGCTGTCTGCGGCGCTGGAAGAGTGGGACATCATGCGTTCACCCACTGATGAAGTCGTCGAGTTCTATCGTGCCGGCCCGGGCGGTATCCCGACCCAGACCGCCTTCTCGCAGAGCGCGCGCTGGCCGAGCCTGGATGGTGATCGCGCCCAGGGCTGTATCCGCGATTACGACCATTGCTTCTCCACCCAGGGCGGCCTGGCCGTGCTGTACGGCAATATCGCACTGGATGGTTGCGTGGTGAAGACCGCTGGTGTCGATGACTCCATCCTGGTCTTCGAAGGCCGTGCCTACGTCTGTGAGTCCCAGGATCAGGCGGTGGAAGACATCCTGGCCGACAAGGTCAAGGAAGGCGACGTCGTGATCATCCGCTACGAAGGGCCGAAGGGCGGTCCGGGCATGCAGGAAATGCTCTACCCGACGTCCTATCTCAAGTCCAAGGGGCTGGGCAAGGCGTGTGCGCTGCTCACCGACGGTCGTTTCTCCGGCGGTACCTCGGGCCTGTCCATCGGCCACGCGTCTCCGGAAGCGGCGGCGGGCGGTGCCATCGGTCTGGTCGAGCATGGCGACACCATCCTGATCGACATCCCGAACCGCACCATCAACGTCAAGCTGAGCGACAGTGAGCTGCATGAGCGCCGTGAAGCGATGGATGCCCGTGGCAAGGATGCCTGGAAGCCGAGCATCCAGCGCAACCGTCGTGTCTCCGCCGCGCTCAAGGCCTATGCCTTGCTGGCGACTTCCGCTGACAAGGGCGCCGTGCGCGACCTGAGCAAGCTGGACTGAGAATCGGTCTCAGATATCTGACCCGGTCTCTGAGCAGGCCTCTGCGCTGAAACACCGCGCAAGCCTGTGTGACTCCTGTATGTCTCCTTTGTGAGTACTGAGTGAGTGCTGAGTGAGTCAAACGACAACGGCCACCCCTTGGGGTGGCCGTTGTCGTTGATGGGGAGGTGCCTGAAGGGCATCCGCGGCAGGCCGCACACACGAAAGGCGCCACTCAGGGCAGATCGGGTGAGGGGAAGCCGCTCGGTGACTGGGGGCTTGCGAAGGTGTCCGTCGGGATGACCGGCTCAAGCTCCAGGAAGCGCACGCGATTGCGTCCCTGGCGTTTGGCCTTCTTGAGTGCGTGCTGGGCGCGCTCGCAAAGCTCGAGACGGTTGGCCAGCGTGAGCGTATCGGGTGCCGGATGATAGCAGGTCAGCCCGATGCTGCAGGTGACCGGCCCGTCGAGACCATGCAGTTCTGCCGTGGCATGGCGGACGCGCTCGGCGAGGATGATGGCGCCGCTGGAATCTGTCTGGCCCAGCACCGCAATCAGCGAGCCATCATCACGCTGGCTGAGCAGGTCGCTCTTGCGTGTCGCGTTGCGCAGGATAGTGGAGACCTGCTGCAGAGCACGGTCTCCTGCGGCGCGGCCGTACTGGCGATTGAAGTCGGTAAAGGCATCCACGTTGAGCAGCAGAATCGACAGTGGCTGCCCATGGCGCGCACTGCGCGCAATTTCACCATCCAGCTGTTGCTCGAAGATCTCCGTGGGCAACAGCTTGTCCAGCACCGACGGCACGGCCGGGCCCGGGGGCGCCATGCTGGCCAGCTTGTGCCGCATGCGGGCCAGGCTCTCCTCGTGGGAGCGCTGCTCGCTGAGATCCTGGTGCTGGCTGAGAATGACGCCGGAGTGGCTGTCGATCACATCCAGATGCAGCATGACTTCGATGATCTGCCCCTGTCTGCCCAGATAGCGATGCGGCTGCTCGAAGTGGGTGATCTCGCCGGCCTGCATGGCCAGAAGCGCCTCCTGACAGGCCTGCATGTCAGCAGGGTGGGAGACATCCTCCAGCGCGCCACGCTGCAGTTCACTCCTCTCCGTCCCCAGCAGTTGGGCCAGCGCCGGATTGAGACGTGTCCAATGGCCATGGAAGTCCATGATCGCCATCGGGAGCTGGCAGCGCGAGAACAGCAGCTCCATCTCCTGGTAGGCGAGGCGCAGGTTGCTCAGTTCACTGGTCAGCCGCTTGCGCGCATTCTCGCGATCGATCAAGCCTCCCAGCAGGCTGGCCAGTGTCTCGACCAGTGCACGATCGCTGGCGCTGAAATCTGCCGCGCGCGGTGAGTTGTCGCCGAAGCAGACGGTGCCGGTCAGACGGCCTTCGGTCCATACCGGGGCGGCGATATAGCTCTGGAAGGGCATCGACTTGAGGGCCGGATGAGCCTCGAGTGCTGGCGTGGTCGCGATATTGGCGTAGGCGATGCAGCCAGCCTGCTCAACGACTTCATTGCAGTAGGTCTCGTTCAGCGGTGCGATCGCGCCCTCGACCTTGCCGGGCGGCGGATTGACCGCCGCCATGATTTCATAGCGATTGGCCTCAGCGTGGCCGAGGATGCCGGTGGTCATCCCCAGCAGGCGGCAAGCGGTCACCAGGTACTCTCTGAGCTGTTCGCTGAAGGTTCCCGCAGGCGCGAGTGTCAGGGCAAACAGCGCTTGCAGCTGGGCGGGTCCGAGATTCTCATTGAGGAAGACAGTCGCGGCGGCGGCTTGTGGCGAGAGCTCTGAGGTATCAACGGGACTCGAATGCCCCGAAGAGGGTGGTCGCGCGGGCGGAGTAGGCAGCATGTGACATCCTTATCTTGCATGTTGCGGGGAGAGGGAATGACCAAAAAAAGAGTATGGCGGTTGGGAGCGATGAACGGGCGTTTTGCCGGGGCAGGAAATCAACTGTTCATACACGTAAGACTGGCGGGGCTTTTCGAGGTGCGACTGGATTGGAGGCGCGCCAGGCCGTGACTCTGGTGGTGGTACAAAAGAAACGGGGAGGCCGGTCGATGGCTGATCGACGGCCTCCCCGACAAGTTCTTTCTCTGCCCACCATGATGCGTCGTCATGCGTGGCAGAGTCTGTGTGCCGCTTGTCCTGTCATCCGTGTCCTGTGCCGTTTCACACCTGATGTCACCGGTGGGGCAGGCAGGATCCCGCTGTTGTCATGCGTATCGTTGTTGGCTCAAGCGGCTTCTGCCAGCTGAGGTTCCGCTGTCGCTTCCATATCGATGGCTTCCAACGCCAGTTCGATCGAGAACCAGTTGTCGTTCAGCCACAATTCCAATGCTTCATTGCTCATGCACATCGTCAAGTCTCCCCGAGAGTAGTGGCAAGCGCGTGTGTGTCATGGTGTGCTGCCGGTAAGCAGCAATCATCAGTATGGCGTCTCCTTGCCGAGAGCGAATGAAGTTTGCGCGACGATATGATGTCAGCAGCCTTGGATAGCGAAAGCAGGACATCACCCATGGTCAAATGACCATGGGTGATGTCCTGCTTTTCGTGAAGGATGAGTCTCTCAGTCTCGAGAGCTTGCTTGCCGGGAAAAGCCTTTCCTTGCCAGTGAGCGCTTCAGGCTGTTGGCGAGGCGTCACGCTGTTGGCGTGGTATCAGACTGAAAGGAGCGAGCCTCAGCGGCGAGTGAAGGAGCGCAGCAGGCTGCGAATCAGGGTCCGTCCCAGCTGTGACCCCAAGGCGCGCATCACGGACTTGAGCAGGGTCTCCATGACACCCTGACGCTGCCTGCCACCGGAGCGTGGGGCGCTTTCGGCCACCGGACTTGTTTGCTCGGAGTCGCGGCTGGCAGCGGCTTGAGCGCTTCCATCCCGTTCTGTGGCAGGCGGCGTGGTGTCAGGCGTAGCCGCTGGTGTCTCCTCTGGCCGAACCTGGGCCGTCGCCGAGCTCGTCAGTTGCGCCTCGAGACGCTCGTGAGCCGATTCACGGTCTATCACCTCATCGTAGCGACCGGCCAGTGATGAGCTTGCCAGCAGCGCTGTGCGCTCGCTGTCACTCAACGGGCCGATCCGCCCCCGCGGCGGCGCGATCAAGGTGCGCTCCACCTGGGTGGGCGTGCCCTTGCTGTCGAGCACCGAGACCAGTGCCTCGCCCACGCCCAGCTCCGTGATCACCTGAGCCGTATCGAGGGCCGGGTTGGGGCGGAAGGTCTCGGCAGCGGTCTTGACGGCCTTCTGGTCGCGTGGAGTGAAGGCGCGCAGGGCATGCTGGATCCGGTTGCCCAGCTGGCCGAGCACGTCATCGGGGATGTCGGCGGGGGATTGGGTCACGAAGTAGACGCCGACCCCCTTGGAGCGAATCAGGCGCACCGTCTGCTCGAGGCGCTCAAGCAATGCCTTGGGAGCGGCATCGAAGAGCAGGTGGGCCTCGTCGAAGAAGAAGACCAGCACCGGGCGGTCGGCATCGCCGCGTTCTGGGAGGGTGCGAAAGAGCGTCGACAGGAACCACAGCAGGAAGGTGGTATAGAGGCGTGGACTCTGCATCAACTCACGCCCATCGAGCAGATTGATGAAGCCGCGTGTCTGGTCTCCCTCGCCCGTGGTCGCCAGCATGTCATTGATGTCGAGCGCCGGTTCGGCGAAGAAGCGCTCGCCGCCCTGGGTGGCCAGCACATGCACCCGGCGCAGCATGGCACCGAGGCTCTGGGGGCTGACACTGCCATAGCGCTCCTCGAAGCCTTCGCGCTCACGCTCGATATGCTTGAGCAGGCTGATCAGGTCCTTGAGGTCGATCAGCTCCAGCCCTTCACGCTCGGCATGATCGAAGGCCAGGTGCATCAGGCCACTCTGGGTGTCGTTCAATTCCAGCAGGGTCGACATCAGCTCAGGCCCCATGGAAGCCACGCTGGCGCGCACCGCATGTCCGCTCTTGCCGAACAGATCCCACAGCCTGACGGGCGCGGCCTGAGGCTGCCAGTCATTGATGCCGAGGCTGGCGAGGCGTTCATCGACGCGCGGATGCGGGTTACCCGCCGCGGCGATACCGGAGAGGTCACCCTTGACGTCGGCGGTGAACACCGGCACTCCCATGCGCGAAAACTCTTCAGCCAGCACCTGCAGCGTGACGGTCTTGCCGGTACCTGTCGCACCGGCGACCAGGCCGTGACGATTGGCCAGTGCCCCGGCTAGCGTGATGTGGCCCTTGGGTCCCTGTCCTGCGAGTCCCCCGATCAGCACGTCTGGCATGTGAGTCTCCTGTCATTCAGGTGATGGCGGTGCTTGCAGAGGGAGGTGTGGCGACCACTGCCGATGACCGCAGAGATGGGCGATGTCGTGGAGTCATAGGGTTACAAAATGTTTCGTTGAGTAAAATACTGCAAGCCATCTTGCGTCACTTGACGCATGGCGTCAGGCAACCGATGCGCGGCAAGCCGCCTGATGAGCGGCCAGCAGCCCATATGGGCGCTAATTAAACGCGAGCCGATATCTCACTCTTGTATAGGAAATCTGGAAGAAAGATATTTTTCTTTCCCTTCTCTGCTTGAAAGTCTGGCCCTGTAGTTCCATATCTTTAGGCATCAGGGCGCATGTGACGCAACATGCCTCGGCAGATTGGCGCTTTCGTCAAGAATGACATCAGCAGGTTCGGGTACAACTCTGGTGACGTTTTTTGAAGACTGCTCCGACAAGCAGCCGACGCGCTAGAGGGTGTTCGATACATGCGCCGCAAAGATTTGACGCAGTACCACAAGACGTCGTTGAGATAGTTAGGAGCGTCTTGTGGAGCCTGGAACTCGAGACATCCAGTCTCGGGATTTCTGAAGGCTTACCGGCAACGGCCGAGCGAATCATCTGCTCGTCTCTTGCAACAGACCGCTACTGGAGGATGGATCATGAAGAAGCTGACTGCTGCACTTTTCGCGACTGCCCTGGCACTGCCGACCACCGCTGCCTTTGCCGAGCACCACGAATCCAGCAACACCGGTTCCGCCAACACTGGCGCCCACTCCACCAAGGTAGAGGGCGGTACTGCTGCGGGTCATGAAGATGGCAAGGTGCATGACGACGCCGAACGCAACACCGAGAGTGGTTCTGCCAATACCAAGAAGGATTCCATGATGGTGGAAGGTGGCACGGCCCAGTCCGAGTCCGCCAAGCACGGCAAGGTCATGGATAAAGGCGAAGACCATATGGGCGTCAGCCCGGAATCCGGTTCGTCCAACACCGCTGATGGCAGCATGAAGACCGAATAAACGTGCCTTGACGGTCTGGTCTCAGGCCAGACCCGCAATGGATCTTGCGGTGCCTGAACGAGTCGCCAGCACGACCCGCTTGAGCGCATCGCGAGTGAAACGACAAGCCCCCGCCATTGGCGGGGGCTTGTCGTCGTATGGGAGCATGCAAGGCAGGGTGTGAGGGGCAGGAGGGAAGGGGGCTGGGCCCTCGGGCGCTTGTGGCCAGTACTTGTTACCCGTGCTTGCCATCAATGCCTGCCAACAGCGCTTGCCATCAAGCCCCTACCACCAGCGCGGGCTGTAGGTATCTTCCCCGGCCAGCAGGCGTTCGCGGGCCATGAACAGCGCCGCGATCGCGCGCGCCTCGTGGAAGTCCTCACGCGCCAACAGCGCCGGCAGTTCATCGAGGCGGTGGCGCTCGACGACCAGCGGTTCCGGCTCATCGCCCGGCAGGCGCTTTTCGAACAGATCGCGCGCCAGCATCACGTTCATGCGGTGATCCATGTAGTTGGGCGCCAGGCTCAGTTCGGCCAGTGGCTCGATGTTGTGCGCGCCATAACCGCATTCTTCCATCAATTCGCGATTGGCGGCGGTCACCGGGTCCTCGCCCGGGTCGATCAGTCCCTTGGGCAGGGTCAGCACATATTGCTCAGGGCCAGCGGCATATTCGCGGATCATCAGCACGTGGTCGGGGTCGGGCATGGCGACGATCATCACCGCGCCGTGACCGCCGCTCTTGAGGCGCTCGAAGCTGCGGGTGGCGCCATTGGAGAAGGTCAATTCCAGCGCTTCGACGGCGAACAGGCGCGAGCGTGCGACCTCGCGGCGTGAGTCGATCCGCGGCGGCGTCAGCGTGTGGCTGGTGTCTGAATGATTCATGGTCGGGTGAACGGTATCTGGCGCATCATCCATCGCAAGTCCTCGCGAGGCAGTATGAGAAGAGAGAACACTGTCGCTCATCGTGGCAGGCCGCCGCGAGCGGGGCAATCACAAGCCGTCATCACTCCTCGTTGCACATGCGCGCCCGTGGGCCATGCTTTACACTATGAGGCCAAATTTCCCTCTGGCTGACAGAATCCGATGCTTGACTGGAACACTATCGACACCGTGCTGTTGGACATGGACGGCACTCTGCTTGACCTTCACTTCGACAGCCACTTCTGGCTCGAACACCTGCCCAGGCGCTATTGCGAGCTGCACCGCCTCGATGAGGCGCTGCAGGCCGATCTCAAGGCGCGCATCATCAGCGAGTCCGGCACGCTCAACTGGTACAGCCTCGATTACTGGAGCCGTGAGCTCGAGCTCGACGTCGTCGCCCTGAAGCGTGAAGTGCAGCATCTGATCGGCTATCGCCATGAGGCCGAGGACTTCCTCGCCTGGCTGCGCGATCAGCCGCAACGCGTGGTGCTGGCGACCAACGCCGACCGTCATGGCATCGATCTCAAGTTCGCGCTGACCGGCATGGGCGACTACTTCGACGCCGTGGTGTCGTCCGCGGATCTGGGCCACGCCAAGGAAGAGCAGGCCTTCTGGCACAAGCTCAACGAGATCGAGCCCTTCGATCCGGCGCGTACCCTGTTCATCGATGACAATCCCCAGGTGCTGGAAAGTGCCCACACCTATGGCATTGCCCATCTGCTGGGCGTGCGTCAGCCGGATTCGAAGCGCCCTGCGCGTGATTTCGAGCGTGTGCACGGCCTGGACGGCTTTGCAGTGCTGACCGAGGGGGCGGGCCCTGAGGTGGCCAATGCCGGAGTCTCGAGCGACGGGGAGGGCAAGGAGGCGTCATGAGCGATCAGGTACGTATCGACAAGTGGTTGTGGGCGGCGCGTTTCTTCAAGACGCGTGGCATGGCCAAGAAGGCCATCGAAGGCGGCAAGATCCAGTACAACGGCGGCAAGGTGAAAACCTCCAAGACCGTCGAGGTCGGCGCCGTGATCGAGGTGCCGCAGGGCTGGGATCGCCTCGTTGTCGAGGTGCTGGCCCTCAGCGACCAGCGCCGTGGCGCCCCCGAGGCCCAGAAGCTCTATCAGGAGACGCAGGAGTCCCGCGAGCGCCGTGAGCGTGAGGCCGAGACGCGTCGCCTCGGCAATCAGGGCATGACGCCGCCTCCCGGCCGTCCTGACAAGAAACAGCGTCGCAACATCCATCGCTTCCAGCGCCAGGATGCCGATAGCTGAGCCAGAGCGAGTCACCGCCGGGTGCCTTGGCACCGACCGGCACAATTTCCATACCGATGTGTGTCAGCACATCGTTGTTGGCGGCCTGACATGGGAGCGCTTGTGCGCTCTCCCTTCACGCCTGCCTTGAGGTCCCTCAATGAGCGAACACGACATGCAAGATTCCCATTCCACTGACGATGCGGCCGCGCCGAGCTTCGATCAGATCCAGCGCTTCCTGTTCGATGCCACCAACGTGCGTGGCGAGATCGTCACACTCGACAAGGCCTACGCCGAGGTGCTCGATCGTCACTCCTACCCGCAGGCCATCTCGCGCCAGCTGGGCGAGATGCTGGCGGCCGTGGCGCTGCTGACCGAGACCATCAAGCTCGATGGCACCATGACGCTGGAAGTGCGCGGCACCGGTGTCGTGCGCCAGCTGATGGCCGAGTCGAACCCCGGCGGTGAGCTGCGCGCCATCGCACGCCTCAGCGATGAAGCGGTGTTGCCGACGGAAGAGTCCAGCCTGCAGGAGCTGGTCGGCCAGGGGCAGATCGTGATCACCCTCGACCCGCGTGAAGGCAAGCGCTATCAGGGCATCGTGGCCATCGATCAGGACAGCCTCGCCGGTTGTCTGGAGAGCTACTTCAGCCAGTCAGAGCAGCTGCCGACCCGCCTGTGGCTGATGGCCGATGGCAAGCGCACCGGCGGCGTGATGCTGCAGCAGCTGCCCAACGATGACGCCAACAAGGACCCGGATGCCTGGGAGCGCGTCGTGCATCTGGCCGAGACCCTCAAGGCCGAGGAGCTGCTGACGCTGGACCAGCAGGAAGTGCTGCATCGTCTCTATCACGAAGAAACCGTGCGCATCTATGAACCCAAGGCGCTGCGTTTCGGCTGCACCTGTTCGCGCGAGCGTCTGGGCGCTGCCCTGCACAGCATCGCCGCCGACGAGCTGCGTCAGATCGTCGCCGAGCAGGGCGAGCTGGCCACCCAGTGTCACTTCTGCCATACCCGCTATTCCTTCAGTGCCGCGGAAGTGGAAACGATCATCGAAGATCCTGACGCCGAAAGCCCCGTCGTGCATTGAGCATTTCCCGACGCGCCGGCGGCTGGCCACGGGGATGATGATTGTCTGACATATCGTCGTCCGTCAGGCGACGGCGACTGCGCCAAAGTGTTGCAACAATGGGCGTTTCCGCCCGACACCCTTTTTGCCATAATGCCTTGCCAGCACAGGGCCGGATGCCCTGTGCTGGTGGTATCGACGGTGTCATGGCATGCCGTCATGCGCGATCGGGCAGCAACGATCGATCACAAAATAAGCCTGTGGCATGTACCTCGGGCATCTGGCTTCAGCCATCAAGAGAGAGGGCGGCCCTGAGCCGCGGAGACGCGAATGAGCAAGCATCAAGACAGTGCGGTGACCACTCACACCAATCTCAGCAGCGCAGAGCTGATCGAGCTGGCAGTGGCTCGCGGCGAAGGACGTCTGGCCGACAACGGCGCGCTGGTCGTGGAGACGGGCGCCCGTAGCGGACGCTCCCCGAACGACCGCTTCATCGTCGACGAGCCGTCCACCTCGGACGCCATCGACTGGGGCAGCGTCAATCGCCCGTTCAGCCCGGAGCGTTTCGACGCCCTGTGGGAACGCGTCGAGGACTACCTCGGCGAGCGCGACAGCTTCGTCTCCGAGCTGCATGTCGGCGCTGACCTCGAGCACTACCTGCCGATCCGCGTGACCACCGAGACGGCCTGGCACAACCTGTTCGCGCGTACCATGTTCGTGCGTCCGGACAGCTTCAATGCCAAGGACAAGAGCGAGTGGACCATCCTCAACGCGCCGCACTTCACCTGCGAGCCACAGCGTGATGGCACCAACTCCGACGGCGTCGTGCTGATCAACTTCGCGCGTCGCCGCGTCCTGCTGGCGGGCATGCGTTACGCCGGTGAGATGAAGAAGGCCATGTTCTCGGTGCAGAACTTCCTGCTGCCGGAAAAGGACGTGCTGCCGATGCACTGCTCCGCCAACGTCGGTGACGACGGCGAGACCACGCTGTTCTTCGGCCTGTCCGGCACCGGCAAGACCACCCTGTCCGCCGACCCGGCGCGTTACCTGATCGGTGATGACGAGCATGGCTGGGGCGAAGGCACCGTCTTCAACATCGAAGGCGGCTGCTACGCCAAGTGCATCGACCTGTCCCAGAAGAACGAGCCGGTGATCTGGAACGCGATCAAGTTCGGTGCCGTGCTGGAAAACGTGGTGCTGGATGATCGTCGTGGCGCGGATTACGGCGATGACAGTCTGAGCCAGAACTCGCGTGCCGCCTACCCGCTGGAGCACATCGAGAAGCGCGTGCCGGAAAACCGTGCCGGCGAGCCGAATGCCATCGTCTTCCTGACCTGCGACATGTCCGGCGTGCTGCCGCCGGTGTCCGTGCTCAGCAAGCAGGCCGCGGCCTACCACTTCCTGTCCGGCTACACCGCCAAGGTCGGCTCTACCGAGATGGGCTCCACCGCCGGTCTCGAAGCCACCTTCTCCACCTGCTTCGGCGCGCCGTTCTTCCCGCGTCCGGCACGTGAATACGCCGACCTGCTGATCAAGCGCATCGATGCCTTCGGCTCACGCGTCTACCTGGTCAACACCGGCTGGACCGGTGGCTCCTACGGTGAGGGCGGCTCACGCTTCTCCATCCCGACCACGCGCGGCATCATCAGCGCGATCCAGAACGGTGCGCTGGCGGACATCGAGACGCGTCACATCGACGTGCTCAACCTGGATGTGCCGGTACGCGTGCCGGGCGTCGATTCCAGCCTGCTCGACCCGCGTGAGACCTGGGAAGACCGCGCCGCCTACGACAGCAAGGCGCGTGACCTGTCAGCCAAGTTCGTCGAGAACTTCAAGAAGTTCGCCGGCGTGGATGAGGCGATCATCGCGGCAGGCCCGACCCTGGTCTGACGATCAGCGGGATTGATCGCAAGCGGTAAGCAAAAAGCCTCGCCCGGTGTTCCGGGCGAGGCTTTTTCGTGTCTGCTGCTTTTCTCGTCAACAGCTGCTGTCATCACCTGCTGTCGGGTCTGTCAGGCGCTGTCGGGCCTGTCAGGGGCTGCCGCCGGCGGCCAGCGAGCGGTTGGCAGGGCCGTCGAAGGTGTCCTCGGCGGCGAGCGGTTCCTGGCCTGGCTCAGTGCTGCTGGTCTCGGCGCGTCGTGACGCGTCTTCGTCAGCGGTGTCGACAAGGCCTTCGGGCGTGCGTTCGGCGACGAAGGGTGCCGGCGCCTGATACCACCAGCGGGTGGTCCAGGCGCGCATCACCCGCTCCGGGTACCAGGTCTTGCCGAGGCTGCCGTTGTAGCGTGCCAGCGCATCGGTGATGTCGCCTTTCTCGCGCTTGAGGTAGTGGGCAAGGATGGTGGCGCCGTAACGCAGGCTGGTGTCCTGATCGAGCAGATTGTCGTCGGGCTCGCCGATCTCACGCTTCCAGAACGGCATGACCTGCATCAGGCCGCGGGCACCTGCGTGGGAGACCGCGGTGGGTTTGAAGGCGCTCTCGACCTGGATGACGGACAGGATCAGCTCCGGCGCCAGGCCTGTGCGCGTCGCTTCGCGGCGCACCTTGCGCAGCAGGTCGATGCGCGCGGCGCGGTCGGGCATGTAGCGCTCCAGACGCTGCTGCATGCTCAATACCCAGTGCAGGGCATCGATGGGGTCCTCGAAGGCCTCGGGCTCGGCCAAGGCCTCGCGCAGGCTGTCACGCAGCCCCGGCGATAGCCCATGCTCGGGGATAGCGGCGGCGGCCTGCACAGGGGGGCTTGTCAGTCCGGTAGACGCGGCGCTCAACGTCAGCAGGACAGCGGCCAGCCACGGGCGCAGGCGGCGAAGTGGGGTGTCACCTGCAGCGCCTTTTGCGGGCGGCGCTGAAGGGGAAATCGATGAGATGGTCATGCGCAGTCCCTGCTTATCAGTCATGGCGCCATTATGCCGTTACCGCGGCGTTGACGGTAATGGGATGTTCTAGGAAGGCAGATAACGAGACAGCCCGCCCCTCGAGAAGAGGAGCGGGCTGTCTTGGGTACTGCGATAGCGTCAGCCGTGAGCCAGTGGCTCAGGCTGCTCGAGTTCAGCTCGCGCTGCGCTCGGCCAGGAAGTCCAGCAGGCTGTCGACGGCGATCATGGTCGCTTCGCCATCGGTGCGACCCTTGTACTCGTACTCGCCATTGTCGAGACCGCGGTCACCGATCACCAGGCGATGCGGAATGCCCAGCAGCTCGCCGTCGGCGAACTTGTTGCCCGGGCGCAGATCACGATCATCCAGCAGCACGTCGTAACCGGCGGCGGTCAGCTCCTGATAGACGCGCTCGGCAGTCTCGCTGACGCGCACGGACTTGTGGGCGTTCATCGGCACGATGGCGACCTGGAAGGGCGCGATGGCTTCCGGCAGCACGATGCCGCCCTTGTCGTTGCCCTGCTCGATGGCAGCGGCGACCACGCGGGTCACGCCGATGCCGTAGCAGCCCATGGACAGCGGCTGCGCCTTGCCGTTCTCGTCGAGCACGGTGGCGTTCATGGCTTCGGAGTACTTGGTGCCGAGCTGGAAGATGTGACCCACCTCGATACCGCGTGCGATGTCGATCACGCCCTGGCCGTCCGGTGACGGATCACCGGCGACGACGTTACGGATATCAGCGATTTCCGGCAGCGGCAGATCGCGCTCCCAGTTGAGGCCGAAGTGGTGCTTGCCTTCGATGTTGGCACCGGCACCGAAATCGCTCATCAGCGCGACGCTGCGATCGATGATGATCGGCATCTCGAGGCCGACCGGACCGAGGGAGCCGAAACCAGCACCGACGGCGGCGCGCACTTCCTCGTCGCTGGCCATGGTCAGCGGCTCGGCGACCTGCGGCAGGTGCTCGGCCTTGATCTCGTTCAGCTCGTGGTCGCCACGCACCATCAGTGCGATCAGACCACCTTCGACGCCTTCGGCCGCCTTGACGATCAGCGTCTTGACGGTCTTCTTGATGTCCAGGCCGTGCTGTTCGACCAGCGCGGCGATGGTCTTGGCGTTCGGCGTGTCGACCAGCTGCATCTCCTGGGTCGGTGCCGCGCGCTCAGGCGTCTCGCCCAGCGGTGCCGGCAGCGCTTCACACTTCTCGATGTTGGCGGCGAAATCGGAGCCGGTGGAGAAGGCGATGGCGTCTTCACCGGAGGCGGCCAGCACGTGGAATTCGTGGGAGCCGGTGCCACCGATGGAGCCGTTGTCGGCGATGACGGGACGGAAGTCGAGACCCAGGCGCGTGAAGATGCGCACGTAGGTGTCGTACATCACCTGATAGGTCTCTTTCAGGGATTCTTCGCCCAGGTGGAAGGAGTAACCATCCTTCATCACGAACTCGCGTGAGCGCATCACACCGAAGCGCGGACGAATCTCGTCGCGGAACTTGGTCTGGACCTGGTAGAAGTTGGCCGGCAGCTGCTTGTAGCTGTTCAGCTCACGACGTGCGAGGTCGGTGATGACTTCCTCGTGGGTCGGGCCGACACAGTAGTCGCGCTGGTGACGGTCAACGACGCGCAGCAGCTCGGGGCCGTACTGCTCCCAGCGACCGGACTCCTGCCACAGCTCGGCTGGCTGCACGGCTGGCATCAGCAGTTCCTGGGCGCCGGAGCGGTCCATCTCTTCACGCACGATGCGCTCGACCTTGCGCAGCGTGCGCAGGCCCAGTGGCATCCAGGTGTAGAGGCCGGAGGTCAGGCGACGGATGAAACCGGCCCGCAGCATCAGCTGGTGGCTGACGACTTCGGCGTCGGACGGGGTTTCCTTGAGAGTGGAAATCAGCAGTTGACTGGCACGCATGGGCTCAGCGATCCCTCGACTTGTCGCTTTGATCGGTACGCTTCGCAGTCGCGAAGCATGAACAGGCAGGTCTTCGGCACGCCTTTTACAGGCGTATCAGCGAAGCAGACTGAGCGCATTGTACTGCCGCGAGCCTTGGAGGGGCAAAGTGCATGGCCAGACTGGAAAATCCGCGCCCGCCTGCCGATACTGGTGACACGGGATTTCCCTTTGGAGAGGGCCGTGAACGGCTTTCTCAGGGAGACCTGACAAGGAGACAAGGATATGTCGTCACTCGATCAGCGCATGGGATACGCGCGCGCCAGACATCGTTGGCCCTTGAAGGTGGGGTTGGCGTTGCTCGCACTGGGGGCGTGCCTGAGCGTTTCCCTGTGGCTGGTGAGCCTTCGCCTGCCGATCCCTTTCGTCGATGAGGGAGTGCATTTCGCGCAGATTCGCCAGTTTCTCGCCGGCGACTGGAGCCAGCATCCCAAGCTGACCACCCTGACCCTGTATCACGCCACCATGGCGGTGACGCTGATGGCACTCCAGACCTTGGGGGAGTGGCTCAATCTTCCCCTCGCGGCTGACGCCATGGCCGGGCGCTGGCCTGAAATGCCCTCGGTGAACTGGGTGCGGGGCCTGTCGCTGCTCGGCTTCAGTGTCATGGCGTGCATGGTCTGGCGGGCGCTGCCGAGCGTCTATCGGCGCCTGGACCCCATGCTCGATGAGAGCGGCGCCCAGCAACAGGCGAATCGTCAGAGCTGGCAGTGGCTATGGCTGCCGATCATCTTTCCCTATCTGGCGCTGGTGTATACCGACCCGTGGATCATCGTGCTGGTCGCGCTGCAGCTCGTCGCGCTGGTGTGTGAGCGGCGTCTGCTGTTGCTGGTGTTGATCCTGGCCGGCCTCGGCTTGCGACAGGACAGTATCGTGCTGCTCGGGCTGTGGGGCGGTCTGTTGCTGTTCATGACGCATGCGCAGCCAGGGGTTCGGTCGCAGGCTGTCGGCATGGCACCACCGCTGCGCTCGCCGTTGCGTCAGCTTTCCGTCTGGTGGGGCCTGATCGTGCGCTGGTGGTGGGTGGCCGTGATTCCAGTGGCCGCCTTCATCGGGTTTGTCGTCTGGAACGACGGCATTGCCATGGGCGATACCACGCGTCATCAGGCCGGTTGGCACACCGGCAATCTCGGCTATTACCTGGGCGTGATCGGCGTGGTGTTTCTGCCGTTGTGGTTGGCCGACTTGCCGCGTCAGCGGCATCTGCTATGCCGTCTGTGCACCCGGGGTGCCTGGCCATGGCGGGGCATTCTGCTGCTGGGGGCGCTGGCGGGTGTGTGGGTCATGCTGGTGATGAGCTTTGAGGTGACGCATGACTACAATTTCCAGCGCTGGACGATCCGCAACAGCTGGCTGTTATGGCTCAATGAGCACCCGGTGGGGCTGTGGGTGACCATGCTGCTGACCACCAGCATGGCGCTCTGGTGGCTGAGAGCACCGCTGCGGCTGGGGCATGGTGGCCTGCTGTTGGTGATGCTTGCATTGATGGTCTGCACGCGTGAGCTGATCGAGACGCGCTACATGCTGCCCCTGGTCACGGTCTTCCAGCTGCTGCGCTGTGCAGAGCGAGCGGAAGTGGAGCGCGCGATGACGCTCTGGGCGGTTTCGATGGGAGCGCTGTTGCTGGCGGGATTGGTGCAGACGCGCACCCTGCCATGAGGCGGTGGCAGGGCGTTTTGGGGGCTCACTCGATGGCGGGTGCTTCAGGCCTGTTGGCGTTTCGCCGCTGGGGTCTGGGCATCACGGCCGGCGGGGGCTTTATTGGCACCAGCACCGATGCCAGAGCCACCACGCGGTGGCTCGGCGACCCAGGCATAGGCAGCCTCGCGCTCGTCGGGCGAGAAGTGGCGCACCTCGATGGAACGCACCAGATGCTTGCTGAACTCGGTGACATGACGCAGCCAGTCGGCCTTGCTGATGATGGCTTCGCGCTCGAAGTCTCCCAGGTGGCGCAGGGCGTAGCCGATGTCATTGAGCAGGGCGGCGGGTGTGATCAGGCCAAAGCGTTCAATCTCCACCAGCAACGAGATTCGCTCATGGCGCGCCAGGCGTTCGTCGCATTCCTTGATGATGGGGGCGAGCGAGGCCTGATCGATATGTCCTGCGAGATGCAGGGCGACAACGTGATCGGCGGGACTCTTGAGCAGTGTCAGCATGTTTGGCTCCTGCACTGATGCATGTTGGCTGGGCGAGCCGTGCTGGAAGCCAGCGCTGGCGTCGCTACCTCTTCAGTGTAGTCGCATGTAAGCAGCTTGCTGGCGTCTGGCCAGGCGATTGTCGGTACTGTTCCTGTCGAGGAGCTGCCAGCAACGGTTACCTCTCTCGACGTCTGGCCGCGCGAGGCATGACGAGCGGAGCTGTGTTCAGGTTTGAAAAGTGACAGGCTCGAAATTTATCAGACATGAAAAGTGACAGACATGAAAAGTGACAGACATGAAAAAGCGCCGCCCCTCGTGAGAGGAGCGGCGCTCTTGAATTCAGTATGGTGCTTGCTTGATCTGGTACGGCCAGCCGGACTCGAACCGGCACGCCCGAAGGCAGGAGATTTTAAGTCTCCGGTGTCTACCGATTCCACCATGGCCGCGCAGACTGGCGCATAACTTATCATATTTCAGATCAAGGTCAACTTTAATGGCGATGACACTCTACTGAATGCGTGATTTAACTGACTGTTATGCAATGAAATTGCGACGGTCTGTGGTTATCGTGAGCGCTGACATTGAGGAGGGAAAGCAGAGCGCTTTTCACCCGGCATGATCGCGGCAAGCGACGCGAAAAGGCGCGCGGTGGAGAGGGGCGGGGCAACAGATAGTCAGTAGCAAGCGCGAAGGCGCACAGGGGAAGTCGCTGACGGGTGCCGGAACACTGTCAGAATCACGGACAGATGAAAACAGAGAAATGATGTGGCAAGGCAATGGCTTGGCAAGGCGTAGATCAGACGATAACCAAGCGAAAAAGCGTCAGGGTTGCAGCAATGTAAATCGAAACAAGTAAGGGAAGTGTGACGACCCGAAGGGGGTGGGTGTCAAATCCATTCCAGAGGGAAACAGGGGATGTTTCGGTATCTGAAATGGAGGCTGGAGTCGGAATCGAACCGGCGTACACGGAGTTGCAGTCCGCTGCATGACCACTCTGCCATCCAGCCTCAATGATCGAGATGTCAGTCGAAACTGATGTCTGATCCGAGGAGTATCCACTGATGCTGCTGCAGATACATGAGTCAGTAAATCAGGTGAATGTTGCGCTACCTGTGTTACTGGAGCGGGAAACGAGATTCGAACTCGCGACCCCAACCTTGGCAAGGTTGTGCTCTACCACTGAGCTATTCCCGCTGAACTCGAGGTCGAATTATACGGATAATTCCCATGCTGTCAAACAGTTAATGAAAAATTGTCTCGCGAGTCAGGTCACTGGAAACGAAAACGCCCACCGGCCACAGGGGCGGTGGGCGTTGAGGCATTCGCAGCGTCTCGTGGCTGAACGGGGTGTCAGACCGAGCGCACCAGTTCCGGCCAGGCGGCACGCAGATAGCTGATCATCGACCACAGCGTCAGCGCTGCCGAGATATACAGCAGGGCCAGGCCGGCATCCCCCCCGACACTGCCCGGAGCGAAGAACAGCAGCATGAACAGGGCCAGCATCTGGGCAGCCGTCTTCAGCTTGCCGACCCAGGACACCGCGACGCTGCCGCGCTTGCCGATCTCGGCCATCCACTCACGCAGCGCCGAGATGACGATCTCGCGACCGATGATGACCAGGCTCGGGATGGTCATCCACAGGCTGTCGTAGCGTTCGATCAGCAGGCCCAGTGCCACCGCGACCATCAGCTTGTCGGCGACGGGGTCCAGGAAGGCGCCGAAGGGCGTGGTCTGATTCCACAGGCGGGCCAGATAGCCATCGAACCAGTCGGTGATGGCGGCCAGTGCGAAGAGCAGCGCCGTCAACGGCAGGCTCCATGCATAAGGCAGATAGAAACATACCACCAGCAGCGGAATGAACAGGATGCGGATCAGAGTCAGGATATTGGGGATGCTCATCGTGACGGCACGAGTCCTTGCATGAAGCGTAGGTGGCTGGGCGCAATCGAGGGCGAGTCGAGACCCTGAAGAAAGCCGATCGATTGGCGCCGCACAAGTCGTCTATTCTAGCCTGCCGGCGGCGCATTCAGCCATGCCAAACGGCAGGTTATTCAAGCCAACGCTCTGTCACTCTTCCTTGAGCGTTGAGTCGATGGTGCCAGAGGCAGCCATGTCGTGCACGGGGGCAGCCATGCAGCGCCTGGTGGATCAGCCATGCAGCGCCTGATGGATCAGCTCGGCGAGCGATTCGCTGATGCCGGGCACGCGCGCCAGTTCCGGCTTGGAGGCCTGTTTCACCCCCTGCAGGCCGCCGAAGAACTTGAGTAGCTCGCGGCGCCGCTTGGGGCCGACTCCCGCGATGCCCTCCAGGCTTGAGGTGCGCCGCGCCTTGTCACGCTTGGCGCGGTGACCGGCGATGGCGAAGCGGTGCGATTCATCGCGCACATGCTGGATCAAGTGCAGCGCCGGTGAGTGGCTGTCGAGGTCCAGGGTGTCGTGCACCGTCTCGATGAACAGCGTCTCGAGCCCTGCCTTGCGCGTGGTGCCCTTGGCTACCCCGAGCAGGATGATATCGGTCACGCCGAGTGACTCGAACACCCCGCGCGCCATGTTGAGCTGCCCCTTGCCGCCATCGACCAGCAGGATGTCCGGGCGCTTGCCTTCGCCTTCCTGCAGGCGCTTGAAGCGCCGCGTCAGTGCCTGTTGCATGGCGGCGTAGTCATCGCCGGCCGTCACGCCTTCGATATTGAAGCGCCGGTAATCCGACTTGATCGGCCCGTCATGATCGAAGACCACGCAGCTGGCCACGGTCGCCTCGCCATGACTGTGGGAAATATCGAAGCATTCCAGGCGCTTGGGTACCTCATCGAGTCCCAGCGCATCGCGCAGCGACAGGAAGCGGTTGGACAGCTGCTGGCGGCTGGCCAGCTGGGTGGCCAGATGTTGCTCGGCGTTGGTCTGCGCCAATGTCAGCCACTGGGCGCGATGGCCGCGCACCTGATGCGCGACCCGTACCCGCCGCTCGGCCTTCTCGCTCAAGGCGCCTTCCAGCAGGTTGGCGTCATCGAGGGCCAGCGAGGTCAGCACCTCATCGGGCATCTCCCTGTCCTGGCCGAGATAGTACTGGCTGACGAAGCTGGTCAGCAGCTCGCTGCTGGTCAGGTCCAGACCATTGCCCGGCGAGAAGTGGCGTGCGCCGAGCATGCGACCCTGACGGACCGAGACCACGCTGATGCAGAGCCCGCCGGGGCGCTCGGCCAGCGCCAGGATGTCGGCGTTGCCGGTGCCGGTGTCGACGTATTGCTTCTCCTGCATGCGGCGCAGCTGGGCGACCTGATCACGCAGGCGGGCCGCTTCCTCGAATTCCAGCCTCATGGCCGCGTCTTCCATCGCCTGGCTGAGCTCGTCGGTGACCTTGTCGCTCTGGCCGTTCAGGCACATCACCGCATGTTCCATGTCGCGGCGATAATCCTGCTTGCTGATGTAGTCGACACACGGCGCGGTGCAGCGGTTGATCTGATATTGCAGGCACGGGCGATCGCGGTGGGCGAACACCGAATCCTCGCAATTGCGCAGGCGGAAGATCTTCTGCATCAGGGTCAGTGATTCGCGTACCGCAACGCTGCTCGGGTAGGGGCCGAAATAGCGTCCGTCATTGCGCTTGTGGCGCACGCGCTTGAACTCCAGCGCCGGATAGTCGTGATGCTGGCTGATGAAGACGTAAGGGTAGGATTTGTCGTCACGCAGCAGGATGTTGTAGGGCGGGCGCAGCTCCTTGATCAGGGTCTGCTCCAGCAGCAGGGCCTCGGTCTCGCTGCGCGTGATGGTGACCTGCACATCGGCGATGCGCCCGACCAGCGCCTGGGTCTTGGCATTCAGGCCGGTATTGCGAAAATAGCTGGAGAGGCGCGCCTTGAGGCGCTTGGCCTTGCCCACGTACAGCACGTCACCGGCGCTATCCAGCATGCGATAGATACCGGGCGCGTCGCTGACATGCTTGAGGAAATGGCGGGCATCGAAGCCAGTCGCCTCGCTGCCCTGCAGCAGATCACTGCTCGCGTCACTGGTGATCAGGCGGCTGGAGACACGCGCGGCGTCGCTGCGTGCGCGGCTGTCAGCCTGCGCGCTCGCTGAGGACGTAGGTTGGGCATCAGGCTGGCTGGCGGTGCCTGCCGGCTCCTCATTCTCGGGCGACTGAGAAGTGGTGTCCGTCATCGTGGGATCAGTGTGCTGCTTGGCCATGAGGTTCCTCGTCCAGAGATGCCTCGAGTCTATCAAACAAGGGCGATTGCTCGCAGGCATGGGGGCAACAGGGCCATGCTGCAATGCCTGCTGTCATGGCCGCGTCTGTGAGGGCGTGCCATTCACGAACATCTCAGACAGAAACGCCTCATGCATGAACGTTCCAGACAGAAACGCCTCATACAACAACGCCACCCGGGGAAGGTGGCGTTGTTGTATGAGGCGTTGTCGGCGCTGCTCGGGAGTGTTACGAGCAGCGCGGGCCTGCAGTGTGTGACGGGCGAGCAAGGTGTGCTTGCTCAGGCCTCGTCAGGACGGTCCAGCACGTAGTCATCCAGCAATTGGTGACGCATGGCCAGATGCGTCATCTCCACGTCGCTGGTCACGCCAAGCTTGTCGAAGATGCGATAGCGGTAGGTGTTGACCGTCTTCGGGCTCAGGTGCAGGCGGTCCGAGATCTCGCTGACGCGATGGCAATTGACGATCATCGTCGCCACCTGCAGTTCTCGGCTCGACAGCTGATCGAAGGGATTGCTGCGCTGGGTGTCCATGCCCGAGAACACCAGGCGCTGGGCGATTTCCGGGGACAGATAGCGCTCGCCAGCGGCCACCTGATGGATGGCGCGAATCATCTCGTCAAAGGGCGTGCCCTTGGAGATGAAGCCGAAGGCTCCCGCTTCCAGCAGGCGTTTGGCGAAGGACTCTTCCAGATAGGCGGTCAGCACGATGACTCTGACGTCGGGCAGGCTGCGCACGATCTTCTGTGTGGCTTCCAGGCCATCGACGCCGGGCATGCGAATGTCCATGAGCACGATATCCGGGCTGTGCTCACGGCAGAGTTTGATCGCGGTTTCGCCATCCGAGGCTTCTGCAATCACCTTGAGCCCATCCTCTAGCTCAATGGTACGGACGATGCTGGTACGCACCAGGTGGTGGTCGTCAGCGACAAGAACCTTGATCAAGGCGGCTCCAGTAAAGATGTCAATAAGCAGTGAAGTGAATGCGGGATCCAATGTACCCATTGGACAAGGGCTTGTCGATGCCCTGTCATCCAGTGCGTCGCGTTCAGGATAACCACTACTGATATAGTGCTAGCGTGATTCCTGCTCCTTGTCGTCGGCCGTGAGTCCGTGAGCGAGCCCCTGCGGGAAACCGTGCTCCGCGATGTGATCCTCAGACTTCGCGCGCTCCACAAAGCGCAGCAAAAATAAGAGGTTGACGACGTATTCGTCGCTCTGTAACATGCGCTCCATCGTGAAGACGGGGCCTTAGCTCAGCTGGGAGAGCGCAACACTGGCAGTGTTGAGGTCAGCGGTTCGATCCCGCTAGGCTCCACCATGATTCACGACAAGCCTGTCCAGATTTCATGTGCCTCTTGCCTGCAAGTGACATGCGAAATGACAGTCTGATTCGGGGCCTTAGCTCAGCTGGGAGAGCGCAACACTGGCAGTGTTGAGGTCAGCGGTTCGATCCCGCTAGGCTCCACCAGAATTATTGAAAAAGCGGTCATCCTTCGGGGTGGCCGCTTTTTTTGTGCCCGGCTTTCAGCTCGTTCCTTTCTGCAGCTCGCCCCTGTCAGCATGCCCCTGTTTGCAGCTCGACCCTGTCTGCTTCACATATATAGCCGGCGGCGCCCGAGTCTGCCAATACTGACAGAAATGGACGATAAATCTCACTCAGACTCGAGATCGGCTGAAATTACCTGCATTCGTTGCCTGATCGTCTCAAGTTGTTGATGAGAGGCAGGCATGGCGCTAGATTGGCGACATGAGCAGACAAGAGATCACACGACTCGTGGCGAGTCTCGCCCACGAGGAAGGCATTCGAGAGACCGCAGTGAAGGGCGTGCAGCTCTTTCGCATGACGGAGCCCGTGCGTTGCGCGCCGGCCATCTATGAACCCGCCGTGGTGGTGATCGTCAGCGGTGCCAAGGAGGCGATACTGGACGGCGAGCGGCATGTCTATGACAGCCGTCAGTATCTGTGCTGTCCCATCTCGATGCCGGTCGAGGCGGGCGCCCCCACGGCCTCGCCAGAGACACCGCTGCTGGGCGTCTACCTCTCGCTGGACACGCGGGTAATGACGGAGCTTGCCATCGAGATGGAAAGCGCCGCGGGCCTCGTGCGCAAGTCGGCCCGCGGCCCGCTGCCGCCCGGGCTTGCCCTGGCGCATTGGGACGCCGCCTTCAGCGATGCCTTGTTGCGGCTGCTGCAGGTGGCGCAGAGCCCCGCCGATGCGGCGATACTGGGAGAAGGGCGGCTGCGGGAGCTTTACTACGCCGTCCTGAAGGGCGAGGCCGGTGAGTCGGCGCGACGTGCCTTCGGTGTGGGCAATGAGATCGCGCGGACAATCGATTACCTGTCCAGCCGACTGGATGAGCCGGTCAGCATTGAAGACATGGCCGGGCGGGTCGGCATGAGTCGCGCCGTCTTCCACCGCAAGTTCAAGCAGGCGACCACGATGTCGCCGATCCAGTTCGTGAAGTCCATGCGCCTCAATACCGCCGCCATGCAGATCGCCAATGGCAAGACCGTCAGCGAGGCGGCCATGGCCGTGGGCTATGTGAGCTCCTCGCAATTCAGTCGCGAATTCAAGCGTCTGTACGGGCAGTCGCCCAAGCAATGGAGTCAGTTCAAATAGCGACACGCCACCAGCGGGGCAAGAAAAAACGGCCATCCGAAAGGAGGCCGTTTTTTCATGGCTGGCGATCATCCTGCGCGCAGGCGCTAGAGCACCGCTTCACTCTCCTCGACACGCTCGAAGAGGATCAGGTGATCGGCCTGGATACGCAGCATGACCTGCTCGCCGGGCTGATAGTCGTGATGGCTGTTGAAGGCCGCCTCGACTTCCCGTCCGGAAGGCAGCGCCAGCCTATAGAGGGTACTGGTACCGGCGAAGGTCGCGCTGAGCACGCGTGCCTTGAGATCGGTGGCTTCCGAATCCCCTTCGGCCAGCACCAGGTCATCCGGGCGCAGCAGCACATCCACCGGCGTGCCGGGCGCATACGGATAGGCACGGTTGCCGCGAATCACGCCCAGCTCCGTGCTCACGCATTCGTTGTCCTTCAGCGTGCCGGGGATGAAATAGCCCTGGCCGATGAAGTTGGCGACGAAGCGCGTGGCGGGTTCGTGATACAGATTGAACGGCGTGTCCCACTGCTGCAGATGACCGCCGTGGATCACGCCGATCTGGTCGGCCATCGCGAAGGCCTCATTCTGATCATGCGTGACCAGCACCGCGCTGATGCCAAGGTGCTTGAGAATCCGCCGCACCTCCTGACTCAGCTGACGACGCAGCTCCACGTCCAGATTCGAGAACGGCTCATCGAGCAGCAGAATGCGCGGCTCCGGCGCCAGCGCGCGGGCCAGGGCCACGCGCTGCTGCTGGCCACCGGACAGCTCATGCGGGAAGCGCTCGCCGAGATGGGCGAGGCCGACCAGCGTCAGCAGCTCCGTCACCTTGTCATTGCGCGCTTCACGGGTCATGCGGCGCACGCCGAAGGCCACGTTGTCCGCCACGCTCAGGTGGGGGAACAGCGCGTAATCCTGAAAGACCATGCCGACATGGCGCTGCTCCGGCGCAGTCAGATGAGTCGCGCTGGACAGCACCTCGCCTTCGAGACGAATCTCGCCCATCGCTACCGGTTCGAAGCCGGCAATCGCGCGCAGCAGCGTGGTCTTGCCGCAGCCGGAGGGGCCGAGCAGGCAGGCAATGTCACCCTTGTTGAGGGAGAAATTGATGTCACGGGTCACGACGGTAGTGTCGTAGCGACATTCCAGCGAATCGATCTGAAGGAGCGGTTGCATGATGGCAGGTCAGTCCGGATGGCGATGAAGGCAGCGGAGCAGGGGAGTGTCCGTCTCGCTTGAGCATACGCGAGCGCCGCCTGCGTGGATGCAGGCGGCGGCAGGGCACCCCTTCGGCTTGCTGGGCGGCGGCTCAGCCTTGAGGCTCAGTCCTGGCGACCCAGCATCAGGAACTCGAGCAGTGCCTTCTGGGCGTGCAGGCGATTGCCCGCTTCCTGCCAGACGACGGCGCGCGGGTCATCCAGCAGGCCCATGCTGATCTCTTCGCCGCGGTGTGCCGGCAGGCAGTGCAGGAAGATGACATCGTCAGCGGCCTTGTCGAGCATGGCTTCATCGACCTGGAAACCGGCGAAGTCGGCTTCACGCTTGAGCTGCTCTTCTTCCTGGCCCATGGAGGCCCAGACATCGGTGGTCACCAGGTCCGCGCCCTGCACGGCTTGCTGCGGGTCGCGATGGATGCTGACGCGCTGGCCAGCCGCCGCGACGATCTCGCTGTCCGGCTCGTAGCCTTCCGGGCAGCAGATGCGCAGATTGAAATCGAATTGACGCGCGGCGTTGATCCAGGAATGGCACATGTTGTTGCCATCGCCGATCCAGACCGCTGTCTTGCCCTTCACGGAGCCACGACATTCGGTCCAGGTCATCACGTCGGCCAGCAGCTGGCACGGATGATAGTCATCGGTCAGCGCATTGATGACCGGCACGCTGGAGGCGTCGGCGAAGGCTTCGATATCGGAGTGGGCGAAGGTGCGGATCATCACGCCATCGACCATCTCGGAGAGCACGCGGGCGGTGTCGCCGATCGGCTCGCCACGGCCCAGCTGGGTGTCGCGCGGCGACAGGAACAGCGCATGGCCACCGAATTGCGCCATGGCCGTCTCGAAGGACACGCGGGTACGCGTGGAGGACTTCTCGAAGATCATCGCCAGGGTGCGGTTGGCGAACGGCGTATAGACCGGACCTTCCTTCTTCAGCCCATCCTTGATGGTGATGGCGCGCTGGATGAGGTAGTCGAGTTCTTCCGGAGAAAGGTCAAGCAGGGTCAGAAAGTGCCGGGTGGCCATCGAGCGGGCTCCTGTCAGGGTCTCGGGCAGCACCATCGAAAAGGGCGCCATGCGTCGGAGGGAAGGAAGTCGCCGACGATCACGGCGCCCGGATGGCGCTGCCTGTCAAAAGAGCCATCCTAGCCAGCTCGGCTCGAGCGTGCAACGCTCACGCCGTTATCAGCGCGGCCATGGCGCGTGCTGCAGGGCCGATGCGCGCTGCTGCAGACAGCAATCCACAACTCGGGCACTATCGGGGGCTGAATTCATGGCTTACCCCCAGTAGAATGAGGGAATGACACTCACGGGCCTTGCGCCCACCGTCCGAGGATTGCACATGAGCACTACCATCGAATCGATCGAAAAGCAGATTGGCGAGAACCCGATCCTCCTGTACATGAAGGGCACCCCGCAGCTGCCGCAGTGTGGTTTCTCTGCGCAGACCGTGCAGGCCGTCATGTCCTGCGGCGAGCGTTTCGCCTTCGTCAACATTCTCGACAACCCGGACATCCGCGCCGAGCTGCCGAAATACGCCAACTGGCCGACCTTCCCGCAGCTGTGGGTCAACGGCGAGCTGGTCGGCGGTTGCGACATCGTGGTCGAGATGTACCAGAGCGGCGAACTGGAGCCGCTGATCAAGCAGGCCGCTCAGGAAGCGTCTGCCGAGTGATCGGCTCCTTCTGATCGGCTCCTTCTGATCGGCACCCACTGATCCGCATCTTCTGATAGGAGTTGCTCTGATCAGGCTCGCTCTGAGCCAAGCAGTGCCGAGCAGAAAAAACGCCCCCGCAGCCTGGCTGCGGGGGCGTTTTCATGTCTGGCCGTCAGAAGCTCTGCCAGTCAGGGCGCGGGCGCGTCGAGCGAGGCCGGCACCTCATCATTCATGCCCTGTTCCTTCATCGCCAGGTCCCAGCCGCCCAGGTCCTTGAAGCGGTTGACCATCGCGCAGAACAGCTCCGCGGTGCGTTCGGTGTCATAACGCGCCGAGTGGGCGGAGGCGTTGTCGAACTCGATGCCGGCGGCGCGGCAGGCGCGCGCCAGCACCGTCTGGCCATAGACCAGACCCGCCAGCGAAGCGGTATCGAAGCACGAGAACGGGTGGAACGGATTGCGCTTGATACCGCAACGCTCGACCGCCGCGTTCAGGAAGCCCTGATCGAAGGCCGCATTGTGGCCGACCAGCACCGCACGCGTGCAGCCGTGCGCCTTGATGGCCTTGCGCACCGGGCTGAAGATCTCGCCCAGCGCCTGATTCTCGGCCACCGCGACCTGCTTGCGCACCGGGTTGTCGAGATCGATACCGGTGAAATCCAGTGCCGACTGTTCGATGTTGGCGCCCTCGAAGGGGGCCACGTGGAAGGCATAGGTCGCATCCGGCACCATGTTGCCATCGTCGTCCATGGTCAGCGTGACGGCAGCGATCTCGAGCAGTGCATCACCGGCGGCATTGAAACCACCCGTCTCGAGGTCGACCACCACTGGCAGAAAGCCACGGAAGCGCTGTGCCATCTGCGTGCGCTCGCTCGCCTGGGTCATCAAGATCTCCAATCCCGTCATAGCATCTCGTGCTGCGTCGTGCGTATTGCCGACGCTCAAGGTGGCCAATTGTAGCAGGGCGAAAAGGGCGCGTCGCGGCGCTGGCCGCGTGCCGGGGTGTCTCTGGCCCTCCTGGCAGTATCGGTGAGGTGCCAGCCTCGCTATAATCGGCGTCACATCGTGATTCGGGTAGATGAGCGGCTGCGCTTGCGCGGCCTTCGCTCGTCTGGACCGGGCGATCCAACCCCACCTGCGGCCACGGCGTTCATCAGTGGTACGCGGGAACTACAAGCATCAACTCAGGAGTCAAGCATGTCCGACGTGCAAAAGGTCGTTCTCGCCTACTCCGGCGGCCTGGACACTTCAGTCATCGTCAAGTGGCTGCAGGAAACCTACAACTGTGAAGTCGTGACTTTCACAGCTGACCTCGGTCAGGGCGAGGAAGTCGAGCCGGCGCGTGCCAAGGCAGAAGCCCTCGGCGTGAAGGAGATCTACATCGAAGACCTGCGCGAGACCTTCGTCCGCGATTACGTCTTCCCGATGTTCCGTGCCAACGCCATCTATGAAGGCGAGTACCTGCTGGGCACCTCCATCGCACGTCCGCTGATCGCGCGTCGTCTGGTCGAGATCGCCAACGAGACCGGCGCCGACGCCATCTCTCACGGCGCGACCGGCAAGGGCAACGACCAGGTGCGTTTCGAGCTGGGCGCCTACGCGCTGAAGCCGGGCATCCAGGTCATCGCGCCGTGGCGTGAGTGGGACCTGAACTCCCGCGAGAAGTTGATGGAATACTGCGAGCAGCACGGTATCGAAGTCGACTACGCCAAGAACAAGAAGAAGTCTCCGTACTCCATGGACGCGAACCTTCTGCACATCTCCTATGAAGGTGGCGTGCTGGAAGACCCGTGGACCGAGTGCGAAGAAGAGATGTGGCGCTGGAGCGTCAGCCCGGAGCAGGCGCCGAATGACGCGACCTACATCGATCTGACCTACACCAAGGGCGACATCACTGCCATCGACGGCAAGGAAATGGCCGCTCACGAAGTGCTCGAGTACCTGAACAAGGTCGGCGGCGCCAACGGCATCGGCCGTCTCGACATCGTCGAGAACCGTTACGTCGGCATGAAGTCGCGTGGCTGCTACGAAACACCGGGCGGCACCATCATGATGCGTGCTCACCGTGCCATCGAATCCATCACTCTGGACCGCGAAGCGGCCCACCTGAAGGACGAGATGATGCCCAAGTACGCTGAGCTGGTGTACAACGGCTACTGGTGGAGCCCGGAGCGTCGCATGCTGCAGGCGGCCATCGATGAGTCCCAGAAGGTCGTCAACGGCGTCGTGCGTCTCAAGCTCTACAAGGGCAACGTGATCGTCGTCGGCCGTCAGTCCGAAGACTCGCTGTTCGATGCGTCCATCGCGACCTTCGAAGATGATGCGGGCGCCTACGACCAGAAAGATGCTGCCGGCTTCATCAAGCTGAACTCCCTGCGCCTGCGTATCGCGGCCAGCAAGGGACGTGGCATCGAGTAATCTCTGATCCGATAGCCTGATCTCGGAACACCATGACGCCGGCCCCTGCTGCAGCCATTCGCTGCCATAGGGGTCGGCGTCGTGCTATCCGGTTGTCGGTGCTACGTTATCCGGCTGTCGTATCGCGCTTTAGGCGGCCAGAGTCAGTCGCGCTGTCGGCTACCAGAGCCGGGCGCGCTTTCGTCTGATGAGGTGCTGCTCATCCAGGGCACGCATGGCGCTCAGGGGCGTTGCTGAGCGCTTTTCTCCCCCGTGGGTGCATGCGATGCTGACAGAAGCCCCTTTTCATTGTCATTTCTGCACGTAGATCGCCGGCGTCTGTCATGGCGGCCGGCCAAGGAAGATGTCTCATGCTGGGTATGCTGAAGAAACTGTTTGCCGCAGGCGAGCCTGCGCCGGTCAAGGAACCGGAAGCCACCGAATACAAGGGCTATCTGATCGTGGCGATGCCGCAGAAGCACGATGGTCAATACCGGGTGTCGGGCGTGATCCGCAAGCCGGTGGAAGGCGGCGAGATGCTGGAGCACCGCTTCGAGCGCTCCGACACCGTGCCGGGCGAAGAGGGCGCCGTGGAGCTGACCCTGCTCAAGGCGAAGCGCACCATCGATGACCTGGGTGACAGCATCTTCGAGCGCTGATCGCCCCCGGAGCTGACCGCTGCGCACTTGCCCCCACCTTCAGGAGCACGCCTATGATCACGGTTCACCATCTGGAAAACTCGCGCTCGCAGCGCATCCTGTGGCTGCTGGAAGAGTTGAATCTTGAATACCGTCTGCAGACCTATGCCCGCGACAGCAACAGCATGCGTGCGCCCAAGGCGCTGAAGGAGATTCACCCACTGGGCAAGGCGCCGATCATCACCGACACCACGCTGGCGGGAGAGAATGCCGAGCCGGTGGTGGTCGCCGAGTCCGGTGCGATCATCGAATACCTGATCGATCTGTACGCCGGCCAGGGCAGCGGCAGCACTGCCCATCTGCGCCCGCCCGCCGGCAGCCAGGCCGAGCGTGACTACCGCTTCTGGCTGCACTTCGCCGAAGGCTCGGCGATGCTGCCGCTGATGCTCAGACTGGTGTTCTCGCGTCTCGACAAGCCGCCGGTGCCGTGGCTGGTGCGCCCGATCGCGCGCAAGCTGGCCAAGGGGGTGAACGACAGCTTCATCAGTCCGGAGATCAAGGCGCATCTCGCCTACATGGATACCTGTCTCGAGCATCGCCAGTGGCTTGCCGGCGACTCGCTGACCGGTGCCGATATCCAGATGAGCTTCCCGATCCAGGCGCTCGATGCGCGCCAGGGGCTCAAGAATCACCCGAATATCCAGGAATGGCTGGCCCGCATCCGTCAGCGCGAGGCCTTTCAGCGCGCCGTGGCCAAGGGCGGCGAGCTGGCGCTCTGACGCGCTGATGCTTTTGCGCCCTGATGACCTGATGCTCGGGCGCGATGCGCAAATATCATATGGCTTGCGCATTTTTGCGCTATTGATGTGATTTAGACTTTCGTCGGGATTCTTTCGGCATTCGGGCTGTCACATCTGGACGTTATATCGATAGGTTCTGTTTTAGGTATCTAAGCTACAGTTAGTGCTTATTGACCTCGAGCGGGTGACAACCGCCCAGTCACCGGGCTGGGCAGCGAAGCGCCTAGGACGCCAGGCACGACAGGCGGAAGAACACCGCAACACAGAGCGACAAGACAGAACACAAGACCGTGAGCGATGCATCGGCAAGCGAGTGGGGAGTCCACCGTGGTGCCGATGGATAAACAGGATGCAGGACAAGGAGTCGACCGGGGGCCTGGCATGGCACGCAAGAGTCTGCGTGAACAATCACTGGAACAAGCACTCCAGCAGATGGAACGCGACAAGGCTCGCCTTGAACGCCGACTAGCGGGGCTGGAAGAGAAACTGTCGACGACGCTCGACGGTACCGGCCTGCGCCTCTGGCAGCTCGAAGTGCCCAGCGGCAAGCTCACCATCTTCAACTATCGCTGGGGGCGCATGCTGGGCTATCAGCCCGGCGAACTGAACGCCCATTTCGATGTCTGGCGTGAGCACCTGCACCCGGAAGACCGCGACGAAGTGCTCGCTAACCTCAATGATCACCTTGAGGGGCGCACCGAGGTCTATCAGGTCGTGCATCGCATGCTGGCCCGCGACGGCAGCATCACCTGGGTCGCCGACCGCGGGCGGGTGGTCGAACGCGATGAGCACGGCAATGCCCTGCGCCTGCTGGGCACGCATACCGACATCAGTCATGAGAAGGACTACGAATCGCGGCTCAATGCGCTGGCCAGCACCGATGCCCTGACGGGCCTTGCCAATCGTCAGGCCATCAACAGCTGGCATCAGCGACCGCTGGCCGATGACAGTGCCTTGATCTTCATCGACCTCGACGGCTTCAAGCAGGTCAATGACCAGTTCGGCCATCGTGCCGGCGACGAAGTGCTGGTGCTGGTCGCGCATGGCCTGAACGATGAGCTGCATCGACTGGGCATCCATCATCATCTCTCGGCGCGTTTCGGCGGCGATGAATTCCTCTTTCAGCTGCCCCGCATGTCACTGCCGCGTGTCGAACATATCGCCCGTCGCTGGCTGGAGCGCTTCGCGCATCCCCTCGAGATCAGCGGTGGCCTCGGCCGCATCGGCCTGAGTATCGGCATCTGCTTCGGGTGCGATGCCGATAATCGCTTCGGGCTGGCGCTGGAACGGGCCGATCAGGCGATGTACCGGGTCAAGCACCACGGCAAGCATGGCTTCAGGGTGCACACGCCGGTGGAGTACTCCGACTGCGATTTCCAGGCCTCGAATCTGGAAGCCCCCGCCAGTCGCCTGCCTTCCTGGCTGCACCCACAGCCCGCGCCGACATCAAGGCCCGCGCCAGCCTCCCAGTCGCCGCCGAGGCAGCAGGCAGCTTCTGCCGGTACCGAGCCTGCCAGTGCTGAGTCTGCCGGTACTGAGCCTGCCGATACCAAGCCTGCCGATACCGAGCGTGGCGATAGCGTGTCTGCTTATTCCGAGTCTGCCGATGCCAGGGCCAAGGAGGAAAGGTGACTCGCATGACAAGCAAGCCCGCTTCCCGCTGGCTCCCGACATTCCAAGCCCCCCCGCACGCGCAGGCGTCGGGGGGCTTTTGTCTTTCAGGCCGCTCGATCGACGGGCGTGGCACAACGCTGCAGCGCGAATGCCATCATTTTCTGATATGACTATTGCATCCGGCAAAGTCGCGAACGACGCTGGGGGGAACGGCAAGGCAGGATGAGTCGAGGCCCCCGAGCGTCATGGAAGCGTCGTGGCACAAGACAGGCATGAACGGCGGCCTCAAGTGCCGCCTTTATCAGCAGGGCGAGTGTCCTCAAGGAGAGAAGGATGAGTAGCAGCGAGTCTGGCCGACAGTTCATCAATCAGCCACGCCAGGTCGTCGGTGAGGCGCTGGAAGGCTGCGCACGACTGCGCCACCCTGATGGCAGTGGCGTGCGGCTGTCAGACCCCGCCAGTGGCATGCGCCTGGTGGTACGCGATGACTGGGCGCGTGATCAGGTCGCGCTGATATCCGGTGGCGGCTCGGGGCATGAGCCCGCGCACGCAGGCTTCGTCGGCGCGGGCATGCTGACGGCTGCCGTGTGTGGTGAGCTGTTCGCCTCGCCGACGGTGGACGCCGTGCTGGCGGCGATCCGCGAAGTGACCGGTGAGGCCGGGGCCTTGCTGATCGTCAAGAACTACACCGGCGATCGCCTCAACTTCGGGCTGGCCGCCGAGCGGGCGCGCCAGGAAGGCTTCAAGGTCGAGATGGTCATCGTCGCCGATGATGTGGCGCTGCCCGACAACCCGCAGCCGCGCGGGCTGGCCGGCACACTGCTGGTGCACAAGGTCACCGGTGCACTGGCGGCACGTGGGGCGGGCCTCAAGGAAATCACCGCCGTCGCACGGCGCGTCGCCGACAGCTGTTCGACCCTGGGCGTGGCCTTCAATGTCGGCCGCCATCCCGGCAAGCCGCGTGAGCAACGCGCACCGGAACTGGGGCTGGGCATTCACGGCGAGCCGGGCGCCATGGCGCTCGAGCTTGGCAGCGACTCGGACACCCACGGCGTGCATGCGGTCATGGACACCGTGGTCACGGCGCTGGTGCAGGGCCATTCGCGCAAGGATGTCGGCGGCGACCTGCCGGCCAGCGGCCATCTGCTGTTGATCAATGATCTGGGCGGTTGCTCGGCGCTGGAACGCAGCCTGCTGCTGGAAGAAGCGCTGACCCATCCGTCGCTGCAGGCGTTGGGCATCCATGCCGTGGTCGGCCCGCAACCGCTGATGACTTCGCTGGACATGCACGGCTTCTCGCTGACGCTGCTGCCGCTGGATAGCCTGCTGGAAGAGGCGCTGAGCGCCAGCTGCGCGCCGGTCGCCTGGCCGGGTGTGCAGCCGGTGACGCCACTGGCGCACTTCACGCCGAGTCAGGACGCCGCCAGAACGGCCGGCGATGAGGCCTCGGATGCCAGACGTGCCCAGGCCAAGGCCGACTGCCAGGAGCGTGCCGCCCGTGGCGTGAAATCGCGTGCCGGCCTGCCGGGCGATCCGCAGGTCGAGCAACGCCTGCGCGCGGCACTGGAAATCCTGCTCGCCAGTGAGGCGGACCTTGACCGCCTCGATGCCATCAGCGGTGACGGCGATACCGGCAGCACCTTCGCCAGCGGTGCGCGCGCGGTGATCGAGGCGCTGGAAGACTGCGAGCTGGCGTGTGGCGATTCCGGTGAGCTGATGACCACCATCGGCAAGCAGCTGGCCCACGGCATGGGCGGCTCCAGTGGTGTGCTGCTCTCGACGCTGTTCACCGCCGCCGCCACCCGCTGGAAGGAGCAGTCGGACGCGCATGGCCAGGCACCACTGGGCCATCGCTGGCACGACGCCCTGAGTCACGGTGTCGCCCGCATGCAGCATTACGGCGGCGCCTCACGCGGCGACCGCAGCCTGCTGGATGCGCTATTGCCGGCATTGGAGGCCCTGCAAGCGTCGGTGCAGTCTGAAAAGCAGGCATCGGTGCAGCCTGATCAGCAGGGTGATCAGTCCGCCTCGCCGGCCGAGAGCCAGCAGAAGATACGCGCCGGTCGTGTCGACTGGGCCGCGATGGCACGCGCCGCCCGTCAGGGTGCGGATGCCACCGCCGAGATGGCCAAGGCACGGGCCGGACGCTCCGCCTACGTGCCTTCCGCTCATCTGGTCGGCAACAGCGACCCGGGCGCGGAAGCCGTGGCGCGTGTCTTCGAAGCGCTGGCCGATGCTGCCGAGGAAGCGGCGGGCTGATGTGATTGACCGGCTGAGCTGGTTGACCCGAATGACTGGTGTCTGAGCTCTCCAGCCCCAAAAAGCTCTAAAACCAAAGCCCCATAAAGCAAAAGGCCCGCCCCATGAACCTCGTGTTCAGGGGCGGGCCTTTTTGCATCATGCGGCAAGCGGTCAGGCGACTTTCTGACGTGTCGGCAGGCGAATCAGACGGGTGGCGATGGCGGTGCCCAGCAGGGTGATGCCCATGCCGGTGAGGATGCGCGCATCGATCACCTCATCGAGCAGCATGTTGCCCCACAGCAGCGCACTGACCGGTACCAGGAAGGTCACCGAGGTGGTCGCGGTGGCGCCGGCACTGGCCAGCAGGCGGAAGAAGATCAGGAAGGCGAGGCTGGTGCTGAGCACCGCCAGTGCGATCGCGCTGCCCCAGGCTTCCAGGCTGACGCTGGTCGTCGGCCACATCCACAGGCCCGGAATCAGCAACAGCAGGGACGACATCATCGAGCTGCCCGCGGCCAGTACCGGCGCCGGCAGGTGATTCAGGCGCTGGCGCGAGAAGTTGGAGGCGAAGCCGTAGCAGAAGGTCGCGCCGAGGGCGGCGAGAATGAACCAGCCATCACCGCCGAGCTGGAAATCGAGGCGATTACTCGACAGCACATAGACGCCGCTGAAGGCCACGGCCAGGCCGAGATACTGCTGCTTCTGGATCGGCGTGGCGAACAGCGCCATGCCCAGCAGCGCGGTGAACAGCGGCGTGGTGGCATTGATCAGCGAGGTGAAACCGGCCTCCAGCTGGGTGGTGGCCAGCGCCAGCAGGCAGAAGGGCAGCGCCTGACTGGTCAGTCCCAGCACCGCAAGTGGGCCCTTGTGCTCCCACAGCATCCTGAGGCGTCCCGCGCCCAGCAGCAGCGGGGCCAGTACCAGCGCACCGATGCCCATGCGCAGCAGTATCAGCGTGGTCGGGCCGAATTCCGGCGCGGCCACGCGCATGAAGATGAAAGACATGCCCCACAGGGTGGACAGCAGGACAAGACGCAAGGCATCGCTGGCGGACATGGTGTTCTCGACGTGGCGTGTGAAAGGCAGTCCGCTAGGCTAGCCCCTCATGCGCGTCACGGGAAGCACGACCTTGTGCCTGTCGCTCTTCTTTCCCAGTCCCAGCTCCAGCCCGCTGGCCTCAGGCGGAGGGTATCGCGCCGCGCTGGATGGCGGCGATATCGCGGGCGGCGCGCTCGAGTGCCGGCAGATGCTTGAGCATGTCCTCGCGCGACTGGCGCATCACCGGTGCCTGGATCGCCACGCCGATGTTGGAGGGCCCATCGGGATTGGGCGCCAGTACCGCGATGCACACCAGACCGGGCAGGAATTCCTCGTCATCCAGCGCGAAGCCCTGCTGGCGGACCTGCTCGATCTCGGCCTCGACGGACTCGATGTCGGTCAGGGTATTGCGTGTCATCGCGTTCAGCGGCGTGCCGGTCAGCAGGCGGCGGCGCTGGGCGGGCGGCATCTGGGCCAGAAACAGCTTGCCGCTGGCGGAGCAATGCACCGGCACCCGTGAACCGGGGTGCAGATAGAAGCGCAGCGGGGCCTGGGTCTCGACGCGGTCCAGATACAGCACCTCGCTGCCGGACAGTGCCGTGATGTTGCAGCTCTCGCCGACCTCTTCCATCAGCCGGTTGAGCACGCCGTGGCGGGCGCCCTGCACGGTGTCGTTGAGCAGCAGGTTCTCCGCCAGACGGCGCAGGCGGCTGCCCTTGCTGTAATGGCGGTTGTCCGCCTCGCGCTGCAGCATGCCGCTGCCTTCCAGCTGCTGCAGCATGCGGTGCAGCGTCGGCTTGGGCAGGCCGGTCTCTTCCACCAGTCCCTGCAGGGTGAAGAACTGGTCCTTGGCGGCGATCACTTCCAGCAGCGCCAGCAGACGCTGGGCGGGCGTATCGCCTTCTATCTTGCTGCCTTCCTTGCCGGTGTCCCTGTCAGCGTCCTTGCGGTCACGCGGCAGGCTCGCCTGGGGCTGGGTGGCACTGTTCATGGGCTATTCCCTCCTTCAATCCGTGCGCTGGGCAGTGTGGCGCCGAAACGCTCGGCCCGTCAGTGCCTTGCGTTGCTGTGCCTACTTTAACAGTACTCCATTCATCGAAAGAAGTTTCTAAAAAAGGAGTGTTTTTGATCATTTTCCGAAATCGGGCTTGACGGACCGCGCGGCGAGGGCTAATTTTGGTCACATGTTTCGGTAATCGGAACTAAATGTATCAATAAACATAAAATTTAGAGTTGGAGACGCCATGAGCACTCAAGACAGCGCAGACAATCGCAAGGTCGTGCAGGGCAAGCAGAAGATGACCCCTTCCGAGGCCTTCGTGGAAACCATGGTCGCCAATGGCGTCACCGACATGTTCGGCATCATGGGCTCCGCCTTCATGGATGCGATGGACATCTTCGCCCCGGCCGGCATTCGCCTCATTCCGGTGGTGCATGAGCAGGGCGCTGCCCACATGGCCGATGGCTATGCTCGCGTTTCCGGCCGTCACGGCATGGTCATCGGCCAGAATGGCCCGGGCATCTCCAACTGCGTCACCGGCATCGCGGCGGCTTACTGGGCGCACAGCCCGGTGGTCATCGTCACGCCGGAAGCCGGCACCACCGGCATCGGCCTGGGTGGCTTCCAGGAATGCAAGCAGCTGCCGATGTTCCAGGAATTCACCAAGTACCAGGGCCACGTGACCCACCCGTCGCGCATGGCGGAATACACCGGTCGCTGCTTCGACCGCGCCATGTCCGAGATGGGCCCGACCCAGCTCAACATTCCGCGTGACTACTTCTACGGCGAGATCGAATGCGAGATTCCGCTGCCGGCACGTGTCGACCGCGGCCCGGGTGGCAGCAAGAGTCTGGATGAGGCAGCCGAGCTGCTGGCCAGCGCTAAGTTCCCGGTCATCGTTTCCGGTGGCGGTGTGGTGATGGCCGATGGCGTCGAGGAGTGCAAGGCACTGGCAGAGCGTCTCGGCGCGCCGGTGGTCAACAGCTACCAGCACAACGATTCCTTCCCGGCCAGCCACCCGCTGTGGTGTGGTCCGCTCGGTTATCAGGGCTCCAAGGCGGGCATGAAGCTGATCTCCCAGGCCGATGTCGTCATCGCACTGGGCACGCGCCTCGGGCCGTTCGGTACCCTGCCGCAGCACGGCATGGACTACTGGCCGAAGGACGCGAAGATCATCCAGATCGACGCCGACCACAAGATGCTGGGCCTGGTGAAGAAGATCTCCGTCGGCATCTGCGGCGATGCGCGTGAAGCGGCCATCGCCCTGACCGAGCGTCTGTCCGGTCGCAATCTGGAATGCGATGCCTCCAAGGATTCGCGTCTGACCCAGATTCGTGAAGAGAAGGCCGCCTGGGAAGCCGAGCTGGATGCCTGGACCCACGAGAAGGACGCCTTCAGCCTCGACGCCATCGAAGAAGCCAAGGACGAGAAGCCGTTCTCCGGCGGCGAATACCTGCACCCGCGTCAGGTACTGCGCGAGCTGGAAAAGGCCATGCCGGAAGATGTCATGGTCTCCACCGACATCGGCAACATCAATTCCGTGGCCCACAGCTACCTGCGCTTCGATCGTCCGCGCAGCTTCTTCGCCCCGATGAGCTTCGGCAACTGCGGCTACGCGCTGCCGACCATCATGGGTGCCAAGACTGCCGCGCCGGAACGTCCGGCCATCGCCTATGCCGGTGACGGCGCCTGGGGCATGAGCCTGATGGAAATCATGACCGCCGTGCGTCACGACATTCCGGTCACGGCCGTCGTCTTCCACAACCGTCAGTGGGGCGCCGAGAAGAAGAACCAGGTCGAGTTCTACAACCGTCGCTTCGTCGCCGGTGAGCTGGACAACGAGAGCTTCGCCGAGATCGCGCGCTCCATGGGTGCCGAAGGCATCACCGTCGACCGTCTGGAAGACGTGGGCCCGGCCCTCAAGAAGGCCATCGACATGCAGATGAACGAAGGCAAGACCTGCGTCATCGAGGTGATGTGTACTCGCGAACTGGGCGACCCGTTCCGCCGCGACGCCCTCAAGAAGCCGGTGCGTCTGCTCGAGAAGTATCAGGATTACGTGTAACGCCCATCGCTGATCGCGCTGTGCAGGTCATGGATGGCAGCGCGATGAAGCGGGTGTAGCGCGACGCGCAAGCAGGACTGGAACTCTCCCTTGCCCCGGCCATTTCAGATGTCCGGGGCTTTTTGGATGTGTCGGCTGCCTGCAAGGGCAGCGAGGAGACAGACATGAAGGCACTCAACAACATTCTGGCGCGGGCCAAGGCAGACCCGCGGCGTATCGTGCTCTGCGAAGGGCAGGACATGCGGGTGGTGCAGGCGGCGGTGAGCGCGGCGGAGCAGGGCCTGGCGCAGGTGATGGTGGTCGGTGACCCCATCGTCATCGCCGCCACCGCCAGAGAAGCCGGGCTTGAGGATCAGGCGCTGGCACGGCTCGAGTTGATCGACCCCGTCACTTCCGAGCACACCGCCAGGCTTGCCGAGGCGCTGCACGCGCATCGCGCGGCCAAGGGCATGACGGCGGAGCAGGCCGCCGAGAAGATTCGTGATCCGCTGACGTTCGCCAACATGCTGGTGCGCGAAGGGCTGGCGGATGGCTCGGTGGCTGGCGCCGTGCTCACCACTGCCGATGTGGTGCGCACCGCCATTCAACTGCTGGGGCTGGCGCCGGGCAGCAAGCTGGTCTCCAGCTTCTTTCTGATGATGCTGTGCAAGCCGTTCCACAACCTGAAGGGCGGCATGATCTTTTCGGACTGCGGGCTGGTGATCGACCCCGATGCCGAGGAGCTGTCGCAGATCGCGTTGGCCGCCGCCGACAGCGCCCAGGCTCTGCTCGGGGAAGACCCGCGGGTGGCGATGCTGTCGTTCTCCACCAATGGCAGCGCGCATCACGCCTCGGTGGACAAGGTGGTGCAGGCCGCGCATCGGGTACGCGAGCAACGTCCGGATATTGCCATCGATGAAGACGTGCAGCTCGACGCCGCCATCGTGGCGGAAATCGCCGAGCGCAAGCTGCCCACCTCCCGCGTCAAAGGCACCTCCAACGTGCTGGTATTCCCCAATCTGGAAGCCGGCAATATCGGCTACAAGCTCGCCGAACGCATCGGCGGCGCAGAAGCCATCGGCCCGCTGCTCCAGGGCCTCGCCAAACCCGCCAACGACCTCTCGCGTGGCTGCTCCACCGCCGACATCCTCAATGTCATTGCGGTCACTGTTGTTCAGGCACAGCAATATAGAAGTACGTAGCTGACATATGAATTAGTAAAAGATATACTTGTTAAAGAAGGGTGAGATTTTATCTCACCCTTCTTTAGTGGCTTAATGCTATACTACTACATGATCGATTGTAAATTTGCAATTACTGTTATTTATAAAGCTAGAGGGTAAGTGAATGGATATAGTGGACTCTATATATGGGTTTATAAGACTTCCTTTGATAAATATTGGAGTAACTGTTTTGTCAGTCGTATCGTCTATCATTGCTGTTGTTCAATATTTGAGTAAAAAGCGTGTTGTTAAAGAAAATATCACTCTTAAGAATGAGGTAAGTGAAGTTGCATTGAAATATAATAACTTGGTGCAAGGAGATAAGTCGCAATTCTTTCAAGACAATTCCGGGCCCGTTAGTATAGATAATAGAGGCTAGTTATGTCAGGCGATATAACTTTTACCGATAATAAAGCTCCAATTACAATTAGAAATGAGTCCTCTATACGTAGACCTACAGTGATTGGAAAGCTCATCGAGATCATTGCGACAAATAGTGCTACTGCGGATGATCTGAGGCGTGAGCCAGCCGACATAGAAGTGAAAATAAAACTCAATGATCTTAAACGTTCAAAAAGATATCTCAAAGATTATAGAGGAGAGTCATTGTTGGTTGATGACTCAATAAAGGAACTTAATCGGAACATCATGAATGGTGGTAGAAAGCTAAAAAGACAGATGAAAGATTTCTATACAGATTCTTTGTGCAAATACTCTATTGAAATCGATCCATTTGATCTAAATAAATTAAGAGAAAATTCGGACAATATAGTCGAGGATGTGGCCCACGCTACAATGGTTTTTGTTAAGAATTCTTCAGATTTACAGGATGGGTATTTTGAAGAAGACATTGTCTTTGGTGTGAATCTAATTGTTGGGTATAGTATAGTTGAGTGTATTGTTATGGAAAATCCTCATGATCACGATTGATTCAGACCCAGAAGTCAATCCAGTAAGTTTAGGTGCCCATATACTAACATATATAGCGGATAATGCAGGCGAAGTAGAGCTGGATGAGCTCTACAATGTGTTAAAGAATAGTTATGGCATTTCATATGATGTATATGTTTACACATTGGACTGGCTGTATGCTATTGGCGCTGTTAACTTAAATGATGACGAGAGACTTGTATGTTTTTAATCAGCCTTACTGTTTTTAAAAATAATAATATTCTTCGTGAGATTTCTTTTAAAAAAGGTCTCAATATTATAGTTAACTCTGCTAATCCTGACCAAGCATCAGGTAATAGTGTAGGTAAGTCTACATTATCTCGCTTGCTGGACTATATCTTTTTGTCTAGTGGTAAAGAAATATATACTGAGAGTGAGCATAATAATCCTATACCTCAAGTAGTAGATTTTATAAAAAATAATAGAATTTTAGTTGAGCTAAAGTTTATTGGTTACGATAAGAAAAATTATACAATAGGACGAACGCTTACTCTAACTGCTGCTAAGTCTGAATATTATATTGGTTTGAAAAAATCCAATAAAAAAGATTACGAAAGTATAGTGGCTTCTCAAGTGTTTGGATTGAGCTCCGAGAAGCCTACTGTACGTACTGTTTCTAATAAGTTTATTAGAAATACAAACTATAAAATGCAAAATACTACAAAGTTCTTATTCCCTACAACAAAGCACGATGTTTATGATCAGTTATACCTCTTTCTTTTCGGTTTTTCGGATTTGGACCTATTAAAGAAAAAGGCTAAACTAAATCTAGATATAGCCTCTAGCAGTCAACAGTTGTCTGCTTATCGGCAGCCTTATAAAGAAAGTGTGTTGAAGAAAATGATAGTTCCATTACATACAGAAGAGAAAGAGATCATCGAAAGGATCGAAAGTTATGACTTTACTGGAACTCAAGATGATAATGTGAAATCATTAGTTAAAATTCAAAGTGAAATATCGGATTTAACCATAAGGTATTCTAAAGTAAAGTCTAAGTCGTTGTACTTAAATAAATCTATAGAAAGCCTGAAGGAGAACTCAACAAGTATTAACGGGAAATACCTGCAAGATATATATCTAGATGCTAAAGTGTCTATAAATGAAGATCTATTGCGGTCAATGGAAGATCTTATGATTTTTCATAACAAGGTTATAAATAATAAGATTTCTTATATTAATGCCGGTATAACAGAGTGTCTAGAAGAAGAAGAGAATTTGCGGGAAGAAATATCAAGCTTACAGAAACATGAATCGGAATTACTTCAGCATATAAAGGAGCCCTCAGTATTAAAATCTATAGCTACGCTATATCAGAAGCTGTCAAATGTTAAAGAGGAGATAGCAAAGGCTAATACATTACTCAATAGGATAGAAGAAGTTAAAGCATCACTTGCTGAACTAGAGAAACAAAAGCAAAAAGTTGTAGAAAGGATACAAAGTAACACAGATAGTCTAAATAGTAATGTTAGCCACTTTAATAGGCTTTTTGGCGAGCTAAGCAAATGTTTTTATGATGAAAGATACATTTTTGATTTAAATTTTGACTCTGAGAAAGAGAGATGTAGTTTTGAAGTTGTTAGTGTAACGCCGAACTCTACAGGGGGAAAAAAGAAAGGCGAACTTAGTGCTTTCGACATGGCTTATATAAAGTTAGTTAAGGAAGTGGGGTTAAAAAGACCTACATTTGTCGTGCATGATAGTATTGAAGACGTTGATGTTAATCAAGTACATGATATTTTTAAAGCAGCGGATAAGCTAGATGGTCAATATATTATTGCTTTGATGAGGGATAAAATAGCAGGTCAAAACTTTTCTGGATACTTAGAAGAATCTACAGTTTTAGAGCTGTCAGAGAATGATAAATTCTTTAAGATATAAATAAATCAAAGGAATTTCTGTGATTCTTGTATAGATCACATCCCCTGATGCCGACACGCCAGCGCCATGTGATACACGATTTCATCGGCGAGGGCGTTGTCGAGGGTGCGTTCGAGGTCGATGATCAGCTGGTTGGGGTAGTAGGCGCTGAGGTCCAGCCCGACGCCGAGGCCGAGGATGGCCTGGCGGCCGGAGCGGGTCTGTTGCGCGACCACCTGCTTGAGGTGGCTGTCGAGGTACTGTTCATCATTGGCCATGTTGGTGGCGCTGTCACAGGGGCTGCCATCGGAGATGACGACCAGCAGACGGCGCGCGCCTTCGTCGGCAGTACTGTTATCGGCGAGTCGTGAGCAGGCCCATTGCACGGCTTCGCCATCCACGCCTTCGCGGTAGAGATCGGCCTTGAGCAGGGCGCCGAAGTTGCGGCGCGCACGTCGCCACGCCAGTGAGGCGGGCTTGAAGACCAGATACTGCACTTCATTCAGGCGACCCGGACGTGCGGGCTTGCCGGCGCGTCGCCAGTCCTTCAGGGCGCGGCCGCCATTCCAGGCGCCAGTGGTGAAGCCGAGCACCTCGGTGGGCACACCGGCCATGTCGAGCGCGCGGGTGAGTATCTCGATCAGCATCGCCACCGCCTCGCCATGCACCTTCATCGAACCGGAGCAGTCGATCAGGAAGCTGACCTGCGCACTGGCCTCGGGCACCCAGCGCTCGCGCTGGAAGACCCGCCGCTCGGCCGGCGAGGAAATCACCTGACTCAGCCGCCGCCCATCGATGATTCCTTCCTCCTCCCCGAAGTGCCAGCCCTCACGCTGCGGCGAGCTGAAATGGCGCGCCAGCTGACGTGCCAGGCGCCGCACGTTGATCTTCTGCTCCGCCAGACGCGTATCCAGCGCCTGACGATACTCATCGAGCAGGGCCGCGCGCATGCGCCTGGCCGGTTCCAGCTCGCGGTCATAGGCCGTGGTGAACACCTGATAGGGCAGCAATTCCTCCGGCGCGCCACGCCGATGGCTCGGCAGCTGCGACGCCGCCTGCTCCTCGAGCAGGCTCGCTTCCTCATCCTCGTTTTCCAGAAACAGCGCGAAGCGCTGACTGGCCTCAGACTCGTCATCCTCCTCGCCGTCCTGCTCCTCCAGCGATGCGGCCAGTTCCTGCTCCAGCCACAGGCTGATGTTCAGCGCATGCTGCTGATAGGCCGCCTGATCGAAACGCGTGCGTCTTAGCCCCGCCATGTCAGCGCCCAGCGCCTGATAGAAGGAGGCGCGCGTCGTCTCGATGTAATCCTCCGTCTCGTGGATCACCGCACAGGCCATCAGGCGCGACCAGCACGACTGGATGACGCTGTAGATGAGGATGCCGCTGCTCGTCTCGGTCAGGCCCGCGTGATAGAAGGCCAGGCACCAGTCGGTGAAGCGCCGCGCCAGATTCTCCTTCACGCCGGGCATGTCGGGGTCGACCAGCGCCTCGACGCGCAGCTGCTCCAGCAGGTCATAGATCAGGCGCGTTTCCGGCAGCGCCGGACGCGCCGCCAGATGCAACGCCTCGTCGGTGTGAACCAGGCGCAGCGCGATGGCATCGCTGACCGCGCGATAGTTGTCGAGCGTGCAATCATCTTCCTCAAGGCGCAGATGCGGCGTGCGCAATGGCAACGCCTGAGCATGCCGACTCAGGCGCCGCCCCCGATAGGCCCAGCCGGCCTGACCGCTGAGTGCCCCGAGACTCGCCGCAGAAAGCTCCTCGAGATACTGCTGACGACGGCGTACCTGCTGGGCCGCACTCATGCCCGGGCTCCCTTGTCGCTGTCCTGTTCATCCATCAGGTCGCTCTCCATCAGCGCCGCGGATTCCTCCAGTTCCTTGGCGAAACAGCGCTGATAGAACTCGGCGACCAGCGGGCGCTCATGCTCATCGCACTTGTTGAGGTAGGAGAGACGGAAGGCCAGCGCCGGATTGCGGAAAATCTCGCAGTTCTCCGCCCAGGTGATCACGGTGCGCGGCGACATCAGGCTCGACAGGTCGCCATTGGCGAAGCCCTTGCGGGTGAGGTCGGCCACCGCGACCATCGCGCGAATCAGGGCGCGGCCTCGCTCGTTGTCCTTGGCGGGCACGCGCGCCAGCACGATCTTCACCTCTTCCTCACGCGGCAGGTAATCCAGCTTGGCGACGATGTTCCAGCGGTCGATCTGCGCATGGTTGAGCAGCTGGGTGCCGTGATAGAGCCCATCCTGATTGCCAAGCCCGACGGTATTGGCGGTGGCGAACAACCGGAACTGCGGATGCGGGCGAATCACGCGGTTCTGATCGAGCAGCGTGAAGTGGCCGTCGCGCTCCAGAATGCGCTGGATGACGAACATCACGTCCGGACGGCCGGCATCGTACTCATCGAAGATCAGCGCGATGGGGCGGGTCAGCGACCAGGGCACGATGCCTTCCTGGAACTCGGTGACCTGCACGCCGTCGCGAATCACGATGGCGTCCTTGCCGACCAGATCCAGTCGGCTGACATGGCCATCGAGATTGACGCGCAGGCACGGCCAGTTGAGGCGCGCGGCGATCTGCTCGATATGGGTCGATTTGCCGGTGCCGTGCAGGCCCTGAACCATCACGCGGCGGTTGTTGGTGAAGCCGGCGAGGATGGCGAGGGTGACATCGGGATTGAAGCGATAGGCGTGATCGATCTCCGGCACGTGGGCGTCGCGCTCCAGAAATACCGGCACCTTGAGGTCACTGTCGATGCCGAACAGCTCGCGCACGCCGCGCAGCTCGGTGGGCTGCAACTGGCCGGCGGGCAGCGGCTGCTCGGCAGAGGCGGCGGGGCCTGCATCGCTGGCAGGATTTGCCTCATTGGTAGAGCTTGCATCACTGCTGGAATGCGTCAAGGTGGCGTCGCTCACGGGGTGTCTCCCTCGTCATTCTTGTTGGTGGCTGCCCGGTGGACCTGTCGCGGGGAGACAGGCAAACCGGGCGGCGGCAATGCTGTGAATATAGCTTTGTTTCTAAAAATAATGCAAATCGTATCGAAATATGAGATTTGTGATTGTTCATTCCCCGCAGGAGCAAGGCAGATGAGCGATACCCTGATCATTGGTGGCGGCGTGATGGGCATGATGATGGCGTGGCAGCTGGCCGAGGCCGGCCAGACGGTCACGCTGCTGGAGCGCGGTCAGTGCGGACGCGAGGCATCGTGGGCCGGTGGCGGTATCGTCTCGCCGCTGTATCCGTGGCGCTATTCGAGCGCCATCTCGTCACTGTCACGCTGGTCAGAAGGCGAATACCCGAGACTTGCCGAGGCGCTCAAGGACGCCACCGGCATCGACCCCGAATACCGCCAGAAGGGCCTGATCTATCTGCGGGTCGAGGATGAGGCGCTGGCGCTGGACTGGGCGCGTACCCAGCACAAGCCGCTGGAGGTGATCGAGCGTGAGGCGCTCTACGCGCGCGAGCCGCATCTGGCCAGTGGCCATCAGCAGGCGCTGTGGATGCCGACACTCGGCAGCATCCGCAATCCGCGACTCGGTCAGGCGCTGCGTGCGCGTCTGCTGGCGCACCCGCGTATCCGGGTGCGTGAAGACTGTGAGGTCACGCAGCTGGTGCTTGCCACGCCGTCGCGTGTCACGGGCGTCCGGCTTGTTGATGAGACCCTCAGCGCAGACAACGTCGTGGTGTGTGGCGGCGCCTGGAGTGGCAGGCTGCTGGCGGCCGCCGGCGTGCTGCTGCCGGTGCGCCCGGTGAAGGGCCAGATGATGGTGTTCAATCCGGTGGCGGCGGGGCTTTGCAGTGTGGATGCGCCGCTGCTGTCGCGGGTGGTGCTGTGCGATGGCCGCTACGTGATTCCGCGCGCCGATGGGCGGATTCTGATCGGCTCGACCCTGGAGCATCAGGACTTCGACAAGTCCACCACCGCGCAGGCGCGCGAGTCGCTGCATGCCAGCGCCGCGAGCATTCTGCCGGCTCTGGGTGAGCTGACGCCGGAGCATCACTGGGCCGGCCTGCGTCCGGGCACGCCGGATGGCACGCCCTTCATCGGCGCGGTGCCGGGGCTTGATGGCCTCTACGTGAATGCCGGTCACTACCGCAATGGCCTGGTGCTGGCGCCCGCCGCCACGCGCCTGCTCAGTGACATCCTGCTCGGGCGCGAGAGCTTCATGTCAGCGGAGGCCTTCACGCCACCGGGCGTGGCAGCGCCCACGGCCCTCGCAGGCTGAGTCGCCCGAGGGCGGCGCTAGGGCGGCGCTTGGACGGCCTTGGTACAGCATCAGCGCGGCGCGATGGGACCAGTTGGCACCAGGGCAGCCCCGCTCGTGCCAACTGGCCCAATCGGTGGCAGCCAACTGGTGCTAAAGGGCGGTGCAAGTGTCGGCGTAGTCTCGGGTCATGGCGCAGCGCTTGCTGCCGCTCATCAGCTCAAAAACAAGCCCAACAACAAGACTGCGGAGCCCGACCCATGACTCACCAAGCCACCATCGAACTGCTGACCGCCTTCTGCGATGCCCTCAACCGTCACGACATCGACGACTGCCTGTCGATGATGACCGATGACTGCGAATTCCTCGCCATCGCCGGGCCGGAACTCGAAGGCAAGACCTTCGCCGGTCAGGACGCCGTGCGTGCGGGCCTCTCCGCCGCCTGGCAGAACGCGCCGGATGCCCAGTGGATCGACGCGGAAATCTTCGCCGATGGCGAGCGTGGCTTCGTCATCAGCACCTATACCGGCACCACTGCCGATGGCGCGCGTAGCGAAGCGCGCATGATCGACGCCTTCACGCTGCGAGACGGCAAGATCGCGACCAAGAACGCCTTCCGCAAGAACCGTCCGCCCGTCAACGTCTGAGCGCCAGCGGCGCACCGATCAGGGAAGAGGTTTCTGAAGCTGTCTTTGCCCCGGGGGCAGCACGTCATGGCGTCAGGTCATGGCGTGCGCCCCGTGGGTGAGAGGAGGTGTTCGAGATGGAAACTATCGTGCAGCACGGCGCCCGGCCGTCGGACATGGGCAATGAGCCAGAGCAGCGCCCGGCCACTCAGGCCTCGCGGCCGTATGACCCGGCCTACGACCCGCTGGTGAGCGCCACACCCGGCGAAGGGCGCGACTATGCGCCGACCTACTGGGTCGCCACCGCCGGCGAGCCGCCGGCAGACGATGGCCCGGTGATGGGCGATATCGACGCCGATGTGGTGATCGTCGGCTCCGGCTTCACGGGCCTGACCGCCGCCATCGTGCTGGCCGAGAAGTACGGCATCAAGGCCACCGTGCTGGAGGCCAATCGGGTCAGCTGGGGCTGTTCGACCCGCAATGGCGGTCAGGCGCAGTGTGCCACCGGCCGCCTCAAGCGCTCGCAGTGGATCGAGCGTTACGGCCTCGAGGCCGCCTACGGCCTGCACCGCGAGTGCGTCGAGGGCATGGAGAATTTCAAGGAGCTGATCAAGGACATCGACTGCGATCCGCAGCCGGGCGGCCATCTGTATATCGCCCACCGCGAGCGCATGATGCCGGGGCTGGAGAAGGAAGCGCGCCTGTTGCGCGAGACCTTCAACTACGATGCCCGCATCATCGATGGCGCCACGGTGCGCAATGAGTGGGTCGGTGATGAAGAGGCCTGCGGTGCGATGCACGAGCCGGAAGGTATCGGCGTGCACCCGGGCAAGTTGGCCTTCGGCTATCTGCGCAAGGCGCGCCGCCTGGGCGTCAAGGTGCACCCGGCAAGTCCGGTGGAGAGCTGGGAGACCCGCGATGGCGTGCACTATCTGACGACGCCGGGTGGCGTGGTCAAGGCGCGCTCGGTGGGCATGGCGACTGGCGGCTACACCTCCGGCAAGCTGCATCCGGAGCTCGACAAGCGTCTGATGCCGGTGCTTTCCAACTCGCTGGTGACGCGCCCGCTGACGGCGCAGGAAATCGAGGCGACCCGCTTCCATACCCACCAGGTGCTCACCGACACCCGCGTGCTGCGCCACTACTACCGCCTGCTGCCGGACAACCGCTTGCAGATCGGTAGTCGCAGTGCCGTCTCGGGGCGTGATGCGCCCAAGGCGCAGTACGAGCAGCTGCTGATCGCCGACATGCATCGCAAGTTCCCCGCGCTGAGCGGCATCGAGGTCGATTACTCCTGGTGGGGCTGGGTGGATGTCAGCCACGACATGATGCCGCGCATCCATCAGCCGGACCCCAAGCAGAGCATTTATTACGCCATGGGCTATGGCGGCAACGGCGTGATGTATTCCGCCCAGGCGGGCAAGCGCCTCGCCCAGTGGATCGCCAAGGACGCGGCGGACCTGATACTGCCGATCTTCCAGTCACGTCTGCCGTACCCCAATGTGCTCAACAAGGTCGAATCCCCGCTGTTCGCACCGTTCCGCCGTACCGGCCAGCGTTGCCTGTATCGCTGGTACGCGATGAAGGATGAGGCGCAGTAGGTGTGACTCGCCACTGATGCCACGATGACCAGAATGCTCCCGCATTGATCGATTTCATGATCAGTGCGGGAGCATCTTTGTTATCTAGAAGATAATGATCAGGGTATTTGTTGCTTGGGGAATGAGTAGGGTTTGCCTCAGCCATGGCCGATACGGCGGCTCGTCTCGCCTTTCTTCTCCTTGCCTTTCATCTCCTCGCCTTTCATCCCCTCGCAAGGGGCAGGCTAGCTGGCGCGCTGCCGGTGTGATGCGCCGTGGGGAGTGGGCAGGGCGGGCTGAGGGGGTAATGGCTGTGCTTGTGTTTCCGGTGCGTCCGTCTCCGGTGCTTCTGTCTCTGCGCCCGCAACTGACGGCGCCTCCTCCATCGCCTGTGGCACCAGCGCGGCCAGCTTGAGGATGCCGGCTTCGATGCGTGATTCCGGAATCGCCGAGAAGCCAAGCCGGAAGTAGTGGCGGTGGCTGTCGCGATCACAGAAGAAGTGCAGGTCACCGACCTCGATCAGGATGCTCTGCTCGCGGGCGAGGTCGGCCAGGCGGTGGGCATTCAGGCTCTTCGGGCCGTGCATCCAGAAGCAGGAGCCGCCGTAGGTGGCCGGCGTGCTCATCATCGGTAGATGGCGCTGGATGGCGTCACGCATCAGCAGGAAGCGACGCTGCATCACCTGGTGCATCTGATTGATCAGGCTGTCGTGATAGCCGCGCGCGATGAAGAGTCCCACCGCACGCTGATTGTTGGTCGGCGGATGGCGCAGCATCAGGCGGCGCAGGGCGCGGGCCTCTCGAATCAGGGTCGGGTGCGCGACCATGTAGCCCAGACGCAGACCGGGGGCGAGGGTCTTGGAGAGGCTGCCGACATAGATGACGCGCTTGTGGCGGTCGAGGCTCTTGAGCGCGGGTGTCGGGTTGTCGGCGTAGTTGCTCTCGCTCTCGTAGTCGTCCTCGATGATCAGGAAGTTGCCGGTCTCGGCCATGTCCAGCAGCTGGCGGCGGCGCTCGAGCGGCAGGGTGATGGTCGTCGGCGACTGGTGGCTGGGCGTGACATATACCAGGCGGCAGTCCTTGAGCGATTCCAGCGGCTGCATGCCCTTGTCGTCGATGGGCAGCAGCTGGATGTCATCGGTGAAGGTGCTGGCGATGTTGTACATGTCGACGTAGCCGGGGTTCTCCATCGCGAAGCGCTGACCCTGCTTGAGCAGCAGCATGCAGCTGATCCACAGCGCCTGCTGGGTGCCCACCGTGATCAGGATTTCCTCCGGGCTTGCCCAGACACCGCGGCGCGGCAGCAACCGCTGGTGGATCTGCTCGATCAGCAGCGGGTCGTCATTGTTGAGGTGATCCACCGACCAGCTGCGAATCGACGGCACGCTCATGGAGTCGCGGCTGCATTCGCGCCAGTGCTGGGTGGGGAAGAATTCCGGGTCCAGCTGGCCATAGAGGAAGGGGTAGTCGTACTGGTGCCAGTCGCCGGGCTTCTCGATGGCGCGCTGCACAGAGGGCTTGAAGGCCAGCCGCTCATCCCAGTCGAGGCTGTCGGCCTCGATGTCATTGAGGCGCACCGGCGTGTCGGCGCGGCCCTTGAGAATCTCGGGATTGATGAAGTAACCGCTGCGCTCGCGCGCGATCAGAAAGCCGTCTTCCAGCAACTGCTCATAGGCCAGCATCACGGTATTGCGCGCGACATTCAGCTCGCGGGCCAGCTTGCGACTGGAGGGCAGCGCGACATCACGTGGCAGATGGCCTTCGAGAATCGCCTGGGAAATCTGCTCGCGAATCTGGAATTGCAGGCTTTCCTTGCGCGAGGAATCGAGGTGAAACAGCGGGTGGCTCATGCGTGTTCTCTATTGTTTTCGCGAGCGTGTCGTCACGAGGACTTTCCAGCGGAAGTGCCCGTTTTATATGCATTTTCTGTACCTGCTTGCCCCGCGGTGCGCCGTCAGTGAGTGGCGCGCGGGGCGCTGCCTGCCCTGAGGTGGCAGCCACCGGTACGGCTTCATTGAGGCAGACCCCCGTCGGGAGAGCAATAGCCAGCCGGGACTGGCCCCATCGATGCCGACGGACTGGTTCTATCGAGGAATGGCGCACGGGGAGAAAGTGATCTGGCAGGTACAACGAAAGCACAGTTCAAGCACGACGCGACTTCACACTCCCTTTCCTGGGGCTGTAGATGAGCAGGTGATGGCAATCGTGAATGGCATGAGGCGCTGCAGGATAGTGGTGCAGACGCGAAGTCATTGACGATATGAGGTGCAGTACCCCGCTCGCTATCACGCGCAGCCGTCAGGAGCCCGCAACAACAATAACGACGGGACAGACAAGATGATCGACTCGACACAGACCCTTTCAGACCTCCGCTTGCTGACTCGCACCAGCGTATCTCGCACCAGCGTATCTCGCACCAGTGCCTTCAAGTCCACGCTGGCCATCGCGGTGGCTGCCGCGAGCCTGGGCATGACCGCCGGCGCCAATGCCGCGACCTGGAAGATGGCCCTCGGCGATGCGGCCGGCGGCACCCAGTATGAACTGGGCAAGACCTTCGCAAGCCTGGTGGAAGAGAAATCCGGTGGCGACATCAAGGTGGACCTGTTCCCCAACGGCCAGCTGGGCAGCGAGCAGGATACCGTCAACAACGCCAGCATGGGGCTTGTTGACCTGTCCGTGGTGGCGATCAACAACCTGACACCATTCTCGCCGACCGTCGGCGTGCTGACCCTGCCGTATGTCATCCACGGCCCGGACGATGCCAAGGCGCTGACGCAAGGCAAGATAGGCGATGAGCTGCGCGAGAACACCCTGCGCGATTCCGGTATCCGCATTCTGGGCTGGGCCTATTCCGGCTGTCGTCGTCTGACCAATTCCAAGCAGGCGGTCGCCTCACCGGAAGACCTGGAAGGCATGGTCATTCGCGTGCCCAAGAACGAGATCATGATCTCCTCCTACCAGTCCTGGGGCGTCAACCCGAACCCGCTGGCGTGGTCCGAGACCTTCACCGCCCTGCAACAGGGCGTCGTCGATGGTCAGGACAATCCCTACATCACCATCGATGCCATGAAGTTCTATGAGGTGCAGAACCACGTCACCGACAGCTGTTACGTGTTCTCGATGGAACCGCTGATCATGGGCGAAGGCACCTTCCAGAGCCTCAGCGAAGAGAATCAGCAACTGGTGCTGGCCGCTGGTGAAGAGGCGACGTCGCACAGCTATGACTACCTGCTGGCCACCGAGGATTCCATCAAGAAATCACTGGTGGAAGAGCACGGCATGACCATCACCCAGCCCGCCAATGACGAGCAGGAATGGATCGCCAAGGCCTCCAGCATCTGGCCGGACTTCTATGACAGCATCGGCGGCCGCGACAAGCTGGTCGAGGTGCTCGAGACCCTCGGACGTGATCCGTCCACCGCGCCCTGATGAACTCCTGAACGGCTGAGGCTTTCAAGGCCCGCCCGGATTCCCCTGCCTGCCGGCACCTGTCATGAGTATGTCGTCGACATGTGATCGCTGGCAGGGGAAACGTGGCGTCAAGTGGTCATCGCTGGCGATGTCGGGGGATGTGTATCCATGCGGGTATTGTTGAAGTTTCTGGATAATATCGAGAACTATCTCTGCCAGTTCCTGCTGGTAGTGTTCGTCATCATTCTCTTCACGCAGATCATGCTGCGTAACCTTTTCAGCTACTCGATTCCCTGGGGAGACGAGTTGGCGACCTATGCCTTCGTGTGGTTTGCCTATCTAGGCGCCGTCTACGCCACACGCATGTCGGCGCATAACCGCGTGACCTTCCAGTTTCGATTCCTGCCGCGTTGGGTGGAAACCCTCTGCGGTGTGCTGACCGATATCATCTGGATCGCCTTCAATGCGGTGTTCATCTATTACAGCTACGACTTCGTGTTCAACAAGATGAATCTGTTCTGGAAGTCACAGACGCTGGGTGTGCCGATGAAGTACTTCTATCTGATTCTGCCGCTGGCCTTTACCGCCATGACGGTGCGCATCATCCAGACCAATTATCTCAAGTTCGTGCGCAAGGAAGACATCGTGGACCCGGATTCCCAGGCAATGGAGGAATTGAAGCAGGGCGGTGACGGCCAGGCCACTGATCCACAGCCCAGTGACAGACAGGAGGGCGGCAAGTCATGATCGATTCCACCATCATCTACATCCTGTTTGGCGTCTTCTTCCTGCTGCTGGTACTGGGTGCACCGATCACCGTCTCGCTGGGTGTCGCGGCGCTGGCGACCTATCTGAGCATCGATGAAAACCCGATGGCGTTCGTGCAGATCGCCTTTACCTCGGTGGGTTCCTTCCCGCTGATGGCCTTGCCGGCCTTCATTCTGGCCGGGGCGCTGATGGAGGCCGCCGGCATCTCGCGACGGCTGGTCGATATCGCCGAGGCCTTCGCCGGGCCGGTGACGGGCGGACTTGCCGCCGCCACGGTATTTGCCTGCATGTTCTTCGGTGCGATCTCGGGCTCAGGACCTGCCACCACGGCGGCGGTCGGCATGCTGATGATTCCGGCGATGGCCAAGCGCGGCTATGACCGTGGCTATGCCTCGGCGATCACGGCCTCTTCCGGCGGGCTGGGGGTGGTGATTCCGCCGTCGATCCCGATGGTGATCTTCGGGATTTCCGGCATGGGGCTGCAGCCGCCGCCCGAAGCGGTGGCCATGCACGGTGATTTCCAGACACTGTCGATCCCGAAGCTGTTCATCGCCGGCGTCATGCCCGGCGTGGTGATCGCCGGCTTCCTGCTGATGATCAACTACGTGATTTCGAAGAAACGCGGCTATCGCGGGCTGACCAACAGCTGGTCGTGGCCACATATCCGCGCCACCTTGAAGAAGGGCGTCTGGTCGATGCTGGCGCCCTTCATCATCCTGGGCGGTATCTACAGCGGCCTCTTCACGCCGACCGAATCCGCCATCGTCGCCATCGTCTACACCCTGATCGTCGGCATCTTCCTGCACAAGGAACTCAAGTGGAAGCCGACGCTGCGCACCCTGGAGACCACCACCTGGATCACCGGTCGCGTGCTGCTGATCCTGTTCACGGCGACGGTCTTCGGGCGGCTGCTGGTCGAGCAACGCGTGCCGGCGCATATCGCCGAGGGCATGCTGGCGATGACCGACAACCTCTACCTGATCTGGGCGATGATCATCTTCTTCCTGCTGTTCGTCGGCATGTTCATGGAGACGCTGGCCGCGATCATGATTCTCACCCCGGTGCTGCTGCCGATCATGTACATGCTGGGGATGGACCCGGTGCACGTCGGCATCGTGGTGGTCTGTGCACTGGCCATCGGCTTCCAGACGCCGCCATTGGGGGAGAACCTCTTCGTGGCCTCGGGGATAGGCGGGGCCTCCATCGAGGAGATTTCCCTGAAGGCATTGCCGTTCGCGGCGGGCTCGGTGGCGGCCATCTTCCTGATCGCCTATGTGCCTGAAATCTCGCTGTGGCTACCCAGGGTGATGGGGTACTGAAGCGCCATCTGAACGCTAGCCCTGCAATGAACGAGGAGAAGGACGATGCCGGCAGTCAAACGAATTCTGTGTTGTGTAGGCCTGCGCGGAGACTGTGAGCGTGTACTGGCGCGCTCGGTGTGGTTGGCGGGAGCGACCGGCGCCGAGTTGCATGTGCTGCATACCGTCAAGTCATTGTCGGATGACGTGATGAACACCCTCAAGGTCAACATCCGTCACAAGCCGACGCTGGAGGGCCTGATGCAGCAGCGGCTCGATCAGGCGAAAGAGAGCCTGGAAAAGATGCTGGAGGGCTTCTGGAGCACCCATGACGACGGCGACCCGCGCCCGGTGATCGCCGGACTGAATGTGGTGGAGGGCTACCCGGCCTCGGAGATCATCCGCTACGCCACGCGCCATGACTGCGACATGATCATCATGGCCACCAACAAGCGCGGCTTCGTGGCCTCCTATGCGGGCAAGGTCACCAAGGGGGTGATCAAGCGCGCCAGCATTCCGGTGGTGGTGGTACCGACGCCCTGAGCCGGTGGAGAGAGACGCCTCAGGGATAGGCGGAGGCAGCAAGGTGGCAGATGAAAAACGCTCGCTGAAAAACGCTCGCCCCCGCAGACAATCACTGTCTGCGGGGGCGAGCGTTTTGGATCATGGCCCATCGTCAGCGTGGCTCAGGTGTCACCCGGGTCTGGATGGGATCACTTCATGAGTCATGTGCGCACAAGGTGCACGCCTCAGAGCGTGCCTTCCAGCTCAGTGGCGATCTGTCGCATCAGCGGTGCCCACTCCAAGAGGGAGTCGATGGAGTGGCGCAGGCGCGGCGCGTGAATCGCCAATGTCGCCTGGATCTGGCCGACCTCATCGAAGACCGGCACCGCGATGGCGACCATGCCCTGGATGAACTCCTCATCATCGGTGCTCAGCTGATTGCGCGCCACGGTGTCGAGCGCCTCTTCCAGCGTGGCACGCGAGGTCAGGGTGCAGGGCGTGTGTGCCTCCAGCGCCAGATGGGTGAGCAGGGCGCGGCGACGATGCAGCGGCATCAGCGCCAGAAACAGCTTGCCGCTCGCGGTGCAGTGCAGCGGCAGGCGTGAGCCGGGCGCCAGCTGGATGCGCACCGGCCAGTTGGTTTCCACGCGGTCGTAATACATCACCTCGTGGCCATCGAGCAGCGTCAGGTTGCAGGTCTCACCGACTTCCTTCGCCAGCCGTTCCAGCAGGACACGGCGCGGCACCTTGAGGCCTTCATTGGCCAGTGCGCCCAGCGACATGCGCCGAAAGCGCGGGCCGGGCAGCAGGTGACGGCCATCCAGATCACGACTGATCAGCTGCTGTTCTTCCAGCTGCTTGAGCAGGCGATGGACGGTCGGCTTGGGGATGTCGAAGCGCTTCTCGAGGTCGGCGGCGCTGACGGCGTGCTGGGTGGTGACGATTTCTTCCAGCAGGCCGAGTGCGCGAAAGAGCGTCGAATTGGTGGGCGTGTCTTTGCTCATCTAGTGTCCTCATCCTGCTGTCGGGCACATGTCACTCGGGGTGACCGGGACCGACAGGGGCAGGGTGGCAAGGCGTCAGTGCATCGATTCATCACGGCAGTGGGCCCCTTGGCGAAGGCTGCCCTGATGAGACGAAGACAGCCCCTCGCGGGGCTGTCGATGAGGCTAGTGTTACAGGTTTACCAGGAACAGGGAAAGGGAAGGCACCAGGCAGATGGCCAGCCAGCAGGCGATCAGCGCGATGAAGTAGGGGATCACGTACTTGACCAGTCTGACGTAGGAAATGCCGGTGATGCTGCTGGCCACGTACAGGTTGAGCCCGAAGGGTGGCGTGACGAAGCCGATGGCGGCACCGACCAGGAAGATGACCGAGAAGTGGATCGGATCGACCCCGGCCTGCTGGGCGATGGGCGCGAGAATCGGCGCCAGGATGATCGTCACCGGCAGGCTTTCCAGAATCATGCCCGCCAGCAGGATGATCAGCATGCAGGTGCCCAGCGTCAGGTAATAGTTGTCGATGCCGCTGAGCATCTCGCTCAGCGCCTGACCGGCACCCAGCACCGACAGCAGCTGCTGCATGACCACCGAGATGGCGATCAGCGGTGCCAGCATGCCGGCGATCTGACCCGAGCGCAGCATGATGGTCGGCAGCTTCCTGAGGCTGATCTCGCGGGTGATCAACAGCCCCGCGATCATGGTGAAGCCCACGGTGATGGCGGCGGCTTCGGTCGGCGAGAACTTGCCCGAGTAGATGCCGTAGACCACCACGCCGATGGTCGCGAAGCCCAGATAGGCCTTGCGCGCCAGCCTGGCGCTGACACCGGCCTTGAAGGGCTGCAGCTGGCCCCAGCCATTCTTGCGCGCCACCAGATAGCAGGCGCCCATCATCGCGACCACCATCAGGGCGCCCGGCACCATGCCGGCGATGAACAGGTCACTGATCGACAGGTTCATCATGAAGCCGTAGACGATGAAGATGATGCTGGGCGGAATGATGATGCCCACGGTGCCGCCGGAGGCCGCCGTGGCGGCGGCGAAGCGTTCGTCATAGCCGTTCTTGACCATCTCGGGCTGCATGATCGAACCGATGGTGGCGGTGGTGCCGGCGTTGGAGCCGGAAATCGCCGCGAACAGCCCGCAGGCGCCGAGGGTCGACATGCCCATCCCGCCGCGCATCCAGCTCAGCGTCGAGTAGGCGAAGTCGGAGAGTCGCTTGGCGATGCCCGCCGCATTGATCAGGTCCCCCGTGAGGATGAACAGCGGCAACGCCAGCAGGCCGAAGAAGCTCAGGCCCTGGAAGAGGGTGACGCCGACATTGGCCAGCGTGAAGTCGATCACCAGACTGGTGCCGACCACCCACAGGCCGATGACGAGGAAGATGGGCACGCCGAGCAGGAAGAAGGCGGTCACGCCCGCCGTGATCAGGGAGATCCAGATACCGTCTGTCATGCTGACCTCCTCAGTCCATGATGGACGGTTGCAGGTTGAAGGAATCGCCGCGGCGGTAGCGCGCCCAGTCGGCGTAGAGGTTCTGCAGTACGCGATAGATGATCATTACCCACGCCAGCGGCGTGGCGAGGTAGAACCACCACTGCATGACGTTGTCGGTGCCCGGCACGATGGCGTAGTTGTCATAGGCCAGTGTCACCTGGGTGGTGGTGAAGTAGATCACCATCAGCCCGAAGCCGATCCACAGCACGGCATCGAGGATCAGACAGGCGAACTGGCCACCGCGCGGCAGCTTCATGCGGATCTCGTTGAGGCTCAGGTGGGTGCGCTTCTTGACGTTGAGCGAGGCGCCGAACCAGGTCAGCCACAGGAACAGCAGCACGGGAATGCTGGTGCTCCAGGGGGCCTGCAGGCCGAAGAAGAAGCGCCGGATGACTTCGACGAAGATGATGCCGGCCATGCCGGAATAGGCGATCAGTATGACGACCTGTTCCAGATGGGCGTCCAGCCACAGGAAGGGACGCGCCCAGGGCGCGGCCTTCTTGAGGGCAGGTTTCTTGGTCGGTTGGCTGAAGATGGTGGTATCGCCCATTACCCCCTCCACCAGCGCTGCGGCTTGACGTTGACGGCGGCGACATCACGCGGAATCTCGCGCGCGACATCATGGATTTCCTGATAGATATCGAGACCGCCGGACCACTTGTTGAGGCGTTCGCGCCACTGCTCCCACGGCTCGGGATTGAATTCCGGCGAGCACATCTGCTCCGCGCGTGAGCGTTCGGCGTCCGACAGCGGCGCCACGCGCACGTTGTTCTCGGCGAAGACGGTGCCGGCGGCGGGGTGCTCGGTAGCACCGACGATCTCGAAGCGCCCGGCCTCGTTCATGCCCTGGGTGAAGATCTGCGCGCAGTAGGCGGACTCCATCACCTGGTCCTGCAGCTCGGAACCGAGGCTGTCGAACTTGGGCAGGCTCATGCCGGTGTGTTCGGTACCGGCGAAGAAGCGCAGGTCGACCGCCTGGGACACCACCGGTGCCATGCCGGCGTAGGCCACGGCGCTCATCCAGGTCTCGGCGCCATCCAGCAGGCCCTGACGCAGGCCATCGAGGGTCTCTTCCCAAGCGACCGGCACCGGGTTCAGGCCCAGCTGCTCCATCGCGATGCGTCCCATCTGGGTGCCGGTGACGCGATTCTTGGTGCCCTTGAGATCATCGATGCTGGTGACCAGCGGTTTGTCCTGCCACTTGAGGCCGAGCATGATGCCGCGCAGGTCACAGTGGGTGAACAGGAACTGCAGGTTGTGGCGCTGGCGCAGCGGTTCGCGCAGCAGCTGCTCACTCTTCTTGTGATAGAAAAAGTGGAACATCGAGGCGACGGTGGGGAACATGTAGGCGAAATCGAGCACGTTCAGATACGGCGCGCTGCCCGAGGAATTCTGGGTGGAGGCCGAGTAGATATCGACGATGCCCTGCTGGGTCTTGCCGACGCAGTCCAGCTGGTTGCAGACCTCGTTGCTGCCCATGAACTCGACGCGGATGGCGCCGTTGGTGCGCTCTTCCAGGTCGCGCGCGAAGAACAGCTGGCCGGATTTCTGGATATCGAGATTGCGCTCATTGAAGCCCGAGGCACCGAAGCGCAGCTGGAACTTGGGCGCTGTCTTGTAGCGTTTCTGCTGCTCCTGGTCGGCGGCGCGCGCCAGTGTGGACGCGGTGAGACCTGCGCCGAGGCCGGTGGCGGCCAGCAGGGTCGAGGTCAGACCGAAGCGACCCGAGATGTCGAGGAAGTCACGGCGTGACAGCTTGCTGAGTGGCGATGGCATGGTAGTGCTCCCGGTATTGTGTTTGCTTTTGTGGTGGGATGCAGGCCTGGCGGCCGGGAAGTGATGTCGTATCACTCGCCCTGTGTTGGCGTTGTTATGGGTCTTGCGGTGCGGGGCTTGCTTCCGCTGCTTGTCTGGCAAGCCGTTCGTTGATCACTTCTGTAGCCAAGTGCTTGTTTATCCTTCCTTATTTGCTGTCCTGATTTGCCCGTCTTTATTTGTCAGGCGTTTTCGCAGTGCCTGTTCAGAGCGTGTCTGTTCAGAGCGTGTCTAGTTAGAGAGTGTCTTTTCTGAGCATGTCGGGGCGCTTGTCAGACATATCCGCTATTTCTTCAAAGTCTCCTCAAGCCCTCTTAAGGCTCTCCTCAAGCACGCCTCCAGAGCCCATGAGCCCTGCTTCTGGCCTCTCTGGTGGCTGCCACTGATGGCAGTCTGTGTCGTTCTCGCTAGTTCGTCTTACATAGTTGGTCGTATAACGAGACGAAAAGTACCGTTACCGGCGTTTCAAATCTCAATGTAGGGCACTTTTTCAGCTTTGGCAAAGATATTGAGACAATACGTTTCGTATTTGACGAATCCCAATTTTGATACCATGATTATGAGACAATATGTCTCGATATGGTATATAAAATAATGAAAACAACACGTTACGCCAATGCAGACGCATCAGCCGCCTATGACTACATCGTGATCGGAGCGGGTTCAGCCGGTTGCGTGCTAGCCAATCGTCTAACCGAAGACCCCTCCATCAAGGTCTTGCTGCTGGAGGCCGGCGGCTCGGACTGGAATCCGTGGATTCATGTGCCGGTCGGTTATTTCAAGACGATGCACAACCCGGCCACCGACTGGTGCTATCTCACCGACCCTGACAAGGGCATCAATGGTCGTCGGCTGCAGTGGCCGCGGGGCAAGGTGCTGGGCGGTTCCAGCTCGCTCAATGGGCTGCTGTATATCCGTGGTCAGCACGAGGACTACGACGACTGGGCGGCCGCGGGCAATCAGGGCTGGGACTACGCGTCAGTGCTGCCGTACTTCCGCAAGTCGGAGTGTCAGGCGCGCGGCGCCAACCAATGGCACGGCACCGATGGGCCGCTGCATGTCTCTGACCTGCGCCTGAAGCGCGAGATCGCCGAGCGCTTCATCGAGGCGGCGGTGGAGGCGGGGATTCCGCTCAACCAGGACGTCAATGGCGAGCGCCAGGAAGGGGTCGGCTATTTCCAGCAGACCACCTACAAGGGCCTGCGCTGCAGCACGGCCAGGGCTTTCCTGCGCCCGGCGCTCACGCGCAGCAATCTGACGCTGGTCAAGCATGCGCACTGTCGTCGCGTGTTGCTGGAAGGCAAGCGTGCGGTGGGAGTGGAATACGAGGTGAAGGGCACGATCCACACGGCGCGCGCCGAGCGCGAGGTGCTGCTGTCCAGCGGCGCCATCGGCAGCCCGCAGATTCTGCAGTGCTCCGGTATCGGTGAGCCCGAGCATCTGGCCAGTGTCGGCGTCGAATGCCTGCACGCGCTGCCGGGGGTCGGGGAAAACCTGCAGGACCACCTGCAGGTACGGCTGGTGTTCAAGACCCAGTGCCGCACCCTCAATGACGAGGTGCGTCATCCGCTCAAGAAGCTGGCGGTCGGCACCCAGTACCTCTTCACGCGTACCGGCCCGCTGACGCTGGCGGCCAGTCAGGTGTGCGCCTTTACCCAGTCGCGTGAGGGGCTGACGCGCCCCGATATCCAGTTCCACATGCAGCCGTTGAGTGCCGACAAGCCCGCCGATGGCGTGCATCCGTTCTCGGCGTTCACGTCCTCGGTGTGTCAGCTGCGCCCGCACAGTCGCGGCCAGGTGCGCATCACCAGCGCCGACGCCAGCATCTATCCTTCCATCCAGCCCAACTATCTCAGCGCCGAGGAAGACCGCCGCGTGGTGGTCGATGCCATCAAGGTGGCGCGGCGTATCGCCCAGGCAGCGCCGCTGGCCTCGGTGATCAGCGAGGAGTACGTGCCGGGCGCGCACTACCAGAGCGATGAGGAGTTGCTGGAAGCCGCGCGTCAGTTCAGCCAGACCATCTATCACCCGGCGGGCACCTGCAAGATGGGCCACGATGCGCTGGCGGTGGTGGATGACGAGCTGCGTGTCCATGGCCTGCACGGCTTGCGCGTGGTGGATGCCTCGATCATGCCGGTGATCGTGTCCGGCAATACCAATGCGCCGACCATCATGATCGCCGAGAAGGCCGCCGACATGATCAAGGCCGCCCAGGTGAACATGGCCCAGGCCAGCTAGCAGGCCTGCGTGCCTGAACGACACACCGCGGCGGGGCTGCTTGCCCGTCACCGCTTGCTGGTCTTCAAGAGGAATCCGCGTGGCCACTGACAACAGTTCATCACTGCACGACACACCCACCCCGCCCACCAGCCTGTGGCGGACCCTGGAAGGGCGCGTGCGCACCATCATGCCGGGCCTGTTGATCTGCATCATCATCGCGCTGGCGACCACATTCATCGCTGATCACTACGGCGGCCCGACGCTGCTCTATGCGCTGCTGTTCGGCATGTCGCTGCACTTTCTCTCCGAGGAGGGGCCGTGCAAGGCGGGCATCGAGTTCGCCTCCAAGACGGTACTGCGCCTCGGCGTGGCCCTGCTGGGCGTGCGCATCACGCTGGAGCAGGTCGCGAGTCTCGGTCTCGGCCCGGTGATCACGGTGGTGCTCGGGGTGGTGGCGACCATCCTGTTCGGCGCGCTGCTGGCCCGCGTGATGGGGCTGGACCGCGACATGGGGCTATTGACCGGTGGCTCGGTGGCCATCTGCGGTGCCTCGGCGGCACTGGCGCTGTCGGCGGTGATGCCGCGCAACGCCACCAGCGAGCGCCACACCATCATGACCGTGGTCGGGGTGACGACCCTCTCGACCGTGGCGATGATCACCTATCCGCTGATCGTCAGGCTGCTGGGGTTGGATGATGCCGAGGCCGGCATCTTCCTCGGCGGCACCATCCACGACGTGGCTCAGGTGGTGGGCGCGGGCTATATCATCTCCGAGCACACCGGGGACGTCTCGACCTTCGTCAAGCTGCTCCGGGTGGCGATGCTGGTGCCGGCGGTGATGGTCTTCATGCTGCTGTTCCGCAGTGCGCGCCAGGCCAATGGCGATGAGGGCGGCAAGGTGCCGATGTTCCCCACCTTCCTGATCGCCTTCGTGGCACTGGTGCTGATCAACAGCCTCGGCTGGGTGCCGAGTGTCGCCGTGGAAGGCTTCACGGATCTGTCGCGCTGGTGTCTGGTGGCGGCGATTGCCGCGCTGGGCGTCAAGACGTCGTTCCAGAAGCTGGCGGTGGTGGGCTGGAAACCGGTGATCCTGATGGTGGTGGAAACCCTCTTCCTGCTGGTGCTGGTGACGCTGTGCATCAAGTTCGGGCTGGCCAGCATCTGACCGACTCTGGGTGTGCTCAACCTGAAGGGCCCCGCCGTGACTGGCGGGGCCCTTCAGGTTGAGGGCAGGGGGGCGTTCAATTCGTTCAGTTCGTTCAGATCAGGCGGGCTCATACAGCCAGCCAATCAGGGCGATAAGGTGGCTCAATTGCTTCCTGGCCCACGAGTCGTATGATCTGCGCTTATCGGTACGCATCTGACGGTTGACCGTCACGTGGCGCGCCGCATCCCCATTTCTCTGGAGTCCGATCATGTCTGAATCCCTCGTGCTGGCCTGTCCGCAATGTCTCGCTCTCAATCGTGTGGCCACCGCGCGTCTGGATGACAACCCCAGCTGCGGCAAGTGCAGCGCCGCCGTACTGCCCAAGGAGCCGCTGGAACTGACCAGCGACAACTTCGAGGCTCTGGTGGTGCGCAGTGAAATGCCGGTGGTCATCGACTTCTGGGCCAGCTGGTGTGGCCCGTGCAAGATGATGGGGCCGATCTTCAATGAAGTCGCCGCGCAGATGGGCACCCGTGTGCGTTTCGCCAAGATCGACACCGAAGCCCAGCAGGCGCTGGCCGGTCGTTTCGGCATCCGCAGCATTCCGACGCTGCTGGTGATTAAGCAGGGCAAGGAGCTGGCGCGCGAATCAGGCGTGATGCAGGCCGGTCAGCTCAAGCAGTGGCTGGCACCGCACGCGGTGTGACCACGGCCCGCTCAAGACAAGTCCGCAGTTGAGCGTTCAGGGAAACCCGGACGCAGCTCAAGAACTGACAACGCCTGACGTGCAATCGCGTCAGGCGTTGTCGTCTCAGTCCGCCTTGTCGTATCAGTCGACGTAAACCATCTTGCGCGTCATGCCGCCATCGACGACATGATTCTGGCCGGTGATGAAGCCGGCCTTGTCCGAGATCAGGAAGGCCACCAGCGCGGCGATGTCATCGACATGGCCGACGCGCCCGACGGGGTGCTGGGCGTGGTCTTCGTCACTCAGCGACTCGGCCTCGCCGCTTTTCTGCAGGGCGCTGACGTCGATCCAGCCCGGGCTGATGGCATTGACGCGAATCTCCGGCCCCAGACTCATCGCCATGGCGTGGGTGAGGGCGACGATGCCGCCCTTGCTGGCGGCGTAGGCTTCGCTGTGCGGCTCGGACTGCAGCGCGCGGCTGGAGGCCAGATTGACGATGCTGCCGCCAGTCTCGCGCAGATGACGCGCCGCATGCTTGGCGGTCAGGAAGCTGCTGGTCAGGCTGGTGTCGAGTACCTGGTGCCAGCGCTCGAGTGACAGCTCCTCAAGCTTGCCCTGGAAGGGATCGGCGATCGCGGCATTGTTGATCACCGCGTCCAGCCGCCCGAAGGCCTCGCAGGTAGCCGCGATGCTGGCGGCCACGGATTTCTCGTCACGCACATCCAGCGTGAAGACGCGCAATCGCTCGCCGATGTCTTCTGCGGGCTGCTCCCCCGACGGCTCTGCAGGCTCCTCTGCGAGCCCGCTCGCCTGTCGCTTCTTCATCTCTCGATATTGCTGGCCTGCCTCGGCATCGATATCCGCCACGGCCACGCGCCAGCCGTGGGCGAGCAGGTAGTCGCTGATGCCGCGGCCGATGCCTTGAGCACCGCCGGTGATATAGGCCACCTTGGCTGTCTTCATGTCATTCTCCTGATGAGGTGCCGGCAGGGCGATGTGACGAAGCGCTTCACACATGCCTCGTCGATGGCGCGGTGTGCCCCTGCGGGCAATGATATAGGTGCGGTTGGCGCGCGAGACAAGGGCGGTGCTGCAGATGCGCGCGCGGCGCCCATGCCTCAGCATGACAGGCCTCAGAGTCGTGATGGGGCTGGCGAGTGGCGCGGCGCCTCACGGCCTGCGTTGAGGACTGATCCTGATGGCTGATTCTATTGGTCAGGGAGTTATCGCCTCGCGTGGCAGCTGTCAGACTGTGCATGAGTCCACGTCAGGCGTCAGGTGCGTCTGGGTGACCACGAGATATCGCCATTCGATGCGAGGGGCGAGGAACTCGACTGCCGGGCCGTTGCCCGAGTCCCCTCAAGCCGCAAGCGAGTGAATGAGCGAGCGGGTAGCTCCCGATGAAGTATCAGTCGCGCGAGGAATGAAGATGAACAAGGGGATGCAACACTGGCTGGCGATGGTGGCCGTGGCGGTGATGCTGATGGCCACAACGGGATGCGATGGCGTCAATGGCCCGCGCCCTACCAGCGTGGCGACGCTGCTGGAACACTCCGAGGCCTGGCAGGGCGAGCAGGTGGCCGTGCAGGGCAGGGTGCGCAGCGAAGACGTGCCCAACCGCTATTGGCTGGAAGGCGAAGGACAGCAGCGCTTGGAACTGCTGCCACCGGAGCGCATCGGTGCCTATATCGGGCGCGAGGTCCAGGTGAGTGGCCGCTTTGAATTCGAGGTCGGCGGTCAGCGCCGCATACGCCTGTCCAAGGTCACGCCGCTCGACAAGACGTCGCCTGAGGAGTGAGTGAGCACTTGCTGGGGTGGTGGGCTGGAGCGGGCTTGAGAGGACTGGAGCGTATTGGCGCGGGCCAGGGCTAGCCAAAGCGGACTGAACAAGGCGCCTCGGCAAGCCGGAAATGGCGGGCTGGAAACGATAGTCCGAAAACGACAGTCCGCAAACGACGATGCCCCGTCGCGCACAGAGCGCAGGCGGGGCATCGTCGTGTCAGGCGAGCGGATCGATCAGGCTTTCTTGACGAAGATCGACTTGAGCTTCATCGGGCCGACGCCATCGATCTTGCAGTCGATGTCGTGATCGCCATCCACCAGGCGGATGTTCTTGACCTTGGTGCCGACCTTGACGACGGAGGAGGTGCCCTTGATCTTCAGGTCCTTGATGACGGTGACGGTATCGCCATCGACCAGCTCGTTGCCGTTGGCATCGCGGAATACCGGGCCGGCTTCCTCGACGGCGGCTTCCTTGGACCACTCATGGGCACATTCAGGGCAGACGTACTGCATGCCATCGTCGTAGGTGAATTCGGAATTGCAGGCCGGGCAGTTCGGGAGGGCGCTCATCACGGTGTCCTGAAAGCTGTCTCGCGCTTCACCCGCTCACAAGACGGGCGAAGATTCAGGCAGAGACATGGTGTTGGAAGGCGCGCATCGGGCTCAAGCGGTGCGCGAACGGCGGCAAGCCTACACCGATTCCATGACAGCGACCATCCAGTGCGGCCCTTGGTCGCAATCAGCGCGCGCCATTGTGGCCTCTCTTGGCAGCGCCTCAAGCCACTCGTCCTCAGCCACTGGCCATCAGCGCCTGACCGACGCGTGAGCCATTCGGCCGCCCAAGCGTGCGGCTGATCCAGTCACCAGTGCGGGCCAGCGCTGCCAGATCCACCCCCGTCTCGATGCCCATGCCCTCAAGCAGATAGAGCACGTCTTCACTGGCGACATTGCCCGAGGCGCCCTTGGCGTAGGGGCAGCCGCCCAGACCTGCCACGGAGCTGTCGATCACCGCTATGCCTTCTTCCAGCACGGCGTAGAGGTTGGCGAGTGCCTGGCCGTAGGTGTCGTGGAAGTGGGCGGCGAGCTGCGTGATCGGCACCTCGCGACTGACCTGCTCCAGCATGTGCTTGGCCTTGAGCGGCGTGCCGACGCCGATGGTGTCGCCCAGCGAGACCTCGTAGCAGCCCATGGCCTTGAGCTCGCGAGCGACGGCGGCCACCTCGGCGGGGGCTATCTCGCCTTCATAGGGGCAGCCGAGCACGCAGGACACATAGCCGCGCACACGCACACCGGCCTTGAGGGCGTGTTCCACCACTGGCGCAAAGCGCTCAAGCGATTCGGCGATCGAGCAGTTGATGTTGCGCTGCGAGAAGGACTCGCTGGCCGAGCCGAACACGGCCACCTCGCGCACACCACACTCAAGCGCCGCCTCAAGCCCCTTCATGTTGGGCGTGAGGGCGGAGTAAGTGGTCGCTGACTTGGCGGTTGTTGACTTGGTAGTTGGTGACTCGGCGGAGCTGTCGCGCAGCGCCAGCATGATCTCGCGGTGATCGGCCATCTGCGGCACCCACCTGGGCGAGACGAAGCTGGCGGCCTCGACATGCGCAAGACCGCTGTCGCTCAGGCGCCGGATCAACTCAAGCTTGGTGGCGGTCGCGACGGGCACTGACTCGTTCTGCAGTCCGTCGCGCGCACCCACCTCGACGATGCGTACCTTGCGGGGAAAGTGCATGCTGACTACTCCTTGTCCGACTCGACCTGCGTGGCCGTGAATTCGAGCAGCACATCGCCCTGGACCACGCTGTCACCGGCCGAGAAGTGGAACTGGGCGACCTCGCCATCGGCAGGGGCATTGAGAGTGTGCTCCATCTTCATCGCCTCCATCACCATCAGGGGCGTGCCCTGCGGGACATGGCCGCCCGGCGCGACCAGCTGGGCGACCACGGTGCCATTCATCGGCGCATTCAGGGTCGCCTGGGTCTCGTGGCGCGCGTGGTCCACGGCATCGGCACGTCGCCACAGCAGGCGTGACTCCCCCTGTGGAGTGCTGCCGGACTGGCTGTGCTGCGCTGACGACAGCACCAGCACTTCACCGCCGCGGGCCGGCGCGTGACTGGCCTGGAAGCGGCGACGATAGCCATCCAGCGTCACGGCGATGGCGTTGCCTTCAAGGCGAGTGAGTCGGCCGAGATGCCTTGTAGTCTGTCTTTCATCGCCGCAGTGAGTGGTCACTTCCAGTTGCCAGTCGCCGCGCGAGTCGCTCATCGGTGGCGTATCTGAGGTGTGCGTATTCGCCAGGGAGGCATGTGTTACGGGGCGGCGCGCGATGATATGCGCCACCTTGTCGCTGCGCTCATCGGTATCGGCGTCAGCGGGCAGACACAGCGCCAGGCGCACCTGGTGTGGCAGGCCATTGCGCCAGCCATCGCGGCGCTCCCACGGGCCGGCGCAGGGCTGGCGCGAATGTGATGTGGAGCGCGAAGGTGATGCGTGGCTGGCTTGCTCATTCAGGCGCGAGAGCGCCAGCAGGGCACTGGCCGCGAGACTGTCATGGTCCAGCGTCGCGCTGGGGAACAGGCTGTCGTGATGACGCTCGATGAAGCGGGTATCCAGCTCGGCGGCGCGGAAGTCAGCATGGCCAGCCAGGCGGGACAGGAAGGCGCGGTTGGTGGTGACGCCGCGCACTTCCAGCGCTGCCAGTGCGCGCAGCATTGTCTCGAGCGCCTGTTCGCGAGTCGGCCCGTAGCTGATCAGCTTGGCCAGCATCGGGTCGTAATGCATCGAGACTTCATCGCCCTCGGCGACGCCGCTGTCCAGGCGTACCTGCCGGGCGGTCAACCCGCCCCCTGCCAGATCCAGCCGGAAGCGTTCCAGCACACCGGTGGCGGGCAGGAAGTCGTTGTCCGGGTCTTCGGCGTAGAGACGCGCCTCGAAGCTGTGGCCGGTCAACGTCAGCTCATCCTGCTGGCGCGGCAGGCGTTCGCCCCGCGCGATGCGCAGTTGCCATTCGACGAGGTCTTCGCCGGTGATCATCTCGGTGACCGGGTGCTCGACCTGCAGGCGGGTGTTCATCTCCATGAAGTAGAAGGCGCCGTGGCTTTCGCTGCCCGGCTGCGGTGCGTCGAGCAGAAACTCGATGGTGCCGGCACCGACATAGCCGATCTCGCGCGCTGCCCGCACGGCGGCCTCGCCCATCTCACGGCGCAGCGACGGCGTCAGCCCCGGCGCGGGGGCCTCTTCCAGCACCTTCTGGTGGCGACGCTGGACACTGCAATCGCGCTCGAACAGATAGACACCGCTGCCGTAGCTGTCGCAGAACACCTGGACTTCGACGTGGCGCGGCTGGGTCAGGTATTTCTCGATCAGCATGCGCTCGTCACCGAAGGCGGCGCGGGATTCACGGCGACAGCTGGCCAGCGCCGCCGCAAATTCCTGTGCGCTCTCGACCACGCGCATGCCCTTGCCGCCACCGCCGGCGCAGGCCTTGATCAGCACCGGATAGCCCATGCGGTCCGCTTCAGCCTGCAGCAAATCGTCCTGCTGGTCATCGCCATGGTAGCCGGGCACCAGCGGCACATTGGCCGCCTGCATGCGCATCTTGGCGGCCGACTTGTCGCCCATGTCGGCGATCGCGCTCTGGGGCGGGCCAACGAAGATGATGCCGGCCTCGGCCAGCGCGCTGACGAAGGCGGCGTTCTCGGACAGGAAGCCATAGCCGGGATGCACGGCATCGGCACCGCTTTTGCGTGCGGCAGCGATCACCTTTTTGATATCCAGATAGCTTTCGCGGGCGCTGGCGGGGCCGAGACGCACGGCCTCGTCGGCCTCGCGCACATGCAGGGCATCGGCGTCGGCATCGGAGTAGACCGCCACTGTCTGGATGCCCATCGCGCGAGCGGTGCGCATCACGCGTACGGCGATCTCGCCCCGGTTGGCGACCAGCAGCTTGCGGATCTCGCCGCAACCGGCGGGGAGGGTCTGGTCTGTCTCGCGGTTGGCGTTCATGGCAAGCGTCCTGTGGCGAAGGTGGCTAGGGGAATCAGGAGGAGAAAAGCTCTTGAGAAAAAATCCGGCAGGCATGGCCGAGGTGGATGGCCGAGGTGGATGGCCCAGATTGAAGACCAGCGCCGAGAGCGTCGACATGCCGCCAGCGGCTTCAAGCCTCTGGCGTTCATGTGGGCTTCGACGTCTCGGTTGTTTGGTTCTCGGTCGGCACCCAGGGCGCCGGCGTGCCGGCGAAGAAGGCGGCCAGACCGGCCTGGCCCTGTTCGCTGACGCGCAGCTGGCTGATCACCTCGCAGCAGCGTTCACGGGTCGCGGCGCTGGCAGGTGCCTGAGCCACCTCGCTGAGCAGCGCCTTGGTGGCGCGACTGGCGGCAGGCGAGGTGGCCAGCAGGGTCTGCACCATCTCCGTGACGCGCGCCTCCAGCAGCTCATCGGGGCAGGTCTCGTGGACCAGGCCGATGCGCTGCGCGGTGGCACTGTCGATCACCTCGGCGCTGAGGGCATACCGGCGCATCTGGCGTGAGCCGATGGCGCGCTGCACGTAGGGACTGATGGCAGCCGGTGCCAGGCCGATGCGCACTTCGGAGAGACAGAAGCGCGCCCGCTCGGCGGCAATCACGATGTCGCAGCAGGCCACCAGGCCGACGGCACCGCCGAAGGTGGCGCCCTGGACACGACCCACGCTGGGGCAGGGCAGCTCATCGAGCAGCTGCATCAGTCGCGCAAGCTCGCGTGAGTCGGCAAGGTTATCTTCCAGCGAATACTCGACCATGCGCTGCATCCACTTGAGATCGGCGCCGGCCGAGAAGCTCTTGCCCTCTGAGGCCAGCACCACCACACGCACCTCGTCGCGGCTCGCCCTGGCGTGCAGGCTCTCCAGATGCTGATTCAGCTCCGCAATCAGCAGGTCATCGAAGGCGTTGTGCACCTCGGGGCGCAGCAGAGTGAGGCGGGCGACGCCGTGTTGATCTATCTCGAGTCGACTCGATTGGCGAGGCTCTGTCATCGTGCTTTCTTCCATTCTGTTAGCTTAAAGATGACTATCACTATTCAGTGCAGGTCACAATCATTGTTGTGGCGCTTGACGGGTTACATGCGAAGCACACCGAAGCGACTGTCCTCGATCTCGGCATTCATGGCCGCGGCCAGTGACAGACCGAGGATGTCGCGGGTCTGCAGCGGGTCGATCACGCCGTCATCCCACAGGCGCGCACTGGCGTAGGTCGGATGGCCCTGACGCTCGTACTGCTCGCGCACCGGTGCCTTGAAGGCCTCCTCTTCCTCGGCGGGCCACTCGCGCCCCTCGCGGGCATGCTGGTCGCGCTTGACCTGTGCCAGCACGTTGGCGGCCTGCTCGCCGCCCATCACCGAGATGCGTGAGTTGGGCCACATGAACAGCAGGTTGGGGTCATAGGCGCGCCCGCACATGCCGTAGTTGCCCGCGCCGAAACTGCCACCGATCAGCACCGTGAACTTGGGTACCCTGGCGCAGGCCACCGCCGCCACCAACTTGGCGCCGTGCTTGGCGATGCCTTCGTGCTCGTAGCGCGAGCCGACCATGAAACCGGTGATGTTCTGCAGAAAGATCAGTGGAATCCGGCGCTGGGTGCACAGCTCGATGAAATGCGCGCCCTTGAGGGCGCTTTCCGAGAACAGCACGCCATTGTTGGCGAGGATGCCGACCGGATGGCCATGCAGATGCGCGAAGCCGGTGACCAGCGTCTCGCCGTACTCGCGCTTGAACTCGTCGAAGTCCGAGTCATCCACCAGGCGGCCGATCACTTCGCGCACGTCGTAGGGTTTCTTGAGATCGGTGCCGACGATGCCGTAGAGCTCCTGCGGGTCCAGGCGTGGTGGACGCGATTCGCGCAGCGCGAGCTGGCCCTTGCGTTGCCAGTTGAGGCGCGACACGGCGCGGCGAGCCAGCTGCAGGGCATGGGCGTCGTTGTCGGCCAGATGGTCGGCCACGCCGCTGATCTTGCAGTGCACCTCGGCGCCGCCCAGTGCCTCGGCGCTGATGTCCTCACCGGTGGCGGCCTTCACCAGCGGCGGCCCCGCCAGGAAGATGGTGCCTTGCTCGCGCACGATGATGGATTCGTCCGCCATCGCCGGCACATAGGCGCCGCCTGCGGTGCATGAACCCATCACCACGGCGATCTGCGGGATACCCTCGGCAGACAGCGTGGCCTGGTTGTAGAAGATGCGGCCGAAGTGGTCGCGGTCCGGGAAGACCTCGTCCTGGTGGGGCAGATGCGCGCCACCGGAATCGACCAGATAGAGACAGGGCAGGCGATGCTTGCGGGCGATTTCCTGGGCACGCAGATGCTTCTTGGCCGTCATCGGGAAGTAGGTGCCGCCCTTGACGGTGGCGTCGTTGGCGACGATGACGCACTCCACGCCGCTGACGCGGCCGATGCCGGTGACCAGGCCCGCGCCGGGGACAGGGCTGTCGTAGACGTCGTGGGCCGCCAGCGCAGAGAGTTCGAGGAAGGGCGAGCCTTCATCGATCAGGTGGTCGATGCGTTCGCGCACGAACAGCTTGCCGCGCGACTCGTGACGTTCACGCGCCTTGTCGCCGCCACCGGCCGCGACGGTCTCCAGCAGCTGGTGCAGGCGATCGACCTCGGCCTGCATCGCCGCTTCATTGGCGCGGAACTGGTCACTGCGCGGATTGATCAGGGAGGTCAGTATGGCCATCGAGCAAGCTCCAGCGGCGAAGGGTTGCGAAAAAGAGTAGGGGATGACGAGAGGTATCAGGCACTCTCGTTGAACAGTTCACGCCCGATCAGCATGCGGCGGATCTCGCTGGTGCCGGCGCCGATCTCGTAAAGCTTGGCGTCTCGCAGCAGGCGCCCGGTGGCGTACTCGTTGATGTAGCCATTGCCGCCGAGCAGCTGGATGGCATCCAGCGCCATCTGGGTGGCCTTCTCGGCGCAGTAGAGAATGACGCCCGCGGCGTCCTTGCGTGAGGTCTGGCCGCGATCACAGGCATTGGCGACCGCATACTGATAGGCGCGACAGGCATTGAGGGTGGTGTACATGTCGGCGACCTTGCCCTGCACCAGCTGGAATTCACCGATGGCCTGGCCGAACTGGCGGCGCTCATGCAGGTAGGGCACCACGATATCCATGCAGGCCTGCATGATGCCGATGGGGCCGGCGGCCAGTACGGTGCGCTCGAAATCGAGCCCGCGCATCAGCACCTTGACGCCACGATTGACCTCACCCAGCACGTTCTCGACCGGCACCTGGCAGTCCTGGAAGACCAGTTCGCAGGTGTTGGAGCCGCGCATGCCGAGCTTGTCGAGCTTCTGGGCGGTGGAGAAACCGGGGAAGTCGCGCTCGATGATGAAGGCGGTGATGCCCTTGGAGCCGGCGTCCGGGTCGGTCTTCGCGTAGACCACCAGGGTGTGGGCATCCGGGCCGTTGGTGATCCACATCTTGTTGCCGTTGAGCACGTAGTGATCGCCACGCAGCTCGGCCTTGAGCTGCATCGAGACCACATCAGAGCCGGCGCCGGGTTCGGACATCGCCAGCGCGCCGACATGCTCGCCGCTCATCAGTTTCGGCAGATAACGTGCCTTCTGCTCGGCAGTGCCGTTGAGCTTGATCTGGTTCACGCACAGGTTGGAATGCGCGCCGTAGGAGAGCGCCACCGAGGCGCTGGCGCGCGAGATCTCTTCCATCGCGATGCAGTGCGCCAGATAGCCCATGCCGCTGCCGCCGTCCTCGTCCGGCACGGTGATGCCGAGCAGGCCCATGTCGCCGAACTTCTGCCACAGGTCATCGGGGAAGGCATTGCTGGCATCGATCTCGGCGGCGCGCGGGGCGATCTCGTCGCGGGCAAAGGCGTTGACCTGCTCACGCAGCAGGGTGTGTGTCTCGTCGAGTCCGAAATCCAGCGGTGAATAGAGGCTGTGCATGATCTGGCATCCTGTAGATCGGTGAAGCGCGATGAGCAAGGCCCGCCAGGGGCTGTGATGACCTGATGGCAAACGGTCTGTCGCGACCGGCTTATCAAGTCCGCCCGTCATGGGCCGCCTTGGCGTGTGATGGAAATTACTCTAGGTCAAAGTTGACGTTAACGTAAAGGTCATTATGCGGCGCTTTGACCAAGGTCGCAGGGTTTGCGGCAGAAGGTCAGCAGGGAGACTCGGGAAGGGGAGTGTCAGGTCGAGAAGGTCAGGTAGAGAAAGTCAGCTCAGGAAACGAAATTGCTCCGGCATCGCCGAGGTGACTTGATAAGCTGAGACGCTGTAGTCACTGTTGATTGAGGAAGTCGTGAGGGCGTCAGTGGGGGAGCATTCCCGTCACCTGCCTGGTGTCACCGGCACTCTTTAGTGTGCAAGTGCGCTGACTCGCCAGCGCTTTTTACCATTCCAGACTCATGCTCACCTGCCTAGAAGGACCTACTCGATGAGTGATGACACCGCCCCGGCAGTCCGCTTCAGCGGCCTGCACAAGGGCTTTGCCGGTCAGCGCCTGTTTGAAGGCATTGATCTTGAACTGCCGCGTGACCGTATCACCGCCCTGGTCGGTGCCAGTGGCTGTGGCAAATCGACCCTGCTGCAGCTGATCAACGGCCTGATCCGCCCGGATGAAGGCGAGGTGAAGGTGTTCGGCGCCGCCGTCGATTACGCCAACCTGCCAGTCATGCGTCGCCGCATCGGCTATGCCGTCCAGCAGATCGGCCTCTTTCCCCATCTCAGCGTGCGCGACAACGTCGCCATTCTTGCTGACCGCGAAGGCTGGAGCGCCGAGCGCGTCAAGGCACGCATCGCGCGTCTGTTCCAGATGATGGATCTCGACATGGCGCTGCTGACCCGCTATCCCCACGAGATTTCCGGTGGTCAGGCCCAGCGCGTCGGGCTGTGTCGCGCCATGATGCTGGAGCCACCGTTGCTGCTGCTCGATGAGGCCTTCTCGGCGGTCGATCCGATCACGCGCATCGAGGTGCATGCCCAGTTCCAGCGCATGCAGCAGGAGGAACCGCGCAGCGTGGTGATGGTCACCCACGACATGAACGAGGCGCTGAGCCTGTCCGATCACATGGTGGTGATGGCGCCCGGCGTGGTGCTGCAGGCCGCCAGCCCCGACACCATCACCACGGCGCCGGCGGATGAGCGCGTGGCCCGACTGCTGGAGGCTCGCGCATGAAGACGCTGATGACGACTCCCGTCCTGCAACGCTCGCGCCGCGGGCTGTCCGGTGCGCTGATGGTCGCCGGCCTGGCGCTTGCCAGTCTGGGGGCACTGGTGTCCAGCCCGCTTGCCAGCGCGGAAGAGCAAGCCGCGGCATGGCCCGAGGACAAGCCGATCGTGGTCGGCTCCAAGGCTGACCGCGAAGGGCATCTGCTGGGCGAGATCTTCGCGCAGGTGCTGGAGGACGCCGGCTTCACGGTCGAGCGCCGTCTGGGGCTGGGGCAGACCATCATCACCTATCAGGGGCTGGCGGAAGGCGAGCTGGATGTCTATCCCGAATACACCGGCACCCTGGCCCACGCGATTCTCAAGCTGGACGACGTGCCTCCGCTCGAGAAGCTCGATGAGCTGAGTCGCGAGCAGGGCCTGCGCGTGCTCGAGCCGCTGGGCTTCAACAATACCTACGCCGTCAGCATGCGCCGCGATCAGGCCGAGTCGCTGGGAATCAGCACCATTGGCGATATGGCCGATCACCCGGATCTGTCCGTCGCGATGTCGCATGAGTTCATCAAGCGTCCGGATGGCTGGCCGGGACTGGCCGCGGAATACGGCCTTTCCCAGGTGCCGCGTGGCATCGAGCACGGCATCGCCTATCAGGCGCTGCGCGAGAGCAAGATCGACGCCACCGATGCCTATTCCACCGAGGGCGACATCAAGCGCTTCGACTTCGTGCTGCTCGACGATGACAAGGGCTACTTCCCCGAGTATCTGGCGGTACCCTTCGTGAATGCCGCCTTGCCGGAAGATGCCGTCGCGGCGCTCAACCAGCTGGCGGGGAGCCTCGATGAAGACAGCATGCAGGCGCTCAACGCCCGCGTTTCCACCGATGAGCAGAGCTTCGCTCAGGTCGCCAGTCGCTTCATTCAGGAACAGGGCATCACCACCGAGCAGCGTGAAGTCAGCGGCGCCAAGTGGGACAAGCTGGGTACCAATCTGATCGAGCACCTGCAGTTGACGCTCTCGGCGCTGCTGCTGGCGTGTCTGGTCGGCCTGCCGCTGTCCTTGCTTGTCTATCGCAATCCGAAGGTCTCGCGGGTGGTGCTCTACGTCACCGGCCTGCTGCAGACCATCCCCTCCATCGCGCTGCTGGCACTGATGATTCCGCTGTTCGGCATCGGGGTGGTACCGGCGGTGATCGCGTTGTTCGTCTACTCCTTGCTGCCGATCATCCGCGCGGCGATCACCGCGTTGCTGACGGTGGACCCGCTGCTGGTCAAGGTGGCACGTGGCATGGGCCTGACGCGTCGCGAGCAGTTGCGTCACGTCATCCTGCCGCTGGCGACGCCCAATCTGCTCACCGGTATCAAGACCGCCGCCATCATCAATATCGGCACCGCGACGCTGGCAGCCTTCATCGGCGCCGGAGGGCTGGGCGAGCCGATCGTCACCGGGCTTTCGCTCAATGACTATGATCTGGTGCTTTACGGGGCGATTCCCGCGGCATTGCTGGCCATCTGCGCCGAGCTGCTGTTCGAGCTGTTCGAGCGCCTGGTGATACCGGCGCATATGCGGGGCTTGAAGTCGCGCTGAGCCGGAAAAAAACGGCGTAGTACATTACACGACAATCATGTCGCAACTCTTGTACAAGGCGTGCAGTAAAAAAGGAAGGCTGCTGCGAAGGTTTAACGTTGGTCGCCGATCAGAGTAATGTGAAGGGGAAAGTAAGGGCTTGCTGACAGGCCTTGCAGCAGCCTCTACCCCCCTTTGAAGGAGAGATTCATGCGTATCAAAAATCTGTTTCCGATTGCGCTGGTCGCGGCGACTCTGGCCCTGAGCGGTTGTGGTCTGTTCGGTCATGGCCACGGCCATGGTGGTCACGGCGGTGGCGGTGGTGGCAAAGGTCACGCGATGATCGATACCCCGGCCAGCGCACCGGCGGATCATCTGTCCTGATCTAGCCTCGCCTGTCGGTTGACGAAAAAGCCGCCCCTTTCTGCCTCACGGCAAGGAAGGGGCGGCTTTTTTGTGTTCGTGTCCGAGTGCCGATCTGAGCTGAGCTGTGTGGGGTTGGGCTGTGTGCGAGGACGGTGCTTTCCGTCGCGATGCTTTGAGTCGCGATGCTCTGCGAGCGGCAAGCGCCGGGCAGGCGGCAAAAAAAAGACCTCCCCGAGGGGAGGTCTGCAAGCACGTCACCGTATGTCTGCCGTGACGCTCGGCGCCCTTGAGGCAAGGGTCGACCGATAGAGGTGCCGACAGCTGCGGTTCCTGAGTCTGGAAGCGCTACCAGCTGCCATCCTTGGCATCGGGGTCAGATGATCAGTTGTTCATGGCCTGCGGAAGATAGAGCACGATCTCCGGGAAGACGTGCATCAGCACGATGGAGAAGATCATCAGCAGGAAGAACGGCAGTGTCGCCTTGGTGATGGTGATGATGTCCTTGCCGGTCAGGCTCTGGATCACGAACAGGTTGAAGCCGACCGGCGGGGTGATCTGCGACATCTCGACCACGATGATCAGGTAGATACCGAACCAGATCAGGTCGAAACCGGCGGCTTCGATGACCGGCATGATGATGGAGGTCACCAGCAGGATCAGCGAGATGCCGTCGAGGAAGCAGCCCAGGATCAGCAGGAACAGCGTCAACACCACCAGCAGCATGGTCGGCGACAGTCCCAGGGTGGCGATGCCTTCGGCCAGCTGCATCGGAATCTGGGTGAAGCTCATCGCCGAGGACAGGAAGGAGGCACCGGCGATGATGAAGGCGATCATGCACGAGGTGCGCAGCGCCGCGAACAGCGATTCCTTGAAGGTGGCGGCGGTCATGTGGCCGTTGAGGCGCGCGATGATCAGCGACAGTACCACGCCGACCGCGGCCGCTTCGGTGGGTGACGCCAGGCCACCGTAGATGCTGCCGAGGATGCCGCCGATCAGTGCCAGCAGCGGAATCAGCTGGGCGCTGTTGCGCAGCTTGGCCATGAAGCCCATGTGCGGCTCGTCATGGCCGGCGCGGCCCTGCGGCTCACCGACGACCTTCGACCAGATCGCCAGGTAGCCCATGAACAGGGCCAGCAGCAGCATGCCCGGCAGGACACCGGCGATGAACAGACGCGAGATGGACTGCTCGGTGACCACGCCATAGACGATCATCATGATCGACGGCGGAATCAGCAGGCCGAGGGTCGAGGCACTGGCGAGGGTACCGATGGCCAGGTTGCTGTCGTAGCCGCGGCGTTCAAGCTCCGGCAGCGTCATCTTGCCGACGGTGGCACAGGTGGCGGCGGAGGAACCGCACACGGCGGCGAACAGACCGCTGCCGATGATGTTGGAGTGCAGCAGGCGTCCCGGCAGGCGATTGAGCCACGGTGCCAGCGCGCGGAACATGTTGTCGGCCAGCCCGGAGCGGAACAGGATCTCGCCCATCCACACGAACATCGGCAGGGCGGTCAGGTCCCAGCCGTAGCTGGCACCCCAGAAATCGGAGGCCAGGATCGGGCCGGTCTCGAAGGTGGAGAAGAAGGTCAGCACGATCCAGCCGGTGCCGATCAGCGAGAAGGCGACCCACACGCCGCTGCCGAGCAGCAAGGCGAGGGCCAGCAGAGTGACGAGGATGAGTGTCAGCATGTCATTCGGCTCCGTCTTCGGGCTCGGGCGCCACGTAGCTTGAGGGCGCGGTGAAGGCGGTGCGCAGCGTGGCGATCAGGGTCTCGAGAATCGCCAGGCACAGCAGGCCGGTACCGGCGACCAGCACGCTCTGCGGAATCCACAGCGGCAGCGCCAGCAGGCCGGAGGAGATGTCGTGGTACTCGAGGCTCTCGCCGACCAGCAGTACCAGTTCATGGGTGATCAACACGCTCAGGCCGAGTGCGATCAGCAGCGCGAGGCTTTCGATCCATACGCGCACGGCGGCCGGCAGGCGGTTGATGACCAGCGTCACGCGGATATGGGCGTGATGCGTGAAGGTGTAGGCGAGGCTCAGGAAGGTGGCGCCGACCAGCAGGAAGGCAGCCATTTCCGACACGCCGGAGATCTCGAAGCCGAGACGCTCGGCACCGAACATCACCATGATGGCGTCGATCAGGCGCAGGAAGACTTGCAGGCTGACGAGGGTGCAGATCAGCAGCATGCAGGCCGCCGCACCCCACGCACCGAGGCGATAGAGTCTGTCGAAGAAATAGGTCATGACGGGCGCTCACAGGGAAGGTGAGGGTGGCCACGCGATGCTGCGCACAGGCTTGTCCGTGGGTCACCTGCCGGCGGACGGCAGGTGTCGGAGTCTCGAGTGGCGTATCGCGTGGCGGGATAGCAACGCTGCAGCTGGGGTCGGTCAGGACATCTACAGCGCTCAGGCAATGCTCAGAGGTTGCTCAGGCAGTGCACGGTCGATGCGCTCAGCCGCATGTCCAGCATTCAGCGCCGGGCAGCCGGGCTTGCGAGCGAATCTCAGGCATCCAGGTCTGCGCGGTAGCGCTCGAGCAGCTGCTGGCCTTCTTCACCGGCACGCGACTTCCAGTCCTGGAACAGCTTGTCACCGGCGGCCTTCAGGTCTTCTGCCAGCTTGGCGTCAGGCTCGCTGATGGTGAAGCCATTCTCGGTCAGCACCTTGGCGCTCTCGTCGGCATCGGCCTTGCTGGCTTCCCAGCCGCGGGTCTCGGCGGCCTTGGCGGCATCGAGCACGGCTTGCTGGGTGCTCTCGTCGAGACGATCGAAGGCACGCTTGTTGACGAAGACGATGTTCTTCGGCAGCCACAGCTTGGCGTCGTTGTAGTGCTTGACGTAATCCCAGGCCGACATGGACTTGCCGGTGGAGCTGGAGGTGATCATCGCGTCGACACGGCCGGTGCTGAAGGCGGTGGGGATGTCGGCTTCTTCGGTCTCGGTGGGCTTGCCGCCGACGTTCTCGACGAAGCGCTGGGTGTTGATGTTGGGTGCGCGGATACGCAGCCCCTTGAGCTGGGAGACGTCGGTCAGGTCGAAGTCGGTGTAGATGCCCTGGGCCGGCCAGGCGACCGCGTACAGCGGCATCAGACCTTCCTTGGCGAACAGCTCGGTGATGTCCGGCTTGGAGGCCTGCCAGAGGGCGAAGGCTTCTTCGTAGCTGGAGGCGACGCCCGGCAGGGTGTCCAGCTCGTAGACCGGCGATTCGTTGGAGAGGATCGACAGGAAGATCTCACCGGCCTGGACGGTGCCGCGACGCACGGAAGGCTTGATCTCGCCGTGGGAGATCAGGGAACCGCCGCTGTGCACGGTCACGGTCAGCTCGCCATCGGTGGCCTCGGTGACGTCCTCGGCGAACTGCTTGGTGTTCTTGGTGTGGAAGCTGGCATCGCCATACGGAGTGGCGAGGTTCCACTGTGCCGCGAGTGCCGAGCCACTGAAGGCCAGGGCACCCACTGTCGCCAGCCAGGCGAGGGACTTGACTGTCGGGGTCTTGCGAGTGAGGGAATCGTTGGGCTTACGCATGTCCTGTTCCTCATTATTATTGAATGTTGTCGGCAGACAATTTCATTCTTCAAGCGACGGGCCATCCCGTCCAATCGTTAATTCTGATGCGTAGTATCGATGAAATCTTTCACAGTGTCGTCGCATGAAAGCCTTTGACGATATTTTTAGACCTTGGTCTGACGCTGATCTGATGCGGGGCGGGGCGCGATCAACCCTGACTCAGCGCATGACAGGCGGTCTGATCAGGGATCGGAATGCGCGTGTTGCTGCGAGTAGGTCTCGGCACATTGGCGGCCGAGGCGTGCCACGCTGGCGCAGAAATCGGGATAGTTGGCATTGCGCCAGATGGCTTCATAGACCATTGGCGGCAATGGGGTCTTCAGTGGCAGGCGCACCAGTTCGCCGTGGCTGATGACATCCTCCACCGTGGCGACCGGCAGTACGCCGATGCCGAGCCCTTCGCTGCTCATGCGCAGGATGGTCATCAGGGTGCTGGTGCAGTGCACCTTGGGCTGGGTGATGCCCTGTTCCGACAGATAGCTGACCAGCTCGGTATAGGGGCGCGCCTGCTTGCTGAAGGAGATGAATGGCGTGGAGGCGAAGCGCTCGCCATCCTCGGCCAGCTGCTCGGCGAGGGTCGGCGAGGCGAACATGCCCATCTCGAAGGTGCACAGCGGAGTCTGGGTGGCGTAGGGCCCCATGGCGGCGCTGTCCATCGCGAACAGCATGTCGAGATCATTGTCGGCCAGACGCTGATGCAGGGAGGGCGAGATATCGACGGTCATTTCCAGCGTCAGCTTGGGATAGCGTTCGGCCAGCTGGCGCATGAAGGCGGGGAACCAGCTGTTGGCGATGGTCTCGATCACGCCCAGACGCAGGGTGCCTGAGAAGGCGCCTTCTTCCTGAAACAGGCGCATGGCTTCGTCGCGGCCACTGAGCAGGCGCTCGGCGTGGGCGAAGAACTCTCGCCCGCGCAGGGTGGGCTGGATGGGGCGGGTGGCGCGTTCCAGCAGGGATTCGCCGACGGTGGCTTCCAGGCGGTTGATGCGGTCCGAGATGGAGGGCTGGGTCAGGTGAAGCTTGGTCGCGCCTTTGCGGAACGAGCCAAGCCGGACCACCCAGACGAAGGCCTCGAGTTCCTTGAAGTCGAACATGGCAGATGCCCCGTGATGAATCGTGAAGACCGCCCATCTTGCCGCATGCGGCGCGGGGCGTCAGCTTTCATCTCGGGGCATGGCCCGCGTCAGGCCGGGAGCGGGCTCATTCGCTTGCGCGGGTCGCTCACGTCATTTGCGAAACAGCTGGCTCTCGCGGTCCTTGAAGGCCTTGAATTCCAGTGCATTGCCGGTGGGGTCGAGGAAGAACATCGTTGCCTGTTCGCCGGGTTCGCCCTTGAAGCGGATATGGGGTTCGATCTCGAAGGTGACGCCCTCGGCGATGAGGCGGTCCGCCAGTGCCTGCCAGGCATCCATCTCCAGCACCACGCCGAAGTGCGGCACCGGCACGCCATGGCCATCGACCGGATTGCGGTGCTGAGCGACGGCGCTTGCCGGGTCGGCCAGCGCCGGGTTCAGGTGGCAGACGAACTGGTGGCCATAGAGGTCGAAATCGACCCAGCTGTCGGACGAGCGGCCCTCGGGGCAGCCCAGAAACTCGCCATAGAAGCGGCGTGCCTCGGCGATATCGCGGACCTGGATGGCGAGGTGGAACGGGTCGCTGACGGCCATGGTGAAACTCCTGTTGTTGTTGGGGGATTCGGCTGAGCAAAGAATGACTTCAGACCAGCGGTGGGCGGGGTGACAGGCCCTGAAGTCACCGCTCGGCTCGCACAAGACAGAAGCATGACGCGCGCTGTCGGGCAAGCGATACACGGCCGGTGCTTTCATGGCGCAAGATGATGAAAGATTTCACCGATATGACGAATCATAAAATACGATTGGATACCAAGGCGGCCCCTTACATAAAGTGGAGGCATAACAACACACAAGATCTGACCTGTGAGGTTCCGCTATGTCCCGCTCTGCTCCCTCCCTCCCCCTGCTCAACTGCGATATGGGCGAAAGCTTCGGCAACTGGAAGATCGGTCTGGATGAAGAGGTCATGCCCTTCGTCGACTGCGCCAATATCGCCTGTGGTTTCCACGCCTCCGACCCCAGCATCATGCGCCGCACCGTGCGTCTGGCGGTCAAGCATGACGTGCGCATCGGTGCGCACCCGGCCTATCCAGACCTGCAAGGCTTCGGCCGTCGCTCGATGGCGTGTTCGCCTGCCGAGGTCGAGGACATGCTGCTCTACCAGATCGGCGCGCTCGATGGTATCTGTCGCGCCGAGGGCACTCGCGTCCAGTACGTGAAGCCGCATGGCGCGCTCTACAACGACATGGCCGCCGACCCGACGCTGCTGCGCGCCGTCATGCAGGCCGTGGTGCGCTATGACGCCAGCCTGCCGCTGATGGTGATGGCGACCGCCAACCCCGCGCCGATGCAGGCGCTGGCCGACGAGATGGGCATCACGCTGTGGTTCGAGGCCTTCGCCGACCGTGCCTATGACTCACGCGGCCACCTGGTGTCGCGCCGTGAGCCGGGTGCCGTGCATCACGACAGCGAGGTGATCATCGCCCAGTCCGTGACATTGGCGCGTGGTGAAGCACTGACCGACAGCAGCGGCGGTGACCTGGTGCTGTCCGCCGATACGCTGTGCGTGCACGGTGACAACGCCGAGTCCGTGGCCGCGGTGCGCGCCATCCGTGAAGCCTTCGATACGTTGGCGGGTGCCTGATGGCGGGGGCTGACAGCCACGGCCGTGGCACGTCACCGCAACTGCGCCTCGAGACCGTCGGCATGGACTCGCTGATCATCCGGCTGTTCGATCGCATCGAGGAATCCAACATGGCCTGGGTGCTGGCCGCCGACAGTGCGCTGCGTGAGGCCTTCGGCGCGGCGCTGGTCGATCTGGTGCCGTCCTACACCACGCTGCTGCTGCACTACGATGTGGCCGCGCTGGAAGAAGGCGAGGCGCGTGCCCGCATCCAGGCCGCGCTGGCGGATCTCGCGCCGGGCAGTGGCCAGCAGGGCCAGCTGCATGAAGTGCCCGTCTGGTATGACGACAGTGTCGGGCCGGAACTGGCGCCGATCGCCGCGCGGCTGGGCATCAGCGTCGAGGCGCTGATCGAGCATCACGGGGCGCATGATTACTGCGTGTTCGCCCTCGGCTTCGCGCCCGGTTTTGCCTTCATGGGCGTGCTGGAAGAGGCGCTGACCACACCGCGCCTCAAGACGCCGCGCCAGAAGATCGCCCCCGGCAGCGTCGGCATCGCCGACCGTCAGGCTGCCATCTACCCGTCCCGCTCACCCGGTGGCTGGAACATTCTGGGCCGTACGCCTATCACGCTGTTCGGGCGCAATGAGGCCGGTGAACCGTCCAGTCGTTTCATGCCCGGTGATCGCGTGCGCTTTGTCTCCGTGAGCCGAGAGGAATTCGTTCGCCTGGGCGGCGATGTCACCCCGCTGGAGGAACGCGCATGAGCGACGTGAAGACGAAGACGACGCTGCGCGTCGAACGCAGTGGTGCACTGGCGCTGGTGCAGGATGCTGGCCGTCTGGGCGTGCGTCACCTGGGCGTGACCCAGGGCGGCGCGGCGGACTGGGTGTCGCTGGGCTGGGCCAACTGGCTGCTGGGCAACGCTCATGATGCGCCGGGGCTCGAGATCACCATGGGCGGCGGCTTGCTGCTCAAGGTCGAACAGGCCGGCACTCTGGCGCTGTGCGGGGCAGATCTGGCCGCGACCCTCGACGGCGAGGCGCTCGCGCCGGGTCAGGCCTTCGAGGTGACCAGCGGACAGCAGCTCAAGTTCGAGCGTCCCGTTGCTGGCCTGCGCGCCTATCTGACCTTCCCCGGTGGCCTGGATGTCGCCCCGGTGCTGGGCAGTGCCGCCAGCACGGTGCGCGACGGCCTCGGCGGGCTGGATGGCGAAGGGCGGGCACTGGCCAGCGGTGATGTGCTGACGGCTGCCAGCAATGAGCTGTCGCTGCGCGAGCTGCCGGCCTCGGCACAGGCATGGCAGCAGTCGCTGGCCGCCAGGGAAGGCGAGGCGCTGGAGTTGCCGCTGGTCGTGGGGGCGCAGATCGCCGAGTTCAGTGGCGACAGCCTCTATCGCGCCTTCAACAGCGAATGGGCGGTGGATGGACGCGCCGATCGCATGGGCGTGCGCCTGACCGGCCCGCGTCTGGAGCGTGAAGGGGCGGGCATGGTGTCCGAGGGCATTCCGCTGGGCGCCGTGCAGGTGCCGGCCGATGGCCAGCCCATCATATTGCTCAATGATCGCCAGACCATCGGCGGTTACCCGCGCCTTGGCGCGCTGACGCCACTGGCCTGCGCACAGCTCGGGCAATGTGTGCCGGGCACCCGGGTGCGACTGGCGGCCGTGACACCGGGTCAGGCGCGTCGTGATCACCTCGAGGTGCTGGCCGGTTGGCAGTCGTGATGCGCTGCAGCGAAGCTGTCAGCTCGACGCCTGCAGGCCAGAGTGACTAGACCGAAGCGTGCAGGCCCGAGCCTGCAGATCAACGCGTGCAGACCTGAGCGACTGGATCGAAGCGCGCAGACAAAAAAAGGGCCTCCAAGTGGAGGCCCTTTCGGTTTTCCCGTGAGGGAATCTTTGATGCTGTTGGGAGTGATTGATCAGATCACGCCCTCGATGAACAGATTCCCGGAGAAACGTTGCGCGAGCATCGGGAAACGTTGCACTGACTCGTGGGTATCGATGAAACACGAAGCAATGCGGTCATCATGTCGGGCACATTACCCTCACATGCTGACGGGTAACGAACGGCTTATCCCCCGAACGGGACTGTACTGGCAAGAATAACGGTTGAGGCAGGCGGATGCCAGTCATTTGCGAGCGCTGTTTCCTAATTTTTTCCTCGCCGCATCCCTGCGGTGAGTTCTGCTGATTCATCGCGCCTTTCACTGCCTGGCAGGACGCTTGCGCAGGCGCCACAGGTGAACCTCCAGCCAGCCGGCTTCCAGGGCCAGCATCAGGTTGCGTTGCATCTGGGAAAAGGCCGGGCCGAACACCAGTTCCGGCGTCAGGCCGCGGGCGGCCAGCATGGCCGGCGAGGGCGCAGGCGCATCATCCCGGTAGGCGCTGGGTTGCTCGCTGGTGCTCTCGCGCATGCGCCGCGCCTGCCAGCTCAGCACCTGATCGGTCAGCTCGACATGGGCATCGACCTCGAAGCCACTGCTGGCCATCGCCTCATGCAACTCCTCGCAACTGGCCAGCTGATCGCCACGCGGTGACAGCGCCCAGGGCAGTGGCAGGGCAGGGCGCTCGCCAAACGCCTGCGCCTGCACGCTGAGCACCGGCTCGTGCAGCAGGAGATAGCCATCCTGCTCGAGACAGTCATGCCACTGGGTGAGCGTGCTGACCTTGTCGCTCAGATGCACCAGCAGGTGCTGGCTGAAGAGGCGATCAAAGCGGCGGCCCGAGAGTGCCGGATGCAGCTCGGGGTAGCAGGCGTCGCCCTCCAGCACGCGAATCGACTCGCGCAGTCCGGTGGCCCGGTTGAGGGCGATCGCCAGCTCGCAGAGGCTGCTCGAGAGATCCAGCGTGGTGATGTGGTGGTCCGCGCCGGTGTCACGCGACTGGCTGGCAATATGCCGTGCCAGCCCGCCAAGGCCGGCGCCGAGTTCGAGCATCGCCAGCCCCCGCGACTGGGGTTCCAGCCGGGCGAGGGCCAGCAGCTCGCGGGTGCCCGTCACGCCACCCAGATGCAGTTGGTCCAGCCCGGCCAGTGCCATGATCGGCAGTGCGCCGCTCGGGTGGGCATCGATCAGCGTCTCGAGTGCCTCGTCGAGGGCCGCATGATGGTGACTCGCCGCATAGTGGGCGACCTGCTGACGAGCGCTGCTCAGGTGGCGTGTGGCGGGGGCGTCATCCTCCTCCTCACGTGACGTGCTCACCTGGCCAGGCCCAGTTCTTGCGTTGCGGCCTCGCGCATCTTGAACTTCTGGATCTTGCCGGTCACGGTCATCGGGAATTCCTCCACGAACTTGATGTAGCGCGGCACCTTGAAGTGAGCGATACGTCCCTGGCAGAACGCCTTGAGCGCCGGTTCATCGAGCTGCTCGCCTTCCTTGAGCTTGACCCACGCCATCACTTCCTCGCCATACCGCTCATCGGGCACGCCGATCACCTGCACGTCCGACACCGCCGGGTGGGTGTAGAGGAAGTCCTCGATCTCGCGCGGATAGATGTTCTCGCCCCCGCGGATGATCATGTCCTTGATACGTCCCACGATCGTCACGTAGCCGTCTTCATCCAGCGTAGCGAGGTCGCCGGTATGCATCCAGCGGCCGGCATCGATGGCCTTGGCGGTGGCCTCCGGGTTGTTCCAGTAGCCCAGCATCACGCTGTAGCCCCGCGTGCACAGCTCGCCCTTCTCGCCGACTGGCACCACGCGCCCGCTGTCAGGGTCGATGATCTTGATCTCCAGATGCGGGTGCAGGGTACCGACGGTGGAGACGCGCTTGTCCAGCGGCGCCTCACGCGTGGTCTGCAGGCTGACCGGACTGGTCTCGGTCATGCCGTAGGCGATGGTGACCTCGCGCATGTGCATGCGTTCGATGACCTGGCGCATCACCTCGATGGGGCAGATGGAGCCGGCCATGGTGCCGGTACGCAGGCTGGTGAGGTCGAATTCGGCGAAGCGCGGGTGTTCGAGTTCGGCGATGAACATCGTCGGCACGCCGAACATCGCGGTGGCGCTCTCCTCGCTGACCGCCTGCAGGGTGGCCAGCGGATCGAAGCCCGCTTCCGGATAGACGATGGCGGCGCCGTGGGTCAGGCAGCCCAGATTGCCCATCACCATGCCGAAGCAGTGATAGAGCGGTACCGGCATCACCAGTTTGTCGTGCTCGCTGAGGTTCATGCGCTCGGCGACGAAGAAGCCGTTGTTGAGGATGTTGTGGTGCGAGAGGGTCGCGCCCTTGGGCGCACCGGTGGTGCCGGAGGTGTACTGGATATTGATCGGGTCATCGAAGGTCAGGCTGGCCTGCAGCTCGCTGAGTGTTTCCCGCGAGACGCTATCGGCACCGCTGAGCACATCCTGCCAGTTGAGCATGCCGGGCAGGGCATCCTCGGCCTCGAAGCAGATCAGGCGCCTGAGGTCCGGCAGCGCGCCATTGTGAATGCCATCACGGCCGCGGGCCTCTTTAGCCTCAGGGAACAGCTCCTCGAGGATCGCCACATAGTCGGACGCCTTGAAGCGAGACTGGAAAATCAGCGTCGCCGCACCGGATTGCTTGAGGGCGTAGGCCAGTTCATGGCCGCGGTAACTCGGGTTGAGATTGACCAGCACCACACCGATCTTGGCGGTGGCGTACTGGATCAGCGTCCATTCGGCGCGATTGGGCGCCCAGATGCCGACGCGGTCGCCGCGCTCGATGCCCATCGCCAGCAAGCCGCGCGCCACGCGCTCGACCTCTGCGTGCAGTTCGGCCCAGGTGTAGCGCAGTCCCTGATGGCGACTGATCAGGGCATCGCGCTCGGGCCAGCGCGCGCAGATGCGATCGAGGCAATCCCCGATGGTTTCTCCCATCAGTGGGGTGTCGGAGGTAGCGCTGAGATAGCTGGCTGACTGGCTTGCGTGTGCCATTTCGCTGGCAGGCTGGCGTGTGGCGATGGCGTCCTGTGACATGGTGCTTTCCTGTGTCCTTGGTTGTTATTGGTGAGGCAAGGCTTGTCAGGGGGAGCCGCCTCAGGGAGGCGGTGACGCAGTGTTGTCGTTCTTTTCGTTCTTTTCGTTCTTTTCGTTTTTGTCGTCTGGTCGTGCTGTCGTCTTGTCATGAGTCGCGTGATCAGCGGGCGACGCGCTGCTCTCCGGCAGTCTGCTGTCGCCCGCACTCGCGAGGCGCTGGTCAGTTTTCGACAGACGATTCTCTATAGGCAGTCTAGTCGCTGTCACTTGTGTAGCCGGCAGTTATATAGCTGCTGCTGGCGCGAGTGGGTTCTGGCGTTGTTGACTCCAATCAGCCCTCGCTGTCGCCGGCCAGGCGGGCGAGGGCTTCGCGGGCACGCGTCTCGACGTCATCCAGCTCGCGCTGCATGGCGGTGAGATCGCGCAGCTGACGCTCAAGGCCCTCACGCTTTTCGCTCAGGATGCCAAGCAGGCGGGTGAGCTGCTTCTCGCCACCGCCGTCGGCGGCGTCGTAGAGGTCGACCACTTCACGAATCTCGGCCAGCGAGAAGCCCAGTCGCTTGCCGCGCAGGGTCAGCTTGAGACGCACGCGGTCCTTGTCGCGATAGACGCGCGTCTGACCGCGCCGCTCCGGGTGCAGCAGACCTTCCTGCTCGTAGAAGCGGATGGTGCGCGTGGTCACGTCGAAATGCCGTGCCAGCTCGCCGATGCTCCAGGTGCGCTGGGTCGGACGGATGGCGTCGCTGGTGCTGGTGGTGCTCAGCAGGGACTCCACACCGGCATCGTGTGTCGCGCCATCAGGCGTTGCCCGGGATTTGGGGTCAGGACTTGGGGTCATCATCGTATCTGTCATGGGCGCTGCCGCTCCGGATGCTGTGCGCGCCAAGGAGAGGGGAATGCTCCTTGGCGCAGTGGGTGCCAGCGGCGTCTGGCCGTGAATTTTCTACAGACTAGCATTGTTTACGTTAACGTAAAGGGTAATAGTATTTGCAGCCAACCAAGCAGATGCTAGGTTGAATCAGATCACAGTCTCGGCTTGCCGCTTTCTGCAGGACGGCCTGGTTCTGCAGAACGTCTTCAGCTCTGCAAGGCGGCTCGCCTGACGACTTCGGCTCTGTTGACACACTGTCTTCCTCCCAATAACAACAGCCACAGGAATGCCACGCCATGTCTTCGACGTCTCTCACGCCCTCTACTGCCGCGCCCTCTACCGGTTCACTGGATCTGCTGTCACGCCTGCGCGCCGTGGTCGCCGGTGACAGCGCGCCGCTGGTGCTGCCTCAGCTGATCAATGGCCAGTTTGTCGAAAGTCGCGCCGATCAGCACCTGAGCGTCACCAACCCGGCCACCAACGGCGAGATCGCCCGCGTGCCCCTGTCACCGCTGAGTGAGCTTGATGAAGCGCTGGACCACGCCGAGCAGGCCTTCCAGGGCTGGCGCAACACGCCGGTGCCGTCCCGTGCCCGCCTGATGCTCAGCTATCAGCATCTGCTCAAGCAGCATCATGACGAGCTGGCCGAGATCATCTCCCACGAGCTGGGCAAGACCTTCGAGGACGCCAAGGGCGATGTGTGGCGCGGCATCGAGGTGGTCGAGCACGCCGCCAACATTCCCAGCCTGCTGATGGGCGAGACGGTGGAGAACGTCGCCACCGGCATCGACAGCTATTCCGTGACCCAGTCGCTGGGAGTCTGCTTAGGCATCACGCCGTTCAACTTCCCCGCCATGATACCGCTGTGGATGTTCCCGCTGTCCATCGCCTGTGGCAATGCCTTCGTGCTCAAGCCGTCCGAGCAGGTGCCGCTGACCACGCTGCGGCTGGCGGAGCTGTTCATGGAAGCGGGTGCCCCCGAGGGCATCCTGACCGTGGTGCAGGGCGGGCGCGATCAGGTCAATCATCTGCTCGCCCACGAGATTCCGCGCACCGTCAGCTTCGTCGGCTCGGTACCGGTGGGTCAGCACATCTATCGCACCGCCACTGACAACCTCAAGCGCGCCCAGTGCTTCGCCGGGGCCAAGAACCACATGGTGATCATGCCGGACGCCCCGGCCGACCAGGTGGTCAACGCGCTGGTCGGTGCCAGTGTCGGCGCGGCGGGTCAGCGCTGCATGGCGATCTCGGTGGCGGTCTTCGTCGGTGATTCGAAGGCCTTGATCGAGCGCGTGCGCGATGCGCTGGCCGAGGTGCGCCCGGGCGCCTGGGATGACAAGGGCGCCAGCTACGGGCCGTTGATCTCGCCGCAGGCGCTGGAGCGCGTGACCGGCTGGATCCAGCAGGGCGAGCAGGAAGGCGCCGAGCTGCTGCTGGATGGTCGTGGTGTCTCGGTGGCGGGCTATCCCGATGGCAACTGGCTGGGGCCGTGTCTGTTCTCCAAGGTGACGCCGGAGATGGTGCTCTATCGCGAGGAAATCTTCGGGCCGGTGCTGTGCTGCATGGAGGCGGCGGACCTGTCCGAGGCCATCGAGCTGATCAACAACAACCCCTACGGCAACGGCACCTCCATCTTCACGCGCTCCGGCGGCGCGGCGCGGCGCTTCCAGAACGAGATCGCGGTCGGTCAGGTCGGCATCAACGTGCCGATTCCGGTGCCGCTGCCGTTCTTCTCCTTCACCGGCTGGCGCGGCAGCTTCTTCGGCGATCTGCATGCCTATGGCAAGCAGGCGGTGCGCTTCTATACCGAGACCAAGACGGTGACGGCGCGCTGGTTCGACGATGCACCGGCCGAGGGCAATCAGCCCAACTTTTCTATTCAAATGCGCTGATGGCTCCTCAGATGCGCTGAGCCGCTTTGACAGGCCCGGGCGATAGACCCGGGCCGACAGAACAAGGACAACAGGAGGCAGCTGCATGAACTTTTCGCTGACCGATGACCAGCGTGCCCTCCAGGAGGGGGCGCGTGCCTTCGCGGATGCCGAGCTTGCCCCGCATGCCGCCGAGTGGGACGCCACGGCCCACTTCCCCATCGAGACACTTCGCAAGGCGGGCGAGGCCGGCTTCATGGGGCTTTACGTCCCCGAGGAGCATGGCGGCCTTGGCCTGCCGCGCCTCGACAGCTCCATCATTCTCGAGCAGCTGGCGACTGGCTGCATCTCGACCACCGCCTACATCACCATCCACAACATGGTGGGCTGGATGATCGCCAGTTTCGCCACGGACAGCTGCCGTGAGCAGTGGGTGCCGGCGATGGTGGCGGGCGACAAGCTCGGTTCCTACTGCCTGACCGAGCCGGGCAGCGGCAGTGATGCTGCCAGTCTGCATACCCGCGCCGAGCGCGAGGGCGATGACTACTATCTGAGTGGCTCCAAGATGTTCATCTCCGGTGCCGGCGCCACGGACGTGCTGGTGGTGATGGCGCGCACCGGCGAGCCGGACAGCGGCGCGGCGGGTATCTCGGCCTTCGTGGTGCCGGCTGACGCCGAGGGCATCAGCTACGGCAAGAAGGAAGACAAGATGGGCTGGAACAGCCAGCCGACCCGACTGGTGAGCTTCGATCGCGTGCGGGTTGCGGCGGCCAATCGTCTGGGCGAGGAGGGCGAGGGCTTCCGCTTCGCGATGAAGGCGCTGGATGGCGGTCGCATCAACATCGCCACCTGCTCACTGGGTGCGGCCCAGAAGGCGCTGGAGCTGTCGCGGGATTATCTCGGCGAGCGCAAGCAGTTCGGGCGCGAGCTGGCCCAGTTCCAGGCCCTGCAGTTCAAGCTGGCCGACATGGCCACCGAACTGACCGCGGCGCGCACCCTGGTGCGGCTGGCGGCCTTCAAGCTCGATGAGGGTGACGCCGAGGCCAGCGCCCACTGTGCGATGGCCAAGCGCTTCGCCACCGACATGGGCTTCGAGGTCTGCAATCAGGCACTCCAGCTGCATGGCGGCTACGGTTATATCCGCGAGTACCCGTTGGAGCGGCTGGTGCGTGACACCCGTGTGCACCAGATTCTGGAAGGCACCAACGAGATCATGCGTCTGATCATCGCGCGCCGTCTTCTGACGCCGGGCATGATCGAGTCGCTGGCGTAACGCCGCCTCCACTTCAGTTCGTCATTGGTTACCATCTTTCAGGGAGTTACATGATGTCATCCAGTCAAGGGCCATGCCTCATTCTCGAGAAGGATCGTCATATCGCCCGGGTCACCATCAACAACCCGCCGGCCAACACCTGGACGGAAGCGTCCTTGATCGAGCTGGAGCAGCTGCTCGACGAGCTGGAGGGCGATGGCAGCATAAGTGCCGTGGTGATCACCGGTGAGGGCGACAAGTTCTTCTCCGCCGGCGCCGATCTCAAGACCTTCGCCGATGGCGACAAGGGCGTCGCCGCCACCATGGCGCGTCGCTTCGGGCTGGCCTTCGAACGGCTGGCCAACTTCCCGGGCGTGACGATCGCCGCCGTCAACGGCTACGCGATGGGCGGCGGGCTCGAGTGCGCGCTGGCCTGTGACATGCGTATCGTCGAGCGGCAGGCCAGGTTGGCACTGCCGGAGGCCAAGGTGGGGCTGTTGCCGTGTGCGGGCGGCACCCAGCACCTGCCGTGGCTGGTCGGCGAAGGCTGGGCCAAGCGCATGATCCTGTGTGGTGAACAGGTGGATGCCGAGACCGCCGGTCGCATCGGGCTGGCGGAAGAGGTGGTCGAGACCGGCCAGAGCTTCGAGCGCGCGCTGGCGATCGCCGAGAGCGTCGCCAACCAGAGCCCGAGCGCGGTGGCGCGCTGCAAGGCGTTGATCATGTCATCACGCCATCGCGGCATGAGCGATGGCCTGCGCATGGAGCGCGAGCTGTTCGTCGAGCTGTTCGATGACCCCAACCAGAAGGAAGGCGTAAGCGCCTTCCTCGAGAAGCGCGCCCCGCAGTGGGTTTCGCGTCAGGAAGAGGTGAAGGGAGGAGGGCGCTCATGAGCCAGATAGAAGGTGTCACCGCCAAGGCCGCGACCGATGTCGAGGCGCCCGTGGTGTTCGAGACGCGTCGCGCCCGCGACGGCAAGCAGCTGGGAATCGTGCGCCTGAACGCGCCGCGTTCGCTGAATGCGCTGTCGCTGGCCATGATCGAGCGCATCGAGGCGCAGCTGGATGCCTGGGAGCTGGACAGCAGCATCGCCATGGTGTGGCTGGAAGGCGCCGGCGAGCGTGCGCTGTGTGCCGGTGGCGATATCGTGGCGCTCTATCAGGCGATGACCACGGCGCCTGCCAGCGAAGGCGCAGACCCCCTCGAGGCGCTGGATGATTTCTTCGCCACCCGCTACTTCACCGCCGAATACCGGCTCGATCACCGCCTGCATACCTTCCCCAAGCCGCTGCTGGTGTGGGGTGGCGGCATCGTGATGGGCGGCGGCATGGGGCTGTTCGCCGGCGGCTGTGAGCGCGTGGTCACCGAGAGTTCGCGACTGGCGATGCCGGAAGTCAGCATCGGCCTGTATCCGGATGTCGGTGCCAGCTGGCTGCTCAATCGCCTGCCGCGTGGCATCGGAGAATATCTCGGCGCGACCGGTGCGCAGCTGAATGCCCGCGATGCGCTGGATCTGGGGCTTGCGACACGCCTGATTCCCGATGAGCAGCGCGAGGCGCTCAAGCAGGCGCTGTGCGAGGGAGAATTCGGCCGTCACCCGTCGCGTCATCTGAGCCAGGTGCTGAGCGAGTTCGAGCGCCGTGAACTGGCGCCGCCGGGGCAGGTGCTGCCGCTCTTCGATCACCTTCAGCAGCTGGTCGCCGGGCGTGAAGTGCTGAAGGCCTGCCAGCGAATCATTGATGACCCCCAGGCGCGCAGTGACTGCAATGCGTGGCTGAACGCCAACCGCGAGCGTCTGCTGGCCGGCTGCCCCAGTTCACCGCATCTGGTATTTCGCATGCTGGGGCGCCATCGCCACTCCTCGCTGGCTGAAGCCTTCCGCGACGAGCTGACTCTGTCGGTGCGCTGCTGCATGGGCACCGAGCTTGCCGAAGGGGTGCGCGCCCTGCTGATCGACAAGGACAAGCAGCCTCAGTGGGCCTATGCCTCGATCGCCCAGGTCTCCGAGGAATATATCGACGGCTTCTTCGCGCCGCTGTGGGAAGAGGACGAGCATCCGCTGATGGACCTCTGAGCGCACTTTTCAGTACAGGCGGCAGGCGCGGCCATGCCGCCGGACGCCAATGACAACAAGAATCTGTTCACAAGGAAGCATTGCCATGACATCCATCGGTTTCATCGGACTCGGCAACATGGGCGGTCCCATGGCGCTCAATCTGGTCAAGTCTGGCCATGCGGTAAGGGTTTTCGATCTGGTCGAGTCGGCCATGAGCGAGCTGGTCGAGGCGGGCGCCACCCGTGCGGCATCTCCCGGAGAGGTCATCGAGGGTGTCGAGGTGTTGATCAGCATGCTGCCGGCCGGTCAGCACGTGCGAAAGCTCTATCTGGGCGACAAGGAAGACGGCGCGGGTGGCCTCCTGGCCACGCTCGACGCCTCGGTGCTGGTGATCGACGCCTCGACCATCGCGCCAGATGATGCCCGTCTGGTCGCGCGCCACGCCGCCGAGCGTGGCATCACCTTCATGGATGCCCCGGTGTCCGGCGGGGTCGGTGGCGCGCGTGCCGGCACGCTGAGCTTCATCGTCGGCGGCGAGGCCGACGGCTATGCGCGTGCCGAGCCGCTGCTGGAAGTGATGGGCAAGAATCTGTTCCATGCAGGCCCGGCCGGCAGCGGCCAGGTCGCCAAGATCTGCAACAACATGCTGCTGGGCATCCTGATGAGCGGCACCGCCGAGGCGCTGGCGCTGGGGGTCAAGAACGGACTGGACCCGGCTGTCCTCTCGGAGGTGATGAAGCAGTCATCCGGCGGCAACTGGGCGCTCAACGTCTACAACCCCTGGCCCGGCGTGATGGAAGCCGCACCGGCCTCCAATGATTATCAGGGCGGTTTCCTGGTCGATCTGATGACCAAGGATCTTGGCCTTGCCTGGGAGATGGCGCTGGGCTCGAAATCGGCGGTGCCAATGGGCTCCCAGGCGCGTAATCTGTTCGTCCAGCATGCCGCCCAGGGCGCAGGCCGTCTCGATTTCTCGAGCATCCAGCGCTTCTATCGCTGTGGCGAGGCGGATGCGTGAGCTGATACGCCGCCAGCCGCTGGCATGCACCCCGAGGACAACATCACCTGCAAGGAGCACCCCATGATTCGACCGGTCAGTGAGCTGGTGGCCGCCGCCGAGACGGAGATCGAGACCCTGTCGCCCCGCGAGCTGCGCGAGGCGCTGGAAGAGGCCCGCGCCGGCGGCACGCCGCTGACGCTGGTGGATATCCGCGATGTGCGTGAGCTGGAGCGGGAAGGGCGTATTCCCGGCGCCATCCACGCGCCGCGCGGCATGCTGGAGTTCTGGGTCGACCCGGCCTCGCCCTATCACCGTGCCGACTTCGCGCGCGAAGGGCGCTATGTGCTGTTCTGCGCCGGCGGGCTGCGCTCGGCGCTGGCCACCAAGTCGCTCAAGGACATGGGCTTCGGGCCGGTGGCCCATCTGGGTGGCGGCTTCGCGGCCTGGCGTGAGGCGGGGGGAGAGGTCGTCTCGCCCTTCATGCAGGGCAACTGACGCAGCGCTGGGATCCTCGGCGCGATCCGGCGTTGCCCCTCACCTGACACGCTGATGCTTTACACTGTTCGGCCCCGCTGGCGCCTCGCCGGTCGGGGTCGTTTTCTGTCCGGAGCCTGTATGTCTGACCCTGATACCCCTGCCACCCCCAAACGTGCCTCGTCTCGGCGTGACACGCGTGATCTGGTGCGTGACCCGATCGCCTCGACGCTGGCGCGCATGACGGGGCCGGTGATCGGCGGCATCGTCACCATGATGCTGTTCAACCTAGTGGATGCCTGGTTCATCGCCCAGCTGGGCACGCCGGAGCTGGCGGCGGTGACCATGACCTTCCCGGTCACCTTCGGCGTGATCAGCATCGCCATCGGTCTGTCCATCGGCACCACCGCGGTGGTGGGGCGCCGGCTGGGGCGAGGTGAGCTCGAGACCGTCAAGGCGCGCACCACGGATTCCAGTCTGCTGGGGCTGCTGCTGGGGCTGGTGATGCTGGTGCTGGGGCTTGCCAGCATCGAGCCGCTGTTCGGGCTGCTGGGGGCCGATGACACCCTGATGCCGCATATCCGCGATTACATGCAGGTGTGGTATTTCGGCGCACCCTTCGTGTTGCTGCCGCGTGTGCTAGGCAGCGTGCTGCGCGCCGAGGGCAATACGCTGGTGCCCTCGCTGGTGATGGCGGCGGCGGGGGTGCTCAATGCGCTGCTCGACCCGCTGCTGATCTTCGGCATCGGTAGCTGGCAGGGCATGGGCGTGGCGGGCGCGGCGCTGGCCACGGTGCTGTCATGGCTGGCGATGACGCTGGGCTTGCTGGCATTGCCACTGCTGCGCGCGCGGCTCGATTTCCGTCACCTGAGCGTGACGCGGCTGGTGACGTCATGGCGCGAGGTCGGGGCGATCGGCCTGCCTGCCGCGCTGACCAGCGTGATGACGCCGATTGCCACCGCGCTGGTCACGCGTATCGTCAGTCAGCATGGGCACGCGGCGGTGGCGGCTTACGGTATCGGCTCACGCATCGAGTCGCTGGCGCTGATTCTGGTGCTGGCGCTGTCCATGACGCTGTCGCCCTTCATCAGCCAGAACGATGGTGCCGGGCAGCACAAGCGTGTGTGGCGCGCCATCCACGGCGTGCTGGCCTTCATTCTCGCCTGGCAGCTGGTGGTCTGGTTGGGGCTCGGGCTTGGCGGTGAGTGGATCGCGGCGCGCTTCGCCGAGAGTCAGGAGGTCGCGGGGCTGGTCAGCACCTATCTGTGGCTGATACCCGCCGCCCTCGGGGCCCAGGGCGTGATCATTCTCGCCAATTCCAGCCTCAATGCGCTGCACAAGCCACGCCGCGCGATGATGCTCTCGCTGGTGCGTCTGTTCGCCTTGCTGGTGCCGCTGGCCTGGCTTGGTGGCGCCCTGTATGGCGTGATCGGCATCTTTGCCGGGGTGGCGACCAGTTACCTGTTGATGGGCGGCATCAGTTATCTGGCGCTGCGTTCGGTCCTCAGGCAGCGCGCCTGAGCCTGGTAGCGAGAGGACAGTCGTCGTGACGAAAAAAGCCGCCGTGGCCCGAGAGGGTACGGCGGCTTTTTCATGTCTGGCTTTCAGCGCCTTGGGCGGCTGTTTTCCAGTGCCCCAGGCGTCTTTTTCCCAGTGCCCCAGGCGGCTGTTTTCCAGTGCCTTAGGCGGCTGTTGCCCAGTGCCTTAGGCGTCTTCGTACTTGCACAGATAGGCGGATTCGACCGTGGTGCGTACCTCGAAGCTCTGGTTGGCTTCGACGATGAAGCTTTCACCGGCGGCGAGCTGATACCACTCTTCCGCGCCCGGCAGCAGTACCTGCATGTCGCCGCTGATCAGGGTCATGTATTCGCGTTGGCTGGTTGAGAACACGAATTCGCCGATGGCCATCACGCCGACCGTGGCAGGAAGGTCTGCGCTCTGGAAGGCGATGGAGGCCACCTGGCCGTCGAAGTAGTGGTTGGTGTTGAACATGGGAGAATTTCCTGGGTGAGTAGCGCTGTTGTTGTGGTCGATGTGTCTAGACGTGTTCGACGTGTGTTGTTGTGTTCGACTTGTGATGATCTGGCCGTCGGGGTCAGCGCGGTGAGAAGCGGCGCGCCAGGCCGGTCTCGGCGATCATGCGCGTCGAGATCTCTTCGATCGAGAAGCGCGTGGTATCGATGTAGGGCACCTTGGAGCGGCGGAAGAGTGCCTCGGTCTGCTCGACTTCCTGCAGGCACTGATCGATCGAGCAGTAGCGGCTGTTGGGGCGACGCTCGGTACGGATGGCGGCCAGACGGCGCGGGTCGATGGTCAGCCCGAACAGCTTGTGACGATATTGTGCCAGTGAGGCGGGCATCTTGAGGGTGCCGGACTCGTCCAGATCATCCTCGGTCAGCGGGTAGTTGGCCGCGCGGATACCGAACTGCAGCGCCAGATACAGCGAGGTTGGGGTCTTGCCGCAGCGTGAGACGCCGATGAGGATGACGTCGGCCTTGTCGTATTGATGTGTGCGCGCGCCATCATCGTTGTCGAGGGCGAAATGCACGGAATCGATGCGATTCATGTAGACGTCGTCCTGCCCGATGGAGTGGGTCTTGCCGACGCTGTAGGACGAGTGGGTGTCCAGCTCCTCTTCCAGCGGCTTGAGGAAGGTCGAGAAGATGTCGACCTTGAAGCCGGAGGATTCGGAGATGATGTCGCGGATGTTCTGGTCGACGATGGTGTCGATGATGATCGGGCGCTCGCCGTCATTGGCATGCGCGCTCTCGATGGCCTTGACCAGTGCCGTCGCCTTTTCGGCCGAATCGATGTAGGGCTTGGTCACCATGCGGATGTCGGTATTCTCGAACTGGGCGAGCAGACTGCGCCCCAGTGTCTCGGCGGTGATGCCGGTGCCATCAGAAATGAAGAAGGCGGTTCGGGTCATGACGGGCACTCGTGAAGAACGAATCGAAGACACCAGCCCGCTCAGGCTGTTGCCCCGTGAAGACCCCAAGTGTCGGTGTTCACTGTCGAGCTTGCAATATCCGGTACAGGGCCAGTGGCGCGATATGAGAAATCCCGTGTTCCCGTTCTCTGCAAAAGCGCCTCATGACTACATTCCTGTAGCGGCCGTTTCTGGCTTGTCGACATGTTCGCCGACGATGGCGACATAACGTCTGAAACAGGCTCAGGGTTGTAGTCCTCCTCCACTGACTAGCCGGTTAGACCAATGGCTAATACTAGAGAGAGCTTGTTAGGGTGGCGTCATTGCTGAACGGAAGGCGGTTCATCGTCCTCCATCGGTCATTCGTTTCCATCCATTGGTACCAGGGGGTTCCCTTGTCACAGCAAGCCACATCCGAATACGTCGTCGATTTCGATCAGCTCGGCATGAACGATGTTGATCGCGTTGGCGGCAAGAACGCCTCGCTCGGTGAGATGATCTCCAATCTGGCCGATGCCGGTGTCACCGTGCCCGGCGGCTTTGCGACTACCTCCTATGCCTATCGCGAGTTTCTGGCCCACGAAGGCCTCGACAAGCGTATCAATGCCGCCCTCGATGCCCTCGATGTGGACGACGTGGTCGAACTGGCACGCGTCGGTGCCGAGATTCGTCAGTGGATCATCGACACGCCGCTGCCGCCGGCCTTCGAAGCCGAGATGGAACGTGCCTATGCCGAGCTTCAGGCCAGGCACCCGAACCTGAAGGTCGCCGTGCGCTCCTCCGCCACCGCGGAAGATCTGCCGGATGCCTCCTTCGCCGGTCAGCAGGAAACCTTCCTCAACATCGAAGGCTTCGACAACATCAAGCGTGCGGTTCACGAGGTGTTCGCGTCACTGTTCAACGACCGCGCCATCTCCTACCGCGTGCACAAGGGCTTCGATCACTCACTGGTCGCGCTGTCTGCCGGCGTACAGAAGATGGTGCGCTCCGAGACGGCCGCTTCCGGCGTGATGTTCACCCTGGACACCGAATCCGGCTACCGCGACGCCGTCTTCGTCACCGGCTCCTGGGGCCTGGGCGAGACCGTGGTGCAGGGCGCGGTCAATCCTGATGAGTTCTACGTCCACAAGACCACGCTGGCCGCCGGCCGCCCGGCAGTACTGCGCCGCAACCTGGGCTCCAAGCTGATCAAGATGGTCTACACCGACGACACCAGTGCAGGGCGCTCCGTCGAGACCGTCGACGTGCCGGTGCCGGACCGTCACCGTTTCTGCATCAGCGACGCCGATGTCGAGGCTCTGGCGCGCCAGGCCATGATCATCGAGAAGCACTACCAGCGTCCGATGGACATCGAATGGGCGCGTGATGGTGACGACGGCAAGCTCTACATCGTCCAGGCGCGTCCGGAAACGGTCGTCAGCCAGGAAGAGGGCGGCAACCTCGAGCGCTTCCAGCTGCGCGAGAAGGGCCGCACCCTGGTCACCGGACGTGCCATCGGCCAGCGTATCGGCCAGGGCGCGGTGCGCGTGATCGACAACCCGGAGCAGATGGACAAGGTGCAGGTCGGCGACGTGCTGGTCACCGACATGACCGATCCGGACTGGGAGCCGGTCATGAAGCGCGCCTCCGCCATCGTCACCAACCGTGGCGGACGTACCTGCCACGCGGCGATCATCGCGCGTGAGCTGGGCATTCCGGCCGTGGTCGGCTGTGGCGACGCGACCTCGGTGCTCGCCGAAGGCCGCGAAGTGACGGTCTCCTGCGCCGAAGGCGATACCGGTCACGTCTATGACGGTATCCTCAACTTCGATCGCACCGTCACCAGCGTCAACGAGATGCCGGAGATTCCGTTCAAGATCATGATGAACGTCGGCAACCCGGACCGCGCCTTCAGCTTCTCGCGTCTGCCGAATGCCGGCGTGGGCCTGGCGCGTCTGGAGTTCATCATCAACCGCATGATCGGCGTGCACCCCAAGGCGCTGCTCGACTACGCCGCCCTGCCCATCGATCTGCAGCAGACCATCGATGCGCGCACCGCCGGCTACGCAAGCCCGGTCGACTTCTACGTCGACAAGCTGGTCGAGGGCATCTCCACCCTGGCAGCCGCCTTCCATCCGCAGAAGGTCATCGTGCGCATGTCGGACTTCAAGTCCAACGAGTACGAGAACCTGATCGGCGGCAAGATGTACGAGCCGGGCGAAGAGAACCCGATGCTGGGCTTCCGTGGCGCCTCGCGCTACGTGTCCGACACCTTCCGCGACTGCTTCGATCTGGAATGCCGTGCCCTCAAGCGCGTGCGTGACGAGATGGGGCTGACCAACGTCGAGATCATGGTGCCCTTCGTGCGCACCACCGGCGAGGCGGAGCAGGTCATCAAGCTGCTGGGCGAGAATGGTCTGGTACGTGGCGAGAACGGCCTGCGCGTCATCATGATGTGCGAGCTGCCGACCAACGCGCTGCTGGCGGATCAGTTCCTCGAGCACTTCGATGGCTTCTCCATCGGCTCCAACGACCTGACCCAGCTGACCCTGGGGCTGGATCGCGACTCCGGCATCGTCGCTCACCTCTTCGATGAGCGTAACCCGGCGGTCAAGCAGCTGATGTCGATGGCGATCCGTGCCTGCAAGGCGCAGGGCAAGTACGTCGGCATCTGTGGTCAGGGCCCGTCGGACCATCCGGAGCTGGCCAAGTGGCTGATGGAAGAGGGCATCGACAGCGTCTCCCTCAACCCGGATTCCGTGCTGGAAACCTGGTTCATGCTGGCGGACAAGGAGCTGGTGTAACCCAGGCTTCCCAGGATGGTGACCTGACGCGCTGAGGCGCAGATGGTCGTTGTCACCCAGGGCGCCCATCGCACTCAACGTGCGGTGGGCGCTTTTCGTTTTGTGCCTGAAACCTGAATGATTGGTCAGTTCGGGCATTAGACCAATGGGGGAGAAAGCAGCACAAAGACGCCAGTTAGTAACAAATGGCAACAAAATGATCTCGATTGCGCGACTAAATGATTATCTTTCTACCTTATGTAAAAAAGGCAGTCATTTATAATCCCAGCCACCCCGCTGACCACAATATCCATGGTGGCAATGAGTCCATGGTGACTATGACGGCAGGCCTCACCGGTAGCCAGCACTGCGGTGGCACGCAACAACCGACCTTTCAGACACAATCCAAGGTAGTCGTAACGTGAAACAGTCTTTATGGAAAAACATCGGCGTCCAGGTAGTCATCGCCATGATCCTGGGTGCAGGTGTCGGGGCGTACATGGGCGAAGACGCCTCGATGTTCGCGCCACTGGGTGAGCTGTTCATTCACCTGATCAAGATGCTGGTCGTGCCGCTGATCGCGGTCTCCATCGTGTCGGGAGCCGCCAATCTGGGCGACAGCCCTTCTGCCGGCAAGATCGGTATCTCCACCTTCGCCTTCTTCATGCTGACCTCTGCCGTGGCCGTGATGCTGGCGCTGGTGATGGGGCATGTCTTCCAGCCGGGCAGCGGGGTGGACCTGGAAAGCGCCAAGGGCATGTTCTCCAATGCCTACGCTGACAAGGGCAGCGTGCCGGGCGTGATGGACACCATTCTGGGCATGGTGCCGACCAATATCTTCGGGGCACTCACCGATGCCAATATCCTGCAGATTCTGGTGTTCTGCCTGTTCCTCGGCATTGGCCTGTCCAAGACCGGTGAGCGTGGCAAGCCGCTGATCGAAGGCCTGAACACCGTCATTGAAGCCTTCGTGTGGATGATCAACGTGGTGATGCTGATCGCGCCGATCGGCGTCTTCGGCCTGATGGCGGACGCCGTCGGCACCTTCGGCTTCGATGTACTGACGCTGGTGATGAAGCTGTTCCTCGTCTACATGGGCGCCATCCTCATCTACGGCTTCGTGTTCTACCCGCTGGTGGTCAAGTTCGGCTCTGACGTGCCGCTGGGTCGCTTCATGTCCGCGATGAAGAAGCCGCAGGCCGTCGCGCTGTCCACGGCGTCCTCCATGGCGACCCTGCCGGTCAACATGGAAGTCTGCGAGAAGGAGCTGGGCCTCAAGAACGCCACCTCTGCCTTCGTGCTGCCGCTGGGCGCGACCATCAACATGAGCGGCAATGCCATCTATTACGGGCTGGTGGCGATGTTCTTCGCCCAGGTCTTCAATGTCGACCTCGGCTTCTCCGCCTACGCCGCCATCGTGTTCACCGCGACTCTGGGTGCCATCGGTCAGGCCGGCGTGCCGGGGCCGTCGTTCCTGGTGGTCGCCGTGCTGCTGGCTGCCGGTATCCCCATCGAAGGCCTGCCGTTGCTGTTCGCGCTGGATCGTATCTTCGACATGACGCGCACCGCGCTCAACATCACCGGTGACGCTGCCTGCGCCGCCGTGGTGGACCGCTTCGCGCGGGCCGATGATGCGGCTGCGGCCTCTCAGGCCAGTGCTCAAGCCGGCTCACAGACCGACTCATCCAACGTAGAGCCTGCCAGCACTCGCTGAGTCCGCGACTTTGAACGCGAAACGCCCCCGCAACCTGCCTGGTTGCGGGGGCGTTTTCATTGCGGCGTGCACCGCGGCGCGAGACGGCGACTCAGGGAGTCGGCTGGGTACGGATCAGCGCTTCCTTGGCGGTGATGACGCCATTGTTGTCGGCGTAGAGATAGTCGCCCGGCACGATGGTGACGCCGGCGAAGGTGACCGGGATATCGCGCTGGCCTTCGCCGCGCTTGATGCTGGGTCGCGGGTAGCAGCCCAGTGCCTGCACGCCGAGATTGGTGGCGTGGATCTCATCCACATCGCGGATGCAGCCATACATGATCACGCCGGCCCAGCCACTCTTGGCGGCCTGTTCGGCGAGCATGTCGCCCAGCATGGCGCAGCGCATCGAGCCGCCGGCATCGACGACCAGGACGCGGCCTGCGCCGGGTTCCGCGACGGCTTCCTTGACCAGCGAGTTGTCCTCGAAGCACTTGATGGTCACGACTTCGCCGCCGAAGGACTCGACGCCGCCGTAGTTGATGAACAGTGGCTCGAGCACCTGCACGTCGGGGAACTCATCGCAGAGGTCGGGGGTGGAGATGGGATGCGTCATGTCGGATTCCTTGTGCTGGGCGGCCGGGGCGGGCCGCTTGAGGGACGGAGCGCTTTGATTGCTGCAATGCCACAACCCCGAGAATGCCCGATACGCCAGGGCTTTGCATCTGTGCGAAGGGCTAAGTGGGCCTCGGGCACGCGCAAGCGGGGGGAGCGGGAAGGTCATGAGGACATGTTGCTGACTGGCGACGTGACAAGTAGTCAAAACGCCACTCTTGAAACACTGTTCTATATCTACCACGATGCTCCTGCAACCCATGACAGGCGCGGTCTTGCCGTCAGTACCTGGCCGGCAGCTGCCTGTGCCGCCCATTGGATCAAGGAGCAATACATGAGCAAGTCACGTCTTCTGGCCGCCCCGTTGGCTACCGTTTCCTTCGCCGCTCTCGCTCTGGCGCTCAGTGGTCATGCTCAGGCGGCAGGCAATGCCAACAAAGGGCTCTACATCGGTGCCGGTACCGGCTTCTCCAGCCTTGAGAACGATGATTCCGATGAGGCCGGTGACTTCATCGAATCCGGCAGCGATGACTTCGATGTGGATGATGACGACAACGTCTACAAGGCCTTCGTGGGCTATCAGTACAATCCGTACTTCGCCACTGAGGCCTTCTACACCGACCTGGGGACTGTCCAGCTCAAGGGCAATGACTTCAGTAATACCGATCTCGAGTCCAAGGCCTACGGTGTCAACGTGGTGGGTATCCTGCCCATCGGTCAGTACTTCTCGCTGTTCGCCAAGGCGGGGATGGCCAAGTGGGAAACCGATGTCGATGGCAATCTGGGCAATTCCAGTGTCGATCTGAAGGACAACGACGGCTTTGATCCGGTCTATGGTGCCGGTGCACAGGTCAATCTGGACCCGTTCCTGATCCGTGCCGAGTACGAGCGCTATGACTTCGACAGCGATTATCAGGTGGATGCCTTCACCGCCTCGGTCGGCTACAAGTTCTGAGGCAGGGCGCTTGCGCCTACTGAGCTTGTCGCAGGCATGAAAAAACGGGCCGTCCCTTGAGGGGCGGCCCGTTTCGTTGTCTGGCATGACACCAGTTGGCATGACGCCAATTGCTGCTGTCAGAGGGGAGTCATGCAGTGGCGCATGACTCCCCGCCTGATCAGGCTTCCTGGGTGACCGGAATCACGTTGGAAGCGGCGTTCTGGAACTCTTCGATCTCATGGAAGTTCAGGTAGCGATAGATCTCGCCCGCCATGGCATCGAATTCGCCCATGTAGCCCTGATATTCCTCGACGGTCGGCAGACGACCGACCACGGCCGCGATGGCCGCAAGCTCGGCAGAGGCCAGGAAGACGTTGGCGCCGTCGCCCAGACGGTTCGGGAAGTTGCGCGTGGAGGTGGACACCACGGTGGACTTGGCGGCCACACGTGCCTGGTTACCCATGCACAGTGAGCAGCCCGGCATTTCCATGCGCGCGCCGGCACGGCCGTAGATGCCGTAGTAGCCTTCCTCGGTCAGCTGGTGCTGGTCCATCTTGGTCGGCGGTGCCAGCCACAGCTTGGTCTTCAGGCTACCGGCCGGCTGCTTCTCGAGCAGCTTGCCTGCAGCGCGGAAGTGACCGATGTTGGTCATGCACGAGCCGATGAAGACTTCGTCGATCTTCTGACCGGCGACGTCGGACAGCAGGCGGGCATCGTCGGGGTCGTTCGGCGCGCACAGCACCGGCTGATCGATCTCGGCGAGGTCGATCTCGATGATCTCGGCGTATTCCGCGTCCTTGTCGGCACGCATCTGGCTCGGGTTGGCCAGCCACTCTTCCATGCCCGCGATACGACGCTCGATGGTACGGGCATCGCCGTAACCGTTGGCGATCATCCACTTGAGCAGGGTGATGTTGGACTTCAGGTACTCGGTCACGCTCTCGTCGGACAGCGTGATGGTACAACCGGCGGCGGAACGCTCGGCAGAGGCGTCGGACAGCTCGAAGGCCTGTTCGGCCGTCAGATCTTCCAGACCTTCGATTTCCAGAATGCGGCCAGAGAAGGCGTTCTTCTTGTTGGCCTTGTCGACGGTCAGCAGGCCCTGCTTGATGGCGTACAGCGGGATGGCGTGGACCAGGTCACGCAGGGTGATGCCCGGACGACGTTCGCCCTTGAAGCGCACCAGGATGGATTCCGGCATGTCCAGCGGCATCACGCCAGTGGCGGCGGCGAAGGCCACCAGGCCAGAACCCGCCGGGAAGGAGATACCCATCGGGAAGCGGGTGTGGGAATCACCACCGGTGCCGACGGTGTCTGGCAGCAGCATGCGGTTCAGCCACGAGTGGATGATGCCGTCGCCCGGACGCAGGGAGACGCCGCCGCGGTTCATGATGAAGTCGGGCAGGGTGTGGTGAGTCTCGACGTCGACCGGCTTCGGGTAGGCAGCGGTGTGGCAGAAGGACTGCATCACCAGGTCGGCCTGGAAGCCCAGACATGCCAGATCCTTCAGCTCGTCGCGGGTCATCGGGCCAGTGGTGTCCTGGGAGCCGACGGTGGTCATCTTCGGCTCACAGTACATGCCCGGACGCACGCCTTCCAGGTTGCAGGCCTTGCCGACCATCTTCTGTGCGAGGGTGAAGCCCTTGCCGGTGTCCTTCGGCTGTTCCGGCAGACGGAAGACGTCAGACGCCTCCAGACCCAGCTCGGTACGCGCCTTGTCGGTCAGACCGCGGCCGATGATCAGCGGGATACGGCCGCCAGCACGCACTTCGTCGAGCAGGACCTGAGTCTTGAGGGAGAAGGTGGAGATGACTTCGTCGGTGTCGTGACGGCAGACCTTGCCTTCGTATGGGTAGATGTCGATGACATCGCCCATGGCCATCTTCTCGACGTCCATCTCGATGGGCAGGGCGCCGGCATCTTCCATGGTGTTGAAGAAGATCGGCGCGATCTTGTTGCCGATGCAGAAACCGCCGGCGCGCTTGTTGGGCACGAACGGAATGTCGTCGCCGAAGAACCACAGCACGGAGTTGGTGGCGGACTTGCGTGAGGAGCCGGTACCGACCACATCACCGACGTAGGCGACAGGGAAGCCCTTGGCCTTCACTTCCTCGATCTGGGCCAGCGGGCCGACGACGCCATCTTCCTGCGGGTTGATGCCTTCACGCGGGTTCTTGAGCATCGCGTTGGCGTGCAGCGGGATGTCCGGACGTGACCAGGCGTCAGGCGCCGGAGACAGGTCATCGGTGTTGGTCTCGCCCGGCACCTTGAAGACGGCCAGTGAGATCTTCTCGGCCAGTGCCGGCTTGGACAGGAACCATTCGGCGTCGGCCCAGGATTGCAGCACGGCCTGGGCGACGGCGTTGCCGGCCTTGGCGCGGTCAGCAACATCGTGGAAGGCGTCGAACATCAGCAGGGTGTGCTTGAGCTGTTCGCCGGCTTCCTTGGCCAGGCTTTCGTCGTCCAGCAGCTCGACCAGCGTGGCGATGTTGTAGCCGCCCTGCATGGTGCCGAGCAGCTTGACGGCATGTGTCTTGTCGATCAGCGGAGAAGCGGCTTCGCCACGTACGATGGCGGTCAGGAAGCCAGCCTTGACGTAAGCGGCTTCATCAACGCCCGGGGGAATGCGATTGGTGAACAGATCGAGGATGAACTCTTCTTCACCGGCCTGCGGATTCTTGAGCAGTTCGACCAGCTCTGCGGTCTGCTCGGCAGTCAGCGGCTTTGCCGGGATGCCCTGCTGGGCGCGTTCTTCAACCTGTTGACGGTAGGCTTCAAGCACGTGGGAGACCCTCATCTGTAATCGTGTCGAAATGCGCGGGCCAGTCGTCTTGAAGACGCAGGGCGGGGCACCTCGAGGCTTCTTGCGGGTAATTCAAGCGTCTTATTGCGAGCGAATCAGGCGCTACGGGGCGAATGCGAGTCTACTCAACTTTGTCGACAATGTTAAGGAGCGCCCAGTGGCGGGGGCTGAGACTTTGGTCGCCTATTGCGGCATAACATTCTGATATTTCATCTGATTGTCAGGAAATCACGCTGAGCAAACACTATGCGGCAACGCTGATGACGCGCTGATGACGCCCAGCGCGGTGCTGACGCGAGGCCCTTTGGGCACCGACGGCGCGATGCTGTCGGCCCTCAGGTACGCACGGTATGATGGGGGTTACCCCGAATCACACTTTCCGCCTCCCCCGAGGGCAACATGAGCCGTATTCTTTCTCCTTGCGTAGGTGTCTGCTCCACTACGGTCGGCGATAGCGTCTGTCGCGGCTGCCAGCGTCATGATCATGAGATCCTGGCCTGGTTCGGCTATGACAGTGACCAGCGCGCCCAGCGCATGCTGGCACTGGACGAGCTGCGCAGCCAGGTCGCCGCCCGCTGGCTGCGTGTCGCCGATGACGCCATGCTGGCCGAGCAGCTGACCCGCCATCGCATCCGTTTCCGTGCCGATCAGTCGGCGCTGTCACGCGCCGTTGAGCTGCTGCGCGTCGGGCGCACCCGCATCAAGGACCTGTCGGCATATGGCATCGCACCACTGGCCCATGCGCGAGAACTTGAGCCCGAACAGCTTTTTGCCCATATAAACGATGAAATCATGGTGGAAGCGGCAAAGCGTGCCGATAATGATATGAACTCCGTCGTTGAGGTGTCTCCTGTCAGTCAGCAGCAGACGCAAGCGAGCGAGACAAAAGACTGACGTGACAATGAATTCAATGACCGACGTGACGGAGCGCAATGTGATTGCGCCTGAGCAGAGCAAGCAGCATGATGATGTTCATGCTGGCCAGTATGGCGAGAGTGAGGCTGGGGCGCGCGTGATCGCAGCGTCGCAGGGGCCAAGCGATGAAGATACCGAGGCCTTGCTGCCGGCGTCGCTGCTGGCCTTTCTGCCCTGCAGGACGCCCCTGAGCTGGGTCGAGGCGGCGCTCGAGAATCCGGAGCTGTTGCTGATCGACCATGCGCAGTGCGAGAAGAAAGCCGCCTCCACCGCCATGAGCCTGATGTACCGCTACGTGAACCGGCCACTGCTGTTGACCAAGATGTCACAGCTGGCGCGCGAAGAGCTGCTGCACTTCGAGCAGGTGGTCGGGCTGATGGAGAAGCGGGGCATCGTCTATCGGCATATCAAGGCCTCGCGCTATGCCGAAGCCCTGCGCCAGCAGGTCAGGGACGAAGACCCGCAACGCCTGGTGGACATCCTGCTGATCGGCGCCCTGATAGAGGCAAGGTCGTGTGAGCGCTTCGCGCGCCTCATCCCGTATCTCGAACCAGAGCTTGCAAAGTTCTATCGCACTTTGGTTAAGTCAGAAGGACGTCACTATGAGGATTACCTCATGTTGGCGGAGCAATACACCAATGAACCACTGGAACCCCGTCTCGCGGTGCTACGTGAAGTGGAACGAGAGCTGATCGAAACCCCCGATGCTGTCTTCCGCTTCCACAGTGGTCAGCCGAGCGCACGACGGGCAGCGCGCGCCTCGGCCAGGGTGGGTCGGGACGCGATGGATCAAGGCACGAGAGACTAAGGCAAGGATCAAGGACAGGGGATCACCGGCGCCGTGGCAGGGCTGGCGTTTCGTTCGCGACTTTGAAATGGATGACACATGACGCAGGAAACATCTGGTCAAGCTCAACTGGCACTGCTGGGACATTTCCAGCTGACGTTGGGTGATGACACGCTGACTCAGTTCAGCTACGACAAGGTCAAGGCGCTACTTCTGCATCTGCTGCTGCATGATCAGGCCGTCTCCCGTGCCGGGTTGGCGGAGTTGCTCTGGCCGGATCAAGGGCTGTCCTCCGGACGGACCAACCTTCGCCACGCCTTGCACTGTCTGCGTCAGAGTCTCGGCGAAGAGGCCGACAACCTGTTGACGGTGTCGCGCCAGACCATCGCGCTCTCGCTGCCGGAGCACTGGGAGCTTGATCTCGACGAGCTCAACGGCCTGCTGCTGGCACCGCCCTCCGTCGCCACCCTGGGGGAGATCCTCACCCTGTATCGTGGCGACCTGGTCGAGGAGCTCTCCTTGACCCAGTGCCCTGACTTCCAGCGCTGGATGATCAAGGTGCGTGGCGAGTGGCGTCAGCGCGTCATCCAGTTCGCCGAGCGGGTGCTGGCCACGGACGAGCCGCTGCCCGATGACGCGCTGCGCACGCTAGTCAGTCGCTTCTCCGGTTACGGCCCCTTCCATGAGCGTCTCGTGCGTCAGCTGGCCGAAGGCGGCCAGTCGGCCGCGGCCCATGAGCAGTTCAATGCCTTCCTGCAGCAGCTGGCGCTCTCCGGTCAGCAGCCGGACCCCGGCTTCCTGCAGCTGGCCCGCTACTGGTCCGATGGCAAGAGCGAGACCATGAGTGCCATGACGCCGCAGGGCGCCATCTCACGGACCCTGTCGCTGGACAGCGCGCCGCTGCGCGAAGAGGAAATCGATCACCGTCAGCTGTCGGTCATGGCCATTCGTCTGAGCGTCAAGGACAGTCATCGTGACCGCGTCTGGGCGCGTGCCTGCCTGACGCTGCAGATCGAGCTGCTGCGCTGGCTGGAGCAGCAGTGTCATCACCTGGGCGGCTTCTGGCTGCCGGGCGCCACGGGTGGCGTGGGTCTGGCATGCTTCGGCACCCACGGCCCGGCGCATCAGCTCGCCGAGCTGGTCGCGCTCTATGAGCACTGCAGCAAGGCGATCCCCGACGAGATCGCCAAGCTGTGGGACGGTGAAGGCAAACCGCCGGCCTTCTCGCTGTCGGCGGGCCTGCACTCCGGTCAGGTCATCTACCTGCCGGAGCGCCAGCTGGCCGACCCACTGGGTCAGGTCACGCAATATTCCCTCGAGTTGATGACCGCCGCCGAAGGCAGCGAGCTGGTGATCTCCCAGGAAGCCAGTCAGCACATGCCGCCGGCACTGGATCTGCAGCCTCGCTTGACCTCGCGCCTGTTGGCCGCTGACGGTCGCGTGCGTCTGCGTGCGCTGGTGCTGGGCAGCAGTGTCGCCACCCGCGAATCCTCATTGCCGACCTTGATCGGTCGCGAGGGCGAGCTGCGTCGTCTGCGCGATGCGCTGGCCCGCGCCAGCATCGGCCTGCGCCAGAGCGTGCTGGTCAGTGGCAACTCCGGCATGGGCAAGTCGGCCCTGATGGTCAATTTCCGTCAGCTGGAGCAGAGCCAGGATGTCGGGCTGTGCTGGATGCCGACCACGCGCCTCTCGCAGCTGGAGCCCTACAGTGTCGTCACGGCGCTGATTCGCTGGCGTCTGGACGGCAATATCGATCGCGAAAGCGTCGAGCAGCTGTTCGAGTCTTCCGAGGCGTTGCAGGGCATCAGCGAGGAAGTGCGTCGCTCCTTCCACGCGGTGCTCGGCACGGCGGAAGATACTGCCGAAGATGAAGTGCTGATCCAGTCCAGCGAGACGGTCGAACGCGTCGTGCGCGTGCTGCATCTGGTGATCGAGAAGTCAGCCAGCCTGCGTCCGCTGGTGATGATGATCGATGACCTGCAGTGGCTCGACGAGCCGTCGCTCAAGGTGCTGGCTGGCCTGCAGGCGCGTCTGCCGATCAACATCGGCTTCATGCTGGCCGCGAGCCACAACGGTCGCGACAGCCTGGCGGTCAAGCTCAACTGGGACCAGCACATCGCGTTGGGTCGCCTCGACCCGATGCAGGTCTCGCGCCTGCTGTCGCACCTGTCACGTCGCTATCGCCTGCACCTGAGTCCGCGCATGCGCAGTCAGCTCATCGAGCGCTGCGATGGCGTGCCGCTCTACCTGCAGGAAATCTGCCGGCGTCTCGACATGGACCGCCGCGAAGGGCGTCCGGTGCAGCTCGACGAATTGCCCAAGGGCCTGATCGGCCTGCTCTCCAGTCGTATCGATCAGCTGGAAGAGGGGCGTGATGTCGCCCACGCCGCCGCGGTATTGGGGCGTGTCTTCAAGCTGAGCTTCGTGCGCCAGAGCTGTGAGTTCGAGGAGGGCCGCCTCAAGCGCGCCATCGAGAACATGCAGCGTCTGGAGATCATCGAGGCCTGCAGCAGCGACAGTGAATTCGACTACCAGTTTACCCATCAGCTGATCCAGGAAGCGGCCTACCTGTCGTGTCCACGGGATGTGCGGCGCCGGATTCACCATCAGGTGGTCGCGCTGATCGAGGACAAGTATCCTGCCTGGATCAGCCGTCACCCCGGCTACTTCGCCGTTCACCTGCGCAAGTCGCAGAACTTCAGCCGTGCCGCGCGTTACTTCGAGCTGTCGGCGCGCGAGGCGCTCAAGATCAGCGCCAACCGCACCGCGCTCAAGATGGCGGACAACGGCCTGGCCTGCCTCAAGCATGTCGATGGTCAGGAAGAGCGCGAAGTCAGCCTGCTGACGGTACGTGGCCAGTCCGGCTTCGCGCTGGAAGGCCATGGCTCACGCATTGCCCACGAGAGCTTCGTGCAGGCGCGCAACCTGCTCAGCAGCCCGGCGCTGGTCGAGGACGACGAGCCGGACCTCGAACAGGCCTTCATCGTCAAATGGGGTCTGTGGGTCGGTTGCAGCGAGCGCCATGCCCACGCCGATGCCTTCGCGCTGGCCTCGGGCCTCAGCGAGCTGGCAGAAGAGCTTTCCGATGATCGCTATCGTCGCCTGGCTGACTATGCGCGGGCCCACTGCGAGTTCTGGGCCGGTCGCGTGCGTGTGGCGGGCGAGCACCTGGATGAGATCGATCCGGTCAACCATCCGATGGTGCTCGAATGGCTGCCGTTCAGCGATCACCCGCAGGTGGCGGCTTCCTGTCTGCAGAGCTGGACATCGTGCCTGCGCTGCGACTACGTGAAGGCCGAGCAGCAGGCCGAGGCGGCGATTCGCATGGCCGAGCAGATCGGTCAGCCCGGTTCGCTGGCGATGGCGCTGATGTTCTCCACCTCCCTGTATCGTCAGCTGGGCCACACCCATCTGGCGACCCAGCGCGCCGAGCGGGCCCTGGAAGTGACGCGTTCAGCGGACCTTCATCTGTGGCACATGGCCGCGCATGGCGTGCTGGGCTGGGCGCGGGCGATGAACGGCGACCGCGATGGCCTGTCCATGCTGCAGTCGAGCATGAACGAGTTCGCGGAGCTGACCGGTCGCGAGCGTCATCAGCGTCCCAACCTGTGGTACATGGACGCCGTGATGGCGCTGGGCGAGCACGCTGCCGCCGAGGAATACATGGAGAAGGTGCTGCTGGTGGCACAGGAGCGCAATTCCTTCTACCTGTCAGAAGTCAGCTATCTGGTCGCGAGCCTGCGCAGTGCTCAGGGCTTGCCGCTGGAGAAGGTGCGCTCCCTGATCGAGCAGGGGCTGTCCTACTCCATCGAGCAGGAAAACACTCACCATGAGGCCATGGGGCTTGCCACCTGGCTGCGTCTGGTCGATGCCCATGATGCCGAGCGGTGTCAGCGTCTGAAGGTGTTGCTGGAAGAGCTTCCGAGCGCCGATGCCCCCGCGGTACTGGGCTGGCATCAGCTGGTGGAGATCGCCGAGGGGCGTGCGCGCCGCAAGGCGTCGTCACCGGCCTGAGCGAAGCGTCTGGCGCAGCGAAGCGCCTGATACTGTGAGAGCGTAAGAAAAAGCCCCGCTGCCGTGATCGGCAGCGGGGCTTTTTGGTGTGTGCAAGCGATCAGCCGTGGGTGATCGCATCGACCAGCGGCAGCGCAAATTCACGCAGCTCCGGCCCCTGGCCACGGGCGATGATGTCGAAGGCCTGAGTCGGGCGCCAGTCGCCGAGCACGATACGGCGCGCCGGCTCGCCATCGATCTCGAGTTCATGCACCGCCGGGCGATGCGTATGGCCATGGATCAGCGTGCGCACGTCGTGCTCACGCATCTCGCGCACCACTTCCTCGGGCGTGACGTCCATGATCGCCTCGTCCTTCTCGCTGTTGGTCTCGCCGGACTGCATGCGCAGTGACTGGGCCAGCGCCAGACGCTGCTCCAGCGGCATGGCCAGAATCTGCGCCTGCCACTGAGGGTCGCGGGTCATGGCGCGGAACTTCATGTAGGCCTCGTCGCGGGTGCACATGCTGTCGCCGTGCATCAGCAGCACGCGCTCGCCGTCCAGCTCGATCACGCTCGGGTCGGGCAGCAGCGTCACGCCGGCCTCGGCCGCGAAGGTCTCGCCGACCAGGAAGTCGCGATTGCCGTGCATGAAGAAGATCGCGGTGCCGCGCTCGGCGATGCGCTTGAGCGCAGCGCTCATGCTGTCGGTGAAGTCGTTGCGATAGTCATCGCCGACCCAGACCTCGAAGATGTCACCCAGCAGGAACAGACGCTCGACGGCAGGCTGGCAGGTAGCCAGGCGTGCAAGATAGTCGAGGAAGCCCTGGGCGATCTCGGGCGTGTCGGGTTGCAGATGCAGGTCGGAGATGAAGAGGGTGGTGGCAGTCGTGTTCATGGTCGGGGTCCGCGAAGGTGGGCGGTCAGCAGGGCATCGCAAGGGCGCACTGCCGTGGGAGTTCATAACGCAAACCGCCCAGCCTGGCACTCGCGATCACGAGGCAAGGCCGGGCGGCAGGCACGCCTTGCGGCGTGATCAGGCGAAATCGCTTATTCGGTGATTTCAGCGCTGGTGATGATCACGTCTTCTGCCGGCACGTCGGCGTGGCCGTCGCGACGGGTGGTCTTGACCGCTTCGATCTTCTCGACCACGTCCATGCCTTCGACGACCTTGCCGAACACGCAGTAACCCCAGCCCTGGCTGGTCTTGCTGGTGAAGTTCAGGAAGTCGTTGTCATTGACGTTGATGAAGAACTGGGCGCTGGCGGAGTGCGGGTCCATGGTGCGAGCCATGGCCACGGTGCCGCGGTCGTTCTTGAGGCCGTTGTCGGCTTCGTTCTCGATCACGCCATTGGTCGGCTTCTGGTTGAAGTCGGTGTCAAAGCCACCGCCCTGAACCATGAAGCCCGGAATGACGCGGTGGAAAAGGACATTGCTGTAGTGGCCTTCACGCACGTACTGCTCGAAGTTGGCCGCGGTCTTCGGGGCCTTCTCGTGGTTGAGTTCGAGGGTGATATCGCCGTAGTTGGTGTGAAGAACGATCATTCGGGCTTCCCGGTCATCTGTCTTGCTTAAGTGTCAGGCAGGCGCGGCTTCATGGCATCGCCTGCGGGCGTCGCGCTATAATAGCGGCTTTGCATCCAGACACGAAAGCCTGAGCGGGCGGCAGGCGCGTGGATGCAGCCCCGATCATCCGTCTTGTTGTCCTTGCGCACGTTCGTTCAACCACATGACGACCCGCAATACGACGCCCAGGAACCACACAGAGGTGCAGCGAAACTTCATGAGTACCGAGACCCAGAGCGCCCCGAACTTCGTGCTTAACCAGATCCGCGAAGAACTCGAGGCCGGCCGTGCCGATAAGGTTGTCACGCGTTTCCCGCCGGAGCCCAACGGCTTCCTGCATATCGGGCACGCCAAGTCGATCTGTCTGAACTTCGGTCTGGCGCAGCAGCTCGGTGGCGATTGTCACCTGCGCTTCGATGACACCAACCCGGCCAAGGAAGAGCAGGCCTATATCGACGCCATCAAGGAAGACGTCGAATGGTTGGGCTTCGAGTGGGCCGGCAAGGTGCGCTTCGCTTCCGATTATTTCGACCAGCTCTATGCCTGGGCCCAGCACCTGGTGCGTGAAGGCAAGGCCTATGTCGATGACCTGTCGCCGGACGAGATTCGTGAATATCGTGGCACGCTGAAGGAGCCGGGTCGCCCGAGCCCTTACCGTGAGCGTAGCCCCGAGGAAAACCTCGATCTGCTCGAGCGCATGAAGAAGGGCGAATTCGGCGAGAGCGAGAAGGTGCTGCGTGCCCGCATCGACATGGCGGCGCCCAACATCAATCTGCGTGATCCGATCCTCTATCGTATCCGCCATGCCAGCCACCACCAGACCGGCGACAAGTGGAAGATCTACCCGTCCTACGATTTCACGCATGGTCAGTCCGATGCGCTGGAAGGCGTGACGCATTCCATCTGTACGCTGGAATTCGAGGACCATCGTCCGCTGTATGAGTGGTTCCTGGCCAACCTGCCGGTACCGGTCACGCCGCGTCAGATCGAGTTCGCGCGTCTGAATCTGGATTACACCGTCACTTCCAAGCGCAAGCTGAAGCTGCTGGTGGACGAAGGCGTCGTCGATGGCTGGGATGACCCGCGCATGCCGACCATCTCAGGCATGCGTCGTCGTGGCTACACGGCCGCTTCCATTCGCAAGTTCTGCGACATGATCGGCGTGAGCCGCGCGGATGGCGGCATGGTCGAGATCGGCATGCTGCACCACGCCATCCGTTCCGACCTGGAAGACAACGCACTGCGGGCCATGTGCGTGCTCAATCCGCTCAAGGTGGTGCTGACCAACCTGCCGGAAGGTCACGAGGAAGTCTTCGAGGTGCCCGGCCATCCGGCACGTGACGACATGGGCACCCGCCAGATTCCGCTGACCCGTGAGCTGTGGATCGACGCCGATGACTTCATGGAAGATGCGCCGAAGAAGTTCTTCCGTCTCGCGCCCGAGAAGGAAGTGCGTCTGCGCAACGGTTACGTCATCCGCTGTGATGAAGTGATCAAGGATGAGGCCGGCGAGATCGTCGAGCTGCGTTGCAGTGTCGACCTCGATACCCTCGGCAAGAACCCGGAAGGCCGCAAGGTCAAGGGTGTCATCCACTGGGTCAGCGCCGAGCACGCGGTGCCGGTCGAGGTGCGTCAGTACGAGAACCTGTTCCTGGAAGCCGAGCCGGACCGTGACAAGGATGTCGACTTCCTTGAGCACCTCAATCCGAACTCGCTGAGCATCGTCAAGGGCTTCGGTGAGCCGAGCCTGCGCAATGCCGCGCCGGAAACGCGTTACCAGTTCGAGCGTATCGGCTACTTCGTCGCCGACCGCCATGACTGCGTCGATGGCGCGCTGGTCTTCAACCGTACCGTTAGCCTGAAGGACGGTTGGGCCAAGGCCCAGAAGAAGGGTTGATGGCAGCCAGGCCTCCTGCGGGAGGTCTGCTGGTATGACTTTTGACCCGCTTCACGGCCCGCAGGCTGATCCTGTACCTTCGATGACGAAGCTGCATGACCGGCCTGCGGGCCGCTCCATTTCGCAAGGCTGACAGCGCACTGTCAGCAAAGTAGCCAAGGGCGATGACTGAATGATTTCACTCGAAGATGCCGCGAGCACACTGTCCATCTACAGTACCCTGAGCCGGACCAAGGCACCCTTCGTGCCATTGGAAGGCAACAAGGTGCGCATGTACGTCTGTGGCGTGACGGTCTATGACCTCTGTCACATCGGCCATGCGCGTGTGATGGTGGCCTTCGACATCATCACGCGTTACCTGCGTGCGCGTGGCTATGACGTCACCTATGTGCGCAACATCACCGATATCGACGACAAGATCCTCAAGCGTGCCGACGAGAATGGCGAAGCCTTCGAGGCGCTGACCGAGCGCATGATCCAGGCGATGCACGAAGACGAGGGGCGTCTGGGGATCCTGCGTCCTGATCGCGAGCCACGGGCGACCGCGCACATCGGCGATATCATCGCGATGACCGAGACGCTGATCGACAAGGGCTTTGCCTACGCGGCCAGCAACGGTGATGTCTACTACCGTGTGCGTCGTTTCGAGGGCTATGGCAAGCTCAACAACCGTCAGCTCGATGACATGCAGTCCGGCGCGCGCGTGGAAGTGGAAGAGGCCAAGGAAGATCCGCTCGACTTCGTGCTGTGGAAGGCCGCCAAGCCGGGCGAGGCCAGCTGGCCGTCTCCCTGGGGCGCGGGCCGTCCGGGCTGGCATATCGAGTGCTCCGCGATGTCGACCTGCTGCCTGGGCAACACCTTCGATATCCACGGCGGCGGGCCGGACCTGACCTTCCCGCATCACGAGAACGAGATCGCCCAGTCCGAAGCCGCCACTGGCCAGCAGTATGCCAACGTGTGGATGCACGCCGGCGCGGTGCGTGTCGGGCAGGACAAGATGTCCAAGTCGCTGGGCAACTTCTTCACGATTCGTGATGTGCTGGAGCAGCACAACCCGGAAGTGGTGCGTTATCTGCTGGTGGCCAGCCACTATCGCAGCGCGATCAGCTATGAAGCCAACTCGCTGGATGAGGCGCGTCGCTCGCTGGAGCGCTTCTACAATGCGCTGGAGAACGTCACGCCCGAACAGGGCGAGGTGTCAGGCGACTGGCGGGCACGTTTCGTGGCTGCCATGGATGACGACTTCAATACGGCCGGTGCGCTGTCTGTGCTGTTCGAGCTGGCCCGCGAGCTGAACCGTGCCAAGAAGGAGGCACCGCAGCAGGCGCCGGCGCTGGCCTTCGAGTTGACCGCGCTGGGCGGTCTGCTGGGGCTGTTCGGGCAGGACCCGGCGGTCTTCCTCAAGGGCGATACTGCCGCATTGGCGTTGTCGGAAGACGAGATCCAGGCGCAGATCGAGGCGCGTGCTGCCGCCAAGAAGGCCAAGGATTTCGCGGGTGCTGACCGTATCCGTGACGAGCTGGCCGCTCAGGGCATCATCCTCAAGGATTCCCGCGAGGGGACGACCTGGGTGCTGGAAGGCTGATGCCGTTGGCATGACGCATTGTCGCCGCGAAATGTCACCGCGAAAAAAACCGCCGTCCCGAGAGGGGCGGCGATTTTTTTGGCCAGTCGAGCGGGGTCGCTCTCAGGCAGCGGCTGATCAGCTGGCGAGGCGCTTGACCATGGCCTCGACCATGCGCGAGGACTGACGTGCGGCGACGTGAAGGAATTCCTCGAAGGACTGGCTGTTGTTGTCCTTGCCGGCGATGTCAGACAGCGCGCGGATGACCACGAACGGCATCTCATAGACGAAGCAGGTCTGGGCGATGGCGGCGGCTTCCATCTCGGCGGCCAGCATGTCCGGGAAGCGTGAGCGAGTCAGCGCGACCAGTTCCGGGTCTGCCATGAAGATGTCGCCGGTGCAGATCAGGCCTTCACGCGCCTTGATCTCGCCCTGGGCTTCGACGCACTCACGCGCGATCTTCACCAGTGCCGGGTCTGACGGGTAGGCGGCCGGCATCTGCGGCACCTGGCCGTATTCGTAGCCGAACACCACGGCATCGACGTCGTGGTGACGCACTTCGCTGGAGATGACCACGTCGCCGATCTCCAGATCAGAGGCGAAGCCCCCGGCGGAACCGGTGTTGATGATGGCGTCCGGCTGATAGCGCTCGATCAGCTGGCAGGCGCCCACGGCGGCGTTGACCTTGCCGATGCCGGACTGCAGCAGCACGATCTTGAGGCCGTGCAGCTGGCCGACGTGGAAGGTGGAGCCGGCATGTTGAGTCGTGGTGCTGTCTTCCAGCAGCTCGGCGAGGATGGCGACTTCCTCGGCCATGGCGCCGATGATGCCAAGTGTCTTGAGGGACATGGTGAAATCCTGAAGCAGGGCCTGCGGGGCATCCTGTCATGCGATGCCCCGCGGCCAGGGGAGGTGTCAGCGAGAGGGTGCGTGCTTACTTGCCGGCCAGCTGAGCATCGTGCAGCTCGGCGGCGAACAGGGTGTTCTCCAGCAGCGAGGCAACGGTCATCGGGCCGACGCCGCCCGGAACCGGCGTGATCCAGCCTGCGCGCTCCGCCGCCGGGGCGAACTCCACGTCACCGACCAGCGAGCCGTTGTCGAGGCGGTTGATGCCCACATCGATGACGATGGCGCCTTCCTTGATCCACTCCCCCTTGACCAGGCCCGGCTTGCCGACGCCGACCACGACGAGGTCTGCCTGGCGGACCTTGCTCTCCAGGTTCTTGGTAAAGCGGTGGCAGACGGTGGTGGTGCAGCCGGCCAGCATCAGCTCCAGTGACATCGGGCGACCGACGATGTTGGAGGCGCCCACGATGGTGGCGTCCATGCCGCGCACCTGCAGGCCGCTCTCGGACAGCAGCGTCATGATGCCCTTGGGGGTGCAGGGGCGCATTACCGGCAGGCGCTGCGCCAGACGACCGAGGTTGTAGGGGTGGAAGCCGTCCACGTCCTTGTCGGTACGAATGCGCTCGAGAATCGGGCGTGAATCGAGATGCGCCGGCAGCGGCAGCTGCACCAGGATGCCGTCGATGCTGGTGTCGTCATTCAGCTGGTCGACCAGGGCTTCCAGTTCCTGCTGAGTGGTGTCAGCGGACAGGCGGTGCTGGGTGGAGAGGATGCCAGCCTTCTCGCAGGCGAGGTGCTTGTTGCGGACATAGACCTCGGACGCCGCGTCTTCACCGACCAGCACGACGGCAAGCCCCGGAATACGTTCACCGGCATCACGACGCGCATCGACCTGACGGCCTACCTGTTGGCGTACGCGTTCGGCAATGGCCTTGCCATCTATCAGTTGTGCTGACATCAGCGATCATTCCTTCTCGTGGGCGATAAATGCAGGAGGGACAACGATGGCCAATTTTCGCATGCCTTGCCCCCCAGTCAACGCCGAATGACGACCTTGGTCGAAAGTAGTCATGGGTGTCAGGTCTTTCGCAGGCATTCGCAGGTCAGATGACGGCGCCAAGTCACAGGCAAGAGTGGGGTCATGCCATGCGGTTGTCGCCTTGACGCTCCCTCTGTAGAGGCGCAAGCAGAGGTAGAAACAAAGGGGGAGACAAAGGGTGAAGCAGAGGGCGGAGTAAGGAGAAGGGTGGGGTAGATGGGAGAGGGCGGATGGGTGAGGGTGGATGGCAGAGAGGTAGAAAGCGTGAAGACGATAGTCAGTCCACCGGCGGCGCTCAGCCGTCGCAAGTCATCACTGCGTCAGTGGCAGAAGCGATGACAGGTAAGGCGTCTTGTATCAGCAAGGAGAGATGTTGGGGGCTGCAGGGATGAAAGCCCATGACATGACATTGGCATGACAGCGCGAGGGGGCAAACGATTCTTTTGGAAAGAATTCACGTAAGGGCTTGACCGCAGACGAAAGTTCGGTAGAATACGCCTCGCATCGACGGGGTTCGACGGTCGGTTGAAGACGGTTTCGGGATATAGCGCAGTCTGGTAGCGCGCCTGCTTTGGGAGCAGGATGTCGGGGGTTCGAATCCCTCTATCCCGACCACTTGAATACAATGTATCGCAAGGCTTCGGTCTTCTGGAACAGTATTCAGGGCTTTGTCCGGAGGTTGACTCGCAGCATTAGTTTCTGCGCCTATAGCTCAACCGGATAGAGCAACGGCCTTCTAAGCCGTAGGTTGCAGGTTCGAGTCCTGCTGGGCGTGCCATCGAGATGACGTTTGTCATCGAAGTGGATGTCGGAATGCTCTTCATTGAGCCTGATGACTGCGACCAGACGATGTGAAGATGTTCATGCAGTGGTGGGTGTAGCTCAGTGGTAGAGCCCCGGATTGTGACTCCGGTGGTCGTGGGTTCGAACCCCATCATCCACCCCATTGCATGTCAGCTTGAGCAGTATCAACGAGATGGAGACGGCAGGCTTTCTGTCCAACCTCCAGAAGTGGTGGGTGTAGCTCAGTGGTAGAGCCCCGGATTGTGACTCCGGTGGTCGTGGGTTCGAACCCCATCATCCACCCCACGTCTCGATGAATATCAGGATGCTGCCTGGCCCACTTGGGCGGGCGGCATGCCGCAAAAGGGGGAGAAGGCCAATGGCTTTCTCCTCCTTTTTTTTGGTTTTTTCGCACTGCTCCATGCATGACGATTCCGGGTTGCCGGGCGCTCCAGGTGCCTGTCTGGCGGGTAGGTGGAGCAGAAAATGGCCGGGGTCCTTGAATAACTTGGACCAAGGCACCATATGAAAGGGTCATATCCGCGCTTGCCAGCGCGTGGCGGGGTTTCTACAATCTTCGCCTTTATGATTCGAACGCCACCAGTGGGTAGAGGAACTTTCATGCAAGCTTCTGTCGCAACGACTTCTCCGATCGAGCGCACGGTCACCATCACGGTGCCGGCTTCTGAAGTCGACCAGGCCGTCAACGCCCGTCTTCTGGAAACCGCCAAGACCGTTCGTCTGAACGGCTTCCGCAAGGGCCACGTGCCGATGGCAGTGGTGCAACAGCGTTACGGCAAGGACGTGCGCAACGAAATCGTTGGCGAGATCATGCGCCAGCATTACGTGACCGCCGTCACCGAAAACGAACTGAACCCGGCTGGCTGGCCGAAGATCGACGCGACCGTCGATGAAGCCGGCAAGGATCTGGAGTTCGTCGCGACTCTGGAAATCTACCCGGAAATCGAACTGAAGCCGATTGAAGGCGCTGAAATCGAGCGTCCGCAGGCTGAAGTGACCGACGCCGACGTCGAAGAGATGATCGAGACCCTGCGCAAGCAGAACGCCTCCTGGACCGACGTCGAGCGCGCTGCCGCTGACGGCGACCAGGTCAAGATCGACTTTGAAGGCTTCCTCGGTGAAGAGGCCTTCGAAGGCGGCAAGGCAGAGGGTCACGAGCTGGTGCTGGGCTCCAACAGCTTCATCCCGGGCTTCGAAGAGCAGCTGGTCGGCGCTGCTGCCGGCGACGACAAGGAAATCAAGGTTTCCTTCCCGGCTGACTACCAGGCCGAGCACCTCGCCGGTCAGGAAGCGACCTTCAAGGTCAAGGTCCACGCCGTCAAGGCTCAGGAACTGCCGGAAGTGAACGAAGAGTTCATCGCCCAGTTCGGCCTGGAAGCTGCCGATGTCGAAAGCTTCAAGGTGGAAGTGAAGAAGAACATGCAGCGTGAGCTGAAGAACGCGATCGAGAATCGCGTCAAGCAGCAGGTGCTGGCCGAACTGACCAAGGCCAACGACATCCTCGTGCCGCAGGCTCTGGCCGACCAGGAAATCGACGGCCTGAAGCGTCAGGCTGCACAGCAGTTCGGTCTGGGCGAAGACTTCGACGTCTCCCAGCTGCCGGGCGAGCTGTTCCAGGACCAGGCGGTCCAGCGCGTCAAGACTGGCCTGCTGCTCAGCGAAGTCGTCAGCAGCAACGAGATGGACGTCAGCGACGAAGAGCTGAATGCTCGCGTTGAAGAAATGGCTCAGCAGTACCAGGACCCGGCTCAGGTCACCGAGTACTATGGTTCCAACGAACAGGCTCGCAACCAGCTCAAGTCCGTGCTGCTTGAAGAGAAGGCCGTTGACAAGCTGCTGGCACAGGCTCAGGTTAAGGACGTTGCCATGTCCTACCAGGAAGCCCTGCAGGCTGCACAGCAGCAGGAAGAAGCAGAAGAAGAGGCTGCTGAAGCCGAAGGCGAGCAAGCCTGAAGCTTGGTTGACCCCTAGTGCTTGCTAGACCAGGACCCGGCTACGGCCGGGTCTCTGGTCAGTGGGCGGGGTAAAGTGGCATGCTCAATGGATATCAATGTCATCGGATGAAGGAAGCCCCCATGAACGACTTCGACATCAAGAATGCTGGCGGTCTGGTTCCGATGGTTGTCGAGCAGAATGCTCGCGGCGAACGGGCCTATGACATCTATTCCCGCCTGCTGAAGGAACGGGTGATCTTCCTTGTGGGTCCGGTTGAGGATTACATGGCCAATCTGGTCGTGGCTCAGCTGTTGTTCCTCGAGTCTGAAAACCCGGACAAGGACATCCATCTGTACATCAACTCGCCGGGCGGCTCCGTGACTGCAGGGATGGCGATCTACGACACCATGCAGTTCATCAAGCCCGACGTGTCCACCGTGTGCATCGGCCAGGCAGCCAGCATGGGTGCCTTGCTGCTGGCAGGCGGTGCCGCCGGCAAGCGCTACGCGCTGCCGAATTCCCGCGTCATGATCCACCAGCCGCTGGGCGGCTATCAGGGTCAGGCCACGGATATCGAGATTCACACCAAGGAAATCCTGACCATCCGTGAGAAGCTCAATCGCATTCTCGCGCACCACACTGGCCAGGACTTCGACACCATTGCCAATGATACCGACCGTGACAACTTCATGGCGGCCAATCAGGCAGTGGAGTACGGCCTGATCGATGCCGTGCTGGAACGCCGTCCCGACGTGGAGTGATCCGCGTAAACGGCTGACCTGACGTCGGCAAACATGCATTTCCGGCGGCTCCCCGGGGAGTCGCCGCCATTGAGAGGTACGCGAATGGCTGACGGCAAAGGCAAGGACGAGAACGGCAAACTGCTGTACTGCTCCTTCTGTGGCAAGAACCAGAATGAAGTGCGCAAGCTGATCGCGGGACCTTCCGTCTACATCTGCGACGAATGTGTCGATCTGTGCAATGACATCATTCGCGAAGAGGTCCTCGAAGCCGACGCCGAAGGTGATGATGATCGCCTGCCGGCGCCGCGTGAGATTCGTTCCACTCTCGACGATTACGTGATCGGCCAGGACCGCGCCAAGCGTGTGCTGTCCGTGGCGGTGTACAACCACTACAAGCGTCTGCGTGCCGGTCAGAAGGCCGCGGATGAAGTGGAGCTGGGCAAGTCCAACATCCTGCTCATCGGCCCGACCGGTAGCGGCAAGACGCTGCTGGCCGAGACGCTGGCGCGCCTGTTGAACGTCCCGTTCACCATCGCGGATGCGACCACCCTGACCGAAGCGGGCTATGTCGGTGAGGACGTCGAGAACATCATCCAGAAGCTGCTGCAGAAATGCGATTACGATGTCGAGAAGGCCGAGCGTGGCATTGTCTACATCGATGAGATCGACAAGATCTCACGCAAGTCCGACAACCCCTCCATCACGCGTGATGTCTCGGGTGAAGGCGTGCAGCAGGCACTGCTCAAGCTGATCGAGGGCACCACTGCCTCGGTGCCGCCGCAGGGCGGTCGCAAGCACCCTCAGCAGGAATTCCTGCAGGTGAATACCGGCAACATCCTGTTCATCGTCGGCGGTGCTTTCGCCGGGCTGGACAAGGTGATCCGCGAACGCGCCGAGAAGGGTGGCATCGGCTTCAATGCCGAGGTCAAGAGCAAGCAGGACGAGAAGACCGTGGGTCGCGTGCTGGCAGACGTCGAGCCGGGTGATCTGGTCAAGTTCGGTCTCATTCCCGAATTCGTTGGCCGCCTGCCGGTCATCGCGACACTGACCGAGCTGGACGAAGATGCCCTGGTGCAGATTCTGACCGAGCCGAAGAACTCGCTGGTCAAGCAGTACTCGCGCCTGTTCGAGATGGAAGATGTCGAGCTGGACCTGCGTGAAGATGCGCTGCGTGCCGTGGCTCGCAAGGCCATCGAGCGTCGTACCGGCGCACGTGGTCTGCGCTCGATCCTCGAGTCCGTGCTGCTCGACACCATGTATGACATCCCGTCCGAGGAGAGTGTCAGCAAGGTAGTGGTGGATGAGTCGGTGATTGCCGGCGACAGCAAGCCGCTGCTGATCTACTCCAAGAACGAAGAGAGTCAGGGCAAGGTGGCCGGCAAGGACGGCTGAAACGTCCGGGCCTGAGTCGCACCAACGGGGGGCCGCAAGGCCCCCCGTTGCGTTTGCGCTCGCAAGCCATCCCTTCTGTGATGCATTCGCGGGTCACGCACGGCTTCATTCAGCGTTGAGTTACCGCCAGGCGTGTCGGGATCATTGCAAAATCATGACCTTGCCCCCATGGTCTCAGTATCAAAGTGCCGTGTGAGGCGGCCCACCCACAGAATACCGAGGAACGTCTGCCATGGAGCAGAACGAAGATCAGACCCTGACACTTCCGCTGCTGCCGCTGCGGGATGTGGTGGTCTATCCCCAGATGGTGATTCCGCTGTTCGTCGGCCGGGAAAAGTCGATCCAGGCCCTCGAAGTGGCCATGGAAGGCGACAAGAAGATCCTGCTTGCGGCGCAGCGTGAAGCCAGCCAGGACGACCCGACGGCGGAAGACCTGTTCGCCATCGGCACCGTTGCCGACATCATGCAGCTGCTCAAGCTTCCCGATGGTACCGTCAAGGTGCTGATCGAGGGCAGCTCGCGCGCCGATATCCAGGCGATTCGCCTGCACGACGACGGCCACAGCATCGCCGACGTCGCGCTGCGTGACAGCCAGCCGCTGTCCGAGCGGGAGCAGGAAACCCTGGTGCGCGTGCTGCTCAACCAGTTCGAGCAGTATGTGAAGCTTTCCAAGAAGGTGCCCAACGAGGTGCTGGGCAGCCTGCAGGGCATTGAAGACCCGAGCCGTCTGGTGGACACCATCAGTGCGCATCTGTCGCTGGGCATCAATGACAAGCAGGCGCTGCTCGAGATGGACAAGGTGCGTGACCGCATCGAGCACCTGATGACGCTGATCGAAGCGGAGATCGACCTGTTGCAGGTCGAAAAGCGCATTCGTACCCGCGTCAAGGAGCAGATGGAGAAGTCGCAGCGCGAGTACTACCTCAATGAGCAGATGAAGGCCATCCAGAAGGAAATGGGTGAGCTGGATGACGTGCCCAACGAGGTCGAGCAGTACGAGCGTCGCATCAAGGACGCCGGCATGCCGAAGGAGGCAGAGGAGAAGGCCACCCAGGAGCTCAACAAGCTCAAGATGATGGGGCCGACTTCCGCCGAGGCGACCGTGGTGCGCACCTACCTGGACTGGCTGTGCGACGTGCCGTGGAAGAAGCGCACGCGTGTGCGTCATGACATCGACCACGCCGCCAAGGTGCTGGACGAGGACCACTACGGTCTGGATGAGGTCAAGGAACGCATCCTCGAGTATCTCGCCGTGCAGAAGCGCGTCAAGAAGCTCAAGGGGCCGGTGCTGTGTCTGGTCGGTCCGCCAGGTGTCGGCAAGACCTCGCTGGGCAAGTCCATCGCACGTGCCACCAACCGCCAGTACACCCGTATGGCGCTGGGCGGCGTGCGCGATGAGTCCGAGATCCGCGGTCACCGTCGCACCTATATCGGGGCACTGCCGGGCAAGATCATCCAGCGCATGGCCAAGACGGGCGTGAAGAATCCGCTGGTGCTGCTCGACGAGATCGACAAGCTGGGCATGGACCACCGCGGTGATCCGGCCTCGGCGCTGCTTGAGGTGCTGGACCCGGAGCAGAACGACAAGTTCGCCGATCACTACCTCGAGCTTGATTACGATCTGTCCGAGACCCTGTTCATCTGTACGTCCAACTCGATGAACATTCCGGGCCCGCTGCGCGATCGCATGGAAATCATCCGTCTGCCGGGTTACACCGAAGACGAGAAGCTGGCCATCGCGATGCGCTACCTGGCGCCCAAGCAGCTCAAGGCCAATGGTCTGAAGCCGGGCGAGCTGACCTTCAGCGAAGCCTCCGTGCTCGAGCTGATCCGTTACTACTCGCGTGAAGCCGGTGTGCGTGAACTTGAGCGCCAGCTTGCCAAGGTCTGCCGCAAGATCGTGCGTGAGCGTGTGGTCGCCGAGGCAAAGGAGGGTGCACTGTCTTCCATGCACCTTGAGGCCGAGCAGGTCGAGCACTACGCGGGTGTGCGCAAGTACAGCTTCGGCCTTGCCGATGCCGAGGACCAGATCGGCCGTGTCACTGGCCTGGCCTGGACCTCCGTCGGCGGTGAGCTGCTGACCATCGAGTCTGTCGTCACGCCGGGCAAGGGCCGTGTCAGCAAGACCGGGTCACTGGGCGACGTCATGAAGGAATCGGTGAGTGCGGCCCACACCGTGGTGCGTGCGCGTGCCGAGGCCTTCGGTATCGAGGCTGAGCGCTTCGAGAAGGAAGACCTGCACATTCACGTGCCGGAAGGCGCCACGCCCAAGGACGGCCCCAGTGCGGGCGCTGCCATGGTCACCGCGATGGTATCCGCTTACTGTGGACGCCCCGTGCGCTGTGACGTGGCAATGACCGGTGAGGTCAACCTGCGCGGCGAAGTCATGCCGATCGGTGGCCTCAAGGAGAAATTGCTGGCGGCGCGACGCGGTGGTATAAAGCTTGTGCTGATTCCCGAGGAAAATCGCCGTGACCTCAAGGAGGTTCCGGACACCATCAAGGATGCACTCGATATTCGGCCGGTGCGCTGGATCGACGAAGTGCTTGAGGTGGCTCTAGCAGAAAAGTCTACTGCTGAGAAGGACGATTCTCGTTCAGACGATGCCAGTGGTCGTCAGACAATGATCAGTACACATTGACGGGATTTTTTTGGCCATGCCGCTGTCGAAACGGCGGCGTGGTGCGGTTTTGCGCGTGAGGTTGCTTGACAGTCGTTTGAGGGCGTTGCTATAAACTCCGCTTCGTCGCGATCGCGTTTAGCACCCGTAATTTTCGCGCTGATTTCTGGTAATTTTTGCAAATTCAAGGGGTGAAGAGTGAATAAATCCGAGCTGATCGAAGCCATTGCTGCATCTGCCGATATTCCGAAAGCAGCAGCTAGCCGTGCACTCGATGCGATGGTCGACACCGTCACTGATAGCCTGAAGAAGGGTGAGACCGTGGCACTGGTCGGGTTCGGCACCTTTATTGTCAAGGAACGTGCTGCACGTACTGGCCGTAACCCGCAGACTGGCGCTCCGATCGAGATCAGTGCTGCCAAGGTGCCGAGCTTCAAGGCTGGCAAGGCACTGAAAGACGCCGTCAACTGAGGTCTGCCTGCTTCGCAGGCACCCGGTGGCGCGGTACCGGTTCGGGAGTGGTCTGATGACTGCCGAACCGGCACCAGAACATCGAAGCGCATCGCCTGGCGATGCGCTTTTTTTGTGGCTGAACCCGGCCATGTCGGCAGGGCGCAAGCGTTTGATGACCCTGGCGAGTCAGTCAGTCGTGCAAAGTCACCTGCATCTGTCTGCGGCATGCGTATAATCATCAGTCACTGAGTCGCGGCCCTTGTGGCCATTCCAATCCCTGTAGTTCGAGGCCTGCATGCTGCAACGAATTCGAGACCGGTCGCATGGCTGGGTGGCCAAGACGATCGTTGGTTTCATTGTCGTCACCTTTGCCTTCTTTGGTGTTGAGTCGATCATTGGCGCCTTCACTGCCAGCAGTGACGACGTGGCCACGGTCAATGGCGATACCATCAGCCGTCAGGCGGTGGAAACCGAAGTCCAGCGTGCCATCCGTTCTGGCCAGGTAGCGCCGGAACAGGAGCGCGAAGCACGCAATCAGATCATCAACCAGATGATCGATTCCCGCCTGCTGGATCAATACGCCGAGGAAGGCGGCCTGCACATGTCCGATGCGCAGCTCGATCAACTGATCGTGAGCATTCCGGACTTCCAGGACGACAAGGGACGCTTCGATGCCGACCTGTTCCGCAATCGTCTGGCCAGCGCCGGCTATTCGCCCACCTCCTTCCGTCAGCAGCTGAGCAGCGACACCCTGCGCCAGCAGTTGACCGACGGCTTCGCCGCCAGTGCCTTCGTGCTGCCGGGCGAAGAAGAGAAGCTCAGCCAGCTGCAGCGTCAGACGCGCACCTTCCGCTATGCCACGCTGAGCAGTGCGGACCTCGATGCGCCGGTGACGGTCAGCGAAGACGAGCTCAAGGCCTGGTATGACAGCCACCAGGACAACTACCGCCGCCCGGCACAGGTCAAGCTGGCCTACGTGCTGCTGGACCAGAACGAGCTGGCCAGCGGTGGCGATATCAGCGAAGACACGCTCAAGGCTGAATATGCGGCCAAGCGTGCCGATGCGCCGCGGGAAATCGCGCACATCATGGTCGAGAAGGGTGACGATGATGCGGCAGCACGTGCCAAGCTCGAGGGCGCACGTGACGCACTCGCCAACGGCGAAGACTTCGCCAAGGTGGCGGCCGAGGTCTCCGAAGACAGCTCCACGGCCGAGGACGGCGGTGAGCTTGGCGTGATCACCCGCGGTATCTTCGGTGAAGACTTCGACGATGCGGCCTTCGCACTGGATGAAGGTCAGGTCTCGGATATCGTCGATACCGGCGACAGCCTGCACCTGATCAAGGTGACCGGTCTGGACATCGCGCCCTTCGAGGACATGCGCGACGAGCTGCTGACGCAAGCCCGTCAGGCCGCTTCCCGCGATACCTTCAACGAGAAGGCGCAGCAGCTGAAGGACGAGAGCTTCGCGGCGGATGATCTGGCCAGCGTCGCCGAGGATCTGGACCTGCCGCTGAAGAAGACCGACTGGGTCGCGCAGGAAAATGATGACGAACTGCTGTCCGAGCCGGGTGTGATGGCGGCAGCCTTCGGTGACGAAGTGCTGGAAGAGGGCTACAACAGTGACGTCATCGAACTGGATGACAGCCGTCGTCTGGTGCTGCGTGTCCTCGAGCAGCGTCCGGCCACCACGCTGGCGCTGGATGAGGTCAAGCAGCAGGTTCAGCGCGAAGCCAAGGCCGACAAGACTGCCAAGGCACTCGAAGCACTGGCCGAGAAGCGTCTGGAGACGCTGCGCCAGGGCGGATCACTCGAGGGGATCGACTGGCAGCAGGCTGATGACGTCAGCCGTCAGGCCAGCAGCCAGCTGCCGCAGAGTCTGGTCAAGCAGGCCTTCACGCTGGCGCACCCGCAGGATGGCCAGCCGGTCTACGGCAAGGCGTCGCTCAGTGGTGGCATCGCGCTGATCGCCCTGACGGAGATCGGCGAGGCCGAGCCGGGCGAGATGGACCAGTTCCTCTCGCGTCTGGCCACGCGTCTGCGTGCTCAGGCCGCTGTCACGGGCCTGCAGGAATCTCTGCGTGAGCGTGCCGAGATCGAGCGCAACTGATCGAGCGCAAATGAGCCAGGCAACTGGCGTGGGCAGCTTTCCCTGCCAATGAGACCGTCACCCTTTGGGGTGGCGGTCTTTTTTTGGTTCAAGCCATTGGGTTCAAGCCAATGGGCTCAAGTCTTAGAGGCTCAGGTATCGAAGCTCAGGCCGCGAGGCTACGTGCGGGTGTGGTGCCAGGTCACGAGCTTGGTGTCAGGTCATGAGTCATGTATCAAGTCACGAGCCCAGCCGCTGACGCAGGCGCTGGGAGAGTTCGCGGTGACGGGTCTGAATGCCCGTGGAGAGCGTCTGGCGCAGCCAGCGGTGGCCAGCGTCATGGTGCAGGCGTTCGTGCCACACCAGCCAGTAGGAGAAGCGGTTGAGGGTGATGGGCAGCGGACGCAGGGCCAGCGGCAGCTGATCGAGCATGCTGATGGCCAGACAGCCCGGCACGCACAGCAGCAGGTCGCTGTGGCAGCTGACACTGAAGGCGGCCAGAAAATGGGGCTGGCGCATGACGACCTGACGACTCAGTCCCAGTTCCGCCAGCTTGAGGTCCACCGCGCCTCGCTCATCGCCACCCATGCTGATCAATTGGTGGCTGGTGGCGAGGAAGTCCTCCAGGCTCAAGGTCTCCTTCGTTGCCAGCGGATGGTCCTTACGCATCACGCAGACGAACTGGTCATCCCCGATCTCGCGACCATGCACGCCGGCCGGCACCCTGGCGGTGGGCACGCACATCGCAAGCTCCGGCCCGCCTTCTTCCAGCTGCTGTTCGACATTGCCGCCATAGGCCTGGATATCCAGACGGATGCCGGGCGCCTGCTCGTGCAGCGGGGCGATCTGGGGCGCCACGAAGGCGTGCATGCCGTAATCGGTGGTGGCCAGCTGAAAGCGACGTTGGCTATCTCCAGGCGAGAACTCGGGCGGTGCCAGCAGGGCGCCCAGCTCCTGTAGCAGGCGGGCGAGGGGCTGCCTGAGGGCCTCTGCGCGGGCGGTGGGGCGTAGACCGCGTTGCGCGCGCACGAACAGGGGGTCATCGAAGGCCTCGCGCAGCCGGCCCAGGGTGCGGGATACCGCAGGCTGGCTCAGGTTGAGGCGCTCAGCGGCTCGCGACACGCTGCGGGTTTCCAGCAGCGCATGCAGCGCGACCAGCGTATTGAGATCATGGCGGGCAAGTTCAGCCAGGTGCATGGCAAGCGGTTCCCGGTAGCGAGGCGGCCCAGTCACTGGGATGAAAGTGTGCAGTTTCAACCGCACATGATATCAGTCTCATGCATACCGGGATTCAGTTTCTGTCATTGGTGTGATATCGGGAGCGCGCGTAATCTGGGAGCACTTCGTCGCCGAGCAACGCTTGCGGCGGCCAGTCGTCACAGGGTTGAGGCTACGGGCCAGCGGCCTGATGACGATTCTGATCACATGTCGTTTGACCAGATCATTCGCAAGGAGCATTGCATGCAGACACGCTATTACACGATCACCGACTATCCGAAAGGCACCCCGGAACGCGACCTGTTCCAGTTGCGCGAAGAGGAGCTGAGCGAGCTCGGTGAAGGCGAGGTGCGCATTCGCAACAGCTGGCTGTCCGTCGATCCCTACATGCGTGGCCGCATGAGCGGCGTGAAGACCTATATCGACCCCTTCGAGATCAACGAGCCGCTGCAGGGCGCAGCCGTCGGTGAAGTGATCGAGTCACGTGACTCTCGCTTCAAGAGCGGCGACAAGGTACGTCACATGGGTGGCTGGCGTGACATCGCGCAGCTCTCTGGTGACCAGGTCGAGCCGCTGCCGAGCATCGAGGTGCCGGAGCAGGCCTACCTGGGCGTGCTGGGCATGCCGGGCATGACCGCCTGGACCGGCCTCAACATCATCGCCGAGATGAAAGAGGGCGATAACGTGCTGGTCAGCGCGGCCTCCGGTGCGGTCGGCTCGCTCGCCGTCCAGCTGGCCAAGGCCAAGGGCGGCACCGTCGTCGGCATCGCCGGCAGCCAGGAAAAGCTCGATTGGCTGGAAGCGCGGGGCGTCAAGGCGGTCAGCTACAAGGGCAAGGACGCCGAGCAGCTGACGAAGGCGCTCAAGGAAGCCTGCCCGGACGGCTTCGATGTCTACTACGAGAATGTCGGCGGTGATTGCCTGGTGGCGGCGCTGAACAATCTGAATGTCGGTGCACGCATCGCCGTCTGCGGCATGATCTCCAGCTACAACGATACCGAGGCGGCGCCTGGCCCCTCGAACATCTCGATGATCCTGATCCGCCGTGCGCGCATGCAAGGCTTCATCGTCTTCGATCACTGGCAGAACTACAGCCGCTTCCTCGAAGAGGTAGGGCCGCAGGTCGCCAAGGGCGATATCGACTACGAAGAGACGGTGGAAGAAGGTCTCGAGCAGACGCCGGACGCCTTCCTCAAGCTGTTCTCGGGTGGCAACAAGGGCAAGATGCTGGTGCGTCTCTGATCTGAGAACTGAGTGCTGAGAACTGAGTGCTGAGAACTGACACAGCATTACTGAAAAACCGGGCTCAAGACCCGAACACCTGATGTCGTGCGTATGCGCGCTGCTCAGGCAGTCACGAAAGGCTCGCTACGGCGGGCCTTTTGCGTGGGTGGTCAAACGTTTGCCATCACGCATTACTGTTCATCACGAATTTCTGGTCATCACGCATTACTGGTCGTCAAATATCACTGGTCATCAGGATTGGTGACTCTCACGAACCAAAGACGTGCGGTCTGCGCTCTACTTTGGTCTTGGTCACTGCTCTAGAATGCAGACCATCGTTCGTGGGCAGGTGGCGTCATCGTCGCGCTTTTCTGTCATTTGCCCACACATCACTCTGTGTCAGGTGGCGCCTGACCACGGCCCTGTCACTTCATGTAGCCGTGTCGCCCCTGACTCCGCGAGGAGAGCATCATGCAGGACTTTACCTATCAGAACCCGACCCGCGTGCACTTCGGTGCCGGCCAGATCGCCAAGGTGCGTGACGAGATTCCGGCGGATGCCCGCGTGCTGGTCACCTACGGTGGCGGGTCGATCAAGCGCAATGGCGTGATGGATCAGATCGAAGCCGCGCTGGAAGGCCGTCAGTGGTGGAGCTTCGGCGGCATCGAGCCGAACCCGAGCTATCACACCCTGCTCGAAGCCCTGGAAGTCATCAAGCGCGAGAAGATCGATTATCTGCTGGCGGTCGGAGGTGGCAGCGTCGCCGATGGCAGCAAGTTCCTCGCGCTCGCCGCCTGTCATGCCGGTGATCCGTGGGAGATTCTCGCCGAGGGCAAGCACCCCGAGACGGCGCTGCCGCTGGGTGTGGTGCTGACACTGCCGGCCACGGGCTCCGAGTCCAATGGCAACGCCGTGGTCACCAACTACGAGACCCACGACAAGCTGCCGATGTTCAGCGAGCTGGCCTATCCGCGCTTCGCGGTGCTGGACCCGGCCACCACCCTGACCCTGCCGGAGCGTCAGAGCGTGAATGGCGTCGTCGATGCCTTCATTCACGTCAGCGAGCAGTACCTGACCTATCCGGTCAATGCGCCGGTGCAGGACCGCTTCTCCGAGGGGCTGCTGATGACGCTGATCGAGGAAGGCCCCAAGGTGCTGAGTCAGCCGGATGATCTGGCCGTGCGCGCCAACATCATGTGGGCCGCCAACCTGGGGCTCAACGGCCTGATCGGGCGTGGCGTGCCGCAGGACTGGGCCACCCACATGATCGGTCACGAGATCACCGCACTGCACGGTGTCGATCATGGTCGCACCCTGACCATCGTGATGCCGGCGCTGTGGGAAGAGCTGTTCGAGGCCAAGCGTGCCAAGCTGGCGCAATACGGTCGCCGCGTCTGGGCGCTGGAGGGCGATGAGGAGAGCGTCGCGCGCGCCGCCATCGACAAGACCCGTGAGTTCTTCACTCGTCTGGGCGCGCCGGTGTCGTTGAGCGAAGCCGGTATCAGTGCCGACAGCATCGATCAGCTGGTCGACAACCTGACCCGTCACGGCTTCACCGCCATCGGTGAGCACGGCGATATCACGCCGGACGTGGCGCGTCGTATCCTGACCCGCGCTGCCTGATCGCACGCGTCAGTCAGGCTCGAGTGTCAGCCTCAAACCCCTCGTCACTCCTGGTGGCGAGGGGTTTTGCGTATCTCCCCCCTTGTCTTCCCCCTTGTTGCAGCTTGCCGATCGCCAGGTCGCGTCAAGCCAGAAGGCCGGATTCGCTTGACGAGACTTCGTCGCCGGCCGGTTTTTGTTACTCTATAACCTTTTGCACGCCCTTCATCTTGCGGAGATTTCAGCATGTCTGTGGCTTCACGCGGCGCCAGAAGTGGCGACGCTCCGACGGAACCAGCTCCGATTCCGGTGCATCTGATCACCGGCTTTCTGGGAACGGGCAAGAGCAGTTTCATCCAGGCATTGGTCGCGGCCAAGCCAGCGGATGAGCACTGGGCGATCCTGGTCAATGAGTTCGGGCAGGTGGGGATCGACCAGGCACTGTTTGCCGGGCGCGAGGATGTCAGCGTCAAGGGACTGCCCGGCGGGTGTCTGTGCTGTCAGCTGGCCTTCGTGCTGCAGGCGGGGCTGGTCAGCCTGATCCATCAGACGCGACCTGACCGTCTGATCATCGAGCCCTCGGGGCTGGGCCATCCGGCGGGGCTGATCGATGTGCTGCGCAGTGAGGGGCTGGCTTCGGCGCTTGCGCTCGAGGAAGTCATCACCCTGCTGGACCCGCGCGCACTGGACGATACCCGCACGTGCGAACACGGCACCTTCCAGGACCAGTTGACGCTGGCGGGCGGCGTGGTGCTCAGCAAGCGTGATCTGGCGAGCGATCAGCAGCTGGCGGCCGCGCATGAGTTTCTGGCGGGGATGTGGCCGCGCAAGCGCTGGGTCGGTGAGCTGGGCAGAGCCGAGGGCGAAAGCCAGCCGCCGCAGGCTCGCATGGCCGGTCAGAAGGTCGCGCTGATCGATTGGCTGCTGTCAGCAGAGCGCGCGCCTCAGCGCCAGGGCGGCGGGCATGCCAGCGATGCGCACCAGCCCGAGATCAGCATGCCGGCCGCCCATCGCGCTGCGCGGGATAGGGCGCGTCTGGCGCAGCCCAGTGATGAGACGTCCGCCTCAGACATGATGCCGCTGCCCGGCGCACCGGTGATCGAACAGGCCGAGGGGCTTGAGCATGCCAGCCTGGGCTGGCGAATCGCCGCAAGCGAGGTCTTCGATCTCGATCAGCTGACCCAATGGCTGGATGGCCTGCCGCGCGAGTGGCGCATCAAGGGCATCTTTCACACCCAGGATGGTTGGCGCAGCTATAACCGCGCCAATGGGCGTGCCGAGCTTGCGCCGTCCAGTTGGCGCGAGGATTCGCGGCTTGAACTGATTGCACCGCTGGATGGGCAGGGCCAGGAGCAGGAGGGGATGGTGGCTGCGTTGCCGCTTGAGGATTCCCGTCAGCTGAATGCGGCCTTGCTGGCCTGTCGCAGCGACGGTGCCGCCAGGCCCTTCAACTTCTTCGGCGAGTGAGCTGAGCACCTCCCTCAGGAAGCGCTACTTACGTCAGGCGCTCCCACTCGCCGATCAGGCGCAGGGCCTCTTCGCGGGAATCGCCACACAGCTCATGATCGAAATCGAAGTCGCCGCACACCGCCGGACGCTGCGGCGTGCCGAACAGCTTGCACAGATTGTCGTCATTCAGCTGCACGCAACGCACCCCCGCCGGCTTGCCATTGGGCATGCCGGGAATAGGGCTCGAGATCGAGGGGGCGATGCAGCAGCCACCGCAACCGGCACGACAGCCGGGAGCGGCAGCTGCTGCAGAAGGGGCGGCAGTCTGCGTCATGAGGTAGCAGACGTGTCTTCGCGCTCGGGGAGGACGAGCGGCTCACGCGCCGTCTGCGGGGTATGGCGCGCGATGGCGCCCTTGTTGATGCCCTCGTAGGCTTCGACACGGATACTGTCACCGCTGTCGAGGGCGATCTGGCGCGCCAGCCAGTCGGCGATCCACTCGATGGTGGTCGGTGTCGGCAGCAGCCAGACCTGCTTGCGCGGCAGGCGGATGCGGAACCTGCCCTGCGGCGCTTCATAGCTGAATACCAGCTCACGTCCCGGGCGGTCGATCAGATCGCCTTCCTCGGCCAGGTAGCGGTCGTTGAGCTTCTCGGCCCATTCGGCTTCCAGCGCCGTGTCCCGCACACCATTGCGCTCGATGATCAGCGGAGAGCGATGCCCATGCGCGATACGCTGGCAGTTGCCACTGTGATGACGTAGGCCATGACTGTAGGTGTAGGCGGCGCCGTCGATGATCTCGTCTCGCAGACGCACGCGCAGCGCCTCGACGCGCGGTGGCAGGCGGCGAGTCAGCAGCTTCTCGAAGTGGTTGGCCAGCACCTCGGTGGTGACCTCGGCCACCGGCAGCAGGCAGAAGGCCTGACGCGGGCCGCGCACTTCCATGGCATAGGGCTGGGTGAAGCGCAGGCACAGTCCTTCCGGGCAGTCCGTGACGCTCACGCCATCGGCCTGACTGGGCACGATCAGGGTGTGATCGGCGTCCTGATCGATCATGCGTTTGGCCCACGGCTTGACGTCGCCGAAGTCGAACAGCATGCCGTCATGGCCGACGGCACCGTCCAGCTCCAGGTCCAGATGCTGGCTGATGCCGTACAGGCCGCGGGTATTGCTCCACACCGAGGCATCCACCGCGGTGAGGGCCCTGACGAACAGGGTCTTGGGAGTCATTGCGGTCATCAATCGATACCACTGATCTTGTGAGTCTGCAGCGAGAGCTGCCACTGGGGATTGCGCATGCAGTAGCTGACGCACTGGTTCATCGGCGTGTCGGACGCCAGCACCTCGCGGTAATGCTCGCGGGCCGCGGCAGGCGCGGGCAGGGCATCGAGGGCGGCGGTATCCAGTGGCTGCAGATAGAAGTGCGCGAAGTCCAGGCTGGCGAAGCGCTCCGGCAGGGCCTCCGGCTGCGGGTAGACGAGCTTGAGCTCATCGCCTCCGGTGAGGACCAGCTCGCTGGCGCCCTTGGGGCTGACACACAGCCAGTCGATGCCGGCAGGCGGCTCGACGGTGCCGTTGGTCTCCACCGCGATCTCGAAGCCGCGGGCGTGCATCGCGTCCACCAGCTCACTGTCGAGCTGCAACAGCGGCTCACCGCCAGTGAAGACCACGTAGGGCGTGGCGATGCCGGTGTGTTCCGGCCACAGGCTGGCCAAAAAGTCCGCCAGCGCGTTTGCGGTGCGGAACTTGCCGCCATTCTGACCGTTGGTGCCGACGAAATCGGTGTCGCAGAAGCGGCAGACCGAGGTGTCGCGGTCCTGCTCGCGGCCACTCCACAGATTGCAGCCGGCAAAGCGGCAGAACACGCTGGCGCGCCCTGCGCGAGCACCTTCGCCCTGCAGGGTGTAGAACGCTTCCTTTACCGTATACATTAGAGAGTGCCTGCGCCCTTGGCCGAGTCGGTCGTTTCGTAACCGAGCGGATCGCTCAACCCATGGGCGGCGAAGGCCTCGAGACGCTCACGGCAGCTGCCGCATTCCCCGCAGGCCAGTTCGCGGCCTTCGTAGCAGGTCCAGGTCTGGGCATAATCGAGCTGCATGGCGATGCCGGCGGCCAGAATCTCGTCCTTGCTCGCGTGCAGGAAGGGCGCGCGAATCTCGACTGGGGAGAAGTTGGCGATCGCGGCGACGGCGTTCATCTTGTCGACGAACTCCGGACGGCAATCCGGGTAGAGCACGTGATCGCCACCGTGGGCACCATAGAAGCAGACCTCGGCCTCGATGTTGACGGCCTTGGCGATGGCCAGCGACAGCAGGATCATGTTGCGGTTGGGCACCACGGTCGAGGTCATGGAGGCCTCGTCGTAGTCGGCCTTGGGCATCGCCTGGTCACTGTTGGTCAGCGCGGAGTTGTCGATCAGGCCATGGATGGCGCGAATGTCGACGACTTCGTGGGCGACGCCCAGCGACTCGCAGACCTGGCGTGCGACGTCGAGCTCACGCGAGTGACGTTGGCCATAATGGAAGGAGAGGGCGTGTACCTCGAAGCCTTCCTTCAGCGCCTGGTGCAGGACAGTGTAGGAGTCCATGCCACCGGAGTAGATGACGACGGCGCGGGGGCGCTCTGCAGAGGAGGCAGAAGCGGGTACAGCGGAATTCTGGACGTTGAGAGTCATGACGGAGAATTTCTTTGACCGATGGATTCGGCGCCCGGGATCCGGTCCGGGCGAAACGGGCGCCTATCCTACTCTTCCGCACGCCTTGATGCCACTCGTGCACTGGTGCAGGCCGCGGATACACCGCCTGTCGCCAGATTCTTAAGCGGCCATGGCAGCCAAGCGTTGAGTCGGCGAGAAAATAGCCTTGGTACCCGCACCACAGGCTGGCATAGACTCGGAGTATTTACGAAGCGTAGAGAGAGTCGTCTGCGTGCTGCACGCTTGTCCACCTAGTGCTTCGCCTGATGGCACGCTCTTCGGGATGACGGGTTGAGGAGCAGGTTGAGGAGCCGTCTGAGTGGCTTGCCGAATGGCTCCGGGAGTGGCTCTCGCAATGGCGCCTGGAGCAGCGTCAAGTGACAGGCGAAGCGGGAGGCGTCTGGCGTTCAAAAGGGCGCTCAAAAGGGCGATCAGAAGAGACAAAGTGCAGCAGTCTGGCGCCTGGTGATGTCCATAGGAGGAGTAGCATGGTCGTCCGGACATTGCCGCATTAGCCATGCGGCCCCGGGCCTTGCGGCAGCCAGCGGCGACAATGAAAGCAGGTGTAAGCAGATAAGCGCGAGAACAGCCGGAAGCGTGAATGACGTGTCATGTCCCGGCGGTGTTGTCCGCGTTGCGCCAGCCAACGGCCAGCATCACTGGCGACAGGCGGCCCTTGCGGGGCATCAAGCCATTTTCCTTATGACTGCAGGTGGAGTGAGCGTGCCTCTCGATATCTTGATCAAATTGCTGTCGTCCATCGAAGAGCCGTTGTGGATTCATGACCGCTTCGGCCAACTCGCCTGGACGTCGCCGCGCGCTCGACAGGAAGACAGGGTGCCGGAGCTGCCATCCCCGTTGCCCAAGCAGCCGGAGCCTTGTGGCATCAGCGGCCAGCCCGGCTTCTGGTTGATGGGCATCACCGGCGAGCTGGGAGAATGGCTGCTGGTGCAGAAGGCCAATCTGCCGTGGCGCATGGCGATCTTCGATGCCGAGTGTCTGGTGGCCAACACCTGTGGCTGGCAGGAGCTGTTCGGCACCGAGCGGCCGCGTCTCGAGCCGGTCAGCGAGCGGCGAGTTCGCCTCAAGGCGCCGTTCTCGGGGCTGGCGGAGGCCCGGGCGGCCGGGGTGGATGACAAGGTCTTGATCGCCCTGCGCCGCCTGCAGCCCATCAACCTGCTGTCGCGCGATCGCTTCAATGCCCAGATCGATGAACTGCTGCTGGAAGAAAGCGTCGACGGCAGCATCGATGGCGGCATCATCTATCTGTCGCTGACCCACCTGGAAATCATCAACTCGGCGCACGGTGCCGAGCGCATCGATCCGCTGCTGGAGCGGGTGGCAGAAGCCATGTCACTGCAGTATCGCGACGCCCTGGTCTGCCGCCCGCTGGGCAACGCCTTCGCGCTGTTCTTCGTCGGGGATGAGGCCAGCCTGATCGCGCGTGCCAACGAGCTGTGCGAAAGGCTGGTGATGCTGATGCGACTGGATGGCAAGGCCCTGCCGGTCACGGCGCGGGTCGGCATCAGTCTGGCACCGCAGCACGCGCGGCGTGCCCATCGCCTGATGCATCTGGCCGAACTCGCCATGTTGCACGGGGAATACGATGACATCGATGTCTGCGGCCCCCTGCATGTGTTCTCGCCCGGCGCGCACATGCAGCACCTCAACGACTATCGCCTGACCAGTGACCTGCGCGAGCATCTCGAAGAGCTGGACCTCGCCTTCCAGCCCCAGTTCGACCTCGCCAGTGGCGAGGCCGTCGGTGTCGAGGTGCTGGTGCGCTGGGATCACCCCGAGCTCGGCACCATCGGGCCGGGTCGCTTCATCCCGCTGGCGGAGCAGTACGGCTTGATCGGCACCGTCGGCGCGCGGGTGATGGACACGGCCCTCTCGGCGACGCGTGATCTGGTGACGCCCAACGGCAAGCCGCTGTCGGTGGCGATCAATGTCTCGGCTCAGGAATTTCGTGACCCCGGCTTCCCCGAGCGCGTCTCGGAGGCTCTGGCGCGCCATGACTTCGCGCCGGAACGCCTGGAGCTGGAGATCACCGAATCCTCACGCGTGCCGGATCTCGATCGCGTCGTGGAGCGACTGACCGGCCTGATCGAACGCGGCGTGCGCCTGGCGATCGATGATTTCGGCACCGGCTTCGCGTCACTGCTCTACGTGCGCGACCTGCGTGCTTGCCGCCTCAAGGTCGATCAGCGCTTCGTCGGTAGCCTTGACCATGATGCCCGCGACCGCGCCATCGTCTCCCACGCGATCTCGCTGGCCGACAGCCTGGGCATGGAGGTGCTGGCGGAGGGCGTCGAGACCGCAGAGCAGGAGCGCCTGCTGGTCGAGATGGGTTGCCATCTGGTGCAGGGCTTCCGCTATGCACGGCCCAAGCGCCTGCCGGAGCTGGTCGAGTGGCTCAAGCGCAAGCCGTCGATCCATCCCTGCCCCTGAGTACTTTTGGAGGGCGCCTGATGAAGAGTTCTGAAGTGAAAGGCGCTTGAAATGAAAGGCGCTTGAAACGAAAGGTGCCTGAAATGAAAACGCCCGCCACGCAGTGACTCTGCATGGCGGGCATTTTCATGGCGAGCATTCGGATCTGGCAGTGGCCGTGGGAGGTGACGGCGTGCGTTCAGACTCGAGAGCCGTGGCGACGTCTCATTCGCTGCAACCGCTACCGTAGCCGTACATGTTCTCGAAGCCCGGGATGCGCTGCTCCCAGACGGGCGGCGTGCCGACGACCTCCTGCAGGCAATCGCTGAAGCGACGCGTCTTCTGCGGCAGGTACTGGCGGTGCGGGTAGACCAGGTGGATCGAAGGCAGTGGCTTCATCGGCACGTTGGTCAACAGCGGCACCAGCTCGCCGTTCAGGATCTCGTCCTTGATGTTGATCGCGGACACCATGCCATAGCAGGCGCCCGACTTGATGGCGCCGATCAGCACGTCGGCATCGTTGACCTTGAGGCGCGAATCCAGCGCCACCTTTTCCTCGACACCGCTCTCGGTGCAGACGCGCAGGCGATCAAGAATGAAGCCATCGCGCGAATACACCGCTGCCGGCAGGCCAGACAGATCGGCGGGGGTCTGGGGCATGCCGTGACGCTCGATGAAGGCCGGCGAGGCACAGATCAGGTGACGGTGTGCAGCCAGCGGACGCGCGATCAGGTTGGAGTCTTCCAGCTCCGACATGCGAATGGCCAGGTCATAACCGCCGCCGATCAGGTCGGTCAGGTGGTCTTCCAGGCGCACTTCCACCTGGGTGTCCGGGTAGCGCTCCATGTAAAGGCGCACGGCCTGGGCGACATAGGTGCGCCCGAAGTGGCTCGGGCTGGTGATCTTCAGGATGCCGCGCGGGCCATCCTGATAGGCGCCGGCCACATCGTCGGTATCTTCCAGCACTTCACGCAGACGCAGTGCGTGCTGATGGATCTCGCGCCCCGCATCCGTCAGGGCCAGCGAGCGAGTCGAGCGATTGAACAGGCGAATCTGCAGTTCTTCTTCCAGACGGCTGATCTGCTTGGAGACCACCGAGCGGTTGACCTGACGATGGTCAGCCGCCTTGGAAAAACTCTGTGCTTCTACCACATCGAGAAACAGCAACAAACGGGATGCTTTATCCACGGTCTGACCTCTCGTGATGCCATGGGGAGGGGAACACTCTGCCAGCCATCCGTGAGGCAGTCAGTGCATATAAAGCGACGGTCCAACTTCGGTAGCAGTCGATAATCGGTGACATTGCATGGGTCATCATCACGAATCCAGGTGACGGAAATCCCTGACAAGGTGAGTTTATCACGGTCACTGTTTCCTCTAATACCACGCATCAACGCGTTTCTCGCTCTTCCTGTTGCCGACAATGCATCAAAGACATGTCCCACTGAGCCTATCTGGGGTCCGGCGAAATCCCTAGAATCATCCCTCCAGCGTCACGGAAGTGTTCCGACGCCTTTACCTCCATCCAACCAGCCATGCTCGACATGCTGGGAGTGAGTTCATGTCTTCTTCTATGTCCACCGACGCCTCTGCAACATCGACCCCGCCAACGTCGGAAACGCCGACGACGCGTGAGCTGATGTCACGCCTGTGGCGCAGCACCTTGCCGATGACACTCGGCATCATGGGATTGCTGGGCTTCAACCTGGTCGATGCCGCCTTCGTCTCGCACCTGGGCACCGCGCCACTGGCCGCGCAATCCTTCACCTTCCCGCTGACCTTTCTGATCATCGGGGTGCAGGTCGGCATGGGCATCGCGATCGCCGCGATCGTCTCGCGGACCCTGGGCGCCGAGGATGAGGCGCGTGCCCGGCGTCTGGGAGGTGTGGTGCTGCTGGGGTCCGGTGTGTTGATGGCACTGCTGATGCTGCTGTTGTGGGTCATCCGGGTGCCGGCCTTCGAGTTGCTGGGGGCCAATGCCACTGAAATGACGCTGATCGAGGTCTATTGGGGCCCATCGCTGATCGCCAGCTGGCTGGGGGCCATGGCCTATGTGCTCTACAGCCTGTTCCGCGCCCACGGCGACACGCGTCTGCCGGGCGAGATGATGCTGCTGACCAGTGTCTTCAACCTGGTGCTGGACCCGCTGCTGATCTTCGGCGCGGGGCCGCTGCCCGGCTTCGGTCTGGCGGGGGCTGCCTGGGCGACCGTACTCTCCTTCGGGGCCGGGCTTGCCATCACGGCATTCAAGCTCTCACGCCGTGACTGGATGGAATATCGCGGCCTGTGGGCCGAATGGCAGGCCTCGCGCCGCCAGCTGGCGGGAATCGCGATACCCGCGATTCTGTGCCAGATGATGCCGGCACTCTCCGCGATGCTGGTCACCGCCATCGTCGCGGGGCTGGGCCAGACGGAGGTGGCCGCCTGGGGGATCGCCTCACGCCTGGAAACCTTCTCGCTGATCGTGGTGCTGGCCCTGACCATGTCGCTGCCGCCGTGGCTGGGGCGCTGCTATGGCGCCGGCCGTTGGCAGGAAATTCGCCGCCTGATGAACCTGGCAGCCCGTGTGGTGGTGATCTGGCAGCTGGTGCTGGGCATCATCGCCGCAGTGCTGGCGACACCGCTGGCCTATGTGCTGGTGGGCAGTGACGAGGTCTCGGCGGCACTGGCGGTCCTGCTGCCGTGGATGTTGCCCAGCTACTCCTTCCTCGGCATCTGCATGCTGGTCGTGTCGGCTGCCAACGCGCTGGGGTGGCCGCTGCGTGCCACGGCGTTGTCCTTCGTGCGGCTCTTCATCTGCTTCATGCCGGCGGTATGGCTGGGAGCACATCTGGATGGGCTGCGCGGTGTCGCCATCGGCTCGGCGATCGGCAACCTGCTGGCGGGTGTGGTGGCATGGCGCGTCTATCGTCAGGCCCTGGGCGACCGTGGCAAGTCAGTGCGTCGCCATGCCTATGTCGCGACGACCTGATCGCCCGGGCCTTCATGGCGTCCAGCACGAGCGCTCCCTCGAGATGTCAGGCGCCATTCAGAAGATTGTGCCTAGAAGACCCTACTGGAGACCCTGCCAGTAGACCTTGCCAGAAGCCCCGTCAGCAGTCCCGCTGAGAAGCACCGAAAGCGGCCATTCCAAAAATGGCCGCTTTTTTGTTTTTTATCACTGCCATCATGCGAAAATTACCTGCTTATTTTCTGATATAGGGTCTCATAACAGAATATTAACCGTGGTTTGCGCCTCTATACTGGATGCATTCAGGCCAAGTCACTGTGAGTCGCCTTGTCGACCGGTGCCGGCCTTCATCGTCTTTATTCGCTGCCGAGTGCGCGAATACGCCTGTCATTTGCCGTGGGGCGCGGCTTGCAGTCATGGGGTAGGCCAACATGAAGATTCTTGTACTCGGTAGCGGCGTCGTCGGTGTCACCAGTGCCTATTATCTGGCGCGTCAGGGGCATGAGGTCACTGTCGTCGATCGTCAGGCCAGCCCGGCGATGGAAACCAGCTACGGCAACGCCGGTCAGGTCTCCTTCGGCTTCTCCTCGCCGTGGGCGGCGCCGGGCATTCCGCAGAAAGCCGTCAAGTGGATGTTCCAGGAGCATGCGCCGCTCAAGATCCAGCCGCGCATGGACCCGCAGATGGCCAAGTTCATGGTCAAGATGTTCGCCAACTGCAACGCCGACCGCTATGCCGTCAACAAGGAGCGCATGGTGCGTGTCTCCGAGTACAGCCGCGCCTGCATCAACGCCCTGCGCGAAGAGACCGGACTGCGTTACGAAGACCGTCAGAAGGGGCTGTTGCAGCTGTTTCGTACCCAGGCGCAGGTCGATGCCGTGCAGAGCGACATGAAGGTGCTGGCGGGCTGTGGCGTGCGCCATCAGCTGCTCGACGCCGACGCCTGCGCCACGGTGGAGCCGGCACTGACCCGCGTGCCGGGCAAGTTCATCGCCGGCCTGCACCTGCCGGATGACCAGACCGGTGATTGCCATCTGTTTACCAACCGGCTGGCGGATTACTGCCGCGACACCCTGGGCGTCAATTTCGTCTTCAATACCACCATTCAGCGCATCCAGCGCAGCGGCAGCCGCATCGAGAAGGTCATCACCGACCGTGGCGAGATGAGCGCAGACAGCTACGTGATGTGTCTGGGCAGCTACTCGCCGTTCCTGGCGCGTGATCTGGAGCTGGACCTGCCGATCTATCCGGTCAAGGGCTACAGCCTGACCGTGCCGATCATCAATGCCGATGCCGCACCGCAGTCCACCGTGATGGACGAGACCTTCAAGGTCGCGCTGACGCGCTTCGATGACCGCATTCGCGTCGGTGGCACCGCCGAGCTGGCCTCGTTCGATCTTTCCTTGATCGAGAAGCGCCGTGCGACCATCAACATGGTGGTGCGTGATGTGTTCCCGGAAGCCGGTGACTATGCGCGGGCGGAATTCTGGGCCGGCCTGCGTCCGATGACGCCGGATTCCACGCCGATCATCGGTGGCACCAAGTATGACAATCTGTGGTTGAACACTGGACACGGCACCCTGGGCTGGACCATGAGCTGCGGCAGTGCGAGTCTGTTGGCGGACCTGGTGGATGGTCGCAAGCCCACCATCGACCCCAACGGTCTCAGTCTTGGTCGCTACGCTGCCTGATGCTCGGCGCAGTGTCTGTATCTGTGACAGTGTCTGTATCTGTGTAAGTGTCAGTGGCTGGGCCAGGGTCTGCCAGGCAGTGCGTACTGCCGTGTAGTCGTCTTTTTTCGAGTGTCTCTCCGTCAACTGATTGAACAAGGAATTGCGCATGACCAAGCAGATTATCTCTACCGAGTCCGCACCGGCTGCCATCGGCCCGTATTCCCAGGCGGTGCGCACGGGTAATCTGGTGTTCCTGTCCGGCCAGATCCCGCTGGACCCGGCGACCATGGAAGTGGTGGAAGGCGGTTTTGAAGCCCAGGCAGACCAGGTATTCCGCAATCTCAAGGCGGTGTGTGAGGCCTCCGGTGGCAGCCTGGATCAACTGGTCAAGGTCAATCTGTTCCTGACCGATCTCAGCAACTTCGCCGTGGTCAACACGCTGATGGAGCAGTACTTCAGCCAGCCGTATCCGGCGCGTGCGGCCGTCGGCGTCAAGGAGCTGCCCAAGGGCGTGCTGTTTGAAGCAGAAGGTGTACTGGCACTCTCCTGATCGCTCGTCGATTGTCGGTCTTAACGAGCGGCCGCTCTGAACCAGTGGCCGCTCTGAACGAACAACTGGCGTGAATCGATGCCTTGTCTCTCACTCCCCTCGCTGATTCATCAGCGGGGGGAGTGTCGTTTCAGGGGGTCGTGACGTCCTCTAGGCAGCTTGAGCGTGACATTTGGCGCCAGCATGATTAGCGTAAGGCTAAATAAGCCAGCGCCCAGCGCTGACTCTCGGAGCATCGCGGACGAACCCTTCAAGGAGCAACACCATGGCGCAGTCAGACACAGGCACCCGTGAACCCGGCATACGGCTGCGTCAGCTGGAAATGCTGTGGGCGGTGATCGAGTGTGGCTCGATGAAAGGCGGTGCCGCACAACTGGGGATCAGCGTGCCGGTGGTCTCGCGGGGCTTGGCACAACTCGAGCAGACGCTGGGCTATTCGTTGTTTCTGCGCGAGGGCGGCAAGCTGGTACCGACCCCGGAAGCCGAGCGCCTGACGCCATCACTCGCCCGGATGTTCAGCGCTCAATCCGAGCTCAGGAGACTGGCCTTCGGGCCGGGCAGCGGCAAGCGTCCGCGTCTCGTGCTGGCGGTCACGCCTGGTCTGGAGGCCTTCAGTGCCGGTTGGCTGACACGCATCGCGGCCAGTGAAGCCTTGAGTGAGTGGCTGCCAAGCCTGGAAGTGCTCGAGGTGTCACAGCATGATCTCGCCATCCGCGAGGGGCGGGTCGCGATGGCGGTGAGCCTGGAAGCCCCGCCGGAGCCACAGGGCGGCAAGCGTGCCAAGACGGCGGCGGCACGCGCCCGCGAGCTCAAGGCCAGCCTGCGTCAGCGTGCGCGCGAGGAGACGACACTCATCGAAGGCGATGACGACGAGGCAAAGCCTACCGCCAAGGCCGCCATGCCCGAGCTGGGGGATACGCCGGAGTTGCCGTTTGACGTCGAGGATGATGCGCACAATGCCGAAGGGACCGCTTCCCGGAGCGGGACAAGTGAAGAGGCCAGTGACGAGGCGCACGCCGAGGCACCGCCCGCGCTGAAGCTACCCTTGATGTTGCTGTGGCCCTCACGCTGGCCGCTGCTGGACAAGCCGCTGACCCTTGCACGCCTCAATGAACGCCCCTTCGTCGACCTGCCGGAAACCAGCAGTCAGGGGCGCTTGATTCGTGGACTGCTCAAGCGTGAGCGCGTGACGCCGGCGAGTCTGCTGGAAGTCGCTACGCCGGCCAGCGCCGGGCGTCTGACACGCGCGGGCAGTGCCGCCACCATCATTGATGCGTTGTCGGCGCTGCAGGTGCTCGAGGATGCCAGAGGCGACCTGATCGGCCTGCCGCTCTCGATGCGCAGCGAGCGCTATCTGGAGCTCAAGTGGCAGTTGCCGACGGCCGAGGAAGGGGAATCGCTGCACGCGGTGCAGGCCCTGCTGATCAGCCTGCTCGAAGAGGAGGTGGCGGCGAGTCTTGCTCGCTTGCCGCTGGCGGACGAGGAAGGCTGATGGTGCAGGCGCCTGGCGGAAGCCTTGCCTCAGAGTAGAGAGCAGACCAGACAGCAAGTCAGACAACCGACCATTAAAAAACCCCGCCGATTGGCGGGGTTTTCTTGTCTTCACGACAGCGCTCGCTCGGGCTCAGCCCTTGACGACGGTCGCGATGGCCTTGGCCACGTAGGGCAGGTTCTCGGTGGAGAAGCCGGCCACGTTGGCACGCCCGGAGCGCACCATGTAGATGCCGAACTCGTCACGCAGGCGATCGACCTGTTCCGGCGAAAGGCCGGTGTAGGAGAACATGCCACGCTGTTCGGCGATGAAGGCGAACTGCTCGTCCAGACCATACGGCTTGAGCGCCTCGACGAAGTCACGACGCAGGCCGTTGATGCGCTCACGCATCTCGGTCAGCTCGCTTTGCCACTCGCTGCGCAGGGTGTCGTCCTCGAGGATGTCGATGACCACCGCACCGCCATGTGCCGGCGGGTTGGAGTAGTTCTCGCGCGCGGTGATCGCGGCCTGGGAGCGCACGTCGAGCATTCTCTCCTCGTCCTTGGCGATCAGGATCAGGCAGCCGGTGCGCTCGCAGTAGATGCCGAAGTTCTTGGAGCAGGAGCTGGTGATGATGGCTTCATCGACGTTCTCGGCCAGCAGGCGCACGCCGTAGGCGTCTTCTTCCAGGCCGTCACCGAAGCCCTGGTAGGCGAAGTCGATCAGCGGCAGCAGCTTGCGCGCCTGGACGACTTCCAGCACCTGGTCCCACTGCTCGCGGCTCAGATCGAAACCGGTCGGGTTGTGGCAGCAGGCGTGCAGCAGCACCACGTCACCTTCCGGGATGGTCTTGAGCGTCGCCAGCATGCCATCGAAGTCGAGACGGTTGTTCTCGTCGACATACGGGTAGCTGTGGCGCGTCACGCCAGCGGCGTCGAAGATGCCCAGGTGGTTCGGCCAGGTCGGGGTGGACAGCCAGATATCACGGCCCTTGAGGTTGCTGGCGATGAAGTCCGCGGCCAGACGCAGGGCACCGGTACCGCCGGGCGCCTGGGTGGCGCTGGCGCGATTGGCGGCCAGCACCGGCGACTCGGCGCCCAGCACCATCGGCAGCACGACCTTGCCGAAGCGCGGGTCGCCGTGAGAACCGATGTAGGTCTTGGTGGCCTCGTTCTCGACCAGGCGGCTCTCGGCCTGCTTGACCGCACGCATGACCGGCGTATTGCCGTTGGCATCGCGATAGACGCCCACGCCGAGGTCGACCTTCTGCGGGTTGGTGTCCTTGTTGAAGGCTTCGATCAGGCCGAGGATGGCATCCCCGGGTACACGCGCAATCTGCTCGAACATCTTATTTCGCTACCTCGTCGGTTCTGGCGGCCATGATGAAATCGTTCTTGTGCAGACCCTTCATCTCGTGGGACCACCAGGTCACGGTGACCTTGCCCCACTCGGTGAGAAGTGCCGGGTGGTGCCCGACTTCCTCGGCAATCTCGCCTACGCGATTGGTGAATGCCAGTGCCTGCTTGAAGTTGCGGAACGTGAAGCACCGTTCCAGTTGCATGATGCCATCGCGATTGAGCAACTGCCACTCGGGAATGGCGGTCTTGAGCGTCTCGATGTCGCTATCGCTGACCTTGGGCGCATCGAAGCTGCAGGCTTCACAGGACTGTCTGGCGAGTTCGGTCATGTCACTATCTCCGGCTTGAGGAAAGAGGGGGCTGGTGAAAAGGCGTATCCCTTGGGGCAAGGACGTCTGTGCGATCAGCGCCGGTGCGATCAATGTCTGTGCGAACAACGTGGTGGGAAGCGCGGCGTCTTGAGGCCGAGAGCCATCGCCTCGTGGACCAGCGCCATGATGTCGCGACTGGCGAGTTCATGCAGGTCGTCCAGTGACTCAAGGACATAGTAGAGCGGCTGCAGGATGTCGATGCGATACGGGGTGCGCAGTGCCTCGACGGCATCGAAGGGCAGATGCGCGGGGCGCTCGAGACTCTCCGCAAGCTCACCCAGGGCATAGCGGGTCTCGCGCGGCGAGGAGATGATGCCGCCGCCGTAGAGGCGTAGCGCACGACTGCCATCGGGTTGAGTCTCGCGCAGCATGCCGAATTCCACCGTCATCCAGTAGAGGCGGGCCAGATAGACGCGCTCTTCCTTGCTGGCGGCGAGACCGAGGCGTCCGTAGGTGGCGGTGAACTCGGCGAAGGCGGGGTGGGTGAGCATCGGGCAGTGGCCGAAGATCTCGTGGAAGATGTCCGGCTCCTGCAGGTAGTCGAGTTCTTCCGGGGAGCGGATGAAGGTGGCGACCGGGAAGCGCCGCTCGGCGAGCAGCTCGAAGAAGCGCGTGAAGGGGATCAAGGCCGGCACGCGAGCGGTTCGCCAGCCGGTGGCGGCCTCGAGGACACGATCGATCTCGCCAAGCTGGGGGATGCGGTCCTCCGGCAGGGCAAGGCGCTCGAGCCCTTGCCGATACTCGCGGCAGACGCGCCCCTCGACCAGCGCCATCTGGCGCGCCATCAATGTCTGCCAGGTGGCGTTTTCCTGATCGCTGTAATGGATCCGGCCCCGGGCATCCGGCTCATGGGCCACGTAGCGGGTGCCCTTGGCCTTGGTTTGCGAGCCGGGCTGAGTTTCCTGGGATGTCTGTGGCCAATGACGACCCTGCGGTGCGTTCATGCAACCTCCCCAACCAGATGGCGGCGCTGCCGAGCAGGCTGCCGTGTTGTCATTATGGCGTACATGCCAGTCCTTGCATGTCGATGACAACGCTAGGCCTTGTCGGGTGGCGTTGACCAGTGGTCAGGCGTGGCTCTGCGCCGCAGATAACGCTGCGATGGCGCGTGTCTTGTCACATAATTGTGACACTGGAGCGGTAATCGGGCGCATCCTGTGCCATTCGGGCGTTCGTGCACTGCTGTGTCGCCGTCTTTTGTAAGGAATGCTTTACGACGTTTTTGATAACGCTTACGTTAACGTCACTCAGCCGCCCGTCGCCAAGCTGTCCGTCGCCAAGCCGCCCGTCACTCGAGCGGTGCCGCCAGGCCGGTGACACCATTTCGATGACAATGCCAACAAGAATTCCAACGACAATGCCGAGAACGCCATGCGCCTCAAACTGACCTGCCAGAATCGAATCGGGATTCTGCGCGATATCCTGGCCCCCTTTGCCGATTACGGCCTCAACGTGCTGCGCGGTGAGGTCGGCGGGGAGGCCAACAACTCCATCTATCTGCATGTGCCCAACATGCTGCGCATGCAGCTCTCGACCCTGAAGCCGACCCTTGAGGAGATACCCGGGGTCTTCAAGGTCAGTCGCGTCAGCCTGATGCCCACCGAGCGACGCCATCTGGAGCTCAATGCACTGCTGTCATCGCTGTCAGACCCGGTGATGTCCATCGACATGGATGGGCGCGTGGTGGCGGCCAATCGCGCGGCGGGCAAGTTGCTCGGGGTGCGCATCGATGAGGTGCCGGGGCTGGCGCTGACGCGTCACGTCCAGGATGTCGATCTGCCGGAACTGATCCGGCGCAACAATGCCCGCGTCAATGGCCTGCGCCTGCGGGTAGGGGAGGAGACCTTCCTCGCCGATATCGCGCCACTGCATACCGAGAACGAGGATGTCGCCTCGCTGGCGGGCGCCGTGGTCACCCTGCATCGTGCAGACCGACTGGGCTCGCGTATCTATCAGATTCAGCGCACCGAGGTGCGCGGCTTCGAAGCGATATTCCAGGCGAGCCGTCAGCTGTCGGCGGTGGTCAAGGAGGCTCGCCGCATGGCACCGCTGGATGCGCCGCTCCTGATCGAGGGCGAGACCGGCACCGGCAAGGAGCTGCTGGCGCGGGCCTGCCACCTGGCAAGCCCCCGCGGTCAGGCTCCCTTCATGGCGCTCAATTGCGCGGGGCTGCCGGAGTCGATGGCCGAGACGGAGCTGTTCGGTTATGCCCCGGGCGCCTTCGAGGGCGCACGGCCGGAGGGCAAGCTGGGCCTGCTGGAGCTGACCAGCGGCGGCACCATCTTCCTGGATGAGGTCGGCGAGATGAGTCCGCGCATGCAGGTCAAGCTGCTGCGCTTTTTGCAGGACGGCGGTTTCCGGCGCGTCGGCAGCGATGAGGAAACCTTCCTCGATGTGCGCGTGATCTGCGCCACTCAACAGGACCTGCCGGCACTGTGCAGCGAAGGGCGCTTCCGCCACGATCTCTTCCATCGCCTCAATGTGCTGTGTGTGCAGATACCGCCGCTCAGGGAATGTCTGGATGGGCTCGAGGAGCTGGCGCGGCATTTCCTCGAGCGGGCGGTGCGTCAGATCGGCGCTCGCGTACGGGATATCTCGCCCGAGGCCATGGCGCGCCTGCAGGGCTATCACTGGCCGGGCAACGTGCGTCAGCTGGAGAACGTGCTGTTCCAGGCCGTCTCGCTGTGCGATGGCGAGGTGATCGAGGCGCAGCATCTGCGCCTGACCGGTGAGGCGCGTGATGAGGGGCTCGACAACATCGACCTGACCGGCAGTCTGGGCGATATCCATGACGAGGTCGAACGGCGCATCCTGGCGCATCTCTATCCCGAGTACCCGTCCAGCCGATTGCTGGCCAAGCGTCTGGGGGTCTCGCATACCACCATCGCCAACAAGCTCAAGCGTCACGGCATCGCGCAGGAATGACCCGCGGCGCAGGTGATGACGGGAGAGAAAAGACAACAGGGCGAGAGCAAAGCAGACGAGCCGCAAAAGAAGAAAGAGGAGAAGGGGAAGATAAGTCAGAAGACAGGCAAGAAGACAGAGACGCAGAGGCGCTTGAATGCGTGTTTGAATATCGGAATTGGTGAATTGTTTTGCTCGCTAATAAAGGGTATGATTCTCATATTGTTAGCAAGCTAATATAGATGGCGTCTGATATCGCCGGCAACAGCCGCCCTGACGCCGCACCAATCAAGGCTCTCGTGGGTCTTCCGCTCAGTACCGATGAGGGGGAGTGTCATGGGAGCCTTCATGTCGAGAGATGATACATGAACGCACATTCTTCGGGGACGGATTCGACACAGGAAATTCCGTTTCACGAGCAGATCAAGCCCTCGCTGGGTGGCCAGGTCGGTCGGGTCCACCGTCTATGGCGCACCGCCATCACCAGCGCGGTGCGTAGCCTGGACATGACGGAATCGCGCTGGACGGTCATGGTTCATCTGGAAAAGCTCGGCGAGGGCTGTACCCAACAGATGCTGGCCAGTGAGCTGGGCATCGAGATGCCGTCGCTGACGCGCACCCTCAACCAGCTCGAGGCTCAGCAGCTGATTGCGCGTGTGCCGCACGAGACCGACAAGCGGGCGCGCTGCCTGTGGTTCACCGAGCAAGGCCGCCAATGCCTGACCCAGTTGACGGAGCGCATCGAGCGAGTGCGTGCCGAGCTGTACGTCGGCTTCGATGACGAAGCACTCAATGCCTTCGCCCGCACCCTGCTCCAGTTCGAAGACAATGCCAGTGCCAGCATCGCGCGCTCCCAGGCCGAATATCAGCGGAGTCGCCAGGGGTGACATCCGATCAGCGCTTTCGGCGCTGGGTGCGGTCTGCATCGCGATGCTGTTGATCTACCTGATGCATGCGCTGCTCAATCGTTTCGCGGCGACGCGCCTGATTCGCCCCGCCGCTTGAGACAGTCGTTCCCGGTCGAGACTGCCGGCGCCCCGCAGGCGGTGGATCAGCGTGGCGCGTCGTAGCGCCCTGCGGTGCCGTGGGTGAACACCACCTGCCACAGCTGCAGCTGGCGGGCGCGGAAGGCGCCGGCGCAGGCGCCGAGATAGTACTCGAACATGCGCTTGTCGCGCGGTGAATAGGTATCGGCCAGCTCATGCCAGTGCTGGTCGAGATTGGCGCGCCACGCCATCAATGTCGGGTCGTAGTCGGCGCCGAAGTTGTGCCAGTCCTCCATCACCAGATGCGCTTCGCTGGCGCGTACCAGCTGGCTGGCGCTGGGCAGCACGCCATTGGGGAAGATATAGCGGTTGACCCAGGGGTCGGCCGAGATATCGCTCTGGTTGGAGCCGATGGTATGCAGCACGAAGCGTCCGCCGGGGCGCAGCAGGTGCGCGGCATGGGCAAAGTAAGTAGCGTAGTTCTTGTGGCCGACATGCTCGAACATGCCAATCGAGGCGATGGCATCAAAGCTGCCCACCGTGCGCCGGAAGTCAGGGTCGCGATAGTCCTTGAGCAGGATTTCCACCGGTAGCCCTGCGCAATGCTCACGCGCCAGCGCGGCCTGCTCGGCGGAGATGGTGATGCCGACCACCTCCACGCCGTAATGGCGCGCGGCGTAGGCGGCAAGGCTCCCCCAGCCACAGCCGATATCCAGCAACCGCATGCCGGGCGCCAGCCCCAGCTTGCGACACACCAGATCCAGCTTGGCCTGTTGCGCCTTGCCCAGGTTCTCCGCACTCACCGGCAGGTCTTTCCAGTAGCCGCAGCTGTAGCACAGGGTGTCATCCAGCATGCGCGTGAAGAGGTCATTGCCGAAGTCATAATGCACCTTGCCGACCACGCCGGCGCGGCGGCGACTCTGCAGATTGATCACTCCGGCCTGCAGGCGATAGGCGATGCGCTCGCTGGTGGTGTGGGCGCGGCTGCCCAGGCCATGTCGCAGCAGGCGACAGATCATCTCGTCGATCTGCTCACAGTCCCACCAGCCTTCCATATAAGCCTCGCCCAGTCCCAGGCTGCCTTGCTGCAGTACCCGCCGGAACAGGTCCGGATGGCGAACGCGAATGTCCCAGGGATCAGGCCCATTGAGCCTGACGCCGGAACCTGCCAGCAGATGTTCGACGGTGCGTCGATGACGGGTGTCGGGGAGTGCAACGGGGGCCAGGCGTTGTTCGATACTCATGGAAAAGCCTCCTTGACGGCGCGCGGGCGCAGAGAGTCCTGATGGGTTCGTCATGGCGTATGGCAGTGATCGACAGCCCTCGGGCGATAGGGCTGTCGAACGTCTCGCATGGCAATGCGCGAGCTTCATGCTGCGAGGTGCATGCAGCGAGGTTGCAGGGTCAGCATCCGAGTCGCCACTGGCGTGCCACCCGGGCGGCGGGGGCTCTCTCTTCACCAGTTCCACATGGCGATCAGGGGCAGCGCTGGGACAGCTTTCGTCTCAGCATAGTCAAGAGTCGTCTAATGCGGTGACGCAATTGACTGATTTGTGGGGCAACCGATGGTTGCGCCCTCGGAACTCAAGTGCCGCAGTGCCGGTTTCCCTGGCTTATCGCCTGGTGTCGGAACGCAAGAAAGCCGCCCCTGGGGGCGGCTTTCTGACGGATGCTGCGCTTTCGCTTTCGCCGTCGTTGCGACTTTCGCTTTCGCGTTCGAGCGCGCTGTCAGGTCACGCTACCTGACGGGGGAACGCCTCAGCGGCAGCGCACGGTCCAGACGACCTTGTAGCCTTCGCCTTCATGGGTGGCGGCAGCCATTTCGGTGTCTTCATTGACGGTGCCACCTTCCAGCTGGTCATTGCCATCGGCGGCCTTGGCGGTGGCGTCGTGCGGGCCGAAGACGCGCGAATCGAGCACATCGTACTTGTCGCGGTCCTGCTCTTCACACACCTCGAGCGCGCGTTCCTTGACCTGTGCGATGGCATCATCGCGGTCTTCATCGACGGCGCTGACTTCATAGCGCGTGTCCTGCTTCTCGATCACGCTGGTGTTGCCGCAACCGGCGATGAAGGCGGAGCCGACGAGGGCCAGGGTCATGCAGGAATTGCGCAGGGCGTTGGATGTCAGGGTCATGATCTCTCCTTGAAGTGTCTTTCAGAGCCGCCGTAAGCGGGCTCGGGTCGCAATGTCTGTCGTCAAGATGACGCTGACATCAGTACTGGGGGGTATGGGCGCGTGCTTCAAGTGTCGAGATGCATCGACGCTGACTGTCGCCTGCCGCCAACAGCAGAGGCGCGAGGGCACTGGCGAGTGGGCTTGCGGGCAACCGAAGTGACACTTTGGTCGTGAACTGTCTCATTTAGGCATGTCGATGCCTCATCTGGACAGCCAACCTGTGACAACTGACCTAGTCTGCATAAGCCCTACCGGTTGGACGCCACCGACCGGGGGCTGGTGGCCGATGCAGGAGAAGTGACGGGCGGCGCAAGCCAGCTTGTCTGCCTGTCGCCGGCCACCTGCCAAACCCCATGCCAGCCAGGAGCACGTCATGTCAGCCAATGCCAATCGCGGAGTCGTATACCAGGGAGCGGGGAAGGTGAGTGTCGAATCACTGGACTATCCGACCCTGGCGCTGGGAAATCGCAAGTGTGAACACGGGGTCATTCTCAAGGTCGTCTCGACCAATATCTGCGGCAGTGATCAGCACATGGTGCGTGGCCGCACCACGGCGCCTCAGGGTCTGGTACTGGGCCACGAGATCACCGGTCTGGTCGTCGAGGCCGGGCGCGATGTGGAATTCATCAAGGTCGGTGACATCGTCTCGGTCCCCTTCAACATTGCCTGCGGCCGCTGCCGCAACTGCAAGGAAGGCAAGACGGGGATCTGTCTGAACGTCAATCCGGCGCGTCCCGGCGCGGCCTACGGCTATGTCGACATGGGCGGCTGGACTGGCGGTCAGACAGATTACGTCATGGTGCCCTATGCCGACTTCAACCTGCTCAAGTTCCCGGATGCCGACCAGGCGATGGAGAAGATCCGTGATCTGACGCTGCTGTCCGACATCTTCCCCACCGGCTTCCACGGCTGTGTGACCGCGGGGGTCGGGCCGGGCTCCACGGTATATATCGCGGGCGCCGGGCCGGTCGGGCTGGCGGCGGCTGTCTCCGCCCAGCTGCTGGGGGCGGCCTGTGTCATCGTCGGCGACATGATTCCCGAGCGTTTGCAGCAGGCCGAGAGCTTCGGCTGCGAGACCATCGATCTGCGTCAGGAAGGTTCGATGGAAGACAAGGTCGAGGTGATTCTCGGCGAGCGTGAAGTGGATTGCTTCGTCGACTGCGTCGGCTTCGAGGCGCATGGCTGTGGTTGTGATCACGGCCGCGAGCAGCCGGCCACGGTGCTCAACTCGGCGATGGCGCTGACGCGTGCCGGCGGCCAGATCGGTATTCCCGGGCTTTATGTCACCGAAGACCCGGGCGCCGAGGATGAGGCCGCCAAGGTCGGGGCGCTGTCGATGCGCTTCGGGCTGGGCTGGGCCAAGTCCCACTCGCTGCACACGGGCCAGTGTCCGGTGATGAAGTATCACCGTCCGCTGATGCAGGCGATCCTGTTCGGGCGCGTCAATATCGCCGATGCGGTCAATGTGCAGGTCATCAGTCTGGAAGAAGCCCCGCAGGGCTATGCGGACTTCGATGGCGGCGCTGCCAAGAAATTCGTCATCGACCCCCACGCCATGGTGCGCAACGGCCGTGCTGCCTGACGCCATCACGGCCTGAATCCCGCCCGTAGCGGAGTTCTGTCGCCACAGACGACGCTGCCACGCCCTTTCATCGGGTGTGGCGGCGTCGTCTTTTTTTGAAGCTGCCTGCCAGGCGGATGTTGCAGTCAGGCCCTTGTTGTCGAAGAGGCGCTGCGCTATACCGGTGGGCATATGAGGCCAGCGCGCTGCGTATGGTGCTCTCCGCTCTGATGTCTCTGCACAGGAATGCCCATGTCCGCTTCAGCGTCCCCCATCGCCAATACCGCCAGCCTGATGCCGCAGCACGCCGATTTCTCCGACTGGCCCAACAGCCGCGACTGGCTGGCGCATCTGGTCAGCTTCAATACCGTGTCGCGCGAGTCGAATCTGGCGTTGATCCATTGCCTGCGCGACGCCCTGGAAGTGGTCGGTGTCAGTGCCGAGGTCATCCATAACGATGGCGGCGACAAGGCCAATCTGCTGGCGGTGATCGGGCCGGAAGTCGAGGGTGGTGTGGTGCTCTCCGGGCACACCGATGTGGTGCCGGTGGAGGGTCAGGCCTGGGACAGCGATCCCTTCACGCTGCGAGAGGACGAGGGTCGCCTTCATGGGCGCGGTTCCGCCGACATGAAGGGCTTCATCGCCTGCTGCATGGCGGCGGTGCCGGCACTGGTGAATGCCCAGCGTGCGGGTACGCTGAAAAAGCCGGTGATTCTTGCCTTCTCCTATGACGAGGAGATCGGCTGTCTGGGGGCGCCGCGCATGATCGCGCGCCTGCGTGACCGCCTGCCGCGTCCGGCGGCGGTGCTGGTGGGCGAGCCGACCATGATGGCGATCGTCGATGCCCACAAGGGCATCACCGATCTGCGCACCACGGTGACCGGCAAGCCGTCGCATTCCAGCCTGGTCTATCAGGGAGTGAGTGCCATCCATCTGGCGGCGCGCATGGTGACCTTCATCGAGGATCGCATGCAGGCGCGCATCGACTGCGGCCATCTGGACGAGCGCTTCGATGTGCCCCACGCCAGCCTGCACGTCGGGCGTATCGAGGGCGGCACGGCGGTCAACATCACTGCCGGGGAGTGCATCTTCGACTGGGAGCTGCGTCATCTGCCGGGCGAGGATGTCGAGGCGATGCTGGCGGAGATCGATGCCCACGCCGAGCGTCTGGTCGCTCCCTATCGTGAGCGGGCGCCAGAAGTGGCGATTCGTAGCGAACGCACGGTGGAAACGGTGCCATCACTCGGGCATGGCGATCGGGACCCGGCCATTCGCCTCTGCCAGCGTCTGCTGGGCGATGAGCGGGCCAGCGAGGCCGTGGCGTATACCACGGAGGCGGGTCAGTTCCAGAGCGAAGGCTGGCCGACGGTGGTCTGCGGGCCAGGCTCCATCGGGGTCGCGCATCAGGCCAACGAGTACATCGAGCTCAGCCAGCTGGCGGCCTGTGATCGCTTCCTGGCCCAGCTGGTGCGTGAGCAACAGGGCGGCTGAGGCTCCTGTGTTGGGCCTGATGCACGACTGACACGTGCTCTCACAGCATGCCGGGGCGGGGCGTCTCCTGCTCCGGCATCGGGCGCAATGCCGTGGCACATTCCCGCAGCAGGTGATCGGTGAGCTTGTCCAGCGTGCTGCCGCCGTGGCGCCAGTGATGCCAGTAAAGCGGTACATCGAGGGCATGGTTCGGCGCGATATCCACCAGCTCACCACTGGCCAGCAGATGCGCCGCCTGCTGCTCGGGAATCATGCCGTAGCCCATGCCGCTCAAGGCCAGACGCACGAAACCTTCCGACGACGGGCAGAGATGGTGGGGGAAGGGCTCATCGAAGCCCATGGTCGACAACAGCCGGTGCTGCAGGCGGTCATCACGGCCATAGACGATGGCGGGCATGCTGCGCAGGGTCTCGGCCGGCAGAATGGGCGGGATGGGATGGCCTTTCTTTGCGATATGGCGCTGCACGAAGTCCGGGCTGGCCAGCGCCCGATAACGCATGCTGCCCAGCGGGTGGGAGCGTGCCCCCTGCACCGGGCGCGGCGTGGCACAGATGCAGCCCGCGACTTCTCCATCACGCATGCGCCTGAGCGCCACTTCCTGATCCTCCACCAGCATGTCCAGCAACAGGTCACGCTCGCGACAGAAACTGCCGGTGACGGTCGGCCACCAGGTGGCCAGCGAATCGGCATTGATGGCGATGCGCAGTCGCTGCTCGCTCTCGCCGAGGGCGGGAATCTGGTCGAGCAGATCATGCTCCAGCAGACGCACCTGCTGGACATGATTGAGCAGGCGCCGCCCGAGCGGTGTCGGCCCCAGCCGCGGTGTACGCACCAGTACCGGCTGCCCCAGCCGTGCCTCCAGCAACTTGATGCGCTGCGAGACCGCTGACTGCGTCAGCCCCAGTGCTCGCGCCCCGCGTTCAAAGCCCGCCTGATCGATGACGGCCGCCAGCGCCTCCAGCAGTTTATAGTCCAGCATCAGTATTCCTTATGATCCATTCCCTGAATCAATTTCCTTGATGGATTCATCCTAGCGTACTCTGCCTGCCTCAGCACTGACAGCCGTGGTATGCACCGTCAGTCACGGCAACGACACGACGAAAGGACAGGCGATATGTGGTGGTCATTCTTCAATGGGGCAGGGGTAGGCGCAGGCTTGATCATCGCCATCGGGGCGCAGAACGCCTTCGTGTTGGGACAGGGTCTCAAGCGCGAGCATCAATGGTGGGTCGCGGGACTCTGCGCGCTGTGCGATGGCGTGCTGATCATCGCCGGCGTGCTCGGGCTGGGCGCGCTGATGCAGCAATCGCCGCTGTTGATGAGCATTGCCCGCTGGGGAGGGGTGGCGTTTCTGCTCTGGCAGGCACTCAAGGCGTTGGGGCGCATGCGCACTGGCGGCCAGCTGACGGCGAGCAACGCGCTCAAGGCCAATCTCGGCAAGGTGCTGGCGGCAACGTTGGCCGTCACGCTGCTCAATCCCCAGGTCTATCTGGATACGCTGGTGATGCTGGGCGCGATCGGCGCGCAACAGCCGTCCCCGCAAAGCTTCATCGTCGGGGCGAGCCTGGCCTCCTTCGGCTGGTTCTTCGGCCTGGTGACATGTGCCGGTTGGCTGGCACCACGTCTGACCAGTCCGCGTGCCTGGCAGGTCATCGAGGCCTTCATCGCCACGATTCTGCTGTGGGTGGCCTGGCAACTGGGCAGCGGTGCCTGGCTCTAGCGGCCAACGCAAGACGGGCAAGAGGCAACAGCAGGCGTGACGCGCCGATAGGTGTAAAGAAAGCATGACGCAGTGTCAGGCGCTGGCGGCAGTGGGAGCGCCCCGAGTGGGCAGTGTCGAGATGGCCGTCAGCGCCATGGCAGGGTTTCGTTACATGTCTGGCGTGGGAAGAGGCCGGACACGGCACCAATGCAGGCGCAAGGCGCATGGGCAGGGCGGCAGGCAAGGCATAGATTTCCGATAACGGAATCGGGACACGGCAGGTGATGCGCGCGATGCGTTCGCCTGTCGTGAAGGATGTTGCCCGCCTTTTCTCTACCTTGCCTGCCTTGTCGGCAGCCTGACTCAGGAGCCTCCCATGAACGCACCGGCACGTATCGAACAGCACAATCCCATCGGCACGGACGGCTTCGAGTTCGTCGAATTCACGGCCCCGGATGCGGCCGGCATCGATGCCCTGCGCAAGTTGTTCAACCAGCTCGGATTTACCGAGACCCGTCGCCATCGCTCCAAGCAGGTGTTCCTGTTCCAGCAGCACGGCATCAATGTGGTGCTCAACGCCGAGCCGAACAGCCCGGCGGCGGAATTCGCGGCGATCCACGGCCCGAGTGCCTGTGCGATGGCCTGGCGCGTGGCGGATGCCGAGCAGGCGCATCGCTACGCACTGGCGCACGGTGCGCGCAGCGTCGAGCATCCGGTCGGGCCGGGCGAGGTGGGCATCCCCGCGGTGCAAGGCATCGGCGGTTCGGTGCTGTACTTCGTGGACCATCACCGCGAGCGCTCGATCTACGATACCGACTTCGTCGCCATCGACGGCGCAATCGAGAATGCCAACAGTGTCGGCCTGCATACGCTGGATCACCTGACCCACAATGTCGGGCGTGGCCAGATGGATGTGTGGGCCGACTTCTATGCGCGTATCGCCAACTTCCGCGAGATCCGCTATTTCGATATCGAAGGCAAGATGACCGGGCTCTTCTCGCGCGCGATGACGGCGCCCTGCGGCAAGATGCACATTCCCATCAACGAGTCAGCGGATGATGACTCCCAGATCGCGGAATTCATCCGCGAATACCATGGCGAAGGTATCCAGCATCTGGCGATGGCGACGGATGATATCCATGCCACCGTCAAGGCGCTCAAGGCCAATGGCGTCACCTTCCTGACCACGCCGGCCACCTATTATGAGAAGGTCGATGCGCGGGTGCCCAATCATGAAGAGAATGTCGAGGACCTCAAGGCATTGAACCTGCTGGTCGATGGCGCGCCGGGGGAGGGCATTCTGTTGCAGATATTCACCGAGACGGTGATCGGGCCGATCTTCTTCGAGATCATCCAGCGCAAGGGCAACGATGGTTTCGGCGAGGGCAACTTCAAGGCGCTGTTCGAATCCATCGAGGAAGACCAGATCCGCCGCGGCATCATCGGTGGCGAGTGATCCACCCATTCCGGCACGCCCTGATCAGCGCGTGATCACGATGGCATCTTCAGCAACACGAAAGCCCCGTCGGCTATCACCGACGGGGCTTTCATGTTGATGAAGGCTTGATTCAGGCAGTCAGGCTCAGGAGGTCGTCGGGACGCGTTGGTGATCGATCACCTGACGCAGCACGAAGCTTGAATGCACGCCGGTCACACCTTCGATCCGCGTGATCTGCTTGAGCAGCAGGTCGTGATAGTCATCCATGTCCTTGACCACCACCTTGAGCTGGTAGTCGGCTTCCTGGCCGGTGATCAGCAGGCATTCCATCACCTGGGGCAGCGAGGCGATGGTGTCCTCGAAGTTGGTGAAGCGCTCCGGGGTGTGGCGGTCCATCGAGATATGCAGCAACGCCATCAGGCTGAGTCCCAGCTTGCGGGCATCTATCTGGGCGCGGTAGCCGGTGATCATGCCGCTTTCTTCCAGCGCACGGACACGGCGCAGGCAGGGCGACGGGGACAGGCCGATGCGCTCCGCGAGTTCCTGATTGCTGATGCGACCCGAGTGCTGAAGCTCGTCAAGAATGCGACGGTCGAAGCGGTCCAGTGTCGGGAGAGGAATATTCTGGCTCATTTTCGCAATCCATTAGCGGTGAAGATGTGAATGGTGAAATAATCTGCTTTTAAGATGGCGATGTCATGTGGTTTTCGCAATCGTCCGCCCTGATATGCGGCATATACTGTAATCACTGCTCAGCGATGAAGACGCCCGTTCGGGTCGTGGCTGTCGCATGACACGACGTACGACGCGAACGACAGACCTGAGCAGGATGAGCCACCGGCGCTGGCGACACGCCTCTTGCAACCGGTGAACGCGGAACGCAGTCGGCTTCTGATCGAAGCGAGGCTGCCGAAAGGGCTCTGGTGGTGATCCCACCGTCCTTCTCTCCGCGCTGGAGACCGTGATCCGGTCCCGGAGCTTGCGGCGGGCAGTGACGTTACGCTGCCCCCGACTTGCTTGCTTGCCCTGCTGACGGCAAGCTTTCGGATGCAAGGCCTTCACGCCTTCGTCATCTCACATTTACTCAGGCGCCCCGATTGGGACACTGTTGAGTGCGAAAGGTGCCATCGATCTCCCGTATCGGGCCTCGATTGCCGGTTTTTCGCACCCAGACCGCCAAGGACACGACCATGACTGCTGCATCCACGCCAAGTGCTGCCTTCGACCACACCAAATATCGCCCCGTGACCCCTGTTGCACTGACCGACCGCCAGTGGCCGTCGCGTACCGTGACCCAGGCGCCGCTATGGGCGAGTGTCGACCTGCGTGATGGCAATCAGGCGCTGCTCGAGCCGATGACGGTCGAGCAGAAGAAGCTGATGTGGAAGCTGCTGGTCAAGATCGGCCTCAAGGAGATCGAAGTCGGTTTCCCCTCCGCCAGCCAGCTCGATTTCGACTTCGTGCGCTGGTTGATCGAGGAAGACCAAGTTCCGGAAGGCGTCAGCATCCAGGTGCTGGTGCAGGCGCGTGAGCATCTGATCGCGCGTACCTTCGAGTCGCTGGTCGGTGCGCGTGATGCCGTCGTTCACGTCTACAACTCCACCTCCACCGTGCAGCGTGAGCGGGTGTTCGAGATGGACCGTGACGGCATCAAGGCCATCGCCGTCGAGGGCGCACAGCTGGTCAAGGACTACGCCGAGCGCTACCCGGACACCAACTGGGTGTTCCAGTACTCGCCGGAGAGTTTCACCTCCACCGAGATGGATTACGCCGTCGAGGTATGTGAAGCGGTGATGGATGTCTGGCAGCCGACGCCGGAAAAACGCTGCATCCTCAATCTGCCGGCCACGGTGGAAGTGGGCCCGGCCAATCACTTCGCCGACCAGGTCGAGTACTTCATCAAGCACCTGAGCCGTCGTGACTGCGCGATCATCTCGCTGCACACCCACAACGACCGCGGTGGCGCTGCTGCCGCCGCCGAACTTGGCCTGCTGGCCGGCGCTGATCGCATCGAAGGCACCCTGTTGGGCAACGGTGAGCGCACCGGCAACATGGACCTGATCACCCTGGCGATGAACCTCTACAGCCAGGGCATCGATCCGGAGCTGGATCTCTCCAACCCGGACGAGATCATCCAGGTCTACACCGAGTGCACCAATCTGCCGGTTCACCCGCGTCACCCGTGGGTCGGCGAGCTGGTCTACACCGCCTTCTCCGGCAGCCACCAGGACGCCATCCGCAAGTGTCTCAAGAAGCAGCAGCCTGACGAGCCGTGGCAGGTCGCCTATCTGCCCATCGACCCGCAGGATCTGGGCCGCGACTTCCAGGCGGTGATCCGCGTCAACAGTCAGTCCGGCAAGGGCGGCATGGCCTTCCTGCTCGAGCGCGATCATGGCATCAGCCTGCCGCGCTGGATGAGCCTCGAGCTTGCGCCGCACGTGCAGAAGGCCAGCGAGCAGGTCAGTGGTGAGCTGTCCAGCGACCAGATTCGCGCGATTCTCGATGCCAGCTTCAAGCGTGAGGCGCCGCTGAGTCTCAAGGGCTATCGCCTGGATCGCGAAGGGGCCGAGCAGCTCACCGCGACACTGGTCGACGACAAGGGCGAGCAGATCGCGCTGGCCGGCGAAGGCAACGGTGCCATCTCCGCCTTCATGGATGCCTGGCAGCGTCACACCGGTTCCACCGTCAGCGTGGTGGATTACGGTGAGCACGCCCTCGGCGAAGGCAGCGATGCCGTCGCGGTGGCCTTCGTGATGCTTAACCTGGATGGCAAGCGTGTCTGCGGCATGGCCGAGGATGGCGATACCGTGAGCGCATCGCTCAAGGCCGTGCTGTCGGCGGTCAATCGCGGCCTGGAAAGCAGTGCACGCAGCGAAGCGGAACGTGCCGAGGAAGCCGGTCCGGTCGCTGTCTGACGACAACACGCCTCATGCGTGACTGATCAGGGGCTTTTTTGCCTCTCTCGAGACCCTCGCTCATCAGAGCGGGGGTCTTTGCGTTTCGTGGCAGGGCAGAAGTTGCCCGGATGGCGCTCACGCCCGCCGTTGCTGGGCTGACGCGGGCAGGCTTGCGTGGAAAATACGTGTCATGCTCGCCAGGCCGCTATAGACTTTTGTCTGATGTTGACGGCTCAGTCAACATCCGGGCTTGCACCGGTGCCCACCCTGCGTATCATCGCTGCACCCGCATAATGATAACGATCTGGTGGCAGACCGGATTCGAGAACACAACAATTCCAAGCGGTGCAAAGGCAACCCCCCTGATTGAAGAGATAATGGATGCGTCCCCATCCCTGCTCTGATCGGGCATCGCCAGTGCACCTCTCGTTCAGGAGGTCCGCTAGAACAACCCACAACTACTCATCGGTATCGCATGATTCAACTTGATGCTATCACCACCCTGTTGCTGGCGGCGCTTGTCCTCGTCGTTGGCCATCTGATCGTCGAGCGCGTGCGCGTGCTGCGCGAATTCAATATCCCCGAGCCTGTGGTCGGCGGCCTCATCGCTACCATCATCGTCACCGGCCTGCGCGGCCTGGGTTACGAGTTCCAGTTCTTCGGCGGTCTCCAGACTCCCTTCATGTTGCTGTTCTTCGGCTCCGTCGGTCTGTCGGCAGACGTGCGCATGATTCGTGCCGGCGGAAGCAAGCTGGTGCTGTTCCTCGCGCTGGTCATCGGTCTGCTCATCCTGCAGAACCTGCTGGGTGTCGGTGTTGCCAGTCTGTTCGGTCTGGATCCGGTACTGGGTCTGCTCGGCGGTTCCATCACCATGTCCGGTGGCCACGGTACCGGCGCGGCATGGGCCAACGTCTTCGCCGACGAATATGGCATCAATGGCGCGATGGAAGTCGCGATGGCCTGTGCCACCTTCGGGCTGGTGTTCGGTTCCCTGATCGGTGGGCCGACGGCGCGTTTCCTGATCAATCGCATGAAGCGTGAAGGGCAGGACATCAACGCCCAGGTCAGCGATTCCGAATATGACGAGACGGAAGTCCAGCATCCGCTGAATACGTCCAATGCCCTGAAGACACTCTTCATGCTGCTGCTCGGGGTCGTCTGTGGCCAGCAGCTGCAGTCACTCACCTCGGGCACCGCCTTCTCGCTGCCGACCTTCGTGTGGGTGCTGTTCAGCTGTATCGTCATCGGCAACGTGGTGCGCGCCTTCGGCGACAAGCACCTCAATACCCACGCCGTCGATGTGCTGGGCAACATCAGCCTGTCGATCTTCCTGGCGCTGGCGCTGATGACGCTCAAGCTCTGGGATCTGGCCAATCTGGCACTGCCGATTCTGGCCATCCTGCTGGCACAGGTCGCGCTGGTGTTCCTCTACACCACCCAGGTCACCTTCCGCCTGATGGGCAAGAACTACGACGCTGCGGTGCTGGTCGCGGGTAACTGTGGCTTCGGCATGGGCGCCACGCCGACGGCGATCGCCAACATGCAGGCGGTCACGCAGCACCACGGGCCGTCGCGTCTGGCCTTCATCATCGTGCCGGTGGTGGGTGGCTTCCTGATCGATATCGCCAACTCGCTGATCATCAAGGGTTTCCTCGGCTTCTTCTGAACATGACAGCAGATGTCATGAGGAGATGTCGCAGAATCTGCCTGGCATGAACGACAACGCCGGACTCCATTGGAGTCCGGCGTTGTCGTTTCGGGGGGGCTGAGGCTTGCAGGTTTCAGGGCTCAGGCTTCAAGGGCGGTGAGAAGCTCGTCAGGCGCTTTTGTTCTCACCCTCGTTCTCACCTTCGCTCTCTTCCTCGTGCTCTTCCAGACCCTGCGTCAGCACTTGCCTCTACACCCACAGTGCCACAATCAGGCCATAGGCCAGCAGGGTGACGACCACGGTACCGGCCAGGTTCAGGAAGAAGCCGGCGCGCATCATGGTCTGGATCTTGAGGTGGCCGGTGGCGAACACGATGGCGTTGGGCGGCGTCGCCACCGGCATCATGAAGGCACAGCTGGCCGCGATGGCTGCCGGCACGGTGATCAGCAGCGGATCGATGTCCAGTGACAGCGCCAGTGCCCCCAGCAGCGGCAGGAAGGCAGCTGCCGTCGCGGTATTGGAGGTGACCTCGGTCAGGAAGATGATCACCACGACCACGATGGCGACCAGGCCGATGAGCGGCAGCACGCTGAACATCGACAGCTGGCCGGCGATCCACTCGGCGAGACCCGAGCTCTTGATCACGCCCGCCAGTGCCAGACCACCCCCGAACAGCAGCAACACGCCCCAGGGCAGGTCACGCGCGTCTTCCCACACCAGCAGGCGGCGGCCGCGTGAGGTGCCGGAGGGAATGGCGAACAGGCCCACGCCGATGGCCATGGCGATGCCGGTGTCCGACAGCCAGGCAAGGCCCATCTGGTTGATCAGCGGACGGAACATCCACAGCAGGGCAGCCACCAGGAAGGCGACGCCGACACGTTTCTCGGCGCTGCTCATGGCACCCAGCGCCTTGAGCTCGCGGCTGATCATCTCGCCGCTGTCTGCCGTCTCGGACTTGAAGGAGAAGGGCGTGCGCGTCAGCCACCACCAGGTGATGGCGCACATCGCGATGGCCACCGGCAGGCCGACGACCATCCACTGGGCGAAGCCGATCTCGATGCCTTGATCACTGGACAGGTAACCCGCCAGCAGGGCATTGGGCGGCGTGCCGATCAGGGTCGCGATACCGCCGAGGCTGGCGGAATAGGCGATGCCCAGCAGCAGGGCGGCGGCGTAGCGCTTGAGTTCCGGGTCATTGCTGTCGCGCTCGTCCTGACCACTGGACATCAGGCTGACCACTGACATGCCGATGGGCAGCATCATGATGCTGGTGGCGGTGTTGGACACCCACATGCTGATGAAGCCGGTGGCGATCATGAAGCCGGCGATCTGGCGGCGCGGCGAGTGACCGGCAAGTTTCAGCGTATGCAGAGCCACGCGGCGATGCAGGTCCCAGCGCTGCATGGCGATCCCGAGCAGGAAGCCACCGAGGAACAGGTAGATGGTCGGGTTGGCATAGGCGGCGGTGGTGCTCTTGATGTCGTCGATGCCAAGCGCCGGCACCAGCACGATGGGCAGCAGCGAGGTCACCGGAATCGGCAGGGCCTCGGTGGCCCACCAGGTGGCCATCAGCAGGGCCAGGCCGACGCAGAGCCAGGCGCTGTCCGGCATGCCACCCGGTGCCGGTGTCAGCCAGGTCAGCAGCAACAGGAGGGGTCCGAGTATCAGGCCGATGCGCGCCGCGAGTGGCGCTTGTGGCGGCGTAGTGGATTGATCAGCGACGTGATCGGGAGATTGCTCAGGCATGTCGACTCCAGAGAAGCCGGTCGGCGACTGGCTTCCTCATCATGGTGGTCATCGTGTTGTTGGTATGGGTCATGGTAGGTGATGGCGAGTTGTCGTGTTGGTGTTATTCATTAAATGTCGCGCATGTATTCCCGGTCGGGGTGACGTGCACGACGTGTCATGTTGCCTGCCATGTCAGAAAGCCGCTCGCGAGTCGATCTGCCGGGCGCTCAGGCGGCAAGGCGCGGCCATTGTCTCAGCATTGCGGCGCGGCTCAATAGCCTTCATTGCCTGTTTTGAAACTCCGGCAAGTGAAACCTTGACGCCGCGCAAGCGCGACGCTTGATCCGAGGCGCTCACACCTCGGGCCAGGCCCTGTGTGACGCCATCTTGCACGGGTCAGGTTGCTGTCTGGCGACAGACGCTGTCGTTGGCTGTGGACTTGTGAGCGCAAGGGCTGGAAGGTAGGGTTAGCAGCCATGAACAGGGCCAGCGCAGGACAACTGCGTGGCCCACTGTCGCGTTACTTTCACAAGGAAGATGATTGATGATTCTGGTCACGGGTGGTGCAGGCTACATCGGCTCTCATACGGTATTGGCGCTCATGGAGGCCGGCCATCAGGTGCTGGTGCTGGACAACCTGTCCAATGCCAGTGAAGCCTCTCTTGCGCGTGTGGCGACGCTTGCCGGACGCGAAGTGCCGTTCGTCGAAGGGGATATCCGCAACGGCGCGCTGCTCGACAGCCTGTTCGAGCGTCACGATATCGAGGCCGTGGTCCACTTCGCCGGGCTCAAGGCGGTCGGCGAGAGCGTCGCCAAGCCGCTGGCCTACTACGACAACAACGTCAACGGCACCCTGGTGCTGTGTGACGCCATGGCGCGTGCCGGCGTCAAGCGTATCGTGTTCTCTTCCTCCGCCACCGTGTATGGCGACCCGGCCTCCACGCCGATCCGTGAAGACTTCCCGACCTCCGCGACCAACCCCTATGGCCGCTCCAAGCTGATGGTCGAGGAAGTGCTGCGCGACCTGGCCGTCGCGGATGACAGCTGGCGCATCGCGCTGCTGCGCTACTTCAATCCGGTGGGCGCCCATGAGTCCGGCACCATCGGCGAAGACCCCAACGGCATCCCCAACAACCTGGTGCCGTATATCAGCCAGGTCGCCGTGGGCCGCCTCGAGGAACTGGCCGTGTTCGGTGATGACTACCCGACGCCGGATGGCACCGGGGTGCGCGACTACATCCACGTCGTCGACCTGGCCGATGGCCACCTCAAGGCGCTGGACTACCTGGCCGGTGATGCGCGGGATGGCGTTCACACCTACAACCTGGGCACCGGTACCGGCTACAGCGTGCTGGACATGGTCAAGGCGTTCGAGAAGGCCAGCGGTCGTCCGGTGCCGTATCGCATCGCACCGCGTCGCGCCGGTGATATCGCCGAGTGCTGGGCAGAGCCGGACAAGGCCTTCAATGAGCTCAAGTGGAAGGCCGAGCTGGGTCTCGACCGCATGATGGCCGACAGCTGGCGTTGGCAGTCGCGCAACCCCAACGGCTATCGCAGTGCCTGAAAACTGACACTGCATGGTCAGTGCGCCGAAGTTGACCAAGCTTGAGTTGACGGCGCTTGTGTGAAGACCTCTCGAAGCGGTCGCGGGCAGCATCCGCGGCCGCTTTTGCGTATGATGACGGCGGGCCGAAGGGCCCGTGCCGACTCCTTCGAATTCTCTGCGAGACCCCCATGACCCAGTCTGATGTCACCCTCGATCTTGAACTGCTGACGGCCATTGAACAGCTTTGCCGTGAAGCGGGGCAGGCGATACTCGCCGTTGCCCGTGGGGGAGAGCTCGGCACGCGTGCCAAGGCGGATGACAGCCCCGTCACGGCGGCGGATATGGCGGCGCATCATGTGCTGGTCGAGGGGCTGGCCCGTCTGACGCCGCAGATTCCGGTGCTCTCGGAGGAGAGCGACAAGGCCGATATCGCGGCGCGGCGTGACTGGCAGACCTTCTGGCTGGTCGACCCGCTGGATGGCACCCGTGAATTCGTCACCGGCAGCGGTGAATACACCGTCAACGTGGCACTGATACAGGGTTCGCGCAGCGTACTGGGTGTGGTGGATGCGCCGGTGCTGGAGACGACCTGGAGCGGCCTCGCCGGTGTGGGGGCCTTCCGGGAAGACGCCACCGGGCGTGTCGCGATCACGGTCAGTCCGGAGCCCGAGGTATTGAGAGTCGTGGCCAGCAAGTCGCATCTCGATGCGCGTACGGCGGCGCTGATCGAACGACTGGCACCGGTGGAGAACGTCAGCTGTGGCAGCTCGCTCAAGTTCTGTCGCATCGCGGAAGGCAATGCGGATCTCTATCCGCGCTACGCGCCGACCAGCGAGTGGGACACCGCGGCGGCCCAGGCCGTACTGGAAGCGGCCGGCGGCCAGGTCTTCGATGCCGAGTCATTGCCCGCACAACCGCGTCGTCTGGACTACAACGCCCGCGATACACTGGTGAATCCCTTCTTCATCGCCTGTGGCCAAGCGGATGGTCGCTGGCGCCAGGCGCTGGACGTCTGAGGGTGGCCGGGGCTCGACGGCTCGTGCATCCATTGGCCCGCGTGAGGGCTGAAGCGCTCATGTCATGGCGAGGACGCGCATGAAGGGCCTGCTGCAGCGCCTCGTCCGTCGCCTGTTTGCGCGCAGCGATCAGGCGAGCAAACGGGCCGGGGTGATCTCCGCCATCACGCTGGCCCTGCTGGCGAGTCTGGTGCCGTTGATCTATCACGGCCTGCTCGAGGGCGGCCTGATCCTGTTCGGCAATCTGTTGCTGTGGCCGTGTCTGCTGGCGGCGCTGCACCGTCCGCGCTGGCGTTGGCCGGCGCTGGGGCTGATGGCGTCGCTGGGCGTCAATCTCTCCGCAAGCGTGGTCAGCGCCGTCTATTACGATTCCCGCTATGGTTTGGCCTTTGCGCTCAGCTCGCTGGATACCAGCCGCAGCGAATCGATGGCGATGCTGTTCAAGTTCCCGCTGGCCCTGATCGTCCCGTTGGGGTTCTTCCTGCTGGCGCTGTCATTGGGCAATCGCTTCGGGGCGGGGCTGGCTCGCGCCCGGCTGGGCGGGCGCAGCGGAATCGCCTTCGTGCTCTGGATGCTGATGCTGCTGGCCGGTAGCTGGCAGTGGGGCCGGGCCAGTGTGCCGTTGGCCATCACGACGCTGTCGGTCTCGCCGGGCTGGAATCTGGCCACCACCTCGCATGCCTGGTGGGAGAAGGAGCGCTACAAGGCGCTGATGGCGGACGACTATGATTTCGGCGGCGTCTCGCGCAGCCCCGAGGTGTCGGATGACGCCGTCTTCGTCCTGATCATCGGTGAATCCCAGCGCCGCGACCAGCTGTCGCTGTATGGCTATTCCCGTGCCACGACGCCGAATCTCGATGCGCGCCGCGATGAGCTGGTGGTCTTCGATCAGGCCATCGCGCCGGCGCCGCAGACCGTGCTGGCGGTACCGATGCTGGCCAGCCTGACCGACCCGCGGACCTTCTCGCCGCGCTACCTGGACGCCAATCTGATCTCGCTGGCCAATCAGGCCGGCTATCATACCGAGTGGCTGTCGCGCCAGGGGCTCGATATCACCTCCGAGCGCACCTGGATCACCGCCATCGCCCAGCGTGCCGATGTCGCTCGCACCATCATGACCGACTATGACGATGGCTTGCTGGATGCACTGGATGAGGCGCTGGCGCGCGAGGTCGAGGGGCCGCGGCTGATCGTGCTGCATCTCTACGGCAGTCACCCGCCGGCCAGCCTGCAGTACCCGGATTCACTGCGCTATTTCCTGACCCCGGACAGCCGCTCGCCGCTGACCGATGCCTACGATGACAGCATCCGCTTCACGGATCAGGTGCTCGAGGGTGTCTTCCAGCGCCTCGAGGGGCGACCCGCTGGCGTGCTCTATCTGTCGGACCACGGCCTCGAGCATGACCCGCTCAGTGACGCCTATGTGCATGGCGGTGATCGCCCCAGTCAGGCGCCGTACCGCATTCCGCTATGGCTGTGGCAGACAGCGCAGGCGCCCAATCCCGCGCGCGAGCTGACGCGCCTGCGCTCGCACGCCGATGAGCCTTTCGCCAGTTTTGACCTGCCCTATCTGGCCAGCGACTGGCTGGGCATCCGCTTCTCCGGTGACAAGCCGTGCCTGTCGCCCTGGGCGGTCTGCTATCAGCCGCGTGAACGTCATCCGGTGCTGGACCAGCTGGGACGATTGAACTTCTATGAAGCCCTGCCGTCGGACTTTCTTTCCCGACCTCTCGCGCCGGGTGCCGAAGAGCTCGAGGAAGCGGTTGAGGCGACCACCGAGCTGCTGGAGCGTCCGGAGTTCATGTCCGGGCAGGGCGCGAAACGCGACGGGCAAGCCCCACAACCGGATTCCCGCGTGACGCCGTCAGAGGAGTCGTCGGCGTTCACCTTGTCACCTGCTTCATTACCTTCAGAAACCCTCAAGGACTGACATGAAAATCACTGTCTTCGGAACAGGCTACGTAGGCCTGGTGACTGGCACCTGTCTGGCCGATGTCGGCCATGACGTGATCTGCATGGACGTTGATGCGGCCAAGATCGATGGCCTCAAGCAAGGCGAGATCCCCATCTTCGAGCCGGGGCTGGAGAGCATGGTGCTGCGCAATGTCGAGGCCGGCCGCCTCAACTTCACCACTGACGCCCGTCAGGCCGTCGAGCACGGCGTGCTGCAGTTCATCGCCGTGGGCACACCGCCGGACGAAGACGGCAGCGCCGACCTCAAGTACGTGCTTGCGGTGGCCGGCACCATCGGCGAGCACATGAATGACTACAAGGTCATCATCGACAAGTCCACCGTGCCGGTGGGCACGGCGGATCGTGTCACGGCGCGAGTCGCCGAAGTGCTCGCCGAGCGCGGCGAAAGTGTCGACTTCGATGTCTGTTCCAACCCGGAATTTCTTAAGGAAGGCGCGGCGCTGGAGGACTTCACGCGTGGCGCGCGCATCGTGGTCGGCACCGATTCCGAGAAGGTGCGTGAGCGCATGCGCGAATGCTACGCGCCCTACAACCGCAATCATGAAAAGCTGATGTTCATGGATGTGCGCGCCGCCGAGCTGACCAAGTACGCTGCCAACGCCATGCTGGCGACCAAGATCAGCTTCATGAACGAGATTTCCAACCTGGCCGAACGCCTGGGTGCGGACATCGAGGAGGTGCGTCGCGGCATCGGCAGTGACCCGCGTATCGGCTACCACTTCATCTATCCCGGTTGTGGTTATGGCGGTTCCTGCTTCCCGAAGGACGTCCAGGCACTGGCGCGTACTGCCAGTCAGGTCGGTTATGACGCCGAGCTGCTGACTGCGGTCGAGTCCGTCAACAAGCGCCAGAAGGTCACGCTGTTCGACAAGCTGTCGCGGGCCTTCGATGGCGACCTCAAGGGCAAGACCATCGCTGTCTGGGGTCTGGCCTTCAAGCCCAACACCGATGACATGCGCGACGCGCCGAGCCGCACGCTGATGGAAGCGCTGTGGGCCGCTGGCGCGACCGTGCAGGCCTATGATCCGGAAGCCATGAAGGAATGCCGCCGCATCTACGGCGAGCGTGATGAGCTGGTGCTGGTCGCGGACCGTCAGCAGGCGGTCAAGGGCGCCGATGCGCTGGTGGTGTGCACCGAGTGGAAGGAATTCCGCACCCTGGACGGCGAGTGGCTCAAGGCGCAGCTCGGCTTCCCGGTGGTGGTCGATGGCCGCAACCTGTTCGAGCCCGCCGCCATGAAGGCCGCTGGCCTGATGTACTACGCGGTCGGTCGCGGTGACTCCATGCGCCGCGTGCAGGAGGCGTCGTGAGCACTGGCGCAGGCAAGCTGGCCGCGATCGCCATTCGTCAGGTCGAGAAGAACACCGGGGCCAGCCGCAATGCCTTCGAGCAGGCGGATGCGTTGCGCGCGCTGGGCTATCGCGTGGTGATTCTCGCCGAGCGCGGCAAGCCCGAACTGGCTCGCGCCCACGGCGCGGAACTGGTGCGCCTGTGGCGGTGGCCCTTCAAGGGGGCGTATCGACGTTTCTGGTTCAATCGCCGTGTTCAGGCCTGGGCCAGCCGTCATGCGCCCGACCTGCTGATCAGTCATGGTGACTGCGAAAGCCCGGATACCGTCTATCTGCACAATTGCGTGCACCTTGCCTCGCAGTGCATCCATGGCCGTGAGCTGCCTCGCGACCACGAAGTGGCGGCGATTCATGATCACGTGCTCAAGGGGGGCAAGTTCCGTCAGGTTGCGGTCAATTCGCGCATGATGGGCGAGGATCTGATGGCGCGCTACGGTATCGCGCCTGAGCGGATCGAGATCAGCTACCCGGGCTATGACCCGGTGCAATTCACGGTCGAGCGCGCGCGCGCAGGGCGCACCGCCCAGCGTGAGGCATTGGGCGTGGCCGAGGACGAGCTGCTGGTCGGTCTGGTGTCATCCGGCAACTTCACCAAGCGCAACGTGGCAGGCTTCGTGGCGATGGCGGCGCTGATGGAGCAGGCCTCACCGGGCCGCTATCGCTTCCTGGTGGTAGGCAAGGATGATGCCGCGCCTTACCAGCAGCAGGCCAGGGAGGCGGGCATCGCCGAGCGCATGATCTGGCGCTCGACCATCCCGGAGGTTGAGACGCTCTACGGTGCGCTGGACCTGTTCGTGATGCCGGCCCATATCGAGGAATTCGGACGTGTCGCGCTGGAGGCGATGGCCTGTGGTGCGCCGGTGCTGCTCAATGCGCGGGTCGGCTCGGCCGAGTTGCTCGATGACTACCCTGAACTGGTCATGGCGGCAGAGTCCACGCCACAGCAGTGGGCCGAGCGCTGCACCCATCTGCTCGAGAGCGACACTCAGGCGCTGAGCGCTGCGCTGGCCAGTCTGGCACGCAATTACTCGCATCAGGCGCAGAATCTCAAGCTCAAGGCCAGCTTCGAGGCCTTGATGGCGGGGCGGTGAAGGTCCGCTCTGACAGATTGACCGCTCGCGTGCCGGGCGAAGCATGAGTGCGACAGAGAAAAGCGTGCAAGAGTGAATGACACGACTGGCCCCGTATCCCTGATGCGGGGCCTTTTGTTGACGCAAGGCGTGGGTGAGGGCGGGCTACGTGGTCATCGGTCGCAGTGCCCCGCCTTGGGTGTCGCGTGTGCAGTCCCTATACTCATGGCTTGTTTACCGCAGGAGAAAGGCATGTCCCTGACTATCAGCATCATTCTGGCCGTCATCGCGATCATCATTATCGCGGGATTGGCGTTCTATGCCCTCAAGCTGCGCCGCGAGGTCAAGGTGCGTGAGGCGCGTCGCGAGCAAGAGCTCATCCAGGCGCGCGCCAACTGTCTGGAAAGCCTCGAAGCCATCGCACGCGCCATGCAGGCCGGGCAGGTCGACATGGTGGAAGGCGGTCTGCGCTGCAAGGTGTTGATCGAGATTCTCGATACCAGTCTGGCCGAAGATGACGTGCTCTCGGTCTTCGGTGTCCTGCATGGGCGGGTGTCACACCTGCACACCCATTCGGCGCGCAAGGCGCTGTCGCCGCGTGAGCGACTGGCCGAAGACAAGGAGCGCATCGCCGTCGAGGAAGCGCTGGCGGAGCCGCTGCAGCTGGCGGCGAGTCGCGTGCTGAGCAACATGGAGTTCTGGCATCAGCATTACCTGGGGCGCAAGCGTCCCGCTTCGCCAGCAGATCTGGGGCAGGCCGTCTGATGAGTCTTCACGAGGCAGGCATGAACACGACACTTTCCTTGCTGGGCACGCCGCTGGCCGAGCTGCGTCACGCCCTGCACCGCTCACCGGAACTCTCCGGACAGGAAGCCGCCACGGCGGCCTGCATCGCCGGCTGGATGCAGGAGGCCGGCGCCGAGGTGGTCAGCGGGCTGGGCGGGCATGGTCTGGCCGCCATCTTCCGCGGCGCCGAGCCAGGCCCGCGCGTCATGCTGCGCTGCGAGCTGGATGCGCTGCCCATCGATGAGGCGCCGCGCGGCGACTGGTCCTCCTGTCATCCGCATGTCGGGCACCTGTGCGGCCATGACGGCCACATGAGCTGGATGCTGGGCGTGGCGCAGCGCCTGGCGGCGTCTCCGGTCGCCAGGGGCGAGGTGGTGTTGCTGTTCCAGCCCGCCGAGGAAACCGGCGAAGGCGCGCGCGCCGTCGTACGCAGCAAGGCCTTTGCCGCGCTCAAGCCGGATTATCTCTATTCGTGTCACAACCTGCCGGGGCGCCCCCTCGGGGAAGTCAGCGTGCGCGACCATGCCTTCACCTGCGCCTCACGCGGCATGATCGTGCGGCTTTCCGGGCTCTGTGCACATGCGGCCCACCCGGAAAATGGTCGCAGCCCGGCGATGGCCATGTGTCGCATCATGCAAGGCCTGTCGCGTCTGCCGTTGCAATTTGCCGATGAGACCGGACTTGCGGTGGTGACCCTGATTCATGCGCGCCTGGGCGAGGTCGCGTTCGGCACCTCACCGGGCGACGCCGAGGTGATGGTCACCCTGCGCACCGAGAGTGATGACATGATGAAGGCGCTGGCCGAAGCGGCGGTGTCACTGGCGCGCAGCGAGGCGGAAGAAGACCGTCTGGGCATCGACGTGGACTGGTGTGACACCTTCGATGCGACTTGGAATTCGCCTAAGGCGAACGACATGATTCGCCGCGTGGCACGACAGCAAGGGCTTGATTGCGTGGAACTTCCTCAGGCACATCGCTGGTCCGAGGACTTTGGCGTGCTGGCACGTGACTGCCATGCCGCCATGTTCACATTTGGCGCAGGCGAGGAAATGCCCGGCCTTCACCACCCCGATTACGATTTTCCTGATACGCTGTTGGCGCCCGGCGTCGAGATTTTCGAGGGGCTGGTTCGCCAGCACCTTGGAAGAGAGTAAAACAGGGGTTTTACAGCGTCGCTATTCTGATACAGTTAGTGTCAAAGATTTTCGACGTTGCAAAAAACACTGTTTTCCTTCACCGTATGCCTGAGGATCGGTACCGTTTTCAAGGGAAACAGACCCGATCAGAGCTGGAAGGACGCACCTGCATGTGCTTTCTTCTTAAAGGAAGATTTGAATAAAATTCCTTTCATCGTAACGAGTTCGGCTCTTATACTGAGTCGATACGTAACACCCTCGTTACATATTGCGCTGTGTTAAGAAGGAGTCTTACATGAAAAGATCTACGACTGGCCTGGTTCTGGGTTCTGCATTGGTTGTTGGCCTGTCTGGCTGCGCAAGCTCTGCTTCCCAGTCTTCATCTGCTGAGAAGCCCTGGTACAGCCAGCCGTTCGTCTGCGGTCTGGCCGGTGGCCTGATCGGTGGCGGGATTGGTTACGGCGTCTCTGGCGACAGCGACGAAGACACCGGCGCTTCTCTGGGTGCTGTCGGCGGCGCGACCGCTGGCGCACTGCTGTGTGCTGACGATGCTCCGAAGTCCATGGACGACGATGGCGACGGCGTGCCGAACGACCGTGACGAATGCCCGGGGACTCCGGCAGGCGTCGCTGTTGATGCGAAAGGCTGCCCGCTGGACACCGACGGTGACGGCGTTGCTGACTACAAGGACCAGTGCCCGGGTACTCCGGCCGGCGTCACTGTTGACGCGAAAGGCTGCCCGCTCGATTCCGACGGTGACGGCGTGCCGGACTACCAGGACCAGTGCCCGAACACCCCGGCCGGCGCCAAGGTCAATGCCCTGGGCTGTGTCGCTGACCTCGTCCTGCGTGACGTGAACTTCGAGTTCGACTCCGCCAAGCTGACTGCCAACGCCGAGAAAGTGCTGAACGGTGTGGCGGCCAAGCTGGTCTCCAACGAGAACGTCCGCGTTCGCGTCGAAGGTCACACTGACTCCGTGGGTTCTGACTCCTACAACAAGCAGCTGTCCCAGAAGCGTGCTGACTCCGTGAAGGCCTACCTGGCTTCCGAAGGTGTTGGCGCCAACCGTATCCAGACTGTGGGTTACGGTGAAGAGCAGCCGGTCGCCAGCAACGATACTGCTGCAGGCCGTGCCGAAAACCGTCGTGTCGAGCTTGCTGAAGTCAAGTAAGCCGAACGCGGTAAGCTGAATCAGACGGGGCGCCTCAGGGCGCCCCGTCTGCGTTCGTGTCGTGCATGGTCTTCAGTGGCTCAAGCGTATCTTTACGACTTTTGAACGGGCTGCTAAGGTCTTGCCTCGTTCATGTTCCCGCGTTATGTGTCCACACCCTGCCTGGTCGCTCGATCATCATGGGGCAGTGGGCGGCGCCCCAGGCATTGTAGGCCGGGGTCAGTAGCGTGAGGGGCGTGATCGTCATTGCCCCCATTTCGAGCCGACGCCCCGCGTTCGGCCAAATTCGCTTCACGTGACCCTTGGTAAGGGCCACCACTGAACGCAAGGAATTCTTCATGCCTATCGTTACTCTGCCTGACGGCAGCCAGCGTACCTTCGATACCCCGATTTCCGTGATGCAGCTGGCCGAGTCCATCGGTCCCGGTCTTGCCAAGGCCTGCGTGGCCGGCAAGATCAATGGCGTCGAGGTCGATGCCGCTGACATGATCACCGAAGACGCCAACGTCGCCATTCTCACGGCGCGTGATGCGGAAGGCCTGGACGTGATTCGTCACTCCTGCGCGCACCTGATCGGTCATGCCGTCAAGCAGCTCTACCCGGAGGCCAAGATGGCCATCGGCCCGGTCATCGATGACGGTTTCTATTACGACATCGACTTTGGCCGCTCGGTCACCCCGGAAGATCTCGAGACCATCGAGAAGCGCATGAAGCAGCTGATCGACAGCGAGTACGATGTGGTGCGTGAGTATGTCTCGCATGACCAGGCCATGGCCGCTTTCGAGAAGCGCGATGAGCCGTACAAGCAGGAGATCATCGAGGGCATCGGCGAAGGCGACACCATCCGCCTTTACCATCACGAAGAATACACCGACATGTGCCGCGGCCCGCACGTGCCGAATACCCGTCACCTCAAGCACTTCCAGCTGCTCAAGCTGGCCGGTGCCTACTGGCGTGGTGATTCCACCAAGCCGATGCTGACTCGCATCTATGGCACCGCCTGGCCGGACAAGAAGCAGCTCAAGGCCTACCTCAAGCGTCTCGAGGAAGCCGAGAAGCGCGATCACCGCAAGCTGGCCAAGAAGCTGGACCTCTTCCATATGCAGGAAGAAGCGCCGGGCATGGTGTTCTGGCACCCGAATGGCTGGACCATGTACCAGGTGCTCGAGCAGTACATGCGTCGTATCCAGCGTGCCAATGGCTACCAGGAGATCAAGACGCCGCAGGTGGTCGATCTTTCGCTGTGGAAGAAGTCCGGGCACTGGGGACATTACAACGAGCTGATGTTCACCACCGAGTCAGAGAAGCGTGAGTACGCGGTCAAGCCGATGAACTGCCCATGTCACGTCCAGGTCTTCAACCAGGGCCTGAAGAGCTACCGTGACCTGCCGCTGCGTCTGGCCGAGTTCGGCTCCTGCCACCGCAACGAGCCGTCCGGCTCTCTGCATGGTCTGATGCGCGTGCGTGGCTTCACCCAGGATGACGCCCACATCTTCTGTACCGAGAATCAGGTCGAGTCCGAGGCCGAGGACTTCATCCGTCTGACGCTGGAAGTCTACCGTCAGTTCGGTTTCGAAGACGTCGAACTGAAGCTCTCCACCCGTCCGGAATCCTTCATCGGTGAGCCGGAAGCGTGGGACAAGGCCGAAGCCGGCCTGCAGGCAGCACTGGATGCGACTGGCCTGCCGTGGGAGCTGCAGCCGGGTGAGGGTGCCTTCTATGGACCAAAGATTGAATTCTCTCTGCGAGATTGTCTGAATCGTGTCTGGCAGTGTGGTACTCTACAGCTCGACTTCAATCTGCCTGAGCGTCTCAGTGCCCAGTTTGTCGATGAAAGTGGAGAGCGTCGCATGCCGGTCATGTTGCACCGCGCGATTCTCGGCTCCTTCGAGCGCTTCCTCGGCATCCTGATCGAGCACCACGCAGGCGCGATGCCATTCTGGCTCGCCCCGGAGCAGGTTGTCGTAATGAATATCACGGATTCCCAGGCAGAATATGCCAAGGATCTGGTCTCCCGCCTCGAGAAACATGACATCCGTGTCAAAGCAGACTTGAGGAACGAGAAGATCGGCTTTAAAATCCGTGAGCATACTCTGCAGAAGGTTCCTTACCTCATCGTCGTTGGCGACAAGGAAGTGGAAGCTGATGCAGTAGCTGTCAGAACCCGTTCCGGTGAAGACCTCGGCACCATGAAAGTTTCAGAATTCATGGAACGCCTGAAGGAAGAACAGGTCTGACAGTAACGAATTTCAGCCAAACGGAGACGCAACGATCAAGCGGAATAATCAGCGCGGACGCCCCCAGGAAAAGCGGGCTCCCATCAATGACCGTATTCGTGCGGACGAAGTCCGCCTCATCGACGCAGATGGCGAGCAGGTTGGCGTAGTGTCAACCAAAGATGCGCTTGTCAAGGCCGAAGAGGCAGGGCTCGACCTCGTCCAGATTTCCAATGCCGACCCCATCGTCTGCAAGATCATGGATTACGGCAAGTTTCTTTTCGACGAGAAGAAACAGAAGAATCTGCAGAAGAAGAAGCAGAAACAGATCCAGGTCAAGGAAGTCAAATTCCGTCCTGGTACCGATGAAGGCGATTATCAGGTCAAGCTACGCAACCTGACTCGCTTCATCGAAGGCGGAGACAAGGGTAAGGTAACCTTGCGCTTCCGTGGTCGCGAAATGGCGCACCAGGACATCGGCCGCAAGCTGATGGAACGGATCGCCGGCGATCTCTCGGAGCTCGTGACCGTCGAGTCCTTCCCGAAAATGGAAGGCCGTCAGATGATCATGATTCTCGCGCCGAAAAAGAAGTGATCCATAGGCAGTAAAACGGACACATCAGGGTCACGCCTGCGGGCGTGGCTCTTTTTGTCGGCCCTGGATTTTCTCAAGAAACCGAGCGGAGTTAATACTCATGCCGAAGATCAAGACTAACCGCGGCGCTGCCAAGCGCTTCAAGAAGACTGCCAACGGCTTCAAGCACAAGCAGTCCTTCCGTAGCCACATCCTGACCAAGAAGTCGACCAAGCGTAAGCGTCAGCTGCGTGGCATGAAGCAGGTTCACGCTGCAGACAAGGCGCTGATCCAGCGCATGCTGCCGAACCTGTAAGCCGTCCTTACCTCGGTCCAACTTTCTTAATATCAGGAGTACGCTATGTCCCGCGTCAAGCGTGGCGTCGTCGCACGTCGCCGTCACAAGAAGATCATGAAGCAGGCCAAGGGTTACTACGGAGCGCGTTCACGCGTCTTCCGCGTAGCCAAGCAGGCTGTCATCAAGGCCGGCCAGTACGCTTACCGTGACCGTCGTGTCCGCAAGCGTCAGTTCCGTGCCCTGTGGATCGCGCGTATCAACGCTGCGGCCCGCATCAATGGCATGTCCTACAGCCGCTTCATCGCTGGCCTGAAGAAGGCCAATATCGAGATCGACCGCAAGGTCCTCGCCGATATCGCGGTTCACGAAAAAGCTGCCTTTGCTGCCATCGTCGAGAAGGCCAAGGCTGCTCAGTAAGTGACCGGATCAGATGTCGCCCAGTCCCGGCGAGCCGCTCAGGTGGCGAATCGGGCCGTGACTGTCGAATGCTTGCATTGGACAACTCAGGCGGTATCGAGATGACGTGTTACGTCACAGGGGAAGAGCAGCCGCTCTTCCCCTGTTTTTGTTTGGCCTGCCTTCAGAGAACCGGCGGTGGGTCAGCAGCGACATGAACGGGATTGGCCGCGTTGTGGGCCGGTCTCTGGCAAGGGCGCGATCGTCTGTGTGACTCACCGCAGGCGGAGCGCTCTCCCTGCCGACCTTCGGGTCGGCGCGACTTCCATTGGTGGCGGACATTGCCGCGCCAGTGACTCAAGCGATCGGAGCTGAACGGATGGAACATCTTTCCACCCTGGTGGACGAAGCACGCACCGCGATCCAGGCGGCCGAAGACGTCCAGACCCTCGACGAGGTACGGGTACGTTTTCTCGGCAAGAAGGGCGAGATCACCGCACTGCTCAAGGGCCTCGGCAAGCTGTCCCCCGAAGAGCGTCCCAAGGCCGGTGAGACCATCAACGAAGCCAAGCAGCTGCTGAGTGGCGAGTTGGATGCACGTCGCAATACGCTGGAAACGGCGGCGCTCAATGCGCGTCTTGCCGCCGAGCGCGTCGATGTGACCCTGCCGGGCCGTGGTGAGCCGGTAGGCGGCCTGCACCCGGTCACCCGCACGCTTGAGCGTATCGAAAGCTTCTTCTCGCACATCGGTTACGGTGTCGCTGAAGGGCCGGAAATCGAAGATGACCATCACAACTTCGAAGCGCTGAACATCCCGTCGCATCACCCGGCGCGCGCGATGCATGACACCTTCTATTTCGATGCCACGCGTCTTCTGCGCACTCACACCTCACCGGTGCAGGTACGCAGCATGAAGGCCAGTGAGCCGCCGCTGCGCATCGTCTGCCCGGGCCGCGTCTATCGCTGCGACTCCGATCTGACCCATACCCCGATGTTCCACCAGGTCGAGGGTCTGCTGGTCGACGAGAATGTCAGCTTCGCCGACCTCAAGGGCACCGTCGAAGAGTTCCTGCATGCCTTCTTCGAGCGTGATGACCTGGAAGTGCGCTTCCGTCCGTCCTACTTCCCGTTCACCGAACCGTCCGCTGAAGTCGATATCCAGTGCGTGATGTGTGCCGGTGACGGCTGTCGTGTCTGCTCCCACACCGGCTGGCTCGAGGTGATGGGGTGCGGCATGGTGCACCCGGAAGTCTTCCGTCACTCCGGTATCGATAGCGAGCGCTTCCGCGGCTTCGCCTTCGGCATGGGCGCGGAGCGTCTGGCGATGCTGCGTTACGGCGTCAACGACCTGCGGTTGTTCTTCGAGAACGACCTGCGTTTCCTTCGCCAGTTCAGCTAGACACTCATTCACGTATCGCGCCTTGAGGGCGTGAACTTACGGAACAGGACAGCAAGATGAAATTTTCCGAACAGTGGCTGCGTGAGTGGGTGTCGCCGGAACTGAACACCCAGCAGCTTGCCGATCAGGTCACCATGGCCGGTTTGGAAGTCGATGGTATCGAACCGGTCGCCGGTGAGTTCACCGGTGTGGTCGTGGCCGAGGTCAAGGACAAGCAACCGCACCCGGAGGCTGATCGCCTCAATGTCTGCCAGGTGGATGATGGCAGTGGTGCACTGGTGCAGGTCGTCTGTGGCGCGCCGAATGTCGCCGCTGGCCAGAAGGTGCTCTTCGCTCAGGTCGGCGCCAAGCTGCCGGGCGACTTCAAGATTCGCAAGGCCAAGCTGCGCGGTGTCGAATCCCGCGGCATGATCTGCGGTGCCTCCGAGCTGGGTCTGGAAGCCGAAGCCTCCGACGGCATCATGGTGCTGGCCGCGGACGCGCCGGTGGGCCGCGATGCACGTGACTTCCTGAATCTTGACGACAACGCCATCGAGGTCGATCTGACCCCGAACCGCGGCGACTGCCTGAGCGTCAAGGGTCTGGCGCGTGAAGTCGGCGTGCTCAACCGTCTCGCCGTCACTGCGCCGGGCATCGAGCCGGTCGCCGCCCAGATCGACGATACCTTCCCGGTCACCGTCAGCGCGCCAGAGGCGTGCCCGCGCTATCTGGGACGTGTCGTGCGTGACGTCAATGTCGCCGCGACCTCGCCGCTGTGGCTCGAGGAGCGTCTGCGTCGCAGTGGCATCCGCAGCATCGACCCCGTCGTCGACGTCACCAACTACGTGCTGCTCGAACTCGGCCAGCCGATGCACGCCTTCGATCTGGCACGCTTGAACGGCGGCATCGAGGTGCGCATGGCAGCCGCTGAAGAGCCGCTGACGCTGCTCGACGGTCAGGAAGTCGCGCTGCGTGACGACACCCTGGTCATCGCCGACGAGAAGGGCCCGCTGGCCATCGCTGGCGTGATGGGCGGCGAAGGCAGTGGCGTGAACGCCGAGACGCGCGACATCTTCTTCGAGTCGGCCTTCTTTGCACCGTTGAGCGTCGCTGGCAAGGCGCGCAGCTACGGCCTGCACACCGACAGCTCGCATCGTTTCGAGCGTGGTGTGGACGCCCAGCTGCAGCGTGATGCCATCGAGCGCGCGACAGCCCTGCTGCTCGAGATCACCGGCGGCAAGCCGGGCCCGATCATCGAGGTCGCAAGCGACGCAGCGCTGCCCAAGGCCGCCGTCATCAGCCTGAGCGGCGCCAGTGTCGAGCGCACGCTGGGCATGGCGCTGCCGGATGACGAGATCGTCGAGATTCTCGAGCGTCTAGGCATGCAGGTCGCCGCGAATGGCGATAGCCAATGGCAGGTGACGGTGCCGAGCTGGCGTTTCGATGTCAGCATCGAGGCTGATCTGATCGAAGAGCTGGCACGCATCCACGGCTACAACAATCTGCCGGTCAGCCGTCCGAACGCGCGTCTGGCGCCGGCCGTGGCCAATGAGACCACCCAGCCGCTGACCACCCTGCGTCGTCAGCTGGTGGCGCGGGGCTATCAGGAAGCGATCAGCTACAGCTTCGTCGCCCCTGAGCTGCAGAAGACGCTGGACCCGCAAGGGGTGGCACCGGCACTGGCCAACCCGATTTCCAGCGACATGGCCGTGATGCGCAGCTCGCTGCTGCCGGGGCTGGTCAAGGCGCTGAGCCACAACCTCAATCGTCAGCAGTCGCGCGTGCGCCTGTTCGAGACCGGGCTTGTGTTCCGCGGCGAGCTGGACTCCCTCGAGCAGGCGCCGATGATCGGCGGCCTGATCACCGGTGCCCGTCTGCCGGAAGGCTGGAATGGCGGTCGTGACAAGGTCGACTTCTTCGATCTCAAGGGCGATGTCGAGGCACTGCTGGCACTGGGCGGCAATCTGGATGCCTGGCGCTTCGAAGCCGCCGAGCATCCGGCACTGCACCCGGGCCAGTGCGCTCAGCTGTTCTTCAATGGCGAGCCGGCGGGCTGGATGGGTGCCCTGCACCCGGCGGCGCGCGCCGAGCTTGGCCTGAAGGTCGAGGTGTTCGTGTTCGAGATCACGCTGGCCGCTGCCTGCGCTGGCCGTCTGCCGCGCTTCGCGCCGCTCTCCAAGTATCCGGAAGTGCGCCGCGACCTGGCCTTCGTGGTCGAAGAGGGCGTTCACGTGCAGTCGCTGCTCGACGCCATCCGCTCGCAAGCCGGTGAATGGCTGACGGACCTGCGCCTGTTTGACGTCTATCAGGGCCAGGGGGTAGCCGATGGTCACAAGTCGCTCGCCCTGGGCTTGACCTGGCAGCATCCTTCGCGCACGCTCAATGATGAGGAAATCAATCAGTTAGTCGATGCGATCGTCACCGATGGCCACACACGTTTCGGGGCGGCGCTGAGAGCATGAGTCGCCACTTGAACGAGGGAGCGGACATGGGAGCGTTGACCAAGGCGGAACTTGCCGAGCATCTGCATGCAGAACTCGGCATGTCCAAGCGCGAAGCCAAGTCGATGGTAGAGGTATTCTTCGACGAGATTCGCGGTTGCCTGCGGGAAAATGAACAGGTGAAGCTGTCCGGTTTCGGCAACTTCGATCTACGTGACAAGCGCGAGCGTCCGGGGCGCAATCCCAAGACAGGCGAGGAGATTCCGATCTCCGCGCGTCGCGTGGTGACATTCCGCCCAGGTCAGAAGCTCAAGGCCCGAGTGGATGAGTACGACGGCGAGACGCACGCACATCAGCGTCTTGAAGAGCATGATGACCACGATGATCATGATGATGATCACTGAGGTCATTGCCTGACCTCACCCGCCGCTCCCTGAGCGGGTGACCATGCTCACGAAAGCCCCGACGCCCTGCGTCGGGGCTTTCGTCGTTCTGAGGCGTCGTTCTGAGGCGTCGTTTCTTGTGTTATCGCTGTGCGCCATCAGCCGATCGAAAGCTCGGTACGCGCATAGCTGATGCCGGGGCGGCTGCGGGTCGCCAGCAGGTAGCCGAGGGCGAGTGGCCCGGTGCGGCCCAGCAGCATGGTCGCGATGATCAGCAATTGCCCGCCGGGCGAGAGCTCGGGCGTCAGGCCGTGGCTCAGGCCGACGGTGCCGAAGGCCGAGACGGTCTCGAAGGCCAGCGACAGGAAGGCGTGGTCCGGGTCGGTGATGGTCAGGCCGAACAGCATGCTGAAGATCAGCAGCATCGCCGCCAGTGCCACGGCGATCGACTTGAAGACGGTGTCATCGCCGATGCGGCGGCCATGCAGGGTGGGGGAGGGCTCGCTGCGCAGAAAGGCGCGCGTGGTCAGCAGCAGCACCACGAAGGTGGTCAACTTGATGCCGCTGGCCGTCGAGCCGCTGCCGCCGCCGATGAACATCAGCGCCATGGTCCACAGGGTCGAGGCTTGTGTCATCTCGGCGGAATCGATGACGCTGAACCCGGCGGTGCGCGGTGTGATGGCCATGAAGGCAGCGGCGAGCAGGCGTTCGCCATGACTGGCCATGGCGCCCAGCGTGCCGGGGTTGCGCCATTCAAGCGCCAGTATCACCACCAGACTCAGCAGGTTGAGCGCCACGGTGGCCTCGATCACCAGGCGTGTCTGCACCGAGAAGCGTGACGGCTGCAGCAATACGCGCCAGCCATGTTGGCGGCGCCGCTCGCGCAGCTCGCCCATGACGGCAAAACCGATGCCGCCGGTCATGAACAGAATGCCGATCACGCCGCTGGTCAGGGGGTTGGCCGCCTCACGCATCAGGCTGTCCGGCCACAGGGTGAAACCGGCATTGTTGAAGGCCGAGACCGAGTGGAAGAGGCTCAGCCAGAGCCCCTCCTGCCAGCCGTACTCGGGCACCCAGTCCAACGCCAGCAAGGAGGCGCCTGCCAGCTCGAGCGTCAGCGCAAAGGCGGTGATGATCTTGAGCAGGCGGCCTATCTCGCGTGAGCTGCTGCGATTGAGCGCCTCGCGCAGCAGGCTGGTCTGATGCATCGGCAGGCGCTGGCCCAGCATCACCAGCGACAGGGCGGCGATGGTCATGAAGCCGAGTCCACCGAGCTGGATCAGTATCACTACGACGGTCTGGCCCGCGAGGGTGAAGTCGCTGAGCGGAGTGACGGAGAGTCCGGTGACCGTGACGGCAGAGGTTGCGGTGAACAGCGCCGACAGCCAGCTCAGCCCTTGCTGGTGCATGCCGGGCAGTTTCAGCAGGCAGGCGCCCAGCATGCCGAGGCCCAGAAAGCCGCTCAGCAGAATCTCCGGCGGCGACAGATGGATGATGGGCCCGCGTGGACTGCGGGTCAGGGGGCGGAGATAGCGCCGGTAGCGCTGCCTCATAGATGTGCTCCCAGCTTGCGCAGCGCGCTCAGCTCGCCGATCAGGACCAGATGGTCACCGGCGGACAGTCGCGTGCTGCCGGAGGGTTGGCGATCGAGGGTCTTGCCCTTGCGCAGCGCGATCACGCTGATGTCGTCATCGATGGGCAGCTGATCGAGCTGCTGGCAGTCATCGCCCAGTCGTGCACTGACCTCCAGCTCGACCACGAACTGGTGATCGCCGAGATGGATGAAGTCGACCATGGCATGGTAGGCGAGGCTTTCCGCCACGCGCACGCCCAGGTCGTACTCCGGATGCACGATGTGGTCGACACCCAGACGACTGAGCAGCTTGTGGTGTGCATCCGAGGTGGCCTTGACCCACAGCTCCCTGGCGCCGAGCTCCTTGGCCAGCAGCGCGCAGATCAGGCTCTGTTCCATCGAGTCGGCCAGATCGATCAAGACGGCGTCGTACTGCTCAAGCCCCAGCTCCTGCAGGGCATGTTCATCGGTGGGGTCCGCGATCACGGCCTGGTTGAGCAGGTCTGCCACGGCATTTAGGCGCTTCTCATCGGCATCCACGCCGAGCACTTCATGGTCATGGCGCCTGAGCTCCCGCGCGACGGTGCTGCCGAAATAGCCCAGTCCGATAACCGCGAATTGACGATGCATGACGACTCCTTGTCTGCGCTGCTGGGTGAGACCAGACGCTCTTTGTCCAGAAGCTCTCTGGCCAGGCACTCTCAGGCCCAGCCCTCTCTAGCCAGAGCGTTCCGGTCTGCGTCTCTTGAATGAGCCTACTCCAGTGATGCGGTGATGTCGGGTCCTTTTGCGGCGCGGTGCGTCTCAGGCGAGGTTGCTTGTCAGGCTTGGGAAGCAGGTATCGTTTCAAATGTTACCAATTTGAAGCATCTAATGTAGAGTGATTGCCGTCGTGTGGTGATGGCGTTTTCGCAGACGAATTCTGAGGGAATCGTGGTGATTTTCGATGGGAATCGCGGACGAACCTGCTTCATATCAGTAAAATGATCTGTGTGAGCACCCAAGGCGGCCAGGCGTTGCGTCGATCACCACTGGCTCACAACAATAACTCGTAAGGTATTCCATGACGGCAAGACAGCAACCCAAGAATCTCTGGTTCAGTCGCTGGGGCTTCATCCTTGCAGCTACCGGTTCCGCGGTAGGACTGGGCAATATCTGGAAGTTTCCCTATATCACCGGTGAGTACGGCGGTGGCGCCTTCGTGCTGGTGTATCTGGCCTGCATTCTCGCCGTGGGCGTGCCCGTGATGATGGCGGAGATCGCCTTCGGGCGGCGCGGGCGCGGCAGCCCCATCGAGGCGATTGCCAATCTGGCGCGTGAAGCGGGGGCCAGTCCGTTGTGGAAGGTCTTCGGCTGGATCGCGATGCTGGCCGGCTTCATGATCCTGTCGTTCTATGTCGTGGTGGCGGGGTGGTCGTTCAGTTACCTGTGGAAGATGGCCAGTGGCGCGCTGTCCGGACACAGCGTCGCGGAGCTGGGCGCCATCTTCGAGGCCGGCAACGCCAACCCTTGGGCGCTGGGTGGCTGGGCCACGCTGGTGACGGTGGTGACGATGCTGATCGTCGGGCGCGGGGTGCAGGAAGGCGTCGAGAAGAGCGTGCGCTGGATGATGCCGGGCATGGTGATCATGCTGCTGATCATGATCGGCTATGCCCTGACCTCGGGCAACTTCTCGGCAGGCTTCCACTTCCTGTTCGATTTCGATGTCACGCGCTTGAGCAGCGAGGGGGTGCTGGCCGCGCTGGGGCATGCCTTCTTTACCCTGTCGCTGGCCTCCGGTGCCATCCTCACCTACGGCTCCTACCTGCCGTCGGGCACTTCCATCGCCCGCACCACCTTCACGGTGGCGATCGCCGATACCCTGGTGGCGCTGATGGCGGGACTGGCGATCTTCCCGATCATCTTCGCCAATGGCATGGACCCGTCCTCCGGGCCGGGGCTGATCTTCATGAGTCTGCCGGTGGCCTTCAATCAGATGCCCTTCGGACAGCTGTTCGGGGTGCTGTTCTTCGCCATGCTCTCGATCGCCGCCCTGACCTCCGCCATCTCGATGATCGAGGCGACCGTCGCCTGGCTGAGCGAGAACCGCAACATGAGCCGCACCAAGGCCTCGTGGCTGGCCGGCAGCGTGCTGTGGCTGGTGGCGATGTTCGCGATGCTGTCGTTCAATCTCGGCGCGGACTGGACACTGGCCGGCAAGCACTTCTTCGACTGGCTCGATTACCTGACCTCGCGCTGGATGATGCCGATCGGTGGCATCGCCATGGCGCTGCTGGCCGGGTTCGTCTTCAAGAGCAGCATGCTGCGCGATGAGCTGAATCTGAGCGACGCCGGCTATCGTCTGTGGCTGTTCATGATTCGCTATGTCAGCCCGGTCTGCATCCTGGCGATCTTCGTCGATGCCCTGGGCGTCGCAGAGCTGTCATTCGACGACTGGCCGTATTTCGTGGCCGTCATCCTGGCAGCCTGTCTCGTGGGCGAGCTGCTCTCGCCGCGCCTGCGCGAGCGTGCCGCCGAGCAGGGCTGATATGCTCGCTAGCGTCAGTTCGATAGCGCCAAGCCCGGAAGTCATGAAAGCGGCATGAAAAAGCCCCCTGCAGCGAGCTGCAGGGGGCTTTTCGTTATGGTATCTGTGGTCTGGCTGCTGGTATCTGTGTGCCAGCTGGCGCCGTTACTCGCCTTCCAGGCCGGTGATCGGCTTGACCGTGCCCCAGTGGCGGCACTTCGGACATTGCCAGAGCAGCATCGAGGCTTCGAAGCCGCAGCGATGACAGCGATGGCGAGGACGCGCCTGGATCAGTTGCTGGGTATGACGCTTGAGCAGATTGAAACGCTCGGTCTCGCGCTCATCGGCATCCAGCAGGTAGAGATCGAGCAGATAGTCGACGCCGCGCAGGCTGGGGTGACGATGCAGCTGCTCGCTGGCGAAGCTGGCAGCGGCCTCGACGCCCTCGCGGCGCTCGATCAATTGCGCAAGGCTGATGACTGTCGTGGTGTAGGGCGCGCGCTCGACTTCCTGATGCAGCAGGCGTACCAGGCCGCTCTCGTCATCCAGCATGCGAAAGGCATTGCCCAGTGGCTCGAGGATGATGGGGGTGAAGCCGGTGTCCTGACGTGGAATGCGCTGCAGCAGGCGGATGCACTGCTTGTAGTTGGCATGATCGAATTCGATCTCGGCCAGCATCCAGTTGGCGCGGACGCATTTCTCATCGGTGGAGAGCGCCTGCTTGAGGCGCTTGCGGGCCATCGCCTGGCTGCCTTCGGCGATATCCAGCGCGGCCAGTTCGCAGTGCCAGTGGGCCGCCGCGCGGCGGATGCCGCCTTCCTGGCGCAGAATGGCGTGGGCGACTTCGAGTGCGGCCTCCCATTCGCGTTCCCGCTCGAGGAGGTCGATCAACAGGCGGCGGCCGGCACGCCGATGGCTGTCGTGCTGCGCTTGCTTGAGGAGGGTTTCCAGCAGCTTCTCGGCGCGGTCATAGACACCGCTGCGCATGAAGTCGCGGGCCAGTTCCAGCTGGACACGCTCGCCCTGTTCGCTATCCAGGGCAGGGCGGGCCAGCAGGTTCTGGTGAATCTTGACGGCACGATCGACTTCGCCGCGACTGCGATAGAGATTGCCCAGCGCGATGTGGGTATCGACGGTGTCGCTGTTGACTTCCAGGGCCTGAACGAAGGTTTCGATGGCACGATCAGGCTGCTCGTTGAGCAGATGATTGAGGCCGACGAAGTAGTCGCGGGACAGGGTGGCAGGAGCCGGTGCTTGTTCATCGGGGCGACGATCACGCCGCCCCAGCCAGAATCCGATGGCGATGGCCGCCATCAGCAATCCCAGCAATATCAGATCAGGCATTTATGCCACTTCCTTGATCTCCTGGATGCGCAGTTGGTCCAGTTCCTTGCGTTGCTGCTGGTTGCGACGCTGGGCACGGGTCAACAGCGTGCGCAGGCGCAGGTACATGCCGGTCATCGCAACCATGCCAAGCACGACGCCGACGGCCAGCGAGAACAGCAGCCACATGGAAAGGGACGCAGCAGGCAGCTCTACCCAGATGAGGTCGAGGGGCACGGCTTGCTGGTTGTGAACGGCAAAGAGAATACCGACCAGCAGGACGATCAGCAGGATCACGGCCAGAACGAGACCTTTTAGCCAACGCATAACGGTTTCCTTGTCATGAAATGCAGTCGTGAATCATCTGGGAGCGAGTGTATCACTGCCCATCGCGCGAGTCTTGGCGGCGACGCCGTGAGGTGGGTGGCTGTCGTCTCTGGCATGACGGCTTGAGCAGATGTCGGCCGGCGCTGAGCCAGCCGGCCCCGTCACGCCGGGTCTTGCTCTGCGGGCAGCGCTGTCAGTCAGCCGCGCCGTCGTCTTCAGCACTGTCATCGGTCGCGCTGTCGTCAATACCCCAGGGCGCGACTGGCATCGACCTGCTCGCGCAGCTCCTTGCCGGGCTTGAAGTGGGGGACGAACTTGCCATCCAGGTCCACCGGCTCACCGGTCTTGGGGTTGCGCCCCAGTCGTGGCTCACGATAGTGCAGCGAGAAGCTGCCGAAACCGCGAATCTCGACGCGACCGCCGTGGGCCAGGGCGTCTGTCACATCATCGAGGATGATGCGAACCGCGGCCTCTACATCCTTGAGCGACAACTCAGGCTGTCGCATGGCTATCTGTTCGATCAGCTCGGACTTGGTCATCGGATCTCTCCATGCCTGCACCTTTCTCGCGAAAGGCGTTCGTGATGCGGCAGCCGGGCGACCTCTTGTCACCGGACAGGCACACGCATCCTTGTGATTGTTATCTCCTCAGCATAATGGGCAAATCCTGAGAAAACAACGCACTAGGGACATCATTGCCGATCACGGCACGGATTGCCAATTCCTGCCCGAGCAACGGGTCAACGGATGCCGCTGACGCCCCCCTCGGGTATACTGCGCGCATTGATGTGACGACTGAGGTTCAGGCAATGGAAGATGTGATTCGCAAGCGGCTTCATTGGCATTCGCGTCGCGGCATGTGGGAGCTCGATCTGCTGCTGCTGCCGTTTCTGGAGCAGCGTTTCGACGCCTTGAGCGAAGACGACAAGGCGCTCTATGTGCAGCTGCTGGCCGAAGAGGATCAGGATCTCTTCGTGTGGCTGATGAAGCGCGACCCGTGCGGCAATGCCGAGTACCAGCGCCTGATCAACATGGTGATCGCCAATGCCGAGAATGGCGAGCGCGATCAGTTCAAGGGCCTCTAGACAGGCGTTCGCGACCCACGCCAGCCTGCGCGTCGGGCTGTTGGCGGCGAGTCTCGCCTTGTGGGTCTGGCTTGCCGAGCTGACGACTGGCCAGTTGGTTGTCAGTACCTGGTGGACCTGTCAGTGGCAATATCTACGCAATGCCCTGCCTTTCGAGGCGGGGCATTGTGCGTTTGAGGGGCCCGCTCAGCTGCCGGATGGCGTCATGGCGCTGCTGAGCGTGTTGGGGCTGGGCTGGCTGCTGCAGGCCGTAGAGCTGGTGTCGTGGTGGCGCCAGGCTCGGCGGCGCCTCAAGGACCCCGAGGCGCGAGTCTGGCTGGCCCTTGGAGGCAGTCTCTGCGCCGATGCGGCGCTTGCCAGCGGTGGCCAGGCGCCAGTGCCGGAGAACGAGGCTGAAGCCAAGACCGAAGCCAAGACCGAAGCCAAGACCGAAGCAGAGAGCGAAGCCGAGACCGAAGCCAGCGACACCCCGCCTGCGTCAGAGGCGCGCCATCGTCATCCGGAGATGCAGCTCTGCTGGTGGTGGGCCGATGGTGCCTCACGCAGCTGGCAGCCCGTCAACGTGCGCTGTCTGTGGTGCTCACCACGTCTGCTGGGGCTCGAGATCTCGCCGCAGGGCTTCGGGCCACAGGGAGTGGGGCCACAGGGGATGGAGCTGCAGGGCTTGAGAGCGCAAGGCGCGGGCCAGCAGTACCTGAAAACCCAGCGGGTATGGCTGTGGCCGGATAGCGCCTCCAGCGAAGACCTTCACCAGCTGCGGCTGTGGTTGCTGTGGCCGCCCTTGCCGCATGGCTTGCCGCGTCAGCCGCCGCCATTGGAGACCCTGCGGCGCGTCGCTGCCCAGGGCTCCCGCCCACGCTGAGCCTTCTCAAGAGCTGCTCAGGTCGCGGCAGCGAAGGCCGAGAGCCGAATGACGCTATCGCGGGCACGCGGCGCCGGCATCGGGAAGTCGCGGATGAAGTGCAGGCCACGTGACTCATGGCGCTGATGGGCGCACAGCAGCAGCAGCGGTGCCAGCGTCAGGGCCTGATAGAGCGCAAGATGATCGAGCCCTGCACGCGGCGCTGAAGCTTGCCTGTGCTGCTCGGTCTCCGTCGTTTGCCCCGCCTCCAGCGAGACCCACTGCGCTATCTGCTTCAACGCCTCCCTCAGGCCGTGCTGGCTACGCTCGATCCCCGCTTGCAGACTCATCAGCTGGCGCAAGCTTTGCAGGCGCGTGCGCGCCTCGTCGGCGCTCAGGCGCATCACGCAGCGCCAGACCTGACCATTGTCGGCAAGCTGTGTGAGCAGGGCGGCGTGTTGCGGCATCAGCGAGTCGAGCGTGCTCATCAGGCGTGGCTCGTCGGTGCGGCGCGGCTGCCCCAGCGCTTCACCACAGGCGCGCGCCTGTACCAGGCACTCGAGCAGCGAGTTGCTGGCCATGCGATTGGCGCCGTGCAGGCCCGTGCAGGCGACTTCGCCGATGGCCCACAGCCCGGGCAGGTCGCTGGCGCCATCCAGCCCGGTGGCGATGCCGCCGCAGCTGTAGTGGGCGGCAGGGACGACGGGAATCGGTGCATGACGAATATCGATCCCGCGTGCCAGGCAGTGCTCGGCGATGGTCGGGAAGTGATGCTCGATGGCCTCGGCCTCCAGCGCGCTGATATCCAGACAGACATGCTCGAGGCCGTGCGTGCGCATCTCGGCGAGAATGGCACGTGCCACGACATCACGCGGCGCCAGCTCCAGACGCGGATCATGATCGGCCATGAAGCGATGTCCATCCGGACGCAGCAGCAGTCCCCCTTCGCCCCGCACCGCCTCAGAGATCAAAAAGGGCGTGCCATCGGGGTCATACAGGCAGGTGGGATGAAACTGCTGGAACTCCAGGTTCATCAGGCTGGCGCCGGCGCGGGTCGCCATCGCCATGCCATCACCGACGCTGGCGCTCGGGCTGGTGGCGTGAGCGAACAGGCCGCTGGCGCCGCCGGTGGCCAGTACCAGGTCATTGGCCGCCAGCCATTGGCGCTGGCCCGTGCCATCCATCACCCACAGACCGCTGGCGCGACCCGCATTGACCGCGATGTCGACGGCCAGCAGGTCTTCGAGAATCTCGATGTTCGGGTGGGCTTCGACGTGGGCGCTGAGCGTATCGAGCAGCGCTCGCCCGGTGGCGTCGGCGGCATGGATGATGCGGCGGCGTCCATGCCCGCCTTCACGGGTGAGGTGGAAGGGGTAGCTGGCGTCGGCGTCGGCCGGGGTGAAGGGCACGCCAAGCGCGATCAACCATTCGATGGCCTCCCGCGAGTGACCGACGGTGAAGCGCACCGCACGTTCGTTGCATAGGCCATCGCCGGCAATCAGGGTGTCGGCGACATGGGATTCCACATCGTCCTCGGGCGCCAGCACCGCCGCGATACCGCCCTGCGCCCAGCGGCTGGCGCCCTGTGCCTCACGCGCCGGACGCAACAGCGTGACGCGGCGGGTGCGCGGGCCGGCTGGCAGGCGATTGGCGAGGCTGAGTGCCAGGGTCAAACCTGCCGCGCCGCCACCGACGATCAGCACGTCATGCTGGCTTGCGGGAGTCACTCCGGATACTGAGTTCATGTGTCTTTCCTGGCAGTCTCATTGCCGGCCGAGTCCGGCTGGTGCCTGTCGTGGCGGTCTGGCTCATCGCTGCTGTTGTCACTGATGCTGTCATCACTCGCCGGCGCTTTGCTGGCCGGTGCTTCGCTGACCGAAGAGTGTTGCTTGCCAGCGCTGTTCTCGCGCCTGGTGGGGGCTGCCGTATCGCCCGGTGTCGGATCTTCCGGCAGGAACAGACGGCGTGCATCACTGATCAGGCCATGGCCCGGCAGGCGGCGTTGCAGGCGCTGGCTCGGCAGGCGCTCCAGCAAGGCAAGACGCTCGCCCAGCGCTTCGGTCAAGCGTGCCAGTTCGCGGTTGAGCCACAGGTAGCCTGCCGGGCTGAACAGCGCGCGGCCGTTGCGGCTCTCGACATTGCGGACATCGGCATAGCGTTGCAGGTCGAAGGGCGTCACCGTCAGTTCGATGCTCTGGCCGGTGCGCACCTGAAAGGCCAGGGTCCCCAGGGCGCGGGCCAGACGATGCTGGGCATCGCGCAGGCCATCCAGCCCCTCGATGAATTCATGCCCCTCGCGGGTGTTCCAGTGGGTTTCCTGCAGCAGTTCGATGGTCGAGATCATGCGGCGCTCGAAGGACAGGATTTCCTCGATGTCGGCACGATTGATGCGGCCTTCCTGAGCGACGGCATCGACCAGTCCGCGCTGCTTGACCAGCTGTGCCGAGGTGGCACGCACCAGCGCGAGCCCCTCATTGACGCCCTCACGCTCGGCCTTGGTATGGCCGTGGTAGAGGCGTGCCAGCTTGTCGAGGTTGTCGGCCAGCAGAAAGCGGAAGACGTCCGTCGCCTTCTGGGGCAGCAGCACCATGCTGACCACGATGCTGATCAGGGTGCCCAGCACCACATTGAAGACACGCCACAGCCCGATGCCGAGATCATGATTGCCATCACCGATCACCATCAGCAGCGTGACGCAGAACAGCAGCGAGCTGTAGCCATAGCGATTGCTGAAGGTGGCATTCAGCGCCAGGGCGATGCCGACGATGCTCCAGAAGGGCACCACGCCGGGCAGAGGCTCGGCGACCAGAATCAATATCAGGCCCCACAGGCCGCCAAGCAGGGTGCCGACCAGACGTTGCCAGCCCTTGTCGATGACACCGCCGACGTGGGGCAGGTTGCCCATGACCATCACGGTACTGACCAATGCCCAGGAGCTGTGCGGCAGGCTGAACAGTTCGATGATGGAAAAGCACAGCGTCAGGGCGACGGTCACGCGCAGGATATGCAGGCGCTGGCGGTGCAGATAGGTGAAGTAAGGGTTGTGCGAGAACCATTTCATCGGGCGTATCTCACTGTGCTTGTCATGAGGAAGAGGCTACCCGAGGGTGAAGGGGTTCAGTCATCGTGACCGAGAATGAGGTGAACATCTGGAGCGGCAGGGTCCCGTTGCTGGAGAAGATGAGGTGGTGGTCGACATTGATGGAAATGCAGTGGAGGCGTGGTATCTCCACTGCGCTGCTGATTCAGGCTCGAAGTGGCTCAAGGCTGTCGCGGTTCAAGACTGAAGTGATTCAAGACTGCTGCCTCTCGCGCGGGAGATATTACCCCAGACGCCGGCGGTGGCAGGCGTCTGGGGAGCCTCAAGTGCCTGTGAGGGTGTCAGGCGAGCTCTTTCAAGGCGTTGACGATATCTGCGGGTTCCGAGCGTGTCCGGTAATCGACATCGACGTGACGCCAGCTCACGGTTCTGTCCTGTGCGATGACGAAAGTCGCCGGGATGGGCAATACACTGCCATTACCGTTGTTGATGGCATCCAGATCGAGTTCACGATCCACGCGCATGTGTTCCATCAGATAGTCCGGCACCTTCCAGGCGACGCCATAGCGAGAGGCGACCTCTGCGTCCTGGTCTGACAATACGTGGAACTTCATCTCATCGATCTCGGTGGCGGAGAGCGAGTCATCCGGCACCTGTGGGCTGATGGCGACCAACTGTGCGCCGTGAGCGCGAATGTCTTCGAGTCGCTCATTCAGGGCTCTCAGCTGCAAGCTGCAGTAGGGGCACCAGTCACCACGATAGAAGGTGACCACGACCGGGCCTGATTCGAGCAATTCCTCGAGAGACACTGCCTGGCCTGCGGCGTTGGGCAGCGCGAACCCGGGTGCCTTCTCGCCCACGGAAAGAGCATTCGCACCCTGTTGCAAAGCCTTGGCGTTTTCGATGATCTCATCGACATTCTTCATGAAGTCAGGCTTGGCCTGGCGCCCAGCTTCAACCTTCGCTTCAGTCTGCTCTTTCAGGCTTTTCATGCTGTCCTCGCTAAGGTGGTAGTGGGCCGCTGGAAAGGGCCAGCCATAGGCCCTCGCAAGCTCGGTAGTGTAACCGAGGCCCCGTCTTGCGTAACAGAGGATTGGTGACAAGCCATCTCGCAAGCGTGCGTCCGTGCCGTTGCAGGGCGGGTGATGACGGAGCCCGGCAATGAATGTGTAATTGTTATTGATAATCACTACCATCAAGCGGCTTGATTGGTATCCTGTACGTCCCCAAGTGATCATCAGGGGATCGAAGCTGGCGATCAGGTCATTGATCAATTATTGCCAGCCGCCCATCAGTGACGCCAGCCAGGTGCGACGTCATATGCAACAGCACAGGGAGACAAGCATGAGCAGCCAGACCCGCCGTGAACGCGACAGCATGGGTGAACTCGAAGTGCCGGCCAGCGCACTCTATGGTGCCCAGACTCAGCGAGCGGTCGACAACTTCCCCGTCAGTGGCCAGCCGTTGCCTGCTGCCTTCATTCGTGCCGTGGCGCGTATCAAGCTGGCCGCCGCCGAGGTCAACCGTGACCTGGAGCTGCTGGATGACGTGCGTGCCGAGGCGATCATCAAGGCGGCGCGTCAGATCATCGACGGCGAGCATGCCGATCAATTCCCGGTAGATGTCTTCCAGACCGGTTCCGGCACCTCGACCAACATGAACGTCAACGAGGTGCTGACGCAGCTTGCCAATCAGCATCTGGGTGACAAGGACGTGACCGTCGGCGCCAACGACCACGTCAACATGGGCCAGTCGAGCAATGATGTCATCCCGACGGCCATTCATCTGTCCGCCGTCATCGCTGTCTCGGACACTCTGTTGCCGGCGCTGCGCCATCTGCATGAGGTGATCTCCCGCAAGGCCTCTGAGGTGGACGACGTCGTCAAGACCGGTCGCACTCACCTGATGGATGCGATGCCGATTCGCATGAGTCAGGAGCTGGGAGCCTGGCAGGCGCAGGTCGGGCAGGCCATCGAGCGCATCGAGCAGGTGCTGCCGCGCCTCGAGCGCCTCGCCCAGGGCGGCACCGCCGTCGGCAGTGGCATCAACGCGCATCCGGAATTCGCCGAGCGCATCGCCGACCGCCTCTCGCACCAGACCGGCCATGCCTTCCGTCCCGCCGAGAGCTTCTTCGCGGCGCTGTCCTCCCAGGACACGGCAGTCGAGCTCTCCGGCCATCTGCGTACCTACGCCGTGGCGATGATGAAGATCAGCAACGACCTGCGCTGGATGAATTCCGGCCCGCTGGCAGGGCTGGGCGAGATCGAGCTTGAGGCCCTGCAGCCGGGCAGCTCCATCATGCCGGGCAAGGTCAATCCGGTGATTCCCGAGGCGGCCGCTCAGGTGGCGGCGCAGGTGATGGGCAATGACGCCACCATTGGCATCGCCGGGCAGAGCGGCAACTTCCAGCTCAATGTCATGCTGCCGCTGATCGCCAACAACCTGCTGTCCTCGATCACGCTGAGTGCCAATGTCAGCCGTCTGCTGGCGGACAAGGCCATTGCCACCTTCAACGTGCGTCAGGACAACATCGAGGCACCGCTGGCCAAGAACCCGATTCTGGTCACGGCGCTCAATCCGGTGATCGGTTACAACGAGGCGGCGCGAGTGGCCAAGGTGGCCTATCAGGCCGGGCGTCCGATTCTGGATGTAGCCGAGGAAGAGACCGAGTTGTCACGCGAGGAGCTGGAGCGTCTGCTCGACCCGGCCAAGCTGACGGCGGGCGGTATCCAGTAAGTCGTCAATACATGACCTGAAATCCCGCCTGTCCCTGAACGAAAAGCCCGCCCCTCCGGCAAGGAGGGGCGGGCTTTCTTTTGCTGCTGGCTCAGCCGGTTTTCATCATGCGGCGCGTGCCAGCAGGCGTTCCTTGAGGTAGTCGCCGATGCGCGTCTTCTGCTCATCGCTCAGGCGCAGCGTCAGCTTGGTGCGGCGCCAGACGACATCCTGGACCTCACGCGCCCATTCGTGCTCGACCAGGTAGTCGATCTCGGCGGCACTGAGTCCGGCGCCGAAGTCTTCACCCAGCTCCGCCTCGCTCTTCTTGCCGTCGAGGAAGTGCAGGCACAGGCTGCCGTAGCTTGAGGCGAAGCGTCTGGCGCGTGCTTCGCCGAGGAACGGGTAGTCGCGCTGCAGCTGGCGGGTGAAGGCCGCGCGGCTCTCGATATCGCCACCGGGCAGGGCCTTCTCGTGGGTCCACGGCTCGCCCATGCTCGGCAGCAGCGGCTTGAGGTCTTCGAGTGCCGATTCGGCCAGTTTGCGATAGGTGGTGATCTTGCCGCCGAAGATGGACAGCATCGGTGCGCCGCTGTCATCCAGATGCAGGGTGTAATCACGCGTCATCGCGGACGGGTCTGCCGACTCGTCGTCACACAGCGGGCGCACGCCGGAGAAGGTCGAGACCACGTCATCGCGGCTCAGCTTGCGCTTGAAGTGATGGTTGACCACCTCGAGCATGTAGTCGGTCTCATCGCTGGAGCAGGCCACTTCGGAGGGGTCGCCCTTGTAGCGCACGTCAGTGGTGCCGATCAGGCTGAAGTCTTCCTGATAGGGCAGCACGAAGACGATGCGCTTGTCCTTGTTCTGCAGGATGAAGGCGCGGTCATCGGTGTTGATGCGCGGCACGATCAGGTGGCTGCCCTGGATCATGCGGATGCCATAGCGCGGCGTGCGCTCGGTGGCGCCCTTGATGAAGGACTCCACCCACGGGCCTGCCGCATTCACCAGGGTGCGTGCGCGGCGGATGAAGGTCTCGCCGCTGCTGACATCTTCAAGCGTCAGCTCCCAGTGGCCCTCGACATCGCGGGCGCCGACACAGCGGGTGCCCGTCATGATCTCGGCGCCTTGCTCGCGCGCCTGCAGCGCATTGGTGATGACCAGACGAGCATCATCGACCCAGCAATCCGAGTATTCGAAGCCCTGATTGATCTCGCTGACCAGCGGACTCTGCTCGCCGAACTTGAGGCCCTTGGAGGCTGGCAGGGTCTCGCGCTTGCCGATGTGGTCATACAGGAACAGGCCCGCACGAATCATCCACGCCGGACGCAGATGCGGCTGGTGCGGCAGGATGAAGCGCAGCGGCCAGATGATATGCGGCGCCTTCTTGAGGAGTACCTCGCGCTCCTGCAGTGCTTCGCGCACCAGACGGAATTCGTAGTGTTCCAGATAGCGCAGGCCACCGTGGATCAGCTTGCTGCTGGCGGAGGAGGTCGCACTGGCGAGGTCGTTCTGCTCGCACAGGGCCACGCTCAGGCCGCGGCCGCTGGCATCGTTGGCGATACCGGCGCCATTGATGCCGCCGCCGATGATGAAGAGGTCAAGAAGTGCATCGTTGTCGCGGGACATGGGCTGCTCCTGCTCGTGCCCGGCGCTACCGGGTGGGGCGAATGAGTCTGCACCGGCAAGGTGCGCGATAATAGGTTTTCGAAAGTGAACATAGCTTAGCAAAAGTCGAACATCAAGGGGATTCTTCTGCGCTGATGGCTTTCGGAAGTGATCATTTGGGCGAGTGTCTGGCAACTGAGGATTGCCTGATATTCAACCTGTTGTCTTGCCGGTGTTTTTTCTCAGTCTCTGATCATGGCGTGACATTTTCATGAAGCGCCTGGCTGTCATGTTGCCGCGCGGGCGGCGCAGACGATGCCCGCAGTGACTGATCAAGCGTCATGACACGATATACGGAGACGAAGCGGTGCCGCTGGGCAGCGGACAGTCAGCAGCTGGGTAGCTTTCGTGATCTGCGAGGGTTCATCGGTGCAGGGTTCATCGGTGCAAAGGGGCGAGGGGGAAGAAGAAAAGGGGGCGAGGGATAAGGGATGAGAGCCGGGCCAGGCTGCATGTCGGCGTATTGCCTGGCCCCTTGATGCGCGATGACCGGATTGCGCGATGACTTGTTGGTGAGGCGACTAGTGGGTTGGGTGACGCGTCATCGAGCTCAAGCGTCGCCAGTCTCGCCCGACGACTCGGCACCGGCGACATGCAGCGCGACCTCGTGCTGACGCATCAGGGTAAGGATGCTTTCCGGGGGCTGGATGTCGGTGAAGAGCGCATCGAGCTGGCTCAGGTTGCCCTGGCGCACGACCGCATTGCGCTGGAACTTGGAGTGATCCGCGATCAGGAAGACCTGGCGTGAGTTGTGGATGATTGCCTGGGCGACACGCACTTCCTGATAGTCGAATTCCAGCAGCGAGCCATCTTCATCGATGCCGCTGATGCCAATGATCCCGAAGTCGACCTTGAACTGGTTGATGAAGTCGATGGTGGCCTCACCGATGATGCCGCCATCGCGAGAACGCACCATGCCGCCGGCCACGATGACATTGAAATCCTCCTTGTGCTGGAGGATGGCCGCCACGTTCAGGTTGTTGGTGATGACTTCAAGTCCGTGGTGATCACATAGCGCCTCGGCCACCATCTCGTTGCTGGTGCCGATGTTGATGAACAGCGAGGCGTGGTCAGGAATCTGCCTAGCCAGGGCGGCCGCCATGCGCCGCTTGGCGCCCAGGTTCAATGTCTTGCGGGTGCTGTAGGCGGTGCTGACGGTACTGGATTCAAGCCCCGCGCCACCGTGTACGCGCTTGAGCGCGCCGGCCTCGGATAGCTGATTGAGGTCGCGACGAATGGTCTGCGGCGTGACCTCGAAGTGACTGGCCAGCTGCTCGATGGAGGCATATCCCTGACGCGTGATCAGTTCGACAATGGCGCGATGGCGCTTTGGCTGCATCATCCTGCTCTCTTGTTGTCAGCGGCTTGCGAAACGTGAGTTCACTTCATGTCAGGAAGCGCGCATCACGGTTGCCGTTGGGGAGTGGGGTCGTCCAGTGAGGCTACATCCTAATCCAACAGGGGGGCGTCAGTGCAATTTGACGAATGGCGTCAAGGTGTTGCGAAGCTGCAACAGGCCATGTCGGCGCAATGGACATGAGACCAAGGTACAATGATATTGATTGGTAATACGTTTGTGATAGCGCGCATTTGGCGCTAACGTTTGCAGCGATATTCGAAGACGAACATTTCGTGTTCGGTTGTGATGGTTCAAGAGGAAGTGTTCTCGCTGCGCCTGCCAAGCGCGAAGAGGACAAAGCCAACCCGCTTTCTCCTGTCGCCCTCACATAATACCCGAGCCAATATAGTGAAGTACCGCAGTCTCCGCTGACGTGTACTCTCAGAAGCAGCCTCGAAGCCAAGGACAGTCATAATGTCTAGCCCCAAGCCAGAGAAAGACTCTCGCGTCGATGGACCCACGCGCATTCTCGCGATCGACCAGGGTACCACCAGCTCCCGCGCCATCCTGTTCGATCGTGAAGGGACGGTGACAGGTCTGGCCCAGGAAGAATTTCCGCAGCATTTCCCGGATAGCGGTTGGGTCGAGCACAACGTCGATGATATCTGGGGGTCGGTGAAGCGCACCGTGCGTCAGTCGCTGATCAATACCAATGTCGGCGCCGAGCAGGTGGCCGCCATCGGGATCACCAACCAGCGTGAGACCACCATCGTCTGGGACCGCGAGACCGGCGTGCCGGTCTACAACGCCATCGTCTGGCAGGACCGCCGTACCCACGAGTACTGTCGTGAGCTTTCCGATGCCGGTCATGGTGACATGATCCAGCAGAAGACCGGTCTGCTGATCGACCCGTATTTCTCCGCGACCAAGCTGCGCTGGATTCTCGAGAACGTCGAAGGCGTTCGCGCACGTGCCGAGAAGGGCGAGCTGGCCTTCGGTACCGTCGACAGCTACCTGATCTGGAAGCTGACCGCCGGCAAGCGTCACGTCACCGATGCCACCAACGCCTCGCGTACCTGCCTTTTCAACATCGTCGATCAGTGCTGGGACAGCGAGCTGCTGGAGCTGTTCGGCATCCCGGAAAGCCTGCTGCCGCAAGTGCTGGATTCCAGTGATGATTTCGGCACCACCGATCCGCAGCTGTTCGGTGCGGCGATGCCGATTCGCGGCGTGGCCGGCGATCAGCAGGCGGCGCTGGTCGGTCAGGCCTGCTTCACGCCCGGCATGAGCAAGAGCACCTACGGCACCGGCTGCTTCATGATCATGAACACCGGCGAGAAGATGGAGCTGTCCCGCAATCGTCTGCTGACCACGGTGGGTTATCGCCTCAATGGCAAGCCGACCTATGCCATGGAAGGCAGCATCTTCGTGGCGGGCGCAACCGTGCAGTGGCTGCGTGATGGCCTGAAGCTGTTTTCCGATGCCTCCGAGACCGAACCGCTGGCGCGTGCGGCCAAGGCCGACCACGGCGTCTACATGGTGCCGGCCTTCACTGGCCTTGGGGCACCGCACTGGGACCCGCAGGCGCGTGGCGCGATTCTGGGGCTGACCCGTGGTACCGGCATCACCGATATCGTGGCGGCCGGCCTGCAGTCGGTGTGCTATCAGACGCGTGACCTGCAGGAGTGCATGCTGGATGACGTGGCCATCAACTGCGCGAATCTGCGCGTGGATGGCGGCATGGTCAGCAACAACTGGGTGATGCAGTTCCTGTCTGACATGCTGGGCGTGAAGGTGGATCGTCCGCGCGTGCTGGAAACCACGGCGCTGGGCGTCGCGTATCTGGCCGGCCTGCATATCGGCTGGTATGAAAGCCTGGATGTGATCAGCGAGCTGTGGCATTGCGAGCGTACCTTCGCGCCGGAAATGGCGGAAGAGCAGCGCGAGCGCCTCTACGCCGGCTGGCTGGAAGCGGTGGAAAGAGTGAAAAGCGACGGAGGCCACTGAGCATGTGGACCGATGTCATGACAGGCGAGTTTCTCGGCTGTCTGTTCCTTATCCTGTTCGGCGGTGGCGTGGTCGCCAATGTGGTGTTGTCTGACACCAAGGGCAATGGTTCCGGCTGGATCGTGATCACCACCGGCTGGGGCTTTGCCGTGATGATCGGCGTGTTCGTGGCCGTCTCGACCGGTTCGCCCCAGGCGGACCTCAATCCGGCGGTGACGCTGGCCAAGTATCTGCTCGGGGTGCATGCCACCCTCATGGATGTGGCGCGACATGTCATCGCGCAGATGCTCGGTTGTTTCGCCGGTGCCGTGATGGTGTGGCTGGCCTATCTGCCGCACTGGAAGCGCACCAGCGATGCTGGCCTCAAGCGTGCGGTGTTCTGCACCGACCCGGCAGTCGAGTGTCGTCTGGGCAACATGCTCAGCGAAGTGATCGGTACCGTGGTGCTGATCTTCGGTATCGGCGCCATCGTCGGCTCCGGCACCATCAGCGCTGGCCTGCTGCCGTATCTGGTCGGCATGCTGGTATGGGCCATCGGCCTCTCGCTGGGTGGCGCGACCGGTTATGCCATCAACCCGGCACGTGATCTGGGCCCGCGTATCGCGCACTCCTTGTTGCCGATCCACGGCAAGGGTGCCTCCGGCTGGGGGTATGCCTGGGTGCCGATCGCCGGCCCCCTGGCGGGTGCCTTGATCGCGGCCTCCATGTGGCATCTGCTGCTGTAACAAATCCTTGCCGCAATCCGCTGGAGCAGCCCCCTGCACCTGTGGCACTGTAGCCTGACTTCGCCCCGTCCCTCGACGGGGCGAAGTCATTTCGGGTCTCCGCCTTTTCTCGCCTCCCCCGGCGATAGCACCACTCCATCGTCATGGGGCGCGTTCGTGCGGGCGAGAGGTGGCGGTAGACGACTGACGGGGGGCAAGTGGCGGAGGTCATCAAGATGTGGACTGACGTCATGACGGGCGAGTTTCTGGGCACCACCTTCATGATTCTGCTGGGAGGTGGCGTGGTCGCCAATGCGATGCTCAGGGGCACCAAGGGAGCGGGTTCCAGCTGGTTGATGATCAATGCCGGCTGGGGATTTGCCGTGATGGTCGGGGTGCTGGTCTCGACCTCGACAGGGTCGCCCTACGGCGATCTCAATCCGGCGGTGACGATCGCGAAATACCTGCTGGGCGTGCATACCGACGAGCTCAAGGTCGCCAGGATGATGCTGGCGGAGCTGCTGGGCTGCTTCATGGGGGCGGTGCTGGTGTGGGCGGCCTATTACCCGCATTGGGAGGTGACCCGAGACCCGCTGCGCAAACGCGCGGTCTTCTGTACTGATCCGGCAGTGGCCAACAAGACGGCCAATGTCATCAGTGAAGCGATCGCGACGGTGGTGCTCATCTTCGCCATCGGCAGCATGGTCAACAGCGCGCTGGTCACCGATCAGGCGCTGCCATATCTGATCGGTGTGCTGGTCTGGGCGATCGGCCTGTCGCTGGGTGGGCAGACCGGCAACGCGATGAACCCGGCGCGTGACCTGGCGCCGCGCATCGCGCATTGGGTATTGCCGATTGCCGGCAAGGGCAGTTCGGGCTGGCAGTATGCCTGGGTGCCGATCGCCGGTCCCTTGCTGGGGGCCGTGTTGGCAGCTGCGCTGCGTCGGGTCTTCCTCTAGCCGTCGAGGCGCTGCGGCCAGCCATTGTCGTGTCCGTGCGCTGCCAGCCAACCTTGTGCCATTGGGCAAGAGTGGCTGGCGGCGTAGGGCAGAGCAGAGCAGATCAGACCGGGTGAGTTCTTTTCAGGCCTGGCCGTGATGACGAGCCTCGCTTGCGTGCCGCGCGCGGCCGATCCGTTCCCGCTCTGTGTCCGTTCTTTTTACCTGATCATGGCAAGGCGGAATGGCGAGAAAATTTTTTATCATCAGGGGGTTGCATCAAAACGGGAGTTGCGTAGAATACGTCCTCGCTGACAGGGCAAAGCACTTCGCATCACACTGCTTCGCATTTCAGCATGCTGACATAGGACCATAGCTCAGTTGGTTAGAGCGCCACGTTGACATCGTGGAGGTCGGCGGTTCAAATCCGCCTGGTCCTACCAGCATCGGCACTGATGGCAACATCGCGCCACTTGATTCAGGACCATAGCTCAGTTGGTTAGAGCGCCACGTTGACATCGTGGAGGTCGGCGGTTCAAATCCGCCTGGTCCTACCAAGCCGTTCCACGGTATGTTTCAAGTGTTCCTGTGTCATCTGCCACACTTCAGGACCATAGCTCAGTTGGTTAGAGCGCCACGTTGACATCGTGGAGGTCGGCGGTTCAAATCCGCCTGGTCCTACCAGATTCCAGAAAACGCCCGGCTCATCGAGTCGGGCGTTTTTTCGTGTGCGTGTCATGAAAATCTGCCGCGGGATTGGTGCGCGCCGCTCAGGCAAGCGTCTCGTCGAGGAATTCGCGTGCTTCCTTGAGGGCGGCATTGGCAGCGCTCAGCAGCGGAGCGAAGCCGACGAACACATGCGGCATGTCCGGCCACAGACTCAATGTGACGGGCGAGCCGCAGTCCTGCGCCTGAGTGGCGTAGCGACGGCTGTCGTCGAGCAGGATCTCCGCCTCGCCGCACTGGATCAGCGTCGGAGGCAGGTCAAACAGATTTCCCTCCAGCGGCGAGATGCGCGGATCGCTCATGTCGGTACCGTCCTGCACATAGGCCATGCTCACGAAGGGCAGCAGATTGGGATCGAGGATCGGGTCCACCTCGGCCTTGCGCGACAGCGAGGCGCTGCCCCAGCTGAGGTCCGTGGCGGGCGAGAAGGCGATCACCGCATCCGGCAGCCGCTCGCCTGCGCTCTTGAGCGCATTCAGGGCCGCCAGCGTGAGGTTGCCGCCCGCACTGTCACCGGCCAGCAGCAGGTGGTCCTGCGGGTATTCGTCACACAGCCAGCGCCACGCGGCCAGCACGTCCTGCAGGCCGGCCGGGAAGGCGGCCTCGGGCGCGAGGCGGTAATCCAGGGTGTAGGTCTGGGCGCGTGCCGCTCGCCCCAGACGGCTGGCCAGAGGGCGATGGCCGGCAGGCGAGCCTGCGATCCAGCTGCCGCCATGCACATACAGCAGGCGACGCGGGCGCGCTGGTGCGTCATCGGGTGCCGGCAATACCTCACAGACACGCTCTCCCTCGCCACCCGGTACCATCGCGAGACGCGGTGTCACGCCGGTGTCGAGAATGCTGGCGTCGGCAGCGAAGTAGGCCTCAAGCAGGGTGCGCTTGGCGCCGAGGTCATTGCCGGTGCGCGCCGTGAAGGCCTTGATACGCTCAAGATGCTTGATGACTCGCTCAAGGCCGGCATGCGCATCGTCGTGATTTTGCAGCGAGGCCTCCGCGTGTGGGGGCGGCGAATCCGGGGATGTAGAGGATGATGTGGAGGGCGAAGTAGAGGGCGACGAGGGATGAGATGGCGACCGGGATGACATGTTTGGCTCCTGTCGGGGGCGAGAGCTCTTAACCTGTCATCTCGCACGGGGCTGTGCAAGGCCTGACAGGCCGCAACGCAAACCGCCCGCCGTGCGGGTGGCGCGGCGGGCGGCAGAGCGTGATGCTGACGTTCAGGCTGCCTGTCAGACGGGCGCTCAGTTTGTCAGGCAGGAACGCTGTCGAAGTCGCTGGAGGCGATGAAGATCTCGACCAGACGCTCGATGCCGGCCTGGTCCTCTTCGTCGAAGCGCTCGGGGCTCGGGCTGTCCAGGTCCAGCACACCCCACAGCACTTGCTGGCCGTCCTGCTCGATGAGCACCGGGATGACCAGCTCGCTGCGCGAGGCGGCGTCACAGGCGATATGGCCCGGGAAGGCGTGTACATCCGCGACACGCTGGGTGGTGCGCTCGGTGGCGGCGGCGCCACACACGCCCTTGGTGAAGGGAATCGGGTGGCAGGCCGGCTGACCCTGGAATGGCCCCAGGTGCAGGACCTGCGGCTGACGTTGCACATAGAAGCCTGCCCAGTTGAGGTTCTCCACCGTCATGTTGACGAAGGCAGCCGTCTGGGAGGCATTGGTCAGCCAGTCGCGGGTATCGAGGATGGCATCCAGCTGGCGGGCCAGCAGTAAATAGTCGGGGCGAGTGGCCATGAGGGCTCCTGATGGATAGGTAAGTGGGGAGATGGCGCAGGAATGCGGTCGCGGGTCGCCTGTTTCAAGCGTGTCCTGCGCGTGTGTCTTCTCGCGCTGCGCCGGCATCTGGGCGCGATGAGATGCGTGATGAGATGAGTCATCCACCGGATGCAAAAGCGCCGACCAGTGGTCGGCGCTTTGCGTTCAGGCGTCTGTCAGTGACGTGGGGTGAGGCTTACTTCCAGCCCGGCACCGCCGCGCCCTTGAACAGCTCTTCCGCCTTGGCTTCGACTTCCGGCGTCTGGTAGGCCTTGACCAGCTTCTGCACCTTCTCGCTGTCTTCATCGCCCTGACGCACGACAATCAGGTTGACGTACGGAGACTCGGCGCCTTCACGGATCAGCGCGTCTTCCGGCTTCAAGCCAGCCGGCTGGGCGAAGGTGTTGTTGATGAAGGCCAGGTCGACGTCCGGCAGGATGCGCGGCAGCTGGGCAGCCTCGATTTCCTTGAACTGGTAGTCATGCGGGTTCTTGGCGACGTCGATCGGGGTCGCTTCGAGGTTGCCCTTGTCGGTCAGCTCGATCATGCCCAGGTCGTGCATCAGGATCAGGGAGCGGCCTTCATTGGACGGATCGTTCGGCAGGGCGATGGTCGCGCCGTCCGGCAGTTCGCTGATGTCTGCGTACTTCTCGGAGTAGGCACCGATCGGGTACACGAAGGTCTTGCCGGCGCTGGCGAACTTGTAGCCACGCTCACGCACCATGGATTCCATGTACGGCTGGTGCTGGTAGGCGTTGGCATCCAGAGAGCCGTCGGCCAGCGCGGCGTTGGGAGACACGTAGTCGGTGAACTCGGTGATCTCGACGTTCAGGTCGTACTTTTCCTTGGCGATCTCGGCCGCGACCTTCATCACTTCGGTTTCCGGGCCTGCGACGGTACCCATCTTGAGGGTATTCTCGTCGGACGCGTCGTTGCCGCAGCCTGCCAGCAGGGTGGCGCCGAGCAGGGTGGCGGCACCGGCAAGGCGCAGCGGGGAAGAAAGCGTGGTCAGCATGTTGCGCATCGATGTTCTCCTTGTGATCCGACGTGACCGGCGGGGTCCGCGGGATGTTATGAGTGACGGCTCATTGTGATGAGCCGTCACGATACCGAAAGCCGTGTGATTTGTAGATCGAACGCCACTTCTATATCAGTCACCGCTCATGGAACGACGCTTACTTGTGGTTCGACTTGCGCACCAGATGGTCGCCCAGGCTCTGGAAGCCCTGCACCATGACGACGAGGATGACCACGGTCACCAGCATCACCATCGGGTCGAAGCGGTTGTAGCCGTAGCGAATGCCGAGATCCCCCAGGCCGCCGCCACCGACGGTGCCGGCCATGGCGGAATAGCTGATCAGCGTCACCACGGTGATGGTCAGGCCATTGATGATGCCGCCGCGTGCTTCCGGCAGCAGTACCTTGGTGATGATCTGCATCGGCGTGGCGCCCATGGCCTGTGCGGCCTCGACCAGCCCGGGGCCGACTTCATTCAGCGCGCCTTCGATCAGGCGGGCGACGAAGGGAATCGAGGCGATGGTCAGCGGTACGATGGCGGCATTGGTGCCGATCGAGCTGCCCGCGATCAGGCGCGTCAGCGGGATGATTGCCACCATCAGGATGATGAACGGCACCGAGCGACCGATGTTGGTGATGATGCTCAGCACGCTGTTGAGTGCCGGGCGCGCGAGAATCTGGCCGGGGCGCGAGGTGTAGAGTGCCACGCCCAGCGGAATGCCGAGTGCCGCGGAGATCAGGCCTGCCACCGCGACCATGTACAGGGTCTCGAGGGTGGAGGACAGGACGAGTTCAAGCAGTGCGGGTGACATGGCCGAGCACCTCCACTTTCAGGTCGTGGGATTCGAGATAATCGAGCGCTTGCTGGGTCTGGCCGCTGTCGCCCATCAGTTCGGCGATCATCAGGCCCAGGGTGCGGTCCTGAATGGATTCCACCTTGGCCTGCAGGATGCTGACATCCACCTGGCATTCACGCGCCAGACGGGAGATCAGTGGAGTGGAGACGGCGTCGCCGCTGAAGGCCAGGCGCACCACCGGGTGGGTGTGCGGGCCGGCGGTGGCTTCGAGGCGCTCGACCAGCGCACGCGGCGGCTCAAGCTCCAGGAAGTCATTGAGGAACTCGCGGCCCAGGCGGGTCTGCGGTGCGGTGAAGAAATCGCCCACCGAGGCCACTTCCACCAGTTCACCGCCGCTGATCAGGGCGACCTGATCACAGATGCTCTTGACCACTTCCATCTCGTGGGTGATCAGCAGAATCGTCAGGCCCAGCTTGGTGTTGATGTCCTTGAGCAGCTCAAGGATGGAGGCGGTGGTCTGCGGGTCGAGGGCCGAGGTGGCCTCGTCGCACAGCAGCACCTTGGGGCGGCTGGCCAGCGCACGGGCGATGGCCACACGCTGTTTCTGGCCGCCGGACAGCTGGGCAGGATACTGGCCGGCCTTGTCGCTCAGGCCGGTCAGCTCCAGCAATGGCTCGACGCGCTTTTTGATCTCGTCCTTCGAGATGCCAGCCAGCTCCAGCGGCAGCGCCACATTGGCGAAGACTGTGCGTGAGGAGAGCAGATTGAAATGCTGGAAGATCATGCCGATCTGGTGACGAGCGCTGCGCAGGGCGGACTCGTCGAGCTCGGTCAGTTCCTGGCCATCGACGACGACGCTACCGGCAGTGGGGCGTTCGAGCAGATTGACGCAGCGAATGAGGGTCGACTTGCCGGCACCGGACAGGCCGATGACACCGGTAATGGCGCCCTGAGGAACCGTGAGGCTGGCATCCTTGAGCGCGACCACGGCCTTGTCACCACTGCCGTAAGTCTTGGAGACGTTCTTGAGTGTGATCATGGGGGTCCGAGTGGTTAAGGCACCAACCGGATTGCGGGCGAAGGTCTGTAGAGGACAGAACGTTCTGCCGGCGTCTGCGCACATGGCAGACAGCGAAGAGGGGAGCGATCCAGTGGGGAGAAAAAAGACCACCCAAGACGGGTGGCCATCAACGCTGGACACACCCTTTTAGCAGAACTTGCACCCCGTGAGACCAGCTCTCGTGGTGGGCGCCCGCAATCCGGGTACAAATCGGCGCCAAACAGATTTGAGGCGCATTCTATCAGTCACCTTGGGGGTGTCAACGACTTTGGTCTTGCGCTGGACGTTTATTCGAACTGTCGTTCGATATGGCAATTTGGCGATACGCTCTGTAAGCCATTTCTTACAAGGCTCTAGTCGTGACGCGGGTTTCAACAGGCATCGACGGCTTTCCTGTCTTGACGGTCACTCGGGCATGAGTTGCGGCCCGCTCTGTCTGCTCTACGTTCGCGGTGGCAGTCGTGCTTGTCTGTGGCGAGAGGCGGGTGGCGAGGGCGGCAACGCCAGCATGTCGACAGCTAGTCCACCATGCTAGGATTTCGGCTGGGCATGCCGGTCATCTCGCTGCTGCATGCCGTCCCTTATTCACGGCTTCTCGACAGCAAGAAGCAGCAGTGCAAGGAAAGATCACGCATGTTCACGGGTATCGTACAAGGCATGGCGGAAGTGGTGGCCATTGAAGAACGCACTGACTTTCGCACGCATCAGGTCCGGTTGCCGGCGGGACTGGAGGCGGGGCTGGAGCTGGGGGCCTCGGTGGCCCATAACGGTTGCTGTCTGACCGTGACGGCGCTTGAGGGTCAACTGGCCAGCTTTGACCTGATGCGCGAGACGCTGCGTCTGACCAATCTGGGCGAACTCGAGGTGGGAAGTGTCGTGAACGTGGAGCGAGCGGCACGCTTCGGCGACGAGATCGGCGGGCACTCGATGTCCGGGCACGTGATGGCGATGGTGACCATCGATGCCATCGAGGCCACCGCCGACAATCGTCGTATCTGGTTCCAGGCACCGGCCGAGCTGATGCGTTTTCTGTTCGACAAGGGCTATGTGGGACTTGACGGTGTCAGCCTGACGATCGGGGAGGTGCAGGGCACACGCTTCTGCGTCAATCTGATTCCCGAGACGCTCGAGCGCACCCTGATGGGCGTGCGCGCCGTCGGTGATCAGGTCAACCTTGAAGTCGACCCGCAGACCCAGGCCATTGTCGAGACCGTCGAGCGGGTCATGGCCTCCCGTCTGGCATGAGGCTTGCAAGTCTGCAGCGGATCAACTCACTGGCAGGACGCCAGAACTCGTCTGACTGGTCAGGAAATATGCCGGGAATGCTCGATTCGCTGCAGACCTTTGGGTACCATGTTGCGCCTTTCGATGCCCTGCCGCTGGCGGGGCATCGTGGTTCAGGCAGGCTGAACAGGGGAAAAGCTTCATCCGACGCCCTGTGCGGCATACCTGTCCGAGCGAGTTCGTCTTGATCTGCTGATTCTGACAATCACCGACCACTGCGCCTTGCCGGACAGGCACTGCTCAAGGATAGGGGCTACCTCAATGCTGGAACGTCTTTTCAAGCTCTCCGAGCACGGTACCAATGTGCGTACCGAAGTCATCGCAGGATTTACCTCCTTCCTCGCGATGGCCTATATCATCTTCGTGGCTCCCTCGATGCTGGCCTCCACCGGCATGGATCACGGCGCCGTGTTCGTCGCGACCTGTCTGGCGGCCGCCATCGGCTGTCTGATCATGGGCCTTTACGCCAACTACCCGATCGCGCTGGCGCCGGGCATGGGGCTGACGGCCTTCTTCACCTATACGGTCGCCGGCCAGATGGGCGTGCCCTGGCAGGTCGCGCTGGGCGCGGTCTTCCTGTCCGGGGTGAGCTTCTTCCTGCTGTCCGCCTTCAAGATTCGCGAGTGGATCATCAATGCCATTCCCGCTTCGCTGAAGACCGGCATCGCCGCGGGCATCGGCCTGTTCATGGCGATCATTGCCCTGCAGGGCAGCGGCATCGTCGTCGACGCTCCCGGCACGCTGGTCACGCTGGGCGATCTATCCTCGCCGGCGGCCATGTATGCATTGCTCTCGTTCTTCCTGATCGTCGCGCTGTCCTACCGCAAAGTGATCGGTGCGGTGATGATCGGCATACTGCTCGTGACTCTGCTGGCGACCCTGACCGGCAACAACGATTTCCACGGCTTTGCCTCGATGCCGCCGAGCATGCTGCCGACATTGGCGGAGCTCGATATCGCCGGCGCCTTCAACCTGGGCATGGTGTCGATCATCTTCGCCTTCCTGTTCGTCGATCTGTTCGACACCTCGGGCACGCTGATCGCCGTCTCCCAGCAGGCTGGCCTGACCAATGAACGTGGCCATCTGCCGCGCCTGGGACGGGCCTTGATGGCAGACTCCAGTGCCACCATGGTCGGCTCTGTCATGGGCACCTCGAACGTGACCAGCTACATCGAATCCGCCACCGGCGTGGCCGCCGGCGGACGTACCGGCCTGACGGCCGTCGTCGTTGCCGGCCTGTTCCTCGTCAGCCTGTTCCTGTCGCCGCTGGCGACCTCGATTCCGGCCTTCGCCACTGCCGGTGCGCTGTTGTATGTCGCCTGCCTGATGACGGGCGGCCTGGCACGCATCGACTGGAACGACATTACTGAAGCGGCACCGGTGGTGATCGCCACCCTGGTGATGCCGCTGACCTACTCGATTGCCAACGGGATCGCGCTGGGCTTCATCAGCTACGCCGTGATCAAGCTGTTCTCCGGCCGTTATCGTGATCTGAGCCCGGGGCTGGTGATTCTCGCCATCCTGTTCGCCTGCAAATACCTGTTCCTCGACGGAGCCCTCTAATGAGCATCTACAGCGACTACATCAAGTCTGTCATCCGCACCGTGCCGGACTGGCCCCAGGAAGGTGTCAACTTCCGTGACATCACGCCGGTGCTGCAGAACTCCGCCGCGTTCCGCAAGCTGATCGACTCCTTCGTGCACCGCTATCAGGAGATGGAGATCGACGCCATCGCCGCCATCGATGCGCGTGGCTTCATCATCGGTGCTCCGCTGGCCTACGAGCTGGGCTGCAGCTTCGTGCCGGTGCGCAAGAAGGGCAAGCTGCCGTTCAAGACCATCAGCGAGACCTACTCGCTGGAATATGGTGAGTCCACCGTCGAGCTGCACTCCGATGCCTTCCGTGAAGGCGATCGCATCCTGGTGATGGATGACCTGATCGCCACCGGCGGCACCATGCTGGCGGCCTGCAAGCTGATCGAGCGCACCGGTGGTGTGGTCGTCGAGACGGCAGCCATCATCGATCTGCCGGAAATCGGCGGCTCCGCGCGCATTCGTGAAGAAGGCCACAGTGTCTTCGCGGCGTGCAGCTTCACCGAATCCGAGTAATGCCGGCTTGACGCGATGGCCCTGTCTTCTGGCAGGGCCATCGTCGTTGCTGCGGGCAGCGAATCTGAGGCCCTTGTCCGCGCTCTGGCGTGGCTGAGTGGATCTTCCCCTTGTGCGGTGGCGCGCCAGCCACCATGCTTTCCTTCTGTTTCGTCATTGCGAGTGACCCACATGTCTTCCGAACGCTACCACGACCACTTCATCGTCTCCTGGGACCAGCTGCACCGTGATGTGCGCGCGCTGTGTCACGACCTCAGCGGTCGCGACTTCAAGGGCATCATCGCCATCACCCGCGGTGGCCTGATTCCGGCCGGCCTGATCGCCCGCGAGCTGGGTATCCGCCACATCGATACCGTGTGCATCAAGAGCTATCACGACCACATGGAGCAGGGTGGTCTGGAAGTGGTCAAGGGCGTCGACCACGACGGTGACGGCTGGCTGCTGGTCGATGACCTGGTCGACACCGGCAATACCGCACGTGCGGTGCGTGACATGCTGCCCAAGGCGCACTTCGTGACCGTCTATGCCAAGCCGGAAGGGCGTCCGCTGGTCGATGGCTTCATCACCGAAGTGCCGCAGAACTGCTGGATCCAGTTCCCGTGGGACATGGGTATCGCCTACGTCGAGCCGATCGCCGAGCAGCTCAAGAAGCAAGAGAGCGATAGCTGACATGCCGTTGGAGACTGCCGCGACTGGCCGCTCCGAGGTGCTGCCTGCCGATTGGCAGGCGCATCTTGGCCAAGAGTTTCAGGCTGATTACATGCAGCGTCTGCGCGACTTTCTGCGCGCCGAGAAAGATGCCGGCAAGGTCATCTATCCGCACTCCGATGACTGGTTCCGCGCCTTCTGGCTGACGCCGCTCTCCAACGTCAAGGTCGTGATCCTCGGCCAGGACCCGTACCACGGCCCGGGCCAGGCGCATGGACTGTGCTTCTCGGTACGCCCCGGCGTACGCCCGCCGCCTTCGCTGAAGAACATCTACAAGGAACTGGCCACCGATGTCGGCGTTGAACCCGTCGATCACGGCTTCCTTGAAAGCTGGGCGAAGCAGGGCGTCTTGCTGCTCAACAGCGTGCTGACCGTCGAGCAGGGCAAGGCCGCCTCGCATCAGAAGCAGGGGTGGGAGCAATTCACCGACCGCGCCATCGACGTGATCAACCAGCACTGTGAGGGTGTCGTCTTCCTGCTCTGGGGCAGTCATGCCCAGAAGAAGGCCCGCGCTGTGGACACCCAGAAGCACCTGGTGCTCCACGCGCCGCACCCATCCCCCCTCGCAGCGCACCGCGGTTTCTTCGGCTCTCGCCACTTCTCGCAAGCCAACGCCTGGCTGGAAGCGCGTGGGGAAAAGCCGATCGACTGGCAGTTGCCTTCCAGTGAGTAAATATCATCCCTAGAACGTCATCACGGACGGAGCAGACCATGTCTACATTGGAAGTCGATGGAGTTTTCTGCATCAGTCTCAAGGATCGTTATGATCGTAGGGCTCATCTGGTGAAAGAATTCGAACCCTTGGGCTTGAATATCGAATTCTATCTCGCAGAGCGTGATGACTCTAATCCGGAAAGAGGATGTTATGAGTCGCATCGTGCGTGTGCGACTTTAGCACTGCAGCGAGGTTATCAAAGGGTATTGATTCTTGAAGATGATGCGACCCTGTCGATGCCTCGTGAATCAAAAATAAGACGTATCAATACATTCATGAAGCTACGAAACCCTGAGATTTTTTACTTGGGCGGCATGCTTGGTAGAATGTGGTTGATACCTTACAGGGGGGTTGTAAGAGCCAAGTTGACGGGCGGGCATGCATACTTGCTCTCACGAAAAGGAATGAAGAAAATTTCTTCAAATCCTTATTCAGGTAAAGCAGTAGATAGTGTCTATTCAACACGATTCAAAGCGTATGCCTCTTACCCATTACTTTGTGATCAACTACCTGAGTCACAAGTTGAAAGTGATATCGCTAATTATCGCATTAATAAGAAAGGCGGTGGTAGCTACAAGGATAGTGATTACTGGGCTATCAATTCACGAAAGCAAGTCTCTGCATTAAGAAGAGATATTTGGCGAACAATTTGTGGTCGTTGGCTATAATGTGAAACAGGAGATGTTAAGTTGAAAGCTTATTGGTGGCGAGCTAACAGTGGTATGTGCAATTTTGGTGATGAAATTACTTCTATTGTACTGAGTAAAAAATTTTCTATTGAGCATGAATTGACGACGATTGAAGAAGCTGATTTGATTTCAACTGGGAGTATATTGAATAAGCTTGTCAACAATAAAAAGGTTGAGTCTAGAAAAGGAAAAATTCATGTGGTTGGCTCTGGGTTGATCTCTCCTTATATTAAACATAATTCTATTCTTAAAAGATTGAAGCCATTAGGTAAAACTTTCAGTAAAAAGGTCGTGATTCATTCTGTAAGAGGGTATCTCACTCAGCAAGTGCTCGAAGGGCTTGGTGAGCGAGCTTATCCGATCGGCGATCCAGGTTTGTTACTGCCTTTAATTTATAATGACGATATACCTCAGTCATACAAGGTTGGGTTTATACCACACATTTCTACTATTGATGATCCTGAATGGGACGCTCTCTGTGAAAGAATAGCTGGTAGCATCAAGATTGATTTTCGTACAGACGATCTTGAACGTGTTATCACCCAAATAAAGTCGTGTGAGTTGATTCTAAGTCAAAGCTTGCATGGTTTAATCCTTTCTGATGCATATGAAATTCCTAACTGCTGGTTCTATAATGGAGCGCTTCACTCTGGGGGGAGATTTAAATTTTATGATTATTTCTCTTCAGTTGGCAGGAGTTTTGATTTAAATTTTGAAAAATTTGAGGAAATCAATTTTGACCTTTTGAAGGAAAGCTCCGCTACAGTTGAGTTGGACGTAATTAATAAGCTTCAATTAAGTATACTGAAAAGCTATGCAGATGCTTTAAAGGAGATAGATTAACTTTTAACTTAAAGTGTGAAGTGTTATTACTTTTATGCAGGTTTATCTGTGAGCGTCGACTAAAGGTTGTTACGTTTCACTAGTGTTTCAAGTCTGACGAAATATTAGAAACGTATAAGAGTATATTTACGACAAAAATCTCTGGGCAACATGAGTTGTTGCCCAATGCCAGATATATTGACGCTGATTGCAAGTTGGTTTTCAAGGTATGAAATATTCGAACATAGTCATAGGCTGTAATCTTGAATCATAGTTTTTTATTAGTTTTTCAACTAGGGGGGGAGGTGCTCACTAGTTGTTAAACCCACTTCTTTTTTATCTTTTATTTTGCCTGCTTGTCAATAAGACACAAAGTCTCAATTTGACTCGCATGATATCATTAGTCACTATGTATGCGAGTTGCTGTTTTAAATACTGGGCCTGATAACTCGTTGTATATAGAGTTAGGTAGAAGTGGAGAAGCTCAAAGATATAATCGCCAGTGCAATACCTGAATGAATTGTTAAGGTATTGCACTGCTTGAAAGTTATAATGAGTCTTTGTAATTTAATTTTCTGGAAATATTTTCTACTCTTGATAGGATGTATTTAGCTTGATCTACATCGAAAACCTTTTTCCACCCTCCCATGTTAGGCCTTATAGGGCGACTCACTTGCTCCTCCCTCAATTTCATGTTTCTCTTTTGTGGACTTTTGTTATAGATGGTTTCCTCTGAGCCTAGTACATTTTCTTCATATTCATATCCTAAAAATTCCAGTGCTTTTATTAAGGTATCTTCCGGGTTATCTGTCAAATCTTCATATTTTATATAGATTACATTGCTGTTCTTTTGTAGTGCTAGGGCTTCACTATTATCATAAATCCATCTATCGATACAGAATTCCAAGTCGCCAAATCTTTTAAATAGCGACGCTATCGTATCCAGTGGGTTTCTTAGCATAATAATGAACTTGTTGTTAGGTAATACACTTTGAACCTGCTGATATGCATATATGTGCTTTGGGGTTTTTTCTAATATGCAGGTGTGTCCATGTATTTGTGAGAAGTAGTTCCATTCACGAAGCACCGCTTTTATAGCAGTGATTGAGTTACGTCCTGGAGAGAGTATTCCAGTTTCTCTACCGATGCCAAGTATCGCCGAGTGGTTGCTAAGTTTAGCCGCCAGCAGTGTAGTACCACTATGCCCACATCCTGCAATAAAAACAAATAATGTATCTATTTCCAATGGTTTTGAAAAATAAGATGGTAGTGAATTGTAGCCTTTCTTTATGTAATGCTCTATATATTTACCTTTAGAGACATTATGTTTTACTAAGCTTTTTATAATCATCTTTATCCGGTCGCGTATGTATGTTTAAGTTTCTAGCACTATGCTAGAAGCTTTGATGCTTTGAGCGAGTTATACAACTATGCTTACAGGATGGCAAAAGAGCAATATCCGTTTTGCGTTTCCATAGTCTTTGCATAAGATATATGCTCTTGTTGTTAGTGCGATGCATTTAAAATAAAGGTGTATGTGGTTTTTCAATAGCAATATTCAGTTTAGGGAGGATGGCCACGACTTAGTATGCAAAAATGATTCCGCCCTATTATGGTTGGCGCGTTAGTTTTGCGCCAACCAAGGTTAGGCGTTTTTGTGTATGTCGATCAATTGTTTGCTCATTCTTTTCCTCTTTTCGTAGAGATAAATTTTCTGTACTGATGCATAGAATCTTATTCTTCTATGTAATGCAGTTTTCTGGGTTTTAACTGGCCATGGGGTTTTGCGACGATAAATAGTATATAATGCTTTTAATGGATGCAAGCTATGAGCATCCCATGGTTTACTGTTTTTTCCCATATAGTGAACCATGATCGGTTCCTGAATTGATTTCAAGAATTCATTTTTATCCCTATGCTGTTCGTTCATACGCTTTTCTAAAATTTTATAGGCAGGTCGTTGAGCATTCCAAGTCAATGGAAGACGATACCATTCCCCTTGGGCGACTTTGTTAATTGCGCATTGTTCATTGTGTGCACACAATTCAGGGTGAGCTAATAAAAACTCCAGCCCTCTCTTTCCTATTTTTTCTTCTTTCCACTGCTTCATATTGATAAGCATTAATCCACAGTTGAAGTAATCACCTTTTTTCAAACCAAGGCGACTATATGGAGATCTGCCGATATTTTCCACAGCAGCAATTGTGAAACTTTCCCCACGGGTTTCACTATATATATCTAATAAATCGCCGACGACAACAGTGTCACAATCCAAACATAGAACTAGTTCTTCATCATCAAGCAATTCATCAAGGTAGAATCTGAAATAAATTGACTTGCCGTAGCGCTTTATTTTCAGGCCACTAAATTTACTGTCGTCTAGATAAACAAATGCCACATGAGATCCATATTTTTCTATCATGGATGTCAATGTTGATCTTGTGTCTGCTTTGAGCCCAGCGTCACCAATAATAAACTTGAGCTTTTCAGGCTCTTTACAATTGATGATTGCCGATATGATAGTGGTAGCAAGATGCGCGGAGTAATTTTCATCGCATGATATAAATATAGGTAGCATTAATTCCTCTCGTGTAAAATACTTTTGATATTTACATATGATAATGTTTGTGTGCTTTCTAAGCAATGCTGTAAGGTTATCTCCATGAATAGTTACTGTTCGGTTACGAAAACAACTCTGGATACCTGCTCAGGGCGAGGATTGTGTTGCTGGCACGGAGGCTTAGCCCTTGTGGCTAAAGGTAAGGGGGACAGGGTGGTGGTACTTAACTTGTAAGCCTGCTTCCGCTAGAATGCGCTCAATTTACCAGCCTTCCCGCTGCTATCGTCCGAGCCGGCGGGGGTAGTGCTGCGTATCGTTTGCACCATCTTCTGTCCCAAGAGGTATTTCCATGAGCGTCCATGCCATCAATCATCCACTGGTCCAGCACAAGCTCGGCCTGATGCGTGCAGCAGGCATCAGCACCAAGAGCTTCCGTGAGCTGGCCAGTGAGGTCGCCAAGCTGTTGACCTATGAGGCAACCCAGGACCTGGAGCTGGAAACTACCACCATTGATGCCTGGAGCGGCAACGAGCTGGATGTCCAGACCATCAAGGGCAAGAAAGTGACCATCGTCCCGATCCTGCGCGCCGGCCTGGGCATGCTGGATGGCGTGACGGACCTGATCCCCCCGGCACGCATCAGCGTCGTGGGTCTGTACCGTGATGAAGAGACGCTGGAGCCGGTACCGTATTTCGAGAAGTTCGTGTCAGATCTCGACGAGCGTCTGGCCATCGTGATCGACCCGATGCTGGCGACCGGCGGCTCCATGATCGCCACACTGGACATGCTCAAGGCCAAGGGCTGCCAGCAGATCAAGGTCATCGTGCTGGTCGCGGCGCCTGAGGGGATCGCCAAGGTGCAGGAATCCTACCCGGACATCGAGATCTACACCGCCTCTGTCGATGACCGCCTCGACGAGAACGGTTACATCGTGCCGGGTCTCGGCGATGCTGGTGACAAGATCTTCGGTACGCGCTAAGCGCCCGCCAGAGATGACAACGCCCTGCGCATCTGCGCGGGGCGTTTTTGTATCTGTCTGACCTGTCTGAGCAGTCAGGATCAGGCGGTTGACTCCTCCGCCCGTGAAAAGAAGTGCTGCCATGTCGTCTTCATCACCGTCCTCTGATACCTCCTCTCCCCATGCGTCGTCTGCCCATGTGCCCTTGCCGGAACAGGAAGGCTTCTCGCTGACGACGCTCGTCACCGGCGCGCAGATGCTGTTCGTCGCCTTTGGTGCGCTGGTGCTGGTCCCGTTGCTGACCGGGCTTGACCCCAACGTCGCCCTGTTCACGGCCGGTGTCGGCACCCTGGTCTTCCAGTGCGTGACCAAGGCCAGCGTGCCGGTCTTCCTCGCCTCATCGTTTGCCTTCATTGCGCCTATCCAGAGCTCGGTCGCGAACTTCGGCATTCCTGCCACCATGGGCGGTTTGTTCGTCGCGGGCTTGGTCTATGTGCTGCTGGCGCAATGCATTCGTCTCAAGGGTGTCGGCATCGTGCATCGCCTGCTGCCGGCCGTCGTGGTCGGTCCGGTGATCATGGTCATCGGGCTGGCGCTGGCACCGACGGCGGTGCAGATGGCCACCGGCGAATTCAGCGACAACATCTCGCATACCCAGGCGCTGACATTGTCATTGGCCAGTCTTGGCGTGACGCTGGTGCTGTCGATCTTCGGGCGGGGCATGTTGCGTCTGGTGCCGATCCTCGGCGGTATCCTGACGGGATATGTGCTGGGACTGTTGATGGGAGTGATCGATCTCTCGCCGGTGCATGCGGCTGAGTGGCTGGCGCTGCCAAGCTTCACTGCGCCGACCTTCGAATTTTCCGCCATTCTGTTCATGATTCCCGTCGCCATCGCGCCTGCCGTCGAGCACATCGGCGACATGGTGGCGATCGGCTCGGTGACACGGCGCGACTACCTGAAGAAGCCGGGGCTGCATCGCACGCTGCTCGGTGACGGCCTGGCGACGTCGGCAGCGTCACTGTTCGGTGGTCCGCCCAATACCACCTATTCCGAAGTGACCGGTGCGGTGATGCTGACCCGCAATTTCAATCCGCGCGTAATGACGGTCGCGGCCTGTGTCGCGATCTCGCTGGCCTTCATCGGCAAGGTCGGCGCCGTGCTGCAGACGATCCCCACGCCGGTGATGGGCGGCATCATGTGCCTGCTGTTCGGTTCGATCGCGGTGGTCGGCATGAACACGCTGGTGCGCGCGGGGGATTCACTGACCGCACCGCGCAATCTGGTGATCGCCTCCTTGATCCTGGTGTTCGGGATCGGTGGCATGCAGGTCGGTGGTGGTCAGTTCACGCTGCAGGGCGTGAGCCTGGCCGCCATTCTGGGCATCGTGCTCAACCTGATTCTGCCGCCGGCGAAAGAGGGAGAATGATTACCATTTGATGAGTGGTTGCAGGGAACATTTCCGCGAATGACGGTTCAGATAAATGCAACTCCCGTGTGCTGAGCGACTGGCATATGTGAGTTGCATTTTTCGTTTTCCCACCAGACGCCAGCTATCGTTTTCGCATGACTTGCACGAGACCCAAAGCGGTACTGGCGGACATTCGAAGGAGTGATGCTTGCGTACCCTGGTCGTAGTGAGAAGCCTGAAAATGGGCGGCATGGAGCGAGTGGCGGTCAATCTTGCCGACAGTCTTGCCGCGAATGACCACGAGACGCATATGGTCATCTGGCGCGGTCGTGATCAGGTGCTTGAACCGCAGGATGCCAGCGTCCAGCAGCACATCGTGCCGATTCAGCAGCGCGTCCAGCGTTCCGTCGGCGGCGCCCTGACGACACTGGCGTCACGTCTGGTGCTCAATCCCGTCATCCGCCGCTCCAATTTCGTGTGGGTCGGCAAGGCCGGTGGCGAGGAATTCGCCGCTTGGCTCAAGGAATTCGAGCAGAAACACGGCAAGGTTGACCGCATCATCTTCCGTGGCCTGGGAACCTTCGAGCAGGTGTGGGGCTTCAAGGATTCCCGTGCACGTTACGTGCTGGAAAATCGCGTCAACTTTAGCGGCCCGCAGTGGAAGCAGCGCATGTTTGCCCGTTGCCTGCTGGAAGACAAGCATCTGGTGGCGGTGTCCGAGGATGTGGCGCAAGGGGCTCGTGACATTGCTCGCCAGCATGGGGTGACGCCGGCGCATATCGAGACGATCGTCAATGCCTGTCCGATCACCCGGATCCGCGAGCAGGCCGCCATGGATGAGCCGGATATCCCCGCTGAGCCCTTCATTCTCAATGTGGCGCGTCTGGTGCCGCAGAAAGATCACGCCCTGTTGCTCGAGGCTTATGCCCTGGCCAATCCGAAGGAGCCGCTGGTGATCGTGGGGGCAGGCAATTGCCGTGAAGCCCTGGAAGCCCAGGCTGAAAGGCTTGGCATCGCCGAGCGGGTGATCTTCGCCGGTCAGCGTGACAACCCCTATGCCTGGATGCGTGCCGCCAAGTTGTTCGTGCTCAGCTCGCGTGTCGAGGGCATGGGGATCGTGCTGATGGAGGCGCTGGCCTGCGGCACACCGGTGGTCTCGGTGGATTGCCGTGGTGGAATACGCGAGATCCTCAAGGGCGAGCTGGAACACGCCATCGCGCCGCATTCCGCTGAAGGCCTCGCGCGACGCATGAACGAGTTGTTGGCAGAGGAGGGCTATCCGATTCGCGAGGAATGGTTGGCAGATTTCTGTCCGCACACCATGGTGGAGCGTTTCCTGGCCGAGCCGGCCACCAATGACCCCTGGGATGAGGTGCGCGAGCAGTCGCCTGATGCTGCAGGCCAGCCTCCCTCCCGCGCTGCAAGAGGCTAGCGACGTGCTTCACGCCCACCCGGCCGAGCTGGCCAGGGGCTTACTGGTCAAGGGCGTGCTGGCCAGGGCCGAGCAGTTCTCGAGCGAATACCTGCCTAGCGACTCTGTGCGATGCATAGCCACTGGCAGTCTGGGGCCTCGGCAGCGTCGGAGGTCTCGTGGTGGGTGACTTCACTGTTGGCGGCTTGTGACGCCGCCGGCTTGCGCCAGTGCAGTTGATAGCGCTCTCCGGCATGCAGTCGCGCAGCATCACCACATTCGAGAAGTGCCTCCTGGCAGGCCGCCGTAGCGGGGAACTCGATACACAGTGCGCCGTGCGTGACCAGCACCAGGCTGTCATGCGCGGCCTGCAGATAGGCGCTGCACCCCGGTGCGAGGCTGCCCAGCTCGACCTGGGGCTGTGGCGATGTCTGCCGGGATTGATCAATGCGCCGCAGCGTGAGTCCCGGTCCACAGCCCGCAATCGGCTCATGCTCGCTGTCACGCAGGATGCGTGGTGGTTTGACGGGCACCTCATCGCTGAAGAAGTCGCTCAGCGAGATCGGAAATACCTCGAGAATCTTGTTCAGCGAGCTGACGGAAGGGCTTACCGCGTCCTGCTCGACCTGCGAGATGGTCGAATTGGTCACCTGGGCGCGCTTGGCCAGTTCACGCTGAGAGAGGCCATGACGCGTGCGCAGTTCGCGCAGCCGCTTGCCCAGCGTGCGAGACGCTGCCATTTCCTCGTCTGCCATTTCCTGGCCGTTAGTGGTCTGCGCTGCCTTGCCGGCAGTGAGAGGTTCGGGGGCAGTAGGGGAGCTATCGTGCGACATCAGTGGTGCCTGATTGAGTGAGCATGCGCGCAGGCTAGCACGCGGGTGGGAGTGCGTGGCAGTGCGCCTCGCCACGCCCAGGTGTGTTCATCAGCCGCGTGTGGCTCAAGGCGAGCGACTGCTGCCCCCGGCGCTGAGCGTCTCGAGCAGATGGCGCCCTTGATCATCCTCGTGATGCCGGCGTGCGATGCACGGCAGCCACAGGCAGAAGGTGGCACCGCCACCGGGCGTATCTTCCAGCCATAGCCTGCCCCCCAGCTGGGTGATCAAGCCCGATGAGACCGACAGACCGATGCCCGAGCCATTGGCGCGCGTGGTAAAGAAGGGCGTGAAGATGCGTGACTTCAGGTGCTCGGGCACGCCAGCGCCGTGATCGATGACGCGTATCTCGACCCCCGCCACGGGGGCGAGCTCCGCTGTTGGCGCTGGCACTGCTGCTGGCACTGAGGTTGATGTATCCGGACGGCTGTTTGGCTCGCCATTCATCACGGCCAGCGCCGCATCACGATCACGGCTGGTGATGCACAGCGTATCCGGCGCAGGCGCCATCTCGATGGCGTTGATCAGCAGATTGACCAGCACCTGGGTCAGTTGCGCGCGGTCGGCCTCGATCAAGCGCGTCGCCGCCAGCTCATGCTGCAATTGATGGCCATGATGATCCAGCGCGTGCCTGACCAGCACCTCGACACTGTGGATCGCCTCATCGGGATGAATCTGGCTGAGGTGAGGCGCACCGAGTGACGGTGTCAGTGAGTTGCCGTCGCCAATGTCGTTGGAGGCGAGCGGGTCGCGCGCGTACTGACGCAGGTTATCGACCAGCGCGCGAATGCGCTCGACCTGATGGATGATGGTGGCGATTTCTTCGCGCACCGGCTCGGCCTGTTCACCGAGAATCACCTCGATCAACTCGACATGGCCGAGAATCACCGCGGCGGGGTTGTTGATCTCGTGGCCGATACCCGCCGTCAGCTCGCCCAACGCCGCCAGTTTCTCGCGGGTCAGCAGGCGCGCACGCGCTTCGCGCAGCAGGCGGACGTGCTCTTCCAGCGCCTGACTGCGTTCGCGCAGCGTGGCGGTCTGGGCGCTCAGGTCGCGGGTGCGATCCTCCACCTGGGCTTCCAGCGTCTGGGCCGCGAGCTGTATCTCGTGGCGGTGCGCTTCCAGTCGCGCCAGCATGGCGTCGAATTCCTCGGCCAGTTCATCCAGCTCATCACCGTGTCGCTGCGCCGGCCCCAGTGAGGACAGCGGGCCTATGCGCAAGCCCTCCTGGGACGGGGTATCACGTACTGCATGCACCACACGGCGAATCTGTCGGATCGGCTGCATCAGGCGCTCGATACTGCTCCATACCAGCAATACCCCCAACAGACTGACCGCGATCAGCACCAGGCTGATATGCGTCAGCGTCTCGCGATAGAGTCGCGCGTAGGGCGCCTGCGGATAGCCCGCGTAGATCATGCCTATCCGCTGGCCATCAAGGGAATCCAGCGGGGCATAGGCGGCCACGAACCAGTCACGAACCACGAAGGCACGATTGATATAGCGCTCGCCATTGCCGATCACCTGACGCTTCACCTCCAGCGAGGCGCGCGTGCCCAGTGCGCGCTCGCCGCTGGCGTCGGTGACATTGGTGGCGATGCGGACATCATCGAGAAACAGGGTGATGGTGCCGGTGCCATCTTCCGGCAGGGTGCCGGGGCCGTAGAGCAGATCGCGGATCTCATCGACCAGACGCGGATCACGGTTGAGCAGGCGGCCCGCATCCAGCGCGCCCAGCAGCTTGCCCTCGCCATTGAGGATGGGCACCAGCGCCCGCAGCAGCATGCCGCGGTTTTCCTCGCGACGGGCACTGGGTTGTGCGTAGGGCGTCTGGCGCAGCGCAAGGCGCGCGCGCTCGGCAAGGGCAGGGTCCAGCGTCGCCAGTGAGTCGCTGGACAGCATGTCGAGGCCATCCAGGCTTTCGCCGCGCGCCAGTTGCGGAATCAGTGCGGCGACGCCGGGCGTCTGGCGCAACTGCTCGGTGGGCAGCCAGCGCAGCCAGTCGGCATTGAGGGTGTCCCGCATGGTATCCAGGCGCGGCACCAGGCGAGGCAACAGCTGCGCGGTCTGCTCATCGGGTGCCACCAGCTGGCGCAGGTTACGACGCATCGCCTCCAGGCCATCACGCAGGCGCTGATGCTGGCTCTGCAGCGTGCGGCTGGCGACATCAAGATCGCTGCGCACGTTCATGTACAGCTGGCGGTCGGTATAGGCCGTGGTCCAGTAGGCGGTCAGGCCGACCAGCGCCAGCATCAGCGCCAGCAGCGGCGCCAGTGTCAGCAGCAGCAGCCTGCGCCGCAGCGAACCGGCGAAGTAATGGCGCAGGCGCTTGATCATGCGCTGCCGTCGGCTCCGTAGGGAGCGGCGGAGGTGGTGGCGGGGGCGGGTTGATCGCTCTCAGCGCCGCTCTCAGTACTAATCTCAGTACCACTCTCAGTGCCACTCTCAGTGCCGCTGTCCTCACTGATTTGCTGCTCGGCGCGCCAGGTGGTCAGTTTGCGATCCAGCGTCTTGCGCGAGATGCCCAGCTGTCGGGCGGCGGCGGACTTGTTGTTGGCATGTCGCTCCAGTACCGCGTACAGATGGGCCTTTTCCACCGCATCCAATGACCACTCGAGCGGATAGCCGCTGCTGGCGGCCTCTTCCTCGATGGAGGTGGTCGCGTCTCCGCTGTCACCCCATGCCGGGTGGCCTGATACCTGTTCGGCCTGACTGTCGACCGGCAGGCTATCGCCGGGCAGGCGGCCGAGCAGCAAGGCGCGCTCGATGACGTTCTTGAGTTCCCGCACATTGCCGGGCCAGGAATAGTGGCACAGGCGAGTGAGATCAGAATGCTGCCAGGGCACGGCGGGGAGGTTGAGCTCGCGCGACAGCTGGCGCGAGAAATGCTGGGCCAGCGCCGGGATGTCCTCCGGGCGCTCGCGCAGGGCCGGCAGTGTCAGGCTCAGCACGTTGAGGCGATAGTAGAGGTCTTCGCGGAAGCGGCCCGCGGCCACTTCCGTCTCCAGCGTGCGGTGAGTGGCGGCGACGATACGCACGTCCACCGCCTGTTCCTGCTCGCCGCCGACGGGGCGCACGCGGCGCGTCTCCAGCACCCGCAACAGCTTGGCCTGCATCGCCAGGGGCATCTCGCCGATTTCATCCAGGAACAGCGTGCCGCCATCGGCGAAGCTGAACAGGCCATCACGGCCACGGTGGGCACCGGTAAAGGCACCCTTGAGGTGGCCAAACAGCTCGCTCTCCAACAGCTCCGGGCTGATGGCACCGCAGTTGACCGGCACGAAGGCGCCGCGCCGACCGGACAGGCGATGCAGATCACGCGCCGCCAGCTCCTTGCCGGTGCCGGACTCCCCCAGAATCAGCACCGGCGAGGGCGCAGGGGCGACGCGTGCGATGATATGCGCCAGCTCCTGCATGGCAGGGCTCTCGCCCTTGAGGCTGGCCTCTTCCTGCTGATGGCGGGCATTGTCGCGACGGAGCAGGAAGTTTTCCCGCGTCAGCTGGCGGCGCTCAAGGCAGCGGTCCAGCGCGGCCTGCAACTGTTCGAGACGAAACGGCTTGATGATGAAATCACAGGCCCCGGCCCGCAGTGCGCGCACAGCGGTCTCGAGATCGGCGTAGGCGGTCATGAAGATGACATCGCTGACCGAAGAGGGCGCAAGCGCTTCATCCCAGTCCAGGCCATCGCGCCCCGGCAGGCGAATGTCGAGCAGGATGAGGTCGAAGTGCAGGCGCGAGCGCAGGGCTTCGGCCTGCTCGACACTCTCGGCGCATTCGATCAGCGCGAAGCGCGAGGACAGTGCCTTCTCCAGATAGCGGCGCATGCCGGGCTCGTCATCGACGATCAGTACCGAGGCGGTGGGGAGGGGGTCGCTGCCGCTACGCCGGGTCTCACGGGGTGTGGAGGGGGCGTGGGCAGTCATGGCGTTCCTCGGGTCAACAGGGCAGTAATGGTCGCAGGGGAGATCATCTCTATCATGCGGGCATTGTGGCGTGCTGCTCACTGGTAATCTAGCGCTGGATGCCACATTGCTGCCTCTTTCTGCTTGTGCTGGCCACAGGCAGGGCCTTGCAGCTCTGTCAGCACGCGGCGCTGGCGGGCAGGGTTGGCAGGCTGTCCCGTTGCGCTACGCAAGGCACGGCGATGACTCGGCAATCGGGTCGTCATGGGTCAGTGATGGTCATGCCTGGAGTTATTGTCAGTATTTTCTCGGCCATTCCGGCAGTGCCATTCCAGCAGCGCCATTCGCTCCAGTCGATATAGCGACGTCAGCAGGGCGACAGGGGTTGCAGAGGCGAGAGGGGCGTCAGGGACGAGAGGAGACGATAGGGACGACAGGAGCCGGCAAGTCTGCCTGCTGGAGAAGATTCCGGTATCATCGCCGGCTGTCTTGCGTGCCAGTCCATGTATCAGCGCTGTCTGGCAAAGCCTTGAAAGCCTTGAAAGCCTTGAAAGCCTTGAAAGCCTTTATTGGATCGTCCGTTTCGTCACCACAGCGCTTTCGGCATGTCGTTTGCAGAGTCAGCATTCACGCTGATGTCATCAAGACCGTCACGCCAGAAAAAATATTCAGGGAGCACCCCCATGCCGCAACGCCATACCTTGTCTTCTCGTCGCCTGCTGGCCACCCTCGCAGGCCTGTCATTCGGTGCGCTGAGCATTCTGCCGGCCCAGGCAGCCGACGACATCATCCGTCTGGCCACCACGACCAGCACCTACAATTCAGGCCTGCTCGATCACCTGCTGCCGGAGTATGAAGAGGCCCACGATGTCACCATTCAGGTCATCGCGGTCGGTACCGGCAAGGCGTTGCGCATGGGCCAGGATGGCGATGTGGATCTGGTGATGACCCACGCCCCGGGCGCCGAGCGCAAGTTCGTCGATGCCGGCTACGGTGTCGAACCGCATGGCGTGATGTACAACGACTTCGTGCTGCTCGGCCCCGAGGCGGACCCGGCGGCCATCGACGGAATGCAGGATGTGGACGCGGCACTGGGCAAGATCGCCGGCGCCAATGCCGGCTTCATCTCGCGCGGCGATGATTCCGGCACCCACAAGAAGGAATTGGCCCTGTGGCAGAGTGCCGATGTCACCCCTGATTTCTCCGGCTACAAGGCCGTCGGCCAGGGCATGGGTAAGGTGCTGAGCATGGCCAGTGAGCTGCAGGACTACACCCTGAGTGATCGTGGCACCTGGCTTGCGATGGAAGACAAGCTCGAGCTTGAGATTCTGGTCGAGGGCGATGCGCGCCTCTTCAACCCCTATCAGGTGATTCTGGTCAACCCGGCCAATCATGACGGGCTCAATACCCGTGGTGCGCGTGAGCTGGCCCAATGGCTGATCTCCAGCGAAGGGCAGCAGGCAATCGATGATTACCGTCTCAAGGGCAAGGCGCTGTTCCATGCCAGCCACGGCGAGACCGGCTTCGATGCTCGCCAGACAGCCGACCGCGCCTCTGAGCGCACGCCGGTGAAGGCGCAGGACGCACAGGCTGAGCCGCGTTCGTGAGCTTGTGGCAAACCACGCAGGAGGCCATGAGCCTCCTGCTGAGCATGGATGGCGCGCTGTGGGAGATCATCGGCGTGTCGTTTCGTGTCTCGTTGATGGCGATGTTGATCGCGGTGCCACCGGCACTGTTGATCGCCTTCGTACTGGTTCGCTGTGCCTTCCCGGGGCGCTGGCTGCTGATCTCGCTGATCAATACCCTGATGGCCGTCCCCACCGTGGTGGTGGGGCTGCTGCTGTTCATCCTGCTGTCGCGCGCTGGCCCGCTGGGCGACTGGCATCTGCTGTTCACCCAGCCGGCGATGGTGATCGGGCAGATTCTGCTCGCCCTGCCGATTCTTGTAGTGATGCTGCATGCCGCGCTGGCGGGCGTCGACAAGCGTGCCTGGGAGACGGCCTTGCAGCTGGGGGCGTCGCGCCGGGCGGCGCTGTGGCGGCTGGTGATGGAGGCCCGTTTCGGCGTGATGGCGGCGTTGGTGGCCGCGCTTGGTAGAATCATCGCTGAAGTGGGTTGCGCCATGATGGTGGGTGGTAACATTGCCGGTTTCACGCGCAATATCACCACGGCCATCGCGCTGGAAACCCTCAAGGGCGAGTACGCCCAGGGGGTCGCCCTGGGCATGGTATTGCTGGTGTTGGCACTGGCGCTCAATCTGATGCTGGGGCTGTTGCGTGGTCGTGGTCAGCTGGTGGTGCAGGCGTGACCCGCGGCCTCGCCACCAGTCACGTTCTGCTCCCGCAGTCTGCAAGCCGCCTGCCAGCCAGTTGAGACAAGCACACGCCAGCACTGATCGCGTCAGGCTGAATCGTCGTATGGAGTCATGATGTTCCCCCCTAGTTCTTCGTCCTCGTCTGTTCCCCCGGGTGACCCCTCCTGCCCGGTGGCGGGGGCTGGCTTCGCGCAAGCCGCGCCGCCTGCTGCCCAGGCACTCGTTGCCGACGCAAGCGTTGCCCCTCTGTTGCGTGTGCGCGGCCTCGAATATCGCTTGCCGCCTGCGGCGCAGGCATCCGGCGAGGGCATTGAGACGCAAGGGCGTCTGTTGTGGCATGTGACGGCGCTGGATTGGGCGCCGACCCCGGCGTCCGGCTGGGTGCACCTCAAGGGTGACAACGGCAGCGGCAAGACCACGCTGCTGCGCGTGCTGGCCGGCATGCAGCCAGCGACTGGCGGCAAGCTTGAATGGCAGACCCGTGACGCTCATCCGGTGCGCTACCTGCACCAGCAGCCGTATCTGTTCGACACCAGCGTGGCCGGCAATCTGGTGCTGGCGGCTCGCTGGCAACCCGACAGCGGCTCTGCCGGCCAGCAGCGCGATCAGGTCGAAGAGATGCTGCGCTGGAGCGGGCTGAGCGATCAGGCCCGACAGCCCGCCCGCTCATTGTCGGGTGGCGAGCGGGCGCGACTGGCATTGGCGCGCGCCTGGTTGTCGCGTCCGCCGGTGCTGTTGCTGGATGAGCCTGCCGCCAATCTGGATCAGGCCGCCGTCGAGCAGTTGGCGCTGCGACTGGAGCAGATGTGCCAGCAGGGGTGTGCGGTGATCCTGTCCTCGCATCAGGACAATGCCTTGAGTCAGGGCTCGAGTGCGCGCTGGACGCTGAGCGCTGCCAGCCTGCACACTGAGCCCTCAGCGGGCTGAGTTGTCTTAAGGGTTGAGAAAGCCCTGTTCATCAGCCGCTTGCACTGGATGCCCTGCCAGCGGCCCTGCTGCATGACATTACATGCGCATTTGCGCACTCGACCGGGATACGCCTTCATGCCGAGCTCCAATCACACCTCTGACGCTACACCACTGCCGAGCGATGCCGAGCAGCTCAAGGTCTCGCTCACGCCCGCCAATATCACCGGGGTGGTGCTGGCCGGGGGCCAGGCGCGGCGCATGGGTGGCGTCGACAAGGGACTGGTCATGCTCAATGAGGTGCCGCTGGTGGCGCATGTGCTGGCGCGCCTGACCCCCCAGGTGGGTGAGCTGCTGATCAATGCCAACCGCTCGCACGCCGAATATGCCGCCTATGGGCATCCGCTGGTCGAAGACAGCGAGCAGGGTTACCACGGCCCCCTGATGGGCATGGCCAGTGCGCTGGCGGCAGCGCGGACACCCTGGGTGATGATGGTGGCCTGCGATGTGCCGCACCTGCCCAATGAACTGGTCGAGACGCTGAGCGTGGCGCTGATCGACCATGCCAACGGCGATCAGCTGGAAGGCTTCACTGTCGAGGGTGGTCACGCCGTTGATGCCGGGCCTGCGCTGCTGGCCGTGGCGGCAGACGAGTTCCGCTACCATCCGGTGATCTGTCTCATGCATCGTGGCCTGCTGCCTTCTCTGCAGGCGGCGCTGGCCGCTGGCGAGCGCAAGATCGACCGCTGGTTCGATCAGCACGTCTGGCTCAAGGTGCAGGCGGGCAGCGAGCAGGACTTCGCCAACCTCAATACCCTTGAAGAATGCCGTGAGATGGAAGCCGGCTCGCGCTGAGCGTGCTTCTTTCCTGACGTCCTCTGCGTGTCATTCGTTCCCGCTTGCACGTCCAGAGTGTGTCATTGTGATGCAGGTCGTCATCGCCGGGGGCGTCTCTTCAGGAGTCTGGCGGGTTATTGTCTTTGCCTGCCCGGTATTGATGGCCTTGGCGTTGCACCTCAAAAGTGTCGTGTCTGGCGGTTCTGGCGGGTGTCTTGCCACTCTGCGTCGTTGCCCCCATTTAACCCTTGCTCATATCGAGCCGTTGCCCCATTGAAATGAGCGCCATGCGTGTTCACCTTCATGGCATCCGCTCAGCCCGCATTGTCATCGTCACCTTTTTCCTTTGCGGGCGCGGGAGCGCTGCGGTGAGCCCGTCGACAGGCCGCCTTACGCCGGAATCATCAAGAGAACCTTCATGTCTGAGTCTTCCTCCACGACTGACCAGCGTGCTGATACCGCTGTCAGTGCTGAACATTCCTCCCCCCGCAGTGATGCTCCCACGCCGCGTGGTGATATTTCTCATGAAGTCGGGATGTCGCCCGCCTGGCAGGCACGTCTGGCGGCGTCAGCGTGTCCATTGTTGGGCATCGCGGCCTGGAGCGGCACCGGCAAGACCACGCTGCTCGAGCAGCTGCTGCCCGAGTTGAGGGCGCGCGGCCTCCGTGTCGCCGTGATCAAGCATGCGCATCATGCCTTTGATGTCGATACGCCGGGCAAGGACAGCCATCGTCTGCGAACGGCCGGTGCCGTGCCGATGCTGGTGGCGTCTGCCAAGCGCTTTGCGCTGATGATGGAGACGCCGGACCAGGCGGAGGCCGATCTGGAGCAGCTGGTGGCGCAACTTGAGGGGCTGGAGGTGGACCTGATTCTGGTCGAGGGCTTCAAGCAGTGGCCGCTGCCCAAGCTTGAGCTGTACCGCGAGGCCGTGGGCAAGCCGCTGCGAGCCCCAGAGGACCCCTGGATCCATGCGCTGGCGACACCGGCGGCGCAGCTGCCGCCTCGTGATGATGTGCCGCAGGACCTCAAGCGGCTCGATCTTGACGATCCTCAGGCGCTGGCCGCCTGGATCGCCGCCTGGCCGGTGCATTGGCGTCTGGAAGGCGGCAAGCCGCGTGGCGAGGTGGGCGCATGAGTCTGTCGTGTTTCGATCCGCGTTTCGGCGAGCGCATGCTGAGTGTCGATGAAGCCTTGAGCGTGTTGGGGGAGAGCCTGGTGGGCGTGATGCGCACGCCACGCAGCGAGCGTGTCGCCCTGGCGCAGGCGCCCGGACGTGTGCTCGCCGAGACGGTCATCTCGCCGCTGGATGTTCCGGCGCAGACCAACGCGGCGATGGACGGCATCGCGCTGGCGCAGGCTTCATTGTCAGACGCGGCGAGCGGCGAGCTCCTGAACGGTCGCGGCGAATTGAGCGATCACTGCCAGCTGAGCGTGATCGGCAGCTCGCTGGCGGGCCATCCCTGGACGGGGCGGGCGCTCGCCGCGGGGGAGGCCATGCGCATCACGACCGGCGCGGCCCTGCCCGCAGGCGCCGACACCGTTGTCATGCAGGAGCAGCTGGAGTATCGCTCCGCGCAGGGCGAGGGCGAAGGGCTGTGCGAGGGCTTGGTCGACGGCGACGCAGGCGAGCGGGTGGTGATCGAAGGCGTGACCAGCATTCGCCGTGGTCAGAATGTGCGTCAGGCCGGAGAGGACATCGCGCGCGGCAGCCAGGTGATGGCGCCAGGCCAGTGGCTGACGCCTGCCGCCGTGGGCGTGCTGGCGTCGCTCGGGCTCGCCGAGGTCGCCGTCTATCGGCCACTGACGGTGGCGATCTTCTCCACCGGTGACGAGGTCACGGCCCCCGGCGAGACGCTGCCGGCCGGCGGCATCTATGACGCCAATCGCTTCAGCCTCGTGGCGCTGCTGCGCGACCAGGGCATCGAGGTGCTGGATCTTGGCATCCTGAGCGATGACGAGGCGAGCGTGAGTGCTGCCCTGCGTGATGCCGCGACGCGTGCCGATATGGTCATCACCTCCGGCGGCGTGTCGGTGGGCGAGGCCGATCATGTTCGCAGCGCCCTCGCTGCCTGTGGTGAGCTCGCGCTGTGGCGCATCGCCATGCGTCCGGGTCGCCCGCTGGCGTTCGGCATGTTGCGTGCCACTCCCGCCGACGCCGAGTCGTCATCTGGTCAGGTGCCGTTCTTCGGCTTGCCGGGCAATCCGGTGGCGACCATGGTCACCTTCCTGCAGTTCGTGCTGCCCGCGCTGCGCCTGTTGTCGGGCCAGCAGCGGTTGGCGAAGGCTGAGGAGGGCGCCTCCGCGACGACGCTGGCGCAGTGGCAAGCCCCGCGCCTGCAGTTGATCGCCGGCGAGACGTTGCGCTCACGTGCCGAGCGTGTCGACTATCATCGCGGCCAGATCGTGCTGGATGGCCAGGGGCGGCAGGTGGTGATGACCACGGGGCGGCAGGGCTCGGGTATTCTGACCTCGATGTTGCTGGCCGAATGCCTGATCGAGATTCCCGCCGGCTGCGCCACGCTTCACGCCGGTGAGCCGGTCATGGTGCAGTGGCTGGGCAGTCGCGGCATCGTCTAGGCGATGCCCGCCCAGTGGTCATGCCAGCTGATTCATGAAAAGATAGTCTGCTAATTTCTTGGCCAGTCCTGTCCATCAGGGCTTGCCTGCCTGCTTCTTCAGGCATTGGTATTTCAGAGATTGCCGCCAGTCAGGCGCACCCGATACGGATACGAGACAGCTCATGAGCCTTACTCATCTCAACGCACGCGGCGAAGCCCATATGGTGGATGTTGCGGACAAGCAGGAAACCCGCCGCGAGGCACGAGCCAGCGCACGCGTCAGCATGCTGCCTGCCACGCTCGCCCTGCTCGCCGAAGGTGGCCTGCCCAAAGGGGATGTGCTGGCGACGGCGCGTATTGCCGGTATCCAGGCGGCCAAGCGCACTCATGAGCTGATTCCGCTCTGTCATGCCTTGATGCTCTCCAAGGTGACGGTCGACTTCACGCTGGACAGCGCCAACAGCTGCGTGGAAATTCAGGTGCTGTGCCGCCTCAATGGGCGTACCGGTGTCGAGATGGAGGCGCTGACGGCGGCCTCGGTGGCGGCATTGACGCTCTATGACATGTGCAAGGCGGTCGACAAGGGTATCGTGATCGGCGATATCCAGCTCGAGACCAAGACCGGCGGCAAGAGTGGTGACTGGCAGCGCCCGGACGAAGCCGCCGCTGTCGAGCAGACGTCGGCTGAGCCAAGCCGTTCTGCGACAGCTGAGCCCATCGAAGCGACAGCGGGACAGGCCGCTCCGGCGGCACGCGGTGATGCCACCGTGCGGGTCCTCTTCCTGGCGGAACTGCGGGAACGCCTGGACCTCGACAGCCTGGCGCTGAATCTGACGACGCTGTCCGAAGCGACGGTCGGGGGCCTGAAGCGCACCCTGGCGCTGCGTGACCCTCAGCTTGAAGCGCTCAATGACACTCGCGTGCTTTGCGCCGTCAATCAGGACATGGTGCGCGATGACCACCCACTGAATGCCGGTGATGAAGTCGCCTTCTTCCCACCGGTGACGGGGGGCTGACATGACCCAGGTCGCAAACGAAGCCTCGCAGGCCTTTTCGGTCAGCATTCAGGCCAGCGATTTTGATCTGCGTGTCGAGCAGGACATTTTGACGCGTGGGCGCGGCGACATCGGTGCCGTGGTGTCCTTCACGGGGCTGGTGCGTGATTTCAATCAGCGACCGGATGTCGTCGCGCTGACGCTGGAACACTATCCCGGCATGACGGAGCGCAGCCTCGAACGCTTGATCACAGAGGCTCGCGAGCGCTTCCCGCTCACCGGGGTGCGCATCATTCACCGTGTCGGACGGCTCGAGCCCGGCGACAATATCGTGCTGGTGCTGGTCGCCAGTGCGCATCGTCAGGCGGCCTTTGCCGGCTGTGACTTCCTGATGGACCACCTCAAGTCGCGGGCGCCTTTCTGGAAAAAGGAGCACACCGCCACGGGAGATTATTGGGTGCGGGAACGCTCGAGCGATCGCGAGGCACTCGAGCGCTGGCATCCAGAGTCCGCGCTGACGGCAGAGGGTGAAGCGGTATCCCCCCTTGCCGAGCAACACAAGGCTGATGACTCATTGGCCGAGGCCAGCGGCGAAGAGAGACAATCAGCGCTGGCAACACCCAATTTTTCGGGAGAGTCATGATGGAAACCCTGGTCGATGACTTCGGTCGTCGCATCCGCTATGTTCGCCTGTCAGTGACGGACCGATGTGATTTTCGCTGCGTCTATTGCATGAGCGAAGAGATGACCTTTCTGCCGCGCGACGAGGTCTTGAGCCTCGAAGAGATCGCGTTGCTGGCGCGCGCCTTCGTGGAATTGGGAGTCGAGAAGATTCGCCTGACCGGAGGGGAGCCGCTGGTACGGCGTGATATCGGCAAGCTGGTTGATGAAATCGGCGCACTCGAGGGACTCAAGGACTTCTCGATGACCACCAACGGCGCGGGCCTTGCCAAGCACGCCGCTCAGTTGAAGGCCGCCGGCATGTCACGGCTCAATATCAGCCTTGATTCTCTGGACCCGGAGCGCTTCAAGGCGCTGACGCGTACCGGCGACCTGAACAAGGTGATCGCTGGCATCCGTGCTGCGCGCGAGGAAGGTTTCCGCATCAAGCTCAATGCAGTGGTGCTGAAAGGGCGCAATGATCACGAAGTGGTGTCGCTGGTCGAATTCGCGCGTGAGGAAGGGTTGGACATCAGCTTCATCGAGGAGATGCCGCTGGGCCAGGTCTCGGATCACGGGCGTGATGAGACCTTCTGCTCCAGTGATGATGTCCAGGCGCGCATCGAGACGCGTTATCCGCTGATTCCTACGCTTGAAGACAGCCTGGGGCCGGCGCGTTATTTCCGCATGGCGGACAGCGAATCACGGGTGGGATTCATCTCACCGCACAGTCATAACTTCTGCTCGACCTGCAACCGCGTTCGCGTCACGGTAGAGGGGCGTCTGTTGCTGTGTCTTGGCAATGAGCACTCGCTTGACCTGCGTGACATCATGCGTCGCCACCCGGGTGACATCGAGCCGCTCAAGGCCGCGATCATCGATGCCATGCACCTCAAGCCCGAGCGTCATCACTTCACGACGGACGGTGATGTCCAGATCGTTCGCTTCATGAACATGACGGGAGGCTGAGTCCTTTTTCGTCATCAGTCGTGGCGCTCATGTTGATCGAGCCATTCTGGATAATTCACAGGCGCTCACAAGAACCCCGCTATCAAGCGGGGTTTTTGTTGGTCTATCCTATGGAAACACTGCCTTGCTTTTGACAAGGCTTGTTAGTTCATATTTAGCGCTTATACTTTGCTGCATTATCACATCCAATGCGATGACTCGCAGGGATTCCAGCTCAGTGCATATGGTGGAGGTAGCGAAATGACAGCCGATTCTCTCGAAAAGATCGCTCGTAACAAGAATGTTGCTCGTGCAGCAGCGCGTCAGCTGTCCATGGAACAACTGCACAAGCTGTCCGAGGTCATCAATGAGGTGATCGAGCAGAAAGCCGAAGAAGACGAGCAGCGCCGCGAAGAAGAAATCGCCAAGGAGCGCAAGCTTGCCGAGATTCGTGATGCGATGATCGAAGCTGGCCTTTCCGTGGATGATCTGGTCAGTGATCAGCCCAAGCGTCGTGGCCGTCCGCCGAAGAACAAGTCCGTTTGAGACCTTCGGCCTGACGCCATGGAGGTGGCTGAAGCGCTTGAGATCGAGATTGCCAGCCGGCAAGTCGGCAATCTCGCCATCACCAGTCCCTGAGCGCCTCCCAGCAGCAGAAAAGCCCGCCCGGTATTTCCCGGGCGGGCTTTTTCATGCGCTGCTTTGTGCAGGGCAGTGAGCTCAAGGCGGCCATCACTTCAATGATGGCGCGACACTCACTCCTGATTCATGGCCATGATATGCAGGAAGAGCACCGGCTCATGGCGCAGGTGATTGCGCAGCCAGCGATTGATGCGGCCATCGAGTTGCTGCTTGAGTTCACGTTCATTGCTGGCATCCAGGCCTGCCAGGGTGTCATCCAGCCACTCGGCGAAGCTGTCTTCATCGAGGCTTGAAGTACCGCTGATATCCAGCATCAAGCGGCCGATGCGAACCCAGCCGGCCTCCTGCAGCGTGACGGGCAACGCCAGTGAGACGCTGCCATGCCGGCCGAGACGCGCGCGGGCACGGCGGTCCATGGAATCCAGCGGACGCACCTTGTCATGCTCGATGATGCGCTCGTGCAGTGTCAGGCGTTTTTCCACCGACAGCCCCTGAGCATCGAGGCGAATCACGTCACCATTGACGGGAATCAGCGGTGCCTCGATGCCCAGGGACTGTGCCACCTGGGTGTGAGCGAGCTGGTGGCGATATTCGCCATGCACCGGCAGCAGGCGTACCGGTTTGAGCCAGCCATAGAAGGTGCGCAATTCTTCCTGCGCCGGGTGCCCGGAGGCATGCAGGTCCGGGAACTGCTTCTCTTCCATGATGCCGACGCCGAGGCGTGTCAGTGCGTTGTGCAGCTTGCCGATGGCCAGCTCATTGCCGGGAATCGCCTTGGAAGAGAAGATCACGGTGTCGCCGGCAGCCAGCTCGAAGTCCGGATGGCGGGAATTGGCCAGGCGCGACAGCGCGGCGCGCGGCTCGCCCTGACTGCCGGTGGCGATCACCATGACCTCTTCCGGGGGCAGGTAGCCCAGATCCTTCACCGGGACCAGCGGCGGGAAGTCTTCCAGATAGCCGAGACCGCGGGCGACGCGCACCATGCGCTCCATCGAGCGCCCCAGCAGCGTGATGCGGCGACCATTGCGTGCGGCGGCGCGCCCCAGCGCCAGTATGCGGGCCAGGTTGCTGGCAAAGCAGGTCACGACGACGCGTCCACGACAGCCGGCCAGCGTCTTCTCCAGCGCACGGGCTACCTCGCCCTCGCTGCGCGAATGACCCGCCAGCGGCGCATTGGTGGAGTCGCCGACGACCAGATCGACCGGTGCCAGTGCCTGATAGCGCTCCGGATCGGTGGGCTCGCCGATCAGCGGCTCCGGGTCCAACTTCCAGTCGCCGGTATGCATCACGCGATATTCCGGCGTGACGATCAGCAACGAGCAGCTTTCCGGAATGGAGTGGGTCAGCGGCAACAATCGCAGCGCGAAGGGGCCGGATTCGAAGCCTTCATCCACCTCGATGATCTGCAGGCTCGAGGTTTCCAGCTCGCGCTCGGCAAACTTGGCGCGCAGCAGGCCAGCCGCCAAGGGCGTGGCGATGATCGGGCAGCGCCATTTCGGCCACAGCCAGGCGACCGCGCCGATGTGGTCTTCGTGGCCATGGGTGATCACCAGCATCTGCGGGCTGATGCCCAGGCTTGCCAGGGACTCGATATCCGGCACCTGCAGCGGACCTTCCGGCAGGTCCTGGCGAATCATCATGCCGCAATCCACGGCAATCCAGTGATCCTGATAACCATAAAGCGTCAGATTCATGCCGATCTCGCCGCAGCCACCCAGCGGTAGCAGGTGCAGCGGCGGACGTTGTCTCTGACGGACTTGAACGCGGGGTTTCAACATGGATGTCATGCCATCTATAAAATGTGGCTCAACTATACGGGAATCCCGCGAAGCGCCACAAATGGCGCTGTTGTCCGATCGCGTCAATTCGAGAGCGGCCCAACCGTCCGCGTGACGCCTTGAGGTGGGCCGGCGTGATGGCCGCTGATCGCAATGTCGTATTGACCATATGGACAGAATCGGGGCGCAGCACTGTTTCAGGCCGCGTGATCAGCTACAATAGCCCACCTTTGCCGAGGGGCTGCTTACGGGCGGTGTCATGATTCCTCGCGCAGGCCGGCGCTTCGCCGGCTGAACATCATTCCCGCTATCACAATGGTTGAACTTACGATGTCTCACGCCTATCGCCTGGTGGTGTCCTGCCCTGATCAGGTCGGAATTGTTGCCCGAGTTTCCACTTTCATCGCCGAGCAGGGCGGGTGGATCACCGAAGCCAATCAGCATTCTGATCTTGGCGCCGGTCGTTTCTTCATGCGCTATGAGATCAACCCCGAGACCATCGGCCTGAGCGCCGCTGAGCTCGGCAAGCGCTTCGCCCCGATCGGTGAAGAGTTCGGCATGCAGTGGCGCGTGCATGACACCGCCGCCAAGAAGCGTGTCGTGCTGATGGTCTCCAAGGACTCCCATTGCCTGGTGGACCTGCTGCATCGCTGGCAGTCCGGTGATCTGGATTGCGAGATTCCCTGCGTCATTTCCAACCACGATGACATGCGTTCGCTGGTGGAATGGCACGGCATTCCGTTCCATCACGTGCCGGTCGACAAGAATGACAAGGCGCCGGCCTTTGCCGAAGTCGAGCGTCTGGTGGAAGAATCCCGGGCCGATTGCATCGTGCTGGCGCGCTACATGCAGATCATTCCGCCGAGCCTGTGTGAGCGCTATGCCGGTCGCCTGATCAACATCCACCACAGCTTCCTGCCTTCCTTCGTGGGCGCCAAGCCGTATCACCAGGCCTTCGGGCGTGGGGTCAAGCTGATCGGCGCGACCTGCCATTACGTGACCGAAGAGCTGGATGCCGGCCCGATCATCGAGCAGGACATCCACCGCGTCACTCACTGCCATACCGCCGAGGAACTGGTGCGCATCGGCCGTGATGTCGAGCAGAAAGTGCTGGCGCGCGGGCTGCGTTGGCACCTGCAGGATCGCGTGCTGATCCACGGCAACAAGACCATCGTCTTCGCCTGAGCCTCGCTTGCTCAGCGCATGAGTCTGTCATCGACCTGAGGTCGTGACGAAGAAGCCGGTACCTGTTTCAGGTGCCGGCTTTGTTGTTTTCGGGATGGGGTGGGCGCCTGGCGTGAGCTAGAACAATCCCAGCTGCTGGGCGTCCTCGCGGGCCTTGAGGCGCACGCCGACACCCAGCAGGCGGACAGGTCGATGGCCGCGTTGCCAGGCTTGCTCCATCAGCAGGGCGAAGCTGTTGGCGCTCGGCAGCGTGGTGGTCGAGGCGGGGAGCAGGCTTTCCAGCGTGGTGCTCTCGAAGTTGCTGAAGCGGATCTTGACGAACTGCTTGGCCAGCACCGGCTGGTCATGGCGGGCGTGACGGCTGGTCAGGCGTTCGAGTAGCGCAGGCAGGCGCTCGAGGCAGGCTGGCAGATCAGGCAGGTCGTGATCGAAGGTGTGCTCGACACTGATCGACTTGCGCTCGCGCTCGACACGCACCGGTCGCTCATCGATGCCGTGCGCCAGTTCGTGCAGGCGGGTGCCGAACTTGCCGAAGTGCTCGGCCAGGGTCGTCAACGGCGTGGTGCGCATGTCCTCGCAGGTGGTGATGCCCAGGCGTGTCAGGCGCGCCAGCGTCGCGGGGCCGACCCCGTGCAGCTTGCCGACGGGCAGCTGGCGGATGAAGGCGTCGCTGGTCTCGGGCGTGATCACCGTCAGGCCGTCGGGCTTTTCCCAGTCACTGGCGATCTTGGCCAGAAACTTGTTGGCGGCCACGCCAAGGGAGAGGGTGATGCCGGTGCGCTTGAGCGCCTCTTCCTTCAACCAGCGCGCCATCCAGGTGGCGCTGCCCTGAAAGTCAGTCACGGCGCTGACATCCAGATAGGCCTCATCCAGCGAGAGGGGCTCCACCAGGGGTGTCAGCTCATGGAAGAGTGCCTGGATCTCGGCGGAGACGGCGCGGTAGCGCTCGAAGTCCGGGGGCACCAGAATCAGCTGAGGGCACAGGCGCAGCGCGCGGGCAGTCGACATCGCCGAGCGTACGCCGAAGGCACGCGCGGGATAGTTGCAGGTGGCGATGACACCGCGTTGCTCGGTGCGGCCACCGATGGCGATGGGCACCTCGCGCCACTCGGGATGGCGGAGCATCTCGACGGCGGCATAGAAGCAATCGCAGTCGGCGTGGAGGATCTTGCGCATGCGCGCATCATGCTAAAAGACTGGATGGCTGTCCAGTAGCTGTGCCCATTCATTGCGCCTGAGCCGGCTCCGCAACGACAACGCCCGACAGGGAGGAGAGTCCTCTCTGTCGGGCGTTGGCATGTCTGGCATCTCGCTTGGGCGCGAGGCTGTCGCTCAGCGGATTACAGCGTCATCGCGGCCACCCAGCCGAACACGATCAACGGGATGTTGTAGTGGATGAAGGTCGGCACCACGCTGTCCCAGATGTGGTCGTGCTGCTGATCGACATTCAGGCCGGCCGTCGGGCCGAGGGTCGAGTCAGAGGCAGGTGAGCCGGCATCCCCCAGCGCGGCAGCGGTGCCGATCAGCGCGACGGTGGCCAGCGGCGAGAAGCCGAATTGCAGCGCCAGCGGCACGTAGATGGCGGCAATGATCGGAATGGTCGAGAAGCTGGAGCCGATGCCGAGGGTGATGAACAGGCCGACCATCAGCATGACCAGCGCGGCCAGCGGCTTGTTGTCACCGATGATGTGGAAGGAGGCGTCGACCAGGGTCTGGATGTCGCCGGTGGCCTTCATCACGGAAGCGAAACCTGCCGCCGAGATCATGATGAAGCCGATCAGCGCCATCATGCGCATGCCGGAGGTGAAGAGGTCATCCGCTTCGTTCCACTTGAACAGACCACCCAGCGAGAGGATGGCGAAGCCGACCAGGCCGCCGAGAATCATCGAGCCGGAATACAGCTGAATGCCGAGGGCGGCGATGATGGCGATACCTGCCATGATCAGGCCGCTCTTGGACGGCGAGTGCATGGGCGTGTGATGCGGTACGTTGCTGGACTTGATCTCGCGGGTCGCGTAGTCACGCGGCTTGCGGTAGGAGACGAACAGCGCCGTCAGCAGGCCGAGAAACATGCCGCCGACGGGAATCGCCATCGCCATCGGCACCATGCCGCGGGTCACGTCGAGACCGAGCGACTGGCCGGCCTCATTGATATTGGCCAGCAGGATGTCGTTGAGGAAGATGGAGCCGAAACCGACCGGCAGCAGCATGTAGGGCGCGGTCAGGCCGAAGGTCAGTGCACAGGCCACGGCACGACGATCCAGGCGCAGGCGGTTCATGGCGACCAGCAGCGGCGGAATCAGGATCGGGATGAAGGCGATGTGGACCGGAATCAGGTTCTGGGAGGAAATCGCGACCAGAGTCACGCTGCCCAGCAGGCCGTACTTGATGGCCGTCTGGCGGCGCGGCGTGCTTTCGCCATTGAGCAGTCCGATCAGGCGTGCGGCGAGCAGGTCCGGCAAACCGGAGCGAGACAGGGCGACGGCGAAGGCACCGAGGGTGGCGTAGGCCAGCGCGACCTTGGCGCCGCCGCCGACACCGTCATTGAAGGCGCCGAGCGTGTCGGTCAGAGACAGGCCGCTGAACAGACCGCCGACCAGGGCGCCGGCGACCAGCGCGAAGACGACCGAGACGCGAGCCAACGACAGGCCGACCATGACCAGGACGGCCAGAATTACCGCATTCATGCGAGTACCTCTATGTGGGGTTGTGCCAGCTTTGGGAGTGTTGCGGACAGAGCGGGCGAACTGTGGGTGCGTGGCCACCCGATCCCGGGGCAATGCCTCGCATGACGTGTACATTCGTGACGAATGCCTTGCTGTCGCAGTGTTCCTGCGGCTTCCTCCTGAATGCCGTCAAAAACGGCGCATTATCTTACCAGAAGGGCAACGCAAGCTGAATGGCCGATGAACGTGGGCGCCGCCAAATGCCACAAGTTGGCGTGCCATGACGGCTTTTTGTAGAATGCCACGCTGCCCGGCGGCTGCAGTCGCAGGCGTTATTCAACAGGAGTGCGCATGCTGGAGCTGGAAAATGCCCGCGTCATCGGCATGGGAAATGATCGGCGTGTCTATCAGGACCCGAACGACCCCCATCGCTGCATCAAGGTCCCGCGTTACCCTGACAAGGGCAGCCGCCAGAATGAACGCGAGCAACGCTATTTCGAGGGCCTGGTCAGACGTGGCATGCGCGACTGGTCCTATGTGCCTGCCTACCACGGCAGTGTCGCCACCGCCGAGGGGCTCGGGCTGGTCTTCGATCTGATTCTCGACAGTGACGGCTCCACGTCACGCCGACTGCGCGAGGTGCATCTCGAGACCCCCGAGCGCCTGAGCACCGAGGTGCTGGTGAGCGAGCTGGCCAATCTCTATCGCTATCTCGAGAAACGCTGGTTGATTCCATCTGATCTCAATGATCGCAATATCGTGGTCCAGTTCAGCGACGACCAGCCGCCCAGATTGTGGCTGATCGACGGTATCTCGAATCCTGACTTCATTCCGCTGGCGACCAGTGTCGCCTGGCTGGCGCGGCGCAAGGTCGCGCGTCGTTATCGTCACTTCCTCAAGAAGCTGGTCAAGGGCGGTCAGCTCTCGCCAGAGGATTATCAGGCACTCGAAGCCCGTCTGTGGGGGTGAATGTCTCTGATGGTGATAGCTTTCGAGACTGGTGGCGCTCGAGAGTGGCTGCCCCTGATGGTGCTTGTCGCTGATGGCAATCGCCTTTGATGAACATCGCCAGGGGCAGTCGTGTTGTGTATCAGTGCAATCAGTGCATCAGTGTTCCAGGGTCTCGAAGTAGCTGGTCATCGCATGGGTGATCTGGCGCAAGTCCTGCGGCGAGGTGATATAGGCCGGCATGGTATAGAGCCAGCGACCGAAGGGGCGTAACCAGACACCCAGTTTACGGGCATGGGCCTGAGCGCCTGCCAGACTGCTGGCATCGTGCACTTCTATCACCGCCGTGGCACCCAATACGCGTATATCGCGAATGGCGGGGTGGGAGAAATTCAGCAGGGTGTCGCGCAACAATTGATTGAGCTCGGCAATCTTGCCCAGATAATTCTCTTCCTCGAATACCGCGAGACTTTCCAGTGCTACCTGACAGGCCAGCGGATTGCCCATGAAGGTCGGGCCGTGCATGAAGGCGCTATTGGCATCCTCGCCATCAAATGCATGGAAGATATGACTCTGGGCCAGGGTGGCGGCATGTCCCAGATATCCCCCCGTCAGTCCCTTGGAGAGCACCATGATGTCGGGAGAGACATTGGCGTGTTCACAGGCAAACATCTTGCCGGTCCGACCGAAACCGGTCGCGACTTCATCGAAGATCAATACGATCCCGAACTCATCACATAACTCGCGCGCCGCCTCGAGATAGTAGGGCGAGTACATGTTGAGGCCACCTGCCGCCTGCAAGAGAGGCTCCATCAACAATGCCGCTATCTCATGCTGGTGTGTTTCCAGACAGGCGCGCAATGCGCTGATATCGTCTGCTACCTCTTCACGACTGGCGCTGAAACCGGCAGTCGGCGCCGGTGCGAAATGGTGTCTGGGCAGGAAATCGGCGAACAAGGAATGCATGCCTTCCTCGGGGTCACACACTGCCATGCAGCCCGCCGTATCGCCGTGATAGGCCTTCATCAATGACAGCATGCGCGTTCGTCCCCGCGTGTCATCGCGGTCTTTGCGCTGTTGCTGATATTGCACTGCCATCTTCATGGCGACTTCCATGCCCACCGAGCCGCTATCCGAGAAGAAGACATGATTCAGGCCCTCGGGGGTGACGCGCACCAGCGCATCGGCAAGCTCCTTGGCCGGTCGATGGCGAATGCCGCCCAGCATCACATGGCAGAGTTCTGCCGCTTGCTGCTGAATGGCCGCGACGAGACGTGGGTGTCCGTAGCCATGGATCATGCACCACCAGGAACATGTCGCATCCAGCAGTGTCTCACCTCCCGCCAGTGTCATGCGGGCTCCCGTGCCGCCGACCACCTCCAGTGGCGCTTGCATGTCCTGCATCTGGGTATAAGGGTGCCAGAGAGAAAGTGAGTCCGTATCGCGGGTCGGCATCTGGGAAAATGGCATGGAGTGTCTCTGCGAGTGGCGGGAGAGTGGAATGGCGTGATGACGGCTCAATCTTTGTCAACTTTGACCATTCTATCAGGTTGACGGTGTTTTTGAAGTGACGCTTTCTGGAGAAAGTGTTGCATTTTGCACCACTATTAGTTCGCCACCTGCTTTAGTATGGACTTCTGTTGTTCGTTCAGGTGCATGCTTTTCGAGGTGCGCAGGCAATGACAGCTCTACATCGAAAGTCTGCAATCTGACGCCGCCACGCCAACGGGAAAGTGGTTGCATAATACTTCCTTGTGGGTTGTTGTCATGAATTGTGCATATCCCGTGAATATTGGAGGTCCAGTGATGGCGGGCCCTCAAGCCTGATATCAGGTCGTGGTAAAGACGTCTTCGTGTTGTTGCAGAGACACTTTTGGCAGGCCTGTCTTCAGTTGTGACAGGGGATAATGAAGTGCCTGGGCAGTGAGTACTGTTTTTTTGCTGGCTATTGCATTGATCGGCAAGATTGCATACTTTGGAAACATGTTATTTAAGACTTCACCTCGCAGTTGACTCGGTCTATAATCGCCCTTGATCTGGTGTGGGCGCTTAACTGTCCCGAGTGTCCTGCACAAGTCTTTATGAAAACGCGCTGTTAAACATGTGCGGCAGATGAATATCGCCGAGCCTCTTTCAGCATCGTGTTTTCGTGACTCAACTGTCTGTCCCGACATCCTGGAGATACTCATGTCCCTGTTGACTGATTTCATGCAGAAAGAGCAAGAGCTCAAGAAACTTCAAGAGCAGCTGGAAAGCCTGCGCAATGATGACCGTCTGAAGAACGAACTCGAGTTCAAGGACAAGCTGGACGCGCTGATGGGCGAGTACGGCAAGTCCACTCGTGACGTCATCACCCTGCTGGACCCGAAAGCGTCCCAGGCGCCGGCTGCTGCCGCACCGGAAAGCAAGACCGGTGGCGTGCGTCGCAAGCGCAAGCTGAAGGTCTACAAGAACCCGCACACCGGTGAAGTCATCGAGACGCGTGGTGGCAACCACAAGCAGCTGAAAGAGTGGAAGGAAGAGCACGGTGCTGAAACCGTCGAATCCTGGCTCGAGCGCACTGAAAGCTGAGCACTGGCTTTGTTGTCAGCTAGCTGACGCTGCCAGACATGAAAAAGCCCCGCGATTGCGGGGCTTTTTCATGTCTGGCGTTTGACTGACGCTAGACGACGGACTCCTTCTTTTGAGTAGTCCTAGAGCAGACCTTGAGCAGGTCTTGAGTAGACCGATAGGGCGCTTTCCCGTGAGACTCGCTGTGAAATTACATCGTCAGAAAGCGCCACTATCGGTAGCCGTCATGCCCGAGGGCTGTTATGAGGGCTATCAGCTATCACGCTGATTGAGGTCCACCAGGCGACCGATGGCGAGAATCTTGCCTGTCGGTTTGCCGGTCGGCGAACCGCCTTCTGGCTCCAGTGTCATCTCCAGCAGCTGGCCTGGGCTCATGCTGCCAATCTGCTCGGCGCTGAGTTCGATGCCGGCAATCGGGTCGACCAGCCCCAGTGAGCGCGGCCCTTCTTGCGGGTCGGTCAGGGTCCACAGTTCGATGGCGCGATCCGTCGGGCGCTCGATGGAGACCTTCGGTGTCAGCTGCAGGCCACCGCTGGGCGTGACATTGGCCACCCAGGTCGGCGTGCCCGGATCTTCCAGTGTCTGCAGGATAGCGACCATGCGTTGCGCGTCCCCGTCAGGCGTCTGGGTAGCCATCTCCGGTGATGTGCCCTCCAGCGGCGCGCTGGGAGAGAAGGGCCCCATCTGCATGACCAGCGCCAGGGCGAGACCTGCCCCCAGACCCAGTCCGAGGCCACCGCCGAGCCAGCGCAGCAGCCAGGGCGCCTTGGCCGAGGCGCTTGCCTGATCTGCGTCATGTCGAGCGGCGTCATCGCGGGTGGCGGAGGACTGCTTGAGGCGCACCAGGCTGGCGTCGATGCGCTTCCATAATGAGTCGGAAGGGGGCTCCGGCGGCAGGCGATCACTCACGCTCAGCCAATGTTGCTGCCAGCGCAGGGCCATGCGTGCGGCATTGTCATCGCGCTCGATCCAGGCGCGCACTTCGGCCTCGCGCTCAGGGTCCAGCAGCCCGAGGGCATGCTCACCCAGCAGCAGGTTCTGTTCTTCGGGAGACTCGGGAATCAGGGGGCTATTCATCGTGACAGGCACTCCTGCAGTAGCTTGAGACCGGCGCGGATGCGTCCCTTGATGGTGCCAAGCGGTGCGCTCAGCTTCTCGGCGATCTGTTCGTGTGTCAGTCCCTTGAAGAAGGCCAGCAGAATGGGCTCGCGACGCGGCACTTCCAGCTCACCCAGGCAGTCGCTCAACTGGTGCGCCGTCTGGCTGTCATCAGCCGCGGTTTCCGGGTTGGCGAGCAGATCGGCCAGCGTGTCGAGCGCATCGCTGTCGCCGCGTGGCGTCCGCCCCTGGGCGCGCAGCTGATCCAGAGCGCGATAGCGCAGGATGGTAAACAGCCAGGCGCGACCATTGCCGAGTTCACGGCGATACTGGCCCGCGTTGGACCACAGCTTGATGAAGGCGTCATGGACGGCATCTTCCGCCTGGTCGCGGCTGTTCAACAGGCGCATGGCGAGCGCCAGCATACGGCCCGATTCAAGGTCATAGAGGCTGCGGAACGCGGCCTCGTCTCCGCGTGCACAGGCTTCTATCGCACTGGCGTGGTCAAAGCTTTCCGCGTCTGGCGGACTGACTGACGGCTTCTGTGCTGGCATGGGGCGGCCGGCTCCTTTGGCAGGGGGTCCATTGATCAGCTGACGGTAAGTGCACCGCCGGGGAATGGCAAGTTGCATGATAGAGGCCTTTATTCGGGGAAGAATCAACGCCCGTGACGGTCGGGATGGCGGTGCGTCAATTGCGGGGGATAGTCAGGTAACGTCCCGCTTCCTGACTTGGATGTTCGTGGCCGGTTTTCAGACGTGTCTGGGCGTGGCGTCAGTCAGTCACCTCACATCCGATGGGGAAAGCGCGGCGCGGCTGCATTGCTGCTCGCGCGGTGAGTCCGCATAATGGCCGGCATGACAGCCTGGGAGGCGTGATGAAGCAGCAATTCAATACGATCGGCGTGATTGGCCGACTGGGCAGTGCCCAGGTGGTGGATACGCTCAAGCGCTTGATTCGCTTTCTGGATTCCCGTGGCCTGGCCATGGTGATCGAGGAGCGCACTGCCACGCTGCTGCTGGACCACGGTCTGCAGGTGGCCAGCCGCCGTCAGATGGGCGAGCAGTGTGATCTGGTGATCGTGGTCGGCGGCGATGGCAGCCTGCTGGGCGCCGCGCGCGCGTTGTGCCGCAGCGGCACGCCCGTGCTCGGCGTCAATCGTGGGCGACTCGGCTTTCTGACCGACATTCGCCCCGATGAGCTCGAGGAGAAGGTGGCCGAGGTGCTGGGCGGTGACTATCTCAGCGAGCAACGCTTCCTGCTCGAGGCCGAGGTTTACCGCGAAGGCGAGCGCATCGGGGCGGCCGATGGCCTCAATGATGTGGTGCTGCACCCCGGCAAGGCGGCGCGCATGATCGAGTTCGAGCTGTTCATCGATGGCCAGTTCGTCTACTCCCAGCGCTCGGATGGCTTGATCGTCGCCACGCCGACCGGCTCGACCGCCTATGCGCTGTCCGGTGGCGGCCCCATCGTGCATCCGCGTCTCGAGGCGATCACCCTGGTGCCGATGTTCCCGCATACCCTTTCCAGTCGTCCGATCGTGATCGATGCGGCCAGCGAGATCATCCTGCATATCAGTGCCAGCAACTCGACCTACCCGCATATCAGCTGCGATGGCCAGACCCAGGTGGTGGCCAAGCCCGGGGATGTGCTCAAGATCCGGCGCAAGAGTGAGCGTCTGACGCTGATTCATCCGCTGGAGCACAACTATTTCGAGATCTGTCGCACCAAGCTCGGTTGGAGCAATCGCCTCGGCGAATGACCTCAAGGCTCACAGCATGCAAGCATTCGTGGCGCCACAGGATGGCTATGACCTTATCGGCGATGTACACGGCTGCGGCGCCACTCTGGCGACGTTGCTGGAGACGCTCGGCTATCACATCGTCGATGGCGTCTATCGCCACCCGACCCGCAAGGTCATCTTCCTCGGCGATATCATCGATCGTGGTCCGCGCATCCGCCTGGCGGTGCAGCTGGCCAGCAGCATGGTCAATGCCGGCGAAGCGCTGATCGTGATGGGCAATCACGAATACAACGCCCTGGCGTATTGTCGGCGCGCACGCCCGCGTGCAGGCGGCGAGCATCGTGATTTCCTGCGCTCGCATACCTCACGTCACAATCGCATCATCCGCGAGACGCTTGACCAGTATCAGCATCACCCCGATGAGTGGGACGAGGCGCTGCGCTGGTTCATGCGCATGCCGCTGTGTCTGGAGCTGCCGCCGCTGGCCCCCGGCCAGAGCGGGTTGCGCGTGGTGCACGCCTGCTGGGACGAGCCACTGGTGCGTACCTTCCTGGAGCGCTACCCCGATGGCTGCATCGATGAAGATTTCCTGCATGAGTCCATCGAGCACGACAGCTTCGCCTATCGCGTGCTGGACCGCATGACGCGCGGCGCGAACCTGCGCTTGCCGGAAGGGGTCGAGATCCATTCCGGCGATGGTTTCACACGGCGAAGCTTCCGCACGCATTTCTGGGCACGTGAGCCCCGCACCTACGGCGATGTGGTCTTCCAGCCCGACAACCTGCCCGGTGAGCTGGAATCGCGCTGGTTGAGTGAGCAGGAGCTGGCCAATCTTCCTTACTACGGGCCAGAGCAGCCGCCCCTGTTCCTCGGGCACTACTGGTGCGAGGGCTTGCCGGCGCTGCCGGCCCCCAACATTGCCTGCCTGGATTACAGTGCGGTCAAGTTCGGGCGCCTGGTGGCATATCGCTTCAGTGGCGAAGCCACGCTGGATGCCGCCAACTTCGTGTGGGTACCGGTACCGCGTGAGCCTTCCCGACGCCCCGTGCCGGAAGAGCTGTCCCGCGACACCCTGTCGAACCAGTCTTTCGCCAATGGCGCCAGTCAATAGCACTGGTCATGGGTACGTCCCGATAGCGTCAGCGATGCTGTCGGCGAATGGCGATTGTTTTTTACAATCACATGTCAGTGAACCAAAGCCCGATTGCGCACTCTGAGTAAGTGTTCCCTTGAATGATCCTTGCTCAGTCCGGTGCCCCCCACCGGGCTTTTTTTATGTCTGTCATAAAGCCAGACGCCTGCGGCGCTGTGGTAGATTTTCGCAGGCTGGTCTGACTTCTCCTTGTTTATCAACGTGTACTGAGTCTGTTCAGTCGCGTGTCATCTTCAGAGGCATAGCATGTTCAAGGTTCTGACGCTGCCCGAATCCTTCGACAGCCGCCCCCTGCGTGAAGCCCTGTGGGCCGAGAAGATCGGTCACCAGATCACCCTGAGCCAGGCTCGCCCGACATCTGGCGAGGATGCCGAGAGCCACGAGGGCGGCCAGGAGCTGTGGCTGGCCGACCCCGAGCAGCTGCCGCGCGTCATCGCGATGCTCGAGCGCCAGTCACGCGGTGAACCGTTGCGGGATGCCTCTGCGGGCGCCGCGACGCGTGGCACCGCCAGTTCTCAGTCCCTCATCGCCCTGGTGCGCCAGACGCCGCTGACCTGGCTGGTCGGACTGGCCTGCTGCGTCACCGTGCTGTTCCAGTATGCGCTGGGCCAGGCGGCGGTATTCGAGTGGCTGGCCATCGTGCCCTTCGAGCTTGTCGGCAGTCAGCACATCGCACCCGAGCCGCTGTCCGTGACGCTGGCGGGGGAGTGGTGGCGGCTCTGGTCGCCGTCATTGATGCACTTCGGGGTACTGCACCTGGTGTTCAACCTGCTGTGGCTGTGGGTGTTCGGGCGACAGATCGAGGCCATCGATGGCGGTTGGCGCTTCGCGCTGGTCGTGGTGCTGAGCGGCGTGGCGGCCAATCTGGCTCAATACGCCACCGGCAGCGTGCTGTTCGGTGGGCTGTCGGGGATCGACTTCGCCGTCATCGGCTATGTCTTCATCGCTGCACGCCGGCGCCCCGCGCTGGGCTATCAGATGCAGCGCTCGCTGATGATCTTCATGCTGATCTATCTGGTGCTGTGCATGACGCCGCTCTCGAGTGCCATCGGCCTGGGCGCCATCGCCAACGAGGCGCATCTTGGTGGCCTGCTGACCGGTCTGCTGCTGGGCTGGCTGCTCCCCAGGCGCAGCGCAGCCTGAGCCTTGGCGCTTCGGCCCCGGGGATGGCACTGCCGGAAATGACACTGCGCGAAACGACAATGCTAGAATGGCGGCCATCCCCAGTGACTCCGATGGTCCGCCTTCGGCAGTCGTGGACCCGTATCAGGAGAGTATGTGATGAGCAACATGTCCTTTGACGGCATGGTCGAGCAGATGACGCCGACCATCTACGAGAGCCTCAAGCAGTCCATGCAGCTGCGCAAATGGCCGGATGGCCGCGTGCTGACCCAGGAGCAGGTCGAGCTGTGCATGGAAGCCGTCATCAAGTACGAAGCGCACAACAACGTGCCGGCCGAGTCGCGTGTCGGCTTCATCGACAACGGCACCTGTGGGCCGCGTGATGACGACAGCACCGCAAGCGATGAGCCGGAGCAGATCAAGTGGGTCAACTGACGCTGGATGATGCCCTGAGTGCGGATGAAACCTCCGGCACGGCTCAGGAAGCCAGTGCTCAGGATGCGGCGCCCATCACGCTGAGTGGCAACCTTCACAAGATGTCCATCGTGCCCGCCGGTGAGGCGCTTGCGATCGATACCTCGTTTGATGCGCCGTCGGTCACGCGCGAGCCGCTGGCGGCCAACTATGGCCTGCGTCTGGGCGAGGTCACCCAGCCGCTGAATGCCTATATCGGTCACAAGGTGCGATTGAGCTTCACCGGTCAGATCCACTGCAGCCATTGCGGTCGCAAGACCAAGAAGAGCTTCGCGCAGGGGCATTGCTATCCGTGCTTTCGCAAGCTGCCGCAGTGCGATGGCTGTATCATGAAGCCGGAGACCTGCCACTACGCCGAAGGCACCTGCCGTGATCCGCAGTGGGGCGAGGAGCACTGCTTCCAGCCGCATATCGTCTATCTGGCCAATTCTTCCGGCCTCAAGGTCGGCATCACGCGCAAGACCCAGATGCCGACGCGCTGGTTCGATCAGGGTGCCATCCAGGCACTGCCCATCGTCGAGGTGTCCAATCGCCTGCAGTCGGGGCTGGTCGAGGTGCTGTTCAAGCAGGCGCTGAACGACCGCACCAACTGGCGGGCGATGCTCAAGGGCGATGTGGCCGAGCTGGACCTGGAAGCCGAGCGGGATGCCTTGCTGGCCCAGATGTCAGAGGGCCTGGCGGCGCTGCAGGCGCATTGCGGTGAAGGCGCCATCCGGGTGCTGGACACCACGGCGCTGGCCTTCGAGTTTCCGGTGCGCACCGCACCGACCAAGGTCACCTCGTTCAACTTCGACAAGACGCCAGTGGTGGAAGGCGTGCTCGAAGGGCTCAAGGGTCAGTATCTGATTCTCGACAGCGGCGTGATCAATCTGCGCAAGTTCACCGGCTATGAGATCGAGGCCCAGCTGGGCGGGGAATGAGCCACGGCTGAGCCATAGCCAAGAGCACAGCAAAGAGCTCAGCACCGTACACACGACAGCGCCCACGCTCCGTCACGGAGGGTGGGCGCTGTCGTTTCTTGCTTCTTGCTACAGGCTTGCAGACTCCGTTCGGGGCGTATCAGCCCAGCACGGGCTGGCGGCGCGCCTGCATGCGCGTCAGAAATACCTGCATCACGCGCCGGTAGAGCTCGCGTCCCAGCACCACATCCTCGACGCCGGCATCCAGATTCGGGTTGTCGTTGACCTCGATGACCACCACGCGGTCCTCCAGCTGCTTCAAGTCGACGCCATAGAGGCCGTCGCCGATCAGGCGTGTCGCCTTCAGGGCCGCCTTGATCACGGCCGCTGGCACCTCGCTCGGGTCGACCGTCGCGAAGCCGCCGGAGCGGGTACGCGCGCCGCTGTGGTCGTAGATCTGCCAATGGCCGCGCGCCATGTAGTAACGGCTGGCGAACAGCAGCTTGCCGTCGAGCACGCCGATGCGCCAGTCGAACTCGGTCGGTAGCCACTCCTGCAGCAGCAGTAGGGCGGAATCATGGAACAGCCGCTCGGCTTCGCGCACCAGTGTCTCGGGGCCATCGATCTTGACGATGCCGCGGGAGAAGGCGCCATCCGGCACCTTCATCACCAGCGGGTAGCGCATGTGCTGACCGCGCTCGGCCAGCTGGCGCAGTTCTCCCCGATGGATCAGGCGACCCTGCGGGGCACTCAGGCCGCGTGCCTTGAGAAGCTCATGCAGGAAGACCTTGTTGGTGCAGCGCAGAATCGACTGGCTGTCATCGATCACCACCAGCCCTTCGTGCTCGGCACGCTTGGCCATGCGATAGGTGTGGTGATCCAGACTGGTCGTCTCGCGGATGAACAGGCCATCGAACTCGGCCAGACGGCCTTCATCGCGCCGGGTGATCAGGCTGACATCGATGCCCAGGCGCCGCCCTTCGCGGATGAAATGCTTGAGCGCGGTACGGTTGGACGGCGGCAGCGCCTCGTCCGGGTCGACCAGCATGGCGAGATCGAAGCGATAATGGCGACGTGCCTTGGGCGTGCGCCACACCTTGCGCGAATGGCGATTGAGCGCCTGGGCGAAGCGGTCTTCATCCGCCGCTGCCAGGTGGTTCAGGGATTGTGGGCGCACTCGCTTGAGCACCCAATGATCGCCACGGCCTTCAAGACGCACCTCCAGCAGCGGGCAGGGCAGGCGCTCGAACAGCTTGCGTGCGAGACGCGCAAGCGCCGGGTCTGCGCTCTCGCCGAAGGTCAGCAGCAGGTCGAGTCGTGGCGGCTTGCCAGCCCCATGCGTCGCGTCTTGCTGGGCGGGCAGGGCGCCCTTGCGTGTCAGCTCCTCGAGCAGCACGCGGATGCCGCCCAGTTCCATGTCGATCAGCGACTTGCGTGACAGTTGATTGAGGGTCTCCACTGACGGCAACGCCTTCTGACCACGCGCCTGGGCCAGCAGCGAGACGTAATAGCCGATGCCCAGATAATCCAGACCACCGCACAGGTTGATGACGTGGGTGGCGGGCTGCGGTGCATCGTCGGCGCGCTGGGCTGGCGCATCGCTTGAGAGTTCGGAAAGAAAGTCATGGGCGCTGATGACATCATCACTGGGATAGAAGGCGCGCCAGTCAGAAACACGGTCAACCACGATACGCAGGCGGGACATTGCGAAGCCTCGCAAGGCGGGCACCGAAGCGGTGCCGAATGCGCGCATCATGAGAAACAATCCCCGTCATCGCAATAGGCTGGAAAGTGAAATAATTTCATGCAAAGAGACCAAGACAAGACGCGCCTGCATGCCCAGAATGCAGCGCATTGCTACCGCCCCGCGACACGCTGATCCTCGGACGGCGTCAGGGCGCTGACAGGCGGGAGAGCCTGCACCATGACCCCCATTCTGCGCCCGGCCATCCGGGCCGATCTCGACGCTCTGGTAGAGCTCGAGGAAGTCAGTTTCGACAGCGACTGGTTCAGTCGTCGTCAGCTGTCCCATCTGATTCTGCGTGCCCATGCCCGTACCCTGGTGATCATCCAGCCCGATGACGATGTCATCCCGTCCGCAGCGGCGGTGGACGATGTGATGGCCGCGCTATGGCCGGCCGGTAGCGTCGAGCGCGATGACGCCACGCCGCTGCGCAGCGTGCTCGGCTACGGTACCGTGCTGTTTCGGCGCAATTCACGTCGGGCGCGACTCTACTCCTTCTGCCTGCATCCGGAATCGCGTGGCCGCGGCCTTGCCCAGCGCATGCTCACATCGCTTGAGCAGCTGGCCATCGCGCAGGGCTGTACGCAGTTCGATCTTGAGGTGCACACCGGCAATGGCGCGGCGATCGCGCTCTACGAGCGACACGGCTTCGAGAAGTGTGGTCGCCTGCGCGATTACTATGCCGACGGGGCCGCCGCCTGGAAGATGCGCAAGGCGCTGACGCTGGATTCACCGGCGCCGGTGGCTGAGGAACTCGCGGCCGGTGAGGCCGGTGAAGCGCACCCTGGGTCGCCCTCGACGGTGAATGCCGGCGCCGCCTGAGCAAGGGGCATGGCGCGCGTGGCCCCCATGGGCTAGGATGCGCTGTTTATTCTTCATGGCTTCAAAGGAATCGCTCCCATGCCGTCATTCGATATTGTCTCCGAACTCGACAAGCACGAAGTTCAGAATGCCGTCGATCAGGCCAATCGCGAACTCGCGACGCGCTTTGACTTCAAGGGCGTGACTGCCAGCTTCGAACTCGAGAAGGAAGAGAACGTCAATCTGGAAGCCGATGCCGACTTCCAGTTGCGTCAGATGATCGAACTGCTCAAGGGTCGTCTGATCGCGCGCGGCATCGACGTGCGCTGCCTGGAAGAGAAGGACGCCGACACCGCTGGCGTGCGTGCCCGTCAGCAGCTGGTGCTGCGTCAGGGGCTGGACCAGCCGACCGCCAAGAAGATCGTCAAGGCGCTCAAGGATGCCAAGCTCAAGGTCCAGGCACAGATCCAGGGCGAGAAGGTCCGCGTCACCGGCAAGAAGCGTGACGACCTGCAGGGTGCCATGGCGCTGCTCAAGGGCGATGAGAGCCTCGAGCTGCCGCTGCAGTTCAACAACTTCCGCGATTGATCCAGCGCGCAAGTGACTGGCGATCGCCATTCTCAGCACCGTTCGCTATCGGCGTGCGGTGCTGTCTTCGTTTGATTCGCTGATTTGCGGTGTCGTGAGAGTCACTGATTCGCATGTTTGCGGGATCAACAGATTCGCTTTGAAAGCGTCATGTCTCGTCGCTGGCGCTACGCTTGTCCAGTCCGGTGCTTCACTCCACATGACCGGACGCGTCGCTTTCAAAGCGTTTCACCCTATTCGTACGTAATATCTGCGCCATGCGGGCCGCTTCGGCACCCGACAACGCGCAAAGAGAGGTTATATGTCTGCTCCGCTCGCTATCGGCCAGCGCAACACCCTGACGATCACCAAGCGGGTCGGCTTCGGCGTCTTCCTCGATGGTGGGGATCGCGGGGAAATCCTGCTGCCGACGCCCTTCATTCCGGCGGGGGCCGACATCGGTGACGAAGTCGAAGTCTTCGTCAGCCTGGATGATGAAGACCGCCTGCTGGCCACCACGCGCTATCCGCGTGCCATGGTCGGCGAGTTCGCCGCGCTCAAGGTGGTCGAGGTCAATGACATCGGCACCTTCCTCGACAATGGCCTGGGCAAGGACCTGCTGCTGCCCTACGGCGAGCGCAAGCGTGAGCTCAAGGCCGGCCAGTTCGCCATGGTGCACGTCGGTCTCGACAAGCACAGTGACCGCATGGTCGCCTCGATGCGTCTGGATCGCTGGCTCGACAAGACTCCGGCCACCTACGCGGTGGGCCAGGAAGTCTCTGGTCTGGTCGCTGCGCGCACCGACCTGGGTATGAAGATCATCATCGACAACGCCCATTGGGGCCTGGTGCACCACGATCGTATCTTCACGCGTCTGCGCATCGGCAATCGTCTGCGTCTATGGGTGTTGAAGAATGACGGCAACGGCAATGTCGATCTCACGCCGCAGGCGCCGGGTCCGGCTGGCCATCAGCAGCTGGCGGACCGCATTCTGGCCGCGCTGGAAGCCAGTCAGGGCGTGCTGCCGCTGGGTGACAAGAGCGAACCGGAAGCCATCAGTGAAGCCTTCGGTGCCAGCAAGGCCAACTTCAAGCGCGCCATCGGTCACCTGAAGCGCGAAGGCAAGGTCACGCTGGCGCCTACCGAGACGCGTCTGGTCAAGTAAGCGCCACTGTCAGCCTGTGCTGCCACTGCCACCCTCGGGAGACCGACGGGTGGCAGTTTGCGTTTCAGGGTCCCGCATGGCACCAATGACAGCGTATCATGGGGGTATCTTGTGCTGAGTTGCCCCCATTCGCTCCTTCACTTTCGACAAGGAATGTCTGCATGACTGTCTCTGCTTCTGCTGCCTCCGCTTCTTCTGGTCCCTCAACGTCTGCTGGTTCGCCGCGTCTGTTGATTGCTCCTGACAGCTTCAAGGAAGCGCTGGCAGCCAGTGATGCCGCCGAAGCCATGGCGCGTGGTGTTCGCCGAGTATTGCCCGAGGCACAGATCGATCTCTGCCCGCTGGGGGATGGCGGTGAGGGCACGCTGGCGGCGTTGTTGGCGGCGGCCAGTGAAGCAGATCCCATCGAGGCGCGCAGTGCTCAGGTGCGTGATCCGCTCGGGCGTGACGTCACCGCCCAGTGGGGTTGGCAGCCGGGTAGCCGCACGGCCATCGTCGAGCTGGCCGAAGCCAGTGGTCTGCATCTGGTCAGCCCTGATGAGCGCGACGCGCGTGTCGCCGACACGCATGGCGTGGGCGAGCTGATCCTGGCGGCGCTGGACGCCGGTGCCGAGCGACTGATCGTCACGCTGGGCGGCAGCGCCACCAACGATGGCGGCAGCGGCATGCTGCGCGCGCTCGGGCTGCGTCTGCTCGACGCTGACGGCAATGAGCTGCCCGCAGGTGGCGCGGCCCTCGCGCGTCTGGCGAGCCTGGACGTCACTGCGCTGGACCCACGCCTGGCCGATCTCAAGGTGTCTGCCGCAGTCGATGTCGACAACCCCCTGTGTGGCCTGCGCGGCGCGAGCGCCGTGTTCGGCCCGCAGAAGGGCGCCGATGCCGCGGTGGTCGAGGAACTGGATGCGGCGCTGGGCCACTTCGCGCGCCTGAGCGCTGAAGTACTGGGCACAGATCAGCAGCAGTTGGCCGGTGCAGGGGCCGCAGGCGGCATGGGCTACGCGGTGGCGGCCTGGTTGAACGGCGAGTTGCGCCCGGGCATCGAGCTGGTGATGGAGCGCCTCAACGTGAGCGAGCGTCTGGCGGGCTGTGATCTGCTGATCACCGGGGAAGGCGGCCTGGATGGCCAGAGCCTGGGCGGCAAGACCCCCATCGGTGCGGCGCGAGCCGCGCGTGCCGCCGGGGTGCCCGCCATCGTGTTGGCCGGACGACTGGCCGAGGGCTGGCAAGCCGCCCATGATGAGGGGGTCAGTGCCGTCTTCACGCTGTGTGACAGTGCCATGCCGCTTGAGCAGGCGCTGGCACGCACCTCGGAGCTGCTGGCTGACCGTTGCGAGGCCATCATGCGACTCTGGCAGTTGGCGCAACGTAGCTGACCGCAGCCCGGCTGACCGCAGCCCGGCTGATCGCAGCCCGGCTGAACGCAGCCCGGCTGACCGCCGCTAAGCCACGCCCGGCTCGACGGATTGCGGCGTCGAATCTGGCCGCAGACAGCGGCCCACGGCCCCCATGGCGGGGGGCGTGGCCTTTCGCGATATCGGCAAGCCCGTTACCATGCACGCAGTTGCTATCAGGCGGATAGTCAGAAAGTACTTTTCCCATGAACGACTTGGCGTTTGACTGATAGCAGGAAGCACACGGTGTGTGACCGCAGGTGGTGAGGAACCGACATGATGATCTTTCGGCGCATGAAGCGTATCTGCTGGCTTGGCCTGGCCTGGTTGTTCTTCGGCATCGGCTTCGCTGGCATGTTTCTGCCGCTGCTGCCCACCACCGTCTTCATGCTGCTGGCGCTGGCCTGTGCCAGCCGAGGTTCACCGCGCTTTGCGCGCTATATCCGGGAACACCCCCAGATCGGGCCGACGCTGGTGGCCTGGGAGCGCGAACGCGCCATTCCGCTGCGCGCGCGCATCATGGCGGTCAGCATGCTGGCCGTCTCGATGCTGATCATCCTGTTCACCGTCTCAGTGCTGGCCGTCAAGGTCTCGCTGCTGGTCTTCCTGTCGCTGCTGGCACTCTGGCTGGCCACGCGCCCGGAGCCCAAGGGCGAGGGGGCGAACCTTGCCGTCAGTGGTGAATCCCTTCCGCGCGAATGAGCGCTTCATCGCGGGCAGGTGAGGTGTCTGCTCCCTCGCTGTCCGCTGTCTTCCTGCCGTGAGGAGTCCTCTCCTGCGGCGCTGATTGCGGAGTCTTTGATGTCACAACCTGCAGCGATTCATCTTGCCGATTATCAGGCACCCGCCTGGCGTGTGCTGGACACCCGCCTGACGTTTGACCTGGCACCGTCCGCAACCCGTGTGACGACCGTGCTGACCCTCGAGGCCAATCCCGATGCCGCCGTGGGCAGTGATGCCACGCCGCCGCTGGTGCTCAATGGCGAGCATCTGACGCTTGAGTCCGTGCGTGTCGATGGGCGAGCGCTGGCCAGTGATGAATACAAGCTCGACGAGACTCACCTGACGCTTGCCGGCCTGCCGGCCAACTGTGAGCTCGAGACGGTGGTGGTGATCGACCCGGCCGCGAATACCGCGCTGGAAGGGCTCTACGTGTCCTCGGGCATGTTCTGCACCCAGTGCGAGGCCGAAGGCTTCCGTCGCATCACCTACTACCCGGACCGCCCTGACGTGATGTCGGTGTTCACCACCACCATCATCGCCGACAAGGACAGCTACCCGATCCTGCTCTCCAACGGCAACCCCGTCGAGCGTGGCGAGCGTGAGGGCGGTCGTCACTTCGTCACCTGGCAGGACCCGCACCCCAAGCCGTGCTATCTGTTCGCGCTGGTGGCGGGTGACCTGGTCAAGCATGACGACAGCTTCACCACCATGAGTGGCCGTGACGTCACTCTGGAAATCTGGGTCGAGCCGGAAAATCTCGACAAGACCCAGCACGCCATGAACGCCCTCAAGGCCTCCATGAAGTGGGACGAGGAAGTCTACGGTCGCGAATATGACCTCGACATCTTCATGATCGTCGCGGTCAACGACTTCAACATGGGCGCGATGGAGAACAAGGGCCTCAACATCTTCAACAGTGCCTGCGTGCTGGCCAACCCCGATACCACCACCGACGCCGCCTTCCAGCGCGTCGAAGGGGTGGTCGCGCATGAGTACTTCCACAACTGGTCGGGCAACCGCGTCACCTGCCGTGACTGGTTCCAGCTGTCCCTGAAGGAAGGCTTCACGGTCTATCGCGATCAGACCTTCTCCGCCGACATGAACTCGGCGCCGGTCAAGCGTATCGAAGACGTCGCCATGCTGCGTACCGCGCAGTTCGCCGAAGATGCCGGCCCCACCGCGCACCCGGTGCGCCCGGCGTCCTATATCGAGATTTCCAACTTCTACACCCTGACCATCTACGAGAAGGGTTCCGAAGTGGTGCGCATGGTCGCCAATCTGCTTGGGGAAGAGGCCTTCCGCCGTGGCAGTGACCTCTACTTCGCGCGCAACGATGGCAGCGCCGCCACCATCGAGGACTTCATCAGCGCGATGAGCGAAGCCTCCGGCCGCGACTTCAGCCAGTTCATGCGCTGGTACTCCCAGGCCGGAACGCCGAACATCGCCGCCAGTGGCACCTTCGATGCCCAGGCTGGCACCTATTCCCTCACGCTGCGTCAGTCCACGCCGCCTTCGCCGGGGCAGGCGGAGAAGCTGCCGCTGGTGATTCCGGTGCGCATGGGGCTGGTTGGCGCCGATGGCAGCGATCTGACGCTGACCCTCGACGGCGAAGCGCTGGGCACGGAAATCGTGCTGGAGCTGACTGAAGCCGAGCAGACCTTCGTCTTCACCGGCCTTGCCGGCGGTGCCGCGCCGGTGCCGTCGCTGCTGCGTGGCTTCTCCGCGCCGGTCAAGCTGGCCTTTGACTACAGCCGTGAGCAGCTGGCCTTCCTGATGCAGCACGACAGCGATGGCTTCAACCGCTGGGATGCCGGTCAGCGTCTGGCCATGGCAGCGCTTGAAGACCTGATGGCGGCCTGGCAGCGTGGCGAGCAGGAGGCCCAGCTGGATGAGCGCCTGCTGGCCGCCTATCGCTTCCTGCTCCAGAGCGAGGCTTCCGATCGTGCGGTGCTGGCCGAGATGCTGACGCTGCCCTCGGAGGCCTATATCGCCGAGCAGCAGAGTGTCGTCGATGTCGATGCCATCCACTGGGCGCGCAAGACCGCCAAGGCGCAGCTGGCCAGCGCGCTTCGCGACGATTTCGTGGCGCTCTATCACGCCAATGCGCAGCAGGGCGACTACGCGCCGACCTTCGAGCAGATGGCGCGTCGCAGCCTCAAGAATGCCGCGCTCAGCTATCTGATGAGCATCGAGGACGAGGAGGGCGTGCGTCTGGCCCAGGCCCAGCTCGCGGCGGCCCACAACATGACCGACGTGCGTGCCGCGCTGACGATGCTGGTGCACTCCTCACGCACCGACCTGGGTGACCCGGCGCTCAAGTCCTTCGCCGAGCGCTGGTCGCATGACCCGCTGGTGATGGACCAGTGGTTCTCGATCCAGGTCACGCGCCCGCAGGCCGATGTGCTGGACCGCGTGCGCTTCCTGATGGAGCACCCGGCCTTCTCGTTGACCAACCCCAACAAGGTGCGTGCCTTGATTGGCGCCTTCGCCGGCCAGAACCGCGTCAACTTCCACCGTCTCGACGGCGAAGGTTATCGTCTGCTGGCGGATGTGGTCATCGAGCTCAATCGTCTGAACCCGGAAATCGCGGCGCGCATCATCACGCCGCTGACGCGTTACAAGCGTTTCGATGCCAAGCGTCAGGACTTGATGAAGGCAGAGCTTGAGCGTATCCGTGGCGAGAAGCTCTCGAACAACCTGTATGAAGTCGTGGAGAAGGCGCTGGCCTGATCCGCTGAGCTGACCCTTGAAGACAGACGGCAGTCATCGCGCGCATGATGATGACTGCCGCTGACATGAAAAAGCCCCTGCCAATCGGCAGGGGCTTTTTCATGTCACGAGCCTGGCGCAAGTCCCGTCAGGGCATCGCCTGCACGGTCATCGCTTTCAGGGGCATCGCGCGCGTCAGGCGATCATCCAGCCCAGGAAGGTCAGGCCGATGAAGGTCAACAATAACCCGCCGATGATGGAGCCTCTCAACAGCGTCGTGATGCCCTTGAAGAGCAGATAGAGCCCGAATACCAGGCCCAGCAGGCTGAACAGCGATGTGCCGAGCCCCAGCTCACCGGTCAAGCCATTGAAGAAGCCAGCCAGCGCATCATCAAAGTGTGAGAAGAAATTGCCCAGGCCTTCGACGATGAAGCGAATGGCGGCACCCAGTTGCGTGCCGATCCAGTTGAAGAAGTCTTCCATAACGCATGATGTCCAGACAGAAAAGAGGCCCCAGTGTGCCATGAAAGACGCGGATGCGCTGTCATCCGAGCTGATACTTGGCGGTGAATGTCTCGATCGCCATCGGCTTGTCCATCAGATAGCCCTGCAGGGCATCACAACCCATCTCCAGCAGCAGTTCACGCTGTCTGGGGGTCTCGACGCCTTCCGCCACCACGCATATGCCCAGCTCACGCCCCAGCTGAACCATGAAGTTCACCATGCGGCGGTTCATCTCGTCGTTCTCGAGATCATTGACGAAGCTGCGGTCGACCTTGAGCTCATCGAAGGGCAGGTGCTTGATGTAGGTCAGGGAGGAGAAGCCGGTGCTGAAATCATCCAGTGACAGGCGCAGGCCCAGCGAGCGCAGTTCGTGCATGCGTGCGACCGTGGCGGGCATGTCGGTGGCGAAGACGTTTTCGGTCAGCTCCAGCTGCAGATATTGCGGGTCGAGCGTGTGCTGGCTGAGTGCCTTGGCGACATTGCCGACGTAGTGAGGGGAGTCCAGCTGCTTGACGCTGACATTGACCGACAGGTAGATCCTGGCGAAGGCGGTGCCTTTCTGCCAGTCCTCCAGCAGCTTGCAGGTCTGCTCCAGTACCCAGTCGCCGAGGCTGTCGATCAGCTGGCTTTTCTCGGCCAGCGGAATGAATTCATAGGGCGAGATATTGCCGAGCTTGGCATGTCGCCAGCGCAACAGGCACTCGGCGCCGACCAGCTTGAGTCCCCGATCGAATTGCGGCTGTAATTCCACGTAGAGCTCTTCATTCTCGATGGCGCAGCGCAGGTCATTTTCCAGCTGCACGGCGCGCTCAAGCTCCACGCGCATGCTGGGATCAAAGCGGACGGTCTGATTGCGCCCGGCCTCCTTGGCGCGATACATCGCGATATCCGCGCGCCGGATGAGCTCCTCCGCACTCAGATGGCGATCATGGAATATGATGCTGCCCAGGCTCGCCGAGCTGTGATGTTGCAGCGGCTGCGACTGTGGGCCCAAGAGCGAATACGGCTGGTTGAGCGCCTGCTGCAGGCGCTCCATCAGCTCATCCAGTTCGCGACAGGCAGTCTGCGGATCATGGCTCAGGGGCTGTACCAGGATGACGAACTCGTCCCCGCCGAAGCGCGCCACCAGGTCGCTGTCACGCACCGTGGAGCTCAGGCGATGCGCCACCTCGATCAACAGATGGTCGCCGGTGGTATGCCCCAGCAGGTCGTTGATCTTCTTGAAGTGATCCAGATCGATGAAGATGAGCGCGCCGTGGGTGTCACGGGCGTCGGTGATGATGATGGCCTGCTGCAGGCTGTCGATCAGCGTGGCTCGGTTGGCCAGCTTGGTCAGTGAGTCGAAGCGGCTGTGCTGGTGCAGTAGGGCCTCTGATTCGACGATACGCGTGATATCGGTGATCGAGCCGATCATGCGCAGCGGATTGCCTTCGCTGTCCCGCTCGATGACATCGCCCTTGTCGATCACCCAGACCACGTCGCCACCGCGGGTCAGCATGCGGTGGCGGTGATAATAGGCCGTCTTGCCCGCCATGCAGTCCTGGATGGCGATCATCGTCTCGGGCTTGTCCTCGGGGTGCAGCAGGCTTGCGAATTCTTCCAGGCTGTTGCTGAGCTCGCTCTCCGGGATGCCCAGAATCTGTGACCAGCGGCGATTGTGCGTCACGGAACTGGTCAGGATGTTCCAGTCCCAGAAGCCTTCCAGCGAGGTGTCATAGATGTGGTCGATCTGGCGGGTCTTGCGCTCATGCTCACGGACTTCGGTGGTGATGTTGTGCGCCAGAACGGCGACCAGCGGCTGGCCGTGAATGTCATGGAAGGGCTGCTTGATGGAGCGGAAATGGTTGACCTCGCCGGTGGTACCGTCGGTGGCATCCTCGAAGACCGTCTCGCGCTCGAATCTGCTGAGCACCTGCTCCACGCTGCGCCTGAAGAAGTGGCTCTGCTCGGTATTGCCGGTGTAATGGCTGTCATCGCGCCCGATGATGTCTTCGCGCGAGGTGCCATAGAACTCGGTCAGAGAGCGATTGGCGTAGCGAAACAGCCCCTTGGCATCCTTGATGAACAGGATGTCGGGGTGGGTGTCGACCAGGGTGCGCAGCAGGTGGTTCTCGGCTTCCAGTGCCTCGAGACGTGACGACATCTCCTGCAGGCGCGAGTGCAGGCAGCTGTCATCAGGCTGGCGGGAATCGTCGGAGCCTTCTGGGCGAGGAGAGCGGCGATCCCCGGCATCGGAAGGTGCGGTCATGGCAGGTTCCTGAGGCGACGGTCTGTGCGCTCAGTCTACGTTGCCGCTCGGTTGAATAGGCGGGGAGGCGGGGTTCATGCTCAATCAACGATCATGCATGCAGGCCACGCAGGCAGGCCATGCAGGCAGTTCACGCAGGAACGGGGCTTTCGCCAGGCGTCTGGTGATCAAGGCCCAGTCATCAAGCCCCAGTCATCAAGCCCCTGGTCATGAAGAAGTTATCAAACACTCGTGCCTTGAGGCGTTACAGGTCGACCTTGTCCTTGTACTCGCAGAGGTCTTCGATGATGCAGCTGCCGCAGCGCGGCTTGCGTGCCACGCAGGTGTAGCGGCCATGCAGGATCAACCAGTGGTGGGCGTCGACCAGAAACTCCTTGGGCACATGGCGCATCAGCTTGTGCTCGACCTCCAGCACGTTCTTGCCCGGGGCGATGCGCGTGCGGTTGGAGACACGGAAGATGTGCGTGTCCACCGCCATGGTCGGCTGACCGAAGGCGGTGTTGAGCACCACGTTGGCGGTCTTGCGGCCCACGCCGGGCAGCGCTTCCAGCGCCTCGCGGGTCTTCGGCACCTCGCCACCATGCCGTTCGATCAGCATGCGGCAGGTCTTGATGACGTTCTCGGCCTTGGTGTTGAACAGGCCGATCGTCTTGATGTACTCCTTAAGGCCCTCGACACCCAGCGCGAGGATGCTCTCCGGCGTATTGGCGACCGGATACAGCTTCGCCGTGGCCTTGTTGACGCCCACATCCGTCGCCTGCGCCGACAGCAGCACCGCGATCAAAAGCTCGAAGGGCGTTGACCAGGCAAGCTCGGTGCGTGGCTCAGGATTCTCGTTGCGCAGGCGGGTGAAGATCTCGAGGCGTTTCTGGGCGTTCATGATATCTCGGGGACGGCGGTAAGGGCTTGAGAGCAGGCGTCGTCGACACAGGCTGTCAGACAGCGGGCTGACGGCCTGTGTGAGAGGGGCTCAGGAGATGGTGCCGGTCACGCGTACACGACGCGATACCTTGGGCGCATCAGCGTTGGCTGCCTTGCGGCGCTGCTCGAGTCGCTCATCGATGGTCTTCTTGCCCGCGATGATCAGCCCCATGCAGAAGAAGGCGCCCGGTGGCAGCACCAGGAACAGGAAGGAGTAATCCGGGAAGATCGTCAGCTGCCAGTCGGCGGCCATCGGCCCGACGAGCAGTTCCATGCCGGCAAACAGCGTGCCCTGGCCGAACAGCTCACGCATGCCACCCAGCAGTACCAGCACGGCCATGAACCCCAGCCCCATCATCAGGCCATCGGTGGCCGCCGGCAGCACGGGATGCTTGGCAGCGAAGGCATCGGCACGCCCGAGAATCGCGCAGTTGGTGACGATCAGCGGAATGAAGATGCCGAGAATCTGATAGAGCTCATAGGTGTAGGCCTTCATCAGCAGCTCGGCACAGGTCACGAAGGAGGCGATGATCATCACGAAGGCCGGCAGGCGCACTGCAGAAGGCACCAGATTGCGGATCAGCGACACCGCCACGTTGGAGCCGATCAACACCAGCAGCGTGGCAAGCCCCAGCCCGATGGCGTTGACGACGCTGGCGGTGACGGCCAGCAGCGGACACAGGCCCAGCAGCTGCACCAACGCAGGGTTGTTGTCCCACAGGCCGTCGCGGCTGATCTTGCCAAGCGAGATATCACTCATGAGGTTCGTCTCCGCCGTGTTCAGAAGGCGCTGATGGCGTGAGCGTGCCATCAGCGGTGGGAGCTTGCGTACTCTGTTGGGCCTTGGCGGCGCGGCGGGTCGCGGTCAGCGTCTCGCTGTCGCCGGCCAGCAGCGCCGTGCGGTGCGCCATGAAGTAGATCAATGCCTGACGAACGGCACCCACCACGGCGCGCGGGGTGATGGTCGCACCGGTGAACTGGTCGAAATCACCGCCATCCTTGTTCACCTTCCATTCCACCGAGCTGAGCGTCTGGTCATCGAATTCGTGAATCCAGTCGGACTTGCGCGCTTCGATCTTGTCGCCCAGCCCCGGGGTCTCGGCGTGCTTGACGGCGCGCACTCCGGCCACGCTGCCATCGGCACGGATACCGACCAGCAGGCGGATGTCGCCGCTGTAACCCTTGCCGGTCACTACCGGCAGCAGCACCGCGACGGTCTCGCCATTTCGGGTGGCGCGCCAGCCGGTATCGGCGCTCTCCAGACCCAGCACCTGAGACGGCGGCAGGTCGAAGGCCGCGTCGAGCAGGTCATTGTCGTGCAGCGACGGCGGGATGATCTCGGCCAACGCCGCGCTCTGGGCGGCACGCTCGTTGTCGGCGATGGTCTCGGCGGTGGTCATCTGGGTCACGGCGACGACGCCGGCGGTGACGACGGCGAAGACCGCCAGACCCAGCGCGGCCCGCGCGATGGTGTGCTTCAGGCCCTGCGCGGCCTGGGCTTGCTGTTCGGGCTGATCAGGCGTCAGGCTCATGCCTTGTCCTCCAGCTTGATGCCGCGACGGGCCTTCTTGTGACCATAGCTGCGTGGCTGGGTGTAGTAATCGATGAACGGCACGCTGAAGTTCATCAGCAGCACCGCGAAGGCGATGGCGTCAGGGTAGGCGCCGAAGGTACGAATCAGGTAGATCAGCACGCCGATGCCGACGCCGTAATAGAGCTTGCCCTTGTTGGAGGTCGCCGCCGTGACCGGGTCCGTGGCGATGAAGAAGGCGCCGAAGATCGCCGCACCGCACAGCAGGTGGAACAGGGGGCTGGCGTGCTGCTCGCCATCCACGAAGGCGAAGATGGCAGAGATCACCGCCAGGCTGCCCAGCATCGCCACCGGGATATGCCAGGTGATCAGGCGACGCGCCAGCAGCACCAGGCCGCCGAGGCCCCAGGCGATGGCCGTCTGCTGCCAGGCCAGCAGGTTGGCGGCGGGCAGCAGGCTCGGGTCTGCCCAGAACTCGCTGCTGGAAAGCTCGCCCTTGTTGCGGAAGGCGTCCAGCGGCGTGGCACCGGTCAGGGCATCTGGCGTGGCGATCACGCCGAAGAACTGCTGCAGGCTGTCAGTGAAGCCGAGTGCGAAGCCATCCGGGGACGACCAGCGCGACATCTCGACCGGGAAGGAGATCAGCAGCAGCGCGTAGGCGACCATCGCCGGGTTGAACGGATTCTGGCCCAGGCCACCGTAGAGCTGCTTGGCAACCACGATGGCCGCGATCACGCCGGTCAGTACCAGCCACCAGGGTGCCAGCGGCGGCAACGACACTGCCAGCAGCACGCAGGTCACCAGCGCCGAATTGTCCCTGAGGAAGAAGCTGACCGGACGGCCACGCAGCTTGAGCAGCAGCGCCTCGAGGGCGACACCCACCAGACAGGCGAAGACGAGGTTGAACAGCACACCCCAGCCATAGTGCCAGCACAGCACGGCGATACCCGGCAGCGTCGCGGCCAGCACCCAGGCCATCACGCGCGAGGTGGCGGTTGGCCCGTGGGCATGGGGGGAGCTTGCATGCATCAGGCTCATGAGACGGTCAGATCCTTGCGGTAAATGGGCAATGACACGAGGCGTGCTTCAGGATGAGTCGCCGTTGGCGCGGTAATTGGGCTCAGGTCACTCATTGGGCGTCCACCAGTGCCTGCACCTCGGCCAATGACTCGCGGGCGTGTTCCAGATTGCGGCGCGTGCGGTCGACCTTGGTCGCCAGGCGCTGACGGTTTTCGTCATCCGCCTCGCTCAATGCCGCCTCGGCCTTGCGGTGGGCCGCCTCGGCCGCCTTGACCGCGATGCTGACCTGCTTGTGACGCTTGGCGAGGTTCTCGGCGCGTGATGCCTCGATCTCGGCCTGAGAGAGCGTCACGTTGCTGGCCATGCTGCCGCGCCCGACTGAACCCGCGGCGGGCTTGGGCGCATCGGGAATCAATTCGCCCGCGCCCTTGGCGACAGGCGGCGCCTCAGTGCTGCCAGCTTGCGCGCTGTTGAGGCGCACCTCGGCGGCACGCAGGTTCTCCTGGGCCGTGGCCAGCAGGGTCTGCAGGTCCTCGATATCGCCTTCGCCACTTTCGCTGGCGCGGGCCAGGGCCTTTTCGGCCTTCTTGACCGCGATATTGGCTGCGGCGCGCGCTGTCTTGAGTGCCTTGATATCGGCGCTGGGTGCCGCAGGTGCCGGTGCAGCAGCGTTGGCAGAAGAGCCAGCCGCACCTGTATCAGTGGTTTGAGCAGAGCCAGCCGCAGCGCTTGCCACAGGGCCTTTATCAGCGCCAGCGGCATCGGTCGCAGCCTTGAGGTCGCCCTCAGCCTTGGCAAGGCGGGACTTGGCATCCGTCACGCTGGCCTCGAGGGCGGGGATGTCGCCTTCACCGCTGTCCTGGGCGGTCTTGAGGGCCTTCTCGGCCTTCTTGACCGCGATATTGGCCGCGGCACGCGCCGTCTTGAGCGCCTTGAGGTCGGCTGCCGGGGCAGCCGCGCCTGTCGCGGAAGCGCTGGCCGCCGCAGGGGCAGCTGACTCGCTGGCCTCGCTGGCAGCCTTGAGATCGCCTTCGGCCTTGGCCAGTCGCGCCTTGGCCTCTGCCACGCTGGTCTCGAGGGCGGAGATGTCGCCCTCACCGCTGTCCTGGGCGGTCTTGAGGGCCTTCTCGGCCTTCTTGACCGCGATATTGGCCGCGGCGCGCGCCGTCTTGAGCGCCTTGAGATCGGCGGCGGGGGCAGTCGCACCGGTTGTCGCAGTGTTGGCTGTCGAAGCGCCGGCAGCCGCCGGGGCAGCTGACTCGCTTGCCTCGCTGGCGGCCTTGAGGGCGCTCTCGGCGCTGGCGAGCTTGGTCTTGGCCGCGGTCACGTTGGCCTCGAGCTTGGCGATATCGCCCTCGGAGCTCTCACCGCCATCCTGCGCTGCCTTGAGGGCCTTCTCGGCCTTCTTGAGAGCGATGTTGGCCGCGGCGCGCGCCGTCTTGAAGGCCTTGATGTCGGTGGCCGGTGCCGGCTGGGCAGCGGCGGCCGCTGTGGTGGCTGTGGCTGCCGAGGCCGAGGCCGAAGTCGTGTCAGCGGCGGCGCTGGCATCGGCGCGGGCGGCGGCGGACTTCTGGGCCGCCTGAGCGCGTTGCTGACGCTTGGCTTCCTTCTCGGCTTCCTCGCGCGCCATGCGCGCCTGCTTGAATTCGAAGCGGTGACGAGCGCGTTCAGACTTGCGCGCCTCGTGCTGGGCGCTGTGAATCTCGCCCTTGGCGAAGCGGTAATACTGCACCAGCGGAATCTGGCTGGGGCAGACATAGGAGCAGGCGCCGCATTCGATGCAATCCGCCAGATTGTAGAGCTCGGCCTTGTCGAACTCGCGTGCCTTGGAGAACCAGTAGAGCTGCTGCGGCAGCAGCTCGGCCGGACAGGCCTGCTCGCACATGCCGCAACGGATGCACGGCTGCTCGACCGCCGGGGTCGGCAGTGACTCGGGGGAGGAGGCCAGCAGGCAGTTGGTGGTCTTGATGATCGGCAGGGCGTCGCTCTCGAGCGTGAAGCCCATCATCGGCCCGCCCATCACCAGACGTGCGATGCCCGTCGGCGCCGGCGCTGCCAGACGCAGCAGGTCTGCGATGGAGGTGCCCAGGCGCGCCTCGACATTGTGCGGGTGCTGCAGCGCCTCACCGGTCAGGGTGACGACCCGCGAGATCATCGGCTCGCCGAAGCACACCGCGCGCTGCACGGCGCGCACGGTCCCCGGGTTGTGCACCACCACGCCGACATCGGCGGGCAGGCCACGGCTGGGCACTTCGCGGTCAGTCAGCAGCTTGATCAGCTGCTTCTCGCCGCCGGAGGGATACTTGGTCGGTACCACCACGACTTCGAGGCGTGAATCCAGCGGCGGCAGGCGCTTGTCGGCGCGGCGGGCGCGAATCGCCTGTTCCAGCGCGATGACGGCCTCGGGCTTGTTGTCCTCGATACCGATCAGGATGCACTCGGGGCCGATCAGGCTGGCGAGAATCTCGAGCCCTTCGATCAGTGCTTCCGGATGCGTGCGCATGGTCAGGTCATCGGCGGTGATGTAAGGCTCACACTCCGCCGCGTTCAGAATCAGGGTGTCGATGGCGTGGCGCTCACGCACCCTCGCCTTCACCGCCGAGGGGAAGCCGGCACCGCCCTGGCCGACCACGCCGGCGTCCTGCAGGCGCTGGATCAGGTCCTGGGCTTCCTGCTGCCGCCAGTCGCGCCAGGCTTCCAGGCGCGCCCATTCATCGATCTCACCCTCGCGCTCGATCACGATGCACAGGTCTTCCAGGCCCGAGACGTGGGGAATCTGGCGCGGCTCGATGGCGGTGACCACGCCGGTGATGCTGGCATGCACCGGGGCGGAGATCATGCCCTGGGCGCGCGCGATCAGCTCACCCGTCTTGACGCGCTGGCCGATCTCCACCAGTGGCTGGGCGGGCGCGCCGATATGCTGGCTGAGCGGCAGCACCACCTCACGGGGCAGCGGGGCGGCCACCAGCGGGGCGCGGTTGGAGAGCGCCTTGTGCTCCGGCGGATGGATGCCGCCGTGGAAGTCGAACACGCGAGGCGCGCCCTGACCCTTCTGTGTGTGTTCCGCCTCCGCCGTGGCGGCGGAACGTGAGGAAGTCACCATGGATTTGAGTAACGACAGAACCATCAGGCGACATTCCTTGCAGATGTGGCAGTAGAATCGGCGGCATCGGTCACGATCAGATTGCCACTGAAGCGGGCATTGTCGCGGGTCGGGCCCGCCGGTTGCGGCCAGTGCCAGCTGCGCACGTCAGTGGCGACCGGCACCATGTCGATGCAATCGACCGGGCAGGGTTCGACACACAGGTCGCAGCCGGTGCATTCGTCGGCGATCACGGTGTGCATGTGCTTGGCGGCACCGAGAATGGCATCGACAGGGCAGGCCTGGATGCACTTGGTGCAACCGATGCACTCGTCCTCGCGAATCACCGCCACCTTGGGCGTGTTGTCGCTGTCGCCATCCAGCGGGGTGGCCTCGCGGCCCAGCAGGTCGGCCAGCGAGGCGATGGTGCTCTCGCCGCCCGGCGGGCACTTGTTGATCTCGTCGCCTTCGGCGATGGCCTGGGCGTAGGGCTTGCAGCCCGGATAACCGCACTGGCCGCACTGGGTCTGCGGCAGCAGCTGGTCGATCTGCTCGACGATGGGGTCGCCCTCGACCTTGAAGGCCACGGCGGCAAAGCCGAGCAGACCGCCGAAGACGACGGCCATGGCCACCAGTGCGACGATGGCGGAGATCAGCGTATGGTCGTTGAAGAATTCGAGCATGTCAGATCTGCACCAGTCCGGAGAAGCCGAGGAAGGCCAGCGACATCAGGCTGGCGGTGATCATCGCGATGGCCGGGCCCTGGAAGGGGCGCGGCACATCGGCGACGGCCAGGCGCTCGCGCATGGCGGCGAACAGTACCAGTACCAGCGAGAAGCCGACGGCCGCGCCGAAGCCGTAGAGTGTGGCTTCCATGAAGCTGGAATTGCGGTTCAGGGTCAGCAGCGCCACGCCGAGTACCGCACAGTTGGTGGTGATCAGCGGCAGGAAGATGCCCAGCACCTGATAGAGCAGCGGGCTGGTCTTCTTGACCACCATCTCGGTGAACTGCACCACCACGGCGATCACCATGATGAAGGCGATGGTGCGCAGGTACTCGAGCCCCAGTGGCGCGAGGATGAAGTGATAGGTCAGGTAGGCGCACATCGACGACAGCGTGAGCACGAAGGTGGTGGCCAGCGACATGCCCATCGCGGACTCCAGCTTGTTGGAGACACCCATGAAGGGGCACAGGCCGAGGAACTGCACCAGTACGAAATTGTTGACCAGGATGGTGCTGATCAGGATAAGAAGGTATTCACTCATCAGGGGCGTCGCTCGGTCAGGGTGTTTCGAAGGCGCTTCCGTGCTCGCGGCATGCATGAACCGGCACTCGCAGGCGATCAGGGCTGTTGCTGCCGCAAGCTGTCAGGAAGCTGCATGGCAGGGGATCGTCGAGCGCGGCGGTATTATACGCAAGATGCTGCTGGCCGACAGCCTGTAGCGTGGCAAGCGAGGCGTAGTGTTGCCAGCATGAGACGACCATTGTTTCGCGTTTTGCTTGGTTCTTGAAGTAATAAAGAAGAATTCCTTTATTACTTTTATTGATTATGGCGTGATCAGAGACTTTCACGTCATCCGGGGTGGCACAAGGAGCGGGATATGCGCAGGACAGGAACACGCGGCCGTCGGCCGTTATGGGTCATCATTCTGGTGGTGGCGATGGCGGGCATCTCGCAGCTGACGGGCAATGGCAACTTCTCGCTCTCCCAGCTGTGGAATGACTTCCAGTCGCCGCAGGCCGAGGCGACTCAGGGGGAAGGTGCTTCCTCGGCAGACGAAAGCCGACTCAGGCGCGCCATCAGTGCCCAGCAGAGTGATGTGCAGGTGCGGGGCGTGGGTGAGGTGACGCGTCTGCTCAGGGATGATCTCAAGGGCAGCCGTCATCAGAAGTTCCTGATCCGGGTCGCGGGCGGCACCACCATTCTGGTGGCGCACAACATCGATCTCGCGCCACGCATCGACAGTCTTCAGGTCGGTGATCGCATCGGCTTCTACGGGGAATATGAGTGGACCGACAAGGGCGGCGTGATCCACTGGACGCATCATGATCCCGGTGGCCGTCATGTGGATGGCTGGCTGGAGCATGCCGGTCGCCGCTACGAGTAGCCGTCCCGCCGGCCGGATGTGACGCATGAACGACAACGCCCCGCCAGAGAGTCTCTGACGGGGCGTTGTGCTGAAGAGGCTTCAGTGAGGCTGAATCAGCGCATCATCACTGTATCAAGTCACGCGCTGACCCGGCTTGGCACCGGTGTGCGGCTCCAGCAGGTAGATGCCTTCGTCGTCACCGGCGGCCAGCACCATGCCCTCGGACACGCCGAAGCGCATCTTGCGCGGCGCCAGGTTGGCGACCATCACCGTCAGACGACCTTCCAGCGCTTCCGGCGCGTAGGCGGACTTGATGCCGGAGAACACGGTGCGCGTCTCGCCACCGATATCCAGCGTCAGCTTGAGCAGCTTGGCCGCCTTCTCGACGTGCTCCGCCTTGACGATCTTCGCCACGCGCAGGTCGGTCTTCATGAAGGTATCAAAGTCGATCTCGTCGGCGATCGGGTCGGCGTCGAGCGGGCTCGGCGCGGCCGCGGCTTCGGCCTTGGCGGTGCCGTCCTTGATCTTCTGCTCCTCGACCAGCACTTCGCGCGAGGCTTCGAGCATCTTGTCGATGCGCTCCGGCTCGACGCGGGTCAGCAGCGGCTTGAACTTGTTGATCGCATGATCGGTCAGCACGCTTTCACGGCTGGCCCAGTCGAGGCTCTCGAGGTTCAGGAAGTCGCGCGCCTTGTCGGTCAGCTCCGGGATCACCGGCGCCAGATAGACCATCAGCTGGCGGAACAGGTTGATGCCCACGGAGCAGACGTCGAGCACTTCCTGCTCGCGGCCGTCTTCCTTGGCCATCGCCCACGGCGCCTTGTCGGCGATGTAGGTGTTGGCTTCATCGGCCAGCTCCATCACCTTGCGCATGGCGCGCGCGAACTCACGGGCTTCGAAGTCCGCCGCGATGCCTTCGCCAGCGGCGATGAAGCGCTCGACCAGCTCCGGCTCGGCGCAGGTGGCGGACAGCTTGCCGTCGCCGAACTTCTTGACGAAACCGGCGCAGCGGCTGGCGATGTTGACCACCTTGCCGACCAGGTCGGAATTCACGCGGGCGGTGAAGTCGTCGAGGTTGAGGTCGAGATCATCGACGCCGGAGGTCAGCTTGGCGGCGAAGTAGTAGCGCAGGTATTCCGGGTTGAGGAACTGCGCGTAGGTGTCGGCCTTGATGAAGGTGCCGCGCGACTTGGACATCTTGGCGCCATTGACGGTCACGAAACCGTGGCAGTTGACGCCGGTCGGGGTGCGCATGCCGGCACCTTCCAGCATCGCCGGCCAGAACAGGGCGTGGAAGTAGACGATGTCCTTGCCGATGAAGTGATAGACCTCGGCGTCGGAATCGGCCTTCCAGTAGCTGTCGAAGTCGATGCCCTGCTTCTCGCACAGGTTCTGGAAGCTGGCGAGGTAGCCGATCGGCGCGTCCAGCCACACGTAGAAGTACTTGCCCGGCGCGTCGGGAATCTCGAAGCCGAAGTAGGGCGCATCGCGGGAGATGTCCCACTCGGCCAGACCCGCCTCGAACCATTCCTGCAGCTTGTTGGAAATCTGGCTCTGCACGCGGCCGCTCTTGGTCCACTCCTGCAGGAACTCGGCGAAGTTCGGCAGCTTGAAGAAGTAGTGGGTGGACGTGCGCATTTCCGGCGTGGCGCCGGAGATGGCCGAGACCGGATCGATCAGCTCGGCCGGCGTGTAGGCCGCGCCGCAGGCTTCACAGTTGTCACCGTACTGGTCTTCGGTCTTGCACTTCGGGCAGGTGCCCTTGATGAAGCGGTCGGCGAGGAACAGGCCCTTGACCGGATCGAACATCTGCTCGATATCGCGTGTGGCGATATGGCCGGCATCGCGCAGCGCCAGATAGATGCGCTCGCTGTGGGCGCGGTTTTCCGGCGAGTGGGTGGAGTGATAGTTGTCAAAGCCGACGCCGAACTTGGCGAAGTCGGCCTGATGCTCGTCACTCACACGCTGGATCAGCTGCTCGGCGGTGACACCTTCCTGCTCGGCACGCAGCATGATGGCGGTGCCGTGGGCGTCATCGGCGCACACGTAATGGCACTCGTGGCCACGGCTTTTCTGGAAGCGTACCCAGATGTCGGTCTGGATGTACTCAAGCAGGTGACCCAGGTGGATCGACCCATTGGCATAGGGCAGGGCACTGGTAACCAGAATCTTGCGCGCTGACATGAGGCCTCGTCTTGACGGTAAAGGGCGCCTGCTGCGCAGTGCGCAGCCACTCGCCGGGATGACTCGTGATAAGGGGCGAACGCATCGCCCCGTCGGGATGGGCGCTACTATATCGCGAAGGTGCGGGCGGCGCGAAGGGCGCGTCGCGTCACCGGCAACGCTGGCGTGCGCAACTGCGAGGTTGCAACCCGTGCCGCTGCCCTCATGAAGGATTCAAGGACACTACATTTTCCGTTCCTGGAGGTCAGCATGCCAGCACAGCTATCCGTCGCCGGTCAGATCAATCGTCTCATCCGCCAGGTGATGATGCCCGGCAGCAACGCCCGTCCCAACGAGGAGCCCGGCCCGGAACTCGCCATGGCCGTGCTGATGTTCGAGGTGGTACGCGCCGATGACCATCTCGATGTGCGCGAACGTGAAGCCCTGGCGCGCCAGCTGGCCGAGCGCTTCTCGCTGGGGGATGAGGAACTTGCCAGCCTGCTGACCCAGGCCGAGCAGGATGCCGAACAGGCCACGGACCACTACCGTTTCGTCAAGCAGCTCAACGAGCACATAAGCCTCGAGGAGCGCAGCGAGCTGATCGGCATGCTCTGGGAGCTGGCCTACGCCGATGGCGAGCTGGACCCGCAGGAAGAGCATCGCATCCGCCGTCTTGCCGGCCTGCTGCATGTCAGCCACAGCGAGTTCATCCGCACCAAGCTGGCGGCACAGCCGGACACCTGATCCGTCAGGAATTTTGGGAAGGGTGTCCCTGTCCACCCCTTAGGCACACGCCCCTATTACGACACCCCCAAGCAGACGCCCCCGTTGCCAATGGCAGCGGGGGCGTCGTGTTTGCGGCTTCTGGTCGCAGTGTCGTCTGTCATTAATCTGACATCTGCATGTCATCCTTTCGTCATGAATTGTCCTGTAGCCGGGCCATTGATATGGACGGCTCTGCTTGCGTCGTCAATAGTGAAGCGCATGCTCCAGTTGGCACCTTGGGTGCCGCCATGTGAGCAGATCGCGATTCATTTCTGACCAACAAGCGCTCCGTTCGAACACAGACGTACAGACTTGCACGAGTATCGTATGTGCCCGGGTAACACGGATGCCAACAACGATAAGGGAACACGGAAGATGACCATGATGATGCCTCATCAGAACCGGCAAGGACGATGGTGTCGAAAAGGGTGGGCCGTCGTTGCGCTGACGGGAAGCATGAGCTGGATGCCGCTGGCCAATGCGGCAGAGATCAAGAATGTCATTCTGATGATTGGCGATGGTATGGGGCCCCAGCAGGTTGGCATGCTGGAGACATACGCCAATCGTGCGCCGGATTCGATATATCAGGGGCGTTCGACGGCACTCTACCAGCTGGCGAAGGAAGGCGTGGTGGGCGCTTCATTGACTCACCCTGAAGATGCCGTAGTAGTGGATTCGGCCTGTTCAGCGACTCAGCTCTCGACGGGTATCTTCACCGGGGGCGAGGTGATCGGCATAGATTCAGAGGGTAATCGGGTGGAAACCGTCCTCGAGCTTGCCAAACGAGTCGGCAAGGCCACCGGATTGGTGTCCGATACGCGCCTGACCCACGCGACTCCGGCGGCCTTCGCCGCCCACCAGCCGCATCGTTCACTGGAAAATGCCATTGCCGAAGACATGCTCATGACCGGGCCGGATGTCATGCTGTCGGGAGGGTTGCGTCACTTCGTGCCACAGTCCGTCAGTGAGCCGGGGGAAAGCGCGGGCAGTGTCGAGACGCTGATGCAAGGTGCCTGGTCGCCAACCTCCAAGCGCAAGGATGAACGAAATCTGCTCCAGGAAGCTGCAGATCAAGGCTATGGGCTAGCCTTTACGCGTGATCAGATGGCCGCACTCAATGGCACCAAGGTATTGGGGCTATTCGCCAACTCGGGTATGGCGGATGGTATCAGCTATCGAGATAGCCATGATGACCCACAGCGTCAGCAGCCGACCCTGCATGAGATGACCCAGAAAGCACTGTCAATGCTGGAACAGGATGATGATGGTTTCTTTTTGATGGTCGAGGGTGGCCAGATCGACTGGGCCGCGCATTCCAATGATGCGGGCACCATGCTCAATGAACTGATCAAGTTCGATGAGGCCGTGCAAGGTGTCTATGACTGGGCGCGAGAGCGAGACGATACAATAATCCTGGTAACGGCCGACCATGAGACGGGGGCATTCGGCTTCAGTTATTCCAGCGCCAATTTACCGGCAGCGCAGAAGAAATCAGGCCCTGCATTCGCAGATCAGGATTACGCTCCCAATTTCAATTTTGGTGACTTCTCGATTCTGGACAGTCTCTATGAGCAGAAGCAGACCTATTACGAGCTGCTCAGTGATTTCGAGGCACTACCGCAAGGTGAGCGCACACCGGCGCGCTTGATGGCGGCTGTCAATGGCAATAGTGACTTCCAGATTACCGAAGCCCAGGCAGCTGAAGTACTGGCCAACAAGCCCAACCCCTATCATGTGGATGGACATAGTTACCTCGGGGTCAGCGAGGTGCCGGCAGTTCACGACTTCGACGCCTTCTTCCCCTATAACGATCGCGGCAACCTGCTGGCGCGGGCATTGGCGACACAGCAAAACACCGTCTGGGGGACTGGTACGCACACCCATACGCCAGTCAACGTCTTTGCATGGGGGCCAGCCAACGACATCTTGCCGGTCTCGTCCATCCTGCACCATTCCGAGATAGGGCAGTATCTGAAGACAGTGGTAGCGAAGTAGCCGGACTCGGCCCATTTCTGAAGATTGAGTGATGATATGCCCCAGAAGGCCCCTGATGAGTGAATCATCAGGGGCCTTCTGGTTTGTCTGTTTCTTGTACGGTCTTCCCGTCACGGTCTTGTATGTGACATGGCGCTGGCGTGCGGCATGTCAGGCAACTTGCTGGTGATGGTTCTACCCGTCATGCCCTGGTGAGAGGGTGAGTCAGTTGCGATAGAACAGGTGCTGACCGATGCGCGCGGTGCGCACGAAGCGCTTGGCCCAGTAGGGCGTGGCGTAGCGGGCGTGGAAGTAGAGGGCGCCGTCGGTGACGTCTTCCAGCTGATGGTTGAGCGCCTGACGGGCCACGTCGCGTGCCTCGGCGTAGGCGGCGGGTTCGCGAATGCGGTCGGAGCGACCGTCACACCACCAGGAGAACTGGCAGCTGCCGCTTTCGCCACCCTGCTTGACCACGCCGCACAGGCTGTCGGGGAAGCGCGGGTCGGCGGCGCGATTGATCACCACATTGACGATGCCCTGCATGCCGCTTCTGCCTTCGCCCTTGGCTTCCCAGTAGGCGGCGCGCGCCAGGCAGGTCAGCGGGTCGTCCACCGGACGCTGGCCGTTGGGGTCGATCGCCTTGGCGCCGGCCTTGCTGAGCAGCAGGCTCTCCGGCACATCGCTCTCGCCTTGCACCAGCAGGCTTTCCAGCCGTTCGGCCTTGACGGCTGCCTTGGCCGCGGTGGTCGGGGCGGCAGGCGCGTCCGAGGCGTGCGGCGCGGAGCAGCCCGCGGCCAGCGTCAGGCCGAAGATCAGTACCAGATGACGAAGCGTGCGTGCACTGCTGATGGCGTAGCGCCGAGTGTGAGTCAGTGGGCGGCGCGATGTGGGAGATAAACGCATGCAAGATACCTGTGAACGTGGCCTGGGAAGCGCAGCAAGGCGGGATGGCGCGCAGGGTCAATCCGGGTTGATCGCACACCTTCGGCTGGCGAGTCACTGACTGAGACTGAAGCGTTGGCCACCGGCTTCCTCGGTAGCGACAGTCGACGCGCAAGCGCATCAGTTTGCCTGACCCTGACCTTGTATGGCCCTGAGTGAGCTTCAACGCAACTCTGACGCTTTGCCGCGCAAAGGGTTCCGCAACTGTCACCACGCGGTTGCGTAGTGGATCAGATGCGCTGGCGGAGAGCGTCGAAGGACCTGGTAAGGCGCATCAAATGATCTGCTCAAGCACACTGCGCCGATTTCTGGCCACGCAGCCTAGCATCTTCAGCGCGTCTCGTCCGTGCCATCCTCGGCGCATGCCGTTATCATGGCGGGCTAGCCTTGATGACCCTGTCAGGCTGTCCCACTTCTTTTTATCTGCGCTTCTGCGTGCTGCTGCTCTGCCTGTTGCCTGCGTCGCTGCCCCGAGAGTCCCCATGACCGAACCCGTCCGTCTTTCCAAGTTTCTGGCCCATCAGCAGGGCATCTCGCGCCGTGAGGCCGAGCATCTCATCGCCAAGGGGGTGGTACGTGTCGCGGGCGAGATCGTGGAAGCGCCTTTCTTCAAGGTCACCGATGAGGAAGTCACCGTCGATGACGGCGCCAGCATGGCACCCATCGAGCCGCTGACCCTGGTCTGGTATCAGCCGCCGGGCACGCCGCTGCCGGACCCGCTGACCCTGCGTGACGGCGCGCCGCGCAGTGCGCTCGACAACAGCGGTGCCGACTGGCTCAAGGTGCATTTCCTGTCCCAGCAGCCGCTGGCCGAGCTCGGCGAAGACGAATCCGGTCTCGCGGTGTGGTCACAGAACCGTGGCGTGATCCGCAAGCTGGGTGATGACCTGGACCAGCTGGAGCAGGAATACGTCGTCGAGGTGGAAGGGACACTGGATGACGAAGGCCTCAAGCGTATCGGCTTCGCGCTGTGCGCCGACATCCGCGGCCGCAAGCCCAAGGTCAGCATCAGCTGGCAGAGCGACACCCGTCTGCGCATCGCCATGAAGCGGGTGCCGGTGGGGGGGATCCGCGGCGCGGTCGAGGAGCAGGGCCTCAAGGTGATCGAGGTGCGTCGTCTGCGTCTGGGCGCGATTCTGCTCGGTCGCATGGCGCCGGGCGAGTGGCGCTTCCTGCCGGTCGACGTGCGCTTCTGAGACGTGCGCTTCTGATTTGCTCCCAGGGCCATGGCTTCCTGAGGCATGGCTCCCATGGACATGCTTCATCGGCTTGGCCCGTGTAGCGGTGGCAGGCATACTGTGCCCATCGTGTTCCACGGCTTTTTTCGCTGACAGTTCAGACGCCTGCGCGCCACGTTCATCGCGCCGCGCAGGCCGTCACAGGAGTTTCAAGGTATGGAAGGTATCAAGCACATTGTCGCGGTCGCTTCCGGCAAGGGTGGCGTTGGCAAGTCCACCGTCACCGCCAATCTGGCGCTGGCTTTGGCGGCGGAGGGTCTCAAGGTCGGCCTGCTGGACGCCGACATCTATGGTCCGAGTCAGGCGCAGATGTTCGGCGTGCCGACCGGTCAGCGTCCGGAAATGGCCGGTGAGCAGGTCTTCAGCCCCATCGAGGCGCATGGCATCAAGACCATGTCGATGGCCTATCTGGTCGACGTGAAGGACCCGATGGTCTGGCGTGGCCCGATGGTCGCCGGTGCCTTCCAGCAGCTGCTCAACCAGACCGCCTGGGGCGAGCTTGATGTGCTGCTGATCGACATGCCGCCGGGCACCGGTGACATCCAGCTGACTCTGTCGCAGAAGGTGCCGGTCTCCGGCGCCGTCATCGTCACCACGCCGCAGGACATCGCACTGCTGGATGCCCAGAAGGGCATCGAGATGTTCCGCAAGGTCAAGGTGCCGGTGCTGGGCGTGGTCGAGAACATGAGCACTCACACCTGCAGCCAGTGTGGCCACAGTGAAGCGGTATTCGGCGCGGGCGGTGGTGAGCGTATCGCCGATGAGTACCAGACTCGTCTGCTGGGCCAGCTGCCGCTGACCCTGAGCATTCGCGAGAATGCCGATGGCGGTCGCCCGAGCGTGATCGCGGAGCCGGACGGCGAAGTGGCCGCGAGCTTCCGCGCCATCGCGCGTCAGGTCTCCGAGTCACTGGAAAGTGCCGGTGCGGACGAAGGCCCGAGCATCAGCTTCAGCTGAGCCCGACGCGCCAGGCGCAAGCCGCGCGTGCCGAGGTTTCCAGCGACACAGCGGGCCGGTATCATGCTGGCCCGCGTTTCATGGCGCTCACGCGTCTCTCCCCATCAGTCAGTCAGGTACGCTCGATGAGCATCAAATCCGACAAGTGGATCCGTCGCATGGCCGAAAGCCACGACATGATCGAACCCTTTGAGCCCGATCAGGTGCGCTTTCACGATGAGCGCCGTGTGATTTCCTACGGCACTTCCAGCTACGGCTACGATGTGCGCTGCTCGGATGAGTTCAAGGTCTTCACCAACATCCATTCGGCGACGGTGGACCCCAAGCACTTCGACGAGAAGAGCTTCGTGGACGTGAAGGGCGACTCCTGCGTGATTCCGCCCAACTCCTTCGCGCTGGCCCGTACCATCGAGTACTTCCGCATTCCGCGTAACGTGCTGACCATCTGCCTGGGCAAGTCCACCTACGCGCGTTGCGGCATCATCGTCAACGTGACGCCGCTGGAGCCGGAGTGGGAAGGCCACGTCACCCTCGAGTTCTCCAACACCACCAACCTGCCGGCGCGTATCTACGCCAACGAAGGCGTGGCGCAGATGCTGTTCCTCGAGTCCGATGAAGTCTGCGAGACCAGCTACAAGGATCGCGGCGGCAAGTATCAGGGCCAGCGTGGCGTGACACTGCCGCGTACCTGATACCCCTTGCTGCGCGCTCGCTATCGTGCGAGTTGTCGCGAGTATCTGGCCGTGAGCGGCAAGTTACTTGCGTGCGGCAAGCCAAGAGTGTGGCAAGCCAGGAGCGCCTCCTTCGGGAGGCGCTTTTTTTGTGCCTGCTAATGCCTGCTCATGGCGACGTGTGCCGACGGTGGCAAGAAAGAGACGACGGTGGCAAGAGAGACAACGGTGGCAAGAGAGACGCCGGTGGCAGGTAGCGAGAACGTGACATGCTCGCAAGGCGCTGAGTCTTAGCCGGAAGTTGAACGAAACATGTGATTCAATCACTCGTTTTATTGCCTATGCTTGTCTGCAGGCCACCCCCAGAGTGGCTGCAGGACGGATACCTCCCACAAGCAAGGGGCACGCCATGCCATCGCGTTCACATCGCGCTGTATTCCCGCCGGCAAGCGCCAGCGGTCTGGTCCGACGTTTTACCCTCACGAGTCTCGCCCTCGCCATCAGCACCACCTTGTTGGCGCCTCCCGCGCAGGCCTATTCCAACCTCTATCTCTTCGGCGACAGTCTGAGCGATTCCGGCCAGTTCCCCGATACCACCCTGGGCGGCCTCAACAGTCTGCGTTTCACCAATCGCAGCGGCCCGGATTACGAAAACTCGGCCTATGGCAGCGTCTCGACCCAGTTGCTGGCCACGGAACTGGGGCTGGCGGCAGAGCCTTCCACCTCGGTGATCTATCAGCTGGCCGGCTTCAGTGACGGCACCAACTACGCGGTGGGCGGCTATACCACGGCGCAGATTCTGGCCTCGGTGACCGACGAGGATGGCTCCGAGGTGGTCATCCCGCCGGGCAGTACCGGTGCGGGCACGGTGCTCAGGGTCGAGGATGGCTATCTGGTCAGCACCGGCGGCAGTGCCGACCCGGACGCCCTCTATTACGTCAACGGCGGTGGCAACGACTTCCTGCAGGGCGTGATCACCTCGCCGGCCACGGCGGTCGCCTCCGCCGGCAATCTGGCCTCCGCGGTGGAGGCGCTGGCAGCGGCGGGCGCCACCACCATCATGGTTTCCAACCTGCCGGATGTCGGCAGCACCCCGGCCGGCCAGTCGGCGGGCGCGGCCCAGGCGGCAGGGACCTCCGCGCTGGTAGACGTCTTCAATGATGCGCTGGGCGCGCGACTGGCGGCGCTGGATGGCGAAGTCAACATCATCCGCCTGGATACCGTCGGCATTCTCGAGGAGGTGCTGGCATCACCGGCCGAGTTCGGCTTCGCCAGCGATGTGCCGCTGACCCAGGTGTGTTTCTCGGACAGCTGCAACGTCACGCCCTACGGGCTGGGCGGCGCTGCGGAAGACCCCGACAAGCTGCTGTTCAATGATGGCGTGCACCCGACCACCGCCGGGCAGGAGATTCTGGCCGACTACGCCTATGCGATGCTCGCCGCACCCTCGGTGCTGGGGCTGGCGTCGCAGCTGGGCACGGGCGCGCTCAATGCCAGTCAGCGCAGCCTCGCCGATGAATTGCGTCCCGGTGCGCAGGACAGGCGCTCCGGGGAGGGCGTGCGCGTGTTCGCCATCGGCTCGGCCAGTGGCGGCAGCGGCGATGGCGAGACTTCCAGCGGCCAGCAGGGCTTTGACAGCGAGCAGCGCGCTGCGGGTGTCGGCGTGATGCTGCCGCTGGACAACGCACTCGGCCAGGCCTGGGGCGGCGTTGCCGTCAGTCAGCGCAATGCGGACTTCGATGTCGATGATGGCAGTGAGCTTGAGCTGGACGGGCAGGTGTTCAGCCTGTTCGCGCGTCAGCAGCTGGGCAGGTTTGGCGTCCAGGCGGTGGCCAGCTACGGCGACTTCGATTACGACCTCGATCGCCATGTCGCACTGGGTCAGTCATCGCGCACCCTGTCCGGTGAGACCGATGGCGATGGCTTCAGCGCCGAGGCGCGTCTTGATTATCGTCTCACCGCCGCCGATTCGCTGTGGTACAACGCGCCCTTCGTGGCCTACCGCCACACCGAGTCCGACATCGATGGCTATACCGAATCCGGCTCCGCCGCCAACGCCTTGAGCGTCTCGGATCAGACGCTGCGCGATCGCCGTGTCGAGGCCGGCTTCATGGTCGACCGCGCCATCGCGGAGGGTTTCGGCCTCTACGGTGAGCTGGCCTACGGCAAGCGTCTGGATGACGACGCCGACAGCGCCGAGGTGCGTCTGGCGAGCCTGCCGACCAATGCCTACCGCGCCGAGGATCTCGATCGCGGCAGCGACAACTACCTGCGTGTCGACGGTGGCTGGCGCATGCAGCTGGGCCGCAATGCCATGCTGCATCTGGGCGCCGGCATCGAGACCTGGGATGAGGTGACGGCGCGCGGGGAGGTGGGGGTGAGTTACACCTTCTGAAAGCGAAAGCCGCTGAGAGATGAGTGAATCAGTAGAAACAAGAAGACCCCGCGACATCGGCATGTCGCGGGGTCTTCTGTTTTCAGCTCGCTGTCAGCGCGCTATCAACTTTCTATCAGCTTGCTATCAGATCAGTCGGCCTTGCCAGCAGACTGATCAGTCTTCTTCGCCTTCCGGCAGCTCATCGCTGAGCTCTTCTTCCACATCGGCGTGGGAGAGGCGCAGACCGCCCACCGGCAGGTTGTGGCCGTCGAGCTTGGCCACTTCACCGTCGAGCTTCAGGCGGCCTTCGAGGAACCAGCGCACCGCGATCGGGTAGATCAGGTGCTCACGCGTGTGCACGCGCTCCTTGAGGCTGGCTTCATCATCGCCTTCCAGCACGTTGGCGACGGCCTGGATCGCGACCGGGCCACCGTCGAGCTCCTCGGTGACGAAGTGCACGCTGGCGCCGTGTTCCTTCTCGCCGGCTTCCAATGCCTTGCGATGGGTATCAAGCCCCGGCCAGGCCGGCAGCAGCGACGGGTGAATGTTCATCAGACGCCCGAAGAAGTACTGCACGAACAGCGGCGACAGGATGCGCATGAAGCCGGCCAGCACGATGAGGTCCGGTTCATGACGCTCGATCACCTTGATCAGCGCGGCGTCATAATGCTCGCGGGACTCATATTCCTCATGCGGCAGCGCCACGGCATCGACGCCGGCGTCACGCGCACGCACCAGGCCGTAGGCATCGGCCTTGTTGGAGATGACCGCGACCACGTCGCCGCCCAGCTCGTCGTGTTCCTGCGCTTCCAGCAGCGCCTGCAGATTGCTGCCGCTGCCGGAAATCAGTACCACGACGCGCGGGCGAACCGGCGCATCGTCTGCCTCGAAACCGTTGCCGAAGCCGCCGAGAGTGTCACCGTTGGAGGCGTTGGTATTCGGTTCGATCATGCGGACAGATTCTCCAGCTGGACCTGCTCTTCCATGCCGTTGCGGGCGCGGATGCTGCCGAGGGTGAAGACGGTCTCGCCCTGGGCTTCCAGGTGAGCGCGCGCGGCGGTGGCGTCGGATTCAGCGACGACCACGACCATGCCGACACCGCAGTTCAGTACGCGGTGCATCTCGTGTTCTTCGACGTTGCCCTGCTGCTGCAACCAGTCGAAGACCGCCGGACGCTTCCAGCTGGCGACGTCGATCTCGGCGGTGCAGTCTTCCGGCAGCACGCGCGGGATGTTCTCGAGCAGGCCGCCACCGGTGATGTGGGACATGGCGTGCACGGACAGGCCGCTTTCCTTGAGCAGCGACAGCAGCGGCTTGACGTAGATGCGCGTCGGTGCCATCAGGGCGTCAGCCAGCGGCTGGCCGTCGATTTCCTGTTCCAGCAGGGAGGCATCGGCGACTTCGAGGATCTTGCGGATCAGCGAGTAGCCGTTGGAATGCGGGCCGGAGGAGGCCAGACCCAGAATCACGTCGCCTGCGCCGACCTTCTTGCCGTCGAGGATCTCGGACTTCTCGACCACACCGACGCAGAAGCCGGCCAGGTCGTAGTCGCTGCCTTCGTACATGCCCGGCATTTCAGCGGTCTCGCCGCCGACCAGCGCGCAGCCGGACTGCAGGCAGCCTTCGCCGATACCGGTGACGACGTCAGCGGCGATGTCGATGTCGAGCTTGCCGGTGGCGTAGTAATCGAGGAACTGCAGCGGCTCGGCACCAGCGACCACCAGATCATTGACGCACATGGCGACCAGATCGATGCCGATGGTGTCGTGACGGTTGAGGTCCATGGCCAGGCGCAGCTTGGTGCCCACGCCATCGGTGCCGGTGACCAGCACGGGCTGGCGGTAGCCTGCCGGCAGTTCGCACAGGGCGCCGAAGCCACCCAGACCACCCATCACTTCCGGGCGGTGAGTGCGCTTGGCGACACCCTTGATGCGTTCGACGAGGGCGTTGCCTGCATCGATATCGACACCTGCATCCTTGTAGCTCAAGGAAGTCTTGCTGGGCGAGGAGTCCTGGGGGCGTTGCGTCATGTGAGGTTCCTGTCGGTGCGGCCTGGGCGGTGAGACACGATCGATCGCGGGAAAAGAAAGGCGGCCATTGTAGCATTGCGCTTCGCGGCTGGCACTGTGCCGATTCACAAAACCGCATCAAAATGTGAAAAGGCCGCCACGCCAGTCATGGCAGGCCTTGTTGCACCTTGGGCGGCGCCGGGGGAGGCAATGTCAGGCGCGTGAGCGGCGCGTGTCTTGTGGGTGACTCGGCGACAGGCAACAATGGGTGATGCGTGCGCCGTCGGCAGTCAGCCGTCACGAGTGCCCCACGGCTTGTCTCAAGGAGTGAAGATGCAGCGTAAATGGTGGTTGCTGGCCGCAGGCGTGGCCTTCCTCGGCCTGTTGGTGATGCTCGAACCGATTCTGATGCCGTTCTTCATCGGCATGATTCTCGCCTATCTGGGTGACCCGCTGGCCGACTGGCTGGAAGACAAGGGCCTGTCGCGCCATCTGGCGGTCACGCTGGTGTTCAGTGTGCTCTCGGTGGTGCTGTTGATCGCACTGCTGGTGCTGGTGCCGCTGCTCGGGCGTCAGCTGGCGCAGTTGATCAGCTTCATGCCGGTGGTCTTCAACTGGATACGCGAGACGGTGCTGCCGGAAATCCAGTCATTCACCGGGCTGGATTTCAGCGCCGACTTCGATCAGGTCCGCTCGCTGCTGCTGGGCAACTGGAAAGAGACCGGCACCTTCGCCGCCGCGCTGCTGGGCACCGTCTCCAAGTCCGGGCTGGCGATGGCCATCTGGCTGGGCAATCTGGCGCTGATTCCTGTCGTCACCTTCTATCTGCTGCTCGACTGGGACCGCATGAAGGAGAAGCTGCAGGGCCTGCTGCCGCGCCATATGGAGCCCACTGCCACGCGTCTGGCGCATGACTGTGATGAGGTGCTGGGCGCCTTCCTTCGTGGGCAGCTGCTGGTGATGTTGAGTCTGGGCATCGTCTACGCCATTGGCCTGGCGATCATCGGGCTCAAGTTCGCGCTGTTGATCGGCCTGGTGGCGGGGCTTGCCAGCATCGTGCCGTATCTGGGTGTCATCGTGGGTATCCTGATCGCGGCCACGGTGGCCTTCTTCCAGTTCGGCGAGTGGTGGGCGCTGCTGGCGGTCGGTGGAGTCTTCGCGCTCGGCCAGCTGCTGGAAGGTGTGGTGTTGCAGCCGCTGCTGCTGGGCGACAAGATCGGCCTGCATCCGGTCGCGGTCATCTTCGCGGTGATGGCGGGCGGCCAGCTGTTCGGCTTTACCGGCATTCTATTGGCCCTGCCGGTGGCGGCCGTGATCATGGTGCTCTTGCGTTATCTGCATGATCGCTATAAAAACAGTACTTTATATGACCAACAGCGTGATTCTCGCCCCGCGGTGGCAGCAGATCAGCCAGCGCCGCCGGCGGCAGAGGATACCCAGTGATCGAGAGACGAGATCACGGCAACAACAATCAGCATGACGGATGGCAATGACTCAGGGACAGATGGCACTCGGCGTCGGGGTACGTGACGCCGCGACCTTCGACAACTACCACTTCACCTCGACCTCGCTGGCGGAGGCCCTCAAGGGGCAGCTTGCCGACGGCGGGGAGCCCTTCGTCTATCTGTGGGGCGGCGAGCAGAGTGGACGTAGCCACCTGTTGCAGGCGGCCTGTCATCTGGCGGGCGAGCAGGGCAAGCGTGCCTTCTATCTGCCGCTCAATGAGCTGGGCCACTTCCCGCCGCACATGCTCGAAGGGCTGGATGAGATGGACCTGGTCGCCATCGATGACCTAGATGTGGTGATCGGTCGCCAGCGCTGGGAAGAGGCGCTGTTCCACCTCTACAACCGCCTGCGCGACGGCGGGCGGCATCTGCTGGTCAGCGCCAGCTGCGCACCGCGTCTGCTGCCCGTCATCCTGCCGGATCTCGCCTCGCGGCTCTCCTGGGGCGTCACCTTCCACCTCTCGGGGCTGGATGACGCCCAGCGCCTCGAAGCGCTCAAATTGCGTGCACGTGACCACGGTCTTGCACTGCCCGACGAAGTCGCCCGCTACATTCTGCATCGCGGGCCGCGCAGCCTGCCGGGCCTGTTCGCGGCGATGAGCGAACTCGACAACGCCTCGCTCTCCGCCCAGCGCAAGCTGACCATTCCCTTCGTCAAGCAGACGCTCGGCTGGTAGGGCAGCGCCTGCGCGGGCTCGGTGGCCCAAACTTGCCTTCATCATGACCGCGGCACCGATATTGCAGTCTCTTTCCCATCATCTCTGTCTGAGGACACGCGGCATGAACAGGTTAGACATGCATCGGGAGCGCATGCACAAGCAAGCCAACTCGATCGGCAACTTCCTGGTCGAAGGCTTTCACTATCTCGGCCTGTTCGCCATCGGCGGCGCGATTGCCATCGCCTCGGTATCGGCCTTCTTCGAGATGTTCGCCAAGGGCTCGGCCAGCGTCGATGACATCCTGCTGCTGTTCATCTATCTCGAACTCGGCGCGATGGTCGGTATCTACTTCAAGACCAACCACCTGCCGATACGCTTTCTGCTCTACATCGCCATCACCGCGCTGACGCGCTACCTCATCGGCGATGTCTCCCACCACAAGGCCCCCGATATCGGCCTGCTCTACCTCTGTGGCGGCATCTTCTTCCTCGCCCTCTCGGTACTCGCCGTGCGCTTCGCCTCCTACAAATACCCCTCCAGCAAAGCCATCGACCCGATGGGTGGCACGGTAGGGGACGAGGACTCGACGCGATAAATTAGATTAGCTTTATGTATTTTTGGTTTACATGCGTGCTTGATAACTCTATAAGAAGGATGGGTATCTTCTTTAGATTTGTGAGAGGCATGATTATGGAAAAGGATATTCCAACTCCAGTTATTGGTTTTTTGTCGGAAGAATTGCCTGTTTATGTGACACATAATAGCTTAGATAACTTGTTTCAGCTTGCAGATGCCCCAGGAGACCCTCCAGAGGGAACAAAATCAGTAAAGATTAGGCAATGGCTAACGAGAATAAATAGAGAATCTGATTACCCTCTGGTTATCTTGGGGAGATTGTTGCAGCGCTATCTTGATTTACCTGATGAAGAGGCTGAAGTAAGCTTCTTTGACAATACAAACAATCTCGCAGCCGAAAGAAAGTTTAAGTTTGATATTGAAGCTCTGTTAAAGCGTTATAACTTAACATACTATACCGGGGGGATAATCTCTAATGGTGCTGCGTCGCCAAGCAAAACTCTCTCTGAGATAATAAAAAGTCGAGATATACCATCAATAGATGCTGAGTTCGATAGAGCTATTTCAAAGATAACATCAGAGCCAAGAGAGGCTGTTTCTGCGGCTTGTAATATATTAGAGTCGGTTTTCAAGGTGTATATATCTGATACCGATGGGGTAGATATGCCCCAGAAGCAAGATTTATTTAATGTGTGGAAGGTTGTACGTTCTAACCTTGGGTTTGAGCCAGGTCTTATTCAAGATGCTGACCTCAAAAAGATTTTATCAGGCGTCTTTTCAGTGGTTGATGGCGTTGGATCATTGCGAACACACGCAAGCTCTGCACATGGAGAAGGTCGCAAGACATATAACTTAAAGCCACGGCATGCGAGACTAGCTATCAACTCTGCACATACTATAGCTTTATTTGTACTCGAAACATGGGATGAGCACAAAATAAAACGAGCATTCTAGGAGTGAAACACCTCTTTTTTAGTTTTTTATGATTACTGGGGATGTTTTTACTTTGCTGCTAAAGGGGGCATGTAATGTATAATTTTTTAGTAGCATCTGTTGACGGTGCTTGGGATAAAGGTAGTTTTGCCTATGATAGAAGCCGTTTTCTTGAATACACTAATGATGCCATCTCATTGGCTTTCAAGGAGCTAAATGAAGTTAGTATTGATAACCTAAAAAGTTACCCTTGTCTGTTTTCTTATGTGTCGGGTTCCGTCTGATTGACTACAGCTTGCGTAAACAGCTCCGGTCGTTCGACCTGCCACTCCTTCATTGCTGCTATAGGCGCTTTGTGGTGTAGTGCCTTCTGAGGAATGTGGTGGTTATAGAGCCAGCAATAACGCTCGAGTGTCTGTTCTAAATCCTCACTTGAGTCATAACGCCGAGTCGCCAGAACATCGCTGATACGCCCATTGAAGCGCTCCACCATCCCGTTCGTTTGGGGTCTGCCTGGCCTGATCAATCGATGCTCAATGCCATGGTGCTGACATTCCTGATCGAAAAGATGATTTCCACTGGGCTTACGTTCGCCACCCACGGTAAAGCGATCGGTAAAGGATTTACCGTTGTCCGTGAGCACGGTTCGAATCGTGAAGGGAGCCTCCTCTTCCACACGCTTCATGAACGCCTGGGCATCCTTTGCAGATTGACTTGATCTGACCTCCAGATACACCCACCGAGTGGCACGATCAATCGCGACGTAGAGATAACGCTTCTGATCTTCGTCAGGCATTTGGGGCAGGTGCTTGATATCAATGTGCACATACCCGGGCTCATAATCCTTGAAAGGCCGATGCTTGGGCTTCTCGTCCTCCTTCGCATCTTGACGCGCCAACTTGGCGAGAGTCGGCACATCACGTCGTTTGAGCATGCGCTGAAGTGCGGAACGCGACAGATTGGGGTTCAGGAATTCCCGAGCAACGACAAGTAGATCATCGAGCCCCAGGCGAAGCAGTTCACGTGCGGCGATGACGATCTCTTCCTGTTCTGAGGTCAGAGTCGCGAGTAGGTTATGACGTGTGTGGGAACGATCCAGGACATCATCACGATAGCGCCAGCGCTGTATAGTTGAGACGCTGACCCCGAACTGACGAGCGAGATCTTTGTTCGTCATGCTGGAGGGAGCTGCTTGGATGTCGGCACGGATTTTCGGTGTCGTCGTCGCTTGCTTATGCAGCTTGATGTCCATGAAGCTTTTCCTGAATCAATTGCTTGATGAGCTCACGAGAGGCTAACAAAGGATAGCTTCGTTGTGAAATCCGATCATCCGGCACCCTACACTTATGAAAACCGAAAATTAGAGTCTAAAGTTGGTTATATAAAAAATATTAAAGAGCGCGGGCGGGAATTATTTATAGAATTTGAGGTGTTGAATAATGTAAATTCTATTAATTTTTCTGAACTTAAGAAAATAGCCGATCTTCTTGATATTCGTGACTGGGAGATGAATAGGACGCATTGGGCTGTTAAAGAAGAGGACTTGTTTGAAAGGTTAAGCGATGCAGGCTTGATGGAAGCTGATGGTTTAATGAAAAAGGATAAACTTAATAAACCTGTGTTTCATCAAGCAGTAAATCCTAGAGTTACTACAGTGCAAGGATTTATTGGCAAGGTGCTTGGATTAGAGCAAGCTATAGGTACAGAAGTGTTTTACAGAGGTCATTCAAATAAAAAAGATTATAGAATAGAGCCATCTTTGTTCAGGAAGGATAAAAGTGGTAATTATCTTTATAAAGATAATGAGCATGTTCTATACCGTGAGTTGCTTGTATCAAACTCTGCTGACTTTCAATCGGACGAATCGACATTAGATAGCCTCGTTAGAATGCAGCATTATTCTCTACCAACCAGACTGTTAGATATAACATCTAATCCGTTGGTAGCTTTATATTTTGCCTGTAAGGAATCAAAGGTTGATGTGGGTGAAGTTATTATCTTCTCGATGGATCGGGACGTTGTCAAGTATTTTGACTCAGATGTCGCAAGTTGTATAGCTAACCTTGCGCGTTTGCCGCAAACGGATAAGGATAAAATATCCTTTGACGTGGAGGATTTTAATTCACAAGCTCCTATTAGTCGTCTAGTGCACCTTATTAGGGGCGAAAAGCCGTTTTTTGATGCTAAAATAGTTCCTGAAGACTTGCGTAAAGTAATATGTGTGAAAGGCAAGCGAAGTAATGATAGAATAATGTTTCAATCTGGTGCGTTTCTTTTGTTTGGCTTGGATGCAATTTTTAATGAAAATGGTACATCTGAAATAAAGGTTACAAGAATTACTGTGTCTAATAAAAAAGCAATATTGAAAGAGTTGGATGCTTTGAATATCAATGATAGTACCTTATTCCCCTATATTGATAATTCGGCTAAATATGTTGCAGAAAAATACATGTTTAATGTGCTTGATTAAATATAATTTAATTTTATCCACAATGTTTAGTTAGTACTAACTTGTTTTCTAATCATTATGTGGGTGTCATAACCTCTTAGGATCAAGAGCCACTCAGCGTCAGACATAACCTGCGGCTGCCGCCGTGGTCGCGGTGTTCGCCAAGCCAGATACCTTGCCAGGTGCCGAGAGCGAGGCGGTTGACGCCGCGGCGGGCTTCGACAGGTAGCGTGAGCTGAGTGCCGAGCAGGCTGGCGAGCACGTGGGCGGGCATGTCGTCATCGCCTTCCAGTGTGTGGCGGAAGTAGGGCAGGTTGCCGGGCACCAGGCGGCGCAGGAAGGCATCCATGTCGTGGCGCACGTCGGGGTCGGCGTTCTCGTTGAGGGTCAGCGAGGCGGAGGTGTGCAGCAGTTGCACATGTAGCAGGCCGACACTGACCGGCGGCATTTCGGCCAATGCCTGCTCCACCTCGTCACTGATGAGGTGAAAGCCGCGCTTGCGGGCGGAGAGAGTGAGGGTGTCGCGTTGCCACATGAGAAGCCCTGCCTGTCGTTGATTCAGTACATGCTAAACATGACAAGCCAGAACGCAAAAGGCCAGCCCCTGAGGGCTGGCCTTTTTGCTGCGTGCCGCGCTGATACATGTCACCGCGAGGGTGAGAGCCAGCGTTGCAATACTGCCATCAACCGGCAGTGGTAGCGGCTTCGCTGACGGTGCGGCGGGCGGCCTTGGCGGTGACGCGCTCCGGTTCTGACTTGCCGATTTCACGGGCGAGCCAGTCGGCGAGCATGCGCACGCGGGTCGGGATCGGGCCACGCGGCAGCAGCATGCCGATCTCGACCGGCGGGATCTCGCTGCATTCCAGACGCTTGAAGGACTGGCCGTTGCGCTCGCTGAGGGTGTTGACCCAGTCGGTCGGCAGCACGGCGCGAATCAGGCCATCGGCCACGTAGTCGGTGAGGACTTCGAGGTCATCTGACTGGATGTGATTCGGGCGAGGATCTTCCGGGTGACGCGAGAGGGAGGTACCGGACACCAGCGGTTCCAGCTCGCCCCACGGCAGTTCTTCCGGGTTCTCGACGTGAGAGGCCGCGTAGGCCGCCTGATGCCAGTGGGTCAGCGGGCGGAAGACGTGGGTACTGCCGGCCAGATGCGGGAAGCCGATCACCAGGTGCGGCTGATTCTCGAGAATCTCGCGACCGTTGTGCCACAGCTTCAGCTTGATATCGACGCCTTCGTGTTCCGACAGGAAGCTGGTCAGCGCGTGACCCAGGAAGTGACGACCCAGCGACGGCGTGGCGTGGATACGGATGGTACCGGTGAGGTCTGACTGGCGGTCTTCGATGGCGCGGTGCGCTTCATCATCGAGATTGGCCATCGAGCGTGCGTAACGGTAAAGGGTCTCGCCGGCTTCTGACAGGCGAATGCCACGATGACCACGCTCGACCAGGCGAGTGCCGAAACGGCCCTCAAGGGCGTCGAGGCGACGGCTGACGGTGGACTTGGGCAGGCGCAGACGTTCTGCTGCGCGGGACAGGCTGCCGAGGTCTGCGACCATCAGGAAGGTGTTGTAGGCGTCGATATCGCTCATCGAATAGGTCCGGTTGTTCAGAGGGTCGGGGTGCGCCGTCAGGGAAACACCCACCTTGTACGGGCCAAACGGGCCCGTTGCAGCGCCAGTCGCTGCACAACGGATTGCCTGTCGATGACCGTGCCCCTCAGGCCGCAGGGGGATGCCCCCGGGCAAAGACGCGCTCATCGATCAACAACCGTCACTGCCAGCCGAGCACCTCAGCGCGCGGCGACAGGTCTTGCATCTGCTGCAGATATCCTCAGGGCCGAAGCCATGACAGGGCACTGCCGTGGCGTGACAGCAAGCACCCTTAATCTGAGCACGCTAACTATATCACTCTGCTCGTAGTGTTGCATCTAAAGTCGCATGCATTGCGCAAATCCGATCTCCGCAGGATGAAACTCTGCCGTGAAGCGAGAAATTTGCGTGGGCCAGGCACTTGTCGAGGCATGTCGGCTAAGACGTCAGTGGCTGGCGATGGTTCCGTATCTGATGACAGACAGGTGATAAAAAAGTGAATTTGGTGGCTGCACGGGTGAAAAAGTGTGCAAATCGGGCCATTTCTGGCAGTTGAGGCACAATCCGGCGCTGCAAGAGGCGAGAAATGACGCGGCCTGATTGCAGAAGTTGCAGAGCGGCGTTGCAGGAAGTGTTGATGACGCAAATGTGCAAACGCGTGCATTATCTCGTTCGCAAAGAGAATCATTATTATTATTAATCTTGGGAACCCTCCGCTCATGACCGATCGCCTCTCTCCGTGCGTGGCAGCCAGCGCTTCCCGCGCCGCTGCTTTCACTCCGCGTCCGCTGGTGGCAGCCATTGCGCTGCTGTGTGCCAGTACTGCCCATGCAGAGACGCTGCAGATGGACACGCTGCAGATCGAGGACGATCGCCTCAACGCGACCGCGGTCATCGATAGCGAAGAGATCGCGCTGCATCAGGCGCATGATCTCAAGGATGTGTTCCGTGATACGCCGTCCGTCACCGTCGGCGGCACCACCGCCTCATCCGAGATGATCTACGTGCGCGGTCTGGAAGACACCAACCTCAACATCAGCGTCGATGGTGCCAGCCAGAACGGCTACCTGTTCCACCACAGCTCCAGCTTCAACATCGAGCCGGAACTGCTCAAGCGCGCCGAAGTCCAGGCCGGACCGGGCGCCGCCGACAATGGCCCCAACGCCCTGGGCGGCAGCATCAAGTTCGTCACCAAGGATGCCCAGGACCTGCTCGAGCCGGGTGAGACCTTCGGCGGCATGGTCAAGGGCAGCACCGAGTCCGCAGCAGATGCCGTCAAGGGCACGCTGTCCGTCTACGGTGAAGTCGCGCCGAACGCGGGCCTGCTGTTCTCGACCAGCGCACGCAACAGCGATGACTACCGCACCGGCGGCGGTGATGAAGAGGAAGGTACCGGCGGCCATCAGCGCAGCTACTTCGGCAAGTTCAGCCTGCTCGACCAGGGCGCGCACAGCCTGCGCATCAGTGCCGAGCACAACGAGGACAGCGGCATCTACTGCACGCGTCCCAACATGGAATGTCAGCCGTTCAACAACGTGAAGGTCGACACCGAGCTGAGCCGCGACACCTATACCGCCAACTATGACTATGAGCCGGGCTCGCGTCTGGTGGACGTGCACACCAACGTCTTCCACACCAGGACCGAGCTGGATCGCACCACTGTCTCCACCGGCGCTGAGCTGAACGCCGATGTCGAGAGTTACGGCGGCGACCTGAACAACACCTTCCGTTTCGGTCCCGAGGACATGAACAACCGTCTGACGCTGGGTAGCGATTACGTCTACGACGAATCCAGCACCGGCAGCTTCGACGAGAAGGCCCGCAACCTCGCGCTCTACGCCCAGCACCGCATGACGCTGGGCGCGGTGGACCTGTCCTTCGGCGCGCGTGTTGATGACTACAAGACCGAATACGCCAATGGCGAGACGCTGGATGACACCGATGTCAGCCCGAACGCGAGCCTCAACTGGCGTGTCGGCGGCGGTGTCGAGCTGTTCACCGGCTACTCCACGGCAGTGCGCGGCAACAAGGGCCGTGAAGCCATCCTGGCCGACGATGGCGTCGGTGTCGGCGAGACGCTGACCGTCGAACCGGGTCTCGAGGCCGAGACCTCGCGCAGCACCGAAGTCGGCGCGCGCTGGAAGGGCAATGACCTCCTCACCCAGCGTGACCGCGCTGGCCTGGAAGTCACCTACTTCGATACCCACTTCGACAACTACATCACCGATGAGACCGTCGGCAGCGAAACCACCATCTACAACATGGAAGGCATCGTCACCAGCAAGGGTGTCGAGGCGCGTGCCACCTACGGCATCGGCGGCTGGGACATGACGCTGGGCTACCTGACCATGGACCTGGAAGACAACCAGGGCGAGACCGTGGTCGACGACATGGGCCTGGGCAACCAGACCGGTGATCGCTGGAGCCTGGACAACCGCTACACCTTCGTTGACCCGCAGATGACGATCGGCTGGACCGTGACCGCCTACGAGCGCCTCACCGACCTGCCGGATGATCAGAGCGAGCGCGCCGGTTACGCCACGCACGATGTCTACGCCAGCTGGGTGCCGCGTGACATGCAGGACCTGACTCTGACTGCCGGTATCTACAACCTGTTCGACAAGGAATATACCGACCAGAACACCTACTTCCTGGAACCCAACAGCGCACGTGGCATCACGACGGGCGCCATCACCAGTCCGGGGCGTGACGTGCGTCTGTCAGTGGCGTACCGCTTCTGATCAGAAGGCTCTGAACCCGCAAGTTCGCACCTGACAGGGATTCATCGCCAGCGATCGTGATCCAGGCTCGCAACGCAGGATGCTTCACTGGCAAGACCCTCGCAGCGCCATCGTGTTCTTCACGGTGGCGCTGTTTTCGTTTCTGGGGTGCTCAGAAGGAGGGCTGCCAGCTCCTGCTGGCTGCGTCGCGCGGCCACGCTGTGCTACCGATTCATCGGGCCAGGCCCGCCTGCTGCCTGCGTCTCGCAGGCGCGCTGTGCTATCGATTCATCAGTCCAGGCCCGCCTGCTGCCTGCGTCCCGCAGGCGCGCTGTGCTACCATCGCGACCAAATGTCGGAGAGCGTCTGCGCGACTCTTCGCACTGCACTCACGTTCCCGCCACTGGCGGGTGATCGTTCGAATAAGGAAGGATGCATGGCGCTTCTGAAGATTTTTGTCGGCACGATGTATGGCGGTTCACTGGATGTGGCCGAGCAGGTTCAGCCGTTGTTCGAGCAGGCCGGCTATACGGTCGAGGTGCTCGACCAGCCGACACTGGCCGACCTGACTGATGCGCGCCCTGATCTGGCGCTGTTCGTCACCTCCACCACCGGCAGTGGTGATGTGCCGGGCAATCTGACCGGCTTCCTCAATGCGCTGTCTGCCGAGTCCCCGGCGCTGGATTGGCTGCGTTATGGTCTGATTGCCCTGGGCGACAGCTCCTACGGCGAGACCTACTGTGGCGCGGGGCGCCATCTGGATGAGCGTCTGGCCGACCTGGGTGCCACGCGCCACGGCGAGCGTCTCGAGATCGACGCCATGGAAACCTTCATGGCCGACGACGCGGCGCTGCCGTGGGTCGAGAGCTGGATTCCGACCCTGCCGGCCACGGCCTGATCCTGCGGCGGTGGGCTGACCCGCCGCCTGCTTCTTCTGTTGTCCGTTCTTTCATCGAGACTGCTTCACATGCCGAAACTGAATCCTGATCATCCGCGTGCCCGCAACCTGACGCCGCAGCGCGTCTCCGTGCTGGCGGGTCTGGCGGTGGTAATGGTCGCCAATATTCCGCGTTTCCTGATCAGCGGCGAGAATACGCGTCTGATGCTGATCGTCGGCTTTGCCGTCGCCGTCAGCGCGCTGGGCATCTATATCTATCGCCAGCTGTCAGACACCGCCAAGGCCAAGGTGCCGACGATGATGCGTCGCCTGCTGGTCTGGCTGGTGGTGGGGCTGGCGGCGATGGCAGCGTTCAACTTTGCCGCGCCGATGCTCAACCGTCCCCAGGAAGGCGCGCTTGAGGTGCTGGTCGATGGCCTGACGCTGGGCCTGCTGGCGCATGTGATCAGCATGTGGATGCAGCGCCGCCGTGGTGAGGAAGGCTGAGCCTCGATTCTTGCGGCTCATGAGATGCTGTCAGCAAGATCATCCCTTTAAACAAGAACGCCCCGATCAGCGATGATCGGGGCGTTCTTGTGATGGCTGATGAGGTGACGACACGCCTCAGCGTGCCATCACCGGGCCACTTACTTGCACAGGGTGTAGCAGGGCACGTAATCGCTGCCCGGCAACTTCATGCGGCCCTGGGCGACGAAGGAGGTGAGCAGGGCGTCGAGACGCTCCATCAGCTCGGCTTCGGCGGTCAGGCGGAAGGGGCCGTCGCGCTCGATCTCCTCGATGCCTTCCTTCTTGACGTTGCCGGCGACGATGCCCGAGAAGGCACGACGCAGGTTGGCCGCCAGTTCATGCACCGGCTGGTTGCGGTGCAGTGCCAGGCCCGACATGTTGGCATGGGTCGGCGCGAAGGGCTGCTGGAAGTGCGGGGCGATATGCAGGCGCCAGTTGTAGTAGAAGGCATCCTGATGCTGGCGACGGAATTCCGCCACCTCGTCGATGCCACCGCGCATGGTGCGTGCCACCTCGACCGGGTTGTCGATGATGATGGTGTAGCGCGAGCGCGCTTCCTCGCCCAGGGTGTAGGCGATGAACTCGTCGATCTGCTTGAAGTACTCGGCGCTGGACGCCGGGCCGGTGAAGATGACCGGGAACGGCAGCTCGCTGTTTTCCGGGTGCAGCAGAATGCCGAGCAGATAGAGAATCTCTTCGGCGGTGCCCACGCCGCCCGGGAAGACGATGATGCCATGTGCGGTGCGCACGAAGGCTTCAAGGCGCTTCTCGATGTCCGGCATGATGATCAGTTCATTGACGATCGGGTTGGGCGATTCGGCGGCGATGATGCCCGGTTCCGAGATGCCCAGATAGCGACCCTCCGTGCGACGCTGCTTGGCGTGCGCGACGTTGGCGCCCTTCATCGGGCCCTTCATGGCGCCCGGGCCACACCCGGTGCAGATGTCGAGGTCACGCAGGCCGAGGTGGTAACCCACGTCCTTGGTGTACTCGTATTCCTCGCGGTTGATGGAGTGCCCGCCCCAGCAGGTGACCAGACTCGGCTCACGCGAGGACTTCAGTGCCCCGGCGTTGCGCAGGATATGGAACACCGCATTGGTGGTGCCTTCGGTGGTCGTGAGATCGAAACGCGGGGTGTTCTGGATCTCGTTGGCCACATAGACGATGTCACGCAACACGCTGGAGAGATGCTCGCGAATGCCGCGGATCATCTTGCCGTCGACGAAGGCATCGCCGGGCGCATTGTCGAGCTTGAGGCGAATGCCGCGGTCCTGCTGCAGTACCTCGATCTCGAAATTCTTGTGTGCGTTGAGCACCGCGACGCTGTCATCGGTCTGGCTGCCGCAGTTGAGCACGGCCAGCGCACAGCGGCGCAGGATGTCATGCAAGCCGTTGGAGGAGGTATCGCGCAGGCGATTGACCTCATCCTGGGAGAGCACTTCCAGGCTGCCTTCCGGCGAGATGATGGTCGAGACCAGCATGGAGCTGGCATCACGTGAATAGGTCGTCGCTTCGCTGGTGACAGAATTCATGACTGTCTTCCTTGTGTCAGGCGCCCACGGTGGTCTGGGCGCGTTTCCGGGCTTCTGCCCAGAGTTCAGCAATGCGCTCGCGGTCGTCCACGCTCATGCTGTCCTGGGCAAAGGCGTGCTGCATCCACTCTTCAAAGGTGGCGTCAAAGTCTTCCGCGACCACATCCTCGGGATCGTAATCGGCGTTTTCCAGCACCAGTTCCACCTGGGGGATCATGTACCCCAGCGGGAACAGGTCATTTTCGGCACAGTCGCTTTCCATGGCGAGCAGCGCCTTGTGAATGGCTTCGCCGCGTGCAGCCAGAGCATCAGACATCTAGAGCATCTCGTGTTTCGGGCCAGTCCGAAGATTGGCCAGGACAGGGGTAAAGCGCCGGGCCCTGGCGCGTCGCCGTGGCGTTGAACACGGCAGACGCAGCCAAGGTGGCAGCTGGCATTGTCCATGATGCTAACACGCGAGAGTGGCGGGGCGCAGCGCTGCGCATGGCGGCCAGCTCTGGTAGAATCATGTGCTTTGCGGGTCGGTGGCACCTGTGCAGACATGGCAGTTGCGTCATGCAGGTCGTCGCCGGCAACACGATGCGCCGAGTCGCGTCCCCCGTTCGTGAGTGGTCAGTGCCTTCATGTTCAACGCCCAGTATTTTCGTACCTTCATCACACTGGTGGAGACCGGCAGCTTTACCCATACCGCGCGCAAGCTGGAGATGACCCAGCCCGGCGTCAGCCAGCATATTCGCAAGCTGGAGCAGTATCTGGGCCGCTCGCTGCTCAATCGCCAGGGACGCAAGTTCTCGCTGACCGCAGCGGGGCGTCGCTGCTATGACTACTCCATCAAGCTGTTCGCCGAGCACACCCAGTTCATGCACTCGCTGGATGATGACTCCCCGGACAGCGGCGAATGTCGCGTGGCCAGCCCCTCAAGCGTCGGGCTGATGTTCTACCCGTTCACGCTGGGCTATCAGCAGCAGCATCCGGGGCTGACGGTCAGCTACAGCTTCGCCTTCAATTCCGAGATCGTGCAGGACGTGCTGGCGGGTCGCTTCGACCTGGGCATCGTCACCGAGCCGGTCAAGCATCCGGACCTGAACTTCGAGCTGTGGCATCAGGAGCCGCTGTGCCTGGTGGTGCCCGCCGATTTCGCCGGCAACAGCCTCAACGAGCTGATGGCGCTGGGCTTCATGAATTACGCCGATGGCGTCAACAATGCCAGTGCCTTGTTGCGTGAGAACTTCGCCGGCGAATTCCGCTCCATGAGCCACTTCCCGCAGCAGGGCTTCACCAACGATATCGGCATGGTGCTGGACGCCGTGGCGCGTGGTCTGGGCTTCACCGTCGTCTCGCGCACGGTGCTGGAAACCTCGCCGTGGCAGCGTCAGGTGCGCGAGATGCCGCTGACCGAAGCCGTCTACGAGAACCTCTACATCGTCACGCGTGACAATGCCGAGGTGCCGCGTCGCTACGAGCAGCTGCTGGGCGAATTCCGCCTGCAGCGTCGCAACACGCTCTACGGCTACGCCGATGCGCCGGAAAGCTTCGACAACATGGACTTCGACAGCATGGTGTAACGCCTCGCGTCATCATCTGCGCCTCCCGAAAGCCCGCTCCTCATGAGCGGGCTTTTTCGTGTCTCACCGTCGCCATCTGCGCCGCGCGAGGCGTCGCCCTTTGTGCACCACCTGGTTCCAGCCGCTGCCGCTGCCTTGCGACCAAGGCCTGATGCGGGGGCGGCGTACTGCGTGGGATGCTGAAAGCCAGCGCCTGGTGATTACAGACCTGGCTATTACAGACCAGGCTATTTCAGGCTTGGCTATGCTGGGTCTGGTCAGCGTCTTGCCAGCGCCTTGTTTGCTCATTTCGTGGTGTCTTGCCCATCAGGAGGTTCTGCCGTCGTGTCTTCATCCGGTTCTCGCTCCAGTGTCACGCCTCATGCTCCGTCAGTCTCCGCAGCCTCCCCATCTCCCGAGGCATCAGCCGCGCCTGCCGCATCAGCTGCATCAAGCGAGGTCTTCTCGTTGCTGGCGCGTATGGAGGTCGGCGAGCTGACCCCGGAGCAGCACGCCGAGGTCGCGCGCCGCTGCCGCTGGCCTGACTGGCAGTCGCGCCAGATGAGCGCCAGCCAGGCTGCCGAACTGATTCACGAGGGCATGACGGTGGGCATGAGTGGCTTCACGCGGGCGGGGGAGGCCAAGGCTCTGCCGCTGGCGCTGGTCGAGAAGGCGCGCCGCGAGCCGTTCTCCATCACGCTGATGACCGGTGCCTCGCTGGGCAATGACCTCGACGGCCAGATGGCGGATGCCCACATGCTGGCGCGGCGCATGCCGTTTCAGGTCGACCCGGTGCTGCGCCGCGCCATCAATGCCGGCGAAGTCATGTTCATGGACCAGCACCTGTCCGAGACGGTGGAGCTGTTGCGCAATCACCAGCTGAGCGACATGGACATCGCGGTGATCGAGGCCAGCGCCATCACTGCCGATGGCGGCATCGTGCCGACCACCTCGGTGGGCAACTCGGCCAGCTATGCGATTCTCGCCGACAAGGTGATCATCGAGCTCAATCTCGAGTCGCCGGCGGCGCTTGAAGGGCTGCACGACATCTACATCCCGCAGATGCGCCCCAGCCGCCAGCCGATTCCGGTGGTCGCGCCGGATTCGCGCATCGGCACGCCGTATATCCCGATGGATCCCGCCAGAATCGCCGCCATCGTGCTGACCCGCGGCAGTGACAGCCCCTCGACCTGCACGCCGCCGGACGACGGCACCCAGCGCATGGCGGGCCATCTGGTCGAACTGCTCAAGCAGGAAGTCGCGCTGGGGCGTCTGACACCGGCATTGCTGCCGCTGCAGGCGGGCATCGGCAGCATGGCCAACGCGGTGATGAGTGGCTTGAAGGAAGGGCCCTTCGAGCACATGACCATGTACTCGGAGGTGCTGCAGGATTCCACCTTCGATCTGCTGGATGCCGGCAAGCTCGATTTCGCCTCCGGCTCCTCCATCACGGTCACCGAGGAGCGTGGCCGCACGCTGTGGAAGGACCTCGAGCGCTATCGTGACCGCCTGATCCTGCGCCCGCAGGAACTGTCCAATCATCCGGGCATCGTGCGGCGCCTCGGGGTGATCGCGGTCAATACAGCGCTGGAATTCGACATCTATGGCAACGTCAATTCCACCCACGTCTGCGGCACGCGGATGATGAATGGCATCGGCGGTTCCGGCGATTTCGCGCGCAATGCCCAGCTGTCGGTGTTCATCACCAAGTCACTGGCCAAGGGCGGTGATATCTCGAGCGTAGTGCCGTTCGCCAGCCACGTGGACCACACCGAGCACGATGTCGATATCCTGGTCACCGAGCATGGGCTGGCGGATCTGCGCGGTCTGGCGCCACGCGAGCGGGCGGTGCAGGTGATCGAGAACTGCTCGGACCCGAGCTATCGCCCTGCGCTGCGCGCCTACTTCGAGGAGGCGTGCCAGCGTGGCGGCCATACGCCACATTGTCTGGAGCAGGCGCTGAGCTGGCATCGCGAGGTAGAGGTGAAGGGGCATATGCGCGCCATGCGCACGGCACCCGGGCCAAGTCTTGAAGAGAAGGCCCCGTCGCTGCCGGATGCCACTGCCTGATCGCAGGCCAGGCAGGGCGCTCTCAGGCAGGGTGTTTGGGAGAAACAACCAGGACGAGCGCTGGCAGGCGGCCTACTGATCCAGGCCGTTTTCCAGACGCTCGTCTTCGCATTCGGGGCTGCCCATCTCGTAATCGCGGCACAGCTGCGGGCGCCGATCGTAGATGGTGCACATCAGCGTCTCGCGGTCGACGGCGGCACACCAGCCATCGTCGAGGCGGCGCATGACTTCGCCGCCCCATTCATCCTCGTCGATCAGGTAGTCCGGCACGCCGGTATCGGTGAGCAGGATGACCTCAAGCCGGCAGCAGCAGGCCTGGCAGTTGCTGCAGGCGATCTCGTGATTGGCAGGTGTCGCAGCGCCGGCAGTGGCCGGCGAGACGTCGGTAATCGGAATATTCATCGGGTCAGGGTCAGCCACAGTGAGTCAGGCGCCAACATCGGCACGCTTCAGCCGGCAGTGAAACACACTCACGCACGGATTACTTGTAGACCTTGTCGATGCCTTCCCAGTAAGTCTCGGGATCACGATCGCGCGTCATGTCATACAGCTGATAGCGGCGGTTGAGGCGTGCGCCACCATCGCGGGTCAGCGGTGCCCAGGCAAAGCCGGTGCTGCCCTTGCTCGATGTCGTGAAGAAGGCATCCAGCGGGATGCTGACGTAGAGGCCCTTGTCGAAGCTACCCTCGCCGTAGTCATCGCCGGCATCGGTCAGGGTCGCCCAGGCGCCGACGCTGACCCCGTTGGAGAAGCTGCGCGACAGGTCCAGCGTCGCACCGACATCGCCGGCCAGATAGCGCCCCACCGAGCCCTTGACCAGCACATCGTGCCAGCCGGACTGCCAGTAGGCGGTGGCGTGACCGGTGGTGACCGAGTAGTCACGCAGACCGAATTGCTGGTCGAACTCGCGCTGGCGGACGCGGTTAATGTCCAGCCCCAGTGCCAGCGAGCTGTTCATCGGGCGATAGAGCAGCTCGGCACCGACCCCGGCATACATCATCTCGAGAATGCCGCCGTAGGCCTGGGCGTACCAGTCGCGCCCGAACTGGTGGGTGCGGTTGTACTGCAGGCTGGTGATGCCCAGGTCGGTTTCCTTGATGTATTCCCCGACGTAGGTACGCACGCGCGGCAGCTCGGAATCGGCGATGTACTCGTAGCTGTCGAAGTTGTCGGCGAGCTGATAGGTCGCCACGCCGGTGAACCAGCCATTGCGGTCGGTGCGCCACAGGGCGTCCAGCTGCAGGTTGAGCTGATAGAGGTAGCCATCGGGGCCGCCGAAGTTCTGCTTGAGGCTCGGCGAGAAGCCCCAGCTGAAGCCGAACGGCTCGCGTGCCAGCTTGACGCCATCCCCTGTCGCCTGGCGTGCCGCGTCATCGACGCTATCGGGCGAGGTGGCACGGGGCGAGGCGGCATGGGCGGTGATGGAGTGCTCGTATTCGGCGCCGAAGCGACGATCATTGGCGGCGGCCACGAAGGGCTGGCGCGGATGCTCATCTTCGCGCAGCGCCAGACCATTGCTGCTCAGGCGATAGCGGAAGGTGGTGATCTCGGCGGGCAGGCGGTTGTGCAGCACGCGGTTGGCACGGCCTTCGGCCTGCAGGTCATCACGGAAGCGCGTCGCCTCGGCCTCGACGATCAGGGTGTCGCCCTCGACCCGCAGCTGTGACACCTCAAGGCCGCTCTGGGCGCGCAGGGTATCGGCCAGCGCATCCCAGTCGATGTCGGCAAGACGCGGGAGATCTTTTGCCTCTGGGCCATCAGTCGCGCCCGGCTCGAGCGGGGAGTCAGCGGGTGCGCCGCCGAACGAGTCGAGTGTCAGCAGAGTGCCTTTCGCATCAGCTGATGGCTCTTCATACGCTGATGGCTCTTTATGGGCTGACGGCTCTTTATGGGCTGAGGGCACTGCCGCCACGCCTGCCGGTTGGGTAGCGCTGGCGGCGCTGGCGGTGGAGGCGGAGGGCGCCGTGCCCGAGGAGGCGTTCGCATTGAGCGAGCGCACGCGGAAGGCCTCGGGTGTCTGGTCGTTGCGATATCGGCTGTGGGTGCTGGGGGCGACCGCTTCCGGCGTGCCGTCGTCCTTGGCCTGAGCGAGCCCGGCCAGATTGGTCGACAGTGACAGCCCCAGCATGGCGGTGTTGCCTCGCTCCCAGCCGCCATGCAGCGACAGGTTGTCATTGACCTTGACGGTCGCGCCCAGATTAACCGGCGAGTCCTGCTCGATCTCCACCGTCAGTGGCTCGTCGGAGTAGTCGTTGCCTTCGTATTCCAGCATCAGGGTCAGCGGGTCCCAGGGCGTCTGGTATTCGATGCCGCCGAAGACGGCCGGGCTGCCGCTGAACATGCTGCCGAGCTGGAAGTCGCCGCCGTCATCACTGGTCGAGTCGCTGCGCGTCTCGAGGCTGCTTCTCACCACTGCCAGCGGATTGCTGAAGTCGCCACGTGTGCCCAGATAGCCCCAGCCGAGGCCCAGGCTGAAGTCGAGGTCGCCGTAGCGCTTGCTGGCGACCAGATACTCGGAACTGAACAGGCCCGTACCGCCGAGATCTCGCAGGCCCACCGCGACTTCGGGCTGATAGCGGCCTTCCTGCAGGAGGCGGAACTTGGTGTCGAAGGATTTATCCAGGTAGTCGCGGTCCGGGGCGGCCGCGCCATAGCTGACGGTTTCCACCGAGACGTAGCGAAAGCCCAGCTCCATCCAGTCGAAGGGCGCCGCATTGACGCTGAAGCGCTTGTAGGGCTGGGTGCGGCTGTAGGTGAAGCTCAATTCGCCCTGGGGCGCAAAACGCGCCGTGGGCGTCTGCATCAGGCCCACGCCACCGAAGTCGCTCTGGGATTCGCCGGTCGCCGCGTGGGCGATCTGCGCGCCCAGCAATCCGCCCGCCATGCCGAGTGCCAGCCAGCCATTGCGTGCCAGGGCAGGGCGCTGCTCGGGGCTTGAGTGCGTAACGTGATTGGCAGGGCGAAAAGGACTCGACATGGGCGTCTCGCATGCACGCAAGCCAGCGGCTCACGTACGTGAATAAGGGATTGGGTTCGCGGTCAGGCGCAGTGTGCTGCGCCGGGGCATCCTCGACGGCTAGCGCGGGGGTGTCATGAGGTCGGTAGCTCCGCGGCGTCCAGCTGCCAGCTCTGGCAGGCATGGCCCGGCAGGCGGCTGGCAAGCCAGGCCGGTAGCGCCTCGTTCACCCACTGCTGCGCGGTGTCGATGCCCGGCGTGCTGATCACCACGCTGGCGCCGGGGGCAACGGGCAGGTCGGCGTCGCCGCTGGTCAGACGATTCCAGCTCGCCACCGGGCGGGTCAGCACCTGGCCCTGCGGCGTCACCAGACTGACCTCGACGGCTGGCCCGATACCGCCGGCAGCGGCGCGCTCGTCGATCAGCGCGTCCAGACTGAGATTCGGCGTCCACTTGCGCTCGTGAACGCCGGTGGCGTCCAGAATCACCACGCTGCGCGGCGCCTGGCAGGCCCCGACCACCATGCCCGGGGCGATGCGGATCGCCTGCGGGCCATCGCGCATGTCGCGGCGCGGGTCGAGTTGACCGGGCAGGCGTGCCACCACGGCGTCAGTGTCCGGCGCGCGGCCCTGCTCGACATAGGCCTGCCAGGCCTGCAATGCCTCGGCGTAACGCGCCTGAGGGCTTTCGTCCTTCGCGCCGACGGCGTAGCGCGCCGCGATCAGTTCGAGCTCGGCGCTGACGCGGTTGGCCCGCGCTGCCATCTGCTGGCGAATCAGCGGCGTGCTGACGAAGCTGTAGCGCCAATCCAGCGCTTTGGATGGCGCCAGGTCATCCCATTGCGCCTGCAGCACCTGACTGGCCAGCGGCGTGCTCGCGGCGCTGAACGGCAGCGGGGTGTCATCGGCGCTCGCCAGGGGCGCGGCCAGCAGTGCGCTCAGCCCGAGTGGCAGCAGGAGGGCGGCGCTGTTCAGGCGGGCCAGCGATGGCAGGCGGGCCAGTGATGACAGGCGGGCCAGTGATGACAGACGGGCCAGTGATGACAGACGGGCCAGCGATGAGAAGACGGGGATCACCATGCCTTGGCGACCTCCCAACCGAACCGCGGGCCATCGGGCCAGGCCGTCATGTCGGCCGCCCAGACGCGATTCTCGTCGCGCCACAGGTCATTGCGCGTGGTGCTGCCGTCGTCCCAGCTCAGAATCTCGCGGCAGTGCTGCAGCGGCAGTTCTGCCAGCGGCAGCGAATAGGGGGCGGCGGTCTCGCATTCGAGTCGCGCCGTGGCCTCGTGTACCTGCATCACGGCGACGTCGTCCTGGCGCTGGCTGCCGGTGGAGGCGGCATCCTGACGCTCCAGCCGACGCGGGTAGGGGGACAGCGCACTGACACTGACCTGATAGGTCGTGCCACTGGCCATCAACCAGGCCGGACGCGCCAGAGCGCGCCCGGTAGTACTTTGCTCACGCCTGTCTGCCACATCACGCGCAAAGCCTGAAGTGGCGGACAGGACGCCATCGCGCAATTCGAGGATGCCGCGGTCGCGACTCTCGAAACGCGCGATGCGCCCATTGCCTTCCAGCGTCGCCAGAACCACCAGCGCGGTGCTGTTGGCATGCTTCAGCTTGAGAGAGGCATAGGGCAGCTCGCTGGCACGTGTGGCGTCAAACTCGTCCTTGCCCATCACGTCACCGAGCGAACTCGAGACGATCTGGGCACAGCCGGAAAGCGACACCAGACACGCGAGGGTGCCGAATGCCGCCAGCGACCTGCTGCGCAGAGCACGGGAGACCACCGAGGTAGCCGCCGTGCCCCGCGCAGGGCTTGAGAACGTGAAGCGTTGCGTCATACGTGCCGTCTTCATCAGCGAGTCCCGGTTGAACCAGTGGTGCCGGTTGTCCCGGTGGTACCGGTGGTGCCAGTGCCGCCGCCGACGGTGCCGGTGGCCGCACCTGCAGCGACGCTGCCGCTGCTGGCGCTCGGCGTCACGCTGCCGGTGGCATTCTGGCTGGCAGTGCCGGTGCCGGCTGCGCTACCTGTCGGCACAGTGCCGGTAGTGCCAGTGGTCCCAGTGGTGCCGGTCGGCCCGGTCGTGCCGGTAGTTCCGGTAGTCCCAGTGGTGCCGGTCGTACCAGTGGTGCCGGTAGTGCCAGTAGTCCCAGTAGTCCCAGTCGTACCAGTGCTGCCGGTAGTCCCAGTCGTGCCGGTCGCACCCTGAGGCGCTTCTTCTTCCGCGATGGCATTGCCAGCGAGAAGCAGGGCACCTGTCAGGCCGATGATGGCTCCGAGATGTGTCTTGCGCATGGATAACTCTCCTTGATGAGCATTGTCGGCGGTCAGCCGACCAGGGAGGGATGTCAGACCACGACGTGATGACTCAAGGGCTGAGGCATCGGCGTCGAGGCTGCCAGCAGATGCTGGCGATCATCCAACCTGCTGCTGAAGATATCGATAGAGGAGAAGAGCGCCGTCCCTGACACCATCCCTGGCATCCTCCGTGGCGCGACCTCGTCCTGAGGTGTTCCTGTCATGACCGTATTCCCTGGTCATGCGCTTGCCGAAATTCATCGTTGCGCCTTGCTGTCTGCGCCTGACAGTCCTGTCAGGTGTCAGCCGCTGAGCGGTTGATGCAGGAAGTCCTTCTCCGCACAGACACAAAGCCGATGAGTCGTGGCAAAGCGAGGCTCATGTTAACGAGAATATGTGAACTGTCTAGCGTGAAGCCTTGCGTATTATTCGCGTTGATCGCTTGAGGATTATTTATGTAAAAAAGAGTAATTGGGGTGTGGATGATTGGCGACGTGACTGTCGATGTTCCACCGGGCGCTACGCCAGACGGGGTCCGCGTGGCGACTGGAATCCTGCGCTTGAGTGTGTCGCATTGCCGACGAAATGGGGCTTGGGGTGTCTGCCATCGGCAACGCGTCTTTCGTGGAAGTGGCGACATCGAGCGTACTTGCGGCGCTACAAACCAATGTTTTTATTGGATTTTTGTAACAGAGCGCTGATTGGCGGGAGGCGTGTATCAGGTAAAATGCACGGCAGACAGGGTTTGGTCACCTTGGCTAAAACGCCACGAAAGGCGTGATCCAATGCACGGCGATGCCACGGCATTGGCATTACTGATTCATCGGCAGATCCTCTGGCAGCTCCATGAGTCGTGGGCTGTGGTCGAAAGAGGTGTGCCGCATTTCGGTAAAAAAACTACAGAAAGTTTGCTCTGTAATGGCGCTGAAGATATTGCCCAAATGACAGCAAAAGTGGCATGAAGGCTGCCATGCAGAGAGTGGTGTCAGAGCCGCAAGTGGAAAGCACATTGAATGCACCTGCCGTCTGAGCATCGTCGGTTGCGGTTCAGGGTCGTGTTTCGTACATCTTGAGCGATGCGCCTACATTCTGACTGGGGATGACGGCGGGATATGACAAGCCATGTGCATGATTCATATGGCGGAAATATCGCTGTAAGCGTTGCGGATCACACTGGCGCAGCGTGAATGAAGTCGCAGCAGCCAGTCGCAAAACGCCAGTCGCAAGACGCCGAGACCGCCAGGGTCCGGTACCTAAATGCACGAGGGCCCACCCTCGGCAGCCGCGTGACAGCCAGGCAAGGCCGGCGACACGCATGACGCAGCAGGAGCTGAAGACGTTATCGAATCCATCCCGGCGGCCATGTGCGGCGGGGGAAGGCGCGATGATCATGGCACTGGGGTGCCGGGTCATCGGGCCTGTCGACTCAACGGACTTCAGATGAAAAATGCACTGATAGCACGACTTCTGGGCGCCAGCTTGAGCATCGGCGCCCTCACCGGGCTCGCCGGGTGCGTCTTCGCCCCCGGTGGCAACATCGACTACGACACCAGCGCTGCGCCGGTGGACGACATCGTCGATGTGGAACCGATCACCTTTGGCCTGATCAAGGCCCAGGCGCGCGCAGACGCCGAATCACGCCAGTCCAGTGGCGATGACAGGCAGCGTCGTGAGCTTGAAAAGGCGCTGGCCCAGGAGCTCAACAGCAGCACGCGCGCCAGCCTGGCACCGGACTATCAGTACCGTGTCGGCCCCGGCGACATCCTGACCATCATCGTCTATGACCATCCCGAGCTGACCTTGCCGACGGGTTCCGAGCGCAGTGCGCAGGAAGCCGGCAACGTCGTGCACGCCGATGGCACGCTGTTCTATCCCTATGTCGGTCGCGTCAAGGTCAGTGGCATGACGCTGGACCAGATTCGCCGTGATCTCGGCGAGAAGCTGCAGCCCTATCTCAACGCGCCGCAGATCGACGTCAAGGTCGCCGCCTTCCGCAGCCAGAAGGTGCGGATCACCGGCGAGGTGCAGTCTCCCGGCGTGCAACCGATCAGCGATGTGCCGCTGAGCCTGCTGGACGCCATCGCGGCGGCGGGTGGTCTGTCCGAAGACGCCGATTGGCACAACGTGGTGCTCAAGCGCAATGGCGAAGAGACCACCATCTCCCTCTATGAGCTGCTGGCCGAGCGCAATGGCGCCGACGATGAGGCAGGCAATGACCGCCTGCTCAAGGATGGCGACACCCTCTACGTGCCGGATGTCGGTACCCAGAAGGTGTTCGTGATGGGCGAGGTGGACAAGTCCATCAGCCTGCCGCTGGGCAGAAGCCCGATCTCGCTGACCGATGCCATCGCGCGTGCCGGCGGCATCAAGGAAAACTCCGCCGATGCGTCGGGCATCTTCGTCATCCGTCGTGATCGTGAAGACCCCGAGAAGCTGGCCACCGTCTATCAGCTGGATGCGCGCAATTCCACGGCGCTGATTCTGGGCGCGGACTTCGGCCTCAAGCCGCAGGACGTCGTCTATGTCACCGCCGCACCGGTCTCGCGCTGGAACCGTGTGATTACCCAGCTGCTGCCGACGGTGAGTTCCATCTACTACAGCACCGAAATCCAGGACAACCTCGATACCCTCGGCCAGTAAGGCGAGGGGTCGTCAAGGCGTCCCTGCCCGGCACCGCCGTGGCCGGGCAGGACACCAGGAGAGTGACCCAACGATGTCGAACCGCAATTCCCACACCACGCGTCAGGCCTCGGCCAGCGAGTCGTCAAGCGTGCCCGCGCGCACCAGTCTTGATCTCGGCCGCATGCTGGGCCAGCTGTATGACAGCCGTCTGACGCTGGCGCTGATCACCGGCACCTTCACCGTGCTGGCGGTGCTCTACGCGCTGCTGGCGACTCCGATCTACAAGGCCGATGCGCTGGTGCAGGTCGAGGAGGGCGGCGGCAACATGAACCCGCTGCGTGATGTCTCCAGCCTGCTGCGTGGCGAGGCACCGCCGTCCGAGTCCGAGATCCAGATCATCACCTCACGCCTGGTACTGGGCGAGACGGTCAAGAAGGAGCAGCTGGATCTGGTGGTCAAGCCGTATCAGTACCCGCTGATCGGCACCTTCCTGCGCACCCACGAATTCGCGCGTCCGAGCTGGCTTGCCGGTTCGAGCATGGTCTGGGCCGGCGAGTCGATCGACGTGGCCAGCCTCGAAGTGCCGGCGGCCTGGGACAATGTGCCGCTGACGCTGGTATCGCTGGGAGAGGGCGGTGAGTACGAATTGCAGTACGACGGCGATGCGCTGGGCACCGGTGTGGTCGGCGAAGCCTCACGCTTCGATGGCCCGCTGGGCGAGGTGACGCTCAAGGTCAGCGCACTGGACGCGGCCAGGGGCGCTGAATTCACGCTGATGCATCAGTCGACCCTGGAAGCGACGAATGCGCTGCGTTCACGCTTCGCGGTGGCCGAGATGGGCAAGGAAACCGGGGTGCTGGGCCTGGCGCTGGTCGGCGAAGACCCGCTGCGCACCCAGCAGACCCTGCAGCGCATCACCGATACCTACCAGCAGCAGAACATCGAGCGTCAGTCCGCCGAAGCCGAGAAGTCGCTCGAGTTTCTCAAGAAGCAGGTACCGACGGTGCGTGAGCGCCTCGAAGTGGCCGAGAACCGTCTCAATGCCTATCGCGGCAAGAGCGATAGCGTGAATCTGGATCTCGAGACCAAGTCGGTGCTCGAGCAGCTGGTCAATATCGACAATCAGATCAACGAGACCCAGCTGGAAGAAGCGGAGCTGTCCGGCAAGTTCAACCCCAGTCACCCCAACTACGTGGCGCTGCGCAAGAAGCGTGCGGACCTGCAGCGGACCCGCAAGGAGCTGGAGAAGCAGGTCGGTGACTTGCCGGACACCCAGCAGGAAATCCTGCGTCTGGAGCGTGAAGTCGAGGTCAATCAGCAGATCTACGTGCAGCTGCTCAACAAGACCCAGGAAATGAACATCGCCCAGGCCAGCACCATCGGCAATATCCGCATTCTGGACGAGGCCGTCGCACAGCCGCATCCGATCAGCCCGCGCAAGGCGATGATCGTGGTGATCGCGACCCTGCTGGGCGGCATGCTCGGAGTGGTCTTCGTGCTGCTGCGCTCCATGCTGCATCGCGGTATCGAGACGCCGTCGGAGCTGTCCGACCTGGGCCTCAATGTCCACGCGACCCTGCCGCTCTCCGAAGAGCAGGCACGCCTCAACCGTCGTCTGGCGCGTGGCTTCAAGCGCTTCACCGGTCGCGGTGTCGCCGCAGCGGCCAATGACAATGTCGCGCCGGGGCTGCTGGCGATCCGCAATCCGGCGGATCTCTCCATCGAGGGCCTGCGTGGTCTGCGCACCAGCCTGCACTTCGCGATGATGGAAGCCCCCGACAATCGCCTGATGATCTGTGGCCCGAGCCCGGGCATCGGCAAGAGCTTCGTGTCCGCCAACCTGGCCGCCGTCTGTGCCCAGGCCGGCAATCGGGTGCTGGTCATCGATGCCGACATGCGCCGTGGCCATGTCCACCAGAGCATGGCGGGTGTCCAGCACAGCGACGCCGCGCCGGGCCTGAGCGACTTCCTGCTCGGCAAGGCCGACCGCGACAGCATCGTGCGTGGCATCACCGATCCGAGTCTGGCGATGTCCGAGACCGCCGCTGCGGCGCTTGACGAAGGGGTGGCCGCCAATGGCGCGCCGAGCAACCTGTGCTATGTGGCACGCGGCACCTCGCCCTCCAATCCGTCGGAGCTGCTGCTGCAGTCACGCTTCAGCGACCTGCTGACGTGGGCCAGCGCCAACTTCGACATGGTCATCGTCGATACACCGCCGATCCTGGCTGTCACCGATGCCGCCATCGTCGGCAAGCAGTGCGGTGTCAGCGTGATGGTGACGCGCTTCATGCATAACTCGCCCAAGGAAATCGAAGCGGCGCTGGAGCGCTTCGCCTCCAGTGGCGTGCACGTCGATGGCGCGATTCTCAATGCCGTCGAGCGCAAGGCCACCACGACCTACAGCTACGGCTACAGCTATCACGATTATCAGTACCAGGGTGGCGCCAAGGGTTAGCGGCCACTTGCATTAGAGCCCGCGAACCCGATGTCTGAGACTGCGTGCCTCGTTGGCAGTGGGGATCGGCAGTCGAGGCGAGAGCCGAGGCAGTACGGGTGGAGCATCGGGTAGCACGCCGTCGAGCGACGGCACCAGCGGCTCCGAGCGTGATGAACGGAACCACAACACGAACGCAAGCCAAGGGGGTAACGGCATATGAATACCACGACGAACCATGCAAGCTCCGGGCTGGAAGGGCGTCAGCGCCACTCCCGAATGTACGAGCGACTGATGTTCAACTCGCTGTGTCAGGCCATCGTCGGTCTGATTCTGGCAGTGGGTGTCCCGCTGCTGCTGATCAATGGCCTGCGCCCGTGGGTCAGCGAGATGCGCATGCACAGTGTCATCGCCGCCAGCGGCGGCTTCCTGCTCGCATTGCAGGCGATTCGTCACATGTCGCGCTACCCCGGCGCCAAGGCCTTCGCCTACGTGCTGCCGGCCATCACCATCAGCTATCTGCTGGCGATGAGCGTGCTGATCGCGCTGGATCTGCGCTTCAGCCGCATCGTGCTCGGCAGCTCGTGGCTGGCGGCGATGCTGATCTGCTCCATCGGCTTCTGGGCCGAGCAGCGCACCCGCATCCGCAAGCTGGCCGTGGTGCCCTTCGGTGACTATCGCAGCCTGTTCACCACCCGTGGGGCACGCTGGAACCTGATGCGCGCGCCGGACCTCGGCGAAGAGCGCTACAACGGCGTGGTCGCCGATCTGGAAGCCGATATGCCGGCAGAATGGCAGCGTTTCCTGGCCAACTGCGTGCTGCATCGCATTCCGGTCTATGACGCCAGCGAAGTCCGCGAGTCGCTGACCGGCCGTGTCGAGCTCGATCAGGTGCGTGAGAACAGCTTCGGTCAGCTGGCCCCCAACAGTGAATATGAGCTGTTCAAGCGTCTGTTCGACATGCTGGCCGTGCTCGCCGTGGCACCGTTCGTGCTGCCGATCTGCCTGGTGACCGCCGTGCTGATCCGCCTCGATTCGCCGGGTGGCGTGTTCTTCGTCCAGGAGCGTGTCGGCCAGGGTGGTCGTCCGTATCGCATGTTCAAGTTCCGTAGCATGTGCCACGACAGCGAGAAGACCGGCGCCCAGTTCGCCCAGGCCAATGACATGCGCGTGACCCGTATCGGTCGCGTGATCCGCAAGACCCGCATCGATGAGCTGCCGCAGTTCATCAACGTGCTCAAGGGCGAGATGAGCCTGATCGGCCCGCGTCCAGAGCAGGTCAAGTTCGTGAATGAATTCGCCGAACAGATTCCGTTCTACAACTACCGTCACGTGGTGCGTCCGGGCATCACCGGCTGGGCACAGGTCACTCAGGGCTACGCCTCTGACGCCGACGAGACCCGCGAGAAGCTCGAGCACGACTTCTACTACATCAAGCGCTTCTCCGTGTGGCTCGATCTGCTGATCGTCGGCCGTACCATCAAGACCATGCTGACCGGCTTCGGGGCACGCTGAGCATGCTGACCGTCAGTGGCTATTACGTCGGCTTCATGGCCCTGCTGGTGGCAATCCTGCCGCTGGCCGCCAACGAGCGCACCCGCATGGTGGGTGCCTGGTTGGCCGGTGGGCTGTGTCTGGCGTTCATGGCATTGCGTTACGACGCAGGGTACGACTACTTCTCGTACCGCCAGATGGCCACCTGGCAGGTCGACCTGAGCTTTCTCGAGCCCGCACCTGCTGCCCTGGCGCGCATGGCGCGGGCCTGGGGCGAGCCACAGCTGTTCTTCATCATCACCGCCATCCTCTACGTGTCGTGCTTCGTCTCGGCACTGGTGATGAGCCGTCGCAATCTGGCCTGGTGCCTGCTGTTCTTCGTCTGCCTGCCGTTGATCTACCTGTCGGCCTTCGGGTTCGTGAAGCAGCACGTGGCGATTGCGCTGTTCATGCTGGCGATGGCGTGTTTGGAGCGCGGCATGCGGCTGCCCGCGCTGGTGCTGATGCTCGTCGGCACCAGCTTCCACTACACCCTGGCACTCTATCTGCCCCTGCTGGTGATCTATCCGCTGCTGCGCCGTGCCTACCCGTTCTGGCTCTACCTGGGGCTGCTGCCACTGTGTTTCGTGGCCGGGCCGCTGGCCAAGAGCATTCTCAGTGCGCTGGGCCTCTATGCGCATTATTTCGAGGATTTCTCCGGCGGTGGCGAGAAGCTCTACGTCATCTACCTGTTGATCTGCCTGGGCACCCTGGTGATGTGGAAGCATTTCCGCCTGTCACTGGACCCCTGGGCCTTCAACCTGATGTTCATCGGCGTGGCGCTCTACACCCTGTTCATCACCTACGGTGAGCATGTGGCACGTGCCAGCTATTATTTCCTGCCGTTCGCCATCTTCGTCATCTGTGACGTGATCGAGCATTTCCGCGACAAGCTGTTGCCCAGCCTGATCAGCGGCGTGCTGATGATGGCGCTGTTCTTCATGTCGCTGAAGGTGGCGGCCGGCAATCAGGACCACGATTTCTTGAACAACTACGAGTTCTATTTCCTCAGCGATGAAGCCCTGGTCGTCGGCAACGGAGGCCAGTCATGAGCGAAGCGCTGATCTTCTCGCTGTTCAATCTGATGGCGCGCGGCCTGTCCTCCGCAGCGGGCCTGCTGCTGGCGCGTGCCGTGGCGCCGGAGGCCTTCGGTGAATACGCGCTGGCCCTCAACTACGCGGTATTGCTGGGCGTACTGGCGCGCATGGGCGGCAACGAGGTGTTGCTGGTCACCCGCGACGGCGCCAGCGCGCCGGCACTGCGCCGCTGGATGGGCGTCGGCATCTCGCTGTATGTCTTGCTGGCGATCGGCTTCGCCGTCGGCATCGCGCCGCTGCTGGGCCTGTCGGCCTTCATCTTCGCCTTCTGTGCGCTGCGCGCCGCGGCGGAGCAGGTCGGCCTGCAGATGATCAACTCACGCCTGCAGCGCCAGGAGCGTTTGGGTCGCGTCAATCTGATGACGGTGCTGATCTCGCTGGCGGTGGCGATCGCGGTCGCCTGCGCCGCGGGGCCGGCGCTCTATCATCAGGGCGTCGAGCTTGTGACCGGCGCCGAGTTCAGCGCTGACCTGACCACCCCCGCCGGCATGTTCGGCCTGGCGCCGGTGCCGACCTTCGTGATGGTCAGCGCCATCGCGCTGGTCATCGTGATGGCGCTGGGCATGTGGCTGTCGCGTGATGCGCTAGCGGACGCCCGGGCCGAGGCCGACGCGGCGGCGGGCCATGAGGGCGCGGACCAAGAGGGCGCGGGCCAGCGTCGCCTGCCGAGCAAGGCCGATTTCGCGCGCGGTCGCGGCTTTCTCTACAACAACCTGATGTCGTTCGCCTACCTGCAGGCCTGGGTGATTCTGGCCGGGCTGGCGTTTGCGCCCGCCCAGGTGGCCAGTGTCTCGGTGGTGACCTCCATCGTGTTCGCGCTCTATGTCTTCCCCACCAGCCTGTATCGCTACTACCTGCCCAAGCTGACCCACGGCGATGCGCGCCTCAAGGAGTACCTGGTCATCGCCAGTGGCTTCGCGCTGCCGGTGGCGGGAGGGCTGGCGCTGATCGCGCCGTGGCTGGCGGAACACTTCCTGAGCGGCGCCTACCCGCGCCTGACCCTGACGCTGCGCGCCTTCGCGCTGGTCTATCTGGTGCACGCCTTCGTCACCTGCGCCTTCACGCGTCTGGCCGCGCTGCGCCTCAACGGCAAGCGCCTGCTGTGCCAGAGCACCGGCGCCACCCTGGTGGTCGGCGGCGGGCTTGCGATCGCGGCGCTCAATCACTCGCTGGGCAACGCGTCCGGCGACACCGGCAGCCTTCTGGGCGTCGATCTCTACAGCCTCTTCCTGTGTGTGCCGGTCGCCGCCGAAGTGGTGATGCTGGCGATGGCGATCCTCTTCCAGCCATCACTCTCCCGCGGCGGCAAGGCACACGAAGACAACGCTGCGGCGAGTGCCTGAGCCTGACCGGGCTTCACGAGCGCAGCAGGAATCGGAAGGTCAGCATCTGTGCCTTCCGGTTGATGACATGACGGCGATGCCGGGCATGCAGACAAGCCCTCAGGCATCGCGCGTTCGAATCGCGACATTACGGACAGAAGGACGAACAGCATGGCCAAGATATGCATGACGCACGGATGGCATGACGACAACAAGGGCGACTCCGCCATCCTGATGGGCACCATCGACTTCCTCGATCAGCTGATCGATGCCGAACAGGGCCGCAGCGATGTCTCCGGCGCCGGCGTGGCCAAGGCCGAAGGCCACCGCATCGACATCCTGCCCATCGATGATCAGGTGTTCGCCACCGAGCGCGGCCCGTTCCGCCATATCCGTCGCCGCTACCGTGAACGCGTCACCGTCGGCCAGCCGCTGATGCCGCCGATGCGTGACAAGCTGCGCTTCGTGACCTCGCTGCTTGGCCTGGGCGCCAAGATGATGTTCGGCAAGCAGGGCAAGAGTGGCAACGACATCATCGACGCCGCGGACCTGGTGGTCGTCAAGGGCGGCCATATCTTCCACAACGGCAGCTTCAAGAAGACGCTGTCCTCATGGCTGGCACTGATCGGCTATCTGGCGCCGGTGATGCTGGCCCGCAAGGCCGGCAAGCGCGTCTTGCTGCTGGGTCACTCCTTCGGCCCGTTCAAGACCCCGGCCCAGGAGCGCTTCTTCCTGCGCACCCTGAGCGATTGCCTGGTGGTCTCGCGTGAGGAAATCACCCACGCCATGACCCAGAAGGCCGACCCGAAGCTGCCGTACGCGCTGCTGGGCACCGACATGGCCTTCGCCATGGCCCCGCGTGCCAGCGACGAGCATGCCGCGGTCAAGGCACCGAATGGCGTGGCCTCGCCGTACGCCGTGATCACCCTGCGCGACTGGTGGGGCCTGGATCAGCAAGCCTTCGCCGAGCGTGTCGAGGTGCTGTCGCGCTCACTGCTGGAATCCCGCGAGCGTCTGGGCATCGAGCGCCTGCTGGTGGTACCGCACGTGCTGGGCCCGACCGATATCGAGAATGACCAGCGCATCTCCCAGCTGGTGTTCGATCATCTGCAGAAGGCATTGGCCTCGGCGGGCGGTGAAGACCTCGCCACGCGTATCGAGCTGGTACAGGGCGACCCGAGCCCGGACGCGCTGGTCGATCTCTACCGCGATGCCCAGTTCCTGGTCGGCACCCGCTTCCACTCGGTCATCTTCGCGCTGATGTCCGGCACGCCGGTCTACGCGCTGTCCTACTGTGGTCCCAAGGCGCCGGGCATCATGCGTGACTTCGGTCTCGGCGACAGCGTGCAGGACATCGAGAACTTCGACCCGGCACGCATCGTGGCCGATATCGAACAGCTGGTCGCCGACAAGGCCTTCCCGGCGCTGGCCGAGAAGGTCATCGCCGAGAAGCTGGCGATCACCGCCGACATCACGCGTGATTTCCTGCGCCGTGCACCGGGACGTGCCGGCGTCTGGGGCCAGCGTGAATTGAAGCTCAATGACGCTGCCTTCCCGGCACCGGTGGCGGCCACGCCAGCTGCTGCCGAGGCGGCCGCGCCGGCCGCTGCCATGGCCGCGGATGCGCCTGCCGGCGACAACAGCGCGACTGCCGCTCACGACAGCGAGCCTGTCGTGCGAGGAGCCTGATATGGCACATGTCGCTCTGTTGATTCAGGACATCAGTGCCTGTGGTGGCGTCGAGAAGGTGATGCATGGTCTGGCGCGGGACCTGAGCACCAGCCACCGGGTCACGCTGGTCTCGGTGCGCGAAGGCGAGCCCTACTGGGGGCGTCTGGAGGGTGTCGAATATCGCACCCTCGGGCTGCCGGCCACCGGCACGCGCCAGAACTTCCGCCATTGGGTGACGCATCTGCGTCGCCTGATGCTGGAGGAGCGGATCGAGGTGATGGTCAGTGGCTATTTTGCCTTCCATCTGGCGGCGCAGCTGGCGGCACGCGGCACCGGTGGCGTCGATGGCGAGGGGCGCCCGCGTCCGCGCACGCGCATCATCGCCCAGGAGCACAGCGCCTATCATCACGACCGTCGTGCCAAGCGCATCGTCAAGCAGCTGGCCTATCGCCACCTCGACGTGCTGCAGGTGCTCAATGAGGTCGATGCCGAATGCTGGCGTCGCCGCGGCCTCACGCCGACGGTGATTCCCAATTATCTGGATGACCAGCGGGCGGACGAGGCACGCAGCGGCTGCGAGCATCAGGTCGATGTGGTGATGGTCGGGCGTCTGGCGCCGATCAAGCGCCTCGATCTGGCGATTCGTGCCTTCGCGGATTCCGGCTACCGTCGCGGTCGCCTGGTGGTGGTCGGCGACGGCCCGGAGCGTGAACGCCTGCTGGCGCTGTGCAACGAGATGGGCCTGCGCGTCTTCCAGGGCGCCAACGACAGCACGGTGCCTGCCGGCACTCAGGTGCTGTTCACCGGCGCGCTCAGGGATGTCTCCCACGAGCTGCGGCGTGCACGCCTGTTGCTGCTGACCTCGGAGCGCGAATGCCTGCCGATGAACGTGATCGAGGCCAAGCGTGAAGGGCTGCCGTGCCTGTCGCGCCCGGTGCGTTCCGGCCCGCTGGCGCTGATCGAGCATGGCCGTGACGGGATGCTCAGCGCGGAACCGGATGGCAGTGAAGATGCCGCCATCATCGCGGAGCTTGCCCACGAGCTGGCGCGCCTCGAGTTCGATGACGAGCTTCTGCTGCGTCTCTCGAACGGTGCCTGGCAGAGCTTTGACCGCTACAGCGCACACGCGGTGTTGCCGCAATATCAGCGTCTGATCTCGCGTCTCGCGCCGCCGACGCCCGGCGATGCGGCGACTACCGGGCAGGCGCGTCAGGACTCATCCGCAGACACGCGCCCGGACACACACTCGCGTCGCGTTCAGCGACAGCCGCTTGAGGAGAAGGCCCATGGCTGATGTCTCCGTCATCATGCCCAACTACGGCTATGACCGCCGCCTGCACGCCGCCGTCGACTCGGTACTGGCCCAGAGCGAGCCGGTACGCGAGATCCTGATCAGCGACGATGCCTCACCGGATGGTGCCGCCAGTCGTCTGCGTGACGACTTCGCGGCGCTGGACACCGCCGGCGTCGAGATCCGCGTGCTGGAAACCGACACCAACGGCGGCCCGGGCCGGGCTCGCAACCGTGCCATCGCCGAGGCCAAGGGCCGCTACATCGCCTTTCTGGATGCCGACGATGCCTGGCTGCCCGAGAAGATCGAACGTCAGATCGCCTTCATGCAGGACACCGGCGCCGGGCTCTCCTACACCGGCTACGAGATGGTCGATGAGCAGGGCGAGCACGTCTCGTACTTCGCACCGCCCGAGCGCCTGACGCGTGACGATATGCTGCGCTCCAACTCCATCGGCTGCCTGACCGCCATCTATGACGCCGGTCGCTACGGGCGCTTCTACATGCCGACGATCCGCAAGCGTCAGGACCTGGCGCTGTGGCTGATCATCATCGGTCAGCTGGGCCCGGCGCAGGGCATGCCGGAACCGCTGGCGCGCTATACGCGTCGCGAAAGCAGCGTGTCGTCCAACAAGTTCAAGGCCGCCGCCTATCAGTGGCGTCTGTATCGTGAGGTGCTGGGGATGGATGTGATCAGCGCCAGTCGCAACTTTGTCCATTACGCGGTGAACGGTTATGCAAAACATCGTTGAACAGGATGTCGCGGCGTCCGCGACACCTTCCACCGAGTCCACGGCGGCTTCCCGCCATGCCGATGCAAGCGCGCAGCCGACCCTCGACTCGCGCCCGCGCGTGCTGGTCGGGGCACGCCAGGTGGATGACAGCGCGCGTCGCCAGGTGCCGGAGCTGACCTTCCTGATCTCGACCCTGGATGACGGCCTCTACAGCGTGCCGCGTCATGATGCGCTGCCCGGGGCGCGCTTCTTGATCGTGCATCAACTGTCAGACCCCGCGCGCCGCGAGCAATACCGCGAGTACGCGCTGGCCAATTTCGATAGCCGTTTCGAGTACCTGGCGATCGACGGGCGGGGTCTGTCGAAGAGTCGCAACACGGCGCTGGCCGCCTGTGCCACGCGCTACGCCTATGTGCTGGATGACGATATCGAACTGCATCCCCAGGCCGTCGCGCTGGTGATGGAAGCCTTCACCTGCACCGAAGCGGCCGCGATCAGCTTTCCCCACGTCAAGGCCTTCCCGCTGCATGAGCGAGACCCGGATCGGCCCGCGCCACCGGTGTCCTTCAAGACCCACAGCCTGATGTCACTGGCGCGCGTGCGCTCGGTCGACATGGCGCTGGATCTCTGCCAGTTCCATGCACGCTTCGATGAGCAGTTCGGCCTGGGCACCGATCAGCCCTCCGGCGAGGAGTTCATCGTGCTGAGCGATGCGCGTCGTCAGGGCGCGCGTCTGATGCGTGCCAATCTGGGCATCGTCGCTCATGCGGGGGTCACCTCCGGCAGCGACTTCTACAGCACGCCGGCTAAGGCGCGCACCAAGGGGCGCATGTTTGCCCGCGCCACCGGCAGTCGTTTCTCGCCGTTGTCATTGGCCTTTTTCCTGCGCAAGGCGCCGGTCGCCATGAAGCATGGCCACCTGGCGACCTTCGCGAAGCATTACTTTCGCTGATGGCTGCCGCGCCGCTGATGGCTCTCATTTGCTGATGGCTCTGATTTGATGACGACTCTAGCGCGAAGGAATGGCCGCCCATGCGGTGGCCATTGCCGCCCGGGTAGTCAATTGATCAAGCGGCATATCAGGGATGTTGCGACAGGCAGGATCAGAAAGATAAGTCACAAGTTATATAGGGTCATGTTTTGGATCATATTGCGCCCGACAGGATGACTTTTCACGAAGTTGCTTTATAACAGAGCCACACTTCGGGCAGAGATGATTGCCCGTCACTGACTCAAGCGGCGCGTCTTTTCCCTGCGAGCTACCTGCAGTCTACCTGCAATCACCTGCGAGCCTTCTGGCCCGTGGGTTGGGTAACCTCGCGCCGCTGTCACGAAATATCGCTGTTCAATGGGGGGGAATCCTCTTGCACAGGACACTGTCGGCATTTCTTTTTCGGCCAATGAAGGCGGGGAATTCCGCCTGCGATGACATCTCTTGAGAGAGATCCTAGGCAGTCTCGAGGGAGTCATGAGGGAGTCTTGAGGGAACATAACTTTACGGCGATATGCCCTGGAGTCCACCTCGATTGCCGCTGAAAAGCCGTCAGATGTGCACGAGCTTCTGCCGCCATTGCTTCGTTTCACTTTGAGTATCACGACACGATCTGGCGACAAGGCCAGCAAGGATGACATCAATGAAGATCACGATTTTTGGAAGCGGTTATGTCGGTCTGGTCACGGGTACCTGCCTGGCTGACGTCGGCCACGACGTAGTGTGCATGGATGTGGACGCCGCCAAGATCGAGGGTCTCAAGCAGGGCGAGATTCCCATCTATGAGCCGGGCCTGGAAGGCATGTTGCTGCGCAACGTGGAAGCCGGTCGCCTGAGCTTCACCACCGACGCGCGTGAAGCCGTCGAGCATGGCGTGCTGCAGTTCATCGCCGTGGGTACGCCGCCGGATGAAGACGGCAGCGCCGACCTCAAGTACGTGCTGTCCGTCGCCACCACCATCGGCGAGCACATGAATGACTACAAGGTCATCATCGACAAGTCCACCGTGCCGGTGGGCACGGCGGACCGCGTCAAGGCGCGGGTCAAGGACGTGCTCAAGGACCGTGGTGCAAGCGTCGATTTCGATGTCTGCTCCAACCCGGAATTCCTCAAGGAAGGCGCGGCGCTGGACGACTTCACGCGTGGCGCGCGCATCGTGGTCGGCACCGACTCCGAAGCGGTGCGGGAGCGCATGCGCGAATGCTACGCCCCCTACAACCGCAATCATGAAAAGCTGATGTTCATGGATGTGCGTGCCGCCGAGCTGACCAAGTACGCCGCCAACGCCATGCTGGCGACCAAGATCAGCTTCATGAACGAGATCTCCAACCTGGCCGAGCGCCTGGGTGCGGACATCGAGGAAGTGCGTCGCGGCATCGGCAGTGACCCGCGTATCGGCTACCACTTCATCTATCCGGGTTGTGGCTATGGTGGCTCCTGCTTCCCGAAAGACGTCCAGGCGCTGGCACGTACTGCCAGCCAGATCGGCTATGAAGCCGAGCTGCTGACCGCCGTGGAATCCGTCAACAAGCGCCAGAAGGTCACGCTGTTCGACAAGTTGTCACGCGCCTTCGATGGCGACCTCAAGGGCAAGACCATCGCCGTCTGGGGTCTGGCCTTCAAGCCCAATACCGATGACATGCGCGATGCGCCGAGCCGCACGCTGATGGAAGCGCTGTGGGCTGCGGGCGCGACCGTGCAGGCCTATGACCCGGAGGCGATGAAGGAATGCCGCCGCATCTACGGCGAGCGCGATGAGCTGGTGCTGGTCGCGGACCGTCAGCAGGCGGTCAAGGGTGCCGATGCGCTGGTGATCTGCACCGAGTGGAAGGAATTCCGCACCCTGGATGGCGAGTGGCTGAAGTCCCAGCTCGGCTTCCCGGTGGTGGTCGATGGCCGCAACCTGTTCGAGCCCGCCGCCATGAAGGCCGCTGGCCTGATGTACTACGCGGTCGGCCGCGGTGACACCCTGCTGCTGAATCAGGCTTGAGCTTGCCGCTTGGCATCACAGCCCGGGCATCAGTGCTCAAACGTCAGTGCTCAAGCGTCAATGCTCAGCCATCAAGGCTCAAGCAGGCATTGAACGTCACTGAAAGATTCAGCACGCGTACCTGATCTGCGTACGCACTCCCTGAAAGACATCCATTCAGTCGTGCCACGCTCTCCATGAGGGTGGCACGCAGTAGAGGAATTTCTCATGTGTGGCATCGTTGCCGGTCTGGCTCAGCGTGATATCAGCAAGATTCTGATCGAGGGGCTGCACCGCCTCGAATACCGCGGGTATGACTCCGCCGGCGTGGCGGTCATCGACCCTGCCGGAGAACTGCGCCGTGCGCGTGCCGTGGGCAAGGTGCGTGCGCTGGAAGACGAGCTGCGTGAGGCGCCGCTGTCCGGCGCCATCGGCGTGGCGCACACCCGTTGGGCGACCCACGGGCGTCCTGCCCAGCACAATGCGCACCCGCATCTCTCCAGTGAGCGGGTCGCCGTGGTGCACAACGGCATCATCGAGAACCACGAAGCCCTGCGTGGCGAGCTGGAAGCTGCCGGTTATGTCTTCACTTCCGAGACCGACACCGAGGTGGTCGCGCACCTGGTCGATCGCGAACTGTGCAGCGGCCTGGCACTGCCGGAGGCCGTCAATGCGGTCACCGCGCGGCTCGATGGCGCCTTCGCGCTGGCGGTGATGGAGCAGCGCAACCCCGAACTGCTGGTCGGTGCCCGTCAGGGTAGCCCGCTGGTGGTCGGCGTGGGGATCGATGAGCACTTCATCGCCTCTGACCCGCTGGCGCTGCTGCCGGTCACCGATCGCTTCATCTATCTCGATGAAGGTGACATGGTCGCCATCACGCCGGCGGGTATCCAGGTGCTGGAACGTACCGGCGACCGCGATGAGCTGACGCCGGTCACGCGTGAAGTGGTGCGTTACGAACACAGTGTCGAAGCCGCCGGCAAGGGCGAGTATCGCCACTTCATGATGAAGGAGATCATGGAGCAGCCGCGTGTGCTGTCGCGCACGTTGGCCGAGCGACTGGACCCGAAGGGCGTGCGTCTGGAGGCCTTCGATGTCTCGCGTCACTCCTTCCTCGCCGCCAGCGCTGGCAACGAGAGCGGCGCGGAGAAAGGCAAGCAGGTCGTGGATGTGGCGCGCCTGACACAGCTGTTCGCCGATGTGCGTCAGGTACAGATCATCGCCTGTGGTACCAGCTATCACGCCGGCATGGTGGCGCGTTACTGGCTGGAAGAGGTCGCTGGCATTCCGGCTCAGGTCGAGGTGGCCTCGGAATTCCGTTATCGCGAGCGGGTCGCGGCGCCGGGGACGCTGTTCCTGACTCTGTCCCAGTCCGGCGAGACCGCCGATACGCTGGCGGCGCTGCGCGACATCCAGAAGCTCAACCGTGAAGGCCCGCAGGCCGGTCACTATCTGGCAAGCCTTGCCATCTGCAACGTGGCGGGCAGCTCGCTGGTGCGTGAATCCGACCTGTCACTGCTGACTCACGCAGGGCCGGAAATCGGGGTTGCCTCCACCAAGGCCTTCACCACCCAGCTGGTAGCGCTGATGCTGACCACCCTGGCGCTGCGTCAGGCCAAGGGCGATGGTCAGACGGATGACCTGCTGAGCCGTCAGCTGCTGATGCGCCTCAAGGACCTGCCGCATGTGATCGAGCAATCCCTGGCGCTGGATGGGGAAATCGCGCAGCTGGCGGAGAAGTTCATGCACCGTCACCACACCCTGTTCCTCGGCCGTGGCAGCCAGTATCCCATCGCCATGGAAGGGGCGCTCAAGCTCAAGGAAATCTCCTACATCCACGCCGAAGCCTACGCGGCCGGTGAGCTCAAGCACGGCCCGCTGGCGTTGATCGACGAAGACATGCCGGTGGTGGCGGTCGCGCCGATGGATGACCTGATGGAGAAGCTGAAGTCCAACCTGCAGGAAGTTCGCGCCCGCGGCGGTCAGCTGTTCGTGTTCGCGGACCCGGAAGTCAGCCTCAAGGCCGGTGAGGGCGTTCACGTCGTCACCGTGCCGGGCGTGTGTCGCTTCCTCGCACCGATCGTTTACGCGGTGCCGCTGCAGCTGCTCTCCTATCACGTCGCCGTGCTCAAGGGCACCGACGTCGATCAGCCGCGCAATCTGGCCAAGAGTGTCACGGTGGAGTGATCGACTGCGCTTGAGGCCATGAAGCAAACAAAAGGGACTGCCCATGGGCAGTCCCTTTTGTTGCAGGCTATATCGAGAGCTTTGTCGCGAGCTTTCTCGAGGACTGGGTCTCTGGAAATGCTCGTCAGCGCTTCACATGAGCCAGCAGACGCTGCCAGCAGCGAATCACCAGTGACTGGCGATGCGTGTCAGCGCCTGGCTCACACTCGTCATCAGAGTCTTCATCAGTCTCTTCATCAAGGGCTGGGCCGGAATGGCGAATGCAGAAACGCTCCCCTGACGGTGCCATCATCCAGCGCGAGCTGCCCGCAGGGAGGCGTCCCGCCTGCACGTCCTCATCCAACTTTCTGCCCGCCGCCTTGATGGCGTCAATCGTGCTCTCCGAGAGTTCGATGAAGCCTTCATCGCCCGCTGAATCAGCTGTGTCCTGTGCTGGTGGAGTCTGAGTCATCAGATCAAGCCCTTGATGATCAGATTGACGCTCGAGACCAGCAGAATGGCATAGGCGACCTGACGCAGACGATTGTCACTCAAGGGCGGCGGGAAGCGACGCGCCAGCTCGGTGAAGAGCATCACGACGAGGGCGCCCGACAGACCCACGAGCAGCAGCTGGGGCAGGGTGTCGCCGATACGCCCCGGGGCCGCGATGCTGAGGCCCATGCGCACGATGCCAGTGACGATGAAGACACCGAACAGCGTGCAGCGAATGGCGATCAGGGTCATCGGCTGACGATAGAGCACGACCACCAGAGGCGGGCCATTGGCCGCGAACAATCCCCCCATCAGGCCTGACAGCACACCGGCGGTATGAAAGTGCCAGCGTGGCGATGTCGTGGCACGCGGGCCCGGTTGAGCCAGCAGGGCGAGACAGGCAACCAGAATGACGATGCCCAGCAACATGCCCAGCAGGGGGGCTCTTTCACTGCCCAGCCAGACCGCCAGGAAATAGCCCACCGGCAACATTGGTAGACTGGTGACTAGCAGGCGGCGTGCCAGGCGCGGATTGATCTCTCGCCAGTGCCCGCGCATGGCCATCCCGTTGTTGAACAGGCCCAGCAGAGTACACAGCAATGCGGCGCTCTCGATGGGCAGCACATCGAGGGTCGCCAGCAGACCCATCACGATCAATCCGAAGGCGAAACCGGTCAGGGTCTGGATATAGCTGGCGAGTGCCAGACTCATCATGATGGCGACAAGTTGCCAAGGCTCCATGAAGTCTCCGTGGGCAAGGGGGGATAGAACAGAAAGGGCAGGGCGGCGCTGGCTTCAACATGCGCGAGGCCTGGCGCTGGCAGGCAAGGGCGCTTGAGAGCGGGCGCCGTGCGCGTGCGGGCAGGCCGACCAATGCCTGCCATCATAGCCTGCATCGCGCTCTGGCAGTATGACACTCGCGCAAAGTGCTCACGTTGATGTGCGTCACATAAGGCCGCGGGCATGACGGCTTTGGTCGTGCTGGCTCAATTGGCTCAGTGGGCGGGGCGTATTTCAGTAGTCACTGATTCTCAGTATCTGGCATGAGTTGCCGGAGGATTGGCGCATAAACGCTCATGATTTCGGCTTTTGGCGACAGCGCAGCTTGTTTGGGCAGGGGGGGATTATTAGTCTGTGGTCAACGGCGGGGCAGGAAGTGTCGCCATTTGCTGCCACTTTCTGCCACTTTCTGCCACTACCTTTCTCACGAGCGGACATCCTTCCAGTGTCCACTCCTCAGGGTGACGTCGCTCACCTGTCATCTTCAGTCCAGGATCAGCTTCTGGCGGATGAACGGGACTCAAGCACTAAAATATAAGAAATTGCGAATAAAAGTCAGTCGCAAGAACTGACCCACTCTTCAGTGCAGTGTGTGCTCTGCTTCGAGGGCGCTGGTCGGCTGTGCTGGTCAATGACAGTGAACAATAAAGAAGGCAGGGCATGGAACGCTATACAGGGAAGTCGCCTTACTTTTCCATCGTGACGCCAAATCACAATTCAGGGGATGGTCTTGCGCGCTGCATCAACAGCTTGCGTGACAACCAGGCATCCTATGAACACATCATCATTGATGATTGCTCGACGGATGATGGATTCCTGTGGGCTGAGCGACAGGCGCAGCAGCAAATGGAGCAGCAATCCTCAGTGTCCACGCTATCCGGCGAGACGCCTGACATCCCCGGGCGGCTGGTTCTGCGCCGCAATCCTCACAACATGGGGCCGGGTGGCACGCGCAATCATGGTCTGAGCCTGGTCAGCGGCCGCTATGTGCTGTTCTGTGACGCTGATGATCATTTCGCGCCTGGCGCGCTGGATATTCTGCAGGCCCGCATCGAGGCGTTCGACTCGCCCGAGGCAGTGGTCTTCCGCTACTGCCTGCAGGGCCCCAAGGGCGATCACGACAGCCTGGCATTCTGCCAGCAGGCCGAGGAGCGTCCGCTGGCCCGGGCCTTTCGTGACTTCATGCATGACACCATCGTGTCGTCTCCCTGGGGCAAGGCGATCCGCGCCGACCTGGCTTGCTCGCTGAGCTTCCCTGATCTGCCCGTGTCGCAGGATGGCCTCTATAACCTGGATCTGTTCGGACGCGCAGAGCGCGTACTGTATCTGCCCGAGGTGCTGTATTACTTCGACAAGCGCAGTGACGGCTCTCTGACGCGCAAGCCGTTCAGCAACCAGGAACTGGACAAGTTCCACCGCAGCTGGCGGGTCTTCGCGGAGCATTATCGTGAGCATTTCGCCGCGACGCATGGCATGGCCCTGCTGGAAATCCGCGGCCTGCGTTTCGTCGGCGTCAGCTTCATCATGCGCCAGGCGATCAACAAGACGGCGGATGATTCGCGGGTGCGCAAGGTCGTGCTCGATCAGGTGCGACAAGCGTCCTGGTCATCTCTGCGCCAGCTCTCGCTGAAGGAGCAGGCGCTGTTGATGAGCTATGCAGTGAGCCCGGCATTGTCCCGGCAACTTGTCCGCCGGAGCCAATACGCCTCATGAGCACTCATAAACATATCCTGTTCTATACCGGTGCCCAGTCACGCACCGGCGGCACCGAACGTGCCTGCGCCGATACCGCCAACATGCTGGCCGCCAGTGGCGATTATCAGGTCGAGATTCTCAGCGAATATGGCCCGGCGGAGAGTCCCTATCCGCTGCATGACGATATCGTGCACGAATCACTCTATCCCGAGCGCTCGCATCTGGGCGCCGTGCGTGGCCTGTGGTTGTTCCTGCGTCTGCTGTGGGTGGTGCTGCGCAAGCGCCCGGACGTGGTGGTGGTGGTCGAGAGCATCGGCTTCCTGCCCTTCCTGCTGCCGACGCTGCTCTGTCGCCGCACGCGCTACCTGTGCTGGGAGCACTTCAATGCCACCTCGGATCTCGGCATTGCCCGCCGTGATACGGCGCGGCGTCTGGCGGCGCATCGCGCCGACCGCATCGTGGTGCTGTCGCATGAAGACCGCCACTACTGGGAGCGTCTGCATCCGGCCGCACGCGAGCGACTCAGCGTGGTGCCCAACCTCAATCCGCTTGAGCATGTCGTTGCCGAGCGTCAGGCGCATCAGAGCCGTGAGAGCAGTGCTGAGCAGGTGGCGGACTTGCGAGACGCCAGGTCGCCCAGGGTGGCGGTGGCCGTCGGCCGCCTCGAGCCACAGAAGGGCTTCGATCTGCTGCTTGAGGCCTGGGCGGCGTTGCCTGAGGCGACCCGTGATGGCTGGGTCTTGCGCATCGTCGGCGAGGGCGCAGAGCGTGATTCCCTGGCGGCGCAGGCCGAGCGCCTGAAGATTACCCATCAGCTGCAGATGCCGGGCCAATGCCGGGACATCCGGCGCGAATACGCCGCGGCGGACCTGTTCGTACTCTCGTCGCGCTTCGAGGGCTTTGGCCTGGTGCTGGTCGAGGCGCTGAGCTGTGGCGTGCCCTGTGTCAGCTTCGCGTGCCCGGCCGGGCCAGGCGAGATCATCAAGCATGGCGTCAATGGCTATCTGGTCGCGCAGGGCGATGTAGACGCCATGACCCGTCAGCTTGATGAGGTGCTGGGGGATGAGGCGGTGCTCGACAGGTTGCGCGCCAATGTGGATTACGGGCTGGACCGTTTCTCCCGCAATACCGTCGAAGCCAGCTGGCGCACGGTGCTTGAGGGTCTGGAAGCCCCGGCGCTGTTGAAGGTGATCTGATCGGCTGGCCGCCGTGTTGGCGCCTGGATGACGGTGGCAGGCAATACCGATAGTGGACAGACAAGTGAGGGCAGCCGCCCTCACTTTTTTCATGAACGACAGCAGGAGGCTATCGCCGTGAGAATCATGCATGTCATCTCGACTCCCGCCTCTGGCGGCGCCGAGGTCTACGTCAAGGACCTGAGTCTGGCGATGGTGGCCGCTGGCCACAGTGTGCATATCACCTTTCTGGAAACCGCCGCGGAATGTGGCCGTGACCTCGAATACGAGCATCGCTTTCTGAGCCAGCTGAGTGCCGGCAATGTCAGCTACTCGTTTCTGGGCATCGAGACACGCCGTCGCCCGTGGCAAGGCGTGACGAGGCTGCGCAGGGAAGTGACGCGCTTCGCGCCGGATGTGGTGCATTGCCACCTGTATTACGCACTGATGTTCGCCTTTGGGTTGCCACGTCAGTTGCCGGTGATGATGACGGTGCACAGTATCGAACTGGGTGCGCCGGCCTGGATGTTCCGACTGTTTGATCGTCGCGTGACGGCCTACGTCGGTATCTGTCGAGCCTGCACCGACAAGCTGGCGCCGATTGCGGCGCGTCCGGTGGTGCAGATCGACAACGCCGTCTCCGGCGCGCGTCTCAAGGCCAGTGGCTGGCGCGAGGCGAATCAGCAGGCCCCGGTGCAGCTGGCGGCGATCGGTCGTCTGACCGATGCCAAGCAATACCCCCTGATGCTGGAAAGCTGCGCCAGACTCAAGGCGCAGGGCCTGGCGTTCACGCTCAGGATCGCCGGTGAGGGCCCGCACAAGGCACAGCTGATGGCGCAGATCGAGGCGCTCGGGCTCACTGATGAGGTCAGCTTGCTGGGCAATATCTCGGATGTGGCGGGGCTGCTGGCCAGCGCCGATGCCTTCATCATGTCATCCGCCTGGGAAGGCCTGCCGATCTCGCTGCTGGAGGCGACGCTCAGTGGCCTGCCGGTGCTGGTCACCGATGTCGGCGGCTGTGCCGAGGTGGTGCATCGGGTCGGCAACGGCCTGGTGGTTGATCAGCACACGCCTGAGCGCTATGCCGAGGCGTTGGGGCGACTGGTGGGGGATGCTGAATTGCGGCGTGCCTTCGCCCGCAACGCGCGCCGTTACGGGGCCAGTTATCACATCGATACCGCCCTGAGCGGGCATCTGGCGCTGTATGGCAGCCACCAACCGGCGCAGGACACCTCGGGGCTGGAGGTGACGCCCTGAGTGTCCGCGGCGGACACCCAAGTGACGGAAAGGCATGTTCAGGAAAGGCATGTTCAGGAAAGGCGGCCACGTTGCGTCGCTCATGATCGCCATTGGAAAGGCCAGGGGGGCGCTGACACTCCCCTGGCCTTTTCGTCTTTGGGGCGTGTCCAGGCGTGGTCGAGGCATCTGCGCGGTATCTGCTAAACGTTTGCGGGGCGTATCCAGGGGTCTGCGGAGCGTATGTGGGGCCTGTGCAAAGTGCGGTTGGGATTTCTCATTCTGCAAAGATGAGTCAGATGATGAGTTGTTGCTAAATTAAAGTAGTTTGATTTCGCAATTCGCATTAGATGCGCTAAGGGTAATCTGTCGTCTGTCAGGTACCTGACTGCCAATGATGAGGATTAGGGGAAGCAGCTTAAAGTTATCACCGCCAGTACAATCGTCTCGACGACCCGACAAGTCCTTGCTGTTGAAGTCAATTGATTTATTATCAGCCCTGTTGAAGAGGGGACAGTAATGTCGCTTATTGGCGAATCAGACGTCGCCGGTAAAGCGCCGGGTTCTCTTCGCTGCGACGTGCGTCATGTGAAGGCCTATCGAGGTCGTCGGGCATGGCCGAGGCATGCAGGCAGCATGCGCAGGAGTCGAGCGACACAAGCGTGATACAAGCACGAGACAAGAGCAGGCCGGGCCTCGCAGATGGGCAGTCAGGCGGGTAGAGGTACCGCTCCAGCGGGCGACACCGGGTACGGCAAATGCCTCATGAGAAGGCATCAAGTCCCGGGGTCGAGTCTGGGGTCGGGGTCATTGCCGCTGGGTAGTCAGTCAGACCCGAGCTTGCCACAGACGTACAGGATAGTGCGTCAGCTCAGGCAGAGAATGTCAGTAACACATTGTATTAAATGGATTTGATATATTGGACGTGATTGACGAAGCCGTCGGTGCCTTACGCGCCAGCGGCGTGTCCCTTGCCTTGCGGGGCATTGGGCGGTCGCCTCATTCGAGGTCGCGCTACCTGCCAGGTCGGGCAGATGGCGCAGGCGCTTCCGGGCGATCGAGCGTTGCACCTCAATCATCGCACCTCTCCATGGAATGCATGCGGGCATGAATTCTCATCCCGTTCTGACGCTGCCGTGCCAGCTGACTCGCCAACGAGATCGACAGGTCTCGCCTGCTTGAAGGGGCGGCATAAACCTTCCGTCGACAGTGGCCCCTGACAGGTTCAAGCAACGAGTCGCTTGAACGGAAATGTCAATAAAAGTGCAAGAAAGAAGTAATCAGTAATGTTGATGCGATCAATCTTATAAGTATCGGTTAATCAAATGAGTCATGTTGTCTTGATTGATGAGAAAGTCGATCAATGCAATATGTTTCATGTGTTAGATGCTTGGTAGTGAATTACTAAAATACTAATAAACGTTCCATTTCGGAGTTCGGTCATGGGCATGTGTCATGGACACATGCCTGACGTGTGTCCGGTGATATCGCAGGGGTATCGAAGGGCAGGCGTGACCACTCCATGACAGATGACATGTACGCCAACAGGGCGCCGCTATCGGCAGCAGGGGAGAACGCCAGTTCCTCGGGGCGGTAGCGTGCCGAAACAGCGCCTGGCGGTAGCGGTCAGGATCACAGGGGAAGAGACAGGATATGGATATACCGGTCAGAACGACGCTCCGGGCGTTCTCATTTGCCGCCGTGGTATTGGCGATGAGCGGGTGTGCCTTCGCGCCCGGTGGGCACATGGATTATGAAGCCGAGGTCGCGCCGCTGACCGACCAGGTGGAAGTCACGCCGATCACCCCCGGGCTGATCTCCAACTATCGCGCACGCCCCGCCCAGACCGCTCCCGCGCCGCCTGAGCTGGTCGATGACATCAAGCAGTACGTCTACCGCGTGGGCGGCGGCGACATTCTGGCCATCAACCTGAGCACGCCGCTGGACCTGGCTCAGGAAAGCGGTGTGCAGCGTCAGACGGTCGAGGCGCTGACCTACATCGTCCAGCCGGATGGCACGCTGTTCTACCCCTATGTCGGGCGCATCAACATTCGTGACATGACGGTGGATGAGGTGCGCGCCGCGCTGGTCGCGGGGCTGTCCCGTTACATCACCGAGCCGCAGGTCAATGTCTCGGTGGCGCAATTCCGCTCCAAACGCGTCTATCTGAGTGGCGCCGTGACCGAGCCCGGCTTCGTGCCGGTCACGGATGTTCCTCTGACCCTGATCGATGCCATCAGTGCCAGCGGCGGGGTCACGGCACTGGCCAATACCCACAACATCACGCTGACGCGCGACGGCCAGCAGGAGCACCTGAGTCTCTATCAGCTGCTGCAGCAGGGCGACATGCGTCAGAACCGTCTGCTCAAGGATGGCGACGTGATCAATGTGCCGGTGGCGGAAGACCAGAACGTCTTCGTGCTCGGTCAGGTACTCAAGCCCGGCAACATGCCGGTGGGCAATGAACGTCTGAGCCTCACCGACGCGCTGTCACGGGCCGGCGGGGTCGATGAGGACCGCGCCAATCCGTCAGGCGTCTTCGTGGTGCGTGAAAATTCGCCGGAGTCCGACAAGCTGGCCACGGTCTTCATTCTCGATATCTCGGATGCGACCTCGCTGATGCTGGGCGCGCGCTTCCCGCTGCAACCGCGTGATGTGGTCTACGTGACCGCCGCGCCGGTCAGCCGCTGGAACCGTGTGCTGAGCCAGTTGCTGCCGTCCGTGACCAGTACCGGGGCCTTCGTCTCGGTCATCGATGACATCGAGGATTGAGGTCATGTCCCACTCCCGCATGGCAGGTCGCGTCGCGACCTGCCGTATCACCTGCCTGCCGGGCCTGAATCGTTTACTCAAGGCGGCGTCATGAATCAGTACACCTCTCCCATGCCATCCTCTTCTGCACAGCCTGGCAAGGACACCACGCGCCGACTCGATTTCAGCACCATTCTCGCCTTGCTCTGGCATCGACGCTGGTGGCTGATCGGCAGCACGCTGCTGTTCACCCTCCTGGGCATCTATCTGGTCGGTAGCCAGCAACGCATCTACCTGGCCGATTCCCTGATCCAGATCGAGGACAAGGGCGGCAGCGCCAGCCTGCTGGGGCCGCTGGCCGGTCAGGCGACCGGCAGCGACGAGAGCAGCACCAGCGATGAGCTGGAAATTCTTGCCTCACGACTGGTACTGGGCCAGGCCGTGGATCGCGAGCGCCTCAATATCGTGGTCTCCCCGGTGCGTTACCCGGTCATCGGTGACTGGCTCTCCAACCGCCATCTGCGCCTGCCGGCAAGCCTGGGCGGGCAGGACTACGCCTGGGGCGATGACACCCTCAAGGTCACCACGCTCGAGCTGAGCGGCCCGTGGCAACAGCAGACGCTGACCCTCGAGGCCCTGGGCGATGAGCGCTACCGCCTGCTGGATGCCGAGGGTCAGGCGATCGTCGATGGCAAGGTAGGCGAGAACGCGCTGGCGGAGGGCATCAAGGTCTTCGTGCGCGAGTTGTCAGCCGAACCCGGTGCACGTTTCACGCTGACCAGCATCTCGGACCTGAGCGCCATCAACTCGCTCAAGTCGCGCTTCACCGCCGTGCGCAATGGCACCGACACCGGGGTGGTCACGCTGAGCCTGTCCGGCAGTGACCAGACCGCCATCGTCAACACCCTGGACACCATCACCAATGTCTTCCTGCAGCAGAACATCGAGCGGGAGTCCGCCGAGGCGGACAATCAGCTCGGCTTTCTGGGCGACCAGATCCCGACGCTGCGTGGCCAGCTCGATGAGGCCGAATCGGCACTCAACGACTATCGCCGCCGTCGCGACTCGGTCGATCTGACCGCCGAGAGTCAGCAGGTGATGGAGAATCTCGTCGGGCTGGACAATCAGCTGACCGAGATCAAGCTGCGCCTGGCCGAGCTGTCCCGTGCCTACACCAGCGAGCACCCGGCCTATCGGGCGCTGGTGGCACGCCGTGATTCGCTCAATCAGGAGAAGGCGCGCGTGCAGAAGCAGGCCGAGCAACTGCCGGCCGCCCAGCGCGAGGCGCTCAACCTGAACCGCAATGTCACCGTCAGCCAGGAAATCTATGTCGCGCTGCTCAACAAGCGCGAGGAAGTGCGCCTCAAGAAGGCCGGCACCGTCGGCAACGTGCGCATCCTGGACCCGGCAGTGCTGCAGCCAGTGCCCATCTCGCCGAAGACGTCCCTGATGCTGGCCGTGTTCTGCATGATCGGCCTGATGCTGGGCACGCTGGCCGCGCTGTTGCGTCATGCGATGCGCAAGGGCATCGACACCGCCGAGCAGATCGAGGCGCTGGACCTGCCCGTCTACGCCACGGTGCCGCTGTCGCCGCAGCAGCACAACATGATGCGCCGCGTGCGCCTCAAGGGCGAGAAGGGCGGCCGCGAGATCTATCAGGGGGTGCTGGCCACCTCCCAGCCGTCGGACATCAGTATCGAGGCTCTGCGCAGCCTGCGCACCAGCCTGCACTTCGCCCTGCTCGACAATCGTCGCAAGTCGGTGATGTTCACCGGGCCGAGCCCGGGCATCGGCAAGAGCTTCGTCAGCCTCAATCTGGCGGCGGTGAGCGCCGAGGCCGGTCAGCGCGTGCTGCTGATCGATGCCGACATGCGCCGCGGTCACCTGCATCACGCCTTCCAGCGTACCTCCGAGCAGGGCGGTCTGTCGGATGTGCTCAGCGGTGCCAGTCCGCTGGACAGCGTGCTGTATCACTCGCGCATCGACAATCTTGATTTCCTCGGCCGTGGCGTCGCGCCGCCCAACCCGTCGGAGCTGTTGATGCAGCCCAATTTCGCCGAGCTGCTGGAGCAACTCGGTGAGCGTTACGACCTGATCATCATCGACACGCCGCCGGTACTGGCCGTGACCGAAGCGCTGATCATCGGTCGTCACGTCGGCGCCAGTCTGATGGTGGCGCGCTTTGGCATGAATCAGGTGCGCGAACTCGAGCATGCACGCAAGAAGCTCGAGAACAATGGCATTCACGTCAAGGGCGCCATCCTGAATGCCATCGAACCGCAAGCTGGCGACAAGCATGGCTACGGTTATTACAACTACAGCTACGCCTGACATCGTCTCGCTTGGCAGCTCTCATGACGCTTGAATCACGGAGGAGGTAAGCACGATGAGCGGTATACCCTTGTCGATGGAGCACCAGCGGCGTTACTCGCATCACTACGAGCGCTTGCTGGCCAGCAAGCGATTGCAGCTGATCTTCGGGATGCTGGTGGTGGTCATCGCGCCGGCACTGTACCAGGCAGGGTTGAACCAGCTGATGCAGGGTGACACCCACTGGTGGCTGACCAGCGATGATCAGTGGCATGCCCTGCTGGGCACCGGCGTGGCGTACACCCTGTCGGTGACGGCGGTCAATCGCCTGTCCCGCCTGCCGGGCACGCGCTCCTACCTCTATGTCGTGCCGGCGATCGTCATCTCCTATCTGACCTTGATGATGGTGCTGGGCGTGCTGGGGCTTGAGTATTCGCGTCACCAGGTCGGCCTGTCCTTCCTGCTCGCGGTGAGCCTGTGCACGGCCTACTACTACATCGATACCCGACTGCGCCGGATGCGCTTCGCGGTGGTGCCCTACGGCAAGGCACCGAGTCTGTGCACCCGCCCTGGCGTCGAGTGGCTGTCGTTGCGCGGGCCTGACCTGGTCGGCCTGCCGCGTATCGACGGCGTGGTGGCTGACCTGCGCGGTGAGCTGCCCAGCGAGTGGGAGAGCTTCCTGGCCGACTGCACCATCCACCGCATCCCGGTCTATCACGCCACCCATGCCCACGAGATGATCACCGGTCGCGTGCTGCTGGATCACCTCTACGCCAACGAGTTCGGCTCGCTGACGCCGCGGGAAGACTATGAGGTCATCAAGCGCTGGATGGACTTCGCCGTCGCCGCGCTCATGCTGCCGCTGCTGGCGCCCGTCATGTTGCTGACGGCGCTGGCGATCCGCCTCGACAGTCCCGGGCCGGTGATCTTCCGCCAGCCGCGCATGGGCTTTCACTGCCGCCCCTTCACCGTCTACAAGTTCCGCAGCATGTATGACGGCATGAAGGGCGCGGGCTTCACCCAGGAAGGCAGTGATCCGCGCATCACGCGAGTCGGGCGCTTCATCCGCAAGTGCCGTCTCGATGAGCTGCCCCAGCTGTTCAATGTGCTCAAGGGCGACATGAGCCTGATCGGCCCGCGCCCCGAGTCGATGAATCTGGCCGACTGGTATCGCAAGGACGTGCCGTTCTTCCACTACCGCCATGTCGTGCGCCCGGGCATCACCGGCTGGGCGCAGGTCGAGCAGGGTTACGCCGCTGAAGTGGAAGGCATGATCCGCAAGCTGGAATACGACTTCTTCTACATCAAGCACTTTTCCTTCTGGCTCGATCTGCTGGTGGTGATCCGCACCATCAAGATCGTGATCAGCGGCAACGGCTCGCGCTGAGCGGGCCTGCACTCTCTGTAGACGTCTGTAGACGAGTGTCTCCGCAGGCGAGTGTGCGGCACTTCTCTGAAACGTGTAGCGAGTCGCTGCCAGAGGAACCCGGCAGCGAACGCGCTGCACCGGCACTCGTCTGCTGTCAGAGCCAACCTTCATCTGATGTACGAAAGGAGTCGATATCATGATTACGGTGACGCGTCCCTACTTCCCGGAGCGGGAGAATTTCGACCGCTATGTGGATTCCATCTTCGAGGGGTGCTGGTTGACCAACCACGGCCCGCTCGAGCAGGAGCTCACTCGGCGTCTGGAAACCTACCTGGGCGTCGAGAACCTGCTGCTGGTCAGCAATGGCACCCTGGCGCTGCAGATCGCCTATCGCGCGCTGGGCATCGCCCAGATGCCGGGCCAGTACGAATCGGCGGAGGTCATCACCACGCCCTTCACCTTCATCGCCACCGCCAGCAGCCTGAAGTGGGAGGGCATGCAGCCGGTATTCACGGATATTGACCCCGACACCCTGTGTCTGGACCCGGCACGCATCGAGTCGGCCATCACGCCACGCACCCGTGCCATCGTGCCGGTGCACGTGTTCGGCAATGCCTGTGATGTCGAGGCCATCGATGCGCTGGGCGAGGCGCATGATCTGAAGGTCATCTATGACGGTGCCCACGCCTTCGGCGTGACCTATCGCGGCAACAGCCTGCTGTCACATGGCGATGCCAGCACCCTGAGCTTCCACGCCACCAAGCTGTTCCACAGCATCGAAGGCGGCGCGATCATCTTCAAGCGCAAGGAAGACCTGGAGCGCGCCCGCAAGTTGATCAACTTCGGCATCACCGGCCCGGAGTGCATTGAGGAGCTGGGCATCAACGCCAAGATGAACGAATTCCAGGCGGCGATGGGGCTGTGCGTGCTGGATGAGATCGAAGGCAATCTGGAGAGCCGGGCGCTGGTCTGGCATGCCTATGCCCAGGCGCTGCGCGGCAATGTCCAGCTGCAGACCCGCCAGACCGGCGCCAGCCTGAATTACGCCTACTTCCCGATCATTCTCGAAAGCGAAAGCATGCTGCTCGAGGTGATGCAGCGTCTGCAGCAGGAAGGCTATCTGGCACGACGTTACTTCTGCCCGTCGCTGGAATCGCTGTCCTTCCTCGGGCGACCCGCCGCCGAGTTGCAGGACGAGGATGTCATCACCCCGCAGATCGTGCATTCCACCGATATCGCCAGTCGTATCCTGTGTCTGCCGCTCTACTCGGGGCTTGAGGTCAGCGAGATCCTCGGGGCGGTGCGCATCATCGTCAATCGCCACGTCAAGGCTGCCTGATCATGAACATCGCGATCATGCAGCCCTATCTGTTCCCGCATATCGGCTATTTCCAGCTGATGCATGCCTGTGACGAGTTTCTCGTCTATGACGATGTCGCCTTCATTCCGCGTGGCTATATCCATCGCAACAATGTGCTGCTGGGCGGCAAGGCGCATCGCTTCACGCTGTCGGTACCCAAGGCATCGCCCAACCGCTTGATCAGCGAACTCGTCTTCGGCCCGACACCGGACAGCCTGCTGACCACGCTGCATCACGCCTATGCCAAGGCGCCGTATTACGCAGAGGTGATGCCGCTGCTGCAGGCGGTGTTCCAGCATGAAGACCGCCGTATCGGGGCGCTGTGCAAGTACAGCTTCGAGCGGGTGTGTGACTACCTGGGGCTGAAGTGTCGCTTTCTGCTCACCAGTGAGCTTGAGCACGACCGCAGTCTCAAGGCCCAGGACCGTCTGATCGAGATGTCACTGATGCGCGGGGCCGAGGGTTACATCAACAGCATCGGCGGCCGCAAGCTCTACCAGGCGGCGCCCTTTGCGGCCAATGGCATCACGCTGTCATTCCTCGCCAGCCAGCCGAGTGACTACTGCCAGACACCGCTTGATTCGCGTCGCTCGGGGCGTAAGGCGGAGTTCGTCGCCGGCCTGTCGATCATCGATATGCTGATGTGGTGCTCACCGGGCGAGGTACGCGACAGACTCGCCGAGTACCAGCTGCTGCCGGAAGACCTGGAGCTGCTGCGCGCCGCGGGCAATGTTGCGGGTGATACGGCGTCTGTGCCGGGGCCGCTGGCGCGCGATGTCTCGGCCCACCCGGTTCAGGGAGGCCTCGCCTCGTGTCACTGAGCAACAAGACCGCCATCGGCATTCTGTGGAATTTCTCCGATCAGCTATTGCGGCGTGGCATGGCCAGTCTGGTCACGCTGCTGCTGGCGCGGCTGCTGGTGCCGGAAGATTTCGGGTTGCTGGCGATGGTGCTGGTCTTTCTGACCATCGCCTCGGCCATGATGGATTCGGGTCTTCAGCAAGCCATTCTGCGCATGCCGACCCTCGGGCCGCGTGATGCCAGCACCGCCTTCTTCAGCAATATCGCCTTCGGGGTGCTGGCCTACGGCCTGCTGTATGCAAGCGCCCCCCTGATCGCCGATTTCTATGCCGAGCCACGCCTGATCGTGCTGGTGCGTATCGGCGGCATCGTGGTGCTGATCAATTCCTTCGAGGTCATTCAGGGCGCGATGCTCAACCGTGCGCTGGATTTTCGCACGCGCATGAAGGCCGGCATTCCCGGCAGCGTGGTGTCGGGCGGGGTGGCAGTGCTGCTGGGCTGGCTGGGCTTCGGGGTCTGGGCACTGGTGGGGCAGATGTTGACGGCGGCGCTGGTCACTACCGCCTTGATGTGGTGGTGGGGTAGCTGGCGGCCGCGGCTGGAATTCGATGTGGTGTCGTTCAAGGCGATGTTCCGCTTCGGCTACAAGATGTTCCTGTCACGCATGCTGGATGTGCTGTTCGTCAATCTCTATGTGCTGCTGATCGCCAAGCTGTTCTCCGCTTCGGTGGCGGGGTTGTTCTTCTTCGCCGAGCGTCTCAAGGAGCTGGTGATCAATCAGCTGGTGACGGCGGTGCAGAACGTGACCTTCCCGGCGCTGGCGAGCATTCAGGAGGATCCGGTACGCCTCAAGAGTGCCTATCGTCAGATCCTGCAGGTCATGGTCTATCTGCTGTTCCCGGCGATGCTGTTGCTGGCGGCGCTGGCCGAGCCGCTGTTCCTGACGCTGTTGCCCGAGCGGTGGCTGGCGGCGGTGCCTTATCTGCAGCTGATGTGCATCGCGGCCGTCATGTATCCCCTGAGCACGCTCAATCTCAATGTGCTCAAGGTCAAGGGGCGCTCGGACCTGTTCCTCGGGCTCGAGATCGTCAAGAAGGTATTGATCTGTGCGGTGCTGGCGGTGACCTGGCGCCATGGCGTGATGGCGATCCTGATCGGGCAGATCGTGGTGGCGGTGGTGTCCTACATCCCCAATGCCTGGTTCTCGCGGGACTTGATCAACTACAGCATCCGCGAGCAGCTGGCCGACTTCCTGCCGGCTCTGCTGCTGGCCAGCGCGGTGGCGGGCACGACCTGGTGGGCCGTGCCTGCGCTGTTGGCCATCTGGCCGGCACCGGTGGTGCTGGTGGTATCAGGCCTGCTGGCAGGGGCGGCCTATCTGTTGCTGTCCTGCTGGCTGCGCTTCGCGGCCTGGCAGTACGGCGCCGGCTGGATCCAGGAGCGTCTTTCACAACGGAAAGTGGGGAATACTGCATGTTAGAACTGAGTTATGCCCGGGCACTCGCGACGCCCCTCATGGATGGCACACCGCAGTCAGGCCCCTTGCCTGTACCGCCGGCGCCCGCCGAGGAAGCCGCCATCATGGCCGAGTGGGAGGGCGATCTCAGCGCCCCGCGCGTCTCGGTGATGTGCTTCGCCTTCAATCATGGCGACTACATTCGCATGGCGCTGGATGGCTTCCTGATGCAGCGCACGCGTTTTCCGTTCGAGATCGTCGTGCATGACGATGTCTCGACGGATGGCACGCGGGAAATCATCGAGGAATATGCGGCCCGTTACCCGAACATCGTGCGGCCGATCCTGCAGGACGTGAACCAGTACTCGCAGCATATCTGGCCGATCACCTTCTGCATGCCGGTGATGCGTGGCGACATCATTGCCTATTGCGAGGGCGATGATTACTGGATCAAACCCGACAAGCTGGCCCGTCAGGTCGCCTTGTTCGACGCCTATCCCGAGGCGACGGTCTGCTTCCACCCGGCGCTGGAATTCAATGAAGCCACTGGCGAGCATTCGCTCATCTGCCGCTATGCCGATAGCGTGAAGAAGATCTCTGCCGAGGCGGTAATCGGGTTGCGCGGCGCCTCCATTCCGTCACCGGCCTTCAGCTTCCGACGCGTCGATGCCACCGTCGACGCGATGATGGCGTCCTATCGCGGTGCCCCGATCATGGACTTCTTCCTGCAGTCCTACATGGCACTGCAAGGCGAGACTCTCTATTACGAAGATGCTGCCTGTGTCTATCGCCGCAATGCCAAGGGTTCCTGGACATCGCAGCAGCAGGAAAGCGAGGCCGAACAGCGCTATCAGCGCGACATGATCTCGGCCATCGACGTCTTTCATGCCAATACCCGGCATATGCCGCATTCCGACAGCCTGTATATCCCGCTCTATCACTACTTCAAGCAGTACGTGATGGCGCCCGCGAGCCCCATGCAGCGCCTGGCCAACTTCCGCCAGGGGGTCGCGCTGCTCTCGCACATGGACCGCAGTCGGCTGCTGCGCCTCGTGCGCCAGGATGTGATGACCAGGTTGATAGGCACTCGTCGCCGTCGTGTGACACCCGACAGCGCAGTGCAGAAGCGTAAAAGCGCCTGAATGCCCCCGATTATCGGGGGTGATGAGGGCGAGAGAAGCGTTTGATGACAGGACGTCGTCAATAACATCAAAAAAGCGCTGCAACACACAAAAGCGCGAAGGATATCGGCCTTGGGCCGTCGTGAGTCGCAAGGGGACCGCAACATGAATTATCGCAGTTACGCCGACCTGAGTTCGGATATCGCCAGACAGTTGTCGCGCCTGCAGGCCGGGAATTTTGATCTGATCGTCGGGATCCCGCGCAGTGGAATGGTGCCGGCCTACATGATCAGCGCCATGCTCAATCGGGCCTGCACGGATCTCGACACCTTCATCGCCAACGGCTCGCCCGGCAAGGGAATGACACGCAAGGTCCGAGGGGCGGCGCAGAGCGCCTGGGAAAACCAGCGTGTGCTGCTGGTCGACGACAGTTTCAACAGTGGGGCCTCGCTCAAGGCCTCCCTGGCGCGCATTCCGCAAGAATGCCCCTGTGACATCACCACCTGCGTCATCTATGCCAACCCGGCACCGGTGGTGGGGGTGGACATGTATCTGGTCGAGCTGGAGCACCCGCGTGCCTTCCAGTGGAATCTGTTTCATCACCCGGCGCTGGCCGATAGCTGCCTGGATATCGATGGCGTGCTGTGCCTCGATCCGACGCCTGAGCAGAACGATGACGGCCCGCGCTATCGCGACTTCCTGACCAACGCGGCACCTCTGCATATCCCGACCTACCGTGTGCACTCGCTGGTCACCAACCGGCTGGAAAAATATCGTCCCGAGACGACCGCCTGGCTGGCCCGGCACGGTGTCGAGTATGACCACCTGATCATGCTCGACCTGCCCAGCAAGGAAGAGCGCCTGCGTCAGAATCGCCATTCGAGTCACAAGGCGGATTACTACCGTGACTCCGGCTGTCGCCTGTTCATCGAAAGCGAAGTGGGGCAGGCCACCAACATCACGCGCATGACCGGCAGGCCCGTCTATTGCGTGGACGCCCACCAGATGATGACCCCCGAGTGGGCCTCGATGTCAGCGCAGAAGAAGGGCCAGGTGCTGGTGTGCACGTTCAAGCGCATGGCGCGCCGGGTCGTGACCTGGTTGCCGGCGCCGCTGGCCCGCCAGGCGCGCAGTGTCTATCAGCGCCTGGCCTGAACGCACCGAAGGAAGTGGGGCTGACGTCGATCGCCATGTGCAGATGGCATGGCGATCATCGTGAATTGACTCGATCAAGCCTGGCTCAAGGCTAACACTGGCGAAGGAGTGGCAATGAAGACGCATCGGATGGCGCTTTTGGTCGTGGCACGGCAGATGACCCTCGAGACTCGCCAGATGCTGGCGTTGGCGGCGGGGCTGACGCGCCTGGGTCACGAGGTGGACCTCATCGTGCCCCAGGCCCATGAGGAGTTGATCGAAGGTCTGGCACATGGGGTGCGGCTGGTAGAGCTGGGCGTGCACACTGAGTTGACGGGCGTGCTGGCCCTGACGCGCTATCTGGCGCGTCATCGCCCGTGTGTCCTGTTGTCCAGCGGTCTGGAAGCCAACCTCAATGCGCTCAAGGCGCGCCGTCTGGATCGTTGGCGCGTGCCGGTGATTGCGCACCATGCCGTGACACCGGCCAGTGAACTGGTGGCGGCGGGCAGCAAGGCACGGGGCCTGAGACGCCGGATGGCGCTCAAGTATCCGCATGCGGCACTGGTGCTGGTCGAAAGCGATGAAGCCGGCTGCCAGGCACGCCACGAGGGCGGCATCGAGGCAGCGCGCGTCGTGACGTTGCCGTTGGCCCCTGATGAGGAGACGGGCGCGCTGAGCGAGCATCAATTGATGCAGTGCCTGTCGCTGATGCTGTCGGCAGCCGAGGTCGAGGGCGCGTCACCCTTCTCGTCCCAAGGCTGGCAGGTCAGCAGTGGGGGAGCTGCGGCTGGCCTCGCGCAGTCCTCGCCGTCCCTCGATACCTCTGGCGTGGTGAGTCGGCAGGCCACCAGCGCTGATACCGGCGCGTCCGCGCCCCTCATGTCATCCGCCAGTCTGCAGGCCGAACTGGCCAACAGCGGCGCACGAGAATAAGTCTTTCCATGGAACACATTCTGCTCGACCTGCCCAACCTGCTCGTCTGTCTGGTACTGGTGATGGTGGGCTTTCTGCGTGGTTGGGTGACGCGCAATGTCGCGATCATCCTGAGTCTGAGCAGTGCGGTGCCGTACCTGTTGAACAATGTGCTGTTCGATGCCGAGTACATGCCGGACCAGTTCCGCTACTGGGAGCAGGTATTGGCCATGCGCAGCATGGACTGGGGAGCGATGGACCACTCCCTGACCGTCTCGGTCTCGTCGGGATTTCTGGCGCTGTTGCCGTTGCCGCTGGCGGAAACCATCACCAGCCTGGGCTTCTTCAACAAGTTCCTCTATATCGGCGCGCTGATGGTGCTGATTCGCCGCGGCATCATCTCCCACGCGGTGCTGCTGTTCGTGCTGTGCTACCCGAGCCTGGTGCTCTACAGCTCACTGAGCCTGCGCGACACCCTGGTCACCGGCTTCATGCTCGGCAGCTTCCTGCTGGCCATCGAACGTCGGCCGATGTGGGCGCTGATCTTCCTGTTGCCGTTATGGATCATCAAGTTCCAGAACGCTTTGATCATGCTGATCTTCCTCGGCATCTATCTCCTCTACGACGTCAGCCGCCAGGGCCTGTCGACCAAGCGATTCTGCTGGTTGCTGGTCGGGCTGGCCGCCAGTGTGCTGGTCATCTATCCGCTGGCGGTGGACCAGATCAACTTCTTCCGCGCGGCCATGTATCTGGAGGATGGCGGCAAGATCGAGGATGTGGAGGTGATTCAGGGCTTCGGGGACTTCGTGGTGACGGGAATCCAGGGCGCGCTCTATTTCCTGATCAAGCCATTGCCTTGGGAAGCCGCCAATGCGCTGCAGTTGATCCAGTCGGGAGAGAACCTGCTGGTGGTCGCCTTCCTCGTCTGGCTGACCCTCAAGTGCTGGCAGGTCCAGCGCGAGAAGACGCTCTTCTGGCTGCTGTATCTGATCGGCGCCTTCACCATCTATGGGCTCGTCGTCTTCAACTACGGCACCGCGGTGCGCTATCGCTTCCCGTTCCTGGTCATCTATGTGGTGTGCATGGCGCATGACACAGGGCTGGTGCGTCTGTGGCAGCAGCAACGCCGGCCTGCGTTTCTGGACTGACCTGCTGGATCGAGCTGCTGGACCGAGCCACGACGCCTTTCCTTTCGCGCTGGTGTCGCTTCTCGATCGTTTCTCTTGTCGATGGCTCCCCTTATTCAAGGTTTCTCTCCCGGATGCTTCCGGTCGCGCGGGCTCAAGCTCGCGCATGTTCTTCTTCGCATGACACGCAAGGAATGCCCCATGCCAACACGTGACGCACAGCCCTCCACGGTGGTGCTGGTCTCCAACTCGTCGTTCTTTCTCTACAACTTCCATCGCGGCGTCATCGAAGGGCTGCGTGACTCGGGCTATCGCGTGGTGTGCCTTGCGCCCACCGATGCGCATAGCGAGTACCTGGTGGACGAGCTCAGGGTCGAGCATCGTGCGCTGGGCATGGAAGGCAAGGGCACCTCGCTGATCGGTGAGGGCAAGAGCCTGCTGGCGCTGCTGGGGACATTGCTGAAGCTCAAGCCGCGTTATGTTCTCAACTTCACCATAAAGGCCAATGTCTATTCTGGACTGGCCTGTCGGCTGCTCAAGATTCCCTATACCAACAACGTCTCGGGGTTGGGCACCGCCTTCATACACGACAGCTGGCTGTTTCGTCGGGTGCGGGCGCTGTATGGCTTCGCCAACCGTGGCGCGCGGTGCGTGTTCTTCGAGAATCGTGATGACCAACGCCTGTTCATGCGCCTCGGGCTGCAGAAGTCCACGCCGTCTGTCGTGCTGCCCGGCGCCGGTATCGACCCGCAACGCTTCGCCTTTGCGCCGCAACCGCAGACGCCACCGCTGACCTTCGTGATGGTCGCACGCCTGATCGGCGACAAGGGGGTGCGGGAATACGTGACGGCGGCCGAGCGTCTGCATGAGCGTTATCCGCAGGCACGCTTCTGGTTGATCGGCCCGTCGGGAATCAGCAATCGCACCGCGATCAGCGATGAGGAAATCGCTGCCTGGCGCGAGCGCGGCATATTGCACTACCTGGGCGAACAGCGGGATGTACGCCCCTTCCTGGCCGAGGCCAATGTGCTGGTGCTGCCGTCGTACCGGGAAGGCATGCCGCGCACGGTACTGGAGGCGGCCTCGATGGGGCGTCCGGCGATCGTCAGTGATGTGCCGGGCTGTCGCAGCTCGGTCAATCCCGGCGTCACTGGCTGGCTGTGCGAAGCGGCCAATGTCGAGTCTCTTGAGCAGCAGATGCAGGGCTGTCTGGACATGCCGCATGCGGCATTGATGGAGGCGGGGCAGGCGGCACGCGTGCGTATCGAACGTGAATTTGATCAGCAGATCGTGGTGCGTGCCTATCTGGGCTGTCTGCAGCACACACTGGATATCGAGTTGCGTAAGTCAGTACTCGCTACCGCCTGAGGCGGGACGCTAACACATTGACACCGTTGGATTTTCGTCAGGAAGATGAAGAAAATCGTTCTCGACAGTTGGGCAAATATCAGGAACTGCTGCTGGATTTAACGCGCATAATGGCCCCGCGAGTGAGAGTGACAGGCGCCTGCCTGGAGAGCTCAATCGGTCGGGACAGTGCTTCTTCTGGCAATGACACACCGCGTGTCGCTGAACAGGCCGTCTCGCTGGAACGCGATCGATCGTCATCAAAGGGAAGGATGCCCGTGAACACCATCAACAGAGAGCAGAATGTCGTCATGAGTGGATATCGTTTCTGCGCCCAATGCGGGGGCGCCAGCGTACATCGCGTAAAACGCCATTGGTGGCAGCGACTGGCCGGCAAGGCGCCGCTCTATCACTGTGAAGACTGCGGCATCATCCATCGCGTCTCGACTGAAGCCATCACTGCCAGCCGGACGAGCCAGCAGGATGCTGAGTCGTCGCACCCGATGGCTGGCCGCTGATCCTGTTGTCAGGTGCCAGCATTGAGCTATTGAACTGAGCCTGGCGCGCCGGCATTGGATTTATCTTTTCATCACCCATGCCACGGCGCGCGTTGTACGCTCACCATGATTCAGGACAAGCGTGCTTCTCAGAAGGCGGGGGTGGGCAAGACGCGTTGAGCTGGCATCTCGCATGATGCCTGGCAGTGTTCGTTCAGCGCTCAGGCCGCTTGCCACTCTTGCTTTTCGAACTCGTTTTCCGAACCCGCTTTCCGTATCAGCTCCCCGTGCCCGCTTACCGCGCACGCCCCTCTTGCCGTTCTGTCTTGCTGACGCGCTGTCCTGCTGGCGCTTTATCTTTCTAACGTGCTGTCTTTCTGACGTACCGTCTTTCCAAAAAATGCCTGAGGCATTTTTCTTCATGAAGCGGTCAAGACATGGTGACCGCCGGTCGCCTTGCTGTCAGCCGTTTTGCGCAACCGTTCCTGCGCTAGCATTCTGCATTAGCGTTCTGCACTAGATCGCACCGCTTCATGTCATACCCCCTATCTCCCGCCATCGACCCTCGTCGGTGGCGGGTTTTTTCTGCGCCGCAGTTGAGCATTTCGATCAAGCAAGGCGATATCGCGCCTGCGGTCGGGTGCCTCGCGGCGAGCATTTCCCTGTGGAGCGCATGAGCCAATGAAGATTCTGTTTGTCGTCGGTAATCTTTCCAGCGACGGAGGCACGGAACGTGTCACATGCGAAATCGCCAGCGGACTGGCGCGCTCGGGTCATGACGTGATGATCGCGAGTCTGTTCGGGCCAGCGACCAGCTCGTTTTCCCTGGAGGACAGCATCACGACCTGTTGCCTGAATCTGAAGGAAGCCAGAGGCGGGGCCCGACGGTCGCTGGGCATCAGTTCGGCGCTGCTGACCAAGGTCCGCCATCAACAGGCCGATGTGGTGGTGCTGGTGGATTCGATCCTGTTCGCCTTCTGTGCGCCGTGGGCCCCGTTCCAGCGCGCCAGGATCATCTGCTGGGAGCATTTCAATCTCGCCACCGATCATGGTTCACGCCTGCGTTCGGTGGGCCGCTCGACCGCCGTGCGCCTGGCCGACGCCATCGTGGTGCTCACCGAGCGGGATGCCGAGGCCTGGCGAGCGCGCTATCGCATCCGCGACAAGGTCGGCGCGATCTGGAATCCGGTGCCGCACTTCCCCAAGCCCAGCGAAGAGGACGCAGCGTCGCGTACCGTGCTTGCCGTCGGGCGCCTGACGGAGCAGAAGGGCTTCGATGTACTGCTGAATGCCTGGCACAAGGTCGTGTCGGTCCACCCTGACTGGCGACTGCGCATCGTCGGCTGGGGCGAGGATGAAAATGACCTCAAGGCCCAGGCCTGGACACTGGGCCTGAGTGACAGCGTCGTCTTCGTGGGCCGCACCTCACAGGTGGAAAAGGAGTATCAGCGGGCGGCGTTGTACGTGATGAGCTCACGCTGGGAGGGACTGCCGATGACCCTGCTGGAAGCGCAATCCTTCGGCTTACCGGTGGTCTCGACAGACTGTGAAACCGGGCCTGCCGAAATCCTGGCCGGCGGCAGCGGCGTGCTGGTGGATGTCGAGGACGATGAGGCACTGGCGCGCGAGATCCGTGATCTGATCACGGATGAAGCCCGCCGCAGCGAGATGTCCCTGCAGGCGCGCGACAATGCCGCGCGCTTCGATGCGGACACCCTGTGCGGCGAGTGGCAGCAGTTGCTGGAGCGCCTGACCTCCGGTCGAACCCGCATCGCGGATGCCTCGTGAATCCTCCCAGGGTGTCAAAATCGGGCCGCAAAGCAGGGCGCGATCCACTCTGATGAGCCTTTGGCTAAACATTCGCTGACCAGGCGGCCAGTCACGCCTGCCAGTGTCACCCCGATATGCTGATGGCCAAAGGCATGGATCACGCGTGGCTCATTGGGTGACGGGCCGATCACCGGTACGGAATCGGGCAGGGTGGGACGAAAGCCCAGCCAGCGCCGGGCTACCGGGGCGTCAATGCCCAGCACCTTGCGCACCCGGCTTTCCAGATAGTCGAAACGGGCCGGGTTGGCCGGCCCCGCAAGCGAGCTCAGCTCCACGGTGCCGGCTACGCGCAGGCGCGCACCCTCGGCACTGTGCAGTGGCGTCATGTAGAAGGCGCTTTCCACCGGGCAGGTCGGGCGGTTGAGCGGCGAGTGCTCGAGATCGAATTCGATGTGATAGCCACGCTCGGTATCCAGCGGAATCCTGTCGCCGATCTGGCGGGCCAGCTGTGCCGACCAGGCCCCGGCTGCCAGCACCACTCTGTCTGCCTTGAGTCGCCGGCCATCGGCATACTCCAGCAGCATGCCGGAGGCCTGACGGCTCAGGCGGGTGACCTCGGCGCTGACGATTCGGCCCTCTTCGCGCAGCGGGGTGGCCAGGGTGTCGATGAACACCTGCGGGTCATCGAGGTGACAGGAGGAGGGGAACAGCACACCACCCGCGGTGTGACCTTCCATGGCCGGTTCCAGTGCGATCAGCTCATCCGCCGTCAGCACCTGCTGATGGATGCCGAGCTGGTCGCGCAGTCGGATATCGCCCTGTGCGGCTTGCAGGTTCTCGGCCTTGCCGTAGGCATACAGGCAGCCCTTGCGCTGAATCATCGCGGCAGCGGCGGGGGCATCGTCCAGCAGCGGCTGGTAGTCCGTGTAGGTATGGCTGAGCAGCTGGGCCAGTATCTCGCTGTTGGCGCGAAAGCGAGTGGCGTTGCACTGGCCCATGAAGCGCATCAACCAGGGCGAGAGCCTGGGCAGGCATTTCCAGTCGATGACGAAAGGCGAGTCTGGCGACAGCAGCAGCGACGGCATGCTGCGCCAGATTTCCGGACGGGCGATGGGCAGGCAGCCGTAATCCGCCAGGGTGCTGGCATTGCCGAAGGAGGTGCCGCTGGCGATGCCTTCACGTTCGATCATCGTCACCTCGTGGCCGCTGCGCCGCAGCCACAGGGCGCAGGCGACACCCACGGCGCCTGCGCCGATCACCGCCACTTCCGTGTGTTCGCTATCACTCATTGATCGCTCACCCTGTGGTCATCTTGTTGTTATCGAGGTGTTGTTATCGAGGTGTTGTTATCGAGGTGTTCTCATCCTGGCGTCGATATCGAAGCGTCGTCATCGAGGTATTCGCGCCGCAATGACGCACGCCCCGGGGGGCCGGGGCGCAGCAGGGGGCCTTTCGAGCATGCCTCGCGGGCGACAGCTCGGCAAGCGCGCTGTGGCCGTGCGTGTCGTACTCAAGCGTTCCGAGAGTGGCGCAATCCAGGCCCTTCAAGACACGCGTTTCAAGATTGGCTCGGCTCCTCGAAGGGCAGCGGGATGTCATCACCGCGCCGGACGGCGAAGACATTCAGCGTCATCGCCACCAGGGCGTAATAGCCCAGCACCCCGACCAGCTCCACCACCACGGTTTCGCCGAACATCGCGACGGCCTCGGCGTACAGGGCATCATCGACGCGCCGCTCAGCGTAGAGCGCGCGGGTGATGCGATAGACCAACCGCTCATCGTCTTGTTCAAACGCGGGTTCACGCTCCTCGCGCAGCGCCGCGATAACCTCGGGCGCGAGGCCGGCCTGCTCGGCAATCGGCGCGTGAATCTGCCATTCAGCCTGGGATTTCCACCATGCCGCCGTGGTGAGAATCGCCAGCTCGCTGAGACGCAGCTCAAGGCCGGTGGCGTAGCGGCAGAAGGCACCGAGGCGCTGGGCATGATTGGCAAGCTCGGGGCTGTGGATCCAGGCCAGGAAGGGGCCGTCCAGATTGCCGCGCGGGCCGCTGAGAATCTCGGCCAGCACCTCGCGCTGAGCCGCGCTCATGCTGGCGTCATCCAGTTCGGTCAGGCGCGATGTGATCGCCATGAAAGTCACTCCATTCAAATCCATTCAAAGATCGTGGGGTAGGCAATGTGCCTGCAGCTGAGCCGTCACAGGCTGGCAAGGGTGGTATCGATGGCACGCCCCAGCTTGGCGGTGATCTCGTCCAGATGCGACTCCTGCAGAATGAACGGCGGTGCCAGCAGGATGTGATCGCCCTGGCGGCCATCGAGGGTGCCGCCCATCGGATAGCACATCAGGCCTTCGGCCATGGCGGCCTTCTTGAGCCGCGCGTGCAGCTTGAGGGAGGCGTCGAAGGGCTTTCTGGAATCGCGATCCGCCACCAGCTCCAGCCCCTGGAAGAGGCCGCGACCGCGGATGTCGCCGACATGGGCGTGATGTGCGAAGCGCTCGTTCAGGCGCGCCTTGAGCCCCTCGCCGAGGACATTGACGCGTGTGAGCAGGTCGCGGGCTTCGATGGTCTGCTGGACTGCCAGCGCCGCGGCACAGGCGGTGGCATGGCCGATATAGGTATGGCCGTGCTGGAAGAAGCCGGAGCCATTGGCGATGGCATCACGGATGCGCTGGCTGACCAGGGTCGCGCCGATCGGCTGGTAGCCGGCGCCCAGGCCCTTGGCGATGGTGATCAGATCTGCCGTGACACCTTCCTGCTCGGCGGCGAACAGACTGCCGGTGCGCCCCATGCCGCACATCACCTCGTCGAGAATCAGCAGCACGCCGTAGCGATCACAGACCTCGCGGATGCGTTTGAAGTAGCCCGGTACCGCGGTGACGGCACCCAGGGTGGCACCGACCACCGGTTCGGCCACGAAGGCCATCACGTTCTCGGCGCCCAGACGCAGGATTTCCTCCTCAAGCTCCGCGGCGAGGCGAATGCCCATCGCCTCGGGCGTCTCGTCGGGCTGCTGGTCCCGATAGGCGTAGCAGGGACTGACGTGGCTGACGTTGATCAACAGCGGCTCGAATTGCTGACGCCGCCAGGCATTGCCGCCGGTGGCCAGCGCGCCCAGCGTATTGCCGTGGTAGCTCTGGCGCCGCGCGATCAGATGCTTGCGCTGGGGCTGGCCGATCTCGACGAAATACTGGCGGGCCAGCTTGAGTGCCGCCTCGACCGCTTCCGAGCCGCCGGAGACGAAGTAGACGGAGTCGAGCCCTGCGGGGGCGCGTTCGATGAGAAAGTCGGCCAGCTGCTCCATCGGGTCGCTGGTGAAAAACGAGGTGTGCGCGTAGGCCAGTTGGCTGACCTGATCCTTGATGGCCTGCGCCACCGCCTCGTCGCTGTGCCCCAGGCATGACACGGCCGCGCCACCGCTGGCATCCAGATAACGGCGACCCTCGCGATCGACGATGTAGGGGCCATCGCCCTTCACGGCGGTGGGATACTCCTGATTGAGGTTGCGATGCAGTACGTGGCTCATGCGGGCTCCGTGGCGGCAGGGGTGCGAAGACGTAATGCAAATATGTAGTGCATTTGCAGTTTGTGCAATAAATAATTGCATATGGTCGCTTGTGCCTTCGGACTCGACCGGCCAGAGATGCTACCGTTGCCGCCATCTGTCCTGTCCCTTGCCAAGGAGGTATCCCATGCCCCCATCCTCCCGAGCCCCCGGGCCCGCATCCCCTGACTCGCCGCCGGAGACCCTGGAGGGGTTGAAGCAGTTGCTGGCGGCGATCGATCGTCGTGAGGTGGAGATTCGTCTCGGCGCGAGTTCCCGGCGCGTGCTGGCGGTGCTGATCGAGTCCCCGCAACGCACGGCGGTGTCTTCCATCAGCCAGCTGGCGGAGTTGACCGGCGTGAATGCCTCGACCTTCTCGCGTCTGGCCCGGCGGCTGGGCTACGAGGGCTTCAGCAGGTTTCAGGATGTCTTTCGCCAGGCGGTGACGGATGGCGAGCATTTCTACAGCCAGCAGGCCTCGCAGCTGCTGGCGCGAGACGCCGATAGCAGCGCCATGGCCCAGCTTGCGCGGCTGGGGCGTCAGGAGAGCGCCAACATCCTCAGCATGCTGGAGAGGGTGGACGCCGCGGCCTTCGAAGCCGCGACCACCTTGCTGGCCGAGGCGCCGCGCGTGCGCCTGCACGGCATGCGTCAGTTCAATTCCCTGGCACTGTTCATGGCCTATGGGCTGGGCATGCTGCGCCCGGACGTGGCACCGCTGGATGCCAGTCGTCAGGGCGTGGCCGATGCACTGGCCCAGCTGTCGGCCGGTGACGTGCTGGTGGTGGCCAGTTGCTTCCCCTATACCCCAAGCGTGGTGGCCTGCGCCGAGGTGGCGGTGAAGCGTGGGGTCGAGGTGATCGCGCTGACCGATTCGGCCAGCTCTCCGCTGGAGCCGCTGGCGCGCTACAGCTTCCATGTGCCCAATCACAGCCTCTTCTACAGCAACAGCATGAGTGCCTTCATGTTTCTCGCCGAAGGCCTGCTCAGTGAGGTGGCCAGCAAGCTGGGCGATGCGGGTGTGGCTTCACTCAAGCAGCGCGAGGCGATCATCACGGAGTTGGGGGGCGCACGCGGCTGATGCCCGCGACGCACTGCACCGAGCGTGAACGCGGTCATGCACCACGGTGGTGCGGGCGCAGACCTACGCAATGCGGCTTCAAGGCGCATGCAGGACCAAAGAGGCATGGAGGGAGGTTGGCGTGATTCCTGCAAAACGACTGATATGAAATGACATCCGTCAGGGCAAGGAATTTCCCATGAGCCGCGAGTACCGTTACACCCTGGGCAGTCAGGTCCATCGTTTTGCCAATCTGGCCGAGCTGATGGCCAAGGCGACGCCCGCCCGCTCCGGAGATCGTCTTGCTGGCGTGATCGCGGAAACCGCCGAGGAGCGAGTCGTCGCTCAGCTGTGTCTGGCGGAGTTGCCCCTCAAGACCTTCCTCGAAGACGTGCTGATTCCCTACGAACAGGACGACATCACTCGCCTGATCATCGATGAGCATGATCCGGTGGCGTTCCTGCCGATCGCCCATCTCACCGTCGGCGACTTCCGCAACTGGCTGCTGAGTGACCTCGCGACCCCCGCGGTGCTGGCGCAGGTGCGCGCCGGCATTACCCCCGAAATGGCCGCCGCGGTCAGCAAGTTGATGCGCAATCAGGACCTGATTATGGTCGCGAAGAAGTGCGAGGTGGTCACCGCCTTTCGCAATACCATCGGCAAGAGCGGTCATCTCTCGACCCGCCTGCAGCCCAATCATCCCACCGATGACGTCACCGGCATCGCGGCCAGCACTCTCGATGGCCTGCTCTACGGCAACGGCGACGCCGTGATCGGCATCAACCCGGCCACCGACAACGTGGCTCAGAGCATCAAGCTGATGCGTCTGATGGATGAGGTGATCCAGAAGTACGCGATCCCCACCCAGTCCTGCGTGCTGACCCACGTCACCAATACCCTCGAGTGCATCGAGCAGGGTGCCCCGGTGGATCTTGTCTTCCAGTCCATCGGCGGCACCCAGGCCACCAACGAGAGCTTCGGTGTCGAGCTTTCCGTGCTGGCGGAGGCGCAGCAGGCTGCGCTGTCGCTCAAGCGCGGCACGGTGGGCGACAACGTGATGTATTTCGAGACCGGCCAGGGCAGTGCGCTGTCCGCCGATGCCCATCACGGCCTGGACCAGCAGACCTGCGAGGCGCGCGCCTATGCGGTGGCGCGCAAGTACTCGCCGCTGCTGGTCAATACCGTGGTCGGCTTCATCGGCCCCGAGTATCTGTTCAATGGCAAGGAGATCATCCGCGCCGGCCTCGAGGACCACTTCTGCGGCAAGCTTTTGGGCCTGCCGATGGGCTGTGACATCTGCTACACCAATCATGCCGATGCCGATCAGAACGACATGGATACTCTGCTGACGCTGCTCGGGGTGGCGGGCTGCAACTTCATCATGGGCATCCCCGGCTCGGATGACATCATGCTCAATTATCAGACCACCTCCTTCCACGATGCTCTCTATGCACGGCGGGTGCTGGACCTGGGCCCGGCGCCGGAATTCGCCGCCTGGCTCGAGGAGATGCAGATCTTCACCGATGTCGCCACCCAGGCACTGCCAAGCGAAATGCCCGACCGTTTCGCCAATTCACTGCGTCAGGTGACAGGAGGTGACGCATGAACCCTGACCAGCCCTCTGCTGATGCGGTCTCGCGAAGCCTGGAACCCGATGCCATCGTCACGCCCAATCCCTGGCAGCGGCTTGGCCAGTTCACGGATGCGCGCATCGGCCTTGGCCGTGCCGGCATCAGTCTGCCGACCAATCGTTCGCTGGAATTCCAGCTGGCGCACGCCCGCGCCCAGGATGCCGTCCACCTGCCGCTGGAGATTCCCCGACTGATCGAGGACCTCAATCAGGTCGCGGCGCTCGCGAATGCTCCGCAGATTCAGCGACTGCACAGTCGCGCCGTGGATCGCACCACCTATCTGCAGCGCCCCGATTACGGGCGGCGTCTCGATGAGGATTCGCGTCAGCAGTTGTCCGCCCTCGACGCCCAGCCTGCCGATCTGGCCATCGTGGTCGTCGATGGGCTCTCGTCTCTGGCGGTGCAGAACAATGCCGCGCCCTTCATCGCCGCATTGCTGGAATCGCTTGCCGAGGATGGGCCGGATGCCTGGTCCTTGGCGCCGATCAGCGTGGTGGAGCAGGGGCGGGTCGCGATCGGCGATGAAGTCGGTGAGCTGCTCAATGCCCGAGCAGTGCTGGTGATGGTCGGCGAGCGTCCCGGCCTCAGCTCTCCGGACAGCCTCGGGCTCTATCTGACCTGGCAGCCGCGCGTCGGCCTGAGCGATGCCAGCCGCAACTGCATCTCCAACGTGCGTCCGGCAGGGCTCGACTTCGCCATGGCTGCCGAACGACTGCACTACCTGCTGCGTGAGGCACGCAAGCTCGGCCTCACCGGTGTGGGCCTCAAGGACAGAAGCGGCGAGACGGCGCTGGATGGCGGCACCGGTATCCAGAACTTCCTGCTGTCCTGATGGGACGGCAGCGCAGCAGCGGGAAACTCCCGATCCAGCAATGACAAATGCCTGAGGCATACAAGGCGGCACCATGACTCGCGACACGAATCACGACACGAATGAGCAGGACTATCTGGCCAGGCGCCAATTGAAGAAAGGGACGGCAGGCTGGGTCCTGCTGGCGGGCCTCGGGGTCTCTTACGTGATTTCCGGCGATTTCGCCGGCTGGAATTTCGGCATCGGCGAGGCGGGCTGGGGAGGTTTCGCGATCGCCGCACTCTTGATGGGCATCATGTATCTGGCGCTCGTGCTGTCGCTGGCGGAAATGTCAGCGGCCATCCCGGCCGCCGGCGGCGGTTACAGCTTCGCCCGCCAGGCGATGGGGCCGGCAGGCGGCTACCTCACCGGTCTTGCCGTGCTGATCGAATATGCGCTGGCCCCCGCGGCCATCGTCATCTTCATCGGCAGTGCGGTGGAATCGTTGCTGGGCATCAATGGCCCGATCATCTACGCCATCTTCTATCTGGTGTTCATCGGCATTCACCTGGCGGGGGTCGGCGAGGCGCACAAGGTGATGATGGTGATCAGCGGCTTGGCCGTGTTCGCGATCATCGCCACCGCCGTCGCGCTGATCGGTGACTTCGACAGCAGTCGCCTGTTCGACATCGCTCCGACCGATGCCTGGGGGGCCAGCGACTTCATGCCCAATGGCTGGTATGGCATCTGGGCGGCGCTGCCCTTCGGCATGTGGCTGTTTCTGGCCGTGGAAGGGGTGCCGCTGGCGGCGGAGGAATCGCGCAATCCGGCCCGTGATGTCCCGCGTGGCATCATCGGCGCCATGCTGTTTCTGATGTTCACCGCCGTGCTGGTCGTCTTCCTGCTGGCCGGCGCCGCGGGGGCCGAGGCAATCGGCAGCAGCGCCGTGCCGCTGGTGGATGCCCTCAAGGCCACCGGCAGCGAGGGGCTGGCGACACTGGTCAATGTGCTTGCCCTGGCGGGGCTGGTAGCGTCGTTCTTCTCGATCATCTATGGCTACAGCCGTCTGGTCTTCGCGCTGTCGCGGGCCGGGTATCTGCCCAAGACGCTGTCGCTGACCAGCAAGCGCAAGGCGCCGACCTGGGCGCTGGTGGTGCCGGGCATCTTCGGGTTCCTGGTCTCGCTGACTGGCGAGGGCGATCTGATCCTGGGCATGGCGGTGGTGGGGGCGACAGTTTCCTACGCGCTGATGGCGGCCAGCCATATCCTGCTGCGCCTGCGTCAACCGGCGCTGGCGCGTCCCTATCGCACGCCGGGCGGCATCGTGACGTCCGCCATCGCGCTGGTGCTCTCGCTGATCGCGCTGACCGGGGTCTATGCCTTCGATCCGCGTGCCTTCAATTACACCCTGGTGCTGTTCGTGGTGGGCATCGCCTACTACGCCATCTTCAGCCGTCATCGGCTGGTGGCGAAGACCGCCGAGGAGGAGTTCGCGCTGGTGGCGAATGCCGAGAGTGACCTGGCGACCAGCTGATCCGCTCAATCAGTTCAGGTAGCAAAGACGACAACGCCCGCCATGGCTGACCATGGCGGGCGTTGTCGTGACTGGCGGGCTCAATTCAGCTCAGCTCAGCTCATTTCAGATCAGATCAGCACAGTTCAGATCCAATCAGAAAGGATACTGCGCCAGGAATTGCTGGGCGGCCGCGGCGGGGTCTTCGGCACTGCACAGCGCCGAGACGACGGCGAGGCCGTCGGTGCCGCTGGTCATGACTTCGCCGGCATTGGCCAGCGAGATGCCGCCGATGGCGACCGTCGGCAGCGGGCTTGAGCGCACGAGCTGCGTGAGTCCCTCGATGCCCAGCGGCGCGGCATGATCCGGCTTGGTCGGGGTGGCATATACCGGGCCGAGGCCGAGGTAGTCGATGCGCTCGACATCGACGGCCTTGAGCTGCTCAAGCGTCTGGACCGACAGGCCGATCAAGGCGTCCTCGCCGAGACGGCGACGCGCCTCGACCGGGTCGCCATCGCTCTGACCGATGTGCAGGCCATCGGCGCCACTGGCCAGCGCGACCTCGATGCGGTCATTGATGATCAGCGGCACCTCGTACTCGTCCAGCAGCGCCTTGAGGCGGATGGCCTGGGCGATCATCTCTTCGTCGCTGGCATGCTTGTCGCGAAGCTGCACGACACTGACGCCGCCGCGCACGGCGGCCATCACGGTGGCTTCCAGGCCGCGCTGGGCGCACAGCGCGGGGTCGGTGACCAGGTAAAGGGATAGATCAAGTGACATCGGTCAGCTCCAGACGAGAGGCTAGCGGGGTGGAATCGGCGTCGAGAGTATACAGGGCATCCATGAAGCGTGGCACGAAGCTGCCCGGGCCTTGCGCCGACTGGCCCGCCGTCTCACCGGCCTCGGCGTAGCAGGCCAGCGCGGCGGCGGTGGCGTGCAGGGTGTCGTCATGCCCGGCGAGGGAGGCGGCGAGGAAGGCGGCGACCACACTGCTCAGCGCGCAGCCCATGGCAGTGACGCGGCCCATCAGCGCATGGCCGCCCTGAACCGTGATTTGCCGCTGGCCATCGGTGACGACATCGACACGGCCGGTCATCGCCACCACACAGTTCTGCGTGCGCGCCAGCGCGACGGCGGCCCGACTGGCGCGCTCCAGCGCATCCTCACCGTCATCGCCGCTGTCCACGCCGCGTCCCTGATTCATCTCACCGGCCAGCGCCAGCACTTCGGAGGCATTGGCGCGAATCACGCTAGGGCGATATTCCAGCAGCGCGCGGCACGCATACTGGCGCAGGCTGGAGGCGCCGATGCCGACGGGGTCCAGCACCCAGGGTTTGCCATCGCGGTGGGCGCACATCGCGGCCAGTTGCATGGCCTCGATCCAGCTGGGTGACAGCGTGCCGATATTGATCGACAGCGCCGCACTGATGGCGGAGATCTCCTGAATTTCCTGCTGCGCATGCGCCATCAGCGGCGAGGCACCGATAGCCAACAGGGTATTGGCGGTCGGCGTCATCGCGACATGATTGGTGATGTTGTGCACCAGCGGCGTGGTCTGGCGCAGCTGATTCAGCAGACTGCCGGGAGAAAGGGACGACGATGGGGTCATGGGATCTCGTGACTGGAGAAAGGAAGCATCAGCGCTCGAGAGTAAAAGCTGGCGCTGAAAGGTCAAGTGGCAAGGTCCGGCGCTGACGGTGGCGTGACGCGCTAGCTCTCTCTCATCTATCAAGAGTCGCGCAAAGGATAATAAATAATATTGTGGTTCTATAAACCTTGACGACAAGTCCATAAGATACAGTCTCTTACGGTCTTTTGTGTACGAGTCATCAGTCAAGGGTCACGCAGTGATACGGATAGGTCAGCGCGGTAACGTCAGCAATACGAGCAGCAGTCACCTGGATATCGCTGGCAACAGCAGCACAAGCAGCACAAGCAGCACAAGCTACAACAGCAAGCTCCCGCGCGGCCGGCAGCCGTCTGGCGGTTCTCGGCTTGAGCGCATCGCCAGAAGAGTGGTGATGGCGCTGACAGTGCCCGTACTGCTGGGCACTGCAGCCAGCAGTCAGGCGGAGGCGGTGATCGCCAGCTGGAATCTGAAGCATGCCGGCTGGAACAACGGCAAGCATCTCGAGCAGGTCGCGGCGGTGGCGAGCCATATGGACCTGATCGGCCTGCAGGAGGTGATGAAGGAGGAGGTCGTCAGCGAGCTCGAGCAGCAGCTTGAGGCGCTGACCGGCGATGAGTGGGACAGCCTGGTCAGCCATGCGGTCGGGCGCAGCACCTATACCGAGCGTTACGCCTATCTGTATCGCGACAAGACGATCGCCTATCAGGGCGGGGCTACCGTCTATCTCGATCCCGAGGATGTGTTCTCGCGCGAGCCGCTGCTTGCCACCTTCGTCGAGAAGGACAGCGGGCGGGCCTTCAGCGCCGCCAACGTGCATATCGTCTACGGCGACAGCAAGGCGGATCGCGCGCCGGAAATCCGTGCGCTGGCGGATATCTACGACCTGATGAAGGAAATCTCGCCCGGCACCCCGGCGATCATCATGGGCGACTTCAACATGGCGCCGGATGAGCCTGCGTGGGGAGACCTGCGGATCCTCGGCCTGCGCCCGCTGATCACCGAGGGCGCGACGACGCTCTCCAAGACCGATGGCCGCTATGCCTCGCTCTACGACAACATCTGGTATGTGCCGAGCGAATGGCCCAGCGCCAGCGGCGAGGTGTTCCGCTTCCCGGACTATCTGGGCATCAGTCATGAGGCGGCGCGTGCCGATGTCTCCGATCACGCCCCGATCTATCTGTCGGTGACCGGCGAGACACTGGCGTTGCTGCCGCTGGACGGCGGCCAGCCGCAGGCGGCGGGCACAGAGGTGGCCAGTCGTGCATCCAACGCCTCCAGTTCGGCGAGTCAGACCTGTATCGACCTCAATACCGCCAACGCTGATCAGCTGGATCGCCTGCCCAATATCGGGCCGGCACGCGCCGCCGATATCATCCGTCAGCGTCCGTGGAGTTCCAGCGGTCAACTGACCCGCATCAGCGGCATCGGCAAGGGCACGCTCAGCGAGATCGTCGCCAGCGGCATGCTGTGCAGCTGAGTTTTTTTCAGAACGGGTCTGTTCTGAAATGCTCTTTTCTTAGTAGGTCAGTCTGAACAGGTCTGTTGTGAACTGATCAGGCCTGAGCCTTAAGAGATCAGTCTCGGTCTCACTCGAAAATGACGAAGCCAGCCATCACGGGGATAGCGTGATGGCTGGCTTCGTTGCCTTGAGGCGGGCTGGTCGTCTTCCTGGTGCCGCCTGAGGTCAGCTCAGATACTTCTCGAACCAGGCAAGGGTTCTGTCCCAGGCGAGCTTGGCGGCCTGTTCGTCATAGCGCGGGGTGGAGTCGTTGTGGAAGCCGTGGTGGGTGTCCGGGTAGATGTAGGCCTCATAGACCTTGTCGTGCTCCTTCAGCGCGGCTTCATAGGCGGGCCAGCCGGCATTGACGCGCTCATCGTGCTCCGCATAGTGCAGCAACAGCGGGGCCTTGATGGCGGCGACTTCCTCGGCGCGCGGCTGGCGGCCATAGAAGGGCACGGCACAGGCAAGCTCCGGATAGGCCACGGCGGCGGCATTGGAGACGCCACCGCCGTAGCAGAAGCCGGTGATGCCGATCTTGCCGGTGGTGCGGTCCTCGCTCATCAGGTAATCGATGGCGGCGAAGAAGTCGTTCATCAGCTTTTCAGGGTCTACCTGTGCCTGCAGCTCCTTGCCCCTGGGGTCATTGCCCGGATAGCCACCCACCGAGCTCAGTCCATCCGGGGCCAGCGCGATATAGCCGGCCTTGGCCACGCGGCGCGCCACGTCCTCGATATAGGGGTTGAGGCCACGATTCTCATGCACCACCACCACGCCCGGCAGCGAGCCGCTGGCCTTGGCGGGCTTCACCAGATAGGCGCGCACCTCGCCATGGCCCTCGGGGGACGGGTAGGTGATGTATTCGGCGACGATATCGGGGTCCGTGAACTCGACCTGGGAAGCCAGTGCGTAGTCGGGGCTCAAGCTTGCCAGAATCGAGGTGGCCGTCATGCCCGCAACGGCAAAGGCCGCCGCGCGATCCAGAAACTGGCGGCGAGTGATGTTGCCATGCACATATCCGTCGTACAGCTCCAGCAACTCGGGAGCAAAATCCTTTGCAGTGAGGCGGGCCATGTCAGACTCCTGGGCAAGAGAAGGGGGCGAGCGAGTCTTGAACATAGCAACCCGCCATGACGCTACCAAGTTTTTGCCGCCCTGTTCACCGAGTCTGTCATTTTCCGGGCCTGACATTTACAGGGTCTCTCCTTTTCCGGGCCTGACATTTGCTGAGTCAGGTATTTGCCGAAGCGTGCGTGAGCCGGATGTGAGCAGGGTGGGCGTGAGCAGGGCGGGAGTGGGAAGCACTGGTGTAGGAAGGTCTGGAGGCACCGCCAAGTTGGGTTGAATGGACGTGAGCCGAGTCGCGCATGTCGCCAGTCGCGGCCGTGCGCATTGTGACTGCAGGCGTCAATCATTATCATCTGCGCATGATTCATGCTGATAGCCGAGCTGCCTGGTGGCTCCGGTGGGCCCTGATGCATGGAAGTTCACTTCCTCCTCCTAGTGGCAGACCTTGCTGGTGATTGAAAAAAGTCCGATGTCTCCCCCCGCGCACGCTCAGGCCTCAGCGCCTGAACCGTCGCCTACGCTCGCCCAGCAATACCGGCGCTTCGCCTGGAAACGTGTGGTGATTCTCGCCGCGCTGGGCCTGGCACTGCTGTTGGCCATCCTTGGCGACATCATGACCGGCCCTGCCGATCTCGCGCTGTCTGATCTGCTGGGCGAACTCATCAATCCCGGCTCGCACGGGCCGATCAATGAAGCCATCGTCTGGCAGATTCGCCTGCCGACGGCGGTGATGGCGGCGCTGGTCGGTGCCGCTCTGGGGCTTGCGGGCGCCGAGATGCAGACCGTGCTCAACAACGCCCTGGCCAGCCCCTTCACACTGGGCGTGGGCGCCGCGGCGACGCTTGGTGCCTCGCTGGTCATCATCCTGGATGTGGCCTTGCCGGGGCTGCCGCCCAGCTACACCATCGCGCTGATGGCCTTCGTGTTCGCGGCGCTGTCGATTCTGGCCATCGATGCCGTGGCCTCGCTGTATGGCGCCAGTCGCGAAGTGATCGTGCTGTTCGGCATCGCGCTGGTCTTCGTGCTCAACGCCGTCAATGCGCTGGTGCAGTTCGTTGCCAGCCCCGATGCGCTGCAACAGCTGGTGTTCTGGACCATGGGCAGCCTGTCGGAAGCCTCGTGGGAGCGAGTCGCGATCATCGCAAGCGTCTTGGTCGTCTGCCTGCCCTTCGCCATGCGGCGTGCCTGGGCGCTGACAGCGCTGCGTGCCGGGGAAGACCATGCGCGCAGCTTCGGCGTGCCGGTCACCCGCCTGCGCCGCACGGCGCTGTTGCGCGTCAGCCTGCTGGCGGCAGTGGCGGTGGCCTTTGTCGGCACCATCGGCTTCATCGGTCTGGTCGGGCCGCACATGGCGCGTCTGGCGCTGGGGGAAGACCATCGCTTCTATCTGCCCGGCAGTGCGCTGGCGGGCGCGCTGGTGCTGTCCCTGGCCGCCACGGCCAGTGAGTCGCTGGTGCCCGGCCTGGTGCTGCCGGTGGGGATCGTGACCTCGTTGATCGGTATTCCCTGTTTCCTCGCCTTGCTGCTCGGACAGCGCAGGGGGCAGGGATGAGCCATCACGTCTTTGATTCGCAAGCATCCTTGAAGATCTCGCAGCTGACCACCGGCTATCAGCGGCGCATGATCTTCGATCAACTCGATCTGCCACCGCTGCCGGCGGGCTCACTGGTCGGGGTGCTCGGGCCGAATGCGGTCGGCAAGTCGACCTTCCTCAAGGCGATTGCCGGCATGCGCCCGGCCAAGGGCGACATCCACCTCGGGGAGCTTGCGCTGTCGTCGCTGCACGGGGCGAACCGCATGCGCCATGTCGGCTACCTGCCGCAGACGCTGCCGCAGCCGACCAGTCTGGTCGCCTATGAAGCCGTGGCCAGCGCCTGTCGCGCGGCGCGTGCCGAACTGAGCCGCGAGGCCACGGATTCGCTGGTCGAGCAGGTCTTCGCACGCCTGTCGCTGCATTCGCTGGCCTTCCGGCGCATGGACACGCTCTCCGGTGGCCAGCGTCAGATGGTCGGTCTCGCCCAGGCGCTGGTGCGCCAGCCGCAACTGCTGCTGCTGGATGAGCCGACCAGTGCGCTGGACCTGCGCTGGCAGCTGGCCTTGATCGAAGGCGTGCGCGGTGTGGTGCAGGAGCAGCAGGCCATCTGTCTGATCGCGCTGCATGACATCAATCTGGCGCTGCGTTTCTGTGATCAGATCATCCTGTTCGCGCCCTCCGGGCTGCTGGCCACCGGGGCCCCGCGGGAGGTGATCACCGCCGAGCATCTGCGTGAGGCCTATGGCATCGAGGCGCGGATCGAGAGCTGCTCGCTGGGCCATCCGGTGGTACTCACCGACCGCGTCGCCGACTCGGCCCACGCCGATATCGGCCATATCACGCGCGATGCCGGAGCCAGACGATGATGGCGGTGCGCAAGACTGAGCCCAGAAACGAGCCCAGGAGACTGGCAGGCGCCTGTCTGCTGGCACTCGCCAGTGTCTTCGCAGGCGCCTTCTCGAGCGCACCGGGCAACCTTGCCCATGCCGCCGAGCCGGTCGCCAAGGGGCAGACCCGGGCCAGCTTTCCGCGTCAGGTCACGGATCTCGCCGGGCGCGAGGTGACGCTTGAGGACTCACCGCAGCGCATCTTCCTCGCCCAGCCGCGCCAGCTGTATGCCCTGCTGACGCTATTGGATGCGCCGCTTGAGCGCATCGTCGGCTGGGCCTATCCCTTGGCGGTGTTTGACCCGGCGATGACCGCGCGTCTCGAAGCGCGCTGGCCGCAACTTGCCACGCTGCCAGCACTGAGTCGCGCCTCGACGCCGAGCCTCGAGGGCGAGGCCCTGCTGGCGCTGACGCCGGACCTGGTGCTGTTCGATCTCTCTCAGCGCTCACGTATCGAAGGCTCGCCGCTGGCGGCGCTGCTGGACGAGGTCGGCACTCCCTACCTGTATGTCGAGTTCAATCATCATCCGCTGCAGGATGCTCCGGTCAGCGTGCGCCTGCTGGGCGAGGTGCTCGGCGTCGAGGCGCGTGCCCGCGAGGTGGATGACACCATCGCGGCGCATCTGGCGCTGATTGACGAACGTCTGGCGACGATAGCCGAACGGCCGCGTGTGCTGATCAACATCGCACCGGGCGTGAAGGTGGATTGCTGTCGTACCAATCTGCACAACGGCGTGGCGGACCTGGTCACGCGGGCTGGCGGGCGCAATCTGGCCGCTGAACTGGCGCCGGTCAGCGGTGCCACCCTCAGCAAGGAGTGGGTGCTGGCACACCCGCCCGAGGCGATTCTCAATACCGGCGGCCAGTGGGCCAAGGGCGATGGCCTGCGTGCCGGCATCGGCATCTCGGGCGAGGATATCCAGCACGATCTGGCGCGCATGGTGCAGACACTGCCCGGCTGGCAGTCGCTGGATGCCGTCAAGCAGGGCCGGGTGATGGCGCTGTGGCATGGCTTCCACCAGGGGCCCTATGCCATCGTCGCGCTGGAGGCCATCGCGCGCTGGCTGCACCCCGAGACCTTTGCCGACCTCGACCCCATGGCCACCTTTGCCTACCTGATGAATGACCCGACGCTGTCGCGCAGCAGCGGCCACTTCTGGGGGCAGCTGGCGCTTGAGGCGCCTGACACGCCCCGATGAGCTGATCGGGGCTGGTGCCTGCTGGTGCTCGGGGACGGAAGTCGTATTTTCTACTTGAGGCTTTCCTGAAACGATGGGGCGACGTTGTCATCGTCCCATGATGTTATCGCCCGACGATGACATCGGGCCAGCGACGGGAGGCCGCATGTCAGAGCAGGATGACCGCAAGCCCACAGCGACGGTCAGCCCGGTGCGCAGTGCGCAGCTGGTGGCGATCGTCCTGGCGCTGATCGAGCTGTTTCAGGGAGATTGGCAGGGCGCCCTGCTGCTGGGCGGGTTAGGTTGGGTGATCGGGCTTTTCAAGCATCCGCGCTGATAGGCGGCGCGAGTGGTACGTCTTTTCCGTGACAGGAAATCAGGGGGTAATGTGGCCAAGACACGCATGGTGACCCAGTTCGGCATGGGCACCTCCATTCGCAGCCAGAACTACACCGAGGCGGCGGCACGTGGCATCCGCGATGCCCTGTGGCACAACTCGCTCAACGTGGCGGACGCCTTCGGCTTCCCCAAGGAGGCGATGCTGATCGAGGTCGAGATCGGCGTGCAGCAGCCCGACAAGGTCGACAGTGATGCCCTGCTGGGCACCTTTCCCTACGGTCAGCCCAGTGTGCGCGTGGTCAAGGGCGGACTGGACGTCGCCAAGCCGGATGGCAGCGGGGTCAGCGTGATCGCCAATGTCGCCATCATCGTGTCATTCGACATGGCGGCCGCCGGCGCGGCGTCCACTTCTTCCACGCCCGGGCAGTCGGCAGGAGGTCAGGCATGAGCGAGCAACGCATCATTCTCGAGATGGGCACCGGCAATGACCTCTACGGCATGGACTACACCAAGGCCGCCTGCCGTGCGGTGCATGATGCCCTGCATCATTCCTCCATCGTGATGTTCCAGTCACTCGGCATCGATCACCACCAGATGCGCGTCGAGGTCACCATCGCGGTCCAGGAGCCGGACGCCGTGGATACGGACGCGGTGGCGCGCGAGCTTCCCCGTGGGCGCGCCGAGGTGACGGTGGTGCAGGGTGGCCTCAATGTGCATGACGAGGTCAGTGGCCAGACGCATGTCATTGCCTCGGCCGCCATCGCCGCCATGCTCGATATCGACCACGACGCCTGGCAGCTGTGTCAGTCGTAGGCAATGCGCGAGCGCGCTGACTGAGGTCATGCCGATCAATGAAGAAAGCCCCCGTGCGTCAGTGACGCACGGGGGCTTTGCGGTTCAGGCCAGGTGGCGCAGGCGCTGATTACAGCGAGCTGATGCGCAGCACCGGCTTGACGGTCAGGCCTGATTTCGAATCCGCGAAGGCCTGTTCGATGTCATCGAAGTCATACATCTGGATCAGCTTGTCGAAGGGGAAGCGGCCTTCCTTGTAGTAGCCGACCAGGCGCGGGATGAAGACGCGCGGCACGGCGTCGCCTTCGATCACGCCGATCATCGACTTGCCTTCCGCCATCAGGTCGTGGTGCACGTCCAGGGTCACATCGTGGGTCAGGCCGACGATGGCAGAGGTGCCCAGCGGACGCAGTACCTGCAGGGAGCTGCGTACCAGCATCGGCACGCCGGTGGTCTCGAGGGAGAATTCGCTGCCGCCATCGGTGATGCGCTTGATCTCGCCGACCAGGTCCTCGGTCTTGCCGTTGACGCTATGGGTCGCGCCCAGCTCATGGGCCAGTTCAAGACGGCTCTCGTGCAGGTCGACCGCGATGATGTTCTTGCAGCCGGCGATCTTGGCCGCCATCACGGCACTCAGGCCCACGGCGCCACAGCCGAACACGACGAGACTGTCACCGAAGCCCGGCTTGAGGCGATTGAGGATGGTGCCGGCGCCAGTCTGGATGCCGCAACCCAGCGGACCCAGCAGGGCGAGATCGACATCGCTGTCGACCTTGACGGCATTGCGCTCGCTGACCACGGCGTGAGTGGCGAAGGACGACTGGCCGAAGAAGGTGGCGACGTCATGGCCGTCACAGCTCAGACGCTTGCCGCCATCATCCATCACACCGCCGAAGTTGAGCTCACCGCCACGCTCGCAGACGGTCGGGTGTCCGGTCAGGCAGTGGCTGCAATGGCCACAGTGCGCGAAGGACAGCACCACATGGTCGCCCACTTCCATGTCGCGGACATTGTCACCGATCTGCTCGACCACGCCGGCTCCTTCATGGCCGAGCACGATCGGATAGGGGGCGATGCCCAGGTCGCGTGCGGCGGCATCGGTATGGCAGACCCCGGTGGCCACGACACGTACCAGAATCTCGTCTCCCTTGGGGGACGCGAGTTCGACGTCCTTGAGGTCGAAGGGCTGGCCTTGGGTGGCGGTGACGGCGGCGCGAATTTTCATGGTGTTGATCCCTTTGATGATCGAGTGATGGCGTTCTTCAGAGGCGTCCCGGGGCGGCGTGCCCTCCGGGACGGTTCTCTTGACTATTTCAGGGCTGTCTAGCCTCGTTCAGGACTGTCTAGCCTCGTTCAGGACTGTCCCAAGTCGCTCAGGGCTTCTGGGTCGTGACATGGGCAATCACGGACATGCCGATGCGTACCTTGTCGAAGTCGGGCTGGTTCGGGTCGAACACGATCTTGACCGGCATGCGCTGGGTGATCTTGGTGAAGTTGCCGGTGGCGTTCTCGCTGGCCACGGCCGAGAAGGCGCTGCTGGAGGCCGGTGCGATGCTGTCGACATGGCCAGTGAAGGTCTTGCCCGGCAGGCTATCCAGCGTCATCTCGACCGGTTGGCCCGGCTCCATCTCGGCCATCTGGGTCTCGAGATAGTTGGCGACGACATAGGCTTCCTTGTGCGGCACGATGGCCAGCAGCGAATCACCCGGTTGCACGTAGGCGCCGACACGCAGTGAGCGCTGGGTGACGATGCCGTCCTTCGGCGCACGAATGACGGTATAGCCGGTGTTCAGTTCCGCCTGCTCGAGCGCTGCACGTGAGCGTTCGACCTCGGCCAGGGCTTCCACGCGCTGGGCTTCAAGGACGCCGATCTGCTTTTCCGCCGAGCGCTGAGCCGCCTGGGCCTGCACGAGATTGGCTTCCCAGATGCCCTGCTGTTCATCGGCCTTTTCCTTGTCCTGCTGGGAGGCGGCGTTGGTCATGCGCAGGCTGCGGTAACGCTTGGCATCATTGCGCGCATAACGCAGCGAGGCCTGGGTGGACTTCACTTCGGCGATGGACTGCTGCACGACGGCGTGCTGACGCTCGATGTTGGCATCCAGGTCACCGACCGCTGCCTGCTGGGCGGCGAGGTCGGCCTGGGCGGAGTGCAGGGAGGCCTGGTAATCGCGGTCATCCAGCGTGGCCAGGATCTGGCCTTCCTTGACCACTTCGTTGTCTTCCACCAGCACCTTGTCGATCTGGCCCGCGACGCGTGTGGTCACCATCACGCTATCGGCGCGCACATAGGCATTGTTGGTGGCTTCGCGGCCATCGTGGCCCTTCCAGTAGAGGCCCGCGTAGGTCGCGACCAGCAGGAGCGCCAGAACGCTCAACAGTAGGGTGGTACGTGTCTTGTTCATGTCGGTGTCGTATCTCGTCGTCTATGTCGAAGAAGGGGGAAGTGGTTGAATCCTGGCTGGCGGGCAGCCGCCGGCTTTGTCTGTGTCTATGCCCCGGAGGGTTGTGCTTGAGGGGGCTGTGCTGGCGATGGCTCTGGTTGAGGTGCCGGCGCCGGCGCCGGTTGTGGCGGATAGGCGCGGATCGGAAGCACCATGACCAGTATCAGCAGCGCCACCACGAAGGGGATGATGGCGAGGTAGGCATCCGCATAGCTCATCACGGAGGCCTGCTCGGAGATGCGCGTGGTGATATCGCTTGCCGCATCGACCTGGATGAGTCCGGCGGGCTGATTGCCCTGCAGGCCGAGTGCTTCGCCCAGGCGGGTGGTGTGCAGGGCTTCACGCGTGACGAGGAAGCTTCCGTAGACCGTGGAGGCCACCACCGTGAACAGGGCGCGCAGCGAGTTGACCATCGCGGTGGCGAACGGCCCTTCCAGCGGGCTGAGTGCCCCGGTGGCATTCATCAGCAGCGGTACCACCACCATCGGCTGGCCCAGGGTGTTGAGCACCTCGATGAGATAGAAGTTGTCGCGATTCCAGTCGCTGGTGAGCTGCGAGCCCAGCAGGCAGCTGATCAGGATCAACACCAGGCCCGTGGCCATCACGTAGCGGCTGTCGACGCTCTTGCGGTTGATCAGTGTCGCCACCAGCGGTGCCAGCAGCAGCTGCGGCAGGGCCATGGTCAACATGACCGGGAACAGCTGCATGGGGCGATAGCCCTGCACTTCCCCCAGGAAGGCGGCGGGAATGGTGCCGGCGGCCAGGGTCAGGAACATGAAGGTACACAGGGTGATGATGCCGAAGGCAAAGTTGCGGCGTGCCAGCAGCTGCAGCTTGTAGAGCGGCATCGGGTGGAACCACTCATGGATCAGGAAGGTCACGAAGACCAGCCCGCCCGTGGTCAGCAGGGCGACGATCAACGGCGAGTTGCCCCAGTCGAGTCGCTCACCCTGGGTCATGCCGGCGACCAGCGCGCACAGGGCGGTGACGCCCAGCAGGGCACCGAGCCAGTCGAACTGCTTGCAGCGTTCCAGCTTGAGCGGGTCCTGCGGCAGGCCCCAGGAGACCAGCGCGGCGGCGAGAAGGCATACCGGCGCGGTTTCCCAGAACACCAGATTCCAGTCGCCCAGGTCGCCATAGAGAGCGGCCAGCGGTGCCGACAGATAAGGGCCGAAGGTGGCCGTCATCGCATAGGCCGACAGGCCATAGAGCTTGCTGTGCCACGGCAGGAAGCGCAGCGCCGACATCATCAGCAGCGGCAGGATGCTGCCGGAGGCCAGGCCTTGGGCAACGCGCAGCCCCGCCATCAGCGGGAAGCTGTCGGCCAGGGGCACCAGCAGCGAGAACAGGGCCAGTGACAGGCAGGCACCGATCGCGAAGCGGCGCAGGCTGAAGGTGACGGCCAGCCAGCCGGCGAGCAGCATCATCGAGACTTCCGCCGCGCTGTAGATGGTGGTCAGCCAGCTGCCCTCATCGTGGGAGAAACCGAAGTGTCCGACCACATCCGTCAGGACGGTCTGCGTGACACGCTCTCCCACACCGGACATCAGCGATGCGAGCAGAATGCCCACAAGACCGAGTGCGAGTCGTAGATTGAAGGGTTGAGGAGCGGCCACTGTAGAGTTCCCGTTTTGAGGTGAAGCGCTAGACACCTTGGGTGTCTCGTTATGCGGTACACTGTACCACTTGGTGGTTTTGTTAGGCAAGTAGTTAGCTTGTTAAGGAGTTGTGTCTGTGTCCACAAGAGAAGGTAATGGCGTGCAGGTCGTGGCCAGAGTGGCGGCGATTCTCAAGAGTCTGGAAGGCAGTGAGCAGGGCATGAGCCTGGGGGAGATCGCCGCCAGGAACGATCTGCCGCGCTCGACCGTCAAGCGGCTGGTCGATGCGCTGGCCCAGGAAGACCTGCTGGAAATCCACGGCCATGGCGGGATACGGCTCGGCTCTGCGCTGATGCGGCTGGCGCGCCATAGCCAGCTCGATATCACCACGCATGCCAAGTCGTTTCTGGAGGCGTTGAGCGGCACCACCGAGGAAACGGTGGTGCTCTGCAGTCTGAGCGGCAACGAGCTGCTGATACTGCACTCGGTGTTGTCGCCGCTGCCGCTGCGGGTATCACCGATGGCCGGCAATTTCCTGTCATTGCATGCGACAGCCAGCGGCAAGGTGCTGCTGTCGCATCTCGAGGATGAGCAGGTGGAGCGCCTGCTGGGCACGGAACTCACGGCCTACACAAACAACACCCTTGCGATGCCGGCACTGCTGACGCAACTGGCCGAGGTGCGTCGCACCGGCATCGGCCATGACGAGAATGAGCATATGCAGGGAGTTGGCGCGATCGGAATCGGCCTGGAAACCAGCCAGGGCCATTACTCCGTGTCCGTGGTCGGCCCCTCGTGGCGCATCAGCGAGCGCAGGGCGGAGATTCAGGCCGCGCTGCAGGCGACCCGTGACGAGATGCTCAAGGCCTTTCGTTCACTCAAGTGAGCGCGTCCCGCCAAGGCGGCAACGCTGCCGTGTGCGGCGGCTGATCGAATGGCGAGATAGTGGAGAGGGCGAACAGGAAGGCAGGCACAGCAACGCCGCTCACCCGAATGGGCGAGCGGCGTTTATTTACTAGGCAGCACTCAGAGACAGAGCTGAGAAACTGAGTTTGGAAAGAGAGTCTAGCAAGAGAGCTCAGAGGCCAGTGCTCGCTCAGGCCTCTCTGGCCGCGATCAGTTGGTCCGCCAGGGTCATCAGCTCCGCGGCGATGAAGTCCGGGGTCGGCACATTCTCGGCGGGCAGCACGGCATTGTGTGGGCGCGTCAGCAGGGCGCCCTGCATGCCGGCAGCCTGGGCACCGATGGTGTCCCACACATGGCAGGCGATCATGCACATGTCGCCCAGTTCGACCTCGAGCTGCTCGGCGACATGCTGATAGGTGGCCGGCGCCGGCTTGAACTGCTTGACGCTATCGACGCTGAAGTGCTGCTCGAAGGCCTCGCTGATACCGGCCTTCTCCAGCGGCGTCGGGGAGGCGCCTGCGGGGGAATTGGTCAGCGTCACCAGACGAAAACCGGCCTGCTTGAGGCGCTCAAGCGCCGGGGCGACATCGGGATGGGCCGGCATCTCGGCCATGCGCGACTTGAGCTCATCGATATCGCCATCCGCGAGTCTGACCTGATGGATGTCGGCGACCATCTTGAGGGCGCCCACGCCGAGCACACCGAAGGGGGTATAGCGTTGTGAGAGCGTCATGGTCTGCGAGTACAGCACCAGCTGTGCGAACCATTCGCGCAACACGCTTTCATCACCGAACACGCGTGAGAACAACGGCGAGAGAGTGGTGATGTCGAGCAGTGTCTCGTTGACGTCGAATACCAGTACGTCGGGAAAGGTCGTGTCAGACATGATGACTCCTGGGGTGATATTTCAGACATGCAGTGGGCGCGAAGCGAGGTAGCAGGTCGACGGGTAGCGTCAGCGGATCAGCGCCAAGGAATCAGCGCTGGCAAGCCCGCGTCACTTTCTTCATGACGCAAGACTACCCGTTGTTGAGCGATTGCTCAAATGGTGGCCGTTGGCAGTGTGATGACGCCGGTCAGAGGTCTGGAATGGCAGCGACAGCCTCAGCGCCTGACGGCGCTCGATATTTTCATGATCAAATGTTGTACAAACATTGAATTTACGCCATATTGCGTCGCAGAAGGGCTGAGAAAACCAAGAAAACAGCAGGGGTAAGGGACAATGAGCAATATCGCTATCTGGATGGGGCTTGGCTTGGCCGTCACCTTTGTGCTGTTGGCGACTGGCGTCTTTGACAAGCTACTGACCCGCATCGAGCAAGATGATTCGGCGCGCAAGATGAAATGATCTACTGGCGGTGACAGCCGAAGGGATTCACGTAAAACCCGCCCTCCAGGGTGGGTTTTTTCATGCCCGTTTGGCGACAGAGCCTGCAGGGCAAGCGCGCTTTACGGTTTCGCGAATCTGAAGCCGGCACGCCATCGGTCAGCGAATGTAGTCTTGCGTATCGCTGTGTAATCATGGAGAAGTGATTTGCTATCGGGGTGTTCGTCGCGGCCATGATGTTTCGCGAGTCGCGATGAGATCAACGTGCTGAACACGCCAGCAAGTTACCACTGGTTAACGTTTCGAGAAATGTCGCCCGCAAGAGAGAGTTGTACAGATATCACATCATGGATAGTGTGAGTTCAGCGGGTTTTACAGAGTATGAGGGATGTTCACACCCGTAATGGTTACCTGAACGCGTGTGATCATTGCCGTGAATTCAATCAGTGTGGCTCCAGGGAATCGAATCATGGATGAGAAAGCCAACGCTGTTCTGTCCTGCCCGGTATGTAACTGCCTGAGCATGGATTACCAATATCATGAGCGCTCTGATGATTACCTGGTGCACTGTGGTGAGTGTGCCGAGTTCATCGGCACCTGGTCGTTGTTGCAGCGTGAGCTTGCAGTGCAGAAGGCACGGATTGCCTTGCTCAGTCCGGAACTCGCCAGTCAGAGTCTTTACCGTCGTGTGCGCAGCATGCCCGTCATCCACTGAGGCGTGAGCGGGTGGGCTTTCGCTGAGCTGCCCCGGCAACGGTCATCGTGTGTTGCTCTCGAAATTCCTGTCGGGATGTCTCGAGCATGAATGTCAGATACAGCAAGGCCCCGCCATGGCGGGGCCTTGCTGTATCTGGCGTCTGCGGCCGTGCTCAGTTCTGGTAGGCACCGGCGGCGTAGGTCATCTCATAGCTGTGGCTATAGACTTCCAGGATGTTGCCGAACGGGTCTTCCATGTAGACCATGCGGAACGGCTTCTCACCCGGGAAGTACTCGCGTACCGGCATGCGCTGCTTGCCGCCGGCGGCGACGATGCGCTCGGCCAGACCTTCGACGTCCGGGTCCTGGACGCAGAAGTGGAAGATGCCGGTCTTCCAGTACTCGAAGTTGTTTTCCGGCGTCTCGTGGTTCGGGAATTCGAAGATCTCGACACCGATACGGTCGCCGGTGGACAGGTGGGCGATGCGGAAGCTGCCCCAGCCCGGACCGAAGACATCGCTGCACATCACGCCGATGGCGGAGTCATCTTCGGTGATGGTGGTCGGTTCCATCACCACGTACCAGCCCAGCACTTCGGTGTAGAACTTGACTGCGGCTTCCACATCACCGACGGACAGGCCGATGTGGGAGAAGGTGCGCGGATACGGTGTGTTCTTTTCGTTGCTCATGAGTCACCTCGATATGTGAGTCGTGAAGGAAATGGCTCGGTCACTGCCTGCGTGACGTTGGAAGCCATCTTGGGCGTCATGAGCAATAATGAAAACTACGTAGCAGTTATGATAATGATAAGACTTGCTTATGGTGATGTGGGTTCACCGTCGCAGTCTTGCTGATGCCACCTCCCTGACGCTGACTTCCTGATTCTGTCCCCTGACTCTGCCCCCTGATTCTTCCAGCCCCCAGGAGCTTGAATGCTGCAACCCCAATGGCTACGCACCTTTCGCACTCTGGTGAGTGTCGGCAACTTCACGCGCACCGCGGAGCGGCTCGATCTGACCCAGGCCGCCGTCAGTCAGCATGTGCGCCAGCTGGAAACCCGACTTGGCACGCTGTTGATCCGTCATCCGCGCAAGATCGAACTGACGCCGGCCGGCCATGCACTGCTGGATTTCGCGCGTGAGATGGAAACAGCCGAGCAGCGCCTGGCCCAGCGCCTGGCGGGAAATGAAGACAGTCATGGCGACATTCGGTTGATCACGCCGGGCAGCATTGGCCTGGCGATCTATCCGCGCTTGCTGGCGCTTCAGCAGGAGTCGCCGGGCCTCAATGTCCACCATCGCTTCGCGCCGACGCGCGAGGTGGTGGAGGCCGTGCTGGAGAATCGCTTCGAATTGGGGATCGTCACGCTCAAGCCTGATGACCCGCGCCTGAGCGTGACGGAGTGGGCGCGTGAGCCCCTTGAGCTGGTGGTGCCGGCGGGAGTCGAGATCCATGACTGGGGGGATCTCGAGACATTGGGCTTCATCGACCACCCGGATGGTCAGGACATGGCCTCGCGCCTGTTGAGTCGGCGCTTCCCGGGCAATCCGGGCATCAGCTCACTGCCGCGCAGTGGCTCCACCAACCAGATCAGCCTGATTCTGGAGCCGGTCGCCCGCGGGCTGGGCTTCAGCGTCGTGCCGCGCCATGCCCGCGAGGCCTTCCCCGAGCATCAGGCCATCCGGGTGGTGCCACCGCCTGAGGGCAGCACGGAGGTGGTCGATACCCTGTGGTTGCTCACGCGAGCGGAATGGCCGCTCTCGGCGCGCGCCAGACGGGTGTTGGAGTATCTGAAGGTGTCGCTGTAGCGCGCCGAGGCATTGACGCTCAGACCTCGGCGCTCAGACCTCGACGTCGGGCATCAGCGCTCAGACCTCGACACTCAGGCAGCGACGCCGGGCATCAGCGCACTGATCAGCTTATGGAGCAGTTCATGAAACAGTTCATGGAGCAGCTTACGGCTGGCTCAGCGCGTAGACCTGTGCCGTCAGGGTGCTGCCATCTTCCAGCGTGACCGTGGCCGGCTGGCGAAGGTATTCGCTGCCTTCGAAATCATCCAGCGCCTGCCAGTGAACGGCCAGGTTGTCGGAGGAGAAGACGTGACCGCGGATGGTGTCGCCCGCCTCATCCAGTCTCAGCCCCGGAAAGCCCATCTCAGCCCCCCAGCCAGCTGCCTCAAGGCGGCCCTTGAGGGTGCCGGGTGTCCAGCTGCCGCCAATGTCGAGCATGACGTGTTCGTTGGGGCCGCCCGGGCCGAGGGTGCCGTAGATGAATAGATGCTGCATGGGAGTCTCTGTCGTTCGTCGGGGGAGAAGCCTGTCTCGGCGGCGCGCGCCGGACGGAGCGAGGGCTTGCGGCAACTCATGGCTGCCTTGTGGTAGGCCCCGGAATCTCGAGGCCGGAAAATTCGCGTGTCAGCCAGCGGGTGATTGGTTGGATCACGGCGCTGTTGGGATGGCGGACACTCATGCGATAGCCGTGGCGGTCCCGCGAGATATGCGGCGTCAGGGCGATCAGCGAGCCGTTGTCGAGCAGGTCCTGGATGACGTGGCTCCAGCCCAGCGCGACGCCCTGATGATTGACGGCGGCATTGAGCGTCAGCGGGAAGTTGTTGTAGGGGAAGGCCTTGTCGAGGCGCGGCACCGGCAGTCCCGCATGGCGACACCAGGTGGCCCAGTCCAGCCAGCGGGTATCGCGCATGTCCAGGTGCAGTAGGGTGATACGCGACAGCGCCTCGGCGTCCAGCCCCTTCTCGAGCCCATGACGCTGGGCGTAGTCCGGGGAGCAGACCGGGAAGGCGCGCTCCGCGACCACCAGCGTATCGCGATGATCGCCCGTCAGCGGCGGGCCGAAGCGGATCGCGATGTCGGCCTGCTGCATCTGCGGGTCTTCATCGCGATCGATCGGCAGCAGCGTGAAGTGGCAGTCGGGGAAGTCCTGCTCCAGCCGCTCCAGACGCGGGCGCAGCCAGACATGCGCAAAACCGGCGCCCGCGGCGATGGTGATGCGCGGGGTCGGCTTGTGCACCTTGCGGCGTGCTTCCGTGACGGCGCTGCATACCTTGCCAAGCCCGCCTGCCAGTTCGGCATGGAAGCTCTCGCCGTAGTGGTTGAGGATCAGCCGGCCGCCCTGGCGATCGAACAGCGGATGGCCCAGGTGCTCCTCCAGCGCGCGGATGCGCTGGGAGATGGTGGGCTGGGTGGTATCCAGCTCACTGGCGGCGGCCGTCATCGACCCCAGACGGACCGTCACGTCAAAGGCGACCAGCCCGCGCAGGGAGGGCAGGTCATCCAGAGGGCTTGCGCTTTCCAGCGGCGGTGGGGAGCTTGTCTTTCGGGCCGGCACGAGAGTCCTCACTGTGATGCGCTGTCGCGGCGCTCCTGTCGTACTGTTTTGGCCTAGATGATGGCCTGGCTGATGGCTCGGGCGATTGCCTGAATGAGGCATGAGAAGGCATCAGCCAAGGATCACCGGATACGAACAGGAGTGCCGCCTTGTATAGGCGGCACTTATACGCGACGCAGCGAATGACATCAACGCTCAGCCCGGCGGATCAGGCCGTGAGGTCGCAACGGATCCTGACCAGCGTCGCATCGGATCCTGATCGACGCGCGGCTGATATCAGTCGGTGTCGCGCTCGGCAATCCGCGCATGCCAGGCGGCAATGCTCTCTTCGGGATACTCGGCGTGATGAGCATCACGCGCTTCGTGCGCGACTTCCACCCAGTTGGCCTTGCTGTCGAGCATGATGTGGACATGTTCCGGCGGTACGGGCAGCGGGGTGTCGATCGCCCCCGCCTGAGGGTGGATCAGCTCCGGCCAGCGGGCATCGTAGAGCCACAGTGCACTGCCGCAGTGCTTGCAGAAGTGGCGTTCCGCCGGACTTTCGACCCCGTCGGTCACCGCGTGATAGATGGAGAGATTGTCCCGGCCTTCCACCTTCAGGGTGTTGGCATCGCCCGCCAGATTGATCGCGTAGCCACCGCTGCCCGCCGTCTTGCGACAGATCGAGCAATAGCAGCGCTGATACGGATAGGGGTGCGGCGATTCGAGCTGGAATGTGACGGCCTTGCAGTGGCAGGAACCTTCAAGCTGCATGAGGAATCTCCCTTGTGATGCATGAATGAGGACGCTGGCGCTGACTGGCCATGCATCGCCTGAAGGGCAATGTTACTCCATCCGGGCGCAAGGCGGCGGGCCGTCATTCATCACTTGCCACGATCCATCCATCTCTTGCCACGAGCCAGCAATCGCTATCCGTGCCGCGCGTGAGTCTCACTGCGGCAGGGCGTAGACATAGGCCTCGAGTTCACGATTGTCATCGAGAATGACGGTGGTGACGGTGCGCTGATAGATGGGACCCTCGAAGTCATCGAGGGCATCCCAATGCTCGGGCAATTGCGCCGAGGAGAACACGTGGCCGCGTATCACTTGGCCCGTGTTGTCGACGACCAGCCCCGGGAAGTTGTGCTCATCGCCGTGATCGGTGTTTTCCAGTCGGCCGCGTAGATAGGCCGAGCTCCATTCGCCATCGATATTGGCGATGACATGTTCGTTGAGGCCGCCGGGGCCCAGTGGACCGTAGATGAAGAGATGTTCCATGCGTCTGCCTGTCGGGTTGGGGAAGGGGGGATGATCCGCGAGGGAAAGACGGCCGTATCGGCACCGTCTTCATTGACGCTGACGTTAGCCAATGATGATGAAGGTTGAGTGGCGAGGTTCAACCCCTTGGTGACGTGGAGCACTCAACGCAACGCCCACAAACCAGATTGCCCCCACTGGGCGGGCCAGTGAGGGCAATGGTCAAGCGGGGGAGCGGAGCAGGTCAGGCGCGTTTCACGCCCCCGCCTTCACACGCTCAGACGCGGCTGTCGAAACCGCCGGCCGGCTCTTCGCCGATCACGTCCGGATCGAAGGGCTTGCGCGCGAAGACGCGACGCAGTGCCGGTTCGAAGTGCTCCAGCGGCGGGGTCGGGTAGTCGGGATCGAAGGCCGCCTGATCATAACGCTCGCAGAAATCCACGCACTTCTGATACCAGGGATGGTCCTTGTAGATCTCGCGCTCGTTGCGGTCCTCGCCGTAGAAGTGACCGTAGTAGAACTTCTGGAACAGGCCGTGGTGATGGATGATCCAGGTCACTTCGGCACGCACGTACGGGCGAATGATGGCGGCAGCCAGCTGCGAGTGATTGTAGGGCGCCAGCTCATCGCCGAGATCATGCAGCAGGGTGGCGACGACCAGGTCGTCATCGGCGCCATCGGCCTCGGCGCGCGCCGCTGACTGCAGGGAATGCTCCAGACGGCTGACCTTGTAGCCGCTCAGGCCATCATCGAGCTTGCGCAGGGCAAGCTTGAGGCGCTCCACCAGCCCTTCATTGAACTGATCTTCAAGACGCTCGAGCAACGCATAGTCTTCTGCGGTGCCGTCCTTCATCTGGGTGAATGAAACCTGATCCATTACGCCATTTCCTCACGGTTTTCTTGTTGTGCCTGCTGCTGACGCTGACGCATCAGGGTCGTGGCGAAGCGCTCACGCGGGCCATCGCTATCCATGTAGCAGCCCTGCAGGTGGCGGTGCCCCTCATTGGTGTCGAACGCCGTACGGCCATGCAGCACGCGGGTGTTGTCGAACATCATCAGCTCTCCGGATTCGAGTTGGAAGCGAATCTCGTTGGCTGGGTCCTGGAACAGCTGCCCCAGACGCTGGCGGGCCTGATGGTAGCGGCGAGTGTTTTCCAGCGACATGTGCGGCAGATGATCGAGGCGCGGGCTGTAGTTGACGCCGATGGGCTCACCATCGGAATTCTCGCGAATCACGCAGCGACGCGTGGTCAGCTCGGTACCGGCGTCCAGGAAGCGGAAGCCGACCGGCGTGGTGCGCAGCAGTTCATAGCCTTCCGGCATCTCGGCCTTGAGCTGCTTGAGCGCATTGAGGCTGTCGACCAGCGTGGACAGGCCACCGGTGGTCTCATTGACCAGGCAGTGCAGCATCTGGATGCCCGGCACCGGATCACGATACGGGTTGTCGGTGTGCGGCCCGAGCGCCACGCTGCGGTAGGCCAGGTCATTGCCCGTCGGGCGCGAGTACACCTCGAAGTAGCTGCCGAAGTTGGTGTCCTTCACGTAGCCGAAGTGACCGGCCACTTCCAGAATGCGTTCCGGGTCGGTCGGCACGTTCTGCACGATGATGTAGCCAAAGCGCAGATAGGCCTTCAATGCCTTCTGGAAGTCCTCATTGTTGCCCATCTTCTCCCAGTCGACGCGCTGCGCCTGCTGATCGATGCTCGCATCCCAGCTCTCGGGCTTGGGGAACGGCGTGATGCCCTGCAGTTCATGCGCCAGCATGGTGAGGTCATACACCTCGCAATGCCCGTCACTGAAGGTGAATTCCACGTGCGTCTCGTCGACCGGGCGCGCCGCGGTCAGCTCGAGGTTGACGTCGATGGCATGCGAATCGAACAGACGCTGGGTGGTCACTTCATCGAGCTGCTCCGGGTCCTGGGTGCGCTCGCGCAGCCACAGCGGGCTGACCGGCTCCAGGCCTTCGGCGGTGATCAGGTTCAGTGACAGCGGTGACTCGCTCAGGGTCAGCGGCAGCGCGTCGGACAGGGCATTGGTCAGGGACATGCAGGCATCTCTCCATTAGCACGGTTGTATATCGTGGCCATTATGGGAGCGAGGCATGGGACCTAAGTAGGGGGTGAGTGTTATCGGAGGGTATGCATTTTTCTTATGGGGTGGATAGAACCCGAGAAAATGACCCGTGATGCGTACTGGTAAATTGATACAAGGATTCAGTGATGCTCACTTCGAGTAGTTGCAGGGCCTGAATTCAAGCAATAAGCGCAGCACCTGCGGTATCTAGGTTCTGTACGAAAAGTCGGCTCGTAGACAGCGCCGTATGCAAGCTACGCATACCATCGCATAAAAGCTACGGGCCAACTTCTCATATCGCGTCGCAATACGACGGAACTCTCTCAGCCAACTGAAAGAGCGCTCCACGATATTTCGCTGACGGTACATGGGTTTATCGAAACCCCGTAAGAGACCTGGCCGGGGTTTCCGCTTCATCTTTCGTTGCGCGATGATCGGCTTGATTCGAACGCGGTCGCAGTAACGGCGCAACTCATCACTGTCATAGCCCTTGTCTGCCACGATGTAGCGGCAACGCTTTCGTGGCCGGCCACGACTCCCCGGTAGATGAACCTTTTCCAGAGTGGGCATGAAGTACCGCGTATCCGATTCTTGCCCCGCCGACAGCCTGAAGTCGATGGGCCAACCAAAGCGATCACAGATCAAATGGATTTTGGTCGTGATACCGCCACGACTCCGGCCCAACGCATGGTCTAAAGGTGCTTCGGATCCCCCTTTTTGCCTCCACCAGCGGAGGCGCGTGTTGCACGAACGGCGGTTGAGTCGATCATCCAGGTCTCGAGATCCATCAGGCCATCTTCGCGAAGCCGCAGTTGAAGTCGCGACAAGACTGCCTCAAAGGTACCGTCATCACGCCATTGTCGAAACCTGGCGTAGACAGTGCTCCAAGGGCCATAACGTTCGGGGAGGTCACGCCACTTAGCGCCAGAGCAGAGGGCCCAAAAGATGCCGTTCAGCATCTGTCTGTCGTCTTTCCTGGGCCTGCCCATCGATTGAGCCTGTGAGACAATGTCCTCGATCAACTGCCATTGGCTATCCGAGATTTCGTAGCGTCCTGTCATACCGCACCTATGCTGGATGTGCATGGGTCACATTAGCAAAAATGACTTTTCGTACAAAACCTAGGCCTCCTGAGTATTTTCCTAGAAACTTACTTCGGTCAGAATTAATGTAATCCCCCTTATTTTATGTGCTTACTTAAATCAATCACTTGCTATAGGGCAATAGGTGCGAAATCGCACTTTGTTGTCATATGGTAAGCCATTCTAGGGGTCAGCGTTTCTTGTCATTCAGCAAAAATTACCCAATTTCTGATGACTATCAACAGGTTGTGAGGGTGGGCTGGCCAGGCGGTCTACCCTAGGGGGCTGGCCGGAAATTTCCGCGTACGAGCGGCTGTTGAGGCCTATCGGAGGAGGGGAGGTTCCGCTTCATCATAACGCACCATGAGGTGGAAATGGAAATAATACAATGAGATTTTCATGTATTATCATAGCGTTATTTGCGGTTTTTCGTATGAGTCATACAGGGCAGTCACCTCCCTATAATACGGAGGAATTATCGTTATCCCTCTTTTCTCAGCGACAATCGAGTAGGTACCTGCTTGGCCGCGGATTCTGAGTGCAACACCTGAGTTTCCCTGTAAAGTATTGCGCTCATACCATACTCATAACTCAGCGTTACCGATCGTGCCACTATCCATGTTTGTCTCTCTCAAGGGTTGAGCCTTCGAGATATTGCTCGATGCCTGAGTCGTTTCCATTTCACTATCGCCGCGAAATTCGCCGAAATAGTGAGTCGGGCAAAGACTACCTGGCTGAACGCGCGCAAGCGTCGCGACTCAAGCATCGGTGTTTTTTCTCGCCTATGTAAAAGCTATCCATCGATAGCGAGCGATTCAGGCCTGTCGATTACCTTCTTCGTAGCTACTTGTCTCCAGAGTAGATCGCTGACAAGCTTCGATACATTAACCTACCCAAACTTGAAGACACCTACTTCTGTCGCGAGACGATTTTATACTGACATCAACGCGCTGCCGGTTGGGCAACTGCACAAAGAGCTCATTCATTGTCTGCGGCACGGAAATAGTATGCGTGAGCCTCTTCGTGGTGTGAAGGACCGGCGAGGGCAGATCCCGAAATGGTCAGTATTCACCTCCGCCCGCCCGAGGTGGAAAAGCGCGAAACGCCAAGGCATTAGGAAGGCGATATGATCAAGGGAAAAGGCAATGCCTCAGAGGTTGGCACTCTTGTAGAGCTCAGCAGCGGATACTTGAAACTGGCAATATGCATGATGCTACTGCGACTTCAACCGTAGAAGGCTTCAGCGCTGCTCTGAACAGAAAGTCGTTGGCAGCACGAAAAACTTTGACGTATGGCCTCGGGCATGAAATGGCCAAGCACACTGCTATCACGCAAAATACTGGCGTCGTCATCTAATTCTGTGATTCTCATGGTTCTTGGCAATGAGGCAGCAAGGAGAATATCAATGGCTTGATTTGCCAGTATCTTCGCAAGGGTACGGACCTGTCACTGACCAGTCAGGAAGAGGTGTTGATTGCGGCACGCGAATTCCTACGTTCCGGCTTGGATGATCTGTTAATCGTGGCACGTGAGTTCCTCAATCCGCGGTTGTCTCGCTCCGACCTGCATCGCATGCTCAAACGGTGCGAGGTGCCGACACTGGCGGAACTGGCTCGACAAGACGCCGGCGATAACGAGAAACCCAGACACAAGCCCTTCAAGGACTCCGAGCCGGGCTTCATACATATCGATATTAAGCACCTCAGATGCTCGACGAGGAGCAAAAACGCTTCCTGTACGTCGCTATCGTTCGTGCCACGCGGTGGGTCTATATAGAGGTCAGACATAGCCAGTCCGCGAAGGATTCGCGGGCGTTCATGAAGCGGATGGACGAGAAGTCTCCTTTCATGACCCAGAAGTGCTCACCGACAACGGTAAATCGTTTACCGATCGTTTCACTCGGGCGGGTGAGCGCAAGCCCAGTGGGCGACACCCCTTTGTCCAGAAGTGCCAAGCCATGGTAACGAATACTGCCTGATCAAGCCGGACAGGCCACAGACGAACGGCATGGTGGGGTGCTTCAACAGCCGTATCAGCAATATGCTAGCGACTCGATACTATGTCTCAGGCGAGGACCAAGAGCAGACGCTTAAACGCTACTCTTGGCTGTACAATTACTACATCTCGCAGAAAGCACTGCACCATCAGTCGCCGATCGCAGCGATGCTGGAGTAGCAGATCAAGTGGCCTGAGTTATTTACCAAGCGAGAGGTCTACCACGCGGGACCCGACATCCACCTTTTATTTAAAATATTTCCTCTTTAATAGCTCTATCTCTAAAGCAAGATGATCTGTCCGGTTAATAAATTGTCTTAATTTTTTGTTAAGTTTTTTCTTATCTTCTTGATTGTATTTTACAATCTTTTCTTCATCTTCAATACATGCATTATTGTGCAATTCTTTTTCAGGTCTAATAATAAATTCACAGCTTATAGTGTGTGTTTTAGATTTTTTTTCTATAGTCTTCTTGCCTTTTATTGCCATAAAAGCTATGTCTGTTTTAAAAGAAATGCTATATTTTTCATATTCATCAGTCATGGCTATCGCATTGTCAAAAATTTTAGAGTTGGTTTTTGGGTTTAAAGATTCTATTTGATAATCATGAGAAATTGATGTTCTCAATCTTCTTCATCATTTCAGCAGTTACATTGTCTATTCTTCTGCAAGCAACATAGCTATTGCGCATCTCTCTTAGAGATAGCTTGGTTGCCATTGTTTTTTTTATTGATTCACTAAATGGAATATTATTCTCGAAAGTGGAATATTTATGCTGAATAACCAATTCTTTCATGGGTTCTATATATTCAGCCTGATCTTTTTTGTAATTCATAAAAAAGATTCCAAGTGATTTTGGAGATTTCCCAAATTGAGAATTTATTTTTTTTATAGAATCTTCAATCGTAAAGAAACACAGAACAGAAAATATGTCTGGGCTAGAAGGGGTTATAATGTAGTCCGCCATTAAAAGCGCCGCATTATATTTGTCCCCTTGACCAGGTGAAGTATCAATAAGGATATAGTCATAGTTTCCTTGATATGCTAATTGACGAATTTTTTTGTAGCTGCTTGATATATCTTGACGTTGACTGTTATCGAGATATAGACCTCTTTGTGGTTCTCCAGCTATAAAATCGATGCCGGGCTTATATATTTTAGGTCGTGGTAATTTATTACCTTTCCCTATAAGGTTAGAGATATCAAATTCCTTCTCTAGGTCAGTACACATTTTTTGATGACAATCGTGCTTTTTTAGGAATAAGAAGCTTAGATCACAATCATCACTGAGATCAACGCAAAGTACACGTTGAGGTTTGTTGCTTTTTCCATCACCAGTAGAGGGTTCCGAAAGTCGATGGGCCATATGCCAGCAAAGAACTGTTCTACCTACGCCGCCCTTAGCGTTCGCTATCGTGATTATATGTGCCATTTTTTACCTATTTCGTAGTTGATATTATTTTTAATTATTAAGTGAATTTGAATGTATTAGTTTATTTTAGCTCTTTATAAATTGCTTTTTCAGACTTTTTAGTACATCGATCTAGAGCGATAGAGTATTTGTAGCACAATCCATTCGAGGAAATAAAGCGCTTTTTCAAGGTGAGATGCGGGAGGAAATATTGATAAGGCGGTGGCAGTGCTAGTTAAGATCTCAACGAAGCCTCTAAAAGCAAAGCATGTTCTTTTTATTATTCGTTCTCGATATCTTTTGCGCATGATTTTCTGTAATTCACTGTGTTTTTTTATTGATTGTTAAGTGGGTGATTGTTTGTAATTTTAGTGAAGCATTAGGAAGCAAATGATCGATATGATTGGAGTGCGGTGGGTTTTCGAAGGAAGAATATATGGGTTAATATTGCGTTAACTATTGATTTTATTGATTTTTTTATATAATTTTTCTTATCTTTTTCATGATTTTTGAGAGATCATTTGATTAATATTCTTCTAATTTATACATGTTTTGTATTTATTTTTTTGCGACTATTTTTTATTTTTTTTCTACGTGGATGTTGTGATATTTCTTGTTATTAGATGCGTTTTTTCTAATTCTTTGGTTTTTTGAGACCTTGGTATAGGTTGCCTCAGATACCCTTAAAGAGGGCCAAGAAAAGGGAGTAAATGGTAGGGTGAACTTTGAAACTTGGATTCATAGAATAACCGCAGCACTTTGGGTCGCACGGTAGAGGCAGGAGGGCCAGCGCCGGTACCCTTCTCGGCTCACCGACCAAAGTGAAGCAGAGTATGGAATACCGACCGCTGACCCAGACCCAGCGATACCAGATCCACGCCCGTTATGACTTGGGCATGAGCCGGCGCCAGATCGGCAGGGAGCTGAACCTCCACAGCAGCACGATCAGCCGTGAAATTCGCCGTAACGCCATCGCTGATGGCTATGATCCCGAGCAGGCTTAGACACTCAGTGATCATCGGCGCCACACTGTTACCAAGTGGATAAAGCGCCTTCCAGGCATGATGGCCGCCGTTGCCGGGTGGCTACGTGAGGAGTGGAGCCCACAGCAAATCAGTGGCTTCATGGCGCCCTTGGCCGGCGTTAGTGTCAGTCATCAATGGATCTACCCCTTGATCTGGGACGACAAGGCACGGGGTGGTGACCTTTGGCGGCATCTCCGTCAGCCCAAACGCCGCAATAAGCACCGCACGCACGCCAATAGCGCCGGGTTGGGCAAGATCCCCAACCGAGTCGGTATCGAGCACCGCCCAGATGAGATTGATGACCGGCGCTTCATCGGTCGCTGGAAGGACCACAAGCAATCAGGCCTGGTCACGCTGGTCGAGCGTCGCAGTGGCTATTTACTGGCGGCACGACTGCCCAGGATCTCGGCCGAGTTGACGCAAGCAGCCATGATCCGCTTGTTGAAGCCGCGTCGGGGAGCGGTCCAGACGATCACACTGGACAATGGCTCGGAATTCGCTGGCCACGAAGCGGTGGCCAAGGCCGTGACGGCGGCGATGTACTTCTGCGATCCCTACTGCTCTGGACAGCGTGGGACCAACGAGAATACGAATGTCCTGATACGGCAGTACTTCCCCAAAGGAACGGATTTCCGCCAGGTCAGCAATGCAGAGCTACGCAAGGTGGTCGAAAAGCTGAATGACCGTCCTCGAAAGCGACTCGGTTACCGGGCACCGGCGCAGGTGTTTCTAGGGGAATACTCAGGAGGCCTGGATACCGCAGGTGCTGCGCTTATTGCTTGAATTCAGGAAAAAATGGGCGGCCTCACGTTCCAAGTGAAACCCTATTGAAGGGGGGGCGGACCGCCAACGGATTTTTTGAGCACCTCGGCCCAGACTTCCAGGAGGGTTCGCCAGTCCAGTGTCTGGCGAGGCCGTGTGTTCAGTGAGCCGGCGATCTCGTTGAGCTCTTGCTGGCTGTGGATGAAGAGATCCGTGCCCTTTGGCAGATACTGCCGCAACAGTTCGTTGGTGTTCTCGTTGGAACCTCGCTACCAGGGGCTATGCCGGTCAGCGAAGTAGATCGCCGTGACGGTCTTCTGGGGGGGCTCGGCATGTTTCACCATCTCTCTGCCTTGATCGTCGGTCATGGACAAGCGCAGCGATCGCGGTGCCTCCCTGAGATCACTGACCTGCCTATTTCTCAGGATATTTAGCGTTAAGACTTAAACGGCAAGTTTCCTTATCATCGAGACCACGTTCTGGCAGTTGGGTCGTCTTTCCCGCCCCAGGACCCGCATAAGGTGAATGGATCTTGTTCCATGCCTTTACACCAGAGAGTCTCGAGTCAGCCTGTTCTCTGATTTCTCTCGGACACTGTCTGAAATAGGGAGAGGCGGCTGTCACCATGACGCGTTAAAGGACGCCCCACAACCGCCGTTAACCACTGTATCAGTCTTCGTGTCAGTGTCTGCCGTGATCGAGCATGATATGCGACTTTCAACAGCTTTTAACTCGCCGGATGACCATGACGCAATATCCTGAGCCTCCCCCAGTTGAGAAAGGTTCTCACTACACTGACGCCACCCGCCTGGCGTCACGACTCCTCATGTACGTTATCGTCGCCCTGTTTCTTATGTCGGGTGGCGGCCTGATTTACCTCAGTCTGGCGGTCGACGAAGACCAGCTGGCGCATAACAAGTCTGATGTTTCATTGGCGTTGAATAGCCGATTGGAACAGATTGCCATCGCCCTGGACGACTATGCCTTCTGGATTGATTCCTATGACTATACCTATGGTGAAGTCGATCATGAGTGGGCGTATGAACGAGATAATATTGGAGCTTCTCTATATCCCACCTATGGACTGAATGGCGTATTTATTGTGGGGCCAGCAGGCGCTACCCGTTACGCTCTCATCAACGGTGAATTGACGGATATCAAGGTAGAGGAGTGGATCCAGAGTGATCTGCCACGCCTACTGGAAAAAGCCAGAGAGGGATCACTGGAGGATGAGGTCGCGTCTGAATATACGGCAGTCAATGGCGTACCTGCTGTCGTATCGGCTGCCGTCATTCGGCCGGATAGTTCTTATGTACAGTTCGAGACGCTTTCCTATCTTTTGTATGTTGACATCCTGGATGCGACAAAACTGGCCGCACTGGCCGAAAGTTATGACCTGAAAGGCTTGCGTGCTGGCATTGGAGCAGGGGAAGACCTCGAGGAACCCTACGTGATTCTCGCCAGCGAGGGGGTTGGGGATATTGTGGTGCAATGGCAGAAAACCGCTTATGGCCAAAATATCCTCATCAAGGTGCTGCCTATCTGGGTACTGGTAGGGGGGCTGGTACTGTTCCTGTTGATATGGCTTCGCAAGCGTATCAATCATGCCAGCAAGGTTGTGGATGAAGTGCAGGGCGCCTTGAAAGTCAGCGAGCAGCGCTTCAAGAATCTGTCAGAAATTTCGTCCGACTGGATCTGGCAATCCGATACAGACCAGGTCTTGGTCTATCTGTCTGAGCGCTTCGAGCCGCTGACAGGGTTATCAACTTCGGAGTGGATCGGAAGGCCGTTGTCAGAGCTTTTGCATTACGACGCGTCGACCTTGGTGGCCATTGCCACTCGTGGGGCGGCGGCCGGGCGTCAGCCCATCGAGTGTGAGCTGCGGGATGGCGAGGGGCGCGTGAGATATTGTCAGATTTTTGCCTGTGAATTTCGTGTCGGGGGAGAGCTAAAGGGCTATCAGGGAACCGTGTGTGACATTACGCGTGAAATGGAAGCCAAGGCCAAGATTGAACATATCAGTCAACACGATCCATTGACAGGTCTCGCCAATCGTCACCGCCTTGACCGGTTCCTTGAAGAAAAACTGAGTACTGGAGTGAGCGGTCATCACCCGTTATTCGTGCTGGCCCTCGATCTTGATCGCTTCAAGCCGGTCAATGATACCTACGGCCACGCTATCGGAGATCATGTGCTCTGTGAAATCGCGAAAACGATACGCGATTGCACAGATGATCGGGACATGGTCGCAAGGCTCGGGGGAGATGAATTCATCGTTGTGGCGACACAGTGCAAGACATCCCATGATGCAGAGCAGCTGAGTCAGTGCCTGATTGACAAGATCAATCAACCGATCAAGGTCGAGAAGAACGTCATTCATGTTGGAACGAGCATTGGCATCGTTGCGGCGCCGTATCATGCATTGACGCACGATGCGCTTTTGCGAAGTGCGGATATCGCGCTCTATGAGGCAAAGTCGCAAGGCAGAAATCTGGCATGTGTCTATGACCCCTCAATGACTGAGCGCATCATGGAGCGGCGCCAGTTGGAAATGGATCTATGCCAAGCTGTCGCGCGCAAGGAACTTCAGCTTGAGTTTCAGCCTCGTGTCGATGCGGTAACCCAGGAGGTTATCGGTGCGGAAGCACTGGTGCGCTGGCACCATCCTATCCGGGGGGTATTGGGGCCTGCCTGCTTCATTCCTTTGGCGGAAGAAAACGGCATGATCTTCGAAATCAGTGACTGGGTCTTGCGCGAGGCGTGCCGGAATGTCATGAGCTGGAAGGACACGCTGTGGGTGTCAGTCAATCTGTCGCCCGTGGAGTTCCAGCGCCATGACCTGGTGCAGCGTATCCAGCGAGTGCTCGAGGAGACCGGCTTGTCTCCTGACCGGTTGGAGCTTGAGTTTACCGAAAGCATCATGCGGGAGGACTCTGAGGCAGTACTGACGACGATGAGCAACCTGAAAACCCTTGGGGTTCGGTTGTCGATGGATAACTTTGGAACGGATTACTCTTCCATGGGGTATCTGCAAAGCTATCCATTCGATGGCATCAAGATTGATCGTAGTTTTCTGATGTACCTCGATCATTCTGAGCGTCATGAGGCGGTCGTGGATGCCATTATTCGAATGGGTCACGCGCTATCACTCAATGTGACCGTCGAGGGGGTCGAGACGACTGAGCAGTTTGAGAAAGTCACCAGTTTGTCCTGTGATCAACTTCAAGGGTTTTACCTTGGTCCGCCAGTCTCTCCGAGTTCCTTCCGGGAGCTGCTGAGTGATGATATGTCTCGCCAACGCTGGGGGGGAGTGCAATAGAGAGACGTCATACAAGGAGGGGAGGCTTTTGCACTGGGAGCCTGTCAGGTCGGCACACAGACATTCTGTCAGGGATGTGGCCTCCCATTGGCTAGTGCCATCGACCTGCTGAGGCGCCATCGGTGAATTGCACCCGCGACCACGTGGGCACTCAAGGGGTGGGTAGTCCAGCTTGGCGGGGTCGCGATAGCATGCACTCAGGCATCCATTTCCCGTGAAGGAAACGACACAGGCACCCGCTTTCGGGTGCCTGTGTCGTTACAGGACGGTGGCGCTCCCCTGCGTCATGCGATTGTAGAGCTCACGACTCTCAGCCAGGGCCCGCCAAGGGTGTTGTCGTGGCGGGTTGCGAATCCTGGGGCGACTGAGAAGGCGCTTCATCCATCGGCTCCGTCATCATGTGTCCCCCCGGGATATTGGCCAGATCGAGGTTTTTATCGACCTGACTGAGGAATTGCAGATGCCGCTGGTATTCATTCAAGACGTCATGAATGACCTGCGTGCGTGTGAAGCCATTGAGATCCTGACCGATGCCCCCTTCGGCGAGATGCACATCCAGTCGTAGATAGTAGTCATCATCTGCCGGTAGGAAGCTCGGGGTACGCATGCGGCATGGACGCACCTGATACAGGAAACTGGGAGCGCCAGGGAAATCAACCTGCAGGGTCGGACACCCACCCTCCACCTCTTCACTGTCGCGGTTCGTGACCGATGCCTGATGGCCGTGTGCTTGCAACTCGCTGGCCAGCTGCTGCAATGCCGGACGCACAGAGTGCTTGAGTATGCTGGCAGCGCCATGACGTGTAGAGCCATCGAGGGTACGCGTCAGTCGTTCACGCCAATCGCTGTCTTCACCGCTGACAACGGAAACCATCTGACGGGCTTCGGATTTCTCGCTTTCAATGCTCAGCGCGCGGTACATGCTGATCATCACCATGAAGATGACGACAGAGAAGGGGAGAGCCGTGATCACGGCAACACTTTGCAGGGTCTTGAGGCCACCGGCCATCAAAAGCGCGATGGTGATGACTCCAATGAGGACGGACCACAGGATGCGTAGTCGAATGGGGGCATCGTGGTTCACGTCACGTAGCACATAGGTGAAGTTGGCGAGTACCAGTGCCCCGGAATCTGCTGATGTCACGAAGAACACGATGCTCAGCAGTGTCAGCAGGCTCGCAGTAAAGCCGACACCGGGCAATTGTTCGAGGAAGGTGTAGATGCTGGTTTGCGGTGTATTGAGCGCTTGCTCGCCCAGTTCCACGGCACCGGATTGCACCAGTTCAATGGCCGAGTTACCGAAGACGCTCATCATGATCATCACGAAAGACAACGGGATGAAGAGCGCGCCGGCCACAAACTGGCGAATGGTTCGACCGCGGGAGATACGTGCCAGGAAGAGGCCTACGAACGGGGCCCAGGAAATCCAGAAGCCCCAGAAGAAGACGGTCCAGCTATTGAACCAGGACTGTTTGTCGGGGGCATAGGCGTAGGTTTCGAAGCTCAAGCCCAGATAGGCGGTGGCATAGTCACCAACATTGGTCACCAGTGCATTGAGAAGATGTAGCGTGGGCCCCTGAAGTAGCACGAACAGCACCAGCCCACCGACCAGCAGCAGGTTCAGTTCTGACAGGCGGCGGATGCCTTTTTCGACACCCGATACCACAGACATCGTGCCCAGTACGATGACCATGATGATGATCAGAATCTGAGAGACCAGCCCCTCATCGACGCCGAACAGATAGTTCAGGCCGTAATTCATCTGCATCACGCCTATCCCGAGTGCCGTGGCGATCCCGAAGACGGTGGCGAGTACCCCCGTGATGTCCACCGCATTGCCAATGGGGCCGTAGATACGCTTGCCAAGCAGCGGGAAAAGGGTCGAGCGAATCGCAAGCGGCAATCGGTGACGATAGCTGAAATAGGCCAGCGCCATCCCCATCACCACAAAGACTCCCCAGCCGGAAATCCCCCAGTGCATGAAGGTCTGCACGATGGCCCTGCGTTGCATCTCTTCCGTCGTCCCTGAGCCACCCGGAGGTGTCAGAAAGTGCGACAGTGGCTCGGATACCACGAAAAAGAGGATCGCGCCGCCGATGCCCGCGGCGAACAGCATGGCCGCCCAGGATAGCGTCGAGAACTCGGGACGCGAGTGGTCAGGTCCGAGTCGTATGCGCCCGAAGCGTGACATGCCGATACCGACCACGAAGATGACATAGAGTGTGACGGCCAGCATGTAATACCAGCCGAAGGTATTGCCAATCCAGTCGAGGCAATATCCGAAGAAGGCGGTGGCCTGTTCTGTGAAGCCCATGGCGTACGCCACGAGCAGTACGATGGCGATCAGTGAATAGCGAAAGACCGCGTGGTTGAGGTGATTGCTGGAATCCGTTTGAGGCACATCATGCGTGGCAAGATGCGCTACATCCTTTGGTGTCATGCTCAATCTCAAGCTCCTGCGATAACGGGGAGAGGGGAGTTGATACGACGATGTCCTGGAAAACCGTGTCAGCCGGACAGGGCTTCAAGGGGGGGACAGGGTCGCCGCTCGCCATATTGATCTCATGGGTATCAGTGCACTTGCAGGCTGCAGGCATCGAGGTGGCATGCCTTGAAGCCTGTGGTGCCTCTTGTCTTATGGATGCTGCTCATCACTTGTGGTGCCTGACGGTCCTGCAGCCATATTGTTTTTCGTCATAGCGCCTTGCCTGCGAGTGGCGATTTTCGCGCGTGGTCTAGCCGTGAAATCGACGTAACGGTGATTCACATCCTGATAATCGAGTAGCCGGTGGTTGAATGAGTCGGATCAGCGAAGTGAATGCGCGAGAGCGCGCCGGGTTGGTGACAGCATCATGAGCCCCAGGCCTCGTGCCCCCTGAATGATTCGCTGCTCTTGACGCTGTGGCCCTGTCCTCAAGCGGGGAGGATAAGCGGCGGCTGACACCCTGCGCAGGGCCTCGATACTGCAGGCGCACAAGAGGGGAAGTCGCTACCCAGTAAAGGGGGAGATAGCTCGATAGCAGGCAATCGTCTGGTGTGGCGCAGGACATGAAAGGGCGGCTAGTCGAGTCATAAGCTCTTTGCATCATTTTTGGTTATGGAGCATGCCGTAACGGCGGTATCTGAGAGGGCTGGAGCATCATAAGATATTATGCAATTCGCGAGTCTCCATGAGCGGCATTAATCTGTAAACTGGCCCATTGTTAATCAGAGGGTATTACCTGAGCTTATGGCAAACATCGGTCGTCATGTGTCACCCAACCTGTTGCGTGTGTTCGAGGTGGCGGCACGTCATCGTGCTTTCACGCACGCTGCCCAGGAATTACGCTCGACCCAATCTGCCGTCAGTCAGCAGATCCGAGCGCTCGAAGATGCGTTGGGGGTGACGCTCTTCAAACGAGTGCATCGTGGAGTCAGCTTGACGGAAGCAGGTGAGCAGCTGTTCCAGAGCGTGCAGGAAGGGTTTGCTGTCATTGAGAGAAGTATCAACGACATTCAGCAGCTGACGACTCCCCCGTCTCTCAATATCTTGACCGATTTCGCCTTTGCCAGTGCATGGTTGATGCCTAACCTGCCCGAGTTCCGACGGCTCAATCCGGGTATTGCGGTTCACTGCATGACCAACCAGGGCGTTCTCGATCACTCGATGCAGGATATCGACGTGGCACTATTGTTCTGTGCGGAAGAGGACACACGACCTCGGTTGTTGCGTGAGCGAGTCTTTCCCATCTGTAGCCCTGATTTTCTGGCACGCCACGGGCCCATTGAGCATCCTGAACAGCTTTGCCAACTCCCGCTGCTGACCTTGTCGGCTGCCCAGGGACAGGCCTGGATGGATTGGTCGGCGTATTTCATGGCTCAGGGGGTCAAGCATGGCGTCGGGCAGCGAGAGTTGGTCATGAACAACTATCCCCTCCTGTTGCAAGCTGCCGCTGCGGGACAAGGCGTAGCGTTGGGATGGGAAGGGTTGTGCGATGAAGCGCTAGCGTCTGGGAGCCTGGTGGCGCTTCGTGAGTTTTGTCATGACACACACCATGGTTACACCTTGATCGAGGTTGATCCCTCCGAACATTCCCAGGCCAAGCAGGCCTTGGTTGACTGGATCACCGCCCATTTCGATGATCCCGAGGCTGTCACGGAGATAGCGTCAGATACGTCATGCTGAAATGAGGCGGCTGCACGAGGGCCGCTGAGGGAAGTGTTTGGCAAGGGGCGTCGCCTCGTTGCAGCATTATCGTCGGAGCGTTTTTGGCGATCGCCAAGTGGGTATCACCACCCCCGATAGCCTGTGGATCGGAGATGCCATGAAAGGGGGTGGAGCTTCCCCGACGCCTGCGCATTCTGATCTGAAAGCACCAGGCGTCGTGGTTTCGTACGACATGCCACTGCGTGGTTGGAAGGCCTCATTGGATTCAGTACATGCCTTGCCGTGGCGAGGGGAAGTCAACTGGGTGACATCAAGGGCCCCGGGTTATCCAGATAGCGTTCTCGAATATGCTGTGCCGACCAATAGGTAAGAGCTGCGACCGTCCCCGTAGGGTTGTGCTGCATATTCTGCGGGAAGGCACTGGCGCCCATGACGAAGAGGTTATGCGCATCCCAGTGCTGTAAATATCGATTGAGGACCGATGTCTTGGGGTCTGTTCCCATGATGGCGCCACCGGTTATGTGGGTTGATTGATAGCTCGAAGGATCAAAGTGATCGCCTCGCTGTTTGACGCTCTCGGTGTGATAGTCCGGCTGTAACTGGGCGACGATCTCACGCATTCGCTCCGCCATGAACTCCGTCATGCGTAGATCGTTTTCCTTCCAGTCATAAGTCATGCGCAGCAAGGGATCCCCATGAGGATCCTTGTAGGTGGGGTCCAGGTCGAGGTAGACATCCCGATAGGACATGTTCGTCCCGGTCGTGCCTATCATCATGTGATGGCCATAATGCTGGCGAACCTGCTTTTTCCATTCACTGCCCCACTGTGGTGTTCCCGGAGGAGTGCGTAGTGCACCGATAGCGCCTCCCGGGCCTTGGGTGGTGTAGATGTATGAGCCCCCGATGAAACCGTGTTGCTCGGTATCGAAGGTATCGGGGCTGAAGTCATCAATTACCTGTCCACTGCCACCAGCCGAGATGAAGGGGTTGAATTGATGATCCTTGAAGTAAAGATCCATGGAGCCCGTGATCTGGTAGGAGAAGTTGCGTCCCACCACCCCGGTGTTGCTTTCCGGGTCATAGGGTTCTCCAATCTCGGACAACAGCAACAAGCGGACATTGGATAAGGGAAATGAGGCAAGAATGACCATGCCCGCAGGCTGAAAGACCTCATTGCCATCAGCATCGCGATAGATGATCCCTTTGACCGTCTCATCTTCCTCGTGCTTCACGATCCGTGTGACTTCACAGCCCGTCCGATACGCGAAGTTCTCGCGTTGCTTGAGTGCATCAAGCGTGCAGGTCTGTGGGGATGCCTTGGAATAGTTGAGGCATCCGTAGTTGCTGCAAAAGCCGCAGAAGTTGCAGGGACCCAATTGCATGCCATAGGGGTTGGTCCAAGCGCCCGATACATTGGCAGAGGGGTAGGGATATGGATGCCAGCCCAGTGCCTGGGTCGCCTTGGTGAACAAGGTGTCCGTCAGGGTTCTCGGCAAAGGAGGGAGTGGGAATGGATTCTCGCGCGGACCTTCGAAGGGATTTCCTCCTTCGATCATTTCCCCCTGGATATTGCCAGCCTGACCGGATAAGCCTGCGACCTTTTCGAAGAAGTCATAGTGAGGTTCCAGCTCTTCATAGCTGACGCCATAGTCCTGGATGGTCATGTCCTCAGGCAAAAAGCCTGGAGAAAAGGTGCGATCGGCAAAGCTCTTCAGTGCCAGTTCGTTTGGTGTGGCGCGATACAGCACGCCTGTCCAGTGCGAACCTGCACCGCCCACCCCATCACCGGGATGGAAGGTTGTCCAATGACGTTGGGGGATGGCCTGTTCCTGGCGATTGCGTCGTATCGTGACGGTGCTCTGACGTGGGCGTTGCATCATCTTGAGGCGTACGCCGTACTTGAGTTCATCCGCAGGCTTGGGATACAGGAAGTCCTCTTTGCTCCGATCTGCTCCGCGCTCAAGCGCCAGCACGTTCAATCCAGCGCTCGTCATTTCCAGGCCCATGATCGAGCCGGTCCAGCCAAGACCGATGATGACGACATCAACGTCTGGTTGTGTGATGGACATGTCGTGATTCCTTTCAGTTCGACGGGGAAGTGGAGGCAGCGCCTTCGCGAGCGTGGCCCAGGGAGTCTGGGCGCCCTTGTTGCGCCGGCCTACCAGGCCCGTGTGCCTGTCTCACCTCAGCCACCTGCTCAGGAGTCACCTGGGAGGCGTCATTGCTCCAGCTCTGGCGGACGAAACTTGCCAGGCTGGCGGCTTCCTCGTTGCTCAAGCGCCAGTCAAAGCCTGGCATTTGCAAGCGTTCCGGGCGTTTTGGCGTCGACGGCAACTGTGCGCCATACAGGATGGTGCTGATCAGGGCTGTCGGGTTGTCAGCGTTGACCTGGGTGTTGCCGGAAAGCGGGGGGAAGACGCTATCTGCGCCTCTACCATTGGCGAAATGACAAGCATTGCAGTTATCCAGATACAGACGTGCCCCCTCGTCGAGGGAAGTCGCGCTCGTCAGTTGCCGTGTCGTGGCATCCGGTGCTGTGTGGGAAGGTGGCGTCGAGACGGGGGCGGGCGAGACGCGTTGCTTGTCCGTGGCACCCAGCGTCGTCAGGTAGGCAGCGATGGAAGACAAGTCCGCATCAGTGAGGTGGGACGTACTGTGCTGAATGACAGAGGTCATTTCGCCGCCAGTCGCGGCGTGGCGATTGCGTCCAGTGGCCAGATAATCGATGACATCGTCTTCCGACCAATCGCGTAATCCCGTCGAGTCGCCGCCACGCAGTGAAGGAACCTGCCACTCGTTCAGCTCAGTTCCAGCCAGGTAGTTGTCGCCGTCTTGGTCGTTGAGCGCTTTTTCCTGCATGAACAGGCCGCGAGGGGTATGACAACTGCCGCAATGCCCCGCGCCTTGTACTAGGTAGCGTCCACGCGCCAGCTGTTGCTGTCGATCACCAGAGAGATCACTGGAATGATTGGCGGAAGAGGTATTCGATACATCATCGACGAACAGCCAGTTCCAGAACCGAATCGCCCAGCGCTGATTGAATGGGAAGCTGAGAGAGGTCTCCGGTGCGGGCTCGGTGACAGGGTCCACCCCTTTCATGAAATAGGCATACAGTGCCTGGATATCGTCGTCACTCAGACTGGCATAAGACGGGTACGGCATTGCCGGGTACAGATAACTGCCATCCGCACGAACCCCTTGTCGCAGGGCGGCGGCGAAATCCTGCTCACGATACCCTCCGATCCCTGCCTTGGGGGCTGGTGTGATATTGGTTGCGTAGATGGTGCCGAAGGGGCTCTCGATGGGGCGCCCCCCTGCGTACTCTTTACTCGTACCCTCACGGGTGTGGCACGCCATGCAATCTGCTGCTCGGGCCAGGTAGGCGCCGCGCTGGATCAGTTGGGTATCGGCTGTAATATCCGTGCTGGTAGGCGACGGATTATTTGTGGGGCTGTCACCGAGAACGGCCATTGCCGCACCTGCGGCACTCACGGCAGCCGCCAAGAGCGCGAGGCGTACTGGCCAATTTCTGTAATGGGGCATCCGTTGCTCCTGTTACCCGTCGTCCGGAGGGGAATGGCTGACTTTTGAGCGGTGCTGGTCAGCCGCGCTTTCCGGCAAGGCTGACTGGGCCGAGCGGATAGGGCACATCATGCTGTGTGACCCACTCACGGAAGCTGGCGCGAGCGCCCGTGAAGCCAAGCATCTTCCAGCCCACCATGTCCCGGTTTCCCCCATACATGGGATCCGAGAGATACCCTTCGCGTGTGTTCTGCAAGAGAAAGGCAAAGAAGGTGGCGGAGGGGAGGTCGGGTATCCCGGCGGCTTTAAAATCAGCTCGTCCATTTTCCAGGTCGGCTAACAGCACCTCCTGCTGCTCTGATGAAAGGTCAGTGAATTCCTGTCCCGTTTTTTGCTTGGCATGGTGACGAGCGCCCTGAATCCCCAAGCGATAGAGTGCTGCAGGTGTGTGGGGGAGCTGATACCCAAAGACGGGATCGGCGTTCGGGTGAAAGGGGCCTTGCATGTACCAGTCGCTCGCTTGCCCGTAGTCTCCACTCAGCTCCTTGTCGATGAAGACTGGGACGTTGGCCGTCAAGGCCCCGGCACCATGTTCATCTTCAGGTATCAGGCGATCGGTGGCGGCGAGAATGAATTCCCATTCTTCCGCGTTGAAAAACGCGGGGGCGTACTGATGAAGAGGTGGGGTCGCCGCATCCGACGTCTGGCTGAATAGCAGGCTTGGGGCCAAGGTGACGGCAGGAATGACGGTCAGTGAGTCCCGCATGAACTCACGGCGTTTCTGGCCTTCGGGATCAAGCGACATATTGCCTCCTTACGCGCGGTGCATCGGTGACTCGCTTAACTTCTCAGCGAGTGCTCAACGCGATATCTGGCTGACTCCTTCGGGAGCGGGGCACACCATATGACGACTCATGCCGCCTCTCTTCGACGTCACTCCTGTCATAGGATGGTGATGCCGAGAGAATGCAGAGGGAGTGTCAGAATGCTGTGCTGCAATATTAGAATAACAGCATGATTGGTTGCATTTGAGAGGAGAGGGTAAAGAGTTGGTGTGACGCAGCGTTGCGTTTACCAGTCTGCTAGGTGTGAGAGGCTTGTCGGTAGGTAATGGCGTGTGGAGAGATTCAATACTTCTAGACTCCAACGTGATGGGTAAGGTTGCCCCCTCAACGAAAGGTTACCTGACCCAGGAAGTGTCGTGCATTCTTCTGTCGCTTAACGTAGAACGTTTCTCGCCTAGGGTTAGGTCAAGGTCATCTGATGCGACTAGTCAGTGTCTTTGGAAGCTGGTGAAGCTGATTTCTACGCAGGATCACCCTATTAGTGGAGGCCGCGAGAAGTCATGCTGAAGGAAGACGTTATCTTCAGAGTCGGCAAGCTCAAGGAGTACAGCGCTGGTAGTAATATCGTCGATAACGATAAGTTCTGGCGTTGAAATATTGTAGCTTTCTTGATATTGGCTGCGACAAAGCAAGACGCTGCACGGAGGCTTGGGAGTGAACTGGAAGCATCTAAGCCAAAGGCTTGAAAATAAGCCATGGTGGGGCGACTTGATGTTCTAGGTTGTTAGGTCCCAGGCTGTGCAAAGGCACGGCTCAGTCAGCCCTGATGATATTATTTTTTTTGGCGTAGTCATCAATGAAGCGATTGGGCCTCTGGTGTTGTATCTGTCTGCTCGCAGAGTGGTTGATTGTGATACGTCTTACGGGCCGGTGGGTCTGGTAGGGTAAGCGCTAGGCCATGCTTGAAGTCATGGGGTGGCGGTCAGAGAAGGGATGCTCCTCACCAACCAGTGAAGCCCTTAGACCGGTTGCCAATCCTGTGAAAAGCTTGGCGCTCTTGAATGCTTCAGGGTATTTGCCAGCGGAAAGCTGCTAGGAACGCCTCAACCGAGTGGCTATGCACGAGTCCCAAAGTGAGAGTCTTCAACGACTGTCAAAAATATGCGTGTTGCTGAGTTTCGTGAAATGAGCCGGTCGGACAGCTGAAATGAAACGCTACCCGTTATCATGGCTTACCCAGCGTATTGATATTTGTGCGAATGACAAGATCGGCCTTCATTGCCTTGGCAATTTCACGTCCGTAGGAGACTGCCGCCTTCTGTGTGGTGAATAACTGAGTGTGATGATTGCGTTCATCGCTCTTGACGAGCCATGCCCCTGATTTGGCTATTACGAAGACAGTACGAAACATAGTTAACTCTCATGTAAAATGGCGATCTTACATTAATGTATTATAAATTAATACTAAAGTTTTACATTCCCCTTCTGTGAATATTGGATGCTGGTAATGGTTCTATTAGCGCAAGTTATTTCTTCCTGTGTGGCGCATAATCGGAGATAATTTGAGAGGCTTGATTTTTGCCTAGTGAAAATCCTGGATTCATAGACTTGGATTCATAGAATAACCGCAGCACTTTGGACCGCACGGTAGAGGCAGGAGGGCCAGCGCCGGTACCCTTCTCGGCTCACCGACCAAAGTGAAGCAGAGTATGGAATACCGACAGCTGACCCAGCCCCAACGATACCAGATCCACGCCCACTATGATTTGGGCATGAGCCAGCGCCAGATCGGCAGGGAGCTGAATCTCCACAGCAGCACGATCAGCCGTGAGATTCGCCGCAACGCCACCGCTGATGACTATGATCCCGAGCAGACTCAGACACTCAGTGATCATCGTCACCGCACTGCTACCAAGTGGATAAAGCGCCTTCCAAGCATGATGGCCGCCGTTGCCGGTCAGCTAAATGAGGAGTGGAGCCCACAGCAAATCAGTGGCTTCATGGCGTCCTTGGCCAGCGTTAGTGTCAGTCATCAATGGATTTACACCATGTTAGTAATGCAGAGTTACCCAAGATGGTTGAGAAGCTGAATGGCCGTCCTCTAAAGCGGGTCGGCTACTGACTATCGACTACCGGCGTAGGTGTTTCTGGGGAATGCTCAGGAGGCCTGGATATCCTACAGATATGTCTTGATCGAGGTAAATCCGATGAGCATTCTTTGACCAGACAGGCACTTATGGACTGGATCAAGGTGAATTTACAGCGTCGGTTGCGGATATCTCATGAGAGATGACGTGGCCCGTGTCGGTATTGATGATTGCTCCAAAGCAGCATGGCCCTCTCGTTAAGCCTACAAGCATTTTTGAAACCCGATCATTCGGCCTCGGCGACGGCGATGATGGGGGTGTAGATTACTATGCCCCAAGCCTTAAACTCTACGCCACGCAGCGCGATAGACGGGGGCTCGGGGTCCCCCGACAGCAGCGCCGCTGGCCATGCCATTGGCCCAACATGCTGTCGGCCTTGGCTCGACAGACGTCGCTGGCGCTGGGGTGAGGGATCAGGTGTTCGGTGGGGCCCAAGACGTGATCAAGTGCCGCATCCGCGTGGATGGAAACCCGTCCCGAACCTCCCCAGCCATCAACGGCAGGGTATAGCGAGAATCGCTAGGCGACTGCCCCAGCATTTCGACTCTGCAAGGGGTAGCGTCATCATGTTGGAAGGGCAACGTCTCCCTCTCGAGTGCTGTGCAGGCAGACAGTGTCAGAGGGGCGAAGGAGCGAGGCAATAGCGCTCCTGACAGAAAGAAAGGGCAACACACGGCTTTCCCGGTCCAAGGGAAGCGCTGACACGGAGGAGCGGGCACTACAGGCGACGATCTGGAGTGAAATCGACCTCTTCGGCACCCTGGGCCAGCGCCAGAAAAGCGGGGTGCTCTGGATTAACGAGGTAGTTCGTTTCTCGGGGCGCGACCACACTCGGAACCGCCAGAACTAGGCTCGACTGTCCCTCAAGCCAGTCGTCCCCGATCTCGGCTGTGGAGGGTGGCGCCGGTTCAGCTCGCCAATCTGCTGGCAGAACGTCCTCCGGGAGCTGCATTAGCACCTCCTCCCGGAATGTCACCTCCAGGAGCGCATACTCCTTCAGTAGCTGATTGTCTTCCAGGTGAACCATCACCTCGAGCATGGCCAATGACTCTGTGCTCGCGAGGTACACACAGGCCTTGCCTTTGCTGTTCCAGCGCCCGCCGTACAGCCGAGCCCCTTCCCCATCAAAGGCTGTCTTTAGCCACTTCCGCTTAACGAGCCGATAACCGCGCACCACAGTCATGCAAAGACGCCATGCTCAAGCCGGCCGATCAGATCTAGAACGGCTTCGGCGCCAGCAGTGGTAGCCACCATCTCGACCGGTCGACGGCCCCCCAGCCCACGCACGGGGCTGAGCAACCATTCTTTCGCCTTCGCCTTGTCGCCTTCGAACAGGTCCACCGCGCTCTTGTACACCTCAGCGAAACGGTAAAGCCGATCGCCCTCGGCAGGTTTGAAGTAGCCAGTATCGGCACGACGCTTCAGGGTTGCCGGAGGAATGACCACATACCGTGCCAACTCCTTGCTCTCAAGCCCGGAGATCTCAGTGAGCTTGGTATAGACTTTGTACGAGATGCCGGCACTCAGCGCTTCATGCAGCTTGGCTCCACGCGAGGGAAGACCCAGAGCCCTCCAGAAGTCGTCCTTCCGAGCGGCTGGTTTTGGGCGATACTCTTTGATAGTGGCTTGCATAGCTCTCTCCCGTGACTTCACCTGATACCTCTTCAGGGTATCAGATGATTCATTTGCCAGTATCTCGTACCGTTTGTCGGCTTCCTGAGGTAGTACCGGCCGTAGGCCAAACCTGAACCGGCATCAGACAGAAGAACACAAACGCCGCCACCGGCCTCGCCAACGCCCGCGTGATATCGGCAAGAGTGCCCGAGCGGATATCACTCTCGTTGTTGGTCATCACTCTGTCGTTGCTTCCTGAAGTGTGACGCTATGAGTCAGAGCCTAGCGGGTTTACGAAAAAGGAGTTGGGCGAGGTTCGGGTGTCCATGGCATGCGCGCCCCTGGAATGCCCGCGCGCTGGATGATTTCGGGCACGAAGGCTTCCTGACGATGCGCCATGATATGTACGCCGCTCACACCTTCTATCTCACGTAACTGCTGGATCATCTCGATGCAGAGGTCTCGGCCTTCCGCCTTCTGATCCCTGGCCCCTTTCAAGCGCTTGAGTACGTCATCCGGGATATGCACGCCAGGAACATGGCGGCGCATCCACTCGGCGGTGCGTGCCGAGGCCAGCGGGCCGACGCCGGGCAGGATGAAGCATTTCTCCAGCAGGCCCAGATCACGGGCACGATGCATGAAGTCCTGAAAGCGCGGCAGGTCGAAACAGTACTGTGTCTGGATGAATTGGGCGCCGGCGGCAATTTTCTTGGCCAGGCGGTGAGGGCGAAACGCGAAGGGCGGGGCGAAGGGATTGGCGGCTGCGCCCAGAAATACCTGGGGCGCTGAGGTCAGTGCTCGGCCGCTTGCGAAGGCGTGCTTGTCACGCAGCCCGGCGACGATTTCCAGCAGCGACAGGGAGTCGAGATCGAACACCGGCTTGGCCTCGGGGTGATCCCCGACCTGCACGCCATCCCCGGTCAGACACAGCAGGTTGCGGATGCCCAGCGCCGCAGCCCCCAGTACATCGCCCTGGATGGCGATGCGGTTTCTGTCACGACACGAGATCTGCATCACCGTCTCATGGCCTTCGCGGGCCAGCAGGGCACACATCGCCACGCTCGACATATGGCAGTTGGCACCCGAGCCATCGGTGGCGTTCATGGCATCCACATGGCCGGCAAACAACTGCGCGCGCGCATGCACTTCCTGTGGATCGGCCGAGTCGGGCGGTGCCAGCTCGGCGGTGACGGCAAACTGACCGCTGCGAAGCACTCTCTCCAGGTGACCGACGTTGCTATCGCGCTCGGTAGGTGGCGGTTGGGTGTTGTCCGGGATAGTGAGTCTGGAGGTCATTTCAGGCTCTCTCGGCGTTCAGCGGCTTGCCGAGCCACGCGCAGCCAAGATGAGGTGCCCTGCAGGCGATGGTCCACCGGCAACTGCACGATCTGGATCGCGTCGTTGTCCTTCATCCGCTGGCTGCCTTCCCAGGCTTCCACCCAGACACAGCGCGTGTCCGGTTCGACTTCACAGTTGCCATTCTGCATGACACCGCCGCAGGGGCCGTTGCGCAGGTGCTTGGGGCAGTTCATTGAGCAGGACATGCCGGTCGAACTCAAAATGCACTGGCCACACATCTGACAGTCAAATAGCAAGCCCTTGCAGGCTTGCTCCAGCCTGGCGACGGGCTTCTCGGCGCGTGCGTAACCGACGGACTTCCACAACGGCTGCAGTTTGATGATCACCGGCTCGACGGCCTGATAGGTGAGCTCCAGCAGTCGTGCGTGACGTGCGGCCCACAGACGAATCGAATACACGCATGCCTCCTGTCAAAACCTGGCGGGGGGGTAACGCCCTGGGCGTTTCGGAGCGCTATCTTCGCATGGCCGCTACCCGAGCCGACATCCCGTGGGCGACAGCGTCACTATCGAAAGGCGCGGGCCAAGGATCCGGCGACGGGGCATGAAGGGCTCATTGCTCGGCGGCGAGGCTTTCAATGATGAAGCTCTCCATGGCCTGCGCCGCCGGCGACAAGCTGGCTCCCTTGCGGCGAATCAGGCCCACTTCGCGACTGACCCGCGGTTCAGCGAGCTCAATGAACCGCAGGCGCTCATATTCCTGCGGAAACGCCAGGCGGGGCAGCGTCGTGACCCCCATCCCGGCGACCAGCGTGGCGGTCAACGAAATCATGTTGGAGATATACAAGGCATGCATCTCGAGCAGTGACTCGGCCGCCGTGCCCTGTAACAGCCGCGAGGTGCCATTGCCGATCAGAGATTCTGTCTCCAGTGCTTGCCATGTCAGAGTCTGGCGCTCGGCCAGGGGGTGATCGTCACGGCAGACCACACCGACTTCGTCATGAAACAACGGATGAAAGAGCAATTCTTCCTCCAACCCCCACAGGCTGGTGATGCCGATGTCGACCTGACCGCTGATGACCTGCTCGCGAACGAAATCGGCGTTGCCATCGTGGAGACCGACCTTGATACCCGGATAGCGGCTGACGAACTCGGAGAGCAGTTTCGGCATCAGTCGGCTGGCCACTGACGGCACCACTGCCATGTCCAGTTGGCCTGCTTCCTTGGCGGCGCGCGCCTGTAGCTCCCGGCTCAGACGATCATGCTGATTGATCAGCTCTCGAAAGCGTGGCACGCAGTAGCTGCCATAGGGCGTCAGGGTCGCCTTGGCACCCTTTTCGAACAGTGCCTCCCCCAGGCGGTTTTCCAGCTCGCGGATGGCCATCGACAGGGCAGGCTGGGTGCGATGCAGATAACGAGAGGCAGCGTGAAAACCGCCGTGATCTACCACTGCCAGTACATAACGCAGTGGCGTGATCTTCAGCTCTGCGACCATCGCGTCGATCCTCTTCAAGGTGGTAAGAGAAACTTATCATAGAGTATTTATTATTGATTATCTTTATCCCACTGGTCCTCCTAGTCTGTTGTCACCGCGTTCAAGGAGGTTCACATGTCACACCACACCACTACCGCCACTCACGCCGCTGTTCACGATCTCTACATCGATGGTCAGTGGGTCGCAGGTCAGGGCAGCATCGCCAATCTCAATCCGTCCGATACCCGTGATGTCATCGGCCAATATGCGCAGGCCAGTGTCGATCAGGTTGCCGATGCCATCCAGGCGGCCAAGCGTGGCCAGGCACAATGGGCCCAGTCGGGTCTCGAGCAACGTTATTCCGTGTTGATGGCCATCGGCGATGAGCTGATCGCCCGCAAGGCGGAGCTGGGTGAGCTGCTGGCGCGTGAAGAGGGCAAGACCCTGGCGGAGGGAGTGGGTGAGGTACATCGCTCCGGGCAGTTCTTCCATTACTACGGCGCTGAAGTGCTGCGTCAGATTGATGAACGCGCAGACTCGGTACGTCCTGGCGTTGAGGTCGAGGTCCGTCGGGAGCCTGTCGGTGTCGTCGGTGTGATTAGCCCCTGGAATTTCCCGATGGCGACAGCGGTCTGGAAGATTGCCCCTGCGCTGGCCTTCGGCAACTCGGTCGTCTTCAAGCCGGCCAATCTGGTCCCTGCAAGCGCATGGGCGCTGACCGAAATCATTCATCGCCAGTCACTCCCGGCAGGCACTTTCAATCTGGTGATGGGCCCGGGCAGCAGCATCGGGGATGAACTGATCTCCAGCCCCGACATTCATGCCCTGTCCTTCACCGGCTCTCTGGAAGTGGGTCGCCGAGTGGCGGCGGCCACTGCCGCCAATCTGGTCAAGTGCCAGCTGGAGATGGGCTCCAAGAACGCCCTGATCATCGCCGATGATGCCGACATGGAGCTGGCCGTCGAGGCAGCCTTCAATGGTGCCTACTCAGGCACTGGCCAGAAATGCACGGCATCTTCGCGGTTGATCGTGATGGAATCGGTCCATGACGAGTTCGTGGAAAAGCTGACTCAGCGCCTGTCTCAGGTATGTGTCGGCCACGCGTTGGAAGAGGGCGTGCACATGGGGCCTGCTGTCGATGCCAGACAGCTCGAGTCAAATCTGTCCTGGGTGCAGCGCGCACAGCAAGAGGGGGCAACGTTGGTCTGCGGCGGCGAGCGTGTGGAGTGCGCTACCGACGGCTACTTCATGAGTCCGGCGCTGCTGGTAAATACCAGCAACGACATGGCCATCAATCGCGAGGAGATCTTCGGTCCCATCGCCTGTGTCATCAAGGTGAGCGACGCAGAAGAGGCCATCAATGTACTCAATGACACGCACTTCGGGCTCACGGCGGGCATCATCACCAATTCCCTGAAACTGGCCAGCAGCTTTAAGGCGCGTGCCGAGACTGGCTGCGTGATGGTCAATCTGCCGACTGCGGGGACGGATTACCACGTGCCCTTTGGCGGACGTAAGGCTTCAAGCTTCGGGCCTCGTGAGCAGGGGCGATACGCGCGCGAGTTCTACACCATCGTGAAGACCTGCTACATCAAGGCGTGAGGAGGCCCCATGTCAAAGACAATGCTGACGATCGATGGCCTGCAGTATTCCAACTGGTCACGCGAGATATTTGAACAGATGCGTGAAGGTGGGCTGGACGCCGTACACGCCACCCTCGTGTACCACGAGACGACGCGAGAGACGTTGTCGCGTCTTGGCGAGTGGAATCGCCGTTTCGAGGCCTGGCCTGATCTGATCATGCCCGTGCATGTGCCGCAGGACATCGCGGTTGCGCAGGCCAGCGGGCGTGTCGGCATCATCCTGGGGGCGCAGAACTGCTCCCCCATCGAGGACGATATCGACATGGTCGAGGTGATGCGTGACCTCGGGTTGATGATCATGCAGCTGACCTACAACAACCAGAGTCTGCTGGCCTGCGGGTGTTATGAGGCGGAAGACAGCGGGATCACACGCTTCGGACGCCAGGTGATCCGTGAGATGAATCGCGTCGGCATGGTCATCGACATGTCGCACAGCGCAGAGCGTTCCACGCTCGAGGCGATCGAGATATCCGAGCGCCCCGTGATCATTTCCCACGCCAACCCGGAAAGCTTCCATCCGGCAAAGCGCAACAAGTCCGACAAGGTGCTCAAGGCCATCGCGGAGAGTGATGGCCTGCTGGGGTTCTCGGCGTATCCCTTCCATCTGCGCAATGGCTCCGACTGTACCCTGACCGAATACTGCGAAATGATCGCCAGAACCGCAGACCTGATGGGCGTCGAGCACCTGGGGATTGGCACCGACCTGTGCCAGAACCAGCCGGTGTCCATTCTGGAGTGGATGCGCAATGGTCGCTGGTCCAAGGACATGGATTACGGTGAAGGCAGTGCCAGCAACGCTGACTGGCCGCGTCCGCTGTCCTGGCTGCGAGACAGTCGTGACTTCCCCAACCTGATTGCCGGTCTGCGCAAGGTCGGCATGTCCGAGGACGAAGTGGCCGGCATCATGGGCAAGAACTGGGTCGCGCTCCTCGAGCGCGCCGCGACCCGTCAGGAGACCGCGCCCGCCTGATCGCCGTAACGCTATGCCATGGCACCTGTGCCGAGCCAGGAATCCTCAGGGTATCGCTCGGCAACCAACAACCATAATAAATGCCTGCCAATGACGAGAGCTCGTCAGAGGAATGCCACATGACTTCATCTCGCAAGACCACGACGTCTGCCACGTCGGATGCGTTACCACAAGGTCAGTACCGCTTTGGTGACCCTGTCGTTCTGACCTGCAGCATCGGCTTCATACTGCTGTTCGTCGGCCTGTCCCTGTTTGATCTTGAAGGGGTCGCGCACGCCATCAGTGCCGGCTTTGCCTGGACCGCCAGAACACTGGGCAGCTACTTCCAGATTCTGTTGCTGCTCACCTTCTTCATTGCCCTGGGGCTGACCGCGACGCCTGCGGCCAGTGCCCGTATCGGTGGCACGCGAACGCCTGAGCTATCCACCTTCAAGTGGGTGTCGATCATCATGTGCACCTTGCTGGCGGGAGGTGGGGTCTTCTTCGCTGCCGGCGAACCGGTGTACCACTTCCTGGTGACGCCGCCTGCCTTTGATACCGAGCCGGGCACTGCGAACGCCATCGCGCCTGCACTGGCGCAATCCTTCATGCACTGGGGCTTTCTTGCCTGGGCCATTCTGGGCAGCCTGACCGCCATCGTGCTGGCGCATGCCCATTACGACAAGGGCCAGCCCCTGCAGCCGAGAACGCTGCTGTATCCCGTATTCGGCGAGAAGATCATGAAGGGCAAGCTGGGCGGCGTGGTGGATGCCATGTGCGTCATCGCCGTGGTGGCAGGAACGGTGGGCCCCATCGGTTTTCTGGCCACCCAGGTCAGTTTTGGCCTGCATGAGCTCTTTGGCGTGACCAATGACTATTCGACGCAGCTGAGCGTGCTGGTAGTGCTCGGGGTGATCTACGTCACCTCGGCCGTGACCGGCATCGACAAGGGCATCCAGATCATGTCGCGCTTCAACGTCTTCCTGGCGCTGGGCGTGGCAGCGGTAATCTTCGTCTTCGGGCCGACCCTGTTCATGGTCAATGCCTTCACCCAGGGCTTTGGCGAGTATCTGAGCTCGTTCTTCACCATGTCGACCATGACGGCACAGAGCGCTCCAGACTGGTGGATGCAGTGGTGGACCGTATTCTTCTTTGCCTGGTTCCTCGGCTATGGCCCGCTGATGGCGATCTTCGTGGCGCGCATCTCCAAGGGCAGAACCATCCGTCAGATGATCCTGACCGTTGCCGTGCTGGCGCCACTGGCCACCGCCGTCTGGTTCACCCTGCTGGGCGGGGCGGGCATCTTCTATCAGTTCACCGGCGTGATCGACCTCACCGAAGCGCTCAACAACTTCCAGTTCGATGTCGCGACCCTCACCGTGGCGCAGGCATTGCCCGGCGGAACCGCAATGGCAGCTGCCATCCTAACGCTGACCACCATCTTCGTCGCCACCACCGGTGACTCTATGAGCTACGCGATCGCTGTCGTCAGTGCCGGACACGATGACCCCAGCCCGCTGGTGCGTGCCTTCTGGGGCATCAGCATGGCGTTGATGGCTGCGATACTCCTCTATATGGGGGCCGGTCAGATCAGTGCGCTTCAGCAGTTCATCGTCATCACGGCCATCCCTGTCTCGCTGGTGCTGCTGCCCTCCTTGTGGACAGGACCTCAATCAGCCTTCGCGATGGCACGTGCGCAGGGAATCACCAGCCAGCGGCCAGCCATGCCGGCCCCGGAAGACGCAGGAGAGCGTTGATATGTCTCGCAATCACCAGGGCGCGCGCCTCTCATCCACCGAGCAACGTCTGCGACTGCGGGCACCGGACGATGTGATGCAGCTGGAGCGTCTCGGCAGCCTGCATGCCAGTCGCCTGAGTTTCGTGAGAAGTCTGGTGCGCCAGATGGCACATGAAAAATGGAAGATCACCACGACCCGATTCGAACTGGATGCCCTCGGTCACGGGGTGGCGATCTACTGCCTGCAGACGCCCGGCAAGCGTTATCACGGCGTCATATTTTCTCAGGCGCTTGAGGATTCCGCACGCTCTGACCGCGTCATTGCCGAGGCCTGGGATGTCACCTTCGGCGTAGTGGAGGGGGATGTGGATGATGCGCTTCTCGAGCAGATGGCGGCCAATGTGCCGTTGCAGGAAGCCGGGCGCCAGCACCCGAGACTGCTGGTCCTTTCGCGTGCCAATCGCAGCTTGCGTAACTTCGCAAGCTTCCTGGAGGCACTGAGTGCAGGCCAGCAACCTGATCCTGAGTGGCTGACCCGGGTCGGCTATCTGTATCGGACCACGGCCGTCTACGGTAATGGCAAGTTCGGCATCGCGGATTATGACCGTCTCAAGGACAACGCGGATTTCCATCGGCCATTTTCTGCCCAGATGCTGGGCGTCTATCTGCTGCGTCACTTCTCGATCCAGCAGATAGAGCACATGGCCCGTGCCCAGGCACCCGAGACCGCCGCACCTCTGGCAACCTCATTGAAGCGCTATCTGGGCATCGGCAACTCCACCGGCCTCGGGATGGCGCCGTTCCTGATCAATCATCCGCAGCTGGTACAGCGCTGGGTGGAAAGCCGAGAACTGGCGCTTGCCGAGGTGACGGCACAGGCACCGGGAGAGCAGGAGCGTTCACGTCTGCTGGCACTCCTCAAGCGCGCCGAGACTCATCTGCGCCAGACGGTCACGGACGATCACGAGCAGACCCTGCGCAACCAGGCCACGGTGGCGTCGTTGCCTGAGCTGATGACCTGGCTCGAACTCGTGCCGCTGTCGCCGGAGCTCTGGCAAGAGCTGATCGACTGGAGTTACCAGCAGCATGGGCTCGAGGCTCAGGAGCTGGTAAATACTCTGCTACTGGAACTGTACCCGAGTATCGTCGACCGCTATGAGGACCTGATGGCGGTGGAGGAAAGCCTGGAACTGACCCCTGACATGCCGCTGGTTCACCTCAAGCAGGTGATCGAAACGCACTACGACTGGGCGTTGCGCGTCGATTTTTCACTCGCCGAGAATCGCCACTGGTTCTGGTATCGCTCGGTAGAGAAGGAGGAGCCCCGCTTGGGAGTCCGCGACAGGGAAGCGGGTGCCGACAAGGAAATGAAGCTGGCGATTGCCCCGCGTGTCGCGGATACCCATGCGGCGATCAGTCAGTACCTGGAAGATCACCCTCGTGCCTTGGTGGTGGAATTCCTGATCCATTGCCCGCGCCACAAGGATATCGTTCGCCGCATTCAGAGCATGGCCAGCACCTCTTTCGGCGAGATACGCGCCAACCTGTGGGCGCGCGACATGAAGCCCATGCACCTGTTGCGGACCAAGCTGTCGTTCTTCGGTGCCAGTCGTTTCGATCCCAAGTCTGATCGTTGGGTGCGAATCACGCTCTTCCAGGGAGCTCCGCTGGTGGAGGAACTCAACGCCGAACCGCAGGACCCTGTCGCATTTGATGATTGGAGCTTCCCGCTGGCTCCGCAGATTGCGCACACGGTGCTGCCAGAGATGAACGCCGACCCTCGGCAGGGCAAGACCACGACAGTGGGAGGAATGTCATGAAGGTCTCCTACAACGAGCTTCACGGACTGTGTCGCAAGGCCTTTCAGGCGATGGGCTTTGAAGACGGTGACGCCGGTGATGCCGCCGACATGGTGGCCTGGATGCAGCTCTATGAGCTGGAAGGGCTGGCGGCGCTCAATCGCGGACTGCGTTTCTTGCTGGAGGATACCGATGAGCGTCCGCCGGAGATCGTCTATGCCGATGGCGACCTCGCGGTACTCGACAGCCACGGTCACAGCGTATTGAAGAGCTCATCGCTGGCGCTGGAACTCGGCTTCGCCAAGGCACGTGCGCGTGGCCTCGCCGTCATCAAGATCCAGCATTGCCACAATCGGCAGCTGATCATGGGTTATCTGGCGCGCCTTGCGGGGCGCGGCATGAATGTCACCGCCTTCTGGCGCAACGCCCAGGACGTGGACGAGGCGGTCGGCTGCCCCATGATCGAGCAGGTCGTGGGCTTCAGGGCCAACAGCTCGGTCCCCGAGATACGGGTCTACGCGGTGCGTGAAGTGCCAGAAGAGAATGAGCCCAATGATGGCATCACGCTGGTGATGGCCAACCATGTCGATCTGCTGCCATCCCTTCGCTCCGACTATGACGTCGACCTGCTGGCCTGTCATGAAGAGTCGAAGCTGCTCGCCTGTCGCCAACGTGCCATGCAGGAAGGCATCGAGGTGGATGACGAGCTCTGGTCACGCCTGAAAGCACTCTCGACACGCCTGTTGGTCGAGGCAACGGAAGACTCTCGCAGCGGTGCCGGCGCCGGTTCCACCGACAACGACTGACCTTTCGCGTCTCAATACGCCCCAGAACTCCATGATTCGCCGCTCTTGCGTCGGCGGGTCATGGAGTGCGCCCATCGAAAGATTCTCGAGGAATACCCATGGTTCATCCCGTCAAGACTGATCTGTTTGCCTCTCGTGCGCCCCTGTCATGGGCGAGTGTCGGCAATGGCATCCTGTTCACTGCCCAGATTCCAATCGATGCCGCCGGCAATGTCGTGGAGGGCGGGATTGCTGCCCAGACCCGCCAGACGCTGGATAATCTGATTCATACCCTGGAATGCGTCGGTGGTGACGCCTCTTCGCTGACTCAGGTGCTGATCTATGTGACTGATCGCGAGCACCTGGCGACAGTGAATAGCCTCTATGCAGAATATGTGCGTGAGCCCTATCCCAATCGGGCTGCCATCATCGTCTCCGGGTTTGCACGTGAAGAGATGCTGGTCGAGATGGTCGCCTACGCCGCATTGGAAGGCGATAGAGGCAGCTCTGCGTAGAGCCCCCTCTGTAAGATTGATCAGCCGGATACCATCGCTCAAAGAATAAGCGTTCCGAGATCACCCGCGCGCGTTCACGCCAGGTGCCTATCTAGTCATTGATGGGCGCCTGAGTTCATTGCACTGGGGCTGACCAGGGCGTAATCGCCTGGGTGTACTTACTGGCGCGCCGCATGGCCTGACGATGCAGGTACTCCAGGCTATGGGCATAGTGTGTCAATGTCTGCTCCGGTGTGCGGTGGCCGATCCAGATGGCGAGTTGATACAGCAACATGCCACGTTCCCGGCTATCTTCCCCGGCATAGCCCTGAACTCCCTCAAGAAAGCGTTTCAGGGGCGCTTTTTGCAAGCCCCAGGAGCCGTGCTCCTGCAAGTCATCGAGAATGTCTCGATTTTGCGCTGCTTCAAGTCGGATCAGCCACCAACTGACGGCAGCGTGACGCAACGAGTGAAAGTCGATAGCGTTTCCCACCACACCTCTCATGGCGTCGATCGCTGGGGTGATCAGGCCGGCGTGATTGAAGGCCAGACCGCTGTCGCTCGGGCCGAACAAAGCGATGTCAGAGAGGGCTGAAGTGGGGAAACATCGCCGCCGATAAATCCACCACGCTGCCAACAACTGAATATCCTCTAAGGACGTCAGAAGGTGCAGCGGCAGTACGCGCCGTGCCGCAGGGGTCTTTCCGCCACGAATATAAACGCGGCACTCAATCTCTGGCAATGAACTCAGCTGCTCACTCAACGCCTCGCGAATGGTCTCCATCTCATGCGATGCAGGAGGTGAGAGCTCTGTGTCAGATAGCGCCGGTAAGGGGGTGGCCGGGCATTGATCCTCCAACCAGTGCTCGAGCGAGAAGGTTCCCTGAGGACATTCGATGCGAATGTCTCGTAGCGTCAGGGCGCAGACTTCGCTGGCGCGCATCCCCCCGTGAAAGCCAAGGGCGATGCTGAGCCATTGCATGGTGCTGTCAGGCGTTGTATCGGGCTTGGAGAGAAGATGGCCCCGTACCTTTTCCATCTGTCTCAGGGTGGCGAAATGAATTCGTTTGGCGCTGGGAGCTTTATTGTTGCCTGATATCGGGGGCTCGACGTCCAGCAGTACTCCCATACTGTGCATGAAGCGGATGAGTTGCCCCATATTGCCAAGAAAGCTCTGTGTCGTGCTGGCAGACCAGCCCATATCGTGTGGCACACACCAGCACATTTCCTGAGCACTGTCGTTGTCCCATTCCTGGATATCGATCGACAAGGCGTAGTCCGCCATCGCCATCGGCAAGCTGCGAGACAGGTAGGTGTGCAATGAGCTGACGCGAAGCATGCGAGTCACGCGCAGATCGTGGAGCCAATAGAGCACCATGGCCGGATAGCTATGGCGGATACCCATGAGTTTGGTGAGACGCCTGCTTGTCTCGAGTAACAGAGCCTCCAGGCGCCCTCTGACCTTCTCGTCGCTTGTCTTGCGCAGATAATCAGAGGAAATGACACCGATCCATTGCTTGATGATACGTCTTGCAGAAGGAAGCCAGTCAATTGACCAGAAAGCTCCGCTAATCAAGCGCTGCCCCGGAGGTTGTGTCAGCACGGTTGGGGGATATGGAGCCTTCGTTTCTGACGCCTCGGCTGCGAAAAGATCCACGGTGCTCATCTTGTCGTCATTCGCCACAGGCTCATGCTGGCGGTCGATGGAATGAGCCGCCATGACGGGGCTGGGAGGAGGGGCCTCCAGCCGAGCGAAATACGAGTGGGGCTCATAAAGCCCTTGGGCGCTACTGTAGGGAATCGGATAGCGACTGAACTGACTCACCCAATAGCCTGGCAACCCTCCTAGTACTGCGGCATGGGGCAATGCTCTCAACAGAGTCGTTAGTTTTAGCGTCCGGCGTTCCTCGATCGTCAGGGGCAGTGTGGTGACCAGGGACGCCAGCTCCTGTCTCATGCGACCCTTGACGCTGCGAATCCGCTCGGTAATCGAGAGAGGTTCGTCTTCCGGCCTCTCGGCCAGTAACCATTTGTCCTTGGCGGCGGCGGGTTTCTTGGCTCTCAGTGTCTTGAATGCTGTCGCCAGTGTCGACTCCAATGGCAGACGGTAGGCCGTCAGGTGAGACGACATGATCCGTGGTGGGGTCGAGTGAGCAGGGATCCAGACCCACTCATTAGGGGTATTTCGATCACCCTCGAAGTGACGGCGCGTGAGGCAGGCCAATGTGACCAGAATAACTTGCTGCCCCAGCCCTGCACGCACGCCGAGCTCTACGGCAGCGCGTAGCAGGGGAAAGTCAGCGCCGGAACGACGTAGCTCGCGGATGATCGGCAAGACCCTTGCCGTGCTGGCCAGTGCCTTCGCATCCATTGGCAGCACGCTTTTGCGCCTGGCTAGCGTGGGCCACTGTGGCAGCATCGCCAGGACTCCCGGGCTTTGATTGACCTCCTCCAGAAAGTGGCCGATGACGCCGTAGGCTTCGCGACGCCCTATCGGGCGACGATGGTGCACGCTTCTCCACCGCATCAGTTCCTCGACCATGGCTTCGGCTTGCGTGTAGTCGAGTGCCAGCGTAATGCTCCCGGCCTCTGCTGGTACATCGTTGGCTGGTTCGCGCTTGGCGTGACGCTCGAGCCAATACAGAAGGTGCAGGCTTTGCTGGCGCTGCCTGCCCTTGACTCGATCAAGTCGGCGCTCCTCCCATCGCCGCCAAAGCTCCTGCATGTGGTGGGTTTTCATGAACTTTAGGTGCAAGTCAGGATCGGGACGGGTCAGTAATCGGGTTACTGGAGCATCCTTTTCACGAGCAATGGAAAATATCCAGTCTCCGCTCATGGCAAATCCTTGAGAGGTAGTACCCTTATCCTCAACTCCTCTGACAAGCCCCCCAAGAGGCGTTGCATCTCGGGTGGTAGGCAGAGGTTGCTGGCATAGGGGGCGTGACGCTGCTGGCCGCGTTTGACATGGCCCAGCAGCATATCCAGCGTGTTCGCTTTCATTCGGCCATCAAGTGTCTGGGCGACGAAATGACGCGGGGCGTTATCGGGCAGTGCCAGCAGGGTATCGAGTGCACTGCGTGATGATGTGGTCAGCTGCGGTGCCTGATGGCGTGCGCTGATCCAGTCTCGCATGTAGGTCTGTCGGAAAGGCTTTGCTGTCAGGTTGAGGCTCGCCCTGCGCCTCGACCACCACATGGCCAGTGCCTCCTCGTTTTCAGGCCATGACAGCCAAGTCTTTCCCTTTCGTGGCCAGTTTTGACGCCAGGCGGTCTGCCACGCCTCTAGGGTATCGAGGTTCTGGCAAACCGGGAGAGGTAGCGGGATCACCCGGCTTTCTCTGTAGTGCCCCGAATCCTTGTCAGCGACCCAAAGCAGACGTCCACGCCGAGACATTCGCGTAGTGGGGCCTATCGGGCGCAGTCCTGCTGTGAGCTGAACGCCCAGGAGCGTGTAGCAACAAAGGGCGCTATTGAGTTCGATCAAGGCCGAGCAGACATCTTGCGAATGACTTTGCGTACGGGCGGCTTTGGGGAAGTCAGAAAGGCCAGCTTGCACCAGATCATACAAGCCCTTCAGTGCCTCTCTGGCCCTATGGAGCGTCAGTGTCACGCTCGAGCCCAAGGCCGTGATGGCTTGTGTCTCATTGGGAAGTGCAACCGCTTTCTTTGGTGTTGCGATTCCCCACCATTCAAGCGACGCGTTCATGAGCCGCTGTAGCTCACGCATGGGCATCTTGCGGTAAGCGGCAGGCGCTGCCGTTTTCAGACTGAGTTCCCCGTTAAGCCACTCTGCTTCGATATCCGTCTTCGCCATGCCGAGAATCTGATGCCGCGCGGCTCTGACAACGCGCTGAGCCGTGGGGGTGGTGCCAGTGTCTGACCTCATGTGTTGCACCAGCTGGCGATTGAGCAGCGTCAGGGTCTTTATCAGAGGCTGAGTTGTCGCATCACTCAATTGATTGAGTGATACCGCGAGGGTGTTCGGTAGTCGTAGAGAGAGTGGTGGACTGCCTGACGGTGCATGAATGACGGGGACGTAGAGTGTCCTGCTTTCAGCAACCCACTGCAGCGGTTGACCACGCGATACCGCCGTAGTGCGGAGCAGCGCTTCCTGCGCTACATCCGTCACACGCATCTGGCTGAGACGCACGGGGGCAATACCAGTCGCGAGTACAAGCTGCACCAGCAGTTTGGCATCAGGCGGCAGAGGTAATGCCAGTATCCTGCGGATCTGCCCCTGAGTCGTGGCGAAAGTCGACAGACTCCCCAGGCTCTGCGCGATAGAGGTTTGTTGACGCTTGCGAGCGATTACCCTGCAATCTTCCGGTGTCAGCAGGCTGTCTCCCTTGCGATAGAAGGGGGCTTCCTCTTCTTGCTGGTGTGAGACGCTGTCTCGTTCGAGGCTGGCATCCTCGTCCCCGTCCGGGCGCAGTGGTGCATCGAGTGTCTCAGGTAGTTCCGGGCTGGAGGCAACGGGCGAGAAGTTGTGCTTGAAAGTGTCTTGAAAAAAGACAGAGCGTTGCGGGCTTCTTTTCGTGTAGCGCGCGCGTCGAGTTCCAAGGGCTGGATTACCGGAGAGCAGTTCATAGGCTCGATTCAAACGGTTATAAAGCTTCGACTTATCGTTCGCCAGCCAGGGCATGCTTTTCCAGGCACTGAGCAACGAGAGACTGGCAGAATGACTCCATACGATCGGGTGCTGCCAACGTGGCAACATGTACCTCAATGCGATGCGTAACGTCGACAGATGTTGGTAATAGATACTGGGATCGACAAGAGGGCCTGAGTGGTAACCCGCCATGTCGCGCAGGGCGAGGCGAATCAATCGTCGATTGTGCTCAATGGGAGACTGCTCGCCATTGTTTGGCAAGAATGCGAGGTAGGGTGTTGAGGCTGTACCGTGGCGTGCAATCTGTGATGCCTGAGTTGCGATATCTGTTCGCACCATGGTGGGGCCGAATTTATCGGGAAAGGTCAGGTGACTATGTAAGGGATGGCTCTGACGTATTGTCTGTAAAGGGCCCGGCTCAAGTGGGAGAAGTCTCAGGAGCTTGCTGATGAGGTCAAGCAATTCAGGATCGTTCTCATCCTGCGCATGAATCTGAGCGGATATCCAGAGGTCCGCTTGGCTACAGGGGGGGAGGTTGCGCTGAAGAAACGGCCATAAGTGCCTTTCCTCTGAAGCTGACAATACTTGGTCACCCAGTTGATCTGCCCATTGGCGGAGTATTGTCTCGGGGAGCCACGTCTTGCTCTCGGGAGTGTCATGCGTCATGACGAGGAGCTCTCTGTGTCGTCCTGCTGATCGTCAAACAGATCGCCTATCTTCTGGTTGGTCACCTGAGGCTTGCAAGTCGGTGAGGGGGCGGGATTCGCTGTGTCCGGGGGTGTGCTCAGCGCTTTTTGCCATCGGGGCGGCGTTGTCGGCTTAGACGCTGGGGGAGTGATAGTCGCAGAGGGGGGTGCCTCCTTTTGTGCCTCGTTCTCCCGTCTTGTCGCGGTAGAGGGTGACTCTGACACCACGGGCTCATCGTCGGGACTACGCTGCCCTTTCGGGCTATGAGCGCGTTGCAGCGTACTCTTGGCCCAGCGTCCTTGGGTCAAGATCATGAGGCTCTTGATATCCAGGGTGGGTTTCGATAACCCGAATACGATGTGAGCCAGTTTCTCTTCCAGTCCAGGCTTTTCGTTGAGCTGCTTGATGAAGGCTCGGGCGTCCATCACGTGTGAGGTATTGAAAAGCTCCTGGGGCAGTACCTCTGACAGGTAGCGCAACACCTCCAGCTCCTCATAGGTGAGGGTTTGCCGGTCCACCTCGAAAACCTGAATGGAATGGAAGTTCTCGAGAGTGAGTCCACTTAATTGGCGCAAGAGCGTCCCATTGTTGAGCAACTCAGCATGGCCCTGAGCACTGACAAGCACGATGGGTAGGTGCCGGAGCAGAACACGCTTGTGAGATATCGTTGTGCCTTTGCGCGAGGGGGGAAGGTGGATGAGATCGCCAAGGGAGCGTCGTGAACGACTCCGTAACTTGCCTGAGATGACAAACTCAGCCTCAGGTAGTGGGGCGTAGGTATCGGTCATGATCCCTCCCTAGTGTCTTATTGATTAACTCATCCTTATAGTAGGATAAATATCACCTCATTGGTGTCCATGGAAGTGCTGCCGTCCTTGGCAGCGCTTATCAGAGTGCGAGCTATCAAAAGATGTCGTTGCCCGGGGCATGCATGTCATCCGCCATGCGAATGTAGCGTTCGAAGGTTTTCTGGTCCCGGTGTCCGCTGATGCGCTTTATCTGTTGGTCGCTCTTCCCGCGGAGATGTGCTTCGGTAATGAAGCCAGCACGGAAGCTGTGGGTCGTGAAGCCTTCCTCTGCTAGACCCGCCCGTATGAGCGCCTGTTTGAGAAGGTTGCTGAAGGTGACGGGATGCATTCTGCCGGCTCCCAGCCCGCCTCCCTGATCAATGGATCGATATAAGGCACCTCGCTGAATACCGCTCCGCTCCAACCAGGCTTCCAGCAGACTCACCGGACAGCAACGACCGCCCGCAGGATTACGGGGAAGCGTCTTTTGCTCGATCCGTCCGCTTTGATTGGTTTTACTGTGGCGCAACGTGATCACGATACCGCCATCACGCCACTCGATATCCTCCCTGTAGAGTGCGACCACCTCACTGGAGCGAAACGCTCCGTAGAAACACAGACAGAACATGCTGGCATTACGTAAATCCCGCGGTGACTCGAGATCCAGCGCATTCAGCAGCTGTTGTAAATGATGGAGTCGCAATGCGGGCGCTTGACGTTGCCGTCCATCACTCTTGCGATGAATCCCCTTCAATACGCCCTTCACTTCCAGGCTCAGGGTGGGAGAGGGCAACTGCATGTAAACATGCCAGGTGCCCAGCGAGCTGGCATGGCGGGAAATCGTGGCAGGCTTGCGGCCTTTGATATGCAACTCGGCCAGATAATTGGCAACTTGCTGGGCAGTGGCGGGGAGTGAGTAGCCGGCTTTCAAGAAGCCTCGAATATCTGATCGGAATGCCAGAATCGTGTTCTTGGCCATGCTGTCAGACAGCAATCGTCTGGCAGCGCGTGACAATTCCATATCGCCTGTCAGTGCATGGCTATCTTCCATGTCGGACCATGACGACACATCGGTGGGCAGGCCTGCGGCCTTCTTCTTAGGCGACATGATTTCCTCCTTGCGATGTGGCTGAGCAGAAGGAAGGAAGACACATTGAGGGTGTTCGCTTTACACCGAAGAGTGAAGGAATACATGGCAGTGGGATGATCATGAAGTACCTCGATTAGCAGGCAGTATCTGACGCCGGTTCGGTGGCGCCTCTTGTCCTGCGGAGTCGCTTGCAGGCAACTCCCACGCTATCGAGCTTCGTGAAGCTGGGAAGGCAATTTTCAGTGGGCCGATGGCTGTAATCCTGCAGTCTATATAACAGGTGCCACTCTTGTTCGAGGGGAACGAGATAACACAGGTGAGGGAAGTATGACTGGCATGACATATCACCTGTGTTCGATGTGTCGTTAGGTAGGACTGCACCAGTAAACGACACAGCACTTAGAAGAAGGATTTCAACTCGCCATGTGGCAGAGCACAGACAAGAAAATTGCGAAAGATCACCAGGTTGGTGCGCATGGAAAGAGATATATTTTCCTATGCACCTGATTGGTGCGCTCAGAATATTTAAGTCTCTAACGAAAAATAGTGGTGGCGGTGGAATGTACTAAGCAAGTCGGCCTTATGCCATTGATTGGCATATCGATTGCACTACACGAGGAGGGATAACAAGTACAACAAGATACGAGGGAATGTCGTGAACAAGAAAATCGCTGCCGCAATGCTATCCGCCTGTGTCGGTTTCTCGCTGGCCAATGTCGCCCAGGCAGAAGAAGGGCCGATCAAGGTCGGCATCCTGCATTCGCTGTCCGGCACCATGGCGATCAGTGAATCGACCCTGAAAGACACCATGCTGATGCTGATCGAAAAACAGAACGAGGAGGGCGGACTGCTGGGACGCAAGCTGGAGCCTGTCGTGGTCGACCCGGCCTCCAACTGGCCGCTGTTCGCCGAGAAGGCGCGTGAGCTGCTGGCGCAGGACAAGGTCGACGTGATCTTCGGCAATTGGACGTCCGTCTCGCGCAAGTCAGTGCTGCCGGTGGTCGAGGAGCTCAACGGTCTGCTGTTCTATCCGGTGCAGTATGAGGGCGAGGAGTCCTCGGAGAACGTCTTCTACACCGGAGCGGCGCCCAATCAGCAGGCGATTCCGGCAGTGGATTACCTGATGAACGACGTGGGCGTGGAGCGCTGGGTGCTGGCGGGCACGGATTATGTCTATCCGCGTACCACCAACAAGATCCTGGCCGCCTACCTCAAGTCGAAGGGCGTGGCGGACGAGGATGTGATGGTCAATTACACCCCCTTCGGCCATTCCAACTGGCAGTCCATCGTCTCGGACATCAAGTCCTTCGGCAGTGCCGGCAACAAGACGGCCGTGGTGTCCACCATCAATGGCGATGCCAACGTGCCGTTCTATCGTGAGCTGGCCAACCAGGGCATCAATGCCGAGGACATCCCGGTGGTGGCCTTCTCGGTGGGCGAGCAGGAGCTCTCGGGCATCGATACCGCGCCGCTGGTCGGCCACCTGGCCGCCTGGAACTACTTCATGAGCGTGGACAGCGACACCAACTACGACTTCATCGATGAGTGGATCAATTACACCGGCAAGGAAGATGCGGTCACCAACGACCCGATGGAAGCCCACTACATCGGCTTCAACATGTGGATGGAAGCCGCTCGCAAGGCCGGCAGCGTCGAGGTCGATGCGGTCAAGGACGCCATCATCGGTGTCTCGGTGCCCAACCTGACCGGCGGCTACGCCACCATGATGCCCAACCATCACATCACCAAGCCGGTGCTGATCGGCGAGATCCAGGACAACGGTCAGTTCTCCGTCGTCTGGCAGACCCCATCCACCGTGGCAGGCGATGCCTGGTCGGACTATCTGGAAGGTTCCAAAGACCTGATCAGTGACTGGCGCAAGCCGATGGAATGCGGCAACTACAATGTCGTGACCCATTCCTGTGGGGCTCAACAGAGCGTTGCGGCGCAATGATGCGTAGCACGTTCTGAGAGCGAGGCGGCGTGCTGGCTCACCTGCATGCCGCCTCGTTGAGTGTCAGTCTCCGAAGCCGCGATGCCCTCGGAGACTGATGACGCCTTTGCGCGTTCACCATGGATGGCCTTCTTGATGTCTATCTCCGTTGCAACGATGTACCGCGGGTGCTGGCAGTGGATGCTGCTGGTCTGTCTTTTGTCATTCCCCCTGTTTGCCGCTGCCCAGTCCGAGTCCGCGACTGGCCAGTCTGCGCGCCTGTCCGATGGCGCTGCCCAATCCCTGTTGACCCGGCTTGCCGAGGCACGCAACCCGGTCAAGCCGGCCGTGATCGATGAGATCGCCATGAGCGGCGATGCGCGTGCGCGTGGCTGGCTGGAAGCCTTTTCCGCCAGCAAGCTGGCTCGCCTCAAGGACGCCGAGCGCTTCTTGATCATCGACAACAATCGCGGCCGTGAGTGGGCCGTCTCCGACGCCCTGTCGGGAGAGTCGGCGGGCAAGGTCTCGCGCCGCGACCTCAAGACACTGCGCAGCAACAACTCGCTGCGTGGGCATATCGATGGCGTGCTCTCGATGATCGACCTGTCTTCGCCGGATGCCGAGGTCAGACTCGCGGCGGCGCGCGGCCTGCGCGGCAGTGTCGATGAGGCCATGGCCGAGCGGTTGCCGAGCCTGATCGAGCAGGAAGGCGATGACGCTATCCGCGCCACTCTCGAGGAAGCGCTCGCCATCCAGCAGCTGGAAGCCACTGGCGACCCCGCAGCGCTGGACACACTGTCCGGCAGCCTGAACGCCGCCGCGATCGCTGCCATCAATGGCGCCGCGGCGAGTGATGATCCGCAGCTGGCCCAGGCCGCCAAGGTGGCGCTGGCCGGTATCGAGCAGAAGCTTCAGCTCAACAGCGGGCTCGAGACGCTCTACTTCGGCCTCTCGCTGGGCTCGGTACTGGTGCTGGCCGCCATCGGGCTTGCCATCACCTTCGGTGTCATGGGCGTGATCAACATGGCGCATGGCGAACTGATCATGCTGGGCGCCTACACCACCTGGGGCATGCAGCAGCTGCTGCCCGGGCAGCCGGGGCTGGCGCTGCTGCTGTCGATTCCGGCGGGCTTTCTGGTCGCGGCGGCGGTGGGCATCATCATCGAGCGCAGCGTCATCCAGCACCTCAAGGGGCGTCCGCTGGAGACCTTGCTGGCCACCTTCGGCATCAGCCTGATCCTGCAGCAGCTGGTGCGTACCACCATCTCGCCCTTGAATCGCATCGTGGTCACGCCGGAGTGGATGAGTGGCTCGCTGATGATCAACGAGGCGCTGTCACTGACGCTCAATCGCCTCTACATCATCGGCTTCGCGCTGTTCGTGTTCGCCGGTCTGATGCTGATCATGCGCCGCACCCGTCTCGGCCTTGAAGTACGTGCGGTGACCCAGAACCGTGCCATGGCGCGCTCGATGGGCATCAAGGCAACCCGTGTCGACATCATGACCTTCGCGCTGGGCTCCGGCGTTGCCGGCCTGGCCGGTGTCGCGCTCTCCCAGATCACCAACGTCGGGCCGAACCTGGGCCAGAACTACATCATCGACTCCTTCATGGTCGTGGTGTTCGGCGGGGTCGGCAATCTGTGGGGCACGCTGGTGGCCGGCATGTCGCTGGGGCTGCTCAATCAGTTCCTCGAGCCCTGGGCGGGTGCGGTTCTCGCCAAGATCGTGGTGCTGGTCTTCATCATCCTGTTCATTCAAAAGCGCCCGCGGGGACTCTTCCCGCAGAAGGGCCGCGCCGCGGAGGGTTGATCCATGCCTGATTCACGTTCCTGGCTGGCGCGCCCCTTCACGGAGCGCTCCACCCAGATCTTCCTCGCGGTGCTGACGCTGTCGGTGCTCGCGATCACGCTGCTGCATGTGCTGCTGCCCGAGGGGCATCCGCTGCATGTCAGCACCTTCACCGTCACCCTGCTGGGCAAGTACCTGTGCTATGCGCTGCTGGCGGTCGCGGTGGATCTCGTCTGGGGCTACCTGGGCATTCTCAGCCTGGGCCACGGCGCCTTCTTCGCGCTGGGCGGTTACGCCATGGGCATGTATCTGATGCGCGAGATCGGTGACCGCGGCGTCTATGGCAATCCGGAACTGCCGGACTTCATGGTCTTTCTCAACTGGCAGGAGCTGCCGTGGTTCTGGCAGGGCTTCGACATGCCGGCCTTCGCCTTCCTGATGGTGCTGCTGGCGCCGGGGCTGCTGGCGCTGGTGTTCGGCTTCCTCGCCTTCCGCTCCCGCGTCACCGGTGTCTATCTCTCGATCATCACCCAGGCGCTGACCTTCGCCTTGATGCTGGCGTTCTTCCGCAACGAGATGGGCTTCGGTGGCAACAACGGCCTGACCGACTTCAAGGACATTCTCGGCTTCGATCTGCGCACGGATGCGGTGCGCATCGCGCTGTTCATCGCCAGTGGCGTGGCGCTGGGGCTCGGCTATCTGCTGTGTCGTGGCATCGTCGGCTCCAAGCTGGGGCGGCTGAGCATCGCCTGTCGCGACGCCGAGGCGCGCACGCGCTTTCTGGGTTACCGCGTCGAACGTGTCCAGCTGTTCATCTTCGTGGTCTCGGCGATGCTGGCCGGGGTCGCGGGTGCGCTGTACGTGCCGCAGGTCGGCATCATCAATCCCGGCGAGTTCTCGCCGCTGTTCTCCATCGAGGTGGTGGTGTGGGTGGCGCTCGGTGGCCGCGCGACGCTCTACGGCGCCGTGCTGGGCGCGCTGATCGTCAACTACGCCAAGACGGTATTCACCGGCATCATGCCGGACGCCTGGCTGTTCGCCCTTGGTGGTCTGTTCGTGCTGGTCACCGTGCTGTTGCCCAAGGGCATCGCTGGCCTGTTCGCCCAGCGTGGCTGGGGCAGACGCTCGCAGTCGTCCAACGCGAAGAGCGAACCGCCGTCCGAATCGGCATCCGGTTCCCGTCCCATCGAGGAGGCCACCGCATGAGCCTGTTGAAAGAGATGGCCACGCGTGACCGCGTGTTCGACTTCCTGACTCCGCGCATCTCGCCGGTGGACGTGACCCACGGGCCGATCCTCTATCTGGAGGATGTCAGTGTCAGCTTCGATGGCTTCAAGGCGATCAATGACCTCAACCTGACCATCGACGATGGCGAGCTGCGCTGCATCATCGGCCCCAATGGCGCGGGCAAGACCACGATGATGGACATCATCACCGGCAAGACGCGCCCCGACAGTGGCTCGGTGTGGTTCGGCAGCCGGCACGATCTGCTGCGCATGAGTGAGCCCGAGATCGCCACCCTGGGCATCGGGCGCAAGTTCCAGAAGCCCACCGTCTTCGAGGCGCTCAGCGTGTTCGAGAATCTCGAACTGGCCATGGCCACCGACAAGCGCATCTTTCCGACGCTGGCCGCGCGCATGAGCGGTGAGACCCGCGCCAGGATCGAGGAAGTGCTCGAGACGATTCACCTCAAGGAGTGGCATGCGCGCGAGGCGGGCATCCTGTCCCACGGCCAGAAGCAGTGGCTGGAGATCGGCATGCTGCTGATGCAGAAGCCGCGGCTGCTGCTGGTCGACGAGCCGGTGGCCGGCATGACCGAGCAGGAGATGGAGCGCACCGCGGAGCTGCTGACCAGCTTGGCGGGACGCCAGTCGGTGGTGGTGGTCGAGCACGACATGGGCTTCGTGCGCTCCATCGCGCGCAAGGTCACGGTGTTGCATCAGGGCGCGGTATTGGCGGAAGGCAGCATGGATGCGGTATCGAGCGACCCGAAAGTCGTCGAGGTCTACCTGGGAGAGAGTGACGGATGACGCAAGCGCTGAACACCAAGGCACCGATGCCGGGCGGCGAGTCGCCGCTGCTGACCATCGACACGCTCAACCAGTTCTATGGGGAAAGCCATACGCTGTGGGACCTGACGCTGGAGATTCCCGTTGGGCAATGCACCTGCGTGATGGGCCGCAACGGCGTCGGCAAGACCACGCTGATGAAATGCATCATGGGCGAGGAGAGCGTCCGTGACGGCAAGCTTCTGTACCGCGCCGATGGCGATGCCAGTGGTAGCGATTCCGGTCGCGATGTCAGTAGCAATGAGCCGCTTGATCTGACGCGGCGCAAGCTCGAGGAGCGCGCCCGCCTGGGGGTCGGCTACGTCCCCCAGGGGCGGCAGATCTTCCCGATGATGACGGTGGAAGAGAATCTGCGCACCGGGCTTGCCGTGCGCCGCGATGGTCTGCGCCAGATTCCCGAGCGCATCTATGAGCTGTTTCCCGTGCTCAAGGAGATGCGTCACCGCCGCGGGGGCGACCTGTCCGGTGGTCAGCAGCAACAGCTCGCCATCGGTCGCGCGCTGGTGATCGAACCGCGCCTGTTGATTCTCGATGAGCCCGGTGAGGGCATCCAGCCCAACATCGTCGCCCAGATAGGCGAGGTCATCCGCCGCCTGATCAAGGAAGACGGCCTGACGGTACTGCTGGTCGAGCAGAAGCTGCCCTTCGCGCGCAAGTACGCTGATCGCTTCGTGATCATGGATCGCGGCCGGCGGGTAGCCGAAGGCGATATCGCGGCGCTGTCCGATGAACTGATCAAGCAGCACCTGACCGTATGACGATCCGGTGCGTGATTCCCGCTGACGGCGCGACGGATGCCGTGCGCAGTGAGGCCAATGCCTCCGGCCACCGCTTCGATGACCAGCGCCAGTGGCAGGCCTCGCTGGCGCTGCGGTTCGAGGCTGATGCGCGCGACACCAGTGATGGCGGGCGCGTCATCACCCGCCTGACGCGTCGCCGTCATCACGGCCCGCTGCGCGTGCAGCGGCCCTTCTACCCCGAAGGCCGCCACGGCTGCTGCCACGTCTATCTGCTGCATCCTCCGGGTGGGCTGGTCAGCGGCGATGCGCTGCAGATCGAGGCCGAGGTGGAGGAGGGCGCGCATGTGCTGTTGACCACACCGGCGGCGGCCAAGCTCTACAAGGCCGACCGCAACGGCGTGGCCTGGGGCCAGCATACGCATCTCAAGGTCGCCGATGGGGCCACCCTGGAATGGCTGCCTCAGGAGACGCTGGCCTTCAATGGCTCGCGTGGCGAACAGACCACCACCCTCGAGCTTGCCGGCTCTGCGCGCTGTCTGGGCTGGGAAGTGCTGGCACTGGGCCGCCCGGTCGGCGAGCTGCCCTTCGTCAGCGGTCATCTCGAACAACGCTTCCGCCTGACCCGCGACGGCAAGCCAGTGTGGATCGAGCGTCAGTCGCTGGACCCGCTGCATCCGCGCTTCACCGGGCGCTGGGGGCAGGGCGGTTGCAGTGTGCAGTCGACGCTGTGGGCGGTCGGGCTCGAGGATGAAGCGGCGGCCATCGAGGCGCTGCGTGAGGCGTTGCCGGCTTCCCCGCGCTGGGCGGTGACCCGCCGCGAAGGCGTATTGCTGCTGCGCTATCTGGGCCATGAACGCAACGAGGCCTGGGCGCTGTGCCAGCAGGCATGGCAGCTCCTGCGCCCACTGATGACGGGGCTTGAGGCACAGGTACCACGTATCTGGCTGACCTGATCTCGAGAGACCCCACTGAATGACAACCACAAGAGCCACGACATGGAACTGACGCCAAGAGACAAGGACAAGCTGTTGCTGTTCACCGCAGCGCTGCTGGCGGAACGCCGCAAGGCCAAGGGCCTCAAGCTCAACTACCCGGAATCCATCGCGTTGATCAGCGCCGAGGTTCTGGAAGGCGCACGCGAAGGCTTGAGCGTGGCCGAGCTGATGGGGCGCGGTGCGGAGGTGCTGACCCGTGACGACGTGATGGAAGGCATCGCCGAGATGATTCCCGAGGTGCAGGTCGAGGCGACCTTCCCGGACGGCACCAAGCTGGTGACTGTTCACAACCCCATCGTGTGAGGCGAGCAATCATGATTCCCGGTGAATATCTGGTGGCGGACGGCGAGATCTCTCTCTGCGAGGACCGCCTGCGCACCACGCTCTCGGTCGGCAATACCGGCGACCGACCGATCCAGATCGGCTCGCACTATCACTTTGCCGAGGCCAATCCGGCGCTGGTGTTTGATCGCGAGGCCGCCCTCGGGCAGCGCCTGGACATTGCCGCCGGCACGGCGATTCGCTTCGAGCCGGGGCAGACGCGTGATGTCACGCTGATCCCCTTCGCCGGCAGTCGTCATATCTATGGCTTCCGCGGCGAGGTGATGGGACAGCTCAAGGATGACGGCAGTGTCGAGCGTTGAGCGAGCGACGCTCCTTCCGGCAAGACGTCAGGCAATGGCGCTGACAGGCATTCAGTTCGGAGCTCACTTGGCGACTGCAGTTCAGAAATTGCGGCTTAGCAACTGCAGCTCAGAAGCTTTGGCTTAGAAGCTGTGGCTCAGGGATCAAGAGGCAACCCATGAAGATAACGCGACAGGCCTATGCCGACATGTACGGCCCGACCACCGGGGACCGCGTGCGTCTGGGCGATACGGCGCTGTGGATCGAGGTGGAGAAGGATTTCACCCACTACGGGGAAGAAGTGAAGTTCGGCGGTGGCAAGGTGATCCGCGATGGCATGGGTCAGAGCCAGCGCGCCGATGACAGCGTGATGGATACCGTGATCACCAATGCGCTGATTCTGGACTGGTGGGGCATCGTCAAGGCGGATGTCGGTCTCAAGACTGGGCGCATCGCAGCCATCGGCAAGGCGGGCAACCCCGACACCCAGCCCGATGTGGATATCGTGATCGGCCCGGGCACCGAGATCATCGCCGGTGAGGGCAAGATTCTCACCGCCGGTGGCGTCGATCCGCACATCCACTTCATCTGCCCTCAGCAGGTGGAAGAGGCGCTGATGAGCGGCATCACCACCATGCTCGGCGGCGGCACCGGGCCTGCCACCGGCACCAATGCCACTACCTGTACGCCGGGGCCGTGGCATATTGGCAAGATGCTGCAGGCGGTGGATAGCCTGCCGATGAACATCGGCTTTCTCGGCAAGGGCAATGCCTCGTTGCCACAGGGGCTGGAGCAGCAGATCGAGGCCGGCGTGATCGGCCTCAAGCTGCATGAGGACTGGGGCACGTCGCCGGCCTCCATCGACAACTGTCTGACCGTCGCCGATGCCCATGACGTGCAGGTGGCGATCCATACCGACACCCTGAACGAGTCGGGCTTCGTTGAGGATACCCTGGCGGCCTTCAAGGACCGCTGCATCCACACCTTCCACACCGAAGGTGCCGGTGGCGGCCATGCCCCGGACATTATCACCGCCTGCTCGCGGCCCAACGTGCTGCCGTCATCCACCAACCCGACGCGTCCCTACACCGTCAACACGGTGGATGAGCACCTCGACATGCTGATGGTCTGCCACCACCTGGACCCGAGCATCCCCGAGGACGTCGCCTTCGCCGATTCGCGCATTCGCCGCGAGACCATCGCCGCCGAGGACATCCTGCATGATCTGGGTGTCATCTCGATGATGTCCTCGGATTCCCAGGCGATGGGCCGTGTGGGCGAGGTGATCTGTCGTACCTGGCAGACGGCGCACAAGATGCGCGAACAGCGCGGCCTGCTGGCAGAGGACAGCGAGCGCGGCACCGACAACTTCCGCGCGCGTCGCTATATCGCCAAGTACACCATCAACTCGGCTATCACCCACGGTATCGCCCACGAGGTCGGCTCCATTGAAGTCGGCAAGCTGGCGGACCTGGTGCTGTGGTCTCCGGCGTTCTTCGGCGTCAAACCGGCCTGCATCCTCAAGGGCGGCATGATTGCTGCCGCACCCATGGGCGACCCGAATGCCTCGATTCCTACACCGCAACCGGTGCATTACCGCCCGATGTTCGGCGCCTTCGGCAAGGCGGCCAGCGCCACGCGCTTGACCTTCGTCTCCCAGGCGGCACTCAAGGCGGGTGTTGGGGAAGCGCTCGGGCTCGACAGCCCGCTGTCCGCCTGCCGCGACGTACGTCAGGTGCGCAAGTGCGACATGAAACTCAATGACGCCTGCCCGGAGCTCAAGGTTGACCCCGAGACCTACGAAGTCTTCGCCGACGGTGAGCTGCTGACCTGTGAGCCTGCTAGCGAGCTGCCGCTGGCCCAGCGCTATCACCTGTTCTGAAGGCCTGTTTCAAGTGCCTGTTCTGACTCCCTATTCGAGATCGACGCCATGATGGAATTGATACATCGCCTGCCAGACGCCAGTGGATCAGGCGACCCAGCGAGCGCTCACACCGATGCCGAGCCCCTCGACACCCTGACCCTGCCGCTGGAACTGCGCATCCGCGGGCGCCTGCGAGCCACCACCGACGGCGGGCGCGAGGTCGGCCTGTTTCTGGATCGCGGCCCGGTACTGCGTGACGGAGATAGGCTAGCCTCGCGCGAGGGCGAGGTGATCCTCATCCGCGCTGCAGATGAGCCAGTAGTGACTGCCCACATCGCCGCCGGGCGCCCGATGGCCGCGCTCTGCTATCACCTGGGCAATCGCCATGTGCAGCTCGCCATCGGCATGCAGACGCCTGACCCTGGCGGTAGTGAAGGAAAGGACGAAGCAAAGGGTGAAGCAGAGAGTGCAATCGGCTGGGTGCGCTTCCCGCCGGATCACGTGCTGGAAGAGCTGGCCGAGCGACTGGGCGCGACTCTTACCCATCACGAGGCGCCTTTTGACCCTGAGCCGGGCGCCTATGCCCAGGCGGGGCAGGGGCATGCTCATTCTCACGGCCATACCCATGAGCACAGCCACGGCCATTCTCACAACCACGCTCATGAGCACACGCATGAGCACTGATGCTATGGCGGGCCTGCCGGCGCAGGAGGATCTGGCGCTGCTGGGGCTGTTGCAGCTGGTGAGTCCGGCCTTGCCCATCGGCGCCTTTGCCTGGTCTCAGGGGTTGGAGAGTGCCTTCGAGCTTGGCTGGGTCACTCAGGAGCAGGAGCTTGGCGAGTGGATCGACGGCGTGCTGGAAGACGGGCTTGGCCGTTGCGAGCTGCCACTGTTGGTGCGTCTGCAGCAGGCGTGGGCCGAGGGGGATGCACCGGCGCTCGACGAGTGGGATGGCTGGCTCAAGGCGACCCGTGAAACCGCCGAACTCAGCGATGAGGACGCGCGACTCGGGGCGGCGCTGCTGCGCCTGCTCAGAAGTCTCGAGCTCGAGCCACCAGTCGCGCTGATGCCGCAGTCACCCGGCTACGTGACGGTGTTTGCCTGGGTGGCGCACCAGCGTGGGGTGCCGCCGCGTCAGACCTTGATCGGCTTCGCCTGGGCCTGGCTCGAGAATCAGCTGGCGGTGGCCTGCAAGGCCATGCCGCTGGGGCACACCGCCGCCCAACGCCTGACCGAGCAGCTGCGCCCCCGCGTGGTGGAAATCGTCGCGCAGGCGCTTGAGCGTATGGATGGTGAGCTTGGTCCGATATTGCCGGGGCTGGCGCTCGCCTCCGCCCAGCACGAAACACAATATTCCCGTCTGTTCAGGAGTTGAGCCAAGGCCGCCTGTCTTGAGGCGGCGGCGCCTGAACCGACCGACATGAACGTCTGATATCTCACGAGAAAGGAAGCTGCCATGAAGCATTGTCTACGCGTAGGAGTGGGTGGGCCGGTGGGCTCCGGCAAGACGGCGCTGCTGCGCCAACTGTGTCTGGCCCTGCGCGATCATTACGACATCGGGGTGGTCACCAATGACATCTACACCCGCGAAGATGCCGATTTCCTGTTGCGCCATGAAGCGCTGGACGCGGACCGTATCCTCGGGGTCGAGACCGGCGGCTGCCCGCATACCGCGATTCGCGAGGATGCCTCGATGAACCTGGCGGCCATCGATGATCTGCAGGCCCGCCATCCGGACATGGAGCTGGTGCTGGTGGAATCCGGTGGCGACAACCTGTCCGCGACCTTCAGCCCCGAGCTTTCCGATCTCACCCTCTATGTGATCGATGTCTCGGCAGGCGACAAGATTCCGCGCAAGGGCGGGCCGGGCATCACCAAGTCGGACCTTCTGATCATCAACAAGATCGACATCGCCGAGCAGGTGCATGCCTCGCTCGAGGTGATGGATCGCGATTCGCGCAAGATGCGTGGCGAGCGGCCCTTCGTGTTCGCCAATCTGTATGACGGTGTCGGGCTGGAAGAGATCATCGCCTTCATTCTGGATCGCGGCATGCTGCCGGAGCGTCGCCCGCAAAAGCTGGCGGCACAGGCCTGACCGTACAGCGTTTTCTGCCGCTGGCTTAGGATTCATTGTCTCCCGGCATTCGTCTCACCACGGGTGTCGGGGGGATTCATCATCATCTTGTTCAGGAATGACACATGAAGCGTTCTCACCCCGCACTGCTTGCCACCTCGCTGCTGCTGGTGGCGACCTCGGCCTCTGCCCACCCCGGCCATGATGCCCAGGGGCTGATGGCGGGCCTGTCGCATCCCTTTACCGGGCTGGACCACCTGCTGGCCATGCTGGCCATCGGCATCTGGAGTGTGCGTCAGTCGCGGGCCTTGACGCTTGCCACGCCGCTGTTGATGGGCTTCGGCATGCTGGCGGGGGCGGGCATCGCGCTGCTCAGTGGTGGGCAGGCGCTGCATGCGCTGATCGCCGAGCAGGGCATTCTGCTCTCGGTGCTGGCCTCCGGTGCGCTGGTGGCAATGCTGCTGCGTCTGACCACCCTGGCTGGCGCCGTGATGGTCGCCGGCTTCATGGCCTGTCACGGCTTCGCCCATGCGCTGGAAATGCCGGCGGCTGGCAGCGCCGCGGGCTACATGGCGGGCTTCGTGGTCGCGACGCTGGCCCTGGCGTTGCTGGGCCGTGCAATCGGCCAGCTCCTGATGGGTGTGCCCGCCATTGCTTCACGTCTAGTGGGTGGGGCGGTGATGGCCTCTGCCGTGATCATGGCGGTCTAGGAAGATTTCAGGTTGAGGGAATTCATGACGATGACATGAGCTCTCGCATTGGATTCATTGCGCTATCGACGCCCCGCTGACCTGTCAGCGGGGCGTTTTTTGCTTTTTGGAGGAAGGGGGTAAGGGATTGCCTTATAGAAATGTTATAACGTATCATTTTGGGGTCGAGTGGATGATGGCGCATTCCTCGACCTTCCGCGCAATCGTGCTTGCTGATGCAAGCCCTCTGTCAAGGGCTCTGACAAGGGCTCTGACAAGGGCTCTGACAAGGGCTCTGTGAGACAAGCCCTCATGGGCGTCATGCAGCACCTGATTCGGCGTGATGCCCCCTCATGAATCCAAGGCAATGACTGATGACAACTCTGCAATCGACTTCCTCTCCTGACAGGCCCGATTCACTGCCTCCGGCGCTGCCAGTCACTGTGCTGTCCGGCTTTCTGGGTGCCGGCAAGACGACGCTGCTCAATCACATCCTTGCCAACCGCGAAGGGCGTCGAGTGGCGGTGATCGTCAATGACATGAGCGAGGTCAACATCGATGCTGCCATGGTGCGTGGCGCACCCGGTGCGGACAACGAGGTGACGCTCAATCGTGCCGAGGAGCAGCTGGTCGAGATGAGCAACGGCTGCATCTGCTGCACGCTGCGTGAGGACCTGCTCATCGAGGTACGGCGACTGGCCGAGGAAGGGCGCTTTGATTGCCTGGTGATCGAATCCACCGGCATTTCCGAGCCGCTGCCGGTGGCGGAAACCTTCACCTTCGAGGACGAGGACGGCCAGTGCCTCTCCAGTGTCGCGCGTCTCGACACCATGGTCACCATCGTGGATGGCGCCAACTTCCTCACTCAGTATCGCGAGGCGCAGTCACTGGCGGAAGCGGGGGAAAGCCTCGGCGAAGACGATGAGCGCAATGTCGCCGACCTGCTGGTCGATCAGATCGAATTCTGTGATGTGCTGTTGATCAGCAAGTCGGACCTGCTCGATGCCTCGCAGCTGGATGAGCTGAGCGCGGTGCTGCGCTCGCTCAACCCGGAGGCCGAGATTATGTCCATGACGAAGGGCGCCGTGCCGCTTAACAAGGTGCTGGACACTGGCCGCTTCAGCTTCGATCGCGCGCAACAGGCATCGGGCTGGCTGAAGGAGATGCGCGGCGAGCACATGCCGGAGACCGAGGAATATGGCATCTCGAGCTTCTCCTACCATGCGCGCGTGCCGTTCCATCCCGAGAAATTCCACCAGTTGCTCCACGGAGACTGGTTCGGTGGCAAGCTGCTGCGCTCCAAGGGCTTCTTCTGGCTTGCCACGCGGCCGCAGTTTGCCGGGCAGTGGAACCAGGCCGGTGGCATCGCCCACTACGGGTTCGGCGGCATGTTCTGGAAGGCGGTACCGAAGGTCGAATGGCCCGAAGACCCCGAGTATCTGGCGTCGATCCAGGAAAAGTGGCAGGAGCCGTTCGGTGACATGCGCCAGGAGCTGGTGTTCATCGGTCAGAATCTGGATGAGGCCCGTATCCGCCAAGCGCTGGATGAGTGCCTGCTCGATGACGCCACGCTGCTGGCGGGCAAGGAAGCCTGGCGTGGTCTGCCAGACCCGTTCCCCGCCTGGGAATGAACGACGGCGCGAAAGTCCCTGATCTGCTGACACTCGCCAAGACCCCCCACTGATCCGCGATCAGTGGGGGGTTCTGTTTCTACGTTCCTTGCAGAGATGGCCTTCCCGTTAAAGGCCGGCTGCCCATGCACGTCGGTTCCCCCGGTGGGTCATGGAGTCAACTCATGACGGCTTGGCTGAGCGCTACGTCGCTTGAGCGATACCCAGAGGGGGAATGTCAGGGCAGAAGCGATGCAGAAAGTGCCAAGCCATTGAAGGGGCCCGAATGACTCGCCCATCCACACAAAACCCAGCACCGTTGCCGTCAACGGGCTGAAGATACCCAGCAGTGATGCGGAAAAGGCGGGCAATCGCTGGATGCCGGCAAACCAGAGGCCATAACCGAGCACTCCACCCGGCAGGATCAGGTAGCCATAGCCCAGCAGATGTTGCAGCTCGAGATTGGTCGGTATGCCTTCCGACCAGGCGGCCAGGGGCAGCAGCAACATTCCACCGAAGATCAATTGCCAGCCCGTCAGGCTCAATTGACTGACGTCGGGCGGACGTTGCCAGCGTTTGCTGAGTACGATGCCGGCGGCCATCGAGACAGCACCGAGCAGTGCGATCCCGACCCCTGTCATGTCCAGCCCACCTTGGCCGGGATTGAGCAGCAGCACCACTCCGACCATGCCCAGTCCACACTGCATTGTGGCTGTCATGCTGAAGCCTGTCCCCAGCCACCAGCGGCTCAGCAGTAGAACCCACACCGACTGACTTGCCAGCAGCAAGGCGGCCATGCTGCCGGGGATGCGGTAGGCAGCGGCAAACAGGCAGGTAAAGAAGAGTCCGATATTGAGAGTGCCCAGCACCATGGCTTTCACCCACCACCCTCCCGACAAGGTCTGTCGAGTCCAGAGCAGAATCAGCAGTCCCGCGGGAAGGGCGCGAATGGTGGCTGCGGTGAGTGGGGTGTCGGCAGGGAGAAGGGTCTGTGTCACCAGGTAAGTACTTCCCCATATGATCGGGGCCGTGGCGGTCATGGCGAGAACCTTCAGGTGTGAAGATAGCATATTTGTCTCTCCTTGAAGTATCTTTCTTGAAAGATAGATGTGAGAGTACTCGCAAATCCGCCGTCATCAAAGTATCTTTTTGGAAAGATAACTGGGAGGTTTCATGATGACGGATGCCGTGGATCGCATTCTTGCGCAGTGGGAGGAGGCTCGCCCCGATCTGGATTGTCGGCCGATGGGCATATTCGGGCGTATCAGTCGGGCAGGTCGCGTGTTTGGCTCGAGGATGGAGCAGGTATTCGAGAAGGAGGGCCTGTCGACTGTCGAGTTCGACATCCTGGCGACGCTGCGACGTTCGCAGGCGCCATTGACCCCGACTCAGCTGTATCAGACGTTGATGCTCTCTTCCGGTGCCATGAGCACGCGGATAGATCAGCTGGTGAAGCGAGGGTTGTTGCAGCGCCAGGCCAGTGATGAGGATCGGCGCAGCAATCGTGTCGCGCTGACGGAAGCAGGGCGTCGTCTGATCGACACCACTCTGGAAGCGCATGTCGAGAATCAGCAACGGATGGCGAGTGCGCTGGACAGCGATGAACAACATCAGCTTGCCTGTCTGCTGCGCAAGCTGATGACTGATGAACAACGCTAGCTATCATGCAGCACCCATCGGGCCTCTGTATGGGCATGCACCAGCTCACCCTCGAGCAGACGCTTCGCTGCTGGTCTGTGAGACAAGACGTGTGACAAGGCGTGAGATGCGTGCCGCTGCACTGCTCAGGGCAAACAGCAGGGTGGCCAGGCACACGATGGTGGGGCCGGTGGGGGTATCCAGCCAGTAAGCTGCCTGCAGTCCGCCGGTGGTGGAGACTTCGCCGATGATGGCGGCGGCTATAGTCATCAGCTCCGGGGTGTGACAGAAGCGGCGCTCAATGGCCAGAATCTGATGTTCGTCGAAGACGCCGCACGCAGGTTGATCAATGGCCTGGCGATCTCAGACGGCGAGGCACATGTCCACGTGCGGCATATCGAAAGTCTTCATCCGCACGACGCCGTGGCCTGGGGGCGTCGTGACTGAGTGACGCCGTGGCTGAGTGATGCCCAGTCGCGCTCTTGCCTGGCGCTCAAGTCGCGTTCTCCAGCCTCACTCGCCCGTTATGCCCTTTTTCGAGACGTTGGCGTCTCTGGCCCGCATGCAAGCCCTGCCGAGGAAATCGGCGGGGCTTTTGGTTTTGCAGGGCTGAAAAACCTCCAGACACCGCGGCTGACGACATCAGATGATTGATGTCGGTATGTGGTTTGCCATCCAGTCCAGATGAGGTCGGGGAAGGGGGATTGTTGCGTGTTTCGCTAGACAAAGGTCTATTTCTGCGGCGCTATGATTGACCGATGCGGCAGTGGACGACTAAGTTTTGCTTCATCTGGTATGTTTTGCAGTCCACTTTAGGGAGTGGAATTTGAACGTGACGTACGTGAGTCAGTCTCGCCGACACAGACTCAGGTCCGGAGCGATCAAATGGCAAGCCAGACCCGATACGTCCATATCCAGAATCATAACAATCAAAGGGATTCGACAATGAAGCGAGCCATGCTTGCCGCCACGCTGTTAGCCGCCGCCTTGGGTACCACCACTGCGCATGCCGAGAAGATCGTGTTTGCCATCGGCGGTAGCCCCAACAGTCTGCAGGGCCAGACTGCGCAACATTTCGCCGATAGCCTGCAGGCTCGACTCGGGGATGAGCATCAGGTCGAGTATTACCACAGCGGTCAGCTGGGCGATGAGCGCCAGCTGATCCAGAAGCTGCGCCTCGGCACGGTCGATCTGGCCGCGATTTCCTCGGTGATGTCATCCGTCTCGCCAAGCTTTGCACTGTTTGACATGCCGTTCATGGTCAAGGATCGCGAGCATCTCAAGCGCATCGATGACGAGATCGTGATGACGGACCTGGCCGAGGATGCCAAGGCCAAGGGCCTCAAGCTGGTCTCCACCTGGGAGAACGGCTTCCGCCAGATCACCAACAATGAACATCCCGTGGTGGAGCCGGAAGACCTGGACGGCCTGAAGCTGCGCACCCCGCAGAGCGAATGGCGTACCGGCATGTTCACGGCGTGGGGTGCCAATCCGACACCGATGGCCTTCTCGGAAGTCTTCGTGGCACTCCAGACCGGGGTGGTCGACGGCCAGGAGAACCCGCTGTCCAACATCGATGGCGCCAAGTTCCAGGAGGTCCAGAAGTACCTGTCACTCTCCAATCATGTCTATTCGCCCATCTGGCTGACCAGCAGTCAGGCCGGCTGGGGCAAGATGCCCGAGGACGTGAAGGCCGCGATTGCCGAGGTGTCCGCCGAGACCCAGAGTTGGGCCTTCGCCAAGGGCGCAGAACTGGATGACAAGCTGCTGGCGAGCCTCAAGGCGGGCGGCATGGCCGTCAATGAGGTGGATCGGGATGCCTTCGTCACCGCGAGCGCGCCGGTCTATCAGGCGTTCTCCGACAAGGTCGACGGTGGCCAGGCGATGGTTGACCGGGCCATGGCACTGGCCAAGGATTAAGTCATGAGCTCGCATTCCCATGCGGCCAAGGCAACCTTCCCCACCGAGAGTGGGGAAGGACTGACGGCCACGGCTGATGTGACCCTGCTGGACAGAGTCAACCAGGTGGTGGAGCGCTGCCTGGAAGTGTTCACCGTCGGGTTGCTGCTCTCGCTGACGGTAATCGTGCTGGCGGCGGTGGCCTTGCGTACCTTCGGTGGCTCCTTGCCCTGGTATGACGAAGTCGCCTCGATCAATCTGGCCTGGCTCAGCTTCTATGGCGCTGGTCTGGCGGCTCTGAAGCGTTCCCACATGGGCTTCCCTGGTCTGATCACCAAGGCGCCCATCGCACTGCGCAGTACGCTATTCATTACCTCTGAGCTAATCGTGGTCGGATTCTTTGCCGTGGTGGGCTGGTTCGGCTATCAGGTGCTTGACGTGCTGGCCTGGGACTCCCTCATCGCCTTGCCGGCCATCGGTCTGGATGTCACCCAGTCGGTGATTCCGATCAGTGCGGCGCTCTTCATCCTGTGCGAACTGCTGAGTCTGCCTCATGCCTGGCGCAAGATGTGTGCAGGCGTCAACAGCGAAGAGGAAGAGATCGCGGAAGCCATCCGTCTGGCCGAGCAAGACCTCAAGGAGCACCGTTCATGACGCTACTGATCATTATCGCGGCGCTGTTCGCACTGGTGTTGATCAACGTGCCCATTGCGGTCGCCATCGGCACCGTCGGGGTCGTCGGAGTGGTGATCTTCATGGGCGTGGATGCGCTGGTGAACGTGCCGCTGACACTCTTCAATGGCGCCACCAAGTTCCCGCTGATCGCGATTCCACTGTTCATTCTGGCCGGCGCGCTGATGAATACCTCGGGCATCTCCATGCGACTGATCAACCTCGTCACGGCCATGGTCGGGTTCGTGCGCGGTGGCCTGGCCATGGTCAATGTCGGGGTATCGCTGTTCTTCGCTGAGATTTCCGGCTCTGCGGTGGCCGATGTGGCAGCCACGGGCTCGGTGCTGATTCCCGAGATGAAGAAGCGCAAGTACACGCCGCAGTTCTCGGCGGCGATCACGTCGTCTTCGGCGTCGCTTGCCATCATCATCCCGCCGTCGCTGTCGATGATTCTCTACGGGGCCATCGCGGACACCTCCATCGTCAAGCTGTTCGTCGCCGGCATCATCCCGGGGATTCTGGGTGGTCTGGGGCTGGCGATGCTCTGCTATTACTACGCCCGCAAGTATGACATGCCGCGTGAGGCTGCCTTCTCGCTGTCGACACTCGGCAAGGCGTTCCGCGAGGCCTTCTGGGCCCTGACGCTGCCGGTCATCATTCTGGGCGGTATCTTCGGCGGCTTCGTGACCGCCACGGAAGGCGCGGGCATCGCCGTGCTGGCGGCGCTGGTCATCGGGGGCCTGGTCTACCGTGAGCTGAACCTGCAGGTGCTGTATCGCGCGGTGATCGATGGCGTGATCCAGACCTCGGTCGTGATGCTGCTGGTCGCCACCTCCGCGGTGCTGGGGCTGTTCCTGACTGAGATGCAGCTGCCGCAGCAGCTGGCCCAGGAGATCACCGCGATCACCACGGACCCGGTGGCGGTGCTGGCGTTGCTCAACATCCTGCTGCTCCTGCTTGGCATGTTCCTGCACGGTGCTGCTGCCATCATTCTGGTGGTACCGATCGTGATGCCGTTGATCCAGCAGATCGGCATCGACCCCATCCACTTCGGTCTGATCCTGACCCTCAATCTGGCCATCGGTCAGCAGACGCCGCCCGTGGCCTCGGTACTGGCCACCTCATGCTCCATCGCCAAGACGGACATGTGGGAAACCACCAAGGTCAATCTGCCGATGATCTTCGTGCTCTTCCTGGTGCTGATGCTGGTCACCTACGTGCCGGCGATTCCCATGAGTCTTGTCGAGCACTTCTATGGTTAATCGCTATGGCTGAGAGCAATGGTTGAGAGGGCAGTGAGGGAGACTGCTCACCAGACACGCCAAGGCCGCCCTTTGAGGCGGCCTTGGCGTGTCTGAAATAGATGAGTGAAATAGGTGAGTGAAATGTGCGGGGGATGTCCATCGGCCAACCCAGGCTTCATCAGGTGGGGTATTTCACTGCTCTGATCCCGTAACAGGTACGCCACCCACAGCCTCTCGAGGGCCGGGCACACGCTGCTCGGCGCGCAGCGTCCACATCACACCGCCGAGAATCAACAGCATGCCCAGCACTTCATTGCTCTGCGGCCATTGCCATGCCAGCAGATATCCGTAGAGCAACGCGCAGCAGGTCTCGAAGACGATCATCTGTCCGCCTACCGATACCGGCAGGCGCTGGGCCGAGGAATTCCACAGGGCATTGGCGATCCAGGAGCCCCCGACCGACATGAACAGGGCTGCGGCAGCGAAGGCCAGCCAGCGTTCAGGCGCGAGCTCCAGCGGCAATATCCGCGGCTGCAAGACGGCGACCAGCACAAGAATCATCACTGCCACGACCCCGGTTGCGATGCCTTGCAGAGTGGACCATTCTCGCGCGGAAAAACGACCGGCCTTGAGCTGCTGGGCATTGCGCAGCGCGAACCATGCCCAGGACATCACGCCGAGCGAGCCACACAGCACGCCGAGCAGGTCTTGCCACTCTCCTGCGCCCTGCAGGAAGCGAAGCAGAACAGGCACATTCATGCAGACGATTCCCACCCCGATCAGCGTCAGGGACAGGCTCACGGACAGGCGGCTCGCCTGAATATGGCGTCTCCCGATCAACATCACCGCCACCGGTACCAGCCCGTTGATCAATGCCGCGATGGCCACGCCGGCATATTGGACGGCTGCCGTCAGCAGGATGAAATACGCCACATTGCCTGTCAGTGCCAACTCCAGCAGCAAGCGGGTATCGCGCGTAGTGAGGCGAGCAGACAGGCGGCGAGCATGGGGCAACGCGATCGCCGCGGCAAACAGTCCGTAGAGTCCGAAACGCGCGCAGCTGATGACCACTGGATGGATGTCACCAAGCAGTGATGGCAACACGATGACGCCTCCCCAGAGGGCGCCTGCCATGCCAGCATGGACTATTGCTTTCTTCATGATGAGTCGCCCTTGTCTTGATCAAGGGGCCATTCTAATGCGTTACTTCGGGATCAAGCAGCGACTTTGCCGCATCCAGACATTCCATAAAGGAATGTGAGGTGAGAGAGCTGCCTGGAGCCATCCGCGCGAGCGCAATGACAAACACAGACACAATTCCAAATACAGGGAGCCCCCATGGCAGGACGTTTTCGCCATCTTCCCTCACTGGAGGGACTCGCGGCCTTCGAGTCCGTGAGTCGCTTGGGAAGCTTCACCCGTGCCGCCGATGAGCTGTGCCTGACTCAGAGCGCCATCAGCAAGCAGATTCGCGCGCTGGAAGCGTCACTTGGCACGCCGCTGTTCGTGCGCAAGGCGCGCGGTGTCACGCTTTCCAAGGCGGGGATGCTCTACCAGCAGCACATTCTGCCGGCGCTGCAAGGGCTCGAGATGGCCGGACAGCGCCTGCGCGCGCTACAGCATCCTGACACCGTCAGCGTGCTGGCAACGCATGCCGTCTCCCAGTACTGGCTGTTCCCCTGCCTGTTGCGCTTCAGCGTCGAGCACCCCGAGATCACCGTGCACATCCACGCCAGCAACGAGATGGATGCCAGCATGGTGCCGGACCATGATCTCGCGATCCTCTATGGCGACGGTGAATGGCCAGCGCTGGGTGCCACGCCGCTGATTCACGAAGATATCTATCCGGTGGCGCGCCCGGATGTGATCGAGGAGCAGGGACTTTCGCTGGAAGAGCTTGCCCAGCGGCCGCTGATTCAGCTGGACTCCTCCTGGAACTGCATGGACTGGTCTCACTGGTTTGCCCACTTCGGTATTCGCTACCGTGCGCCCAAGTCCGACATCACCTTCAATCAGCTGACGCTGACCTACGCCGCCATTCAACGAGGCGCCGGCATCGGGCTGGCGTGGGACTTCATGGCGGCGGAGGCCATCGCCAAGGGCGAGCTGGTACGTGTCACGAATCATCGCGCGATCACCGGCCTCGCGGAGCATCTCGTGTTTGATCTCGATCGACCGCTCTCGGACTCCGCGCGACTGTTCCGGGATTGGCTGATCGCCAAGGCTGGGGAGGGTGGTGTGTCAGGGCAGAATGTCTGAGCAGGAGAGCTGAGCAGGAAGGCTGAGCACAGTGTCCAGACATGAGCCCTGAACGTGAAAGAGCCACCCCGTGGGGTGGCTCTTCTGGCAGGTGTGGACTGCACTACATCTTGTTCAATGGCGGGGTATCACCCCTCCCGCACCCCATCCACCAAGCGGCTGATGTCGGAGGGCGCGTCGTGCTTGAGCTCCGGTGGCAGCAGGGCATCCGGCAGGTCCTGATAGCAGACCGGACGCAGGAAGCGGTGAATCGCGGCGGTGCCCACCGAGGTGGTGCGGCTGTCGGAGGTGGCGGGCCAGGGGCCGCCGTGGACCATGGCGTCACAGACTTCGACCCCTGTCGGCCAGCCATTGACGAGGATGCGTCCGGCGCGACGCTCCAGCACCGGCAGCAGCTGACGTGCGGCATCGTGATCGGCGTCATCCAGGTGCATGGTGGCGGTCAGCTGGCCTTCCTGCGCACTGCAGACCTGCTTGAGCTGAGCGAGATCATCGCACTCGATGATCAGCGAGCTGGAGCCGAAGACTTCCGCCTGCATGGCCTCATTGGCCAGGAAGTCACTCGCCTGGGTGCTGAACAGCTGGGTCTGGCAGGGGCTGGCGATGGGCGAGTCGCTTTCGCCACTGGCCAGGCAGGTGATGCCGGGCTGTGAGGACAGGCTTGCCACGCCCTCGGCATAGGCCTTGTGGATGCCCGGCGTCAGCATGGTCTGCACCGGACTTGCCTGGATGGCGGGAATGGCGGCTTGCTTGAAGCGCTCCAGTGCTTCGCCCTTGATGGCCAGCACCAGCCCCGGGTTGGTGCAGAACTGACCGGCGCCCATGTTGAGCGAGCCGACGAATGCGCTGCCCAGCGCTTCGCCGCGGGCTTCCAGTGCGGCCGGCATCAGGATGACCGGGTTGATGCTGCTCATCTCGGCATAGACCGGAATCGGCTGCGGGCGCGCCTGAGCGAGGGCCAGCAGAGCGGTGCCCCCGCTGCGCGAGCCGGTAAAGCCGACCGCCTGGATCTCTGGATGCTTGACCAGCGCCTGGCCGACCTCATTGCCGGGGCCAAACAGTAGTGAGAAGACGCCTTCCGGCATGTCGCAACGCTTGGCGGCGCGCGCCACGGCCTGACCGACCAGTTCCGAGGTGCCCGGGTGAGCCGAGTGTCCCTTGACCACCACCGGGCAGCCTGCGGCCAGCGCGGAAGCGGTATCGCCACCGGCCACCGAGAAGGCCAGCGGGAAGTTGCTGGCCCCGAAGACAGCCACCGGGCCCAGCGGGATCTGACGCTGGCGCAGGTCGGCACGCGGCAGGGGCGCACGTTCCGGCAGCGCAGGGTCGACGCGCACATCCTGCCACTCACCGCGGCGCAGTACCTTGGCAAACAGCTTGAGCTGCCCGCAGGTGCGGCCGCGTTCACCGTTCAGGCGTGCCTCGGGCAGGCCGGTTTCCTGCATGGCGCGCTGTGTCAGGGTATCGCCCAGTGCATCGATTTCCTCGGCGATGGTCTCGAGGAAGGCGGCTCTCGCGTCGGGCGATGTGGCGCGATAGGCATCGAAGGCCTGACTGGCCAGCTGGCAGGCCTCTTCCACCGTACTCGCGTCGGCGCCCGGATAGGCGGGCTCCAGACGCTCACCCGTGGCCGGATTGATGGCGTGGATCGCCTCGCCCTGAGCGGCGAAGCTGCGTTGTCCGATAAGCTGATGACCGTTGTGTGACATCGTGTCTTCTCCTTGATAAGTGAAGCCCTGAGGCAGGTTGAGTCAGGCCGTGCGTGTCGTGTGGGTTGCAGTAGAGAACGTAATAGAAGGTGTAGTAGCGGTGGAGCTGGGGACAGCGGCAGCATCCGTGGGCGATGCGATAGTGGCAATCGGTAGGCGATACCAGTGAATGGCGTTGTCGTGCAGTACCTTGTCGAGGGTGTTCTGGCGCAGGTCGGTGCTCGCCATCTGCTCAATGGCGCTGGTCACCAGCGCTAGCCAGTCGCCATAGCTGACCTTGAGGCCGGAGACCGGGAAGTTGCTGGCGAACAGACAGCGCTGGGCACCGAAGATATCCAGTACCTCACATAGCAGCTCACGATTGGCGCCGGCATCCCAGGCATGCCAGGGAGTGCCCAATTCCGACAGCTTGACGGCGACATTCGGGTTGTCGGCAAGCGCCCGCATGCCTGCGCGCCATTGGGCAAGGCCTTCTGGCGTGCGATCCCACGGCAGCCCGCTGTGGTTGAGGATGACGCGCAAGCCGGGGAAGTCCTCCAGCGTCGCGGCCGCCTCTTCTAGATGCCAGGCGGGCACGCGCAGGTCCCAGCTCAGGTCACGCTCCTTGAGCAGCGCCAGTCCCTCGCACCAGCGCGGGTCCTGCAGACTGCCGCTGGTGCCCGCCACCGATTGGCGGGTCTGCGGCGTGGCAGCGGTGACTGGCTTGGCGCGAACGCCACGAAACAGCGGCGATTCACATTGAGCGTCCAGCTGTGCGGCGCACTCGTCAGTGCCGAAGGCGGCCCAGCCGACATGCGCGCTGGGTAGTGCATGAGTGGCCTGCTGTCGGGTGATCCAGCGCGTCTCTTCTAGTGCCTGCGAGCGTGCGGCCTCGGCTTCACAGTGCACACTGCCCACCAGCCGGAAGCCCTCAGGCACCAGGCGCTTCAAGTCCGCGGCCACAAAGGGTCGGCGGATCGCGGCGTAATCGCCGAGAAAGAAGTTCTCCACCGGTGACTCTTCCAACCAGGGGTACGCCACCTGGCCATCCAGTGCCCAGAAGTGATGGTGCGCATCGATCAGCGGCTGACTGTGTGATGGCTCGTGCCTGAATGTGGTATCCGTCATGACTGGCTCGTGTCCTGGTTAGAAGCATCAAGTGCCGATTGACTCAGTGGTCACGCACCAGCAGGCAGGACACGTCCGGCTCGGCGCGTGTCGCGAAGCTTCTGCGTACCTGGCCGCTCTCCAGATCCAACACCGCGATGCGATCGCCCTTGAGCGAGACGAAGGCTTGCTCGCCATCCGGGTGGAAGCTCATCGCGATGGGAATCGCCTCAAGCTGGATGGTGCCCAGCGGCGCCAGCGCCTCATCGAACAATGACAGCGAGCTTTCCCCGTAATTGGTGGTGATCAGGCGCCCCTTGGGGTCACGGTAGATGCGGTTGGGATCTCGACCGGTGGTCGCCGAGGCGCGCACGGTCATCGATTCGGTATCCACCGCCACGATGCTGTCGTCATCGCGATTGCTGATGAATAGGGTGCGGCCATCGGCGGAAAGACTGTTGCCCTCCGGCTTGCGGCCCGGAATCATCGCGATGGGCGTGAAGGTGGCATCGTGAGGCTTGAACTTGGTGATGGTATTGCTGAGCAGATTGATGCCGTAGGCCCAGTCGCCGGCCTTGGTGAGCGCGAACAGGTGGGTCTTGTAGCCACCGGAGGACACGGCCAGATCTGGCGTGGTCTGGGTCAGGGGCGTATTGAACAGCAGCAGGGTGTTGTGGCCTTCGCTCATGGCGTAGAGGCGGTCCTGGTCATCGATGCCCAGGCCGTGGATACGATAGTAGGGCCAGGTACTGAGCGTATTGACCAGCGTAAAGGTCTCGAGATCGACCACGAACACCGAGCAGCCGCCCTGGTCACCGATACAGTCGGCACCGAGGATGCCGTAGTGACCCACGAAGGCGTAGCGGCCGGTGGAATCCACCACGAACTCATGCGGGTAATCCGGCAGGCGAAGATGGTGGAGTTCCTCGCCGCTGGTGGCGTCGAACAGGCTCAGGGTGTGTGCGCATTTCTGGTTGAGCAGCAGAGCATCTCGGGACATGACATTTCTCCAATCAGCGAGGGTGCCGTCAGGGCTCATGCCCTCGCTGGATGACAGGTAAGCAAGGCGATAGAACGGATGGGCGTTACTGCGTCACTGCGTCACGGCGGCCGTGGTCTTCTGCGTGCCTTGCGGTTCGGCTTTTGCATTTACATCGGCACTGGCCTGACTGGCGCCCTGGATGGCATCGATCCAGTCGCGTCCATTGGTGGCGATATAGCTGTCCCAGGTCGGCAGCACGACCTTCTGGAAGGCGGCGGTATCGACATCGGTCTCGATCTTCATGCCCTTGTCGGCCAGTTCAGCCAGAATCTTCTGCTCGTTCTTCGCGTTCAGTTCACGCTGATAATCGCCGGCTTCGCGCGCCGCGCTTACCAGTACCTGCTGATATTCTGGTGACAGGCTTTCGAACTTGTCGTCGTTCATCACCATCAGCAGCGAGGTGTATGCCTGGTTGGTCAGTGACAGGTACTCCTGGACCTCATAGAAGCCCGCCGACCAGACGATGCTGATCGGGTGGTCCTGCGCGTCGACCGTGCCGGTTTCCATCGCGGTGTAGAGCTCACCCAGCGGCATCGGCACCGGATTCGCACCCAGCAACGAGAAGGCCTCGATGAGCGACTTGTTGGAGTTGGTGCGCATCACCAGGCCATCGACATCGGCGGGGGTCTTGATCGGGTGCTTGGAGTTGGTCATCGCGCGGAAGCCGACTTCCCAGAAGGCCAGCCCCTTGAGGTTGTCTTCCTTGAGCAGTGCCAGGGCATCGTCGCCGACCTTGCCGTCCAGCACCTGATAGGCCGTCTTGCGGTCCGGGAAGATGTAGGGCAGATCGAAGGCGCCCAGCGCCGGCTGAAGGCCCGCGAAGTTGGGGTTGCCGGACATCTCGATATCGATGGTGCCGCTGCGCACGCCGGCGATCATCTGCTGGTCGCCCCCGAGCACACCATTGCCGAAGATGTTGACGGTGATCTCGCCATCCGTGCCTTCCTTGACCAGCTCGGCAAAGCGCTCGGCCGCCTGCTGCTGGGTATCGGTGGTCGGGGCGGCGTGGGCCAGCTTGAGCGTCATCTGGGCATGGGCAGCACTCAGAGGGGCGATCAACAGCAGGCTGGCGAGGGTCGTCTTGATCATGGGTGTCATTGAATGGCTCTCTTGTTGTCTTTGTGGCGGCTGTCTTTGTTGGCGACTGTCTAAGCAAGCGGCGTGTCGTTGGCGTCTTGCCTTCTTTCTGTCGTCTTTTGCGGCTTCGTGGTTGTGGTTGTCACGGGGTCAGTCGGTCATCCAGTAAAGCGGCGCGGTGATGATCTGCGGGAAGGCGACGAACAGCAGCAGAATCACCACATAGGCGAGGGCGAAGGGCGCGACGCCACTGACTGCCTTCTCGAACTTGAGGTTGCCGACGCTGGTGATCACGTTGAGCACGTTGCCGACCGGCGGGGTGATCAGGCCGATGGCGCAGTTGAGGACGAACATGATCCCGAAGTAGACCGGGTCGATGCCGGCCAGCTTGACGATGGGCATCAGGATCGGCGTGAGCACCAGAATGGTCGGCGTCAGGTCCATCACCATGCCGACCACCAGCACGATACCCATGATGGCGAGCATCAGGATGCGCGGATCATCGGCGAGCGGCTGCAGCAGGCCGGCCACCATCAGCGGCAGCTGGGCGATGCTGATCAGCCAGGAGGCGACCATCGCCGCGGCGACCAGGAACATCACGATGGCGGTGCTGCGGGCGGCCTGGGCGAGCACGGCGTAGAGTTGGCTCAAGTCCAGTTCGCGGTAGACCACGGTGGCGACGAAGATGGCGTAGACCGCCGCGACCACACCGGCCTCGGTCGGGGTGAAGATGCCGCTCTTGATGCCACCGATGATGATGACCGGCAGCATGATGGCCCAGAAGCTGTCCTTGAGTGCCTTGAGGCGTTCACGCCCGCTGGCCTTCTTCGTGACCACCAGATCTTCCTTGCGGGTCATGAACAGCCACATCACCACCAGGGTCACGCCCATGATCAGCCCCGGCACGATGCCGGCGAGGAACAGCTTGCCGATGGAGATGCCACCGGCGACCCCGATGATGATCAGTGGAATGGAAGGCGGGATGATCGGCGCGATGATGCCACCGGCGGCCATCAGGCCGGAGGAGCGACCCAGCGGGTAGCCGGCCTTGCGCATCATCGGCAGCAGCATGCTGGCCAGCGCCGCGGTATCGGCGACGGCAGAACCGGACAGGCTGGCCATGACGATGGCGGCGAAGATGGCCACGAAGCCGAGCCCGCCCTTGCGGTGGCCCACCAGTGACATCGCCAGCGTGACGATGCGCTGGGAAAGGCCGCCACGCGACATCACTTCGCCGGCGGTGAGGAAGAAGGGGATGGCCAGCAGGGTGTAGCTGTCGGCGCCATTGACCAGGTTCTGGGCCAGGATCTGCGAGTTGAAGAGATCCAGATGCAGCATCAGCACGATGGCACTGACCAGTAGGGCGAAGGCGATGGGGAGGCTCAGGCCGATGGCGGCCAGCAGGGAGCCGAGGAAGAGCCCGATGGTCATGGCGTATCTCCTTGCGAATCAGAGGCGTGGCTCGACGCGACGCGCGGCGTGACAGCATGCAGTGCCAGCGGCGTCAGCAGACGCCAGAGCAGAATCAGTGACATCATCACGCCCGCCATCAGGCCGGCGAGATAGAAGACGCCGACCGGAATGCCGCTGATGGGAGAGAGGTTGCTCCAGTTGAGCACCGTCTGGGCATAGCTGCCCTTGAGCAGCATCAAACAGCAGCCGAGCATCGCCAGGGTCACCAGCCGATCAAGCCCAGCGCGCATGGCCGCTGGCAGCTTGTCGGCGAAGGTATTGACGCTCAGGTGCTCCTGGCGGATCAGCGCCGTGACCGCGCCCATGAAGGTGACCCACACGAACAGGAAGCGGGACAGCTCGACACTGATCGAGATGCCGCTGTTGAAGCCGTAGCGCAGCACCACATTGACGAATACCAGTACGATCATCGCCACCAGTGCCAGCACCATCAGCAGGGTCAGGGTCTTCTCGAGTCCCTTGAACAGCGCCGTGATGCCGACGGCAATGTTCGAGGGGGCGGCCGTGTCCTGCGGAGCTGTCTTTTCCTGCACAGTGGTCTTGTCCTGCGGAGCTGCCGTGTCCTGCGCAGCGCCAGCGGCCTTGCGGGACTCGGCGTGCGTGGCGGAGGGCGGTTTGATCGACATGGCTAACGGCATCTCTTGGGTCAGTTTGTTCATGGTGTCATCCCCGAAGGAGGCATCTCGATGACGGTGCGGCAGCGCTGTCATTGCGCCCCTCTGGTTGCAGCGAAAAGGGCGCTGCCGCGTGTCGGTGGCTGGGACTGATGTCAGGGGCTGATGACACAGGCGCTGATGAAAGTGTTCAGCGCGCGTCGGCCAAGGCAGTCTGGAACTGCGTCACCACGTCTGCGTCAAGCGCCTGGGTGTGCTGCTCGATCACCGGTGTCAGGGCCTCACGCATGCGCTGGCGCTCACTGTCCGCGACCACGTTGACGGCCATCTTCTTCTCAAGGGCACTCAGCAGCTCCTCGTTCAGGGCGCGACTCTGTTCGCGCTGATAGAGCGTGGCTTCTCGGGCGGCCTCGCGGACCAGCTGGCGCTGCGCCTCATCGAGTGACTGCATGAAGCCTGACGAGGCGACCAGCACCAGGGCGTCATAGGCATGCGCGGTGCGCGAGAGGTACTTCTGGACCTCGAAGAAGCGCTTGGCGTCGATCACGGTGTAGGGATTTTCTTGGCCATCCACCGTGCGGGTCTCCATGGCCGTAAACAGCTCATTGACCGACATGGGCACGGCGTTGGCACCCAGCCCATTGAAGAGGTCGATGTAGAGCGCGTTCTGCATGGTGCGAATCTTGAGGCCCTCGATGTCCTCGAGCGTCTCGATGGGGCGGCGGCTGTTGGTCATGTGACGGAAGCCGTTCTCCCAGTACTCGAGTGCCACCAGCTGCTTGTCATCGAGGCTTGCGAGCAGGGCTCGGCCGGCCTCGCCATCCAGCACCGCGTCCGCGTGTGCACTGTCATCGAACTGGAAGGGCAGGCTGACGATGTTGAAGTCAGGATTGAGACTGCTGAGGGTCGCGGTGGACGGTACGGTGAAATCCAGGGTCCCGGACTGCAGCATCGAGGTCATGTTGACGTCGTTGCCCAGAATGCCGTTGGAGAACACCTTGACGGTGATCTCGCCGTCGGATCTTTCCTCGACGAGTTGTGCGAACTTCTTGGCCCCCAGCGTCTGCGGGTGGGCATCCGGCAGGCTGGTGCCCATACGCGCGGTGATCTCGGCGTGGGCAGTGGTCGCGAAGGTCAGCATCAGTCCCAGCGCGGAGACTGTCTTGATCAGAGCTTTATGGGAAAGGGCGTGGCGGGTAAGCATGGCGAATTCCTTGCAAGTTGTTTTTATAGAGGCTGTCGTTGTGGCAATCGCTGGCGTGGCGATCGTCGTCATTCCGGCCTGGCGTTAGCGTTCAAGCGGTAGCGGCGCACGGCGTTGTCGCAGAACAGCTTGAGACGGTGTTCGGGACTCAAGGAGCGGCTGAGGTCCTTGAATGCCTGCAGCAGCGTATCGAGCGAGGTCACCAGTCCATCGACCGGGAAGTTGCTGGCGAACATCACGCGGTGGACCCCGAAATGGCGCAGCACGATGGCAAAGACCTCACGGTTGTCTTCCAGCCGCCAGGGCTGACCCGCGATGCCAAGCCCCGAGAACTTGATCATCACCTGGGGCCAGGCGGCGACCTTGGCGAGGGCCCGTGACCACTGACGCAGGGTGTCGGGATGACGGTCACCGGGCACGCCGGCGTGATTGATCACCACCGGCATCTCGGGGTGACGGTCCAGCAGTGGCAGCAGTTCCTCGAGGTGCCACCAGGGCACCTGCAGCTCGAAGATCAGCCCGCGCCGCGCGACTTCACTGACGCCGTACTGATAATGCGGGCAGCGCAGCGAGCCGGGCATGGCGTGGGTGGCAAGCCTCGGATCGTGACGTTCCAGCGCGGCCGGCTTGTGGCGAATGCCCATGACCAGGCTGCCTCTGGGGGTACGTGGCTCACACAGCGTTGCGAGTTGCTCGGCGATGTCGTCCTGATCCAGCCAGGCCTGGGCGATCATGGCATTCGGCCAGCCGGTCTCGCGGGCAGTCTCCTCGACCCAGCGCACTTCCTTGAGCGCATCGCCCCGCGCCCATTCCGCTTCCATGTAGACGCAGCCCATCACGCGATGCGCCTCTCCCGCCGCCATGAGATGCTCGGCGGGCAGATAGGGGCGACGAATCGCGGCATAGTCGCCGTAGCGGAAGGCAATCATCGGCTCATCGCACAGCCAAGGGTGGTAATTGCGCGTCGGGTCCCAGACATGCATGTGGGCATCGATGATCGGCAGGTCTTCATCCTGCTGCGTGGCCAGATAGCGCTCGCGTTGCTCGCCCAGTTCGGCAAGAGACGCAGGCATCACCGGGGATTGGAGTGAGTCAGAGAGCATGGCGAGCTTCCTTCCAGTGGCGAGTCAGGCGAGCGTGATCAGTGGGCGAGAGCGGCGTCGATGCGTTCCAGCAGCTCGCTGCCGTGCTTGGCGGTGAACTCGGCGCGCACCGGCTCGGCGACCTTGGCCCGCATGCTGGCGGTATCGGGTTCGCGCACGACCTGCATGCCCTGTTCCTCGAGGAAGGCCAGATCGCCCTGTTCATTGTCATGATTGAGCTGGCGCTGATAGCGGGCCGCTTCGCGGGCTTCTTCCTTGATCAACGTCTGCAGTTCGGGGGCGAGGCTGTCGAACGTCTGCTTGTTCATGATCAAGGGCGCGGCGGTATAGGCATGCGCGGTCAGCGACAGATGGTCCTGCACCGAATACAGGTTGGCGGAGCGAATCAGGCTGACCGGATTCTCCTGGCCATCCACGGTGCGGGTTTCCAGCGCGGTATAAAGCTCCGCGAAGGGCATCGGGGTCGGGTTGGCACCGAGAGCCTGGAAGGCGGCGATATGCGCCGGGTTCGGGGTGGTGCGCAGCGTCAGGCCGCTGATGTCATCGGCGGTCTCTACCGCGCGGCGCGAGTTGGTCAGGTTACGGAAACCGATTTCCCAGAAGGCGAGCCCTTCGATCTGCTGAGGCTGCATGGCAGTCAGCAGGTCCTGACCGACCTCGCCGTCCAGTACCTGATAGGCCTGCTCGCGGGTGTCGAACAGGAAGGGCAGGTCCAGCACGTTGAGCTCGCTGACCAGACCACTGAAATAGGGATTGCCGGAGAGCTCCAGGTCGATGGTGCCGCTGCGGACACCGGAAATCATCGCCTGGTCATTGCCCAGCTGGCCGTTGGGGAAGATCTTGACCGTCAATTCTCCCGCACTGCGCTCGGCGAGACGTTCGGCGAAGCGCTCGGCGGCCAGATGCTGCGAATCGGTGACCGGGTGGGCATGCGCGAAGGTCAGTGAGGTGGCGGCAGTGGCGGTGCCTGTCATCGCCAGGCTGAGCAGGGCGGCGGACAGGAGGGTGGCGGTGGTGTGGTGGCGTGAGGTTGTCATGGCGAAACCCTTTTCTCGTTATTGTCGTAATGCGTTGGCGGCGTGTTGACGCTGGTGCTGCTGGTGTTGCCGGTGCTTTTGGTACTGGTGCTTTTGGTGCTGCCGGGATCAGGGCCGTGTGATGGCGGGGTTCTCAAGACCCTGATCCTTGCTCTACTTGTTGTGCTGATCGGCAGTGATCACAGCACTGCCATGGCGGATGGCTGCTCCGCTTGGTTGTCGTGGGACTCGAACGCGACCGGGTTGCGCAGCGCGCGCCCGAAGGCCGGCAGTTCGATCTCGAAGCGGTCTCCTTCCTGAACCTTGATCTGATCGGCGAAGCTCAGCGTGGCGGTGCCGAAGAAGTGCACATGCAGGTCACCGGGCGCGCGGAACTGGGCGTACTTGAAGTGGTGGTGTTCCAGGTTGGCCAGGCTGTGGGCCATGTTGGCCTCACCGGTCAAAAAGGGCTTCTCCCACAGGGTCTGGCCTTCGCGGGTGATACGGCTGGTGCCTTCCAGGTGCTGGGGCAGTTCGCCGATCAGCAGCTCAGGCCCGTAGCTGCAGGCGCGCAGTTTGGAGTGGGCCAGCCATAGATAATTGGCGCGCTCGGTGATGTGGTCGGAGAATTCGTTGCCCACGGCGTAGCCGATGCGATGCGGCTGGCCATTGGCATCGTTGAGGTACAGGCCGACCAGCTCGGGCTCTTCGCCGGCATCCTCGGCGAAGGCCGGCACGCTGATCGCGGTTTCCGGCGCGACCACGATGCTGCCGTCACCCTTGTAGAACCATTCCGGCTGCGCGCCGACCTGACCCGCGGCGGGCTTGCCGCCCTCGAGGCCCATGCGGAACATGCGCATCGAGTCGGTGACATTGGCGTCATTCTCGCTCTGTGCCTGGGCGGCGGCATGCATGGCATCGCGGGTATCGGCACTGCCCAGGTGGGTCAGGCCGGTGCCGGTGACGGTGCAGCGCGCGCGGTCGGGGTGGGTGACCGGCGGCAGCAGTTCGCGGCGATCGATCGCCTGCTTGTAGTCGACCAGGGTGTGCGAGTAGTGCTGTTCGATCAGCGCGCTGAGCCCGATGCCCAGCTCGATGGCGCGGGTGGCCAGCTCATAGGTGCCACCGGGGAAGTCGAGCAGGCGCAGCTGGTCGCGGCTTTCGACCACGGCGACCCGCGGGCCATTGGCGGTGCGAAGTTGGACGAGTCTCATGATGGCTTCCTCACTCGATGATGTTGAACTGATCGAAGTAGTCGCTGTTCAGCTCGAGGCCCAGCCCCGGGGTCTCTTCGTCGAGGTCGATGAAGCCGTTCACCGGCTCCGGGTCACCCTTGAAGATGTAGTAGAAGAGCTCGTTGCCGATCTCGACATCATGCACCGGGAAGTACTCGCTCATCGGGGAGGCCAGTGAGGCCATGGTCAGGTGGTAGTTGTGCATCTGGCCGGCGTGCGGGATGACCGGCACGCTGAAGGACTCGGCGAGGGCGTTGATCTTGCGCGCGGCCGTGATGCCACCGACCCGGTTGGTGTCGTACTGGATGACGGAGACGGCGCGCTTTTCCAGCAGCTGGCGGAAGCCGTAATGGGTGAATTCGTGCTCGCCACCGGAGATGGGAATGCTAGTCAGCTGATTGAGTTCGGCGTAGCCATCGATGTCATCGGCGATCACCGGCTCTTCCAGCCAGCGCGGCTGGAAGCGTTCCAGCTTCGGCAACATGCGCTTGGCGTAGTCCAGGTTCCAGCCCATGTAGCACTCGAGCATCAGGTCGACATCCTCGCCGATGACTTCGCGCACGGCGGCCACGCTATCCAGGTTGGCACGCACGCCCTCGACCCCATCACGCGGGCCATAGCCGAAGCGCATCTTCATGGCGGTGAAGCCTTGATCCAGATAGGACTGGGCCTCTTCCTGCATGCCCTTTAGGTCGGTGCGGTAGAGCTTGGAGGCGTAGCAGGGAATCTTCTCCTTGGTGCGCCCGCCCAGCAGCTTGAAGACCGGCTTGCCGACCGCCTTGCCCATGATGTCCCAGATGGCGATATCGACGCTGGAGATGGCGGCCATGCCGATGCCCTTGCGGCCCCAGGCGTGGGTGGAGCGGTACATGCGCTGCCACAGGTATTCGTAGTCGAAGGGGTCCTGACCGATGATCAGCGGCGTGAGGTACTGATCGATGATCGCCTTGGCGATGCGCGGTGCCAGCGCCACGTTGCCCAGCCCGACCAGGCCGTTGTCGGTCTCGATCTCCACCACTGTCCAGCCGTGGAAGCGGAAGGTGCCCATCGAGTCGCCCTTGTCCCACAGCTCATCCATGGCGTTGGAGCAGAAGTGGGCGGTCGGGGGGACGGTGTGGCCTTTCCATTCGAAGACGCGGGTTCTGACGTTGGTGATCTTCATCGAATTATCCTTGTTGTGGATGGCGTTGATTCAGTTTCATTAGCGAGAGGCGCAAGCGCATCAGGCAGAAGCGGTCTCGAGGCGCAGCGCACGCAGGTTGGTGCCCATGCGCTTGGCGATCGCGAAGGCATTGCGGGTCGGGTTGACGTCTGCCTTGCCCTGACCGGCGATATCGAAGGCGGTGCCGTGGGCCGGCGTGGTGATGGGGATAGGCAGGCCGCCCTGGACGGTGACGCCGGACTTGAAGCCCAGCAGCTTGATCGCGATCTGCCCCTGGTCGTGGTACATGGTCACGATGGCGTCGTACTCGCCATCGCGCGCCTTGATGAAGATGGTGTCGGCCGGGAAGGGGCCCTCGACCGGGTAGCCCTGTTCATTGCAGCGCGCGACGGCCGGCGCGATGACGTCGATTTCCTCGCGCCCACAGGTGCCACCTTCACCACCGTGGGGATTGAAGGCGGCGACGGCGATGCGCGGGTGTTCGAAACCGGCCAGTTTCAGCGAGTCATGAATCAGCTGGCTGGCGGCGATGATGCGCTCCTGGGTGACGTACTCGGCGGCGTCCTTGAGCGGGATGTGCGAGGAGATGCGCGAGGTCCACAGCGTCCCCAGGGTGTTGAACTCGCAGAAATAGCCCTCGACTCCCAGTTTCTCGGCGAAGAAGTGCAGCTCGTCCTCGTGGCCGAGGCCACCTTTCTTCATCGACAGCTTGTTGAGCGGTGCGAAGCAGATGGCGTCGACTTCCTCGTTCTGGGCCGCCTCCAGGCAGCGGGACAGCACCGCGAGGGTCGAGGCGCCACAGGCGGCGCTTTCCTCGGCCAGCGTCACCTCCTGCTGGGCCACGCTTTCCACCAGCATCAATGACAGGCCTTCATGCTGGCGGGCCTCGGCGAAGCTTGCGACGCGCGGCAGCTGTGTGAAGAGACCGGCCTGGCGTTGGCCCTGCTCCCACAGCCACTGATCGCCGACCAGTACGCTGTGGGTCTCGGCGAATTGCTCGGGTTCCGCGACCAGGCGCGCGATCAGCTCCGGGCCGATACCGGCGGGGTCACCAAGGGTGAGGGCAATGACAGGGCGTGTTGCTGACATGTGAATTCCAGCCTTGTGAGAGTTGGCGTTGTTGTTGGTTTCTTCAATCAATTCGCACTTTATGGTCTGCTGGTTGGTTTACCAGACCAGTTGAGATAAAAATTAGCCGAGCCCACGCTGATCGGTCAAGGTTTTCTCGAAAATTGCGACCATGGTCGGTTTGTGGATGCGTGATATGCGGTTGTCGGTTATGCTGGTATGAAATATATACCAGTGGAGGCTGCATGAAGCAGACGCCTTTCGCCTTCGAGAAAGCGCTGAAGAATCAGACCAAGAAGGAAATTCTCGCCGACAAGCTCATCGAGATGATCCTGACGGGCCTGCTGCGCGATGGAGATGAGCTGCCCAGCGAGCGTGAGCTGGCGCAGTTGTTTGAAGTGAGTCGTGAGACGGTGCGCGGGGGGCTGGCGCTGTTGACGGGCTATGGCCTCTTGAATGTCTCGCACGGTAGCAAGTCACGGGTCTGCGCCAGTGAGGCCGTGATCGACAGTTTCCGCAATCATCCCGCGCGTCAGCAGGGCGATGAGCTCAACAACCTGGATATCGAGAGCGTCTTCGAAAGCCGGATCGTGGTGGAGTCGGCCATCGCCCGCCGCGCCGCGCGGCATATCGATGAGGTCGGGCTCAAGAAGCTGGACGCCTTGCTGGAAGCCCAGTCACAGCACTTCGACTCGCCGGTGAACTTCCAGCTCTCGGACCAGAACTTCCATCACGTCATCGCCGAATACTCGCGCAACGAGATCCTGATCCGCTATGCCGATGAGCTTTATACCTACGCGCTCAACATTCGCCGCCAGGTCATGGCCGAACACGGCTCGATCAAGCGCAGCTATGAAGAGCATGTGCGTATCGTCGAGGCACTACGTGCCGGTGACCCGGATGCTGCTGAACGCGCGATGCTCTCGCATATCGATAGCGTCTATTACACCACGCGGGACAAGATGCCGCGCTGATTGATGGTGTTTATATCGGCTAATCCTAGCAGGCGGAGTCGACTGTCATATCGCAGTGCTAGCTCGCTCACCGGCTATTGGTGAGTTGCCAGGCCCACATGATCCCCTTTGGGATATGGCGGTCGGATTGAGTAATGATAAACGCTCAAGTCTTACTCTACGCACAGATGATGGCCAGACCTTTTCCAGAAATAGAGCTCACATGAGGTGGTAGCCAGTGGGATAGTTCGATGACTTTCCTGTGGGCACTGATTTTACAGTTGGGTAATGTCTTCCACGCCAACTTCGTAAGTCTCTTGGGTGCGGCCAATGTGTGCATCCAATAGCGCGCGCAGAGCGGTGATGTCCTTGTCTTGAACAGCGTCGACTATCTCGGTGTGTTCTCTGAGCGAAAGGCGGGTATGGTCCGGCCGGGTTGCCAGGTGAGTGCGTAGGGCAGCGATCTTTCCAGCGTACTGCTCGTAGGAACTCTTTAAATAGGCGTTTCCACAATGGTTGAAGAAGGCCATGTGGAAGTCCGAATCCAGATCCAGGTAATCGGTTATGCGCCCAGATCCATGTGCTACTTGCATCTGGCTTTCTACCTGTCGGAGCTCGTGATAGAGGCCAGGCTGATCAAACTCGATTGCCAATGCCAGGGCGGCTGGCTCCAAGGTACGGCGAAAGGTACAGATGTTGCCGACTTCGCGGGCGCTAAGGGTGAAGACCTGAGCACCGGACTGCGGCTTAATGATGACCAGGCCTTCGTGCTTGAGTCGGGTCAATGCTTCACGCACCGGCGTCTTGGATACATTCAGCAGTGCCGATATACCGCGTTCGGAGATAGCTTCGCCCAAGGCAAGCTCCCCTCGTACGATCATGTTACGTACGTGATCAGTGACGAGAGCTCCTAGGGAGGGAGGGCGTTCAAAGTCCTGCATCTCGGTCCTTGTAGGCTGTAGTGTCGGCCCGAGAAGGGCCATGGAATTTTTCCACAGAGTAGCACAGACGACTGGAATACCAGATGCCTATGCCATTGGGAAGATTGACCTCAGATTTTAGACTTATGGCAGCAGGGGCGAGCAGGCATATGAACTTGATTTCCAATCCGTGTGTCAGTAAGGACGGGCGTGTTCACGTAGAAAATCGCGATCGATGGTAAACCCGAGGCCGTCACTTGTAGGGACGTTGACCCAGCCTTCACTCTGGGTGATCGCTGCGGTGACCAGATTGGATCGGAAAGGATGGCTCGAGGTGTCGTACTCGAAGATCGGACCGCTGGCTGCCAAGGTGGGATTGACCAACGGCATCGCGGCGATGGCATGCAGCGATGCATACTGACCGATCGCGGTCCCCCAGACATGGGGGTTCACCTGGATACCGTTGGCGAGGGCCAAGGCGGTGATATGCGTCATCGCGGTCAAACCGCCGGCCATGGCCACATCTGGCTGAGCGATATCGATACAGCGCCCGGCCAGTAGGTCGCGAAATCCGAAGAGGGTGAATTCTGCTTCGCCACCGGCTAGGGGGATCAGAGTCTTCTGCTTCAACAGACGATAGCCCTCCTTATCATCGGGGTTCACCGGCTCCTCGAACCATCGCAACCCGTATGTCTTGAGGCCATCTGCCAGCTGTGCTGCCTCGCTGACGGTATAGGCGTGATTGGCATCAATCATCAGTTCGACGTTATCGCCCACAGCATCACGTATATCGGTCATGACTTTGATGTCATTGGCCACCCCGAAGCCCAGTTTGATCTTCATGCTGACAAAGCCTGCGTCACGGTGGCGACGCGCTTCTTCGACAAGACTAGCAGTGTCTGTACCAAGTTCGATACGAAAGAAGCCAGTAGCGTAGGCTTGCACCTGTTTGCGAAAACCGCCGCCAAGTAGTTCAAAGACAGGTCGTTGCGTGATCTTGCCCTTGAGATCCCAGAGTGCGATATCGAGAGCACTGATAGCAGCGATGACGATTCCCTTACGACCGTAGTCTCGAGTGTGATTGTAGAGCTCATGCCAGATGACCTCGCTATCGAACACTGAACGGCCGATCACTAATGGCGTAATTATGTACTTGAGGACTGAAGCGGACAGCTCCGGTTCCAGCAGCCCTGAGCATAGCGCTTCGCCCCAGCCGCTTTGTCCATCCTGAGTTACCACTTCCACCAGCGTTGCAGATCGACGGGTGATCCATTGCTGGGAGAATGCGAAGGGACGTGGCAGCTCGGATGTCATGGTATAGACGTTGATTTGCTTGATGATCATGGAAGTGCTCAAGCTGAGGTAAGGGGTTTGCAGGCGCGTTGTGCTATCTATTGCTTGGCAGTCGCAGCCCAGCTGGCGTGAGCTTCGATAAATGCTCTTGCTCGCCTGGCGACCTCCGTATTGGCGATGCCAGGTTGATAGAGCGCGCCGCCGAGGCCGAACCCCCGTGCTCCTGCCTCGAGGTAACCCGCCATGGTGGCCGGCGTTATGCCACCCACCGGCAACAACGGCGTTGTCTCGGGTAGCACAGCACACATGGCCTTGACTGCTGCAGGCGAGATCGCCTCGGCAGGGAATAGTTTAAGAAAGTCGGCACCGAACTCGATGGCAGTGAAAGCCTCACTGACAGTGCCTACGCCGGGGCCGTAGATCAGCCCTCTGACCGTGGCTTCGCTTGCGATCCGGGGGGCCAGGTTAGGGGCAATTATCAGGCGGCCACCTGCCTGCTCAACATCGGCTACGCGATCTGGCGCGGTGACTGTCCCTGCTCCTACTAGACCATCGTCCCCGACATGGGCTGCCAAGCGACGAATGCTTTCCAGTGGGTCGGGAGAATTGAGTGGGACCTCGATTAACCGGAAGCCTGCCTCAAGCAGGGCATCGGCTACCGGTATGACTTCCTGGGGTTTGATACCGCGCAGGATGGCGATGAGAGGGCAGGCGTCGAAGGCCTGTTGCCAGTTCAGCATGTAATCAGCTCCGCGGCTCTTGCGATGGCCAGCTGCCCGTGGCGTGACAGACCGGGCGTCGCCATAGTGGAGGGTAGCGACAGAAAGTCGGTGGCAATACGGTATCGCTCCGCAAGATCATGGCGGCCGATGATGGTGACCTTGTCAGGGGCTGACCCCTGTTGTAATTGGCCGAGGCATTCCTCGCCGATTAGCAGGCCGGAGAGATAGTCAGCGCTTTGCTCTAGGGATAGCTGGTCGAATAGGTGAAGCGCGCGAGTGGTGAACAGGGTCGCTAGCAGTTGTCCGGGGTGCTGGCGGGCGGTCTGTAACCCACGCTGAAAGGCTTCTGGTGAGAACTCGCCTTGGCGTATGGTGCGGCCAAGCAGTGAGTGTTCTCGAAGGATTGCATAGAGTTCGCCGGTCATGCAGGTGACAAAGCGGGTGATCTTACCGTGCTCGACTGTCAACCATTTGTTGTGTGTTCCGGGTAGTAGGAAGGTACCATCGCTGACACCCTGGGTAGACAGATACCCGACTATCTCGGTTTCTTCACCGCGTATGACATCGGGGCGCTCGCCATCGGGCGACTGCACTGCGCCAGTGACGAAGTGCACCTGACCGAGGTCGGCAACGGTTTCACAGACCAAAGCATTGGCCAGCTCATTGATCCCCAGAGGGAGAGGTTGGTAGGGCGTCTCAATCCAGCCATTACGGCTGGTGATCATGCCCGAGGCAAGAATCGGTATGCCGGGGAAGTCGGTCAACCAGCTTTTGATGCTGTGACGAAGGAAACCTGCAAAGTCCCTGTCGGATACCGCGAGAATCCCATTGGGACTCTCGCGGGTATCGAGGGCCTCGCCGTGACGATCGACGAGGCTTGCACGAAACGATGAGGTTCCCCAGTCGATGCCAATCATAAGGGGATGCGACATCCTAGATTCTCCCGAACTCGGCCAGCAGGTCTTCGACGGTCTTGCCTTGCTGAACCCATGCGCGGGTAGCTTCCTCACGCTCGGCCTGCTCCAATGCCAGTTCGACTACCTCGGCTGCTCGGGCCAGCGGAATGACGGTCACACCCATCACATCGGCCACGATGAAATCACCAGGATTGACCGGTACGCCGCCACAGGCGATAGGCACGTTGATCGACAGCTCCTCCTTGCGATCGGAGAACATGGTGTGGGTACCACGCGGAGTGATGGCGCGTGTCCAGATCGGCCATTGGATATCTTCGAGTTCATCGGTATCACGTCCCGCGCCGTCCACTACCATGGCTCGAATGCCACGATTCTGGGCCAAAGCGCCCATCAGACCACCACACACAGAAGTGTTGGGATCCCCACCGGCATCGACAACGATGATATCGCCTGGCTGGCCCATCTCCAGTGCCTTGAGGGGATCGACCAGGTCGCCCTTCGATAGCTGAACGGTAATTGCTTGGCCACAGACCTTGGCGCGGAAGGCGGGTTTGATGCCGCTATCCATCACCCCGGTGCGATATTGGGAGTCGGCGAAGACAGCCGTGGCGGAGTAGTAGGACAGAACTTTGTCGAATTTCTCGAGCAGTGCCGAGTCACGCTTGAAATCATTGAATTGCTTGAGCATAAGAACGTTCCTCTGATCGTTGTAGTGGTCTGCTTTTCAGTGAGACGGTGTATTGACGGGGTTGTGTGGTGACTGGCCAGCCAGCACTCGGGCGACTTCCTTGGCGGCGATAGTGCGGGCCGCACGCAGTGATTCCTCCGAGTAGTAGGCGGCATGAGGGGTCACGATGACGTTGGGGAGCGAGAACAGAGGATTGTCGTTGGGGGACCAGTGTTTACGTTTGGCTGGCTCCTCCTCGGGATCATCGAGGCCCGCCCCAGCTATCCAGCCCTCTGACAACGCCTTGTAGAGCGCGCGGTTATCGATGGTGGGGCCGCGGCCAGTGCAGACCACCAATGCGTTGGGTTTCATTGAGCGAAACTCCTCCTCGCTCAAGAAGTGACGAGTTTCCGTTGTCATTGGCACCTGCATCATGACCACGTCTGACTCTGCCAGCAGTGCACCCTTGCCCACTGCTGCAACCTGATGGGCCGCGATGGTTGCGCTATCGACGTAGGGGTCGTGAATGATCACCTGAGCCCCGAAGGCCTTGGCACGCTGCGCGATGGCCTGGCCGATGGCGCCAAAGGAAACGATGCCAACAGTCTGGCCACGTAGACGATGTAGAGGAGCCGCACTCTGCCAGCGCCATTCACCTCGATGAGTGGCCCGGTCGTAGGCGAACAGCCCGCGCGCCAAGGCCAGCCAGAGACTGATAGCGTGGTCAGCAACTTCCTCGGTGCAGTAATTGCGCACGTTGGTGACTTGGATCCCCCTGGCGGTGGCCGCCGCCACGTCAACGATGTCGGTACCGACGCCGTAACGGGCGATGACCTGGCAGCGCTGCATGGCGGCGATGGTGCTGGCACCGATGTAGGCATATTGGTTGATCATGGCAGCGCAGTCGGCAGCGTGTTCTAACAGGTCCTGCTCCGATTTGGCTTGCAGGGCTATCACTTGGGCTCCAGCCTTCTCGAGAATTTCGCGCTCCAACTCGATATCGGCGAAGTCGTGATCAGTGATGATCACCTTCGGTCTGGTGGGCATGGCACTACCTCGTAATTGTTCGTTGCTGTCTTTTGCTCAACTGGTGTACCAGGCACCAGATGGAGTGAAATATACAAGCTAGCGTCGAGCTGTCAAAGAGGATCGATTGATAACGTCATTAGACATTGGTCATGTGAAGTACAGTAGCTACGGTGCCAAAGTCACCATCTTAAGGTATTGGGTATCGATGGGTTATTCTCTTTTTTATTCAATAATTATTCATCAAAAACAAAACCTTATCTGTGTTTTTCAGAAAGCGTGACGCCACCGATTTGGCGGGAAAGTAAGTCAATGCAAAACAGAGGTAGATCGGGTGGGTAGCGATAGCGCCATGGCGCTTTCTTGACAGATCCTTTTGGCATCAATCAATCTTCATATCGAAATCTGGAATACCAGTTTCGGATTGACTCCTTAATAACAATAGTGAGAGTTCGCCATGATCAAGAAATGGATGCTTATCAGCCTGCTGGTCGCCGCCACGCCGGCTCAGGCCACCACTGTCATCAAGCTGGGACACGGGACCAATGAAAATTTCCATATGGCGCGAGCGATGGTGGAGTTCGAACGCCTGGTGGAAGAAGGGGCTAATGGCGAGATTGACGTACAGATCTTCCCGTCATCCCAGCTGGGGGGGGATCGATCCATGATTGAAGGGGTGCAGACCGGCATTCTGGAAATGGCGGTGTCACCGTCGTCGTTCTTCACCAACTGGGACCCCGCTTTCGGCGTGATCGAACTGGCCTATATCTATCCGGACAAGGACACTGCGTTGGAAGTACTCGATGGCCCAGAAGGGGATGCCATGCTGAAACGACTTGATCGGATCGGCCTGAAGGGGTTGGGCTGGGTCGAGAGTGGCATGCGTCACCTGACCAATAATGCTCGCCCGATCAAGGCTCCTCAGGATCTGGAGGGCATCAAACTGCGCACCATGAAGGTGCCTGCCCATGTCGATACCTTCAAGGCGCTGGGGGCCAACCCGACACCGATGAATTTCGGTGAAGTCTATTCCGCTCTACAACAGGGAGTCATCGATGGGCAGGAAAACCCGCTTTCGTTGATCGACACGCAACGCTTCTATGAGGTGCAGAAGTACCTGACCCTTACGGCGCATATCTTTACGGCCTATACGCCGGTCATCTCCAAGACCTTCTTTGACTCCCTGCCTGAAGGACAGCAGCACTTGATTGAGCAGTCGATGGATCAGGCTATCGCCTACGATCGTGAACTGGTAGCAGAGGAGGATGCCGATCACCTAGCGCGTATCCAGAATTCTGGTGTTGAGATAAACAAACTGTCCGATGAACAGCATCAGGCCTTTGTTGATATCGCTGCAGACGTTAACGCTCAATATCGCAAGCGTATCGGTGCAGATGTCTTTGATGGGTGGATGGCTGCCATCGATCGCGCCTCTGAACAGTGATTAAGCACAGAGCCGGCACGCTAATCGCGAGGGGCGCCCAACTGGAAGAGATCCCTCACTCATTACGTGAAGCCGGAAAGTCGAGGACATGCCGATGATTCGTTGGCTGAATGAAAGGTTGGAAGAGTATCTGTCAGTTGTGCTGCTAGCACTGATCGTCGCACTGGTATCTGCCAATGTGCTGGCGCGCTATGTGTTCAACGCGTCCCTGTCCTGGGGGGAAGAGCTGGTGGGTTGGCTCTTCATCTGGTTTATCTGGATAGCAGTGAGCTACGTCTTTCGTCAGGATAAGCATATCGAGATTGCCTTTCTGAAGGAGCAGCTGCCTGAAGCGATACAGCGTTACTTGACACTAGTGGTTAGGCTGATCGTGGTTGCGTTTTTGATCACCATCAGCCTCTACTGCATCCAGCTGATGCTTAATCCCATGGTGCGGTATCAGGTATCGGTGGTGCTCCAGATACCGATGCCGCTTTATTACGCCTCGGCGCCCGCCGGCGCGCTATTGTCAGCGTTTCGCATTCTGCAACATTGTTGGCTGGCATGGCGATTTCCTCGCACCAGCCTTGAAGGAGGTGCCCTATGATCGCTGTTTCACTGATCGGCATGTTATTCGCCTTTATTGCTGTTGGCATGCCGGTGGCCATGGGGATGGGGCTTGCCACGCTGCTGGTGATATTGCTGGTCGATGGTGCGCCACCAGTGGTGCTTCTAGCGCGTTCGCTGGTAACAGCAGCGGACTCCTTTCCGCTGATTGCCGTCCCCCTTTTTGTGCTGGCCGGCGATCTGATGCAGATGGGGGGCATGTCACGACGCATCGTCGGTTTTGCCCATTCGCTGGTAGGGCATGTCAAAGGCGGTTTGGCCTATGTCAACGTGCTGGCTTGCTGCTTCTTTGCTGCCATTTCCGGCTCGTCACCGGCTACCGTGGCAGCGATTGGGTCGAACATGGTGCCGGAGATGGAAAAGGTCGGTTATCCACGACGCTTCTCGTCTGCTCTTACGGCAGCCGGAGGCATGGTGGGGGTGATGATTCCACCGTCCATTCCCTTCATCATCTATGGCGTATCCGCGGAGGTCTCGATCGGCAAGCTATTCATGGCCGGGATCGTCCCTGGCATCATGTTTGGCATTGCCTATATGCTGACCGCACGACTGATGCTTAGGCACAATCGTAAGTTGTTGGAGGAGCGCACCAGCTTCTCGAGCAAGGCGGTGACCACTTCGCTGCGCGATTCGATCTGGGCGCTGCTGGTCCCGGTCATTATCTTGGGTGGGATTTATGGTGGGATATTCACTCCTACCGAAGCGGGTGGGGTAGCCGTCATCTACTCGATCATCATTGGCGTCTTCGTCTACGGTGATATCCGCTTGTCGGAGTTGCCCAAGGTGTTTGCGCGTAGTGCTTCGACTAGCGGACAGATCCTGATCCTGGTAGTGGTGGCCGGTGGCTTTGGCCAGTTACTGACCATTGCCCAAGTGCCGAAAGATCTTGCGGCTGCCATTACCGGGTTTTCGACCAACCCTTTGGTACTACTACTGATGATCAACCTATTGCTACTGATCGTCGGCATGTTTATGGAGACCATTGCAGCAATCATCATCCTGACACCACTTTTATTACCGGTAGCGATTGCCGCGGGCGTCGACCCGATCCACTTCGGGGTGATCATGACCGTAAATCTTGCCATCGGCTTCTGTACGCCACCTCTAGGGGTCAACCTGTTCGTTGCCTCATCGGTGTCCGGTGTCAAGATCATGGAGGTGTCAGCGGCGATCATTCCTTACTTCGCGGCCATGATCGCGCTGCTGCTGGCCATCACCTATCTGCCGGGCATCTCGATGTTCCTTGCGGGCGGCTAGCTGCACCAACGGATATTTCACACCGTTGCATGCACTCTTAAACCGGCGCTTCGATCCAGTATCGTGTGCCGGTTTTTTGTATGTGGTCGCATATCGATACTTGGCTTCTCCTCGATATAGCATGTCGAATCAGCGAGTTGGCTCAGTGAGGGCTTGCTGTGTGGAGAACTTTCGCGAAGGAGCAATACTCGAACGCGGCACAGCGTTGGGCTTAGCGAGGCGACCTCCCAGCTCCCTTTTCAGAACTAGCCTGTTACCCCATTGCGTCAATACTCGACGCCCGTCATCACCCAGACGATGCGGGTCTCGGTCTCACCGGGGTTGCGAATCCAGTGGGGTTCTTCCCCGGTCAGCGAGAAGCTGTCGCCCGGGTTGAGCAGGAAGACCTGTTCGCCGAGGGTCAGCTCCAGCTGGCCACTTTCCACATAGCCCGCTTCCTCACCGCGCCGTTCACGTGGCGTCTCGCCGCCGCTGCCACCGGGCTGAAGGCGGGTCATGATCAGGATGAGCTGACCGCTTAGGCGAGGGGAGAGCAATTCTTCCCGCGCGCCGATGGCGCCGAGATTCATGGCGCGGCGCTGATCTGCACGCACGATGGTTTCCTGTTCTACCGCCGAGTCACTGCCGCCCGGCTGGAAGAACCAGCTGACGCGCACGTCGAGGGCGTCACTCAGCGTCTGCAATACCCCGATGGGCAGCGAAGAGACGCCGCGTTCCACCTGGCTGAGATAGCCGACGGATTTGCCGACGCGTTCCGCCAGTTGGCTGAGGGTCAGCTGACGGGACTTGCGCAGGTCGCGCAGCTGCCTGCCGATACGGCGGTCTTCCTGTTCTGCATTGCTGAGCGTGCTGCCGGTTGATGCCTGTGAGGAGTCTGTGTCCGTGGTCATCCGGTTTCCTCTTGGCAATGGGCGCTGGCGGTCAATGAGTGGCGTTTCATGTGGATGAAAAGCATGCAGCGGTTTTCATCAGCAAGATTATCAGCATGCGGCGTCGAGAGATAAGCCTGTGTCGTTATCAAATCGTCGTGTCGAGGCGGGGATTGATAGGGGGTTGAGGTAGCGGCTCCTGAGATAGGGGCTTGAGACAGAGACTTCTGAGATAACGCTTGAGACGCAAAAGGCCAGTCATCGCGACTGGCCTTTTGCGTCTGTGCTGCGCGTGACGATCACGCGGCTGGCGTAAAGGCCGGTCGCTGCTTGCGGAAGGCCTGTTTGCGGGTGATCTTGCCCTTCTCGAGGGTGAAGAGATCTACGCTATCGGCCTCGACACGCAGGCCATCGGGCTGGGTCGCCATGAAGGTGCATTCGGAGACGACGCGCTGATCAGCGAAGAAGAACTCGCCCTTGGCCCACTGCACATCGGGCATGGTCGTCCAGGTATTCACGAAGGCGTCGCGCACGGCGGCCTTGCCGACGATACGCGTGCCGTGCGCCTCATCGCCGGACACGGTGTCGAAGACCACATCGTCGGCGAAGTACTCCATGACCTCATCGATGGCGTGGCGATTGAAGGCATCGAACATGGCGGTCATCTGTTCACGATTCATGGTGCGTCTCTCTGGTGCTTGCATGCCGCAAGAGGCATGTCAGTGGGAGGTGTCGCGACGGAATTGGAGTGCGCCGCGGCGTGTCGGGAAGTGATGGCAGGAAGTGATAGGAGCGATCGGTGGCGGAGCTCGCGCGGCGCGTGACTCAGCTCACCTTGTCCAGCACCTGGAAATACTTGTAGAGCAGGTGTTGGCCCATGCGCCGGATAGGTCTGAGCGGATGGGCGGGCAGCGGCGAGTTGAAGATCGGCAGATGGGCTTCCGGCAACGACTGTCCGGCGATCAGCGCGGCCAGCTGCTTGGAAGCATAAGCCGAGAACGACACGCCGTTGCCGCTGTAACCCTGGGAGTAGAAGATCTGCTGCTTGGGGTCTGGCTGCACGATGCGCGGCATCATGTCGTGGGAGATATCCATCCAGCCATGCGAGAACCACGGCGTCTCGATACCGGCCAGCGCCGGGAACTTGCGCGCGATGGCCTCATGCACCACATCCAGATGCCGGGCATTCTGCGCATCCGCGCCACTGATGGCGCTACGCGTGCCGATCTGCAGGCGTTTCTCGGGTAGTAGTCGATAGTAATAACGCAGCTTGCGGGTGTCCGTGGTCAGGATGGTCGAACGCAGGCCACAAGCCTCGATCTCCTCGTCGGTCAGGGTGCGCGTCCACACCGAGTTGGCCATGATCGGCATGTTGCGATAGGCGGTCAGCGAGTGAAGGTTGGGGCTGGTATAGCCCGCCGTGGCGATGCCCACCGCGCGTGCCTTGACCGTGCCGCCCGGCGTCTGCAGATAGTGGATGCCGTTCTCGGTCGTCCAGTGCTGCACCGGGCTGCTGGTGTGGATTCGGGCGCCATGGCGGCGCGCGATACGCGCGTAGCTGTAGGCCAGCTTGAGCGGCTGCACGGCGATGCCCTCGGGCTCGAGCATCGCGCCGTGACTTTCCTGATCGCCCATGAAGTCACGGTGCACTGACGCGCGGTCCAGCGTTCGGGTCCGGTAGCCGAGGATGTTGTTGCACAGACGTGATTCGGCCTCGAGATGCTGCATGGCCTGCGGGCTGTGGGCGATCAGCAGATTGCCCAGTGGCTGAGGCTCGCAGTCCACCTCCGGGTCCTGGGTCAGGGACTTGAAGACCTCGAACCCCTCCAGGCTATTGGCGTGCAGCTGGCGCGCCATGTCGACGCCCCATTTCCTGACCCACTGGCTGCGGCTCAGGCGCCCCCAGGCCAGATGCCCCTGGCCGCCATTGCGGCTGGTGCAGCCCCAGCCGATCTGATTGGCCTCCAGCACCACCGCCTTGATGCCATGCTCACGCGCCAGGAACATCGCCGTGGCAAGGCCGGTGAAGCCGGCACCGATCAGCACCACGTCGGCCTCCATGTCGTCAGTGACCGGGCCATCATCCTCGGGCGGCGGCCCTGCGTGGTAGCGCCAGTAGCTCGGCGCATAATCCACTCCTTCGCCCGGGGAGCTGTCCTTGAGAGGGTCGTAGTGAGGGTTGTAAGGCTGCTTGACAGTCATCGTGGGTCACCATCCGTCTTGTTGTTGGCGATCGTTGTCATTGGTGATCGTTGTTGTTGGTGATCATTGTCATTGGCGATCAATGGCGGTGTCGGTTCGTGCGCGTTGCGCTCGGCTGGCTGGCCTGCTCGAGACGACGTGAGCCCATCATGCCGTTCATGTCGCGCCCGGGATGGGTTGGCTTCCCGACCCCGGGAGGGCGGGCGGCGTAGCCGTGGTACTTGTCGATGTACTTGGCGATGTACTGGGCGTGCTAGCTGGCGTGGCGGGTGTCACAGCGCTGGAGGCTTCCGGCTCAGCGGCTTCGGCAGGCGTCGGCTTTACCTGAGGGGCCGGCTGCATGGCCGTCGCGGGCTGTTCGTGGGTCGCCTTGAGCATGCGATAGACCGAGAACATGTAAGCGATGCTGACGAGGAAGAAGGGCGCGCCGACCACGATCGCCAGGCTCTTGATGGCGTTGAAGCCACCGGCGAGCTGGAAGACGATGCCGGTGACACCGATGATCACGCCCCACAGCAGGCGCATCAGGATCTTCGGATTCTCGTTGCCATTGGAGACCTGCATGGCCGAGAAGAATGAGGCCGAATCCGAGGTGGTGACGGCGAAGACGATGATGTTGAACAGCACCGCGAGGCACAGCCACCAGCCGCCGGGCATGCTCTGCAGCAACAGGTAGATGCCGGATTCCGGATTGCCCTGCACGCTTTCCCACAGCGGCACGATCTGATTGACCTCGGCATAGCCGGCCGAGCCGCCCCAGATGCTGAACCACACGATCGACAGCAGCATCGGCACCACCACTACGCCGAACACGAATTCGCGCAGGGTGCGGCCGCGGGAGATGCGCGCGATGAAACCGCCGCAGAAGGGGATGTAGGAGATGTACCAGAGCCAGTAGAAGATCATCCACCAGCCCACCCACTCGCGCTGTTCGAAGCTGCCCGCGTCGGTCCAGAACTGGTTGACGAACACCGAGCCGAAGTAGTCACCGAACTGCTGGGTAATCATGTTCAGCAGGTACTGCGCCGGGGCGTGACCGAAGGCCAGCAGCGCCAGCAGAATGGCGCCGGCCATGATCATGTTGAGCAGGCTGAGGTACTTGATGCCGCGCTCGATGCCGGTCGCCGCCGATGCCACATAGGCGATGATGATCACCAGCATCACCATGGCCTGACCGAAGGCACCGAACTCGAGCCCGAACAGCACCCTCAAGGCATAGCTGATGGAGGTAACGCCCAGCCCGATCATGGTGGCATTGCCGCCGATGGTACCGATCACGCCAAGCCCGTTGGCAAGCTTGCCCCACAGACTGCTGTTGCAGCGCTCCCCCAGAAGACCATAGAGACCGGTGGCGACCGTCAGCGGCTGCCCGAGGCGGTAGGCAGGAAAGGCGATGGCCCAGGCGGCCACGGCAAACAGTGCCCAGCCATTCATGCCCCAGTCCATCAGCGTGTTGCGGATCGCGGTTGATACCCCGGCCTGCTGGCCGACTTGATTGAGGTCCTGCACATGCGAGGAGGTGTAGAGGTGCGTCAATGGCTCGGCGACGCTGAAGAACACGAAGCCGATGCCCAGCCCGCAGCTGAAGATCATCGAGATCCACGCCACATAGCTGAACTCAGGACGTGAATCATCCGGCCCCAGGCGGATGCCGCCGAAGGGGCTGAGCAACAGATAGAAGCTGAAGATCAGCGTCGCGGCGACCCCGAGCACGAAGCTCCAGCCGAAATTGAAGATCAGGAAGTCACGTATGCCGGACAGCGCCGCGCCGGTCTGCTCCGGCGCCGCCAGGGCATAGATCATGATCAGGGTGTAGATGCTGAGGACGGGCCAGAACAGCCCCTTGTCGTAGTCGCCAAGCAGACCGGATGAGCGCGGAACGCCGTTGCTGCCAGCGCGCTCAGCCGCTGCGGGATTGCGTGTTGCTGTCACTGGGGTGCCTCCAGGAAGGGGCCCTGATGCTCCACGCCAGATCTCGTCAGACACCTGACAAGCCGACAGGAATATCGAGAGCAGATTTTATTGTTGTCATGGGAGCGGGGGCTGGGACGTCGCCCTTCATCGAACCGGCTAGGTCCCCATCCATCGTCAGTGAATGCGCTGCAGCTGATACAGCACTCGATGAATCTTCTCGCGTCACAAATGAAAATAGACTGCGAGTAAAATCGCGCAAGTGAAATTTTTCAGTATTTTTTCATTTATATGTAAATTGATTATCTTCCGACATTAACTTCTTGAAATACAGAGAAAATAACGCCGATGCGCAGCCTGGCCCGATGGTGGCAGGTCAGCGAACAGAGGCGAAAGGGGGGTAGAGAGCGGGGTAGGGATAAGAGTTGGGAGGTGAAAAAGGGACAGCGCTCATGCCCTGGTGTATCTCACCCAGCACGCTGGGCCAGCTCGGATATCGCTCGCTCGGGTATGAAACTCACGCTCCATCACACGCAACGCCGTGTGCCAGCGTGAGTTTCGTGGCTGGCCATTGTTTTCCGCGGCTTGGACCCAAGGTCTTGTTCACTGTTTATTCGAATGAGTGAATGCATTGCTCATCCTGACCCGAAAGTTCACCGGAAAAGGAAAGCACCTCCATGGCACTAACCACATCTTCGTCAGCGTCCGTCTCCGAGATCATCGTCGATTCATTGCTCGAAGCGGGAGCTCAGCGTTGCTACGGCATCGTGGGTGACACCATCAACCACTTCACCGACGCCATTCGGCGCTCCGAGATGGAGTGGGTACATGTGCGGCACGAGGAGGTGGCCGGTTTCGCGGCAGGGGGCGAGTCTTTCATCAGTGGCGAGCTTTCCTGCTGTGCCGGTACCTGTGGGCCGGGCAGTACGCACTTTCTAAATGGTCTGATCGAATCACATCGCAATGGTGCGCCGGTGGTGTTCATTGCCTCGCAGATCGATACCAGCGAGATGGGCGTCGGCTTCCCGCAGGATGTGGATCAGAAGGCGCTCTATTCCCAGTACAGCGTGTTCTGCGAGTACCTGACCAATCCCGAGAATGCCCGCCGCATGGTCGCCATCGCGGCGCAGAAGGCGCTGGCGGAAGGCGGGGTCGCGGTGCTGATCGTGCCGGGGGATCTGTTCACCCAGAAGCCCAAGGGCTCGCTGCCGTGGCGTGCCCATCGCTTTACGCCGGTGATTCGTCCCGGCGAGCAGGAGCTGGCCGCCGTCGCCGAGGCACTGAATGCGCCGGGCAAGGTCTCGATCTATGCCGGTATCGGCTGTCAGCACGCGCAGGAGGAAGTGCTGGCGCTGGCAAGACGGCTCAAGGCACCGGTCGCCTGGACGTCGCGCGCCAAGGACTTCATCGAGCCCAACAATGAGCTCGAAGTCGGCATGACCGGCGTATTCGGGCTGCAGGGCGGCTACGAGGCCGTCGCGGAGTGTGACACCTTGCTGCTGCTCGGTTGCAGCTTCGCCTGGACCCAGTTCTATCCGGACAAGGCGACGGTGATCCAGGTGGATCTGGACCCCGGCAAGATCGGTATTCGCCACCCGGTGGATCTCGGGGTCGTCGGTAGCGTCAAGGACACCTGCGCGGCGCTGCTGACCCGCGTCGACCCGCGTGATGACAGCGCCTGGCTCGACAGCTGCCGCAAGAAGTATCTCGAGGCGCGAGACGATGCCGCCGTCACCTCCGATGACGAGCGCCTCATCCACCCGCAGGAGCTGACACTGGCGCTGGATCGCCACGCCAGCGAAGACGCCGTATTCACCGCCGATGGCGGCAGCCCGATGGTCTGGTGCCTGCGCCATATTCGGGCCAACGGCAAGCGCCGCACGCTGCCGAGTCTGATGCATGGCACCATGGCCAACGCCTATCCTCAGGCCATCGGCATCCAGAAGGCCTACCCGCAGCGTCAGGTGATCGCCATGTGCGGCGATGGCGGCCTTGCCATGCTGATGGGGGACCTGTTGACCCTCAAGCAGGAGAAGATCCCGCTCAAGATCGTCATCTTCAACAACAGCACGCTGGGCTTCGTCGAGCTCGAGCAGAAGGTCGAGGGCATCCTGGATACCTACACCGAACTCGAGAACCCTGACTTCTCGCTGCTGGCACAGTCCATGGGGCTGTGGGAGCGTCGCGTCGAGGAGAAGCACGAGCTGGATGAGGCGGTGCAGAGCCTGCTGGCCCAGGACGGCCCCGGGGTGCTCGAGGTCAAGGTCAACCGCATGGAGCTGGTGATGCCACCGCATGTGGAGGCCGGGCAGGTCGCCTCCACCGCGCTTTACTCCGCCAAGGCGGTGCTCAATGGTCGCATGGATGATGTGGTCGACCTGGTGCGCAACAACTTCACCAAGCGCTGAGCAAATGATATGAGCCGGTAAACTGCTCAGTTATCTGTGCGAAGCTGATGCGAAAGAAGGCCCCGATCCTGTGGATCGGGGCCTTCTTGTGAGTGCAGCTATCGCACTATTACGTAGGTCAGCTCTTTACGTAGACCGCCGCGCGGCAAAGACCATCTCATGGCGTCGTTCACTTCCAGACCTGGGAAGAGAAGCCGCGCCAGTAGTCATCCATGTCGCGATAGCTGGTCATGTCATACAGGCTGAACTTGCGATTGAGGCGAGCGCCACCATCGCGGGTCAGCGGGTTCCAGGCCAGGCCGACAGTGTCGCGGCTGGAGTGCATGAAGAACGCATCCAGCGGCAGCACGATGTAGAGGCCCTTGTCGAAGCTACCCTCGCCGAAGTCGTCGCCGGCATCGGTGAAGGTGGCCCAGGCGCCCATGCGTGCGCCATTGGCGAAGCCGCGTGAGACATCCAGCGTCATGCCGACATCTTCTGCCAGGTAGCGGCCGAAGCTGGCCTTGGCCAACACGTCTTCATAGCCGGTATCCCAGTAGATGCTGGCATGGCCAGTGGTGGTCGAGTAATCGCGCAGGCCGAACTGCTGATCGAACTCGCGCTGCTTGACCCAGTTCACATCGACCCCGTAGGCCAGTGGTGAGCCCAGCGGGCGGTAGAGCACCTCCGCGCCGACACCGGCATACATCATCTCCAGAATGCCGCCGTAGGCCATGCCGTACCAATCGCGCCCGAACTGGTGAGTGCGGGTGTACTGCAGGTTGTCGATACCGACGTCGGTCTCTTCGATATAGCGACCGATATAGGAGCGAACCCTGGGCAGCTTGGAGTCTGAGATGTAATCGAACTTGTCGAAGTTATCGAACAGGGTCAGCTGTGCCGAACCGGAGAGCCAGCCGTGACGATCAGTACGCCAGGCGGCGGAGCCGCGCAGATAGGCCTGATACAGATAGCCATCCGGACCGCCGATGTTCTGGTTGAGGCCAGGCGAGAAGCCGGCACTCCAGCGATCATCGGGATTCTCGAGCAGCACCTTTTCACCGCTGTAGCGGGCCGCGCCTTCGCCATGCTCATCGGTCGGCTCGGTGGCCGCCAATGCATAGACGCTGTGGGTATAACGCAGCTGCTGGCGCGCATCGTGTCCGGCGCTGACGACATCGGCGCGCGAGTGGACATCTTCGCGCGTGTCCAGACCGCCAGAACGCAGGCGGTAATGGAAGCTCTCGAAATAGTCATCCAGCCGGTTGTGCAGCACGCGGTTGGCACGCCCTTCGGCCTGAGCGGTGGAGCGGAAACGCGTGCTCTCGCCACTGACGATCAAGGCGGTTCCCTCACGGGAGAGGCTATCGACGCGAATGCCCGATTGCGCCTGAATCTCGCGGGAGAGTTCAGGCCAGCTGACCTGGTTGCGCGTGGGGGCCTCGGCATTCAGACGCTCCGGCGGGCTATCCAGCTTGGCCTGCGAGAGCCCGGCGAGATCTACCCCGAAGTTGACGCCGAACATCGCGGTATTGCCACGCTCCCAGCCGGCCTTGACGGTCAGGTTGTCAGTCACGCTCAGGCGGGCACCCAGGTTGATCGGGCTGTCCTGCTCTTGATCGTTGTCCTGCGGCTCGCTTTGATAGTCATTGCCATCAAGCTCTGCCATCAGCACCAGCGGGTCCCACGGTGTCTGCCATTCCACGCCGCCGAAGATACCGACATCGCCCTTGAACAGGCTGTTGAGGGAGAACTCACCGCCCTGATCACCGCCAGTCTCGCCAGTGCCTGGGCGGTCGTTGTAGCTGTCACGCACCCAGCCGAGCGGGTTGCTGATATCACCGCGTGAACCGAGATAGCCCCAGCCCAGCCCCAGCGTGAAGTCGAGGTCATACCAGCGCTTGCTGGCGACCAGGTACTCGCTGCCGAACAGGCTGGTACCGCCCATGTCGCGCAGGCCGACCGCGACTTCGGGCAGATAACGACTCTCTTCCCACAAGCGGAACTTGGCGTCGACGCCCTTATCCAGGTAATCGCGGTCGCCGGCGATGGCTTCGCCATACAGGCGGTTGGTGACTTCCGTGTAGCGGAAGCCGACCTCCAGCCAATCGAGAGGCTGCAGGCTGACGTTATAGCGCCGGTAAGGTTCGACCTGGCTATAGGAGAAGTGAATGCTGCCCGGTTTCTGCATGCGCGCAGTCGGGGTCTGCATCAGGCCGACGCCACCGAAATCCGATTGCCCATGCCCGAGGCCACTGAGACGTGTCTCGATCGGCTGCGGACCATCCAGCAGACCGGCGTAGCTCATCGGGGCCAGCAGCACGCCCGCACTGAGCATGGCCAGCTGCCGGATGGCGCGCGTCAAGGGGGTGAGCCCGGCACGCGCCGGCGCCATGGAAGTGAAGTGCGAATGATCCATGCTGTCTGCTGCCATCCTTTGCCTGCCTGAGCACGAGGCGTCCTGCTGTGTCATTGTCACGTCGCTCATGGAGTGTCGCCCTGAGGGAGCGAGCCACTGTCCGCGTCATCACGGTGATCACTGTCATTACGGTTATCACGGTCATCACTGTCAGCGTATTGCCGCGCTACCTGCAGATAGTCGCGCTGCTGCGGTCCCCCCGTGATGGCATCCACGCTGCGGCACTCCTTGCCCGGCCATTGCAGACTCAACCACTCGGGCAGGCTGCGATTGACCCAGGCGGCTGCCGCCGAGATACGCGGCATGTTGACCACGACACGGTCGCCCGGCGCCAGCGTATAGGGCTGGTCATTCCAGGCGCTGATACCGCGGACAATGATCCTGCCGCCCAGCGTGATGACGCTGGCGTGTTCCGAGTCCGCCTGCGCGCCCGGCAGGCCAGCGATGGCGTCGTGCAGCGTCAGCCCGGGGCGCCAGTCCAGCTGACGCACGCCAACGGCACTCCAGAGCTGAATGCGCGTCTCGGCCTGGCATTGGCCTATCCAGTCACCCGTCGTGAGCGGGATGTCCAGCCGCGGAAAACGCCACAGGGCAATGGGATCGATCCGCCCGACCTGACGCCCCTCGACCGGTGTACGACCGATGATGCGCATCCAGTGCTTGAGCCCTTCAGCCGACAGCCGATCATCAAAGACGGCTTGCGAGCTCAGTTGACGCAGCTCGAAGAACAGGCGGCGCCCCAGCTCACGTGTCCTGTCGCGTGCCTGCTGGGTGGCCACGAACGCATGCGGCCACTCGATACCATTGGCATTCGTCAGCACGCCGAGCTGGCGCGATAGCGCCTCACTGATGGTCAGTGTCTGGGCGCTGGCATCCCGGTCTTGGGATGGGGCTGACGATGCTGTCGGAGTCTCGATGGCCAGCGCTGCGCCAGGCAGCAAGAGTGCACCGCAAGCAGACGCGAGCATCGCGACGCCAAGGGCGGCCTTCAGACGTTCATGCAGATAGCTTTTCACGACACCTCGACGGGCAAGAGACACGGCACCTCGATGGACAGAAGGCACGCTGCCGACTCGTGCAACCGGGGCGGCATGATCATGGCGCTGAAAGAAAATTTCTTGGCATTTACCACCAGCCACGCGCGACCTCCCAGCTCCAATAATGAGAATCCGGCCATGGTTGAACATCCGCCGCCCAGATTCTTGGTGCCGCATTGGCATCAGTCGCGGGGGGATCATTCACAGTAGCAACCGCATAGCGATTGACGCTACGCGAGCCATCTTGCCAGAGGATGTTTTCCTCACACTGGGCCACTGTCTGATCGCCCAACGGCAAGGCCTGCACGGAGGGGGCCGCGCATTGCCAGCTTGCCTGGCCCTGCGCATAGCCCTCTATCCCATCGGCGCGCTGCCAGCGTGAGTAAATCACGTAGCTGGGCGTGGATTCGCCCCTGTCCAGCGTAGACATCAGCGTGGTCAGGGATACATCGCGTCGCATGTCCAGCAGGTCGGTGTCGAAGCCGGCGGTACCGCTCAGCCAGCCGTTCTCCAGACGCACGAAGGCATGTTCCGCGGTTTCGAAACGTGCCAGCTCTGTCGTGCTCGAAGGCTGTCTTGCCTTCGACTCAACAGGCGTGGCGGAAGAGGGCAGGGCTGCCAGAGGTGTCAGCCCTGTGTGTTCTTGCTGATAGGTCGCGTCCGTTGCGTCCATGTCTTTGCGGGTCGCTGTCTCCAGAGACGCCAACACCACCATCCCGGTGTTGCCGTCATAGCTGAAGCGCAGCGTGGCATAGGGCAGGGCGCGCGCACGCTCAGCATCGAATTGATCGCTGCCGAGTATTGCGCTGGCCGTCTGCCCCAACTGCCCCTGCTCAAGCGCGGAGCAGCCCCCAAGCATCAATGCGCCGGACACAAGCAAAGGGGCCGCGAGGCGGCCCCCCATCATGATGGATGTCGGCTTCATGGTGATCAGAAGGTACCTGTGGTGCCGGTGGTGCCAGTCGTACCAGTAGACCCTGTGGTGCCAGTCGTCCCGGTCGTACCCGTTGTGCCAGTGGTACCGGTGGTGCCTGTCGTGCCCGTTGTACCGTCGCCATCACCCGGCTCGCCGCCTTCATCCGGGTCACTGCCGTCATCAGGGTCGGTGGTGCCGGTAGAGCCTGTGGTACCGGTCGTGCCGGTGGTGCCAGTCGTGCCAGTCGTGCCAGTCGTCCCGGTGGTGCCAGTCGTGCCGTCGCCGTCACCCGGATCCGTGCCATCACCCGGATCAGTGCCGCCATCGCCACCGTCACCCGGATCAGTACCGCCGTCGCCACCATCACCCGGATCAGTGCCGCCATCGCCACCGTCACCCGGATCAGTGCCACCGTCGCCGCCATCACCCGGATCAGTACCGCCGTCGCCGCCATCACCCGGATCAGTGCCGCCGTCGCCACCATCGCCCGGATCAGTGCCGCCATCGCCACCATCACCCGGATCAGTGCCGCCATCGCCACCATCACCCGGATCAGTGCCGCCATCGCCACCATCACCCGGATCAGTGCCGCCATCGCCACCATCACCCGGATCAGTGCCGCCATCGCCACCGTCACCCGGATCAGTGCCGCCGTCGCCACCATCGCCCGGATCAGTGCCGCCTTCGCCACCATCACCCGGATCAGTACCGCCGTCGCCACCGTCACCCGGATCAGTACCGCCGTCGCCACCGTCACCCGGATCAGTACCGCCATCGCCGCCATCACCCGGATCAGTACCACCGTCGCCGCCAGTGCTACCGCCACTGCTGCCGTCACCACCGGAGGCGACGGTAGCAGCGACACCGACCGCCGCCGCCAGGCCAGCGGCGACAGCTGCAATGGTGCCAGCGGCCATGCCACCAGCGGCGCCAGCGCCTGCTGCCGCACCGCCAGTACTGCTGCTTCCTGTGCTGGAAGATGCTGTGCTGGAAGGTGCCGAACCTGTCTGAGCCGGTGCTTCACTTTCGGCACGGGCTATCCCGGCAACCAGAGGAGATAAGGCCAGTCCCGCGATGACCAATGTTGTAGCAGTGCGTTTCATGTGCGTTCCCTTGTCTTCCCGTGTAGGAAATTCTCACGCTCTCTGTGTTGGCACAGGCGCTGATATGACTTGCTGGGCGATTGATTCTATATGAGAAACAATAGAGGGTGTTGGAGACTTGTCGTGCACAACGTTCTATCGCCTCGTGAGACAGATTTCAATACGCGAATGTTGTGGAAATTAACAGAGTTCAGGTTGTTGGTCGACTGACATCTAACCGTAAACAACCATCGAATATGATGATCGCGGCATCATGCTTGACAAGAATGGCCTCGGGCTCTCGACAATAATCGCAAGAAATGCGAGCCGGTAAAAATTGGCCAATCTCGGAAGAGAGCATACGGGCTTGAATTCTGGGTCGTCATACTCGTTATCTTTATCGGTAAGCCCATTTCAATACTGATTGATGATGCTTTGATGAGAAGGCTAGTCATTTTGTTATTGGTTAATTGGTACTTTGTGTAAATTTTTCGTTTCTGATTGATGCTGATGCGTATCTCGGTCAGCCGTGGCCGATCTAGGTGTCTCTTTTTGGATACGCAAAGATTCATGATCTAATGCCCTGCAATGCGGCTCCTGGCGCCCAGTGGTCCACATAATACTAAAAATATCAGTCATTTAGGTGTTATCGTCTCGCTTTCATGCCTTGGTGGGCGGCAGGGGAATATGAATAAAGGGTGGAACGAGAGTCCCAGAATGCAGTATCATGCGTCCCTTATTGAAAAGGCTGTGTTTCTTTTTTGCGACACAGGAAGGATGGGTCACCGGTGGAACGTCATGCCGCGTTGACGACACGCAGGAAGGATCTTGCGCTTGCGGTGATGGTGTCTCTACCAACGCCCGATAGATTCTCTCCTCAGCAGTGTCGGTTACAGGCTGTCATGGCGTGTCAGCCATTGGATTTGCAGTGACTGGTACCATCCAGGCAGTGCGAGCCGATAGGGTTGTACAAGTCTTATTAGTTCGAAACCTGAATACTGTACTCATTTGAACAAAAACAAGTCCTCATCTGATAGCACTGGCGATCTACAAGACGATTGCTCTGCTAGGGTTTGTTGCGTCTTGAATTTCGGGATTACCTTTCTGGTTGTTAAGTATTAGCTAATTGAATTTTGTGCTCGATATCTGTCCACGAGTTCAGTGCGCCGGATTTTCCTCAAGGGGAATGATCTTGTCTTGAATTTGAGGCGCCACTCGTAGCAAGGCTTTCTTGCGTCAGTGAAGGATTGATGCTGCCTGGGAAACAGGTGGCCAGGCACGACACAAGCTGGAAGATATCAAGATCTTCATGTCAGGGCCTCAGGGATGCGCCGTCAACCACCCTGGGGCGGTAGCGTGCCTAAAACCAGCTCACGCTCACGAAGCCGATTGAGTCGGGAAGACACATCGCAGGCCTTGCGCAATGCAGGCCAACATCAGACGGCTTTCTGGCTGTTCTCGAGATTCACCCTGCGCATCCTTTTCTACATTTTGTCTCTTCACCCTGACTCTTCTCCCTGACTGGCATGTCGGGTTTGGGCTGCTGAGCCTATTTTCGGTTGACGACTTTCGATTGACTACGTCGCGGCCTGACCACGACGCCTTCTCTTCCAGGGCAGCATGAGGCTGCCCATTCCATCTTGCAGTTTTCGGGGGTTTTACATGATCAAGGTCACCATGTTTGGCAAGGGCTGTGCGCTGTCGCCGCGCCCCCGCCTGGCAATGACCACCGCGCTGTTGATTGCCATGTTGTCTACCACGGGCTGTGCTTTCGCCCCCGGTGGCGATATGGACTATCAGACAGAAACGGCCCCGCTGGATGATGCGCTTGAGGTCAAGCCGATCACCTTCGGCATGGTAGATGCCCTGAATGACAGTCGTGGCCAGGGCCAGCGTGACAATCAGCTGCTTGAGCAGCAGTTGGCCGATTACGATTACCGCATCGGTCGCGGTGATGTGCTCAACATCATCGTCTACGATCACCCCGAATTGACCATCCCGGCCGGCTCTGAACGCAGCGCCATCGAATCCGGCAACAGCGTGCACAGCGACGGCACCATCTTTTATCCCTACATCGGGCGCGTCAAAGCAGCGGGGCTGACGGTCAAGGAACTGCGCGCCGTCATCGAGCGCCGCCTGTCTGGTTATATCGCTTCACCGCAGATCGATGTGCAGGTGGCGGCATTCAAATCCCAGAAGGTATACGTCACCGGCCAGGTGGAAACGCCTGGAATCCTGCCGATCACCAATGTACCGCTGACCATCCTCGATGCGGTCAATCAGGCAGGCGGCCTGTCGCCGCTGGCCAACTGGCACGACGTGGTACTGACGCGTGATGACAGTGATGAACACTTCTCGCTGTATGACTTGCTGCAGAACGGCGCACTGAGCAACAACCGCCTGCTGCGCGACGGTGATGTGCTGCACATCCCGGATGTGGGCAATCAGAAAGTCTATGTAATGGGTGAGGTGCAACTGCCGGGCAGCCTGGCAATGGGCAATTCGCGTATTTCACTGACGGATGCCATTGCCCAGTCTGGTGGTATCGATGAAGGCCAGGCCGATGCCAAGGGCATCTTCGTCGTGCGCCGTGCCGATACCAGTAGCGGCAAGCTGGCGACCGTCTATCAGCTGGATGCCCGCGATTCAGCAGCCTTCGTCATCGGTGCCGAATTCATGCTCCAGCCTTCTGATGTGGTCTATGTCACCGCCGCGCCGCTCAGTCGTTGGAATCGTGTCGTCAATCAGTTGATGCCGACCCTGACCGCCGTTTATCAGGTGACGCGTTCTGCCAGTGATTTTGATGACCTGCGCGGCGATGACTGATCCGCACGAGCATCTCATACCCCTGTTCATTACCATCTACCACTGGTTCTCACGAGAGCCGCAGCACTCGAAGGGTGTTTCATGAATCAGACCCCGCAAAATCCGACCACTGGGGCGATGCCAACGGCTGCCACTCGCGACAACGATGACGATGCCATTGATCTGGGGCGCCTGTTCGGCATCTTGGTTGATCACAAGCAATGGATCATCGCGATCACGGGTCTGTTTGCCGTCATCGGGGTGGTCTATGCACTGTTGGCGACGCCCATCTACAAGGTGGATGCCCTGATACAGATTGATGACGCCCCTTCGACCAACCCGCTGGCGGATGTCAATTCGCTACTAGGCAAGGAGCCGCCTTCCCAATCCGAGATCGAGATCATTCGTTCGCGGATGGTGCTAGGGCGCGCGGTAGACTTGCTTAATCTGGATATCACCATCACCCCGAAGCGCCTGCCAGTGCTGGGTGACTTTCTCGTAAGGCGTGGGGTGCAGCGCCCGGATTTTGCACAAGGCTGGGCAAGCACCTGGGCAGGGGAGAGCATTGCTGTCAGTGAAATGCCAGTCGATGATGCCATGCTCGGTAGCACTATTACCCTTCGAGTCATCGATGGTACACACTACGAGCTGTTTAAAGAGGACGAGTCGCTGGGCAAGGGTAGCGTCAATAAGCTAGAGAGCTTTGCCGACGGCCAGCTCAATTTGCGTGTGACCTCCTTGAGTGCTGCGCAAGGTGCGGAATTCGCGCTTACCCATATCAGCCGCATGCAGGCAATTCAAAATCTTCGTGGTGCTTTCTCCGTTACAGAGCAGGGCAAGGAAACCGGCATTCTCTCCTGGTCGATGACGGGCGAGAAACCCAGTGAGCTGCAGCGTACCCTGAACACTATCGCCGATATCTATTATTCCCAAAATGTGCAGCGACAGAGTGAAGAAGCGCGTAATAGCCTAGAATTTCTTGATAACCAGGTGCCCAAGGTGCGAGCGCAGCTGGATGCAGCAGAATCGCGCCTGAATGAATTCAGGACTTCACGTGACAGTGTGGATCTCTCGTTGGAAACCCAGTCGGTGCTGGAGCGTATCGTGAACCTGGAAGCTCAGGTCAATGAGCTTGAATTGACTGAGGCTGAAATCGCCAAGCGTTATACGCCCAGCCACCCGACTTACAAAGCATTGCTCGAGAAGAAGGCACAGCTAAAGCGTGAGATGGACAAGCTCAATGCTCAGGTGAAGAACCTGCCAGAAACCCAGCAGGAAGTGTTGCGCCTCACGCGCAGTGTCGAAGTGACGCAAGCCATCTATGTGCAGCTGTTGAATAAAGTCCAGGAAATGGAGATTGCCAAAGCCAGCACGGTCGGCAATGTACGTATTCTGGATGAAGCCGGTATCTTGCCCGGCGCAATCAATCCGAAGAAAGCCATGATCGTGATTATCGCGACACTGCTGGGTGGCTTGCTGTCTGTGGGTATCATTCTTCTGCGTGCAGCTTTCCGGCATGGGGTGGAATCGCCAGACCAGTTGGAAGCGCTGGGTCTGTCGATGTATGCCACCATTCCGCTCTCGGATGAACAGGGCAAGCTGAGCCGTAAGGTAAAGCGTGCGACGGACAAGCACTCACGTAAGATTCCCAATGGCTTGCTGGCTGCCCGCAATCCAGCTGACCTCGCGATTGAGGCGATACGCGGACTGCGTACCAGTCTGCACTTCGCGATGATGGAATCTTCTTCCAATACGTTGATGATTACTGGCCCTAGCCCGGGCATCGGCAAGAGTTTCGTTGCTGCGAACCTGGCGGCCGTCTGTGCCCAGGCCGGTCAACGTGTACTGGTAGTAGATGCCGATATGCGCAAGGGGCATATGCACTCCATCTTCGATGAGCGATCCGAGTGTGGTTTGAGCGATTACCTGGCAGGCAAGAAAACTTTGGAAGACGTTATCCGCCCGGTTCCCGCGCTTGAGACTCTCTCCTACGTGGCGCGTGGCATTGCGCCACCTAATCCCTCCGAGCTGCTGATGAGTGAACGTTTCAAGGACTTTCTGACTGCAGTAAGTGAGTGCTTTGATCTGGTTATCATAGATTCCCCGCCAATCCTTGCTGTCACCGATGCTGCCGTAATTGGTAAGCATGTAGGAACGACGCTATTGGTGACTCGCTTTGAGGTGAATACGCCAAAGGAGGTGGAAGTCTCTTTCAAGCGGCTGGCGGCCTCTGGTGTTGCAGTCAAAGGCGGCATACTCAACGCGATGGAACGCAAGGCCGCCGGCGCCTACGGCGAAAATTATGGCTATTACAATTACAGCTATAAATGATTTCATTTCATTGTGCTAAAAGCCGCATTGATTTCGAAGGGAACCAGATATGAAAGAGATAAGCTCTACCATGGAGCATCAGCGTCGTTATTCACGCCATTACGAGCGCTTGCTGGCTAGCAAGCGCCTGCAGACCTGCTTTGGTGTCTTGCTAGTCGTGGCGCTACCTGCCATGTACCGTTGGGGGGTTGATTTCTGGAATACTTCTACACTAGCACAATGGAATGCGATCCTGGGGACAGCGGCTGCCTTTACATTGTCCTTGACCCTTATCAATCGTCTTTGCCAGCTACCGGGGACGCGCTCTTTCACCTATGTTATCCCTACAGTCGCGGCTTCCTATACTTTACTGATCATCATCTGCAGTGGGTTGGAAATTGAAGTATCTCGCCTTCAGGTGGGTATCTCCTTTGCACTGGCCATTATCTTTGGCGGGGCTTTCTATTATGTCGACAGTAAACTGACCACCAAACGTATGGCAGTGGTGCCTTTCGGCAAGGCGCCTGCGTTGTGTGATGATCACAGCAAATCAGTGTATTGGTATCAGTTGGAGACCCCGACACTTGTAGGTATGAAACGAATCGATGCGGTTGTCGCAGATTTACGTGCGGACCTCCCTGAAGAGTGGCAACGCTTCCTTGCAGATTGCACGATTCACCGAATTCCGGTGTATCACGCAACCCAGGTACATGAAATGATTACCGGCAAGGTACTGCTGGACCACCTCTATGCCAATGAGTTTGGCTCACTGACGCCGCGTGAAGACTATGAAGTCATCAAGCGTGGCATGGACATTCTCGCTGCCTTGATTCTGATACCGTTATTGTCCCCCGTCATGCTGTTGACGGCGCTTGCCATTCGTCTGGATAGCCCTGGTAAAGCACTGTTCTGCCAGCCGCGTATGGGCTTCCATTGCCGTCCGTTCACCGTTTATAAGTTTCGCAGCATGTATGTCGATATGAAGGGCACCGGCTTCACCCAGGAAGGTCATGATCCACGTATCACACGCGTTGGTCGTTTTATACGCAAATGCCGCTTGGATGAGCTTCCCCAATTGTTCAATGTCTTGACGGGAGACATGAGCATGATTGGTCCACGCCCGGAATCTATGGAGCTAACAGAATGGTATGAAAAAGATGTGCCATTTTTCCATTATCGTCATGTTGTCAGACCGGGAATTACGGGGTGGGCTCAAGTAGAGCAAGGGTATGCAGCGGAAGTTGAGGGCATGGTAGAAAAGCTAGAATATGATTTTTACTACATTAAAAATTTTTCATTATGGTTAGACCTGTTAATTATAATCAGAACTATTAAAACTATAATCTTTAGTAAAGGTAGTCGTTAGATACGTGAAATATTGTTTGCAATTTAGGTGAAATGTTTTGTAAGTACTTCTTCGCAGAGGCCCGACGGTGATACGAATATTAGTGAATAACGCGCTGTGGAGCTCGGCTGCACAATTATTTAATAGAGGAGGGTTGGTAGTTGCATCGATTTTACTTTCGACCAGATTAAATACGGATAGTTTTGCAGCATATAGCTATTTTTACCTTACCGTTTCTATGATAGCTACTTATGCGGCCCTAGGAATGGGTGTGACTGCTTCAAAGTTTTTCGCAGAGAGTAGTATTAGTGAGGACAAACCACCAATAGGATCCTTATGGTTACTTTCGATAGTGTTCGGAGTGATAGTTTCAATAGTGCTTTTAACTATACCGAATTCGTGGGTTGATGGTGAGTTGGATACACCTAGTTGGTTATATGCGGTTGGCGTATTAATCATAACTTTAGGTATAATACCAAATGGTGGTATACTCGGTTTAGAAAAATATGCACAAGCAACATTCGTATCAGCCCTTTCTACTATAGTCCTTTTGGTCGGCACCCTTTTGTTTTCTACTAGTGGGAATTCTTCACATGCAATATATATATATATTGCTGCAAACTTAATACAAACTATCGGTACTGTTATTATTGTAACTAAGACTCTAGGAATTACGTATCTCAAAGACACAATTATATTTACTTCGGAGAGTTTTAATAAAATACTAATGTTTACAGGTCCAATGATAGGAGTATCTATACTTTCAGCATCCGGACCCTGGATAATGGGGAGAATTATGCTTACACAGCCAATGGGGAATGAAAATTTTTCTTTATATGCTATAGGTATGCAATGGTTCTCGTTAGCCTTATTTTTACCTGGTATGGTCTCTAGAGTTTTATTGCCTAGACTTATAAGGTCAGGCTTTGAGTATAACAACGTAGACGAAAGTAAGAAAACGGTGCGTTATGCTTGTTTAATCACAATGTTACTAGCCACGGTTACAGCATGTATATGTAGTATCTTGAGCCCCTGGTTACTTAGTATGTATGGGGATATATATACAGGTAAAAGCTGGGTGATAATAGGGTTTTTATTTTCAGCAGCTTGTTTAGCTCCAGCTAATACTCTAGGTAATGCGATCATCTCTAAAAACGGCCAGCTCAAATGGCTTATAATAACCTCTACATGGTTTATTATATTAATAGTTAGTTATGCTACTACAATTGGCCTCGGTATAAAAGGTTCAATTATATCTTTATTTATAGCTGCATTGACGATGTCGACTTTATCATATTTTATAGCTAAGCGGATGAATCTTGTATGATTAATACGATTAATTTGTATATAACTGATATTGTTTTTAAATTCTTACCAGAGACGCGATGCTATAAAATTAAACGAATGCTACTAAGATGGTCCGGGGTGAGAGTAGGTTCGAACGTTAGAATAGCATCTAGTGCAACGATAACAATGAATGGTAGTTTGAATATTGAGAATAATGTATGGATCGGTCATAAAGTTCTTATTGCTGGTGGAAATGCAGAAATTACTATAGAAGAAAACGTAGATATAGCACCATGTGTTACATTGGTTGCAGGTACTCACGAAAAATTCACTATCGAAGGACGAGCTGCGGGCCGTGGTTATTGTTTGCCTATTGTGATTGGTAAAGGGTCATGGATTGGTGCAAATGCAACTATTTTAGGTGGAGTTACTTTAGGAAAATGCACTTTAGTTGCTGCGGGGGCAATGGTAACTAAAAATTTTCCTGGAAATAATATTATAGCTGGCGTACCTGCTAGAGTGATAAAAATTAATTAAAGGGGTTTTTATGTGTATCACCAATGCTTTAGTAACATGTGTTATACCTACAAAGAATAGACATGATAAGCTTAGGCTTGCAATAGATAGTGTGTTAAATCAATCATATGAAAATGTTGAAGTTATTGTGGTTGATGACGGGTCAGATGAAAAAGTGGAAAATCACTACGATAGCCGTAGAGTTACTATAATAAATAATAAATTTAGTGTTGGTGGAGCTGCAGCAAGAAATTTGGGAATTAAAAGTGCGAAAGGAGACTTTATTTGTTTTTTAGATGATGATGATGAATATTTACCTACTAAAATTGAGGTTATGCTTAAAGAATTTGACAAGAGTACTGATGCTGTAGTGGCAGAGTGCTTACTGCTATCTGATGGAGAAGTTGCTTTTAATCCACAAACTACATTTTCTGGTAAAAATAACTTTGTAAAAAATAAAATACACAACAATGCTACTCTAGTTAGAGCAAAGGTATTTGATAATTTATCTTTTAATGAATCATTAGAAAAATTCCAAGACACACAGTTTAATGCAGACTTGTGCTATTTGTATAAAGTTAAATATATACCAATAGCGGTAGCAAATTGGAATTTATCTTGGTCTACGAATCAAATAACTACAGTTAGATATAGATTTAGAGATTTTACTAATTATTTCAGACTGATCAAACATTTTTTATTTAATACGAGAGCACCAATTTGGTTGATGTATAATCATGTGGCAATATTATTATATTTTTTAATCAAAAGAAGATAATTCATGGCGTATTCTTTAAATTTTAGGAAGCTTTCAATTTTTTTATTTACAGTCATGTTCTTATCGTTCTCATTAGCTTTGTGGAACGAAGGGATGCTTTTAAAAAGATTAGGTGAGTTGCTTAAGTGGCCTTCTCTTTTATCCATTTCATTAGTTAGTTTGTTTTTATATAGAAATAACAATTTAAAAAAAATTAACGTATTATCTTTATTGGTACTTACTTTCATTATATCGATTGGATTATCTACAGCGCTATCGCCTTATTTAAATTGGGGGGGAGTGGGGAATTATATTTTATATGTATATCTATTCATTATATGCTTTGTAATACCCGTAGGTATTAACGGTAAAGATTTAAACTATATAATAGCAGTATCCATTGGCTTTGTTTCGTCTATAACTGTTGTAATCAGTGCCGCTTCTTTCATGTCCACTTCTAGTTGGTGGGATGGAAGATATAGTGGTATTTTTCACAATCCTAATGGTATGGGCTCTATGGCTTTAGTTGCTCTATTAAGTGCTATAAGTTTTAGAAAAGATATGCCAAGGATACTTTTTTGGGGCTTAATATTTACTTCGGTGAGCATAGTATTTTTGTCACAGAGTCGAGCCGTTCTTCTAGGTTTAATAGTATGTATAATAATGCTGTCTTACAAGTATTTAGATTTTAGAAAAACTATTGGTTCTATATTTTTTGTTTCCTTAACTTTACTTTTATATATTATTTATTTTAAATCTAGTGAAAATTTTAAGTCACGAGATGTTGTAATAGGGTTGGATGATGCAAGGGCAAATATGCTCGATACTCATATATCATTATTCTTAGACTCCCCATATATAGGTCAAGGCCTATCTGAGAACATTAATGGTGGGAGGCTTGTGTCAGAGCTTGCATATGCAGATATATTATCTTTCTCTGGTATTATCGGTTTTACTCTATTCATTCTTAGTCTGCTATATGTATCATGGCAAGGGTTCAAAGTATTTAAAATGTATGATGATTACCATGTCGGCAACTACTTAATATTTTTGTCTGTTTTGGTAATGTCTATAGGTGAAGGTTATATTTCTAGTATTGGCAACTCACTCCCTTTATTTTGCTGGTTTTATTTTTCTACGTTTCGGTGTCAAAAAAACTAGTTTTATTTACAGTAAGTAAATAACTTATTGGCAAGTGGTAATCAATAAATATCGAATAAAGTCATTTTTAATGGAGTGTTCTTAAATGTCGATTAAAGATATATGGATATGGCAGCGTATGGTAACCCCTCATATGGCAAATTTAGCAACTAGTCTTGCCGCTATGGGGATCAATGTTACTTACGTAGCTGAATGTGAAATATCGGAAGATAGAAAAGCGCAAGGGTGGGTTTCACCTGATTTGCCTGGTGTGAATTTGCTATTTATACCCAATAGGTCTGAGATTAAAAATTTAATATCAAATGCTTCAACAGATAGCATACATATTTGTCAGGGTATGCGTGGTAATGGGAGTATAAGTTTCGCACAAAGTCAGATATCAAAGAAAGGGCTAAGACAGTGGGTAGTAATGGAGACAGTAAATGAATTAAAATGGCATAAATATATAAAAAGATTAGAGTACCGGAGGATTATTCATTCAATTAGTAAGAATATAGATGGTATTCTTGCCATAGGCCATACCACTCCTAGTTGGTTAGTGTCGAGAGGTATGCAAAGTAATAAGATTTTCCCATTCACTTATTTCTTACCTAGTTGCAAACCCTCTTATAATGTTGCGGATAGATCTATTGATAAGTTTGTTTTTCTTTTTGTAGGTCAGTTTATAGATATAAAGCGTCTCGATCTTTTAATTGATTCATTAGCAGAGTTAAAGACTAGTAATTATGTACTCAGGGTTGTCGGTTCAGGGCCATTGGATGATGAACTGAGAAAACACTCAGAAAAATTAAAAGGACAAGTACAATGGATTGGACGAAAGTATATTGATGAAATCCCTAATGAAATGGCAGCTGCAGATTGCTTAATCTTACCAAGCGCCCATGATGGCTGGGGAGTAGTAGTTTCCGAAGCACTTATGGCTGGAACCCCAGCGATATGTAGTGACAGGTGTGGAGTTGCTGGTGTGGTAAAGTCTAGCAATGTTGGCGGTGTATTTAAAGTTAACAATAAGGCTGATCTTGTTAAACATATTGAAAAAATAATTGTGCAAGGGAGGTTATCAATTGATGAAAAAAATAATATCGCAACCTGGGCTAGCTGCCTAACTATTAACGCCGGTGCTGATTACCTAATAAATATACTTAAGCATAAGTATGAGGGTGATGCTATGCCTAAGCCGCCCTGGGAAATATAGTTTAATACATTGTATTCATTTTATAATTAATTGGTGTGTGTGAATGAAGGTTTTAATAGTAAACTCATATTCTCGAAAGGGAGGGGCAGCTAAAGCTGCATATAGATTATTTGAAGCATTAAAGTATGAAGGCCTCGATGTTAATTTTAAAGCAATCCACTCTGAAGCTCCTAGCCTTCATAATAAAATCATTTATTTGCTGCGCGCTTTATTAGATAGGCTTCCAGGAATTTTAATTTCAAGGAAAAGAAACTATTTTTCTTTGGGTATGATTAGCAACAAAAATATACTTAAATATATTAATTCCAGCGACGCAGATATAGTACACTTACATTGGGTTAATGCTGGTGGCATGTCAGTGGCTGATGTTAATAGTATTAATAAGCCAGTAGTTTGGACTATGCATGATAACTGGGTTTTTACTGGTGGCTGTCATGTAATGTGGGACTGCAAGAACTACGCGACCGGTTGCGGTAAATGTCCAGAACTTGGCTCTTCTATTCAAAGAGACTTGAGCACAATACTTGCTCGTAGGAAAGAAAATTTAATCGCTAGCTCAAATATATTGTTTACCGGAGTCAGTGATTGGATGGTAAAGACAGCAAAAAAATCTGTAATACTCAAAGATAAACCTGTTGTTTGTCTACCTAATCCAGTAAATACAGAACTGTATAATTATAGATGCATGAAGCTCGCTAAAGAGCGTCTTGATATTAGTGCTGACAGTACGGTTATACTATTTGGTGCTGGTTCAAATTTATATGAAGTAAATAAGGGATTTAAGTTGCTACTTGAATCTTTAAGTCATCTTGAGAATGATAAGAATTATGAGTTGGTCGTGTTTGGCTCAGATGGAAGTGGCTTCGAATTAAGTTACGAATTAAATGTTGATGTTAGATTTGTTGGATACATCAATGATGAGGAAAAACTTAATCTGTTATATTCAGCTGCTAGTATTATGGTTGTTCCATCACTACAAGAGTCTTTTGGGCAAACGGCTGCAGAGGCAATGGCTTGCTATACACCAGTAGTAGCTTTTAATACTTCTGGACTTGTAGATATTGTTGATCACGGTGTAAATGGCTATCTAGCAGAGCCTTATGACGTTCTAAGTTTTGCCGAAGGTATTAGCTGGATAATCAATAATCCGCACTATCAGAAAATTAGAAGTGAAGCAAGGGAAAAAATTGTAAATAAGTTTAGCTACACAACCGTTGCCAATAAATGCATTGAGTTGTATGGCAATATGACATAACGCACTAAATACTTTCTATAGAGATCTCTACAATGTACATGAGAAGAGCATTAATTACTGGCGTCACGGGTCAAGATGGTTCTTATCTTGCGGAATTGCTTCTAGAAAAGGGTTATGAGGTACACGGCATTAAGCGCCGTGCATCGCTTTTCAATACGCAGCGGGTAGACCACATTTATCAGGACCCGCATGTCGAGAATCAGAACTTTGTTCTGCATTATGGCGATCTCTCCGATTCTTCCAACCTTACTCGCATCATTCAAGAGGTGCAGCCGGACGAAATCTATAACTTGGCCGCTCAATCTCATGTTGCCGTCAGCTTCGAATCACCGGAGTACACCGCCGATGTCGATGCTCTGGGTACCCTGAGAATCCTAGAAGCGATTCGCCTGTTGGGCCTGGAAAAGAAGACCAAGTTCTATCAGGCGTCAACTTCAGAGCTCTTTGGAGAAGTGCAGGAAGTCCCGCAGCGAGAAACTACGCCTTTCTATCCACGCTCTCCGTATGCGGCTGCCAAGATGTATGCCTACTGGATTACGGTCAACTACCGTGAGTCATACGGTATGTACGCCTGTAACGGGATTCTCTTCAATCATGAATCCCCGCGCCGCGGTGAGACTTTCGTGACACGTAAGATTACTCGCGGCCTCGCCAATATTGCTCAGGGCCTGGAAGAGTGTCTGTACATGGGCAATATGGATGCCCTGCGTGATTGGGGTCATGCCAAGGACTATGTACGTATGCAGTGGATGATGCTGCAGCAGGAAGAAGCTGAAGACTTCGTTATCGCCACCGGCAAGCAGATTTCAGTTCGTGACTTCATTCGCCTGAGTGCCCAGGAACTGGGTGTCACCTTGCGTTTTGAGGGTGAAGGTGTTGACGAACAGGCCATTGTTGCGCAGATCGAGGGTGACAAGGCCCCGGCACTCAAGGTTGGCGATGTGCTTGTGCGGGTTGATCCGCGTTACTTCCGCCCTGCGGAAGTCGAAACTCTGCTGGGTGATCCGTCCAAGGCAAAAGCCAAGCTTGGCTGGGAGCCGGAAATCACGGTAGAAGAAATGTGTGCTGAGATGGTGTCTGAAGATCTCAAGGTCGCCAAACGCCATGCACTACTGAAAGAGCATGGCTACGAGATCCCGGTTTCGGTGGAGGGCTGAGCATGTCACGCGATCTAGATCAGACGATTTTTGTCGCTGGCCACCGTGGGATGGTGGGTTCTGCTATCGTGCGTCACCTGCAGAAGCTCGGTTACCGCAACATCCTGACGGCTAGCCGCGAAGAGCTGGACCTGCTTGACCAAGCTCAAGTACAGGCTTACTTCCAGCAGCATGCTATTGACCAGGTTTACCTGGCTGCTGCCAAGGTGGGCGGGATTCAAGCCAATAATATCTATCCGGCTGACTTCATCTATCAAAACCTGATGATTGAAGCGAACATCATTCACGCTGCGCATATGGCTGATGTGGCTAAACTGCTTTTCCTGGGGTCTTCCTGTATATACCCCAAGCATGCAGAGCAGCCGATGCGTGAAGAAGCGCTTCTCACTGGCACCTTGGAACCTACCAACGAGCCATATGCCATCGCCAAGATCGCCGGTATCAAGCTCTGTGAGAGCTATAACCGTCAGTACGGCCGTGACTATCGTAGCGTGATGCCGACGAATCTTTACGGTCCGCATGACAACTTCCACCCGCAGAACTCTCATGTGATTCCTGCCTTGCTGCGTCGTTTCCATGAAGCCAAGCAGCAAGGGGAAAGTGAAGTCGTTGTCTGGGGTAGCGGCAATCCGATGCGTGAGTTCCTGCATGTCGATGATATGGCAGCGGCCAGTGTGCATGTCATGGAACTGGACGATAGCGCCTATCAGGTCAATACCTCACCGATGCTATCTCATATCAATGTCGGTACAGGGGTGGATTGCACCATCCGCGAGCTGGCAGAGACTGTACAACGGGTGATTGGTTTTGAAGGCGAACTTACATTTGACGCCAGCAAGCCAGATGGTACGCCCCGCAAGTTGATGGATGTTTCACGTCTCAAGGCACTTGGTTGGGAGGCGAGCATTACCCTGGAAGAAGGGCTTGTGGATGCCTATGGCTGGTTTATCGACAATCAGGACCGCTTCCGTGGTTGATTCTCATGCATGAAGCATCTGTAACCACTCAAGGTTGGCTAAGCAAGGATGACTTTCGGCACATCGTGTCGCATGCACCGCTTGTTTCCATGGATTTTGTGGTTACCAATTCTCAAGGTGAGTGGTTATTGGGGGAGCGGTTGAACCGGCCGGCACAGGGCAGTTGGTTCGTCCCTGGCGGGCGGGTGCTCAAGGGGGAGACTCTTGAAGCTACCGCTCAGCGCTTGACTCAGGATGAACTGGGACAAGTCGTGCCGCTTTCCAGCATGCGTTTCCTCGGTGTCTATCAACACTTCTACACCGACAGCATGTTTGATGCCGAGATCTCGACGCACTATATAGTGCTCGCTTATCAATTGAATATTGATATTGATCTCGCAATCTTGCCTCGCCAGCAGCACGGTGGCTACCAATGGTGGCCACCGAGCGCTATCGCCCAGGACCAGAAGGTACATGCCAATACGCGTGCCTACTTGCCGGCGGTATAACTTTGCAATCTTCACAAGGAATTCCCATGATCACTCCTGTCATCATGGCCGGGGGCAGTGGCTCACGGCTGTGGCCACTGTCGCGCCAATTGAATCCCAAACAGTTCTTGCCCCTCACTGGCGAGGGCAGCATGCTGCAGGAAACACTCAAGCGCCTGGAACCCCTTGAGCATAGCGCGCCATTGCTTATCTGCAATGAAGAGCACCGTTTTCTGGTCGCAGAGCAAGTGCGTCAGCAAGGGGGATCCGGCGCGCGTATATTGCTTGAACCTGAAGGTCGTAATACGGCGCCTGCGATAGCAGTGGCAGCGCTTCATGCCATAGCGGAAGACCCGAATGCCTTGCTGCTGGTATTGGCGGCTGATCACCTTATTCGTGATGTTGCGAAATTTCATGAGAGCATCGGTCATGCACAAATGCTGGCTGAGCAGAATCAATTGGTCACGTTCGGGATAGTACCGACGCATGCTGAAACCGGTTATGGGTACATCCAGCGTGGTGAAGGGCTCAATGACTTCGGTTTCCGCGTCAAGCGCTTCGTCGAGAAGCCAGACATCGATACCGCTGAAGATTATCTGGCCTCTGGTGGCTATTACTGGAACAGCGGGATGTTCCTCTTTTCTGCCCAGAGCTACCTGGAAGAGCTGGAACGCTTCCAGCCTGCGATGGTTGAAGCGTGTCGAGCGGCACTGGCTGGCGCGAGTCAAGATCTCGACTTTACCCGCCTGGATGCGGAAGCCTTCAAGGTCTGCCCATCAGACTCCATCGATTATGCCGTAATGGAGCGTACTGAGCGGGCGGCTGTTGTGCCGCTTGAAGCGGGGTGGAGTGATATAGGCTCCTGGTCAGCGCTGTGGGACGTCAAGGAACATGATGCGCAGGGGAATGCCTGTCATGGGGATGTTATGCTTCATGATAGTCATGGCTTGATGGTGCATGCAGATCACCGCCTGGTGGCTACAGTCGGTGTTGAAGACTTGGTCGTGGTAGAGACCAAGGATGCTGTACTGGTCGCTCACAAGGAACGGGTGCAGGAAGTCAAGAAGATCGTCGAACGCCTCAAGCGCGAAGGCCGGCAGGAGCATATCAATCATCGTGAGGTTTACCGACCCTGGGGTGTCTACGACAGCATTGATAAGGGCGATCGTTACCAGGTCAAATGCATTACCGTGAAGCCTGGCGCGAAACTCTCCGTCCAGATGCATCATCATCGTGCTGAGCATTGGGTAGTCGTCTCTGGGACGGCGAAGGTTACCATTGGCGACAAGACTCAGCTTGTCAGTGAGAATGAGTCAACCTACATCCCCATTGGCCAGGTTCATGCATTGGAAAATCCCGGCAAGATACCCCTGGAGTTGATTGAAGTTCAGTCCGGTTCTTATCTGGGTGAAGACGATATCATCCGTTTCAATGATCGATATGGGCGAAGCTGATGAGTTCACAGTTGAAAATCTCCGTCGTTACGGCCTGCTTCAATAGTCAGGCCACGATAGGCGAAGCGATAGCGACATTGAAGCGTCAAAGCTGGGGTAATGTCGAGCACGTAGTCATCGATGGGGCCTCCAAGGATGATACTGTCGAGGTGGCGCGTAAAACCCTGGGCCCGGTCGATGTGTTGGTATCAGAGCCTGACAAAGGGATCTACGACGCGCTCAACAAAGGTATCGTGAATTCTACAGGTGATATTGTCGGTTTCTTGCACTCTGATGATCTGTACGCGCATGACGAAGTCTTGTCACATGTGGCTGCCTGCTTTGAGGACCCTGAGATTGGTGCCGTGTATGGCGACCTTCAGTATGTGAAAGCGGCGAATACTGCCCATGTCATTCGCCATTGGAAGTCAGGCAGTTTCAGCACTGACAAACTGAAATATGGCTGGATGCCACCGCATCCGACGTTTTTCATGCGTCGAGAGCTGTATGAAGAGCTGGGGGGCTTTGATCTCGCTTACCGTATTGCCGGCGACTATGATGCCTTGCTTCGCTATCTTGCCAGTGACAAGGTCAAGGTACATTACCTTCCTGAGGTTTTAGTGAAGATGCGCCTGGGAGGTGCCAGCAATGGTAGTTTGAAGCAGATCATCCGCAAGTCACGAGAAGATATTTCCGCCATGATGAAGAATGGTGTTAATCCTGTGCTTGCGCTGCCTTACAAAAATTTATCCAAACTTCCACAGTTCATGATGAAAGGGTCGCAGTAAAGTTAGTGCTATCTTTTCATGCAATATCTCAGGAAGTATGTGCTTGATTCAATTTGTCTCAGGGAACTTATTGCCACTTTTGTGGTTATATAGAGACAGGATTTCTCGTAGCCTCAAGTACAAACGATAGTTGACACAGGATTGCAAATGAAAATTGCCATCGCAGGCACCGGCTATGTCGGCCTCTCCAACGCCATGCTGCTCGCACAGCATCATGAAGTGATCGCACTGGATATCGTGCCGGAGAAGGTGGAAGGCCTGAACCGTGGTGTCGCACCGATTGAAGATGCCGAGATTGACGAGTTTCTGGCGCGTGGGGACCTGAATTTCCGCGCTACCCTCGACAAGGAAGTGGCCTACCGCGATGCCGATTTCGTGATCATCGCGACGCCGACGGATTACGATACCACCACCAACTACTTCAATACTTCCAGTGTCGAAGCGGTGATTCAGGATGTACGCGACATCAATCCTGAAGCGGTGATGGTGATCAAGTCCACTGTGCCAGTAGGCTATACGGTAGAGGCGCGTGAGCGTTTCAATACCGAGAATCTGATCTTCTCGCCGGAGTTCCTGCGCGAAGGCAAGGCACTGTACGACAACCTGCATCCGTCTCGTATCATCGTCGGTGAGCGCTCCGAGCGTGCCGAGGTGTTCGCTGGTCTGCTCAAGGAAGGCGCGATCAAGCAGGGTATTGATGTGCTTTTCACTGACAGCACCGAGGCGGAAGCCATCAAGCTGTTTGCCAATACCTACCTGGCGATGCGCGTGGCCTACTTCAATGAGCTGGATACCTACGCCGAGTCACATGGTCTGGACGCCAAACAGATCATCGAAGGCGTGGGGCTAGACCCGCGCATTGGGCAGCACTACCACAACCCATCATTCGGGTATGGGGGCTACTGCTTGCCGAAGGATACCAAGCAGTTGTTGGCCAATTATCAGGAAGTGCCCAACAACATGATCCAGGCCATCGTCGATGCCAACACCACGCGCAAGGATTTCATTGCGGAATCCGTGCTCAAGCGTAACCCGCAGGTGGTGGGGGTGTATCGCCTGGTGATGAAGTCCGGCTCTGACAACTTCCGCGCCAGTGCCATGCAGGGCGTGATGAAGCGCATCAAGGCCAAGGGCGTGGAAGTGGTGGTATACGAGCCGGTGCTGGAAGAAGACACCTTCTTCGGTTCACGCGTCATGCGTGATCTCGAGGCATTCAAGCAGGAAGCGGATGTCATTCTGAGCAATCGCATGGCCGAAGAGCTCGCTGATGTGGTCGACAAGGTCTACACCCGCGATCTGTTCGGCAACGATTGATCCAGAGTTCTGATTCTTGATCAAGACTCAAACGCCGCATCCTTGTGATGCGGCGTTTTCGTATGGGTTCACAGGGTACGGGGTAGAGGGAGCAGTTGATGACTTTCATGCTGCGCGCCTGATGCCAAGGAGGAGGGTAGTTGTGTCAGGCTATCCCGCTCATCAAGCTCACGATGACTCTCTGTCGAATTCGGCCGAGTTGCCCGTATCACCGTTCACATCGTCATCATTGGATCAGGAAGGCCAGGTATGCCGCCATTCGCTTCTGCTGCGCGCTCGGATTCATCCGGAGTTGCTCCGTATTTTTCCCCTATGATCTCGCGCGCCGTTTCCTGCAGTGTCTTCCTGTTCGGCTTGCTCAGCCTGGTGATGCCTTCTGGCTATAGCCTGGGGCCGGCGTTGCTGGTGTTGATCAGTGGCTATTGCCTGCTGCGAGAGCCGCGTGCGCTATTGGGGGCTGCCCACAAGCAAGACCTGGCGGTAATCGGCGTGGTGGCGGGCCTCGCGGCCTTGTTGCTGGTGAGTATCCTGCTGCAGGGGGATGCATGGCAGACGACAGGCGTGCCGATTCGTCTGTTGTTGGCTGTGCCGGTGTTGTTGCTGGTGTTGTCGTGCCCCCCCTCGCTCGGCGCCATGTGGGGCGGGTTGATCCTCGGCAGTGTACTGACCGGCAGTTGGGCGATGTGGCAGAAGCTGGTGTGGGGTGTACATCGTGCGGGTGGCTTCACCAATACCATCAACTTCGGCGATATCTGCATGTTGATGGGGTTGATGTGTCTGGCAGGCCTTGGCTGGGCGATGAGTCAGGCGGGAGCTCGGCGGCGCTATTGGTTGCTGGCGCTGATGATTGGCGGCGCGTTCGGCATCATTGGCTCCTTGATGTCGGGGACGCGCGGCGGTTGGATCGGCTTCCCGTTTGCCGCCTGGGTGCTGTATCGCAGTTATGGTCAGGTGATCTCGCGGCGTGTGCTGCGGTTGGGCGTCTTCATGTGTGCCGGGGTGATCGCCTTGATGGTGATGACACCGGCGACCGGTATCCAGCAACGTGTCGAAGCCGGCGTCTCGGATGTCACGAAGTACGTGGAGGACCGCAATGCCGGCACCTCGGCGGGGGCGCGTCTCGAAATGTGGCGGGGCGCCTTGTTGATGATTGCCGAGCAGCCGTGGCTGGGCAGGGGCGAGACCGGTTACGCCGAGGCGCGCGATGCGATGATCGAACAGGGCGAGCTGAGTCGCCATGTGCAGGAGTATTCGCATCCCCATAACGAGTTTCTCGATGCGTGGGTCAAGCGCGGGATATTGGGGCTGCTTGCGTTGCTGGCCCTCTATCTGGTGCCGCTTCGCCTCTTCTATCGTCGCCTGGACAGTGACGACCTGACATTGCGCTCACTGGCTGTCGCCGGGGTACTGCTGCCGCTGACCTTCCTCGACTTCGGGATGACCTGGGTGATGTTCTCCCAGGCCAGCGGCGTGATGGTCTACGCCTACTGGCTGGCGATCGTCTGGGGTACGTTGCGCGCCCATGAGCGTCGCCTTGAGGCATCGCCGCCCTCCGCTTGTGATAAAGCCCAAGCCAAGCATGGCTGATCGGGATGTCTGCATGGAATGTCAGACCTGAAGAGGCGACAGCGTTCAGCGCTCTCGAGATTCAGCCCTTGGCGCTCTGGTGATTCGACGCTCAGGCGATTCGAGACTCTGGAGAGGCTTTGACCTGAGCACGCACGGGGTCTACAGTACGCGCAAATTTGAGCAGTCGCTCACGAATATTGACGAGCGGTGAAGCCTATTGCCTTGCCGCTCAGGAGAATGGATATGCAAGACAAGCTCAAGATCGACATCGTCTCCGATGTGGTATGCCCGTGGTGCATCATCGGCTACAAGCGCCTCGAGAGCGCCATTCAGTCACTGGGCCTGGAAGACAAGGTCGAGATCGAATGGCAGCCCTTCGAGCTGAACCCGGACATGCCGGCACACGGAGAGAATCTGCGCGCCCATATCGAGCGCAAGTACGACACCACGCCCAAGGCCAGTGCCGAGGCACGTCGCAATCTGACCGCTCTGGCGGCCGAGGAAGGCCTGGTCTTCAATTTCTTCGACGACATGCGCATGGTGAATACCCTCGAGCTCCACGTCCTGCTCGAGTACGCCGCCGAACAGGGCATGCAGCATGATCTGATGATGCAGTTCTACGCTGACTACTTCACCTTGCAGAAGGACATGTCGGACCGCGCTGTGATGGCGGACTCTCTGGCAGCGGTCGGGCTGGATGCCACGGAAGGGCTCGCGCAACTCGATGACGCCGAGGCACGTGAGCAGGTCGTTCAGCATGAGAACCACTGGAAGCAGATGGGAATCTCCAGCGTGCCGACCTTCGTCTTCAACCGTCGCAGGGCCCTGAGCGGTGCTCAGCCTAAGGAAGTGTTCGAGCAGGTGCTGAGCGAACTGATGGCAGAGCAATCTTGAGCCACTGACACCTGGCTCCGCCACTGATTCCTGTCGTGATAAAAAACGCGGCCCCGCTGAAAAGCAGGGCCGCGTTTTTCGTTGTGGGATGTATCAGCAGAGAAGGTGTTGCGAAAGTCCGATCAGCTTTGGCTCACGATTCTGACTTCCTGCGCTGACTTGTCACTCTGGCTCACAACTCTGGCTCACAACTCTGGCTCACAAATCTGGTCAAAGACCCGCCTTGATATTGCTCAGCTGCTGCATGAGCGTGTCGAGAACGGCGTCGACTTGCGCTTCGGTGTGCTCGCAGGAGAGGAAGAAGCGCAGCCGCGCGCTCTTCTCCGGCACGGCGGGGTGCAGGATGGGCTGGACGTTGAAGCCCGCCTCGAACAGCTGGTTGGAAAGGCGGGCGGCAACAATGGAGCTACCCAGAATCACCGGTACGACGGCAACGCCCAGGCTGTCGCCGACATCGAGCCCCAGTGCGCGGGCGCGCTTGAGGAAGTAGCCGGAGACATCGTGCAAACGTGCGATACGCTGCCTGGCATCGTCGCCCTGGAGCAGTTCGAGAATCTTCAGCGACGGGGCGGCGACCTGCGCCGGCATGCCCACCGAGTAGAGGAAGCCCGGCGCGAAGTAGCGCAGCATGCTGACCAGCTCCTTGCAGCCGGCGATATAGCCGCCGCAGCCGGACAGCGTCTTGCTCATCGTGCCCATCCAGATATCGACGTCACGCGCAGCGATGTCGTAATGCTCTCTCAGGCCAAGACCGCGCTCGCCGAGCACGCCGAAGGAGTGGGCTTCGTCGACCATCAGCCAGCAGCGGTACTTCTGCTTGAGGGCGATCAGGCGCGGCAGGTCCGGCACGTCACCGTCCATGCTGTAGAGGCCTTCGGTGACGATCAGTACTCGCTCGAACTTGCCTCGCTGGGCACGCAACAGCGCCTCCAGCGCGTCCGGGTCATTGTGCGCGAAGGGCATGCGCCGCGCGCCGGACAGCTGCGCGCCGACCAGCGAGCTGTTGTGGATCCACTCGTCATGCAGGATCAGGTCCTTCGGCCCGAGCAGATAGCCCAGCGTGGAGACATTGGTGGCGTGGCCACTGACGAAGACCACCGCATCCTCGACGTCGTAGGTGCGCGCGACGGCGGCTTCCAGCTGCTGGTGGATCGGACGCTCGCCGGAGACCGCGCGCGAGGCCGACACCGAGGTGCCATAGTGCGCAGCAGCGTCCGCCGCGGCCTTGACCACTTCCGGATGGCGCGAGTAGTCGAGGTAGTTGTAGCTGGCGAAGTTGACCAGCTCACGCCCCTCGATACGCGTCGTGGCACCGGCGCAGCCGTCATGCACGCGGAAGAAGGGTTCCGGCACGCCAAAGGCTGCACCGGCCTGCTGCATCATGCTGAGTTGCTGATAGCCGGGTTGGCGATCGAAGCGCACGAAGTCGTCGCTGATCTCCAGTGTCGGTGTCCTGGGGGCAAACACATCATTGTCAGCCTCGCCCGCCATGGCGGCGGTAGCTTGGGTGCGACGGGCACGCGCTTTGTCCAACAACTGTTGTTTCATGTCGCGGGGGTTGGGGCCGGAGGAGTGACGAGATGCCAAAGAGGAAGTCCTTGAAGTAGAAGCAGTCTTTTCCCCGATGATGAGTGTGCACGCGCAAGAGGGCAAGTCTTTGCAGGTGTGGGGACGAATCTCTCAGGCTTTCAGGAGGCGTCTTGCAGGCAAGCGTGCGAGTTCGTGAGTGCACTGAGATCATGCTGGTCGAAGAGGGGGACGGCACGGGGCGTTGCGCACACAATAATGTCCCTTATCGCGGGTAGCGTGCCACTTCAAGCGGTTAGGGGCCGCATAAAAGTGGCCGGCCAGCTGAGGTCGTGTCAGATGGCCGGCACTCCTTAACCCGTGGGCCCGAGAAAATCGCTGGGCAAGGGCGTGCGCGGTAAATGATCCTTGGCCTTGAGCCTGATATGCATATCGAGATCGTCGCATTCAATCCCCGGGTGTCGGCGAATGTGCTCATCAATCAGCTGAATGATGAATTCCGCATAACGCGCAGAGGCGAGCTCCACCGTCGAGACCGTCCGCCCCATGTGCTGGGCAATCACGAGATAGGTAGCGCCTTGTGTCTTGGCAAGCAGCAGCGTGAAGCCCTCCGCGCTTGTCATGATCGCCAAGGGGGCGTGATCCTTGAGGTCATGATGTGCATTGACAGACAGGATGGTCATTTCGTCCATGAGGGGGATCTCGTCTCGTAAAGGCGGGGGAAAGCAGCTGGAGTGGTTCACCGGACGCTCCGTGTTGTCCGGTGAACCAATGGCGCATGATATCGCAGTCTAGTCAGCAGCTCATTCTGCGGCTATGTGATTTTCTGCTTTTCTGGCAATAGGTTAGCGCAACTCAAGGCGAGTGAAGGGCCTCAGCAGGTAGGAGAGCACGCTGCGCTCGCCGGTCTCGATGTCGACCGTGGCGACCATGCCCGGCTTGATCGGCAGCGTCTCGCCGTTGTGCTCAAGCGCCGCGGTCTCGCTGCTGACCAGCACGCGATAGTAGCTCTCCTCGCCGCGTGGCGTTTCCTCCTCCAGGGTGTCCGAGCTGATGCGCTCGACCTTGCCCTCCAGCGTGCCGTAGACCGCATAGTCGTAGGCGCTGATGCGGATCGTCGCCGGCATGCCCGGGGCGATGAAGGCGACATCCTGCGGGCGAATGCGCGTCTCGAACACCAGGGTGTCCTCCAGCGGGGTGATCTGCATGATCTCCTCGCCGGGCGGTATTACCCCACCGCGCGTGGTGATGGCGATGTTGTTGACCACCCCGCGCACCGGCGAGAGCAGCCGGGTACGGTCCAGTTGGTCGCGGCGCTGCACGCTGGTTTCCTCGAGGGCGGCCAGTTCGGACTTCTTGTCGGCAAGCTCGGCGTAGGCGTCCTGCAGATAGGTGTTGCGGATCTCGGCCTGACGACCGTTGAGCTCGGCGATCTCGCGATCCAGCTTGAGCATCTCCATCTCACCCACGGCCCGCCGTTTGACCAGCGGACGGATCACCGCGAGCTGACGCTGGGACGCACTGATTTCCTTGCTGACCGCATTCAGGGCGCTGTCACGCTTCTTGCGCCGAGCTGTGAACAGCTCGCGCTCGGTGGCGGTCAGTGCCTCGTTGTCACGCATCTCCTCGGGGAACTCGATGCTCGACTTGTCCAGCACCTCGGCCTCCAGACGGGCGATGGTGGCGCGCAGCGCCTGCGCCTGACTCAATGACTCCATGTAGGCCGAGCGGAAGCGGGTCTCGTCGATGGCGGCCAGCAGCTGACCGGCCTCGACGATCTCGCCCTCGCTGACCATCATCTCGTCGAGGATGCCGCCCTCGAGGCTCTGGATGGTCTGCTGGCGCGAGGAGGGGATGACCTTGGCTTCGCCACGCGCCACCTCATTGACCTCGGCCCAGCTGGCCCAGGCGATGAACAGCGCGATGACCAGGAAGCTGGCCCACAGCAGCGGACGCGACCAGTGGCTTTCCAGCTTCTGGTCCGGTGCGCCCAGTTCGCGTTTGATGAGTTCGGGATCGAAACGCTGGCTCATGAGGCCTCCTGGCGCTGACGGGATGCGGAGGTGGCGGGTGTCTTGCCGGCCGATTGTCTGGCCATGATCTGATCCAGCGGGCCGTCCATGACGCGCTTGCCGTGGCGCAGCACCAGGGCGCGTTCGACCCAGCCGAGCAGTGACTTGCGGTGTGTGGCCAGCACCAGAGTGCGGCCGGCAAGCCAGGGGCCGAGGGTCTTGATGACGTGTTGCTCGGTGGCCTGATCCAGCGAGGCGGTGGGCTCATCCAGCAGCACCACGACCGGGTCCTGCAGGACCAGGCGGGCAAGGCCGAGGCTCTGACGCTGGCCGCCGGACAGGCTGTGGCGATCATGCAGCATCATGTCCAGCCCCAGCGGGTGGCGGCGCACGAAGTCGCCCAGCCCGGTCATCTCGATGACCTCCAGCAGGCGCATGTCGCTGACATCCCGCCCGTCGATGCACAGGTTGTCGCGCAGCGTGCCGCTGAACAGGCTGATGTCCTGCGGCAGATAGCCGATGGCGCGCTGGCGGTCGGCAGGATCGATCTGACTCAGGGCGAGATTGTCGAGGGTCAGCTCGCCACTGGTGGGCGTGAAGTAGCCGGCCAGCAGACGCAGCAGGGTGCTCTTGCCGGCGCCGTTGCCTCCCAGCAGGGCGAGGTGCTCACCGGGCGCGATGCTCAGGCGGTCCAACGCCAGGGCTTCCGGGGCTTCCTCGTCGTAGCGCCAGTGCAGATTCTCGGCCTGGTAGTGCCCGCGTGCCTGGGCGAGGCGCGCGAAGCGACGATCGCTGGGACGCTCGATGTCGGTCTCCATCAGCGCATCCAGCCCTTCCTTGGCGACCTTGACGTGCTGCCAGCGGCTCAGCAGCGCACTGATCTGCAGGGTCGGGCCGATGGCGCGCGACGAGAGAATCGAACAGGCGATCAGGGCACCGACACTCAACTCGCCGGCCATGATCAGGTAGACCCCGGCGATGATGACGCCGACGTAGGCCAGCTGCTGCATGCCGGTGCCCCAGCTGGTCAGCCAGGCGACGGCGTGGCGGAAGGTGACGCCGCGGTGCGTCTGCTCGGAGGTCAGGCGCTGCCACTGACGGCTGGCATGGCCCTCGGCGCGACAGGCCTTGAGGTTCTCGAGGTTGTCGAGGGTCTCGAGCAGCACGCCATTCTTGACCGCCGATTCCCGCATGCCTTCACGCGACAGGCGTGACAGCCACGGTTGCGCCAGCAGCACGGGAATCAGCATCAACACGATCGCCGCCACCGGCACCCAGACCACTGGGCCACCGAGCAGGGCGATCAGGCCCAGGAACAGCAGCGCGAAGGGCAGATCCCCACAGGCGCCGAGGGTCGAGGCGGTGAAGAATTCACGGATGGCGTCGAAGTCACGAATCTGGCTGGCCATCGCCCCGGTCGAGCGCGGCTTGGCGGCCAGGCGCATCTGCACGGCGTGGCGGAAGATGTGATCGTTGAGTTCGAGGTCGATCTTCTTGCCCGAGTTCTCGATCAGCTGCGCCCGCAATGCGCGCAACAAGGCTTCCAGCCCGATGGCGAGCATCACGCCGATGCCCAGCGCCCACAGCGTATCGACGGCGCCGGTCGGCACCACCCGGTCATAGACCTGCATCGCGAACAGGGCCGTGGCCACGGCCAGCAGGGCGGCAAGCGAGGAGGACAGCGCGACCTCGGCGAAGACGCGCCAATGCGACTTGAGCCGTGAGGTCAGCCAATGCCCCCTCTGGGTCTGGCTGTAGCCTTCCGCGCGCTCCAGCGAGATCTCGCCATGCGCAAAAAGCGCAATGCCGGCGTAGGCGGCAGCCAGCTCGGACTGTGACAGCCAGTAGACGCCACCGGACAGAGGATCGAGCAGCTTGTAGCCGGGGCCGCTGGGGGCGGTGTCCAAGTCATCGTCTGCCTGGGTGTTGCTCGACTCACTGCTCGATTCGCTGCTCGACTTGTCAGGCCACCGATGCGAGGCCTCATGGGACATCAGCACGCGACTGCTGCCGTCCTCCAGCAGCACGACACAGGGCATCAGGCTTTCGGGGATCTCGTTGAGCGGCGCCTGGCTCAGACGCGCGGCGATGCCCTGGCGCGACAGGGCCTGCTCCAGATCCTGCGGCGCCAGCTCACCCTTGGTGAGTGGCATGCCGTGTCGCAGGCGCTCGAGATCGATGCCGTGGCCCTGCAGGCGCAGCAACTGGCGAACGCTCTCCAGCAAAGGGGCGGGTTGCGTTGTCGCCGTGGCCGAGGAGGCGGTGGTCTGTGGGGCGCTCATGGGCTGACTCCCTGGCTGGCATGGTGATGAGAGTGGGGCAGCGAGGTGCGCGCCGTCTCTGGCGGGGTGGCAGCGGATTCAGCCCGATAAGGCGAGGAGACCAGCGGTAGCGCGCCCAGCTGGGTCGCCAGGTCATATTGATCGGTGAGCAGCTGGGTATTGAGCTCGATCATCTGGCGCCGTGCGGCGAAGATCTCGCTCTCGATGGTCAGCAGATCCTCGATATTGCGCGAGCCGGTGATGAACTGGTCGCGATAGCTGCTGCGCAGGCGTTCGCCGCTGCGCGCCTGCTGATCCAGCGCCTTGATACGTGCCTCGACCGCGGGCTGACTGGCTGACAGACGCTTTATCTGGCGGCGTAGCTCGCGGGCGGTGGAGGCGGTCTCGAACTGGGCGGCGGTCAGGCGTGCGCGGTCCGCTTCGGGCTGGCGCAACGGCGTCAGACCCTGGAAGACCGGTGCCTCGATGCGCAGACCGATGCTGGAGTCGCTGACCATGTCGTCGTTCGACTCATAGCGTGAACTGGTCGCCTCCAGACGCAACTCCGGCCAGCGCTCGGCCTCGCTCAGGCTCAGGGCGTGGCGCGCGGCATTCTGCTGGCTGACATGACTGCGATAGGCCGGCGCGTTGGTGATGGCGGCATCGGTGGTGGCGGGGTCGCGGGCCAGATCCGCCACGATCGGCAGCGGCGGCGGGGCGCTCAGGGCAACATCCCTGAAGGAGCGGCCGCTGAGTATCTCGAGCTCCTGACGGGCGGTGTCGGCATCGCCTTGCAGGCGCGCCAGCCACTCGCGGGCACTGGCAAGATCAACGGCGGCCCGGTCCAGCTCGACCCGATCCCCATAGCCCGAGAAGGTGCGGTCATTGGCCAGGCGTTCGAGGCTTTCGAGCTTGTCGATGTAATCGCGCACGCGGCGCATCATGGCGCGATTGGCGCCCAGATCGATATAGGAGGTGATCGCCTCCTGGGCGATTTCCATGCGGGTCTGATCCAGGGTGTCACGCTCGACGTTCCGCTCTGCCTTGCGCTGCTCGACCTCGGCCTCCACCTGGCCCCAGTCGTATAGCATCTGGCTCAGGGTGAGACGGTAGCCGCCTTCGGTGAAGTTGTCCTCGGTGCCGACACTGCTCTCCAGGCGCGGCCAATAGCCATCCTCGGCGATCTCGATTTCCGTCCCTGCGGCACGCACATTGGCCCGAGCGGCCTCGATGCGAGGGTCATGGGCAAGTACATCGCTCAGCACGGCGGCAAGATCGCGATTCGTCTGGGCAGTGGCCGGGAGTGATAGCGTCAGACCGATCAGAGCGGTAACGGTCAACCTCGGGGGATGAGAAGGTTGGCGCAGTCGCTTCCACTCACATAAGAGTAGAAAGCGGGATAATGGGGACATCGTGCCTCCTGGTCCCGTTGACTTGTTGCTGTCATCCCGTCGTCCTGACGTGATGAATAACGCTCAACGTCTTGTATACAGACACACAAAACAGCCACCCGTTATCGGGTGGCTGTTTTGTCCTTTTCTTGCTTAGGCGTTGTTGGTGGTGACCGTCACATCTTGATCGATGTAGAGAGTGGCGGAGCCTAGTGCATAGGTGTCATAGGTGGCACCGTTGATCACTTCCTGCCCCGTCATTTCCGCACCATCCGCTTGGACGGAATCGTTGCTGTCGCCTTCAATACGCAAGGTGTCATTGTCATCTGTCAGGTTTAACACGGCGTCAGTATCGAGTGTCAGGGTCGAACCCGTTTCACTACTTTCGCTGATATCCAGAACTTCGATATTAAGCATCTCGCTGGTGCCAGTATTCGTGTCCAGCAGGCTACTCAGGTCGATACTTTCACCGGTACCGTCGAACTGCACCGTGTCTTCGCCAAGGCCACCATCGATGGAGAAATCAAGCGTGGAGGTCACGATGGTGTCGTCACCCACTCCGCCATCAAAGGCATTGTCGCCAGCTTCGCCAAACAGCAAGTCATTACCCGCGCCACCGGTCAAGGTATCGTTACCCTCACCTCCGCGGAGGAGATCATTGCCAGAGCCGCCTGTCAGAGCGTCATCCCCCTCCAGACCGTAGAGGCTGACATTGATACCCGCTGCGCTGGCATCAAGAACATCAGCACCAGTCTCATCGATGAAGACAGAGCTCCCCTCTCCACTATCCAGGACATTCGCGTCCAGAAGTGAGCTAAGTGACAGGGATGTGGTGGCTCCATCATCATCCGTGGCGCTGACTGTCAGATAATCGAGGAGGCTCAGGCTGAGAAGATCGCTTTGATTGAAATCGAGCGTGCTCAGCAGCTCATTGATCTGCAGGTTGTCGATCGTCCCACCTTCAGCTGCCGAAATGGTGACAGATGCCGAAGGTGCCAGAAGTCCCAGCAAACCCGCACTGCTGGTGGTCTCCACCGATAGACCGAATTCCTCTGCAAGCGCGGTGTTGACCGTCAACTCCGGCGCACCAAGCAGACTGCTGAGGTCGACATTCAGCAAGGGTGAGAAGGCAATGGTGACACTTTGCAGATTGCCATCGGCGTCAGCCACGAAGAGTGCATTCTGTGAAAGGTCAACAAGACCGAGCGCATCGAGACCGACCAGGCCGAGAAGTTGCTGGCTTGCTCCCACAATGGTCGGAGCTGAGTTGGAAGTATCCGTAATCGATGGTGCATCACCAGAGAATTCCAGCTTGCCTTGAACCGAATCACCATCACCGTCTGTGTAGGTGAGGTCAACTTCGCGAGTGATGTCCTCCAGGACCGTGGTAGAAGTCGCTTCATCCACCAGCAGCTTACCTTCCGAGATCAAGCGCGCGATCAAGTCCGCACTATCTTCACCTCCTTGTAGAAGAGACGTCCCTTCGAAGGTGATGATTTGGTCAACCAGATCACTATCGGTTGTTTCACCCGTAAAGTCGCCGGTGGTGCTGATGGACAGCACCGTGTCGCCCCCTTGCTCAGCAAAATTCAGGTAGCGGGACAGGTTGCTGATCTCGGCCGTTACATAGCCCTCGCCTTGCAGCAGAGTCCGCAGGTCAATGATATCCCCCGGAGAGGCAGCAGTGAGCCCGTTGGGGTCAAAGTCAGTGATGATGTCTGTAGCCGGAGCGCCAGCCGTCCCCGCATGACCGTCCTCCCAGCGGAAGATATCGATGCCGGCACCACCGGTCATGGTGTCGTTGCCGGTGCCACCGATCATCAGATCGCTGCCGGCGCCACCATTCATCGAGTCGTTGTCAGCTCCCCCGCGCAGAATGTCGGCTTGATTGCTACCCGTGATGGTGTCATCGCCATCGTACCCGTACAGACGCGTGCTGGTATCAGCCGGAGCTGTGAGCGTGGTTAAGTCAGCATTGTCAGTACCGGTCAATACATTGGCCCCTGAACCACCGGCAGTCAGTAGTGACAGATCCAGTAAGTCGGTGGCACTGGTATCAACAGTGCCTTCACTATCAGTGGCGGACAGCGTCACGGTCGGCACCAAGTTAAGTCCCAGTACGGAGTCCGGCAGGAAAACGGTTGCCAAGAGCTCATTGACCGCTTGGGCATCCATGGTGCTGCCTTCAAGTGGTGTGATGGTGAGACCTGCAACATCACCAATGCCCAGGAAGCCTGGATCAAAGGTCGGCGTGACTTGGAGTCCCAGTTCGGTGGCAAGCTCTTCGTTGTAAGCCCACTCAAAACCATTAAGGCTCAGCACTGCGGTGTATTCGAGAGAGACAGAGGTCAGGTCGTTATCGGGGTCTGACACCGTGAAGATCTGCTGCTCGGAAATATCGATCAAGCCAAGCGCATCAAGGTTGATGATTCCCAGCAGTCCACCGGACTGGTTGATGGCGGGTGTCGGCGCCGTGTTGCCATCATCAACAATGGCGAGATCACCGTCATAATCATAGGTATAGGCACCCGTTACCAAGTCGATAGTGAAGGTTTCCCCCAACAGAGTTGTCAGGGTCATTCCATCATTTGTGACGGAAACGGGCGTCGAAAGATCAAGAAGCTCTGATGCGCCTGAAGTGGTGACATTGAAACCTTGGGTCAAAGCATCTTGTTCGATGGAGAAAGTCACTCCATCGAAAGTGATACTGCTGATATAGCCACCATCTGCCCCAAAACCAGCAACACCAAGCAAGTTGTCCCCTACAGCGTTGCCAGCGGCAGTGACATCGTGATGCAGGAAGGACGTCGAAAGCTCCGGAGTATCGTCGATAACTTTGACGCTGATACTGCTGTCAATCACTTCTTCGCCATCGGTCAATACCACACCAACGGAGAAGTTCAGGCTATCGGCTCCCTGAAGAGTGTGATCCAGCTCGGAGAATAGCTCTGTTGTGTAACTACCCCTATCATCGATGCTGATCTGCAAGACAGTAGCAGCGATATCACCAGCATTGTTTACTGCCTGTAGCGTCTTGCCATCCTCGCTCAAGACCCAGTCAAGCTCGGCACCGTCTTGAGTCAGGGTTGCATCAGTCGGTACTTCGAGAGCAAAGGAGGCGGTATCTGACACATTCGTATAGGCCAGCTGGCCCGTGGAGACAGTGTCGTCAACCGTAGCATCATTGTCAGAGGCAGGGAGTGCAGCGAAGCTTGCAAAGCTGAAGGCCATCAAGGCTGGTGCGGCTGCAGGGGCGCTAGTGCCGAGCGCATCCTCTGTAACAGCGGTGCTGCCCGTGCTGAGCGTTGCAACGGTGTCCTTGGTGCTGGTGTCAATGAAGTCGGTGCTATTGCCGGCTTCATCAGTGACATTCATGGTCACGGTCAGCTCCCCTTCGGCCAGACCGGAAAGGTCTTGCCCAGTGGTGCTGAGGATGCCATCCGTGATCGTGATATCCGCCACATCGACGCTAATGGAGCCACTCTCGCTATCGGTGATGGTAATCACGACATCGTTGCTATCGATGCCATCTTCCACTGCCCCTGTCAGCTGAACGCTGGTGATCTCATCAAGACTCAGCGTTTCGTCTCCACCATCCACGAAATCGATGGAGTTATCCGCCGCTGACGGCGCGGTCGCATCGATAACGACATCCTGCGAGGTCGCCGGGCCAATGTTGCCGGCGGCGTCCTGCACACGGAGCTGAACGGTGGCGGACTCGGTGAGGCCGCTGTCGTAGCTGACCGCAGTGCCGATTACGCTGGCTGCGGGGACATCAATCCAAGTGGTGCCATCGGTGCTGTACTGCAGAGTCTCATCTGCGGCCAGCGGCGCAGCCAGGGTGGCCGTGATGGTCAGCCCGTCATTGTCGCTGGTAATGAAGTCACCCGCGGTGCCGGTGTCTTCACTGATGGCGTCGATGGTGACGGTGGTGGTCGGTGTGGTCGTATCGATCACGACATCCTGCGAGGTCTTCGGGCCAGTGTTGCCGGCGGCGTCCTGCACACGGAGCTGCACGGTGGCGGACTCGGTGAGGCCGCTGTCGTAGCTGACCGCAGTGCCGGTCACGCTGGCTGCGGGGACATCGATCCAAGTGGTGCCATCGGTGCTGTACTGCAGGGTCTCATCTGCGGCCAACGGCGCAGCCAGGGTGGCCGTGATGGTCAGCCCGTCATTGTCATTGGTGATGAAGTCGTCTGGTATTCCGCTGTCCACACTAATGCTATCGATTGTGACCGTAGTGTCGGGAGCTATGGTGTCAATGATAATGGCTTTTTCAGCTACAGGACCGTCGTTACCTGCGGTGTCTCGCACTTTGAGCTGCACAGTAGCAGACTCTGTAAGGGTCGCATCGTCATGGTTGATGGCTGAGCCACTGACACTGGAAGTGATATCGACCCAAGTGACACCACCATCGACGCTGTAGAGTAAAGCTTCACCATCTTCCAATGGGGCATCCAATGTGCCCGTTAGTGTCAGGCCGTTGTTGTCACTGGTAATGAAGTCATCAGGCAGACCAGTATCGACACTGATGGCATCTATGGTGACTGTAGTGGCGGGGGCTACAGTATCAATGACGATAGGCCGCTCTGCCCGGGCGCCATCGTTACCAGCAGTATCTTGGACTTTGAGCTGTACGGTGGAAGATTCTGTGAGAGCGGTATCGACATAGCTGATGTTCGTACCATTGACGCTGGTGGTGATGTCGACCCAAGTAACTCCGTCGGTGCTGTACTGCAGGGTCTCGCCCTCGGCCAATGCCGCATCCAGGGTGGCTGTGATAGTCAGACCATCATTGTCACTGGTGATGAAGTCGCCAGCAGTACCGGTATCGTCGCTGATGGCATCGATTGTGACTGTGGTGGTGGGGGCAAGGGCATCGATTTCGGCATTCAAGGCTACGATATCGCTCGTATTCCCCGCTAGGTCACTCTGGCGGACTTGAATGGAATCATCGTTGTAGATGCCTTGATCCAGATCGAACGTTGCACCTATACCGATTTCCCAGGTGTTGCCACCATCGATTGAGTACTCCCATGTGGCGGCCTCTTCAAGGCCATCGACTGTAACCTCTCCAATGCTTGTGATGTTGTCGCCATCAATATTGGTATCAGTGGTCAGACTGAGGGTAGGAGTTACCGGAGAAGTGGTGTCGACCGTAAGGCCCTCCAGATTCCCCGTCTCGCTGGTGTTTCCAGCGACATCAAGTTGGCGGGCCTGGACGTCGCCTGTGGCGTAAACACCTTCGCCAAGGACAAAGCTGTTTCCAGTGCCTGCCTGCCAGTCTGTCCCGCCATTAACGCTGTATTCCCAAGTAGCGCCAGCTTCCAAGCCAGATACCAGGACTTCACCCTCGTTGGTGACACGATCTCCGTCTACATTCGAATCGTTGACGAGCTCCAGTATGGGAGCGTCGGGAGCGGTGGCATCGACATTGACGGCAATTGCGTTGGACTCGGCAGAGCTGTTGCCCAGTGCGTCAGTGATCACGGCAGTGGCGGTGTAGCTGCCATCGGCAATGGCGTCGGTGACTTCGACCGCAATGCTGTCGTTGGTGATGTCCTGGGCCGTGACAATGGCTTCACCGGTGATTGTGCCGCCGTTGCCGTCGTCGAGGGTCACGGTGACGGTGTCACCTTCTTCTGTGCCGTTAGTGAGGGTGACACTGGTCTGCAGACCATCGGCCAGTTCGGCAGCGGTCACGCCATCGGCGGCTTCATCGATGGTGAGGACTGGCGCATCGGTGCCGTCTTCGCCGCCCGGTGAGGTGGCATCCACGGTGGCCGTGGTCGGACCACTAGTGTTGCCCGCATCATCTGTCACAGTCGCGGTCAGATCCGCGCCATCTTCCTGGACAGGGTTCAGCGGGGCAGTGAAGTTACCTTCCTCATCGATGTCTGCAGAGCCGATGACATTTCCGTTGTCATCAGTGATGGTGACAGTGGTGTTCGGTTCCCCGGTACCTGTCAGTTCACTGCCATCAGTGGCCTCGAGTACGGGAGCATCCGGGGCAATGGTGTCCTTGGTCGCGCCATCGTCGAACTGGGCAGCGTTGCCGGCGTTGTCAGTGACGGTCAGCGTCGCGGTCAGCTCGCCTTCGGCCAGCTCGGACAGATCCTGGCCAGCGACCGTCAGGATGGTGCCATCGATGGTGATATCGGCGGTGTCGACGGTGACGGAGCCACCTGCGCCGTCGGTGATCACCAGCTGGACGTTGCCGCTGTTCAGGCCATCCTCGATGGTACCGGTCAGAGTGACGTTGCCAATTTCGTCGGCATTCAGGAAGCCGTCGTCACCATCGCCGAAAGCAATGCTGTTGTCGGCAGCGACCGGGGCAGTGGCATCCACGGTGGCCGTGGCCGGCCCGCTGGTATTGCCCGCATCATCTGTCACAGTCGCGGTCAGATCCGCGCCATCTTCCTGGGCAGGGTTCAGCGGGGCAGTGAAGTTACCTTCCTCATCGACGTCTGCAGAGCCGATGACATTTCCGTTGTCATCAGTGATGGTGACAGTGGTGTTCGGTTCCCCGGTACCTGTCAGTTCACTGCCATCAGTGGCCTCGAGTACGGGAGCATCCGGGGCAATGGTGTCCTTGGTCGCGCCATCGTCGAACTGGGCAGCGTTGCCGGCGTTGTCAGTGACGGTCAGCGTCGCGGTCAGCTCGCCTTCGGCCAGCTCGGACAGATCCTGGCCAGCGACCGTCAGGATGGTGCCATCGATGGTGATATCGGCGGTGTCGACGGTGACGGAGCCACCTGCGCCGTCGGTGATCACCAGCTGGACGTTGCCGCTGTTCAGGCCATCCTCGATGGTACCGGTCAGAGTGACGTTGCCAATTTCGTCGGCATTCAGGAAGCCGTCGTCACCATCGCCGAAAGCAATGCTGTTGTCGGCAGCGACCGGGGCAGTGGCATCCACGGTGGCCGTGGCCGGCCCGCTGGTATTGCCCGCATCATCTGTCACAGTCGCGGTCAGATCCGCGCCATCTTCCTGGGCAGGGTTCAGCGGGGCAGTGAAGTTACCTTCCTCATCGACGTCTGCAGAGCCGATGACATTTCCGTTGTCATCAGTGATGGTGACAGTGGTGTTCGGTTCCCCGGTACCTGTCAGTTCACTGCCATCAGTGGCCTCGAGTACGGGAGCATCCGGGGCAATGGTGTCCTTGGTCGCGCCATCGTCGAACTGGGCAGCGTTGCCGGCGTTGTCAGTGACGGTCAGCGTCGCGGTCAGCTCGCCTTCGGCCAGCTCGGACAGATCCTGGCCAGCGACCGTCAGGATGGTGCCATCGATGGTGATATCGGCGGTGTCGACGGTGACGGAGCCACCTGCGCCGTCGGTGATCACCAGCTGGACGTTGCCGCTGTCTAGGCCGTCCTCGATGGTACCGGACAGAGTGACGTTGCCAATTTCGTCGGCATTCAGGAAGCCGTCGTCACCATCGCCGAAAGCAATGCTGTTCTCGCCTTCCGCCGGCGGGGTGGTGTCAGTGGCGGTATCGACGATGACGGGGTTGGACGGGGCACTGGTGTTGCCTGCCGGATCGGTCGCGGTGGCGGTCAGTTCGGTGCCGTCTTCCGGCATCGGATCGAGCTCGACCGAGAAGGTACCATCCTCTCCCACCTCAGTGGTGGCGACCGAGTTGCCATTGCTATCGGTGATCTCGATGGTTGCGTCCGGCTCACCGGTACCTGAGAGGGTGGTGCCGTCGGTGTCGTTCAGGGTCGGCGTGTCGGTGACGGTGTCTTTGATGCTGTCAGCCGTGAATTCAGCCGCATTATCGCTGTTGTCAGTGACGGTCAATGTTGCAGTCAGCTCGCCCTCGGCCAGGCCGGAGAGATCCTGAGCAGCCACGTTGATATCGGTGCCCACAACGTTGATGTCCGTGCTGTCGACGGTGACGGAACCACCTTCACCGTCGGTGATGACCAGCTGGACGTTGCTGCTGTCCAGGCCGTCTTCGATGGTGCCAGACAGGGTGACGTTGCCGATCTCATCAGCATTCAGGAAGCCATCGCCACCATCGCCGAAGGCAATGCTGTTCTCGCCTTCCGCCGGCGGAGTGGTATCGGTGTTGCTATCGACCGTTACGGGATTGGACGGACCACTGGTGTTGCCTGCCGGATCGGTCGCGGTGGCGGTCAGTTCGGTGCCGTCTTCCGGCATCGGATCGAGCTCGACCGAGAAAGTACCATCCTCGCCCACCTCAGTGGTGGCGACCGGGTTGCCATTGCCATCGGTGATCTCGATGGTTGCACCCGGCTCACCGGTACCTGAGAGGGTGGTGCCGTCGGTGTCGTTCAGGGTCGGCGTGTCGGTGACGGTGTCTTTGATGCTGTCAGCCGTGAATTCAGCTGCATTATCGCTGTTGTCAGTGACGGTCAATGTTGCAGTCAGCTCGCCCTCGGCCAGGCCGGAGAGATCCTGAGCAGCCACGTTGATATCGGTGCCCACAACGTTGATGTCCGTGCTGTCGACGGTGACGGAACCACCTTCACCGTCGGTGATGACCAGCTGGACGTTGCTGCTGTCCAGGCCGTCTTCGATGGTGCCAGACAGGGTGACGTTGCCGATCTCATCAGCATTCAGGAAGCCATCGCCACCATCGCCGAAGGCAATGCTGTTCTCGCCTTCCGCCGGCGGAGTGGTATCGGTGTTGCTATCGACCGTTACGGGATTGGACGGACCACTGGTGTTGCCTGCCGGATCGGTCGCGGTGGCGGTCAGTTCGGTGCCGTCTTCCGGCATCGGATCGAGCTCGACCGAGAAAGTACCATCCTCGCCCACCTCAGTGGTGGCGACCGGGTTGCCATTGCCATCGGTGATCTCGATGGTTGCACCCGGCTCACCGGTACCTGAGAGGGTGGTGCCGTCGGTGTCGTTCAGGGTCGGCGTGTCGGTGACGGTGTCTTTGATGCTGTCAGCCGTGAATTCAGCTGCATTATCGCTGTTGTCAGTGACGGTCAATGTTGCAGTCAGCTCGCCCTCGGCCAGGCCGGAGAGATCCTGAGCAGCCACGTTGATATCGGTGCCCACAACGTTGATGTCCGTGCTGTCGACGGTGACGGAACCACCTTCACCGTCGGTGATGACCAGCTGGACGTTGCTGCTGTCCAGGCCGTCTTCGATGGTGCCAGACAGGGTGACGTTGCCGATCTCATCAGCATTCAGGAAGCCATCGCCACCATCGCCGAAGGCAATGCTGTTCTCGCCTGCCGCCGGCGGAGTGGTGTCAGTGGCGGTATCGACGATGACCGGGTTGGACGGACCACTGGTGTTGCCGGCCGGATCAGTCGCGGTGGCAGTCAGTTCGGTGCCGTCTTCCGGCATCGGGTCGAGTTCGATAGAGAAGGTGCCATCCTCTTCGACTTCGGTCGTGGTGATCGGATTGCCATTGCCGTCAGTGATTTCGATAGTGGCGCCCGGCTCACCGCTGCCGGCGAGGGTCGTGCCATCGGTCTCTTCGAGAACCGGGGCTTCCGGCGCAGTGGTGTCCTTGGTTGCGGAATCGCTGAATTCAGCCGCGTTGCCGACTTCATCAGTGACGGTCAGCGTCGCGGTCAGCTCGCCTTCAGCCAAGCTGGATAGGTCCTGGCCAGCGACCGTCAGGGTGGTGCCATCGATAGTGATATCGACGCTGTCGACGGTGACGGAGCCACCTGCGCCGTCAGTGATGATCAGCTGGACGTTGCTGCTGTCCAGGCCGTCTTCGATGGTGCCGGACAGGGTGACGTTGCCGATCTCGTCGGCATTCAGGAAGCCATCGCCGCCATCGCCGAAGGCGATGCTGTTCTCGCCTGCCGCCGGCGGGGTGGTGTCAGTGGCAGTATCGACGATGACCGGATTGGACGGACCACTGGTGTTGCCGGCCGGATCAGTCGCGGTGGCGGTCAGTTCGGTACCGTCTTCCAGCTCCGGGTCGAGAGTGATTTCGAAGTTGCCGTCATCGCCCACTTCGATGCTAGCGACGATATTGCCGTCGCCGTCGGTAATGTCGACGGTTGCACCCGGCTCGCCGGTACCGGCGAGGGTCGTGCCATCGGTCTCTTCGAGAACCGGAGCTTGCGGCGCAGTAGTGTCCTTGACACTGTCAGCAGTGAAGTCAGCCGCGTTGCCGACTTCATCAGTGACGGTCAGCGTCGCGGTCAGCTCGCCTTCAGCCAAGCTGGATAGGTCCTGGCCAGCGACCGTCAGGGTGGTGCCATCGATAGTGATATCGGCGCTGTCGACGGTGACGGAGCCACCTGCGCCGTCAGTGATGATCAGCTGGACGTTGCTGCTGTCCAGGCCGTCTTCGATGGTGCCGGACAGGGTGACGTTGCCGATCTCGTCGGCATTCAGGAAGCCATCGCCGCCATCGCCGAAGGCGATGCTGTTCTCGCCTGCCGCCGGCGGGGTGGTGTCAGTGGCAGTATCGACGATGACCGGATTGGACGGACCACTGGTGTTGCCGGCCGGATCAGTCGCGGTGGCGGTCAGTTCGGTACCGTCTTCCAGCTCCGGGTCGAGAGTGATTTCGAAGTTGCCGTCATCGCCCACTTCGATGCTAGCGACGATATTGCCGTCGCCGTCGGTAATGTCGACGGTTGCACCCGGCTCGCCGGTACCGGCGAGGGTCGTGCCATCGGTCTCTTCGAGAACCGGAGCTTGCGGCGCAGTAGTGTCCTTGACGCTGTCAGCAGTGAAGTTAGCCGCGTTGCCGACTTCATCTGTGACGGTCAGCGTCGCGGTCAGTTCACCTTCGGCCAGACCGGACAGATCCTGGCCGGCGACCGTCAGGGTGGTGCCATCGACAGTGATATCGGCGGTGTCGACGGTGACGGACCCACCTTCGCCGTCGGTGATCACCAGCTGGACGTTGCCGCTGTCGAGGCCCTCCTCGATGGTGCCGGACAGGGTGACGTTGCCGATCTCATCAGCATTCAGGAAGCTATCGCCACCATCGCCGAAGGCGATGCTGTTCTCGCCTGCCGCCGGCGGGGTGGTGTCAGTTGCGGTATCGACGATGACCGGGTTGGACGGACCACTGGCGTTGCCTGCCGGGTCAGTCGCGGTGGCGGTCAGTTCGGTGCCGTCTTCCGGCTTCGGGTCGAGTTCGATAGAGAAGGTGCCATCCTCGCCCACTTCGGTCGTGGCGACCGGATTCCCATTGCCGTCAGTGATTTCGATAGTGGCGCCCGGCTCACCGGTGCCGGCGAGGGTCGTGCCATCGGTCTCTTCGAGAACCGGCGCTTCTGGCGCAGTGGTGTCTTTGACGCTGCCAGCGGTGAAGTCATTCGCGTTGTTGCTGTCATCAGTGACGGTCAGGGTGGCGGTCAGTTCGCCCTCGGCGAGGTCGGACAGGTCCTGGCCAGCGACCGTCAGGGTGGTGCCATCGACAGTGATATCGGCGGTGTCGACGGTGACGGAGCCACCTTCGCCGTCGGTGATCACCAGCTGGACGTTACCGCTGTCGAGGCCCTCCTCGATGGTGCCGGACAGGGTGACGTTGCCGATCTCATCAGCATTCAGGAAGCTATCGCCACCAGCGCCGAAGGCGATGCTGTTCTCGCCTGCCGCCGGCGGGGTGGTGTCAGTTGCGGTATCGACGATGACCGGGTTGGACGGACCACTGGCGTTGCCTGCCGGATCGGTCGCGGTGGCAGTCAGTTCGGTACCGTCTTCCGGCGCCGGGTCGAGAGTGATTTCGAAGTTGCCGTCATCGTCCACTTCGACATTAGCGACGATATTGCCGTCGCCGTCGGTAATGTCGACGGTCGCACCCGGCTCACCGGTGCCGGCGAGGGTCGTGCCATCGGTCTCTTCAAGTACCGGAGCTTCCGGTGCCGTGACATCGATGGTTATTACGAAAGCATCAGATGGATCGCTGACATTTCCTGAGGCGTCGGTCGCAATGGCGGATAAGTTGTGTTCACCCTCAGCCAAAGGCTCGCTCAGCTCCAGACTCCAATTGCCCTCGGCATCGGCTTCAACAGTCTTGAGTAGGGTATCGCCGTCATAGACAGCGACCGAGCTGCCTGCTTCAGCGGTACCCATCAGGATCGGCGTCTGGTCGTTAGTGCTATCACCAGAACTCAGCTCGCCTGTGACTGGTTCGGCATTGTCGTTCACCGCAGTTATGAGCGGGGCTTCAGGAGCAGCTGCATCTACTGTTATTGGGGCAGATGACTCACTTTCATTACCTGCTCCATCTGTCGCAGTAGCCGTTAGCTCGGCTCCGTCTTCTTGTTCCGGCGATAGGTCGAGAGTGAAGTTTCCATCATCATCTACCGTCGTCTCACCGACAATTTCACCCTCGTTGTTGATGACCGTGATGGCTGAGCCAGGTTCGCCGGTGCCGGAAAGGGTGGTGCCGTCAGAATTTTCCAGCTCGGGAGCGTCAGGGGGCAGGGTGTCGATAGTGATAATGAATGCGTCGGAAGCATCACTTATATTGCCCGCGGGGTCTGTCGCCACTGCCGTCAAGCTGTGTTCCCCTTCGGACAAGGGGGTGGTCAATTCCAGAGACCAGTTACCCTCGCCATCAGCCTCGACGGTATCAAGTAGGGTGTCGCCGTCATAGATTGCAACAGAGCTACCGGCGCCGGCAGTGCCTGTCAGTGTCGGAGTCGTGTCGTTGGTATCGGCTCCGGATTCGAGCTCGCCGGTGCTAGGTTCAACATTGTCAGCGACTGAGCTGATGATCGGAGCCTCGGGGGAGACTGACGTGTTTGAGTCCTCGTCATCTCCACCGCCCGAGTTCACGCCCCCTAGCATCAAACCGGTGGCCCCGATGACACCCAGTGCCGCTAAGGTAGTGCCCGCCGCACTGAAGGGGGCTCCCAACACAGCGGACTCGATAGTGTTTTCGACGGGGATTGCTTCATAGGGAACGTTGCCCGGCGAAGTGCTTGCCATGTCAATGCGATAGATATCGCCCGCAAACTCATCACCTTCTAAGTACAGGTGGCTTTGTTCCTGCGGATCAATATAGAAGCCATCCAGGGTGATTACTTCACCATTCTGCAGCGTCAAAACCAGATCATCACCGGAGCGAGAAAGACTCGCGATATCTTGTGGCGTGATGTCCAGTGAGATGTCTGATGCTTCGTTGAGGTGGACCTCGGTTATCTGCTGAAGAACGGTATCTTGCAGCCCAAGTCCACTATGGTTTGCAACCTTCGCATTGACTGGCATGGGTAGTGCTCCCTTGATTTTTTTCTTTCAGATCCCCTCTTGTGGACGAATCATAAATATTGATCTGAGTCAGTACTACAGGGCTTTTGCTTGATTGATGCTTGTTGTTTCCACAATTTCTAGGGGGAGATTGTCACCATCGTTTACTAATAGTTTGTGGGGTTTATTATTTTTAGAGTGTTTTTGTCCTTTGTGTTTCAATACTGTATCATATGGTTACATTAAGTATTTATAAGGGGTTTATGTTTCTTCGATGTATATTTGAGTATCTTTTGGTTTTTTGTGAGGTGATGTCGATATTCCTTCGCTCATGTTTTTTGGTTAGACTAAATAATTAGGTCTAATGCTTGGTGTCATTATTTTTTTTGATGAATTTATTAACGCTGAGCAAACGATAATGGTGATTTTTTGAACACATGGTCAATTAATATAAGCTTTAGTCGCAAAATGATTCATGATGTGAGGCTATAGCAAGCATGATTGGTGGAGGCTAAGATATCGGTTTGTACCTATTGATGCCTGATTTAGAGCTGATATCTGCAAGAGGAGGTGTCGGTGTACCAACAGGAAGTGGCCATGCTAGACACGAATGAGCGGTCGATATTGCGTGAGTTTACCCAACAGAAGAAAGGGCGAAGAGAGTCATTGCGAGCTGCTGCATTGCTAATGATAGACGAGGGGCATGATGATAAAACTGTGGCAATCAGGCTAGGTGTTAGACGGGAATCGATCACCAAGTGGAAGGAAAAGTGGCAGGTTGAGAGGCTAGGGCTTCTGAGGGACAAGCAGAGGCCTGGGCGCCCTCCGAGATTTTCGGATAAGGATATGGGGCAAATAGCAGCGTTATTGCTCGAACATGATCATGATCTTGTCAAAGTGCAATTCTACTTTGAAGCGAACCATGGAAAGAAGATAAGTCTGACGACCTTGCGACGCTTTCAGAGGTCAGACAAGCTTTCCCCCTACCTCTAGAGTCAAGGCCATCTCCTAAGGATGTGAACATGACCTTGTCGATTCCGCTATGGAAAAACGGCAAGGCACCAGGAAGTCGGTGCCTTGCCGTAGCTAGCTAGCGTTTAACTACTTGCTGACCATCTCTCCGCGCTCTGTCAGCGTGGCCGTCTCGCCGCCATGCTGCTTCACCAGCTGCGCCATTGCCTGATCTTCGGCGCTGCTTTCGGCTTCTTCGCCGTCAGCATTGCCCATCTTGTGCATCAGGCGCTCCGCCAGTCGCCACAGAGTGGCGGCTTCGCTGATCATCATCACCGGAATGCTGATGCCCAGACGTGCCTCGACCGCCGTCATCAGCTCGACCCCCATCAGCGAGTCGAAGCCCATGTCGTAGACGCTCTTGTTGACGTCGATGGCGCTGGCATCGATCAACAGAATCTTGCTCAGCTCGCCCTTGAGAATCTCGACGATGGCGGTCTGCAGCGCTTCACCGGACAGGCCCGCCAGTGCCGCGGCGATATCATCCTGCTGCGCCTGGCTATTGTCATCCTCACCGGCGCGGCGGGCGATTTCCTCGAAGCGGGGCGTGGCGGCGGTCGGCAGGAAGCGTGCAAGCGCGCCCCAGTCCAGTTCCAGCACGCCCAATGAGCGTCCCGGCAGGCCGAGTGCCTGGGCCTGCTGATCTGCGCTGATCATCTCGCCGAGACAGGCCAGCGCGTGGTCTGCCATCAGCGCATCACCGCCGAGGCGATTCTTGAGCGCTTCGCGGGTCTTTTCGTTACGAGCTAGGAAGCCGGCATCCTCGATCGCACCCCAGCGTGCGCAAGTGGCGGGCAGGCCACGCGCACGACGGTTGGCGGCGAGCCCTTCCAGCCAGTGGTTGGCTGCCACGTAGACGCTCTGTCCCGGGTTGCCGAACAGAGTGGTGGCCGAGGAGTAGAGCACGAAGAAGTCCAGCGCATGCTCGGCACTCAGTCGGTCCAGCAGGCGCGCACCTTCCAGCTTCGGCGTCATCACGCGCTGGATGCGCTCGGCATCGAGATGGCGAATCAGCGCATCATCGATCACCGCGGCGGCATGGATGATGCCCTTGAGCGGGGCGATACCATCGCTGTTAGCGGACTTGCCGAAGCGTGCGAACACCTTTGACAACGCGGCGTCATCGGCGACATCACAGGCCAGCGCATGTACGTTTACGCCCTGGGCCTCGAGACGCGCGACACCTTGCTGCGCTTCTTCACTGGCCGCACCAGAGCGCCCGAGCAGGACCAGTTCACGCGCGCCCATCGCGGCCAGCCACTCGGCGCTGCGCAGGCCAAAGCCGCCCAGACCGCCGGTGACCAGATAGCTGCCAGCCGGGTCGATCGTCAGTGTCTTTTGATTGGCCGCTAATGCGTCGCGCTGAGTGGTCACTGCACTTGCACCCGCCCCCGCACTTGTCTGCTCAGCGGCGTGTTCGGCTACGCGCTGAGTGACGACGACCTTGCCGATCTGGCGGGCCTGCTGCATGTAGCGGAAGGCCTCGACCACCTGACTGGCATCGAAGGTGGTGTAGGGCAGTGGCGCTAGGGTGCCGTCCTCGAACAGCGCCATCATCTCGCGGAACAGACGTGTGGTCAGGCCCGGGCATTCCTTCATCAGCTGATCGGAATCGATGCCGAAGTAGCTCAAGTTATTGCGGAACGGACGCAGCCCCATCGGGGTGTTCTCGTAGAAGTCGCGCTTGCCCAGCTCACAGAAGCGCCCGAATGGCTTGAGCACGCGCAGGTTCTGGGCAATGGCTTCACCGGCCAGCGAGTTGAGCACCACATCGACACCGCGCGCATCGACAGATGGATCACGCTGCTGGCGTGCGGCGAGATCGGCCAGGATATCCTCGGCGAAGCCATGGCCGCGCGAGTCATAGACGTTGTCGATGCCCATCAGCGCCAGGAAGTCGCGCTTGGCCGGCGAGCCGACGGTGGCGAACACCTCGGCGCCCAGCCATTCGGCGATCTGCAATGCCGCGATGCCCACGCCGCCGGCGGCGCCGTGAATCAGTACCTTCTCGCCTTCTTCCAACCGCGCCAGATGCTTGAGCGCGTAGTAAACGGTGAAGAAGGTGGTCGGGATGGTCGCCGCGGCTTCCAGGCTGACGCCGTGGGGCACATGGGCCAGTGCCGTGTCGGCAATCACCAGACGGTCGGAGAAACTGGCCGGGCCGAAGCCGACCACGCGCTCGCCGACCTTGAATTCGGCATTGTCGCCAGCCTGAGTGACGATACCGGAGAACTCGAGTCCCAGGCTCGGGCCGGAAAAGCCGTGTTCGATGGCCTCATCCGACAGCAGGCCGAGGGTGTACATGACATCGCGGAAATTGAGGCCGGTCGCCTCGACCCGCACCTCGACTTCGCCGGCTGCCACGGCGGGCAGAATGCGTGGCTGCCATTCCAGATTGCGCAATTGACCGGGCTGGCTGAAGCCGAGGCTGACGGCGTGGCGCTGAGCGCCTGGGGCTTTAGAGGCTGATGTCTGCGAGCCTGACGACTGCAAGCGGGCACTCTCGCCACCAGCGGCCTGCTGAGGTGCCGCCACCTGACGCAGGCGTGTCGCGAAGCGTGCGCCAGTGGCATCCAGAACCACTTCCTGCTCGTGATCCGGCGCTTCGAGTTCCTGCACCAGCGCGCCCATCAAGGCAGGCATGCTTGCGGCGTCGTGCTCCAGCGTCGGCGTATCCAGCAGGCGAATGGCCAGCGACTGGCTCTCGTTGGCCAGGCTGCGCGCAAAGCCCCAGCTGGCCGCATCCGCCGGTGGCGTCGCTGCGGGGGCGCCATCTGTCTGCCACAGCGTCGCCACATCATGTGTCAGCACCCACAGGGTCGGGGCCACGCGGCTGTCGTCTTGCTCCTGGGCGCTGTCAAAGGCCTGGGCGATCTGTGTCAGCAGCTGTTGGCGTGCGCATTGGAGGGCGTTGGTGCTGTCCGTATCATTTTGCTCAGCTGTCGCCGCCGCGCTGGGCAGCGCGATCAGGTAATCAACGTCGCCAAGCTGCTCGATCAGTGCGGAGACGTCCGCGGGCAGACTGGCTGACAGGCGCTGATGGCTGACCTGATGACCACACGCGGTCAGTGAGTCGCTCAAGCGCGTCAGCAGTGCCTGATCCGCCGGTGCCTGCGGGCTATCCAGCAGCGCGATGGAGAGCGTGGCGGCTTGGCTTGCCACTGCTTCGCTTTCCACTGATTCACTCTCGATTGATTCACCTGCCGCCATCTGGCCTTCAGTGGTTTTCGCAAGAGCCGCAAGTGGTGCCTGAGCGGCAAGTGTCGCGGAGAGCCACCAGGCACCTGATGTTTCAATACCCAGCTGATCGCTGGCTAGGTGAACGCTGGCAGGCGCTGCAGACTCGATATCGAGGCCCAGCTGGGTCAAGAGACGCTGCCATTGCGCGATGCCCGGATGACTGCGCAGCTGCTCACCATCATCGAGGGCCAGAATCGGCCCGGCCCAGGTCGCAGGTTCACAGCCACACAGCAGCAGCTGTGCACCGGGGGCCAGATGGGCGATCAGCGCTGTCAGCAGCTCGCGCGCCTGTGACGGTGCCTCGAAGTCCAGATGTACGATGGCGAGCTGAGCCTTGCGGGTCGTGGCGGTGTCCTGGAAGGCCTCGCCCGCGATCACGTCGATCAGCGGCAAGTCATCCTGCAGGCGATTGGCTTCACTGAGGGCGCCGGCACTGGCGGCCACGAAGCGGTAATCCAGCGCGGCGTAGCGACCGTTGCGTGCATCCGCCTCGCACAGTGTCGCGAGACGCTGGCCCAGCCAGGGGCCGCCGGCACCCAGCTCCAGCACATCGAGGCGCTTGCCGGCAGGCAGTGTGGCAAGCGCGCTGCTGATGCGTTGATCGAGCTGTGCGCTCAACCACTGCCAGCCGGCATTGCCGACCGCCGTCTTGAGCAGCGTCGGGATCAGCGGCTGGCGCAGATGTTCCAGTGCGGCACTGGCGTCCGTCGAGAGCAGTGCCTCGCGATCTGCCACCGCTTCATCAGCGGTGCCGTCCAGCTGAGTCCCTTCTGACTGAGCGCCGTCCAACGGGATGCCGTCCAACGGCATGCCGCGATTGAGCCATTCATCCATATGCAGGTGCAGGCGACCGGCGGCATGCGTCAGCGGGAACTGGCCCGGGTAGTCGCGTACCAGCAGCTGCCAGATGTCATTGGCGGCGGGCAGATCCAGCGAGTTGATCTGCCAGTCGCCGTTGTCGAGTGCTTCCGTCAGGCCTTGTGATTCGGCCCAGTCGAGCAGGGCACGGCTGAACAGCGGACAGCGTCGCTGCCAGCGCGACAGTGCCTCGTGATCCAGGTGGGCAAGCTCCGGCTCGCCCGGCGCTGCGTGACGCAGCAGAGTCTCGTGGACGCTGGCGAGCATCAGGCTGTCGAGCAGCGGCTCCAACTCATCGCGGAAACATTGGCTGTCGGCCATCAGCATCTGTGCGCTGGCGGCCGCGTCGCTCTCACCAACATTCGCATCACCATCCTCATCGCCATCGGCAGCCTCTGTGGCCTGCATGGCGTCATTCACCAAGCCTGCGATATCCAATACCGGTGCGGACGGCTGAGTGAGCGGGTGCGGTGCGGAAGTCAGTTCGATATCCAGGTAATCCAGATGCGCCGTGCCATCACGTCCCAGGCGTACGGCGCGGAAGCGGGCCTCTTCGGCAACTGCCACGGCGCGGCCTTCGGCGTCGAACAGCTCGAAATCGGCACACAGGGAGTGCGGGCCACGCGAGCGCAGCACGACACGTGCCGTGACGATCTGCGAGGCGCGTACTTGCTCACGCACCTGCAGGCGTCCGACGCGCACCGGCACGAAGGCCATGCCATTGTTGGCCGCCATCTGGCCCTTGAGCACGCCCAGCAGAGGAATGAACAGCTGGAAGGCGCTGTCGAGCACGCCGGGGTGCAGGTGGAAGTCTGCGTCCTGGGTGGCCATTTCCTCGGTCAGCGAGAAACGGGCCAACACCTGCGGACGCGCAGTGCCCGGTGCGTGATGGTCGGCGCCCGCGTCGACCCAGATCTGCTCGGCGGCGCGGAAATGCGGGCCGTAATGCAGGCCGAGTTGCGCGGCAGCCGCCACGTGTTCATCGCGGCCGAAATCGGCGGCGCGAGTCGGCATGACTGGGGCGGCTCGCTCCAGCAGGCGTCCACGCGTGGCGGTGAAGGCGCGCGCCACGGCGTGCAGATTCCACTTGTCGGCATCTTCCGCGCGTGTCTCACGACTCTCCAGACGCATGGCGCCATTGGCGCTGTCCAGCGACAGGCGGGTCAGACGCAGCGTGCTGTCATCGAGCAGCAGCGGGGCGCGAATCTCGAAGTCTTCCAGATCCAGCACGTCGGGCAGGCTGTCCGCATCGGCGCTGTCGGCCTGCCATTCGTGGGCGGCGGCCAGGCATTGCTCCAGATAGCCGGCCCCCGGGAAGACGGCACTCTCGCCGACCTGGTGATCGGCCAGCCACGCGACCTTCTGGGTATCGAGCTGGGCTTCCCAGGTCAGGCGTTGCTGGGCGAGACGATAGCCGAGCAGCGGATGTACGTAATGACGATCCAGCAGACGCTGGCTTTCGCTGGTGGTCTGGATCCAGCACGGGATGCGTTGCCAGGGGTAGCTTGGCAGCTCGATGAACTGACCGGCGACCGGGAACAGGCCGGTGATGTCGACGGCGCCGGAAAGCAGCATGCGACCGCGCAGATGCTCCAGGGCATCTACCCCGGCATGGCGACGGTCGAGACTGGCGAGCACTTGGCCGGCAGGCGCCTCGTCACTGCGCGCCTTGAGGATGTCGTTCAGGTAGCTGCGCAGGATCGGGTGTGCGCCGATCTCGACCAGCAGGCGATGGCGGCCGAGGGCAGCGTTCTCTTCCGCCTCGGAGTGCCAGTTGACCAGCGACGTGACGGCGGCCTCGAACATGACCGGCTGACGGATGTTCTCCCACCAGTAGCGCGCATCCAGCTGCTCGCCGGCAATGACGCTGCCGGTCACGGTGGAAATGAACGGGGTATGGGTGGCGCGGGGCGTCAGGCCGTCGAGGGATTCGAGCAGGCCGGGCTTGATCGGGTCCATCGCCGGGCTGTGGAAGGCGTAATCCAGTCCCAGTACTCGCGCGAAGGTGCCCTGGGCGGAGAGCTCCTTGCTCAGCGCTTCCAGCAGCTCACGCTCGCCGGCCAGGGTGGTGCCGCGTGGGCCATTGATGCCAGCCAGTGACAGCGACGCCCATTGCGGCTGCTCCAGCCACTCGCGCATTTCACACTCGCCGAGACCGACGGCCATCATCGCGCCGGTGCCACGGGTGCGCCCCTGGTGGTAGCTGCGCTGGAAGATGACGCGGGTGGCCTGTTCTAGCGTCAGCGCGCCACTGGCCCAGGCGGCAGCGACTTCGCCGACACTATGGCCGGTGACGGCAGCGGGGCGGATACCGCGCTCGATCAGCCATTCGGTGACCGCGACCTGCAGCGCGAACAGCGTCGGCTGGGCGATCTCGGTGGCGTCCAGGCGGTTCTCGCCTTTCTCGCTCAGGCTGCCGTCCAGCTCCTTGAGCAGCTCGAAGCCATTGAAGTCGCGGAAGGCGGCGTCGAGGCGCTCCAGGCAGGCGCGCACGCTGGCGGATTCTTCCAGCAGGGCACGGCCCATGCCGGCCCATTGGCAGCCATTGCCGGAATACACGAACACCGGGCCACGTTCCTGCACGCTGCTGAGGGCGTTTGCGCCCTGGCGCGGCGATGCACCATTGTCGCTGGCGCTCGGCAATGCCGGCAGACGGTCTGCCAGGGTGATGCGCGGATGGTCACCGAGATCCCCTTCGCTGCCGAGGGTGTCGAGGTCCTCGAGCAGGGTGGTGAAGGTATCCGCGCTGAGCAGGGCACCATGCACATGGTGCTCGCGGCGGGCGGCCAGCTGCCAGGCGAGATCGTAGAGGCTTGGCGCAATGTCGTGGGCGGCGAGCTCACGAAGGTGCTCTGCCAGCTCCAGCGCGGATTGCTTGAGCGCCTGTGGGGAGCGGGCACTCAGGCGAAGCGGCGGCGTCTGTTCACCTTCAGTGTGCGGTTGCGCTACCGGCTTTTCGGGGGCGCTTTCCAGCAGCACGTGGGCATTGGCGCCACCGAAGCCGAAGGAGTTGACGCCGACGATCAGACGCCCGTCCGCCTTGAGCTTGCGCGGCTGGGTGACGATATCCAGGTTCCACTCGTCGGTACGAATCTTCGGATTCAGACGCTGGATCTTGATCGTCGCGGGCACTTCACGGTGCGCGATCACGCCCAGTGCCTTGGCCAGGCCTGCCACGCCAGAGGCAGTTTCCAGGTGGCCCATGTTGCTCTTGATCGAGCCGATCGGCAGCGGGCTGGCGCGCTTCTGGCCGATGGCGGCACCGATGGCGCGGGTTTCCAGCGGATCACCGACCGCGGTGCCGGTACCGTGGGCCTCGAGGTAGTCGATCTCGTCCGGGCTGATGCCGGCCTGCTCGCAGGCCTGTTCCATCAACTGTATCTGCGCCGCCGGGTTGGGCACGGTCAGGCCGGACTTGTAGCCATCGGTATTGACCACGGAAGACGCCACCACGGCGAGAATGCGATCGCCATCGGCGATGGCCTGGTCGAGATCCTTGAGCAGGAAGACGCCGCCGCCTTCGGAGCGCGCATAGCCGTCGCCGGCCTCATCGAATACCTGGCAGCGGCCGGTCTTCGACAGCATCGTGGCCTTGGAGAAGATCAGGAAACCGTATGGATGCAGGTGCAGGCTGATGCCGCCGGTCAGCGCCATGTCGGTCTCACCGCTTCTGATCGACTGGCAGGCCTGATGGAAGGCGACCATTGAAGAAGAGCAGGCGGTATCCAGTGACAGGCTCGGGCCGTGCAGGTCGAAGGCATACGACAGGCGGTTGGAGGCCACGCTGGAGGTATTGCCGGTCGCGGTATTCGGGCCGATGGCGCTCAGGTCATCCGCCATGCGATAGGAATAATCCAGGCTCGCGATGCCCATGAAGACGCCACAGCGTGAGCCGCGCATCTTCTCGGCCGGGATGCCGGCGTGCTCGATGGCTTCCCAGCTCATTTCCAGCAGCATGCGCTGCTGGGGGTCCATACTGGCGGCTTCGCGCGGGCTGATGCCGAAGAAGGCCGGGTCAAAGCCCGTGATGTCGCCCAGTGAACCTGCGGCGAAGCTGTAGCTCATGCCCGGGGCTTTCTTGTCCGGGTGCGAGAGAGACTCCTTGCTCCAGCGGTCGTCGGCGACTTCGGTCACCATGTCCTTGCCGGCCAGGAGATCGTCCCACAGGGTGGCCTGAGTGGTGCCGGGGAAACGGCTGGCTGCGCCGATGATGGCAACGCGTCGGGTCATGACAAGCTCCTGAACTTCTGAGTCACGGCACTGTGGCGAGCATGTTTCGCGGTCGCCTTCAGCAGCGCACTTCCTAATGTATCGATATTGATGACGCGCGGGTCGCCCTTGCGGCATTGCTCGTCAGTCTTGAAAGGCCCTTCGCAGTCGAGGGCCCACTCCATCAGCTCCGGGTCCTTATCGCGCACGGCCGCCATGGTCTGGCGGGCGGTGTCGTCGGACTCCGGCAGGGCGCTGGACCAGATGAAGCTGTCAGTCACGCCATTGGGCTCGCCCAGGGTCGTATAGACCTCGGGCATGATCGGCACATGGTCTCCATAGAAACACAGCAGCCCGCCGCGTGGCAGTCGCGCCAGCGCGGTGGTGAGCTGATCGATCATCGCATCGGCATTCACCAGGTGACGCAGATAGATGCCCAGTTCCTGACAGTTCTCCGGCAGGACTCCGTCATACCACTCCGGCAGACCTGCGCTATCGAAGGTTTCCAGGTGCAGCGGGCCATGATTCTCCATGGTGATCACCTGGATGAACAACGGCGTGTCACCGGCTTCCAGCAGGCAGTCTTCCACCTTGGCCGCCACGGCGGCATCGCTGATGTACTGGCCACTCTTGTCGGCATCGCTGAAGTGGGCGATGTCGAGGAATTCATCGAAACCGAGCTGTTTCAGCACCTGATTGCGCAGATAGAAGGTGCCGGGATAGGGATGGATACACAGCGTGCGATAGCCCATTGCCTTGTAGCTGGCGGCCAGGTTGGGCACGGCGCGATGCGCCAGCTGATGGTAGGGGTTGAACTGATGCACGCCGAGCTCTTCGGCGGTCAGGCCCGTCAGGAAGGCGGTTTCGGTGCGCACGGTATTGGCGCCCCAGGCCGGCACGGCCAGACGACCACACGGCAGGCCCTGGGCCAGGGCGGTAAAGTGGCAGCGGTCCAGGTTCGGCAGCAGATTGTCGCGTACCCGGGGATAGACGCGGCGGGCATCGAAGAAGGATTCGCTCTGCACGCTGACGACATTGGGCAGTGCCTTGGTGGCGTCCTCATCATCGAGTTCGCGCAAGGTGGCGTCGAGCTCGCGCTGTGCCTCTTCCAACGGATTGCGCAGCGGCGTCAGTGGGCGGCGCGCCAGCCGCGCATAGGCCAGCAGGTAGGCCACCATGCCCAGCTCGCTCAGGTCGAACTCGGGGGCCAGCATCACCTTGTTGGCCAGACGGTTGCCTAGGGCGTAGGTCAAGACGCTCGCGCCGATCAGTATGCTGATCAACGGCACCAACCATAGAGCGGTGTTGCCTGAGTCGGCGGCGGAGAAGCCCAGCGCGGGCTCGAGCCAGAGCCCCAGACCGATCGCCAGCGCCCCTGCCGTGGTCGCGGCGATGGTCAGCCCGATGCCGAAGAAGGGGATGTACAGGCGCGGGTGCTTGATGGCGTCGGTGAAGTACTCGAAGTCCTGGCTGAGGAAGGGTTCGCGCAGCGACACGTACTTGGTGTGGCTGACCTGCAGCACCACCAGCCACAGCGCATTGACGACGATCAGCGAGAACCAGGGGCGCTGGGTGATCAAGGTGCACAGTGACCAGCTGGCGCACCAGTACCCGACATGTGCCAGCCTGGCGCTGACGGGGCGACGCCAGAAAGCGGCTGGCGGTGTCGTCATCTGTTTCAGCAGCAGATGCTCAAGCCCCAGCGTCAACCCGAGGCCGACCAGCAGTGGCCCGGCCATGAAAGACACAAACGCAATGACAAACTCCATGTATTGCCGACCTCGTTAGCCTCTGCCGTCGCAGGGGCTGTGTAGTGTCCGGTCGAGTACTCGACCCTGATCAAGATCCATCGCGACGAGGGGAGTGACAAGTCGCCCCCTCGCCGCAGTATTTTCAGGCGCTCTGGTGTCCAGATCCTGATCGTTCCAGCGTGTTCAACTGACGCTATGGCGTTCCCGCCACTGTCTTCCTTATCGATCCTGCACGATGTACTCCAGTAGCAGGTACTGGGGTCTTACGCTAACTCATTGTCATGGCAATGGAAAAACGCTGAGCCCTCGCCTGCTGCTCATGGCGGGCCGGCCCACGGTTCATGAAAGCACAAGCCTGCCCGTGGCATGAGAGAGGCAAGCCCCGATCAATGAGTGTAATTGAACCACCCGAGCAGGCGCTGGGAGATTCCGGCGGGCAGGACGCTCAACCACCAGCACCCGAAGTTGAGCGGGAAGGGGAAGCTGATACGCGCCCGGTTTCGCGCTGCACCCTTGAGGATGCGGCGTGCGGCCTTTTCGGGTGGCATCTCGAAGGGCTTGGGCCCTGGCATGGCCTCACACATCGGCGAGGTGACATAGCCGGGCATGACGACGGTGACACCCACGCCATGGGGTTTGAGCCAGCTACGCAGGCCTTCGCCATACGCCTTGACCGCCGCCTTGCTGCCGCTGTAGCTGGGTGTCAATGCCAGGCCATGCCACGCCGCCAGGGAGCTGAGCAGTACCAGCTGACCACTGCCACGTTGTTTCATCGCCATGGCCAGATGGTGAGCCATGCCCAGCGTGCCGATCACATTGGTATGCAGTAGGCGGCGTGAATCCTCCCAGCGCTCTCCGTTGCCCTGGGGGCCGATATCGGTGTTCATGCCGGCATTGGCGATGGCGATGTCCGGCACGCCGCGCGCGCAGACTTCATCAAGCCAGGTGAACAGGGTCTCTTCATCACACAGGTTGAGTACCGTGCATTCCACCTCGGCGCCCAGCTTGCGGCAGTCGCTGGCGATCGCATCGAGTTTGCGCTGCTTGCGGCCGGTGAGGATCAGCGTGGTGCCCGTCTCGGCATAGGCGCGTGCCAAGGCGCCGCCGATCTCGCCCGTGGCGCCGGTGATCAGGACGCGCCGCAGGCGGCTGGCATCCTGCGCGGCTTTCGCACTGGCGTCGCTCTCTACAGGTCGGCTATCCGCTCGGTGAGTGCCAGCGGTGCGCTCAGCGTCGGTGGGCTCTGGCTGCTGGGGGGGCATGGCCGTCATCTTTGGTCTCCTTGAATCCCGACACCGAAGGTCGGCAGTTCCCTTGCGTTTCTCGTTATGGTCGGGTGAAAGAGGCTGCCATCATTGGCGTGTCTCACCGTTGTTGCGTAATCCAGCAGTCTTTTCGCATGTTCAGCAGCGACTCAACATATTCTCCAACGGTGAGCGTTCGGCGCACAGTATCTTGGAGGCGCCCAACACGGCCAGTTGCATGCCCGGCTTGCAGTAGAAGCCGCCATTGAGCTGCACCGTATGAATCACCGTATTGCGGAAATGTCGGAAGAGCGTGGTGTCGGGGCGCTGGCCCTGGGTCCAGAAATCATGCAGCGAACCCTGGAAGGTCAGGCCCGGCAAGTTGAAGATCGGGTCGCCCATGCAGAAGGTCGGGCAGCGATACTGCAGCGCCACGTTGCCGGTCGTGCTGTTGACCGTGATCATGCCCTTGGCCTGCTTCAGCAGCTTCTCCAGATTGCCGCTCTCCAGATAGACGATACGCCCGATCAGGTCGTAGCGGCGCTCCAATGAGCGAATCAGTCCCGGGTAATCCACTAGCCCCATGTCGAGGGGGTGGTTCTTGATCACCAGGCGTGCCCCGCGTGGCGCATTCAGGGCGAAGCTCTTCATCACCCGCTGTATGACTTCCTGCATGTTGGCGAAGCGCGAGTGGTGGCGTATCTGGGCATCGGTATTCAGCTGCAGCGGCAGCATGTAGTAAGGCGCGCCACTGCCCATCAGCTGATTGATACGCTTGGCATCACGCCGTTTGTACCAGCGCATCAAGGGCAGCCGTGTCGCATAGCCCGCGTATTCCTGCACGGCGTGAATGCTGTGCGGCCGGTAGCGCGGGAACAGCAGCGGATTGGCCGCGCCCGCCAGGTGGTAGGTGATGTCATGACGCGCGCGTTCGCTGAAAGGCGCCTTGAAACGCTGCGGCTTGGGGGCATCTTCGAGGTGTCTGCCTGCCTCACGGAACCAGTCAGGGTCGCGTGGCAGCAGGGAGTGGCCATTGACCCCTTCGCGCTCCAGCGTCACCCAGTAGGGACGGAAGTAGCCCTCTTCGAATACGTGGGTACGGATGCCGAGATATTCCGCCTTGAGCACGGCATCACGATGTACCGGGCGTCGGTCGCCGAACAATACCTGATCGGTGACGTGATGCTTGCGCCAGAGTTCGGCGATCCAGTCGCCGAGGTCTTCAAGCTTGCCGCGATAGGCATACGCCTTGTCGTGGCGCCAGTAAAAGCTGTCGCCGCTGTTGAAGTTGACCTTGATGACCTCATGGCCATCCTGCTTGAGCTTTTTCGCCAAATGCAGGAAGAAGGGCGAGCACACCCCCTGCAGCAACATGAAGACGCGACGGCGGCCGCCCCCTGGACGGGTGTGAGCACAGGGTGGCTGCCCCGGAGTGTGCAATTCAGCACCACGCGAGACGTCGGGCTGAACTGGCGGGCGTGTCAGGACGGCATCATCCGACATCTTGAGCTGGCGCAGTTTTTCGATCGCGCTAGCCATGGAGGTTGCCGGTGAGAGGTCTTGTTCCCCAAGGCTCTCTTGCGCGCGAGCGTCCGCGGGCACAAGGGCCGAAGCTGAAGCGGTGAAAGGCAATGCCAGACGTCCATGTAACATAATTCAATGCTTCCCGATGAATAAGGCGCGATAGCCTCGATAAAGACGGGTTTTCCAAGGCAGTGCTGGCTTCAAGGTACCTTTGCGAAGCTTGTCACGTTGTTGTTCCAGGATCGTGACGACTGTCTCGGCATTGCATAAGTGACCGTGCTCAGGGGCCACATACACGGGATACTCGATCAGAGCGCCTGCCACCAGGGCATCCACACTCAAGTGCCGAGTTCGTCTTGGGCACTCGACAAGGTCATGAGTCAGCCCCCAGCCAGCATAGAAGGGCAGGCCATGGGTCGTGACGGGCACACCTCGTATCAGGGCTTCAAAGCCCGCGAGCGAGCAGAGTGTGTGTACATGATCCACCTGCTCAAATAACCGACTGATATTGCCGGTGGTCAATTCGAGATCGTACATTCCGCCTTCAGTCGCCACCTCGCCACTACGCCCCCCTGTGACAACGTCGGGATGCGGCTTATAGATCACGTAGCTTTCAGGATGCAATTTTCGCGCCGCCTCAAGCAAAGCCTGATTGGTGCGTATCCCGGGACAGGCATGACGTATCGAGGCATCTGACTCCACCTGGCCGACGACCAATATCACGTCACGGCCCTTGGCCATCGCGCGAAGGTCCGGCAATTCATCACCTTCCGAATTGTACTTGCTCAGTCCCAACGTGATCAGGCGCTCGCGTAATTGGCGTGCGCGGCCTAACTCGGCATCGGTGAAATCATGATGCATCAACCACTGCTCCAGTGTGCTTGAGCGACTGGCGTCAAAATGCATGCCGAGCGGGTCGAGGATCAACGAAAGTGGCCGCGTGAGATCTACCCCCAGGCCGACTGAGCGCAAGAAACCGTCCTCGATTCGCCACAGAGCGCCCCCTTGTGCAATGACGGAGGCTTCCAGCTCTGCTGTGGTTCGGCTCGCCCAGCTCAGCACGCGGGTAGGGGGTGGGGCCTGTTGTTCGCGCTGCGACATCGCTTGCGGATCATGCGCGATGGTGACACCAGCAGTCTTTTGCAGCTTTTGCATTGCGATGGAATCGCTTTTGACGAAGTCGCAGTGCGCCAAGGGTCCCAGGAATCCGGGCAGGAAATTACGCTTCCAGCGCGAGTACCCCGGCGCTATCCAGTCACCTGCCAGTCTGGTAGCCATTCGCTTCTGGTCTGCAAGCAGCTGAATGATCTCTTCGAGCGTCGCGGCCTGCTGGGTATAGGGGTTGGCATAGCGGCTGTATTCGAGATAAGCCGCAGCAAACACCTGCTCAAGCGTGCGTGACTGGCCTCGGCGCGGACATTGCTGCCGATCATCCGTCAGGCCCCAGCCGGCATAGAACGGCATGCCGTGGCAGGTCACCGGCAGGCCTGCCATCAGGGCCTCGAACCCAAGCTGGCTGGTCACGACATGGACGCCATCGACCTGTTCAAACAGGCACCAGGGGTTGATGTCGTCACTCAGCAGCGTGCAGCCAAGCTTGCGCGCCTCCTCCAGCAGATAGCCGCGCTTCTTGCCGGCGATCACATCCGGATGCACCTTAACCCACACCTCGGCTCCCTCGATGGCGCAGGCCTCCCTCAGCATGACAAGGAAAGTCTCCGGGCTGGCCATGCCCCCAATGACAGACGCGTCCTCGGCGGTCTGATCGACGATGAGAAGTCGCTGCATGCCAAGCTTTCGGGCTGGCAGCCTGCGCTCTGGCGCATGGTTGTACTTGCTCAAGCGATGTATGCGCAGGCTATCGAGAGCCGCGCGCGCGCGCGCCAGCAACGCCTCACCCTGAAGCGTCGGCGCTTCATTGATCAGTTGCTCGAGATCGCTCGTTTGGCGCGCATCGTAATAGATGCCTTGATGATCGACCACCATCGCCATGCCAGGGTAACCGGCGCTCGCCAGGGTCAGAGAACGCAGGAAACCATCCTCCAATGCGACGTAGGGCAATCCATGTTCAAGCGCATATTGGCGCGCACGTTTCGCCGTGGGTTTATGTCCCCAACCGACGACACGCATGATGTTTGTCGAGGATTTCTGGCCCGCGAATTCTGGCGCAGTATTTATCCCTTTCGATGCCCCGAGTTCTGGCAAAGAATCAGCCTCGCTCGCTGCCGGTTGTTGTTCTTTTCCTACATTTTTTTTGCTCAGTGTATCTGTCGGGGTACGTCGTCTGGCAGCGAAAGATAAATTCTTGAAGGTGAGCGAGTTGTCATTGTTCTGACACGAAAGGGGTGTACGCCCCCTCGTCAGTGGCAGCAACTCGGGAATGAAGCAAGCAAGAAGTGGTTGGCGATAAATACCTGAAGAAAAACAGAGCGATGCCCCAGAGGTCGCGTCATTCGTGACATCTGCTGATCCCTGCCGAGCGTGAGAGGCGCAGGGCAGAGCACGCATGAGAAGCTCCCATCCTTGGTTCATTGCCGCCTTCAGCATGCAGGGTGTCCGTTTCAGATAAGAAAAGTGACTGCTTACTCGTGATGCTCAGCACGCTTGGTGAGACTGTCGTGTGAGACCGTTGACTCAGAGTCCGCAAATAGGGAAAGTACGCAAAGTGACGAACGAATTCAATCAAGTCTTTGCTTGCGATATTGGTAGCAGGCAAATAATTAACCTGTGCTTTATTTTGTTTGTCAGCTTTTTCACTGCACGCTTCAGCAGTAATAGCTTTACTGCTAAAGTGCCACGCTCTGCGATGCATTTTCATTAATGCTCGAGCTTCATATGAACGTGAAGCGCAGGGCTTGACCAGAAGAAGCGGCAGGACGCCAAGGGAACGCTAGTAGATGGAAATCGCGCAGCACATGGATGCTTTTGTCACCCTGGTGGTGACGGTAGGAGTGTTGGCAGGGCTTGTCTGGAATCGTTGGCCGGCGGAGTGGCTGATGATGGCCGCTGCCGTGTCGTTGATTCTGCTGGGCGTCATTTCTCCGGCGACCTTCCTGGCCGGTTTCGCCAATCCGGGCATCATGACTATCGGCGCGCTTTTCGTGGTCGCCGCCGGCGTTCAGGAAACCGGGGCGCTGCGCTGGATGCTCGAACGTCTGCTCGGGCGCCCCAGCTCGCCTTCTTCAGCATTGGCACGCCTGATGCCGATCACCTCGCTGCTCAGCGCCTTTCTGAACAACACCCCCGTCGTCGCACTCTTCATTGGCTTGGTTCAGGGCTGGTGCGCGCGCATGAAAATCTCGCCTTCGCGTCTGCTGATGCCCATGAGCTATGCCGCCATTCTCGGCGGTACCTGCACCCTGATCGGCACCAGTACCAATCTGGTCGTCGACGGCCTGCTGCAGTCCCAGGCCAACCTGCCCGGGCTCGGCATCTTTGATATCTCTGCGCTAGGCGTGCCTGTGCTGATCATCGGCACCCTGTGGATGGTGCTGATCGGCTGGCGTTTCCTCCCCCAGCGCAAGGGGCTGGTCGAACAGCTCGGCAATGGGCGCGAGTATTCCGTGGCCATGCGAGTGGCCGACAAGGGGCCGCTGCACGACAAGAGCATCGAAGAGGCGGGGCTGCGCAGTCTTCAATTCGGCTATCTGGCCGAGATAGAACGCTCCGGCAAGCTGCTGTCCATGGTCGGCCCTGACACCATCCTCCAGTCCGGTGATCGCCTCATCTTTGTCGGTGTCGCGGACACGGCGCATGAAGTGCGTGTTTTCCGCGGGCTGGAAAGCGACGCCGCAGGCCTGGATCTGGATCACCACCAGCGCCGTATGGTCGAGGCCGTCATCGCCCCAAGCTCCCCCGTCGTCGGCATGAACGTGCGCGAAGCGCGGTTCCGTACCCGCTATCAGTCCGTGATTCTTGCCGTGTCACGTGATGGTGAGCGCATCAACAGCAAGGTCGGTGACATCGTGCTGCGCCCCGGTGACACCCTGTTGCTGGAAGCCGCTGCCGATTTCACGCGTCTGCATCGCTATAACCGCGAATTCCTGCTGGTCAGTACGCTGGATGGCAATGGCATGCCCAACCTCACCAAGGCGCCCATCGCACTCGCCATCATGAGTCTGATGATCATCACGCACCTGGCGGGCATGGCCGAGCTGGTCGAGGCGGCGGTGGCGGCCGCCATTCTGATGGTCTTCACCGGCTGCCTCCCGGCCTCGCAGGCGCGCGCCAGCATCGATGGTAGCGTGCTGGTCGTCATTGCCGCTGCCCTGGGGCTGGGGCAGGCGATGACCGACAGTGGTGCGGCCCAGATGGTGGCGGACCAGCTCATGCAGCTGGGCGGGGGGTCGCCGCTGTTGATGCTGGCACTCGTCTATCTCACCACGACGCTATTTACCGAGATCATCACCAACAACGCCGCTGCCGTGTTGATGTTTCCGATCGCCATGGCGGTCAGCGAGCAGCTGGGGGTCTCATTGATGCCCTATGCGATTGCCATCATGTTCGCGGCCTCGGCCAGCTTTCTCACCCCGCTGGGCTATCAGACCAACCTGATGGTGATGGGCCCGGGGGGCTACAAGGTATCCGATTACATGAAGGTCGGTTTGCCGATGAGCCTCATCGTCGGCGTCACCTCGGTCGCTCTGATTCCGCTGATCTGGCCATTTACGGACTGACCTATGTTCTGCTTCGTCTGGCAGCCGCTGGCGAGCGTTACCCTTTACATCGTCAGCCTGGCTGGCGAACTCACACTGACAGGAAGGCACATGACGGATACGACAGTGAGCACGACCGACAGCATGACGCGCGCCATGTTGAATGCGCTGGAGGCCATTGCTCGCAAGGCGGGCGCTGCCATCATGGAGATCTACGAGAGCGGTGACTTCACGGTTGACATGAAGTCGGATGATTCCCCGCTGACCACGGCAGACCGCGCAGCGCACGCCGTCATTGTCGACGGTCTGAAGGCCATGGACGCCGAGTTCGGCGCCACACCGATCCTGTCCGAGGAAGACGCGGACATCAGCTGGGATGTGCGCAGTGACTGGACGCGTTACTGGCTGGTCGATCCGCTGGATGGCACCAAGGAATTCATCAAGCGCAATGGCGAATTCACCGTCAACATTGCGCTGATCGAGCAGGGCGTGCCGACCATGGGCGTCGTCTATGCGCCGGCCATCGAGACGCTCTACGTCGGTGCCCAGCAGGGGGAAGGCCAGGCCGCCATCGCCGAGAAGCAGGTTGGCGAGGGTGAGCGTCAGGCCATCGCCGTCAGTGACGTGCCGAGCAGCACCGGCAGCTGGCGCATCGTCGGGAGTCGCTCTCACCAGACCGAAGAGTTCAAGGCGTTCGTCGCCGACTTCGCTGCCTGCGATATCGTCGCCATGGGCAGCTCACTGAAGCTGTGCCTGGTGGCGGAAGGGGCGGCAGATCTCTACCCGCGCCTCGGCCCGACCTGTGAATGGGATACCGGTGCCGCGCATGCGGTGGTCGAAGCTGCGGGTGGCCAGGTGCTGAATGCCGAGACCCGTCAGGCGCTGCGCTACAACCAGCATGACAGCGTGCTCAACCCCTATTTCATCGTCTGTGCCAAGCCGGCCGCTCCCTGGGCATGAACCAGGCGCTAGACAGAGGGTAGGCAAGCGTCACCGGACTGACGCCAGAAGATGTCAGTCTCGTGTCAAAGATACTATGTTCTCTTCGCAGCGAGTTTTGAGTGTCAGCGTGTGCGGAGAGGATAAGGACAACTAGCAGAGTGATCTCAAGGAACCTGTAATGACTGCATCATCTACGGCCGACAAGCTCGGCATCACACCGGAACGTCAGACCCACCTCAAGCAGCTTGAGGCCGAATCCATTCACATCATCCGTGAAGTGGCAGCGGAATTTGCCAATCCGGTCATGCTGTATTCCATCGGCAAGGATTCCGCCGTCATGCTGCACCTGGCGCGCAAGGCCTTTGCGCCGGGCGTCCCGCCGTTCCCGCTGATGCATGTCAACACCACCTGGAAATTCCAGGAAATGATCAAGTTCCGCGACGAGATGGCCGCGGAAGTCGGCATGGAGTTGATCGAGCACATCAACCAGGAAGGCGTCGCGGCGGGCATCAACCCGTTCGATCACGGCAGCGCCAAGTACACCGACATCATGAAGACCGCCGGTCTCAAGCAGGCACTCGACAAGCACGGCTTCGATGCTGCCTTCGGTGGCGCACGTCGTGACGAGGAAGCCTCACGCGCCAAGGAGCGCGTCTACTCCTTCCGCGATCAGTACCATCGCTGGGACCCCAAGAATCAGCGTCCGGAGCTGTGGAACATCTACAACTCCAAGATCAACAAGGGTGAGTCCATCCGCGTCTTCCCGCTCTCCAACTGGACCGAGCTGGATATCTGGCAGTACATCTATCTCGAATCCATCAAGATCGTGCCGCTGTACTACTCCGCCGTGCGTCCGGTGGTGAAGCGTGACGGCCTCGACATCATGGTCGATGACGACCGTCTGCCGCTGGCCGAAGGCGAAGTGCCGGAAATGAAGTCCGTGCGTTTCCGTACTCTGGGCTGCTACCCGCTGACCGGTGCCGTGGAATCCACCGCCGCGACCCTGCCGGAAATCATCCAGGAAATGCTGCTGACGCGTACCAGCGAGCGCTCCGGTCGTGCCATCGATCACGACCAGGCCGGCTCGATGGAGAAGAAGAAGCGCGAAGGTTATTTCTAGGCCACGCGCCAGGTATCCGGCTCCATCGCCAGTAACGGCGATGGCATGCTTCAAGGCAAGCAAGACTCAACGAAATTGACAGGACGAGGGATGTCCCAAGCGCTGGAAGCGTCGCGCCTCGTACGCCACAAGACGCTCGCGCCGGACAGGCCTCGTTCAGGGAGAATGACAGTGTCACACCAGTCGACGATGATCGCGGAAAATATCGAAGCCTATCTCAAGGAACACGAGCAGAAAGACCTGCTGCGTTTCATCACCTGCGGCAGCGTGGATGACGGCAAGTCGACCCTGATCGGTCGCCTGCTCCACGACTCCAAGATGATCTATGAAGATCAGCTGGCCGCCATCACCCGCGATTCCAAGAAGAGCGGTACCACCGGCAAGGTCGATCTGGCGCTGCTGGTCGATGGCCTGCAGTCAGAGCGTGAGCAGGGCATCACCATCGATGTCGCCTACCGCTACTTCTCCACCGACAAGCGCAAGTTCATCATCGCCGATACCCCGGGGCACGAGCAGTACACCCGCAACATGGCCACCGGAGCGTCCACTGCAAGCCTGGCGATCATCCTGATCGATGCGCGTTATGGCGTGCAGACCCAGACCCGTCGACACAGTTACATCTGCTCGCTGCTGGGTATCCAGCACCTGGTGGTCGCGGTCAACAAGATGGATATCGTCGACTACTCCCAGGAACGCTTCGACGAGATCGTCGCGGACTACAAGGAGTTCGCCAAGGACCTGGAAGTCCCGGATATCCGCTTCGTGCCGCTGTCCGCGCTGGAAGGTGACAATGTCGTCTCCATCAGCGAGCACACTCCGTGGTACGACGATGCCGCCTACGAAGCGCGTCCGCTGATGGACATCCTCGAGACCGTCGATGTCACCGAGGACAGCAACCTGACCGACCTGCGCTTCCCGGTGCAGTACGTCAACCGCCCGAACCTCAACTTCCGTGGCTACTGTGGCACCCTGGCCGCCGGTACCGTCTCGCCGGGTCAGCAGATCAAGGTGCTGCCGTCCGGCAGTACCTCCACCGTCGAGCGTATCGTCACCTTCGATGGCGATCTCGACATCGCCTGGCCGGGGCAGGCCGTCACGCTGACCCTGACCGACGAGATCGATATCTCGCGTGGCGACATGATCGTCGCTGAAGATTCCGATCTGGAACCGTGCACCGCCTTCACCGCTGACGTGGTGTGGATGCATGAGGACCCGCTGATCGTCGGCAAGGAATACGAGCTCAAGCTCGGCACGTCCAGTGTCATCGGTCGCGTCGGTCGCATCATCCACCAGACCGACGTCAACACCATGGCGCGCAACGAAGCGGAGAACATCCCGCTCAACGGCATCGCCCGCGTGCAGGTCGAACTGACCCAGCCGCTGGCCATGGACAGCTACCAGCGCTCGCCGCATACCGGCAGCTTCGTGTTCATTGACCGTCTGTCCAACATCACCATCGGTGCGGGCATGGTCAAGGAGACCCTGAGTGCCAGCAACATCGTGTGGCACGACATGGCAGTCACCAAGCAGCGTCGCGCCGATCGCAACAAGCAGAAGCCGTGCATCATCTGGTTTACCGGCCTGTCCGGTGCCGGCAAGTCCACCGCCGCCAATGCGCTGGAGCGTCAGCTGTTCGCCATGGGCTACAACACCTACCTGCTGGACGGCGACAACGTGCGTCACGGCCTGTGTGGTGACTTGGGCTTCAGCGAAGACGACCGCGCCGAGAACATCCGTCGTGTCGGCGAAGTTGCCAAGCTGATGGTCGATGCCGGCATGATCACGCTGGTCAGCTTCATCTCGCCGTTCCAGGCCGATCGCCAGACCGTGCGTGACATGGTCGGCACTGACGAGTTCATCGAAGTCTTCGTCAACACGCCAATCAGCGTCTGCGAAGAGCGCGATCCCAAGGGCCTGTACCGCAAGGCGCGTGCCGGCGAGATCAGCGACTTCACCGGCATCAGCTCGCCGTATGAAGCGCCGGAGAACCCGGAAATCGAGATCAACACGGGTGAACTGAGCCTCGAGCAGACCGCACTCAAGCTGGTCAATCAGCTCAAGCACTACAACGTCATCGGCTGATGCATTCACGCCGATCAGCCCTCGCCGCAAGGCGGGGGCGTTTGCCGTTTCAGGACTCTCACATGACTTTATCCCGATTCAAACAGCGCTTGCCGCATGTCGTGCGTCTCGCGGCAGTAGCAGGCCTGGCACTGGCCATCACCGGTTGCGCGACCTCCTATCCGGAATCCACCGGTGCCGGCAGCACCAACCTGGCCAACCTGACCGGCGCTGCGTCGCTGCCGGCGGATGTCTCGTCATTTCTCGACAGCGCGGCCCCCGGCAGCGTGATTGCCGTGCCGACCAGCCCTTGGGGCAGCAATGTCGAAGTGGTCGCCCATGAGCGCTACTTCGCGGCCAGCGGGCGTATCTGTCGTGAGCTGACGGTCTCCAATCAGCGTGATCTGCCCAGCAAGGAACTGGCGTGCCGGACCAGCAATGACGGCAAGGCCGGTGAAGGCACCTGGGTGACCCAACGTTTGGTGACCGGCCTGCTGGAAGAGGCCCGCTGAGGAGTTTCTCGATAACTTTTCAGCAACTTCTCGGCAACTTTTCGGCACCTACTCGCTGAAAGGCCCGCACCTGGCTTGGCGTGAAACGACGATTGCAGGAAGCAGGCTGGTGTGGTCGGCTCTGTCATTCCTGACCGACATAGCTCTATTTTTTTTGCACGATTTTCTTTGCACTACGAGGGGCCTAGCCCGATGACGATTTCCAGATTCTTGCTCCGGGCCGGGTGCCTGGTGGCGGTAGCGTGCCTGAACGCCAGCCCGGCCATGGCAGCCGGCCTGGACAGTGGTACCATCCTGTCCAGCAATGACCAGGCCTCCAGCATCCCGCAAAAGACGGATAGTGTAGAAGACAAGGCGCGTGCTGATTGGCGCAGCGGAACCTACGGGCCGCTGACCTCCCGTGCGCAGACCGACCCTGATTCCCTGCCGCCGTTCGGCGAAAACCTCTTTACCGGTGGTTTCCGCGGCATGATGGCCGATGGCCTCAACAGCAGCTACACCATCAAGCCGGGTGACCAGATCACTCTGCGTGTATGGGGTGGGGTCGAGATGGAGTCCGTGCTGCCTGTCGATGCGCAGGGCAACATCTTCCTGCCGGGCATCGGTCCGGTGAAGGTGCAGGGCACCACCAATGCCCAGCTGGATGGCAAGGTACGCAGCGCCATTCAAGAGGTGTATCCCGAGAACGTCAGCGTCTACACCAACCTGCAGGGCGTGCAGCCGGTGGGTGTCTTCGTCACCGGGTATGTCAAGAATCCGGGACGCTACGCCGGTACCCCGAATGATTCCATGCTGTATTTCCTCGATCAGGCCGGCGGCATCGACCAGGCGCTGGGCAGCTACCGCAAGATCAAGATCAAGCGCAATGGCCGTGTCATCAATACGGTCGATCTCTATGACTTCCTGATCAATGGCGAGATCGCTCGTCCGCAGTTCCGCGATGGCGATACCGTCGTCGTCGAGGAGCGCGGCCCGGCGATCAGCGTGGTCGGGGATGTCGAACGTGATTACCGCTATGAACTCACCGACTCGCGCCTGAGCGGCGAAGACGTCCTGAATCTGGCGCGGCTGAAATCGGGTGTCTCTCATGTGCTGCTACGGGGCTCTCGTCCGGACGGCCCTATCTCGCGCTATCTGCCGGTGACGGAATTCCGCGCTGCTGACGTGCGTGCAGGGGATGAAGTGCTGTTCAGTGCCGACCAGCGTGATGAGACCATCGTCGTGCAGCTGGAAGGCAGCTTCTATGGCCCGTCGCGTTATGCATTGCCGCGCGATGCCCACCTGGGGGAATTGCTCAATGCCGTCGGGGTGCCGAAAGGACTGACCGATTACCAGAGCGTTTCCATCCGTCGTGAAAGCGTCAAGGAACAGCAGGCGCAGGCACTGCAGGATAGCCTCAAGCGTCTTCAGGCCACCTATCTCGGCGCGTCTTCCTCGACCACCGAAGAATCCGAGCTTCGTGTACAGGAAGCCGAGATGATCGAGAAGTTCGTCGAGCAGGCGAAGAAGGAAGAGCCGACCGGACGATTGGTCGTGGCACGTGAAGACGGCAACATCGCGGATGTGCGTCTGCAGGATGGCGATGTAATCACCATCCCGGAAATCAGCGATTCCCTGCTGATCAGCGGCGAAGTCGTGGTGCCTCAGGCCATGGTCTACACCCAGGGCATGACGGTGATGGACTATATCAACAGCGCCGGTGGCTTCACGCAGCACGCGGATGAAGACCAGATTCTGGTCGTGCGCCAGAACGGTGCCGTGCGTCGTGCCGAGGAAGTCGAGCTGCGTTCTGGTGATCAGATTCTGGTACTGCCGGAACCGCCGACCAAGAACCTGCAGCTGGCCACCAGCATCACGCAGATTCTCTATCAGGTCGCCGTCGCCACCAAAGTCGCGATAGACCTCTGATCATGGCTAGTGACATGAACGATGACATGAACGGCGAGATAAACACGCCAACTGAACGCCCGTCTGGCGACAAGAAGAGCGGGCCCAAGGCCCGCTCCGCCTGGGCTGTGACGCGTAGTGTCTGGTTCGCCATGTTCATGCGCGAAGCCATCGGCCGCACCATGACTGACCGTATGGGCTGGTTCTGGATGATTGCTGAGCCAGCATTACTGCTGCTCGTGATGATCGGTATTCGTAGCTTCATCCGGGGCGATAAGCTCATCGTCAATGCCCCCTTCATCCCCTGGATGCTGGTCGGCATGATGGGCTTCTTCCTGATTCGCGAGGGGATGATGCAGGGCCTGGGCGCCATCAATGCCAACAAGGCGCTGTTCGCCTATCGGCAAGTGCACCCTGTCGATGGCGTGCTGGTACGTAATGTGCTGGATGGACTGATTCGCACCGTCATCTTCTTGCTGTTCATGGTGGGTGGCCTGATGTTGGGCACGGACTTCCGCCCTGACAACGGCTTTCAGGCCATCGGCGGATGGTTGTCACTCTGGCTGTTCGGGCTGGGGCTTGGCCTGGTGACGTCCGTACTGGGCTCGCTGGTCCCAGAGGTGAGCAAGATCATCCGCATGCTCAACATGCCGCTGCTGATTCTGTCCGGCGTCATCATGCCGCTCAACCAACTGCCGCATTACCTGCTGGAATACCTGATGCTCAATCCAATCGTGCACGGGCTGGAATATATCCGACATGGGTTCTTCGAAGGCTATCAGGTGGTACACGGCACCAGTCTGACGTATTTCTGGGCATGGACGTTGTCTTCACTCGCGCTGGGGCTACTGATGCACGTGCGTTTCAAGGAGCGCCTGAAAAGCCAATGATTGAAATACAGAACCTTTCCAAGCGCTATTACCACTCGCACTACAGTCAAAGTGAAGACCACTGGGTGCTGAAGGATATCAATCTCACCATCCCGACTGGTGTCAGTGTCGGGTTAGTGGGTGCCAACGGCGCAGGTAAGTCTACATTACTGCGTTTGATTGCCGGTATGGACACCCCACAGAAGGGGCGAGTGATACGTCATTCCAAGGTGTCGTGGCCGATAGGACTGGCGGCAGGCCTGCAGAGCAGTATGACAGGGCGCCAGAACGTCAAATTCGTCGCGCGCATGCATGGCACCGAGTACGACATCAACAGCATCATCGAACGAGTCCAGGATTTCGCGGAAATAGGCCCGGCATTTGATGAGCCGATTCGCACCTACTCCTCAGGCATGCGTTCGCGTCTCAACTTCGGGCTGTCGTTAGCCTTCGATTTCGATGTCTACCTCTCGGATGAAGCGACAGCGGTGGGGGATCGCTCCTTCAAGGCCAAAGCTTCCAAGGCCTTCAAGGACAAGGTGGGGCAAGCCAGCCTGATCATGGTCTCGCATGGAGAAGGCATCCTGAAGGAGTTGTGTCAGGCAGGTATCTACCTGAAAGAGGGGCGGGCCTACTGGTATGACAGTGTCCATGACGCCATCAAGGCCTATCACGCAGACAGCGATGGCCCCCAGCTCGACAAGATGACGCTGCAGGCCCTGCAGAAGCTGCGCAAGGAACGGCGCGCTGTCATGGAAGAAGCCAAGTTGGCGCGAGAGGCCGCAGAAACTCTACCGCCGCGTGAAAAGAAGCCTTACGGCGATGCCCTGCGCGCTGCACGTGAAGCATTGCGGGAAGTGCGAGAGGAAATTGAATCTCGCCAAGCTAGCGCAGCTGGCAAGCCTGGCACTTTGTCAGATGAATGATCCAGTTGGCCACAGCTACGCATCACGCTGACAGTCACCAATCTGTTGGCACTCTCGAATTTACTCTCATCGTTTTCACTTCATTGCCGCCGCTGAACTCGGTGCGCGCCTTCAACGGGAATACGCATGACCTCATTTATCAAACGCTATCCACAATGGGCCGTTGTCTTGCTGTCCATCGTGCTTGTCGGTTTCTACTGGCTGGTATGGGCGGACGACCGCTACGTCTCCAAGGCGACAGTGGTGCTGGAAAGCCCGCAGGTCAGCGCTTCCAGTGAAGTCAGCTTCGGCTCGCTTCTTTCGGGTAGCCAGACCGACAGTGACCTGCTGCTGCTGCGTGAATACCTGATGAGCGTGGATATGCTCAAGAAGGTACAGGGAGAGCTCGATTTTCGTTCTCATTACAGCCAGCACGGTGATGTCTTTGCCCGCTTGGGAGACGCCGATGCACCGATCGAGGAACTCCATGATTACTACTTGAAACGCATCTCGGTAGAAATGGATGAGTATTCTGGCGTGCTGAATGTCAAGGTACAGGCTTGGGCACCGGAATTCGCACAGAAATTCGCCAAGCTGCTGCTGGAAGAAGGCGAACGCCACATGAATGAGATGGGGCAGCGTCTGGCGGAAGACCAGGTCGAATTCCTCGACAAGCAGGTCTCCCTGCTGGAAGACAACTTCGAGAAATCCCGACAGGACCTGCTGGATTACCAGAACAAGAATGGTCTGGTATCCCCGACTCAGACAGTCGAAAGCCTGAACACCGTCGTCTCCTCACTTGAAGCCCAGTTGGCCACCTACAAGGCTCGCAAAAGTGCTTTGGGGAGCTACCAGAGTCAGCGTTCGAGTGAGATGGTGCGTGTCGAAAGCGAGATCAACGCCCTCAAGAAACAGATAGATCTGGAAAAAGAACGCCTGGCACGCCAGTCCGGCAATGCGCTCAATAGTGTCTCCAGTCAGTACGAGACACTGCAGCTGCGCGCCGACTTTGCCAAGCAGACCTACTCAAACGCGCTGGCGGCACTGGAAAATACTCGAATTGAAGCAGCACGCAAGCTCAAGCAGGTGAGCATTCTGCAGAGTCCGATCTTGCCGGAATACCCGGAACAGCCGGAACGTCTTTATAACGTGACCATCTTCGGACTGGTCATGATCTTCCTCGGCTTCATCTTCAGTATGTTAGTCATGATCGTAAAAGATCATCGAGACTGATATTAGTCGTAACGCCATAATTAAAATGCAGGGGTTTGAGATGAAACATTTCGATAATGGAACTCTCGAAAATGAACTGGCAAAGCAGGATGAAAGTGTTAACAATGAAGGAAAACGTACTTCAGATGTAGATATTATTGATGTACCAGGAACTGAAATGATTCAATCTTTTATCGATAGTATAGAAGGTGGATCAATTCATGGGTGGGCATATGACCCAACAAGACCTGATAAACGGCTAATGATACAAGCATTCTCTGGTAACGAGCTACTCGGTGAGACGGTAGCTGAAAATTATCGACATGATCTTCTCGTAGCTGGTAAAGGTGACGGAAAGCATGCCTTTGAGCTGAAGATAAAATCTCCTGGCTCACAAGATATAGACAGTGAACAGTTTCCTATCATGCTGGTGGAGGCGGATACTGGTAGAGCTATCAATGATGTACCGCTGCTTTTAAATTACCCGGAATCTATCAGCTTCGAATTTTATGGTTTGCAGTGGGGGCACTTGCAAGGGCAGTTGACCGGCGCTGTACTGGATAGCGATCATCTGGGTTTCAACCTGGTTGATAGTAATGGCAAAGTGATTGGTCAGTCCGGTGCAATGAAGAAAGATAGTGGTCTATATTCTTTCAATATTCCTGTACCGAAAATCTTATGCGATGGTCAGTTACATGCCTTGACAATAAGCTTGCTAGGTGAACATCAGGCGGAAGCGACCTACATTGATGTATTCCCAAGTATTATCACACCTTGGGAGCATCTGACATCTAGCGGAAAAGAATTGAACTATTCAGCGCTATCCCGTACATCAGGCTATCGCTACGATTCATTTCAACGCCAGATTCAAGCTAATGCAGAAGACCCAAATTTAGTCAAAAATATCATGGTCGCGCACGAGGTCATGATTGAGGGTTATGAAGGCAGGAAAGAATACCCTGTTTTATCGCTCCCTGCAGTGGTAACTCCGGATGTCACAATCGTAATTCCGGTACATAACAAATTTTCGTTGACATATCACTGCTTAGCCTCGTTAATTCTGGCTTACAATCAGGCTACCTATGAAGTTATAGTGGTAGACGATTGCTCTACAGATAAGACGATTCAATTACCTGATCTTGTCAAGAATGTTCGTGTGATCACCAATGAATATAATCTAGGTTTCTTGCGTAACTGTAACAAGGCAGTAAAGGAAGCGTTAGGTACTTATGTTGTCATGCTAAACAATGACACAGAGGTAACCAGTGGTTGGTTAGATGAGATGATTGACACCTTCAAGCGATTCGAAGGTGTTGGAATGGTTGGCTCTAAACTTATCTACCCGGACGGCAAGCTCCAAGAAGCAGGTGGCATCGTATGGGGTAACGGACAGCCATGGAATTTGGGCAACCAAGGTAATTCACAGGCTCCTGAATGGAATTATGCTCGACAGGTGGATTATCTCTCCGGTGCCTCGCTGATGGTACCGCGGAACGTTTGGGAGGAAGTCGGAGGGTTCTCTGATGAGTTTGCCCCAGCGTACTATGAAGATACTGATCTCGCCTTCAAGATTCGTGATCAGGGTTATAAAACGGTGTATGCACCGTATTCAGTAGTGGTACATTTTGAAGGAATGAGTAATGGTCGAGATGAAAGTCAAGGCATCAAGAAGAACCAGCTGATCAATGCCCCCAAGTTTCGTGCCAAGTGGGTTGATAGTTATATGGCCAATGGTCAACCCTCATTCGATAATGTGCCATTCCATAAGGATCGTGGTGTAGCCTATCGTGTGCTCATGATTGATCACGCCATGCCTCGCCCCGACCATGATGCTGGTTCGTATGCGGCGGTCCAAGAAATACGCATGTTGCAAGCGAATGGCTTCAAAGTCAGTTTCGTGTCTGAGAATATGGCACATATGGGCAAGTATACAGATGCCCTACAAAAGATGGGCGTAGAGTGTTTCTACGCACCGTTCCAATCTTCGGTGAGTCAAGTACTGGAATCTCGTGGTAACGAGTTCGATGTTGTCTATATTACTCGCTATGACGTGGCGGAACGTCATCTCTCGGCGGTCAAGCAATTTACCTCAGCGAAAGTCCTGTTCAATAACGCAGATCTTCATTTCTTGCGTGAATTACGTGCCGCCTTGGCTGCCAAGCAGCAAGATTTATCAGGGCCGCTCGCAACGAGAGATCGTGAATTGGCACTGATGCGTCAAGTCGATGGTATCTTGGCTTATAATCCGACAGAACATGCCGTCATCATGAGCCACAATTTGCAAGCTGATAACTTGCATATCTGTCCGTGGGTACTGGATGGTCGAGGACATAAGACCCCGTATGAAGCACGCTCTGGTATAGCCTTCCTGGGGGGATATCGTCATATTCCTAACGTAGAAGCGGTAGAGTTCTTTGTCGAAAAAGTCATGCCACTATTGCGTAAACGACTCCCCGGGGTCGCATTTCACGTCTATGGTAGCTCAATACCCGATTCCTTCGATAAATATGCATCTGACGATGTAATTCTAGAAGGTTTTGTCGAGAGCCTTGATGATGTCTTCGAGAGTGCTCGTGTAATGATTGCTCCCTTACTATCTGGCGCAGGTATCAAAGGTAAAGTGCTGGAAGCGATGTCAGCGGGTATACCACAAGTGTTGACTCCTGTAGCGGCAGAAGCGACGGGGCTATCACACGGCGTAAGTGCCATGATTGTGGAAGATCCCCAGGCATGGGTAGAGGCTATCGCCGAGCTTTATGAAGATGAACTGCGCTGGCAGCAGGTGAGTGAAAATGCTTTAGCTTTGGCACGCAATAATTTCAGTTTCAATAACGGTGTCAAGGGTATGGCTAAGACCCTTGAAAGTGTTGGTATATACCCACCTAATCAAAAGAAAGCATTGATCTCGTGATGTAGATAATAAATCATATGGTCACTAATGTGTCCGCTTCGGCGGGCATATTGATCGCTATACTAATGTGAGGCTTTATGCGTACGGTCATCCTGCACTACCATCTATTCAAGAATGCCGGAACATCACTGGATGCAGCTTTCAAGGAGTGCGTAAAACCTGAGGAATGGGTGACTAAAGAGTTTCCTGGTCAACCGAATATCAATCGTGAGCAAGTAGCTCAGTGGATTCTTGATAACCCTCAAGCGAAGGTTTTTTCTTCTCATACGGCTCATTTGCCGCCACCGAAGCTCGAAGGTATCAAAGTACTACCTGTTATATTCTTGCGACACCCCATAGATCGAATTGCCTCGGCCTATGCTTTTGAGACCAAGCAGGGCGGAGATAGCTTCGGTGCAGTGCTTGCACGTAATACGGACCTTACGGGTTATATCGAAACTCGTCTTGCGCTACCTCATGATCGCCAATGTCGAAACTTCCATATGCAACGCTTGGCAATGATGTTCGGTGAGCAACAAGGGGATGAATTCACTCGAGCAAAAAAGGCGCTTGAAGATTTACCTTTCATTGGTATCGTCGAGCAGTTTACTGACTCCATGGCTCGTCTGGAACAGTGGTTGCAGGACGAGGGGTTTGAGGACATGTATCTTAAGCCCGTAGAAAAGAATGTGAGTCGCGATATTACAATGACATTAGATAATAAGCTTCAGAGTTTTAAAAAACAAATTTCAAAAGAAGTTTATGACAAGCTGCTTCAATCAAATAGTCAAGACTTGAGTATCTGGAGTAGTGTTTCAAAGGTTGAGTTATGATAAATATAATACTACATATTGGTCGACATAAAACTGGTACTTCTACACTTCAGAAATATCTTTACTCTTTCCCTAATGAGTTAAGAAAACATGGCTATGAATATTTCGAAGTGATTAAGAAAGGTTATGGTCATCACCATATTGCTGAGCCGTTAGCTAAGGGTGTTTTAAAAAATACAGTAGACTCAAACTTATTAGTTGAGCGTATAGCTGGTGAATTAGAAAGCTATCTTGAATGGTCATGTGACAAAACGTATATAATAAGTTCAGAAGCTTTTCAGAATACTGATCCAAAAGTCATAAGGCAGTTATTCCCTCAAAACAAATATAATGTCAAAGTTGTCGTGTATTTTAGAGAGCAAGCTGACTATTTGGCGTCTTCTTATGCCCAGAAAGTGCATGCCTCTCTATATACTGGGACTATCTATGATTATTATAAAAGAGGGTTTGATGTAGATTATTTGAAGTTTATAAATGCTTGGGATCATTGCTTTGGTAAAATAAGTGTAAGATTTTTTGATAAAAAGCTTCTTATACAAAGTGATATTGTCGATGATTTTACCAATAGCGTATTAGGTTTTTCTTCTGAAATTGATAAAGCAAATTTAAATGACAATAACCCAAGTTTAGGGCAAAAATATGTTGCTTTGAAATTAAAAATCAATAAGCTAATTAACGATAATAAAGTAGATAAAAAATTGATAACTGGAAAACAGTATAAAGAGTTAGGGCAGCGCTCACAGCGTGAGAATGATAACTCGTATGCATTGCCTAAATCTCTTTTGGATAAGGTTCGTAGCGATAGTGAGGCTATCAATAAAAAGCTTTTCGAATTGTATTGTCCTGGCTATGAGTTTTCTCTAAAAGAGCATGTCTTTAGAGAAGTTGTTGCATCCGAAGAAGAAGCATTATATACCCTAGAGGAAATATCGAAAGTTGATAATATTGTCTAGCAAATAGCCACAGAAAGGTGAGGTACGGGGTAAGTATAATGATCTTTATATTGTTATAAATGATTTAAGCTCTTTTTAGTGATTTAAGTTGAGGATGCTATTATGACTAAAAAGCATATTGCTATTTGCATTTCGGGCATGATTCGCTCGGATTTTGAGACTATACCTTCGTTAAATTTCCTTATAGAAAAACTCGAAAAAATTGGTTACTTAGTGGATGTGTTTATTCATACATGGTCAATTAGGCAAGTTTATGCCCCTGGAGGAATGAATAAAATTGAAAGAAGGGTACCTAAAATAGTTTTAGAAATGCTACCTCCTGAATATCGTAACCTAGAAGCATTTGAAAAATATTTCCCGAAAACTTTTTCTCTTCTTGAAAAACCCATTTTCGATGACTTTGACTCAAAAATACTAGAGAGAATTAATAATTTAAGACTGGTTAAAGTGGAGACACAAGAATCATTCCATCGCTGTTTAGACAAGCGATTAAAGAGTAATATTGTTTTCAAAAATTCTCTTAATCAAGCTAATATGTTCTACGGTATGTTCAGTGCTTTTGATTTAGCAAGGCAATATTCAGCTGAGAACTCCTTGGAGTATTCTGCTATTTTTCGAATGCGTCCTGATACGTTTATAGTTAGAGTGGACGAGGATTTGTTAGAAAATGAACTGAATGATAAAAAAATAAGAAGTAGAAATATTTCAGAAATTGGCTGCGGCGATGTATTTTTCTTTGGCCCCCCCAAAAACATGTACAGTATTATAGAATTATGGGAATCTATAGAAAATAATAAATCTACTGATTTGTTTGGAGATGGGCAGAAAAGGTTTGCTGAACCTCTTTTAGCAGAATGGTTTAAGTCTAGAGATATTAACTACGATATTGTTAAAAGTATACATGCTACATTGCCTATGCGTTTTGTAAATGAAGTTAACATGCAACATCCCGACCTTGTTAATACTCTAGAAGCAGAGGCACAAATGAATTCTGTGCCTTTCAATAAATATTAATGTTCTAGCCAAATTAGTATAGAGAGTAAGTGATGAAACGATTAATAGTCGACCTCGATGATACAATTAGTTATAAACAAAGTGGTGACTATAATGCCGCATTGCCAAATAACCAGCTCATTGATAAGCTTAAAGAATACAAGGCACGAGGCTTTGACATCGTATTAAATACTTCCAGAAACATGAGAACTTATCAAGGGAATATAGGTAAGATCAATGCCAATACACTCCCAGTTATTATCGAGTGGTTAAATGCACATGATGTGCCATATGATGAGCTTTATACTGGGAAGCCATGGTGTGGCTTTGAAGGGTTCTATATTGATGACAAGGCTATAAGACCATCTGAGTTTATTAATCATACATATGAAGAAATCATTGATCTTTTGAATAATGAAAAGCGAGAATTATAAAAAATGATTCTAATTAGCTCTGGCGCATATGTAGAACAAGATCTCTCCTATGAAGTAGGCCGCATTCCTCCTTCTTTTTTACCTTTAGGGAATAAGAGACTTTATGAGCATCAAGTCTCATTTCTGTCTACACTAGCACAAGATATATATATATCTTTGCCAGAGTCATTTGAGATACCCATTTTTGATAAACTGAAGTTAGAGCAGCTCAATGTAAATGTAATACATGTGCCCGATAATTTGTCGCTTGGCGATTCCGTTATGTTTAGCTGGACGGCAGCAGGCCTTCCTCTTGAGTCTTTGACAATTCTTCATGGTGATACACTTTTTATAGATTTCTTGCTGTCTGGTTGTGACTTTATATCTGTTCATAAAAATGTTGGATCTTATAGACGTGGAATTGTAGCGTTTGGCTCAAAAAAGCATTTTTCTAGCGACTTTGTTTCCGGAAAAGAATTAGTTATATCTGGAGTTTTTTCCTTCTTGCATCCTCATAAACTAATGCAGGGTATATTGAAAAGTAAAGGCGACTTTATTGAGGGTGTGGAGTACTATGCAGCTATTTATTCACTTGAAGAGCGGCATGATGGATTATGGTTAGATTTTGGTCACTTGCATAGTTTCTTCCGAAGTCGCTCATTGATGACTACTCAGAGGGCTTTCAATAATCTTAAAATAGAGCCGCGAACAGTAACCAAGTCTAGTAACAATGCAAGTAAAATTGCAGCAGAATCTAACTGGTTTTCTAATATCCCAGATAGTCTCAGATTACACACTCCTGCACTTATCTCTAAGTATTGTATAACTGATGATACACCGTCATATACTACGGAATATCTATATAATCTTCCTTTAAGTGATTTGCTGGTATACGGGGACCTCTCTAATTCTGCATGGCACTCAATATTAAGTGTGGCAAAAGAAGTTAGTTTTGATTTTTCTAAATATAATAAAATCGATATAGACGTTGATTCTTTGAATTTACTTTACTTGGAAAAAACACTGCAAAGAGTCAACGACATCAAGTCTACTGACTTCCAATATGCTCTTCATGAGTTTGAGACACAAGAAGGAATTACTCTCTACGATATTGCTTTAATTACATCCAGGTTCATAAGGCGCCCTGAACCAAGCGACGTGGGTGTTGTTCATGGCGACTTTTGCTTTAGCAATATTCTTTATGATAGCAGGACCCATGGATTAAAGTTGTTAGATCCACGGGGTTTAAACAGCAAAGGTGAAAACTGTATATATGGCGATATAAGATACGATATAGCAAAATTATATCATTCCGTTGTAGGATGCTATGATTATATAATAGCTTCCCGTTATAAAATAGAAGATGATAATTGTCTAAATTTTTATGATAACAAGCTGTCGGTCTTGGAAAATTATTTTGACGAAATTTTCTTTTTCTCAAAAGATTTCAATAAGATTGAAATACTTGCCATTAACGTTCATTTGTTTATTTCAATGCTACCTCTTCACTATGATAGACCAGATAGACAAAAAGCAATGCTCCTGAATTCATATCGCCTTTATAAAAAACTTATGGAGTTAGCACTATGATTGTTATTCCTATGGCTGGCCTTTCGAGTCGGTTTAGAAAAGAGGGTTTTCAACTCCCTAAATATATGCTTGAGGCTAATGGAAAAAGTCTATTTGAGCATTCACTGCTTAGCTTTGAAAAATATTTCTCAACTGAAAGGTTTCTTTTCGTAGCTTTACATTTCGAAGGCGTTGAAGATTTCATTCGGAATAAATGTCATCTTCTAAATATCATTGACTATAGAATAGTTATTCTAAGTAAGCCAACAAGAGGCCAAGCTGAAACGGTCTACTACGGATTGAAAGAATCAAATATTGAAACTGATGATCCAATATTGATATTTAATATTGACACGTTCAGGCTGGGTTATTCTAAGCCAGTGATGTTTGATATTACCGCCGTCGATGGCTATCTGGAGACTTTTGTTGGTGAAGGGAAAAATTGGAGTAACGTTTTGCCTGAAAGCTCTGAGAGCGATAAGGTAAAGTTGACTGCTGAAAAGCAGGAAATTTCCCAATACTGCTGTACGGGATTGTATGTATTTAATTCAGCCTCTTTGTTTGTAAGTTTGTTTGAAGAAATTAAATCTTCTAGTCAGGCTGATATGCAAGGAGGAGAGTTTTATGTTGCCCCTATGTACAACTCACTAATAGCTTCCGGCGGTGATGTAAGATTCACTGTAATTGATAAGGAAGATGTAATATTTTGCGGAGTTCCAGAAGAGTATTATCAATTCAAGAATAGTGGAATTCAGAAGAAGGCTTGTAATTCAGACTCCGGTGAATAACTGTGAGTATTTTTATATTATCCTTTCATCGCTCTCTCTCTTCCTCCCTTGCCAGCTGGCTGCACCATGCTGGATTGAATATGGGGCACTACTTGATGCCTCCCGCAGTTTCCAATCCGGGCGGGCATTATGAAGACATGCTGTTGGTTGATATTCACGAGCATCTATTGAAGATCAACGGTGCTGATTGGCGTTATCAGGATAAGGGAGAGCTCAACTCCTCACTGCGTATAGACTTATTGAATCGCTATATACAGCAGCGCGCGAACACGACCAAAGGGTCCTATGGGGCGAAAGATCCCAGAGCATGCTTGTTTCTGCCAGCATGGCGACAGGTGCTTGGCGATCAAGGGCGTTACCTCGTCCTTTTGCGACATTGGAGCGGCAGTGTGCAATCGCTTTATCGTCGTCATGGCGAGGCGTTAGCGGTAGGTGAGGGTAGCAACGGTTTGAATGTCAGCTTCTGGGAACAGCCTGAACAGGCAGCACGAATGTGGCTGGCTTATCATCGTCGCCTGATACCTTTGCTTGAGGAAAGCCGTGATCAGTGTCTGGTAGTCACGCAGCAAGCGTTGCTGCGCGGACTGCCCATCATAGAAAAACTCAATACGTGCTTCGGCTTGGCTTTGGACACTACAACCCCATCCCCGATTCGTCATTCATTGAGTCATGATCTCATCGATGAGGGTGTTCGCGAACGGCTGCCTGCTGCTTTGATTGAGGAGCTGGAGATAATGTGGCGGCGGCTGCTGGCATGTACTGACCATCATGCCGACAACGAGGTGCCCCAGTGGACACAAGAAACTGATGTAGCCCCAAAATCTACCCAGTTACTGCTTGGGCTTGCTGCTGAGCAGACCGCACTTGATATCTCCATTGATACCTCTGCAACATCTGCCCTATCGAAGAAGGACTTACAGCAGCAGCTTGAAGCATTGGCGCAGGATGTAACCCTGACACTCGATGCGCTGCATTGGCAACGCCGTATTGAACAAGAGCAACGTTTCTCCTCGGAATGCTGGGAATCCCTTGCTCGCGCACAACTTGGACGTGGTGATGTACTTGGCGCAGAGCAAAACCTTTGCAGGGTATTACTATGTGGGAAGTCACCGCCCTATCTATATCTGCTGCTAGGCACTTGCCGAGAGGCTGAGTTGGATGATGCCGGTGCTGAGCATTTTTACAGACTTGCCATTGCGCTTAACGATGCGAATGCCAACTTTCATGTTCGATTGACCAGACTCTGGTTAGCCCAGGGGGAGTATGGGAAGGCCGAGCGTCACTTGCGTGGAGTCATTGGCAGGAATGCGGGCAAGGCGCCACTGATTCACGCATTAGCCAATTGCCTGGATCAACAGGACCGAACCCAAGAGGCAATAGAGCTGCTTCAGAATTCCCTGAATGAAGCGAGTGGTAGCCTCCCGATGTTGGCGAAACAGCTTTTTACCTTGCGCTTGAAGCTGGCGCCTGAAGATTCCGACGAGATGCGCAACGCTCACATGCGCGATGCCGCGTCACGTCTTGAGGTCCAGGAAGCGGCTGTCAGAGCGCTTGCCTGTATCGCGGACCCTGCTTCTCGCCATGATCTTGCGAGACGTATCGCGACGACCTGGCAAAAACTCGAAGTGGAGCTGCTTTTGCCCTCATTACCAACAACCGATTGATTGACATTCAATGAATCTCATCGCGTCGTAACGCATGGAGCTCTCCGATGCATATCGTGATCATCGCTGGTGGTACCGGCTCGCGCCTTTGGCCTGTTTCTCGCGAAGCCCAGCCGAAACCTTTCATCCGCATGGAAGATGGCTATTCATTACTGCAGAAGACCTATTTACGAGGGTTGGCCGCCGTTGATGTAGAAAGTGTCACCACTGTCACTAATCGTGATTTATTCTTCCGTACTGAAGATGATTACCGGGAGTTATCCCCCAGTCAGCCGATGCACTACATATTGGAGCCGTTTGGGCGCAATACTGCACCGGCGGTAGCTGCTGCAGCGCTTGAGCTTCAGCAACGCTATGGCGATGAGGCGCTGATGATGGTGCTGCCAGCCGACCATTTGATTCAGGATGAAGCGGCTTTTGTCCAAGCCACGGCTAGTGCTGCCATGGCTGCTGCCGAAGGGCAGCTTGTGACCTACGGTATCCGGCCTACCCATGCTGAAACTGGTTTCGGTTATATCGAAGTCGGCGATGGTAGCCATGTCACTGACGGTCAGGCGATGAGCGTAGAGCGCTTCGTCGAGAAACCAGATCGTGATGCTGCCGAGCAGTATCTGGCTGGGGGGCGCCATCTTTGGAATGCGGGTATGTTCTGTTTCCGTGTCGGTACCTTGCTGGAAGAGTTGGCAACTCATTCATCGGAGCTGCTCAGCAGCGTAAAAGGGTCATTGGATTCGGCCGAGGCGAGTGAAATTGACGGCTGCAGTGTCACTCGGTTATGTGCCAAGACTTTCGGGACTGTAGTGGATGACTCCATCGATTATGCATTGATGGAGAAATCAGCACGAGTCGCAGTGGTGCCCTGCGAGTTGGGCTGGAGTGATATCGGCTCTTGGCTAGCGATGGCGGAGCTCACAGCACCTGACCCGTCAGGCAACCGTGTGACCGGCGAAGCAGAACTGGAAAACACCCATAACTGTTACATTCGTAGTGACAGGCGAATGATAGCCACAGTTGGTGTTCAGGACCTGGTGATCGTGGATACTCCTGATGCGTTGCTGGTCGCTCACAAGGACCAGAGCCAGGATGTGAAGAAGATCGTCCAACGGCTCAAGGTGCGGGGAGGGGGACTGCACCAACATCATGTAACGGTGCATCGTCCCTGGGGGACCTATACCGTGCTGGAGGAGGGTGAACGCTTCAAGATGAAGCGTATTGTCGTCAAGCCGGGCGCCTCTCTCTCCTTGCAAATGCATCATCATCGCAGTGAACACTGGATTGTCGTGAGCGGCACCGCCAAGGTAGTAAATGGAGAGAATGACATCCTGCTGCGTATCAATGAATCGACCTATATCCCCGCAGGCAATCGACACCGACTCGAAAATCCAGGGATCATTCCATTGGTGATGATCGAAGTGCAGAGTGGTGAGTACCTTGGTGAAGACGATATCGTCCGATTCGAGGACAGTTACGGACGTTGTTGAGGCAATGTTGAAAAGTCCTGAGTTTGAAGCAAAGCTCATGACAGCCATGTTAGTCTTTGATTGACAAGATGTTTGCCCACTTCATTGGCATCAGGCAAACCTGGATTACATTTCATGCTTTGCATGCAAGGCTGCCTCCCATGATATTGGGAGGCGGTAGCGTGCCTTTATTTAAATCACTGGCAAAAATCTTCTATGAGTAAAACATTTCTTATCACCGGTGGTGCCGGCTTCATCGGCTCCGCGGTCGTCCGTGAGCTGATTCGCTCCACTCAACATACCGTCATCAATCTGGATGCGCTGACCTACGCCGGTAACCTCGAATCCCTGGCGGATGTCACGGATTCCGAGCGCTATCACTTCGTGCAGGCTGATATCTGCGATGGCGAGAAGATGAAAGCTGTCTTCGCGGAATTCCAGCCGGATATCGTGATGCACCTGGCGGCCGAGAGCCACGTGGATCGCTCCATCGATGGCCCGGCGGATTTCATCGAGACGAACATCGTTGGTACCTATCAGCTGCTGGAAGCGGCGCGTCAGTATTGGAAGGGCTTGAAGGAGTCTGATGCCGAGAAAGCCGCTGGCTTCCGCTTCCATCACATCTCCACCGATGAGGTATATGGCGATCTGGAAGGGCCGGAAGATCTCTTTACCGAGACGACACCGTATGCGCCGAGTTCACCGTACTCTGCCAGCAAAGCGAGTTCGGATCACCTCGTGCGTGCCTGGCAGCGTACCTATGGCCTGCCGACATTGGTGACCAACTGCTCCAACAATTATGGCCCTTACCACTTCCCCGAGAAGCTCATCCCGCTGATGATCCTGAATGCTCTGGCGGGCAAGGCGCTGCCGGTGTATGGCGATGGCAAGCAGGTACGTGACTGGCTGTACGTGGAAGACCATGCCCGTGCGCTGATCAAGGTTGCCACCGAAGGGAATATCGCCGAGGCGTATAACATTGGCGGCCATAACGAGAAACAGAACATCGAAGTCGTCAAGACACTCTGTGCTCTGCTGGAAGAGCTGGTCCCCGAGAAGCCCGCGGGCATTGCCAAGTACGAAGACCTGATCAGTTACGTGACGGATCGCCCCGGTCACGATGTGCGCTATGCCATCGATGCCGCCAAGATCGAACGCGAGCTGGGCTGGGTGCCGCAGGAAACCTTCGAGACAGGCCTGCGCAAGACGGTCGAGTGGTATCTGGCCAATGAGAGCTGGTGGCAGCGCGTGCAGGATGGCAGCTACCGCGGTGAACGTCTGGGTACCGGGAGCTGATGATGACGACTTCCCATCGCTTTGGTCGCATTCTGATTCTGGGTGGCAATGGCCAGGTCGGGTTTGAGTTGCAACGCAGTTTCGCTCCCTTCGGTGAGGTGCATGCGCCGCGCCGCAGCGACGTCGATGCCAGTGATCTTGACGCTGTCGCCGCACTGATTGACACCTGGCAGCCCCAGTTGATCCTCAATGCAGCGGCCTGGACGGCCGTCGACAAGGCAGAAGAGGAGCGCGAAGGCGCCATGCGTCTCAATGCCGAGCTGCCGGCGTTGCTGGCAGAAAAGGCCAGCGCGCTGGGCGCGACACTGGTGCATTACTCCTCGGACTATGTCTATCCCGGCGATGGTGACCAGGCCTGGCGTGAAGATAGCCCGACGGCGCCACTGTCAGCCTATGGGGAAAGCAAGCTGGCAGGCGATGAGGCGGTACTGGCCAGTGATTGCCGTCATCTGGTGTTCCGTACCAGTTGGGTCTATGCCGCACGCGGTAACAACTTCATGAAGACGATGCTTAGGCTGGGGCGCGAGCGTGACAGCCTCAACATCGTCAATGACCAGATCGGCGCACCGACACCGGCGCGTCTGATCGCGCTGCTCACATACGAGGCACTGCGTCAGCAGATAGACAGTGGCCTGTATCACCTGGCGCCGCAGGGCACCACCAGCTGGCATGGTTTTGCGCAGTCCATCTTCCGTCAGGCCATCGAGCAGGGCGAAACCCTGGCGATCGACCCACAGACGCTGGGGGGTATCCCGACGGCAGATTACCCGACGCCTGCGACACGCCCTCTGAATTCGCGGCTTGCACTCGAAAAACTGGAGTACGCGCTCGGCATCGTGCTGCCTGACTGGCAGTCCCAGCTGGCGCTGACGCTCCAAGAACATCTGGATCGCTGAGTTATCTAGCCTATGAGAGTCAAGAGTATTCGCGTCACTCCGCCGTTCCTCAAAGCGCTAAGAGACTTCAATATCTTTCAGGCGCGCACAGGGATGAACAAGAAGCCCGCTCCTTATGTGAAACGCTGGAAGATCGGTGATGTCCTGAAGTTCACTGCTGATACCCGAATCGAGGAGTTTTCTACTCTGGCGAGAGGGGATGTGCTATGGAGTTCTGGAGCGTTCACGTCGTGTGCTTCCGCCATGCCATTGGTGACTCGGGGAGGGCGTTACGTTTCTATTGCTGAGAACGTCAAGGGCATGGGGTTCCGTCATCCTATCGAGTGTGTCGGCTTGAGCTCTGCACATTTCAATTTCGGGCGTGAGAACGTTCATGCTTACCTGCAAGCTTATGAGGCCCAGCACGATATCGCGCTCGTCAAGGACGAGGTACCGACACCGCAGCCCAATCGAAACCCGATCATTATTGGCAACGATGTCTGGATAGGTTCTGATGTGCAGCTGGCAGGTGGCATTACCATCGGGGATGGTGCAGTCATTGCGTCAAGAAGCTTGGTTCTGAAAGATGTCGCACCCTATTCGGTGGTAGCCGGTGCGCCAGCAGTGCACAAGAAGTATCGATTCGACCCATCGGTATGTGAGGCACTCAAGGAAATAAAATGGTGGGACTACGAGCTGGGCGATTTTTACCGGCTAGGTTTTGATTTTTCCAAACCTGACGATTTCATTGATAGATTTGGGCGATATCATTCTCAACTAAAGACGTTTACACCCCGTATTTTTCACCCCGAAAATTACATTCAACCTATCAGAAAACAGGGATAGTCATTATGGCGCGCAAGGGCATAATTCTCGCCGGTGGTTCCGGTACACGTCTGCATCCGATCACTCGCGGTGTTTCCAAGCAACTGCTGCCTATCTATGACAAGCCGATGATCTTCTATCCGGTCTCTGTCCTGATGCTGGCCGGTATCCGCGAGATCCTGATTATCTCCACCCCGGAAGACCTGCCGCAATATGAAAAGCTGCTGGGCAATGGTGATCAGTACGGCGTGCGTTTCGAATATGCCGTGCAGCCGAGCCCGGATGGCCTGGCGCAGGCCTTCATCATCGGTGAGGAATTCATCGGTGATGATTCGGTCTGTCTGGTGCTGGGTGACAACATCTTCCACGGCCAACACTTCTCTGATCAGTTGAAACGTGCGGCGGACCAGCCTAGCGGCGCGACGGTCTTCGGCTACCTGGTGCAGGACCCGGAGCGCTTCGGTGTCGTGGAGTTCGATGAGTCCGGCAAGGCGATGTCCATCGAGGAGAAGCCGCTGAAGCCCAAGTCACCGTATGCCGTGACTGGCCTCTACTTCTACGACAATGACGTGGTCGAGATCGCCAAGTCCGTGGAGCCGTCCGAGCGTGGCGAGCTGGAAATCACCAGCATCAACAATGCCTATCTGGAACGTGGTGACCTGCGTGTCGAGCGCCTGGGTCGTGGCTTCGCCTGGCTGGATACCGGTACCCATGACAGCCTGCTGGAGGCTGGCCAGTACGTGCAGACCATCGAGCACCGTCAGGGCTTGAAGGTGGCGTGCCTGGAAGAGATTTCCTGGGCCAATGGCTGGATCACCGACGAGCAGCTTGAGGAGCAGGGCACGGCACTCAAAAAGACCGGCTACGGCCAGTACCTACTCAAGCGTCTGGATGACAAGCGCCGCGGCAATCAGTGATACGGCGATCGATGACATAGCCTGCAGTGACATGCCCTGCAATGACATGTCCTGCAATGAAAGTTCATGATGAGCTGTATCATGCCTTTGGTACGAATTGGCTAAAGGCAATGCTAATGTAGTCAAGATCCCGCAGTCGTCCCGACCATGACGACGACTGCGGGAATTTTTATGGCAGGCGGCCATGGCTTCCCTGGCGAGCAGTGATGTGACGGTAAGATACGTACTCTTCACGCTGTATCGTGCCAGGCAACGCCGTCAGTGATGCTGCTGTCATCGGCAAGGCCGCTTGACGAGATAAGGCCTGGCAAGAGGTGGCTTGACGAGAAGAAACGTTGAGATATCTGGCTGCCAACGCTATTTCTGTCCCCGACAAGGAGCAATTCCCGCATGAATTTTGAAAAACTCGCCATCCCGGATGTCGTGCTGCTGACGCCAAAGAAATTCGGTGATGAGCGCGGTTTCTTCATGGAAACCTTCCGTCAGAGCGAATTCGTCGAACACTGCGGTGATTACACCTTCGTGCAGGACAACCACAGCAAATCCCGTCAGGGTATCCTGCGTGGCTTGCACTACCAGCTGAATCAGCCGCAGGGCAAGCTGGTACGTGTCACGCAGGGCGAAGTCTTTGATGTGGCCGTCGACATGCGCAAGAGCAGCCCGACCTTCGGGCAGTGGGTTGGTGCACACCTGAGTGAAGACAATCAGCAGATGCTGTGGGTGCCGCCGGGATTCGCTCATGGCTTCTATGTCATCAGCGAATCCGCCGAATTCCAGTACAAGTGCACTGACTATTACGCACCGGGTGATGAGTATTCGCTGAAATGGAATGACCCCAGCGTGGGTGTCGAGTGGCCGCTGGTGAATGGTGAAGCGCCGCAGCTGTCGGGCAAGGATGAAGACGGTGAATCTTTCGAGACGGCTGCTGTCTTTGCATGACGTGAACGGCATCATGCCAGTCAAGGAAATTTCCAGCTCGAACGCTTATGGATGGGTGAGAAGATGAAGAATACTCGTCAGGCACTCAGGGAGTTCGGTGCCAGTTTCATGGGGCCGGCCTTCCTGGTGTATGCAAAAGCAGTGGAAGCTCAAGGTGCGGGACGAGTACCGGTATGTCTGGCTCGCGAGGGCTGGTGCTTCGAGCGTCTGTTGACGCGTCTTCAGGCGCAGAGTCTGGTGACATTCGACAATTCACCGCAGTATCTCAAGGTATCTCGTACCTTGCTGTTCAGAGCCAATCTCGGAGAGGAGTTCCTCTGGCCACTGGCGCTGGGCAATGACTTCGAGGGGGGCATGCTGGACCTGATGCGCAAGCGTTTTGGTCTGCAGATGCATGAAGCCTTCAGTGTACTGCCGGTTGAATTGCTGCAGATGCACGTCAAGCTTCCTGAGCAACAGGATGAGGTCGTCCAATGGTTGGAACCTCGTCTTGAGTGCTTGAAAGCCCTGGTCGCCCCGACAAGGCAGGGCGTGATGGCCTACCTGAAATCATTGGGACTTACCGATGGTCCTGCCCCCATCATGTTGGACTTGGGGTATTCCGGTACTATCCAGAAGCTGTTGACGCGCATGATGCAGCGCGAAACCTTCGGTCTGTACTACGTGGCGACAAAGCCTGGCAAGAGTCAGCAGGGTGGAGCGACAGCCAACCTGGCTGGCGTCTTCCGTGAGGGAATCAGTTGGGGCGAAGGCCACCAGATGCTCGACCGCTCTCTGCTGTTCGAGTCGCTGATGACCGCTCCGCATGGGCAGGTAGTGGATGTTCTTCAGGACAGCGATGGTGGCTTCGAATTCTGTTACGGCCGGCAGGCCGCAACCCAGCGGCACTTCCATGACCTTCAGGAAGTCTTCGATGGTGCAATTGATCAGGTTGCGAAGTGGTTGGAAGCGGGGGTCAGCTTCACACCACAAGAAGTCGAGCAGATGTATGAAAACTTCGCGACGCGACAGGGGGCCATACCGCAATGTGCCTGGCACCTGTTCTTCGTGGATGATGACTTTTCGGGGAATGGCATCTTGAACCCGTTAGCCCTTTTCAACATCTGATCGAGAGCTGTCATGAAACCGTTCAATGTCTTTACCAAACGAAATTCTGCATCTCTTACCAAGGCCCAGCGAAGTGAATTCGAGCAAGCCGAAGCCTTGGGGCTTTTCGATGCCGGCTGGTATCAGCAGCGTTATGGCCAGAAATTTCTTTCTCCGGCGCATGCCTTCAAGGATTATCTCCACAAGTCACGCTTTGCTCCGATTCATCCGTCTCCAGCCTTCGATGGCGAAAGCTACCATCGCATGTACATGGATGTGTTCTACGACCAGCAGAGCCCGCTGTTCCATTATCTGAAGAATGGCAAGCGCGAAGGGCGTCAGCATGTGCCCTTGACGCCACGCTGGGTACCTCAGACACGCATGCCTCTGGACGCCATGCTGACAGAAGCGGCCAGTCAGTTGAAGATGGCGGTGTGTCTGCACGTCTTCTATGAGGACTTCATCGAGCGTTTCGCCCAGGCACTGGATGACATGCCCATCCAGGTGGATGTGTTGCTGACTCTTGCCAAGGGCGTGAACGAGGCACATGCACGCAAGACGTTCGAGAAGCATGCGTGCGTCAAGCGGGTAGAGGTTCGGCATGTGCCCAATCGTGGGCGCAACTTCGGCCCCTTGCTGGTCGAGTATGGCGATGTATTGCAGCAGTACGACCTGTTCTGCCACCTGCATTCCAAGAAGTCCCTGTATTCCGGTCGTGAGCAGACTCAGTGGGCCGATTACCTCACTGAATTCCTGCTGAGTGACAAGTCCGTCGTCAAGCGGGCCCTCAATGCCTTCGCTCAGGACGAGACACTCGGTGTCTATTACCCGACGACATTCTGGATGATGCCTAGCTGGGTGAATCACCAGACCATGAACAAGGGTTTCATGCGAGAATGGCAGCAGGCGCTGGATATCGCCCATGTCAGTGACTTCCTGAGCTACCCGGCAGGTGGCATGTTCTGGGCACGCCCACAGGCGCTCAAGGGTATTGTCGGCAAGGACTGGAAGTACGAAGATTTCCCCGAAGAGCCGTTGCCCAATGATGGCTCCAAGCTGCATGCGCTTGAACGTATTCTCGGCGCTCAGGCGGAAAACCTGGGCTACCGTCAGTTCTTCTATTATCCGTCCGGTGGCGATTTTACGGTTGACCAGAGCTACATCACCGCGAGCTACCACGGTTCCATCGAACAGCACATGCCTGCCATCCAGGCGCATCAGATCATCAGCTTCGATGTCTTCGATACGCTGGTTCGCCGCGAATTCACCGTACCGGATTATGCCAAGCTGAAGTTGGGCAAGTGGCTGGTGGAGCAGGATATCGCCTCCTCAGCTCATGATTTCGTGAAGACACGCAACGAGGCTGAATTCACGCTTCGCAAGCGTGCCAGCTTCCAGGGTGATATCCGCATCGACGCCATCTATGACGAATTGGCGGATGTGTACAAGGTCAGCAAGGATGTCGCGCAGGGATGGATGCAGCGTGAGTTCGAATTGGATCTCGCGATGATCCAGCCCAAGGACGAGATGGTCGAGTTGTTCAATCATCTGAGTTCTGCCGGGCATGTTCTGTGGGTCATTTCCGATACCTACTACACCCGTGATCAGGTTGGCCTGATGTTACGAAAGGCGGGTATCGCCGCAGCCTATCGGCTGATGGTCTCCAGTGAGGAAGGCAAGCGCAAGGATAGCGGCACCATGTGGGCGATGGTGAAGGAAGACCTCGCACGCGAGGAAGGCCGTCGACATCTGCATATCGGGGACAATGTCGTGGCTGATGCCCAGCGTCCCGGTGATATGGGCCTGACAACGTTCCATATCCTTCACCCGATGGACAAGTGGCGCGCCCTGGGTATGCCAGATGTGCTGACGGGCAAGGATGCACTGAATGAAGCCCAGATTCTGAAATGGGGCGCTCTGGTAAGCCAGATCGGCCGCAACCCGTTTATTGGTGAATGATGAAAAAAGATACTCTGTACCTTCACGTTGGTTGGTCCAAGACGGGGACATCTGCTGTTCAGTCGCAGATTCAGGCGCAACATGAGGATTTCCTTGCCAAGGGCATTCTCTATCCACAATCTTTGCAGTGGCCCGATCACTCTCATCATCCCTTCGCATTGTCCTTCAAGGGGAGTGGCGCCTATCAGAGCGACATGTCACCAGCGGATGCGCTGGAGAAGTTGCGCGTAGAGATGCAGGCAAGCCCAGCCGCAAGCGTGTTGCTGTCTTCCGAGCTGTCGCCGATGTATTTCAACAATCCGCGCTTCAAGGAATTCGTCGCGGAGCATTTCGAGACGGTCAAGGTCATCTTCACGGTGCGCCCGCAGTCGGAGTTGCTGCTGTCGCTGTTCAACCAGCTGGTGAAAGACCCCAACATCCGCTACGAGGCATCACTGTTCACCCTCGCCATGCGCAATGTGAGCTGGTTGAACTATCTGAATCACGTTCGTCAGTGGGAAAAGCACGTCGGTGGAGAGAATCTCTCCGTGATTCCCTACAGCCGACAGGTCGTGCAGGATTTCCTGGCCTCGTTCGGTGTCGAGTATCGCCCCGGTGCCAATCAGGCCGATGAGACAGCTATCATCAATCCGTCGCTGCCGACTCGTTGCCTGCCGTTGGTCCAGAGATTCGGTCGTGGACAGATGGGCAATGCCGAATTCGCGCGCCGTAGAGACAAGATCATCTCTCTGGCAGAGACGCTCGATAGTGACCAGGACAAGCACGTACTTTTCTCCGTCGCGGAGCAGCAGGCGTTTGATGCCCACTTCAAGCAGGGCAATCAGAAGCTGATCGAATGGTTCGGTCTGCCTGCGGGTAGTTTCAACAAGTCCGAGTATGAGCCCATCAAGGTACTGCCAGCCGCCACCTTCTCTTTGGGAGATTTGGCATGAAGCTGGTGTTGCACCCCGGGCATTCCAAGTGTGGGTCCACGACGATCCAGAAGGCGATCATCAAGAATCGCAAGCTGCTGGAATCGCATGGCTATGTCATTCCTGACCCGCAGATGCGCACTCCTGGTGACGAGGGTTTCAATCCCAATGGGGAGACGCCACGGGCCTTCTTCCGTCATGCGATGGAGCAGAAGGACCTCGAGCCACTGAAGGCCAAGCTGGCTCGCATCAAGGAGAAATACGGCGACAGCTCTCAGTCTGTCCTGATCAGTGCCGAGAATCTGGTCAACCAGTTGGGGGCGGCTTCAGGACTTAATATCCATCGCTTGCTGCGTGACACCTTTGTTAGTCATGAAGTGATCTATTACATTCGCCGTCAAGATCAGTTCATCATGTCGGCCTGGCAGCAGTGGGGCTACAAGAAAGGGCTGTCACTTCAGGCGTTCGTCGAGCAGGCGTTGAGGGGTAAGAACCCGAATTATCGTGTGATTGCCAGTGCATTTAGCAACCTCTATGGCAAGTCGAACGTCACGGTGGTTCCGCTGTTGCGGGATAGCCTGATCGAGGGGGATCTTGTCGCTGACTTCTTTGCACGGCTCGGAATCATCTCCGAGGTGCAAAAGCCGGAGGATTCCATCGACAACAAGAGTCTGAACCCATATCTGTGTGAAGCGCTGTCCAAAGTGAATCACATTTTCCGGGATATCCATGATGAGAGTATCAAGCATCAGCTTGAAAAGTCTCATTCCTCGGATCCCGCGCTATATATGCGCGATGATGATTATATGTCAGCTGAGGTACGCAGACGCATCCACGATGTATTTGCATCAGATAACCGATTCATAGCTAATAACCATGAAACTGGAGTTGCTTGGTATGAATTTTCAAAGCCGATTCCTATACGGGGAGAAACAGTAATATCGGCCGAAAAGGGGGCGCAAAGGATTCTGGAAGACTTAGGTGGTTTCTCGAGTCTAGGAGCGGGTGCCGCCGGTAAAATAAAGAAAAATATTGAAGTATACCCTGAAAGGAGTAGGACTCTACCGACAAGATTTCCTACTGACCATATGCTAATCAGTAAAAATTTACAGGAAATCGAACCTGCAGTCAGAGTCTTGCATCTAGCCAATGCTGATGTGTGTTTAAAGCCAGCCAAGGCTTTCTTGCTGAACGGTAGCAGTGTCAAGGCATTAAGTACACCTGCCGGCGAGCGTCACCTCCAGAATCGAAACGCAAAATTGCAGAAAGTTTCCGGACGTATTCTCGACTTGACAACCCCTGGGTCTAATTTATACAGCCACTGGCTGCTAGATTTACTACCTAAGATAAAGGCTGTGACTGAAGCAGGATATGATATTGGCTGCGATTTTGACAGGATCATCGTAAATTTCTATGGCTCTCGTTTTAAACGTGAATCATTCAAGTTGCTTGGTATCGATGATAGTATTGTCAGTGATTATACTAATCACTTGAAGTGCTTTACGGCGGAGGATATTGTCAGTGTAACGCCTTGCCGTCGTGCCCTCTATACTCCCCAATGGGTATCAGATTTTGTGCGTAGTCTTTTTTATACACCACAGGCGCTGAATTTCTCTAGCAAAATATATATCTCTCGTTCAAAAGGAAATGCACGGCGTATTTTGAATGAAGCTCAGTTAATCGAACACATCAAAGAATTGGGATACAAGACATACTACTGTGAAGATCATTCTATATCAGAAACCGCTGCCATTATGCGCAACGCGACTCATGTTATCGCGCCACATGGCGCTGGCTTGGCAAATATAGTTTTTTCAGAACCGGGTACGCAAGTCACAGAGTTATTCTGTGCACATCTTTCGGCAGAGTTTTATAAGTTATCTACTGCTAATGGTTTAATATACAGACCCGTACAAGCATTATCTAATGACAATGAACTTGTTGATGTTGTTAATATGGATTACGCGAATGATAGAGACTTTTACCATAGAATGAATATGACTTTGTCTGACGAAATTATTGAGTCGATGTGAATTTATTTGGAGTGTTAATATGGGTAAAGTTACTTATAGGGTCTGTGCCATAGCAAAAGATGAAGCTCCTTATTTGGCTGAATGGGTTTTCCATCATCACTATTTCGGTTTCGAAAGTATAGTTGTTTATATAAATCGTACTACTGACTCAAGTGTCGAGGTGCTTAAGGCGCTACAGCAGTATGTACCGGGTCTCGAATATGAGATAGTTGACTGGGTTGATTATTGCGGTCCTGAAATAGGCGGGAAGATTCAAGTTATTTCTTATGCCAAAGATATAGCTCGCTGTAAAGATTTAAATGTTGACTACTGGATGCCTTTAGATATTGATGAGTTTTGGACTCCTTCAGACTTCTCAACCAATATTGATAACCATGTCAGATCTATTACTGAGGGTCAGGAGGCTATTAGCTATCCTTGGTACTGTGAGATAGGCTATTCAGAGCCCTTTGCAATTTTTACTCCAAGTTCTAGATTCCATTTCGGCTCGCATGTGAAAACATTATGCCCCAGGCCGTGGGAAAGTATTAGACGTGTACGCATACATCGACCCGTTTTTTATAATTTAACAGTCGTTGACCCCTCTGGCGATCAAGCAATATTTCAGAAGGAAAGGCCCCAATTGCTTGAAAAAAGCAGTATAAAGAAACGATCAGCTTATATTATACATCGTATGAATAGGTCAGAAGTAGAATATTTTGCCCTTCTTAAAAAGGGGCAGCCAAAATCTAAGGATGATTTAAAAACTAATAGATCTGGATATAAAGGGGTAGAAAACCCTTCGCGTCGTAGGTTCAGTTGGCCTGAAGATAGCTACAATAAATATATGAATGCTCGGCAGGAGTTTTATAATAACACAGGTGTAGAATCGCTAGTTGTGAAAGATAAGCAAGAGATGTTAAGTAAGTCTAATTATGTTGTAGAGAAATTGAAATCTATGTCTTCTGGCGATCCTGAAGCCTTAGATATTGCATCCAAGCTGCTATCTGGCACCTCACATGCAATATCTTGATGATAGGTTGATATTAAAGGCGTCGGTACATGCTTAAAAAATGGATTGTCCCTACACGGCAGACAATGGATACCAGTTTAGAGTCTTTCTCCATCTGTCTCCACATTGGCTCGCCAAAAGCGGGTTCTTCAGCTTTGCAGAACTTCATGTTGAGTTCACGCAAGTCACTCGAGAGGCTTGGCTTCTACTATCCCGAACATGGCATCGACAAGAATGGCGTGTCAGGTGGGCATGGGCAATTGGGCGGGATCTTACGCGAGGGTGACTTCGAAGCCGCTGCAGCACTTGTGAACAAGTGGTTGTCATATGCACGCAAGAAAAAACTGAAACTCGTTTTATCTTCAGAGTCATTCTTCAATCAGGCGCAAGCACTTTACACCCTGTTGCATGAGCATCTCAATCTGGTGCCAGAGGAAATTCGTGTTATTGCCTTCGTGCGCGCCCCGATTGATTACTTGATGGGCAATCACAACCAGGGAATAAAGCGTCATGGTGAAACATGGCGTCTTTCCAACCATCTCGCACCAGTAATGCGCAACGGTAAACCCAGTCTTGCGGGGGCGCCATTGCTCCAGTGGGCAGATGCTTTCGGTGATGATAGCTGCCGCTTCTTGACTTATCAGAAGCCCAGCGCAAATCAGCCTCAGATTGAGGCGGTATTTCTTGAAGAACTTGGTGTGCCAGCCTCTGAGCTTGCGGCATTGCTTCCTGAGCGCAGGATTACCAATCGTAGCTATGTACGTTCTGCGCTTGAGCTCAAGCGCATCCTGAATACAGTGTTGAACAAGTTGCCACCCGAGATTGGACGTGAAATCGACTGGGCCTTGCAGGGCTACTCTGATCAGCATCCCGAGGAGGATTCGCTGGGGAGTCAGGACATTCCCGCACCGTTGTATCAGGAGATCAATGACATGTTCCTCGCTGCAATGGAACCTGTCATGCAGCGCTTCCCATCATTGGACCGAGATGTACTTTTTCCTCCTCAGGGCAAGAAAAGGGCGCGTACAGTTGAGTTATGCAACCCTTATCGTCCCTTGGCATACCTTGAGGCGCAATGTCCCAAGGAGTTGGACGCTATCAAGGAGGAGGCTTTGTCACAATATCAGAGTGGTCGTCAGGGCTATGCCTTCCTGAAACTTCTGGACCTCCTGGGCCTTGATTTTGAGGAGCCAGCCGCACGGACAGGATTGAGTGCGCGCGCGCGTGGCATCATCGCCAGCAGCAAAATGAAAGAAGCCGACCGCCTTCGAGAACTGGGCGCCTATTTTGAGCAACAGGGCCTGCTGGATGATGCCTTACTGCTGCTTCAAAAGGCATTGGAGACTCGCCCCGGGGGGGGAGGCATCAAAAAGATGCAACGACGCATTGCGGACAAGAAATCGGTCTTGGAGCAGGTAAATTCTTCCGATGCTTCCTGTGATGATATCACCGCACACTGAAGTCCCCCTCAGATGATGATGCAGTCTTTGACTTCGCCCAGTGTAGCGGGCGGAGTTTTGTCGTATGGTCGTTCGACGTCAATTGTCTCTGTCATCTTTTACCTGTAATGGAAGAAAGTTTTGCCGACACCACCGTTTCTTGAGGGATCGCAGCTCCAGTCCTCCGCTGCCAAAGCCCCTACCTTTCTTTCACTGCCTCTGCATATCCGCGTACCGCGTTACCTGCGAATCAATAGTGACCTTGCGCCTCTTGACGATGGGGAGTGGCGCTCGCTTTCCAGCACACCCGCTTTTCTCTGGGAAGGGCCTCGGCCGTTGCCAGGCTGGAACATGGTCGAGATAGACATGGAGCGCTCAGTTACGGGGGCTGCGGCGGTCATCACTTTTGAAACGGACGATCGAATTCATACGGTGGAGCTGCCGCTGAGAGCAGGCAAGATCACGCGTCGCATGCTGCGAGTGCCACGTGGAGTACGACGTATCACACTATGTCCCATCAACAGCCGTGGCACTTTCCGTCTCAAACATTTCAGGCTGGTATGGCTGACGCCTGGATTTGCCAAGGATCGCTTGATGCAGCGATTGGTGACGGCACATCGACATTTTCGTGGCTTGTCGAAGCGAGAAGTGACCCGCGCTATCCGGCAAGAAGTTCAGCAGACTGGTGAAAAGTGGTCAGTCGTAGCGCTGCGCCACTATGACAGTACGTTCATAAGCCTGTGTTCCAAGCACAATTATCAGCAGTGGATCGATATGGTCGAATCACTGGGGCAAAGCCTGACGAATGTCACTGCTACTGCTCGCTCAGCGGCTGAAAACGATGTTGATATGGTGCTCAGCCTAGGAATGCTGATTGATGAAAATGTCACCAAGGAAGCCTTTGGCAATAGCCTAGCGAGTCTGGTAGAGCAAACGCATGCACAGTGGCAGCTAGTGGTCTCAGCGACGAATAAGGCCGTTCAGCGGCATGACTGGTTAGCTGCTGCCTGCGAGAGTGATGCACGCGTCAGGCTGCTGACTGAGGAGGAGAGCTCATCCGATGGCGTAGCGGGCCAGCTTGAAGCACTCAGCAGCGAGATGCTGGGGGACTGGGTTGGGTTGATGACGGTGGGTGCTGCACTCGCTTCTGAAGCGCTGTCACGCTTCGTACAGTTGTTGGGGGAGAAACCGCAGGCCGGTTTCCTGTATTGCGATGAAGATCGTCTTGATTCGGCTGGACATCGCCATTCACCGAACTTCAAGCCTGGCTGGAATCCGGATCTATTGCTTTCCAAACCGTATCTGGGGCATCTGGGGCTTTGGTCTCGTGAGCAGTGGCAGGTCTGCCGCTATTCTCTGGGGACAGGGCATGCCGCGACAGTGGACACTGCCGATCTTATCCATCAACTGGCACTGGAGTTGATTGAACCGGTTCACAAGAGCCATCAGTCGCTGGCGTGGCGGGTGCCCCAGGTACTGGTGCATGTTCCCGATGATTATCTTCCTTCGGCAGTGACCGACCAAGGAAGCTGGGGGACACGGCATCTGGCACGTGTGAGCGACTACCTTGCACGCCATAATGTGGCGGCTGTCGCTGAACCGGGCAAGGTATTGGTAGAGGCCAAGGATGATGTCGGAGAGAACGTCCGCGTGAGATGGCAATTGCCGGAATCACAACCCTTGGTATCGTTGCTGGTCCCCACTCGGGACGGGGTAGAGATTCTCAAGCCGTGTGTCGATGCCATTCTTACACATACCGAGTATCGGCATTTCGAGTTGTTGATTCTCGATAATCAAAGCACTTGTCCGCAGACACTTGACTATATGCGCGAAGTAGCCGCACGTGATGAGCGCGTACGAGTACTGCACTGGGACGAGCCTTTCAATTATTCAGCGATCAACAATTTCGGTGCCCGCGAGGCACGTGGCGATATCATCGGGTTGGTCAACAATGATATCGAGCCAATGAACGGTGAATGGCTGACGGAAATGGTGTCGCAGGTCTGTCGTCCTGACATCGGATGTGTCGGCGCCAAGCTTTATTATCCCAATGGTACGATTCAGCATGCTGGCGTAATCCTGGGGCTTGGAAGCATTGCCGGACATGCCCACCGCTTCTTCAACCGTGATGAAGATGGTTTTCAGGGGCGACTGAAATCTACCCAGAATCTGTCAGCAGTTACCGCAGCCTGTCTGCTGTTGAGACGTTCGGTCTTTGATGAGGTCAACGGCCTCAATGAAGAAAAGCTCGCCGTGGCGTACAACGATGTAGACCTATGTCTCAAGGTGCGAGAAGCGGGATACCGCAATCTGTGGACGCCCTATGCAGAGCTGTATCATCACGAATCCATCTCGAGGGGGGCTGATGATACGCCGAAGAAGCGAGCACGCTGGCTCTCTGAATGTGAGTACATGCGCACTACCTGGGCAGAGCAGTTGGATAATGATCCGGCCTACAACCCCAACCTGACTCTCGTCCACGAAGACTTTTCGTTACGCTGAGCAGGGCACTGCCCCGTCGTGCCTGTAGCTGCCTATTGAACATCGTCTCGCAAGGAACGCCATGTCCCGTTCACGATTTCCGCTCAAGGCTCCCCTGTGGGGCCTTGCGCTTTTCACCGGTGCCAAGTCCTTCATCGCCAATCCGCTGATCGGGAGCGAGCGTCTGAATCGCCGCGGACTGCACGTCTGGCGCGTGAAGGCGGCGTCTCGGATCATGCGCTGGCGCATGGCCATGCTCAGTCGCGGCGTACCGAAAGCGGAGCGTGAGGCCTATCTGCGTGATGGCTACCTGCTCAAGCAGAACTTCCTGTCGCCAGAGCTGTTCGCGCGACTAAAGGCAGAGCTTGAAACCGTGCATGATCACGGTCCCGGTGAGGTACGTGAGTGTTGTCAGGGGGATACCCGCACGCATCGTGTATTGCTGGACCCGGAGATCCTGAGCGAGCTGCCGGTGGCTAAGCAAGTGCTGGCTGACCCACAGCTCAAGCGTCTGCTGCGTTTCTGCGCCGGCCATCGTCGCCTGCCCATCGTGCATCTCGAGAAGGTGTTCAATGGCGCCCGCGTAAGTGATGAGGCAGACCCGCAGAAGTCCCTGCACGTGGATACCTTCCAGCCGACCATGAAGTTCTGGCTTTATCTGGAGGAGGTGAGCGAGCGCAACGGGCCTTTCATGTTCGTGCCTCAGTCCACGCAGTTGAACAAGGGCCGACTGGATTGGGAATATCACATGAGCCTGACGGCGCGTGAGCATGCCAATCGCTATACCCAGCGAGGGTCCTTCCGGGTCGAGGAAGGCGCACTGGCCCGCTTCGGTCTCAATGCGCCCACGCTGTTCAAGGTGCCTGCCAACACGCTGCTGATCGCGGATACCTTCGGCATGCACGGCCGTGGCCCTGCCGAGGCGGGCAGTTCTCGTCTGGCGCTGTGGGGAATGAGTCGCACGACACCCTTCCTGCCGTTGCCGGGACTGGGCGGCGAATGGCTCAATCGCCTGCAGTATCGTGTGCTTAAGGCAGAGCGGGCGCGGGATGACAAGCGTGCCGCGGCGCGTGGTGTCGAGTCTTCCTGGCATATCGTGGCGCGTGAGCCCTTGCGTGCGCAGGACCCGTCCTGATGTCGGCTGAAGCTTCATCCTTGGCAGGCGTGCGGTGGGTCGTTCTCAGCGATGGTGCTCGACCCACCGAAGATATCTACTTTCTTGAGTCGGCCTCGCCTGCGCTTTGCCAGCAGGGGGCCGTCGTCGAGCGTTTCGATACACGCCGCTACCACCTACCGACGCGATGGGCATTGCGGCGCCTGGCAGGTGCCAATCTGTTGATCGTGCGCTCGCTGGGCGAGCGTTGGGTGCGCCTGCTCGAACGTCATCGTGAGCGCTTCGGTCGTATCGTCTATCTGATCGACGATGATCTTGGCGCCGTGACCCGTACCGATGGATTGCCTGCCGCCTATGTCGCGCGTTTGAGCGGTCTGGCGATGCGTCAGCCCGCACTGCTTGCGCTCGCGGATGAGGTGGTGGCCTGCTGTGAGGCGCTGGTGGAGAAGCTTGGGCGAGAGCACGCCAATGTCTCGTTGCTGACACCGCCAATGCTGGCGCCGGTAACTGAGCTGGCCGATTTCACACAGTCTGACTGGACCATCGGCTACCACGGTACCCGTGCGCATCGAGATGACATCGCGCACCTGGCGCCGGCACTCATGCCAGTAATGGCATCACATCTCCAACTACGCCTCGAGATCATGATGGGGCGACACGTGCCGGAATCACTTTCCGGTATTGCACGGCTGGAGACTCCGGAGGCGCTGCCCTGGAAGGCCTTTCAACAGTACCAGGCGACGCGCCGCATTCAGATCGGTCTCGCACCGCTTCTGGAGACGCCATTCAATCGTGGCAAGTCGTGGATCAAGTTTCTCGACATCACCGCGATGGGTGGCGTCGGTATCTACAGCCGCCGGGCGCCGTATGACGGAATCGTCGAGCATGGCGTCGATGGGCTCTTGGTGGGGGACGACCCCAGCGAGTGGCGGGCAGCGCTGGAGCAATTGCTGGCTGACCCAGCCGCCACGCAGGCCATGGCAGAGCGGGCACTGCAGAAAGCTCGAGATATTGGCGCTCTAGAGGTATGCACGAACTTCTGGCGTTCGCGCTGACTTGAGCGAGATGATCCCAACCCACAAGGCCCGCAGCTACCCCTGCGGGCCTTGTCATTTCTGGAGCTGAGGACGACCAATCTGACACTGCCGGCGGCGATTTGGCCTCCAACGCAGGTAACACGATGATTACATCCGATACACACCAGCAAAATTTGAGTGGTGTGATGCCCAGAAATCATTAAGCTCAAAGGAAGCGTCCCAGAGTCAGTGTGTGCTCTCGCTCGCGCTTGTTTGGCGGTGACGCCGAACGTGCCGGGACCATGAATGCCTCGAGTAAAGGAGACTGACATGACCGCCTTCCCGACCACTCCTCGTTGGATCGTCCTCAGTGATGAAGCCCAGGCGCTGGAAGATATCTACTTCTTCCTCCCTGCCATGGCCGCGTTGCGCAAGGAAGGCACACGTGTCGAGCGTTTTGAAACCCGCCGTTGGAAGTTCTCCCCCAAGCTTGCCCAGGCGCGCCTCACCGGCGCCTGCCTGCTGATCGCGCGGAGCCTGGGACGGGAATGGATCGAGATGCTGGAAACACACCGTGAGCAGCTCGGTCGTATCTGCTACCTCGTCGATCATCTGTATTCGCCTGAGCCGTTGGCAGCGGAGCAGGGCACCTCCACCCCTGAAGCAGGCGCTAAGTCTGAAGCGGCTCAGTTGCAGCAGCGATTGTTCGCGCTGGCGGATGAGGTCGTCGTGGTCAGCGAGCAGCTGGAGGCCGCTCTGGCGAGCCTGCATCCCAACGTCAGCCTGTTGACGCCGCCACTGACCGGCAAGCTGCCGGATCTGCATCATCTCGAGCAGAGCGATTGGTGCATCGGCTTTCACGGCACTCTGGCGCATCGTGAGGACATCCTCACACTGGCCCCGGTGCTGCGCGATATCCAGACGCGGCATTCGGACAGTGAGGTGGAGTTGATGATGGGTCGTCACCTGCCGCTGGCGCTCAGCGATATTCCCCGCCTCAAGACGATGGAGGCCGTCAGCTGGGAGGCCTTTCAGGATTATTGCTCGCGGCGTCGGATCGCCATCGGCCTGGCACCCTTGATGGAGAATTCCGACAACCGTGCCGCCTCCTGGCTGCGATTTCTCGATATCACCCGCATGGGCGGGGTGGGCATCTACAGTCGCCGGGCGCCCTATGTGGATCTGATCGAGGACGGCGTCGATGGCCTGTTGGTCGGGGATGACCCGGCTGAATGGACAGCCGCCCTCGAGCGCCTGCTGGGCGATCGTGATGCGACGCGTGCCATGGCGCACAACGCCCAGCACAAGGCCCATGAGGTGGGGGACCCCCTGCGAGTGCTGGACTTCTGGCGGGCCCGCAGCACGATGGCCACTTACCCCATGTGACACTGTCACTCGGGTAACGAGACACTATCCTCCTACACGCCAACACCCCATAGGCATTCCATCGCCTGTGGGGTGTTGGCGTTTTCAGGGTCTGATCTTCCCGCGACCTGACAGTGGGGTGTCAGATCAGCCCACCAGGCGTTGGGTGATGTGTGCGACGCGCTCACCGTACAGGCGTGCGGTTTCCAGATCACCGGCGGGGATCGCCTCAGCGCCTGCATCGGAGGGAGACTGCACCAGAACTCCGGCGGACCCACCGAGATGGTTCACGTCGTCGCGGGTGGCTGCCAGCGTGGTGGCAGGAGCGAGTCCCAGACTGACCCACAGGCCACCGTGCTGCATGGCCAGAGTCTGCAGGTAGTTCAGGGTCATCTGCTTGTCGCCGTTGAGGCTGGCGCTATTGGTGAAGCCGCCGAAGACCTTGTCCTGCCAGCCGCGCGAGAACCACACCTTGGAGCTGGCGTCGGCAAACTTCTTGAACTGCCAGGGAGGGCCTCCCATATAGGTCGGGGTGCCGAAGATGATGGCATCCGAGTCATTCAGTACCTGCCATTCCGCCTCACTGATCTCGCCCTGTGGGTCGATTCGAATCAACGTGGCACCAGCGCCTTCCACCACCGACTCTGCCACACGCTGGGTGTGTTCATAGCCTGAGAAAACGATCACGGCAATCTTGCTCATGCAGACATCCTCTGGGGTCATGACAGATTTCACGAACGAGGTCAGTCTAGTCAGGCCCGCGTCAGCGAGATACCGTATGGCGAGTGACGCTTTGTTGCATGAAATGAGCAGATGCAGGCGAGGGGTGGGCGGAGATGATCGATCGTATTGCGGCCAGTGAGGTGTTTCTGGCCAGCGTGGAGCTTGGCAGTATCTCGGCCGCTGCCGAGCGGCTGGACATGTCGCGTGCCATGGCGTCCCGCTATGTCGCGGCGGTAGAGACCTGGGCCGGTGTACGGTTGCTGCATCGTTCAACCCGTCATCTGAGCCTGACGGGGGCCGGGGAGCAGTTACTGCCCACTCTGAAGACCCTGGTGGCGCTCTCGGATCGGGTCGCGTGGCCGGGGATTGCCCAAAGTGACGAACCCTGCGGCCCGCTGCGTGTCAGTCTCAGCGTGATTGCGGCCCAATCCCTGATGGGCGAGGCCTTTGCCAGCTTCATGGCCCGATATCCGCGTGTGCAGTTGGAATTGCTGGCGACCAACGAGCGCGTCAATCTGATTGAGGAGCGCATTGATCTGGCGATCCGCATTACCAATGAGCTGGATCCTCAGCTGATCTGTCGTCCTCTGGGGCAATGCCATTCCGTGCTGTGTGCCGCACCTGGCTATCTGGCGGTTCATGGCCGCCCCACGCATCCTGAGCAGCTCGCCCAGCATCAGTGCCTGACCTACACGCATTTCGGGCCGGGACAATGGACGCTCCATCGTGATGATGAGGTCTGTCAGGTGACGGTGAGCGGGGGACTCAAGACCAACGAAGCTACCTTGCTGATGGAAGCCCTGCGTTGGCAGGGGGGCATCGGCATGCTGCCCCGATTCGCCGTTGCGCCCCTGTTGGCCAGCGGGGAGCTCGAGGCCGTGCTGCCGGAGTGGGCGCCCAAGCCACTGGGGATGCATGCGCTCTACAGCACTCGCCAACACATGCCGCTGGCATTGCGCGCGCTGATCGATCATCTGGCCGATGTCTTGGCAGGATCTGCGGAAGCGGGACCGTATCACACCGCCTCGGCTGTTGAGGAGGAGATAACCTGAGGGCGAGATCCTGCCCCGGAGGCGACGAGGGCTCATCGTCCTGTGTGACGGGCTGCCGGCAGGGGCTTTTCGCGATGGTTTTGCTATGCTGCGTCACCTGATCGTTTCCCCATGTATCCGTTGCAAGGAGTCTGGCATGTCGTGTCCCCCAGCGCCTGAAGTTCCCGAGTCCCTGCCATTGGCGGATGGCTCCTCACCAGTGCGCACGACGCCCCAGGCACTCCCCGAGCCGAGTCGTCTGGCGAGCCCGGCGGTCGCCCGCAATCGTGACGTGATTCTTGATGTCCTGCGGGAGGTGCTGGCACAGCGGCGTCAGGTGCTGGAACTCGCCAGTGGCAGCGGCGAGCATGCGGTGCATTTCGCTCACGGATTGCCACATCTCGAATGGCAACCCAGCGATGCCAGCCCGCGTGCGCTGGAATCCATCGCGGATTGGCGCGCCGAGGCCGCCTTGCCCAATCTCAAGGCGCCAATCCCGCTGGATGTGCAGGCCGAGTGGCCTGAGGTGGCCTGCGATGCGCTGGTGGCGATCAATCTGATCCATATCTCGCCGTGGCGGGTCACATCCGAGCTGATGTTGCAGGCCGGTCGCCGTCTCCCGAAGGACGGTGTGCTGTATCTCTACGGCCCCTACAAGCGGGGTGGGCAGCATACGGCACCCAGCAACGAAGGCTTTGATGTGCAGCTCAAGAGCCGCAACCCGCTATGGGGCGTGCGTGATCTGGAGGCGGTCATCGAGGAAGCGGAGCGCAACGGCTTGCGGCTCGACAAGGTCGTCGAGATGCCGGCGAACAATCTGAGTGTGGTCTTTCGGCGTTAGCGCAGGCGATGGCCGTCAGTAGGCCGTCGGAGGGGATAATTACACCTCATGTGACCCACTCACTACGACAATGCCCCGTCCTGTCGCCAGGTCGGGGCATTGTCGTGTCTTGGCGAAGGAAATGCGGCTGCAGGGGAGTGCGCAAGCGCTTGAATCGCCGACTCACGTTCAATAAGGGCCGTGATGTAGACGTGAGCGGTCGAGGAGCGCCGAGGCAGGCGCAATGCCGCCGGCGGTCAGGGAGGCGCGGCGCGGATGGCCGTCAAAAAGGCCAGCCTCAAGGAGGCTGGCCAGGACATGCGAGAGGCGGGAGTAGCGTCAACTTGCCGCTTGCGGCGCGGGCATCACGGCAGGGGGCGTGGAGCTATTGGCGCCAGGCGTCGTGCGCCATACTGCGATGTTGGCGTAGCCGTACAACAAGGTGATGGCCAAGACCAGCATGTGATACCAGAGGAAGGGCAAATACGACAGTGTGGAGACACCTAGCGTGGTCGCCATGAAGACCCCGCCATCCGTCCAGGGCACCATCGGGGTCGTGACAGTCCCCCCAGCTTCGGCATTGCGTGACAGGACACGCCGGTCGATGCCCTGGTCATCGTAATTTTTCTCGGTAATCGTGCTGGCGGTAATCAACGAGACGTAGGCTGCTCCGCCGAAGAAGTTACCGAAGAAGCCCCCCAGCATGGTAGAGAGCGTCAGGCGCCCAGGAGTGCTGGCCCAGCGTAGGAAGCCTTCACTGATGGCTTTGAGAATTCCGATACGCTCCATCAATCCGCCCAGCCCCAGTGCGAAGAGAATCAACACGACGACTCCCAGCATGGATTCAATGCCCCCTCGATTGAGCAGGGTGTTGAGAAACTCGACATCCGAATGCATCGCGTTACCGACATAGGCGATCTGAATCGCCTCAACCGGGCTGATCCCTTGCACCCACCAGGCACAGACGCTCCCCAGGAGTGCGCCAAAGGTAATGACTGGAATCGCCGGGTAGCTACGCGTCAGCAGCGCGATGATGACCACGGCAGGCAAGAGCAACCAGGGGCTGATCGTGAAGTGCTCTTCCAGGGCTTGCATGGCGAGGGTGGCGCGTGAGGTATCGACGTCGCCATTCACATAAAAGAAGCCCACGATGAGAAACATGATCGAGGCAATGACGATCGCGGGTGCGCTGACGAGCATCATCGAGCGAATGTGGTCGATCAGGCTGACTTTGCACAGTGAGGCGGTCATGACGGTGGTATCGGACAACGGCGACATCTTATCACCGACATAGGCCCCTGAGATCACCGCACCGGCGACAAGCGGCAGCGGTATGCCAAAGCTGTGGCCGATCCCTATCATGGCCACCCCGGCTGTCCCGACTGTCCCGAAGGAGGTGCCGGTGGCCAGCGAGGTGAGTGCGCAGATCACGAAGGCCGCAAACAGGAATATCTGCGGATTCATGACCGTTAGCCCGTAATAGATGATGCTGGGCACAATCCCCCCGGCGATCCATGTCCCGATCAGTGCCCCGACCGTGGTCAAGACCAGTACGGCCTCCATGCCGTTATGAATTCCATTGATGAGGCCTTCCTGCATGCTGGCATAACTGACCTTGAGCCTAAGCCCCAGCGCCATGACCAGAAACCATGAGGCAAAGAGTGCCAGTTGGATGGGAAGGTGGAGCACATTGATGCTCAGGAACATGATGGCAATGAATCCGACCATCACGGCCAGCACCTCACTGAGGGTTGGCAGCCGTATTGGGCCCGTAGTGGTAGACATGATCTCTCCTTTGCGTTGTTGTCGTTATTGCGATTAAAAGCGAGTGAGCCGATAGGGCGTCATCTCGGGGAGGGCACTTGCGAGGGAAGGCTGACGCGTGCTGGCGAGGTGGGCGACCATCTCTGCGGTGATCGCGGCTTGCGTCAAACCCAGGTGATGATGACCGAAGGCCAGAAGCACTCTGCCGTTGTGTACTTGGTCAATAATCGGGAGCGAATCTGGCAGTGATGGTCGGAAGCCCATCCATGGCGTGGCGTTCGTGGTGTCGAGGGGAGTCTCGAACAATCCTTCGGTCAACTTGTGAAGTTGCCAGGCGCGTTGCATGTTAGGCGGTCGTTTCAGTCCGGCAAATTCGACGGTGCCTGCCAGGCGAAGTCCATCTTGCATGGGCGTCATGATGAAGCGGCGCTCGAGTGATGTGACGGCGCTGGGAAGGCGGTCCGCTTCTCTCGGCAGCATCAGGTGATAGCCGCGTTCGGTATCCAGCGGGACGTTGACGCCCGTCAGGGCCTTGGTCAGTGCGGCGGAATGCGCGCCACAGGCGATTAGTACCCGGGACGCTTCCAGCGTTTGCGCATCATGCGTGCGCAATGCCACGCCGCTGGAGGTCAGTTTGCCTCCGACGATTTCCTGCGTCTGAAATTCGACACCTGTGTGCCGCGCTGCGCGAACGAGCGCCTCGGTTACCGTGAACGGGTTGACGACATGGCCCGTCTCCGGGAAGCACAAGCCGCCTTGAATCCGGGAGGAAAGGGCGGGCAATTGTTGACGGATCGCTGCGCCTTCCCATAGGTCGACGGTCACGCCCTGCGCGGCCATTCGGGCGTGGACGGCCATGAGATCACGGCGGGTGCTGGCATGCTCATGGATCAGGAACGAGCCATGGTCCTTGAGAAGGTCCTGCGCCCCGATGGACGAGAGCAATGCGCGCCAGGCCCTCAGACTGGATTCATTGAGGACCCGCAATGCCGTTACGCTCTGGGCGTAAGGGCTCGCGCGCAGGTTGAACAAGAGGCGGGTGAACCAGGGGGTTGCGCGGGGAAGGTGTCGCCAATCCAGACGCAGGGGCCCCATGGGGTCTGTCAGCATGCCCGGAATTTTTTTCAGTAGGCTGGCATCCGCAATCGGGAAGACTTGCTCGGTGGCCATGTGACCGGCATTCCCCCAGGAAGCGCCATACCCGGGGAGCTGGCGGTCAATGACTGTCACTTTCTTCCCCTTGCGAGCCAGTGACAAGGCGCAGGCCACGCCGATAATCCCTGCTCCGACGATCGTGATGTCGTCACCCGCTGTGACGGCCGCGTGTGTGCGGTTTACCGAGCCCATGATGTCTGCCCTGTGTTGTTGTTTTGTCGATTGTATAAAATATATGTTAGCGGGTCGTCCGGAGCAATAACCCTGTGACTAAAGTCGGGGGAGTGTCGCTAGGGCTGCCCCCGACTCGGCGCCATCGGGGACGCATCACCCGGCGCAGGCGGAGGAGGCTAGACGCCTGCGCGACTTTGAACGTGGCGATCATGGTCGCTCGAATGCTCGTCGATATTGCGCAGTCTCTGAGGGAGCGTCGGCCGTGCCGTTCTTGTGTGGCAAGACGAACGGGCCGATGGGGGATGACTCATTGGACCGTTAAGGCCAGGTGACTGGCCGCACCGCCAAGCAGAGGAGGTATCAATCATGACATGGTGAGGGGGAGCAAGAAGCCTGTGAGTGAAGCTAGGCTGGGGGCAGGAGGCGTGGGCTACGCGAAAGGGAAACTGGGATACATTGGCGTATCAGTCATCGGGGGGGGCGTTTAGGCTTGGGCAGGCCTGACTGAGCATGGCGGCAGGCATTCGTCTGCGATTCATGAAGCGATAGCGCATCCGTTAGGCATGCGCTTGGGCCCTCAGGTACCTGGTTTTATCGGCCCCTGTCCACTTGGCGAAGCGTACTCATGATCAGCGGCTGGCATCGGACCCGACATCTAAGGCCGGATAAGAAAACGGTAAAGAGGACGGGCAGAGATCGCGCACGTTTGCCTCCTATCCGGCGGGTTGCGCGGGGCGGCAGGAGGGGGGCTTCGCTATTTGAAAGGGCCCGCCGAGACAGCGTATCAGCGCCCCGCTGCGAGGGGGGCAGGTTAGAGGCGTTCCTCGGGGAGCGTGCGATTCTCCAGAAGCGTAATAATGCCATCGCAGGCCTCCTTGATGTGGACTTCCAAGAGGTGGCAAGCCTCTTCGATCTTGCCGTGGCGCGCGAATTCCAAGAGTGCGTGATGCTCGCGCTCTGCTTTTTCGATCTCTTGGGTATACAGCAGCTGCATACGAATGTAGCGATCGGACTTGGTATTGAGGTGACTGATCAGCGCCATCGTTTCTGGCAAGTTGGCGGGCGCATATAGCGTTTGGTGGAAAGCAAAATTGTATTCGCTCCAATTATCGATCTCTCCGCGGGCGTCCAAGGCCTCATCGTATTTATTGAGAATTGCCTCCGCCTTATCTAAATCTTGCGCTGTCAAATGATCGATAGAGTGGCGGAGTACGTAAGTCTCCAGCAATATTCTTAGGTCAAATAATTCTCGAATCTTGGCGATGGAGAGCTCCGTGGTGAAAGCACCACGGTGAGCATGGAATTCTACAAGCCCTTCGGCTTCCAAGGTGAGCAACGCCTCGCGGACAGGAATGCGACTGACACTGTAATCGCTGGCCAGTGCATCCTGTCGCAGTTGAGTTCCCCCTTTGAACTCACCGCTGAGGATGCGGCTTCTCAGGTCGTCAGCGACGAGTTGAGCTCGAGTCTTGAACGCTGCCATGGGAACTCCCTGTCATCGGATATAAGTTTGCACATTGTATACAAGGAGTCCCAGAAGTCTATTTGTCGAGCTGCGTGGAAGCCTCGAGATAGAGTGGTGCGCCCATTGAGCTCCTCCCCCCAGGCATACATGGTGTGCCTGGGGGGCACTACCGGCGAGGCCTGTCACCGGTAGTGCACGTGAGCTCATTGTTCGCGGCTGCCATTCACCAAGCGTTTCAGGGAGAGGGGGTTCCCCTGTTTGAGCGCATCTGACAGCAAGACCTCTGGGAGGTCTTGATAACACACCGCACGCAGGAAGCGCTGAATGGCGGCAGTGCCAACAGACGTTGAGCGGCCATCGGATGTCGCCGGATAGGGGCCGCCATGCACCATGGCATCGCAGACCTCTACGCCTGTTGGCCAAGCGTTGGCTAGGATGCGGCCGGCTTTTCGTTCCAATATCGGGAGTAGGCTTGAGGCGAGAGCATAGTCGGCTTCGTCCATCTGAAGGGTTGCTGTCAGCTGGCCTTCCAGACCTTTGAGAACGCTTCGAATTTCCTCATCACTGTCGCACGCTACGATAAGCGCAGTCGCGCCAAAGATTTCGGCTTGTAGTGAGGTGTCCTGCAAGAAATCTGTCGCAGTGGTCACAAATAAGCCAGTGCGACATTGATTCGCTGCCTCGCCTTGGGTGCCACGAGCGATTTCGCGTGCCTTGTCATTGCGCTTTAGTGCGTCGACACTCTTTACATAGGCGTCATGGATGCCTGGGGTCAGCATCGTTTGGGAGGCGCTTTGCTCTACGGCTTGGCGTGCTGCACCGATAAAGGCCTCCAGGGAAGCCCCACGTCGGGCGATCAGAAGGCCCGGGTTGGTGCAAAATTGTCCTGCTCCCATGTTCAGCGAGGCGATAAATGCTGCGCCCAGAGACTCGGCGCGACATTCAAGTGCCGATGGCATCAAGATGACGGGGTTGATTGAGCTCATCTCTGCATAGACGGGGATGGGCTGCGGACGCGCTTGGGCATGGTTCAGTAGGGCGGTGCCACCACTACGCGAGCCGGTGAACCCGACGGCTTGAATCTCTGGGTGCTTCACTAGCGCTTGGCCCACTTCACGTCCTGACCCAAATATCAGGGAGAAGACGCCCTCAGGCAGCTCGCAGCGTTTCACTGCCTTTTGAATAGCCCGACCGACCAATTCACTGGTGCCGGGGTGAGCAGAGTGTGCTTTCACAATCACCGGGCAGCCTGCTGCGAGTGCTGACGCCGTATCTCCCCCTGCGACAGAGAAGGCCAGTGGGAAGTTGCTGGCGCCAAATACAGCGACTGGCCCCAGTGGAATCTGCTGCTGTCGAAGATCTGCACGAGGCAAGGGAGCCCGCTCTGGCTGTGCTGGATCAATCCGCACATCGAGCCATTCCCCGGTACGAAGCGTATTGGCAAACAGGTGAAGTTGACCGCAAGTCCTTCCACGCTCTCCCTCAAGGCGTGCTGACGGGAGCCCTGTTTCTTGAAGAGCACGTTGAGTGAGATGCTCACCGAGCAACTCGATCTCTTCGGCAATACATTCCAGGAACTGCGCGCGTTTCTCGATCGACGTTGAGCGATAAACCTCAAAAGCGTCGCTTGCCAACAGGCATGCCTTGTTGACATCGGATGACTTACCGCCTGGATAAGCGGGACTGAGTTGCTGATTGTCAGCAGGGTTGATGGCATAAATAGGGGCTTGGTCGCCCAGTATCGCGGATTGACCGATTAGCATCTTTCCTTCCAATAGCATATTAAATCTCCGTAGTAGTAAGAGGGGGAAATCTTTACAGTAATGATGATAGTTCTTGATAAAGATGGTCAGGTAGCCAGACACCCTCGCGCTGAGAGCGTTCGCGTGCCTCGTAACGCCGCTGTGAGGGGAGGCGTGCACCTTGTGATGTAATGGAGGTGAACACCTCTTCGGCTTGCTGGAGGAAGTGTTCCGTCCTCTCGCCAAGGAAGCGCTTCGGATCCATGGCGATCAGTAGCTCTCCGTGGTACGGGGAGCCTCCTGCCCCTGCATCATGCTTGAGTGACTGGGCACTGGTCAGGTCGCCGATCAACGGGCCTGCAATCAATTCAATCATGGTGGACAGGGCAGATCCCTTATGGCCGCCGAACGTCAACATAGCGCCTTCCAGCACGGCTTCAGGGTCGCGAGAGGGATGGCCACAACGATCAATTCCCCAGCCTTCAGGCAATGCCTTGTTCTCTCGCCGATGTAGCTCGATATCCCCTCGCGCGATGGCACTGGTAGCAAAGTCGAAGAGGTAAGGTGGGCTGGCAGCGCGAGGCCAGCCAAAGGCCAGCGGGTTGGTGCCAAGTACCGGTAAGATTCCACCCGCCGGGGCGACCCACGCATGGCTTGGGTTGCAGGCAAGCCCGACTAACCCGTGGCCGGTAATGGCTTCTATCTCTATCCACAGGGCAGAGAAATGGACGCAGTGATTGATCGCCATTGCCGCGATACCCTGTGTCCGAGCCTTGGAGGCGAGTAATGGCAAGCCTGATTCGAAGGCGAGTTGGGAAAAACCGCCCTGAGCATCGACTCGGACGATACCGGGGGCAATGTCGTCGATTATCGGTGCGGCTTCTGCATTGACTTTGCCAGCGGCGAGTGTCTTGATGCAATTGAGCAATCGATAAAGGCCATGAGATCGGCATTCATCACGCTCGCCAGCGACAACGGCACGGGCCAGTGCCTGGGATTGTTCCTGGCTGAACCCGTGGCGACTCAATACGTTCAAGGCCAGCGTATGGGCTTCGTCTAGCGTTAGAGGATGCATGCTCAACTCCTCACGACAGATGCATCGGCCCCTTTCGAGAGGGGCCGATGATGAATGGAGCAAGGGGGGAGAGTTAGACCAGGTTTTCTGCCTTTGACCAATGTGCATACCAGCTGCGGAACTGGTCGTACTGCATCTCTACATAGCGTTGCTGAGATTTACTCAGTTTGTCTGTCTCATTGAAGTGTAAGGCGTATTCGTTATCCCCATTGATGACCATCAGGTGCTTGTAATACAAAACGAGGTCGGCTCCTTCATCGAAAGAGGATAAAACATTTAGGGCCTCTTCCAGTTCCTGGGCCTGGCGGCGTGCAGTGGCATCTCCCTTGGCGGCCTTCTTGCTAAGTTCCACCATCTTGAGAACTTCTTTTGGAAGTGCGTTACCGATACCAGTAATCGCTCCCGTTGCACCACAGTTGACGAAGCCATGATAGACCGCAGTATCGACACCCACCATCAGAGTCACATCTTCATCTTGAGAGGTAATGTTTTCTGCGGCATAGCGGAGTGCCTCTGCGCCACCGAATTCTTTGAAACCAATCAGATTCTGGTGATCTTTGCGCAAATCAAAGAATAAGTCAGCGCGCGTTTCGAAGCCATAATGAGGGCTGTTGTAGATCACGGACGGAAGGTCAGGTGCGGCTTCCAGGATGGCCGAGAAATGCGCTTTCTGTGCGGTAATGGAAGAGCCACGCGATAACACACGAGGAATGACCATGAGACCGGCGGCGCCGACTTTATGCGCATGTGCAGCATGAGACACCGCTTCTTTTGAGTTGACTGCGCCAGTGCCCACAATCGTCGGTATCCCCGCTTCTACCAGTCGTGCCACGCCTTCCTGTCGCTGCGCTTCTGTCAGTAACGGCCAATCCCCCATGGAACCGCAATACACGACACCACTCATGCCGGCCTCAATCAGTGCATGCCCTTTCGCAACAAGTGCGTCGAAGTCAGGCTGACGTTCTGCGTTGCAAGGAGTCATGAGAGCCGGGATACAGCCAGTAAAAATGGAATGATTCATTGTTTATCCTAATTTTATAAAGGGTGTTTAATGCGAGCTCTTGAGAGCTGACGTATTGTTGTATGCGTTTGTATGAAACCGCACTAGTGGTGTATTCCCCAGGCGAAGGGGTCATCGTCATCAATTACTAATATACTTTCTGCACTGATATAGGCATGGCCTTTGATAGAGGGGATGAGGTCAGTGCCTTCTTGTGTAAAGAAAGCTTCAAATATACCACCACAGATACCTTCCTGCCGCCAAGTATGGCCAGGGGACAGTGCACCTTCAGCCGCAAGGCATGCTAATTTCGCACTTGTCCCAGTACCGCATGGTGAGCGGTCGTAGGCTTTTCCCGGACACAGTACAAAATTTCGACTATCGGAATTACTTCCTTTTGCAAATAGCTCGATGTGATCAATGTCGCCGCCACATTCCCCCTGTATATTTTGTTGAATCAATGCCTGCCTAACAGACCAGGAATATTCTGTTAGGGCATCAACATTTTCCAAGCTGAGTTGCTGGCCATGGTCGCTGATCAAAAAGAACCAGTTACCCCCCCAGGCAATATCTCCCTTAACGATCCCATGCTCCGGAAGCGTTACTTCTACTTCTTTCCGGAAGCGATATGAGGGCACGTTGTGAACGGTAACCGCGCCATCTTCATCTAGTTGCACCGTTACGGTTCCTACCGGGGTGTCGATCTTGTGAATGCCTGAGGTGATCTTTCCTGTATGGGCAAGAGAGGCGACTAACCCCATCGTGGCGTGACCACACATGCCCAGGTATCCACTGTTATTGAAAAATATGACCCCGCACAGGGAGTCCGGGGCCGTGGCCTCGCACAATAGTGCCCCCACCAGCACGTCATTCCCACGCGGCTCAAGAACGGTAGCCCGTCGCCAAGCATCGTGGTTCTCACGTAGATCAATGAGTTTCTCGGCTACAGTGCTGCCCCTGAGAGCCGGGAACCCATCAAGCACCAGGCGCGTCGGCTCACCGGCAGTATGAGAGTCAATGACATGCACACGCTTCATGGGACACCTTTAGAGTTGTTGTGGCGGAACGAGGGCACGCTGCGCCTCATTTGGATGATTTATATTTTATACAATCTTCAATGAGAGAAGGGAAGAGGAGCTGGTGCCTCATATGAGATCACGATAGGAGAGGAGGAGGGCCAGTGAAGTGCCAGGCCGCGTGGTTCTTGGGGTGGCTGAGGAATGGGCTTAAGCGTGTAAGGTGGGTATAGGAGACTAAAGTTTAACCAAGATGGGGTATTGTTAGACCAGATCCGGCAGTGAGAGCACCCGATGAGAGTGACAGCGTCATCGAGGGTGATAGTTCACTGATAAGCCGCTCAAGTGCGAAGCCCTGCAGGTGCTGAAGAGATAGCGTTTGAGGTCTCGTTAGGTTTTGTACGAAAAGTCATTTTTGCTAATGTCACCCATGCATATCCAGCATAGGTGCGGCATGGCAGGACGCTACGAAATCTCGGATAGCCAATGGCAGTTGATCGAAGACATTGTCTCACCGGCTCAATCGATGGGCAGGCCCAGGAAAGACGACAGACAGAAACTGAACGGCATCTTTTGGGCCCTATGTTCTGGCGCCAAGTGGCGCGACCTTCCCGAACGTTATGGCCCTTGGAGTACTGTCTACGCCAGGTTCCGACAATGGCGTGATGACGGTACCTTTGAGGCAGTCTTGTCGCGGCTTCAACTTCGGCTTCGTGAAGATGGCCTGATGGATCTCGAGACTTAGATGATCGACTCAACCGCCGTTCGTGCAACACGCGCCTCCGCTGGTGGAGGCAAAAAGGGGGATCTGAAGACCCCTTAGACCATGCGTTGGGCCGGAGTCGTGGCGGCATCACGACCAAAATCCATTTGATCTGTGATCGCCTTGGCTGGCCCGTCGCCTTCACGCTGTCGGCGGGGCAAGAGTCGGATACACGGTACTTCATGCCCACTCTGGTAAAGGTTCATCTACCAGGAAGTCTTGGTCGGCCACGAAAACGTTGCCGCTACATCGTGGCAGACAAGGGCTATGACAGTGACGAGTTGCACCGTTACTGCGACCGTGTACGAATCAAGCCGGTCATCGCTCAACGAAACATGAAGCGGAAACCCCGGCCAGGTTTCCCACGCGGTTTCGATAAACCCATGTACCGCCAGCGAAATATCGTGGAGCGCTCTTTCAGTTGGCTGAAAGAGTTCCGTCGTATTGCGACGCGATATGAGAAGTTGGCCCGTAGCTTTTATGCGATGGTATGCGTAGCTTGCATACGCCGCTGCCTACCAGCCGACTTTTCGTACAGAACCTAGGGCTACTCAAGTGAAATAGTGGTGCAAAAGCGTTCGCTCCCGGGAAATATCGCGACGATTGTCCGAACGATACGCATTACACAGCAAGTTGACCCCTATCGGGATAGTCCCGTGTCGGCGACTCACGCGTCTGCTGTCTCGCCGCCGTCGTCTTCCTTGAGCGAGCCTTCTGCCAGAGGGGATGAGAAAGGTTGCGGGTCGTGAGAGGCAGACCTTGCGTCACTTTCCATAGTAAAGGGCAGTAGGGCTGACAACAGGACCGCCGCGAACAGCGAGAACAATGAATCGAAGTGTTTCATGTGCATACCCCTCTAGACCATGAGTGTGTCTACAGAGCCTATGCCGCCCAAGGCCTGATTGCCTTTCGGTAATCTCGATATGGGCTAGTGGCGCAACCGATGTCACCCCCTTCAGGCGTAGTAACCTAGGTATCAGCGAGCGTCGGGTTCTCGCTCGGTATCATTCCAGTCGATCACATGGCTGATGATCTTCCAGCCGGCCTTGCGTGCCGCTTTCTCGGCATGGATGCGCGCTTCCATTCGCGAGATGCTGTCGGTCTGAACCGTGAAGGGCACTTCCAATGCCAGCCGCTTCTGCTTGACGCCAAGCGTCACACGCAGTCCCTTGAGGGGAGTGGTGGTCTCTCTGGCGCGTGGTGCTTCAGGACGCGCGCGAGGAGCGGACTCACGGGAGGTTGAGCTGGCGGTTCTGTTGGTACTGCGCACGAACTTGTCGAGTTCGCGTTTCATGCTTTCTTCGAATTGGTCGACTGACATGTCACTCATCTGGGTAACCCCGTTTGATCAAAGGAATTCACATCTGAAGCAGCAGGGAGTCAACACACAAAGGTGGTGATGACTTGCGAGATTTCGGTAAGGCGTGTCTTGCCGGTAAATTCAAATCTCACTGTACCGAGTGCCGAGAAATAGATCGTGAGCTCTGAATCAAGATCAAAGGTGCCGGAAGTTTCGATGGAATAGGTTTCAATCTTCTTGTAAGGGAGGGAGGTGAAGTCTTTCTTGCTGCCCGTCAATCCTTGAACATTGACAGCGATAATACGCTTGTTGGTAAACACGACCCCGTCACGCATTGATTTATAGGCTGATATGATTTCTTCGCCATCGATCAGCAGGTCATTGACGCGTTCGGCATATTCATCGTTCTGTTTGAGTTTAAAAAAGCCTTTATTATTGAAATCTATCATTGTATTACCTTGTGATTCGACAGTGCTGCCATCTGGGGATACTTCGCTAGCGCATGAGCAGGGGCCATCCCTCGGCCTCTGGCGGGACATGCGGTTTTTTCAGTATCACGACTAGAATAATCCATCCCGCGCCAACGGAGTAGCCCCGTGCTCTGACACCAGAGCTCCGGAGCGATCAAGTGTGCTGCATGGCCGTGCAAGAAGGGAGAACGCGGAATGCACACCGGCCTCTCTGGTCAGCATGACGCTTGCTGTCCGATCTCGGAAGGCCACCTTCCTTCACTCGGTCGGCCAGACCTCTTCGAGACTTTGCAGGGCGGCTTCGACACAGGGTTCGTGTTGCTTGTCGTGACGCCATACCACGCTCAAGGCGCAGGGCAGGCGGGTGTCCGGCACGATATTGAGGCCACGTTCCTGACGCTCGGCCAGCGCCATTACATCGCGGGCCAGTGTCAGCCCGACGCCGGCACGCACCAGGTCCAGCATGCAGACTTCCTGATCCACCTGCGCGACGCGATGAGGCGTGCACTGACTGTCGCGCATGGCATGCGCCAGCAGGCGTGAGTGAACGGAGTTTTCCGGCGTCACGATCCATGGCAGGGCGGCCAGGGAGGGCCAGTCAGTCTCCGTCAGGCGCGATGACCAGCCGCTGGGGGCGAGAATGAAATAGTCGAAGAATGCCAGCTCGCGATAACAGAGGGAGTCATCGCGCGGGCCTTCTCCGGGGGGAGCGAGGTAGAAGCCGATTTCCAGCTCATTCTGGCGCAGCGCCTTGAGGACGCAGCCGCTCATGCCGTGGTGGAGTTCCGTTTCCAGATTGGGCGCACGCTCCAGCAGATGGCGCAGCAAGCTGCCCAGACGAATGAATTCTGGGTCGACGATGGTGCCGATGCGCAGCTTGCCGCGCACTGTGCTGTGCAGTGCCGCGGCGGCCTGCTCGAAGCTACGTGCGCTGGCCAGGGTCTTCTCGGCACTGGGCAGCAAGGCCTGGCCATCGGCCGTCAACAACAGGCCATGGGGGTGACGCTCGAACAGGCTCAACCCCAGGCCTTCCTGCAATTGCTTGAGCTTGAGGCTGATCGCGGGCTGGGTGAGGTGCAACGCCTGCGCCGCTCGCGACACGCTACCGGTGCGCGCCACGGTGACAAAGGCATTGAGTCGGGACAGATCCTGCATCAGTGACATCCATGTGTTTGGCATTTTCTGGCCGGCGAGAGACGTGCTGCTGGCCCTGCATCACGCATTGTGGCCTGAATGCGTTCGCTGCCACCTATTGGCCATTGGTCGCGGTAAGCCGTGTTCACCCGGGTCAGGCCTCGTGATCGAAGCGCCTGCCGCTGTCGAAACCTCTTCCTTCTTATTCGTTGTAACTAATTGATTGTAAACGATTAACTGTTGCTCTGGTTTTCGAGGGGAGCGGAGAAATTTCTGAGCGAAATCGGATATCAGCAATCGTTATATCTCACCCAAGAATTACTCAATTGCACCCTGCGCGTGGCGGCGTAATTTCATGAACACCTGCTGATGGCATGTCCTCGTTCGTCATTGACCAGGCGAAGGACCTTCAGCGCCAGACATGTGCATTACACAGGCTTATTCCTATAAAACACCGCCAGCGGAGATCAGCACCATGACGACAGCAGCCAACGCTATCCAGCATTTCATCAACGGCCAGGTGACCCGAGGCGATTCCAGCGCCACTCAGGATGTCTTCAATCCGGCCACTGGCAAGGTGACCGGCCAGGTCGCGCTGGCACGCAACAGTGATGTCGATGCCGCCGTGGCTGCTGCCGACGCCGCTTTCCCGGCCTGGGCCGACACGCCGCCGATTCGCCGTGCCCGAGTGATGTTCAAGTTTCTCGCACTGCTCAACGAGCACAAGGACGAGCTGGCGGAGGCGATCACCCGCGAGCACGGCAAGGTGTTCACCGACGCCCAGGGCGAAGTGGCACGCGGCATCGATATCGTCGAATTCGCCTGCGGTATCCCGCAGCTGCTCAAGGGTGACTTCACCGACCAGGTCAGCACCGGTATCGACAACTGGACGATGCGCCAGCCGCTGGGCGTCGTCGCCGGCATCACGCCGTTCAACTTCCCGGTGATGGTGCCGATGTGGATGTTCCCGGTCGCCATCGCGGCAGGCAACAGCTTCGTGCTCAAGCCGAGCCCGCTGGACCCCAGCGCCTCGGTGATGATGGCGGACCTGCTCAAGCAGGCGGGCCTGCCGGATGGCGTCTTCAACGTGGTGCAGGGCGACAAGGATTCCGTCGAGGCGCTGATCGATCACCCCAAGGTGCGCGCCCTGTCCTTCGTGGGCTCGACCCCGATCGCCAACCTGATCTACGAGCGCGGCGCACGTCACGGCAAGCGCATCCAGGCACTGGGCGGCGCCAAGAACCACATGGTGGTGATGCCGGACGCCAACCTGGACAAGGCGGTGGATGCCCTGATCGGCGCGGCCTACGGCTCCGCCGGCGAGCGCTGCATGGCTATCAGCGTCGCGGTGATGGTGGGCGATGTGGCGGACACCCTGGTGCCGCGTCTGGCCGAGCGTGCCCGCGAGCTCAAGATCAAGGACGGCATGAACCTGGACGCCGAGATGGGTCCGATCGTCACCCGTCAGGCGCATGAGCGTATCTGCGGTTACATCGAAAAGGGCGTCGCGGAAGGCGCCGAGATGATCGTCGACGGGCGTGAGTTCACCGGCAACGACATCGGCGGCGACAGCACTGAAGGCTTCTGGATGGGCGGCACGCTGTTCGATCACGTCACGCCGGACATGACCATCTACAAGGAAGAGATCTTCGGCCCGGTTCTGGCCTGTGTCCGCGTGCCGGACGTCGCGACCGCCATCCAGCTGATCAACGACCACGAATTCGGCAACGGCGTGAGCTGCTTCACCGAGAGCGGCAGTGTCGCGCGTGAATTCGGGCGCCGCATCCAGGTCGGCATGGTCGGCATCAACGTGCCGATTCCGGTCCCGATGGCCTGGCACGGTTTCGGTGGCTGGAAGAGCTCCCTGTTCGGGGATACCCACGCCTACGGAGAAGAGGGTGTGCGTTTCTATACCAAGCAGAAGTCCATCATGCAGCGCTGGTCGGATTCCATCGATGCCGGTGCCGAATTCGCCATGCCGACGGCCAAGTAAGTCGCTCGCGACTGGGCCATCTGCACTGTCGCCATCTGCATCGTAGTCATCTGCATTCTGGTTACCTACCAGCATACGCCAGCTGTCTGGAGAGGGACGCGCCATGTCAGACAACAAGAACAACCCGCATCGATCCCCGGAGGGCGAGCAGGACGCTCGCCCCGCCAAACCGGGCAACGATCTCTCTGAATTCGATTACATCATCGTGGGCGCCGGTTCCGCCGGCTGCCTGATGGCCAATCGCCTCAGCGCCAACCCTGACCACCGCGTGTTGCTGGTCGAGGCGGGCGGACGTGACAACTACCACTGGATTCACATTCCGGTGGGCTATCTGTACTGCATCAACAACCCGCGCACCGACTGGATGTTCCGCACCGAGCCGGACAAGGGCCTCAACGGCCGTTCGCTGATCTATCCGCGCGGCAAGACGCTGGGCGGCTGTTCCAGCATCAACGGCATGATCTACATGCGCGGCCAGGCGCGGGATTACGATCACTGGGCCGAGGTGTCCGGAGACGACGAGTGGCGTTGGGAGCAGTGTCTGGCTGACTTCATGCGTCACGAGGATCACGCGCTACTGGATGACGGCGCCAGCAGTGATCCTGAGCAGCGTGATTTCCATGGTCACGGTGGGGAATGGCGCGTCGAGCGTCAACGCCTCAACTGGGAAGTGCTGGATGACTTCGCCAGTGCGGCCGAGCAGGCCGGCATTCCGCGCACTAAGGATTTCAATCGCGGCAGCAATGAAGGGGTGGCCTATTTCGAGGTCAACCAGCGTGCAGGCTGGCGCTGGAACACGGCCAAGGCCTTCCTGCGCCCCGCGCTCAAGCGCAGCAACCTGACCCTGTGGCATTCCACCCAGGTCAATCGTCTGCTGTTTGAGGGCGGCGAGCAGGGCATGGGGGCTGAAACAGGGGCGGCGAAAGAAGCTACCGATCTGCGCTGCTCGGGGCTGCAGGTCGTGCGTGACGGCAAGGTCATCAACCTCTCGGCGAAGCGTGAGGTCGTGCTGTGTGCCGGCGCCATCGGCTCGCCACATCTGCTGCAGGTTTCGGGCGTCGGGCCCAGGGCATTGCTGGAGGAACATGGTGTCGAGGTGGTCAAGGACCTGCCCGGTGTCGGCGAGAACCTGCAGGACCACCTGCAGATCCGCTCGGTCTACAAGGTCACCAATGCCAAGACCCTGAACGCCATGGCCAGCACCTTGCTGGGCAAGATGGGCATCGGCATGCAGTACCTGTTCAAGCGTTCCGGGCCGATGAGCATGGCACCGTCGCAGCTGGGGGCCTTCACGCGCAGCAGCGATGACTACGCCCATCCCAACATCCAGTACCACGTCCAGCCGCTGAGCCTCGAGGCCTTCGGGCAGCCGTTGCATCCCTTCCCGGCGATCACCGCGAGCGTCTGCAATCTCAACCCCACCAGCCGTGGCACGGTGCGTCTGCAGAGCGCCGACCCGCGCCAGGCCCCGGCCATCGCGCCCAACTACCTGAGCACCGAGGAAGACCGCAAGGTCGCGGCCGATTCCTTGCGGGTCACGCGGCGTATCGCCTCCCAGCCTGCCTTTGCGCGCTACAAGCCCGAGGAGATCAAGCCGGGGGTCGAGTACCAGACTGATGAAGAGCTCGCCAGGCTCGCCGGCGATATCGGCACCACCATCTTCCATCCGGTGGGCACCACGCGCATGGGGCGCGCGGATGACCCGATGGCGGTGGTCGACAGCCGTCTGCGTGTGCGCGGTATCCAGGGATTGCGGGTGGCGGATGCCGGCATCATGCCGACCATCGTCAGCGGCAATACCAACTCGCCGACCCTGATGATCGCGGAAAAAGCCGCGGGATGGATCCTGAACGCACAGTAATACGCCACGACTTTGGGAGTTGACCGATGGCCATCTCGACGCAGACGGAACTCAAGAAGGGGCCACTGGACGGGATCACCGTGCTGGATTTCTCACGGGTACTCGCCGGGCCTTATTGCACCATGGTCCTGGCTGACCTGGGCGCGCGTGTCATCAAGGTGGAGAAGATCGGGACCGGAGACGATACCCGCGAATTCGGTCCCTTCGTGGAGGGAGAAAGCGCCTATTTCAGCTGCTTCAACCGCAACAAGGAAAGCATCGTGCTGGACATCAAGTCGCCTCGTGACCGCGAGCTGCTTGAGCGCCTGCTGGATGAGGCGGATGTGCTGGTGGAGAACTTCCGCCCCGGGGTGATGGATCGCCTGGGCTATGGCCCTGAGCGCCTGGCCAGAACGCATCCTCACCTGATCTATTCCTCGATCTCGGGCTTCGGGCACACCGGACCCTTCAGCGAACTGCCCGGCTACGACATGGTCGTGCAGGCCATGGGCGGCATCATGAGCCTGACCGGCTGGCCTGATGGAGAGCCTGCCCGCGTGGGGACCAGCTTTGGCGACCTGAGCGCGGCGCTGTTTGCTGCGGTGGGCATTCTCGCATCGCTCTATAGCCGCACCCGGGATGCCCAGGGCACGCGGGTGGATATCGGCATGCTCGACTGCCAGGCGGCGCTGATGGAAACGGCGCTGGCGCGCTTCGATATCGAGGGCAAGGTGCCGCATCGCACCGGCGATTGCCATCCTTCGCTGGCGCCGTTTGAAAGCTTCAATGCGCAGGATGGCAAGCTCGTCATCGCGGCCGGCAACGACACCTTGTTCCTGTTGATGGCCGATGCCATCGGTGCGGCGCGGTTGGCCTTCGATCCGCGTTTTCTCAGCAACGACATGCGCTGCAGGAATCGTCCGGAACTGGTGATCGAGATGGAAAGGATCCTGGTGCAGCAGCCGGTTCAGCATTGGGTGGATCTGCTCAATGAGGAGGGCGTGCCGTGCTCGCCGATCAATACCATCGACAAGCTGTTCGATCACCCGCAGCTGAAGGCCCGCAACATGATCGTGCAGGTCCAGGGCAAGGCCGGCAAGCCATTCAGGACGGCGGGCAATCCGATCAAGCTCACGGGTCGTCGGGACATCGACAGTCAGGTGCCCTGCAGTGCGCCGGGCCTTGGCCAGCATCGCGAGGCGATTCTGGACGAGCTGATGGCACGCCATGGTGCCTATCATCTGCCCGAATCTGACCGCCAGAAGCACGGCGGACAGCCTGTCGAGAATGGCAGCGAACAGACAGTCGAGAATCGCAGCGAGAATGGCAGCGCACACAAGGCCCGTCCGGCTCGCAAGTCATCAGGTACCGCCGCGAAAACGCGCGGCGCAGCGCCAGACGCCGCGTCATCCAGTGACGCGTCATCGCCCAGTACCGCAACGTCCTGCGATGCGCAGTAAGTACGCCGAATTTACGCAGAACTCACGCCAGAGTGACGCCACCCGACATCGGGAGACAAGAATGAACAAGATGGTGAAATCGCAACCCCAGGCCAAACAGTCGGCGTCTGACGCGCCGGAGCCGGAAACTCTCGAGATGATCGTCGTCGAGCGCCGCGAGCGCGTCGGGTTGATCATCCTCAATCGCCCGAAAAGCCTGAATGCGCTCAACCGCCAATTGGCCGAGGAGACGCTTGCGGTCCTCCGCGAGCTGGACGCCGACCCGGGCATCGGCGCCATCGTCATCACCGGCAATCCCCGCGCCTTTGCCGCCGGTGCGGACATCGAGGAAATGGCCGAGAAGTCTTTCACTGATTTCTACATGGATGACTTTCTCTCGCCCTGGGACGAGGTGCGCAGGATTTCCAAGCCGATCATCGCCGCCGTCAGTGGTTTTGCCCTCGGTGGCGGCTGTGAACTGGCCCTGCTGTGCGACTTCATAATTGCCTCGGAAGACGCCCAGTTTGGTCAGCCGGAAATTAAGCTGGGCATCCTGCCGGGCATCGGCGGATCACAGCGCCTGGCCCGCTCGGTCGGCAAGGCAATGACGATGGATATGGTCTTGACCGGCCGCAACATCGGCGCTCAGGAGGCCAAGGAGATTGGCCTGGTGGCGCGGGTCGTGCCCAAGGATGAGCTGATGCAGAACGCGCTCGAGGCCGCGCATACCATCGCGGGCTACAACACGCCGGCGGTCAAGATGGCCAAGTCAGCCGTCAACACGGCCTTCGAGACCCCGCTCAATGAAGGGCTTCGTCAAGAGCGTCTGCTCTTTCAGGCTGCCTTCGCGACCGAGGGGCAGAAGGAGGGCATGAGCGCCTTCGTTGCCAAGCGTGCGCCGGTCTTCCGTCATCGCTAGGCCCCGGGGTCTGGCAAATTCGATGTTCATTCACCGCACCCCTTGCCCGGGTGCCAGCGGAGGCCATGATGCCCTTTGTCACCATCAATGTTCTGAAAGGCAAGTCTGATGCTTATCGCAAGGCGATTGCCGATGAGGTCAATGCCGCCGTCATCGAGACCCTGGATTTTCCGGCAGATGATCGCTACCAGGTGATCCATGAATGTGCCGATCAGGACCTCGAATTCCAGTCACGCGATCAGGACCGCGTGATGATGCATCTGGTGATGCGCAGCGGAAAGCCGGACCAGGCCAAGAAGGCGTTCTACGCCAGAGTGGTCGAGGCACTGGCCAGAAACCCGGGAATTGCCCCCGGCAACGTCCTGATCACGATCTCGGAGAATCACGATATCGATTGGTCCTTCGAGGATGGCATTGCGCAATTCTGTCCCGATTGAGCGGGACTGACGAGTCTCGGCCTCGTTTGTGCCGTGTCTGCCAATTGACGGCAAGCGATGGACGCGTCAGAGCTTCCGACTTTGGACAGCCAGACCCTTTAGCCCCTTTCAACACCATGCGTTGAGTGGTCCACCAGCGATACGCCGATCGCGGTGGACCTCGCCTAAACACCGAACCGCATAACCACAATAACGGTGATCAACATGAGCAGTTCTGCGCCCAAGACGGCTTCCGGCAGCGGGAGCCCGACACGCGAGCCCCGCGCCTCCCACAAGGCCCGCGACGAGATCGACTGGCGGGTTTTCCTGCCCTCGGTGCTCGTCATCGCCGGCCTCATCATTCCCATCATCCTGTTTCCTGAATCCGGTGAGGCTGCCGTCAATGCGGCCTTCGCCTTCGCGACCGACAATTTTGGCTGGCTTTACCTGCTGGCGGGCTTCTCCGTCGTCGTGTTCCTGATCGGTCTGGCGTTCAGCCGCTACGGCAACGTCCGTCTGGGCGGCCCGCAGGACACGCCGGAGTTCTCGTATTTCAGCTGGGTCGCGATGATCTTCGCCGGCGGCATCGGTATCGCCATCGTCAACTGGGCGTGGGTCGAGCCGATCTACTATTTCACCGGCCCCCCATTTGACGTCAAGGCCGGCAGTGATGCGGCCGCCGAGTGGGCGTTGGCCTATGGCCAGTTTCACTGGGGGCTGACGCCCTGGGCGTTCTATTGCCTGCCGGCGATTCCCATCGCCTATTCCATGTATGTGCGCAATCGCCCGGGCGTGCGTCTTTCCGTGGCCTCCAGCGGCGTGCTCGGCAAGCGTGCCGATGGCTGGTGGGGCGTGTTGCTGGATGCCGTGGTGGTGTTCGGCATCGTCGGCGGTGTCGGCACCTCGCTGGGACTGGCGGTGCCGCTGGTATCACGACTGCTTGGCGATCTGCTGGGCATCGAGCCGTCCTTTGCGCTCAATCTGGGGGTGCTGCTGATCTGGACGGCGATCTTCTCCGCCAGTGTGTGGTTCGGGCTGGCCAAGGGCATCAAGATTCTCTCCGACATCAACGTGATTCTGGCCATCGCCTTGCTGGCCTTCACCTTCATCGCCGGGCCGTCGCTGTTCATGGTGGAAGGCTGGGTCAACAGCCTCGGCACCATGCTGTCGAGCTTCGTGACCATGAGCCTGTGGACCGACCCGGTGGGCGATTCGACCTTCTGGAAGGACTGGACCGTCTTCTACTGGGCCTGGTGGATCGCCTACGCACCGATGATGGGGCTGTTCGTCGCCCGTATCTCGCGGGGGCGCACCATTCGTGAGCTGATCATCGCCGAGCTGGTGTTCGGCTCGCTGGGCTGCTGGGTGTTCTTCGCGGTCTGGGGCGGCTATGCGTTGGACCTGCAGGTGAGTGGCACCCTGGATGTCGCGGCTGCACTCAACGACGGCGGTATCCCCGGCGCCGTGTCCGCGATTCTCGCCACGCTGCCGTTCTCCGAGCTGATCACCGCAAGCTTCATCCTGCTGTGCTTCATCTTTTTGGCCACCACCCTGGACAGCTCGGCCTATGTGCTGGCATCGGTGACCACGCGTGAGCTCTCCGGCTATCAGGAGCCCAAGCGCAGCGTGCGTCTGATCTGGGCCTTCCTGATCGCCGGTGTCGGGGTGGCATTGATCCAGCTGGGCGGCCTCAAGGCGGTGCAGACTTCCACCATCGTGGTCGCGCTGCCGATGATTCCGGTGCTGTTCATCCTGACCTGGTCGCTGGTGCGCTGGTTGCGCCAGGACTTCGCGCGCAAGGTGCTGGAACCGCATCTGGTGCTGGAGACTCCCAGCCCGCGCGATGACGCCAAGCCTCGCTGAGTGCACTTTTTCCTGTCTCTCTCAACACATGCTCTCAACACATGACGCTCACCGGGGCTGACGCAACCCGCATGCCCCCCGGACAGAAGGACCGCACCGATGACAATCCACTCCGAAACCCGCCTGCCGCTGACTGACGTCAAGGTCATCGATTTCGGTCAATACATGGCGGGCCCGGCCGTCGCCATGATCCTCGCCGACCTGGGCGCCACCGTGGTTCACGTCGATCCGCCCGGCGGGCCGATGTGGCAGTCGCCGGCCAACGCCACGCTCAATCGCAACAAGCTGATCGTCTCGCTGAACCTCAAGTCAGAGGAGGGCGTCGAGCAGGCGCTGGCGCTGATCGAGGAGGCCGACATCGTGATCGAGAGCTTCCGCCCCGGGGTCATGAAGCGGCTGGGCATCGACTTCCAGGCCCTGCGCGAGGAGCGCAATGAGCTGATCACGCTGTCGATTCCAGGCTTTGCCTCCAATGACACCCTGCGCCGCGACTGGCGCGCCTTCGAGAGCGTGATCGCCGCCAATTCCGGCGTCTTCACCGACATGGGCCTCAACCGGGTGCTGATGGGCATCAACCCGTCCTTCTCGCCGCTGCCGCTGGGCTCGGCCTACGGCACCATGCTGGCGGCTTCCTCGGTGGTACTGGCGCTGCAGGCCCGCGAGCGGACCGGCATGGGCGACGAGATCGAGGTGCCGCTGGTCTGCGCGCTGATGGAAGGGCTCTGCTACAACTCGATCAAGATCGAGGGCCTGCCGGAGCGCTACAAGACCCAGCGCGAGAAGGAGATCGAACGTCGGCGTATCGAGGGCCAGCCGATGAATCTCGACTACGACGAGCTGCAGGAGCTGCTCGATCCCTTCTATCGCAGCTACAAGTGCAAGGATGGCCGCATGTTCTATGTGGTCTGTCCGAGTCACCGCGAGCACGCCAAGCGCTGCCTGAAGGTATTGGGCCTCTACGATGAGCTGGTCGCTGAAGGCATGAGCGAGGAGCCGGATACCTATCGCCCGAGCAGCGAATGGCAATCCGACATGTCGCTGGGCGTCTATCCGTTGCCCAAGTCCTGGGCGGACCATATCGCGGCGCGCATGAAGGAAGTCTTCCTCACGCGCACCTCCAAGGAATGGGAGAAGATCTTCGGCAAGGGCAAGTTCCCCGGTGCGCCGCAGCGCTGGCTGCAGGAGTGGATCCACGATGACCACGCCGAGACGGCGGGCCTGATGGTCGAGGTCGAGGACCCGGAATTCGGGCTGATGATCCAGCCCGGCCCGATGGTGTGGATGGCCGACAGCGGCCAGGAGATGCTGACGCCCAGGCCGCGGCGCTGGGTGAGCGTCACCCATGCGCTGTCGGTGCTGACCCGTATCGAGACCAAGCTGCCGCGGGTGCGGGCACGCAATGCCCGCGATGGCTGGCTGGAAGGCGTCAAGATTCTGGATCTGTGCAACGTGATCGCCGGGCCGCACTCGGTGGCGTATCTGGCGCGCTTCGGTGCCGAGGTCATCAAGGTCGATCCGGCCAAGCCGTTCTATGACTGCTGGAATACCGTCATCTTCGGCCTGTCGCACATGCGCTCCAAGCGCTCGCTGCTGACCGACGTCAGACAGCCCCGCGGGCGCGCCATCCTGGATGAGCTGATTCGCCAGAGCGATGTGGTGGTCTGGAATGCCACCGACCGACAGGTGGCCTCCATGGGGCTGAGCGAGGAGGCCATGCGCGAGCTGAATCCGGACGCCGTCTTCTGCCAGCTGGACTGCTTCAGTGGTGTGCTGCCCGGGCCGCGCACCAACTACCTCGGCTATGACGATCTGGTGCAGGCCACCACCGGCATCATGCTGCGCTTCGGTGGCAGCATGGATACCCCCGAAGAGCATGCCCACGTCGGCACCATCGATGTCATGTGCGGCTTTGGCGCGTCGCTGGGGATTGCCACCGCGCTGTATCGCAAGCTCAAGACCGGTCGCACCTCGCGCATCAAGACCTCGCTCTCGGCGCTGAGCGGCCTGGCCCAGTTGCCGTTCTGCTATGACTATGAGCGCCGTGGCCTGTTCGACGAGCCGTCCGGTCGTGAGGCGACCGGCTACGATGATCTGGCGCGTTTCTATTCGGCCTCCGATGGCATCCTGCTGGTCAGTGTCTATGAGTCGGAGCTGGAGAAATTCCGCAAGGTCGAGGGGCTGGAAGAATTGCCGGAAATCCCGCGTGAGGAGCGTGCTGCCTACCTGGCACCGCGTTTCATCAGCGCGCGAGCCAATGACTGGGTCGAGCGACTGCAGGCGGCGGATATCGCCGCGGCCGTGTGCGAGAACCTGGAGACATTGCGCTCCTACAACGTCCACCCGGCTGGCGAGCGGACCGGGATCGATGCCGGCAGCTATTCGTTCTCGGTCTACTCGGACCACCCCAGCGGTCACGAGATCACCCAGCTTGACCCCTACGCCATCCGCCCGCGGCGTGGACGCATCTACCCGCTGTCGCCGGCCGAGAAATACGGCGCCTCGACCCGCTCGGTGCTCAAGGGCCTTGATCACAGCGACGAAGAGATCGATCAGTTGATCGAGGAGGGCGTGGTGTCCGAAAGCTGGAGTGAAGAGTATCTGCCAAGCTGATCCCGCCATATGGTGATTGTTCACTGAGGGCCGCCGACTGAAGGCAGTCGATAGCGCCTGAGACGTTCCAACGCCCCATCTCGTGATTCACGAGGTGGGGCGTTTTTTTGTGCTGACCGGCTGGCTGATCTCAAGGCGGCCTGCGCGTGAGCGCTGCAGGAAAACCATTCGCGAAGTGGGTCACCTGCACCCATCACGACCTTGCTGCGCGCTGAGCCACCACAGGTGTCATCTGGCGCTACGTCATTAGTCGCAGGCAGGCGGAAAAGCGGGGGGATTGCATGCTGAACAGCCGAGGCTTCCCACCCGCTCGCAATCTGCAAGAACCCAGTCGCCATGCGGGGTGACGGGCCACAAGAGGGTGGCGTTGCAGTGGCATTTTGCAAACATAAGTAAACCTAAGGGGTAACATTAAAAAATAGCGTTTGTCACTGATTGGGCGTGGGTCGATATTGCCTGAGCGCCAACGATAACTATGACAATAACGACATGCCAAACGCCGAGGTCGTACAGAAATGTCCAACCTGATCAAGCAGTATCCCAAGGTTTATGTGCTGGATAATGGACGCATGAAGATGGACAAGAACTTCATGGTCAGCATGCATGATCCCGCCAGTGCACAGGATCCACACAAGCCGAACACGCTGGTCGAATTCCCTGTCTATACCGTGTTGATTGATCACCCTGATGGCAAGGTATTGTTCGATACTGCCTGCCATCCGGATGGCATGGGCGAGAATGGCCGTTGGCCATCGGCGATCCAGAATCTGCTCCACTTTACCGCCGAAGTGGACGGTCAGGATTGTCATCTGCACAGCCGACTCGAAGAGATTGGCATGGACCCGCGCGAAATCGACTATGTCGTGGTGTCGCACCTGCATCTTGATCACTCAGGATGTCTCGAGCTTTTCACCAATGCACAGATCATCGTTCATCAGGACGAATTCAATGCCGCCCTGGTGCATTACGCCCACAACCGTGACGCCGATGGCTTCATCTGGGCTGACATGGATGCCTGGATAAAGAGCAACCTTGCCTGGCGCATCATCAAGCCGGAAGAAGACAACCTTACCTTGCTGGATGGCATCGAGATTCTCAACTTCGGCAGTGGTCATTCCTACGGGATGCTCGGTCTGAAGATCGAGATGGCCGGCAGCAACAACATCATCCTGGCCTCCGACGCGGTCTACTCCGCCGAGAACTACGGGCCTCCCGCACGCCTGCCCGCCACGCTCTATGACTCCATCGGCTACATGAAGACCATCGAGCGCATCAAGAAACTGTCGGCCGCAAGCAAGGCAGATGTCTGGTTCGGTCATGATGGCGAGCAGTTCAGCACCCTTATCAAATCGACTGATGGATATTACGAATGAATAGCTCAGTGGCGTGCGACATCCAACTGGTAGAGTCCTACCGTGTTCGCGTCTTTGTTCTTGAGGAATACCTCGAGAAGGTGTTGGCATCAGTCAAGACGGCGACCAACCTGAAGTACGGAAATTATGATGGGGTTTCCTGGTGTTCGCATTCCGGTACCGAGCGCTGTACGCCGCGTGCCGGCTGCGATACCTATGCGGGAAATATCGATGAGCCTTACATGACGGATTCCACACTGGTCGAATTTTCCATCGTGCGTGACAAGAAGATTCTTGATCAGGTGATTCTGAGTATCTTTGCCAGTCACCCTTGGGATGAGCCGGTCATTTCCATTCAGGAAACCCTGGAAACACGCAAGAATGGTGTGATCTGATTTTTGGCGATCCGTCACGCCGTCACGCGGATGTTGAGAGCGCGATTGAGAGCATGATTGAAAGCGCTGTTGCGCACTTGTTGAGCGCCTGTTGATCAACTTTCGAGAGCCAGTCGAGAGAGAGAATTGAGCGGGCTCCACAGAAAGCCCCCTTTTTACCAGTCTTGCGTTTGGGTAGCGCGCCATTGGCGGGTACGACGTCTTGTTCAAGTACCCGTATTTTTATCGCGCAAGCTGGACACATAATTCAGAGGTGGAACATGAAAGGCAAGATTGCAGTGATGAGTGAGCCGGGCAAATTGGGCTATCAGGAATTCGATGTGCCAGCCCCGGGGCCGGGCGCCGTGGTGGTCAAGGTATTGTGCAGCAACGTCTGCGGGTCAGAGCTGCATATCTGGAAGGGCGAGCACCCCAAGAAGAGCGGTGGTCTGGGACATGAGACCGTCGGGGTGATCGATCAGCTGGGCGAGGGCGTCACGACGGACAATGCCGGTGTGCCGCTGGCCGTGGGCGACCGCATCGCGGCGACCTATTTCATCGCCTGCCAGCGCTGTCCGGCCTGTCAATCCGGCAAGCTCAACCTGTGTGAGAACGCCTACAGCTTCTGGGCCAGATCCCCCCAGGAAGCGCCGCACTTCCACACTACCTTCTCTACCCATTACTTCATTCACCCCGGCCAGTTCTTCTACAAGGTGCCGGACAACGTGCCCGACAAGCTGGCGGCAGGCGCCAACTGCGCCCTATCACAGGTCTTCTATGGCCTGGATCTGGCGGAGGTCAAGATGCAGGACCACGTCGTGGTCCAGGGTGCGGGTGGCCTCGGCATCTACGCCACGGCGATCGCCCATCGCAAGGGCGCGACTGTCACCGTGATCGACGCCGATGAAGGGCGCCTGGCACTGGCGCGGGAGTTCGGCGCCGACAACGTGATCAACTTCAAGGACTACCCGAGCAAGGAATCGCGTATCGAGCGTCTCAAGGAGCTGACCGGTGGCAATGGCGCCGATGTCTGCCTGGAAGTCGCGGGCGTCCCGGAAGCGTTCGTCGAGGGCATCGAGCTGGTGCGCAGCGGCGGCAAGCTGGTGACGATGGGCAATGTCACGCCGGGCAAGACCATCGCCGTTGACCCGGGCTTCATCACCCGTCAGCAGGTCACCATCATTCCGGTGATGCGCTACCAGCCTCGCTATCTGTGGCACTCGCTGAAATTCCTCAGCGACAACATGACGACATTGCCGTTCGAGAAGCTGCTGGATACCGAGTATTCCCTCGAATGTGTCGAGAATGCGCTGGCCGATTCACTGGCTCGCAAGGTGACACGCGCCTCCATCGTGATGAGCGGCGAGGGCTGATTGCCCGCAGGGACAGCCTGGCTGTCTCTGCCACTCGCTGCTATCCGCTTCTTCATTCGCCAGCCGCTCAGCCAATGATCCGTGACAGGGGAGTCCCTTGCGCGGCCCATCAAGCGCTCCCTGTCACCGGGGAGCCGCCAGGACATCGTCATGACCGCTTCCATTACCGACTCACAACTCTTCGCGCCGTTGTTTCACTCCGAGGCCATGCAGGCCGTCTTCAATGATGAGGCGCGGGTAACCGCCATGCTGCAGGCGGAGGCCGCGCTGGCGCGCGCCCAGGCACGGCTCGATATCATTCCTGCCCAGGCAGGCCAGCAGATCGATGACGCCGCGCGCGAGATGCGCGTCGACATGCCGCGCCTGGCACGCGACGCCGGCATCGTGGGCTACCCGGTACTGGGGCTGGTGCGTCAACTGTCCGAAGCCGCCGGCCCCTCGGCCAGTGGCTATGTGCACTGGGGAGCGACGACCCAGGACATCATGGATACCGGCACCGTGCTGCAGATACGCGAAGGTCTGGCATTGATCGATCGCGACCTTGAGCGTGTCGAGCAGGCACTGGCGGCGCTGGCACGTGAGCATCGTGAGACCGTGATGGCGGGGCGCACGCATCTGCAACATGCCTTGCCGGTGACCTTCGGCTACAAGGCCGCCATCTGGCTGGACGGCGTGCGCCGAGCGCGTACCCGCCTGAGCGAGATGCAGCCGCGGGTGCTGAACGCCCAGCTGTGGGGCGCTGCCGGCACGCTGGCCTCCATCGAGCACAATGCCGAGGCACTGACCTCAGCCTTCGCCGAGGAGCTGGGACTGAATGCGCCGCAGGTCCCTTGGCATGCGACCCGCGATGGCTTTGCCGAAGCCGGTTGCCATCTGGCGCTCATGACCGGAGCGCTGGGCAAGATCGCCTTCGACATCATGATCATGTGCATGGATGAGATTGCCGAGCTGTCCGAGCCGTTCGTCAAGGACCGCGGAGCCTCTTCCACCATGCCGCAGAAGCGTAACCCCATCTCCTGCGAGGTGATTCGTGGCTGCAACATGGGCGTCAAGAAGGCGGCCGCGTTGCTGATGGATGCCCAGGAAGCTGATTTCGAACGCGCAACCGGCCCCTGGCATGCCGAGTGGATCGGGCTTCCGCAGGCCTTCGTGCTTGCTCATTGTGCGGTCTCCCAGGCGGTCTTCGTGCTCGAGGGGCTGGAAGTCTTCCCGCAGCAGATGGAGAAGAATCTGGGGCTGAGTCAGGGCCTGATCGTGGCCGAATCGGCGATGATGGCGCTGGCCAAGGGCATGGGGCGTCAGGAAGCCCACGATGTCGTCTATGCGGCCTGCCGTGACGCGCAGCGTGATGGTATCTCGCTGCATGCCGCGCTGTGCGCCAATCCGGCCGTCACCCGCCACCTGAGTCCGGAGCAGCTGGCCACCGTGCTGTCGCCAGCCTCCTACCTGGGCATGGCGACCACCATCGTCGATCGCATGACGACGTCGGCCCGGGCTGACTGACCCGCTGCGCCAATTAAAGGACCAGAGCTTGAAAGACAGGTCATGATTACAGGATTTGAAAAAGGATATGAAAAAAGGATTTGAATAAAAGAATTTGAAAAAAAGGATTTGAGGAATACGTCGCGAGTCGACGAGCCATGTTTGCGAAGCGCCATCGCCATGCCTGCCAGGCATTGGCCAGGACTCCTCGGGTGCGCCAACCCGAGGAGCCCACCCCGCATTCAGGCCGAGCGTTCGCCACGCCGATTCAACAGCACCATGCACTTATAACGATAAAAAGGATAACGCCATGTCTTACGCCGCCTCTGATAAGGGCGCGCAGGAGAGATCTGCCTCCGCGCCGTCCAACAGCAATCGCAGAATGCAGATCATCAGCATCCTGATCGTCGCCGCCGTCGCCTTGCCATTGATCCTGTTCCCCGAGCAGGGCAAGCAGTCGATGGACATGATCTTCGGTTGGATGACACGCAACTTCGACGTCGTCTTCCTGGGCATGCCGCTCGCCTGCATGCTGTTTCTGGTCTATCTCGCCATCTCACGCTTCGGCGACATTCGCCTGAGTGCCCGCCAGACCGACAAGCCCGAGTTCTCCAAGAGCTCGTGGATCATGATGGTCTTCCTGGCCGGCAACGCGACCGGGCTGATGCTGTGGGCGGGCACCGAATGGGGCTTCCACTTCAATTGGCCGCCACTGGGCATGGACGCCAAGGACCCCGCGCTCTACACCATCGGGCAGGCCTACGGCATCTTCCACTGGGGGCCTTCCGCCTGGGCCATGTACTGCGTCCCCGCCGTGGCGATGTCCTACATCTTCTATGTGCGCCAGACCCACATCTACAACCTCAGCGAGTCCTGCCGTGGCGCTCTGGGCGGGCTGGTGGACGGGCCGCTTGGCACCGCCATCAATTACCTGTTCCTGTTCGGCATGCTGGGCGCCGCCGCCACCTCGCTGGGACTTGGCACTCCGATGATCAGCACCGCACTGGCGAGTGTCTTCGGCCTGACGCCGGGGGTGGAGCTGGATATCGCCATCATTCTGGTCTGCACCGCTGTCTTCACCATCAGTAGCGGTCTCGGGCTGGACAAGGGCATCAAGCGACTGAGCATCTTTTCTACCGTCGTCACGCTGGCCATCGTGGCCTACATCCTGCTGGTCGGCCCGACGCACTTCATCATCAGCCTGGGCTTTGATTCCGTCGGCTATACGCTGCAGCACTTCCTCGAGCTGAGCACCGTGACCGACAGCGTGGCCAAGGGTGGCTTCCCGCAGGCATGGACCGTCTTCTACTGGGCCTGGTGGATCGCCTACGCCCCCTTCGTGGGCATGTTCGTGACGCGTATCTCCCAGGGGCGCACCATCCGCGAAGTCATCGTCGGCATGCTGGTCTTCGGGACCGCCGGCACCGCGCTGTTCTATGTCGTGGTCGGAGGGTATTCGGTGGATCTGCAGATGACCGGTCAGCTGCAGGTGGCAGAGCTGGTCAATTCCGCGGGGGCGCCGGCGGCGGTCATCGAGGTCTTCAATCAGCTGCCCGGCGCTGCCCTGGTGCTGATCGCGCTGGTCATCTCCGGCATCGTGCTGCTGGCGACCACCTTTGACTCGGCGGCCTATGTGCTGGCCTGTGCCACCTCGCGCCAGCTGGGCGAAGGGCAGGAGCCTGAAAAGAGCAATCGCCTGTTCTGGTGCTTCGTCATCACCATCTTCCCGCTGTCACTGCTGTTCGTGGGTGGCCTGAAGAGTCTGCAGACCGCCTCGATCATCGTCGCCTTGCCGTTGGTGTTCGTGATGATCGCGATGATGATCTCCACCTTCCGCTATCTGCACGCCGATGCGGACTTCGAGAGCATCAAGATCAAGCTAAAGCCGGTGGAAAAAGTCTGAGAGTGGTCGTAATGCCGCGTGCCTGTCAGGCGAGAGCGTTAGGATGCCAGGCACGCCGCCCCGATCAAGGAAGCGACGGGGTATCGAGGCTCGAAATCGGAAGGTTCGAGCATGGTCCAGGCAGGCAGCAGAGAAGCAGCGATGAAACGTCCCCCTCCCCATAACTGGTTGTTCATCTTCAAGGCCGTCGTCGACGCCGGCTCCATCACGCTGGCGGCTGAACGCCTCAGCGTGACCCAATCCGCGGTGAGCCAGCAGCTCAAGTCGCTGGAAGAGTATCTGGGCAAGCGGTTGATTACCCGCAGCAAGAAGGGCGTGGCACTGACCGATGTGGGACGCCATTACTACAACGTCATCAAGGTATCGCTGGACAGCATCTCGAACGCGACCGATCAGATGTTCGGCCGTGATCGACGCGACACGGTCACGGTGCGGGCGAACTACTCCTTCGTGGAGCACTGGCTCACCCGCCACCTGCATGAATTCCATGCCCTGTGTCCGGGCGTCTCCTTCGAGCTCTACACCGGGTTCTGGTTGTCGGACTTCGATCAGAGCAGCGCCGGTGTCGAGATTCGCTACGGCGAGGGCGGCTGGGCAGGCTATCACTGCCATCGCCTGAGCCGGGACACCACCTACCCCGTGTGCTCGCCCGAATTGGCCGCTCGGATCACCTCACTGGAAGACGTCTTGACGCATCCACTGGTGGCCATCATGGGCAATCGCACCGGCTGGCTGGAGTGGGCCCACCAGAATGGCATCCCCCTGCAGAGCTGCCAGCCGGCCCTGTCGGTGGAGAACAATCTGCTGGCCTATGAGCTGGCCGCCAATGGGCCTTACGTCACGCTGGCACTGGACTCGCTGGTCGGTGACCACCTGGCCAGCGGCCAGCTGGTCAAGGTTCCGGGCGGCGAGGTCGCCAGCGTCGAGGATTTCTATGTGCTCGAGCCGGCCAATGGCACCCATACGCCAGGTGAGGCGATGTTCATCGACTGGTTGAAAGGCAAGTTCAAGGCCGGTTCAGCGGCGCCGGAATCTGCGCCGCAGCCGGCAGGTATCGCGCGCTGAGTCAGGCAAGCCCATGAGTTCACGCAAGCCTTCAGTTCACGCAAGTACGTGATTTCACATACGTCATAATCCCTTCGCTATGGCCGGCTCAGGCCGTCATCAGCGAGCTAGATGTCACCAAGAGGACGCCATGAACAATTACAAGCTTTTGATCAATGGACACTGGACCGACGGCAGCAGCGACGTTCGCGAGCAGGTCATCGACCCGGCCAACGAGTCGGTGATCGGGAAGTTCTTGCATGCCAGCGCCGAGGATATCGACGCCGCAGTGGCTTCCGCCAAAGAGGGGCTCGAGGAGTGGAAGGCGGTACCGCAGTGGAAGCGCGGTGAGATCCTCAAGCGTTCTGCCGATCTGCTGCGCGCACGCAAGTCGGACATCGCAGCCATCCTGACCCAGGAGCAGGGCAAGCCGCTGGCGGAGTCAGAGGGTGAGATCGAACGCGCAGCAGACTTCCTGGAGTGGGGCGGTGAAGAAGCGCGTCGTATCGCCGGGCGCTTGATTCAGGGCCGTACGCCGGGCAATCGCATCGAGATTCGCAAGATGCCGGTGGGCGTCGTCGCCGCCTTCTCGCCGTGGAACTTCCCGGTCGTGCTGACGGCCAAGAAGCTGGCGGGGCTGCTGGGGGCGGGTTGCTCCTGCGTCCTCAAGCCGGCGGAAGAGACGCCGGGCTCGTCGATCGCGCTCGTGCAGGCCCTGCTGGATGCCGGTGTCCCGGGCAAGGCCATCAACCTGCTGCTGGGCAAGCCGGGGGATATTTCCTCGCGTCTGATCGAGCATCCTGCCGTGCGCAAGATCACCTTCACCGGCTCATCGCCGGTGGGCAAGCTGCTGGCCTCCAAGTCCGGTGAGTACATGAAGCCGGTCACCATGGAGCTGGGGGGCCATTCGCCGGTCATCGTCGCGCAGGACAGCGACGTGGAGAGCGTCGCCGGAATGCTGGTGGCCAAGAAGTTCTTCAACGCCGGTCAGGTCTGTGTCTCGCCGACGCGTTATTTCGTGCACGAGAGTGTCTATGAGCGCTTCGTGGCGACCTTCACTGCCGCTGCCGCCGAGCTGAATGTCGGTGATGGCCGCCAGGCGGGTACCCAGATGGGGCCCCTGGCCAATATCCGCCGTCTGGATGCCATGCAGGCCCTGGTGGATGATGCCTGCCATCGTGGTGCCAAGGTGGAAGTCGGCGGCAAGCGTCTGGGCGACAAGGGCTTCTTCTTCGCCCCGACCGTACTGACGAATGTGCACCCGGAGTCCGAGTTGATGAAGACCGAGATCTTCGGCCCGGTCGTGCCCATTACGCCTTACCGCACGGATGAGGAGGTCATCGCGCTTTCCAACAGCGTCGATTACGGCCTGGCGGCCTATGTCTTCACGCACGACCCGACGCGTCAGCAGTTCTTCAAGGACAACATCTATGCGGGCACGATCGGCGTGAATGACGTGCCGGCGCACTTTGCCGAGGTGCCGCTCGGGGGCTGGGGCGATAGCGGCTATGGCGTCGAGGGGGGCATCGAAGCGCTGGATTCCTATATCAAGACCCAGTACGTCAGCCAGTGCTGATCGCTCAAGGCCGGCTTGCCTGACCCTGAGCTGGCAGGGGGCAGCTTCCGGCGCATGAGAAGTGCTCAAGCGCTGAGTGTCTTGTGACACGAGGTGAACGTCGAGGCTTCTGCGTGTGACGTTGGCGCATCGGCTGGCGAGACCCTCGCGAAGTAAGGGGCGGTAAGACTGCCGCGGCAGGTGCTGGCTTCTGCGTGACAGTCGCCGCTCATGAGCGCTTGAGAACCACAGGCCGCCGACATTGACGTGTCGGTGGCCTGTTCGCGTCTGGCGGAAACTTGGTCGAGGAAGGCGTTAAGAAGGCACGAGGAGGGCGCGAGGAGGGGGAGCGTGCAGCGCGGGGTTAATGAATGAAATTCATGTTTGCATGAGAAAATACCGTGTCGCGATTCATGCTCCCCGCGGTTGCCGGGAAAGTATAATGCGCGTGGAATAAAAAAATGTATAATACCGCGCTCTTTTTATTACGAAAAATTATTGAATACAGCGAACTGCCCGAGCAAGAGCGACGTCTCGCCCCTCTTGCTCGGGCTTTCTCACTAAGGTGGTAGTCGTGCAAGAAGCAGTTCCCCCCGCCAGTGATGGCGATCATCTGGACCCGCGTGTCTTCATCCCCGCCGTATTGGTCATCCTGGCCTTCATCGGCCCGGTCATCCTGTTCCCGGATGCCAGCACCGCGCTGATCAATGCCGCTTTCTCCTTCGCCACCGGCAAGTTCGGCTGGCTGTATCTGGTGGCCGGCCTGAGCGTCGTCGGATTCCTCATCTGGCTGGCCTTCAGCCGCTACGGCAACGTCCGCCTGGGCGGGGCAGAGGACACGCCCGATTTCTCCTACTTCAGCTGGGTGGCGATGATCTTCACCTGCGGGATGGGGATCGCGATCGTCAACTGGGCGTGGGTCGAGCCGATCTACTATTACACCTCGCCGGCCTATCACGTGGCGGCCAAGAGCCGTGAGGCCGCGGAGTGGGCGCTGGCCTTCGGTCAGTTCCACTGGGGGCTGACGCCGTGGGCCTTCTATTGCCTGCCGGGCCTGCCGATCGCCTACTCCATGTACGTCAAGAAGCGTGATGGCGTGCGTCTGTCCGTCGCCTCGCGCGGCGTGCTGGGCCGTCATGCGGATGGCGCCTGGGGCGTGCTGCTGGACTCCATCGTCGTGTTCGGGATCGTCGGCGGCGTGGGCACCTCGCTGGGGCTGGCGGTACCGCTGGTCTCGCAGCTGGTCAGTGGCATCCTCGGCATGGAGGCCAACTTCGGGCTGGAAGTCGCGGTTCTGTGCATCTGGACGGCGATGTTCTCGGCCAGTGTTTGGTTCGGCCTGGCCAAGGGCATCAAGATTCTCTCCGACGTCAACGTGATCCTGGCGATCTTCCTGCTGGCCTTCACCTTCATCGTCGGTGACTCGCAGTTCATGGTCGAAGGTTTCGTCAACAGCCTCGGCAAGACCCTGGGCAACTTCATCCCGATGAGCCTGTGGACCGATCCGGCAGGGGATTCCACCTTCTGGAAGGACTGGACCGTCTTCTACTGGGCCTGGTGGATCGCCTACGCGCCGATGGTGGGGCTGTTCGTGGCGCGTATCTCACGCGGTCGTACCATCCGTGAGCTGATCATCGCCGAGCTGGTATTCGGTTCGCTGGGCACCTGGGTGTTCTTCGCGGTGTGGGGCGGTTACGCGCTGGATCTGCAGATCAGCGGCGCGCTGGATATCAAGGCGCTGTTGGACAGTGGCGGTATCCCGCTGGCGGTGGAAGGTATCCTGCAGACCCTGCCGTACGCCAAGCTGGTCACGGTGGCCTTCATCCTGCTGTGCTTCATCTTCCTGGCAACCACGCTGGACAGCTCGGCCTACGTGCTGGCCTCAGTGACCTCACGCAAGCTGTCCGGGTATCAGGAACCCAAACGCTCGTTCCGTTTGATCTGGGCCTTCCTTATCGCGGCCGTCGGCGTTGCGCTGATCCAGTTGGGAGGCCTGCAGACGGTACAGACCTCGACCATCGTGGTGGCGCTGCCGATGATCCCGGTGATGCTGATTCTGGCGCTCTCGATGCTGCGCTGGCTCAAGAATGACTTCCCCAAGGAAGAGCTGAATCCGGTGCTGGTCATCGATGACATGCCGGCCTTCCAGCGCAAGCCGAAGAAGACGAATCGTCAGGCGTAACCGCGGGATGCGCTGACAGATACGTCGCAAGACTTCACGACAACGGCTCCTCAACATGAGGGGCCGTTGTCGTTTCTGGCCTATGGACATGCCTGACAAGGCGTTGGCAGCGAAGGACAACGCGGAAAGTGGGGGAGTGGGTTCACGGTGGGCCTGCGTCCGTGCGGATGGATGGTGGTTGAGGGGCAGCATCGAGTATCCAGAGCCGCTCGGATTGGATGACAGGACGCAACAATCCTGGCCTGAACGTCTGGCCCTCAGGTCTTGTGTTGGCGGTCTCCCGCTGGGCGATCGATGATGGAGGAGTTTGCATCTGACCTGAAAACCGCAACAGAGAGACCCCTGTATGCATGAACATGCAGAAAGACCAGTTCATCGTGCCGGACGCCATCTTTGATTCCTCTCGGCAGGGAGCAATCAATTGTTGCTTATATTGCAACGCATTAGGTTTTCACTATTCCATGGTTAGTTATTATTTATTTTTGCTATGGGAGCTTCTCGCCAATACTCCTCGCCCCGTTACTCCCTGATTTAACGAGGAATTTGCGAGATGCTGAACGTACGTTTTCCCATGAAGACCCTGACGGCCGTGATGGCGCTGGGCCTTTCTGCCAGCAGTCTGGCACAGCAGGAAGTGATGACTCGCTCCAATGGTGCGCCGGTCGGCAACAACCAGAACTCTCTGACCGCCGGCCCGAACGGCCCGACACTCCTGCAGGACCACCACCTGCTGGAGAAGCTGGCGCACTTCGAGCGCGAGCGCATACCGGAGCGTGTCGTCCACGCTCGCGGTACCGGTGCCTACGGTGAGTTCCGTGCCACCGCGGACCTGACCGACCTGACCGTCGCGGCACCTTTCCAGGGCGAGGGCCAGGTGACGCCGGTCTTCGTGCGCTTCTCCAGCGTGATCAACAGCAAGGGCTCGCCCGAGACCCTGCGCGACCCGCGTGGCTTCGCCGTCAAGTTCTACACCGAGCAGGGCAACTGGGACATCGTGGGCATCAACTTCCCAGTGTTCTTCATCCGCGATGCGATGAAGTTCCCGGACATGATCCATGCGCTGAAGCCGGACCCGCGTACCAACTTGCAGGACCCGAATCGCTACTTCGATTTCTTCAGTCACATCCCGGAAAGCACCAACATGCTGACCTATCTCTACTCGCCGCTGGGGATTCCGACCAGCCTGCGTGAGATGGATGGTTCCGGTGTGCATGCCTTCAAGTTCGTCAACGCCGAAGGCGACTGGAAGTACGTGAAGTTCACCTGGAAGTCGCGTCAGGGCAACCACGGCATGACCCCGGAAGAGGCGGCCAAGGTGCAGTCCACGGACTTCAACCACCTGACCGATGATCTCTACACCCATCTGGATGCCGGCGATGATCCTGTCTGGGATCTCTACATCCAGACCCTCGACCCGAGCAAGCTGAACAGCTTCGATTTCAATCCGCTCGATACCACCAAGATGTGGCCGGAAGACCTGATCCCGGCGCGCAAGGTCGGTGAGCTGACGCTGAATCGTACGCCGGACAACTTCTTCCAGGAAACCGAGCAGGCGGCCATGTCGCCGGCCAACCTGGTGCCGGGTGTCGAGCCGTCCGAAGACCGCATGCTGCAGGGGCGTCTGTTCGCCTACGCCGATGCCCAGCGTTATCGCCTGGGGGCCAACTTCATGCAGCTGCCGGTGAATGCGCCCAAGAATGAGGTGCACAACAACCACCAGGACGGCGCGGGTTACTCCAAGCCGCGTTCCGGCTCCATCAACTATCAGCCGAGCCGCAACGCCGACTCGCTGGTGGATGACAGCCAGTACGAGTACAAGCGCTACACCCTGAATGGCACCACCCAGCAGCAGCCGATCGGCAAGCAGCAGAACTTCGCCCAGGCCGGTGAGCTGTATCGCTCCTTCTCCGAGCAGGATCAGGACGCTCTGATCCAGGCGCTGGGGACTGACCTGAGCAAGGTCAAGAACGAGGAGATCCGCGAGATCATGGTCAGCCACTTCTACCAGGCCGACCACGAATATGGTGAGCGTCTGGCCAAGGTGGCAGACGTCGACATGGACGACGTGGAAGAGCTGATCGAGGACTGAGGCATCTGAGGCAGCGGCTGAAAGCAAAGCGTATGAAGAAAAGCGTGATGCGATCGCGATGAACCGCTGCACGGAAGTCCCGGGCTTGTTTCACCCGGCAGGGGAGCTTGCGCTCCTCTGCCGGCCGCAACACGAGAGCAACATCAGAGCATTATCAGAGAGGAGCGCAAGATGCACCATGCGATGCGAGCCAAAGACCACCGCGGGCCGCAACACGGCCTGGGCAGAAGATGGCTGGCGGTGTTGGCCAGTCTGCTGCTGATGGTCATGGCGGGTCAGGCTGTCGCGGCAGACGACATCGATATCTTTGATGCCGCACGCGACGGCGACAATGCCGCAATCCAGGAATATGTTCAGCAGGGTGGTGACCTTTCCGTCACCAACTCGCGAAGCTATACGCCGTTCATTCTCGCGGCCTACTACGGGCATACCGACACCCTGGCGCTGCTGAAGTCCGCTGGTGCTGATGCGTGTGCTCTGGATGAGAAGGGCAGCAATGCCTTCATGGGCGTAGCGTTTCGCGGCTTTGACGAGACAGCCAAGTGGCTGCTCGCCAATACCGACTGTGATGTGAATCATCGCAATTACAGTGGCCAGACGGCACTGATGATGGCGTCCCTGTTCGGCAACGAAGACATCATCAAGCAGCTGCTGCAGGCCGGTGCGGACCCCTCGATCAAGGATGCGCGTGGTAATACTGCGCAGTCATTGGCAGCGGCCCAGGGCCTGTCACGTATCGTGACGCTGGTGAAGTTCAATATGTGAGGCAGGGCGTGGCCAAGGCTGGCCGGTGAAGTCTGTTCGGGGAATCTATCGGCTGACAACGCAACTGGCTCACAGGCCTTGAGTGCCACGAACCTGACGTATCAATTCCGCATTCCATCAATTTTACGTTCTATCAATTTTACGCTCTATCAATCTTGCGTTGCATCAATCTGACGTTTGGGAAATCGCAAGTTTGATAGATCTGACCTACCCATCAAAAAGACGAGAAGTGACATCATGAAAGCCATGAAAGTACTGTGTGTGACAGCTGCCCTGTGTGCTGCGAGCAATGCGGCGCTTGCCGACAATGGCGAAAGCGACACCCGTGTCCGTGAGGCATTGAGCGAGAGCCGTATCATGGGGCAGGCGCAGCCAGCCGAGCGTAGCACGCAATTTTATGTGGAAAGCGGCATGAGTGTGGCGGCAGGCAGAGTGCAGCATGCCTTGAGTGAGGAGGGCAGCCGCGGACATGCTCGCAAGTGGGCCATTGAAGACAAGAATCACGCGACGGATTTCGTGAATGATGCCGGCAAGAGTGTCCCTGCTACCCGCATCGAACATGCCTTGAGCGAGAGCGCTTGATAGCCGATATCACCTCCGGGATGGATGTGCGTGACACCCTGGTCGAGTCTTTCTGAGCGCTAGCTGCCAGCCTGCAATGATCAGCACGATACAATAACGTGAAGCCCGCCATTTGCGGAAAGACGCTTGACCACGACGATGTCATCTTGCTCCCGGAACCGGCAGGAACCCTTCAGCAAGGACTTTTATTGAATCACGCTTGCAATCGCTGATGCCCGAATGTCCTCAATCAGCGTGACTCAGCGGCCCAGAGTCCTTGCTCAAGCGCTCCTTGCGCCTATCTCGCTACCGACTGTGCCCCTCCACCTACCCCCAGTGCTGTGATCTGATCACTCCTTTACGCATCTCACCGAGAACATGCCATCCTTGCCCAGTGCCGCTCGGCGGATCTCGCCCTTGTGGGTATTCCACCAGGAGTAGGCCAATGTTCTGGCAAACGCTTTCGCCGGTGCGGCCTCCGTGCGGGTCCAGAATTCCGTGTACGCCCCCTGGGTGATATACCAGCCCTTCCACTTGACGCCCGCCGGCCTGGCAGAAAAGCCGGTGAGGTTGATGCGCGCCTGATCAAAGGACGTCAACAGGGAGTCAGGTTGAGCCGCCTTGAGCGTGATGGCGATATCGTCATCGCCACGCCATCCCGTCGACTCGATATCCTTCTCCGCAATGCCAAGGGTGCGTTCCAGTGTCTTCCAGTCTTCATCCGAGGCGACTCTCCAGCCCACCGGGCACAGATTGCGTTCATCACTGACATCGTACCAGTCATATAGACGGCCATATGGCAGCAGATTGTCGGGATCATCCTCGGGGATGAAGGCCGTCCTGATGAGAGAGCCATCCTGGTAGCGAGTCGTTCTGAGGTTGTCGGCAAGCCAGGTCTGAGCGCCGATCTTCACGGTGCGATAGAGATTGCCTTCACTGTCCTGAATGGACGTCTCCGGGGCATGCATCTCCTCGTAGAGGCTGTCGGCAAGCGAGAGGTTCGTGTGCAACATGAGGGCTCCTGCCCAGAATATTGCCGCGGTCATCGTTTCGACTCCCAGGGTGTCACTTCCCATTGGTACACAGCTTATGACTACGCGTCCCTCAAGATGGGCGGGAAGGGCGGTGGTCGGCAAAAGATCAGATTGACCAGCGAAACCGCGTTGCCCGCTTAGAGACTTGCCAGAGCCGGGTCATGGTGCGCTTATCGAGAACGAATTCCCCCAATTCACACTCGCCCACCGGACCGCCAAAATTCATGAGCCCTGTCGGGCCGTAGTAGGCCCGCTGCTTGAGGGGCTCCTCGGTGGCGCACATGACCTCCGGGTAAGCGCCTTTCTCTGCCGTCTGCGCCATCCCTGTCTTCACCATCAATGCCCAGCTGAGTCGAGTCGCCAGATTGGCGTTGTCTCGAATCAATGAGGTGTTGGACGCGCCTGGATGGCAGACAAGGACTTCTGCCTGGCGGTCGGCCGCCTCAATCCTGTCCTGCAATTCATAGGCGAACATCATCTGTGCCAGCTTGCTGTGGCTATAGACCTTGTTCGGGTGATAGTTGTGCTCCCAGTTCATGTCGTCGAACTGGATGGTTTTGAGGCCCATCTTGTGGCCTTCACTGGAGACCACGACGATCCGCCCGTGGGAGACATCGATGCGCTCGAACAGCAGCCCGCACAGCAGGAAATGCCCGTAATGATTCACGCCGAGCTGACTTTCGAAACCATCGACGGTGAGTTGCTGTCGGGAAACCTGAGCGATGGCGCCATTGCAGATGAGGGCATCGATCTGCGGGACCTTCTCCAGTACTTCCGCGGCCGCGCTGCGTACGCAGGCCAGCTCCGCCAGATCCATGCGGATATGCCTGACATTCGCCGCGGGGCCAAACTCCTCTTGCAGCGCCGCGATGGCGGTCTCTGATCTGGTCGGGTTGCGATTCAACATCACGACGCCCGCCCCCTTGCTCAGCAAAATGCGCGTCGCCTGAAAACCCGCGCCGCTGTTGGCGCCGGTGATGACATAGGTCTTGCCGACAAGCGAGCCGATTCTGTCCGGGGTCCAGCCTTTGGGGCCAAAGGGGGTATTGCGAGTCATGGTCATGATCCTGATATCAGGTGTGCGGCGGTTGCGCTCTGATCACGTCAGGGACGCGCATGACAGCTGCGTCTGGCTATCCGTGCGGCCGTGTCCTGCGAGCCTTGCGTGTCTTGCGCGGGTTTGCTGTAGAGGCACTATAGGTATCGGGAAGAGTGATATATAGGCGTTTTAGTCGCTAAAAATTGCCTATTTGTATCAAAGGAGGAGAGGGTGCTGTCACGTCACGGGTGCAAGAGGCGTATGACAGGGCAGGTATCCAGTTCACACAAGCCACTGTACTGACGATGGATGTAGCTGAAGTGTGTGCTGAACTCGGGTCTGGTACGCGAAATGAGGTGAGAGTTATCCGAAGGGGCAGCGTCCGAATACGACTTCCATGAGAGAAGTGTGCTGCCACCCCCCCGCTGATCTGATTGGGGCATCACTGTTCTCGACGGGCTACCTCTGTAGAGCCTGTGCTTTCTCTTGGTAGAGAGCACAAGCGTCGTACGTCCGCTGTTCGTGCCTTTGAGACGTATGGAGTGCGTCGTGAAGTGAAGAGGGGGAAGCGTCCTGGGGCTGTTGTCCAAGGTTCAGGGACTGCGTATCAGTCCGGGGGCTTGGCAGGGGTTGCTTTCAGGGCACTGTCGCCAAGACTCAACGCTGGAACCGTTTCTGCAACATATTCTGTACCAGCTCGACCTTTTCCTCGCGTGCTCGTTGTAGATGCAAGGCCATGAACTCCGCGGCACGCGCCAGTTCGCCGGCTGAGACCATTTCCAGCAATTGCAGGTGTTCGTGACACTCACGACTTGAAGTATCGCGAACGGGGGACAGGGTATATTCGATGAGTCGTCGAAGACGATTGGCTTTCTGAAGCCCATCCAGCAGGAAGGGGTTATGGGCAAAACCGACCAGGGACTCATGCAGGTCGGTACCACTGGTGAACATGCTGCCTGCGTGCTGTGGGGATTTACCGTCCAGCAGGTCCTGCTGGTCGCTTATCAGGCGCGTGAGTTCACCAGGTTCGGCTCGAAAGGTAGGCTCCAGCAGTGCAGCGGGTTCGATCAGGGCGCGATAGCGGTAACACTGATCATAACTGTGAGGCGAGGTCAGGGTGGTGTTGAACTCCCAGCCATGTCCCAAGCGCGGGGTTATCCAGCCTTCAGCTTCCATGGCCTGCAACACCTGCTGGGCATGACTTCGCGTCACGTCATAAACGCGTGCCAGCTCGGTTTCCTGCAGCTCGGGATTAAGATCACCCTTCAGGTAATCCAGTGCCAGCGTGAAGCTCAACTCCGGCAGTGCCTCGCGATATTCTTCCGCTTCATGTTCGACAATGAAACGCTGTAGGGCTGCCGTGTCCTTCAGAAAGAAGCCCCGGTTGGGACGGCGTTCCAGCACACCTTCTTCACTCAATAACACAAGGGCACTACGAATGGGTGTGCGTGATACTTTCAGCATGTCGGATAGTCGACTTTCTGGCAGGTGTTCTTCCTGAGCCAATGCCAACTGCTGCATGCAATGACAGGCCTTGAGTGCCAATGTTCGTGAGGAAGCGCCTTTGGATTTGGCAGCCGGCATCGAGAATCTCTCTAGTGTAGTGTCGTCAGGTCAGGAGTGTGGTCAGACCGACAGCGGTCAGTTGCTGTCGTGACACGTGGCTTAGCAATGTTTGTCCACGAGCGCTTTGCGCGACACCTCATGACGAACGTGCTGTTGGGGCGAGTATATCGAAGTGAGAGTGTGCCACCTACCGGGGGAGACTCATTGAGATGGTGCCTACTGAAAGACCTCGCCCCGGGCACTGTGGCCCGGGGCGAGATGCATTGGCCGTATTGAATGCGCGTCCTGGTGTTAGAGAGTGTCATCGCAAATGGAGCAATCTCAATGCTGGTTCAGGCATGGCGTAACGATAAGCGACGTACCTGACGAATCAGCATGGGGGCGAGAGCTGCGATCAGCACCATGCAGGTCAGAACCAGCGAAATCGGTCGCTCGAGGAATATCATCAGGCTGCCATCCGAAGTAATCAGGGATTGCAGCAAGGTGTTTTCCGCCATCGACCCTAGCACCAGTGCCAGAACGGTTGCCGCCGGTGAGTAGCCGTAGAGCTTCATGCCCAGCCCCAATAGCCCGCCTGCGATCAGCATCCAGGTTTCAATGATGCTGGAGTGCAGCGCATAGGTACCGATGACGCACAGCACCACGAAGATGGGCACGATCAGACGATAAGGAATGTCGAGGAACTTCACGAACAGCGGGATGGCCAGAATACACAGGGCAATCAATACCATGTTGCCCAGATACATGCTGGCGATAAGCCCCCAGACGAATTCCGGGTCATTGACGATCATCAGTGGCCCCGGACGCAGCCCCCACATCATGAAGGCGCCCAGCAGCACGGCGGTGGCACCTGAACCGGGGATGCCAAGGGCCAACAGTGGCACCATCGAGCCTGCCGAGGCGGCATTGTTGGCGCATTCCGGTGCGACCAGGCCGCGCATTTCTCCCTTGCCGAATTTCTCGGGATCCTTGGCGATCTTCTTCTCGACGGAGTAGCCCATGATCGACCCAAGGGTGCCGCCGGAGCCCGGCAACAGCCCGGAAATGAAGCCGATCAGCGAGCCACGAATGAAGGTGAATCGAGAGCTCTTGAAGTCCTCTCTGGTCGGCCAGAAGTCGGCGCTCTTGTAGGACAGGCGCATCTTCTGCACATCCTGACGATGCTGCCCCTGGTATACGCAATACAGAAGCTCTCCGATACCGAACAAGCCGATGGCTACCGGCACGAAGTAGATGCCGCCGATCAACTCGGAGGAGCCGAAGGTATAGCGCTGTGATCCGCTGATGACATCCACCCCGACCATGGCAATGGCGAAGCCGATCAGTGCGGAAATGGCTCCCTTGAGTTTGTTGTCACCCATCACTGCCGTCAGCATGATCAAGCCGAACAGGATGATCAGGAAGTACTCCGAAGGGCCGAACGATGAGGCGAAACTGGCCAGAGTCGGAATCAAGGCACTGATCAACAGTACACCGAGGGTGCCACCGACAAAGGATGCCACTGCCTGCATGACCAGTGCCGGGCCTGCTCGCCCATTGCGAGCCATCGGGTACCCGTCCAGTGTCGATGCGACAGTGGCAGACTCGCCGGGGGTATTGATCAGAATGGACGTGATGGTGCCACCGTACATGGCGCCATAGTAGATACCTGCCAGCATGATGATGGCGGTGGTCGGGTCCAGCCCGAAGGTCAGAGGCAGCAGAATCGCGATACCTGCAGCAGGGCCGAACCCCGGGAACAGGCCCACGATCATGCCGACCGTGGCACCGATGAGCAGGAATAACAGGTTGGTCATGGTGAAGGCTACTGATAGCCCCAGACCCAGATTCGCAAACAGGTCATGAATCATTGTGGCATGCTCCGGTCTCTTGTTGTTATCAAGACGCTAAAGGGGCGTAGTTGTTTGTGTGATGGCGGCTTGTACGATCAAAGGCTGGGATGGTCAGTTGGCTACTGTCCGCGTGTCTCCTCTCGTTGCCTATCACATGCAAGAACCTCAATTGCCCAGCAACCCTTGTGGCAAGCCTGCGCGTAACCACAACTCGAACAGGCCATAGACACATAGCGGGAATATCACGCTGAACAGCACGTTCTGCACATGCTTGCCAGGATTGAAGACCTGCAAGAGCGCCAGCATGAAGAGAATCATGGCAAGAATGGCGCCTACGGCCTTGAGTATCAGGATGAACCCGGCGATCAAGACCAACAGAATGGCGGCATCTCTTGTATAGGTGGCAGGCGCAGCTGTTGCGCTGGCATCCGACTTCTCGAAGATATTTCCATGTGCCTCTTCATCGGCCGCTGCGTCTGAGGTGACGCTGGGGGTGGAAACTTGGCTTGCCCCGGTCGATAGATCCTTCAGCAGGTCATACGCCGTCATCACGGTAAGCAGCCCGCCGACGACAAGCGGGAAGAAGCCTGGCCCTGGTCGGCCTGAGCTGGTGAATATATCGAGCGTCCATAGTCCGTAACCTAGATAGAAGGCCGAAAGTGAGAACAGCGCGAGACCGAAGACTGATTTCATCGAGAACTTCATGGCCGATATCATCGAGGGCCTCGCAGGGGACGATCTTGAGGTGTTGGCAGAGCCTTGTGTGGCCTGCTGCGAATCTTTTTTCATGGCGATGTTCATGGCAGTGCCCTGGAAGTGCCGGAAGCGGGTAGCCCCCGGCACGGTTGAGTATGGGGCAGTCTGATGAGGCGCGAGCCACCTGTGACCCTTGACTCATCAGTGTTGTCAGTCGAGATGACCGAGCCCGATTCAGTTCAGGGATTTCAGGGATTCGGCGAACTTGGTGTTGGTGTCTTCCAGGTAGAGACCGAAATCGTCACCCCACAAGGTATTGCCCGACATGCTGTTGGTGGTCAGGTACTGCTGCCATTCATCGGTCTCCACTACCTTCTGCAGCGTATTGACCCACCACTGTTGTACATCCTTCGATACTTCAGCCGGCATCACCACCCCGCGGGGTAATGAGAAAGCCACGTCATAGCCTTGCTCGATGAATGTCGGGATATCGGGGTAGACGCTGCTGCGCTGGGGTTCGGAATAGGCGAGTGCGCGGAAGTTGCCCGCAGCGATCTGACCGGATACTTCGGAGGGGTTGGAGATGATGGCATCGACACTGCCGGAGGTCAGTGACGTCACGACCTGGCCGCCATCCTGGGAGGGAACGTACTCGAACTCCACGTCCGCCGACTGCTTGAGTAGACGAGCGACCACACGGTCAGGGCCGGCGGCGCCAATACCGCCGACGGTCATGCGTTTTTCGCGTGCCAATTTGACGAAGTCATCCAGCGATGTCACCGGTGAGTCCGCCTGTACCACCATCATCATGGCATCGTTGGCGAGCAGGCCGACGGGCGTGAAGTCCTGATAGCTCCAGTCGGTATTGGACACGAGCGGCGTGGAAATGAAGTTGCCACTGGTGGACGTCAGGTAGTACGGCGAGCCGGACTTGTTCTTCACGTAGCTGAAGCCGACGGCACCACTGCCGCCTTCACGGTTGGAGACGATGATGTTCTCGTCGCCGTAGAGGTCGTGCTTGTTGAGTATTTCCACTACGGTGCGTGACATCAGATCATTGCCTCCGCCGGGGCCGAAGGCGATCACGTAGTTGAGCGTCTTCTCTGGATACTCGTCGGCGCTGGCGGAGGTCGATAGCGCCATCATCGGTACTGATAGCAAGCTGACCAGGCTGATGGAGAGTGCTTTCGATGCAGCGCCTGTAAGAGTCGTGGCAGAGTTCTTGAGGCGCGAATTGGCATGGCGTGTAGCGTGAGTCATGAGGATCTACCTTTGTTGGAATTATGGTGATGGCGATCATCGAGCCCAGGGGCCCGCTTCAGGGTATGGCGATACTGAACTCAGGCGGTGGTGGTCAGCTGCTGTGCCACAGCTTCACCGAAGGCGCGACAGCCCATCGTGCCGCCGAGATCTGGCGTACGGCTTTCCGGGTTCTCGAGGCAGCGGTCAACCGCCTGGGTGAGGCTTGCGGCGGCAGCGGTGTACTCGGGTCTGGTGTGGTGATCGCCGATCCAGTCCAGCAGCATCGCGATGGACAGAAGCATCGAGGTAGGGTTGGCGATGTCCTGACCCTGGATGCCAGGAGCGGAGCCATGTTGGGCTTGCGCGCAGCAGATGGTGTCGCTGGCCATGACGGAACCTGCCAGCCCCAGGCTGCCCGAGAGTTCGCTTGCAAGGTCACTGATGATGTCGCCATAGAAGTTGGTGGCGACGACGACATCGAACTGCTCTGGGTTACGAACCAGGTGGGCGGTCGATGCGTCAACCAGCAGATCATCGAGGGCGACGTCAGGGAAATCGCGGGCTACTTCCCTGACCACATCGAGGAAGAGTCCGTCCGTCATATGGAAGCTGTTGGCCTTGTGAATGGCCGTCACCTTGCGACGACGAGTCATGGCCAGTTCGAAGGCACGGCGTGCGATGCGCTCGCTGCAATGGCGGGTGATCTTGCGCACGGAAAGCGCCATGTCTGGGGAGGGCATCAGTTCGGCCCAGCCGCGTGTCATGTTGCGGTCCGGATAGAAGCCTTCGGTGGCTTCGCGCATGATCACCAGGTCCATCTGCTTTCCAGGCTTGAGATTGGACTCAAGGAAGGGGCGAGTGCGCGCAGGGCGCACATTGGCATAAAGATCCAGCCCGATGCGGAAACCCGCCGAGACATTACGACCACCTTTTTCCGGAGCTGGATAATCGGCATGTGACTGGGTGCCCAGAATCACGCCGTCATAGTGGCGCGCCTTTTCCAGAACCTCATCTCTTAGCGTGGTGCCGTGCAATTCCAGGCTCTTGAAGCCGACGTCCTCGTAATCGAATTCGAGTCCGAGTCCGTGCTGCTCGTTGACGGCTTCGAGAGCTGACATGCTGGCCGCGATGATTTCCGGGCCAATACCATCACAGGGGAGTACAAGAAATTTCATGGGCTGACTCTTTTCAGTGGGTGTTGCTGAGGGAGGGAAATTCGAGAGAGTTCTCTCGAGCGGAAGATTCACTGCCGAGCTGTGTCAGCACGCGGCGGAGCGCGATGACGGCGGCTTCCGGGCTGCTCAGTACCGGGCAAGCGCTGTCGCGGCGCGCGTTGTCCAGTGCCGTCGCGGTCGAGAAGTGCGCCAGCAGAATGACGTCACAGTGCGCGAGGCTGGGAAGGGCATCACAGATCAGATGGTTGTGCTTGACCTCATCTCCCTCGCGCAGTGCCTGGTTGGCCTCCGGCAGGCAGCGTATCTCGAGGCTGGCGCCACGATTCCGAGCGCGGCTGAGTGCCTCGAATTCGGCATGCATGCTTTGCATGGCGGGAGAAAAAGTGCCGATCATGCCGATGCGATCGCCATACTCCAGTGCCGCTTCAAACATGGCTTCGTTGGGCTTGTAGACCGGAATGCGGCTTTGGCTCGCGACCTGCTCGATGGCGGGGCCGAAAGCGGAGCAGGTATACAGCACCGCATCCGCTCCACAGCTCAGGGCATGACGGCCAAGACTGGCGATACGCTCATCCAGTGCCTGTTGGGGAATGTCCTGATTGTCACGATCACGACCCAAGGCATCGTCAAGCAGATTGACCAGCTCGGCTTCTGGCCATTGACGAGCAAAGGCGGAGTGTATGGGCGCCATGGCGATGTTGACGGCATGTACCAGCACGATTCTCATCAAAAGCTCCTGACTGAGGTGATGATCTCAATATTGTTCTTTTGTTTTCATAAGTACAATCTAGGCGTATGCTGATTTGTCTGTCAAACATCGAGATCTCGCCATTGGTCTTATGACCGCCTCGATGGCATCTCTCGTGGCAGCTATTGCGACAGCATTCAAACAACATCACACGTCGAGGGTATCCCCATGCGCCAGTCGTCAACGCACAGTTCACCTCCCGTCCATCGTCCATTGCTGGGCGGTATCGCCGATGATTTCACCGGTGCGACGGACCTTGCCAACAATCTGGCACTTTCCGGAATGCGCACTCTGCAAGTGATTGGCGTGCCGAGCGTCATGCCGAACCTGGAGGGTGTGGATGCGGTGATCGTGGCACTCAAGACGCGTTCATGTCCTGCGGAGCAAGCGGTGAGCCAGTCACTGGCAGCGGCTGAGTGGTTGCAGTGCCTGGGCATCCGGCAGCTGTACTTCAAGTACTGCTCGACGTTCGACTCCACTGTTGACGGCAATATCGGCCCGGTAGCCATGGCACTCATGGAAGTGACCGGGGCGCAGCTCTGTCCGTATGTACCGGCGTTTCCCGCCAATGGTCGCAGTGTCTATCAGGGGCATCTGTTCGTCGGTGACCGCCTGCTCAATGACAGCGGGATGCAGCATCACCCACTGACGCCGATGACTGATGCCGATATCGCTCGAGTGCTGACGCGGCAGCTGGGCGAGCATGCTCCACGGGTAGAGCTGTTGCCTCATTCCACCCTGAAGAGAGGAGAAAGTGCGGCAAGGGAGCGGTTGTCTTCGCTCACGATGCGCGAGGTAAAGCATGTGGTGTGTGACAGCATCGATGAGGATGATCTTGCCGTGCTGGCTGAGGCGCTGGCCGATCAACCGTTGGTCACTGGTGGGTCAGGTCTTGGGCAGGCGTTGCCTGCTGCCTTCCGGCGTCGCCAATGGCTATCAGCAGGCAAGGATTCAACACGTCTGGCGCCCGCGAGTGGCGCGGCCATGGTGCTGTCAGGCAGTTGTTCACGCATGACATTGCGCCAGGTAGAGAACTTCCTGACCCATCACGCCGGTTTTGCACTGGACCCGCTGTCGTTGCATCAGAGCGAGGAGCAATTCGAAGAGGCGCTGACCTTCGCTCGCCAGCAGATGTCCCGCCAACCGGCGAGCCCATTTCTGATCTATGCCTCGGCGGACCCGGAGCGTGTCGCGGCAGCACAGAAGGTTCTGGGTGTTCAGCAGGCCGGAGAGCTTGTCGAGCGGGCATTGTCGAAATTGGCCTGCCAGCTGGTGTCCGAGGGAGTGGGGCGCTTGGTGGTCGCGGGCGGGGAAACTTCCGGGGCCGTGGTATCGGCGCTTGGTATCGAGCAATTGTGCATCGGTATGCAGGTGGCACCGGGCGTTCCCTGGACGCAGAGTCCGCATCCCTGGCGTGCCGGTGACAGCCTGTCATTGGCGCTCAAGTCAGGAAATTTCGGCGACGAGGAGTTCTTCATCCGAGCCTTTGAGGTTCTCGACACTCCTCATTCTGTCAAGGAGCACGCATGAGTCAGTCACGGCACGACATCAACGTGTTGCGTGAGCAGATCGCCACCTACGGCAAGTCACTGTTCGACCGTGGCCTGACGATGGGGTCAAGCGGCAACATCAGTCAGCGGCTGGAAGATGGTGGCTGGTTGATGACACCGACCAATGCCTGTCTGGGGCGTCTGGATCCGGCACGTATCTCACGGTTGGATGCCCAGGGCGTGTTGATCGATGGCGATGCCCCGACCAAGGAGCATTTCCTGCATCGTGCCATGTATGACGAGCGCCCGCAGTCCGGTGCCATCGTTCACCTGCATTCGACCCACTCGGTGGCGGTGTCCTGCCTGCCGGACGTGAATTCCTGCGAATGCATTCCGCCGCTGACGGCCTATTACGTGATGCGGGTCGGCAAGCTGCCGCTGGTGCCTTACTACATGCCGGGTGACCCCGCGCTGGGCGATGCCGTGCGTGGCCTGGCCGGCAAGCATTGTGCCGTGTTGCTGGCCAATCATGGCCCGGTGGTGGCTGGCAAGACGCTTGAGGCGGCGGTCTATGCCACGGAAGAGCTTGAGGAAACCGCCAAGCTGTTCCTGCTGATGCAAGGCAAGAATCCACGCGGCTTGTCACCAGAGCAGGTGGCGGAACTGGAAGCCACCTTTGGTCGCCCTTGACCATCACGCGGCCGGGCTTGATGCGAGAAATGCCCGGCTTTCATCACTGCTGGATTCATGCAGAAGGAGCAAGTCGTGATGTATGCCTATATCGGTTGTCGCACTACCCGACGACGCGCTGCACGGGGCCGGGGAATCGAAGTCTATCGCGTCAGTGGCGAGGGGCGGGAGTGGTCGCATGTCCAGACGTTCACCGATCTGACCAACCCCTCCTATCTGGCTATCAATGATGTGGGAGATCGTCTCTATTGCATTCACGGAGACCTTAGTGACATCAGCGCCTTTGCCATCTCGGCGGAAGACGGCACGCTGTCACTCTTGAATCAAAGGAGTACCGGTGGGGCAAATCCCGTTCATCTGGCGATTAATCCGACGCAACGCTATATCGTGGTCTCGAATCATCTCTCCAGCTCACTGGCCGTCATGGCGCTGGAAGAGGATGGCTCGCTGGGGGAGCGTGTCCAACTAGTGGAGCTTCAGGGAACGCCAGGCCCACATCGGGTCGAGCAGATGTTATCCAAGCCTCATGCCAACCCTTTCACCTGTCAGGGGCGTCATGTCGTGGTGCCTGACAAGGGGCTGGACTGCCTGTTCATGATGCCATTTGATGCAGAGCGTGGTCGTCTCGATGAGGAAGCCATGAAGCGGGTTGCCCTGCGTGAAGGAGCTGGCCCTCGGCATATCGCCTTTCATCCGTGGCTGGATCAGGCCTATGTCATCAATGAGCTTGACGCTACCCTGACGCGTTTTCATTTCACCGAAAGCGATGCCAAGGGGCTTGAGATGGTGGCCTGCCAGCGGCTTTCCAGTGTCGAGGAGACGTGGTGTGGAGACAATCGTGCCGCGGCGGTCATCGTCGATGTCACTGGCCGACATGTCTTTGTCAGCAATCGAGGCGATGACAGCATCGGTATCTATGATGTGCTGCTGGAGGATGAGGGGCGCTTGCAGTGGCGCGGAAGTGTGACAAGTGGAGGCAATACGCCGCGTTACCTCGGTATGGATCCGCTCAATGGTCATCTGCATATCGCCAACGAAGACAGTGATTGTCTGGTCAGCGGGATACCCGGCGTGGAGCAGGGCGTCTCTCAATTCACGCAGGTGCATCAACTGGAGACGCCCAGTCCTGTCTGTGTCGTCTTTCGCTACCTCACTTGAGGACTGAAGCCGCCAACGCTTTTGTCAGCCCACTCTCTATCAGTTCACTCGCTATCAAGTCTGCGCAGCGAGCCGTTGTGAGATCTGCGCTACCAGCCTCGGCAGCTCGCGCGCGTGATGCATGCGCAATGCACCATGCGGCGTTTCATGGCCGTCGTCGTGGTGGGCGAAGTGGATGACCTGCATGCCGGCATCCAATCCTGCCTGTACCCCGACGATGGCGTCATCGATCACCACGCAATGTGAAGGCGCAAAGCCCATCTGCTCGGCGGCGAGCCGATAGATTCGCGGGTCCGGTTTCCACACTCCCAGGGTATAGGCACTGAAGATATGCCCATCGAAGAAGCGTGCCAGCCGCGTCGTGTCCAACGCCAGACGCACCTTGCGCTCGGGCCCATTGGACACCACGCCACAGGGATAGCCTTCAAGTTCCATCAAGGCGGCTGACATGCCGGGCATCGCTGTCAGGCGCGCCCTCATCAACTCTTCCAGCAGCGCTCGCATCTCCCGCTCCATGCGCAGTGTGGGCTCTTCTTCCAGAACGCCATGAGCTGCCTCCAGCGTGCGCACGATACTCATGAAACGCATGCCGCGAAACTCGTTCATATAGCGGTCGCTGGTAAACGGCAGACCATAGCGGGGCAGGGTGCTGGACATGGCCTCGGCGAGGAGGATTTCGCTATCAACCAGGGTGCCATCGGAATCAAACAGCAGGCAGAGTTCAGCCATCGATGCCTCTCGGGGGCGTCAGGAATGTGTGGTCTTCGACCTTAGCAGGTTCCCGCTGGCTGTCACCATGTCACGCAGGAAGAGTTGCCGAAAACGCGCATGGCAATGGAAAAGGGGTGATAGGAATATGAGACATTCGGGAATAAGATGAGAATGATTCTCGGTCATGTTTTTGTTGACAGTATCAACCATCTGTCAATATAGTTGACCTATACCAACCATATGGCGAGTGACGCATGAGTCAGACATCACTCAATGATGTGCTGCATCAACTGATGCATGTCTATCGCAGACAACTTCGTCTTGGCATCCAGCGCTACCAGCTTGATCTGCCAGTCACGCACATTCGGGTGCTGAAGGGCATCGGCCGTACCTCCGAGTGCACGGCGCACAAGATCGTGCAGCATCTGGGGCAGGACAAGGCACGCGTGACGCGGGTGCTCAATGAATTGATGACGGCGGGATTGATCGTCAAGACGGAAAATCCGCAGGACCGTCGCAGCCTGTTTCTCGCCCCTACCGAGGCGGGCCACGACATGCTCAAAGAGATTGAAGCCCTGGAACATGAGACCGCACAGCGGATGGCAGGAGACCTCAGCGATGAAGAGGTCGCCACATTCCTGAAGACGGCATCTGCCATGATCCACAATACCAGCGAGTGTGAAGCACGCGATGCTGAACAACTTGAAGGCGTTTGCCAGAGGAGTGCGCAAGATGGGTAAGCCCGCAATGCGAGAGCTTGAAGTGATTCGTTCCACCCCGGTGACGGAGCATATGCTGCGCGTCACCCTGGGCGGTGAGAATATCGGCTCCATCCCCGAGGGGCAGGAGAGCGCCTATATCAAACTGGTGTTTCCGCGCGGGGAAGGCGAGCGCCCGATGATGCGCACCTATACCATTCGTCATCAGCGTGCGACCGAGATCGATGTCGATTTCGCGCTGCACGATCATGCCGGGCCGGCATCCTCCTGGGCCGCCAATGCGCAGCCGGGGGACCGCATCATCATCGGCGGCCCCGGCCCGAAGAAGCTGATCAACATGGAGGCTGACTGGTTCCTGCTGGCGGGTGACATGACGGCCTTGCCGGCGATCAGCGTCAATCTGGCCGAGCTACCGCTCCAGGCGCGCGGTCACGCCGTCATCGAGGTGACCAGTGACGCTGATATCCAGACACTGGAGCATCCGCCGGGGATCGAGTTGCATTGGCTGGTCAATCCACAGCCCGACCCGGAAGGCCAGCCGCTGCTGGAGAAAGTTGCCGCACTGCCTCGACAGGAAGGTCAGATCTCTGTCTGGGCGGCCTGTGAATTCGGCAGCATGCGGGCGCTGCGTGCTCACCTCAAGCAGGTCTACGAGATTCCCAAGTCCCACTTCTATGTCTCCAGCTACTGGAAGATCGGGCAGTCAGAAGACGGCCACAAGCTGGCCAAGCAGCAGGATGCTGAGGCGGAAGAGGCCAATTGATCCTTGCATCAATCGTGATCAGCGACTTGTCGGGCCATGAAAAATGCCCCACAGGCCAAGCCTGTGGGGCAATCTGACAGTCAACATGTTGCGAGCATCAGAGGACTGGATCAGAAGCTGTAGCTGGCACCCAGGCGGATGTCGCGGCCCGGCTCCAGCATGCTGTCACCGCTGCTGAGCAGGTAGCTGCTGTGGTCGCTGTAACGCTTGTCGAACACGTTGTTGACCGCCAGTGTCAGCGTCAGGTCCTGATAGGAGGCGGGTGTCCACTGGGCGCGGATGTCGTGCGTCACGTAGCCCGGCTTCTCCTCGTCGCCTTCTGCCACGCGCTCCAGGCGTTCCACCGCATTGAGGGTGTAGCCCAGGGTCACGTTGTGGTTCGGCAGGCGATACTGGTGATCCCAGGTCCACTTGTCGCCGGTGGAAGCACCGATGTTCATCTCGTCGCCCAGCGGGTCGCCATCGTTGTTCTTCATCACCACCTTGGCATAGCCCAGGCGCGTGTCGTAGCCGCCGACTCCCCAGTTCAGGCTGGCTTCATAGCCACGGCTCTCGACTTCGCCATCCAGGTTGTAGAGCACCGCCGGGTCACTGCCGCGATCATAGGCCTGATAGTTCTCGATATCGGTATGGAAGCCGGTCAGCGCGAAGCCGAGACGATCTCCCTCCATCAGGGCATCTCGCTGATGCCAATCCAGACCGATTTCACGTTGACGCGCCTTCTCCGGCTCAAGCCCCTGTGCGATGGAGACTTCATCGCCGATCAGAATCACTTCCCGCGCCTTGGCGCCGCGAATGGCTTCGCCATAACCGGCATGCAGGGTCATGTTGTCAGTCGCATCGACACTCAGAATCGCGTTGGGGGAGACCTCGCTGCCACTGACGCTGCCGGCCTCGCCGTAATCACTGTCGTAATCATCCAGGCGTGCACCGACGGACAGGGCCCACGGGCCCAGTGTCATGCGGTTCTGGGCGTAGACTCCCAGGTTGCGTGAAGTGTCTTCGTTGTTGGGGCCGGAGCTGCCGGCATCATCGGAACGACGGGTGTCCTGATCGTAGAAATCCACACCAGTGGTCAGAGCATGTGCCACATCACCCGTCTTGAGACGGAAGGTGTTGCGCACATCCGCGCCGAATTCGCTGGAGCGGCTGGTGCTGCCCGCCTCGACACGATCCAGTTCCTGAGTGGTGTGATAGAGAGTGGTCTTTGTGTCGATCAGATCATTGCCCGGGTGCCAGGCATGATTGATGGTGAAGGTCTCACGCTCCATTTCCTGATAGGTCGGCTGCTGACTGCTGAAGCTCGGCATGTGCGGACGCGTGAAATAGGTGCCGTGATCGGTAGTGCGTTCGGCACTGATGCGCAGGTCCTGATCATTGACGTCCAGCAGTGACATCTTGAGCAGATAGCCACGCTGCTGGCCTGCGGTCTGTTCCTGCTCACCGCCACCGCCAACTTCATAGTCATCGCTGTTGCGACCGCTGACATACCCCATCAGGCCGAGATTTTCCCCCAGACGACCATAGAACGCCGTGGTGCCGGAGGTGGCGTCCGCCGCACTTTCGGTGCCGACGGAGACGCGTGCGCCCAGGTCCTGACCGGGCTTGAGCAGGTCCTGGGCATCCTTGGTCACGAAGCGAAGGCTGCCGCCTAGCGCGCCCGGGCCGTCATCGGCGGTCGCCGGACCTTTATCGACTTCCGCCTGCTTGAGCAGAGCCGGATCAATGGTCAATCGCCCGGTATGGTGGAAGAGGTAGCCGCCCTGACGCGCGCCATCGATGGTGACGTTCAGGTTGGTGTCTTCCAGACCGCGTACATAGACCTTCTGGCCGATGGCGATGCCGCCGCCGACACTGACGCCCGGTTCGGAGCGGAACAGGTCTTCCAGATCGCGTGCCTGACGCTGATCAATCTCTTCAGCGCTGATCACGACATTCCGTTCGAGGCGGTCTTCGCTGATGACGAGGGTGGACATGTCGTCGGCCGAGGCGTGGCCCGAGAGGCTCAGGGTCAACGCGCTGGCGGAGAGGACGGCTGCGGTAAGCGGATGGAGACGGAGATGCACGTGGATTCCCTTGCTTGAATAGTTATATCTTGCGGTTGTCAATGCTAATCGTTCTCAATAATGAATTGCAAGATTCTTGCACAGTTTTTGCCTGAAAGGTTTGCTGGCGTCGTATCGGGGAAGAAGGTCGCGATTGAGTTGCTCGCGCAAGGCATTGCCACGTGCAAGCCGATAGGGTGGTGGGTCAAGGGTAGCTGGACAAAGGGGGGCCGGGTATCGGTGCACTCTTGGTCGTGCTCGGTTATCGTGGCCAGTATCTCCCTCCCTTTTGGACCACCGTCACGTGAGGCACCAGAGTGGATCAAGCAGAAGCGCTGTACGAGGCCGTCAATCAGCTCATTCGTGTCCATCAGTTTCGCGACAGGGAAAGCATCTGCCATCACAACGTCTCCGTCGCTCAATGCTATGCGCTGGAGACGTTGGTCAAGCGCGGGCCGCTGAGACTGCAGGCGCTGGCAGACGAGATGTACCTCGACAAGAGCACGACTAGCCGGGTCGCCGACTCGCTGATTCGCAAGCATTACGTGCGCAAGAGCGAAGACCCCAACGACCGGCGTGCCGTTGAGCTCTCGCTGACCCCGGAGGGCAGAGCGCTGCACCAGCAGATTCACGCCGAGCTGGTCGCGGAAGAGGCCTCCATGATCGAGGGCCTGTCGCCGGAGGTCGTCGAGGGGGCAGTGACGTTGCTCAACAAGCTGACCCTTGCCGCGCGACAGCGCCTGGGTGACTGATTGAGCGCCTGGGTAACTGTTTGAATGTCTGGGTGAGTGGATGAGCCACCCTCGCAAGTTCCCCTCGGGAGTAGACATTAGCGTAGAGTGATACTAGGTTTGTTGTTACTGACAACATATAGCTGCGAGAGACTGCCATGAGTCGTGATATCACAAGCTTGCCGGTGGCCATCATCGGCGCCGGGCCGATAGGGCTGAGCGCTGCCGTCAATCTGCTGGAGGCAGGGTTGGAGCCGATTCTCTTCGAGTCAGGCGCATACGCAGGCGCTAACCTGGTAAGCTGGGGTCATGTGCGCATGTTCTCGCCCTGGTCATGGAATATCGACGCTTTAGCGGCTGAATTGCTGCAGGAACAGGGGTGGCGTGCACCGGACGTCGCTGCCTATCCCACCGGGGCAGAGTTTCTCGACCGCTATGTTGCGCCGCTCGCCGCGCACCCGTCGATAAGCTCGCGGCTGCATGTCGATAACCGCGTCACCCATGTCAGTCGTCAACAGCATGATGTGCTGCGCAGTGGCGGTCGCGATGAGGCGCCCTTCGTGCTGCGCGTCGAGGGCCCTGACGGCCCGCGGGACGTACTGGCCCGTGCGGTGATCGATGCTTCCGGCACTTACCAGACCCCCAACTGGATCGGCGCGCACGGCATTCCCGCCATTGGTGAGCAAGCGGCGGCCGACGTCATCGCCTATGGCGTGCCGGACATCCGCGGTACACAAGCGGCTGAGTATGTCGGCAAGTCGGTGCTGGTGATCGGCAGCGGTCACTCGGCGCTGAATGCGCTGCAGGACCTGATCACGCTGGCAGACCACGAGGAGGGGATGCGAATCGTCTGGGGTGTTCGCTCCGCCGATATCGAGGAGGTCATCCGCCCGGCGCCCAATGATGAGCTGGAGGAGCGCAAGGCGCTCGAGCTGCGCATCAAGTCATTGCTGGAGGAAGGCCGGATCGAGGTGGTGACCGAGCTCGCCGTCGAGGCAATCGATCATCAAGCGGGGCGCTGGGTCGTGAAAAGTGGCGAACACAGGCTGCCAGCGGTAGATCGCATCATCGCGGCCACCGGCTTCCGTCCCTCTCTGGGGTTGCTGTCTGAATTGCGTGTCTCGCTGGACCCCGCGACGCAAAGCCCTGTGAAGCTTGCGCCGCTGATCGACCCCAACCAGCACAGCTGTGGGTCGGTGCCGGAACACGGCGCTGCCGAACTGCTGCATGCCGAGCCAGGCTTGTTCATCCTCGGCATCAAGAGTTACGGCAGAGCGCCGACTTTCCTGATGCGCACCGGCTATCAGCAGGTCAGATCCGTGGTGGCCGCGCTGGCCGATCCTGCCTCCATTCGCCCGGCACCTGTCTGTAATGCGGCGGCTACCCGCAACACCTGTTCTGATCCCGCCTGATCGAGTGGTGGTGATCGGTCAGTCCGCGCGACAGAGAGAATATGAAAATGCCCGTTACCTTCCGGTACCGGGCATTTTTCGTTCAAGCTTGTGGCTTTCAGATGGGCTTATTCGCGGGAGCTTGTGGTTGAGCTCATCCTCGGGAGCTTATTGATAGGCACGTTCCCGGGGCCTTGTGGGAGGTTCATCCCGTCGAACCTGCCTTCTCGGGGGCTGCCTGCTTCAACTGCACAGGCTTGCGGATACCGAGGAAGTAGACGAAGACCACTGTCAACACGACGAAGAACAGACTGTCCGGCGTGGTGATGAATGTCATGGGGTTGCCGTTGGAGAGCGTCAGCGCGCGGCGCAGGAACTCTTCCAGATTCGGGCCGAGAATGAAGCCGAGCAGCAGCGTGATCACTGGGTAATCATGCTTGCGCATCAGGTAGGCGACGATGCCCAGCACCAGCGTCATCATCATCTGGAACACGGAGTAGGTGGCCACGAAACTGCCGACGACGGCCAGCAATGCGATGGCACCGTAGAGCACGTCCTTGCGGATGGTGACGATGCGCAGGAAGTAGGGGCCCATCAGATAGAGCGTCAGAGGAATCAGGATCAGGGCGCTGAACAGCAGCGAGGCCAGCATCGGCGCGATCAGTCCGGATTGTGACGCCATCAGTTGCGGCCCCGGCTGGATGCCGTTGATCACTAGTACGCCCAGCACGATGGCCGTGACCGGATCGCCCGGAATCCCGAAGGTCAGCATCGGCACCAGAGCGCCACCACAGACGGCATTGTTGGCACTTTCGGCGGCGGCGATGCCCTGGGGATTGCCCTTGCCGAAGCTCTCGGGCTTCTTCGAGGTGCGCACGGTTTCCACGTAGGCGAGGAAGCCGCCCATCGAACCGCCTGCGCCGGGCAGGGTGCCGACCATGTAGCCGATCAACGTCGACTTCAGATAGCAGCCGATGCCGATCTCGCGAATGGCGCTCAGCGGCGGAATGAAATCACGACGCTTGAGCTGTTGGCTGGCCTTGAGCTGCTGGCGGATGGCGGCGTCCTTCTTGCGATTGCCGACCTGGATCAGCAGCTCGCTGATGGCGAAGGTGCCGATGATGACCGGCATCAGGTCGATCCCGGCAGTCAGCTCACTGATGCCGAAGGTGAAGCGCGCCAGTGGCTGCATGGCGTCCAGCCCGATCGTCGCCAGCATCAGCCCCAGGCAGGCGGTGATGCCGGCCTTGCGGATGTTGCCGCGCTGGGCGACCACGATCACGATCAGCGCGAAGGCGATCAGTGCGCACTTGCCGGTGGTCTTGACCAGCAGTGAGGCCTCGGCGATGAACGGTGCCAGCACGATCAACAGCAATGCGCCGAGACTACCGCCGACCATCGAACCGAAGGAGGCATGACCCAGTGCCAGGGCACCTTCGCCACGCTGTTGCATGGGATAGCCTTCCAGTGCCGTCATCATCGAGGAGGGGGCACCGGGGATGTTGATGGTGGTGGCGGTGATGCTGCCGCCACACATGCCGGCCATGTAGATGCTGGCACACGCCATCAGGGCGGTAGTCACGTCCAGGCTATAGGTCAGCGGCAACAGCAGGGCGAGCGCCAGGGTGGCGGTCAGGCCCGGAATGGCCGAGAAGATGGTGCCGATGACGAAGCCGGCGACCACGTAGAACAGGATGACCGGGTCCAGCAGCAGGGCGAAGCTTGAAAATACCTGAGCGATGAATTCCATGCGTCATCCTCCACTCGTGGCGACGAGAGCGGACAGCTCGAAGGTCGGCAGGTGGACATTGAAGAGTTGTTCGAAGAGCAGATAGCCCAGTGCGGAGATGGCGCAGGCGATCAATGCCTTGCTGATCCATTTCTCACGCCCCGAGAACAGCAGCATCACGCTGAAGACATAGAGCGCGGACGCTAGCAGGTACCCCAGGTGCGAAAACGCCAGGATATAGAGGGCGGTCACCAGCATCAGGCGCAGCGCCGGTGAGAACAGCGGTGCGCTGGCGTCGCCGTCGGTCGTGGAAGACTCCTTGCCGTCATCCGCTGCAGCGCCGCGGCTGGCGCGGTGCTGGCTGATTAGCTGAGCCACGCAGAGCACGAGCGCGATGCACCCGATGAGGGCAGGGAAGAACGAGGCCGTCAGGCGGCCATTGTCCAATGGCGGCGCCATCTGGAAGGCGCTGATCAGATAGAGCGCACTGACGGCCGTCATGACCAGCGTCAGCGGTGTCGCCCCGCTGATCAACCAGTGGCGTCGGGGAGGGGAAGCGGATGAGGACATGACAGAATTCCTTGACGGCGCCCGTTGCCGGACGCCGCTTGACGATGGAAGTGAAGGAGGACGGGTAGACGTCGAGTGGCATCGACACTCAGCGGTGCCGCTTGCCGGCGCGTCTACAGGCCGAGTTCATCCATGGCGGTGAAGGTCTTCTGTTGGTAATCCTCGATCCAGGCATTGACCTCATCGCCGCCCAGCCAGCTGGGCGTGACGCCGACGCCCGTGATCCACTTCTGGAATTCCGGTGTCTCGTAGGCCGTGTGGTAGGCATTCTCCAGCGTGCTGACTACCTCATCCGGCGTGCCCTTGGGCACGGCCAGCACGATGAAGCTGCCGGTTTCCAGATTGCCACCCAGTTCACTCATCGGCGGCACTTCCGGGTAGGCGGGGTTCTGCTCTGACGAGAATTCGACGATGCCCTGGGCATCCCCGGATTCCAGAATGCCGGAGAAGTCTCCCAGGCTCGAGATGGCACCGTCGATCTCGCCGGACAGCAGTGCCTCGGCTTCGGCGGTGGAAGAGCCCGGATAGGTGATGACATTGAATTCGACACCGGCTGCGGCTTCCAGGCGGCGAACTGCCAGATAGGGGCCGGAACCTCGCGGGGCGACACCGATACGCACGGTACCGGGGTTGGCGCGTGCCGCCTCGATCAGCTGCTCATAATTCTCGTAACCGGATTGCTTGGATACCACGATGGCGTCCGCTTCCTTGGTGATGCGAGCGAAGGGAATCATGCGGTCCAGCGAGTAGCCGGGCACCAGGTTGCCGCGTGGCAGGGTGATGATGCTGTCATAGGTCATCACGCCGACGGTATGGCCATCCGGACGGGCCTTGCTGAGTTGCATCAGGCCGGTGGCGGTGATGGCACCCCCGATGTTCTCGACGTAGATCGATTTCGGCAGGTCCTGCTCGGCCAGGTTGCTGATCTTGCGGCTGATGGCATCGGCGCCGCCGCCGGCTGGCCACGGCACGATCAGTCGGATGTCACGCACCGGATAGTCGGCCTGCGCACCGGTGCTGACGAAGGGCGAGGCCGCGACCATGCCGGACAGGGCAATCGGGGCGAGCAACGCCAGCAGTGAACGGGAGCGGGTCCTTGAGCGAGCGCTCGGTGTGAGACGACGTGAGTTGGCTTGACGGGTGTCTTGGCGATTGTCTTGACAGAGCATGGCACGACTCCAGTGTTGTTATGGTTGTGGTCACTCGATACGCATTGATGCAGGAGGGGCGGTGGACGACAGGCCGGCGTGACCTGTCGTCCGGGGCTACCGTGGACAAGACGGTATGGGCGACATGCAGATTACTGCTTGGCTGCCATGTAGCGTTCGAATTCTGCGCGGGCCTCGTCCGTCGGCGGATACAGGCCGATCACGGGCGTGCCGTTACGGACTTTCTCCAGCACGTAATCCTCGAAATCTTCCATCTGACTGGCTTCCTCGGCGATTTCGTCGGCCAGCTCAAGCGGGATGACCATCACGCCATCGGCGTCGCCCACCAGCACGTCGCCCGGGAAGACCGGCACGCCGCCGCAACCGATCGGCACCTGCAACTCTACTGCATGGTGCTTGGTCAGGTTGGTCGGGGCGCTGGGCTTGGCGCAGAAGATCGGCAGGTTCATCTCGGCGGCGGCGCCGGAATCCCGGATGCCGGCATCGGAGACGAAACCGGCGCACTGACGATACTCCAGGCGGGTCAGCAGGATGCTGCCAGCACTGGCGGCCGAGGCATCCTGACGGCAGTCAGACACCATGACATGCCCGGACGGGACGGTTTCCACCGCCAGGCGCTGCGGGTGCTTGGGGTCGCGGAAGGCGGCGACGGTGTCGATGTCTTCGCGTGCCGGGATATACCGCAGTGTGAAGGCCTGGCCCACCATGTGGGTCGTCTTGCGGTTCATCTGCACCACGTTCTGGATGAAGGTGTTTCGCAGGCCACGCTTGAAGAGCAGGGTGTGCAGAGAGGCGGTGGAAGCGCGCATCAAACGCTCGCGGGTCACGGAGGAGAGCTCGGCGTAGCTGGCGTGCTCGGTAGAAGTAATGGCAGTCATATGGCGTCCGTCGTCAGTCTATGGGTAAGGAGGCTCGGCTCTCGGCAACGTGCCAGGCCAGAGTGATCAGTCGACACGTGCGTCTGATGGGGTTTCCGAGATCACTATAGGGGGCTTGAGATGACTGATCAAACAAATATTGACAACTTTGGATGATCAATAAGTCTAGTGTCGGAAGCGAAAATGGCACTCATCACCATGGCTGTCCGGCATGGCACGCGAAGGACATCGTGGGGCACGCGAGCGTCACGTTCCGCACTCGTTACTCGTCATGTCGCTCAATGTGTTGATATTGATGGATTTATTTTGTGGGTGTCAGTGCGAGAGGTGGTCTCGCCCAGTCCCACGATACGGCTTTACGGTGAGGAAGCATGTCGGTGGCAGGAAGCGACATGAGCCGGCTCGTCATCGCCAGCGACATAGGTCGCATGGCAGCACTTGACACAAGTTGTCATATTTTGTCGGTGGGTGTTGTCCGCCCCTTTTTTGACCGTCAAGGAGATGACATGGAAGCGACATGGCGCTGGTTCGGTCCCGAGGATCCCATCACGCTCGAGGAAATTCGTCAGACTGGCGCGACAGGTATCGTCACGGCGCTGCATGAGATACCCAATGGCGAGGTCTGGCCGTTGGCCGCCATTCGTGAGCGCAAGGCGCAGATCGAGGCGGCCGGTCTCAGGTGGTCGGTGGTCGAGAGCATTCCGGTGCATGAGAGCATCAAGCAGGCAGCGCCCGGCAGTGATCGCCATATCGCCAATTACCAGCAGTCGCTGCGCCATCTGGCGGAGTGTGGCATCACCACGGTGTGCTACAACTTCATGCCGGTACTGGACTGGACGCGCACCGATCTCGCCTGGCAGCTGCCGGAAGGTGGCACGGCCCTGCGCTTTGATCAGGATGCCTTCGCAGCCTTTGATCTCTATCTGCTGGAGCGCCCCGGCGCCGAGCGCGAATACACCAGCGAGGAGCAGCAGGCCGCGCGGCAGCATCTCGAGACGCTGGATGATGCCGGTCGCGAGAGGCTGATCCGCACTATCATTGCAGGACTGCCCGGTGCAGAAGAGGGCTACAGCCTGGCGGAATTCCGCGCCGCGCTGGCGGCCTATGACGGAATTGACGCCGCGCGCCTGCGCCAGCATCTGGCCACCTTCCTCAAGGCCATCGTGCCGGTGGCGGAAGAGGTCGGCATTCGACTGGCCATTCACCCCGATGATCCGCCACGGCCGATGTTCGGCTTGCCGCGCGTGGTCTCGAGCATGGTGGATGCCGATTGGCTGCTGGGTGTCGTGCCCAGCCCGGCCAATGGCCTGACATTCTGTACCGGCTCCTACGGTGCCAATCCGGATATTGATCTCAGCATCATGGCGCGCCGCTTTGCCTCTCACATCCACTTCGCTCATCTCAGAGCCACCGGGCGTGACAGCGAGGACAAGCGCTCCTTCCATGAAGCACAGCATCTCGAGGGCGACCTGGACATGGTGGAGATCATTCGTGTGCTGGTGGCAGAAGAGCGCCGCCGCCTGGCGTCTGGTGGAGCCCCCCTGCCGATGCGCCCGGATCATGGCCACCACATCCTGGACGATGCACGCCGCGAGACCCGCCCGGGGTACCCGCTGTATGGGCGCATGAAAGGGCTGGCGGAAATCCGTGGCCTCGAGATGGCGATCCAACGGTTGGCGACCTAGCGGCTGGCGATCCAGCGTTTGGTATAACGGCGTCGCGTGATGACAGATACACAAACGGCCACCTCATGGGTGGCCGTTTGTGTATCTGTATGGTGTCATGCATGCCTCACGTTGTTTTGAGCTTTTTTGCTTGAGGAGCATTACGACGTGAGGCATTGATGCGGAAATGGACTTCGTGCTAAAGATGAGAGCTGGCACAAATGCTGATGGCGCTCATCTCAGAGTTTATTGGTCTTGCATGTTGGCATCGGTGATGACGAAATATTTCTTTACGTAGTTTTCGACTGACCATTCAGTTTTCAAACCTGGCTCCATGACAAAGGCATCGCCGGTAGTGACAAAGTGGGTCTCTCCAGTGCCAAGGTTTTTCACCTGAGCTGATCCTTCTATTATGTAGCAGAACTCGATTATACCATCCATCGTTGCAAGGTGGCTGCCTGCCTGACAGTCCCAGGTTCCGAATCGTGCACCTGCTGCTGTATTGTTGCAGTATAGCCAGACGTTCTGCTGTGGATTTCCGGCTGTGGCGCACGATGAGATATCCTTTTGAAAAGGAGCGACATCGGTGCTGGAAAATGGAATGAATCTGGGGATGGAATTCATATGAGTCCTCTGGGGTTGAAAATAAGAATCGAAGATATCTTCAGTAGAGTGATCAATGATCTTCGAATAACGTTATCGAATAGCTATTTATAACAAGACAACGAGAATCAAAATGAGCACTCGACAGGTAAAGCAGAATTTCTCAGCTAACTTGCAGCATCTTTGTCATTTTTATTCCTCTGCGTCCGAGGTCTGCAGAAAGATCGGAATCAATCGGCAACAGTTCAATCGCTATCTGCATGGTGAATGCTTACCCTCTTTTTCCAACATGAAGAAAATATGTGACTTCTTTGGTGTGGAAAGTGAAGAGATCACTATCGATAATCATGACTTTTGCAAGAAGATATCTCCTGTCAAGGCAGATGATTCCGAAGATGCGACTGCAAAACTTGTAAAACGCATGCATCCCGTCATCACCAACCATGGTGAATCATTGCAGAGATTTGTAGGGTATTATTACCGATACTTCATCTCGCATGGCTACCCGGGGCATATCTATCGGTCGTTCAATCATATTTACCAAGAAGATGGAGTCACGTATCTCAAGCACATAGAGCGCGTGCGCAAGACGGATGTTTCACTCGGCGGTGGCTCTTCTGTCAAATACGATGGAGTCGTCATTATGATGGCCAATAGAATTTTCATTGTAGAGACAGAACCATTTCTGAATGCGACAGTGTCAGAAACCATTCTGGCGCCCAATAATCGACCTTCTGAACATTATATACCTGGTCTACAATTATACGCTTCTGCATGTAGTAACCATTATCCCGTGGCTGCGCGGGTGATCTTTGAGTTTCTCGGCAAGAATATCAATGTCAGGGAAGCAATGCGTAAATGTCGCCTGGTACATCATGAGGAGGATGATATTCCTCTCTCCATTCGTGAAGCGATCAAGAATACAATATCACCATCGGATATGCTGTTGCATCCAGCAAAATTATAGACCTCATGGTGCACTCTCTATCTTCCTTCGTGTATTCATGAAGAGCACAGTAGGGAGGGCTGATGGTTCAAGCCCTCCCTTTCTGATCTATTCCTGAATTGGTTCACGCCCTAGCGTGGTCAATGCTTTATTGATATTGTCAAGCCCGATGGTTTCATAGTAATTTGGCCAGACATTCTTGACTACCTTTTCTCTCCATTCTGATTCATCAAGAGATGTGATCTTCATGCCCTGTGTCTTCAATGACTCAATAGCGGATTCCTCTTCGCGCTGAAGGAACTTGAAGCTCTCTTCTGTTGCGAGTTTCCCTGCTTTGAGAATGGCAGATTGGACCTCTTTGGGCTGAGATTGGAAAATCGACTCAGACATGATCAAAGGTTCCAGAAGGAAGTTGTAGTGCAGCCGAGATAAATAATTCTGCACTTCGTAAAACTTGGATTTTTCAATGTCAATAACCGAGAGGTCTTGTCCATCCACTACTTTTTGTTGCAGAGCAGTAAAGACTTCAGACCATGCCATGGGAGTTGGGTTGATCCCCCAGGCACGGTAAGTATCGATCATGATTTCATTCTTGGGAACACGAATAACCAATCCCTGGAGGTCATCAAGTGTCTTGATTTCTCGTTTTGAGTTGGTCAGATACCGGAAGCCAGATAGGCTCCATCCGACGATTCTAACGCCTGCATCACGCACTGTATTGTCAACGACAGACTGAGTTGCATCACTCTTCAGGACCTTCATGACATCATCTTCATTGTTGAAGATGTAAGGAAGCGTGAATAGTCCAGAGGTCGGGGAAAAGGGAGTGATATTGTTGATTGCGACAACAGAGAAGTCGAGCAACCCCATCGCGGCGTCATTCACGGTACTTTGTTCTGTTCCAAGTTGACTATTGACGAAGAGATCAGTCGAGTACTTCCCATTCGTGAGTGATTCAAGCTCTTCTGAGAACTGGGATGCCATGAAATACTGAGAACCGCTTTCTGGTCCACCCAATGTGATCTTGAATGTTTCATCAGCTTGTACGCAAGAGAATGCTGAGGGGATCATCAATGCAGCTGTCACTATTGATGCGATTTTCTTGAGTTTCATTGTTTCACCTTTTGTAATTATATTGGTTCGAGAATCAATTTTCCTGAAGGGTGCTACGATGGCGAGATTGCCAATATGTCACTTGTGTCTCCATATAGTCGTACAAACCGTGTTTACCATCTGTTCCTCCTATCCCTGATTGCCGGCGCCCTGCATGATATCCTTGCATGGTCTCGATGTTCTCACGATTGACATATACCTCACCAAACGCAAGATTCTCACATGCATATCCTATTTCATTGATGTCATCAGAGTAGACTGAAGAGGACAAGCCATATCTTGAGTCATTGGCCAAGTGAACTGCTTGCAATATATCATCCACGATCATGACAGGAAGTACTGGTCCGAATATCTCTTCTTGCATGATTGCCATGGAATTATCTTCTACGACGAGCAGAGTTGGTTGGTAATGAGCGCCATTCGTCTTCACTGAACGTGATCCACCATATAGTAGTTGTGCGCCATCTGCGATGGAGTCATTTACCATTTTCTCTATCTTTTCGAGCGCATTGAAATTGATCAACGGCCCCATCTCTACCATCTGATCTTCGATGGAATCGCCAAAGGTCGTCTCTTTGAAGGCCTGGGTCAATTTACCCAGAAACTCATCTGCAATGGCTCGTTCTACATATACTCGTTCTACGCAGATACAAGTCTGGCCTGCATTTATGATTTTGGAATCTTTTATGGCTTGCACTGCAAGATCAATATCTGCTTTTCTTGAAACAATGGCGGGAGCTTTTCCCCCTAGCTCAAGGTTGACCTTTGTTATGTTCTGAGAACATGAGGCCATGATCTTCTTTCCTGTTTCAACACTACCTGTAAAACTGATCATGCCGACTTCAGGTTGCTTGCAAAGGTGGTCGCCTGCAAGGCCATCGCCATAGATAATATTGCAGACACCCGGAGGAATTCCGATCTTGTGCAATATATGTGTAAATATATCGCAACAGTCAGGTGTTTCTTCACTTGGCTTTATGATTAGGGTATTGCCCGAAAGAAGAGCAGGGGCAAATTTACGCACTATCATGAAGAAGGGGAAGTTCCAGGGCAGAATGGCACCTACGACCCCGATCGGCTTTCTGCTAAGGTAAAGTGTTTCACCTTCTCTGTCGCTTTCCAGAACTTCACCTTCGATGCGGCGTGCCCACCCAGCAACGTAGAGCAAGTATTGTGCAGCACCTGCGACTTCAGCATTAGCCTGGGGAAGTGTCTTGCCTTGTTCCTTGACAAGCTGGAGAGCGATAACTTCCTGTTGACGCATCACTTCTTCAGCTATGAGGAGGAGGTATTCAGCACGCTTTGTCGTTTTCAGGCGAGCCCACTCAGGTTGTGCATCCTGAGCTGCCATGATGGCCATTCTGACATCATGCTCGTTGCTATTGTGAAAGACACTGATGATGTCTTGTGTGTTGGGGTCAATATTCTTCAGTGAATTTTTTTCACGGTAGTCAGTGAAGCTTGAATTGATATAGTTGTGTATTTTTCTCATGTCATGATCCCTTTAGGCAACGCCAGATATCTTGATATCCCAACGGTCACGTGTTTCTAGGTAGGGTATTACTAGCCCGATGGCGAGTGACTTCGCATCGGAGAAGCGGTACCGCGGAAGATCAGTTGTGGGAATGTCCAAATCTTTTGAGGCTTTCCCCAGCACTCTTTGTGCCATGACTCTACCCATCGTACTGCCCATTGCGACGCCACGACCATTGAATCCAAGTCCTGCAAGAATTCCTGGGGCTGGCTCATGAAGGTGAGGCAGCAGGTCGGGAGTAAAGGCAACACGCCCTCCCCAGAAGTATTCAATGTCATTTTCTGAAATACTGGGGTAGACAGTCTTGAATGCAGTAATCAATCGTCGCTTGTCGGAAGCTAGAGAGCACTCCGGAGTCCTCCCGAGACTGCCGAGAAGGATACGGTTGCGATTGTCTCGTCGTGAGTAGTAAATGACACGTCGCGTATCAGCGATCGTATGGCCTTCGGGCAATATCTTCTTATATTGTTCATTTGAAAGTGGTTTGGTTGCTGCTTGCAAGCTGACAAGGGGAATGAATGTCTTGTTCAATCCTGCTAGTACATTATCCGTATAGCCATTGGTGCAGAAGAGTACCCAATCACTGAGAACGCTGCCATCATGGAAGTTGACACGCCATTTATTTCCTTCAGGCACGACGCTTGTGACTCGTGTGTTTCCATGAATTTTGCCACCCATGGAAGATATTTTCTTGGCCATGCTACGGCAATAGGATAGCGGATGAATACAGCCAGCCGACTTTGTCAAAGTTCCAATCCGATAGGAGTTGGAACCTGATAGGCGAAGGAGTTCTTCTGTATCAATCATCTCGATATCCAGGCCTTCACGTGCCCACCCCTGCTGCATGGAGTGCAGGCTTTTCTCTGCCTTTCGGCAGTGCGCTGCTCTTATCCATCCTTTTTGAACAGGCTCACAGTCAAGGTTATTGCTCTTGATGACTGAAAAGAGTTCGTCAGCGGAGTTGATATAGGCCTGTGACAAGCGTGTGCCGAAGACATCACCGAGCTTGCTTCTCATCTGATCGGGTGTTTCGTGTGCCATTGGATTGACTTGGCCGCCCGTTCTTCCTGATGCTCCAAAGCCGGGCTCCTGGCTGTCCAGAATCATGACATTGGTGCCTTGGCTGACAAGTTCAAACCCGGCTCGTAGCCCTGTGAAGCCGGCACCGATAATGGTGACATCCGCTTGATGATGATCATGCAGCGCAGGATATTCCGTTCTTTCGATTGCTGTCTGGCTCCATAGAGAGATGCCAGGCTTCGAAGAGTTCGTCATGAATTTTTCCTGTTGTTGATATTATGTTTCGAGCATATCAACACGTTCTTGCCGTCTGCCATTCACCTCTTTACGCTGTTTTAAGCAGTTGAGCTGAATATGTTTCGCACATCAATATCTTCAGGAGGTGATGGGGCATTATCTAACAATATTCGTCGAGGGCATTATCCTGATGTCATCATGTTGATGAAGGCTGGAAGGAGATGGTTGGCTGTGATGCGGCAGACACTGATCCTGTTTGAATACAAACGGCCACCCATGGGTGGCCGTTGTCGTTACCGCAGATAGGCGCGCCAAGCCGCGCATGGCTCAATTTTCACTCCTCGACGATGTCGAAAGCCCCATTGGTGCGCACGTAGAGCAGGGTCTCGCCGTTGGCACCGGTGGTGATGTCATGGGTAATCTCGCCCTGAGAGCCGAAGTAACTGCCGGTCGCCAGGCGCTGGCTGTCGTTCTTGCCTTCAGTCTCGTGGGTCAGGTCGCCCTTGATGACCACGGCGCGGAATTCGTCGGCGTGGCTTGTGATCTCACCGGAGAAGTCTGCCGGCAGTTTGACCAGGCGGCCGCTCAGCTGGCCGACGTCCGGGTTGCCCCACAGGAAGGCGGTCTTCGGGCCTTGCTCGGCGTCGTCGCTGCCCGGCAGGTCGATCCAGCGGATGTCGTTGGCATCCAGCCACACCATGTTGTTCTCTGCGACATTCAGCGGCTCTTCGTCATTGTGGAAGGCCTCGGATTCCGGCTGTACCAGATAGGGCCCTTCATTGATCTCGATGTAGGCCATGTTGACCTTGTCTCTGGCCGCGGTGATGTGGGATTCCCCTGCCGGCTGGATCCAGAACGAGCCTGCGGGCAGCCACTGTTCATCGGCGTTCTTGTCATCGTTGTGGACCTCGCCCTGGATGACCACGCCACGGTAGGTGATGTTGTGGATGTGGGGCGGTGAGGAGAAACCTTCGTTGAACTTCACCAGGAAACCCGAAGCGCCACCCTTGGTGCGGTCGCCCCACAGGTCGCCGGCGGCCGGGCTCTGGTCACCGCGCAACGGGTTCAGATAGCCCCAGTCGATGTCGGACTGCTGCACGACTTCACTGGTCGGTGTGAGCGTGGAGTGGTCATCGGCGTGGACGGTCATGCTGGCGAAGGCGACCGAAAGGCCGAGCAGAGCAAGGGAGACGGGACGTTTCATGGTGGCTGCCTATCTGTCTGATGATGGAAAGTAAGGGAAATCGCCGATGCGCTGGCAATCGACGCCGTGAATCCTGGAACGGGCAGGCAGCGGGATATAGCGGCAGATGGAGAAAAGACTTTCAATCAAAGCTTGATAATCTGCCGTTCATCCTGGGCGTGTTATCGGCGTCAGGCCCCGAGGCGATGCCATGGCATGAGGCGTGGCGCTCACCTTGAGGTGAGGAGAATTTCTCGATATTCCGAGACGTCAGGGGATTTTTGGCACTTGTTCGCGCATGCCTTCCAGCCCGGCCAGGTGGGTCGAAATGGCCAGGAACCAGATGCGAGCGGAAAACAGAGGGGTTGCGAAGCAACAAATTGGCAGTTCCGGACATTCCTCAAACAGTTTTCGGAATGTCCGGATTATGTGCCAGGTCAGACGAAATCGGGAGCGATCAGGCGCGGGATCGCCAGCACGAATTCCGGGAACAGGATCATCAACACGATCACGGCCAGCATCACACCCAGGTACAGCATGGTGGTCGCCATGGCCTTGAGCAGGGGGATGCCGCCGATCTTGGCGGAAATCATCAGACACAAGCCGTAGGGCGGCGTGATCAGGCCAAGGCCCAACGCCATGACGCCGATGACACCGAACTGCACAGGATGCACGCCTGCCGCCATCGCCAGCGGATAGAAGATGGGGGCCATGATCGCCATGGCGGGCAGGGCATCCATGAAGGTGCCGATCACCAGCAGCACGATGGTCATCACGATGAGCAGCACGGTCGGGTCCGTGATGCTGACGCCCGCCATCAGCTTCGGCGGAATCTGATAGAAGCTGATCAGATAGCCGAAGATGGCCGCGCCCACCAGACTGAACAGCGACAGCGAGCACAGCCTGACGGTGTCGGTGGAGGCATTGAGCAGCTTGGTGAGATCCAGCTCGCGATAGATCACGAAGCCCAGCACCAGCGCGTAGACCACCGCGATTACCGCAGCCTCTGTGGGCGTCACGATGCCCAGGGTGATGCCGCCGATGATCACGATCGGAATCCCTGAGGCCAGAAGACCATCCTTGCCGGAACTGGCCAGTTCCTTGAAGGAGGCGCGCTTGCGCACCGGCACGTTGTAGCGACGCACGTAGCGGGTATTGAGCAGCAGCTGAGCCACGCCAATCATCACGCCGGGCAGAATGCCGCCAAGAAACAGGCCGGCGATCGAGGTGTTGGTCAGCGCACCCCAGACGATCATGTTGATCGACGGCGGGATGATGGTGCCCATCACGGAGGAGGCGGCGGTGACCGCGACGGCGAAGCTGACCGGATAGCCTTCTCGCTTCATGGCCGGAATCAGTACCGTGCCCACGCCGGCACTGTCAGCGGTGGAGGAGCCGGAGACCCCGGCGAACAGCATGCTGACCAGCACATTGACGTGAGCCAGCGCACCACGGAAGTGGCCGACCAGGCGCATGCACAGCGTGATCAGGCGGTCGGTGATCCTCGCGGCATTCATCAGGTTGCCTGCGAGCAGGAACAGCGGCACGGCCAGCAGCACGAAGGAATCCATGCCGTTGTACATGCGCTGGAACATGATCCAGTAGGTCAGGCGCGGGTCCAGCAGGATCAGCGTGGTCGCCGTCAGCACCAGTGCCATGGCGATGGGAATGCCGATCACGATCAATACGCCCAGCACGCCGAACAGCAGCCAGGGCATCAGGTAGAGCCAGTCCATTGGCATCATGGCAGTGTTCTCCGGTCAGTCACATCATGCGCATGGCCGGCGATGGCGGGAGACAGAACGGCCTCCGTTTCTTCCGGCGTCGCCAGTTCTTCCGCCTCGTTGGGCGTATTGAGTGCCGCCTCCATGGCGGTCATGCCGTACAACCAGGCATGCAAGAGTCGCTGCAGGCTGAACAGCACGATGAAGATGCCGCTGGCGGTGAACACCGAATAGACGTAGATCATCGACAGCCCCGAGGCCATGGCACTGCGGCGCAGGCCCGACAGCGCGAAGTCCTTGCCGTGGATGATGAACAACACCCCCAGCAGCAGGCAGGCGAGATCACGGATCCAGCGCGTGACGAGGTCGGCACGACTGCCACGAGGGAAGGCTTCGAGCACGAAGTGATCGGCATGCAGCACCCCGACGGCGGTGCCCAGCATCACCATCCACTGGAATGCGAAGCGACTGAACTCCTCGGTCCAGAACAGGCGAGGCAGGAAGGCCAGGTTGCGACTGGCGATCTGATAGATGATGAAGACGATGAAGCTTGCCAGCAGCACCAGCAAGATGAGATAGAGCAGACGTTCGAGCGCCCGGTTGAGACGCGAGAGCCCTGTGAGCACAGAAGGCATGGCACTGTCCTCGAGAAGAGTGCGAGGGAAGGAGAGCGACGGCACGAGAGTGATGACACGCGAGGTGACGTGCGCCAGGGGCTGAGGAAGGTGGCGGGGCGCCTGTCCTGAAGCCAGAGATGGCTGCAGGTGAGGCACCCCGCCTGACATGCCTTACTTGACGGCGCGTACCTTGTCGTAGATGTCCTGCAGACCCATCTCGGCGATCACTTCCTTGAGCGGCTCAGCGACGATCTCCTGCATGCGCTCACGGTCGATCTCATGCAGCTTGGCACCCTGTTTCTCCAGCTCCGCGAGGGCTGCCGCGTCCTGTTCCAGCTGCACCTTGCGGGCGTAGGCCGCCGCTTCGTGCGCGGATTCCATCAATGTCTTCTGCTGCTGCTCATCCAGATTGTCCCAGGACATCTTGGACATGGTCAGCAGGCGCACGGTGATGTCGTGCTCAGACAGCGCGATGTTGGGGGCGACTTCGTGGAAACGCATGCGCAGGGTCCATTCCGGCTCGTTGAGCAGCCCGTGGATCGCGCCCAGCTGGATGGCGGTGTAGATCTCCTTCCAGGCCACCACGCTCGGTTCGACCCCGAGTGCCTGCCAGGCGACGATCAGCGGCTTGGTCGGGTTGGTACGCAGCTTGAGGCCCTTGAGGTCATCGAGTGAGGTGACCTCGCGCGAGCTGACGATATGCCGCTTGCCGCCCCCGAAGTAGGCCAGCACCTTCACATCGGTCTCGTCACTGATCTTCTGGGCAATCTGCTGGCCGACATCGCCATCCAGCACCTTCTGCCAGTGATCGACATCGCGATACAGGAAGGGAATCGTGAAGACGTTGGCGGTGGGCGAGAAGTCGGTGATCAGCCCGGGGCTTACGATGGACATGTCCAGCGCGCCGGCCATCTGTTGCTCGAACATCTCGGTCTCATGGCCCAGCACCGAGTTGCCCATGATGGTCATGGTGATGTCGCCATCGGTCTTCTCGGCGAGCAGGTCGCGCAGCCGCTCGGCGCCGAGTTGATAGGCGGTATCTTCGGTGCCGGCGTGGCCGAAGCGCAGCTCCATCGCCTGGGCGCTGGCCGAGACACCGAGCGTGGCGCCCAGCAGGGTGCCGGTGGTGGCGGCGATGGCCAGGCTCTTGCCTAGCCCTTTGCCCAGCCGGGAGCCCAGACGTGAGCGCTGGGAGGGAGAGGTGGGAATAGAGGTAGAGGTGGAGATAGAGCGAGAGGCATTGGTTGGATTGATCCAATTCAGCATGATGGCGTTTTCCTTGGCGTTGTTTGTTGTTGTGCCTTGCATCTTCTGGTCTTGCCGTGTTGCCGTGTTGCGCTTGCCAGACCGACAGTCTCCAGACTGCCGGTCCATGCTCGGGGGCTGCGCGGCTTGTCGATGCTCTCAAGGCATGACGTGCCGTTCAGCTGAAGCTTGGTGTCAGTCCTGCGGGGGCGTCGTCAGGACTCCCGCAGGAGCGGCGTATCTTGAGTTCCGGCGGCATGATGACGCTTTCTCGCTCGCCGCCGGGGTTGGCGATCCGGCGCAAGGCCAGGCGCGCCGCCTGCTCCCCGATGGCGTAGGGGTGCGTGGCGATACTGGTCAGGGGCGGGTCGCCCAGCTCGGCTTCCTCGACGTCATCGGTGCCGATCACGGCGCAGTCGCGGCCGGGCTCGAGCCCCATCTGGCGCAGGCCCAGCATGGCGCCGAAGGCCACCAGGTCGTTGTGGCAGACCACCGCCGTCGGGCGCGGGCTTTCCTGCATCAGACTCTTGATCAGTTCATGGCCGACGCGTCGGGTCACGCCGTTGCCGCGTACCAGACGGCGATAGGCCAGGCCGTGGCGGTCCAGCGCGGCCTGATAGCCTAGCCAGCGGTCATGGCTGACCGAGTGATCCGCGCCGCCGATGAAGGCGATGCGCTGATGGCCCAGGCTGACGAGATGATTGACGGCCATCTCGGCCACGCGCCGGAAATCGGTGCCGGCGTAATCGAAGGGCGGCGCGTCCAGATAGCGCATCACCTGGATGCAGGGCATGCCCCAGTCGGCCAGTTGATGGATCAGGTTGGGGTCCGTGTGTTCGGCGGGGCACAGCAGCAGGCCATCGACGCGATGTTCACGCATGCGCTCGATGAAGCGCTGCTGGCGCTCGGGGGAATCCTCGCTGTTGGCGAGGAATGACACATAGCCTTCCTGGTGCAGGGCGGCATCGATACCCGCGACCATGGAGCCGAAGAAGGGGTTGGCGATGTCATAGACCACCACGCCCAGGGTGGCGGTGCGGCTGCCACGCATGGCGGCGGCGCCACGGTTGTAGACATAGCCCAGCGCCTTGATGGAGGCCTGGACCTTCTCGCGGGTGCGCTTCGCCACCAGCGGGCTTTCGCGCAGCACCAGCGAGACCGTGCTGCGCGAGACCTTGGCGTGGGCCGCGATATCCTGGAGCGTGATGCTGCTCGAGGCGCCCTGAGTCGAATGGCCCTGAGTCGAATGGCCCTGTGATGACGGGTCGGCATCTTCCCGAGCAGGGGGTGGCGTGATGGGCGCTTTCATGGCGTCGTTCCTGGGCATTTTCTTGTTGTCATCCCAAGCCTGGGCTGGGGCGCTGGCGTTTTGGATTGTTCCAATTCCTTGTCGTCAGCATAGAGCAATCCCTCGGCTATCCCTTCAGCACTTTGGTCTGGCAGGCGGGTTTGTGCTAGCGGCGTGTCCAGTGGGCTTCATTGACCGCGCTCAAGGGGGATTCGCCTGCCAGCGCCAGCAGCAGGTTGTCCAGCGCACGCTGCGCCATGGCGCGCCGGGTCTCATGGGTCGCCGATCCGATATGCGGCAGCGCCACGACCTGAGGCAGGCGCGTCAGCGGCGAGCTTGCCGGCAGCGGTTCCTGCTCGAAGACATCCAGCCCCGCCCCGCGAATGCCGTCGCGCTCGAGACACTCGATCAAGGCGCCTTCATCGATGACGCGCCCGCGGGCGATGTTGATCAGAAAGGCGCTGGCGGGCATCAGATCCAGCTCGCGCTTGCCGATCAGGCGTTCGGTCTGCTCGCTGAGCGGGACGGTGACGCACACGAAGTCGCTGGTCTTGAGCAGTGAGTCCAGTTCGACGCGGGTCGCGCCAAGCTCGCTTTCCAGCTCAGGCTTGGGGGAGGCGTTCGAGTACTGGATGCGCATGTTGAAGCCGAGCGCGCCGCGCCGTGCGATCGCCGCGCCGATGCGCCCCATGCCGATCATGCCCAGCGTCTTGCCGTGCACATCCGTGCCGAAGTGGGACGGTGTGAGGCTCTCTGTCCATTGGCCATCGCGAACCTTGCAGGCCAGCTCCACCGCGCGCCGCGCCGTGGCCATGATCAACAGGAAGCCGGTGTCCGCCGTGGTCTCGGTCAGCACATCCGGGGTATTGCACAACAGGATGCCGCGCGCGTTCATCGCCTCCAGTGGGTAGTTGTCATAGCCCACCGAGACCGAGCAGATCACCCGCAGGTTGGGGGCGGCGTCCAGCAGCGCTGGCGTGATCACATGGCCTGAACTGATCAGGCCGTGGGCATCTCGCAGGGCATCGCGCAGCGCGTCTTCCCGCGCCTGTGCGGACAGACCCTCAGGCAACACCACGACATCATGATGCTCGCGCAGGGTGCTCATCTGGTCATCGTCGAGTGCCTTGAGCACGACGACCTTGCGGCGGGGCAGGGGATTGGCCGCGTCGCTGGCCATCTGGCTGGCTCCCTGGGGCGAGTAGTGCTGTGCGTGCATGGAGGTCTCCTTGAGTTCATGAGCGTTCGACACGAACGGATCGACAGGCGCGGATCGCGGCTCAGGACACGAGACTGGCGGCCTCTCCGTTCTCGATCGCCGTGAGTGTCTGGCGATCCGGCAGGCCCTCCATGTCACCGCGCACCTGCACCGCGCGACTGCCCAGCAGGTTGGCGCGCAGCATGGCAGCTTCAGGTGACAGTCCATCGAGCAAGGCGCTGATGGCACCCACCGCAAAGGCATCGCCGGCGCCGACGGTATCGACGACCTGGTCGACGCGCTGGCCGGGAACACTGAAGGCGGCTTCCTGGCCGCCGATCAGCCCACGGTAATAGCTGCCCTCAGGGCCGAGCTTGATGATGACGGCCTTGGCACCTTGTTCGAGGTAGTGGCCCGCGATGGCCTCGGGGGTCTTGTGGCCGGTCAGGCGTTCGCCTTCCGCCAGTCCCGGCAGCACCCAGTCAGCGCGGCTTGCCAGCTGATTGAGGGTGTCGCGCATCTCACGCTCGCTCGACCACAGGGTGGGGCGCAGATTGGGGTCGAACGAGATGCTGGCGCCTGCGGCGCGGGCCTGCTCGAAGAGGTGGAAGGACAGCTCGCGGCAGCTGGGGGAGATGGCCGGCGGAATGCCGGTGGCATGCAGGTGGCGCAGGGCGCTGAAATCGATGCCATCGGCATCGCGTGCATTCATGCGGCTGGCGGCACTGCCCTGGCGGAAGTACTCGACATGCGGGTCTTCGCCCTGACTGGCGCGCGCCTTGAACATCAGGCCGGTGGGCGCCTCGTTGTCCCGGGTCAGGTGGCGGCAGTCCAGGCCATTGTCTTGCAGGGTCTGGCGCAGATAGCACCCGAGACTGTCGTCGCCCACGCGGCTCAGCCAGCCGACATGAAAGCCCAGGCGGGCGAGGCCGATGGCGACGTTGGTGTCGGCCCCGGCGATACGGCGCTCGTAATGTGAGACGTGCGCAAGATCTCCCTCGCTCTCGGCGACCAGCATGGCCATGGCTTCGCCAAAGGCGAGGATTTCCAGTGGCGAGGAAGAAGGGGAAGAGGTGGGCGTCGAAGACGCGCTGGCTTGCTCAGACATCATGGCGTGTCCTTTGTCTTGGAGACATTCCTTGTATTTGTCAGGCATGACGGCGCGGCTGGCGAAGCCGCGCCCTCATGGTAGTGCTGTACCGATAGTGCTGCACCGATAGTGCTGCGCCGTCTTGCTGGTCGCGTGTCACTTGTTGCGTACTGATTGTCGCGTACCCGTTGCCGACAGACTCAGTGCTGGCGCGACTCAGTGCTGGCGCTTGCCGTCCACCAGGCGTGGCAGGTCGGCGCTGTCACGCAGGGTCGGGCTCAGCAGCGCTTCGGGCAGGTCCTGGTAGCACACCGGGCGCAGGAAGCGTTCGATCGCCGCGCTGCCCACCGAGGTGGTGCGGCTGTCGGAGGTGGCAGGCCAGGGGCCACCGTGGACCATCGCCTGACAGACCTCGACACCGGTCGGCCAGCCATTGGCGAGAATGCGACCCGCGCGACGCTCCAGTACCGGCATCAGGCTGCGCGCGGCATCGATATCGGCATCGTCCAGATGCAGGGTGGCGGTCAGCTGGCCTTCCAGGTGCTCGCAGACCGCACGCATCTCGTCCAGATCGCGACAGGCGATGACCAGTGAGCTGGCACCGAAGACTTCTTCCTGCAATGCGGCTTCACTCAGGAAGTCGCTGCCGGTGGTGCGGAACAGCGCGGTCTGACACGGGCTTGCGTTGTCGCCATCCAGCGCACCGCGCGCCACTTCCTGTACCTGAGGCAGGGCGGAGAGTTTCTCCACGCCACCGCGGTAGGCGTCATGAATGCCTGGCGTCAGCATCGTCTGGCAGGCACTGGCCGCGACGTTGTCGGCGGCGGTGTTGAGGAAGCGCTCCAGCGCTTCACCTTCCAGTGCCAGCACCAGCCCCGGATTGGTGCAGAACTGGCCGGCTCCCATGTTGAGCGAGGCGATGAAGGCCTGTCCCAGCGCTTCAGCGCGAGCTTCCAGCGCGGCCGGCATCAGCAGTACCGGGTTGATGCTGCTCATCTCGGCGTAGACCGGAATCGGTTGCGGGCGGGCTTGAGCCGTCTTGAGCAGTGCCGTACCGCCACTGCGCGACCCGGTGAAGCCGACGGCCTGAATGCGCGGGTCATTGACCAGTGCCTGGCCCAGGGTGTTGCCGCTGCCGTAGAGCAGCGAGAAGACGCCTTCCGGCAGGTTGCAGCGCTTCACGGCACGCTGGATGGCGCCGCCGACCAGCTCGGACGTGCCCGGGTGAGCGGAATGCGCCTTGACGATGACCGGACAGCCCGCCGCGAGGGCCGAGGCGGTATCGCCACCGGCCACCGAGAAGGCCAGCGGGAAGTTGCTGGCCCCGAACACCGCCACGGGGCCGAGACCGATGCGCCGCTGGCGCAGGTCGGCACGTGGCATCGGGCTGCGTTCCGGCATGGCCGGGTCGATGCGCACATCCAACCATTCCCCGGCGCGTACGACACCCGCGAACAGACGCAGCTGACCGCAGGTGCGGCCGCGTTCGCCTTCCAGACGTGCGCGCGGCAGGCCGGTTTCCTGCAGGGCGCGTTCGGTGATCTGCTCGCCGATGGCCTCGATTTCCTCGGCGATGGTCTCGAGGAAGCCGGCGCGGGTCTCGGCGTCCGTCTCCCGGAAGCTGTCGAAGGCGTCATGTGCCAGCTGGCAGGCCAGCTCCACCTCGCGGGCACCACCGGCCGGATAGGCGGGGTCCAGTCGTTCGCCATTGGCAGGATTGATGGCATGAACCGGCTTGCCGTCAGCCAGCAGGCTCTGCTGGCCGATGAGCTGATGGCCGCGCAGTGTCGTCTGATCGGAAGGTGACATGAGGCGTCTCTCTTTTCGTTGGGCGTGCTGTGCGTGGGACGTACGGTGCGTGGGGCCTGGGGTGCGTGGTAGGTGCTGTGCGTAGGACGCGCAGTGGGTCAAGGGGGCAGCCGCCTCGACAGGCCAGGCCGGTCGAGGCGTCACCGCCTTGGGGGTTGCGCGTCACTTCACGTCATTCCACCGCGCTGAAGGTGACAGGCGACATGCCTTACGGGCACATCTGGCCGCCGTTGATGTCGATCACCTGACCGGTGATGTAGCCACTGGTGGCGTGGGAGGCGAGGAACAGGAAGGTCGGCGCGCATTCTTCTGAGGTGCCGAAACGGCCCATGGCGATGCTGCCGGCGATCTTGGTGCGCAGCTCTTCGCTCTTGTCGGCATGGAAGACGGTATCGATGGTGCCCGGCGACACGATGTTGAAGCGCACGTTGTCCTTGGTGAATTCCTTCACCCAGTTGCGATGCAGGTTGTGCAGCATGGCCTTGGTGCCGCCGTACAGGGAGGCGCCCAGGCCGCCGCCTTCGCGACCCGCGATGGAGCCGGTGCTGATGACGCTGGCGGTGGTGCCGGAGTCCTTGGCGGAGGCCTTCAGGTGCGGCATGGCGTACTTGGTGGTCATGATCGCGGAGCGCAGGTTCAGGTCCATCACCAGGTCGAAGGCGGCATCGTCCAGACTCTCGAGTCCCGCACGCACGCCCAGGCCACCGGCGTTGTTGACCAGCACGTCCATGCCGCCGAAGGCCTTGGTGAAGTCTGCCACCAGTGCGGCGCAGCCTTCGCTGGTGGACAGATCACGTGCGAAATATTCAAAGCGTGCCCCGGTGGTTTCCAGCTGGGCGATGGCGTCACGCGCGGCGTCATCCTGCTGACGGCTGTTGATGCCGACCACGGCACCCTCACGGGCGAAGGCGACAGCGGCAGCCAGACCAATGCCCTTGGTAGAGCCGGTGATGAGAACTTTCTTCTGCTTGAGATCGGTGAACATGTGGGATTCCTGACGGTGGAAAGCCGTACGCTCTTGGAGGCGGCATGGCGAATGAAAGGTGGAGGGGCCTGCGGCGAGCATCGGCTCCCTCTCGGCACGAGTCACCTTAGCCCAGACAAACAGGATCGACAAACAAATAATGACAACTAGCGAATAGTGCTTTAGTGCAGTCCCGCCTCTCGACTGACATGAGAAGGCTGTTATGAAGCCCGGCTCGCGCGGTGCTGACTGGGGCTGTAGGAAGAGGGGACTGTGCTTATCAGGCAAGAGACTGATTTGTCGTAAAATCCCTGATAAATCCAATAAATCAACGGTTTGTGTCAATTCAAGCGATGCTGCTCGGCTAACGAGCCGCAAGACGTTGCGGCCATTGGATAAGGGTCGCAGGGGCTGGGGTCGGCTATCCTAGGGGTTGATCCGGCCAGCCCGTCACGACCTGCAACCCCCGCTCCCTCCCTGCCGTCCGTTTTTGGATTGGTCTAAAGTTCAAGTTGTCATAACTTGTAAAATTCGTGCATCCCGCTGACACTGATCTGCGTATTCGGGGCAGTCATCGCCAACCCCCAAAACGGCTGCCCCACGCTGCAACGCCACAATCGACACAGCCACGCAACGCCTCCATAACAAGACAACGAGAGAGTCTTCGCCATGCGTAAATTGTCACAAGTCCTCTGTGCCTCCGTGCTGACCCTGTCCGCTTCCTCGGTGATGGCAGCCGACTATCCCTACAAGCCCATCACGCTGATCGTGCCCTGGTCTGCCGGTGGCGGTACCGATGCGGTCGGTCGTCAGCTGGCGGCGGGCCTGCAGGAAGAGCTCGGTCAGCCGGTCAATGTGGTCAACAAGACCGGTGGTTCCGGGGTGGTGGGGCACATGGCCATGAAGATGGCGCGTCCCGACGGCTATACCCTGGGGCTTGGCACGGCAGAGATCGCCACCTATCAGCATATCGGCACCGCGCAACTGTCCTATGAGGACTTCACGCCGATCGCGCTGCTCAACCTGGACTACGCCTCCTTCACGGTGAATGCCGATTCCGAATGGAAGACACTGGATGATGCGCTGTCGGCACTGAAGGCCAACCCCAGTGACTACACCGTGTCCGGTTCTGCGCCGGGGGCGGCCTACCATCTGTCCTTCGCGGGCTTTTTGGATCAGCAGGGCATCAACCCGAATGACGTGACGCTGGTACCCAGCGAAGGCGCGGCACCGGGCCTGCAGGAACTGGCCGCCGGTGGCGTGGATATCGTGTTCTCCTCGCTGCCGGAAATCGAATCCATGCGCCAGTCGGGTCGCGTCAAGGCGCTGGCGGTACTCGCCAATGAACGTGTCGATTCCTTCGAGGGCATTCCGTCTGCCAAGGAGCTGACCGGCTCCGAGTGGAGCCAGGGTTCCTGGCGTGGTCTGGTCGGCCCTGAGGGCCTGCCGGAAGAGGTCACCGCGCGTCTGTCTGAAGCCACCGAGAAGGTCTGGAAGTCCGAGCAGTTCCAGGACTTCATGGCCAGTCGCGGTTACGGCACCGTGTGGGAAGATGCCGAAGGGTTCCGTGCCTTCATGAAAGATCAGGACGAAAAGAACGCTGCCACCATCGAAAAGCTGGGGCTGGCCAACTGAGCACGTCGCATCGCTTCGTGTTCGAACGTTTCCTCCTGAGTCTTCATGAGTAACCGCACATGCGTACCAACGACAAGGTAACGGGTGTGGTGACGGCAGCCTTCGGGGCTGCCGTCATATATGCCTCCCTCGACCTGAAGAACCTGCCGCGCCAAGAATATGGGGCCGGTACCTTTCCCACCGTCATCGGCGCACTGCTGATACTGTTCGGGGCCATCCTGCTCGTCCGTGGGCTGCGCAATCGTGAAGTCTGGTTTGCCTGGCAGCACCCCGTGCCGCTGATCACCTTCATTCTGACGCTGGTGGCCATCTGTGCCTCCATCATCGCCTACATCTATCTCACCCCGGTGGTCGGCTTCCCCGTGGTGTCCTTCGTATTGCTCACCTTGCTGCTCTACACCTTCCATCATCGTCGCTGGATGCCCGCTGCCGGCATCGCGGTGACGGCCACAGGGGTGATCTGGGGCGTGTTCGGCCAGTTGCTGCACGTGCCGCTCGAGCTGGGACTGCTGGAAAAGGTGATCTACTGATGAGTGACTTACTGCAAGCCGCCACGATGGTCTTCACCTGGGAAGTGATGCTGATCATCCTGGCCGCCTCCCTCTTCGGGCTGTTCATGGGCGCGATTCCGGGCCTGACCGCCACCATGGCCACGGCCCTGCTGGTGCCGGTCACCTTCTTCATGGACCCGCTGCCGGCCATCGCCGCCATCGTGTCCGCCACGGCCATGGCGATCGTGGCCGGGGACATTCCCGGGGCGCTGTTGCGAATCCCCGGTACGCCAGCCTCGGCGGTCTATACCGAGGAGGCCTATGCGATGGGCAAGCAGGGCAAGGTGGGCCTGGCACTGGGCCTCAACGTGACCTGCTCGATGATCGGCGGCGTGATCGGGGTGCTGATCCTGGCCTTCTTCGCACCGCGCATCGCCGAGTTCGCCATCCAGTTCACCAGCGATGAGTACTTCTGGCTGGCACTGCTGGGGCTGTCCTGCGCGATTCTCGTCTCGGGGCGTGATCCGCTCAAGGGCGGCATCTCGATGCTGGCGGGCCTGGTCATCGCGATGGTGGGCATGGACAGTGTCTCCGGCCAGATGCGTTTCACCTTCGGCAATTACGACCTGCTGGCCGGTATCTCCATCCTGCCGGTGTTGATCGGCCTGTTCGCGATCTCCGAGCTGATTCGCCGCATGCCCGAGACGCGCAACCCGGCGCCGATCGTACCGCCGGTCATCAAGCGTCCCTTCGAAGGCGTCGGCTCGACCCTGTGGAAGTACAAGGGCGGCGTGCTGCGCGGTGGGGCACTGGGAACCGTGATCGGCTCTCTGCCCGGCGCCGGTGCCGATATCGCCTCCTGGATCAGCTATGCCGTCAGCCGCAAGTTCTCCCGAACGCCGGAGAAGTTCGGCAAGGGCCATCCCGAAGGCCTGGTGTCGGCCAGTTCCGCCAACAATGCCTCGCTCTCCGGTGCCTACATTCCGGCGCTGGTGTTCGGTATCCCGGGCGATACGGTGACGGCGATCATCATCGGCGTCCTGATGACCAAGGGCATCACGCCGGGGCCGGATGTCTTCACCGACCAGGCACCGCTGGTGAACGCCATCTTCATGGTCTTCGTGCTGGCCAACCTGTTGCTGTTGCCGCTGGGCTTCATGGCGATCCGTGGGGCGCGTCACATCCTGTCGATTCCCACCGGTATCCTGTTCCCGCTGATCCTGATGTTCTGCATCGTCGGTGCCTTCGCAGCCAACAATGCCATGTTCGATATCTGGATCATGCTCGGCATCGGCCTGATGGGCTTCTTCATGGCCGAGAACGACTTCCCGGTCGGGCCGATGATTCTGGCGGTGATTCTCGGGCCGATCGTCGAGAGCAACTTCATGCGCTCGATTCTCAAGTCCAATGGCGACCTGACCGCCTTCGTGGACCGTCCCATCGCCATGGTGCTTGCCATCGCCGCGGTGGCGGTGTGGAGCATGATCATCGTCAATGGCGTGAAGGCAGGGCGCAAGGCACCGCAGGCAGAGGAAGCGACTCAGCCCCAGGATGCCTGAACGGGCGTCAGCCGCGCGGCCTTTCCTCAACTGGCAGGGTTTCCGGTAGAATTGCACACCATCCGACATGCCTGAAGGTGGACCAAGAGTGATGAGAAAGGGCGACATGACACGATGAGTGAAGCAGCCAAGCATTCACTGGCGCTGGTGGTCTACGAGAAGATTCTGGCGGCCATCATCAGCGGTGATTACCCCGTCAACAAGAAGCTGCCCACCGAGGCGCGCCTGTGCGAGCTGTATGAGGTGTCGCGGCCGGTGCTGCGTGATGCGCTGGCGCGGCTGCGCGAGGACAATCTCGTCGTCTCGCGGCGAGGCTCGGGCAGCTTCGTCATCAATCGACCCGACAGCGCCGTGCTCGAATTCGCGCGCATCTCCAGCATCGCCGACATTCAGCGTTGCTTCGAGTTTCGCACCAATGTCGAGGCCAGTGCGGCGGGCCTTGCCGCACTGCGGCGCACCCCGGAGCAGCTGGAGCACATTCGCCAGCGCTTCGAAGCCATCAACCAGGCCAATCTCAACCATGATCGCGCCTCGGATGAAGACTTCGAGTTCCATCTGGCGATCACCGAAGCGGCCAGCAATCACTACTACGCCACCGTGCTGCGCTCGCTCAACCAGAGCATCAAGGAGGGCATGAACCTGACGCGCGGCCTGTCACTGCGCGCCTCGGAGGAGCGCCTGCGCATCGTGCAGGATGAGCATCAGGCGATCATCGATGCGATTGCCGACAAGGACGCCTCGGCGGCCGAAAGCGCGATGCGGGCGCATCTCGAAGGCGCGCGCCGACGCATGTTCGAAGGCGTTCATGCGCCTTAGCCTCTCAAGAAGTAAGCCCCACAATAGGCAAGCCCCTCCAGAGGTTAGCCCCTCGACAGGTAAGCATTTCGCCAAGAAGTCATGACCCACGACAATGCCTCTGATCGTCACCGATCAGAGGCATTGTCGTATCAGGAGGCGTGAAAACGCGGCCTGCAGGCACGCAAGCAGCCTATGAAGATAGGCCGAGCACGATGCTCGCAAGGCTAGTGTTCGCCCAGCCAGCGACGCGCCACGGCGACGGCGCGTGGCAGGCTGCGGCACCAGATGAGCTTGTGTGCACGCGTGCGAATGCCGGCCCGGCGCAGCTTGACGATCAGATGGCTCGGAAGCCCCGCCAGAATCAGCGCCACTCGCTGGTGATGCATGTCATCGATCAGGGATTTCAGGGCCACGATGGCCGTGCCATCCATGCTCGGTACATCGCTCATGTCGAGAATCACGACCCGGACCCTGTCATCGACCAGGCGCAGTGAGGTCAGCGCCTTCTCGGCCACGCCGAAGAACAGGGGGCCATCGATGTCGTAGAGCGCGATGGCGCTGCTGTCGCTTCCCTCGCACGGTGTCTGGCGAAGCGCCTCGCCCTGTGGCGTGTCGGTGATCTGGCGGGTCTGCGTCAGCTGCATCATGCGGCGTATGAACAGCGCCGCCGCCAGACCGACGCCAACTGCTACCGCCAGCACCATGTTGAACAGCACGGTGAGGCCGAAGCAGATCAACAGGATCGCCACATCGCCTCCCGGGGCGGAACGCAGGCTATGCACGAAGTGGCGAGCTTCACTCATGTTCCAGGCGACGATGAACAGCAGCGCCGCCAATGTTGCCATCGGCACCTTCCCCAGCAGATCCGCCAGTGCGATCACCGCAAGCAGTACCACCGCGGAATGCACCACTGCCGCCAGTGGTGAACGGGCTCCGCAGCGAATGTTGGTGGCGGTGCGTGCGATGGCGGCAGTGGCCGTAATGCCCGCGAACAACGGTGCTATCAGATTTCCCAGCCCCTGGCCGATCAACTCCGCATCCGGGTCATGGCGCGTTCGCGTCAGTCCATCGGATACCACCGAGCACAGCAGGGATTCGATCGCCCCCAGCATGGCAATGGCGATGGCGGGCCCCATCAATGCACGGATCAGCTCGAAATCCAGTGTCAGCGGCTGGCCATTCACGTCGGGCAGCTGCCAGGGAGCCACCAACGTTGGGGCGATGGGCGGAATGCCCGTGCCGCTGCTGCCCGCCGCTTCCCAGCTGAAGCGAGAGGCGATGGTTTCCACCAGCGGGCCCTGGGTGTCACCGCCGAAGGCGAGGTCGAGCGCATGGGCCGCCAGTGCACCGACGATCAAGCCGACCAGTGGTGCAGGGGCGGGCAGGTGCAGGCGTGGCCACAGCAGCATGACGGCCAGTGAAAAGACCCCGATGGAGAGCTCATGAGGGTTCAGCGTCGGCAGGGCGACCAGAATATGCCCGACATTCTCGACGAAGTGCTCGCTGAGCTGTCCGACACTCAGGCCCAGAAAGTCAGGCACCTGCAGGACGGCGATCACCACGGCGATGCCGGCGGTAAAGCCGAGCACGACCGGATAGGGCACGAACTGGATCAGCCGCCCCATGTGCGTCAGCCCCAGCAGTATCAGAATCGCCCCCGCCATCATGGTGGCGATCAACAGGCCGCCGAGTCCGTACTGCTGAACGATGGGAAACAGGATCACCACTAAGGCCGCGGTGGGCCCGGAGACGTTGACGCGTGAGCCGCCCGTCATGGCGATGATTGCCCCCGCGACGATGGCCGTGTAGAGGCCGTGCTGTGGCGCGACCCCGGCCGCGATGGCCAGTGCCATGGACAGCGGCACTGCCACGGTGCCGATGGTCAACCCGGCCAGGATGTCCTGACGCAGATCGGTGAGGCCGTAGCCTGAGTGCCATGCACTGCGCAGGCCGGTGGCAATCGGGGGCAGGCGCATGGGAGAGCGCTTGGAGGTCATCGGGGCGGGTCCTCGCGGAGGGAATCTCGACGCTGAACCTGGTGCTGGCCGTATCAGGGCATGGCGTGGCATGTCCGAACATGACACTGCGCCAGGCGACAGCAGGCCAGCCGTCTGTGACGGACTGCCCTGTCATGATCACATGATAATTAAATGGTAAAAACATTAACATGTAATTAGCATGATCGTCATTCGCTTGCCCAGAGGTTCGGCGCGGGTTCACAAGGATTGGCTTGTCGGTATCGGCGTCCCGGCATTACCATCTGATGTTAATGATTTCGGGAGAGCTGAAGATGGAAAAGAAGACCGCACGCCTGACCCTGATGATTGACCCGCACAAGAAGCAGGCCTTCGAGCAGCTGTGTGCCTCGCAGGATCAGACGCCGTCTCAGGTCGTCCGTCAGTTGATCCGCGAGTATCTGCAGGCGCATGGCGTCGAGTACGCGTCCCAGCCCGGGCGTCCACAACCCCCATCTTCCTGAACGAGCGGGTTGGGTGGGGCGCTCTGACAAGCCCTGCGCTGATGAGCCTGCTCTGACGCAAGAAACAAGAAGCCCCTGACAGGCGAACCGGTCAGGGGCTTCTTGTTTTTGCACTACCTCACGTAGATGAAGGGTGCAGGCTTATAGGTTTCTCACGGGGCATGAAGGCTTGACCTCAGGAACATGTTCTAGCGTGCGCTGGAAATTTCCATCGTTGCATCCTGCTCTCTCCCTCTTGAGATATCAGGCGATCTCGATCTGATAACGGAACTCGCTGGCGATACCGTAGGAGCGCCTCAGCTCCAACGGAGTGCCATCAAAGCCGCTGGCGATACGGTCGATCACCACGACTGGTGTCTCGAGGGCTACACCTAGCAGCTCAGAGGTAGATGCGTCTGCCACGCCGATGGAGAGTGTTTCCCGCGCATGGGCGACCAGCTGCCCACATAGTGTTTCGTAGGTCGGGTAGAGCAGGTCACCCAGTGCATCCTTCGGGGTTTCGAGCAGTGCGGCAAAGCGCTTCTGAGGGAGCCAGATCCGCTCATGGAACAGCGGTTTTCCCTCCAGGCGGCGTAGACGCTCCAAGTGGATGACTCCTGCTCTGGCTCCAAGGTTCAGTGCCTGCCTGACATGCTGGCTGGCTGGCTCGCTCTCCAATGACAGGATATCGCTCTCCGGAATCCGGGTAATGCCCTGCGAGTCGACCTGACGGAAGAAGCGCGACAACGAATGCGTGAATTCCGGGCGGCGAACGAAGGTACCGCGTCCTTGCTGGCGCTCCAGGATACCGTCCTGCACCAGTGTCTCGATGGCCTTGCGAACCGTGCCGATCGCGACTTCATACTCTCGCGTCATCTCGGCTTCGGTCGGGATGGGGGTGCCCGGCACCCAATGACCCTCGGCGATCTGCAGAAGGAATTCATCGCGAAGGCGCTGGTAAAGCGGTAGTCGGCTGTCCGTTCCAGTGATCCCCCGAACTGACCGTGCTTGCGGCATGCATTACTCCTTTGGTCATGGGTCTCTGCTATCAGCGTAAGTTTTACGCTAACCTGTCACTCGAAATACATATATATGTTTGCATGAATTACGGGAGGCATGGCCTGATATTCCTGCTTCCTGACATACACATCGATAGTGAGTGACCCTGATGACTGTAGATTCACTGACTTCCTGTCGTGGCGTTGATTGCCACGCCCATGTCTTTCTTCATGACCTCCCCATGGTGGAAGGTCGTCGCTATTGCCCTGAGTATGATGCCACGGTCGACGCATATCTGGCGCAGCTGGATTCGCAGGGGCTGTCACATGGCCTGCTGGTCCAGCCAAGCTTTCTGGGCACCGACAATCGTTTCCTGCTGCAGGCGCTTGCCGCATCTCCTGAGCGCCTCAAGGGCGTGGTAGTGGTTGACAGTGCCATCTCCATGGCGGAGCTGGATCGCATGGGAGCGAAGGGCGTGGTCGGCATTCGCCTCAATCTGATCGGTGCGACACCGGCGGACTATCTCGGGGAGGAATGGCTGTCGCTCTATCGTGAGCTGGCGCGCCGCCGATGGCATGTAGAAATCCAGCGCAGCGTGGCCGATCTCGCCGACTTTCTGCCGAGCTTGATCGAGACTGGCGTGACACTGGTGATCGACCACTTCGGCCTGCCGAAGGAGGGTGAGCTTACTCCTGGACTCCCCGATCATCAGCGCTTTCTGACGCTGGTGAGTTCTCCGCAGCTGTGGGTCAAGGTCTCCGCGCCGTATCGCTCGGGCGCAACGCTTGAGCAGTCACGACGCTCGCTCGCCGTGTTGCGCCAGGCCATGGGCAATGACCAGCGGCTGATCTGGGGCAGCGACTGGCCGCACACCCGTTTCGAACACGTGGCCGATCATGCAGCCCAGACCCGGTGCATGCGCGAGCTGTTGTTGAGCCCGGAGCTGATCGAACAGGTAATGATCCACAACCCGCGTCGTCTGCTGCAGCTGTAACTTCATTGTCCTGCCACATCTGCCCTGTCCCCACATAACAAGAGTGTTCGCCATGTCGAGTCTTGTCGTCATACTGGCCATCGTGGTCTCGATCGTCTTGGGCTATCGCTTGCGCCTGAACATCGGTCTGTTCGCCATTGCCTTCTCCTATCTGATTGGCTGCTTCTGGCTTGGAATGTCGCCCAACGAGGTGATCGGCCTATGGCCGCTGAAGATCTTCTTCATCATCTTCTCGGTCTGTCTGTTCTATAACTTCGCCATCGTCAACGGCACGCTTGAGAAGCTGGCGGAACATCTGCTGTACCGCTGTCGCAATGTGCCAGCCTTGTTGCCGTTTGCCATCTTCTTTTCGTCGGTGATCATCTCGGCGTTGGGTGCAGGCTACTACACGGTACTGGCCTTCATGGCGCCCATCACACTTTTGTTGTGCGACAAGACTCGCCTGTCGCTGATCGTCGGTGCCATGGCGGTCAACTACGGCGCGCTGGCGGGGGCCAACTTCGTTTCCAGTCAGAGTGGCATCATCTTTCAAGGCTTGATGACCGGTGCCGGCATCTCGTCCGGTGATGCCTTCCATTACAGTTTCGGCATCTTCCTGGCGACCATGGTCGTGCCCATCGTGGTGCTGGGGCTGCTGGTGCTGTTCTCGCTGCGAGAAAGTCAGGGCGGTGTGCAGATTACTGATGCAGCCCAGCCCTCGCCGATGAACCGTGAGCAGCGACTGACATTGCGTCTGACGTTGCTGTTGATGGTCACCGTATTGGCACCGCCGATCACCGCGATGATCCTGCCGGACAATGCGCTGGTGGCTTACGTCAACGACCGCATCAACATAGGGTTGATTGCCAGCGTGTTCTCGGTGATCGCGTTGTTGATGAAGCTGGGGGATGAGCGCAAGGCGATCGCCTCGCTGCCGTGGGGCACTATCATCATGATCTGTGGTGTCGGCATGCTGATCTCGATTGCCATCAAGGTCGGCACTATCGATCTTCTGGCTTCCTGGGTGAGCGGCAATATTCCGGTCTACGCGGTGCCGATCGTATTTGGAGTGATCTCGGCGATCATGTCGCTTTTCGCCAGCACTTTGGGAGTGGTGACGCCTGCGTTGTTCCCTGTCGTGCCGGCGTTGGCCACCCAGCTGGGAATTGACCCGATGATCCTGTTTGTCGCCATTGTCATCGGTGCTCAGTCCACCGCCATCTCGCCATTCTCTTCCGGCGGTAGCCTGATTCTGGGTTCATGTCCCAGTGAAGAGCGTCGCAATGACCTACTGCCCAAGCTGCTGTTCAAGGCGGCGCCGTTGGGCTTCGGGGCTGCGCTGATCTTCAATTTCCTGTTCGCTTTCGTGTATTGAGGAGCGGAGATTTCTCTCCACCTTCTGTAAGCAGAAGCTCTTGCAAGCTCTGACGCAAGAAACAAGAAGCCCCTGACAGGTTCGCCTGTCAGGGGCTTTCGTCTTCAGGGGCAAGGGTGCCGTCCTGCTTGCTCAGGGGAGCGGGATCATTGGCAGAATCTGGCGGGCGACAGGCTGCGCGCGTATTCCGGCAGGGGGTCGTGCGCCACCGTGCGTGCCACCAGGTCGCCCGTCTCGCCCGAGAGTGTCAGGCCCAGGTGGCCATGCCCATAGGCGAGCAGCAGGCCGGGGCAGCCGGGCATTTCGCCTACTACCGGCAGGCCATCGGGGGTGGAGTGGCGCACGCCCATCCAGTGGCGGGCGACGTCGAGTGGCTGACCGAAGAGTGTCTCGCCCCATTGCTTGAGGGCTTGCCAACGCTCCGGCGAGGCGGGGCGCGATGGCGCGCAGAACTCGGTGGTGCCCGCCAGGCGAATGCCTGCGGCCATGGGCGAGGCGTAGAAGTGATGCGCCAGCCAGCCCACCGGGCGCGAGAGTGGCAGCGAGGTGGCGAGCTCGATGTGATAGCCGCGCTCGCTGACCACCGGCAGACGCTTGCCGAGTCCTGCCAGCAGCGTATTGCTCGCGATACCGGCGCAGATCACCACATGCGAAACCTCCTGCGAGGTGGTGGCGGTGTCGATGCGCCAGCCACCACTGGAAAGCGGCGTGAGGGCATCGACCTGCTGCGCCGTCCACTCAAGGCCGCCTTTTTCGAGCTGTGCGAAGAGCTGGCGGCTGAGTGACAGCGGGCTGGTGAGATGGCGGGTATCAGGGTAGTAGAGGCCGCCTGCCAGTCCCTTCGAGTTGAGCGACGGTTCCAGATCCCGCAGCTCGCTTGCGCCCAGTGCCTGACATTCGACTCCGTCATGACGTTTCGCCTGGGCCATCTTCTCCAGCGATGCCGGGGTGATGGCGGTGTCGCGCTGGATCTGCAGGCAGCCTGTCTGGCTGGCCAGTGCAGTGGGCGCTTTGGTCTGCAGGTCATCGATCAGGGCATGCTGTCGTTCGACGGCATTGGCCAGCAGGGCGATCAGGTCCGCCTTGTGGCGCTGGAAATTGGAGGGCGTTGCCGCCTTGAGGAAGCGCCAGCCGAAATCCGCGAGGGCAGGCGTGTGGCGCAGGGCGATGGCAAGGGAGGGCTGCCTGCTCAGCAGGTGGCCCGGCAGCTGGCGCAGGGTATCGCCGCTGGCCATCGGTGAGGTGGCGTAGTTGGCGATGAGGCCGGCGTTGCCGAAGGAGGTGCCTTCGCCGATGGGGTTCGGGTCATACAGTCGAACGTGATAGCCACGTGCCTGCAAGGCGCGGCAGGTCGCCAGACCGATGATGCCGGCGCCAATGACGGCAATGCTGTCGTGACTCGCCGCTTCGGCGGCGGAGGATTGCGGGGTCATCGCGCGTACTCTCTTTGCCGGTCATGCCGGGCGGATTGCCCGACATGATCGGCGTGATGAAGACGGTGGCAGGGCCATGACAGAGCCTTGGAAGACTCATGGTCGAGCGGCGCAGGCCCTGCCGATGGCTCAGTTGTCGCGGTAGAACTTCCAGGAGGCGATGGCGATGCCCACGGCGGTGAGGATGCTCAGCAGGCAGATCACATACAGGGTCAGTCCGAACATGGTCAGGTCCTCAGGAGTGGGTGGGCTGGGATGGGGCGTTCTTGCCGTTGTGGTCCGGCGCCGCGTTCAAGAACTGGTAGACGAGGGTGAAGACCACGATATTGGCGATGACGCCGGCGATCAGCGGCGTGATGCCGCTCAATGCCTCAAGCTCCAGGCTGCTCCACTTCCAGATGCTGGTGGCCAGTGCCCCGGCGAGCATCGCGGCAATGCCGGCCCGCTTGCAGCGAATCTTGAACAGCACGGCGAAGATGAACGGTAGCAGGATGGTCGGCGCCCACAGCGCGTAGCTCAGCAGCAGCGCATCGATGATCGAGGTGGCGTAAAGCGCGAAGACGATGGCGCCCAGCCCGATGGCCAGATTGACGCCGCGCTCGATCCACAGCTGCTGCTTGCCGGACATGGCGGGATTGATGAAGGGCTTGTAGATGTCGGTCACGAAGATGACTGCTGCCGAGTTCAGGTAGGAATCCGCCGTCGACATCACCACGGCCAGCAGTGAGGCGAGCACTAGACCGGTCAGGCCCAGCGGCAGGGCGTCACGAATCAGTTCCGGCATGGCTTGATCCGGCGAGATCTGCGGATAGAGCACCAGCGCGATCAGGCCGATGGTGGAGCTGACGGCATAGAACAGCAGACCGAAGCCGCCGGCCAGCGAGTAGCCGATCTTGGCATGACGGGAATCCGGTGCCGACAGGGCGCGCTGGGTGTAGGGCGGGACGAGGGTCTCGCCGAGCAGGAAGGCGATAAAGATGCTGATGAACATCAGCGGCGTGTAATCGCCCATGATGCTGAAGTGCTCGGTGGGCAGCGCGGCGATCAGGGCATCGGGGCCACCGATCTTGTCGAGTCCGACGATCATGGTGATGGGCAGGAAGACCGCGAGCATCACGAACTGCACCACGTCGGTCTGGATCACGGCCCACATGCCGCCGGCCGTGGAGTACACCAGCACAACCGCCATGCCGATCAGGATGCCGGTGCTGATCTCGATGCCCAGGATGGCATTGAAGACGGTACCGATGGCCAGCGCCTGAGCGCCGAGGATGCCCACGCAGAAGATCAGCGAGAAGATGCCGGTCAGCAGGCGAGCGCTGCGACCATAGTGATGCGCCATGATGTCACCGACCGTTTGGGCGCCCGCATAGCGCTTGAGGCGCGGTGCGATGTAGAGGCCTGCGATGATGGTGGCGATGGGAAAGGCGGAGGCCGCGAACATGAAGGCGTAGCCCTCATCGAAGGCCTTGCCGGCGCGGCCCATCGAGGCGCCCCCGCCGAGGAAGGAAGCGGCGAGCGTGGCGAACAGCACCGGCCAGATGATTTTGTTGCCGGCGACGGCGAAGTCGGCACTGCTGGAGGTCTTCTTGGCACTGCGGTAGCCGATGTAGAGCAGTATCGCGAAATACAGCAATAGCCCCATGAGGTCGATCATATGCATTGTCTGTGGCCCTTTGTTGTTGGTTATGAGGGTCTGGTCAGCTTCCTCCCGCAGGGGGTATAAGCACAACTAAAGGCTGTCTATTAAGTCATAAGAACAATTTAGAGTCTGCCCGAGAAAGGCTAGTCTCGAGAATCCGGACATGAGTGCCCCGCCGCGAGAGCTTTGTCACAAGAGCTCTGCCACGAGAGCCCTGCCACGAGATGAGAGCCCAGCCGTCATGAAACTCAGACACAACCTGCGTCAATTGCAGATCTTTCAGGAAGTGGTACGCACGGGCAGTCTCTCCCAGGCAGCGCGTCGCCTGGCCATCACCCAACCCGCGGTGAGCACGGCGATCACCAATCTGGAAAGCGAAGTCGGCTTTCTGCTCTTTCGCCGCAACCACTACGGCACCCAGTTGACGCCGGAAGCCGTCCATCTGGCCGAAGGGGTCGACAAGGTGCTGGCCTCGGTGGGCCACCTTGATGAGCTGACCGATGGGCTGCGTGACGGCCATGCCGGCAAGCTCACCGTGGCCTCGATGCCGGGGCTGTCTCCCACGGTGATGCCCCGAGTGATGGCGCGCTATCTGGTTGACTTCCCCGACAGCCGTCTGTCGTTGCAGACGTTCAGTTCGCGCAAGATCGCCGAGTGGGTCGCCGAGGGCCAGTTCGATCTCGGCGTCATCGAGTCGGACGCCGCCATCGAGGAGCTGGTGCTCGAGGAGTATCGGCTGTGCATGGCGCTTGCGGTTCCCGAAGGCAATCCTCTCGCCGAGAAGGCATCACTGAGCCCGGCGGACCTGGCCGGGGAGACCATCATCACGCTGGACCAGCATCACCAGAGCACTCTGAAACTCGCGCGGGCCTTCCAGCAGGTCGGCATGACCTTGCAGGCGAGCATCGAGACCCATCTGTTTCCCTCGGTCGCGATGCTCGTCAACGAAGGGCTGGGGATCGCCCTGATCGATCCGGTGACGGCGGAGGCGATGCTGGCACGTCGCGATTGCCATCTGCGCATCGTGCCCTTCACACCGACCATCACTCTGGATGTCGCGCTGGTCACCTCGCGCTTTCATCCCGTCTCGCGTCAGGGGCAGCGCTTCATGCCCTATCTGGCGGCGGAGCTGGCCGCCTGGCAGCAACGCTCGCAGGACAGGTACGCGCCAGGCGCCTGAGCGGGCGCCTCAGACCGATGTTCTCGGCACTGTGCGCTGCCAGTCACGGCGATGGACTTCCTTGTCATCTTCCCAGGCGATCTGCTCGGCTTCGAGATAGAAGTTCTCGGCGTCGCAGCGCATGCGATAGTGACTCTCGACACGGATGTCGAACTGGCCCGGGGTGGTATCGCCCAGGGCACTGTCACGCCCGTGTTGATCGCGTCCGGCGTGGTAATGCCAGACGATCTCGGCACGCGTGCGATCCGCATCTTCCGGATGCGCGGTATAGCGCTCGGTGCAGCGATGCTCGACACGCATGCCTGTGTCCTCGAAGGTCATCGCCCCCATGTCGTCCTCGACGATGGTGGTGATTTCGCCGCTGGCCACGTCCTCGACCACGCTGCGGCTGGGCTTGGCAGCGCGTTGCTCACTGATATTGGCCGGTTGTGCGGACTCCGGTGCCTCGAAGGGGGTGTCGACAGCCACGCCAGTGAAGACCGGCAGCGCGAGTGACTGCAGGCCCGGTTGCAAGGTCAGTGCCGCACGCCTGGCCGCCGGCCACACCATCGGGAAGTTGGCTGTCGCGAGTGCCACACGCAGACGGTGGCCGGCTGGAATCCGGTAGCCCGCCATGTCCAGTTCAAGCGCCACCTCGATGGGCTCGCCCGGCACCAGTGTCTGGGGATTGTCATGATCGCGCAGGTTGAGGTTGAGTACGCCGTAGGTGATGCGCGCGACCTGACCATCCGGCTGCACGTCACTCAGGCGCACTGCCAGCTGGCCGCAAGTCTGGTCACTGGCCAGTGTCAGCGTGACCCTGGGCTTGCCGAGGATATCCAGCGGCGCATCGAGCGGTTCACTGTCAAAGCACACGGCCAGCGCATCATCGAGACGCTGATCGGCCGGCAGGTCAGGCCCGAACCAGATGGCGCAATACTCGCCCTGATGACGACCAGCGGTGAGGGGAGAATCCACCACGACCGGCCTGGACAGTGCTTGCTGGCCCTGACGTGTGTCGTCGCTCAGGCCTGATTCGCTCAGGGACATCTCGTGCATCTCGACATCGCTGGCGGGCCAGCCATCGGTCTGCACCCAGCGCCCCGGACGCTCGGCATACATCGTCTTCGGCGGCAGGGAGTCCTGCACGTAGAAGGTTGCGGACGGCTCGTCCATCACGCCGTTTTCCTTGCCTTTCAGCCAGTGGTCCCACCAGCGCAGCGCTTCCTGCAGGAAGCCGATGGCCGGATTGGGCACCGCGAAGTGCGGATACTTGTGAATCCACGGGCCGATCAGCGCCTTGCGCGGGCAGCTCAGGTTTTCCATCATCCGCCCGACGGTGTTCTTGTAGGCATCTCCCCAGCCACCGATGGCATAGACCGCCGCTTCGATGTCGGCGTAATTGGTGTTGATGGAGCCCTGCTTCCAGTACGCATCGCGGTGCTGATGCGACAGCCAGGTCTCGGCCAGCAGCGGCATCTCGTCGAGACGCTCCTGCCACATGGCGCGCCACTCATCACCCACCAGACGCGGGTCCGGCGGTGCCGCGGAGAAGCTCAGCATGGTGGCGGCCCAGGCCAGGTTCTCGTTGAGCAGGCAGCCACCCTTGTAGTGGATGTCGTCGGTGTAGCGATCATCGGTGGAGCAGAGGGTGATGATGGCCTTGAGTGGCTCGGGCCGGTGCGCGGCCAGCTGCAGCGAATTGAAGCCGCCCCAGGAGATGCCCATCATGCCGAGCTTGCCGCTGCACCACGGCTGATTGGCGATCCACTCGATCACCTCCAGCGCATCGGACTGCTCCAGTGGCAGATATTCATCCTCCATCAGCCCTTGTGATTCGCCGTTGCCGCGCATGTCGACGCGCACCGAGGCGTAGCCGTGGCCCGCGAAGTAGGGGTGGGTGAGGGCATCACGCGCGATGGTGCCGTCACTCTTGCGGTAGGGCAGGTATTCGAGGATGGCCGGCACCGGCGCCTGCTCCGCGTCTTCCGGCAGCCAGATTCTGGCGGCCAGCTGGGTGCCGTCCGAGAGCGGAATCAGCGTGTGCTCGATCTCGCGGACGCGATGGGGGAAGTCGGTCTTGACGCGCATTCACGTATCCTTGTGTCGTCGGGGCGATGGACGGATGCCTTGTCTCGGGATTACTGCTTGTCACGGGAGTGCTGCTTGTCACGGGAGTACTGCTTGCCGCTGGCCGCGACGCAGGAAATCAGAAGTCGGAAGTCGATGCTGGCGCATGCCGTCAAACGCCGCAAGGCGCCGTGGAGGGAAATCCACGGCGCCTTGCGGCGTCATGCGGGGAGGGAGCAAGGATGCATGGCATTTCAAGGCCATGCATCCCGTTAACCACTGCTTGTCTTGAGTGCTGCCCTGCTGACAGGCACACGATCACATCTGGCTACTCCAGACTTGCCCCATAGCCGAAGCTGGCGGCGGGCTCGGCTGCCGTCTCGACCCACACGCTCTTCACTTCGCTGTATTCGCGCAGCGCATCCAGCCCTGAGGAGCGGCCATAGCCGCTTTCACCGTAGCCGCCGAAGGGCGAGCTGACGTGAATGGTCTTGTAGCCATTGACCCAGAAGGTGCCGGCACGCACCTGACGTGCCACGCGGTGGGCGCGACCGACGTCGCGCGTCCAGACGGCACCGGCCAGCCCGAAGCGACTGTCGTTGGCGATGCGGATGGCGTCGGCTTCCTCCTCGAAGGGAATGGCGACCACGACCGGGCCGAAGATCTCTTCCTGCGCGCAGGCCATGGCGTTGTCACCCAGCAGTACCGTCGGCGCGACATGATAGCCGCCGGTGTCTGGAATGGGCTCTGCTGAGCCATCGGCGAGACGCGCGCCGTCCTCGATGGCGCCGGCAAGCATCGACGTCACATGCTGGTATTGCTTCGCGTTGTTGATCGGGCCGATCTGGGTCGCCGGGTCCTGCGGGTCACCGAGGGTGAATTGCGTGGCGGCCTCGGCCAGCGCAGTGGTGAACTTGTCGAAGATCGAGGCCTGCACCAGCAGGCGCGAGCCGGATACGCAGCTCTGACCGGCGCCGGAGAAGATGGCCGCCTGGGCGCCGCGCAGGGCCACCTCGAGATCGGCATCCTCGAACACGATGTTGGCGGACTTGCCGCCCAGCTCCAGCACGCAGGGGATGCAGCGCTGCGCCGCGGCGGTGGCGATGTGGCGGCCGGTGGCGGGTGAGCCGACGAATACCACCTTGCGAATGTCGCCCTCGGCGATCAGCGCCTGGCCGATGCTATGGCCGTAGCCGGCGATGACATTGACCAGCCCGCGCGGCACACCGGCGCGCTCGATCAACACGCCCAGCGCCAGCGAGGACAGCGCCGTCAGCTCCGAGGGTTTGAGAATCACCGCATTGCCGGCGGTGATGGCCGGGGCGATCTGCCAGCCGGCGGTGAAGATGGGGGCATTCCATGGCGTGATCTGCAGCACGGTGCCCAGCGGCTCGTAGGTGACGTAGTTGAGGTGCGAGGTCGGGACAGGAATCACCTCGCCATGCAGCTTGTCGGCCCAGCCCGCGTAGTACTCGAACATCTCGGCGACCTTGGCCACCTCGACCCGCGCATCGCGAATCGGCTTGTTGGCAGTCAGCGCCTCCAGTTCGGCCAGGGTGTCGGCCTGTTCTCGGACCAGGCTGCCTATGCGGTAGATGGCGCGCCCGCGGGCCTGGGCGGTCAGGGCGGCCCATTGCTGCTGGGCCTCGCGGCTGGCGGCATTGGCAAGCGCTACCTGAGAGATGTCGGCATCCGGGAAGGACAGCATCAGGCTGTCATCCTGGGCGTTGCGCACCTCGATGCTCTCACCGCTACCTTTGATGAACTCGCCACCGATCAGGCTGCTGACGACAAGATCGTCGTCATGAGATTGGCTGCTGTCCTGAAACGCCTGCATCAGTTCGGCGATACGCTGAGTCGTTGAGAATGCCGGGGTCATGTCGTGGGTCAGCATGGCTTATGCTCCGTGGCCGAAGAGAGTCGGGTCAGTGCGTTGCACGATGGCGCAGAAATCCTCGCTGTCATCCAGCGTCGCGCGGCTCTCGTTCCATAGCTGAGCGACGGCGTTGGCGAGGGGCAGTTCCATCCCGAGCTGTTGCGCCAGCTCACTGGCCAGCCCGACATCCTTGCGCATCAGGCCCATGGTGAAGCCGGAATCGTAGGACTTGTTGATCACCCAGTTGGGGAACATCACCTGGCTCGCGCCACTGCGCCCGGATCCCGCATTCACGCCTTCCAGCAACTTCTCGGGGGAGACGCCCGCTCTGGCGGCCATGGCAACGGCTTCCGCCGTGCTGATCAGGTGGCAGGCAGCCAGCATATTGTTGGCGATCTTGGCCACATTGCCCGCTCCACAGCGACCGACATGCACTCGGCTGCCGCTCATGGCCTCAAGCACCGGCATGGCGCGTGCCAGCACCTCATCCTCGGCGCCGATCACCATCGACATGCTGCCGCTCGCGGCGCCCTTGGGGCCGCCGGACACCGGGGCGTCGATGAAGTCGATACCACACGTCGCCAGCGCCGCCGCCACCTTGCGGCTGGTCTCGGGAGTCGAGGTGGTGGTGTCGATCACGATCAGCCCCGGCCTGGCCAGGGCCAGCAGGCTTTCGGCCTGGTGGTCGTCTGCTGCATCGCTGACTGGCGCATCTTCGCCGCCCAGACACAGGCGTTCGACATGCTCGGCCTTGGGCAGCGAGAGGATCACCACATCGCTCTTCGCGAGCAGGTCGGTGAGGGAGTTGACTGGCGTGACGCCTGCCGTAGCCGCCTTGTCACGCGCAGCCTGAGAGAGATCGAACCCGAGGACGGGGAAGTCATGACGGGCGAGAGTCGCGGCCATGCCGCCGCCCATGTTGCCCAATCCGATGACACCGACGGTTGTTGTCATTGTGGCGTTCCTGTCGTGGTGAAAGGGGGAGTACTACCCGGTGACTCGAGTATGGACAGCGCTTCTGTGTTCCAGCAATAATCCCGAACTCACTTTAATGTTGCCTTCAAGGCAATGCTGGGGGCGTGATGAGTCTGGTGCAGGATCGACGTATCAGTCATTTCCATGAGGCTGCCAGACTCGGTAGCGTGCGTGCGGCGGCGGATTTCCTGAATGTGGCGCCTTCCGCGGTCAGTCGACAGATCACCCAGCTGGAGCATGAGCTGGGCATGCCGCTGCTTGAGCGCCATCGTCGCGGGGTCAAGCCGACGGAGGCGGGGGAACGGGTGCTGGAGTATTACCGGCAGCGTCTGGCCCAGCAGGAGGTTCTGCTCGAGTCGTTGCAGTCATTGAAGGGGCTGCAGAGTGGCTCGCTGGTGCTGGCGATCGGTGAGGGGTTCATCGAGGGGCTGGCGGGGCCATTGAGTCGTTTCTCCGCGTGCTATCCGGGTATCGAGCTCAAGGTGAATCTGTGCGGGACCAATGAAGTGATCCGGCAGGTGGTCGAGGACGAGGCGCATCTGGGGCTGGTGTTTCACCCGACTCGCGATCCGAAGATTCGCACGCACGTCTCGCGGCCGCAGCCGGTGTGTGCGGTGGTCAATCCGCAGCATGTCTTGGTTCGACAGTTCAGGGCTCAACAGTTCGGGGCTCAGGAAGGCTCAAGCCGGGCGGCAGGCAAGGCCGAGCCACTGTCGCTGGCGGCGCTGGCCAGTCACTCCCTGGCCCTGCCGGAGGTGTCATTCGGCATCCGCCAGATCGTGGCCCAGGCCGAACATCAGGCCGGAGTGATGCTGAGCCCGACCCTGACCTGCAACGCCCTCGCCATGCTCAAGCAATTCGCGCTGCATGGCGGCGTGACCCTGCTGCCGGAATTCGTGGTCTCCGAGGAAGTCGCCGCCGGCCGGCTGTGTCGAATCCCGCTGCAGGAAGCCCAGTTCGTCACGCCGCATGTGCAGTTGATCAGCCGACTGGGCCGTCAGTTGAGCGATGGCGCCAGTCGGCTGTCGAGCCTGTTGCAACAGGACATGACGGCCTTCAGCCCGTCGGAGGGGGGCTCAGTCGGTCAATCGCGCTGACGGTGAGGGATTCAGTACAGAATTGGCGCGCAGGCGTTCGGCGGCAAAATCCAGAAAGGTGCGTACCTTGGCCACCGCGCCGCGCCCCTCGCTGTGCAACAGGTGGATCGGCAGCGGCGGTGGCTCCAGCTCCTCCAGTACGGCCTGCAGGCGACCCGCGGCGAGATCCTCGCCGACCTGATAGGACAGCACACGGGTGATGCCCCAACCACTGCGGGCCGCCTCGATGCAGGCGGCAATGCTGCTCATCGTTAGCCGGGGGCTCACTCGTATGGTGTGTTCTCCTGCGTGGCCGAAGCGCCACTCCTTGCTGGCATTCATGTTGCTCGAGGCAACGATGCGCAGTCCGGCCAAGGCCTCCAGCGAGTCCGGCGTGCCCTCGCGGGCGAAATAGCTCGGTGAGCCACACACCACGCGCCGTACGCTGCCGACTCTCAGTGCCGAAAGCCCCGAGGACGGCAGGGAACCGATACGCACGGCGATATCGAAGCCTTCCTCGATCATGTTGACCACGCGGTCCACCATGACCACCTCGGCGCGCATCTCGGGGTAGCGTTCGAGGTATTCCATCAGCAGTGGCATCACATGGAGACGGCCGAATTCGGTGGGACAGGTGATGCGCAATACGCCAGTGGGGCGTGTCGCGGCGCCGCTGACACCATCCTCCGCTGCCTGGAGCTCCGCCAGGATGCGCCGTGCATCCGCCAGATACCGCTCACCGATCTCGGTCAGGCGCACGCGACGTGTGGTGCGCGTGAACAGACGTGCGCCCAGGCGGGCTTCCAGGGCATTGATTCCGCGTGTCACCGAGGGGGCGCTCATGCCCAGCGCCCGGCTGCCTGCCGCGAAGCTTTCGGCATCCGCCACGGCCACGAAGACCTCAAGTGTCTGCAGTCGGTCCATCTATGGCTCCTCATGGCGTCGATTATTGTCATTATCTGGAATGATCAATTGTGTCTGCTGAGGATTCTATCAGCCAGATGAGGAGAGTAGTGTGGGGATGTGTTTGATCACCCCAACCGCTGGAGCCTCTTTCATGTCAGCCAATCTGCCCCGCCATCCCTTGCCACCGTTCACGCCAGACACTGCGACACACAAGGTGCGTCTTGCCGAAGATGGCTGGAACAGCCGTGATCCCGAAAAGGTAGCGCTGGCGTATTCGCCGGACACCCGTTGGCGCAATCGCGCCGAATTCGTGACCGGCCGTGATGAGGTGGTGGCCTTCCTGACCCGCAAGTGGGCAAGCGAGCTCGACTATCGCCTGATCAAGGAGCTGTGGGCCAGCGCAGGGAATCGGATCGCCGTGCGTTACGCCTATGAATATCGCAATGACAGCGGCCAGTGGTTTCGCGCCTACGGCAATGAGAACTGGCAGTTTGATGAGCAGGGCCTGATGACCCATCGCCACGCCAGCATCAATGAGCACCCCATCGCGCAGAGCGAGCGCAAGTTCCATTGGCCATTGGGGCGCCGACCGGATGACCACCCCGGGTTGAGCGATTTCGGCTTCTGAGTCGTCATCGCCAGCCACGTTTCCTGCAGCGCACTGCGCTTTGCCGCTCTCGGCTCTTTCCTCTTTGCTTTTTCCTCACATTGTCAGGTGAATCATGAACCCACGCCTTGCTGCCGCGTCAGCGCCCATCCGTCTGTTCCGCAATCCGAAGTCCGGCCACTGTCACCGCGTCGAGCTGATGCTGGCGCTGTTGGACATCCCCTATGAGACGGTGGACCTCGACATGGCTAACGGCGCGCACAAGGCGCCCGACTTTCTCAGGATCAGTCCGTTCGGGCAGGTGCCGGCCATCGAGGACAATGGCGTCTTCCTGAGTGATTCCAACGCCATCCTCGTCTATCTGGCCCAGCGCTATGACGGCGAACGACGCTTCATGCCCAGCGACGCCCTGGCAGCGGCCCAAGTGCAACGCTGGCTCTCGGTCGCGGCCGGCGAGATTGCCGCTGGCCCCTGCACGGCACGTCTGGTGACCGTCTTCGGTGCCCCCTTTGACCACGAGCAGGCCATCGCCCGCGCGCATGCCCTGTTCGTCGTCATGGAGTCCCATCTGGATCAGCGGCAATACCTGGTGGAGGAGCGCCTGACGTTGGCCGACATCGCGGGTTACAGCTACATCGCGCATGCCCCGGAGGGGGGTGTCAGCCTGAGCCCTTATCCCGCCATTCGTGGCTGGCTTGCGCGTATCGAAGCCGAGGCGGGCTTCGTGGGCATGGCGACGAGCCCGGTACTGGCCTGAGCCCCACCGTCATTCTGAGGGTTTGTCCATGAATGAGCATCGGCAGGTATTTCATGCAGGTGAGCGACGTGTCCAGGCACGCGCAGGCGTGCCGGAGCATTATCTCGAGCAGGTCGCCCCCTACGTGCGCGACCGGATGCCTGAGCAGCATGTCGCGTTCTTCGCGAGTCTGCCGGTGCTGTTCATGGGCGTGCCTGACAGCGACGGCTGGCCGTGGGCGGTGGTGAGCCTTGCGCCGCCCGGGCAGCTTTGCAATGCCACGCCCGCTGAGCTGCAGGTGCATGCACGACCGGCGCTGGGGGAATTGCTGGGGCTGGATTTCACTCCCGGTACCAGGGTCGGCGTGCTGGGGCTGGATCTGGCCAGTCGGCGGCGCAATCGCCTGAATGGCACCCTGCTTGCCCCTGAAGCGGTGGCGGGCATGGCGCCCGATGGGCTGCGGATCGGGGTCGATCAGAGCTTCGGCAACTGTCCGCAATACATCCAGCAACGTGAGATCGACTGGGCTGCCGAGCAGGCGAAAGCGCTGGTCAGCCGCGAGGTGGCACTCAATGACGAGGCGACATGGAGCGATGAAGAGGCGCGCGCCTTGCTGGCCCAGGCGGACACCTTCTTCATCGCGACCCGCGCAGGTGAGCTGGACGATGCTGCGCCCAACGGCGTGGATGTCTCGCATCGTGGCGGCAGGCCAGGCTTTCTGCACCTGAATGCCGACGGCAGCCTGTCGTTTCCCGATTTTGCCGGCAATCGCTTCTTCAACACCCTGGGCAATATCGAGCTGGATTCCCGCGTCAGTCTGTTGATTCCCGACTTCATCACGGGCGAGGCGTTGGTGCTCAAGGGGCATGCCCGGGTCGACTGGAACCCCCAGCGGGCAGCGCTGGTCGCGGGCGCCGAGCGCATCGTGGATGTGGTGCCGGAGCAGGTACTGCATGTCGAGCATGCCTTACCGGCGCAGGGGCGTCTGATCGAACTCTCGCCGTCGCTTGAGCAGACCGGTGACTGGCCGGCCCCTGACGAGGCGCCCGTACCCTTGCGTCGTCTGCGCGTCATCGACAAGGTGCGCGAAAGTGACTCGATCACCTCCTTTTATCTGGCGCCATGGCCGCTAGCGGGGCAGGAGCGCGAACCGGCGGAAATCGACGCCTATCACCCCGGCCAGTTTCTGACCCTGCGTCTGGCCTCCACGCCACGCAAGCCCTTGTCCTGCGGCGAGATCGCGGTGATGCGTAGCTACAGCATTTCGCAGGCCTGGCGGGCGGGACAGAGTGCCTATCGCATCTCGGTACGCCGCGACCCCAAGGGACTTGCCTCACGACTGCTGCATGATGAATTCGCGGTGGGCGATGTGCTGGAAGCGACACCCCCGGCGGGGGATTTCGTGTTGCAGGACTTGCCAGCACCTTGCGTGCTGCTGTCATCCGGCGTCGGCATCACGCCGATGATCGCCATGCTGGAGGCCTTGATACAGCAGGCAGAAGCGGGGCATCCGCCGCTCGGCGAAGTGGTCTTCCTGCATGCTGCGCGTAATGGGCGTGAGCTGGCATTTCTCGACACGCTGGAGCGCTGGTCGCGCGCCCATGCGTGGCTGCATCTGCATATCGCCTTGTCGCGCCCGAGTGCGGCGGATCTCGTGGCCGGGCGGCATCAATCTGTGGGCAGATTGGAGCTGGTGAGTCTGGCGGGCAGCCTGCCGGACCTTGCCTCCAGCCATGTCTATCTGTGTGGTTCCGAGGGCTTCATGCGCGAGCAATATGCTTCCTTGCTGGCGCTGGGGTTACCGCGGGAGCGACTGCATCACGAATTCTTCGGGCGTGGTTCGCTGGAGGACGGGGAGGCAACCTCGGTTGCGCTATCGTCAGACTTCCAGGCGAGCTTGCCGGAGCGCACTCGGGTCACCTTCACGCCTCGCGTGGCACCCGGGCAGCCATCGGCCAGTGCTGCGGGAATCACACGACAGTGGACACCCGTACAGGGCAGTCTGCTTGAGCTGGCCGAGCAGTCAGGCGTGAATACCCTGTCCAGTTGCCGTGCCGGGCGCTGTGGCAGCTGCGCATTGCGACTGCTCGAGGGTGAGGTCAAGTATCCCGAGCCGCCACAGGCCAGCGTGGCTCAGGGACAGGTTTTGATGTGCTGTGCCTATCCGGCCAATGATCAGCCGCTGGTCATCCAGACGCTTTGAGCTGCGTCATCGGGTGTGAATGGCTCGGCGTGAATGGCTCGGCGTGAATGGCTCGGCGTGAATGGCTCGGCGTGAATGGCTCGGTGCGAATGACTGGACATGAATGACTCGGCGCGGCTGACAAGCTTGAGGAGAATCAGTGAGATAGCGATAGATCAGTTCATGGTCCTGACAAGTGGCTGGCGGTATAGTACGAAGCGTGTGTCATTTATCCGAGCCTGTCGCAGCTTGTTGCCCGCTCGGCATCACAGACAAGGATTTTCACGATGGCTTCATTTCGTATTCTGACGCATCCCGAGCACGGGACGCGTGCCGTCAAGATCGGCTGGTCATGGCCGGCGTTCTTCTTCGGCCTGTTCTGGGCGCTCTACAAGCGCATGTGGCTGCTGGCGGCCAGTCTGTTCGGCTTCATCGTGCTCAGCTCGGTCTTCATTCCGGCGACGCAGGGAGGGCAGCTGATCTCCAATATCCTGTTCCTGGGCCTCAACTTGACCATCAGCCTCAAGGGCAACCTGTGGTACGCGAGCCTGCTGGAAACCCAGGGCTATCAAGAGCAGGCCCAGGTCTCGGCGCGCAATCCCGATGATGCGCTCGCCGTGTACGCCAATTCGCAAAAGGCCTCTGCTGCCGATATCCGCGATCATGAACAAGGCGGCGCTCGCTCTCAGGATCAGGACCCTTGGGGCGATCAGCGTGACGAGCGGGAGACCGAGCGTGAGCGCAAGGATGGCAGGGGTGACAGAGTTGAAAGAGATGAAAAAGATGATGACGACAACGGCGATGGTGGCTCCAGTGGCAAGGGCGGCGGCAACGCCACGGGCACCTTCATCGGCTAAGGGCCGGACCGGGAAGAGATGAGACGATGAACCTTCAAGGACGATTGACGCGCTGGAACGATGACAAGGGCTTTGGCTTCATCACCCCGGCGTCGGGTGGCAAGGATGTCTTTGCCCATATCAGCGCCTACCAGGGGCGCGGGCGACCCAAGGCCAGCGCGCAGGTGCATTATCAGTTGGGCATGGATGACAACAACCGCCCACGTGCCACCCGCTTTCGCACCAATGGGGCCGGAGCTTCGAGTACGTCCGCTGGGGTCATGTTCGCGTGGCTGATGGCGTTGGTCGTCGCGGTCGTTCTCGGGGCGGGATGGCAGCAAGGGCATCTGCCGTGGATGTTGCCTGCAGCGTATCTGGGCATGAGTCTGGTGGCGTATCTGGCCTATCGAGTCGACAAGCAAGCGGCCACACAGGGTGAGTGGCGCGTAGCCGAGAGCACCTTGCACCTGATGGAGCTGCTGTGTGGCTGGCCGGGCGCGCTGATCGCCCAGCAAAGCCTGCGCCACAAGACGCGCAAGACAAGCTACCGGTTCGTGTTCTGGTGTGCGGTACTGCTCAATATCGCCGCCGTGAGCTGGCTGACTATCTCGCCGGATGCCGCGACCCTTCGTGACCTGCTCGGCTTTCCCGTCATGGCAGGCGAGGCCACGATCAGATGGTCATGAGCGGATGATTGAGCGGCGTTATCGAGCGCATGACAACGACAAAGGGGGCCTATCAAAGGCCCCCTTTGTCGTTTTTGCTCACTAGCGATAGCCATCAGAACGGTGCGAAATCATCCTGATCGGCGCTCGAGGCGACCCAGCGGTCTCTGGCCGGTATCGCCCGGCGTTGCGCGCCCTTTGGCGGTATCTGGCCTCGCTCACCATACAGCCACAGCACCAGGTTGGAGCGCTGGCCGCTGGTGATCGGCTGCGCGGCATGCGGCACATTGCCGCGATGCAGCATGGCCGAGCCGGGCGTGAACGAGAAGCGCACTGCGTCGCCGCTCGCGGCGTCCAGAACGTCCAGTTCAGAGCCCTCGAAGGTCTCGTCGGGCAGGTTCATGTTGATGTTGAGAGTCACGGACGAGGCGTCGGTATGCGGCCGAATCGAGGCGTCCGTGGTGGGCTGATAGTGGATCGAGAAGCCGAAGGACTGGCTGTCGTAGCCGATGATTTCCGGGAACAGCAGCCGCGAGATCGGGCGCATGTAGGTGTCCAGCAGCTGCTGATAGAACGCCTGGAAACTCGGTGCCGCCAGATAGCCCTCTGAGCGACGGTCGAGCATGGCGCCGCGTCGATTGAGCACGATGCCGTAGGGCGGGCGCAGCGGAATGCCGGCGTCCCATGCCTGTTCCAGCATGTTGCGCAGATCAGCAATTCGCTCGACATCGAAGAGCTGGAACTGATAGACGTCAGTGGCGACTTCTGTCATCAGCGCCTTGACGTCCGTCTCGCGCTCGGGATTTTCCCACGCCTGCTTGACGGCAGTGCGCAGCGCCTCGTCGATCAGTCCACTGTCGAGGATGGCGAGGTCGTCTTGCTCGACGGCTTCCCATTCACGCCAGGCGTCACTCAGCAGCTGACGATGGCTGTCCCAGAATTGCTGGACGGAGGGGGCGCGCCGCAGCATGGCCTCGCGGGAAGGAAGTTCGAGCTCGCGGGCCTGCTGTAGTCGAGTGGAATGCAATACAGAGTGGGTCATGGGGTGTCTGCTCCAGAAACTTGCGACATAAGGCTGCCGTTTCGGCGATGTTGGGCAATTTATTACGCCGTGCCTTGTTGATAAACAGGCCCCTGGAGTAAACACATTCAATATTCTGTTGATGATCTCCACACGACAGCAGGCCCGCACACAATGCGGGCCTGCTGTCGTTTGCCAGAGTGATACGAGGCGTGTTGTCAGCTCATCAAGCCGTCGACTACACCCAGGCCGTGGAAGGCGATCATGCCGATGATGCCAGCGAAGATCACGTAGTAGAGCGTCGGCAGGATCGTCTTGCGAAGCGTGACGCCTTCGCGACCCAGGAGGCCGACGGTGGCCGAGGCGGCTACCACGTTGTGGATGGCGATCATGTTGCCGGCAGCCGCGCCGACCGCCTGGAGGGCGACCATCATGGCGCTGGAGATGCCCAGAGCCTGGGCGACGTTGAACTGGAAATCGGCCAGCATCAGGTTGGAGACGGTGTTGGAGCCGGCGATGAAGGCCCCGAGGGCGCCGACACTCGGCGCGAACAGCGGGTAGATATCGCCCACGCTATCGGCGATGAACTGCGCCATCGCCACCGGCATCGACACCAGGTCCGCCTCGTTGACGCCGGAGTTGATCAGGATACGCACCATCGGAATCGTGAACAGCAGCACGAAGCCTGCGCCGAGAATGGTGCGGCTGGATTCGCTGACGGCAGCACTGACGTCTCGCATGCGCATGCGGTGCAGCACGATGGTCAGCAGTACCACGACCACCAGAATACCGCCGGGCAGGTACAAGGGCTGCAGGCTGCCGGAGATGTCAGCCTCCCCGAGAATGCCGCTCCAGCCGAAGCTCCATGAGGTCAGCGCTTCCTTGATCGGCGCGATGACGCGCGACATCACCAGCAGCACCGCGAGCAGCACATACGGCAGCCACCCCATGCCGACCGAGAGCGGCTTGCGGCCCTCGACGGACTCAAGTGTCATGTCCAGCTTGCCGATCCACTCCGCCGGCCAGCTGTCAGCGGTCGGGAAGTCCCAGGTCCGGCTGGGCAGCAGAAAGCCCTTGCGCGCCGCGGGTACCACGATGGCGAGCCCCACCATGGCGCCGATCATCGACGGAAATTCCGGCCCCAGCAGCATGCCGGCCAATACGTAAGGCACCACGAAGCAGACACCGGCGAACAGCGCGAAGGGGGCGACTTCCAGCCCTTCACGCCAGGAGCGATTGGCACCGAAGAAGCGCACCATCACCGCGACCATGATCAACGGCATGCAGATCCCGATGATGCCGTGGGTGATGGCGACCTCAGAGGTCACCAGCTGGAAGTAGGCCTCCCAGCTCGAGCCATTTGCGGCCAGTGTCTCGCTGACACCGGCCTTGTCGAGGCCACCGGAGACCCCGACCACGATCGGCGTGCCGACCGCACCGAAGGAGACCGGCGTCGATTGCACCATCATACCCACCACGACCGCCGCCAATGCCGGGAAGCCCAGCGCCACCATCAAGGGGGCGGCGACGGCGGCAGGGGTGCCGAAGCCGGAGGCACCTTCGATGAAGCAGCCGAACAGCCAGGCGACGATGATGGCCTGTACGCGGCGGTCCGGGCTGATGCCGGAGAAACCGTTGCGTATCGCGGCAATGCCACCGGAATGCTTGAGGGTATTGAGCAGCAGCAGGGCGCCGAAGATGATCCACAGGATCGCGACCGTCAGTATCAGCCCTTGGAGTGATGAGGCCAGGACACGAGTGAAGGTCATGTCCCAGGCCAGCAGGGCGATCAGTGCAGTGACCACGAAGACGATGGGCATGGCGAGGCGGGCGGCCATGCGAAAGCCGATCAACAGCACCCCGGCGAGCAGCAATGGCACAAAGGCCAATAGTGCCAATAGCGACTGATTCATGTGCAGCACTCTCCCTATGTTGCGTGGCGCCCCATGTTGCGTGGCGAACGTCGTTTTATAAGACTTTGTTGTTGGTGGGTGCGTGGTTATGTCGCACCTGACGCTAGCTCAAGGTAAGAGAGTCCATTTGTTTCTGCTACTTGAGGTCATCTGGTATTACCAGTGATGACTCTGTGGTTTATTTGCGCCAACTCATTGATAGTCAATGCCTCTGTGAGGTGTCGCAGCCCCCTCATCACGCGCAGCAGGTCAGTTTATTAGACTAAAAGGCGGCAGTTTACCGGGTGAGAGGCGTCTGCTTCCTGAGCGTGACAGGAAGGGCGTCCGGCCAATGACATCTGCATGTCACGCGCTTCACGTGCCCCAAGTGCCCCAAGTGCCCCAAGTGCCCCAAGTGCCCCAATAGAAGGAGGAATGGCGAACAAGAAGCTGGTCGGGTGGGATTGTCTTGCGCGCCATAAGGGCGGGCTCACGTCTTGCTGGCTTGCGTGAATCCCATCTTCCTGGTGGTCGTCATTGTCTCGAGATGATGGGCGAAGTGGAGACCTATTCAGGCAAGGATATATCCCTGGATTATTCAAGAAGTCGCGCTCGATTCAGTGGCAAGTCACTTGTAGTCGTCATGTCTGTCATGCATTGGCGACAGGTTTTCAAGTTTATCTTTCGTTGGCTGATTGAGGATAACAATTGGATACCATTTAAATAAAAGAAAGTACAAATAAGCCGGCTGTGTATATTTACAGGCTCCGGCCGTGTCTTGATACGCTGTCTTTCCTCAATCAATCACGTCTATGGAGAGCGCATGGCACAATGGGGCACGTTGTTGGTCATTCTGGCAGCCTTCCAGTGGGGGATTACCGGTGGGCTGGGGAGCCAGTTGATGTCGTGGGGCTGGCAGACCGAAGTCATTTCGATCTGGCGCGCCCTGATAGGATTCATCTGCATGTTGGGCTGGATGTTTCTACTGGGCTATCACAAGCGCCCGGCCGACTCCACGCGCGGTCTGTTGGTGTGGTCATTGCTGGCGGGGTTAGGGGTCGCTGGTAACTTCATGTTCTATTTCAAGAGTGTCAATGAAAGCAGTGTCGCGGTGGCTGCTACGCTGATGTATAGCGCACCCATCTTTGTCTATATCGCCTCTTTCCTGGCACGGGTCGAGAAGCCGACGCCGACCAAGTTGGCATCGATCGTGGTGGTGATGATCGGCATCGTATTGCTGACAGGTGTGCTGCAATCCGGTTCTGCTTCTGTCACTACGTCAGGTATCGTCTTTGGCTTGTTGGCGGGCGTGTCTTACGCCGTGTTCATCTTCGCCTTCAAGTCCGCTTCGCGGCATGGCAGTGTGCCGGGCATCCTGGCTATTGCGTTGGGCTTGAGCACCTTGATCATGGTGCCGTTCACGGACATGGGGCAGGCGATTGCGGTGCCCTTCGCCGATGAGTGGTGGGTCTTCATCCTGTTCGGGCTGGTGGGCGGTGGCCTGTCCTTCTATTGCTATGTCTTCGGGCTGCGGCATAGCTTGCCCTCGGTCGCCTCCATCGTCGCCATGATCGAGCCGATCACCGCCACTCTGTACGGCCTATTGATTCTGGGGCAGGGGCTGAGTGCCATGCAGGTAGGCGGCATGGTGCTGATTCTGCTCGCGATCACGGTGCTGAGCCTGGCGCAGAATCGCCCGGATGTGCTGCTGCGCATGCCGCTCGGGCTGCGCAAGGCCAGGCCGAAAGATTCGCAGTCGAATCAGGCGGAACAGGCAAATAGATGAAGCCTTTTGAGCTCTGAACCAGCGCCTTCACTCTGCTTGTGATCGTGATGAATGCAATGCCGCGCGGTACACGATGCGCGAGTCTCGAGGGCAATAGCGAAGGGATGAAGGGGCCTGAAGCACGACAACGCCTCGTCAGCATGGCTGGCGAGGCGTTGTCGTGTTGTGACGTGTATGACGTCGAGTGGTGCCAGTGCGTGCTGGATCTGCCTCGCTGTCAGCTATCGCTGAGCACGGCGGCAAGTTCTGGGCTCGGGCGACTGGCGTTGACGAAGAAGTCATTCATCGTCAACAGCAGGTACTTCTTCATCATGTTCTGGGCCGGCAGGAAGATGCGATCTCCGAAGTCGAAGTTGCCTGCCTGGTGCGGCACGGAGTCCTGAACGGCGTAATCCTTGCTGAACAGCAACTGCTCGTTCTTGTCGTAGAGACGATACTGGACATCGAAATCGGCAATGATATCGAAATCCTCGTTGGCGACACCGAAGGTCAGCAGATTCTTGGTCAGGTTCTGGGCGATCAGGTAATCAAGATAGACAGGGCCACGATTCTCATGGGCCTGGATTTCCACCTGCAGGCGGTAGTCGCTGGCACGTGCATCATGGGTAATGCGCGAAGACGCGGGCAATTGCTCACGCAGCAATTGATTGAAGTGGGTCATTGCTGGTGAACAGGCGCGCGACAGCTTGGTGTTGCCCAGTGGTTGCATGGCCTGTTGGGCTGCGCCGGAAAACAGGTTGGCCTGTGGCTGACTGTAATAGACGTCGGAATAGAACACCTTGTGCTGGTAGGCCTGCGCCTCCACCGGCGTGACCTTCGGGACATCGATCTGCGCGCGCGACACACAGCCGGCCATCACCATGAGGGCAATGCCCGCGCTAGCGAGTTTCATCAATGGCATGGGCATTCGAGTGACGGGCATATGACGAATTCTCGGGCGTGGCGAAGTTGTCGCTCACCGTAACATGCGCATGTCACAAGGCTAAACACGGGCCAGACAACGCCTTTCAACTATTGTTAACTTTTGTTGAATATTGTTGCATTTGTATATGTGAAGACTCGCAAGAGGCGCCAGCTCAATCGAACCAGCGCTTGAGTGTCGTCTCCGCGCGCGCGGAATGTTCCGGCTTGATATGCGCGGCGACGATGGCGACGGCACCCGCCATCAGCGTCAGGTCATCGGTGTAGCCAAGCAGCGGTGTGAAGTCGGGCAGACCATCGATGGGCGAGATGAAATAGCCCAGCGCCCCATAGATGGTGGTGCGCGCCCAGAGAGGCGTATCGGGGTCCTGGGCGGCGAAATACATGCGAAATGCGGGGTTGAGCACGCGCTTGCCGGCCTTTCTGGCGGCGCCGCTCACCTTGCGCCAGAAGCCGGCCTCCGAGTAGTCCTCGGCATGGGCGTCGAGGGCCTCCTGGTGTGGACGGCTGCCATCGCCCGTCTGCGCTAGTGCATCCGGTGCTGGCAGCCTGAGTGTCTCAGGCGGCTCGGCGGCGATGATGGTCTCATTCGTCATGGCGCTGTCTCCGTCATCTGAAGGTGTCGGCAATGGCTGCCAGCCTCATATCCTGCGCTTTGGGCCTTACTCTACCATGTGACTTTGTGCGGGTTGCGTCGTTCAAAGAATCCTTCCGTGAGTCACTTCGGGAATCGCTCCGTGTGTCGTTCTGTGGAGCGCTTTGTGAGCCGCTCCGTGCTGGCAATGACAGACAGAAAGACGCCGCCTCCTCACCCGTATCGACCGGGCAAGGAGGCGGCGTCTTTTTTGGCCATCAGGAATTGGTCAGCATCAACGGCTCAGGCGGGCAGGTCGAACAGCAGGGCATGCAGCCGGTGGGCCTCGCTCAGCGCGAGCCGTGATACCTGATCCAGCGTCACGGCGTCGCCTGCGCCCAGCGAGACACCTTGCGCATCACTCGTGCTCAAGCGCGTGGTCCCGTCGATCACGTGCAGATAGTAGCGGCGTTCGGTGTCCAGCGGCAGTTCCAGTGCTGTGCGCTGCTCGTCATCCCCTTGCAGGCCGATGCGATACATCCGGGCATCCTGATTGATGGTCAGCACCCCAGGCGCGGCTTGCGCCGGTGGTGCGATCAACAGGGTCAGGCCGTCGCGGGCGGCGAAGGGCTGCTGCTGATAGCGCGGCGGCAGCCCCTTGGCCTGTGGCGTGATCCAGATCTGCAGAAAGCGCAGTGGCTCGCGCGACGAGGCGTTGTACTCACTGTGCTCGATGCCCGTCCCGGCACTCATCAGCTGGACTTCGCCGACCCCCAGGGTGTGCCGTGAGCCCATGCTGTCGCGGTGCTCGATGCTGCCTGACAGCACATAGCTGATGATTTCCATGTCACTGTGCGAGTGCGGATCGAAACCTGCGCCCGGCGCCACGCGGTCATCGTTGATCACGCGCAGCACGGAGACGCCCATGTGAGCCGGGTCGTAGTAGCTGGCGAAGGAGAAACTGTGGCGGCTCTCCAGCCAGGCGAACCTGGCATGGCCGCGCGCATTGCCGGGACGTAACGTGAGCATGGCAACCTCCTGAGACTGTGCGGGCGCGCATTGAGTGATGAATAGCCAGCCTTCAGCAGGCTTATGAATCGTGCCTGGCCGGGCTCAGCAGACGGTCGAGTGACAGCTTGCCGCCGCCGGTGATCACCAGGCTCGCCGCGATGGTCAGTAGTGCCAGCGCATATTCGTAACCGTTGTTGCTCGCGAACAGACCATTGCCGATATGCACGGTCAGGATGGCGACCAGCATGGTGAAGGCCAGCACGGCAGCCGCCGGACGTGTCAGCAGGCCGATCAGGATCGCCAGTCCGCCGAAGAACTCGCCGCTGCCGGACAGCAGCGCCATCAGGTAGCCGGGTTCGATGCCGATGGAGGCCATCCACTGACCGGTGCCTTCCAGGCCGTAGCCGCCGAAGGCGCCGAACAGTTTCTGTGAGCCGTGGGCCATGAAGATGATGCCGGTCGGGACCCGCAGCACCAGGCTTGCGAGGCTGGAATCGGTGGTCATCAGGCGAGAGAGGGCAGACTTGAACATGTGTGGCTCCATTGATCAGAGGATATGAGGTTTTTCAGATCAGTGTCTTTGATCGATGGAGCTACTATAGAATGGGGCTTATCAAAAAAATAACGGAGGATTCTGGTCTCAATGATCAGAATTTTTGAATCATGGTCTCACCCATCACACTCGACGCCTTGCGCGTGCTGGATGCCATCGAGCGGCGTGGCAGTTTCGCCGCGGCCGCCGAGACGCTGCATCGCGTGCCCTCGGCGATTTCCTATTCGGTCCAGAAGCTGGAGGAAGAGCTGGGCGTGCCGCTGTTCGATCGCTCGCGGCGCAAGGCCGAGCTGACCGATGCGGGCCACCTGGTGCTGGCGCATGGACGGCGCATTCTGCTGGCCACCGAGGAGATGACGGCGCTGGCGCGTCAGGCGGGAGCGGGCTGGGAGGTCGAGCTGCGCATCTGCGTCGATACCATTCTTGATCCGGAGGCGCTCTATCCGCTGTTGGAGGAATTCCAGGCCATCCAGCCGCGCACGCGGGTGGTGTTGAGCGAGGAGGTGATGGCGGGTGCCTGGGATGCGCTGCATGACAATCGCTGTGATCTGGTGATCGGCGCGCCCGGCGAGCCACCGGTGTCGGGTCTTGCGTGCCGGCGGTTCGGCGCAATAGAACCGGTCTTCGCTGTGGCGGCAGATCATCCGCTGACCCGGCTGGCGCAGCCGATTGCCATCGAGGCGCTGCAGGAGTATCCCACCGTGATCGTGGCGGACAGTTCGCGCAGTCTGCCCGGCCATTCTTCCGGCTTGCTGGATGGCCGCAGCCAGATCATCGTCAAGACCACGGCGCAGAAGATCGAGGTTCAGCGCAAGGGGCTGGGAGTCGGCTATCTGCCGCGGCATCGAATCCATCGCCAGCTGGAGGAGGGCAGTCTGGCACTGCTGCAGCTGGAGACGGCGCGCGCGCCGATCGATCTCTCGCTCGCCTGGCGCAGTGGCCGTCAGGGCAAGGCGCTCAAATGGTTCCTCGAGCGCCTTGCCGCCCCCGGCATGGGTGAGGCCTTCGGGCTGTTGCCGCGCGAGGCGGCGACTGACTTGCGTGGAGACTGAACCGAGCAGACGCCCTCAGCCCCAGTCGAGCACCACCTTGCCCGACTGACCGGAGCCCATGATCTCGAAGCCCTGCTGGAAGTCTTCGACGCTCAGTCGATGGGTGATGATGGGCGAGAGATCCAGCCCTGACTGGATCAGGCTGGCCATCTTGTACCAGGTCTCGAACATCTCGCGGCCGTAGATACCCTTGATGGTCAGCCCCTTGAAGATGACCTTGGTCCAGTCGATGGCCATCTCGCCGGGCGGAATGCCCAGCATGGCGATCTTGCCGCCATGATTGATGACATCGAGCATCTGCTCGACGGCGGAAGGCACGCCGGACATTTCCAGCACCACATCGAAGCCCTCATGCATGTCGAGCTCCGCCATCACCTCCTTCAGGGATTCGCGGCTGACATTGACGGTGCGGGTCGCGCCCATCTGCTCGGCCAGTGCCAGTCGATAGTCATTCACGTCGGTGATCACCACGTGGCGAGCCCCGATATGGCGGATGACCGCTGCCGCCATGATGCCGATGGGCCCGGCGCCGGTGATCAACACATCTTCGCCGACCACATCGAACGCCAGCGCCGTATGCACGGCATTGCCGAAGGGGTCGAAGATGGCTGCCATGTCATCGCTGATCTCATCCGGTAACTTGAAGAGGTTGTAGGCGGGCAGGGCGAGATATTCGGCGAAGGCGCCGGGGCGGTTGACGCCCACGCCCTCGGTATTGCGACACAGATGGCGACGCCCCGCGCGGCAGTTGCGGCAATGGCCACAGGTGATGTGCCCTTCGCCCGAGACACGGTCACCGATCTCGTAGCCGCGCACCTCGCTGCCCAGTGCGACGATCTCCCCCGCATACTCATGACCGGTGACCATCGGCACCGGCACGGTCGCCTGCGACCACTCATCCCATTGATAGATGTGCATGTCCGTGCCGCAGATCGCGGTCTTGCGGATCTTGATCAGCACATCGTTGTGGCCGATTTCCGGCACGGCCGTCTCGGTCATCCAGATGCCGGGTTCGGGCTTGAGCTTGGCCAGCGCCTTCATGCATCACCTCCCGTCGTGGAGTCGATCACGCCCATCTCGCGGCCGATGCGCGTGAAGGCGGCAATGGCCGTCTCGATCTGCTCCGGAGTATGCGCCGCCGAGATCTGGGTGCGAATGCGCGCCTGTCCCTTGGGCACCACCGGATAGGAAAACCCGATCACGTAGATGCCGGCCTCCAGCAGGCGATTGGCGAAGTCGCCCGCCAGGCGTGCATCGCCGATCATCACCGGAATGATGGCGTGACCGGCACCCGCGAGGGTGAAGCCGGCCTCCTGCATGCCACGACGGAAGCGTTCGACGTTCTCCCAAAGTTGATGGCGCGCCTCGGCGCTGTCCTCGACCTTGTCCAGCGCCTTGAGGGTCGCCGCCACGATGGGCGGTGCCAGCGAGTTGGAGAACAGATAAGGGCGCGAGCGCTGGCGCAGCCACTCGACGATAGGCCCGCGCGCGGCCGTCACCCCGCCCGAGGCACCACCCAGCGCCTTGCCGAAGGTGGTGGTGATGATGTCGATCTGGTCCATTACGTCATGGTATTCGTGGCTGCCACGCCCGTTGGCCCCCACGAAGCCGGTGGCGTGGGAGTCATCCACCATCACCAGCGCGTCGTAGCGTCTGGCGAGCTCGCAGATGCCCTTGAGGTTGGCGATCACGCCATCCATCGAGAAGACACCATCGGTGGCGATCAGCTTGAAGCGTGCACCGGCGGCATCCGCTTGCTGGAGGCGGGCCTCGAGTTCGCGCATGTCATTGTTGGCATAGCGATAGCGGCTGGCCTTGCACAGGCGCACGCCATCGATGATTGAGGCGTGATTGAGCGCATCGGAAATGATGGCGTCCTCAGGGCCGAAGAGTGTCTCGAACAGGCCGCCATTGGCGTCGAAACACGAGGAATAGAGGATGGCATCGTCCATGCCGAGAAAGGCTGCGAGGCGTTTTTCCAGCACGCGATGCTGATGATGAGTGCCGCAAATGAAGCGCACCGAGGCCATGCCGAAGCCGTCACGCTCCAGCGCCTGTTGCGCGGCCGCGATCAGCTCGGGGCTATCGGCCAGGCCCAGATAGTTGTTGGCGCAGAAGTTGATCACCTCCGACCCTTGCCCCTCGTGTTCATCACCGCCCGCGACCCGCAGGCTGGCACGCTGGGGCGAGGTGATCTCGCGCTCCTGCTTGTAGAGACCTTCTTCATGCAGCTCATTGATCTGACGGCTGAGGTGGTCGTGGAAACTGGCTGGCATGCGTCGCTCCTGTCTGTCGTGGTCCTGTTCGCTTCCGATGGACGCTGAACGCCTGCGGGAAACGTGATGGCACAGGCTTTCAGCGTAGTCGGGGTCTGTCAGCGGTGTGGTGCGGATCGTGCGCTCAGCTGGCCGGACGCTCCTTGAGTTCGTTGCCATCCTCGTCTTCAAAGGTCAGCCCCCAGCTGGTGACGGCGGCCAGCAGCATGATGGCCACGAGGAACCAGCCCTGGAAGACAAACGGGAAGACGGCGGTCGGCGAGACGGAGGGCAGCCAATCATAGGTGCCCTGCATGGACTGGATCGTCGACCAGCCCAGCAGTACCGGTGCACCCCAAGGGAAGATGTAGCCCAGCGCAGAGGTCACGGCGTCCAGCATGTTGGCGCGGCGATAGCGATGGATGCGGTAGCGGGTGCCCAGCGCACGCACGAAGGGCGCGGCCGCGATCTCGGCGGCGGTATTGATGGTGATCGCGCTGTTGAGCAGCGCCACGATGCCCCAGATGGCCACTTCGGCGCGGCGCATCGATTGCTTGATCCAGCGCATCAGCAGGCGCGTGACATGCTCCATGGTGCCGCCGAGGGTCATCAGGTGGGCGGCACCGACGATCAGCAGGATCAGGATGCCCATGTTGACGTAACCTTCGACGCCGCGAACCAATGCGCCAGTCATGACGCCATCGGCCTCGGCATCGAAGGCGATGATCTGTGGCAGGCTGCCGGTGCCGGCGATCAGCATGACAGGAATGGCGAGCAGGATGCCCCAGGTCAGAGAGGTCAGCAGGTGCTGTCCACGCAGTGCCAGTATCAGCACCAGTGCAAAGGGCGCCAGCATGATCAGGCCCGCTGGATCGGCGGCCTCCTGCATCGATTAAACCGCCGCGGGGTCGGTGATGCCGCCTTGCTCGCTGCCGCCGAAGATCACGAACAGCGCCAACGCCGGCAAGGCTGCCGCAATCGAGTACTTGAAGCGGCTTTTCACCACGCCGGGGACATCCGCGCCCTGGGTCGTGGCGGAGACGATGGTGGTGTCCGACACCGGGGCCAGGTTATCGCCGAAGATGGCACCGGACAGAATTGCGGCAAACAGCAGGGTGGGGTCACCGCCCACCGCGATGCCGGCCGGATACATCAGCGTGCAGAAGGCGACCGTGGTGCCGTAACCAGTACCGACAGCGGTCGAGAACACGGCTGCGAGCAGGAAGGTGAGCCCGACGAACCAGCCGCCGGTCATGTCCGAGATGCCGCCCAGCCAGACGAGCCCTTCGACCAGTCCCCCGACCTGCAGAACCTGAGCGAACATCCCGGCATAGAACCAGGCGACGATGGCGACCACCCCGATGGGCTGCGTCAGCCCATCGAACAGCCCGTTGGCATAGTCCTCCCAGCGACTGGTGCAGAAGAACAGGCCGAGGGTCAGCCCGAACAGTGCCCCCATGACCAGGCCGATTTCAGAGGACAGCCCCAGCACGCTGGTCGTGATTGCCCAGACGACAAAGAAGATCAACGGGATGGCGGCGCCCCAGGCACCGAAGCGGAATGTCAGCGAAGGGGAGTCAGGCGCTGCGTGTGAGGCGTCATTGGGCGGGTGAGCAGCGTTCTGCTGCCCATGATCCTGCTGGGAAGTCGGGGACATGTCATTACCTGTCTACGTCATTGTGATTGTTGGGTGACGACTTGAGGCAGGCGCTGGGCAAGACGATCTTCCGCATGGCAAGGCACTTGCTTCACCTTGCATCGGATTGCACTCGGCACATGCCTGAGCGCAATGGCGATGTCCGCATGGCCTTGTCAGCAATACAAACGCCAGCAAGGCTTGTGGATGTTTGATGTCTTGCCAGCATGAAGCGCTGAAAATCCAGCGTTCTGCCAGTCATTTCAGCCTATCAGTGTGTGCTGATGGACTGTCAATGCGGCGAAGGCGCAAGACGTGTCGTTCGTGGCGGGTAGCGAAAAAAGGTGTTCATCAGACGTGACACGGCCCTGCACCTCATTCGAGGGCAGGGCCGTTGTTTTGGATAGATCGCGTTGGACAGATTGCGTTGTCATGCATCGCGTCGGTACACGCTGCAACGCCTCTCACGCCATGGCGGTTCAGCGCTGGGTGAGTGGCGCCGGTGCCGGGATGGCGCGGGTGGCGCGATCACGGCGTACGCGGATCACGAAGGCGATCACCAGCGCGAAGATACCGAAGGCGACCGGGATGGCGGCGACCGAGATCAGGCTCAGCAGGGTCTTGTAGACATCGCCGCCCAGCCAGCTGACCACGACAGCCAGTGCCGCCATGGAGACGATCCAGAAGGCTCGTGAGCGTTTGACGGTCAGCATCTCGCACACCAGGCCCGCGGAGTCGGCGCTGGTGATGAAGAACAGCAGGATGTTGAGTGTCAGGATCAGAGACAGCAGACCGCTGCTGTCGATGGTGTCGATCAACACGAAGACGTCATCGACGCCCAGGCTCAGGCTGCCGAGCCCGAAGACCACGAACCACAGGCATGAGAACAGGGTCGGCACCAGCATCACGCCCAGCACCATGCCACGCAGGGTACGGCCCTTGGAAATGCGGGCGATGAAGACGCCGGTGAAGATGAACCAGCCATACCAGGCCGCCTCGAAGGCATACAGCCAGTCTGCCAGCCATGTCTTGCGTTCTGGGTCGCCCAGGCCGATATCGGTGGCCATCGCGGGGTACTTGAGCAGGTATTCCGGCACCAGGCGCACGAAGGTGGAGAGGATATCGTCGGGCACGGTCAGCACCAGCACGCCGAGCATCAGGATGATCGCGAACAGGGTGTTGTAGTTGCTCAGCCACTTGATGCCGCGCTTGAGGCCCGAGGCGGAGGAGATGATGGCGCACACGGCCAGCACGCAGATGATCAGGGTCGGGCTGAACTCGATGCCGACCAGCTTGACCAGCCCCTGCTGGATCGGGGTGGTGGCGTAGGTGAAGGACAGCGACAGGCCAATGACGGTGGAAACGACGAGGCTGATCAGGTTCAGCTTGCTCCACAGGCCGTTGCCCAGTAGTTCTTCGGCGGGCTTGGCCATCTTCATGTTGTACATGGCGTGGGCGAAGAGCGCGCCGATGGCCAGATAACCGGCCCAGGCCAGCAGGCCCCAGTGATTGAAGGCGTTGAGCAGCGCCATGTCGGTGCTCAGGCCGGCATCGGTGTGATATTTGGGTTCCAGCACGCCCCAGGTAAGCAGGCCGATGCCCATGCCGGTGGCGAACAGCATGCCCATCCAGCTCAGGGTATGGAATTCAGGGTCGCCTTCGCCGAAGCGCAGCTTGCCCAGTGGGGTAAAGCAGACCGCGACCAGCAGCAGCGAGACGGCAAAGGCCGGCCAGGTGAACAGGAAGCCGAAGTTGCCGATCACCGAGCCCTTGATCAGATCGAGACTGGCCAGAAATCCTTCGGGAAACAGGGCGGCGGCAGCGATCAGCAGCGCGATCACGCAGACGGTCGCGATCGAGGTCAGGTATTGCTCCTTGCCACAGGCCGAGTTTCCCAGTCCGCAGATGTCGTCAGCGGAGTGCGCGTTCTGTTGTTCAGGCGCGGATTGATCAGAAGCAGGCTGTGCAGAGGGCGAGTGGTGGGTCATTGTGCGAGTCCTGATGTTGTTATTGTCGTGGCAGGCAACGTGATGCGGGGATGAGATGACGCGTTGAAGAGGCCGATGCTGAGCTCCTGTGAATGGCAAGGACCTCATAAGACTATCCGTACTGGGTAAGCAGTTTTGGATATGCACGACAACTAATTGGCTTGTTGCGACATGGGGGCCCACTCCAGCGCGATATCGGCAGGCGCAAGCGTGATGTGATGCCCAACGCGACTCGCCGAGCCGCCCCTGTGACGGGATGGCTCGGCGAGTGGGGGTTGGCAGGACCGGTCTGGCAGAGCATGCCATGCCAGTGAGGCTTTATGGGGGACTGACACAGGTTCAGGCTTACTCTCAGCCTCAAGCTCAGGCCTGGCTTCTGTCCGGCTTCGGCTTGCCGAGCTTCATGAGGGCGATGCCGGATTCCTGACATAGCGCCACCAGAAGACCCAGCGTCATCGCCACGATCACGAAGCTCATCGGCAGGGCGGCAGCCATCAGGATGGTCTGCAGCGCCTTGAGTCCGCCCGCCATCAGCAGCGTACCGGCCACCAGCCCGATGCAGATGCCCCAGAAGATACGGTGGCGCGCCAGCGGTTCTTCATCGCCCAGCGACAGGATGGTCGTGACCACCAGGGTGCTGGAATCCGAGCTGGTCACGAACCAGCTGATCAACAGGAAGATCAGCAGAGACGACAGGATGACGCTCAGCACGCTGTTGCCCGCCAGGGCATCGGCGGTGGCGAACAGCGCTTCGGGCAGATTCCAGTTGCGCACCAGCGTCATCAGCTCGCCGCTGCCGGCCCCCATGCTGGCCGTCAGCTCCTGATACAGGCCGGTACCGCCGAACAGCGCCTGCCAGATGAAGATGATCAGCGGCGGCGCGATCAGCACGCCCAGAATGAATTCACGCAGGGTGCGGCCCTTGGAGATGCGGGCGATGAACAGCCCGATGAACGGCGCCCACGCCAGCCACCAGGCCCAGTAGAAGATGGTCCAGCCGACCTGCCAGCTGTTTTCTCCCGCGGTCTCGGCGACCCACAGCCCCATCGGCACCACATCGCGCAGATAGGCCAGCAGCGTCTCGCCGAATAGCGAGATCAGCCACAGCGTCGGGCCGCCGATCAGGAAGCTGCCGACCACGAGGACCGACACGCCGATGTTCAGCTCGGAGATGAAGCGAATCCCGCGCTTGATGCCGGAAACCGCCGAGGCGATCGAGATCGCACTGATCGCGACGATCAGCGCCAGCTGGGTGCCGATGCCGGCATCCAGACCGGTGAGGCGATTGAGGCCCACCGCGATCTGGCTGACGCCCAGCCCCAGTGAGGTGGCGATACCGAACACGCAGCCCAGCACGCCCATGATGTCGACGGCATGGCCGATCGGGCCGTAGATGCGATCACCGATCAGCGGATAGAGCGCGGAACGCAGCGCCAGCGGCAGTTTCTTGCGATAGGCGAAGTAGGCCAGCGTCATGCCGACCATGCCGTAGATCGCCCAACCATGCAGTCCCCAGTGGAAGAAGGCCACCTTGAGCGCCTCGACGGCGCGGGCGTGATCCATGGCGGTCGCGCCGGCCAGATCCGCATGCGGGTTGTTGGGGTAGCCGAAGCCACTGGAATTGTCGAAATAGAACATCGGCTCCGCGACACCGAAGAACAGTACGCCGATGCCGACACCAGCCGAGAGCAACATCGAGATCCAGGTGAAGCGCGAGAATTCCGGGGCGCTGTCCTTGGGACCGAGGCGCAGGCTGCCCCACGGCGAACACACCAGGACCAGCGACAGGGCGATCATCGCGACCACCAGCACCAGGTAGTAGGTGCCGAAGGTATGTTCGATCCAGCTGCGCGCGGCACCGAAGATGGTGGCCGCCCCATCGGGTGAGAGACCGGCCCCGACGACGAACGCCAGCAACAGGCCGGCCGAGGTCAGGGTCATGCCCTTGTGCATGCCCTTGAGCGGGCCGCTGGTTTCCACCTGGATATGTGCCGTGAGGGCATTGTTCTGCGAAGGGTGTGGTGCGGGATCACCGAGTGGATCATGGTCTGTCGCTGCCATGAGAAGACTCCTGAATTGTTGTAGTTGTTGTGTGAGCTGTCGTTCTAATGCTGTTCGAGCTGTCGATCTAATTGTTGTTTGTGCTGTCGCTCCTGCTGCGGCCTGAGTGCCTTGAGGCCTTGAGAGCGGAATCGATACGGGCAAGGCCAGTGGCTAAAGTCGGGGATGGTGTTCTCGTTCAGGCCAATGCCGGGGATGGCCAATCTCGAGAACGCAGAGAGCATCATGCGTGCCTGGCTGGGCACTTTTGCTGTCAGTGTCCTGTCAGCAGCGCAACCGGCTGTCAGGCCGAGGGGAGCGCCTTTCCAGACTAGTCAGGTGCGGTGTGGGGACGTTGGAGGCAAGCGACGCCTGCTTGCCACAACACGACGTGAAGAGCATGCAAAAGACGCCAGAAATGACAATGCCCGCTCAGGTGTTGGCCTGAGCGGGCATTGATGATGCTGTGGTCACACGCATGCTTATAAATGCGGGCCAATGAGCCTGTGATTCCGGTACAAGTGCCGAGAGCGCCACGCTGCCTTCTCTACGCTTGTGTCATGGAGCCTTGCATTACGAAATCACTGGCAGAGGCCTTAGCCCGCGTTGGTCTGGCTGACCGTTCGCGGCGTGGCTTGCGGGCCGGTCTTCGGCTGACGACGCGACGTGATCATGCTGCGTGATTCATCGACCAGCGCGACCAGCAGGCCAAGCGTCATGGCGAGGATCACGAAGCTGACCGGCAGGGCGGCAGCCATCAGGACCGTCTGCAGCGCCTTGAGCCCGCCTGCCATCAGCAGTACCGCCGCGACGGAGCCGATGCAGACACCCCAGAAGATGCGGTGACGCGGCAGCGGGTCTTCATCGCCCATCGACAGGATGGTGGTGATGACCAGGGTGCTGGAGTCGGAGCTGGTCACGAACCAGCTGATCAGCAGGAAGATCAGCAGCGACGTCAGCACGGTGCTGAGAATGTCATTGCTCACCAGCGCATCGGCGGTGGCGAACAGCGCCTCTGGCAGATTCCAGTCGCGAATCATGCCCATCAGCTGGCCGGTGCCCGGGCCCATGGCCGCGTTCAGCTCCTGATGCAGGGCGGTGCCGCCGAACAGGGTCTGCCAGATGAAGATGATCAGCGGCGGGGCAATCAGCACGCCGAGGATGAACTCACGCAGGGTGCGGCCCTTGGAGATACGCGCGATGAACAGACCGATGAACGGCGCCCATGCCAGCCACCAGGCCCAGTAGAAGATGGTCCAGGCATCCTGCCAGTCGCGCTCGACCGGCGTGCTCGCGACCCACAGGCCCATGGGAATGACGTCACGCACGTAGGAGACGACCGTCTCGCCGAACATGCTGATCAGCCACAGGGTCGGGCCACCGATCAGGAAGCTGCCGACCACGATGACGGACACGCCGACATTCAGCTCGGAAATGATGCGGATGCCGCGCTGGACGCCGGAGACCGCCGAGGCGATGGAGATCACACTGATGATCGCGATCAGCACGACCTGGGTGCCGATACCCGAGTCGATACCGGTCAGGCGGTTGAGGCCGACGGCGATCTGACTGACGCCCAGCCCCAGCGAGGTGGCGATACCGAACACGCAGCCCAGTACCCCCATGATGTCGACGGCATGACCGATGGGGCCGTAGATGCGGTCACCGATCAGCGGATAGAGCGCGGAGCGCAGTGCCAGCGGCAGATTACGGCGATAGGCAAAGTAGGCCAGCGTCATGCCGACGATGACATAGACCGCCCAACCGTGCAGGCCCCAGTGGAAGAAGGCTTGCTTGAGAGCGTCGACGGCGCGGGCGTGATCCATCGCCATATGGCCGGCGAGGTCAGCGTGCGGATTGTTGGGGTAGCCGAAGCCGCCGGAGTTGTCGAAGTAGAACATCGGTTCGGCGACGCCGAAGAACAGGATGCCGATCCCGACGCCTGCCGAGAGCAGCATCGAGATCCAGGTGAAGCGCGAGAATTCGGGGCGGCTATCCGGCGCGCCCAGGCGCAGCTTGCCCCAGGGAGAGAAGACGAGGGCAATGCACAGGCCGATCAGACCGACGATGGTCACCAGGTAATAGGTGCCGAAGGTGGATTCGATCCAGGCGCGTGCGGCGCCGAACAAGCTGGAGGACAGCTCGGGAGCCAGGCCGGTGGCGAGAACGAAAAGCAGCAGCAGGCCGGCGGAGGTCAGGGTCATGCCCTTGTGCATGCCCTTGAGCGGGCCGGAGGTCTCGACGCGCAGGCTCAGGTCCGGCGAATGGTAGCGCTGAGAACCGACGACTGCCGCGGCGCTGCCGTCTGAGGTGGTTTTTTTGGTGCTGGCGTTTTTGGTACTGGAATTGTCAGGTGAGGTGGGGTCAGGCTGAGGTGGGGTCACGCAATATCTCCTGTTCGAGCTGGTCGTAGGGCCAGCGTTCCCTGTCGCGGTCACGGCGGAATGACCGTTCATCTGTCGCGAAAAATTGTTGTCGATAAGGCAACGAGATGAAGACGTGAATGCTTGTCGAGAGGCGCTAGAAGACGCTAACTCCCTCAAAGCATTACAATATATTATGTATGGAATTGATTTTGATGGCTACAGCTTCTGGAAAATTGGCTGTGTCAGAAAAGCGCGTTCGCCAGCGAGCCCATTCGGTCACGCAGACTCATTGGCAAGGGCTATCGCGCAGGGGCGTCGTGGCTGTCCGAGAGGCAGAAATCATGCAATGATATTCTTGACGTGATGCGACCATTGCTTGTCTGAATGCGACAATGTTGGCCGTCTGTGGGACGCTTTCGGGATAACATCCAAGCGGTGCAGGGTCGTGAGCGGAGCCTGCACCTCAGGGGCTTGCCCTCACGACGTCATTGACGCTGCTTGCGCTCAGCCGCCGGGCAGGGCGGATTCACCTTCTCACTCTCTGGAGCCACTGCACGATGCGACTCGATTACATCGGCCCGCTACCGGAAACCATCGGGTTTCTCTTGCTGCCACGCTTCTCGATGATGGCGTTCTTCGCGGCCGTGGAGCCTCTACGCATCGCCAATCGCATCAGTGGCAAGCCGCTGTTTCGCTGGCTGCTCATAAGTGAGGATGGCCAGCCGGTCACGTCATCCAGTGGCATGACGCTGGTCGCCGACCACAGCATTCTCGATATTCGCTCCCTGCCTTCGCTGGCGGTATGCAGCGGTTTCGAGCCCGAGGCGCACCTCAATCGCGCCTTGACGGGCTGGCTGCATCGTCTCGATGGCGGAGGCTGTGTGCTGGGTGGCCTGGATACCGGCTGTTTCCTGCTGGCGGCGGCAGGACTGCTGGACGGCGAGCGCGTCACGCTGCACTGGGAAAGCCTGCCGGCGTTTCGTGAGCGCTTCCCGACCATCAGCACCTCGGATGAGCTGTTCGAGCTGGGCGCGCGGCGCTTTTCCTGTGCCGGTGGGGCAGCCGCGATGGACATGGCGCTGGATGTGATTGCCCGCCGGCACGGCACGGCGCTGGCGGTGGATGTCTCGGAGCAGCTGGTACACGACCGCATGCGCACGCGGACGGACCAGCAGCGCATGACGTTGGCGCGCCGCCTGGGCACCCACAAGCGCCAGCTGGTCGATGCGGTCGCCCTGATGGAGCAGAACCTGGACACCCCCTTGTCGTTGGAGGAGTTGGCGAAGCGCTGTCGCGTCTCGCTGCGCCAGCTGCAGCGCCTGTTCGAGCAGGAGCTGTCGACCTCGCCGCGGGCCTGGTACCTGCGGTTGCGCCTGGAGCGGGCGCGGCATCTGCTCAAGGAAACCGACCTCGATATTCTCTCGGTCGGGCTGTCGAGCGGCTTTACCTCCAGCTCAAGCTTCTCGCGTGCCTACCGCAACCACTTCGGGCATTCCCCGCGCCAGACGCGCTGAGGCTTGGCCATGGGCGCTGCTTTCAACACAAGGGCGCTGCTTTCAACAATTGCTGCAAGTTCGTGCGCCACCTTGCCTGCGTTCGGCTCTCACCACTGGCTTTTGTCGGTGGTCCTCATGCGGCTGTCATACCCGCGTGTCAAAAACGTGATCTGATGGGAAAGGCTGCCAGAAAGCGGGTATCCACGCCTTGAGATGCCATGCTGTCTGGCAGGGTGCGTCTTGTGCTGGAGGAAGTACGAGGTTTCAGCCGGCGTTTGCCGCGGGTGAGTGACAGCTGCGTGTGGCCTGCAGAGGCATGAGAGCGACTTTCGCAATGACAAGGGGATGGGGAATGAAGCATCTGACAAGCAAGCTGCTATTGGGGAGCGCCATCGCCTTGATGGCCTCCACGACCGCCGTGGCCCACGGCACCGACATGAGCGAGCGCCTGGCAACTATCAAGACGATGTTCGATGCCGACAGCGTCGTGGCAGGCCCCGAGGTGGTGGATTGCACGCTTTCCGGCGGCACCGAGACCCAGTGCTTCAGCATCACGCTCAAGAACTCGCTGGCCGCCGAAGAGATGGGCCCCTGGTGCCCGGGCAATATCTCGGACACTGCTGATGAGGGCGGTATCTGGGTGCGCGACGGCACGTAATACGACGTCGATGGTGCCTTCATCGAGAATCTGGCCACCTTCTATGATGATCCCGAGTGGCAGCTGTTCGATGAGGACACCGGCAAGGTTCACGTCACCGATACCAGGACCGCGTGTGATCAGGCGGCGCGGCCGGATGTGGCCGAGGAGTACAACAACTACTGCGTGGAATGCCGCACGGAATACATGGATGAGGTCGTCGAGACCACCTATGTGCTGCCCTTGGTGCCTGTCGCCCGACAGGGTGAGGCGGCAGGGCGCACGCCTGGCCCGCGGGGCATCGCCTTCAATGGCGTCAGATTCGACGCCGCAGCGCCGCAGGATGCGATTCTCGCTGCCCATACTCTGGCCCCGTTCGACGATTGCGGGGGGCATGTGAATCTGCACGTGGGCTATCACTACCACGGTGCCAATGGCTGTAGCCCAAAACAGGAGAAGTCTGAGGCGGATGCCCCGATGATCGGCTTCGCGATGGACGGTTACCCGATACTGGCCAAGCTGACCGGTGAGGATGCCGAAAAGGCCGGGCTGGATGCCTGCAGCGGTCACGTCGCGGCAGGGATCGGCTATCACTATCACGGTAACAGTGCCGAGAAGAACGAGATTCTGGGCTGCTTCAAGGGCGAGATCGGCTGTGCGCTCGACTCGCCGGATGCGGTCTGCAAGGCAGATGAGCGCCCGGCAGGTGGGCCGCCCGAGGGCGGGCCTGAAGGGCAGAAGCCTCACGACGAGGCCTGATGCCGAAGGCTTCTCTCGTGTGCATGGGGGAGCCCTTGCGAGTGCTGGGGTTGCCTCGGGTTGTCGGCGTGGTTGCGGCTTTCTGACATATTGCCTGCACACTCTGGCGGCACCCTGCGTTCATCCGCACGAATACACAAGGAACGAGCATGATGAAGCTTTCTGGTCTCTCTGGCGTGAGTCAGGCCATCGCCCGCAGTGGCGCAATGTTTGCCATTACCGGCGCCCTGCTGGCAGTCAGTGCCGTGAGTGCGGCGCAGCAACCGCCGCGCGGCAAGCCGCCTCAGGAAGCGTTGGAGGCATGTATCGCCAAGCAGGTGGGAGACCAGTGTCAGATTCAGGTGCAAGGTCAGCAGGATCTGATCCCCGGTCAGTGCATTGCACCGCCCGAGGGCGGCCCTGGCCCGGGGGCATCAGGTGACGCGCCGGCCGATGGCGGCGAAGGCCTTGCCTGTCTGCCCGAGGGTGCCAAGCCGCCGGGCGGCCCAGCGGAGCGCTGAGGCTGAAGGCGCCTGCGCCGCATGCACCGTGAATGCTTCGCCCGCCACTCTGATGATGTTGCATGGAATCAGAGGGCGGGCGTTGCTGTCTGTGGGCTGCCGGTTGTCAGTGCTGGCTTTTGGACTGAAGCGCTCTCTTTTGCATGTGTTCTGGTTGATTCCCCCTTTCTCTCGCGGTGACACCTTGCGCTTACCGCGATGTTCAAGCGTCCTGTCAGGAGTCATTGAATGACCATCACACCTCCTCAGCGTGCAACTGCCGTGCGGCACAAGGCACGCTTGCCCGCTGCTGTGCTGTCAGCCTCGGTCGCGATGCTGATGGCCGGCGCGGCTCACGCTGAAGTCGTGCCGAGCCAATTCTCCTCGGCCGCGCTGGTGAAAGCCCCTGAAACGGTGAGCTGTACGCTGGAAAATGGCACACAGACCCAGTGCACCCGTCTGGTGGTCAAGTACAAGCCGGATGGCCTGAAAACCGGCCCGTTCTGCCCGCCATCTCTGGATGACGAGGGCGGTATCTGGGACTGGGATGGCGAGAACTCGGGCCTGTATCTGCTGGATCGCGCCTTCTTCGAGATGCTCGATACGCTCGGCTTCCATTTCCATGATGACGACGAATCGCTCCACATCATGACGGACCTGAGCAAGAGGCCGGTCGAGGCCAACAACTGCCTCAACGTGGCCGAGGATGAGAGCGTCGAGATGACCGTGCTGCTGCCCCTCGAACCGGTCGAGGCTGACGAGCCCACACCGCTGGGCACCGTCGCCAAGATCGGTCTCGCCCTGGATGGCGTGCCGATCTTCGCTGATGCCCCGTCAGTGCTGGATACCGGCAACCTGCCGGCGCTGGATACCTGCGGCGGGCATGTCGATCCCGGTGGCTGGTATCACTGGCATGCCACGGCGACCGATATCGACACCCTCTATGACGAGCACGGTGTCGATGCCCACTGTCAGCTGCCACAGAGCCATACCGCCCAGTTCGCCTATGCCTTCGATGGCTATCCGATGTTCGGCACCCAGGACGCCGGCGGCAGCGCCCCGACGGACCTCGACAGCTGCAATGGTCACTTCGGCCCGACCGAGCGCCACCCCGAGGGCGAGTACCATTATCACGCCACCGACGAGTTCCCGAATCTACCCAAGTGCCTCAAGGGCGTGGTCGCCAAGGACAACTTCGTGACCACGGCCAGCATGGGCATCGGCTCGCCGCGCATACCGGGCCAGGGCCCCGGACCGGGTGGGCCGGAGAAGGACACGTCTGATCGCCCGGAGTCTGATCAGCCGTCAGAGGCCCCGTCTCAGGCATCCAGCGAGCAGTAGGGGCGGATGTCCATCAGGCTGCCGAGTGGAAGCCTAGGGCGGCAGCTTGGTGCGGCAGCCTGGCGCGCCACCTTGCCGACAGTCGCGCGGACTGCCTGAGCACAAGCGCTGCATGAAATAGCGTGCTGTATGAAGAAGCCCTGCGGCCATGCGAGAGACCTGCATTGCCGCGGGGCTTCATGCTTTTCACCGAAGGATTGTTACCTCATGACGTTCACCCGCTTTTCGGCGCCGCGACTCACGCGGGCAGCCATCTCTCGCCTGGGCCTATTGCTGGTCATGTTCTCCGGGGCTGCGCATGCCCATGTCGATACCGATTCGGTCGGCGGCTTTGCCGCGGGCTTCCTGCATCCCCTGACCGGGCTTGATCACTTCACGGCCATGGTGGCGGTGGGCCTGTGGGGCGTGATTCTGGGGCGGCCCGCCACCTGGCTACTGCCGGTCGTCTTCCCGATGATCATGGCGCTGGGCAGCGTGGTCGGCATCGTGGGCCTGGCGCTGCCTGGCATCGAGATCGGTATCGCGCTTTCCGCGCTGGTGCTCGGCGCCTTCATCGTGTGGCGGGTCGCACTGCCGCTGTGGCTCGCCTGTCTGGTGGTCTCGGTGTTCGCGATCTGTCATGGCTACGCCCACGGGGCGGAATTGCCCCTGGCCTCTGATCCCTTCGCCTTCGCGATGGGCTTCATGTTGGCCACCGGCAGTCTGCATGCCGCCGGTATCGGCGTGGGCGTAGTGGCAGAGCGCTTTCATCAGGGCGTGTTGCTGCGGGTACTGGGCGCAGTGACGGCGCTGTTGGGTGTCTACTTCCTGATGGAGGCCCTGGCATGATGATATGGGATCAATGGCTGTTGGGTGTTCGCGCCGCCACCGGAAGTCCGGTAATTCTGTATCTGCTGCTGACGGCCAGTCTGGTGGGCGTTGCCTGTCAGAGCCGCTTCACGACTGGTGAGTGGCTGCGCGGTGTTCTGCGTCTGATCAATGCCATGGTGCTGGGAATCGTGGTGGCGCTGTACGCGCCGGATTCGCTGGTGATGGCAGTGGTGGGCTTTGCGATCGTCACGGCCTTGCTGGTGTCGATTCATCTACCGCTGCGCACGCTGTGGGGCAGGGCGCTGATGGCGCGTGTCCCGGCAACGTTGTCGGGGCTGGTGGTCGCCCTGCTGTTCGTCGGGCATGACGTGGCCACTACCCCAGTGGCAATACTACTGGGCGTAATGACGGCCATACTCCTCATCGTTGTCGCCGGCTGGGGGATTCTTGCACTGGCCGGGCGCTTGCTCCCCGAGTCGGCTTTCGTCATCGCCCAACGCGTGCTGGGCGCCTGGCTGGTCGCCATCGGCGTGATGACCCTGACCTTCATCGTGATGCAGTGGTGAGGCTGGCCTTTGGGTATCAGTACTTATCACTCTGATTTTTAAGTCGGGCCTAAGGTGAGTAGGCTGCTGTAGATAACAGTGGTCTACTCGCCTATATCTGACAGTTTTCACCTTTGGTTGCCTCCTTTTCAAGGGAGCAAACGTGATCGTCTATCTGCCCCGAATCGTCGTGCATTCAACCATCTGTTAACACGAGAACTCTAAATCTTGGTTAATCTTTAAGTAGGTTTCCCTATGGGTTAATAAGGTTGATTTTTAGATGATGGGGTAAGCAGGTATTGTGAAAAATGTGGCGCTTATTCACACATGAGTCTATATTAGTTATTTTGATATTCGTGCATCTCATGTTTCTAAGGAATATAAAATGTCGCTAGGTATAATGGAGCAGCTTACGCATAGTACAGTAAGAATCGTTACAACTACTGCTGAAGGTGGGAGGGCTTCAGGGACTGGGTTCTATATGCATTTGTTAGTAAAAAGCGATAAGCATGTACCTGTCATTATTACAAATAAGCATGTTGTGGCTGGTGCTGTACAGGGACAATTTAGCGTTACATTGGCAAATGAAAGTGGCGAGCCTATTATTGGGTCGCACGAGACGTTTAGTGTTTCTGATTTCGAGAATATTTGTGTAAAACATCCAGATGAGAATATCGATTTAGTGGCGTTTCCAATAGCCCCTCTAATTCATAAAGTAGAAAAATCAGATAAAAAACTATTTTATGTTCCCTTGCTTATGAATTTGATACCTAGTGAGATAGAGAGAAGTAAATATTCAGCTATGGAAGATATTGTGATGATCGGATATCCTAATGGTATATGGGATAGCGTAAACAACTACCCTGTGATTAGATGTCGGGTTCCGTCTGATTGACTACAGCTTGCGTAAACAGCTCCGGTCGTTCGACCTGCCACTCCTTCATTGCTGCTATAGGCGCTTTGTGGTGTAGTGCCTTCTGAGGAATGTGGTGGTTATAGAGCCAGCAATAACGCTCGAGTGTCTGTTCTAAATCCTCACTTGAGTCATAACGCCGAGTCGCCAGAACATCGCTGATACGCCCATTGAAGCGCTCCACCATCCCGTTCGTTTGGGGTCTGCCTGGCCTGATCAATCGATGCTCAATGCCATGGTGCTGACATTCCTGATCGAAAAGATGATTTCCACTGGGCTTACGTTCGCCACCCACGGTAAAGCGATCGGTAAAGGATTTACCGTTGTCCGTGAGCACGGTTCGAATCGTGAAGGGAGCCTCCTCTTCCACACGCTTCATGAACGCCTGGGCATCCTTTGCAGATTGACTTGATCTGACCTCCAGATACACCCACCGAGTGGCACGATCAATCGCGACGTAGAGATAACGCTTCTGATCTTCGTCAGGCATTTGGGGCAGGTGCTTGATATCAATGTGCACATACCCGGGCTCATAATCCTTGAAAGGCCGATGCTTGGGCTTCTCGTCCTCCTTCGCATCTTGACGCGCCAACTTGGCGAGAGTCGGCACATCACGTCGTTTGAGCATGCGCTGAAGTGCGGAACGCGACAGATTGGGGTTCAGGAATTCCCGAGCAACGACAAGTAGATCATCGAGCCCCAGGCGAAGCAGTTCACGTGCGGCGATGACGATCTCTTCCTGTTCTGAGGTCAGAGTCGCGAGTAGGTTATGACGTGTGTGGGAACGATCCAGGACATCATCACGATAGCGCCAGCGCTGTATAGTTGAGACGCTGACCCCGAACTGACGAGCGAGATCTTTGTTCGTCATGCTGGAGGGAGCTGCTTGGATGTCGGCACGGATTTTCGGTGTCGTCGTCGCTTGCTTATGCAGCTTGATGTCCATGAAGCTTTTCCTGAATCAATTGCTTGATGAGCTCACGAGAGGCTAACAAAGGATAGCTTCGTTGTGAAATCCGATCATCCGGCACCCTACAATTAGAAAAGGAATTACAGCAACGCACTCGAATGTAAACTGGAATGGAAAAAGAGAGTTTCTCACTGATATAGCAAGCTTTCCTGGTTCAAGCGGATCACCTGTATTTCTAGCTAATATTGGTAGTTATATTGATGAGCATGGCAATACCCATATGGGAAGTCATAGAATTAAGCTGCTTGGAGTACATTATGCAGGAGCGATGCATACTGCAGCAGGTGAAATTAGAATTGTAGTTGCGCCTACTACAAATATTGCCACTCCGATAACTCAAATTCCTAATAATATTGGTATTGCTCTAAATTCTTCATGTATTGTCGAGCTTGAGCAAGAACTTGAGCGCATCGCAGGAAAATAATATTATTTGTTAGCTTGATTCGATTTTAGTAAAGGCTGTCTGTTATAAAATTATACTGCTGAGTATTAGGACTTGGCCATCAAGATGTATTCTGCGGCCTTGCATTTTAAAATCATGCACCCCATCGCATGAGGACACCCTCAGTAAGCCCCAAGGAATGGAGCGCATATGCAGTTCATGAAATATGCCAGGCAGTTGGCGCGGAACCCGCTGGGGATCATCGCGTTGTTCATCTCGTTGATCTATGGCTTCGCGAGTCTGTTGCTGAATTCGGCGGCCGAGACGCTGACGGTGGCGGAGCGATGGCCGTTGATCGGTTTCATCGTGGTGTTTCCGCTGCTGGTGCTGGCGGTGTTCTATCGACTCGTGACCCATCATCACGGCAAGTTGTATGCGCCGGGGGATTACGACAAGGACCGCTCCTTCATGCGCACGCTATCGCCAGCCGAGCAAGAGCAGCGTCTGACTCGCGAGGTGCAGGAGTCGCTGGGGGAGAGTGATTGGCAGCAGGGTGGAGCAGACGCCGAGGCTCAGGTATCAGCCGCAGATGAGGATAGCGGGCAGGCCGTCGACGATGCCGATGTCGCGCAGCTGTTGAGCCCTCAGGACGGCACCGACGAGAAGACGTCGTTATCGCGTGCCGAGCATCTGGATCATCATCGCCAGCAGATGACCCAGCTGAAGGATGCGGTGCTGCGTCAGATGCAGGAATCCTCCACTGCGGGCGGTAGTGCGAGCGGCGCGATGACGCGTCATGTGCGTGTCGGGGAGACCGATGCCTGCTTCGATGCGCTGCTCGAGGGGGAAAGTGCCCCCTTCACGTTCATTGAAGTGAAGGTGCTCAAGCACTACGCCAGAGCGCAGACGGTGCTGCAAAGTCTGCTCTACGAAGCGCTGCTGGCGGACCGCACCCTGGAGGCCAATTTCAGGCTGATCGTCGTGGTCGTGCTGACGGAGGATTCGTCTCAGGACATGACGCGGAAGCGGCTGGAGCAAGAGTGGCATCAGCGAATCAATCAGTGCCCGGTCGCCATCGAGCTGCGCTTCATGTCACCGGCGAGTCTGAAGACTTGACCGACAGCTGACGCTCGAGCGGTTCCACCGGGCCTTTCAGTCATCAGCTATATCTGCCGTCAACTATGTCGGTCACCAGCTATGTCTGTGTCCAGATGCGCAAACGCCCAGTCACGACTTTCGTGGCTGGGCGTTTGTGTACGTGAGGGGCTTGCGCTAGTCCAGGGCGCACAGGCGCCGATCGAGGGCTTCACAGAAGGCCTGCCAGGCGTGCTGCATCTCGGGGAGCGCATGATGCGCGTGCAGCGCCGCATGCACCATGCCGCTTGCACTGCGATAGCCGACATCGGCACCGCGCCAGCGCCAGACATCCACCGCTGCTTCCAGCGGTTGGGTCAGCGGGTCATGTTCGGCGGCCAGCACTTCGATCTGGCGTGCCGGCGGCTGCTGGGAATGGGCAGGTGATGGAGAGTAGCTGGCGGAGCGGTCGCCCTCGGCGACGGTCAGCCACATGCTGACCACTTCATCGCGGCCGAGCAGCGGCGCATCCGAACCCAGCGCGAACTCGTTCTCCTTGGCCAGCACGAAGACCGGGTCCATCGGCGGGTAGATCAGCCCCAGCACATAGCTTGTGGGCTTGTCGGGGGCCGGATGCTCCTGATGGTGGGCCGTCTCCATTTCCGCGCCGTGGGTGCCGAGGCTCTGCATGCGCGTGCCCTGCAGGCCGATGTTGGGCATCTCGGTATCGAGTCGGCGCGCCACATCCATCGCCAGTCGAGCGCCGGCGCTGTCACCGACGATGGCCACCGGTTCGACAGTGGCGGAGAGGTGCTCGATGGTCGCCAGACAATCCGCCAGTGCGTCCTGATAGTTGGCTTCCGGCAGCAGACGATAATCGACACTGACCACCTCACGCCCCAGCTGGGCGGCCAGGCTGGAGGCGATGCCCTGATGGCTCTCCGGCGAGCCTATCTGCCAGGCCCCGCCGTGCAGAAACACCACCGGTGCCGGCAGGTTGCCTTCCGCCTTGCGTGCCACCTCCGGGATGAAGTGGCGCAGGCGCAGCGGCGTTGCCCGGCCGGAGATCTCGACGTGATTCTCGTGGGTCGTGACGCCCTCGGCGAGCGGCGCGCCAAGTTGCTGGCACAGTTGTTCATAGCGCTTGCGGGCGTCTGCCAGGGGCATCTCTACCATTTCATCCATGCCGCGCGCGAAGTCATCGATGAAGGCGCGACAGGTGATGGGGGAAGGCGTCATGGTCATGAATCGGCTCTCGGCGGGTGTCCCAAGACAATAACACCCCGCCAGAAGACTGGCAGGGTGCGGGTTTCGACGCTAAATCAGCGACTTGTTATCCGAAGCGGACATCGATTGTCACACGTCTCAGGCCGTCTTGCGGCGGATGGCGATACGACGACCGGCCGCCTTGGGCCAGTCATCGTCGCCTGCCGGCTGGGGCAGGGCGGCAATGCGCTCTGCCACCGATTCCGGACAGGGCGTCGGACGACCGCCACTGATGCTCATTGCCATCAGCATCTGCTCGCTGGTGGCGATCTCGCCGCCGTCGGCATCCGTCAGGGTGAACAGCACATGCTGACGCTTGGCGTCATGGTCCAGCAGCAGCACCTTGACCTTGAGCGTCTGGCCTTCATGCGCTTCCGCCAGATAGCACAGATGCGTCTCCAGGGTGTAGATGGTCAGGTCGTGTTCGCGACGACCCTCGGCATCCAGCCCCACGTGCTCCATCAAGGCTTCGACCGCCATCGAGAAGGCACGCGCGTACTCGGCATCATTCATGTGGCCGTTATAGTCGACCCACTCATGCGGCACCGTGATCTCGATCAGGCCCATCAGATACGTCCCTCGAGGCCTTCGGCTTCCGGCCAGTACTTGCGCGTCAGGCTCAAGAGCTCGACCAGGAATTCATCGCGACGACGGTCCAGCTCGGCGACCGGGCGGCCCGCAGCCTGGTATTCGCAGCCTTCCACGACCTTGTCGATCAGCTCGTCGGTCAGCTCCGGCGCTTCGAGTTTGGTCCACGGCAGTTTCAGTGCCGGGCCGAACTGCTCGAGCATGTGACGCATGCCCGGCTCGCCGCCTGCCAGGTGGAAGGTCAGGAAGGTGCCCATCAGCGACCAGCGCAGACCACAGCCATAGACGACGGCAGCGTCGATCTCTTCGGTGGTGGCGACGCCGTCGTTGACCAGGTGCAGGGCTTCACGCCACAGCGCTTCCATCAGGCGGTCAGCGATGTGACCTTCGATCTCGCGACGCACGATCAGCGGACGCATCGCCAGCTGCTGGTAGTCATCGCGGGCGCCTTCCAGCAGTGCCGGTGAGGTGTGCTCGCCACCGACCAGCTCGACCAGCGGCAGCAGATAGACCGGGTTGAAGGGGTGAGCGACGATGACGCGGCCCGGTGCCTTCTTGCAGTCCTGTTGCAGATCGGTCGGCTTGAAGCCGGAGGTGGAAGAGCCGATCACGACGTGCTCTTCGGCCGCGGCATCGATGGCGCTGAGGATTTCCTGCTTGAGCGGCAGACGCTCCGGCACGTTTTCCTGGATCAGGTCGGCGCCGACCACGGCTTCCTCGAGGGTCGCGGCGAAGCGCAGACGCTCGACGGAGGCACCCTCTGCCAGGCCATCCTTCTCAAGCGCATGCCAGGCATTCGCGACGAAGGCGCGGGTGCGGGCTTCGGCGTCCGGCGCCGGGTCAAAGGCGACCACATCCCAGCCATTGGCCAGTGCGCGTGAGATCCAGCCATTACCGATGACACCGGTTCCTACGACAGACAACTGGCTCATGCGACACCTCCAGCGGTTTCGAGAGCTGCCACGTCGCCAGCGGTCTTGCCGGTGGACGGATCACGCAGCTTGAGGAATTCACGCGTCTCGGCCGGGGTCATCACGCTGGAACCCAGGTTCTCGATGATGCCGGAGGACTTCTCGACCAGCTGGGCATTGGTCGCCATCACGCCCTTGGACAGATAGAGGTTGTCTTCGAGACCGACGCGAGCGTGACCGCCCAGCAGCACGGCCTGTGCGACCATCGGCATCTGCATGCGGCCGATGCCGAAGGCTGCCCAGTTGGAGTTGGTCGGCAGCTTGTTCTTCATGGTCAGCATGGTTTCGGTGTCGGCTTCCGCGCCCCACGGGATGCCCAGGCACAGCTGGAAGAGCAGGTCGTCGTCGAGCAGACCTTCCTGCTGCAGCTGGCGGGCGAACCACACGTGGCCCAGATCGAAGCACTCGAGCTCCGGCTTGACGCCAGCGGCCTGCACCAGGCGAGCGTGCTCGCGCAGCCAGTCAGCGGTGTTGATGTAGACCATGTCGCCGAAGTTCAGGCTGCCGCAGTCCAGGGTGCACAGTTCCGGCAGCAGTGCCTGGATCGGCGCGTGACGCTCGGCCGGGGTCTGGATGTCGGTGCCCGGGCCACCACGAGTCGGGTCATTGGCGTCCGGAATCCAGTCGCCGCCACCACCGGCGGTGATGTTCATGACGATGTCGGTGTCGGCGGAACGCACACGGTCCATGACTTCACGGAAGTGTTCGGTGGAGTGGCTGATGCCGCCGGTCTCCGGATCACGCACGTGAATGTGGGCCACGCTGGCACCGGCCTTGGCAGCCGCGATGCAGTCATCGGCAATCTGCTTCGGCGTCACCGGGACATTCGGGTTCTTGCTGGCGGTATCACCCGCGCCAGTGATGGCGCATGTCAGGATAGTCTTGCGATTCATCGTCGGGCCTCACGTGTCAGAACACTTGTCTGCGGTAAGTCGCAGCAGCAATGTCACCAGACGTCAACCTGCACGTCCCGGTCGCATCGCCTCTGCGCCTTTGTTGAACACAGTGTCGTGAAGTTGAGGGTAGCGAGATGATCAGAAGACGCCGGATACTTTGCGTTTTACGTCAACTTTGCTCAGGCTGGGCGCCAACTCGCCCTGACGGACGCGAATGCGTCGTTGAGAGGCCTCGATCGTGAGCCAATCTGGCTGCGCCAGAGGGGGGGCTTCGTGGCCTCAGGTGCTGCCACCGGCCCGCAGCGTGAACCCCAGGTCGTGGCTCAGTTCTCCGACGGGTTCACCATTGATGCGCGCCAGCAGCTTGCGCGCTGCCATGCGGCCGATCTGCTCTCGCGGTGAGACGATGGTGGTGAGGCGCGGCGTGACATGCTCCCCGATCGGCAGGCCATTGAAGCCGGCGATGGCGATGTCGTCCGGGATACGCACCCCAAGCCGCGCGGCGGCGAGAATGGCACCACAGGCCATGTCATCGTTGGCGAAGTGGATGGCGTCGCAGTCAGGGAATGTCGCTTTGATACGCTCAAGCGCCTGAGCACCGCTGGTCATCTGTTGCCGCACGGGCAGGTCGAGCAGGGGAGCGTCCTCGATGCCGGCTGCCGCCAGCGCCTCACGATGCCCGGCATAGCGCATCGCTGCGCGATAGTCGCGATCGAGCTCGGCACCGGCGAAGTGGATCGTGCGATACCCGCGTGCCAGCAGGTGCTCGGTCATGGCGCGTCCGGCGGCGACATGATCCATACCCACGTTCAGATCCAAGCCTTCCCCCAGCTCCATGATCTCAACGATCGGCTGATTCCAGTTCTCCAGTATCTGGCGCGTCGCATCGTCATGGCGCAGCCCCGTCACCACCAGACCCGCGGCCGACCAGCCCAGAAAGGTACGGATCAGCTGGGTTTCCCGAGCCAGATCGTAATCCGTCTTGCCCAGCAGCAGCTGATAGCCGTGCGCCTCGAATTCGTCCTGCAGGCCCTTGATCACGTCGATGAACACCACGTTGGACAGCGAGGGCACGATCACCGGAATCACGCGACTGGAGGCCGAGGCCAGGCTGCCGGCAATCATGTTGCGCACGTAGCCGACCTTCTCGATGGCCGCTTCGACCTTGATGCGGGTCGCTTCGCGCACGCTGTCGGGGCTATTGAAGTAGCGCGAGACGGTGATCGAGGAGACCCCTGCTTCCCGGGCCACGTCATTCAGGGTCGGCTGCATGGCACCCTTGCGGCTGCGGCGGGGAGATGATGGTGGATTAGACATATGTCGCGTTTTCTCATTTGCCGCTTGTCGTGGCTTGGAGCCTAATCTATTAATGATGTTAGCGCTAACATGGTAGCGCTAACATTCAGTGAAGTGCTGATCGGTGCGCCGCATGAGGTCGCCTTGATCATCACTTGAAACAGCTTCCGCGGGAGATGCGAGATGACAGCAGCAACGACTTCACCAGTGATCGGCCTTGTCGGCCTCGGCGCGATGGGAATGGGCAGTGCGCGCGCCATGCTGGAAGCAGGCCTGGACGTGATCGGCTGTGATATCTCGCCCGCCGCCTGTCAGGCCTTCGAAGCGGCGGGTGGCCGCGCCGTTGCCTCGCCGCTGGAACTGGCGGCCGAGTGTCAGGTGGTGGTGCTGGTCGTGGTGAATGCCGATCAGGTCGAGCAGGTGCTGTTCGGGGCGCAGGGTGAGGGCGGTCTGGCCGAGCGACTCGCGCCGGGTAGCCTGGTGATCCAGTGCGCCACCGTGGCGCCGAGCTTCGCGCGCGAACTCGAAACCCGCCTGAACGGCATGCAGCTGGAGCTGCTCGACGCCCCGATCAGCGGCGGCGCCGTCAAGGCACGCAGTGGTGAGCTGTCCGTGATGTCCTCCGGCAGTGAAGCGGCTTACGTCAAGGCGGAACGCGTGCTGGCGGCGATGGCGGCCAATGTCTATCGGCTGGGCGACTGCGCCGGCCCGGGCTCGAGCGTCAAGCTGGTCAACCAGCATCTCGCCGGCGTGCACATCGCGGCGGCGGCAGAAGCCATGGCGCTGGGCATGAGCATGGGGATCGACCCCGACACCCTGTATGACGTCATCACCCATTCCGCGGGCAATTCCTGGATGTTCGAGAATCGCGTGCCGCACATCCTCAAGGGCGATTACACGCCGCTGTCGGCCGTCGACATCTTCGTCAAGGACCTCAACATCGTGCACAGCACCGGGCGCGAGCTGAAGCTTGCCATGCCGGTGGCCGGCAGTGCCCTGCAGCAATTCACCGCCGCCAGTGGCGCAGGCTTCGGGCGCGAGGATGACTCGGCCGTCATCAAGGTCTATCAGCGTCTCGGCAGTTTCAGCCTGCCGGCCGCGAATGATGAAGGAGCGCAGTGATGCCGATCGTACTGGGCGGAATCGCCGATGACTTCACCGGCGCGACGGATCTTGCCAACAACCTGGTACGTGCCGGCATGCGCACCGTGCAGGTGATCGGGGTACCCCAGGACGCGCTGCAGGAAGGGGCGGCGAACGGGTTGGACCTGACTGAGGTCGACGCCGTGGTGGTCGCGCTCAAGTCGCGCAGCTGCCCGGTGGATCAGGCGATCAGTGAATCCCTCGCGGCGCTTGAATGGCTGAAAGCCCAGGGCGCGCGCCAGCTGTTCTTCAAGTACTGCTCGACGTTCGATTCCACGCCCGAGGGCAACATCGGGCCGGTCGCCGATGCCTTGCTGGAGGCCTTGTCCGCCACGCAGACGGCCTTCGTGCCGGCGTTCCCCATCAACGGACGCAGTGTCTATCAGGGCCATCTGTTCGTCGGCGACCGCCTGCTCAATGACAGCGGCATGCAGCATCATCCCCTCAACCCGATGACCGATGCCGACATCGTGCGCGTGCTGTCACGCCAGACGCCCCATGGCGTGGGGCTGCTCGATCACGCCACTCTACGCCGCGGCGCGCAGGCGGCCCGTCAGCGTCTGGACGAGCTTGCCCATCAAGACGTGTGTCATGTGGTCTGTGACAGTCTCGATGAGCAGGATCTCGAGGTACTGGCCGAGGCGCTGGTGGATCACGCGCTGGTCACCGGTGGCTCTGGCCTCGCCCAGGCCTTGCCTGCCCAGTACCGCCGCAAGGGCTGGCTTGAGCCGATCGATGATGCGGCGGTGCTGGCCCCGGCGCAGGGCGCCGCGATGGTGCTGTCCGGCAGTTGTTCTCGCATGACGCTCAAGCAGGTGGCGCACTTCACGCAGCAGCATGCTGCCTTCGCGCTGGACCCCGTCAAGCTCAACGCGAGCGATGCCCACTTCGAGGCGGCGCTGAGCTTCGCCCGTGAGCAACTGGCGGCGACGGAGCCCAAGCCATTTCTGATCTACGCCTCGGCCGAGCCGGAAAGCGTCAAGGCGGCGCAGGCGTCACTGGGCGTCAAGCAGGCCGGTGAGCTCATCGAGTGCGCCCTGGCCAGTCTGGCCAGCACGCTGGTTGGAGAAGGCGTCGGGCGTCTGCTGGTGGCGGGGGGAGAGACCTCCGGCGCGGTGGTCTCGGCGCTCGATATCCGGGAGCTGCGTATCGGCGGTCAGATCGACCCCGGCGTGCCCTGGACACAGGCACCGCACCCGGCCGCCGGCCCCTCGCAGCCGGAGGCGATGCTCTCGCTGACACTCAAGTCCGGCAACTTCGGGGGCGAAGACTTCTTTACCCGGGCATTCGACGTGCTGGATGCCATGAATCCTCGCGAGGAGAACGCATGAGTCAGTCACGGCACGATATCAACGTGTTGCGTGAGCAGATCGCCACCTACGGCAAGTCACTGTTCGACCGCGGCCTGACCATGGGGTCCAGCGGCAACATCAGCCAGCGGCTGGACGATGGCGGCTGGTTGATGACGCCGACCAATGCCTGCCTGGGGCGCCTGGACCCGGCGCGCATCTCGCGCCTCGACGCCCAGGGTGTGTTGATCGATGGCGACGCGCCGACCAAGGAGCACTTCCTGCATCGCGCCATGTATGACGAGCGCCCGCAGTCGGGTGCCATCGTCCACCTGCATTCGACCCACTCGGTGGCGGTGTCCTGCCTGCCGGATGTGAATCCCTGCGAGTGCATTCCTCCGCTGACGGCCTATTACGTGATGCGGGTCGGCAAGCTACCGCTGGTGCCTTATTACATGCCGGGCGACCCCGCGCTGGGCGATGCCGTGCGTGGCCTGGCCGGCAAGCACTGCGCCGTATTGCTGGCCAATCATGGCCCGGTGGTGGCTGGAAAGACGCTGGAGGCGGCGGTCTATGCCACGGAAGAGCTTGAGGAAACCGCCAAGCTGTTCCTGCTGCTGCAGGGCAAGAACCCACGTGGGATGACCCCGGAACAGGTGGCGGAACTCGAAGCCAAGTTCGGGCGCCCCTGAGTGATGACGTCTTCGTCTGTGAAATCCAAGGATCTGACATGACCCGATTGGCCGCCAATCTCAGCATGCTGTTCACCGAGCATGACTTTCTCGATCGCTTCGCGGCTGCGGCCGAAAGCGGTTTTCGCGGGGTCGAATATCTCTTCCCCTATGCCTATTCCCCGCAAGAATTGCGCGCGAGGCTCGATGAGCACCAGCTGTCGCAGGTGCTGTTCAATCTGCCGCCGGGCGACTGGGAGGCCGGTGAGCGTGGTTTGACCTGCCTGCCGGGGCGCGAGGATGAGTTTCGGGCCTCGGTGGCCGAGGCGATCCGCTATGCCCAGGCGCTCGACTGTCCGCGTGTGCATGCCATGGCGGGCCTGGTGCCGCAGGGCGCGGATGACGCCATGCGCGCGCGCTGCACCGAGACCTATATCAGCAACTTGCGTTACGCCGCCGCCGAGCTTGAGAAGGTCGGCAAGACACTGCTGATCGAACCGATCAACCCGCGCGACATGCCCGGCTTCTATCTGAGTGGCCAGGCACAGGCACGTGAGATTCTCGCTCAGGTCGGCGCCGCCAACCTCAAGGTGCAGTTCGATCTCTATCACTGCCAGATCGTCGAGGGCGATCTGATCCGCAACCTGGAAGCGCAGTTCGCGCATATGGGCCATGTGCAGATCGCCGGCGTGCCGGACCGTCACGAGCCGGATGTCGGGGAAGTGCATTATCCGGCGCTGTTCGACCGGCTGGAGAGCCTGGGATATGACGGCTGGATCGGCTGTGAATACCGTCCACGCGGTGAGACGCGCGCAGGCCTAGGCTGGGGTCGCGAGCATGGCCTGACACCCTGAATCTGATCCAGAGGGCTCGCTCGGCGAAGACCAGGGTTTCGGGGCAGGTGACTGCGCCGGGCGAGCGTTCAAGGATCAGTAGCAAAAATGAGTGGTATTTATTTCAGACCAGGATGTGCAGGAAAGATGAAAAAAATGAGTGACTGACGCCCTTTTAGTCGCATATACCTTCTTCCCATTGCTGCTGAAGAGCGTGAAGCGCTATTTTCTCATCCCGTCTGGTCTGGTTGCTGTACCACTTGAGGGCTGCTGCTGAGTGATCTGCCCATGCGGCAAGCCTACCAACGCCAGAACACAAAAGTGGAGTCCACACGATGCACGTCATGATTACCGGCGCCGCCGGATTTCTCGGTCAGCGCCTGACCGAGGCCTTGATCGATAAGGGCAGCCTGAAGGGGCAGCCATTGTCACGCTTGACCCTGTTGGATCAGATCGAGGCGCCACGTCCCGAGGCGGCGTCATGTCTGGCAGTTGAACCGGCCACCTCGCTGGATATCGAGATCGTGGCAGGCGATATCGCCGATGCCGAGGTGCTTGATCGCTGCCTGGCGGGCGAGCCGCAGGTGATCTATCACCTGGCAGCCGTGGTCAGCTCGGCAGCCGAGGCGGACCTGGCGCTCGGCATGCGCGTCAACTTCGACGCGACTCGCCTGCTGCTGGAAGGCTGCGCGGCGCGTGGATTGAGCGACACCCGGCTGGTGATGGCCAGCTCGGTCGCCGCCTACGGAGGCGATCTCCCCGAGACGCTGAGCGACATGACCGCGCTGGTGCCGCAGAACTCCTACGGCACCCAGAAGGTGATGTCGGAACTGCTGATCAATGACTACAGCCGTCGCGGGCTGGTGGATGGCTGCGTGCTGCGTCTGCCCACCATCATCGTGCGCCCGGGGCGTCCCAATGCGGCAGCCTCGAGCTTCGCCTCCTCCATCCTGCGCGAACCGCTCAATGGCGAAACCGCCATCTGCCCGGTGCCGAGCGAGCTCGAGATGTTCGTGATGTCGCCCCGTCGGGTGGTCGCGGCCCTGCTCAAGGGCGCGGAGGTGCCGAGCGCGGACTTCGGCCTCTCTCGCTGCTTCATGCTGCCGGGCATCACCGTCAGCGTCGCGTCAATGCTCGCGGCACTCAAGGATATCGCCGGTGAGCAGGCGCTGGCACTCGTCAAGCATGAGCCTGACCCGCGTATCACCGCCATCGTCGGCAGCTGGCCGGCACGCTTTGACACCCGCAAGGCGCGTTCGCTGGGCTTCGTCGGCGATGCCGACCTGCACGAGATTCTCGATGCGTATCGCGACGAGAGCGCCATCGCCTAGCCAGCGTCTGGGCATCTCATCCAGGACGAGCTCGCCAGACACCTTTGCCAGACCTGCTCGTCACATCAGTACGTCAATAACAACGATCGGCGTCATGCCAGCCGGCAGCGCCGACACCGCATACCTTGCGCCACACAATAACAAACTACAGGAGTAGCACCCCATGACAGACGCTGCCGTCGCGGGGCCACAGGTCATCATCGGCCTGGGCATCGCCATCTTCGTCATGATCTATCTGGTATTGAAAACCCGCGTGCATGCCTTGCTGGCCTTGATCATCGCCGCCTCGCTGGCGGGGTTGATCGGCGGCATGCCGCCCAATGAGGTCATCAGTGCCATCACCACCGGTTTCGGCAAGACGCTTTCCACCATCGGTCTCGTGATCGGCTTCGGCGTGATGATGGGGCGTATCCTGGAGGTGACCGGTGCCGGGCAGCGCATGGCCTACGCCATCCTCAATCTGCTGGGCAAGAACAAGGAAGAGGCCGCGATGGCGCTGACGGGCTACATCGTCTCCATCCCGATCTTCTGTGATTCGGCCTACGTCATCCTCAACCCGCTGGTGCGTTCACTGGCGCGCAACAGCGGACGTTCGGTGATCGGTCTGGGCATCGCGCTGGCGGCCGGCTTGATCATCACCCACTCGAGCGTGCCACCGACTCCGGGCCCGCTGGGCGTGGCCGGTATCTTCGGTGTCGACATCGGTCTGATGATCGGCTGGGGCCTGGTGATTACTGCGCCGGCGCTGATTGCACTGGTGATCTATGCCCGCCTGATGGGGCCGCGTATCGAGGCGATGCTGGAAGCCCAGCCGGGTGGTTTCGAAGGTAGCGTCAAGCATGACACCGACAGCATGATGCCTGAATCGGAGCTGCCTTCCCTGCTGATGTCCTGCATGCCGATCGGCCTGCCCATCGCGCTGATCTTCCTCAATACGCTGGTCAGTGCCGTGATGGGCGATACCAGCAATGCGTTTACCAGCACCATAGCTTTCGTCGGCAACCCGGTGATCGCCGTGGGTATCGGGGTGCTGGTCGCCATCTATGGTCTGATGCCAAAGACCCCCAAGCAGGAAGTGTTCGATCATCTGGAAAAGGGCGTCGAGACGGCGGGTATCATCCTGCTGGTCACCGGTGCCGGTGGTGCGCTGGGCTCGGTGCTGCGTGCCAGTGGCGGCGGCGATTACATCGCCATGCAGGTGGCGGCACTGGGGCTTCAGCCGCTGTTGATTCCGTTCATCATCGCCACCCTGGTGCGCTTCATCCAGGGGAGTGGCACGGTGTCGATGATTACCGCGGCATCGATCTCCGCACCTATCCTGATGGGCATGCCGGACGTCAACATGGTGCTGGCCGCGCAGGCCGCCTGTATCGGCGCGATGTTCTTCAGCTACTTCAATGACAGCTATTTCTGGGTCGTCAATCGCATGCTCGGCGTCAAGAGCACCAAGCATCAGATGCTGGTGCTGACCCTGCCGACGACGCTGGCCTGGGCCATTTCCATCATCACCCTGTTGCTGCTCAACGCCATCGTCGGTTGAGCCAGCCAGAGCAGTCAGCTGCATCAAGAACGCCGGGCCTCATCGAGGCCCGGTTTTTCGTTGGATTTTCGTTCATGAGCGAGGTATCAACACGGACATGCGGCGCTTGAGCATTTCCGTCAGCGTGGCTTTCAACATCTGCGCATGTGATAAAGAAAGCAGGGCGATCGAAGGGAAATCAGACATGCCTTCACGAATGGCAATATTGGAGCAACACCTGAGTGCCACGACTCCTGCGAGGCTGAGTTTTGCCCCTGAACTCGAGAGGGACTTTGAACAGTTCGAGCATCGTCGGCGCATGAGTCGTGCCGTAATGGGTTGCTGGAGCCTGATCATCTTTCAGCTGATGTTCGTGCTCTATGACACCGTCTATGCGCCGGTCGCGATGCCGGTGACAGAGAATCTCGCCGTGATGCTGCGCCTGTATGTCTGCATCGCGCTCGCGATCCTCGTGCTGGTCCTCAAGAGCGAGGTCTGTCGCCCCGTCGGGCGCGAGGCGCTGCTGGTCGCGACCCTGTGGGGCGTGATCGGTCTGGCGGCGTGGCTGGCGGTGCGCGAGAACCACCTGCGCTGCTTCCTCGAACTCTATGCGCTGGGCGTGGTGCCACTGGTCGGTATCGTCCTGATGCAGCTGCGTTTCGTCGCGGCTCTGGTGCTGTCGGCAGGGGGGGGGGCCATCGTGATCAGCGTGGCGCTGGGCGTAACGATGCCCTATGCCCATATGGACTTCGCGATCGCCTTCGTCTTCATGGCGTTCTGCCTGTTTTCGCTGATCGCCAGCTTCCGCATCGAGTTCTCGGCCCGTCATGCCTATCTGATGACCTCCATCGATCAACTGCGCCTGCAGGATGTGGAGTCACGCAATGCCGAGCTGCAGGAAATGGCCTGTCTCGACCCGCTGACCCAGCTCTACAATCGCCGTCATCTGATCGAGGTGCTCAAGCAGCACCATGGCGATGCTCAGCAGGCGAAGAGCGGCGTGTCAGCGTCCCATCCGGTGCCACCATTGCCATGTCTGGCGCTGATGATGATGGATGTCGATCACTTCAAGGCCTTCAATGATCACTACGGGCATGTCGCGGGTGACAACTGCCTGTATCAGATCGCTCAGGCCTTGCAGGAAACATTGAACAGGGAAAAAGGTGCTGGCATCGCCGGTGCTCTCGAGGGGGACGAGGCTGCGTTGGCCAGCGTCGTCCGCTTTGGCGGTGAGGAATTTACCGCCCTGGTGGCCGTGCGGGATCTCGAGCATGCGCGCAGCCTGGCCGAGGCGATGCGCTATGCCATCAAGTCGCTCAAGCTGCCTCACCGCGAGTCGGAACTCGGCGTCGTCACTGTGAGTGTGGGGCTTTGCGTCATCCTCTTGTCGCGCCTGCTCGAGGGCGAGGGAATGGAGGATGAGATGACGCGTGACATGGCGGTCGAGACGCTGCTCAGCCGCTGGGTCGATCAGGCCGACAAGGGGCTCTATCGTGCCAAGCGACATGGCCGCAACCGTACCTGCGTGCAACGTGGCAGCGGCCATGGCAAGGCGCGCGCCCAGGCCAGTGATGACCTGCGTGATGACCTGCGTGATGGCCTTCACGATGGCCTTCATGATGAGCGCCAGGCTGCGCAGCAGGGTGAGCGGCAGAATGCGCAGCACGATGAACAGAAGGCTGAGTTGCCTGATCACAGGCCGCCGATGGGCGGAGCGGGCCTGTCATGAGAAGTCAAAAGCGACTCCCCGGCGGCCCCGAGGCGATGATGCCGGCGGCGGTGGCCGCCGAGCGCGGTGTCGTCGAGGGGCTGATCGACGGTCGCGGCGCGTCACGCTGGCGGCTCATGTTCCCCGACGCCCTCGAGACCCGGTATGTGGAAGAGACACGCGTCTCGCGCACGCGCGGCTTGCTGTATTCCGGCATCTTCGCCTTCGTGATGTATGCCACCTTCCTGATCAGTGACACCATTCATCGCAGTGAGGACCTGGCACTGGCCGCCATGCTGCGGCTGGGCGGTGTCTGCGTGGTGGCCATGCTGGTGCTGCCGCTGGTGCAGCGCGCGTCTTCCATGCGGCTCAAGGAATGACTGATGACCGCGCTGGTGATCAACACCATGCTGGTCAGCGCCATCCTGTTGCAGCTGTCGCGCACCGAGCTTTCGCATGTCGATACGCTGTTGTTCGGCTTCTTTCCCATGGTCGGCAACATTCTCTTTCGGCTGCGCTTCCCCCAGGCACTGACGGCGTCGCTGACCTGCACGCTCATCATGGCCGGGGTGATCGTGTTGGAACCTGCCGGTCAGGAGGGGCTGGAGCTGCTGGCGATGGTGATCTTCGTCAGCACCACGGGGCTCTCGCTATTGGCCAACCATCAGCTCGAGCACAATCAGCGTCAGGTGTGGTTGCTGCGCCAGCGTGAGCGACTGTTGCTGGAGGAGAAGCGGGCTGCCGGTCAACGTCTTACCCGAGAGGCCAACTGCGATGCACTGACGGGCGTCTTCAATCGGCGCCATCTGGAGCGGGATCTGGCCCAGCGCTGGGCGGATCTGACCCGTGAGGACGGGCTGGCGATCCTGATGGTGGATGTCGATCACTTCAAGACCTACAACGACCATCATGGACATGTGGAAGGGGATCACTGCCTGCAGCAGGTTGCCGAGGCGCTTCAGGCTGCCATCGGCCCGCAGCCGGGCATGGTGGTGCGCTATGGCGGCGAGGAATTCCTGGTTCTGCTGGAGTCTGTGACCGAGCGGCAATTGCGGGCCTGCGCCGAACGCATCCGCCGCAAGGTGCGTGCGATCAAGCTGATCCACCCCGATAGCGCGGTGGCGAAAGTACTGACCGTCAGCGTCGGTGCGGTGAGCTACAAGGCCGAGCAGCACACCAATCTGACCGATCTGGTGCGTGCGGCGGACGCAGCGCTCTATGACGCCAAGCATCAGGGGCGCGACTGCTGTGTCGTACGGTGAGTTTCTGGCGTGAAAGGGCAGAGCAACAAGAAAAAGGATAGAGAGAAGGGTGAAGAGTGAAGAGTGAAGAAAGGCAGAAATAGATAAAAGGGAAGAGGGAAGAGGGAAGAGGGAAGAGATGGAGACAACTGGGCGCGTTCTCGAAAGGGGCGCGCCTTGTCTTTTTGCCGCCATCAGGGCGCACATACCTGGCCGGCTCAGGGTGCGCAGCACGGCAGAATTCAAGATAAACCGCGTCCGACGGCCCCTGGCATTGGTCGTATTCGAGGCTCGACGTGTGGTTATCTTGATGTACGTCAATAAAGGCGGATGTGTGGCGAAATATAGATGGCAAGCCTGAGCATGCCGAGTGGAAAATACCTGGATGCTGTCATGCAATATGGCGGGCCTGATCGATCACCAACACGGCGATTGATCGGATGGTTGGGCCTGCGGCAAAGCGTCATCGTGCACGATAGCCTGGTGTTTTCTATGCTCTTTGGGTCAGCTGGTAGAAAGATGACTGCCATGATCGATGGAGTTTGGTGGTATGCCTTGTCGTCACGGGCCTGACCGTGATATCGCTGCGACTGTGCGTCCCACAACGGGATGAACAGAGTGCAACCCCTGGAGTCCTGAGGAGTCGCCCATGGAACTGGATCCCGTGATCCTGTCACGCATACAGTTCGGATTTGTCGTGTCCTTTCATGCCGTCTTTCCGGTGTTCACCATCGGTCTGGCGTCCTATGTGGCCTTGTTGCATGGCCTTTTCTACAAGACAGGCAATGCCGCCTGGGAACGTCTTGCGGCGTTCTGGGTAAAGGTATTCGCCGTGGTCTTCGCGATGGGCGTGGTCTCCGGCATCGTGATGGCCTTCCAGTTCGGCACCAACTGGAGCAACTTCAGTTATGCCACCTCCAACTTCATCGGCCCGATGCTCAGCTATGAGGTGGTGACTGCCTTCTTCCTCGAAGCCGGCTTCCTCGGCGTGCTGTTGTTCGGGCGTGGCAAGGTGCCGGAAGGCGTCCACCTGTTCGCGGCGCTGATGGTGTCATTGGGCACCTTCATCTCCTCCTTCTGGATCCTGTCCTCCAACAGCTGGATGCAGACACCGGCGGGCGTCGACTTCATCGATGGTCACTTCTTCGTGAATGACTGGAGCGCGGCCATCTTCAATGCTTCCTTCCCGTATCGCTTCACGCATATGGCGATCGCCTCGTTCTTGACCGGCGGCTTCGTGGTGGCCGGGGTGAGCGCCTGGTATCTGCTGATCGGGCGTGATGTCGAGGCCAACAAGCGCGCGCTGTCCATGTGCATGTGGCTGCTGCTGGTGCTGGCGCCGGCGCAGGCGGTGGTGGGTGACATGCACGGCATCAACACGCTGGAGCACCAGCCGACCAAGGTGGCGGCGATGGAAGGCAACTGGGAGACCCAGTCGGGCGCGCCCTTGCTGCTGTTCGCCTGGCCGGACAAGGAAGCCCAGATGAACCACTTCGAGATCGCGATTCCGAAGCTGGCCAGCCTGATCCTGACCCATGACCCCGATGGCGTGGTGCCGGGCCTCAAGGAGGTCGAGCCCGACATGCAGCCGCCGGTGTGGTTCGTGTTCTGGTCGTTCCGCGTGATGGTGGCGGTGGGGCTGGTGATGATCGCGGTGGCGTTCATCGGCCTGTTTCTGCGTCGCGATGGCAAGCTCTATCGCTCGCGCCCCTTCCTGCAGACGCTGCGTCTGATGTCGATCGCGCCATTCTTCGCCGTGCTGGCCGGGTGGTTCGTCACCGAGGCCGGGCGCTCTCCGTGGCTGGTCTACGAGATGATGACCCAGCAGGAGGCTGTCACGCCGTCACTGACCGGCTGGATGGTGCTTGCCACGCTGATCGGCTACTTCCTGGTCTATCTGGTGGTCTTCGTGACCGGCAGCTACTACCTGACGCGCGTCATCCGTGGCGGCATGCAGCCTGAGTTGCCGCATGACGATGTCGAAACCGCGATGCGCCCGCTGTCCGCCGCGCACGAGAGTCTCGATGATGATGCCAGCCGTACGGTAAGGAGTTGAGCACATGGAACTGATCAATCTGACCATGATCTGGGCGCTGATCATCGGCTTCGGCATCATGATGTACATCCTGATGGATGGCTTCGATCTCGGGGTCGGCATCCTCTATCCCTTCGCCCCGGATGAACACGCCCGCGACGTGATGATGAATTCGGTCGCGCCGGTCTGGGACGGCAATGAAACCTGGCTGGTGCTGGGCGGGGCCGGCTTGCTGGCGGCATTTCCGGCGGTGTACTCGATTCTGCTGCCGGCGCTGTATCTGGGGGTCTTTCTGATGCTGGCCGGGCTGATCTTCCGCGGGATCGCCTTCGAGTTCCGCTTCAAGTCCACGCGCAATCGGCATTGGTGGAACGTCGCCTTCAGTGGCGGTTCCTACGTGGCGACCTTCTGTCAGGGCGTGGTGGTCGGGGCCTATATCCAGGGCTTTGCCACCGAAGGCCATATCTATGTCGGCGGCGCCTTTGACTGGCTGACCCCCTTCACGGTGATCACCGGGCTCGCGCTGGTGGCGGGCTACGCTCTGCTGGGCGCCACCTGGACCATTCTGAAGAGTGAAGGCGAGGTTCAGGCCTGGGCCTATCGCATCACGCCCAAGCTGTTGATTGCCGTGCTGGTCGGCTTCGGGGTCATCAGCCTCTACACGCCGTTCGTAGATGAATACGTGCGCGAGCGCTGGTTCAATCATATCGGCATGTTCTGGGTCTTCCCGGTGCTGGCACTGTGCTGTGCGGCCTTCATCTGGCGTGCCGTCAGCAAGCGTCTGGAGGGCCAGCCGTTCGTCGCGACCCTGGGGCTGTTCCTGTTCACCTATCTGGGGCTGATCTTCAGCAAGTGGCCGTATCTGGTGCCGCCGGACATCACCATCTGGGATGCAGCGTCAGACCCGGGCGCGCAGCTGTTCCTGCTGATCGGCGTACTGTTCGTGATTCCCATCGTGCTGGGCTATACCGCCTGGAGCTACTGGGTCTTCCGCGGCAAGGTGCAGGACGGTGGCTATCACTGATCTCACGCAAGGGGCAGCGCAGGGGGCAGAGCAGGGGGCAGCACAGGAGGCCCCGACCAGCGCCGCTGGCAATGACACGTCGCGCGCCAGCGTCAGCGACGCCAGTGTCACTGGCAAGGAGCGCGACAAGGCCAGACGCAAGGCTGCCGGCAAGTGGCTCACCCAACAGGCGACGCGCGAGCGTCGCCTGTTGGCTATGGCGGCGCTGTGCGGCACATTGGCGGGGCTGGCAACGGTTGCGCAACTGGTACTGCTGGCCTGGCTGGTCACTCAGGTGATCGAGCAGCCCGAGGCGTTGGCTCGCCTGTGGTGGCCGTTTGGCGGCCTGGTGGCGCTGCTGGCGGTGCGCGCCATGCTGAGTGCCGCGCAGGAGCTATGTGCCCAGAAGGCCAGCCAGCGCCTGCGCCAGCGGGTGCGTCGAGAGGTACTGGATCACCTGCAGGCATTGGGCCCGGTGCGCGCCGCGCAGTTTCATGGCGCCGATGTGGCCCAGCGCTGGGTCGAGCAGGTCGAGGCGCTGGAAGGCTACTTTGCGCGTTTCCACGTGCAGCTGCGCCTGGTGCTGATCAGCCCGCTGGTGATTCTGGCCATCGTGGTCAGTCAGGACTGGCTGGCGGCGATTCTGCTCGCGCTGACCGCGCCGCTGATTCCGCTGTTCATGGCGCTGGTCGGCATGGGGGCCGAGTCGCTCAATCGCGAGCAGTTCGTCGCGGTCGCGCGCCTGTCGCGCCACTTCGTCGATCGCGTCCGCGGGATCACCACGCTGCGCCTGTTCGGCCTGGGCGAGCAGGCCACGCGCGAGGTCACGCTGGTCGCCGATGATTATCGCCGCCGCAGTCTGCGCACGCTGCGCCTCGCCTTCCTCTCATCAGCGGTACTGGAGTTCTTCTCGTCGGTGTCGATCGCGGTGGTCGCGATCTATATCGGCTTCGGTCTGCTGGGCGATATTCCCTTCGGGCCCGCCCAGTCGCTGACCCTGTTCAGCGGGCTGCTGATCCTGCTGCTGGCACCGGAGTTCTTCCAGCCGCTGCGCACCCTGTCTCAGCACTATCATGATCGCGCCTCGGCCTTGGCTGCCGCAGACTCGCTGCTGGAGCTGCTCGACACGCCCATCGCGTCGGCGCGTCAGGCCTCCACGACGGCGTCGGACAGTGTCTCGCTGCCCAACGATGTGATGTTGCAACTGGAGGCCGTCACGCTGACGCATCCCGGACGGGGCAGGGTGCTTGGCCCGCTGGATCTCACCTTGAAGGCCCACGAGGTGCTGGTGATCAGCGGCCCGTCCGGGGCCGGCAAGTCATCGCTGTTGCAACTGATGGCGGGATTCGTGGCGCCTGATGAAGGCCGCTGTCGTCGCCATGCGGCCACAGGCCTTGCCTGGATGGATCAACGCCCGCTGCTGATGCAGGGCAGTCTGGCCGACAACCTGCGTATCACCGCGCCAGACGCCAGCGACGATGACATCGCGCAGGCGCTGACGCGCGCTGGACTCGCCGAAGTGCTGGCCGCCTTGCCACAGGGCATCGATAGCCCGTTGGGCGAAGGCGGGCGTGGGCTATCCGGCGGCCAGGCTCAGCGTCTGGCGTTGGCGCGGGTCTTCTTGAGCGATGCGCCGCTGGTGTTGCTCGACGAGCCGACCGCCAGTCTGGACGCCGAGACCGAACAGCGCCTGATCGCCGGTTTCCAGGCGTTGGCCGAAGAAGGCCGCACGCTGGTCATCGCCACCCACCATCCGGCCTTGAGGGCCATGGCGACGCGTCAGCTGCATCTGACCCGTGATGGGGTCGTTGGCACCACTGGAGAGACACAGGATTCTGGGGAGGGCGCATCATGATCGGACCCGCTCGCACTCTCGGTCCTGGCTCCACCCCCTCGACGCGCGAGGCGCTGGCCGCGCTGGCGCCCTGGTGGCGGGTGCATGAGCGCTATCGGCGTCGACTGCTGCTGGGCGTGGTGCTGATGACACTGACCGCGCTGTCGGCACTCGGACTGCTGGCGGTCTCGGGGTGGTTCATCACGGCGTCGGCCCTGACGGGGGCGGCGCTGGCTGCCGGAGCCGTTGCGGTGCTGGATGTCTACACGCCGGGCAGCGCGATTCGCCTGTTTGCCGTTTCGCGCACCGTCTCGCGCTATCTGGAGCGTCTCTACAATCACGACACCATCCTGCGACTGCTGGCCAGCCTGCGCGGCAGTGCCTTTGCCTCGCTGGTCAGCATGGACCCCGCGCGGCTGGCTGCTCGGCGTTCCAGTGACTGGCTCAATCGTCTGACCGCGGATATCGACACCCTCGATGCGCTCTATCTGCGTCTGGCGGCGCCTCCGGTGATGGCCTTGCTGCTGATCGTGGCGCTGCTTGGCATCACGCTGGTGTGGCTGCCGGGCGCGACGCCGTGGCTGGCGCTCTTGCTGTTGACTGGCTGGGCGTGGCTGACACTCGGGCAGGCGCGCTGGGGCCTGGTGGCCAGCCGCCGGCGCGTGACCACTCTGGAGACATTGCGCTCGAGCCTGATGGAGGCGCTGCGCGGGCATGCCGAACTCGAGGCCTACGCGGCGCTTGGCCATGTGCGTAAGCAGCTGGAGGCGGTGGAGGCGCGTCTGTTGGCGGACCAATGGCGGCTGGCGGTCATCAGTGCCGTCGGCAATGCGCTGGCCGTGCTGGTGATCGGGCTTGCCTGGTTGCTGTTGCTGGCGATGGGCATGCTCGCCCTGCGCGACGGCCAGCTCAGCGGCCCGATGCTGGTGATGTTGCCGCTCGCGGCGATGGCGCTGGGCGAGGGGCTGGCGGGGCTACCGGCGGCCTTCAGTCAGGCCGGGGCGACGCTTGGCGCTGCGGAGCGCCTCAATGATATCGAGCACGCCGCGGGCGTCATGCATGGCGATGCTCGCCTGCCAGCAGGGCCGATCAGCGTGACGCTGGAGCAGGTCAGCTACCGCTATCCGGGCGCCTTGTTCGAGGCATTTTCAAACGTCTCGCTCACTATCGAGGCCGGTGAGCAGGTCGCGATCTGTGGCGCCTCCGGCGCTGGCAAGTCGACGCTGGCGGCGCTGCTGACCGGGCAGACCAGCCTGGTCTCCCGCGGCCTGCAGAGCAGGCGCAATGAAGCGCTGAAAGGGTGTGTTGAAGAGAAGAGCGCAGTGGGTGGACAGCAGAGCGGGCGGGTATTGCTCAATGGCCGTGAGGTGCATCACTACGCGCCTCTGGCGATTGCCGGTGGCGTCGGCTGCCTCACCCAGCAAGTCGATCTGTTCGATGCCAGTCTGGCTGACAACCTGCGACTGGGGGCCGCCGACGCCGATGATGCCGCGCTATGGCGGGTGCTGAACGCGGTGGATCTCGCCGACTGGGTCGCGAGTCTGCCGCAGGGGCTGGCGACACGTGTCGGTGAGGGCGGTCGTCAGGTGTCGGGCGGTCAGGCCCGGCGCATCAGTCTGGCGCGCCTGGCGCTGACCAACCCCGGCCTCGTGCTGCTGGATGAGCCCTTCTCGGGGCTGGATGCCACGACAGCGCAACGCGTCGCGCTGGGGCTTGCTGACTGGCTGGCGGGCAGAACGGTGATCTATCTGCTGCATGAGCATGATCTCGCGGCACCACGCCCCGGCACCGAGGCCGTGACCCGCGTCTGCTGGCTGGATCGCTGAGCATCCATCGGGATCAAATCATGGCAGGGTATAAATGCGAAAAAGCCTCCCGGGCAGGGTGCCCGGGAGGCTTTCTTGTCACTGGACCCGCCGATCAGGCTCAGTCAGTTGGGCTCAGTCAATCAGTCCCAGTCGGGGGCGATGTCCGGGTTGGCGATACGCTCGCCGCGGTCCAGCTCGGCGATCTTGGCCATGTCCTCGCCGGTCAGCGTCAGCGAGAAGGCCTCGATGTTGCTGCGGATGTTCTTCGGCTTGGTGGAGGACGGGAAGGTCACGATGTCCTGCATCTTCAGCCACGCCAGGGCGATCTGCGCCGGGCTGACACCGTGGCGGTCCGCGATGATCTTGAGGGTCTCGTCATCCATCACCTTGCCGACGGCCAGCGGCATGAAGGCGCTGACTTCCAGCCCCAGCTCTTGACACTTGTCGAGCACCTTGCGGTTCTGCAGGAAGGGATGCACCTCGACCTGATTGGTCAGCAGCTCATCACGCCCCAGAATGCCGACGGCGCGTTCCATCTGCTCGCAGGTGAAGTTGGAAATGCCGATATGACGCGTCTTCTCCTCGGCCTTCATCTTGGCGAGCGCCGGCAGGTAGTCCTCCATGGCGACTTCGTCATTGGGTGACGGCCAGTGGATCAACAGTAGGTCGACGTAGTCCATCTGGAGCTTCTCGAGGCTTTCCTCGACGCTCTTTTCCAAGTCACCGGGCTGGAGGCGGTCGTACCAGATCTTGGTGGTGACAAACAGCTCGCTGCGTGGGATGCCGCTGTCGGCGAGCACCTGTCCCACTTCGGCTTCATTGCCGTAGAACTGGGCGGTATCGAAATGACGATAGCCGGCGTCCAGCGCCGCCTTCATGCTCTCACGCAGGGTGTCGCCTTCCAGACGGAAGGTGCCAAAGCCGGGATTCGGTAGGGTAGTCGACATGCGGTAACTCCTGTTGACGTTCCCGCCGGGTGTGGCGGGGACGTTTCCATGTGTTGTGTCGTGTTTACTGGGGCTGTGAAACTGGCGCGACAATGGCGTGCCTAAGCATCAGTCATGTGCCGGTTGCGCAACAATCCTGCGCCGCCCGCCATGCGCCTCATTCGTTGGCCGTGATCACGAATTTCAGGGCGCGACGCTCACCACTCTTCAGTTCCGCGAGGCAGGACGGCAGCGCCGTGAACGGCTCGATGCAGGGTGCCGGCTGATTCATGGAGCCATCGGCGATCGCTTCGAGCAGACCTTCCCCCGCCTCGACCAGGCGTGCCCAGTCCTCGTCGTCGCCCGCCCAGTGCAGCGCGCCCAGCGCGACTTCGTGCTGCGAGATGGCGCGATCGAAGGCCGGCGCGGCCGGCTGCTCCAGACGGTCCTGGATGCAGACGATGTGGCCATTGGCCCCCAGGTGGCGGGTCATCTTGTGGGCGTGATCACCATTGACGGTATCGATCACGGCGAAGACCGGCGCGTCCAGCTGCTCGGCGTCCGCAAGCGTCTCGTCGGCGCCCAGCGCCTTGAGGTCCGCGTGGCGCTTCTCGGAGGCAACACCAATGACGTGGAAGTTGCGCTGTCTGGCCAGCTGGATCAACCAGCGGCCCACGCTGCCGGAGGCGCCGGTGATCAGCAGGCGTCGCCCGGTCTTGATGGGTAGCTTGTCGATGGCAAGCCAGGCGGTCAGTGCCGGACACGGGAAGGCGGCGGCGTCATTGAAGCCCAGGGTGACGGGCAGGCGCATCACGGCGCGCGCCGGTACACGCAGGCGTTTGCTGAAGGTGCCCGGCCCCGCCAGGGTGGTGTGGACCGCGATGCGATCCCCCGGCGATACGTGACTGACATTGGCACCGCAGGCGATTACCTCGCCGGAGGCATCGACCCCGGGAATCTGGCCGGCTTGCCACAGCTCGCTGTCCATCGCCATGAACTTCCAGTCGACGGGATTGAGGCCGATGGCACGCGTGGCGACCAGTACCTCGTCGTCACCCGGGGCGCCGATGTCCACCTCTGACTGCTCGAGCGCCTCAGGCTCGCCCGGGCCTTGCCAGACCCAGGCGGGCGCCCGGGTGGCGCTGTGACTGATGTCTTGTGTGGTGGTCTCTGTGGAATCTGACATGGGATCTCCTTGCAGCGTGAACGGTTAATCCTTTCCGCCATGGCGGGGGCAGGTCGCGCGACTCGCCCGGCTTGCCAGTGCGCTCAGCCAGCCGGGCAGATCAGTGCAACCCTTGCGCCCTCATGAGAAGTGCGGCAGCACCTCACGCCCCAGTTCCTCGAGGGTTTCCGTGAGCGGGCGGCGATTGCGACGCAGGTGGAAGCCGATGTGATTCACCCCGGCATCCTGCATGGCCGACAGTTCTTCCATGAGGGCAAGGCGGCCACTCGACAACCCGAAGCGATGACGACGCACCGGGGCGTGCGGGTCTTCTTCCAGATTGAGATGGATGAAACTGACGTAGGGTTTGTCACCGGCGACCTGACGCCAGAGCGCCACGCGACGGATGTGATCCTCCGGCGTGCCCGGGTAGGCCAGCCAGCCGTCCATCTCGCGACCGATCCACTCGGGCGTCTGCTGGGAGAGCCCGGCACTCAACAGCGGCGGACGCGTCGCGGCAGGCAGGATGGCCTGACCTTCGCTCAGGGCGTCGTCCGCCTGGCCCTTGATGACGTCCACCGCGTGACGGAAGGCGGCACCACGGGTCGCGAACTCCTCACCGAACAGCGGGTATTCCGCCGGTCGGTCGCCACTGGCGACGCCCAGCAGCAGGCGGTCTTCGCTCAGGGCCTGCACGCTGGCGGCGGCCTTTCTCACCAGCCACGGCTGGCGCAGCGGCAGCACCGCAGCGGCAGTACCCAGCAGCAGGTTGTCGGTGTGACTGGCCAGATAGCCCAGGTAGGTGAACAGCTCGAAGACCTGACCGGCATCGCCGAAGGCGGGGTCGAACAGCGGCACATCCCGCAACCAGGCGGCGCGGAAGCCGAGCCTGTCGACCTGGCCGATCAGCTCGGCATGGGCGCGCATGTCAGGCACGCCGAAGGGCGTGGAGGGGGCTCTGTCAGTGCGGACCCAGTCATTGTCGAGGGGCAGTTCGACGCCCAGGGTCAGGGGGCCTTGGGTAAGGCGATCCAGCGGGCGGGTCGGGGAGATCATGGTGGACTCCTTCAGCAAGCAGGTGGGTAGACGACGGTGCCCCCGAGCCAGCAGGCTGAGCTGTCGGAATCGGGGGCACGTCGTGATGGCGGGAGGCTTCGCGGCGGATCAGGCGGTCGCGATGGAAGAGTCGTGACGCTTGTCGAGGCGACCGGCCACCAGGGTCAGCAGCAGGGCGGCGGTGACGATCAGCGCGCCGATCCAGGCGGTGTCGGTCAGTGCCATCCCGGAGACCACCTGGCCACCGACGATGGAGCCCAGCGCGATGCCGATGTTGAAGGCGGCGATGTTGAGGCCGGAGGCCACGTCAACGGCCTGCGGCACGAAGCGTTCGGCCTGCTGCACGACGTAGACCTGCAGGCCCGGCACGTTGCCGAAGGCGAAGGCACCCCAGATCAGGATGGTGATCACGGCGGTGATCGGGTTGGCGGCAGTGAAGGTCAGCACGCCGAGGATGACGATCAGGCCACCGAAGATCAGGGTCAGGGCGCGAATCGGACCCATGCGGTCGGCCAGCTTGCCGCCCTGGAGGTTGCCGATGGCGACCGAGATACCGTAGACCAGCATGATCAGACTGATGGCGCCTTCATTGAAGCCACTGACGTCCTGCAGCAGCGGGGCCAGGTAGGTGAAGGCCGTGAAGGTGCCGCCGTAGCCCAGAATGGTGATCAGGTAGACCAGCAGCAGGCGCGGATGGGTCAGCACCTTGAGCTGTTGGGCGAAGGTGGCCGGTACGCTCTTCTTGAGATTGTTGGGCACCAGGATGGCGCTGCCGATCAATGCCAGCACGCCGAGGACCGAGACCACGAGGAAGGTGGCGCGCCAGCCGAAGTGCTGACCGATCCAGGTGCCCAGCGGCACGCCGGTGACCAGTGCCACGGTCAGGCCGGTGAACATGATGGCGATCGCACTGGCTTCCTTGTCCTTGCTCACCAGGCTTGTCGCGATGGTGGAGCCGATGGAGAAGAAGACCCCGTGGGCCAGGCCAGTCAGTATGCGTGCCGTGATCAGCGAGCTATAGCTGGGTGCCTGCCAGGCCAGCAGGTTGCCGGCGATGAACAGTGCCATCAGGGCCAGCAGTACCAGCTTGCGATTGAAGCGGCCGGTCATGGCGGTCAGCACGGGGGCGCCGATGGCGACACCGACGGCATACAGGCTGACCAGCAGGCCAGCGGAAGGCAGAGAGACGCTCAGGTCCTGAGCGATGGTGGGTACCAGTCCGACGATCACGAACTCGGTGGTCCCGATGGCAAAGGCGCTCAATGTCAGCGCCAGCAGGGCAAGGGGCATGGCAGTTCTCCATCAGCAATGGGTGGGTCTTGGATGCTGTGCAGTCTGCCGTGAGATACCTTTGTGATAAACGCGCGAAATGATGAAAGACTTTTGCAGTTTTCGTAAAGATTCCCGATGACGACGTCCTTTCCCCCCATCTTTGCAGCGCCTGTCTCTGTCAGCTTGTGTCGCCATCTCGATCTCATGCCAGATGGCGCCACAGGGTGACTCAACAGCGTGATTCAACAGGGGGGCTCGACAGGGGGGCTCGACAGGGGGGCTCGACAGGGCGACTCAACCGGGCGACTCAACAGCGGGATTCACCAGGGTGACTCCACAGGGCGGGGCGCAGCGGCTACACTGCGCGCCGAGAATTTTCATTCACTCCCTGTTCACATCGGAGATCGTCTTGGCCGCGCCTGACACCCCGTCTTCCTCTCAGCCTGATGCCCGCACTGCAGAGACTCCCTGTTCCTTGCCGCGCCTCGTCATGCCCTCGACCTGGCGGGGCTGGAGCCTGCTGGTGATCTTCCTGCTGCTGGTCGTGATGGGTATCTGGCCGGTGATCGGCTGGATCAACCAGCAGACCCTGTTGTGGGGCATGCCGTCCTTGATCATCTGGAGTTACCTGATCATCTTCGCCTGCAGTGGCGCGATGTTGCTGGGCAATTGCCTGTTGCGCCGTCGCCACGGCGCAGACCCGCTGTCGAAAGCGTCCGCTGGCGAAAGAGACGGAGGCGCCGCGTGATCGATCCGCATGTTTTTTCGTCCGTGCATGACAGCGTGCCCTTGCTGGTCACGCTGGGGTATGTCGTCCTCGCCATGGCCATCGGTCTCGGCGCGCGGGGTGGCCGACGCATGGACACGCTGGAGCAGTGGGGAGTCGCCGGGCGCTCGATGGGGCCCGTGACGCTCTATCTGTTGATCGCCGCCGGCAGTGTCAGTGCCTACACCTTCATGGGCGCGCCGGGCTGGGCCTACAGCAAGGGCGTGCCGGTGTTCTATGTCGCCATCTATCTGGCCTATCTGGCGCTGGTGGCCTGGTACTTCGGCCCCAAGGTGTGGAAGTTCGGCGAGCAGTTCGGGCATGTCACCCAGGCAAGCGCGATCGCGGACCGCTATCAGAGCCCTCTGCTGGGCGCGCTGTCGGCGCTGGTGATGTCGATTGCCTCCATCGCCTATGCGGTCCTGCAGACCATCGGCTCGGCCTACATCCTATTGGTGATGAGCGGTGGGCGCATTCCGCTCTGGGCTGGCGTGTTGCTGGTGCTCAGCGCGATCGCCGTCTATCTGTTCGTCAGCGGCCAGCGCGCCATCGGGCGCACCAATGCCTTCCAGGGCGTGTTGATGCTGGTGGTTGCCTGGGTGATCGGCCTGTGGGCGGCCTATCTCTCCACCGGCGAATGGGGCTTCAGTGGCGTGTTCACGCGTCTCGAGGCCAGCCATCCGGAGTATCTGCGTCTACCCGGCGCCGGCGGCGACATGAGCTTCAGTTTCTGGACCACCTCGATCATCGTCTCGATGCTGTCCTTCATGCCGCCGGTATGGACCCAATGGATGAGCGCCGCCTCCGCCGGCACCATCCGCCGCAGTGCCAGCTGGCTGCCGACCTACTATGTGGTGATCCTGCCGCTGGTGGTGGTCGGCTTCATCGGTATCTACAGCCTGCCGGAGCTTGAGCGCGCCGACACCGTGGTGCTCGAATACGCGATGGCCAACATGCCGGTCTGGCTGGTGGGCCTGTTGGGCGCGGGCACGCTGGCGGCCTCGATGTCCTCCAGCGAGCCCTTCATTCACTCGGTGGCCCTGAGCCTGAGTCGTGATGTGCTGCAGCCGGGCCTCAAGCTTGATGACCAACGCGCTGGCAAGCTGGCGCGCTGGCTGATCTTCCCGGTGATGTTCCTGATCGTGGCACCTTTGGCGATCTGGGAGCCGGGCAATCTGGTGATGATCCTCTTGATCGGGCTGGGCTTTGCCTCTCAGGTATTGCCGGCATTTGTGGGCATGTTCTTCTGGCCGCGCGCCTCGGCGGCAGGTGTCATCAGCGGCATCAGTGCCGGCTTCGTGGTCACGGTGCTGTTTACCGTCGTATGGCCGCATCCGCTGGGCCTGCATGCCGGTTTCTGGGGGCTGATGCTCAACCTGCCGGTCTTCGTGCTGGTGTCATTGCTGACACGGCCGGTGGATGAGGCGGTGACGTTGCGCTTCTTCCGCATCGCCGCTCCCTGGAGCCTCAAGCGCTGAGATGGCGCAGGGAAGATCGAGAGCGGAGTGCTGTCGGGGGCATCACTCCGCTCTGATAATCGAGCGTTTGGCTCGACCAAACAGTTGTCTGAAATTTGGACAAGCGTTTGACAAGGTTGTGAACGATTGTCACGTTTGCGCCCGATCGCTTATTGATCCGTGTCGCCTTGTATAGAGTGAGATCATTGATTGGCTGTCCTCAAGGGAGGGGACGTGAATGAATGATCTGATGGTGCAGGTGGACAGACAGATACAGTGTGAGGGCGGTCTGGGAGTGCATTTCCCGGCCGAGATAGAAGCGCGCTTCGAGCACGATATCCATGTCGCGCGCAGCCACAAGCTTGCCTGCATGGGCGCGGTGGCGATCAGTATCTATGTGTTGTTTCTGCTCAATGACTGGCGCTTTCGCCCAGACCATATGCTGGAGGCCATCATCATTCGCGTCGGGGTCATGACGCCCATCGCCCTGATCTGCATCTACATGCTCAAGCGGGGTGTCTCGCCGGTACTGCGTGAGATGTTGATGACCGCGCTGGTGTGCTTCGCGATGATCTTCACGGCCCTGTTGATCCAGTTGTCAGTCTCGCCACATTCCTTCCTCGACCTGTTCGCACTCGGCCTTATCGTGCTGGTGGGCAATGTCCTGTTTCAGCTGCGCTTCTGGTATGCCCTGTGCTCTTCGGCCTTCCATTTCGGCGTGATGCTGTATCTGGTCAATGCCCATCCTGCGCCCTATGCCTCGGCGGGTTTCATGGCGTTGATGGTGTTCCTGTCCATCACGCTGTTTTCGATCATTTCCAATCTGCGCAGCGAAAAGGCCGAGCGCCTTTCCTACCTGTTGTTGCTGCGAGAGCAGCTCAGGGTCGAGGAGTTCACCGAGAAGAATGAAGAGTTCCGACGCCTGGCCTCGATCGATCCCTTGACCGAAGTCTATAACCGGCGCCACTTCGACAGCCTCGTGAGCTCCCTGCTCGGCAAGCAGGTCGACAGCCGGCTTCAATACGGCGTGGCCATGATCGATGTCGACCATTTCAAGGCCTACAACGACCACTACGGCCACGTGAAAGGGGACCTGTGCCTCAAGCGTATCGCGACGGCCATCTTTGAAAGCGTGCATCCCGATGTCGATATCGTGGCGCGTTTCGGGGGCGAGGAGTTCGTGGTGCTGCTGCCATCCTGTACGCCGCAACAGGCGTTGGCGCGCGCAGAAGAGATTCGCCGCCATGTTCGCGACCTGGCGCTACCGCATGGGGGGAGTTCACGCCATGGCATCGCCACCATCAGCATCGGGGTCTCGGCCGCCGGCACCGGCCAGGGCTGCAGCTTCGAGACCATACTCAAGCAGGCGGATGAGGCGCTCTATCGCGCCAAGGCCTCGGGGCGAGATCGCTGCGAGCTGTTTGCTCAGCAGGATCAGCAGGCGCTGGGCCGCGCCTTCGCCGGCTAGCGTCGGGGTGTCGTCGTGGAGTCTGAGACGAGAGCCCAAGGGGGCGTGCGCTCACGTCTCGTGTGACAGCCCCAGCTGCTGGCGAAGCCACGGCAGCATGATCTGCTCTGCCTGATGCGCCCGCGCCCCGGGGTAGACCAGATAGAATCCCTGGCCCTGGTCCGGCAGACCACACAGAGTGACCAGTTGCCCCTTCGCGATGCCTTCCGCCGCCATCAGGCGCGGTGTCAGCGCGATACCTTGATCCGCCAGAGCGGCATCGATCGCGAGACTGGTGTGATTGACCCAGAGCCGATCGGCCTTCTCAAGCCCCGAGAAGTGCGCCGCAAAGGTATGCCACCCCTGATGGCTGTCCTCGATCAATACGCTGCCGCGCATATCGAGCCTATCCAGTCGCTCGCCCAGCTGTTCCCGATAGCCGGGACTGCAGACGGCGATACGCTCAAGCCCCGTCAACCATATCGCCTTGAGTCCGGCGTCATGCTGGCCATAGCCCTGGCGGATGGCGAGATCGATCCCGTCCTGATGCAGATTCGAAAGGCCCTCGCTTGCGTGTACCCGCAGTTGCCATTCGGGATGTGCGTGGCGAAAGCTTGCCAGCCGAGGCATCAGCCACTTGGCGGCAAAGGAGGGCGGTACGCTCAACGACAGGGTGGTGTCAGCGGGGTCATGGCTGGCATCGCGCACGGCCTTGTCGATGTTGCCCAGCGCCAGGGCGATCTGCTCATGAAAGCGCTGGCCTGCGTGAGTCAATGCCAGACCACGCGGGAGACGATGGAAAAGCTTTATCCCAAGCTGTGTTTCCAGCTCGCGTACACGCTGCGCCACGGCGCTCTGGGTGAGCGACAGCTCTTGCGCCGCGCGGCGGAAATTGAGATGGCGCGCTGCCGCATCAAAGGCCGGCAGCGCGCCCAGGCGCAGTTTCGTGTTCAGGTTCTTGCTCATGTTCTTGCTCACGTTCAGGGGCGTGCTCATGTCATGCTCATGCTCAGAGCCATGCTCATGTTAAGCGCCATGGGCGCTTGGCCGGCGGGGGCGACGACACCCCTCCGGCGCCAGCACGCTATCTGAGCGGGAAGCCGACGCACCGCGTGTGACGTCATATGGCACAAGAGTGAAGATTTTCTACAGGGTAATGCAAATAATGCCCGCTTGTCGCGACGCGGAGCACAGCCGAACATGGCGCTATCGGCCTCGCACGGCGCTATCGGTCCCACATGGCGCTATCGGCCCTACATGGCGCTATCGCCAGGGGCGCCATGTGGTTGGCTCCCCAAGTATCCTCGCCACAAGGAGTACCCCATGCCTCGCTCACGATTCTCGGCACATCTTGCCTTTCTGGCGCTCGGTACCATCTGGGGCAGCAACTTCCTGTTCATGAAATGGGCGGCGGAGTGGATCACCCCGGGTCAGGTGACCCTGCTGCGTGTCGTGGCAGGCTTCATCCCCCTGGCCCTCTATGCTGCCTGCCAGGGCGTTCTGCACCGGGCGCACTGGCGCCATCTGCACCACTTCGTTGTCATGGCCCTGCTGGCGACGGCGCTGTACTACCTGGCATTCGCCTATGGCAGTTCGGTATTGCTGTCGAGTGTCGCGGGCATGCTCAGCGGCGCCATCCCGCTCTTCACCTTCGTGGCGGCAGCCTTGTTCCTGCGCAACGAGCCGATCAATGCACGTTCGATCACCGCGACCTTGCTCGGCATCATCGGTATCGCGCTGATTGCCCGCCCATGGCAGGGGCTGCAGGCGGATGTCTCGTTGGCGGGCGTGGCCGCCATGCTCGGCGGCGCGATGTGTGTCGGCTTGTCATTCGTCTATGCCAAACGCTTCGTGATGCCGTTGGCGATTCCTTCGCTGGCCCTGGCTACCTATCAGACGGGGATAGCCACTCTGCTGCTGCTCGCTGTCATTGATCTTGAGGGTATCCTGGCGCTGAGCAACGACGGTGTTGCCTTGACCGGGCTGGTAATCGGCCTCGGGGTGTTGGGAACCGGCTTAGCCTATGTGCTTTATTACTTCATCGTCGGCGAACTTGGCGCCATCAAGGCCTCTGGCGTGACCTACCTGCCCCCGGTGGTCGCCGTCATCATCGGAGTGCTGCTGATAGGGGAGCCCATCCGCGGACTCGACCTGCTGGCAATGGCGATCATTCTGGTAGGCGTCATCCTGTTGCAATCCGCGCGTCAGAAGCAGGAGGTTGCGCCTCCCAAGCCAGGCGACAGCGAGACTGAACAGGCACTGCCTCGCTCAGGTGGCCTCGAGGCCTCGAATCACTCGGGGCGATGATCAACACCTTGGATCACGACTGAGGCCGCAGCAGAGAAGCACGACTGAGCATCGCAATTGCATCTCGCAACTGCATCTCGCGATAGTGATGGGGAATGATCGAACGCCTGATGCTGCACCCTGCCTGTGAGTGGGGTGCAGCATCATGTTTCATCCGGTGTGACCTGTCTCAACCCTGTGCCACTTACCTCGAATGCCTGACACGGGTAAGGTTGAGGCAAATGGCCACAGGTTGATGAAATTTGCCTCATGTCTGAACCGCAGCCCGACCCCTCTGAATCCTCCGGGCTTTCAGAACAGCCCGCGCCATCCCGCATGCCTCCTCTAGCGTCGGCGACGGCGTCGGAGCCCCTCCCTGCGCCGTATCCGCGCCCGGATTCACCGCCACTGCTGGCGCCGGGGGCCGCTGAGCACACGCTGAATGTCTGGTTGGTGCCGCGCTTCTCGATGTTGACGTTGTTCTGCCTGCTGGAACCGCTAAGGGTCGCCAATCGCTTCGGACGGCCGCTGTTCGCCTGGCGTCTGCTGTCCAGTGATGGCGAGGCTGTCGTGGCCAGCAATGGCGTGCGCATCGACGTCGATGGTGCCTTGTCGTCTCTGGTCGATGAGCCGTCGTCGGGTGGCCAGGGTGGGGCGCAGACGCGCTTGATGGTGGTGTCATCCTACGGGCCGGAAGTCAGCGTCGGCAGCCAGGCGCGTGGCGTGATTCGTCATCTGGCAGCCCACGGCGCCTGGCTGGGAGGGTTGGATACCGCCCCCTTCATTCTGGCGCGCGCCGGGGTGCTCGCCGGTCATCGGGTCGCCCTGCACTGGGAGAGCGTGCCGGCCTTTCGCGAGGAATTCCCTCAACTCGAGATCAGTCAGGCCGACTATGAATGGCAGGGCGAGCGGCTGACGGGGTCTGGCGGCGCGGCCAGTATCGACATGATGCTGGCGTGGATCGAGTTTCTGTACGGGCCGTCGCTGGCGGACGCCGTCGGGCGGCAGCTGGTGCATCAGCGTGGGCATCTGGCCACGCCTGCTGCGGTCAGCACTCCAGACGATTCGCTGCCACGCAGTGTGGTCAAGGCGCTGGCCGTGATGGAGGCCAATCTTGCCCAGGTGCTCTCGATCCCCGACATCTGCCGTCTGGTCGGCCAATCCCAGCGCCAGTTGACGCGTCTGTTCATGGCGCATTTTGAGGAAACGCCCAAGCAGCGCTATCTCGGCATGCGCCTGGATCATGCCCGGTGCGTATTGGCCGACAGCAGTCGCAGCGTCTCCCAGGCGGCCCTCGGCGTCGGATTCACGCATCTGGCGCACTTCTCGCGTGCCTATCGCCAGCGATTCGGTGAGCCGCCCAGCGCGACCGCGCGCCGTGGTCAGGCCACGCCCTGAGGCGGGTCATCATCCTGCGCTCCCTCAAGGCGTCACGGATGGCGCCAGGGCGCAAAAAGAGCCGCAAAAGGGAGTATGATCGCGCCGCCGTGCCGAAACAGCGTCACAGAAGACGACTCGGCAGAAGAGGCCATCACGGTTCGCGACAAGCATATACGCCATTGTTTCATGCGCACGCCAGCGCACTGCAGGAGGCTTCACGAGAATGAACTGGATAACCTGGCTCGATCTGGCCGGTGTGATGATCTTTGCCCTGACCGGTGTCGTCGTGGCGTGCCGTTCACGCATGGACCCGATCGGCATGCTGGTGCTGGGCGCCGTGACCGGTATCGGCGGCGGTACGCTGCGTGATCTCGTGCTGGGAATCGGCCCGGTGTTCTGGGTCGAGCAGCCGATCTATCTGTGGGTCATCCTGTTGACGGTAATGGTGGCGACGCTCGGCTTTCATTATATCCATCGCCTGACGCGGGTTTTCCTGCCGGTCACCGATGCCTTCGGGTTGGCGCTGTTTACGGTGTTGGGCGCGCACAAGGCGCGCATGCTGGGCGTGGATGGCATCGTGGCCGTCTTGATGGGCACCATGAGTGGCGTGGCGGGTGGCATGATCCGTGATGTGCTCGCGCGCCGTGTGCCGATGGTGCTGCGTCAGGAAATCTACGCCTCGGCGTCGCTGGCGGGTGGCATTCTCTATATCGCGCTTCTCGAGGCGGGTGTTGGCCTGGCGTGGGCCACTGGCGCTGCCATCTTGCTGATACTGGCGATTCGCCTGCCGGCGATCTATTGGCATCTGACCTTGCCGACCTTTGCCTGGGTAATCATCCCGCCACCCCCGCTGGCTTCGCAAGACAGTGGCCAGAGGCATGATCAGGCCCCGTCGGGGGCAGAGGGCACGGGCGGGGAGAGTCGCGAGGGCGTGCACGCCGCGCCAGATGGCAGACCTCGTCAGCGCTCGGAATTCGCGACGACGCTGGGCGGCTCGATCGGCGCCAGCGATGTCTCGCCCTCAGGTCAGCTGGAGACACCACCGGCGCCTCCGTCATTGCCGCGGCGCACGCCCAAGGCACGGGTCAGGATGCTGCGCCCCGGCGAACGCCGCCGTGGTGGGCTCTAGGCGACATCCTTTTGCTGAGTGATTTGATCGGCAAGCCATATTGCAGAAGCGATCATGATGCGCATCATTATTGTGATTTCTGCAAAGATGCATGGGACCATGCATGTTGCACTTTCAAGGAGATCACAGCATGCGCAGCCGTTCGGATGACCTCGAGTTGCTACTGGCCGTGGTGGATAGCGGGGGCTTCAGCGCCGCCGCCAATCGGTTGAACATTCCGGTGGCCAAGGTATCGCGGGCCATCCAGCGCCTGGAGGGTGAGCTGGAAACGCCGCTGCTGAACCGCACCACACGCAGCGTGGCACTGACCGATGAGGGGCGTGGCTTCGTCGAGCGCGTGCGCGAGGGCTTGTTGCTGCTCGGCAGTGCCGAAGAGGCCCTGTTGCAGCAGCGCGATCAGCCCAGCGGGCGGCTGCGCGTCGATGCCGCGAGCCCCTTCGTGCTGCATCAGCTGGTGCCGCTGGTCGCGGAGTTCTCACGCAGCTATCCCGGCATCGCGCTGGAGCTGTCTGCCGCCGATGACATCATCAATCTGCTGGAACAGCGTACCGATGTGGCCATCCGCATCGGCGAGCTGGATGACTCCACGCTGCACGCCAAGGTGCTGGGGCGCTCCACGCTGCATCTGGTCGCAAGCCCCGCCTATCTGGCCGAGCATGGCGTGCCGTCCAGTGTCGCGGCGCTGCAGACCCATCAGCTGCTGGGGTTCCTGCCCCCCAGTCGTCTCAATCGCTGGCCGCTCAAGGGTGCCGCACAGGGCTTCGACACGACACCTCATCTGCCGACCACCAGTGGCGAAGTCATGCGTCAGCTGTGCCTGGCGGGACATGGTATCGCCCTGATCTCGCGCTTCATGCTGGGCAATGACCTCAAGACCGGCGCTCTGGTGGAAGTGTTGCCCGGCCAGATCCAGAGTCCCAATCCCCGCGAGCAGATCCAGGCGGTCTATTACCGCAACAGTACGCTGTCGCCGCGCATCAGCGCCTTCGTCGAGTTTCTCGCCACCCGCCTGACGCTGTGAGTGGCTGATGTCTGGCGCCCCAGATTTGCCCTGACAACAGCGGATAAAGGGGCGCTGATTTGTCCTGGCACAGAGTTTTAACGATTATCCCGCACCTGAAGCATGGCAGTGGAGTCGGGCTGATTTAAATAAAGTTTATAATATCTTGATGAAATCTGTTTATTGACGCATGTTGCATGGCGTATTTCACGGGCAATAGCGATATATTGGGCTGACAAGGATGTAATCAGCGCTTCAGGGACGAGCAGATGATAGCCAAGGAAAAAGAGGCCTACAGTGGCGACGATGAGCGCGCCAGGTACGGTCACCGCCAGGAAGAGGATGTGGCCTTCCATCTACGGCGTGCCTTCGGGGATGACCCCGAGGTCGTGATCTTCAATGATCTGCGACTGAAATACGGTGAGGAGAATGCCCAGATCGATCATCTGGTCATGCATCCCTTCGGCTTCATCATCATCGAGTCGAAAAGCATCACTGGTGAAGTCAGGGTCAATGCGGCAGGTGAATGGCAGCGCAGCTATCGAGGCAATTGGTCTGGGCTCAAGTCACCACTGCGTCAGGCGGAATTGCAGCAGGATATTCTCAAGCGCCTGTTGATCGAGCATCGCACTCGTTTGATGAACAAGACCCTGGGGCTGCAAGGCGGCTTTGCCGGTCGACAATGGAAAGTGCTGTGCGCCGTCTCGAGCAATGCCATCGTGCACCGTGACGATATGGCCAAGGGGGTCTCGGCTCAGGTGGTGAAGCCGGAGTTTCTCCACGAGCAGGTCAGTGGTCTGATCGGGGCGCGGTCGATGGTCAAGCGTGCCTTGCTGTTCGATACGCGTCCGGAGTTCACCAAGGATGAGCTTGAGCGTGTCAGCGAGTTCCTGCTCAAGCAGGACGCCCGTTCGCGTCGCGCGCATGCCGTCGAGAGCGTCCGTCGCGAGGTGAGTCGTCGCCCGCAGCCGGCAGCGAAGACGCCAGACGCCGCTGACAGTGCCGCGAGTCGATGGGCGGTCAATGAGGGTAGTCTCCGCGAATCTGACAGCAAAGCCCTCGCCAACAAAGATCTCGGTAACAATGGCGCGGGCTACAGTGCTCATGGCAGCAATGGCATTGGCGACAATGCGCCTGGCAGTCATGAGCTTGACGACCAGGAGCGCCATAATAAGAAGCAGCGCGCCATGGCCAGGCAGGGAGGCGATTCGAGTGCAGTGGCAGTTGCCATCCCCGCCGCCGCGGCAGTCAATGAGGCGAAGGCAAGCGCCGAGAGCGTCGCCAAGCCCAAAGCTGAAACCAGAGCCGAAACACCAGCGCCGCCAACCGAGGCACCAGTCGGGTCGCCAGTGCCTGAAGCGTGCCTGGCCTCGCCCCAGTTGAGCGAGCATCTCGACAGAATCACCGCACGCCTGAAGGCTTCCGCCACCACGCAAGCGCCACCGGAAGTGCGTGTCCAGTGCCAGAAATGTCAGGAAAAAGATGCACTGCTGGGGCGTTATGGCCCCTACGGCTATTACGTCAAATGTCAGGTCTGCAACGCCAATACATCACTCAAGCAGGGCTGTCCGGCCTGCGAGCATCACAGCGTACGCCTTAGCAAGTCCGGGGCGGTCTACTCGGGGCATTGCCCGCAATGTGAGCACGAGTTCGTGATATTCCGACAGCTCGATTGATGTGGTGCCTTGCAGACAGACAACGCCCGCATTCCTTTATCAGGAATGCGGGCGTTGTCATTCAGAGGGCCGGCGCGACCGACCTCTCTATTATCGACTCAATTATCGACTCAATTGTCGACGGGCCAGACCTTGAAGATACGGTACGGCGCCTGGCCGCTGTCCTTGCCGTCATTGAAGGGCGGCGTGCTGTCGAGCTGGTTGACGGTGACATAGAGCCAGCCGTCGGCTGCCATGCGCACGCCATCCGGCCAGTCGAGACGCTCATCGCGCACCAGCGGCGTCAGTTTGCCATCGGCGCCCAGTACATCCAGCCCATGCTGATTGAGGTTGGTGAAGTAGTGGATACCCCCGGCGGTATCCGCGCCATCGGAAACGGGCTTGTCGCCGACGCGCGTGATGGCAGCGGCGATGGTGGAGTGATCGGCGCCTTCGCGCAGCAGTCTGGCCGGTACGCTGTACCAGCTGTGGCCGGTCATGGCGCCGAAGAAGACCGTCTCGCCATCGCCGGACAGGGTGATCGGGTCGACGCCGACCTTGGCAGGCTTGCCATTGAACTGGACGTCCTTGCCATCGATCTTGAGCTTGGCACCGGGTTCTGCCTCAAGCGCCGGATGCTCGCTGAAGCGGGTGGCCTCGCCGCTCTCCAGGTCAACGGTGATCAAGCCCGGATTGGCGATGTCTGCCAGATAGGCCACGCCACGGCTGCGGTCCACTGCCAGGTCCTGTACGAAGCTGCCCTCGGGGGCGATATTCGCCGGTAGAGTCAGCTTGGTAATCAGCTTGCCCGAGGCAATATCGAAGCCCCACAGGCGGGTCTTGCCCAGATGCAGCCCCATGTCGGTGATCCAAAGCCCGCCCTGGCCATCCTGATAGATGCCCAGCGGGGAATCGATGGTCGCATCGCTGTAGCGGCCGGCATGCGTCTGCAAGGCGGGGGAGGGCCAGGCGCGGTAGCTGTTCTGACCGGTGATCTCGACCAGCTGCACGTCGTGATCCCCATCCATCGGGTGGATGGTGGCGAAGACCTGTCCATTGGGCGTCACCGCCACATTGCCGGGGCGAATCTGCATGACGGCGACAGAGCGCATTTCACCGTAGGCAGGCCCGGCCTTGAGCGCTGAGGTGGTGGCCGGCAGGGTCGTATGGCCGTTGGCGCAGCCCGTCAGCAGGCCGGTAAGCAGGGCGACCATGCCCAGATGTCGGGTCGAACGGACGGGGTCAGGCATCAATGTTTCCTTGTCGTGGTAATGCTGGTGTTACTGTCGCAGTGAGCGATATCTTGAAGGCAGGGATTTCTCTATGACGATAATTGCCTGAAAAATCATGAGCATAGAGTAACCTAAAGCACCGTGCAGACCAAAAAAAACGCCCTCATGGAGGGCGTTTTTCATTGCAGCGTCAGTGCCTTGCGGCCAGCGGCCGATTCGATCAGGCGTGACGCGAGATCATGGCGTCGAAGTTTTCCTTCGGCTGGACGCCGGTCAGGGCTTCGAGCTTCTCGCCGGACTTGAACAGCGCGATGGTTGGCAGGCCGCGGACGCCATTCTGGGCGGCGAGGTCCGGTGCATCATCGACATTGATGGCGACGACCTTGAGGGCATCACCCTGTTCTTCGGCGATGGATTCGACGATCGGGTCGAGCATCTTGCACGGGCCGCACCACGGTGCCCAGAACTTGACCAGTACCGGCTGCTCGCTCTCGATGACTTCCTGGGTGTAGTTGCTATCGACGACTTGTGCGAAATCCGCCATTTGTCTCTCCTGTGCATCACGAGGGATGCGTGATTCAAAAGGGCACTTGGTGTGCTTGATGGGCACACACTAACGCTGCTCGACTTTTGTTCGCAAGCGCATTCGCTTTTGAGGCCAGGCAACATATGCGTGCCGTTTGCGCAACAGTGGCGATGGTGTGACCGCCTACCCGCTGGTACACCGAGCCAAGCGACACTCTGATCGCGCTTCATTCGCCCTCCATTCAACCTCCATTCGCTCTCCATCGCTGCCATCGATTCCCGCGCCGGCTGTCATCCAACTGTCATGCATGTGTCACTTGATATATGGAAAAACACATATATGATATTTCGCATGTCACCGCGCTTCAGCCGGCTGGCAGGCAACCTGACTTGCCATGCGTCAGGTGCCGGTGAGAGGGGGTCGGGAGAGGGAATCGGGTGGGGGAATCGGGTGGGGGAATCGAGAGGGGAGCAAGATGGCTCAGGCATACGCGAGGACATCGCCATGAAACCGTCAACCAATGACGTTATTGATGGAGTGGGAGACATGGCGGCGTGCCTGACACCGTTGCAGGTCTTCAAGTGCCTTGCCGAGGACACTCGCCTGACCGTCGTGCAGCTATTGGCCCAGATGGAAGAATTGTGTGTCTGTGAGCTTATCTGGCTGCTGGAGCAGCGCGCCATGCCCATCTCCCAACCCAAGGTCTCGCGGCATCTCGCCCAGCTGAGAGATGCTGGCCTGCTGACCAGTCAGCGGCGTGGCCAGTGGGTGCACTACCGCCTGGCACCTGACCTGCCGGCCTGGTGCCATCAGATACTCACGACCCTCTGTCAGGCCAACGCCCACGAGGTGTCGCGCTGGGTGGCGTGGCTGGAGACGATGCCCAACCGCCCTGTGCGCTGTTGCTGAGCGCACAGGCTGTAGAACGTTAGCCGAATCTTTTCGAACACTCTCAAGGAAATGCCCATGTGTCCTGCTCATAGCGCTCCGTCCTATTCCTCGTCCATCAGCGTGCCGGAGGGCATGCCGGCCCTGCGCGTCGGTATCAACGGCTTCGGGCGCATCGGTCGTCTCGCCCTGCGCGCGCTGTGGAAGCTGCGCGAGGATATCGCGCTGGACGTGGTGCGTATCAATGACCCGGGTGGCGATGCCGCGACCTTCGCCCATCTGCTGGAATTCGATTCCGTGCATGGCCAGTGGTCGCCGGGCGCCGGTATCACTAGCGACGCGGACTCCATCTCCCTCGATGATCAGCGCACGGCATTCTCAAGCCAGCGTGAGATCGGTGACACCGACTGGTCGGGCTGCGATGTGGTGATCGAGGCCTCCGGCAAGAAGAAGAGCACCGAGGTGCTGAACGCCTATCTCGAGCAGGGCGTCACGCGGGTCGTGGTCTCCGCGCCGGTCAAGGAAGAGGGCGTGCTCAACATCGTCATGGGCGTCAATGACCACCTCTACAACGCCGAACAGCATCGCATCGTGACGGCGGCCAGCTGCACCACCAACTGCCTGGCACCGGTGATCAAGGTGATTCAGGAGCAGTTCGGCATTCGTCATGGCTCCATGACCACCGTGCACGACATCACCAATACCCAGACGATTCTGGATGCGCCGCACAAGGACCTGCGCCGCGCGCGTGCCTGCGGCATGAGCCTGATTCCGACGACCACCGGTTCCGCCAAGGCGATCAGCGCCATCTTCCCGGAACTGGAAGGCCGCTTGAACGGCCACGCCATTCGCGTGCCGCTGGCCAATGCCTCCCTGACCGACATGGTATTCGAGCTCAACCGCGAAGTGACGGTGGAAGAGGTCAATCAGGCGCTGCAGAGCGCGGCGGAAGGTGAACTGGCCGGCGTGCTGGGCTACGAGACACGTCCGCTGGTGTCGATCGATTTCCGTACCGATTCCCGCTCCAGCATCATCGATGCGCCCTCGACCATGGTCGTCGCGGGCACCCAGCTCAAGCTGTACGCCTGGTATGACAACGAGTGGGGCTATGCCAACCGCACCGCAGAGCTAGCGCTGAAAGTGGGCCTGGGTGATCTGGCCGACGCCAGCACACAGGAGCGCTGACATGCTTGCCCGCCTGCGAGAGCTGCCCCATGAGGTGCGCCAGTACCTGCTGGTGACGGGGAATTACTGGGCCTTCACGCTGACGGATGGCGCACTGCGCATGCTGGTGGTGCTGCATTTCCATTCGCTGGGCTATTCGGCGCTGGATATCGCGCTGCTGTTCCTGTTCTACGAAGCCTTCGGTGTCGTCACCAACCTGGTCGGCGGCTGGCTGGGGGCGCGGCTCGGCCTCAATCGCACCATGAATGCGGGGCTTGCGATGCAGCTGGTGGCGCTCGGCATGCTGTTGGTGCCGGAGCCCATGCTGACGGTGATCTGGGTGATGATTGCCCAGGCGCTGTCGGGCATCGCCAAGGACCTCAACAAGATGAGCGCCAAGAGCGCCATCAAGGTGCTGGTGCCGAAGGGGCAGCAGGCGGCGGAATCGCAGAGCGCGCTGTATCGCTGGGTCGCGCTGCTGACCGGTTCCAAGAATGCCCTCAAGGGTCTGGGCTTCTTCCTCGGTGGCGCGGCGCTCAGTCTCATCGGCTTCCAGAGCACGGTATTGGCCATGTGGCTCATGCTGGCCGTGGTGCTGGTGCTGTCATTGCGCAAGCTCTCGGCATCGTTGGGGCAGCGCAAGGCCAGCCGCAAGCCGGCGTTTCGTGAGATGTTCTCGACCTCGCGGGCGGTCAATGTGCTGTCGGCGGCGCGCATGTGCCTGTTCGCTGCACGCGATGTCTGGTTCGTGGTCGCCTTGCCGGTCTATCTGGCCGAGGTACATGGCTGGAGCTTCTGGACAGTCGGTATCCTGATGGCCGCGTGGGTGATCGGTTACGGCGGGGTGCAGACCCAGGCCCCGCACATCACGGGGCCGATCGCGCGTCGCTTGAGCGGTGATGCAGGCGTGCGCTGGATGACCGTGCTGCTGGCCGGTGTGCTGGCGCTGTTGCCCGCGCTGATGGCGAGCATGTCGCTGGACGCCCAGCAGGGTGTCGATAGCAGTGCCGCCATCCTGTTGGGGCTGCCACCCCTTGAGTGGTTGATCATCGGCCTGCTGGTGTTTGGCGTCATCTTCGCCGTCAATTCCAGCTGGCACAGTTACCTGATCGTGCGCTTCGCGCGCAGTGAAGGCGTGTCGATGGATGTCGGCTTCTATTACATGGCCAACGCCATGGGGCGTCTGCTGGGCACGTTGCTGTCCGGTTGGCTCTATCAGGCCTATGGTCTGGAAGCCTGCCTGTGGTGGTCGGCGGCACTGGTGGCGGCGAGTGCCGTGATGGCCATCGCATTGCCCTCGGACACGCAGCATGCCTCCACTCAGGAGACGTCGGCCAACTGAAGCCTTCGCCGGGCACCTGACGCCTAAGCCCTTATGCAGGAAGCCCTCATGCAGGAAGCCCGTCCCATCATTGGGGCGGGCTTCCTGTCATTTGGCGGCGATAGTCTGGTGGGTGATGCAAGTGACGAGAATCAGGTCATTGCGCATTCACCTGATGTCACCGTAGCGTCAGCAAGTGAAAATTCTTTCGTATAGCTTTTGCTAAGCCCCTCGCTGGATTTCTGGTCGTTATCCTTTCCTTTCCGCTCCAAGAGAAACGTCATGTCACATCCGGATGAAACTGCAAGGCGTGAGCGCGACCCTGCGACGCCTGATGCCCCGCTTGCGAGCGACAAGGCGCGGCGCAGTGAAGTGCTGCGCACCTTCTTCACCTTGGGGCTGACCAGCTTCGGCGGCCCGATTGCCCACCTGGGATACTTCCACGATGAGCTGGTACGCAGGCGAGGCTGGTTGAGTGACAAGGCCTACGCCGAGCTGGTTGCGCTCTGTCAGTTCCTGCCGGGGCCGGCCAGCAGCCAAGTCGGTTTCGCGCTGGGCATGGTGCGTGGCGGTGGCGTGATGGGCGGGATACTGGCGTGGATCGGCTTCACCTTGCCGTCTGCGCTGGCGTTGCTGGTGTTGGCGCTGGTGGCGGGCAGCCTCGAAGGGCCGCTGGCCTCGGGGGTGATCCACGGATTGAAGCTGGTGGCGGTGGCCGTCGTCGCCCAGGCGATCTGGGGCATGGCGCGCAAGCTGTGCCCGGATTTTCGGCGTACCTGTTTGGCACTGTTGGCCATGCTGGGCCTAGCGCTGGCGCAGAGCGCCTGGGCGCAGGTCGGGGTGATCGCGATGGGCGCAGTGCTCGGCAGCCTGCTGTGTCGTGATGACAAGGCGGCATCCATGCGCCAGCAAGCCCAGGCAGCGGGGCTGTCACTGCCGGTCTCGACGCGCCTGGCGCGCTACTGCCTGGTCGCGTTCTTCGTGTTGTTGATCGGCCTGCCGCTGGTGGCCTCGGGTAGTCTGGTCGATATCTTCTATCGTGCCGGGGCGCTGGTGTTCGGGGGCGGGCACGTGGTGCTGCCGCTGCTGGAGGCTTCCACCGTCGAGACGGGCCAGATTGTGGCCGATACCTTCCTCACCGGCTATGGCGCCGCCCAGGCAGTGCCGGGGCCGCTTTTCACCTTTGCCGCCTGGCTGGGGGCCGGCATGGCGCAGGTGGGCGGCGGTTCGGCACTGTTCGGTGCCGTCATTGCGCTATTGAGTATCTTCCTGCCGGGGATTCTGCTGCTGATCGGTGTGGCGCCTTTGTGGGGGCGTCTGCGCGCCCGCGCCGGGGCGCGCGCTGCGCTCGCCGGTGCCAATGCGGCCGTGGTGGGCGTGCTGGGCATGGCGCTCTATGACCCGCTATGGACCACCAGCGTGCTGAGCCGCACGGACCTGGTGATCGCGCTGGCCGCCTTCATCGCTCTGACGCGTTTCTCGCTGGCACCCTGGAAGCTGGTGCTGGGGATGGTGATCCTCGGCGCGGTGCGTGGCGTGATCTAAGTCCCGACGTCGTATCTGGCAAAAGAACGCCCCCGTCTGCTGTTGGCAGGCCGGGGCGTTATTTTTCTGCAGAGCAGTTCATACCGAGCAACTTCAGGCAGAGCAACTCATGCAGAGCAGCTCATGCCGAGCGGCTCGCGGTTGGCATCACACTAGCGACAGCAGCGCGGTGACCAGCAGCTCGTTGTCGTAGTAGGGCGCGCTCTGCTCGCTGATCAGGCGGGTGTCGATCACGGTGATGCCCATGCGCTCGAGCGCCTCGATGCAGGGGCCGCCGGGGTAGTCACCGCGCTGGCTGTCGAGGAGCACGATGTTGAGCAGGTTCTCGGTGGGGCAGTCTTCCATGCGGCCGGTGAGGTCGGCACACAGGGTGTCGAGCAACACGCTGACCAGCTCATCCATGCGCTTGCCGGTCTGCTCCGGGTCCGGGCAGCAGTTGGGGATGTAGACCTTGGGGCAGGGGTTGGCCAGCACCGCGCGCCCGACGCCCTTGGGCAGCAGATTGGCGAGCACGCTGGAGTAGAAGCTGCCGGGAGGGAAGCAGATCAGCTCGGCCGACTCGATCAACTGGCGATTGTTGGCGTGCAGCTCCGGCACCACGGGCACATGGTGGTCGCCCTCCGTCGCGGCCAGACGCATGCGCGCGATGGGCGAATCGAGGGGGGCGACTTCCTTGCCGGTGATGCGGTGCTGGCCGATGATCTCGCGACCATCTTGCAGCGTCACCGCCAGATGGCAATCGGCATTGACCACGGCGCGCACCGTGCCGCGTACATGTACCAGCTTGGAGAACAGGAAGATGATCTGATCCAGCTGCTGGTGATGGTTCAGATAGCCACCGGCAATGATCAGATTGCCGATGCTGGCGCCGCGCAGATCGAAGCCTTCCGGCATGGCGTCGATGAGAAAGCCCAGCTGATGGCAGATCAGGGTGCGCATCGGTTCCGCGACCGCCATGGTCAACGGATGACGTCCGGCCGCCAGTTCGCGCAGCGTGGCATGTAACATCTCCGGGCGCGCTTCACGTGGCAGGCGGTGGGTAAACAGGCGATAGATGTCGGGATGGCCCAGGACGCTGTCATCGGCCAGCGCCATCAGGCGTGAACGCAGATCGCCGATGGCGGGCATCGAGAAGGCGTCGCGCAGTTTGGCCGAGCTGCCACCGGAGTCGAACGGCGTCACCAGATGGATGCTGTGGTGGGTATAGCGGGTCAGGGTGCGTGAGACCCCGGTCAGCGCGGTACCGCCACTGAAGAACAGCACGCGTGGGCCGACTTCGGGGGCTTTCAGATAGCGCCTGACGCGCATGGGATCGGGTACACGTGCGGTCCGACTGACCCTGACCTTGGCCATTGCATGGCTTCCTTTATGCTTGCATTTTTGGCATAGAGTGCCTTTTTTTACGCCCAGCGTCGCCTATTATGCACTTTCTCTCAATTCCAGCGCAGGGACTCTCGACTCCAGTCCAGTCTCTCGATCCCAGCCCAGCGTTTCTTGTTGCCAACCTGGTTTCCTTCATTGCCAACGTAGTGTCTGCCAGGCGCGCTGTTGCGCCAGGCTGGCGAGGGTCGGGTCCGGGTGGACGGCGAAGGGGTGATCGACGAACTCCAGCAAGGCCAGATCATTGCGTGAATCCGAATAGCCCCAGCTGGGCACCCCGGCGCTGTGGCCTGCATGTTGCTGTTGCCATGCCTTGAGTGCCGCGAGCTTGCCCTCGCGGAAGGTGCGAATGCCACGGGCCCGCCCGTTGTAGCAGCCTTGCTCGGTCTCAAGGGCCGTGGCCAGGGCCGCGTCCAGCGCCAGACGTTCGGCGAGGGGGGCGACCAGGTGCGCCGTCGAGGCCGAGATGATCACGACCTGATGATTCTGCGCGCGGTGCCAGTGAATTCGCTCCAGCCCCTCACGATATAGGCGCGGCATCAGCTCGGCATCGAGAAAGCGTGCCACCTCGGCATCGACCTCACTGACAGCGCGCCCTGCCAGCGGGGCCAGCAGGTGGGTCAGGTGGGTCTCCATGTCGAGCTCACCGGCCGCGTAGTCCAGCATCTGTTGTGCCCAGATCGCGCGATATTCCTCGCCATCGGCGATCCAGCCCTTTGCGATCAACCAGTCGGTCCAAAGCCCCGTGGCATCGCCCTCGAGCAAGGTGTCGTCGAGATCGAAGATGGCAAGTCCTGTGATGTCATCCATGGGGCACCTGCGACATGGCGGCGGTCTCGTTACCGCACAGCGCCTGGACCTCATCCAGATCGGCGTGCAGCATCACGCGCAGATGGCGCGGCAATAACTGCCGAGCGCTGCGATTGAGGACATCGACATTCAGGCGCAGTCCCTGACAGTCCACCTCGTAACGCACGATATTGCCGAGCAGCTGGTGGCGACGAATCACGCCCGGGCAGCCGGGGCCGGCATTGTCCGGCAAGGGCTGGGTCGGGAAGTTGGCATATTCATCCTGCTGTCCCTGGGGGCTGGTGTCCGGTTGCAGATACAGCGCTTCCGGACGCAGTGCCACGCGCGGGCTGTCGCTTTCATAGCCGAGCAGCGGGCGCGCCAGCTCGCGACCGATCAGATTGTAATGCCCCATGAAGCCTGCCGCCGTGGCATCCACCGGCCGCGTATACAGCGACTCGGCATTGCCCTGTTGCAGGATGCGCCCCTGATGCATCAGGAAGATGCGGTCCGACAGCAGCAGTGCCTCTTCCTGATCGTGGGTTACGAACAGGGTGGTCAGGCCGAGGCTCTTCTGGATGTCACGGATCTGATCACGCAGATGGCGGCGGATACGTGCATCGAGTGCCGACAGCGGCTCATCCAGCAGCAGGATCTGCGGCTCGACCACCAGCGCGCGTGCCAGCGCCACACGCTGACGCTGACCGCCAGACAACTGGTGCGGGAAACGCTGCGCCTGATCGGTCAGCTCCACCAGTCTGAGCACCTCGCTGACACGCCGCTCGCGCTCTTCCGGGCGCACCTTCTTCATGCGCAGCCCGAAGGCCACGTTCTCCGCCACGCGCATGTTGGGGAACAGCGCATAGTGCTGGAAGACCATGCCGATGCCGCGACGCTGCGGCGGCAGCGACGTGATGTCGTGACCATCGACGATGATCTGGCCGGCATCGACATCATTGAGGCCGGCGATGGCGCGCAGCAGGGTCGACTTGCCGCAGCCGGAGGGGCCGAGCAAGGTGATGAATTCCCCGCGTGCGATCTCGGCCTCTATCTCGGCGAATACCTGGGTCTTGCCGAAGCTCTTGGCCAGGCCATTGAGCTTGAGATAGTGCTGGTCGGCGGCGCGTTCGCGCAGGGCGCTGGTCAGAAGGCCGCCGGCGCTCTGGCTATCGAAAGTGGTGGCGGTGTCGATGGCAAGCATCAGCGGTCCCCTCGGGGTGCGGAGTCTGACGACTGGTGGTGGGTGTGGCGCGGCTCAGGGTCGGCGCTCGGCAGTGGGCCGGGCAAGCCGTCGGTCATGGTGGTGGCCAGCGCCTCGTCGGGGTCATCCGCGGGCATCTCCTGCTCGGCGGGCTGACGATTGCCGAGCCAGGTCAGGATCAGGGTGAACACGAACAGGGTGATGACCAGGGCGCTGGTGAAGTGGCCGCTGGCGCCGCGGATATTGTTCAGATAGACCTGCAGTGTCTCGAAGCGCGTGCCGACCAGCATGTTGGCGAACACGAATTCGCCGGCCAGGAATGAGAAGGCCAGGAAGACGGCAATCTGGATGCCGACGCGGATATTGGGCAGTACGACCAGGAAGAACGCCTTGAGCGGACTTGCCCCCAGCAGTTGAGCGGCCTCCATCAGGGACGCCACGTCCAGCGCACGCAGGCTGTTGGCCAGAGCGCGGTACATGAAGGGCAGCACGATGGTGAAGTAGGTGGGGATCAGGATCCACGGCGTGCCGACGATGGCCAGCGGGCCGCCCGCGTAGAGCTGCAGCAGGCCGACCGATGACACGATGGGTGGCACGGCGAAGGGCAGCAGGATCAGCCCATTCATCACGCTGTCCAGGCGCGGATAGCGTGTGTGGGCGAGAAATACCACCGGTACGATCAGCAGCAACGACAGTGCCAGCGCGCCGACGGCGACCAGCAGCGAGCGCCCGAACGCCGCCAGAAAACGCGGCGTGGTCCAGAGTTCCAGAAACCATTTCACGGTCAGGGCGTCGGGAGTCAGGCTGGCGCCCCAGCGTGTCGCCAGGGCGTAGAACAGCGTCGCGATCAGTGGCAGTGCCAGCAGTGCGAAGACACTGGTGACGATGAAGGTATAGACACTCACGCGGCGCAGGCGCGCCATCAGGCTGGGCAGCAAGGGCTTGCCGTGGCGATAGGGCAGTTCAGCGGGAAGTGACATGGTAGCTCCTGCGCATGAGCCATTGCTGAATCAGCGTGACGATGACGAGAATGACGACCAGCACCAGGGCCAGTGCACTGGCCAGTTCTGGCTGCAGGAACAGGTCTCCGGAGACCAGATTGGCGATGCGGATGGTCATCAGGTTGTAGCTGGTGTTCACCAGCGCATAGACGGTGGCGTAGGCGCCCATGGCATTGGCGAAGAGTACGGTGAGCGTGCCTGCCAGGGACGGCCACAGCACCGGCAGGCCGATGTGCTGCCAGTAGGCGAGGCGGTTGGCGCCCAGCAGGCTGGCGGCTTCACGCCATTCCGTCTTCAGGGTGCTGAAGGCGGGATATAGCAACAGGATGCCCAGCGGAATCTGGAACCAGGTGTAGATGACGATCAGGCCGGTGCGCGAGTAGAGATTGAAGTTCTCGAGCAGACCGATGCGCTCCAGCATCAGGGTCAGCATGCCGTTGGCGCCCATCAGGATGATGAAGGCGAAGGCCAGCGGGACACCGGCGAAGTTGCTGGTCATGTTGGTGAAGGCAATCATCATGCGCGTCAGGCGCGGACCACAGCGGTGCATGCTGTGACAGGTCACGGCGGCGATCGCCAGTCCCAGCACGCTGGACATGAAGGAGATCTCGAGGCTGCGCCAGATGGCCTGTCGGAAGAAGGCCGATGAGGCGATCTCGTGAAAGTTGGCCAGCCCCCAGCCCGTGGGGGTCTTGAAGGCGCTGATCATCACCCACACCAGCGGCGCGATCTGGAAGGCGCCGAAGATCAGCGCAAACGGCAGCAGCCACATGACGGGGCTGGTCAGGCGGCGCTTCAAGGCGGCAGACATCACTTGAGGCCTCGCGTGGCAGCATGACTCGTCAGCAGCGACGGATTGCTCGCCTTGCTGTGCTCAAGCCCCAGCAGTGTGGCCAGGGTGCCGCAGAGCTCGCGTTGCTTGAGATCCGTCGCGACGCCATTGGCGAAGGCGGTGCCGAAGGTCCACAGCGGCACGCGACGCTCCTCTTCCAGCAGGCCGGAATGTGAGCGGTCGGCATTCATGCCGTGATCGGCGGTCACCATCACCTGATAGCCGGCTTCCAGCCATGCCGGCAGGTAGTCGGCCAGCGCGACGTCGGCATGCCGTGCGGCATTGCGATACTGCGGCGTGTCGCCGCCATGACGATGGCCGGCATCGTCGATGTTCATGCTATGCACCAGCAGGAAGTCCGGGTCGTGACGCAGGCGCAGCATTTCGGCGTCACTGAACAGATGGTCATCCGGATAATGATCCTGCCAGTAGAAGATGCCCGCTTGGATGGCGGATTCCGGGTTGTCGAGCCAGCGATGGCGGGCCGGCACGAAGGGGGCCGCGACATAGAGTTCACTGACCCAATGATAGGCGGCGGCAGCCGTGCGCTTGCCCTGCTGGCTGGCAAGGGCGAACAGGCTGATGCCGCGTGAGCGGCGCACGATACCGTTGTTGACGATACCTGAGTCGACAGGCAGGTCGCCGGTCAGCAGGCATTCATAGAGCGGGCGCGACATGGCCGGCAGCTCGCAGTCCAGTGATTGATACTGGCCACGGCCGGCCTCGACCAGGGCACTCAGATAGCCCATGGCATGGTGACCCACGGCGTGGTTGAGGCCGTCGAGCACGACAAGAATGACACGCTGAGACATGGTGACTCCGTGAAGCTCAAGACGGCACCGCCAAGGCGATGCCGTCTGTCAGGATGGTGCGCGCTCTGCTCGCGTGAAGCAGAGGCCGGGGATCACTGCTGGTGGATCAGTACCTGGGACTGCCACTGGCGCGGCAGCTGCTTGGCACTGGCTTCCCAGCCCGCGAAGTCCTGGACCGGACGAGCATTGGCATACTGCTCGTTGGGCAGCAGCTTGGCGGCGATATCCTCGGGCAGGGTGAGGTGCTCGGCGCGGATGGGACGGGCATAGCCCTTGGCCAGATTCAGCTGACCGGCGTCGGAGAGGATGTACTCACGGGCCAGCTTGGCGGCATTCGGGTGCGCGGCATGCTTGTTGATGATGGTGGCGTAGCCGGAGGTCACGGAGGCATCAGACGGAATGACGACCTCGAAGGTGTCGCGGTTGATCTGATCGCGATAGTTCAGGGCATTGAAATCCCACAGCAGGGCGACTTCGACTTCGCCTTTCTCCAGGTTGGCGATGCTCGGCTCTGCCAGTGACAGACGGCCCTGGCGCGCCAGTTCCGCGAAAACTTCCAGGCCCGGTGTCAGGTCGGATTCCTTGCCGCCATTGGCGAAGGCAGCGGCCAGAATGGCGTTGTTGGCCTGGGACGCCTTGCCGACGGCGCCGACGGACACCTTGTAGTCACCTTCGGCGAGATCGGCGAAGGAGGTCGGGCGCTCATCTTCACTGACCAGCGTCTTGTTGATCATGAAGGAAATGGTGCCGGTGTAGCCCAGTACCCAGTGGCCATCCTTGTCTTTGGCCCACTCCGGGATCTGCTCCCAGGTCGTGGTCTTGTAGGCCTGGGTCACGCCTTGCTGCACCGCGATCGGACCGAAGGCGAAGCCCACGTCACCGATATCGGCGGTGGCGTTCTCACCCTCGGCCTTGAACTTGGCGACTTCCTCGGCGGAGCTCATGTCGGTATCGCTATGCGCGATGGAATACTTCGACTCGAGGTCTGCCCAGGTGTCCTTCCAGTTGGCCCAGCTGTCCGGCATGCCGACGCTATCGACACGGCCTTCGGACTGAGCGGCCTCGAGAAGGTCAGCCGGCATGTCGGCGGCACTGACGGAGGCACTGCCCAACAGGGCGGCCATGCAGGTGGAAACCAGCAGGCCGGTGGAGCGGGATGAGGTAGTGGCAATCGACTTCAAGGAGATTTCCCCAGTAGGTGATGAACAATCGCTGCGCTGAAGGTAAGGCGTGACGGGCATCAGGCACCCTGTCGACACGCTGAGAGCACGTCCGGGTGCTCAGGTCATTGCTCAGGCCAGTTCTCGTATCTTTGATCAGACCAGTGCTGTGCCAAGTGCTCAGGCAAGTGTCGAGACAGCCGAGACTGTGTGGTCTAGTTCAGTTCAAGAGGCACGATCGACTCTAGCGCTCGCCTGTGACAGTTGCGTGTCGTCAACATGTCGTTGTCATGGCATGGGGTGGCGGCTCTGCCTCTGCCTCCTTCATACCTTCTTCGTGCCTTCTTCGTGCCTTGCCGCGGGCTTCAGTCCTCGCTATCTTCCACAGCCATGGGCGGACAAGGCATGAGTCAGCGCGTGATGGCTGAGCTGGCGTGGCAGCCAGAGCTGTCACCGAGTTGTCACGCCAATGCCACTATTCTCCTCATGCGTGTCTCGACAAGCGTGTCTTGAAAAGCCGCACTGAACTTTGCGGGTCATCTGAACTAGACCACAGAAATCGCTTCTCTCTGACCCTTTCCATCCTGGACGCCCTGGATGTCATGCAAGTGACTCGCCAGAAATTGCTGTCTTTCGTTATCTTTCAGGAACTTCGCATGCCTTCATCTTCGCTTGAGCCCCAGAGTGACGCCGCCTCATCGGCAACTCCTGACGCGGATGTCCCCGTGGCAGGGCTCAAGGGCAAGTTGCTGAACCATCTTGAGGCAGCGCCGCTACGCGCTTCACAGCGCCTGCCCTCCGAGCGCGAGATGATCGAACGCTTTGTCACGACGCGGGTCACCCTGCGCGACACCTTGCTGCAGCTGGAGGCGGAGGGGCGCATCTATCGCGAGAATCGGCGGGGCTGGTTCGTCTCGCCGCCACGACTGCGCTATGACTTGCTGGCGTGCCTGCCATTTCGCGACATGGTCGAGTCACAGCAGCGGGTGGCCAGCACCGAGGTACTGGCGGCAGGAGAGGTCGCTGCCAACGCGGTGATCGCGCGGCGACTGGGGATTGCGGAGGGCTCAGTGGTCTATCGCATCACTCGCGTGCGGCGTATCGACGGGCGGCGCGTGCTGCATGTCTGCCATCACCTGCGACGTGACTGCTTCCCGGGCATCCTCGATTTCGACCTCGCGGCCCACTCCCTGACCGACCTCTATCGGCACGAATATGCCATTCGTGTCAGTCGCGTCAGCTTCGAGCTGGCCTCCACGGTGTTTGACGCTGAGGCCGCCGCCGCGCTGAACGCCGCGCAGGGCAGCCCCGCGCAGCGCATCACTCGCATCAACTTCGATCAGAATGGCCGCGCGGTGGACTGCGATGATGAACACTGGCGCCACGACGCCATCGAATTGACGCTGAGTGCCGCACCACAGAGCTAGTCGGCAAGTTCGCGGCGAAGCCTGAATGCCTGGCAGGCCGCTGGTGGCCCAGGCGAAAACGCCCGCACACCTCTCTGTCGGTGGAGGCCGTGCGGGTGTTTTTTGTGCGACGGGCAGGATTCGGGCGCGGTTGAGACCCGATCGATCGGTATCAGCGCATCAGCAGGCTTTCATCGACTTCGCGGAAGTGATGGGCGCTTTTCATCAGGGCGAGGGCGGTGAGGGCTTCGACGCCATAGACGCGGGTGGTGATGGCGTGGCGGGTGGCGACATGGTCCAGCAGCAGGGCGAAGTCGCCATCGCCGGAGGCGAGGATGATCTCATCGACCTCGGGGGCGGCTTCCATCACGTCGATGGTGATGCCGACATCCCAGTCGCCCTTGGCCGAGCCGTCGCCGCGCTGGATGAAGGGCTTGAGTTTGACCTCGAAGCCTATCTCGCGCAGGCGCTGCTGGAATTGCTGCTGCTTGGGGTCGCCACGGTCGATCGCGTAGGCGTAGGCATGCTGGATCGAGCCGAGGCGCTCGAGCTCTGCCCACAGGCGGCGATAATCGAACTGCCGACCGAAGGTGTCGCGGGTGGTGTAGTAGATGTTCTGCACATCAATGAAGACGGCCAGGCGTGTGCGTGCCCCATCCGCGTCGCGAGTGCCATGCACACTGTGCTGGCGGGAGTCGAGGGTGCTGTCGCGCGAAGAGGATGCTGGCATGGGCGTCGCCGTGGCGGGAGGAGCAAGGGCAGGCAAGAGGTGGTTTTCCTCTCCCCAGAAAGAAGCCGGCCGCTACCTGATGATGCAGGGCAGCGGCTGGAGGTCTAGCGATGAACAGCGCTCTCACCGGTCAGTGACTCGATGGCAGACGCCAGTTGAGTGAGGCGAGCAGCCCGTTCGGGCACCAAGGCTTGATGGGCAAGCCTCAGCTCTTGGCAGCAGGGTTTGACGGCTTGGTCGGCTTGACGCCAATGACCTGGCCGCTGACACCGGATTCAATCACATCCACCTTGCCACCACGGTCCAGGAAGGCCTGCATCTGAGCTTCAAGCGAGGCTGAGGTTTCGACAGCAGCCGGTGCTTTTTTCTTTGCAGCAGTACGAGTATTCGCCATGCGGGACTCCGTTCCAAGACGTGAGGGGTGAAGGTGCATGATAACACAGTGGCAACTTTGCTGCTTGATGGCGTCAATTTGGAATCAGAAGCCTGATGTTTTGCGTCGCTTTTCCTGGTGTCTGCAAGCCTCGCGCAGCTTGGTGGGTCGCTGTTGCGATCTGACCAACACAGTGATGCAGGGCAGCCAAGCCATTGAAAAGTCGGGCTGTCGGCAAGAGGTCAGTGGGCATGATCGCGATTGCCGCATGGCATGCGAATCCTTTTATGGGCGCTGAATCATCTTTGATGACCAGGCTCCCCGACGCTCAGCCAAGCAAGGAGAGACTCCATGACAAGCCCTTCCAACGGTGGTTTTGACGGACAGACTCGCGCTTATGCGGTGGCATCCGAAACGGCAGACCTGGCGCCCTGGAACTTCGAGCGTCGCCAGCCGCGTCCGGATGACGTGGCCATCGAGATTCTCTACTGCGGTGTCTGTCACTCGGATCTGCACGTCGGCCGCAATGACTGGGGCTTTTCTCAGTATCCGCTGGTACCGGGGCACGAGATCGTGGGTCGGGTGACCCAGGTGGGCAATGACGTCAGTCAGTACAAGGTGGGCGATATGGTCGGCGTCGGCTGCATGGTGGATTCCTGCCGTGAATGCAGCGCCTGTCAGAAGGGGCTCGAGCAATACTGCCTCGACGGCATGACCATGACCTACGGCAGCCCGGACCGTCACGATGGCAGCCTCACCCAGGGCGGCTATTCCGACAAGATCGTCGTCAGCGAACGCTTCGTGGTCTCCATCCCGGACAAGCTCGACCCGGCAGTGGCCGCGCCGCTGCTGTGCGCGGGTGTCACGACCTATTCGCCGCTGCGTCACTATGGCGTGAAGTCCGGTGACAAGGTCGGGGTGATCGGCATGGGCGGCCTGGGCCACATGGGCATCAAGTTCGCCAAGGCGATGGGCTGTGAAGTGACGCTCTTCACCCGCAGCGAGAGCAAGGTCGAGGAAGCGCGCGAGAATGGTGTCGATCATGTGATCGTCTCGACGGATGACGAGCAGATGGCAGGCGCCACTGAAACCTTCGACTTCCTGCTTGACACGGTGCCGGTGCCGCACGACCTCAACCCTTACCTCAATACCCTGAAGTACGACGGCACGCATATCCTCGTCGGCTTGGTGCAGGAAGTGGACCCCGCGCTGCAGGGTGGCAACCTGGTCATGAAGCGGCGTGTACTGGCGGGCTCGTTGATCGGTGGCATGCCGGAGACCCAGGAAGTGCTCGACTACTGCGCCGAGCACGACATTGGCTGCGATATCGAGATGATCGACATCGACACCATCAATGATGCCTGGAAGCGTATGCAGGAAGGCAAGGTCAAGTATCGTTTCGTGATTGACATGCAGAGCCTCAAGAACGCCCAATAAGCGCTGGCGCTGCTGCCGACGAGGCAGTCTGTCAGTGAATGCTGAAACCCCCGCCAATGACGCATTGGCGGGGGTTTTGTCGTAAGGTATGTCACAAAATTGCTACAGGGTGATTCCCGATGTATCGCAAAACGCGTATAAGAACGCGATGAAAACGCCAAAGAGAATCCAGCCGCTCATAGATGACGGTCTGGTCGATGAAGTGCTCCGCCCCTTGATGAGTGGCAAGGAAGCCTCGGTTTACGTCGTGCGCTGCGGAGAAGAGATTCGCTGTGCCAAGGTCTACAAGGATGCTGCCCAGCGCAGCTTCAAGCAGGCTGTGCTGTATCAGGAAGGCCGCAAGGTGCGTAACAGTCGCCGTCAACGGGCGATGGAGAAGGGCTCCGGCTTCGGACGCAACCAGCAGGAAGCCGCCTGGCAGAATGCCGAGGTCGATGCGCTGTATCGTCTGGCCGATGCCGGTGTACGCGTGCCGCAGCCGTTCGGCTGTTTCGATGGCGTGCTGCTGATGGAGCTGGTCACCGATGATGACGGCAATGTGGCACCGCGCCTGAATGATGTCTCGATGTCCGCCGAGCAGGCGCGGGAAGACCATGCACTGATGATGCAGTACATCGTGCGCATGCTGCATGCCGGCCTGGTGCATGGCGACCTGTCTGAGTTCAACGTGCTGGTCGATGACTATGGCCCGGTGATCATTGATCTGCCGCAGGCGGTCGATGCCGCGGCCAACAACAATGCCAAGAGCATGTTGGCGCGTGATGTCGCCAATATCACCGCCTACTACGCGATGTTCGCGCCTGAACTGGCACGGACACGCTACGCCGACGAGATCTGGGCAATGTTCGAGGCCGGTGATATGGACCCGGATGTCGAGCTGACGGGCCTTTATGAGGACGACGCCGAAGCGCCGGACGTGGATGCGCTGCTCGAGAACATCATGGCGGCCATGGAAGAAGAGCAGGAGCGCAAGGCGCGCCAGAAGAGTGCCGAAGAGGGCGATGATGACTAGCAGGAGTCTTTAGCTGCTAACTGCTGGCCGCTAGCCGCTAGCCAGGGCTCGGGCTCCCGTCAGAAGCGCTGAGGAGGGGCTCGCCAGTGGCAAGCGAGTGATGCCCTGTCACGCACGCTGTTGTTTCGATGGCCTGATCTTCCCACGAGTGCCGGGTAGATCAGGCCATTTCTGTTGGTGCCTTGTCTCGGCCGAAGGTAAGGCACAGAGGCGACAGGCGACAGGAGAAGGAGAAGGAGAAGGAGAAGGAGAAGGAGAAGGAGAAGGAGAAGGAGAAGGGATAGAGAGACAAGGCAGCCCGCGGCAGGATCCTCAGCGGAGATGTCACGCGGCTGCAATAAAATGATGCTCATATATGCCTATGCGTATTTATCGACATGCCTGTCATCGAGATACGTGTTCAGCATGCCGAGGGTGATTCTCATCACTGGCATGTGGCGATTGGCGAGGTGTCGCGCCAACCGGGGTAGCGGAGTCGTGAGGGATTGCGCTACCAAATATATGCTTATTCATATAAATCAATGCATCGGAGCACCGCAATGAATCGCCCTCTCAAGCAGCTCGCTTTCGTGATCGCCTCTGCGGCTATCGTGTCCAGTGCACAAGCACGTGACCAGGTTCGCATCGTCGGTTCCAGCACCGTCTATCCCTTCTCGAGCTATGTGGCGGAAGAGTTCGGTGTCACCACGGATCATCCCACTCCGGTCATCGAGGCCACGGGTTCCGGTGGCGGCATGAAGCTCTTCTGTGAAGGTGCCGGCAGCAACACCCCGGATATCACCAACGCCTCGCGCCGCATGAAGGCCTCCGAATTCGAGCGCTGTCAGGAAAATGGCGTGACCGACATCACCGAAGCCTTCATCGGTTATGACGGCATCGCCTTCGCGCAGTCCAACACCAACGACGTAGCCGCCTTCACGCTGGAGCAGATCGCGCTGGCGGTCGCGGCTCAGGTTCCGGTCGATGGCAAGCTGGTGGCCAACCCCTATACCCGCTGGAACCAGATCGATTCCAGCCTGCCTGACCGCAAGATCACCATCTATGGGCCGCCCAGCACTTCCGGTACGCGCGATTCCTTTGAGGAGCTGGTGCTGGAAGCCGCCACCGAAGAGATGGACGGCTATGGTGGCGAAGGCTACTCCAAGGTGCGCAACGATGGCGTCTTCGTGCCGGCCGGCGAGAACGACAACCTGATCGTGCAGAAGCTGTCGGAAGACACCGAGGCCTTCGGCGTCTTCGGCTATTCCTTCCTCGAGGAGAACGAAGACTCGCTGAGCGGCGCGACCATCGACGGCATCGCCCCGTCTCCCGAGGCCATCTCGGAAGAGACCTACCCGGTCGCACGTACCATGTTCTTCTACATCAAGAATCAGCACGCGGAAGAAGCCCCGATCATGTATGACTACGCGGACCTGTTCATGAGCGAGAAGATGGTCGGCAACCTGGGCTACCTGAAAGGCATCGGCCTGATTCCGGCGCACGAAGAAGCGCGCAAGGCGGCGCGTCAAGCCGTCGCCGACAGGAAGCCCCTGACGCTTTCGGACCTGCAGGGCTGATGACGTGAGCCACGCGGTGCGGCGGTCGAGCGCATCGTGAACGCAGCGAGTGGCGATCTTCGCGGGCTGGCGTGGTGTGTCTGGCAGTTGCCGGTCACTGCGCTGGCCCGTTCGCGTCTGTTGCAGGCTCTGTTGCAGGTGTTGTTGCAGGGTTTGTTGCAGAAAGTGTTCTGAAGGTGGGGCGCCGAGGCCTGAAAGGCTACTGACATCAGTTTGTTATACAAGCGCGGTACTTCTGATATGCGACCCTATGGTAAGGTAAAATTGCAGCTCTGGAGATGAGTCATGTCCAAACAGCGAGTGCTTTTTCTGTGCAATGCCAATTCTGCCCGCTCCCTGATGGGGGAGGCATTGCTGCGCAACATGGCGGGGGACGAGTTTGACGCCTTCAGTGCCGGTGTCGCGCCTGATGCCCCGCAACAGCATGCGTTGGCCGCTCTGGCGCGCGCCGGGGTGGATAATTCAGGTCTGGCGAGCGAGTCGATCGATCGCTACCGCTCTCAGTCCTTTGATGCCGTCATCGTGCTGTGTCAGAAGGCGCAGCAGCAGTGTCGCCAGTGGGATGGCCAGACCGATGAGCTGTTGTTCTGGGATATCGAAGACCCGCGCAATGAGGATACTGCGGTGTCCTATGGGCGGGCCTTGAACGAAATTCGCACGCGCTTGCAGCTGTGGTTGGCGGCACGCTCACATCATTGAATCAGGTGGAATTCTGCATTGTCTCTTCTGACCCCGACACGTCTTTTCAAATGCCTCAGCGACGATACGCGCCTTGTGCTGATGTTGCTTATCCATGCAGAAGGCGAGCTTTGCGTATGCGAGATGACCTACGTGTTGCAGGAGTCGCAGCCCAAGGTATCGCGCCATCTGGCCCAGTTGCGCAATTGCGGTCTGCTGCTGGATCGCCGCCAGGGACAATGGGTCTACTACCGTCTGATGCCTGACCTGCCGTCCTGGGTATTGCCGGCGCTGGTCGCGGCGGCGGAAGGGAGTCAGCACCGCATGGCACCGTTGCTGGCGCGCCTGGCCACCATGGAAGGGCGCCCCAACCGCGAATGCTGAGCCGCTGTTGGTACCGCCATTGCCGTTATACAAGAACGCCGCCCCGGATTCCGGGGCGGCGTTCTTGTTGAGAGCACATCAGGGGCTGATCAGACCGGATCGACGGCGTGCTGCTCGGTCTCGGGGTCATGGCGACGATGGCGCAGTTCGATGCCCTTGAGCAGGTTGCGCAGGATCTGGTCCTTGCACTCGCGGTAGTGGCGATGATCGGGCTTGCGGAAGAAGGCAGACAGCTCGGACTTGGTGATCAGCTCGAAACCGGCCAATGCCAGCAGCTCGAGCATGTCGTCATCCTTGAGCTCGAAGGCGATCTTGAGCTTGCGCAGAATCACGTTGTTGTCGAGACGCTTTTCAGGCGCCGGCTGGGCGCCTTCGCGCTTGCCGCGACGCACGTTGATCAGGCCATTGAGGAACCTGGCCAGGTCGATGTCCTTGATGCGCTGCTGAGCCTCATCATCATCGCGCTTGAGCCAATCGCTGATCTGGGCGCGTGAGACCTCGTGGTTCGCGGCAGCGAAGGTGTTGATCATGTCGGTGTCGGAGAGGTTCAGCGCGTAGCGCAGGCGACGGATGATGTCGTTATTGGTCACGGGCGTGGTTCCGGTCGTGAAGAGTGTCAATGGGCGGCAGGCGGCTCAGTCGGCACAGCAGAACTGATGCCCAGGTGCCGGCCAGCAAGGCCGCGGATGGCGCGCAGCATACCAGATCAGGCGGGCGGTTCGCTCCACTGCAGGCGATGGGGATCGAATCCGGCGCACAGGGTCGGCTTGATGATGTCGAAGTAGGGCGAGATATCGAAGTCGCAGGGTGCAAACAGGCTGTGATGGCGGATATGCAGCAATTCCTGATAGCAGTGCAGGCATGCCGGGTCGCTGGAGGGCAGGACGTCACTGTCTGGCAGGATGGGATAGCGCACGGCCTGGAAGGCCTCGGCGATCAGCGATGAGCAGATCGCACGGGTCGGGTCGCCGCTGCCCAGTGCCAGCATGCGGCGCCGATAGCGGCTTGGCACCGGTGGTGTGCGAATCAGATAGCGAGCCAGATCGACGATGTTGCGCAGGTCATATTGATGGCCCAGCCGCGCCTCGGCATGGGCGATCAACGCGCTGATCTCCTCCTCCGTGAGTCCGACCGGGCGGCAGATGCGCGTGTGCTGATGCCAGTAATGGTTGAGGGGGACGCGGCGCACCCCGGCGGTGACGTCCGCTTCCAACAGGCAGTCGCCCCTGACCGGGCGACCTCTGCTGTCCAGCGGCGTGCGCACGCAGAGCGCGGCGTGAGACCAGGTCGACTGAGTGAGGTAGCGAATGGCGGTGCTGATACGCGAGGAGCCCTCGACCAGCAGGACATCGCCGCGCCGCAGGGTGGCAGCCAGCTTTTCCGGTGATGACGTGGCGCGATGCGCCGGCAGCTGGCCCGGCGCCGTGAGATGACGCGCCAGCCGCGTGCCCAGCCAGTCGAGTCCTCGCATGCCTGCCTCCCGTATGGCTCAACCCTCATCAGCCAGTCTGGGACCTTTTGGAGAATTCAGCCAAATGCCATCTCAGGCATGTCGCGCTCAGCGACCTGGCTTCGGCACGTCCTGATGACTGACATTCTCGTCACTGGCGGTCTCGCTGGCCTCGGCCTGGTCGTCGGCGTCCGGCTCCGGGGCATCGAGTGTCTCGTCGGTGTCCTGGGCGGGCGTCAGCGCCAGTTCGGTGAGCAGCGGGAAGTGATCGGAGCCGAAGGCTTCCATGCGCGCCACGCGCACCACACTGAAATGCTCGCTATGGAAGAGGTGATCCAGCGGCCAGCGCAGCAGGGGAATGTTGGCGTGGAAGGTGTTGAACATGCCACGGCCCACGCGGGGGTCCAGCAGGCCGGACAGCTTGCGGAACAGGCGCGTGGTACGAGACCAAGCCACGTCGTTGAGGTCGCCGGTGACGATCACCGGTTGCTGGCTGTCGGCGACGCTGCGCGCCACGATGATCAGCTCGGCATCCCGCTCGGATGACTCGTCATTCTCGGTCGGGCTGGGCGGCGCCGGGTGCAGGAAGTGCACTCGCACGCGGTCACCGCTGGCCAGTTCCAGTTGCGCATGCATCGACGGCACATCCTCTTCGACCAGGTAATCGATGCTGGCGTCATGCAGTGGCAGGCGTGAATAGACATGCATGCCATAGAGGTTGTCCAGCGGGCATTTGAGGGTGTGCGTATAGCCGTATTGCTCGCTATCCGCCTCGAGCACGTCGAGCCGCTGCTGCCACCAGTCATCGGATTCCAGCGTCACCAGCACGTCGGGCTGTTCGCGTTCGACGATGGCCAGCAGCTTGTCACTGTCGTGATTGCTGGTCAGGACATTGGCGGTGAGCAGGCGGACCTGACGCTGCCGGTCGTGCTGTCTGGTGCGCGCGGACTCGCAGGGAAAGAGGCGGGTATAGGGCACGATCCAGTGTGCCTGATAGACAAGTCCGGCCACGGCGATCACGGCCAGAGACACCCTGAGCCCGAAGGAGAGCTCGGACACCGCGAGGTCGGCGATCAACAACATCGCCCACAAGGCGGCCAGCTGCAGACGGGGGAAATCCATGATGCGCACCGACCAATGGCGAATACGCGTCAGTGGCAGCAGGGTGAAGGCTGCCATCAGCAGCGTCAGTACGCCGAGTAGCGTGGGGATCATGGTGGCTCCGGTGGCAAAGAATGGGGCGGGAAGTCGAACGCTCAAGCGTCAGACATGGTGGCGACATGCCTGACACTCAAGTCAGGACGCTGTTCTCACGAGGCAACCCGCCGCTGACGCCACAGGCGTGAGATCCATTGCCAGCGATTGATCAACAGGGCGGTGAAGATGAGGCCGCAGCCGGTCATCTGGATCAGGGTCATGCGCTCACCGAACCAGGCGGCCGACATCAGGGCGGCCCAGACCGCTTCCAGCATCAGGATGACCGAGGCGTGGCTGGGCGTGGTCAGGCCCTGTGCGTAGATCTGCAGGAAGAAGCGCAGCGTGCTGGCGATCAGGGTACTGGCCAGGAACCAGCTCAGGATGTCGAGACTGATGCCTGCGGGCCAGCTCTCGCTGAGTGCCGAGAGTATCAGGCAGGTGACGCCGGTGGTCATCAGCTGGATGGCCGTCAGCGGCAGGGCCGGGATATTGCGCACCAGGCGTGAATTGAAGTTGAACACCAGTGCGAACAGGCAGGCGGCGCCGAAGATGAGCCATTGAGCGGGCTCGATGGTGAAGCCATCGGTCGCGCCGGGCTGACCCATGCCGAGCAGGGCGAAACCGAGCAGGGCGGTGGGCAGTGCGATCCAGGTGCTCAGCGGCGGTCTGTCCTTGAACAGCAGTCGTGCGAGCACCGGCACCAGCAGGATGCCGAAGCTGTTGATGAAGGCGATCACGCCCAGTTGATCAGATAGTGCGACCCCCAGCGACCAGCAGGCCATGGCGCCACCGAACAGGACACCGACGCCGCTGGCGCGCAGCTTGCGCGCGGTGGATAGCTGTCCCAGTGAGCGCGCATCGAAGATGGCCAGAATGAGCCCCGCAAGCAGGAAGCGACTGCCGATGAACAGCAGAGGGGGCATGCCGGCCATCGCCTCCTTGGAGAATATCCAGCCGGCGGCGGCGATGATGGTGACCAGCAGGAGCAGCAGATCGGCCTTGAGGGGCGAGCGGGAGGGGGTCGTCTCGGAGGAGAGGCTCATGGGGAAGGCGGGAATCCTTTATTCGTTGCTTCGCAAGTGATAACTATCCTATCAAGCTGGCGCAGTGGCTGCTGGCCTTTATCGGAACGCGAAAATCCGCCAATGCGTCTTGAAAGCCGCGCGACTTTCGACGTTACGCTGCGCATCATGCAGACACGTTTCTTTTTTCATTGGATGGCCGGAGGTTGAATGGCATCGACACCGCAAGATGAGGTTCGCGATCCCTCGCATGAGCCTTCCGGGCAGCACGCTCACGATCATTCCCATGGTTCCGACCCTTCAGACGGTCACTCGCATGGCGATTCACACGTTCATTCACACGGCCACTCACATGATCATTCGCACGGTCATTCACACGGGCACCACCATGATCATGCGCCTGAGGTGACCGCCGACAGCGAGCGACGCGTCAAGCTGGCCATGTATCTGACGGGCGGCTTCATGCTGGCGGAGGTGGTCGGCGGGCTGGTCGCGGGCTCACTGGCCCTGCTGGCGGATGCCGGGCACATGCTCAGTGATACCGTGTCGCTGGCATTGGCCTGGGGCGCGTTTCGCCTCGGGCATCGGGCGGCGACCCGCAAGCTGACCTTCGGCTATGCACGCTTTCAGGTGCTGGCCGCATTCGTCAATGGCCTGACCCTGCTGGTGATCGGGGCGGCGATCGTGGTGGCCGCCATCAAGCGGCTCTGGCTGCCCTCCGAAGTACTGGCGGGGCCGATGCTGGCCATCGCCGTGCTCGGACTTGTCGTCAATATCGCGGCATTTCGTATCCTACATCAGGGCGATCAGGACAACCTCAATCTGCGCGGCGCGGTACTGCACGTGATGGGGGACCTGCTCGGCTCGGTGGCAGCCATCGTCGCCTCGCTGATCATCATGACTACCGGCTGGAATCAGGCAGACCCGCTGTTGTCAGTGCTCGCGGCGGTGCTGATATTGCGCGGTGCCTGGTCGTTGGTGAAGCGGTCGGCGCACACCTTGCTGGAAGGCACGCCTGAGCAGCTCGACCATGCCGATATCCAGGCGGGCGTCCTGGCGCTTGAGGGCGTGGAGAGCGTACATGACCTGCATCTCTGGGGGCTGACGCCTCAGTCGCCGATTGCCAGCCTGCACGTCGTCGTGGCCGCCACCAGCGTGCCCGGCGATGTGCTGGAGCGTGTTCAGGCCTATCTGCGCGACGGCCATGACATCTCGCACGTCACGGTTCAGCTGGAAGGTGAGGCATGCCTGCAGGGCTGCGTGACGCGCTGATGTGATGAGGGCTATCAGCGCGCTGGTTGAGGGAGGGAATATCGCAAGGGCAAGCATGCGAATCTCTGACGCAAAACGCCCCGCTGAGAAGCGGGGCGTTGTTCGTTGCCGCGAAGGGACTGGAGTGAATCATCCGCTGCAGTTTCTTCAGCTCTTCAGCCTCTTTAGCTGTTCAGCGTCGCGTTGCACCTCAACGCTCAGCGGCCAGTGCTTGGCGAGTCAGGACTGAGCCTCTCAGTGCTCAGCGACATAGACGGTGCGGATGTTCATGAAGGCACCGAAGCCATACTCGCTCTGCTCACGGCCATAGCCACTGCCTTTGACGCCGCCGAAGGGCAGCTGGGCGAAGGGCGTGGTCGGACGGTTGACGAAGCTCATGCCGGCCTGAAGTTGACGAGAGACGCGTTCACCCCGTTCGTCGTCCTTGGCCACCACGGTGCTGCCCAGGCCATAGGGGCAGTCGTTGGCAAGCTCGATGGCATGCGCTTCGTTGTCGGCGACCACCACGGAGGCGACCGGACCGAACAGTTCTTCATTGAAGGCCGGATTGCCCTGGGTGACATTGGTCAGCACCGTCGGCGGATACCAGGCGCCGTCGCGATCCGGAATCTCACCACCGCATTCAAGCTTGGCGCCTGCCTTGATGGCGCGCTGGACCTGGTCATGCAGGTCATCGCGCAGGTCCTTGCGAGACATCGGGCCGATATCGACCCCTTCGCTCATCGGGTCATCCATGCGCATGTCCTTGACCTTCTCGATCAGGCGCTTGGAGAAGTCTTCGGCGAGGGACTTGTCGACGATCAGGCGCTTGGACGCGGCGCAGCTCTGGCCGGTGTTGTCGAAACGCCCGGCGATGGCGAGATCCACCGCACGCTCGATGTCGGCGTCATCCAGCACGATCAGCGGGTCGATACCGCCCAGCTCCAGCACGCTTGGCTTGAGCGCCGCGCCTGCCTGCTCGGCGACCTTGCGACCTGCCTCTTCACTGCCGGTCAGGGTGACGCCCTGCACGACAGGATCATTGATGATGTCTTCGATCATCTCCGAGCCCACCGGCAACCAGGTGAAAATACCCTCTTCAAAGTCGGCCTTGTGGAACAGTTGGGTGATCAGATCGGCACACCCCGGGACATTGGACGCGTGCTTCATCAGGCAGACATTGCCGCCCGCCAGGGCCGGAGCCGCGAAACGGATGACCTGATAGAGCGGATAGTTCCACGGCATCACGCCGAGGACGGCGCCGATGGGGTCCTTGACGATCTTGGCACGCACGGCGCCGTTGACATCACGCTGCTCGGTTTCCATCAGCTTGGGCAGGTTGTCGGCATAGAAGCGCGCGATGCTTGAAGAAATCTGCGTCTCGCTGATGCCCTGATCATAGGGCTTGCCCATCTCATGGGCGATCTGCGTGGCGATTTCCTTCTGATGCTCATCGATCAGGTCCGCCAGAACGGTGAGGCGCTGCGCACGATCCTGCACGGTGGTCTGGCTGAAGCTCGAATACGCCTTGTGCGTCTGCTCCAGTTTCTGCTGAACCTCTTCCTTGCTCAGCGTGGCGTATTCCTTGAGAACCTTGTCATTGGCCGGATTGGACGCGGTCAGTGTCTTGTTGCTCATCTTGCCTCCCTGGTGGGTGCTGGTTCAGCAAGTGACTGAATGGGGATCGCGAGGGGTCGAGATCGGCCCTTGAGCCAGTCACTTCATTGGCTACACATCAGGACTTGGAGATATTGCCTGAGGTCTTCAAGGGGCTGGGGACTATTGCGTCGGGTCACCTCAGTGTTGCCATATGAGCACGCTGCTGGCCCTTGAAAAGCCAAAGGTGTCATCAGCGCTCGATCGCGAAGCGGTCAAATGTGAGCCTGCCGAACAGGCTGCCAGCATGCGACAATGGGCGTCTGACGTCCGTGCGGGGCCAAGCTTGCCGCGCGCCGGGCCATCAACATGAGTGCAAGCGTCACAAGGAAGAGGAAGTCAGCGTGTTCAACAATATTCTGGTGGTGTGTACCGGCAATATCTGTCGCAGTCCGGTCGGCGAGTCACTGCTGAAGCAGGCGTTGCCTGGCAAGACGGTGCACTCGGCGGGTGTGGGCGCACTGGTCGATCACCCGGTCGAGCCCACGGCAGCACGCTTCGCCCTCGAGTCAGGGCTCGAGCTCGATGAGCATCGTGCGCGCCAGGTGTCGGTCGAGATGCTGACGGCTGCAGACCTGATTCTGGTCATGAGCGATGGCCACCGCCGCGCCATCAACCAGATGGCACCGCAGGTCAGTGGCAAGACGATGCTGTTCGGTCGCTGGCTGGCGGGCGGCCAGGGGGAAGAGATTCCCGATCCCTATCGCAAGAGCGAAGAGGCCTTCCGCCATGCGCACCAGAAGCTGGTGGAAGCGGCTGCGCTGTGGGTCAAGAAACTGATGTAATCAATATTCTGTTTTTAAAAATATTTTATGGATTTTCCCGCCGAGCGTCGCGTGGAGCAGCTGGACTGGCGTCGCTCCGCCAGTGGTCTGGAACGCAGGCTGCTGCAGGATAGCCCGGTGGTGCAGGCCGATCTGGACGTGCAGCGCCAACGGGTCAGCGCGCTGCAAGCCGAGCAGGCGACCGGTCAGCTGGAGGCGGCATTCGCCGGCAAGGTGCACTCGCTCAACCCTGCCTTGCGAGAAGGGGGCTGGGTCGGTGAAGGGGAGCGGGTGATGACGCTGCGCAATCCCCGGCAGGTGACCCTGACGGCCTGGGTGGAAGAGGAAGAGGTGCTGCGTGTCGATGAAGGTGCCAATGCCTGGTTCTATCCGCTGGCGCCAGTAGACAAGCCGCTGGAAATGCGCGTGGTCAGCATCGAACCTCAGGCAGTCGCAGTGTTTGAGCAGCCAGAAATGGCCGCGCCCTACGGTGGGGAGTTGAAGGTTCGCGAGGGCGAGGAAGGGCAGCTGGAACTGATGCGCAGCCTCTATCGGGTCACGCTTGAGCCAGTGGACTTCTCGCAGGCGCTGGCACTCTCGATGCCTGGCCGGCGCGGCATGGTCAACGTAGAGACCGAGCCGCGCAGCCTGTTGAGTCGAACCTGGCGTGAAGTGGTGGGAGTCTGGCGTCGCGAATCCGGTTTCTGATACCGCTATTCTCCCTCCTGCACCCTGCACCCTGCACCCTGCACCCTGCACCCTGCACCCTGCACCCTGCACCCTGCACCCTGCACCCTGCACCCTGCACCCTGCACCCTGCATGCTGCATTCTGAATAAGAGCACAGAAGCCCAGCCTCCGAGTGGCGTTTGCCGCTCGGAGGCTGGGCTTCTCTGGTCTGGTTCTGGAGAGCGGACTTCTGGATACAGGGCTTATGGAGAGGGTTTGGAAAGAGGGCTTTGTGTGGTTTCGAGGAAATGCCGCGCTCTGCTCTATTCCGCGCTCCGCCTTGATTCGGCAAGCCCTGATTCAGCCGGCCTTGGGAGCAAGAGGCTGCGCCACGCGAGCGTCATTGACCCGTGAGATCGGGCTGGAGCCTTTGCCCTCAGCATGCCCCTTGCCGTGGCCGTCATCGGTATTGGAGCAGATGGCGAGTGTCTCGAGTGGCTCCGGCATGCCCAGCGCATAGCCCTGCACATAGTCGGCGCCGATGGTGGCGACGGAGGCGAGCACTTGCGCACTTCCCACGAATTCCGCCACGGTCTTCATGCCCATTTCACGCGCGACCTCGGCAATGGCGCGGGCGATGGAGTAGGAGACGCGGTTGGTGTCCATGTCGCGAATGAAGGCGCCATCGATCTTCAGGAAGTCGACGGGCAGGTTCTTCAGGTAGCCAAAGGAGGACACGCCACTCCCGAAGTCATCCAGCGCCAAGGAACAACCGAGTGCGCCGAGTGCCTCGAAGAAGGCACGAGCGTCGCCCAGCCGCGTGATGGCGACGGATTCGGTGATCTCGAAACACAGCTTGTCACCCGGGATGCCACTGTCGCGGACCAGCGTGACCAGCAGGTCGCGAAAGCTCGGGCTGCTGATGGAATGCCCGGAGAGATTGAGTGACACCATGGTCAGTCGCTGGGCATGCTCAGGGTGCGCCGTCAGCCAGCTCAGGTATTGGCGAATGACATGTTCATCGATGGCGGCTGACAGGCCATAACGCTCCGCTGCAGGCAGGAAGGCGCCCGGCGCAATGATGGTGCCGTCCCGGCCTTTCAAGCGCACAAGCACTTCGTAATGTAGCTCGCAGAGCGGCTCGCAGTGCGGGTCGTTGCCAGGCTCTGCGTTGTCAGCTTGTGCAGTGGCGAGGGTGCTGACAATCGGCTGTTGGTAAAGCACCAGACGCTGTTCTTCGATGGCCGCGGTGATTTCTGTCAGCCAGTGCATTTCCTGCATGCGCCGAGCTACCTCGTCACCGGATTCACTGTGGCGATGAATGCGGTTACGCCCGGCATCCTTGGCTTCATAGCAGGCAGCGTCGGCGGCACTCAGCAGTTGGTGCGGGTCGTTGTGATTGCTGTCGATGCTGACGAGGCCAATGCTGGTACTGATGGTGAACAGCTTGTCTTCCCACATGAATCGGAAGTTGGTGACGGACTGGCGCATCTCTTCGAGCAGCGCCTCGGCGGCGTCCAGCGACATGTCTGGCATCAGCAAGCCGAATTCATCCCCTCCCAGGCGCGCGAGACGATCCTGCTTGCGCAATCCGGCGGCAATGACGTCGACCAGCTGGATCAATAGCGCATCGCCGGCCGAGTGGCCGCAGGTGTCATTGACGACCTTGAATTGGTCCAGATCGATGTAGGCGAGACAATGCAGTGCGCGAGTGGCGCGTGCATCATCGCAAAGTGTCGTCAGTTCACGCTTGAAGGCGCCGCGATTGAGCAAGCCCGTCAGGCTGTCGTGATTGGCCTCGTGAGCCATGCGCTGCGACATGGTGTGATTGAGCGTATTGTCGATCAGCGCCAGCAGCGTATAGCCATCCTGGTCTGGCGTCGCCTCGACCGCAGAGACACTGATCTCTGCATGCACCGAGTTGCCTGAGGCATGGATGAAGCGGCATTGCTGGGTAAAGAAGTCCTTGCGCTGCTCGATCAGCGCCTGATGTTGCTGCAGGAAGCTTTCCAGGTCTTCCGGCTCGATCAGTTCGCGTATCACACTCTGCGACAAGGTGGCGGCGGTGTAGCCCAGGATGCTCTCGAGTCGTTGATTGACGCGCAACAGCTGGCCACTGGTGCTCAGGTGCGCCATGCCGACAGCGGAGTGCTCGAAGGTGGCGCGGTAGCGTCGCTCGCTGGCTCGCAGGCGCTTCTGAGAGGCCTGTTGCTCGAATTCGGTCATGAGCTGTGAGATATGATCCGCCACCGAGGCCAGAAACGCCTGCTCATCCTCTGCCCATTCGCGTGGGGCATTGCTTTCCGTACAGCAGATGACGGCCACCACCTGGCCCGCCACACGGATCGGGCTGTCGATGATGGCCTTCACGCTGCAGCGGAAGGTGCCATCAAACAGCAATTCCTGGTTGGCCTTGGTCACATCGGCCAGGGCGAGAGCATGACCGGCATCCAGAGCCTCGAAATAGACCCGGTTCTGGGTGCGGGTAAGGCGAGTGGGGACTGTGTTATGCGTGGCATCTTGCGGCGGTGGGACCCACGCATCATGGACATGGGCCAGCGACAGGCAGTCGCGGTCTTCATTCATGTACCAGAAGCTTACCTTGCGTATCTGCAGTCCCTTGGCGACTTGCTCACATAACCACGGCAGCAGGCTGTCGAGCTGCGCGTTCTCATCGTGGCGGGTGTTGCCGAGCTCGATCAAGGCCGCTTGCTGACGTTCATAGCGGCGCAGCTTGTCGGCCTGGGCATCCTTGGCCAGATGCTGCTGATGGATATCCAGCAATGAGCCGATGAAGCGGTAGGGCGCGCCGTTTCTGACCTCGAATTGAGCGCGCAGCTCAAACCAACGATGATCTCCCTGCTGGGTGCGGATCAGCAACTCGCAATTGAAAGGCGTCCCGCTCAGTCGCTTGGCGTTGATCAAGGCCTTGAAGTCGTCACGCATGTCGGGCGCGACTCTCTCATGCAACGCCTCGAGTGCGGTATCGAGTGTGCCGGCTTCATACCCCAACTGGTTTTCCAGGCGGGTAGAGATGGTCAGTCTCTCGTTGCCTGTTTTCCATTCGATGATGCCATCGGAAATGCTGCGCAATATCCAGCTGGCCCGCGACTGACTGTCTGCGAACTCTGCATTGAGGTAGCTTTGATTGACCTGGCGTTTCAGCGCCTCGGTCGCCAGGCTCGCGAGCTTGTCCAGCCGGACGAGGACGTCCGGGCTGGGCAATTGTTGCCGCGGCTCAGCGTCCGCCAGGCTCATGCAGCCGATTATCTCGCCATTGTCTGCCTTGAGGGGCAAGCCGATGTAATAACGAATGCCGTCGGCAAGGACCGAACTGCAACCGGCGAGTTCCGGTTGTCGACGGGCGTCACACGTGATGAGGGGACTGGCTTGCAGTACCGCTGCGCCACACAGCGCATCGTTGATGGGGACGGACTCATGCACGTTGTCGTCCAGACTCAACCAGCGCTTGAGCTGCTCGCCATCACGCAGGTTGATCATCGCAATGGGAGCGCCAGCCAGGTCGGCAGCCAGTTCAAGGATCATCAGGGCCTGATGATCCTCTTCATGCCGCAATGTCTTGATCCAATTGGGAATAATGGATGTATCAAGCCCGAGAGAATCTGGCATCGTGTCGCAGCCTTCCCTGTCTGTAACGGTGATGGGGGATCAAGATCGCAGACTATCACAGTAAAGCGTTGCCTCACCGTTGTTGGGAGTTGAGAGCACTGAGAGCACGGAGGGCAGCAAGGGCGCTGGGGTCATGAGGATGCCGGGAGGGAGAGGCAAGGGCGTCAGGGATGGCTGTGACATAATTGTCAGCATGGCGGCCTGACGGGCTGACACGGTCAAGAGGAGTCTGTAAGGAAATGGCGTTGATCAAGGGGTTCTGCATCTTGCTGCTTTGCCAGTTTCTCGGCGAGGTGACGGGGCGTGCGTTGTTGCTTCCGGTGCCGGGGCCGGTACTGGGAATGTTGTTCCTGCTGCTGGGGTTGATGTTGCGAGGGCGGCTGCGCAAACGGTTGTTGCCTGCCCCGGACAGAGAGGGGGAAGGAGTGCTGCGTGTTGACGAGAATGCGGATCGAGACCTCGGTCAACGTCAGCTGGCCCGTGCGCTGCTGCGGGAACGTGTGCCTGCCAGTCTCAGGCTTGCCAGCAATGGCCTGCTCTCGCATCTGTCGCTACTGTTCGTGCCTGCGGGCGTTGGCGTGATGGTCCATTTCGAGCTCATCGCACGCGATCTCACCGCCATCGCCATCACGCTGGTCGCGTCGATCGCGGTCACCCAGTTCGTCACGGCCTGGCTGTTGCAGCGCCTGATCGATCGAGGTTCTGCGACGCCGAGTGGAGCAGGGGGCAAGTCACCCAGCGCCGATGAGGTGTCCTCATGAATCTGGCCCCGCTGGACGCCCTGTGGGTGTACCTGAGCGCTTCTCCGTTGCTGCATCTGCTGTTGACGCTGGTGGCCTTTCTGCTGGCGACGGCGATCAATCGTCTGGCCCGGGGCGCATCGCTGGCGCATCCGGTACTGGTCTCCATCGCGCTGATCATCGGGTTTCTGTGGCTGACGGACACCGACTATCCCACCTACTTCGAAGGGGCCCAGTTCATCCACTTCCTGCTCGGGCCGGCCACCGTCGCGCTGGCGGTACCGCTGTTTGATCATCTCGATCGGGTCAAGCAGATGCTGTGGCCACTGCTGACAGCCTGTTGCGTCGGTATCGTCACTGCCGTGACCACCACCCTGGGTCTGGCGCTGGCACTGGGGGCACATACCCAGGTGGCCTTGAGCCTGGCGCCCAAGTCCGTCACATCACCGATCGCGATGGGGATCGCCGAAAAACTGGGCGGTATTCCCTCGCTGACGGCAGGGCTGGTACTGCTCACCGGCACCCTGGGTTGTGTGGTAGGCCCCGTTGTCATGCGACTGGCAGGGGCGCGAGACGATACCGTCAAGGGCTTCACCATGGGCTTGTCAGCGCATGGTATCGGTACCGCCTTCTGCTTCTCGTCGGTGAGCACGCTGGCGGGGGCCTTCGCTGGCATGTCGATGGGGCTGACCGGTCTGCTGACCGCCTTCATCGTGCCGCCTATCGTCAGGCTTTTCGGCTTCTGAGCATGAGAGGGGCATTGGTGGAGAGTCGAGCTGGAGGTGAGCAAGCGGCGAGCAAGAAGCAGGAAGGCCAGCGTTATCGTGGCATCGTCCTGTGAGAGCTTAAGTTTGCGTTAAGCGCAGCCATTCATGCTGGTGATCACTCCATGGCTCAGCTCAGCGCTTGCGTGTTGGCCATGGCAATCGCCAGCACGTCTTGTGGAGATGTCACCTCGTTGCCACATGTCTGTCAGTGAGCTGATCGATCATGCTCCTACGCAGGTCCACAAGGCGTGGCATCCACTCGCGCCTCTGTGTCTGGCAATGCCTCGACCCAAGGAAAGCCCTCATGTTCACTTCTCTTGCACGCACAGTTCTTGAACGCACTGGTCTTGCCCGCATTGGTCTTGCCCACACCGCTGCAAAGCTCAAGCCCGCTGGCCTTGCCGGGCATCGTGTACTGGTCGAGGCGCCGATGGCCTCCAGTTGTCGAGAGCTCTGTTGGCAGCTGGCGGCGGCAGGGGCTGCATTGATTCTGGTCGAGCGAGAGGGGGATGACCTTGCCTTGCTGTGCAGGTTGTTGCCCACCCCGAGTGGCCAGCAACATCGCCGCCTGTCATTGACGCACGCAGATGTGAGTGGTGACGCGCTATGCACGCAACTGTGCAACATCCCGGCTTCGGAGTGCCCCGATACCTTGCTGAGCCTGCCGGGCGATGGCCGCTGGCATCTGGAGAGTGGCCGCGCCTGGCATGTGCTCGAGCGTGGGGGATGGCCGGCTGAGGTGCGCGCCAAGGTACTGGAGTGTCTTGAGCTTCATGGCTCGGCGGATAGCCGACGCCCGCTGCTGGAGCTGATCGTGCAGGCAGACGGCGACTTTTTCGTTCCGCTGCCGACAGCGAATCACTCACGTATCCGGTTGCATACCCCGGCGCTGATCACCGGCGAAGAGGACCCTCTGTTGATGCGCCTGGCGCGCCATCAGGGCAATCATCCTGTCAGTGTGGCGCGTCAGGCGCGCAAGCTGATCTTCCGGCTGCGTCTGGCGCGAGCCAGGCACCCGCTCGCGTATGGCTGGCTGATGGCGGGCGAGGCACTGCGGCGTGTCATCGGCGGGCCGCGCCGCATGCTGGAGCGTGGCGCGCTCGGGCTGCGCGAGCAGAGGATGCTGCTGACGGCGCGTCTGGCCAGGTGGCGCCATGCCCGACACCAGGGGCGTCGCGCACGCAGCGGTGTGTGAAGGCTGGCTGATCCATCGACGCCGGCGATGAGCTATCCCGCAGTTTGCTTGCAACGTCCGTCACCTTTCGGTGGCGGACGTCTTGTCTCATGTCCCCTCATGTCCCGATATGACATGGCAGAATCAGAACGATTTCAAGGAGTCCAGATGCGAGTTCTGCTCGTCGAAGATGATCCGTTGTTGGGCGAGGGGGTCAGCCATACCCTGCGCCGCGAAGGCATGAGCACTGAATGGTTGAAGGAGGGCGCCAACGTTGCCGCCACGCTCAAGCATTCGCCCTTTGATGTGCTGGTGCTGGACCTTGGCCTGCCGGATCTCGACGGTCTGCAGGTCTTGAGTCACCTGCGCCGTCAGGGCCAGACGTTGCCGGTATTGATCCTGACGGCACGTGATGACATCAGCGACCGGGTACGTGGTCTGGACGGCGGCGCGGATGACTATCTGGTCAAGCCGTTCGACATTGCCGAGCTGGTGGCGCGTCTGCGTGCGTTGGTGAGGCGCCATGCCGGGCAGGCCAGCGGTTGCCTGCAGCTGGGGCCGTTGCGCATTGATCAGGCTGGCCGCACTGTCACGCTCTCCGGTAGTGAGGTCGCGCTGGGGCGGCGCGAGTTTGATCTGCTGGAGTTCCTGCTGCTGCACCCCAGTCGTGTCTTCAGCCGGGATCAGCTCGTCGAGCAGCTCTATGGCTGGGATGGCGATGTCGAGAGCAATGTCATCGAGGTACATGTGCACCATCTGCGCCGCAAGTTCGGCACCGGGGTGGTCAAGACCGTGCGCGGCGTGGGGTATCGACTGGGGGAACTCACGTGAAATCCATCCGCAGTTTCCTGCGGCGCAACCTGATCGGTGGCGTCGTGGTCGTGCTGGGGACGGCCGCCGCCTGGAGCTACTTCGATTCCCGCGAGCAGATTGATGAGCTGTTCGACGCTGAGCTGGCCCAGAATGCACGCATGCTGGGGCGACTCTATCAGTCCCGACTCGCGTCGTTGACACCGGTCGAGCGTCAGGAAACGTTGCAGCAGATGACATCGGGCCAGTTCAGCCTGCGTCCGCCCTCCTTGAGCTTTGCCGATGGCCATGAGAAATCCCCGCTGGGACATGTCTATGAAGACAAGCTGATCTTCCAGATGTGGGATGCGCTGGGCCAGCCGTTGCTTGGCCTCTCGTCACGCTCCGTGGCGCTCGATTACCTGCCGGTGCCCGGCTATGGCAGGCAGCATGACAATCACCATGACTGGTTCACCTTCACGCTGTATTTCCCCGAGAGTGGCATCTGGGTCACGGCGGCCCAGCGTGAAGATGTGCGCGATGAACTGACTGGCCAGATTGCGTTGCACAACGTGCTGGCGCTGGTGGTCGGGTTGCTCGTGATCGCCTTGCTGATCGGTGTGGCGGTCTCGCGGGGGTTTCGTCCCGTCTTGCGCATCAGTCATCAGATCACGGCCCGTCAACCCGGGTACCTTGAGCCGCTGGATGCCAGCGAGGCACCGGACGAGATACGCGGCATGGTGGATGCCCTCAATGGGCTGCTGGCGCGCCTGGCGGACACCCTGGACAAGGAGCGGCGCTTCACGGCCAATGCCGCCCATGAATTGCGGACTCCCCTGGCGGGCATCAAGGTGCATGCCCAGAATCTGGAGGCCGATGCCAGGGATGAGGCCTCGCGGCGCTCGGCACGCATGATCGTGGATGGCGTCAATCGCATGACGCGGGTAGTGGAGCAGCTGTTGACCCTGTCACGGCTGGAAAGCGGTGCAGAGGCACCGCGTCGTCCAGTCGATCTCGCCCAGCTGACCCATGAGCTGGCGCGGGACCTGGGCCCCATGGCACGCCAGCGAGGCATCAAGCTGCATGTCGAGGTTGCACCCGGCGCGCAGCTGGTCAGTCATGAGAACGGCCTCTACGTGCTGCTGCGCAATCTGCTCGACAATGCGCTGCGCTATACGCCAGAAGGCGGAGAGGTGCATCTGGATATCCGCCGCGACGACGCTGGATGGCGCATGGAAGTGGCCGATACGGGCCCCGGAATCCCGCTGCGTGAACGCGAGCGCGTCTTTGAACGCTTCGTTCGTCTGGCCGGCCAGAAGACTCAAGGTTCCGGGCTGGGCCTTTCCATCGTGCGCGAGCTCGCCGAACGTCTAGGCGCAGCGCTGGCGTTGAAGGAGAGCCCTTTGGGAACGCCGCAGGCGCCGGGGCTGCTGGTGCAGGTTCGCTTCCCGTCATAGCAGGTTCGCGTTACGTCCAGGACAGCGCCTGTCGGCCGGGTTGCGTCAGCGGAGGCCAATGATTGCGTCGAATGCATCATGCGGCTGTGATGCTGGCTGGCGCTCGATAATGCCAACGGGGAGTGCAACTCGGCGATGGTCGGGTGGCAAAGACGGCTAGATTAGCGCTATCTTCATTATATGTTGCAGAGCAGCATGACATTCCCCTCTGTCAGGAGATTCGCATGAGTGAACAACAGTCTTCCCCTGTCCGTGTTGCACTGGTGACCGGCACCGCCAGTGGTATCGGCGCCGCCATCATGCAGGCGATGTGCGATGCCGGGCATCAGGTGCTGGCAGTCGATTTCAGTGATGAGGGGGCAGAAGTCGCCGACAAGGCAGGGGCTGCCTTCTTCAAGGCCGACCTGACGGATGCCGAGCAGTGTCGCGCGGCGGTGGATGAAGCCGTGTCCCGTTTCGGGCGTCTCGATATTCTGGTCAACAATGCCGGCATCCAGCATGTCGAGCGCATCAAGGACTTCCCCGAAGCCAAGTGGAATCAGATCATCGCCTTGATGCTGAGTGCGCCATTCACCCTGATCCAGGCGGCCTGGCCGCACATGGAGAAGAATGGCTATGGGCGCATCGTCAACATGGCGTCCATTCATGCGCACGTCGCGTCGCCGGGCAAGGCAGCCTACGTCAGTGCCAAGCACGGCCTGATGGGGCTGACCAGAACCGCTGCGCTGGAAGGGGGCGAAAGCGGCATCACCGCCAATGCCATCTGCCCGGCCTATGTGCGCACGCCGCTGGTCGACAAGCAGATTGCCGAGCAGGCCAAGCTCAATGACATGCCTGAAGATGAAGTGATCGAGAAGATCATGCTCAAGGGCGCGGCGATCAAGCACATGATCGATCCCTCCGAGGTGGCGGACATGGCGGTATGGCTGGCCTCCGACAAGGCAGGCTCAGTGACCGGCTCCAGCTTCAACATGGACCTGGGGTGGACGGCGCAGTAACGGCGTACCCTTGAGCAACGGCTCATTCCAGACAGTGCAGAGACACGAAGCCCTCACCATCGATTCGCGCTTGCGAGCAAGGATGGTGAGGGCTTTTGCTTGGCAGCGCCGATGTCTCAGCGCTTGACCGGGCGCTTCTGCAGCTTGCGTTGCAGGGTACGGCGGTGCATGCCCAGGGCGCGGGCTGTGGAGGAGATGTTGCCATCGTGCTCGTTGAGCACCTTCTGGATGTGCTCCCAGGTCAGGCGGTTGACCGACGGCGGGTTGTCGGAGATCTCGGCGGCAGGGTCGCCGCCTTCGCGGTTGAAGGCGTTGAGAATCTCGTCGGCGTCGGCGGGCTTGCACAGGTAGTTGACCGCGCCGAGCTTGATGGCTTCCACCGCGGTGGCGATGCTGGAATAACCGGTCAGCACCACGATACGCGTGTCAGGCAGCAGGGCGATCAGCTCGGGCAGCAGCTTGAGGCCGGAGCTCTGCTCCAGCTTCAGGTCGAGCGTGATCAGCTCCGGGCGGTGGCTGCGTGCCACGCTGAGTGCCTGGGCTTCATCACGGGCCACTTCCACTTCATAGCCGCGCCGCGTCATGGCGCGCGCCGTGACCTGGCAGAAGAATTCATCATCGTCGATGATCAGCAGTCGGGTTGCATCGCTCATCAGGGTTCTCGCTTGGGCGGTCTTTGCCGCCATCATGTCAGATGAAGGGGGAGGCGCACTTCCGTCAAGGTGCCGCCATCTTCGTGGTTGTACAGACTGACGCCGCCACCGAACCGATTGATGGTGGCATGCGTGAGGAACAGGCCGATGCCCATGCCCTTGGATTTGGTGGAGATGAAGGTCTCACCGAGCTGGTCCGCCACCGCCATGGGCACGCCATCGCCATGATCGCGGATGTCGATCAGCACTTCCTGATCGCGTTGCTCCAGGGTGATCTCGATATCATCCGGGCAGGCGTCGGCGGCATTGTTGAGCAGGTTCATCAGCGCCTGCTCAAGCGTGGTGTCCACCAGCATGGAGGCTTGTTCAGCGCCGGGCGTCACCTCGACGCTATGCTGCACGTCCGGACGCACCACCAGCCAGCGCTGCACGATTTCCTCCAGCCACTGGGCAGCGTTGATGGGTTGGGGCTGTTCCATGCGGCGGCGGTCGGCCGCGGCGACCATCGCCTGCAGGCGTTGCTTGCAGGTGTCGACCTGACTGCGCAGCAGGGCAAGATCATCCTCCAGCTGAGGGTCATTCCTGTCCTTGGCATCCTCGCGCATCTCGCTCAGCAGCACCGCCATGGTGGAGAGCGGGGTGCCCAGCTCATGCGCGGTGCCAGCGGCCTGGCTGGCCACCGCCAATACCTGCTCGCTGCGCAGGGCGGCCTCACGCGTGGTGGACAGCGCCTGATCCCGGGTGCGCAGGGCATGGGCCATCTTGTAGATGAAGTAGGTCACCAGCGACGCCGACAGGCCGAAGTTCAGCCACATGCCGATGACATGCAGGCTGATGCGTCCACCCAGCTCATAGGTCGCCAGCTGCGGCACCGGCTCATAGAACACCATCAGGAAGCTGTAACAGCCCATGCCGACCGCGGCAATCACCCAGGCGTAGCGCCAAGGGAGCGTTGCGGCCGCCATGGTCACCGGCACCAGATAATAGGGCACGAAGGGGTTGGTGGAGCCACCGGTATGGAAGAAAAGCATCGTCAGACCGGCGATATCTACCAGCAGGTGAATCAGGTTCTCGGTGTCGGTGACAGGGTGTGATTGCCCGAGGCGCCACCAGGTCGCGACATTGACCAGCCCCATCGCGATGATGATCGAGATGACGGGCAGCACATTGAGCTGAAAGCCGATGATCTCGAGCCCGAAGATGATCAGGATGAGAAAGCCGGTCCAGGTGATGCCGCGCGCGATGGTCAGACGAATGAGATTGCGGTGCGGCGTGGACAGTGGTGGCGGTAGCGGCTGATTCATGACGACTCCTGCGAGGAATGCGGCCATGATAGTGAATAAGGCTCATAAAGTGCAGCCCTGACGGCCAGTTAGCGCCAAGGCGCCATGCAATCCCCTGCGTTGCTTTCTCTTCGTTGCACCCTCTTCGTTGCACCCGCTTTGTGGCGCTCTCTTCGTGGTTCAAAGTTATCAGCCTCGCTCGAAGGAGCCACTCAGCCAGGGCGTCACGCGTGTCGGTGTGATGTCGGCCAGATGGGCCTCCCAGCCCTCGACATGCGTGAGAGGCTGGCGCGGGTAGCTTCCTGCTGATCTGTCGCGGCCGGTGCTGCTTGACCAGGCGAGCCAGGGCGCATGGCGCTGCATGCCGGCGGGCAGTGTCGCAAGCTCCGGTATCCAGCGGCTGACGTAATGGGCGAGAGGATCATGCTGGCGTGCCTGCTTCATCATGTTGAAGTGGCGATCCCCGCGCGGATCACGTCCGATACCCGCCAGATAGCGCCAGTTGCCCCAGTTGGAGGCGACGTCGTGATCCAGTAGCTGATGCTCGAACCAGGCTGCTCCCTGGCGCCAGTCCACGCCAAGGTCCTTGACCAGAAAGCTCGCCACGTTCTGGCGCATGCGGTTGCTCAGCCAGCCGGTAGCCGCCAGTTCACGCATGCCGGCATCGACCCACGGTATCCCGGTCATTCCGGTCTGCCAGCGTTCAAGCGCTTCCGGCGTCTGCGCATGGCTTTGCGGCTGAGCCGCGTAGTGGCCTGGGGACTCGCCCGTGAAGGTGTGTCTGCCCAGCCGCCGTGCATCCCAGTGGAAGTACTCGCGCCATAAAAGCTCGACGCGGATCCAGTCGCTGTCCTTGAAGGCAGCCTGCGGATGTTCACAGTGCTCGGGCAGTGTGGTCTGAAAACGGTGCAGCGCGTCCAGTATCCGCCGCGGCGACAGACAGCCCAGTGCCAGCCACACGGAGAAGCGGGTCGAGAAATCCGCGCCGCTGAGGCGATTGCGAGTGGTCTTGTACTGGCCGGCGAAGGCCGGGCTCAAGTAATCCTGCAGGCGCTGCAAGCCGGCGGGCTCTCCGGGGGCAAAGGTGTATTCGCCACGGGTGTCGGCCTGCCATTGGCGAGCCTTGAGCAGGAGTCTGGCCGTGCCCTGAAAGCCACGAGGGGCGGCCTCTGGCCAACCGGGGAGCGTGGATGGTGCGTCAAGCGGGGCAGGCATGTCGGTGAGGCTCGGGCGGGCCTTCTCCAGCTTGCGCCGGAAGGCACTGAAGCTCTCGGGGAGTGCGGCGAGTGGTTCCGGCAGCTCGTCTTCGTCCAGCAGCAAACCACTGCTCAATTGCCGCAGGCGACACTGGCTTGCCACCGCGTGTTGCTGGCGTTGTTCCACCACGCCCGTGGCGCGGCGCGTGATGACGCCCCGGCAGCCATATTGCCTTGCCAGTTGCCCAATCAGCTGTGCCGCGTCGCCGTGGAGGATCAGCAGGTCACTGCCCAGTGCCTGAAGTCGCGTGCGCAGCGATTCCAGGCTCCCGAGCAGGGCATGTTGCCGTCCTGTGCTGAGCGGCTGCAGGCGTGGCTCCCCGGGGCTGACGCTGCCGAAGGGCTGAAAGGTCGTCTCGGCCACCACATGCACGACCAGCAGGTGCGAGGCTCGCTCCTCGAGCGCGGCTTGCCACAACGGGTTGTCATCCAGGCGCAGGTCCTCGTTCAACCATACCAGCCAGGGGTCAGTGGACGTCATCGCGCGCCTCCCGTGCCAGCTGGCGTGCGTTGCGACGACAGCGCTGACTGCAATGGCGTACGTCGTCCCAACAGTCCTGCCACTTCTTGCGCCACGTGAAGGGGCGCTGGCAGGTCTGACATGGCTTGCTGGGCAGGTGCGGTTTGCGATGCATGCTGGCAAGGCTCCTTAAAAACAGTACACAACCTATACCATAATTGTACGTCATGCGAAATGGCGGCCAGGCAATCCCCTGTCATTCAGTTGATGAGCGCCTTGCATGCCTGCCTCAGTCGCTGCCCGGCAGTTGATCCAGTTGTCGCTCCAGAGTCTGCATGGTGAGCAGAAGATCACGGTATTGGCGTGCATTGACGGCGCCGAGCAGCTCATCCTCGAAACGCCGCGCTTCGGGAATCAGCTCCGCGAGCATGGCTTCTCCCTCGGCGGTGAGAACGAGCAACTGCGCACGCTGGTCCTGCTCGCTCGGGCGACGCAGGATCAGTTCACGGCTTTCCAGTGATTTGACGGCGCGCGAGACGCGTACCTTGTCCATGTGGGTGCGCAGGCTGATTTCCCGCGCGGTCATTGGCACGCCTCGGCTCAACCAGGCCAGCAGACGCCACTCGGCGACATTGATGGCGAAGCGCTCGCCATAGCGGGCGAACATCGCCTCACTGGTGCGCTCGGCCAGTCGGTTGAGGCGATAGGGCAGGAACTGGTCAAGATCCAGCTCGCAGCGGGGCGTGTCCTGTGAGGCTTCCCCATCAAGGGCATCGCGCGCTTCGGGAGTGTCATCAGTGCGTTGCATCGAGAGTTACCTGTCTCGGTGAGGGGGCTGACCAGCGTTGTCACGACAGTGCATGGCGGTCGGATCAGGTTACCGATGTTACCACTTTCGACAGCGAGCAAGACAAAAGTCGAGCACTTGAGCGATTGCCAAAGTGTGAATCTGTCTATATGGTTTCATGTGTAACTAGTTGAGGGCGGTGGCGGCATGTCGTGCCGTGGATGCCCCAGGTCATCAGGAGCCGCGAGCCCACAAGGAGATGAATCGTCATGCGCGAGCGCAATGCTGAGTGTCATTATCACGCCGGTTTTCGAAATCATGTCTCCAGCGAGGCGTTGCCTGGCGCCTTGCCGCAGGGCCAGAACTCTCCCCAGCGTTGCCCCTATGGCCTGTACGCGGAGCAGTTGAGCGGCTCGGCCTTCACCGCGCCGCGTAGCCACAATCTGCGCAGCTGGCTTTACCGCATTCGGCCCTCGGTGGTGCAGGGCGCCTATCAGCCCATGGAGATGCCGCAGGTCGCCACCGCACCGCTGGCCGAGAGAATGCCGGATCCCAACCCGATGCGCTGGGACCCCATCGAGTTCTGCGCTGGCGATTTTCTGGAAGGCCTGATCACGCTGGCGGTCAATGGGGATGCCCAGGCGCAGCAGGGCTGTGCCACGCATCTCTACGCCTTCTCTCGCGGCATGCAGCAGCGCTTTTTCTATAACGCCGATGGCGAATTGCTGATCGTGCCGCAGCAGGGTGCCATCGAGGTGCGCAGCGAGCTGGGTCTGCTGGAAGTCGCCAGCGGCGAGATCGTCGTGATTCCGCGTGGTATCAAGTTCCAGCTCAATCCGCTGGCGGGGCACGCGGAGGGCTGTCGAGGCTATGTGGCCGAGAACTATGGCGCGCCTCTCGAGTTGCCCTCGCTGGGGCCCATCGGCAGCAATGGACTGGCCAATCCGCGTGACTTCCTCGCGCCATCGGCACGTTTCGAGGACGAAGCCGGTGACTTCACGCTGGTGGCCAAGTTCGGCGGGCGTTTCTGGCGCGCGAGCCTGGATCATTCACCGCTGGATGTCGTGGCCTGGCACGGCAACTACGCGCCCTACAAATATGATCTGGCGACCTTCAATACCATCAATACGGTCAGCTTCGATCATCCTGACCCCTCTATCTTCACCGTGCTGACATCACCGTCGGACACCGCCGGGGTCGCCAATCTCGACTTCGTGATCTTCCCGCCACGCTGGATGGTCGCCGAGAACACCTTCCGGCCGCCGTATTTCCATCGCAACCTGATGAGCGAGTTGATGGGCCTTATCCATGGCGAATATGACGCCAAGCGCGAAGGCTTCCGTCCGGGCGGCGCGAGTCTGCACAACGCCATGACCCCGCATGGCCCTGACGCTGCCACCTTCGATGCCGCCAGTCAGGCAGAGCTCGCTCCCCGCTATCAGGGCAATACGCTCGCCTTCATGTTCGAGAGTCGCTATCTGTTCCAGCCCACCCCGCAGGCCCTGTCGTCGAGCGCTCGTCAGCGCGACTATGGCTCGGTCTGGCAGGGGCTCGCGTCTCACTTCACGCCTCACACCACTCCTTAATTCACCCCTTGATTCACTCCTTAATTCACCCTGCAACAGCGATGACCTTTGACTGTTCATCGTCATCCGACCCCAGGCAATTCCTGCATTATTGCTCACGTTGCTCTTCAAGGAGGCACCCATGAAATTCGCTACCTACCAGGATGGTTCCCGTGATGGAACGCTGCTGCTGATCTCCCGTGACCTGACCCGCGCCGTCAAGGTCGCGGATGTCGCCACGACGCTGCAGGCGCTGCTGGAAGACTGGGCCTCGCTGGCGCCCGGGCTCGAGCAACGCTACGCGGCGCTCAATGATGGCACGCTGACGGACGCCTTTGCGCTGGAAAGCCAGGCGCTGCATTCCCCGCTGCCGCGCAGTTATCAGTGGGCAGACGGCTCGGCGTATCTAAACCATGTTCAGCTGGTGCGTCAGGCGCGTGGCGCCGAGATGCCCGAGACCTTCTGGCACGACCCGCTGATGTATCAGGGGGGCAGCGACAGCTTCCTGGCCCCCAGCGCCGATATCGTATGTGCCAGTGAGGAGCATGGCATCGATTTCGAAGGCGAGATCGCCGTCATCACCGATGATGTGCCGATGCACGTCAGTCCGGAGCAGGCCGAGGACCACATTCGCCTGTTGATGCTGGTCAATGACGTCAGTCTGCGTGGGCTGATCCCTGGCGAACTCGCCAAGGGCTTCGGCTTCTTCCAGGCCAAGCCGTCGTCAAGCTTCTCGCCCATCGCCGTGACGCCGGATGAGCTGGGGGATGCCTGGCAGCAGGGGCGCGTACATCTGCCGCTGAGCGTGCATCTCAATGGTGAGAAGTTCGGTGAGCCAGAGTCAGGGCCAGACATGATCTTCAGCTTCCCGCAGCTGGTGGCACATGCCGCCAAGACTCGCCCCCTGGGCGCCGGTGCGATCATCGGCTCAGGCACCGTGTCCAATCCCGGCAAGGATGGCGGCCCCGGCAAACCGATCAGCGAAGGTGGCGTGGGCTACAGCTGTCTGGCCGAAGTGCGCATGGTCGAGAAGATCCTGTTCGATGAGATTCGCACGCCCTTCATGCGTTTCGGTGATCGCATCCGCATCGAGATGTTCGATCGCGATGGCCAGAGTATCTTCGGCGCCATTGATCAGCAGGTGACGCAGTTGGACGCCTGAGGGCCGCGTCGAGAGGCAGAGCTTCTCAGAGACATGTCTCGGGAAGACATCGTGTGCCGGTAAGCCTCAAGCCAACTGGGTGCGAGGTAGTGCGAAGGGGCGGCCGGCATCCAACCGCGTCACAGGGGAGTGCAGCATGAGTTCAATGAGCCTGTATGGCTATTACCGTTCATCTACCAGCTATCGGGTAAGAATCGCGTTGGCGCTCAAGGGGATTGAGGTCGCTCAGGTGCCGGTCAATCTTCTCAAGGGCGAACAGCGCAGCGAGGACTATCTGGCCATCAATCCCCAGGGACTGGTGCCGACCCTGATGGTGGGAGATACCCCCGCACCGGTGGCCCTGACCCAGTCGCTCGCGATCATGGAATATCTGGAGGAGCGCTGGCCCACCCCGGCGCTGTTGCCCTCAGTGCCGGAAGCGCGTGCGAAGGTGCGCTCGCTGTGCCAGTTCATGGCCTGTGAGATGCATCCGCTCAACAATCCGCGCGTGCTCAATTATCTGACCGATCGGCTTGAGGTCACCCAGCAGCAGCGCCTTGAGTGGTATCGACACTGGGTCGCCGAGGGCTTCGCGCGTCTGGAAGTGATGCTGGCGGAAAGTGCAGGGCGGTTCTGCCATGGCGATAGCCCGGGCATGGCGGATGCCTGCCTGATGCCCCAGCTCTACAATGCGCGCCGCTTCGAGTGTGAGCTCAAGGACTACCCTAGGATTCTGGCCATCGAGGCGGCCTGTCAGTCTCTGGAAGCCTTCCAGCAGGCCCACCCCGAGCGTCAGCCAGATTGTCCGGCGGCCTGACGCGCATGGCTTCAAGGCAGCAAGCAGCGCCCCACCCGAAACGGTGGGGCGCTGTCGTTTCAGGTGACCCCTCGACATCTGAACCTGTCTATCAACCATTTGGCGCCTTCATCGAGCTGAGCATTGCGACGTGTCGACAAGCCGATGGGGCGATGAAAAAGTGGATGGTCAAATTCAAGGAATTTCAAGCGATCTTCGAGATGCGGGAGCGTCATCTTGACCGGCATTGCCGTCAAAAGATCGGTCGAACTGACGATCTCGAGCGCGGCGCTGATCGCGCCTACTTCACAGACGATATCCAGTTTCTCTACACCGGATTCCAGTAATGCCATTTCCGTCTGTTGTCGCAACAGACTGTCGCGAGAATGTGCCAGCCAGGAGTGAGACTGAAGGTGTTTCGGTGAGACTTTCGTCTGGTGAACCAAGGGATGATTTGCCCGGCAGAGTATTCCTATCCTGTCCTCCACCAATGGGGAAAACGTGACCCCCGTATCGGCATTCATCACATCACGCGGACCAATCACGATATCGACTCTCCCTCGCGATAACATGGACCGTAACTCAGGGACCAGTCCCACTTTCAGGTCGACGCGCCAGCCGGGTTTTTCCTCCAGAAATTGAATCAGAATCTGCGTCAGATAGCGTCCAGCCACGATGGGTGGGGCGCCAATACGCACGATGCCGCGCTTGCCTTCGGCCATCAGGCTGGCATCCATCTCGGCCTCGGCCTGTGCCGCGCGAATCGCCATCCCTGTCCTGGCCAGACGCTTGGCCAATGCCGTCGGCAGGGAACGCTTGCCTGAACGTTCGAAGAGTGGTGACCCGAGTCTTGCTTCCAATCCGCGCATGTTTCGACTTATGGCGGGTTGTGTCAGTCCCATTCTTTCGGCAGCCAGTTGGAAGGATTCTTCTTCCACGATGGCCGAAAGTTGTGCCAGATGTCGCGGATCGATATTCATATCAACCTGGTATGCAAAATGTCGGAATTGATATTTTTCATCATAAGATAACGAGGCTAATCTGACGCTACAACAATAGGAGTACGCCATGAAAACCCATGCTAAACGTGCAAGTTTCCTTGCCGTTACGTTGCTTTTCGCAACCTTTATTTCGCCGGGGTTCGCCGAGGCCAAGGTCTACAAGGGAGAAACTGCCGGGGCGGGAGATTCCGTGCACACCATGTTCGTATCATTCGTCAATCAAGCACGATTGGCCGATGTGAATATTCAGGTCAATGCCGGTCAGACGCTGACGAAATCCATGCTCAATGGGGCGCGCGGCAGAGTGGATTTTTTTTCTTCCGTTCCCTCGCTGGTCGACATGATGTCAAAGGGGGGCGGGATGTATCAGCCCATCACGAATGCGCCGGAGCTTTCGACTCATCTGCGCGCCATTCTCGGCTTTCAGAGTGGTGTCTATCACCCTGTGACACTGGAAGGCTCGGGGATCACACGCTGGGAAGACATCGCGGGGAAGACAGTCTTCACCGGCCCGCCTGCGGGCTCGGCCGCTGCTACCTCAGAAGCCCTCATACGCGGTATCACCGGCTATGAGCCGGGAGAGGATTACACCGCCGTCCGTCTGAGCTGGGGTGAGGCCTACGAAGCGCTGGCGGATGGCAAGATCGACATGATGATTCGTCCCGCGGAAGTCGGTTCGGCCAATATCGAGCGTTTCGGACTCACCGATGAATTCAGGATCCTCTCCATTCCTGACAGCGCCATTGCCTCCCACCGGCTAGATGGCCTCATCGGCCAGGCAGGGCGAGGCACGACGAGCTTTGACGGCAGTCTCTACGACGGGCAGTTGACCCAGGGCAAGGTCACGGCCCTCGCGTACTACCAGTTCATCGGTACCAACGACAGCATGTCTGAAGACGTGGTGTATCAGGCTACCAAGGCCTTCTGGGAAAACCTGGCCAGCGTGCAGAGCAGCGCCTCATTCCTGAAGGCCGTCACGCCGGGTACGGCGTTTGCCGGCATCAATGTGCCGCTGCATCCCGGTGCACTGCGCTACTACCGGGAACAGGGCTACGACATCCCCGCCGCCTTGAAAGTCACACAATAACAATCGCCTGGAACGGCCACGTACATGTGACCGTTTGCCTGACTGTAGAAGGAACTCGCCATGAACGAACAGGCCACGGTGTCACATCCATTATTACGTATGTTGTTCTTCGCCTCCGTCGCGTGCTGCGGAGTGATCGGGGCGATGTCGCTCTACTCGGCCGGTATCGGTCTGATTGATCCCACATGGCACCGCACGCTGGGGTTTGGCCTGGCGCTCGTGATCGGCGTTGCCGCTGCGCGCCGCAAGCAGCTCTCCGCTGCGCCGCAAGGCTCGGGTTACGGTATCCGTCATATCGTGGTGGACCTGCTGTTGCTCGGCGCCGGTTGCTGGGCGATCGTCAGCTTCTTCGTGGTCCAGAGTGAAATGCAGGTGGTGCTCTACGACGTGACCCGCCAGGATGCCTGGCCGGCGCTGGCCGGGTTGTGCGTATTTCTCGAGCTGTGTCGGCGTCTCTGGGGCTGGGGGCTCTTCGCTGTCGGGGCGCTGGCCGTGCTCTATCTGCTGTTCGGTCAGGGCCTGCCCGGCATTCTGGAACATGCGGGCTTCACGCTTGCAGAAGTGGCCGAGAACCTCTGGTACAACACCAACAAGGGCGTGTTCGGCTCCATCACCAATATCGTGCTGGGTACCGTCTTCATCTTCATCATCTTCGGTGTGCTGCTGGAAGGGACTGGCGCAGGGGATACGCTGCTCAAGTTCGCCTTCCTCGCCACTCGTCGCTCGCGTGGTGGGCCTGCGCACGCCGCCATCCTGGCGTCTTCGCTGTTCGGCACGATGTCAGGCTCCACGGTCGCGAACATCGTCGGAACCGGCACCTTCACCATTCCGATGATCAAGAAGCGTGGTTTCACGCCTGCCTTCGCCGCGGGTGTCGAGGCAACAGCCTCCACCGGCGGTCAGATCATGCCGCCGATCATGGGGGCAGCCGCACTGGTCATGGCTGACCTGACCGGTATGGGCTATCTGAACATCGCCATCGCGGCACTGGTGCCGGCACTCTTCTATTACTTCAGTCTGTTCACCGCGGTCACCATCGAGGCACGTCGTCAGGGCGTCCAGGTGCAACCGCTGGAGGTAAAGGACAAGATCACCCGGCTGGACATCTTCAACTCGATCCTGTTCGTCGGGCCTATCCTGACGGTCATCGTCTCGCTGGTCATGGGCGCCTCCACCTCGGCCTCCGGCTTCTATGCCACGCTGGTACTGGTCCTGCTCTCCGTCATCAACCCTGAGGTTCGCCGTGATCCCATGCGGCTGGTGCGTTCCTTCATCACCGGGAGTGCCAGCGGCGCCTCTCTGCTGATCGCGATCGCGGCCATCGGGATTCTGGTCGGTGCATTGGATTCCACCGGTCTGGGGCTCAAGCTGGCCAACGTGATCGCGATGCTGCGCGGCGAGAGCCTGTTCTCGGCGCTTTTCGTCGCCATGATGGGAGCACTGGTGCTGGGGATGGGCATGCCGACCCTGCCAGCCTATCTGATCATCGTGCTGGTGATGGGGCCTGCCATCCAGGCGCTCGGGCTGTCGCTGCTGACGGCGCATATGTTCGTCTTCTACTACGGGGTCGCCTCGTCCCTGACGCCGCCGGTCGCGATCGCCGCCTATGCCGCCGCTCCCATCGCGGGCGCAAACCCGCTCAAGACCTCGCTGGTGGCATTCCGCCTGGGGCTGGCGCAATTCATCATCCCCTTCATCTTCGTCTACTACCCGTCGCTGCTGATCGTCGAGGACTTCTCCCTGTCGTCCTTCCTGTGGATCGCGGCGCGCACCGCCTTCTGCATCTGGCTGTTCTGCTCGGCCATGGCGGCCTTCGATCGGGAGCGCCTGTCCATCGCCGAAGTCGTGCTGCGTTTCCTGGTGGCATTCCTGTGCCTAGTGCCGGATCCGCTGATCCACCTTCCTGCTGTTGCCATGGGCGCCTTGCTGGTGGCCTTCCATCTGCGCCGTACTCATCCAATCGCCAACGTGACCGGAGCCTGAATCATGACTGCACGTCCGAACTTTCTCTTCATCATCACCGATCAACAGCGTGCCGATCATCTGGGATGCTATGGCAATGGCGTCGTCAAGACGCCCAACATCGATCAGCTGGCGGCGAAGGGGACACGTTTCGAGCGCTTCTACGTCGCCAACCCGATCTGCATGCCCAACCGTGCCTCGATCATGACCGGACGGATGAGTTCATTGCATGGTGCTCGTCACAACGGCATTCCTCTCTCGCGTAACCACACCACCTTCGTGGAGTTGCTCAAGGATGCAGGCTATCGCACCGCGCTGATCGGCAAGTCCCACCTGCAGAGCTTCACGGGGCTGCCTGCCACCAATGTCTTCAAGTCCGAAGAGGGCAAGCAGGCACCGTCCGCCTCGCTGCGTGATGCCTTCAAGGACAATCGACACACCGATGACTATGAGCTGGAGAATACCCGGCATTGGGAAACACCTGTCGCGGAGCGGCTCGCAGGAGATTTCTACGGGTTCGAGCATGTAGAGATCGCCGCAGGGCATGCTGATGAGGCCAGTGGCGACTATCTGTTGTGGGCACGTCAGCAGCGGGCCGATTTCGACGACCTGGTCGGGCCGAAGAACGCCTTGCCGGATCAACGCTACCAGGCGCCACAGGCATGGCGCACCGCCGTGCCGGAGGAGCTTTATTCCACCAGCTGGATCGCACAGCGAAGCCAGGCATGGCTGGAGGAGCAGGCCGCTGGCGACCAGCCATTCTTCCTGCAGATGTCGTTCCCGGACCCGCATCACCCCTTCACTCCGCCAGGCAAGTACTGGGGCATGTACAGCCCTTCCGATATCGACCTGCCTGCAAGCTTCGGCAAGGGAGAATTGCCGCCGCTTCTGGCGATGCGCAAGGCGCTGGAAGAGGGCACCGACCCGCGGGACAACCAGAATCCCTTTGCGGTAACCGAGGATGAGGCACGGTCAATCACCGCGCTGACCTACGGCATGATTCACATGATCGACGATGCCATCGGGCGAGTGATGGCGTCCCTGGAAGCGCTGGGTCTGGCGGAGAATACCGTGGTCGTCTTTACTTCCGATCACGGCGATTACATGGGCGATCACGGTCTGATGTTGAAGCTTCTGCTGCACTATCAGGGGCTGGTGCGTACCCCCTTCATCTGGCACGACCCCCAGCGGCCCCAGGACGCTGCCTGTTCCACCGGGCTTGCCTCTTCGGTGGATATCGCCTCGACGATACTCGCCAGAGCCGGGATTCAAGAGTTCAACGGCATGCAGGGGCGCGACCTGCTGTCGACATCGGCACCCGAGGCTGTCCTCGTCGAGGAAGACAGTCAGCGCACGATGACGGGATTCGATCGACCGCAGCGGGTGCGGACGGTGATTACCGAGCGTTATCGCATGTCGATCCGCCATGGAGAGGACTGGGGCGAGCTCTATGACTTGGAGAGCGACCCCGATGAGCTGGTGAACCTGCACGATGATCCCGGTCACGCGGCGGTGCGCGCCGAGCTGACCGATATCATGCTGCGACGCATGATCGAACTTCAGGATCGCGCGCCGCTACCGGCCTATCGTGCCTGAAGGCCTTCAGTACTCAAGGTCAGCGATGCCCTGTCTGTCAGCTTGGCTTTCTGGCGTAAGGCATGCGGCGCTTGATGACCGCGTAGCGTCGCCTCAATGACACACGAACGCCCCATCCGACTCGGTGGGGCGTTCGTGTATCAGGCCGATAGCGTGATATACGGCATTGCGCAGGCGCTACTCAGCGAGCGAGGTTCAACGACAGCACTTGCTGGAGCTGTCGCCGCTGGCGGGTGTCTGCTCGACCACCACGGCAGCCGTGGATGGCGCGCAACAACTGCGGGTGGCGCAGGATGATGGCGGAGCGTCAGGGGCTTGGGAGCTTGCGTCTTGCTCATGCGCAGCTTGCGCGCTTTCGGCCTGCTTGGCTTCGCGCAGCTCAACTCGCGCATCGCGAATCACCTGCCAGGCGGACTGCAGGAAGAGTGCGGCAATCGCCGCCCCCAGCAGCACATCCGGCCAGCGGGAACCTGTCCAGCCGACCAGTAGTGCTGCGCCGAAGACCGAGGCGTTGGCGATGATGTCATTGCGTGAACAGAGCCAGGTGGAGCGCATGTTCAGATCATCCGACTTGAAGCGCCACAGCAGGCCGAAGCAGATCAGATTGACGGCCAGCGCCAGCAGGGCGAAGGCGCCCATGCCGTGTGCGGCGGGGGCGACGCCATGGAGGGCCTGATAGCCCGCCTCGCCAAGGACGATCACGCCCAGCGCCAGCATCACGATGCCTTTCACCAGCGCGCTCAACGCACGTTCACGCACGCTGCGGTGCAGGACGTAGAGGGTCAGGGCGTAGACGCTGGCATCGCCGAACATGTCGAGTGAATCCCCCAGCAGTGCGGTGGAGCCCAGCCACCAGGCCGCGGTGAATTCGATGAAGAACATGCTGGCATTCAGTGCCAAAAGGATCTTGAGCACCTTGCCCTGAGAGGCTCTGAGCTCTGCCAGCTCGCCGGACTTGCTTTCGCAACAGCTTTTCATAAGGGGTCTTGGCCTCCTGTCGTATTGCTGACAGCATGGAGGTTATAGTCACTATAAGGTCAAGTCTCATGACACAAGGAACCGGGCGCGAGCCGGGGACAGCAGCGCAAGACCCGCAAAGATCAGCGGCTTGCACAGGGTCTGACACAGAGCCTGTCACAGGGGCGATGAGCATCGGTCAGCTGGCCAAGGCCTCAGACGTCCAGGCGGTGACGATCCGCTACTACGAGAAGCAGGGGCTGTTGGCCCCGCAGCGGCGTGCAGCCAACGGCTATCGCGAATATGGCAATGCACAACTGCGCCGGTTGACCTTCATTCGCCGTTGTCGGCGTCTGGGTTTCTCGCTGGATGATATCCGCGCCTTGTTGGGACTGGCGGACCAGCAGGCGTTGCCGTGCCATCAGATAGATGCGCGTATCGAGGCGCAGCTGGCCGAGGTGCGCAAGCGTCAGCGCGACCTCGCCGTCATGGAGGAGGAGTTGCAGCGCCTGACACATTGCTGTGCCGGCGGGGTGGTGGCGCAGTGCCGTATCGTCGAGTCACTGTCCGAGAGCGAGGAGTAAGGCCCCGGCAGGCAGTTAACTGTTGCCAGGGCTGGGTCAAGGAGGGGGGAAGTCAGGCGGGTTCAGGCGGTGCCAAGCGGGGTCAGACGCCGCAGGACTTGCGGGCGAGTTCCTCCGCGACCAGTTCCGTGACATCGATCAGGGTCTTGGTGGGGGTTGCGTCGTTGCCTGACGAGCTGACGGGAATCAGTGGTAGCTCGGTACAGGCCAGCAGCACGGTGTCTGCCGACAGGCTCTCTAGCAGCGCATGAAAGCGCTGGGCCACGCTCGGGTCATCGCCGCCATGCGCCTTCACGTCATAGATGATCTGATGCAGCAGGTGTGGGTCGGCGGGCACCTCGACTTCCACCACCTCCGTCAGTGCCCGATAGGGTGACCAGTCCCCCATGTCCGTCACGGACTTCGCGCCCAGCAGCGCCACCTTGCTCAAGCCGTCGCGCCGCACCCTGTCGATGACGACATCGCTGAACGACACCAGCTGGGCATTCAATTTCAGGGCCTCCAGCTGTGGCTGATAGTAGTTCAGCGTATTGCAGGCGATGGCGTAGTAGTCGACATGCTCGGCGAGCTTGTGGGCGCTGTCGGCCAGTGCCTCCCATACCTGTTGGTCATGAGTCTCGAGCTCCATGGACAGCCCGAGCGCCGGCTGGGAGATCAGATGGACGTGCGGGGCATCCAGATCTCCCCGATAGCCAGGCCCGATACGGGCCTTGTTGGCGATCAGCAGCTTGTTCCAGAGATCCAGTCCGGCATCCGGGCCGGAGCCGGTGAGGATGCCGATCACGTTGCGTTGGCGCAGCTCAGTATCTTGCATGGCGGTGTCCGTCGTCTTGTTGCGGGGCAGGCAGTGAAGGTTCAGTCGAGGGCAGCTCAGTCAAGAGCAGCTCAGTCAGGGGCAGATCAGCTGGCTGAGCTTGGGGCTGAACTTGAGACTGAACTTGGGGCTGACGCTGACAGCGAGGAGCGCACAGCGGGCGTGTCGCCGGTAGCTTCGTCCTGGACGCTCGCCTGGCCTGCCGGGCTGAAACGACGGCCCCAGCCGGTGGCGATGGAGACACTCATCACGGCCAGCAGGACCCAGGCGTAGAGCACCCAGGGCGTCAGATCGAGCGGCATCAGGGCCGGCACGCCGGGGAAGGTCTCGGCGGCTTTCACGGACAGCCCGGAGGCGAACAGCAGCGCGGCGGACCAGGGCAGCGAATAGACCAGGGTGCAGGACATGCTGTCGATGATGTTGGCGCGTCGGTAAGGGCTCAGGCCGAAGCGTTCACCGACCGGTTTGGCGTAGGACAGGCCGACCGCGAGGATCGCAGGGGCATTGATGCTCATCAGCGAGGACATCAGCAGCGAGAGCCCAGCGGAGGAGGCTTCCGCGCCACGCGGTGTGCGCACGACGCCCTTGAGCGCATTGATGAGCTTCTCACTGCCACCGCCATCGAGCATCAGGCGAATGCCCGCCGACAGCAGGATCACCAGAATCGACAGGTCTGCCATCCAGCCGGCCACGCCATTGATCAGCGCGCCATTCTCGACCGACACGAAACCGCTCAGCGTATTGAGGCCGGTGAGCATCGCCACCAGCATGCCGGACAGGATTCCCACGGTGGTGGCGAAGATCACATCGCCTTTCTTCATGGCCACGTAGATGGCGGCCAGGGCGGGCAGCAACATCACCAGGCCCTTGGGGTCCATGTGCTCGGCCAGCTGTTCATGCGCGACGACCAGCGGCGTCGTTTGCTGCGTCAGACTGATCAGCACCATCACCACGAGCGTGATGCTGCCGGCCACCAGCGTGAAGGGCAGTCGGGAGCGAACCACGCCACCGATATCAGCGCCCTGACTCGCCGCCGAGGAGATGGTGGTATCGGAGATGGGCGCCAGGTTGTCACCGAAGGCGCCGCCGCCCACGATGGCCCCTGCCAGCAGCAGCGGGTCGGCGCCCAGCATGACGCCTGCGGGATAGAGCACGCCCATGCCCGCGGCGATGGTGCCGAAGCCGGTGCCTGCCGCAGTGGCGAACAGGGCGCAGGCGAGGAAGGTCGCGACAAGGAAGGCCGTTCCGGTGGCGCCGGTGTGATAGGCCGCCCACAGGATGCCGTCCACCAGTCCCGAGGAGCGCAGTACCGTGGCGAAGATGCCGGCAAAGATCCACGCTGCCACCGGGGCGATGGCCACCTTGCTGGCCATGCCCTTCATGATGGTGTCGCTGTAGACGGACTTGTCACGGGCAAACAGGAAGGTGACCAGCAGGCCGGCGAGAATGCCGACCCACATGCCCTGGATGGTCGGCTCCTCCAGGCTGGTGGCCACATGGATGGCCGTGGTGATGAAGCACAGGATGGGCAGGAACGAGGCCCAGGGCCCGCCGTGGAACGTGAGTTTGGATGCAGGAGTCATGCGATAGCCTCTTATATGGTTATTACTATCTGCGTGTGAGGGACTTCTGCATTGCATCATTCACTCGTGAGGCGCGGAATTTGACGACCTGACTCAAGATGGCGCACTCAGACGCACTATCTGATACAGACTGCGCCTGACGCACTCTGGGTCATGACGGGTGGGCGGCGTAGACTGAGGCTCTATCCCGGCGCGAGACAGACCCATGAACGAAGACCTGGCCCTCAATCTGCGGCTGCTGTGCAGCTACTACCGGTCCATCGCCGAGGTGAGTCGGCGGCTCGAGATCAGTCGGCCACAGTTCAATCGATATCTGAGCGGTCAGTACCGGCCCGCTGCGCATACGCTGCGACGGATCTGCGAGTTCTTCGGGGTGGAGGAGCACGAGATCCTGCTGCCCAATCGTCAGTTCCAGCGTCTGGTGCAGGTGCGTCCCAAGCCGCGCGAGAGTCACGCCACGCGTGTGGAGAGCGAGCCGCTGGCGCAGCTGAGACGCTCGGGCGCCTCCGAGCTGAGCCGCTATGTGGGCCACTACTATGAGTACTATCTTTCGATGTCGTCGCCGGGGCGGATACTGCGGGGGCTGGTGTCCATCATCCAGCGTGAGGATGGCGTCTATTACCAGCGTCTTGAGCGCCTGGTCGAGCGCGAGTCGTCCGGCGTCGGCGTGTCACACTGCAAGTATCAGGGGATGGCGTTCTATCTGAGCGATCGCATCTTCATGACCGACTATGAGTCGATGACCGTCAATGAGATCACCCAGACCATTCTCTACCCGACCTTCACCAGCCGTGTGTCGCGCCTCAAGGGGCTGCGGATCGGGGTATCGGCAAGTGGTGACCGCACGCCGGCCAGCACTCGTGTGCTGCTCGAATATCTCGGGCGTGATATCCGCGTTCGTTGCGCGCTGAAGCAATGCGGCCTCTATGCCCTGGACAGCTACGAGATCGAGGATGCCATCCGCCACGAGATCCTCAACGATCAGGCGCCGGTGGGCGAGGGGCCCTGGCATTTTCGCGCGCGCAAGGATGACTGAAGGCCGCTGATCGCGCTCGCCTCTGTTGCCGCGCCGCGCCAGCCGCTACAATGCGCGCCATTCGTCTTGTTCTGCTATTCACCCAACAGTGCGCGCGGCGTGCCTCACGTCGGGCCGGATGCCTTTCAGCTCATGTCAGATTCCCAGATTGCCAAGGCGGCGGATGTGCGCCGTACATTCGCCATCATCTCTCACCCGGATGCCGGTAAGACCACCATCACCGAGAAGCTGCTGCTGTTCGGGAATGCCATCCAGATGGCCGGCTCGGTCAAGAGCAAGCGGGCCGATCGCCACGCGACCTCTGACTGGATGAAGATGGAGCAGGAGCGTGGCATCTCCGTGACCACCTCCGTGATGCAGTTCCCCTACAAGGACCGCATGGTCAACCTGCTGGATACCCCCGGGCACGAGGACTTCTCCGAAGATACCTACCGGACGCTGACGGCCGTCGACTCGGCGCTGATGGTCATCGATGGCGCCAAGGGTGTCGAGGACCGCACCATCAAGCTGATGGAAGTCTGCCGCCTGCGCACCACGCCGATCCTGACCTTCGTCAACAAGATGGACCGCGAGACGCGTGACCCCATCGAGGTGATGGACGAAGTCGAGACGGTGCTCAACATCCAGTGTGCGCCGATGACCTGGCCGATTGGTGTCGGCAAGGGCTTCAAGGGCGTCTATCACCTGCTCAATGACGAGATCCATCTCTACAAGCAGGGCCAGGGCAACCGCATTCCCGATGACGTGCGCATCAAGGGCCTCGACAGCCCCGAAGCCATCGAAGTGCTGGGCGAAGACCTGATCGAAGAGCTGAGCATGGAAGTCGAGCTGGTGCGCGGCGCCTCCCACGAGTTCGATCTCGAGGCCTATCGTCGCGGTGAACTGACGCCGGTCTACTTCGGTACCGCCATGGGCAACTTCGGCGTGCGCGAGATGCTCGACGGCTTCGTCGAATATGCCCCGCCGCCCCAGCCGCGCGATACCGATACCCGCGAAGTCACGGCCCACGATGAGCGCTTCACCGGCTTCGTGTTCAAGATCCAGGCCAACATGGACCCGAAACATCGTGACCGTGTCGCCTTCCTGCGTGTCTGCTCCGGCAAGTACGAGAAGAACATGAAGATGCGCCATGTGCGCATCAACAAGGACGTCAAGATTCCTGACGCCCTGACCTTCATGGCGGCGGACCGCTCCCACGTGGAAGAGGCCTGGCCGGGGGATATCATCGGCCTGCACAACCACGGCACCATCCAGATCGGTGATACCTTCACCATCGGCGAGGACATGCGCTTCACCGGCATTCCGCACTTCGCGCCGGAACTGTTCAAGCGCGTGCGTCTGAAGGACCCGCTCAAGATGAAGGCGCTGCAGAAAGGCCTTCAGCAGCTCTCCGAAGAGGGCGCGACCCAGGTCTTCCAGCCGTTCGACAACAACGACCTGATCGTCGGTGCCGTCGGTACGCTGCAGTTTGACGTGGTCGCTCACCGCCTGAAGGAAGAGTACAAGGTCGAGTGCATCTATGAGGCGATCAACGTGCAGACCGCACGCTGGATCTACTGCGATGACACCAAGATGCTGGAAGACTTCAAGCGCAAGGCCAGTGCCAACCTGGCCTACGACGGCGGCGGCTGGCTGACCTACATCGCGCCGACCCGCGTCAACCTGCAGCTGACCCAGGAGCGCTGGCCGGACATCACCTTCCGCGCGACCCGTGAGCACTGAGACAGTTGCCACAGCGGCGCTGCGATAGCGAGACTGTCGATCACGCCATGAAGAACGCCACCCCTCGGGGTGGCGTTTTTTTATGCCCGGATAAAGGTGGCGTTTTTCGTGGCCAGACATGCGTGTAACCCTACGTTTACACAGCCAACCCATGGCGCGGCATCAGCACGGCATAATGTTCGGGTCATGTTGTCTTGCTGGCATCCGGGTGATGAAGCTTGCTGGGGCGAAGGTCGGTAGGGCGCAGACAATGACAACAACAATGGCGTGGGATGTGTCTCAGTGCGGGCCATGCATGATGCGTGGCAATCCGCCGGATGGTTAGCGAGTGACAGGAGATGACAGATGTCCGGATTCATGCAGGAATTTCGTGATTTTGCCGTCAAGGGAAGCGTCGTCGACATGGCGGTCGGCATCATCATCGGCGGGGCATTCACACTGATCGTCAAGAGTCTGGTCGGTGACATGCTCAACCCGTTGATCGGGCTGCTGATCGGCGGAGTCGATTTCGCCAACTTCTTTGTCGTCCTCAAGGAAGGCGCTCAGGCCGCGCCCTACGCCAGTCTCGAGGCCGCCAAGGAAGCGGGAGCCGTCACGCTGAACTATGGCTTGTTCATCAATGCCATCATCAGTTTCGCGCTGGTGGCGCTGGCGGTATTCGTGTTGATCCGCCAGATCAACAAGCTCAAGAAGGAAGCCGAGGAAGCGCCGGAAGAGGTCACCGACAAGGATTGCCCGTATTGCCTTTCCAAGGTGCCGCTGGCGGCGACCCGTTGTGGTCATTGCACCTCCGAGCTGGCGCCGGCAGCGCCGGTGGAGGCGGCCTAGGCCATCTGCGTCAGTCACGACGACTGGCAAGCAATATCGACACTCGTCCTCAAGGGACCGGCCACCAGGCCGGTCCCTTCGTTTGTCTGACACACGCTGATATAGCACGATGGCTGTACGACCATCACCGGGAGATTCCATGCTGATCGACAGTCATTGTCATCTGGATTTCGCTGACTTCACGCCGGATCGTGAGGCGGTCATCGCGCGTGCCGAGCAGGAAGATGTCTCGGCCTTCGTGGTGCCCGCCACCACGGTGGCAAGTTTTTCGGCAGTGCTGGCGCTGGCGGATTCATCGGCGCGTATCTTCTGTGCCCTGGGACTGCATCCCTATTTTCTGTCCGAGCATGGCGATGGCGCGCTGGCGGCGCTTCATCAGGCCCTCGATCAGCATGCCGGCCAGATCGTCGCGTTGGGCGAATGTGGCTTCGATGCGCGACTGGCCGATCATGACGCCCAATGGCAGCTTTTCGAGGCCCAGCTGAGCATGGCACGCGAATTCTCCCTGCCTGTCATCGTGCACTGCGTGCGCGCCAATGACGAAGTGGCCAAACGTATCAAGCAGGCACGACTCACCCGTGGCGGCATCATCCACGCCTTCGCGGGCAGTCAGGTGCAGGCGGAGCGCTTTCTCGAGCTTGGCTTCGTGCTGGGGCTGGGCGGCAGCGTGACCTACCCGCGTGCCAACAAGCTGCGCGGAGTGGTGGCGTCACTGCCCGACGATGGCTTCGTGCTGGAAACCGACAGCCCCGACATGCCGCTGTGCGGGTTCCAGGGCCAGCGCAATGAGCCATCGCGAGTGGCGAAGGTCGCGGACGTGGTGGCGGAACTCCGCTCGAGCAGTCGCCACGATATCGCGTTATCCACTACGACAAATGTGCAGCGTATTCTTCAACTGAACGTCTGATCTAGACTGACCTCAAAGGCCAGGCGACAGCCTGCCGACCCGGTTCAGGAGGTCGCCTCATCATCGGTAAATCAATGTCAGATTCTTCAGCATCGCGTTCCTCCTCTCGTGTGCCGGCACACGAGTCTTCTGCTGTCTTCGCGCACGCCTCCCTGCCTGCTGGTCCCCGCTATCGGATGTACCTGCTGCCGCTGCTGTTGCTGGCGGCATTGCTGGCCACCGCCTGGTTGACGGCCAGCCAGATTTCGCAATCCCGCGAGGCGGATCGTGAGTCCGACAGGCAGCGGCTGGCCTTGTGGGTCAAGAGTGAACAGCGCCTGCTCGCGGGACAGCTGCAGGAGAACGGCTACTGGGAAGAAGCCGTGACCAGGTTTCTGCGCGAGCCCGAGCTCGACACGACCTGGCTCGAGTACATGTATGGCCCCGAGTTCGCCATCAATACCGACATACATCTGATCTCTGCGGTGCGTGGCGATGGGCAGGTGGCCGCCTGGGTGCAGCACAACGCCGGGTCGCCGGGGGCCGACTGGCTGGGCAAGCAGCCGGTGAGCTGGCGACGTGCGCTCGCCCCCGTCATGCAGGCGGCCCGCCAGTCACCGACACAACCTCAGCTGGCCTGGTTGATCGTCGACAACCAGCCATGGCTGATCGGCATGCAGGGGCTCTACGAGGATGAGGAGGCCTTGCCACCGCGAGACGAGCAGGGGCTGTTGATTCTGGGCATGCCGCTCACGACAGACCTGCTGGATGAGCAGGCGGCCGTGCTGGGCTTGAAGGGTCTGCATGTCGTCAGCAACGCCATGCCACAGCCCATAGCGACGCAGCAGGTCTGCGTGGCCTTGCCGGCGTCCGGCCGTGCCGATCGCTACAACCATGCCAAGGCCTGCTGGCAGGATGAAAATCGCGTCGCTCAGTTGCTGCAGGAGATGGGCACTCCGCTGGCGGTGCTGCTGTTGATCATTTTACTGGCGGGCATGGGCACCATCGGCATGCTGGTACGCGACAGTCGGCGCCGCAGGGCGAGTCGGGCCTATGGCGCCTACCTCGAGCATCAATACCAGCGCCACAGCATCCTCAACCAGCAATTCCTGTGCGTCCCCTATGAAACCCACACGCCGCAGAATGCGCGTGCGTCTCTCACCCGCTACCTGCAGCGCGTGCGCGAGATGCTGGGGGCAGAGATCATCATCTATCGGCGTGAGGTGGGAAATCCCAACGCCGGCTACCTGATTCTGCAGAGTCATGATGAGCGTGAGTGGTTGAGTGAAGCATCGTTGCGGCGTGATCCTCTCTGGCGCCTGCCGGTGGGGCGCGTGTGCGTATCGGCCGGCGATCGCTCGCGACGCGATGGCGATGGGAGCGTCGACAAAAGTGTCGATGAGCAGGAAGATCGCGCGCTGCTGCTGTGCCAGCGACTGGGCGCCAGCCAGCTGATGGGCTATTCGGTCTCGCCGCATCCCGGGCGCAGCGAATTGCTGCTGGTGGCCAGTCGTGGCCATCGACTCAACGCCACCGAGATGATGCCGTTGCTGGACATGACCCTCGATACGCTGGTGGTACGAGGGCTGGAGCAGGAGCGTGTGCTGCTCCAGCACCAGTTGCTCGAGGAGCGCGAGACGGATCTCGATACCGGTCTGCTCAGTCGTGAAGGCATGCTGCGCCTGATCAAGGTGCGGATTGACCAGCTGGGCGAGGTCGCGCCGATGGAGGGCTTCGTGCTGATGGCGCTTAGGATCGGCGGCTTGCAGGTGCTCTACGATCATGCCGGCGCCGAACCGGGCAATCACCAGCTGGAGCAGGTCCAGAAGCGCATCGCTCCCTTGCTGGGCAATTCCGGCGATGTGGCGCGCCTCGAGACCGACAGGCTGCTGATCATGGTCCAGCGCCGGCTGCTGGAAGCGACGCGAGGCGGTATCAGCGGCTGGCTGGACAATCTGCTGAATGCCGTGCGCGACAAGGTCACGCTCAATGATGAGGTGATCTATCTGCAGCCGAGCCTGGGCATCACGCGCTATCCCGAGGATGGCCATCAGGTGGATGCGCTGGTCTATCGCGCCGAACGTGCCCTGCACGATACCCAGCAGTGCCAACGCGAGTGGCATTTCTTCGATGAGGAGGCGGAGCGTGAGTTGCGTCGCCTCAAGCAGCTGGAGGCCGAGTTCACCGTCGCGCTGCGCGAGGATCAGCTCAGGCTCTTCGTGCAGCCGATCGTCGACGGGCGTACCGGCCGTTTGCAGCTGTCGGAGGCGCTGATTCGCTGGCAGCACCCGGAACATGGCTTGATGGGCTCGGCGGACTTCATGGCCATCGTCGAGTCCGCCCGCCTGGATGTCGCGCTGGGGCGCTGGGTGCTCAAGGAGAGCATCGCGACCCTGATGCGCGTCCACGAGAGCGGCCATGAGCTGCATCTGAGCGTCAACGTGACCGTGCGCCACATGATGGACAAGCGCTTCCTGTCAGACCTGGAAATGTTGTTCCGGCATCCGGAGCTGTGTGAGCGCCTGACGCTTGAACTGGTCGAGAGCCAGCTGCCGGATGACATCCAGGCCCTGGCCGTGCTGTTCCAGACCATCCGGGCTCACGGCGTGGCGTTGGCACTGGACGATTTCGGCACGGGCTACTCCTCGCTGTCACAGTTGCAGCGGTTGCCGTTCGACAAGCTCAAGATCGATCGACAGTTCGTGACGGCGCTGGGCTCCAGCAAGGGGCAGGCCATGATCGAAGCGATGCTGGGGCTGGCGGAGGCCTTCCATCTTGCGGTGGTGGCCGAAGGTATCGAGACGCCGGAGCAGCGAGCCGAATTGCTCGCGCTTGGCTGCTCGCTGCATCAGGGCTATCTCTATGCACGACCGATGCCGGTGCAGGACCTGATCGAGCATCTGATCGCAGGGGATGGCTGGCTGCCGGAAGGGCTGTAAGAGCTGTGAGCCCCGGCAGGTGCGTGAGGTCTGCAGTCCTTGAAAGACGAAAGCCCCGCACCTTGGCACGTGCGGGGCTTTCTTATGACGGCTTTCAAGCGATCAGTCCCTCAGGGAGATCAGCCTTTCAAGGCGTGCCCTTCAGCCCTTGAGCTGCTCCGGATCGCGACGCTCGACGGCATAGGGCAGCGCGCTGCGCTCAAGCCGGGTGCCATCTTCCAATGCCAATGCGATCTCTTCATCGCGCAGGCTGATCACGGCCAGCAGCTCCAGACGTCCCTGCTCATCATGGGCTGCCTGCAGCACTTCGCCGAGGGACTTGCCGTCGGGGCTTGTGACCTTGCTGCCTACCGCCGGCAAGTCGGCCGGCTGCGCCGTCTTCAGGCGTTGTAGGCGCTTCTTGACCTGGCCGCGGAAGTGGGCGCGTGCCACGACTTCCTGACCGGTATAGCAGCCCTTCTTGAAGCTGATCGCGGCGAGGGCTTCCAGATTGAGCATCTGCGGCAGCCAGCTGTCAGTCTGCGCGGAGGTGACCCACTGCAGACCGGCGCGGATATCTTCCAGGCGCCAGCGGGTTTCGTCGCTGGCGGCCACATCGCGTGCGAAAAGCGCCGTCGCGAGGTCTGCCAGGGCGGCATGCGGGCCGACCAGTATCGCGCGCGGGTTATTGCCTGACGGCTGGCGTGCCAGCGCGCAGGTCTGCGGTTCTTCTTCCTCGCTCGACTGCAGGGGCGACTGGAGGACCGAGCGCATGGCCAGGTCATGCTCGGCCAGCGCAGGTGCCGCGAGGGCATCGGCACAGGCCGCCAGAGTCTGTTCGCCGAGCAGGCCGAGCACGCTCAGCTCACTCGACACCTCCAGCGTCACCTTGTAGAAGGGCGCGAACTTGGCCAGATGGGCACGCAGCGGTTCGGCGGTGCCCGCCGGCATCACGAGCCACAGGCGCTCTTCGCTGACGCGCAGCAGCTGAGCCATGGCCAGAATGCGTCCCTTCGGGGTGCAGAAGGTCGTCAGCGGCGCCAGCTCGCCATCGACCAGACTCAGCTGCTGTGAGGTCTGTCCCTGCAGAAAGCGTTCGCCATCCTTGCCGCAGACCTCGAGTACCTCGAAATTGCCCAGCGGGGTCAGTGCATTTTCGGCCAAGGCACGGTCGGCTACGCCAGCGTGAGGCATGTCAGCGAGTGGCATGGAGGCGTCGGCTGGCTCACCCAGCGTCAGGCGGCCGTCCTCGCCGAGCTGGTAGCCGTGGTCTTGCATCAGGGTCTTCAAGGGATTCATCTACCATCATCCTGTTGCGAAGGAGTGAACTGCCGGTGGCGCACTGGCAACCATGCGGCATGTCGGATGCCCGCATTGTCACGCGCCAGCTGGCGGCTGTCAGCCCCTTGTGCCACATGTGGCCTCAAAAGAACGGGCAAATCAGTGTTCCCGTCCTGCCAGGCGTTTCTCGGGCCTGGCTCGCGACGAGTCTGATCCGCGCTGACTGTCAGGCAACCGTGCTATTCTTGACGGCTGCAATGCGCCGCGGCGCCCCTTTTTTACTGCATGACAGGAATGACACGATGGCCAGCTTTTCTCTTACTCTGATCGGCGTCGAGAGCGTCAAAGACGTCAACAAGGTCACCACGGCGCTGATGATGATGGACGGCGTCAAGGAAGCGGAGGTCGGGCGTGGCTTTGCCGAAGTCGACGGTCAGGTGCGTTATGACGCGCTGGTCAAGACGGTCGAGAAGGCCGGTTACAAGGTCAAGTGACCGCAGTGCGGTGACGCTGGACAGGCGGGAAACAGGCAACGTCTCACGAGCGGGATCACGGACAGATCAGCGACAGGGAGGTGACGAATGAGCATCGAGGTAATCAGCCGTCGGTCAGGCAGCTTCGTGCAACGGGTACAGGTCGCAAGCTTTGATGAGTTGCTGGTCGATGTGCCGGCGGTGGTCGGTGGCGACGAGAGCGCCCCGGATCCGCATGACTATTTCGATCTGTCGCTGGGGGCCTGCAAGTCGATCACCGTGCAGATGTACGCCCGGCGCAAGGGCTTGCCGCTGGCGGGGATCATCACCACGGTCGACCGGGACGACAGCGACGAGCGCCGTGGCAGCAACAGCGAATATCGCCTCACGGTCAGCATGCAGTTCCTGGCCGAGGAGGGTCATGAGCTGGACGCCGAGACCCGCGCGCGCCTGATCGAGATCTCCGAGCGTTGCCCCATCCATCGCCTGATGACCAGCACCCGGGTCTCGGTGACCAGTCGAGAAGCGCCCGCGAGCGAATGATGCCGCCGGGCAATCATCTGCCTGTCGTCAGTTGAAGACTCGACTGACTGCCACCATTGAGAGCGCATGAGCAAACCATTTCGCATCGATTCCAAGTTTCAGCCGGCCGGTGACCAACCGGCGGCCATCGAGAAGCTGATCACCGGCCTGGACGCGGGCCTGGCGCATCAGACCCTTCTGGGCGTGACCGGCTCCGGCAAGACCTTCACGGTGGCCAACATCGTGGAGCGCCTGCAGCGTCCGGCCATCGTCATGGCCCCCAACAAGACATTGGCGGCACAGCTGTACGGCGAGTTCAAGTCGTTCTTCCCCGACAACGCCGTCGAATATTTCGTCTCCTATTACGATTACTACCAGCCCGAAGCCTACGTCGCCTCCTCGGACACCTTCATCGAGAAGGATGCCTCGATCAACGACCACATCGAGCAGATGCGTCTGTCGGCGACCAAGGCGCTGCTGGAACGCCGCGATGCGATCATCGTGGTCTCCGTCTCGGCCATCTACGGCTTGGGTGACCCGGATCAATACCTGAAGATGCGCCTGCACTTCAATCGTGGCGAGCAGATCGATCAGCGCGGCTTCCTCAGGCGTCTGGCTGAGCTGCAGTACACCCGCAACGATATGGATTTCCGGCGCGGTACCTATCGGGTGCGCGGCGACGTGATCGACATCTTCCCGGCCGATTCCGAAGAGCAGGCGGTGCGTGTCGAGCTGTTCGATGACGAGATCGACTCCATCCGGCTGTTCGATCCGCTGACCGGCGAAGTGGCCGAGTCGGTGCCGCGCATGACCATCTATCCCAAGAGTCACTACGTGACACCGCGCGAGACCATCGTCGCTGCGGTCGATCACATCAAGGAAGAGCTGGTCGAGCGCCTCGATTACCTGCGCAAGCACGACAAGCTGGTCGAGGCCCAGCGCCTGGAGCAGCGCACCCTCTATGACATCGAGATGATGATGGAGCTGGGCTACTGCAACGGCATCGAGAACTACTCGCGCTATCTGTCGGGGCGTGATCCCGGCAATGCGCCGCCGACCTTCTTCGACTACCTGCCCAAGGACGCGCTGGTCTTCATCGATGAGTCCCACGTCAGCGTGCCGCAGGTCGGTGGCATGTATCGCGGTGACCGTTCGCGCAAGGAAACGCTGGTGGAGTACGGCTTCCGTCTGCCGTCGGCCCTCGACAACCGCCCGATGAAATTCGAGGAGTGGGAGAGCATCCTGCCGCAGACCGTATTCGTCTCGGCGACGCCTGGCCCCTATGAGGAAGAGCATGCCGGCCAGGTGGTGGAGCAGGTGGTACGTCCCACCGGGCTGCTCGACCCGGTCATCGAGGTGCGTTCGGCCTCGACCCAGGTGGATGACGTCCTCTCGGAGATTCGCGCGCGCACTAAGGTCGGCGAGCGCGTGCTGATCACCACGCTGACCAAGCGCATGTCGGAAGACCTGACCGAGTATCTGGGCGAGCACGACGTGCGGGTGCGCTATCTGCACTCCGATATCGACACCGTCGAGCGGGTCGAGATCATTCGTGACCTGCGTCTGGGCAAGTTCGATGTGCTGGTCGGCATCAACCTGCTGCGTGAGGGCCTCGATATTCCGGAGGTCTCGCTGGTGGCGATTCTGGATGCCGACAAGGAGGGCTTCCTGCGCTCGGAACGCTCCCTGATCCAGACCATCGGTCGCGCGGCGCGTAACGCCAACGGCAAGGCCATTCTGTACGGGGATCGCATCACCGATTCCATGCAGCGGGCCATTGCCGAGACCGAACGCCGTCGCGAGAAGCAGATGGCCTTCAATGACGAGCACGGCATCACGCCGCGCACCATCACCAAGTCGGTGGCGGATATCATGGAAGGTGCCCAGGCGCCGGGCCGCAAGAGCAGCCGTCGCAAGGGCAGCGAGCGTCAGGTGGCGGAAGAGACGCCGGACTACGCCGCGCTGGCGGCCGAAGGGCCTCAGGCGCTCGAGAAGGAGATCAGCCGTCTCGAAGATGCCATGTTTGCCGCGGCCAAGAACCTCGAGTTCGAGGAAGCCGGTCGACTGCGCGACCAGATCAACGATGTCCGCAATCGCCTGATCGCGCTGGGCTGACGCTATTCTCCATCCCCCAGCATTCGCGTTGCTAAAGGCATGACCCTGCGCGCCCGACGATGTCACCCATCGTCGGGCGCGTGGCGTTCAGGGCTGGCGGATATCTGACGGGGGAGTGCCATCAACAAGTTATCCCGTTATCTTGCTCGTTACCTTGCAGCTCGCCACATTGCAGCTCAGTGCATGGCTCAGGAGCAACCGGTTGCTCGGGGAGGGCGGCAGGATTGCTTCTCTTACAACCTTGGGCGTAGCCGGGCAGGGGGCTGCGGTGCGTCCTGATGGTGCGAGAGGAGAGGGAAAACCTGTTATCCGCGTGTTGGCATGTGCCAATGACTGGCTTTGATCAGGTTTTCCGAGGATTGTCTGGCCACATGGGAAAGCGTGGTGCTTTTCGCTATTGGCAGGCTACCGAGCCGCATTCATGAGCGGCCAAACGGTCACTTTACATGCGTATTCGCTGCTGCCAATAATGCTTTCAAGGCATTCCTGACGTGTCGATCCCCTGCCTGCAGGCTGGCAGCGGCGCACAAGGTCAGCGAATGACAGACACTGTCGCCAGCCCTTTTCGGTCAGCCCAGCGCTGCCACCAGGCGTCAGTCAGGTCTGCCCGGCCGTAGTACAACAATAATCGGGAACAGGAATTCTCATCATGATGCGCAGGTCTCTTCTCGCTCTCGGTATCGCCGCGGCGATGTCCACCCAGGCTCAGGCCGATATCACCATCGCCATGGCAGGCCCGGTCACGGGGCCGGTCGCCCAGTACGGTGACATGCAGTTCATCGGTGCCGAGATGGCCATCGAGCGGATCAATGCCGCCGGTGGCGTCGACGGCGAGATGCTCAAGGGCGTCAAATACGACGACGCCTGTGATCCCAAGCAGGCGGTGGCGGTGGCCAACCAGATCGTCAATGACGGTGTCCAGTACGTGATCGGGCACCTGTGCTCCAGCGCGACCCAGCCGGCCTCGGACATCTACGCCGAGGAAGGCGTGATGATGATCACGGCGGCGTCCACCAGCCCGACCATCACCGAGCAGGGCTATGAGCTGGTCTTCCGCACCATCGGCCTGGATTCCCTGCAGGGGCCGGTCGCCGGGCGCTATATCGCCGAGACGATCAAGCCCAAGCACATGGCCGTGATCCACGACAAGCAGCAGTATGGGGAAGGCATCGCCACCGGCGTGCGCGACACCGTCGAGGAGGCGGGCATCGATGTGGTGCTGTTCGAGGGCATCACGGCGGGCGACAAGGATTTCTCGGCGCTGATCTCCAAGCTCAAGAAGGAGAACGTCGACTTCGTCTATTACGGTGGCTATCACCCGGAGCTGGGCCTCTTGCTGCGTCAGTCGCGTGAGCTGGGCTTCGATTCCCCCTTCATGGGCCCGGAAGGGGTCGGCAACCCGGACATTTCCAAGATCGCCGGTCAGGCCTCCGAAGGGCTTTACGTGACGTTGCCGCCGGCCTTCGAGACCGACCCGAAGAACGCCGATCTGGTCGCGGCCTTCAAGGACAAGGATCAGGACCCCTCCGGCCCGTTCGTCATGCCGGCCTACACCGCGGTGGAACTGATCGCCGATGGCATCAAGGGCGCCGACTCCACCGACCCGTATGACGTCGCCGAATATCTGCGCGCCAACAGCTTCGACACGCCCATCGGCAAGGTCGAATACGACGAGAAGGGCGATCTGAAGGACTTCAACTTCGTCGTCTACAACTGGCACGCCGACGGAACCAAGAGCGAAGCGGCACATTGATCATCGGCTGGCCTCTGCTCGTCTGAGCCCAGCCTTCGCCACGGCCATGTGACGTCTCATTCGAGATCTCATGTGGCCGTGGTGGATCAACCCCGAGACGCTTCCCGTCATGCCACCAGGCATGGCGGGCTTCTCCGTTCGGTCGAGTCCACGGTGATGCAATATCGCCGTGCCTTCCCGTTGTCGCCGCGCATGCGGCATTTCCCTGACGGTCACCGGCCACAAGCCGAAGACAGTCGCGGCCAAGGGTCGTTTCAATGGAAGACATCCTCTACTTCCTGCAACAGGTCATCAATGGCATGACCATCGGCAGTACCTATGCCTTGATCGCCATCGGCTACACGATGGTCTACGGCATCATCGGCATGATCAATTTCGCCCACGGCGAGATCTACATGATCGGCACCTACGTGACCTTTATCGTCATCGCGGCGCTGGGCATGCTGGGCATCGCCAACCCCTTCTTTCTGATGGCGGCCGCCTTGCTGGTGGCGGTGCTGGTGTCCTGCGCCTACGGCTTTGCCGTGGAGCGGGTGGCCTATCGCCCGGTACGTGGCTCCAAGCGTCTGATCGCGCTGATCTCGGCGATCGGCATGTCGATCTTCCTGCAGAACTACATGCGGCTGGCCCAGGGCTCGCGGGACATGGCGATCTCCAGCCTGATCCCGGGCGGTTGGGAGTTCGGGCTGGAAAGCTTCGCGGTCAATCTCTCCTACATGCAGGTGATCATCTTCAGCGTCACCCTGGTGTGCATGCTGCTGCTGTCGTCCTTCATCTCTCGTTCCCGCCTGGGACGTGCCTGTCGTGCCTGCTCGCAGGATGCCGGCATGGCGCGTCTGCTGGGCATCAATACCGACATGATCATCTCGATGACCTTCGTGATCGGGGCGGCGCTTGCCGCCGTGGCGGGCCTGCTGCTCGGCATGTACTACGGCGTGGTCAATCCCTACATCGGCTTCCTGGCCGGCCTCAAGGCGTTCACGGCGGCGGTGCTGGGCGGTATCGGCAGCATCCCCGGCGCGATGCTGGGCGGACTGCTGCTGGGAGTCGCGGAGGCACTGACCGGCGGTTACCTGTCCACGGAATACAAGGACGTGGTGGCCTTCGGACTGCTGATCCTGATTCTGCTGTTCCGTCCCTCCGGGATTCTCGGCAAGCCCGAAGTGGAGAAGATCTGATGCCCAAGCTTGCGAAACAGACTCTGAAGAAAGCGGGCACCTCGCCTGCCGAGACGTTGCCGCCCCAGCCTGCCTATCGGCGCCCCTGGTGGTCGGCGCTCGCGGCCGCCGTGCTGACCCTCGTGCTGGGCGGCTCGGTGCTGGGGGTACAGCTCGAATCCACCGGCATCACCACCACGGTACGCTTGATGGGCATGGATACCTGGGGCTGGTTGCTGGCCGCGGCACTGGCCGTCTTCCTGCATCAGCTGGTACGCCCGCAGATCGAGGAGTGGCGGGCGCGTACCCGCAAACCCTCACGTTTCAGCGTCCCCGATGTGATGAGCGGCCAGAAGCGTCAGCTGTGGATCATGCTGGCCATCGGCGCACTGCTGATCTTCCCGTTCCTCTCCAACCGCTCGGCGGTGGATCTCGCGACCCTGACGCTGATCTACATCATGCTGGGCCTGGGGCTCAACGTGGTGGTGGGGCTCGCCGGGCTGCTGGATCTCGGCTACGTGGGCTTCTACGCCGTCGGGGCCTATACCTATGCGCTGCTCAATAGCTATCTGGGCTTCAGCTTCTGGGAGGCGCTGCCCATCGCCGGGTTGATGACGGCGCTGTTCGGCTATCTGCTCGGCTTCCCGGTACTGCGACTGCGCGGGGATTACCTGGCCATCGTGACGCTGGGCTTCGGCGAGATCATCCGCATCCTGCTCAACAACTGGACCGAGCTGACCGGCGGCCCGAATGGCATCGCGCGCATTCCCAAGCCGACCTTGTTCAACCTCGAGTTTTCGCGGCGCGCCGACGAGGGCAACATCGCCTTCCATGAGTACTTCGGCATCGACTACGACCCGGCCCTCAAGGTGATCTACCTGTATCTGCTGGCCTTGATCCTGGTGCTGATCACGCTGTTCGTGATCTACCGCCTGCTGCGCATGCCCATCGGGCGGGCGTGGGAGGCACTGCGCGAGGATGATATCGCCTGTCGCTCGCTGGGCATGAACCCCACCGGCATCAAGCTCTCGGCCTTCACGATCGGCGCGAGCTTCGCGGGCTTCGCCGGCGCCTTCTTCGCCGCGCGTCAGGGCTTCATCAGCCCCGAGTCCTTCACCTTCATCGAGTCGGCGATCATTCTGGCCATCGTGGTGCTGGGCGGGATGGGCTCGCAGCTGGGCGTGATCCTGGCGGCGATCGCCATGACGTTGTTGCCGGAGCTGGCCCGCGAATTCAATGAATATCGCATGCTGTTGTTCGGACTGATGATGGTGTTGATGATGGTCTGGCGTCCTCAGGGCCTGGTGCCGCTCAAACGACCGCAGATGGAGCTCGACCGTGGCTGATACACATGACAAGCAGGTCCGCGACAGGCAAGACCTCGACAATCCGACACCGGTTGCCTCCGCGCGTCGTCAGGCGCGCGCCGAGGGCGGAGCGCCATTGCTGGATGTGCGCGACCTCAACATGCAGTTCGGTGGCCTCAAGGCAGTGGACGGCGTGACGCTGCAGGTGCATCCGGGCGAGGTGGTGTCGGTCATCGGGCCGAATGGTGCGGGCAAGACCACCGTCTTCAACTGCATCTCCGGCTTCTATCAGCCCACCGGTGGCGAGGTGTATTTCCAGAACCGCGCCATGCATCGTCTGCCGGGCTATCGCATCGCCCAGGCCGGCATGGTGCGCACCTTCCAGAACGTGCGGCTGTTCAAGGAGATGACCGTCATCGAGAACCTGCTGGTGGCGCAGCACATGCACGCCGAACGCAATCTTCTCAAGGGACTGTTCAAGACGCCGGGCTATCGACGCAGTGAAAAGGCGCTGATGCAGCATGCCGGCGACTGGCTGGAGCGAGTCGGTCTGCTTGAATTCGCCAACCGCGAGGCTGGCAATCTGGCCTATGGCCAGCAGCGTCGACTCGAGATCGCACGCTGCATGGTCGCCAGGCCGCGGCTGCTGATGCTGGATGAGCCGGCGGCGGGCCTCAATCCCAACGAGACGCGTGATCTGGATGATCTGATCGTCAGCCTGACCCGCGATGAAGGCATCTCGGTGCTGTTGATCGAGCATGACATGAGCCTGGTGATGGGCATCTCGGACCACATCTACGTGGTCAATCAGGGCCAGCCGCTGGCGGATGGCAGTCCGGAGGACATACGGCGCAACGATGCCGTGATCAAGGCCTATCTGGGGGAAGAGTGATCATGAGTGAGCATGTCGAAGACGTGACGCCCGAGGCCACGCTTGCCGGTGAGGAGCTCGCGCCCCGGGAGGCCATGCTGGCCCTCGAGCATCTGACCACCCACTACGGGCCGGTGCAGGCGCTCAATGATGTCTCGCTGGCCGTCGGCCAGGGCGAGATCGTGACGCTGATCGGTGCCAACGGCGCCGGCAAGACGACGCTTCTGATGTCGATCTGTGGCGATCCGCGTCCGACCAGCGGGCGAGTGTGGTTCGAGGGCGAGGAGATCACCGGCACGCCCACGGCGCGCGTGATGCGTGGTGGGCTGTCGGTGGTGCCGGAAGGTCGCCGCATCTTCACCGGCATGACGGTGGAGGAAAACCTGGCCATGGGCGGTTATTACCAGAGCAAGGAGGAGAACGAGCGCAGCATCGAGCACGTGCTGGGGCTCTTCCCGCGTCTCAAGGAGCGCTTCCAGCAGCGCGGCGGCACCATGTCCGGTGGAGAGCAGCAGATGCTGGCCATCGGGCGCGCCCTGATGAGTCGGCCGCGGCTACTGTTGCTCGATGAGCCATCGCTTGGGCTGGCGCCCATCGTGATCGGGCAGATCTTCGAGATCGTCGAGCAGTTGCGCGAGCAGGGCACCACCATCTTCCTGGTGGAGCAGAACGCCCATCGTGCCTTGTCGATCGCCGATCGCGGTTATGTGCTGGAGCATGGTCGAGTGGTCTTGGCGGATAGCGGCAAGGCGCTGCTGGCCAATGACGATGTACGCCGCGCCTATCTCGGAGGCTGATCGCTCGCAAGTCGATCGGGTTCACCACACCAGAACGCCGCCCCCGGCACTGAATCGTCAGTGCCGGGGGCGGCGTCTTTTTTCGCTCTCGAGATCGGGATGAGGTGGAAGTGTGGGAAGGAGGGAAAGGAGAGGGCTAAGGCTGGCTCGGTCAGTGGTGTGCTGCTCGTGCCAGTCCCTTTATCAGTACCAGTGACCTGCGTGAGCAGAGGTCAGGCAGAGAGAGATTCGGGAAACTCTTCGGGCATGTAGGCAACGCCGTCATGAATGCGGTAATGATCGGTGGGGCCCGAGGCCTGGCAGCTGTTGACGCATGCCTGGCTGGCGGGAAGCTGGCGCAGGGGGTAGCGCACGCCGGCCTGGCACAGTTCCAGCATCTTCTTGAGCGCGCTGCGCTCACAGTAACCACACAGGCACTCGAGGGCGTTGTCGAGGCAGTCTTCTTCGCTCATGCCCGCGCCGTAGATGCGATTGTCATCACAGACGACGAATCCGAGAGCGCCGGGGGATGTGGCGGGTGTTGTCATGTCTGCTGCCGTATCAGGTACTGCACTGAGAATGTTGTCAGCCATGATGAACCTCATTGTGATGGGGTATTCCGGCTTCTCCGAGCCAGTCGCTAGCTTGTGTGTCCATGACCCTCTCTGGTCATGCCTCATCCCAGAGTAGACGGCGGTCGTCAAACTGCCATGCAAATCTGTTTGGCGCGTCAAGGACGAACCGATGCTGCGTCAGAAAAGTGACAGAGAAATGACATTCAGATGACTGCACAGGCCCCACACCTGGCGGCCTCAGGTCGGCTGGCAGCCCGGCGACTGGCGGTAACGTGAGTTGAGTGCCAGCAATATCGCGGCACTCTCGGCATCGAAGGCCCCGCTGATCGCCCCGGGACGAAAATGCGCCTGGAACGCGGCAATCGCCAATTCGGGACGTGCGGCGTCCACCGGATAGCCGTAATGCGTGAGCGCGGTGAGCAGAACCTCTTGTGATGGCAGGCCCTCACTTGCCAGCTGGCGCTGGAAGCACAGCACGTCAGAGGTGCGTGGCCAGGCACCAATGCCGGCCTCATGCAGACGCTGCCAGGGGAAGCGCGGGCCGGGGTCGGTCTTGCGCTCAGGGGCGATGTCCGAATGCCCGACGACATCCACCGCCTTGATGCCATGGCGCGCGATGATGGGCTTGAGCAGCGTGATCAGTGCGCTGATCTGCGCCTCGCTCCACGGCGCGAAGTCACGCGAGGGGGACCAGCGTCTGGCGACCGCCGCCCTGGCGTCTTCCTGCTCGCCTGCCGGCAGTGGCACCAGTGCCAGCGGCCCGGCATTGACGATCTCGATGCCGATGGAAGTGTCATTGAGATTGCTGCGCTCACCCCACTGGCTGACGCCGGCATGCCAGGCGCGGCGCGCTTCCGGCACCAGCGGATAGACGCGCGGCAGGCCGGTCTCGGGCATCGGCGCCGACAGCAGATAATGCGCGCTGACCTGAGAGCCGGTCAGGCTGATCAGGGAGCCGCGCAGATCATCATCGGTGTAGTGCAACACCAGATGGCGAACCCGCGAATTGCTCTTGCCGTGGGGGGAGGACGTCACCCAGTCCAAGGTATCGCTCCCGTCACCTGCGCCAGAACCCGGCTGGGTGCCACAGCCTGCCAGCAACACTGTGAGCGCGGCAGCGGCCAGTGACAGCAGACGTCGCGAAAAGGAGCGTGACGAGAAGAAGCGTGGCGAGCAGGGACGTGGTGAACAGGGGCGTGGTGAACAGGTGCGTGGCGTCATTGAGCGGTCATCGTGGTTAAAAAAGGAGAGGCTGCATGACAAGACGGTACCGCAACGGGACGGCGTCAGTCGCCTCGCGATGCACGCGACTGCCGGCAGCGAAGCAGACGGCTCCGGCCGGGAGAGCATCACGCAGACTGGGCCATAACCTGCTGAATTCTCATGACTTGCGGGTTGCAGGATTCGCTCTGCCGCCTCGTGCTCGCATGAGGTATAATCCTGCGCACCTGACCTGACGCTCGCCCCGTGGCGGCGCGATTGCCGTGCCTGACAACAGTAATCGCCCCTGTGCCCTGCGCGCCAGTGTGTCTGTCTTTCCCATCGCTTGCCCTTGAGGAGCCGATCCTGATGACCGTGATCCGCCAGGATGACCTGATCCAGAGCGTCGCCGACGCGCTGCAGTACATCTCCTACTACCATCCGAAGGATTTCATCGACGCCATGAACGCGGCGTACGAGCGTGAAGAGAATCCTGCCGCCAAGGATGCCATCGCGCAGATCCTGATCAACTCCCGGATGTGCGCCCTGGGTCATCGTCCCATCTGTCAGGATACCGGTATCGTCACCGTCTTCGTTCACGTCGGCATGAACGTGCGCTTCGAGGCCGACATGAGCCTGGACGACATGGTCAACGAAGGCGTGCGTCGCGCCTATCTGCTGCCGGACAACGTGCTGCGCGCCTCCGTGCTGGCAGACCCGGACGGCAAGCGTGCCAACACTAAGGACAATACGCCGGCCATCATCCACCACAAGCTGGTGCCGGGTGACAGCGTCGAAATCCACGTCGCGGCCAAGGGCGGCGGCAGCGAGGCCAAGTCCAAGTTCGCGATGCTCAACCCGTCCGACTCCGTGGTCGACTGGGTGCTGGAGCAGATTCCGAAGATGGGGGCTGGCTGGTGTCCGCCCGGCATGCTGGGTATCGGCATCGGCGGCACCGCCGAGAAAGCGATGCAGCTGGCCAAGGAGTCCCTGCTCGAGCCGATCGATATCCAGGAGCTGCAGGCGCGTGGTGCCTCCAACCGCGCCGAAGAGATCCGTCTCGAGCTGTTCGAAAAGGTCAACGCCACTGGCGTCGGCGCCCAGGGCCTCGGTGGCCTGACCACCGTGCTCGACATCAAGGTCATGGATTACCCGACCCACGCGGCCAACAAGCCGGTGGCGATCATCCCGAACTGTGCGGCGACCCGTCACGTGCACTTCACCCTGGATGGCAGCGGTGTGGCAGAACTGCCGGCACCCAAGCTCGAGGACTGGCCGGAAATCACCCGTGAAGCGGGCGACAGCGTCAAGCGTGTCAACCTCGACACCGTGACGCCCGAGGAAGTGCAGAGCTGGCAGCCGGGCGACACCCTGCTGCTCAACGGCAAGCTGCTGACCGGCCGTGATGCCGCTCACAAGCGCATGACCGAGATGCTGGCGCGCGGCGAGCAGCTGCCGGTCGACCTCAAGGGTCGCTTCATCTACTACGTCGGCCCGGTCGACCCGATCCGTGACGAAGTCGTCGGTCCGGCTGGCCCGACCACCGCGACCCGCATGGACAAGTTCACGCGCACCCTGCTGGAAGAGACCGGCCTCTTGGGCATGGTCGGCAAGGCAGAGCGTGGCCCGACCGCGATCGACGCCATCCGTGACAACAAGTCCAGCTACCTGATGGCCGTCGGCGGCGCTGCCTACCTGGTCGCCCAGGCGATCAAGAAGTCACGCGTGCTGGCGTTTGAAGACCTGGGCATGGAAGCGATCTACGAATTCGAGGTCGAAGACATGCCGGTGACCGTGGCCGTCGACAGCGCGGGCGTCTCCGTGCACCAGACGGGCCCGGCCAAGTGGAAGGAAATCATCGCCAGCCGCGCCTGATGACGGCCGAGTGATGAATCGTCACGTCCTGTGGCATGCGTCCTTGTGGCAAGTGTCCTTGTGATGACCTGAAGAACCCCGCCCGTGATCACTCATCGGCGGGGTTCTTGGCTTTGCGGCGCTCAAGACATCTACACGAGCGCCAACGCAACGGCATCGTCGCGCGCGCTGCTGTGGCATACTCTGGCAACCCTGACGCCTGCAATGGAGTTGCAATGACCGCCTGGCTACTCGGCTTTCTCCTGCTGACCAGTCATATCCTCGGTGCCATGTCCGCCGTCATGGCCCTGATGTCGAGCCGCACTTCACAAGGGGCGATCGCCTGGATTCTGTGTCTGCTGACGTTCCCCTACGTGGCGCTGCCACTGTACTGGGTGTTCGGACGTCCACGCTTCTATGGTTACGTCAGCGCTCGTGAGGAGCGCGACTCGACCATGCGCCGCGTGCTGATGCGCTTTCGGCCCAAGCTGTCGCCGTGGCTGTCACGCCCGCTGGGCGGCAACCCCACCCATCTGGATGCCATCGAGCGTCTGGCGATGATGCCGGTCACCACCGGCAACCGCGCCAAGTTGCTGATCAATGGTGAGCACACCTTCGATGCGCTGTTTCATGCCATCGATGCCGCCGAGGATTACATCCTTATCCAGTTCTTCATCGTGCGTAACGATGAGCTGGGGGTGCGTCTCAAGCAGAAGTTGATGCACCGCGCCGAACGCGGCGTGCGGGTCTGTTTCCTGTATGACGAGATCGGCTCGCGCAAGCTGCCCGACGGCTATCTGAATGATCTGCTGGAGTCGGGATGTGAGGTCAGTGCCTTCAACTCCTCGCGCGGCTGGCGCCATCGCTTCCAGATCAACTTCCGCAATCACCGCAAGATCACCGTCATCGACGGCCGCGTCGGCTTCGTCGGCGGGCTGAATGTCGGCAATGAATATCTGGGTCATTCCGAGCGCTATGGCGCCTGGCGTGATACCCACCTCAAGCTTGAGGGGCCCAGCGTGATGGGGCTGCAGGAAGCCTTCTGGGAAGACTGGCACTGGGCAACCGGTGAGGTGCTGTCACTCGAATGGCAGCCACAGATCAGCTGTGACGAATGTCAGCATGTGGTGATCGTGCCCTCCGGTCCGGCGGACCGCCGCGAGACGGCCAGCCTGCTGGTGCAGCAGGCGATTCACTCCTCGGTCAGCCGCATCTGGATCACCAGCCCCTATTTCGTGCCGGACCAGGGCGTGCAGGATGCGCTCAAGATCGCGGCGCTGCGTGGGGTGGATGTGCGGGTGATGATTCCTGAGCGTCCCGATCACCTGCTGGTGTTCCTGTCGGCGTTCTCGTTCCTGTCAGAGATGATTCGCTCCGGCGTGCGTGTCTTCCGCTATCAGCCAGGCTTTCTGCATCAGAAGGTGATGTTGATGGATAGCCATACGGCGACCATCGGCACCGTCAATCTCGACAATCGCTCCTTCCGCCTCAACTTCGAGATCACGGCGTTCGTGCCTGATCACCAGTTTGCCTCGGAAGTGGAGGCGATGCTCGAGGAAGACTTCCGCCACTGCCGTGAAATCAGCTGCGAAGAGCTGGATGCGCGGCCGATGTGGCGCAAGCTGGTCTCGCGGGCGGCCTATCTGCTGGCACCCATCCAGTAATGCAGCATTCTGCATGAAAAGTCCTGCATGCAAAGCCCTGCATGCAACAAGCGCCTGCCGAACTGAGCAAAACTCGCTCGGCAGGTCTTGCCAATCGCCGCGCCAGCAGGCATCTTCTCGCTATAACTGATCGCCTTCTTATGTCTGTAAAGAATAAGGTGAGAGCCTTGATGTGCTTCACGTGCCATGCGCGCCAAGCGCCACCGAGGCCGGCGACTTCATGATTCAGCGCTGAGACCCGCCATGACTGCTCAAGACTCCACCGCTAGCACTGCACCCTCCATCGACTATCAGTTTCGCGATGATGTGGATGTGATCGCCTTCGCGCGCCAGCACGTCGGTGCGCGCTATCCGGCCTTCGCGACCGCTGAAGCACTTCAGGTCGAAGAGATCGGCGATGGCAACATCAACTATGTCTATCGCGTCTGTACGCCGGACCGCTCCGCCTCGGTGATCGTCAAGCAGGGCCTGCCCTGGGTGCGCATCATCGGCGAAAGCTGGCCGTTGTCGCTGGTGCGTGTGCGCATCGAGGCGGAAACCCTGCAGTTCGAGGCCGACTGCGCGCCGGACCTGGTGCCGGCGCTTCATCATTTCGATGAAGCTCGCTCGGCGATCGTGATGGAAGATATCGGTGATCACCGCAATCTGCGCCATGCCTTCCTGGAGCGTGCGTCATTGCCGCGGCTGGGCGAGCAGATGGGGCGTTTTCTGGCCACCACGCTGTATCGCAGCAGCGATCTGGCACTCGATGCCCACGACAAGAAGGCGCGCGTCGCACGCTTCATCAATCCCGATCAGTGCAAGATCACCGAAGACCTGTTCTTCATCGATCCGTTCTGTGATCACGAGCGCAACAGCATCAATCCGGCGCTGCGCGCGGATGCCGAAGCCCTGTGGCAGGACGCCGCCCTGAAAGTCGAAGTGGCGGAGCTCAAGCAGCGTTTCCTGTCCGCGCCCGAGGCGCTGCTGCATGGCGATCTGCATGCGGGCTCGATCTTCGTGGGGGAAGACAGCACCAAGGTCATCGATCCGGAATTCGGCTTCTTCGGTCCGGCGGGCTTCGATATCGGCAGCTGGTTGGCAGCACTGTGGCTGGCGGCCTGCGCGCATACCGAGCTTGAGGGAGAGCAGGGCGACAAGCGTGACTACGTGGCACAGCTGCGTGCCCAGGCGGTCGCCAGCTGGGAAAGCTTCACTCGGGAGTATCGTGAGCAGGCCGCCGACACGCCGGATGCCAGCTTCGCTGCGCCGGGCGTGGCTGAGCGTCTGTTGGCTCGCATGTTGCGTGACGCACTCGGCTACGCCGGCTGTGAGCTGATCCGCCGCACCGTGGGGCTTGCGCATATTCTGGAACTCGAATCCATCAGCGATGAGACCACCCGCGCGCGTGCCGAGCGGCGGGCGCTGGCACTCGGGCGCGAGCTGATCATGGCGCGCGAAAGCCTGAGCGATATCGATGCCATCGATGCCCTGGTGGCGCGTCACCTCGCCTGAGGGCGCGCGCGCCAGGCAGGAGTCGGGCGTTCAGGGCCCGGCTAGGGTAGACTCTGCGCTCCGCACCCACGCGCTTGCCCTGTCACGCGCGTGGTTCAGTCGAGGAGCATGGTGCTTTATCGGCAGAGTGTCTTCCTGCCATCGCCTTTCCAAGACGTCTGCCTTTTCAAGAAGAGATTTTCATGGCCCTGTCTTCCACGCCTTACAAGGTGGATCTGTCGCTGACCGACCTGGATCGCGGCGTCTACGAGACCCTGCGCTTCACCGTGGCTCGTCATCCCTCCGAAACCGAACTGCGTCTCTGCGTGCGCCTGCTGGGCCACGCCCTGTGGTACAACGAGAACATCGCGTTTGGTCGCGGCCTGTCCGATGTCGATGAGCCGGCGCTGTGGGAAAAGAGCCTCGATGGCCGTGTCCTGCACTGGATCGAAGTCGGTCAGCCGGATGCCGAACGCCTGACCTGGTGCTCGCGACGCACCGAGCGTACCTCGCTGCTGGCCTATGGCAGCCTGCGTGTGTGGGAAACCAAGGTCGTGCCGGCGGTGGCGGGGCTCTCCAACCTCAACATCGCGGCCGTGCCGGAAGGTTCGCTGGACGCCATCACCGAGTCGCTGCCACGCAACATCAAGTGGACCGTGATGATCTCCGAAGGCACCATCTTCATCACCGATGACAACGGCCAGCACGAGATCAACCTCGAGTGGCTGAAGGGCGAGCGCTGAGCGACATCAGCCTCGCATCCGGTCCCAACGACAGCGCCCTCTCAAGCCTTGCTTGCGGGGGCGATATATTTAGGGATGGCTCAGCCGGAGCGGCTGCCTTGATCGAGGCTGATTCGATCCTGCCGGGGTTCAGATGACGTTCAGGTCCTTGTCGACCATCAGACGGCCTCGGCCATTTTCCTTGGCGTGATAGAGAGCGTCATCACTGCGCTTGACCCAGCTCGACAGGGTGTCATCGGCGTGCAATTCGCTGGCGCCGGTGCTGAAGAGGATCACCCCGTGCATCAGGGGCGTGGCTTCGCAGCGCTCCCGCAGGCATCTGTCGAACTGGCGAGCCGACGCCAGGGTGCCGGGAATCAGGATCATGAACTCCTCGCCGCCATAGCGTCCTGCTTCTCCCGAGAACTCCTGCGTTAGCAGACTGACATGGAGTGAGAATTCTTCCAGTACCGTGTCGCCGTATGGATGCCCATGGTTGTCATTGATCATCTTGAAATGATCCAGATCACAGATTAGCAAACAGGAACTTTGCGAACGCCTGATCCAGGCTTTAGCCTGTTCGTGGATGGCGCGATGGTTGTAGAGCCCGGTTAGGCTATCCAGTAAGTTGAGGCGCTCGAGTCGAGCGGCATAGGCATTGGCAATATCACGCTCTTCATGGATGCGTCGAGCGTAGCCTGCGATCACTACGCTGAGCAGTCCAAAAGAGAGCGTGTAACTGAAGCCCATGTCAATGAAGCGCATGCCTTCTGTGGCATAGCCGCTGACTAGCCCCGGCCTTGAATACTCGAAGGCCAGCAGCCCCCAAGGCATGAACATAAGGCCAATGATGATGATGCCACGGCGCTTGGGATTAGCTGGAAGTACCGCTAGCACATAGGCTGCCGCCATTAGATAGAACAGCAGGGTGGGACCGGTCGCGCCATGATTGAATAGCCAATTGCCAGGCAGCATCACGAAGGTCACCAGCGCACAGAACAACCAGGCCATGCGCTGGAACTCACCATGAAAGCGCGAGCGATACCATATCAGGGCTATGAACGCGCTGATGATGACCAGCACGATGTTGTACGCCGGCAGGGTGAGGTCAAACAGGGAGTTGAAGAGGGCCGAAATCAACCCGATGAAGACAGCGGAAACGAGAAAGCCATGATGGAGTATCTCGCGGGCGGAGCCGGTATTGCCGACCAGCCAACGCCAGGAGGTAACTATCAATTTCAATGGGCTGACCATGTGACCTCGGGCATCGAGATGTCAGTGCACGGCAGGCACCAACCGGGAAAGGCGGGATGATACACCACCTCATCATCAGCCACAGCTCGCCAGAGCCAACGAAGGGCGCGCAAACCCTATGCTAACGCATGGCGAGTCAAAAAATGCCTCATCCATCACTGCGCGCAATGACGTGGGTCGCTTTTGCGTGTGATGGGCAATATATTGCCTGTTCGACGCTGGCGCGATAACTCCTGATGCCTTCCCAATGATTTGCGTCGCCGCGCCGTTACTTCCAGGGCGTGTAGCGGTAACTGTCGGGGTCGTTGGCATCCGGGCTGTCGGCTTCCTTGAGGCGTACTAGGGTGTTGCCATCGTCATCCTCTTCGACTCCCGTCACTGTCACCGGAAAGTTGGGTGACAGGGCATCGAGTGCCGGCCATTGCCCCTTGGTGATCTGGCTGCCGGCGGCAGGGGCGCTGTCGGCGCTGACCTTGATGGGGTCTCCGCTGACGCTGGTGCCGCCCTTGAGCGTGGTGGTAAGCGTGAATTGGATCATCAGTCGCGAACTCCTCTGGACGATTGTCGTTCATGGGGCGTTGCATTCGAAGGTGCGCAATGAATGCCTGCTTCATGAACATGCGTCGCACCCGGGCATTTTGCAATGCCGACGGCGGATTCAGGCGTCACTGCGACACCAGATCACGACGCAGGTAAAGAAATGTGAGATTCCTGCTTTTCTTTTTGAGATCAATGCGGTACATTACGTCTCGTCTTGAGGGGGAAGCTCTTCCAGACACTAGTCGGGACGTGGCGCAGCTTGGTAGCGCGCTGCAATGGGGTTGCAGAGGTCGCAGGTTCGAATCCTGTCGTCCCGACCAGATTCAAGTGAAAAGGCCATCCGGAGACGGATGGCCTTTTTGCGTTTTCGCATGCCCGTAAGATACCTGCCTCTTCACTGTTCGCTCTGCGCTCTTAATTTTTGCTCTCCGTTCCTCATTTCCCTTCTTCATTTCCCTTCTTGCGACAACCGTCAGCCTCCCGCATCTCGCCTTCGCCCGTATTGCTCACTTTCCTGGCCCCTCAGCTCAATCAGCACTGTGCTCGCGCAAGTTCTTGTCTGTCGATCCAGGCAGATGCCTCTGACATGTGACCTTTAAAGCGCTGCCGATTGAGTTGATGTGGATCAATTTTCTGTCGGTTCGAAGGGCGGGGCAGGCAGGATGAGTTCTCTAAGTATGTAAGTATTAGGTTTTTCGTATATACTGCGCCAGTCGATATTGGTGGTGATAATGAAAATCATAGACATTTACACGGCATCTCGATTCAATCCCGAACGCTCCATCCTCAGAGAACAGCTGGGCGGAGGCTATGTGGTGCAGACCTGCGCCGTGGCCGCCGAGAACTACTGCTTCGAGGTCTCTCAGTCGCGCCATTTCATCCTGGGGTTTGAGGTCGCGGGTGCACGCAGTGCTGAATTTCTGTCGATCATCACCGAGGATTACGTCTTCCAGCATCCCGGCATTCGCCCGGAAACGCTCTCGGCATACCTACAGGCTCACGCCCGACATCCGCTGCGTCTTCGCGCAGCCTCTGCGCCTTCCGCCACTGTATCGAGCGCCGCACGGCGCAGTGTCACCAGCGTTGCCGTTGGCTGATGATGCTTGAGGCAACGCTCTTCAGCGAATGTCGTTGTGCCGTGCTGAGGGGGAAAGCAGGCCAGATGTAGGCAAGAGACAGGCGAGCGCAGGGCAAGCGAGACAGCCAGAAAGACTACAAAGACAGAAAAACCTGCAGGACAAGGAAGGGTAGAACGCAGCGCTGGGGAAGGGGAGCCGTTCAGAGAAGACTGTGCAGGTTTTTCACTTTTTACGGCGCACACTGTTGCGGCAAGGGCTTTTGCGGCACACGCTTTTTACGACGTTCACTCTTCGCCGTGCATCTGCTCTTCGCCGTGCATGTGCGCGTCTCATTTATTCGCAGGGCGCGCACAGGGTCATGTTCTGGCCCGATAGCGCCTGAGCGCCCAGACCGTGCTGGCCAGGCACATACAGCAGAGTAGCGGCAGGGCGACATCGAGACAGGAATCCAGATTCCAGTGTTGCAGCAGTCCGTAGTCCCAGCGCTCCGCCTTGGGGCCGTCGCCCTTGTATTCGTGCTGAGCGATCTCGCGGCCCAGAAACAGGGCCACGGCGATGGCACCTGCCGACCACACGCCAAATAGCGGCCAAAGCGCCAGCTGGATCAGCATGGCGATCACACCATGCTGAACGGCACTGTTTAGAATCTCGGCCGTCATATCTCAGCCATCATGCTGCAGGCCTCATGCTTGAAAGCTCATTCTTGAGAGCTTGTTCTTGAAAGCCATCTGTCGACCTTCACTTCTCGATCCTCATCCCTAGACCCTCATTTTCGACCGTCATTTCTCGGACCTCGTTTTCGATGAAGCTCACGCCTCTCACGCATAGCCCAGTGCCTTCTGCAGGCGCTCGGCGTTGTCGGCGACCCACTGGGCATTGATCGGCCCCCAGTCACGAATCACGTAGTGGCCGATATTGTTGCGCTGACCTTCCTCACGCTGGAATTCACAGACGATCTCGAGCTCACCCAGGGCAGTGATGGTGTCCTGGGCGGTGCGACGCGGCATGCCGGTGGCCGCGATGATGGCCGGTACGCTGGCGATGTCATGCGCGATGAGGTGGGCCACGAACAGGCGTCGATAGAAGCTCGTCTGGGTCTTGCTCAGCGGGGTATCGGACATGGGGGCTCCATATGGCGAAGAAGGGGGCTGTCGAGAGGTGATCAGTGGCTCAGGGTGTAGTCGATGGTGGTCACGACTCTGACTTTCTTGATGTCAGGGGTATAGCTGTCGAGATCCGAGATCGAGAAATAGCCCTGGCTGGCATGCTTGATGTGACCGACCGTGCTGCCGGAATCCTCCGCGAACTGCTGGGCGGCGCGCCGGGCATCCGCGGTCGCGGCCGCGATCATGTCGGGCTTGATGGCTTCAAGCCCCGTGAACAGGAATTCGGTGCGATAGGCATAGTCAGCCGAGAGCAGGATACCTTCGCGCACCAGCTCACCGGTCAGTGAGGCACTCTGCTTGACGAGGTCGACCTTGGGCGAGCGCACCAGCACCGTGGCTTCGGCGCGATAGCGCTCATCCGGACGCTGGGCGTTGTAGCTGTTGGCGTAGAGGTCAGTCACCTGAGGAGAGGTCACGCTGACCTGGTCGGCGGGGAAGCCCCGGGCGGTGAGAAAGGCGCGAATCTTGCGCTCATCATTGGCCAGCGCCTCATGAAGGCCGGTCAGCTGATTGGCATTGACGCTGAAGTGCAGCGGCCAGAGGGCCAGGTCGGCCTTGACCTCACGCTCCGCGAGCCCCTTGACGGTGACCACGCGGCTGGAAGATTCCCACACCTGCGCGGCCTGCTTGAGATAGCTGCCACTCCAGACCATTCCCACGGCCAGCAGGCCGCCCAGCACGGCCGAGCTGATGATGTTGCGCATGAATTGTCGTCCCTGACGTGAGCTGTAAGCAGGCCGCCGCCCTCGGCGGGGTCAGTCCTGTACCTTGCCGCGCATGGCCTTGATCTTGCCCTTGCGCGTCTTGCTGTCGACGCGGCGACGCTTGGCGCCCTTGCTGGGCGCTGTCGCACGGCGCGCCTTCTGCACCTTGACGGCCTCCAGAATCATCGCCTTGAGGCGCGCCAGCGCATCTTCCTTGTTCAGCTCGAGGGTGCGATGGCTCTGCGCCTTGATGATGATGACACCTTCCTTGCTGATGCGCTGATCCGACAGCTGCATCAGGCGCTCCTTGTAGAAGCCGGGCAGCGTCGAACGCTGCACATCGAAGCGCAGGTGAACGGCGGAGGCGACCTTGTTGACGTTCTGGCCGCCATTGCCCTGGGCGCGAATCTGGGTAAGGTCGATTTCCCAGTCGGCCAGCGCTACCGAATTGGAGATGGTCAGCATATTGAATCTCCTTGTTTTTGGGACTGTGTGGTTTGTCACGCAGGCACAGTCAGTGAAGCGATGGTCCATCTTAGCCTATTCGCGCACTGGCTTCAGAATGGCGCTTGCGTCTGCCCCTCCATTGGGTCAGCTCGCGACGCTGATCGCCTGCCCTCGCGTCACAGCGCAGAGGGCTGTGAGAACTGTCATGACGCGGAGGAGAGGCTGGGAGGCGAGGCGACAATTTATTCTAATATGGCGTTGAGGGAGGGTGAGTTCAACTGCGCGCTGCCCGAGACGCTCGAATATCGGGTACTCTGCTGGCTGCGTCTTGCGTCAAGTCTCTCTACTTTGCTTAGCCCCTCTCCCATCCTCTGCAGAGCGCCTCATGGATATCCCGCATCAGCGTCTCGTCTATTTTCAGGTCACCGTCGAAGCCGGCTCCATCCGGCGTGCCGCCGCGCGCCTGAACATCGCCCCCTCGGCTGTCAGTCGTCAGATAGGTCTGCTCGAAGAGGCCATGGCCGCCTCGCTCATCGAGCGTACCCGTGACGGCGTGCAGCCGACGCGGGTCGGCGAGATGCTGCTAGATTACATCCTGCAGCGAGAGAAGCTCGACCAGCACCTCGGCGAGCGCCTGGATGCCTATCAGCGGTTGGAAACCGGGGAAATTCGCTTGATTATCGGTGAGGGCTTTGTCGGCGACATCATCAACAGTCCGCTGCGCGCCTTTCGCAAGCAGTACCCCGGCATCACGCTCAAGGTCAATACCGGCAGCATGCAGAGCATCATCGACAGCGTGATCGAGGATGAGGCGGATATCGGCCTGATGTATCACGAGCGAGTCCATCCCCAGTTGCGCTTCTGGCATTCGAGCCCGCAGCCGCTGGTGGCCATCATGTCGCCGGAGCATCCGCTGGCAAGCGAGACCCATGCGCTGACGCTCGAGGAAGTGGCGCAGCATCCCATGGCGCTGTGGGGGCCGAGTCACGGCGTGCGTCAGCTGATGGACGATGGTTTTCGTGAGGCCGGGGTGCGCCCGCATATGGTGGTGCAGACCAATTCCATGGAGGTGCTCAAGCAGGCGGCGCGCTCCGAGCTGTGCATCACGCTGTTGCCGGCCTTCGCCGCGGCGCGTGAGCTCCAGGAGGGCGTGTTGATCGCACGGGATGTGGAGTGCGCCAGCTTCCGCCAGGCCCGCGCGCATATCATCACGCGGGTCGGGCGGCGCATGCCGCGTGCCAGCCTGCAGTTGCTGCGCCATCTCGAACGCTGGATCGCGGCATTCAGCGGTCCGCGTCAGGAAGCGCGCTGATCGTGGGCCTTATGATCTAGGGGCTCTGATTTCGGTCAGTCGCGGCGGGGGCAGCTGGGCGGGCACCTTGCTCAGCCAGCGATCGCACAGATGATGGAGATCATCCTCGTCTGCCGGACATAGCTCCGGCGGCTGACAGCGCTCGAAGACTGCCTTCATCAAGCCTTCCGGCAGGTTGAGCGTGGTGACGAAACTGCGCGCCAGGCGCAGGTCTCGGCGCAGCTGACCGGTGGAGATGCCCGAGTCATAGCGGCCCGGCAGCACCCAGCGCGGAAAATTCACCTCGCTCACGGCACTGCGTCCGGCGCCCAGGTTGATGGCATCGATGCACGCCTGGGGTGTCACGCCTGCGCGATAGGCCATGGCGACCGCCTCGGCAGTGGTGATCAGGTGCGCGGCATGCAGGTAGTCGCTGGCCAGGGCGGCGGCATGGCCACAGCCGGCATCTCCGACATGCAGATGCTGCGTGCAGATGGCGTCGAGCAGCGCTGACATGCGCGTCACGGTCAACTCATCACTGCCGATCAACAGCGTCAGGCTGTCATTCGCCTCATCGGCGGGATTGCGACTGGTGGCCGCTTCCAGCCAGTGATGGCCGGCGAGGCGTGTCTGCACGGCCAGTTCGCGGCTGAGCGTGACATCACCACTGCATAGATCGATCACGGTACTGCCTGGCGGCGCCCTGCGCAGCAGGCCTTTCTCGCCCGTCAGTACCTTCTGCACCTGTTGCGATGTGGCCAGCGCCATCAGGTAGACCTCGGCGCGGAAGGACGAATGGTTCGCGACTTGCCCTTCGGGCGCCGCCACTGCCGAGACGCCCTCGACTCCGGCGTGTGCAAGCGCCTGTATGGCCCGAGTGCCAATGGGCGCATCGCCAATCACGCAGATCTTCATGCTGAGCACTCCTCGCCGGGCCCGTGTCGCTGGTGGTCTTGATTAGTGGTTGTCTTGATCAGTGTTGGTGGTTTCGTCAGTGCTTCACCCCGGCCATCTGCTATCCGTCAACGGCCAGCAGCTGACGCACCAGCGACGTCCAGTAGCTGACGCCGATGGGCGTGGCAGCATCATTGAAGTCGTAGTGTGGGTTGTGCAATGAGGCGCTGTCTTCGCCGTTGCCCAGCCAGATATAGGCGCCCGGACATTCCTGCAGCAGATAGGCGAAGTCTTCCGAGGCCATCGAGGGCGGCAGATCACGATGGACCTGCTGGATGCTCGGCAACTGCTCGAGAACGCTGGCGCAGCGTTCGGCATGGCCGGGCGCATTGAGCGTCGCGGGATAGCGCGGCTGATAGTCGAAGTTGACCTTGAGACCGTGGAAGGTCGCCATGGCATCGACGGCGTCATGGAAGCGCTGCTGCAGATGCGCGCGCAGTGTCGGGTCGAAGCAGCGCAGGGTGCCGCGCAGTTCGACCTCTTCCGGCATCACGTTGAAGGCGTCGCCGGCATGGAACTGGGTGATGCTGAGAATCGCGGTCTGGTGCGCCGGCGTCTCGCGGCTGATCAGCCCCTGCAGCTGGGTCACCAGCTGACAGGCCGCCAGGATGGTGTCCTTGCCCAGATGCGGCATGGCGGCGTGGCAGCCGTGACCGCTCAGGGTCAGGGTGAAGACATCGAAGGCCGCCATTACCGCCTCTTCATGCACCGCCGCCTCGCCGAGCGCCAGCCCCGGCCAGTTGTGCAGGCCATAGATGGCATCCATCGGGAACTGCTCGAACAGGCCGTCCTCGACCATGCGGCGGCCGCCGCCTTCGTTCTCCTCGGCCGGCTGGAACACGAACACCACGCGGCCGGCAAAGTCCGGATCACGCGCCAGTTCACAGGCCGCGCCCAGCAGCATGGTGGTGTGGCCATCATGGCCACAGGCATGCATCTTGCCCGGTGTGTGCGAGCAATGTGAGACGGCGTTGGCCTCGGTGACATCCAGCGCATCCATGTCGGCGCGCAGGCCGATGGTCTGGCCCTTGCCCAGCTTGCCGTCGAGCACCGCGATCACGCCGGTCTCGGCAAGTCCCGTGGTGACTTCCAGGCCTGCCGCACGCAGGATCTCGGCGACGCGCGCCGAGGTGCGGTGCTCCTCGAAGGCCGTCTCGGGATGCTGATGAAACTCATGACGCCAGCTGCGCAGCAGTGCCTCGTCGATCTTGTCGGGTAGTTGCATGCTGAATTCCTGTGGAAACCGGCACCCTGGAGTGCCGGCGTGAAAGTGATGAGAAGGGGGTAGCAAAGTGAGAAGCGAAAGGTAATGCGAAAGGTACAGCCCGAAGCCCGTGTGATCAGAGTAGTGCCTGCGCCACGACCGCCGAGCCGATATAGGTGCCAGTGAAGACCAGCAGCGAGATGATCACCAGCTTCCAGCCCGCCTGGCGGAACATGCTGAACTCGCGCTTGCTCAGCGCCAGACCCGCATAGCCGAGCACCGGCGTGACGATGGCGAGGAAGTTGACGAAGCCCAGCTGCTCGGTGATCCAGCCGCTGCCCGGGAACCACGGCAACGTCATCAGAATGCTGACCAGCGACACCCAGGCGATGGCCGGCAGGTAGAAGGGCATGACGCGGGCGACCAGCAGACCGAGCATGGTCATCACGTAAAGGATCAGCATGCCGGGCGCTGCATCGATCAGGCTGGCACCATTGATGGTGTTGACCACCCAGCCGACTACGCAGACGGCTGCGACGACTAGTGCTGTCTTGCCCAGCTGGTTCTCCGGGCGGTCTTCAACCAGCGCGTCTGAGGCGAGCTTGGCTTCCTCGTCATTCATGGCGTCATCGCTGCCGGCCCGCTTGCGGCTGAAGAAGCGGAACAGGCGCTCGGCGACCGGCAGAGCGATGAACAGCGAGACGTAGAGGCCGGTGGCATAGGTCAGCAGGTTGCTGGCGCCGGCGAAGGCCAGCAGCTCTTCACCCATCTCCGGCAGGGCACCGGCGATGGCGCCGGAACACGCCGCCACCATGCTGCCGCTGCCGACACCGCAGGCCATGGCCAGTGCACGCGGGTCGAAGATGTCCAGTGAGGTCAGGTAGCCCGCCATCAGCGCGAACCACAGGGTGCCGAACATGGTGCCCACGACATAGACGCCCATCACGCCGACGCCTTCCGGGCCCTTGAGGCCGTATTTGTCGGAGATGATCGCGATATTGGGTTCACGCGCGATGGAGTAGGTCGCGCCAATCGCCTCGCGGCCCATCTTGAGCACCACCACCGCGATCGGCATCGCGATCAGCATGGTGCCCAGGTTGCCCAGTTCCTGCAGGATCAGTGCCGGACCCGCCGAGATCAGCTGCTCGATGGCCGGACCGATGGTGGAACCAAAGCGGGCGATGAACGGCATGATCGACAGCAGGATGACTGGCCCTGCCGCCGCGCTGACCACCGGCGGGATGAAGCGTCTGGTGCCACTGAACAGGTGCGGATTGCACAGCACGGCGGCAATGAAGGCATAGAACAGCGGCAACAGCAGCAAGGTGCCGGGGCCGAGCGGGAACTTGAGAATACCGATCAGTTCGGCGCCGAGGGACAGCACCACGACCAGCAGGTGCAACCGCCAGTCCAGGAGTTGAGAAAGGGGCATGTGGGACTCCGCTTGTTATTGTAGTTTCTTCAGCTGATGAAACGTCTGGAATGCAGCGCGTCGGGCATGCCCGCGGCTGTCGGCTGCCACCCTCTGTCGGGGCGGTCAGCGCAATCCAGTATTGTCAGGAGCGGTGCGCTAAAGAAACACGGAGGGTGTTCGAAAAAATAGCGCGGGTCGTCATTGCCACTGAACCAGGCGCGCACAACGCAACGACCCGACACGCCGCGTGGGGCGGCGTGTCGGGTCGTCTGGTGTATCGAACGCGTCGGGTGTGTAGAGAGTGTCGAGAGTGACGAGCGTATCGCGACTGGCTGCGGGCCGCCATTCACGGCCCGGCGGGCGGTCAGTCGCGGGTGATCACGCGCAACAGCTCATGGCAGGCGCCGAGGCTATGATAGTCACACTTGGCACCCGGCGAGCTCTTCAGGTCATCGAAGCGCTGGTTGTCGGCATTCAAAAGGCGATACCAGGCACCGTGCTGGTGGTCGATGAAGTGCTGCCAGGCGTAGCCCCACAGGCGCTCGTACCACTCGGCGTAGTGTGAATCGCCGGTGGCCTCGTGCAGCAGCGCCGCAGCCACCAGACTCTCGGCCTGCACCCAGAAGTACTTGTCGTCATCGCAGATGGTGCCATCCGGCGCGAAGCCGTAGTAGATGCCGCCACGTTCGCTGTCCCAGGCCAGATCCACGGCGGTATCGAACAGACGCTGCGCTGTCGGCAGCAGCCAGTCGTCATCGCGCTGACGCTTGAGCATCAGCAACAGCTTGGCCCACTCCGTCAGGTGACCCGGCTGGAAGCCCCACGGACGATAAAGGTTCTTGGGATCGTCGCGGTTGTAGTCCCAGTCGACGTTCCAGTCGCGATCGTAATGCTCCCAGATCAGGCCATCGGCCTTGGCGGCCTGACGCTGGCAGATGTTGCTGGCCAGGGTCAGGGCCCGCTCCAGATAGTGCGCCTCGTCGGTGGCTTCGAAGGCGGCCAGCATGGCTTCACAGGCATGCATGTTGGCGTTCTGGCCACGGTAGTCGGACAGCGTCTGCCAATCGGCGCTGGCCTCGTCGGCATAGAGCCCCGCCTCAGGCGACCAGAACTTGTCTTCCATCAGCGCGCGGGTCTCCTCGAGCCAGCCGCGAGCCTCCTCGATGCCGGCGCGATAGGCCGTCGCATAGGCCAGCATCACGAACGCCAGGCCGTAGCACTGGTTGGTGTGGTCTGCCTCGCCTTGCTCGCTCAGCGACCACAGGTAGCCACCGGTCTGCGGATCGAGATGCACATCGCGCAGGTAGTCGATGCCGTGACGGGTCGCGGCCAGACACTGCTCATCACCGCTGCGCAGATATTCCATCGCGAAGTTGAAGACCATCCGCGTGCTGCTGACCAGATGACGCGCCGCGGGCGCATACACCGTGCCATCGTCGCGCCAGGCCTGGAAGTAGCCACCGCGCTCATGGTCTACCGCCTTGGGCAGATAGAAATCCATGATCGAGCGGATATGCTCACCCAGAAAGCCGCGGCTGGCGAACGTTGCCGGCATGGGCGGTACTGCCTGGCGTGACAGCGGTGCCTTTTGCGGCGCCTGCGCCAGCTGAGAGGCTTGTCGAGACTGTTGCTGAGAGGCGTGCTGAGTCATCAGGAAGCCTCCACGACGCCGGCTGCCGCCTTGCTGGCAGTGAAGCTCTCCAGCGGGTTGAGCCAGTAGAGGTCCATCGCCGCGGTCCAGGAGAAGTCGCGGCCGCCACAGCCTTCGCCGGTCACCGAGTTGAAGTACTCGTAGTAGCCGGCGGCCTCGATGCACTTCTGGCTGGCCTGCTTGATCTGGTCGGCCTCGCGGGACATGCCATATTCCTCGCAGCCGATGGCCAGCATCCAGTTGATGTGCAGCCAGCTCGGTCCGCGCCAGTAACGCTTCGGCTCGAAGCGGGTGCTGGCCGGATGGGTGGAGGCGACACCGAAGGGCGCCTGTTCCAGCCATTCCTCGAGCAGACCGCCCATGCGCTGCGCCTGGGCGCCGCTGGCGACCCCGGCGAACAGCGGCAGGATGCCGGCGGTGGTGACGTGCTCCAGCAGCACGTTGGCACGCGCATCGCGGCTCAGGAAGCAGCCCAGCTCATCGCTCCACAGCGCCTGCACGCCTTCCTCTGTGCGCGCCAGCGACTGCTTGAGGCTGAAGAGCGCCTCGCCGTGGGTGTTGGCCAGACCCAGACCGGCGGCATCCTCTTCGCACAGCGCGATCAGGTCGCGCGTGCCACGGTGCAGGATGGAGATCAGGCTGATGTCCTCGACGAGGTACGGGCAGTCGCGATACAGCACCTCGGCGTCGTGCTCGTTCTGCTGGAAGAACTTCACCAGATAGATGTAGCGATCATATTCGTACTTGTGCGGGCGCTCGGACGGATCGACCAGCCCGGTATCGCGACGCACGTATTCGGCATCCACCGGCGGTACGCCAGCCAGCGGGCCATCCCACTGGGGGCTGTTGTCCATGCCCGATTCCCACGGGTGATAGCTGCACACGCGGCCGGTGTTTTCCGGATCACGATCGCGGTAGAACCACAGGTGGTAGCGGATGACGCCGGGCAGGGTGGCGGCCAGTTTTTCCTCGGCAAGCCGGCGATCACGGCCTTCCTCGAACAGCAGCTTCATGACGCTGGCCAGCACCGGCGGCTGGGAGATGGCGCTGGTCGACGGGCTGTGCTTGACGCCCCAGACTTCCGGCCCCGGGAAGTAGGTTTCCGCATCACCGTGGAAGACGATATGCGGCACCATGCCGTTGTCCCACTGACCTTCCAGCAGGCGTTCGACCTCACGCCAGGCACGCGCTTCATCACCGGCGGCCAGCCAGCCCAGCGCGGTGATGGCGGCGTCCCAGTTCCACTGGAAGGGGTAGAGGCCACGCGTGGGTACGGTGTAGCCGCCCAGGTCGTTGAGCTTGAGAACGTCGTGAGCGCTGAGCGCGTCGAGCTTGGCATTCATGTAAGTCGGCTCCGTTCGGGATGAAAGGTTTGGGCTGAAAGGTTGGGTAGATAGGGGTCGGGGTGCCTTACGCCGACATCAGGTGGCCGCTGTGGTCGTAGAAGCGCACCTTCTCGGCCAGCGGGCGGATGTGGATGTCGCTGCCATTGCCGACATCGAGATCACTCGGCACGTTGACGCGAATCATCTCGTCGCCGAAACGCGCGGTCAGCTGCTTGTGCGATCCCAGCAATTCCGAGACCAGCACGCGCACCGGGGCGAAGTTCTCGGTGGGCTCGAAGCGCACCTCGAAGTCCTCGGGGCGGATACCGCACTTGTGCACCTGCTGGCTCGACTGCTCGGGTCGGGTCGGGTGATTCCAGCGCGCATCCGGCGGGATGAAGTTCATCGGCGGGTTGCCGATGAAGCTGCCGACGAATTCGGTCGCCGGGTAGTGGTAGATCTCGGAGGGCGGCGCGTACTGCTCGATCTGGCCACCCTTCATGACCGCGATACGGTCCGCCAGGCTCATGGCCTCGACCTGGTCGTGGGTCACGTAGATGGTGGTGGTGTCGGAGGCGGCGAGAATGGTCTTGAGCTCGGCGCGCATCTCCAGACGCAGCAGGGCATCCAGATTCGACAGCGGTTCATCCATCAGCAGCACTTCCGGCTCCATCGCCAGGGCGCGCGCGACCGCGACACGCTGACGCTGACCGCCGGAGAGCTGACCGGAGTAATGATCGAGGCGGTCCTCGATATGCATCAGCTCAGCGGTTTCCTTCACCTTGCGCTGGATATGCGCCTCGCTGTCCTTGCGCACGCGCAGGCCGAAGGCGATGTTCTCCGCCACGGTCATGTGCGGGAAGACGGCGTAGTTCTGGAATACCATCGCGATGCGACGATCGCGCGGTGCCAGCGAGGTGATCTCACGCTCGCCGATGCGGATCGAGCCGCTGCTCTCGTATTCCAGCCCCGCGATGATGCGCAGCAGGGTGGACTTGCCGCAGCCGGACGGGCCGAGCAGTACGGTGAATTCCTTGTCACGGATCTCGAGATCGATGGACTTGAGGATTTCCTGCTTGCCGAACTGCTTGCGTACGGCGCTGATTTGGATGGCTGACATGGTCTGACTCCTTTGATCGAGAGCGGCGGCGAGGAAGTGAACTCGCTTGCGAGAGACGATGAAGATCGCCGCCGTTCATTGGCCTGATGAGCGGGCGTACGTTAGCGGTTGGAAATGCCCCACATGCTGAACAGGTACTTCCTGATCGCGAACAGGAACAGCAGCGCCGGGACGACCAGAATCAGACCACCGGCATACTTGATCTCGGCAGGTGACTCGGAAAGGCTCTGCACCAGGAAGGCGGTCAGGGTGCGGTTCTCGACGGTGAGGATTGCCGAGGCGAACACCTCGTTCCACGAAATCACGAAGGCGAACACGGCCGAGGCGGTGATGCCCGGCGCGGCCAGTGGCAGCACCACGCGGCGGAAGGCCTGCCAGCGGTTGCAGCCCATCAGCCAGGCGGCTTCCTCGAGCTCCACCGGAATGCCCATGAACAGGCTGGAGGTGATCAGTACCGCAAACGGCAGTGCCAGGGTGGCGTGCACCATCGCCAGACCCAGGATGGAGTCATCGATGCCGACCTGGATGAAGATGACGGCCAGCGGCAGCGCTAGCAGCGGCATCGGGAAGGCTCGCGACAGGATGATGATCATGCGGTAGGCATTCATGCCCGGGAACACGAAGCGGGCCAGCGCATAGCCTGCCGGTGCGCCGAGCACGATGGCGATCACCATGGTGAAGACGGCGGCCAGCAGCGAGTTGCCCAGCGCGCTGATCACGCCCTGGTAGTGCCAGAAGAAGTCGAGGGTCTCGAAGCTCAGCGCCGGGGTCAGGGTCTTGGGCCAGCCGGTGATCTGCTCCGGCGTGCTGACGCTGTTGAGCATCAGCAGGGCGATGGGCACCAGCACCCACAGCACCAGGATCGAGACGCCAGCCCGGAACAGCCATTTCCAGGCCATGTCATTGCGCCGTGGCTTGTGGGCGGTCTGTGCCTCCTGGCGTGAGGAATCGGCTGAGGAGGCGCTTGCGCGTGACGAAAGTGATGACGGCATGACGGCCTCGGAAGAAGAGGATTTCATCAGCGGGCCTCCTTCGGCACATTGAGGAACTTGATGTAGAAGCCGGTGATGACCACCGAGATAAGCATGATCAACACCGCGTAGGCTGCAGCGGCACCTGTCTGCTGGTAGAGGAACTGCCAGTCGAAGGTCTCGCTCATCAGTACCGGCATGTCACTGCCGCCCAGCATCATCACTACCGCGAAGACCTCGAGTGCCAGCAGGGTGCGCAGAATCAGCGCCGACTGGATGCTGGGGCGCAGCATCGGCAGGGTGATCTTCCACAGGCGCTGCCAGTAGCTGGCGCCGAACACCTGACCGGCCTCGTCATATTCCTTGGGGATCAGCCCCATGCCCGATACCAGGATCACCAGCACGATGGCGGTACCGCGCCAGATCTCGGCGACCACCACGGCCAGGAACAGCGCGAAGGCATTCTGATAGTTGAGCCAGGACGCCGGCGCATCGATCACGCTGACTGCGCTCAAAAAGCTATTGAGGAAGCCGAACTGCTCGAGGATCGCCAGCCAGATGATGCCGGCGGCCAGATCGGAGATGCCCAGCGGGATGGTCCAGATGTAGAGGATGCTGTCGCGTCCCTTGTTCATCTTTGTGACCATCAATGCCATGCCGATGGCCAGTACCAGCTGCAGTGGCACCACGACTCCGGTCAGCAGCAGGGTGTTCTTGAGTGACGGCCAGAAGTTGAAGTCCTGATAGATGCGCGTGAAGTTGGCCAGGCCCACGTTGCCGTCACTGCTGGTGAAGGCCTCGGCGAAGATCTGGATGAACGGATAGAGAAAGAAGGCACCCATGAACAGCAGGCTGGGGGCGATCAGGTAATAAGGTAGCCAGCGATCGTGCTTCATCTTTGCTCACCTTTGGCGTTGTTGTGATGGCTTGTCGGAATGGTTTGGGGGCACCGGGTCGGCATGACAGGGGTTGGCGTACCGTCATGGCGACCCGTCGGGGGGGCTGCCGTTGCTGCTGCTGTGTTGCGAGTGCTGCGAGTGATGCGTGTGTGGCGAGTGATGCGTTCTTGAGTGCTGCATTCTGGCGCCAGCGGCTTACTTGACCGGGCAGGGGCCGTCGCTGGGCGTATCCGGGAGCCAGCAGCCTGCGCCTGATGTGTTGATCAGCGTCTGCAGGCGCGGGGCGAGGATATCCAGCGTCTCCTCGATGTCGGCGTCGCGCAGTACGATCTGCACAAAGGCATCGCGGTAGATCTTGTTGAACAGGCCCGACTGCTGGCCCAGGCCGCTGGGCAGCAGCGAGAGCACGGCGTCATCGGCGGAGGATTGGGCTGCGACCGCCTTGCCGGACATGCGAATGCTGGCGGGCAGGTCATCGGGAAGTTCAGCCTCCACCACCGGGAAGAAGTTGGTGGCCCGCAGGGTGCGAATCTGGGCTTCCGGCGTCATCAGATAGCGGATCAGCTTGCGTGAGGCGTCGGGATTCGTGGCATTGGCGGGCACTGCCAGACCGGCGACCACCGGCATGTAGCCGCGTCCGCTGGGGCCGGCGGGGGCCGGGAAGGCCACGTACTGATCCGGCTGCTTGTTGAAGGCATCCTTTAGGCGCGCGGTGTGATCGAAGGCAACCCACACCTCGCCATTGAGCAGCGGTTCCTGCATGAAGCCATAGGCGGTGGAGCGCGGATTGGTCACCGCCCAGATCTCGCGGAACTTCTGCCACATGGCCACGGCGTCATCGCTGCGGAACTCACGCACCACCGAGTGGGTGAAGGACGGGTAGAGATAGCCTTCCAGGAAGCGGTGGATCAGCCCCTTGCGACCGGCCGGGAAGCCCAGCTTAGGGCTGCCGGTGGCCTCCTGCATGTTGCGGCCCCAGGCCAGCAGCTCGTCATAGCTCAGCGCGTTCAGGTCAGCGCCTTCGGGCAGGTAGGGCAGCGCCTTGCGGTTGGCGGCCATGATGTAGGTCGCCTGCATCCACGGGATGTAGCGTTGCTGGTCGCCGCCCAGCTTGCCCAGCGTCATGTACTGCTGGCTGATGCCCGCGTCCGCAAGCGAGCCTTGCAGGTCATCCAGCGGCGCTAGAATGCTGGGCGTCAGCGACCCCAGTTCGCCGTGCAGCCCACCGAGCAGATCCAGCGCGCCGTCGGGGCTGGTTTTCTCCGCCTCGAGACGTGACAGGAAGGTGCCCGTCTCCTGCGGCATGTAATTGATAGCCTCGGCGTAGGGTGCCAGCGCGATCTCGCGCATCTGCTGGGCCTCTTCCAGCGGTCTGGCCTGGGTGCTGAAGAAGGTGATGTCAGCGAGGGCGGACGTACTGCCCAGCAGCGCCAGCAAAGCGAGGGCGGTTGGCATCTTGCGCATGGAGGTCTCCCCGGTCGGGTGTTGTTTTTCTGGCGTCACGCTGACCACGTTCTGTCAGTGGCAATTTCAGATCAGGCGTTTGGCGGTCAGGCGTCTGGCGTCGTGAGGTCAGTCGATGGTCCTGTGTGCTCAAGCATGTGTGCTCAGGCAGTGGTATCGCGCAGCAGCAGGTCGTAATCGAAGCAGCGATGACGTGGCGCGCCCTCCTGCGGCGCCAGCACCAGTTCGATCAGTGCCTGACTGACGGTCTCGAACGAGATGTCCAGGGTGCTGAGGATGGGCTGGCGGTACATCTGCGGCGGCAGGTTATCGGCGCCGATGATGGCGATGTCCTTGCCGGGTGCATGGCCGCAGGCGCTGACCGCTTCCATCACGCCGTAGGCGAAGATGTCGCTGGCACACACGAAGGCGGTGGGGGCGTTGCCCCCGGACAGCGCTTCATGGGCGACCTGATAGGCACTGGCATAGCCGTGCGGGCAATGGCGTGAGCTGGGCACTAGGCCGGCGTCGTGCATTGCCTGCAGATAGCCGGTCTCACGTTCGACGGCGGTATAGAGGTCGCTGAAGAAGTTGAGGAACAGGATGTTGCGATGGCCCAGACCAATCAGATGGCGGGTGGCGCGCATGAAGCCATCGGCGGCATTGATGTCGACCCAGTCGTGTTCGCTGGCGCGCCCGGTACGACCGTGAGTGACGAAGGGGATGCCGCTGTCGAGCAGGAAGTCGACGCGCGGGTCCTGAATGCGGGTACGGGCCACCACGAAGGAATCGACCTTGCCGCCATCGATGAAGCGCTTGTAGGTATCCAGCTCGTCGCGGTCCTCGGGCACCGTGGTGACGATGAGGTCATGTTCCGGTGCGGCGTCGTGCAGCGCCTGGCCCAGTGCGACCAGCAGGCGGGTGTTGAACTGATCACGAAAGTCGCCCTGGGCGCCGTTCATGATGTAGCCCACCGAGGAGGTGCGGCCTGTCTTCAGGCGGCGTGCGCTCTGATTGGGTTTGTAGCCCACTTCACTGGCATAGGCCTGCACCCGCTCACGGGTCGTGGCGCTGACATCCTCGAATCCGCCCAATGCCCGCGAGACCGTCGTGACCGACAGGCCCAGCTGGCTGGCGAGATGCTTGAGTGTGATGTTCGGCGGCATGGCACTTTTCCTTTGCGGTAACTGTGAGCGGAAACCGTTACCCGAAACGTTTCGGAAGCGATCTTTTCACTGTTTCAATTGGCTTGGCAAGAATGATGAGACCAAAGAATATATCCGTAATAATCCCGACATCTGGCGCTGGAAATCGCCGCTCTGGCTGGTGATTGAGCCGGCGACGATACCACGCTATTTGCACGTAGCGATCTAGTGCGCATCACCGCTGGTGGAAGGGAGCAAGTCATGCGTGTTGCAGGCAGCGAAGTCGATCAACGGCTCCTGAAGCGACGCTTGATCGGTATGACATTGGTCTGAAATGCACAGAGCTGAAAGGTATCGCTCCTTGAATGAACGCCCTTGAGCAATAGTTCTTTGGACATCGATGCCGCGAGGTCTCCATTTCCTGAGAAAAGAACGCAAACACCCCGCACATGGCGGGGTGTTTGCGTTCTCGGGAGCCATTGAAGCGGCCCTGGGAAACACTCTCGAACAGTGTCAGCCCATGGTCACTTAGGGGCTCAGTCGTTCAGAGGATCAGTTACCCTGTGGCGCGACTGCCGCGGCCTGTTCCTGCTCTTTCTCTTTGCGCGAAGGACGGATCAGACGGCCCTGGAGTTCCTCAAGCGACACACCCTTGGTCTCGGGCATGAAGAACAGTACGAAGACCAACTGCAGCAGCATCATCAGGGCGAAGAAGGCGAACACCGGCCCGCCGCTGAAGTGGCTGAGAATGGTCGGCATCAGCAGCGCGATCAACGCCGCGAAGACCCAGTGCACGGAGCTGCCGAAGGACTGCCCCATGGCGCGTACCTTGTTGGGGAAGATCTCGGAGATGAACACCCAGATCACCGTACCCTGGCTCATGGCGTGTGCCGCAATGAAGACAGCCATCAGGATCGGGACTCCATAACCGCCCATGGCACTGAAGTCCTTGAGGTAGAAGGCCCAGGAAATCAGGCACAGCGACAGCAGATAACCGGCAGAGCCGATCAGGATCAAGGTGCGTCGACCCAGCTTGTCGATCAAGGACATGCCCAGCATCGTGAAGGCGAGATTGATGACCCCGATGCCTGCCGTAGAGAGCAGGGCAGCACTGGATTCAAGCTGCGCCTCGGCCAGAATGCGCGGCGCATAGTAGATGATGAAGTTGATGCCGGACAGCTGATTGAAGGCCGCGATCAGGAAGGCGAACAGCACCGGCAAGCGATAGCGCCAGGCGAACAGGCGGGTATGTTGTTTGGCGCTCTCTTTGCTTTCCGTACCCCGGATAATGGCAATTTCTTCCGCGATATTGGCGTTGGGGTTGATCTGTTTGATCACCTCCGCCGCTGCCGCTTCATCGTTGCGCTTGAGAATCAACCAGCGCGGACTGCGCGGCACCTTGCAGATCATCAGCAGATAGAGCGCGGCCGGTACGGCTTCCACGCCCAACATCCAGCGCCAATTTTCACCATCGATGAAGCCGATGAAGTAGTTGGAAACGAAGGCAATCAGGATGCCGAAGACGATGTTGAACTGATAGAGCCCGACCAGCGCACCGCGCCGTTCTCGCGGTGCGATCTCCGAGATGTAGATAGGCGCGGCCACGGATGAGGCGCCTACACCCAAGCCCCCCAGCAGACGGAAGAATGAGAAGACATACGGGTCGGTGGCCAGTGCGGAACCCAGCGCCGAGACGAGATAGAGAATGCCGATACCGATCAGCGTGGCACGGCGTCCGAAGCGGTCGGTCGGCCAGTTGCCGAAGATGGCACCGATCACTGTGCCCCATAGCGCCATCGACATGATGATGAGGCCGTGGGTCAGGTCACTGAGTCCCCATTGACTCTGCAATGAGGTATCCGCTCCCGAGATGACGGCGGTATCGAAGCCGAACAGAAAGCCGGCAAGGGCGACCGTGATCGACCACTGGAGAATTCGTGACATGGCGTTTCTCGTCCAATGAGAGATGGAAGTGGTTGTGTCATTTGAATCGTTTAAGAGTGTATAGGTGAATCGTGTCACCTGGCAATTGTCAGCATAGAGATGATGACAGCCCTCATCTGCTAGACCTTATATGCATAAAGTAAAATTCAGATATATTTTTGTTGCGGATAAGGCTTTATCTCATTTCATATCAATGGTTTATAAAGATGCGGCATTGTATATATCAATATGGAATATAGTTATTCTGTATTTTGCATTCTTTTGGGAGGCGGCGTAAGCTGACATCAATCTCCAGCGAGTGACCCATGGGAGGCAGGACCATGCCCACGCAATATCCGGACGTCGAAAGCTTCTTTGATAAAGACAGCAACACCTTCACTCACCTGGTGCGTGACCCGCAGTCTCGCCAGTGCGCGATCATCGACCCCGTGCTCGACTTCGATTACCCCGCTGGGCGTACCAGTACCCAGTCAGCAGACGCTCTGCTTGCGCATATCGACGCCGAGTCCCTCGAGGTGGCGTGGATTCTCGAGACCCACGTTCACGCCGATCACCTGTCGGCGGCCGCCTACCTGAAAGACAAGCTGGATTGTCAGCTGGCGATCGGGGCGCGCATACGCGAAGTGCAGGACATCTTTGCCGATATCTTCGCCGCCGAGGCGGGTTTCGCGCGTGATGGACGCCAGTTCGATCGTCTGTTGGAAGAGGGCGACAGCCTGGCCATCGGCGGGCTTGAATGCCGCGTGCTGCATACGCCGGGTCATACGCCGGCCTGCGTCAGCTACGTGATCGGCGACGCCGTCTTCGTCGGCGATACCCTGTTCATGCCCGATTACGGCACCGCGCGCTGCGATTTCCCCGGCGGCGATGCGCGCACGCTGTATCGCTCGATCCACAAGGTGCTCTCGCTACCTGACAGCACGCGCATCTTCCTGTGCCATGATTATTCGGCCGAAGGACGCGAAGGCTTCTGCTGCCAGACGTCGGTGGGTGAGCAGCGTGAGCACAATATCCATGTGCATGACGGCATCGATGAGCAGGCCTTCGTCGATATGCGTTCAAAGCGTGACGCCGGGCTTGGCATGCCGCGCCTGATGCTTCCGGCGGTGCAGGTGAACATGCGCGCCGGCCAGATGCCGCCGGCGGAAGACAACGGGCGCGCCTATCTCAAGATTCCGCTCAATCTGCCTTTTGATCCGCTGTGATGGCCGCCATGCCGGCTTTGCTGAAGTGCTTTGCCTATGTAGCTTGCTTACGTAATTTTGTGACTCAAATGGACGAATTTCCGCGATGGGAGCCTTATCGATGAGCCAGAGCACGCCACAAACCCCGCCAGTTTCGGATTCTGCAACGACGCCTTGTGACAATCAGGGGGCTGATTCGGCCACCGAAGCGACCCGCGCCGCCAATCACCGCCTGGCACCCAATGCCCACAAGGTGGTGATCATCGGTGGCGGGGCCGGCGGTATCGCGGTGGCGGCCAGTCTGCTCAAGCGCCAGCCGGGCATGGACATCGCCATCGTCGAGCCCGCCGAGCAGCACAGCTATCAGCCGGGCTGGACGATGGTCGGTGGCGGCATCTTCACGCCGGAATTCACGCGCAAGCCGATGCACTCGGTGATGCCCAAGGGCGTGCACTGGTATCGCGATACAGCCACCGGCATCGATGCCGAGGCGCACGAAGTTACGCTCGGCAATGGCCATCGCCTGCGCTATGAGCGTCTGGTGATCGCCATCGGGCTGGAGCTGGACTGGGGCGCCATCGACGGGCTTGAGGAGACGCTGGGAATGAATGGCGTCACCTCCAACTATCGCTATGATCTCGCGCCCTATACCTGGCAGCTGGTGCAGTCCCTCAAGGGCGGCAAGGCGCTGTTTACCCAGCCGCCGATGCCCATCAAGTGCGCCGGTGCGCCGCAGAAGGCGATGTATCTGGCCTGCGATCACTGGCAGCGCGAGAACGTGCTGTCGCAGCTCGAGGTCAGCTTCCACAACGCCGGCGGCGTGATGTTCGGCGTGCCGGCCTACGTGCCAGCGCTGGAAGAGGCGGTCGCGGGCTATGGCATCGACGTCAGGTTCCATCAGCGGCTGGTCGCGGTGGATGGCGAGACGCAGACGGCACGCTTCGAGGTGCCGGCAGCCGAGGAGGGTGGCGAGCCGCAGATCGTCGAGCAGTCCTTCGACATGCTGCATGTGGTGCCGCCGCAGAACGCGCCGGCGTTGATCGCACAATCCGGGCTGGCCAACGCCGCTGGCTGGCTGGATCTCGAACCCGAGACCCTGCAGCACATGAGCCATCCCGACATCTTCGGACTGGGCGATGTCAGCGGTACCTCGAATGCCAAGACCGCCGCGGCGGTGCGCAAGCAGTCCCCCGTGGTGGTCGAGAACCTGCTGGCCACGCTGACCGGTGGCGCGCTCACGGCGAGCTATCGGGGCTATGGCTCCTGCCCGCTGACGGTGGAGAATGGCCGCATCGTGCTGGCGGAGTTCGGCTACGGCGGTGAACTGCAGCCGACCTTCCCCAAGTGGGTCAATGACGGCACGCGTCCGACTCGCCTGGCCTGGCAGCTCAAGGCGCGGGGGCTGCCGTTCATCTACTGGAACCTGCTGCTCAAGGGCCACGAATGGCTGGCGCGTCCGGCGTCACGCGATGTCTGAGCCGGTTCGAGAGGCAAAGGGGACGTCGCTTGCCCTCTGGCTGCCGCTGGCGGGTTGGCTTGCCCACTATGACCGCCACAGTCTCGGCCGTGATCTGCTGGCGGCGGTGATCGTCAGCGTCATGCTGGTGCCTCAGGCGCTGGCCTATGCGCTGCTGGCAGGGCTGCCGGCGCAGGTCGGCCTTTACGCCTGCATGTTGCCGCTGGTGCTGTATGCGCTGTTTGGCACCAGCAGCACCCTGGCGGTGGGGCCGGTGGCGATCATCTCGCTGATGACGGCCTCGGCGATCGCGGGCATGAGCGGCACCGATGGCGCGGCGCTCTCCACGCCCGAGATGCTGGCCGCCGCGCTGCTGCTGGCCTTGGTCTCCGGCGCGATGCTGATCGCCATGGGGCTGTTGCGCCTGGGAGTGCTGGTGAATTTCATCAGCCACCCGGTGATCTCGGGCTTCATGACCGCCTCGGGCATCCTGATCATCGCCAGTCAGCTCGGGCCCATCACTGGCCTGAGCCTGAGCGGCGGCAATCTGATCGCGATGGGCGAGTCGCTGTCGGCAGGCGCGCAAGAGCTGCACTGGCCGACACTCGCCATCGGGCTGGGCTGCCTGGCGTGGCTGATTTTGGCACGCCGTCATCTCAAGCATGGCCTGATGGCCTTGCGTATGAGCGAGAGCGCGGCGGGCATGCTGTGCAAGACCACGCCGATCATCGCGGTCATCGTCTCCAGCCTGCTGGCCTGGGGGCTGAGTGATCCTCTCGTTCAGGGCGAACAGCTTGAGCAGGGCAAGAGCGGCATGGCGCTGGTCGGTGCCGTGCCCGGCGGGCTGCCCGACCTCAGCCTGCCGAGCCTTGTCAGCCATGACTGGTCGGGTCTGCTGATCTCGGCACTCTTGATCAGCGTGGTCGGCTTCGTCGAATCGCTGGCGCTGGCCCAGACCCTCGCCGCGCGGCGCCGTCAGCGCATCGACCCCGACAAGGAGCTGATCGCGCTGGGCGTCTCCAACATGGGCGCAGGCGTCAGCGGTGGCATGCCGATCTCGGGCGGGCTGTCGCGCTCGGTGGTCAACTTCGATGCCGGCGCCGCCACGCCCTTGGCGGGGGCCTTCACCGCCATTGGCATTCTGCTCGCCAGCCTGTGGCTGACCGACTGGCTGGCGTGGCTGCCGCGCGCGACGCTGGCGGCGATCATCATCGTCGCCACCACCAGCCTGATCGACATCGCGGCGATCAAGCGCACCTTCCGCTACTCGAAGGGTGACGGTGCGGCGCTGATGATCACACTTATCATCACTCTCGCGCATGGGGTGGAGAGCGGCATCATCGTCGGCATCGCCGTGTCGCTCGGGCTCTATCTCAAGCGCACCAGCCAGCCGCACAGTGCGTTGGTCGGGCGGGTGCCGGGCAGCGAGCACTTTCGCAATGTCGAGCGTCATGAGGTGGAGACCGACCCCGAACTGGCGATTCTGCGCATCGACGAGAGCTTGTATTTCGCCAATGCGCGCTATCTGGAAGACACCGTGCTGGCGCTGATGGCCGAACGCCCCTCGCTCAAGCATCTGGTGCTGGCCTGTCAGGCGGTCAACCTGATCGACGCCTCGGCGCTGGAAAGCCTGGAAGTCATCAATGAACGCCTGAGCGCCGCTGGTGTGAAGCTGCATCTGAGTGAAGTGAAGGGCCCGGTGATGGACCGCCTCAAGTGTTCGGAGTTGCCGGCCAATCTCGGTGGCGACATCTATCTCAGCACCTTCGACGCCTGGCAGGCGCTGAGCATTCACGGCAGCCACTGCGGCCAGTCCTGCGCGCGGGACGGCATCAGCCAGACGGCGGCGGTCGGCTGATAGGAGAAGTCGCTGGTTTCAAGAAAGAGCTGTGAACGAAAACACCCCGCCTCGGTGTTTGCCGAGGCGGGGCGTTTTCTTATCTGGTCACACAAGATGCTCAGTCAATACGTTCAGTCAAGTACTGGGCCGATGATGTGCTTGACCTCCAGATAGCCCGCCAGGCCCCACGGCCCCAGCTCACGGCCGATGCCGCTGCGCTTGAAGCCACCCCAGCTGGCCTGCACCAGCGGCAGCTGCTCGCTGTTGTACCACACCACCCCGGCACGCAGGCGACGGCCGAGCTGCTGCGCGCGCCTGGCATCGCCGCTGACCACCGTGGCCACCAGCCCGAAATCACAGTCATTGGCGAGGCGGATCGCCTCGGCCTCATCGGCGATGCGGCGTGAGCACAGCACTGGCCCGAAGATCTCCTCGCGCCACAGACGGCTTGTCATCGGCACATCGGTGTAAAGGGTCGGCGCCACGAAGTAGCCCTTGTTCGGCAGGCTGCGATGGGTGCCATCGCGCAGCGCCGTCAGGCCTTCCTCGCGCGCCACGTTCAGATAGCTCAGCACGGTGTCGCGCTGGCGGGCGCTGGTCATCGGTCCCATCTGGGTCGCGGCATCCAGCGGGTCACCCAGCACCAGCGCATCGATGCGGCTGGCCAGTGCGGCGTGCAGCTCATCGGCGATGGCTTCATGCACCAGCAGGCGCGAGGTGGCAGAGCAGATCTGACCGGCATTGAAGTAGATGCCCGCCATCACCCAGTCGGCGGCTTCCTCGACGTCGGCATCGTCGAGCACGATGATCGGCGACTTGCCGCCAAGCTCGAGGGAGACGCCGCGCGTGCCGCAGGCCGCGGCCTGCATGACCTTCTCGCCGACCACATTGCTGCCGGTGAAGGAAATCTTGTCGATGCGCGGATGACGGGTCAGCGGCGCGCCGATACCCTCGCCATCGCCGTGCAGCAGGTTGAACACGCCCGCCGGCAGTCCGGCTTCCAGCGCGATCTCGGCCATCACCTGTTCCGGCAGCGGCGTCACTTCAGACGGCTTGATCACCAGGGTGCAGCCCGCGGCGAGCGCCGGCGCGACCTTCCAGGCGCTGGTGACCAGCGGGAAGTTCCACGGCGTGATCAATCCCACCACGCCTGCCGGCTCGTGATAGGTGTGCGCGGCATAGCCTTCGACATCATGCGCGACCTCCGCACCCTGACGCGCATCCAGCGCGCGTGCCTGGGCGGCGTAATAGCGGTAGCAGCCGATGGCGTCATCGAGATCGATCTCTGCCTCGGCGCGAATCTTGCCGTTGTTGCGACACGACATCTCCACCAGCGCTTCCCGGCGTGACGTCAGCCCCTCGGCGAAGGCCTCCAGATAGACCGCACGCTCGGCGCCACTCAGTGCCTGCCAACCCTCGAAGGCCTCGGCGGCGGCCGCGACGGCGGCCTGTACATCACGCGCATCACCCGCCGTCACCTCGGCGATGACGGTCTCCTCGAAGGGGTTGGTGACCGCCAGACGACGCTCGCCGTGGGACTTGACCCACTCGTTGTTGATGAACTGATGATCGAGCTTGTGCATGGACATTGTTGGCATGGACATTGTTGGCATGGACATTTCTGGCATGAGAGTTCCTTGCCGCCTGCCACCTCAAGGGCACAGGCGGGCATTGTTCAGTGTTGTGGAGCGATGTGGCGAGCCAGACTCACTGTGCGATTGAGCGCTGCCACGCCGCCGCATCAATTTCCACCAGCAGCGGGGCGCTTGCGTCGCGCTCGCTGATCGCGGTCGCCAGCTCACTGGGGGAGTCGATCGCCACGGCGGCGCAGCCGAAGCCCTGGGCGAGCAGCTGGAAGTCGGGGGCCTTGATGTCGACGCCCAGGCGCGTGACGCCGGCGTTGTCCATGAAGCGGCGGATCTCTTCATAGCCCTGGTTGTGCCACAGCACGATCACCACTGGCAGCTGTTCTTCCACTGCGCAGGCGAGTTCGGACAGCGTGAACATGATGCCGCCATCGCCAACCAGCGCGATCACCGGCAGGTCCGGGCGGCCCAGGGTCGCGCCCATCGCGGCAGGCAGGCCGTAGCCGAGCGTGCCGTAGCCGGTGGAGGCATTGAAGTAGCGGCGCGGCGCCGGCTGGCTGAGCAGATGATTGGCGGCGTAGACGGTCGCGCAGGAATCGCCGACCCAGATCGCCTCCGGCAGCGCTTGCTGCAGGGTATCGAACAGCGGCACGTAGGGCGCGAAGGCCGGGTCAGTCGGCAGCGCGAGGGCTTCAAGCGTGGCGGCGGTGATCTGCGCGCCGCGTGTCTTGCCTGCTCCGTCAGGCGTCTCAGCCGTCTTGTCATAGGTTTCGCCCAAGCCGCCGGCAACACGCGCGGCGAGAGTCTCCAGCGCCAGACCGGCGTCGGCGACGATGGCGAGTGTCGCCTGCTGGTTGCGCGCCAGCTGTTCGGGGTCGATATCGATGCGGATCAGCTGACCACCGATCACGAAGCCATCATCGAACACCACGTCGTAGTCGGTCTCGCCAAGTTCGGTACCGATCGCCAGCACCACATCGGCGTCGCGCGCCAGTTCACGTACCGCAGGCAGCGCGGCATTGGCGCCGAGATCCAGCGGGTGGGCGCCGCCCAGCAGACCCTTGGCATTGATGGTGGTGACGGTGGGGGCATCGAGCGCCTCCACCAGCTGGCGGGCTGCGTCGGGTGCGGCCACACAGCCACCGCCCAGCAGCACCAGCGGACGCTCGGCGTCCTGTAGCATATTCACGGCCTCAGCGAGCAGGGCCGGGTCCGGCGCGAGGCGGCCGATGCGCGGGCGCGTGAAGTCATGCGTGGTGCGACCTGCGGGCGGTGCGACCTCGGCATTGAACAGGTCGATGGGAATCTCGATATGCACGGGGCCGGGGCGGGCGCCCTCGAACAGCGCGAAGGCGCGGGCCAGCACTTCCGGCAGCGCGGCCGGGTCGAGCAGGGTGTGGCTGAAGCGCGCCACGCCCGACACCAGCTGCTGTTGGCTGGGCAGTTCGTGCAGACGCCCCTGGCCACGGCCGAGGGTGTCGGTGCGATTGACGCTGGAGATCACCAGCATCGGGATGGAGTCGGCCAGCGCCTGTCCCATCGCGGTGGTGATGTTGGTCATCCCCGGGCCGGTGATGATGAAGCACACCCCGGGCTTGCCGGTGCTGCGGGCATAGCCATCGGCCATGAAGCCGGCGCCTTGTTCATGGCGCGGGGTGACGTGGCGAATGCTGCGCGCGGCGGGATCGGCATCCGGCTCCAGGCCACGGTAGAGCTCGACGGTATGCACGCCGGGAATACCGAAGACGGTGTCGACGCCGTAGGTGTCACGCAGCAGTCGGATCAGGAGTTCAGCACAGGTCATGGCAGGTTATTCCAATGACGGGAGCACCGTGGTGCTCCCGTATGAGATGAGAAACAAGTTGAGTGCCCGCTTGGCTCAGAACACGAACAGATGCGCGATACCGGCGATGATCGGCAGGGTGATCAGCGTGCGCAGCACGAAGATGGCCACCAGTTCCCAGATCTTGAGCGGAATCTTGGACTTGAGCAGCAGGGCACCGATCTCGGACATGTAGATCAACTGGGTCAGCGACAGGCAGGCGATCACGAAGCGGGTCAGTTCGCTGTCGATGTCCTTGGCCAGCACCGCCGGCAGGAACATGTCGGCAAAGCCGACCAGCGTCGCCGGGGCTGCCTCTGCCGCGTGGGGAATCTGCAGCAGTTCCAGCAGCGGAATCATCGGGTAGGAGAGCCAGGTGAACACCGGCGTGAACTCGGCCAGCATCAGCGCCACGGTGCCGATGGCGATCACCACCGGCAGCAGGCCGAGGAAGATGTCCGCCACGTTGAAGCTGGCCGATTTCACCAGCTTGAGCGGGCCCGGCGCATGCTCGGCGCGCGCGACCGCCATGCCGAGTGAGTAGCGCAGCACGCCACAGTCGCTCTGGTTCTCTTCACTGATCTGACAGCCGACCGGCTCATGGTAGTCATCACGCTTGCGCGACAGCGGCGGCAGACGCGGCACGATGACGGCGGCGATCAGGCCCGCGATGACGACGGTCAGATAGAAGGGCACGAACAGGTGGTTGATGTTCATGAAGCTGGTGACCAGCAACGCGAAGGCGATCGAGACCACCGAGAAGTTGGTGGCGATCACTGCCGCTTCACGCTTGCTGTAGAAGCCCTGCTCGTACTGCTGGGTGGTGATCAGCACGCCGACGGTGCCGGAACCCATCCACGAGGCGGTGGCATCGATGGCGCTGCGCCCGGGCAGATTGAAGATGGCGCGGAACGGGCGACGCACCAGGCTGCCGATGAATTCCATGAAGCCGAAGTCAACCAGCAGCGGCAGCAGAATGGCCGCGAAGAAGAAGAAGGTCAGCAGTACCGGCGCGAGATCATTGAGCATCACGCCGCCGGTGAAGGCTGCGGTGACCTGGGTTGGCCCCCACTGGAAGTAGGTCATCAGCGCGAAGATGGCGCCGAGGGCGCGCATGGCGAACCATACCGGCGAGACGTCGAACAGCTCGTGCGCCGCGCCCTGACGTGCCCAGGCGGGCTTGGCGAGCTTGACGAAGCCGGTGAGGATCACCGACAGACACAGCACCGCAACGGCGATGGCGGGCAAGGCGCTGCCGAGCGTGGCCTTGAGCCAATCGGCCATCAGGCCCATGCCGATGTTGATGGTGTCGCCGACACTGAACGGCACCAGAAAGAAGCTGACGCCGAGCAGTGACGGCACCAGGAATTTCATCAGCCCCTTGGCCGTCAGCGGCACGGGGCGGGTGGCGATGAGGTCTTTCTGCGCCTTCTGTGGCTTGGCGGTCTCAGGCTGTTCAGCACCTGAGCTAGAACTTGATACGGAACTTGAGACAGAGTCGGAAATAGCGCGGGGCGGCGTATGGTCCGCCGCGGAGTCGATGCTGGTTGTCATTCGGGTCACCTAGATCTTGTTGTAATGGTCAGGCTCTAGCCGAGCATTGTGTGATGCATCATGCCGTATCGTCTCGAGTGATTCTGTGTGCGCCGAGGGCGGGACGGGCCCCCGGCGCGGGTACAGCAGGACAGCGGGTCATTCGTGGATCGTTCGTGGATCAGTCGCGCTGTTGCACGCCCGGCAGTACGCAGAGCATTTCGTAGAGCAGGGTCGCGCCCATCAATGCGGTGTTGCCGCTGGTGTCGTAGGGCGGGGAGACTTCCATCAGGTCACCGCCGACGATGTTGAGGCCACGCGCGCCACGCACGATTTCCATGCCCTGCGGCATGGTCAGGCCGCCGGCTTCCACGGTGCCGGTGCCGGGGGCGACGGAGGGGTCCAGCCCATCGATGTCGAAGGTGATGTACACCGGGCGGTCGCCCATCATGTCGCGCACTTCGGCCATCAGCGGGGCGAGTGACTTGAACCAGCACATCTCGGCGGTCTCGACACGGAAGCCCTGCTGGCGGCACCAGTCGAAGTCATCGGCGGAGTAGCCGGTGCCACGCAGGCCGATCTGCACCACGCGATTGCTGTCGAGCAGGCCTTCTTCCTGGGCGCGGCGAATCGGCGTGCCGTGGGCGATGGGCTCACCGAACATGTGGTCGTTGACGTCGGCGTGGGCATCGATGTGGATCAGGCCGACCGGCCCGTGCTTCTTGGCGATGGCGCGCAGCACCGGCAGGGTGACGGTGTGGTCACCACCCAGGGTGAGCGGCACGCAATCGTGGCTGAGCACTTCATCGTAGAATTTCTCGATGATGTCCATGCTCTTGGGCAGGTGGAAGGTGTTGATCGGCACATCGCCGATGTCCGCCACCTGCAGGCTATCGAAGGGCGCGGCGCGGGTGGCCATGTTGTAGGGGCGCAGCATGCGCGATTCATCACGGATCTGGCGCGGACCGAGACGTGCGCCCGGACGGTTGGAGGTACCGATGTCCAGCGGAATGCCGATAAAGGCGGCGTCCAGGCCTTCCGCGGTTTCCTGAGCCGGCAGACGCATCATGGTGGCCGGGCCGCCGAAACGTGGCATGTCGTTGCCGCCCAGCGGCTGATTGAACTCGCTCATCTGTCTCTCCAGGGTCTTGAGTCGCTCGCGCTAACGTGACGGCGAGCGGGGTATTGTGATTGTTCGCCTGATCGCTCGGCCGGACGGTGTCATGAAAGCCAGCGATCTTCCTTGGCGCATACCCCAGCATTGCAGTAATCGTGCCAACTTTTAGTTGATTGATTTTATTGGGTTTTATTTGAGGGCAATGGCTGAGTGATTTATTTCTGGATCACTCGTGCGCCATTAATGATTCAAAAATGGATCACTGATTCATTTGTGGATCACATTCGGGCATCATCGAGAGTGTCTTCAAGCGCCGTGCGAGAAAGACCAGCTAGAAAGACCTGCTGGGAAGAACTGATAGAAAGAAGCGCTGGAAAGCCCGCCCGATTCACAGGCTCGACCATGAGGTGCCCGCCATGTCAGAGCTCGACCGTCAGATTCTCAAGACCATCATCGACACCGCTCATGATCACTACTTCGTGGTCAATGCGGATGGTCAGGTGATGGATGTCAGCCCCGGCGCCGCGGCGGTCTATGGCATGACCCGCGAGGAGTTGTGTGCCGCCAACGTGCATGAGCTGGAAGCCAGCGGCGTGCTCAAGCCCTCCATCAGCCTGGAGGTGCTGCGCACGGGGCGCACGCTGCAGATGATGCAGCTCACCGCCACCGGGCGGCGGGTGGTGGCGCAGGCGCATCCAGTGTTCGTTGCGGGCAAGCTCGAGTGCGTGGTCAGCCGCTCGATGGATCTCACCGATATCCAGCTATTGCAGCAGGAGTACGCGGTGCTCCAGCAGCGCTTCAGTGATCACCTGCGTCGTAACTCACGCGGCGGTGAGCTGGGCGGCGTCAATCAGGCCGAGGGCGTTCGGGCAACGGCGGGGGCAGGGCAAGCAGTCCACGACACTGAGCAATATGCACAGAGCCAGGCTGAACAGCGGCAACGTGAACAATCAGCACGAGAGCAGGCCGAGTGCGAAGACGCCGCGCTGGAGCTGGGCGAGCTGCAGGTCAGAAGCCCGGTGATGCGCGAGATAGCGCTGCTGCTCAAGCGGGTCGCGCCCACCAACGCCACGGTATTGATGCTGGGTGAATCCGGGGTCGGCAAGACGGCCTTCGCCCATCAACTGCATCGCTGGAGCCAACGCGCCGACGGCCCCTTCATCGAGGTGAACTGCGGCGCCATTCCCGAGAGCCTGTTCGAGTCCGAGATGTTCGGCTATCAGGCCGGTGCCTTCACCGGCGCGGGCAACCGTGGCAAGGCGGGCCTGATGGAGCAGGCCGAAGGCGGCACCCTGTTCCTCGATGAGATCGGTGAGCTGCCGCTGGCCACCCAGACCAAGCTGCTCAAGGTGATTCAGGACGGGATGATCACCCGCCTGGGCGACACCACCACCCGCCGCGCCGACTTCCGACTGGTCGTTGCCACCAATCAAGACCTCGCTGCCCGCGTGGAGCAGGGCCAGTTCCGCCTCGACCTCTACTACCGCATCAATGTGCTCCCCGTCAGCTTGCCGCCGCTGCGTGAACGCCGCGAAGATATTCCCGCCCTGATCGAGCAACACCTTGCCCGCCTCAATCAACGTCACGGCCGCCGCAAGCTCCTCGACGCCTCGTTATGGCCCATCCTCATGCGCCAGGACTGGCTCGGCAATATCCGCGAACTGGAAAACTGGCTGGAGCGCGCGTGGCTCAGCGCCCCCAGTGATGTCATCGACAGCGACTCAGTGAAAACACTGCTCAACACTTGTTCCACGAATAACGCGAATGCATCAGGCAATTCATTAAAATTAAGTAATGACAAATATAATGAGATAGGAGTTACTGATACAGTTGCCTCTGTTGCCTCTGTTGCTGATGTGCAAGGCGATAATTTTCTTTCAGAGTCTGTCCCTGAGGGTGCGGTAGCCGTGTCAGTCCCCAAACTTGGCCCCAATGAAACTCTCAAGGAAGGGCTGGCACGCATCGAAGCACAGTGGCTACGTGAGATGGCAGCCGAATTGCCCAGTACCTATGCGATAGCGAAGAGGGCGGGGGTTAGTCAGCCGTCTATTGTAAGATTTTTAAAAAAATACAAGATCTATTTGTTGAACAAACAACGATATGTGGGATGATATGATATGACATTCAACGTTATTGATGGTCAATGGAATCTGCCACCAGAATCTGGCTTTTATTTAATAAGGTTAACTGTAGTTGTTACTCTTTATTGCCATGTCTGATGTTGTTTTGTCGATTTGGTCGGTGAGTATCATAATGTAGTTAGGGTCAAGATAGGTTTCGAGGGCTAAGTTGAAAAAATAAGTAGTTACTCAGTAATACCGAAAGCATTCGGGTAGTTAGATAGCATTTTTTCTCCTTGGATGAAAATATTGATTATTATAAAAATCTGTCTGACCTGGATTCATAGAATAACTGCAGCACTTTGGACTGCACGGTAGAGGCAGGAGGGCCAGCGCCGGTACCATTCTCGGCTCACCGACCAAAGTGAAGCAGAATATGGAATACCGACAGCTGACCCAGACCCAACGATACCAGATCCACGCCCGTTATGACTTGGGCATGAGCCAGCGCCAGATCGGCAGGGAGTTGAACCTCCACAGCAGCACGATCAGCCGTGAAATTCGCCGTAACGCCACCGCTGATGGCTATGATCCCGAGCAGGCTCAGTCTCTCAGTGATCATTGGCGCCGCACTGCTACCAAGTGGACAAAGCGCCTCCATGCATGATGGCCGCCGTTGCCGGTCGGCTACGTGAGGAGTGGAGCCCACAGCAAATCAGTGGCTTTATGGCGCCCTTGGCCGGCGTTAGTGTCAGTCATCAATGGATCTACTCCTTGATCTTGGACGACAAGGCACGGGGTGGTGACCTTTGGCAGCATCTTCGTCAGCCCAAACACCGCAATAAGCACCGTGCACATGCCAAAAGCGCCGGGTTGGGCAAGATCCCCAACCGAGACGGTATCGAGCACCGCCCAGATGAGATTGATGACCGGCGCTTCATCGGCCACTGGGAGGGCGACACCGTGATACAAGGCCACAAGCAATCAGGCCTGGTCACGCTGGTCGAGCGTCGAAGTGGCTATTTACTGGCAGCACGACTGCCCAGGATCTCGGCCGAGTTGACGCAAGCAGCCATGATCCGCTTGTTGAAGCCGCGTCGGGGAGCGGTCCAGGCGATCACACTGGACAATGGCTCGGAATTCGCTGGCCACGAAGCGGTGGCCAAGGCCGTGACGGCGGCGATGTACTTCTGCGATCCCTACTGCTCTGGACAGCGTGGGACCAACGAGAATATGAATGGCCTGATACGGCAGTACTTCCCCAAAGGAACGGATTTCCGTCAGGTCAGCAATGCAGAGCTACGCAAAGTGGTCGAAAAGCTGAATGACCGTCCTCGAAAGCGACTCGGCTACCGGACACCGGCGCAGGTGTTTCTAGGGGAATACTCAGGAGGCCTGGATACCGCAGGTGCTGCGCTTATTGCTTGAATTCAGGTGTTTTAGAGGGATATGTCCTCGGCCACCGGATCACCAACGCCCCACAGTTCAGTGAAGTCGAAGCCGCCGCATTCCTCGGCGTTCCACGAGGCGAGCAGGAAATTGGCCACGCGGCACGACTGCCCGGTGTCGTGCCTGGCGATGCTCAGCAACCGCTCGAGGGCGGGTACCCATCCGGGGAGTGTGGTTGTGGTGTCGGACAAAGAAGCCTCCCAGTCATGATGGGTGGTGATTGCCATCACGATAGGCGACGGTGACCAGCGGGGCTTCATGTGCCAGCATTGCCTCTTGTGACAAGGCGAGCCTGTCGTGCTTCATTAACTGTATTGCCTGACGCAGCTCGGCACTCAGGTCCTGCTGGCGCTCCAAACGGGCCAGTTGTTCCAGCTGCTTGAAATACTCACCCTCTTTCCGGGAATTCTTGAGCTCAAGGGGGGAGGCGGGGATGACGACGTGCTGCTGGCGCGCAGGAACGTCGGTAAAGATCCCCAGGGCTATCTCGAAGCCCGCGGCGTCGAAATCCACAAACATGTGCAGCGATATTCTATCGCCCCAATCCGCCAGCAAGGTTTTCAGCTCGCGGGCGGCCTGGTCGTGGCCCCGATAGAAGATGAGGGTGTCGCGGCGCAGTGCCTCCGGCAATAGCGGCACGATCTGCCACCAGCGCTCCATCACCGCCCCGTTTTCCACCATCAGCACGTGCTGGGTCCCGGGCGGCAGGATGAGCATGTCGCCGAGTACCGAGGGGAGAACACCGGGCGGGCACGGAAGCGAGAGAGCAGCTTCTGCGGCCCGGAGGGTCACTTCGCCGTTGGTGTGTGCAACACGCTGAAGGGATGAGAAGGCCTGGTGCGTGGAGAGCTTCTCGTCTGGCAGGTGACCCGCCAGGCCGACCCGATCCTGATCCAGGTTGAGGTGAAGGCCGGCATGATGGGTGAGCCGATCATAGACCCGGCGGATACGCTCCTGATCGTGGGCCAGCAGCCGCAGCGTCCTCCCTTGCGGGGTGCCGATGCCATGCTCCTCATGAATGCGCCGCCACACCTGGCCCAGCCGGACCTGATTGGTGGGCTGGCGCAGGATGCGCTGGAGCGCCTTGATCGTCTCCCTCATGCCGCGTGATGCCTTTCCAGCGAGAATACGATGTCCTCTACCAACCGGGTGCCGTCATAGGTCCCCATCTGCCGCTCGGTAAGCTCGACCGGCACGAGGTCTTCGCCGTTCTCCAGTCGCATGTTGTAGCTCTCCCACAGCGCCAGCATCCAGAAATCGAGGGGCTCCTCGACATCGAGCTTGTAGTAGGCGTCGACGGCGGAGATTGGCTGTTTCGTCACGAGAGTCGGCAAGGCTTCAAAGAACCATTCCAAGGCCTGCTCGAGCGGATCTTCAGGCTCGACCTCCTCGGCGCCACGCTGGTCGATCACCTCGACTCGCTCCGTGAAGACATTCGAATCGGTGAGCGTGCCGGGCTCGAGGCGACGCAACGCGTTCTCCGCGAGCTCATCGAGCTCCTCACGCTGCGAAGGATCGTCGATGGCCGGGTGAGCCCGTATCTCAAGAGGCTCTACTCGGAAGAGGCTAGGCGACCGGCCATGGGCTTCATCGAGGATATCCTCGCCGGGGGCATAGCGGGGATTGCGCTCATAGTGCTGCAGCCAGGCATCGATGACATGGTTCTGTCGCTGCACTTCCTTGTCGTTCTGGAGCTTGGCCAGGTTATCGGTGAGCCGGTGAAGGGCATCCACCAGATTTGCCCTCAAGCGCGACAGGCTGCGCGCCAGGATCTTGGTCAACAGGTACTGTAGCTCACGGCTGAACCGGGCAAGCTGCATCAAGTAGGACGGGGTCAGGGTATCGAGAAGCCGGTTGATGTTGCCGGCTTCTTCCAGCGCACGGCGGTTTTCCAGGATTCGCAGATCGATATCGGAGACCGTCGAAAAGCGATTATGGATATAGTGCGTGAAGCGGACCACGATAGCCTGGAGGGTGTTGATAAGGCTGGCAATGACTTCCTGGGTCTCGATCAGCTTCCGAGCGGCATCATCGGCCGCACCCTTCTCGCGGGCGAAAAAATAGCTTTCCACAACGTGTTCGAGCTCGCGCACCAAGTCACTGACGGCACCACTGGACGCCTGACGCTGATAGCTCTGCGTCACATGTGCCATCAGGTCCCCGACCACACGACTGACCTGTACGTGCGGGAGGTCTTCATCGAGGTGAAAGACCAACTGGTGCTGACGCAGTGCTTGGATCGCCTCAAGGTTGTCGGGGGTGTCATAGATCACGCCGCCGTGTTCAAGCGTTGCCTCGGCCAGCACGTCGGTATGCTTTGCCAAGGCCTTCATCGCATTGCGCGCATCATCAAGACGTGCCAAGGAAGAGCCCCTCTTGCTGCGGTTCGTTCAGCGCGGCCTCACGCTCCTCAGCGACGATGCCTTCGCGCGCCATCACGAACTCAAGTTGATCCTGGAGCAAGGACCACTTGCCGGTGGCCTGATAGATGGCTCCGGAACTATCGATGGCCACCAGGTAGCCGAGCTTGCACAGCTTCTCGAGCAGGCGACGCAGGCGGACCTTGGCATCGCGTGAATTGGACTGCACCTGAAAGCGGGTGGCGATGACTTCCAGCTCTTCCTGCATCATGGAAGAGTTTTCGATCGCGGCCAGCCACTCACTCTCGCGCACGACATCCTTTACCTTCAGAGGCTGCGACGATGGCGAGGCTTGTCGAGACAGGCGCAACCAGCGCAAGAGGGCCTCCCAGTCACGCACCGCGCTTTCGAACTGGTGACGGATCCGATGCCGGACGCCACGCGATTCGGTATCTAGGTAGACGCAGTAATACCCTGAGCCATCCCGGGTTTTTTCAAGCCCATGGCCGGTCTCCGCGAGGTAATGGCGGACCCGGTCTTGGCCTTCGAGCGTGCTGAGATAATCGTGCGCTTCATTGGCACTGACGGGGCACAGCACCTCGCCCTTCAAGAGCCCCTCGATGGTGGCGGCGAAACGCGGGTCGTAGCTCATAGCGGATTCTCCATGTCGACCTGAGGTGCCACGGCCGCCGGTGCTAAGGCATTACTACTGTCCATGCCCAACAGCGGGTTGTGGCCCTTGTCATGTTCGCGCGGGCGCATGATGCGAACTCCGCCGTCCTTGCTCAAAGAGACCTTCTGGGAGAAATGACGCTGCACATCGCTGTGCAGTTTGGGCTGGGCACACAGCAGCGTGATGTTGTAGTCGGCCATCATGCGGAAGATCTTGGCCACGTTCTTTGGGTCGAGCTTGCCCAGTTCATCGATGGGCCAGGTGATGTTGACGTGTGGATCACGGCAGAGGTAGCGGGTCAGCCCGCTGAACAGAATCAGGATCGCGATGCTGGACAATCCCTCGCTGCTGGCCTTCTTCATGTCGTCATCACGGCGGATAGGCACCAAGCGCCCTTGTTCTCGGAATTGAATCTCGATGCTGACCAGGTTCTTGAGGTCGAAGGTCGCCATCTTGGCGGCCTTCAGGTCTTTGTCGACGTGGCTCATCAACGACAGTAGGGCAGTGCTCGGTAGGCCGGCAAAGTTCTGCTGGCCCCAGGCTTTCCATACTTGGGCAAAGGCGCTGAGGTTCTTCCAGAAGTCGTATTCGTGGATATTCGAGCGCACGACGACTTTCACATCGCTGATCTCGGCAAACTCGTGTTGCGTGTTTAGCTGGGTTTCCAGCTCACGGCTGACTCGCGAGGTCATTGTGTCGAGGTTTTTGAGGTTCTCACGGTAGTAGGCGAGCTGCCCGCCGATACTGTGGATTGTTTCGTTGAGCGCGCTTTCGACCTGGGGGATCGATTCATCTACCAGCGCATGAAGGTCCTGCATCAGCACGATGTAAAGGGCCTCGGTGGCCTCAGGCAGACCGGATTGCAAGCGCCTCGCCTCACTCATCCGGTTCCAAGTGTCGTGAATCTGGGTCTCAGGGTGTTGCGCGATTAGGCTGCTGCTTTCGCGCGAGGCCTTGATGACATCCTGCTTCTGTCGGGTAGTTAACTCGATCAATCGGCGCATCTCGGTGGCCAGCTGCTCATCGCCCATGGCTTCGCTGTTGGGCGCCAGTGCCTGGCGGCCTGGGATCTCGATCACCGGGATCGACTCAAGCAGTCCGGAGGCGTTGTCGCACAGCCGCTGCCAGGACTCACACGCTTGCAAGGCACCTTTGATGCTCGCGGTGACCTGCTTGTGCTCAGCCTCAAGGCACCCCCGCGTGTTGCTATAAGCCTGTTGGGCATCGCTCAGTTCAAGCTCGGCGCTCTCCTGCCGACGTTTCGCGTCGTGGAAGCTGCGCTCCTTCCGCGGTTTTTCCTCGATCATGAGCGTTCGCCACTGCTGATAGGCGAAGACCTCATCACGCTTCGACTCCACTGCCTCAATCTCGTCGGTTAAGCGGGCAACCTCCGCTTTTTTCGCGTGTCGCGTGGCAATATCGATGCCCCCAACTGCCAGGGCCTGGTCGCGGACCGCCTCCAGTTCGCCAAGGCGGGAGGTGAGCGAGGCCTGGTGATCTTCGCGATGCGCCTTGATCTGGGCACGCCGCTCTTTCACTGCGTCCTTTTCGCTGCTCTGATCCGCCTTCAGCTGCAGTTGCCGCGCCTTGTGGTCACGCTGCAGATGAAGGGAGCGCTTCTCGGCCTCGAGTTTTGCTGTCTCTAGGTGATGGTTCGCGTCTGTCAGTTGGTTCGTGAGGGCCTGGTGGCGCTGGTTCCCGGCGCCTGTCACCTCTGCCTCAATGGCGCGATGGGTGGCCCGGCACTGAGATAACTGGTCTTCCGCACTCTTGTGGCGCGATCGACTCAGGGTGACGCTCTGGGCCGCTTTCGCATGCTTTTGCTGAGCCTCCTTCCACGCCTTCTCCTGGCGATCCACGTCTTTCTTGGCCGCTTCCAGCCGGCTAGTGGCTTGCTCCAGAAGCGCCATGAGCTCTTCGATGGCCCGCGCGTCGTCCGGGCGCTCCAGTCCGGCCAAATCTAGCTCCAACCCAAAGGCCTGGGTCAGGTCTGGCGTGCTCGACAGCCGAGGGTGTAAATCGCGCCGCCCCAGCAACCGCGGATCGATGAGCTTGCCAAGCTCATCGTGCCAATCGAGCCCGGACGTGCGCAGGAACGCCAGCAGGGTCCCATCGGCGGGGTACACCTGTCGCGTGAGCCGTTCGACGTCATCGGCTTGCTGGTCTCTGGCGCGCTTTGCATGAGCGAAGAGCCGTTCCGCCTGCTTGAGGGCTTGCGCTTCCTTGTCCTCGGCGTCCTTGGCCTCGTTCAGTTGCTGCAAGTGGCGGGTGGCGAGAGATTCGGCACTCTGGATACTCGATACCGCTTCCGCCAATCGTTCCGCTTCCTCGGGCGTGGGGGCCTTGGCGGTCGCGCGCTGCTCTTGGATCTCTTGGATGGCTGCGCGGAGCTCGTCGGCTCGCTGCGCATCGCGGGTGCGCAGATCGTCTTGCTCCTGGCGTAACTCGTCCTCGAGAGCGGCCTGCGCGGCATTGTGAGCCTCGTTCAAGTCCTCTAGCTCAGCGGTAGCGGCGTCGATACGCTGGGTGAAGTCTGCTTGCGCCTTGCCATGCTCCTCTCGGACCTTGTTGACCTGGGCGTAGTAGGTTTCTTCAATGCGCGTGGCCGAGGCCGACATGTAGGCCAGCGCGTCCTCTGCCGCCTTTAGCGCTTTGCGCAGCGAGGGCAGTTCATCGAGGCGCTGTTGCCAGGTGTCGATGTTCTTGGCACCCCATGCCTGCTGCTCCTTTTCCTGCCCGTGAAGCCAGCTTTCAGCGGCCTGGGCGTCGTTGCGCTGCTGACTGATGATGCCATTCAGCTCTTCCCGCCGTTCCTCAAAGCGCTTACGTGTCTCTTCGAGATTGTCATCGAGTCCGCGACGCTTTGCCACTAGCGTGTTGAGTTGCTCCTTCTTACGCGCTATCGCCTGCACCAGGCCACTGAGCGTGCTCGTGATCGTCTCTCGGCTGTCCTGAAGGGCTAAGTGGGTTTCAAGCGCCTTGCGTAGTCGCGGCTCATGCTGCTTGAACTTCTCAAGACTCTCGACGTTCTGCCACAGGTGGGGGTTCTTGTGGTGGGTCGGAGGATCACTGATATCAATACGGTCGCGCAGCATGGTGTCGATTACCATGTCCTCGAGACTCGACACAAGGCGCGACTTGTCCAACACCACGGCCGTCAGTTGTTCGATGTGCTGCATTCGCTCCAGCCCATCACCGAGGCTAAAGCGTCGTGCATCATCGTGACGGCTGAACTTGGCGGCTTTCTTCCGGCGCCGTTTCCCACTGGCATGGACGTCGTTTTGAATGATCGAGCGATAGTCCATGACGCTATTGATCTGCGAGCTGACCGCGCACCCCATGCCCGGCAGGGCATCACCGACGATGCTGTGGGCCGCCTCGCCCGTAGCAAAGCGGTCGCTCAGGTCGGAATGAAACAGCGTGTCGTCGGCTGCCCCCTCCACGAACCGGTAGGCCAGTTGCCCACCGGCGCGGCGATACAGGATCGAGCAACATAGCGCTCCATCTCGCCGGCGATACTCGAATACCACCATGCTCTGGTGGTTGGGCAGGTAGTAGTCGACAAAGCTGACCTTGTTCGCCGCCCGCTCGATCATCGCCCCCGGGTCCTGGCCGTAAAAGATGGGGATCAACTTCAGTGCCGAGGTCTTGCCCGCCCCGTTTGTGCCCTGCACGTTGGTATGGCCATCACAATCGATCCGGGAACGTTTCCCGTGAAAGATGGAGTGGTGAAGGATGATGGCAGTCAGTCCGGACATCGGAGGGATCCCTGCGCCAAGTGAGATGGATATGCGCTTACTCATTTACTCATAGCAGTTTACCAGAGGTCAGAGCCACCTCTGTTTATGCGAGAGGGTTGAAGGTCTAATTCCGAGGGGGAAATAGGACCCCGGCGCGCCTGTCACTAGGCGCGCCGGGGTGTCAGTTACGGGGAAGGGGGGCAACTGATACCGAGGAGGCTTGGCCTAGGTGTATGGTCCAAGGAAGTAATGGACGGGATGTTGATAAAATCGCTCCAGATCATTCTGCCAACGTTTGAGAATGAAACCTGTAGTCGTCATAGCGCGAGAACAACTCGCTGAGATTGGCGTGGAACCCGCCATCGTCTGTTTTCAGGATGTGATTGAAGACAACACGAGAAAGGACCGACTGTGGCAGCTCGTAGTCCCGCTTGAAGTGGGTAACGTCCCACTCGTTGGCCAGTGCGCGCTCGATGTATCGCGCGATACCGCTTATCACCTGGTTGTTGGCGTGGGGGCGGCCCTGTGATAGTCCCTGATGATACTTGTCGGAGACATGTCGAATCTGGTTCGTGATGATCCAGCACACCTGGGATAGCGAGAAGTGGGACAAGGCGTCCGCCAGTGTCGAGAGGGTCTTTTCACCATCACGCTTAGGAAATCCTCGGCGCTCAAGCGAGAGGTTGAGGAACACCAGCGCCTCTTCCTGCACGATCTTTCGAGCCAGTCGCTCCACACACCCCCAAGCCTTGGAGCGGAACTCGCTGGAAGCCACATGCAGGTTGAGCAACTGATACGTGGCGGGCAGATTGATCTCTCCTACGCAGCCCTCGTCATCGGGCTGACGAACCAGCACCTCCCACCGCACGTCGAACGGGAAGAAACGCTCACCATCCTCGTCGACAACCAATGCCCCCTCGGGACTTCGATGAGAAACCTTCAGAAGGGCGGTATTCCGGAGCTGTTTGAGCATCTCCCAGGACATATCGCTGGAAGGGCTGAACACATCCACCTCGTTGCTACCGAGCGGTCCGATGCCATCGAGAGATTCACTACCGGAATGCTTAAACAAGGCGAGCAGGATGATGCGTTGATCTGCGGTCAATGCATCGACGGGCATAGCATCCGACGCCTCATCTTCGTAGGACGCCCTTAGCCGCGACCGAAACAGCTCGACCTGCTTGGCGGCCACTTCCTGAGCAGTTCTCCGCTGCTCTGCCGCCTGGTCCTTGGCTTCCTGCCGGCATCGTGCGCACACGAAGGGCTTAGTGGCACCGCTGCCTAGATAGCCCTGTGGCAAGTCGGTTCGTACATATGCCTGGTACGGAGCGTCGCATTCTCGACAGCGCCGGGAGGGCACCAGGACGTAGGCTGAAGTTTTCACCACCTGAGAGACCATGTGGGATTTCATGCCATGCAAACGAGCGATCTCAGCGACGGTGTATTGCCACTTGCCCGTATCGGCGAGAACCCAGTAATCCTGGCAAAGGCCTATGACAGAGGGATCGTCGCTTGTGAAGTGAATGGATAACTGCGCCACATAGACTCCTGCTGATCAGAATCGAGTATCCCGATAGCTTAACGACTCTTTGCTGGGAGCCGAAACGAAATGAAAGAGGTGGCTATGAACCAAGCCACACGCGTTTGAGGTACTCAGTCCGTAAGCGACCGGTGATCCCATCTACCGCAGAGTCCTGAACTCCGTCACGTTAGATGTCCACCTATCAATAAGTGGACACTTATCATGACGGAATCAAGCGTGTTGGAAGTTCCTCGCAAGCGTCGCCGCTTCACTGCCGCCTTCAAGGCCAGGATCGTCGAAGCGTGTCAGCAACCCGGTGCCTCCGTTGCCGGAGTGGCGTTGGAGCACAGCCTGAATGCTAACCTGGTCTACAATTGGATCCGTACCACCCGTCAGCAAACGGCTGTGCCAGAAATACCGGCATTTGTACCGGTGCCCATGACTCGCGAGTTGTCACCGGCCACTTCCCAGCATCAGGTGGCGGACCCTATTCGCCTCACCATCCCGCACCCCAACGGCCCGATGGTCATCGAGTGGCCTGCCTCGGAGGCCGACACCTGTCGATCTCTGATTCGGGAGCTGCTCGCATGATCCGCATCGACGAAATCTGGCTGGCTACCGCCCCCCTGGATATGCGGGCCGGTCCGGACACTGCGTTGGCCCGAGTGGTGAAGGTCTTCGGCGCGGCTCGCCCGCACTGTGCTTATCTGTTCGCCAACCGGCGTGGCAACCGCATGAAGGTGCTGGTCCACGATGGTCTGGGCATCTGGCTGTGCGCCAGGCGCCTGAACCAGGGCAAGTTCCATTGGGCTGGCAACCGGCATGGCGATTGCGTCGAGCTCTGCCCCGAGCAGGCCATGGCACTGGTGCAGGGCCTACCCTGGCAGCGTCTCGGCACCGACGGCGTCATCTCTGTCGTCTGACACGCCAGGCCAGGTACGGCACAGAACCTCCCGGCCCGCTATTCGCTGATGCGCCAATCCCACTGCCTTCGGCGGGCTGGCATACTGGCGGAATGACGACGCCCCCCGACTTGACTCAACTCTCTCCCGATCAGCTCCGCCACTTGGCGGCAACGCTGATGACGCAGGTGGAGGAAAAGGAGAAAGCGCTACGCCACAGCGAGCAGGTCAATCAAAAGCTGACCTATGAAATGGCATTGCTCAAGCGCCACGCCTTCGGCAAGCGCAGCGAGCATCTCAATGTCCTGCAGATCAGCCTGCTGGAGGAAGGGGTGGACGCCGACATTGCTGCCATCGAGACCGAGCTGGAAGAGCTCCACCTCACTGCTGCCACGCCAGTGGCAAGGAAGACGCCCAAGCGCACGCCCTTACCTCCCGAGCTACCGCGCACCGAGATTCATCATGATCCGGAGAATGATCACTGCCGGTGTGGTTGTCAGCTGAGGCGGATCGGCGAGGAAATCAGTGAGAAGTTGGATTACACGCCGGGCGTGTTCCACGTCGAGCGGCATATCCGTGGCAAGTGGGTCTGCGACCAATGCGAGACACTGACCCAGGCACCGATGCCGACGCAGATCATTGACAAGGGCATCCCCACCGCCGGCTTGCTGGCCCAGGTGCTGATCGCCAAATATGCTGATCACCTGCCACTCTATCGCCAGGAGCAGATCTTCGCCCGCGCCGGCGTAGCGATTCCGCGCTCCACCCTGGCCGAGTGGGTCGGCACCTGCGGGGTGCGACTTCAGCCGCTGATCGATGCACTGCGTGAAGTGTTGCTCAACGAGCCGGTGCTGCATGCCGACGAAACGCCGGTACCGATGCTGGCCCCTGGCAAGAAGAAGACGCACCGCGCCTATCTCTGGGCCTACGCCACCACCCCGTATGCCGGGTTGAAGGCCATAATCTACGACTTCAGCGAGGGACGTGGCGGACAACATGCCCGCGACTTCCTCGGGAAGTGGCGGGGCAAGCTGGTCTGTGACGACTACAGTGGCTACAAGCAGAGCTTCGCCAACGGTGTTACCGAGATCGGTTGCATGGCCCATGCCCGCCGTAAATTTGTCGATCTGCACGTCGCTGGCAAGAGCCAGATCGCCGGGCAGGCTATCGAACTGATCGGTCAGCTATACCAGGTGGAGCGTGAGGTACAGTCACTCAGTGCAGAAGAGCGTCAACGGCTGCGGGAGACGAAAGCAAAGCCCATCGCCGATGCGCTACATCGCTGGATGCTGGCGCATCGCGAGAAGGTCCCGAATGGTTCGGCGACGGCGAAAGCGTTGGCTTACAGCCTGAAGCGCTGGACGGCGTTGACGCGCTACCTGGATGACGGCGCGTTGCCGATCGATAACAACCGGGTGGAGAACCTGATTCGCCCCTGGGCGCTGGGGCGTTCAAACTGGCTGTTCGCCGGATCTCTGCGCAGTGGCCAGCGTGCTGCCACCATCATGAGCCTCATTCAGTGTGCCAAGCTGAACGGCCATGAGCCCTATACCTACCTGAAGAATGTGCTGGAAAGGCTGCCGACCCAAAAGGCTAGCCAAGTGCACGAACTTCTGCCCCATCATTGGCAGCATACTGCGTGATCACTCACAAGCGGTGATGCCCGAACGCTTACCTCAGTCCAGCGATCAGGTCTTCGCCACTGATGATTGTAGTGGCATAGTGAATCGGGCCACCTGACTTTGAGTTTATGATGGCGCACAGAGACAAGCAGGTGCAAATGATGACGAAGAAGAGAACGTTTAGCCCGGAATTTCGCTTGGAAGCGGCTCAACTCGTGGTCGATCTAGGTTACACGCTGAAGGCGGCGTGTGAGGCCATGGGGGTTGGCATGGAGTATTGGGTTAGCAGACTTCGAGCTGAGCGGGTAGGAAAGGCGCCGCTGAAAGGTGAGGTTCTGACGCCGGAACAGCGTGAGATCCAGGAAATGAAGCGCAAGCTGCGGCGAGTGGAAGGAGAGAAGGCAATATTAAAGAAGGCTAGCGCTCTCTTTATGTCGGACTCCCTGAGCAATTCTCGATAATTGAGCGACTTGAAGAGAGCAGTGCGGGGCAGCACTTGTGTCAGGTGTTTGGGGTGCAGCGCAGTAGCTACCGGGCTTGGCGTGGTCGGGATAGAAGGCCTTGTGAGACTGAGCAGAAACTGCTGGATCAGGTTGTCGAGGCGCATACCGTCAGTAACGGCTCTGCCGGCGCTCGCAGCATCGCAAAAATGGTCACGCAGGCAGGAACACAGTTGAGCCGTTATCGGGCCAGCAGGCGGATGAAGCAGTTGGGGCTGATGAGCTCACAGCCGCCAAGCCACACCTACAAGAAGGCTCGTCAGCCACACACGGATATTCTGAATGTTCTTGATCGGGAGTGAAGTGGACCCCATCCTTTGGACCACCTGACAAGTCGTCCAAGCTCGGACCGGATCATCATCGGCGTTAGGCCGCCTGGGTCAGTGGTTGAGAGAAGTACACTTCATCGGGTGTGGCATCGTCCAGCCCTTGGTGGGGCCGCTTCTTGATGTACCAAGCGAAGTAACGCTTCAGATCCCTTCGCAAGTGGGCGCCACTCTTGAAAGCCTTCAGGTAAACGCACTCGTACTTCCCGCTGCGCCAGAATCGTTCTACGAAAATGTTGTCCTGATAACACCCCTTGCCGTCCATGCTGACCCGGAGATCGTGGGCTTCCAAAACTTCGGTGAACGCTTGGCTGGTGAACTGACAGCCTTGATCTGTATTGACTATCTCGGGCTTTCCATAGCATACCAGGACTTCCTCCAAAGCATCGACACAGAAGTCTGTATCCAGGGTGTTGGAGACCCGCCAGGCCAATACGCGACGGCTATGCTAGTCCATGATGGCCACCAGGTGCATGAACCCGCGTGCCAAGGGAATGTAGGTGATATCGGTCGCTCACACTTGATTGGGACGATCGATGCCCCGCCCCCGCAGAAAGTAAGGATAGATCCGATATCCCATGCCCGGCAGAAGCATGGCTTCGGATAAATAGCCCGTAGGCCCATTTCGCGCATCAATCGCTGAACGCGCTTGCGGTTCACCGCGTATCCCAGACAATTGAGATAGGCTGACATCCGTCGTGAGCCATAGGCCGGTGTGCGCAGGTGTTACGCGTCGATCAGGTCCAGGTCATAGGCCCGTAGCGCCTTGCGCTGATAGTACATTGAGGAGCGACTGATACCGAGTGGCTGGCACCGACGTCGGAGGCTGATGTCGGACGCCTGCGGCTCGACCAGTGCTAGGCGCTGGGCCCGGCTCAACGACCGGGTCTGCGTGACAAAAAAACCGTTCTACCCTTAGCTTGCCGATCTCGCGGTAGAGCGTATCGATCTCATCCTAGGTCTTCTGGGAGGCTTCACCGGGACTCTTGTTCTCGAAGACGCCGGCGGCGCTGTCCAGCAGTTCGCGTTTCCACTGACTCACCATGGTTGGGTGGATCTCGAAGCGGGCCGCGATCTCCGACATGGTCTGTTCCCCCTTGAGGGCGGCGAGAGTTACCTAGGCTTTGAACTCACTGATGTACTATCGACGTTTCCTGCTCATGATCAAGCTCTCCTAGTGGGTCTGATCAGAGCTTAGCGCCTGGTCCGAATTCCGGGGTCCACTTCAGGCGGCACTGATGCCAATGCGGTCGGTGAGTGCCAAAGCCTCATCCTTGTAGGCTTGGGAATAACGGTTACGAGTCTTCTTCACCGACGCTGATTGCCTTGCCATGGGTTACCTCGTTCAGTGTACTTCCTAAATAGGGTGTCCACTGTCACTGGGCAAGATTACTCTCTAGAGAAAACCATGTGCTTGGCTATTCACTCACCATCACCACCAAACTCCCCATCACCCCTTCACATAACGGCTTGATCTCGCTGAAGCCGTCATCGACGGCGAGGTCTGTCTTGGCTTTGGCGTAGGTGGTGCCGTCGGCGGTGGGGTGGTAGCTGGTGCAGTGCAGGCGGATCAGCTTGTCGTCGAGGAAGAGGCCGTATTCGCGGGTCTGCGAGGTGATGGGCGTGCCCTGGTGTCGCTGTGTCATGGCGATATCGAACCAGTAGACCTGACGGTGATCCACTCGGGTCAGGCCGGAGTCGAGCATCTGGCTGTTGATGGGCGCCCATTGCGCCAGTTGATCCGTGGCGGCCATTACCTTGAGCTGCGCGTCGCTGACGGTGTCGCCATGCAGGTCATAGATCTCGAGGATGATCATGTCGGTGCCGGTGCCCGCCTGACTCTGCCATTTCTGCACGATATGCGGCAGGCGACCCTCGGCGGCAGACCACGAGGCGGGCAGATGCAGCGCCAGGTTGATGCCCTGTGACTTGGCGTGGCCCTTGGTGTGGAATTCCTGGAAATAGCCGTCGTACAGCTCGTACACCGGCTCGATCTGATACTTGGTCGCCAGCAGGAATTCCTTGAACGGCGAGGGCAGGTATTCCCCCTGGGCGCGCAGATGAATGGCCTCGATGAAGCGGGCCGCGAAGTCGCTGGTCAGCTTGTCGGTGGTCAGCTGGGAATCCAGTTCCTTCTTTATCTGACGGCGAATGCCATCCAGCACTTCGCGTGCGTGGTCCTTGCCCATCAGGGTGGCGAGGTTTTCCGCCAGACGATGTGTGATGTTCGGGAAGGCATTCTTGAAGTAGGCGGAGGCCAGTTCCGCATCCGGCGCGAGGCCGGGATACTCGTCGGCGATGCGTGACAGCGTGATGTCCTGGGCGATGACGAAGCCGTAGGTACTGCTCAGCGTATTGATGACCTTGGGCGTGGGGCGAAACTGTGCGGCTTCGGCGCGTGCCGAGGCACCGAGGGTGATGAGACATAAGCTCAGGCCCAGTCCAAGCGTCAGGGCGGCGGCAGCCAGCCCGGGAATTGCCCCAAAGGAGCGTGTTACGGCAAACGCCATGCGTGACATCCTGTCAGAGTGCGATCGATTCAATCCTATCATCGGCCTACGGTGACTTCTTGCGTGCTGACGCTGTTCAGTTGCCTAATCAGGCAGAAGTATCAGACTGCGCGTCATGCGACGCACGCGGTTTCCCTTCAGAGAGCAGCAGACAACGATGTCCAGACGACACCAGTATTCGGTTGAACTTGAGTGGACCGGCAATCGCGGTGATGGCACCCGCCATTACACCGCTTATGAGCGTGATTTCGTGGCCCGCGTCAGTGGCAAGCCGAGCCTGGCAGGCTCCGCCGACCCCGCCTTTCGGGGCGACGCTGGCCGCTGGAATCCGGAAGACATGCTGGTGGCCTCCGTCTCGGCCTGCCACAAGCTGTGGTATCTGCACCTGTGTGCTGAGGCCGGCATTCGTGTCATGAGCTATCACGACCACGCCGAGGGCACGATGCAGGAAGGCGCGCCCGCTGCCGATGACAAGACTCAGACAGAGAGCCAGGGGGAGGCGGGACGCTTCACCTCCATCGTGCTGCGCCCCGAGATCACGCTGGCCGCCGGTGACGATATCGCGCTCGCCCATGAGTTGCACCATCGAGCGCATGCGCTGTGCTTCATCGCCAATTCGCTGAATTTTCCGGTCAGCTGTGAGGCGGTGATCACCCATCAGTGATGGGCAGTCCTCAGCCCGCGTCGGACTGACCGTGTCATACAGACCCTGTCAGAAACCAAAAAGGCCACCAGATTGCTCTGGTGGCCTTTTTGGTTTCAGCATCCTAAAGAGTCAGCGTCTTTCCAAAGAAACAGCGTCTCGCGGGCGAATCAGGAGGGTGAATCAACCGCGTGCATTCACTTCCTCGATCAGCTTGCTGGAGCCGGTGAGGTCCGGCAGGCAGGCGCCGTCGGCAATCTTCGCCAGCAGCACTTCTTCGGCTTCTTGAACCTCGATGGCGTGGCTGGCGATGGCCGAGACTTCCTCGGGCGCCATGACGATGACGCCGCTTTCATCGGCGAGGATGGCATCGCCCGGATTGACGACGACACCGCCGATGCTGACCGGCACGTTGAGCGCGCCGCCGATACCGGCGAAGCGGGTGGTCAGCGAGGCGACACCGCGACTCCAGACCGGGAACTGCTTGTCGCGAATGGTCAGCGCATCGGTGGCCATGCCGTCGATCACCACACCCGCCACGCCGAGGCGCGAGGCGACTTCCGTCATCACGCCGCCCCAGCAGGCGCGGTGGCGATCGCCCTGACGATGCACGATCAGCACATCGCCCGGGCGCACCAGGCGCATCAGGTGGTTGAGCAGGGTGCCATCTTCCGGCGGCAGCGAGACGGTGACGGCGGTGCCGGCGATGCGCACCTCGGGCAGCATGCTGGCAATCGCCGGTTCGACGAAGCCGTGGGTGTGGAAGTGGCCGATGGTGGCCGTCTCGCACTGGCGGAGCTGTTCCAGCCGTTCAGGCGCGACCTGCGCTGGCATGTCATTGAGTTGGTACATGGAAGTCTCTCGTCGTGGTCGGTCAGATCAGGCTGGGCAGGAAGGTCGTCAGCCACGGGGCCCAGTAGAGCATCAGCATCGCGAACAGGAAGCAGATGACGATCGGCCAGGCCGCGGCGTAGATGGTCTGCATCGGCGTCGCCGGGGCGGCGCCTTTCACCGCGAACAGGTTGTAGCCGAAGGGCGGGGTCAGACTGCCCACCGAGATGTTGATCAGGAACAGTGTCCAGAACCACACCGGATCAAAGCCATACAGCTTGACCAGCGGCGCGTAGATGGGAATCACCACCATCATGAAGGCGATCTGGTCGATGAACATGCAGGCGATCAGCGGAATCAGCATCAGGATCAGCAGCATCCACACCGGATCGAGATCCAGCCCGGTCACGCTGCTCACCAGACCGCTGGTGGCGCCGGTGAAGCTCAACAGCTGCGAGAACAGCTTCGAACACGCCAGGATCAGGATGATCATGGTGCTGACCTTGAGCGAGGACATCACCGCCTCGCCGGCCATCTTGAACGAGAACTTGCGGTAGTAGGCCGCAACCACCAGCGAGCCCAGCACACCGGTGGCGGCGGATTCGGACGGCGTGGCGATGCCGAGCAGAATCAGGCCGAGCACGGCGAAGATGATGATGGTGAACGGCAGCATGTTGATCACGGCGCGGCGCTTTTCCTGGGCCGTGCCGCCGCCGCTTTCATCGACGGGCGGCGCGCGGCGCGGGTCCAGCGTGATGCGCACCTTCACATAGAGGATGAACAGGGCGGCCAGCAGGATGCCGGGCAGGATACCCGCGATCAGCAGGCGCGCGATGGAGACATCCACCATCGAGCCGATGATGATCACCAACAGACTCGGCGGGATGATCGGCGCGAGACTCGCCCCGCCCAGAATCAGGCCGATGGAGAGCCTGTCGTCATAGCCGCGCTCCTGCATGGTCGGCAGCGCCGAGCGGCTGAGCATGGCGGTCACGGCCAGCGCCGAGCCGGACAGGGCACCGAACAGCGTCGAGAGGGCGACGACGAAGAAGTAGAGGCGACCCTTCATGCGGCCCATCAGGGCATCCAGCGAGTCGAAGATCACATCGATGGAGCCGGAGCGGAACAGCAGCTCCCCCATCAGTACGAACAGCGCGATGGTGGTCAGCGTCTCCGAGGTCATGCTGTCGTAGACACTGTTGGCGAACATGCCAAAACCGGCGGTGCCCATCAACCACAGCGTGCCGAGCACGTTGATGGTCAGGAAGGCGGCGAAAACGGGAATGCCGAGGGCAAACAGGCCCATCAGCAAGGCGATGGCCAGGCCCAGAGAGGTATACCATTCCATGACTCAGGGTCCTTTTCTGGCGGCGGTAGCCGGGGGCATCGCGCGGGTGAAGGCGTGGCGCAGGAAGTACAGGGCGGCGCTGATCATCGCGTAGGCGATGAAGCTGGAGACCCAGTACTTGGGAATGTCGAGGCCCATGGCGGTGGTGGTGTGGTAATTGAACTGACGCAGGCTTTCCTGCACGCAGATCCAACCGGCCACGGCGCAGACGGCGCCGGTCACCAGGGCGAGGAGACGATCATAGAAGGCGCGCGCGGCAGGGCCGAGGCGCTCCGGCAGCACGGTGATGGCGATATGGCCATGGGTGCGTGCCAGTTCCGGCGTTGCCAGCGAAATCGAGAGGCATAGCAGGTAAGCCACCATCGCGCCGGACCACAGGGTGGGTGAGTTGAAGAAGTAGCGCGCGATGACTTCCAGCCAGAAGCACAGGACGATGCCACACAAGGTGACACCGCCCAGAAGGAAGCCTGCTCGCGTCACGCCGTCATGCACACGTGCAAGCAGGGTTAGCATGGTGGATTCCTTACTCGCTGACGGTGGTCAGGTTCTTCTCGATCGCCAGTTCACGCATGGCGGTCACCGTGTCCGGGGTCTTGTCGATGCCCAGCTGCCAGATACCGTCGGTGACGAGGGCATCCAGACGCTCGGCGTCTTCCGGTGCGAATTCGGTAGGCTGCATGCCGGCTTCGTCCAGCGCCTTCCACTCTTCGACTGCCAGCTCATCCAGGATCGGGACGATCTCGGTTTCCAGCTCACGCCCTTCGTCGAGCAGCACTTGCTGCTGTTCCGGCGACAGGGTGTTGAAGGCGTTCAGGTTCATCAGCACGAAGTTGTAGGTCTGACCGAAGGTCGGCTTGGAGTAGTAGCCGGCGACTTCCTGCCAGCCCATGTCCTTGACGCCATTCAGGCCCCAGGCCGCGCCGTCGATCACGCCACGGTCCATCGCGGAATAGACATCGCCACTGGACATCAGCACCGGCGTACCGCCCAGGCCCTTGGTGACGTTGGTATAGGTGGGGCTGCCGCGCAGACGACGGCCATCCAGACCCGGCGTACCGGTGATCGGCTCCTTCAGCACGTACTGGAAGCCGTGGCTGCCCAGCGGCGGAATCGCGATCAGCTTGAGGCCCAGGCCGTTGTAGTGCTCATCGACCATGTCCCACAGGCCGGATTCACGCGTCTGTTCCGGATTCACCGCCACGCCATCCATCGCGGCGCCGACGCCGGTGGTGTTGGTGTGGTAAGCGGCGTGGGTATACAGCAGCTGGAAGACACCGGCCGCAACAGGCTGCAGCTGCTCGAAGGGCGGCACCACATCCGGGCCGGTCAGCTTGATGGTGAGGTCGGCGGCCTTGTTGGCTTCGACTTCCTTGATGAAGCGCTGGGCAATCTCGCGGGAGTAGGCAGTGGTCTGGTCGTAACTGGACAGCATGCGCAATTCGGTGGCCATGGACTGGGTGGCCGGGAGGAGAGCGAGCAGCGGGAGCAACAGAGCGGGCTTGAGGGTTTTCATAGCAGTATCCACGTTATCGTTATTGTGAGCGGGGCAGTGCATGCGGGACTTCTCGTGACCATGATGCTGCGTCCGGGAGATGCATGCGGTACCTGTCCCTGCTTCTTGTTGTGATGGTACGCCTTCAATCTATGAGGCCCTCCCTTCGCGGTCAACGAATCATCAGCCTTTTGGGCTTTCAAATTTCAATACGCAGTATTTGCCAAATTTATGTAAGAAAATATGTGTGTATTGTGCGGTGACAACATGCGGGGATTCCGATGAGAAATTTGCCGATTGATGGCAGAAAAGGCAGGCAAGTCGTCGCAAGGATAGTGGGCAGTCGCTCACGAAAAACCTGCCTGAAGCCATCTGCTCGGTCAGCAGAATGGTCAAAAGAATAGCCATCATGGTGGCCAGCAGAATGGCTATCAGAGTAGCGAGCAGAATGGCTATCAGAGTGGCGAGCAGGAAACCCGCAGAGCGATTGATCCTGACCACGGGAAAGCCCCCGTTGTCGATGCTCTCAAGAGGTCATCGGCAATGGGGGCTTTCGGGTGGTGCATCACTACTTGATAAGCACCGAGCGCAACTGTTCTCTCAGTCAGTCAGCTCGGCCAATCAGTGCGCCAAGTCAGCTCGGCCAATCAGTGCGCCAAGTCAGCTCGGCTAGTCAGCTCAGTCAGTCAGCGCGCCGCGGACTCGGTCGAGAGGCCTAGGCTCGACTTGCGCAGCGCCAGCGGCATCAGCGCCAGCGAGACCGGCAGACCGATCATCACCGGGTGCAGGCCGAAGGGATGGCCCAGCACCTGCCACAGCACGGCGGTAGCCAGCCCGCCCCACATCATGATCACCCCGCCACGCGGGTCTGGCGTGCGACGGCACAGCGCGACCACCGTCGGCACCAGCACACCGCAGACCAGCATCGCGCTGCCGAGAATCCAGATATCGAGCAGACGCGGTGCATAGAGCGCCAGGCCCAGCGAAATCAAGGACATGGCGACCACCGAGTGACGGCTCATGCGCAGCATGAAGGCATCATCGCGGCCCTTCATGCGCGGCTTGATGATGTCGTTGGCGATGGAGGACGCACCGGCGATGAAGAACGAATCCGCGCACGAGATGATGGTCGCCAGCAGCACGACGACCATGCTGACCATCAGCGGCAACGGCAGGGTGGCCTTGATGATGGCGTAGAAGGACAGGTCCGGATTGGCGACCGCGATATCCAGCCCCAGCTTGGCGAAGGCACCGATCAGGACCACGGCACCGCCGACCAGCAGCGTGAAGACGATGGCGACGGCGTAGCCGGTACGTGCCGCCTTGAGGCTGCGCGCGGCCCAGAAGCGCTGCCACAGGTCCTGGCGCACGAACTGATAGGCGCCGATGGTCAGCATGTAGACCGCCAGTTCATGGCCGGAAATGCCGGTCAGGCTCAGGAAGTCAGGGTTGCCTTCGGGCATCGGTGCCGCACTGATGAATTCCCAGCTGCCGCTGGCGTAGTAGACGGTGACCAGCAGGAAGAAGATGCCCAGGGTCTGCAGGGTGCCCAGGATGGCATCTGACCAGATGACCGCCATCAGGCCGCCCAGCCATGTCTTGGCGGTCAGCAGTGCCCAGGTCAGCAGGATGCCCACCGGCAGTGCCAGGCCGAACACCAGCTTGAGCACCGTGGCCACGGCCACGAACTGCATGCCGGTGATGGCCGCGTAGGCACACAGGATGCTGAGCAGCGTCGGCACCCTGACGCCTTCGCCAAAGCGACTGACCAGGAAGTCGGCCAGGGTCACCATGTTGAGGCGCTCGCCTTCGGCGTGGATCTTGCCGATGAAGAAGTACAGCGCAATGCCCGCGAAGGTCATGCCCACCGGCAGCCACAGCTGGCCCATGCCGAAGGTGTAGCCCTTGGAGACGAAGCCCAGCAGGGTCGAACCGCCGACGGCGGTACCGATCAGCGTACAGATCAGCGGGAAGGTCGAGGTGGAACGGCCTGCGACATTGTAATCATCATAGGTCTTGATGCGGCGGAAGAAATAGAGCGAAAGCCCCATCAGAAATACGCCACATGCTATGATCATGATCGAGAGAATGAAGGTTTCTCGGGTATCGAACATCGTCGTGTTTTCCGCTTTATTGATATTGTATTGATCGTCATTAGTGTCTTGAGCGAGGGGGAATATATCACTCGAGGGCAGACGTTGGTGACGCGGTGCTGACTTTATTACCATCTGGCGTACCACCGGGAGAGCTTTTCATTGCGCTCTTGCCGGTCGCGCCACTTTCGGGACAGGAACAATCGCCATGCGACCCATACATGACACGCTGGACTGGAACCTGCTGAGAACATTCATCGTCATCGTCCAGGAGGAAAGCGTCAGTCGGGCCGCGGCGCGTCTCTACCTGTCACAGCCAGCGGTGAGTCTGTCACTCAAGCGCCTGGAAGAGCGCCTGGGACAGCGTCTTATCGAACGGGACAGTCACAGTTTTCGCGTGACCGGGGCGGGGCAGGTGGTCTATCGCGAGGCGGTGGAGATCTACGCCAATGTGGCGCGTCTCGCCTCTGAGGTGGGCAATAGTCATACGGAGATTTCCGGACATGTCTCGCTCCTGTTCATCACCGGCATTGAATGCCGTTTCCTTGATAGCGTGTTCGCACGCTTTCACCGCTGTTTCCCCCAGGTCACCTTCTCGATCCAGGAAATGTCCAGTCACGAGGTGCAGCAGGGCCTGCTGCAGCGCCAGGGGGCCTTGGGTATCTGTCTGGCCCAGCAGACGCCTGAACAGCTGATGTCCCAGGTGCTGGCGCGCCAGAATTACCGTTACTTCTGTGGTCGCATGCATCCGTTGTTCGGTCAGCAGAACCTGCCGATGGATGCGCTGCGCAATGAACGCTATGTCTCCTTTGGCAGTGAGCAGCTCGATGGCGTGCTGTCACCGCTGGCGATGTTCCGTGCCCGCGAAGGCGTGCAGGGTCCGGTGATCGGTCAGTCCAGCAGCCTGCAGGAAATCCGCCGCATGGTGCTGGCCGGTTGGGGCATCGGCTGCATGCCCGAGCACATCGTGCGCCGTGAAGTCGCGGAAGGAGAGTTGTGGCCCCTGCCGCCCTACGGTGGCGTGGCCGATATCGACCTGCACCTGATGTGGCACCGCGAGGCGCGTTTCAGTGCCGCCGAATCCACCTTCGTCAACTTCATGCACAACGCGCTGGCCAAGGTGCCGCTGGAAGAGCGTCTGCATCGCGGGCTGGAAATGCAGCCCGCCGCGGCCTCTACCGCAGCCGACGGCGTGCCGGCCAGTCGCGACCCGCTTGCCGCCGTGCATGCTGATCCTGATGCTGAACGGCTGAATGCAGCCCAGCCGTCTGCGGCCCAGCCGGGTGCGGCCCAGCCGGGTGCGGCCCAGCCCATGTCCGACGAGAATGAGGGCGAGGGCGAAACCGTCTAGACCGAATTTCAGTTTCTAGCCCCATTTCTCGACTACCACCCACGGCACCGCTGCCATCCTGCAACATCGGATGGCAGCGGTGCCGTGGGTGGGTGGGTCGTCACTGGCCTCAGTAGGCGAGATTGATCCAGGTGGTCTTCAGGTCGGAGTACTTGTCCAGCGCGTGCAGTGACTTGTCACGCCCGAAACCGGACTGCTTGACGCCACCGAAGGGCACGCTGATGTCGCCATCGGCGTAGCAGTTGACCCACACCAGACCCGCCTTGAGACGCCGCGAGACACGATGGGCACGCGCCAGATCGCGGGTCCACAGACCAGCACCCAGCCCGTAGATGGAATCATTGGCCAGTTCGATGGCCTCTTCCTCGCCGCTGAAGCGGGTCACGCCGAGCACCGGGCCGAAGATTTCCTCGCGCATCACGGTGCTGTTCTGGCCGCCTTCCACGATGGTCGGCTCCAGATACCAGCCGCCGGCGGTGGCGTCGCTGGGCGCGATCGCCTGGCCGCCCTGGTGCAGCGTCATGCCTTCCGAGAGCGCCGTCTCGACGAAGCCGAGCACCTTCTCGTGGTGGTCCGCGCTGACCAGTGCGCCCATGCGCGTGGCCGGGTCGAGCGGATCACCGGCCGGCATGGCGCGGGCGCAGGCGATCAGGCGCGGCATGAAGTCATCGAAGATGGCCTCATCGACATACAGGCGCGAACCGGCGATGCAGACTTCGCCCTGATTGATGAAGATGGCATCGGCGGCGGCGCGCGCGGCCTGGTCCAGGTCCGGGCAATCCGCGAACACGATATGCGGCGACTTGCCGCCACACTCTAGCCACACACGCTTGAGGTTGGAGTCGCTGGCGTAGCGCATGAAGCGCTTGCCGGTAGCGGTGGAGCCGGTGAAGGCCAGCGCATCGACTTCCATGTGCAGGCCGAGCGCCTGACCCGCCACCGCGCCCAGGCCCGGCGTGACGTTGAACACGCCCGCCGGAATGCCGGCTTCATCGGCCAGTGCCGCCAGACGCAGCGCACTCAGGCTTGAGGCTTCGGCCGGCTTGAGCACCACGCTGTTGCCCAGCGCCAGCGCTGGCGCGAACTTCCAGGAAGCGATCATCAGCGGGAAGTTCCACGGCACCACCGCCGCGACCACACCCAGCGCTTCACGGGTGATGGTGGCGTGCACGTTCTCGCCGGTGGGCGCGATCTCGTCGTAATGCTTGTCGATGGCCTCGGCGTACCAGGCTACCGAGCGCGCGGTTTCCGCCAGATCAAAGCCCAGGCTGTCGCCGATCGGCTTGCCCATTTCCAGCGTCTGCAGCAGGGCCAGTTCTTCGGCATTGTCGCTGATCAGCTGGGCAAAGCGTTGCAGCACGGCCTTGCGGGCCTGGGGGGACTGACGCGACCAGACACCGGATTCGAAGGCGCGACGCGCGGCCATCACGGCGCGGTCGATGTCCTGCTCGGTGCAGGCGGTGATATGCGCCAGCACTTCGCCGGTGGCCGGATTCCAGGCCGGGAAGGTGTCGCAGCCGGTGCTTTCGGTATAGGCGCCATCAATGAAGGCACGCGTCTCGAAGGTCAGCGCGGCGGCGCGTTGCTGCCAGTCGGCATGCGTCAGCGGGGCGGATGTGGCAGTGCTCATTGGGCGTTCTCCGCGGTGTTGTGGGTCGCATTGGCGTCGTCAGTGTTGGTGCTGACGATGCCGGCACGCTTGAGCATCGCCAGCAGCAGGACGTTGGCGCCATCCTCGAGATCGGACGGTTCGGCGTTCTCGCTCTCGTTGTGGCTGATGCCGTCTTCGCAGGGCACGAAGATCATCGCCACCGGATTGATGCCGGCGATCTGCACGGCGTCGTGACCGGCGCCGGTTTCCATGTCGCGGTAGCTGAGTTCCAGCTCTTGACTTGCGCTGCGCACCATCTCGATCAGTTCCGGCGCGAAGGGCGTCGGCGGAATGTGCTGGACCTCGATCAGCTCGATGTCCACGCGTTGCTTGTCGCTCTGGTTGGCGGCGTGATGCTTGAGGCACAGCGCCTTGAGCTGGTCGTGCATCTCGGCGAGCACTGCCGGTTCCAGATGACGCAGGTCGACGCTGAAGCGCACCTGGCCCGGAATCACGTTGCGCGAGTTGGGATGCACATTGAATTCGCCACAGGTGACGCGACCGTTGGGCTGGTAGGCATCGGCCAGCGTCAGGATGTCACTGACCAGCGCGCAGGCGGTCTTGAGCGCATCGCGGCGGTAGGGCATCGGCGTCGGGCCGGCGTGGGCTTCCTGACCGCTGACCACCACGTCAAACCAGTGCAGACCCAGCGAGCCGGTGACGGCGCCGATGGTGATCTCTTCCTGCTCCAGCACCGGGCCCTGCTCGATATGCGCCTCGAAATAGGCGCCGAAATCATGGCTGCCCACCGGCACGTCGCCGGCATAGCCGGTGCGCGCCAGTGACGCGGCAACGCTGTCGCCGTCACGGTCGGTGGCGGCCAGGGCCTTCTCAAGCGGGATCAAGCCCGCATGCACGCCGGACCCCATCATCACCGGCACGAAGCGGCTGCCTTCCTCGTTGGTCCAGATCACCACTTCCAGCGGGGCTTCGGTCTCGATGCCGCGCTCATCCAGCACGCGCATGACTTCCAGGCCGGCCAGCACGCCGTAGCAACCGTCGAACTTGCCGCCGGTGGGCTGGGTGTCGATGTGGCTGCCGGTGGCGACCGGCGGCAGGCTGTCATTGCGCCCCGGGCGACGGGCGAAGATGTTGCCGATCTCGTCGACGCGCAGTGTCAGGCCAGCGGCCTCGAGCCAGCCGGTGACCAGCTCGCGGCCGGCGCGGTCTTCTTCGGTCAGGGCCAGACGGCAGTTGCCGCCCTTGGGCGTCGCGCCGATCTCGGCCAATGTCATCAGCGCGTCCCACAGGCGCTTGCCATCGACGCGCAGGGCGAGGCTATCCAGAATCTGCTGGGTCTGTTCGGTATTGGCAGAGGGAGCTGAAGGGGTAGTGGTAGTGGACATGTTGTTGTATGACTCCTGTCGTCGCGCTCTGGCGGCATGGTTCAACTGTTCTGACGGTTCAACTGTTCTGACTGGCGACCTTCCCGCCTTCGGGCGACGGGAAGGTCGTCCGAAGGCGGGAAGGAGCGCCTCACTGTGACTTACTCGGCCGCGTTGCGCGTGAGGGCATCTTCACGGATGCCGCTCAGCAGCTTGCCCGGGGCGATGCCGTCCGGGTCATAGCGCAGCTCGATCAGGGCCGGCAGACGCTCGCGGTCGGCGAATTCCAGGGCGCGCTTGAAGCTTTCCTCGAAGTCCTCGTCCTTCTCCACGACCTGACCCAGGCCGCCGTAGGCGGTGACTAGCGCCGCGAAGTCCGGGTTGGTGAAGGTCAGCGCGATCTCGCGGCCCGGGAAGTCGTTTTCCTGGTGGGCGCGGATGGTGCCCCACATGCCGTTGTTGAACACCAGCACCACGACGCCGAGGCGGTACTGCAGTGCCACGCCCAGTTCCTGCAGGTTCATCTGGAAGCAGCCATCACCGGCGTAGCAGACGGCGGGGCGTTCCGGGAATTCCAGCTTGCTGGAGATGGCGGCGGGCAGGCCGTAACCCATGGAACCGACGGTCGGGGCCAGCGAGCTGCCCAGGCCACGGAAGCGCACGTAGCGGTGGGCGTAGAGCGCATAGTTGCCGGCGCCGACGCTGATGCAGCCCTTGCCATCGAGAATGCGATCGACGGTCAGGCTGACCTTGTCCAGGCTCAGCGGGCCCGGCGACGGCTGCTCTTCCAGTGTGGCCAGATAGGCGGCGCGTGCCTCGCGGGTAATGCCGGACCAGCGCGGCGCGCTATCCGGTGACAGGGTGGAGAGCGCCAGTGCAAAGCCGTTGACGTCGGTATTGATGGCCAGCGTCGGCTGATAGACTCGGCCCAGCTCTTCCGGGTCTGCGTAGATGTGCACCAGCTTCTGGGTCGGCACTGGCGACTGGATCCAGCTGTAGCCTTCGCTGGTGGCTTCGCCGATACGGGTGCCGACGGCGATCACCAGATCACTCTCGACCAGCTGCTGGCGCAGTGCGTCATGCATGCCCATGCCGACGTGACCGGCGAATTGCGGCAGTTCGGCATCGACGCACTCCAGACGGCGCCAGGCGACACCGGTGGGGATATCGAAACGCTCGGCGAAGCCTTCCAGCGCGACCTGGGCATCGCGGGTCCAGCCGCTGCCACCGACCAGCAGGAAGGGGCGCTCGGCGCTGGCAAGCAGGCGCTTGAGCTCATCCAGCTGCGGCTGACCCGGGTAGGTGGCCAGACGCGGGTGCGGCTTGACGTCCGCGACCTGGGCTTCGCCCCACAGGGTGTCTTCGGGCAGCGCCAGCACCACCGGGCCCGGGCGGCCGCTGCGCGCCACCTGATAGGCACGCGCGATGTATTCCGGAATGCGCGAGGTGTCGTCGATCTGCGCGACCCACTTGGTCATCTCGCCGAACATGCGGCGGTAATCGATTTCCTGGAAGGCTTCGCGCTCGATGAAGTCGCCCCCGACCTGACCGATGAACAGGATCATCGGCGTGGAATCCTGATAGGCGGTGTGCACGGCGATGGAAGCGTTGGTCGCGCCCGGGCCACGGGTAACGAAACATACGCCCGGCTCGTTGGTCAGCTTGCCGTAGGCTTCGGCCATGTAGCCTGCACCACTTTCCTGGCGACAGACGATGGGCTCGATGGCGCCCTTATGCTCATTGAGCGCATCGATGCACGGCAGGTAGCTTTCGCCCGGCACCAGGAAGACACGCTTGGTGCCGTGCAGCCGGATCTGGTCGACGAGGATCTGCCCGCCATTGCGCAGCGGCAGGGTGGAAGCGGAGGAAGTGTTCGTGGCCTGAGTCATGGGAGTGCTCTCGTTGTTGTTGAGAAATCAGTGTTGAGAAATCGGTGTTGAGACGCCGCTAGTGTTGAAGCGGCAATGAATTCGGTGCGCGCTCGGCAGGGCCGCCTTTCAGAACTGCGACGCGGTGCTGTCGGCGGGCATCAGGTCTCCGCCCCATCAGCGGGCCTCGGGCCAGCGCCGCGAGCGGGCATCAAGTCATAAAGCGCTTCGAGCTGTTCGGGGTGGATGACGCAACGCGCCTGCAGCCCCTGCTGATTGGCCCAGTGCTGGTCGGTGCCCAGCCCGTGTTGCCAGCGCCATGGGCCATCGATGGCCAGTCGTTCATGGCGCTGGCAGACCTTCGCCAGCCGCGCGCGCCACGGCTTGAGGGTCTCGGTGATGGTGGCGACAGGCTGGTTGGGCATCAGGCCCAGATCCGCGGCCAGATCTCCGGTACCGATCAGTGCGCCCAACAGGCGTGGCGTATCATCGCCGGGGGCGAGCAGTTCCTCTGCGGCCAGCAGTCCGGCCTGGCTTTCCAGTGTCGCGACGCTCTTCAGGCTGCCCCGTGGCAGGCCGCGCAGCGCTTCCTGCTCGGCCAGGGCGGCATCCAGCGCTGCCAGCTGGGCGCGTTGCTCGACGGCAGGCAGGAAGATGGCGGCGGGAGACCCGCTGGAATCGCCTTGGGTGGTGCTGATCAGTTCGGCCAGTTCGTCATGTCCGCCCTGCGTGAGCCGGTTGAGACGCACGCACGGCCACACCTTCAGGGCACGGGCGCGTCTGGCGAAGTCGGCGAAGCGACTGATGGCAAGCTTGCGTCCGGCGGCCGGGGTGAACTCTTCGAGATCGACCACGATGGCATCGGCGCCGCTGGTGAGGGCGGCCTGCAGACGGGCGTCGTCGTCACCCGGCACGAACAGCCAGCGCTGGGGAAGCTTGTGGTCCATGGCGGTGGTCATCACTCAGCCCTCCATCAGGTTGGGTAGGAACAGCACGAGTTCCGGAATGAAGGTGATCAGCATCAGCACGGTCAGCATCGCGCCCAGCATCAGGCCCAGCGGGCGCAGCGAGTCGCTGACGTTGATGCCGGCGATGCGACAGGCGGCCATCAGATCGATCCCCAGCGGCGGCGTATTGGCGCCGATGGCCAGATTGACGGTCAGCAGTACCCCGAAGTGCACCGGGCTGATGCCGTATTGCGCCAGCAGTGGCATCACGATGGGTGTCACGATGATGATGATCGCCACGCTTTCCATGAAGGACCCCAGCACCAGCAGCACGGCGGTCAGCAGCAGCAGGACGCTGATGCGGCTGTCGGTGAATTCGCCGATCAGCTGGGCGATGGCCTGCGGCACCTGCTCGTAGGTCAGGCCCCAGGCGAACATGCCGGCCGCACCGATGATCAGCAGGATGGCGCCGGTGGTCTCGGCGGTTGCACGGACGCTGTCCAGGAAGCCGCGCCAGGTCAGGCTGCGATAGACACAGGTGCCGATGATGATGGCGTAGAGAATCGCGGAGGCGGCGGCTTCGGTGGGCGTGAAGACCCCGAAGCGGATCCCGCCGATGATCATCACCGGCACCATCAGGGCCGGCATGGCGCTGAGCAGTGCGCGGCGACGCTCGCCGGGCACACGGGCCGCGACACCGCCCGACCAGCCATGCTTGCGTGACATGTAGAGGGCGACGCCGACCAGCGCGACGGTCAGCATCAGGCCGGGGATGATGCCGCCCATGAACAGCTGGCCCACCGAGGTATTGGAGGTGGTGCCGTAGACGATCATCACGATGCTGGGCGGAATCACGGTGCCGATGGAGCTGGCGGTACCGACCAGCGCACTGCTGAAGCCCTTGTCATAGCCGTTGCGGGCCATGGTGGGCAGCAGCATGCTGCCGATGGCGATCACGTCCGCCACGCCGGAGCCGGACAGCGCGCCGAACATCATGCAGGCGAGTACCGCGACCACCGCCAGGCCTCCGCGGATGTCACCGACCATCGCCATGCACAGGCGTACCAGGCGTTCGGTCAGACCGGCGCGGTTCATCAACTGGGCGGCGAGCACGAACAGCGGGATCGCCAGCAGGGTGAAGCTTTCCATCCCAGCCACGAATTGCTGCGCCGAGACCATCATGGGCGCGGCACCGAAGGCCAGCAGGTAGAAGAGGGCCGACATCAATAGCGCGAAGGCGATGGGAATGTCGATGAGGATGCCGAGCGCGAATACGCCGAGCAGAGCCAGTGCGCCGAGAGTCATGAGGCATCTCCTTGGCGTGGGGATGACGTGGCGTCATCGGCCAGGGTGTCACGGGAGGTTGCGGTCGGCGTCAGCAGGTGCTCCAGCTGTACCAGTGCCATCGCGGTGCAGCACAGCGGCACGGACAGATAGACGATACCGGCCGGAATCTGCAGCGCGGTGGTGGTCTGACGCATCGTGATGGCACTCAGGTCCATGCCTGCCTTGGCCAGCAACAGCAGCATGATCAGGATCATGGCGTCAGTGATGCGTCCGGTGATGCGCTGGATACGCACCGAGCGCACCAGCAGCGGCAGCAGGCCCGCACTCAGGTGAGTGCGGTTACGGGTGCAGGACACCGCGGCCAGCAGGGTGGTCCATACCAGCACCAGCTGCGGCAACTCTTCTGCCCAGTGCGGCGGCTGGCCCATGATCCAGCGCATGAAGACGGTCCAGATCACCAGTGCCGACAGCGCGGCGACTCCGCTGGCAGCCAGGGCCAGACAGCCCCGGCAGCTCCAACGTGAGAGGGTGATCATCAAGGTACGCACGACACACAACACGGCCTGCGGCTTGACGGAGGGAGAGGCGGAAGACATCGTTACTCGCCCTTGCGGTATTGCTCGACCAGGCCCATCAGCTCAGGCCCGAAGACGTCGGTGTACTCGGCCCAGACACCCTGCACCTTGGCATTGAAGGGTGCGGTGTCGACCTCGTTGACCTGCATGCCTGCCTCTTCCAGCTTGGCGACCAGCTCGGCGTCATCCTTCTGGGTCATCGCGCGCTGCTTGTCACGCCATTCATCGGCGCTCTTCTGCACCGCGGCCTGATCCTGCTCGGAGAGCTGGTTCCAGGTGAAGTTGGAGATGGTCAGACACGCCGGTGCCCAGACGTGACCGGTGAGGGAGACGTAGTCCTGCACTTCGCTGAAGGAAGAGGAATAGATGATGGCCAGCGGGTTTTCCTGGGCATCGAACACGCCCTGCTGAAGCGCGGAGTAGAGCTCACCGAAGGACAGCGGCGCCGGGCTGGAACCCAGTGCGGTGAAGGTATCCAGACGCATCTTGTCCGGCGTGACGCGAATCTTGAGGCCCGCGAGGTCTTCCGGGGTGGTGATGGGGCCACGGTTGTTGGTGACGTGACGGAAGCCGTTTTCCCACCACGACAGGATCTTCATGTTGTGCTCGTCGGCGACGTCCTCGAGCGCATCGCCCAGCTTGCCATCGTAGGCGGCGTAGGCGTGTTCGCGGTCCGGCCAGGAGTAGGGCAGTTCGACGATGCCGAAGCGGGCATCCAGCGGCTGGAAGGAGCCACAGCCGATCACGCCAGCCGGCACGCTGCCGATCTGCATGCCTTCCACGACCGTCTTCTCGTTGCCGAGCTGTCCGCTGGGGAAGACCTGGAAATTGACGCGGCCATTAGTGGCCTCGGCGACATCCTTGGCAAAACCTTCCGCAGCGATGTTCCAGCTATGGGTGGGCGCCAGCACGTGGCCGAGCTTGATATCCTGAGCCTGAGCGGCGCTCAGCGGCAGGATAACGGTAGCGGCAATTGCAGCGGTCAGCAGGGTACGCTTCATCGGGACACCTCTTGGAGTTGTTATCGTTGTGACAGGCGCCTCTGTGTGCGCCTTGATCCAAGAGTGTGTTCTGTTCGTGTATTTCGGTAGTTTCGATTTTTTATTCTTGGTATTAACCAGATTTATGCTGGGTCTCGATGGCTCGCCAATCCTGTAGTCCAGTCCTTTGATATACCGTTATCTTGATTTGCTGCTCATTGCAGTTCTGGCAGGGCTGGGCGCAGCAGCAGTCATCGGGGCACGCAACACAAAGCGCCCGCGAAGAGACGTGTCTTCGCGGGCGCTGAGATATCACTGAGGCGGCCTGGTTGGCACCTCAATGTCGCCTGACTGTCGTTTAAGAACCGCTCCCGCGTCAGGCCACCGCCTTGTCCAGTGCCTGGCTGACATCGGCGATGATGTCGTCGATGTGCTCGATCCCCACCGAGATGCGCACCAGATCCGCCGAGACACCGGCCTTGGCCAGTTCTTCCTCGTTGAGCTGGCGGTGAGTGGTGGAGGCCGGGTGACAGGCCAGCGACTTGGCATCGCCGATATTGACCAGGCGCAGAATCATCTGCAGTGCATCGATGAACTTGCCGCCGGCGATGCGTCCGGCTTCGGCCTTGTCGTCACCTGTCGCGTCCGTCTTGATGCCGAAACTGATGATGCCGGAGGCCTTGCCGCCGGTGATCTTCTGGCAGGTGGCGTGATAGGGGCTTTCCGGCAGGGCGCCGTAGTTGACCCAGCTGACGCTCGGGTGCTGTTGCAGGTATTCGGCCAGTGCGAGCGCATTGCTGCAGTGGCGCTCCATGCGCAGGCTGAGGGTTTCCAGGCCCTGCAACAGCAGGAAGGCGCTCTGCGGTGACAGTGCCGCGCCGGTATTGCGCAGCGGCACCACGCGGCAACGCCCGATATAGGCAGCCGGGCCGAAGGCTTCGGTGTAGACGACGCCGTGGTAGGAGGGGTCCGGCTCGTTGAGGATCGGGAAGCGGTCCTTGTTGGCGACCCAGTCGAACTTGCCGGAATCGATGATGATGCCACCCACGGTGGTCCCGTGGCCGCCGATGTACTTGGTCAGCGAATGAATCACGATATCGGCGCCGTGATCGAAGGCGCGGCACAGCACTGGCGTGGCGACGGTATTGTCGACGATGAGTGGCACGCCATGCTTGTGAGCGATCTCGGCCAGACGCGCGAGATCGACGATGTTGCCGGCAGGGTTGCCGATGGATTCGCAGAAGACGGCGCGGGTCCTATCATCGATCAGTGCTTCGAGGCCTTCGAAATCATCAAAGGCTGCCATGCGTACCTCGACTCCCTGACGCGGCAGGCTGTGGGCGAAGAGGTTGTAGGTGCCGCCATACAGCTGGCTGGTGCTGACGATGTTGTCGCCGACCTGCACCAGCGCCTGGATGGCATAGGTGATCGCCGCCATGCCGGAGGACACCGCCAGCGCCGCGATACCGCCTTCGACGGCGGCCATGCGTTGCTCCAGCACGTCATTGGTCGGGTTCATGATGCGGGTATAGATATTGCCCGGCACCTTGAGGTCGAAGAGATCCGCGCCGTGCTGGGTATCATCGAAGGTGTAGGAAGTGGTCTGGTAGATCGGCACCGCCGCGGCCTTGGTGGTGGCTTCCGAGGTATAGCCGTGATGCAGGGCGAGGGATTCCAGCTTCATGTTGTCAACCGACATGACAGTGTCCTTGTGCGAGAGCGTGGCGAAGTTCTTGTTGTGTCGTGCGCTTTTCGTTCGTGCTGTTTGCGATCGTGCGGCTGCGATCTGCCGCCAACACCAACAGGGTGCATACCGCGACGACGCCCAACATTAGCAATGGCTCATCAGGATGTCTAAGCGTTTCCCGGCGCGGGCTGTGGCAGTGTCTTGAGAGCAACAGCTCGGAGATTCCATCATGGTGGGCACAGGAGACATGGATGTGACATCACAAGACATCATATGCCAGCAGAACTGGTTGCAAGGCCCGTATGGTGCGTTGTTCGTGGCCCGATGGCAGCCTGCCGTCCCGGCCATTAACCCAGTGCGTGCGCCCATCATTCTGCTGCATGACTCACTGGGCTGCGTGGCGCTGTGGCGAGGCTTTCCTGCAACGCTGTCGGCCAGTAGCGGACGCGAGGTAATCGCCTACGACCGGGCAGGCTTCGGCCGTTCGGAGGCACGCCATCACTCCATGCCGCTGGATTTCATCGAGCAGGAGGCTTGTGGCGACTTGCAGGCCGTGATCGAAGGGCTCGCGCTGGAGCGCTTCATCCTGCTTGGCCACAGTGTCGGCGGGGGCATGGCCATCGCCGGCGCCGCGACACATCATGCGCGTTGTCAGGCTGTCATCACGCTGGCGGCGCAGGCGATGGTCGAGGAGCTGACCCTGAACGGTATCCGTGAAGCGCAACGCCTGTTTGCCGAGCCCGACCAGCGCGCACGACTTGCCCGATATCACGGATCCAGGACCGAGTGGGTGCTCAGCGCCTGGATCGATAGTTGGCTGGCCCCCGCTTTCCGTGACTGGTGTCTCGATGCCTCTCTGGCAGCGTTGCGTTGTCCGCTGCTGGTGATCCATGGCGCGCAGGATGAGTACGGAAGTGCTACCCAGCCGGCGCGCCTGACAGAGAACGCGGGGCGCGGCGCTGAGCTGCATCTTCTCGACGACTGCGGACATGTTCCGCATCGCGAACAGCCAGAGGAAGTGATGACACGACTTGTTCGCTTCCTTGCCGCTTGCGCCTGACATCCAGCGCCTTGCCCTGACCGTCCCCCTTGCATGTCGACTCACCCTACACCGCGCTGTTGTCAATGACAGGCCGCTGACTGGGTGGCACGCCAAACTGGCGACGAAAGGCGGTGGCGAAATTGGCGGCGCTGCGATACCCCGCCATTTCGGCCGCGGCCTCCACCGTGACATTGCGGTCCTGAAGCAGGTGAGCGGCACGGACCAACTGTCGTCATCTCAGGTCCTGCGTCATGGTCTGGCCGTAGGCGTCGCGATAGCGGCGCTGCAACTGGCGCACGCTCATGCCCAGACGAGCGGCGATCTCCGCCTGACTTTGATAGGCGACTTCCCCGTTGTGGATCCAGTCTTCCAGCGTTTCCTTCCAGTCTGCCGTCTCCCGGGGAGGATGCCTTTCCCCGGTACCCGTCTGGGCGGGTCTGGCCGTCAGGCATTCACTGATCATCTCCAGCGCCAGCGATTCGATTCCCAGACGCTGGACCGGGTAGGTGGGTCGCTGTCGGCTGAAGGTGTCCAATCGTTCCAGCAGACGCGGGGACGGCCACCAGTGGAAATGCGCCAGATGGCGCATGTGGGACATCACCTCACTGGCACGTGAGGCGTTCAGGTGCCATTTCAGCCAGGCCGGCGTCAGCGTCAGGATGGCGCTGTGTTCGTGGGCCCCCTTGAGACTGTTCAGTCGGAATTCAGTGGGCTCGTCCAGAGCGATGCACAGTGCACGCCCCGGCTTCAGCGCATGGCAGTGTGGCCCGAAACTGACCTCTGGCTCCCCACGCCACACCACCGCGATCTTCAGCGATGGCTCGATGCGGGAGCGAATCATCAGATCCGCTAGCTTGCGCACACGGTTGAGGCGCATGAACAGTCCCGGCTGCGCTTCCTGTAGATGCATGTTGCCGATCAAGGCGCCGTCAGCGGACTGGCCCTCTGCAGGCTGGCATTGGTGGTCGCTGGTCAGCGCGCGCGCCATGCGATGCACGTGGTCGAGCTCGATGATCCAGGACACGACAGGAAAGGGGACACGATGAAGAAGGTGAATGCACGAGGTCGCGGTCTGTGCGGGGCAGGCACGCGTCGTCTGATGATCGGGGCAGGTGTGGTGCTGGTCAGTCTGCCGGCACAGGCGGAAGACGCGACGATGGTGCTGGATACCCAGCGGGTGACGGGACTGCGTCTGTATGACATGGCGTCCAGTGAGCAGAGCGGCGGCTACAGTGTTGACGCTGCCACGGTGGGCTCGAAGGTGCCGGCCTCGCTGCGCGACATCCCGCAGTCGGTGAGCGTGGTGACCCATGACGCCATCGAGGACCAGAACTTCATCACGCTTGATCAGCTGGCGGCACGTACGCCGGGTGTGCGGGTGCTGAACAATGACAGCGGTCGCTCGTCGATCTTCGCGCGCGGCTATGAATACGATGCCTACAGCATCGATGGGCTGCCCGCACCGATGTCGAGTCTGACGGGCTCGGTGCCTTCCCTGACCGCCATCGACCGGGTCGAGGTGATGCGTGGGCCGTCCGCCCTGTTCAACAGCACCAGTGAGCTGGGCGGAGTGATCAATCTGGTGCGCAAGCGCCCGACCGATACCTTCCAGGGCTCCATCAGCGGCAGTGTCGGGAAGCTGGAAGACCGAAGCGTCAGTGTCGATATCTCCGGGCCCATCGATGAGCAGGGCCGTATCCGCGGCCGCCTGGTGACACGCTCCACCGAGCAGGCGCAATGGGTGGATGACAATGACAACACGCTGAATGATTTCTATGGCGCGCTGGATATCGATCTGGATGAGAATACCGAGCTGTCACTGGGGGTGATCCACAACACCAAGGACATCACCGTCAATCAGGGTCAGCCGGTGGATGGAGACAACAACTTCACCTATGGCCGCCGTTCGGCATTCTACGGCGCTGACTGGAATAGCTTCGAGAGTGATTCCACCGATGTGATCGCCGAGCTGACCCACCGCTTCAGCTCACGCGGCTATGGCCGGCTGGCGGCGCGTTACAGTGATCGCAAAGCGGATTATGAATACGCCTACAGCGGCTCGGCACTGAGCGATACCGGCGACTTGAGCAGTGTCGCGGGTTATGCCGGTTTCACCGATGAGACCTCGGTGAGCGTGGACGCCAGCTACACCCAGGGCTTCGATGCCTTCGGCAACCAGAACGAATTCGTGGTCGGGGTCGATTACAAGACATCGGAATCGGACACCACCGCAGCGCGCACCAGCAACCTGACCGGCTCCGGCGCCAGCATCAGCGAGCTGAACAACCTCGCCTATGTCGACATTCTCGGCAATGCCCGTGATGGCGTGAGCGGTTACAGCCTGTCGCGCACCGAGACCACCCTGGAAGAGCAGGGCCTGTACGGCAAGGTGACACTGCGTCCCGTGGCACCGCTGGCAGTGATACTGGGTGCGCGCGTCAGCCAGTTCTCGGCCGAGACCGAAGACAAGCTCAACGGCGGTAGCAGCGACATGCAGGACACCGCGTTCACGCCCTATGGCGGACTCGTGTATGACCTGGATGCCGACCACTCTATCTACGCCAGCTATTCCAAGGTCTTCGAGCCGCAGACCAGTGAAGATGGCAATCTAATCGACCCGCGCGAAGGCGAGCAATACGAGATCGGGATCAAGGGCAGCTATCTGGATGGTGCGCTGAATGCACGCATCAGCGGCTTCCAGCTGACCGATAGCCACCGCGCGGCATGCTCGACCGATGGTAGCGTCAGTTATTCGGTGGATTCCGGCAAGATGCGCATCACCGGCGCCGAGCTTGAACTGGCCGGCAACATCACGCCGCAGTGGGATGTCATCTTCGGCTACACCTACATGGACTCCGAGGTGCTGGAAGCCGGCAGCTCCGATGCGCTGCTGATGCCCAACAACATGGTCAATCTGTGGACCCAGTATCGCTTCGAGGGCAACCTGCTGGATGGCGTGTCCGTCGGTGCCGGCACGACGGCGCTGAGCGATTTCGACAGCACCCAGGGCACCATCCATGCGCCGGGCTATGCCGTGTTCGATGCCATGCTGGGCTATCAGTTCACGCCCAGACTCAGTGGCCAGCTCAACGTCTACAACCTGTTCGATCGTGAATATTACGTGCGCGCCGGTTCGGCCAGTGTCTTCAACTTCGTGGGACGCCCAGCCAGCGCCGTCGCGACCATGAAGTACGAGTTCTGATGATGCGTCTCGGATTGCGAGCACGCGTGAGGCTATTCGTCCGGCGACAGGCCTGGGGCCTCATATGCTGACTACCGGTACTGTCTGCATGCCGGCCTTGGCCATGGCTCACACCGCTGATGATGCGCTGCCAGGCACCACGACCTCTTTCACCCAGCATTCGCGTCTCACGGGGCACGATTATCTGATCCAGGTGGCGCTGCCGCAGGTCGCGCCGCCTCAGGGAGGTTATCCGGTACTGCTGGTGCTGGATGGCAATCGCTACCTGGACCTGTTCACGGCGGCGCGGGACGTACTGGGTCGCCGTGGCTTTGACAAGGCGCCGTCAGATCTCGCCATCGTCGCGGTCGGCTATGCGGGCACTGACGAGCAGGCAGAGGCGGCGCGGGGTACCGTCACGACGCTGCACTTCAAGGACTTCACGCCACCGCTCACCAGCGGCACGGCCCCTGAGGGCACGGGCGGTGGTGAAGATTTTCTCGCCTATCTGACCCAGGCTCTGCCGTCTGAACTGGCCTCACGCTATCCGCTCGATCTCGAGCGGCCTGCACTGGTCGGTCACTCGCTTGGCGGCCTGTTCGCACTTCATGCCCAGCAGCAGGCGCCCGAGGCCTTTGGCGCCATCTTCGCGATCAGCCCTTCGCTGTGGTGGCTGCAGGAGAATGATCAGGCCAACTGGCCGCTGCGTCTTGTCTGCTCCGAGGCGACGGGCCCGGTATTGATTGCCGCTGGCGGACGCGAGCAATCGCCGCAGCCACAGCGTAATGACCCAGAGCGGGACAGACAGCGTGTTAAGCGCGCGATGATCGACAACGCCCATGCCTATGCCCGCCAGTTGGGCGAGCGCTGCCCGCAGATCGAGGTGCAATGGCGGCGTTATGCAGGCGAAGACCACGGCAGCGTGATGTGGCCCGCCGCGCGCTCGGTGATGGAAATGTTGTCGGGGGCACGCTGATCAGGCTTGCCTGCGTGAGAGCGTGCATGGGAGAGGAAGCCGCTAGACAGTAACAACACGACGGCGGCATCAGCGTGGGACGTTTTGTCCTTGCTGATGCCGCCGTCGTCTTGTTTCAGCGCCGCTTGTTCAGAGCGGTTCGTGTCATAGCCTCTCGTGTCAGAGCGATGCTTGCTTGTCAGAGCGATGCTTACATCACCGCACGCACCGCGAGGAACAGCACCGTCGGGGCGAGCAGAATGCCCAGGCCGGTGTAGAAGGTGGCCGTCATCGCGCCGTAGGGCACCAGGCGGGCATCGGTGGCGGCGAGACCGGCCGCGACGCCGCTGGTGGTGCCGATCAGGCCGCCGAAGATCATCGCGGAGCGGGGGTTGTCGAGCCCGATCAGGCGCGCCGTCATCGGCGTGGCCACCATGGTCAGGATCGATTTCACCAGCCCGGCGGCAATCGACAGCGCGACCACTTCGGAGCTGGCCCCGAGCGTTGCCCCGGTGACCGGGCCGACGATATAGGTGACCGCGCCTGCGCCGATGGTGGTGATATCGACAGGATCGGTATAGCCGAAGGCGATGGCGACCCCGCCACCGGCGACGAAGGAGATCAGCACGCCGACGAACAGCGCCACGACACCCCGAAAGCCGGTCTGACGGATTTCCCGCAGGTTGACCCCGTAGGCGGTGGCGATGATCGCGAGATCACGCAGCATGCCGCCACCCATCAGGCCAAGCCCCGAGAACAGCGTGACATCCGAGAGGCCCTTGCTGCCGCCGGTGGTCGCGCCGCCCACATAGGCCAGCACCAGGCCGAGGATGATGGCGATGGCGGAGCCGTGTAGCTTGCCGTGGGTCAGGTTGTTGCTGATCCAGTAGGCGACATACATCGCCAGGCCGATCACGGCGAAGGCAGCGACCAGATGATACTTGTCGAACAGTTGGACGAGTGAATCGATCATGGGTCAGCCCTCAGAGTTTGTGCGCAGGTGTGGAGGAAGCGTGGCGATTGCGGTCCAGCACCGGGGCACCCGTCGTCACTGAGGTTCTGGTCGGCGTGTAGCGGGTCTCGCCGGCCAGCGGGTCATCTTCCAGCGCATTTTCGGGGCGCTTGCCGGTCAGCAGCGGCACGAGGGCCAGCCCCAGCACCACGGCCAGTACGCCCGCGACCAGCGCGACCATGCCACCACTGAAGGCTGCGACCACGTTCTGGCTGGCGGCCATCGCGACCACGATGGGGATGTACATCGCGTTCCAGAAATTGATGCCACTGGCGGTGCTGTCGGCCATCTTGCCGCGGTCCTTCAGCACGCCGGTGATGAAGATGAGCAGCAGCATGGCGATGCCGACACCGCCGAGATTGGAATCGATATTGAGCATTTCTCCGAGCAGATCCCCGATCACGAGACCGGCCATCATGCACCCTGCGAGCAGGGCAACTCCGTAGATCACCATGGCGTAATACCTTCTTGTTGTTGTGGTGAAGTGGTGGTGAATCAGTGTGGCGTCTTGTCGTCTATCTGACTTGTCTCTTTATCCAGGTTGGCTGGCCTGGCGTTGCGTGTCTTGTGACTGACTTTTGCGCGTCCTGTGTCTGTCCTTTGCTGGGCTTGAGGGTGAGTGAACCCACCGGCATGACGTGATGGCGTCACGCCATGCCATGGCACGAATGTATCGAGTATCAGGCCTGCCAGGGGTGGCTCAGCCGTGTGAACGGGCCGGCTCAGGGGCGAACAGCTCGGCATACTCCTCGCGCAACTGTTTCTTCTGTACCTTGCCCATCACGTTGCGTGGCAGGCTGTCGATGAAGAACACGCGCTTGGGCTGCTTGTAGCGGGCCAGCTTGTCGCTGAGGGCGGCGAGCACCGCCGCTTCATCGAGACTGCCCTGGTGGCCGGGCTGCATGACCACCACCGCGCAGACACCTTCGCCGAAGTCTGGATGCGGCAGGCCGAACACCGCCGATTCGTTGACGCCGGGCATGTCATCGATCAGCAGCTCTACCTCCTTCGGGTAGATGTTGTAGCCGCCGGAGATGATCAGGTCCTTGTCGCGACCGCTGATGCACAGATAGCCATCGGCATCGATATGGCCTAGATCGCCGGTGATGAAGAAGCCATCCTCGCGGAATTCGCTGGCGGTCTTCTCCGGCATCTTCCAGTAGCCCTTGAAGACATTGGTACCGCGCACCTCGATCAGACCTGTCTCGCCACGCGGTAGGACGGCACCTGTCTCGCGGTCGGTGATGCGGACTTCGCTGCCGGGCAGCGCCATGCCCACCGTGCCCGGACGGCGCTCGCCATCGTAGGGGTTGGAGGTGTTCATGTTGGTCTCGGTCATGCCGTAGCGTTCGAGAATCGCGTGGCCGGTGCGTGCGCTGAATTCGCTGTGGGTCTCGCTGAGCAGCGGTGCGGAACCGGAGACGAACAGACGCATGCCGGCGGTCGTCTCGCGATTGAGGCGCTCGGACTCCAGCAGTCGGGTGTAGAAGGTCGGCACGCCCATCAGCACGCTGGCGCGCGGCATCAGATCCAGAATCTGCTCGGCATCGAACTTCGGCAGGAAGGTCATCGAGGCGCCCACCGTCAGCACGATGTTGCAGGCCACGAACAGGCCATGGGTGTGGAAGATGGGCAGGGCGTGGATCAGATGGTCATCAGCAGTGAAGCGCCAGGTTTCGGCCAGCGCCTGGCAGTTGGAGGCCAGATTGGCGTGGGTCAGCATCGCGCCCTTGCTGCGCCCGGTGGTGCCGGAGGTATAGAGGATGGCGGCGAGATCATCGGCGGCACGCGGCTCGATTTCACTGCTGACGCTGCACTGGCGCGCCTGCTCCATCAGACTGCCGTCCTGCTCGGTGCCCAGACTCTCGACACGCGGCACACCACATTCCTTGCCCAGTGCGCGCGCCGTCTCCAGCACTCTGGGCTGGCAGACATACAGGTGCGGCCCGGCGTCGCCCAGGAAGTAGCGGATTTCCTCGCCGGTATAGGCAGTATTCAGCGGCAGATAGACCGCACCGACCTGCAGGCAGGCCAGATACAGGATGACCGTCTCGCAGCTCTTGTCGATCTGCACCGCGACGCGGTCGCCCGGTGCCACGCCCAGCTCGCGCAGGGCAGTGGCCATCTGGCCGGCGGCGGTGCGTGCCTCGGCGAAGGTGTAGCCGTGACCTTCGACGGTGTCGAGGAGGGTGGCATCCGGGCGCTCATCGAAGTTGCGCGCGAATTGCAGATAGAGGTTGGCGTGGTCGGCGTGAGACATCATTGGCTCCAATGGCATTGTTTTTGTGGTGAGGCGTGCTCCGGCAGGCGGCGTGCCTGACGGGCGAATCATTTTTCGAGCGGCTTATTCTTTGAGCGGCTCATTCTTCCAAAGACTCAGGCGCTGGCTTGCTGTCATTGGCATCAGCAGCCGACTTCGGCGCGGGCGGCTGCTCGTCTGTTTTGGGTGGCAAGGAATCGCTTTCCTTCCTGGCTTCGCGCTTCGGCGCCTTGGCCAGCTCCTTGTTGGCTTTCGATTCCTTCTTGACCTCACTGCTACAAACCACGCTGTCGTTGCGGCTGAAGGCCTCGTGGTTCTGCTCGATGCGGTGCGGCTCGTAGAGGTAATTCACCATCAGGCCGTGGGCCTGCTGGCGGCCATTGGGCGAGGTATCGCCGGGCCAGTTGAGGCGGTGCAGGCTGGCGCCGTTGCCGAGATGGAAGCGGGCGACCGGGTCCATCGGCTGGCCGCTGCGGTGCTTGACGTTGACCAGATAATGGGCGGCGAGGGCGCGCAGTTCCGGCGCCATCTTCTGCTGGGCTTCCTCGTCATTCATCCAGTCATCGTGTTCAAGGTGATGGGCCAGCAGGTCGGAGACTTCCAGGCCTTCGTCATCACGTGCACTGGCCAGCCACTGACTGAAGCCGGGCACCGGCGAGAGAGTGACGAAGCGGCTGAGGTTGGGCAGTTCGCGTTGCAGCTCCTGCACCACCTGCTTGATCAGGAAGTTGCCGAACGAGATGCCTTTCAGGCCCTTCTGGCAATTGCTGATGCTGTAGAAGACGGCGGTGTCCGCCTCGCGTTCTGTGGTCTGGCCGCTGTTGGCGAGCAGATGCTGGATGTTGTTGGGCACGCCCTTGCACAGCGCCACCTCGACGAAGATCAGCGGCTCGTCGCCGATGGCCGGGTGGAAGAAGGCGTAGCAGCGGCGGTCCTCGGGGTCGAGACGGCCGCGCAGGTCGCTCCAGTCCTGGATGGCGTGCACCGCCTCGTAGCGGATGATCTTCTCCAGTACCGCGGCGGGCGTGTTCCAGTCGATGGCCTCCAGCATCAGGAAGCCGCGATTGAACCAGGAGGCGAACAGGTGCGCGAAGTCGGCATCCAGCGGTTTCAATTCCGGATGCTGCTTGATGAGCTTGAGCAGGTCGGCACGCATGCGCACGATTTCATAGGTGCCGCCGGGGCACAGGTTCAGACGGCGCAGCAGCGATTGGCGCCTGGGTTCGCTGGCGGCGAACAGTGCACTGAGATTGGCGTTGTCGGGGGAGTCGCGATAGGCCGCATAGGCGGCGTGAATGCGGTCTTCATCGGCGGCGTAGTGCTCGGCCAGCACGCGGAAGAAGGCGAGGCGCTGTTCGTGGTCCAGCTGCTGATAATCCTCCAGCGCCCGCTGGGCCATCATGATGCGCGAGGCTTCACCGCTGCTCTCGGTGAGGTTGTGACAGCTCTCGGTGAGGCGGGCGAGGGCGGTGTCTTCATTGCCGGCGCCGGGCGAGAGGCCGACCTGCTGACGGGCACGCTGGCCGACGTGGGTCAGCAGGTCCTGCAGAAAACTCAGATTTATGTTCATGGCGGTCTTCCTCAAGGCGCGAGACGCGAAGCTGTGGTGGCTGATTCCTATTCATTGCTCAGTATGGCGTCTGAGACTTGAATATTTGGCTTCGTCTTGTTGTATACAACAAATAGGCGCCTGATGTGTTAGCGTCAAGCCCTGGCATGCCAGACACGACTAAAGTCAGTTTCCTGTGTGGCTGCATCCCCTGTTCAATGAGGGCTGGGGAGCAAAGCCTGAAGCGCGTGGTGGTGGGCGTGACAGCGGTGAATCAATTTCTGCTGTAAAAGCAAAGGCGCAACAATAAGAAGGCCGCTTTCAGAATCATCGCTGCTGACACGTTCATGGTGACTGACAAGGCCACAGCGACTGACAAGCGATGCCCCATCAAGACCGCTTCAACGAGAACAGCCGCCAGGCCACAGCACAAGGACGCCGATGATGATCAAGATGTCTCATGCGCAACGCCTGCGAGACCTGCTGGAAGACGCCATCGTCGAAGGGCGCTTCCCGCCGGGCACCAAGCTCGATCCCGAAGCGCTGGGCCGCGAGTATCAGTGTTCCCGCACCCCGATTCGCGAGGCGCTGCAGCAGCTCGCCGCCTCCGGCATGGTGAAGGTAGTGCCCAAGCGCGGCACCTTCGTGACGCAGCTAGGGGTGTCGGAGCTGGTGGAACGCTTTGAAGTCATGGCGGAACTGGAAGCCATGTGTGGCCGACTCGCCGCGCGACGCATCACCCCGCAGGAGCTTTCTGGACTCAAGGACGCCCACGCCGCTTGCCGTGAACGCCTGGAAGCCGACGACGCCAATGGCTACTACTACGAGAACGGGCTCTTTCATCACTGTCTCTACCGCGCCAGCCACAACGCTTTCCTCACCGAAGAAGCCACGCGCCTGCACGCCATCCTCAAGCCTTACCGCCGCCTGCAACTTCACGTCCGCCACCGCATGCACAGCTCCTACGCTGAACACGAAGCCATCGTCGCCGCCATCGAAGCCGGCGACGCCGCTGCTGCAGAACAAGCGCTGAAGGATCACGTGCATATCCAGGGGGAGAGGTTTACCGATCTGGTGGCGAATATTGAGCGGTTGCATGATTCTGCATAAGCTTTCGCCATCGACCGATTTCGCGTCATGCCTCTGATTGTGAGGCTGATTTTTACTGAAGATAAACTTCGGCGAGATTGAGTATCAAAGACGGAGCGTCTCGAAGAGGGGCCCTTATGTAGAGAAGAGAGTACAGACCGTTTTTATTCTTGGCTGGCGCCTGTCGCCTTGCCAGCTTTGTAGGAGCGATGCAGAGGTGATGCGAATATCGTCACTATTCACTCAATTGCCACTGTCGGAGCAACTATTATCATCAGGACAGATGTCATGCTTGTCTCCAGCCAGCTTGGTAGGTACCCCGAAGTGAAATAGATGACAACCTTCTCAGTGTCGATCGTCAATATTTATCAGGCTTTGCGAATTATTTGCTGTTCTCGGTGTAATATACCCCTATATGTCGGGTTCCGTCTGATTGACTACAGCTTGCGTAAACAGCTCCGGTCGTTCGACCTGCCACTCCTTCATTGCTGCTATAGGCGCTTTGTGGTGTAGTGCCTTCTGAGGAATGTGGTGGTTATAGAGCCAGCAATAACGCTCGAGTGTCTGTTCTAAATCCTCACTTGAGTCATAACGCCGAGTCGCCAGAACATCGCTGATACGCCCATTGAAGCGCTCCACCATCCCGTTCGTTTGGGGTCTGCCTGGCCTGATCAATCGATGCTCAATGCCATGGTGCTGACATTCCTGATCGAAAAGATGATTTCCACTGGGCTTACGTTCGCCACCCACGGTAAAGCGATCGGTAAAGGATTTACCGTTGTCCGTGAGCACGGTTCGAATCGTGAAGGGAGCCTCCTCTTCCACACGCTTCATGAACGCCTGGGCATCCTTTGCAGATTGACTTGATCTGACCTCCAGATACACCCACCGAGTGGCACGATCAATCGCGACGTAGAGATAACGCTTCTGATCTTCGTCAGGCATTTGGGGCAGGTGCTTGATATCAATGTGCACATACCCGGGCTCATAATCCTTGAAAGGCCGATGCTTGGGCTTCTCGTCCTCCTTCGCATCTTGACGCGCCAACTTGGCGAGAGTCGGCACATCACGTCGTTTGAGCATGCGCTGAAGTGCGGAACGCGACAGATTGGGGTTCAGGAATTCCCGAGCAACGACAAGTAGATCATCGAGCCCCAGGCGAAGCAGTTCACGTGCGGCGATGACGATCTCTTCCTGTTCTGAGGTCAGAGTCGCGAGTAGGTTATGACGTGTGTGGGAACGATCCAGGACATCATCACGATAGCGCCAGCGCTGTATAGTTGAGACGCTGACCCCGAACTGACGAGCGAGATCTTTGTTCGTCATGCTGGAGGGAGCTGCTTGGATGTCGGCACGGATTTTCGGTGTCGTCGTCGCTTGCTTATGCAGCTTGATGTCCATGAAGCTTTTCCTGAATCAATTGCTTGATGAGCTCACGAGAGGCTAACAAAGGATAGCTTCGTTGTGAAATCCGATCATCCGGCACCCTACATCTAATTGGTTGTTTAGGAGTAAAATATGAGTGCTATTTAGTTTAGTCTTTATACAACTGATTGAAGCCTTTGACGCTGAACCCCTTGAGAAATTGATCGCCAATCTTCAGGACAGGCACGCTGCGAAAGCCTGTCTTGGCGAATTCCGTCTGGCCCGCGGGGGATCGGACGTCCACCAGGCGGAAGCCGATCTTCTGCTGCTCCAGATACTGCTTGGCTGTCTTGCAGTGTGGGCAGTTGGCCATGGTGAAGAGTGACACCCGTTTCATTGCTGTGCTCCCGTGTTGATCGATCCCGCGCGTTATACGCATAGCCTGAGATGCTGGCGGGCAATGATACCAGCCGTTGTTCTCTCTCTACACCAGCACTTCCCGCATCTGCACCTCTTGCACCAGCACTTTCCACACCGGGCGTTGTGAAGATCAGCCCTTGCGCGGGATATGGCTCATCGTATGTTCCGCCAGGGCCGTGATGGTCAGGCTGGGATTGACGCCCAGATTGGCGGCGAGCATCGAGCTGTCACAGATCAGCATGTTGCGGTAATGGAAGACGCGATTCTGACCATCGCAGACGCCTTCCTCGGGGGAGGCCGCCATGGCCGCGCCGCCCATGCAGTGCGCCGTGGTCGGGATGTTGAAGAGTATCTCGGGGATGCTGCTGCCGGGGATGGCGCCAATGGCCTCTGCGCCACGCGTGACGAAGTCATTCGCCTCGGGGATGAAGGTGGGAATGCGCTTGCCTTCGGTGACCAGCGCCTTGCGAAATGGCCAGTACCACAGGCGTTTGAGCGTCATGTCGAGGTGGCCCTCCGCCGTCTGCATGCACAGGAAGATGATCGTTTCCTTCGCGAAGCCCCACGGCAGCTGGAATTTCAGCGCGCGGCGCGGATTGGCCGCCACCACCTTCGCCATGGCCTTGAGCCACGAGAAGGGGCGTGTCCAGCCGGGCTTGCCTCTGGCCATCGCGGTGAACAGCAGCCCCATGAAATCGGAGCCCGCCGGATAGCGCGTGGCTTCGATATGGGTGTGCTCATCGATGTGAATGCCGGAGCCGATGGCGATGCCCTTGGACATGTCATCGCGACTTCCCGGCATGCGACAGCTGATCAAGGACTCCGCATTGGTGCGCACCCGCTTGCCCAGTGCGTCCGAGAGGTTCGGCAATGAGCCCTTGTCCTTGAGACGGAACAGCAACTCCTGGGTGCCAAGCGACGAGCCTGCGAAGACGATGGACTGACAGGTGACACGGCTCTTGCCCAGGCCAAGATAAAGCCCGGCGAAGGTGGAGGGCACCGTCGTTACCACATAGCCATCGGCACCATCCGTCTTGGCATTGAGCGGTACGACATCGATCACCTTGGTTTCGGCATGCACCTGGGCGCCGTGCTTCTCGGCCAGATACAGATAGTTCCTGTCGAGAGTGTTCTTGGCGCCATGGCGGCAGCCCATCATGCAGCCGCCACAGCCGATGCAGCTTTTCCGTTCAGGCCCTTCGCCAGCGAAGTACGGGTCTGGATGGGTGCTACCGGCGGCGGGCGTGGCACTTTCGCCCTCGGGGCCGAAGAAGATGCCGACCTCGGTGGGGTACCAGGTGTCTTCGCAGCCGGCGACTTCCGCCATGCGTTTCAGGGCGTCATCCGCCGGCGCGATGATCCGATTGGTCGTCACGCCGAGCATCTGCTGCGCCGTGGCGTAGTGCTCCGGCATCACCGCATGCCAGTCATTGAGTCCCGCCCATTGGCCGTTGTCCCAGATCCTGGCAGGCGGCACCAGCAGTGTCTGCGCATAGGTGATGGAGCCGCCACCCACCGCGTTGCCGTGCAGCACGATGACATGGCGGAATAAGCTCATGGTGAAGAAGCCGCGCAGCCCCAGCATCGGCCGCCACAGCCAGCGGCTCAGACGCCAGTTGGAGCGGGGCATGTTGTCCGGCGTCCAGCGCTTGCCCTGTTCCATGACCGCCACGCGATAGCCTTTCTCGGTCAGACGATGCGCGCACACCGAGCCGCCAAAGCCCGAGCCCACGATCAGGTAGTCGTAGTCGAGGCCATGGTCGTGCTCTTGTGGCGCAGTGGCGCTGGCGTGGCGATCAGCGGTCGTCATCGATAGTCATTGGTAGTCATTGATAGCGCTTGAGCTGTTGCGCGATCAGGTCAACGAAGCCCTGGCGGTCGATCTCGAACAGCACCCTGGCGTTGTGTGGCTTGCCGGTTAGCTGGTAACGATCGACCACCGTCATGCCCTGGGTATGCTCGCCCTGTGTCTCGACCCCGACCCAGCACTCGACAGCGGTGAACAGCCCAGGCTTCAACAGCCAGGCGATGGTGCAGGGGTCATGCAATGGCGCACCGGTGAAGCCCCACTTGGGGTCGCGGTGGTAGATCATGAAGAAGTCGAGCAACTCGGCGACACACTGGGCGACGGGGTTGTCGATGACGCGGATACGCTCGATATCCTCGTCCATGATCTGCGCCTGATGAGTGACATCCAGGCCGCACATCACGATGGGCAGTCCGGACTTGAACACCATGTCGGCGGCTTCGGGGTCGACGAAGATGTTGAACTCGGCGGCGGGGGTCCAGTTGCCGACCCCTGCCGCGCCGCCCATCAGCACGATGCTGTCGATACGCGAGTGCAGCTCAGGGTAGGCAGCGAGAAACAGCGCGATGTTGGTCAGCGGACCAGAGGGCACCAGCGTGACCTTCTGCTCACAGGTGCGGACCTTCTCGGCCATCAGCTCGATGGCGCTCTGCGTGACGGGGGCAAAGCCGGGCTCTGGCAGCTTGGGGCCATCCAGGCCACTTTCGCCATGCACGTTGTCGGCGATGATCAGCTCACGCGCCAGCGGCTTGGGCGCACCACCGGCGACCGGAATGTCATGCCGCCCCAGCAGGGTGAGTACCCGCAGCGCGTTGTTGAGCGTCTTGTCGGGGGTCTGATTGCCGGCGCTGGTGGTGACGGCCAATACGTCGAGCGCGTCTGAACTCAGGGCCAGAATCAGCGAGATGGCATCGTCGTGGCCGGGATCACAATCGAGAATGATGGGGCGCGGCATGCAGCAATCCTTGTCGTGAGTTGTCTTGTTGTCGTGATTTGCCTCTATGAGCCTTTCCTTTATGCCTGAACGCAAAACGACACGCCATCCTTGCTAAGGGCGTGTCGTCTGTCAGGGCATTCGAGGCAATGTGGCGCGAGTCAATCCGCCTGCTGGGCGCGTGCCTCATTGAGCATCTGCACCAGCACTTCCACCGGCTGGGCGCCGGGTACGTAATACTGGCCGACGATGGTGCTGGGTACCGACTGAATACCGGCGTTGCGCAGCGCTTCCTGCTGGGCGGCGACTTCCTGCTCGCCCGCGTCGGATTCGAGGAAGGCCAGCGCCTGTTCGACGCTCAGATTCTCATCGTGCTGGCTTGCGATCTCTGCCAGCACCTGGCGGTCGCCCACGTCCTTGCCATCGTGGAAGTAGGCGCTGAACAGCGCTTCCAGCAACGGGCGCTCCGCCAGGCCCGCGGACTGCTGGCGCCAGACGATGCGCTGGGCGTCGGTGGAGTTGGGCGTGCGCTCCATCAGGGCGTGGCGGAAGGTGACGCCGCTCTGCGCGCCTGACTGGGCCACCTGCGCATCCAGCTCCGCGCCACGCTCGACACTGCCGAACTTCTGCGCGCGATAGTCGGCGCGCGCCATGCCTTCACGTGGCACCCACGGATTAAGCTGGAAGGGCAGGTAGCTGACGCGCACCTCATCCTTGAAGTCGAGTTGCGCGATGGCGTCATCAAGATGACGCTTGCCGATCCAGCACCAGGGGCAGACCACATCGTAGGCGACCTGGATATCGAGCTGTGACATGGGGATTCTCCTGCTGATCTCTCATGCGCTCTTCAATACAGCGTGAAGGCGCTGTGAGAGCACGTCGAAATGATTTTGAGCAATCGCTCATCAGTGTCCTGCCATCCTAGCGATTTGGGGCGCGGGACGCTACCGAAAACGCCCTGACCGATCATGCGACATGACCGGACAGGGCGTTCGTGTTCAGCGCTTAATCTACAGAGCATCCTGTTCACTGCGTTGGACTCTGCGCCTCAATCAACTCAGCCCCCTGCGCAGATCCGCCAGCGCGCGGATGTCGTCCGGGCCGGTGCGGCAGCAGCCACCGATGGCCGTGGCGCCGGAGGCCAGCCAGCGTGGTGTCCAGCCGGCGAGGTCATGATCGTGTTCATAGCCGTGACCCTCGGCATCTGAGACGGCACAGGCGGCAGACCAGGTCTTGGTAACCGGGTCATAGACCTCGCCGGAGTTCGGGTAGATGACGATGTCCTTGTCGGTCTCGCCACGAATCTCACGCACCAGCGATTCGATGTGCTCAAGCGCGGTGCAGTTGACGCCGATGGCGACCACCTGCTCGTAGTCGGCGATGGCGCGCACGGCGTCTCGGATCGGCGTGCCGTCGCTCAATTCGGTGGCATTGCGCGCGCTGAAGGCGATCCAGGCACGCGCCGTGGGGAAGTCATCGCGCAGCAGATCACACACGGCCAGTGCTTCCTCGGCACACGGCAGCGTCTCCACGGCGAGAATGTCCGGTTTGGCATCGAGCAGCGTGGCGAGACGGGCACGGTGGAAGTCGCGCAGGCCGGTGCGGTCCAGCGCGTAGCCGCCTCGGTATTCGCTGCCATCGGCGAGATATGCGCCATAGGGGCCGACGGAGGCCGCGACCAGCGGCGGGCAGTCCAGACGCTCCGGGTGGGCGGCCAGGTATTCGCTGCGGGCCTGGGCGGCCAGGGTCACGGAGCGCTGGATCAGCGCGCTGGCCTGGGTCTCGCTCAGGCTGCGCGCCATCAGGCCCTCGAGCGTTGCCTGGTAGCTGGCGGTGGTGGCGACATCGGCACCGGCCTCGAAGTAGGCGCGGTGGACATCGACGATCGCCTGCGGATCATCGGCCAGCACCCTGGCCGACCACAGCGAGTCGTTGAGATTGAACCCGGCTCGCTCAAGTTCGGTGGCCAGGGCGCCATCGACGATCAGGAAGGGCTGGCGCGCGGTGATGGCGCTCAGCGGATTGCGGGTGGCATCAGCGGGCATCGAGGGCCTCCTGCGTAGTCAGGGAATTCGCGGCGTCGGCAGACGTGCGATGGGTCAGATAGTGCACCAGATAGCACAACGCCACGAAGGGCACGCCGAAGTAGAGCGCGATGCGCTGGTTGGGATCGAAGGCGATACCGATGCAGGCCAGCGCGCAGAACAGGAAGGCGGCAATCGGCACGACGGGATACAGCGGCGCGCGGTAGGTCAGCTCGCTGGCACTATGGCCGGCCTTCAGCCACTGGCGGCGGAAGCTGAACTGACTGGCGGCGATCGCCATCCACACCAGCACCACGGCCAGCCCGGAAATCGACACCAGCGCCAGATAGAGAGTGTCCTCGGCATACACGCTGGAGAGCAGTGACAGCAGGCCACCGAGCATGGTGATCAACAGGGCGGGCACCGGAATGCCGCGCTGATTGACGCGACTGAACACACGCGGCAGCGTCTTCTGGTCCGCCAGGGTCCACAGCATGCGCGAGGCGGCGTAGAGGCCGGAATTGGCCGCTGACAGCAGCGCGGTGATGATCACGAAGTTCATGATATCCGCTGCATAGGGAATACCGGTGAGCTGGAAGACCGCCACGAAGGGGCTTTCCTTGAGGCCGGCGCTGTCCTGCGGCAACAGGGCGGCGATGACGATGATGGTACCGATGAAGAAGATGATCAGCCGCCACAGGGTCGCGCGAATCGCCAGCGGCACGTTCTTCTCGGGGTTCTTGCTTTCGCCTGCGGCAATGCCGATCAGCTCGGTGCCGGAGAAGGCGAAGCTGACAGCCAGCAGCGTCATCAGAATCGGCATCACGCCGTGATCGAATACCCCCTCCTGCAGGATACGCGTGATGCCCGGCGCCTCGACGTTACCCGCCAGGGGCGTGAAGCCGAACATGGCGGCGGCCCCCACCGCGATGAACACGATCACCGCGGCGACCTTGATCAGCGACAGCCAGAATTCGGATTCGGCGAAGAAGCGCGCCGAGACGATGTTCATGCCGAACACGATCAGCGAGAAGATGGCGCACCAGACCCATGGCTCGACGCCGGGGAACCAGCGCCCCATGAATACGGCGGAGGCGGTGAACTCCGACCCCAGCGCCACCGCCCAGGTCAGCCAGTAGAGCCAGGCCACGGTATAGCCGGTGGCAGGGCCAAGATAGCGGGTGGCGTGGGCGCTGAAGGCGCCGGGTTCTGGGTGATGCACGGCCAGTTCGCCGAGACACATCATCACCAGATAGACCACCAGTCCGCCGATCAGGTAGGCGAGTACCGCCCCCGCCGGGCCCGCCTGTTGAATGGTATAGCCGGAGCTGAGAAACAGGCCGGTGCCGATGACACCGCCGAGGGACAACATCACCAGGTGGCGCTGCTGCATGCTGCGTTTGAAGTCGTGGGCGTTGCTGTCAGTCATGGTCGGGGTCACTCGAGGGGCTGCCGATGAGAAAGGTCTCTCCCTGGCAGCCGTCATTCATGATGGCGTGTGGCATGGCGTTAATCGGTCGGTAATACGCAGAAATTCAGCGAATATCATAATTTAATCAATTAGTTACCACAAAAGACTGCTTGGGTTGATTGGCTATATGGTTAGATGGGCAATCAGCTGCGATGCATGTCCTGGCTCAGGGGGTTCATCCAACACAGCGAGCTGCGCTGGAAACGACAACGGCCACCCGAAGGTGGCCGTTGCTTGGCTTGTCTGTCTCAGGACAGGCCGTGGATCAGGCGAGGCTTTCCAGCGCCTTCTCGACGATGTCGAGACCTTCTTCCAGCACTTCCGGCTCGACCGTCAACGGCACCAGCACGCGGATGGAGTTGGAGTAGAAGCCACAGGACAGCAGGATCAGCCCCAGCTCCTTGGCCTTGGCACACACCGCCGCCGTCGCGGCGGGGTCCGGCTTGCCATCGGCATCCACCAGCTCGAAGGCCGCCATGGAACCCTGATTGCGTGAGTGCGCGACATGCGCGAAGCGTTCTTCCCACTGGGCGAAACGCGCGGCCAGTTGCTCGCCCATCTGGGTACTGCGCTCCAGGATGTTCTCCTCGCGGATGACGTCGATGACGGCCAGGGCCGCAGCGCAGGATAGCGGGTTGCCGCTGTAGGTGCCGCCCAGCGAGCCCGGGCCGGAGGAATCCATCACCTCGGCGGTACCGACGACGGCCGACAGCGGCATGCCGTTGGCCAGACTCTTGGCCATGGTCATGATGTCGGCTTCGACGCCGCTGTGCTCCATCGCGAACAGCTTGCCGGTACGTGCGAAGCCGGACTGCACTTCATCGGCGATCAGCAGGATGCCGTGCTCGTCACACAGCTCACGCAGGGCGGTCAGGAAGCTCGGCGAGGCGATGTAGAAGCCGCCTTCGCCCTGCACCGGCTCGATGACGATGGCGGCGGTGCGGTGCGGTGCGATGTCAGTCTTGAACAGGGTGCGGATGGCGTTCAGGGACTGCTCTTCGCTGATGCCGTGAATCGGGTTCGGGTAGGGCGCACGGAAGATATCACCCGGCATCGGACCGAAGTCGTTCTTGTACGGCAGCACCTTGCCGGTCATCGCCAGGGTCATCATGGTGCGGCCGTGGAAGGCGCCGTCGAAGGTGATGACGCCGCTGCGTCCGGTGGCGGCACGTGCGATCTTGATGGCGTTCTCGACCGCTTCCGCGCCGGAGTTGACCAGCAGGGCCTTGCGTTCCGGGCCACGCACCGGCGTCAGCTCGGCCAGCTTCTGGCTCAGTTGCACATACGGCGCGTAGGAGATGACGCCCGCGGCGGTGTGCATGACCTTGTCGAGCTGTGCCTTGACGGCGGCGACGACCTTGGGGTGACGGTGACCCAGGTTGAGCACGCCGATACCACCGGCGAAGTCGATCCAGCGGTTGCCGTCCGCATCCCAGATCTCGGCGTTCAGCGCAGTGTCGGCGAACTGCGGTGTGGCAGTGACGGCACCCTTGGCGACGTACTTGTGCTTGAGGACGTCGAGTTGTTCGTTGCTCAGCTGAGAGTGGCTCATGTCAGGTTCCTTTTCTTGTTGCCGGTGGCATGGCGCGGGCCATGCCACCGATGTGCAGTAAACGTGGTGGGATAACATTGTGGGACGTCCTCTCGAGGCATCGGCGCGATGCGTCGTCGCGAGGCGCCCTCGCAGGATCAGAGGCCGCCGATGCAGACGTACTTCAGCTCGGTGAACTCTTCCAGACCGTGGTGAGACCCTTCACGACCCAGACCGGATTCCTTGATGCCACCGAAGGGCGCGAGTTCTGTCGAGATCAGGCCTTCATTGACGCCGACCATGCCGTATTCCAGCGCTTCCAGCGTGTGCCAGATGCGGCGGTAATCGTTGGCGTAGAAATACGCGGCCAGCCCGAACGGGGTGTCGTTGGCCATCGCGATGGCTTCCTCGTCCTTGCCAAAGCGGAACACCGGCGCCAGCGGGCCGAAGGTTTCTTCAGCCGCGACGACCATTTCCGTGGTGACATCGGCCAGTACGGTCGGCTCGAAGAAGCTGTGACCGAGAGCGTGCTTCTTGCCGCCGGTGACCAGGCGCGCGCCCTTGTTGACGGCATCATCGACGTGGCTCTGCACCTTGCTGACCGCCGCATCATTGATCAGCGGGCCGATGGTGTTGCCTTCGACCAGGCCATCACCGACCTGCATGCTTTCAACGCGTGCCGCGAGCTTCTCGACGAAGGCGTCGTAGACACCGTCCTGGACGAGGAAGCGGTTGGTGCACACACAGGTCTGGCCGGCATTGCGGAACTTGGAGGCGATGGCGCCATCGACGGCCGCGTCCAGATCGGCATCATCGAAGACGATGAAGGGCGCATTGCCGCCCAGCTCCATCGCGGTCTTCTTGACGGTGGAGGCACACTGCGCCATCAACGTCTTGCCCACCGGCGTGGAGCCGGTGAAGGACACCTTGCGGATGCGCGGATCGGTGGTCAGCACTTCGCCGATGGCGATCGGCTTCATGGCGGTGACGACACTGATCAGCCCCTTCGGTAGGCCGGCTTCCAGCGCCAGGTCCGCCAGTGCCAATGCGGTCAGCGGCGTGGCTTCAGCCGGTTTGATGACCACGGCACAACCTGCGGCGATCGCCGGGGCGCACTTGCGGGTGATCATCGCCAGCGGGAAGTTCCACGGTGTGATCGCGGCCACTACGCCGATCGGCTCGCGCAGTACCATCAGACGCTTGTCGGCACCGTGGGACGGCAGGGTCTCTCCAGCCATGCGCTTGGCTTCTTCGGCGAAGAATTCGATGAAGGAGGCGCCATAGGTCACCTCGCCACGCGACTCCGCCATCGGCTTGCCTTGTTCCAGCGTCATCAGCTGGGCGAGATCTTCACGATGCGCCAGCACCAGATCGAACCAGCGACGCAGCAGTGCGGATCGCTCCTTCACCGGCACCTTCTTCCAGGCGTTGCCGGCGGCCTCGGCCGCGGCGACGGCGTCACGAGTGTCATCGGCGCTGACCTCGGCGACACGGGCCAGCTGCTCGCCGGTGGCCGGATTGGTCACGTTGAAGGTGGTGCCGGTCTCGCGGTGCTCGGTACCGATGAGCGCTGGGACGAAGACGTCGCTGCTGGTTTCCGAGTTGACGTAGCGCTTCAGGAAGTCGCTGATCGGGAGGGCGGAACGGGACATGTGAAGCTCCTCTGGCGTTCTGGCGTGCAGGTCATTCATGGAGTGAGCAGCTTGTCGCAAGAGGCGTCAGCTGCTCTCGAGTCGGCTCGAATATCACTGAGTCGATATGGCTGGGCAGGCGGAACAGACTGCCCAGCGGTATAGGTATTGCGTGTTTACTGCGCCGTGAAAGCCGGGGCCATGACACGGTCGCTGTATTCACGGCCGAATTGCTTGAGGGCGATGGCGTACATCACCAGGCCCAGAGCCATCCAGGCGCCGAAGATCAGCCATTCGGTACCGGTCAGCGCGGAAGGGCTACCCGGCAGATACAGGCAGGCCATGCCGAAGGACAGCAGGATGGCCAGCACACCGCACAGCTTGCCGTGGCGGACACGGAACGGACGCGGCATGTCAGGCTCGCGGATGCGCAGGATCAGGAACGAGATCGCGACGAACAGGTAGGCGATGACGATACCCAGTCCGCCGGCATCGACGATCCACACCAGTGCCGGGCGACCGAAGAAGGGCGCGATGCAGGACAGCAGACCGATCAGCAGTACGGCATTGGTGGGCGTCTTGTGTTTCGGGTGCAGTTTGCCGAGGGCGGCCGGCAGCATGCCGGCATGCGCCAGGGCGTAGATGGCGCGCGAGCCACCGATGTAGAAGGCGTTCCAGCTGGTGATGATGCCGGCGATACCTGCCAGGATCATCAGCTTGCTGGCCCATGGCGTGTTGAACAGTGCCTGCATGGCGTCTGGCACGCTCAGGGAGCTGGCGACGAGAGCATCGTGATCCAGTGCCAGGCTGGTGGCCAGGATGATCAGGGCATACCACACCACTGCCAGTACCACGGACATCATCAGCACCTTGCCGATAGCGTTGTAGGGCAGATTGATCTCCTCGGCGGCCTGGGGGATGACATCGAAGCCCACGAACAGGAAGGGCACCAGCACCAGTACCGCGATGATGCCGGCCGTCACGCCACCCTCAGACTGGGTGAACAGCGGCGTCATGTTGGCGGCATCCCCCTCGAACAGGGCGCCGGTCACGAAGAGGACACCGGCGATCAGGATCACCCCGGTCACAACCTTCTGCAGCAGCGCCGCGGTGGTGATGCCGACGTAGTTGATGGCCATCATGGCCAGTGAACCACCGACCCCGACGGCGACCCAGGTGGCCTTGACGTCCCAGCCGGCGATGGTCCACATGTGGCCGACGGCATAGCCGGGCGCGAGGTTCTCGATGACCGTGGGCAATGCCACCGCTTCGAAGGACACCACGCTCAGGTAGCCGAGAATGATGGTCCAGGTGCACAGGAAGGACGAGAAATGCCCCATGGCACGGTAGCTGTAGACGTGTTCGCCACCCACCTTGGGCATGGCGGCGGCCAGTTCGGCATAGGTCAGGCCGATCAGCACGACGGCAATGCCGCCGATGATGAAGGCGATGATGGCACCGATGCTTCCGGCATCCTGAATCATGCCGCCGGTCAGGACGATCCAGCCCCAGCCGACCATGGCACCGAAGGCAAGGGCCAGAACGTCGCCGCGGGCGAGGACTCTGACAAGTTGTTCTGCAGGGGGAGTTGTTCGGGTCATGGGGGATGCGTCCGAGTCGATCTTGGAATTTGTTATATGGCGGTGCCGGACCTGAAGATGTCTTTCGTGCGCGTCTGCTGCCCTCTGCCAAAGGTGCTGGCGGGTAAGCAGGTGCAAAGTCAGTCCTGTTGCTGGCTGAGGCTTGTGAAAAATTCGCTCCTGTCGACATCGCAGGAGCGATCCAGCCATCGTAGGCTGTGAGCATCAGTCAGTAGGCAGCGCCTGAGGAACACGCTATCAGCGCCCACTGTCCAGGCGAATAGACCAATTGCGCGTTTGACTGGACCAATCAGCTGGGGCTGCGGATAATCAGAGCTGAATGGGCGTTGCGCGCCGGCCCTGAAGCGCGTGGCTGACGGGAGTGGGACAGCCTCGAGGAGCTGCGTGACACCATATCGACAACGACAACGGGAGACCGGGATGGAACTGGCCGCGCTGGAGCCGCTGATCGAATGTTACCGCCGCCAGTCCGAGACGCTGGGCAAGCAGGTGAGGCTGGAGCAGGCGTTGCTCGAGATGATTCGTGAGCAGTGGCCGGTGGGGGTACGGCTGCCTCCGCATCGCAAGCTATGCGATGCGCTGGGCGTGGCGCGCAATACGCTGGCCTTGGCGATCAAGTCGCTGATCGAGGAGGGCTATCTGCACACCGGGCAGGGCCAGGGCACCTGGACGCGCCGCCCGCATGCCGCGAGACCCGGCAGTGCCTCGCCCGAGGCGCCTGCGCCACTGCCACTTTCTCGCCGTGCTCGCCGAGTGCTGGGGGGGCAGGGTGCCAGCTTGATACAAAGTGGCGCCTTCGTGCCGGGCATCCCGGACATCGCGCGCTTTCCGATGCGCAAGTGGCGTCAGCTATATGCCAGTGTGACGGTGCCCCACAACGCGCTGCTGCTGTCGTATTCCAGTGGTGGCTATGGCCCGCTCAAGCGGGAGATTCGGGACTTTCTGCGCCGCTGGCGTAACATCGATTGCGATACTCAGCAGATCATCATCACCGAGGGCACCCACCACGGCATCGAGCTGTGTGCGCTGGCGCTGGCGGACGCCGGCCAGCAGGTGGTGATGGAGTCTCCCTGCTACTGGGGGGCACGCAATGTCTTCCTGGCTGCCGGACTCGAGACCCGGCAGATTCCCTGGCGGCCGGTGAACGATACGACGAGTCATACGACAAATGAGTCAGGACACGACCTCGCCTCGCTTGGCGAGGGGCCGGTGCAGATCGCCTATTTCACCGGCTCGCATCACTATCCGCTGAGTGTGCCCACCTCGCGGCGTGACAAGCTGGCGCTCTGCGAGGCCTGTCAGCCCGCCTATATCCTCGAGGATGATTACGAGTTCAGCGGTGATGATCATGGCGAGTTGCTGTTTGATCCCGATTCCGGCAATCGCCTGCTGGTGGGCTCGTTCTCCAAGCTGATGTTTCCTGGCCTGCGGCTGGGCTATCTGGTGGTACCGCGCGCGCTGGCCGGGCCGATGAACCGTCTGCGCAGTGAGGTGTTCCGCGAGGGGCGAATGCTCGATCAGGCGGTGCTGGCGCAGTTCATCGCCGATGGCGATCTGGACGCCTGGTATCAGCGCATCCAGCGCGATTATCTGGGCCGGCAGCAGGTAGTGCATGACCAGCTGTGTCAGGTGAAGGGCGTGATCAGTGTCTCGCCGCCATCACGCGGTATCAGCCTGTGCGTGCAGTTTGCCCCCGAGGTCGACGACAAGCGCGTCGCGCAACTGATGGTCAAGGAGCACCTGATCGTGCGGCCGTTAAGTCCGGTGTGTAGTGCCAATGATTCGCGTCGTGGCCTGGTGCTCGGAGTGGGTATGTTGGCGGGAGATAGCCTTGTCAACGAGGTGGCGCGCCTACGGCGCACGCTGGAGAGCATCCTGAGCATGCGCGACAGCCGTTTGGGTGGCACCCCGCTGGGCGGCACTCCGCTGGGCGGCACTCCGCTGGGCGGCTCCCCGCTCCGCTAGTCCTGACGGGTATGACGACACTCGCTGTCGTGATCCTGTGGCCTGCGGACGGGCGTGATTGCTGACCACAGGATAGGTACGCCCGGCTTCAGCGAGGTTCGGCCTTGCCGAGATCGGGACGCATGCGCGCGACATCTTCGGCGCTCATTGTCGCCTCGAGCTGGTTGCCGAAATGGCTGCGCAGGTGATTCACCACATCGGCGATCTGCTTGTCACTCAAGGTGTCGCCGAAGCCAGGCATGCCGCGCAGGCCATTGAGCACCACATCAACGGCATAATAGGGCGTGCGCAGGCGTTCATTGCCGACGAAGGACGGGAAGGTGCCGGCACTTTGAGCGCCTTGACCATCTGCCATGTGGCAGGCCTGACACAGGGTCTCATAGACTGCCTTGCCGCTGCTGGCGGAATAGCCCTTGGTGTCGGCAAACCACTCCTCCCAGCGCGGGTCCACCTCCTGGCTGCCGGACGTGACGGGCGCACTGATAGTGCCTGTCTTCCCCGTTGCCTCGCCGGTGGCTTTCAGGGTGCCCTTGCTGGCGCCTGGCCTGGAGCTGTCCTCGGCGGTCTTGTCAGTCGAGTTGCTGGCGCCTTCTCGGGAAGGCCCGCCAGCACCGCTTTCGGGTGTCTTTTTCGCCCCTTGTTCAGGCTTCTGGTCCGGGGGTGCCGTGGTGTCCTGGCGGGAGTCTGCCTGACTCACTACCCACGGCGGCGTGAGACGGTGATGTTGCATGCTGTCGTTCGTCGCTGCGGCGGCCGATACCGTCAGGGCCGTGGTGGTCAGACTCACCGCGCCCAGAGCACAGGCCATCACGCTGCTACGCCATCCCATGGTGGCGAATTTCGTTGCTTGCCTGGTTGCGCCCTTCGCCGATGAACCGGTGTCGTGGAAGATCAACTTGGCCCCCTCAGGCGCTTGCCTTGTGCTCGGTGGCTTTCTCGTGCAGACGTTGGCTGGCATCCATGCCCGACAGAATGGCGCCTTCCTGCCAGGCAGGGATGTAGGAGCAGTGCTCGCCGGCCAGCACCAGTCGATGATCGATCTCGCACAGTGTCTCGTAGTGTGCCGCACGCAGTTCATCGGTCCACAGGCCGTAGCAGCCCAGTGACCAGGGGCTGCGATGCCAGGACCACGAGACCCCGCTCAAGAATTCCTCTTCATACTGGGGGTGGATCTGTTTGCCGTAGGCCAGCGCTGCCTTGATGCGTTCCCTGGCGGTCAGCGTGGACATCGTGTAGCTGTTGGGATCATCGAAGGTGTAGGCAGCCAGCAGGACCGCCGGGCCATCACTGAAGTAGTCGTAGGCCGGATAGGAGATGGTGGTGATTGGCAGGTCGGTGAAGGTAATACCCCCGAAGATGCTCTCGTCCTGTTCCCAGAAGCGACGCTTGAACTCGAGACCTGTCTTGGTGGAGCTGCCATAGGGCACTGCGGCGATGGCCTGACGCAAGGCCGGCGAGGCATCCACCGGAATCTGGCTGAGGATCGACAGCGGAATGTTGCACACGCACCAGTCGGCGCTGCGCGTCTTGATGTCGTCCGGCCGGCTCGGGTCGATGTAGTGCACGGTGACCTGAGTCTCGGACTGTTCGATGCGCACCACCTGGGCGCGATATTCAATCAGGTCCCCGACCTCGCGCGCGAAACCCTTGGCGATCTGATCCATGCCGCCCACCGGCTCGAAGATGGTGTGCTGGTACTCGTTGTTGAAGTAATCCAGCAGCAGCCCCCACAGGCCGGAGTGCAGCAGCTCCTTGAAGTCCAGTGGCTTGCTGGGCGACGGCCTTGGCATCAGGCCGCCGGCAGGCCAATGCTCGTAGCCCCGGAAGCGGCTGGCCTTGAGGCTTTGCTGATACTGGTGATCGCCGGTCAGGCGGCCCCAGTCATCCAGCTGGTCGAGCAGAGACTCGCAGTCTTCCTCCGTCAGCACTTCGTCCAGTGCACGTTGGTCGGTGGCCTTGGCCAGCAGCTCCGAGGTGTAGCCGTGTATATCGGTCAGCACTTCCCGTACCCGCTGTGGCTTGCCCTCAAAAGCGTTCTGCGCGTGCACATAGGCGTTGTAGTTGAGCTGGATGAAGGGTTCTAGCTTGACCCCGAATTTCTTGCAGTAATGCAGCACACCGTAGTGGTGATAAGGCACCCGCCACGGGCCGACATTGATGTAGTTGCCAGGTGAGAAGTCGCAGTGCTGTGTCTCGCCGGAAAGATCAGTGACCGTATCCCCGGCGTGGAGCGTGAAGCAGCGCCCGCCGGTCCGCTCGCTGTATTCCAGTACGCTGACGTCGTAACCCGCCTTGCGCAATTCGTAGGCCGCCGTCATGCCCCCGAGGCCGGCCCCCAGCACCAGAACGCTGTCACCCTTGGGGGCCTGTGAGAGATTCAATTCACCGGTGAAGGTCGAGGCCTTGGCAAGGCCCATGGAGGACATGGCGGAATACAGTGCGCTCGCACCAGCGGTTCTGCCGATCATGGTCAGCAGGTCGCGACGTGTCATGAAAGGAGGCGTAGGCATGAGAACACCCTTATGGCGAGTGATGGGTATTGGACGTGGCACTGGCGGGCTGGCGGCGATCACGGCGCCGCCATAGCCACCAACCCGCGAGGCCTGCCAGTGTCACGGCCACGATAATGCCCAGCCAGGCGAGGGTACCGGCGTGGCGTATCAGTGCCGGCACCGAGCGCTCGCCCGTGATCAGCTCATTGACGTCCTGCGCCGTGAGCTGGCTCTCGTCGTGCCCGCCAAACTCGGTTCTGACATGGTTGGCCACCTTGGCGATCTCGGCATGGCTCAACACTTCAGCAAAGCCCGGCATCTGAGGCAGTGGCGTCGCGCCTTGATAGGCGACACCCTGGGTGATCACCGCGATGAGGTTGCGCGGGTCGGCGCGCCGCAGGGTGGTGTTCCCGTTCAGACTCGGGTAGTAGGAGACCGGCTGACCATTGCCATCTGCCGCGTGGCAGGCTGCACAATGGGTGAGGTAGAGCCCCTGTCCGGTGTCTGGTTGCGCGATATCGTCTGGCCTGAGGCCTTGCGTTGCCAGCGTGTCTTCGCGGTGGCGGGTAGCGGGGCTCACCACCGGCTCATGGCCTAGCAGTGCCTGATTGGCCATCTGATCGAACACGGGCTGTTGCTGGGCCTCATCCTCAATTGCTGGCACCGTCTTCAGATAAGCGGCGATCGCCAGACGATCCTTCTCGCTCAGATATTGCAGGCTCTGATGGACAGCCTCGCCCATGGGGCCGGCTGCCTGGGCGACATAGCCTGCCATGCCATGTTTGAAATAATCCGCCAGTTGCTGGTCTTGCCAGGCACCGATACCCGACGTCTCATCGGAGGTTATGTTGGGGGCCGACCAGATTCCCAACCGTGCACCACTCAGATAACGCGTCGAGTCACTGGCCATGAAATCATCGCGAGGGGTATGGCAGGTACCACAATGTGCCAGATGATCCACGAGGTATTGCCCACGACTCACCGCCCCATCCTGCCCCTGTGAGGCAGGATCATCTTCAAGTTCGAGCGTATTCCACATCGCCATCAATATCCGGAAATTGAATGGGAAGTCCATGTCGGTGTGGGCCTCGGGTTCGCGATCCACTGCGGGAATACTTTGCAGATAGGCGTATAGTGCCGCGATATCGTCTTGCTTCATGCCACGATAGGAAGGGTAAGGCATGGCGGGATACAGATGGCTGCCGTCGGGCGTCTTGCCATGGCGCAACACGTTGGTGAGGTCTTCCAGCGAATAATCGCCGATACCGTATTCCTTTGATGATGTGATATTGGTGGCGACCACGTCGCCCATCGGCGTGCTGATCGGCCGGCCCCCAGCGTAGGGCGTGCCATCAGGGCCCATGTGACAAGCCGCGCAGTCAGCCGCCCGGGCGATGTATTTCCCATGCTCGATCTCGGCCCTGGGAGATGTGGTCTCGGTTGCTTCACTGGCATGAGCGGTGGCGATCCCTACCACACTGCCCAGTACCAGCAGTCCCGTTGTCCGTAACGATTGCTTGCGCATGAGTCACGTCCTGTCATGGGTAACGAAGGCAAATCGTGGCGTCCTGACCTGGATAATGACTATCAATCTTCCGGTCAAAGGACTGACATTCCTGTGTGATTCCTCTGAACAAGCCTTGTCGCTCTTCAATCCGGCTATCCAGGGTCAAGAACGTATTTCTCATCAGGTGATATTCTGCCACCTGCTAGTCTGACATGTTTTCATGTTAGTTCAGGTTCTGCGATTATTCTAAAGTGTAGCGATTTTCCGCAAGTTCATGGTGGGTGCCTTGAGAGAAGGGGCCACTGAAGCTGGAGTTGGATAGTTGAATTAACGGAAAACACCTGGCATCAAGAGCAGCTTTCAAGAGTAATCAGAAAGAGCAGTCGCGAGGAGACGGCCAGGCGAAGTCGCCAAGGGAAGATTGACAGGGGATACGGGGACGGCTTGATTGAGAGGGGTGCAGCGGAAAGCAGGACTGAGAGCGGAAGAGGCTCTCATCAGGATGGAATGATCAGGATGGAATAAAGAGGGGAGTCAGGAACGAAACGGGCAGCGGAGTGATTCTCTAAGTGCAGTGGGAGCAGTGGGCGAAACAGCGTGAATCTCAAGCTTCGTGCCTGAAGCCCTGTTTCTCAAGTGCTATATCTCAAGTGCTAGATCTCAAGTGCTATATCTCAAGTGCCATGTCTCAGGTTGTATATCTTCTCAGTCTGTATGTCTCAAGCCCATAGAGGTGGACGATAACTGAAAGCCGTGCGCAACCTGCCGAAGAGAGACGATAAATGCCCTCTGAACCATGCTTCCTGCATCTGGTTCAGAGGGACGTGGACTGCTAGCGCATGCGCTCGGTCAGCTTGCGGAATTCCTCGCGCATGGCGCTGTTCTCGAAGCTGGTGGCGACCGGCACCTGCAGTCCGGCGAGGGTGTCGAAGGTCTTGACACCCTGGCGGATCAGGTCGGCGACGTGAGCGCTGAGCTTGACGGTGCGATAGGTATTGGTCGCCACCGCAAGCTCGCGCTGGCTCTTGCTCAGAGAGGTCGTGACGCGGTCGCGCTGCTCGGTGACCAGCGAGCGATACAGGTTGATCGTCTTGAGCGTCAGCGCATTGGCGCGGATGTTGTTCTCCAGGCTCTCGCGTGACCCGCCTTGCTTGATCAGCGTGCGGGCTTCTCGCGTGGTGGCCTCGGCTTCGTCGGCGAAGCCTTGCAGTTGCGGCAATACCTCATCATTCACGCGCGTGATGAAGTCCTGCTGCATGGTCACGATCATGCGGTGAAGCATGACGACCATGCCGTAATAACGACGCGCGTAGTCGAGGTTCTCGCCGCTGTCGCGGGTCAGCTCCGCGAGCTGCTGAGCCACCGACTTGATGCTGGCGAACACGACACTCATGGTCAGCACATCATCGCCGACCACCGAGGACAGCCACACCTGGACCTGGTCTGGCGTCAGGGTGATGCCGATCTCCTCGAGTCGCGCGGCCAGCTTGCCTTCCAGCGCCGTCAGCTCATTCTGATAGGCGGCGATGTTCTTCTCATGCGCGGCGATCAGCAGATCATAATCGCCGCGCGTGCTGGCGGTGAATTCGCGCAGGGTATCGGTGGGCGTGAGGCGCGTCAGTGTCGAGACATCGGTATCAGGCGCAAGGATACGCTTTTCCTTCAACTCGGAAATCTCGCGGCGCGATTCGCGAATCTTGTCCTCGACCTGGCGATAGGTGCTGCGCAGTGTCGAGAGTTGCGGGACGTCGAGGGCCTGCATGGCTTCCTCGATCATATCGTCCATATCGCTGCGCGCCGACGCTTGATCGCGGCTGATCCATGCCTCTTCCGGCAAGGTGTCCATTTCATCGAAATAGCTGACCGCCTTCTTCAGGGTGGCGAAGGCTTCCGGCTGGTCAAAGCGCATATCGTCGTCTGACTGCGCTGTAGTGGGTACGAGAATCGCAAGAGATAATGTGAAAGTCACCAGCATTCGCCATGTTGAGGTGGCGGGGCGAATGCGAGTGTCTTGTGGTGTGCCATGTGTCATTGAATGAACTCGGGTCGGCGTGAAGCACGGCAGCGCAGAGTAGCAAAATCGCTGACAGGCGTCTCCGAGTGCAATGTGGGGAAGGCTTGCTCAGTGCGGTTGATAGGCTTGCGGCCGGCCGGTGAGGGGATCGATGCGGTCAAGCGAGGGCCCTTGATAGCGGTCGGTGATCAGGGCCACCACGGCGTCACCATATTGCTCGAACCAGAAATCGCCCATGGCCTTCAGATGCTTGATGTTGGTGGTGCTGATGTCGTCCATCGCGTCATCAGGCGCCTTGAGCATTCCCGGTTGCGGGCGCATCTCGGCATTGACGCGGATATAGCTGCCCGGCGGCGAGATGGTGATGGCCTGATAGCCGACCACCTTCTCGTCGGAGAGCACGTCGATCAGGCTGCCTTCCAGTACCCACTGCACTGCGCCCCAGTGCTGCGAATCCGGGCCATTGATCTTGCGCGTGCGTGTTCCGGTGCCGATCGACAGCACGCGACGTGGCTCATGCGGCCACAGGCGACAGGCTTCGGCGATGGCGCACATGGTGGGGTTGTTGGCGATGACGCCGCCATCGATCAGCCAGGTCTGCTCGTTGTCCGGCCCGAGCTTCATGTCGCGGGTCGGGAAGTAGGTGGGCGCCGCGCTGGAGGCGTCCGCCACCTGCCAGGCCAGCAGCTTGTGATGCTCGCACTTGCTCGACTTCAGGACATGCGGGCGGCGTCTCTCGATGCCGTAGGTGACGACAAGCACCTGCTTGCCAGCGGGGACATCCCTGAGCTTGGCCTGGCCGAGGTGCTTCTTGAGCATCGTGCTCTTGCCCTTGGCCTCGTACTTGGGCGCATTGATGCCATCGAGTTCGAACCAGCCGCGGTTGTCGGCGAAGATCTGCCTGGCGCTGGTCGCGCTGTAGAGCCCGTTAATGTCCTCGAGGCTCATGTCGGTGGTGGCCAGCGCCAGCGCGATCAGACTGCCGGTGCTGGTGCCCGCATAGAAATCGACCCGCTCACGCAGGCTGGTCTGATGGTCATTTCTGAGTGTCGCCTCGACACGCATCAGAAACTGTGCGGTGGCCGCCCCGCGTATGCCGCCGCCATCCAGTGAAAGAATCAGCTTGGACATGCTTGCCTCCTGCAGAGCGGGTAATGCTCAATCCTGTCCACGGCAACGTCTGTGGCTGCTACCAGAATAGAGAGGCCACTGGCTTTCAGCCGACTGAAAAGACTGATACGGACAGACAGGAGGACCTGATACTTCCAGGGGGAGCAAAGGCGGCATGAACGCGGAGCAGGCGCTGAGGTGCGGCGCATCTTCCATGAACAGTCCCCTATGCAAGAAGGCCACCCGGATCGGGTGGCCTTGCGTTTTCTGCGCGGTTGTTCCTCGCCGTTTGCGGCGGTACTGCCCTCAAGCATCAGGCGCAGTGGGCGCCTGAAGAAGCAGGGCGATCAGGTGTTGAGCACGACGCCGCCGTTGAGGTGAATCGTCTGGCCTGTCATGTAGCTTGAATCTTCGCTGGCCAGATAGACGTAGGCCGGGCCCATCTCGCTAGGCTGACCGGGGCGCTCCATCGGTACTTGCTGGCCGAAGTTGGCGACCTTTTCGTCCTCGAAGCTGGCGGGGATCAAGGGAGTCCAGACTGGGCCGGGTGCAACCGCATTGACGCGAATGCCGCGGTCCATCAGCGTGCCGGAAAGTGAGCGTACCAGCCCCTGGATGGCGCCCTTGGTGGCGCTGTAATCGATCAGGCTGTCGTTGCCCTTGAAGGCGTTGACGGATGAGGTGGCGATGATGGAGTCGCCTTTGGAAAGATGCGGCACGGCGGCCTTGATCATGTAGAAGTGGCTGAACAGATTGGTCTTGAAGGTGCGCTCGATCTGTTCGTCATCGATCTCGGTCACGTCATCCCAGTCGTACTGCTCGGCGGCATTGTTGACCAGAATATTCAGCTGTCCGAATTCCTCCATCGCACCCTCAACGACCTTGCGGCAGAAGGCCGGGTCACCGATATCCCCTGCGATGCGGCGTCCGCGTCTGCCTTCGGCTTCGATCAGACGGATGGTCTCCTGCGCATCGACTTCTTCACTGCCCAAGTGCGTGATCAGACAATCGGCTCCCTCGCGTGCGAAGTGCACGGCGGCGGCGCGGCCGATACCGCTGTCACCACCGGTGATGACTGCCACCTTACCCAGGAGCTTGCCGCTGCCGCGATAGCTCTCGCGGATATATTCGGGCTTGGGGTCCATGCGATGTTCATCGCCCGGTTGCTGGTTCTGATGCTGTGGGGGCTGTTGCTGAGTCATGCCGTCACCTCCGGTTCGTTGATCGTGAATGCGCTGATGCGCCTTCAGACGCTGAACGTCTGCCAATAGACCTGTGGACGATCCCGTCGGATTAAACCCCTCCATCATAATTTTCTTGTTTAGTAATGTTAAAACGCCCAGTCCTGCATGAGCAGAACTGGGCGTCGTGTTGTCTCGTTTCGGTACGCCTGGCGGTGGTCAGGAGAGCGCATCCTCATGCTTGTCATGCACGGTGGCTGGCATACTGGCACCCGCTGCCATGGACTGCGCAAGCGGAACACGCGGCTCACTTTCCTTGGTCTGTTCTATGCCATGCAGGCTTGGCAGATTAGCAGGGTCATGCCCGGGGCCGTTTTCGAGGCTGGGCAGGGCCTTGCGAATGATGCTCGTGCATAGCGCCCGATGTTCATGCAAAATCAGACCTTCCCGCTCGAGGAATTGCAGCAGCCGAGTGGCAGAAACCAATGCCACGATGGGATGGAGATCGCGAAAGTGTTCCTCGACCTGGCTGGCGCTGATCGTCGCGAGTCGCTCCGGATGAGTGTGCGGCATCGAAATATCCTCTTTTCGGGTTCCGATGAGTCGGAATCTTGAGTGATTCTCTAGGTGTCACGCTGCTTCGTCGGCGGTGAGGCTAGCCCATCTGCCGGCGAGACCCACGCGCTTTTCATTGCGCGTCAGCCATCAGGCAAGTGACAGTTGCTACTGAGAGTGTTCGTTCTGAGTGTGTCTGGTTTACGACGGTGTTGCGTTCTACAAAACCTAGTATTAGAGAATTCGCGAATATCTTCCAGCCTTGATGCGCGCATGCTCTCAATTTTCTCGTGCTTTCGCGAAACTTCATGCCTTCGCGCAGGCGGATACCTGCCATGGGGTTCTGACTGTTAGACTAACGCTCCCCCATGTCGTACAGATGTCCGTCATGTTGAATATAGTCAGGATGGCCACGAAGCCACCTGACAGATGATCATTTTTCCTTCTATGGATGTGCCATGAAACGCTTTGTGCTGCTCGATACCGCGCCGATCCCCGGCACGACGGATTCGTTGTGCCTGTTCGAGTATGGCGAGGACTTCGTCATCAAGATCGAGAGCGGCAAGGGCGGGCAGCTGATGAACACCCGCATGCATGGCTCGGAAGATGCGCTGGCCGAGATTCCTGCCGGCCTGCTCAAGAGCCGCGGCACGTCGGCGGCGCCGCAGCGCGTTCTGATCGGCGGCCTGGGGATGGGCTTCACGCTGGCTGCCGCGCTCAAGCACTTCAAGCCAGATGCCGAGGTGGTCGTCGCCGAGCTGGTACCGGGAGTGGTGGCCTGGAATGACGGCCCGCTGGGGGCTAAGGCGGGCTATCCGATTCGGGACCCGCGCACGACAGTCGAGAATCGCGATGTCGCCGAGGTGCTGCGTGAAGCGCCTGGCGGCTTCGATGCCATCATGCTGGATGTGGACAATGGCCCGGAAGGCCTGACCGCGGATGACAACGACTGGCTCTACAGTGCGGAGGGGCTGGCGGTATGCGCCAGGGCGTTGCGCCCGGCCGGCATTCTGGCGGTGTGGTCGGCCACAGCCGATGCTCGTTTCTCGCAGCGACTGTCGCGGGCCGGTTTCAAGGCCGAGGCGCGTCAGGTCTACGCGCATGGCACCTCGGGGGCCAAGCACACCATCTGGATCGCGCGTTACGTCGGGCGTACGGAGAAGCCTGATGACAAGACGAAGGCCGGGAAAGGCAAGGGCAAGCGCTCAGGCAGCCCAAGCAGAAAGCTGGCAGCGAAAGGTACCGCACGGCCATCCCGCCGCAAGTAACCCGAGTGCGTCGTGGCTGATGACGTGGTGGATGACTATTCGCCTTAGTCGTTGTGACACACGCTTTCACAGGCGTCGATGCCCTCATCGCAGGGTGGTGAACACATGAAAAAAACGGGCTGGCCACATGATGTGGTCAGCCCGTTTTCGTGTGCGTCATCGGCGGCTATCGATAGCGTTCAGCCTGTCACAGCGCCAAGCGCTTTCGACTAGGTCCGATGCTGGATTCTGGCTCAGGCCGCTTCGCGCGCCTTCATGTCCTGGTGATATTCCTCGGCGAGGCGCTTCTTGGTGGCGTCATCGAAGACGCGGCCTGCCAGCTGGAAGACTTCCTGCTCTTCCTCATCCAGATGGTGGGTCACCAGGTGCTCGAGTTGCTTGGCGGTGGCCAGCCAGCCAGGCGAGCTGTAGTCGGTCGCCTCGAGCTTCTCGACCAGCTCATCGATCTCATGGTGCTCGGCGACACTGTGACGCGCCTTCTCCTGCGTCATGTCGTGCTCCATCATCGGCATGTAGAGCGCGCGTTCCTCAGCACCGGCGTGATTGGTCAGCGATTCCTTGAGACGCTTGAACAGGTCATCGCGCGGCTCGCTGTCACCTTCGGTCTGCAGCAGCATGTCCAGCAGACGGCGTTGTTCGTCGTGGGTCTCGCGCAGGGCTTCAAATACGGTCATGTTCCAGCTCCTCATCATGTCTGGCGTGTTGAGTGGCGGGTCTGCTTGTGTGGTCTTGCTCAAGTGCGATCTTGCTTGTGTCAGGTCTGTACAACTCTGGTGGCGGATCGGCGGAAGTTCAAGTGCGCAACGGCGATCGGCCTTGAAAAAGGCTTGGCGCGAGTCAAGGAAGCAAGGGTGACCCTTGAATTCTTTGTTCGGTGGCGTGCCCGCAGCGGTGTCTGATCTATGCCAGCTGCCGGCCGCCACCGTCAGGAGCCCCGACATGTCCCAAGACCAGACCACGCCAGTCGATTCCTTCAGCCCCAAGGGGTCCCACGCGCCGGCGTTATCGGCGTCGCTGTCCGGCAGTCAGCTGGACCGGCCGCCGGGCGGTGGCTGGCCGTCGATCAAGGCGGTCGAGAAGTTCATCTGGCAGGAGCATCTGCCCATCGAGGGCCATCGCAGCCTGATGAAGATGAACAAGCCCGATGGCTTCTACTGCCCGAGCTGCGCCTGGCCGAATGGTGACAAACCCAAGGGGGCCAACTTCTGCGAAAACGGTGCCAAGGCGCTGGCGTGGGAGGCGACACGTGAACGTGTCAGTGATGAGCTGTTCGCCAACAATACGCTCAGCGAGTTGCGTGAATGGTCGGATCACCATCTGGAGAAGGAAGGGCGCTTGACGCGCCCCCTGCGCTACAACGCCCAGACGGACCGCTACGAGATCACCAGTTGGGAAGCGGCCTACGCCGAGATCGGCCAGCGCCTCAAACGCTATGAGGACACGAATCAGGTCGAGTTCTACACCTCGGGGCGTACCTCCAACGAGGCGGCGTTCTTGTTTTCCCTGTTCGGGCGCATGTACGGCACCAACAATTTCCCGGACTGCTCGAACATGTGCCACGAGACCACCTCGCGGGCGCTGCCGGAGTCCATCGGCATCGGCAAGGCGACGGTCAATCTCGAAGACTTCAAGCAGGCCGATGCCATCTTCATCTTCGGCCAGAACAGCGGTACCAACAGCCCGCGCATGATGGGGGATCTCCACGAGGCGCGTGGCCGCGGGGCCGAGGTGGTCAGCTTCAACCCGCTGCGCGAGCGGGCGCTGGTCAGCTTTGCCGATCCGCAGTCGCCCAAGGACATGCTGAGCGGCAAGGGCGTCGAGATCAGCAGTCAGTATCATCAGCTGCGCATCGGCGGAGACCTCGCCGCCGTGCAGGCGATGTGCAAGTACGTGATCGAGGCCGACGATGCGCTGCGCGAGCGCAATCCGCATGCGGTGGGCTATCTGGATCACGACTTCATCGCCCAGCATACCCACGGCTTTGATGCCTTCGCCGAGCATTGCCGCAAGCTCGAGTGGCAGGACCTGGTCGCCATGTCCGGCCTGTCACGCGAATCGCTGGAACAGGCGGGGCAGACCTATCTGGAGGCTGAGCGCGTGATCTGCTGCTGGGGCATGGGCATCACCCAGCATGCGCGCGGCGGCGACACCATCCAGCAGATCATCAATCTGTTGCTGCTGCGCGGCAATATCGGCAAGCCCGGCGCGGGCGCCTGCCCGATACGCGGCCATTCCAATGTGCAGGGCGACCGCACCGTCGGCATCGAGAACCTGCCCAATGACGCGATGTTGGATGCCTTCGATCGGGTCTTCGATATCAAGTGCCCGCGCGAGAATGGCCATGATGTCGCCGAATGCTGCGAGGCGATTCTGCGCGGTGAGGTACGTGCCTTCATCGGCATGGGCGGCAACTTCTTCCGTGCGATTCCCGATCAGAAGCGTGTGATCGAGAAGGTGCACGATCTCGACATGACGGTGCATGTCGCCACCAAGCTCAATCGCAGTCACCTGCACCCCGGCAAGCATGGTTGGGTGCTGCCCACGATTGGCCACAGCGAACGTGACCTGCAGGCGGGCGCCGATGGCAAGGGCGCGGAGCAGGTCTCCAGTGCCGAGGACGGTATGTGCAACGTGGCGCCGTCGCGCGGCGTGATGGCACCGGCGGACCCAAGCCTGCACTCCGAGATCGCCATTACCTGTCAGCTGGCCAAGGCGACGTTGCCGCCGCACCCCACCGTGGATTGGGATTGGCTGCAGGCGGATTACGCACGGATTCGTGACTGCATCGAAGAGGTCTTCCCGCAGATCTTCCCCGACTACAATGCGCGCCTGGCTCAGGGCGGCTTCCACATCCGCATCGCGCCGCGCGAGCGTATCTGGCATACCGACTCGGGGCGTGCCAACTTCCTGTTCCCCGAGGGGTTGGGCACGGATGAGCAGGGTCTCGACAAGGTGACCCACGAGACACTGAACATGGATAGCACCTTCCTGCTCATCACCATGCGCGGGCATGACCAGTTCAATACCACCGTCTACTCCAATGATGATCGCTATCGCGACGTCTATGGCACGCGCATGGTGGTGATGATCAGCCCGCAGGATCTCGAGACGCTGGGGCTGAGCGAGGGGCAGCGCGTGACGCTGGAAACGGCCAGCGAAGACGGCGTTGAGCGCAGCATGGCGGGCTTCAAGCTCAAGGAATACGACATCCCGACCGGCTGTCTGGCAGCGTATTACCCGGAAACCAATGACCTGATTCCGCTGGATCACCGCGATGCGCGCAGCAATACGCCCGCCTCGAAATCGGTGCCGGTCAGACTGCGCCTGATGGACACTGAAGAGGTCAATGCCAGCGAAGGGGTGTTGGCGAGCAGCTGAAGGGTTCAGCATGAACCGCTAAACAAGGAAAGGCTGAAAAAATTTGCATCCTGTGCTCGGCGTCAGGTTTCGATGTCAGTGCAGGACGCCTCGAGCCACGCCACGCGCTGCACTGAAAGAGTGCGCCGCGTGGCGTTCTGGTGTCTGGCGCTCAAGTTGATGCCAACGTCGGCGTAATTGAGGGGTTTGTAGGTACTGCGCCGGACTAGTCGCGAAATCATTTCTGGAGGCGGTCTTGCGCCCGATCGCGTCTGCTGACAGGCCAGATCCTGACGCCTGTGTCAGCTTCATGAGGCAGACGACGAGCTGGCGTCTTGCACGGTTTGAGGATGGGTGGCGTGAATCTTGCGTGGTGGTAGGGTAGCGACCGCCGCTCTGACCACCACCTTGCGCGCAGGGGGCGGTGGCCGGCGTTCAGGCAGGCTGACACCACCACAAGACTCGACGACTCACGACCGAGCTCCAGGAAGGCACTCATGGCAGAACACTCCTCACCGCACGCCTCAGACCGCACCTCAGATCAGCAATCGATGACAGGCGAATCCGGCAATGACTATCCCTTGAGCGAAGTCCCCGCTTCGGCACGACGTGGGCTGCTTTCCACCTCGATGGTGCTGCTCGGCTTCACCTTCTTTACCGCCACCATGTGGGCGGGTGGGTCATTGGGTGCCGCGTTCGCGCTCAATGAACTGCTGTGGATCATCGTGATCGGCAATCTGCTGCTCGGCGGTTACGCCGCTGCCTTGGCCTATATCGCCTGCAAGAGTGGTCTGAATTCAGTGCTGATGGGACGGCTGTGCTTTGGCGAGAAGGGCAGTCGCCTGTCTGACTTCGTGCTCGGGTTCACCCAGATCGGCTGGTACGCCTGGGGCACCGCGACCATCGCCATCGTGCTGGTCAAGACACTCGGCTTGCCCGAGTGGCTGACCACGCCGCTGATGATCATCTTCGGTTTCGCCTTCTGTCTGACGGCGATGATCGGCTATCGCGGGCTGGACATGCTCTCGCGCATCGCCGTGCCGGCCATGCTGCTGTTCATCCTGTTCAGTCTCTACACCGGCATGGTCGATGTCGGTGGCGTGGCAGGCCTTGCGGCACTGACGCCGACGGATTCCATGAGCTGGACGGCCGCCATTACCGCGGTGATCGGCACCTTCATCAGCGGTGGCACCCAGGCAACCAATTGGAGCCGCTTCGCGCGTTCGCCGAAGATCGCCGTCATTGCCACCCTGGCGGCTTTCTTCGTCGGCAATGGCCTGATGGTGCTCACCGGCGCGCTCGGCGCGATGATCTACCAGCAAGCCGATATCGTTGACGTGATGATCGCCCAGGGGCTGGTCAGCCTCGCCGTCCTGATGCTGTTCCTCAATATCTGGACCACCCAGGACAACACCATCTACAACTTCGCGATCGCCGGCTGCAATCTGCTGCGTACCCCGCATCGTCAGCGTGTCACCCTGGGCGGCGCGGCCATCGGCACAGTGCTGGCGGTACTCGGCATGTATGAGTGGCTGATTCCGTTCCTGATTCTGCTCGGTACCTTCATCCCGCCGATCGGCGGCGTGATCATGGCCAACTTCTGGCTAGGCCACAAAGGACAGTATCCGCGCCTCGCCGAGATGCCTAAGGTGGATTACCACTGGCCGGGGCTCGCCGCCTACGCCATCGCCTGCCTGTGCGCCTGGAGTTCACCCTTCATGCCGCCGGTCGTGGGTGTCATGGTCGCCTTCGTCGTCTACGGCGGTCTGATCAAGCTTGCCAGGGTCGAGCTGGCCAGCAAGACGGCGGCGTGAGTCGCTGAGCGTCTGATGTGAAGGACAGATGAATATGAAGCGCCCAACGAGTCCTGGACTCGTTGGGCGTTTTTCCTGGGGGGGGTAGCGTCAGGGTAGAGCCGCTTGATGCACAATATGGTTGTGCATAGAATGAGGGAAAAAGGTGCTGCCATGGCGGTGGAGTTCAGGGATGTGTGGCTCGAGAGCTTCTATGAGCATGATGTTGGCCACCGCAAGATACCTGCGGCGCTCTCCAGTTAGCTCTATCGAAAGTTGCAGATTCTCGATGCCGCAAGTCAGGAGTCTGATCTGAGGGTCCCACCGGGCAATCGGTTCGAGCATCTGCAGGGCAATCTCGCAGGTTATTGCTCGATTCGTGTCAACAAGCAGTATCGACTCATCTTCCGGTGGGAGGCGGGGGTCGCCCATCAAACATATCTAGACCCGCATGCTTACAAGGGCTAGAGGAGGTAGCAGTGATGAGAAACACCCAGCGGCGCCCGCTGACAGTAGGAGAGATGTTGACGGCAGAGTTTCTGGAGCCGATGAACATCGATATCCGCACCCTGGCCGAGGCGATGGGAGTGCACAGAAATACTCTGAGCCGTATCGTGCATGACAAGGGCACCTTGACGGCACCGATGGCCATCAAGCTGGCAGCTGCGCTAGGCAATACGCCGGAATTCTGGCTCAACATCCAGCATGCCGTGGAGCTTTGGGATGTGCGTCATCGTGCCTACGCGCAGGATGCCAAGGGTGTACGTCGGATAACACCGCAAGTGGATGCCGGCGAGCTTGCCTCGCATTGACGGCGCGCGCTTTTCACGGCGGGTGATTGAGATGGCGTGAGCCCGAGAGCTTATGCCCAGCAATGCAAAGCCCCAGCCTGAAACTCAGGCTGGGGCTTTGTGCTTTGCGCATTCGGTAACGCCTCGTCGTGCCGCTCGCGTTGATCAAGCGGTTGCTGGCCTCACCTGAATCACCAGGCAGACGGCGATTAGCGCCATGCCGAGCCAGCCGAGCGGAGCGATATGTTCCCCGACGATGGTGACGGCGAGCAGCGCGGCGACCAGCGGTTCGAACAGGGTGAGCAGGGTGGCCTTGCTGGCGGCAACGGTCTTCAGGCCGTAGCCGAAGGCAATATAGCCAAGGAACATCGGTACCAGCGCCATGTAGAGCGCGACCGATGTGTTGCCGGGGGTGGCGAACAGGCGCGGATCGGCCATCAGCATGCTGAGACCCAGGCCGGCGATCAGTGCGATACCGGCGACACCGAACAGGCTGCCCATGGCAGCGCGAGCGTGGGTGCCGTGGTCCATCATGCGCCGGGCGATCAGTGAATAGGCGGCGTAGGTCGTGCCGGCGATGATGCCCAGCAGGATACCGGTAAGGCGTTGCCAGTCAGCATCAGGCACGCTCCCTGACCCTGTCGCCATCGGGTCGCCGCCGGCGCTGACGGCGCTGACGGTGGGAATGTCTCCGCCATGAGTGGCCGTTTCGCCCATCGCCATCATCACCACACCGGCAATGCCCAGCGCGAGGCTGAGATACCAGCTCAGCGTGAGTCGGTGGTGGCCGAACAGGCGCTCCAGAATCGCCGCGGCCAATGGCGCCGTGGCGATGGTGATCACCGTGCCGATGGCGACACCGGCCAGATGCATCGAGGAGTAGAAAGCCAGCGGGTAGATGACGACACACACGGCACCGAGCAATACCCAGCGCTTCTGCGCCAACAGCAGGCTCAGACAGCCCATGATATTGGGTCGTGCGATCATTGCCTGAAGCAGGCCGCCGATACCCATGGCGAAGGCGCCGGTTGCCAGCGGACTGACATCCTGGTTGAAGTGGGCCGCCGTGCCAGTGGTGCCCCACAGCAGCGCGGCAAACAGCACGGCCAGGCTCCCCATGTCGGTCGACCTTGAAGAGGCCGCGATATCAGAGCGAGTGGTTGTCATGGTGATGTCCTTGCGTATCTTGCCAATCCCGCGGCCGATTTCAGTCGCAGCATGAGTCCTGCGAAAGTGTGCTGAAACCACTTTCGGTCAAGTGAGTCACCGCGCCGGCTGAGTACCGCTCAGGGCACGTACTCCAACTTGCCAAGAATTCGCTCATGGCCGTCAGGCGTCGTGATGCTGCCATGGCGCCGACCCTTGCTCAGGCCCATGCTTGGCATCGCGGCCATGCTCGGTACCGCTCCAGGGATCACGCCACGAATCACGCTCACCCCAATGAGCAGCGTCGTCTTTTGGCTCAACCAGAGCGTCGGAGGCCGTGTCGGGCGTCGTCCAGGCCGCGAGGTCTGCCTGCGGGCTGGCCATCGGAGCCTGCGTTGCCTGCGGCCGCAATTGCAGCATCAGGCAGGTCATGATCAGCACCATGCCGATGGCGCCCATCAGCGTGAACTGCTCGCCGACCACGATGACGGCCAACAGGCCCGCCACCAGTGGCTCGAACATGGTCAGGACTGTCACCCGGCTGATGGGCACGCTGGCGAGCCCGCGTCCGAAGATGAGGCTGGCCAGCAGCATCGGGATCAGCGCCATGTAGATGGCGACCGCCGAATTCACCGGCGTGGCAAACAGGCGCGGATCGAGGAACAGGCAGCTGATGGCCAGGCCGATCAACAGTATGACGCCGGCACAGCCGAACATTGCCCCCATGGCTGCACGGCGATGCACGCCCAGCAGCATCATGCGTCTGGCAAGCAGCGAATAGGTGGCGTAGCTCGCGCCGGCCAGCACGCCCAGCCCGATACCGATGAGCTTGCGGCTTTCGCTGGCAACGCCGCTGGCAGTGGCTTGCGCTGCCGTATCCGCCAGACGTGTCTCGCCCACTGCCATCAGTCCCACGCCAGCCATGCCCAGCATCAGCGCTGCGTACCAGCGCACACTGACGCGCTTGCGATCCAGCACATATTCCAGCACCGCTGCCGCCAACGGCGCCGTGGCGATGGTGATCACGGTGCCCATCGCCACGCCGGTGTATTCCATGGCCGAATAGAAGGCCAGCGGGTAGACGATGATGAATAGCGCTGCCCACAGCACGAGATGCTTATGAACCAGCAGGGCGGCCAGCTCCTCATGAAGGATTCGTCGCGACAGCACTGCCTGAAGAATGCCGCCAAAGCCCATGGCGAAGGCGCCGGTGGCCAGCGGACTGACATCCTGATTGAAGTGGGCGGCGGTGCCGGTCGTGCCCCATAGCAGGGCGGCCGTGAGGACGGAAAGGTTGCCGATCTGGCGTTCCAGCGCTGGGCGGAAGGGCGTCCGGGAGAAGGAGTGCTGCATGGTGGATGGCTCGCAATGAAGTGTGTCTCGGAGTGCACGAGATTACGCCTCATCGCGAGAATATATTGTGCTGAAACTACGCTCTGATCTGCCAGGAGAAGCAAAACGTCATATACCGCCACATTGCGGTGGTTGACTGCTGATTCGGATGCTCAATCGGTTGTTCAGATGATCGAATCAGTCGGTCATTCAGTCGTTCAGTCATTCGGGGGAGTGAGGCTCGAATACTGGCGCGTCATCTCGCGTGGCGACTGGCCGAAGTAGCAGGAAAAGCGCCGCGAGAAGGCGGAGAGGTTCTGATAGCCGACGGCCTCGGCGACCTGCTGGACGCTGAGATCGGTATGGATCAACTGCGCCCGCGCGCGCTCCATGCGTCTGGCAGTCAGGTACTGCTTGACGCTGACGCCCAGATTTTCGCGGAACACCTTGTGAAACTGGGTCGGGCTCAGGTGGGCGAGTCGGGCCAGTGATGCCACGTCGTGGGGCTGCTCAAGCTGCGCGTTCATGACGTCGAGCACCCTGAGCAGACGACGGTCGACGCGTTGATCACAGGTCTGCTTCTCCAGCAGGCCGAAAAACAGCGCGATGGAGAGCTGATCGATGTGCTTGTCGACCTTACCCTGCAGCTGCGCTTCGAGAAACAGCAGGTAGTTCATCAGCAGGGTGCTGATCGAGAACACCACGCGTTGCGACGCCGCGAGGTTGTCGGGCAGATAGTCCAGGTCAGCGACGATGAAGCGCGCGGCGTCCTTGGCATGAAACAGATGTGACTCCCCGGGGCGAATGATGACGCACTCGCCGGTGACCACGGTGCCGTTATGGTTGCCGACCTGGATATCGAGATGGCCGCGGATCGGCAGCACCAGTTGGTGGTGGGCGTGATCATGGACCGTGGCCTGTGGGGTATAGGCGCGCAGCGAGAGTGTCGTCATGGTGCGGTGGCCATCATCCGGCGATGCAAGGGCAGCATGTAGAGCAAGAAGAACACGCGGGTATCAGCGGCTCAGCTCGATGCTGCGGGTCTGGCCGCGGCCGACCTGAACCTGACTGAGAATCAGCGGGCTGCGTGTGCCGTCCGGCAACTGGACGACACCGGCGGCATAGAAGGTGCCGGATGGCAGGCCAGTGGCAGTGAAGTAGCCATTGCTGTCAGTGCGCACGATGTGGGTGTAGGCCTGGGCGCGCGGGTCGGCGCGGGACGCCGTCTTGCCTGCCAGTGCCAGTTCCGCGGCTTCCGCGGAGTAGGTGGTGACTGGGGCGATCGAGATGCCCGCCCGGTTGGCGTAGATCGTCTGGCCCTGCCACTCATAGGACATGCGGCCCTTGATCACCGAGGTGCCGGTCTTGTCGAGCCTGGCGTACTCCGCCTCCGGGAAGGCGACGGTGCGCTGGACGCGCTGCTCGCCCTGTTCGGTCTGCGAGGAGGAGCCCAAGTCCGGCAGCGAAATGCTGTCGGCCATGCGCGAGGCGCTTTCACACCCGGCAAGAATGGCGGTACACATGAGCAGAGCGAGCGGAGTACGCAAGTGACGAAGCATGGCGAGTCTTCCCTGAAGTCGAGTGATGGGCGGCGCGGGCGTCGGCTCGTGAGCGAGCCAGTCTGGCCACAGCTGCTGCCTTTGCCCCACATCCTACTGCGCCGAGCACAGTCAGGGAACTGCCGGTGGGCGGGAGACAGGCGCGGGTAACTCTTGCGTCAGGCATCGGCATTCGCGGGCATCCGCTGGTAACTCTCGCGGTTTCGACCGACCCTTGTCAGTAGGCCAGCAGCAAGCGTTTGCCCGTGAGCGGGCTGGGTTGCGTGAAGCGTGCCTCTTGAGTTGCATAAACAGAAACTCCTTGTTCATTATACGTTTGTCTATAACTTGGCGGCGCTTGTTACCATGCTGCGAATCAAACCCTGTGCAAGGGCTACGCAAGAGCTGTTCGAAATCGCTCGAGGTCTGCTTGTGTGCTGTTAGAGCGCTATCCGAGTGCAGCACACAGGCGGCAATACTGCCTTGTGCACTGGCGTCGGGTGAACCATTCATTGTCCGGGAGGGCCGCATGTCGACATCCCAGAGTGCTACTGATCCTTCACGTCGCCAGCTATTGAAGCTGGGACTCGGTGGAGCAGGTATGGCCATGTTCGGTGGTCTGTCCCTTCAGGCCCTGGCCGAGACGGTCGCTGACGAGCAACAGACACAGGATGACAGTGCCTTCGCGACGTTCATGGTCCTGTCGCGCTGGCTGCTCAGCGACAAGACCCTGGATGAACGGCTAGGGCAGCGCTATTTTGAGGCGCTGGCGAGAATCCCGGCCGAGGGAGTGCCCGGTGTCGGCAGCTTGCCGGCCCTCAAGACCCGCCTGCTGGCCCTGGGCGAGTCGCGAGAGTACGTGAAAAAGGAAGACCTGAGTGACGGCGAGATGGCGCTGGTGCGCCGTCTGCTGCAGGCCTGGATGCTGGGCACGGTCGGCAGGTCGATCAGTGATCCCGCCGCCGAGGTCATCGCCTTCGAGCGCGCTGGCATGTATGCCGGGCCGCGCGATGTGCAGGTGGTGCGTACCTATTGCCCCAATCGTCCGGGGTTCTGGGCCGAGGCACCCAAGGCCTGAGTGGTCACGCTTACTCCCAAGGCTTGCGCGTGGCGGATGGTCGGGTCTTGAGTCCGTGCTTGGTCATCAGCTTCTGACCGAGCAAGGCATCAGCCCTTGAATCGCCTGAATGCCAGACCTTCCAGGGGCGTCCTGACCGCCCCTGTTGCTGTTCCCAATTTCCCGAGGAGAATCCTGCATGGCCGAGGAATCCCGTGCGTATGATGCCGATGTGATCGTGGTCGGGTCTGGTGTTGCCGGTGCCCTGATCGCACATCGCTTGGCCGAGGCCGGCAAGTCGGTCATCATGCTGGAAGCAGGCCCGCGCATGCAGCGCTGGCAGATCGTCGAGCGCTTCCGCAACCAGGCCAACAAGATGGACTTCATGGGGCCTTATCCTGCCAGCAAGGCAGCGCCCCATCCGATGCTCTACGGCGAGAATGCCGACTATCTGGTACAGAAGGGGGAGCAACCCTACGACGCCCAGTACATTCGTGCCGTCGGCGGCACTACCTGGCACTGGGCGGCGTCTGCCTGGCGTTTTCTGCCCAGCGATTTCGTGCTCAATAGCGAGTATGGCGTCGGGCGCGACTGGCCGATCGGCTATGACGACCTGGAAGACTATTACTTCCGTGCCGAGGTCGCGCTGGGTGTCTGGGGGCCGAATGATGTCGATCTTGGCAGCCCGCGCAGCGCAGAGTATCCGATGGCACCGCTGCCGCTGTCGTGGAACGAGCGGCGGGTCAGCGAGCGCATCAATCCCCACGGCTTTGACATGGTCACCGAGCCGGTGGCGCGCAACAGCCGCCCCTATGATGAGCGCCCGACCTGCTGCGGCAACAACAACTGCATGCCTATCTGCCCGATCGGTGCGATGTATTCCGGCATCATCCATGTCGAGAAGGCCGAACGTGCCGGTGCCAGACTGATCGACAATGCCATCGTGCATCATCTGGAAAGCGACGCCAGCGGCAAGATTCGCGAGGTGCGCTATCTGGACCCCGACGGCAAGCAGCATCGCCTGAGCGCGGCGCGGGTGGTGCTGGCGGCCAATGGTATCGAGACGCCCAAGCTGATGCAGATGTCGGTCAACGCCCATACCCCCGATGGGGTGGGTAACCAGAACGACATGGTCGGCCGGCATCTTATGGACCATCCCGGTACCGGGGTGAGCTTTCTGGCCGATGAGCCGCTCTGGGCCGGGCGTGGCCCTCAGGAGATGACCTCGATCATCACCTGGCGCGACGGCGACTTCCGCAAGGACTTCGCGTCCAAGAAGCTGCACCTGTCCAACATTGCCCGCACGCAGCAGATGACCACGGAGGTGCTGTCGGAAACACCGCTCAGGCTCGGCGCGGATCTGCAGGCGCAGATCGATAACCGCGCCAGCCGCTATGTGCAGTTCGACAGCTTCCACGAGCTGTTGCCAGAGGCCGCCAATCGCATCACGCCGTCAAAAAAACGTGACGCTCTCGGCCTGCCGCGCCCGGAATTCCGTTATGCTATCGATGATTACGTCAAGCGCAGCGCCGCGCATACCCGTGAACAATATGCGCGTATCGCTCAGCTGATGGGAGGCACCGACATCGCGTTCCGTGATGAGTTCTCCAACAACCAGCATATCTGCGGTACGACCCTGATGGGAGACAACCCCAAAGACTCCGTGGTGGATCGCGATTGCCGAGTGCATGGCCATGACAACCTGTTTGTCGCCAGCTCCGGCTGCATGCCCACCGTCGGGTCGGTCAATTGCACCCTGACCATCGCGGCGTTGTCTCTGCGTATTGCCGATCTGCTCGAACAGGAAATATAAGCATGGTCCCGCACGTCCGTACTGCTGGCACCCGTGATGCCATTGATGAGAAAGGTCGCGGTGCCCGCCCGATCCTTCACCCCGCACGCCTGACCCGTGCCGTCCGCCTGGCCGCCATTGCGGGCACCAGTGCCATGTTGCTCAGCGCCTGCGGCAGCGGCGAGGATGAGCACGCCAGACAGGTACAAGCCGACAAGGCCGCCACCGATGACCCCGCGCTGATCGAGAAGGGCCTGTACATGGCGCGCGCCAGTGATTGCGCGGCCTGTCACAGCACCGAGGACGGCGATGAATATGCCGGTGGCCTCGGCTTCGAGACCCCGGTGGGCGAGATCTACGCCACCAACATCACCCCGGACACCGAGCACGGCATCGGCAACTACACCCTCGAGGAGTACACCCGTGTGCTGCGCGAGGGCGAGGCTGCCGATGGTCACAACCTCTATCCGGCGATGCCGTTCCCTTCCTATGCCCGTCTGACGGATGAGGACATCAAGGCGCTCTATGCCTGGAACATGCATGAGGTGACGCCGAGCAGCACGCCCAGCCGCGAAAGCGAGATTCCGTTCCCGCTCAACATGCGTTGGCCGATGGCGCTGTGGGAAGAGATCTTCTCGCCGCTGGAGCCGTGGCAGGACCACGAGGACAAGAGTGCCGACTGGAACCGTGGCGCCTATCTCGTTCAGGGGCCGGGCCACTGTGGCAGCTGTCACACCGAGCGTGGCTTCGCCTTCCAGGAAACGGCGCTGACCGGTGATGAAGAAGGCTATCTGGGCGGGGCGATGATCGAAGGCTGGCGCGCCTTCAACCTCACGCCGGACATGCAGGATGGTCTGGGCAGCTGGAGCGAGCAGGATATCCAGACCTATCTGGCGACCGGCAACCTCAAGGGCAAGGCGCAGGCTGGCGGCCCGATGGCGGATGTGGTCGAGCACTCCATGCGTTACATGAGTGAAGACGACCTGCGCGCCATCGCGGTTTATCTGAAGTCGATTCCGGCGGTGGATGGCAAGGGCGAGCAGGGCGAGGCGGTCAATGATGGTGATCGCGAGGCCGAAAGCGAGCCGCAGGTCGCCACGCGCTTCAATCAGGGGGCACCGGCCGATGATGTGCTGTTGCTGCGCGGTCAGCCGCTGGACAAGCGTCCCGACGATGAAGATCTGATCGGCCAGCTGACCGATGCCACGCCGGGCGTGCGTCTGTATCTGGGCCACTGCGCCATGTGTCACGGCGCGGATGGTGCCGGCACCCAGGATGGCTACTACCCGTCGCTGTTCCACAACAGCGTGACCGGCAGTGTCTATCCGGACAATCTGGCCCAGGCGATCCTCAATGGCGTGCAGCGTGAGAACAATGGCCACAGTGTCTTCATGCCGGCCTTCGATGACAGCCTGACCGATGATGAGCTGATCAATCTGATGGACTATCTCGAGAATCGCTTCGGGGAAGGCCATCAGTCCGAGACGCTGGCATCGCCCGAAGCGCGTCGTCAGCAGCTGAGCGACAAGCTCGAGGACTGGCGCAAGCACTGAGATCTGTGCTGACAGGCCTGCGCAAGTGCTTGGTCGCCGAGTAAAAAGACAGCCCATGAAAGCGGGCTGTCTTTTCCGTGACCTGCACCACGGCGCCGACATGCGATTGTCGTGTGCGTTCAGTGCCGTCTCATCCCGCGCTCGGTATCCTCCATGACTGGTTCATCCGTGGCTGGCGATGTCACACAGTTGGGGTAATATTGCCCCATGCAGGACCCCCGATTCACATTCATCCCGCTCGGGTTGCGCTCAAATGCAGCACAAACTGAAGAACTGCGGTAGAATGTGCGCCCAGACTTTAGCTCTTTATCAATTATTCGAGGCAACATAGCAGTATGACCGACGCTAATCTTGACGACCAGCTTGCATCCCTGTTTCAGGAGCAGGACACCAAGCAGGACCAGAACGCCCGCATCAAGGAGCTGGAGCGTCAGCTGCGTGAAGCCAGCAAAGAAGCCGACAAGCTCCGCAATGCCCGTGACAAGGCAAAGAAGGAAGTCGAAGACCTGCGCGCTCGCAACGAACGCCTGAGCGAGAAAGCCGCAGCCTCTGACAAGCACCGCAAGCAGGTCGAACACGAGTTCAACCAGAAGCTGGTGCAGTACAAGGCACGTCTGGCACGCGAACAGGCCATCGCGCAGTCTCGCATGATGCCGATGGGCGCAGCCGTCGAGGAAGCGACCGAAGAAGCCGATGCGGCCTCTCTGGAAGACCTCGGCCTCAACGCTGCCGCTATCCGTGCCCTGACTGACGCTGGCTACGACGATGTCGCCAAGGTCCGCAAGGCTCACGCTGATGGCGTGATCTCTGAAGTCAAGGGCATCGGCCCGAAGGCTCAGTCCCAGATCGCTGAAGCCCTCGACGCCTGATCGTTGCCCTTGATCGAAAAAACCCGCCAATCGGCGGGTTTTTTTGTGTCTGTCATTTGCCCTGTGGCGGGCATGACTGTTGGGCCTACGGCCGGGTCTACACCTGGGGCTACTGCTGGGTTTGCTGCTATAGCTCAGGCCAGCTGACCGCTGACTGCTGCTCGCCCAGCCAGTCCTTGAGGGCGGTGCGCATGTCGGCGGTCGGGATAGCGCGCCCGTTCAGCGCATGCACCACCTTGGGCAGACTCGGCGCCTCACCGGCATCCGCCGGCCAGGCCTGCTTGAGCGTGAAGGCGAGCTTCATCGGCTCTTCGCCGTGCAGGCTCTGCTGCATACGGGCGTGCTCAACGGCCAGTGACTCTAGTTCGGCCTCAAGGCTCGCATCTTCGATATCGGCGCGGCTGACCAGCAGCATGCGCGGCAGGTCGAGCATGTCGGCGCGCGGCAGCCAGTCCTTGGACAGCGGATGCAGCGCCACCAGACGCGTCGCGTCATCGCCGTTGAGGAAGGCGGCGTGCATCTTGCGGCTGTTGATCAGTGCCTGAGGCGCATCCCCGACATATTCATCGCCTTCGAGCTCTTCCAGCGAGCGTGGGTTGACCAGCTGCATGCTGGAGCCGACCTTGACCTCGACCCACTGCTTCAGCGCCAGATGCGAGCGTGCATCGTCATCGCGCATCACCACTCGCACCGCACGGGTGGTGTCATTGAGGAAGCGGATCAGCAGCTCCTGGGGCTCGAACAATTCGGTGTAGCGGATCAGCTCGTCACGCGCGACCAGGCTGACATCGTCGAGATCCGCGCCGTCCAGCACTCGCAGGGACATGCCGCTCTCGGCCAGTGCCTTGAGCATCTGCGGTGTCAGGTAGGCGGCGTCGAGGCTGCCATCGCTCAGCCCTTGCTCCACGGCCTCGTGGCTTGAGAACTGCTTGAGCAACAGCGGGCTGCTCAGTTGCTCATCAAGGGTGCCCTCGGCTTCAAGCATCACGGCGGGGCTGACGCTGACGCCGCCATCGGCGGGCATGCCGATCTCCAGCGCGCTGGCGTGCTGGGCAAGAGTCAGGCTGGCAGTGGTGAGCGACAGGGTGGCGAACATGCGTGCCAGGCGCGGGCGAGATATCGGTAGTGATATCGAAGGACAGAACAGTGCAGGGGGAAGCAGGGACATCTGGCACTCCGGCAACGGTAACAGGGTGATGGCGTACGGCAGCGATGACAGCGCTCGCGCGTGGGCGCCAATGGTAGCCGTTTGATCTGTGGGTGTCAGGCACGGCGCGGCGTCATGTCTCACCTTGCCGCCAGCACGCCATCCTGCAGGCTGACCGTGAAGATGATCGTGAGGATGGCCGTGAAGATGAGCGTATGGATGAGCGTATGGATGACCGCGGGCATGAAAAAAGCCCCGTCTCCGAAAAGAGGCGGGGCTTTTGACGACTGTCAGCGCAGGTGGCTCAGCTCACTTCTTGCACGGCTCAGAGCATGCGACAGCTCACGGCTCAGCACATATGGCAGCTCACGGCTGTGAGCGTGCCACCGGTGCTTCGCCGGTCGCGGCATCCGGCTCCGGCGTGGCCACCACACCATCGCGGCGCGCGAAGTGATCGACCCACAGCGCGATCACGCCGTCGCCGGTGACGTTGGTGGCGGTACCGAAGCTGTCCTGGGCCAGATACAGCGCGATCATCAGGCCAAGTTCCGCCTCGCCAAAGCCGAGCATGCTGCCCAGAACCCCAAGCGCCGCCATCACGGCGCCACCCGGTGCCCCGGGCGCGGCGATCATGGTCAGGCCCAGCATGATCAAAAACGGAATCACTTCGCCGAGGCTTGCGAGTGCCAGGTTGTGGCTCATCATCATCACGGCAGTGGCGCAGGTGACGATGGTGATGGTGGAACCGGACAGGTGGATGGTGGCGCACAGCGGCACGCTGAAGTTGGCCACTTCATCGCTGACGCCATTGGCCTTGGTCTGACGCAGGCTGACCGGAATGGTCGCCGCCGACGACATGGTGCCCAGCGCCGTCAGGTAGGCCGGCAGCATGTTGCGCAGGAGGCCCAGCGGAGAACGACGCTGGATCAGGCCGGTGATCAGATAGGCCGTGCTCAGCCAGATCCAGTGCATCACGATCGCCAGCACCAGCACCTTCCAGAAGGTATCCAGTGTCGACAGCGCCTTGCCCTCGTAGGCCATCTCGGCAAAGGTACCGGCGATGAACAGGGGTAGCAGCGGGATGATGACGCGATTGAGGAACACCTCGACCACTTCACGCGATTCGAAGACGGCGCTTTTCAGGGTCGGCAGTTCGCGGCGGCTGATGACCACGCCGAACACGAAGGCCAGCACCAAGGCCGTCATTACCGGCAGTGCCGCGGGGATTTCGAGATCGAGAAAGGGAGTCAGGGCATCGCGGCCTTCAGCGACCGGCGCCATGCCGGACAGCATGCCGGGCAGCAGGTTGCTGGCCACCAGAAAGGCGAAGATGCCGGCCAGAATCGTCGACCCGTAGGCCATGCCGACGGTGCGACCCAGCATGGCGCCGGAATTCTTCGGCAGCGACGCGATGCCGCTCATGACGTAGAACAGGATGATCAACGGGATGGTGAAGTTGATCAGCTGGCCGATGATGACCTTGGCGGTCAGCGCGGCACGTACGAGGGCATCCGGGGCCATCAGGCCGATCAGCAGGCCGGCAATGATGCCGAGGATAAGTTTGACGATGAGCTTCATGTGGATCTCGAGGGTTTGACGGGTTCTTGCCCCGATAACGGGTCGTGAATCGCGTACCACCTCGGCGACGCACCGAAATGGCGCGCAGAGTTTACCTGAATTGCGCCACCATTTCAGGCGCCTGGCCAGCTGCCGTGGCATGGGGTGTGAATGCCCATGACTCGACGTGCTGACCAGGCGCCATCTCAGGCTCTCAGCCGTTCATCGCTTCGTTTTTATAACTTTCGCGTTTTCTCTCTTTCGCGCCTCGCTTGCCTACCTAGCGCTTCGCTTGCGCTCTCGTCTCACTGTCTTGATCTCACTGTCCTGGTCTCACTGTGTTGAAGAGGCCGAGCGACGCTGCTTTACACCATGATGCACCAGTGCCACCGCTGCCAGTACCAGCCCGAACAGCGACATGCCCTGCCAGCCATGCACGCTCATCATCTTGACGCCGATGGCGGAACCGGCTGCCGCACCGAGGTAGTAGCACAGCATGTAGACGGCGTTCATGCGGCTCTGGGCCTTGGGGTCGATCGAGAATACGCGCACCTGGTTGGGGATCTGAGCCGCGAAGACGCCCAGGTCCAGCAGGATGATGCCGACGATCAGCCCTGCCAGGCTGTTTCCCCAGAGGCCGAGTACCGCGAAGGACGCCAGCACCATCACCAGGGCGAAGCTGATCAGGTGCCCTGCGCCGACACGATTGACCAGACGGCCCGCCGCCTTGGCCCCGAAGATGCCGGCCAGCCCGATGATACCGAACAGCCCTGCCTGCTGGACGCTGTAGTCAAACGGCGCATCGGTGACGTGAATGGCCAGCGTCGCCCACATGGCATTGAAGGCCGCGAACCACAGTGCGCCGGTCAGTGCGGATTCCCGCAGCAGGGCATGTTGCTTGAACAGCGTGCCCATCGAGAGGATCAGTCTGGGGTAGGCCATCTGCACGGCAGGCGCGCGACTGGGCAGGTGACGATGCAGCAGCACACCGATGATGACGGCGAGGATGGCCGCGACCAGGAAGACGCTGCGCCAGCCCCAGTATTCGCCGATGCTGCCGCTCAGAGTGCGTGACAGCAGTATGCCGATGGTCAACCCCGTCATCAGGGTGGCGATGTTCTTGCCGCGCGCCTCGGGGGTGGACAGCGAGGCGGTCAGCGGAATCAGCTGCTGGGTGATGTTGGCGCCCAGCCCGGCCACGAAGCTTGCCAGCAACAGCGGCCAGAAGCTGGGGGCCAGGAAGATGCCCAGTGAGGCCAGTGCCAGGGTGATGGACAGATTGCGGATAAGCTGGCGCCTGTCCATGGTGTCGCCCAGCGGCGAGATCAGCAGGATGGCGGCGGCGTAGCCGAATTGGGTCGCGGAGGGAATCAGGCCGATCATGCCCTGGCTCACGCCCAGTGAGCGGGCCATCTCTGCCAGCAGCGGCTGGTTGTAGTACAGATTGGCGGCAGTTGCAGCGACCGCGATCGCCATCAATAACAGCAGACCACGGCCAATGGCGGGCGTGCTGTCGGCGTCCGATGTCGATGTCGGCGAGGCTGTGCCTGACTGGACAGTATCTGATCGGGCTGTGTCCGATCGGGAAGTGCTGGAGGGGGAGTGCCTGTCACCTGGGTGTCCTCATGTGCGTGCTGCCAGCCGTGGCAGCGGTGATTCACGAGGGGCAGGGTAGGCAGTGTTCACCTATAAGAGAAATGTTGGTATTTGATATGTTTGATGCTCAACCGGTATAGATCTGTGATCTATCCTGGAGGCGCTCAATACTTACTGTGCTCAAGCGTGGCTGCGCTCAAGCCTGGCCCTGAAGGCGCTCAATACTTACTGTGCTCAAGCCTGGCCCTGAAGGCGCTGGTCTGGCCGCGCGACACTGTCGCGTTCCACCAGCCTCGGGGCCAGTTGGGTCTGGCCCGGGAAGGGGGCGCCCTCCAGGCGCGCGATCAGCTGATCGACGGCCGTGGTGCCCAGCGCATAGATCGGCTGGCGGATGGTGGTCAGGGCGGGTGAGAGATAGGCACTGATCTCGATATCGTCGTAGCCGATGATCGAGAGCTGCTTGGGTACCTCAAGGCCCAGGTCTCGAGCGGCGCGCAGACAGCCCAGTGCCAGCAGGTCATTGAAGGCGAAGATGGCATCGGGTCTGTCGGCCGGGTTGGCCAGCAGCAGATGGGCCGCGCGATGACCGTCGGCCAGCATCAGCTGGGTCTCGATCTGCCAGTCCTCGGCAAGCCCCAGGCCGGCGGCGTGCAGAGCGTCCAGTGCACCGCTCAGTCGCTCGCGGGAACGGGCATGATCTCGAGGCCCGGTCAGCAGGGCGATGCGTTCGATCCCCTGCGCCAGCAGGTGTTCGATGGCGAGCCTGCCCCCCAGGCGTGAATCATCATTGACCACCGTCATGTCCCAGCCAGGCTGGGGCTCGGCGTCCATCATCACCGTGGGCAGTGGCAGGGCGCTGAGCGCCTCGAGAAAGCCGGCACCGTTCTCGGCGGTCATCACCACCAGTCCATCGATGCGTCGGTCCCGCAGTGTCTCGAGATAGCTGAGCTGCTTGGCGTCGATATCGTCGCTGTTGCACAGAATCAAGCTGTAGCCTGCCTGGTAGCAGCGGTCCTCGACGCCGCGGATCACCTCGGCGAAGAAGGGGTTGTGCGCATTGGTGACGATCATCCCGAGGGTGTGGCTACGGTTGGATTTCAGCGCGCGGGCGACGCTGTCCGGTCGATAGCCGAGTGCGGCGATCGATTCGCGTACTCGGGCCTCGGTCGCACTGGCCACCGGGCGGGTGGCATTCACGACATGCGACACCGTGGTCACGGAAACTCCGGCGTGTGCCGCCACATCCTTGAGTCGAATCACATCTCTGTCCCTGGTGGTGAAAGTCGAGCGGGCGTCACTGGCCCTGCGAGGCGAGAAAGACACGCCATTGAAGGAAAGACGGAAAAACGCCGGCCAGTGGCCGGCGTCCTGTCTTGCGATGAAGATGGTGCGAGCCGTGCGGTCGCTTATTCGGTGATCAGCTTGAGTGGCACGGAAATGGTCTTCTCGACGTCTTCGTCCTTGAGCAGCTTGTCGGCGGTATCGACGCCGAGGCTACCGATCAGTGCCGGTTGCTGGGCGACGGTGGCGTCCATCTTGCCGGCCTGTACGGCCTTGATGCCTTCATCGGTACCATCGAAGCCGACCAGCAGGATGTCCTTGCCGGCGGCTTGCAGGGCACGCTGTGCGCCGAGCGCCATTTCATCGTTCTGGGCAAAGACGGCATTCACGCCCGGATGCGCCTGCAGCAGGTTCTCCATCACGTTCAGCCCCTGGGTGCGATTGAAGTTGGCCGGCTGAGTGGCCACCAGGCTGAGGCCGGTCTGGCCGTCGATGGCCTTCATGAAGCCTTCACCGCGATCGCGCGTGGCCGAGGCGCCGGCGACACCTTCCAGCTGCACGATCTCACCCTTGCCTGCGAGTTTCTCGGCGATGAAATTGCCCGCCAGTTCACCACCGGCGACGTTGTCGGAGGCGACGTGCGCCGCGACCCGACCGCCGTTGGCGCTGCGATCCAGTGTCACCACCGGCACATCACGGCCATTGGCGGTGCGCACGCTGGAGACCACGGCATCGGAGTCGGTCGGGTTGATCAGCAGCAGGTCGACACCGCGGGACAGGGCGTCCTCGACGTTGGACAGCTCTCGCGCGGCGTCATCGCCGGAATCCAGCACGATCAGCTCGTGGCCCAGTTCCTCGGCCTTGTCCTTGGCACCCTGCTGGAGGCTGACGAAGAACGGGTTGTTCAGCGTCGAGACCACCAGCGCGATCTTGTCGGCCATGGCGGATTGCACCGGCATCAAGCTCAGGCCTGCGGCAGTGATGGCGGTGGTCAGCGTGGAGGTGAGCAGTTTTCCGTTCTTCTTCTTCATGGCGATGGTCCTTTCGTTGTTGTCGGCGACCCGCTGGAGGGCCCCCGTGGTTGGCGCACGGGGGCGAGGGTCTTCGATGCTGCCGGGAATGAAACCGTGTCGTGTATTACTTACTTGCTCTTCTATTTCTGCGCGCGGCTGTCGATCAGTACCGCGAGCAGTATGACGGCGCCCTTGGCGATCATCTGGTAGTAGCTGGAGACGCCCATGATGTTCAGCGCATTGTTGAGCACGCCGATCACCAGTGCCCCGATCAAGGTGCCGAATATGCGTCCACGGCCACCCATCAGGCTGGTGCCGCCGATGACGACCGCCGCGATGGCGTCCAGCTCGTAACCGGTGCCAGCATTCGGCTGTGCCGAGCCCAGACGCGCGGCGAGGATGGCGCCGGCCAGTGCCGCGAAGGCACCCGCGATGGCATAGACACTGATCTTGATGCGATTGACGTTGATGCCGGACAGACGCGCGACCTTCTCACCACCGCCGACCGCATAGACGTGGCGCCCGAAGCGGGTGTGATGCAGCACGCCCCAGCACAGCACGTAGACGAAGAACATCATGTAGATCGGGATCGGCACGCCGAGCCAGTAACCGCCGCCCAGATTCCAGAAACTGTCGGCGGCTTCGCTGACGCCGATGGAGACCGGACGACCATCGGTGTAGACGAGCGTGGCACCGCGCAGCACCGTCATCGCCACCAGCGTGACGATGAAGGCCTGGATGCGACCGAAGGCGACGAACAGGCCGGAAATGGCGCCCAGGCCGGCACCGGCAATGATGGTGCCCGGCACGCTCAACCAGGGGGAGAGGCCGGCGGCGGTCATCGAGGCCGCGAAGGCGCCGGTCAGCGCCAGTACCGCGCCGACCGACAGGTCGATGCCCGCGGTGAGAATGACGAAGGTCACGCCCATGGCGATGATGGCATTGATGCTGGTCTGGCGGAGCACGTTGAGCAGGTTGTCGGACGACAGGAAGTTGTCGGACAGGCCGGCACTCACGGCGATCAACAGGGCCAGCGCGATCAGCGCCTTGTTGTCGACCAGCAGACGCATGACGTCGAGGCGGCGGCCGCTGGCGGCAGAGGAAGAAGGAGTAGACATCAGTTCGGCATCTCGTGGCGGGAAGCGGAGGAATCGGGGGTAGAAGACGGGCGGGCGGTAGCGCGTGATGCAGCGCTGGTCGATGAAGCGCCGGCTTTTGAAGTGCTGTCGCTGCTCAGCGGGCTCTCGAGGCCCGAGGCCGCGGTCATGATCGCTTCCTGGGTCGCGTTCTCACGGCTGAATTCGCCGGAGATGCGCCCATCGGCGACCACCAGAATGCGATCGGCCAGGCCGAGCAGTTCGGGCATCTCGGAGGAGATCAGCAGCACGCACTTGCCCTGGCGCTTTAGCTCGTTGATCAGCAGGTAGATCTCGCGCTTGGCGCCGACATCCACGCCACGGGTCGGTTCATCGAGAATCACCAGCTCCGGCGCCGGCATCAGCGCCTTGGCCAGTGATACCTTCTGCTGGTTGCCGCCGGACAGCGTATCGACCGGCTGGTCGGTATTGCTGACCTTGATCTGCATGCTCTTGACGAAGCTTTCGACGGCGGCGGCTTCCTCGCCATGGCGAATACGCCCGAACGCGCCACAGAAGCTCGGCAGGGCGCTCAACGACATGTTGCTGGCCACCGAGTGGGCGAGGATCAGGCCCGCCTGCTTGCGGTCTTCCGGCACATACACCAGACCCGCGGCCAATGCCTCGGCCGGCGAGGAAAATCTCACCGGCTGGCCATGCAGCTGCACGCTGCCGGCGCTGATACGGGTATCGCCGCACAGGGCGCGGGCCAGTTCGGTGCGCCCAGCGCCCATCAGGCCGCCAAAGCCGAGCACTTCTCCGCGGCGGGCAGAGAAGCTGATGCCCTTGACGCCCGGCGCCTCGAGATCCTTCACCTCAAGCATCACCTCGCCATTAGGGCTGGCGGGTGTGTAAGGGTAGCGTTCTGCCAGCTCGCGACCGACCATCAGGCGAATCAGGCCGTCCTCATCCAGCTCCGCCGTCGGCCCCTGGTGAATCATCTGGCCATCGCGCAGCACGGCGACTTCATCGCACATGCTGAAGATCTCGTTCAGGCGGTGAGTGATCAGGACCAGCGAGCGGCCTTCGGCGCGCAGCTCCGCGACGACCTCGGCGAGAATCTCGGTCTCGATGTCGGTCAGCGCATCGGTGGGCTCATCCATGATGATGATCTCGGCGTCCAGCGACAGCGCACGCGCGATCTCGACCATCTGTTGCTGACCGATGCTCAGCTCGCTGACGGCGGTGCGGGAATCCAGTGATTGGCGCAGGCGGTCGAGCAGCTGGCGGGCATCGCGATGCAGACGCCTCCAGTCGACGGTGCCCAGCGCGGTGCGTGGCTCACGGCCGAGGAAGATGTTCTCGCCGGCGGACAGGCCCGGCACCAGATTGAGTTCCTGGTGGATGATGGCAATACGACTGTCCATCGCCTGACGCGGGGTGGCGAAGACCACTTCCTCGTCACGCAGCCACAGCGTGCCGGCGTCATAGCGATAGACGCCGGAGAGAATCTTCATCAGCGTCGACTTGCCGGCGCCATTCTCGCCGGCCAGCGCATGCACGCGCCCCGCGCGCAGCGTCAAGTCGACACCCTTGAGCACGCTGACCCCGGAGAAGCCCTTGTCGATGCCCTTGAGTGCCATCAGCACCCGCGGTTGTGCATGGCTCTGCATCAGAAGGGCACTCCACAGTGCAGGATCACGTTGGCGTACGGCGTGCACTCACCCGTGCGCACGATGACGCTCGCCTCGGGCAGCGCCGCCTTGAAGGCTTCATGACTGAGCTGCTGGCGGGTAATCGGTGCCATGGACAGGCGGTCCAGGGTGTCCAGACGTTCGACGATGGCGTCATGGAACGAGGGGCTCTTGACCGGCAGCTCCTCGGCCAGGGTCGTGGCCTCGATGCACAGCTCGGCCAGTAGGGCGTCCAGCACCGGCAGCATGGCAGGCAGGCCGGGGACCACCGCGAGATCGACACAGGGCACGCCCTCGGGAATCGGCAGGCCGGCGTCGGCGATCACCACGGTGTGGGTATGGCCGAGACGGGCGAGGTGGCCACTGAGAGGTCCGTTCAAGATGCCGTGTCGTTTCACGTCGCAGTCCTTGGGTAAAGCAGGAATGAGTCGATCCAGTGTCTGAATCCGCTGGTTCACAATGGCGCCAATTATGAACCGCAAACGTTTGCGGTGCGGTAAGCGATACGTCGTAGGCGCTGTAGGGTGACTACCTTTCTGTAGTCTGAGGTCCAATGCGGGGTGTGCTCGGGAGGTGATCAAAAAGGAAGGCGATTGAAAAAGAAGGTGGTCGCAAGAAGAAGGTGGTCGAAAGAAGGTGATCGAAAGAATAAGGCGCTCACACAAGACAACGTCTGCACAAGAAAGCCCTCAAGTTCACGAACCCTGTGCCGATAGCCACAACACTCAGACAGACAAATACGCCCGGTATGCGTGCTTTTTCGCCTGATGGCGACTCAGCGGGCATGTGAAAATACCTTCACCCTATCGAGAGGTGCATATGGCGACGATTTCATCGCTGGGGATTGGCTCTGGGCTCGACCTCAACAGTCTGCTGACGGATCTGGAGACGGCAGAGCGTCAGAAGCTCACGCCGATCGAGACCCAGCAGGCAAGTTACGAGGCCGAGTTGTCGGCCTGGGGCACGATTCAAAGTCGCCTGGAATCCCTGGATACCGCCGCCGCGGCGCTGGCCGATGCCGAGACCTATGCCGGCATGACGACCACCGCCAGTGGCTCGGGCGTCAGTGCCACGGCAACCTCGGAAGTGAGTGCGGGCAGTTATTCGGTGGCTGTCACCCAGCTGGCGCAGGCGCAGAGTCTGGCGACGACGGGCCAGGCGAGTCGTGATGAGGCCATCGGTGATGGCACCGGGACCACGCTGACGCTGTCATTGGGCACGCTGGCCAGTGATGGCAGCTATGCGGCGGACGCCGAGCGCAGCGCCAGCATCGTCATCGACGGGAGCAACAACACGCTGGAAGGCATTCGTGATGCCATCAATGAGGCGGGTCTCGGGGTCACGGCCTCGATCGTCAATGATGGCTCCGACACGCCGTATCGCCTGGTGATGACCTCGGAGGAGACGGGCAACGAGGCGGTGATGAGCCTCTCGACCAGCGGCGAGGTGGCAGAGCTCGATAGCCTGCTCAGCCATGTCCCGGCGAGCTATGACGCGACAAGCAGTGACCCGGCCGCCGGCGGGATGGAGGAAGTCGTCGCGGCGCGCAATGCCGAGTTCAGCGTCAACGGCATCAGCATGCAAGCCACCTCCAATGTCATCGATGATGCCGTGGATGGCTTGACCCTGACGCTGAGCGAGACCAACACGTCTGCGAGCGTGGTCACCGTCAAGGAGAACGCGGAGTCGGTAAGCAAGGCGATGGAGACCTTCGTCAATGCCTACAACGACCTGCAGGACACCATCGACAATTACACCGCCTTCAATGCCGATGAAGGGACCGCGGGGGAATTGCTGGGCGATTCGACGCTGCGCACCATCGAGAGTCGTCTGACCTCGGCGCTGAATTTCACCAGTGAGGGCGATTTCTATGCGCTCTCCTCGCTGGGAGTGAGCCGTACCAACGATGGCAAGCTCGAATTCGACAGCGCCGTGATCGAGGCTGCCGACAGTGAGCAGCTGGCGGCGATGTCGGGGTTCTTCATCTCCGATGATGAGGCGGGCACCAGCGGCTTCGCCAGCCAGATGTCCAGTCTGCTGGAGGAGGTGGTCGGGGAAGACGGCACGCTGGAAAGCACCACGGAAGGCATCGAGGGGTCGCTGGAGAGTCTCGCCAGTCAGTATGAGCAGACCGAAGACACCATCGAGGCCACCATCGAGCGTTATCGGGAGCAGTTCACGGAACTCGACATCCTGGTGGCCAACTTGACATCCACCAGTGACTACCTGACCAGTCAGCTGGAAACGCTGGAAAACAGTTGGGACATGACGGGCTGATCGGTGGCTGATGCCTTGAGACATTGGTCATTGGTTACTGACCCAGGCCCAGGCCATCCGCCATGCGCTTGCGAGATTCGATGCGTCCGGCAATGCCCGCAGTCGAGACGGCATGCCGACGACGGCTCCATATCTGACAGAGATACTGACAAACGCCATGCACAAGGGAACCCAATCACCATGAGTCGCTATCGTGGCGCCAATGCCTATGCCCGTGTCGGCGTAGAATCCGGTGTGCTTTCCGCCAGTCCACACCAGTTGATCGTGATGTTGTTCGAGGGAGCAGACCGCGCGCTGGCGGCGGCGCGTCTGCAGATGGAGGCCGGCGACGTGGCCGCCAAGGGACAGTCGCTGGCCAAGGCGACCAGCATCGTCACCGAAGGTCTGCGTGCCTGCCTGGATCATGAGCAGGGCAATGAGGTCGCGACCAATCTCGATCGTATGTATGACTACATCACGCGCCTGATCATGCAGGCTAACCTGGGCAACAACCCGGAAAAGCTCGAGGAAGCGCGTCGCCTGCTCAACGAGCTGGGTGACGCCTGGCGTCAGATTGCCGTACACGACAAGGGGATGGGCTGACCATGGACAGCAATGCACTGCTCGCCGATGACACCTTCCAGCAATGCGATGAGCTGCTGGAGCAGATGAATGCCATGCTGCGCTCAGCACGCCTGGGTGACTGGCCCGCGGTACTCGGCGGGCAGGCCAGCTATATCGAGAAGATGCAGCAGCTGCGTATGCCGCGAGGTGGCAACGCCGAGACGCGCAGGGCGCTGGAACAACGCCTGCGCACGCTAACCATGCTGGAATCAGAGCTGACTGTCCAGCTCAAGGCGCGCCAGAGTCAGTTGCAGGAAGTGCTCGGGGATGTGGGTACGCGCCGCAAGCTGGCACGCAGCTATGGCCAAGGCAATTATGGCCAGGGCAGCTACGGTCAGAATAGCTGAGGCCAGAACAGCCAAGACCAGGCAAGTTACGATCAGGGCGGTCAGGCCCAGCAGAGCAAGGCTTGATCGGGCATGGGGAGAGTCGAGCCTCCAAGGCCTCGCGCATGACTCCCTGACGGCCTCCCCTGGGCAATGAGGATTGCACGACATGAGCGGCATCAATCCCTTGATCGATAGTCTGCTCCATCAGGTGTTGGGGAGGGCGGCACAACGCCCGCCGCCGGCGGACTCCGGTGTCGTCTTCCCGACCTCCGCTCTCCAGTCGCGCCAGGGGCTGGGGGCGGAAGATGGCAAGGGCAGTGGCGGCCAGAATGGCGCCAATCCGCTCTTCCAGACGGGAACTGGTACAGGCTCAGGCGCAAGGCCTGCGGCCCCGTCATTGAATGCCAGCGCAGCGTTGCTGACAGCCTCGCAAGCCTCCACTTCTCCCGCTGGCGCCCTCGCGTCAGCTTCCTCTTCCCTCCCACCGTCCGGTGCTTCCGTCGAGCTGACGACGCAGACACAGACGATGTCGCGTTTGTTCGATGCCCTGTCACAGCTGGTGGCCAGCGGCTCGCCGTCCGCGCGGGTCGGGTTGGCGCTGCCGGAAGGGCAATCGCTGGTGTCTCTGCTGGCGCGCGGCCAGCCCTTGCCCGGTCTTCTGGCGCCCATGGCGTTGTCCAGCGCATCACTTCTCAGTCTGTCGGCGGCCTTGAGCCAGCAGATCCACCAGAGCGGGCTCTTCTACGAAGCGGACCTGCTCGCCTGGGTCGAGAATCGGCTGGGATTGGCCGACCTCGCCGGTCATCCGCAGCTTGCCAATGCCAGATTGGAGGCTCTGTTGGCCTGGCGGCAATGGCCGGTGCTGGCGGAGGCGCGCTTCATCCCTTGGGAGGCGGCACGCGAGGACGCCTTTGTCTGGCGCATGCGAGACATGCGAGCAGAGCTGCGCCGTGAGTCGCGCCCGGGCATGGCTCGCCCGAGCAGTGACATGCTCTTGCCGCCGGGTGGCATTGACGCGGCCCGACAGGGCGCCGGCTCTCATGAAGCCAGTGCGCTGGGTGCCTATCGCGCCAACATGCAATTGGGCGTCGCTCAACCTGCCGCCTCTGATGTGTCTCGCCAGGCAAGTGGCTCAGACGCCCTTGCCAGCGGGCTGGTACAGCAACAGCTGTTGTTGATTCTGGGTCAGCCCTTCCATTGGCAGGGCCTGTTGATGCCCGGCCTGCATGTCTTCTTCAGCCTCTATTTCCCGGGGCCGCCATATTGGCATCGCTCGCGGGATGAGGAGGAGCGACGTACAGCGCCATTGGCCGTGACGCCCGTGGCTGCGCATGACGCCACACCTGACAGTCGCCGCAGTGATCACGGCGAGGCTCAGCAGTGGAAGATGTCGCTGACCTTGGTGGCAGGCGACAGCGATGGCGAGGAGGGCAGCGATCGCAAGCCACAGGTGACTTCCGAGCAGGAAAATCTTGCCGCGAAGGACAATGCGGAGCAGGGCGAAGGGCAGATGCAAGCGCCCGGTAGTGTGGAAAGTGCGGAAAGTGCGGAAAGTGAGAGGGGGGAGAAGAGCAGGAGCAGTGAGAGCGGGGAGACTGCCGCGCGGGCAACGCTTGCACTGAACCTGACCTGGTATCAGCTCGCCGCGCCTGTGGCCTTGGTGGTCGAGATAGAGCGACTGACGCAACCCTCCAGCAATGCAGGCCAGCGTGATGCGGCCTTGCGCGAACTGCAGCATGCGCTCGCGCAAGGTCTGGCCGGGATAGCGCCCAGGGTGCACGTACGCCCCGTCGATGCAGTACCTGATCATGAGGCGCCCGCGTCTTCTGATGGCACATCTCTTGATGCCCCTCGGGCCACGGCAGAGCAAGCGACGGATTTCATGCATACCCAGGGTGAGAGGCTGGGGCAGCGCATCCAGCAGCGGGCCAATTCGCTGGGTCTGAGCGTGCATGAAATGCCCGAGCTGGTCGAAATGCTGGCCACCGGCCTGCCGGCACGCAAGGAATTGCCCACAGCCTTGATGCAGGTCGTCGTCAAGATCGCCGAGCTATGGGCAGAGAGGCATCGCTCACAGAAGGCGCCTTCCGAGTAAAATCCTCGAATGTCCCGCTCTGCAGGATGATGTTTCATCCTTGTACGATTCTTGCTCATTGAGCCCTGACGAATGTTTTTATGGCATGCCACTGCATGGCGACTGTGGAGGTGTGAAGTGACACTTCAGGCGTCACGCCATAGGCCAGGATATCGAGAAATATAATTTATTTATAATATTTAAATAAAGCGTCACTCAGGCGAACTGCCTGCGTGGAAGCGGTATTGAAACTCCGCCGAGGGTCGCCCTGTAAATGCAGCTCGATCCTGCATGTTGTTTGTGCCAGAACCCTCATATGCAGTGTTTTATTGTGTTGAAGCGGCGAGAGAAACCCATTTGGGCGAGCCGCTGGCGGGTCCTCTCGCAGCGTTGAAATAGCAGATAGCCCATTCTGGACAAGTGCTGACATTGCGTTATTCCTCGCCTTTACGCAGGGGTAACTTGCTGCCTGTTGGCGGCCCGTTCGGGGCAATTGCTCGATATTGTACAAGGCATGCCCCGGGCGGCGGGAAAGGGTCAGGGCTGCCTTTCACGAAAATGCAACACACTGTGCGCACCATCCGCTTGCTATTGCTTTGTATGACAAATCTGGTGCATCGTGATTATGCAAGTCGTCTTGAAGACAAGATTGAGGGCTTTTCTTACACACCTTGCTGCCATTTCGGCGGCTTGATGCAGCTTTTGTGCATATAGCGTAGTGGTATGTAAAAAAATGTTGATGAAGAGTCTGGTCCATTACGTGATTAAGTATTAGAATCGCCATCTTTAAGTGGGTGGCTCATTTGGTCATGAAGCCGCTAGCCCGCATGGCGCCATTGGTCCGGCGCCATTGAGTATTTCGTTTCATCACATCAAAACCATAAGGAATGACGGTCGAGCGCCAGGGTTGGCGGTAGCTCGGGACGATCAGACCACTCAGGGAATCATGATGTCCTCACTGCTCAATGATATACAGAGTGTCAATCTGTCGTATCTTCTGCTTGTGCAGCGCTTGTTGGTCGAAGATACGGAAATGGCGCTGGTACGCCTGGGTCTCGATCAAGAGATGGCGGATCTATTGTCTGGCATGAGTGTCAGTCAGCTGGTGTCGTTGTCGTCCTGCAATCAACTGCTGTGCGAGCTGGCGTTGGATGATGCCTCGCAGCTCAAGGGAGTCTTGCAGGGTGGACGCGACCAGGATTTCAGCGCGATGCACACTGCCATGCTGCTGAATGCGCGCCAGAACGATGCTGGACTTCGCCAGGGGGGAGTCAGCTGATGACCCAGAAAAGTCTCGTCGATGAACTGCAACAGCTGCAGTTGGCAGTAGAGTTGATCGAACTGGGGGCCCGCCTGCAGGTGCTCGAGACGGAAACGGAGATCAGCCGCGCGCGTCTGGTCAAGCTGTACAAGGAAGTTCGGGGTGTCTCGCCGCCCAAGGGCATGCTGCCGTTTTCCACCGACTGGTTCATGACCTGGCAGCCCAATCTGCATGCATCGCTGTTCCACGGTTTCTACCGTCGGCTCAAGGCGCAGGGCGCGTCGCGCATGAATGCCTTCGTCAAGGCATATCGCTTCTACCTGGAGCATGTCGGCGAAGACGAGCCGGTGCTGGCGCTCACGCGCGCCTGGACACTGGTGCGCTTTTTCGAAAGCGATCTGCTGGAAGTGGCCAGCTGCAAGACCTGCAGTGGCCATTTCGTGGTGCACGCCCACACGCCATCACACGATTACGTGTGTGGCATCTGCCAGCCGCCATCGCGTGCCGGCAAGACGGCCGCCCGTCGCAAGGCCCGTGAAGAACTGGCACTGGAGCAGTCGGCAGCCGTCGCCAGTCTCGGCTGATAGCTGTCTCGTGTCAGTGAAGGCGCCAGGATTGCGCCAGGCGAACGAGCAAGACGAGCGTGCAAAGACCAGAAGGCTTGCCCATCCCCGGGCAAGCCTTCTTGCGTTGTGCACCATTGCTCTGACGCCTGACTCAATGCTGACTGTTTCGACCATGGTGCTTTCGGCAACGACTGCCTCAACGAATATTCCGCCGTGACCCTAAAGACATGCTCAGCGACGCCGATAGTCAGATTCATGCGACGTTGACCGAATGCCAAGGGGGTTATTGTGTTGTTGTTCATAGGCTATCTAGTGGTCATCGGGTCCACCCTGGGCGGGTATCTGATGGTGGGCGGGCACCTGGCGGTGCTGATGCAGCCCGCGGAATTGCTCATCATCTGTGGCTCTGCCGTCGGCGCCTTTCTGGCCGGCAACAACGGCAAGGCCATCAAGGCCACCGGCAAGGCATTCTCGAAGTTGAAGCGCACGCGTGGCTACAACAAGTCCCTGTACATGGAAGTCATCGGGCTGCTGTATCTGCTGCTGTCGCGTGCCCGTCAGCAGGGCATGCTGGCGATCGAGCAGGACATCGACAATCCGCAGGAAAGCGCCTTGTTCGCCGAGTATCCGCGCCTGCTCTCCGACCCCATTCTGATGAATTTCATTACCGACTACCTGCGCCTGATGGTCAGCGGCAACATGGACCCCTTCGAGCTCGAGTCGCTGATGGAGCACGAGATCGAGACCTTCAAGCACGAGACCGAGATTCCGGTGCATTCCCTCTCGGCGGTGGCCGATGGCCTGCCGGCCTTCGGGATCGTCGCCGCCGTGATGGGGGTGGTGCATGCGCTGGCCTCGGCGGATCAGGGCGCCGCTCAGCTGGGCGTGTTGATCGCCAATGCCATGGTCGGCACCTTCCTCGGCATCCTGCTGGCCTATGGTTTCGTCACGCCGGTCGCCAACAAGATCCAGCACGAGGTGCATGAGGCCGTGAAGATGATGCAGTGCATTCGCGTCATCCTGATGGCCTCGCTCAATGGCTATGCCCCGCAGGTCGCGGTGGAATTCGGCCGCAAGGCGTTGTTCACCGCCGAGCGTCCCAGCTTCAACGAGCTGGAAGAGCATGTACGCGAGATCAAGAACAAGGGTGCGGGCTGATATGGCGTTGCTGTCTCTCGCAAGTGCGTCAGTCGCAAGTGCGTCACTCGCAAGCGTGTCCGTCACCGGCGTGTCAGTGACACAGGTGTCGCTGGCTGTCGTGGTCGAGTCAGTGGGTGTCTCTGGACTTAAGCTCGGAGGTCTCGATGAGTGAAGAGCGCAGACCCATCGTCATCAAGCGGCCGCGTATCGTCAAAGGACATCATGGCGGTGGTTGGAAGATCGCCTACGCCGACTTCATGACCGCGATGATGGCCTTCTTCCTGGTGATGTGGGTGATCTCGAATGCCTCGGATGACGACCTGCGGGAAATCTCCGACTACTTCGGTGCGCCGCTGGAAGTCTCGCTGCTGGGGGGCGATCGCAATTCGGCCTCCAGCAGCGCCATTCCCGGCGGCGGCTTCATGGCCGAGCAGACCCAGGGCGAGAAGGGCGCTGACCTGCAACGTCTGCAGCGCCAGGCGCTGGCCGATGATTCCCGCATGGCTGCCATTCGCGATGAGATCGACACCACCATGACGCAGCGCATGGCCGATGACGCGGACCTGGCCGAACTGCGTGAGCAGCTGCAGATCGAGCTGACCTCCGAAGGCTTGCGCATCCAGATCACCGATAGCGATCAGCACCCGATGTTCGCGTTGGGCAGCAAGCAACCCTCGCCACAACTGTCGCAGCTGCTTGGCTTGCTGGCGCCGATTCTCAAGCGGCTGCCCAATCACCTGAGCATCACCGGGCATACCGACAATCGTCCCTTCGTCGGTGAAGGCGGCTACGGCAACTGGGAGCTCTCCACCGATCGCGCCAATGCCGCGCGCCGCGTGCTGGGCAACAGTGGGCTGCCCTATGAGCGCATCGTGCGCGTGGTCGGCATGGGCTCGCGCATCAGCCTCGACAGCCAGAACCCCGAGGCCGCCATCAATCGTCGCATCAGCCTGATGGTGCTCAGCCAGTCGGCCTATCGCGATATCACCGACAGCAACGGCGTCAATCCCCAGCCCGCCGAGGACATCAACAACCTGCGCGAGCGTCTCGAGCAGCTGGCAAGCCCGGTGCGCGTGACGAATCCCGTCGCTGGCAGTCCTGTCACCGACAGCCCCGTCGCCTCCGGGCTGGACAGCTGAGTGCGCTCAATGCCCCTCATGTCAGAACTCAAGCGGCGCCGCTTCCCGTGTGATAGCGCAATGACAGCCAGCGAGAACATGCATGGATATCAGTGAGTTTTACGACACCTTCTTCGAGGAGGCGCAGGAGCTGCTGGCCGAGATGGAGCGCCTGCTGCTGGCGCTGGATGTCGAGGCGCCGGATGCCGAGCAGCTCAACGCCATCTTTCGTGCGGCCCATTCCATCAAGGGCGGCGCCGCGACCTTCGGCTTCACGGTCCTGCAGGACACCACCCATCACCTCGAGAACCTGCTGGACCGTGCCCGCCGTGGCGAGTTGCGGTTGAGCATTCAGCATATCGATCGCTTTCTGGAGACAAAGGACATGCTCGACGACCAGTTGGCGGCCTATCGCAATGCCCAGTCCCCTGACCCCGAGGCCTACGCGCATATCGTCGCGGTGCTCAAGCAGCTGGGCGAGGAGTCGTCGGTGATTGATGCCTCGAGCGAACCAGTGCCATCTGACATTGATGGCCCGAGCCTACCAGGGCCGTCAGGCGAAGCATCTGCGCCAGTCGGCAGCGATATGGCCACGCCGTCTACGCTCGAGTCACACCCCAGCGCCGACGCAAGTGTGCCGTTGCTCTCGGTCACTCTGATGTTCGTCGCCGACCGCGAGCGTGAACTGCTGATCGAAGAGCTGGCCAACCTCGGTGAGGTCATCTCCAGCAGCGGTGACGAGCAGGTATGTCGCGTCATCGTGAGTACCACGGTCAGCGCCGAGGATATCGAGGCAGTAATGTGCTTCGTCATCGAGCCGGAGCAGATTCTTATCGAGCCCGCGACAGCTGCTCCACCAACTGAGGTTGATGACGTAGTTGATGGCGTAGTGGGCAGCGTAGCGGATGGGCAGGTTGAAGCGCTGACTGAAGAGCCGACTGAAAAACAGGTCGAGGACGTCGCCGATGGCATGGCTGACGACGCAGCGGTCGAACTTGCTGACCAGCCAGCGCCAGGGGAAGCGACAGTCGAAACAGGCTCGTCGCCACGACTTTCCTCTGCTACCCCGGCGAGTGGCGAGCGACGCAGTCAGCCGGGGCGGCGCGCCACTGATGCGCCCACCGAGCAGGGCTCCATCCGCGTCGGCGTCGACAAGGTCGATACCATCATCAACCTGGTCGGCGAGCTGATCATCACCCAGTCGATGCTGGAGCAGACGGCATCGGCGACCACGCCGCCGGATCAGGCGGCGCTGGTGAGTGGCATCAGCCAGCTGCAGCGCAATGCACGAGATCTGCAGGAAGCGGTGATGTCGGTACGCATGATGCCGATGGACTACGTATTCTCGCGGTTTCCGCGCCTGATTCGCGACCTTGCCTCGCGGCTGGGCAAGCAGGTCGAGCTGGTCAGCCAGGGGCATGACACCGAGCTGGACAAGAGCCTGATCGAGCGCATCATCGATCCGCTGACCCATCTGGTGCGTAACAGCCTCGATCATGGCATCGAATCGCCCAGCGAGCGTGAGGCGAGTGGCAAGAGCGCCCACGGCACCCTGACGCTGTCTGCCCGCCATCAGGGCGGCAATATCGTCATCGAAGTGATGGATGACGGCGCCGGCCTCGATCGCGCGCGCATTCTGGCCAAGGCGCGCAGCAACGGCCTGGCGGTCAGCAACGGCCTGGCGGTCAGCGATGGCATGAGCGACGTCGAGGTCTGGCAGCTGGTCTTCGCCCCCGGCTTCTCGACGGCCGAGCAGGTCAGTGATGTCTCGGGGCGTGGAGTCGGTATGGATGTGGTCAAGCGCAACATCCAGTCGCTGGGCGGGCATGTGGAGCTTGCTTCCGTGACCGGACAGGGCACCACCACGCGTATCGTGCTGCCGCTGACGCTGGCGATCCTCGAGGGCATGGCCATTCGCGTCGGCGAGGAAATCTACATCCTGCCGCTGTCGGTGGTGGTGGAGTCGTTGCAGCCGCAGGCCGACATGCTGTTCAGCATGGTCGGCAATGATCGCCTGCTGAAGGTGCGGGACGAATACCTGAGTCTAGTCGCCTTGCATGAGGTGTTCGCGGTGCCGGGCGCCCAGACGCAGCCCGAGCAGGGCATCGTGGTGGTGGTGCAGGGCAAGGGGCGCCACTACGCCTTGCTGGTGGATGAGCTGATCGGTCAGCAGCAGGTGGTGGTCAAGAATCTCGAAAGGAATTATCGCAAGGTGCCGGGCGTCTCTTCGGCGACGATCCTGGGCGATGGGCGGGTGTCGCTCATACTGGATGTCTCGGACCTGCATCGCCTCGCCAATCAGATGCCAGCGGTGCAGAGGCAGGCAGAGGTCGTCACTGAGTCCGTTATGCCCCAGGACGCCATTGTCAGCTGAGGCGATGGTCATTCACCGGCCGCATCCTCGCCCCTTGCGCCTCTGCGCGAAGCGTCATCCCATCACAGACAGGAGATGAGCATGTCTCACACTCAAGTTGCCGCGGCGCAGACGTCCAATGTCGGCCTGGCGCAGGACCACGCCTCCAAGGTCAATGACGGCGGCGAATACCTGGTATTCAGCCTCGGCGAGGAGCACTACGCCGTGGATATTCTCAAGGTGCAGGAGATTCGCGGTTACGAGAACGTCACGCGTATCGCCAATGCACCGGCCTTCATCAAGGGCGTGACCAATCTGCGTGGCGTCATCGTGCCGATCGTTGATCTGCGACTGAAGTTTCAAGTGGGCCAGGCCGAATACACGGCGCAGACGGTGGTGATCGTGATCAATATCGGTGAGCGTGTGGTCGGCATCGTCGTCGATGGCGTCTCCGATGTGATCAGCCTCGCGGCCGATCAGGTGCTGCCGCCACCGGAATTCGGTGCGCGCATGAACAGTGACTTCCTGGCGGGGCTGGCGACCGTCAATGATCACATGCTGCTGATCATGGATATCGAGCACATGATGACCTGTGATGAAATGGCGCTGATGGAGCCCGCGAGGCAGCCGGCATGACCTGCTGCCTCGCGGCATGAGTCAGGCGCAATGCGCGGCATGTTGCCTGCGGCGTGTGCTCGCCTGATCTCGCGAGCTTTCCACCTGTTTCGTCTCGAGCGCCGCTGGCCTGCTGGTCAGCGGCGTTCTGCGTTCAAGAACGGCCGACAGCGGCCGATAAGGTGTGCACCACAAGGTCGTGGGCGGCTGTACCGGGCAATGACGGTCATGCTGCCGGTCAGTGGTCTCGCCGGGTCAATGACGATCACGCTGTGACGAGTACGAGGCTAAGCAAGGGCAATGCGAAACAATCAGCCGGTGACGGCAAGGGAATACCCCATTGGTGAGCATGACTACCTGATCTCGCGTACCGATCTCAAGGGACGCATCACCTACGCCAACTCTGTCTTCATCGAGGTCAGTGGCTTCACGCGTGATGCCTTGATCGGTGCGCCGCACAATCTGGTGCGTCACCCCGACATGCCAGAGGCCGCCTTCGAGAATCTGTGGTCGACGCTCAAGCAAGGCGAAAGCTGGCAGGGACTGGTCAAGAATCGACGCGAGAACGGCGACTATTACTGGGTCGACGCCTGTGTGACGCCGCTGATCGAGCAGGGCGAGGTGATGGGATTTGCCTCGGTGCGCGTCAAGGCCAGTCGTGAGCAGATCGCCCAGGCCGAGCAGGTCTACGCGGGCCTCAAGCAGGGCAAGCGCGACTTTCGCTTGAGCAAGGGTCGCATCGTGCGTGCTGGCCTCACGGGGGCCTTCAAGCGCCTCACCCAGTGGCGCATGGCGCCGCGTATCGCGCTGCTGGCCGCACTGCCGCTGGTGGCCGGAGCCTTGATGGGCAGCGAGCTGCTGCAGGTGTTGGCCGATAGCCAGGCGCATGCCCGCGCGGTGCTGACCCAGCTGTCTGCCGAGCTACCCGCGGCGCAGCTGGCGACGCTTGAGCAGCGCCAACAAGCGCTTGAGGCGAGCCAAGCGCGTCTGGAGTGGGGGCTGTGGACCGCCTTCGCTGGTGTGGGCGTGGTGTCGATGTGGTTGGCGCTGCGTACCTACCGCAGTCTGGTTCGTCCGCTGCGCAGCACCCTGGATTTCGCGCGCCAGATCGCCGCGGGCAATCTTTCCCAGTCGATGACGCTGGCGGGCAATGATGAGATGGCACGTCTGGTACGAGCGCTGGACAGCATGCGCAAGTCGCTGGTCGGCATCGTCAGCGAGGTCAATGCGGGCATCAATGTGGTCAGGCCTGCCGCTGGCGACATGGCACACGGCAATCAGGAATTCTCGGCGCGGGTCGAACAGCAGGCAGCATCGCTGGAAGAGACGGCGGCCAGCATGGAGCAGATGACCGGCACCGTGCGCCAGAATGCCGACAATGCCATCCAGGTCTCGCAACTGGCTGATCAGGCCGCGCGCTCCTCCAATGAAGGTGGCGAGGCGATGCAGGCGGTGGTGGTGCGCATGCAGGGGATTACCGCCACCTCTGAAAAGATGGCCGACATCATCAAGGTGATCGATTCGATCGCCTTCCAGACCAACCTGCTGGCCCTCAATGCCTCGGTGGAGGCCGCACGCGCCGGTGAACATGGTCGCGGCTTTGCCGTGGTGGCCGGTGAGGTGCGCAATCTGGCCTCTCGCAGTGCCGAGGCGGCGCGCGAGATCAAGACTCTGATCGACACCACCCAGCGGGAGATCAGCGACGGCGGTGATCAGGTCGAGGCAGCGCGCGGCACCATGGAGGCGATCGTGACCGGCATCTCGCGGGTCAATGACCTGATCGCCGAGATCTCCTCGGCCTCGCGTGAGCAGAGCGGCGGCATCGAGCAGATCAATACCGCCATCAACGAGATGGACCAGGCCACTCAGCAGAACGCCCAGCGTGTGATGAGCAGCGCCCATCTGGCGCAGGATCTCGAGCGTTCGGTCGCGGGGCTGTCGCATGCGGTCAACGTCTTCCGCTTTGGCGGCGAAGGCCCGGAGCAGATTCCCGCACGTCTGCCGGGGGACGCCTCAGTCGAGCAATCTTCTTCAGTGCACGCTCAGGCCGCGACTCGAGCGCAGGTGTCTGGCGGCTCACAGGGCCCGCGACGGTGACAGATCTCACGCCGCCACCCGTCTGGTCCGCCCCGTCACCGGCTTCCCACGCCCTCGGGCGGGACCTGGTGATGACCGATGACGACTTCGAGCGCATCGCGCGCCTCATCTATCAGCGCGCCGGTATCGTGCTGGCGCGTCACAAGCGTGAGATGGTCTACAGTCGTCTGTCGCGCCGGCTCAGAGTCCATGGTCTGACGCGTTTCCATGACTATCTGACCATGCTGGAGGCCAGCCTGAGTCGCAGTGATCACGACGAGTGGCCTGCCTTCATCAATGCGCTGACCACCAATCTGACCGCGTTCTTTCGCGAGCCCCATCACTTCGTCATGCTCGAGAACTTCCTGCGCGAGCGCCTGCAGCGCCAGACGTCGGGGCAGCGGGCACCGTTGCGTATCTGGTGTGCGGCCGCCTCGACCGGGGAGGAGCCCTATTCCATCGCGATGGTGCTGCGCGAGGTGTTGGGGGCTGCGGCGAATCAGGTCGAGCTGATCGCCACCGATATCGACACGGACGCGCTGCGGGAAGCCGAACTCGGCATCTACCCCTTCGAGCGCATCGCCAAACTGGGTGAGCAACGCTGCAAGCGCTTCATGCTGCGTGGCAGCGGCAGTCGCCAGGGGCAGGTGAGGGTGCGCCCGGAGATCAAGCAGCTGGTGCGCTTTCGCCACCTGAATCTGCTGGATAGCCACTGGGACCTCGGTAGCGGCTTTGACGTGATCTTCTGTCGCAACGTGATGATCTACTTCGACAAGCAGGCCCAGTCACGTCTGCTGGACCGCTTCGCGCTGATGCTCAAGCCCGATGGACTGTTGTTTGCCGGTCATTCCGAGAATTTCTCATGGCTCAATGATGCCTTCACGCTGCGCGGCCAGACGGTCTATACCCTGTCTCGCCGCCGGACGGAGGGCGCGTGATGCGTCGTGATGGCTAGTGATGATTTCCTTTCCCTTACCCACTCTCCAGGAGTGTCTGGATGCCTACCCCCGCTTCATCGTCATGCTCGGTCTCAAGCTCCAATGCTGGTTCAAGGTCAGATTCGAACTCAAGTGCAGCTGCTGGCGCAGGCACATCCCAGGCCGGGGCCGGGCGCATGATCCGTGTGCTGTGTGTCGATGACTCCGCGCTGATTCGTGAGTTGATGGCCGAGATCATCAATGCCCAGCCTGACATGCAGGTCGTGGCCACCGCGCCGGACCCGCTGGTCGCGCGAGACCTGATCAAGCGTCACGAGCCGGATGTGCTGACGCTGGATGTGGAAATGCCACGCATGGATGGACTGGACTTCCTCGAGCGCCTGATGCGCCTGCGGCCGATGCCGGTGGTGATGGTGTCTTCGCTGACCGAGCGCGGCGGGGAAATCACGCTGCGCGCGCTGGAGCTGGGCGCGGTGGATTTCGTCTCCAAGCCGCGTCTGGGCATACGTGGCGGCATGCTCGAGTATGCCGAGACGATTGCCGACAAGATTCGCGCCGCCGCGCGGGCGCGAGTGCGGCCTGCGGGTCGCGCCGTGACGTGGCCGTCTGCTGGCAGTGCACAGGCCGGCTCGGCCCTGTCCAATCCGGATCAGTCCAGCCTGTTTCAGTCCAATCCATATCCATCCAGTCTGGCAGACAGGTCAGTCGCCGCTTCGGTCAGTCAGGGTGCGCTTAGTCAGGATACGGTCAGTCCGCCTGCGATCGCTGCTGCCGGCCGCCGGCCATTGCTGTCGAGCGAGAAGCTGATCGCGGTGGGGGCCTCGACCGGCGGGACCGAGGCGATACGCGCGGTGTTGCAGTCGTTGCCGGCGGATGCGCCGGCCATTCTGGTGACTCAGCACATGCCGCCGGGCTTCACGCGCTCGTTCGCCGAGCGACTCAATGGACTGTGCCGTATCGCCGTCAAGGAAGCCGTGCACGGTGAGCGCATCCTGCCGGGGCATGCCTATATCGCGCCTGGCGACGCCCACCTGACGCTGTCGCGCAGCGGGGCCAACTATGTGGTCACCCTCGATCAGCGTCCGCCGGTCAATCGTCACCGCCCATCGGTGGATGTGCTGTTCGATTCCGTGGCGCGGGTGGCCGGTCGCAACGCCGTGGGCGTGATCCTCACCGGCATGGGTCGCGACGGCGCGCGCGGGTTGTTGCAGATGTGCGAAGCCGGCGCCCACACCATCGCCCAGGACGAGCAAAGCTGCGTGGTCTACGGCATGCCGCGGGAAGCCGTCGAGCTCGGGGCCGCACAAAGCGTCTTGCCGTTGAGTCGCATCAGTGGGCAACTGCTTCACCTGGTACAGCTGGCCGGGCGTTCGCAACGCGTCTAGACCGCTTCGATCTGCCTGGGCGTGGAGATTAAGTGGGTGTGAGTCGCCGGGAAGAAGATGGGCGCAGAGGGTAAAGTCTGCCGGCTTGTGGCCGATAACCCCCTCACAAGGCTGGAATTTTCAGCCGTTCCCTCATGTGATTCTGGAAGAGAGCCCGACCGCTGATGGCCGACAAGAACCTGCGAATCCTCGTCGTCGACGACTTTCCCACCATGCGTCGGATCGTGCGCAACCTGCTCAAGGAGCTCGGCTTCACCAATGTGGAGGAAGCCGAAGATGGGCAACAGGCTTTGGAGTTCCTGAATCAAGGCAGCTTCGAGCTGGTGATCTCCGACTGGAACATGCCCAACCTCGATGGGCTCGAGATGCTCAGGCGCGTGCGTGCCAATCCCGCCACGGCCACGTTGCCCGTGCTGATGGTCACTGCTGAGGCCAAGAAGGAAAACATCATTGCCGCCGCCCAGGCCGGTGCCAGTGGCTATGTGGTCAAGCCCTTCACGGCGGCGGTGCTGGAAGAGAAGCTGGGCAAGGTCTTCGAGAAACACGGCCTCTGAGCCATCGCGCCACGTTGGCCGGGCCACGCTGATCGCGTCGTTGGTCACATCAAGGAGGGTGCATGAGTCATCTGGAATCATCATCTGAACCCCAGTCATCCTCGGGCGCTGATCCTGGTGTGATGGCGCGCGATGGGGCAGCCAACCTCGCCAGGACGGGGGATAGCAGCGAAGACCTGATTCGGCGTATCGGCCAGCTGACACGCATGCTGCGCGACAACATGCGTGAGCTGGGGCTGGATCGAGAGATCGAACGTGCTGCCGAGGCGATCCCCGATGCTCGTGATCGCCTCAATTACGTGGCCAGCAAGACGGAGCAGGCGGCAGATCGTGCCCTCAATGCCTGTGAGCGGGCCCAGCCGCTGCAGGATGCCCTGGCCAGTGAGGCGAAGTCGCTCAGCGGGCGCTGGGACGCCTGGTTTGCCGAGCCGGTGGCCCTGGATCAGGCGCGTGAGCTGGTGATCGACACGCGTGCCTATCTGGCCGTGGTGCCTGATCAGACCAGCGCCACCAACAGCGAATTGCTCGAGATCATGATGGCGCAGGATTTCCAGGACCTAACCGGTCAGGTGATCAAGCGCATGATGGATGTCATCCAGCAGATCGAGATGCAGCTGTTGCAGTTGCTGCTCGACAATGTCCCGGAGGGCCATGCACGTTCGGCGCTGGCGTCTTCCGGGCAGGCCGCCACCCCGGCGGCCGCTGCGGGGCTTTCGGAAGCAGCGCTTTCAGCCTCGGCGCTGGACGAGCAGGCAACCCCCGGCGCCGGGGACGCCCAGTCTGGCGCCTTGCTCAATGGCCCCCAGGTGCGAGCCGATGCACCGGGGGTGGTCGCCAGTCAGGATGAGGTCGATGACTTGCTGGATAGCCTCGGTTTCTAGCCGCCTTCCCGGCAGTGGCTCCTGCTGGTCCTTGTTCTTCATACCTTGCCCGTCCACGTCCCGTGAGGCGGGCAAGGGCGTTTTTGGGCGCTATTCCGCGCTTTGATCCCTGCCGTGCTTGGCACAATGAGGCCCATTCTCGGCATGATGCGTTCGCCGTGCGCGCCAGTGTGAGCGAGCGTCATGCTCCGGGCAGTTCAGGTAGATGCGATCCCAGGCAAGCGGAGTAGCCGGTGGCTGACGAGCAGAGCAGCGACGACAAGACGGAAGACGCCACGCCCCACCGAATACAGAAGGCCCGCGAGGAAGGGCAGGTGCCCCGCTCGCGGGAGCTGGCGACCTTTCTGTTGCTGGGCGGAGGAGCGGCAGGCCTGTGGCTGTTGGCCGGGCCGCTTGGCGACACCCTGGAGCGGGTGCTGGGCGCCTCGTTCGGTTTTGATCGCGCTCAGGCACTCGACAGTCGCGTGATGCTTGCCAACGCCTTGATGCTGGGCCAGGAGGCCTTGCTGGCACTGTTGCCGTTGTTCGCCCTGCTGATGGTGCTGGCGCTGGTCGGCCCGGTGTTGCTGGGCGGCTGGATGTTCTCCACCAAGTTGCTGGCGCCGTCGCTGGGCAAGCTCAATCCCGTCAAGGGGCTGGGCCGGATGGTGTCCTCCCAGGCGCTGGCCGAGCTGCTCAAGACCATCGCCAAGTCGATACTGGTCGGTGGCGTGGTGGTGATGTATCTGCATGCCCAGCGCCAGGAATTGATGGCGTTGATGATGATGCCGCTGGGCAACGCCATGGCGGATGCGCTGGCGATCGTGGCGCGCTGTACGGCGCTGGCGATATTGATGCTGATCGTGCCGACGCTGATGGATGTGCCGTACCAGCTGTGGAGTCACGCCAAGAAGCTGCGCATGAGCCTCGAGGAGATCAAACGTGAGCACAAGGAGACGGATGGCGACCCGCAGATCAAGGCGCGCATCCGTCAGCAGCAGCAGGCCATGGCGCGTGCGCGCATGATGAGCGCCGTGCCCACTGCCGATGTCATCGTCAACAACCCGACGCACTACTCGGTGGCGCTGGTCTATCACGAGGGCGACATGCGCGCACCGCGGGTGGTGGCCAAGGGGCGTGATGAGGTGGCGCTGCGCATTCGCGAAGTGGGCGAGGCGAACGGGGTGCCGATGCTGAGTGCGCCGCCCCTGGCGCGCGCCCTGCACACCCATGTCGATCTCGAGCAGGAAATTCCCATTGCGCTCTACCAGGTGATCGCCGAGGTGCTGGCCTGGGCGATGCGGCTCAAGCGGGCGCGCCAGCAGGGTGGCCTGCGCCCGAGCCTGCCGGCAGATCTGTCCGTTCCCGATGAGTATCAGGTGCCGGAGGAGGCGCAAGGGACGGTTGAGGAGGCTGGTTCGCCAGGCACCGAGCGAGATGACGGGGAGCCGGCAGCCGAAGCTGAGGCATCAGCCGCAGGCGCGATGTCTTCTGATCATGATTCTGATGACGCCGATGCCGGGGCGGTGTTCCAGCCCAGCGCCAAGCCCGGGCCGGACGGTGACGCAACGACGGATCCTCGTGCCGGAAGTTGATGACCGCAGTTGATGACCGACGTGGCTGATCGAAGTTGAGGCCCGAACTTGATAACCGTGCTGCTGCCCGATGCTGCTGCCCGAACCCCATGACTGACCGCCATTTCCGCTCCCCAAGTCCGGGCCGCTGCGCAGCACGCGCAACGCCCTTCACGATCGATGAGCCGCTTGCATGAATACCTTGCTGACACTGTTTGACCGCGTGGGGCTCAACACCTCCAGCCAGCTGAAGGTGTTGGCCGGGCCGCTGCTGATCATGATGATCCTGTCGATGATGGTGTTGCCGCTGGCGCCCTTCATCCTCGATCTGCTGTTCACCTTCAATATCGCGCTGTCGATCATGATCCTGATGGTCAGCATGTTCGCGCAGAAGCCGCTGGATTTCTCGGCCTTCCCCGCGGTGCTGCTGTTCTCGACCTTGCTGCGCCTGTCGCTCAATGTCGCCTCGACGCGGGTGGTGCTGCTGGAAGGTCACAACGGCGGTGACTCGGCCGGCAAGGTCATCGAGGCCTTCGGTCAGTTTCTGGTCGGCGGCAACTTCGCCGTCGGCCTGGTGGTGTTCTCGATTCTGGTCATCATCAACTTCATGGTCATCACCAAGGGCGCCGGGCGTATCGCCGAGGTCGGCGCACGCTTCACGCTGGACGCCATGCCCGGCAAGCAGATGGCGATCGATGCCGACCTCAACGCCGGCCTGATCGGCGAAGACCAGGCGCGCGAGCGCCGCCGGGAAGTGTCGCAGGAATCCGATTTCTTCGGCTCGATGGACGGTGCCAGCAAGTTCGTGCGTGGCGATGCGGTGGCGGGGCTGGTGATCATGGTGGTCAATATCATCGGCGGGCTGATCATCGGGGTCGGGCAGCACGACCTGAGCATGTCCGATGCGGCGCGCACCTATACGCTGCTGACCATCGGCGATGGTCTGGTGGCCCAGATTCCGTCGCTGGTCATCTCGACCGCTGCGGGCGTGATGGTGTCGCGGGTCAACACCAATGAAGACGTCGGTCAGCAGATGATCGGTCAGCTGTTCAAGAGCTCGCAGGTACTGTGGTTGGCGGCTGGCGTGATGGGGCTGCTGGGTCTGGTACCGGGCATGCCCAACATGGTCTTCATTCTCTTCACCTTGCTGCTGGCGGGGCTGGGATGGTGGGCCTCCCAGCGCGAGAAGGAGGTCAGCAGCGAGGCGAAGGAAGAGGCGACGCCCGCGCCTGCGGCGGCCGTACAGGAGGTCAGCGAGGCCAGCTGGGATGATGTGCGACTGGTGGAGCCGCTGGCGATGGAGGTCGGTCATCGCCTGATCGCGATGGTCGACATGCGCCAGGGCGGTGAGTTGCTGGCGCGCATCAAGGGAGTGCGTCGCAAGTACGCCCAGGAGATCGGGTTCCTGCCGCCGGTGGTACATATCCGCGACAACCTCGAGTTTGGGCCCAATCAGTATGTGATCAGCCTGAAGGGTGCCGAGGTCGGGCGGGGCGAGGCCTATCCGGGCCGCTGGCTGGCGATCAATCCGGGCAAGGTGTCCGGCAAGCTGCCGGGCGTGGCCACCACCGAGCCGGCCTTCGGCCTGGCCGCCACCTGGATCGAGCCGGAAACCCGCGAGCAGGCCCAGGTCTATGGCTACACGGTGGTCGATACCCCGACCGTGATCACGACCCACCTCAATCATCTGATGACCCGCCATGCCGATCAGCTGCTCGGGCGCAGTGAGGTCAGCAAGCTGCTCGAGAAGCTGGGCCCGCAGGATGGCGGCCTGGTGGAGGAGGTGGTGCCGGCCTTGATCAGTCAGGGCACCCTGCAGCGTATCCTGCACAACCTGCTGGATGAGGAGGTCTCGATTCGCGACATGCGCACCATCCTCGAGGCACTTGCGGAGCATGCCCCGCACAGCAAGGACCCCAACGACCTGACCGCCATGGTGCGCGTCGCGCTCGGGCGTGCCATTACCCAGTACTGGTTCGGCGCCGAACGCGTCTTGCGCGTGATCGGTCTGGAGGCGCAGCTCGAGCAGGTGCTGATGCAGGCCTTGAGCAGTGGCAATGCGCTGGAGCCCGGCCTTGCCGATACCTTGATGCAGCATGCCGAGAATGCTGTCGCCGCGCAGGACGCCAATGGCGAGCCCAGCGTACTGGTGGTCGGGCACGCGCTGCGACCCTTGGTGGGGCGCTTCCTGCGTCGACGCTTCAAGAGTCTGGCGGTGCTGTCCCAGGCTGAGATTCCAGATGACCGCGAGCTGCGGGTCACCCAGATGATCGGGGGTCGTGCGGCGTGACGCCAGCGCGACTCACCACCGAGCAAGACAACAACATGCCGCAAAGGCAGAGAAGTGCGACAGGGAAGGCGCCGGCAAGGGGTGTGTCGAGCGTCTGCAGCAAGACGGATCTGAAGGAGTCAGCGGTGCAGAGAAGAAGGCGAGTGGTGACAGGGTGCAGTACGGTCAGGGCGGGAGTGGTGTCGAGAGCGAAGCTGAGTGCGAAGCCTGGAAGCAGGACGGCACCGATGGCGGCCTGGATGACGGCAACAGCGCTGTGGGCCGCGACGCTGTCCACGCCGGCACAGGCAGCCAGTGCGGCGGTGATGATGTCCGTCGAGTCGCTGACCATCGCTCAGCGGGGGCATTGGTATATGCGCCCTCTGGCAGTGGCAGATGCCGTGCGTGATTCAGGGCTGATGGCGCCTGACAGGACACGCGTCACCGCGATTCATTGGCGCTATTCGCTCACGCGTGCGCCGGGGGAATGGCAGATCATGCTCTGCCAGGAAGAGCGCTGCGCCATGCTCGAGGCGAGGCGTGGCAAGTTGACCCTGCCCACCCGGGAGCTGGCGACGGCGCCATTCTCGCTGAAGGTCTATCGCAATGGGCGTGGCGTACTCAAGCCGGCGGCACATCTGGATGACATCCAGCTGGTGATCGACGTCGAGAGTCTGGAAGGCGCGTGACAGGCAGCGTTGTCAGCGAAAGGGGGCTGGCTTTGAATGGCTGACGATCGCTGGCTGATTGGCTGGCGAGTGGTGTGCAGCAGCAGTGTCTGGAGGCTCGGTAGAATGCCGGGCCTCGCGTGTTTCTGGGTCAGTAAAAGGAAAGACAGTCGGGGTGTGCAGCCCGCGAGCCTCACGCCTTAGCTATTCAAGTCAGGACGCTCAGGCCAGGACCGTCTGGGCAGGACATTCAGGCCGAGACGTTCAGGCGTGAGGCCGCCGCTGCCGGGCGTCCATCGGCGCCGTAATGGCCGGGGGAACGTTGATGCAGGCTGTCGAGAATCTTGCTGTGCAGTGCCATACGCTGACCGATCAGCTCACCATTCAGGCGATTGCGTGCCTGGGCGCGGCGCGTCAGTGTCACCAGATGCCACCACTGGGTAGCTAGTAGCGGCTGGCTGGCGAGCACCGTATGCAGTTCCAGTGGGTCATTGGTGAGCCCTGCGTTGCTCAGCCAGCCGCGCCGGCGGTTCTCCAGCGCTTCCAAGCGGGCGGCGTTGGCCAGCTTGGCTTCGCGCGAGGCCTCAAGGTCTGCCGCGCTCGGCAGGCGTTGGCCCAGCAGGCGCTGTTCTTCCTCGAGCAGGGCGATGAAGTCATTCAGCTCCTGCTCGAGGCCGGAAAAGATCTCGCCCAGCAAGGCCGTCGAGGCGTCATCGAGTGTCATGCGTCACCTTCGAAGGCATCGATCAGCCCTTGTGCGATGCGGTCGACATCGATCTTGATGCTGCCATCGGCGATGGCCTGCTTGAGGCTGTCGACGCGCGCCTGGTCGATGTCCTGGCCTGCATCGATCGCGCTGCTGGAAAGCTCGACCTGGGTGGAGTCGGCCGTGGAGGTCGCCGCCGTGGTGGCGGTGGTGTCCTTGGACGTCTCGGCACGCAGTTCGCGCGGGGCTTGAGTGTCGCTGCGCGGTATCGGGCCGCCATGTTCGATCTTCATTGACTGTCCTCTCTGGCCGTCGGGCCGGGCTCGACGACGAGCCTGTCATGGATGGGTTGCGTGCGTCATCTGCGCGCTTGAATCGACTATCGGCCATGCCGGCACAAGCTTTACCCCACACAGGCAATATGGTCCCTCAGGAATGAGGGATCTGGTGCGGGTGGCGGCTTGTCAGTATCAAGCATTTCGGCCTTCGAGCGTCAGCGTGTCTTTCCGGTGCGTCAGCGCGTCGTGGCTGGGCGTGCACAATCAACAGGATGACTCGGGTTGGCTCGGCGCGGATCAGCTCGGCTCATCTCATCTCAACTGAAGTCATCATGGCGCTACCCGCCGCGGCCCGATGACGCGGGCGCGCACCCAGTCGCCCGGAGCGAGTTCGATGCGGATGCGCTCATCGAGCCCCCCAGCCTCCAGCGCCCGCGCACTGCGCTGCATGCTGAAGCCTGTGCCGCTGACCTGATAGGTCACGGTATCGCCGAAGTTTACCAGCGGGATGGCGCGCACGCTGTTGCGGGTGATGACCTCTCCGGCGCGCAGGCGGCGGCGTACCTCGAAGCCTGACAGTGCCGCGGCGCTCTCGAAACCATTGCCACGCAACTTGCCCAGTGGCGTCAGTACCGGCGCCAATCTCGCGGGTGCCAGCGGGGTGCCACTCGCAAGCGGTTGTGGCGTGCTCTGGCGCCAGGCGTAGCGTTCCATGCGAACGCTGACGATATGTTGCTTGCCGTTGGCGCACAGCAGCTGCAGGCGTTTGAGACCCGGTGTATGGCGGTCACTGCGCGCGGCATTGAGGCTCAGTTGGGGTGCCGAGCATTCTTTCAGGCGGGCGGGCAGGCGACGCAGCTCGAGTTGTACGGAGGCCTCGCTGGGCGCGCCCAGTGGCGGCTCGCCGGGCATGCGCACTCTGACGGGGCCGCTGTCCTCGGCGGTGAAGAAGTCGCTCAATTGCCAGCGCAAAGCTTCGACGGCGCGTGTCTGCGCGTCTTTGACTGAAGGCGCTGTTGTTGAGGCTGATGCTGATGCCTGGGCGGCAGACGGCTGAATGGCAGAGCCGATCGCGTCTGAGGTGTTGGCATGCACAGCGGCCCCCGCGGGCAGCAGGACCAACAGCCCGGTGCTGGCGATGGTGCGCCACAGTCCTTTTGCCGTCACCACTCTTCTTGAATCAGACAGCCCTATTGCCGCCGTCAGGCCTTTCGCTACGCTGATTTTCGGCATGCTGTCTCTCATCGCGAGTGGCGTCCGGGGCGGAGGGCGGGGTCAAGCGCCCCTGGTACAGGGCACAAGGTTCAGGGCGCTGGATCAGTGCCGCGAGAGATTGTAATCCGCCCCTGATACCGGCATGGCCAGAAATAGCCGCGATAAAGTGGCTTGTTCTTACCTTCATCCTGGCGCTGGCTGACTATTCTCAGTCCTGCTTTCCGTCATGCTCCCCTACGCGTGAGCTGATCGATGGATGTTCCCTCGCTCACATCAGGGCGAGGTGCCGACAGCGGGGCACTTCCATGTTTGATCGACTTGATTCCCTCATGAGCTTTCACCAGCAGGCGCTGGGCCTTCGCGCCGAGCGTCAGCAGGTGCTGGCCACCAATATCGCCAATGCCGACACGCCGGGCTATCTGGCGCGAGATATCGACTTCTCCGCCACCCTGGCCAAGGCGACGGCGGGCAATGCCGCGCCGGGGCCGCTTGCGCTGAATACGACCCAGGCCGGCCACCAGGCTGCCAGCGGGGCGGGTCTCTCGCTGGGCGCGGACCTGCTCTATCGCGTGCCCACACAGCCGAGTCTGGACGGCAATACCGTCGACATGGATGTAGAGCGGGTCAATTTCGCGGACAACAGTCTGCATTACGAGGCCAGCCTTGAGCTTCTGACCGGCAAGATCCAGGGTCTGCGTCTGGCCATGCAATCGGAGAACAGTTGATGGCAGCGTTCAGCATCTTCAACGTCGCGGGTTCCGCGATGGCGGCCCAGTCGCAGCGCATCAATGCCGTGGCCAGCAACATGGCCAACGCCGACAGCGTGGCGGGCTCAGATGGCAAGCCCTATCAGGCGCGTCAGGTGGTGTTCGAATACGCGCCCCTCGCGCGTCAGGCCAATGCCTCGCTGGCGACGGCCAACCTGGCCGGTGGCGGTCTGGCGACACAGATGGCGTCACGCAGTGCAGGCCTCGGGGGTGTCAGGGTCAGCTCGGTGGAGCTGAGCGATGCCCCGGCGCGCCAGGAGTATCGCCCCGATCATCCCCTCGCCGACGAGCAGGGTTATGTGACCTTCTCCAATGTCGATCCGGTCGCCGAGATGGTCGACATGATCGCGGCCTCCAAGTCCTACGAGGCCAATGTCGAGGTCTTCAATACCTCCAAGTCCCTGCTGCGCAAGACATTGACGCTGGGGGAATGACCCTCGCTCAGGGCTTTGGCCTTCTGACCGCTTCTTCTGATTTCGGGTAACCGCATGGCGACGCTAGACACCAGTGTGCTCAACAGCATCAACCAGACCACCACGACCTCCGGCGTCACCGACAGCACGCAGTCGGTGAGCAGTACCGAGGAGCTCAATGATCAGTTCATGACCCTGCTGGTGGCGCAGATGCAGAACCAGGACCCGATGGACCCGGTGTCCAATTCCGACCTGACCGCGCAGCTGGCCCAGATCAGCACCGTCAGTGGTATCGAAGAACTCAACACCACCCTTGAGGGCATCACGGCGCAGATTTCCAGCAGTGAAGCGCTGCAGGCGGCCAGTCTGCTCGAGCAGGGCGTGCTGGTCGGCGGCAATGCGGTGCTGGTGGGCAACGCGACCTCGACACCCTTCGGCCTTGAGTTGGCCGACGATGTCGACAATGCCACCGTCGAGGTGCTGGGCGCGGATGGCAGTGTGGTCAAGACCTTCGAGTTGGGCGCATTGGAGGCGGGTATTCATGGCTTCGTCTGGGACGGTTTGCTGGATGATGGCACTGAAGCCGCCGATGGCTCCTACCAGCTGGCCGTGACGGCCGAGCGGGCAGGCGAGAGCTATGACGACCTGCAGACGCTGAGTTATGGCGTGGTCAGTGGCGTCAATCAGACCGACAGCGGTGCCCAGCTGGACCTGGGTCCGGTGTTGGGTGTCGTCAGTCTGGACGCCGTGCGTCAGGTGCTTTGAGCTGAGCCCATGGCGCCGGGATAGCGCCAGCGAGCCCGCCGGACGGGCCACCAGTTTCAGGCCGTTTGGCCGCCCCCGAGCTCGCTGACAGGTCTCGGGCTTCCATCTTCATCGCGATCAAAGGGACAGACCATGGCGTTTTCACAGGCATTGAGCGGCTTGAGTGCGGCGGCAACCAATCTGGATGTGATCGGCAACAACATCGCCAACTCGGAAACGGTAGGCTTCAAGTCCTCCGAGACCCAGTTCGCGGATCTTTATGCCAGTTCCCAGGCGGCGGGTATCGGGGTCCAGGTTGCCTCCATCTCCCAGGACTTCTCGACCGGTTCGCTGGAAACCACCGGGCGTGATCTCGATATCGCGATTTCCGGCGAAGGCTTCCTGCGCTTTGCCGACAGCACCGGTCAGGTGGTCTATTCGCGCAATGGCCAGCTCAATGTCGATGCCGATAGCTATATCGTCAATACGCAGGGTGCCCAGCTGACGGGTTATGCCGGCGAAAGGGTCACTGGCGAGCCCGTCGTGCTGCAGGTACCGACCGCGCCCCTGGCGGCCAGTGCGACCCAGGACAATCTTGCCAACAGCATCTATGGCGCGCAGATATCCATCAATCTGGATTCCGAAGCCGAGCCGACCACCACGACCTTCGATCCGATGGATCCGACCAGCTATGACTACGCGTCGTCGATGACCGTGTATGACAGCCTGGGCAGCGAGCATGTCGTGACGTCGTTCTATACCAAGACCGGCAGCAATACCTGGGATGTTCAGCATGTCATGGACTTCGCCGGCAAGTCGGCCGAATACCAGTCGGATGTGAATGCCGGCATCACCCCGACGGTGGATTTCGATGTCCAGGTGGAGCAGATCAGCTTCGGCACCAATGGCCAGCTGAACAGCGACTACACCCAGACAGCCATGACCTACACCCTCACGAACGGTGCCGAAGACATGAACTTCAGCATCGATCTGACGGGCAGCACCCAGTACGCCAACGACTACGAGGTCACCTCGCTATCCCAGAACGGCTACACCTCGGGCAGCCTGGTGGGCATCTCCATCGACGGTGACGGGCGGGTGATCGGCAGCTACTCCAATGAACTGACCCAGACGCTGGGCACCATCGCGCTGGCCAACTTCGCCAATGATCAGGGCCTCAAGCCCAATGGCGACAACAGCTGGCTGGCGACTGCGGAATCCGGTGAGCCGCTGGTCGGCGTGCCGGGCGAGGGGGTATTCGGTGATGTGGTCTCGGGTGCGGTGGAAGCCTCCAACGTCGACCTGACCACCGAGCTGGTCGATCTGATCATCGCCCAGCGCAATTACCAGTCGAATGCCCAGACCATCTCGGTGCAGGACGAAGTCCAGCAGACCGTGATCAACCTGCGTTGATCCGGGCTGACTGATGCCATGTCGCCTGACAGCGCCAGCGCTGCGCGCGTTATCTGACCAGATCGGAGTCGGCTGATGGACAGAATGCTCTACACCGCCATGAGCGGCGCCCAGCGCAGCCTGGCGGCTCAGGATGTCGCCAGTCATAACCTGGCCAACCTCTCGACCACCGGCTTTCGCGAGATGCTGACGCTGTCGCGGGCGGTGGATGTGCAGGGCGAAGGGCTGGCGACACGCGTCTCCAGTCAGCTGACCACCGCGGGGGCCTCGATGGCCCAGGGCACGATCCAGACCACGGATCGCGCGCTGGATGTGGCGCTGGACGGCCCCGGCATGCTGGCCGTGCAGGGCGCGAATGGCGAGGAGCTCTACACCCGCAACGGCGCGCTGCAGATCGATGCCGATGGTGTCCTGACCTCCGGCGGCTTGCCGGTGCTGGGCGATGGCGGGCCGATCGAGCTGCCGCTCAACGCCATCGTGCATATCTCCGCCGATGGCAGCGTGAGTGCGCGCTCGGCGGCGGATGCACCTGACACCATGGTGCTGCAGGCCCAGCTCAAGCTGGTCAATCCCGAGGCCATTCCCGGCAGTCCGGCGCTTGTGCGCGGCGAGGACGGCTATTTCCGTCAGCCGCCGACTGCGGCGGGAGAGGCCGCGCCACCGCTGGCTGCCGACCCGCTGGTGCGGGTCGTCTCCGGCGCCCTGGAGAGCAGCAACGTCTCGGCGACCGACGCGATGGTCGCCATGATCAACAACGCGCGCAGTTTCGAGATGCAGATGAAGAGCATCGATACGGCAGAGCGCATGGCCGAGCGTGGCAACAGCCTGCTTGGTACCGACTGACCCCGTAATCACGGCGGAGCCCCCTGATGATTCGTGCCCTATGGACAGCCAAGAGCGGCCTTGAAGCTCAGCAGATGCAGATGGACGTCACGGCCAACAACCTGGCCAACGTCTCGACCAATGGTTTCAAGCAGTCGCGTGCGGTGTTTGAAGATCTGCTCTACCAGAACATGCGCCAGCCCGGCGCTGCCTCCTCTGCCACCACCGAGCTGCCTTCGGGGCTGCAGGTGGGCACCGGGGTGCGCACCGTGGCCACCGAGCGTCTGCACATCCAGGGCAATCTGGAGCAGACCGAGAACTCCAAGGATGTCGCGATCAATGGTCAGGGCTTCTTCGCGGTGATGCTGCCGGATGGCACCAATGCCTATACCCGCGATGGCTCCTTCCAGCTCGACAGCACCGGCCAGATGGTCACCGCCAGTGGCTACCCGCTGGACCCGGCGATCGTCATTCCGGCCAATGCCCTGAGTGTCGATATCGCCTCCGATGGCGTGGTCAGCGTCACCCAGCCCGGTTCCACCAACAGCACCGAGGTCGGTCAGCTGCAGCTGTCCACCTTCATCAACCCGACGGGCCTGTTCAGTCGTGGCGAGAATCTGTATTCCGAGACCGATGCCTCCGGGCCGCGCAGTGACAACGTGCCGGGCTTCAATGGTGCGGGCACTCTCTATCAGGGCTTCGTCGAGACCTCCAACGTCAACGTGGTGGAAGAGATGGTGGGCATGATCCAGAACCAGCGTGCCTATGAGATCAATTCCAAGGCCGTGACCACCACCGATCAGATGCTGGAGCGTCTGGTCCAGATGTAAGGGTTGCCGCATGTCGCTTTCGCGTGATCTCCCAGTGGTGGCACTGCCATCCCTGTCAGCTGTTTGCCCACGCCAGAATGGCTTGGCGATGACCGGATTGGCGTTGCCTGGCTGGCGTCGCATGCGCCGCGCGCTGGCCAGATTGGCGATGCTGACCATGACGCTGGTAGCCGCCGGGTGTGCCCATATCCCCAGCGAGCCGCTGGTCGATACCACGCCAATGGAATCGACGATGCAGCCGCGCCCGGAACCGATGGCCAATGGCGCCATCTTCCAACCGCTGTATGGCAACCAGCCGCTGTTCGAGGATCGCCGCCCGCGTGCCATCGGCGACATCATCACCATCCTGCTCGACGAGAATGTCAGCGCCAGCAAGAGCTCGGCCAGCAATGCCAGCCGTGACGGCAGCCTTGGTTTCTCGCTGACCGCCATCCCCGATTTCATGACGGGGCTGCTGGATGGCACCGATGCCGATATCGAGGGCGAGAATGATTTCACCGGCAGCGGTGGCTCGAATGCCAACAACAGTTTCACCGGCACCATCACCGTGACGGTCAGTCAGGTGCAACCGAACGGCAATCTGGAGGTGCGCGGCGAGAAGCGTATCGCGATCAATCAGGGGACCGAGTCGATTCGCTTCTCCGGAGTGGTCAATCCGCGCACGATTTCCTCGGCCAATACGGTGCAGTCCACCCAGGTGGCCAGTGCACGCATCGAATATGTCGGTGATGGCTATATCAACGAGGCACAGAACATGGGCTGGATGCAGCGCTTCTTCCTCAATCTGGCGCCGTTCTGAGCCTTGCGTGGCGATTGCCGTGCCATGTTCTGTAGAGAATTGCCCCGTCCCGATTTCTCACCACGCTGTCCCATCATGAGTCGCTATCCGATGCTTGAGATGCTCCCTTATCCCCGCTGGCGCGCTGCGCTGGCCGCCTGCCTGATGCTGGTGAGCTGCCTGACCTTGACGCTGCAGTCGGCGCAGGCCGATCGCATCAAGGACCTCGCCCAGGTGCGCGGCGTGCGCGACAACCCGCTGGTCGGCTACGGCCTGGTGGTGGGGCTGGATGGCAGTGGGGACCAGACCACCCAGGCGCCGTTCACCGGTCAGAGCCTGACCAACATGCTCTCCCAGCTGGGCGTGACGGTGCCGTCGGGCACCAACATGCAGCTCAAGAACGTGGCGGCGGTCATGGTCACTGCCAGCTTGCCGGCCTTCGCAAGCTCCGGTCAGCCGATCGATGTCGTGGTGTCGTCGCTGGGCAATGCCAAGAGTCTGCGCGGTGGCACCTTGTTGATGACGCCGCTCAAGGGCGTGGATGGCCAGGTCTACGCGCTGGCGCAGGGCAATCTGATCATCGGTGGCGCCGGTGCCTCGGCCGGCGGTTCCAGCGTGCAGGTCAACCAGCTGACCGCCGGGCGCATTCCCAGTGGCGCGACGGTGGAACGCGGTGTGCCGACGCGTCTCGGGGATGAGAATGGCGTGATCCATCTCGATCTGTTCGAGGGCGATTTCAATCATGCCCAGAACGTCGCCAGTGCCATCAATCGCAACTTCGGGGGCTCGCTGGCCTCGCCGCTCAGCAGTCGCGATATCGTGGTGCAGGCGCCGCGTGATCTCAGTCAGCGTGTCGGGTTCATCGCCAGGCTCGAGAACATCGAGGTCGCCCTGGGCGTGCCGCGTGCGCGTGTGGTGGTCAATGCGCGGACCGGCTCGGTGGTGATGAACTCCGAAGTGCGCCTGGCGCGCGCCGCGGTCACCCACGGCAACCTGTCGGTGGTGATCGACGCCAATCCGGTGATCAGTCAGCCTGCGCCGCTGTCCCAGGGGCAGACGGCAGTGGTCAACGACCCCGATATCAGCGTGAATCAGCAGGGCGGTGCGCTGCGCATGGTCGAGGGAACTGCCAGTCTGCAGGAGGTCGTCGATGGCCTGAATGCGTTGGGCGCCACGCCGCAGGACCTGGTCTCGATTCTGGAAGCGCTCAAGGCAGCCGGTGCGCTGCGTGCTGATCTCGAGGTGATCTGATGAGTGTGCTTGGTAGCGGTGCCAACGTGGATGCCGGTCGTCTGGCCTTCGACACCCAGGGTCTGGCGAGCCTCAAGGGGGCGGCCAGCAGTGGCGGCGAGCGCCAGCAGGAGGCGCTGGAGGAGAGTGCGCGCCAATTCGAGGCCTTGATGCTCAACATGATGCTCAAGCAGATGCGCTCGGCGACCGAGAACTCAGCGCTGACCGGCTCCCAGCAGCAAGAGATGATGACCTCGATGCTGGACCAGCAGCTCTCCCAGCAACTGGCCAGTGTCGGTGACGGTATCGGCCTGTCGAAGATCCTGATTCAGCAGTTGTCCTCCAGCACGGCGATGGGCACGAACACGGATAGCAGTACCGCAATCTCCCCCAGCGCAGCAGCCGATGGAAAGTCAGGCGATGAACAGGGGGCCGACGGCTGGTTGTCGGCGGTGGGCCTGACCCCGGAGGGGGGCGCGGCTCGCGAAGGTGACTGGCAGGCGGCGGTGGAGACACGCGCCGCAGACGAGGTCACCGGCTTCATGGCGATGCTCGATACGCTGGCGCCCGGTGACACGGCGCGAGGCGTCTATGCCGAGCTGCCGATGGCGACGACAGGCAAGGATGACGTGTCCGACACCGTCAGCCCGGTGGCAGTGACCAACGTGGCAGCGCTCAGCGAGCAACAACGCCGCCAGCCCGAGAATGTGCAGCGCTTCGTGGCGGAATTTGGTCCCGCCGCACAGGCGGCCAGTCGTGAAAGCGGGCTGCCCGCAGAATTGATTCTGGCGCAGGCCGCGCTGGAAACGGGCTGGGGTGAGCGACGCATTCACACCGAGACCGGCACCGACAGCCATAACCTGTTCGGCATCAAGGCCGGCAGCAGCTGGCAGGGCGACAGCACCACGGTGCTGACCACAGAATACCGCGATGGGCGCCGCATGCGTCTCGAGGACAGCTTCCGCGTCTATCCCGATCAGGCCAGTGCGCTGCGCGATCATGCCGCACTGCTGACCGGCGCCCAGCGTTATGCCCACGTGACCCGGTCGCCGGACGCCGAGAGTGCGGCGCGTGCCTTGCAGGAGGCGGGCTACGCCACTGACCCGCACTATGCCGACAAGCTGATCTCGATCATGAGTCGGGTCGGCCCGCTGGAGGCTAGCGGCACTCGCGAGACAGCGGAGACCCGCCTGGCGTCACGCGATGCCGTGCCTGCGTCATCGTCTGTCGCAACCGCCAACTCAAGCTCCCCGCGCGGGCTGCTTGAGGCTTCTGCGCCGCTGTTTGCCCTCGATGCGCGCGATGCTCAGCCGCTGGTCCAGATGGCGGCTGCGACGGATGCGGTGTCTGCGACGGGTGTGGCGTCTGTGGCGTCTGCGACGGATATGGCGCCTGCGGCGGATAAAGAGATCGGTACTGGCAGTGAAGGCACTGCATCAGGGGCCATCCAGTTGGCGATGGGCCGTTCAGAGCCGCTGATCCGTTAGAGAGCGCCGCTGATGACGATTCAGTGTTGATGAATTGCTGGCAACTATTGCTGCCTACGGCCTCAAGTTGGCGTCTGACGCGCCGATATTCACAGCATCCGTACGCCGGTGTGGCGTCATTCACCTTCTCCCTTTTCCCATTGTTCCTTTCAGGTAAACGCCATGGCCAGCAGCATGTTGAGTATCGGTGTCAGTGGTCTGCAAGCCGCCCAGACGGCGCTTGCCACCAACAGCAACAACATCGCCAACGTCTACACGCCAGGCTATAGCCGTGAAACGGTCGAACTGAATGGCAACAGTGGTGGTGGTGTCAGCGTGGCGTCGATCAGCCGTCAGACTGACAGCTATCTCTCGGCGCAGCTGGACAGCGCCATGAGCGCCAGCACGGCGCTTGAGACCCACGAAGCCAACATCAGTCAGATCGACAATCTGCTCGCCGATGACGAGGCGGGCCTGGCGCCATTGATGCAGGAGTTCTTCGGCACCATCGAAGGCGTGGCCAGTCAGCCGAGTGATCCGGCGGCGCGCGAGAGCCTGCTGGGCAGCGCCGAGAGCCTGGCCGGGCAGTTCAATGCCTTCTCCGCCTATCTGGATGACATGGACGCTGCGGTCAATTCACAGCTCGGCGATGTGGTCGGCGACATCAACACTGCCACCAGCCAGATCGCCTCGCTCAACGAGCAGATTTCACTGACGCGTGCGCGTACCGGCGAAGAGCCACTGGGCCTGCTGGACCAGCGCGATCAGGCGGTGACCGACCTGCAGTCGCTGGTCGGCGTCGAGGTGCAGGAACAGGATGGTCGGCTGAGCGTCAGCCTCGGCAATGGCCAGCTGCTGGTCAACGGCAGCAGCAATTACGAACTGGCCGTGGAGCCAGACCCGCAGGACATGAGTCGTTCGGTGGTCACCTACAGCGTGGCGCCGGGCGTGACCAGCGCCATCGATGAGGGACAGCTCGAAGACGGCACCCTGGGCGGGCTGTTGAGCTTCCGCGCCGACAGCCTCGAGCCGACCCAGAACCAGCTCGGCCAGTTGGCCGCGGGGCTGGCGTTGACCTTCAATGCCCAGCACGCTGACGGTGTCGACGCCAATGGCAACGCGGGGGGCGACTTCTTCACTCTCGGCGATCCGGAAGTACTGCCGGCCAGCGGCAACGCCGCCGGAGCGGACCTTGAGGTGGCATTCGCTCCCGCCACCCAGCAGGAAGGTGACGACTTTTACAGCGTCGCGCTGACCGGCGATGACTACCGCCTGAGTCTTGACGGTGATAAATACCAGCTGGAAAACCTCAGCAGCGGCGCCGTGCAGACCCTGACCCCGGACAGCGAAGGCGTGATGCGCCAGGATGGCCTGGTGTTCACCGCCACCGGCATGGCGGACGGCGACAGCTTCACCATCCAGCCGACGCGCAATATCGCCGACACCTTCGGGGTCGCGATCGACGAGGGTGACGAGATAGCCGCGGGTTCAAGCGATGCCAGCCTCGACAACCGCAACATTCTCGCCCTGCAGTCACTACAGAGCAGCGACGCCCTGGGCAGCGCCGGCAGCTTCAATGATCACTACGCGTCACTGGTCAGCCAGGTCGGCAACCAGACCCGTCAGGTGCAGGTCAACCTGGAGGCTCAGCAGGGCCTGACCGAGCAGCTGTCGGCGGCAGACCAGTCGATCTCGGGGGTCAATCTGGATGAAGAAGCCGCGGACCTGATCCGTTATCAGCAGTATTACCAGGCTAACGCCCAGGTCATCCAGACCGCGTCGACGGTGCTGGATACCATTCTGAACATCCGCTAACGAGGCCGTGATGCGCATCAGTACCCAAACCCTCTATGCCCAGGGCGTCACCTCGATGCTGGATCAGCAGGCGGCGTTCTCCAAGGTGTCCGAGCAGCTGGCCACCGGCAAGCGCGTGGTCAATCCCTCGGATGACCCGAGTGCGGCCAGCCAGGCGGTGACGATCTCGCAGTCCCAGGCCGTCAACGAACAGTTCAGCGACAGCCGCACCACGGCGCGCAACAACCTGTCCATCGAGGAAAGCGCGCTCAATCAAGTCACCGACACTATCACGCGTGTCCAGAGCCTGATCGTGCAGGCGGGCAACGGCACCCTCAGTGACAGTGACCGTGATGCGCTGGCTACCGAGCTTGAAGGCAGCCGCGAAGTGCTGCTGGGGCTGGCCAACAGCACCGACGGCAACGGTAACTATCTGTTCGGCGGCATGAGCGGTGACACGGCGCCCTTTGGCGAGGATGGCAGCTATCGCGGCGATGATGAGCAGCGCCAGCAACGCGTCGACAGCTCGCGCCTGATGGAGGTCAACCATACCGGCAGCCAGATCTTTGGCGGCGTGGCATCCGGCAATCAGCAGCTGGCCCGCCAGACCAGCGATAGCGAGTCGTCACTGCCGATCACCTTCAAGGGGCCGGAAGTCGTCGACGCCGCGGCGCGGGTCGATGGCGCGGCCTACAGCGTCAGCATCGATGCCGCTGGCGTCACGATCAGCGGCACCGATGCTGACGGCAATGATCTCCAGGTCCTGGATGGCGAAGGCAACCCGCTGCCATCGCCCATGGCGTTCAGCGATGGCATGACGCTTGCGTTCAATGGCCTGTCGATGACGCTGTCCGGTGATGAGCAACAGGTCGCTGAAGCTCAGACCTCCGGCAAGGCAACCCAGCTGGTGGTCGAGGAGGGTGAGGCCAGCGCCGATCTGTTCGCCAACCTGGATGGCCTGATCACTGCGCTGAGCACGCCGATCGAGAGCGAGGCCGACCAGGCCGCCTTCAACAACGCCATCTCGACCGCCAATCGTCAGTTCAGCAACAGTCTCGACAATGTGCTGACGGTGCGCGCCGATGTCGGCACCAAGCTCAACGAGCTGGATTCACTGGATATCATCGGGGATGACCGTGAGCTCAACTATGCCTCGACCCGCTCCGACCTGATCGATCTGGATTACAACGAGGCGATCTCCGACTACTCGCTGACCCAGGTGGGGCTGCAGGCTTCCCAGCAGGCGTTCTCGGATATCTCGGGCATGTCGCTGTTCGATTATCTGCGCTGAGTGATGGTGTGACCGCGTTCGAGAAATGATGAAAAAGCCGCACTGGATACTCGCTCTCGCGATGGCATTCGGTGCGGCTCTTGCGTTCTGGTGGTTGCTTTTCAGACCTTTGCTTTTCAGACCTTTGCTTTTCAGACCTTTGCTTTTCAGATCATTGCTTGCATGTCATGGCATCGTGCCCAGGCCTTCATGCACGGCCTGGAAGGCGCCCAGCGCTTGACGGAACAGCAGCGACAGCCAGTCCGTCATACCCGGCATCATCAGCCACAGCATCGCGATGCCCAGCAGCAGGGTCAGCGGGAAGCCGATCGAGAACACTGACAGCTGCGGCGCCGAGCGGTTGAGTACGCCCATCGCGAGGTTGATCGCCAGCAGCGAGGCAACCAGCGGCAAGGCCAGCAGCAGGCCGGCGCTGAACAGGCTGGCGCTCCACAGCAGCAGATTCTCGAGCCCGACCGGCCCCATGCGGCGCAGGTCGAGGGGAATCTCGTGGAAGTGGGTGACCAGGATTTCCAGCACCAGCAGATGGCCATTGAATGCCAGAAACAGCAGCATGGCCAGCATGCCCAGCAGACGCGACAGCACCTGGGTATTGGTGCCGGTGTCGGCCGAGAAGAAGCTGGCGAAGGCCAACCCCATCTGCAAGCCGATGAATTCCCCCGCCGCCTCGACGATGGCGAAGGTGATGCGCATCACCAGGCCCAGTGCCAGGCCGACGCCCATCTGCAATGCCAGCTGCCAGACGGCGGCCGGGCCGAGCACATCCACCGGGGGTGGGCTCTCGACCAGCGGCGCGATGATCAGCGCCAGGCCAAAGGCCATCAACAGGCGCACCGGCGTCGGCAGGCTGCGGTGACCGAACAGCGGCGCGCTGATCATGAAACCGGACAGGCGCGCGAAGGGCCACATCACGCTCAGCAGCAGGGCCTGGAGATGCTCGGGGGACAGCAGGTCATGCGGCAATGGAGCGTCCTCCCGCCGGGCTTGCGTCGAGCCTGTTGTCGATGCTCATGCAGGTGTCGCTCATCCGATCAGGTGCGGGAAGCCGGTGAAGACGCTGCGCGTGAAGTCCATCAGCGTCTCCAGCAACCAGGGGCCGGCCAGTACCAGGGTGCCGAACACGCCGAGAATCTTGGGGATGAAGGACAGGGTCATCTCGTTGATCTGGGTCGCGGCCTGAAACAGGCTGACGATCAGGCCGATGAACAGGGCGCTGGCCAGCAGCGGGCTTGCCACCAACAGGGTGATGTACATGGCATGCGAGGCCAGGCTGGTGATGACTTCAGGTGTCATGGCGGCGCGTTCTCGATGGGCAGATGGGAGGTGTCGAGGCTGGCAGTGCACGGTTGCGCGTCACGACTAGAAAGCCCGGTGACGGCGTGATGTCAGGGCCTGGCTCAGTAGCAGCTCTCTCAGTAGAAGTTCTCTCAATAGAAGCTCTCGGCCAGCGACCCCAGCAGCAGCTGCCAGCCATCGACCATCACGAACAGCATCAACTTGAAGGGCAGCGAGATGGTGGCGGGTGGCACCATCATCATCCCCAGCGCCATCAGTACGCTGGCCACCACCAGATCGATGATCAGGAAGGGCACGAACAGACTGAAGCCGATCTGGAAGGCGGTCTTCAGCTCGCTGGTGACGAAGGCCGGCAGCAGCACCCGCCACGGCACGTCCTGCGGGGTCTGGATTTCCTCGACCCTGGCCAGGCGCGCGAACAGGGCGATATCCGGCTCACGCACCTGACCGAGCATGAATTCGCGCAGCGGATCGCCGCCGCGTTCGATGGCTTCCTGCAGACTGATGGCCTGGCTGTCATAGGGTTGCCAGGCCTCGTCGTAGATACGCTCCAGCACCGGCGACATCACGAAGAAGGTCAGAAACAGCGCGATGCCGACCAGCACCTGATTGGGCGGCGCAGACGCGGTGCCCAGCGCGGTGCGCAGCAGGCCCAGCACGATGATGATGCGGGTAAAGGCACTCATCATCAGCAAGGCTGCCGGCAGCAGGGCGAGGCCACTGAGCAGGATCAGCGTCTGGATATTCAGCGACCAGGACTCGCCGCCGTCCGGCAGTGGCTGGCTGGTCAGGCCGCTGAGCACATCGGCGTGCGCCGATTGGCTGGTCAGCAGGCATGCTGACAATGCGATCAGAAGCCCTGTCAGCTGGCCTCCAGTCTTCAGCCCGCTTGCTCTCATGCCCGGCGACAGCCTCATCAGCCCCATCATGAGCGAGGCTCCGCGTCATCTGTCTTGTCTGAGGTAGTAGTTTGCGTCACATCAGAGGGCGTCGTGGTGGACGTGGCAGCCGACGAGCGTCTGGCGAGGCGGTCGCGCAGCAACTCGGCAAAGCCGGCCGCGGCGCCGCTCCCACCGGTTGCGGAGGCAGGCGAGGTCAGCGATGCGTCGTTCGGAGTGCTGCCATCGTCTGCGGGCACCAGGCCGCCATTCTCGGCCGTCAGCTCACCGAGGGAGGTGATACCCGCCGGCCCGACGCCCAGCAGCAATTGCTGGTTGCCCACCGCTACCACCACCAGGCTCTGCTTGTGACCCAGCGCCAGACGCGCCAGCGGGCGCAGGGCAATGCGATTGCCGCTCAGTGTCTGGGCACCCCTGAGTGTCTTCATCAGCCATGCCAGCAGCAGGATCACGCCGATCACGCAGGCAAGCGCCAGCCCGGTATTGACCAGGCTGGCCGCGCCCAATGGTGAGTCGTGCCCTGTGTCGGCAGTCAGGTTTGCGTCGCTACCGAGAAAGGCCGGTGACGGCGCCTGGGTGGTGGTATTGGTGTTGGGGCTGGCATCCGGCAGCAAGATCGCGCCGTCAGGGGCATCGGGGGTCATGACAGGAACAGCCTTAGCGGTTGAGCTTCTGTACCCGCTCATTGGGGGTGATGATTTCCGTGATGCGGATACCGTACTTGTCCTCGACCACGACCACCTCGCCCTGGGCGATCAGATAGCCGTTGATCAGGATGTCCATCGGCTCACCGGCCAGGCCATCCAGCTCGATCACCGAGCCCTGCGACAGCTCCAGCAGCTGCTTGATGGTCAGGCGCGTGCGCCCCAGCTCCACGGTCATCTTGACCGGGATGTCCATGATCATGTCCAGCTCGCGCGGACGTGCGCCGCCACCGCTGCCATCGAGGGGCTCGAAGATGTCGCCGCCCTGGGGGGCAGCCTCGCTCTGCTGTTCTTCCAGCGCCTTGGCCCACTCGTCTCCCATCTGCTCGGTCATCGCATCGGCCCAGGGGTCGTCAGTGCCGGATGTCGGGGAATTCGGGGTGGCCTTGGGCGCGGGCGCGTCTGGCGAATTGGGCTCACTCATCGCCGCTGTCCTCGCTGGCAGTGTTGATCGGATGATTGATGATGCGGGTCACGCGCAGGGCGCGGTGGCCATTGGCGCGACCGAAACCGGCTTCGAGAACCGGCACATTGTTGACGTAGGCGTTGACGCGCTCGGGCTTCTCGATGGGCAGCACATCGCCCACGGAAAGTTCGGCCAATGCGCCCAGCGTGGTGGTGATGCTGGCAAAGTCGGCGTGCAGCTCGACATCGGTGGCGCGCACTTCCTTGCGCAGGCGCTCGCCCCAACGGCTGTCACCCTCGGCGCTGGTTTCCTGCAGCGGGCTCGAGAGCAGCTCGCGGTGCGGCTCGATCATCGAGTAGGGCAGGCAGATCTGGAAGTCGCTGCTGTGATTGCCGACCTCCAGATGGAAGCTGGTGCACACCACGATCTCGTTGGGAGAGCTGGTGATATTGGCAAACTTGACCTGCATCTCGCTGCGTAGATAGTCGGTTTCCACGGCGTAGACCGCCGACCAGGCGTCGCGGTAGGCATTCAAGGCCAGCTGCATCAGGCGCTGGATGACGCGTTGTTCGGTGCGCGTGAATTCGCGGCCCTCTGACTTGGTCACGAAGCGGCCGTCACCGCCGAACAGGCTGTCGACCACCATGAACACGAGACTGGGCGGAAACACCAGCATCGAGGTGCCGCGCAGCGGCTTCATGGTGAACAGGTTGATGTTGGTCGGCACCGGCACGTTGCGAGAAAATTCGTTGTAGCTCAGGAACTGCACCGGCCCGGCGGTGATATCGGCGCCGCGGCGGATCAGGTTGAACAGTCCCATGCGGAACTGGCGACTGAAACGCGAGTTGATGATATCCAGGGCATGCAGGCGATCCCGGATGATGCGGTGCTGGCTCGCCGGGTCGAAGGGGCGAATGCGCGCTTCGCCGGGCGTGCTCGAGGCGTCAGCCGTTGCACCGCTGTCACCGTTCACGCCGGAGAGCAGAGCATCGATTTCGTCCTGTGACAGCAGATCGTCTTGAGCCATGGCCAGTTATTGCACGATGAAGTCGTTGTACAGCACGCCGGAGATGGCCAGTGGCTGGCCGCCTTCACTGTAGGGGCGCGAAAGTGCCTCGGTCAGGGTGCTCTGCAGTGTCTGCTTGCCGGCCTGGGTGATCAGCTCATCCGGGCTCTGGCCCGACAGCAACAGCAGTAGACGGCTCTTGAGTTCGGGCTTGAGTTCTTCCACACGCGCCACCGCGTCCTGATCGGCCATCTTGAGCGTGATGCCGATATAGAGCAGGCGATTGCCGCGCGGGCTTTCCAGGTTGACCGTGAAGGGTGCCAGCGGCATGAAGACCGGCGGTGGCACGACCACGACTTCCGGCTCGGCGTCCTGTGCGGCCTTCTGATCACTGAGCATCGGCAGTGCGAAATAGACGGCCACTAGCGCCGCGATCACGGCACTCATCAGGCTGATGACCCCGATCAGCAGCCAGGAGCGACGCTGACTGGCGGGGGTGGTGATAATCGTTGACATCGTGGTGCGGTGTCCCTGGAGTCGGTGGCGGGGCCAGTATGACCGAAGGCGTGGTTATCGAACGGCGGAATAACGCCACGTGCGAGCGCTTACTTGAATGATGACGCGCCAGGCGGGCTCATCTGACAGCTACCTGACGGGAGCCGCTGACACAAGCACCTGGCAAGCGCCAGGCCCGTCATGCCTGCCATTCACGCTGCCCCCAGGCTGCCTGGGGTGCACTTGCAAGATTGCTTGTGAGATTTCCCGCGGCGAGACTTCCCTCCATGGCGTCAGCGCTTGTGCTGGTATCACTCGCCGGCTGACCCTCGAGGTGCTGGGCGAACTGACCCTGATTGGCCGAGTTGTCCGCCGCCTCGTCCGGTGTGTTGTCAGGTGTGTCGTCCTGAGCACTGAAGCTGATCGCCGTCAGCTCGTGCCCTTGGGATTCCAGCGCCTGACGCAGCTCGCTCAGGGATGACTCGACAGCCGAGCGCACCTGTTGGTGGCCGGCGACGAAGTGCGCACTGGTGCCCTGTTCGCCGATGTTGAGGCGAATGGTCAGCTTGCCCAGGTTGGCCGGATTGAGGGCGATCTCGGCCTGTGGCGACTTGCTCAGCTGCATGCGTACCACCTGCTCGCTGAGTGCCTGTTGCCAGGCCTGAGTGCCGACGCTTGCGGGGATCAAGGTGCCAGGTGCCATGCCCGCTGGATTGGCTGCTGGATTGCCGGCAGCATTGAGCATGGCGGCGCTGCCTGCAGCGGTCGAACTCGACGCGCCGGCTGATACGCCAGCAGATGACGCACCCGAGAGCTGGGACTGATCGGCACCGGCGCGTGAGCTGTTGGCATCAAGCAGGGCGCCGTCGACCTTGGCGGTGACGCCTTCAATGGCCTCCTCGGTCAGTGGACCCAGCGCGCCATCCGTCAGTGAGGAGGGCGCATCCGTGCTCAGGCTGCCTGCCGCTGTCGCGGAGCTCCTGTTGCTGGGCGACTGATCCGCAATGGCCCCATCCAGTCCCGCCGCCGCAGGATTGCGCAGCGTGGCGAGCCAGTCACCTTGTAGTGCCGTGCTGCCTGCCGTGTTGGCCGATGTGCTGCCCGCGGTAGAGAGTGCCTGCGCGCCAGCGGGCGTTGTCGCTCCTGCTGTCGTGTCCAATGTCGTATTCAGCGCTGCCTCGTTACTGCCAGAGGTGCCTTGGCCGCCTTGCGTGAGTTGCTGCAGCTGTTGCATGCGCGAGATGCCGCGCTCGACGCTGCTATCCAGTCGTGAGGCCTCGAGTGACTGTGCTGATCGCTGTCCGTTTGCCGATGAGGGCTGGGCAGGCGGGAGGTTGCCATTCTGGAGGGCGGCAGCGGTGGGGTCCGGAGTGGGCGATGTCTCTGACGACGCTGCCTGAGCCTGCTCGAGGTGCTGCGCATGCTTGTCTTCAGCCGCCTCGCGACGCTCGACACGCTGCTGCTGTGCGTCTAGCGCTTGCGTCTGTATCGTTTGCCTGTCCTGCTGACGATCCTCACGCTGGGCGCGTGACAGATGTGCCTCGAAGGCGCTCTCAGAGGAAGATGAACTTGTGTCGTTGCGCGAGCCAGCCTCCTCAGAGGAGACCTTGGCGCTGGTCGGCGCCCTGGTTGGCGAGGTAGCCGACAACATCGAGATGCGTGCAGTGTCTGTCATGGTGTCACTCCTCCGACTGGCCGTCTTCAGCCATTGGCACGGCGTAACCAGGCCTGGGTGGCTTGTTCATCACTCTGACGTTGCTCGGCGGTACGTGCCTGCAGCGCGGCGCTCAGGCTGGCGCGGTCCGCCAGGCCCTGCCAGGCCGCGTGGGTCTGCTGTTCCTTCACCAGCCGCTGATGCTGATGGTGCGTCTGGGTCTGTTCCTGGGCCACCCGCGCGCGACACTGGGCAATCGCCTTGTCCAGCGAGGCGATGAAGGCCTGATAGTTGTGCCAGCTGGCCGGGTCCAGCCCCTGAGTCAGGCGTGCCTGCATCTGCTGACAGTAGTCGAGACGGTATTGCTCGAGGGTGACCAGTTGCTGGGCGGCGGTTTCCTGACGCTGACGCTGGCTGGTGAGCTGGCGCGCAGCGCCATCACGCCGGCGCTCGCTCAGCTGGGTCAGGGTGTCGAAACGTGACGATGAGATGGCCATTCAGTGAGGGTTCCCGATCAATGACAGGTGAAGGCGGCCATCATGGCTGGGCCAGCAATTGTTCGAGCATGTTCGTACTATCGGCAAGACTTGCGTGCTGTGTAGTGCTTTGTTGCAGGAAACGTCCCATCGGCTCGTGCAGGCGCACCGCGGCGTCGAGCACCTTGTCGTTGCCGGGCTGGTAGGCGCCGATGGCGATCAGGTCCTGATTGCGCTGATAACTGGAATAGAACTGCTTGAAGCGACGGGCGCGGGTGAGCTGCCGTTCCGGCGCCACCGCCGACATCGCGCGGCTGATCGAGGCTTCGATATCGATGGCCGGGTAGTGGCCGCTTTCCGCGATGCGCCGCGACAGCACGATATGTCCATCCAGAATCGCGCGGGCACTGTCGGCGATGGGGTCCTGCTGGTCATCGCCTTCGGTCAGCACGGTATAGAAGGCGGTGATCGACCCGCCGCCACGCCGTCCGTTGCCGGTGCGTTCCACCAGCGCTGGCAGCTTGGCGAAGACCGAAGGCGGATAGCCCTTGGTGGCCGGTGGCTCACCGATGGCCAGGGCGATCTCGCGCTGGGCCATCGCGTAACGGGTCAGCGAATCCATGATCAGCAGCACATTCTGGCCCCTGTCACGCAGGGATTCGGCGATGCGCGTCGCGTAGCTGGCGCCCTTGAGGCGATGCAGCGGCGTCATGTCGGCTGGCGTGGCCACGACCACGGCGCGCTTGAGACCTTGTTCGCCGAGAATGTTCTCGATGAATTCCTGCACCTCGCGTCCACGCTCGCCGATCAGGCCGACCACGATCACATCGGCATCAGTGAAGCGCGCCATCATGCCCAGCAGCACACTCTTGCCGACGCCAGAGCCGGCGAACAGCCCCATGCGCTGGCCACGGCCGACGCTCAGCAAGGCGTTGATGGCACGAATGCCGACATCCAGTGGCGTGTCGATGGGCGCGCGCTCCAGCGGGTTGAGCGGGCGGCTCTCCAGCGGCGCATGTTCGACATCTTCCAGCGGGCCGAGGCCATCCAGCGGGCGGCCCACGCCGTCGACGACCCGTCCGAGCAGCGCTTCGCCGACCGGATAGCGTCGCTCGCCGACATTGCCATGCCCGAGGGGAAACACCCGCGCGCCCGGTGCGACGCCACTGAGCGGGTCGATGGGCATCAGGTAGAGGGTCTGATCGGCGAAGCCGACCACCTCGGCCTCGGCCGGCGGCAGGTTCGCGCCCAGCTCGACCAGACAGCTGGCACCCACCGGCAGCCGCAGGCCGACCGCTTCCAGCACCAGGCCGGTCGCGCGCACCAGGCGGCCATTGCTGCGCTGGGGCTCGAGGCTCTCGACGCGCTCACGAATGGCGCCCAACGCACTGCGCCATTGCTGTGCGGAAGAGGTGCTCATGGCGTGTCACTCATGTGCGATCTCCTGCCAGCTCAGTGCGTGCCTGCTCTGGCTGTGCATGTTCTGACGACTGGCGTTGCACGATCCGCGAGCCGCTGGCCTCGTCCTTGCCATGCAGGCTGCCGTCGGCGCTGCCGCGATGGCGCAGCTGGCGTGACAGCATCTCCAGGCGACTCTCGAGGCTGGCATCGTGACAGCCGCTGTCGGCCTCGGCGCGACACCCGCCGAGGCTCAGGCTGGCGTCGGGCAGACATTGCCAGCCCAGCTTGGCGAGCTGTTCGCCCATCGCTCGCTCGACGCGCGGCAGATCGTCTGGATTCAGGAAAAGACGCGGACGGCCGATCAGCGGCGGGTCCGCCGCCAGCAGGCTGCGCACGCTGTCGATGATGTGCTCCGGGTGAGCACGAAATGCCTCGCGAGCCAGATGCTGTCCGACGCTGATGGCCAGTGCCGCCAGTTCATCGCTGATCTGCTCATCCAGGCACGCCAGCGATTGCTGCAGGTTCTCGATCAACGGTGCCAGCTGGGCAGCCTGTTGTTCGAGCGCCTGCTGGGCGGCCTCGGCCTGACGCGCCGCCTGCTCGGCGGCTTCCTGCCTTGCACGCGCCAGACCCGCTTCATAACCGGCTTTCTCGCCCGCGGCATAGCCCTCGTCACGTGCCGCCTGTTGCTGCTGTAGCGTCTCCTGCTCGAACGTCGAACGGGCACGCTGCGCCATGCGCCGAATCAGGCCGACATCCGGCGCCGCAGTGTGCGGCATGCCGGCTTGAAAGCCGCCACCCGACTGAGGCGGTGCGGACTTGCCATCCAGCGCGTCGAGTTCCAGCGGCTGCCACTGATGCATGTCATCGCTGCCTGCCACGTCGCGCTCGGCCCACGGGCCAGACGCGTCATGATGCGGATCAGAACTGGACATGGTCCTCACTAGACATGCTCCTCATTAGACATAATCCTCGCCACCGCTGTTGATCACGATCTCGCCGCTGTCGGCCAGTCGACGCACCGTCTGCAGGATACTCTTCTGTTCGGCTTCCACTTGGGTGACACGCACTGGGCCGCGCGCCTCCATGTCATCACGCAGCATCTCGGCAGCACGCTGCGACATGTTCTGCAGGAATTTCTGGATGATCGCCTCGGGGGAGCCCTTGAGCGCCGTGACCAGCGTCTCGTTGTCGATTTCCTTGAGCAGCAGCTGGATGGAGCGGTCCTCGAGCCCGACCAGGTTCTCGAACACGAACATCTCGTCGATGATCTGCTGCGCCAGACTCTCGTCGTGGTTGCGCACCGCCTCGAGGACCTGCTCTTCCTGCTGGCCCGGCATCAGGTTGAGTATCTCGGCCGCGGTGCGAATGCCGCCCATCTTGCTGCGCTTGAGGTTCTGCCCGCTGAGCATGTTGCTCAGCACTTCGGTCAGCTCCTGCAGGGCCGCCGGCTGCACGCCACTGAAGGTGGCGATACGCAGCAGCACATCGTTGCGTAGGGTGTCGGAGAAATGCTCGAGAATCTGCGAGGCCTGATGGCGCTCCAGATGCACCATGATGGTGGCGATGATCTGCGGATGTTCGTCGCGGATCATCTCGGCCACCAGCGGTGGCTCCATCAGGTTCAGCGTCTCGATGCCATTGTTCTGACCGGAGCTCTCGTAGATGTCTTCGAGCAGCGAGCTGGCGCGCTCCTGCCCCAGCGCCTTCACCAGCACCGAGCGGATATGGTCGGTAGAGAGCAGATTGACGGCGCTGAACTGCTCGCTGTCGGCGTGGAATTCCTCCAGCGTCTTCGCCATCTGCTCCTGGGTGACCTGCGGCATGTTGGTCATCGTCGCACTGAGCTGCTGGATCTCCTGGGCAGACAGGAACTTGAAGACCTCTGCGGCGCTGTCCTCGTCGAGGCTCATGATCAGGGCCGCGCTGCGTTCCATGTTCGTCAGTGTCTTACTCATGGTGACTCATCCAGTTCTTGAGGATCATGGCGACCATGCGCGGGTCATCGCGGGCCATGTCACGTGCATCCTTGAGGTTCTGCTGATAGGTGGTCGGCGTGCGCGGGCCACTGGCCGGTGCTGTCTGACTCGCCATCATGCTGCCCAGGTCGCCATTGGCCGTCGTCAGGCCTGACTCCATGCCGCCGATGCCACCCACAGCGCTGCCGGCTGCCTGAGTGCCGGGCGGCTGACCGATGGTCTGGTAGGCTTCCTGCGGACGCAGCAGCGGCTGCAAGAGCGGGCGCAGCAACTTGCGATACAGCAGCCAGGCGATGAAGCCGATGATCAGGTAGCGGCCAAGCTCGATGGCCAGCGCCTGCATCTCGGGATTGTTCAGCCACTTCACCCACCACTGCTGCGGCGGGCCGGCGTTCTGCTGCTCGGCGGTCATGAAGGGCGCATTGATCACGCTCAGGCTGTCGCCACGCTCGGCGTTGAAGCCCATCGCCTCGCGCACCAGCGAATCGATCTGTGCCAGCTGATCGTCTGCCAGTGGTTCGCTGGTCGGGTTGCCGTCACTGTCCATGATGCGACGGTGATTGATCACCACTGCCACCGAGAGATTGTCGAGGCGTCCCAGGCGCGCGCGGGTGTGGCGCACGCGCTTGTTGACTTCATAGTTGATGGTGCTGCTGCGCTGATAGTTGCTCAGACCGCTGGCCGCGTCGTCAGTCTGTGTGGTGCCGTCAGCATTCGCCGCGTCATCGGCATTGATGGGCGAGGCGGCAATTCCCGGGGGCGTGTTGGAGAGGGCGCCTGGCACGCCGCCGATGCCGAGCATCTCGCCGGCGCCGGTGTTGTTGAGCTGTTCACTGCGCACCGCTGCGCTGCCCGGCTGCTGATTGGGCGTGTAGTGCTCTTCGGTCTCTTCGGCGTGGGAGAAATCGAGCTGGGCGCTGACCTCGGCGCGGAAGTTGTCGCGTCCCACCAGTGGCGTCAGCAGGGCATTGATGCGCGATTGATAGCTGCGCTCCAGTGCCTGGGCATATTCCAGCGCGCTGCCATCGAGATTGAGCGCATCGCCCGCCGGGCGCGACAGCGGATTGCCGTCCTGATCGACGACGGTGATGTCTTCGCTGGCCAGGCCCTGCACGCTGCCGGCCACCAGATGCTGGATGGCCTGGATCTGACGTGCCTTGAGCTGCTGGCCGCCCTTGAGTTCAACCACGACGGACGCCGTCGCTGGGCGGCGCTCGCGCACGAAGACGGAATCTTCCGGCAGTGCCAGGTGCACACGGGCGCTGGACACGGGCTCGAGACTGGCGATGGTGCGCGACAGTTCGCCGGACAGGGCGCGCTGATAATTGACGTGTTCGGTGAACTGGCTGATGCCGAAGGCCTGGGTATCCATCAGCTCGAAGCCGGAACCGCCCTGACTGGGCAGGCCCTGCTGGGCAAGTGCCAGACGCAGACGATAGACATCTTCCTTGGGGACCTCGACGGTGGCGCCTTCATTGCTCAGCCGATAGGGCACGCCGGTCTGCTCCAGCTGCGCGACGATCTCGCCGCCTTCGCTGGCGGGCAGATCACGATAGAGCACACTCCACTGGGTGCCAGCGCCCCACAGCAACAACGCGACGATGACGGCCACGCTGAAGGCGGCCGCCATGATGAGCGGCAGACGTGGCAATGCCGCCAGACGCGCCAACAAGGGATTGGCTGGCTTGTCCGATGATTCTGACGTCGTCGAGGTGCCCGACTGGGGCGCTGTCTGGCTGGGTGTACTCATGCAGATGTCCGATAAGCGCCGTGGTCTGAACTCGCAGCGGGTGATTCCAGCAAGCAGGGCGAAACATGAAAACGATGGATCAACAATGTCGCGTTTCGCAGCGCCTTCTTGCGTAGGCTGGCCATTATCGAAGCTGGGCGCACATCCAATCAGACGAATAGCGTCGCAAAACAGGGGTATTAGTCACTTTCAGCCGCTCGACTGACTGGTAGTCTGAGCCCCACTGAAAGCGGCAGATGAATGGCGCGTGTTGAGGAAGGAGAGGCGAGATGGCGATTGAGGCAGTCGGCGCGGCGATGTCATCCGCGATGACGGGCAGTCTGCAGCAGCTCGATCAGATGGCGGCGCAGGCGGCCGGGAGCAACGCTCAATCGGTGGGCGCAGTGTCAGAGGCCAGCGGTACTGATGCACAGGGCTTTGCCGGCATGCTCAAAGATTCGCTGGCGCGCGTCAGCCAGTCACAGCAGGTCGCGGCGGGGCAGGCCAGGGCCTTCGAACTGGGTAGCCCGGATGTCAGCCTCGATCAGGTCATGGTGGCAGGCCAGAAGGCCTCACTGGAATTCGAGATGACCGTGCAGGTGCGCAACAAGTTGCTGAGCGCCTACAAGGAAATCATGAATATGGCGGTGTGATTCATGTCCCATTCCAATGAAAAAGGGCAGACGTGATGCGTCTGCCCTTTTTGGGTGCTGCTGGTTATCGCTGGCGGAAGTTGAAATGCAAGAGCGCTGTTGACTAAAAGGACCCATATCAACAAGGCCACTATCCTCTGCCAGTGACGGGCCTGCCACTCATGATGAGTGACAGGCCTATACAGCACGCGAACCAGAGATCAGCCCAGCAGTGACAGCACGTTCTGCGGCACTTGGTTGGCCTGAGTCAGCATGGAAGTCCCCGCCTGCTGCAGAATCTGTGCAGTCGTCATGCTGGAGACTTCTTCTGCATAATCGGCATCCTGAATACGCGATTGGGCTGCCGAGAGGTTGGTTTCAGTGGTTGCCAGGTTGGTAATGGCAGAGTCGAAACGGTTCTGAACAGCACCTAGACCAGACCTCAGTGTATCAACTGTTTTAAGTGCATTGTCGATTTGTGATAAGGGGTCGAAAGTTAATATGTCTTCACTTTTGGTCACTAGACCAGTATCTGTGTCTAATGTCGCGCTATTGTAAGTTGTATTACCATTATCATCGGTGCTTTTTACTACATATGAGCCTGGAGAAGCCCCATCTGCATCTGCCAATTGATATAGGGATTCATTTTCTGCTAAGCCAGTTGGTGTGATCGTTGTTGTGCCAGTTAAAACATTATCAATGGTACCAGTAGTGGTATCAATTTTAGATGAAGATATCGATGTGGTGGATGAATCCCAAGTCACACCCCCATCACTTGCGACTGTGGCTGCATAATATTCGTCATTGTCTGCTTTTACCGCGTACCCGCTGCCATCAGAAAGTGCATATAGACCTGTAGATACAGGGGCGGATGCTAGTGCTTCATTTTTTAAATCATCATTGGAAGAGATGGACGTTTCTGTAATACCGATTTCAGTTTCAGTCGCTGAACTGTTGCTGATATTTCCGATACTAACTTCTACTGCCTTTGTGCCATTACCAGTGCCCTCGTCAGTGCCTACGAGCGTAGCTTGCATTACCCATGTAGACTTATCATTAACATCATAACCACTATCGGTGGTGTCAACACTTAATTCAACTTCATAGAACTTTCCATCTGTTCCTTTTGTGGCGTAGCCTGTAATAGTATCGCTTGCAGGGTCATCGATATAGTTTTGTTCAATATCATTTCGCTGGTAAATTCCGCTAACTGTCGTCGAGCCATCAGCAAGGAACGAATCGCTCCCCACATAATTAACAGTTAACGGTGCAGTAGTTTTTTCAGTAATCGAAGTAACTGCTTGTGTTTCGTTTACATCTGACGCTGCAACAGAGCTGGATCCTGAGTCCCACGTCATTTTACCGGTGTTTTCATTAGTGGTTAATTCGTAATATTGGCCATTCTCAGCTTTTACTACATAACCATCCCCAGTCTTTTTCTCATACACTCCTTCAGCTTCAAGGTCTGCTGTGCCTGGTGCCGGTGAATACGCATTAGCTTTTATGCTAGCTGTTTCAGTGGTATTTACTGTTCCACCCGAGACAACTTCAGTTAGATTTTTACTTGAGAATGTATTTGTTATATCGAATCCTGACATTCCCAGAGTTGATGAGGATACGGCTTGAAGCTTTATATCAATTAATTCACCATCATTAGAGCCTACTTGGATACTCAGGTTTTGATCTGACTCAAGAACATTAATGCCATTGAAGCTTGTTTGTTCTGTGATTCGTTCAATCTCTTCCATTCGCATGGTGATTTCATCTTGAATTGAACTTAGATCATCTGCATTATTAGTTCCGCTTTGTGCCTGCACAGTCAGTTCACGTACGCGCTGCAGGTTATCGTTGACCTGATTTAAAGCGCCTTCAGCCGTCTGTGCGACAGAGATGCCATCGTTGGCGTTACGCTGTGCCTGGGATAGGCCGGTGATCTGGGAGTCCATGCGGTTGGCGATGGCCTGGCCGGCGGCATCGTCCTTGGCGCTGTTGATACGCAGGCCGGAGGACAGACGTTCCATGGAGGTGTTCAGGGCGTTCTGTGACTGATTAAGGTTCTGCTGAGTCACCATGGAAAGGGTGTTGGTATTGATCACTGAAGCCATGTGTCACTTCCTGTCGTAATGGGGAGATAGATGGCGTGTCGCCAGTAACGACTCCTGTGCCGTTGCTTCAGTTATCGTCGCGGCGCGACAGAACTTTAGAAATTTTTTGCGGCCTTTTGACGTTTCTCATTTCGGCTGTCCCGCTGGCTTTCCTTGCGCGCTCTTCTTGCGGGCGCTCCTCGTGACATCCTCGCTCCACCCTCGCTCCACTCTCGCTCCACCCTCGCTCCACCCTCGCTCCACCCTCGCGACATTCTGTCGACCGGCTGGCGGGCATTCTGCGTGTCTCGTCTTCCCTCTCTGTCTCTTCCTGTCTTCCTTCATTTCCGCCTCCCCGAGGCGGAGTGGCGACGTAAGGCAGGAAAGCCGTCGCTGAGGGTAGCTATTCGAGCGAATGGTTTGTGGCGGGGGCGCGACAATACGCTGGGAACAGGATTCCCGACGATGGGGGCGCGACCCTGAGTCAAACGACCCCGAGGGATGCAAGCGAGGACCAGGACGCCGATGTATACCGCCAATGGGCGCATGGCCCAGCAGGATATCTACACCGAGTATCAGCCGCTGGTGCGCCGCATCGCGCTGCAGTTGCAGGTGCGCTTGCCAGCGAGTGTCGATCTCGAGGATCTGATTCAGGCCGGCATGTTGGGGCTGTGTGAATGCGTGGGCCGCTATGAGCAGGGCCACGGCGCCAGCTTTGCCACCTATGCCAGTCAGCGCATCCGCGGCGCGATGCTCGATGAGCTGCGCTCGCGTGACTGGTTGCCGCGCAGTGTGCGCCGGGCCGGTCGCGAGCTTGAGAGCGTGATCCAGCAGCTGGAGCAGCGCCTGGGCTATCCGCCCGAGGAGACCCAGATCGCCGCCGCCATGGGGCTTGAGCTGGAGGACTATCGCCGCCTGCTGCTGGACACCAACAACGGCATGGTGATGTCGCTGGACGAGATGATGGATGAGGAAGGCGGGCTGGCGGGTGGTTATGCCTCGCCCGAGGCGACACCCTTCGCCACGCCGTTTGCCTTGCCGCATGATGCCCTGGAAGAGGCCGATACGCGGCGGGCCTTGAACGAGGCCATCGCGCGGCTACCGGAGCGCGAGAAGCTGTTGATGGCGCTCTACTATCAGGAGAAGCTCAACCTCAAGGAAATCGGCGCGGTACTCGATGTCACTGAATCGCGTGTCTCGCAGCTGCATTCCCAGGCCGTGCGTCGGCTGCAGGGTGTGCTGGCACCGCATCTGGTGGCACGGGCGGGCAAGCGTCGTCGCTGAGCCTCTATCGTTGTGAGCCTTCTTCGTTTCCCCGAACTTTATCCTCTCGCTGAACCGTCTTGCTGTTACGCCTGCCTTCTTTCTCCTATCTCGGTTTCTCCTGTCCCTGTTTCGCCCGCCGCTATTTCGCCCGCCCCAACCAAGAACACCGCCCTGAGAGGCGGTGTTCCTGTTTATCACTCGAGCATGTCGTCAGACGTGATCAGTAGCTCTCGCGCTCCGGTTCCGACTTGACGCGGCGTTCCTCTTCGCTGAGGTGCTGGGCCTGCTCGTCGATATGGCCATCCAGATGCCAGTCGTCTTCCATGCCGGTGACGCGATCGTTCATCACGCCTTCCTCGTTGTCGACCTGCTGAACGACGCCTTCCTCTGCTTCAGCGGAGGCTTCCTGTTGCTGGGCAGCGAGCTCTTCCTCGCTCGGTTCCGGCTCAGGTTCGGCATCGAAGTCGAATTCCAGCTGACCGGTTTCCGGCTCGGTGATGGCTTCCTCGACCCAGGCGGCGCTCAGCGGACTGGTGGTGGAGGGCGCCACCACATAGTGGCCGGGGTGATCGCCTTCCTCGGCATCCAGTTCCTGGCGCGGCTTGCTGGTGACACTGGCGGCCAGAATCACGATCAGCACGTGAATGGCAGTCAGGGTATAGAGGAAGCCGACGGCCCCGAAGCGCTCCATCAGCAGACCCGCGGTGAGCGGGCCCAGAATCGCGCCCGCGCCATGCATCAGCACCAGCGTGCCGCTGGCGGAGATGATCTGTGGCGTGGTCAGCAGGTTGTTGGCCGCCGCCAGGAACAGCGAGTACTGGGTCAGGATCAACCCGCCGAGGCCTGCACCCAGCAGCGCCATGGTCAGCATGCTGCCACCACTGAACGGCACGCCACCGATGGACAGCGCGATCGCCCCGAGACTGCAGCCCAGAATCACCTTCTTGGCCGAGAGCTTGTCGGAGAGCTTGCCCAGCGGCCATTGCAGCAGGGCGGCACCCAGAATGAAGGCACCCATGAACCAGGAGACTTCCTGCACCGGCAGGCCCGCGCGGTCCGCGTACACCGCGCCCATGCCGAAGACGGTGCCGTTGGCGATACCAGTGGCGAAGCCGCCCAGGGTGCCCAGCGGTGCCAGGCGCAGCAGACGAACGATCCCCATGGCCTCCGGCTGCGCGCCTTCCGGTTGTGGTGAGGCGGACAGCAGCATCGGCACCAGTGCCAGCGACATGATCACCGACACCAGGATGAACAGCAGATAGGTGTCCGGGTTGGCGACGTTGAGCAGCAACTGGCCGCCGCCCATGCCCAGATAGGTGATCACCATGTAGATGGCCAGCAGACGGCCACGCATCTGGTTGGTCGCCTGGCTGTTGAGCCAGCTCTCCGCGACCACGTAGAGGCCGGCGAAGGCGAAGCCGGTGATGAAGCGCATGGCGATCCACACCTCGGGCACCACATAGAGTGCGTGGATCAGGATGCACACCGAGGTGATGGAGGCCAGCGCCGCGAAGGTGCGCACATGGCCGACCCGGCGCAGCTTGCGGGGTGCAAGCGTCGAGCCGAGCAGGAAGCCGGCGAAATACGCCGACATGATGATGCCCGTCATGGTATTGCTGAAGCCTTCCGAGGAGGCGCGAATCCCCAACAGACTGCCCTGCAGTCCATTGGCCAGCATCAGCATCCCCATTCCCAGCAGCAGCGACCACAGAACGACCGCTGCGCCGAGACTGCTGGTCGGCTGCAGTCGTTTGCGCGAGGTGTCGAGCGGCTCGGTCTCGAAGGTGGGAGTGGGTATGGCTTCCTGCTGGGGGTTCGGCATGGAAGGGGCCTCATCGGTCAGGGTCGGGACCGTGGGAGCGGTGCCGACGAGATGTCAGGTACGACACTTGCGTGCGTGATGTTGGTCAGTCGTGGTCGGTCCTTGCGGGAACGGCGCTCAGTCTACCGACCGAATCCGGAGTCTGCGACCCGTGGTGCGCCATTGTGTGGTTGAAAGGCGACATATCGTGAAATTTGTCTCAAGGATGTAATGGGGTGGATAGTTATACAGTTCCTCATGAAATCATGACCCGACACGGACTCGGGACTCCCTGGCGCTGTAAAAGCACGGCATCCTGCAAAGGGCAATATCGTCAAACTCCCTGTTGGCGGGGCCTGCGCGAGGGTTGGCCCTCTTCCATCGCTGGGTACACTCCTTGGCAACACACGCTGATAACACCACATGGTCGAGCGTTTCGTACGCAAGAGGTCTCGGAAAACCCGAGGGGTGGATAAATATACAGTAATCGGTAATGCAGCGAGTTAGCATGTGAGCGTCGAAAAAGCGCCGATCTGTCGCATGGTCGAATGGTCAGCGACCAAAGTAGATGCGAATCTGCCTCTGGACACACTCAACAACATCATAATCAAGAGGTTATTCATGACCCTGACTGCTGCACACGCCAACGCTGGCCCCGCCTCTCGTCATCTGCGTCACCGCTCTGCGGATCAATCTGCGGCTTCTTCTCTGGATCATTGTCCGGCTCTTGCTGAAAGCCAGACCGCGCGCCCGCGTGTCGCTGCCACGGGTCGCTCTGCCCTGATGACCGGCGTGCTTGGCCTGGCCTTGCTGTCACCGCTGATGGCGAGTGATGCCGAGGCGCGTGAGCTGTCCGTCTCCACCGTGCTGTCGGATGCCTTCCCGTGGGGGCAGGCGGCCGAGAAGTGGGCGGAGCTGGTAGAGGAGCGCTCCGGTGGCGAGCTCACCCTGCGCGTCTATCCGAATGCCCAGCTGGTGGCGGGGGACCAGACCAAGGAATTCTCGGCCATGCGTCAGGGGCTGATCGATCTCGCGGTGGGCTCGACCATCAACTGGTCGCCCCAGGTGCCGGAGCTCAATCTGTTCTCGCTGCCGTTCCTGATGCCGGATCACGCCGCCATCGATGCGCTGACCCAGGGCGAGTCCGGCAAGCAGGTCTTCGCCGCCATCGAGTCCAAGGGCATCAAGCCGCTGGCGTGGGGGGAGAACGGCTTCCGTGAGGTGTCCAACTCCTCGAAATCGATCACCTCGCCGGACGACTTGAAGGGCCTGAAGATTCGCGTGGTGGGCTCGCCGCTGTTCCAGGATACCTTCACGGCGCTGGGCGCCAACCCGACTCAGATGAGCTGGGCGGATGCCAAGCCGGCACTGACCACCGGCGCGGTGGATGGACAGGAGAACCCGCTGTCGGTGTTCGATGTCGCGCGCATCGATCAGGTCGGTCAGACCCACCTGACGCTCTGGCACTACATGGCGGACCCGCTGATCTTCGCCGCCAACCAGCGCGTGTGGAAGTCGCTCAGTGAACAGGAGCGCACTCTGCTGACCGAAACCGCCAAGGAAGCGGGTGCCTGGGAGATCGCCATGAGTCGTGAGGGCAATGCCCAGCGGCTGGCGGACATCGAGGCGCGCGGCGTGAATGTCGTCAAGCTCGATGAGGATGCGATGCAGACCTTCCGTGACGCCACCCAGTCGGTCTACGCCAGCTGGACACCGAAGATCGGTGAGGCGCTGGTCGAGACGGCACGTGCCGAGGTCGAGGCCTCGCGCTGAGTCTGCCAGGGCCACCATCGCCGCTGCTCACTGAGTAGATGACATCGGGAATAATGCGGTCTGTGCGCGTTATTGAGTGAAGAACCACGCCGGGGCCTGACAGCCTCGGCGTTCGTGTGGATCGCGTGTCATGTCGCAAAAGTCGCAACAAACCTCTCAACAAGCATCACCGCAAACCTTGCAAGACGGCGCCAACGGAGCGCCTGCTCCCGCGGACAGACCACCGCCACGCGTGCGGCCGGAATCCTGGCTGGCGGCGTTGGCGCTGGGGCTGATCGGTATCATCAGTCTGGCCAATGTGGTGGTGCGCTACGCCACCGATGCCTCCTTTGCCTTTACCGAGGAATTCTCGGTCTTCCTGCTGGTGTTGTTGACGCTGGCGGGCGCCTCGGTGGCGATTCGCCGTCAGGCACATATTCGTATCGCATTGCTGGAAGACGTGTTGCCGTTGCCGCTCTGGCGACTGGTCGTGGTATTGCAGACCCTGGCGGTGCTGGTCGTGCTGGGGCTGGTGGTGTGGTTCGGGGGTACCTTCGCGCTGGAGGAGTATCAATGGGACTCGCTGTCACCGGGCCTGGGCCTGCCCAACTGGTGGTACGTGATCTGGCTGCCGATATTGGCGCTGGCGATGGCCTGGCGTCAGCTGCAGCAGTGTGTCGAGCGTCTCAGGCAAGGGCCTGGTCAGGGACCCGCACAGAATGCGTCGCTGGAGCACAAGGAGTCAGATCATGAGTCCTGATCTCTGGTTGCTCGCAAGCTTTGCCGCGCTGTTGATACTCGGCGTGCCGGTGGCCTTCGCGCTGGGACTCTCGGGTGCGGTGGGGATCGTGGCGGAGCTACCGGTCAGCATGCTGGCCACCCTCGGCACCAACACCTACAACAGCATCGCCAAGTATCCGCTGATCGCCATTCCGCTGTTCATTCTCACTGGATTGGTATTCGAGCGTGCCGGAGTGGCGGCGCGGCTGGTGCGATTCGCCCAGGCGCTGATCGGCCCACGGCATGGTGGCCTCGCGCTGGTGGCGGTGCTGGTGTGTCTGATCATGGGCGGCATGAGTGGTTCCGGTCCGGCGGATGCCGCCGCGGTGGCGATGGTGATGATCCCCAGCATGACGCGGGCGGGCTATCCCAAGGCGTTCTCGGCGACGCTGATCGCGGCCTCGGCCTCCACGGCGATCCTGATCCCGCCGTCCATCGCGCTGATTCTTTACTCCATCGTGGTACCGGGGGTGGATCTACGTGCGCTGTTTGCCGCAGGGCTGATTCCGGGCTTGCTGGTGGGCGTGGCCTTGCTGCTGCCGGCCTGGTTCCTCTCGCGTCGCTATCGCTGGGAAGACCCGGCTCAGGTCGAGCGTATCGCGCTGGGCCCGGCGTTTCGCTCAGCGATCCCGGCCCTGCTGGCGCCGGTGATCATCCTTGGCGGTCTGCGTTCAGGCCTCTTCACGCCCACGGAAGCGGCAGTGGTCGCGGCTGCCTATGGGCTGTGTGTCGGGCTCTTCATCACCCGCGAGCTCAAGCTCTCTCAGGTGTGGGAGCTGCTCAGGGAGGCGGCCGTCATCTCCGGTGTGGTGATGCTGATCATCGCGCTGGCGGGCATATTCGCCTGGGCGGGTACCATGCTGGGTACCTTCCGGCATCTGGCCGAATGGCTGATCACGCTGTCGGATAGCGGAACGACGCTGCTGATTCTGGTGATGGTGGCGGTGCTGATCGCCGGGATGCTGCTGGATGCAGTCTCCATCTACCTGATCCTGATGCCGGTGCTGATTCCGGTGATGCAGCACTTCGGCTGGCATCCGGTGTGGTTCGGTATCCTGCTGGCGATGAACATCGCGATCGGGCAGTTCACCCCGCCAGTCGCGGTCAACCTGATGGTGACCAGTAGCGTAGCCGGAGTAAGACTCGAGAAGACGGTCGGGTGGGCGATGGTCTTCGTGGTGGCGATGCTGGCGGCGCTGGCGGTGGTGATGCTGTTCCCTGAGCTCGCCTTGTGGCTGCCACGCGTGCTCGGCTACGCGGTGTAGTCGACCCTCACGATCATCACTTGTGGTCTTCACTGTGCAAAACAAACGGCTTGCCTTCTGGGTAAGCCGTTTTGCGTCTCAGGCTACCTTAACCGCTGCTGTCACCTGAATGCCTGGTGTCCATTCCGGTTGTGCCGGTTAGCGCGCAGCCAAATGGAGAGCGAATTCTGGTCGCGCGCTGTGCAAGGAATGGGGTGATTCTTCTCACGCAACGGTGCACGGCGGCGAAAAATGTTAGCCTGCATATATTCTCAGCGATGACGCTGCCCTCAAGATTCGCGCAGTGGAACAGTTCACCCGCGGGCCTTGAATGCACGCCAAGCAGCCACCATCGTTGAACGCTGATTGCACGCATGACAGTCGCTATTCAGCTATCGCATAAAGCAAGCCAGCTCTCGCACAACGCAAGTCAAGGACATCTCGATGAAGGAAATCGCCGCAGGCAATGATGTTACGTCTGGCTTCAATGCGCTGCATGAAATGGTGGTCGGGGAATTCCTGATCAGCCCGATGCTGGTCTATGCACTGGTCGCCTTGCTGGCGGCGGGTCTCATACGCACGCTGCTGCATCGTCTGCTGGCCAATCACGAGCTCTGGTTCGAGGCCTGGTTCGATATCTCGCTGTTTATCATCTGTCTGGCGGCGGTGGTTGCCCTCGTGACGTGACGTACGTCATTGCCCCAGCGTCTCGCCATTCGTCATCTCGACTTCCCCGCGAATCCTCTCGCGGCACTCATTTCCTCCAGCCCCTCTATCCCCCAAGGAAACCGCATGCGCAACCTGCGACAGAAAGCCGTCAAATGGATCATCACTCTATGTCTGGTGGCGGCTGCAGCCTGGTGTGCGGTGTGGCTGTGGAATACCTACATGTACAGTCCCTGGACGCGTGACGCCCGGGTGCGCGCCGAGGTGATCACGCTGAGCCCGGATGTCTCCGGCTGGGTGCGTGAGCTGAACGTGGCGGATACCACGCGGGTCAAGGAGGGGGATGTCATCCTTCAGGTCGATCGTGCGCGCTATGAGGCGGCGCTCGCCAAGGCCAAGGCCAGTCTCGCCAGTGCCAGGGCGACCCTGAGTCTGAAGGAGCATGAATCCAATCGTCGTGGTCGCTTGACCAATCGTGCCATCAGCGAGGAAGAGCGCGACAGTGCGCGTCTGGAGGCCGAGGTTGCCCGCGCTGATGTGCAACAGGCCGAAGCCGCGGTGCAATCCGCGCAGCTGGATCTCGATCGTACGCGTCTGGTGGCACCCGCCGACGGTAGCATCCTCAACATGCACCTCAGTCAGGGCAATTACGTCACGGCAGGCACGGCGGTGATGGCGCTGATCAAGGACGACTCCTTCTACCTGAGCGCCTACTTCCAGGAGACCAAGCTGCAGCATGTGCGTCCGGGCGATCCGGTCCAGATCACGCTGATGAGCGGCAATGAAGACTTCAAGGGGCGAGTCGTGGGGATAGGCCAGGGCATTGCCGATGACAATACCGCGACCAATGCCCAGCAGCTGCCTCAGGTCAGCGCCACCTTCAGTTGGGTGCGTCTGGCGCAGCGCATTCCGGTGAGGGTAGAATTCGATGATATCGAGGCGGTACGTGCCTCAGGTGTCAATCTTGCCGCCGGCATGACGGCGAGTGTCAGGCTGATCACTGCTGAAGATGGCAATGATGAGGCGACGCAGGCCAAGGCGGCACCTGTCGAGGCGGAGCCGGTCGAGACAGCTCAGGCCGTCCAAGACGAAGACGGGAAGCACTGATCCATGTCTCCCGCTCTGGCTGCCTTCCTCAGGCCTTCGCCGTTCGCCCTCAAGTTCGCCACCAAGGGGGTGCTGGCGATGGCGCTGGCCCTCTACGCCGCCTTCTTCTTCGATCTCGATCGACCCTATTGGGCGCTGATCTCGGCGGCGTTTCTGCAGACACGTCCGATGTCGGGCATGGTGGTCGAGAAGGGCATCTGTCAGATCACGGGTACCTTCGTCGGGACCTGTGTGGCCGTGGTGATCATGGGTTGCTTTGCCCAGGTGCCGGAACTGGCGCTGGGTTCGGTCACGCTGTGGATCGGGCTATGCATCTATGGCGCCTCGTTGACGCACAACAATCTGTCCTATGGCTGTGTGATGGCGGCGGTGGCCTGCATGATCATCGTGGTGCTGACGTCTTCGGCGCCGGATGACTTCTTCTCGGTGGCGCTGGCACGTCTCAGCGAGCTGAGTCTGGGCGCGCTGTGTGCTGTCGTCGTGAGTGCGCTGGTCTGGCCGATACGCGTGCGGGATCATCTCGGCCAGCTTTCGGACACGGCGGTGAATGCTACCTTCCGTTATATGGCGCTGGCCTTCTCGATGCCGCTCGAGCAGGACAGGGCCGTGAACCGAGATACTGACGGCCATTCACAAAGTCAGTCACAAGGCCATTCACAAGCCCAGTTAAAAGATCAGCAACGCGAACGCATGGCGATGCTCGAGCAGATGATGACCGGGCTGGATGCGCTCAACAATCTCGAGATCGATGCCCACTCGGCGCGTTATGAAGGCCCCCAGGGCAAGGGGCGCATTCGCGGCGTACACCTGCTGACGCGGCGAAGCATGCGTCTCTACGCGACCCTCAAGGCCCTGCACCAGCTGCGTCATCCCGAGTTCTTTGTGCCTTCACAGCGCGATGACGGTGAGGCGATGGCACCGACAGGTGAGCTGAACCAGACCCAGGGTCAGGAAGCTGAACGCTTCAGTCAGCCGACGCAGGACCTGATGCAACGCCTGGGCGCGGCCTTTCAAAGCATGGCCGACAATCAAGGCACGGCCCAGGCGCGCAAGACGCTCAAGGAGCTGCGTGGGGAATGTTTGCGCCTGTCTCGCGGTCAGCGAAGCATCACCGCACTGGAAGCCCGGCTGCTGTTCAGTCTGCGTGAGGTGCTGGGGCATGCGCTGGTCATCCTGCAGGCACGCGAGGTCATCAATCATCCCGGCCGTCATCAGCTGCGTCAGCCAAGCATGAGCTGGCACCGCGATCACGGACGCGCCGCCATCGATGCGCTGCGCGCGATGGCCATCTTCAGTGCCACGGCGATCTTCTGGCTTGCGACGGCGTGGGACAACGGCGCGGTGGCCATGCTGCTGGGCACGCTGTTCTCGGGCATCTTCGTCAGTCGCGGTGATCCGGCACCGATCATTCCGATGGTGCTCAAGGGCCTGCTGCTGGCGGTGCCGAGCGTATTGCTGTTCGGCAATGTCATGCTCAGTCACGCCCAGCACTTCGTGCCCTTCGTGATCATCTTCAGTATCCCTCTGTTCCTTGGCCTGATGGGCTCTGTCGTGCCGACGCTGGCGGGGATCGCCTTGCCCTTCGTAGTGTTCAATATTCTGCTGGTGATGCCGGACAACGGCATGACCTTCGATGTCGCCTATACCCTCAACCGGAGTCTGGCGGCCGGGATCGGTCTCATCGTGACCATCATCGGTTTCCGCCTGATTCCCGTGCCGGGGGCCGGCTGGGACAAGCGCCAGCTGATTCGCGCTACGGCGAGTGATATTCGTGAGCTGGCGGAACGCTCCACCGAGCGCCTGGACAGCTGGTTCGGCGGGCGCATGGGCGACAGACTGTTGCGCCTCGCCCGGCATGAACAGACTCGCAGTCGTGAACAGGAAGCGCGTCGTAGTGGCGAGAATGCAAGTGGTCAGCCCGATGATGCACAGCAGCAAGTGCTCGGCATGCCGCTACTGACGCTGGGGCTGACAGGGATGGATATCGGACGCGGTATAGGCTTCGTGCGGCGGGAATTGGGCAACGATGTGCCACGCCCGGTACAGCACGCCTTGCGCGAATTGATCCATGCGCTGGCGGATGATTATCAGCGCTGTGCACGAGGAGAGAGTCCCACCAGGATGCGGGCGGCCGGCGACCGATTATGCGAAGTGATCGAGCAACATCGCACCATGAGTCGGCATAAGCAGGCGCTGCTGGCGGGCTGGCTGACGCGAGTTCAGCTAACCTTGCAAAGTGATGCCCTGCGCCAACAACACAGCTGATATTGCGTTAATGAGAGTCACTTGCAGATTCCAACAAAATGTTCTTATAAACCGGCCCTCAGCATATCTTCTGCGCTATGATAAGAAGGTCAGCTCAAAAATGAGCGAAATGTATTAGCGCCTTACTGTAGGAGAGAGCCATGGCTTTCATGAACGATATCAGCAACAGTGGGCGCAATGTTCCCGAGCGTTTTCGGCGCGTGACTTTCACGACGCAATATCTGCATGAGTTGAATCTCTATGTATTGCCGGCAAGCGAGGTATTGTTGCGCATCTCTCAGGCGGGCGAGGACCTCATGCTGCTGCAGTTCGACGACGAGTTTCATGCCGAATTCATTGCTTCGCGTATCGTCGAGTGGGTCGCCGAGAATCCCGGCACCGACCGCGATGACCTGACGCTGTGGATCAAGACGCGGGCACGCCATGAGACGCTGGACCCGAAGCGGGCTCACCACGTCTATTGAGGTGTCAGCGCGTCGCTGGTCAGAGCGATTGCTCAACAAGAAGGCCACCCGAATGGGTGGCCTTCTTGTCATTGGTTTGGCGCTATTTTGTTCCCCCATGGCCAGAAACTGCCCACGGTCTAGAACCTGCCCGCTGTTAAGAAGCTGTCACAGGTCAGAAGCTGCCGACCAGGCTGCCCAGAGTCACGACGGCAATCAGGGCCAGCATCGGGAAGGCGACCGTCATCATGAACATCTGGCCGTAGGACTGGCGATGAGTCAGCTTGCAGATCGTCAGCAGGGTGATGACCGCGCCGGAGTGCGGCAAGGTGTCCATGCTGCCCGCCGCCAGCGCCGCCACGCGGTGCATCAGCTCCAGGTCGATGCCGGCATTGACGGCCATCTCGCGGTAGGTCTCGCCCAGAGTCGACAGCGCAATGCTCATACCGCCGGATGACGAGCCGGTGATGCCGGCCAGCACGTTGACTGCCACCGCTTCCGAGATCAGCGGGTTGGCCGGATACAGACCGAGCACCGCCTCCTTGACCATCGCGAAACCGGCCAGGCTGGCGATCACCGCGCCATATCCCACCTCTGAGGCGGTATTGAAGACCGGCAGCATGGCGCCGAAGCAGCCATTGTTGACGGTGGTCTTCAGGTCGGCCCACTGCTTCCAGCGTGAAATGACCAGCCAGGTGGAGGCGAAGGCCAGCGCGATCAGGATCGACCACATGCCGGTGGCACCCGCCGGGTCAAGCTCCGGGAAGGCCTCGCTCAGGTAGGAGAAATCGATGCGTGGGAAGACGAGATAGGTCAGCAGGGCATTCAGGCCGATGACCATCACCAGCGGAATCAGCGCCGTGATCATGCCCATCTGTGCGGCGGGCGCGGGGGATTCCTCAAGCGCTTCGTCCTTGTGGACCCCGTAGCCTTCCCCCTGTGCCTGAGCCTTGCTGGCACGTCCCTTCAGCCACCAGGTACCCAGCCCCAGCATGATCAGGCCCGCGATGATGCCCAGGCCTGGCGCTGCAAAGCTGTTGGTCTGGAAGTAGGGGATCGGGATGGCGTTCTGGATGGCAGGCGTGCCGGGGAGTGCCGTCATGGTGAAGGTGAAGGAGCCGAGAGCGATGGCCGCGGGCAGCAGTCGCTTGGGCGTGCCGGTGCGCTGGAAGAGCTGGGCGCCAATCGGATAGACGGCGAAGGCGACCACGAACAGCGAGACGCCCCCATAGGTGAGCAGTGCACAGGCCAGCACCACGGTCAGGATCACATGGCGTGTGCCCAGGCGTTTGACCAGGCCTTCGGAGATGGCATGCGCGGCCCCGGAATCAGCCATCAGCTGGCCGAACAGGGCGCCGAGGATGAACAGCGGGAAGAATTTGGCCAGATAGCCGCCCAGCTGACTCATGAAGGTCACGGTGTAGCTGGGCAGCAGGGCGGCTGCATCTCCTGACAGGATGACGGCGAGGGCGGCCATCAGAGGGGCAAGCAAGAGAACGGTGATACCGCGGTAGGCCAGGAACATCAGCAGCCCGAGCGATATCAGAATGGCAAGAATACTCATGGGGGTATCTCGTAGTTGGCGTTATCGTAGTCGTGGGTCGTCTGCCATTGACGACGGTTGTCCTGTTTACAGGTGCGTGGCCTGTTGTTTTTGCTATTTATTGGCTTATATACAGAGACATCCAGCACACTAGAGATTGTCTGACATGAGAACAATGCGCCTTAAGTGGCAGCGCTGTGCGGTCAGCGAGCACTCAAGGGCAAACTCCATCTGGCCTTGCGCAGCGAAAAGAGAGGTCATTTTACATAAGAAAATATACCGTTATCTTTAGTCTGCCTTATGTCGACGATGTGGCAACCTCAGTCAGCCGGTAAGCAGGGCAGTTGTGTCAGCACGCTGTTGTAGTCACTCATGAAGCCTGGGCAGGTGACATGGACGCCCAGAATAGCTATCCAGAATAGCTGTTCAAAAAAGCGGCGCCCGAAGGCGCCGCGATAAGTGATCGAACATTCTGCCGGTCGCGAAATCCGAGAGATGTCCTGCTTTCAAGCAAAGTCGATTTTCGCGTTGAATGAGTGGGCAGGGGCCACCGCACTCAGGGGCGTTTTTCGTCACTGATCCAGATACAGACGTCAGCGGGTGCCAGCACCCGGCTACCGGACAGCAGCCCGCTGTCATTGACGAGGCCTTCGGGTAGCCAGCGTGACTCAGGCGAATAGTTGAAAGCGAAGCTCAGCGGCCCGCGCCGCCGCAGGCGCACGCCGTCGGGCAGGGCATGCGTGGTGATGCCGCAGGCCTGACACTCTGCCTGCAGAATCGCCACCAGGCTGTCTTCACTCAACCAGGCGGTCAGATAGCTGACGCCGTGATGATGCAGGATGGCGGGTTCGCCATCCTCGAAGCGCGTTACCACCTGTGCACTGGTGCGCTGATGATCGAGCAGGTCTCGCCAGCGCAGGGCATGACCGCGTGCACCGTTGCTCAGTGTGACGACCGGCTCGGCGCCCGGGCGCAGGCCATCGACTCGATCAACCGTGACGCCCGTCAGCTCGCTGAGCGCGCCGGGTGCCAGCTCCATGGGAATCTGAAACTCCGGCGTACGCGAGCCGGAGCGTGCGCCGATCACCACGCGACTGCCTGAATCGCGCGCCGCGCTCAGACGCGCCGCCAGTGCCTCATCGGCGATCACCTGACAGGGAAGTACGATCAGCGGATAGCCACTGAGCGCATCGCGCGGTGAGACGATATCGACATCAAGCCCGAGTCGCCGCAGCGCGCTGTACCAGCTCAGGTACAGCTCGAGCGGGTTGAAATTCTCGGCGTGGGGTTGGATCTGACAGGCCCAGATGGAGGCGTAATCGAACGTCAGGGCGACGGGCGCCTGCTGGGCAGGCGTCGTGTCATGCTCCGCGAGTGTCGCCAGCTCATCGTGCAGCTGCAAAAGCTCCGGCCAGGCCGAGGCGGGCGAGCCGTCCGGGCGCAGCAGGCCAGCGTGCATCTGCTCCTGGGCGAAGGGTGCCTGACGCCAGCGGAAGTAGGAAACGACTTCGGCGCCATGCGCGAAGGCTTCGTGGCTCCACAGTCGCACCATGCCGGGCAAGGGCGCGGCGTTGCTGATCGCCCAGTTGACCGGGCCCGGCTGCTGCTCCATCACCCACCAGCGGCCCTTGCACATGGCGCGGTAGAGGTCGTGATGAAAGCCGGCAAAGTCCGGATGGCCTTGCTGGCGATAATGGGCCTTGGTGGCATCATCGTGGGCACCGCGCTCCAGAAAGCCCAGCGGGTAGCTGTCCCAGCTGGCGATATCCAGATCACGGGCGACATCGAAGTGATCGAATTCGGTGAACAGGCCCATGAAGTTGTGCACGATATCGCCGCTGACACCCGCGGCACGCAGGGTATCCACCTGCAGGCGGTTGTATTCGACCACCATGTCGGAGCAGAAGCGTCGATAATCGAGCACGATGGCCGGATGCGGTTCGGTCACGGTGCCAACGGGCGCCTCGACCTGGGAGAACTCGCTGACTTCCATGCTCCAGAACACCGTGCCCCAGGCCTGATTGAGGGCCTCGACCGAGCCATAGCGCGCCTCGAGCCATGCTGGGAAGCGGGCGCGGGCGGCCGCGGAGTAGCTGAGGATGGTGTCATGGCAGCCGTACTCGTTGTCGGTCTGCCAGGCGATGATCGCGGGATGGTTTGCGTAGCGCTCGCCCATCAGGCGCACGATGCGCTCGCTCAAGGTACGAAACGTCGGCGAAGAGAAGCAGTAATGACGACGCGAGCCATAGCCACGCGTGTCGCCATTTTCATCGACGGCCAGAATGTTTGGGTGGGCGTCCACCAGCCATTTCGGCGGTGTCGCCGTGGGGGTGCCCATCACGATCTTGAGACCGGCCGCCGCCAGAACCTCGACGGCCTCATCCAGCCATTCGAAGCGCAGATCGCCCGCGCTGGGTTCCAGGCGACTCCAGGCGAATTCACCGATACGCACGATACGAATGCCGGCTTCCATCATGTCGCGAGCATCCTGTGGCCAGCGATCACGTGGCCAGTGTTCCGGGTAGTAACAGACACCGAGCTGCATGGGTTCATCCTTGAAGCTGAAAATGGGGAGCGAGCGCGGCGCAGGCCATCACGGCCTGCGCGGCACGGGTCATGCCGCAACCGCCTGAAGGTGAATCAGGATCGCCTGGTCAGGGTCCAGCACCGGCAGGGCAAGGCCTTCACGCATCAGGTACTCACCGGAGACAACGACCGGCTCGCCGGCCTGTTGTCGGCTGATCCAGGCGGGCAGCTGCTTCATGCGTCGCTCCGGGTGCTCCGGCAGTTCCAGCAGCTCGAGCCGGTAGGCCGTGTCGGCTTGCAGGCCGGTCAGGGGCTGGGCGGCGGGCACGGCGTGGCGTGGCATGGCCAGCTGGCTGATGCTGAAAAGGGCCTGCTGGCCATCCTGACTGACCACGCCATGGGTATGCTGATTGTCATCCAGGCAATCCAGACGCCAGCTGACACCGTTGTGCAGCAGGCCACGCAGCGACTTGTAGCGCGCTATCCAGCCGCGCAGCTCACTGCGCTCCGCCTGATCGAGCTGGCTGACATCCAGCTCCAGCCCCAGATGACCGAACAGTGCCGTGGAGGCACGGAAGGCGAGCGTCGTGTGCCGCGAGGTGGTGTGGGCGTGTTGCGGCCCGATATGCGCGCCCAGAAGCTCCGGCGGCAATACGCGACTGGCCCCGCGCTGGATATGCGTGCGCTCGTGGGGGTCGTTGCAGTCAGACGTCCAGACGCGATGGGTGTGCCGCAGAATGCCGTGATCGGTGCGCGCGCCACCCGAGGCGCAGCTCTCGATCTCGACACCGGGATGCGCCTTTCGCATGCGGGCCAGCAGCGAGTAGAGCGCGCTGACCTGAGCATGGGCGGCAGGCTTGCCGCGACCTTCCTCCGACTGGCCGCCCGCGTGGGTCAGGTCGCGATTCATGTCCCATTTCAGATACTTGATCGGGTATTCGCTGAGCAGCGAATCGAGGCGCGCAAACAGATAGTCACAGACCTCGGGGCGAGTCAGGTCCAGCACGCATTGATAGCGTCCCAGCGGCTGTTCACGCCCCTCCAGCCCGAGAATCCAGTCCGGATGGGTGCGGAAGAGTTCACTGTCCGGATTGACCATCTCGGGCTCGACCCACAGGCCGAATTCCATGCCATGCGCCTGTACGGACTCGATCAACGGCCCCAGTCCCTGCGGGTACTTGCCGGCATCCAGATACCAGTCGCCCAGGGCGGCGCGTTCGCCATCCCGGCCGACGAACCAGCCATCATCGAGCACGAAACGCTCGGCACCCACCTCACCGGCGGCAACGACCAACTCTTGGAGGCGCGTCGCATCGTGATCGAAGTAGAGCGCTTCCCAGGTGTTGACGTGAACCGGGCGCGGCTTGTCAGCCACCGGCCAGTCAAGGCGCGCACGCAGGGTGCGATGCATGCGCTGGCTGGCGCCATTGATGCCCATATCTGACCAGGCCATCACCACTTCCGGGGTGGTCACGCTGTCGCCGGCGGCCAGCGTCTGCTCGCCGGGCAGCAGCAGGGCGCCCATCTGCACTTGGGTGCTGCCATCGAATTGACGCTCGATCAGGGCGCGATGGTTGCCGCTCCACGCCAGATGCGCGGTGATGACTTCGCCACGCTGCTCGCTGAAGCCTGGCGTGCCGGTGATCAGCGTCGGCACGCGTTGATGCGAGCTGCGCCCGCGACGGTTCTCGAGCGTGAAGGTGCCTTCGCTGAGACGATGACGCGTCTCGGTGAATTCCTGCACCCAGCGGCCACCGAAACTCAGGCATTCCTCGAAGCGGACCGGCAGCGGCAGGCAGGCGGCCGCCAGCCATTCGAGCCGGTAGGGCGCTGATGACTGATTGCTCAGGGTCGTCTGCTGACGCAATACGCCCTCGCGGGTGAGGGTCAGCGCAAGCAGCACTTCCAGCTCACTCAGGCTGTCGCGAAGCGTCAGGCGAGCGTGGGCGCCGGTGGCATCCGTCGAACAGTCCACCTCGCTCAGGCGCATCGCCGTCAGCCAGTCGCGACCTTCGCGATCACCGATCAGCGCGGGATAGCCGGCAAAGCCGAGCCCGGCATCATTGAACAGGGTGTTGGGCGGCAGCTGATCCAGGCTCGCCTGAGGCGTGGCGGCAGCGCTCATCAGGCGGTGCTGATCCGGATTGATGGGCGCGATGCGCCCGAAATGGGCCAGCTTGAGCAGGCCATCGGCGAGATCCAGCTGCAGCTGGATGCCATCGGCACTCAGGCTCAACCACTGCTGATCACTTGACCAGGTCGCGTCAGGCGCAGCCGACGGTCGGGAAGATGGGGCGTCTGCGGTCATGATGAAGGGTCCAGAAATAAAGAGAGATCAGAGACGGAATGGCAGTGTCAGCCCAGCACCAGCGGTGGCTCTGCCAGTCCCTTGAAGCCGTGTGCTGACAGGTCCAGCGCGAAGAGGTCACCGTCACCCGCCGCATGATCCGGCGTGGCCATGCCTTCATGCGCCGTGGTGATATACAGCGTACTCAGCCCCTCGCCACCGAACAGCGGGCACGAAGGCTGGCTGACCGGCAGCGCCACATGGGCGATTTCCTTGCCGTCGTGGTCGAGCCTTGCCACGCGGCCGGCTCCCCAGAGCGCGATCCACATATGGCCATCGGCATCGATCACGGCGCCATCCGGGCCACCACCGGCATCCCGCAGATCGGCCCACACTTCGGGGGCGTTGTATTCACCTGCCGACGTCAGTGGCCAGCCATCGGCGTCCAGCTGCCAGCGCATCACCTGACCGCTGACGGTGTCGGTGAAATAGGCAAAGCGGCCATCCGGCGAGAAGCACAGCGCATTGGGAATGCTCAGCCCCTCGAGCACGCGGGTCAGTTCACCGCGATGCAGCCGATAGAGGCTGCCAGCGCCGGACTCTGCGTTGCAGCCCATGCTCGAGAGCCACAGACTGCCGTGACGATCGACCCGCGCGTCATTGCTGCGCGTGGCCGGCGTCGTGTCCGCCTCGAAGGGCATGACATCTTCCACGGCGCCGGTCTCGGGATTGAAGCGCGAGAGCATTCCCTCTGCGACCAGCAGGTAATCGCCGTCTTGGGTAACGGCTGCGTAGGAGGTGCGGCGCGCAAGCTGAGTGATGACGTGATCACTGCCGTTGGCGGCGGCGTGATGCAGCTCGCCGGCGAGAATATTCAGCCAGCGCACCCGCGCAGGCAGGGCCTTGGTCGCGGGCGTCCAGCCTGGTCCTTCGCCCAGCTCGCAGCCACTGGCGACGAGGCGCCTGGCAGTGCCAAGGCATGGTGATGACGTCATCTGCTGCTCCTTTGCGATATCCGTGGTCGCTTATACCCATGGGCTATTGGCGCGCTCTCGTCGCTCTTGCAGCGACGTGGCTTGTCGCCATCCGTGTGTGGCTGTCAGTCAGCTGCCTGCCATGCCGCGACCAGGGTGCGGGCCCGTTCGCCCACCTCAGCGGCGCTCAGGCCGGGCGTGTAGATGGCCGTGCCGAGGCCAGCTCCATGGACACCCGCCGCGCGCCATTCGGCGAAGTTGTCACTGCCGATGCCGCCGACGGCATAAAGCTCGGTGTCCTTGGGCAGCACGGCCAGCATGGCCTTCATGTTGACGATGCCGACCTGAGTCGCCGGGAACAGCTTGAGGCCCGAGGCGCCGGCAGCGAGGGCCGCGAAGGCTTCCGTCGGCGTGACGATGCCGGGTAGCGAGACCATCTCCAGGCGGCGGCTTTCGCGGATGACGTCGACATCGGCATTGGGTGAGACGATCAGACGACCGCCGGCGGCGTGCACATCGCGCACCTGCTGCGGGGTCAGCACGGTGCCGGCACCGATCAGGATCTTGCCGCCATGCGCGCGCTCGCAGTGCTCGACCAGCGCGGCGATGCTCTCCAGCGGTTGAGGAGAGTTGAGCGGGACTTCGATGCGGGTGATGCCGGCGGCGATAATCTCGTCGGCGATGGCGATGATGTCTTGCGGTGTCACACCGCGCAGTATGGCGACCAGAGGCAGGCTCATGGCGATCTCCAGAAATGGGGCTGTTTGAAGAGGAGCTGTTTGAATAAGGGCTGTGTGAAGTGGGGAGTGACGTGGCTCACTGGCTAGCAATGTCAGCAACGCTGAATCAATGGCTCACAGAGGCGCGATCCGATGACGACGCACGGGCCGAGGGCGATCCACGGTCTGATGACGATGCCTGCGCGGCTGATCGTGCACGCTGGATGCGTCCAAGCCCTGCCAGAATCATGTCGGCGTTGGCCGCGGTGGTGACCTGATAGCCCAGATGTTCCAGCGCGACCTGATAGCGCTGGCACAGCACGGCGTCGCCGATCAGGGTGATGGTGGCGTGATCCGAAAGCTCCGCAGTGGCGCCCGCCAGCTCAAGTCCCAGCACCAGGCCTGACAGGCGTGCGCCGAGTACCGCCTTACGAGCATCAGCCTCAGGCAGAGCCGTATCGAGCAGGTCGCGGGCACGAATGCCGAACAGTTGCGCGGTGGTGCGCTCCGGGGCGGCAAGCGCCGTATCGATACCCTCCAGATAGGCATCGCGCTGGGTGGTGTCGCTGAGATCCCCCGCGGCGACGGAGTGCTTGAGCACCGAATCCTGACTGAGCAGCTTGTAGAGCTCGCCACTCATGAAGGTGCTGAAGCCGGTGATCGCGCCACTGGCGAGATGTGCCCACTTGGCGTGGGTGCCGGGCAGACACACCGCACCGCTATAGTCCGGTTGGGCGGCGACCAGGCCCGCCAGCTGGGTCTCCTCGCCACGCATGACATCGTAGGTCGGCTGCTGCTGACAGAGGCCCGGCACGATGGCGACGGCAAGGCGGCTGTCGCAGGTCGCGACATGGGTCAGCTGTTCGGAAAGTGCCCCCAGCACATCACGGGAAGGCGTCTTCTCCGAGGGCAACGGCAGGTAAGCCGCCTCCTGCCAGCCCTGACGCGCGCCGGCCATGCCACAGATCAGCACCGGCATGGGAGAGGTTGCATCGTCGGGCAGCCAATCATTGATCAGCACGCGCAGCACATCCTCGAACTCATCCGCCGCCAGTCCCAGCATGCCGCGGGCACTGCTGGCCTGGGCGATGACTGCATCGTCGCCATTGACGGCCCAGGCGCGCAGATTGCTGGAGCCCCAGTCGACGGCGATCCAGGCCGGCGTGACGCTGACGGCGCTCACACTCGGCCTCCGTCTACCACCATCGGCTGGCCGGTCATCATGCGCGAGGCGCTGGAGGCCAGGAACAGGCACGGATTGATCATGTCCTCGACCGGAATGGCCTCTTTCAGACATTGCTGATCAATGCACTCGTTCAAGTCCTTGTCGTTGACCCACAGCTCGCGCTGACGCTCCGTCATCACCCAGCCCGGAATCAGGCAGTTGACGCGAATGGCGTCCGGGCCCAGCTCGCGCGCCAGCGCCTTGGTCATGCCCATGATGCCGGCCTTGGCGGTAACGTAGGTCGGGTAGCCGCCCAACCCCAGCATGTAGCTGTTGGAGGACAGATTGATGATGGCGCCGCCACCCAGCGCGCGCATGTCGGGGGCCACGGCCTGGGCGGTGAAGAATTGCGGGCGCAGGTTGGTGGCGATGGATTCATCCCACTGTTCCACCGTCCACTCATCCAGCGTATGACGGGTATCACGCGCGGCGTTGTTGACCAGCACATTGATCAGGCCGTGAGCCTCACGCGCCTGAGCGACGGCGGCCTGCAGCGCCTCGATATCCTGGATGTTGCAGGGGATGAACAGCGGACGATTGGCGTAGCGAGCTTCCATGGCGTCACAGAATTCGCTGGCATCGGACAGGCCGACGAAGGCGACCTTGGCACCCTGGGCGAGGAAGCCTTCGGTCAGCGCGGCGCCGATGCCGGAGCCACCGCCGGTGATGAAGACGCTGGCGCCTTCGAGGTCCGGGTAGCGAAAGTCGGCGAAGGCGGGGCGTTCGGATGATGCGGTACGAGTCATGTCGAATCCTTCCTTGAGCGTGACAGGCCTTCGGCGGAAGGCCTGTCCTGGCATGGCGTCTGTGTTGTCAGTGTGTGCGTTGCAGCTTGCTTGGCATTACCACTCGGCGACGGAGCCGTCTTCGTGGGTCCACAGCGGGTTGCGCCAGCGATGGCCGACCTTGGCACGCTCCTCGACGAAGGCTTCGTCGATCTCGACGCCCAGCCCCGGGCCCTGCGGAATGGCGCAGAAGCCGTCCTTGATCGCCAGTGCCTCCTTGTCGACCAGGTAATCCAGTACGTCGTTGTCCTTGTTGTAGTGGATGCCCATGCTCTGTTCCTGGATGAAGGCGTTGTGACACACCGCGTCCAGTTGCAGCGAGGCCGCCAGCGTCAGCGGGCCGAGCGGGCAGTGCGGGGCCAGCGCCACATCGTAGGCCGAGGCCAGGGTGGCGATCTTCAGGCCTTCACTGATGCCGCCACAGTGGGAGAGATCCGGCTGGATGATGTCGACCATGCCGTCCGCCAGCAGGTCTCGGAACTGGAAGCGGGTGTGCAGGCGCTCGCCGGTGGCGATAGGCGTCGCGATGCCTTCGGCGATGTGCTTGAGCGACGGCAGGTGTTCAGGCGCGACCGGCTCCTCGATGAACATCGGGTGGAATTGCTCCAGCTCACGCAGCAACGCCTTGGCCATCGGGCGATGCACGCGACCATGGAAGTCGATGCCGATGCCGACATCCGGGCCGACCGCGTCACGGGCCTCGGCGACACGAGCCACGGCGTCATCGATTTTCTTGTGCGAATCGACGATCTGCATCTCCGGCGTGCCATTCATCTTGAAGGCGGTGAAGCCCTGATCGACCAGTGCCTTGGCGCCTGCGCCGACATCTGACGGGCGGTCACCGCCGGTCCAGGCGTACATGCGCATCTTGTCGCGCACCGGGCCGCCGAGCAGCTGGTGCACAGGCACACCCAGATCACGGCCCTTAAGGTCCCACAGCGCCTGATCGATGCCGGCGATGGCTGACATCAGGATCGGACCGCCACGGTAGAAGCCTGCGCGGTACATCACGTTCCACAGGTGCTCGATATTGCGCGGGTCCTGACCGACCAGATAATCGGACAGCTCGTGCACGGCGGCCTCGACCGTCGCGGCGCGGCCCTCGATGACCGGTTCGCCCCAGCCATAGCAGCCTTCATCGGTCTCGATCTTGAGGAACAGCCAGCGCGGCGGAACTTGCCAGGTCTTGAGTCGGGTGATTTTCACGGATGCATCCTTGTTGAGAATGGGCGTTTGAACGAGGGGCAGCGCCAGGCGAAGCGGGTGGTGGAATCGGTCGTCATCGGCTGACGCCCGATCAGGATCAGAAGCGGCGGTGCCCCAGCTGCGGGTGGTCCGGTGAGAAGCCGAGATCGCGCGCTGCGGTCTCCAGTACCCGCTCGGCACAGGTGCGTGCCATCTCGGGCTGGCGCAGGCGAATGGCCTCCATCACCGCGCGGTGACGATCGAGGCTGGCGCGATGATGACTGTGATCATGCTGCTGCGCGGACTGCTGGGTACTGTGGATCAGTTGGCTGATGGAAGGGCGCAGCAAACTGCCAAGCTGTGTCCATACCAGATTGTGGGTGGCGTGGTAGATGGCCTCGTGGAAGGCGACATCGTGCTCGGCATGCGCCTCGCGCGAGCTGTCATTGGCGGTATTGACCATGCCTTCGAAGGCGCGCTCCAGGCGCGCGAGGTCCTGGGCATTGGCCTTCATCGCGGCCAGCGCACTGACATAGGGCTCGACGGAGAGGCGGAAGGCGTAGATCTCGCGCATCAGGTCTGGATTGATACCGTCGAGGCCGCTGACCCAATGGCTCATCAGCGGGTCCAGCAGCTGCCATTCGCTCATCTCGCGCACGATGGTGCCACGCCCGGCGGTGCGCTCCAGCAGCCCGGCGCTCACCAGCTGAGCCAGGGCATTGCGAACACGATTGCGGCTGGCGTCGAAGCGCTGGCAGAGGTCCAGTTCACGCGGAAAGCTGTCACCGGGGCCGAAGCTGCCTGCGAGGATCTCCCGCGCCATGCAGGTGGCGATGGCCTCCATGCTGCGCGGGGTCACGTCGTCCGCCGAAGCGCTGTCAGTGGCGAGCGAGGCTGTCGCCAGAGAGTCGGTCATTGAGTGGCCTGTCATGAGGTGATGGTCAGGAGAGTCACTGCATCGCACCATCTTCGAGCGCGGCGCTGACGCATGAGATTCCGAGCATCAGAATAAATGTCTGAACACACATTAATAAATGTCGGACATTTCAACAAGGGACAGACACTTCAACTTTGGTCGCGCGAGAAGTTCGCCCGACACAGCAACAAGGGCGCAATCAACAAGGTGGCGTGTCACAGGGGAGGAGTAACAAGGAGTGCATCCACAACGACAGAGGCCAGACGCGATGCCTGGCCCCAGTCACGCCTTTTGGGATTGGGAAGGCGGGTCACATGGAAAACGCCATGACCGGATCAAGCCGATGGCGGGTAGCGAGCCAGGTAGCCATTGAGGGTCAATTGCCATTCCTTGAGTGTCTGGGCGCAGGAGAGATCAAGCAGCGTGATCTCCAGTGTCGCAGTGTCCTCCAGTGATGACAGCAGCGATGCCAGGGAATCGGCGGTGGGCGGCGAGGCAGTGCCATTGGCTGGCGCTTCGAACAGTGGCTCATTGCCTTCAGGGCGGCGAGTCACTTTCTGCGCAGGCGCGATATCCCGACATTGATGGCCCATCACGATGAAGTTGCCCTCACTGATGCGGAAGACACGCAGCGGATAGAAGCAGGCATTCAGGTGCGGGCCAAGCTTGGCATCAAGGGGGGCAAGTTGCCTGTCGCCTGCATCGCGGCGTGCTCCTTCCTTCCGGCTCAGGCGAAGATGGCATAGCGTGATGTGCTGCCCCATGGCGTCCTGACACTCACGTGACAGTGCTTCGAGAGCGGCATCCAGCAATGCGCGGGTGAAGCAGCCGCTGTGGTTGTCGCGCCACCGGTTGGGGTCACGTTCTACCTGCTGCGGGCAGAGTCGATGCAGGGTGGGCGCCGGCGGTATCGGTTGCTCCGTCAGCACTTCACGCACCGCCTGCAGCAATTCTGGCGGTAGATGGCCATGACGGTGTTCGATATCGCACAGCGCCTGGGCCTCACTGACCCCGGTATGACGCACCAGCTCGATGAGCTGCACGACCATCGCCAGAGTGCTGGCAGCGAGGGAAGCCTCGCCATGAGAGGTCGCTGCAATATCGGGAGAGGCCTGTTCTGCCTGTGGGATGTGTGCATGAGGAGGGGCACCGAGCATGAACTGCTGGCTGGCACGCAACAGGTCAGCTTCGGCAGGTGCCATCAGGGCGTCTTCCATCATGCGTGCACTGATCTCAACATGACGATGCAGCAAGAGATACTGATCGAAATACAGTTCATCACGCGGCCGCAGCAGTGAGTCGGGTAGCGCCAGCTTGCCGATATCATGCAGCATGGCGACGCGTTCCAGCGTGGCGATTTCCTGGCGGTCCATCCCGAGTCGTGTCGCGATCGCGCTGACAAGGTTTGCGGCCAGCCAGTCTTCTCCCGAGCGCTCGGGACAGCGTTCGTCGCGGATCATGCGCATCACCGACCCTAGCCTGTCTTCGCCGCGTTGCTCAAGCTCATGCTCCAGTTGATTCATGCGCTGGCGCATCTGCAGCTGTCGCTCACGATACTGGCGCAGGAAGGCGTAACCAAAGGCCAGGCAGAGCATCAAGGTCACCAGCAGCGTGATCAGGAAGTGCCAACGCTCCAGCGCGTGCTTCTTCTTCATCAAGTCTGCGTGCGCCTTGAAGGCGGCTTTACTGATGTCATCGAGATAGACGCCGCTGGCGATGATCCACTGGAAGGGGGGATACAGGGCGGCGTAGGCGGTCTTGTCGACCTGCTCGGCGCCCGGGCGCTTGGGGAAGCGGTAATCGAAGTAGATGCCACTGCCGTTCAAGACACCCTCGAGCTCGGTGCGATACGGGAAGCGGCCACTGCTGTCCTGGTACTCGGTCGACAGCAACTTGCCTTCGGTGTCGGGTAGCAGAGGATGGATCAAGCGGCGTGCATAACCCTCACCGCCGGTCGGGTCCAGTATCTCGTTGATCCAGACATAGCGGCTTTCTTCGCGCTCGATACTCGCGTGCAGTGACTGTCTCAGCTCATTGGCGACCAGAAAGGCCACCATCTTCGGGTCGATATGCACCAGCGCCCAGGGGGCAGGCTGCTGTCGACGATCAAGGCGCACGGCGCCGGGGCTGTCTTCCTCTTGCCCCAGAGGCACGGCAAACACCAGTCCGGCATCCGTACCGCGCAGGAATTGCGCCTTGCGCATGCCCGCGTTGAGGCGCTGATTCAGCTCCTGATTCCACCAGTCAGGGGGGAGCGTGGTGGGGAGCTGCACGATGTCGATCCAGTCCGGGTTGATGCGCAGGTCCGGGAACTGGCGCAACAGTTCGGTGCTGACGAAGGAGCGATCACGACCACTCAGATGGCTGATGCCCAGTGACGGGGAGCGCATGGTGGTGATCAGAAGACGTTGCAGACGATGCTCGTAATCGCGATGTCGCGAGGCGATCATGCCCAGTGTCTGCTCCACCATCAGGCTGGCCTGTTGACGCCGCTCCCGGGCGACCAGCATCTGGGTCGCCTGGGCCTGCAGAATGTCCTGCTCGCGACTCTGCGATTCCTGAAATACCAGCAGGCCGCCAAGCGAGAGGCAGGAGAGAGCGGTCAACCCCAGCCACAGGCGCAAGGGTTTGCCGAACGGACGCTGTCTGTCCGGGGAGCGAAGATCGGGCGGGCCGGTATCTGGCCCATGTCGAGAGAGATCACTATCCTTGATCATCGAGTCACGTCATCCATGAGTGATGCGGTGGCGCTGCGAAGGGCGATGATGGCATTGTTTCGAGCATAGCGGCTAGCGCAAGACCCAGGAGATGTCGTTTCAGGCCTCGACGTCATCTAGCCAACGCTACGGTGTTGCCATCCAGATGCCAAGTGAGAGTGCCCAACACTCCGCGAAGCCCCAGTTCAGGGCACTTGCGCGCTTTGCGTATCGCGCGATGTCTTGCGAGCAGGCGTTGAAAGGGGCATGATGAAGCTAGTTTTCTGTATGGCTTTCAAGAAGATATCTGTCATTTGTCTATGGCTGTCCAGAAGAGGCTCGCTAACATCTTGATTTGAGGCGCGCCGGTCGAGTGTTGAAGGTGTCGTGCATAAGCTGCAAGTCAAATTGTCGCTCATCGTCCTGCAGTGAACTCATAGCGTTGTCTTCTTGTTGTCGACAAGATCAAAAGTGGAAAATCGTGCATGAACCGACATGATGAAAAGATCATTGCCAGTGCTCGCAAGCAGCGTGCTCTCTTTGATGAGCTCGAAAAGGCGTTGGCGGAAGAGCTGAATGCGCTGGATCGCTCTTCTCAGCCTGCGCCCGCCGCTGAGTCGAACCACGACGCCGACGACGCGCGCGCTCAGCAGCGTGAAGCGGAGTTCGTGGCGCGGCTCGAGAGCCTGATCGCGGAATTCGATCTCGATCGCGAGGCCGCCCAGACATGGCTGCGTGAGCTTGAGGCCTTCAAGGGAGACGCGGAGTCAGAGAAGTCAGCGTAAGCCTTAGTCTTGGCTGACGTCTCTTGCACTACGCCCTGAGCCAAGTCCTGAGCTACGCAGATATGGCGCTGCGCGTCGCGATGGTCTGTTCAGGCCTGCAAGCGTGCAAGCCTGCAAGAACAACGCCCGGCACTTCTTCCTGAAGGCTGGGCGTTGTGCGTTTCTCGCTGGGCGCATCTGGTTCCAATGGTTATCTAGCCCGATAGATTTTCTGACGTCTTGTTATTGGCTTGCCGACATATCTACGAGACCGCTTGCCTGTTTGACGGCAAACTTCATTCGGCAACGCTCCCACCGGCCCTCGACCTCGGGGTTGGGCCTAGATCTCCTCCCAGATGGCTTCCTTCAATTCATCTGTCAGGCCTTGCAGGCGTTGCAGGCGCTTGACGGTATGTTCCTGCACATCACTGACGATCTCCGTCAGGCACTCCTTCGACTCGAGAGGGTCAACGAACCCGGTCGATAGCAGGCACTGGCCCATTTCCATGCTCTTGGTCTGCCACATGCGAATAAACTCGATTTCCTGCTCATATGCCTTGAGGCTCAGGGTCCACCATACCTGCTGACAACGCATCAAGGGGGCGAGGGGATGCACGAGGTCGTCGGGTCGATTCATCCAGGGCAGTGGGGTGCTGAACATGGCAGCGAAAGGCTGCATCGGTTGATTGGCGACTGGCATTCTGGACTCCTGTCTCATGGTATCTGATAGCTGATGAGTGCAAACCTTGGGGGAAATACCTGCGGGGCGGCTGGTGTTTGGCGTTATTGTGACCAATAGTGATAGTGGCTGGTGTTTGGTGGCACAGGCTTCGCAACCTGAGCTGAGTTGAGCATAGCTCCCTCTGCTGGAATGCGCGCGAGCATCCTGTGCTGTCCCCAGTCAACTCAGGCTTCAACAACCCTGGCTTCAACAATCCTGTCCTCAGACAACCCTGTGCCCAGATGATGAATTGCGTGAGGTCACCGACAAGGAGGCGATCATGATCAATGAAGTCAAATCCGTACTGGCAGCATTCTTTGGTGTCCAGAAGGAGGCCAACCGCAAGCGTGATTTCGAGCACGGCCATGCGCTGGACTTTCTGGTGGTGGGACTGGTGATGGCCGCACTGCTGGTGGGAGGGATGGCACTGCTGTCCACGGTCGTCGCCGGCTGATGAGGCGCTCAGGCGACAGAGACGAAACGTCAGACAAGACGCTTCAGATACGAAACATTAGGCATGAAAAAAGCCCCCGCCCAGGAGAGCATCCTGGACGGGGGCTTTTGCTTGGCTCACTCGGCTGCGATTGCCTTCTATCCAGTGTCTATCCGAAGGCAGAAGCAGTGAGTGATCAAGAGCGGGCGATCAACGACGCGCGAACAGCGGCGTCTTCTGGTCGACGCCGGTCTGATAGCTGACGCTGAACGAGCTCAGGGCATGCAAGGCATCTTCCACATACTGATCGTCACGCAGGGCGAAAGCACTGATGCCGCAACGACTCATGTAGTGGAGTTGATCCACCAGCACGTCACCGATGGCGCGAATCTCACCCTGATAGCCGAAGCGCTCGCGCATCAGGCGGGCGATGGTGTAACCGCGGCCATCATTGAAGTTCGGGAAGTCGACCGCCAGCAGCGGTGCGTCCGTCAGTGCCTTGCCCAGTTCCGGTGTGAGCTCGGTGTCACTGGCAAGCCAGGGCGCCAGATGATCAGAGCCTTCGCCGGCGGCGACCAGCGCCTGCCATTCTGCGAGCGGCAGCAGGGCGGGTTGCTGATAGCTCGGCAGATTGCCGTCTTCATCCAGACGCACGACCTGCCAGGCATCTTCGCTCACCAGCTGATTCTGACGGATGACGCCACCCTGGCGCTGATCGGTCAATTCACGTGCTGATGTCATTTCTGCAGTCATCTCAGGCATAGACCCGCTCCTTGAACGGCTTCATGCCGATGCGGTGGTAGGTGTCGACGAAGACTTCATCTTCCAGGCGCTGCTCGACGTACACCTGCAGCACCTTGTCGATGACGTTCGGCATGTCTTCGGCATTGAAAGACGGGCCGAGGATCTTGCCGAGCGTGGCGTTGTCGTCGCTGCGTCCGCCCAGCGAGACCTGGTAGAACTCCTGGCCTTTCTTGTCGACACCCAGAATGCCGATGTTGCCGACGTGGTGATGGCCACAGGCATTCATGCAGCCCGAGATATTCAGGTCCAGCGGGCCGAGGTCGTACAGGAAGTCGAGGTCTTCGAAGCGGTCCTGCAGTGCTTGAGCGATGGGAATCGACTTGGCATTGGCCAGCGAGCAGAAATCGCCACCAGGGCAGCAAATCATGTCTGCCAGCGTGCCCACGGTTGGGTTGGCCATTCCAAGATCTTCCAGCGCCTTCCAGAGTGTCTCGAGTTCATCGACCGGCACGTCTGACAGCACTAGGTTCTGCTCGTGTGTCACGCGCAGCTCACCGAAGCCATACTGCTCCGCGAGGTCAGCCACTGCATCCATCTGGTCGGCAGTGACGTCACCCGGGGCCAGTTCACGACGCTTGAGCGACAGGGTGACGGCCTTGTAGCCCGGCACCTTGTGTCCGACGACGTTGTTGGTCACGAAACGCGCGAAGGCACGGTTCTCGCGGCGCAGGGTTTCATAGGCCTCGATGGCCTCGGCGCTGACTTCACGACGCTCAGGCTCGGGGAAGTAGCTGGTCGCCTTGGTGACGGCGGAGTCGGTGAGGGTTTCCGGGCCATCCTTGAGGTGGGCCCATTCTTCCTCGACGCGACGACGGAATTCCTCGATTCCCAGTGCCTTGACCAGGATCTTGATGCGCGCCTTGTACTTGTTGTCGCGACGGCCCCACTGGTTGTAGACACGCACGATGGCGTCCAGATAGGTCAGCAGGTGCTGCCAGTCGAGGTCTTCGCGCACGATGTCGCCGACCATCGGCGTACGGCCGAGACCGCCACCCGCCAGGATGGTGGCCTTGACGCTGCCATCGTCGGCGCGGTTGAGACGAATGCCGATATCGTGGACCTGGATGGCAGCACGGTCGGCGCTGGCACCGGTGACGGCAATCTTGAACTTGCGCGGCAGATAGGCGAATTCCGGGTGAAGCGTGGACCACTGACGGATCAGCTCACACCACGGACGCGGATCGACGGTCTCGTCTTCCGCGATACCGGCGAACTGGTCAGTGGTGGTATTGCGGATGCAGTTGCCGCTGGTCTGGATCGCATGCATCTCGACCTGAGCCAGTTCGGCGAGAATCGCCGGGACATCTTCCAGCTTCGGCCAGTTCAGCTGCAGATTCTGGCGAGTCGTGAAGTGTCCATAGGAACGGTCATAACGACGGCTGATGGCCGCCATGGCGCGCAGCTGGACAGCGCTCAACATGCCGTAGGGAATGGCGATACGCAGCATCGGGGCATGACGCTGGATGTAGAGGCCGTTCTGCAGGCGCAGAGGGCGGAATTCTTCATCTCCCAGACGGCCCGCCAGATAGCGATCCATCTGGTCCTTGAACTGAGCTACCCGCTCGTCGACCAGTGTCTGGTCGTAGGTGTCATAGCGATACATGTCAGGGGTGTCCTGCGGTCGGGCATCAGATGATCGTCCACTGATGCGAATCTTGTTGATGCTGAAGCCACCATACCCTCTATTCTTTATTCTTTAAAAGAATAAATCCTCATAGTTTTCGACGATGGCGTTATTAAGAAGGCGCGTTGAGTTTGCCTACCAGCAGCGAAAAAGAAAAGACCAGCCGCCGGAGGGGAAGGCGTCTGGTCATGTTGCCCGGGGGCTCACGACAGGCACGGGCCTGCGCATGCCGGGCTTGCGCAGAACGGAGGGCCTCAGTCAGATGCCGTCAGCCCAGGTCATTGTCTGTGCCTGGTGCGCTCCTGACAGCTTTCAGCAGACTGACACGCGCATCCGCGTTGGCGTGAAAGCGCGTCTCGAAGGCCTGCTGCGGCATCGGGCGACCGAAGAGATAGCCCTGGAAGGCGTGGACGCCCATGGCCTGGAAGATTTCGGCTTGCCCCCGCTCCTCGACCCCCTCGACAACGACCTGCATGCCGAGTGACTGGCCCATCGCGACGATGACCCGCGCCAGCTCCCTGTCCCGGCGACTGGTCTCGACATTCATGACGAAGGAGCGATCAACCTTCAGAATGCCGAAAGGCAGATCATGCAGATAGGAGAGGCATGAGAAGCCTGTCCCGAAATCATCCAGCGAGAGGTTGACGCCCAGTCTGCGTATTGCCTGCAGTTGATAACGCAGGCTGTCTTTGCTGTCGAGCATCAGGTTCTCGGTGACCTCGACCACCAGCTGCGAGGGATGAATTGGGTAGCGCTCGAGCAGTGACTCGAGCTGGTGCAGCATGCATTGATCCCTGAACTGCATGACGGAAGCATTGACAGACAGGTAGCGCTCCTCGATCCCGATCCTGCGCCATTCACTTAGAATGACGGCCGCTTCCTCTAATACCCAGTTACCGATATCGATGATTTGGCCGGTCTTTTCTGCCGCCGGGATGAACTCATTGGGTGGCACGAGGCCGAGTTCTGGGTGCTCAAGGCGGATCAATGCTTCCGCGCCTAGCAGCTCAGGAGCTTCGAGGTCCGGGCTGGCTGCCCGGAAAATGGGTTGTAGATAAAGACGGAACCATCCCATGGCCAAGGCTTCGCGAATCATGCGCTCCTTCAAGAACAACGGTTCACCGTCTTCCAGCACGCTATCACGGACGCAGGTGCGGTATTGATTGCCCCCTTCATGTTTGATATCGACCACGGTAAGTTCCAGCAGGCGCATCAAGCGGCTGGGGCTCTCATCATTTGCTTGGGCCTCCAGGCCCGCCATGCTCAGACTGAGATTGATGGATTCGCCAGACTTGAGTAGCGGATGAGAGAAGGCGGTTTGAATCCGGCGTACCAGTGGGCGTAAGTCATTGATATCACAGGTCATGACAAATTCATCACCGCCTGTTCGTCCGATCCAGGCAGGGTGACATTCTTTTAGTCTTTCACCAGTCTCTTTCAACAGCAGGTCACCGTCCATCGGTCCCAGGTGATGATTGATGCTATGGAATCGATCGATATTGACCAGCAAGAGGCCGAAAACATCGTCGCATGCGATTAACTGCTTCAAGTGGTGATTGAGCGACAGCCGGTTGGGTAACTGCGTCAAGGGATCAATCAGCTCATGTTCCATCAGTCGTTGTTGGGTCCGTGTCAGTTCGGTGATGTCCGTCAGAAGCATCATCGTGCCTCGGGTTTGTTTGCCTTTGGCTGCTGGTATGACCACTTGAACCTGACGGTCGTCTTGATGCTGACATCTCAAAGTCATCACTTGATCATCGCAGGCACTGCCCAACCGCAGGGCTGTGCTAAGGCGATGGATCTGCTTACCATTCTGACTATTGATGATTGAATGGAAGGGCACGCCAATAAGTTGCTCACGTGACCAGCCAACCGTCTCCAGCATTAGCTGACTAGCATCCTGAACATTTCCCTTATTATCAATCACTAGCAGTAATGCTGGAGTGTCACGATAGAAGTGCTGATAGCGCTCTTCATTTTGACGTAGAGCTTCCATCATGTGGAAAAGACGCTCCCCAAGCTTGTTCAGCTGCACGATCACCTTATTGATCTCGCGTGATTGGGAGAAGGGAGCTCGATGGAATATGGCATGCTGGTCTTCCAGCTGGCGCATGTGATCTATCGCCGTGCTTAAAGGGGTCGCCACATAACGCTTGAGTTGCCAAGACAGCAGCAGCAGAATCAACAGAATTATGATAAGGGCAATCACGAACAGGGCTGTTCCGCCTTGATAGCGTGCAGTAAGTAAAGGGGCATTGGTGCTTTCCAACTCGAGCCTGCCAACGCTTTGCTTGACCAGAGAGTTCTGATAGACAAGGTTATGCGAATGAGTGAGGGGTTCGAAAGCCGTCCCCCTTTTAGCAATCTCTTCGACAAGTTTGCCTTCATGATTAAAGTAGCGCACGGCATGGACGCTATCATGATGGCTGAGAGTCTCGAGGTAAGCATGGACTCTCTCATCGTCAAAGTTCCAAATGGCGTCGGGCATCGACATGGCCACAATGTTCATCATCTTACGATGATCATCGTGCATGTGCTCGACGGCTTTACTGGCATATAGATGGTAGCTCACGATTCCACTGATGGCACAGATGGCGAACACCAGCGGGGCAAGTATCCGTAGTATTTGCCACCTGAGTGATGGCGAATACTCGATATCATTATCGGACGCCGCACCGGGAGTCTTTACGAGCTTCGAGGCATCATTCATCGCGTTATTCTCCCTCGGTGGCAGAGGCCACAGACTCATGTTCCAGCGTACCGGCAGGGGAGGCTTGGCGTGGAGGTGGCGGTAGGAACGGCGCGGCATTGTTGGGCAAGGTCGCCACTATCTCTACCAACCGACCCATCGGCTTGAGAGACAGTACTTCCATCGGGATCTCGTCGAGATAAGAATCTGGGGCTGCACTCGTGGCGAGGCCCATGCTGTAGTAGCGAGTGCCAAGCGCTTCTGGCGTGATCACCTCTTGCTGGACAGCTGCCAGCAACACCAGTGCCCAGGCAGTCGCCAAGGCATCACCTCCCGCACTGGCCTCCATTTCACCGGTTCGTAGATGATCAATCCCTTCGCGAGTCCAGCCCATGCCAGCGACAATTACATCTTCACCAGGGCGCAAGCCATTGAGCTTCAGTGCGTCTATCGCTGCAATCGCCATCAGGTCACTGGCAGCCCAGATACTCCGCAGTGGCAGGCTACTGTCCTGACGCTTTACATAGCGGTCCACTGCCTTGAATGCATCCTCATAATTCCAATTGGCTTGAAATGTTCTATCCACGGATAGATAGGGGGCTTTACGCAGAGCATCCTGCACCCCGCGTAGTCTCAGGCGAGATGCTTCGTCGTGTAGCCCGCCCACAAGGGCAATAACAGCGCCTTCAGATTCGCCATACACTTTGTGGTGTCGTTCTATAAGTGCCTGCATGGTGTCATGGCCACCTTGCTGATGATCAGGCGAGACACTTCCCAACCAATAGGTATGGCGGCCAAGGGGTTTGCCCTCGATCTTGTGTTGCTCAGGTGACAGGCTATTAAGCACAATCATGACCGGTACTCCAGTGGCGTCACTGGTGGCCAGTATTGGAATGGCAAGGCCGTGATTATTGGTGATGATCAGCAGGTCAGGGGGATCCTGGCGCATCATTACCTGTTTGCCCAAACGAATAAATTCGTCGGTATTGCGCTTGGCATTGACAATTTCCAATGTCATTCCCAACGAGGAAGCTGTGGTAGAAGCCGCCTTGATCATCTGTGCCCAAAAAGTTTCTGTAGCATGACCTGGGTTCAGGAACACCACATGTTTGATGGGCTTGAAAGGAATGATGCTCTCCGCCTCTGCCTGATGAGCTAGCAAAGTGGGACATATCAATGTGGTTACGATGCCTACCCTAGCCATTTTGAGGAAGCGTTGCGGGTAGAGTAGGTGCGTTAGTCTCATTATGGCCCCATGATTTCGTCATCGTAGCGAAGACCAATAGCAATAAAATTGCCATGCGACCTATCAGTGATTATTCTCACTGGGAGGCGCCCATTGATTCACTGTAACGTGAAACCTTCTTCTGGGTGGAAGGGGCACGTGGATTCAATTTGGAGGCTTCTTCCTGCTGCCCAGCCATCTGTATCAGTACCGCCATCGGATCGAAGTCATAGATGCCCCGAGACTCTTGTAATCCAAAGGCTTTGAAATTTGCAGTTCTCCAGTCGGGGACTTCCAGAAGAGGGCCGTAAAGCTCTACATTGTCATGGGTGATGGCGCTCATCGGGAAGTTGACATTCCTGGGAGCCCATCCCTCGATATCGGCATGATCCCTCACCATCACCATTGCCCATGCACCAGCCATAAAATGCCCACCGTCCGTTAACAGCATGCGTCGGTCTGACACCATGCTGATGCCCTCCGGCGACCAGTTGAGTCCAGCCACCAATACGTCCTCACCCGGCGTTAGCCCAGCAGCTTCGATCGCAAGGATTGCCCCCTGAGCCATGGCATCGTTCGATGCCCAGACCAGATCATTTTGGCGGCTAGAGCCGTTGATCCACTTGAGATATTCCCCAGTAAGGTGTTGAGCATCCTGAGTATTCCAGCGCGCTTCGAGGATGCGGTCTACCTGAACGGTCTCGTCTAGTGCAAATCCGGCCACCATACCGTTGTTTCGTGCGATCGAGGCCGGGGTCAGTGTATCGCCGATCAGGGCGAGTCCACGCAGCGGCCTCGTGGGGTCTATCTTTCGAGCTTCTTTGATCAGCTGGGTAGCCATGCGCTTGCCAGCAGTATAGTTATCAGGGATGACACTGCCGATCCACGCAGGATGGATAGTTCCAGGCGTTCCATGTACCAGTTCCTGCTCACGTGTTAAGCCATTCAACAGCATTATAACATGCGTGTGATTGCTATCCGCTGTCGTCAACAGCTCAGTCGCAGCCTGCTCTTCATTGACCAGCACCAGATAATCAGGGGGAGTTGGGCCCTCTAAAGCTTCAAGAGCAAGCTTCTTGAGAAGAAATGGGTTGCGCTGTGCATAGACGACTTCCAGGGTGATATTTAGATCGTTGGCAGCTGCCTGCATGGTGTCGGTCACCATATCCCAGAAACGTTCTCCCTGAAGTCCGGGATTGACGAAGGTGACTGCAAGTGAGTCTTGAGGCTTCGTAGCCTTTTTGCCAACTAGGTTAAGTGTGTTGTCTTTGAGAGCAAGCGGGTTGTTTATAGGATAGGCATTGACCATTCCGCTTATGGCCAAACAGCAAAATAGGGTTAAAAGTCGTCGCGAACCTTGCTGCAGCCATCTGGTGCTGTTGGTTAAAGTGGTCATATCCCCCCCCCTCTCTCTCTTTTTGTTACACTTCCTTACATTTCAGTCATGATACGATAACCTGATACCAATTTCTGCCCCATATTGAAGCCTGTCATCTACCAGTCTTCAACGATTAAGAAACGCATATCACTGTATTAGAAATTTACGTTATGATGCAAAAAAGAGAGTTAATCAGGGACATTGTGGAGACACATAGACGGTTGAAGCGTTAGTCAAGAACTGAAGTGGCTCTTGTAAGACCTCAAATGCGCAGTGTCTGCCACGACCTACGCTGCCAGATAAGCCCGAAGACGAGCGAGTTGAGCAGGCGATAGGCGAGCTGTATCGCCCAGATGGCGACGAGGCCACCTTCCTGATGGACGCCCCACCACCAGGCCGCGGGCAGAAAGATCAGCCACTGCAGGCTCAAGGTGGCAAGCATCACGGTGCGATGGGCGCCGGCGCCCAGCAGTGCCTGGGCCAGCACGATGGCGGTGCAGTCGAGCACGATCATGGCGGCCGTCATCTGCAGCGGCAGCAGGCCCAGCTCGATCAATTGGGGGCGATGCAGGAACAGCCCGAGCACGCTTTCCGGCGCGACCCAGAGCGGCAAACCCAGCAACAGCAGACACGGCAGTGCCACGCGCACGGTGTCCCACCCCCAGCGATGGGCCTCTTCATGCTCGCCGCTGCCCAGTGCCTGGCCCACCAGACTCATGGCGGCCAGTCCAAGCCCGACCCCGGGCAAAATCAGCAGCAGGGAGAGATTCACCAGCACATGGCCGACCGCGACACTGGCCGCATCGATCTGACCGAGTATCCAGAACAGCATCGCGTAGCCCGCCGCGAACCATAGCTGCTGAAAGGAGTGGGGCACCGCTAGCTTGAGCAGCGTCAGGTAATGCGTCATCGGCGGCCAGGCATGCAGGACACCGTGCAGACTGCGCTCGCTCAGCGTCGCTTTGATCCACAGTGCCAATGCGACCAGCAGGGACAGCGTCGTACCGGCCCCGGCGCCATCGGCGCCCATCTGCGGGGCGCCGAACAGACCGTGGATCAGAATGATGCTGAGCACGACATTGACCGCCTGGGTGATCAACATGATGCGCAGATAGATGCCGGTGCGCTGCAGGCCATTCCAGAAACCTCGGAAGCAGAACGCCATGGCGATCGGTATCAGCCCCAGCACGCGCCACTGGAAATACGAGGCGGCGGTTTCATGCACGCCGGACTGGTCATTGATCAGCGACAGCAGCGGCTCAGCCCAGTGATGGCAGGCGAGGGTGACGGGGATGCCGATCGACAACGCCAGCACCAGACCGGCATTCAGGCCTTCACCACAACGCTCAGGCGCTTCCTCGCCCAGGCGTCGCGAGGTCTGTGCCTGGACGGCGGAGGACAGCCCGAAGATCAGCGCCGTGACCATGAACATGGCATAGCCACCGATCCCTACACCCGCCAGCGCCGTCTCGCCCAAGCTACCGACCAGTGCCGCGTCGATCAGGTTGAGCAGACTCTGCGACAGCATCGCCCCGATGATCGGCAGAGCCAGCTTCAGAATTCGTGTGTTGCGCGCAAGATCCCCCAGCATCAGACGCTCCCACGCGGGGAGTCGGAAAGGTGACAGGAGCAGGAAGGGGCAAAAGCCTCGAAGGCGGCTGACAAGCGGGAAACCAGTGAACGGGGCTGCGATGAACAGAACAGCGAGAAACCGAGCAGTGATAGACAGGACAGTGACAAACAGTGCAGTGATAAACAAAGCAGCGATAAAAAAAGCAGCGATAAACAAAGCAGTGACAACGGCAGCACGGGCGACTCACGACAGCAGACAAGGAAGAGCGCCATGATAGCGCGCTCGGCAAACTGAAGACATCGCCTCTCAGATGACAGCGCGCCCCATCTCCTGAGAGGTGAGGCGCGTAAAGCTGTCATTGGCTGCATCAACCGGCGGAGCGGCTGATGGAGGGGATCAATCGGCGTCGGGATCGTAGCTCAGCACCGGCGACAGCCAGCGTTCCATCTCGGAAAGCTCCATTGCCTTGCGGCTCGCCAGGGACTGCACCTGATCGCGGGTGATCTTGCCGGTGGAGAAGTATTTCGACTCCGGGTGCGCGAAGTACCAGCCAGAGACGGCGGCCGCCGGCCACATGGCGAAGCTCTCGGTCAGCACCATGCCGACATGGGTCTCCGGTTCGAGCATACGGAACAACGTGGCCTTCTCGGTATGGTCCGGACAGGCTGGATAGCCAGGCGCCGGGCGAATGCCGCGATACTTCTCGGCGATCAATGCCTCGTTGTCGAGCACTTCCTGGCTATCGTAGCCCCAGAACTCCTTGCGTACGCGCTCGTGGAGGCGTTCGGCAAAGGCTTCGGCGAGACGGTCCGCCAGCGCCTTGACCATGATGGCGTTGTAATCATCGCCAGCCGCCTCGTACTCCCCGGCCAGTTCATCCGCGCCATGCCCGGTGGTCACGGCGAAGCCACCGATCCAGTCCGGCTTGCCGCTGTCACGCGGGGCGATGAAGTCGGCGAGACTGTGACAGACGCCATCACGGTTCTTGGTCATCTGCTGACGGATGTGATGCAGGCGCTCGACCACCTGGGTGCGTGATTCATCGGCGTAGACTTCCAGGGTGTCGTCGTCGACACAGTTGGCCGGCCAGAAGCCGATCACGCCACGCGCCAACAGCACCTTGTCATCGATCAGCTTGCGCAGCATCACCCTGGCATCGGCAAACAGCGAACGCGCCGCTTCCCCGACCGTCTCATCCTGCAGAATCTTCGGGTACTTGCCCGCCAGCTGCCAGCTCATGAAGAAGGGCGTCCAGTCGATGCGCTCGACCAGTTCATTCAGATCGTAGTCATCGAAGACCTTGAGGCCGGTGAAGCTGGGTGCCGGCGGGGTGTAATGCTCCCAGTCCGGCTGGAAACGACGCTTGCGCGCCTCGCGGTAGTCGAGATCCGCGGCCTTGGGGCGGCGCTTGGCATTGCGCTCGCGCACCACGGCATACTCGGTGCGAATCTGATCGACATAGGCTGCCTTGAGTTCCGGCGACAGCAGGCGCGAGGCCACGCCCACCGCGCGCGAGGCGTCGGTGACATAGATGACCGGCTGCTCATACTGCGGTTCGATCTTGACCGCGGTGTGTGCCTTGGACGTGGTCGCACCACCGATCAGCAGCGGCAACTCGAAGCCACGGCGCTGCATCTCCCTGGCGACATTGACCATCTCGTCCAGCGACGGAGTGATCAGCCCGGAAAGCCCGATGATGTCGGCCTTCTCGTCGATGGCGGTCTGCAGAATCTTCTCCGCCGGCACCATCACGCCCAGATCGATCACCTCATAATTATTGCACTGAAGCACCACGCCGACGATGTTCTTGCCGATGTCGTGGACATCGCCCTTGACGGTGGCCATGACGATCTTGCCCTTGGCCTGGGTCTCGCCGCTCTTCTCGGCCTCGATGAAGGGGATCAGATGTGCGACCGCTTGCTTCATGACGCGCGCTGACTTCACCACCTGGGGCAGGAACATCTTGCCCGCGCCGAACAGATCGCCAACCACATTCATACCGTCCATCAACGGCCCTTCAATGACCTCGATGGGTCGGGCAGCCTGCAGGCGTGCCTCTTCGGTATCTTCCTCGATATGGACAGTGATGCCCTTGACCAGCGCGTGCTCGATACGCTTGTTGACCGACCAGCTACGCCATTCGAGGTCTTCCTTCTTCTCACCGCTGCTGCCATCGCCCTTGTACTTGTCGGCGATGTCGAGCAGACGCTCTGTGCTGTCATCGCGGCGGTTGAGCACCACGTCCTCGACGGCGTCGCGCAGCTCCCGGGGCAGGTCATCATAGAGCGCCAGCTGGCCGGCGTTGACGATGCCCATGCTCAGGCCTGCCTGGATGGCGTGATAGAGGAACACCGAGTGGATCGCTTCGCGGACCGGATTGTTGCCACGGAACGAGAAGGACACATTGGAGACGCCACCGGAAATCATCGCGTGGGGCAGGTTGTCATGAATCCAGCGCGTGGCCTCGATGAAATCAACACCGTAGTTGTTGTGCTCTTCGATGCCGGTGGCGATGGCGAAGATGTTGGGGTCGAAGATGATGTCCTCGGCCGGGAAGCCGATGTCATCGACCAGCATCCGGTAGGCGCGCTCGCAGATCTCGATCTTGCGCTGATAGGTATCGGCCTGGCCGACATCATCAAAGGCCATGACCACCACGGCGGCGCCGTGACGGCGACAGATCTGCGCCTGCTGCCGGAAGCTTTCCTCGTCTTCCTTGAGCGAGATGGAATTGACCACCGCCTTGCCCTGGATGCACTTGAGCCCCGCCTCGATGATGTCCCACTTCGAGGAGTCGACCATGATCGGCACTCGCGAGATGTCCGGCTCCGAGGCGATCAGATTCAGGAAGCGCACCATGGCCTCCTGTGACTCCAGCATGCCCTCATCCATGTTGACGTCGATGACCTGGGCGCCGTTCTCGACCTGCTCGAGGGCGACTTCCAGCGCGGTGGTGTAGTCCTCCTCCTTGATCAGGCGACGAAAGCGCGCGGAGCCGGTGACGTTGGTGCGCTCACCGACATTGACGAACAGCGAGTCCGGCTGGATGTTGAAGGGCTCAAGCCCCGACAGGCGGCAGGCCGGCGCGATCTCTGGCACCTTGCGCGGCGGGTACTGGGCCACCACACGCTTGACCGCCTGGATGTGCTCTGGGGTGGAGCCACAGCAGCCGCCGATGATGTTGAGCAGGCCTGCCGCGGCGAAGGAACCGATGATCTCGGCCATCTCGTCCGGGGTCTGGTCGTACTCGCCGAATTCGTTGGGCAGGCCGGCGTTGGGGTGCGCGGAGACGAAGGTATCGGCCTTCTCGGACAGCTCACGCAGATAGGGGCGCAGCTCCTCGGCGCCTAGCGCGCAGTTGAGACCGATGCTCAGCGGGCGCGCGTGACGCACCGAGTTCCAGAAGGCTTCGGTGGTCTGGCCGGACAGCGTACGTCCCGAGGCATCGGTGATGGTGCCGGAGATCATCACCGGCAGCCGCGGATGGCCTTCGTCGAACAGCTCCTCGAGGGCGTAGATCGCCGCCTTGGCATTCAGGGTGTCGAAGATGGTCTCGATCAGGATCAGGTCCGCGCCACCCTCGAAGAGCGCCAATGCGGCCTCGCGGTAGTTGTCGCGCAGGATATCGAAGGTGACGTTGCGCTTGGCGGGGTCATTCACGTCCGGCGAGATGGAGCAGGTGCGGCTGGTCGGGCCGAGCACCCCCGCGACGAAGCGCGGGATGCCGGTCTCGGCGGCTACGGCGTCCGCCGTCTTGCGCGCCAGGCGTGCCGATTCGAGATTGATCTCGTGGACCAGCGCCTGCATGCCGTAATCGGACTGCGACAGCTGAGTGGCGTTGAAGGTGTTGGTCTCGACGATGTCGGCGCCGGCCTCGAAATAGGCGCGGTGGATCGCCTCGACGATGTCCGGCCGGGTCAGCGCCAGCAGGTCGTTGTTGCCCTTGATGTCGCTGGGCCAGTCGGCGAAGCGCTCGCCACGGAAGTCTTCCTCCTCCAGCCCATAACTTTGCAACATGGTGCCCATGCCGCCATCTAGGATCAGGATGCGCTCCTGCAGCGCCTGGCTCAGCGCGTCGGCCAGGGGCAGAGAATAGGGAACAGCGGATTGGGCTTGCGCCATGACGGACTCCAGCGTGCGTGACCTGTCGCGTTGTCTCCCGAACGTGTAACTCTCTTTGCCAAGCCAGTACTTTGCCAAGCCAGTACCTTCTGAGCCCAGTACCCTGCCGAGAAAGTCACACGCCACAGGTGCGAACTCATTGCTATTGAGAGGCGCTGGCGAGGGATCCGCTCACGAAATCCTCGCCTGGCCAGATGGAGCTATCGTATCAGACTGCAGAATCGTCACGATGAGCATGATTCATGCGCAACATGAGTCAGTCAGGAGTGCCCGCACGGGAGTGGTCGCTCGCAGGACACCAAACCCGAGTGATTTGCTCAGGATTGCGAGTGCAGCAGGTTTTCCTTAACATGGAGCCATTAGTCACCTGACATCAAGAGAGTCTCTGCGCCATGAGTGAGAGCATCCAGATTACCGATAGCGCCCAGGAGTATCTTGCCGAGCTGCTCGAGAAGCAGAACGTCGAAGGTATCGGCGTGCGCATCTTCATCACCCAGCCGGGCACGCCGTATGCCGAGACTTGTCTCGCCTACTGCCGCCCGGGCGAGGAAGAGCCAACGGATGAAATCCTGGATCTGCCGAAGCTGAAGGTCTATCTCGACACGCACAGCGTGCCGTTCCTGGAAGAAGCGACCGTCGACTTCAATGCCGATCGCATGGGTGGTCAGCTGACCATCAAGGCGCCGAACGCCAAGATGCCCAAGGTCAACGCGGACAGCCCGCTGGAAGACCGCATCAACTACCTGCTCTACAGCGAGATCAACCCGGGTCTGGCAGCTCACGGTGGCGAGATCAAGCTTGTGCAGCTGACCGAAGAGCAGGTCGCCGTTCTGCAGTTCGGTGGCGGTTGCCAAGGTTGTTCCGCCGTCGATCTGACACTGAAGGATGGTGTCGAGAAGACGTTGATGGAGCGTATCCCGGAACTGACAGGTGTGCGTGACGTCACCGATCACACCGACACGACCAACGCCTACTACAGCTGATACCGCTGAGATCGGGCCTGACTTCAGGCTCGTGGCCATGCCCATGATGAGGGCCGAGGCCAGAGTCGATCCAAGTACAGGACAGAAACGCAATCTCCCATCGACTTTCGGTGGGAGATTTTTTTATGGGCGCGACGTCAGCCTTTAACCGCCTGAGTCGACCTGACGCGAGCTTGTGACATCCAGGTCAGGGCATTTGGCGTATGAAGGCAGGCGCGGGGAAGTTGCTGCGTAAAGCATTAGAGTTATCTGGTATCGTGGCAGTATCTTTCTCATGCTGGCCGCGCCCATCGGCTGTCCGGCGTGACGAGTTTTCCGTCGAATGTTTCCTCCCATCGTCAAGAGATAGCCTTCATGAGTCTGGCCAACCTGCGCTTTCGCACCATCAACATCATCATCTGTGTACTCTCTGCCTTGGCGGGCCTGGTGTTGCTGGTCGTGTTGGCATTCATTACCAATAACGTGTCGGACCTGCAGCGCGACTGGCAGGAATATCAGCAGGCGCGCTCTGACAAGCCGCGCCTAGAGGGGCAGCTGACCAAGGCCTTAGGCTATGGCGGCATGGTGCATGATTTCAAGAATCTCGTATTGCGTCAGGACCTTGACTTGCTCGTTGAGATACAAAGTGAGATTGGGGCCGCACGTAGTGCTCTTAACCGCTATCAAAACCTCGGGTTATCACAAGGAGAGGAAATGGCGGTGGCGGGTCTGCGTGCCACCATCAGTCGCTATGAGCAGATGACTCCTAGAATACGCGAGATGATTGAGCAGGGGCGTTCTAGTGCCGATATCGACAAGGTGGTAAAGATCGACGATTTCCAGGCTGTCTCAGGGCTAGATACCTTGCGCCGTATCTCCATCGCGGAGCTGCGTGACAATGACAATCCGCTCGAGAACGGTATGGGCAAGGCTCGCCTGGTGGCCAACCTGCGCCGTGACCTCGGCTATGGCGAGATGATCCACCACTTCAAGAATTACGTGCTGCGCAGTGACGCCATCTACGGTCAGCAGGCGGCGCAGGACATCGAGTCGCTGCGAGCGACACTGGCGGCATATCGTGAGATGGGCATGAATACTGCCGAGCAGCGTGCTATTCGCGATATTGCCGATGTCATCCAGTCCTACAGTGACCACTTGAACAAGGTCAGCCAGTTGCATGACCAGCAGACAGAGCTTTCGCCGCGTGAGATCGATCAGCAAGTCAGGGTCAATGAAGCACAAGCGCTTGCAGCACTGGCGGTGCTGGATCATGAAACCCGCATGCGGATCGGGGCGACCTCTGCCTCGGTAGGCAAGACGCTCAATCTGTTGGCCACGGTGGCGCCGGTCGTCAATGGCCTGGCGTTGGCGATGATCGTGGTGCTGATCGGCATCTCGATGTGGCTGTTTGGACGTTATGTCCTGGTGCCGATACGTCGTCTAACGCAGACCATGAATACCTTGGCCAACGATGATGTGAGCGTGGTGATCGATAGTACTCAGCACACCAATGAAGTGGGCCAGATGGCGCGGGCGTTGCAGAAGTTCAAGTACAACATCATCGAGAGCAACAACTACAAGAAGCGCATCACGCAACTGGCGATGCATGATTCTCTGACGGGGCTGCCCAATCGACAGCATTTCTATGAGCGGGTCGAGCATTGGCTCGAAAGCGTCAGTGACGAAGGCGGGCAGCTGGCGTGTCTCATGCTGGACATCGACAAGTTCAAGCCCATCAATGATACCCATGGCCATGCTGCCGGGGATGTGGCGCTCAAGGTGATCGCGGAGCGACTCAATCAGGTGGTGCGCAAGGGCGATTTCGTCGCGCGTCTGGGAGGCGATGAGTTCGTGGTGCTGGTCCACAATGCCGACATCCAGGCGAATCTGGGTCGCCACGGGGAACTCGCCCAGCTGGCCCAGCGCATCATCGACAGTCTGGGCAAGCCATTCCTGTATGAAGAGCACAAGCTGGAAGTGGGCTGCAGCATCGGGATTGCCATCGCCCCTCAACATGGCGCCGACCGTGAACAGCTATCACACAATGCGGACATGGCGCTGTACGCCGCCAAGCATGAGGGACGCAATTGCGCGGTGCAGTTCAGCCGCCATGATGAGCTGGGCCAGATTGTCGCGATCGCGAGCAAGAAGCGTGATGTGCAGAAACAGCAGTGACGGAAGCCCTAGGGTTCAAGCACTAGTGCAGAAGCCGCCTCAGCGGCATTGGCAACGATAGCAAGGCTAGATGCCGCATGAGCAGGCAATCTAACGGCGCCCCTCGGGGCGCCGTTTTGCGTCTGGTGGGGACAAACCACCTGCGGGCGGTGGGCAAGGGCGAGTATTGCCCGGTACTGGTACTGGCCACGGCCCCGGCTTGCGCGCACCGATACGGGGCTTGGGATAATTCTACGTTATCCATACGCTTCACGAGAATAATTTATGGTTTGCGACATCCATAACGGTTTGTTATGGTTTATAGCGAATTCGCCAACTGCGAAATATTTTATGAAAACCATGACAATGACTTCCACGATTCAGGGCCTGGCCCACCACACCCACGATGCCGTGATCAACCGCGCCAGCGCGCCGTTGTTCATCCGTCAGCCGACTACCGATGATGGTTGGGGCATCTATGAGCTGGTCAAGGCCTGCCCGCCGCTGGACCTCAATTCAGGGTATTCGTACGTTTTGCTGGCCACGCAGTTCCGTGACAGCTGTGCCGTCGCGACAGATGAGGAAGGTGAGGTCGTCGGCTTTGTTTCTGGTTACACCCGCAACGACGCCCCGCAGACCTTCTTCCTGTGGCAGATCGCCGTCGGTGAGAAGGCGCGTGGTACTGGCTTGGCACGTCGTTTGATTGAAGCCGTGATGAAGCGTCCCGAAATGGCGCACGTGCGTCATCTTGAGACCACCATCACGCCGGACAACGAGGCGTCCTGGGCATTGTTCACTCGCCTCGCCGAGCGCTGGCAGGTGCCGCTTCACTCGCGTGAATACTTCTCTTCAGACCAGCTGGGTGGCGTGCACCTAGCCGAAAACCTGGTGCGCATCGGCCCGTTCCTGCCAAGAGACATCTGAGTGCTCGACGCGCTCAAGGCTCTTGTGCAATCAAGGCCCATGCGCAGCAAGGGCGGGTAGCAAACCGCAAGAAGTCCCGGACGGGACGCCGTCATGATTCTTGTGTCGGTCGTCGAGAAGAATCACGTCCCGTTCGGCAGATGTTCACGACAGGAAGGTTGTGACATCTCCTGCTGACCCCATGTGTTAGCTAGGTGGGGGCAGTGTCATTCGTTGGATCGTCTTTACATTCTGGTATGGCCTTTTAGTACGCGGCCATCCATCACCAGGGAGGTGACAGCATGAATACGCAGATTCTCGAACAGATGGAATCCGAGGTACGCACTTATTCGCGTTCTTTCCCGACCGTTTTCACCAAGGCGCAGAATGCCCACCTGTTCACCGAGGACGGCAAGCGCTACATCGATTTCCTCGCCGGTGCCGGTGTGCTCAACTACGGGCATAATCATCCGGTACTCAAGAAGGCACTGGTCGATTACATCAGCAATGATGGCATCATTCACGGTCTGGATATGTGGACTTCCGCCAAGCGCGATTTCCTCGAAGCGCTGGAGGAAGTGATCCTCAAGCCGCGTGGTCTGGACTACAAGGTCCACTTCCCAGGGCCGACCGGCACCAACGCGGTCGAAGCTGCCATTCGTCTGGCGCGCAAGGTTTCCGGCCGCCACAACATCGTGTCGTTCACCAACGGCTTCCATGGTGTGACCATGGGCGCGCTGGCTACCACCGGTAACGCCAAGTTCCGCGATGCGGCAGGCCTGCCGGCGCAGGGTGCGCAATTCGTGCCTTACGATGGCTACATGGGTGAGGGCATCGACACCGTTGCCTATCTCGACAAGCTGCTCAAGGATTCCTCCAGCGGTCTGGATCGCCCGGCAGCAGTGTTGGTCGAGACCGTACAGGGTGAAGGTGGGATCAACCCGGCCTCCATCGAATGGCTCCAGCGTCTGGATGCGTTGTGCAAGGAGCACAAGATCCTGCTGATCGTGGATGATATCCAGGCGGGTTGTGGTCGTACCGGCAAGTTCTTCAGCTTCGAGCACGCCAACATCGTGCCGGATATCGTCTGCAACTCGAAATCGCTGTCTGCCTCCGGTGTGCCGTTCGCGATGGTGATGATGCGTCCCGAGCTGGACCAGTGGAAGCCGAGCCAGTACAACGGCACCTTCCGTGGCCACGCCCTGGCCTTCGTTACCGGCGCCGCCGCGCTGCGCCACTTCTGGAGCGATGACAAGTTCGAGCGCGACATCCAGCGTAAGGGCCGTATCGTCGAAGACCGCTTCCAGAAGATTGCCGCCAAGGCTCGCGAGAACGGCTTCGAAGCGCACGAGAAGGGCCGTGGCCTGATGCGCGGTATCGATGTCCGTGACGGTGAGCTGGCCGATGCCATCACCTCGCGCTGCTTCGAGCAGGGCTTGATCATCGAGACCAGTGGTCATTCCGGTCAGGTCGTCAAGTGCCTGTGCCCGCTGACCATCCGCGACGAAGATCTGCTGGAAGCCCTCGATATCATCGAGGAAAACGCTGCCGCGGTGCTGTCCAAGTAACGTTGTCTTCCCGCGGGGCGCCCGATCATCGGTGCCCCGCGGGTCGTTGGTGAGCCCTTGGCTTGCCATCCACACCGATTGCCCATCCAGGTCATCCCTTCGTTACGGTAATCGCCATCTGTCAGCTGTCGATGTCAGGCAGCCTAGTGAGGAAAACACATGATCGTTCGCAATCTCGAAGAAGCTCGCAGCACCGATCGTCTGGTCAAGGCTGAGAATGGCAACTGGGATAGCACGCGCCTGCTGCTCGATGAAGATGGTGGCAAGTGTTCGTTCCACATCACCCGAATCTTTGAAGGCACCGAGACCCACATCCATTACAAGCATCACTATGAAGTGGTGTATTGCATGGAAGGTGAGGGTGAGGTCGAAACCTTGGCCGATGGCAAGATCTGGCCGATCAAGCCGGGCGACATCTATATCCTCAACGAGCATGACGATCACCTGCTGCGTGCCACCAAGACCATGCACCTGGCCTGCGTATTCACCCCGGGCCTGACCGGCAAGGAAGTCCATCGTGAAGATGGCTCCTATGCACCTGCCGAAGCCTGATCCTGTCATGTCGTGAGTGAGGCGCGAAGCGTCTGACCTCAAAAGGACAAGCGTTATCCAGAAAGCCCCGTAGTCTTGCTGCGGGGCTTTCTGCTTTGTGGTGGTGAGAAACCGCAGTGTGAGGTTGCCGCGCAGTATTGCTCGCTGGATTTTAAACGCTCAATTATCGTTAGTGGTGCGCAGCTTGCCGGCTCTACCAGTCAACAGTCGGGACGAGTATGCTCAAGTACGAACATGCGGTTATATCTCCTGGAAATTCCAACGAGGCAGTAGGCCATGGCAGATTCCACCCCAAAGGCGACCCTCGCGCCAGGTGGCCGGCCCGGCTTCAGGCCGGCGGCGCCTCATCCGCGTGAAGAAGAGCGTCTCAATAGCCTGCATTCTCTGCATGTATTGGATAGTGATCATGAAAAGCGCTATGACGACCTGACACGGCTGGTCGCTGACATCTTTGATATGCCTATCTGCCTCGTGTCGCTGGTGGATGAAGACCGCCAGTGGTTCAAGGCCCATTGTGGGTTGGATGCACGGCAGACGGGCAGGGATCTCGCCTTCTGCGCTCACGCGCTGCATGAAGAGCGCTTTCTGGTCATCAAGGATGCGCGCCAGGATGAGCGCTTCTTTGATAACGCCCTGGTGACGGGGTCACCGCATGTCTGCTTCTACGCGGGTGCCGTGCTGCGCGACAGCAGCGGCCTGCCGCTGGGCACCCTGTGCCTGATCGATCACAAGCCCCGTGAGATGGATGCAGCTCAGCTGGAGCGTCTGGAGCGTTGTGCGGTATTGGTCGAGAACGAACTCATCCAGCGTGATGCGCTGTTGGCAGAGCGCGCACGTGCCACCCTGCAAGCCAATATCGACCCGATCACCGGCTACAGTCTGCGTAGGCGCTTTCTTCAGAAAATGGCTGCTTGGCTAGAAGAATATGCAAGCCAAGGGCCGATACAAGTCATTCTGATTAAGCTACAAAATGCTGAAAGACTGCGCAGGCAGCAGGGTGTCGATTTCTACGAAGGCGTACTGCAATCATTGTCCCACCAGCTCAATGAAAACTTCGATGATGAGAGCCTACTCAAGGGGCGCATTAGCGAAGATACCCTGATGATTTTGTTACCTCGTGACCAGGCCTTACACGGCATGCGCTGGCATCGTTTCGTGGAACAACCTTGGCTATTGCACCTCTCCGCCAACACCCGACCTGATTTACTGATCGGAGCAGGCACCTTCATCAGCGATGACATGTCAGGGGCGGAACTGGTCGACGTGGTGGAAGAGGAGCTTGATTGTGCTAGTGAGTGGGCGCCGAAAGATAAGAGCGTTCAGTTCGCAGATCTTACTAACAATCTCAATCTGCGCTTGGAGATGAACAACCGCTTTGCCCAGGCGCTGCGCGACAATGAGCTTTGCATCCACCTGCAGCCCATCGTTACTGCTGGCCGTCAAAGCCTCAGTGGTCAGGAAGTGCTACTGCGCTGGCAGGACAAGGATCGCTGGATTACACCCCATCAGATGTTGCGCATCGCCAGACACGCGGGGCTGGATGAGGAGCTTGATATCTGGGTCTTGCGCAGAAGTTGCGCTTTGCTGAGCCATTGGGTTTCGACTAGGGAGGAGGGGGCTACCGTGTTGCCGCTGTCGTTGAACGTCACGGCGTCGCGTCTCGTTGAAGCCGAGTATATGGATGTTCTGCGGCGCGTTCTTCGCCTCTACAGACTCAAGGGAGATTGCCTTCGCCTTGATATCAGCGGTGTCGAGAGTTTTGTCGCGACGCCTGAGCCATTGGTCTCGGCGATGAAATCCCTGGCCAATGACGGCATCAGCTTCTGTGTCGATCGTTTCGGCCCTGAGCATGACAGCCTGCGTCTGTTAAGCATGCTGCCCATCGCTAGCGTGAAACTGCATCCTCGCTGGATCAGTCTGTTGCAGACCGATACGCGTCAGGGGCGTCTATTGAAAGCCTGGACGGCGGCATTGCATGCCCTGGATATATCCGCGATCGCAGTTGGCATCGAACACTCACGCCAGCGCCAGGCAATGGTTGATCTGGGCTTTGATCAATTGCAGGGATACGCTTTCGGAGAGCCGATGGCGCCAGATGAAGATTACGGTAAATGGAAGGCTAGGGTGGAAAGCTCTCTTGAGCCGCAAGCTGACAAATCCGCCGACACATGATGGCTAGGCTTTCAGATGCTGGCGCTTATCAAGGACTGGAGCCATTAAGGGCTCAAGTTATTGCCGCGCAAGAGCTGTCATTTCGGCTCAGATGCTGGTGAGTCACAGGGACAGCGCTGAAACGCCAAGGTGATATTGGCGGCTTCGAGGCCCAGTTTGCGCATCGAGGTCCGGTTCAGGATGCGACCATCCGGTTGCAGGTACATCCAGTCATCCATGTTGAACTCCCAGGTACTGTCGTCGATCGGCACCTGGAGCACGTAGTTCATGCGCAAGGCGTTACCGCGGGTCGTCGCCGTCGCTTCGCCCGTCACATCTCCCGCTCGCCCAGTCCATTGGCGATCACCCGCCGGGGTAAAGGTCCAGCGGCGGTGTTGCGTCTCGCCATCGGCATAGACGAAGTCTTCCTCCAGAATCAGCTGGTTGCCTTGCATGCTGCCGATGACATCGACCACGAACCGCCGCGTCACCTCACCACGGTAATCCTGCACCATGCCCCAGCCACGTGTGTGGCCCAGGAAGTAGTCATCGATGCGCAGCTCAGGGCCGCTGCCCGCGTAATCCTCTATCTGAGGCCCGCTACAGGCTGACAATCCCGCTGCCATGATCAACACGGCTGCGCGGCCGCTGATGCGCTGAAGGCGTCGAATGCCGCTGTGCACGAATCCAGAGGTTGCTGACAGGCAGGACGGGAAGGAGGGCATCGCTGACTCCGGTTCGCGCCGACCCGTGAGTCATCACGGTGCGCGGCAAGGTTGAGTGACAAGGTGTGCGGTGTGGGTCACATGTGGCCCGAATTATTCTACAACACTTATGCATGAATACTATCAAGAATAAGTTTGTTCTCGCTCCTGGGCAACGGGCTGTTTGGCACTTGGATCGTGAAACAGGCCATCGCTGATGCAAGCCGACAGGTTCAACTCGCTGGACTTGGCCCGACGACTCGACCTGATTGACCTGACCTGATGGATCAAAGCAACTGACTCTACGGGCGCACAGGATCACTGATGAAACCTGCCTACCCTTTAGTTCGTATAATATATATTATGTTAAATTCAGTAGTTTGTGAGGATGCTCAAGCTGTGTACGTAAATGCTCGTGCGTCGATCGCTAGGTGCCAAGCCTCCTCCGCGCGAATGTCAGCTTCTGCATGCCTGCCTCTGAATCTCAGGTTCTGCCTGTCGATAAAGTCAGCCGATGGAGTCAATCGACGTTCCCGCCTATCTTTTGCTGAGTGTCCTGCATTTGATCAGTTGAGCAACAACCTGCCCATAAAGGGTTTTGGTTGGCATAGTTCTTGGCTGGCATGGCGTGAACGGCAGCCGCTGAGACAGAAAGCGGATGTCATTGAGTGTGCTGACGTCGTCTCTTTTGGCGTGCCTTGTCAGTTTGGCGACAGTCTGACTCCCTGTGTCGGCGTGCTCTCATCCGAGGGTCGTGTCGCTGCCGTGCTGTGATCACGCGCTGAAGTTGCGGTGACACCCTGAACAATGCGCAAACAGTGAGATCTGGCTGTGCAAACTGCCGAGAAGGCTGCTTCTGCCTGGAGGCTGGGTTCCATCAAGGTTTTCGTCACCTGACGGCGACGCAAGCCAAGCTGCCGTTATAGGCCCAGCCGGCTGACAGCGGCCCTGACCCACGCCTGGTGGGCCGTCGTGTGGTCTGTCCTCGACTGGCGACAGAAAGTGATCGCTACGTTGGTGAATCGCAGGAAATGGCTCGGCGTCAGGTGCTGAAACATGGACAGTTACCATTCGGGCTACGTATGATCGCCCCCAGTAACGCTTCGGTGCTAGAACGCCCAAGCTATACAAGGGAATACCCAGGCATCGTCGGGTCAGTGTGCTAACTGACTGACGATGGACAAGAATTATGTCTGCCGTTCACACAGGTTGTAGAGCGGCAGCAAGGCTGAACAGGAACCTTCTCCCCTATGCTGATCCGCAAGCTGCTATTGCCTGTTACCTTGACCAGTGTCGTCGTCATGGCCGGCTGCGTCCCGGCACAACCGCAACCGCAGAAACCGGTATTGACACCAGATGCCTTCTCGCAGCGCATCGACGCCCTGCAGGAACAGCTGGCAGGCCAATGCAACGTCCAACAGCAGCAACTTGCCGACCAGCAGGCGCTGAGCCGCTCTCTGCGTCGCGACGTGCGGGAAGTCGGCAGTCAGCTGCGCCAGATCCATGCCGAGATGGAACAGCCCGCACAGCCGCAGGCCGTGGAAGCCTGCAAGGCCGTGACCGACAACCCCATCCTCGACAAGACCCTGCTTGGGCGCGTCGAGTGGGTCGGCTTCCCGACCATCAGCAGCTACTTCAAGGCACGTATCGACACCGGGGCCAACACCTCGTCGCTGTCCGCGCGTGATATCACCGAATTCGAGCGCGATGGCGCCAAGTGGGTCAAGTTCAAGCTGGCACTGCGGGATGACGGCAAGTATTTCGTGGCGGGCGACCGTGACAAATGGGTCGAAGCCCAGGTCAGCCGCACCGTGACCATCATCCAGGCCTCCGGTCGCGAAGAGCGTCCCGTCGTCAGCCTGCTGATGACGCTGGGTGACATCAAGCAGAAGGTCGAGTTCACCCTCAATGATCGTCGTGATCTCACCTATCCGGTATTGCTTGGCCGTCGCTTCATGATGGACATCGCTGCGGTGGACGTCAGCCGTACCTTCATCAATGCACGTCCGGAATATCCGGGCAGTGCACCCAGTAACGAAGCGGCCAAGGACGAGGACCCGAACGAAGGCAACCGTGACTGAGTGGCAAGCGCCCTCCTGTCTCCTCTGCCCGGCTTCGCTGCCTGACATGGCTCGGTGCTCCACCGAGCCATCATGACTGCTCCAGACATTTCAAGGACTCCCATGTCGCGTTTTGCTTTCTATCTTCTGGTCGGCCTGTTGATGCTGATCGGTGTGGGCCTGACCGCCTATCGTCATATATCGTTTGATGTGCCCTGGGTGCCCGGTGCACAGCAGAAAGTGTGGGATATCGAAGCCCAGGTGGCCTTCACGGCCACTGGCGGCCCGGTCAAGGCGTCGCTGGCGCTGCCGGAAAATCAGAAAGGCTACAGCGTCCTGACCGAGAACACGGCGTCCTCGGGCTTCGGGCTTTCCTATCTGGATGACCTGCCGGGGCGTCGTGCCGAATGGTCGATCCGTGAAGCGGCAGGCTCGCAGCTGCTGTATTACACCGTGACCATGCTGGAGTCCGACAACGCGACGCCTGCGGCCATCAAACGCCTGCCGGCCCCTCAGGAAGTCTCCTGGGAGCGTCCTTACGATACCGCCGCGGCCCAGGTCATCGATCAGGCCCGTGAGCGCAGTGCCGATTCGTTTACCTTCGCCCGCGAGTTGATCAAGCAGTTCGACAATCAGCGTCAGGGCGAGAATGCGCGCCTGCTGCTGACCCAGTTCGAGCGTCCCGAGCTCATGCTGCGCCTGCTCAATGAGGCCGGTGTCAGTGCGCGTCTGGTCAGCGGCCTGAGTCTGGAAGACGGCCGTCGTCGCCAGACGGTCTCGTCCTGGCTGCAGGTCTTCGCCGAAACGCCGCAAGGCAACGAGGCAGTGGATGTCGAGGCCGCCGACGCTGAAAACATCAACACCGACTGGGTGCTGATCAACCCGGAAACCGGCAAGCAAGGTGAGCCGGATAACCTGCTGCTGTGGGAAGGTCGTGGCGCGCCGATGCTGGAAGTCGAAGGCGGCGTGAATTCCCGCGTCAGCTTCTCGATGATCCGTCACAACGAGCCGGCGGCCGTCGCTGTTCGAAACAAGCTGGCCAATGACGAGCTGCTCAACTTCTCGATCCACTCCCTGCCGCTGGAAGAGCAGGCGCTGTTCAAGACCATCCTGCTGATCCCGATCGGCGCGCTGGTCGTGGTGCTGCTGCGTGTGCTGGTCGGTCTTAAGACCTCCGGTACCTTCATGCCGGTATTGATCGCCCTCGCCTTCATTCAGACAAGTCTGGTGACCGGCTTGATCGGCTTCCTGCTGATCGTCGCGACGGGCCTGGTGATCCGCAGTTACCTGTCGCGGCTCAATCTGCTATTGGTGGCGAGGGTCTCGGTCGTGATCATCACGGTGATCGCGATCATCTCCATCTTCTCGGTACTCGCCTATCGCTTCGGCCTGAACGCTGGCCTGACCATCACCTTCTTCCCGATGATCATTCTTTCGTGGACCGTCGAGCGCATGTCGATCCTGTGGGAAGAGGAAGGTCCCAAGGAAGTGCTCAAGCAAGGTGGCGGCAGCCTTCTGACCGCCGTGCTGGCCTATCTGGCGATGAACAATCCGTGGGTGCGTCACCTGACCTTCAACTTCCTCGGTCTGCAACTGGTGCTGATGGCCTTCATCCTGCTGCTCGGCAACTACACCGGCTATCGTCTGCTGGAATTGCGCCGCTTCAAGCCGCTGACGGAGGATTGAAATGCTCTCGTCATGGCTGAATCGCTGGTCGCGCAACTGGACCACGCCGGGCGCCTTGCGCGCCCGGGGGGTTGTCGGCATGAATCGCCGCAACATCGGGTATATCTCGAAATACAACGACCGCCGCCTCTATCCGCTGGTCGATGACAAGCTGCAGACCAAGCTGTTGTGTCAGAAGTACGGTCTGGCCTCGCCGGAGATGATCGGCAAGGTCGCCAGTCAGTTCGAGGTCGAGCGCGTCGTCGACATGGTGCGCGATCACGCAGGTTTCGTGATCAAGCCGGCCAAGGGATCAGGCGGCAAGGGGATCCTCGTCATCGAGCACCATGATGGCGAAGAGTATGTGAAGCCCAGCGGCGCGCGCATAACGCGTGCCGACATGGAGCGCCACGTCTCCAACATCCTGTCAGGGCTTTATTCGCTGGGTGGTTCACCGGATGTGGCGCTGGTCGAAGGCTTGATTTCCTTCGATCAGGCCTTCGCCGAGTTCACCTATGAGGGCGTGCCGGACATTCGTGTCATCGTCTTCAAGGGCTATCCCGTGATGGCGATGATGCGCCTGTCGACAGCAGCCTCGGATGGCAAGGCCAACCTGCATCAGGGCGCGGTCGGTGTCGGGCTGGATATCGGCAGTGGCTGGGCGGTGCGCGGCGTGCAGTACGATCGCCCACAGTTCGCGCACCCCGATACCGGGCACGATATCTTCTCGCTCAAGGTGCCGCAGTGGGACACCCTGCTCGAGCTGGCTGCCGGTTGTTACGAGATGACAGGGCTTGGGTATCTGGGTACCGACATGGTGCTGGATCGTCGCCATGGCCCGATGCTTCTGGAGCTCAACGCCCGACCGGGGCTGGCCATCCAGATGGCCAATGGCGAGGGCCTGCGCAAGCGGCTTGAGCTGATCGAGCGTCAGCCCGACGGCGTGCCGGTCGCCGAGCGTGTCGCCTTTGCGCGCAAGCACTTCTCGCGCAGCAAGGAAGATGTCGCCAATGTCGGCATGGCACCCATCGCGGACTGATGTCGGTCCCCCTAGGCCTGCCGAGCGACGGGGCTGCTGATCGATGCCTTGGCTGATCGACCGCTCCAGCGTATGGAAAGACAGAAACACCCCGCCTTGGCGGGGTGTTTCTGTTTGGTGAGTCGCAAGCGAAGCATTGGCTCAGCCGGGGTCCATGCTCAACATCAGGCGACTACCATTGGGCACCACCGGTGAGCGATGGATCAGCCCTCGCCCTTCGTTGCCCGGCCAGCACTCGCCCTTGAGCAACGCCAGGCTGCCCGGGCGCAGCTCATGTATCTCGCCGGGGGCCAGGCAGATGTCCTGACGGCCGGGTTGGCCGTGGCCCAGCGCCAGTCTGTCGGCGGCATGTTCCGGCAGCCACTGGGTGCCCGGGCCATCGTAGGTCGTCACCAATCTGACCGGAATGCGATCGACATGAAAACGTGGGCACATGGCGCTCTGGGTCATCTCCAGCCGCATGCCGATGTCCTTGACCTCGAAGAGCTCGCCCATGGCCTCACCCAGTACACAGATATCCTCTATCAGCGCAGCCCCGGCATCCGGTGCGGGAAGGTGGCGCTCCAGCGCCTCACGCAGATCACTGATCGGGCCGCGCCAGCGCATGCGCAACGGGTAGGCACCCGAGGATTGAGCCTTGACCGCCATTTTCAATGCCGCATCGATGCGGCGTTGCATCACGGCCAGACTGATGTCGGGCTCGAAGATGGCCCCCAGGTCATGTGCCTCGTGACCGATATGCCAATGGGTTGCGGGCCTTGGCGCCGACGCGAGGGTCGAAGGTGACGAACTGGCTGCCAGGCGTGGCTCGGGCCGTGTGTGAAAGGGTGGGTGCAGCGCCTCGAACTGGGCCATGAAATCCTCCTGTCAGGGATGGGCGCGGGTCTATCACCGCGCCCAATAAGCGATAATTGTTATGTTATATCATATTAGCTGCTTGTCCACGATTTCATGTTGGCTCCGCGACTTGCGTTGCCTTTGAGTGACTCACGCAGCCCCGATGCCTTTGCCGGTGGCCCGTCATGGCCCATTTGCCCTAGAATAAGCATCTGGTCATTCAGGCTGCGCGCTGACGCACTTGCCCTCATCGCGCTTGACGCCTTTTGACATCCGGGATTCACGACACTCAGGATTCTTCATGCCAGAGCCACTTTCGCTGATCGACCAAGCCGAACGTCAATGTCTGGCGCGCGGTGTGCGATTTACGCCGATTCGGCGACGTGTACTGGAAATGATCGCGACCAGTCATGGCGCACTAAAGGCGTATGACCTGCTGGATCAGCTCGCCAAGGAACATGGCGCTGCCCGCCCTCCCACGATCTATCGTGCACTGGACTTTCTGCTCGAACAGGGCCTCGTCCATCGCATTGAATCACTCAATGCCTACCTTGCCTGCCACTGCCCGGAGCATCAGCACGGATTTCAGCTGTTGATCTGCCGCGGCTGCGGTCGTGTCGAGGAAATGCATGATGACGATCTCGGCACCCGGCTTGTCGCCAGCGCCGATCGCCATGGTTTCTCGATCGAACGCCAGACCATCGAACTCGAGGGGCGTTGCCAGGATTGCACCTCTCAAGCAGCTGCCATGGCAGAAAACGCTCAGTGAACGGCGCTTGCGAGCGCTTTTGATACGATATAACATTTGCTTCCCACGGAGGACGTCACATGCTGGACATCCGCATCTCACAGGCGCAAGTCGTCAACGAAGGCACCATTTCCACTCAGGATGTGGGCATCAAGGACGGGCGTATTCACGCCATCGGCAGCGACCTGTCTCACCTTGATGCACGTGAAGTGATTGATGCCGCTGGCCGCCATCTGCTGCCGGGCATGATCGATGATCAGGTGCACTTCCGTGAGCCGGGCCTGACCGCCAAGGGCAACATCGCCACCGAGTCTGCTGCTGCCGTGGCCGGGGGGATCACCACCTTCTTCGACATGCCCAACGTCAAACCGGCGACCCTGGACAGCGATGCACTGGAAGCCAAGTTTGCCGTGGCGGCCGGTCGTGCCCATGCCAACCACGCCTTCTATCTGGGTGCCAGCAACGACAACCTGGAAGCGATCAAGACGCTGGATCCGAACCAGACCTGCGGCATCAAGATCTTCATGGGCGCCTCTACCGGCAACATGCTGGTCGATGATCCGGAGATTCTCGAAGGCATCTTCAAGCATGCACCGACGCCCATCGTCACGCATTGCGAAGACACGCCGATGATTCTCGAGAACGAGGCGCGCTGGCGTGAGCGTTTCGGGGAAGACGTGCCCTTCTCCGAACACGGCCTGATCCGCTCGCGCGAAGCCTGCATCAAGAGCTCGCGTCTGGCGATCGACCTGGCGACCCGCAACGGTACCCAGCTGCATGTCCTGCACCTGACCACCGCCGAGGAAATGGCGCTGTTCAAGGCCGGCCCGATGAAGGGCAAGCAGATCACCGCCGAAGTCTGCGCGCACCACCTGTGGTTCAGCGACGCCGATTACGACACCCGCGGCAGCCTGATCAAGTGCAACCCAGCAGTGAAGACCGCCGAAGACCGCGCCGCCCTGCGCGCTGCCGTGATGGATGGCCGTATCGACATCATCGCCACCGATCACGCACCGCATACCTGGGAAGAGAAGCAGAACCCGTACTTCAAGGCGCCTTCCGGCCTGCCGCTGGTGCAGCATGCCCTGCTGTCACTGCTCGACCAGGTTCAGGATGGCATCTATGACCTGGCGACTCTGGTGCAGAAGACCAGCCACAACGTGGCGGATCGCTTCTCCATCGTCGATCGCGGCTACATCCGTGAAGGGGCCTTCGCTGACCTGGTGCTGGTCGACCTCAATGGCGAGACCAGCGTCACGCGTGACAATGTGCTCTACAAGTGTGGCTGGAGCCCCTTCGATGGCGTGACCTTCAAGGCGCGTATCGATGCGACCTTCGTCAACGGCGTGAAAGCCTATGACGGCAAGACTGTCAATCCGGTGGCCAACGGCCAGCGACTCTCGTTCAACCGCGGCTGATGGCGGTCCTGGCGTGCCGGTTCTCGGCACGCCTTGCCTGCATCATGCCGTGATCACTAGCAAAGGAAGTGGTGTCATGAGTATGCATGCGGGCTCTCCCCTGGCGTCTCGCCAAGTGTTGTGTGAAAAGCTGCTGTCCCGGGTCCAGCGCACGCTGGGTCCGCGGGCTGCGCGTGCCCTGCCGCTGAGTGTGCTGGGCGCGCTTGCCGCGTTCGCGACGCCTGCCGCCCACGCCCAGGACAGCGCCCCTCTGCATGTAGCTGTCAGCGTGCCGCCCGTCGCGTGGATGGTCGATCAGCTGGCCGGTGAGCATGTCGAGATCACCACGCTGGTCAAGCCGGGCGACAGCCCGCACGCCTACGATCCGACCCCGCGCCAGGTGGCCGAGCTGTCGACGGTCCCGCTCTATCTCGCCATCGGTGTGCCCTTCGAACAGGTGTGGTTGCCGCGCCTGGTGAAGAACAACGCCGAGATGCAGGTCGTGCACCTGGAAGAGGGGCTCAACACACGCCACTTCGGCAGTGGTGAGGCGCATGAACACGGTCATGATGAAGCGCATGCTCATGAGCAAGAGCATGATGAGCACCACGGCGCGCACGAAGGTCACGAAGAACATCACGACGAGCATGCTGATCATGAGGCCCACGAAGAACATCATGAGGAGCATGAAGGTCACGACGAGCACCACGCTGAGCTCGCGGATCATCAAGAGCATGGTGCCCAGCATGACGAGGATGAGGACCTCGGCGAAGCCGACCCCCACCTCTGGCTGGACCCGCAGCGCATGCAGACCGTCGTCGAGCGTGCCGCCGAGGTGCTCGAGGCACGCCTGCCGCAGCATGCCAGCGAGATCGATGCCAATGAGCAGCGTCTCCTCAAGACCCTGAGCGAGCTGGATGAGCAGATCGCTCAGACGCTGGCCCCCTACAAGGGCCGCAATTTCCTGATCTTCCATCCCAGCTTCGGCTACTTCGCGGACCGCTACTCGCTCGAGCAGCATGCCATTGAAGTCAGTGGCCGTGAGCCCACGCCGCGCGAGATGGCCTCCCTGATCACGCGTGCCAAGGATGAGAATATCGGCACCATCTTCGTCTCCGGGCAGTTCTCCCAGACGGCGGCCAAGCGGATCGCCAGCTCCCTGGAGGCCGAAGTGGCCGTACTGGACCCACTGGCAGAGGACTATCTCGACAACCTGAAGCATGCCACCGAAGCGCTGAAGGCGGGTTTCGAGTTGACTGACAGCCAGTAATTGCCGGCCGGGTATTGCGCATATCGCCTGATCTTGCACAATGCCCTGCCCCATCGAAAAGTCAGACGGGCGCTCATGCGCCCGTCTGCGTTGCAACGAGGTACCTTACGTCATGGTCAGCCCCATCTCCGTCGCGCGCCCGCGCACGGACAGCCATCCGGAGGCGTCAGCCACCGGGCGCAGTGTCGGACCGGTCTTTCGCCCGGTGCCGGCAGATGCACCGGATGCCATTGATATTCGCGGCGTGACTTTCCGGTATGGCGAGCAGGTCATTCTCGACGATGTCGACTTTCAGGTCGGCGCGCGCGAGATAGTGGGACTGATCGGGCCCAACGGTGGCGGCAAGAGCACGCTGCTCAAGCTGATACTCGGTCTTCACAAGCCGGCGGCCGGCTGTGTCCGGGTACTGGGGCGCACGCCCAAGGCCGCCGCGCGCCATATCGGTTATGTGCCGCAGTTTGCCAACTTCGTGAAGCGCTTCCCCATCCGCGTGGAAGATGTCGTGCTGATGGGGCGCCAGGGGCGTCGTCGCCAGTGGGGCCCCTGGCCACGCGCGGACCGTGAGGCGATCGGTGCGGTGCTGGAGGAAGTCGGCATCAGTCATCTGCGCCGTCGGCATATCGATGCCCTCTCCGGCGGTCAGCTGCAGCGTGTGCTGATTGCCCGCGCCCTGGCGGCCGAGCCTCAGTTGCTGCTGCTGGATGAGCCCACCGCGAGTGTCGACAGCGATGGCGAGCGCTCCCTGTTCGAGCTGTTCAATCGGCTGGCCAATCGCATGAGCGTGGTGGTGATCAGTCACGATCTCGGTTTCATCAGCGATTACGTCGATCGGGTCGCCTGCCTCAACCGCAAGATGATCGTCCATGACACCGAGACGCTCACCGCTGAATCGATCGAGCGGCTCTATGGTGAAAACGTCCAGATGATCCATCACCATCACTGATGTCACGGCCGGTGACTGTCCGTCTGGCCTGTTTCACTTCCTTCACGTCGCCCGCTCTGCGCTCTAGGCTTACATTACATGAATTTCATCACCGCCCTGGGCAGCCAGGATTTTCTCCAGAACGCCCTCTTCGCCGGTCTGCTGGCCAGTCTTGCGGCTGGTCTGGTCGGCCCCTATGTCGTGGTACGCCGCATCGGCTATCTGGCCGGGGGTATCGCCCATACCGTGCTTGCAGGCATGGGGATCGCCTACTTCATGGGCGCAAGCCCGCTGGTCGGCGCCTTCATCAGTGCCATTCTTGCCGCCCTGCTGATCGGTTACATCAGTCTCAAGGGCTTTGATCAGGAAGACACCGTCATCGGTGCGCTGTGGGCCATCGGCATGGCCACCGGCATCCTGTTCATCAGTCAGACCCCGGGTTACAAGGTCGATCTGATGAGCTATCTGTTCGGCAATCTGTTGCTGGTGCCCGCGGATGCCATCGGCACTCTGGCCTGGATGGTGGGAGGTCTGGCGCTGGTGTTGCTGCTGGTGCATCGCCCGCTGACTGCGGTGATCTTCGATGAAGAGTTCGCGCGTCTGCGGGGCGTGCCGGTCAAGACCCTCTACCTGCTGCTGCTGGTGATGGTGGCGATCACCGTCGTGCTGCTGCTGCAGGCAGTGGGCTTGATCATGGTGCTGGCCTTGTTGTCCTTGCCTGCCGCGCTTGCCGGCCATCATGCTCGCTCACTGGGTATGATGATCGTTATCGCGAGTCTGGCGGCCATGGCCTTCACCACCGGCGGCCTGGCGCTCTCCTGGCAGTTCGATCTGCCGGCCGGCGCGACCATCGTGCTGGTGGCTGGTGTCGCCTACCTGCTGTCGCTCATCTGGCGCAGCGCCCGTGGCGGACTGCGTCGCTGATTCGCGGCTTGTGACACTGAATACTGCGTGAGCCCCTGCCGGCGTTACATGACGCTTGAGGGGCTTCGATATGGACTCTGCAAGGAAACACCCTCAATGGCACAGGATGGACTGCTCAAGTCGCTGGAGAATGCCGATATCGGCGAGAAGGTCGCGCTTGAAGCGCTGATCGCCGCCTTGCCCTGGAATGGCGACGGGCTGATTCCCGCCATCGCGCAACAGCATGACAGCGGCGAGGTATTGATGATGGCGTGGATGAACGCCGAAGCCCTGCGCGAGACGCTCTCCACCGGTCGCGTGTGCTACTTCTCACGCTCGCGCAGCAAGCTATGGCGCAAGGGCGAGAGCTCGGGCCAACAGCAGAAGCTGGTCAGTACGCATCTGGATTGCGATGGCGATACCCTGCTGGTCAAGGTCGATCAGACAGGTCCTGCCTGCCATACCGGGCGCAAGAGCTGCTTCTACTGGCGCCTGGATGCTGAAGGTGCCGAGATTACCGATGCCCCGATCATCGATCCGAACACCCTGTATGGCAACGCCTGAACGTCGCCACTCCCTCAGGCGCGGCGTGACGTTGGTCATGACGCGCCTGCTGACCGGCTTGCTGCGCGGCTATCAGCTGGTGCTCAGCCCGCTTCTGGGGCCGCGCTGTCGCTTCTATCCTTCCTGCTCCAGTTACGGACTGGAGGCCATCAAAGTGCATGGGCCCCTCAAGGGGGGTTGGCTCACGGCCAGGCGTCTGTCGCGCTGCCACCCGCTGGGCGGGCCGGGTGGCGTGGACCCTGTGCCACCGCGCAAGGATCACGCCTCGTCTGCCAGCTGCTGCGATGCGCATGATCAGGACGACGCGCCCAGGCCTTGAGGGCATACGCCTTGTGAGTGACTGGGTCGAGTGCCCTGCGAGCGGCGGAGTCTTGCGGCTGGCTGTACGTATGTGAAGTGTTTATGTGTTATCATTCACATGTGTATGGCGTCAGCTGTGACGCCATCGTCAGTCAGCAGGAGAATGTCATGTCCACCGCAGCCGCCCTCGATCGTGTGTCCCCGACCAGCCCCAGTGCGGGCCGTGTCGCCCTCAAGTCCTTCTTCAACATCATGGAGAAGTGGCAGTGCAGCGCGGCGGATCAGCGCGTGCTGTTGGGGGGCATCGGCACCACCACCTATCACAAGTATCGCAAGCTGCCGGAAGTGCGCCTGCCCAACGACACCCTGGAGCGTATCTCCTACGTGATGGGGATCCACAAGGCCCTGCGCATCCTGTTCAGCAATACGCCCGAGATGGCCCATGAATGGGTACGTCGTCCCAATCGTGCGGCGCCCTTCAATGGCCAGAGTGCGCTGGACTACATGCTGGCCGGTCAGGTGGTCTCGCTGGCCGACACTCGCCGCTATCTCGACGGAGTGCGTGGATGAGCGAATGGACGAGCGAAGGCAAGCATGTCGATGACGCCGCCCTGCCCGCGCTGACGCTGCCGGACTGGCAGAACGCCTGGCGCGTGATCTCCAGCGCCTTTCCGCCCATTTCGGTATTCGAGGATATTCTCGAGCCTGATGAGCTGGAGATGGCGTTTGCCATCGAGGCGCTGACCAATGATCGCCTGCGCGAAGAAGCCGGCGAGCTGAGTCGCGTCGCACCGCAAGACCGCATCAGTGGGCCGGGTTCCACGCCGGTGATGGCCGCCTTCACACACATCGGGCGCGCCTCGCGCTTCACCGATGGCAGTTTCGGGGTCTATTACTGCGCCAGTACGCTGGATACCGCGATCAGCGAGACCCGCTTCCACATGGCGCGCTTTCTGGCCGATACCGCGCAGCCCAGTCAGGAAATGACCATGCGCAGTTACGTCAATCGCGTGACGCAGCCACTGCATGACATTCGCAAGGGCCATGACGCCCTTTGCCAGCCAGACATGGCCAGCTACCCTGCCGGCCAGGCCTTTGCCGCCAGGTTGCGAGAAGCTGGCAGCTTTGGCCTTCTCTACCCCAGCGTGCGCCACGCTCAGGTGGATGCAAGCGCTGAGTGCGCTGCCATTCTGCGTCCGCCGGCGGTCAGCATCCCCATTCAGGGGCCACACCTGCGCTATGTCTGGGATGGTCAGCATCAGGCCATGACCCATGTGCTGGAGGTGCGCGAGCATCGCTGAGGGTGTGCAGACGCCCTGCCGAACGACCTGAGAAAGCCCTGAGAAAGCCCTGAGAAATTCTTGAGAAAAGCCCAAAAAAGACGCCCGCCATTCCGCTCGAAATCTCGAGACTGGAATGGCGGGCGTCTTGCGTTACTCGTGTCGGCCCAGACCTGAAGCATCAGAACTAAAGCATCAGAGCTAAAGCGCCAGGCCTCAGGCGTTGGCGTGCAGCTCGGCCACACCGTAGATACGCTTGAGCATCGCATGCAGACCATTGGAGCGCGTCGGTGACAGGTGCTTGTCGAGGCCGAGCTCATTGAGGAAGGTCGGCTGGGTGGCGACGATTTCCTGCGGCGTCCGGTCGTTGTAGATGCGCAGCACCACGGCGATCAAGCCTGCCACGATGGCGGCGTCCGAGGTCGCCTGGAAATGCAGGCGCTGCTCGCTGCCTTCGCCACGCACTTCAGGATGAATCCAGACGTTGGACTGGCAGCCGTCGATCTTGGTCTCAGGGCCTTTCAGCGCTTCCGGGTATTCCGGCAGCGCCTTGCCCATGTCGATGATGTACTGATAGCGGTCCATCCAGTTGTCGAAGAAGCTGAATTCCTCGACCAGTTCCGCCTGCGCTTGTTGCGCGTCGCTCATGCTGACTCCCGATGATGTCACTGCAAAGTGTCTGAAGATACGCTGTCGCCATGATAACGCCTGACCTTGCCTGACGCACGGCGCCTTGGGGTCTGAGCGTGGTGGCAGCGCTCATGGGTCGTGTTCTGGCGCCTTGGGCGGATGGCCTGACGTCGCCAGAGAATGCCTGGCCATCTGCTGTTGCCACTCGCTGTCCTCGGCGTGCAGGTAGCGCGATGTCGTATCCAGTCGCGAGTGTCTGGCGGAGCGCGACAGAAAGCGCAGCTCTACCCCGGCCTGTGCCTGATGGGTGATCGCGGTGTGGCGCAGCCAGTGAGGGCTTGCCTGATCGAGGGTGCGTGCCATCAGTTCACTGGCGTCGCCGGGGCTCTGGATTCGCTGTCGCATGTCGTTAGCAGCTTGGGCAAAAGTCTGCTTGATCAAGCGGTAGAGCTGGTTGTCGCCGAGCGGTGTCGTGCCATCCAGGCGCGCCAGCAGCGGCAGCGACTCATCGGCGGGCAGCGCCTGCGGCAGATCACCGAGTCCGCGCAGGCGTCGCCAGCGGACCAGCGCCTCGAGCATCGGCGGCGGCAACGGAATCTCGGCCAGCTTGGCGCCCTTGCCTATCACGCGCCACCACCACTGGCCTTCCCGCTTGACGATATCGCCCATCCTTGCGGCGGCCATCTCCGCGATGCGTGGCGCCATCAGATAGGCGAATGCGAACAGAAAGCGCTGGCGCTCGGCCACGAAGCGCTCGCGGGACACCCCATCCTCAGGTGAAGCACCGACCGGTGTCAGCTCCTCGCAATGCGCTTCGATACGCCACCACAGCCAGTCCCACAAGGGGCGCTCGAGATAGCGTTCGATGCGCAGCGTGCGGTTGTCCATGCGGCGCTTGTCGCGCATCAGGCGGAACGGGTTGCGTGACAGGTAGCCGGCCTCGATCAGCCAGGCATACATGCCCTGCAGAATCACCAGGCTCTGACGGCGGCTGGCGGGGGCCAGCGGGCCGCGAAAGGGTCGCCACTGCGGATGCTTGCGGGCGCGCACGCTGCCAATCCAGACCTCTGCAGGCTGAGGATCGGCCAGAAACGTCTCGAAGTGCTCGAGGCGTTCGCGATCCAGACTGGCCAGAGCGGATTCTCTGCCCTGCTCTCCCTCGGCCTTGAGCCATAGCAATAGGCGCTCCGCCTCCTTGCGATAGGCACGCAACGTCTGAGCACTGTGCCGGTATTCATTGAGCCAGGCGGCCACAGCTTCGACATCCGTGCGGGCGCGAATTAATGAGCGATCGTCAGCGGCCGTCAGCTGGGCATGCCGCTGCACTCTGGATAGCTCGCCCTCCAGATGCCCGACCAGCGCGGTGATGCCGTCATGCGTGCTTTCTTCCACGGATCAACTCCCGTTGCAGAATCTTGGCCGTATATCGCCCGTCTGGCGCGTCATATCAGGCGTGCGCCGCTCTGTGGCGCCCCTTTCCTGCTCTGTCCTTCCCTGTTCTGACCAGGCTTGGCCTGTCCTCGGGGCTGATTGTGACGTTACGGCCATGATAATTCAAGATAAGGCGCGTAATCATGAATTTATCATCCTTGCTGTATCGTAAATTACGTATTACGTAATATGTAATTATCTTTATCTTGTCAGAAAACATCGCTAAGATGGGCGCCATGCTGATGACAGGCTGACGGCAGAGGAAGGCGAGCGGCATCCACGGTGTTGCTCTCGCCAGATGGCATGGCCCATCCGCTGCCTTTACGTGTACGAGAGTGCGTGCTGGAGAGTGGTAGTTGGCCGCGCTTCGTGGCGTAATGGCGGTCAAGCAGCAACGACTGACGACGTATCAATGACGGACTACGGACGGAGATTCCCATGGCGCGCACTGGCGTCCAGTACGAGGATGTACAACGAGCCATCGAGTCACTGATGGCACGGGGCGAGGCCCCGAGCGTGCAGAAGATTCGTGAAGTGCTGGGGACCGGCAGCTTCACCACCATCAGCGATCACCTGCGTGACTGGCGCCAGCGGCGCGCCGAGAAACGTGACGAACCGCTGAGCCAGGCCATGCCTGACAGTCTCACCGAGACCCTGGCCACGGTCTGGAAGGAGGCGCAGTCACTGGCCAATGAAAGCCTGGTGCACTATCGCCAGGAAGCGGACAAGCAGACCGTCGAGGCGCGTGAGGCCGAAGCGCAGGCACAGCGCCGCGCGGAAGATGCCGAACAGCGCCTCAGCGCCCTGTCAGAGCAATTGGCCCAGGTGCAGGCGCGCCTTGAAGAGCGTGTGCAGGCCCTGGCGACGCTGACCAACGAGCAGGAACATTGGCAGCAGCTGCAGGACAAGCTCGAAAAGCGTCTGACCCTGGCCCAGGAAGATATCGCGGCCATGGAGCGCACGCGCGAAGTGGACCATGAGCGTCATCAGCAGGCGATTCAGGCGCAGGAAAGCGAGTGGAAGGAACGCCTCGCGCAGGAAGAGGCGCGTCATGAAGCCAGTGAAACGCGCCTGATGAAGATGCTGGATGATGCGCGCCTCGAGAAGAGCGAGCTCGACAAGCAGCATCGGCGCCGTCAGGAGCAGCTCGAGAAGCGCGTCGAGCGTCTCGATGCCCAGGCAGCCGAGCAACGCAAGCAGCTGCAGGAAGAAGAACGTCGCCGCTTTGAGGAAACCTCGGCTCGCCAGCAGCGCGAGACGGAGCTCAAGGACATGCGTGCGCAGCTGGAGCACTCCTCGGCGGAATACTCACGCCTGGAGGCCCAGCTCGGGCAGCTGACGCACGAGAACAAGCTGCTCAAGGAACGCCTGGCCTTTGCGCCCTTGCCGCCCTTCGTATGCTGAAAGCCCTTGTCGAGTGATCGCCACGCACTTGCGGCGTGATCTCCATGACTGACATGACGCAATGCACACAAAAACGCCGCCCTGATGGGCGGCGTTTTTTGTCAGTGCTGTTGAGATATCAAAACCGTCAGTGTCGTGATGGCGACGCCATCGGGTGACTATCAGGTTGTCGAAGGTGTGGCGAACATCTCACAGCAGCTCTTCCGCGACCAGCGCCAGACGTGAGCGCTCGACGCACTTGAGTGTCACGTGACTGGCATGCGGCCACGAGCTGAAGCGCTGCACTGCCACCGCAAGGCCGCAGGTGTTGGCGGTCAGATAGGGAGTGTCTATCTGGCCCACATTGCCCAGCAGTACCACCTTGGTGTTGGCGCCCGCCCGTGTCAGCAGCCCCTTGAGCTGCTTGGGTGTCAGGTTCTGGGCTTCATCGATGATCAGGAAAGTATCGCTCAGCGTGCGGCCACGCATGAAGGACGGGGAGCGAATCTGGACGCGATTGCCGATCCAGGCGCGCGTGGCCTCCTCGTTCCAGGCGCTGGTGCCTTCTCCCTCCTTGCGCAGCAGGTTGTCCATGTTGTCGTGGAAGGCCCCCATCCACGGCGACATCTTCTCTTCTTCGGTGCCGGGCAGAAAGCCGATCTCTTCGCCCATCGCGATCGGCGCGCGGGTGAAGATGATGCGTTCGAAACGCTTCTTCTCCAGTGTCTGCTCGAACGCGGCAGCCAGCGTCATGTAGGTCTTGCCGGTGCCTGCACTGCCCGCGATCGACACCATGTCGACGCTGTCGTCCATCAGCAGATTGAGGGCGAAGTTCTGGCGACTGTCATGGGCATTCACCCCCCAGGCGCTGCGCTCGTTGCGATAGTTCTGCAGCACTTCCAGGCGTGCATAGTCGTGCTCCAGCTCGCGCACGATGGCCTCGAAGCTGGCGCCATCATCCCCATCGCAATCCGCGATCAACATGCCCGGGTACCAGTCCTTGGGCATCTGGCCTGACAGTTCATAGAAGGTGCGATGGTGCTCGCGTGTGACGGTGACATCGACCTGCATGTCGTCCCAGACGCCCTGGCCGTCGTGGCCGGCCTCATGAAAGAGCTTGACGCCCTCGATCATGGCGTCGCTGTCGGTGAAGGCGCGATCCGTCAGATAGTCTTCCACCGCCATGCCCAGGGCGGCGGCCTTGATGCGTAGGTTGATATCCTTGGTCACCAGGATGACCGAGGCGTCCTGACAGCGTGCAGACAGGCTGCGAGTCTCGGCGAGAATACGATTGTCGGCACAGGCGTCGCTCTGATCGACATGGCCGGAGAGGAAGTGAAGGTTGCCCGCGCCATTCATGGAAGGCGGGAGCTGAATTCCACGCAGGATTTCCTGAGGTGTGACATCCGCGGTGAGATCGGACAGCGTACGGCTGATCTGGCGGGCGGTATGGGCAATCTCCTTGTTGCCATTCTTGTGCTTGTCCAGCTCCTCCAGCACCGTCATCGGAATGACGACATCATGCTCGTCAAACTGGAACAGGGCTGAGGGGTCGTGAATCAGCACGTTGGTATCGAGGACGTACAGACGACGGGACTGCTTCTCGACTCTTACCATTGGCGACATGCCTTCCGTTGGAGTGTGCCCCTTGAAGCTAGCATGATGAATATGTCGATCGTGTTGCAAAAACGCGTTCATATTTCACGCTAGCCTTGCAGACAGGTCACGCAAGGCAGGCGCATACTGTTGCTCCCTCATGAAATGCCCTCTTGCCTGATGCCTGACAGCATCATGCTGAGCAGCGCCACCTGGCAGCAGAGAGAGCCAGTCGCGCCGCACGCAAAGTCAGCGCCTCAGGTATAAGTCAGCGCCGCAGGCATAAGTCAGCGCCGCAGGCATGAAAAAGCCGCCCACCGAGCATCTCGGGGGCGGCTTTTGTTTATCCCCTCACGGCATCCGCCGTGAGGGTTGGTGCTCAAACGCTATCTTGTCGCGCGGATAGCGCTTGGGCGTCAGGCAACGGCGGGTTGCTGACGACGTCGACGCACCTGCAGGAAGCCGATCAGCCACAGCAATGCCAGTGCCGGCAGCATGGCGATTTCCTTCGGCGGACGCTCAGCCGTCTGCTGGATGCCATCGATGGTGTAGTCGAAATCGATGCCGGCCTGCTGTGCCACGCTGCCGTACTCGATCATGCTGACCAGCACCTGCTCGTCGCTGATATCCAGCGTCAGGCCGACATCGGTCAGACGGGCTTCGCCACTCTCGGCGTCAGAGACCGGCAGCAACACGGTCTTGGAGACCTCGTCGCCATCCAGATTGATGCCCGAGACGTGAATCGGCAGCTTGCTGTCCACCGGCGCTTCGGCGATCAGCGCCTCGATCTGCTGCGGCGCGGCCATGGTGGTGGGCGGATAGATCATGTCCCACCAGTAGCCCGGACGGAACAGCGTGAAGGTGATCAGCAGCAGACCGATGGTCTCGTACCAGCGCGTGCGCGTCAGCCAGTAGCCTTGCGTCGCCGCCGCGAAGACCAGCATTGCCGCGACGGCCGAGGCCACCGTGATCGCCAGGTGCCAGTAGCTGTCGATGTTCATCAGCAACAGGTTGGTATTGAAGATGAACATGAACGGCAGGATCGCGGTGCGGATATCGTAGGTGAAACCCTGGATACCGGTCTTGATCGGGTCTGCCTTGGCGATCGCGGCCGCCGCGAAGGCGGCTAGCCCCACCGGTGGCGTGTCATCGGCCAATATCCCGAAGTAGAACACGAACAGGTGCACGGCGATCAGCGGCACGATCAGGCCGTTTTCCGCGCCCAGATTGACGATGACCGGTGCCATCAGCGTCGAGACGACGATGTAGTTGGCGGTCGTCGGCAGGCCCATGCCCAGAATCAGGCTGATCACGGCGGTGAAGAGCAGGATCAGCATCAGGTTGCCGGCCGAGATGAACTCGACGAAGGCGGTCATCTTGAGGCCCAGCCCGGTCAGGGTCACGGTGCCCACGACGATACCTGCCGCCGCGGTGGCCACGCCGATGCCGATCATGTTCTTGGCGCCGATCACCAGGCCATGGAAGAGGTCTTCGCCACCGCGTTGCGCGGCGCCGCCGACATTGCCTTCCTTGCGGAAGATGGCCACCAGCGGACGCTGGGTCACGGTGATGAAGATCATGAACAGCACGGCCCAGAAGGCCGACAGTCCCGGTGACATGCGCTCGACCGTCAGGCACCACACCAGCACCACGACCGGCAGCAGGAAGTAGAGGCCGACCTTGACGGTCGGGCCGACCGGCGGCAGTTCATCGATGTCGCCTTCCCCAAGTTCCGGGAAGCGTGCCGAATAGGCGATCAGTGCCACATAGGAGGCCAGCAGCAGCGGCAACACGATCCAGACTGCGCCATCCCCCGCCAGGGTCTTGATCCAGCCGATGCCGTAGTAGACGACCAGCGTGAGTATGCCCATGCCGATGAAGACGGTCAGGAAGGTTAGCAGAGTCGCGATCATGCTGGTCTTCTGGGTGCGCTTGAGGCCTTCCATGCCGGCCTTGCACGCTTCCAGGTGCACGATGTAGATCAGGGCGATGTAGGAGATCAATGCCGGCAGCAAGGCATGCTTGATGACGTCAAGGTAAGGAATGCCGACGTATTCGACCATCAGGAAGGCCGCGGCGCCCATGATCGGCGGCGTCAGCTGGCCATTGGTGGACGCGGCCACTTCCACGGCGCCCGCCTTGGTGGCCGGGAAGCCGACCTTCTTCATCAGCGGGATGGTGAAGGTGCCGGTGGTGACGACGTTGGCGATGGAGGAGCCGGAGATGATGCCGGACAGACCAGAGGCGACGACGGCGGCCTTGGCCGGTCCGCCCCGCATGTGGCCGAGCATGGAGAAGGCCATGCGGATGAAGTAGTTGCCGGCGCCAGCACGTTCCAGCAAGGCACCGAACAGCACGAACAGGAACACGAAGTCGGTGGAAACGCCGAGCGCGACCCCGAACACCCCTTCCGTGGTCAGCCACTGGTGGCCGAGCAGCTTGTTGAGACTGGCCCCGGCATGTGCGATGACGTCGGGCATGTAGGCGCCGAACAGGCTGTAGAGCAGAAAGACGCTGGCGACGACCGCAAGGGGCGGCCCGAGTGCGCGACGCGTGGCTTCCAGCAGCAGGACCAGGCCGATCCCCGAGAACACCAGATCCACGGTGGTATAGGCGCCAGCGCGACGTGCCAGTTCATCACTGAAGATCAGCACATAGGCGACACCCGCCACGGCGAAGATCGCCAGGGCCCAGTCATAGAGGGGAATGCGGTTGGCCGGTGCACCCTTGTAGGCCGGGTACGCTACGAAGGCCAGCGAGATGGCAAAACAGAGATGCACGGCGCGCGCGGTGTCGGAATTGAGCAGTGACAGCGGCGAGGCGTGGTAAAGCTGAAACAACGACCATGCCAGTGGAATCAGCCACATGAAGTGGCGGCCCACGAAGCCCACGGGATGACGGCCGCCGGTTTCCGACTCCAGCATCTCGAGGACTTCAGCATCATGATGCGTCTCGGCGTCTGGCGCCTGAGACGTTGCTGCAGTTTGGGTTTTGGTCATTTTTTGTGATCCGGTACGCGAGTCAGGCGATGGCTGACAGGTCACCTTCTTGCTCGACCAGAAGGCCCTGCTCAACCACATGCTTATCAAGCTGGTTACGTCTTCAGTATGTCCGGCCTGACAGATGTTTCCATTGATTCACCCGATCAGGGCGTAAATTTCCTGAACGATGTCCTGAACGGGTAGTGAGCTAGGCTCGTGACGAGCGTGAGACCTTGCCTGGTCACGCTTGTCCATGCTGCGGCTGCCGTCACGCCACTTGCCACTCGCAGGCAAGTCTTGATTGCGCAATGACGGCGGGTGTCTCTGCTGCGCTTTCCCTGCTTGGCCCTTTCCTGCTCGACCTGAGTGGCCGCCCGGGAATGCAGACTTTCCACAAGCACGGAGACCGCAACGAGTGCGGTCTCCGGGAATTCCCTGTGCTCCCTGTGCTCGGATCCCTGAGCGCAGGATGAGCGTTCATGCACGGCGCCTCGCAGGCGAGGCGCGCAGGGCATATCACTCGCTCAGCAGGCCAGCTTCCTTGTAGTACTGCTTGGCGCCATCGTGCAGCGGCGCCGTCAGGGAAGCATTGACCATCTCTTCCTTCTTCAGGACCTGGAACGCCGGGTGCAGGCGCTGGAACTGATCGAAGTTGTCGAACACGGCCTTGACCACTTCGTAGGCGACGCGGTCTTCGACTTCGGCACTGGAGACGATGGTCGCGCGGACACCGAAGGTGGTCACGTCGTCATCATTGCCGCGGTACATGCCACCCGGGATGGTCGCGACGGAGAAGTAAGGCTTCTCTTCGACCAGCTTGGTGACGGCGTCGCCGGTGACATTGACGATGTTCGCGTCACAGGTGGTGGTCGCTTCCTTGATGGAACCGGACGGGTGACCCACGACGTAGACGTAACCGTCGATCTTGTTGTCACACAGTGCGGAAGACATCTCGGAGGCCTTGAGCTCGGAGGCCACGGAATACACGCTGGTGTCCTTGTCCTGCGAGGACAGCAGAGTGTCGATGGTCGAGCGCTGACCGGAACCCGGGTTGCCGATGTTCATGCGCTTGCCTTCCAGCTGGTCGAACTCGGTCACGCCGCTGTCCTTGCGAGCGACGACGGTGAACGGTTCCGGGTGCAGGGAGAACAGTGAACGCAGGTCCTTGTTCGGGCCGAAGTCTTCGAAATCGCCCTTGCCTTCATAGGCATTGTAATGCGCGTCAGACTGGGCAACGCCCATGTCCAGCTCGCCGGTACGGATGCTGTTCAGGTTGTAGCCCGAACCGCCCGTGGACTCGACGCTGCAGCGAATGCCGTGTTCGGCCTTGCCACGGTTGACCAAGCGGCAGATTGCACCACCAGCCGGATAGTAAACGCCTGTTACACCGCCGGTGCCGATGGTTACGAAGGTCTGCTCGGCGGCGCTGGCGCCTCCGGAGATCCCCATCAGGCCAAGACCTGCGGTCGCGACCGCCGCTGTCAGCGACTTCTTGATCATGGTCATGTTGAAACTCCCTTTGCTGGCTTGTTATTGGTCTTGCCGTCATGCACCTCGATACCGGCCAGGCCCTTGCTTGTATCGCGTGTGAAACAGGCCGATTTTCAGGCTTATCCACTGCCACATGGCTGATATTTCAGTAATTTGAGGTGCATAACGCTGCACTGAGACTAGCATAGCTGAAGTGCGCGAGTACCAGCTTGTCATGCTTTATGCTACGAAAGGTGTAGGTGTTGGCAGTGAACTGCGCAGACAGCGACTTGTCCCTCGCCAAACGAGGATTGCCGCTTCCTCATTGCGTGCAACTTTCAGCGCGGATTCAGATGGTCGCTGATGATGACTGTGTAACCTGCATCGTTACTCAGTAACCATGACTCCCCTTTCGCAGTTGATTTGCGCCTGGGAGCACGCAGAAGACGCATGCAAAAACGCCCCACGGCAAGGCCGTGGGGCGTTCTGTTTTCGACGTTCAGTCTTTTCGAAGCTCAGTCATTTCGACGAGCCGTCTTTGCGACTGGCTTGTCAGGTGCGCGTGACACTGCGCATGGTGACGAACTCTTCCGCTGCCGTCGGGTGAATGCCCACGGTCAGGTCGAAGTCGGCCTTGGTCAGGCCGGCACGCACGGCGATGCCGATGCCCTGCATGATCTCACCGGCTTCATCACCGACCATGTGCACGCCGACGACCTTGTCGCTGGCGTCATCGACGATCAGCTTCATCAGGCTGCGCTCATCGCTGCCGGACAGGGTGTGCTTGAGCGGACGGAAGTCAGCGGTGTAGACGCGGATGCTGTCGAACTTCTCGCGCGCCGCTTCCTCGCTGAGGCCGACGGTACCGATGTTCGGATGACAGAATACCGCTGTCGCGATGCTGTCGTAGTCCAGACCACCCACGACGCCGTCGCCGAAGTGCGCACGCACCAGGTGCATGGCTTCTTCAAGCGCCACCGGCGTCAGTTCCGGGCCACCGATGATGTCGCCAAGCGCGAGGATGGACGGGGTGGTGGTCTCGAAGCGCTCGTTGACGCGTACGGTGCCATCGACATTCAGCGCCACATCGACATTCTCCAGCCCCAGGCCTTCGATGTTCGGCTTGCGACCGGTGGCGGCGAGGATGCAATCCACTTCCAGCACCTGGCCATCGCTCAGGCGCACGCTGTAGACGTCGCCTTGCTTGTCGATGGACTCGACCGTGGTGTTGAAGTGCAGGTTGACGCCCTTCTTGGCCATCTCGTCACGCGTGAACTCGCGCACTTCGTTGTCGAAGCCGCGCAGGAACAGGTCACCGCGATAGCTCAGGTGCGTCTCGGCACCCAGACCATTGAAGATGCTGGCGAACTCGACGGCGATATAGCCGCCACCGATGACGAAGAAGCGCTTCGGGAAGCTTTCCAGATCGAAGATGCGGTTGGAATCCAGCGCATGTTCACGACCCGGGAAGTCCGGCAGGAACGGCCAGCCACCGGTGGCGACCAGAATCTTGGCCGCAGTGTGACGCTCGCCATTGACGACGACGGTGTTGGCATCGGCGATGCTGGCACGGCCTTCGATCAGCGTGGCGCCGGAATTGTTGAGCAGATTGCGATAGATGCCGTTCAGACGAGAGATCTCGGCGGTCTTGCGATCACGCAGGGTCGCCCAGTCAAAGCGCGGGGCGTCGCCCAGATCCCAACCGAAGCCGGCGCTGTCCTTGAAGGAATCATGGTAGTGGGCAGCGTAGGAGTAGAGCTTCTTGGGCACGCAACCGACATTGACACAGGTACCGCCGAGGTAGCGGTCTTCTGCCACAGCAACGCGGGCGCCGGTCGCGGCGGCGGTCCGGGCAGCGCGAACGCCGCCGGAGCCGGCACCAATGACGAACAGGTCGAAGTCAAACTGGCCTGTCGCAGGCTGATGGGTCTGATCGGTCACGGGAATCTCCTTGATGAATTGGCCACATGGTATCAGGACTCGCGCGCCCTCGGGAGTCCCGTGTCGCTGGGCGCGGTTACCCGCGTATCGGCCTTCAGGTTGACCCTGTGGCCTCTGACACGGTAAATATGTCCAACAAGCATGTTAGACAAAAGTTACAACGTGCTGGCACAGGGGCTAGCACCGTCATTGGCGAAGCGCTCCGCGGGCGCGTAACATTGTTGCTCGTAACACTGTCGCTCGTAGCATTAGCGCTCTGACGTCTTGCCTGACGCTGCCGTGAATGCCTGCCTGATGGGTCTAAGCCAAGAGGCTCTGCGCCCGAGAGGCACCACGGCCAACGCCTCTGTGCGACAACCGTCCCCTGCCCCCGTCATTTGAAAAAGTGGTCTCCCTGCCATGAGCAATATCGAAAAGCTGCTTGAGCAAAACAAGGTCTGGGCTGAATCCATGACCGAGCGCGACCCTGAGTTCTTCAAGCGCCTCTCGGACCAGCAGAATCCTGACTTTCTGTGGATCGGCTGCTCGGATTCCCGCGTACCGGCCAACCAGATCATCGACCTGCCGCCCGGCGAAGTCTTCGTACATCGCAATGTCGCCAACCTGATCCACTACAACGACATGAACGCGTTGTCGGTGATTCAGTACGCCGTCGATGTCCTGAAGGTCGAACACATCATGATCGTCGGCCATTACGGTTGTGGTGGCGTGCGTGCCTCGATCACCGGCGGTGACAATGGCATGGTCGACTACTGGCTGCACACCCTGCGTGAGCTCTATAACCTGCACTATGACGAGCTCAAGGACCTGCCGCTGGATGAGCAGGTCGACCGCATGTGCGAACTCAATGTCCGCTCTCAGGTGCAGAACCTGGCCAGAACCAAGATCCTGCAGCGTGCCTGGGAGCGCGGTCAGAAGCTGGAAGTGCATGGCTGGGTCTACGGCCTGTCCGATGGTCGAGTGAACAACCTCGATTGCACCATCAGCAACCTGTCACAGGTGCCGCAGCTGTATCGTGTGGACCGCATCGAGCCTTTGCCGCAGCAGGACTGATCAGGCCGACCTGATCAAGCTGTCGGTGCTGCTGGATGCCGGTAGCAACATTAGTGGCCTCCAACGCGCCTCCCACCTGGGAGGCGCGTCGCGTTTCAGGCCTCCCTCTTATCAAGACCGACTCTCCAGCGCCTTTCTCCCTCTGTCAGTGCTTTCCTGCATCGACTGCCTTGGCGTCCATTGAATGGAATCAGGCCTGGCAGCCACCGGCGCTGGAAAGTCTTTCACGTGTTTTCAGCGCAGCGTTCGGGAATTTTACAGTGCAGTATCGATCTTTCAGGCCTTCGTGGAGGGCCTCTGAGGCGCAACTTTGGTCGCAGAACGCCATGCGCACCAATCAGGTGCAGAGACTGCACGCAGTGGAGAATCACCGCCTATCCTGTCGGCTTTTCTACCGCTGATGGTGTCTGTTTATCGCCAGGTGGCGTGAAGCCGGATTGGCGCTATTCAGCGTACGCAATGTCTCTCAACCAGGCGCCGTCGGCTGACGGAACTGATACACACCACGGCCATGCAGCGCCCGGGAATTCCCCAGACCTCGATCATCAATTTTGATTCAAATAGTTGATTCTATTGGAATTGAATTGTAGTCATGGCTTGCAATGTGAACGAGGCAGGTCAGTATCACGGCGGCTTGCCCAGCATATGACAGGACTGAATCGTACCGCATTGCCTCGACAGGAAACGCCCTCAGCTCACGGCTTTGTTGATGTGAGAGATGGCGTTGTCGTGTGACATTCGGCGTGTCGCCTGGTCCACCCCGCGCCCTGCACCAGCCTGGATGACGTTGCGTGGTCAGGAAAAGGCTATTCACCACCTGCATCCGGCTACTCAACATTTCGATTGTCCCGCGACCAAGTGACTCTCTACTGTTAGAACGCATCCTGCGTGTCTGCCTCGACAGCCGCGCAGGATCGCCACAACAACAATCAAACTACACAAGCAAAGGGATGCTCATGACCCGTCAGAATGCCCTCCAGTCTTTCTTGCCCAAGAAGACCCTGTGTGCGCTGATCGGCAGCGCGACATTGGCCATGGCGGCTCCGGCAATGGCCGAAGACGTCACCCTGCGCATGGCCTACGACGCTGACCCCGTGACCCTCGATATCCACGAACAGCTCTCCGGCGGCACCCTGCAGCTGTCGCACATGGTCTACGACCCGCTGATTCGCTGGAACAAGGACCTCGGCTTCGATGGCCGCCTGGCCAAGAGCTGGGAGCGTGTCGATGACAACACCATGCGCTTCCATCTGCGCGAAGGCGTCAAGTTCCACTCCGGCAATGACTTCTCCGCCAAGGATGTGGTCTGGACCATCGAGCGCCTCAAGAAGAGTGCCGACTTCAAGGCCATCTTCGCACCCTTCACCGACGTCAAGGCCGTCGATGACTACACCGTGGACCTGGTGACCGACAAGCCGTTCCCGCTGGTGCTGAATGCCGCCACCTACATCTTCCCGATGGACAGCGCGTTCTATTCCGGTGAGACCGAAGACGGCAAGGCCAAGGATGAGATCGCCAAGGCGGCCAACACCTTCGCCTCACGCAACGAGTCCGGCACGGGCCCCTACAAGGTCGCGGACCGTCAGCAGGGCGTGAAGATCAGTTTCGAGCGCTTCGAGGATTACTGGGATACCGAGTCGCCGGGTAACGTCGATGACATCGTGCTGACGCCGATCAAGGAAAACGCCACGCGTGTCGCGGCGCTGCTGTCGGGTGACATGGACTTCATCGCGCCGGTACCGCCGACCGATCTGGAACGCATTCGCAAGCAGGACGGCGTGCACCTGGTCGAGATGGGCGGCACCCGCATCATCACCTTCCAGATGAACCAGGAGCGTGTCGAAGCCTTCAAGGACAAGCGCGTCCGTCAGGCCGTCAACTACGCCATCAACCAGGAAGGCATCGCCCAGAAGCTGATGAAAGGCTTCGCGACCCCCGCCGCCCAGATGTCACCGGATGGCTATCAGGGCCACAACCCCGAGCTGACCCCGCGCTATGACGTGGCCAAGGCCAAGGAGCTGATGAAGGAAGCCGGATACGAGGATGGCTTCGAGATCAGCATGATGGCGCCCAACAACCGCTATGTGAACGACGCCAAGATCGCCCAGGCCGTGGCCTCGATGCTGGCCAGGATCAACATCACGGTCGACCTGAAGACCCTGCCCAAGGCCCAGTACTGGCCGGAATATGATGCGCGTGCTGCCGACATGATGATGATTGGTTGGCACTCGGACACCGAAGACAGTGCCAACTTCTTCGAATTCCTGACCTTCTGCCCGGATGCCGACAGCGGTGTCGGTCAGTACAACTCCGGCAACTACTGCAATCCGGACGTCGACAAGATGGTCACCGAGGCCAACCTGGAAACCGACACCGAGAAGCGCGCCAAGATGCTGCAGGCCGCCGAGAAAGCCGTCTACGACGATGCCGGTTTCGTGCCGCTGCACTGGCAGAACCTGGCCTGGGGCGCGCGTGATGGCGTCAACATCGAGCCGGTGCTGAACGTAATGAACTTCCCGTATCTGGGGGATCTGGTCATCGACCAGGAGTGATCCCGCCGCGTGAGTGAGAGACAGGCACTGAACCGCCTTGCATCGTTCAGTGCCATGTTTCTGGCCACTCACCCCTCGCGACAGGCAAGTCAGGCAACCGGAGATAGCCTGAGCGAACTCTCTGGTTGCCCTGCTGACCTGAACGCGACGACTTACCCCCGCCTGTTGTTTTCCTCGCCATCGCCTGTCGGTGATGGGTTGGGGAGCCTGTGCCCGATGGCAGGCCAGCGACAGGCGGGATACCTGACACCCAGCGTGATCGGCCAGCATGGATAGGGCCGACACGCGCGAGACCGTGATGTTCACGAGGAAGGTGGCGATCCATGATTGCCTTTCTGATCAAACGCCTGATGCACGCCGTACTGGTCATGTTCGTGATCAGCATCATCAGCTTCGCCATCCAGGACAACCTGGGCGACCCGCTGCGCGAGATGACCGGCCAGGCCGTGTCGGAAGCCCAGCGTGAGGTCATGCGCGATGAAATGGGCCTCAACGACCCCTTCATCACCCAATATCTGCGTTTTGCCGGCAATGCCCTGCAGGGCGATCTCGGCAACTCGTACTTCTACAAGCAGCCAGCGACCGAGGTGATTCTCAAGCACCTGCCCGCCACGCTAGAACTGGTGATGGCCTCGAGCCTGATCATCATCCTGCTCTCGGCGCCCATCGGGGTGTTCGCGGCGATTCGCCCGCGCAACTGGCTGTCACGCCTGTTCATGGGTACCTCGATCATCGGTATCTCGGTGCCGGTCTTCCTGACCGCCATCGTGTTGATCCAGCTGTTCGCGATCGGCGTGACGGTGGACTGGTTCCCCAGCGACACCACCTGGGGCAGTGTCCTGAACGGCATGCTGTCCACCGATGGCGGCATGCCCTCCTACGGGCGCGGTGAGCTGGTACACGTCGCGGGCACCTGGTCGAGCGGCTTCTTCACCGCCGACGGCCTCTGGCACCTGGTGCTGCCGGCCATCTCGCTGGCCTCGATCATGCTGCCACTGTTCATCCGCCTGATTCGTGCCGAGATGATGGAAGTGCTGCAGTCGGACTACATCAAGTTCGCGCGCGCCAAGGGTATCGGCCTCAAGCGTATCTACTTCCTGCACGCACTGAAGAACACCATGCTGCCGGTGATCACCGTCGGCGGCGTGCAGATCGGCACCATGGTCGCCTACACCATCCTGACCGAGACCGTCTTCCAGTGGCCGGGCATGGGCCTGATGTTCCTCGAGGCCATTACCCGCTCCGACATCCCGCTGATCGTGGCCTACCTGATGATGGTCGGCGTGATCTTCGTGATCACCAACACCCTCGTCGATCTGATCTACGGACTGGTCAACCCCACCGTCAAGCTTGCGGGGAAACCGGCATGAGCCAATCCAATACCCAATCGAGCAACGCGCCCGTCACCCCGAAGACCAGCTCCATCGTGGTCCCAGGCCGTTGGCAGCGATTCCGCGAGTCCTACCTGGTCTACAGCTTCAAGCGCGACTGGATGGCTCAGGCCTGTCTGCTGGTGTTCATCGCCATGGTGCTCGGGGCCTTCCTCGCGCCGTGGATCGCCCCGGCCGATCCCTATGACCTGGCCAGTATCGACATCATGAACTCGGAGCTGCCGCCGGCGTGGATGGCGGGCGGCGATCCGGCCTTCCTGCTGGGCACCGATGCCCAGGGGCGTGATCTGCTCTCCACCATTCTCTACGGCACGCGCGTGTCGCTGTTGATCGGCTTCGGCGCTGTCATCCTGCAGGCACTGCTCGGCGTGACCTTCGGGCTGCTGGCGGGCTATCTGGGCGGGCGTATCGATGCCTTCCTGATGCGCATGGCCGATATCCAGCTGTCGTTCTCGACCCTGATGGTCGCCATCGTGGTGGGCGCCATCATCAAGGCCACCTTCGGCGGCGCCGCCTTCTCGGATTACGCGCTGATCCTGTTGATCCTGATCATCGGGCTGGCGGAATGGCCGCAGTATGCGCGTACCGTCCGCGCCTCGGTGCTGGCGGAGAAGAACAAGGAATACGTCGATGCCGCGCGGGTAATGGGCTTCCGCTCCCGTCGCATCATGTTCCGTCACATCCTGCCCAACACCCTGTCGCCGATCTTCGTCATCTCCACGGTGCAGATCGCCAACGCGATCATCTCGGAGGCGGCGCTGTCCTTCCTCGGTCTCGGCATGCCGGAGACCCAGCCGTCGCTGGGGTCACTGATCAAGTCCGGCTTCGACTACCTGCAGTCAGGCAGCTGGTGGATCACGCTGATCCCCGGTGGCGTGCTGATCGTGCTGGTCCTGGTCATCAACCTGCTGGGCGACTGGCTGCGTGATGTCATGAACCCGCGTCTCTACAAGGGCTGAAGCCGAGAGGAGTCAAGACAATGGCACTACTTGAAGTCAAAAACCTCGACGTCCGCTTCGCCATGCGAGGCGGTGAGGTCCGCGCCCTGCGCGACGTCAGTTTCACCCTAGAACGCGGTGAGCGCCTGGGGATCGTCGGTGAATCGGGGGCCGGCAAGTCGGTCGCGGCCTTCACCATCCTGAATCTGATCGCCAAGCCCGGCTACATCGCCGGCGGCGAGATCAAGTTCGATGGCGAGGTGCTCAACACCCTCAAGCCCAAGGCGATGCAGTCGATTCGCGGCAACCGCATCTCGATGATCTTCCAGGACCCGATGATGACGCTCAATCCGGTGCTGACCATCGGCGAGCAGATGATCGAATGCCTAAAGGCGCACCGCCGCATCTCGCGCAAGGATGCGCGCGCCATCGCCCTGCACAAGCTCAATCAGGTCTTCATTCCCTCTCCGGAAAAACGCCTGGATCAGTACCCCCATGAGCTGTCCGGCGGCATGCGTCAGCGCATCATCATCGCCATCGCGCTGCTGCTGGACCCGGATATCATCGTCGCCGATGAACCGACCACCGCGCTGGATGTGACCATCCAGGCCGAGATCATGGAGCTGTTGCTGCTGCTGTGCGAGAAGCACAACGTCGGGCTGATCCTGATCACCCACGACCTGGGCGTGGTCAGCCAGGTCACCCAGCGCACCCTGGTGATGTATGCCGGGCGCGTCATCGAACAGGGGCCGACCCGCGAGATCATCAATGATGCTCAGCACCCCTACACCCAGGGGCTGATCAACGCCCTGCCCCAGATGGCCACTCCGGGCAGCCGTCTGAACCAGATTCGTGGCTCGATGCCGACCCTGACCAAGATTCCGGCCGGCTGCGCCTTCAATCCGCGCTGTGACTTCGCGGCGAATATCTGCCTCGAGAAGGTGCCGGCCTTTGCCCATTCCGGCAACTGCAAGGTGGCCTGTCATATGGTCGATGCCATGGTGGCCGGCGAGCGCTGGACCCCGATCATCACCGATGCCTACGGCAATGGCGCCACTCCCACTGACAGCCACCGCACGGAGGTGAACGCATGAGCGCGGCAATTCTGAAGGACGCTCAGTCCTCCTCCCAGGCCTCCCCCCGTATGGATAGCGCCGAGCTTGGCGAAACCCTGGTAGAAATTCGTGATCTCGAGAAGCGCTTCTCGTTGTCCGGCGACTTTCTCGAACAGCTGACCTTCGAGAAGGGACGCCTGCGTCGCAAACAGGAATACGTGCACGCCATCAATGGCGTCACACTGGACGTCAAACGCGGTGAGGCGCTGTGCGTGGTCGGGGAATCCGGCTGCGGCAAGTCGACGGTCGCGCGGACCGTGATGGGGCTGCTCAAGCCCAGCGGTGGCGAGGTCCGTTTTGACGGCACCCGCATCGATGACATGGCCCCGCGTGACCTGCTGCCCTACCGCCGTCGCATGCAGATGATCTTCCAGAATCCCTATGCGTCGCTGAATCCGCGCATGACCATCCAGCAGACGCTGGAGGAGCCGCTGCGCTTCCATCAGCCGACGCTCAAGGATGGCGAGGTGCGCGACAAGATCGAGGAGGTGATGCGCTCGGTGGGCATCGACCCCGACTGGGGCAAGCGCTTCGCCCACGAATTCTCCGGCGGCCAGCGTCAGCGTATCTCGATCGCCCGCGCGCTGGCGGTGGACCCGGAATTCATCGTCGCCGATGAGCCGATCTCGGCGCTGGACGTGTCGATCCAGGCGCAGGTGCTCAACCTGATGATGGAGGCGCAGGAGCAACGCAACCTGACGTATCTGTTCATCACCCACGACCTGGCCGTGGTCGAGCACTTCGGCACCCGCGTCGCGGTGATGTATCTGGGCACGCTGTGCGAGCTGGCGGACACCCGTTCACTGTTCGCCCGCCCGCGTCACCCCTACACCCAGGCATTGATGTCGGCGATCCCGCGTCTGCACGATGACAAACCCAATCACATTCGCCTCGAGGGTGAGGTGCCGACGCCGGTCAATCTGCCTTCGGGCTGCGTCTTCCATGGCCGTTGTCCGCATGCCAATCAGCGTTGCCGCACGGAGATTCCGCGCCTGATCGCCACGGACACCGGTCAGGTCGCCTGCCACGCCGTGGAAGAAGGCCGCATCGACTGATGTGATGGCAGTGACGAAAGTGATGACGGCGATGTGATGGGCGCCATCGATCATTGCGTTTCCGGCCCCAAGCAAGGAAAGACCGCGTAAGGTTGCCATTGTCATCGGCAACCTTGCGTCTTGCGCTCATTGACGATTGCATCTCGCGTTTTGTATGGGCAAGATTTCGCTCATCCGCTACTGACCAACAGGTCAATTGGCGCCATTGCCCACGATGCTTGAAGAAGATTCAGCGTGGCACCGGGCCCCGATGACGCATCCCCAAGATACTCTGGTGTGACACGTCCGAAGAGATGTGCGCCCGACCTCCTGACATGGCCTTCTCCCAGGCCGACGAGGCACTCCGATTACATGGAAATTCGCTGGCTCGAAGACTTCATCGTTCTGGCTCAGACCCGGCATTTCTCGCGGGCAGCCGATGCACAGAATGTCTCTCAGCCCACCTTTTCCCGCCGCATCAAGTTGCTGGAAGAGGAGATGGGCACCACCTTGATCAATCGTCAGACCCTGCCGCTGTCGCTGACTCCCGCCGGAGACGAGTTTCTCCAGCTGTGCGAGCAGATCACCGAGCGCGTGCGCATCACACGCGAACGCCTGCAGGACATGGCCCAGCAGCAAGCCAGCAAGATATCGCTGGGGGCACCGCAGTCTCTGGTGTCCCACTTCCTGCCTGATTGGCTCGATCAGCTTCAGCTGCGTGAACAGGTGCTGCCCTATCTGCGTGCCACCGGCTGGCTGGCGGCCGACTATTTCCACGGGCTGGATCGCGGCGAATGTGATCTGGCGCTGTGCTATTGGCCCCAGGCACGTGTGGATCTGGGCTTTGAGCTGGACAGTTACCAATACCTGGTGGTCGGCGAAGAAACCTTCATCCCGCTGTGCGCGCCCGGCGCGGATGGCAATCCCCGCCATCAGTTGCCGGGCACGCGGCGCAATCCGCTGCCGTTCATCAGCCCGCATCCGCGCGCCGTCATCGCCACCTCGCTGATGGCCCATCTCGCTCAGGTCCCGATTCAGGCGCATCTGGTCACCATGAACGAGAATATTCAGGCGGCCAACATCAAGGCGCTGGTCTTGCAGGGCTATGGCATCGGTTGGTTGCCGCAGCGGCTGGCCGCAGAGGAAATCGCCAGCGGCAAGCTGGTACGTGCCGGTGACCCGCGCTGGGACCTGAGTCTGCATATCCGCCTGTATCGCCCGCGCGTGCCGCGCCACGACAGTGTCAGTGAACTCTGGCACCAGCTGGAAGCCCATTTCTCGTGAGTCATCCGGGCAGGAGGGTCGACAGCGCCGGCTCAGCGACGCTCTCCCCTTCATTCCTACATTCTCCATTACCTCACGCCATTGACGTTCACTCATCCAGGTCAGGCGTGCCGACCGTTTGCAAGGAAACATGATGTCTGACAGCCAGCTCAACGACCCGACTATCACCCACGCCGCGGCACACCGCGCGCATCTGGCGGCGCTGCAATCCGGCTACGAAATCGCCATGCAGCAGCATGATCTGGACGCCATCGTGCTGCACAGTGGCAAACCGAAGCGGCATTTCGCCGATGATCAGGATGCCAGCTTCAAATCCCATGCCCATTTCCTGCACTGGGTGCCGATGGCGGGCCTCAGCGATAGCTGGCTGGTGATTCGTCCGGGTGAGCGCCCGACGCTTTACCTCTATGCCCCTGATGACTTCTGGCATCTGTCACCCAGCCTGCCGACGCCGGACACCGCGCCCTGGGCCGAGCAGTTCGAGATTGTCCATCTGCGCAAGCCGACACTGCCACAGCGCCCTGAGGGCCGCGTGGCGCTGCTGGGCGAGATCGCCGAACTCCAGCCGCAGGTGGTCAGCGAACTTGAGGCACTGCCCAACCCGGTCGGCCTGGTGCGCCAGCTCGACGAGGGGCGCGTCTGCAAGAGCGAATTCGAGATCGCCTGTCTGCAAGAAGCCAGCCTGCGCGCCGCGCGTGGCCATCTGGCTGCCCGGCGCACCTTCATGGAAGGCGGCGCGGAGCTCGATATCCAGCTGGCCTATCTTGGCGCGTCGCGGCAACGAGAATCGGATGTGCCCTACGGCAACATCGTCGGTCTCAACGCGCATGCCGCCGTCCTGCATTACCAGCATTATGGCTTGCAGGCCCCCGCCGCCCGTCACAGCCTGCTGGTGGATGCCGGCGCCAGCGTGCACGGCTATGCCTCTGACATCACACGCAGCTGGGCGGGCGATGATGCCCTGCCGCTCTATCGCTCGCTGATCGAGGGCGTGGAGGCGCTGCAGAAGCGTCTGATCGCAAGACTCGCGCCCGGGGTGGACTACGTCGACCTGCACCTCGAGATGCATCGTGAGCTGGGTGAGCTGCTGCGGGAATTGGGCGTGGTGTCCCTGCCCGCCGAGGATCAGGTCGCACAAGGCATCACGGCAGCCTTCTGCCCGCATGGTCTCGGGCATCTGCTGGGACTGCAGGTCCATGATGTGGCGGGTCGCATTCCTGATCACACCACCGGCGATATCCGTCATCCGCCGCAAGGTCACCCGATGCTGCGCCTGACGCGTGTGCTCGAGACCGGCATGGCCATCACCATCGAACCGGGTTGCTACATCATCCCCATGCTGCTGGAGCCGCTGCGCAACGATGCACGCGGTGAGCATATCGACTGGAAGCTGGTCGAGGCGCTGGCACCGCATGGTGGTGTGCGTATTGAGGACAATCTGGTCATCACCGCAGACGGTGCCCTCAATCTGACACGCAGCCCGGCGACGGGTCTGTAATCAGGCCTGTCACAACACTGTCTGAGCCTCTCGCTGTGACGCTTGCCGTCACATGCCTGCCTCACGCCGCCATGGGCCCTGTGCCGATGGCGGCTTTTTGTCGCGTAACCCGGGGCTAAGTATTTGAGCGCCAGGCCAGGAATGTGATCCAGGGTCGAGCTATCACCATTGGCGTCGATGCGTATGCTGCACTGCGACTAGCGATTGGCGTCGCCAAGTGAAATGATGCCAACGATATCCGTGCAGAAATTTCTGTCAGATCTTGCTGCAGGCCACCGCCATCAAGGGCATGTCCATCACCCGACCACCAACGTCATCGCCCTGGCCTGCCACTGGAGCTACCTCACATGCCGCACTCCATCTTCACGTCAGAGTTTCGCCCTGCCCTTGGCCTGCGCAATCGCCATGTCCAGACCTTGTTGCCGCGATTTCTGCCCCGCGCGCCCCTGAGTCGACGCACCGAGATTCTCAATCTTCCCGATGGTGACTTCGTCGAGCTCGCCTGGGTCATCAGCGACGGTCATGAAAAGCGGGAGCGTACGACGACCCTGAGCGACGATGCGCCCCTGTTCGTGCTGTTTCATGGCCTTGAGGGTGACTTGAGTTCGCCCTACGCCCGTGAGCTGCTCAATGCGGCCGCCCGGATGGGCTGGCGACCGGTGATGATGCATTTCCGTGGCTGCGGGCAATCTCCCAACCGCCTGCCACGCGCCTATCACAGCGGAGATACTGCAGACGCCTATTGGGTGCTCGGCGAGCTGGGGCAACGCTATCCGCACGCCATCAAGGTCGCCTGTGGCGTATCGCTGGGCGCCAACATGCTGCTCAAGCTGGTGGCGGAGCAAGGCGGTGATGGTCTGGACCTGGCCGGCGCGATCGCCATCAGCGCCCCGCTGGACCTGGCAGCCAGCGCGGACGTGCTCAACCAGGGCTTCTCGCGCCTCTACCAGCGCCATCTGCTCAAGGGCTTGAAGGCCAAGGTGGCAGCGAAGCTTGCCAATGGTCCGTTACCCATCTCGATCGGAGCGCATCAGCTGACCCAGCTCAACAGTTTCTGGGCCTATGACAACGAAGTCACCGCACCCCTGCATGGCTTCACCTCGGCGAGTGATTACTACACGCGCTCCTCGGCGGGCCGTCTGCTGAGCGAGATCGAACTGCCAACGCTGATACTGCAGTCGCTGGATGACCCCTTCATGCCACGCGATCTCTTCGCACGATTCCACCAACCCTCCGAGGCCGTGCGTATCGAGCTCAGTGAGCGCGGTGGGCATGTCGGCTTCGTCGAGTGGCGCCGTGGGCGACTGAGCTCCTGGTTGGCTCGCCGTGTCAGTCAGCAACTGGATGCCTGGAGCGGGCTGCCCAAGCCGCAAGCGCAGGCAGAGGTGCAGAGCGAAGCGCACTGAGCTGCCTGTATTTAACCGGCTGCATTGAACTGTCGTGCATCGAACTGGCGGCATTGTCCGCCATTCAGACGCCAACACGCTTTCCCCTCCCTGGCTTTCTTGTCCTTGGCTTTCCATGCCTCTTTTGCTTCTTCCACCCTTGCTCGCCTTCCCACCTTCAAGTTCGGTGGGAAGCCCTGAGCCCTGACTACGACCGTATGCGTTTTGGGATGGCTAAATTTAGAGCATTAAAAAATGATAACGGTATACAGGATGTATGGTGTGAAGGGTGACACGGATCACTGTCACGATTCAGGGAGAATGGTAGACTGCGCGCCCATCCTACGTTCAAGACTCTACTGGCCTGATAATGAACCTGATTTTTCGCCTGGTGCTCGGCATCGTGGCTGGCATACTGCTGGGACAATGGGCTCCCGAATCCCTGATCCGCGCCCTGCTGACCTTCAAGGTACTGTTCGGTGAACTGCTGGAATACGCCATTCCGCTGATCATCCTGTTCTTCATCATGAGCGGGATCGCACGTCTCGAGCGCTCCTCGGGCCGTCTGCTGACCCTGACCATCGTGCTGGCCTATGCCTCGACCACGCTGGCAGGACTGTTGGCGGGCATCGTCGGGCTGGAGGTCGTGCCGCATATCGTGCAACAGGACCAGCTGCCGGTCAGTCATGCCATCAAGCACTTGAGCCCCTACTTCACGCTGGATATTCCGCCGCTGACCGATATCAGCACCGCCCTGGTGACGGCCTTCCTGTTCGGCATCGGCATTTCCGCCACCGAGCATGACGGCATGCGCCAGCTGGCCGACGGCGGCCGCGACATCGTCGAGCGCTTCATCGCCAAGGCGTTGATTCCTGCCCTGCCGTTCTATATCGCCGGCCTGTTCTGCGAGATGACGATCGCCGGCACGGTAGCCAACACCCTCAAGAGCTTCGGCATGATCCTGCTGCTGGCACTGACCCTGCACTGGCTGTGGCTGAGCTTGCTCTACGTCACCAGCGGCACCAGCACCGGCCGCTCGCCCATGAAGGCGCTGGCCCACATGCTGCCCGCCTACTTCACCGCCGCTGGCACCATGTCTTCCGCGGCCACGATTCCGGTCACCGTGCGCCAGATGCACCTCAATCACATCTCGCCGTCCGTGGCGAGCTTTGCAGTGCCGTTACTGGCCACCATCCACATGTGCGGCAGTGCCATCACGCTGACCGTGTGCGCCATTGGCGTGATGCTGGTCACTCCCTCACTGGCAACGCCCGAGCTCACCACCCTGCTGCCGTTCATCGCCGCACTGGGTGTGACCATCATTGCCGCACCCGGCTCGCCCGGCGGGGCCGCGATGACCTCGGTGGGCGTATTGCAGAGCCTGCTGGGCTTCGATGCCGCCGCCGTCGGCCTGATGATGGCGCTCTATCTGGCGCAGGACAGCTTCGGCACCGCGTGCAACGTCACCGGCGATGGTGCCCTGGTGCAGTGGATCGATCGCTTTGCAGAAGCCGAGCAGGATCGACAGCGCTACCGCTGACACTGTGCCTCGCAGCGCCTGACCGAAGGCTGCTCCAGACAGAAAAAAGCCTCATGGCGGCCGTGAACTTCGCGGCGACCATGAGGCTTTCGTGTCTCTCAGCGGCAATCTGTCACCAACAGTCTCATGACGGCATGCCCTGCCTGTCATGACTGCCGAGGCTATCAGCCGATGGGGCAGCTGATTCCCGTGCCTTTCAGGCCGCAGTAGCCGCCCGGATTCTTGGCCAGATACTGCTGGTGGTATTCCTCGGCGTAGTAGAACTCGCGCAGCGGTGCGACCTCGGTGGTGATGCGGCCGAGACCGGACTGGTCCAGCGCCTGCTGGTAGTCGGCCATGCTCTTCTCGACGATGGCGCGCTGGTCATCGCGGGTGTAATAGATCGCGCTACGGTACTGGTTGCCGATGTCATTGCCCTGACGCATGCCCTGGGTGGGGTCATGGGCCTCGAAGCTGGCCCGCAGGATCTCCGGCAGGCCGATCACCGTCGGGTCAAAGATCACGCGTACGACCTCGGTGTGGCCTGTCTTGCCGGTGCAGGTCTCTTCATAGCTCGGATTCGGCGTATGGCCGCCGGCATAACCGACCGCCGTCACCTTGACGCCCGGCAGCTGCCAGAAGAGGCGCTCGGCTCCCCAGAAGCAGCCCAGCCCCAGCACGATCTCCTCACACTCACTGTCGAACGGCGGTACAATCGAGCGGCCATTGACGTGATGAACGCCGCTGATGCGAACCGCTTCACTGCGCCCTGGCAAGCTGTCCTGCGCTGAAGGAATGGTCTGCTTATCTTCCGTTATCCACATGGCGGACTCTCTCCTGTGTCGCGTCGTGCAATCGTGTATAGGTTCAATGATGTCATCTCTGCCCCCCAAGATCTGCCCCTGCCAGCCCAACAGCGCCCAGGCGCGACGCTACGCCGATTGCTGTCAGCCGATTCATGCTGACATCACCCGCGCCGAACGCCCCGAGCAATTGATGCGCGCCCGCTACAGTGCCTTCTGCCTGTCGCTCGCCGACTTCCTGATCGACAGCTGGGACCCGGCCCATTGCCCGGCACGCGCCGACCTCGAAGGTGCTGGCCCGCAGTGGCTGGCATTGGAGATTCTGGACAGCGGACAAGACGCCGATACCGGCATGGTACGCTTTCATGCCACCTTCTTCGAGCAGGGAAAGTTCCAACAATTGCAGGAACTTAGCCGCTTTCATCACGATGGCCATCACTGGCGTTATGTCGACGGTGATGCCGAGTGGCAGACACTGACGCCGGGGCGCAACAGCCTGTGTCCCTGTGGTAGCGGCAAGAAGATCAAGCGTTGCTGCACTGCGTGACCGTCAGCGTCTTGTGCTGTCGCGCGTGCGCTTGAGCTCTCAAGCATAAGCGAAACTAGCACCTCTGAAATGCCCCTCCATAACGAGACAGCCCCCACCGAACCTGTCGATGGGGGCTGAACCTGTGGCAATCAATTGGCCTGACGTGTCATCTGTCCTTGCCGACTCTGGGCGCCAGCTCGCTGCGACCCAGCGAGAAGCTGTAGAGCAGATCCACGGCCTGCGCCGTGCCGGACACCGCTTCGGCATACAGATTGCGGAACAGCTTGTAGCGCAGCGTCAGCTCCGCGATCGGCGAGAACAGCCCGACGCCGTAACTGAGCTTCAGGTCCGGAGCGATATAGCCGCTGACCACCACCTGGCTGTCATCCCCGCTGCCGGAGCTGTCCAGACTCAGGTCGCGCACACCGAAGGTTTCCCCGATCTGGCCGACCACCTGGCCACTTTGCGCCAATGACATGCCGATCAAGGCGGACGTGACCGCACTGTCACTGCTGGTGTCGCTGTCCAGGCCCTCACCGCGCAGCAGATAACTCAGTGCCGAGGACTCATCCATCGACGGGTCCGAGAAGATCTCGACGCTGGGTGACGAGGCAAGCCCCGTCACACGCACCCCTGCGGTCACGTCGTCCTCGGTGTTGTCAGGATCACGGATCGCCTCGATATTCAGACGCGGGCTCGAGGGCGGCCCGGCCAGCAAGACTTGTCCCTTGCTGATCTGCAGGTCCTGCCCGAAGCTCTTGTAGGTTCCGTCGACCAGATTGACCTCACCGAAGACCTGCACGCCGCCCTTGGACTGACGCACATCGAGATCGCCTCTGAGCTTGGTCTTGAGCCCCATTGCCTCCAAGCGCGCATCCGGTCCGATATGGATGCCGATACGCACATCCAGCGCCATGCCGGCCTCGTTGAGCGCCTTGGCGGTATCGCTGCCATCGGCAAGCTCGGCCGGGTTGGAGGTGGCCTCATCACTGGGACGCTCGATGATGATGGTGTCACTGGAGGGTGACACGGCAGACGGCGGCACCTGGTCCACTTCGATGCGTGTCCACGGCACCTTGACGTCACCCCGGAGCTTGAGCAGCGTGGGGCTGGCATTGATCTCGAGATCCGGCGCGACGCGCATGCGGCCGATCCCGGCGATATGCAGCTCGAGCGGGTTCTTCGCGCCGTCGAGGTTCAATGACGCCGTCCAGTCCTCAAGCGTCGGCCAGGCCGCCTCGCCATCGATGCCCCAGCGCGCATCATTGCCCACCAGATAGCCATCGATATCGGCATTGTTGCCATCGAAGTCAACGGAGAACTGGGCATCCGACAGCGACACCGGCAGGCCTTCGCCCTGCACCTTGACACCGGTCAGCGCGATTGGGCCGGTCAACGACGGTAGGCTCAGATTGCCGCCGACCTCGACGTCACCCGCCAGCATGCCTTCCAGCTGAGTCATGCCCGCCACCAGCGGACGATACGGCGAGAGGTCGATGTCGCGGATGGCCAGCGAGCCATCCAGCTGGCCTGCGCCCGCCGGGTCGAGGACCGACACGGTGAGACCGATGCCGCCAGCGCTGTCGAGGCGAATCTGGGTATCGAGATCAGCCTTGTCGGGCGTGGCCTCCAGCGCCAGTTGCAGGGTGGTCTCCGGCAGTGACCAGGCATTGCCGTCGGCGTCTTCGCCGGCCAGCGTCAACTTGCCCGCCAGCTCCGCGTCAGCATTCCAGCGTTGGCCACCCTGCTTCCAGCTTGCCGTGATCTTGCCGCCCGTGGCACCGCCGATGGTCCAACTCTCCGGCATGGCGCTCTGGGCCATGTCCAGCGGTATCCCCTCGAGAGTCACCACGGCCTGACCGTCATTGCCCGCGCTCAAGGGTTCGGCGACACAGATCTGGCCGCCCTGTTCGCGACTCAGACAGAACGGCTGCACCAGCACGCTGCCCTTGGCGAGATTGGCATCGAAGCTCGCCGGTGTGTCGAAGTTGAAGTCCCCGAAATCGGTATTCGCCGTCAGCGGAGACAGCGCACCGCGATAATGCTCACGCGCCTTGTCGAGCCCCCCCTTGAGGGTCAGCCCCAGACGAGAAAGCGGCATCTCACCGGCCATCTCGGTATCGAACTGCAGGGTGTGATCGCTCAGGAAGCCTCCCAGCGTCAGCGCGACGGTCGCGATCTGCTGTCCGCCAGCTCTGACATCATCGGCATTGAGGGCGATATCCAGTGCCGGGTCATCAATCCCCCGCTTGCGGGCATCGACCCCGGCCGACAGTGCCATGTCGGAGATACGGTTCTCACCGATCTGCAGGCGTCGTGCGGTGAAGTTGCTGGCCAGCTGAGGCTTGTCGAGAGTGCCCGAGGCATCGATCTTGCCCTTGAGCTCACCCGCGATATCCGGCATCAGGGTCGATAGCGCCGGGAAATCGATGTTGGCCGCCAGGGTGATGGTCTTGGCAATCTTGCCATTGGCGCTCAGACGGTTCTGGCCCTGGCGCAGCTCCAGCGCGTTGACGTCCCACTGCATGTCGGCATTGCCTGAAAGCTTGCCGGTCAGCGTGAGCGGACGCTCGAGCAAGGTGCCATGGATATCCAGCTTGCTGACATCGACGGCCCACGGACCTTGTTGCGGCTGATGGAAGCTGGCCACGAGATTGCCGCTCAGCTCACCACGCACGGCTTTCTGGCCGCCTCCGGCCGGGGCCGGCAGCAAGTCTTCGGGATGCAGCTTGTCGAGGGCCAGCTCGGCGGCGACCTGAATACCTTGCTGCCAGTGAATCTCGCCACGGGTGGTGGCGGAGCCGCGCTTGAGCGCGATCTTGAGTGGCTGCCAGCGGTAATGCTCGAGATCGCCGTCGCCTGCCAATGACAAGGTGGCGCGCGGAATGTCACGCCCCTCGATGATGGCATCCAGCGTGGTCGTATACCCCGACAGTGAGCCCTTGGCGACCAGCGCCAGATTCTCGACGCTATAGTCAGGCGTGAAGGAGGCAGCGGCAGCGGAGCCAGACGTGTTCTTGCCATCCTTGGCTTGGGTCGCTGTCTGAGCGCCTTTCTGCGCATCCGCGGAGGTGTCATCAGAGGCATCAGTGACAGCGGCAAAGGGCCAGGTGATCCGCTCGGAGCTCAGGCGCGCCTCGAAGGGCAGATCGCTGTCCAGTACATCCGCGCTGGCCACAAGCTCAGCGGCAAGTGGGCCGTCGGCCTTGAGAGAGGCTTCAAGATCCGCCAGCGAGCCTTCCAGAGACAGGCGCAGCTTTTCATGACGCACGGGATCAATCAGGGTCTCGGCATTGAGCGTGGCGCTCAGGGGATACTCGTCCTTCAAGGTGACCTGCGCCACGAGATCGGCGTTGACGTCGCGGGAATCGACCTCGAGACGCGAGAGCGTGATGTCATGCCCTTCCGCCTTGAGTGCCAGCGACAGGCGGCTGACCTCATACGGGCTTGGCCCCTCGATCGCAAAGTCTTCGATGGCGAGATCGGGAACCTCGATGGTCAGCGGAATATAGACTTCCGGCAAGGCGATGCGCCCGGCCTGTGCTGTCTGATCCGAGGTTTCAGCGGCAGTCTTGCCAGACACTTCTGCGGCGTCATCCGTGATGGTCTTATTCGAGATAGCCTTGGCGGCGCTCTCTGCTTGAGACGTCACGACCTGAGTGTGGACCACTGCACTTGCCGCTTGCTGAGCCTCAGGCGTGATGCTCACACCCTCGAGACTGACGGCATCTGACGCCGTTTGAGCCGCGTCGGCATCGGCCGGAATGAAACGACTGGTGATAAGGCGTGTCTCGCCCAGCGTCAGCGTACTCACTGACAGCGCGGCCGAGGTATGGAAATGATCGAAGGTGACGCGACTGCCATCCGCCAGCGCCAGGGCGAAGTCATCAATGGCGACCTTGCGCACCTCGATGGGAATCGGCACCACGATGGGCACATTGAGACTCTCACCGCTCTCCGGTTCCGGTTCAGTGCTGGCACCGCTATCGCTCAGGGTGATCGCGAGGCCACTGGACTCCAGCGACTCGAGACACAGCTTGCCCTTGAGCAGGCAGTCCTCGCCCCAGGCCAGCGACAGCGAGTCGGCATTGACGGCCAGCCCCGGCAGGTCCAGCGAGACGTCCTTGAGTGACAGCGCTTCCAGCGGTGAGCCGGAGGCCTGGGAGTAATCGATGAAGCCACGCGAGCGCGCCTGATCGAGCACCAGTCCGGTGCCCCACGGAGACAGCACGCCCCCGACCAGCAGCATCGTCAGCCCGATCAGGAACACGAGCAGCCATATCAGCAACCGGATGACCAGGCCGCCCCGACGTACATAGGGATTAGACAATTCCAACATCTCCATATCTTTTTTATCAGCTCACCCGCTCAGCTGATGGTCCTTTGCTGGCGCTTGATCCGCACGACACTCGCTCAAGAGACGCGAGCCGCTCAGAATTCCGGCCCGATCGAGAAGTGAATACGGTAATCGTTGTCATCGTCATCGAAGGGATGGGCGATATCGAGACGAATCGGCCCCACCGGCGAGATCCAGCGAATCCCCATGCCGGCCGCCGTCTTGAGCTCGAGTGCGTCCCAGCCATTGAAGGCGTTACCGGCGTCGTAGAAGGTCGCGCCCCACCAGTCGCCGGTCAGGCGGTAATCGTATTCCAGGCTGCTGGTGAGCAACGAGCTACCGCCTTCCAGGTCGCCGTCGTCATCTTCCGGGGCGAGTGTCTCGTAGGAATAGCCACGCACACTGTTGTCGCCCCCGGTGAAGAAGCGCATCGAGGGTGGCATGTCATCAAAGTTGTCGGTATCTACGTGGCCGACGCCCATGCGCGCCACGAAACGATGGTTGTCGCCGATGGAGCGTATCCAGTTGGTGTTGAACTGGGAGCGCAGGAAGGTCACGTCCGAGCCCCACATCTGATCGCCGTATTCGAAGGTCAGCTGTTGGCGGTCGCCCCACATCGGGAAGGTCTTGGGGCGCGTGCGGGTGCGGTTCCAGCTCACGCCGGGATACAGCAGCAGCACGGCCCCGGATTCATCCGCCTGGGTGTAGTCCTCATAGGTGGAACCGAAGAACACGCGCTGGGTCCAGCCATTGTCGAACTTCCACTCGCGGGTGAAGCGCACGGTGGTCTCGAGACTCTCGGTATCTTCATCGTCGGTGTTCGACATCCCGTACTCGAGGACATAGCTATCCTTGAGCGGGTCTTCGAGCGGCATGCGGTATTCGCCCTCGAAGGTCTGTTCCGGCGAGGACAGGAACAGGCTGTTGGTCAGGCTATGGCCATAGCGATTGACCCACGGCATCTCCCAGCTGAACTGCAGGCGTGGCCCGACATCCGTCGCGTAGCCGATACCGGTCTCGAACTTGTGACGGTCTGCGGGAATCAGGCTGATGTCCACGGGGATGATGGGGCCGTTGGCCGTCTTGACCGCGGCCTCCAGCGCATCGCCCGTCAGCACCGGCGTGTCGTTGCCGGCGGCTTCGGTAGTGCCAGCCACAGCGGAGCCAGCGTCATCAGCCTCCACGGCGGTCTGCGCGACGGGCGCCGTGGAGTCCGAGGGGGACGCCGCGTCAGCGCGGCGGCTCTCATCCCCCGCCTCGATTTCAGCCCTCTCGACCTCGGCAAGCCATGAGCCCTCATAGCCCTGTGCCTGGGCATAAGGTGTCTTTATCTCGCTGTCGGGGCTGGTGGTCTTGAGCTCGGCGCCCGGATTGAGCTGTGGCTTGATCGCGGCCGAGCGGAACCAGCCGGCCTCGCTCAGCCGCTGGTTGAACTGGGTCAACTTGCCGGCTTCGTAATAATCACCAGTCTCGAACGGCTGCATGGCCTTGACGCGATCCAGCTCTATCTGACTATTGAGGTAGGTGATATCGCCGAAGCGGTAGCGCTGACCGCTCTGCATGACCAGATAGATGCGTGCCGAGTGCAGCCAGGGGCGTACCTCGATGCGCTGCTGGGAGAAGGAGGTGTCGAAATAGCCGCGTTCGAGGCTGAGCGACGTCAGGGTCGACTTGAGACTGTCATAGCGAGAGTGACGCAGCACATCGCCTTCCTCGAGGTCGGCGTCGGCCAGCACCTTCTTCATGACCTTGTCGCGCGCGGCGTCGCCCTCGAGTCGCAGCTCCAGCGTCTCGATGGTGACCGGCTCACCGGCATCCACCGTCACGACCACATCATCGCCGCCCAGCAACCCCTTCTCGGGATAGCTGAGCGTGATCTGGGCATCGTAGTAACCGAACGCCTGCAGCGCTTCCTGGGTCCGCCGGATGATCTCATCCTCATAACGCTCGGCCGGCGCATCGCCCTCAAGCGTCATCCCGGCCAGGAAGTTGACCACGTTAGTGGCCGTCGCGCCCTTGACGCCCTTGACGGCGGCATCGATCGCCAGCGCCTGCGGCGCGAAGCACAGGCCGCCACACACGATCAGCGGCGTCAGATAGCGATGCGGCAAACCGCGCGTCCCGGTCGCTCGAGCAGACTCTTTGTTGTCGCCACTCATGATTCGTCCTTTGTTGAGTGCTGGTGGAAAGCACTGTCCATCGTTCCCATTCATCATGTCGTGCGGCGCTCGGTCATCACGGGGCGTGTCACATGGCCCGCCAGAGTGGCGGACCATGCCATATCTCATTGCTTATATCCCTGCGGAGCCAGCTCAGCGACGTTCCAGACGGCTGACGCGCTGCTCAAGCTCAGATACCTGGCCCAGCAGCGACGCGACACGGCCACTCAGCTGACGGCGGCTGGCATCCAGCGAGCGCAACTGCTCTCGCGTGTCCTCTGACGCTCCCTGTGAGCTGGCTTCAAGGCCGGCACTGAGCGCTGTCTGCTGACGGCGCAGCTCACCCAGCTGGGAGTCCAGTGAGCGTTGCGCGGTCTCAAGCGCAGCCAGCTCGTCAAGCGGCGCGAAACGGCCCTTGAGCTTGCTGGCCAGTTCATCGCCATCAGCGGCCTCCACAGGCTCCGGCAGTGACTTCAGCGTCTCGCTCAGTTGCTGCTGCGATTGCTGCAAGTCACGCGTCTGGGTCTGTTGCGTGGCCAGGTCCGTCTTGAGTGCCGTGAGGCGAGTCTCGAGCGAGGCCAACTGCTCGGCGCTATTGTTCTCAACCTCGCTCTCGATATCGCTTTGCAAGCTCTCGATGCGGGTAGCCAGCGTGTCCAGAGTGCTGGAGGTCTTGTCCACCAGCGGCTCGAGGTGCTCAAGCGTGGCCGACTGGGCGTCCAGGCGCGCGCCCAACGCTGCACGGCCATCACGGCTGAGGGATTCCAGCGCCGCCATCGAGCCTTGCAGCGCCGTGATCAGGGTCGCGTGGTTGTCATCTGTCTGGGCAAGCGTCGTGACGCGACCCTCCAGGCGATCAAGCGCCTCGTCCATGGCGGTCAGACGCTCTTGAGCGCCATCCGCGTCCTTCGCCACCTTGTCTTCCAGCGTCTCGAGACGCGCGACGGCCTCACTGGACAGGGACGCCTTGTCCTTCTGCAGGTTGGTCAGCGCCGGCACGATAGTGTCATTCAACTGGCGGTCCAGGGCGCTGAGTTGCTCACCCAGTGCATCACGCAGTTCGCTCAGGCGCTCATCACCCTGCTGCTCAAGCTGGGCCACGGAACGTTCGAGCTGGCTGACACGCGCGCCGAGCTGATCGCGTTGATCGCCACCGAGGGTCTGCAGGTCATGCAGCTGCCACTGTTGCCAGCCCACCACGCCCCCCAGGGCGAGGAGGCAAAGCCACGTCGGCCAGCGTCTGGGCGCGGGGGGACGAGTGTGATGCACGCCAAGCGCATCGTCGGGACGCGCGACCAGCGCATCGTCCGGTGAGTCATTGAGAGACGGTTCAGCGTTGTGCGGCCGCATTCTGGCTCCAGGTCCGGCAAACGATCATCAGCGAAAGGTTCAGCGCAGCATCTTCAAGGCGGCGCAAGACGACCGGAAGTGCGCTTTTTCGCCTTGCTGTATAAAAATACAGTCATGCAGGTTCTGCAAAAGATAAGTCACGGTTCACGTACAGGAAATCGAGTCTAACAGCTGACCTCGGTCATCTCATCAGGTTCCCGCCACGGCCCGTCATCGAGGGCAGAGTGGCAGGAATGTGGCAAAAGCCTGGCAATGCACGTGAGCCTTGCAAGACGCTTGAGAGGATCCCGCGGTCAGTGCCCACCAGCGTTGGCCTGTCGGTGTCTGGGTGCTATAGTGCCAGACACTGCGATACGCGCAGCCTCTGTCTTCGTAGCTATCTGGATTCACAAGGTTTTTCACGCTGATTGCACATTTCATGCGCGTAGCCACGGCATGAAGGATGCACGGCGAGTCATGCACTTTCGCCCTTGCCCGCTGCCTGAGCGGGTGGCCAGTTTCAGGGCCGGGAGTGATGCTGGTCGCGGAGCTTGAGTCTGTGCTTGTCTGACCCTCTTCCATCACGCGATGGCAGATCAGGCATTGAAATACTCAGCCCCAAGCCCCACGAAGGCAGAGTACGACCCAATTGGTGAGGAAAAGGAGCTGATCCCCATGGCATTTGAACTTCCAGCACTGCCGTACGAAAAGAACGCACTCGAGCCGACCATCTCTGCCGAGACCCTTGAGTACCATTACGGCAAGCATCACCAAGCCTACGTCACCAAGCTGAACAGCATGGTCGAAGGCACTGCTGACGCAGAAAAATCTCTCGAAGAGATCATCCAGAGCGCCCAGGGTGGTCTGTTCAACCAGGCAGCTCAGGTGTGGAACCACACCTTCTACTGGCACTGCCTGTCCCCGAATGGTGGTGGCGAGCCGTCCGGCCCGCTGGCAGACGCCATCGTGGCCAAATGGGGCTCCGTGGCTGACTTCAAGGAAGCCTTCAACACTTCCGCCGCTGGCAACTTCGGTTCCGGTTGGACCTGGCTGGTCAAGAACGCCCAGGGCGAGCTGGAAATCGTCAACACTGACGACGCTGACACCCCGATCGCCAAGTCTGGTCAGACTCCGCTGCTGACTGTCGACGTCTGGGAGCACGCCTACTACGTCGACTACCGCAATGCGCGTCCGAAGTACCTGGAAAGCATCTGGAACATCATCAACTGGGAATTCGCTGCACAGAACTTCGCAGCCTGAGCTTTCCCAGAATAAGGAGGCCGAGTCGTTACCGCTCGAGACTCCAGCTGAGCCAAGGCAACCGACGTCACCCTGATATGACTCCTGGACGCCCTGCTCTGAAAACCCCGCCACCTGGCGGGGTTTTTTCGTTCAAGACAACGTCACCCAGCCGCGAGCCTGCTACACGCAAGGCTTGGCTACGCTGTATGCACCACCAGGAGAAGAATCTCGTCTGTCGACTTGCAAATGACGGTGGTGCCCCTATCTAATGATGTAGAAGTAGAACGTATGCTCTACCTCGTTGCGTCCCCTTGATCGCTCACAGGGATTCGACGACATGGTTGGCACACACTGCTTGAAATGCATTCCTTGACTGCACGAAATACATACTTTGAAAAAAGGGAATACCGATGCCCACTGACACCTCGACCTCCTCTCTGCCCGACTCCATGCTGGCGATCGTGACCACCGGCCATGGGGGTTATGAATGCCTCGAGACGCAGCAGCGCCCGGTGCCGACACCCGGTGAAGGCGAGGTGCTGATCAAGGTGCTGGCGGCTGGCATGAACAACACCGAGATCAATACGCGTCTGGGCTGGTATTCCTCCACGATCACTACCGCGACCCAACAGGCCAGCAGTGTGCATGACAACGCGGATGCAGATGCGGCGACTGACAAGCCGGCGCCACCGGAAGGTGGCTGGAAGGGAGAGACGCCCTTCCCCCTGATACAGGGCACGGATTGCTGTGGCGAGGTGGTGGCATTGGGCCCGAATGCGGATGCCAGCCTACTGGGCAAGCGCGTGCTGGTACGCTCCTGCATGCGCAGCGAGGGCTGGGACTCACTGGAAAATGAATGGATGGGCTCGGATTTCGACGGCGCCTTTTCGCAGTTCGTCAGCGTGCGCGCCAGTGAAGTGTTCGCGGTGGACTGTGACTGGAGCGATGTCGAGCTTGGCTCCCTGCCCTGTGCCTACGGCACGGCGGAGAACATGCTCGAACAGGCAGAGCTCAAGGCAGGCGAGCGTGTGCTGATTCTGGGCGCCTCGGGCGGGGTCGGTTCCGCTGCATTGCAGCTGGCCAAGCGCCGCGGCGCGACGGTGTATGCCGTGGCGGGCGTTGCCAAGCATGAGGCTCTTGCAGACCTTGGCGCCGACAAGCTTCTGGACCGCAAGGCCGACCTGCTCGAGCAGCTGGGCCATGAAAGCGTCGATCTGGTGGTCGACAATGTCGCGGGCGACAACTTTCCAGTCATGATGAAGTTGCTTGCGCGTGGCGGCCGTCTGGTGACCACCGGCGCCATCGCTGGCCCGATGGTGACGCTGGACCTGCGCGACCTGTACCTCAAGAACCTGCGCCTGCTTGGCACCACTGCCTGGTGTGAAGCCACCTTCCCCAATCTGATCCGCTATGTGGAGCAAGGCGAGATTCGCCCGCTGATCGCGGCCAGCTTCCCGCTGACCGAGATCGTCACTGCCCAACAGCAGTTTCTGAGCAAGGGCCACGTGGGCAAGTTCGTGCTCGAGCCCTGGGCCTGAAGACAGCCTGGCGGTCATCATGAAAAGCCTGGCGGTCTGCATAAAAGGCCTGGCGCTCATGATGTAAAGCCTGGCGGCCTAGATTTCAAACCTGAGCCCACGACAAAAAGCCCTCATCCGGAACCGGATGAGGGCTTTTGCATACTGAGCACGCAAGGGTCAGCCTGAAGGAGCGTCAGTCTGAGAGAACATCAACTTCAGAGCCCGTCAGCCTGACCCACCGAGTTGCCCATCAGGGGCTGGCACGGCGGCCGATGCCGCGATAGACCAGCCCCTGGCTTGCCACGTAACGCGGGTCGAAGATGTTGCGGCCATCGAGCACCAGGCCCGCGCCCAGCTCACGCTTCAGGCGCTGCCAGTCCGGGTTCCAGTAGCACTTCCACTCGGTGACCAGCATCAGGGCATCAGCGCCCTCCAGGGCGTCATACATGTTGCCATCGACCAGCTCCAGCAACGGATGCGCACCACAGGCCTCCCCCAGCGCCGACAAGGCCGCGGGATCATGCACGCGCACGCGCACGCCCTGGGCCCACAGCGCCTCAAGCAAGGTCAAGACCGGTGCATGGTCGATACGCGCGGTACCCGGCTTGAAGGCCGCGCCCCAGATCGCCACGGTACGACCGCGCAATTCACCATCGAAGTGCTGCCACAGCTTGCGGAACAGCGTCTCCTTCTTGGCCTCGTTGATGTCGAGCACATGCTCGAGCAGCATCGATTCCCGCCCTGTCTGGTGCTGGACATCGGCCAGACGCATCAGGTCACGCGAGAAGTTCGGGCCACCGAACCCACAGCCCGGATAGAGATAGCCGAAGCCGATGCGCGGATCGGCGCCCATGCCCTGACGCACATATTCCACATCGACGCCGAGGGAGTCGGACAGACCCGCCACTTCGTTCATGTAGCTGATACGCGTCGCGAGCATGCCGTTGATGGCCAGCTTGGTCAGTTCGGCGGCGCGGCGCGGCATGATCTGGAAGACATCTTCACGCCGGTTGAAGGCACGCAGCAGCTCCTGCACCCGCAGGGTGGCAGGTTCCGCTTCGCTGCCCAGCAACCAACGGGCCGGACGCTCGAAGGTGGCCAGTGAACGGCCCTCCTCCAGCATGTCCGGCAAGGCGACGGCGTACTGGTCGTCACGCGGCAGCAACGCCTCGAAACGCTCGGTCGTACCCACCGGGAAGGTCGAGTTGTTGACCAGCACCAGCGGCTCATCCAGGGTCGCCACCAGCTGCTCGACACGGCTCAGCGCGCTTTCGCGCTGGTCCGGCGAGACGGCGATCCAGTGGATATCGATGCGCCGCAGTGACTCGAGGTCCTCGATGAGAGTGAGATCGCCCCGTTCCCGATGGCGATCAAGACGTTCGCGCAGGCCTGGCTCACTGTTCAACCAGTCGACGCGTTCCAGGGCAGCCCAGTCCATGTCCTCATGTGGCCACCACCAGACACGGTGACCCACGCTCGCCAGAGCGGCGCTGGCCGTTGCCGCCGCCAGTTCGCTTCCGTGCACCAGCACCTGCATGGCTTATTTCTCCTGGTAGCGAGTCAGCAGCTCGCGGAAGCCTTCACCGAAGGTCGGGTGACGCTTGGCGAAGGAAAGAGTCGCTTCAAGATAGCCCAGCTGGTGACCGCAATCGTAAGTATCACCGGCCATGCGGTAGGCCGCGACGGCCTTGTCGTCACGCAGGGTGTCGATGGCATCGGTCAGCTGGATCTCACCACCCGCGCCCGGCGGAGTGTTCTCCAGAAGCTCGAAGATACGACCCGGCAACAGATAACGGCCGATGACCGCCAGGGTCGACGGCTCGGTGCCCGGGGCCGGCTTTTCGACCATGCCATTGATCAGGGCGGACTTGCCGGCTTCCGGCGTGTCGCCGTCGATCGCGACGATACCGTACTTGTAGGCCATGTCCTGCGGAACATTCTCGACCATGATCTGGGCGGCGTTGGTGGCTTCGTAGGCCTCCATCATGCGCGCCAGGTCATTCTTCTCGAGCCCTTCGCCATCGACCAGCACGTCCGGCAGCATGACGATGAACGGCTCATCACCGACGATCGGCTTGGCACACAGCACGGCGTGGCCCAGGCCCAGCGGCTCCGGCTGGCGCACGCTGATGATCTTGACGTCATCCGGGATGATGTTACGCAGCTGTTCGAGCAGCTCGAGCTTGCCCTTGGCTTCCAGGGTGGTTTCCAGCTCGAAGTGCTTGTCGAAGTGATTCTCGATGGCATTCTTGCTGGAATGGGTGACCAGCACGATTTCCTTGATACCGGCTGCGACCGCTTCTTCCACCACATATTGGATCACCGGCTTGTCGACGATGGTGATCATTTCCTTGGGGATGGCCTTGGAGGCCGGGAGGCAACGTGTGCCGAGACCGGCAACAGGCAGAACAGCCTTGCGTATCATGTAGCGTCTTCCTTGTGTCTATGTCGTGGTGAAGCCCGTCGAAGGACCTCCACCGAGTTACTGTCGTCGAAGCCAATCAACGACCATCCTTCATCATAGGCAGAGATTATGCCAGTTTGATCAAGGAGTGCGAAATTCCTGCACTATCCGAGGCTTGGTAAGCGCTACCACTCTGTGAAACGCCATCAGCGGCGCATGGCGCGCCCGAGCAGCGCACCGACACTGTCGCTATCGGGCGACTCTATCACGCCATGTTCGGTGACGATGGCATCAATATACTCATGCGGTGTGACATCAAAGACCGGATTGAAGACATCGATGTCCTGCGGCGCGATCTGACGACCACCCGCCTCGCGCAGCTCGGCGGCGTCGCGCGTCTCGATGGGGATGTCCGCGCCACTGGCCAGGCTGCCATCGAAGGTGGCCAGCGGGGCCACCACCATGACCTTGATGCCATGGGCGCGCGCCTGAACGGCCAGCGAGAAGGTACCGATCTTGTTGGCTGTATCGCCGTTGGCCGCAATGCGGTCCGCGCCGACGATCAACCAGCGCACCCCTTCCGGCGTCCGGGCACCCTGCTGCATGATCAGCGAGGCTGCGCCTTCCACGGCCAGACGCGCGGGAATCTTCTCCTGCACCAGCTCCCACGCCGTCAGGCGAGAGCCTTGCCACCAGGGACGTGTCTCGTTGACATGCACACGGCCGAGTATGCCCTGGGCGTAGGCGGTACGGATCACGCCCAAGGCCGTGCCGTGGCCGCCGGTGGCCAGCGCGCCGGTATTGCAGTGGGTCATGACCTCGCACCGCGTCTCGCCTTGCACGAGGGAGGCCGCAATCACCTGGGCGCCAAACTCGGCCATGCGCAGATTGTCATCCAGATCCTGCTCGTGAATGCGCACGGCCTCCTTCAGCAACGCCTCATACGGGGCCTGCGACCGGGTGGCGTGTGCGGCAATCACCTTGCGCATGCGATCCAGCGCCCAGAACAGGTTGACCGCTGTCGGGCGCGAGGCAGCCAGCACATCACAGGCGCTGGCCAGGCGTGACTGCCAGTCACCGCCCTCGCGGTTGATGACGAAAGCCTCCAGCGCCACGCCATAGGAGGCGGCGATCCCGATGGCCGGTGCACCGCGGACCACCATGTCGGTAATGGCAGTCGCGACCCCGCGTGCATCCTCGAGCAGCACCTCGCGGGTCTCACCCGGCAGCAGACGCTGGTCGAGCAGCGCAAGCTTCACCGCCGGCTGAGTGGCATCAGAAGTGACATCATGAGTGACGTCAGTGCTGGCATCGGGCGGGGTGCCTGCCGTGTCTTCTTCCCGCGACGCACACTCTTGCTGGCTTACCCAGCGAATCGGAACCAGGCTCATGACCACTCCCCGTTGCTACATGACAATAATGACGACTGGTCATCGCGCGTGGCGCGACGCCCCGCCCCATCGTAACGCAAGTGCCCGTCATGATGAGTTTTTTGCGCTGGACGCTGACCCGCGACGGCAGTCGGATTAGAATGGTGGAATCGTGCCCGAGGGTAAGGTGCCTGTACAGGCCTGCCACTTCCCGAACAGCACTTCCGTAACGGTAAGGATGCAAAGATGAGCGATAACGACACCCAGCAAGATGCCCAGCCCCAGGACCATCTGGGCAATGTCGATGCCAGCGAGATCGCCAAGTTCTCGGCATTGGCCAGTCGCTGGTGGGACCGTGACAGTGAATTCAAGCCGCTGCATGACATCAATCCGTTGCGGGTCGACTATATCGACACCCACGCTGGCCTGGCAGGCAAGCGCGTGATCGACGTCGGCTGCGGTGGCGGCATTCTCTCCGAAGCCATGGCGCATCGTGGCGCCCAGGTGACGGGTATCGACATGGGTGAGGCGCCGCTGTCCGTTGCCCGCCTGCATCAGCTGGAGTCCGGTGTCGAGGTGGACTACCGCCAGACCACCGCCGAAGCCGCCGCAGAAGAGATGGCCGGCCAGTTCGACGTCGTCACCTGTCTGGAAATGCTCGAGCACGTGCCGGACCCATCCTCGGTGATCGCGGCCTGCGCACGGCTGGTCAAGCCCGGCGGCATGGTGTTCTTCTCGACCATCAACCGCAATCCCAAGGCGTATGCCTTCGCGATTCTCGGCGCGGAATATGTGCTGCAGATGCTGCCGCGTGGCACCCACGAGTATCGCAAGTTCATCCGTCCGGCCGAGCTGGGTCGCTGGACACGCGATGCGGGCCTCAAGATGGAAGGCTCCACCGGCATGACCTACAACCCGCTGACGCGCAAATATCGCCTGAATTCCTCCGACCTTACCGTCAACTATCTGATGCACACGCGTCGCCCGACCGAGGAAGAGCTTGCGTGAGCCTGCCGGCAGCGCTACCTCGTCCCGCCGCCTTGATCTTCGATCTCGATGGCACCCTGGTGGACACCGCGCCAGACCTGGCGCGCGCCACCAATGAGCTGCGTCAGCATCACACCCTGCCGGCGCTGGACTACGACGTGATTCGCGCCGAAGTCTCGCATGGTGGCAGCGCTCTGGTGACGCTGGCCCTGGGTCATGAGCTCGATCACCCCAAACACGCCAGCGAGCGCACTCGTCTGCTGGAGTTCTATGCCCGCGATGTCGCGGCGCACAGTGTGCTGTTCCCGGGCTATGACGCCCTGATCGAAATCTGTCAGCGCGCCGGCCTGCCGTGGGGCATCGTGACCAACAAGCCCCGTCAGTTCGCCGAGCCGCTGATCGCCGCACTCAAGCTCACGCCCGGCTGTCTGCTGTGTGCCGATGACCTGCCGGTCAAGAAGCCGCATCCAGAGCCGCTGTGGGAGGCGGCACGCTGCCTCGGTGTCGACGCCTCCGAATGCTGGTATCTGGGGGACCACGACCGTGACATGCAGGCGGCACGCGCGGCGGGCATGCTGGCGGTCGCGGTGCGCTACGGCTATGTCCGCGAGGGCGACGATGTGGACGCCTGGCCTGCCGATGTGTGGTTTGACACCTCGGAAGAAGTCATCAATGCCGCGCTGCGGGCAGCGGACCTGCACTGACCGAGCGACACGCACGTAGCTCACACGAAGCTCGCACGAACCAGCCCCCCACGAGCGGGTGATCCGTAGATGGACATCAGAAGATAGACACAAGCAGCCAGAAACAAGCAGCTAGACACAAGAACGCCGACGGCCAATGCCGTCGGCGTTCTTGTTGCAGGGTATGACGAATGGCCCGCCTGGCGGCGTCACTCGTCAGCTAGCGAGATGACAGCTGACAAAGGCTCAGACTTTCGGCGGCTGGGCGTCGAACATCTCGCCGGTATGACCACGACTGTCCGGCCCCATCAACCACAGATAGGTCGGCATGATGTCGGCGGGCGTACGCAAGGTATCGGGGTCTTCGGCCGGGAACGCCGACTTGCGCATCGGGGTCCGCGTCCCACCGGGATTGAGCGTATTGACGCGCACCTGGCTGGTATTCTCCAGTTCCTGAGCCAGCATCTGCGAGAAGCCTTCCGTAGCGAACTTGGAGACACTGTAGGCGCCCCAGAAGGCACGCCCCTTGCGCCCGACACTGGAGCTTGTCAGCACGACGGAGGCGTCCTTCGAGGCCTTGAGCAACGGCAGCAATGCCTGGACCATCCAGATGGGGCCATTGATATTGACCTGCATGACCTGCTCCCACAGCGCCGGATCATACTGCTCGAATGGAGTGATCTTGCCCAGCAGGCTCGCGTTGTGCAGCAGGCCATCCAGACGACCGAACTCGCTGTGCAGGGTATCAGCCATCTGCTGATAATCCTTGAGCGATGCCCCTTCGAAGTTGAGTGGATAGATGGCCGGTTGCGGTGCTCCCAAGGCCTCGATCTCGTCGTAGACTTCTTCCAGCTTGGCAATGGTTCTGCCCAGCAATATCACTGTCGCTCCATGGCGCGCGTATTCGACTGCCGCTTCACGCCCAATGCCGGACCCCGCCCCGGTCACCAGAATGATTCGCCCTTTCAGCATGTCGTCCGGGGCCTGATAGTCGATCTTGCACTCTGCCATGGTGATATCCCTGTCTGAGATCTGTCGTCAACCGCCGATGAGAGTCACTGCCTCTTCACCGGCATTATTACTTGCTCGGCTACATGAAGCGCGCCCGGGTTGCCTGCCGATGGCATGAGGCGCCGAGCGCCACAAAACGCAAAGCCCGCACCTGGTAGAATACCAAGCGCGGGCTTTGGGGAATACAGGTGGCCAATGGCCACGGGCACTCAGGCGCCGGAGGACAGGAAGTCCTTGGCCATGGTGCCAGCCTTGCTGTCCGGATACTGCTGGACCAGCTTCTCGAGCAAGGAGCGACTTTCCTGCGCCTTGCCTTGACGCGCCTTGACCAGGCCCAGCTTGTACATCGCATCCGGCACCTTGCTGGATTGCGAGAATTCGCTGATCACGGTGTCGAAGGCCTGGGCAGAAGCATCCAGCTGGTTCTTGGCCGAATACAGCTCGCCCAGCCAGTAATGGGCATTGGCGGCGAGGTTGGAATCCCCATGGTCCACCACGAAGGCTTCAAAGGCGACAATGGCACCGTCGAAGTCGCGAGACTGCACCTTGGCGAAGGCATTCTCGTAATCCTTCTGGGCAGCTGCACCGCTGTCGGCATTGCTGGCGCCATTGGTGCTGGCTGCACCACCGGCACTTGCGCCGCCAGTGACTGCCGCTGCTGCCTGTGAATCGACAACCTGACCGTTCTCCCCGGCGGAAGCGCCGCCAGAAACCCGCTGTTCCAGATCCAGGTAGCGTTGCTGCGACATCTCGGTCAGACGCTTGAACTGGTATTCCAGCTCATCGATCCGGCCGCGAAGTCGGGCAATTTCCTGTGCCTGTTCGTCGAGTTGATTGAGAAGGGTCAGGGTGCCGCCGCCACTCAAACGAGTATTGGCCTGCTGATAGAGCGAGTTTGATTGCCCAGTGAGGTCCTCGACCGTCGGTGCGGCCAAAACGGACAACGGGAGCAACAAGGCTCCCGCACCGAACAACCCTTTCAGGCTGTGTTTCATGCTGTCGGCTCCGCCGAATCATCATGGTATCGCGCAAGCAAGCCCGGGGTTCAAGGACACGCCTCTTGCCCGGGCCAGCTCAACACAAGTTTCTAGCGTCTCCACGGCTCATTGGAGAGTCGCGGAGATGAACCGTACTTAGTAGTCGAAGACCACACGACGATTCTTGGCGTAGGAAGACTCGCCGTGGCCCTGGACAGCCGGACGCTCTTCACCGTAGGAGACGATCTCGATCTGTGACGGAGACACGCCCTGGACAGTCAGGAAGCGTGCGACAGACTTGGCACGACGCTCGCCCAGACCCAGGTTGTATTCACGAGTACCGCGCTCATCAGCGTGGCCTTCCAGAACGACATTGGCGCTGGTGTTGGCTTTCAGGTACTGAGCGTGACCCATCAGGACGCTTTCGAACTCAGGACGGATGGTGTCCTTGTTGAAGGCGAAGTAGATGGTACGCACGTCAGGCATGGTGGCGTTGCTCATCTGGTTGGCGTTGCTGTTGGCACCAGTGTTCATGCCGGCAGTGTTCGCACCGCTGTTGGCTGAATCCATGTCGCCGTCCTGAGCGCCGCCGCTGCTGGAACAACCTGCCATGACGCTCAGGGACAGGGCAACCAACAGACCTTTTGCATACGGGGTGAACTGCATTGTGAAACTCCTTGCTCTAATGGGTACGAATGCCAAGCCTTTCTTGGTGGCTCAGTTGCATTCTAGTGGTTTAGTTCAGGAACGGCGACCACGCAGGTTCACGCACGTCGCCTTGTGCTGACGGCAGGGAGAATTGTGCCCTTCCGTCTGCCGACACCTGTCCCAGGACCCCGCGGGTTCCTTGCTGAGTGGCATATATCACCATAGTGCCATTCGGCGCAACACTTGGTGATTCATCCCACTGAGTATCGGTCAGGGAGGTAACCCGACCGCTCTTCAGATCTTGCTTGGCAACCTGATAACCGTTGCCTGCGCGGTTGATCATGAACAGGTTCTCTCCATCGGGTGAGATGCGCCCGCGGGAGTTGTAATTGCCGGTATATGTCACACGTTCCGTGCCGCCGGACAGATCAAGACGATAGATCTGTGGGGAGCCTGCACGATCAGAGGTGAACACCATACCGCTACCATCCGGCAACCAATCCGGCTCGGTATCGATCGCAGGATTGTTGGTCAGACGCTGGAACTGACGGCTGGCAATATCCATCACATAGATTTCCGGCTGGCCATCCTTTGACAATGCCATTGCCAGTTTACGTCCGTCCGGCGACCAGGCCGGGGCACCATTGATGCCTCGGAAACCTGTCAGTTTTGCACGACGACCACTGCCCAATTCCTGCACATAGATAGCGGGACGTTCGGCTTCAAAACTGACATAGGCCAGCTTCTTGCCATCCGGCGACCATGCCGGTGACATGATCGGTTCATCGGAGGCCAGAATCTCCTGACTATTGTGGCCATCTGAATCCGCCACGTACAGGGCAAAACGAATATTGTCGCCAACACCATTGGCGGTAATGTATGCGATTTTTGTCGAGAAAGCACCGCGAATTCCAGTGATTTCCTCAAATATTTCATCGCTCATATAATGGCCACGCGCGCGCAGCTCACCATTGCTTCCGGTGATGACTTCGCCAAGCATGCGCTTGTTGCCCAGCACATCCATCAGCTCATACTGGATGCTATAACCGCCATTGCTGGCCGTCTTTACCTGGCCCACCACAAGGTAACTGGCCCCCAGACGCTTCCAGTCATTGACGAAGACGTCCTGCGTCGTGCCCGGCAACGCAATCAGATTGTCGCGCTTGATCGGGTCGAACTGGCCACTGCGCGCCAGGTCATCGGAGATGATGCGTGCGAGGTCCTGCGGCAGACTTCCCCCTGTCAGATTCTCGAACGGCACGACAGCGATAGGTGTGGCGCTGTCATTGCCCTTGGTGATCTCGATGGTCAGGTCAGCTCTTGCCAGGCTGGTCACTGCCAGCAAGGCGGCTGCCATCATCCATGCGGTCAATCGTCTCATCGGCCCAGGTCCTCTGGATTGAAGTCTAATGTAAAGCTTCGGAACTGACTTTTAGCACTAGCTGGCAACTGCTGCATCTCTGTGAATGGTGCTGCTTTTTGAAGCGCTTGGATAGCCGATCGATCGAAGGCGGCGTTGCCACTGCTCTTGCTGACCGCAGCGGAGACCAACTCCCCAGTAGGCAGCAAAGACACGCGAACGAAAACTCTCATACCAGGAGTAGTACCAGACGGCCGGTTCCAATTCTGTCCGACATACTTCTTAATCAGGTTCTCGAAGCCATTGGCTGCCTGAGCGGCCTGTTTGGCGCCACTGATGGCGTCGCTTTCACTGTCTATCAGGCTATCCAGCGAGCCGGCAGAGGCCTGCGCCGCTTTCTCGGCAAGTGCCTTCTGGCGTGCGGCTTCCGCGGCCGCCTTCTTGCGCGCTTCTTCCGCCGCCTTGGCCTTGGCTGCCTTCTCCTTGGCGGCCTTGTCGGCTGCCGCCTTGGCCGCCTTTTCCTTCTCGGCCTTCTCCGCTGCTGCCCTGGCCTTGGCTGCCTTTTCGGCTTCCGCCTTCTTGGCTTCAGCGTCTGCCTTGGCCTTGGCAGCCTTCTCTGCTTCGGCTTTCTTGCGCGCTTCTTCTGCGGCTTTTTCCTTGGCGGCCTTTTCGGCTTCCGCCTTGGCCTTGGCAGCCTTCTCGGCTTCCGCCTTCTTCAAGGCATCGGCCTTGGCCTGCTTTTCCGCTTCGGCTTTCTTGCGATCAAGGGCAATCGCCTTGGCTTCCTCTGCACGCCTGGCCGCTTCTGCCTTGGCCTTTTCGGCCGCCGCCTGCTCAGCCTTCAACTGCTCCGCCGCCTTGGCCTGCTCAGCCGCCTTTTGCTGTTGCGCCTTCTGGGCAGCCGCCTTTTCCTCGGCGGCGCTGCGTTGCTGCTCCGCTGCAAGCTCTGCCTCTCTGGCCGCCTCTTCCTTGGCGCTCTGGCGCTGATCGGATTCTTCGGCCGCATCACGCGCCTTGCTGGACTTCGCCTGCTGGGCCTGATTGGTCGTGGTCTCGGTACTGACCAGTGTCGCGTTGACGATGGTGGTGTTGGTCTTCTCCGGTTCGGATTCTGGCCAACTCACCAGAGTCAGAATCAGGATGCCCAGGTGCAGGCCAACGGCCAGCACCACAGGCAATCCCAACCCGACCCGCTGTTCTATCTCTGGCTGACTCATCCATCAGCCCTCGGTCGGTGGTTCTGAAATCAGCCCGACATTGGGGACACCGGCACCCTGCAACGTGCTCATCAACCCCATGACATCGCCGTAGGGCGCCGTCTTGGCACCCTTGACCAGCACGGGCGTCTTGGGCTTCTCGGCCACGATGGATGCGACCTTGCTGCCCAGTTCATCCAGTGCCACCGGCGTGCGCTTGTCTTCATCCGACCCCAGGTCGATGTAGTAATTGCCGCTGTCGTCCAGCGAGACGATCAATGGTGTCACATCATCGGGATTGTCGATCGGCTTGGAGGTGACCTTGGGCAATTCGACCTGAACCCCCTGCGTCATCATCGGCGCGGTGATCATAAAGATGACCAGCAACACCAACATGACGTCGATGAAGGGCACCACATTGATCTCGGAGGACAGCTTGCGCTTGTGGCCTCTGCTATACGGTCCTTTCATTGACTCGCCTCCCTTCAAGCGTCGTTGCTGCCACGACCGTGCAGATTACGATGCAGAATGGAGTGAAGTTCTTCGGCGAAGTCTTCATAGCGGCCTAGCAACTGATCAGCACGGCTGGCCAGACGGTTGTAGAAGATGACGGCCGGGATTGCCGCGAACAGGCCCATGGCGGTCGCGACCAATGCTTCGGCAATCCAGGGGGCGACAGTGGTCAGAGTTGCCTGCTGAGCCGTACCCAGTGCCTGGAAGGAGCCCATGATGCCCCACACGGTACCGAACAGGCCGACATAGGGGCTGACGGAGCTGACCGTGGCCAGAAACGGCAGATGAACGTTCAGGCGCTCTTCTTCACGTGACAGCGTGACGCGCATGCTGCGTTGCACACCATCCATTACCGCATCGGCATTGCGGGACTTGGGCTTGAGGCGACTGTACTCGCGGAAGCCGGCACGGAAGACGCCAGAGGCGCCCGGGGTGGATTCTTCATCCGTCGGCAATTCACGATAGAGGTGATTGAGGTCGACCCCGGACCAGAAGCGCTTTTCAAAGGCCGCGTAAGCCTGCTTGGCACGGGACAATGCCATCCCGCGCTGAAAGATCACCACCCAAGATGCAATGGAAGCTGCCAGCAACAGCAACATGACTGCCTGAACGACCAGACTGGCGTTCACGAACAGCGAAATGATCGACATCGAATCTTCCACGGAAATCCCTCTTTACTTGGTTCAGTCTGTGCCACCGTCAATCAGTGACACGATAAATAATCTGTTCATCAGCCTGGCGCCTCGGCGCCTGGCTGGCAGTGGCCTCATCTGCGCCTTGTGATCTCAGACCTCAAGAGCCGCAAGCAATTCCCCGGGCCAGCGTCTGGGGCGCAAGGTCGTGGCATCGACGCAAGCGATCACGACTTCCGCTTCGCTCAAGATCTGCTCACCGCGCAGCGCCTTCTGGGTGAACGTCAGGCGTGCACCGCGCAAGGCGCCTGCCGTTGCCGTCACGGTCAGCAGGTCATCCAGATGCGCAGGACGAAGATAACGATTTGTTACACTGTGTACTACCAACTGAATGCCTTTTTCAAGCAAGGCTTGCTGCGTGAAGCCCTTCGCTCGCAACCATTCACTGCGCGCGCGCTCCATGAAGCGCAGATAATTCACGTAGTAGACGATGCCACCGGCATCAGTATCCTCGATGTAGACGCGCACAGTGTGGTGAAAACATGCAGCTTCACCCTTCAACGTATTTCCTGCGTCTTCAGATGTCATGACGCGTCATTTCCTTCCTGTCCCAGCCGCGCCTGCTCTTCACGCGGGGTGATCCCGAAGTGCAGATAGGCCGAGCGCGTGACCAGACGCCCACGCGCCGTGCGCATCATGAAGCCCTGCTGAATCAGGTAGGGCTCCAGCACATCCTCGATGGTATCGCGCTCTTCCCCGATAGCCGCCGCCAATGAATCGACCCCTACCGGCCCGCCATCGAACTTCTCGATCATTGCCAGAAGCAGTCGACGGTCCATGTGATCCAGGCCGTGGCTGTCGACATTGAGCATGTTGAGCGCCTTGTCGGCCACTTCCAGCGTCAAGCGACCATCCGAGCGCACTTCAGCGAAGTCACGCACCCGGCGCAGCAGGCGATTGGCGATACGCGGCGTGCCGCGGGAACGACGCGCAATCTCCAGCGCCCCTTCCATCTCGACTTCCATGCCGGAAAGCCTGGCACTGCGCGCCACGATGTCGGTGAGTGACTCGATATCGTAGAACTCGAGGCGCTGGACGATGCCGAAGCGATCGCGCAGCGGCGCCGTCAGCAGTCCTGCACGCGTCGTCGCGCCGACCAGGGTGAATCGTGGCAGCTCAAGCTTGATCGAGCGGGCCGCGGGGCCTTCACCGATCATGATGTCGAGCTGATAATCTTCCATCGCCGGATAGAGCACTTCCTCGACGGCCGGTGACAGCCGGTGTATCTCGTCGATGAACAGGACATCGCCTTCCTGCAAGTTGGTCAGCATCGCTGCCAGGTCCCCTGCCCGCTCCAGCACAGGCCCGGAGGTCGACTTGATATCGACACTCATCTCGCTGGCGATGATATGCGCCAGCGTCGTCTTGCCGAGTCCGGGCGGGCCGAAGACCAGGGTGTGATCCAGACTATCGCCTCGTCCTCGCGCGGCACTGATGAAGATTTCCATCTGCTCGCGGACGATGGGCTGTCCGATGTAGTCACTCAGCGTGCGTGGCCGGTTGGCGCGATCGATCCGCTCTTCCGGATCATGCGTCGCCGCGGAGATCAGTCGGTCCGACTCCATCATGATGCTTGCTCAACTCCTGATGACGCAGGTCACGCACATGACGCGGGTCATGGGCCATGAACGTGCGTCAGTGGCAGGTGGCAAGGTTTGCCAGGGCGGTGCAACGATCTAGCGCATCTGCGTTCAAGCGCGCACTTTCTACCCCAGTAACCTGCCAACCCCTAGTCAATAAATCCAATCACGATGCGCCGTTTCCTTCACGGAAACTATAGGGCGCATGTTTGCTGCCCTGGCGGGGCCTCAGCTGGCCATCTTGCGCGCCAGCGCCGCCTTGATGAGCGCTTCCGTGGAGGCGCCGGTCTCGAGCCCGGAGAGCATCTTGGCCGCCTCGACAGGCTTGTAGCCCAGGGACACCAGCGCGGCTTCGGCATCCGCCAGAGGATGGGTGACCGGCGGTTGCGGCTGGGAGGCACGCGCCATTTCATCCAGCCCATCATCCGACGGCAGCGTCCAATGCTTGAGGCGATCACGCATCTCGATGATCAGGCGATCCGCCGTCTTCTTGCCGACGCCCGGCAGTCGTGTCAGCGCCCGGCTGTCTTCGTCGTGCACACAGCGAATGAAATCGGACTGCTCCATTCCCGACAGAATCGCCAGCGCCAGACGCGGGCCGACACCGGAGATCTTGATCAATTCACGGAACAGACGACGCTCGGGCTCCTTGCCGAAGCCATACAGCAACTGCGCGTCTTCGCGCACCACCAAGTGGGTGTAAAGCTGACAATGTTCGCCCACGGCCGGCAAGCCCAACAGGGTGTTCATCGAAGCTTCCAGTTCATAACCGACACCCTGTACATCAAGCACCAGCTGCGGCGGTTGTTTTTCCAGCAATGTCCCGGTCAGGCGTCCAATCATGTTGCGGCTGTCCTTGCTCGGCAGAGAACGTGTTCGGTGGGATCGTGCTGCTCGCAGACCCGATTCTCTGCACGGATTGTTACAATGCGGGCAAGCCTACCAAAGATGAAGCGTAGGCGGCATGTCCCAGTGTCACGACGAATTTGTCGCATCTTTCTGACAGTCATACCTTGGGTGATGGCACGAAGCCTGATGCCACGCGGCTTGGCGCATCACGCAATCGACTGCTGCCAGGCTCGGCAGACATTCTACAAGTGACTGAAAAATCGCTATTAATTGAGCACAATACCGCATTTGTCGCTCAGCGGCATGTCAGGCGTCGGGCTCGAAGTCTCGCCAGCTGCTGCTACGCCGCACGCGGGTTCCCTTGCGTCGACTGGTATTCCCCAGCCCCAAGGCTTCCAGCTGATCATTGCCGGGCGTCAGGCGTCGACGTGCGAAACAATGCGTCAGGGCAATGGCCAGCGCATCGGCGGCATCAGCCTGCGGCGTGGCGGAGAGCTTGAGCGTATGCGTGACCATATGCTGCACCTGAGACTTCTCGGCGGCACCGGTACCGGTCACGGCCTGCTTGATCTGCCGCGGCCCATATTCGAACACCGGCAAGCCGTGATTGGCCGCACACACGATGGCAGCTCCGCGCGCCTGGCCCAGCTTGAGCGCCGAATCGGCGTTCTTGGACATGAAGACCTGCTCGATGGCGAATTCCGCGGGGCGATGCAGGGCGATCACCTCGCTGATACCGGCATAGATCTGCGCCAGGCGCTGATCTAGGCTGACCTGTGACATGCGAATGCAGCCACTGTCCACATAGCGAGGCTGGGCCGCTGAGACATCCAATACCCCGTACCCGGTCAGACGTGAGCCCGGGTCGATGCCAAGAATGATCATGCTGCCGCCTCTTCTCTCACACCTTCCACCTTCGCTGTCGTCATCGCGCCATCGCTCTTACTGTGTATATAACCAGCCACCATGCCACAAAAAAGGCGGTGCGACACTGTCATTGCCTGACGTGAACGCCAGCAAACAGTCTCGCACCGCCTTGTCGGGCTTGCTCGCCCCCTCGCCTACCAGGCGAAAGGGACAAACCTGCCATTGAGGGACCGCCCTTGTCTGATCGAATCAGTCCAGACGGCCCCACCAGTCACTCTCTCGGTCATGCGCCGCTGAATCAGGCCTGACCGCTTTCGTCCTCGACCTTGACCTTCTGACGCAGACGGATGTTCAGCTCCTTGAGCTGCTCACCGCTGACCACGCCCGGGGCGTCGGTCATCATGCAGCCGGCGCTCTGGGTTTTCGGGAAGGCAATCACTTCACGAATGGTCTTGGCGCCAGTCATCAGCATCACCAGACGGTCGAGACCGAAGGCCAGACCACCATGGGGCGGCGCGCCGAACTTCAGGGCGTCGAGCAGGAAGCCGAACTTCTCTTCCGCTTCTTCTTCACCGATGCCCAGCACTTCAAACACGGTACGCTGCATGGCCTGGTCATGGATACGGATGGACCCGCCACCCAGCTCAGTGCCGTTGATGACCATGTCGTAGGCGCGAGATAGTGCCGCTTCCGGGTTGGCCTTGAGCTCTTCCGGCGTGCAGGAAGGCGCGGTGAACGGGTGGTGCAGCGCGCTCAGGCGGCCGTTGGCATCGGCTTCGAACATCGGGAAGTCGACGACCCACAGCGGTGCCCACTCGCGGGTGTAGAGGTTGAGGTCTTCACCCAGCTTGACGCGCAGCGCACCGATGGCCTCGGCCACGATGTTGGCCTTGTCAGCGCCGAAGAACACGATGTCGCCATCGACGGCGCCACAGCGGTCCAGCACTTCATCCACGACGTCTTCCATGAACTTGACGATCGGCGACTGCAGACCCTCGATGCCCTTGGCACGTTCGTTGACCTTGATCCACGCTAGGCCCTTGGCACCGTAGATGCCGACGAACTTGGTGTAGGCGTCGATTTCCTTGCGTGACAGGCTGGCACCGCCCGGCACACGCAGTGCGGCGACACGGCCCTTGTCGTCCTTGGCCGGACCGGAGAAGACCTTGAAGTCCACGCCGCTCATCAGGTCATCGACATCGACCAGTTCCAGCGGGATGCGCAAGTCCGGCTTGTCGGAACCGAAGCGGCTGATGGCCTCGGAATACGGCATGGTCGGGAAGTCACCCAGCTCGACATCGAGCACTTCCTTGTAGAGGCCACGGATCATGGTCTCGGTCATGCCCATGATGTCCTGCTCGTCGACGAAGCTAGCTTCGAGGTCGATCTGGGTGAACTCCGGCTGACGGTCAGCGCGCAGGTCTTCATCACGGAAGCATTTGGCGATCTGGTAGTAACGATCGACACCGGCGACCATCAGCAGCTGCTTGAACAGCTGCGGAGACTGCGGCAGTGCGAAGAAGCTGCCGGCGTAGGTGCGGCTCGGCACCAGATAGTCACGTGCGCCTTCCGGCGTGGCACGTGTCAGGATCGGGGTTTCGATGTCGAGGAAGCCCAGGGCTTCGAGCTGGGCGCGCACGCTGTGAGTGATGCGCGAGCGCAGACGCAGCTTCTCGATCATGTCGGGACGACGCAGGTCGACATAACGATACTTGAGGCGAACTTCCTCACCGACCTTGTTGTGGTCGTCGAGCTGGAACGGCGGCGTCTGTGCGGTGTTGAGCACTTCGACGTCCTTGGCCAGCACTTCGATCATGCCTGTCGGCATGTTCGGGTTCTGGGTGCCTTCCGGGCGCAGACGGATACGGCCCTTGATACGCAGCACGAACTCGCTGCGCGCCTTGTCGGCAGTGGCGAAGGCATCGACGGTGTCCGGATCGACGACGATCTGGGCGATGCCATCACGGTCGCGCATGTCGAGGAAGATGACGCCACCGTGGTCGCGACGGCGGTGCACCCACCCGCACAGAGTGACATCCTGATCGATCAGGGTCTCGTTCAGTTTGCCGCAATAGTGGCTGCGCATGTTGATTCCTTGTTGCTCAAATTCATGATCGACGCGCTGATGCGCATCTGTCTCAGAGGGCCTGCCGTTGGCGATGAGGGTCAAGGGTACCCGCCGGGCGCCCTTGACCCTCATCACGCTGATGCCTGACGCACTATCCCAGCTGTGTCAGGCGGTGCTGTCGCTACCACCGGCCAGATTCTTCTTGCTGCCGGACTTGAAATCCGTCTCGTACCAGCCACTGCCTGCCAGACGGAACCCGGCGGCGGAGACCAGCTTCTCGAGCTGGTCCGTCTTGCATTCCGGGCACTCCGTCAGCGGCGCAGCGCTGATCTTCTGCAACTTGTCCATCCGATGGCCACAGGCCTTGCAGTGGTATTCATAGATCGGCATGGTTTTCTTTCCTGACAATACTGGTCACGGGGCTGTCTGAGCACCGTGAACCATGACAATGTTATGCCTTGCGGCGCATCTTGCGTTCAGCGCGCCTGCGACCCCAACATGAGAGCTTTCGCAAGCACCAGCAAGAGACGCCTACAATAAGGCCAGTTGAGCGGCTTTCAAGTCAAAGCGAAAGGGGCACATTATAGCGTGCTCGGCCCCGTGCGGGGCAACACCCAAGCACAAACCGGCCCAGACGCTACGTACTCGTCATTTCCGGGCCAGCCTTTCTGTCTTCCTATCTATCTTCCTACGCCATCATGAGGCACCTATGTCCGATCACGATCGTACTGCGCAGTCTCCCTCTCATTCTTCCACTCCCGCTTCCTCTCACTGCGAGCCTGCCTCGTCCACCGGCGCCCCGCAGGCCGTCATGCTCGATGCCGGCTCCGTCGGTGACGGGCTGGACTTCTCGGGTCTCGAGGCCCGCCTGGAAGGATTGGTCTGTCATGACGCGACCACGCCCGAGGAAGTGGTGCCACGACTGAGCGGTGCCTCCATCGTGCTGGTCAACAAGGTACGCATCGAGGCGCACCACATGGATGAGCTGCCGACCCTCAAGCTGATCGCGGTGATGGCGACCGGCACCAACAATATCGACATGGCGGCCGCCGAAGCACGCGGCATTCGGGTCATGAATGTCAATGCCTACGGCACTCACTCGGTGGCGCAGCACACCTGGATGCTGATGCTGGCACTGGCAGGCCGCCTGCCGGAATACCAGACCGACATCGCCGCAGGCGAGTGGCAACGCAGCGCGACCTTCTGCCTGATGGGCCGCCCCGTGGTGCAGCTGTCCGGCAAGCATCTGGTCATCATCGGCAAGGGGGAGCTCGGCACTGCGGTGGGCAGGCTGGCCGAGGCGTTCGGCATGCGCGTGACCTTTGCCGCCCGACCGGGCACAGCTCCCACTGCCGAGCGCCCCGCGCTGGAAAGCCTGCTGCCCCAGGCTGACGCCATCAGCCTGCACTGCCCGCTGACCCCAGAGACGCAGCATCTGATCGATGAACAGGCGCTCGCCGCCATGAAGCCCGGTGCATTGCTGGTCAATTGCGCCCGTGGGGGCATCATCGACGAGGACGCAGCGCTGGAGGCACTGGCCACCGGACAACTCGGCGGCCTGGCGGTGGATAGCCTGCCGGAGGAGCCGCCACGTGAAGGCCACTCGCTGCTCTCGGCCCTGGAAAGCCAGCACCATTCGGCGAGTGCACCCTTGAACCTGATCGTCACGCCGCACAATGCCTGGATCAGCCAGGAGGCGCGCCAGAACATGCTCGATCTCAGTCTGGCCAATATCGAGACATTCCTGAGCGAACATGCCTGACACGGCCACAGCCTCGCGGCCTCAACCTCGCGATGACAGCCACTGACGCCGAGTGGCAGGTGTGAGCGGTACGTCACGAAAAAAGCCCCCGAACCGGCATATGCGCCGAGTCGGGGGCTTTTTATGAGTGGCCTGGCGTCAGCGGATGCGGATATGCATGCCCGCCGCCTTGAGGGCGTTGCCTTCAGCGTCCCACGACACCACACGACCGCGTGAGCTCAACAGTACCCATCGGGTGCCGCTCGCTCGCTCGCCGTCCTCATGCTCACCGTCATCGTCAGCGCTCAGGCCCCGCTGTTGCACGGACTTGTCGCCAGCCTTGCCTGTGGCATCCGCCATCCCTGCCTCGTTCATTCCCATCGCCTCGATCTGCTGCAGGTCCTCTTCCTGCGGCGCACGCATCCGGTACTGGCACTCACAGCTTTCGCCGTAGGTGGTGATGATCTTGTGTCTGAGCGCATGTACCTGCTCGAGATCCTCCGGGTGTATCAAGCGATCGAAGTCCATTTCGCGCATCGCCAACGGCTCGTGGCCCGAAGCGCCGAGCATCTTCCAGAGATTGGGGTGGATCTGGACGATGCGCTCAGGAATGTCCATTTCCCACAGGCTATCGCCACTGGCTTCGAGGGAATCCAGCAAGCGACGCTCGCTGGACTGCAATTCCTTCTGGGTCTGGCGCAGCCGCTGGTACATCTCTTCGGCGGTGGCGTTGGCATCATCCAGCTCGACGATGCCACTGCCACCCGCGGACTCGACTTCCGCGCCCATGCCGATGCGATGCAGACGCTCACGCAGCTCGGCAAGCGGCACCGAGAGGCGACGGCTGATGTGGTGCGTGCGCCAGCTCATGAGAATGAAGAAGGTGAAATAGAACAGGATCAGGCCACCGACCAGCGCCATACCGACCAGCTGGAAGTTGCGCCCGATCTCGGCGGTACGAAAGAAGACGGCGCTTTCCTCGACCATGCTCAACATGATCCAGCCATTGCCCGGCAAGCGCTCCCACGCCACCTTGTAGGGTGCCCCCGCCACATTGACACTCTCCAGGCCACGCCGCTGCTCGAGGATACGGGGCGCGAGTCTCTTGAAGACATCATGACCTTTCAGCTCCAGCTGGGCGGGCCGAATGACATCCTCTTCCTGGAGGTCATTGGCATCGGGGATCTCCAGCGGCAGCAGCGACAACAACTGCTCACCGGCGCGCGGGACGGCGAGTGAGCGTCCCTCGGCATCAAACAGCATCGCGAAGCCTTGCCAGGGCAGCTCCATCGCCAGCACCTGATTGACGATCACGTCCAGGGTCATGTCGACGCCGGCGACGCCGAGAAATTCGCCTTGCTCGGAATAGAAAGGACTGACGGCCGACGTCATCCAGCCATTGCCGGCCGGGTCTTCGTAGATGTCGGTCCAGATGGTGTTTCGCGAGGGATTTGCCTCTGGCGCGGCCAGATAGAAGAAGGAGAAGTCACGACAATCGTGGTCGGCTGGCACCAGCGAGGCCAGATCGACATAGGGGAAGAGACGGACATAGCAGTCGGCCATCGTGACGAAGGACTGCACCACGGCCGAGTGCGAGGACACGACACTGCGCATGATCGGGTCGACCGCCGTCATGCGCAGCGCCATGGGGATGTCCTGCTCGAGGCCTGGCAAGGCGGGATAGAAGCCGCTGCCCTGATTGTCCGCCGTCTGCTGACTGGCCCAGACACCGCTGGGCAGGCTTGCGTGACGGGCAACCTCGCGCGCCGCTACCCCGGTACCGGTGTCGCCCATGGCCAGTTCGCCTGCCTGGGCACCGAGCCCGCGCGACAGGTTCTGGACATGCTCCAGTTGCTGGCTGAGTGACTTGGCCTCCCGCAGCATCGCCAGATTGAGCTCGCTGCTCGACTGGGATTGCAGGTAATTGAGGTTGGCATCACGAATCTCGTCATTGGACACGAAATACACCGCCACCAGGGCGGTCTCGACCAACAGCAACGGAATCATGGTACTGGTGAAGAGCGCTCGCCAGACCCACTTCTTGATCGTGACGGCGGGTTGCTTCGACTCCGACATGGGCGACTATCCTGAATCCAGCGAGATGACAGGAAGTATGCACTTTCTCTTGCGTTCCAAGAGGCTAATAGCTTCAACGCTTAAACATGACCTGAAGGTCAGACCTTGGTGATACGACTGGGGACAGGCGGCCAAGGCTTTGCTAGGATGCTCGACCCCAAGGAGGCTGCATGCTTTACAACTACGGTTCTATCAATATCGATCACGTCTATCGGGTACCTCACCTGGTACGACCGGGTGAAACCCTGGCGAGTCTCTCCTACCGTCAGGTACTGGGTGGCAAGGGTGCCAACCAGTCGCTCGCGCTTGCGCGCGCCGGAGGCGACGTCACGCACTGGGGCCGCCTTGGCAACAGTGATCGCTGGGCACTTGAGCCGCTGGAAAGCGCCGGTGTCATCACCTCGCAGGTCGAGCTGAGCGCCAGCGCCAGTGGCCACGCCATCATCCAGGTGGACGACCACGCCGAGAACAGCATCATTCTGCATCCGGGTGCCAACCACGGTTTCACCGATGAGCATCTCGCGACGCTGTTCTCCGGCGTGACGCAGGGAGATTGGCTGCTGCTGCAAAATGAGTGCAACGCACTGGGCAAGGTCATCGAGCTGGCACATGCCAAGGGCATGAAGATCGCCTTCAACCCCGCCCCGATGGGCGCTGATGTCTTGCGCCTGCCGCTGGAACACTGCCAGGTGCTGTTCCTCAATCGCGGTGAAGCGGCACAGCTGGTCGAGCTGGAAGAAAGCGCGCCTGTCGCCACCCTGCTCGCCGCACTGCACACTCGCCTGCCTGACACCGAAGTGGTGATGACCCTGGGCAGTGAAGGCGTCTGCTACCAGCTGGGGGAACAGCGCATCCAACTGCCGGCGCACCGCGTCAATGCCGTGGACACCACCGCGGCAGGCGACACCTTCATCGGCTATTACCTGGCAAGCCAGATCGAAGGCCAGAGCATCGAGGAAAGCCTGCGTCGTGCCAGCACCGCCTCAGCCCTGTGCGTGAGCCGCGAAGGCGCAGCGCCGAGCATTCCGCTGGCCAGTGATGTCGCCGCTGCCCTGGCCGAATGGCCGACGCTCGACGTCCTGAGCAACTGACTTTCTGGGCAACTGAGCCTTTCAGCAACTGAACAACTGAGCTACCTGCACGGGACACCACCACGTGTCCCGTGCCGTGCCCGTGTCACCTCATGGGCGCCCTGTTGGCGTAACGCCCTCTATTGCAGGTCACTTCTTTCACGAGGTCAGCATGAAAACACCGATTATCTTTGATACCGATCCGGGCGTGGATGATGCCCAGGCGATTGCCATCTGTCTGGCGCATCCGGACATCGAATTCCTCGGCATGACCACCACCTTCGGCAACGTCACCATCGAGACGGCCACCTCCAACGCCCTGCTGCTGGGCGAACTGGCGGGGCAGGAGATACCGGTCGCCCAGGGCGCTGCCCAGCCGCTGGTCAAGGACAAGTTCCCGGCGCCGGCGCACATCCACGGTGCCAATGGCCTGGGCAACATGGAGATCCCGGAGCCCAAGGGCAAGGCGCTGTCCATCAGCGCACCGCAGTTCATCGTCGAGCAGGTCAATGCGCGTCCTGGCGAGATCACCCTCGTCGCCGTCGGCCCGCTGGGCAATCTGGCCACCGCACTGCAGCTGGACCCGAGCATCATCAGCAAGGTCAAACAGGTCGTCATCATGGGCGGTTCCATCCGTGAAGGCGGCAACGTCTCACCGGTTGCCGAGGCCAACATCTTCAATGACCCGCATGCCGCCGCCAAGGTGCTGACCGCCGGGTGGCCGCTGACCATGGTCGGTCTCGATGCGACGCACCGCTGCGTGCTGTCTCCGGCCCATGTCGAGCGCATCCGTGTCGCGCAAGGCGCACTCGGCGAAGTGCTGTCCGGCAGCTACCAGTTCTACAAGGCCTTCTATCAGGAAGCGCGCGGCATCGATGGTTGCTGCCCGCACGACAGCTGCGCCCTCGCCTGGCTGATGAAGCCGGAGCTGTTTACCACCGAGCGCGGCCACCTGAATGTCGAAGTCGAAGGCCTGGCCGAAGGTCAGACGCTGTTCGCCCCTGAGGGTCGCGAATTCCTCGGCAACCAGTGGTCCCAGACGCCGCTGGTCGACGTCTGCGTCAATGCCCAGGGCGACAAGGTCGTCGAGTGGATCACCGACGTGCTGACCACCAAGGCGTCCTGATCCGGCGCCCGGCAGGCCCGCCTGGGCCTGCCATCGGCCTTGCCACAAACCGAGACAACGCCCGCCAACAATGACGCTGACGGGCGTTGTCTCGGTTTGAGCACTCGCGCTTGTTCACTTTCCCCTTTCCCCTTTCCTTCCTCCTTCCTCCTTCCTCCTTCCTCCCTTCTCCTCTTTTCCTCTTTGGCGTCTCTCCTTTACCGCAACGTCCTTCCCACGCCCCGAATACCGAGAAGTTGCTGGGTTATGAAGACTCTTTCAGTAAGATAACGGGATAAACTTTTGACTACCCCTTACCAGACGAGAGTGAATGGCGAGCCGTTCGGCGCATGCACATAATCTGATACGCTAGCGGAATCTCACTGGGCAAGCTCGACATACGCCGCCCCATCCTGCCTGCCACGGAGCTCATCATGCCTTCGACGACAACGTTGCCCTCTGCACCCGCTGCAACGCTTCGCACTCAGGATTCTCCCGCGATCGCCGACACCCAGTACGATTGCCTGGTCTTCATCGGTCGCTTCCAGCCCATGCACCATGGCCATGTTGCCGTGATGGAAGAGGCCCTGCGCCTCGCGCGGCAGGTCATCGTGCTGGTCGGTTCTGCCTGGCAGGCACGTTCACTGCGCAACCCGTTCACCTTCTCTGAACGCACGCGCATGATCCGCAGTTGCTTTGACGATGCCGACAATGCGCGTCTCGAAATCGTGCCGTTGCTGGATGCCCTCTACAACGACGATGTCTGGGTGCGTGATGTGCAGCGCAAGGTACGCGATATCGCGCGTCCTCAGGCCAACCGGATGCCGAGAATCGCGCTGATCGGTGCCAATCGTCGTGACAGCAACAGCCAGTCAAGCTACTACCTGAGTCTCTTCCCGCAGTGGGAGTCAGTGGCGGTGCCACTGCGCGAGGGGATGGAGGCCAGCCGTATTCGTGAGGTCATCTTCACCGAGCGTGCCCGCGCCGAGGATTGGCTGGACAACGAGGGGCTGGAGCTGCTGCCACCGCCGGTGGCTCAGCACCTGCATGGCTTCTTGGATGAGACAGCGTGGCAAGGGCTGGTCGAGGAACGTCGCCTGCTGGAGCAATATCGCGCCGCCTGGAGCGATGCGCCCTACCCGCCACTGTTCATCACGGTCAACGCCGTGGTGGTGCAGTCCGGCCATGTGCTGCTCACCACGCGGCGCGCGGCGCCGGGCAAGGGGCTTTACGCCCTGCCTGGCGGCTTCGTGCAACCCCAGGAGCGCCTGCTGGATGCCTGTCTGCGTGAGCTCAAGGAGCGTGTGCGCCTCAAGGTGCCGGAACCTGTTCTGCGTGGCTCTCTGCGCGGTCAGCGTCTGTTTGACGCACCACATCGCAGCTGGCGCGGACGCACCCTGGCAGAGGCCTTCTACTTCGCCCTGCGACCGGAGCAGCAGCTCCCCAAGCTCAGAAGCGGCGGCGGCGAGAACGAGGAGCAGGCACGCTGGGTCGCGCTGGCGGATCTGGAGCCCGACACCCTCTTCGAGGACCACTTCTTCATCATTCAGAATTTCCTCGGCCTGCATGCAGGCCAAAGTAGTTTCTGACTTCCCGGAACGGCCTATGCAGGCGCGCGCACTTCCCTGCATCAGCACAACGAAAACGGCAGCCCCGCGGGGCTGCCGTTTTCGTCTGAAGACACCTGGCTTTCTTTTGTCTTTTTCTTCGCCTTTGACTTTGCCTGTAACACTCAGGCTCAGGCTTCAAGAAAGTCGCGAGGCAGGTTCATCAGCTGTTTCCATAGCTTGTCGATGCCGGGCTTGTGGACCAGTGAGCAACGATAGAGACGAATCTCCAGCGGGATATCCCACGCCTCGTTGCCCGCGCGCACCAGCTTGCCGCTTTCCAGCTCATCGCGAATGCAGAAATCCGGAATCCACGCCATGCCGACGCCCTGCAAGGCCATGCCCTTGAGGCCCTCGGCCATCGCCATTTCATAGACGGTGCGCAGGCGCAGGCGCAGCGGATCATTCTTCAAAAGCATCTTCACGCTGCGACCCAGAAATGCGCCCTGGGTGTAGGACAGCAGGGGAATCGCATCCTGGCTGGTCTCGCTCTGCCCGGTCAGCGGGAAGCGGGGCTCGCCATTCTCCAACGGCACGCACACCGGCAGCATGTTGACCTTGGCGACCGAGAAGGACGGGAAGGCCTCGGCGTCCAGCTGCATGCTGGCGTAAGGGTCATAATAGGCGAGCATCAAGTCGCAGTTGCCTTCGCGCAGCGAGTGAATGGCGTCGCCGACATTCATCGCGGACAGGCGTGTCGGCAACTCCCCCAGGCCCTGCTGGAGACGCGAGATCCACTTGGGGAAGAAGGCCAGCGCCAGCGAATGCGCGGCCGCGATATCCAAAGTCTCGTTGGCCATGCCCAGCCCGCGCAGGTGGGCGAGACACTCTGACAGCTGCTCTGTCAGGTTGCGCGCGGTGACCAGGAACAGCTGGCCCTCCGGCGTCAGACTGACCGGGGTCGTCGAGCGGTCGACCAGCGTAGTGCCCACGGCCTGTTCAAGCGCACGAATGCGGCGACTGAACGCAGGCTGGGTAACGTGTCGCAGGCGAGCCGAGGTGGAGAAGCTGCGGGTATTGGACAGCGCAACGAAATCTTCCAACCACTTAGTTTCCAGGTTCACCCGAACTCCCAAAAATGTCGAACATGCCCAAGCGAGGCTTGCCTGGCCGGTCATGCAGGGTCTTGTCATGGAGAATGGTGCGTCGCGGCGCACCACCACCTTCGTCTTATGCGTTTGACGTATACGGCAGCGTTGAATGGCATTGGCCGCCGAGGGGCTGCGCTGGTTACCCTTGTCCACCTAGCCGCCATTCAAGCGCCACAGTGTACTTCAGCCAGGAGTTCCGCCCAAGTGAACCATCTCTCGGAAACCCCCATCGCCGCCAATGCCACCCCGGCAGCTTCCACGCCGGCCGACCTGAGCCATGCCGAGCGTGAGGCACTGGCCAACGGCTTCCGACTTGAAAAGGATCTCCTCGGGCGCGAGCCGGTGCCGGCTGATGCCTACTACGGTGTGCAGACCCAGCGCGCGCTGAACAACTTCCACCTCTCCGGCGTGCCGTTGTCGCACTTCCCGCGTCTCGTCGAAGGGCTCGCGCTGGTCAAGGCCGCCGCCGCCGAAGCCAACCATGCGCTGGGCTATCTCGAGACACGCGAGCACGATGCCATCCAGCACGCCTGTGCGCGTCTGATGAATGGAGATCATCACGATCAGTTCGTGGTCGACATGATCCAGGGCGGCGCCGGCACCTCGACCAACATGAATGCCAACGAAGTGATCGCCAATCTGGGCCTGGAATTCCTCGGCTACGAGAAAGGCGATTACCAACAGCTGCACCCCAACAATCACGTCAACATGGCGCAATCCACCAATGACGCCTACCCGACCGCCATCCGTGTCGGCCTGCTGCGCAGCCACTCGGTACTGGTGGATGCGCTGAGCGAACTGGCCAATGCCTTCGCCAGCAAGGCGCTGGAATTCGATGACGTGGTCAAGATGGGCCGCACCCAGCTGCAGGACGCGGTGCCGATGACGCTGGGCCAGGAATTCCGCGCCTTCGCCAATACTCTGCGCGAAGACGTCGATCGCATCGCCAACCTCAATGAGTTGCTCAAGGAGGTCAATCTGGGCGGAACCGCGATCGGCACCGGCATCAATGCCGACCCGCGCTACAGCGCACTGGCGATCGAGGCGCTGGCGCGTCGTTCCGGGATCGACTTCCGCCCGGCGTCGGACCTGGTCGAGGCCACCAGCGACATGGGTGCCTTCGTGCTCTTCCACGGCATGCTCAAGCGCCTGGCGGTCAAGCTATCCAAGATCTGCAACGACCTGCGCCTGCTGTCCTCAGGCCCGCGCACCGGCTTCAACGAGATCAACCTGCCGCCTCAGCAGCCGGGCAGCTCGATCATGCCGGGCAAGGTCAACCCGGTGATTCCGGAAGCCGTCAATCAGGTCGCCTTCGATGTCATCGGCAACGACACCGCGCTGACCATGGCGGCGGAAGCCGGCCAGCTGCAGCTCAACGTGATGGAGCCGCTGATCGCCTACAAGCTGCTCGACTCCATCCGCCAGCTGAGCCGTGCCATGACCATGCTCAAGAATCGCTGCGTGATCGGCATCACCGCCAACCGTGATCGCTGCGCCGAGCTGGTCAACAATTCCATCGGCCTGATCACCGCGCTCAACCCGTATATCGGCTATGACAACGCCACCCGCATCGCCAAGGAAGCCCTGGTCAGCGGTCGCAGCGTGCTGGAACTGGTACGCGAGGAAGGCCTGCTGGATGAAGCACGCCTGGAGGCACTGCTGTCCCCGCAGGCCATGACGCGCCCGCGTCAGATGAAGGACTGACCCTTCAGCGAGAGTCTGCTCGCTTGCCGCATCAACCTGTTGTCACATGCGACAGCGCCGCACCAGAAAGCCTCTGGTGCGGCGCTGTCGTATCAAAGCAATAAATCAGACGACTTTACCGACTTCGGGCATCACGCTTACTGCTGTGCGCTGGTCTGCGAGATTACATCATCACGATGCGCGGCAAAGTATTTGCGTGCACGCTCGGCTTCTTCCTCGGTGGGTGTATAGGTTGTCCATTCTCCGCCCTTCTCATCACGATAACGCACGACACCCTCGTCATGGTCGATTTCGTAATAAGGGTGGACTTCACGCAGATTGAAGAATGCGGCGGGGGCAAAGAACAGGATATCAAGCGCCAGATAACCACCATTGAACTTCAGCGGCAGAATGCCATACATGGGCATCTTGTTGTCATCCACTACTTCAAACTCGTAATTGCCGAAGCTGGTGGTGGGTAGCGTTTCTTGAACGGTAGACTGATCTCTGGTGACATCTTTCAAGTTGATACGCGCGGTCTCTGACGGGCTGCTGATCGTCGTATGCGCGCTACATCCTGCCAGCAGCGCCAGAACAGCCAGACCACCTGAGGCTTGACGCAATTTCCGGGCGATAGGTCGAGACATGAGTACGTTCCCTGTAGGTTATCGATTTTAATCGATCTGATTATTGAGTTCAGCAAGATCAGCAATGATCACGCGATGTGACACTAACACGAATCACGATAATCACGGTTATATAAATCGACATCACCATGCGACTGCCTTCCAAGGCAAACTCCTTTTCACACCGCACGCGGGTCCCGAGGATAGAAGCGTTCGGGTTGCGCCTCGATATGATCGAAATGCTTGGTGTTCTTGTAGGGCATCTTCATGAAGCCGGAAATTCCCAACCCGGAGATCAGCGGCACGGCATCGAGAATCTCCGCCAGCAGACGCGCGAATTCCTGCTCTCGCGAGGGGTCCAGCAGTCGGTAATAACTGTGAATCTTGAGGTGGTGTGGCAGGGCTTCGAAGATCAGCATGCCGGTGTGGTGGATGGCATTGAGTGACTCCAGTGCCTTCAATATCTCCTCGGGCAGCACCAGCAGTTCTTCAGGGTCCGGGCCGTCCTCGAAGTAGGAGTGCACGCGCGAGTCATCCTCGAGCTCCGGCACCGCACTGACCTCATAGCTCAAGCGAGGTCTGGCCTCCCCGTCTGCCGTCGGCGCGAAGACGAAGGCGGCCTCCGGGTCTTCCCGCTCCAGATGCAGGGTATCGCGGGCATTGAACAGACACGCCTTGAACACGCCCTGGCGATAGATGGCACGCGCCAGAGCGACCATGTTGTTGATCGCGACGACGAAGGCGGCCTTCAAGGCAGGGTCATGCAGGTGCAGCGCAGTATCCACGAAGATGCCTTGCGGCTCCCAGCGAATCGCCAGACCGCCGACGATAGGGTATTTGCCCAGACGACTGACCGCGGCCAGGAAGGCTTTTTCGGTGCCGCCCATGCCTTGCATGAAGTTCTTGTAGTAACGATCCAGCTGGACATCATTGACGGCGTCCAGCGCGTTGCCAGCATGTTCGCCGGTCTCGTCTGCCTCGAAGGCCTCACGCAGGAAGGATTTGCGCGAGGTATAGACGACCGTGTCGATCTCGCGCGTTGCCGGCCTCACCCATACCGGCAGCAGAGACTGTGGCGGCTCGAGAGGCAATTCCGGCATCACCAGCCGCGAGATCCTGCCCATCTCGCGCAGGAAGTAGTCGCCGGCCTGCATGCGCAGCTGCGGGTCATCCGCCAGCATGCCATCGAGCAGACGCGCGAATTCCCGGGGTAACCCCAGCGACACCGCCGGAATGGCGCGCACGCCGAAGCGACACGACTGGCCAGACGCCAGCGCATAGAGTGTGGCGGCCACGCCCTGCTCATCGAAGCGCGGCGAGGACAGCGCACCATTGAGCTGCTCCTCGCCGATGAAATAGACATCGCCCAGACGCGCATTGGTCTGTTGCAGGTTATCCGACATCAGCTGCATCACGTTGGTGGTGATGAACTGCTGATGCTCATCGAGCTGAGCGAATACCGAACTGCCCCAGTCGATCAATGCCACCTGTTCCCGCTCGACATCGAAGACCAGATTCGACGGCTTGATGTCACCATGCACGACTGGTGGCGTGCCTGCCCCTGTCGATGACCCGCGCAGCGACTTGAGAATGTCGGCCAGCTGACTGGCGATCTTGACCACCAGACGCGGCGACATGCGCCCGTGACGCAGCGAATATTCCTCGAGATTGATGCCCGGCGCGCGCTGCATGACCAGAATCGACTGCCGCCGTACCCGCTGATAGCTGACCAGACGCGGAATCAGCGGGTGAGCGACCTGGTCGAGCATGTAGGCCTCTTCCTCCAGGCGGTCCTGCAGTGCCTGGGGCAGGGTCACCCGCGTGAACTTGAAGACATGTTCTTCACGCGTGCGCCGGTCTTCGCCCAGGCGCCAGCCCGCGAACACGAAACCGTAGGCGCCCTTGCCGACCAGATGGATATCCCGGTAGCCAAGCCCCTCGAGCTGGGCGATGCACAGCGCCACCCAGTCCTTGAGCTTCTTGGCATCATGATGCGAGAGCAGATAGATCGACTGCTCTTCCGGGATATAGAACTGTTGCAGACGCTCGTGGGCGCGCGCATCACTCATGCGAGATGCTCTCTAGCTGGGGCCTCTGGAGCAAGCAGCGCCTCATGACAGCGACAGCAGCATTTCGTCAGGGTGCTCGAGATAGTGCTTCCACAGATTGCTGAAGCGCGCGATGGTCCCGCCATCGATGATGCGATGATCCCCCGCCCAGGTGATGGTCATGATGTCACGCGCACAGACATTGCCCTCGCCATCGAAGCGCGGTAGACGCTGAGTGCGCCCCAGCGCGACGATGGCGACCTCCGGCTGGTTGATGATCGGCGCGGCGTAGGTGCCGCCCAGAGCCCCGATATTGGAGATCGTCAAGGTGCCGCCCTTGAGGTCCGCCTGGGCAACGCGCCCGCTGCGTGCAGCCTCGGTCAGCCGCCCGACCTCACGCGCGATCTCGAGAATGCTCAGACGTTCGACGCCCTTCACGTTCGGCACCATCAGCCCGCTGGCACTGTCCACCGCCATTCCGATGTTGCAGGCGCCCTGATAGAGAATCTCGCTCTCATCCTCACTGAGGCGCGCATTGAGAATCGGCTCCTCGATGACCGCCAGCGCCATGGCCTTCATGATGAACGGCATCAGGGTCAGGCGAATGCCCTGCTGCTCGGCGCGTACCTTGAGACGGGCCCGCAACGCCAGCAGGTCGGTGATATCGAGCTCATCGCCGTAATGGAAATGCGGGATCTGCGTGCTGGCCTGCACCATGCGCCTGGCCATTACCGCCGCGACACCCTTGAGCGGTACCGCTTTTGACTCAAGGCGTGACGATCGCACCTCGTCACTGGCCACGTCACTGGCCACAGCACACGCTTCGGCAGGTGCCTTGCCGGACTCGGCGGCCTCGCCGACCTTGTGAGCATCATCAGGTGTCACGTCAGCCTTGTGAGCCTCGGATTGCTTGAGATATGCCAGCACATCTTCCTTCAGCACCCGGCCGTTACGCCCCGAGCCTGCAATGGCCTCGATATCGAGCTGATGCTCGCGCAATAGGCGGCGCACGGCTGGGGTCGCGGGTATGCGAGGCGGGGTCTCCCCGCGGCTCCCGACTTGCCCACTCTTGTCGTCGCCCTCCTGGCGATGCTCCGCCAGGCGCTCTGGCTGAGCCTGCTTGCGTTCAGGCGTGGTGACTTCACTCTCAGTGCTCTCAGCGCTTTCAGCCTCTGCCTCCTCATCAGGCACATAGGCATACAGCGGCGTATGCACTCGGGCATTCTCGCCCTGGGCGTAATGGAAGCGCACGATACGCCCGGGCTCCGAGGCGGTGATCTCGACCAGCGCCTTGTCGGTCATCACATCCACGATCGTCTGGTCTTCTTCCACCGTGTCGCCTTCCGCGACGTGCCAGGTGACCACCTCACATTCGACGATGCCTTCACCGATATCCGGCAGAATGAAATCACGCGAGCGCCGCTCAAGGGCCGCGGCTGTCGGTGTGGCAGCTGCCTCATTGCTGCCTGACAGCGCGACATCCGACAGACTGCTGGTCACCTGGCTGACGGCTGACTGAGTCTGTGCCGTCGAGCGAGCAGGCGCTGCAACCGTCATGACATCGCCGGCGTGGTCATCCTCACGCTCGCCGTGTCCGGTCTTGTCACTATTACTGTCACTGCCATCATCAACCGCAAATAGCGGCGCATGGACTCGGGCAATCTCGCCTTCCTGACAGTAAAGCTTGACCACGGTACCGGCGTGGGGCGCAGGGATTTCCACCAACGCCTTGTCTGTCATGACCTCGGCCACCGGCTGATCTTCCTCGATCACGTCGCCTTCCTTGATCAACCACTTGACCAGCTCGCACTCGACGATGCCTTCGCCGATATCGGGCAGGATGAAATCATTCATGGCGCGCATCACTCCCTGTCATCAGTAATTCAAGCTTTGCTTGATGGCCTCGTAGATCTTGAGCTCGTCCGGCAGATGCTCCTTCTCGAGCACCAGCGGGAACGGCGTATCAAGGCCAGTGACGCGTCGAATCGGCGCCTCGAGATACAAAAAGCAACGCTCCTGCACGGTGGCGGCAATCTCGCTGGCAAAGCCTCCCGTCAGCGGCGCTTCATGACTGACCACCAGACGTCCCGTCTTGAGCACCGAGTCACACACCGTCTCGATGTCCCAGGGCAGAATGCTGCGCAGGTCGATTATCTCGCAGTCGATGCCATCCTGCTCGGCGAGCGCGGCGGCCTTCTCGATGACCTCCATCTGAGCGCCCCAGCCGAGCAGCGTGATATCGCGGCCTTCACGAATGACGTCGGCCACGCCCAGGGGCAGTTCGTAATCGGCTTCTGGCACCTCGCCCACCGAGGCTCGATAGAGCCGCTTGGGCTCCATGAACAGCACCGGATTGGGGTCGCGAATCGCCGCCAGCAGAAGCCCCTTGGCCTGGTGGGGATTGCGTGGCATCACGATCTTGAGGCCCGGTGTATGCGCGAAATAGGCCTCAGGCGACTGGGAGTGATAGAGCCCGCCTGCGATGCCGCCACCATAGGGCGTGCGAATCGTCAGGCCACCGACATCGAACAGATCACCGGAGCGATAGCGGAACTTGGCCGCCTCGTTCACGATCTGGTCAAAGGCGGGGAAGATGTAGTCGGCGAACTGGATCTCGGCCACCGGCGTCGAACCCTGTGCCGCCAGCCCGTTGGCGAACCCGATGATGCCCTGTTCGGTGAGTGGCGTATTGAAGCAGCGCTCTCGACCGTATTTGTCCTGCAGGTGGCTGGTAGCCCGGAAGACGCCGCCGAACACCCCGACATCCTCCCCGAACAGCACTACACGGGGATTGGCGGCCATGGCGATGTCCAGTGCATTGTTGATCGCCTGCAGCATGTTCATCTGTTTCTTGCCCGAGGCCGAGGCTGCTGCATCCTTGCTGCCTGTCGCGGCAGACGCTCCTGCCGAAGCTGAATCCGCCGCAACTGAGTCGCTTGCAGCTGAGTCTGTCACTGGTGTTTTCTCCAACGGCTGTTCACTCATCTGCTCGCTCATGATGTCTGGCCTCCATCTACCGGCTGATGGCTCTGCATGCGCTGCTGACGTTCCTGATACGCCTTGCGACTGTCTTCCAGCTCCTGCGCAGTGAATCCCATGCTGGCGGCGCCCTTGGGATAGGCATGCGGATACTTGCGAATATGCTGTTTCACGTCTTCTAGCTGCTGTGTGAGCAACGGGGTCGGCGTGTCGTAGACATCACTGATCAGCGTGTCCAGCGCCGGCGGCGCCAGTTTCTCGGCGCGCTTCATGGACTCAAGCACTTCGCGACGCAATTGATCGCCAGTGGTCTTTTCCTCCTCCTCGCTCCACCAGCCTTGCGCCTCCAGCCAGTTGCGCATGCGCAGAATGGGGTCCTTGTCGCGCCAGATGGCCTCCTCCTTCTTGCTGCGATACCCGGAGGGATCATCCGAAGAGGAATGCGCCGCCAGACGGTAGGTCATCGCCTCGATCAATACCGGCTGATTGGTCTCGACCGCGATCTTGCGCGCCGCCAGGGTGGCTTCGTAGACGGCGATCACGTCATTTCCATCCACCCGAATGCTCTGCATGTGATAGCCGAAGGCACGTGGCGCGATGCCATCGGCGGCGAATTGCTCGCATGACGGGGTGGAAATGGCATAGCCATTGTTGCGACACAGGAAGATACACGGTACCCGATGCACGGAGGCCATGTTGAGAGCGGCATGGAAATCCCCCTCGGACGCCGCCCCTTCACCGAAGATGGTAATGGTGCACTGCCCCTTACCCGCCAGCTTCTGGCCGTAGGCATAGCCGGTCGCCTGGGGAATCTGGGTCGCCAGCGGCGAGGAGATGGTCATGTAGTGCAGATCACGCGACCCATAGTGGATTGGCATCTGACGGCCCTTGCCGTAGTCGCGCTCGTTGCCGAACATCTGGTTCATGAATTCGTCACAGCTGAAGCCACGCCAGGCAAGCGCACCCTGCTCACGGTATTGCGCCATGATCATGTCATCGTCCTGAAGCGCCGCCGCACTGCCAATCACCGTGGCTTCCTCGCCGGTGCATTGCATGTAGAAGCTCAAGCGCCCCTGGCGCTGGGCGGCCAACATGCGTTCATCCAGCACCCGGGTGAACAGCATCGTCCGGTAGATCTTGAGCGCCGTGTCGCGCTCGATAGGTAAACTGACCTGCGACTGATCTCCCTGTGAGACATTTCCCTGCCCCTGTGACGCATTGACGGGGTAAAGGGTGCCGTCCTGACGCAGGCGCTTGAAGATCGGGATGCAGAGCTCATCGCCGGTCATGAAGGCCAGGTGATGCAGAACCGTCGGCCCCTGCGGCGCGATCTGATCTGCCGTCGGCATGTCGGTCAGGTCATTGAGCTCTGGCTGTGAGCCATCGGGCGGCGCGGTCCTCGGGGATACGGGTCCACGTGTTGTTGTATCGGACATGCTCAGCGTCCTCTCTTACCGATCAGGCGTTTGAGGGAATACCCAGCCCTCGTGAGGCCGGGCAGGCAATGGCGTACCTTCAGGAATGTCGAACCGGAAGCTGTCGATTCGGCGTTGAAAACAGTGCCTACCATCAGACTAGTGGAAAGTCGCTCTGGCGGCCTAAGAGTTAACGTTAACGTCAAGGTAACGCAAAGACAGACGATATGCCTGCCTGATAACTACTTCTTTGGTGGAACCTTTTGCGGCATAAGCTCATGCGCGTTCGGCATGGAAAGCTGAATTCGCGTGAAAGGACGCTTTTTTGCGACTAAAGGTGCAGAGGGTGAGTGCAGGCTGACTGTTAATCTTCCCGCACCAAAAAAGTGCTTAATGCAGTGCGCAATCGTGACAAGGCATCGAGACGACAGACTCGGGCGCGCCCTGAGCATCATCAGCGATGATCATCGCTAGACACCTAAGGACAGTTTTATGAGTGATTCCTCCAGCCCTAACCTGTGGCGCCGTTTGCCGTTGTGGCAGAAGATCCTGGGCGGCCTCGCCCTGGGGATACTCGCTGGCGCCCTGATGGGAGAAAGCGCCAGCATGTTCAAGCCGCTGGGCGATATCTTCATCAATGCGATCAAGATGCTGATCGTGCCGCTGGTCTTCAGCACCCTGGTGGTCGGTATCACCTCGATGCGTGACCCGCAGAAGATGGGCCGCATCGGCGGCAAGACCATCGCCCTCTACCTGCTGACGACCGCCTTCGCGATCGCCATCGGCATGCTGGCCTCCAGCATCTTCCAGCCAGGTGCCGGCTTCGAGTTCAACTTCGACAAGGCGATGGAAACCAAGGACGCGCCTTCGCTGGTGCAGATTCTGGTCGACCTGGTGCCGAGCAACCCGATCGATGCGCTGGCCAATGGCAACATCATGCAGATCATCGTCTTCGCCATCGGGATCGGCATCTCGCTGATCATGATCGGCGACAAGGGCGAGCCGGTCGTGCGCGTCTTCGATAGTTTCGCCGAAGTGATGTACAAGCTGACCGAATTCGTGATGGCCTTCGCGCCGTTCGGTGTCTTCGGCCTGATGGCGCATGTCTCCGGCAACTACGGCCTTGATGTACTGCTGCCGTTGGCCAAGGTGATCGGCGTGGCGTATCTGGCGAGCATCGTGCACGTACTGGTGGTCTACTCCGGCCTGCTGGCGACACTGGGCAAGCTGAATCCGGTGCGCTATCTGCGTGGTATCGTCGATGCGCTGGTCGTGGCCTTCTCCTCGGCCTCCAGCTCCGGCACCCTGCCGATCTCCATCCGCTGCGCCCAGAAGAACCTCGGCGTCTCGGAAGGTGTCTCCGGTTTCGTGCTGCCGGTCGGCGCGACCATCAACATGGATGGCACCGCCATCTACCAGGGCGTGGTGGCACTGTTCATCGCCCAGATGACCGGCATCGAGCTGTCGATGATGGATTACGGCATGATCGTGCTGACTGGTACGCTGGCCTCCATCGGTACCGCCGGTGTGCCGGGCGCCGGTCTGATCATGCTTTCCATCGTGCTGAGTCAGGTAGGCCTGCCGCTGGAAGCCATCGCGGTGATCGCCGGCATCGACCGTATCCTCGACATGGCGCGTACCACCGTGAATGTCGCGGGCGACCTGATGGTCACCACCCTGGTCGGCAAGTCCGAGAACGAGCTGGACCTCGAGGTCTACAACGCGACCCAGCAGAAGAAAGACGCCTGACAGTAGGCGCACTCACAAGCGCCCACTCTTGAAACACGAACGCCCTGCTCATTGAGCGGGGCGTTCGTGTTTCAAGGACCGTATTTCAGGGCTGTGTTGACGGTCTGCGTTTACGGTTCATTTCTTCGAACCGTCTTAAGGCTGTCACCCAGGGAGAAATCAAAGCCAAGGTCAGGCAGATTCCGGCGGCGAGTCGCGCAGCTCACGTCTGAGCACCTTGCCGACGTTTGTCTTGGGTAGCTCGTCAATGAAGACCACCTGACGCGGCACCTTGTAGCTGGCCAGTTCCTTGCGCGACCAGTCTCGCAGCGCGTCCGTCTCGAGCTCTGCGCCGTCCTTGAGCACGACATACAGCTTGATCGCCTCACCACTGCGCTCATCCACCACCGAGACAGCGGCAGCCTCAAGCACGTCCGGGTGACGCACGATGACGTCCTCGACCTCATTGGGATACACGTTGAAGCCGGAGACGATGATCATGTCCTTCTTGCGATCGACGATGCGCATATAGCCATCGTCCTGGAAGACCGCGATATCACCGGTGCGCAGGAAGCCATCGGCAGTGAAGCTGTCTTTCGTTGCCTGCTCACGCTGCCAGTAGCCCTTCATCACCTGCGGCCCCTTCACGCACAGCTCGCCCGGCTCCCCCATCGCAACCAGCGCACCCTCATCGTCATACAGGCGCACCTCGGTGGAGGGCATGGGCCGACCGATGGTGCCGAGCTGAATGGCATCCAGCGGGTTGAACGACACGATCGGTGAGGTCTCGGTCATGCCGTAGCCCTCGGAGATATCACTGCCGGTGATCCGCTTCCACTCTTCTGCCGCCTTGCGCGTCAGCGCCACGCCCCCCGAGGTCGTGATCTTGAGTTTCGAGAAGTCCAGTGCCTGGAAACCGGGATTGTTGCACAGCGCCACGAACAGCGTATTGAGACCGACGAACATCGTGAAGTCGTGCTTTTGCAGCGTCTTGACGAAGCCCGGGATATCGCGCGGATTGGGAATCAATAGGGTGTGATTGCCTTCACTGAGCATGCAGGCCAGATGAATGGTGAAGGCGTAGATGTGATAGAGCGGTAGCGGCGCCACCAGCGTCTCATGGCCGGGATTCAAGCCCTGCGTGAGAGCCATCTTGCCTTGCAGCATGTTGGCGAGCAGGTTGCGGTGAGTCAGCATCGCGCCCTTGGCGACCCCGGTGGTGCCGCCGGTGTACTGCAGCACAGCGACATCATCGAGTGCCAGTGTCGGCCGCTCCCAGCGCTCGGCCTTGCCCTGCGAGATGGCCGTGCGCAGCGGGATGGCATCGGGCAGGTGATAGCTCGGCACCAGTTTCTTGACGTGCTTGACCACGGTGTTGATCAAGAGCCGCTTGAAGGCCGGGTGCATGTCGCCCAATTCACAGACCAGCACGTACTCGAGGCCAGTGCGCTCCCGCACGCGTTCGACCTTGTCCGCCATGTTGGCCAGCACCACCAACGCTCGTGCGCCGGAATCATTGAACTGATGCTCCATCTCACGTTCGGTATACAGCGGGTTGGTATTCACCAGCACCAGGCCTGCACGCAGCACGGCGAAGGCCACCACCGGAAACATCAGCGTATTGGGCAGCTGGATGGCGACCCGATCGCCCGGCTTGAGGTCGGTCTCATGCTGGAACCAGTCCGCCAGCTGACGACTGGTGGCATCCAGCTCCGCAAACGTCATGGTGCGGTCCATGCAGGTAAAGGCAGGACGCTCGCCATGCGCCGAGCAGGCCTTCTCCAGCATGTCCATCAGGGAGTCGTAGCCGCTGAAATCCACCTCCCGGGAAGACCGCAGGCACGACATGCCACTCATGTCGCCTGCCGTTGGCTGTGCTCCTGACGCGTCGGACGAGGCATCTGCCACGCGGGAAGGTTCTGTAGTGGGATCGGGAGTGGACTTGCCTGACTCATCGGGTCGAGCCGCTAGGGGATCATGCATGGCGTTGCTCCTTGATCAGTACGTGGGGCACTCGGCGTCACTGCCCCCGCTACCTTGTTGTTGTAGACGTCGTTGCAAGACGTCGTCGCGAGACTACGTCGTAAGGCATCGTGGTGAGTTGCGTGGTGAGGCGCGGCTAGGGCTCCGTCGGGTGGGTGTCAGCCTGTGGGCTCTTCACTGTCGACAGCATAGCCGCAAACCCATGCTGCGCGCCGTTGGCGGAATCGATGGACCTTCCAGCATTGGAACATACGTACGTTTGATATTGCCTTGCGACCTTGGTGACATGCGCAGGCCTGCTCTGGAGCAGGAAACAGCCCTGAGCCCAAGCAGGAAAACAGCCCTGAGCCCATAAAGGTAAACAGCCCTGGTATAAAAGCCGGAAAATCGCTGACGTGGATGAACGAGACCTCACCTTCTCACCCGACAGCGAGAAACAACGAGGCCCCTGCCCAGGGGCAGAGGCCTCATGTCTTGCACACCAGACGCATACATCTGGCAAACGGCAACTCAAGAGAGGTCGCGGACCTCGTTCTCGATCATCTTGCGGATATGCTCTTCGTTCTCGATCATCGATTCTCCGTCCTCGCGCAGCGATTTCAACAACCCGATCATCATGGCGATCAATACGAAGGTGAACGGCAAGGCGCCGGCGATCGAGGCGGCCTGCAGGGACTTGAGCGCCTGATCCCCCCCCAGCAACAGCAGGATCAAGGTCACGGCGCCCAGCATCATGCCCCAGATGATGCGTTGCTGAACCGGAGGACGACGACCGAAGGCCAACAGGCGTCCCAGTACCAGGGTGCCGGAATCCGCAGACGTGACGAAGAAGATGATCACCACGACCAGCGCCGCCACCTTGGCTACGGTTGCGGCGATGCCGGGTGTGAGCACCTCGAATGAGTGGTAGAGGGTTCCGGCATAATCCCAGTTGGTGACCGCAGCCGTGTAGATGCCCATGTCGGCCCCGTACAGGGACTGGTAGATGCCCGCCGAGCCGATGACCCCGAACCAGACCAGCGCCACGATGGAGGGGATCACCATCACCCCGAGAATGAATTCACGGATGGTCCGGCCACGCGAGATACGGGCAATGAACATGCCGACGAAACCGGCCCAGGCGATCCACCAGCCCCAGTAGAAGATGGTCCATCCGCCCTGCCACACTCGCTCGTCCGGCGTGCGCGCCGTCCACAGTGTCATCGAGACCGCATCGGTGAGGTAATCCCCGAGCGCGGTGATGGAGCTCGGGATCAGATAGTTGGCATCGCTTACCAGCAGGAAGTAGGCCAGGATGCCCAGACATACCCAGGTATTGAAGGTGGAAAGCAGTTTGATGCCACGTGCCACGCCGCTGGTCGCTGACAGAGTGGCGATGGCACTGATCAGCACGATGGAGACCACGGTCACCATGCGCGACTTCTCTTCGATGAGACCCAGCGACATCAGGCCGGAGCCGATCTGCTCGACGCCCAGGCCGAGCGTGGTGGCGATGCCGAAGATGGTGCCGAATACGGTCAGGATATCGACGGTATGTCCGATGGGCCCGTAGATCCGGTTGCCGATCAGCGGATAGAGGGCCGAGCGCATCGAGAGCGGCAGCCCCTTGCGGAAGGCGAAATAGGCCAGTGACAGCCCGACGATGGCATACATGGCCCAGGCAATCGTCCCCCAGTGGAAGACGGTGAGCTTGATGCCACCGGCCGCCGCTTCCGCGACCCGGCTGTCAGGCACCGGGAAGCCTTCGTCCCCCGGCATGAGCCCACTTGCCAGGGCTGCCTGCTTGGCCTCGAAGAAGGCAGCGACAGCCGCCTTGATGTCAGCGCTCAGAAACGGATTGCCCCCGCTCCAGTCACTCGCGAAATGGATCATGGGCTCGGACATCGAGAAGAACAACATGCCCGCGCCGGTGCCGCAGCCGAACAGCATCGAGAACCAGGCAAAGTTGCTGAACTCGGGGCGTTCATCGTCACGCCCCAGCCGAATCTTGCCGACACGCGAACACATCACGTAAAGACAGACCACGAAGGTCGAGAACATGACCAGCACGTAGTACCAGCCCAGGGTGCTCTCTATCCAGGACTTGATGCCCAGAAATTGATCGCTGGCCGTCTTGCCCAACAGAATCGCATAGAGAATGAAGAACACGGTCATGGTGATTGCGGTGATACCGAGCGTCGAGTTGAGTCCTTTCAGGACACCTCGCTGCTCGATCAGTGCATCCAGTTCCTTTCCTTTCAGCATGTTTCTACCTCGTGACGGGTTTTTATTATCGTTTTCCATGACACCGGTATCGTTGTTCATCACAGAGGATACCGGGGCTCAGAGAACCTCAGGCGTCATGGAGACATTGCGGGCAGATCGCGTTCACCTTCGGTCAGTCATGGGCGAGAACCCTGGCAGGAGACACCACCACGGCATGTCATCTGGTCCCCGCCGGTATACGACTTTGTGGGAAGAATCCATGCTAGAGGGCCCCCGCTTGCGAGACAAATAAGATCTCGACGTCGTCTGGATAAGCAGAGCTAATGCCTGAGCTGAGAAAACGAGACTTCAGGTCGCGGCGTCTCTCGACAGATGCACTTTCCATTCCACCTAGACCGGCCTGTCTTATCCAGACAGACAAAAGCCCCTGCGGATCTCTCCGCAAGGGCTTTCGTGTCATGACGACGCGTGAAGCGTCACTGACTGCCCGCTCGGATCATTGACCGACGGACTGGCTCAGACGCAGCTGGTGCAGGTAGTGCATATGACGCTCGTACTGCTCGAGCAGATCATTGATGACCTGGTCCTTGCTGTAGCCCATCAGGTCATAGGACTGACCGCCTTCCTTGAGGAAGACCTCGGCACGACAGTAGTCCTCTTCATCCCCCTCGTCTTCCTGATCCAGATTGAGGTCCGGACGCAGGTGAGAGCGAATGCGCACGCCGTAGATGAAGTCATCTTCCTCACCATGGCGTGCATTGAAGTAGACGCGATCACGGCTGATGGTGACGTCGACTTCCAGTCCCTGGCTACGCAGCTCTTCGGCCAGCTCCTGCATGCCTTCCGCGACAGTGCCGCGCAGGAAGCCACGTACCATGGCGCGCGTCGGGAAGCTCATCAGGTGCTGGGCACGCTTGCGCCAGTTGCCCTTCTCGCCCATCGGCGTCGCGGCTGCGGTGTTCACCGACAGCGAGCGGCGCTTGACGGACTCGAGATTGAGCTGACGCAGCAAGCCGAAGATCGCGGCCAGCAGAATCATGCCGAACGGCAAGGCGGTGGCGATGGTGGCGGTCTGCAGCGCCCCCAGCCCACCGGCCAGCATCAGCACGATGGCCAAAAGACCCACCGCGAAGGCCCAGTAGATACGCTGCCAGATCGGGGTGTCTTCACGACCACCGGAGGCCAGCATGTCGACCACCATCGAGCCGGAATCCGCCGAGGTGACGAAGAACACGATGACCATCACCAACGCGATCACCGAGGTGATGGACGACAGCGGCAGCTGCTCGAGGAAGGTGAACAGGGCCAGCGAATAGTTGTCGTTGACGGTATCGACCAGCGCCGTGACGTTCTGCTCCAGAATCATCGAGATGGCGGTGTTGCCGAAGATGGTCATCCACAGCAGGGTGAAACCGGCCGGCACGAACAGCACGCCGATCACGAATTCCCGGATGGTACGGCCACGCGAGACACGCGCGATGAACATGCCGACGAACGGAGACCAGGACATCCACCAACCCCAGTACAGCAGCGTCCAGCCACCGATCCAGTCATTGGGTTCGTAGGCGTAGAGCTCGAAGGTCTTGCCGACGATATCCGCCATGTAGAAGCCGGAATTCTGGACGAACGCCTTGAGCAGGAAGGCCGTCGGGCCGAGCAGCAGCACGAACAGCAACAGCACCACGGCGAGGCCGAGGTTGATCTCGGACAGGATGCGAATGCCCTTGTCCAGGCCGGTCACGACCGAGATGGTGGCAAGGCCGGTGATCACGACGATGATCGCAACCTGGGTCCAGTCATTGTTCGGCATGCCGGTCAGGTGCGAGAGTCCGGCATTGACCTGTGCCACGCCGTAGCCCAGCGTGGTGGCGACACCACAGACGGTGCCGACGATGGCGAAGATGTCCACCGCGTGGCCGATGGGGCCGTAGATGCGCTTGCCGATCAGAGGATACAAGGCACTGCGCAGCGTCAACGGCAGGTCATGGCGATAGCTGAAGTAGGCCAGGATCAACGCGACGATGGCGTAGATCGACCAGGCATGCAGCCCCCAGTGGAAGAAGGTCAGCTTCATCGCTTCACGCGCGGTCTCGACCTGCTCCGGGGTGCCCGTCGGCGGATTCAGGAAGTGCATCACCGGCTCGGCCACGCCGAAGAACATCAGACCGATGCCCATGCCCGCCGAGAACAGCATCGCGAACCAGGTGACGTTGCTGTAGTCCGGCAGTGAGTGGTCCGGCCCCAGGCGAATCTCGCCATGGCGTGAGAATCCGACATACACCACCGAGATCAGCACGATGGCCACGCACAGGATGTAGAACCAGCTCACGGTGTTGGTGATCCAATGCTGGACCGACTCGAACACGGACATGGCCGTGTCCGAGAACACCGCGGTAAAGATCACCAATAACAGGATGATGGCATTCGCGCCGAAGAAGACCGGCGGGTTGACCTTGGCAAACAAGCCGGTGCGCGGCTCGGCATTGGCATCTTCGCCACCGCCCGCTGCAGGGGTATTGCGCATGGAGATTTCCTTGTGAGTGACCGGGAGAGACGCCGTGAGCTGTCTCGGCGCCCTGCTGGCAAACAACACTATAATGAAAAAACATGATTAGATTGCGCGCGAATAATATCACCTGATGCCTACATGACCAATGTCTTGTCCAACTACCGTCCAACTTCTCGGCGCACACATGGCGCAGGATGCCATTTGTTTTCTTGATGCTTGCACGCTGGCACCTAACGTCATCGGCACACTCAAATGCCATGCTGGTCACACAGGAGTAAACGCATGAGTCGCAATCGCCATTCCGGCAAGGGCCCCCTGCGCGCGCTCGCGCTGTCTCTCGTCCTGTTGAGTGCCCTGCCGACCGCGTCCGCCATGGCGGGCCCGGGGCATGGGCGCTTCGATGGGCCGGGCTACATAGGCCCCGACATCGTGATCGGGCATGGTGAGCCCGATCGGCTGGTTCGCTGGGCACCGGGTGGCCCGGGGCACGGTCATGGCCTGCCCGCAGGGGCGCGCGGTGTCTGGGTGGGCGCTACGCTGTATTTCCTGGCGGCAGGCACCTATTACCTGTGGGAAGAGAGCCAGCAGCAGTACCTGCCCGTCCAGGCCCCCGCTCAGGCGACACTCACGGCCGCGGCGGTCGATGTCATCGCCTACCCCACCAAGGGCCAGAGCGAAGACCAGCAAGCGCGTGATCGCTATGAGTGCCATCGCTGGGCCAATCAGCAGAGTGGCGCCGAAGCCAATTCCGCGGCGCCGCCCGTGACCGCCAGCAACGCAGACACTTATCGCCGCGCGCTGAGTGCCTGCTTCACCGGTCGCGGTTATAGCGTGCAATAGTCTGCTTGAGCCATGAGCATGAAAAAGCCCCGCCAGCTCGCGATGATCGCGGCCTGGCGGGGCTTTCTTGTGTCTGTCTGCTTGTTACGGGTTCGCCTGCTTGCGGGATTTGCTGCTCGTGGCGATCAGCCGCGCCGCTTCTGGTGCCGTTCGCGGTTGTTGTCACGCGCCGCGTGGGATTTGCGCAACATCACCAGCGTTGCCCCCAGCCCACCATGGCGCGGCGTGGCACTGCTCCAGGCCTGCACCTCGGGCATCTGCTCCAGCCAGTGCACCAGGTAGGCACGAATCAAGGCGGCATGCGATTCGCTGTCACGTCCCTTGCCATGAATCACCAGTAGGCAACGCAACTCGCTGCGCCAGGCGTCCTGGATGAAGCGATGCACCTCACGCCGACACTCGATGAGCGGACGACGCATCAGATTGAGCTGCGCCTCGGGTGGGTAGCCGCCCTGGCGCAAGCGCACCAGCACACCGGTCTGGATGCCATCGCGGCGAAACTCGACCGGGTCATGCGGCGAGAGATGCTCCACGTAGCTGTCGGACAGCCCGTCCAGCTCGTTGCCCAGGGTCTTCTGCGCGTCTTCACGCCGTGCCAGCTGAGCCTCGCTGGGGCCCTTGCGGGCCGTGGTGACATCGGCGCGGTCCTTGCCGCGCGTCAGGGGAGCAACGCCTTGCATCTCACGACTGAACAGATCATCCGCCTCGGCACTGCTCAACTCACGGGCATGCGCCGACGACATCATTGCAGGGGAAAAACGTGACATGGCACCCTCCAGTCTTCACCAGGACGTGTCAATTACGTGGAGCGCGCAGCCAAGGTCGACAAATGACGACGCCCCGAGACAGAGCATGCCTCGGGGCGTCGGTTCAGCTCAAGTCGCTGACGTGATTTCTTGCGTCATCACGCCTCAAGGGCGGATCAATGCCCGGTCTTGAGCTGCTCCCAGTACTTCTGATAGATCGACAGCGCATCGCCGACATCGGTCTGGAATTCGCCGCGGGCGAGATCCTGCTGAGTCGGGAAGACCACCGGGTTGTCACGCACTTCCGGGTCCATCATGTTCTTGGCCGCCAGGCTCGGCGTGGTGTAACCCACGTACTCGCTGATTTCCTTGCTGACTTCCGGGCTGATCAGGTAATCGATGAACTGATAGGCCGCATCGACGTGACGCGCATTGGACGGAATCGCCATGGTGTCCATCCACAGGATGATGCCTTCCTTGGGATAGACATACTCGACCGGCACGCCTTCCTGGTTGGCCTGATAGACCTCTCCGTTCCAGATCAGGCCGGCATCGACCTCGCCCTGCATGAAGGGCACGCGCGCCGCATCGGAGTTGAAGGCACGCACGTTGGGCATCAGCTGGGTCAGCTTCTCGTAGGCCGCCTTGATCTCGTCCGGGTCCGTGGTGTTGCCACTGAAGCCGAGGCTTGCCAGTGCGACATGGAAGACTTCGCGCATGTCGTTGGAGAGCAGCAGCTTGTCACGATACTTGTCATTCCACAGATCGTTCCAGCTGGTCAGTGCGCCCTCTTCGACATAGTCCGGGTTGTAACCGATACCGGCGCTGCCCCACATGTAAGGCACGCTGTACTGGTTGCCCTTGTCGAAGTCACGATCGACCAGATTCGGGTCGAGGTCCTCGAAATGGTCGAGCTTGCTAACATCCAGCTTCTGCAGCAGACCCTCACGTGCCATCTTGTCGATGTAATAGGTCGACGGGAAGACGAGGTCGTAGCTGTTGTCGCTGTCCAGCAGCCTGAGCTTGGCGTACATCGCTTCGTTGGAATCGAAGGTGGAGTAGACGACATCGATGCCGGTCTGCTCTTCGAAGCGCTCGATGACCTCATCGGGCATGTACTCGGTCCAGTTGTAGACGTAGAGGACCTTGTCGCTGTCATCCACGGCCAGAACGGGAGCGGATGTGGCCACGGAAGCCAGGCTGACGGCAGCCATCAGGCCAGCGGCGCGCAGCGGGAAACGGGTACCTTGCATGTTATTTTTTCTCCTTGAGCAACAACTGTGAAATCAACAGCAGACAGAGCGACAGCCCCAACAGCAGGGTTGCCAATGCATTCACTTCAGGTTTGAGCCCCAGTCGCACCATCGAGTAGATGCGCAGCGGCAGCACCTCGAAGGTCGGCCCGGTAACGAAGGTCGAGATCACCACATCATCCAGCGACAGGGTGAAGCTCAGCAGCCAGCCGGAAGCGATCGCCGGCATCAGCGCCGGTACCAGCACGTGCCAGACGGCGCGGGCTTCACTGGCACCAAGATCACGCGCCGCTTCCAGCAACTGCGGGTTGATGCCCGTCAGGCGGGAATAGACGGTGATCACCACGAACGGCAGACAGAAGGTGGCGTGCGAGACCAGCAGCGAGAAATAGCCCAGCTGGATACCCAACGCAATGAACAGCGCCAGGAAGGCGATCGCCATCACGATGTCCGGCATCATCATCACCGTGAACAGCATGCCATTGAGCAGCGGCTTGCCGCGGAAGCGATAGCGATAAAGCGCGGTGGCCGTCAGCGTGCCGATCAGGGTCGCCAGCGTCGCCGCCGTCACCCCGAGCCACAGCGTATTGAGCGCAGCCTCCATCAGATTGCCATTGCCCAGCAGCTTGTCGTACCAGCGCAGGCTGAAGCCGCCCCACACAAAGGGGTTGCGTGAATCATTGAACGAGATGCCGATCAACACCAGGATCGGCACATACAACAGCGTGAAGATCAGCGTCAGATAAAAGCGGCTGAACCAACGCAGCGCGGCGCTCGCCTTCATAGGGTCACCTCACGCTTGAAGAGCTTGACGCTGCGGTAATAGGCCAGCAGCAGGAACGCCATCACCAGCGTCAGCATCACGCTGATCGCCGCGCCGAAGGTCCAGTTGTTGGCCTCTAGGAACTGGCCCTTGATGATGTTGCCGATCAGCGGATGGCGCGAACCGCCCAGCAGGTCTGAGACATAGAACATGCCCATCGCCGGCAGGAACACCAGCAGCACGCCCGCGATGATGCCCGGCATGGTCAGCGGCAGCACGATATGGCGAAAGGTGGCCAGGCTATTGGCGCCAAGGTCGCGGGCCGCCTCCAGCGTCGGGCGGCTCAGCTGCTCGAAGACGGCATACAGCGGCAGGATCATGAACGGCAGCAGCATGTAGACCAGCCCCACGATCACCGCCTCCTCGGTATACAGCAGCCGCAGCGGCGCATCGATCAGGCCGAGATTCATCAGCACGTCGTTGAGCAGCCCGCGCGTCGCGATCAGCGTGCGCAGGGCATAGATGCGGATCAGCGAGTTGGTCCAGAACGGAATGATCACCAACAGCAGCAGCAAGGGCTGCAGGCGCGGGCTGGCCCGCGAGATCATCCACGCGAAGGGATAGCCGAGCAGCAGACAGATCAGCGTCGTGATCAGGCCGATCCACAGCGAATGGCCGAAGACACTCAGGTACACCGGACTGATCATCTGGCCATAGTTGGTCAGAAAGCCCTGCCACAGCGTGCTCAGCGACAGCTCACCGCCCAGCAGCTGGCCGGTGTTTTCTGGCATCAGACTGACCAGCACCACCAGCAGCGTCGGGGCCAGCACCAGGAGGATCAGCCAGCCCCAGATGATGGTCAGGGTGGCGGTCTTGAAGGGATTGCGCACCAGACTCATGCACCCGCCCCCGTCACGGCCGGCTCATCATCGGGCAGGATGATCTCCCAGTCCGGTACCCAGCTGACGCGCACGCGCTCGCCGAGGCGGTAATCGAAGTCAGGGTCATCCTCGTCGAAGAACTCGCTGGCCAACAACTGCTGACCGCTGTCCAGCTCCAGCACCGTGTCCAGGGTCATGCCCTTGTAGTTGCGCTCGATGACACGCGCAGGGAAACCTTCGCTGTCCTCGGCGCCCTTGAGTCGCATGTCTTCCGGGCGCAGCAACACCTGCACCGCCTCTCCGCCCTGATAGGTGCGGCCATGGCTGCTGAGTTCCAGCGTCTGATCGAGCAGCATGATCTCGATGCGCCCGGCCGTAGCCGCGGGGCGCACGACCTGCGCCGCCAGCTGGTTGATCTCACCGACGAAGCGCGCCACGAACAGCGTGCTCGGCGATTCATAGACCTCACGCGGCGTGCCGATCTGCTCGATGCCGCCCTCGCGCATCACCACCACGCGATCGGACATCGACAGCGCCTCTTCCTGATCGTGGGTGACGAACACGAAGGTGATGCCCAGGCGACGCTGCAGACGCTTGAGCTCGTTCTGCATCTGCTTGCGCAGCTTGTAATCCAGCGCCGACAGCGGCTCATCCAGCAGCAGGACGCGGGGGCGCTTGACCACGGCTCGGGCAATCGCGACGCGCTGCTGCTGCCCGCCGGAGAGCTGGTCCGGGCGGCGGTCCGACAGATGGGCCAGTTGCACCATCTCGAGCGCTTCGCGCACCCGCTCATGAATCTCGGCCTTGGCGACCTTTTCCATGCGCAGCCCGAAGGCCACGTTGTCGTAGAGATTCATATGCGGAAACAGCGCATAGCTCTGGAAGACGGTATTGACCGGACGCTGATGAGCGGGACGCTCATGCAAGACCGTCGACTCGAGCGTGATGGTGCCGACATCCGGCGATTCGAAGCCGGCGATCATTCTCAGCACGGTGGTCTTGCCGCAACCGGATGGGCCCAGCAGCGTGACGAACTCACCATCGTTCAAATCCAGGTCAAGACTGTCCAACACCTTGCGATTACCAAAGGTCTTGGCAATGCCACGCAGCTTGACCAGCGGGGTCTTCTCAGGAGCAGAGCTTTTCATCGGCGGGTTGTCACCTCCAGCGGGCACCGCGAACAGCGCCCTCATGCATGTCAGGCGTGCCAGGGACTGGCACGCCACATCGTCAATTCCATCGTGCCTGGCCACCGGCTGACTGCCAGCTATCGCCGCTCGCTTTGGCGCTGGCGCACAGGTCGCGCAAAGATCACATCAGACAGCGGGAAGGCGCCGTCGCCAGTCTGGCATGCCAACCTTTCACTTGCGTGTCTGCCTAGCGAGCCGCCGCCAGCTGACCTGCCTCACTCATGCCTCGACCACGCCTCACCCTTACCTCGCTCATCCCTCAGTCAGGCTTTCCAGCGTGCGAGCCGAATTGCGGCAAGGCAGGCAAGCGCTTCAGGTTGATGTGCGAGAGACAAAGGAAAAGGCCCGAACAGGTGTCGGGCCTTTTCATTGGCGTTATCGCTTTCGATATCGGGGCATCGGCATCCGCCTCAACCCCCGTCGGGATGAGCAGACGGCACAGGGTGCGCATTCTGCCCATTCGGCTTCAGGCTGTCACCTTGCAATCGCGTTCCAATGCCGCTCAGGAAGTCGCAAGCTGCGGATCTTGCGGGTCTTTTTCTTCTTGAGTCATGGCCTCATCACCCACCTCACCGACACTAGGCAGCACCTCGACCAGACCGCAGGTCATGCGCTCCTTCTCGGCGGCACGTGCACACGCCAGCGCCTCACGCAGGGGTTCCAGGCGCGGATGCGGCGCTTCGCCCGCCTCGCCGGCCGGCAGTTCCCACGGTAAGGCGTGCGCCATCTCCCACAGCGAGTATTGACTGAGATCACGCCCGAGCACCCATTGGCCATCCTGGGTCTGGCTGGCGATGTTCTCGGCGATCAGCGGCTTGAGCACACGGCGATAACGACTGCCCAGCACTTCCGTGAGGCGATCATCGGACAGCGGCTCACCGCGCTCATGGGCATCCTTGAGCAGCATCACGGCGCCGAGGGTCTGCCAGAACGGCGGCCAGCGATGCCAGTCAGCATTGGAGCGCTCGCCCATCCAGGCCGCGACTTCCGCCCCCAGCAGCACGATGCACCAGGACAGGAACACCCACAGCAGGAAGAGCGGCACGGCCGCGAAGGCGCCGTAAATGGCCTGATAGGACGGGAAATGCGTCACGTAGAGCGAGAAGCCCGCCTTGGCCAGCTCCAGCGCCAGCGCCGTGGTCAGCGCGCCGACAGCGGCGTCACGCAGGCGAACCTTGCAGTTGGGCACCGCGGCATAGATGAAGGTGAAGGCCGCAGCGCTCAACAGCGGCGGCAACAGACGCAGCAACAGGGCCTTGCCGCCCAGCATCTCGGCGGCCGAGTCGAAGAAGGACAGCGAGGTCAGAAAGGACGACAGCAAAAAGCCCGAGCCCAGCATCAGCGGCCCCAGCGTCAGGACGGCCCAGTACATCAGAAAGCTCGACAGTCCCTTGCGCCCTTCCGGCACCTGCCAGATGGCATTGAAGGCGCCTTCGATGGTGATCATCATCATCACCGAGGTCACGAACAGGAAGATCAGACCCACCGAGGTCAGATTGCGCGCCTGACCGGAGAATTCGTTGAGATATTCGAGCACCGTGGCGCCGGTCGAGGGCAGAAACTGGGAGAACACCGTGGTCTGCAGTTGGTCGCCCACGCCGTCGAAACTCGGAATGACGGCGAACATCGCATAGATGACCGTCATCAAAGGCACGATGGCGAACAGCGTCGTATAGGTCAGTGCCGACGCGGTCTTCTTGCCGTCGTGATAGTTGAAACGTGATACCAGCTTGAGGATGACGCCGATGGCGGGCATGACCCGCGAGATCCCTGGCAGTTGTGGCATTCTTGTGCGCCCCTCTACAATGCGTGCCTGATTCATTCGCCACCGCCGGCCATGGCCAGTAGCGCTTGCGTGAAACCCATCACCTGTCCGGAAACGGAGACAGTCATGTCAATATTGAAACTCTACCATAACCCACGCTGCTCCAAGTCACGGGAAACACTGGCGCTTTTGACCGCGCGCCTCGAGGGCGATGCCTTCGAGACCGTCCGCTACCTGGAAGATCCCCTCGATCGTGAGCAGCTCGAGGCCCTGGCCGCCCGAGTGGAAGGCGGCGCGCGGGCTCTGACCCGCGAGAACGAAGCCGAGTGGAATGCACTGGGCCTTGTAGACCCCAGCGATGCGCAACGCCTTGACGCGATTGCCGCAACGCCGAAATTGATGCAGCGGCCGATTCTCGATGATGGCACCCGTGCCGTCATCGGTCGCCCGCCCGAAGATGTGTTGGTGCTTTTGAGCGACGCCTGATCCCCTGATGACAGGGTGTGCTCACGCAAGCGCCGCGCTTGCCCCTTTCGATAGATTGTCATCCACCTGAGGAAGCTCATGTCCGCAACGACCCCCGACGCGACGCCGTACGTCCTCGTCCTCTATTACTCGCGCCATGGTGCGACCCGCACGCTGGCCGAGCAGATCGCCGCCGGCATCGAGTCCATCAGCGGTGTCGAGGCACGCCTGCGCCGCGTGCCCGAGATCTCGGCCACCTGCGAGCAGACCGAGCCGGAAATCCCCGACAGAGGGGCCATGTATGTCGAGCTGGACGACCTGCGTCATTGTTCGGGCCTCGCGCTGGGCAGCCCGACCCGCTTCGGCAACATGGCGGCGCCGCTCAAGTACTTCCTGGACTCCACCAGCGAGCTGTGGATGAACGGCGCCTTGATCGACAAGCCTGCCACCGCCTTCAGCGCCTCAAGCTCTCTGCATGGCGGTCAGGAAACCACGCTGATCACCATGCTGATCCCGCTGCTGCATCATGGCATGGTGTATGCCGGTGTGCCCTACAGCGCCACCGAGTTGCTCGAGACCACCCAGGGCGGCACGCCCTACGGCACGACCCACGTCAGCGGCAAGCGTGGCGACAACGATGTCGATGACAACGAACAGCGCCTGGCACTGGCGCAAGGCAAGCGTATCGCTCGCCTGGCACTGGCCATGCAACCTCTCAGGGAGACGAAATAGATGCGCGCCTGGCTTGAACGACTGGAACGTGAGCAGGGCCTCGACACGCTCGAAGCCAAGAGCCGCCGGGGTGTGATCGCAAGTTTTGCGGCCGTCGCCCTGCTGCTGCTGATCGGCGGCATTCAGCTGATGGCGCAGAGCGAGAACAGCGGCCTGCTGCCGCTGTTGATCCGCCTGCTGCCCATCGCACTGTTTCTGCCCGCCATCATCACCCGCCGGGCACGTGGTCATGTCTGGCTGGCCTTCGTCAGCCTGCTCTACATCATGCAGGGCGTGATGCTGGCCAGTGTGCCTGGCCACGCCGTCATCGGCGTCCTGGAAGCACTGGCGGCGCTGGGGCTGTTCATTTCCAGCATGGCTTACGCCCGTTTCCGCTCGCGCAACCTCAAGCGTCAGCCGCAGGCCTGATCAAGTCTTGGCCTCTCCATTGCCCGCCCTTCTCGTCGCGTTTTGTTCGACTAAAATAGGCGACCAGAATGGCGGGTATCGGTTTGCGCCTTCCCACGGCGGCTTGCCGCTTTCCCCACCGCTACCCACCGCTTCTTCCAGCGTGTCTCCTCAACCATCGCGAGCCGCCCATGCTGTATCGGCTTTGCGAGTTAACCACAGCGAGGCTTTGCCATGATCGGCCTGACAACACACTTGTCTTTTCCACGCCCTGCGGGCGTATCGCGCTACCGCCCTGCGGGGATATCGTGCCACCGCCCTGAGGGCGTAGCGCGTAACTGCCTGATCACTGGCGTGTTGGCGGCTGGCGTGGTGCTTGCCAGCCTGTTGGCGTCGCCTGCGGCACTGGCTGACAAGACGGAAGATGCCATCCAGTATCGCCAGGCAGTCTTCCAGACGCTGGCATGGCAGTTCAGTCCGATGGGCGCGATGGTCAAGGGCAAGCAGGACTATGATGCCGAGGAGTTTCGCACCCGCGCCGAGCGACTGGCGCTGTTGGCGCAGATGCCATGGGAAGGCTTCATCGCCGGCTCCTACGACGGTGATACCGACGCGCTGAGCAAGATAGAGAGCGACCGTGCAGGCTTCGACAAGCGTGCAGAGGCGCTGATGACCCAGAGCCGGGCATTGGCTGACGCCGCCGCCAGTCAGGACCTTGACGCCCTGCGCAGCCAGTTCGTCGAGACAGCCAAGACCTGCAAGGGCTGTCATCAGCAGTATCGCGCTGACTGATATAGCCGAAGCTCCGTCAATACGCCAAAGCGCCGCCATGAGATTGCTCGTGGCGGCGCTTTGGCGTATTGGCATACTTGAGGGCGAAAGTGAGAGCGAAAGCATGAGTGAGAGTGAGCAGAGCTTACGGCAACTGCGACCCCTGCCAGATGACCAGAACGGCAATGCCGATCGCCAACCCCAGTGCGAGCCACCTGCGTGTCCCTGAAGGTGATACTGGCTCGCCCTCATCCACTACCGATTCATCGCGCCTGAAATGCTTGCGGCCATGTACCATCGCCCAGATCAACCACTCACCGCGCAGGCCGTGCCAGACGATGGCCATCAGATGCAGGGCGATCAGCCCCCACAGCAGCGTGATATTGGTGTGATGCACCCAGGCCAGCCCCTCGGCGACACTCGCTGGGACCCGGTCATGCAGGGGCCCTTCGAACAGCAGGTCATCGGTCAGAAACAGCCCGCTCGATCCCTGAATCGCCAGCACCAGCAACATGGTCAGCGTCATCCAGCCCCCCAGGGGGTTGTGGCCTGCATGGCGTGGCGCGCGTCCCGCCAGAAAGTCAGCGGCGTAGCGCCAGGTCGTGCGCGGTGACGCCACGAAGCGGCTGAAGCGAGCATGCCCGCTGCCCACCAGCCCCCAGATGACTCGAAACACCACCAGCCCGATCACGCAATATCCCAACCGTGCGTGCCAGACCATCGGAAAATCGAGCCCTGCGCCCACCTCGGCGGTGTACCACATGCCGATGATCGCCAGAATCAGCAGCAAGTGAAACAGCCGGATGGCCAGCCCCCAGATCACGACACTGCGCAGCGGCGAAGGCTTGCCCTGATCAAGAAGCGGCGTCTCAGACGAGGACTTGCGGGATCGGTTCGAACTCATCCTGATGACTCCCTCAGCGAATGAACCTTTGATGGCACGACACGCGTTCAGGCAGCGATATGCAGCCAACGAGCGGCCACAGACCAGTATAGGTGGCCGTGGCCTGGCGACTCGCGGCAAATCAATCGGCCGTGCCGCCATGAGACATGTGAAATATCAGCAATAAAGCGCTGATTCAGCACTTTCCACTGCCAGCTGCCACCTTGGCAGCATCGCCTGACACTTGATGACATTATATGCTGCGTAGATTATCTGCGGCTTGTGGGGACTCGGCCTCTTGAAGGCCCTCTGCATGTCTCGCCCATCTTCACCCCGCTTGCGCAGAACGGAACTCTCGCCATGTCATCGCCTTCCACGGCCAGTACCTCGCACGCCTCCCGGGACGACACCGCCGGTGCGGGCTCGCCTCCCCGGCAGCCAGTCAGCGGTCGTCACCTATGGCAACAGGCACTCAACCAGACCCTGCCGGTGATGTTCGGCTATATCCCGCTGGGCGCTGCCTTCGGCGTGCTGTTCACCCAGCTGCCGTTGAGTCCATGGCTGGGCCTTCTCATGTCATTGGTCATCCTGGCCGGGGCCGGCCAGTTCCTGGCGGTAGCGTTGCTCGGTGCAGGCGCCGGCATTACCGAGGTCTTCGTGGCCACGCTGCTGCTCAATTCGCGCCACCTATTCTATGGCCTGTCGCTGCTGGAGCGCTTCCGCGCGGCGGGCCTTGGCAAGCTCTATCTCATCTTCGGGCTGACCGATGAAACCTACTCGCTGCTGGCCAGCCTGCCACGCAGCGGCGAACGCGATGATCCCGTGGCGCGCCGTGATGACCAGCGCCTGATGTTGCGCATCACCTTCCTCAACCAATCCTGGTGGGTACTGGGGACGCTGCTGGGTCTGGCAGCCGGACAGCTCAGCTTTGACAGCAGCGGCATCGAGTTCGCGTTGACGGCGCTGTTCGTGGTGCTGGGCATCGAACAGTGGTTCGCCCTGCGCGAGCGCTGGCCCTTCATGCTCGGCCTGCTGGTCACGCTCGCGGGCCTGTGGCTGCTGCCGAAAGATCAGCTGTTGCTGGGCAGCATCGCGGCAGCCTGCGCTCTCCTGCTCGGGCAGTATCATTACCAGCGTGGCAAACATCAGCCACACGTCACGCCTGCCCCTCGTGACGATCATCATCAAGGCAAGTCTGGCGCGCGCCAGACTGAGCACAATCAAGCCTCGGAGCACACCACCCCATGACGACCCTGCAGGCCTTGCTGTTGATCGCCGTGTCAGCCGGTGCGACTTTCGCCACGCGCGCGCTGCCCTTCGTGTTTCTTTCCCGCCATTCGGCCCATCCGCTGATTCTGCATATGGGCCGCTATCTGCCGGCCATCGTGATGGTCGTGCTGATCATCGTCTCGCTGTCGGCCATGCAATTGCCTGACATGTCAGAGTCCGCGCACCGCATCTCGGCCTGGCAAAGCTGGCTTGAGAACGCCGAGGGCGCCGGCATGCTGGTCGCGGCCCTCTGCGTGGCGGGACTGCATCTGTGGCGACGCAATGCGCTGCTCTCGATTGCCGTCGGCACCGGGCTTTACATGGCGTGGCTGCAGCTGGGCGGGGTCTGAGGCTTGCGATCCAGCACGTGAGCGGTCACAGTCATGTCATTACATGAGCAATTCATCAAGGGAGCCCACCATGAACCGCGATATCGCCGATGTGCGCAGAACCTATTCCGGTGATGGCCTGAGCCTTGCGAACACACCGCTGGAACCCTTCGAACTGTTTCAGGAGTGGTTGACCAGCGCCCTGTCCGCCGATGACAACGACGCCAATGTCATGACGCTCTCCACCGTCGACAGCCAGGGCAAGCCGCATGCGCGCATCGTGCTGCTCAAGGGCTGCGACAGTGAAGGCTTCATCTTCTATACCAACTATCAGAGCCACAAGGGCAGCGAACTGGCCAATGTGCCCTTCGCTGCGCTGACCTTCTGGTGGCCCGCGCTGGAGCGCCAGGTGCGCATCGAAGGCAGCGTCGAGAAGGTCGCGGATGCCACCTCCGATCAGTACTTCGCCTCACGCCCCAAGGAAAGCCAGCTGGGCGCCTGGGTCTCTCAGCAGAGTGTCGAGATTCCCGATCGCGAGTGGCTCAGCGAGCGCCAGGGTCGCTTCGAGCAGGTCTATGCCACCACCGAGGTGCCGCGTCCGGAGCATTGGGGCGGCTATCGCGTGGTGCCGGAGATGATCGAATTCTGGCAGGGGCAGCCCTCGCGCCTGCACGATCGCGTGCGCTACCAGCGCCTGGACACGGAAGACGGCGAATGGCACAAGCAACTGCTGGCGCCCTGACCCGCTAGCCAGTCTGTGCCGATAGCCAGTCTGCGCCACAACAGGCGCTCTTCTCGAGGCTCCGCTCATGCGGGGCCTCTTTCGTTGCCGTTCGGGTTACCGTCCGGGTGCCGCTACTGCTATCGATTGCGCTATCCCTTGAGACCCCACGGTGCAGATTCGCGCGGTCAGCGACTTGCCCTTGCTGGACACAAGCCGGACAATGGCCGCCCTTTCGGCCTCTCGAACGCCAGTCAGCCTGCGCCCTTCATAGCGTATCCGACATGGCCTGCGATGCCAGACACGCTCAGATTGGAGGCTTCATGGCCTGGGATGACAGCGGCACCCCCAAGGTGGCACGTCAGACACTGGTAGACCGTCTGCTGGCCGGCTATACGCCGTCCAACAGTCATGGCATCTCGCTGGTCGATCACGCCGTGGTCGGCAATGTGCTGTATACCGTGCTGGAGCACCCTCACGGCCATACCTTCATTCGCCAGCACCTGATGCAGGCCCCCAAGAATGGTGACTCCAGCCGCTGGGAATACCATATTCGTGACGAAGGCACGCCAGACATTCCGCTGCAATGCCCGGAAGAGCTGCTCGAACAGTCGACGGCGCCCGGTGAGATTGCCGCCCAATGGCGCGCCGACACCCGCGCGGCGCGTGATGCTGCCGCGGCTCGCAAGCGCAAGATCAAGAAGCTCAAGAAGGGTGAGCTGCTGACCGCCCTGGATGGCAGCCAGGTGATCTTCGTGCGCGCCTTTACCGCCAGCCTCTTCATCGGTCGTGCGCCAGAGGATGGTGAGGACGACGAGTACGAGTATCACTGGCAGGATATCTCGCTCTAGACCACTTTAGTGCTCTAGACCGCGCCAGCGCTTGCGCCCTTGCCGTTTCGCCCCGATTCCCTGACGTCACTGACGAGCCCTTATGCAGCCACAAGCCGACCCGTTCATCGTTCCCGTCTGCCACGAAACCTACGCGGTGCTGTACGCCGACGATGACATCCTGCTGATCCACAAGCCCAGTGGCCTGCTCAGCCTTTCCGGCAAGCATCCGCTCAATCTGGATTCGCTGCATCATCGCCTGGTCAAGGAATACCCCAGTGCCAAGTTGCTGCATCGGCTGGATTTCGGCACCTCGGGCATCATGCTGGTCGCGCTCAACAAGCCAGCCAACGGCAACCTGACCCGCCAGTTTCAGGACCGCAACATCGGCAAATCCTACACCGCGATCCTGCATGGCCATCTGGAGGAGGACAGCGGGCGCATCTCGCTGCCCATCGCCAAGGACGTCGATCAGTTCCCGCTGCAGAAGATCTGCCACGAGACCGGCAAGACCGCCATCAGTGATTTCCGCGTCATCGAACGCCTGGAGAATCCGGCGCGCACGCGAGTCGAGTTCACGCCGGTGTCAGGCCGCACGCATCAGTTGCGTATCCATAGCCAGCAGATCGGCCATCCGATCCTGGGCTGCGACCTCTATGCGACGGATGAGGCCTACTTCATGGCCGAGCGCCTGATGCTGCATGCCGAGATGATCAGCTTCGATCACCCGGTGAGCGGTGAGCGCATGGAAGTGCGCAGTCCCTGTCCGTTCTAAGCCAGTCTGTCCTGAGCCCGCCGAGTGTGAGCGACGCGTCTTTTGCAGGCACACAACGAAACGCCCCCACAGGAGACCCTGTGGGGGCGTTTCGTCATTCATGACTCAGTGAGTCACGCCAGGCATCACTCAGCCGCGGCCGGCAACCATTCCTTGACGATATCCTGATGGCTTTCCACCCACGCCTTGGCGGTTTCGTAGGGGTCAGCGTCGTCTTCCTGGTTGTTGAGCATCACTTCACCCATGTCAGCCGGGGTCCAGGCGAAGTTGTCGAGAATCGCGTAGACCTCCGGCATGTCTTCCTCGAGTCCCTTGCGCGCCAGGGTGTGAATCTCCTCGGCACCGCCGTAGACCCCCTTCGGGTCATCCAGGTACTTGAGGTCCCAGCGGGCGAACATCCAATGCGGCGTCCAGCCAGTGACGACGATCTCACGCTCACCCTTGATCGCATTGCTCAGCGCGGCGGTCATGGTCGCCCCGCTGCCGGTGGTCAGGTCGATGTCCTCGAGATCGTAGTCCTCAAGCACCTGCTCGGTCAGACGCGTCAGACCTGCGCCCGGCTCGATGCCGACGATGCGCTCATCGATATCCTCGGCGTGGGTCTTGATGTCATCGATGGTCTCGAGCTTGCTGTAGGACGGCACGACCAGCCCGAGCTTGGTGCCTTCGAGATTGACGCCCAGGTCGTCGACCTTGTCGGCGATCTTGGCCATGTAGTCTTCGTGGGTGGTGGGGAGCCACGCACCGACCATGCCATCGGCATCGCCGAAGGCGACCGCCTGGAACATCGCCGCCGCAGACAGCGCCTTGAGTTCGACGTTGTAGCCCTGTGATTCGAGCACCGCCTTGACCACATTGGTGGAGGCGACTTCAGAGGACCATTCGACGTAGGCCAGCGTCACATCGCCCTTGTCACCGGCGGCATACACGGCGCTCGCCCCGGCCAGTGAGGAGGACATGACAGCGCCGAGCAGCAATGCCTTGGTGGCGGCATTCATCTTCGCGGTGACGTTCAAGGTAGTGCGGGAGGCATCTTGCTTGTTCATCATTTTCCCCTTTATTCGAATTTACTCATTGTTTATCGAAGCACGTCTGTCGAAAAACGCGTGTCGACGGCCAAACGTTGAGTCGGGTATGGAAGTGCTCGAAGCGGCCTCCGCATAGCCACAAAGCGCACGGAGGCCACTGGTGAATCCCCTTATGAACGGGGCTTCTTTTCCTTGCTGAAGGTCTGGGTCAGGCGGTCGAGCAGCATGGCCAGGATGACCACCGCGATGCCCGCTTCGAAACCATCTCCCGGACGCAGGCGCTGGATGGCTTTCCAGACCTCATTCCCCAGGCCATCGGCGCCGATCATGGCCGCGATCACCACCATCGACAGTGCCAGCATGATGGTCTGGTTGATGCCGGCCATCACGGTGGGCAGCGAAAGCGGCAGCTGCAGCTTGAAGAGCTTCTGGCTGCGGGTGGCCCCGAAGGCATCGGCCGCTTCGATCAGGTCATTGGGCACCTGACGAATGCCCAGCGTGGTGAAGCGAATCGCCGGCGGCATCGAGAAGATCACGGTGGCGAAGATGGCGGAGACCGAGCCGATGCCGAAGAAGGGAATCGCCGGAATCAGGTAGACGAAGGCCGGCATGGTCTGCATGAAATCCAGCACCGGCATGATGACCTTGTAGAAGCGGTCCGATAGTGCCGCCAGTATCCCCAGCGGTACCGCGATGACCACGGCGACCAGGGTGGCGATCACCACCAGGGTCAGCGATTCGATCATCGGGTCCCACAGATCCAGGTTCCAGATCAGTCCCAGCCCCAGTACGGAACCGATGGCCAGGCGCGTGCCGGCCAGCCGCCAGCACAGCAGCGTCACCAGGGCGATCAGCGCCCACTCGGGCAGCCACATCAGCGCATCGTTCAGGACGTCGATGCCGGTCTCGGTGAACTTGGAGATACCGCGCGTGATGCTGGAGTAGTTGGTGGTCAGGTAATCAAGCCCCGTCTCGATCCAGTCACCCAGCTCTATCTTCGGGATGGTAAAACCGGTTGCGTCGCTCATGCGTGTGCCTCCCCTGCTTCCGCCAGTTCTGCGAGTACGGACCCTTTGATCACCACGCCCAACAGGCGGGATTGCTCATCGACCACCGCCAGCGGATGGTGATGACCGGCAAACATCGCGAACAGGTTGTGCAGCGGTTCTTCCGGCGAGACCTGACAGCAATCGGAGTGGATGATGCTCGAGAGATCGGTGAGATTCTCGCGCACGGCACGTTCGGTATCCTCGGCGGTGATGATCCCGAGCACGGTGCGATCGCGACGCACCACGAACAGGCTGTCGAGGCCGTTGTCGCCCATCTTGCGCAGCGCCGTGCGCGGGCCATCATCATCACGTGCGGTGGCCCGCACATCGGTCATCGCCGAGCGGGCAGTGAGGATGCGTGACATGTCGACGCCTTCGACGAAGCGCGCCACATAATCATTGGCCGGGGAAGTGAGGATGCTTTCGGGGGAGCCGATCTGCACGATCTCGCCATCCTTGAGCAGGATGATGCGGTCGCCGATGGAGAGGGCTTCATCAAGGTCGTGGGTGATGAAGATGGTGGTCTTCTTCATCTTGTGCTGCAGCGCCAGCAATTCCTGCTGCATGTCCTTGCGGATCAGGGGATCAAGCGCCGAGAAGGCCTCATCCATCAACAGCACCGTGGAGTCGTTGGCCAGCGCTCGTGCCAGGCCGACACGTTGTTGCATGCCGCCGGAGAGCTGGCTGGGGTAGGCATCTTCCCAGCCATCAAGGCCGACCTGCTTGAGCGCATCGCGACCGCGCTGATAACAGACTTCCTTCTCCTCGCCGCGCACCTCAAGCCCGAACTCGGCATTCTGCTGCACGGTGCGATGCGGGAAGAGCGCAAAATTCTGGAACACCATCGAGAAATGCTTGCGACGACAGCGCAGCAGCGACTTGTCATCCAGCTTGGCGACATCATCGCCGTCGATGAGGATCTCGCCCTCCGTCGGCTCGATCAACCGGTTCAGGCAGCGGATCAGGGTCGATTTCCCGGAGCCGGACAGCCCCATGATGACCAGCAACTCGCCTTCCATCACATCAAAGTCCACGTTGGAAAGCCCCAACGTCTGGCCAGTCTTCTCGAGAATCTCGGGGCGTTTCATGCCCTCATCACGCAATTTGAGCGCCTTGTCAGGCTGGTTGCCGAACACCTTGCTCAGATTGCGCACTCGAATCTTCACGTCGCGAGTGTCAGTCATTGGCTTTCCTGTCGTCAGCGGGCAGGAAATATCCACGGATTCTGTCCATTACGCACTCAATCCGGCAGGGAGAATGGCTCGCCCTGCCGCTGACATCGCGCAATCTGGCCGCAAGCATCGCTTGCCGACCTGCTGACAGAATACTGTGTCATCCCCTGCGCCATTATCCATAAAGGATTCTTATATTTGTAATTACAATACAGTTTTATTGATAAGCGCTCAAACACGAACAGACGTTTATACGACTAAGGTGGTATGCCCTTGACGCTTCTTGCTGATACCTCCCTGAATCACGACATTGCATGTTGTTATTGGTCTATTGCTCTCCATCCCCTGACGCATTGCGTGTTGCCGAGAACCGCTTGGCAAACCTACGCATGCGCCTATCAACCGGCCCTTGCACAAGCCCATGCACCAACAAGGCGCATCAGGCCTTGGCTTCCAGCCTCAGGCGCTGCCAATCACTGACCGGCTCGTTGAGACGTATGCTGGCATCGATGACCTGCTCCTCCATGTTGTAGCGACAGGTGAAGCCAAGGTGCTTCATCAGGGCGCGCATCGGGTGATTGTCGATCATGATCTTGCCGACCATCTCCAGCGTGCCCAGCGAGCGGCAATAGCGCAGCATCTTCTCCATCAACAGACTGCCGATCCCCTCACCTTGCATGTCATCACGGATGATGACGGAGAATTCGGTGCGAATATTGTCCGGGTCATTCCATACCCGCACCACCCCCAGCATCTCGCGCTGCGGCGACTCACCTGGCTGGGCTTCCACTTCACGCTCGGCGATGAAGGCCATCTGGCGGTCGTAATTGATCTGAGCGAGCAACGCGAGATCTCGCTGCGTCAGCGCCGCCTTGTGATGGAAGTAGCGGAAACGAATGCTCTCCTCTGAGAGCCGGGCATGGAAGGCCGTGATCAAGGGCGCATCCTCGCCGCGTATCGGGCGCACCTCGACGTGCATGCCATTGTCCAGCGACACCCATTCACGCAGCTCTTCCGGATACGGCATGATCGCGAAACGGGCCGGTTTGCCGAGATCCAGCGCGAAGTCCACCGCCACGGCTTCCTCGCGGTTGAGCAACAACGGATTGATTTCCAACCCTCTTATGTCAGGCAAATCCGATGCCAACTGTGAGAGCTTGATCAACAGCGTGCTGACGCGCTCGAAATCGCGCTCCGGGTCCGGCGAGTGCTCGGCGATCAGGCGGGAGGCATGGCTGCGCGAGATCAGCTCACGCGCCAGTGTCATGTTAAGGGGCGGCAAGGCGACCTGGCGGTCCGCCAGCACATTGACCTTGTAACCGCCGATGCCGAACACGATCACCGGGCCGAATTCGTCATCGCGCGTGATGCCTGCGCTCAACTGCAGCGAGTGTTTGCCACGCTGCATCGGCTGCAGGCAGAACTCATGAATGCGCGTGCGCTCGTGATCACTGCGGCCGCGCTCGGCATCGCCCTCCGCCACCTTCTGGGTGATGCGGCGAATCGCCAGCGCGATGTCCTCCGGACCGGAAAGGTCCTGCACCACGCCGGAAGACAGCCGCTGTGGGTAGCGGCGATAGCGGAACGGCTGGCTGTTGTGTTCATGCACCACGCGCAGCGCATAGGGGCCCTGCCGAGAAGGCTTGTCGTCATCCGTGGCAGAACGCTGCAACTCGACGATGGCGCGCGCGCCTTCGGCGGCGTCGAGCACATAGCGACTGGGCGCGGTGGCGATGCCGTAGGTATCGAGCACCTGCGCCGTCTCCGAGTGAGTCAACCATTCCCGGCCCGCACGCCGCGCGCTGTGCACCAGGTCATGGGCGCGGGCGCGAATCTCGGCACTGGTCGAGAAGGCCAGACTCGGCGGCGTCTGCTGCAACAGTGTCTGCACACGGTGGTAATCGACCATCTGCAGGAAGGCCTTGACGCCCTTCTCCGGCGACAGATAGGTCGGGATGCCGGCCAGATGGCATTCATGGCGGGCCGAAAGCGCCTGCTCGAGCCCCATCCAGCTGGTCAGCAGGTTGCGTCGGAATTGCTTGCGATGCGCCACCAGCGCCTCGGCCGTTGCCCGTGAAGGAGCAAGGCGTGTCGGCGCATGCACGACCAGCACGGCGTCCACGCCACGGTCATTGGCCACGATGTTGACCGCGGCCAGGAAATCTTCCGGCGTGGCATTGCCGCCCAGATCCACCGGATTGCGCCCCGGCAGGCTGACATCCAGCTCGGCCTTGAGCAGCGCCTGGCGGCTCTCCTCGCTCAGCTCGGCCAGCTTGCCGCCGCCCGCCATCAGCTTATCGATGGCCAGCAAGGCCGGGCCCAACCCATTGGAGACGATCGCCAGTCGATCACCGCGCAACGGCTTCATGCGATTCAGCGTCTCCAACGCATCGAACATGTCTTCGCTGTCATTGACGCGCACCACCCCGGCACGCGCGAGGGCAACATCGACGATCCGGTCGCGATTGGGCACCCCACGCGTGACATGTGTGCCGAACAGGTCAGCTTCTGGGGTACGGCCACTCTTGATCGCCAGTACCAGCCGATTGCGGGACGCCTCGCGCAGCGCGGTCATGAAGTGCATCGGGTCGTGAATGCGCTCCAGGTGCAACAGCAAGGCCTGCGACGGCCCGTACTGGTTCAGATAGTCGATCAGATCGGGCAGCATCACATCGACGCTGTCGCCCAGGGTCACCAGATGTGAGAAGCCGATACCGCGCCCCGCCGCCCAGTCGATCATCGCATTGCCCAGCATCCCCGACTGACCGAGATAGGCGACCTTGCCCTTGGCGACAGGTTGCCCGCTGAAGGAGGCGTTCAGGTGACGGTTGGGCACGCAGATGCCCATGCATTCCGGCCCGAGCAGACGAATCCCACTGCCTCGGGCAGCCTTGAGCAACCGACTGTTGAGGCTTTCCTGATCACGGTGGATACGCGGGACTTCGGCCCCCGGCTCACGTGCCTGCGAGGCATCCAGCATGTCGTCCGTGCTGTCGGCGATCCGCGGGTAGCGCTCGGCGCTCGACGTGGCAGGCTCGCCGGCCTCATTCAAAGACGACGACTCAGTGACGGAGGGATCGGGGCCTGGCTTGCCCGTAGTGGACCTGTGAATGCCCGGCAGGCGCGGGGCAGTGAAGTTCAGCCCGTCGCGGCGTGACAGCATCTCAAGCCCCTTGCCGGTGACGCGGGCCAGCGAGCTGACCGGCGTCGGGGCGACACCTCCCGAAATCAGCAGCGCCGCCTTGACGCCGCGCCGGCCCAGCTTCTCGACCACACGCGGCAAGGTATCCGGCGGTGAGCACAGAATGGCCAGGTCCGGCACCTGTTCCAGCTCACTGACCCGCTTGACGCACGCCACGCCATGCACCGTCTCATATCCCTTGGGGTTGACCACCGTCAGGGCGCCCTTGAAGCCCCCTTCAAGCAGATTGCGCAGTACCTGCCCGCCTAGTGAATGCGGCTTTTCCGAGGCGCCGATCACCACGATACTGGCGGGCTCGAAGAAATTGCGCAGAAATCGCGTTCCCATAGGCTTGTCCTGTCAGCGGTTGCGCCTCGTCAGCGCGATATGAGCAGCATGCCGCGAAAGCGCAGGTCTGAACAGCCATCCTCGCGCCCTTCATGCGTGAAACAAGGTAGACCATCGGCGACTGGCTCATGCCATTGACGACTCTTACTGTTACGTCATGGTGCAGACCATTATGACCCGCACACTCACGCAGGCATGCCGATGATCACCTCCTACATATCCCATCGCGACTGCGGTCAGCATTTCATGGGCCCCACACATCCCGAGAGCCCACTGCGTCTGCAGGCCATCGAGCGTCAGCTGGCGCTGAGCGGCGTGATTCAGCATGTCCAGCAATACAGTGCGCGAGCGGCAACGCTTGAGCAGCTGGCGCGCGTGCACCCCATGCGCCACCTGCAGGCGCTGGAGAAATGCCCGCCCCAGGCCGGGCAGCTGCTGACCATCAACGAAGACACCGTGATGTGTGCCGATAGCCTGGTCGCGGCGCGACTGGCCGCCGGCGCGGTGGTACGCGGGGTCGACCAGGTGATGCGTGATCAGGCCGACAACGTCTTCTGCGCCGTGCGCCCCCCGGGCCACCATGCCGAACGCGCCGATGCGATGGGCTTCTGCTTCTACAACAACGTGGCGGTGGGCGCCCTGCACGCCCGCCAGCATTACGGCGTGAAGCGGATCGCGATCCTCGATTTCGATGTGCACCAAGGCAACGGCACCGTCGATATCTTCAAGCATGATCCCGATACCTTGGTGTGCTCCTCCTTTCAGGACGCCATGTACCCGTGGCGCTACCTGGAGAGCCGCTGGGAGCACATCCACAACACGCCCTTGAGCGAAGGCAGCGGCTCACTGGCCTTCCGGCGCGCCATTGAAGCCCAATGGCTGAAGAAGCTCGATGACTTCAAACCGGAGTTGATTTTAATCTCGGCAGGCTTTGACGCGCATCGTGAAGACCCGATGGCGGAACTGTGCCTGGAAGATGACGACTATTACTGGGTCACCCTGCTGGCGATGGATGTCGCACGGCGTTACTGCCACGGGCGTATCGTCTCCGTGCTGGAGGGCGGGTATTGCCTGGAGGCACTGGGGCGCAGCACCGAGGCGCATCTCAAGGCGCTGGCGGGCTTGCCAATGCAGGATGGCCTCGAGGCGCGTGCCGGCGGCCATCGCCCTTCTGAGCAACCCATTTCAGAGCGACCCAAGTCAAACAAACCTGAGCCAGACCAGCTCGATCTCGCGCCTCCCACCGTGGATGCCCTCCCGCCCCGCTCCGCCTCTGGCACGCTAGACGGCGTCCAGCCGCCGCTTGCCAAGCCCGCCGAGGATGAGCGTGACCATCCGCTGTTCTAGTGCTGAGCACTCCCCGCACCGGTGACTTTTCCACTGACGCACACCACACCTCACGACAGGTTTCCCGCAGCCAGGAAACCTGTCGCTGCATCATGGGAGCACCAGCGAGCCTTCGGTGTCGCGAACAGCCATGTTGGCTACGTGTCGGGATGATGCGCGCTTGCCATGCTGTGATAAGCTGGCGACAAAGTTTCCGATAGTAAACTTTATCGCCAGCTGACAGCGCTGCGACACCCGATGTCGTGCGCCGCCAATATCACGCCCATAGCGAAGCCACTCTCATGAGCACACCGACAGACAAGGACGCCGCCGTCCGGATCGCCTCCGGTCGCAAACCCTTCGTTGAGCCCCTGAAGCTTGGCGAACGCGTGAAGCAGATCCGCCTCTCCCATCATTGGACGCTGGAAGATGTCAGCCAGCGCACGGGGCTGGCACGCTCGACATTGTCCAAGATCGAGAACGAGCAGATCTCGCCGACCTTCACGGCGGTCCAGAAGCTGATTCATGGTCTGAACATCGACCTTCCGCAGCTGCTGAGCCCGCCCAAGCGCCAGAGTGGCACTCTCGGGCGTCGCGACCTGACGCGCGTCGGTGATGGTAAGTCACACCCGACACCGACCTACGAGCACGAGCTGCTGTCCTGGCAGCTGGCGCAGAAACGCATGATTCCCTTCAAGACTCGCGTGCGCGCGCGCAGCTTCGATGACTTCCCCGACTGGGTGCGTCACGACGGCGAGGAGTTCCTGATGGTCTTGGCGGGCAGCATTCTGCTCTATTCGGAATTCTATGAACCCTTGCCGCTGAGCGATGGCGACAGCATCTATTTCGACTCCGACATGGGTCATGCCCTGGTTTCTACCAGTGAAGAAGATGCCATCGTGCTGTCGGTGTGCACTCGCAATGATTCGGATCCGAGCTGAGCTGATTTGAAATGAGCTGGGCTGTGTTGAAGTGAGATAAGCCAAGTAACGTGCTGGCAGGAAGCTAAACCGCAAAGATAGCCTTAACGCGAGCGCCACCTGGCCGGCCCATTCGAAACAACGACTTGCTTGACCATGCTCGCCGTCAGCCCGAGATAAAAAATCGCCCACTAGCCATGCGCTAATGGGCGATTTTTTTTGGTTGTCGCAAAGACGCTCATGGCTTCCGCCGAGTCCTGACCGCCAGCACTCGCTGGGCGTTCAGTTTATCGAGCGTCTCAATACTAAGCGTCTCAATCGTGCTGTGCGGCATCGCCGCGCCAGATCAACTGACCGCATTCGCGCAGATCATAGCCGCCGAGGGATTGCGCCAGCTGGATGCCATTCGGCGTCGCCAGATAGTCCAGTAACCCCTGGAAGAGATCGCGGAAATAAACATTGCGCGGCACCACCAGATCGAAGGCCTCTTCACAGACCGGCACGAAGCCGAGGCCGAACTCATTGGCGGCCGACAGCGTGCCGGGGCCGACATCCACCTCACCCCGCGCCACCATCGAGGCCACTTCACGCTCGGAATAGGCGATCGCCAGGGTGTTGAGCTGCTCGGCACGCATCTGATGGCCGGACAGCCACTCCTGCAGGAAGCGCTGCGAACCGGCCCCCTCCTGTCGCACCGCCCAACGCCGCTGCGAACCGAACAGGCCGCTGGGATCGATGGACAGATGGCGATCATCATTGCGGATAATCAACCCTTGGGTACGGCGCGCAAGCCGCACCATCACCCACTGACGATAGCCATCGTGGCCGCGAATCAGCGCCGGATGCCGCAGCGCCGCCTCCTCCGCACGCCCCCAGTGAATGGCGCAGACATCAGCCCGCCCCTGGCTGAGCAGATCAAGCCCCAGACGCGTACCGGTCACACTCATGCCATAGAAGGCGCTACCAGCATGCTGCTGATTGAGGCGCATGGAGAGTGCGGCCAGCAGCGGGTCATCACTGCCGGTGATCATCAGGCGATCCGCCAGCACACCATGATGGCTGGACTCGAGAATCCATTGTTCCACCAGGCGCCGCGGAAAGAGCCACTTGCCGGTCACCTTGGTCGCCGGCATGGTGCCGTCACTGGCCAGCTGATAGATCTTCTTCTCGTTTAGGTGCAGCAGGCGCGCGACTTCCTGCACCGTCAGAAAGGGGTTGTCGCGGGGGACCGTAGCCTGCCGGCCGGTGGCCGTGCTCAGGGCCTCGCAAGAAGGCTCACTGACTGAGCTACCCGAAGGTGCGCCTAGTTCAGAGGAAAAGCCCTGTGAGGGTACGACGCCCAGCGGCGAAGAAAGAGGACTCATCACTGCGCCCCCTTGTCATGTCCGGCTGCGCCGTCTGCTGAAGATGGCTTGCCTGACGCGTCATGGCGCGATGATTCGAGAGCGTCACCTGCACGCAGCGGCGGGATAGCGTCCAGCACCAGCCGCCCGGCAGGGTCCACCGCCTGGAAGTGGCGGCCCTTGGCGCGCGCGATCAACAACACGCCAAAGCGTTCCGCCAGCTCCACTCCCTTCTGCGTGACGCCGGAGCGTGAGACCAGCACTGAAATCCCCGCCTGAGCCACCTTCAGTACCATCTCGGAAGTCAGACGACCGGTGGTATAGAAGATGTTGGCCCCCTGATAATCACTGGCATCATCACTCAGGGGCGCCAACCAGCTCAGCCCCGCCAGCGTATCGACGGCGTTGTGGCGGCCGACATCCTCGATGAACGCCAGCACTTCATCATCCCGACACAGGGCGCAACCGTGCACCGCGCCGGCCTTGCGATAGGTCGCGTTGTGCGCCGCCAGCGCCTCAAGCAGGCGATACAATAAGGCCTGACTGAAGGGGCCTGCGTCCAGCGCGGCCAGCGATTGGCGCTCCAGCAGATTGCCGAACACCGTGCCCTGCCCACAGCCGGTGGTCACAGTGCGCTTGCCGAGGCGCTGCTCGATATCCTCGGGCAGATGACGCGTCACCACCGAGGCGCTCTCGACTTCCCAGTCCACCTGCAGCGCCTCGAGGTCCCCAAGCTCACCCAGTAGGCCCTGGTTGCGCAGATAACCGGCCACCAGCGCCTCAGGTTCGGCGCCCAGAGTCATCAAGGTGACGATCTCGCGCCGATTGAGATAGATGGTCAGCGAGCGCTCGGCGGCAATGGACTGCTGATGGCGTTCACCGCGCTCATCCATGACTTCGATGTCCAGCGTGGTGGGTAGTGTGGCGCGACTGATCGCTGGCCGTGCAGAGGGCATCATGAACTCGGGTCTCCCTGATCGAGCCGGTTGGAATGGCAATTCTTGCGCTGAATCGCCGTAGAGTACCAGTCTGATGGCCAAGCTGTCCCCGCACTGACTGACGGTAACCCTGATATCGCGTGCGCCGGCATGTATCTTGCACACTAGCACCATCGCAGCATTCTTTTCAGACCCGCTTGCGGGTACAGCAGTGAACAAGGAAGCCATGTCTGAATCCATCCCTCCCCGCAGTGACGACACCCGCTGGTTGAGCGTCACCCTGGCGCCCACAACGCAGAAGTTGGGGCGCTTCAGCATCGACACCTGGCGCATTGCCGACCTCTCGCCCTCTGCAACGCCAGAGACGGAATCGCACGTAGCGGAGCCTGCCACCGCTGATGAAGTAGCGCATCGCCGCATCCTGCCGCTGCAGCTTCACCTGACTGAGCGCACCGATTACCGCTACAACCTGCGCTGCGAGCAGCCGCGTCTGTTCGTCCAATGCGATGAGCGCGAAGCCGACGGCATGCAGCCCCGCGTGGTGACGGCCTGTCAGGAGGTAGCATCGCATTGGATGGATGGCGACCAGCTGGTGCTGGACGTGCCGATGCCCCCGGCCTTGATGGTGTGGCTGGAAGCCTACCTCGCGCGTCACGGCGAACGACTCGATGAAGGCAAGAAGAAGAAACGCAAGGGCGCCGGTCGCGCCAGTCAGGCAGAGCAGCACGCCGCTACGCCCGACAAGACTCATCAGCCCGGTGATGGTACGGAAAGCACGTCATGAGCCAGCACGACGATAACGCAAGCCGGGCCAATGAAGGCCTGTTCTCGCGCTGGTCACGCCGCAAGCAAGGCGACAACCGCCGTGAAGACCAACCGTCACAGGTGGACAGCGCCGAGGTGACCAAGGGCGACAGCCTCCCATCCTCACAGGCGGGAGTCGTCTCTGACAACAGCGTTGACACCCCTGCAGCGCGCGTCTCGCAGCACGAAGTCCTGGGCGGCGACAGCCCCTCCTCGACAGCAGAGCAGGCAGCCACCGAGAGCGATCAGCAGGCGGCAGACGCTGACAACGCTGAAGTGCCAGTCATCGAGCTGCCAGACCCCGACACCCTGACCCCAGACGCCGACATCAGCGCCTTCATGCAGAGCGGCGTGGACCCGGCGCTACGCCAGCGTGCGCTGCGACGCATCTTCATGGGGGGCGAGCACTCGGTGCGCGATGGGCTGGATGACTACGACCAGGACTTCTCCCAGATGCGCCCGCTCGCCGAAGGTATCGCCGACACGCTGCGCAGCTGGACCCGCAAGGTCGAAGAAGGCCTGGAAAAGCTCGATGAGGCAAGCGAGACACCCCAGGCGGATACGGCGCAGGAGACAGACGACCAGATCGCTGAGCAGGCGCCTGACGGTGAGGCGCCAGTGGGCGAGTCACACGCGACGCCCAGCGACGAGATACTTGAGTCGCCTGACCCGCAAGCGATACCAGCAGAAGACTCGCGCGAGCCAGCTCCCGCGTCAGATGATGTCGGCGGCGTCCGCCACAAGCCGTGAGCCGGGGCTAGCCCCACAAACGGCTCCAGTGCCAGGGCTGAGCGCGTCAGGGCTCAGGACACCAGGGCGTCAGGATGACGCGCCGCACAATCAACATGCGTCATTATGACCCACCAGCAAGCCGAATACGTCTGACCGAGGTCATCCTGATGCCTCATGAGTCACCCTGACGCGCCTCATCAAGGCGCACTGACTGCAACGCACATGCAAGATTCAGCATGACATGCCAACCCTTGAAGATGATGACTGGCGTCAACCGCCTGCGCTGATGAGTGCCTGCGCGACCTGACCGCGCCTCTCTTCTCGCCGGGCGTGAAAACGGCAATGTCATCAACAGCATGCAAAGATGGTTGGCCTGTCATGAACCCCCACTGAACGACTGTCGATCGCCGACCCGGCTCTGACCGCGAGAGACCGCGAGAATCAGCGACGACCGGGACCTGCATCATCCGCCTGCCACCTGACGGCAGCTTGCATGCAAGGTCCGCCACGACCGAATAAGGATGAGGATGCTCAGCTCAAGCCTCGAGAGCGCTCAGCGCGCCCTCAATCAACAAGCACGCCAACGCGCCCTGTCATCCGCCATGGGTGGCTCGCCTGCCTCAAGTCTGCCGCTGTTGGCGACGGATGCCGGTAGCGCGCCCATCCGCTATCACAGTCAGGGACGCACCGTGATCATCGGCAGCGAAGCGCGAGTGCGAGCACTGGCAAGCCTGCTGACCCGCCTGCCGGCCACCGCTCAGCTGCCGGTGGCACTCTTGATCAGTGAGCAGGACAACAGTGCGTTGGTGACGATGGATGAACAGCATCTCGCCGCCAGTGAGTCGCTGCCTGCGCACAGTGCTCCGCGTGACATGCTCGCGTTGAGCGGTTACCTCGGCCAGTTCAGCCTTGCCAGTGATGGCGTCAATCTGGCCGCCGCGCTGGTGCCGGCAGGTGCTGGCAGCGCGACCCATTTCGACCTGATCGCCGACCTGTCCAGCCAGCCGCTCAACCAGGCGGAACTGCCACCGCCCGGCTATCTGCAACCCGGTGCGGACGTCATCGCCGAGCTGGATCAGCTGGTCGCCGATGCTGAGGCCTCTCAGGAATCACTGTCACAGCTGACCGCCTGGGCGATGCAGTTCGCGGGCCTGATCGGCAACTTCGACAAACCGAATTACGTGACCGTCAATCTCGATACCTGCGCGCACTCCAGTGCCGGCAATATCGGCTGCACGCGTTGCCTGTCGTCGTGCAGCGCCGATGCCATCTTCTCGGTGGCTGGTCGTCGCAATGCGCATATCGAGATCGACCCTTACCTGTGCCACGGCGCGGCCAGCTGCGTCAGCGCCTGCCCGACCGGCGCGCTGAGCTTCACCCAGCCCCCGGCCGAGCAGCGCATGGAGCAGATCCAGCGCCTGCTGGAGCGCTATCAGGATGGCGGTGGCCTCTACCCGCTGCTGCGCTATCGCCTGGAGCAATCCCCTGCCTCACAGACTGCCCTGGCGAGTGTCGACCAGGAGCGCTGCCTCGATATCACCCTCGAGGAAATCTCCGCCACCGGGCACGACGAGTGGCTGGCCGCTCTCGCACTCGGCGCGACACAGGTCATCGTCGAACTGCCCCACGACCTGCCCGCAGGCCAACACCAGCAGCTCGATAGCGAACGTCGCCTGGCACTGACCCTGCTCGACAGCATGGGACTTGCCAATGCGGCCACTGGCGAGCCGCGCATTCGCTTCGTCTCTTTGCCATCCGCCCTGCCACAAATGGATAGCAACGAGGCTGACCCCCTGCCCCTGATCACGCCGCTCTGTGTCGCTCTGGCACCGGGTGCGGACAGCGAAGAAGAGCAGCAGCCCAGCCAGCCAATCGCCCGTGACTGGCTGCTGGGTCAGCCGCAGGCACGCCCCGGCAAGCGCGAACGCCTCAATCGGGTGCTCGATCACCTGGCCACCCTGTCGGTCGCGGACCTGGCGCAGGACAGCGTCGCCGTGCCGACAGGCGCGCCCTTCGGCGTGGTGAACGTCGACAGCGACAACTGCACGCTGTGTCAGGGATGCGTCGCCGTCTGCCCGACCAGCGCCCTCTCGGCCAATCGCACCTCGCCTGCACTATCCTTCACTCAAGGTGACTGCGTGCAGTGTGGCCTGTGCGAGCAGGCATGCCCGGAGCAGGTCATCACCCTGACACCAGGCTTTGCTCCGCAGCCCGACGTGCGCCGCGAACCGCAGCTGATCAAGCAGGATGTGCCCTTCCCCTGCATCAGCTGTGGCACGCCGTTCGGCTCCACCGCCACCATCACGGCGATGCAGACCAAACTGGCCTCGCATGCCTACTTCCAAGGCGATGGCGCACTGCGCCTGAAGATGTGCAGCGACTGCCGCGTCAAGGACATCTGGCACGAAATGGCACGTAATCCCGATGCCCAACTCAAGGTTTGAGCCAATGACATCATCCACGTCGACTCCCGACGACTTTGCAGCAGGTGGGACGGACGATCGTGCACCTTACACCACTGCGGCCGACTCTCTGATAAGCCATAGTGAAGAACAGCAGGCATTGCGCGCCGACCTCTACCGGCTGCTGGCGCGGCTGTTGCGCGCGGCGCCGGATGCGGAGCTGATCGACTTTCTGGCCGAACTCGACCATGACGCCATCAGCCTGCCCGGGGCCGCCGAGCAGCAACTGCCGCGCGCGCTGGCGTCGCTGTCGTTGGCCGCCCGCGTCAGCGACTCGCGCCGTCTAGAAGACGACTTCTTCCAGAGCCTGGTAGGCGTGGTGCAGGGCGAGGTAGTGCCCTACGCCAGCTGGTACCTCACCGGTTCGCTGATGGAAATGCCGCTGGTCGCCCTTCGCCAAGACCTGAAACGTCTCGGCTTCGAACGCCAGAGCGACGTGCATGAGCCCGAGGATCATCTCGGCGCACTGTGCGAAGTGATGGCCATGCTGATCGATGAGGTGCCCGGCGAGCAGGTCAATTTCTTCCGCCGCCATGTGGCCAGTTGGGGCGAGCGCTGCTGCGCCGACCTCGCGGGTCGCGAGAGCCCCTTCTATGCCGCCGTCGGCTATCTGGGGCAGGCCTTCCTGCGGGCAGAGCGCCTGAACCTTGGTGATTCGATTCCGCTGCATGCGGCTACCGAAAACAACTCTGGCGAGCAGGTGACGGCCGAGGCCGTCCAGCTCGTCACGCCAGCCAGTGTGGCGCCCGACGCAAGACACTGATGTCAGGCATGACGTGAAGCAACATTCGAGACTGCAACGCTATCCATCTCGCATCACCCAGCAGCATTCCCGACAGGAGATCAGCATGAAGACTGATGACGCAAAAGACAGCCATAACCAGGCGCGCCAGGGGCGCCGCAAATTCCTGCGCGTATTGGGCGCCAGCACCGTAGGGGTTGCCGCAGCAGGGTCATTGGCCGGCGCCGTGATTCCGGATCAGGCCGCGCCAGAGGCCCCCGACAAGGACAAGGGCACTGACAATTATCGCGAGAGTGATCACGTCAAGGCCTTCTACGCCACGCTGCGTGACTGAATGCAAGACAGACAGTGCCCCGAGCCAGCGCCATGCGCGCGGCCAGCGGCCTGAACAACGGGCAGCGCGGAGAGGTTTCCGCCCGCCATCGACAGTGACAAGTCGGCACGGATCAGGACTGCCCCTGATCTGAAAGACCGCCGCTCCCGACATTGCCCCCTGACCCGCTCACGCGGCCCGGGCAATGATTCGGGTGACGAGGAGAGATGATGTCATGCGACTGACCCCCACCCCCTCTGCCAAAGAGACCTCAGGACTCGGTATCAACCGCCGCCAGTTCCTGAAACGCAGCGGTATCGCCACCGGCGGCCTTGCCGCCGCGAGCTTCATGGCCGCCCCGATGATGAAACGCGCCGAAGCCAAGACCGAAGTGTCTGACGCGCCGGTAGAGACGAAGCGCACCATCTGCTCGCACTGCTCCGTGGGCTGCGGCGTCTACGCCGAGGTCCAGGAAGGTGTCTGGACCAAGCAGGAACCCGCCTTCGATCACCCCTTCAACCGTGGCGCGCACTGCGCCAAGGGTGCATCGCTGCGTGAGCATGGTCATTCTGACCGTCGCCTCAAGTACCCGATGAAGCTCGAAGGTGGCAAGTGGAAGAAGCTCTCTTGGGAGCAGGCCATTGAGGAAGTCGGCAACAAGGTGCTCGAGCTCACCAAGGAGCACGGCCCCGATAGCATCTACTGGCTGGGCTCGGCCAAGTTCAGCAATGAACAGGCCTACCTGATGCGCAAGTTCGCGGCCCTGTTCGGCACCAACAACGTCGATCACCAGGCGCGTATCTGTCACTCCACCACGGTGGCCGGTGTCGCGAACACCTGGGGCTACGGGGCGATGACCAACTCCTTCAACGACATGCACAACTGTCGTTCGATCCTGTTCATCGGTTCCAATCCGTCCGAAGCGCATCCGGTGGCCATGCAGCACATCCTGCTGGCCAAGGAGCGCTCCAACGCCGAGATCATCGTCGTCGATCCGCGCTTCACGCGGACCGCCGCCAAGGCCAACAAGTACGTGCGCCTGCGTCCGGGCTCCGATGTCGCCTATATCTGGGGCCTGCTGTGGCACATCTTCGAGAATGGCTGGGAAGATGAGGCCTACATCCAGCAGCGTGTCTACGGCATGGATGAAGTGCGTGCCGAAGTCGCCAAGTTCCCGCCGGCGGAAGTCGAGCGCATCACCGGTGTAGCCGAGGCCGACATGCTCGACGTCGCACGCCGCCTGTCCCAGAACCGTCCGGGCAGCGTCGTGTGGTGCATGGGCGGTACCCAGCACACCACCGGCAACAACAACACGCGCGCCTACTGCATTCTGGAACTGGCGCTGGGCAACATCGGCAAGTCCGGTGGCGGCGCCAACATCTTCCGTGGCCACGACAACGTCCAGGGCGCCACGGATCTGGGCCTGATGTCCCACTCCCTGCCGGGCTACTACGGCCTCTCAGAAGGCGCATGGAAGCACTGGTCCAAGGTCTGGAACGTCGACTTCGAGTGGATCCAGAACCGCTACGACCAGACCGAATATCACGACGGCAAGCCGATGCACACCAACGGCATCACCGTCTCGCGCTGGGTCGATGGCGTGCTCGAGAACCCGGACCGCATCTCCCAGCGCACCGCGCTCAAGGCGATGTTCTACTGGGGCCATGCCGTCAACTCCCAGACCCGCGGGCCGGAGATGAAGAAAGCGATGGCCAAGCTGGACATGATGGTGGTGGTCGACCCCTACCCGACCATCGCCGCCGTCATGCACGACCGTACCGACGGCGTCTACCTGCTGCCGGCCGCGACCCAGTTCGAGACCACCGGCAGCGTGACCAACTCCAGCCGCTCCCTGCAGTGGCGCGATCAGGTCATCGAGCCGATGTTCGAGTCCAAGCCTGATCACGAGATCATGTACCTGCTGTCTCGCAAGCTGGGCTTCGCCGACGAGCTGTTCCGCAACATCAAGGTCGAGGGCAGCGTGCCCGTCGTCGAGGACATCACGCGCGAGTTCAATGCCGGCATGTGGACGGTGGGTTACACCGCCCAGAGCCCTGAGCGCCTGAAGGCACACCAGCAGAACTGGCACACCTTCGACTTCGAGACGCTCAAGGCCCGTGGCGGCCCGGCCAACGGCGACTTCTACGGTCTGCCGTGGCCGTGCTGGGGCACGCCGGAGATGGGTCACCCGGGCTCGCCCATCCTGTATGACACCTCCAAGACGGTGGCCGAGGGTGGCGGCAACTTCCGCGCGCGTTATGGCGTTGAGCACAACGGCACCAACATCCTCGCGGAAGGCTCCTGGTCCAAGGGCGCCGAAATCGAAGATGGCTATCCGGAATTCACCGACAAGCTGCTCAAGCAGCTGGGCTGGTGGGATGACCTGACGGCCGAGGAAAAGCAGGCGGCGGAAGGCAAGAACTGGAAGACCGATCTCTCCGGCGGCATCCAGCGCGTGTGCATCAAGCATGGCTGCATGCCGTATGGCAACGCCAAGGCGCGTGCCCTAGTGTGGACCTTCCCGGACCCGATCCCCAAGCACCGCGAGCCGCTGTATACCGCGCGTCGCGATCTGGTGAAGGACTACCCGACCTGGCCGGATTCCGAGTCCATCTATCGCCTGCCGACGCTCTACGCCTCCATCCAGGAGAAGGACGTCAGCGCCAAGTACCCGATCACCCTGACCTCGGGCCGCCTGGTGGAATATGAAGGGGGTGGCGAAGAGACACGTTCCATTCCGTGGCTGGCCGAGCTGCAGCAGGAGATGTTCGTCGAGATCAATCCGGCACTGGCCAATGATCAGGGCATCAAGGACGGCGACATGGTGTGGGTCGAGGGCGCCGAGGGCGGCCGCGTCAAGGTGATGGCGATGGTCACCGAGCGTGTCGGTCCGGATGTCGTCTTCATGCCCTTCCACTTCGGCGGGCATTACGAAGGCGAATCCCTCGAGTCCCGCTATCCGGAAGGCACCGTACCCTATGTGCTCGGTGAATCGGCCAATACCGCGACCACCTACGGCTACGACCCCGTGACCCTGATGCAGGAAACCAAGGTCACCTTGTGCCGCGTCAGCCTCGCCTGACTCGAGTGATGGCCGCGTCCCGATGACGCGGCCCGGACGCTGCGCAAGACACGATCGGACGTATCCGTTACCAGAATCATCCGGCCTGTTGACCGAGGAACCCGGCGACAGGCCGTGAAGGAGAAGCACCATGGCCCAGATGAAATTTTTGTGTGATGCAGAGCGCTGCATCGAGTGCAATGGCTGCGTGACAGCCTGCAAGAACGCCAACGAGACCGAGTGGGGCGTTCAGCGCCGCCGCGTGGTGACCCTGGATGACGGCAAACCGAGCGAAGTCTCCATCTCGGTGGCGTGCATGCATTGTGATGACGCGCCATGCATGGCGGTCTGCCCCACCGACTGCTTCTACAAGACCGATGACGGCATCGTCCTGCACGACAAGGACATCTGCATCGGCTGCGGCTACTGCCTGTACGCCTGCCCGTTCGGCGCTCCGCAGTTCCCGCAGCAAGGCGCATTCGGCGAGCGCGGCAAGATGGACAAGTGTACCTTCTGTGCAGGCGGCCCGGCCGAGAGCCCGGAAGAAGAGTTCGAGAAGTACGGCGCCAACCGCATCAGCGAAGGCAAGCTGCCGCTGTGCGCCGAGATGTGCTCCACCAAGGCCCTGCTGGCCGGCGATGCCGAGACCGTCTCCGACATCTTCCGTCAGCGTGTGGTCTACCGTGGCCATGAAGACGGTGCCTGGTCGCCGGTCGACAAGGCCAGTCATCCGGAGACGTCTGCCAACCTGACCACCAGCAGCGTTCAGCAGGCGGACCACCTGGCCTACGACGCAGCCCGCAAGGGGTAAGGAGGCGACATGCGCGCGCACTTTACAGCTTCACGGTTGACCGTGGTCGCCATGTTCCTGTGCCTGATGCTGGCCAGTCTCTGGCTGGCTCCTCAGGCACTGGCCGCGAACCCTGACGGCGAGATCGGTCAGGCGGTCGGCACGGTGGACGCCGATACCTGGCGGCAGGTCAAGAATGGGGGCAACTCCATCGACAGCCGTCATGACTCCAACTACAGCCTGATCAACCAAAGCGGCGAGACCTGGCGTCAGATCCGCAATCGCTGGATCTCACCGGGTGGCCTGATCGCACTGGGTGGCATGCTGGCCGTGCTGGTGATCTTCTACCTGTTGGTGGGACGCAACAATCTGGACCACCCGCGCAGCGGCAAGCTGATGCTGCGCTGGACAGCGCTGGAGCGTGCCATGCACTGGACGCTGGCGACGCTGTTCCTGACGCTGGCCATCACCGGCATCAATCTGCTGTGGGGCAAGTTCGTGTTCCGCAATGTGTTCGGGGACGTGTTCTGGGCCAACATGATCATGGCAACCAAGGTGATCCACAACTATGTGGGGCCCCTGTTCTCGATCATGCTGATCTTGGTGCTGGCCAAGTGGCTGAAGCTCAATCTTCCCAGAAAACATGACCTTGACTGGTTCCGTCAGGGTGGCGGCATGATGAAGGGCAAGCATCCGGACGCCGGCTTCGCCAATGGCGGGGAAAAGGCCTGGTACTGGATTCTGGCGACGGTCGGCCTAGTAGTGATTGCCAGCGGGCTGGTGCTCGACTTCCCGATCTTCGGCCAGACGCGTGACAACATGCAGTGGGCCAATGTCTTCCACGGCATCGCCTCGCTGATGCTGATCGCGGTGTCCTTCGGCCACATCTATATCGGCACAGCCGGTACCGAGGGCGCCTTCGAGGGCATGAAGACCGGTTATGTCGATGAGACCTGGGCCAAGCAGCACCACAATCTGTGGTACGACGAGGTCAAGCAGGCCGAAGCGGCAGACCCGGCCGCAGACCCCGCCACGGCGCCTGACGATAGCCTGGCACGTCAGCAACGTCCGAATTAGCGCGGCGTCAGACATCCGCTGGATGAGTGAAGATACGCCCGGTCAGGTTCGCCTGCCGGGCGTTTTCGCTTGCCAGCGCCTGCTCTCTCGCTTGCGCGCGCACACTCTTTCGCGACTCTGCCCCCCACTAGCGCTCCACCGGCCAACCCGCCTGCCAGTCCGTCTGCCAAATCACAGACCAAACCACAGGCGTGCAGCGCTGGTTCACAGCCCTGCATTAGTTGCGTAAAGTTTCAGATATCCCGCCTGGACCCACCAGGCACCCCGACAGCATGAAGGCTGGCGCCAGGCTGCGCCTTCTCAGGAGAATTCGATGAGCGACCCGACCCCTCAAGCCGTACAAGACCTGAGCCAACTGGACGAACAGACTCGCACCGAGCTGGAAGCGGCCGCGTTCCGTCGTCTGCTCAAGCATCTGGATGACAACAAGGATGTCCAGAACATCGATCTGATGATCCTCGCCGACTTTTGCCGCAACTGCCTCTCCAAGTGGCTGATGGCCGCTGGCGAGGAGCGTGGCGTGAGTTTCGATTACGACGCGGCGCGCGAGCATGTCTACGGCATGCCCTATTCCGAGTGGAAGACACATCACCAGGCGAAGGCGACCCCTGAGCAGCTGGCAGCGCTCGAGGCACGTCAACAAGGCAAGAAGGACTGATCATGAGCGGCAATGACGAACAGATCGGCCTCACCATCGCGGTATTGACCGTCTCGGATACACGTACCGCAGAGAATGACCGCTCCGGTGACGCTCTGGTCGACAACCTGACGGCGGCTGGCCATACCCTGCATGAAAAGCGCATCGTGCCCGATGACGTCTACCAGCTGCGCGCCGTGGTCAGCGAGTGGATCGCGGACCCGGCCGTGCAGGTCATCCTGACGACGGGGGGGACAGGCTTCACTGGGCGTGATTCCACGCCGGAAGCCATTCGCGTGCTGCTCGACAAGGAAATCCAGGGCTTCGGCGAACTCTTCCGTCAGCTTTCACACCAGGAAGTCGGCAGCTCGACAATCCAGAGCCGCTGTCTGGGCGGGCTGGCCAACCGTACCGTGGTGTTCTGTCTGCCCGGCTCCACCGGCGCCTGCAAGACGGCCTGGAACGGCATCCTCAGGGAGCAGCTCGACAGCCGTCATCGCCCCTGCAACTTCGCCAACCTGGTGATTCCGGAGCGCGGAACCCATGCCCACTGACGCCAGTAAAGACCCGCATTCTCGCCCGTCGCCTTCCGCGGCGGCAGAGTGTGGCTGCGACGCCGTACCTGTCGGCGCCAAGGGGCTGGCGCCCCTGGCCAGTGCACTCGCAGCGCTACGTGACAGCTGCCCGCTGATGCCTGCCGAGCGCGTGGCAGTCAGTGACGCTGCCGGGCGCGTGCTCGCCGAGGACGTGCATGCCGAGCTGGACGTGCCGCCTGCCGACAACTCCCAGATGGATGGCTACTGCGCCCGCGTTGCAGACATTGGTGACGGTGCCTGGCTGCCGATCAGTCAGCGTATCGCGGCAGGTCAGCCTGCCACGCCGCTGGCCGTGGCGAGTTGCGCGCGCCTGTTCACCGGAGCGGAAATCCCCGACGGTGCCGACGTGGTGGTCATGCAGGAAGAGGTGACACTGCGTGAAGGCGAAGATGGCACCACCCTGGCCTGGCTGCCCGGACCTCGCACCCACGGCGACAACATTCGGGTTCAAGGCCGGGATGTCAGCAAGGGCAATCGATTGCTCGCCGCGGGCACGCGACTGGACGCTGCCGCGCTGGGTCTTCTGTGTGGCCAGGGGGCAAGTCACGTAATGGTGCGCCGCAAGGTACGGGTGGCCTTGTTCGCGACCGGTGATGAACTGATCGAACCCGGCCAGCCGCTCAAGCCCGGCCAGATCTACAACTCCAATCGCGTGATGCTCAGCCAGATGCTCAGCGACTTCGGGGCTGAGATGGTGCTGGCGCCACTCAATGTGGCCGATACCTTCGAGGCCACCCGTGACGCCCTCGCTTCGGCGGCGCAACAGGCTGATCTGATCGTCACCTGCGGTGGAGTCAGCGTCGGCGAGGAAGACCACGTCCGCCCCGCCATCGAGGCGCTCGGCAGCCTGGATCTATGGCGTCTGGCCATCAAACCGGGCAAACCACTGGCGCTGGGGCGCATCAACAGCCCCCGGGGTGACGTGGTGCGTGTCGTGGGCCTGCCGGGCAATCCGGTCTCAAGCTGGGTCGGAGGCTGGCTGTTCCTTCGTCCGTTACTGGGCGAGATGACCGACTGCACTGCATTGCGCGAGCTGAAACGTCTCACGGTACGCGCGGCCTTCTCAGCCCGCACCGCCATCCGTCAGGACCATCTGCGCGTCACCTTGGCGCCCGGCAGTGATGGACAGCTTGAGGCACATGCCTTCCCGGACCAGAACTCGGCGGTACTCTCCTCCTGCGCCGGTGCTCAGGCACTGGCCGTGATTCCGCCCCACGCACAGCTCAACCACGGCGACAGCGTGGAATGCCTGTGGCTCGAGCGCTGACACCGCTCTCCCCTCCCTGTTTTCACAACTGTCTTTACAAATGTCGTGAGTACTACCGCGACAACTGACGCTGGAATGCGACACCCTAGTGACACTCCAGCGTCATCTTGACCTCGCCCCTGAGTCCGGCACACTGATTGCCTTCATTCATCTGAGTTCTGACTGCCTAGGGCGGCTCAGGACACTGATCGGTTACGGACTCTTGAGCAAGGACACCTCAATGCCAGCCTCTTCCTCGTCGCCCCGCGCGCTGTTACGCCCACTTGCCATGGCTGTGCTGCTTGCCACCACGTCGCCACCCTTGCCAGCGCTAGCCGATGACAATGCCACAGCGCCCGCACCGGGCACGTCAGTCACCGAATGGAGCTATGCGAGTGAATCGGCGGACGGCACTAACGCCGGTCCCAATGGCCCTGAGCATTGGGGAGAGCTCACCCCGGGCTATGCCGAGTGCTCGGCCGGCAGCCAGCAGTCGCCGATCGACATCGACAGCCAGTCACGCACGCTGAATGAAGCGGGCCCGAAACTCGACTACCACTCGCCGCTGCTCGTCACGCGCGATACGGGCCACACCCTGCAGATCGAAGGGGCCAGCGGCAATACCATGACGCTGGATGGCACCCAGTACACCCTGTCGCAGGTGCACCTGCATGTGCCGTCAGAGCACGCCATCGACGGCAAGCGTGCCGCCATGGAAATCCATCTGGTGCACAGCACGCCGGAAGGCAAGCTGGCCGTGCTGGCCGTAATGGTCCAGGAAGGGCATGACAACCTAGCTCTCAGCCGCCTGTTGAGCCGCCTGCCCCAGCGCGGTCTCTCCGAGACCCTGACAAGTGGCCTGTCTGCCAATCTGCTGCTGCCACGCGAGCATGCCGGCTGGCAGTACTCCGGCTCGCTTACCACTCCCCCATGCTCTGAGCCCGTCACCTGGTTTGTCATGCAGACGCCGATCGAAGCCTCCCAAGCACAGATCGACGCCTACCATGAATGGCAAGGCGGAGAGAATGCCCGCCCCCTTCAGCGCTGATTGATACAGGCGCGCCACGGACGACAAAGGCGCCACCCTCGCGGGTGGCGCCTTTTTTGGGTCTAAAGGTAACGAATAGAAGTTCAACAAACGCTTTTAAAACGACATGGTCGTTCATACTTCGTGTAACAGCCTCATTAGATACTAAGCCTGACAACTGTGAATAATTGTCGACACCCTAAATTTTTTTCCAAAAAACCCTACAATTTGATCTGGAGTATCCTTACAAGCGTACATGTTGGAGTTCAACATAGCATTAGACTCATAACACCACAGGACAATTCTAAAGACGTGGGAAAATCTCCTACAACTAAAGACATAGGATCGCAGAAAAACATGAATAACGGTAAATAAACGAACAAGAGTTTTTTCATGTACTAGAAAATTGATCACCAACATAATTTGTCCTAAATATCAGATAATTAATACGACAGTCTGTCTTGCCCCTGATCAAAGAGGTAGTCCATATGCCTGTCAATGCCAAAGCCTCTACTCATGGTCAACTCGCCAACCAGGACACCATTCTCCGACAGGTAGATAGAGTACAGCTCAATCATGTATCCGATGTGAGTCTGGACATCTCTCCACGAGATGTTGACTCGATACTTCGCGAGGGCAATGACCTGCTGGTCACTCTAGAAAATGGGGAAACCATCGTATTTGAGAACTTCTATTACGACCCCAACGACCTGAGCCACCTCTACCTGCAGGGCGACGAATTCGCGGGTGATATCTTTCAGGTCGGCCTAGGCGAGGCCGGTGCGGGCGGCGCAGTACCCTTTACTCCCACTGCTGCATTGACGACTGCAGAGACGGCGCTCACTACCGCAGCAGCAAGTGCAGGCACTGCGGGTGCAGGTGCCGCAACGGGAGCGGGTACAGTGGCTGGCATCAGCACCGCTGGCCTCGTGGCAGGCGGCGTTGCCGTGGCCGCCGGTGTCGGCGTGTCCGCTGCCACTGGCGATGACAGCTCCTCCTCGGATGAGGACACGACAGCGCCTGAGGCGCCTGTCCTCGACGAGACCAAAGGCAATATTCTCACCGGCAGCAGTGAGCCCGGCGCCACTATCGAGGTCACCAATGCCGCTGGCGACAACGTAGGAAGCGCCGTTGCCGATGCAGATGGCAACTTCTCGGTCGAGCTGTCTCCCGCGCAGGCAGCCGGTACCGAACTGACCGCCACCGCGACCGATGCCGCCGGCAACGTGAGCGAAGCCTCCACCGCAGTTACCGTGCCGCAGGGTGCTGACACCACGGCACCCAACACCCCGTCCATCGCCGCCGCGACCGATGATGTGGAAGCCATCACTGGAGCGTTAGAGGATGGCGACAGCACCAATGACACCACGCCGACCCTGGGCGGTACTGCTGAAGTCGGCAGTACCGTCACTGTCACGCTCGATGGTGATGTGATCGGCACCACCACCGCCGACAGCAACGGTGCCTGGAGTTTCACTCCAAACACAGAGCTTGGCGATGGCGAGCATGTCTTCAGCGTCACCGCGACCGATACCGCCGGTAACGAAAGTGCCCCGTCTGGCGAGTTCACCTTGAGCATTGATACCGAGGCGCCCGTTGCTCCGGCCTTGAACGACTCCGATGGCACCACGGCATCCGGTACGGCCGAAGTCGGTAGCGACATCGAGATCAGCAACAGCAATGGCGATAGCGTCGGCACTGGGATTGCGGAAGACGATGGCACCTTCTCCATCGAACTTGATCCGGCCCAACAGGATGGCGAGGCGCTGACGGCCACCGCTACTGATCCTTCCGGCAACACTAGCAGCAGCTCTACGCCAGCGACGGTGGATACAAACACCGACTCCACCGCACCCAACACCCCGACCATCGCCGCCGCGACGGATGATGTGGAAGCCATCACTGGTGCGTTAGAGGATGGCGACAGCACCAATGACGCGACGCCGACGCTGACCGGCAGCGCCGAGGCCGGCAGTACCGTCACCATCACTCACAACGGCGAAGTCGTTGATAGCGTGACAGCCGATGTCAATGGCAGCTGGAGCTATACCCCGAGTGCTGAGCTCATCGATGGCGACCACGTCTTCAGCGTCACCGCGACTGACGAAGCCGGCAATGTGAGCGCGCCGTCTGGCGAGTTAACGCTGACAGTCGATACTTCAGCACCGGATGCGCCGGTTCTGAGCGAGACGGATGGCGAGACCGCCAATGGCAGCACCGTCAATGGTAGCGCCGAGGCCGGCGGGACTGTCGAAGTCACCAATGGTGATGGCGACCTGCTGGGCAGCGGCACTGTTGCCGATGACGGCACCTTCAGCATCACGCTGTCTCCGAAGCAGGAAGCCGGCGCTGAACTGACCGCCACCGTCACTGACGCCGCGGGTAACGAAAGCCCGGTCTCCGACACCCTGGTGGTGCCGGAAACTGCGGATGTCACTGCCCCCAACACCCCGACCATCGCCTCCGCCACGGACGATGTAGAAGCCGTGACCGGTACCCTCGCCTCCGGCGACAGCACCAATGACGCGACGCCAACGCTGACCGGCAGCGCCGAAGCCGGCAGCACCGTCACGATTACCCACAATGGTGAAGAGATCGGCACCACCACCGCAGATACTAATGGCACCTGGAGCTTCACGCCCGAGACCGATTTCGCCGATGGCGAGCATGTCTTCAGCGTCACTGCGACCGATGACGCCGACAACGAAAGCGCACCGTCCGGCGAGTTCACGCTCACCGTCGATACCACTGCGCCGGATGCGCCAGTCCTGTCCGAGACCGATGGCACCACCGTCGCCGGAACCGGTGAAGCGGGCACCACGATCGAGATCACCAACACTGCTGGCGACATCCTGGGCTCTGCGGTCGTCGATGCAGAAGGCAACTTCTCGGTTGAGCTCTCACCGGAGCAGGAAGCTGGCAGCACACTGACAGCCACGGCAACCGATGCGGCCGGCAACGAAAGCGCAGCGTCCACGGCACTTGATGTGCCCGAAGACGCTGATGTGACTCCGCCCAACACCCCGACCATCGCCTCCGCCACGGATGATGTGGAAGCCGTGACCGGTGCCCTCGCCTCCGGCGACAGCACCAATGACGCGACGCCGACGCTGACCGGCAGCGCCGAGGCCGGCAGCACCGTCACCATCACCCACAACGGCGAAGTCGTTGATAGCGTGACGGCGGATACCAATGGCGCCTGGAGCTACACCCCGAGCACTGATCTCACCGATGGCGAGCATGTCTTCAGCGTCACCGCGACCGATGCTGCCAGCAACGAAAGTGCGCCGTCCGGCGAGTTCTCCCTCACAGTCGATACCACTGCGCCGGATGCGCCGGTTCTGTCCGAGACCGATGGCGAGACGGCCAATGGCAGCACCGTCAACGGCAGCGCCGAGGCCGGTGGCGCCGTCGAAGTCACCAATGGTGATGGCGATCTGCTGGGTACCGGCACTGTTGCCGATGACGGCACGTTCAGCATCACGCTGTCTCCGAAGCAGGAAGCCGGCGCTGAGCTGACTGCCACTGTCACTGACGCCGCGGGTAACGAAAGCCCGGCCTCCGACACCCTGGTGGTGCCGGAAGCTGCGGATGTCACTGCCCCCAACACCCCGACCATCACCTCCGCCACGGACGATGTGGAAGCCGTGACCGGTGCCCTCGCCTCGGGCGACAGCACCAACGATGCGACGCCGACGCTGACCGGCAGCGCCGAAGCCGGCAGCACCGTCACCGTCACCCAAAACGGCGAAGTCATTGATAGCGTGACAGCCGATGCCAATGGCAGCTGGAGCTATACCCCGAGCACTGATCTCACCGAAGGTGATCACGTCTTCAGCGTCACCGCGACCGATGCCGCCGGCAACGAAAGTGCAGCCTCTGGCGAGTTCACCCTCACCGTCGATACTGCTGCGCCAGATGCGCCAGTCCTGACCGAGACCGATGGCACCACCGTCGCAGGAACCGGGGAAGCGGGCACCACGGTCGAGATCACCAATGCCAACGATGATGTGGTGGGTACCGCGGTCGTCGATGCAGAAGGCAACTTCTCCGTTGAGCTCTCACCGGAGCAGGAAGCTGGCAGCACTCTGACAGCCACGGCAACCGATGGGGCCGGCAATGAAAGCGCAGCGTCCGCGGCACTCGATGTGCCGGAAGATGCTGACGTTACCGCGCCGAATACGCCGACCATCACCTCCGCGACCGACGATGTGGCAGCCGATACCGGTGCCCTCGCCTCCGGCGACAGCACCAATGATGCGGCGCCGACCCTCATCGGCAGCGCTGAGGCCAATAGCACCGTCACCATCACTCACAACGGTGAGGAAATCGCGACAGTCACCGCCGATGCCAATGGCGCCTGGAGCTATACCCCCAGCACTGATCTTACCGATGGCGACCACGTCTTCAGCGTCACCGCGACCGATGCCGCAGGTAACGAAAGCCCAGCGTCTGGCGAGTTCACGCTCACGGTCGACACCACCGCGCCGGATGCGCCAGTCCTGACCGAGACCGATGGCACCACCGTCGCAGGAACCGGGGAAGCGGGCACCACGGTCGAGATCACCAATGCCAACGATGATGTGGTGGGTACCGCGGTCGTCGATGCAGAAGGCAACTTCTCCGTTGAGCTCTCACCGGAGCAGGAAGCTGGCAGCACTCTGACAGCCACGGCAACCGATGGGGCCGGCAATGAAAGCGCAGCGTCCGCGGCACTCGATGTGCCGGAAGATGCTGACGTTACCGCGCCGAATACGCCGACCATCACCTCCGCGACCGACGATGTGGCAGCCGATACCGGTGCCCTCGCCTCCGGCGACAGCACCAATGATGCGGCGCCGACCCTCATCGGCAGCGCTGAGGCCAATAGCACCGTCACCATCACTCACAACGGTGAGGAAATCGCGACAGTCACCGCCGATGCCAATGGCGCCTGGAGCTATACCCCCAGCACTGATCTCACCGATGGCGACCACGTCTTCAGCGTCACCGCGACCGATGCCGCAGGTAACGAAAGCCCAGCGTCTGGCGAGTTCACGCTCACGGTCGACACCACCGCGCCGGATGCGCCAGTCCTGTCCGAGACCGATGGCACTACCGTCGCCGGGACCGGTGAAGCGGGCACCACGGTCGAGATCACCAATGCCAACGACGATGTTGTGGGCACCGCGGTCGTCGATGCAGAAGGCAACTTCTCCGTTGAGCTTTCACCGGAGCAGGAAGCTGGCAGCACTCTGACAGCCACGGCAACCGATGGGGCCGGCAATGAAAGCGCAGCGTCCGCGGCACTCGATGTGCCGGAAGATGCTGACGTTACCGCGCCGAATACGCCGACCATCACCTCCGCGACCGACGATGTGGCAGCCGATACCGGTGCCCTCGCCTCCGGCGACAGCACCAATGATGCGGCGCCGACCCTCATCGGCAGCGCTGAGGCCAATAGCACCGTCACCATCACTCACAACGGTGAGGAAATCGCGACAGTCACCGCCGATGCCAATGGCGCCTGGAGCTATACCCCCAGCACTGATCTCACCGATGGCGACCACGTCTTCAGCGTCACCGCGACCGATGCCGCAGGTAACGAAAGCCCAGCGTCTGGCGAGTTCACGCTCACGGTCGACACCACCGCGCCGGATGCGCCAGTCCTGTCCGAGACCGATGGCACTACCGTCGCCGGGACCGGTGAAGCGGGCACCACGGTCGAGATCACCAATGCCAACGACGATGTTGTGGGCACCGCGGTCGTCGATGCAGAAGGCAACTTCTCCGTTGAGCTTTCACCGGAGCAGGAAGCTGGCAGCACACTGACAGCCACGGCAACCGATGCGGCCGGCAATGAAAGCGCAGCGTCCGCGGCACTCGATGTGCCGGAAGACGCTGACGTTACCGCGCCGAATACGCCGACCATCACCTCCGCGACCGACGATGTGGCAGCCGATACCGGTGCCCTCGCCTCCGGCGACAGCACCAATGATGCGGCGCCGACCCTCATCGGCAGCGCTGAGGCCAATAGCACCGTCACCATCACTCACAACGGTGAGGAAATCGCGACAGTCACCGCCGATGCCAATGGCGCCTGGAGCTATACCCCCAGCACTGATCTCACCGATGGCGACCACGTCTTCAGCGTCACCGCGACCGATGCCGCAGGTAACGAAAGCCCAGCGTCTGGCGAGTTCACGCTCACGGTCGACACCACCGCGCCGGATGCGCCAGTCCTGTCCGAGACCGATGGCACTACCGTCGCCGGGACCGGTGAAGCGGGCACCACGGTCGAGATCACCAATGCCAACGACGATGTTGTGGGCACCGCGGTCGTCGATGCAGAAGGCAACTTCTCCGTTGAGCTTTCACCGGAGCAGGAAGCTGGCAGCACACTGACAGCCACGGCAACCGATGCGGCCGGCAATGAAAGCGCAGCGTCCGCGGCACTCGATGTGCCGGAAGACGCTGACGTTACCGCACCAAACACGCCGACCATCACCTCCGCGACCGACGACGTAGCAGCCGATACCGGTGCCCTCGCCTCCGGCGACAGCACCAATGATGCGGCGCCGACGCTGACCGGCAGCGCCGAAGCCAACAGCACCGTCACCATCACCCATAACGGTGAGGAAATCGCGACTGCCACCGCCGATGCCAATGGTGCCTGGAGCTATACCCCGAGCACTGATCTCACCGAGGGCAATCACGTCTTCAGCGTCACAGCGACCGATGCCGCCGGCAATGAAAGCGCGCCATCTGGCGAGTTCACGCTTACGGTCGATACTACTGTGCCCACCAGTCCGGCCTTGGCATTGTCCAGCGATACCGGAATGGATGACGACGGCATCACCAGCAATGGCGAAGTCACCGTCAGTGGTCTGGAAGCTGACGCCACTTGGGAGTACTCCCTCGACGGCGGCAGCAACTGGATCGATGGCACCGGCACCACCTTCACGCTGGACGAAGGTGTCTACGCCGACGACGACGTTCAGATCCGTCAAACCGATGTGGCCGGCAATGTCAGCGACGCCGTGAACCTGGGCGACGTGACGGTCGATGCCACCATCGCCGCCCCGAGCCTTGCGCTGAGTGAAGACACCAACGTCACCGACGACGGCATCACCAGCAATGGTGAAGTCACCGTCAGTGACCTCGAGGCCGGCGCGACTTGGGAGTACACCACCGACGGCGGCAGCAACTGGATCGATGGCACCGGCACCACCTTCACGCTGGACGAAGGTGTCTACGCCGATGGCGTTGTACAGATCCGTCAGACCGATGTCGCCGGCAATGTCAGTGACGCCGTGAACCTGGGCGACGTGACGGTCGATACCACCGTCCCGACGGGCAGCATCGCCTTCGTCGATGGTGACGATGGCCTCCTCAATCTGGCAGACATCAGTGCCGTCGATCTGACTGGCAGCATCGAGGCCGGCCTCGACAGCAGCAATATCGTGATCACCATCACTGACAGCGCCGATCCGGCCAACGAGATCACCGTCGCCACGACTGACATTACGGTCGACGGCGCCGGCAATCTGTCCGTAACCGGTCTGGACCTGAGCACCGCAACTTCCGGGCTCACCGAAGGCGCCCTCACCGTCTCGATGACCGTGACCGATGTGGCGGGCAATACGTTCGAGACCGACGGCACCACCACCAGTGACCTCTCGGTGCCTGACGCTCCGAGCCTTGCGCTCACCACCGACACCAACATTACCGACGACGGCATCACCAGCAATGGCGAAGTCACCGTCAGCGATCTGGAAGCCGACGCCATCTGGGAGTACACCACCAACGGTGGCACGACCTGGATTGCGGGCACTGGCACTACCTTCACCCTTGCCGAAGGCAGCTATGCCGACGGTAGCGTGCAGATCCGTCAGACCGATGTGGCCGGCAACTTCAGCGACGCCGTGAACCTGGGCGACGTGACGGTCGATGCGACCATCGCCGCCCCGAGCCTTGCGCTGAGTGAAGACACCAACATTACCGACGACGGCATCACCAGCAATGGCGAAGTCACCGTCAGCGATCTGGAAGCCGACGCCACTTGGGAGTACTCCCTCGACGGCGGCAGCAACTGGATCGATGGCACCGGCACCACCTTCACGCTGGACGAAGGTGTCTACGCCGATGGTGACGTGCAGATCCGTCAGACCGATGTAGCCGGCAATATCAGTGATGCCGTGAACCTGGGCGCCGTGACGGTCGATGCGACCATCGCCGCGCCGAGCCTCACGCTGGGTGAAGACACCAACGTCACCGACGACGGCATCACCAGCAATGGTGAAGTCACCGTCAGTGACCTCGAGGCCGGCGCGACTTGGGAGTACACCACCGACGGCGGCAGCAACTGGATCGATGGCACCGGCACCACCTTCACGCTGGACGAAGGTGTCTACGCCGATGGCGTTGTACAGATCCGTCAGACCGATGTCGCCGGCAATGTCAGTGACGCCGTGAACCTGGGCGACGTGACGGTCGATACCACCGTCCCGACGGGCAGCATCGCCTTCGTCGATGGTGACGATGGCCTCCTCAATCTGGCAGACATCAGTGCCGTCGATCTGACTGGCAGCATCGAGGCCGGCCTCGACAGCAGCAATATCGTGATCACCATCACTGACAGCGCCGATCCGGCCAACGAGATCACCGTCGCCACGACTGACATTACGGTCGACGGCGCCGGCAATCTGTCCGTAACCGGTCTGGACCTGAGCACCGCAACTTCCGGGCTCACCGAAGGCGCCCTCACCGTCTCGATGACCGTGACCGATGTGGCGGGCAATACATTCGAGACCGACGGCACCACCACCAGTGATCTCACGGTGCCTGAAGTCCCGAGCCTCGCGCTGAGTGAAGACACCAACGTCACCGACGACGGCATCACCAGCAACGGTGAAGTCATTGTCAGCGATCTGGAAGCCGACGCCAGCTGGGAGTATTCCACCGACGGCGGCAGCAACTGGGTCGATGGCACTGGCACTACCTTCACCCTTGCCGAAGGCAGCTATGCCGATGGCGCTGTGCAGATCCGTCAGATCGATGTCGCTGGCAACGTCAGTGACGCCGTGAACCTGGGCGCCGTGACCGTGGATGCCACCGACCCGACGGGCAGCATCGCCTTCGTCGATGGTGGCGATGGCCTCCTCAATCTAGCAGACATCAGTGCCGTCGATCTGACTGGCAGCATCGAGGCCGGCCTCGACAGCAGCAATGTCGTGATCACCATCACTGACAGTGCCGATCCGGCCAACAAGATCACCGTCGCCACGACTGACATTACGGTCGACGGCGCCGGCAATCTGTCCGTAACCGGCCTGGACCTGAGCACCGCAACTTCCGGGCTCACTGAAGGCGCCCTCACCGTCTCGATGACCGTGACCGATGTGGCGGGCAATACATTCGAGACCGACGGCACCACCACCAGTGATCTCACGGTGCCTGAAGTCCCGAGCCTCGCGCTGAGTGAAGACACCAACGTCACCGACGACGGCATCACCAGCAACGGTGAAGTCACTGTCAGCGATCTGGAAGCCGACGCCAGCTGGGAGTACTCCCTCGACGGCGGCAGCAACTGGATCGATGGCACCGGCACCACCTTCACGCTGGACGAAGGTGTCTACGCCGATGGTGACGTGCAGATCCGTCAGACCGATGTGGCCGGCAATGTCAGTGATGCCATGAACCTGGGCGCCGTGACGGTCGATGCGACCATCGCCGCGCCGAGCCTCACGCTGAGTGAAGACACCAACGTCACCGACGACGGCATCACCAGCAATGGTGAAGTCACCGTCAGTGACCTCGAGGCCGGCGCGACTTGGGAGTACACCACCGACGGCGGCAGCAACTGGATCGATGGCACCGGCACCACCTTCACGCTGGACGAAGGTGTCTACGCCGATGGCGTTGTACAGATCCGTCAGACCGATGTCGCCGGCAATGTCAGTGACGCCGTGAACCTGGGCGACGTGACGGTCGATACCACCGTCCCGACGGGCAGCATCGCCTTCGTCGATGGTGACGATGGCCTCCTCAATCTGGCAGACATCAGTGCCGTCGATCTGACTGGCAGCATCGAGGCCGGCCTCGACAGCAGCAATATCGTGATCACCATCACTGACAGCGCCGATCCGGCCAACGAGATCACCGTCGCCACGACTGACATTACGGTCGACGGCGCCGGCAATCTGTCCGTAACCGGTCTGGACCTGAGCACCGCAACTTCCGGGCTCACCGAAGGCGCCCTCACCGTCTCGATGACCGTGACCGATGTGGCGGGCAATACATTCGAGACCGACGGCACCACCACCAGTGATCTCACGGTGCCTGAAGTCCCGAGCCTCGCGCTGAGTGAAGACACCAACGTCACCGACGACGGCATCACCAGCAACGGTGAAGTCATTGTCAGCGATCTGGAAGCCGACGCCAGCTGGGAGTATTCCACCGACGGCGGCAGCAACTGGGTCGATGGCACTGGCACTACCTTCACCCTTGCCGAAGGCAGCTATGCCGATGGCGCTGTGCAGATCCGTCAGATCGATGTCGCTGGCAACGTCAGTGACGCCGTGAACCTGGGCGCCGTGACCGTGGATGCCACCGACCCGACGGGCAGCATCGCCTTCGTCGATGGTGGCGATGGCCTCCTCAATCTAGCAGACATCAGTGCCGTCGATCTGACTGGCAGCATCGAGGCCGGCCTCGACAGCAGCAATGTCGTGATCACCATCACTGACAGTGCCGATCCGGCCAACAAGATCACCGTCGCCACGACTGACATTACGGTCGACGGCGCCGGCAATCTGTCCGTAACCGGCCTGGACCTGAGCACCGCAACTTCCGGGCTCACTGAAGGCGCCCTCACCGTCTCGATGACCGTGACCGATGTGGCGGGCAATACATTCGAGACCGACGGCACCACCACCAGTGATCTCACGGTGCCTGAAGTCCCGAGCCTCGCGCTGAGTGAAGACACCAACGTCACCGACGACGGCATCACCAGCAACGGTGAAGTCACTGTCAGCGATCTGGAAGCCGACGCCAGCTGGGAGTACTCCCTCGACGGCGGCAGCAACTGGATCGATGGCACCGGCACCACCTTCACGCTGGACGAAGGTGTCTACGCCGATGGTGACGTGCAGATCCGTCAGACCGATGTGGCCGGCAATGTCAGTGATGCCATGAACCTGGGCGCCGTGACGGTCGATGCGACCATCGCCGCGCCGAGCCTCACGCTGAGTGAAGACACCAACGTCACCGACGACGGCATCACCAGCAATGGTGAAGTCACCGTCAGTGACCTCGAGGCCGGCGCGACTTGGGAGTACACCACCGACGGCGGCAGCAACTGGATCGATGGCACCGGCACCACCTTCACGCTGGACGAAGGTGTCTACGCCGATGGCGTTGTACAGATCCGTCAGACCGATGTCGCCGGCAATGTCAGTGACGCCGTGAACCTGGGCGACGTGACGGTCGATACCACCGTCCCGACGGGCAGCATCGCCTTCGTCGATGGTGACGATGGCCTCCTCAATCTGGCAGACATCAGTGCCGTCGATCTGACTGGCAGCATCGAGGCCGGCCTCGACAGCAGCAATATCGTGATCACCATCACTGACAGCGCCGATCCGGCCAACGAGATCACCGTCGCCACGACTGACATTACGGTCGACGGCGCCGGCAATCTGTCCGTAACCGGTCTGGACCTGAGCACCGCAACTTCCGGGCTCACCGAAGGCGCCCTCACCGTCTCGATGACCGTGACCGATGTGGCGGGCAATACATTCGAGACCGACGGCACCACCACCAGTGATCTCACGGTGCCTGAAGTCCCGAGCCTCGCGCTGAGTGAAGACACCAACGTCACCGACGACGGCATCACCAGCAACGGTGAAGTCATTGTCAGCGATCTGGAAGCCGACGCCAGCTGGGAGTATTCCACCGACGGCGGCAGCAACTGGGTCGATGGCACTGGCACTACCTTCACCCTTGCCGAAGGCAGCTATGCCGATGGCGCTGTGCAGATCCGTCAGATCGATGTCGCTGGCAACGTCAGTGACGCCGTGAACCTGGGCGCCGTGACCGTGGATGCCACCGACCCGACGGGCAGCATCGCCTTCGTCGATGGTGGCGATGGCCTCCTCAATCTAGCAGACATCAGTGCCGTCGATCTGACTGGCAGCATCGAGGCCGGCCTCGACAGCAGCAATGTCGTGATCACCATCACTGACAGTGCCGATCCGGCCAACAAGATCACCGTCGCCACGACTGACATTACGGTCGACGGCGCCGGCAATCTGTCCGTAACCGGCCTGGACCTGAGCACCGCAACTTCCGGGCTCACTGAAGGCGCCCTCACCGTCTCGATGACCGTGACCGATGTGGCGGGCAATACATTCGAGACCGACGGCACCACCACCAGTGATCTCACGGTGCCTGAAGTCCCGAGCCTCGCGCTGAGTGAAGACACCAACGTCACCGACGACGGCATCACCAGCAACGGTGAAGTCACTGTCAGCGATCTGGAAGCCGACGCCAGCTGGGAGTACTCCCTCGACGGCGGCAGCAACTGGATCGATGGCACCGGCACCACCTTCACGCTGGACGAAGGTGTCTACGCCGATGGTGACGTGCAGATCCGTCAGACCGATGTGGCCGGCAATGTCAGTGATGCCATGAACCTGGGCGCCGTGACGGTCGATGCGACCATCGCCGCGCCGAGCCTCACGCTGAGTGAAGACACCAACGTCACCGACGACGGCATCACCAGCAATGGTGAAGTCACCGTCAGTGACCTCGAGGCCGGCGCGACTTGGGAGTACACCACCGACGGCGGCAGCAACTGGATCGATGGCACCGGCACCACCTTCACGCTGGACGAAGGTGTCTACGCCGATGGCGTTGTACAGATCCGTCAGACCGATGTCGCCGGCAATGTCAGTGACGCCGTGAACCTGGGCGACGTGACGGTCGATACCACCGTCCCGACGGGCAGCATCGCCTTCGTCGATGGTGACGATGGCCTCCTCAATCTGGCAGACATCAGTGCCGTCGATCTGACTGGCAGCATCGAGGCCGGCCTCGACAGCAGCAATATCGTGATCACCATCACTGACAGCGCCGATCCGGCCAACGAGATCACCGTCGCCACGACTGACATTACGGTCGACGGCGCCGGCAATCTGTCCGTAACCGGTCTGGACCTGAGCACCGCAACTTCCGGGCTCACCGAAGGCGCCCTCACCGTCTCGATGACCGTGACCGATGTGGCGGGCAATACATTCGAGACCGACGGCACCACCACCAGTGATCTCACGGTGCCTGAAGTCCCGAGCCTCGCGCTGAGTGAAGACACCAACGTCACCGACGACGGCATCACCAGCAACGGTGAAGTCATTGTCAGCGATCTGGAAGCCGACGCCAGCTGGGAGTATTCCACCGACGGCGGCAGCAACTGGGTCGATGGCACTGGCACTACCTTCACCCTTGCCGAAGGCAGCTATGCCGATGGCGCTGTGCAGATCCGTCAGATCGATGTCGCTGGCAACGTCAGTGACGCCGTGAACCTGGGCGCCGTGACCGTGGATGCCACCGACCCGACGGGCAGCATCGCCTTCGTCGATGGTGGCGATGGCCTCCTCAATCTAGCAGACATCAGTGCCGTCGATCTGACTGGCAGCATCGAGGCCGGCCTCGACAGCAGCAATGTCGTGATCACCATCACTGACAGTGCCGATCCGGCCAACAAGATCACCGTCGCCACGACTGACATTACGGTCGACGGCGCCGGCAATCTGTCCGTAACCGGCCTGGACCTGAGCACCGCAACTTCCGGGCTCACTGAAGGCGCCCTCACCGTCTCGATGACCGTGACCGATGTGGCGGGCAATACATTCGAGACCGACGGCACCACCACCAGTGACCTCACGGTGCCTGAAGTCCCGAGCCTCGCGCTGAGTGAAGACACCAACATCACCGACGACGGCATCACCAGCAATGGTGAGGTCACCGTGAGTGGTCTGGAAGTCGACGCGACTTGGGAGTACACCACCAACGGTGGCACGACCTGGATTGCGGGCACTGGCACTACCTTCACCCTTGCCGAAGGCAGCTATGCCGATGGTGCTGTGCAGATCCGTCAGATCGATGTCGCCGGCAATGTCAGCACTGAGGTCAGCCTGGGCGCTGTGACCATTGATACTACTGCTCCGTTAGAGAGTGTCATCAACTTCACGGATGCTGATGGAGACGACCTCAACGCTGCAGAAGCGACAGATGTTACATTCGAAGGCACTGTCGAAGCCGGCTTGACCAGCAGCAACCTCACGATCGTGATCACCGATACCGATAATGGCTCCGTCACCGTCCCAACCGAGAACATCACTGTCTCGGCGGTGGGCGAAGTGACTGTGTCAGGCGTAGACCTCACCGGTCTGGCAGAGGGGCTGCTGACCGTGACTATGACCGTGACGGACGATGCGGGAAATGAGAATGTGGCCGCCGTGACCGATACGGCGACCAAGCTGAGCGACGATTTCCTCGATCTGGGCAATGCCAACCGTCTCACGATCTCTGAGGCGCTAATCGCCTCTGTGGCAGGCGCCGTCGCAAGCTCTCAGACATTCGCCGATACCAGCGGCGAGGCAACTCTTTCACTCAGTTCCACCGAGTCGCTCACCAGTAACGGCCAGGCGCTTGATTGGGTCGTCACGGATGAAGGACGTACGCTCACACTGGCGAGTGATGTCGATAACGCTGCAGCGACGGCCGTCATGGTCGTTTCCGTCACCGAGGATGGCTCGGAAGTTGTCTACAGCGCAGAACTGCTCGGTAACATTGATCAGGCGAATGCCGAATCATCCACGGTGGATGTGCTTGTCACTCTGACCGATGGCACGTCGAGCACCAGCAGCACCTTGAACATCGATATCACTGATGATGTACCGACGATTGCGGCAAGTACCGTCGTGGAGACTCTGAGCTCAAATACGGATTACACCGGCTCCATCTTCGATGGTGAGGATGACTTCGGGTTTGGGGCTGATGTGGCAAATGGGCAGGTGCAGTCCTTCGCGTTCAAGGGCCTGACATTCACTGTCTCTGATGATGGCACCTACGCGGACGTGACCGGCACCTCTACCGAGATTGGTCTGGAGGCTGGCGATACTGTCAGCATCGTCGATGGCATTCTGGCGGTCGAAACGCTGTCCGGTGAATCCTTCAGCCTGAATATCGACTCAGGGGACTATGGCTACAGCCACCAAGGCCAGTTCAGCGCAACTGAGGAAGACAATACGCGGCCTATCGCCAATGTTTCGAATACAGATGATGTTCTTGGGCTCGTCGGTGTCAACTTACTGGATATTGTTGACTTAAGTAACGACCAGCTCTACAGCGCCTATGATGCCGAAGGAAACTTAGAATCAATAACTCTAAGCACGGCAAATCTCTACACCACGATAGAGGAACTCTTAGGTACTGTGTCAGGCGTATTGGACAGCATTATTAACCCTGTAGATCCTATAACAGGCCTTCCACTACTCTCAATTATCTCATTGGAGGACCTGATCAATGGCATAATTGCAGAGAGCCAGTGGTCATTCAGTAGCGCATTGGAAAGTGAGCTAGGCCTTAATGTCACTCCGACTGAAGTGGGTAACATTCTGACCCTCACCATTACTGATTCAGATGGTGGCACCATTTCCAATATCGAAGCCAGCGAGATCCTTGCAAACGTTGAGTTTACGATTGAACTGACTGGAGTGGTGGGTGGTGTCATCGATACTCTCAATACCCTGGGTGTATTGAACGCAAACAACATTTTGAATTCAATACTCGAGACTAGTGTAATAACTGCATCGGATTCTCTATCTGCGGAATCCAATACCGCTGCCGATGCAACGGTCTTGACCGCTGATATCCTTGCAGAAGGATATACTTCACCTGTTGTTGAGGGGACGAATGGAGATGATTCGTCTATAGATGCTTCTGTACCTGGCTCCAACCTCTATGGATACGCAGGTAATGACACACTGAATGGTGGAAGTGGAAGTAATATCCTGCGCGGTGGCAGCGGCAATGATGAACTGAACGGAGGCGGTGCGACTGACCTGCTGATCGGCGGCGCAGACGACGACACCCTGGACGGTGGTGACGGAGTCGACGTCCTTCGTTGGGAGTCGGGTGATGAGGGCACTGTCGCTGCTGCGGCAACAGACACCGTGCTCAACTTCGACAACGGAGGCGTCGGATCGGGAGATATTCTCGATCTGCGAGACATACTCAATGGGGCCTACTATGTCGATAGCGCCACCAACAATCTTGCAAGCTATATCAGTGCTGAATATATCTCGGCATCCGATACGACCATCCTCTATATCAACACAGAGGGTGGATTTACCACTGACCCTGCCGCGTCCGCCAATCAGGTCATCAATATCGATGGACTCGATCTGACCGAAGGCGGCACCTTGACGAGCAGTGAGGTCATCGACTCCCTCATCAGCGGCGAGCAGTTGCTGGTGGGCACGGAGGTCAATGAGTCTGATGTCAGTGTCACGGTCGTGGATGGTGATGGCGATACGGCGACGGGTGAAATCACCTTCGTCGGTGAGGAAAGCCTGGACGCGGTCACCAATACCGCCCCTATCGTCACCCTGCAGGATTCCGAGCTGTTGGGCCTGGTTGGTCTGGAAGCACTCAACCTGATTGACCTTTCCAACAACAAGGTCTTCGTTGCGGACCCTGACAACAATTTGCGCGAAGTCGTTATCAATTATGCTGCAATAGCAGACGTCAGTGCGTTAAGTGGCTTGCTCACTGATCCAGAGTTTACCTGGAATGATGAATTGGCTACCTCGCTTGGGCTATCGGTCTCGACAAGCTCGGGCGGCCTTATCGGAACCGTTCTCACTACAGCTGAGTTGACGATAACCGCGATAGATGGTGGTGACATCGATAACCTTGCACTCAATCAGTTCCTGGCAACTATAGAGTTTAATGATGGTGGGGCCTCTGAACTGAATCTAGTTGATGTCGATCTACTGGATGCCTATAGCATCACGGCGACCGATGCCTACGATGCCAGTACCACGGATACCATCTCCTCCTTGGCAGGCGTAGATTTGCTAGATTCCAATGAACCCCTTTTCTCTGGAGTCAATGACGAAAATACCTTCATCGGAGAACAGTTGATCGATGACTCAATCGACATTTCAGCCAATCTCGAAGGAGGCACAATATTCGGCCTTTCCGGCAATGACTCTCTCATCGGCAGTAGCTTTGATGATGTCATTCGAGGGGGCGAGGGGGATGACTCACTGGTCGGGAACGCAGGGAATGACCTGCTGATTGGCGATTCGGGCAGCAATACCTTTGATGGTGGCGATGGGGATGACCTGATTGTCATCTCCAACCTGGACTTCACCATCGAAGGCGGTGCAGGTAGCGATACCGTCAGCTTCGATGGCACAGGAAAAGGCATCGATCTCGTCGCCTTGTCCGCCCAGGCTGAGCCCAGTGTCATGACCAACATCGAAGTTCTCGATATCTCGGCTAGCAGCGAGACCGGCACCAGTCTGAAAATCGATGCCGATACGGTATTGAACCTAACCGATGGTGATAACGAGCTGTACATCGATGGCGATGAAGGCGATAGCGTGGAAGCGGCTGGGGCAACATCCTCCGCGACAACGACCGAGTTCAACGGCACGACGTATGATACTTATCAGCTTGGTGAGGCAACGCTGTATATCGATCAAGACGTGACCGTGAATACCAGCAACGGATAAGCCTGATCGAGGTGCCCCGCAAGGGGCACCTCCCTTGATGATCAGCATGATTCAGAAACACTAGAGCGTCAGGATGACGCAGCACTTCAGAGGACACTCTGAAGACAAGGAGTCACATGATGCCCACCCTATTTCGTTGCCCGTCTGCCCACAGACAGGCAACACTTCCGCTCATGCCAGCGACGAGGCGTTGCGTCGCCATCTGTGTCATCTCCGCCGGGCTTTCAGCATCACTCCCGGCCACTGCCCAGACGAATCGTGATCTCGCCGCCGTGCTAAGTGATGTACTTGCCCATGACCCTCGCATCGAGGCTGCCCGGGCCAATGTCCGGGCCGCAGGGACGGATATCGAGATTGCCGAGGATGGCTACTGGCCACGTCTGGAAAGCAGCGTCGGCACCGAGGACAACTTCACCGGAGGCGGCTATCGCATCACGCTGAGCCAGATGCTCTATGACTGGGGTCAGGTGGAAGCCGAGGTCGAACAACGCAAGGCCGAGCGGGATGTCGAGCGTGACACCCTGGATCAGACCCGCATGGAGATCGCTCAGGAGGCGATCACCGCCTATATCGATCTCGGGGCCAACCGCGCCATGATGCGCCGCGTACGTGATTACATCGAGAAGCTCGAAAGCCTCGAGACGCTGGCCAATGATCGCACCTTCTCGGGCTATGGGGATCGGGTCGAGCTGGACCGGGCCGCCGTTGATCTGGCCAGTGCCCGCGAGTGGCTGGCACGTCTACAGGGCGATGCCGACACCGCCCGTCAGGAGCTCGAGATACTCAGCGGCCGCTCCTTCAGGGATGTCGCCCTGAGCGCCCCGCCGCCGCTGCCGATCGTGGCAGATCTGGCCCGTGACCCTGCCACCACCGATGCCGCCATCACCAACGCGCCGGCCTATCGCAGTCATGTCAGTCAGCAGAATGCCGCGCGCCACGCCCTGAGCCTGAGCGAGGCCGAGCGCTGGCCGGAGTTGCTTCTGGAGGCGACCAGCTCACGCTATGAGTCGAACGACGACATGGTCAGCGACTCCAGCATCGGTCTGCGCATCGAGGCCCCGGTGTTCCAGGGCCTTACGCCGTTGCGCCAGCCCGAAGCGGACCGCGCACGCCTGACCGCCGCCCAGTTCGAGACCGCCTCCACCGCCCGCGAGCTGCGCCGCCAGATAAAGCGTCTGTCGGCCAGTCAGCCCGCAGTCGAGGCACGCATCAAGGCGCTGGATCAGCAGGCACGCAGTGGGGAGCGCCTGCGCAGCAGCTATCGCGACCAGTTCATCACCGGCTCGCGCAATATCGAGGATCTGCTGACCATCGAGAGCGAAATCTTCGCCGCACGGCGCCAGATGATCGAACTCAACACCCAGCTGCTCACTGATCAATATGACCTGGCGACCCAGCTGGGTGCCCTGCCGCTGGTCTCCTCGCCCTATCGGGCCGAAGCCGCTGCCACCCCGCCAGAGACGGCGCACACCTCGCTGCCCCACTCTCATCACCATGCCAGCCAGGGAGTCAGCCCATGAGCGCCCCACAGACCACCGCCTCCTCGGCCCCGGCGACATCGCAACCCGACCCTTTGCTGGAGAGCGTTCGCCAGTTGCTGCGTCTGCAGGGCCACGGCATCGATCTCGAGCGCCTGCGACACGGGATGCCACTCACCAAGGGTGAACTGGCGCCGCAGGATCTGGAGCAGGCCCTCTCTCGCCAGGGCATCGCCGCGCGTCTGAGTCAGGCGCCGCTCAGCGAGATCCCCGAAAGTCTGATGCCCTGTGTCGTGCTGCTGGAAGACGGCAGCAGTCGCGTGCTGCTGTCCCATGAGGCCGCGCATCAGTGGCCTGACAAGTCGAGCAGCGAATCGAGCAGTAAGTCGGGTACCGACACGAGAAGTGAGTCGGGCAGCGACACGAGCGATATCCAGGCAGACGATGACTTGGACACCGCCCCCAGCGGCCCCGGCTACAAACTGCTTGATCCACTGTCCGGCGGCACCTACTGGCTACCAAAGGACGCGCTGGCTGCCGCCTACGCCGGCATTGCGCTGTTTGCGCATGGCGAGATCTCGCTGGAGCGCGCGGAAGGCTACAGCCAGACCCAGAAGGGGCATTGGCTGACCTCACGGCTCAAGTCGCATTGGCGCGTCTTCGCCGAGGTCGCGTTGTCCTCCTCGCTTGCCGCTCTACTGGCCGTGGCCACGGCCCTGTTCGCGATGCAGGTCTATGACCGGGTGGTGCCGACCGGCGCCGTCGATACGCTGTGGGCGCTGGGCATCGGCGTGATGCTCGCCATCGGGCTGGAAGCCTTGTTGCGCGCCTTGCGGGCGCAGCTGATCGAGAACTCGGGCAAGAAGATCGACCTCGAGCTCAATGACCACATCTTCCGTCACGCCGTGCAGATGCGCCTGGCCGCGAAGCCCCGTTCCACCGGCGCGATGACCAGCCAGATCCGTGATTTCGATGCCATCCGCGAGTTCTTCACCGCCTCGACCCTCGGGGCCTGTGGTGACCTGCCCTTCGCGCTGCTGTTCCTGGGGCTGATCGCCCTGCTGGGCGGCCCGGTGGTCTGGGTCCCGGTGGCGGCCATCGTGTTGATGCTGATTCCCGTGCTGCTGGCGCAGCCCTGGCTATCGCGTCTGTCCCGTGAGGGCATGCGCGAATCCGCGGTCAAGAATGGCGTGCTGCTCGAGACCCTCGACAACCTCGAGAATCTCAAGGCCTGTCGCGCCGAGGGCCATGCCAGCCGTCAATGGCAGCGCCTGACCTCCGAGCAGACCCACCGCGGCGTCACCTTCCGTCACGCCGTCGCCTGGCTGACCAGCTGGGGTACCGGCATGCAGCAGCTGGCCTACGTCGGCGTGATCATCGCCGGGGTCTACCTGATCATGGCTGGCGAATTGAGCGTCGGTGCCCTGATCGCCTGCTCGATTCTCTCGTCGCGCGCCATCGGCCCGACCCTGCAGATCAGCGCATTGCTGAGCCGCTGGCAGCACGTCAAGGTCGCCAAGGAAGGACTGGATGCGCTGATGGAAACCGATATCGAGCGTCCCGGCGATCGCCGCTTCGCGCGGCTTGCCCAGGCACGCGGTCACTACCAGGCCGAGAATCTGCACTGGCGTTATGACGAGGAAGCCCCCGAGGCCCTGGCGCTGGACCGCCTGAGCATCGCACCCGGTGAGCACATCGCCCTGCTGGGGGGCAACGGCGCCGGCAAGAGCACCCTGCTGCGTCTGCTGGCCGGCTACTTCACGCCCACCAGTGGCGAGCTGACCCTCGACAATCTCGCCCTGAGTCAGATCGACCCTGCCGATCGCCAGCGCGCCATCGGCTATCTGCCGCAGGACATCAGCCTGTTCAGCGGCACGCTGCGCGACAACCTGTGCATCGACGGGCGGGATGTCAGCGACATGCGCCTGCTGGAGGTCGTCGAGATGACCGGGCTGGGCGACTTCGTGCGTCGCCATCCGCTGGGGCTGGACATGATGCTGCATGACCGCCACAGCCTGTCCGGCGGCCAGCGTCAGAGCCTCGGCCTTGCCCGCCTGGTCCTGCAGGACCCCATCGTCGTGCTGCTGGATGAACCCACCGCCTCGCTGGACCAGGCCACCGAGCAACACGTCATCAAGACCCTCGGCCCCTGGCTTGCCGGCCGCACCCTGGTGCTGGCCACCCACCGCAAGTCGCTGCTCGACTGGGTCGAACGCGCCCTGGTGCTGCGCCACGGCAAGCGCGTCATGGACGGCCCGCTGGATCAGATCATGGCCAGACAGTCGGCTGGCAAGACACCGGCCACCTCCGCATCCCGTCAGCGCCAGGAGGCCTCATGAGCCAGCGTTTCGATCCCGAACTCATCAAGCGCGAACTGGGCACCCCAGACCAGAAGCTGGAAAGCCACTGGTCGCGCCCACTGCTGTGGGCCAGCTTCCTGGTCATCGCGCTGTTCATCGCCTGGGCCAGCTGGGCCGAGGTCAATGAGGTGGCGCGTGGCGAAGCCAAGGTCATCCCCTCCTCCCGCCAGCAGACCATCCAGAGCCTCGAGGGCGGCATCCTCGACGAGATGATGGTCAGCGAAGGCGAGATCGTCGAGGCCGGTCAACTGCTGGCCGCCATCGACGAGACCCGCTTCCGCTCCGCTTACATGGAGTCGCTGAGCCAGGCGCAGGCGCTGCGCGCCACCATCGCCCGTCTGGAAGCCGAGGTGCTGGACAAGTCGAGCATCGAGTTCCCCGAGGAAGTGCGGGACAACGAGGCACTGACCGCCACCGAGCGTGAACTGTTCACGGCCCGGCGCAAGAAACGTGACAGCGCCCTGAATGCGGTCAGCAAGGAAATTGCGGCAGCACAGCGCCAGCTCGCGGTGATCCGTCCGCTGGTCAAGCGTCGTGCCGTAGGCGAGATGGAAATGCTCAAGCTGGATCGCGAGATCGCCGAGCTCAAGGGCCGTCAGGCCGAGATCCGCAACACCTATCTGCAGGATGCCTACGCCGAGCTTGCCGACAAGAAGTCCGAACTGGCGACGCTTGAGGAAACCAGCGTGCAGCGCCGTGACCAGCTGGACCGTACCCGACTGCTCTCGCCGGTGCGCGGGGTGGTCAACAACATCTCGATCACGACCCGCGGTGGGGTGATTCCGCCCGGCGAGGAGATCATGCAGATAACGCCGCTGGAGGACACCCTGGTGTTTGAAACACGCATCCGCCCGCAGGATGTCGCCTTCATCGCCCCGGGCATGCCGGCGACGATCCGCATCAGTGCCTACGACTATGCGGTATACGGCACTCTGGAAGGCAAGGTCGAGCGCATCAGCTCTGACACCCTGGAGGAGGAAACGCCACGCGGCGAGGAAAGCTACTATCGCGTGCTGGTCAGCAGCGAGACCGCGGCGCTTGAGCACAACGGCGAGACGCTGCCGATCAAGCCGGGGATGGTCGCCACGGTCGACATCGAGACCGGCGAGCGCAGCGTGCTCTCCTACCTGCTGAGGCCCTTCACGCGTCTGGAGCTGCGCTGAGTGCAAGCCTGATCGTCAGATAGCGGGCGGCTGGCGCAATGCCAGCATGTCCGGCCACAACCGCGCGAAGCTGTGCTCGAGCATCGCGCGGTTATCCGCCAGCCACGGCGTCATGTCCGCCAGCGGATTGGCGTCTGCATCCAGAACTCGCTGTCCGTGCGTACCTTCCACGCCGCTCGAACGACCGCCATTGCGTGACCGACGTCTGGCCACCATGCGTTCGCCGATGCTGGCAATCGTCGCGAGCGTGAAGTCCAGCTCTCGATAGCGCCTGAGTGCATCGTGCACCTGTATCCACTCGACGAGGCTCGACAGACGTGACGGCACCTCCTCACGCGCCAGCAGACGATAGAGGCGCTCGATATCGTCATCGTGCATCTCGGCGGCCAGCAGGTGATCCCACATCATGTCGAAGGCTATGCCGGCGACACGTCGCGACGAAGGCGGCACCTGGGTCAACAACCAGCGTGTCTCGAGATGGGCGTCGATCACCGCGTCACAGCGGCGGTGAAAGCGGATGCCTGCCTCTACCTCAGGCGACCAGTCGCTCAGGTCACTGCCGCGCACGCCATCGGCAATCAGGTTGCCAAACAGGAAGTTATCGCTGCCCGCCAGACTCAGGCGTGCATGACCGAGAAAGTTCAAGTTGCTAGACTCCTGCTTTTGCGAATCCTGTCGCCAGTCTCATCTGGCGCGCCCTGGCTCTGCATACCCTGCTCCTGTTTCCCTACTCTACTGACTATCGAGATTCACGATGCCGTCCGCCTCCATGCCAGTCAAAGCGCCTATCGTGCGTGATATCGTCCTGATCGGCGGTGGACACAGCCACGTCGGCGTACTGATGCGCTTTGCCATGCAGCCAGAGCCCGGTGTCCGTCTGACCGTCATCTGTCGAGACACCGACACGCCCTACTCCGGCATGTTGCCGGGCTACGTCGCCGGTCATTATACGTTCGACGATGTGCATATCGACCTGCGCCGACTGTGTCAGTTCGCCGGCGCCCGCTTCTATCGCGATCAGGTGATCGACATCGACCGCCGTGAACGCCGCGTGATCTGCGCCGAGCGCCCGGCGGTCGACTATGATCTGCTGTCGATCAACATCGGCTCCACGCCTCGCCTGTCCCACATCGACGGTATCGGTGACCCTGAAGCCGCAGACGCCCCCGTGGTCGCAGTCAAGCCGATCAGCACCTTCCAGCAGCGCTGGCTGAGTCTGCTCGAGCGCGCCAGAAGCGCCGAGCGCCCGCTCGATATCGTGCTGGTCGGCGGCGGTGCCGGCGGGGTCGAGCTGCTGCTGGCCATCCAGCAGCGCCTCGCCGCCGAGTTGCCCGAGGCGCTCAAGCCGAACCTGACGCTGATCACCCGCGGTCAGCGTCTGTTGCCCACCCATGCGCACACGGTCAGTGAGGCACTTGCCACTACCCTGCACGAGCGTGGTATCCAGGTACATTTCGGTGAGGAGATCACGGCCGTGAAACGTGCATCCTCGACCACCCAGCGCCAGCTGATCAGTGCCAGTGGTGCCTGCCATCAGGCGGATGAGGCCATCTGGGTGACACGGGCCGGTGGCGCGCGCTGGCTGGAGAAGACCGGACTGAGCCTGGACGAGGATGGTTTCCTCAAGGTGCGCGATAGCTTGCAGACGCTTGAGGATGACGCCATCTTCGCCGCGGGCGATATCGCGCATCAGCTCAACCATCCCCGCGAGAAGGCCGGGGTGTTCGCCGTGCGTCAGGCGCGGCCACTGGCCGACAATCTGCGACGGGCCGTACGCGGCGAGCCACTCAAGGCGCATATCCCGCAGTCGCGCTGGCTAGCGCTGATCAGCACCGGGGATCGCGACGCCATCGCCTCACGCGGTAGCCTGGGGCTGGTCGCGCCGTGTCTGCGCCCGTGGCTGTGGCGCTGGAAGGACCATATCGACCGTCAGTTCATGGCTCGCTTCAATGAACTGCCCAGCATGCAGGACGCCACGAATACCGGCGGCCTTGCCGGGTTGCACCAGCGTATCAGCGCTGCCTGGCAGGCGCTCAGGGGCAGCGATGGCAAGCTGCATCCGCGCCTGACCGCCGAGCTGGATGAGCAGGAGGCGCATCAGGCCCTGTCCGCACTGGCGATGCGCTGCGGCGGCTGCGGGGCCAAGGTCGGCGCCAGCGTGCTGTCGCGAGCGCTGCAGAGTCTGGCCCCGCGCGAGAACCCGGACGTGCTGGTCGGGCTGCATGCTCCGGATGATGCCGCCATCGTGCGCGTACCCGAAGGACAGGCGCTGGTGCACAGCATCGACTTCTTCCGCGCCTTCATCGATGACCCCTATCTGTTCGGGCGCATCGCCGCCAATCACGCGCTGGGCGATCTCTACGCCATGGGCGCGACGCCGCACACGGCGACGGCGGTGGCCACGGTGCCACAGGGGGTCGAGCGCAAGGTCGAACCGCTGGTGCGCGAGCTGATGCAGGGCTCGACCGAGGTGCTCAACGAGGCGGGCTGCAGTCTGGTCGGCGGCCACACCGGTGAAGGTCAGGAGCTGGCGCTGGGCTTCGCGCTCAATGGTCTGGTGGAGGAGAGTCTGGCCGGCGTCACCTGCAAGGGCGGCATGCAGCCGGGTGATGTGCTGCTGCTTACCAAGGCCATCGGCACCGGCACGCTGTTGGCGGCGCACGCACGCCTGGAAGCCCGCGGCCGCTGGATCGACGCCGCGCTGGACAGCATGCAGCAATCCAGTCAGCGCGCGGCGGATATCCTGCGCGCGCATCAGGCGAGCGCCTCCACCGATGTCACCGGCTTCGGTCTGCTCGGCCATCTGGTCGAGATGACCCGCGCCAGCGGCGTGGATGCCGAGCTTGAGTTCGATGCCCTGCCGGTGCTCGAAGGCGCCGAGGACTGTGTCGCCCGCGGCGTGGTCAGCTCGCTGCAACCGGCCAATCTACGCCTCAAGCGTGCCCTGAAGGATCAGGCCGGCGTCATCGATCATCCGCGTTATCCGCTGCTGTTCGATCCGCAGACGGCCGGTGGCCTGCTGGCCAGTGTGCCAGCCGGGGAAGCCGAGTTCTGCCTGGCCGCGCTCAAGGCCGCCGGCTATCACGCCAGCGCCATCATCGGGCGCATCACGCCCCAGGGCGATGCACTGGCGCCGATCAGCATCAAGCGCTGAGCGCGGTTAGAGGGTCACACGGTGAGCCAGCCAGCCGGCGGTTAATGACAACCGGCGACTCCCAGCGATGCTTCACAAGCGTTGTGGCATTCAGATGGCAAGACGCCCGCCAGAGAATTCTCTGGCGGGCGTCTTCAAGACTGCTGACTCATGCGCGGGGCGACTGGCGACAAGCGTCAGACTGGCCGGCTATCTCAGGCTTCGGCTTCGCGCTTGAGCGCCTCGAAGGACTCCACAAACGCATCCATGGTCTCGGCGCAGTAATCCCGCAGCCCACTGACGACCAGCTTCTTGGAACCACTGCCGATGCACTGCTCGCCATCATGGATGCTGAACTCGAGCAGGGTATCGCCACGCTTGCCGTTGACCTCGAGCGATGACCCCACGAAGTCGAGGTGCAGGTCGGCGATATCCAGGCGCTCGAAACAGAACCCCATGCTGTCGTAGATCACCAGCGGGCGTGCCGGGTTGAACATCACGCCCTTCTCCAGCATCAACGGCTGCAGGAAGTGCGGGAAGTTGCGCCCGGAGAAGGCGATGTACTGGCGGGTGAAATTGGCGACCACTTCCTCGTCATGGGTGGTATCGCCGCTGCGCTCGACCGTCAGATAGACCTTGCCGGCTTCATCGCGTACCAGCAGGGACACGCCATTCTCGTCGGGGGCGTCCAGCGCTTCGAAGATCAAGGGCACATCGTTGCCGACCATGCCGCAGAAACGGATGGTCATGCACTGCGACAGACCGAATTTCGCCAGCAACAGGGAGAACAGCAGGTCGCCGGGCACACAGAAGCGTCGCGCGTCCGGGTCATGAATGGGGTTGTAATCCCCCGCCATCTGCTTGGCGAAACGACTTGCCTGCTCGGCGGTGATCCGCACGCGGCCATCTTCGACCCGGTGAAACTGATCAAGAAACATGGACTGCCTTCCTGCCCTGCTTGAATGATGATCGATGGCCCGTCCTGAACCATCGCGGAAATGCCTCCGAGGGGAGGAATCGCGGTCGACGCGCTGTCACGCCTGCCCACCTGTCGTGTCATGAAGCTTTCAAGACATGCAGATGAAACGATTTTACCACTGGATGACAGTCAGGTGGTGACTCGTGACAGGCTTTGCAAGAGATTGCAGCGCGCCAAATGGCCATATACTGTATATAACCCCATGCTTTCGGGCAAACCGCCGCACTGCCCGCCACTTCGACAGGTCGCCATGCAAGCCGCTCCCCTCGACAATCCGCGCTACTACCTGGCCAACTTCGACACCCTGATCGACTGGGTCTGCCAGTGTCACGCCGATCTGCTGACAGAGGCGGAGCGTGCCACGGTGGACGCCATCACTCGCCTGCCGGATGCGTCGCGGGCCTTGCTGGTGCGACTGCTGATGCGCAAGGGCGATCATTTCGAGCTCTCGCAGCTGCACTATGCCGAGATAGGTACGATCGAGGCCGCAAGCCAGCCATTGATCACACCGCTCGCCGACAGTGCCACGCCTGACGGCCTGTGCCGCCACAATGCCGATCTGAGTCTGGACGAGATGCTGGCGCTGGTGACCTTGCCGCGCCTCCGGGCTGCCTTTGCCGAGCTGCCCAGAAGTACACCCAAGCGCCGCATGCATGATGCCATCAGCGAGCTGCTGGGCGATGTCACGCCACGGCCACTGCCAGCGTGGTTGAACGACCCTGCCGCCGACACCTTGAGTGTCGGGCTGGGTGAGCTGTCGCGACGCCTGAGCCTGATGTTCTTCGGCAACCTGCGCCAGAATCTGTCGGACTTCGTACTCAGCGAGCTGGGCCTGCTGCGTTGCGAGACGGTCGCCCTGTCGCCGGCCTCGCGCGCCTTCACCCATCGCTGGGAGGTGGATCGCTATCTGGCGCTGGAGCAACTGCGTGAGGACTGGCAGCAAGCCAGCGAGCGGCTGGACCGCACGGCGAACGCCGAGCTTGAGTTGCACTGGCAGCGCATCGTCGCGGCGCTGGATGCGACGCCGTCCGCTGCGGTAAACGCGATCCGCAGTGAGCCGTCCACGACTCATCAGCTCACTGACGCTCATGCCACTGACGGGCGTGCTATTGATGATCGTGCCAATGCCTGGCTGGCGCAGCGGCGTGACCGCCTGCGCTTCTCGCTGGCCCGCGACGCCGAGCGTCAGGGCTGGCATCAGGCCGCTGCCCGTCAATACGCCTGTTTCGAGGATTCCGCATATGCCCCGCGTGCCATGCCGCGCCGGGTGAGAGCACTGGAGTTGTCTGGCGATATCAGCGCAGCTCACGCGCTGGCCAGCGAGCGGTTGGCGCGCGCCGAGATCACGCTGGACGAGCAGCTGGCACTCGAACGCGCCCTGCCGCGTCTGTGCCGTGGCCTCGGATTGCCCGCGCCAAGCCGCGTCAAGGCACCGACCACGCCGCAGATCACCCTCACGGTGCCCGACCTTGCCACCTCGGCGGCTGACGGTATCCACGGTGTCGAGCGCGCAGCCGCCCATGCGTTGGCCATGCCCGAGACACCGGTCTTCTATGTCGAGAATGGCCTGATTCCCGCGCTCTTCACCCTGCTGTGCTGGGAGGTGCTGTTCGCCCCCTTGCCGGGGGCCTTCTTCCACGCCTTCCACACCGGCCCGGCGGACCTCTATCGCCCTGACTTCGTCAGCCGTCGCCAGGCCGCTTTCGAGGCCTGCTTCGCGCTTCTGAAGGACGAAAGCTACCGGAAGGTGATTCGTGAACGCCACCAGCAGAAACAGGGCATTCAGGCACCCTTCGTGCACTGGGAGCTATTGAGCGAACAACTGCTGAACCACGCACTGGACTGCATTCCGCCCGCGCATCTGGAAGCCTGTTTCCGCCACCTGCTGGCCAACCCTCGCGAACATCGCGCCGGCCTGCCGGACCTGATCCAGTTCTTCCCCGAGCACAGCAGCGACCGTTATCGGCTGATCGAGGTCAAGGCGCCCACCGACCGTCTGCAGGACAACCAGCGTCAATGGCTGGCCCTGTTCGCACGCCATGCGATTCCGGCGCTGGAATGTCGAGTCGAATGGCTGAGCGCGACCGAGGCCTCAGCGGACGAATGCTCCCGACACAAGGCACCTCCTGCATCATGATCAAGGCGGACGAGACCCACGCTGAGCCCGCACGCTACCGGATCGCAGTACGCGAACTGTGTGCCTTTGCCGCGCGCGAGGGCGATCTGGACCTGCGCTTCACGCCATCGCCTACCGCCCAGCAGGGCATCCGTGGTCATCAGCGTATCGTGCGCCGACGCGGCAAGGACTATGAAAGCGAGATCTCGCTCAGCGGTGACATCGGCAATTTGACCATCCGTGGGCGCGCCGATGGCTATGATCCCAAGCGCAACTGCCTCGAGGAGATCAAGACCCATCGCGGCGACCTCTCCCGCCAGCCCGCGCACCATCGCGCCCTGCATTGGGCCCAGGCACGCGTCTACGGCGCACTGATGTGTCGCAGCCGGGACCTCGAAGGTATCACGCTCGCGCTGGTCTATCTGGACATCGCGGCGGATGCGCCCAGGGGCACCAAGAGCGAGCATGATGAGCAGAACGAGCAGAACGAGCAGACTGACCAGGCTGACCCCAAAAGCCGCAAGGCACAGCCTGATGAGCAGCGTCTGGAAGCCTGGTGGAGCCGTGAGGCGCTGGAGGCGGAGCTGGCACGTCTGGCGGCACGCTTCAGCGAGTTCGCCGCCAATGAGCTGGCCCATCGCAGTGCCCGCGACAGCGCGCTGAGCCGCCTGGCCTTTCCGTGGCCGAGCTGGCGCCCCGGTCAACGCCAACTGGCCGAGCATGCCTACAAGGCGGTGATGACCGGCCGCGAGCTGCTCGCCGAGGCGCCGACCGGTACCGGCAAGACCCTGGCCACGCTGTATCCGGCACTGCGCGCGATGCCCGCAAGCGGCACGGACAGACTCTTCTACCTCACCGCCCGCACCCCGGGCCGCGCGCTGGCACTCGACGCGCTGGCCACCTTGGCACCAGCCGCTGACGACAGCGAGGGGCAGAAAAAGACACCGGCGACACCGCTGCGCATTCTGGAACTGGGCGCGCGCAGCAAGACCTGCGAGCACCCGTCCCTCGCCTGTCATGGCGAGTCCTGCCCGCTGGCGCGCGGGTTCTATGATCGCCTGCCCGCGGCACGCGACGCCGCGCTCGCCGACCAACGCCCCCTGAATCTGGCGACGACACGCCGCCACGCCCTGGCCCACGACATCTGCCCCTACTTTCTCGCCCAGGAGCTCTCGCGCTGGGCGGATGTCATCATCGGCGACCATAACCACTACTTCGACAGTCATGCGCTGCTGTTCGCCCTGAGCCAGGCCAATGATTGGCGCACGGTGGTGCTGGTCGATGAGAGCCACAACCTCATCGAGCGCGCCCGCGGCATGTACAGCACCGAGCTCGACGCCCGCCAGTTCCACTTCCTGCTCAAGCAGTTGAGCCGCAAGGGCCATCCGGCCCCGCTGCGCTCGGCTTCACGCGCACTGGCCCGGCAATGGCGAGCGCTGGAGCAGCTCAAGCAGGGTGCTGACGGCGAGACACAGGCAAGCAAGGTCGATAGCAAGGACGCAGGCCACAAGGCGCAGCGCCTTGCACTGGAGGCGCTACCCGGCGACTTCCTCAAGGCCTTGAGCCAATGGACCGGCGCGATGGGCGACTGGTTGGCGGAGCCTGACAAGGCCGCAAACCCTGCTGCGGCCAGGCAACAGCCAGCGACAGCCACACAAGCCCCCGAACAGCTGGGCCTGATCGCAAGCGATGCCCCCTCTGCTGCTCCGAGTGCTACCGATACAGGCACTGCAACGACAGTCTCCGGCTCGGCCTCTTCCACGGCCAGGCGCCGCGTGGAACCCGATGTCGAGATGATGGAGGCCTACTTTGCGGCACTGACCCTGGCGCGACTCGCCGAAGGCTTTGGCGATCACTCGCTGTTCGAGGTCGAACTCTCCGCCACGCCCCCTGCGCGGCAGGCGTCGCTTGCCAGCGATTCAAGCTCGAGTTCCGGCGCAGCATCGGATGCAGGAACAGAAGCTGACGCGTCAGCCCGGCCACACAAGGCCCGCGGGCGCAGCGTGCGCCAGATCCAGCCGCGACTGCGCTGCGTCAGTCCGGCGCCGTGGCTGGCACCCCGCCTGCGCGCCAGTCACGCCATCCTGTTGTTCTCGGCCACACTCAATCCACCGGCCTATCACCATCGCCTGCTGGGTCTGGCGGACGATGCCGTCTGGCTGAGTGTCGATTCCCCGTTCAGCGCGGCCCAGGTGCAGGTCAGTCGTCATCGGCTATCGACACGCCTGCGGGATCGCGACGCCTCCTACCGGCCGATCGCCGAGTTGATGGCGCGCCAATACCGGCAACGCCCGGGCAACTATCTGGCGTTCTTCTCGAGCTTCGCCTATCTGGAACAGGTCGCCAGCACCCTGCAACAGCTGGCGCCGGAGATTCCCCAATGGCGCCAGACCCGCGCCATGACGGAAGCGGAGCGCACCGGCTTCATTCAGCGCTTCACGCCCGAGGGACAAGGCATCGGCTTCGCGGTGCTGGGTGGCGCCTTCGGCGAAGGGATCGATCTGCCCGGCTCGCGTCTGATCGGGGCCTTCATCGCCACCCTCGGACTGGCCGGTTTCAGTCCCGAGAATGAAGCACTCAAGCAGCGTCTTGCCACGTGGCTCGACAACGACGCACAGCGGCGTAGCCAGCCGCAACAGGCTGAAGGCGACCCACACGACAATACGCGCGCATCGCGCCCGGTCATCCAGCCCTTGAATGCCGATGACTGCACCTATCTGTACCCGGGGCTCACCAGAGTAGTGCAGGCTGCCGGCCGAGTGATTCGCAGCGAGCAGGATCAGGGCGTGATCCACTTGATCGATGACCGCTTCATGCGCCCGGAAGTCGCACGGTTGCTGCCACGCTGGTGGTCACCGACGAATTGATGCGGAATGGAAGCGTGACGCCGCCACCATGCGCCGTGATGGCACAAAGCCTGCACATCAATGGAGAGTGATGGGGTATTCATTTCGCTCTTCATTTCGTTAGCCACCCGCAAGGAAGCCGCACGATGCCAGACACCGACAATGCCCTGTGGGGCGACGACTATCCGCGTGATCTGATCGGTTATGCCGACACGCCACCGCATGCCAACTGGCCGGGTGGCGCGAAGATCGCGGTCCAGTTCGTGCTCAACTACGAGGAAGGCGGCGAGAACTGCCTTCTGCACGGCGATAGCGAGAGCGAGAAGTTTCTCTCCGAGATCATCGGTGCCGAGGCCTACCCCGCGCGGCACATGAGCATGGAGTCGATCTACGAATATGGCTCGCGCAGTGGCGTGTGGCGGATTCTGGATGAATTCAAGCGCCGCGAGTTACCGCTAACGGTCTTCGGGGTCGGTATGGCGCTGGCGCGCCATCCGGATCTGGTAGCGCGTTTCCTGGAGGATGGCCACGAGATCGCCAGTCACGGCTGGCGCTGGATTCATTACCAGCATATGGATGAGGCCCATGAGCGCGCCCATCTGGAACGCGCGGTGGAGAGCTATCGTGAGCTGGTCGGTCATGCGCCACAGGGCTGGTACACCGGGCGCGACAGCCCCAATACCCGCCGACTGGTGGTTGAACACGGCGGCTTCACCTACGACAGCGACTACTACGGCGATGACCTGCCGCTGTGGATGGAGGTGACCACCGCCAATGGTGAGCAGGTGCCGCATCTCGTCGTGCCCTACACCCTGGACACCAATGACATGCGCTTCGCCAGCGCCCAGGGCTTCAATAGCGGCGAGGACTTCTTCCAGTACCTGCGCGATGCCTTCGATGTACTCTATGCCGAGGGCGACACCGCGCCCAAGATGCTCTCCGTCGGGCTGCACTGTCGGATCGCCGGCCGCCCGGGACGCTTCGCGGCACTCAAGCGCTTCCTCGACTACGTCCAATCGCATGACAAGGTATGGATCACGCGACGCATCGATATCGCCGAACACTGGCAGCGCGAACATCCCTATACCCCCGCCAGCTGACGAACCATCCCTTCAAGCGCCATCACCAGAAACGCCGCAGCCCTTTCGGGATGCGGCGTTTCTGGTCAACTCCAGACAATGTCTGCAATCGCACATGCAAGGCAGCGCTGGTCAGTTTTCCAACATGCAGGTCAGTTTTCCAACATGCGGGCCAAGGCCAGCAGGCTCTCATCACGTCCCGGCAGGCCCAGCAATGACACGCCCCAGGGCGGGGGCGCGGATTCCTGTGGCAGGCGTGCCGCCGAGTCGGCAAGCCACGGCAGACTCAGCTGCGGCGCACCGTTCAAGCCCGCCAGCGCGGTGAGTCCCATCAGGCGATGACGATAGGCCTCCATCACCTCAAGGCTTGCGCCCAGCAGCGGTGAGGCGCCCGGCGTGGTGGGCAGCACGAAGACTGCCTCGCTGGTGGCTTCGGCCTGGGCATGAGACGCGCGACTGCCGGACTCCGCTGGCGCCTCGCTGCCTTCCTGATGACTGGCTGCCTGGCTGGCCGGCTGACTGGCCGCCAGCTGCTGGCGATACCAGCGACGAACGGTGTCTGCCTTGGCTTCTGCTGCCTGCTCGTCGGTATCGCTGAGCGTCATGCACCATTTGAGACGCGCCGCGATATCCGGGTTGAGGCGCGGCCAGCGCGATTCGGGCCCCTGCTCCGGCGTACTCAACCACCCCTGGTGAGTGCGACGAATCTCGCAGCCCTGCAGAATCCGGAAGGCTTCACTGGCGCGCGCCATGAAGGCCTGGCTCAACATGAGCCGCTCGCACTGAAAGCCGAGCGACTCAAGACGCCGGGACAGCGGCCCGAGCAGGCGCTGATAAGGCCCCGCGGCCAGCCCTTCCGGCACCAGCAGGATGATACGTGCAGGTAGACGGGTTGCTGTCGCCGCCGGCATCAACACTTCACTGACCTGCGTCAGCGTCGCCAGATCCCGCGTCATCCAGCCTACGGTGTCGAAGCGCGGCGCCAGCGGCTTGAGCCCGGTCATGCTGATACGACCATGGGTCGGTCGCAGCCCATAAAGCCCGCAGTAACTGGACGGCACGCGGATGGAGCCGCCGGTATCGGTGCCCAGCCCGATCTCCGCCTCGCCGCGCGCCACCGCCACCGCAGAGCCCACACTCGAGCCGCCCGGCAACCTCAGCGGCGCACGTGGGTTCTCCGGCGTGCCGAAATGCGCATTGGTGCCGTTGAGGCTGTAGGCCAGCTCATCGGTGGTGGTGCGGGCCCGATAATCGGCCCCTGCCTGCTGAAGCGCCAACACGCTGGGCGCCGTCTGCCGCTCGATGGAGGCGCTGTCCAGCAGGTCAGGATTGCCCTGGCCGATGCGCTCGCCCTTGATCGCGAACAGATCCTTGACCACCAGTCGCTGGCCATCAAGCGGCCCCTGTCCCCGCCGCCCCTGTCCCCGCGGCCCCGAGAAACGCGCCGGCGCTACATAGATACGCTTGTCCACTGGGAGCGACTCCTTTCGACTCATGATGTGGTCCACCGCTGTTCGCTCAAGACGCTGTGCTCATAGCACCGCGCCGAGGAACTGGCGCAGCTCTTCCGTGGCCGGATTGGCGAACAGCGTCGCGGGGTCCCCCGACTCATGCACGCGCCCCTGATGCATGAAGATCACGCGATCGCCCACATCACGGGCAAAATTCATCTCGTGGGTGACCAGAATCAGCGTCATGCCCTCACGTTTGAGCTGTTCCAGTACCTTGAGCACATCGCCGACCAGCTCCGGGTCCAGTGCCGAGGTGATCTCATCGCACAGCAGCACCTTGGGGTGCATCGCCAGAGCGCGCGCGATCGCCACCCGCTGCTGCTGGCCACCGGAGAGCTGACTCGGCCAGGCATCGAATTTCTCCCCCAGTCCGACCTTGGCCAGCATCTCGCGGGCCTCGCGCTCGGCGACATCCCGAGCGATGCCCTTGACCAGCATCGGTGCCAGCATCACGTTCTCGCCGACGCGCTTGTGGGGAAACAGATTGAAGCTCTGGAACACCATGCCGACATCCTGCGCCAGGGCGGCGGCGTCCATCTCGCTACCGTCCAGCAGCTTGCCGGCGACATGAATGGCGCCGCCGTCATGCTGTTCAAGCTGATTGATACAGCGCAGCAAGGTGCTCTTGCCGGAACCGCTGCGACCGATGATCGACACCACCTCACCCGGACGCACCTCGAGATCGATCCCCTTGAGGACCGGCAGGTCGCCGAAGGACTTGGTCAGCGCCGACAGGCTGACCAGCGGTGCCTTGGCGCTCTCGGTGTCAGGGGCGCTGTCGGAGACGGGAGCGCTCTCGGTGACAGCGGCCTTCTCGGAGACAGCGGTGTCGGATGAGGCGCTATCCAGCGCAGAAACTTCAGCGAGCAGTGACATTGAGACGTGCCTCCAGGTGGCGAGCCAGCCGCGACAGCGGATAGCACATGGCGAAATACAGCAACGCGACCAGCGCGAAGACGGTGAAGGGTTCCAGGGTGGCGTTGTTGAGCATGGTGCCGGCCTTGGTCAGCTCGACGAAGCCGATCACCGAGGCAAGCGCGGTGCCCTTGATGATCTGCACCGAGAAGCCGACGGTCGGCGCGATGGCCATGCGCAGCGCCTGCGGCAGGATGATATGACGCATGGTCTTCAGATAGCCGAGCCCCAGCACCCGCGCCCCTTCCCACTGCCCCTTGGGCACCGCCTCGACACAGCCGCGCCAGATGTCGTGCAGGAAAGCACTGCTGAACAGCGTCAGCGCCACGGCCGCCGCCGTCCAGGCCGAGACATCCAGCCCGAAGACCGCCACGCCGAAGAAGGCCAGGAACAGCTGCATCAACAGCGGCGTGCCCTGGAACAGCTCGGTATAGAGACGACAGAAGAGCGCCGCCCCCGGCCAGCGGGTCAGGCGCAGAAAGGTCAGCGCCAGCCCGACCAGACTGCCGCCGATGAAGGCGATCAGGGACAGCGCCAGTGTCCAGCGCGCCGCCAGCAACAGGTTGCGCAGAATGTCCCACAGCGTGAAGTCGATCATGAGTGGGCCTCTTTCAGGACATGGGAAGACAGACGGCTACGCGGGGCCGGCGTCAGGTGGCGAAAGCCGAACAGGCGACGCCCGATGCGGTTGAGCAAGGCGCGCATCGCGATGGCCAACAGCAGGTACATGCCTGCCGTCACCACGTAGCTCTCGAAGCTCAGGAAGGTACGTGACTGTATGAAGTTGGCCGCGAAGGTCAGGTCCGCCACGCTGATCTGGGAGACCACGGCGGAACCCAGCATCACGATCACGCACTGGCTGGTCAGCGCCGGATACATGCGTTCCAGCGCCGGCATCAGCACCACATGGCGATAGCTCTGCCAGCGGGTAAGCCCCAGTGCCCGCCCGGCTTCCCACTGGCCGCGACCGGTGGCATCGACCCCGGCACGCAGGATTTCACTGCTGTAGGCCGCCAGGTTGAGCGTCATCGCGATCACTGCGGCCATCTCGGCGCTGAGTGACAGCCCCAGCGCCGGCAGACCGAAGAAGATGAAGAACAGCTGGACGATGAAGGGCGTGTTGCGCAGCAGCTCCACCAGCATGCCCAGCAGCCGGCTGAAGAGGCTGGTCGGCGCACGATGGCGCTGCCAGACACACATCACCGCGCCGAGTATCCCCAGCGTGGTGGTCAGCGCCGTCAGCCAGACCGTCGTCATCAGCCCGGCCATCAGGTCGGGCAGATACGGCAACAGGCGCGGGAAATCCGGGAGATAGTTCATCGATCAAGCCTCACGGGCAAAGGGATCAGACGTGTGACGTCTCGATTCAGGCATCCAGTGACGGCAGCGGCGCCTTGAACCAGGTCTCGGAGAGCGTATTGAGCGTGCCATCCTCGATCCCCTGGGCGATCAGCTCATTCACGCGCGCCTTGAGCGCCGGCGTGTCATGACGCATGCCCACATAGCAGGGAGAGTTCTTGAGCGGCAGCACGCTGACCGGCACGCGGGCAGGATTGCGTTCGGCGATGGCGGCGGTGACGAGATTGCCGGTGGCGATCATCTCGACCTGGCCTGACAGGAAGGCCGACAAGGTCGTGTTGTTGTCTTCGAAGCGCTTCACGGTGGTCGATTCCGGTGCCACCTTGCTGAGCTCCATGTCTTCCACCGAGCCACGTGTCACGCCGATGGTCTTCTCGCTCAGTCCCTGCGCGGAGTCCACCTCACTGCCCTTCTCGCCGAACACGCCCAGGAAGAACGGCGCATAGGCATCGGAAAAATCGATCGCCTTCTCGCGCTCGGGATTCTTGCCCAGGCTCGAGATCACCAGATCGACCTTGCGGGTCTGCAGATAAGGGATGCGATTGGCCGAGGTGACCGGCACCAGCTCAAGCTTCACCTCCATCTCGTCTGCCAGATAACGCGCCATGTCGATATCGTAGCCACGCGGCTTGAGGTCCGGGCCGACCGAGCCGAAGGGCGGGAAGTCCTGGGGCACCGCCACTTTCAGCACCCCGCTATCTTTGATGTCACTCAGTGCATCCGCGTGTGCGCTCAGGGCGGTGGACGCCAACGTGCCCCACAGGGCCAGCAATATTCCCTTGCGGACCCAGTTGCCAAAACGCTGCTTGTTGCCTGTCTGTGTAGTGCGCTGCTGGGCCTTGCTCTCGTGACGCTTGCTCATCGATCGACTCCGGTATCCGTCAATGCCAGGCGCTGATGCGATAACGACTCGTCATGCACCTGGTGCCTTGCGGCAGTGGATTGTTGTTGGTTGTTGTTGATCGTCCCGCCGTGCTTCTTGCCGAGTGTCTCGCCGAGTCAGATCCAGTGACTCCCTGCCCCATTCGTCTTCAGAACCTGACCAATGAAACAAGTGATTCCCTTATCAATCTTTGCAACAGGTGTGCCAAAGCTTCCGCTTCGTGCTCAATAAGGTGATCGAGTTGCAGGCAGCGCAGAGTCACCTGCGGCTCACACGCCCGAGCAGGGGCCTGAGAACACGCTTGAGCACAGGCATGCAAGCCAAACAGCGAATGGAAAGAAGAAGAAGCGATACACGTCTGCGGGAGCCGAAATCGCGGATGACGCCCTCGCATGACGGCGAGACCAAGGCGCAGATACCAGCGACATGGCAGCAGATGGTGCAGTCAGGGAGGCATATGCGCCCTGCGGGTGCGCAGAGCACGGCGTGTCGAATCGGGCCGCCACACAGATCAGAAGCAAGGCAGGCGGCCCACAGGGAGATAGATAGAGAGGAAGGAAGGCAGGAGCACTTCAAGCTGGACGATCAGCCGTCGCCCAGTTCCTCCAGCGCATCGAAGGTATCGGTCACGCGGCGAATCTGGCTGCGCCCGCCGACGAGGTCGTCATGCAGCAAGCGCGTGGCCAGCAGATTGATCTGGCTCATGGCTGCGGCGTAGCTGTCGAAGGCGCTGACGCTGTCCAACGGGCAGCGCAGAACATGCTCGATACCGGCGGGGATGGTGCTCAGGCTGTCATCGCAGACCAGCAGCACCGTACATGGCGCCTGCCCCAGCCATTCAAGCAATCGGGCCAGCCCCTGCGGTCGCCGGCGCATGGCGAATACCACCACGGCATCATCGGCGCCCAGGCGTGCGACCTCCTCGCCGAGTGATTGGCCGGGTTGCGGCAACACCGCCACCTGCGCGCGCAGCTGCAGCAACTGTTGGCGCAGGTGCAGCGCCAGTGGATAGGCATTGCGAAAGCCGATGATCTGCAGCCGCTCGGCCTTGGCCAGAGCGCCGCTCAAGGCCGCCATATCGAGCATGTCCAGCGCCGCCAGCGCCTGACGCAGGTTGCGACACTCCTGCTCATAGTGACGCTGGTGATGGTCTGCCGTCGGCGCTGCCGCCACCGGAACACCCGATTGACGCAGACTGCGTGCCTGATCCCGCGCCTCACGGAAGTCCTGATAGCCGAGGCGGCGGAACAGGCGGCTGACCGTCGCCTTGGAGACGTCGGTCAGACGTGACAGTTCCGCGGCGTTGTATAGCGCCAGTTCATCCTGATGCGCAAGCAGAAAGCGCGCGATGCGCCGCTCATTCGGGGTGAGTTCCTCAAGCGAACGGGTCAGACGCTGATGCAGGCTCAGGCTCCTGGTGCCCTGCCTTGCGGCATGGCGAGCGAGACTGGTCGCAAGATTGACAGTGGCATCGGCACCGGCATCGGCAACAGGGGGAGGCGCTTCCCCATCCGGGTGCACTGCCCGGGATTCACCGGACACGTCATCCTCGGGGGGCGCGCTGTGATCTATGGGCGCTCGTGGCATGAAGACACACTCCTGAAAAGATTCTGCGTGAGCGCAGAGCAACGATTGCATCAAGACAGTGCAAAGCCTGGGCCAGGTGCTGACTGACAGTGCATAGACGAAAGGCGTAACCCTCGCGATGAGCGCTTTTTCCTCATTCTGGACACCTCTGACGCCCTCAAGCGCTGCACGACGACAATGATCCGCACAGCACCACAGACACAAGCGACTGTTTTTACTGTTCATCACATCAAATCGGCACGCAAGCCGCTTGATCAAGACTAGCCAGCCGACAGGTCATACGCCGCGCAGTAACGCCAACGACCCTTGCCGGACTGCAATATTCCCGATAAAGCGCTCGCGATGCGCAAGGAGCATTCTCATGGCCACCTCAACGATGACTGCCCTCCTCGATACCTGCCGAGCCATGACAGCCAAGGTCACGACACAGACATTCACCCTCTTGCCGCGCTCTGGTAGCGCCACCCAGGATGTCGCCAATGCCCAGTCCGCTCAATTGCTGGGCGTGATGGCGATGGGCTACGAGGCACCGCCGCTGAGCCTGAAGGCAACGGCGGCCCCCACGACGCCTTCACCGGCCCATGACACGCGCAGCCAGGCCGACATTGCCGCCTCGGCCGTGGCGGCCCAGGCCTCAGCCGAGACATCGACTCCGACAGCATCGCCCATCGCGCAACAGAAAGCCGTCTTCAATCCTGACATCAACCACAAGGCTCACGCTGACTGGGAGGCGATGCACCGCCACCACACCCTGCTGCGTCAGAGCATGACGCGTCGAGGAATGCTGGCATGAGCGTCTATACCATCGGCATGGAATGCGGCATGCACATACCGCTGGAGAACAGCATCGCCCTCGCCCCTGCGCCTCGCATCAAGCTGGAACTGACCGCCGGCCAGCATGCTGGTGAGTATCTGAGCATGATGTCAGGAGCCATCCAGCCGCTGACGGATAGCGACGATGCGTTGCTGAAAAGCCTGGAGGCGCAGCTGCCGCGCCGCAGCCTGATCTGGACGGCGCGCGGGATCACCGAAGTCGGGCGTGGCTGGCGTTGGCAGTCATCGCCCGGCCATCCCCAGGCGCCCTGGCTGGACGCCGTGCATCACAGCTGGCCGAGCCATGCGCCGCGCTGGCTACGCAAGGCGCCAGTGGTGGTAGTCACCGCCGATGCGCTGCCGCTGGCCAACCGCACCCGCCACCAACGTGACCTCGCGCGTCTGTGGGCCAGCGCCGATGCCGCGCTGATCTACCTGGCCGACGATGCCCGCGATGGCTGGCAGATGCATCAACACTGTGACCTCTCTCAATTGGAGAAAGCCGAGTTGTCGGGGGCCAAGCAAGAGGAAGAAGCCGTGCTGGATCGCGATGCTGGCATGCCCTTGGAGATGGCAAGCTGATCGCCTGATGGCCTTATCCTTCACATTTCCAGAATGACGCAAGAACGAGCGATGCAATAACGACTCTAGACTCAAGAACCAAAAACCCAGAACCAGCAACCAAAAAGCCCGCCCCGGAATCCGGGGCGGGCTTTTTGCTGTGCGGCGAGGCAGTGACAACAGACAACAGACGACTCACAGAGCGCCGAACCCGCCGGCTCAAGCGCTTAACCGCTCACGCCCCTCACGCCGCTCATGACTGTCGCGGGCACAGACCATCACATAGCGTGCTGGCCACGAAATCCGCCAGCTGCTCCCAGTCTTCATCGCTCTGCGGCGCTCCCCCCAGCTGATCGATCTGGGCGGCGAAATCCGCGTAATGCTGAGTGGTGGACCAGATGAGGTAGATCACCCACATCGGCTCCGCCTCACGCAGCTTGCCCGCGGCCATCCAGGCCTTCATGACATCACAGCGCGCCTGTACCCAGTCACGCAGGTCGCCACTGAGATAATCGCGCAGGAAAGGCGCCCCGCTGATCACCTCCGCCGCGAACAGACGCGAGGCCTGCGGTGCCTGGCGTGCCAGCTTGAGCTTGACGCGCACCAGCGCTTCCAGCACCTCACGCGGCTCGTCATCAGGCGAGATATCCTCGAGCGAGGCATTCCAGCGCGTCAGGGTCTGCTCCAGCAGGTGAACGTAGAGCTTCTCCTTGGAACCGAAGTAATAGAGCAGATTGGCCTTGGGCAACTCAGCCACTTCCGCAATCTGCTTCAAGGTGCTGCCGCGATATCCGTGACAGGCGAATACGCATTCGGCGGCCTCGAGAATACGGCTCTCGGCTTGCTCACGCGGAGAGCTGGCAGGCGGCACGCTCAATTCCGCGCTACGGGTACGACGGACTTCAGCGTAAAGGGAAGAAGGAGAATCCGCGGGCATCGGCATCACTCATCAGGTCAGAAAAAAGCATTCGAGTCTCTTGGCGACAGTCCCCTGTCTGTCTCACTCGCCTGTCAGCAGCGATGTGCGCAAGCAGGAGGCTCTGGTCAAGCGACTATCACGTGGCGTTGGAACAGCAGTGAAAACAGCCCGTTGAGACACCGGCGAACAAAATACCACAACATGGACTGACCATTTGGTCAGATTCTTGCAGGAATCACAATACGACCTGTTACATTGATAGAGACAACAGCCTGTAGACCAACGCTCGTCGCCTGGATAGAACAGGCCCGCTGGCAAGACAGCCCCAGCCCGTCGACAAGGCAGAACAAGGGCTTGAGCGTTGGAAGCACGCTGTACGCAACAAGGCACCACAATGACAATACGACCTGACAGGATGCCCGCATGATCGACTTCACCTTGAATGGGCGCGCGTGCCGACTGCCCTCACCTGCACCGGGAACGAGCGTACTCGAAGTGCTGCGCACCTCACTTGGGCAAGACGGCACCAAGGAAGGCTGTGCCTCCGGCGACTGCGGCGCCTGCACCATTGCCTTGCAGGGGCCGGGCCACAATGTGAGCACCGCCAATGCCTGCCTGATGCCCGCTCACCAGCTGGCCGGCTGCGACTTGATCACCGTCGAGGGGTTGGCGGATGCCAGCCAGACGCCAACCCTCTCGGCGGTGCAGCAGGCATTGGTCAGCACCCATGCCAGTCAATGCGGTTTCTGCACCCCGGGCATCGCCATGAGCCTTGCGGTGCTGCATGCCCGTCATCAGCGCCAGATCGATCAGGGCGAAGTGATCGATGCCAGACAGCGCGACACCATGATCGACCATGCACTGGGCGGCAACCTGTGTCGCTGCACCGGCTATCGCCCGATCCGCGAGGCCGCTCACCGTCTGCTGCAAGGCGAATTCGGGCCAGCCAGCCTGCAGGACGCTGGCGTGAGCACAGCGGAAGCGCACGACACCGCCCCAGATGACGAGCGCGACACCGGGCGTTTCTATCGGCCGATCACCTTGCAGGCCCTGCTGGCGCTGCGCGCCGAGCGCCCGGATGCCGCGCTGATCGCCGGCGGCACGGACCTGATGCTGGAGCACACCCAGCGCCTGCGCGACTTCCCGGCCTTGATCGACACCACCCAGGTCGCGGCGCTTGGCAAGATAGAGGAAGGCGAGCACGCCGGTCAGGCAGGCTGGTGGATCGGGGCCGCGGTCAGCTATCACCAGCTGATGCCGCTGCTGCGGGAACATTACCCGGATGGCGCGGAGTTGCTCACGCGACTGGGCAGTGAACAGATCCGCCATCGTGGCACCCTGGGCGGCAATATCGGCAATGCCTCGCCCATCGGGGACATGCCGCCGCTGCTGATCGCGCTGGACGCCTATATCCAGCTGATGAGCCAGGACAATGAGCGCATCCTGAAGCTCGAGGACTACTTCCTCGACTACAAGCGTACCCAGCTGATGCCGGACGAGATCATCCACTCCATCTTCCTGCCGCGCCCGCTGCCCAACCAGCGGCTGGCGGTGCACAAGCTGTCCAAGCGGCGTGACGACGACATCTCCACCCTGCTCGGCGTCTTCGCCTGGCGGCGTGATGCCAGCGGGCGCGCGCAATACTGGCGGGTGGCCTTCGGCGGCATGGCCGGGGTTCCGGCCCGCGCCCCTCACCTGGAAGCACTGCTGACGCTGCAAGCGCTGGAATCTCTCACGCCCGCCAGACTGACGACGCAGACTCGCCAGCAGATCGAGCAGGCCGTGCAGGCCGATTTCTCACCGCTCAGTGACGTGCGCGGTTCACGCGAATATCGCCTGCTGGCCGCCAGCCATCTGATTCCCCGCGTGGCCCAGCGCATCCTGAATGAGCGCCAGCCCACGACCTCCCTCACGCCACTGGAGAGCCTCGATGCGTACCTTGCACAGCCTTGAGTCCGACGCCAGCGCCGCGCCGGCCGCCCCCATTCTCCAGTCACGTCAGCATGAAAGCGCCCAGCGCCATGTCAGCGGCTCGGCGCGTTATGTGGATGACCTGCCGCTGCCCACCGGCACGCTGCATCTGGCCATCGGCATGAGTGAGGTCGCGCACGCCACTCTGGATGCGCTGGATATCGAAGCGGTACGCCGTGCCCCCGGCGTGGTCTGCGTGCTCAGCGCCGCCGACATCCCCGGTCACAGCGATGTGGGGCCGGTCTTCCCCGGCGACCCACTGCTGGTCAGTGACATCATCAGCCATCATGGTCAGGCACTCTTCGTGGTCGCCGCCGACAGCGAGCGCGCGGCACGTCAGGCCGCGCGACTGGCCAAGGTCGCCACCACGCCCCTGCCGGTGTGCCTGGACCCGCGCGAGGCGGCCAGCCGCGGTGATCTGGTGCGCCCGACCCACACCCAGGCACGGCTTGCCAATGGTCGCGCCGGCGATCTCGACAGCATCAGCACCAAACTCGCCAAATCCGCCTGGCAATTGAGCGGTGAGCTGGAAAGCGGCGGCCAGGAACACTTCTATCTGGAGAGTCAGGCCGCACTGGCCTTGCCAGGCGAAGATGACGAGATGCTGGTGCACAGCTCCTCCCAGCACCCCAGCGAAGTCCAGAAGCTGATCGCCGAAGTGCTCGGCGTGCCCTTCCACGCCATCACGGTGGAGACCCGCCGCATGGGAGGCGGCTTCGGCGGCAAGGAAACCCAGGCCGCGCCGGTGGCCTGTCTGGCCGCGATGATCGCCCGGCGCACGGGCCGCGCGGCACGCCTGCGACCGGCACGCGCAGATGACATGCGCCTGACCGGCAAGCGCCACCCTTTCCACCACCGCTATGAATTCGGCGTCGATGACAGCGGGCGCATCGAGTCCGCCATCATCGAGCTGACCGGCGACTGCGGCCACTCGCCGGATCTTTCGGATGCCATCGTCGATCGCGCCATGTTCCATGCCGACAACGCCTACTACCTGGGCAATGCCCACGTGCGCGGCATTCGCGCACGCACCAATGTGGCGTCCAATACCGCCTTCCGCGGTTTTGGCGGCCCTCAGGGCATGTTGGCGGTCGAGGCCGCGATGGAGGATATCGCCCGGCGTCTGGGGCGTGACCCGCTGGAGATCCGCAAGCGCAATCTCTACTGCGAGGGCCGTGAGACCACGCACTATGGCCAACACGTCAATCAGCACCCGCTGCTGGCGACCCTGATCGATCAGCTCGAGGACAGTGGCCGCTACTGGGCGCGCCGCGCCGAGATACGCGTCTTCAATGCCGCCAATCCGGTGGTCAGGAAGGGGCTGGCACTGACACCGGTCAAGTTCGGCATCTCCTTCACCGCCAAGCACCTCAATCAGGCAGGCGCCCTGGTGCATGTCTACACCGATGGCAGCGTGCAGGTGAATCACGGCGGCACCGAGATGGGCCAGGGCCTGCACACCAAGATCACCCAGGTCGCGGCCCGTGAATTGGGGCTGAGCGTGGACAAGGTACGCATCACCGCCACTCGCACCGACAAGGTGCCCAACACCTCGCCGACGGCGGCAAGCTCCGGGGCGGACCTCAACGGCATGGCGACGCGTGATGCCTGCCTGCGCCTCAAGATGCGCCTGCTCGACTTCGCCGCCGAGCATCTCGCCCAGCCACGCGTCAGCCTGAGCCTCACGGATGGCGAGCTGCATGGCCCGAGCGGTGTGCTGATGACCTGGGGCGAGCTGATCCAGGCGGCGTATCTAGAACGCATCTCACTGTCCGAGAAGGGCTTCTATGCCACCCCGGATATCCATTACGATCGCGCCAGCGGCACCGGCCACCCCTTCTACTACTACGCCTTCGGCGCGGCGCTGTGCGAAGTGGTCGTCGATACGCTGAGTGGTGAATACCGTCTGGAAAGCGCCGAGATCCTGCATGATGTCGGTGATTCGCTCAATCCAGCCATCGACATTGGTCAGATCGAGGGCGGCTTCGTGCAGGGCATGGGCTGGCTGACGACGGAGGAGCTCAAGTGGAACGAGGATGGCCGGCTGCTCACCGATGGCCCGGCGACCTACAAGATTCCGGCGATCTGTGACGTGCCGGCCGGCGCGCTCAAGGTGCGCCTGCTGGAGGGACATCCCAACTCGGCCGCCAGCATCTACCGCTCCAAGGCGGTCGGCGAGCCGCCCTTCATGCTCGCCATCAGCGTGTGGGCGGCGCTGCGCGATGCGCTGGCCTCGCTGACCGACTACCGCCGCGCGGTGCGCCTGGACACCCCGGCCACGCCGGAGCGCGTGATGCTGGCGGCGCGCGAACAGCGTGACTGGCAGGAGCAGCACGACACTGCTGGCGCAGAGCCAACGCAGGTGCCGTCATGAATGTCGACAAGAGTGCCGACAAGAGTGCCGTCATGAATGCAAAGAGTGCCGCGACCGGCCGCTGGTATCAGGCGCTCGCCGAGGCCCAGGCAGCATTGACGGCGCATGCACTGGCCACCGTGGTGACGGTGGCGGGTTCTGCACCGCGTGGTGCCGGCAGCAAGATGCTGATCACCCCTGATACGCTGCACGACAGCCTCGGTGGTGGACGGCTGGAGCAGCTGGTGGTGGAGCGCGCCCGTGAGAGGCTGGCCCAGGGACAGTCTGGCTGCCTGCTCGAGGAAATCGCGCTCGGCCAGCATGCCCAGCAATGCTGCGGCGGCCATGTGCAGGTGCTGATCGAGCTTTACCCGGCGCTTGCGCCACGGCTGGCCCTGTTCGGCGCCGGCCATGTCGGACAAGCGATCGTCACGCTGCTGGCACCTCTGGGCTGGCAGATCGACTGGCGGGACTCACGCCCCGAGCAGCTCACGGCCGCCACGACCCCCGCGGGTTGTGAGGGGCGTGTAGCGCGTCAGGCGTTCAATATCCTGACCGAGCCGCCGACCGCGAAAGCCGCGCCCCCCAGTGAATCACTACCCGTGATGGCGGGCAGCCATGTGCTGGTATTGACCCATGACCATGTCGAGGACCAGGCGCTGATCGCCGCGCTCGCACCACGAGATGACCTGGCGTCGTTGGGGCTGATCGGTTCCAGCAGCAAGTGGGCGCGCTTTCGCCAGCGCCTGCGCGGCGATCTCGCGGAGCATCAGATCGCCCGCGTTCGCTGCCCGATCGGCGTGCCCGGCATTCCCGGCAAACGCCCTGAGGAGATCGCGATTGGCGTCGTCGCGGAACTGCTGCAGATCGAGGCGCGGCGCAGTGACGAAGCGGCCGTGAACTCGTCCGACAAGGCCACCGGCCATGGCGCGTCTCTCCAAGGCACGTCAGCCCAGGGCACGTCACTGGACAGCCATGGACTGACGCGTCAGGGTGCCCGCCAGCTGCGCGCCCATTTTGCTCCTGACGCGATGCACCAGACAGAAACGACACAGAAGGCCGAATGATGACTGACCAAGACACGTCGCACACTGCGGCCTGCCACCTGGATGAGCAGCGCCTGACGGCAGCCCTGCGCGCGGCCGCCAAGGACGCTTCCTGCGTCAGCCTGCTGCGTGGAGCACTGCTGCATTTCGTCGCCGACCCTGAAGACGCCATGCTGAGTGAGGCGGCCTCGAGCGATGGCAACGATAAGGGAGATAGCAATCAGGGAAACAGAGACAGCCGAGCCTCTGACATGGCGGCGACCCTGGCGCGCGCCGTCGAACACTACGCCGATGCGCTGCTGGTGATGCATGCAGGCCATGTGGTCGCCGTGGGGGATCATCGCTCGCTTGCCCGGTATGAGGCCGTGGGCGAGCTGATACGGCTGTCTCCGCCGCGCAATGTCGAAGGCCTGATGATGCCGGGCTTCATCGATACCCATGTGCACTTCCCGCAGCTGGATATCATCGCAAGCTACGGCCACTGCCTGATCGACTGGCTGAACACCTACACCTTCCCCGCCGAGCAGCGCTTCGCCGACCCTGCACATGCCGCCGAGGTCGCCGATGCCTTCCTCGATGCGCTGCTGTGTCATGGCTCGACCAGCGCCCAGGTGTTCGCCACCTCACATGCCAGCAGTGCCGATGCCCTGTTCCGGGCCGCTCAGTCCCGCGGCATGCGCGTGCATGCCGGGCGCGTGATGATGGACCGCAATGCCCCGCCCGAGTTGCTGGACTCCGGGGTCGCCGCGCTCAAGGACGATGAGCGCCTGATCGCCGACTGGCACGGGCGTGACCGCCTCGGCTATGTGCTGACGCCGCGCTTCGCGCCGACCTCCACGCCCGAGCAGCTGAAGGCTGCCGGCCAACTGCTCAAGAGCCAGCCGGACCTGCACCTGCAGACCCACCTGGCCGAGAATCTCGATGAGGTGAAGTGGGTCGCCGAGCTGTTCCCCGACGCTCGGGATTATCTGGCGGTCTATGAGGATGTCGGCCTGAGCCATGAGCGCACCACCTTCGCCCACGGCATCCACCTGGACGATGGCATGCGCCAGCGCATCGCGGATCGTGGCGCCAGCATCGCCTTCTGCCCGACCTCCAACCTGTTTCTCGGCAGCGGGCTCTTCGATCGCGCCAGTGCCCGCGCCATGGGCATGAACATCAGCATCGCCACCGATGTCGGCGGTGGCTCCAGCCTGTGTCAGCTGGAGAGCCTCAAGGCCGCCTATCAGGTCGGCCAGCTTCACGGCGCGGTCGCCCATGATGTGGCGGGGCTTGAGTCACGCGCCAATCAACCGCTGACACCCTGGCAGGGCTTCTATCAACTGACACTGGGCAATGCGCGCGCCATGCGCCTGCAAGACAAGGTCGGCAACCTGCGTCCGGGCATGGAAGCCGATGTCATCGTGCTCGACCCCGCCGCCACGCCCTTGCTGGCACGGCGCACTCGCTGGGGTCAGCCCAGCCAGGTATCGCTGCAGGAGGTGCTGTTCGCGCTGATGATGCTGGGCGACGACCGCGTGATACGCGAAGTCCATGTGGCGGGCCAGTGCCGCAAGCTGCACGGCCTGATGCTGAGTGCCTCTTCTGATACGCCATCCAGAGAGCCTGCCGCAGCATTAATGCCATGAAAGCATCACAGCGATGACAAGTAATTGACATATGGCACCAATTCTCTGGATTGGTGCCATTTTTTCATCTTAAAGATGCGCACAACACGGATACTCAACGCTGAATCCACTCGCTATGATGGCGACATCTTCTTCCAAAAGGTCATGGACGCTCAGCGACTGGCCTGCCACTACGAGGACCATCATCATGACTCCCACCGCCATCATGCAACGTCGTTATTCCACCAAGGCCTTCGATCCGGCACGCAAGATCAGCGCCGCCGACTGGCAGGAACTGGAAAACGTGATGCGCCTGAGCGCCTCCAGCGTCAATTCCCAGCCGTGGCACTTCCTGGTGCTGGAATCCGACGATGCCAAGCAGCGCTTCGCGCGCGCCGGTACCGATGACAAGTACGCCTTCAACTCGCCGAAGATCACCAATGCCTCTCACGTCGTGCTGTTCTGCACTCGCTCCACCCTGGACGACGACTACCTGAACCACCTGCTGGACACCGAAGCCTCTGATGGCCGCTTCAAGAAGGATGACGAGTTCAGCGCGATGATGGACGGCGCGCGTCGACTGTTCATCGACCTGCACCGTCATGACCTCAAGGACCTGCAGCACTGGATGGACAAGCAGGTTTACCTCAACTACGGCAGCCTGCTGTATGCGGCCTCCAGCCTGAACATCGATGCGGTGCCGCTGGAAGGCATCGACCCGGTGGCACTGGATGCGGAATTCGGCCTGCGCGAGAAAGGCTTCAATGCCCTGGTCGCCGTGAGCCTAGGTTACCGCGCCGCTGACGACTTCAATGCCGAGCTGCCCAAGTCCCGTCTGCCGGCAGACGAGATCTTCACTCGCCTGTAAGGCTCGCTCTCAAGGCCGGGCACTCAAGGCCGGGCTCTCAGCAGCTGGCGCTCAAGAGCGGATTCTGAAGATCTGTTCACAGCAACTGTCCGCAAGACATCGACGTGTCCGCCTTGCGGGCCAACGGCGGGCATGGGGGGCAAGTCGCCGCCCGTGCCCGCCGCATTGCATCCCGATGGCGGACATGCCACCTTTTCGAGGCAGGCCAGCGCAGTGCATTCCCGGCGGCGATGTCCGACTTGCGTGCCTGATTCGTTTCGCCCATCTGTTACGTCCACTTCTTACGCCCACGACAGGATTCATGCCATGTCCATCAAGCTTATCGCGACACTGACCTTCCCCGCCGACCAGCAGGACAAGGCACGCGATGCTCTCGCCGAACTGGTCGAGAAGAGCCAGTCCGACAAGGGCTGCCTGCAGTACGAATTCTTCGCGATCGACAAGAACGTCGCGGAAGGTGAGCCGGTACCGGAAGGCGACTTCGTGGTACTGGAAGAATGGTGGGATGAAGACGCCATCGAAGCCCACGTGGCCACCGAGCACTTCCAGGGCTTTTTGAGCACCTTCGGCGAAGGTGAGATCAGCCTCAATATCCAGCGCCTGCTGACGCCCTGAGCCGCTGAGCCGCTGAGCCGCTGAGCCGCTGAGCCGCTGGGCGTACTTTCGCTCAGACAAGGCGCTGCGAGAGCGCAGACAGATCCCCGCCGGGCATCACGCCCGGCGGGGATCTTGCGTTTGTGGCACACGGGCTTGGCCTGCTCATCCGCTGGCCTGGCCGCGGGACACGCAACAAGTGATGGAAAAATCGATACGAGCACTGAACTTGGTTCACATCTTGCTTATAATTGGCTGCCCGCGCTGAACACTCCAGTGCCCGACACCATTTTCGCCATTGCACCGCGAGCAGAACAAGGAGCGTCACATGAGCCAATCCTCTTCCGATTCCAAGGGGATCGACGAACCACTGCTCGGCCTCGAAAGCTGCCCGTCGGTCCCCATCTCGGCACTCGCCGGCGCCCAGCATCTATTGGCCAGTCTGGCCGGTATCATTGCACCGACATTGATCATCACCAGCGCGCTGGGCCTCGATGCCTACACCGCCAGCCTGCTGTCGATGGCACTGGTGGTCTCCGGTGTCGCCACCTGGATCCAGTCCCAACGCATCGGCCCGTTCGGCTCAGGGCTGTTGAGCATCCAGGGCACCAGTTTCAGCTTCGTTTCCGCGCTGATCACCGCCGGATTGATCGCTCGTTCGCAGAATGCCAGTGACGAACAGGTACTGGCGGTGCTGTTCGGCACCTGCCTGGCGGGCAGCCTGATCGAGATGGCGCTGGGCACGGTATTGCCGTGGCTCAAGCGGGTCATCACGCCCGTGGTCACCGGCGTGGTGGTGATGCTGATCGGTCTGAGCCTGATCCAGGTCGGCATGACGGATATCGGCGGCGGCTTCGGCGCCGAGGACTTTGGTGCGCCCGCCAATCTGGCGCTGGCCGGTTGTGTGCTGATCACGGTGCTGGCCTGCCAGGTCTCGCGTCATCCGTGGCTGAGAATCGCCTCCATCTTCATCGGCATGGCCGTCGGCTGCATCATCGCCGCCATCGGTGGCCTCTATGATGCGCCACAGCTGGCCGATGCCGCCCTGCTGGCCCTGCCGCATCCGGCGACCCTGAATACCGGCTTCGATTTCTCGCTGGCCGCCTTCCTGCCGGTAGCCTTCATCTTCATGATCACCGCCATCGAGACGGTCGGTGACCTCACCGGCAGCGCACGCGCCTCGGGGCTCGCCGTGGATGATGAGCTACACCAGAAGCGTCTGCGCGGCGGCGTGCTGGGCGATGGCCTGAATTCCGCACTCGGCGCGCTGGCCGGCACCTTCCCCAATACCACCTTCAGCCAGAACACCGGCGTGATCCAGCTGACCGGCATCGCCAGCCGCCATGTGGGCCGCTATGTGGCGGGCTTCCTGCTGCTGCTGGGTCTGTCGCCCTTCATCGCCACCCTGCTGACCCAGATGCCGCGCCCGGTGCTCGGTGCCACCACCACGCTGATGTTCGCGCTGATCGCGGTGTCCGGCATCCGCATCCTGATGGCGCAGCCCATCGGGCGCCGCGAGATGATGATCATCGCGCTTGCCCTGGGGCTGGGACTTGGCGTCGGCATGGTGCCGGATGTGCTGAACGCCATTCCGGGCACCTTCGCCGATGCGCTGCGCTCGCCGATCACCATGGGCGGCCTGACCGCCATCATCGCCGAGCTGCTGCTGCCGAAGATGGAAGACGCCGAGGTGTTCAATCCCAGAGCGAGTGAGCGTGAATCCACCGACAGCATCAGCGCGGACCAGGAACACGCCTGACCCGCAGGCGCAGCAATGAGACATGAAAAGACCGGCGCATCATTGGCCGGTTTTTTCATGTCGGTCTAGAAAGTTCGCACTTCGGGTGTCGGTCATCCAATTTCCACAGCAATGAGGCAGACTGCATGGGGTTGTTCATGCCGTCCCCACCCTTCAAGCAGTTTTACCATCAACACTCTTGCAATCAGCACCCTGACAATCAGCACTCACAGATTTGAACGCGCCATTGCGCACCGGAGCCAGACACAAGGAACGTATCGCTCATGCTGAATACTCGACTCATCTCATCAAATGCGCCGGGCTTGTGCGCGCCTACCCGCTCGCGCATGGCGCTGAAGGCCCTGCTGGGGGCTGCACTGCTCAGTACGCTGAGTGCCTGTGCCAGCCAGGCGGGCCATGAATGGCAGGCCGACACCACCTATCACCTGACGGTGCTGCACACCAACGACCACCACGGCCGCTTCTGGCAGAGCAGTGATGGCGAATACGGCATGTCGGCGCGCAAGACGCTGGTCGACCGCATCCGCGCCGAGGTGGAATCCGCAGGTGGCAGCGTGCTGCTGTTGTCGGGTGGCGACATCAATACCGGCGTGCCGGAATCCGATCTCCAGCAGGCCGAACCCGACTTCAAGGGCATGAACCGCATCGGCTACGACGCCATGGCGGTGGGCAACCATGAATTCGACAACCCGCTGGCGGTGCTGCTAAAGCAGCGCGACTGGGCCGACTTCCCGATGCTGGCCGCCAATATCTACGACAAGACCAGCGGCGAGCGCCTGTTCGCGCCCTGGAAGATCTTCGATGAGCATGGCATCCAGATCGCGGTGATCGGCCTGACCACCGAAGACACCGTGCGTATCGGCAACCCCGAATACTTCAGCGATCTCGACTTCCGTGACCCCAAGGAAGAGGCGCGCAAGGCCATCGAGGAGCTCAACGAGCATGAGCAGCCGGACCTGATCTTCGCCGTCACCCACATGGGCCACTATCAGAATGCCGAGCATGGCATCAATGCGCCGGGCGATGTCTCGCTGGCGCGCTATCTGCCCTACGGCGAACTGGACATGATCGTCGGTGGCCACTCCCAGGAGCCGGTCTGCATGGAGGGTGCCAACCGGATGGCGGACTTTGCACCCGGCGATGATTGCCAGCCGGACCGCCAGAACGGCACCTACATCGTGCAGGCGCATGAATGGGGCAAGTACGTGGGACGCGCCGATTACGAGTTCCGCAATGGCGAGCTGACCATGGTCAACTATCAGCTGATTCCGGTGAATCTCAAGAAGACCGTCGAGGAGAATGGCGAGCGCAGGAAGGTGCTGGTCGCGGAGGAAATTGCCGAAGACAGCGAGCTGCGCGAATTCCTGCGCCCCTATCAGGAAAAGGGTCAGGCGCAGCTCAACGTCACGGTCGCGCAGAGCAACGGCAAGCTGGAAGGCGATCGCGACGTGGTGCGCTTTGCCCAGACCAACCTGGGACGTCTGATCGCCACCGCCGCCATGCAGGCCGGCAAGGCCGACTTCGGCGTGATGAACTCAGGTGGCGTACGCGCCTCGCTGCCCGCGGGCGAGATCACCTACAAGGATGTGCTGACCGTGCTGCCCTTCGGCAACACCGTGGGGGTCGTGACCATGTCAGGTAGCGAGGTGCTCGAGTATCTCGAGGCGGTGGCCACCCAACCGGTGGACTCCGGCGCCTATGCCCAGTTCGCCGGCGTCAGCCTGCGCGTCAATCGCGCAGAAGGCAGCGTCTCCGACGTGATGATTCAGGGCCAGCCATTGGCCATGGACGCCCAGTATCGCTTCACCGTCCCGAGCTTCAATGCCGCCGGCGGGGATGGCTATCCGAAGGTCACTGACCTGCCGGGTTACCTGGATACCGGCTTCGTCGATGCCGATGTGCTCAAGGCCTATCTTGCCGAGCAGAGCCCGATCGACGTCACGGCATACGCGCCCCAGGGCGAGATCGTCTATCAGTGACGCTTGAGGCTTCTGCTCTAAACATGCACATGACAACGGGACGCCTTGGCGTCCCGTTGTCATTTCCAGAGCCGGAATATCCTCGCCAGGGCTGCAGTCGGACTATACAAGTGCGGATCGCACAGGTTTGATACGACATGCGCACCACTACAACAAAGACCGTCGAGACCCTGGCCCATGAACCTCAACCGCACCGACAGTGAGCTGCTCAACCTGCTGATCAAGGACGGTCGCATGTCCTACGCCGATATCGCCCGCAAGCTCGGCATTTCGCGTGCCCATGCGCGCAGCCGCGTCCAGGCGCTGGTCGAGAGCGGCGTGATCGAACAGTTCACCGCCGTCATCAACCCCGACAAGCTCGGCAAGGGCATCTCCACCTTCGTGGACCTGACCGTCGCTCCCAGCGCCATCGAACGCATCGCCGAGGAGCTTTCCGCCTGCGTCGAGGTGGTCAGCCTCTATATCATGAGCGACCTGAAAAGCCTGCACATCCACACCCTCACCGACAGCTACGAGGCCTTCGATGCCTTCGTGCGCGCGCATATCTTCAATCGCGACGAGATTCTCTCCGTCGACTGCAAGTCGCTGATGACGCGCGTGAAGCATCGGCGTGGTGGCGCGCGGCTATGACATCTCTGTCTCTCTTTGTCTTTGTCTCTGCCTCTGTCTCTGCCTCTGTCTCTGCCTCTGACGCCGCAGCACCGGACGGCGCCGGGGCTGTCATTTCACTCGTCACCTCACATATCACTGCAAGCGTCACTGCAAGCATCACTGCAACCTTGCCAGCCCGCGCAGCAGCCGTAGCGCGACCCACAGAAAGCCCAGCGGGAACAGTACCGTCTGGGTGATGAACAGCATGGTCAGGTCGATCACCTTGTCGGTCATCGCATCAAAGCCCTGGGTGACACTGGTGATCGGCCCGCCGACCCAGCCTTCCATGCTGCCCTTGAACTGCTGCCACCAGCTGCGCTCCTCGTGCGCGCCACCTACCTGCTTGTCGGCGACTTCCGCCAGCTGCTGCTGCGTCACGCTCAACTGCGCCATCTGGGTATCGCGACTGTCATCGAGAAAGGCCTGACCCGCGGCGCCGCTGGCCAGCGCGACACTCAGCACCGCGAAGCGCAGTGCGATGCCCCACAGGGCCACGCGCAGGATAGCCACCTGCCACCAGCGCTGGCGGGGATGCATCCCATCGACCGATTGGCGACTGCCGGTAAGTAGCCCGAGAGCCGCCAGCAGGCAGGCACCGCTGGCGAAGGCCTTGATGATCAGCGAGCCGGAGATGCCCAGCAGCAGCTTCTGTAGCGCCAGCGAGCCGGTCGCCGCGAACATCACCCACGAAAAGCGCTCGATCATGTCATTGGCGGGGTCCAGCGCTTCCCCGGGCGAGACCTGAAAGACCTGCAGATCGATGGTCGAGGACTGCAGTACCGAGATGGTCGCGTTCAGGCCCTTGGCGATGGCGAAGGCACTGAACGCCTGACCCAGAGTGGCGTCGAGGAAATCCAGCGCCCACTGCTGCGGCATCTCCCACCAGGCAAGCACCGCCATCACCACCAGGATGGCGACCAGCAGGATGCGCGGCACCTGAGCCCCTCCTGGTGCCCCGGGCGTGGCGGGCAGGCGAGGCCCGGCAGTCTTCGTCACGCAGGTGGATGCGGCGGCAGGCGAAGACTCCGAGCGGGTGGCGGGCTCTTCAGGCTCATGAGGTGACATCTAACGCTCCATCAGGACAAAGCCGCATGATGCCACCAGCCACTCAGACTGTCGTCTATGGCGCCTCGCATGAAGACTCGATGTGGGCGTACCGAGTCTTATTGACCTGCTCTGATTGACCGATTCTGAGCGCCCCTATCCAGGTGCACCATGATCGATCGCACGCACCATCAGGTCGCGAGCATGACAATTGATCATCCCTACCCCACATTCGTGAGCCAGATGTCACCCTCCCCGTCGCTATCGGTGAACAAATGCCGCGCCAGGCGTCATCTTCTGACATTTGTCAGGCCCTGAACTTTGCCAATCAGCGCTGCCACGGCCTCACTTGGGCAACGCCAGGGGCGCGCTCACGCTCTATCAGCGAAACACAACGCCCAGAATTTCCATGCAATCGATTGAAAATAAAGAATAAATCTCCCTGCGCGCCAAATGGCACACGCCTTGCAATGTCTTCCACGTAGCCCACTGACAAATGGCAGCCTTCTGGCTGACAAATGACAGGCAACGCTACTCAAGAACATGCAGAAACACCTACACAACAAGATCGCCGGCCTCAATGTCGGCATGCCGTACAGGCGCCCCCCTTGAGACAGAAGACTCTTTCACACAGAGCATTCAAAGCAGTCTGTCGCAAGGGCATTACTGGTCATCCGTCCGCAGGAGATCCTCCCATGACATTCGATCGTCGCAAGTTCCTGGGTGCCGCACTGGCAACCTCAACCGCTGGACTCGTGATGGGTGCGCCCGCCATCGTGCGCGCGGAATCCAACAAGACCTATCAATGGAAGATGACCAATGCCTACGGTCCTGGCTCGCCCTTCTATGTCGAGGGCCCGGGCAGTCCGACCGACTTCTGCCGCAAGGTGGAGGCCATGTCGGGCGGGCGCATGAAGATCCAGCACTTCGCGGCCGGTGAGCTGATTCCGGCCCTGGAGGGCTTCAATGCCGTCGCCAGTGGCGTGGTGGAGATGAACGCCGGCAATGCCTACTTCTGGGCCGGCAAGATTCCCGCCGCCCAGTACTTCACTACCGTGCCCTTCGGCATGAATACCCAGGGCATGAATGCCTGGCTGTATCACGGTGGCGGCCTGGAGCTGTGGCATGAGCTCTACGCCCCCAAGGGGCTGATCGCCTTCCCGATGGGCAATACCGGCGTGCAGATGACCGGCTGGTTCCGCAAGCCGATCAATACGGTCGAGGACTTGAAGGGCCTGAAGATGCGTATCCCGGGGCTGGCCGGCAAGGTCTACGCCGAACTGGGCGTGGCCGTGCGTCTGTTGCCCGGCGGAGAGATCTTCCCGGCGCTGGAACGCGGCGTCATCGATGCCGCCGAGTTCGTCGGCCCCTATCAGGATCGCCGTCTGGGGCTGCAGAAGGCCGCCAAGTACTACTACACCACCGGCTGGCACGAGCCGACCAACGTCACCGAGCTGATGATCAACAAGGCGGCCTGGGAGGGCCTGCCCGAAGACCTGCAGGCCATCGTCAAGGCCGCCGCCCAGGCGTGCAACGTCGAGAGCCAGGCCTGGTGCGAATCGGTGAATGCCGAGGAGCTCAATGACCTGGTCGACAACGAAGGCGTCACCGCCCAGCCGCTGCCGGAGGCGGTAGTAGCGCGTCTCAAGGAAGTCACCGAGAAGACGCTGACCGACATGGCGGCGGCCGATCCGGACACCGCGCGCGTCCACGAGTCCTTCATGGCCTTCCGCGACCAGCACAAGGAATGGGCCGCCGTCAGCGAGAAGACCTTCCTGGCGCTCTGACGCCTGGTGTCTCGGGTCTCGCGGCTCGCACCTGTCGACTCACGTCTCACGTCTCGCGTTCAGACCCGTCGCCCGATGAACTCGCCCTTCGCTGCGCTGCGGGGGCGAACTCAAGGTACAAGCCCCGAGCGCAAACGCCTTTTTCCGTCTTGCTGCTTCCCTGTCCAACGCCACGACCTGTCCCGTCGTGGCGTTCATGAGGCCATGCCATGCTGTACGTCATCCATTTTCTCGAGGGCATCATCGAGCGACTGGGCGTCATCGCCCGTTACTCGCTGTTGGCGCTCGTGTTGCTGGTCGCCAGCAACGTGCTGCTGCGTTACTTCTTCAGCATCAGCCCCGTGCCACTCCAGGAATTCGAGTGGCACCTGATTTCTCCCATCGCGCTGCTGGGCATCTCCTACGCCCTCAAGCATCGCGCCGACGTTCGCGTCGATGTCTTCTACGACCGTTTCTCCCTCAAGGGCCGCGCGCTGGTGGATCTGATCGGTGCGCTGATGACCATCGCCATCGGCGCCGCCATCGCCTGGCTGGGCCTGAGCTACACCGAGCAGTCCTGGCAGCTGATGGAAGGCTCGCCCGACCCCGGCGGCCTGCCCTATCGCTATCTGCTGAAGGCCTTCATTCCCCTCGGGTTCGCCGCGCTTGCGCTGCAGGGCGTGGCAGATTGCCTGCGCGCGCTGCTGGTGCTGTCGGGCAAGCCCGTCGACGGTGACCTGGAACGCGAGGTGACGCCATGAGCCCGAACGAGTGGATTGCGCTGGCCATGATCGGCGGTTTTCTGGTCCTGATGCTGATCGGCATTCCGGTCGCGATTTCCCTGGCCGTGGCCGGTTTCGTGGCGGGGCTTGCGGGCTTTGGTCCGCTGCTGTTCAGTCTGATGCCGGCCCGTCTGTATGGCGTGGTCACCAACTACACCCTGCTGGCGATCCCCTTGTTCGTCTTCATGGGGGTCATGCTCGAGAAATCGCGGGTCGCCGAGGACATGCTCGAGACCATCGGGCGCGCCATGGGCGGCGTCAATGGCGGCATGGGCATCGCGATCATCCTGGTCGGCGTGCTGATGGGGGCCTCTACCGGCATCGTCGGCGCGACGGTGGTCACCGTCGGCATGCTGACGCTGCCGACCCTGTTGCGTCGCGGCTATCACCCGGGCGTGGCCTCGGCCACCATCTGCGCCTCCGGCACCCTGGGGCAGATCATTCCGCCGAGTCTGGTGCTGATCCTGCTCTCGGAAATTCTCGGCGAATCCGTCGGCACCCTGTTTGCCGCCGCCTTCGTACCGGGGCTGGCCATCGCCGTCATCTATATCGTCTATCTGCTGGTGCTGGGCTGGTGGAAGCCGGACCTCGTCCCGGCCATCCCGGAAGAGGAGCGCGCCGCCGCCGGTGGCATGAAGGAATTGCTGCGTGACCTGGCGCGTAGCGTGATTCCGCCGCTGATGCTGGTGTTCGCGGTGCTCGGCTCGATTCTGGGTGGCGTGGCCGCTCCCACCGAAGCGGCCTCGATGGGGGCCTTGGGCAGCATGCTGATCGCGCTGCTGGCCCGGCGTCTCAACTTCACCATGCTCAAGGCCTGTCTGCACTCGACCCTGACCATCACCGCCATGGTCTATTTCATCCTGCTGTGCGCGCAGCCCTTCTCGCTGGCCTTCCGCGGCCTTGGCGGCGAGAACATGGTGCATGATCTGTTCAACCTGCTGCCGGGTGGCGAGCTGGGCGCGCTGATCTTCCTGATGGTGATACTGTTCGTGCTCGGCTTTTTCCTCGAGTGGATCGAGATCAGCTATATCGCGCTGCCGATGTTCCTGCCGGTCTTCATCGGCTATGGCACCGACATGGTGTGGCTAGGCGTGCTGGTGGCGATGAATCTGCAGATGTCCTTCCTGACGCCGCCCTTTGGCTGGGCGTTGTTCTTCCTCAAGGGCGTCGCCCCGCCAGAGGTCACCACCCGCCATCTGTATCTCGGTGTGCTGCCCTTCGTGGGCCTGCAGGCTGCGGCAGTCGTGCTGCTGTTCTGCTTCCCGGGGCTCGCTACCTGGCTGCCGGAAGCGATCGGTTGGTAAGCCGGCAATCCATGTACCGGCGCGTTTCGGGACACCTGACGGGGGATTCAGCGCAAAGGCCATTGGAAAGGTAATTCAGCAACGCGTAATGTCTTGTGGCCTGCCCACCGGCTCGCCTCCCTGGAGACAGCACACCCGCCAGCGCTCCAGGGACATGCATCGACTGCCGATGGCGTTCATCGGCAACCTTCATCAGCAATGAACCACCCCGCGCCATACGGGGACGACAAGGAAACACCATGGAACTGTTCTCAGCCTATCCACTGCACTGGATTCTCGGCCTGATCGCCGCACTGATCGTCACCGGCATGATTGCCGGCGTGATGGCCGGCCTGCTGGGGGTCGGCGGCGGCATCGTCATCGTGCCCGTGCTCTTTCACCTCTTCAGCCTGCTGGGCGTCGATGAAGCGGTGCGCATGCACCAGGCCGTCGGCACTTCACTGGCGACCATCATTCCCACCTCGATCATGTCGGCCAGGGCGCATTACGCCAAGGGCAATCTGAACCCGGCGATTCTCAAGCGCCTGCTGCCGGGCGTGATCATCGGCGTCATCATCGGCGGCCTGCTGTCCAATCTGTTCAGCGGTGCGGTACTGATGGGGCTGTTTGCCACCGTGGCCTTCCTGGTCGCGCTCAACATGTTCCGCCGTCAGTCCACCGTGCTGGGCAGTGGCCTGCCGGGCCCGCTGGGCAGCGGCGCACTGGGCACCTTCATCGGTGGCGTCTCGACGCTGATGGGCATCGGCGGCGGCACCCTGAGCGTGCCGACCCTGAGCACCCTGGGCACCCCGATGCACCTGGCCGTCGGCACAGGCGCGGCGCTGGGCCTGGTCATCAGCCTGCCGGGCACCGCCAGCTTCCTGCTCAATGGCATCGGCGAACCGAACCTGCTGCCGGGCTCCATCGGCTACGTCAATCTGCTCGGCTTCGCCGCCATCGTGCCGGCGACAATGCTGTGTGCTCCGATCGGTGCGAAGCTGGCCCACGCGATGGATGCCGCCAAGCTCAAGAAGGTCTTCGCCATCTTCCTGATGTTCACGGCACTGCGCATGTTCTACGACCTGTTCACCGGTAGCTGAGCCGCACTGGACGCGCAATAACAACAACGGAATCCTCAGGAGCAAGACGCCATGATTCATACCCGACGTGGTTTTGGCGGCGCCTGCGCCGCGCCCCATCATCTGGCGGCGCAAGCGGGCCGCGATATTCTGCGCGATGGTGGCAACGCCATCGAGGCGATGGTCGCGATGGCCGCGACCATCGCGGTGGTCTACCCCCACATGAACGGCATCGGCGGTGACGGCTTCTGGCTGATCAAGCGTCCGGGGCTGGCGCCGCTGGCGATCGATGCCTGTGGCCCGGCGGCAGGGCTTGCCAGCCGCGAGTTCTATGCCGAACACGGCCATGGCTTCGCGGCTGACAGTGAGGGGGCTGCTCCCCTGGCCAACGGCAGCAGCATCCCGACCCGTGGGCCGCTGTCGGCCTTGACGGTGGCCGGCACCATCGGCGGCTGGCAGGAGGCGCTGGCCTTCTCTGCCGAGACCTCGGCGGATGAGCGCTCGCCCCTGCCGCTCTCGACATTGTTGAGCCATGCCATCCGGCATGCCAATGATGGCGTGGCCGTCAGCGCCAGTCAGAAGGCACTCAGCGAAAAACACCTGGCCGTGCTCTCGCAGCAGCCCGGCTTCGCTGAGCGCTATCTGGGTCAGAGTGAGTCAGGTGAGCCGATCGCGCTGGAAGAAGGCGCGCGACTGCGTCAGCCGGCGCTGGCCGCAACGCTCTCGCGTCTGGCAGATGCCGGACTCGATGACTTCTATCGTGGTGAACTTGCCACGCGCATGGCGCAGGAGCTGGAAGCCGCCGGCAGCCCGCTGCGCCTGGCAGACCTCAACGGCTATCGCGCCCAGCGCGTCACGCCGCTCAAGGTCCGCCTGCGCGACAGTGAGGTATACAACCTGCCCGCCCCGACCCAGGGCCTCGCGACGCTGATGATTCTGGGGCTCTACGATGCATTGAGCGCGACGCATGGCATCAGCGAAGCGGACGGCAACACCCCGCGTCACCTGCATGCGCTGATCGAAGCCACCAAGCGCGCCTTCCTGGTACGCGACAGCCTGATCACCTCACCGGAATGCATCGAGGGGGCACTCGAGGATAGCCTCGAAGGCAGCATCGCCACGCAACAGGCACAGCTTTCCCCGGAGGCCCTCGCCGGCCAGGCTGAGATGATCGACATGCAGTCCGCGCTGGGCTGGCCGCACGAGCCCGCCGAAGGCGACACCATCTGGATGGGCGCGACGGACAGTGACGGCACCACCGTCAGCTTCATCCAGAGCGTCTATTGGGAATTCGGCAGTGGCATGGTGCTGCCCAGCAGCGGCGTGATGTGGCAGAACCGCGGGCTGGCGTTCGACCTGGCGCCGGACAGACTGCGCAGCCTGGCACCGGGCCGCAAGCCCTTCCATACCCTCAATCCATCACTGGCCTGCTTCGATGATGGCCGCGTGATGGCCTTCGGCACCATGGGCGGTGAAGGCCAGCCGCAGACTCAGGCGGCTGTCTTCACGCGCATCGCCCGCCACGGCATGCCATTGCAGGCCGCAATCAGTGCGCCGCGCTGGCTGCTCGGCCGCACCTGGGGCGATGTCAGCACCAGCCTCAAGCTCGAATCGCGCCTCGCGGGCGAGATGGCTCAGACACTCTCGGCCATGGGCCATGAAGTGGAAGTCCTCGATGAGGCCTTCAGCGACACGCTGGGGCACGCCGGCGCCGTGATGTGCCACCCGGATGGGCAGGTCGAGGCGGCCCACGACCCGCGCAGTGATGGTGGCGCGGCACTGACGTGATGCAAACCGGCCAGTGTCATGTCACGAACTGGCCGGCTTCTTGCTTGATTTGATGGGGGATGAAGCCTTTCGTCTGACTACCGCCTCCACCCCATGCTGAGCATCAATCGCCACACAAAACGACAAGGAGAACTGACCTCTTAAATTTAGATATTCCTTATTCATGAATAATGAAAGATTGAAAAACGACCTTCATTTCCACTCATAACAACGACAGAGCGACTCACCACAATGACAACAGCTGACTTCATGACTCCCCGCCGCCTTGTAGCTGCCATCTCGATCGCCGCCTGTTCCCTGGCCTATGGCATTCAGGCCAACGCCGCGGAACACCCGGGGGTGAAAATCTATGCCACCGGCGGCACGATTGCGGGTAGCTCTGCCTCCTCCACGGACACCACCAACTACAAATCCGGCAGCCTGGGGGTGCAAGCGCTGCTGGACGCCGTACCAGAACTGGCCGATGTCGCCGAGGTGACCGGTGAACAGATCGCCAACACCGGCAGCAGCAATATCGATCAGGAAATCCTGCTCAAGCTGTCGAAGGCGATCAATGAAGAGCTCGCGACGGACGCCACCCACGGCGTGGTCATCACCCACGGTACCGACACGCTGGAGGAGACCGGCTTCTTCCTGGATCTCACCGTCGACAGTGACAAGCCGGTGGTAATGGTCGGCGCCATGCGTCCGGCGACTGCCATCAGTGCCGATGGCCCCTTCAACCTGCTGGAGGCGGTCACCCTGGCAGCCGATGAAGGCGCGGAGGGACGTGGGGCGATGATCGTGCTCAACGACCGCATCGGCTCGGCGTATTACACCACCAAGACCAATGCCATCATGATGGACACCTTCAAGGCGACCGAGCAGGGTTACCTCGGTGCCTTCATCAGCGGCAAGCCGCACTTCTATTACACACCGGCGACACCGACCGACAAGCCTCGCTTTGACGTGACATCCCTCGATGGCCTGCCGAAGGTTGATATCATCTACGCCCACCAGGATATGGACCCGGCGCTGTTCACCGCCGCCCTCGACAACGGTGCCAAAGGCATCGTGATCGCCGGCAGCGGCAATGGCTCGATTCCAGAGACCGTCAAGCCGCTGGTCAAGCAGGCCATGGCGGATGGCATCCCGGTCGTGCGCAGCACCCGTACCGGCAATGGTATCGTCAGTGCCAAGGAAGAAGGCATCGGCAGTGGCGCCCTCAATCCTCAGAAGGCGCGCATTCTACTCTCGCTGGCGCTGACGGAGACCGATGACATGGACAAGGTGCGTGGCTACTTCGAGTGAGCCGGCAGTCACATGACGAAACGTGACTGACTATCAATGCAAAAAGGGACTGCTCAGGCAGTCCCTTTTTGCTGCGTCACCCGTTTATCGAGGCGTGGAATGCTATCGCTCCTTCAAGGCGCGTTGCGCTGCGAGGGGCTGCGCGTGAAGGCGCCGGGGCGCTTCTCACCGTCTTCGCTCTCGTGATAACGCCTGGCGGCATTCGCCCACCAGGCAAGTTGTTCGAAGGCGCGCTCGAGATAGCCGCCCCATTCCTGGGCATCCTGATTCTCGGCGTAGCCGCCATCTTCATTGAGCACTTCCTGCGCCCGAGGCACGTGAATCATCGCCGAGACCGGCAAGCAGCCCAGCTCCGAGAGGAAGGTGCGCATGTTGACTGCTGCGCGTACCCCGCCCCACTGTCCTGCAGAGTAAGTCGCGATCACAGAGGGCTTGTAGGAGTAAAGCGAGCTGCCGAAGTGATTCAGAAGATTGGCCAACGCCGGACTCATGGAATGGTTGTACTCGGGGCTGACCATCACGTAACCATCCGCCGCTTCGATCTGCTGGGCGAGATTGAGCAAGTCCTGAGGGGCATTGCGCTGCGCATAGGAGAACAGCGGCTTGAAGGGGTCTGCCAGATCGTAATCGAGTGGATCGATCAGCACCGCCTCATGGCCACTTTCCTCGAGCTGTGCGACGCAGCACCTGGCAACCCTTTCCCCAAGACGTGCAGGTGCGGGGGGTGTGCTGGTCCGCACCGACCCCAGAAAGACCAGAATCTTCAGTGCCATTGCTCTCTCCTTGTTGCGAGCCACATGAATTGGATTCCTGTGCTCGATATTCACTCTTGCATTGCATCATATCCCGGACTCTGAACACCGGTGCGCTGCATCGCAAGATACTGCATCAATCTTCAGTTTGCGCCTGACACAGATCACGAATGTGCATATCCAGCCATGCATGCCCTTACATGAATTTTCTGCCACGAACTTCTTGCCTGCGGCTTTACCACCTTCCCCATTCTTTCCTTGTTTGCTGCGCCAGCACCCTTCCAATCCCCGCAGGGGCATGACCTGCTGGCATGAACCATATCACCCTCAGTATCTGCAATTGGCGACTGATGCCCCTCTGCGAAGGTAGCGTGTCGGAGTCTTTGGTGTTGCGGCAGCAGACCCGCCATTTCTCATGACAATACCGATCTCGCATCTCGTGGGGCCAAGGCCTCAAGGCCATACACAAGTCAGTCCCAGGCAATGCGGTAAAGCGCAGCTTCATCTCTTTTTGCCTCATGTTAGCCGCCCATATCGAGATTATCGTGACATGCGGACATCATCCGCCACGGCGGTTTCATTTCGTCGGTGCGCTGACAATCCTGCTATCTGGGCCATCTTCGCCATAGCCAACTCCGCGTCATGATGCTGCAACAAACATGCACTAAAACTAATTAAGTGTTAGCTTCGTCATCCCAAGAGCATGAGAAAACTAACCAACCTCATGACACGAGGAGACAGAAAGGGAATGCAAGACACTCAGGACATTGCCGTCATCCAGCAGTTCACCGCTTCTTTTACGCATCAGACCCATCGAGAGACAGTGTCTTTCTTTGGTCACAATCACCCGCTCTTCCGCTAGGTGCGCACGCTACGTGAAGACCACCACAGCGCCTCGAAGGCCTATCTACAGAAGCACCGTGATCACGATGATGTGATCGACAGCAACAGCCAGCATATCTGCCTGATGGACACCCAGCACGACACCCTACTGGGCAGCATTCGCGTCACCCCCGGTAGTCTCGAGTCGCGCACGCTCTTCGATGACAGCGATGCGGTGTCCATCCCGGAGGGCGCCATCTATGAGTTCAGCCGGCTGGTAATGGCCCCGGAGGCCAAGCGATTCGCCCATGGCAATCTGCTGATGGCTGCTGCGGCACGTCATGTCAGATCCCGAAAAGGCGATGGCATTCTGGCCTTGTGCAAACGCGCCAACATGAAGATCTTCAAGCGTTTCGGTCTGGCGCCACTGCACGATGCCACGCTCAGGACTGACAAGAACCTGGGAGAACTCTACATGGTGTATGCCAGCATGGAGACCATCATGCACACGGCGAAACAGCGCTATTCCTCGCCCGAGCAAGCGCCACAGCCAGCGGAACTCTCACCAGACGCTACCTCGCTCTCGCCGGGCCCGGGCCTCGCAAGCCAATCGCTCTGAACCTAGAACGCTCACCAGCACCGCGTCGCCCGCCAGTCTGTGCGCTGACAGTTCGCGTCTGATCTTGCGCGCATTACCCGGGGCCAAGCCGCCTTCCCCCTGATTTACCATCCCCTCTTGCAGTCGCTGAGGCTTTGCACCACTATTGAATGATAATGATTATCATAATCATGGCGATTTGCTTAAAGAAATCGATATCCGGTCACGGGAGGGCCTCATGGACGAATGGAAGCGTGAAACACAGGCAGGCAATGCATTGTTCGAACAGGGCGACTACGCCATGGCAGAGCAGCACTATCTCAGCGCCTGCCATTTTGCCGACATCTTTCTGATGCCCTGTGCAGACCCGGATGGCGGCGTCGCGGCACTGGTCGTGAGCTACCAGAATCTGGCGGAGCTCTACCGCGCCCAGGGCCAACACCCGCAAGCGATGCGCTCCCTCCAGGCTGCTCATGCGCGCCTCTCCCATGCGCTCTCCGCCCCGGGTCTGTGCCATGCCCATCAACAGGCCTTGCTGCGCGGCAGCGGCCAGGTACGCACGGAGATCATGAACACCGTGCAATGGCTCGGCGTTTCCACGCGACGGACTCACCAGGCGAACCCCGCGGGACACTCCACGACGCGGGTCCATCACTGACTCTCACCCTCACAGGAGATACGGCATGAAGAAAACCCTTACCGCGAGCGGACTGCTGTTGCTGACCGCCGCCAATACGGCCCTGGCCCACCCGGGACATGACCACAGTGACTGGAGCAGCCCGCTCGTTCACACCCTGTTCTATGGCGCCATCGCAGCCGTCATCGGTACCGCGTTCTTCGTCATTCGTCAGTCGCGTCACAAGCGCCAGAACACTCAGCAAAAGGAGGATTGAGCATGATTCACGCCCTGCTCCGCGGCATTGACCGCCTGGTATCAGTCCCTGCGGCTTCCGCGCACTGTGATATTCCCTGCAAGATCTACGACCCGTCTGCTGCGCAGATCGCCGCACTCAGCGTGATTCGCTTCATGGATCTCATCAATGAGCTGGGCCAGAAGGACAGCCTGACGCTGGCAGATCAGGCCTTGTTGGCGCGTCTGGTGGAGCAGAAGGAAAGCCACGCCGAGAAAGCCAAGCATGAGATCCGCATCATCTGGGGCGATTACATCAAGCAACCGCAGCGTGATGCCTATCCCAACATCGATGCGCTGGTCCACAGCATCATGCTGGCTGGTTCTGCCTGCAAACAAGGCATCGAACGCGACAAGGGCGAGAAGCTGCTGACCCTCATCAACGAGTTCGCGGCGGCGTTCTGGGATACCAAGGGTGTCACGACCTTTACCGCGACCTGCCCGTATCCGCCATCTGAAGATGTCGCCTATCCGAAGCTGGATTGAGGCAACGACATGATGCGCCTAAGAACTGATGAAGAGTGAATTGATCAAGAGTGAACGGATGCCGATCGGACTCTATCGCATCAATGGACTCAGCATGTCTCCCGGCCTTGCGCCGGGAGATTATGTCGTGACGCTGAAACGCTGGAAATCGCGCTATCGCATCGGCGATATCGTGGTAGCACAGCATCCCCAGTTCGGCCGCATCATCAAGTGCATCCGCGCAATACAACCAGACGGCATGCTCTGGCTGGAAGGCACCCATCCTGACAGTACCTCTACTGACAAGATGGGCTTGATGAGGCGCGAGCGGATCCAGGGGCGAGTGATTCGATCCATTTCTCAAAGCACTATGTGAGACTTTTCACGCCACCCTGTGAGACTTGCCCAGCCCGTGTCATGCCTCTGCAGTGACGCCCCTTATCTCCCCCCCTCACACCACCTTCATCAGCCTCAACGCGTCATGGATCGCCGCATGGGTATTGCGGGTCGCGACGGCGTCGCCGATGCGATAGAGCTGGAAGCTGCCCTCTGCTGCGCGCTCGGTGTGTTCCGGACTCGGGCCGTCCACCGGTTGGGCGAGGCCTGCGATCAGGGCGTCGTAGTCCACTGCCCCGCCATTGCGTGAGTGAGGCTTGAGTTCGAAGTAGAGATCTTCCATCGGGCGGGCGCCGTAGTTGACCACTACCTGATCGACGAGGCGCTGATCCGCGTAGGCACCGGTGCCCTTGCCCTGCGCCACGGCGTCATCCAGATAATCACTGCCGATATGGGCGATCAGCTGGCCCTTCTCACTGCGCGTGACGCTGCCGAGGCGATAGGTCGGCGTGAAGGTGACGGCGAGACGCTGCAGGCTGCGCATGTAGGGCACCAGGTTCATGGCCATGATTTCCGGCGCGAAGGTGCGGTCTGGCGTCATCATCTCGAGCCTGGCACCGGAGTTGGCGATCATCTCGGCGGCCTGTAGCGCAGCGTGGTCACCGGTGTCATCAAACAGCAGCACGTTGCGGCCAGGCATGACATGGCCCGAGAGAATGTCCCAGCTGGAGACGACCAGCTCGCTGCCGACCTGCGGCATGTCTTCCTCGGGATAGCCACCGGTGGCGACGATGACGACATCGGGTTGCTCCGCCAGCACATCCTCGGCCTCGGCGAAGACGTTGTAGCGCATCTCGACGCCGAGCGCCTCACAGCGACTGATGCGCCAATCGATGATGCCGATCATCTCGCGTCGCCGCTCGCTCTGGGCGGTGAGGCGAATCTGGCCACCGGGTTGATCGGCCGCTTCCAGCACTACCACCTGATGCCCACGCTCACCGGCGACGCGTGCGGCCTCGAGCCCTGCCGGGCCCGCGCCAATGATCACGACCTTGCAGGTGACCTCGGCAGGCGTGATGTCATGGGGTTGCTCCAGCTCCCGCCCGGTCGCAGCGTTATGGATGCAGTAGGCGGAGCCACCCTGATAGATGCGATCCAGACAATAGTTGGCCCCGACACAGGGGCGGATGGTCTCCTCCTGCCCGGCCATCAGCTTGCGCACGATGTGCGGGTCCGCCATGTGGGCGCGCGTCATGCCGACCATGTCGACCTTGCCAGTGGCGATGGCGTGACGTGCGGTGGCGATGTCCTGAATCTTGGCGCCGTGGAAGGTCGGGAAATCCATCGCCTCGCGAATCTGTCCGGCGAAGTCGAGATGCGGCGCACTGGCCATGCCCTGGATCGGGATGACATCGGTGAGGCCCGCATCGGTATCGATATGACCGCGTACCACATTGAGAAAATCGACCTGACCGCTATCGCGCAGCAGGCGCGAGACCTCCAGGCCATCGCTGGCATCCAGCCCACCACTCAGACACTCATCTCCGGTGTAGCGGACACCAACGATGAACTCGCTGCCCACCCGTGCGCGAATGGCGCTCAACACTTCCATGGTGAAGCGCAGCCGATTCTCGAGACTGCCGCCGTAGGGGCCCTCCAGGGTATTGGTGAGCGGCGACCAGAACTGATCCATCAAGTGGCCGTAGGCCTGCAACTCGATACCGTCGAGGCCGGCTGCCTGCATGCGCTCGGCGGCGTCGGCGTAGTCCTGGATCAGCCGTGCGATATCCCAGTCCTCGACCCGCTTGGGAAAGGCGCGGTGCGCCGCCTCACGACGATGGGACGCCGAGACCGCCGGCAGCCAGTCGGCCTTGTCCCAACGTGTGCGGCGTCCCAGGTGAGTGAGCTGGATCATCACCGCGGTGCCGTGCTCATGACAGGCATCCGTCAGCTCGCTGAGCCACGGCACCACCTCATCGCGATACGCCAGGATGTTGTTGAACACCGGCGGGCTGTCCTTCGCCACCGAGGCGGAGCCCGCCGTCATGGTCAGGGCGATGCCGGCACGCGCACGCTCCTCGTGATAGGCGCGATAACGCGCCTTGGGCATGCCATCTTCCGGATAGGCAGGCTCGTGGGAGGTCATCATCAAGCGATTCTTGAGGGTCAGATGCTTGAGCGTGAACGGCGTGAGCAGCGGGTCCTGAGCCATGTGGCCTCCTGATGAGCAGACAGCTAGAACAGGGGTGTCTTTATTGCGTACACCTGTGTACATACGCTGACTATAGTCCTAGGCTTCAGGCCATGCGTCACCGGACACGCCGTTCTCGCCCGCCTGACGCAGCCAGACTCGTCGCTGTCGCAAACAGCATGCTCTTGGCGTCATCGCACGATCGACCTCACATGAGCCTCACCATCCCCCGCCTTTCAGGAGACCGCCGATGCCAGAGTCCCCAAGCGTCCCCCCGGCAAGTGACGGCGCCCAGGCTGCCGGGCGCGGCAAGGCCGAGGACTGGCTGGAAGCCGCCTATCAGCAGCTGTTGCTGGGCGGCGTGGATTCGGTGCGCGTCCTGACATTGGCCAAGACGCTGGGCCTGTCACGCACCAGCTTCTACTGGAGCTTCAAGGACCGCGACGCCCTGCTCACCGCGCTGCTCGCACGCTGGGATGCCCACAATACCGCCGGCCTGATCGGGCGCTGCGAGCAATACGCCGCCACGGTGGTGGAAGCCATGCTCAATGTCTTCGACTGCTGGCTGGATGCGTCACTGTTCGATTCACGCTTCGAGCTGGCGATCCGCAACTGGGCCTCTCAGAACGCGGAGGTCGCCGCTGCCGTCGCCCGCGCCGATCAGGCACGCATTCAAGCGCTGACCAGCATGCTGATGCGCTACGGCCAGCCCGAGCAACTCGCCAACGTGCGGGCACGCACCACCTACCTGACCCAGATCGGCTATCTGTCGATGCGCACTCAGGAAAGCGTCAGCGAGCGCATCAGCCGCGTCGCCGAGTATGTCGAGGTCTTCGTCGGCGAGCGCTGCGAGCCTCAGGAGCTGGCACGCTTCGCGGCCCGTCACCCGGCCTGAAAGGACAAAGCCCTCACCGACGGCAGTCGGCAAGGGCTTGGCAGAAACATCAACGGCTAGCTGTCACATTCAATGGCACTCGAGCCAGCTCTTGGCGCAGGATCGAGCTCAGGGGTCAGCTTGGAGTAGAGCGCGCTCAGAAGGCTTCCCACTCCTCCTCTTCACGACGCTGGGAACCGCGCGGGGCGCTTGCCGGCGGCGGGAAAGCCGTCTGCTCGCCATCCGCCATCGGCTGAGTGTTCATGTGCGACATGGACTGATGCGACACGGATTGGCGCGACATGGACGATGTTGCCATGTCCTGAGCGCCCGCCACCTTGAAGCCTGCCATCAGCTGCTCCAGTGCCTGAGCCTGTGCGCTCATGCTGCGCGCCGCGCCACTGACCTGATTGACCAGGGTGGTATTCTGCTGCGTCATCGCATCCAGCTCGCTGACCGCGGTATTCACCTGGCCGACGCCGGCACTCTGTTCACGCGCGCCGGCGCTGATCTCGGCGATCATGTCGTTGACACGCTCGACACTGGAGAGAATCTCGGCCATCGCCTGACTGGCGTCCTTCACCTGCGCCACGCCCTGCTGAGTGTGCGAGATCGACTCATCGATCAAGCCGCGAATCTCGCGGGATGCATCACTCGAGCGCGTCGCCAGGGTGCGCACTTCCTGCGCGACCACCGCAAAGCCACGCCCATGTTCACCGGCCCGCGCCGCTTCCACCGAGGCGTTGAGCGCCAGAATGTTGGTCTGGAAGGCGATGCCATCGATCAGGCTGATGATCTCGCTGATGCGCTCGGCGGAGCGATTGATGTCTTCCATGCTCGCCTGCGCCTTGCGCATGTCGTCATTGCCGCGGCGGGCCTGCTCGGAGGTCGAATTGACCAGCTGACTGGCCTGCTGCGCGGAATCGGCACTGTGCTGCACGGTGGTGGTGATCTCCTCCATCGAGGCCGAGGTTTCCTGCAGGCTGGAGGCGGACTGCTCGGTGCGTGCCGAAAGCTCCTCGTTGCCCTGGGCAATCTCGCCGGCGGCCTGATTGACGGCGCCCGTGGTGCCCCGCACCTGACCGACCACTCTGCTCAAGTCCTCGCCGACGCTGTTCATGGCCGCGGTCAGCTTGCCGATCTCATCCTGACGCTGACTGGTGATGCGCTGGGACAGATCGCCCCGCGCCAGCGCCTGAGCCAGTGACACCAGCGCATCCAGCGGACGACTGATCAGACGCCGCTCGAGGAAGTAGAGGATGCCGGCCACGGCCAGCGCCAACAGCAGTGCCAGCCCGAAGACCTGATTGCGGACCTGCGTGATGCCCGCCGTCACTTCCTGCTTGTCGATCGTGGTCGCCACCACCCAGTCCCAGGCGGGATAGTGCTGGAAGCTGGTGATGCGATCACTGTCTTCACCCGCCAGGCGGTAATCGATCTGACCGCTGTCGGCGGCGAAGAGCGGCGCGAAGGCCGGCTCGCCCTGCGCATTCTTGAAGTCCATCAGCGAGCGGCCCTGCCACTGACCCGTCGTCAGCACCTTGCCCTGCTGGCCCGGCGCCGTGCTCGCCACCAGACTGAAGTCCTTCTCATGCAACTGGATATTGGTGATGGTGGCATACAGCTCATCGATCTGCTCGCCGACATCCACCCCGATGAACGAGGCCCCGATGAGGTTGTCATTGAAGTCGGTGATCGGACGATAGCGCGTCATGTAGTGACGGCCCGCCAGATAGAGCATGCCGGTATAGGGCTGGCCGGCATTCAGCGCATCCTTGACCCCACCACTCAGCGTCAGCCCGAGCAGGCTTGAGCCATCTTCGGTCTTGAGGGTGGTGGCAATGCGCACGAAATCCTCACCATCGCGCACGAAGAAGCTGACCGGCGCACCGGTTCGATTGGCGAAGTCGGCCAGATAACCGGATTGATTGTTGAGCATGAAGCCGGCATTGAGCAGCGCCGGTGCATCACGCTCGCCGATCGGCAGACGTCGGTCCTCGATCAGCGTGAAGTTGTCAGGAATGGTCGCCAGGAAGGCATTGAGCATGCGCGTCACGCTGGACTGCATGGTGGTGTCGAACAGCTCGATGGTGTTGGTGATCTGTTGCTGCTGCTGAGCGAGAGCGCGTTCGGTGCCCTCTTCTACCTGCATCTTGCTGGCCGTCGAGAACACCAGGCCCAGCGCCGTGAAGGCCGCCATCATCAACATCAATACCAGCAAGGCGAGCTTGCTGCCGACACTGGCGCGGGCCAGACGCTTTTTTATTGTCATCACTACGCGATACCCCGATCGATCCATGAGAGAAGTATCACGTCTATCGGCCACCGGACTCAGAACTGTAGCGTTGCTGCTGACGAGTGGGTGCTGACGAGTACTGACGACTGGGCTCAGACCAGCGGCGACTGGAGCGCCGCTGGTCAGTACGCCCGCATTCATGACTCTCTCAGCCATCGCCCCTCAGCGTGTCGCGTGTCGCCTGCCACCAGTCATCCAGCATCTGGCGTTCGGCATCGGTCATCTGGGTCATGTTGGCCAGCGGCATGCTCTTGTCGACCACCGTGCGCTGGTGGATACGCATGGCCTGACGCTGGATGTCATCCCAGCCATTGAAGGCCACGCCGGCTGCCGGAGCCGTCAAGCCGATCAAGTTCGGCGTGTCACTGTGACAGCCGGCGCAGCGTTGCTCGACGATATGACTGACCTTGTCTCGCAAGGCCTGATTCTCCCCCGGGGCCTCATTGTCAGCGGCGCTGCTGGCCGCCACAGTTACTGAAGGCGCGCTTGTCTCGGCAGTTGCAGGCGCCGTCTGTGAGCGCGGCGCGCAGAGCAGGATCACGCCGATCAGCGCCAACACTGCCCCTACGGGTACCCACAGGCGCTTGACGTCCTTGTGGTGATCCACCGTGGCGATGCGGATCAGACCGCCCGTCACCAGCAACAGCAGAATGACGCCCAGGCGATAGTCATTGGCATACAGCAGCGGGTAGTGGTTGCTGATCATCATCAGCACCGCAGGCAGCGTGATGAAGGTGTTGTGCACCGAGCGCTGCTTTGCGCGCTGGCCGTGGATCGGGTCCGGCGTTTCCCCACGCTGGGCAGCAGCCAGCAGAGCCTTCTGACCCGGGATGATCACATTGAAGACGTTGCCCGCCATGATGCTGCCCATCAGCGCGCCCATCAGCAGGAAGGCGGCACGCCCCGAGAACAGTTCGGTCGCCACCCACGCTGCCAGCGTCAGCCACACACCGACGGCGACGAACAGCGCCCCGGCATGGCGCTTGAAGGGGCTGCGACACAGCGCCTCGTAGCCCAGCCAGCCGCCGACGAGCACGCCCAGAGCGCTGCACACGGCGAGCGTGCCGCTCATCTCGAACACGCGCGGGTCGATCAGGTAGGCGTGCGGCTGCAGCAGGTAGATCAGCGTGAAAAGTCCCATCCCGGAAAGCCAGGTGACATAGGCCTCCCACTTGAACCAGTGGATCTCGCTGGGCAGCGTTTCACTGACCCCATCATGGCGAAACAGATGATAGAGACCGCCACCATGCACCGCCCACAGCTCGCCGCCGGGGCGGCCATCTACCGCATGAGCAGCAGGCTTTCGCCGGTTGTCGAGCCAGATGAAGAAGAACGATGCGCCGATCCAGGCGATCCCCGCCATGACATGCAGCCAGCGGGTCAGCAGCATCGCCCAATCGAGAAGATATGCGCTCATGCCGGCTCCTTAGCTGCCGCGGTAGACACTGTAGGCCCACGGAGTGACCAGCAGCGGAATGTGATAATGGCCACTGGCCTCGAGGGTGAACTCGACCGGCACCCGGCCGAGCATGCCCTTGCCCACCGTGCGGCTGGCAAAGTAATCCCCGACCTGAAACGTCAGACGATAGACGCCGGAGAGATCAGCGGAAGCCTCGGTTTCCTCAAGCAGCGGCGCATCGAGACGCCCATCGGCATTGGTCGTGACCTGCGCGATCTCGTGAAAGTGACCCTGCGCATCCTGGCGCTCCAGGGTGATATGCACACCGCTGGCAGCGATGCCTTCGGCCTGATTGAGCACATGCGTCGTCAGTCTGGGCATGGCGATTTCCTGTTCTTGTGTGGATGTGGCGGGTACGACTCGAATCTGGGCAGATGGAAGCTGTACGAATGAAGACTGTGTTCTGTTTTCTGGCCAGGCCTGCTCTGGCCTGCCGTCAGCGGTTGGTGGTATTGCACCCGATGAGTGCATTGCTGCATTCTGACCGATCGGTCAAGGTGCAGGCCGTATCGCCCCATGACAGACGCCGCTCGGCGCCGTCAGGCAGGTCAGTGGCGATACAGCCTTGTCGTCAACCGCTGGCATGGCGATGCAGCGTGTGACACAGCGTTGGTCAGACGCGTTGCCAGCGACGGCATGCGCCTTGCAAGCTGATGATTCCGTGAGCTTTTCAAACCTATCCCCCTCTCTGGAGCAAGGCGCATGCCAATCGAGACCCCGATGCACTATCTGGTGATGCTGGACACGCTCAACGCCCTGCCACCCGAGGCGCTGGCACGACGCTTGAGTGGTCTCTATGAGCACTCGGACTGGGTGGTGGAACGCGCCGCGGCAGAGCGCCCGTTCGCGAGCATGGAAGTCCTGCTGACGGCGTGTGCCAATGCGGTACGCCAGGCCAGTGATGCCGAGCGCCACCAATTGATTCTGGCCCATCCTGAGCTGGCTGCCGGCAAGCTGGAGACCCTGACGCCCGCCTCGCAGGGCGAGCAGCGTGGCGCAGGGCTCGATCAGCTCGATGACGCCACCCGTGAACGCTTCCTGACGGCCAATGCCGACTACCAGGCGCGCCATGGCATTCCGTTCATCATCTGCGTCAAGGGCCACAGCGCCAGCAGCATTCTCGAGGAACTGGAGCGCCGCCTGCCGCAATCCACCGAGGCGGAATACCAGGAGGCTCTGGCCCAGATAAATGCGATCGCCGCAGTGCGCCTGCCGGGGCTGCTCGAGGCTAGTTAGTGACCAGCGCCCCTGCGGCCGCCAATGGGTGCTGTCTTACGCGTTCTGTCTCATGCGTGCTGTCCTACACGTGCCTGACGGCCACGGCCTCGATACTGGCGATCAGTGCCGCCAGGGCCTTGGCGACATCGTCTTCGGTCACCGCCTCCAGCGGGTGGTGGCTGATACCGCGCTCACAGCGCAGGAACAGCATGCCCACCGGACACAGATGACTGACCGCCATGGCGTCATGCCCGGCACCACTCGGCAGCCGGAATGGCGCCTGACCGGTAGCCGCGATACCGGCATCGACGGCCTGCATCAATCCCTCGTCACAGGCCACGGCATCGGCCGCATGCGTCTGCTCGCAGTGGAAGGTGAGGCCCCGTCGCGCCGCGATTCTATGCGCCTCGTTCAAGAGTTCATCCAGCGCACGATCCCGCTGCGCATCGTCCAGCGCGCGGATATCCAGACTCAGTGCCGCCCCCCCGGGGATGACATTCACCGCCCCGGGACGCAGCTCGCAACATCCCACGGTCGCGACCAACGAGTGGTCCGCCATGTCAGCGCGCTTGCCCGCCTGGACATCACACGCCAGCGATTCCACCGCCAGTGTCCACTCCGCCGCCGCACACAGCGCATCCTGACGCAGCGCCATCGGCGTGGTGCCGGCATGCCCCGCCTGGCCGACGAAGTTGACCGCGAAGCGTCGCGCGCCGGCGATGCCGGTCACGGTGCCCAGCGCCAGATTCTCGGCTTCCAGCACCGGGCCCTGCTCGATGTGTACTTCCAGATAACCCAGCGGCGGATTCGCCTGCAGGCTGGCCCTGGCAGCCGTCTGCCCGGAAAGCCCGAAACGTTCGAGCGCGTCGCCAAGCGGGATGCCGTCCTCATCCTCTACCCGCTCCCAGTCCGACTGCCAGCGTCCGGCGATGGCATGGCTGCCGAGCAGGGTCGCACCGAAGCGGGCGCCCTCTTCATCACCGAAACCGACCACTTCCAGCGCGAAGGGCAAGCTCTGCTCGCCGGCATCGGCGCGCTGCCTGAAATGTGTCAAGGCGGCCACCCCGAGCAGGACACCAAGAATGCCGTCATAACGGCCGGCGTCCGGCACACTGTCCAGATGCGAGCCGATCACCAGTCGCGGCACGCCGGCTTCGCTGTCAGCGGCAGCGATGAGAGCGGGTGGACACCAGCGGCCCCAGAGATTGCCGGCGCCATCCTGCCAGCTGCGCAGACCGGCAGCCTTGAGCCAGCCAGCCGTGGTGGCATTGGCGGCGGCGTGTTCCGGCGTCAGATAGCGGCGGTTGATCCCGCTGTCGCTGCTCGAGATCGCCGCCAGGGTGTCGCAGGCGGTCAGCACATCGGCGGCCGTTTCCAGCGGCGCGGTGACGTCCGGGGGTATGGATCCGGCATCACTCATGACTGGCCTCCCGCGCTGGGATTGGCACGGCCATTGGCCGCCTGTCTCTGATGCTCCTGATAGAAGTCCAGCGCGGCGCCAACGCCACCGCCGGCCACTGTCTTGACGCCACCCCGGCGCAGAGTCTGCTCCAGCGCCGCCAACGTGGTCAGTACGGTATCGCGACGCGCGTTGTAGCCCATCACGCCGAGACGCCAGACCTTGCCGTGCAGCGGGCCGAAGCTGGTGCCGATCTCGATGCCGAAGTCCTCCAGCATGCTGCGGCGCAGACCATCGCCATCCAGGCCGTCGGGAATCATCACCGCGCTGACGTTGTTCATGCGGTGGGCCTGATCGCCGAACAGCGCAAGCCCCAGCCCCTTCAAGCCTTCGACCATCGCCTGACCATGCAGCGCATGGCGCGCGATGGCGTTGTCCATGCCTTCATTGACCAGCAGGCGCGCACACTCACGTGCGCCATACAGCATGCTGGTGGCTTCGGTGTGGTGATTGAGGCGCAGCTCTCCCCAGTAGTCGAGCACCATGGAGAGATCGAAATAGTTGGAGCGGATGCGCGCGCCCGGCTCCGCCAGACGATCACTGCCGCTGCTGATGCCCGCCTCGACATGCCGCCGGGCATGCACCACCTCCACCGCATGCGGCGACAGCGTCAACGGCGAGCTGCCTGACGGCCCCGCCAGACACTTCTGCAAGCCTGCGGTGACGGCGTCCAGCCCCCACTCATCGGTCTTGAGCGGATTGCCCGCCAGCGAGGCCGTGGCATCGCTGTAGAACAGCACGCCTTCGCGGCGACAGATGGCGCCGATGTCTTCCAGCGGCTGGCACATGGTGGTCGAGGTATCGCCCTGCACCAGCGCCAGCACACTGGGCTTGACCTCGCGAATGGCGGCTTCGATCTGCTCCGGGCGGAACACCTGGCCCCACTCGCATTCCAGCGTATGCACCTCGGCACCGCAGCGCTCGGCGATCTCGCGCAGCAGATGACCGAAACGGCCGAAGATCGGCACCAGCACACGCTCCCCCGGCTGGATCAGCGAGACCAGCACCGCCTCGATACCGGCACGCGAGGTGCCATCGATCAACAGGGTGGCATCATTGGTGGTCTCGAAGACGCCGCGATAGAGCTGCATCGTCTCGTTCATGTAATACGTCATCGCCGGGTCGTACTGGCCGATCAAGGGAGCGGAAAGCGCTCGCAATACACGCGGGTCCGCATTGATCGGACCGGGGCCCATCAGCAGGCGCTGGGGAGGATGAATCTGGTCAAAGGTCGGGCTCACGGTCGCTCCTCGTGCAGCAGGGCATGGAATGCAGGAAGACTCGCCAACTCGCCGAGCCTCATGCTCAGACTACTGCAACAAGTGCGCCAGAATTTCAGAAATGAAACAAATGTTGAATTTCTGATGTATTCGACGGGCGCCCCCGCCCTGTCATGGCGTGCGCATCGAGGGGCAAAAGGCAACCTGGCAACCGAGTGACAGAAAGCCAGCTCGGCAAAAAACGGCATGCCTGCAAGATAACGCTATAACTCTGGTATCCACACTGACCGGTGTCGCTTTGACAGTGCATCCCTTGCCTGCCAGGCACCATGACGGGGCATGAATGAGCTGAATCGACGCTTTCATTACCTGTTTCATGCGCCGGCGCTCACTGCCCGAGGCTGAACTCGCCACATGAGTCTGTTATACAAGGAGGCATCGGATGAGTGAGGGTTGCCTCATCCGACCTGATCATCGCTGCCGGAGAGCCACATGACGCTGGAACAACGCCTGGAACGAGCAACGGAACTGGCCAGACAGGCTGGTGAACGCATGGTGCAAGCGCGCGAGGAGCAGGGTTTCGCGCACCATTACAAGAAAGGCGATGAGCTGGTCACCGACATCGACGTGGCGATCGATACCTTCCTGGCGGAAGCGCTCAAAGCCGAATTTCCCGAGGATGCGCGCCTTACCGAAGAGCTGTCACCCGAGCGGGATGTGATTGGTACCAAGGGTGGCCTGTGGGTGATCGACCCCATCGACGGTACCGTCAATTTTGCCCATGGTCTGCGCCATGTTGCCGTGTCCATCGCCTGGTGCGAGCGCGGCAAGATCCAGATGGGGGTCGTACATGCGCCCTTCCTCGGCGAGACCTTCACCGCCATCCGCGGCAAGGGAGCCTGGCTCAACGGCGAGAGCATCTCGGTCAGCGAGACCGATGAGATGAGCCGCGCGCTGGTCGCGACCGGCTTCCCCTACAACCGTGACAGCCGTCCGCCGCTGCTCAAGCGTCTCTCGGCCATGCTGCTGGTCTGTCAGGATGTACGCCGCAACGGCAGTGCCGCGCTGGACCTCTGTGATGTGGCGTGCGGACGTATGGATGCCTATTACGAAAGCGTTTCCCCCTGGGACTTTGCGGCGGGCCTTCTGATCGCGCGTGAAGCCGGTGCGCGCACGGGGCACCTGTATCGCTGCCCGGACGGCATTCCCGATGAGCTTTATGGCGAGAATATCGTGGTGGCCTCACCGGCCTTGCATGCCCCGCTCAAGCGCCTGCTGGAAGAGGCCGATGCAAGTTCAGGGCTGCCGGGGCTGTAGTGAAGAACTCACATACAGGACTGTAGTGACGCGGCTGTGATGACATGACTTTCATGACCTGACTTTCATGACATGACTTTCATGACATGAGTTTAATGAAAGACTGCCGCTGCAATACGCAAGAGCCCCGCCAATTGGCGGGGCTCTGTGTTTCTGGCTGGCTGACACTCGGCATCAATCGCCCAGGTTACCGCCCTTCTTCTTGCCCTTGGCGGCCGACTTGCTGGTCGCCTTGCTGCTGTCTTTGCTGGCGTCTTTGCTGGCAGAATCCTTGCTCGCCGGTTTCTTGTCAGTGCTGGGCGCTTTCTTGCTAGAAGCTGCCTTGCCGGCAGGCTTGGCCGCTGGTTTGCTTGATGCTTCCTTGCTGGCTGGCTTGGCGGCGGACTTGCTGGCCGCTTCCCCTTTGGCGCTGGCCTTGCCGGTGGCAGCACCTTGAGGCGCGGTGGCGGTTGATCCAGCCTCAGCAGTCTTGGCAGCGGCTGGCGCCACCGTCGGCTCCTTGAGCAGGCTCAGCCGTTGGCCGATTTCCTGCCACAGGCTGCGATAGCTGACCGCCGGTGAGCTGTTGCGCGAGAAAGTCCCGATGGGCTTGCGCTCGATTCCCATGCGCTCGACCACGCTGGAATACGGGATAAAGCCACTGAGCTGCAACGGATAATCCTGCTTGAGCGATTCCATCACATCCTTGTGCAATGTCTTGCGGCGATCCACCAGAGTGAAGAACGGCCAGACGGGCACATCGAGATCGATCTCGGCCAGATAGGCGTTCAATTGCTCCAGGGTACGCAGCGACAGAACCGTGGGAATGATCGGCACCAGCAGGGTATCGGCAGAGGCGAAGACCTGCTCGGAAAGACTGGAAATGCTCGGCGGACAATCGAGGATGACGAGGTCGTAGTCATCGCGTACCGGCTTGAGGACCTTGCGCAGTCGGGTGCGCTTCTCTTCCTCGAGTATGTGGTCGAGATTGCGGTAGGAGAATTCCGCCGGCAGGACATCCAGGTTCTGATAATCCGTGGAACGGATCACGCGGGACATGTCCTGCTTGCCGCTGATCAGCTTCTCGACCCCGCCCTTGAGCTTGGGCTTGGTACGCACGTAGAAGGTCGCAGCGGCCTGCGGATCAAGATCCCACAGCAACACACGCAGGCCACTGTTGGCGGCACAATGCGCCAGATTGATGGCAGAAGCAGTCTTGCCCACGCCCCCTTTGATGCTGTACACCGCAGCGATTTTCATGGCTCCCTCCCGTCATTCCAGTTTGTGCAACGTTAGCACAATCCGGCGCCATGTCCCTGACTGACAACGGCGAAACGGGAGAAAATGATATGACAGTTTTATGTCAGACAGGCTCTCGCTCATCGACCAGGCCGCGCTTGAGCAACTGGTTCGTGAGGCGATTGAGCAACAATCCGTACATCGGCAGGAACAGCAATATCGAGATGGCCAGCTTGATCGCGTAATCCACCCAGGCGATCTCGATCCAGTGAGCCGCCATGAAAGCATCGGGCCCATTGCGGAACGCCACCGAGAAGAAGGCAAAGGTGTCAGCGAGATTGCCGAACAATGTCGACGCCAACGGCGCGATCCACCAGTGGGCATTGCGACGCAGACGATCGAACACCTGAATGTCGAGCAACTGACCGATCACGTAGGCAATGAAGCTTGCCAGCGCGATACGGGCCACGAACAGGTTGAAGTCAGCCAGTGCCTCTACCCCGGCAAAGCTGCCCGCCTGAAACATCACCGACACCATGTAGCTGACCAACAGCGCCGGCAGCATGACCAGCGCAATGATGCGCCGCGCCTGATGCTTGCCGAACAGACGCACCGTCAGATCCGTTGCCAGGAAGATGAACGGGAAACTGAAGGCGCCCCAGGTGGTATGGAAGCCGAACAGGGTCATCGGCAACTGCACCAGGTAATTGCTGGCGGTGATGATGAGGATGTGAAACAGGGCCAGGGCGACGAGTGCGCGCTGCGTCTGGGCAGACGAGAGGAGTAGCATTGCAGGTCCTTTTTGGATCAAAGCCGTCGTCCAGGGGTGAGGGAACCCTGTCACGAGCGTGTTGAGGTTTGCGTCGTTGATGCTGACATCAGCTGCCATGGCCTGACATCGGCCTTGACGCCTTGTCGCAGCGATTGAGCGCTGCAGGCATGCGTCAGCCGACATGCTTCACTGACAACCGCCGCGAGGCTTGCACATCGCCAGAACGCAAAATGGCCGCGCATCGTATCACGATGCGCGGCCATTGACAGGTACCTGCGGGGAAAATCTGGCCAGATGGTCAGGCCGTCAGTCTCCCCCGGCGCCCCTTACGTTGCAAAGACAGCGATGCAATGAAATCCATGCAATGAAAGCGAGTGTCAGAGTCACTTCTTCCAGATGCTGGCATCGACCTTGCCCTTGAGCTCCGGGAACTGCTCCGGATCAAAGGTCGGCTCCTTGCCGGCCTTATGCTGACGGTCGTAATCCTTGAAGATACGGAAGGCCAACGGCGACAGCAGCAGGATGGCGATCAGGTTGATCAAGGCCATCGCGCCCATCGACAGATCAGCGAAGTTCCAGATGTTCTTCAGGCTGGCGACAGCACCGAGCATGACCATGCCGAGCACGGCGAAGCGGTAGACCATGATGACGGCCTTGGCGTTCTTCTTGCCGGCGATGTACTCGATGTTGGACTCGCCATAGGAGTAGTTCGCCACCAGTGAGGTGAAGGCGAACAGCAGAATGGCGATGGCCACGAAGCCGCCACCCCAGCTACCGACCTGTGAGGACAGCGCTGCCTGGGTGATCTGGATGCCGTCATTGCCGCCATCGTTGCCCAGGGTGCCGCTCATGATGATGATGGCCGCGGTCGCGGTGCAGATGACCAAGGTGTCGATGAACACGCCCAGCATCTGGACGAAGCCCTGGGACGCCGGGTGCTTGGTGGTCGCCATCGCGGCGGCGTTCGGGGCGGAACCCATACCCGCTTCGTTGGAGAACAGCCCCCGCTTGATGCCGTTCATCATCGCTTGGGCAATGGTGTAACCCAGCGCGCCACCTGCGGCCTGCTCAAGACCGAAGGCACTGCGGAAGATGGTGCCCAGCGCCGCCGGCAGCTCGGTGATGTTGATGGCCACGACGAAGATGGCCAGCAGCAGATAGAGCAGCGCCATGAGCGGCACGATCAGCTCGGCGGTACGCGTGATGCGCTTCATGCCACCGAAGATGATCGGCACCATGACCACGACCAGCACCACCCCCATGATCCACGGCGGCACGCTGAAGGCCTGCTCCATGGCCAGTGCGATGGAGTTGGACTGCACTGAGTTGAAGGCCAGACCGAAGGCGATGATCAGACACACGGAGAACAGGATCGCCATCCAGCGCTGACCGAGGCCCTTCTCGATGTAATAGGCCGGGCCACCACGGAAGGTGTTGTCATCGTGGGAGACCTTGTAGGCCTGCGCCAGGGTGGACTCGATGAAGCTGGTGGACATGCCGACCAGCGCCGTCATCCACATCCAGAAGATGGCGCCCGGGCCCCCCAGGGAAATCGCCACGGCAACACCGGCAAGGTTACCGGTACCGACGCGCGCCGCCAGAGAGGTCGCCAGTGCCTGGAAGGAAGAGATGCCGCCTTCGCTGCCCTGACGAGACGTGGCCAGCAGCTTCCACATATGTCCGAAATAACGGAACTGGATACCCTTGGTCATGACCGTGAAGAAGAGACCCGCTCCAATGAGCAGGTAAATCAATACACTGCCCCACAGCAGGCCATTGCCTGCATCGATCAACGCCAGAATCGGCGCTGGAATGATGGACGTTGTTTCCGACATGTCGGTCTCGCTTTGGCGGGTTTTTGGTCTTGTCGACGCTGCCAGGGCAACGGAAAGCCCATGGCTTTCCTGCGACTGACAGCGAGCAACCACTACGATCGGGCTGCTCGACATGCTTTGGTGAGCGCCATTCTTCATATCCCACGGGGATAAGCAAGAAGAGCCCACTGTAAAGCGGACTTCTACGCCCGAATTCTAGGGGAAAAATAGCGCAACGGCGGTGTTTTTCACTGCCACCTAGACTTTAGATGAACACGGTAATGTTTCACGTCTTGTTTGGCTCGGGCATAATGCGCCCCCTTCCGGAAGTCGCCGCCTGCCAGTGGCGGCCCAGGACTTATCGGGCGCAGGCTCGCGACTCATCGATTGCCGTTGCGCAACGGCGATCCCGCGAGTGTGCGCTGCGATCAGGCGGTGCAACTCCCTGACACCCACGCACCATAACCGCCATAACGGCACCCGGTAGCGCGCTTTGTCCCGGCGCCTGCCTTTGATTACAGGTGATACATGGAACTGACCAGCTACGCGGCGTCCCCGCTTTCGCTGCTCGCCCCGATCATAGCCATCGGTCTCGCAATACTGACACGTCGTGTCATGCTCTCCCTCGGGCTGGGTATCGTGTCAGGCGCCCTGCTGCTGAATGATTTCTCGCCGCTCGTCACGCTGCACTATCTCTGGCAGCAGCTGGTGGCCGTCTTCATCGAGATGCCGGACAGCGGTCAGCTTGCCGAGGCCAGCCTCAACAGCTGGAACGTCTATATCCTGCTGTTCCTGCTGGCACTGGGAGCCATGGTCGGCGTGATCACGCTGGCAGGCGGCACCCGTGCCTTCGGCAACTGGGCGCGGGCGCGTGTCACTACCCGCCGTGGCTCGCAGCTGATGACCGTGCTGCTGGGGGTATTCATCTTCATCGATGATTATTTCAATAGTCTGGCAGTGGGCAATATCTGTCGTCCGCTGACCGATCGTCAGGGGCTGTCGCGCGCGCGCCTAGCCTATCTGATCGATTCCACCGCCGCGCCCATCTGCGTGTTGACGCCGATCTCGAGCTGGGGTGCCTACATCATCAGCCTGATCGCCGGAATCCTGGCGACGCACCACATCACGGATGTGAGTCCGTTCGGTGCCTTCCTCGAGCTGTCCGCCCTCAACTACTACGCGATTGCGGCGCTGGTGCTGGTGATCGCCTCGGCGTGGTTCGACATCAACTTCGGTGCCATGCGCCGTCATGCCATCGCGGCGCGCGACGGTGAGCTTTTCGATGCCAAGCGCGGCAATCCGCCGGGCAACACTCACGTGGAAGAATCCGAGCGTGGCCGCCCCATGGACCTGCTGATCCCGATCATCGTGCTGGTCATCGCGACCTTCTTCATGATCGTGCAGACCGGCGCCAGCGCACTGGCCGCCGAGGGTGAGGCCTTCGGCCTGATTCGCGCCTTCGAGCTGACGGATGTCGCCAAGTCGCTGATCATCGGCGGCGCCATCGGCCTGCTGGCCGCGGTAGTGATGCTGCTGCGTCATCGCATGGGCGCTGGTCGCAGCCTGAGCGCCATCGCCCAGGGCGCCAGCTCCATGCTGCCGGCCGTCTATATCCTCGTCTTCGCCTGGTTGCTGACCGGCATCATCGGCTCTCTGGGAACCGGCCAGTACCTGGCCACGCTGGTCGAGGGCGTCGTGTCTCCAACCTGGCTGCCGATGCTGCTGTTCGTGCTCTCCGGCCTGATGGCCTTTGCCACCGGCACCAGCTGGGGCACCTTCGGCATCATGCTGCCCATCGCCGGTGACATGGCGGCCGCCACCGAGCTCGCCATGATGTTGCCGATGATGGGCGCGGTGCTGGCCGGCTCCGTGTTCGGGGATCACTGCTCGCCGATTTCCGACACCACCATCCTGTCCTCGACGGGGGCCAGCTGCCATCACATCGATCACGTGATGACCCAGTTGCCCTACGCCCTGCTGGGTGCCGCTATCTCGCTGATCGCTTACCTGGTGATGGGCCTGACCGACAGTACCCTGTTCGGCTGGTTGAGCCTGGCGGGTCTGCTGGTCATCAGCATTGCCTGGCTTGCACGCCGCGAGATGGCCAATCCGGTCGTGGCACGCACCTGATGCAATAATCGCTGCCTTGCTGAAAAAAAGCCCCCGCCATGTCTCATGGCGGGGGCTTTTTCATTATTGGAGCAGCGCGGGCCGCGTCATGCGTCCGCGATATCACTTCTTCGACTCACGCGCTACGTGCCTCACTCGCCTGACCGACGCCCGCCTCGCTCAGCGCCTCACGCACATCTTCCAGGCTTGAGGGGTCATCTATCGTCGAGGGCACCTGGTATTGCTCGCCCGCGGCGATCTGACGGATCATCTTGCGTAGTATCTTGCCTGAGCGCGTCTTGGGTAGACGCTCGACGATCAGCACCTCCTTGAGCGAGGCAAAGGCCCCGATTTCCTGGCGTATCCGCTGGGCAAGCTCGGCGCACAGGCTGGCTTCATCCCCCTGCCAGCCATCCTTGAGAATCACCAGTCCCAACGGCATCTCGCCCTTGAGCGAATCCTCGATGCCGATCACCGCACATTCCGCGATCGCGGCATGTGCACCGAGCACCTGCTCCATTTCACCCGTCGACAGGCGATGCCCCGCCACGTTGATGACATCGTCAATGCGTCCCATCACGAACAGATAGCCCTGCTCATCGAAGTAGCCGCCATCACCGGACAGGTAATAGCCGGGGTAGGCGGCAAGATAGGCAGCATGGAAGCGTCCGGGGTCCTGATAGAGTCCGGTCAGGCAGCCCGGCGGCAGCGGCTGACGCAGCACGACATTGCCCTGCTCTCCCATGGGCACCTCATCCCCCATGCCATCGAGAATCTGCACATTGAAGCCCGGCAACGGCCAGGTGGCGCTACCGGCACGCGCCTCGGCCGGCGCCTTCACCTCGCGGCTGCCTTCGGTGAACATGTCGAGGCCCAGCAGGTTGCCGGCGATGGGCCAGCCGGTTTCGGTCTGCCACCAGTGATCGACGACCGGCACCGGCAGGAGATCGGCGAGCCAGTGATAGGTCGGCGGGTCCAGTCGCTCTCCGGCCAGGAACAGACTGCGCAGGCTGGAAAGGTCGTAATTGGCCATATGACTGGCTTCCGGGTCTTCCTTCTTCATGGCACGAAACGCCGTCGGCGCAGTGAAGAAGCAGTTGATGCGGTATTCCTCGATCAAGCGCCAGAAGGCTCCGGCATCCGGGGTCTTGACCGGCTTGCCCTCATACATGACGGTACTGGCCCCCATCAGCAGCGGGCCATAGACGATATAGGAGTGCCCGACGACCCAGCCGATGTCCGAGGCCGCCATGAAGGTATCCCCGGGGCGGGTCGCATAGAGAAGCTCCATTGAATAATGCAGCGCCACGGCGTAACCGGCGTGATCACGCATCACTCCCTTGGGCTTGCCGGTGGTGCCGGAGGTATAGAGGACATAGAGAGGTTCGCTGCCCAGCATGCTGACCGCTTCGGTGGCCTGGGCGCTGGCCAGACATTCATGCCAGTCATGATCACGCGGCCCGAGTGTCGCCCGCTGCTGTTCACGCTGCAGGATCAGACAGGCTTGCGGGGTATGCTCGGCAAGCTCGATGGCTTCATCCAGCCAGGGCTTGTAGGGAATGATGCGATCGACTTCCACCCCGCAGGACGCCGCCATGATCACCTTGGGCGCGGCGTCATCGATACGTACCGCCAGCTCCTTGGGGGAAAAGCCGCCGAAGACCACTGAATGCACCGCCCCGAGACGTGCACAGGCCAGCATCGCCATCATGGCCTCGGCGACCATCGGCATGTAGAGCACGACACGGTCGCCCTTCTCCACCCCGAGATTGCGCAATGCCCCCGCCAACAGGGCCACCTCATCACGCAGCTCACGAAACGTGTAATGCCGCTTGCTCTGGGTGACCGGCGAATCCCAGTACAACGCGACCTGATCCGCGCGCCCATTGGCGACATGATGATCCAGCGCGGCATGGCAGATGTTCATCTCGCCATCGATGAACCAGCGTGCATGCTGTTGCTCATCCCAGGCCAGAATGGTCTGCGGCGGGCGAAACCAGGCGATGCGTTGCGCCTGCTCAGCCCAGAAGTCTTCTGGCGTCTCGTTGGCTCTCGCCGTCAGAGCTAGATAACGCTCGCGTGCACAGGAGTGATTGGCGTCGGGCATGGCGTACCTCGTGATCCACGAATGGCTTTGTGGGCATCTCTTGCCTGCCCTGACGCAAGGCCTTGTCTCCGGGGCCCGTTGACCGGACCTCTTTTCATGTCGTCATTGATGTCGCTCGCCAACGGCGATGCGACAGACGACGATGGAGGAAGGACAGGCAGTACAGAGACACCTGAACCGATAGTTACGTTGAAACCTTAGGCCAAAAATCGCCCTTCAAACGTGCTCGGCTCACCGTTTTCAGCGTCTGATGGTCTTATACTCAATCCTTGGTCGCAGACGACCTGACAGCATGAAAGGCGTCATTCGCGCAATAAAACATACGCTTGAACGCGGTCTCACAGCAGATGCGACAAAAAGTCAAAGCCTGAGAACGACAAAGTCGATGATTTATCGTTTAAGATTGTCTTGGACGTAGCACGCGGAGTTATTGATCATTCACTAAAACAAGGTTAGGTCATAACAACATGCCAATGGCCCATTGCGTCCCTCGGGATGCACCAAGATAGACCGACCGGGAGAGACCGCATGAACGCAACACTTTCTACAGCTGCAAGGAATAACCCCATGCCAGTGTCCAGCGATGCCATCACCCTGCACCAGGCCGGTGACCGCGTCATCGAAGAAGCCACTGCCCTGCTCAAGGCGATGGGCAACGAGAACCGCCTGCGCATCCTGTGCCTGCTCAGCGACAGCGAAATGTCGGTGAGCGAGCTCAACTCGCGCCTGGAACTGTCGCAGTCCGCGCTGTCGCAGCATCTGGCGATTCTGCGTCGTGAAGGCATGGTGCGGACGCGCCGCGCTTCGCAGACCATCTACTATTCGCTGCAAGGCCCCAATGCCGCAGGTGTCATTCGTGCCCTGCAGGACCTCTATAACTGAAAAAGGGCGCCAGCCGGTGACTGACGCCCTTTGAGGGGAATGTCGCTGAGTCACGCTGATCGTGACCCGCTAGACATCTGTATCACTCGCCGACTCCAACAAGATCGGGCAGGCCACGGAATGGCCTTCCAAGCCTCTTCTCTTCGCCCGCGACGGCAATCTGTCGCTTATTGCTGATGCCAGCGCGACTCCGCATTGCGCTCCAGCACGCGATCCAGCACACGATCCAGACTCGAAGTCACGCCCTTGCCGAAACGGTCCATCACGCGGCGCGGCTTCTCGAGACTCACCTCGAAGATCTTGACCTCTTCCTTCAGATAGCGTGCCAGCAACGCCTGACTGGTACCGACCTCGTCGATCAGACCGATATCGATGGCCTCACTGCCATACCAGATATCACCCTGGGACACTGCCTCGACGTCCAATTGCGGGCGACGGCTGCCGACATGCTGCTTGAACAGCTCATGGGTGCGCGCCAGGTCCGACAGGAACTTCTCACGCCCTTCTTCACTGTTCTCGCCGAGCATGGTCAAGGTGCGCTTGTAACGCCCCGCCGTCAGAATCTCGACATCCACATCATGCTTCTTGAGCAGACGGTGCACATTGGGCACCTGCGCCACGACACCGATCGAGCCGATGACCGCAAAGGGCGCTGCCACCACGTGGTCCGCCGCACAGGCCATCATGTAGCCGCCACTGGCCGCGACCTTATCGACCGTGATCGTCAGGCGCGCGCCACTGGCACGCAGACGGTCCAGCTGTGCCGCGGCCAAGCCATAGGCATGCACCAGGCCACCACCGGACTCCAGTCGCAGCACGACCTCATCCTGCTGACCCAGCACGCCTTCCAGTGCCGTGATCTGCTCCGCCAGGCTTTCCACACCGCTGGCCTTGATGTCGCCGACGAAGTCGAGCACGAAGACCCGACGCCCACGCGTACTGGCCGGCGCATCGTCCTTGTCCGCATTGTCGCCCTTGTTGGCTTTCGCCTTGGCCTTGAGCGATTTCTTAAGCGCCTTGGCTTCCTGCTTGTGCTTCTTGGCCCGCGCCTTCTCCTTGGCGGCGTACTCGGCCTCTTCCAGGCCGGCGTGGCTCAATTCGCGTTGATAGCCCTTGATGCGCTCATGCCAGGGACGAATCTTCAGCTTGGGCTGGCGCTCCCCCGCTTCCCCCTGTCGTGCACGTGCAATGATGAGCACGATGGCCGCGATCGCGACCACTACGGTGATCGCCTGGGCCAGAAATAGGCCGTACTGTGAAATCCATTGCATGCACTTGCTCCTGAAACATTGAAGAAGGTGTCTGATCTCTCGCCTGCACGTGAGCGGCGAACGCTCGCTCTCGAGTGCATGGTTGTCAGGCAGAAGGTCAAGGCATCTGCCACACGACCAGGACCCCATAACGAAATCACCGGCTAAAGGGCCGGTGCGGGATGGTACTCGATATGGGGGCAAGCTTGCCCGCCTGCAAGGCTGGCAAGCGCTTGGGTAGATTTCATACTACTCGTATTGTCATGGGACTGGCGTACCGCCTGCGCGGGCTCTCAAGGTGGCCTGGATGCCATCCGTACGTTGTCTCTGTACGCTACTTCTGCACATTATCTCTGCACGTTACTTCTACAGGTTCAGAGCTGGGCGCTGAAGCGCGGAACACGCCAGATCGATCACACGACTTGATTGGAACGCTCGTTTGAAATAGTCTGATGTCAGTCTTGAAGGTCAGCAGCGTGATCACTTCATGGTGAGCAAGGTGATGAACGACACCTTCCCCCTTGCCATGCACGTCATCTTTCCCCGTGATCATTGGCCTTTCTCCACCGCTAGCACTGACAAGGAATATCACCATGGCCGACGCCAACGCCGTCATCGACATGCTCAAGAGCCGTTTCAACCCCGAAGCTGCCAAGGGCATGGATGAGGTCTTTCAATTCAACATCACCGACAGCGATGACTACTACATGGTCGTCAAGGACGGCACTCTGGACGTCGGCGAAGGTGAGCACGATGACCCGTCCGTGACCCTGAGCACCGACAGCGATACCCTCAAGGGCGTGATGAAGGGCGAAGTCGACGGCATGCAGGCCTTCATGACAGGCCGCCTGAAAGCCACCGGCAACATCATGCTGGCCACCAAGCTGACGTCTCTGTTCCCGAACAAGTAAGCGTCTGCTTGAGCAGGTGCATCGTTGCGAACAAGCCCGATGGTAAGGTTCGCTTTATGCACCAGCCAAAGAAAACGCCCCGACCAATGGTCGGGGCGCTTTCTTTGGGGAGAGGCGCGCACTATCAGCGGCCCGTCGCGACCGAGCGCAGGAAGTTGTCGATCAAGGCATGCGAGATCGAGAACTTCGGTGGCAGCCCCGGCAAGTCTTCCGGCGTGAACCACTGGGCATCCTCGATCTCGACACCATCGATGGTGATGTCGCCACCGGCATATTCCGCGTAGTAGCCCAGCATGAACGAGTGCGGGAACGGCCACGACTGGCTCTGGAAATAGCTGACTCGCCCGACCTCGACACCGACTTCCTCGTGCACCTCACGCCGCACGGCTTCCTCGGCACTTTCACCGGCTTCGATGAAGCCCGCCAGGGTCGAATACATGCCCGGCCCGAAGCGCGGACTGCGGGCCAGCAACATCTCGCGGCCCCGGGTGATCAGCGTGATGATGCACGGCGAGATACGCGGGTAGCTGCGATGCTGACAACCGGTGCAGTGCATGGCGAATTCATGCTCCAGTCGCTTCATGCGCTTGCCACAACGGCCACAGAATCGATGGTCGCGCAGCCATTTGAGCACCTGCAACGCACTGGAAAGCAGCGGAAACTGATCACGTGGCAGCGTATGCAGCCACTGACGTGCGGCGGGCCAGTCGGCACTGCCATTCTCACCGAACACCGCAATCGGCGCGCCCTGCCATTCCCCGAGGGCCACGGCGCCGCTGGGCCAGTCCGCGATGGGCTGGATGATGCCGCCATCCGGCGCAGGTGCCACGCCATCACGCCCCACGCGAATCAGATAACCATGGCGCTGGGTCACACGCGAGAGATCACGAATCAACATCAGGCGTCGTCTCCGCGGTTGCCTCGGCTGTCCAGACTGGCACCCTCAAGAGTGGCGCCATCAAGACTGGCACTATCAAGACTGCCCAAAGCATCGATCGAGAGGCGATCGAACAGGCACTCATCCGCCTTGCCGCGAATCTCTTCACACCAGGCCGAGTGACGCTCAAGTTCCAGCGCGGAAAGCCCAGGCGTGACCAGACGTGGGCGATCGGCACGCAGGCGACGAACCCCGACGATACCGCCCTCCTCGCCATCGCCTTCCTCTATCACGTCCAGGCCCAGCGCCGTCTGGCCACCGGTCATCGCCAGATAGACATCGCCGAGAATCTCGGCATCCAGCAAGGCGCCGTGCAGCACACGATGCCCGTTGTCGATATCGTAGCGCTTGCACAGCGCATCCAGGTTGTTGCGCTGTCCGGGGTGCTTCTCTCGGGCCAGCTTCAGGGTATCGAGAATGGCGCAGTGATCGGCGACCGGGCCCAACGGGTTGGCACGCCCGGAATTGATCAGCCCGAATTCGTGATCGATGAAGCCCACATCGAAGGGCGCATTGTGGATGACCAGCTGGGCACCCTTGATGAAGTCCCAGAAGGCATCGGCAATCTCGGCGAAGACCGGCTCGTTGGCGACTCGCTCATCGGTGATGCCGTGTACCCCGATCGCCTCTGCATCGATCAAGCGCTCAGGATTGACGTACTGATGGTAGGTGCGTCCGGTCAGGCGGCGGTTGATCATCTCCACCGCGCCGATCTCGATCAGGCGATGGCCTTCCTTCGGATCGATACCTGTCGTTTCGGTATCGAGAATAATCTGACGCATCTCAGACCTCTTGGTAAACAGTGACAGCTCCCTGATCGATCCGCCTCAAGCTTCGGGCCGCGCATCAGGGTGCCTCAATATCGGATCCTGCATGTCCGTGCTCAAACACGACTGGCCACCGTGCTCGGTGTACCTGCCAGCCGAGGCACTCAGCGGCGGCGCTGCATCTCGTCGATGGCCTCGTTGGCCAGCGCATCGGCGCGCTCGTTGCCCTCATCGCCGCTATGCCCCTTGACCCAGCGCCACTCGATATCATGACGCTCACTCTGGGCCAGCAGTGCCTTCCACAGATCTTCATTCTTGACCGGCTGCTTGGCTGCCGTCTTCCAACCGCGCTTGACCCAGCCGTGCACCCACTTGGTGATGCCGTTCTTGACGTATTCGGAGTCGGTCCACAGCACCACCTGACAGCGCTTGGTGAGCGCCGTCAGCGCCTCGACCGCCGCCATCATCTCCATCCGATTGTTGGTCGTCTGGGCCTCGCTGCCATTGAGTTCCTTGCGATGCTTGCCACTGACCAGAATCGCACCCCAGCCACCCGGCCCCGGGTTGCCACGACAGGCACCATCGGTGTGGATGACCACGCGAGTCGGCGCCGCCTTGGATTCGGACGTCGCAGCAGCGGAGGGATTCTGGGGTTCGGACGTGGATGCACTCTGGCTCACAAACGGCACTCTCGACAAAGGAAACGAAGACGGGCAAGTGCGACGGCGCTGGCTGTCACGACAGGGGCAAGCCTGGCTCTCAGAGGCGGGGCTTGGAAACCGCTCCCTGACAATCACTCTCCGGGAGCCCCCGCGGCAACAGCAGGCCTTGCCACAATGAGCGTCATTCTACCCACTCGCATCCAGCATGGCCAAAGTCCCTGTGTTTTTTTACAGCTTCCGTCAGACTGAAGCCTTGAAGAAAAGGGAGCCCTGCAGCGAGCCCTCGAGCTAGCCGCGCTCGGACAGGTCTCTGCGCGACTCACCCTTCACATGCCCCTCCCGGGAATGCACCCGCGTGGCCTGGCCGATGGAGACACCGGGGATAGCGACTCGCGGTCGCTTGGCATTCAAGGGTTGCACGTACCCGACATTGCGCCGCGCCCGTATCAACATCAGGCTGCCCAGCGGCAGGTTGTAGCGGCGCCCCATGCGTTCAAGCCAACCGTGTCGCAGGCGTAGCCCCGGCAGGTGGAAGCCGGCATAGTCGATACGCTCGATCTCGAAATCCACGAAGGCCAGCCAATCGCGCAGAGCCGCCGGCGTTCGCCAGCTTCCCTCCCAGGGAGTGATGTGGCGACGCCGCGGGTCCAGACGCAGCAGCCCCTCGCCAGATAACGGCTGCCAGGCGACGATGACCAGACAGCCACTGGAGCGCAGCACGCGGGCCGCCTCGCGTAGCAGACGGTGCGGCTCCGGCGCGACCTCCAGCAGATGGTGGAGCATCACCAGATCCATGCTCTCGTCCGGCAATGCCAGCTGCGTCAGCGGGCAGATCAAGGTGGAAGGCGACTCGGCAAGCGCCGCCTCGGGGCTCCATTGGATGGCATGGCGGATGGCGGAGAGTGACAGGAGGTCATTGCCGCCCGGCCCCAGGTTCAGGCTGTGAAAACCGAAGCAACGCTCGAACAGCGGCGCCAGCATCTCGCGCTCCGCCGTCAGGATGTCCTGCCCATCCGGGCCCTCGAAAAAGGCACGCATGGCGCGCACATGGGCACTCAATTGGCGCGCATGCTGGCGCTGGCGCTCCTCGGCGGTCAGGGACGCGCTGGCCTTGTCCGCACCGGAGTCATTCACACCAAAGGGGCCTTTCCACATCTTGCATCTCCCGGGCTTCATGCGGGGAGACACTCCCCACGGCATAGACAGGCTTTGACACTTGTCTACATTCTCACACCATAAGAGGTTTGACACTTACCTGCTGGCTCGTCAGGCTTGTTATCCGGAAAATTCAGATTCCCGCCACGAATCAATCCACTGGGCATCATCGTACTGGCTATTGGCCTTGCGATTGATGGCGCTCATGGACTTTGGCACCGGCGGCCAGTCGTGACTTTTCCTGCTGGACTCTTCTTGTTGGGCTTTTCCTGAAAGACACTTCTTGCAGGACTGGGCATCAGCCACCCGGCGCCTGATCGCACACGGCGAGTCTGACCGGGAACGAAATGCCGACAAGCGAGTCTTGAACAGGACTGCGGGCACCGAGCGTCTCGACACGCCCGGCCCGACACTCAGGATAGAGTGAAGCAAGGTGTTGCCCAACATCCTGCGAATGACCCATAAATATGCGTTGTCGATCATAGAGCATACGGAATGCCCCTCCCGCCCACATATGCGGCCAGGGGAGCGGCCAGGAGCACGACCGTCCTGAGCCGTCTCTGAGCATGACTTTATGCTGCTTTCGACAACTAACTCTCAGTAAGGAGTCGATGGAACCGCCTGCCCATCAGCATTGCAGGCGACGATGACATGCCATGTTCATCTGCTTCAGCCTGGCCGATTCCTCGGCGAGGACGTATGGAGCCCCTTTCGCGTCACTGGCCTGTCATTGCTTCGATCGACGACTGCAAGACATCAAGAGCACCTGACCACCATGATGAGCGTAACGCCCATAGCGGCCTTTCAGGACAACTACATCTGGTTGATACAGAGCGACGACAACCCCCGCGTGGCGGTCGTCGACCCCGGTGATGCACGCCCGGTGATGGAGGCCCTAGAGTCCAGAGGCCTGACCCTCGACACCATCCTCATCACCCATCACCACCAGGATCACACCGGCGGCCTGCCGGAGCTGATCGAACGCTATCAGCCTCGCGTGGTTGGCCCGCACAATCCGGCCATCCACGGTATCGACGAGCGTGTCGGCGATGGCGACAGCTTCCGCCTGCAGGGCCGCCTCTTCGAGGTGATGGAAGTGCCGGGCCATACGCTGGATCACATCGCCTTTGTCAGCTCCGGCATGCCGGGACTGCTGTTCTGCGGCGACACCCTGTTCAGTGGCGGTTGCGGTCGCCTGTTTGAGGGCACGCCGGAGCAGATGCATCACTCCTTGTCACGCCTGGCCGCCCTGCCGGAAGAGACACTCGTCTTCCCGGCACACGAATACACGCTGGCCAATCTGGCCTTCGCCAGTGCCGCCGAGCCGAACAACCCGGCGCGAGACACCCTCAACGCAGAATGTGAGCAGCTGCGTTCACTGGGCCGCCCCACGCTGCCCACCCTCATCGGTCGAGAAAAGCAGATCAATCCGTTCCTGCGCAGTGATGAGGTGGCGCTGCAACGCCACCTCGAACAGGAAGGACGCCTCTCGGCACCCTCGGGTCAGGAAGATTCTCCACTGGCGGCCTTCACGGCACTGCGTCAGTGGAAGGACAACTTCTAGCCCTGCTGCCCGCGTGCCATTGCCCCCGTTCCGACGCCCCCCCCCCAGGTGAGCGGTTGGAGCGCGGCGTGAATGGCATTTCGCGTGACAGCGGGTCGAGAACATTCCTGATCTCGATCAGCCCCCGCAGTCACTGATTCGTGCCGGCATGACCGGCCAGCCGAGCCGCTGCTGACCCATCCAGCCGCGGCTCGCCAGAGAGTATTTCGTCAATGCATCAGCAAGACCTCCGTACCGACGGCCAGATGGCCGCCGACACGCCGTGTCGTGTCACTCCGACCCAGGCCCCCTTCCGTCCGGCTCGACTGCGTCACCTGATTCGCCTCGCCTCTCTGGGCGCCACCCTGTGCCTGATGCCGCTGACCGCCAGCGCCAATTCAGCGATGGTGTCCGGGGTCTCGCCCACCAGTGAATATCAGCGCGCCCCGCTGAACTTCATGGAGGCCGTCGACGCCATTCCCGCGCACTACGACGACGTCTGGGAGCGACTGCGCGCCGGCTATCAGCTGCAGCAGGACACCGGTCGCCCACGCGTGCGCAAATGGATCAGCTGGTATCAGGAGCACCCCCACCACGTGGAGCGTATCGCGGAACAGGCCCGCCCCTGGATTCGCTACGTGACACTGCGCACCGAAGCACGCGGCCTGCCGGCAGAGCTGGCACTGCTGCCCTTCATCGAGAGCGCCTACGATCCGGATGCCGCGCATCCGGGCGGTGCGACCGGCATGTGGCAGTTCATGCCGCGCACCGGTGACGCCATGGGGCTGACACGCAACCGCTGGTATGACGGTCGCAAGGACGTGTTGCTGTCCACGGATGCCGCGCTGGATTACCTGGAGACCCAGGGCGAGCGCTGGTATGACGGCGACTGGGAGCTGGCGCTGGCCGCCTACAATGCCGGTGCCGGCACCGTGAATCGTGCACGCCGCCGCGCCGGTGGCGATGAGGATTACTGGAACATCAAGCTGCCCAACGAGACCATGGAATACGTGCCGAAGCTTCTGGCACTGGCCGCGGTGATTCGCGACCCTGAGGAATATGGGCTCTCGCTGCCGAAGATTGACGACAGGCCGGAAATCGCGGCCGTCGAGACGGGCGGACAACTGGACCTGTCCACCGCCGCCAAGCTGGCCGGTATCAGTGAAGATGAGCTGCGCGCTCTGAACCCGGCTTACAAGCGCTGGGCCACCACGCCGGGTGACAGCTCGCTGGTGATTCCCGCCACCGCCCGCGATACCTTCCTCAGCCAGCTGGCCACGCTGCCTGAAAAAGCGCGCCAGAGCTGGGCCAGCTATCGCGTCAAGCGCGGCGACACCCTGTCCGTCATCGCGCGCCGCAGTGGCCTGACGCTGTCCGAGCTGAAGCAGAAGAACCGCCTCTCGGGCAACACCATCCGCATCGGCCAGGCACTGATGGTGCCGGACCGCGGCGCCTCGGTGGCCACCCAGCTGGCCTCGGCCAACGGCGAGAAGAAGGTGCGCGTGAAGAGTGGCGATTCCCTGTCCTTGATCGCCGCCCGTCACAATGTCAGCACTCGCCAGCTCGCGCGCTGGAACAAGCTGTCATCTGCGGACTACCTGCGCCCCGGCCAGATGCTGACCCTTTACAGCGCCAACTGAGTCAGTCGATTCACGCGTCGTTGCACGACGCTTGATAGGCGATTCCTCAACGCCCCTGCCATCTGCGATGGTGGGGGCGTTTGCGATTCAAACGCCGCAGCATGGCCGCTGACAGGGAACTTCGTTACTCTTGGCGGGGTCGATGCAAGGAGACCGGCCGCAGCCCGGCGCGTGGCGTGCACCTGCTGCACCGCTTCCGCAGTTCTCCTGCGGTTCTTCTTCAGCTCACGGCAGCTCACGATAGTGTGTCGACAGCGGTGTCGTCACACTTGTCGACAACCGCTGAGGAGACCCAAGCAAGCAGAGTTGATGGCGAGTCAGGCGCAAACCAGCCGCTGCCCAGATGCCGGTCATTTCATCACGGCCGCGAGGCCCGGGTCATTCAGTCAAGGAAGTCTTCGATGCAGCGTGTTTCTTCACTCACCCAACGTCGCTGGGCTGCGCTACGTGCGCTATGCCTGGGGGCGCTGATGGTGAGCGGCTCGTTCACTGCCACGGCCAACGCGGCTGAGCCCAATGCAGCCGGGCCCAATGCGAATAGCGAGCAATCGGCCGATTCACGCCCCAGCGCCGAGACGGCGTCAGGCACGCAGGCAACCAGCGCGCAGGCAACCAGTATCCCCACCTCGAACGTGCAGACACCGCTGGACGTCCCGACCGTGCATGGCCTGGCCATCTACGGCGAGCCCGCCCACAAGCCCGGCTTCACGCACTTTCCTTACGTCAATCCAGAAGCGCCGGTCGGCGGGCGCATGACGCGCGCCGCCATCGGCAGCTTCGACTCCACCAATCCCTTCATCCTCAAGGGCAATTCGGTGGCGGGACTCAACTACTTCGGGGGACTGATCTACGACACCCTGATGATCCCCTCCGCTGATGAGCCCTTCACCGAATATGGATTGCTGGCCAGCGGCGTCCGCCTGGCCGAGGACCGCAGCGCCATCGAATTCGATATCGACCCTCGGGCGCGTTTCCATGATGGCGTGGCGGTGACTGCCGAAGATGTCGTCTTCACCTATCGCCTGCTCAAGGATGAGGGCCTGCCGTTCTTCAAGAGCTACTACCACGATGTCACCGGCGTCAGCGTGATCGATGCCGACACCGTGCGCTTCGAGATGGCGCCAGGCGCCGCGCGCGAATTGCCGCTGATCATCGGCCAGCTGCCGGTATTGCCGGAGCACTACTGGAAGAGCCGCGACTTCACGCGCGCCACCCTGGAACTCCCGCTGGGTTCCGGACCCTATCGCATGGCATCTCTGGATGCCGGCCGCCAGGTTCGCTATGAGCGTGTCGACAACTACTGGGGCAAGGACCTGCCGGTCAACAAGGGCCGCCACAACATCCAGACGCTGGTCTACGACTACTACCGGGACCAGACCGTGTCGCTGGAAGCCTTCAAGGCCGGCAGCATCGATCTGCACGTCGAAAGCAGCGCCAAGAACTGGGCGACCGCCTACGACACTCCCGCGCTGCACGAGGGGCGCCTGAAGAAGCTGGAAGTCCCGGACAGCAACCCGGCGGGCATGCAGGGCTTCGTGCTCAACGAGCGCCGTGAGCGCTTCCAGGACCCGAGAGTCCGTGAGGCACTGGCGCTGGTCTTCGACTTCGACTGGATCAACCGCAACCTCTTCTACGGTGCCTACCAGCAGACCCACAGCTATTTCGAGAATTCGGACATGGCCGCGGATGGCATGCCCACCGGCAAGGAACTCGCGCTGCTTGAGCCCTTCAAGGATGAGCTGCCCAGCGCGGTCTTCGACAAGCCCCTGCCGATCGATGAGCCACAGGAATTGCGCCCTCGCCTGCGCAAGGCGTTGGGGCTGCTGCGCGAAGCGGGTTATGAAGTGGTCAAGGGCCAGCTGGTCAGCCGCAGCAGCGGCAAGCCGCTGACGCTTGAGGTGCTCAACTACGACACCCAGTTCGAGCGCATCATCCAGCCGTGGATTCGCAATCTGGCGCGCATCGGCATCAAGGCGCGGATTCGCACCGTCGACGTCAATCAGTACATCAACCGCCGTCGCAGCTTCGACTTCGACGTGGTGGTCGGCAGTTATCCGCAATCCAACAGCCCCGGCAGCGAGCAGCGTGAATACTGGACCAGCGACTATGCCGACGTGGCCGGCTCACGCAATCTGATCGGGCTGAAAAGCCCGGTGGTGGACGCGCTCACCGATGCCCTGATTCAGGCGCAGACCCGCGAAGACCTGCTCAGCGCGACACGGGCACTCGACCGCGTACTGCGTTGGGGCTTCCATGTCGTGCCCCAGTGGCACCTGGCGGCGACGCGTATCGCGCTCTGGAACAAGTTCGGCTATCCGCAGCCCTTCCCGGAATACCAGCTGAGCCTGGACAGCTGGTGGATCGAGCCCGACAAGGATGCATCACTCGAACCGGGAGAATGAACCAGGTGAATAAGCCGGGTGAACATGCCTGCTCAGCAAGCCTGAAGAACACGCTCGGCGCATATGCCAGGCATAGACGCCTGGCGGGACTGACGCCTTGCTGATGCGTCCACGACACCAATAACCGATGTCCCTTGCACCGCACATCAGATGCCGGCGATGAGGGGCACGCAGGGAGATTGCCATTGGGTGCCTATATTCTGCGCCGGATTCTGTTGATGATTCCGACGCTGCTCGGAATCCTGTTGCTGAATTTTCTGATCGTTCAGGCCGCCCCCGGTGGCCCGATCGAACAACTGATGTCACGTCTGGACGGCATGAGTGCCGGTGCCAGCACCCGCCTCAACAGTGGCGGCGGTGATGGTGTCACCAGCGGTGGCGGTGGCTCCTCGACCTATCGCGGCGCCTCAGGGGTCGACCCGGCCTTGATCGAGGAGCTGGAGCAGCAGTTCGGCTTCGACAAGCCGGTCTGGGAACGCTTCACCGACATGGTCGTCGACTACGCGCAGTTCGATTTCGGCGACAGCTTCTTCCGTGATCGCCCGGTGATCGACCTGATGCTGGAGCGCCTGCCGGTCTCCATCTCGCTGGGGCTATGGACCACGCTGCTGGTCTATCTGGTCTCGATCCCGCTGGGTATCCGCAAGGCACTGGTGCATGGCTCGCGCTTCGACATCTGGACCTCCGGCGTCGTCATCGTCGGCTACGCCATTCCGGGCTTCCTGTTCGCGATCCTGTTGATCGTGGTGTTCGCCGGCGGCAGCTATCTGGACTGGTTCCCGCTCAGGGGGCTGACCTCGCCGGACTTCGAGGAGCTGTCCACCGCCGGCAAGATTCTGGATTACTTCCATCACATCGCCCTGCCCGTGCTGGCCTCCGCCATCGGCAGCTTCGCGACCCTGACGATGCTGACCAAGAACAGCTTCCTGGACGAGATCCACAAGCAATACGTCCTGACGGCACGCGCCAAGGGGGCCAGCGAGAACCGCATCCTCTACGGGCATGTCTTTCGCAACGCCATGCTGATCATCATCGCCGGGCTGCCCGCGGCGCTGGTAGGCATCTTCTTCACCGGCTCGCTGCTGATCGAGGTGATCTTCTCCCTCGACGGCCTGGGACTGCTCGGCTTCGAGGCTGTCCTGCAGCGCGATTACCCGCTGATCTTCGGCACCCTGTATCTCTATACCCTGATCGGTCTGATCCTGAAGCTGGTCTCTGATCTGATGTATGTGTGGATCGACCCGCGCATCGACTTCGCGACACGGGAGGCCTGATATGCGTCACGAGACAACGCTTCACGAGACACCCGCTCACGACGTAAGCGACGAAAGCCAGCAAGCGAAGCAACGCCCGCGTGCCTCACGCCTGTCGCCCATCACCCGACGGCGCATGGCGGCCTTTCGTGACAACCGTCGCGCCTGGTGGTCGCTGCTGATCTTCGGCGTGCTGTTCGTGCTCTCGCTGGGGGCCGAGCTGATCGCCAATGACCGTCCGCTCCTGGTCGAGTATCAGGGCGAGACCTATCTGCCGATGCTGCACGAGTATCCGGAGACCACCTTCGGCGGATTCCTGCCCACCGCCACCGACTATCGCGACCCCTATGTGATCGAGGCCATCGAGGCGCAGGGCTTCATGCTCAACACCTTGATTCCCTACTCCTACGACACCCTGGATCTGAATCTGGGCTCTCCGGCGCCGTCGGCCCCCAATGGCCGTCATTGGCTGGGCACCGATGATCAGGGCCGTGACGTGCTGGCGCGCGTCATCTATGGCTTCCGGCTGTCGGTGATCTTCGCGCTGGTACTGACGGCGGGCTCGCTGGTGCTGGGGGTGGTGATCGGTGGCGTGCAGGGCTACTTCGGCGGCAAGGTCGACCTGATCGGCCAGCGTCTGATCGAGGTGTGGTCCGGCCTGCCGGTGCTGTTCCTGTTGATCATTCTCGCCAGCATCGTCGAGCCGAACCTGTGGTGGCTGACCGGCATCATGTTGCTGTTCTCGTGGCTGGGCATCGTCGATATCGTGCGCGCCGAATTCCTGCGCGCTCGCAATCTGGAATACGTGCGTGCCGCCCGGGCCATGGGTCTGCCCTCGCGGCTGATCATGTGGCGTCATGTGCTGCCCAACGCGATGGTCGCCACCCTGACCTTCATCCCCTTCCTGTTCACCGGCGCCATCACCACCCTGACCGCGCTGGATTTTCTTGGCTTCGGCCTGCCAGCAGGCTCACCCTCGCTGGGCGAGCTGGTCGCCCAGGGCAAGAACAACCTGCAGGCACCGTGGCTGGGCATGACCGCCTTCCTTAGCCTCGGCATCATGCTGACGCTGTTGGTCTTCATCGGCGAAGGGCTGCGCGATGCCTTCGACCCACGTCATATCAGTGACCGGGAGCAGAACGCATGAGTCATCCCTCTTCACCTGCGGACAACACCGGCACCGCTGCCAGCGTGCTGAGACTCGACGATCTCTGCATCCGCTTCGGCCAGACACCCGTCGTCAGGCATCTTTCCCTTGAGGTCCGACGGGGGGAATGTCTGGCCATCGTCGGCGAGTCCGGGTCGGGCAAGTCCGTCAGCCTGCTGGCGAGTCTTGGCCTGCTGCCGGGGCATGCCCATGTCACCGGGCAGCGCGAATTCACGCGGCCTGACGGCAAGACGCTGGATCTCGCCGCCCTGACGCCACGCCAGTGGCAGCGGGTGCGCGGCGGCCAGATCGGTTTCGTGTTCCAGGAGCCGATGACCTCGCTCAACCCGCTGACGCGTGTCGGCGAACAGATCAGTGAAAGCCTGCGCCTCCAGCAGGGACTGCGCGGCAATGCCGCCCGCCAGCGCGTGCTGGAACTGCTCTGCCAGGTGCAGCTGCCGCGTCCCGAGGAGTTGATCGACGCCTGGCCACACCAGCTCTCCGGCGGGCAACGCCAACGCGTGATGATCGCCATGGCGATGGCCAATCAGCCACCGCTGTTGATCGCCGATGAGCCGACCACGGCGCTGGATGTCACCGTGCAGCAGGAGATACTCCAGCTGCTGGATCGCCTGCGCCGCGACCAGGGCATGGCGATGGTCCTGATCAGCCATGACCTCAATCTGGTGCGCCGTCATGCCGACCGCGTGATCGTGATGCGCGACGGGGAATGCATCGAGCAAGGGCGCGTCGACGAGGTATTCGATGCGCCACAGGCCGATTACACCCGCGAGCTGCTGGCCGCCGAACCCGAAGGCCTCGCCAGCGACTTGAGTGCCGAGGACGCCGCGACACCGGTTCTCGCCGCGCGCAAGCTGGAGGTGCGCTTCGCTCGCAGCAAGAAGCTGTTCCAGAAGCGCCCAGCGGACTTCGTCGCCGTTCATCCGCTGGATCTGACACTGGCCCGCGGCGAGACGCTCGGCGTGGTCGGGGAATCGGGGTCCGGCAAGACGACACTCGCCCTGGCGCTCTTGAAGCTGCAGGCCGCCAAGGGCGAGATCCACCTCGAGAACGAACGCATCGATACGCTGGATCGCAACACGCTGCGCCTGCGTCGCCGTCAGATGCAGATCGTCTTCCAGGATCCATACGGCTCGCTGTCGCCACGCATGCCGGTGGCGGACATCATCAGTGAAGGTCTGCGCTTTCATCATCCAACGCTCAGCGAAGACGAGGTTCGCCAGCGTGTGGCGCAGGTGCTGGAGGAAGTCGAACTGCCCTCGGTATGTGCCGATCGCTATCCCCACGAGTTCTCCGGCGGCCAACGTCAGCGGATTGCCTTGGCGCGCGCCCTGATCCTCGAGCCCAGACTGCTGGTGCTGGATGAGCCGACCTCGGCACTGGACCGCAGCGTGCAGAAACAGCTGATTGCCCTTCTGCGTGAACTCCAGACACGCCGTGGCCTGAGCTATCTGTTCATCAGTCATGACCTGGCGGTGGTACGCGCGCTGTCCCATCGGGTGATGGTGTTGCGTGAAGGACGCCTGGTGGAGACGGGCACGACGGCAGAAGTGCTCGGCAACCCCCGCGAGGACTATACGCGCGCCCTGATACAGGCCGCGGGGCTGGCCTGAAACGCTCTGACACGCTCTGCCATGGCCTGACCAAAGCCGATTGGGCTGACCTGACCTGCTCTATCCTGCTCTGCCATAGCATGCCAATCGCCCTGCTCGGGCAGCCACTGGTGATGAGCAGGGCATTGCCGCATTGCAGCCAGTGCCCCCCCTGCGTTGCAAGACGCACGTTTTGTCGATTGCAAATAATAAAGGTTCTCAATATGATCCAGTGAGATGCGGGCCGACCATCGAGAGATCGTGTAATGACTTCCCGCCCCCTCTCGAGCGGCCCCACGCACTGCCGTTCTGCGCGCACTGCATAACAACAGACCGATCAAGGGATCCACATGACTGCCTCTTTCCGTTTTGCCTCACGCAAGCCGCTGGCAGCTGCCATCGCATTGTCAGCCTCCATGTTCACCGGTGCCGCTCTGGCAGAGCATCATGGCGACGCGCATGACAAGGCGCTGACGGCCGACGCTGTCGTCGCCCAGTACGCCAACGTCGCACATGCCACCTACAGCGATGCCCTGGCCAGTGCCAATGCCCTGCGCGCCGCCAATGCCGCGCTGATCGAGTCGCCGTCCGAAGAGACGCTGGCCGCGGCACGTGCCGCCTGGAAGCAGGCGCGCGTGGCGTATCAGCAGAGTGAAGTGTTCCGCTTCGGCAATGCCATCGTCGATGACTGGGAAGGTCAGCTCAACGCCTGGCCGCTGGATGAAGGGCTGATCGATTACGTCGAAGGCGACGGCTATCAGGCCGAACTGGGTAACCCGGGTGCCAGCGCCAACATCATCGCCAGCGACAGCGTGCAGATCGGTGCCGACAAGATCGACACCACCGAGATCACGCCGGAGCTGCTGGCGTCCCTCAACGAGCTGGGCGGTTTCGAGGCCAACGTGGCCAGCGGCTACCATGCCATCGAATTCCTGCTCTGGGGTCAGGACATGCACGGCTTTGAGGCCGGTGCCGGCGAGCGCCCGGCGACCGACTTCGCCAAGGGCGATGCCTGTACCGCCGACAACTGTGACCGTCGTGGCGCCTACCTGCTGGCCGCCAACGACCTGCTGATCAGTGACCTGGAATACATGGTCGGCCAGTGGGCGCAGGGCGAGAAGGACAACTACCGCGCGGAACTGACCTCGCTGCCGGCCGGTGAAGGCCTCGAGAAGATGCTGTTCGGCATGGGCTCCCTGTCACTGGGGGAGCTAGCCGGTGAGCGCATGAAGGTCGCGCTGGAAGCCAACTCCTATGAAGACGAGCATGACTGCTTCTCCGACAACACCCACTACTCGCACTTCTACAATGCCAAGGGCATCCAGAACGTCTACGAAGGCAAGTACGTGACCCTAGACGGTCGCACCTTCGAAGGCCCGTCACTGCATGCACTCGTCGCCCAGAATGATCCGGAACTGGCCAAGAAGATGCACGAGGCACTGGACACCACCATGGGCCAGCTGCAGGTGATGGTCGACACGGCAGAAGCCGAGGGCGGCATGAAGTTTGACCAGATGATCGCCCCGGGCAATGCCGAAGGCGCCGAGATCATCAATGCCAGCATTCAGGATCTGGTCGCCCAGACCCGCCTGATCGAAGAGATCGCCGGCGATGTCGGCATCAGCGGCATGAAGGCCGATACCGCGGACCATGAGTTCTAAGCACACGCTCGAGATTGCCAGTCCATGGGGTGACGATTGATCCTCCCCATGCAGCGCAGCCCCACGCCCGAACCCGTCTACGCACAGGTTCGGGCGTTGATGCTTTTCGCGCCAGCATTTGATGCGCGTCTGCTGATTCTTTCAGGCTGCTGCGCAGCACCGGAAGAACCTGCAGCCTGACCGCGCAAGCCAGGACCTACATTGATGCCACACGTCGTCCCGAAACACCCCACACTCCACGCGTTGTCTCTCGCCATCACGCTTGCCGCCCTGCCGCTGGGCGTAGCACAGGCCGCCCAGCCAGCGCTGACCGTGAGCGCGTATCTGGCCGAACTGCCATTGCAGGTCACCGACAGAAGCGGTGGCGACGGCAGCGTGCCCAAGCACGACACCAATGCCTACTCCCTGCCGGCCAAGAACCTGAGCTTCGATCAGCGCCTGTCCTTCAGTGTCGGCAACAGCTTCTTCAAGAGCCCCTGGGTGATCGCGCCCGCCAGCACCACCGCGCGCGATGGCCTCGGCCCGCTGTTCAACACCAACGCCTGCCAGAACTGCCACGTCAAGGATGGCCGCGGCAGCCTGCCGGCCGAGGGCGATCCCTCGGTGGGCCTTTTCCTGCGCCTGGGTCTGCCGGACAGCCACGAGGACAGCTGGAGCGATGAGGAGCGAGAATTCCGGCGTATCGCCGGGGTGATGCCGCATCCTGTCTATGGCACCCAGCTGCAGAATGCCGCCGTGCCCGGCATCGAGCGCGAAGGCCGCATGCAGGTGGATTACGAGGATGTGACGGTGACTCTGGCGGACGGGGAAGTCATCGCGTTGCGCAAGCCGCGCTATTCCATCGTCGAACCCGGCTTCGGTGACCCGGGCGCCATCGCGCTCTCCCCACGTCTCGCCCCCGGCATGGTGGGGCTGGGGCTGCTCGAGGCGGTCAGCGACGAGAACTTGCTCGAGTGGGCCGACCCGCAGGATGCGGATGGCGACGGCATCAGCGGGCGCGCCAATACTGTCTGGTCACTCGCCGAGCAACGCGAGGTCATGGGCCGTTTCGGCTGGAAGGCCGGTCAGCCCGATGTGCGACAGCAGAGCGCCAAGGCCTTCGCCGGTGACATGGGGCTGACCTCCCATCTGGTCAGCTCCACCGACTGCACCCCGCTCCAGAAGTGCAAGACATTGCCCGATGGGGGGGAGATCGAGGTCGACGACAACGTGATGGACAACGTGGCCTTCTACTCGCGCAATCTGGCCGTGCCCACCCGACGTGATATCGATGACCCGACGGTGCGCCAAGGCGAGCAACTGTTCCGCGAGCTTGAATGCGCCAGCTGCCACCGTCCTCGCCTGACCACCCAGTCCGGCGGCGTGGCGGAACAACTGGCCGAGCAGACGATCTGGCCCTACAGCGACATGCTGCTGCATGACATGGGCGAAGGACTGGCGGATGATCGCCGCGAATTCGAGGCCAGCGGCCAGGAATGGCGCACGCCGCCCTTGTGGGGCATCGGCCTGGCCCAGACGGTCAACCCTGCCACGGGCTTCTTGCATGATGGCCGTGCACGCACCCTGCTCGAGGCCGTGCTCTGGCATGGCGGCGAAGCCCAGCCAAGCCGCGATGCCGTCGTGGCCCTGCCGACTGACCAGCGTGAAGCCCTGTTGCGCTTCCTCGAGACTCTCTGACAAGGAATACCCGTTCATGCCCCGCGCCACCTTCACCCCAGCTGCAACCCCGATGAAACCTGCCCTGCGCAAGACCTCGCCCCTGGCCCTGATGGCCTGTGGCATGACACTGCTGGGCGCCGCGCTATTGCCTACGAGCACACTGGCGGCGACGGACTCTTCTGCTGCCAACACAGACGCCGCCACAGACACCAACAGCGCAGCGGCCGTCAGCCAGTTTGCCGCTGACACGCTGAGCGAGGCGCACCAGCTACTTGCCAGCCGCCTGCAACAGCTCGCGCAGCATACTCAGGCGTTCTGCTCCGCCGAGGGTGACGTCAGCCTCGACACCCTCAAGCAGGACTGGCGCAGCGCCATGCTGGGGCTGAATCAGGTCAACTGGGTGGAAATGGGCCCGATCCTGCAGAACTCGCGTCAGTGGCAGCTGTATTTCTGGCCGGACAAGAAGGATCTGGTCGCGCGCAAGACCCGCGCCCTGCTCGCCGGTGATGTCCCGATCACGGTCGAGAGTCTGGCGGAGCAATCCATCGTCATGCAGGGGCTGGGCAGCGTGGAGTATCAGCTGTTCGATGCCCGCTATGCCGACTCGCCCCTGACGGCCGACTCGCGCCGCTGCGAGTTGATGACGGCCAACACCGCCTACGCCGCCAATACCGGCAAGACGCTGCGTGATGAGTGGCAGCAGTTCGCACCGCAACTGGCCGAAGGCACTGGCGCCTTCAGCGATTCTCGTGACGCCGTGCTGTCTCTGGTTCGCGCGCTGACCGTGCAGCTGGAAGCCATCAAGGACCGCAAACTGCGCCGGCCGATCGGCCTCGACAACGGCGGCACGGCCAACCCCTATGCGGCTGAGTCCTGGCGCGGCGGCATGGGGCTTGCCAACATCGCGGCGACCCTGGCAATGATGGAACGCCTCTGGCTCGGCAATGACGAGGCCGCTGGCATTCAAGGCTACCTGAATGGCCAGGTCGACCCGCGCATGGTGGCCTCCACCACCAGCGATTTCGTCGATGCCCGCCAGGCCTTCGCCGCCCTGCCGGATGACCTCGCCGGCATACTGCGCGATGACCCGCGCAATGGTGAGCTGCAGCAGGCCATGATCCATGTCGAGACCCTGCAGGCCGGTTTTGCCGACACGCTCAACCCGGCGCTTGGCCTGTCACTGGGCTTCAACAGCACCGATGGCGACTGATCAGGGCGGGGAATTGTGAATGGCAGTGGCGAATGGTGAATTGAGAGCGGCGAATGACAACTGACAAGGGGCCAGGCGAGATGCCTCACGGCATGACAGACACACACGCAGCCGACGCCCGCCAGCGACGTCAGCTGCTCAAGGCGTTGGCCTGCACGCCCCTGATGGGCATGCCCGGCGGCATGGCCGTGGCGGGCGGCAACAACGCCGCCAGTGCCCAGGGGCGCGAGCCACTCGGTGTGGCCATCTCGGCATGTGACGATGACACAGGGCAGCACTTTGCCAGCTGCACCAGTTATCAGGGAGTGGAGCGCTGGCGCCAGCCGATACGCCAGCGCGCCCACGGCGCCACCCGACATCCTCACAAGCCGTGGGCGCTGATCTTCTCACGGCGTCCGGGGACGGAAATCAATGTCTTCGACCTCGATAGCGGTGAGCGGATCGCACGCATCGAAGCCGCACCGGACCGCCACTTCTATGGGCATGGCGTATTCAGCCCGGATGGCGGCCTGCTCTACACCACCGAGAATGCCATCGCGCCCGGAGAAGGCCGCATCGGCATCTACGACGTGAATCGCGACTTCGCGCGGATCGGCGAGTTCGCCAGTGGCGGGATCGGCCCGCATGAAATTCGCCTGCATCCGGATGGACAGCAGCTGATTATCGCCAATGGCGGGATCCTGACGCGGCCTGACACCGGTCGGGTCAAGCTCAACCTGGACAGCATGCAGTCGAATCTGACCTTGCTCGACCGTGTCTCGGGTGAGGTACGATGGCAAGGCGAGCCCTCCCATCACCAGCTGTCATTGCGCCACCTGGACGTCAGCCGTGAGGGCACCATCGTCGCGGGCTATCAGTACCAGGGCCCCGCGGCGGACCACCGCCCGCTGGTGGTGATGAAGCATCCCGGCAGTGACCGCTTGCAGGAACTGCCGTTGCCGCGGGAATACGTCCCACAATTCAAGCAGTACATCGCCAGCATCGCCGTCTCCCCCGATGGGCGACTGGCCGTGGCGACCGCCCCGCGCGGCAATCTGATCACGCTCTGGAATCTCGCGACGGGAGAGCTGGACACGACTCTGGACTTTGCTGACTGTGCAGGCGTTCTGGCCGTGCCGGCCACGCAGCAGACGCCGGCAGGCTTCGTGGTCAGCAATGGTCGTGGCGAGTGGCTGCTGATCGATGAGGAGGGGCTGCCGGCGCTTGGCCCGGTGCGGCTGGCGAATACCCACTGGGACAATCACTTGGCGCTGATGTAGCAAGCGGTAACCATGCCCCAAACGCGCATGTCTCAAGATGACAATGCCTCAGGAACGACAAGGCCTCGCAGGTAGCTGCCTGCGAGGCCTTGTCGTTGATAGATTGCCATGCTCTCACGAGCATCAGCACTCAAAAGCAGCCAGCTGCCTCAGAAGTGATAGGTCAGACTCCCGATGATGCTGCGAGACTCTCCGTAATAGCACCAATAACTGCAACTGGCGACATACTCCTTGTCGGTGAGATTGCTGACATTGACCTGCGCACTCAACTCGCGAGTGAAGTCATAGCCGACCATCGCATCGAACAGCAGATAGTCGGACACGGTGGCATCGCCATCCACTGATTCGCCGACATAACGGGCACCCGCCCCCAGACGCAGCCCCTCCAGGGCACCACGCTCGAAGGCGTAATCCAGCCAGCTGGAGGCCTGATGGCGCGGTATCAGCGGGGCACGCACATCGTTTTCCAAGCGTGCATCGGTATAAGTGTACGCTGAAGTCAGTTTGAGATGGTCCGTCAGATAACCGACCATCTCCAGCTCGAAGCCACGCGACTGGCGTTCCCCTTCCTGAACCTGAAAACCTCCGGTGGTGACAAGAGTATTGTCCTCGGTGAGTTCAAAGACGGCAGCCGTAAGATACCCATCCCAGCCCGCAGGCTGGTACTTGGCGCCCAGCTCCCACTGACGACCTTCGCGAGGCTCATAGAGCGAACCGCGATCATCGGTCGCGCTGATCGGCTCGAAGGATTCGGTATAGCTCAGATAAGGGTTGAGGCCGAAGTCACTCAGGTACATCACCCCGCCCGACCAGCTGATCTCGTCATCATCGGAGCGCTCACGAGACCCCGTCGTCTGATTGACGTTCTCGGTCTCGGCCTGGTCGTAGCGCACCCCCGCCAGCAGTACCCACTTGTCGTCGATGCGCAGCTGATCCTGCACGTAGAGACCGATCTGCTCCTTGTCGATATCGCGCCGCGTGATCTGTTCATCGCTCAATGCGGTGTAATTGCCGTATTGCGGATCAAACAGATCGATCGGGTCGCCGAAGGCATAGTCATCCGCTTCCTTGCCCGACAGGCTCAGATTCTGATAATCCACGCCCAGCAGCAAGGTGTTCTCGGTGCGCTCGCCATACCATTTGCCGATGGCCCGGTTGTCGACGGTATAGCTGTCGATGGTGCCCTCGCGGTACAGAAGCCCCCGCTGACCTTCGCGCGCCGAGGACTGATAGAGGATGTAGCTGCTGATCAGGTCGAGATCCAGCTGGCTATAGCGGAAATCCTGCTCCAGCGCCCAGGTGTCGTTCACTTGATGGCGCAACTCATAGCCCAGGGATGTCTGGGTACGCTCATCCTTGTCATACCCCGGTTCACTGTAATTGGTCTGCGGGTCCACCTTGCCGAACGGCGTATCATCATTGGTGCCATAGGCCAGCTTGAAAGCGTTGGTAGGTACGCCATCATCCTTCTGGAGGCTGGCGAGTAGCGTCAGCTGGGTCGCATCCGAAATGTCCCAGGTCAGGCTCGGTGCGAAGTAGTAGCGCTCGTTCTCAGTATGATCCAGATCCCCATCACGTTCGCGATACAGCCCTACCAGACGATAGCGCACATCCCCGTACTCGCTCAGATAACCACTAGTATCGAGCCCCGTCTGGCGAAGACCGCGATTGCCGATCTGCAGCTGCAGTTCCGTCTGGGGCTCATCGGTCGGGCGCTTGCTGATGGCATTGATCAGACCGCCAGGAGGCGCCTCCCCATAGAGGATGGAGGAAGGCCCCTTGAACAGATCGACCCGCTCCAGGCCCCAGGTCTCCGGCAACCACTGATAGAACCCTTCACGGTAGATGCGCAGGCCATCCTGATAGGTGGATTGATCAAAGCCACGCACCTTAAACCAGTCGGTATTGTTATCGGATCCATAATGGCCAGACAGGACGCCGGCACGGTAGCGGAAGGTTTCATCGAGCTGCTGGACGTTACGCGTGTCGAGCTCTTCGCGATTGACCGTCGAGACCGGACGCGGCGTCTCCACCAGCGGCGCATCGACTTTCAGTGCCGTTCCGACCACGACCATGGTGTCATCGGTCTCGGCGGCCAGCACGATGGCGGACTGTGACAGGAGCCATGCCGCGATGCAGAGCCGTATGGTGTGAGACAGTGGGGCTTGTGACAGAGCGGCATATGAATACGGTGCAGGTGCCGGCCGGGCAGCTGCCTGTCGTGATGATAGGTATCTTGGCATGTCGTGTTCCCTTGTAACGATCGTTTATGGTCAATCTCCCCTTCCGTCTCGTGGCGTCTCTCACTGGCACGCTCATATCCAATGCGGAATGGAATTAGGATGATTCGTATTCAACAAATGTAATTTGCGGTGACACACCGTTCTGCATGCACCTGCATGCAATCCCGAGAATGGCGCGTCTTACCGACTGCAACACCCCGAAGGCGATTCACTCTGCAGCCGGACATCATCCCTGACACATCACATGAGACCGTCTCCTGGGCTCACGTCCTGGCGTTGCGACTTCTTGCGCCTGCTACCTGCATCGCGTCTTCCATCTTCGTCCATGTTCTTCTGCCCAGCGCTCAGACGATGCCCAGCCCGTGTGACGTCTTGCAGGGCATCGGCAGGTATGCGCTTTCGTCTTCCCGGTCACGCTTCATCCAGGCGCGCCACAGCGTCCCGACTGATACGATCACGCTGGGCACCCGACAACTCCTGCAACTTGCCGGCGCGCATCTCGAACAATCTATCCGCTTGCCCGAAATAATGATCATCGTGACTGATGGCGAAGACCGTCTTGCCCATCTCGCGCAGACGCGGCAGCAGATCACGATAGAAGATGCGGCGGAATTGCGGGTCCTGATCTGCCGCCCATTCATCCAACAACACGATGTCGCGACGCTCTGCCACTGCCATCAACAGCGCAAGTCGCTTGCGCTGCCCTTGAGACAGCTCGGTATTGATCACACGGTTTTCCTCAAGCACCAGCTTCTCGCGCATCTGCAGGTAGTCGACCCACTGCGCGATCAATGCCGGGTCTGCCGGCCCACCGGTCGGACCCAGCAGGCGATCGAACTGATGGAAATCAGTGAAGACCGCCGAGAACTGCTGACGCCAGGCTTCCCGCTCGTCTTCGCCTATCGGGTGCCCGTCCCGCAAGAGCGTGCCTGAGCTTGGCCGATAGAGGCCGGTCAGAAGCTTGGCCAGGGTCGACTTGCCACTGCCATTGCCACCGATCAGGAAGACCAGCTCTCCGCGCCTGAGGGTAAGATCCAGCGGACCGACGCAGAAGGCCTGCGTGTCATTGTTCGCAATGTCCTGTCCCATATTCTCGCGGCCGGCGTAGCGAAAGCAGACACCCTGTAGACTCAGGGTCTGCCAGTCAGACTCGGCCGAAGTGCCTGCGGTTGAATCATGTCCGCGCGGCTCAGGATGTCGAGGAGACGCGAAATCGGCGTTGACCGGTGCCAATGCCAACTTGCGCAGCTTGGCAAAGGCCACATCAGCCCCCAGCAAGGTGGGCAATGCCCCCACGGCCTGGATCAAGGGCGTGCGCAGAAACAGCAGAGTCAAGGAAAAGGTCGCGGCGACTTCACCACTGGCCCATCCCAGGCCATTGGCCAGATAGAAGACAATACCGATGGCGCCCAGCATCATGATGTTGGAGAAGTTGACGGCGCTCAGGTGGTAGGTGTCCGCGCGCACGACGTGATGGCGATACTCACAGGCATTGACACTGTAGCTGGTGTCGAAATAGTCACGCGCACGTGGACGATTGAGCGCCAGCTCCTTGCGCCCGTCGATGACAGCTTCATAGTCGGCATAAAGGCGACTCTCCGCTTCACGCACCTCGGCCAGGTGGCGATAGACTCGCGTGACCATCCAGCTGCCCCCCATAATGGTCAAGGTCACCCAGATGGCGGTGATCAACATCATGCCGAGAGACAACCAGCCAAGATAGAACACGGCTCCTAGGGTCAGCACGATGCCTTGTACCAGTTCTGGCAGGCGCACGAACGCCAGGGTGATGTTGCGGATGTCACTCGAAAGACTCGCCAGCAGGTTGGCGCTGCCGAGCTGCTCGAGCCGCTCGATATCAGTATCGAGGATCTGCTTGACCAAACGCCCGCGCAGTCCATGCACGAAATGATGCCCCAGCGTCGTCAATGCCAACTGTGCCCCCAGCGTGATCGCAAGCAACAGCAGAATCAGCCCAAGAAACTCCGGAAGCACCCCGACATGGGCCGCAAGCCCCTCGTCCAGGGGGACGGTGGCAGAATGCGCGATGAGTCGCTGGTTGATATAGGCAATGACACCGATGCCTAGCCCTGCACTGACAAGGCTCAGAAAGATCACACCAAGAAAGGACCAGCGATATTGGGTAAGAACCACTTTCAGTAACGTCACACCTGCTCCCGGACATCATGGCAATCAGACCGCCACCAAAAGGCGGCGACGCAGGTCATGTGACTGCGCCGAAAGAGAATCTTACGGCGCGCATACTTTAATGCAAGAAATAATGAGAAATATTATCACTACGGAATAACGACTATAGATGCCGTCGCGCGCCCCCCCCTCTTCTTGCACCACTCCCCGATAGGAACACCCCCGCTCATGGGCCACTCCTGTGGCCGTAAGCCTCACCACAGCATCATCTGACGATCCAGCAGCCGATCGAAATCATCGTCGACGAACGGCAGGATGCCATCGGCGACGGGCTTGAGCTGACGACTCAGGTAGTGCTCGACATCAATGGGCGAGCGCAGATATTCGACGGGTTCCGGGCCGGAGGTGGTCATCACATAGCGAATCCAGCCGCCGCGCTGATAGCGTAACGGCAGGCCCCGCCGGCGGTTCTCGTCATCCGCCAGACGCGCCGCACGGACATGGGGCGGCACGTTGCGCTGATAATCGTCGAGCTTGCGCCGCAGTCGCTTGCGGTAGATCAAGGCCTCGACATCCGTGGTGTCCGCCGCGCCATGGGCATGGCGTTGCAGGTAATCCTGCACGTAGCCTTTCAGATACTCCTGATAGGGGCTGCCTTCGAAGATGCGGCGATAAAGTCCCTGCTGGAAGGTCTTGGCCAGCGGCGTCCAGTCGGAACGCACCGACTCCAACCCCTTGAACACCAGTTCCGTCTGGCCGCTGCAGCCTGTCTGTTGCAGTCCGGCGTAGCGTTTCTTGCTGCCCTCTTCGGCCCCGCGAATGGTCGGCATCACGAAGCGCTGATAGTGGGTCTCGAACTGCAGCTCCAACGCGCTGTCGAGATCGAGACTGTCCTTGAGATGCCGTCGCCACCAGTCGGTGACATGGGCCGCCAGCTCACGGCCGATCCGGCTCGCCTCGGCTTCCTCATGCGCAGCGCCCAGCCACACGAAGGTGGAGTCGGTATCGCCATAGATGACGCGATAGCCCTGCGCCTCGATCAACTCCACCGTCTGCTGGATGATCTGATGGCCACGCCGCGTGATCGAGGACGCCAGCCGTGGATCGAAGAAACGACAGCCGCGTGATCCCAGCACGCCGTAGAAGGCATTCATGATGATCTTGAGCGCCTGGGTCAGCGGGGCGTCACCCGCCGCGCGGGCGGCGTCACGTGCTTGCCAGATCTCGGCGACGATGCCTGGCAGACAATGTCGATCACGCGAGAACCGCGCGCCGAGAAAGCCGGGCACACCGGCCTCAGGGGCATCATCCGAGCTGTTCTCCGACCCACGCAGCCCTTCGATCAGGCCCAGCGGGTCGATCAGGAAAGTGCGGATGATGGAGGGATACAGACTCTTGAAATCCAGCACCAGCACCGAGTCATAAAGCCCGGGCTGGGAATCCATCACGAAGCCGCCGGGGCTGTCCTCCCCCACCACGTCTCCCAGATTGGGCGCGACCTTGCCCAGCCGGTGCAATCTCGGCAGATACAGATGCGTGAAGGCCGCCACCGAACCACCGCTGCGATCTGCCTCAAGCCCCGTGGCTGCCGCCCGCGCGAGCAGAAACTCCATCAGTCGCGTCTTCGTGAAGATGCGCGTGACCAGCTCGCAATCCTTGAGGTTGTAGCGCGCAAGGGAAGGCTTGTCCTCGGCGAACATGCGCAGAATCTCGTCCAGCCGGCCATAGGGGTCATCGATGGCCTTGCCTTCCTGCAACAGCTCACGCGAGACATTCTCGAGGCTGAACGACTCGAAATGCCAGAAGGCTGACTTGAGCGCCTCGATGCCATCCACCACCCAACGCCCGGCGATCTCGGCAAAGAAGTGCTCGGCCTGGCGGGAATGAGAGCGCCACTGCATCACGCTGGCGTCACGCCCCAGTCGCAGTGGCAGACCTTCGGCCTCTGACAGCCGCACCAGCATGCGCAGATCGAACTGGATGACGTTCCAGCCGATGATGACATCCGGATCATGCCTTGCGACCCAGTCCAGCAGGCATTGCAGCAACTCACGCCGGCTATCGCGGTACTCCAGCGAGAAATCGCGGCTGACGTTCTCCTCGCCATTGGGGGGCCCCAGCATGTACACCTGACGCTGTCCGCAGCCCTCGAGCGCGATGGAATACAGATTGCCCCGCGCATCGGTCTCGATATCCAGCGATGCCCAGCGCAGCGGTGGCCGATAGCCCTCAAGCGGTGTCAGGCGCGCATTCTTCACGCTGCCATCAGGCTGGCGCTCGCCGCGTGCCGTGACGCCTGCCGTGATGAAACGCTCCATCAGGTAGCGGTCCGTCGGACGAACATCCGCTTCATAGACGTCGACGCCAATCGCCTTCAAACGGCGCGCCAGCTGGCCCAGGGTGCGATATTCACGACAGTAGAGCCCCACCACCGGGCGATGGTGGAAGTCTTCCAGTGCCAGCGGACGCAGCTCGGCGCCGGCCTCAAAGCTCACCAGTGTCTGAGCCAGTACCTGCTGTTCGGCGGGCAGGAAAGCGACGACTTCCTGGGGTGCACATTCGACACGTACGGCGCCTTCGTCGGTGCGAATCCAGAAGCTGATCACCACCCCCTCGGGCGTGTCCCGCCAATGACGTGTCAGCACGAAGCCATGAAGTTCAACAGGAGCGTGGCGGGAATCTTCGGATGCGGCCTCTGGCACTGCATTACCTTTACGTTGAATATACGAATGCCGGGCAGGATGAGAGCAAGACGCGTCTGCATCCTCATACGATAATATGAATTCTGTATCGTACAACATCCGGCGTGAAGCCTGAGCTTGACGACGGAAATACCGTGCCTTCCCGGCGACAGGATGGATGTCTGCGGCAAGGAATGCCTCTCCCGAGATAGCGGCACCCCACAAGGAGCCTGCGTCATGCAACGCTTTGAGATGATTCAAACCCTGCTGGGCCAGATGCTGGGCCAGATCGACGACATCATCTTGCTTGCAGATGATCAGCGCCACATCACCTACCTGAATGACAGCGCGGTGAAGGCATTCGGCTACCCGCGTGAAGCGTTGATCGGCAAGCAGACACGTATGCTGTATGCCTCCAGCGATGAGTTCGAGCGCCAGGGGCAGAGGCGCTTTCGTGTCGATGCCCCGCCCGAAAAGGAAGGTCGAGTCATTCGCTATCGACGCCAGGATGGCACCTATTTCTATGGGGAGACGCTCGGCGGCCCCATCAAGGACCCCACCAGCGACAACATCTTCATGTTCGGGCTGATCCGCGATGTCTCACGCCGCGTGACGGCGGAACATACCCTCCACAGCCTGCATGCCATCACCTCATCACGAGAACTCAACTTCAATGCTCGCATCGACGAGCTGCTGAAACTGGGCTGCGCCCATTTCGGCCTGCCGATCGGTATCTTCAGCCGCATCAAAGGCGGAGATTATGTCGTCCAGCGTGCCTGTCACCCGGAAGACCTGCTGGAGCCGGGACTTAGTTTCTCGCTCAGCGATACCTATTGCGATCACGTCTACAAGGCCGATAGCGTACAAGCCTTCCATCATGTGGCAAACAGTGAAATCAGAAATCACCCCTGCTACGCCAACTTCAACCTGGAAGCCTACATCGGGGCGCCGGTGATCGTGGATGGTGAACGCTACGGTACCTTCAACTTCTCAAGTCCTGACCCTGTACCGCCCTTCACCGCTCAGGACATCGAGCTGGTACGTCTCATCGCCTTGTGGGCCGGCCACGAAGTCGCGCGTGCCAATGACATCAATGCCTTGAAGGCAGCTCATCAGGCGCTCGAGAAGATCGCGATCACCGATCCGCTGACCGGCCTCTACAATCGCCGTCATGCCCAGCAAGTACTGGATGACAGCATCGCGGCACTGGCCACCGCCGAGGTTGACCACCCCCTGTGCGTGGCACTGCTGGATTTCGACCATTTCAAGAAGATCAACGACAATCATGGCCATGACGCCGGTGATCTTGCCTTGCAACACTTGAGCGTGCTCGCCGAGGAGATTCTGCTGCCCGGCGACACCCTCGCCAGATGGGGGGGCGAGGAATTCCTGGCGATTCTGCCTGACTCGCTGCTCAGTGACTCGGCCACGCGCATCAACCTGCTGCGACAACGCATGAAGGACAGTGTCGTGGAATACGCTGGCCAACGTCTGCCCCTGTCATTGAGCATCGGGATGACCTGCCTGGAACCCGATGACAGTGCCACGCGCGAGCAGTTGATCGCACGCGCCGATGAAGCCATGTACGCGGCCAAGGAAGAAGGACGCAACTGCCTCAGGATGCTGTAACGCAATGATTCGTGAATTGCTCCGTCCTGCCTGTCCTGATCAGGAGCGCCAAGCAGGACGGAGCCCGCTCACCAAAGCCCGCTCACCAAAGCCCTCTCACCGAAGCCCTCGCGCCGAAGCCCTCGCGCCGAAGCCCTCGCGTCATGCCATCCCCCCTCTCGCACTCAGGTAGCGAACACGCTAAGGTCAGGCCCATCCCCTACTGCTGAGCCACCCGACGTCGTCGTTGCCTATCCTCATGCCTTCACACGATTCCAGCGCTACGCCGCCCGATGCGTCCTATGCCTTCGGCCTTCCGGAAGACGGCGTGTTGTCTGACCAGCCCACCAGCATCGCGCCCTTGACCGCCACCCTTGCCTCGCCTGCCCCCGCTGACCGTCACCAACTCGGTATCTTCCTGCTGCCGGGCTTCGCGATGGTCGCGTTGTTCTCGATGATCGAGCCGCTGCGCATCGCCAATCGACTGCGCGGAACACGCCTGTATCAGTGGACACTCGCAAGCCAGGATGGCGCGTCGGTCAAGGCCTCCAACGGCATGGTGCTGCCGGTGGATACCGCACGTGATGACCTCGCCGCAGTGGACAAGCTGGTGGTGTGCACCAGCTTTGCCCCGGAAGCCTATCTGGAAGACCGCACCTTGCACTGGCTACAGGAGCGCTCCCATAGCGGCTGCCAGCTCGGCGGCGTAGACACCGGCTGCTTCGTGCTGGCGCGTGCCGGCCTGCTCACCGGCAAGACGGTGACGCTGCATTGGGAAAGCCTGCCGGAATTCAGCCAGCGCTTCGATGAGGTGGACGCCGTGGAGTCACTGTATGAAATCAGTGACGATGGCTTCTTCTGCGCCGGCGGCAGCGCCCCGCTGGACATGAGCCTGGAGCTGATTCGCCGCCAGCATGGTCAGACGCTCTATCAGGCGGTACGCGAACAACTGATTCTCGATCAGGGCCGCCTGCCGGCCAGCCGCCAGCGCGGCATCAGTCAGCAGACGGCCGATCTGGCCGACCCGCTGCTCAGGCGTGCGATCACGCGCATGGAGAACACCCTGGAGGCCCCGCTCAGCATCGAGGCACTCGCCGAGGAGCTCGGCCTCTCATGGCGCCAGCTGGAGCGCCGCTTTCAGCAAGGGCTCGGCTGCACGCCTCGCGCCTATCATGGGGAGCGTCGCCTGCTGCACGCACGCAGCCTGCTTCACGATACCCGCCATGGCGTCACCGATATCGCCCTGGCCTGCGGTTTCACCTCGCATTCGAGTTTCACCCGCGCCTTTCGCCGTCGCTTCGGCATTACCCCGACCCAGGCACGCCGTCAGCCACCACGTCCTCTGATGTGATCCACGCTCGATACCCGCAACGCGATGTCGAATTGGGCACAGTCGGTGTCGAATTGGGCACAGTAGCGAGCGCCGTGGGCTGCCATTCTGTCGGGGAATCGCTCACCTGACAGAAGGAAGGACTCTCCATGGCGCTCCCGATCACACCCGATTACGACAGCTGGCCAATTGACGAGACTCTCGTGAAGGTCGTTCACGAAGCACGCTATCTGAGCGTGACCTGGAGCGATGGCCGCGTCAGCCGTTTTCATAGTGTCTGGTTGCGCGAGAACGCCGCGGACGATACCACCGTCAATCCGGCGACGCGCGAACGCATTCTGGACCTCTCCCAGATTCCCGCCTGGCCGGAAATCGCCGAGGCCAGCATCGATGAGGACGGCGCACTCAGCGTACTGTTCACGCCAGAAGACCGCCGCCTGCGCTTCCACCCGGGCTTCCTGCGCGCCAATGACTATGACAACCAGGACGCGCTGCCGCCGGAACTGCCGCCGCTGACGCTCTGGCACGGTGAGCAGCTGGAACAGCCGCCGACCATCGATGCCGCCCGCCTGGCCGAGGCCGATCATGGCAGCGCGCAGGAGGCGGAGATTCTGTATCCGACCCTGCACGAACTGCTCGGCAAGGGACTGGTGCGCCTGCGCAACCTGCCGACGGAAGAAGGCGCCATCGAAAAGGTCGCCGAGCGCATCGGCTCGATCCGCACCACCAACTTCGGCCACCTCTTCAATGTCCGCGCAATCCAGAACCCGGATTCGAACGCCTATACCTCCATCGCCTTGCCGCCGCATGTGGACCTGCCGACCCGGGAATATCAGCCGGGCCTGCAATGCCTCTACTGTCTCGAGAACACCGTGGAAGGCGGCATGGCGGTGATGATGGATGGCTTCGCCATCGCGGCGGCGCTGAAGGAAGAACACCCCGAGGCCTACGCGACACTCACCACGGTGCACTGGCGCTACGCCAATACCTCGCGCAATACCGATCATGTCTGGTATTCGCCGATGATCGTGCTGGGTCAGGCAGGAGAACTGCTGGAGGTGCGAATCGCCGACTTCCTGCGCGGGCCGATGATGGCGCCGTTCGAGCAGACCGAGACCGCCTATGAGGCACTGATGACGCTACAGCGCATGTTGCGTGAGCCGCGCTTCGCCATGCGCTTCACCTATGCCCCCGGCGACATGGTCATCTTCGACAATCGCCGCCTGCTGCACGCCCGCGATGCCTTCGAGGGCGACAGCGGCAGCCGCTGGTTGCAAGGCTGCTACCTGGAACGTGACGAGGTGCGCTCTCGCTATCGCATGCTCAAGCGTGCCGAACGCGCCGAGCGGGTCGAGGAAGCTACCCAGACGGCGTGATTCGGCACGGCATGCCTCTGCTCGCGAATTGGCTCACACATCAGCTCACGCCGATGGCCGGCATGAGAATGAGAACGTGCGGGGGAATCAGGGCGTGCGTGGCGTGATGACGAGCGTGAAGCCGGGGTCCTGCGGGATCAGGGGCGGCAGACAACGCACCTCATGACCAGGCAACTGGCGGGCAAGACATCGGGTCAGCGTCGCAGGTTCACAGGCGCTGACCCATGCCGGCCTATCAGGCTTCTCGCCCCGCCAGTGGACGGCATGCATGCCCCATTCCGGCTCCAGCATGTGACGTGACAGGGTCTGCCAGGCCAGTTGATGGCGACCGCTGCCCGACACGATGCGCGTGGACAACGGCAGACGTTCGACATCACAGGCATCGATCACGATTCGCAGGCGTGGATGACGAAGAATCACCTCGACGAGTCTCGCGAGTTGCTCGCCCTGCTGCCAGTTGGCACTGATGCGACAGCTGATCGCCACGCAGGATGCCGGCGTCTCTGCCAGCACATCGAGAATGTCGCCGTGCACCACCTCTTCAAGCTGAGGCCGGCTCTGGCATCGTACGCCTGTCAGGCAGGTCATGTTGTTTGCGGCTGGCCGTGTACGTCACTTCCGATGCCTGATGCTGGCCCTGGCCTCAATGTTGATGCTCTGCATCATGTGATGAGTGAGGATGATCCTCAGCCCGGCCACTGTCCTTCGGCTCATGATTCTCTTTCGGCTCATGACTGCCCTCCGGCTCATGGCTGTCTTGTAAATCAGCAGGCCCATCAGCTTCCCTAGCGTGATGTGGTTGGCGGGTGTCATCGTCATGATGCGATGACGGTGATTGTGCAGTCTCGCCTCCGCCATGTTGATGACCATCACTTGCTGCCACAAGAGCCGTATAACGAGCAGCACTCATGTCCGGTAGCTCTTGCATGAAAGCGACCATCTGCCAGATATATTCATCCTGCATGCTCTTGCCCCATGCCGGCATTCCGCTGGCTTTTATCCCATGCTTGATGACCCAGAAGCGCTCTTCAGGCTCACCATGCATATCCGAAGATACAAAATTCGGTGGACTGGGGTAAAGCCCCTTGCTGAGCTCTGTCTCTTGCATGCCTGGCGCGAGATGGCAGGAGGCACACATCGATGCATAATTGCCGGCCCCCGCCACTTTCATGGCTTCATCATCGAGGGGTGGCGCGGCGATATCACTCGCGTGGCTTTCGATCGAACGTTCACGCGCCGTTTCAAGAATTCCATGGACCCATGACCCATGCGGATCATCTGCCGCGACACTGACGACGCCGGAGTAAATGACTCCGGCCCCTGCTGCCAGCAGCACCATGAATGCCAGACACATCCCCAACAATAATTTCTTCATGTCGCCCCCCTTTTAGACGGCAAGAATAGTCAATGACAAGGCTGTCAACCAAAGCGAAAAAAAAGGCCGACGAATGCCGGCCATCAACACGATCCAGAGTGACGCCTTATTTACAACACAACATCAATGAATAATTTTCAAATATCGCTCAGCAATTTACACTAAACCTATCATTGATCATCTTTCGCCATAACCACCTCTTATTCAAAAGCAACATTTAGAGAATAGCTACGCCCATTTTCGTCAGCCGAACCACTTATTGAATTTCCTGCGACCTCCAATTGGTAATAGCCTTCTTGGACATCCTGCTCCAGTGAAAAATGCCCATTATCATCAGAGGCTGTCGCGACGACATTTCCTTGTGGGTCCCGTAGCACAGCAGTCATCAGGTTGTTCTTACTCGAATCAGCTGCAAAATGTCGACTGCTGATCTTTAGAACTGCATCATGTTCAACGGCTATTTGGAAACGCAATGGCTTTCCAGCCACAAGTCCATATGTTTCTGAAACTCCAGCCGAAAGAGTCGGAAGACGGCTATGCTCATCATTGGCCTGCGTCACAGCGGTAAAAAAAGTCATGGTAGCAGCAAGTAACAGCGTTGATGTTTTCATGAAAATCATCTCTTTATGGGTTCACTTATCATCATGGCAACACAACCTGAAAACATCCTGAAAATGGAATAGATTATCATCACATTGTACAAAACCATAAGACATAGTCTCCCAATCAAAAGGCCATTCTGCATATTCATGTAAAACATGATCACGCAACTACACCACCGCTATTCAATTGAAAAATGTCACTGCCATCCTGACTCCTCTAGAACATCATGCGCACACCGACCACGACAGCCGTATCCTCCACATCCTCACCTTCTTCACGCTGCATATCGGCGGTTTCGCCATACTCTCTCTGCCAGTACATGCCGACGTAAGGCGCTACCCGCCGAGTTATCTCATAGCGTGCACGCAAGCCGATTCGTACTGAGTTGAGGCCCGTCCCAATCCCCTGCTGCCTGGACTCATTGGCAGCGAACACCATTTCACTACGTGGCTGTAGATACCAGCGCTGGGTCAGGCGCACATCATGTTCAAGCTCCAGGCTGGCAGTCACGATACCTTCCTCTCGGTACTGCACTGCGGCATCCGTCTCGATCCGGTAGGGGGCGGTCCCCTGAAAGCCGAAGACCCCATATACGCCTTCATCATGATCATCGTTGAACACACCACCCTGATAGCCAGCTCCAACCTGGAACTCCCAGAAATCGGCAACCAGGCGACTGTAGAGAAGCTCAAGGGATTCAAACTCGGCTTCTTCACCATCGCCTTGGACATTCTCCCCTTCTGACTTGAGATAGACGCGGTGGGTATCTCCGCCATACCAGGCCTGAAAATCCCACACCAGGGAGTCCTCTCCCTTGTCCGGAAGGCTATATTCCAGGCGATCGAAAACTGCGCTCCACTGGAGATGTTCGGCCATGGGCGATGGCCATGACGCCGGGGCATCATATCCATCCTGGGCAAATGCCTGGGAGGCACCAGCACTGGAGAATAGACATACCGTCACGCAGGCAAGACGAAATGAATGCTGACTGATTGACATGATGACTCCTCAGGAAACCTTTACGACACGGAACATACCTGCATCCATGTGGTACAGAAGATGACAATGGAAAGCCCAGCTACCTTCTGCATCGGCAGTGATCAACGCTGAGACGCGCTCACCGGGTTTGACATTCAAGGTGTGCTTGCGAGGGATCAGGTCACCGTGGCCATTCTCGAGCTCCATCCACATCCCATGTAAATGAATGGGATGCTCCATCATGGTGTCATTGATCAAGATGAGACGGAGGCGCTCATCTTTATGAAAATGAATAGGGCCATTGACTTCACTGAACTTCTTGCCATCGAAGGACCACATATAACGTTCCATATTGCCGGTCAGATGCAACTCCATCTCGCGCATGGGCCCACGTCTGTCCGGCCATGGTGAATAGGCCTTGAGATCCTGATAGACCAGTACACGACGCAGCGACTGGTCCAGACCGATTCCTGCCTGGTCATAACGAGCCCCTTGCTGAGCAGCACCCGCCATCAGCATGCCGCCCTGGGCTGCATCGGCTTGCAGGCCAGTCATCTTCGAATGGTCCATACCTGCCATCTGCGAATGGTCCATGCCCGCCATCTGCGAATGGTCCATACCTGCCATCTGCGAATGGTCCATGCCTGCCATCTTCGAATGGTCCATGCCCGCCATCTGCGAATGGTCCATGCCTGCCATCTTCGAATGGTCCATACCTGCCATCTTCGAATGGTCCATGCCCGCCATCTGCGAATGGTCCATGCCCGCCATCTGCGAATGATCCATGCCCGCCATCTGCGAATGATCCATGCCTGCCATCTGCGAATGGTCCATTCCAGCATGAGCGCCCATGGCCTCCATCCCGCGATCAGCGATCTGCCGTCGTTCAGGTACGGGCGCCTCCATTCCGGGGCGGGGTGCCAACGTGGCTCGCGCGTAGCCACTGCGGTCCATGGCTTCGGCGAAGATGGTGTACGCCTTGTCATCTTCCGGTGTCACCAGCACATCGTAGGCTTCCGCCACGGCAATACGGAACTCATCCACTTCAACCGGTTGCACTGGCTGACCATCTGCCGCCACCACGGTCATCTTCAAGCCGGGAATGCGTAAATCGAAGTAGCTCATTGCCGAGCCATTGACGACACGCAGACGCACTGTTTCCCCACGCTTGAATAGCGCGCTCCAGTTTTCTTCTGGTGAATGACCATTGAGAAGATATGTATAGGTACTGCCGGTGACATCGGCAATATCCCGTGAGCTCATGCGCATCTCTGCCCACATGCTGCGCGACTCGATCGTGTCCACCCAACCACCCCGTCGTACATCCGCAAAGAAATCAGCGACGGTGCGCTCCTGGTAGTTATAGTAGCCTTCCATGGTCTTGAGATTGCGAAATACGGACTTGGGGTCTTCGAATGTCCAGTCAGTCAGCAGCAGGACATGCTCACGATCATAGGTGAAGGCTTCGGGTGTTGCGGAGTCGATGATCAATGGACCTGCGTGGCCTTCCTGCTCCTGGAGGCCTGAATGACTGTGATACCAGTAGGTACCGCTCTGAGTGACAGGAAACCGGTAGGTAAAGGTTTCGCCCGGTGCTATCCCTGCGAAGCTGATACCCGGCACGCCGTCCATTTCCGGAGGAAGTATGATGCCATGCCAGTGAATGGAGGTTGGCTCATCGAGCAGGTTTGTCACCTTGATGACAGCATCCTGCCCCTCCTTCAAGCGCACCATGGGCCCGGGACTACTGCCATTGATGCTGATAGGACGAGCGAATTGCCCGGCAATGTCGATGTCTTCACGTCGAATGACAAGAGAGATCTCGGGCCCATGCTCAACCCCTTGGGAGTAACCTGATGTGCGCCCCCAGGGGTTGGCCCAGGCGGGTGCCACGCCTGACACCATTGCGCCCAGCCCCAGGGCAGAACCTCCCTTGAGCAACTGACGACGTGATACAGAAAATTCAGACGGTTTTGGTGCCATGGCCGTTGCTGCTCCCGAGTCATGAATGAAGAGTCATGACATGGATGAAGCCACGGCAAGCTGAAACGAACCTGAATGGAGTGCCTATTTGCGTGTGGGCAGATGCACCTCGGCTCTCAATCCCCCTGCGCCGGCTGTTGAGTAGCTCACGCAACCAGCGTAATGCTTGACGAGATGGGCAAGAATGGAGAGCCCCAACCCATAACCCGGGTGAGTTTCGTCCTGACGCCACCCACGCTCGCCAAGATGGGCCAACTGTGCCTGCGGCACCCCCGGACCATCATCCTCGACGCAGAGCACGATCTGGTCACTCTCTATCGTCAATCGGCATTGCACCTGATTGACAGACCACTTGCCCGCATTATCCAGCAATATGCCGAGCATTTCGGTGAAATCCTGTGTCTCGACATTCACCCAGCTATCCGCATGCTCATTAGATACGCCCAGACACTCCAGCAAGAAGGTACGCTGCGGATAGATCCCCTGGAACATCTCGATCAAGCGCTGGGCCTCTTCAACCGGGCGTGTTGTCTGACCGGCGCGCGGGCCAGCAATGCGGGCTCGCCTGAGTTCTGTCTCCAGCTGGGAATGAATCGTCTCTACACGTTGCAGCATCTTGCCACGACGTACCTCATTGATCGGTCGCTTGCCACGCAGCACCTGTGTCAGTGCCGCCAGAGGTGTCTTGAGCGCATGGGACAGATTCGCCACAGACTCTCGTGAACGAGTCAACCTAAGATCAAACTCATCCAGCAAGGTGTTGAGCTGTGATACCAGCGCATCAAGCTCGGAAGGGGCCTCAAGCTCAATCCGCTTTCGATACCCGGACTGAAGTTCACTCAATTGATGGCGCAGGACACTCAACGGCTTGAGCCCCCGCCTTACCGCCAGCAGATTGAGTGATATCAGAATCCCCCACAACAGGATGGCGCTGGCGGCGATCCACCAATGAACTCGGGTCAAGCCCTGCTCCACTGGCGAGAAATTCTCGGCAATCAACAATTGCACCGCGTCCCCGCGGATATCGAAGACGTGCCGATAGACCAACAGTGGCTGTTGCTGAAACTGATGCATGAATAACGCATCCCCCTTGCCCTCAAGCAAAGGGAGCATCTGCGTCGGCAAGGCAGGCAACGAGGTACTGACCTTCTCCCCGACTCGCAACACATAGAAATGATGAAAGCTCAGAGATTCCTCACGGGCCGCTGCCATGAGCTGGGCAACAGGCCGCTCATCCTTCTTGAGCAAGGTGACGATATGCGATGCCTCATCCTTGAGACGCTCCCCAAGAAAGTCCTTCGCCAGCTCGTGGAGAAAGAAGCCATGCAGATACCAGGCAAACAACACCACCGCGAGGGATGCACCTCCCAGGCGGGTCAGCAGGCGAAAACGAAGGCTACGACGATCGATGTGAAACAAGCAGATACCCCTGTCCGCGGCGGGTCTGTATCAAGTCCTTGCCCAGGCGGCGGCGAAGGCGAGCGATATAGACTTCTACCAGATTGGGCGCCGCGGCGTCCTGCTCCAGGGCATATAGCTGATCCAGCAACTGTGTCTTGGAGTGCACTCTGTCTGGATGATGCATGAGGTACCGTAACAGGCGAAATTCGGTGGCCGTCAAGCTCGCCCACTGCTCTCCATCACAGCACACACGCTGCGCCTCTTCATCCAGCTGAATTCCGCTCACCTGAAGATACCCATGACTTGCCCCTTGACGACGCCGAAGCAGCGCATGAAGACGTGCCAGCAACTCTGCTTCATGAAATGGCTTGGTCAGGTAATCATCTGCCCCGCTGCGCAAACCGACGACCTTGTCTTCCCACGTGTCACGGGCCGTGAGAATCAGTATCGGAATATCCACCTGACCTTGACGCCAGCGCTTGAGCAAATCCAACCCGGAGCCGTCCGGTAGTCCCAGATCCAGAATGGCCAGCGCGTACTGCTCGGTTGCCATGAAGGCTTGCGCATCATTCAAATTGGAGGAGACATCCAGTCGATAACCATTGTCCTCAAGCAGCTCGGCCAGGCTTTCCGCCAGCAGGTCATCATCTTCAAGCAACAACAGCTTCATGCCAGCTTTCTCCTGATCCACAAAACACCCACTGAACACTGCGGCATATGGCTAAACCAACATGCCATGGTAAGCCTCACCATCCTATAGGGGAAAGCTGATCACTGGCTGAAAAGACAGCAACATGCAATCTCTCCACCACGCGAAGCCGCTCGAATCTCCCATGTGCTATTCAGCCACGTACGCTTGGCTGGATAGCGCCTCTTGGTCACGGTAGCCTTGCACGCCTGTCAGGCAGGTCATACGTCATGTCGGCTGCCTGACCCCCTATCCATCTTTATTGGCTATCTCCACAGGATGCCCGCAATGCTCGCCAGTCCCGCCGATTTTCCCTACCTCGCAAGCCTGCTTGAGGGCCTCGCGCAGTATTTCCCACTCTCGTTGCCTATCGTCTGCGCGTTGTTGTTGCTTGCCCTGCTGACGTCAGCCATGTCCGCTGCCGTCGGGGTTGGCGGCGGCACCCTGCTGATCATGTTCATGGCGCAGTTGATGCCTGCCGCTGCCCTGATTCCGGTGCATGGCATGGTGCAGCTGGGCTCCAACGGCGGGCGCATGGCGATGACGTGGCGCCATATCGACATGCGCCGTCTGCTGGCCTTTCTGCCCGGTGTGGCGCTGGGTGCGCTGGTCGCGGCCTGGGTATTGATCCGCTTGCCTGAAGGGGTGCTGGAGCTTTCCATCGCGCTGTTCGTGCTGTTCACCTGCTGGGGGCCGGCACTACCCAAGCGAGCTTTGAGCCGCACGGGCACCTTGATCGCCGGTGCCATCACCACCTTTCTTTCAAGTCTGATCGGTGCCAGCGGCCCACTGGTCGCAAGCTTCATCAAGCAAGGCGGCGGCGCGCGTCACACCAAGGTGGCGACCTTCGCGGCCTGCATGGTCGCGCAACACCTCACCAAGGCGTTCATCTTCGGTATGGCCGGCTTCGTCTTCCAGGAGTGGTTGCCCCTGATCGTGCTGATGATCGGCGCGGGCCTGATCGGCACCCGGCTCGGACTGCGCTTTCTGGATCGCGTCTCCAACCGGCATTTCGACGGCCTGTTCAAATGGGCGCTGTCGTTGCTGGCGCTAAGGCTTGCCTGGCTGGGGAGTGTCTCTCTGATCAGTCATTGATCCGCCGCCAGCCACGCTCTGATCCGCTTCTCGCGCATGGGACATCTGGCGGTTGCGCTGTTGATCATGACCGGTGCGCTGATGATCACAGCTTGCCCCCCTGTCCTCTCGACAGGGATGCCCCGGGTATCACACTCAGCTGGCCTTGTTGCCTGCTCCGCCCATCACGACGCGTCAGCATTACCCACCATCAAAAGCGCCCCGCTCAGGCATCAGGCTGAGCGGGGCGCTGCTTGTCATGCGTCAACTACAGATCAGAGAGATCAGAACGGGTACTGACGAGGTTCGACCTGCACGCTGACCCACTGATCGGTGGTGAACTCCTCGAGCACCCAGTCGCCATTGAAGCGCCCCAGGCCGGAGTTCTTCTCGCCACCGAAGGGTGCGCGCGGATCATCGTTCACCGGCATGTCATTGACGTGCACCATGCCAGACTCGACCTGACGCGCGAAACGCTCGCCACGCGCGATATCTGCGGTGAAGACGGATGCCGAGAGGCCATATTCGGTGCCATTGGCAAGTTCCAGCGCGTGCGCTTCATCACGGGCCTTCTGGATGCCGACCAAGGGCCCGAATATCTCGTTGCGGGCCAGACTCATGTCATTGGTGACATCGATGAACACATGCGGCGGCACCAGCTGGCCTTGTGTCTCACCCTCCAGCATCACCTTGGCACCCTCGGCCTTGGCTGTCTCGATCATCTCGAGCAACCCGTCACGCTGTTTGGCATTGATGATAGGGCCTATGACGGTGTCATCACCTGCGGGATTGCCCATCTTGAGCGCACGGGCGCGACCTACGAAGCGTGCCACGAAGTCATCATGGACCGACTCATCGACGATGATGCGATTGATGGCCATGCAGATCTGCCCCTGATGGAGGAACTTGCCCATCAAGGCTGCACTCACGGCTTGATCGATATCCGCATCATCGAGCACCACGAAGGGGCTGTTACCACCCAGTTCCAGGGCAACATGCTTGAGGTGATCACCACCGACGGCGCGCTTGCCGATGCCCTTGCCTACCTGGGTGGAACCGGTGAAGGAGATCAGCCTCGGCACTTCGTGATCCACGAAGGCATCGCCGATCTCGCTGCCGGAACCGACCACCACGCTCAAGACGCCGGCAGGCAGGCCCGCCTCCTCGAACAATCTGGCCAGCAGCAGGCCACCCGTCAGCGGCGTGTCACTCGCCGGCTTGATGACGACGCTGTTGCCAAGCGCCAGTGCCGGTGCCAGGGAACGCTGGGTCAGATGCAGCGGGAAATTCCACGGGCTGATGATACCGATAACACCCAGCGGCTTGCGAAAGACACGGCTCTCCTTGCCCGGCACCTGAGCCTCCATCGCCATCCCGGCCACGCGGTTGGCCATCGCGGCAGATTCCAGCGTGATCGCGCGAGCCGCGGCCAGCTCCGCCTGCGCCTTGATGCGGGTACTGCCGGACTCACGAATCAACCAGCCGAGCAGCTCCTCGCGTCGCTCATCCATCAGTTCCACCACCTTGTGCATCACGCCCGCGCGCTCGCTTGCCGGCGTCTGGGCCCAGTCAGGCTGAACATCGCGCGCCTTGCGATAGCTGGCGTCGAGATCCTCGGCGTTGGCCATGGAAATAGAGAGCAGAGAGCTCTGATCGAAGGGGTCCACCACCTCGAGCGTCTTGCCGGCTCGTCCGGCACGCCATTCACCGGCGAGAGGTAGCTGCTCCAGGTTCTGGTAATCGCGAGGCATGAGTCTCTCCGTGCTATGGGGTTACAGGAGACATGGCGATAGTGTGGCAAAACCCAACCACCGCAACTCAGCTATGCCAGAATGGCACCGCCAACTGAGAGCATCCCCCTACCGAAACCGAATGAGAGTCAAAGGATGAGCCCTGAAGACCTGCAGAAACTGACGACCCGCCAGATGCCCTATGGCAAGTATGCCGGACGCCTGATTGCCGACCTGCCCGGGGATTATCTGGGCTGGTTTGCGCGCAAGGGGTTTCCGCAGGGCGAGATCGGTCGCCTGCTCGCGCTGATGCACGAGATTGATCACAACGGGTTGAATGCGTTGCTGGAGCCGCTGCGGCGGCGCTGAGGGACTGAGGCGCTGAGGGAGTGAAATACAGAAGAGCTGCGCAAGCCGCAGCGTCGCGGACAAGTCAGCGAGTGGGAATCACGACAGGCGGCCGCTGGCCTCCAGTTGATCGAACATGTCGTGCAGCGTCGCCTCGAGGGGCCGGTAGATCAGACCCAGCTGCTCGCGGCTGCGGGTATTGTCGAAGACGAAGGGATGGCCCACGTTGCGCGCGACGACCTTGCGGGTCACTGCCTTGTTGGCCAGCGGACCCGCCAGCCACACCAGCCATTTGGGCAACTGGCGAGTGGGAATCGCGTACTGCGGGCCGGCGTGACGACGCAACAGGCGTCCCAGTTCGATGAAGCTTGAGGAGTGCCCGGAGACCAGATGACGCCCATTGGCCGTGGGCAGAAATCCTGCCGCCAGATGCGCCTCGGCCACATCCCGCACATCCACCACGCCCATGCCGTAATCCGGCGCGCCTATCCTGAGCGTGCCATCGCATAGCTGGGTCATCAGGCTGAAGGATTCGCCGCGCGTGTCATCGCTGATCGCGGGGCCGAGCACCAGCGAGGGGTTGATCACCACCAGCCGCCAGCGCGACTGCTGCTCGGCGATCTGCCAGGCGGCCTGTTCCGCCAGCGTCTTGGAATGGGAATAGGCCTGATGCTCAAGCGATGCCGTGGTGTTCCAGACACTCTCGTCGAAACAGCCGCGCGGCGTATCCAGCGCATCGGCATTGTCGCTGTAGATGGCGGCACAGCTGCTGGTCAGCACCACCCGTTCGACACTGGCGTGACGATTGGCCTCTTCCAGCACATTGCGCGTGCCCTCCACTGCCGGACGCACCAGATCGCGCTCAGGGTCCAGGACACTGACCACGAAGGGCGAGGCGGTATGAAAGACCACCCCACAGCCTGCCATCGCCTGAGCGTAGGAACCCGGTTTGAGCAGATCGCTGGCGAAGACACGTAGCTCCCCCGGCAAGCGCTCGCACAGTGCCATGAGCGCCGCCAGACGTTCGCTATTGCCGGGATCGCGCACGGCGGCATGCACCGTCAGGCCTTCTTCCAGCAAGCGACGAATCAGCTGCCCCGCCACATAGCCGGTCGCGCCGGTCACCAGTACCGGGCGCGATCGCTCCAGCCCTGCCAACAAGGCTTGCGTAGACGCATTGAGCGGCATGGACGGACTCCCGGAATGCAGTAAATGGCGATCTGACGGCACAGTGTGCGCGGCAATGGCGTCAGGCAGACAGCTTGACGAACCAGGTCCACAGGCCGCCCAGAATCAGCGACTCGGCGGCGAAGCGGAACAGATGGCGCATCTCGATGCCATCCAGCATCAGCCCCATCAGACGGGCCGTCATGATGCCGGCGATACCTGCCACCGCGAGCGTCACCAGCACCGGCAACACACCCAGGCCGATCGGCGGATACATCAACAGATACCCCACCGCGATGACCCAGCCCCAACGAATGCGCCGCGAGATCGCCGCGCCGGTCTCCTTCGGCACTGTCTGCGGCGTGTCGTTCGGGCCCTTGAAGCGGTTGACCAGCTCCGGCACTGCCGCCAGCAGTACCCCTGCGGTCAGCACGAAGCCGCCCAAAATCTGCAATACCATCATCATCGTGCCATCTTCCCTTGTCCGGTAATCAATGGCGCACATGCTACCAATACTGCCGGGCAAATGCCTGACCGGGATGCATCCCCCGGCATCGTCTCGTGCATCTTCCCATCTGCGGCACGCTGATCTATCATCACGCCATCGTCATTTCGACAAGTCTCGACATATGGACAGATCAAATGAATGACTCCGACAGCCTGCCCGACCCGCAGGCCACACTGGACACCTTCGCGGCGCTGTCCCAGGCCACGCGTCTGGACACGTTTCGCCTGCTGGTCCGCCATGAGCCACAAGGCCTGCCCGCCGGCGAGATCGCACGGCGTCTCGAGGTGCCGCACAACACGCTCTCGACCCATCTGGGCGTATTGAGCCGCGCGGGGCTGATCCACTCCCAGCGCGAAGGCCGCTCACTGATCTACCGCGCCAATCTCGAGCACATGCTCGCCACCGTGCAGTTTCTGGTACGTGACTGCTGCGCGGGCTCCTCGGTGGTCTGCGACCCACTGCTGGCCTCGCTCACCGTGCCCGACTGCAGCGCCTCTTCCACCCCCTGTGCTTCTCAGGAGCCTCGCAACGATGACTGATTCCGCCCGTTCTTCCGGCAAGATCACGATGTATCACAACCCGGCCTGCGGTACGTCACGCAATGTGCTGGCCATGCTCAAGGCCTCCGGCGAGACACCGGAGGTGATCGAGTATCTGGTCACGCCGCCGACGCGCGAGACGCTGGAATCCCTGATTGCCGCCATGGGAGGTGGCCCGCGCCCGCTGCTGCGCCGCAAGGGCACGCCCTATGACGAGCTCAATCTGGATGACCCGGCCTTGAGCGATGCGGCATTGATCGACTCCATGATGGCCCACCCGATCCTGATCAATCGCCCCATCGTGGTCACGCCGCAGGCCACGCGTCTGTGCCGCCCGTCGGAGGCGGTACTGGAGCTGCTGGACAACCCGGTCGCGCAATACACCAAGGAAGACGGCGACGTCGTCCACGCCCCCAGGACCTGAATCATGAACGCACACACTCCCGACACGTCGCACCTGCCCACAGGCGACACCATGACCAATGAACTCATGACCGACGAGATGAAAGCGGCACTCGCCGACCTGCCCAATATCGATGCCGAGCACTGGCGACCGCTGGAGATCGATCGCTTGGTCGGGCCGGATGCCCCGCGTCACGCGCCGCGCATTCTGGTGTTGTACGGCTCCCTGCGTGAGCGTTCCTTCTCACGCTTCGCCGCCGAGGAAGCGGCGCGCCTGCTGCGTGCCTTCGGTGCCGAGGTGCGCCTTTACTCGCCAGCCGGCCTGCCATTGCCGGATGACTGCGAGGCCGATCATCCCAAGGTGCAGGAGCTGCGCGAGCTGGCCCAGTGGTCCGAGGGCATGCTGTGGGCAAGCCCGGAGCGCCACGGCGCGATGACCTCGATCATGAAGGCGCAGATCGACTGGATTCCCCTGTCACTGGGCGGCGTGCGCCCCACCCAGGGCAAAACGCTGGCCATCCTGCAGGTCAGTGGTGGTAGCCAGAGCTTCAACAGCGTCAACCAGCTGCGCATTCTGGGCCGCTGGATGCGCATGCTGACCATCCCCAACCAGTCATCCGTGCCCAAGGCCTTCAATGAATTCGACGAGCATGGCCGCATGCGCCTGTCGCCGCTGTATCTGCGCATCGTCGATGTCTGTGAAGAGCTGATGAAGTTCACCTGGATGAACCGCGACCGCAGCGCCTATCTGACCGAGCGCTACTCGGAGCGTGTCGAGAGCGCCGAAGAGGTCTCCCGTCGCGTCAACCAGAGCACGATCTGACGCAATCCGCGGTCGCGCACGCGGCTTCTCACTTACTCTTCACCCTCGACAAGGAGACGTCATGCTTGCCTTGGCAATCTTCGCCATCACGCTGGCACTGGTGATCTGGCAGCCACGCGGGCTGGGCATCGGCACCAGCGCCCTCGGCGGCGCCGTGGTCGCGCTGGCCTGCGGCGTGGTCAATCTGCCGGATGTGCTGGTGGTCTGGGATATCGTCTGGGACGCCACCTTCACCTTCGTGGCGCTGATCATCATCTCGCTGATCCTCGATGAGGCGGGCTTCTTCAGCTGGGCCGCGCTGCATGTCGCGCGCTGGGGCGGCGGCAACGGACGCAAGCTGTTTCCGCTCATCGTGCTGCTGGGCGCGGTGATCGCGGCCTTCTTCGCCAATGATGGCGCCGCCCTGCTGCTGACGCCGATCGTGATCGCGATTCTGGTGCGCCTGGAATTCTCGGCGGCGGCCTCGCTGGCCTTCATCATCGCCACCGGCTTCGTGGCCGACTCCACCAGCCTGCCGCTGGTGATCTCGAATCTGGTCAACATCGTCAGCGCCAACTACTTCGACATCTCCTTCACGCATTACGCCGCCGTGATGGTGCCGGTCGATCTGATCGCGCTGGCCGCCACGCTGATCGTGCTGTGGCTGATGTTCCGCAAGGAGCTGCCCTCGCACTACGCGCTGGAGAAGCTCGAGGCACCATCGAGCGCCATCAAGGACCGCCAGGTATTCCGCGCAGCCTTCCCGCTGCTGGGGGTGCTGCTGGTGTCCTACTTCGTGACCGCGCCGCTGGGCATTCCGCTCGCCGTCGTCACCGGCAGCGCCGCGCTGATTCTGCTGGCCATCGCCGGGCGCTGGCTGGGCAGCGGTGATGCCGTGATCGAACTCGGCCCGGTGCTGCGCGGCGCGCCGTGGCAGATCGTGCTGTTCTCGGTGGGCATGTATCTGGTGGTCTACGGGCTGGGCAATGCCGGCCTGACCGATCACGCCAGCGACATCCTCGCCTGGCTTGCCAGTCAGGGCGAGCTGGTCGCCACCCTCGGCACCGGCGTGCTGGCCGCCGTCACCGCCTCGGTGATGAACAACATGCCTGCCACGCTGATCGGCGCGCTGGCCATCGACCACCTCACCACGCAGCAGGTCAGTGACGCGACGCGTGAGCTGATGGTCTACGCCAACGTGATCGGCAATGATCTGGGGCCCAAGTTCACCCCGATCGGCAGTCTCGCCACACTGCTGTGGCTGCATGTGCTCGATCAGAAAGGCCATCACATCAGCTGGGGGCAGTACATGAAGGTCGGCCTGGTGCTGACGCCGCCGGTGCTGATCGCCACCCTGCTCGGCCTGTGGGCCTGGCTGGGCGTGCTCAACGGCTGAGAATCCCGCCATCTCATGGCCAAGGGCGATGGCTCAGGCCGTCATGATATGAGCACTTGCACAAGAAAGCCCCGCCGAATCCCAGCGGGGCTTTTGCGTTGTGTGCGCCATTGACTGGCAGCGAGATGTCCGCCGTCAGGGCTGGCGGCGGCTGACGATGACCCCGCTGTCGGCCGCTTCTCCCTCGGCGGCGATCTCCGCGCGCATCCAGTCGCAGAATTGCTGCACATGTCTGGCGGGCTGCGGGTGATGGAACAGCCAATAGGCACGCTGGGGATTGGCGGCCATCTCGAACAGGCATTCCAGGGTGCCGTCCTCAAGCTCCTTGCGGATCAGGCGTGGCGGACACAGCGCGACCCCCTGCCCCGCGACCACCGCAGCACTCAGCAGACTGAAGTCCTGATAGAGATCGCCCTTGTCGAGCTGGGAGGGATACAGCCCGCAGTTGTTGAACCAGTCATGCCAGGGTTGGCGCGACTGGTCGTGGATCAGCTCCAGCTTCAACAGGTCTGCCGGCTGGGTCGGGCGGCGGTGATGCTCCAGATACAGCGGACTGGCCACCGGCTGGGTGGCCCCCGAGAACAAGCGGAACGCCTGTGATGCCTTGTCCGGGAGTTCGTCCTGCCAGGTGATCATCACATCGACCTCCGGCAACAATCCCCGCGCACTGATGCCGGCATATTGCAGGCTGACCGCGATATCGGGGCATTGCTCGCGAAAGCTGTTGAGCCTCGGGATTAGCCAGCGCACCGCCACCGAGGGAAGACAGCTGACGCGCAGCTGGCGCCGCTGATGCACCCCTTGTGGGTCGACCTCGAATTCGGCCACCGACTGCTCGATTCTGGCAAAGCCGGCCTGCAGGCCATCGGCCAGTCGGCGTCCGGCGTGTGACAGCACCACGCCGCGTCCAGCCCGCTCCAGCAGACTGACCTCCAGCGTGGCCTCCAGGCGGCGTATCTGGTGACTCACCGCCGACTGGGTGATGTTGAGCTCATCCGCAGCCGCGGTGATGCTTCCCAGGCGTGACACGACCTCGAAGGCATTGAGCGATGACAGACTGGGTCGCATGGGATGTCCTTGATGACTGGCCTGGCCAGGTGCCAGAAACCGGGTGCTGAGCGCCTGTGCCAAGCGCTGGGCTGAGTGCTTGCGAGCAGCGCCCTGATGGAAGAAAGGCGTCAACCAGCATGTGACGGCAACTCATGATATGAAGTCATAGGTTAAACGAAAAATGGTCAGTTTTCTGCAATCCACCTCATGGCTAAAGTGAAGGTGTCAGTGATATTGCCAGCTCCCCGCTGCTTGTTCCGCGCAAGCCTGCTGCAACACGACACCACTGGTGAACAATAACAAGACGCCTCGGCGTCACCATGAGGTCTCCTAGGATGAACTTACCTGTCCTGCTGTCGTTCGGGCTCTATCTGCTGCTGATGCTGGGCATCGGCATCTACTTCTATCGCATCACCCACAATCTGTCGGATTACATACTCGGGGGACGCGGCTTGCCGCCAAGCGTCGCGGCCTTGAGTGCCGGCGCTTCCGATCTCAGCGGCTGGGCCCTGATGGGCCTGCCCGGCGCCATCTTCAGTGGTGGCCTCTCGCAAGCCTGGATCGCGGTCTGGACCCTGGTCGGCGTCTACCTGAACTGGACCCTGGTCGCCGAGCGACTGCGCGTGTTCACCGAAGCGGCCGGCAATGCGCTGACGGTGCCGGATTATCTGGAAGCGCGTTTCGAAGACCGCTCACGCGTGCTGCGTACCCTGTCTTCCGTGGTCATGCTGGTGTTCTTCACCTTCTATGTCTCGGCGGGTCTGGTCGGTGGTGCCGTGCTGTTCGAAGGTCTCTTCGACATCGATTACCGCGTCGCACTGTGGTTGGGCGCGCTGGTCATCGTCGGCTATACCTTCCTCGGTGGCTTCCTCGCCGCCTCATGGACCGACCTCATCCAAGGCCTGATGATGGCCGCCTCGCTGTGTGCCGTGGCTGCCATGACGGCAGTGGCGCTGTTCGGCGATGGCGCAGCCGCCCCGGCAGCGGCGCAGGATGTCGCCCCCATCGGTGGCCTGATGGAAGGCGTGACCTTCCTGGGCATGCTGTCGCTGGCCGGCTGGGCGATCGGCTACTGTGGCCAGCCACACGTCGTGGTGCGTTTCATGGCCGTGCGCAAGCGTGAAGATATCAAGGTGTCGCGGCGTATCGCCCTGCTGTGGTCCGCCATCACCATGGCGGCTGCGGTATCAGTGGGCGTGCTGGGTTACTACTGGTTCGGCGGTGAGCTGGGTGGCGGTCTCACGGACAGCGAGCGTGTCTTCATCTCCCTGAGCCAGATCATGCTCAACCCCTGGGTGGCAGGCTTCATTCTGGCCGGTGTCCTGGCCGCGATCATGAGCACCGTTGATTCCCAGCTGCTGGTCTGCTCCAGCGCCATCGCCGAAGACATCTACCGTGGCCTGATTCGCCCCAAGGCAACGCAGAAGGAGCTGGTCTGGCTGAGCCGTGCCAGCGTGATCGGCATCGCACTGCTCGCCACCGTGATGGGCAGCGAGCGTGACAGCAGCATCCTCGGCCTGGTGTCCTACGCCTGGGGTGGCTTCGGCGCCGCCTTCGGTCCCGTCATCCTGCTGTCACTGTTCTGGCGTGGCATGACCCGCAATGGCGCCATCGCCGGCCTGCTGGTCGGTGCCCTCACCGTCGCGATCTGGAAGCCGCTGAGCGGCGGCCCGCTGGAGATATTCGACATGTTCGAGGTCGTACCCGGCTTCCTGTTCGCCCTGATCGCCGTCGTCATCGTCAGCCGCATGAACGCAGAACCTGCCGCCAGCGCCTGCTTCGACCGTCTGATGAAGCACTGGCGCCGCGAACAGGCATGACCCCGCGCAGGGGGATCAAGAATTTCTCCCTGCGCCCTGCAGATACCGCCACTGCCGGTCATCACACTTGCCGGCAGTGCACGAAAGCCCCCAGCCGGGCAGCGAATTCTAGGCAGTCCGGCCTGGTCATCAGATCCAATTTCGATTTACGAGGAGTCCTGTCATGAGTGATGTACCTGCCGCCTATCAAGCCAGCAAGGGTTCGATTCTGGACGTCGATCGCGACTTCTACGACAGCCTCACCGAAGGCAAGGCCGAGCGCACCCTGGTCGCGACCCATACCGTGCCGCTGCGCGATGGCCTGGCGTGGGAAGTGCCGGCGGGCCACGTGCTGCGCATCAAGATCACCGAAGGTTCACAGGTCGGCGATTTCAACATGTGGAACCTGCACAACCCGCGTGAGCGCATGTGGGCGTCTCGCACCCGCCAGCTGCAGCGCGCGCATGTCAGCACCTATGATCGCCTGTGGTCCACACTGCCCTACCTGCGCCCGATGGCGACCATCATCGATGACACCCTCGCCGACTATGGCGTCGATGCAGAAGGCGGTCGCGTGCATGACCTGCTGGGCACGCGCTGCGACCCCTACGTCAATCGCCTGCTGACCGGCGAGGACTTCGATCACCACTGTCACTCCAACCTGGTGCGTGCAGTGGAGCCCTGGGGCCTGACCGAATTCGATATCCACGATGTGCTCAACATCTTCCAGTGCACCGGCCTCAACAATGAAGACAAGTACTTCATGAAGGCCTGCCCGGCACGCAAGGGTGATTACCTAGAGTTCTTCGCCGAGACGGACCTGCTGTGCGCGATGTCCTGCTGCCCGGGTGGCGATCTGTCAGTGGACCTGTGGGGCCCTGATGCGCGTGACCCGCTCGAGACCTGCAACCCGCTCGGTGTCGAGATCTACCGACTGGAAGGCGATGTTCTCGCAGGCTGGGAGTCGCCCAAGGTCGCGGCTTACGCTGGCAACCACGGCCGCCAGCACCCCACCACCGACTGGGCCGCCATCAAGCGTGAGCGCTGCTGCTGATGCGACTTCTGGTACGCTGACCGCCTTTATCGAATACTGATGTAACAAAGCCCCCTGCCGAGACTCTCGGCAGGGGGCTTTGTCATTTCGTGAATGGACATCGCCGCCTTATCCCCGGCTTGTCTGCTCATACAAACGGCGATGTTCGGCGTGCAGCGATGTCCAGAGCGGCGCCATGCGGGCAATCAGGCGAGGATCAAACTGCTTGCCGGATTCCTCGCTGAACAATCCGACCAGACGCTTCAACGACCAACCCGGCTTGTAGGCGCGCGGCGAGGCCAGGGCATCGAAGACATCCATCATCGCGGCTACCTGACAATGCAGTGGCAAGGCACCCCCGGTGGACCCGGCAGGATAGCCTTGGCCATTCCAACCCTCGTGGTGGGTGATCGCCACCAGGCTGGCCAGCGCTCTCAGGGGGCCGCGCAGCGTAAACAACAGGCGCCCGCCGTGACTGGCATGATCGCGCATCGTGACGCGTTCCTCATCACTGAGCGCACGCGGGGCATTCAGAAGCTCCGTCGAGATCCCGACCTTGCCGATATCATGCAGCAAGGCCGCGCTATGCAGATCATGCAGTGGCACCTTGCGCTGACCGGACGGCAACAGCCTTGCGTAGAGAAATACCGTCAGCCCCGCCACCCGCCAGGAATGCGCCAGGGTATCGCCATGATGACGATGAAGGAGGCGCGCCAAGGCCAGGACCCCGGGTTCGAGCGTCTTCGCCCCGGGCGGCGGCTTGAAGAGGTAATCCGGCAAGGGGGCATCACCGGCGGGCGCGAATCGCGTCGCGCACAGGGCATGTTTCATGGGGGCTCCCTGTTCAATCTGCCTATCAAGGGTCGTGAGTCATCAGGGGGCGCATGATCGATGCACCAGATAGGGTCGCATCAGCCCAAAATGACGAATGCCTATTTGTCGTTCGTTTTTTAGATTTGTGTTTCACATCCGTCTCGCAAGCTCGGGCCTTCATATCCGCTTCGAAGACCAGCTCTTCCAAGACCCTGCACTTGCTAAAAAGGGCTTGCTAAAAAGGACTTGATAGACAGCACGTGATAAAAAGTACCTGGTGAATATTAGGCGATAATAATGACGTGTCTCAATGTTTCCTTCATCAAATCTTTACCTTATTCGTATTGCAGCAATGACGCATACCGCGCTCAGAGACGCGCGCATATCATCTCGCGAACCATTCCAGCAGATGCTCGATCAAGCGCACCGTGCGCAGCGGACGATGGCGCTCACGATGATAGATCAATGACAACGGCACATCCGCCGGCTGCCAGTCACTCAGCAACTCCTGCAGCTCTCCTCTCGCGATGGCTGATTCACAGTAGAGCCTGGGCACGCGAATGATGCCATTGCCGGCGATGGCACCACTGACCAGCACATGCCCGTTGCGGCACTCAAGCTGGCCACCCACGTCCACCTGCAACTCGCGAGACTCTGCCCCGCGCGTGGTGAAGGACCAGCGCGAGACCGAGCCAACCAGGCAGCGGTGATCCACCAGCTCGCCGGGCGTGTTCGGCGCGCCATGGCGAGCGAGATAGTCGGGGCTGGCCACCACCACGTAGGGCAATGTCATCAGCGGACGCGCGATGAAATCGGCATCCTCGAGGGCGCCCATGCGCAGGGCGATATCGAAATCGTCACGAATCAGGTTCACGCGATGACTGCTGAAATCCAGCTCCACCTGCACTTGCGGCCATGTCTGCATGAAGGCATGCACGGCGGGTGCCAGCAGCCGCTCGCCGATCGGCCCGCCGACGCTGTTGATGCGCAGCCTCCCGCGCATGGCATTGCGCTCCTCACGTACCAGCGTCACGATCTGGGTGATGTCACCCAACGCACTGCGACACTGGGCATGCAGCAGATGACCGCTCTCGGTGAGTCGCAACGAGCGTGTCGAACGCTGCATCAGCGACACGCCCAGTGCCTGTTCAAGCGCAGTCACCTGTTTGGAGACCTGCGACCGCGACACGCCCAACTGATCGGCGGCGCGGGTGAAGCTGCCATGATCCGCCGTCATGACGAAGGCACGAATATCGGCCAGAGGAAGCGACTCGAGCATGGGGCTCTCCAGAGGTGTGATGTCGAGAGGGAACACAGAGGCAGGCACGCCAAGACACTCAATCGAAGATACTCGACCGAAGACACGTAATTGAAGACACGGGATCGAAGACAGTCAGTCACGGAGCATCATGCCAGCAGTCTACCAGCCGCATCGACGTCTTCTGTCACAAGGTCTTCAAGACGACAAATGGCGCGTGAAGATCCTTGGCGTTAGATAACGCATACAAAAAGGGGCGCTGATGAGCGCCCCTTTTTATTTCTAGATCACCAGCCCATTACCAGATCACCAGACCATTACCAGATCACCAGTCTATGACCAGGTCACCAGATCACCCGACTTCCGAAACTGGCTTATATCGTCTGTCTTGCCTGTCTGGATGCCGTGACTGTCTATATGTCGTGACTGTCTATATGTCGTGACTATCCTGGCATCTAGCCGTCCCTGGCGAGTCAGCTTGCCAGAGGGAGCCGCATTACCAGCCGACGCTGGCTGACAGGGTGATTTCCATCGGGTCACCCACCAGCACGCGGGTATCGCCGCCGCTGCCGTAGTAGTAACCCGTATCGAACAGGTTCTTCGCATTCAGCTTGAATTCGGTGTCCGGGCCGAAGAAGTCATGACGCCAGCCGACGAAGGCATCTGCCACGGTGTAGGCATCCATCGAGAAGCTGTTGTCGTCATCGCCTTCACGCTCACCGACATAGCGCACGCCACCGCCGACACGCCACTCGCCGTAGGACGGATCGATCGCCAGATCATGTGCCAGATAGAGGCTGGCCGCGTTGAGCGCCGCATTCGGCAGACGATTGCCCTCGGTGCCTTCGGTATCCTCCAGCACTTCGGTATCGGTGTAGGCGTAGCTGAACAGCAAGGAAGTGCGATCCGTCAGGGCCCCTTCGAGGCTGAATTCCAGGCCTTGCGAGCCGGCTTCACCGATGGTGCGAGTCACACCATTGTCAGTGACTGCGACGTTTTCCTTGCGGATCTGGTAAAGCGCCACGGAGGTCGCCAGACGCGGATTCCACTGACGCTTGTAACCGATCTCGTAGCCCTTGCCGAGCTCGGGGTCGAGGCTCTCGCCGCTGTCACTGTCGCTGCCATTCGGCACGAAGGATTCGCTGTAGCTGATGTAGGCGGAGCTGGCATCGTCGATGCGATAGAGCAGGTTCGCGGAGGGCAGGAACAGGTCGTCGCTGTAATCGGGGTCAGACACGAAGTCCTCGCCCTGCCCGCTCTGCTGATCGAACCAAGTGTAGCGCCCGCCAAGGCCCAGAATCCACTTGTCGGTCAGATACCAGCGGTCGCTGACATAGACCCCGATGGCCTGGGTCTCGTCGAGACGATTGCTGCGCGAGGTATTGATGTCGTCGGAGGTCACCTGGGCCAGCTGGCCGTGGTTCACGTTGGTGACGGTGGAAACCGTGACGGAATCGCCGAAATAGCGCTCATCAAGATAGTCGCGAGTGGTCTCGTAGTCCGCCCCGATGACCAGCTGGTGACGCTGGCCCGCGATCTCGACATCGCCCATGGCGTCCAGCGCCGTGTAGTGCTCGCTGCGATCATAGCCCTGGTTCTCTTCGGCGCGCACGGTCACATCGCCGCTGTCGCTGACATCGGTGACATTGGCGCGTGCATCGCTGTACTGACGACGCGTCCAGCCGTAGGTCAGCTTCATATCCCAGTTGTCGGTGACTTCCTGCTTCCACCAGGCATTGACGGACTCGTCATGGTCATAGACGCGGTTCCAGGATTCATCGAAACGCGTGCCACGCGTGACGTTGGCGGCGCTGCCGTTGTAGAAGACGGTGCCACGATCGATATCCAGCTCGTAGTCCTGGTACTCGTAGCTGATCTGGGCACTGCTGTGCTCGCCTTCCCAACGCAGTGACGGGGCGATGGTGGTGCGACGGTCATTGCCGTATTCGCGCCAGGAGTCCTCATCCTCATGGGAGAGGATGAAGCGATAGGCCAGACCGGTGTCCTCGATGGGGCCGGTGGTGTCCAGGGTGGTATTGCCACCGCCGAAGGAGCTGACCTCGCCACTGATCTCGGTGTGCGTCTCGTACTGCGGACGCTTGGTGACCATGTTGATCACGCCGCCGGGGTTCTGCTGGCCCTGGAAGAGCGATGACGGTCCCTTGAGCACCTCGACGCGGTCCACGGTCGCCGTGGTGTAGGTACGGCGCGGCTGACGGATGCCATCGATCAGCATCGAACCATCGCTGTTGCTACCGAAGCCTCGCTTGACGAAGCCGTCTTCGGTGCCCCCCAGGGTGTTGCCCAGCTGGATACCCGCGACCGGCTGCAGCGCCTCTTCCAGATCATCCAGATTAAAATCATGCGTGACCTGCTGGGTCACGACATTGATGGTGCGCGCCTGCTCGAGGAAGTCCACCGACTGCTTGTTGGCCAGGCTCGAGGCCTCGGCGCGGTAGCTGCCCGGCGCCACTTCGCCTTCACGCTCTCCGGTCACCACGATCACCGAATTCGCGACCGGCGACTCGCTTGAGGTGGCGCCCTCTGCCGCCAGCGAAGTGCCCGGCAATGCCATCAGGCTGAAGATCAGGCAGGAGAAATGTCCCTTGTTCGTGCTTGCAGCGCTATCCCGAGAATGATTTGGCACCTGAAAACCCTTTGTACGCGATGCGACAGCGTCCTGCTGAACCACACCTTTCATCAGCTCGATGAGCAGAAAGTGGCCATGACTGACGCCCCCCGCGCCAGTAAATGAGTCGCGAATGCTAATCTTTATCAAATGCTACCGCAACGAAAAGTGCGTGATTTTTCCGCGGAATGACCTGAGCTTTGCCTTATTTAACGCTCAGCAAACCTCTATTTGCGTAATTGTACTGACGTCGAACCGTCACACGCGCAATGCGCGACGTCAGACCATGGGCGCAATGACACAAGGCTTGGGAAACGCCGCATTGACACAGGGAGAATGGGCGCTCTACCCTGCACAGGTAGAACGAACACTCTCCCTCGTTGATTCGACCATGGCACCGACATGATCCAGCACGATATCGCCGCCCGCCTGGAGACGCTCTTCAGCCAGCGCGGCTTCGCAGAACCGAGTGTTGCCGAGCTCAAGGCAGCGTCAGACGTGAGTCTGCGCACCCTCTATCGCCACTTCCCCTCCAAGGAGAGCATGGTGATCGGTGCGCTTCAGCATCGCCACGAGCGCTATATGGCCTTCCTCGAAGAGGGAGTGCCCGAGGATGGCGCTGCGGCGCTCAGCCACCTCTACCAGCGGTTGGGTCACTGGATGGCGTTCGAGGCACCCAACGGCTGCATGTCGGTCAATGCCCTGGCGGCCTTTCCCGACAACCCGCAGGTGCGCGAGGCCGTCGACCGCCACAAGCACGAGATTCTCGAGTGGCTCGGCCAACGCAGCCGCCGCCCAGACCTCGCCACCGAGCTGTTCCTGATCCATGAAGGCGCCTCCTCCGCCTGGCTGGTGCTGGGCGAGAAGGCCATCGAGGCCGCACTTTCCACCACACTGACCCTGTTGGGAGCACCCCACCGATGAGCTCACTTGCCACAAGCAAAGACAGCATGCACGGCGTCTACCTGACCGGGCATGGCGGCCCGGAAGTGCTGGAAGTGCGTGACGACATTCCTCGCCCGACTCCCGGCCCGCGTGACGTGCTGGTGCGGGTCGGCGCGGCTGGCGTCAACAATACCGACCTCAACACGCGGCTGGCCTGGTACTCCAAGGGCGATGGCGAGGCAGAGGATGCCAGCTGGTCCGGGCAGCCGATCCACTTCCCGCGCATCCAGGGGGCCGATATCTGCGGCGAGATCGTCGCGGTCGGCTCAGACGTCAGCCAGGCGCGCCTCGGCGAGCGTGTACTGATCGAGCCCTGCCTGAGGGAGCACGACGGCCAGACGCTGGAGTCCGCCTGGTATATCGGCGCCGAATGCGATGGCGGCTTTGCCGAATACACCCGGGTAGCGGCGCGCCATGCCCTGCGCGTCGAGAGCTCACTCAGCGATGTGGAACTCGCCTCCTTCCCCTGCTCCTACTCCACCGCCGAGAACATGCTGACTCGCGCACAGCTTGCCAAGGGCGAGCGCGTGTTGATCACCGGCGCCTCCGGTGGGGTCGGCTCCGCGGCCGTCCAGCTCGCCAAGGCCCGTGGTGCCCATGTGATTGCCGTCACCAGCGCGGCCAAGGCCGATGCCCTGCGCGATCTCGGAGCCGATGACATCGTGCTGCGCGATCAGCCTCTCGACGAGGCGCTCAAGGGCCACAGTGTCGAGGTGGTCATCGATCTGGTGGGCGGCCCGCAATGGCCGCAACTGCTGGATATCCTGGGCTACAAGGGGCGCTACGCCGTCGCGGGTGCCATCGGTGGCGAGATGGTGGAACTCGACCTGCGCACGCTGTACCTGAAGGACTTGAGCTTCTTCGGCTGCACGGTGCTGGAACCGGAGGTCTTCCCCAATCTCGTGCGCCATATCGAGCAAGGCAACATCAAGCCGCTGGTCGCTGACACCTTCGCGCTGGCCGAGATAGCCACCGCCCAGGAGGTCTTCCAGCAGAAAGGTCACGTGGGCAAGGTCGTGCTCAAGGTCCGTCAGGACTGAAAGCGCCCTGCTCGGACGACTGGCCAGAACGCAAAAGGGCTACCCGATGGGTAGCCCTTCCTGTGACTGAACGCTCATTGCTCGGCAGTCATTACTCGACGGGCATTGCTTGAAGGTCATTACTCGACGGTCACTGCCAGACGATCTCTGTCTAACGATCACGTCGCGATAATCAGTCGCTACGCTTGTCTTCGGTGTTGGTTTCGAAGTCACTCGCCGAGTGGCGCTCGATCAACTGCTCCTGCGGCTCTCCCCAGAAACGATTGACCATGCGACCCCGCTTGACCGCCGGGCGTTCGGCAATCGACTTGGCCCAGCGCTGCACGTGCGTGTAGTCCTGCACGGAGAGGAACTCGGCAGCGTCATAGAGCTTGCCTTCGACAAGTGCGCCATACCAGGCGTAGATGGCGATATCCGCGATGCTGTATTCGTCACCGGCGATGTAGGCATTGTCGGCCAGCTGACGATCCAGCACGTCCAGTTGACGCTTGGTCTCCATCGCGAAGCGGTTGATCGGGTACTCGAGCTTTTCCGGGGCGTAAGCATAGAAGTGGCCAAAACCACCGCCCAGGTACGGCGCAGAGCCCATCTGCCAGAACAGCCAGTTCATGACTTCGACACGCTTGGCGGGGTCTTTGGGGATCAAGGCGCCGAACTTCTCGGCCAGATGCAGCAGGATGGAGCCGGATTCGAACACGCGAATCGGCGTCTCGCCGCTTCTGTCCATCAGCGCGGGAATCTTGGAATTGGGATTGATCGCGACGAAATCACTGCCGAACTGATCGCCCTCGCCGATACGGATCGGCCAGGCATCGTATTCGGCGCCGCTATGCCCGAGCGCCAGCAGCTCCTCGAACATGATGGTGGCCTTCACGCCGTTGGGTGTCGCCATGGAGTAAAGCTGGAAGGGATGCTCACCGACCGGCAGCTCCTTGTCATGCGTCGGGCCCGCGATCGGCCGATTGGTACTGGCGAACTTGCCGCCACTCTCGCTTTCCCATGTCCAGACCTTGGGTGGCTGATAACTGTCGCTCATACCCTTGACTCCTTGGCATCCTGTTGAAGCTTCAAGACTGAAGTTTCAAGACTTCGGTGACGTCAGACACGTCGGCTTGGTGCCGCTCTGACTCGGTAGACAAGTTATGAAGGTCAAGCGCTCGTGACACAAGGGGATGAAATGACAAGATTTTGTTGCTAGTATGCCACCAGTTTTTGGGGAGTAGCCCGCTCTCGTCACCCAACGAGAGTCTCGGATGTCAACATAGTCGGCAGGCATTGCCGTGGCACCGAGGACCCGCCTATCCGATCATGCCCGTGATCAGTCAGGACGAGGTTCGGCGAGACCAATGACAGTCAGACGCTTCCGGCCGGTGGTGTCTTTCTGTTATTGACTCGCAACCGGCCTGGAACATCCTGACTCATGCCTCTGCTACCGACATTTCTGCTCGCCTTCTCCATGTCCTGCGACGCCTTTGCTGCCGCCTTGTGCAAGGGAGCCGCCATACGTCGTCCCTCTCTGAAAGACGCCCTGCGTATCGGCCTCATCTTCGGGGTCATCGAAGCCATCACGCCCATGATCGGCTGGCTGATCGGTCGCTCACTGGCCGTCTACGTCGAACAGTGGGACCACTGGATCGCCTTCGCCCTGCTGCTGCTGCTCGGTCTGCACATGATTCATGAGGGGCTTTCCAAGGACGAGGAAGACGAGGACTGCACCACGCCGCAGTCGTTGCCCCGCCTGATGTTGACCGGCCTTTCCACCAGTATCGATGCCATGGCCGTGGGTGCCGGGCTTGCCTTTGCGGGCGTGAACATCGTCACCACTGCGCTGGCGATCGGCACCGCCACCTTCGTGATGGCCACCACCGGCGTGATGCTGGGCGGAGTGCTGGGCAAGATGGTCGGCAAGCGCGCGGAAATCATCGGTGGCCTGGTGCTGATCGGCATCGGCACGACCATCCTGCTGGATCACACCGGCTACCTGGGTTGATCCTCTGCTGAAAAGCGCCCCGAACGGCCCCGTGGCGGCCCCTGGCGATGAACGCACCCTCGTGTTGCGCCAAGGGGCCCTTGAAAACCCTGACAATGGCGTCATTCAAGGGGGACACATGGCGTATCCTGTCGCTGGTCATTCAAGGCGCTTGATATCCAGACACGTGATATCCGCCGCCTGATCAGCTGTGACATGAAAGTCAACGCCGTGATCTTCCAAAGGGAGCCAGATTGCATGTATACACGCAAGCTTCATCCAGGCAGTGAATTCCCGGCCATCCAGGTCAAACGCAGCGACGGTGAGGCACTGACCCTCGGCAAGCCCCAGGGCGAACATGACTGGCAGCTGGTCGTGGTCTATCGCGGCAAGCATTGCCCGATCTGCACCAAGTTTCTCAACAAGCTGGAGAGCGATCGCGAGCGCTTCAGCGCCCAGGGCATCGATCTGGTCGCCGTGTCTGCCGATGATGAGCAGCAGCTCACGCAGCATCGCGAGTCGCTGGAGGTCAACTTCCCGCTCGCGTATGGGCTGACCCTCGAACAGATGCAATCGCTGGGACTGTTCATCTCGACGCCGCGCAGCGAAAAGGAAACCGATCACGACTTCCCGGAGCCTGCCTTCTTCATCGTCAATGGCGAAGGCAAGATCCAGATTCAGGAGATCGCCAACGCGCCCTTCGTGCGCCCTGATCTGGATACCCTCATAGGTGGCATCGAGTTCATCCGCAAGCCGGATAACGACTACCCGATTCGCGGCACCCGCGATTACGACTGAATCCTTCAGGGTTCACGCCGTCACACAGACGCCCCGCAGCCTCGTGCTGCGGGGCGTCTGTGTGTCTGGGCCTGTTGCTTGCCACCTGGCTTTCACCTTGCCCGCTTTGCGCTTCTGGCCTCTTTTCATGACGCCGCTGATAGGCGCTGAAAACAGGCCACGAAAAAACCACGAAAAAAATCTGATCCCGTGACATCCAGACGAGAAAGGCCAGCGTTATGAACAGTGCAAGGGAGACAACGACACACCTGCAACCGCTAGCTGAACCTTATCTGTCTACGGAGTCGTCAAGATGAAAACAATCGCCTGTATCTCTGGTATTTTCGCTGCCCTCGCATTGAGCCCGCTGGCTCAAGCCATGGAGGTTCCCGAGAGCGTCACGGTGCCAAAAGGCAATGAAGTCGCCATGGAAACCGTCGGTGTCGGCAAGATCAAATGGGCCTGCGAAGCCAAGGACGATGGCACCATGGGCTGGGTCTTCAAGGGTCCGGATGCCGCTCTGAATGATGCCGATGGCAAGCAGGTCGGCAAATACTATGGTCCGCCCGCCACCTGGGAGTCCATGGATGGCTCCAAGATCACCGGCACACAGCTGGCGGTTGAGCCCAACGGCAAGGGCAATATTCCGCTGCAGCTGGTCGAGGCCAATCCGGCCGAAGGTGAAGGGCATATGCAAGGCGTCACCTATGTTCAGCGCCTCAATACCCAGGGCGGTGCCGCACCTGACATGGCCTGCGATGAAGCTCACAAGGACAAGGTCGAAATCGTGATGTACCAGGCCGATTATCTGTTCTACAAGGCCATGTAATCTCAAGCCTTGAATAGAATGGATTCACCACTCGATGTCGTGTAACAAAGCGCATTGACACAGGGAAGGTGAGATCATGAAAAGCCCCGGCATGCACAGGCATGTCGGGGCTTTGTCGTCATCAATCCCGGCGGGGAAATAATGATTCAGCGTGGAGCTCAACCAGCAACGCGCAGGCGATAACAGAAGTGCTAACAGAGAAGATCAGGGAGGCCATCACGAAGACAGTCAGCCCCCCATTTCGGTGCAAAAGCCGTGAGTTTGTTTCCCCGGCCTGTGAACCGATCTCTAATCCAGCGAGCTGCCGTCAGACCAGCGCCAGCATTGTATAGGGCGCTTCACAGGAGTGGCGCTCATCGCGTTCATCCACGCTACCCAGCTCATGGTTGCGATCATTGTCATAGACCACGAACAGCCGTTCGCGATCCAGTACCGCAAGCCCCTCCGCCTTGTGCTCGAACTCCAGCACGCGACCATCCTCATGCGTCACCAGCGTCGGGGATTTGCCTGCATGGAAGTCGGCCAGCGACAGCACCCACAGATAGCCCCCGATCACCTCTTCACTGCCCTGCTCGGTCTCGAAGCTGGTTACCAGATAGAGGCGTGCGTGATAGGGGTCATATTCCAGGCTCGAAAGACCACACTCGTGATTCACGCCCTCATACTCGGCGGGATCAAACGCATAGACGTCGTGAAGGTCCTCGATGAACTCGATATTGTCGCTGTCGGTCATGGCATAGCGCGCCCCGATGACGCGTCGCACGTACGCGAAGTCATCATGCGAGTTGCCTTGTTCGCGCACCCCGAACAGGATCAGCCCATCACCCTTGTCACTCGGAACGACCGCCAGACCTTCGATCTTGTAGTACGGCTGGCCAATGGCCGCCTCCAACTTCTGACGAAATTCCAGTGAGCCCTCGACCCCGTCACGCGGGTCCGGGTCGACCACCTGCACCTTGCCCGGCTCACCCAGCGGCCAGATCAACAGGTGGTTGTAGGCATTCAGGGCATGGCTCTCGCTGTCGATACGATCAAACCCGGTGGTTGCCAACATGTGACGGCCATCGGTGGTCAGCGCGAAGTCTTCATACTTGACCGCCTGACGGATCAACGGCGTGGTCAGATACTCGAGCTGACTGTCATCGGGCCCTTGCGAATCCAGAGGCAAGGAGAAGACCGCCGAGCGTCCCTCGCCCGGAATCGGCTTGTCACTCGCCATCAACAGACGCTCGCCGTCATAGGCCACGGCGGAAATCTCGGCGTTCACCAGCTTGCCCTCCTCATCCTTCAAGCCGGCCGGAAAACAATGGATCGTGCCCTGTTGCGTGATACGTACCTTCGCCATGCATGGCTCCTTGAAATGAAACGTCATGATATTGGGACAGGCCATGCGGGATTGAGTTCGAGGCAATGCACGCCGCCTTGCGATAGCTGGGCCAGTGACAGGGACATACCCAGAAACTGAGACAGAAGCAGAAAAGCGTCTGCCAGACACCACAACGCCCCGCGAGACTCCATCAGTCAGGAGTGTCGCAGGGCGCTGTGTGCATCAAGCCTCAAACGTCAGGGCACTGGCTTGCGTACAGGCTAGCGGTGTGCGGCTCACACTTCCCTGGCCGGCGCCGCCAGCACCGTCTCGTGATTGCCACCTCCAGCGGCTGCGGCCTGCTGTGTGTGAGTGCTCTGCTTGCGAGAGCTGCGCGCACGCCAGGTGATGGAGATGGCCAGCACCACCAGCATCGCCCAGGGGTAAGGCGTGAAGAAGGACGCCATGGCACTCGGCGCCGCGACGCCCGCCTCGGCGGCACTGGCAGCGATCACCTGCTGCCAGACGGCCACCGCGATATGCCAGGGCAGCAGGAAGAAGACCGTGCAGACGGCGCAGTCCATCAGGTTGGCACTGCGCTCCGGCGCGATCCCGAACTTCTCGGCCAGCTTGCGCACCAGCCCGGGGCCGACCAGCAACAGTGCCGGCGCATTGGCGGACAGCGGGATGGACGCCGCGACCGTCACCGCCACGATGCCTGTCTCGGCCCCCGTACGCGACGTGATCAAGCTGTCATTGGCCTTGTCGAGCAGACGACGCATCAGGCCGGCATCCAGAATCACCTGTGTCAGCGCCAGCACCATCAGGGCGAACAGCACGGCGCCGGTCACCGAGGCGATGCCATTCTCGATCAAGCCGGTGCTTTCACCGCGCTGTGCCGGCAGCGCAAAGATATCGTCCAGACTGATGGCGCCGATCACGAGAGCGCAGAGCATGGCGACCAGATTGCCGAAGAACATCGCTTCGATGATATGGCGACGCTTGAGGGCCAAGCCGACCACCACGGCCAGAGGCAACAGCATGACCAGGCCGAGCGCATTGCCTGATGCCAGCGCAGGCACCTCGGTCAGCGCCGTCTCGCTACCACCGGCCACCAGGAAGATCACCACGCAGATGGCCGCCGCGGACAGTGCCAGCGGCAGACGCGTGCGAATGACATCCGCGACCTGCGCCCCCTGGGTGAAGGACGACACGATGGTGGTATCCGAGACTGGCGACAGATTGTCACCGAAGGCAGCGCCCGAGAGCAGCGCCACCGCCAACATCGTCGGGTCCGCGCCCAGCATCACCCCAGCCGGATACAGCACGGGGCCAAGGCCGATGACAGTGCCCACGCTGGTACCCGTACCCAGCGAGAACACCATGCAGATGGCGAAGGCGAGCACCACGAAGACACCTCCGGTGGCGCCCATCGAGGCACCAATCCATTGCAGGCCATCGATGAGCCCACCAGCCATCATCAGCTTGCCGAAGACCCCGGCGAGCAGCCATAGGGCAATGATGGCGGTCGCGGTGTGGTTGCCCATGCCACGCAGCAGGCTCTCGCAGTAGGCCGAGCGGTCACGACACAGAAAGAGCCCGACCCCCATCGCCAGCCAGGCGCAGGCCCAGAAAGGCTGGGTGCCTGCACGCTCGAATACCGAGAGGTAGATCAGCCCCGCCACCAGCACCATCAGCGGCACCAGGGCGCCCACCACACCACCCCGAAACACCAGTTCCTTCGTGTCCTGTTGCTGCATATTCCTGTCCCTCACACGCGAGTCTTGTTATTGGAGTCATCCTTGCCTGGCGGGCCTGCACATGACGGCCCAGGCCCCAGCCAGACAGCCACAGGCTATGCGAGCCACTTGCGTGACGACCAATGCCAAAATCAGTGGCAAGCGATTACTTTTTCACATGACCAAGCAATCTCTCTGCCAAACATTAGAAAATCAGGAATTTCACATACTAAAGCGCTAACAAGCCAGTGATCTGTCAGGGTGCTGCCGCATCAATCAGCGTTGCCGCAAGGCAGTATTGGTGAGAGACAATATTGGCGGGAGAAAGTCTTGGAGAGAGACCATCCTGGCGAGAGGTATCAGCTGCGAAAGCTCGCTGAGCTGGGGCCTTGAGGCAGAACGCGGTTCAACACTCGCCCCTGCAAAGGCTTGCAGGGGCGCATGCGGACAAGTGAAACGCCGGAATGATGATCGTGGGTGAAGGCAGGACTGACGCCAGCGCCGCGCGGGAGCGCAGCTTGTGATCGGCAGATGCGCGATAAAGGGGCACGCATTGATCTTTTGCACCGATCCTCTACACCGACCCCCTGCACCATCTTCATGAATCGAAGAGTCAGCGCAGGAGCCCGGACACATGGCAGTTCACTTCATGCCGGGTGATCAGTGCAGCACGTTGCGGATGAAGCGCAGCATCCCGGTGCCCGTGTTTTGGTAGCGGTAGGCCTGATCACTGGGATAGACATGGAAATCCCCGGCGTGAATGACGATTTCCTCACGTTCCAGCGTAAGGGTCAGCTCGCCTTGCGTGACCACCAGCATCTCATGCCAACCGGCATCATCGGGCGCGGAGTCATAGTGCTCGCCGGGGGCGAGGGTCCAGTCCCATAACTCGACTTCCTGGGTCGCCGGCTTGCTGGCCAGCAGCACCGCGCGACTTTCGGGCGCCTGCCCGACCCACGCCACCTCATTGATGCGTGCCGAGTCTTCGCTTTCCGGGGGCTGCACCAGCGCGTAGAAGAGCACCCCAAGTGCCTCGGCGAGCTTGTCGAGCGTGCCGAGGCTGACATTGACGTCGCCCTTCTCGATGTTCACCAGCATGCGGCGGCTGATCTCGGCCTGATCCGCGAGTGCCTGCTGGCTCAGCTCGGCGGCCAGACGCAGACGGCGAACATTGGCCGCGACATGGACCAGAACATCGGGTCGATCTTTACTGTTGTGCAATATAGTGCGCATCCGTACAATCCCGCTGACGATGAGGGAAGCCGGCATCCCACTGGCCTCAAGCTCCCTTCCCTTGCTACCTCAATGTCCCTGAATCATGCCGCATGTGTTCTTGACTGACCATGCCCGTCATCCACTGGATCGCTCAAGGAGACTTCAATGTCCATTGCCGTCGCCGCCTCCTCTTCTCGTCTGTGGCCCGTCGCCATGCTGCTGGTTGCCATGTGCTCGATCCAGAGCGGTGCTTCGCTGGCCACTTCCCTGTTCCCGATGATCGGCGCGGCGGGCGCGACGGCGATTCGTCTGATCATCGCCTCGATTCTGCTGCTGGCCATTCTGCGCCCGTGGCGCAAGCCGGTGACGCGCAAGGCCTGGAAGTCCATCACCATCTACGGCGTGGCGCTGGGCGTGATGAACCTGCTGTTCTACCAGGCCCTCAAGACGGTACCGCTGGGCATCGCCGTGGCACTGGAATTCACCGGCCCGCTGGCCGTGGCGCTGCTGAGCTCGCGCCGCTGGATCGACCTTGGCTGGGTGGCACTGGCGATCACCGGGCTGGTACTGCTGCTGTTGCTGGGTGAGGACACCGCCGCGCCGATCGACCCCGTCGGTGCCGCCTTCGCCCTCGGCGCTGGCCTCTGCTGGGCGCTGTATATCCTGTTCGGCCAGAAGGCCGGCGCAGGCAATGGCACCCAGAGCGCGGCGCTGGGCATCACGATCGCGGCGGTGGTCGTCGCGCCCGTCGGCCTGATGGAGGCCGGCAGCGCCATGTTTTCGGTCGATATCCTGCCGTTGGCACTGGCCGTCGCGGTGCTCTCGACCGCGCTGCCCTACACCCTCGAGATGGTGGCCTTGCCGCGCCTGCCGACCCACACCTTCGGCACCCTGATGAGTCTGGAACCCGCCATCGGGGCGCTCTCCGGCCTGCTGTTCCTCGGTCAGACGCTGGGCATCTTCCAGTGGCTCGCCATCGGTCTGGTCATCGCCGCCTCGGTGGGCACGACGCTGACCGGTCGCAGCAAGGAAGTCTTCGATGGACCGGTGCCGGATTGAGGATGGCGCTGCCGCCCGCAGCTGAGCCGTTCAGATGTTCCGTTCAGCTGAACCGTGCAGACGTACCTCTCAGCTAAACCGTTCATGTACACCTTTCAGGAAGAACGGGACGGTGAACCAAGACGCAGCGTGGGATATCGTGTCTTTCTCTATCACGCTTTTCGAGACAGGAGACCGCCAGATGACATCGCCACGTTCCGCGTCTTCCTCACCCTCCGCTGCACGCTCCACCGCCCAGATGGTGGTGTGGTTCGGGTTGAGCTTCCTCACTGCCGCCATCGGCGCGCTGGCCTCGGTTGACGCGAAGACCTTCTATGCAAGCCTTACCCAACCGGCCTGGGCCCCGCCGGCGGGGGCCTTCGGGCCGGTGTGGACGGCGCTGTTCGTGATGATGGCGCTCGCCGCCTGGCGTGTCGCGCGCGATGGCTTGCATGCCAGCAATGGCTTCCGTTGGCGCCATCGTCTGGCGCTCGGGCTGTTCGTGGTGCAGCTGGTCGTCAACGGCCTGTGGAGCTGGCTGTTCTTCGCCTGGCATCTCGGTCAGGCGGCGTTCATCGACGTGCTGGTGCTGTGGACGCTGATCGCCGTCACCCTGATCGCCTTCTGGCGTATCAGTCGCCTGGCCGGGCTGTTGATGCTGCCCTATCTGGCGTGGGTGACGCTGGCCAGTGCGCTGACCTGGTCCGTCTGGCAAGCCAATCCGGCCCTGCTGGGCGGCTGAACCCTAAGCGACCGTCCTGACGGCAGATGAGCGGCCAGCACTCGGGCCCCGACGCCAGAACATCCCCCGCAGATACCAAACGCCAACGCCCGGCCGAGACTCCTGCAGAGTCTCGGCCGGGCGTTGGCGTATCAAGCGTCGTCTTTCTAGTGCAATTCTTGCTGTTGCGATGATGCCTTGCGGTCCTCTGGTGCCGCCGTGCGGGCAGGTGAGCGATCAGATCTCCTGACGCGCCTTCAAGCGACCTTCCTCTACTACCAGCACGCGATCCGCGACCTTGCGCAGCAGTGCCGCATCATGACTGACCAGCACCAGCGCCGTGCCCTGCTCGCGCACCATCTTCACCATGCAGGCGATCACCTCCTGCTGGACCAGCGGGTCGAGGCGTGAGGTCGGCTCATCGGCGAACACGAAGCGCGGCTTGATCAGCATCAGACGCAACAGCGCGAAACGCTGCAGCTCGCCACCCGAGACCTGTCCCGGCAGACGCGAGAGCAATTCCGGCGCCAGGCTCAGTTGCTCCATCAGCTGCGGCAGCTGGCTGTCGTCGAGACCATGGCGTGCGCTGAGATCCTTCAACAGCCGCCCCAGTGTCCGGCGTGGCGGGAAGGTCGCCACGGGGTCCTGGTAGAGCTTCTGATATTCCAGGCGTTCGGCATGCTGGACCACGCGTCCTGAATGCGGTGGCAACAGGCCGAGCAGTGCATCGCCCAGCGATGACTTGCCACAGCCTGAAGCGCCCTGGACGCCGATGATCTCACCGCCCTTCACGCTGAGTTCCACGTCACGCAGCAATGTGGTGTCCCCGCGCGCGATGGTCAGATTCTCGGCGCGGATGATGGTCTCGCCTGCCGCCTTGCCATCACGGCTTGCACTGTCGGCTGCCGGCTTGAAGGCGGCCTCCGGCCAGGCCTGCGGCGCGGCATTCACCAGGCGTCGGGTATAGGCATGTGTCGGCGCGGCCAGCACGTCACGCGTAGCGCCCTGCTCGATCACCTGCCCCCTGCGTACCACCATCAGCCGGCCACCGATCTGGTGCGCCAGCGCCATGTCATGGGTGATGACCATCAAACCAGCACGCGGTGTCTCGGCCAATGACTTGAGCAGCAGCTCGCCGATCTCGCTGACGCGGGCGGCGTCCAGCCCCTTGGTCGGCTCGTCGGCGATCAACAGCGGTGCGCCGCCGGCGCGGGCGGCCGCAAAGGCCACACGTTGCGCCATGCCACCGGACAGCTTGCCCGGCAGCTGCTCGCTGGCCGCGGCGACACCCAACTGCTCCAGATCACTGCGCGCGGCCGCGTGGGAGGCCTGTGCCGAACGCCCCGCGACCAGTCGATATGCCTCACCGACCTGACGAATCACCTTCATCAACGGGTCCAGCGCCAGCCAGGGCTCCTGGGGCAATACCGCCAGGCGGCGACCCCAGAGCGGGCGACGATTCTCTGGCGTATGCAGAGGATATGGCTCGCCGTCGAGCCACAGGCTGCCGGAGGCCACAAGCTCCGGGGGCAGCGTGCCCAGCAGTGCCTGAGCCAGCAGACTCTTGCCGGACCCCGTCTCACCGATCACCACCAGCGGCTCTCCCGCCTTGAGCGCAAGCGAGACAGGCTCCAGCAGCGCCGTCTGCGCGCCCTGGACCCGCACGCTCACATCCTCGGCACTTAGCACCACATCATCCGCCGTTGCCCCATCCCGCGTGTGAGAGGCTGGCGTGGTCATTGTCGCGACATTCATGGGCGCGCTCCTTCGAGGGTGTCCGCGGCGGTTGACGTTCTGGCCTTGCTGCCGGACATCAGCAACAGCCCCAGCAACAGCAGGAAGGTAACCAGCACCGGCGTCAGCAGCGCGAATGGCGCTTCACGCCAGTACGGCAACAGCTCGACCATCATGGTGCCCAGCTCCGGCGTGGGCTCCGGAATGCCGACATGCACGAAGCCCAGCGCGGCAATCGCCATCAGGGCGTTGGCCATGCCGAAGGCCATCGCCGTCATCATCACGGGTGCCATTTCCGGCCACAGGTGATGACGAAACCGGTACCAGGCCCCGAAGCCCAGCAGACGGCTGGCCTCCACACCGGGACTCGCCAGCACGCTGCGACCGGTGGCGCGAGCCAGGCGGAAGAATTCCACCCACAGCACCAGCGACAGACCCAACCACAATGCCAGCGGCGTCGACGGCAGGATGACGCTGACCATCAGCACCAGCAGCAGCCCCGGCAATGCCAGCAGGCTGTCTGCCACCAGGCTCAACAGGCGCTCGGCCCAACCACCGCGTCCCGCGGCCAGCAGGCCCAGCGAAATGCCCGAAAAAGCCGCCAGAATCACCGCCCCCGCGGCAATGGAAAGCGACAGCCCGAGCGCCGCCACCAGGCGGTGATAAAGGGAGCGCCCAAGGTGGTCATAGCCCAGCGGGGCGCTGGTGATCACCTCGCCGGCGTCAGAGACACCGACGGCATCCGCGCCCTGCAGTGCACGATAGAGATGCTGCTCCAGCGGGTCTCCCGGTATCACCAGATTGCCCAGCAAGGCCAGCAGCACCAGACTGGCGACCATCGCGGCCCCGATCACCCGGCGCAACGGCCAGTCAAGACGTGGACGACGCACGGCTTCCACGCGCTGCGGCGCAAGCCCTTCCACCACCTGATTCATTTCACACCCCGTGGGTCCAGTTGGCGACCCAGCAGATCGACCAGCAGATTGATCAAGACAAAGCCGACGCCCAGCACCAGGGCGGTGCCCTGCACCATCGGCACATCGCGCGAGAAGATGGCGTGCACCAGCGCATGGCCGATGCCCGGCCAGCCGAAGATGCTCTCGATCACCACCACACCCTCCACCAGGGTCACGAACTGCAGTCCCAGATAGGTCACCAGCGGCAAGGCCACATGGCGCAGGCCGTGACGCCAGAAGGTCTGGGCGTTGCTGAGGCCCTTCCAGCGCGCGAAATCATGAAAGGCCGTCTGGGTGACGGCGGCCATGGCATCACGTGCCAGGCGTGCCGATACCGCTGCCAGCCCGAGCGCCAGCGTCATCGCCGGCAGAATGAAGTGCTGCGGCTCACCGTGACCGGCGGCCGGCAGCAGGCCCATCTCCACCGAGATCAGCAGGATCAGCACCAGCGCCAGCAGGAACTGCGGCGTGGCACGCAGCAGACTGCAGACGGCCAGCAGGCTACGGTCCAGCCAGCCACCGGCACGCAGACCGGCCAGCAGCCCCAGCGGCGGGCCGATCAGCAGCGAGATGCCCAGCGCCGCGCCGGCGAGCGACAGGGAGTTGCCCAGCTGATGACGAATCTCCACCCACACCGATTCACCGGAAATCAGCGAGGTGCCAAGCTCCAGGCGCAGGATATCGCCCAGCCAGTAAAGGAAGTGCAAGCCGCCCTGTGCCTCGAGGCCCAGTTCGGCGCGTACCGAGGCCGCAGCGGCCGCATCCAGCGCATCATAGCCATAGCGGCCGGCCGCGATACGCCAGGCGGCATCGCCGGGCAGACTCTGCATCATCAGATAGCTGGCGCCGCCGACCATCAGCACCACCATCAATAGCTGCAACAGACGTGAAGGGAGATTCATTGTGCCCACCGCAATTCTGAAAGGCCGAAACTACGCTCCCAGGGATCTACCTGAGCGCTTTGCAGTCGATTGGAGATCGCCAGGTTCTGGTAGTACCAGGCGATGGGGATCACGGGCAGCGCCCGCTGGATCACGCCGCTGGCCTGGGCGCGCGGGTCCTGCCCTGCCGGTGTGGGCCCATAGCCCTCGCGTGCCATGCGCTCAAGCTCGGCGGTGAAGTCCGCATCGAACCAGCCCATCGCGCCCCAGTCGCCACCAGGGGCCTCGGGGGTTCCCGCGTAATCGCTCAGCACGTTGCCGATGGGGTCCGGCACCATGGCCAGATTGCGCGCGAACAGCGCCATGTCGAGGCTGCCGTCATGATGGCCGGCCGGAATCGCCGAGAAGTTGGTGATATCCAGACGTGTCTGGATGCCGATGGCGTGGAACTGGCGCTCCAGCACCGTGGCGACCAGCGGCAGCTCCGGACGGTCCGAGAAGGTGATCAGGCTGATCGCGAGGCGCTGGCCATCCTTGTGGCGGATACCCTCCTCGCCGACGGTCCAACCTGCGGCGTCCAGCAGTGCACGCGCCTCGGCGACGTCCTGATGCAGCTCGGGCAGTGCGGGGTCATGCCAGCCTTCCACCATCGGCGGGAACAGCTGGCTGGCGCCACGCGGATAGCGCAGCACGACCTGAGCGATGGCGGTGCGATCGATCGCCAGACTCAATGCACGCCGTACAGCGGGGTCCTGAAAGGCCGGATGATTGGCGTTGACCTTCAACAGCATCGTGCGCGGCGTCGCGGCCGCTGCCAGAGTCACACGCGGCGACTGGGAGAGACGCTGGCGACTGGCGGGGTCCAGCCCATAGGTGAAGTCGGCATCTCCGCTCTCGGCGATCAATGCCCTGCCCTCGGCGCGGCTCACCGCCTGATAGCGCGCCTGGCGCACCTCGGGCTGCGGGCCCCAGTAGTCCTCGAAGGCGGTGACTTCCAGGCTCAAGGGCGGCGTCATGCGCAGCATGCGATAGGGGCCGGTGCCGATGACCTGCTGGGCGGTGCCCGTCTCATCGAAGGCTGCCGGCGCGAGTATCTGCTGGCGATAATCGGCCAGATAGGCGGGCAATGCGGCGAAGGGCTCGCTGAGGGCAATCACCAGCGTCTGGGCATCTTCGGCGACGATCCGCTCGACCGGCACCGACTTCAACAGACCCGGCTTGGCACTTGCGATCTCGAGCACCTGACGCGCCACCTCGGCATCCAGCTGGCTGCCATCATGGAACTGTACGCCGGAGCGGAGCGTGAAGCGCCACTCCAGGCCGTCATCCGAGACCTCCCAATCGGTCGCCAATCCCGGCTGCAGCTCTCCCGTGGCATCCACCTCGACCAGTGTCTCGACGATCTGCATGCGCTGGAAAAGAATGCCGCTGAGCAGCGGGTCCGCCCCCTTAATGTCGAAGGGCGCGACAATCTCCAGACGTCGTGTGTCAGCCGCCGACGCTTGCGCCGCTGAGGCATCTTGCGCATGGCTGGGCTGCACCACGGCCAGGCTCAGCGCGACGCTGGCGACGGCCAGCTGCCTGCGATCGTGAAGGAAGGTTCGGTATTGCCACCGAAGCCTTGAGAGCAATTTGACCATCGATATCGCGAGTCCCGAGCAAGAGCATGGATGCCGACGCGCAACCGCCGCCGACGAACAAAAACGCAATGTTATAGTGTAACTATTACGTTTTGGCAACTCTCGACTCACCTTCTACGACTGGGCAAAGCTGGACGGGCACTTGAGGGGCACTTGAGGGGCGCTTGAAAGGTGCAGGACAAGCACTGGACAGGCATTCACTTGTCAGCGGCAACCCAACATCCGATGATAGATGGCAAACTACATTAGTATGCGCTAACCGACTGGTCCGCTATTCTGGACGAATGGTCATCAGTCCGCGCATCTGTGCCCCTACCCTCAACAATAAGCGACAGGATCATGGATGATCTCAGCATTACCCCTATCAGCGATTCGGCTTGCAGCAGCTATCTGAGCGCCGCGGCTCGGCGACTGTGCTGCGGCAACATGCTCGCGACCTACAAACGGCATGGCATGAGCTGGGACGAGGAGTTGTTCAGCGAGCGCTGGCAGGACAACGAGAACTACGCGATACGTATCAATGGCGAATGGGTCGGCTTCATCAGCCTCAAGGCCCTGCCGGACATCCTGTATCTGCGCGACCTGCAACTGGTGCCACATTGGCAAGGCCGTGGCGTCGGCTCCGCCTGCCTGAACTGGTTGATCCAGCTGGCAACGCAACAGGAGTACGGCCAGTCGCTGATGAAAGACCGCGCCTCCGAGCTCTCCCCGGGCGCTCAGCCCTGCCCGCGCGCGCTGCGCCTGAGAGTCTTCTCCGACAGCCCGGCATTGGCGCTCTACCAGCGCCACGGCTTCACCCTGGTCAATGAGCAGTGCACCCCGACGCGCAGTGGCAGCATCATGGCACTGGAAAGACCCCTCGCCTTCCAGACAGCGCCGACGCTTGCCCCGCGGAGTGATCACGCGCCCCTGCCCCCGGTAGGCAATGCCTCTCTCGACACGATCATCGATGACCTTACCGAGGAAGAGGCCTTGACGATCACCGCCAAGCGCAAGCGACAGTCCCCTCCGGCCGCGCGGAACATCGCGCATCATTAGGCGATTTCCCGTGCGCGATTTCCGCCAGATACGACAATGCCCGGTCATAGGACCGGGCATTGTCGTTCAGGGCTCATTCACCATCAGGGGTGAGATTTTACTGCGCTTATGGCTGATGGGCTCCTCCTCAGCGGGCGAGGAAGTCCAGGATATAGCGCACGGTATCCTGCGGCTTTTCATCCGTCACCCAGTGACCGGCATCCTTCACCCAGATCAGCTCGGCACCCGGAATGGCATCTGCCAGCATCGGGGCGTAATCCGGCTTTTGGAAGTTGTCCTTGTCGCCCCACAGCACCAGAGTCTTGATCTCGATATTCTTGAGCTCACCGGCGATGGCCTGGGTGTATTCCTTGTTGAGACGACGCATGTTGCGGAAGAAAGCCGCCTTGCCTTGCTCGCTGTTCCACTGGGACACATAGCGCTCGACCATCTCTTCGGTCGCGACGGCCGGATCATGCACACCACTGGGCATGAAGCCGCGCATGGTGCTGATGAATTCCTCGACGCTGGTCGCTTCCTCGACGCCCGGCTCCAGCAGCTGCTTGAACTCCGGAATCGGCCAGGAATCGAAGCATACGCTGTCGATCAGTACTTGACGGCGAACACGCTCGGGATGATTGACGGCCATCAGCTGACCGATACCTCCGCCGATATCATGCGAGACGACATCCGCACTCGCCACACCCAGTGAATCCATCAGCTTGATGAAGATGCGTGTCTGGGCATTGATGGAAACGTCAGCATCCACCGGCATGTCCGACTCGCCATAGTTGAGCATGTCCGGTGCGATGACACGATAATGCCTGGCCAATTCCGGCATCACATCACGCCACATCAGCTTGTTGGTCGGAATACCGTGAATCAACAACAGCGGCTGACCTTCACCCATTTCCTTGTAGGCAATGCGGTGACCTTCGATCATCGCATAACGGGTTTCCAGGGCTTCCATTGTCACGTTGTCGTGGCTCATTGCTGACCTCTTCGCTTGATGAATACTCAATCACGGCCTGGCGAAACAGTGCTATATCGCGGTGATGCCGTGAACGTGGGACCACCTTACGGATTCCTGAGCGATCACTCAAGCACGATTTTGATTGATTGCTCAAAATACGCTTTAATGGCCCCATCAAATTCAAGGGAAGCGCCCATGGCCCGTGTCATCAACCGCAGTCTGCTCGATCTTCGTCGCCTGACCATCAACCTGGTGACCTACCCCGAAGGCCACAGCGTGATGCGCCACAACGACCCGATGGGCAGCGGCAGCTACTACAAGCTCAATATCGTGCTCAAGAAGCCCCGCCGGGGCGGTGTCTTCGAGACCGATGGCAGCCTCTTTCGCCTCGCGGACCGCGTGGTGCTGTTTCGCCCCGACCTTCACGAACACAGCGTCAGCCGCATCGAGCGCGGCAAACGCGTGCTGCTGAGCATCGCCTTGCACGCACCTTGGCGCTGACCCGCAATGGGACTGCGCAAAAGAACCTGAGGCAAAAGCGAATAATGAAACAGATAGCGGGTAGCGCCAAGTGACAAAAAAACGCCAGTCAGCAATTGCTGACTGGCGTTTTTTCCCACCTGAATCCAGGCCAGGAACGACGTGCTCGACAATGTGCTGCCTTGGCTATTCCATCCGGTCCAGCCCGACGCGATAACGGGCAAAGCCCATCTCGTCCTGATCCACCAACGTCATCGGGTAGACCGCCTGGGCATCAATGAACTGCTGCGCATCCTCGCCGGGGGCGGTGGTGAAGCGAATGTCCAGCGGGGTATCGGTGTCGATCGCGGCCAGCCGCCAGTTGTGATCCGCCGCGGGGTCCACCGCGCCCTGCTGCTGCGTCTGGCGCGAGATGTACTGGGCCAGAATGCTGCGATTTTCATCCGGTGACGCGAAAGCGATATGCGACTCTCCGGTGCCGGGGAAGTCCTCGCCGTAGGCGCGATAGTTGTTGGTCGCGAGCAGGAAGACCTCGTCGTCCTTGACCGGCTCGCCCTGGTAGGCGAGTCCCTGAATACGGTGGGCATCGGCGTCGATCAGCGCGCAATTGCCGTCGTAACGCGCCGGCTGCGTGACATCCACCCGGTACTCGACGCCATCGATCACGTCGAAGTTGTAGCTGCGGAAACCTTCCCAGTTGATCAAGGGCTGGGGCGTGGCGAGATCCGGATCAATGCGATGGAACTGGCCGGCGCTGCACTCGAGCCATTCCCGCACTTCCCTGCCGGTGACCTTGAGCGCCACCAGCGTATTCGGATAGAGATAGAGATCGGCGGCATTGCGGAAGCTCAGCTCGCCCGCCTCCATCTCGGTGAACTGGGTCGGATCATTGTGACGGCCGCCGACCTTGAACGGCGCGGCTGCCGAGAGAATCGGCAAGCCTTCCAGGTCCGGGTCGCCTTCGACGAAGCGTTTGACGTAATCGGCCTGGGCGCGATTGACGATCTGGATCGTCGGGTCGTCCTGCACCAGCGCCAGATAGCTCTTCATCGCCGCACTGGCGCGTCCGATGCTGCGATTGACGTACTCGCGCGTGGCGTCGTGCTCATGATCGACCAGCGCCGCCAGTTCGGCATCTTCCGCCACTTGCGCCTCGCCCCCTACCTGAATAGGGCGGGCTTCTGTCTGGCCGCTCACTACCCGCCACTGGCCCGAGGCATTGCTCAGTTCGAGATCCATCACGCCCACATGGCTGCCCCAGTGCCCCGGCATCATCGCCGGCACGCCATTGAGGGTGCCCCTGGCGATATCGGCCCCCGGTACCTCGGCGAATTCCTCGCTGGGGAAGACGGCATGGGCATGCCCGAAGGCGATGCCATCGATGCCCTCGACCTGCGAGAGGTAATACACCGAATTCTCGGCCATCACCCGGTAGGGGTCGGTCGAGATGCCGGAGTGCGGGATGGCGATCACCACATCCGCGCCCGCCCGGCGCATCTCGGGCACCCAGCGCCTGGCGCTCTCGGTGATGTCCTCGGCCGTCAGGCGGCCCTGGAGGTGCTTGCGGTCCCAGGTCATCACCTGCGGCGGTGCGAAGCCGATATAGCCGATCTTCAATGTCTGAGCGTTGCCCTCACTGTCGGTGAAGGCATGGGCGGTGATCTGGTAGGGCGTGAAGTACGGCTCGCCTGTCGTGGCGTCCAGCAGGTTGGCGTTCACATAGGGGAACTGCGCGCCGGACAGCGCCCGTTCGAGATACTCGAGCCCGTAATTGAATTCATGATTGCCGATATTGCCGACATCGTAATCCAGCTGATTCATGACCTTGTAGGCCGGGAAGACATCACCCTCCTCGAGACCTTCTGCCGCCATGTAATCGCCCATCGGGCTGCCCTGGATGAGGTCGCCATTGTCCAGCAGCACGCTGTTGGCTACCTCGGCACGCGCCTGCTTGATCAGACCTGCCGCGCGTACCAGGCCGATGCGCACGCTGGGCCGGTCCTTGTAATAGTCGTAATCCATCACGTTGGCGTGGATGTCGGTGGTCTCGATCACGCGCAGTGACAGCGTCGCGGCATTGGCTGGCTGAACGATCATGAAGATACCTCCGAGACTGGCCAGGCCAAGGATGGCTGCCCGCAAAGGCGGCTTGCGCCGACGTCCGGGGTGCTGCGCAACAGCTGGCGAGTCAGACGCCCGTTGATCTTCGCTAGCCGATGAAGCATTCGCCATCTCTCACTTCCTTGTCATGGGGGGATGTGCCAGTGCCCCTTGGGGGCAGCGCTCCATTATTCAGATGCCGACGCCTCAGGCAACTGGCGGTCTCTGCCCGCCAGCCAGCCGACACCTGCCATCAGCACACTGAGGACGGCGCAGACCATCAGTGCCAGCTGCCAATTGCCCTGCATATCGTAGAGCGCGCCGATCAGCGGCGGCCCCATGGCCGCGAGCAGATAGCCCAGCGTCTGCGCCATGCTCGACAGTGAAGCCGACTGCATGGCATCACGCGCCCGCAGCCCCATGAATGACAAGGCGAGAATGAAGCTGGCCCCGGAGCCCGCGCCCAGCAACAGCACCCACACCAGTGCCCACTTTGGCATCAGCCATAGCCCGATGAATCCCGCCAGCGACATGCAGGGCGTCGCGAAGGCGATCAGGCGTTGATCCTTCAGGCGCGGCATCAGGGGCACCAGAATCAATCCCGGCAAGGCCGAAGCCAGCTGGAGTAGACCATGCAACGAGCCCGCCTTCTCGGCTGAGAAGCCATTGTCCGCCAGCATGCTCGGCAGCCAGCTGTTGACGGTATAGAACAGCAGCGAATTGATGCCCATGAAGAGCGTCACCTGCCAGGCCAGTGGCGAATGCCACACGGCTGCCTGACGCACCGGCCGCGCGGCACCCTTCTCGACGTCCTTCTCGGCACCCTTCTCGGCTTCCTTCGCCGCCGCCGGCAGGGAGCGACGTGACAACTGCGGCCACCACACCCCCATCGTCACCAATGGCAAAACGACCACTATGAGCATCGCGTACTGCCAGCCAGCGCTGCTGCCCTGTGCCAACGGCACCATCAGCGCCGAGGCGATGGCGGCCATGATGCCCATGGTCAGCACATAGCAGGAGGTCAGCAGCGCGACATGCTGCGCAAAGCTGCGTTTGACCAGACTGGGCAGCAGCACATTGCCCACGGCAATGCCCGCCCCGATCAGGCCGATACCCAGATAGAGGGCCAGCATGCTGCCCTGCACCCGCAGCACGATGCCCGCGGCGATCGTCACCAAGGCGAGGAAGAGACTGCGTTCAAGCCCGAGACCTCTGGCGAGGCGCGGCACCCAGGGCGAGACGACGACGAAGGCCAGCAGCGGCAGAATCATCAACAGGCCAGCCGCCGTGGCATTGAAGCCCAGCGCCGCCTGCAGGCGCTCCAGCAGTGGCGCGATACTGGTGAAGGGCGCACGCAGGTTCATGGCGATCAACAGGATACCGGCGATCAATACGGCCGGATGGCTCAGTCGCCGGACAGGAGATGAGTGGCAGAGTTCAGTCATGAGGCGCTCGCAGCGATCGTGAAACGGGGTAATGGCGGGACGACACCCAAGAGATGAGTCCGCACACAGAGTGAGGCTAGCTTAATCCCCTCGCCCACTGCAGAATTGAGCCATCATGACATCAGATCACTGAAATCAGACAATCTGCGAGCCGCTATGTCAGTGACCACACCCGTTCTACCGCCATCGCCCGGGGTCAGCACCCGCGGCCCCGATCAGGTGCCCTTCTCCAGCAGCGTCTGCGAGCACGACCCGGACATCTACGAGATTCCGGCCAGCGCCCTGCATGTCGAGACCGGCCAGCAGGTGATGGAGGTGCCGATCCACCAGCATCGCAAGGGACAGCTGGTGATCGCCCTGCATGGCGTGGTGACCAGTCGCGTACCGGAAGGTCTGTGGATGGTGCCGCCGCACAGCGGGGTCTGGATTCCCGGCAACCTGCCCCACAGCAATCATCTGACCCGTGGCGGCCGCGTCTGCCACCTGTTCATCGAGCCCGGTGCGCTCGAGATGCCAAGCCACAGCTGCACGCTGTCGATCTCGCCCCTGCTGCGTGAGCTGGTGCTGCGTCTGGCGGAGCTACCCCAGCCATATCCTGAACAGGGGCCGACAGCGCGGCTGGTCGGCGTGCTGATGGAAGAGCTGGCCTGCATGCCAAGCGAACGTCTGCACCTGCCCTTGCCCGAAGACCCGCGGCTGACCCGCATCAGCGATGCCCTGATCAAGACCCCGGACGACCGACGCACCCTGGCCGAGTGGGCGAGCGAACTGGCGATGAGCGAACGCACCCTCGCCCGGCTTATCCAGCGTGACACCGGCCTGAGCTTCAGCCGCTGGCGTCAGCAACTGCACCTGGTGGTGGCGATTCGCCTGCTGGCCGAAGGCATGAGCGTGCAGCGCGTCTCGGAAGACGTCGGCTATCAGTCCGTCAACGCCTTCATCAGCATGTTCAAGAAGCTGCTCGGCACTACACCCGCCCGCTACCTGCAGGAACGCGAGCAACGCCGCTCGGGCAGTGGCATGGGCGGCGCGTGACGGCGACGCTTACTGAGTGGCCGCCTGTGCCACGCTGACGGCCAGCGCTTCGACGGAATCCACGATCGGCAGCCGGTCATCGAGCAGATGGCTGATAATGGAGAGCTCGGTGCAGGCCAGCACCAGCACATCGGCTTCCTGCGCCACCAGGTCAGCGGCGGCCTGACGGAAGGCTCCCCCGACGGCGTCATCACTCACCTGGCCTTTCTTGACGCTGCGGATCACCTCCAGCATCGCGTCCTCATCCTGGGGATAGGCCAGCGACAGACCACGCGACTCGATGAAGCCTTCGTAAAGGCCAATCTTGCGCAGCGCCGGGGAACACAGCATGCCGACACGTGCGCCCGGCCACTGCGCCGCCACCCAGTCCAGGGTGCGCTCGACGATATGCCACACCGGAATCGAGACGGCGTCCTGCGCATCCTGCCAGTAGTAGTGGGCCGTGTTGCAGGGCATGACCAGAAAATCACACCCGGACTGCTCCAGTCGCTGGGCCATTTCCGCGATGGCAGGCCCCGGAGAGACATCGCCCCCTTCCAGCAGAGCCTTGATGCGCGACGGCACCTTGGGATTGTTGTCGACCACCATGTGTACATGATTGATGTCGTCCTCGGCCGGTGTGGCCTGGATCACCTGCTGCATGAAGGCCACCGTGGCATCCGGCCCCATGCCGCCCAACACGCCCACGACGATATGTTCTGCGCCCGAGGCGTCATGCGAGCTTCTCATTGGTCGTTCTCCGACAAAACTCTCACTGAAGATCAAGGCTCGAGAGGATGGCGACGTGGCCGGCATCCTCTCGAGAAACTGTTTCATGAGGCACTGTTCACGAAGGGCTGTGTTTACGAGCCACTGTGTTGACGAAAACAGTGATGACGAGCCACTGCCCTCCGCTGGGCCGCTAGAAGCCCATCATGTCCGGCAGCCACATTGTCAGCTGCGGCACGAAGGCCAGCAGCAAGGCGATCAGCACCATGGTGCCGACCAGCGGCAGCGCCCGCACCGAGATTTTCTCGATGGACACGTTGGCGATGCTGGAGCTGATGAACATGTTCTCGCCCAGTGGCGGGGTCGAGAAGCCGATCCCGAGACTCACCACCAGCACGATCCCGAAGTGCACCGGGTCGACGCCCAGCTCCACCATGACCGGCAGCAACACCGGCGTGACGATCATGATGGTGGCCAGAATCTCGATGAACATGCCGACGATCAGCAGGAAGGCGATCACCAGCACCCACACCAGCCACAGGCTGTCGGTGATGTTGAGGATGCCCTGGGCGATCATGGCCGGAATGTGATGCTCCACCAGGATGCGACCGAAGGCGGTAGCGGTGAACATGATGATCAGCACGCGACCGGTCAGCCAAGTCGTGTTCTGGAAGGCTTCATTCAAGCCCAGCAGCGAGGACTCCTTGTGAATGAAGACACCGACGAACAGCGCATAGAAGATCGAGACGACGGCGGCTTCGGTCGGTGTGAAAAGACCGCTGTAGATGCCGCCGAGGATGACCACCGGTGCCATCAGTGACCAGAAGCCCTCCTTGAGTACCTTGAAGACACGCGCCTTGTCGTACGGCTCGCCCTGGGCCTGATAGCCGTTGCGCTTGGCGGTGATGTAGTTGGCGATCATCAGGGCCGCCCCCAGCATGATGCCCGGGATGACACCCGCCATGAACAGCGCCGAGATCGACTCGTTGGCGGTCACCCCGTAGATGACCAACGGCATGCTGGGCGGAATCACGACGCCCAGTCCGCCAGCGGTGGCGGTAATCGCCGCCGGATAGCTGCGGCCGTAGCCACGTTCGATCATCGCCGGAATCACCAGCATGCCCACGGCCGCCGTGGTCGCCGGCCCCGAGCCGGAGATGGCGCCGAAGAACATGCAGGCCATCACCGCTGCCGCCCCCAGGCCACCTGCGGCCGGGCCCGCCAGCTCTTCGGCGATACGAATCAGACGCCGCGCGATGCCGGCGTCGCCCATCAGGGCGCCCGCCAGAATGAAGGATGGCAGTGCCATCAGCGGGAAGGAGTTGATCGCCGAGAACGCCAGCTCCACCAGCGAGGTGATGTCATCACCACTGACGACATAGACCGCCATGGACGCCACCCCAAGGGCAACGACGATGGGTGAGCCCAGAAACAGCAGTGCACCGAACAGAGAGAACAGAATAGTCGCGGCCATGGCATCAGCCTCCCATCTTGGCGGTGCGGGTGTCATCGGCGGCATCCGGGGCCGCTTCCGTGATGCGCTTCACTTCCTCGTCGTCCACGTTGCCGGGCTCGATGCCTCTGACCAGCTTGAGGAACTGCACCTGCAATACGCGAAAGGCCATCAAGGTGAAGGCCACGGGGAAGATGTAATAGACATAGGCGAGCGACCAGCCGAGCGCTGGGGACTCATAGGGAAACTCGGTGAGAAGCCCGATCAGATCCAGGCTCTTGTAGGCGATGATCAGGCTGAAGAGCGCCCAGATAAGGTCGACAAACAGCAGGATGGCGTTGGCCACCTTGCGCGGCAGCAGATTGATATGGGTCTGCAGCCGATTGTGGGCACTCAGGTGAGCCGCGTGTGCAGCCCCCAGGAAGACGAACCAGACGAAGGCGTAGCGTGCCAGCTCTTCCATCCATGCCATGCCGATACCGAACACGACACGCAATACCACTTGGGAAAACAGCAGGAGTACGAAGACCGCGAGTAGAAAGCGGCAGGCGTAATCCTCGAGATTGTTCAATCTGGCCAACATGCGAGCCTCCTTCACGATGAACTGTGAGAGGGATACCAGCACTGTCTGGTATCCCTGCTCGATAGCATTGAACGCAGCGGGGGTCGCTCAGGCGTCATTCACGCTGACGCCGCGAGCGACCCCGCCCACTCGGGCTCAGTGGCCCAATGCTTTCTGCAATTCGTCGAAGGATTCCTTGCCGCCGATCTCTTCATAGAACTGCGGCCAGACTTCTTCCTTGGCAATGCTGATCCACTTGTCCTCGTCGGTCAGCTGGGCGGACTGCACCCCTTCAGCTTCCATGGCAGCACGCGCCTGAGAGGCCTCGGTCAGCTGGAATTGAAGCGCATAGAGCTGGGCTTCCAGGCCGGCGCGATCGATGATCTCGCGCTCCTCGTCAGAGAGCTTGTTGTAGGTACGCACCCCCATGACGATCGGCTGCAGGGAGTACTGGTAGTGGACCTCGGTCAGATACTTCTGCACTTCCTGGAACTTCATCGTGTAGTTGACGATGTCCGGGTTGTCCTGGCCATCGATCACGCCCTGCTGCAGACCGGTGAAGACTTCCGGCCACGACATGCTGATCGGGCTGGCGCCCCAGGCCTGATAGGTGGCGAGCATGATCTTGTTCTGCGGCACACGGATCTTCATGCCTTCAAGGTCTTCCAGCGACGTCACCGGACGCTTGGAGTTGGTCAGATAACGGAAGTTGGAATACAGCCAGCTGACGATGTGGACGCCGGCCTGTTTCTCGGCGATCTGGTTCCATTCATCCGCCAGCGGGCCGGTGGTGGCCTTGACGGCATCCGCATGGCTACGCAGTGCATAGGGCATGGTGAGCGCGCCGAGGCGCGGCGCGTAGGGCGTCAGATTGCCGACGCCGATCAGCGCGAAGTCCAGCTTGCCGATGCGCGTGTCCTGGATCATGCCGGTCTCGGAGCCCAGCTGACCGCCCGGGAACAACTCCACCTGCATCTCGCCATCGGAAAGGTCCTCGACCAGTTCCTCGAAGCGCTGTGCAAGCGCGCCCTGATCCGAATCCATCGGATCGCCCATGCCGACCTTGAAGGTCTTCGCCTGAGCGGTCGCTGACATCGCCAACATCACTGCGGTTGCCAAGAGAGCTTTATTGAACATTGTTATTACTCCACTGGTTGCGGGTCCGCATGGCCTGTCATCAGGACATGCGGATTGAAGATCATGTGGCTTTCAAAGCGTTATCGTTATGGGTTCATCCCCGTCACGTGCTGCCGCCGGGCATAGTCACGCGACGGTCGAGACAGGTCGTGCACTGTGCAGAGCGTCCAGGATCAAGTCCGCGATGACCTCACAGTCCTGCACGTCAAAGGTCAGCGGGAGACGCAGATCACACAGCGTCGCCAGCACCCGGTCGGCATTGGGCACTGCACGATGGCTGCCCAGATAGGCCCAGCTGTCGTAGCGGCTGGTGTAATCCTCCGGCAGCGGCTTGCCGTACCATTTCACCGGCAGCCCACGCGCTTCACAGCCTGTGATGAAGGCGGCGATCTGCTCGTGGGAGCACTGCGCCAGCGTGAACTGGATGGAGCTTCCGACGTAGCCTTCCAGCGGGCCACGCAGGATGGGCGTGACGCCCTCCATGGCCGCGAGCCGGTCCTGCATGCGGGCATAGAGGGCATTCCAGCGCTCACGACGCTCTGCCAGCTCCCCCAGTTGCGGGCGCAGGATGGCGGCACGCAGATTGTCCATGCGACCACTCATGTTGGGGGTCTGCAGGCGCGTCTCGGCGAAGCTCTCCGCGGCCGGTGCCGCCAGGTGGCGGTCGTACAGCATGTAGGAGCCCGACAGGATGATGGCGCGTCGCATCACCTCATCATCGGCGGTCGCCAGCAGGCCACCTTCACCGGAATTGACGTGCTTGTAGGTCTGGGTGCTGTAGCAGCCGACCTTGCCGAAGGTGCCGCTGGGCTTGCCGTCGTAGCTCGCACCCATGGTATGCGCGCAATCCTCGATCACCGTGATGCCGCGGCTGTCGCAGGCCTGCATGATCGCGTGCATGTCGCCGATATGGCCGCGCATGTGCGAGAGCATGAAGAAGCGGGCCCCGCTCTGATCTGCCGCACGCGCCAGATCCTCCGGATCGACCGTGGTGTCCTCGAGGATGTCCACCAGCACCGGCTCGCCACCGGCGGCGACGATGCTGCCGGGCACCGGGGACAGGGTGAAGGCGTTGCACAGCACCTTGTCACCGGCCTCGAGTCCGCAGGCGCGCAGCGCCAGTTGCAGGGCATAGCCGCCGGAGGCACAGGCCAGCGCATGGGGAATGCCCAGACTCGCCGCGAATTCCTGCTCCAGCAGCGCCGTTTCGCCCTGCTCGCCTTCCGCCAGGTTGTAGCGATGCAGGCGACCACTGCGCATCACGGCGACGGCAGCCTCGATGGCGGTGTCGGAGATGGCTTCCTGTTGGGTGAATGACTTGGCAAAACGACGCATGTGGCCTCCTCAATACCGCTTCTGGGCATAGACGGGGAAATCCCAATCCTGCTCGGGGAAGTATTTGGTGAGGCGCCAGTCACAGGCACGCGCATGGCCTTCCATCCCTTCGGTGCGCGAGATGCGCGAACCGATGGCACTGAACTTGAGATTGGCTTCAACACTGAGCTGTTGGGTGGTCAGTACCTTCATGAACTTGTGGACATTCAGACCGCCGGAGTAGCGACCGGCGCGCTTGGTCGGCAGGATGTGGTTGGTGCCGGAACACTTGTCACCGTGGGTGACGGTGCTGCCTTCGCCGAGGAACAGAGAGCCGTAGTTGCTGAGATTCTGCTTCCACCACTCCAGGTCCTCACACAGCACCTGCAGGTGTTCGCAGGCGTACTGATCACTGATCTGGACCACTTCTTCGCGGGTGTCGCACAGGATGACTTCGCCGTAGTCGCGCCAGGCGGCGTGGATGACCTCGGCGTTGGGCATGTCGTTGCCGACCAGCGGCACCAGCTCGATGACGCGGCGCGCGACCTCTTCACTGGTGGTGAACAGCCAGACCGGCGAGTTCGGGCCGTGCTCCGCCTGGGAGACGAGATCCACCGCGATGGTCATCGGGTCTGCCGTGTGATCGGCGATCACCGCCGATTCGGTGGGGCCGGCGAAGACGTCGATGCCGACCTGCCCGAACAGCAGGCGCTTGGCTTCGGCCACGAAGGCGTTGCCCGGGCCGACGAGGATGTCGGCTTCGCGCCCGCCGAACAGGCCGAAGGCCATGCTGGCGACCGCGTGAACGCCGCCCATCTCCAGGATGCGGTCGGCACCGGCCACATGCATGGCGTAGGCCACCGCCGGATTGATGCTGTCACCGCGCGGTGGCGAACAGGCCGTGATGTACTTGACGCCGGCGGCCTTGGCCGTGGCGACGCTCATCAGCGCCGAGGCGGCATGCGCGTAGCGTCCGCCCGGCACGTAGCAACCCGCGGCATCGATGGGCAGCACGCGCTGCCCCAGCACGACACCCGGCTCGGTCTCTATCTCGAAGGACGTCAGGCTGTCGCGCTGCGCTTCGGCGAAACGACGGATCTGGCGATGGGCGAAATCGATATCGTCCTTGACGCTCTGCGGCACGCTTTCGATCAGCGTGGCCAGCTTTTCCTCGCTGAGGACGAAATCGCCGCTCCAGTTGTCGAACTTCTCGGCATACATGCGCACGGCATCTTCACCACGCGAGCGAATGTCCTGCAGCATGTCCTGGACGATGGCCGTGGTGCGCTGATCTTCCTCTGCCACGCCGTCGGCTGCTTCAGCCAGCTTGAGGTGTCTGATTGTCATTGTGATTCCCCGAAAACTGCTGTGATCATCACGCTCCCTTGCCAGCTGGGCCGGGGAGCGTGTCGTTACGGGATGCGTCAGTCACGCCGCTGTCGTCAGGCGGGACGCATCACTGGCCGCAAACGCTATCAGGCCTGGTAATCCGCGAAGTTGAAGGCATCCGGGTAGCCGAACAGGGCCACGGCACCGCCGGTGTGCAGGAAAACCACGTTCTCGCCTTCCTTGAAGTGCCCCTTGCGTACCAGGTCGATCAGACCGGCCATGCCCTTGCCGGAGTAGACCGGGTCCAGCAGGATGCCTTCCTGCTGAGCCAGCAGCGTGACGGCCTCGATCATGCTTTCGGTCGGAATGCCGTAGCCGTCACCGACGTAATCGCAGTTGGCGACGACATCTTCACGCTTGACCACGTCAGACAGGCCCAGCTTGGCTTCGGTCTTCTGTGCCAGCGCGAAGACATTGCCTTCCTGCTTGTCCTTCGGGGCCCGCACGCCGATGCCGAGTACCGGAATGCCGGAGTTGCAGGCGGTCAGGCCCGTCACCAGACCCGCCTGGGTCCCGGCGCTGCCGGTGGCGTGCACGAGGTGATCGATCTTGAGGCCCATGTCGTTGGCCTGGGACAGCAGTTCGAGGGCGGCATTCACGTAACCCAGCGCGCCGATCTCGTTGGAACCACCCCCCGGGATGATGTAGGGCTTCTTGCCCTTGCCGATCAGCTTGTCGGCCAGCGCTTCCATCTCGGCGGCCATGTCGGCACCGCCTTCACGCTTGGCGACCGTCGCGCCATGCAACTGGTCGAGGAAGACGTTGCCGTTGTAGTTGTAGCTGCGGTCGTCGCTGCCGGTACGGTCTTCCAGCAGGATGTGGCACTCAAGACCCAGCTTGCAGGCAGCGGCAGCGGTCTGACGCGCGTGGTTGGACTGGGTAGCGCCCTGGGTGATGATGGTGTCGGCGCCCTGCTCCAGCGCGTCTGCCATCAGGAATTCCAGCTTGCGAGTCTTGTTGCCACCGGTGGAAAGCCCGGTGCAGTCATCACGTTTGATCCAGAGACGCGGCCCACCCAACAGCTTGCTCAGGTTGTCCATCGGCTCCAGCGGAGTCGAGAGGTGACCAAGGCGAACACGGGGAAAACGGGACAGATGCATACGAGCCTCCAGGCGAGTCATTGTTGTCATAGGGGGTTACTCTCATAACGACGTTCGTCGAATGTGTGACATCACTCCGGCACGCCGCCGAGCGGTCTTCTCAACAGTAAGCCGCGATTCTCGCCAGTCCCAATGCCATGTTTCTCAAAGTTTGTTACTTTTCTGCATGACCAGCTCTTTGCTCTTGTCCGACTCAGGCATCCAGAAGATCGTCATGCCCGCGACGCCGACCGGCAGTCATATCCATTGCCTGTGGCCTGTGGCCCCTGGCCCTTCGGCGCTGCCCTACCATTGACGAACCATGGATGGTTCATGCTCCGGGGGTGTGCTTGCGGTCTTCACCCCAACAAGCACTCGGTGCATGATGGCCGACCTCCAACAACAACCGACATCTCCTCAGGCGACGCATGAAGATCGAATGGATCGAAGACTTTCTCGCATTGATCGAGGCCGGAACCTTCTCGCTGGCAGCCGAGAGACGCAACGTGACGCAACCCGCCTTCTCGCGCCGGATACGGCAGCTGGAAGAGTGGCTGGGCGTCGAGCTGGTCTATCGTCAGTCGCAGCGCATGATCCTCACCGAGCACGCGCTGGAATATGAGCAGGAAATGCGGGAATGGCTGGCGCGGCTCTACACGTTGCGCAGCCGCCTGCGCAGCGAGGCCCGCCAGGGGCCGAAGGCAATCATCACCACCCAGCACACCCTCACCGTCAGCTATCTGCCGCGGTTGCTGCGCTATTTCCGGCACAACTCCCCCGAAGCCGGACTGCAGGTGAAATCACTGGATCGCAGCGAATGCCTGCAACTGTTCGAGCATGATCAGGCAGACCTGCTGCTGTGCTCAGAACTGCAGGGCGCGCCGATCTTCGATGACAACGGCGACACCCAGCGCATCTCGCTGGGGCTGGAGCGGCTGCTGCCGGTGTGTGCTCCGGACGCCCAGGGGCGCCCCCTGCACCTGCCGCGCAGTGACCAGCGCCTGCCCTTGATCGCCTATGATCCGGAGAGTTTTCTGGGCCAGATTCTGGCCTCGCCCTACCTGATGGACCTGCAGCGCGCCCAGGACATCGACATCATCTGCGAGACGTCCTTTACGCTGGGCATTCGTGAACTGGTGATGGCCGGATTGGGAGTCGGTTGGCTGCCCCACGGCCTGATCGAGGATGATCTGGAGAGCGGCAGACTGGTCTCGCTATTGGATGATCTGGGCGGCCCGACCCTCGAGGTGGCCTGCTATTGTCGCCGTGGCAAGCACAGCGCGGCGACCGAGTCGCTGTGGCAACTGCTCAACGAGAGCCCACCTTCGGTGTAAGCCCACCTGGCGCTCACCTGTCTGCTGGGCTCTGACTTGACCAGCACTGACTTGACTGGCACTGACTCGAGCAGCACGCAGCTGCCAACCGTTTCTTGAGGAACCAGCATGAATCGCATCAACCCCGACAAGCTGTTGCAGAGCAAATGGACCGCCGTGTCGCCCCGGGAGCGTGAGCGCCATTTCATCGTCACACGCTTGATTCGTGATGAGCAGGACGAACATGTGGTCGAGGTCGTGTTGCAGGCGGTGCTGACACGCAGGGATTACACCCTCGCCTGGCGCGAGCTCAAGGCAGATGATGTCTGGCAGATGGGCTGGAAATGACGGGCTGACTTGAGCATCGCTGAACGCAGAAACGCCGCCCGAGGGCGGCGTTTCTGCGTCTACGCAACAGAGGATGAGTCGGGGTGATGCCTGACTTTGGCTGGCCTTGAGACTGACCGCAAGGCGCTGAGAAAAGATCTCAGGCCACGACCTCGGCTTCCAGCTGGTCACACAGCAGCGCCATGCGCTGCACCGCTTCCAGCAGGCTGTCGTCCGGCACGGTCAGGGCGACACGTACCAGCGGCGTACCGCAATCACCGAAGACGCTGCCGGGCATCACCGCCACCTGCTGCTGTTCCAGCAGCCGCCAGGCGAATTGCTCACCGTTCAGGCCGGTGCGTGAGACATCGACCATCAGGAACATGCCGCCCTGGGGCAGGCTGGAGGACAGCTGCGGGATGGCCGCCAGCGCCTCATGCACCAGACGCGCGCGGCGCCCGAGAGAGTCGCGCAGACGCTCGGTGGTATCGAAATCCCCGCGCAGCGCGGCCTCGGTCATGTCGGCGATGAAGGGCTGGTTGCCGAACAGCATGGTTTCCGAGACAGGCAACAGCCGACGACAGAATTCCGCCGAGCCGATGGCCCAGCCACTGCGAAAACCGGTGGCAGCGTGACTCTTGGAGATCGAGGACACCACCACGGTGCGCTCACGCAGTGCCTCGATTTCCAGCGGCGAGACGAATTCGCCCGTGAAGATCAGCGATTCATAGACCTCATCGCAGACGATCCACAGATCATGCTCGCGACATAGCGCACCGATGTGCTCGAGGGTCGCCCGATCCATCACCGCCCCGGTCGGGTTGTGCGGGGTATTGAGCAGCAACACACGGCTCTGCGGCGTGATGGCCGCGGCCAGATCCCGTGGCTGCAACACGAAGCCATGCTCCATGCGCAGCGGTACCGGCTGCAGGTCACCGCCGGCGCCGCGGATCACGCCCTCATAGGTGGCGTAGTAGGGATCGCCGGTCAGTACGCCGGCCCCCTCCTCCACCAGTGCCAGCATCACCGCGAACAGCGCCGTCTGCGTGCCGGGGAAACACAGCACGTTGTCTGCGCTGATCTCGGGCATGCGCGCGGCGTAGCGCTCGGCCAGTGCCGCAACCAGCCCCGGCTCACCACGGCCATCAGAGTAGCGGGTACGGCCAGCGCGCAGCGCCTCGACACAGTGCTCGACCAGGGCCGGATGCGTGGCGATATCCGGCTCGCCGATGGTCAGCTCGATGATCGGCTCGCCGGCCTGGATACGCTGGCGGGCAGCGCTGTGAACGGCCCATTTGTCACCGCCCAGATCACTCAGTCGTTCGGTAATGGTGGCGTAGCGCATGCTCAACTCCTGTGAGGTGGGGGTGATGTCGTGATAGCGACGTGCTCAAGCAAGGTGCCCTGTGGCAGCCGCAGAATGCCCTCTGCCGCCCGCATGGCGATCGCGGGCAGCCGCTCGACCGGATAGAGGTCGTGTTCCAGCCCGCCTTCCAGCCACAGGCCATCGATCAAGCCATTGAGGGCGATCGCCTGCTCCTGACATTCACTCTCGGTGGCGGGCAGCGCGTGGGCACTCAGCACCGGCTTGACCAGCTGTGCGAGCAGGTCGAGAAACTCGCGATAGGTTTCCTGGTGCACCGCCGAATAGCTGGCATCGTGGCGCACCCGGCCGATGAAGGTCGCCCACAGGGAGATCTTGTGGGCGGCCAGGTTGGGCTGCGTGAGACTCGCCGCGATGAAGCGCGCCAGACGACACGCCGGGGATACATCACTGGCCGGGCTGGCATCGGCGATATCGGAGGTCAGCTGGCCCATCATGTAGGCGTAGGCAGCCCGCACCATGTCGTCCTTGGTACCGAAATGGTGGCGAATCAGTCCCGGCGAGACCCCGGCCGCCTCCGCCACACGGCGAACGCTGGCACCGGCCAGACCGTGCTGCGCGACACAGCTCAAGGTGGCTTCCAGCAGGTCGCGACGACGCTGATCCTGGGAAAGCCGCTGGAATGCCTTGCGACTCATCGTGATGTCTCCCGTCCGGTCGCTGTCCCGCGCATCAGGCACTCGATGGCCTCTCGAACGAAGATGCCTTCAACAGCGCGCCTGCTATTAACAACGATAATCACAGCCAAGGCTCTCCAGCAGTCGCAGATGAGACTCCCACTCCAGCGCCAGATCTCCCTCCTCGTGGATGGCCATGTCGTACTGACCGACCACATGCTCACAGATCTCGGGCGAGAGGCGGCGCACCGGCTGGCCCATGGACAGAGTCGCGACCTGGATCTCGCAGCTGCGCTCGAGATAGAACATGTTGTTGAACATCTCGGCGGCAGAGGCGCCGGTGGTCAGCAGGCCATGATTGCGCAGGATCAGTGCCGGATTGTCGCCAAGGCTTGCCACAATGCGCTCGCGCTCATCCAGATCCAGCGCGATACCCTCATAATCGTGGTAGGAGACGCGGCCATGGAACTGCAGGGCGATCTGATTCAGTGGCAAGAGCCCTTCTTCCAGGCTCGACACCGCCACACCGGCGCGGGTATGGGTATGCATGATCCAGCTGGCTGAGTGACTTGCCGCATGAATCGCCGAGTGAATGGTGAAACCGGCCGGATTGACCCGCGCGGCACTGTCATCGACCTTCTGGCCGTTGACGTCGATCTTGACCAACGAGGACGCCGTGATTTCCTCCCAGCGCCAGCCGTAGGGATTGATCAGAAAATGCCCTTCCTCATCCGGTACCCGCGCCGTGATGTGGGTGTAGATCAGGTCGGTCATGCGATAGTGCGCTGCCAACCGATAGCAGGCCGCCAGGTCCAGGCGTGCTTGCCACTCCGCGTCACTCATGGTCGATGCCGGCATGTTGCTGTCTCCTGTGGTCACAATGTCGCTGTCTGGGGTCGAGAAAGGCTCGGCTGAGCCTTGAGAAGCATTGAAGCGTCCACCTTCGGTGTTCAAGCGACGCGGGCCTCAATCGCTGAGGGTTTTAAGCGCTGCGGCCCTCAATAGCCGCGCTGGCGATCCACGCCCAGCATGAGCGGCAGGCCATCGCGCAACTCACGCGCCGTGGCCACCACCTGTTCGGCCACCACCTCGGGGAGCGAGTCACTGGCCACATGCGGCGTGATGCGCAGGCGCGCGTCCTACCACCAGCGGTGAGTGGGCGCCAGCGGCTCCTCGCGGAAGACATCCAGCGTCGCGCCTGCCAGTTGTCCGGCGTCGAGCGCGGCTTCAAGGTCCGCTTCCACCAGGTGCTCGCCGCGGCCGATCTGCACCAGCCAGGCGCCACGGCGCAGCCGGGCGAACAAGGCAGCGTTCAGCACGTTCTCGGTCACCGGGGTCAGCGGCAGGATATTGATCAGATAATCGGCGCCGTCTGCCGCCGCCATGACGGCAGCGTCACCGGTCAGGTAACGCACGCCCGGCACCGGCGCGGCCGGTTCGCTGCGACAGGCGACCGTCACCGAGAACCCCAGGGTCGACAGCGAACTGACCACGGCGCGCCCCATGCTGCCGTGGCCCAGCACGGCCACCTGTGCCTTCTCTGGCGCACGCATTGCCAACGGCTGCCATTCGCCACGCGTGGCATTGTCGGCCATGACGGCAAACTCGCGCTCGCGATGCAGTACCTCGTGAGCGGCGAATCCGGCCATCAGATACGCCTGATGCGGATCGCGCACCCGTGCGACCTGAACCTCGGCCGAGAGCCCCGGATGACTCATCAGGGCATCCACCCCCGCCGCGATCGACATGGCAAGCCGAAGATTCGGGTACGGCGCGAAGGCATCCTCCCCCGGCTGCCAGCAGATGGCGAACCGCACCTCGCTCGGGTCCTCGATCTCATGCGGATGACGCAGCACGACATCGTCGCCCAGCTGGCGCAGTGCTTCACCGTAGACGCTGTCCAGGTCCAGGGACTCACTCAGATAGACACCCAGAATCGGGGCTTGGCTTGGCATTGGCTCTCCTTGTGACACGACTGGCAGCGAGTGGGTTGCCATGGATTTCTCCTCACTATTACACACTCGTATAACTACTGCCAACCGTCACGTGCTCCCCTGCTCCCTCATCGCCTTGCCAATGCCTTGATCGATGGGGTTTTTCCGTCACCGCACTGTTCTGGATGAAACATGCGCGCCACAACGACAAAAGGAGAGGCGCAAGCGCCTCTCCTTTTTCATGTGTTACCTGGTCAATGGTGCAAGCTGGCGTCAGCGGTGATGACAGCCTGACGCTGCCAACCTGATGGCAGCGAAGGAATTCACAACGAGGCCACCTTCGCCACTGGCGGGCGCTGCTTGCCCTGGGTGACGATGTAGATACCGCTTGCGACCACGATGGCGGCGCCCAGCAAGGTCATGGCATCGAGGCTTTCCCCCAGCACCATGACCCCGAGCGCCAAGGCAAACAGGACGCGGGTATAGCGAAATGGCGTGACCACCGAGACCTCGCCCTTGCGCATGGCAATCGTCAAGGCGTTGTAGGCGATGACCCCGAGTATCACGGCACCCACGATCAGCCAGGTCGCCTCGGGCGCATACGCAAGCGGGGTCTGCTGGTAGAGAGCGATCAGCCCCCCCGCCGGAATCAGGGCGAGAAAGCCATAGATGCCGAGCTGGACGTTGGACAACGACGCCGGCGCGCCGCGCGTCGCCAGGTCCCGTCCGGCGAAGCCGATCGTGCTGATCACCGCAAACAGTGAGGTCATGTTGAAGCTGTCGAGGCCTGGGCGCACGATCAGCAGCACGCCAATGAAGCCGACACCGATTGCCAGCCAGCGCTTGCGGCTGACGCGCTCCCCGAAGAACAGTGCCGCCCCGGCCACCACGACCAGCGGCGTCGCCTGCAGGATGGTGGAGGCAGTGGAAAGCGGCATCAGGGTGATGGCGAGGGCGAAGCTGCTGCGGGCGATGATTTCACAGATGACACGCACCAGAATCGGACGCGAGAAGATCGCCGCAGGCATGAGGGACTCACCGCGCAGGCAGGTCAACAGCATGAAGACCAGCATGCCGCCGAGACCGAACAGCATCAGGGTGATACCGGTCGAGGTATGCCCCGCCGCCAACTTGAACAACAGATCCTCCACCGCGAATGCTGCCATCGCGATGACCATGAAAACACTACCACGCATATTGTCCACTCACGCCCCCTTGGTCTTTCAAGTCACATTCACCAGACGGTCTGGCGGCCAGGATCAAGCGCGTATCGCGCTGCAACATCACCCCACGGCAGGCAGCGGGTCCGCTTGATCATCGGTGGCATCGTCCCACCATCACGCCATCAAGTCTTGCACCCTGCGCGTGAGGAGAAACAGGCGCGATTGCCGCAAAGACGCGTTTCAGAACCCCCCATGATGGCGCAAGGCCACGCTATCCGGCACTCGAGTGATGCGCTGGCAGCGCTCTTGTTAGACGAAAGATATGGCGTCAGGCGCCCGGCGCGCTCGAATCTGAACGTCAAGGAAAGCCAGAACTTCACGGCAAGCCTCGCACAGCAAGACGCCCGCGATCAGCGAGCGGGAGCTCGTGAACGCGGGCGTCAATCCTCAATGTCTCTTCACACGGCTCAGTCCTGTTGATTCTCCAGCAGCGACTTCAGGCCATGCGGCTGGCAACGCAGGTACTGGGGCGCAGCCTTGACGGTGTCACCCAGCGCAGCGGCCGCGTGCCACGGCCAGCGCGGGTCGTAGAGGATGCCACGCGCCAGCGCGATGGCATCGGCACGCTCGTTTGCCAGCAGGTCTTCGGCCTGCTGCGGCTCGGTGATCAGGCCAACGGCAATCACCGGCATCTTCACCTGCGCCTTCAGGGCCTCGGCGTGCGGCACCTGATAGTTGGGCGCTACCGGAATCTGCTGCTGCGCGCTGAGCCCGCCACTGGAGACATGCAGATAGTGGCAGCCACGACGGTCCAGCGCCTTGGCAAGTTCGATGCTCTGCTCGAGGTCCCAGCCGCCCTCGACCCAGTCCGTCGCGCTGATCCGGATGCCCAGCATCACGTACTGCGGGATCGCGGCCCGCACGGCGTCAAAGACCTCTAGCGTCAGACGCATGCGGTTCTCGAGTGAGCCACCGTAGTCATCGTCGCGCTGATTGCTCAACGGCGACAGGAATTCGTGCAGCAGATAACCATGCGCCGCATGCAGCTCGATGCCGTCCAGGCCGATGTCGACGGCGCGCTGTGCCGCCGCCACGAAGTCCGCGATGGTGCGGCGGATCTGCTCGCCACTCATCGACTCGGGGAGCGGCCCGCCTTCGCTGAAGGGAATCGCGCTGGGGGCAAGTACCTGCCAGCCATTGTCGTTGCCGGGCGCGATGGCAGCACCGCCCTCCCAGGGCTTCTGGCAGGATGCCTTGCGTCCCGCATGACCGATCTGCACCGCCAGCGGCATCGGTGAATAGCGGCGGATACGCTCGACAACTCCCTGCATGGCTTGCTGGCATGCCTCATCGTAGAGTCCGACATCGCCATGGGTGATGCGCCCTTCCGGGGCAACGGCGCTGGCTTCGAAGATCAGAAGCCCAGCTCCGGACTGGGCGAGATTGCCAAGATGCTGATCATGCCAGGCCTGCATCTGGCCCTCCTCGGCGGAGTACTGACACATGGGCGCGATGATGATGCGATTGTCCAGCGTGAGCGGGCCGAGGGTGAGAGGTGAAAACAGTGTGGACATGGAGTTCCTCTGGAGGCAGACAGGGCGGGTTCGGCAAGGCGCAGGCGCGAACATGGCGAGAAGGTCCGTGCTGCCAAAGCCGATGCAGTGCAAGCACAATGCGGGCACCGGGCAAGCGCCACAAGCGCAAGCTGGCCGTGATGACGGCAACGCTGAGTTGCCCATGCTTCACGCACGCCCTGCCAGCGCCCCACCATCAGCGACTCGCCTCAGCATCAGCGACTCGCCTCATCCTCCAGCACTTCCTTGACCAGCAGACGCCCGACATCGGCAATCGCGGCATTGCGTGCTGCCAGTTCCGCCTCGCTTTCGGTCAGATAGACCGCCACGATCAACGGGGCACGCAACGGCGGCCACAGGATGGCAACGTCATTGTTGGTGCCATACCCCCCGCCGCCGGTCTTGTCCGCGATCTGCCAGTCATCGGGCAAGGCCGCCCGCAGCTTGTCATCACCGGTGGTGTTGGCCAGCATCCAGCCCTGCAGAGCCAGGCGCGATGGCTCGCTCAGCGCATCCCCCACCAGCAGTCGCTGCAGGGTAGCCGCCATCGCGTGCGGCGTGGTGGTATCGCGCGGGTCACCGGGAGTGGCCTCATTGAGCGCCGTTTCACGTCTATCCAGCCGCGTGCTGTCATCGTCCAGGCGCCGCAGATAGGCCGTCAGTGCGGCAGGACCGCCAAGGGTGTCGAGAATCAGGTTGCCCGCGGTATTGTCGCTGGTCGTGATGGTGGCATGGCACAACGCCTCGAGCGTCAGGCCTCCATCCCGGGTGTGGTTCTCGGTGATGGGGGAATAGGTCACGAGGTCCGCCGGGCGAATCTCCACCTTGCGTGACAACGATTCCTGGCCTTCGTCCACCCGGGAGAGCATATGACCACAGGCCAGCACCTTGAAGGTGCTGCTCATGGGGAAGCGCTCATCCCCCCGCCAGCTGAAACGGGTGCCATCGGCGGTATCCAGAACGGTGACACCGATTCGCGCGCCGACCTCTGATTCGATGGCCTGAATGGCCGACGCCGAGAGCGGCTTGTCAGCGGCCTGTGCGCCCAGCGGCAGACAGGCAAGCGCGGCGGCGGCCAGCCACTGTTTCCAGCACCTTGAAGGCCTGACAGCAAGCTTTACCGCAAGGCTGGAAGAGTGCAATGGAGACGAGCGGTGATCGGCACCGCACAGGCGCTGAGGGGATGAAGGCATCAATGACATGTCCTGATCATGGGGAGCGGTCGTGTCGCAGCAGACACAACCAATATGCAGCATGCTACATGTACCATAGCCGCTTAAGCGCGGGTATGCCGGCCATCTCACTACGGGCCGCGGACTGGCAGAGACTTGATCTGGATCAATGCCAGCGCACGCTGCCCTCACTCATCGAGAACCTTGAGCGTCTTGTTGCGCTTGGCGCCGGGCTTGGCATGCCATGACAGGCGAATATCGAGGCGATGATGATCATCCTCTCGCCGCGCCGTGACCTTGAGGGTCATCAGGCCGCGCGGTGCCAGCCGAATCTCGCCGTCCTCATCGCGAAATGACAGCAGCCCCTTGCCCAGCCCCTTGATGATGGCCTTGAGAATGTCCTGAACGCCATCGATGGACTGCAATGATTCATGTCGGAACAGCGACTTGTCCTGCTTGTCGTCTTTCACCTGCCTCTCCTGTGCGTGTTTCAGGGCGCGTAGACCTTGACCTCGGGATGGTCATTGCTGATGCCGACGATGCGTCCACAGGCTTCTATCAGCGTCGCCCCCATGCCCACGCCATCCAGCCCTTCCTTGCGGCGTGAATTACGATCCAGGGTGACGTCGCCCTCGATATGCAGAAGGCCGTGGCGCCAGCCCAGCTGCTGGCCCGCCTGATGATTGACGTGACCATGCATCACGGCACGAATGCCAACCTTGTGCAGGCGCTTGACGCCTGCGGCGCTCAGCACCATGTCGCTCTTGCGATATTTGGTGCGCAGTACATTGGCCAGCTCACCGTAATAGAAGGTGAACGGGTCTTCGCGCAGGATGCGCCGGAATTCCTGATTGACCTGCGAGACCTTCTGGCGGCCGAGTCGTCTGGCGAAGGCATCATCCACGCCTGCATGGACATGCAGGAAGGCGCCACTGCGATAGGCAAGGCGCATCTCGTCGAAGAACCAGGCAAAGCGCCCGCCGGGCTTGAGAAACAGCTCGTGGGCCTTGAGCGCGGCGGCATAGGTCTGGCGCAACGAGAGACCGTGTTTCTCACAGGCATGCTCGAAGCCATCGGCCTTGGCGCTCAGGCGAGTGATCTCCTTCTCCAGCGCCTCCCCCTTGAGCACATGGCCTGCCGATTTGCGAAACTGCTCCGCCCAGTCCGGCCCCGGGTACAGGCGCCGACGACACTCACTTCGCGAGGGAATGCTCTTCATCGCCCGCGGTCTGTCCGCCAGGTAGTGATCGAAGACTTCCTTGAGCAGCGCCAGCCCCTTGGCGCCCATGCGCACGAACAGATGATCAGTACGCGCCGAATCATCATGACTCAGCCGCATCAGCGCCAGCATCAGCCGCATGTCGTGATTGCCCGCCAGCAACTTGAGACGCGCCCCGCTGCGCATCAAGGTGCGCAGGGCTTCCAGCAGCTCCAGATTGCTGGGGCCCTTGTCGAGGCAATCACCGCCGATGACGAAGACGCTGCGCTTGCCCCGCGCCGTCAATACCAGGTGGTCCCGCGAGGTCAGGCGCACACCGCCACTGGCCACCAGAGATGCGATGAAGGCTTCCGCGTCGGCATGCGCATCGGAGATGAAGATGACATCGCGGCGTGGCCAGTCCTTGCTGCCCAGCTTGCGAGCGGCGCGGGACACCTTGTCACCGGCGCGCAGGTGCTGATGTGTCTCGGGCCACTGAGCCGCGTGACTGGGTAGCGCCTTGAGATAACGCGTCGGGCCTCGGTAACGCGGTACGGCGTCGCTCATGGGGGGACTGAGGGTCATTGGGCTATCTCCTTGTGGCATCTGCTTGCCTCGTTGAACTCACCGGCTTGTGGCAAGCAAGCGCCTTGCCGCTCCTTGGGGCCCATCCGGGGGAATGTGGAATGAGGTCACGGGCACAGGGCGACAAGCTTATGACCGTTTGATCACAGAAAGATGACAGGCCCGTATCACGCTGATGCGCTGGCCTGCTTCTCTGCTGTCAATGACTCCGCCCATCCCCTGCTCTCCAGCACCCCGCCCGCTCTCTGCACTTCAGTACCCCGCCGGCTGGCCGCCAACTCAGTCCTGCGCGGGCTCGTGACGCTGGCGCACCTTCCACTCGCCAGCCACATGCCGCCATGACCCAGGCGGAGTTTCCTCGATGACCACCGGCCGCGCATGGTGCATGCTCAGCCCGGCAATCTGGTCGAAGTCCAGCACGCCCAGCAGATGCGCCGCATGGCGCAGCGCTGCGCCATGGCCGACGACCAGCGTCAGCGTGGCGCCCGATGTGGGGGGGGATGTGGGAGCCGAGACAGAAGGTGTTGTTGAGGAAGCCGGTAGCGAAGCAATGAAGTCGGCCACCCGCTGACCGGCCTGCATCAGGGATTCAGCTCCCGGCAGCGGCAGGCGAAAGTGGCTGTTGGATTTCCAGTCGGCCGGCAGGAAATCCACGCGCGGGTCATGACGCACCGCTTCGGCGATCTGTGCCGTGGTCAGATTGGCGGCGCTGCCCAGACTGCGCTCCCACAGGGCATCATGTGCCATGAGCGAGAACTCACGCTCTGTCCTGTCACCCATGACCTCGTTCATCACCTGCGCCGTCTGCCAGGCACGCAACAGGCTGGAGGCATGTACCGTGCTGGCCGGTTGCCAGCCATGTGCCTGACACAGCGTCAGCACTTCCTCGGCTCCCTCACGCGCCTGACGCTCACCGCGACGGGTCAAGGGAAACGGCTGCAGCGCGCTCGGGGTATCAATCTGCTGGTGATAATCGGCATGACGAATCAATGCCACACGTCGAATTGTCGGTTCATCAGTCATCGGCCGTCGCTCTTCCCGTCTTCACTCGGTATTGATTCATGCTGGCGGTCCTCGCCATGCGTCGCCTCGTACGGTGCTAGTGGCGCCAATGGAGCTTATGGAGCTGATGGAGCTAAAGGCGCCAGTCTCCCGCACTCACGTCGCCTGGCGCGACTGCTCAAGCCGTGCCAGCAGCGCCATGGCGGCGTGCCCCATCTCGTGGTTCTTCAACAGGCTCGGCACGACCTCCGCCGCCACCCAGCGCCGACTGCGATGCGGCTCCTCCCGCTCGCTCTCTTCCTGCTCATGCACGACTCTCACGGCGTGCAGACTAGCGGCGACAGGAGCGCCCCACTTCTCGTAACTGAATTCCAGCGCTGCGTGGTCCAGCGCCTCCGCCTCAATGCCCGCTTCCTCGCGGGCTTCCTTGAGCGCGGACTCAAGCGGACTCATGCCCGGCTCGACGATCCCCTTGGGCAGGCTCCAGTGACGATTGGAGGAAGAGCCGATCAGCAGCACCTCCCACTGGGCATCTTCGCCTTCCCCCTGCAGACGACAGGGCAGGACGGCCGATTGACGGTAGTAATAGGCGGGGCGTTCGCGGCGCTCCTCACCGGCCGGGAATGGCCAGGGGAAGCCATCCGGCAAGGCACGCACGCGCTGGATCAGCTCCAGGCTCATCTGACCGGAGCGCAGGTCTTCCCAGCGCCCCTCGAAGGTCAGCTTGACCACCGCCGCCGTCGGCAGCAGCTTGGTCTCCTTGGGCGGACGCGGCCGCTTGCCGGTCAGCCAGACCAGCGCATCTTCCAATGCCGGGTTATGGCCGATGATCATCAGTCGCTGCACGCTGTCCGGGCAGGCGCGCACCGTCTTGAGCAGCGGCGCCTCGTCCTCGCAGTAAAGCGCAGGCTTGAGCTCGATCATGTCGACGCCGAGGCCCATCGACTTCACGCACTTTTCAGCCGTGGCGCGCGCGCGAAGGGCCGGCGAGCTCAGGATGGCATCCGGTACCAGCGCCTCCTGGGCAAGCCAGGCCCCCATGCGCTGGGCGCCGCGCTTGCCGCGCTCCTTGAGGGGTCGATGGAAGTCGTCAGCTGCCACTGACCAGTCCGACTTTCCGTGGCGCATCAACAGCAGTTCACGACGCATGTTCAAGCCTCCAGCAAGGGGGTCAGGTGGTTCTCGACCAGCGCGGCGAAGTCCACGCGCCCGGTCACCTCAAGCACGCGGGTTGCCGCCAGGCGCTCCAGATACGGCGCGGGATCAAGGCTTGCGCCATTGGGCACGAAACGGCCATCCCGCTGCTGGTGGAAGGGCCCCGGTGTCTTCATCACCGCGCGTATCAGCGCTTCGCTGCGGCTGACCTCGACCTCGCGCACCTCGAGTGGCGCCTCGCTGCCGCGCGTCCAGTTGAGTATCACCATGGCTGCAAGCTCGCCACTGGCGCGGATACGCCCGGGGCCGTAGACGTCCTCGATGATCAGATCGTGCTTCTCTTCGAGATCCCACAGCGCTTCTTGCGGCATCGCTTCATAGCCTGCGATACGTGCGGGGTCCAGCAGCGGGCGCAGACGCGGATTGTTGAGCATGGTGCCGGGATTGATGCGTGGCAACTTGGCGACGCCGCGGGCACGCAGCGTTCCCTCCCGCCCGGGGCGGTCCAGGAACAGCCGGTCATTGCTGATGAAGTCGAACTCGGGATTGTCGAGCGCCTTCACCATGGTGGTGGACTTGCCGCCGCCGGAGAAGGCGGCGATGGCCACCGCGCGATCGCCCTTCGACAGCGCCGATGCGTGACAGATCAAGCCGTCATTCTGCTGCAGATGCGACATGTGCAGATTGAGCAGGAAGTTGATCACCTGGCTTTCATTGTCTTCACAGGGCCCGAACGCCAGGTTGTGGTCGTTGCTGCGCAGAAAGGCCATGCCCGTGCGCACCTTGTGAATCAGGCGCCCGTCGGCCAGGTCGATAATGGCGTCCTTGCGGCGTGTCTTGCCGGGCTCCGGCATCCAATCGACGAAGGCCTCGGGCACGATGCCGAGTCTCGCTGCCGCTGGCGTGTCCTTGAGGGCCGGCGCCTCGAGCACATGCACGAGCCTGGCTCCCCTCGGCACATTGTCGAGCGCCACAATGCGCGCGCAATGGCGAAAATATGTCGCCAGACGTTGCAGCAGCCGTGGCATGTCCGTCTTCACGCACAGGCGAAAGTCATCCACCTCGAACAGTAGCGCCTCGCTCAGGCACTGGCGCGACGGCGTCAGCGCCGTGAAGCAGGCGGCGGCCGTCCACTCTGCAAAGGGCAGCGTGGCAAGGCTGGCCGGGCTGTCACAGGTCGTCGCGCTCATGCCAGACACTCCATCACGTGATCGAGATAGGCGGTGGCCGCATCGACACCGGCACCTTCCAGCGCGCCGCGGAAGCCGCCGAAGGCCGAGACTTCGAAGATGATCGGGCCATCGTCGGTCAGCGCGACATCGACGGTGGTGAAATCGAGCTTGAACGGCGCCTGGGCACGCTGCGCCAGCGCGATCAGCTCCTCGGAGGGCTCGAAGGGCGCGTACTTGCCACCGGCGTGGATGGTGGTATTCCAGGCATCGCCCCCACTGACGCGGGCGTAGCTGCACAGATAACGGCCCCCGACGAAGACCATGCCGTAATCCTGCCCCGGCAGGTCGAGGCGCTGCTGCAGATACATCATCGGGTGCTCGGCGGCGAACTCACGCACGGCAGCTTCCAGCGCGGCATCATCGCCGGTGTCCTCGATGATGCACATGCCCCGTGCCTTGGTGGAGAAAAGCGGCTTGAAGACGGCGGCCTTGAAGTGCTTGACGGCCTCGCAGGCCGTCGCCACGTCTTCGGTGACCAGTGTGGCCGGCATCGGGATATCGGCATTGGCCAGCGTGACGGTGCAGCTCAGGCGGTCGATCAGGCGAATCATGCTCTCCGCGCTGCTGAAGACGCGCACGCCCCTGGCTTCGGCGACGCGCAGCAGCTCCAGGCGGTCCAGGCTGCCCGGGGAATATTCCGCGCTGATCTTCTTGACGATCAGGGCATCCAGCTCGGTCAGGTCATGACGCACCCCGGCAGAGTCACGGAATTCGAGGCAGTTGCGGGACAGGTCCAGCGAGACGGCCGCCATGTCGATCACGAGACGAAAGCCCGTCCGTGCTTCGATGGCATCCGCCAGCACCTCGGTCGACCACTTGCCGGGAATACCCACGACGCCAATCTTGAAATCAGTCAACGAACAACTCCTCCAGGGGAATACGGTAATCGGCCGGCCGTTCAGGGTCGGCGCCAAGCACATGCTCGAGTATAAAGCGTGCGCGGTTGAACATGCGCCCTGCCAGCCCGGCATCGAGGATGAAACGTGTCGAGGTGGCAAAGGAGCGCGCCAGGCCAAGTGCCAGACGCCATTCAAAGGTGGTATCGCCCTGCTCATGGGCAAAGCGACGCATCTGCTGACCGAAACTCAGGGCCAGCGCCAGAATACGGGCCCGCAGCGCCGCATCCGTCAATTGCAGACGGTAATGGGACACCATGTGCACGGACACATCCTGCACATAGTCCTGATAGGCCGAGCGGTGAAGATCGATGAAGCGGATGCTCTGCTTCGCCGGATCGAAGAGGATGTTGTCGACATTGAAGTCGCCGTGGATATAGACGGCGAAGGGAGCCTCGAGCGAACGTTCCCTACCTGCGGCCTGCTCGATCAACGCTTCCAGCGAGGGCATCTCGCGCCCACACAGCGAGGCACCGCAGTGGCGAAATTCCGGATGGATCTGATAGACATCACTCAGCCGCTTGAGCAGCTGGCGCATGTGCCCTGCAGTGACCGGCTTGTCGCGGCGGGTGGTGGTCCACACCGAGTGCAGCGTCTCGACCAGCGCCTGCTGGGCGGTACGATTGAGGCGTGACGATTCGTTGATCAACAGATGCTCGAGGGTCATGCCCGGCAGGTGCTCGATCAAGAGTGCCGCGCTGTCGCCCTGCTGATGATGCGAGAGGATGCGGGGGGCGATGCCGGGATAGATGTCGTGCCAGCGCTCGACGCCCTGACGCTCCTCCTCGACCTTGCGCCCCAGGCCATCCTTGAAGATGGCCAGATACTCCGGCGAGGTCAGCGGCAGATCGCCGGTTGGCTTGCGGTCCCTGGATTTGCGGTCCTTGGACTTGCTGCCATTGGACTCGCTCGCCTTGTTCTTGCTGCCCTGTTGCTTGTCGTTGGCCGGCTTGCCCTTGTCACTGACCTTCTCAACAGCCCTCTCACTGGGCTTCTCGCTGGCAATCCCCGAGATCCGGCTGCCGGAGCGTGTCTCGGCCAAAGTGTCGACGCGCATCTCGCCCGCCGTCTGACTGCCATCACCGAGTTCATTGACCAGGTGCGTCAGCGAGGCATAGCGCTCGAAGTTGAGTGACTGACCGAGGGTTGCCGAGATGACCGCCTCACCCAACTGCCCCAGCACCTCGCCCATCTGGCTGATTTCCCGGGCCACGAACAGCAGATGTGTCAGGTCTTCGGCGGGAGCGCGCTTCTTCTTGAGCTGGCCAGTGAGTGCCCGGATGCGGCCTTCACTGTCCCGCTTCAGCTTCTCGCGACTGCGCGCAAGCTTCAGGGCCAGGGACAGGGAGCCGTTCTCCAGCGACATCTCGCTGCGCAGAATGCCGCGACGCACACGGCGCAGCGACTTGACCAGCACGATATCATCGACCAGCTGGACATCATCGACGCGAATCAGCTGCTCCAGACAACTGCGCGCCAGCTCACTGAGCCGTGCCAGACCACTGGCGACCTCGACCAGGCTCTGCTGGAAGCGGGCCCGCGCGTGCGAGCGCTTGTGGTTTCGGGCTTCAGGGCATGCCTGTTCGATACGCTGGCAGAGGTTCTCGGCGTACCCCTGGCGCTCCAGCAGCTTGCGCGCCATGGCCGCCGTCGGCGCGGACACGAACGCCTGCAGCCAGCCATATTGGCTATCCACTTCCGAACACAGAAATCGAAGGTTGTCGCGCGTGCTTTCAGGCCAGGCCTGATCCATGCCATCTCTCCATCCACTCGGAAATCATCCCAATGCCATAGTATTCCACTCAAAGATGACAATCCGCGACACGCGCTGGAGGAATCGACTGTCTTGTGGGTGGTCGGCCGGGCTGAAGCGCGGTTTTTTCATTGAATTCCACCACCCGAACGCCTCCCCCTAGACGTATCGCCTATAGCTGGACAAGACCGGATTCGGTGACAGTAGCGCAAGCGACCCTGCCAGCCCCCGCGCGACCCACCACGGATGGAGACCCGCATGACCATCACCTGCATCAATGACCTGCAACGCCTGGCGAAACGCCGCGTGCCGAAGATGTTCTACGACTATGCCGATTCCGGCTCGTGGACGGAGTCCACCTATCGGGCCAACGAGGCCGATTTCGCCGCGATCGGACTGCGCCAACGGGTGATGGTCGACATGGACAATCGCACTCTGCGCACGAAGATGCTCGGCGAGGAGGTGGCCATGCCGGTGGCGATCGCACCGACTGGCCTGACCGGCATGCAGCATGCCGATGGCGAGATGCTGGCCGCGCGCGCGGCGAGTGACTTCGGTATCCCCTTCACGCTCTCGACCATGAGCATCTGTTCCATCGAGGACGTCGCATCCGTCAGCTCACGGCCCTTCTGGTTCCAGCTTTACGTGATGCGCGACAAGGATTACATCGGACGACTGATCGATCGCGCCAAGGCCGCGGAGTGTTCCGCGCTGGTACTCACCGCTGACCTGCAGATCATCGGCCAGCGCCACAAGGACCTGATCAACGGCCTGAGCGTGCCCCCTCGCCCCACCGTGGCGACCGTGCTCGATCTGGCCACCAAGTGGCGCTGGTGTGCCGGCATGCTCAAGACCAGGCGCCACACCTTCGGCAATATCGCCGGCCACGTGAAGGATGCCGAGAATCTGAGTTCCCTCTCGAAATGGACCGCCAGCCAGTTCGATCCGAGCCTGAGCTGGGACGACATCAAGTGGATCAAGGACCGCTGGGGCGGCAAGCTGATCATCAAGGGCATCATGGAGCCGGAAGATGCCGAGCTGGCCGTGCAGGCAGGCGCCGATGCGGTGATCGTCTCCAACCACGGCGGACGACAGCTGGATGGTGCCGCCTCCTCCATCTCCGCCCTGCCGGACATTCTCGCGGCAGTCGGCGACAGGACAGAGGTCCACATGGACGGGGGTATCCGCTCCGGACAGGATGTGCTCAAGGCGGTGGCGATGGGCGCCAAGGGCGTCTATCTGGGGCGCGCCTTCCTCTATGGGCTCGGCGCCATGGGCGAACAAGGCGTAACCAAGTCCCTGGAGATCATCCACAAGGAACTCGACACCACGCTAGCCCTGTGCGGACTGCGTGATATCCACGACGTGGACACGCGGATTCTCAGGCCCGGCACCTATCCGGTGGCCAGCTCGCAGAGCGAAGCCGAAGCAGCGCGAGAATCACGCCGCCAGGAACCTCATGACGCGCTGGGCGCGACCTCCTGAACACGACGGCGGGGCAATAACGCCCTGAAAAAGCACAAGGCCGACATGCGCCAGTGGAATCCACCACGGCGCATGTCGGCCTGTCATCACTGGGTGGCGACTCTCTCAAGGCTCACTCAAGCGCCTCTCCAGAATCACTCAAGAGCCTCTCAATACCCGCTCAAGGCACACTCAAGATCCGCTCAAGACTCAGTGCACCTTGAGGCGCGGCCCCATGCTTCGGCGCAGCACGTCACTGACCACCTCGGCGGAGCCCTTCAGCGGCCCCAGCAGCAGGAACTGGTGCTGGCGCTGCAGCCCTTGATAGGCGGCGCGCGCGAAGCGTCCTCTCACCTGCAGATCATCATTGCCCTTGTTGCCCTGGGCATTGCCCAGCTTGTCACTCAACTTGCCGCTGAGCTCACCGACGCTGCCGGCACTGGAGAGTGACAGCAAGGTACCGCGGTCCTTGAACTCGAAGGCCTGAGCCGGCTCACCCTGCTGGCGACGCGGCAGTTCATCGGCGAGAAACTCGGCCTGCTCGCTGGCCACCTGAGCGGTGGGCGGCAGCGGTGCCTCATCGATGTTGGCACAATCGCCCAGCGCGAAGATGCTGTCGTGGCCGAGGCATTGCAGCCCGGGCGTCACCGTGAATTGACGCTTCTTGTTGCTTTCCAGGGCATCGATTTCCTCGACGATGGCAGGCCCGACACGCCCTGCTGCCCAGACCACCAGATCCGCGTCCCGCGTCACCGACTCGTCGCCTTCACTGATCTCGACACTGCCGGGGGACACCTTGGCGACCTGACGCGACAGTTCGATCTTGATGCCCTGCTCCTCGAGTCGCTGATGGATCGACTCGCGCAGTTCCTGTGAGACACCGGGCATGAAGGTCTCGGTGGCCTCGAGAATCGTGATCTCGACCTTCGCGCCCTTGGGTGCAGGGGCGTCATGCATGCCACGCGCCTCATGCAGGTAGGCGGCCAGTTCGACACCGGTGGCGCCGGAGCCGACGATCACCACCTGATACGGCCGCCCCGGGGACTCCTTGGCACTATCTTGCGTGCCTCCCTCAGTGCCAACCTGAGCGCCGCCCTGGGTGGCTGACAGGCCAGCATCGCCTGTCGGTGCTCTTTCCATCGCCACATGATTGGCCAGCAGGCCACGCGAGAACTGCTGGGCGATGCGCTCGGCGTCATCAGGGGAATCCAGCAGGCAGGCATGCTCCAGCACACCCTCGACCCCCATGTCCGGCGTCACACCGCCCAGGGCCAGCACCAGCTGACGATAGCCCCTGACGCGCGCCGGCACCTCGGCGCTCGCGTGGTCTTCCCTGCCCGGGATCGCCGCCAGGGTGATCTGGCGCTGTTCAGGGTCCACGCTTTCGAGTGTGCCGCACTCATAGCGGAACCCCCACTGCTCGGCCAGACCGGAATACCCCAGCTCATCGACCTGACGCCGCCCGAGGCCCGCCGCTATCTCATGCAGTCGTGGCTTCCATACGTGACTGGTGTCGCGGTCTATCAGCAAGACGGCCTTGTGGCCTGCCTTGGCAAGGCGAACCGCCAGCTCGAGTCCGCCGGCACCGCCACCGACAATGACGATATCGGCGTCGCGCGTTGGCTGAGGATCATGCGTTTCCATAGAGGCCTCCTTTAGCGGGGTCGAATATAGAAACCTTATGTCAGACCAGGTGCTTTTCAAGACTGACACGCATGACTTCGCCAATGCGCTGCCTTTGATGCGACGCATCATTGGCGTGATCGCCTGCGCAACGCTTGAGGCCACCTTGGGGTTTGACAGCGCTCGAGTCCGCGACTAAAGCTTATTTATACGAATAAATATAACTGACTCGCTGCCGCTCAGGACATCGCATGCCGACATCGCCCTCCCCCCTAGACACTTCACGTGCCAGCACCAGTGCCAACGCCTCCGGCGCCCACCTGCCCAAGCGGCAGAAGCTGGCCGAGCTGATCAGTGATGATCTGAGGCGCAGCATCGTGCTCGATGGATTGAGCGAAGGCGACCGGCTGCCCAATGAGAAGGCGCTGATGGCCCAGTACGGCTGCGCCAAGGGCACGCTGCGCGAAGCCCTCAAGATTCTCGAGGTCGAGGGCTTGATCACCCTGAAGACGGGGCCCAATGGCGGCGCCGTGCTCAATGCGCCGAGCATGGAACCGGCCAGCCGCATGCTGAGGAGCTTCCTGCATTTCAAGACGCTCAATGGCGCTCAGGTCTATCAGCTACGCCGACTGCTGGAAGTCGAGATGGCGGTCTCGGTGGTGGGCCTGCTCAGCGAAGAGGACCTGGTGACGCTCGAGAACAATGTCCATGACTGCAGCTGTCACCAGCCACAGGACGAGGACCAGCGGCGCCAGCGCTTCCTGGAAATCGAATTCCATCAGGTGCTGGCCCGCGCCTGCCCCAACCCACTGCTCAGCTTCATGTGCCAGTTCCTCAACGACATGCTGCATGAGCTGGTCGTCATCAAGAAGGCCTACCTGCCGGAGCGCAAGCAGTTCGACCAGGCCAATCAGCATTACCACTCCGGCCTGATCACGGCGTTTCGCCACGAGGACCATGAGCAGGTCAGACAGCTCATGACAGAACACATGCAGGATGCCGAGCACCACATGACGGCACTCGAGGTGGAAATGGCCGACCAGTTGCTCGTCACCCCCGCGCAGCTGATGGCCGACAGCAGAGCCTGACCCGAAGCCGAAGTCTGGACCGAAACAGGAGCGGAGCCCAAAACAAGAGCGGAATTGATACAAGAGCAGAACCGGAAGCACAACAACAATATCCACGAGAGGATGAAGCCGATGACCACTGCCCAGATGGACACATCGCCCGCGAATACCCTGAGCGAGCTGCGCACCGACAGCGATCGCCTGTGGCAATCACTGATGACCCTGGCCGAGCTGGGCGCCACGCCCAAGGGCGGCGTCAACCGCCAGGCGCTGACCAAGCTGGACCGCCAGGCGCGCGACCTCTTCATTCAGTGGTGCAAGGCCGAGGGTTGCACGATCCGTATCGATGCCATCGGCAACATCTTCGCGCGCCGCGCCGGCACCGATCCGGACGCACCGGCGGTGATGACCGGCAGCCACATCGACACCCAGCCGACCGGCGGCAAGTTCGATGGCTGCTTCGGGGTGATGGCCGGGCTTGAGGTCCTGCGCAGCCTCAACCAGCACGACATCAAGACCCGCTGCCCGGTGGAAGTGGTGGTCTGGACCAATGAAGAAGGCTGTCGCTTCGCGCCCTGCATGATGGGGTCCGGCGTGCATACCGGCCAGTTGTCACTGCACGAGATGCTCGCCCAGAAGGACAGCGACGGCGTGACCGCCGGCGAGGCACTGGATTCCATCGGCTATCGCGGCAGCGATGAGATCCCCCGCGAGAACGTGCGCGCCTTCTTCGAGAGCCACATCGAGCAGGGCCCGATTCTGGAAGATGAAGCGACCACCATCGGCGTGGTGATGGGCGCGCTGGGTCAGCGCTGGTTCGATCTGACCCTCACCGGTCAGGAGGCGCACGCGGGCCCCACGCCCATGTCACTGCGCCAGGACGCCATGCTTGGCGCGGCCGAGATCACCGTCGCCGTCAATCGCATCGCCATCGATCACGCGCCGCATGGCCGCGGTACCGTGGGCGTGATGCAGGTCCACCCGGGCTCGCGCAACGTCATCCCCGGGCAGGTCAACATGACCATCGACCTGCGCTCGCTGGAACCCGACTCCCTCACCGCGATGGTCGCGGAGCTGAAAGAGGTCGTCGAAGCCGTCAGTCAGCGGCATCGCCTGACCTACGAGCTCACCCCCACCGCCGACTTCGTGCCGGAACACTTCGCCGACAACTGCGTGAACGCGGTGCGCAATGCCGCCAGCCAGCTCGGCTACTCGCATCTCGACATCGTCAGCGGCGCCGGCCACGACGCCATCTTCATGGGCCGTATCGCCCCCGCCGGCATGATCTTCGTGCCCTGCGAAGGCGGCATCAGCCACAACGAGATCGAGAACGCCGCGCCCAAGGACCTGCACGCCGGCTGCAACGTGCTCTTCCATGCCATGCTCGATCAGGCCGAGATCGTCAGCTGAGCATCAGGCACGGCCCGCTGAACGCTGATCGCATAAGCTGCTGAAACGAAAGCCCCGCTCGAGTCGCCATCGAGCGGGGCTTTCGTGTCTTGCAGGCCAGCGGCTGTCAGGCATGCCTCTGACACCTTCACGCCAGTGAGCGTTTCCAGAGACTCTCGATGCTGTCCATCTCCGCCGGACCGAACAGCGCCTCGGGTTCGCCGCGGTACCAGGCCCAGAGCTGATCACCGAAATCGAAGTGCCACCATTCGCTGGGCAGATTGGTGAAACCGGCCTCGGTCATGACGTGATAGAGCAGACGCCGATTGTCGCGTGCTTCGGCCTGGGGCGTATCGCCGGCAGGCGGATGACGCTCGAAATGATCCGCGTGGGACTCGGGGGTCGCCTCGTCAAACAGCGTCCCCATCTCGAGCAGCAAGCCATCGGCGTCACACAGGGTGACATCGACGGCGCCGCCGGTGAGATGCGGACTCGGCGCGTCCGGGTCACGGCTGGGCAGCGAGACGAATTCGCGCGTACGCGCCAGCAGCTGGGCCTCATCAAGCTCGGGGTCATGCGTCTTGAGCGACTGATACAGCGTCTCGAACAGATACTGCTGCACCCGCCAGGGACGCCAGCCATCCATCACCACCAACGACAGCCCTTGCGGCAAGGCGCGCGCGGCCTGCAACAGGCGCTGATACACCGCACGCCGCACCAGACATTCATTGACCGCCCCGGGGATACCGAGGCGCGCGTAGGCGGGATAGACCTTCAGACATGACGGCCCGAGGCTGGTCGGCACCAGAGTACTGTCACAGCCCTTGACGGGAATTCGGGTGACCTGGGTCCAGTCCGGCTCATCATGACTCGGGATGGGGGGAATTGGGCGCTTCAATGTTGACGTCATGAGTTGTTATCCAGACAGGGTCGGCAACCACAGGGTAAGAGGCGGGAAGATGATCAGCATCAGCAGCACCGCGACCGCCACCAGCACGAACGGCCAGATGGTGCGAAACAGCGAGGTGATCTCGAGCTTGCTGACCGCGGCGGCCACGAACACGCAGGCGCCCATCGGCGGCGTGATCAGCGCGATGGTGATATTGAGCGTGATGATGACACCCAGGTGCACGGGGTCGATGCCGGCGGCCATGGCCACAGGCACGAAGATTGGCGTCAGCAGCATCAAGGCCGAGACTTCCTCCATGAACATGCCGGTGACGAAGGTGATGGCGCTGAGCAGCAACAGGATCAGGATCGGGCTGTCGATATAAGGCGTCAGCAATGCCACGAACTGATTGGGCACCTGGGCATAGGACAGCAGCCAGCTGACGATGGACGACACCGCCATGATCACGAAGATGGCGCTGGTCAGGCGGGCCGTGTCCTTGATGGCACCCCACACATCGACAAGCTTGAGCGGCCCCTGGCACAAGCCGCAGAGCAGCACATAGGCCACGATCAAGGCGCCGGATTCGGTCGGGGTCACGATGCCCAGCACGATACCGGAGACGATGATCACCGGTGCCACCAGCGCAGGCAGTGCCCCGATGACCGCCGCGATCACTTCGCGACGTGCCGGTGCCTGGCCACGTGCCTGCAGACCATGACGCCGGGCATACCAGGCATTCATCGCCATGAATGCCACCGCCAGCACCAGACCGGGTACGACACCGGCCAGGAACAGGCTGCCCACGGAGGTGTTGGTCAGCGAAGCGTAGAGGATCATGAAGATGCTGGGCGGGATGATCGGCCCGATCAACGAGCTGCCCGCCGTCAGACCTGCGGCAAAGGAAGTCGAATAGCCCTCCTTGCGCATGGCCGGCACCAGTAGCGAGCCCAGCGCGGAAGTATCGGCGACCGCCGAACCATTGACGCCAGCGAAGAACACGCTGGAGACGACATTGACATGGCCCATGCCACCGCGCAGATGTCCGACCATCAGGCGTGCAAGACGCATGAGGCGTTCGGTCAGGCCACTGATGTTCATCAGGTTGCCGGCGAGAATGAACAGCGGAATCGCCATCAGCGAGAAGGCATTGATGCCACCGAAGAACTGCTGTGGCCCGAGGCGCTCCAGCATCGAAATATCGACGAACAGGAAGCCGGTCACGGCGGTGACGAGCAGGGAGAGAAACAGCGGCAGGCCCAGCAGCACGTGCACGACGAAGATGGCCAACATTGCCCAGATCATGTGCGTGGCCCTCCATTCCTGTCATCGTGTGTCGCAGGCTCGTCGACCTCCTCGTCCGGCGCGATCTCAAGCGCCGGGGATGTCAGTGGCCGTGGGCCATGCAGCAGCACCTGGGCCGTGATCAGCGCGAAGCCGATCGGCATCGACAGCATCGGCACGCTGCGGCTGACGCCCAGCCCCATGGTGCGGAACATGCTTGCCGACATGGCGTAGTGCCAGGTCATCCAGGTCGCGCCCGCCATCAGCACGAGCGTCAGCCACCACTGGTAATGGATCAGCGCCGTGGCCATGCGCGGAGGCAGACGCCGTTCCAGCAGCGCCACGCGCATGTGCGCCCCTTCCGCCCAGACGACGCCGATCGCCAGCATGACACTGGCGATGATGAGATAGCGGGTCAGCTCATCGACCCAGATGGGCGCGCCGCCCAGTACATAGCGCATCACCACGCCGTAGAGCATGATCAGCACCGTGGAAGCCAGCAGTACCGCCGCTATCGCCAGTGTCACGCGGCCACAGGCAAGCAGCAGGCCTTCCCGCAGGGAAGGCTGTCGTGAAGGAGTCATGGAAGTCATTTACCGCAATCCACCAGCAAGGAGGGAAATTCAGAGCCTCGATGCCCGGACTATCATTGCCCGGGCACCGGGTACCGCAGCGGGATGCTCGCTGATGCTTGAGCGTCACTCGCCTTTCACCGAGTCAGCGTGTCAGGTCATCGCGACTGGTCATCTCGAAAGACCATCTCAACAGACCATCGCGACAGGCCATCACGAGGACAGGCCGGCATCCTTCATGGCGGTATCAATCAGCTCTGGCGCGATGTCCTGGCTCTTGAGCCACTCGAGATAGGCCGGCTGGCCCTTGCTGCGAAATGCCTCGAGATCAGCTTCGCTCGGGCGGATCACTTGCATGCCCTGCTCTTCCAGCGAGGCGATGCGTGATTCGACCTGGCTCTGGTTGTCCTGACGGGCCTGGGCATTGGCTTCCTGAACCGCCTCGAGAAGTGCCGTGCGCTCCTCATCCGACAGGCTCTCGAGCAGCTGACCATTGGCGACCAGGAACTGATCGGAATACTGGATGTTGGCCAGTGTCAGGTACTTCTGCACTTCCTGCAGACTGCCCAGCAGGATGTACATCGGCGGGTTCATCTGACCATCCGCCACCCCCGTGCGCAGCGCCATGTAGACCTCCGTCCACGGAATCGGCGTGCCCGAGGCACCGAAGGCCTCGTAGAGCGCTACCTGGCTTGGGTCCATCGCGCGAAAGCGCAGGCCTTCGAAATCGTCAGGGCTGGTGATCGGGCGCTTGTCGTTGGTGAAGGCCAGAAAGCCCCCTTCCTCCACGACGGCCAGAATCTCGGCGCCATTGGTGCGCTCGCTGAATAGCTGCTGCACCTGCTGCCAGTACTGCCCCTCATCGAAGAAACGGCGCGCCTCATCAAAGCCGTCGAACATGAACGGCGTCGCGCTGACATAGACTTCCGGCACGATGGGCGCCATGCCCGCGAAGGAGGCGATATTCAGATTCGGGGCGCTGATCACCTGCTCCATGCGCTCCTGCTCCTCGCCCAGCATGCTGTTGGGATAGAGCTTGAGCTCCAGCTCGCCGTCGGTCTTCTCTTCCACCAGGGTCTTCAGATTGCTGGCAAAGACATGCACCGCGTTCTTGTCGGCATCCGGTGCACCGTTGTAGCTGAGGTTGATGGTCTGGGCCTGCACGCTGGCCGCCAGCAGGCTGAGCGCCAGAGTGGAACCGGTGAGCGTCTTGCGCAGCAGAGATGTCTTGGACAAGGACATGTGGATTCCCTTTTGTTGTTGTAAATATTCGTTGTATGCGGCGGGAGTGACGCCGCCTTTGTCAGTGCGGCCCTGCGGCCAGTCAAGGTGAGGGACTTTCGCCTTCACACCTCGAAAGTAGCGTTGCCGCTGTAGACTAATCAATCGCCTGAGTGTTGTTTTTTCGTCCACACCTGAAAAAGCGCCTGAATAGTGCCCTGCCTGACGACGACTGCCCCGCCAGCATGAGCTGTACGGGGCAGTCGGGAAGTTCTGTGACATGCTGCACTGAGCGAGAGAATGGCCAGTGCAAGGGGACAGCCGTGTGAGGAGATAGAGCTGAACAAGCGCCCGTCAGCACCGATACCCTGGCCTGTGCGTCAAGCGATGCTGCTTGAATGTCACGCGGCGAATGGCACTGGTCGAACGTCACTTGCCCAGCAATCGTGGCGCATCCGCGGTAAAGAATCGCAGGCCCTGCTGAAGATGGGTGACGCAGGCCTCGACGGCGACAGTCATCTCGCGCCCACGCCGCGTACACATCTGCGCACGGGTCGTCGCCAGCGCGGGGTGCTGCATCGGCAGCAGGCAGATATCACCGCGCCGCAGCTCCTCCACCACGCTCAACTCCGGCATGAAGGTCACGCCGATCCCCGAACGCACGAAATTCTTGAGCACCGACACGGAATTGGTGCGCAACTGCGCGCGCAGCGAGACTCGCTCCTGCTGCGCCGCCTGATTGACCATCTGACGCATGCCGGTGCATTCATCGATCAGTGCCAGCGGCCACTGCGCCACCTGCGAAAGCGTCAACGGCTCTGCGATCTCGAGTAGTGGATGCTCCGCCGGCACGATCAGATCCAGCGGCTGGCAGGTCTCCACATGACAGCAAAGAATCGGATCGACGGGCGGGGCGTAGAGCAGCGCGATATCCACCTCGAAGTCGCGCAACAGCTCAGTCGCCTCATTCACCCCCGCCATGCGCACCACGACCTCGATGCCGGGATGACGTGCCATGAAGCTCTGCAACGGCAGCGAGATCAGATCGGCAATGAAGCCTTCGCCCACCGCGATTCTCACCTCACCGCTGCGCAGGCCCTGCAAGGCGCTCAGCTGTGAGAGCGCTGCCGCCTCCGCCGCCTGCTGGCGATGAAAGTGATCCAGCAGCAACACCCCGGCTTGGGTGGCGCGCATACCCGTCTCGCTGCGCTCGCACAGCGCGACACCCACCTCTTCTTCCAGCTGCTTGATCTGGCGGCTCACCGCTGAAGGGTCGAGATTCAGATGTCGCGCCGCTCGGCGCAGTGAGCCCCGGCGGATGATTTCATTCAGCGCCGTCAGCGCCTTGGGATTGAGCATGGAGACAGTACCCGCCAGCAGCAGTGGAGGAAGAGGCAAGACTCGGATCACGCAGGATATCCTTGCAGACCGAGCGACTCCAGAGGCCCATATCGGGAAGCGATCGACAACGAAAAAGGAGCCGCATGAGCGGCTCCTTCTGGTTCGACGTGATCAGCAGTTACCTTTCTTGGCCTGCCCCGGCGGGCAGAAGTCACCGCCTCCACGCTTGTGGTCATGGTGTCCATCACCGATCTCGATGATTGGCTCGGCATCGATCCGCGCCGGTGTATAACTGCACCCTGCCACGAAAAGGGCACTCAGCATCACCAGGCTGACAACTCGCACGCTAGACTTCATCATCATTCCTTTTCATGAAAATACGCATTTCTCGATGCTCCATATCGTACCGGAATGTACGCCATCGAGAACGCAATTTCTCAACGAGTGGTAATGTGAGCCTCAAGCTTGCGGCATCAATCACGACAGGATCTGGCCATGTTCGATTTCAAGGAAGTGGAAGCCTTCGTGTGGATCACGCGCCTGGGGTCGTTCCGACTGGCCGCCCAGCACCTGCATCTGACCCAGCCCTCGATCTCCGAACGCATCAACAAGCTGGAAACCACGCTGGAGACCCGCCTGCTGGAGCGCACTCGCCGACCGGTACAGCCGACGCTCAAGGGGCGCGAATTCTATCGCCACGCCGAGGCACTGCTGGAAGCGCGCCAGAAAGCGCTATCCATGATGGAATTGAATACGCCCTTCCAGGGCGTGCTGCGACTGGGCGTCGTCGAGACCGTCGCGCATAGCTGGCTGCCCGGTTTTCTGGCCGAACTGGCGCGCCGCTATCCAGACCTCACGCTGGAACTCGAGGTCGACAGCTCCCCGGGACTTGCCGCCATGCTCACCGCCGGCGATATCGACCTCGCCTTTCTGATGGGGCCGGTGACGGCTGAGAGTGTGCTCAATCGTTTTCTCTGCAACTACACGATGGGCTTCGTGATCAGCCCCGCGCTGGGCTTTACCGAAGACAACTTCTCGTTGCGGCGCCTGAATCATCTGCCGCTGATCTCGTTTGCCCGCAACAGTCGGCCGCACCATGAACTTGGCTCCATGCTCCATCAGATGGGGCTGGATGACGTGAAGCTGCATTGCTCAAGCTCCTTGTGGACCATCGTGCGCATGACGCTGGATGGCCTGGGCGTCGGCGCCATCCCGCCACGTATCGTTGCCGAGGAAATCCGCCAGGGCACCCTGCTCAGCCTGCCCTGCGACCTGCCCGAACTGACCTTCACCGCCTCCTGGCCGACCCATATGGAAAGCGCCCTCGCCGAAGGCGTGTGTGAACTCGCCATCGAGATCGCCCGCCAGGATCAGGAGGCGCATTCACGAATCGCCTGATCTTATCGGGCTTTCATACCCTGCATAGCGTCCCTTTCGGCCATGATGTTTCTACTGACCCGCGCCACATGAAAGGAATTTCCGATGGCTTAACTCGATAAAAATCGATTGGATTTATCTGAGTGCGCTTCTTATGGTGAAGACAGACAACAACAACTTCACAAGAAGCTCCAACGATGCCCCAGACACTTCTCAGTGCCGCGTCGTCCCCCCGCGAGGCGCGCGAGCAGATCCGCAGCGGTCATTGGGCCAGCCACACCAGCGGTATCGCTGCCGGCTACGCCCAGACCAACCTGATCATCCTGCCAGCCGAGGCTGCCGGCGAATTCCTGCAATTCTGCCAGGCCAACCCCAAGGCCTGCCCGTTGCTGGATGTCACGGCCGTCGGTTCTCCCGCCCCGACAGGGCTCGGTGAGAACATCGACCTGCGCCACGACCTGCCGGCCTACCACATCTATCGTCACGGCAAGCTTGAGGAAACGCGCGAGGATATCGCCGCCCTGTGGCAGGACGATTTCGTGGCGTTTTCCATCGGCTGCTCGTTCTCGTTCGAAGAGGCACTGCTCAACGAGGGTGTCGAGGTTCGCCATGCGCGCCTGAAGCGCAACGTGCCGATGTATCGCACCAATATTCCGCTGATCAGTGCCGGTCGTTTCCACGGCAACCTGGTGGTATCCCTGCGCCCGATGTCGGCGGCGCACGCCATTCGCGCGATCCAGATCACCACCGACATGCCTCGTGTGCACGGTGCCCCCGTCCATCTGGGCGACCCCGCCTTGATCGGTATTTCCGATATCGAAAGCCCCGACTTCGGCGATGCGCCTACGCTTGAGACAGGTGACATGCCGGTATTCTGGGCCTGTGGCGTCACACCACAACTGGCGCTGGAGAATGCCCGACTGCCATTGGCGATCGCGCATAGCCCGGGGCACATGCTGATTACCGACATTCCCAATCATCGCCTCAAGTACGGATGACCTGCTGCCAGGCGTACTGCCGGGCATGAGAGAAATCCGCACTCATCACGCCCGGCGCAGTGCAGGGACGCACCGCGAATCGAAACACAGCACAGCAACGCACAGGACAGCAGCGGGAAAGACACACCCCGCAAAGATGCAGCCAACAAGCTTTTCCGATAACACCAGATGCACAACAACAATGGTGATTCCCATGAAGACACGTTTTGCCCTCTCCGCCCTTGGTCTCGCACTCGCCGCCGCCGGTAGCGCCAATGCTGCCGATACCCTCAACGTGGTAGGCAGCTGGAGCAGCCTGGAGCTCAACCGTCAGTTCGAGAAGCCGTTCTGGAGCGAGACCCTCCCGGCCGCCAGCAACGGTGAACTCAGCACCCAGGTGACCACCTTCGACCAGATGGGCATCCCCGGCTCCGACGTCTATCGCTATCTGGGCGATGGTGTCTTCGATGTCGGCATGACCGTGGCCGACTACACCGTGTCCGATGCGCCGGAACTCGAAGGGCTGGACCTGCCGATGATGGCCCCCACTGCCGAGGAAGCGCAGCAGGTCGCCGAGGCCTTCCGCCCCCTGGCGGAGTCCACCATGAACAAGCGCTTCAACAGCCACGTGCTGGCCATCGTGCCGTATCCGGCTCAGGTGCTGTTCTGCAACACCCCGATCGAAGGGCTCGATGGCCTGCAGGACAAGAAGGTGCGTGCCAGCGGCCGCTCCACCGGTGAGTTCATCGAGGCGCTGGGCGCACAGAGCCTCAACATCGCCTTCAACGAGGTGCCCGGCTCCCTGGAGCGTGGCGTCATCGACTGCGCCGTCACCGGTTCGCTCTCCGGCTACAGCGCCGGCTGGCATGAAGTGTCCAGCCACCTGATGCCGCTGCCGCTGGGTGGCTGGGATTACGTGATCACCGCCATCAATCAGGACAAGTGGCAGGGCCTGGGCGCCGAGACCCAGACTCTGATCCAGCAACAGGTGGATAGCGAGTTCACCGCGCCGGTGTGGGAAAACGCGCGTGGCGAGACCGCGCGTGGCGTGGCCTGCCTGACCGGTGAAGGCGATTGCCCGCTGGGCAAGAGCGCCGACATGACGCTGGTCGACTTCAGCGACGACGACGCCAAGCGCGCACGTGCGGCGCTCGAAGACACCGTCCTGCCTGCCTGGGCGGCGCGTGTCGATGCCGAGACGCGCAAGACCTGGAACGAGAGCGTCGGCAAGGTCGTCGGCCTGACCGCCAGCGCGGAGTGATCCAGCGGCACCTGCTCACCGAAGCCTGTTCGCGAGCAGGTGCCGATAGCCCCGCCCTGTCCCGACGTGGCAGACATGTTCCCCAGAGACGTAGCGCTGAACGACTCGCGCCTGTGTATTCAAGCGCAAGCTTTCAAAAGCAGGCTTCATAAGCAGGCTTTCTCGAGAAAGCGGCCTTCGTTCAGCGCCCCAGCAGGACCCGACTCATGAACTCCTTCCTTCACGCACTCGATGTCCTCGTGTCACTGACACGCGCGATATCACGCCACGCCGCACGCCTGATGGGCCTGTTGTTGCTGGCCGTCGTGGTCTTCATCGGCGCCGAGATCCTGATGCGCCAACTGTTCAATCATCCGCTGCCCGGCGTGCACGAATATGCCGGGTATGTGCTGGCGATGCTCTCGGCGTGGGGCCTTTCCCACACCCTGATGGAGCGCGCCCACATCCGTATCGATGTCGTGCACGGCAAGCTGCCGGCCTTCTCGCGCCACACCCTTGATATCCTCGCGATGCTGGCGCTGAACCTGGTGGCCTGGGTGATTCTGATCAATGCCTGGCCGGTGCTCGGCAAGTCGTTGAGCAACGGCTCCACCGCCAACACCCCGCTGGCGACACCGCTGTGGATTCCGCAGCTGCTGTGGCTGTCCGGTTATGCCTGGTTCGCGATCACCACCAGCGTGCTGGGACTGCGCGTTCTCGTTGCCGCCTGTCTGCGTGATACCACCACGCTCGAGACACTGGCCGGCCCCGATCACGGAGAAAGCGAAGGGGCTCTGGCCCAGGCTGCCTCCACGACCAAGGAGACTCGCTGATGTTGGGCTTTCTTTCGGTGGGTATCCTCACCCTGCTGCTGGCCGGCATTCCCGTTGCGGTCACCCTCTTCCTGCTCGCCTTCGGGATCGACCAGTTCTATTCCTTCTTCCCGCTGACCAAGGCGCTGGGCCAGAACCTGTGGTCTGCCGCGGACTCCTTCCTGCTGATCGCGATTCCGCTGTTCGTGCTGATGGGCGAGATCATCGTGCGCGCCGGCATCGCCGAGAAGGCCTACCGCGCCATGGACCACTGGCTGTCGTGGCTGCCAGGCGGCCTGCTGCACGCCAACATCACCACCTCGGCGCTGTTCTCGGCGACCTCCGGCTCCTCGGTGGCCACGGCGGCCACGGTCTCGACCGTGGCACTTCCCCAGGGCAAGAAGCTCGGTTATGACGCCAAGCTGTTCTGCGGCAGCATCGCCGCGGGCGGCACCCTGGGCATCCTGATTCCGCCGTCGATCAACCTGATCGTCTATGGCTTCCTGACCGAGACCTCCATCCCGAAGCTGTTCATGGCCGGCCTGGTGCCGGGCCTCGGCCTGGCGGCGCTGTTCATGCTGGCCTCGCTGCTGCTATGTGTCTGGAAGCCGTCACTGGGCGGCCCGCGTCAGAGCGCCAGCTGGAGCACACGCATCAAGAGCCTGTCATTCCTGCTGCCGTTGCTGGTGCTGTTCATCGTCATCGTCGGCTCCATCTATCTGGGCTGGGCGACGCCGACCGAAGCCGCCGCCATCGGCGTGCTGGCCTCGCTGGGCCTCGCCGCCATCAACCGCTCGCTGAATCTGTCGATGATCAGCCGCGCGCTGGATGGCACCGTCAAGACCACCTCGATGATCCTGTTCATCATCATGGCGGCCTCCTTCCTCAACTTCGCGCTGGCCTCCTCCGGCATGGTCCAGCAGGTCACCGGCCTGCTCGAGGCCTATGACCTGGGGCCCTTCGCGCTGCTGATGGCGGTGATCGCACTGTTCATCGTGCTCGGTTTCTTCATCGAGACCCTGTCGCTGATGGTCATCACCATCCCCATCGTCACTCCGCTGATCGCGGCGGCCGGTTACGACAAAGTGTGGTTCGGCATCGTGATGATCCTGTTCGTCGAGCTGGCACTGATCACCCCGCCAGTCGGCCTGAACCTCTACATCGTGCAGGCCTCACGGCGTGGCGAAGCCTTCGCCGACGTCATCATCGGCACCCTGCCGTATCTGGGCGCGATGCTGGTGATGGCCGCGCTGCTGGTGGCCTTCCCGCAGATCGCGCTGTGGCTGCCTTCGGCGCTGTAAATCCACTTTTGCGAGGCACCTGCTGGCAAGCCGGCAGGTGTCATTGGCGCAACACCGTTCACTCAAGACTTCCTGCACAGAACAACGACAACCCCCGATAACGGAGCGATTCCCATGCTGACCTTTACCCATGACAACGGCGAATTCACCCTTGATGTCCAGCGCGTCGCGATTGCCGGCTGGGCCGGACGCGACCAGGCGGGCGTGCAGCACCATATCGACGAGCTCAAGCTGCTGGGCGTGGCGCCGCCCTCCCAGACCCCGCTGTTCTACCGCGTGACCCGCGAGACCCTGACCCAGGCCTCACAGGTCGCGATGCTCGGCGGCGAAGGCTCCGGTGAGGTCGAGACCTGTCTGGTCAGCGACGCCGAGGGCACCCTGTGGGTGACGATCGCCTCGGACCACACCGACCGCAAGCTCGAAGCCGTCGGCGTCGCCGAATCCAAGCAGCTGTGCGCCAAGCCGATTGCCCGCCACGCCTGGAAGCTCAGTGAGGTCATCGACCACTGGGACAGCCTCGAGATCGAAAGCGAGATCGAAGACGCCGGCAAGACCGTGCGCTATCAGCAGGGCACTCTCGCTGAGCTGCTGCCGGTCGCCACCCTGATGGAGCGCCTGCCGGCCGGTATCGCCAAGGACGGCAGCCTGGCCCCCAACAGCGTGCTGCTGTGCGGCACCGTGCCGGCGATCGGTGGCATCCGCCCCAGCCCGAGCTTTACCATGCGCCTGATCGACCCGCAGACCGGTCGTCGCATCGAGCACCGTTATGAGGTGGAAGAACTTGAGGTGGTGGCATGAGTGATGAGCACAAGCGCCTTGAGCAGGCGCGTGAATTCTGGGCGCGCTCGCCCCGCCAGCGCACGTTGACGCAGTTGCTGGCCGCCTATCAGACAGGCAGTTTCGGCCCCGAGCAGACCGCCACGGTGCTTGCCGAGCGCCATCAGGCCCTGGGCGAGAGCGCCAGCCACAGCATCATCAGCCGCGATGATGCTGGCATGAGTGTGCAGGCCGCCGCTCAGCAGCAACTCAAGGCGGCGGCGACGTCGTTGCCGCTGGGGGGTGTTCCGGTCTCGATCAAGGACCTCTTCGACGAGACCGACATGACGACGCTGGCAGGCTCGCGGGCACTGGCAGCAAGCCAACCAGCCGATCAGGACGCTGTGGCGCTGAGCCGCCTGAAAGCCGCCGGTATCCTGCATGCCGGCCGCACCAGCATGAGCGAGTTCGCGTTCTCTGGCCTGGGCCTGAACCCGCATGTCGGCACGCCGCCCAACCCCTTCGATGGCGAGCGCATCACCGGCGGCTCGACCTCCGGCGGCGCCGCCTCCGTCGCCTTCGGGCTGGCAGCTGCGACCCTGGGCAGCGATACCGGCGGCTCGCTGCGGATTCCGGCGGCCTTCTGTGGCCTGACGGGCTTCAAGCCGTCACAGGCCAGCGTGCCGGGAGATGGCGCCTTCCCGCTGTCACCCAGCCTGGACTGCATCGGCCCCATCGCGCCCAGCGTCGCCTGCTGTCGCCTCCTGTGGGAAGTCCTGAGCGGTGAGGTCGCTGACCCGACGCCGCTCACTCGACCGCTGACGCTGCTGGTGCCGGAGAGCGAGCTGGTCAGTGAAGTGGATGCCGATGTGGCCGCCGACTTCGCCGCCCTGCTGGAACGGCTCGAGGGTCTGGGGGTTCGCCTCCAGCGTGCGCCGGTCGAAGCCATCGAGGCCGCTTACGCCATCAATCAGCGCGGCGGGCTGGTCATTCCGGAAGCGGCCGCCGTGCATCACGAACTGCTGGCCGCCCACGAAGCCCAGTATGATCCGCTGATCGCCGAACGCCTGAACGGCGGGCGCGACATCACCTCCAGCGAGTATCTGGCGCGCCTGTGGCCGCGCACCGCCATCCAGCAACGCTTCGCTCAGCAGGTGCAGGATGTCGATGCGGTGCTGATGCCGACCGTTGCCATGCGTGCCCCGCGTCGTGACCTGCTGGAGCAGGATGGCGCGCTCTTCGCCCAGCTCAACAAGCGCGCGCTGCGCAACACCAGCGTCTTCAACTACCTGGATGCCAGCTCGATCTCGATTCCGGCACCAGCAGCGGTGAACGAAGAGCCGCTGGGCCTGATGCTGTCGCGCCCTCAGGGTCAGGATGTGGCGCTGCTGCGCGTCGCCCAGGCGCTGGAGACACTGCTCGCGCAATAGTGCTGTGCTGCGAATCGCAACAACGGCTGCCGCAGCAACGGCTGACCGCAGCAATGGCTGCCACAGCAACGGCTGACCGCAGCAATGGCTTAGCTCAGCAGCGGCCGAGCGCAAAACGCAAAAGGGGCCTCCATCTGGAGGCCCCTTTTTCATGACGCGGACAGTCTGACTGTCCTCAATGATTGAGAATGATCGCGCTAATGGCACCGCCCGCCACGGCCGCCAGCACATAGCGACCATCGATGTTCAACCAGCGATGCCCCTGCGGCGGCGCAGACAGCTTGTGAGCACGCCAGTCACTCACCCAGTAACGCTTGTTGGAGTAGTAGCTGCGCGGCACATGGTCACCGCGACGCCAGTTGTGTGACTTCTGACCTTGATGCCTGGCCTGCGCCTGATGCTTTTGCTGATCATGGCGCTGAGACTGGTCGTGACGCGCCTGCTGCTTTTTCTTCTGATGCCCGTTGCCGTGGCTGTTGTGCTGGTTGCCTTGGCTGTTGTGTGGACCGCCACGATCATCGCGGTCGTTGGGCGATGCCTGCGCCAGCGACGCGGTCATCAGGGTGAAGATCATCATCATTACGGTCAGGGTGCGATTGCGCATGTCTGGCCTCCTCGTCGTACTCGGCATCAAGGGATGCCGAGGCTGTGAATCAGGGTCATGAAACTGGGTCATGAGACAGAGTTAGGAAACAGTGTTAATAAACGGTATGAGAGAACACTATCGCCTCGTGTTCGCCACGGCAAGCCAGCGCGCCAACCTCCACTTTTGCGCACAATTCGCAACGACTTGTCGCCAGTTGACGCATCCTTGTTGCGCAATGACGACATCGAGAAGCAGATATTCGTAATGGCTGATATGGCGCGCCATGGCGCGTGGCAAGCATTGGTGCCTGCGTATTCCATGGTCGCAAGGGGGTGGGTGCCCCATCAGAGCGTCGCCAGATGAGGACAGCCTGCATCAGTGATAGGTAATGTCATCGCTACCCGCGGCATCACTGCTCGAGCACGATCTCATCGATGACATGGCTTTCGGTATTCATCAGCACGAAGGCATTCTTGAGCTGCAGCCAGCGCTGGTTGGCGCCGGGTTCCGAGAGCTTGTGCTGCTGCCAGTTCTCGACCCGAAGACCATCATCCCGGGCGACAGTGTCCGGCACCTTGCCGCCCCGCTTCCAGACATGAGCCGGCGAAGCCTCTGCCACTGATTTCTTCTCAGCCAACTTTTCCTGGTGCTGGATCTTCTTCAATTCCCGCATCTGTTGCGCCTGAACGCGCTGCGCCTTTACCTGACCTTCCAGATCATGATGCTTCTGGCGCAGACGCTCCTCGTCCTTGTCATCATTGCCATCACCCGCCGAGTCAGCCTGCACGAGGCCAGCACCCAGCAACGACAACATCAGGGTCAGTACCGCAAATGACCGCTTCGCCATGTTGGCCTCCTCGGCAGATTGCGTATGCGTGCGATGTGCTGAGTCCAGCTCAGGCCATCCTGCTGACGGCTGGACACCCTGGGTTCCAGATCGCCATTCCCTACCATCAGCTTATCGCGTCAGCGGCGCAATTTGCGGTTGGATAACGCACGATCTACACGCTTTCCTCAAGTCTGGCAGCCACTTGGCGCCAGATATGACCTCCAAGAGCCAGATCAGGCCACGGCGCTGCAGGGTGCGGTGGCAAAATCGAGATGCAGATGATTGCCGTCCGGATCTCGCATGTGCAGTTGCACGAGCCCGCGAGCGCGATACGCTGATAGTGCGTACGGGACGCCGCCAGGCGCGCCTCGAATGCCTAGATATCCGTGGCGGCAAGCGAGAAATGCTCAAGCCGGAGACTGGCATCACTGCTGATCGCTGGCAGGCAACCGATGTCGATGAGATGGATGACTGCCACGTCCCCGGCGTAAAGCCAGGCACCGGCGAAGGGGAAATCGGGACGCGGCCCGCTGTGCAGCCCCAGCACATCGCCATACCACTGGAGCATGGCACTCAGCTGTCCGGTTCGCAGGTTCACATGATCAAGGCGCTGTATGCCCATGACAGGGTTCCATCATTGTATCAGCCACCCGGCACTCCCCAGCAGACAAGGCGGCTTGTGAGTGCCGGGTGGCAATGAGAGTGTCTTTCACGAAAAGGAGTGCGACCGGTTGCCCGGCCGCACTCCTTTCACATCACCGCCTCGACAGTGGCTTCGATCAGAAGCCTTCGAGGACGATCTTGCCCTTGGCCTTGCCGCTTTCCAGCAAGGCATGCGCGCGCTTGAGGTTCTCGGCGTTGATGGTGCCGAAGGTTTCCGTCGCGGTGGAGGTGATTCTGCCAGTGTCCAGCAGACCCGCCACCTTGGTGAGAATCTCGCCCTGACGCGTGATATCGGCGGTGGTGAACAGTGAGCGAGTGAACATCAGCTCCCAATGGATGGAAACGGCCTTGGGCTTGAACGGCACCACATCGAGGGTCTCCGGGTCATCGATCATGCCGAAACGGCCCTGCGGCGCGATCAATTCGGCGACCTGCGGCGCGTAGTGCTCGGAGAAGTTGGTCGAGAACACGAAGGCCGGGGCACCGATGCCCAGCGCCTCGATCTGGGCCGGCAGCGGCTGGCTGTGGTCGATGACGTGATGCGCGCCCAGTGACTTCACCCACTCGCGGGTCTGGGGACGTGACGCCGTGGCGATGATGGTCAGGTCAGTCAGCTCACGCAGCAGCTGGATGGTGATGGAGCCCACGCCACCGGCCCCGCCGATGATCAGGATGGCACGTGCAGCACCCGGCACCGGCTCGGTGACACGCAGACGATCGAACAGCATCTCGAAGCCGGTCAGCGTGGTCAGCGGCAGCGCAGCCGCCTCATGGGCCGCCACGGATTTGGGCGCATGGCCGACGATACGCTCATCCACCAGGTGGAATTCGCTGTTGGTGCCGGCGCGGGTGAGATCACCGGCATACCAGACCTTGTCGCCCGGGGCGAAGGCCGTGACCTTGTCACCGATGGCGACGACTTCGCCCACGGCGTCCCACCCGATGACGGCAGCTTCGCCGGCGGCCGGCTCGCGGCTCTCACGAATCTTGTAATCCACCGGATTCACAGACACCGCGGCAACCTTGACCAGCAGGTCGTGACCGGTGGCGACCGGTGTCTCGAGTTCGATATCGACCAGGGCGTCGTCACGATCAACGGAACCGGCAGCGTAGTAACCAATGGCTTTCATCAGAGTCTCTCCTAAAGATCATGTCAGTCACGGCAGCACTGAAAGGCCGTGCCGTGATGCGATGACAGCATGTTAACTCTCTGGCCTTGGCGTAAAAACAGCCCTCACCCGCAAGGTTAATCCGGATAAAGCGGATAATGTATGGCGAGTTTGCGTGTTGCGTGCAGGGAGACGCCGACGGGTCATCGGCTTGCGATGCGAGATGCGCCGGCCAGACACAAAAACGACAACGCAGGACGGTCGTGAGACACGTCCTGCGCAGATCACAGGCTAGCGAGAAAGCCATGGCGCCAAGGCAATGAGTTGCCCGAGGACCAAGCCCCAAGGGAGCAAGGGTCAGTTGGCGGGTGTCAGCTTGAGCAGGTAGTAATGCTTGTCACTGCCATCCACACCCTGATTGAGTGCCGGGTGGGCGTTCAGCTGGTTGGTGGTGAGGTAGAGACTGCCATCCGGCGCGAAGGCGAAGCCATCCGGCCAGCGCAGACGCTCGTCATCCTGGGCGATCACCGACATGCCCTCCGGCGATGAGAAGGTCAGTGCGTTGTGCTCCGCGTCACCGGCGATGATGCCGCTGCGGCGGCCATCGAAGATGAATCCATCATTGGGGCGCTTGGGGGCGTAAGGCGTGATGGCGCGAGCCAGTTCCGCCTCAGTGGCAGTGTCATCGGCCAGCTCAGCCGCCGGCAGGCGATAGATCTCACTGCCGTTCACGCCACCGAAATAGACGACGTCGTCCGCCGGATCGAAGGCGATGGCATTCAAGCCCAGGTACCAGGGCTTCGGCTCACCATTCTTGTCGCCCTTGGCCGCCATCAGATGGCCATTGATGACCATGTCGTGTTCCACCGGCATCAGCCTTTCATCGCTCTGCAGCACGCGACGCGTCTTGCCGCTGGCGATATCCACCACCACGAAGGCCGGTTTCATGCTGGAGGCCGGCGCGGTAAAGGTCATGTCAGCGATATAGATCTTGCCGCGCTGCTCATCGATGACGAAATCCTGCAGGAAGGAGATCGGCAGCACGCTGTCACCGGCAAGCGAAATCACCTTCTTGAGCGAATCACTGCGGGTATCCCAGCCCACCAGCTTGGGCGCACTGTCCTGGCTGCCCATGTCGAGCATCCACACCACACCCTGACTGTCGGAGTGCACGCCGATGATCGAGGCGATCCCGACCTCGCCCTTTTCCGGGCCATCGGCCCAGTCCAGGTTCGGGAACGGCACACGCTTGCCGTCCTGGGTGATCTCGACCACGCGCAGTGCCGGTGCATCGAGAGGCTGCTGGGACATGATCAAGCGGCCATCCGGCGTGAAGGTGATGTTGCCGGGGCGGGTGTCCGAATATTCGGCGACGGTGGTCAGCGTGCCGTCACGCAGGGAGGCGACTTGCGCATTCTGGGGGTTAACAGCCGTGCTGTCAGCGGCCGCCTGAGTGGCGCCGGCGACAGTGGCAACGCCCAGCGAGGCGATGAGAATGGCAGTCTTGAGGCGAGAAAATGGCATGGGGACTCCTTGCCCGCCGGTTGGCGCTGTGCGCTGCACCGGCAGGGTCGATGATGATGAGATGAAGAGACTGGGCGGTGACGTGGCCATCGCCCGGGATTTGTCGAGATTCAGGCGAGATAAATCAGGTGCGATAAATCAGGCGGCGACGCAGGTCGTCTTCCAGTTCGCTCAAGCGAGGATTGCCGATGTAGAGCTGAGAGAGGTCCTTGAGGGCCGCGGCGCCGATGCGCAGGCGAGCCTCCTTGCGCACCACCAGCGTGGCGTCATCCCGAGTACCCAGAAGCCCCTTGGGCTCCTTGAGGGCGCGAATCCGGTAGCGGTGATGCAGAAACTGCGGATGCCACAGCGGCACCACGACCCAACGTCCCTGCGCCACCGCCGCTTCGTAACGATCGAAGCAGTCCGCTTCGCTGCCGGTGCGGAAGACATACCCGGCAGCGTCCAGACCATATTGCTTGATCATCTCGGCCGAGAAGCGACTGATGCCGGCCCCCGGATTGATGCCCTGGATGATCAGCTCCATCTTGCTGAGCGCCGGTTCCCGCAGCAGGTCCGTGACGCTTGCCACCGCGCTTTGTGGCACGTAATCCGGCACTCCCCAGATGCAATACGGCTCATAGATGACGGCGATCTTGTCGACGTCCTCCAGCATGGGGGCCAGGTAGGTCTCATGACTCGACGGCAACCAGGCGGAGGCCAGAATGTCGACCTCCCCTCGCCCCAGCATCGCGAAGGCCTCTTCGTGGGGAGCAGAGGCGAAGGTCACCTCATGACCGTGGCTCTCCAGAACACGCGCCACTTCCCGAGCACTGGCCTCATGGAAGGACAACGCGATATGGCCGATACGGATGGGGTCTGTCATGACTGCCTCGAGTGGGTTGTTTGAAGGAGAAAGAAAGCGAGCAGGCCTGCATGGCCGCGGTGGTAAGCCAGGGCCCATATCCAGGGCCCAGGCCCGCCTCTCAGTCGAAGGCGGTCATTTCATGCAGGGTGAATTCGCTGACCGCGCCTTCGGTCGCTGCCACATACTCTTCCAGGTGCGGGGCCTGCATGTGCTGCTGCCAGAGTTCCCGCGAGGCCCAATTCTCATGAAAGGTGAAATGCGCCGGGTTATCGTTGTTCTGGTGCAGGGTGTAGCCAAGGCAGCCTTCCTCGGCACGGGTGATGGGCACCAGTGCCAGAAGCGCTGCCTTGACCTGCTCGATCTGGTCCGGCTTGGCATGGATATTGGCGATGACGGTCAGCTGGGTCATGAAAGGGACTCCGTGGCGTGATCGGGAAGCTTGAGTTGCGCAAGCGATGTGGTCATCCTGGCCACAAGCCTCATCCGTATAAACATCCAACTTACGCAAAGATAATTCGGAAAAACCGTACAATGCTGCTGGATAACATCGCCCTGTTCCTGACCATCATCGAGAAAGGCAGCCTGACCGCCGCAGGACGCGAGACGGGGCTGTCGCCCACCACCGTGTCCGAGCGCCTCGCCGCGCTGGAAGCCCATTACGGGGTAGTGCTGCTCAACCGCACCACGCGCGCCATCAGCCTGACCGAAGAAGGCCGGACACTGATGGAAGAAGCTCGCGGCCTGCTCGACAGCGTGTCGGAACTGGAGACCCGCATCCGCCTGGGCGCCCAGACCCTCACCGGCCGCATTCGCGTCAGTGCGCCGAGCGACCTGGGCCGCAATGCCCTGTCACGCGCCATCACCGAATTCCAGCATCTGCACCCCACCATCGAGATAGAACTGCTGCTGTCGGACAGCTACGTGGATATCGTCGGCCAGGGGATCGATCTTGCCCTGCGCTTCGGCACCATCATGGACAGCACGCTGCGCGTGCGGCATCTGGGCCAGAAACGCCGCCTGATATGCGCCTCCCCCGCCTATCTGGCGCAGCATCCTGCGCCGCTGACGCCGGTGGACCTCAAGCACCACAACTGCCTGGTGATGCGCTTCGGCAAGAGCCTCGACAACGAATGGCGCTTCGGCAGTCACAAGGTGCCGCAGATCGTCACCGTCAGTGGCAACCGGATCGCCAATGACGGCGAACTGGTGCGCCAGTGGTGCCTGGAAGGGTTGGGCATCGCCCTGAAATCGGAAGTCGATGTGAAGGAGGATCTGCGTGCGGGTCGCCTGATCGAACTGCTGCCGGAACATGCCGCGCCGCCCTCGCCGCTGCAGCTGCTGTTTCCGCCGGCGCGCGCCCAACCTCGTCGCGTGCAGGCATTTGCCCAGCACCTGGTCGAGACCTTCAGCGAATCACTATCGCATCCGCAATAGCCTGAAACGCAAAAGCCCCCGGCAACCAAAGGCTGCGGGGGGAGCTTTCATCATCCGGCACCCTACACTAGCCACCGTCTCCTTAAGAGCGTATAGCTGCTTCCACCCGCCAGCTGGGCGACTTCTCTGACCCCGACACGCTTGGACTTGTTCGTAGCTTACTCTCCCTCGCCGACTACACTCTTCGAGCTGGTTTCGCTTGGCGCAGGGTATCCAGCTCCTTCAGATAACGCTCCAGCACCAGATTGGGTGGGCGGCTCTTGCGCGTGATGGCGCTGTAATAGGTGACATAGGAGTTGGCCACCGGGCTGAGCGCCTGCATCTGGCCATCGCGCACCCAGCGCTCGGCATAGTGGGTGGGCAGATAGCCGAGATAGCGCCCGGAAAGCACCAGGAAGGCGATGCCCTCGCGGTCAGTCGCGGTGGCGGCGGCCTTGAGCGGCTCATGCAGCGCCTTGATCGCAGGCGTCTGGGCGTAGGCCGGCAGCACCGCATCATGCTGGCGAATCTCTTCCTCGCCCACCGGACGTCCCCGCGCGAGGGTATCGCCCGCGCGGGGTTCACGAAACAGCACATGGCCCCGTGCGCAGTAAAGGCAGGAGGTTTCCTCGTAGAGCGAGCGATACTCGAGCCCCGGCAGCGTCTTGAGCGTCGGGATCACCCCGGTATGCAGACGGCCATCCAGCACGGCGCGCTCGATCTCGTTGGGGGGAATCATGCGGATGTTGATCATCACCTCCGGGCCGTGACCCTTCAGCGCACTCAGCGCATCCGTGATGTGCATCTCGGGCATGGTGACCAGATTGTCGGTGATGCCGATGTTCAGCTCACCCTTGAGCCAGGCATGCAGACCATTGATGCGTGTGCGAAAGCCCTCTGCCGCCGCCAGCATCTGCATCGCGGCCTCGTGGACTTCCCGCCCCTCATTGGTGAGAGCAAACCCGCTGCGCCCGCGCTGACAGAGCTTGAGGCCCAGCCGCGTCTCCAGGTCACTCATCGCCATGCTGATGGCGGAGCGACTGATGTTGAGCTCGATCTCGGCCGCTGAGAAGCCACCACACTCCACCACCTTGCGAAAGATACGCAGCAGACGCAGGTCGGTATCGCCGAGCTGCCCCCGCATGACCTCGCCTCGCATAGGCCCGCGCCTCCTGTTATTGAACGGTTCCGCGACAGACGGCGCCTGACTGCGCCGAGATGGCGTAGCGAACGCCAGCGGAAAGTTAAGTAAATGCTTTCCTGAAGGTAAAGACAATGGCATTTATCTTACCAAAAGGACTTCCTAATCTAGTTGGACAGGAGCCGAGAACCAACAACAACACTCTGTGGGAGACATCATGACCGCCTTCGATACATCCCCTTCCGCCCAGGCAGGCTTGAGCCAGGAGCAGCTCGATGCCTACTGGATGCCCTACACGGCCAACCGTCAGTTCAAGCAGGACCCGCGCATCATCACCAAGGCGCAGGGGGCCTACTTCACGGACTCCCAGGGCCGTCAGATCTTCGATGGCCTGTCGGGTCTCTGGACCTGCGGTGCCGGCCATTGCCGCCCGGAAATCGCCGAGGCGGTCAGTGCGCAGCTGCGCGAGCTGGATTACGCGCCCGCCTTCCAGTACGGCCATCCCAAGGCCTTCGAGCTGGCGCATCGCATCAAGACGCTGATGCCTGAGGGGCTGGATCACGTCTTCTTCACCGGCTCCGGCTCCGAGAGTGCCGACACCTCACTGAAAATCGCGCGTGCCTACTGGCGCAAGAAAGGCAAGCCGACCAAGACCAAGCTGATCGGACGCAGCAAGGGCTATCACGGCGTCAACTTCGGGGGCTTCAGTGTCGGTGGCATCGGGGCCAACCGCTCGCTCTACGGTCAGGGGGTCGATGCCGATCACCTGCCGCATACCCTGCTCAAGGAAAATGTCTTCACGCCCGGCATGCCCAGGACCGGTGCCGAGCGCGCCGATGAGCTGCTGGAGCTGATCGCGCTGCATGATGCCTCCAATATCGCCGCCGTCATCGTCGAGCCGATGGCAGGCTCCGCCGGCGTGCTGCCACCGCCAGTAGGCTATCTCAAGCGCCTTCGCGAGATATGCGACCAGCACGACATCCTGTTGATCTTCGATGAGGTCATCACCGGCTTCGGACGCATGGGCGCCATGAGTGGCGCCGAGGAATTCGGGGTCACGCCGGACATCCTCAACGTCGCCAAGCAGATCACCAATGGCGCGGTGCCGATGGGCGCCGTGGTCGTCAAGGGCGACATCTACCAGACCTTCATGGACAACGGCGGCCCCGACTACATGATGGAGATTCCCCACGGCTACACCTACTCCGGTCACCCGGTGGCGTGTGCCGCGGCGCTGGCAGCCCTCGACGTGCTCGAGAACGACCAGCTCATCTCCCGTGTCCGCGAGCTGAGTCCGGTGTTCGAGAAGAAGCTGCACGAGCTCAAGGGCACGCGCTACATCAGCGACATCCGCAACTACGGTCTGGCCGGTGCCCTGCAGGTCGAGGCCTATCCCGGCGAGCCGGCGCGGCGCCCGTATGAGATTGCCATGCACTGCTGGAAGGCCGGTTTCTATGTCCGTTACGGCGGCGACACCATCCAGCTGGGCCTGCCGTTCATCACCGAACACGACGAGCTGGACCGTCTGATCAATGCCCTCGGCGATGCCTTCGCCGCCCAGGACTGACGCTCGAAGCTCAAGGCTGACGGTCGACGCTCAAGGCTGACCATCAACATTCAGAACTGACGATCAACACCACTTCATTCATCGCCATTCATTTCACAAGTCATCTCAGGGAGACCCACCCAATGAAGACGCTCGGACACCTCATCAACGGCAACATCGATCACAGCGAAGGCCGTACCCAGGACATCTTCAATCCCTCCACCGGCGAAGTCGGCGGTCAGGTGCGCCTGGCCAGCAAGGCGACGGTCGAGGAAGCCATCGCGGCCGCCGAGGCCGCCTTCCCGGAGTGGCGCAACACGCCGCCGATCAAGCGCGCCCGAGTGATGTTCCGCTTCAAGCAGCTGCTGGAAGAACATGCCGACGAGATCGCCCGCCTGATCGGTCAGGAGCACGGCAAGATCTGTCACGATGCGCTGGGCGAATTGCAGCGCGGCATCGAGAATGTCGAATATGCCTGCAGCGCCCCGGAACTGCTCAAGGGCGAGCACAGCCGCAATACCGGCCCGGGCATCGATTCCTGGAGTGAATTCCAGCCGCTGGGCGTGGTTGCCGGCATCACGCCGTTCAACTTCCCGGCCATGGTGCCGCTGTGGATGTACCCGATGGCGATCGCCTGCGGCAATACCTTCGTCCTCAAGCCCTCCGAGCGCGACCCGACCTCCACGCTGTTCATCGCCGAGCTGCTGATGGAGGCCGGTCTGCCGGCCGGCGTCATGAATGTCGTCAATGGCGACAAGGAAGCCGTCGATACGCTGCTGGACGACCCGCGCATTCAGGCGGTCAGCTTCGTCGGCTCCACCCCGATCGCTGAATACATCTACAGCCGCGCCGCAGCCAACGGCAAGCGCTGTCAGGCCCTCGGTGGCGCCAAGAACCACGCCATCGTGATGCCGGACGCCGACATGGAATACGTGGCCAACTCACTGAATGGCGCCGCCTTCGGCTCCTCCGGTGAGCGCTGCATGGCACTGTCCGTCGCGGTGGCCGTGGGCGATGACGCCGCCGACAAGCTGATCGCGCAGATGAAGCAGCAGATGGAAGGCCTCAAGGTCGGCATCTACAGCGACAAGGGCAATGATTTCGGCCCGCTGATCACCGCGGCCCATCGTGACAAGGTGGTCGGCTACATCGACAGCGCCGAGCAGCAAGGCGCGACGGTGGTGGTCGATGGCCGCAATCCGCAGGTCGAAGGCGGCGAGAACGGCTTCTTCGTCGGCGGCACCCTGATCGATGGCGTCACCCCGGAGATGACCTGCTACCAGGAAGAGATCTTCGGCCCGGTGCTGCTGGTCGTGCGCGCCGATTCGATGGAAGCCGCCATGCAGCTGATCAATGATCACGAATACGGCAACGGCACCTGCATCTACACCCGTGATGGCGAAGCCGCCCGCTACTTCAGTGATCACATCCAGGTCGGCATGGTCGGCATCAACGTGCCGCTGCCGGTACCGGTTGCCTATCACAGCTTCGGCGGCTGGAAGCGCTCGCTGTTCGGCGATCTGTCCGCCTACGGCCCGGATGCGGTGCGCTTCTACACTCGCCGCAAGACCATCACCCAGCGCTGGCCTTCCGCCGGTCTGCGTGAAGGCGCCCAGTTCGCCTTCCCGTCCTGATCCATCGCCTTCGCTTTCTGATCCATCACGAACGCGGATCATCGTCTGATGACAACTGCGCCGGACAGCCCTGCTGTCCGGCGCTTTCATGTGCTAATCATGCAGGGTCATGCCGGCAGTCAGCCCCTGCCCCTTGCAGTGGCCAGAAACGGCTCCACATAGTCAGGACATCTCATCACGAGAATCCCGACAACATCGGCGGTCAGCACCGTCACAAGGAGCCAAGATGATCTGGGTAATCGCCACCGTTACCGCCAAGGAAGGCCACGTTCAGGATGTCTTCAATGAACTCTGCGCCGTCGCGCCCACCGTGCGCGAGGAAGATGGCTGCCACGCCTACCACCCGTGCCTGGACTCCGAACGCGCCGCCGACAAGGACAACGACCCACGCCCCGACACCATCACCGTGGTGGAAGCCTGGGAATCCCACGATGCGCTGCAGGCCCACCGTGAGACCGAACACATGCAGCGCTTCCGCGACAACGCCGGTGACTGGATCGCCGATGGCGATATCCGCATCCTGAGCCCGGCGGGCTGATAGACAGAACAGCATTGGGAAAGACCCAAAAAAGCCCGACCTCCAGGAGGCCGGGCTTTTTTATCGGGCTTGCTGTCATGACGGCATATCATTTACCGCTACAACCCCGGTTTCACTCCTGCGGCTGATCCTCGGACAATTGCATGATCATGCGCGTCGTCAGGTAAAGGCGTGGCACGACGCTATCGACCAGCACGAACTCCTGATCGCTGTGATAGCCGCCGCCGACGAGACCCAGGGATTCGAGCACTGCCGGTTTATCGGAATCTGCATGATAGGCGTAGGCCGCATCGGTGCCGCCACCGATCTCGACCGCTTGCAGTGTCTGCCCCAACTCCTGATAGATCTTCTGGGCCTGCTCGGCCAGCTGCTGACTCTGCGGGTTGTCAGGCAGCGGCGGACGCCCCTTCTCTAGGTGAAACTCCACTTCGGTATCATCGATCAACTGGTTCTTCGTGATGGCCTGCGCTTCTTCCAGGACACGCTGATACTCGCTGCTATCGAAGTAGCGCATATCACCTTCCGCCCTGGCATGCTCCGGAATCACGTTGCGCTTGACGCCACCCTCGACGATCGTCCAGTTGAGCGTCGTCTCCTTGTCCGCATCATCAAGCTCATTCAACTGCAGCAGCTGATGAGACAGCTCCATGATGGCGTTGCGCCCTTCCTCTGGTGCGCCACCGGCATGGGAGGCACGGCCCTTCACCTCGAGAAACGCATAGTTGATGCCCTTGGTGACGACGGTGACGGCATCGACTCCCGGGTCAGCGAAGGTAGGCTCGAATACCAGCACGGCATCCTGATCTGCCGATAGCTCATGAATCAGGTCATGCGAGCCCGGCGAGCCCTTCTCCTCATCAGGATTGAAGACAACCGTCACCTGGCCATAGTCATCAAACCCGAGCGACTTCAGCGCCTCGAGACTGTGCAGAATAACAGCTGCGCCACCCTTGGCATCGCCCACGCCCGGGCCATAGGCACGCCCATCCTCGATACGGAAGGCACGCTTCGTGGCGGCGCCTTCATCGAAGACGGTGTCGTAGTGAATCATCAACATGATCTTGCGACTGCCATCTCCCTGCAGGCGACCGACAATCGTATTGCCGCCATAGGTCTTGGCAGGGTGCGTTTCCACCTGTGCGCCAAGCGCTTCGAGATGCTGGGTCAGCATTGCCTCAACGTCATTCAAGCCTTCACGGTAGCCCGTTCCCGAATCCACGTTGACCAGTGTTTCCAGCGTCTCCAGCAGAGGCGCTCGCTGTTGCTCGACGGCATCCTGCACATCCTGATAGTCCGCCGCTTGCGCACCGGCACTGCACATACCGCATGCCAAACCCACCGCCAACATCGGAAGCCGCATTTCCCACCTCTAATATTGTTATATAAGGAATAACGAAGGTAAGGCGGATATCAGGCAAACGCAAACGCGAGGCCTACCGAGAAATTTTTTCCGCTAGCAGCTTTACCTGCCGCCCACCATTGAACACAGGTGCACCTCATCTGATCTGCGTCTCGTGAATGTGCAGCACTCGCAGGGATTATCGGTTGCCTGAGGGCTTCTCAGCGCCGATACTGTATATGAATACAGTATCGAAAGGAGACCCCACCCATGACCGCATCTGCCGTTCAACCGTCCCACGCCTCGCTGGCTCGCCCTCATCCAGCGCCGGAACCCTGTGCGCTGCCGCACCCTCACATCACGGGGCGCGCTGGCATTTCCGGCTTCCCCTCGCCGGCCGAGGATTACGCGGGGCGCACGCTGGACCTCAACGAGCGGCTGATCAAGCGTCCGGCAGCGACCTTCTTCATGACGGTGGCGGGTGACAGCATGGAAGGCTTCGGCATCTATGAGGGCGACACCCTGGTGGTAGACCGCTCCATCGATGCCCGTCCCGGGCATATCGTGGTGGCGCTGATCGAGGGTGAGGTGGTGGTCAAGCGTTATGAACTGATCGGTCAGCGCCCCTACCTGAGTTCCGGCAATGCTCTGTATCCGCCGGTCGCGATCTTCGACCTCGAATGCCAGGTCTGGGGGGTGGTGCGTTCCGTCATCCACGAATACGCGGTATGAATACGCCGATGATCGGACTGGTGGACTGCAACAACTTCTACGCCAGCTGCGAGCGAGTGTTCGACCCGCGCCTGGAGGGCCGCCCTGTCGGCGTGATGTCCAATAATGACGGCTGCGTGATCGCGCGCTCCAACGAACTCAAGGCGCTGGGCGTGGAGATGGGCACCCCCGCCTTCCAGCTACAGCCACTCGTCCGTGAGGGGCGCATCCACCTGCTCTCCTCCAACTATGAGTTGTATGGCGACATGTCGGCGCGCGTGCGTGAGGTGCTGGAGGAATATTCCGCCGGGGTCGAGCCCTACTCCATCGATGAGATGTTCGTGCGTTTCGATGGCTTTGATCGCAACTCGATGCTGACATTGAGCCGCACCCTGCACCGCAATGTCCGCAAGTTCACCGGCATTCCCGTGTGTGTCGGGGTCGCACCAACTCGAACGCTGGCCAAGTTGGCCAATCGCGCTGCCAAGAAGCGTCCGGAATTCGGCGGTGTCTGCGTGCTGGAACCCGATGAAGTCGGCACCCAGCGCCTGCTGGCCGATACGCCACTGGGCGATGTCTGGGGCGTGGGCCGACGACTGGTCGAACGCCTGGCACTGCAAGGCCTGCACACTGCCTGGGACCTGCGCTGCGCCGACCCGCGCGCCATCGGCCAGCGGTATTCCGTGGTACTGGAACGCACCGCGCGCGAACTGCAAGGCACGCCCTGCTTCGAGATGAATGATGCCGATGACGCTCGCCAGCGCATCATGACCTCGCGCTCCTTCGGGCGCATGACCGGTGACTTGAATGAACTCAGGGATGCCATCCGCCAGCATGCCCAACGCGGCGCCGAGAAGCTGCGCCATCAAGGCAGCCTGACACGCGCCGTGCTGGTCTTCCTCAAGAGCAATCGCCACCGACCCGACCTGCCACAATACTCACCCAGCACCATCGTCGAGCTGCCCGCCCCCACCAATGACAGCCGCGAGATACTCGCCGCCGCGCAACAGGCGCTGGAGCATATCTACCTGCGCGGCTATCGCTTCATGAAGGCTGGCGTGATGCTGCTCGATCTCATCGACCAGCCACGCGAGCAACTCTCGTTGCTCGACAACGAAGCGGACATCGCCAGGCGCGAACGCAGTCAGCAGCTGATGGCGACACTAGACGCCATGAATCAGAAGATGGGCCGCGGCACCGTGCGTCTGGGCGTCGCACGCCCCGACGCCGCCTGGCAACTGCGCTGCGCCCACCGCAGCGCCCGCTACACCACCAACTGGCAGGAATTGAAGCGGTTGCGTTAGTGAGCTTGGCCGAAAGCTCTGAGCGCAATTCCGAGTGCCCCAACCATCAGCAATACAATCCCTTTCCTGGGCGCTCATACCGCAGAAGGCATGAAGGGAGTGAATGCGTAGATATCGCGCGCAACCTGATCGGATTGTTGCACCTACAGCAAAGGTGTTTTACGCCAGTGCCGCTTTATCAATGACTTGCGAACGCTCATGCTGTGCGCCATTGCTGAAAAGCCAACAGTTGTGGAGTACCCGGCATGAAGATTCTACTGATCAACGGCGGCAAGGCCTTTGCCCATTCCAATGGCGAGCTGAACGCGACGCTGCATGAGCTGGCGCGCGGTGAGCTGGCCGAGCTGGGTCATGAAGTGCGTGAAACCGTCATCGAGGAAGGCTTCGAGGCCAAAGCGGACATCGAGAAGCAGCTGTGGGCGGACCTGATCATCTATCAGACCCCAGGTTGGTGGATGGGTCTGCCGTGGACCGTGAAGAAGTATCTCGATGACATCCTGACTGAGGGCCACGGCTCTCTGTATGCCAGCGATGGTCGTCATCGCACCAGCCCGACCCAGGGCTACGGCACTGGCGGCTTGATGCAGGGTCGCCAGTACATGCTGTCACTGACCTGGAATGCGCCACTTGAGGCCTTTGATGAAGAAGGCAACTTCTTCGAGGGCAAGGGCATCGATGGCGTCTACTTCCCGGTGCACAAGGCGATGGAATTCCTCGGTATGACGGCCCTGCCGACCTACCTGGCCACTGATGTGATCAAGAATCCTGACCTGGCAGCCTACACCCAGGCCTACCGCACGCACCTACGCGAGCACGTCGGCCGCGCCTGAAGGTTCGAGAGGTGAGTTGCGAGCGCTGAAAGCACTCGAGCCCGCTCGTAAAAAAGAAGTCCGCCACCGGTGACATGACCAATGGCGGGCTTCTTGCGTTCTAACGAATAGCGGCGACCAGCGCTCACTATTGAGAGGGTACAGGTCTCAGAAGCTCCAGCTGGCGTGCGTCCAGAAGATACGCCCCGGCTCATTGACCTGTACATCGCCCTGCAACGGATCGTCGTAGAAGCGATTGACGTGGTAGGCGTAGGCCTTGTCGAACAGGTTGGAGATGCCGGCGCTCAACTCGATGGCGTCAGTGACATGGTACCCGCCCTCCAAGCCGACGATGCCGAAGCCTGCCGTCGCGTCTTCACTGTCGGAAATACGCGACTGACGTGCGGCCGCATCGAATCGGGCACCTGCCCACCAACGATCCGCGTCATAGCGTGTCGCCAGATAGCCATTGAAGGGGGCGACCTGTGACAGGGGCGTCCCATCGCTCAGGTTGGTGCCGTGCGTGGCGGCAACGCCTGCGGAATGCCGCCAGCCGTGTTGCCGCCAACTGGCTTCCAGCTCGATACCGTAGATCTCGGCCTCGACATTGTCGTAGGTGGTCAGCGAGTCGCCTTCGGTCAGCTCGATCCAGTCATGCACCCGGTTGTAGTAGGTGTCCGCCGAATAACGCCAGGCGCCCTGCCTGACCGCCACCCCAAGCTCGAGCTGCTGATGGATCTCGGGATCAAGCTCTGGATTACCCAACCAACCATCGGAGTCGGACTGGCGGTTGTAATAGCGCTCACTGGCCGTCGGGAAGCGTACGCTGCGACTGAGCGCCGCATAGCCTTTCACCGCCTCATTGACGCGATGCTCCAGACGCGCCAGTGCACTGAGTTCGCCATCACGCTGTTTGGCGTCAACATCATCGCCATACTGGGCACGCCAGGCGGAGATGGCCGAGGCATTGCTACCCACCACCTCATTGGCATCTCGCGCATCACTGATGGAGACGTCATAGCGCGCACCGGTCACGAGTCGGTTGTCGGCATCAAGGATGGTATCCAGTTCCGCGAATACCCCACCGCGCGTCCGCACGACATCCGGCCAGGTCTGGCTATCCGACAGGCTATCCAGTGACATGCCCATCCGGGAGTTGGTATTGCTCTCGAGCCGTTCGGCATCGGCACCCAGCGTCAATATCGCGTCATGTCCGCCGACAGTCAGCGGAATATCGCCCTGGGTGCTGGCATACCAGGTCTCGGTGGTCGCGCTGGAGAACATGGCCATGTCGCTCATGTCCATATCTGAGCTCATATCCATGCCCGAGCTCATGTCCATGCTCATCGAGTTGGCGCTGGAATCATCAAAGTCACGCAGGGTGACGTTATCCATGTCGTGCACGACGCGAGCATGGTTGACCTGTGTCTCGGTGTGCGAGAACGGCCCGACGTTGTCGATGGTCAGCTTGAGATACTGGCGGTCCATATCGCTGCGTGGCGCATCCATGGTGGGATACAGGGCATCATCGATGCGCACCACGGCGACACCCGCCTCGATGGCGACATCCTCGGTGGCGAAGGCGCCAATGCGGATACTGCCATTGTCGCTGCGATACGCGCCTGACTGAGTATCGCCATTGCCATCCTCGTAGTTGTTGCGCTCGGAATGCTCGAAGTCCAGTGCGGCCCAGAAATCGCCCTGCTTGGCGGTCAGTGACAGAGTCTCGCTGGTGGCGTCATCATTGCTGCGCCAGCCAGCCCCCAAGGTACCCTGGACGCCATCATCATCGCTGCGCGAGGGCGTCTGACGCGTCACCTCGATGCTGCCCGCGGCAAAGTTGGGGCCGCGACTGACGGTCTGCGCGCCCTTGTAAAGCGTGAGGTCCGACTGACTGCCGGCAGTGGCGTAACCCAGTGTGGTGTCCATGCCCCCCGGACAGGCGGGATAAAGCGATGCGCCATCCACCTCCTGGATGAGGCGCTCACCGCCCTGCGCACGGAAGATGGCCGAAACACCGTGACTACCCAAGCGCGAGCCACTGACACCATTGACCTCGCGCAGCTGTTCGCCAAGGTCCATGTCGCCCTTGGCATGCCCCGCATGCACGTCGTGGACGGGGCTGGCCATGGGCGCCTGAGCCTCGATACGGATCAACGGCAATACGCTGGTGGTGTCAGCATCGGCGTAAACCGGCAGCGTGCCACTACCCGCGATCGCGGCGGCAATGGCCATTGGCAGACGACCACGCGATGCGCTCACTGGCGATGACAAACGACGCGCACGAATCGGGAAATTGGCGAGAGACAGTGTCATGCGCTGGCCTCCTGCAGGTCATCCCCTCGCTTGTGCGTGGCGCGAATCCACAGCCAATCCAGCAGCCCCATCACGATCAGCGAGAGGCCGACCAGCGGGAAGATGACACCGATGATCATCATCAAGCCCCAGACACCGGCGATTCGCTTGCGCTCCTTGGGCAGCGGCGGGATACCGATACCGCCCACCGGACGACGCTTCCACCACATCACGCCCGCACCGACGCTCATCATCACCATCGCGATACAGGCCAGTACCAGCACCAGCTGGTTGATCAGCCCGTACTGCTGCCCCAGGTGAACATTGATGCCCCACTCCAGCGCTCGACCCAGCGGGCCATAATCGGCGTAATGCATGTCCAGCAGCACATCGCCGGAATAGCGATCCACATGCACCACCTGCTGGCGCTCCAGCGCATCCGGATAGATGGAGCCGGTGTAGACGCCCTGCGGCGAGCCCGGCAGGTTGATGGCATAGCCCGGTGCCAGGCCTTCGCGAGCGAAGATGCGCTCAGCCTGATCGAGGCCGATATCGGCATGGGCAATCGCGGCGGCGCTCAGCGGCACGGCCGCAGCGCCGGATGACTTATCGACACCAGACTTGGTGCTACCACCGCCATGCCCGGCATGCTCTCCCTCGTCCACGACATGGCTTGTCGCTGCAGCCGGCAAGGAAGATAACGGGATAACGGCCTGTTCGAGCGACCAGGTCGTCCGCTCCTGGTCCACCAGACGGGTATCCGACATCGGCGTATTCACGCGCACGCCATCGGGATACCCGAAGTTATGCCCGTTGGCCAACTCGTTGACCTTGGCACCCCACACCATTGACCACGGCATGCCAGTCACGGCGAGAAACAGGATGAAACCAGCGGCGAAGATGCCACACACGGCATGCAGGTCACGCCACCACAGACGACGCGCAGGCGTGGTACGCAGCGTGACGACGCCACCCTTCTGGCCCCGCGGCCACCACAGATACAGGCCGCTGAGTACCAGCAGGATGCTCCAGCCGGCAGCGATCTCGATCGCGGCATTGCCGATGGGGCCGGTGATGGCGAGGCTGTGCAGATTGCGCACCGTCCACATGATGCTGTCACGGTAGGCCATCTGCCCCTGCACTTCACCGCTGTAGGGATTGACGTAGACCGCCTGCTTGCCACTGCCATCGGCTGCCACGATATCGACTTCCGTGGTCAAGTCACTAGCCGCAGGCGGCACGACACGCACGGCCTTGCCGGGCAGACTTTGCACGGCGACACGCACCTGCTCGCTCAGCGGGACACTCGCCTGTGCCTGGCCATTGGCCTGTTGCACCACCGGCGTGTTGACCTTCATCAGGTCGGCATGCACGAAGTGGTCGATCTCTTCACGGAACAGATAGAGACCGCCGGTGACAGCCAGCAAGGTCAGGAAAGGCAGCACCAGCAGGCCGGCATAGAAATGCCAGCGCCACACGGCACGGTAGATATCGCTGAAACCGCGAGCGGCGCGACCCGCGGAGTCGGTATTGGTTGTTGAACTCATCTCGATTACCCATCGACAGGTGCCACGACGCGCGACGGATGCTTTGTCCGCCGGTCAACGCGAGGTCACCAAACACTATGGAGAGCCACCGCGAGGTGGCCCAGCAATTCATGGCGCGAGGGAATCGTGGGGTGGCGCGCGCCCGGGCGGACGCAGATAGACATTGATGTCGCGAAACGCGACAAGGCAGGGACGCGGGGCCGCGTCGCGAGACAACCGCCCCAACGCCAGCAACAGGGCAACGGCGACCAATGCCAGCGTGAAGGCCGCCATGCTGGCCAACGGACAATCCGAGGCAGCGGAACTGTGGGTGATCTGCGCCTGCGAACCGCTTTCGCGAGCGGCGCGGATTATCCAGTCGCTATCGGCACTCACCCAACGCCCGGTACCAACGCTCTCGAAGACGGCATGGTCGTTGACCATCACCACTCGTGGGGCCGCCAGCGGCATGACCAGCATGGCGGCCAACGCGATCAGCATCACGAAGACGACATGCCCATTGGCTGCGGTCAGGCGTGACAGGGCGCGATGATAGGAGACGGATTGACGCCTGGCGTGGCGAGTCGAGGGGCAAGTCGCGGTCATGCGCCCCCCGTGACCGGCACGTTAGCGTTTTCGCTCGTGTTGACGGCCGCAACACTGTCAGAAGACGGCGCTGCGGCCACGGACTGGAGCAGGAACGTCAGACGATCAGCAAGCTGCTCAGGCGTCTGACTGAGCGGCAGGGTGTCACGCAGCCGGCCCTGCTCATCGATCACGAAGATCGCCACGCTGTGGTCGATCATGTAATCGGCCTCACCGGCCGACGCCTGCGCTTGCGCGTGTTCAGGAGGATGACTCTGCTCGGGTTCTCGCCGCTGAAACTGGATACCGAGCCGCTGAGTGAATTCCTCCAGACGCGTGTCGTCCTGTGACGGGAGGCGAAGGCCGGTCACCGGCAGGCTGAAGGCAGACAGATAACGTGACAGCACGGGCAGGGTGTCGCGCGCCGGATCCAGCGTCAGAAACATCGGATGCAGATGCGCACGTGAAGTCTCGTCAAGGCGTTGCCAGGCCATCTGCAGCCGGGCAAGCGACAACGGGCAGATGTCCGGGCAATGCGTAAAGCCGGGAATCAGCACGCTCAGGTGACCCGCTTCCCCCCGAGACAGGGTGTCCGCGTGCAGCAGTCCCCGCGTGGAAGGCAGCTCGAGCGTCGTCGGCCACGCATCACGCGGTTGATGCGAGGCAGAAAGCCCCGTGATCAACGCGATAACGACGAGGGCAAAAGCACTGAGTCCCATCAGGATCAGCTTGCGCGGCGACATGAACACTCCAGCGTGGCGTGCAGAGAAGGTAAAGGCAGCAGGGTCGATGACAGGGATGCTAACCATTCACACCCGTGAAACCACTAATGCGACAAGTTGCCACAGCGATTGCCTCGGGCCTTCGCGAGCGCGACAAGCCCCCAGATAGCGTAAAGCCATCACCACCATCATCAGATTCAAAGTGCGTCTCACCCGGACGGGCACGACACTGTCTCCATGCTCACGCAATTGAGCCAGTCCCCCAACCCCTTCTTCCCCTCACGCCATGAGGCTTCGCCATGATTCAGCGCCTTTCCCTGCACCCAGCCATCCTTGAAGTGCGCGACCTCGATGCCGCTTGCCGTTTCTTCACCGAAACACTCGCCCTGCCCATCCTGTTGCGCAACGCCACCAGCGCGACCCTGGAGCTGAACCATCGCCGAGACAAGCAGACCAGCGTATTGCTGTTGCAGCGCAGTGCCGAGCAACCCGACAGCCGCCAGCTGACGCTTGAGATCGAGCGAACGGATTTTGCCCGCTTCCGCGAACAATGGCAGGCCCAGGGAGCGCATCTGATCGAGAGTCACGGCAGCAGCGCCCCCAGCTGTGCCTGGCAGGTGCTCGATTGCGTGCTCCCCGATGGGCATCGCCTACGCGTGGTCAGCATCAACCCCGAGCGCTGCGCCCCGACGATCAGCCGAGGCATGGGCATGGCACCCTGAGATTCCAGCACACCAGATGGCTCGAGAGTCTCCGCTGGGCCGGCGCAAGACACAAGCGCCGGCCCCGCTATCAAGTGCGCCATCATGGCGAGAAATGACGTACCGGTGAGGCGTACAAGAAGATGGCTTGAATGCCCATAACGGCTGAGGCGTCAGTAGTTGACCAGCAAGTCATCGATGACCGGGTTCATCTTGGTTTCGACCCCGGCAAACTTGGAGAACGTCAGACCACCCTTTGCGACAAGATGATATTGCGCATAGGCGATTTCATCGCCATATGGATCATTGAGCCAGAGTTCTGCGTGTGACAGATAGGTCGTGAAATCCCATGAGCGCAAAGCGGTATACGTCAATATCACTTCACAATGGCCAGGGACCGGAGCGTCATAGACTCGCGTATTCAAGCCATTGCGACTGAAGCCCCGTTTGATCACACTCAGGAAGCCGGGCACGATCACGGCCTCATTGCGCTCGATGCACACGGTATCCAGATAGGACATGCGCTCCAGAGGCTGAACCTGCACCGAGGTACAGCCGGCCATCACGAAGGTGATGGAAGCTGCCAATAACGCCTTCGTCATCCCTGTCATTCTTGACTCCCTGTCATTGAACAAGAGGCTTTATCGCGAGATATGCCATGGAAGGCATGCTTGTCCGCAGGGTATTAGTGAAAACAAATAAATGCGAGGAATCTGCCCGTGATCAGGCGTAATTCCCCCATGCAAGCGCGAGTCTCCTACAGAGACACCGACAAATGATGACAAGCGTGGCAAACATGAGTCCCCTTTATCACGCCGAGCCAATAATGCCCCACTGACAGCGTGCGCGGATGTCCGCATTGCCGCACTCTTGCCCGACGCAGCATTAAGTATTGCTCAGCGACAGAATCGCCAGCCCCGCGTGCCGAGGTGGAAGTGATCACGATGGGCGGCGTTGTAATCCGGCCCCAGCACGGTACCGAAACTCTCACAGGCGGCGTCCTGCACGGCACGCAGGAAGCGGCCCGGGGCATCTTCATCCTCGGGCGCCGTCCAGTCGCGCGGCAGGCGAACCTGACGGCCGTCCGCCAGCGTGAAGCCTGTGACATCCAGCGCATCCGCAGTGGCATGTTCACTGCGGCGTGCGTTCTCTCGTCCGTAGATGTTGCGACAGGCGTAGCTGCCAACATGGAACACTTGCGTCACCTCGCTCCCCATGACCTTTTGCGCCGCTGACCTGAGCCCATGACGCTCGAAGCGCAGCCAGCTCACCGCCAGCGGGCAGCTGGCAATGAAGGACTGATTGAAGCGAACACCCTGCTCACCACTCGCGCCTGACGCCGAATGCATGCGTACGCTATTGATGAGGTCACAGCCGTTGTTGCTGGGGCGGTCCGGCAGGAAGGTCACCCGTTGCGGGGCTTCCCGCGCGAGAAATGCGCGACAGGCGGCCGGGTTCTCGTTCAAGCGTGAGAGCTTCCAGCCGGTCACCATGCCGGGCGGGTCCTCCAATTGCAGTGGCGCCCACGGGAGATAGTGAGCGGGTATCCAGCGCTCCAGCACGATGATATCGCGCTGGACCGCAAAGCCCAGGCCGATGAGCACCAGGCATATCAATGTGAGCCCCATGCCTTTGCGGCGCTGCTTGTGCTGCAAACCGTTCATGTCCGCCTCCTGTACACGTTGCAGGCCCTCACCTGCCCCGGGCTTCGCCTGCATTGGACTTCACCTGCCCTGGGCTTCACCTGCCCCAGGGTGACTGACCACCGTGAATGGCATGACGTATCGACCGCCTCATATATGCCATATCAGAAACAGTGAAATGAAGGGGCGAGGCGCTGTCAGAGACGCGGTTGTCCACTATGCTGGACGCCATTCAGCAGACCAGCCACATGCCTATAGGGGCCACGCCCCAGCTGCTCTCTGCACGCCAATCCGCTATCAGGAGCGCACATGACGACAGCCCCTACCTCACGCCTGGGCACGATCCCGCTCTCGGTGCTGGACCTTGCCCCCATCCGCGATACCGGCAGTGTTGCTGAAACCTTCCACAATAGCGTCAGTCTCGCCCAGCATGTCGAAGCGCTGGGCTTTCATCGCCTGTGGCTGGCCGAGCATCACAACATCGATGGCATCGCCAGTGCCGCCACCTCGGTGCTGATCGGCCATGTGGCGGGCAAGACCTCCCGCCTGCGGGTCGGCTCGGGCGGCATCATGCTGCCCAATCATCCCCCGCTGGTGGTGGCGGAACAGTTCGGCACCCTGGCCACGCTCTACCCGGACAGGATCGATCTCGGACTTGGCCGCGCGCCGGGCTCCGATGGCATCACCATGCAGGCGATGCGCCGCGACCCTTCCGCCGGCGTGAATGACTTCCCCCAGCGGCTGGCCGAACTCGAGCAGTATCTGGGCGAGGCTTCACCCGGTCAGCGCATCAAGGCCATGCCGGGGCAAGGCACTCATGTCCCCCTGTGGCTATTGGGTTCCAGCGACTACAGCGCACGTCTGGCAGCGAAAAAAGGTCTGCCCTTCGCCTTCGCCGGTCAGTTCGCTCCCGGCTACATGCTGGAGGCCATCAAGCTCTATCGCGAGAACTTCACGCCCTCCGAGGAGCTGGATGCGCCCTACGTGATGCTCGGACTGCCCCTGATCGCCGCCGACAACGATGAACGCGCCCGTTTCCTGGCCAGCACCCAGCAACAGAAATTCCTCAATCTGATCCGCGGCAAGAGCACGCGTGCCCTTCCCCCACGCGAGACACTGGACTGGTCAGCACGCGAGGAAGCCATGGTCGGCCAGAATCTGGCTGCTGCCATCATCGGCGGGCCAGAGCGCATTCGCAGCGAACTCGAGCATCTGCTGGAGGTGACCCAGGCCGACGAATTGATGTTCAACTCGGATTTCTATGAGCATGCCGACCGCCTGAAGAGCTACGAGATACTCGCCGAGGTCGCCGGCCGCCGGACGCCAGACGCCAGACGCCAGTCAATGACGTGAGCCACTTCACGCTGACTGGCTTGCCAAGACAAGACGCCGCTCACATGTCCTGTGAGCGGCGTCTTGTCGTTCTGAGCCTGCCATGAGGCCACGCATTGACGTCATGAGCTGAAGGCGATGATCTTAAAACGATAAACTCAAGGCGATGAGTTCATGACGATAAGTTCATGCCTCGAGCCGGCTCAATGATGATCGCGCGGGTTCACGCGACGATTCTTGACGTCCGGCGCACGGCGGATGCGATCTTCCTCCGCCAGGCTGTCAGCCTCGAAGATATCCGCACCGACCGGTGTCTCACCATGACGGCGATACAGCTGACTGAGCATCTGGCGACGATCAGCCCGCAGCTCTTTCACCAGTACCACGATCATGCCGTAGATGATGAAGGTGAAGGGCAAGGCCGAGAGTACCGAGGCTGACTGCAAGCCCTTGAGACCGCCCGTCGAGATCAGCGTCAGGCAGATGGCCGCGATCAGCACGCCCCAGGCGATACGCTTGTAGAGCGGCGGATTGATCGAGCCACCGTCGGTCATCTGCGCCACGATATAGGACGCCGAATCGGCTGAGGTCACCAGGAAGATGAAGATCAGCATGATCGCGACCACCGACAGCACGCTGCTGAAGGGCATCAGGTCGAACATCTCGAACAAGGCAGACGTGATGTTGGCATCCGTCGCGGCCGCCAGACCGACATCACTGGCCAGCTCCATGTTGATCGCCGCGCCACCGAAGACACCGATCCACAGGCACGCCAGCAGCGGCGGCACGATCAGCACGCCCACCACATACTCCTTGATGGTGCGGCCACGCGAGACACGCGCGACGAAGGTGCCGACGAACGGCGACCAGGCGATCACCCATGCCCAATAGAAGACGGTCCAGGAGCTGTTCCAGTCATTGCCGTCATAGGGCGACATGCGCAGGCTCATGCCGATGAAGTTCTGCAGATAATCGCCGATGCCCAGGGTGATCGTCTTGAGAATGTCCAGCGTCGGGCCAGTGAACAGCACATACAGCATCAGCGCGATGCAGATGCTCATGTTGAGGTTGGACAGGCGCTTGATGCCCTTGTCGAGCCCGGACCAGGTCGAGGCCATGTAGGCACAGAACATCACGCCCATGATGATGAACTGCCATTGCCAGCCTTCTTCCACGCCGAAGACGAAGTGCAGCCCCCCATTCATCTGCAACACGCCCAGGCCCAGCGATGTCGCGACCCCCATCACGGTCGCCACCACCGCAAAGACATCCAGAATCGGGCCGTAGCGGCGCGCCTTGGGATGCTTGGCCGTCACGGAAGACAGCACCGAGGACACCAGCCCCGCCTGTCCCTTGCGGAACTGGAAATAGGCAATGATCAGGCCGACCACCGAGAAGGCAGCCCACTGATGGACGCCCCAGTTGAAGAAGGCATATTGAATGGCATAGCGCGCAGACTCGGGGGTCTCGCCCGGCATATCGGCAAACGGCGGCTTCAGATAGTGCTGCATGGGTTCCGCCATGCCATAGAACACCAGCCCGACGCCAAACCCTGCTGCCAACAGCATGCTGACCCAGGAAAAGAAGGTATAGGAAGGCCGGCTATCCTGCGGCCCGAGCCGGATCTTGCCGTACTTGCTCAGCGCGAGACTGATGAGAAAGATCACGAAACCAAAGACGGATATCAGATAGAACCAGCCGAACATGCTGGTCACGGCGCCGAGCGCCTGATCTGCCAATTCACCGAAACGGGTGGGGAATCCTGCCCCCAATGCGACCAGCCCCAGAATGATGATGACCGACGCGCTGAATACGCGCTTTCCTCCAGATGTCATAAATCGCTACTCCCTGTGAGCTGTGACAGCGGTGAGGTGGATCGCGCACCAGCGAGAAACGAGTAGCGTATCGCCAACGAATATTCGCAGTGCCTTCTAGACATGAACCTGATTCCCCAGAACTTCAAGGGCAGACGACGCCAGCAGCACAGGAAAATTTGTCACTGTCTGTACAGGTAGGCGTTTGTCCCAACCAGGCCACAGCCTCCGCGTGGGAGGAGAAAGCCGGTTTTGAAAAGTCAGTGCAGGCTTTGAAAGGACAGTGCAGACCTTGGAGGGACAGTGCAGGCCCTGGAAGGACAGTGACAAGGGAGCAGGAAGACGGGAAGTCCCGGGCAAGCTGGCCAGCCACGATGGCGAGATCGCCAGATAACCTCTACATTACTTGTACGATAGTTATAAAACGCGATTCACCGCCGACATGACATCCCACTGAGGGTATTCCCGATGCCTGCACATACCACTGCAACACACCCGCCACGCACCGCTGTGCCCCCCACCCACGCGTCGCCTGCTACCCCACTACCCCCAAGCCAGCTCGCCGATCAGCCGCTCGCCCACCAGGACGAGACCAGCATGACACTCGAGTCGCTGGCACGCGCACTGCAGCACGGCATGGTGCCGGTGGTCGAGGTCATGTCACTGGATGGCATCTACAAAGTGAGAATCCATCATTGCCACGGCATCTCGGACCTGACGCGCAACGATCACAGCGCGCTCTGGTTCAAGGGCACCGGTGAGATACGCGACTTGATGGGCGCACGCGGCATCAGCCACGGCGTGCTGACCTGGGCGGATCAATGGGGGGATGAAATGATCGGGGTCGAATCGCGCAGCCTCAATCAGGAAGAACTGCTCGCCTGGGGCACGCGCATCTGTTTCAAGTGATACCCGAGAGATGTCCCCCCGAGGATGTCAGCCCAGACACATAAAAGCCGCCCCTGCCGAGGGCGGCTTTTATGTGCTGCTGTGCCATATCCAAGATCATCCATCCGGCCAGCTCTCAGCAGAATGTGCCTGGCTCAAGCTCTGTCGAGAATGCGAAGGGATTGGAGGCACCTCAGTGACTGACGGCTTCTTCATTGGCCACGAAACCGGCATCAGCGCACAGGCGGCTGAATTCATCCCAGTGCTTCATGACCTGCCAGGCGCCTGTGGTCCGCAGCACCTCGGCGTGGCCCGGCGGGATGTGGCTGGCGCCCAGATGGCCGACGACCTTGAGACCCGCGCCCACAGCAGCCTGCATTCCCGTGCGGCTGTCTTCCACCACCAGACATTCCTCGGCAGAGCGTCCCAGCGTCTTGAGGGCGAGCAGATAAAGGTCAGGCGCCGGCTTGGGATTCATGACCTCATCGGAAGTGAAGATCGGCAGCTGCTCGTCGCCATTGGCCGCGGCAATCTCATCGAGAATGCCACGCAGCCCCGAACTCTCGAGATTGATCTTCATGCGCTGCTCAGAGCTGTTGGACACGATCGCCAACGGCAGACGCTGATCGCGAATCCACTCCAGCGTCTTGCGCACCCCGGGCATGGCCTTGAGCGAGTCGGCCAGGCGGGCATCGACGAGATGGCGTACCTGGTCGAGCGCATCCACGGGCAGTGTGTGCTGACTGCGGGCTTCCAGGTCCAGCAGAATATCGCGCGTCATCATGCCCAGACAGCGGTCCAGCTCATGCTCGATCTGCTCTGCACTCCCCAGGTCTGGCAGCCAGACGGGAAGTTTTTCCTTGAGCACGCCATCAGCGATGATCTCGCTATCCACCAATACACCGTCACAATCAAAGATAAGTTGCTTCATGCGAGCTCCAATTCGAGAAAAGATGGCCGAAACACGTGATGAACAAGACACCTTGTCGCGCAAGGCATTGAGCGGCCACAAGAAGTGATATCCTTTATTGATGAGGGCAGAAAACTGAAAAGCAATCCCGACATTCTAAAGCAGACCTGGGCGAGGATTTTTCGAGGCCAGGCTGTCGGTAGGTGACTTGACGCGCTCAAGGGTAATGCACTGCAATGGCAACGTCATGACAGGAATTCTTGCCTTATCAAGACACCCATGCAGGAGGAAGTATGCGGCATCGCCATTCCCGCACATGTTCACATCCCTCACACTCATCCGGCTTCGGCACGGGCCTTCTGGCCGGCGCCGCCGCGGCGACTGCCTTCTTTCTGGGCCGGCGCCTCAACAGTGCTCGCAAGGTCAGTAGCGGCCATCCGCTGAAGCATCAGGTGCTCGATGCAGCCTCGCAGGTCATGCAGCGCAAGTATCCGCTGGAAGCGATGAGTACCTACCTCAACGGCTTCCACCATTACGCCGATGACATGGGGCGTCAGGTGGAGGCCAGCCACTTCTGCATCCACCTGGAACATGATCTGCACCAATGCGTGATCTTCGATTCCAATCGCAGTGATGCCCGCTTGATCGGGATCGAATACATCATCAGCGCCGAGCGCTACGAGCAGCTGCCCGAGGAAGAGAAGCCGCTCTGGCACAGCCATCACTATGAAGTGAAGTCCGGCATCCTGGTGGCCCCGGGGATTCCGGAACTGGCGGAGCGCAGCTACTTCGAGGACCTCGTCACCACCTACGGCAAGACCTTCCACACCTGGCAGATCGACCGCGACGACTTCCCCTACGGTATCCCGCAGCTGATGATGGCCTTCACCCGTGATGGCCAGATCGACGAGGAGCTGATGAAGCGCCGTGATGAGCGCCTGGGCATCAGCACCGAGGAGCGCCGCCGGAAGCGCGCCGAGATTCCGCTGCCCGATGTCAGCCCCAAGGCCAACGGTGGCCCGACCCCGCCCGACAGCGAGTCCCACCAGCCGCCGCATGAGAGCCTGAACGACAGCCGCTGAGGCCAGCGTCGCATCAGCGACACAAACCACGACATGCAGCTACGACAAGGCGCTTGGCAATCATTTGCCAGGCGCCTTGTCGTTTCAGCTATCGCGCCGCAATGGGCATCCCGCAGGGCTCAGCTCTGATCGTCGTGTCGTGGCTTGTCTTCACGTGATGTCGAGGCCATCTTCTCGAGCTCCTCTTCACTCATGGAGTCATACATCGAGCGAGCGGCCCCATCCAGTTCGCTGACCTTCTGCTCGCCGCGACGTGCTGACAGTGCTGCCCCGGCTGCCATCTGCTGTGCCTTGGACTTGGCTGGCATGATTGTCCTCCCTCTGGGCGAATATCGTGAACCATGGTCGGCTGCCATGAGCTCGACCATGCCGCTTGCTGCCACTCTCCATAGGCCATGCGGCCCGCCTTCGCCCTTTTCAAGCCTCGCCATGCCTTGAGTTTCCCCTCTCTGACCCAAGGCCATGCAGGAGAGACAGATGACTGTCCTCAACAAGAATATCGCCATCCAGCAACAGGAGAGCCGCCATGCGTGACGTCGAATTTCCTCAACATCTTTCGCCCCATACAGCCAAGGATGACCTGACGGCGCTGGACGCCGAGCAACTGGCATGCGGGTATCAACGCGGTGAGTTCGACCCGCTACAGGTGACCCGAGCGGTACTCGATCGTATCGAGCGACTCAACCCGCTCGTCAATGCCTATGTGCATGTCGCGCATGACACGGCGCTGAAGGAGGCGCGTGAATCCACGCAGCGCTGGCAGGCCGGCAAGCCATTGAGTCCGCTCGATGGCATTCCGACCTCACTGAAAGGCCTGACCGATGTTGCCGGCATGCCAGCGAGAGCAGGCTCCCTGATCACGACGGCCGCGCCATGCCAGCAGGATGCGCCGCCGGTCAGGCGCTTGCGTGAGGCAGGCGCGATTCTACTGGGCAAGACCAACACCCCCGAGTTCGGCTGGAAGGCCGTCACCGACAACCTCGTGCATGGCACCACCAGCAATGCCTGGAATACCGAACTGACACCCGGTGGCTCTTCCGGTGGCGCGGCTACCGCCGCCGCCCTCAATCTGGGCGTGCTGCATCAGGGCGGTGACTCCGGCGGGTCGATCCGTATTCCTGCCGCCTTCAGTGGCATCTTCGGCTTCAAGCCCACCTTCGGCTGGACACCGCAGTGGCCGCCCTCCAAGGCTGCCTTTCTGTCCAGCATCGGGCCCATGACCCGCAGCCCCCGTGACGCCGCCGCCATGCTCAATGTCATCGGCCGTCACGATGCCCAGGACCCTTACGCCAATCGCGGCCAACCCGAGGATTGGGGAGCGGATATCGGCAAGCCGCTGGCAGGACTGCGCATCGCCTACTCGCCATGTTTCGGGTCTGTCGAGGTCGACCCCGAGATCGCAAGTCTAGTGGAGCGCGCCGCACAACGTCTGGCGAACCTTGGCGCGGACATCGTGACGGTCGATCCCCCGGTCGAGACAAGCCTCGAGACGTTTCGCAAGATCTGGTTCACCGCCTCGCTGGGGCTCTGGGATGACTGCGATGCCCAACAGCGCGAACTGCTCGACCCCGGGCTGGTCGAGAATGCCATGTGTGCACGCGAATGGTCGTCGCTGGATCTCTTCAAGGCGCTTGAGGAGCGCTACCGGATCACCCAGGCGCTGGAGCAATTCAATCAGGATTACCACCTGTTGCTGACACCCAGCGTCGCCGTCACCCCCTTCGCACTGAATCACCAGGTACCCCCGGATAGCCAGATGCATGACTGGGAGGAATGGGCGCCGTTCTCCTATCCCTTCAACCTGAGCGGCCAACCTGCGGCGTCAGTGCCCTGTGGCTTCACGTCTCAGGGGCTGCCCGTCGGCTTTCAGCTGGCAGGCGGCAAGCACGATGATGTGCGACTGCTGCGGGCAGCCGCTGCCTATATGGATGCCTACCCTACCGCGCATCCCGCCGAGCCCTACCGTCCGAGATGAGGCCGCGGCCGCACTGGCTGACCGACCGGCCTGCACATACGACAACGCCCGCCACTGCCCCTTCATCAGGGCGGTGGCGGGCGTTGGCTGTGATGCCTGTCGTCCAGGCAAGAGGCTATTTCAAGGGCTGTCTCAAAAGGCTATTTCACAGGGCTATTTCAATACGCCATGCAAAAGACGATTCACATGAACCCAGCCCCGTGAACCACCCCTGTTACTTGAGCGAGTCCTGATTGCCGATACGCGCCATCATCTCGGTGAACATCTGGATGTCGAGCATCAGGTTATCGACCCGCTTGAACTCCTCGGAGGTATGCCCGGTATAGGTCTCGCCCGGCATGGACGGGCCGAAGTTGATCGCATTGGGCAACAGCTTGGCGGTAGTGCTGCCCGCGGAGGAGCGCGGCTCGGCCTTCATGCCGGTGGTATCCCCGAAGATATTGAGCAGCGTCTGCAGCCAGGCACCGCTGGGGTCACGCAGCATCCAGTCGCGAATCTCGACGTTCAGCGTCATGTCCATGCCCTGCTCGCTGGCATAGGCGTTCAGCTTGTTCTGAATCGTCCGGCTCAATTCCTCAGGTGATTTCTCGCCGGCAGGCGCACGCACATTGACCGCGACCCGCAGCGCATCGTCCTCCCTGGCGAAGAAGGTCGGCGTCACCTTGAGCGGCCCCATGAAATCATGGGAATACGCGATGCCCAGCTGCTTGCCGTGATAGTCCAGCCCGTAGTTGTCGTTCAGGTAATGGATGGCATCTTCATAAGCATTGTCATGGAAATCGATGCCAGAGGTGGCGAGCAGGCCCGCAAGCCGAGTGACAGGATTGACGCCGTTGGCCGGCGCCGAGGAGTGGGCCGACTTGCCGGTCACCGTCACGCTGACCTCTTCGCCTTCCACCTCACTGGCGACGCTGAAGTCCTGGCCATGCTCCTTGACGTAGCGGCTGCCGAGCGTCTCAAGCTTGTGGCTGAGCGCCTTGGCGCCCGCTGCGTCAGCCGCGTGCAGCGTGGCAGTGGAGCGCTCCGGAATCTGGTTGGTCGCCAGGCCACCCTGGAAGTTGGTGATCGTCGGCAGAGCGTCGACTGCCTGATCAGATGACGCCTCGCCCGCCTTGGGCGTCAAGGGGAAATGCGCATCGATGGTGCCGAAACCATTCTCGGCCGTGATCGCCGGATAACCGCTATCGAGCACGATGTTGTATTCCGGCAGGTCATTTCTGGCCTTGTAGTACTTGAAGCCATCACCGCCGGTCTCTTCCGTGGTCTCGATCATCAGGCGAATGGTGCGCTTGAGCGGCACCTCATTCTCCTTGAGCGACTTCATGGCATACAGCGCCGCGGCGATAGAGGCCTTGTCATCTTCGGTGCCGCGCCCGTAGAGCTTGCCGTCGATCTCGGTCATCGCGAACGGGTCAAGATGGGTGCCGTCGTCGAGTGTCCAGCCCTCCTCGCCTGCCGGCACCACATCGCCGTGGGTCAGAATGCCGAACACGTCATCGCCAGTTCCCTCGAGCTCAACCTCGAAGACGCGATTGTCGACGTTACGGAATGTCAGGCCAAACGCCTCGGCGCGCGCCTTGATCAACTCACCGAAGCGCGCGATTTCCGGGTTCTCGAATTGCGGCTTCTCCCCCACCTTGGCGGTCGGGATCGCGACCATTTCCTTGAGCAGCGCCTGGACATCATCGCCATACTGCAGACGGTTGTAGACCCCCAGCAGACGATAGATGTTGACGAAGGCATCGCCCTCAAGCGTCTCACCGGCCTGATACTGCTCGATGGCAGCCCTGACGGCCGTGTCCTGGGAATTGCGTTCGGCAACCTGGGTCAGAAAGCCATTGAAGTCCGGCGCCAGCTCCTGCCGGCCCTGTTCGATCAAGCTGACCAGCTGGGCACGCTTGAGCGTATGTTCACCCTGCGGCGCGCGCTTGCCCGTATCATCGGCCGCCATCGGCTCGTCTGCGCTGACAGTCAGCGCGCTGCCGAGCCCGAGTGCCAGGCCCAGCGCGAGGGCCGTCTGACGAGAGGTAGCGTGAGTGGCTGTGCGGGTACTCATGGGCATGTACATCCTTGTGTTAGGCAAGACGCCACGTCGTCAATGGCCGCAGAGACAAGCGATGAAGAGAAGACCCTCACCGCCACCCGACGGCAGCTGACCACGCGACATCAAGACGGTTTCATCGGCCTTGCCGTGAAACATGAATATCTTATACACAACCATCTTATGTACTAGGCCACGCCACGCCAACCCTGGCGAGAGGTACCTGCCACTCTGCTCTCCATTGTGGCCTTGGCCCCCTCACCCCAGACGAGCGACTCAGTTCCAGCGCTTGAGCAGAATCTCGATGAACAGTTCCGCGATCGGCGACAGGGATTCACCGCGCCGCCGCAGCAGGCCAATGGTGCGGTCAATGCGCGGTTCGGGCAGTTCACGCTGACACAGCACCTCGTGTTCCGGCCCCGGCATGGCCATCGACGGCAGGATGGCGACGCCCAGCCCGCTCTCGACCAGACCCAGTGACGTCGAAAGATGCTGCACTTCGTAGAAGCCATCCAGATGCAGGCCGGCGGACAGCAGGGTGTTGTCGAGCAGAATGCGGTTGCCGCTGTCACGCGAGACCGTGATCAGGCGCACATCATCCAGGTCGCTCCATTCCACGTGCTGTTTCTGTGCAAGAGGATGGTCTCGACGCAGGGCCAGCACGAAGGGATCACGATAGATGGAAGTGAAATCCACCGCCGGATGGTGGGCACTGACCATGTTGATACCAAAGTCTGCCTCTCCCGAAACCACCCTTTCGACCCCTTCATTGGCGCTGACATCCAGGATGCGAATCCGGATACCGGGATAGGCGGTATTGAATTCGCGCACCACGCTGGGCAGGAAGTAGAAGGCTGCCGTGGGCAGGCAGGCGATGGTCAGCACCCCCTTGCGGTGGGTGGCAAGCTCGCGGACGCCGACCAGCGACGACTCATAATCTTCGAGCAACTTGCGGGCTTTTGGCAGGAAATCACGCCCAACGGGCGTCAAACGACTTCTTCGCGTGGTGCGCTCGAGCACCTTGGCGCCCAGAATTTCCTCCAGTTTCTGGATGCGGCGCGACAACGCCGGCTGCGAAATATGCAGCCGTTCTGCCGCCTCATTGAAGGAATGATTCTCGGCGACCTCGACGAACGCCGACAGATCCAGAAACTCCAATCTATGCATGCAACTACCTTATTGTTTCAGTTTTCGGATTAATGCGCACAATGATGACAGTATAGGTTTTATTTGCATTTGATGCATAGATCGTCGGCTGTGATGCTTCAGGAAGGCGCAAACAGACAGGAGCGCGTTCCAACATGATGCATTCACTTCCTTGCATGATCCTACGTGGCGGCACCTCTCGGGGTCCCTTCCTGCGTCTGGATCACCTCCCCGCCGATGACGAAGGGCGTCGCGAAGTTCTGCGTCAGGTCATGGGCTCCGGCCACGTACTGCAGATCGATGGCCTGGGCGGCGGCAATTCGTTGACCAGCAAGGTCGCCCTCGTCGGGCCGCCCAGTCATCCTGAAGCTGATGTCGATTACCTGTTCGCTCAGGTCGACGTAGAAGGCGACAAGGTCGACTTCTCGCCCAACTGCGGCAACATGCTGGCCGCCGTCGGCCCCTACGCCATCGAGACCGGCATGATTGCGCCGCAGGGCGACCTGACGCGTCTGCGGATCCACAACCTCAACACCCGCACGCTGATCGACAGCCAGGTGCCAACGCCCGGCGGCGCGGTGGCCTACCAGGGTGACACGCGCATCAGTGGCGTGCCCGGCGCCGGCAGCGCCATCAAGCTGGGCTTCCTCGGCGCGGTGGGCGCCAAGACCGGCAAGATGCTGCCCAGCGGCCAGGTCATCGACGTGATTGATGGCGTCGAGGTGACCTGTCTCGACTCCGCCACGCCGGTGGTGCTGATCGAAGCGGCAAGTCTGGGCTGGGCGGGCAACGAAGCGCCGGCCGAGATGGATGCCAACCGCGAGGCGATGGCACGTCTCGAGCAGATTCGCCTCAAGGCGGGAGAATTGATGGGCATGGGCGACGTCAGCGGCTCGGTGCTGCCCAAGCCGGTGATTCTCTCCGCCCCGCGCACCCAGGACGGCACTCTATGCGCCCGTTACTTCGTACCGCATCGCTGCCATGGCGCCCTGGCCGTCACGGGGGCCATCACGCTGGCCGTTGCGACCAGCATCCCGGGCACCTTGGCCAATCGTGTGGCACTCGCAGCCGGCACTCTTGCACCGGATAGCCTGGCGGCAAACGTTCATCTGGAACATCCCGCCGGATTTCTGGATGTCGAGGTCGAGCATGCCAATGCCGACCCGATGACCCCCAGCCGCGTGTCTCTGCTGCGCACGGCACGCAAGATCATGAGTGGCGAGGTGTTCTTGAACCTCCCCGACTCGGTGGAAATGCCTGGGCGTGCATGACACGCCAGACGACCGCACTGGCAAGCGCCATAGGCGGAGACATCGTCGACAGGCAACGAGCTGGTACTGCAGTATATTGATTTACAATGAATTTTCGCTAAACGAAATAGCCTGACTGCGCCGCCATGCAGATAGCGCATCACTGATCGAAAACGCATTCCAACAATAATCAGGAGTCAGACCATGTCCATCATCGTGTCTACCCCCAAGCGCCAGACCCTCAAGCGTCATGCCCGTACCACCGCATTGGCCTTCATGCTGCCCGTCATGGCCCTGATGCCACTGTCCTCAGCCGTTCACGCCGCGGCGGAAGTCCCTGACACCCTGACCTGGACCGTCCCGTTCGGTGTCGGGGGCGGCACGGACGTCTGGGCACGCTTCATGTCCAACTGGGTGACCAAGGACCTGCCGGGCAACCCGGCTGTCGTCATCGACAACGTCCCGGGCGGTGGTTCCATCACCGGCGTCAACCTGTTCAGCAAGCGTGCCGGCGATGACGGCGACGAGATGGTCGTCACCTCCGCCTCTACCCAGTATCCGGCCATGCTGCGCGACCGTCGCGTGCGCTATGACTATGCCGACTGGGAGCCGATCTTCGCCGCACCGACAGGAGGTGTCGTCTACGCCTCAAGCTCGCTGGGCAAGGACAGCGCCAGTGCGCTTGAGGCCCTCGCCTCCCAGGAAGTGAAGTTCGCCGGCCAGAACCCGACCGGGCTCGAGATGCCGGTGCTGATGGCCTTCGATCTGCTCGATTTCCAGGTCGACCCGGTCTTCGGCATGAAGAGCCGTGGTGAAGGCCGTCTGGCCTTCGAACGTGGCGAAGTCGCCCTCGACTTCCAGACCACCTCCGCCTACAAGAGCAACGTCACGCCGCTGGTCGACGCCGGCCAGGCCGTACCGCTGTTCAGCCTTGGCGTGATGGATGACGAAGGCCATATCGAGCGCGATCCGTCCTTCCCGGACCTGCCGACCTTCTCCGAGCTGTATCTGGCCCAGAAAGGCCATTCACGTGACGACGAGGCCTACCAGATCTTCCACAAGTTCTTCGCCTCCGGTTACGCCATGCAGAAAATGCTGCTGGTGCCGAAGGACGTGGACCCGGAACTGCTGGAGCTTTACCGCCAGGCCGCGCGTGATCTGGCCAAGGACCCCGAGTTCCTCAAGGAGGCCGCCGAGAAGGTCGGGCCCTATGGCCTGATGGTCGGCAAGGCCGCCGCGACCCAGCTTCAGGAAGCCATGCAGCTGAGCGAAGCCGAGCACGAATGGGTCAAGAACTGGCTGATGGAACGCCACAATATCCGCCTGCAATCTCGTTGAGGCGCGCAATCACACCCGTAACGGCCTGATCCCCGGGTGTGATGGGGACCCACTCACGGGGCTGCCGACCAGCAGCCCCGTGAGCCTTTCACTCCCTGCCTCACCATGCTCTCCCCGGCACCGCCTCTGAGTGTTAGAGAAGCATCTAGAGAAGAACAAGAGGTTGAGTAACGCCATGATCGACACTCTCCTGTCCAGCATTGGACACGTCTTCACGCTGACGCATCTGCTGTTCATGATGATCGGCATCTTCGTCGGCCTGCTGGTCGGTATCATTCCCGGCTTGGGCGGCATCGCCGGCATGGCCCTGCTGCTGCCCTTCCTTTATGGACTGGACCCGGGCTACGCCCTGGGCATGCTGATGGGCATGGTCGCGGTCATTCCTACCGGTGATACCTTCGCCTCTGTCCTGATGGGCATTCCCGGTTCCAGCGCGTCGCAAGCCACGGTGCTGGATGGCTTCCCGCTGGCCAAGAAGGGCCAGGCAGCCCGCGCGCTGACCAGTGCCTTCCTGTCTTCTCTGTGTGGTGGCGTGATCGGCGCCATCATCCTGACCGGCTTCATCCTCGTCGCACGCCCCCTCGTACTGGCCTTCTCGTCAGCCGAATTGTTCGTGTTGACCTTGCTGGGCCTGACGATGGTGGCGGTGTTGTCCGGCAAGAACCTGTTCAAGGGCACCGCAGCCTGCGGCCTCGGCCTGCTGGTCGGTGCCATCGGCGCCGCACCGGCGACCGGCGAGTACCGCATGAACCTGGATATCGACTATCTGTACGACGGCGTGCCACTGATCGTGCTGGGTCTGGGCATCTTCGCCCTGCCGGAAATCGTCGAGCTGCTGCTGGGACGTGGCAGTATCGCCAAGAACGGGAACACCGACCTGGGCAAGGGCTGGTCTGCCGGCATCAAGGATGTGGTCAAGAACAAGTGGCTGGTCGCGCGCTGTGCCGGTATCGGCAGCCTGATCGGGACCATTCCGGGTCTGGCGGGTTCCGTGGTCGACTGGATCACCTACGGCTTCGCGGTCAAGACCGCCAAGGACCCGAGCCAGTTCGGCAAGGGTGACATCCGCGGCGTCATCGCGCCGGAATCCGCCAACAATGCCTGCGCCTGCGGTGCCATGGTGCCGACACTGCTGTTCGGGGTGCCAGGCTCCGGCACGGCGGCGGTCTTCCTGGGTGGGCTGTTGCTGCTGGGTCTGGAACCCGGTGTGTCGATGATCACCACCAATCTGGACATGACCTACACCATCATCTGGTCACTGGCGCTGGCCAATATCCTGGGCGCGGGCCTGTGTCTGATGCTGGCGCGTCCGGTCGCGCAGCTGACGCGTGTGCCCTTCGCCATTCTGGCCCCTGCCATCACCGTGCTGATCCTGTTCGCTGCCTATCAGGCCAGCCGCTCGCTGGGTGACTGGGCCGCGCTGGGCATGATCGGCATGATCGGTGTGCTGTTCAAGAGTGCTGGCTGGTCGCGTCCGGCCTTCCTGATCGGCTTCGTGCTGGCACCGGGTGCCGAGAACTACTTCTACCAGAGCATGCAGTTCCACGGCGCCGAAGCCTTCCTGCGTCCGGGCGTACTGATCATCCTCGGCCTGATCCTGCTGGCCTTCTTCCTGCCGGTGATCCGCAAGGCGATCATGCGTCGTCGCCAGACCCATGAAGTGGTCGAGACTGCGCCGTCGCCGGAAGAGGATGTGCTGGAATCGCGTGGCTTCGGTGGCGTCGACTTCCTGCTGCTGTTGATGATGGGCGCAGCCGCCCTGTGGGCGCTCTACGACGTCAGGGACCTGATGCCGCTGGGCAAGGCCTTCCCGACGCTGGCCGCCTTCATCACGCTGCTCTCGGTGATCGCCGTGGTCTTCAACGGCTGGCGTCGCGGCATGATTCGCGTCAAGCAACCGGCCTTCAAGGCAGTGGGTGTGGTTCTTGGCTTCTTCGTGCTGATAGGCGTCAGTGCGCTGCTGGGCTTCGTCTCTACCGCCGTGCTGTTCTGCCTGGGCTTCCAGCTCACCATCGCGCGCAAGTCGCCTCTGTTCGCAGGGCTCTTCGCGCTGGGCGTGGCAGTCTTCCTGCTCGGCATGCAGGCGGCGATGAACCTGCACTACCCGACGGGTCTGCTGGATGACGTGGTGCTGCCGATGATTCCCTTCCTGTAAGGCCAGCGGGCATCACCAGCACTCGACTCTCGAGTACGATATACGCAAGCGGGCACCCATTGGGTGCCCGCTTGCGTATTGTGACAACCCCAAACCCATTGTCAGATGCTCGCCACCATCACGGTTCAATCGACGCGATGAAACCTGGCTCGTGCCGCCTGTGGCGACACCCCGAAATGACGCCGGTAGGCCGTGGCGAAGTTGCAGGCGTGGGCATACCCCACCTGATGCGCCACCTGCTGAATGCTCACCCCGCGCCGCAGGGCCTGCTCGGCACACCGCATGCGACATTCACGCTGATAACTGCCCAGTGACTGCCCGAAGGCCTGGCGAAACTTGTGGCGCAAGCCGGAGGGGCTCATGCAGGCCAGCCGCGCCAGCTCCTCCAGCGAGTGTGCGCCATGCGGCACGGCGGCAAGACGCTGGCGCACCGCCTCCAGATGTCGACAGGCGCCGTGGGGTCGCGATGGGGGCGCCAATGGCGATGCAGGGGGTGCAGGAGCTGCGGAGAACGCCGAAACCTCCTGTGCCTCACCAGCGCGGCGCTTGAGTGCCGCCCCCAGCAACTGCAGCGCGATCCCCTGCCACTCCAGCATCTCACCCTCGCAGGCGGGGGGCGCGGGGGTCTCGCACTCTCCTCGTGGGCCCTCACCATCAGGGACTCTGACACGCTCATCCAGTTGCTGATGAAGCCAGCGCCCCGGCGTCCAACCCAACGGGCTGGAATGACGCGCGCACGGCAATGCATCCCAGTTCGCCAGCCCCCGCCGTACCTGCAGGGACTGGCTGGCCTCGCCCTCCAGATGCAAGCTGATACAGCGCAGGCGGCCTTGAGGGTGATAGCTCTTCAGCGTCGGCGGCGCAGACTGCGTTCTCGCCGGGCGAAAGATCCCCCCTTGCCCCGCGGACAAGTCGATCCCCGCGCCGTCCAGGCCTGATAGCGTCAGTCGCCCTTCCAGCACCAAGCAGAGATAGAGACCCTCATGAAACTGATGCTGGCCGTGATAGGCGCGTGACACCTCTAGATCACACAGCGTCAGATGCGCGTCCCGCCAGGGATGCAGGTTCCGCACCTGCCCCTCGCAATGCGGATATTTCGCTGCTCGCCAGCCTCGCCGCTCGCTGAGCGATGAAGGGCGCTGTTGAGGTGGGGCCATGACGCGGCGTGTAATCCGACTGTCGGCTATGTCTCCAAGCGGCTGTGACATGTCGCTGCAAATCCCTGCAATGTGAATCCTGGTGAAGGCCTACCGCCTGCTGCGGGTCGCACTGACGGCTGAAGGGTCGAACGGTGCCACTCAGCGGCCATGCCAGGCCGTGGCTTGCGAATACGGCTGGCGCCCACAAAATACAATGATTACCGAAAGCAAAACAATCTCATTACCATATAAGTATTGCATCTTGTCTCATGTAAAGCCCTTTTCCCTCTTGCAGCCCTCTTGCATCCCTCGAGTCAACGGCACTTTGTGGCACAGGCTGGCAAGCTTGGCCAGCAGGCTGAAAACTCTGCGAGAATTCACGGGTTTGACAGTGCTGCGCCTTATGTCACTAATGGATGCCTTTCCCCCAAGGAGCACGCCTCATGTTTCTGTTGATCCTGTTTGCTGCCATCGCGATTGGCATCTCATTCATCTGCTCCGTGCTCGAGGCGGCGCTGCTGTCGCTCTCCCCCAGCTATGTGGCAAGCCTGAGAGACCAGCACCCCAAGCGCCACGCCGCACTGGCCAAGCTCAAGGACAATATCGACAAGCCGCTGGCCGCCATCCTGACGCTCAACACCATCGCGCATACCGTCGGTGCCACGGGGGTGGGCGCGCAGGTATCGGTCGTCTTCGGGGAAGCCTGGGTCGGCGTGGCCTCGGCGGTGATGACGCTGCTGATCCTGGTGGCCTCGGAAATCATCCCCAAGACCATCGGTGCCACCTACTGGCGTCAGCTGTCGCCGATGCTGCCCGGCGTGCTCAATGCCATGGTCATCGCGCTCAAGCCACTGATCTGGCTGTCGGAGTTGATCACCTCGCGCATCGGCAAGGATGCCCATGACATCGATGTGCGTGGCGAGATCAAGGCACTGGCCCAGATGGGGCTCGACAAGAAAGCCCTGGAAAATGATGAACAGCGCGTCATCACCAACATCCTCAATCTGCATGAGATGAAGGTGCGTGACGTGCTGACGCCGCGCCCTGTCTGCCAGACGGTCAGTCCCGAGATGAGCGTGGCCGAATTCAATGACCAGCTGACGGTCTGGCCCTTCAGCCGCTACCCGGTGATGACCGACGATGAGCGAACGCTGGGCATGATCCATCGGGCCGATGCCCATCAGGCAGAGCCCACCACGCCGCTCAAGGACCTGATGCGCCCGATCAGCGAGCTGCACGCCGAAGACAACGTCGAACATGCCTTTGGGCTCATGCAGCGCGAACGACAGCATCTGTGCGTGGTCTACGACAACCTCGGCAACTGGCTGGGTGTCATCACGCTGGAAGACGTGATGGAGACGATTCTGGGCGAGGACATCATCGACGAGACGGACAACGTGGCCAATCTGCGCCGCTTTGCCCGCCAGCGCTGGACCAAGCGTATCGGTGCCAACACCTCAAGCACCCAGCCTTCCGCTGCAACGGCGACTGGTGAAGGTGCTGTCTCGGACGATGAAGCTGGCTCTGGTGAAGGTGCTTTACCCGTCTACGAGCACACCGAGAAAGATGCGGGCTCAGCCAATAACTCTGCCAAAGGGCCTGCCAAGAGCGCCGATGACAGCAAGGGCTAGGCTCGTCCCTCCACGCGTATGACCCGCTCGAAGGCAAAAGTCCCGTGAAAGTCGTTGCCAGATACGACTATCGCGGGACTTTTTTTATTGGCGGCTGTTGATACCGCCTGATAACCCATTGATTCCTCTTGCGAACCCCGACTCTCAATCAATCGAATAATTTCTTTCTTCCAATCTCTCGGTAATCAATCCCCGGACTCGGTGCTAACGTTAATCACACACGACGAGCAGTGAACGAACCGAGATAACATAATGATATACAAGAAATTTACGACGTTCCGCACTGAACAGAAAGGCGCCATTCTGTATGTGACCTTCGATTATCCGCCGGTCAATATTCAGGACATTCCCATGCTGGCCGACCTGACCATGCTGTCGCAGAAGCTCGAGCGTGACAGCGACACCAAGGTGGTGGTCTTCCAGTCAGCCCATCCCGAGATCTTTGTCGCCCATGCCGACGTGGACTTCCTCAAGGACATGTCGACTCATGCGGTCCACCAGGGTGAGGTCAAGCTGCTGGACCTGCAGGTGGTCCTCGAGCGCGTAAGCCGCCTGCCCCAGGCGACCATCGCCAAGATTGAAGGTTTTGCCCGCGGCGGTGGCCACAAATTTGCCCTGGCCTGTGACATGCGCTTCGCCGCACGTGGCAAGGCCCGTTTCATGCAGATGGAAGTCGCGATGGGCATTCTGCCCTGCGGGGGTGGTGCCTCACGCATGGCACGTCAGGCAGGCCTTGGCCGAGCGCTGGAAATCATCCTCAGCGCCAAGGACTTCGATGCCGATCAGGCCGCCGAATACGGCACCATCAATCGTGCGCTGGACCCGCAGGAGATCGGTCCCTTCGTCGACTCGCTGGCCGAGCGAATCTCCTTGTGGCCATCAGCCGCCATCAACGCCTGCAAACAGGCCGTCTACGCCTCCATCGACAAGCCCATCGAAGACGCCTTGAAGGAAGAGGCCTATTGGCTCTATCAGGCCACCAGCCAGACCGCCGCCATCAAGCGCTTCCAGAATGCCTATGACAGCGATGTCGAAAACGACATGACCGCCCAGCGCAACTGGGACCAGATCGTGATCGACGTCCAGTCCATCGTTTGAGAATACGTCCTGCAACGTAAGCAAGGATGCCCTTTAGGGGAGTGGCAACACTCCCTCTTTTTGGATTCTCCCACCCTATTTCGGAGCCACACCATGCATATCGATGACCACTCCCTGTGCAACGACTTCCCTCAGCAACGTGAACTCATTCTGCGCCTGATCAATGGCAATGAAGAGTTTGCCCGCATCGCGGAAGCCTATACCCGTATCGATATCGAGATTCACGCCCTGGAAGTCGATGAATCGTCGATCGGCGATGACTCCATGCACCAACTCAAGCACCAGCGCAGCCTACTCAAGGATGGCCTGTACGAGCGAATGATGGCGGCTGAGTAAAGCGACGACTGCTCATTACCTGAAAATAGCGGCCGATTATTATCCATCGGCTTGTGTGACTGACTACCTCTATCATTAGATTGCCTGATCAGCTGGCCTTTGCAGGCCGGCTACTCTTTTTTCGGATATAGAAATGCATACTCCCCCCTTTAACAGGCCTACGGCATACATCCAGATAATCCAGTTTCTGAATCATCGCTCCAAGCTTGCTGGCACCATGATCAGACGGCTTCAAGTCGGGCATCTTCTTCTTTAGATAACTTCCTACTGCTGATAAGGAAGTCCAGCCATCTTTCTGCTGCAGTTCATTCACCGCATTCAAGATATGCGACCTCAACTGCCTCTGTGCCTTGGTCGGCTTGACGAGGGCTACCGGCTCAGCGGCCGGCTTGCTGACGGGCATGGCCGGGACGGGCTTCTCAGCCACCTTGCGCAGCCCTTCGCTGTAGATGAACTTGTCACAGGCAGACACGAAGGGCTGAGGTGTCTTGTCTTCACCGAAGCCATATACCAGCATGCCGCTCTCTCTCAAACGAGCCGCCAGCCGTGTAAAGTCGCTGTCCGAAGAGATGAGGCAGAACCCCTCCACGTTCCCCGAGTACAGCAAGTCCATGGCATCGATGATCAACGCAGAGTCAGTTGCATTCTTGCCCTGGGTATAGCTGAACTGCTGAACCGGATGAATGGCATGACGCAGAAGATGCTCTTTCCATGGCGCAAGATTCGGCGTCGTCCAGTCTCCGTAAGCCCGCTTGATGGTGCTGACACCCAGTTTTGAAATCTCTGCCAGCAGCGCTTCGCAGATAGCAGCCTGCGCATTGTCAGCATCAATAAGTACCGCCAATCTATTGCGTCCTATCTGTGACATGTATCGCTCCATGATGTACGTCACTGAAATCCTGTTATCTCTCCTTGGGATAATATGTCATGTAATGACCTTGATGCTCACCAGATAAGTCATACCCTTAGCAAACGCCTCCTAGCCGGTTTCAAATCCCTCTATCAAGGCATCCATCAAAACCCTCACTCGCCGAGGAAGAATCTGCGTCTCCGGGCGGACGATGTAGATGCTGGTATCTGCGCCGTCCCCACGTATGTCTTCCAGCAGCGGGAGCAAGCGTCCAGAAGCCAGGTCATCGGCGATCAGGTAGTGCGGCAGACAGGCAATGCCGCGACTGCCCAGACAGGCGGCGTGCAGGGTTTCCAGAGAATTGGAGAGGAAGCCGCAACGCATGTCGGGCAGTGACTTGAGCCCCCAGGCGTTGAACCCGCCGGGAAGATTCAGGATCAGGCTGACATGCTCCGCCAGCTCCGGCACTGAGCGCGGCGTGCCGTGGCTTGCCAGATAGTCCGGTGATGCACAGATGACGCGATGATTGGTGGCCAACCGCCTGGCGATCAGGCCGAGCTCGGGCTGTGCGGTGCTGCGTATCGCCAGATCCATCCCTTCATGGACCAGGTCGACCACCGCGTCCGACAGCGTCAGGTCAACGATCACCTCGGGATAGCGCTCCATGAAGCGCAACAGCAGGGGCATCACCTGCAGCTTGCCCAATGCATTGGAACACGAGAGGCGAATGCGCCCCTTGAGCGCGCCGCTGCCTTCGGCGATCTCCTGTTCTACATTGCGCAGGCGCTCCTGCAACTCGCGCGTCTCCAGGGCATAAAGCTGCCCCGCTTCACTCAAGCGCATCTGCCGAGTGGAGCGAATCAACAACTGGGCACCAAGACGCTGCTCCAGCTGCGCGATGCGCTTGCTGATCGCGGAGTGGGTAATGCCAAGCTGGCGCGCCGCCCCGGTGAAGGTGCCGGCGTCGACGACGGCGTGAAAGATGTCGAGGTCCGTATGCGTTTTCATATGTTCCATTTGCTCACGGATACTGTGCGCGCACAACGGATTATCACCGTCCGCAAGGCATGTCACCCTGTCATCAGTTCCTGAAATGACAGATTTAGTGCCACATTGCTCGCCATATCCCTTGCCACATCTTTTACTTAACGCGCACCTAGAGAGACATCGCCACCATGACAGACCAGCCGACAGCCTCCGCCCTGTTCACCCCTTTCACGCTGCCAAGCGGCCGGGTGCTCGCCAACCGAATCGTCAAGGCTGCGATGTCGGATTCTCTCGGCGATGGCACGGGGCACCCCAGTGAGGCACAGCTGCGCCTTTACGAGCGCTGGGCAGAGGGTGGCGTGGCGGCGTCACTGGTCGGTGAGGTACAGCCTGATCACCACCATGCCGAGAAACCGGGCAATCTGGTGCTCAACGCGCAGTCGGATCTCGCAGCCTTCACGCAACTGGCCCAGCGCGGTCAACAGCACGGTGCAGACCTCTGGCTGCAGCTCGGCCACGCCGGTGCGATGGCCTACCCACCGACCAGCACGGCGCACGGCCCCAGTGCCCTGGATATTCCCGGGCTACGTTGCGAGGCCATGAGCCTTAAGGCCATCAAGGCATTGCCCGCGGCCATGGCAACGACGGCGCGCCTGGCCCGTGACGCCGGATTTGGCGGAGTACAGGTGCATGCGGCACACGGCTTCCTGCTCAGCCAGTTTCTGTCTCCCCTCTTCAATCAGCGCACGGATGACTACGGCGATAACCTGGAGAACCGCATGCGGCTGATGAGGGAAGTGATCATTGCCGTGCGTGAGGCCGTCGGCCACGACTACCCGGTCATGGTGAAACTCAACTCCAGTGATCAACTGCAAGGCGGTTTCGAGGAGTCCGAAGCGTTGCAGGTGATAGCGGCACTCGATGAGTTGCCCATCGATCTGATCGACATCAGTGGCGGCACCTACTTCCCCGGCGCCAGCTCGGCGTCGGATGCCAGCGCCAGCGGCCCCTACTTCGTCGAATTCGCCAAGCGTGCACGCGAGGTAACGACCCTGCCCCTGATGGCAACCGGCGGCTTCAAGACACTCGCGCAGGCCGAAGACGCCGTGGCACAGGGCGCCGTCGACCTCGTCGGCCTGGCCCGACCACTGGCGCTGCACCCGTCACTGCCCGCCCTCTGGCAGGCCGGAGAATGCCCCGCGCCAGAATTCCCGCGTTTCAGCGCGCCGCCTGAAGGCGGGGTGACAGCCTGGTATACCCTGCGCCTGACCCAGCTGGGGGAGGATCGTGAGCATGAATCACTGGGCGAACTGGAGACGGTGCTGGCCGACTATGAAGCCCGCGACGCCACACGCGCCGAGACCTGGAATGCGCACTTCTCTAACTGAGTCGCTTTCAGTAGGACAGACGCAGAACGCCGCAGCGCTGACGCTGCGGCGTTCATGTTTCAGTCCCTTGCAGTGATGCATGTCAGGTCGTGGGAAACCGCACCAATGAAGCGTCTTCAGGCAGCGTTGTGCACACTGACTGAAGGCGCTTCACTGCCGCCCCTGTTTCCCTGCGACTTGCCCTGGCGCTGATAGCTGCCCTTGCCCTTGCGCGCCTTTACCACGCGTTGCTTGAACATCGGGGTACGCAGCGCCGCCTTGAGCGCGTTGTCTTGCACCTTGCGCTTGTGAGTCATGGTGTCTTCTCCTGTAGCTTCTCTATCGCCAGTCCAGTATACGCCCTTTCGGCATGCAGAGTGATCAACCTCCGCTTCCCCCCTCGTCGCTGGCCTGGTGAGTGAATAGCCCCGCGAATAGTTCTGCGAATAGCCCAGCAGATCCTCTAGCCCTCCCCACCAGCGAATCCTCCAGCAAATCCTCCAGCGAGGATCATTCGATAATCTGGCGCCCTTTTCCCTCCTGATCCCGTCTCTTTCTCCATTCACACAGCACTCACTATTGTGACACCCCTTTTCCATCCTCCTCACACCCCTATTTTACGCAAAATCACAAAATTACCAGCACCCACTTGCTTGACCAATAGATCATTTCAGCCCTCCACCCGCTTGACTCAGCATGCCTTGAATAGGCAGAAAATCATCCACCTTCGAATCGACATTGCAACACGGCAATCTTCTTTTCTTTCCACATGAAAAACAAGCCAGATAACGCCACGGAAAACCACCACCACAACATCAAAAATATACACGCAAATCAACAGTTTACAAAAAAATAACCCGAGCCATGAGTCGATAAATCGCATCCTTGCGCTTGGCCTTTCCAAAGTGACACAACCCGAAATAATCTTACCATTAAAGTCTAAACACCCTCGTGATCGTGTACACTTCATACACTCAGAATCAATGCCTCACATTTGAGATGGCGCATCATTTCTGCGAGGATGCCTCACGTTCCGCGAGCCGTAGATTGCTCTCAAGGCAAGAAAAATACGGCTTCCGTGTTCAGGTTCAGAGAAATGTCAGGTGGCCAGTCAACTGGATTCCTTACCTTTCCAGGCCACTCAAGCGCTGGATAATGCTCATTATTATCGCGCTCCACTACATAGGAAAAAGCACCTGGTCAACACGAGATCCCGCAACTCGTTGTTCACGGAACATGACGTCTCATTACAGTCTCAACAGGAAATACCCATGACAAAACGCATTGCGATCATTGGCGCAGGGCCGAGTGGCCTGGCACAGCTGCGCGCCTTTCAATCTGCCGCTGACAAGGGTATCGATATTCCCGAGATAGTCTGTTATGAAAAACAGAGTGACTGGGGTGGTCTGTGGAATTACAGCTGGCGCACCGGTCTCGATCAGAATGGTGAACCCGTCCACGGCAGCATGTATCGCTACCTGTGGTCCAACGGCCCCAAGGAATGTCTGGAGTTCGCGGATTATTCCTTCGAGGAGCACTTCGGCCATCCCATCGCCTCGTACCCGCCACGTGCGGTGGTCTTCGACTACATCAAGGGTCGGGTCGAGAAGGCAGGCGTGCGCAAGTACATCCGCTTCAACTGCCCGGTGCGCCACGTCAGCTTTGACGACACCCGCGAGCAGTTCACCGTCAGTGTCCATGACCTGCAGGCCGATGCGGTCGTTCAGGAGCAGTTTGATCACGTCATCGTGGCATCAGGTCACTTCTCGACCCCCAACGTGCCGGAATTCCCGGGGTTCTCGCAGTTCAATGGCCGTATTCTGCACGCTCATGACTTCCGCGACGCGCTGGAATTCAAGGGCAAGGACCTGCTATTGATCGGCAGCAGCTACTCTGCCGAAGATATCGGTTCACAGTGCTACAAGTATGGCGCTCGCAGCATCACCACCAGCTATCGCACCGCCCCGATGGGCTTTGCCTGGCCGGACAACTGGGAAGAGAAGCCGCTGTTGCTGAAAGTGGACCGCGACACGGCCTATTTCCGCGATGGCAGCAGCAAGAAGATCGATGCCATCATCCTGTGTACCGGCTACCTCCACCACTTCCCCTTCCTGGATGAGCCACTGCGCCTCAAGACGGGCAATCGCATGTGGCCGCTCGGTCTCTACAAGGGCGCTGCCTGGGAAGAGAATCCGCGCATGTTCTACCTCGGCATGCAGGACCAGTGGTACACCTTCAACATGTTCGACGCCCAGGCATGGTGGGTGCGTGACGTGATTCTCGGTGAGATCGCGCTGCCCAGCCGCGAGGCGATGCAGGCGGATAGTCAGGCATGGCGTGACAGGGAAGAGACACTGGACAGCGATGAATCAATGATCCTCTTCCAGGGTGATTACGTGAAGTCACTGATCTCGGAGACGGATTATCCGAGCTTCGATATCGACGGCGTCAATCGCACCTTCCTCGAGTGGGAGCACCACAAGCACGAGAACATCATGACCTTCCGTGACTACTCCTACCGCTCGCTGATGACCGGCACCATGGCCCCGCGCCATCACACGCCCTGGCTCGACGCGATGGATGATTCGCTGGAAGCCTTCCTGGCGCAGCCCGACAAGAGCGCCAGACAAGCAGGCGGCGAGACAGCCACCGCCGAGCAGCTCGCGACTGACGACGCCTGAGCAGGCCATCTCAGTCAGCAGCCGTCTGAGCGAGCAAGCCGTCTGAGACGACGAGCTGCGTGATCCTCCAGGCAACGATGCCGCCGAGTCATGACACGACTCGGCGGCATCGTTCTATCAATTCACACGTGCAACAGCTCACTCGTGCAGGAGCTCACACGTGCAGCAGCTCACACGTGCATGAGTGAACCAGTGCATGAATGAATCAGAGCAAGCGTGCGCAAAGGCCTGCGCCTTGCGGCCGGCCCTGCTCAGGCTCTATACCGCTTCGCGACTGTCGCTGCTTGGCAGATCGCAAAGTGATGTCAGCGCCTGCGGCTGCGCGATGACCCGCTCCGGCGCCATGCTGGCCAGTCGCTCGGGGCTTTGCCATCCCCAGCTGACCGCAGCGGCACGACACCCTGCCTCGTGCGCGGCGCGAATGTCGCTGACGGCGTCGCCCACCATCCAGCTGCGCTCCACCGCCACTTGCGGCGCTGCCAACAGACCCGCCAGCTTGGCCCCCTTGCTGCCCGCGATCTCGCCGCCCAGCACCTGTGACACGCAATCCGCCAGGCCGGCGGCGGCCAGCGTGGCACGAATCATCTCGCTGTGATTGGCCGACAGCACCATGACGTCGCCCTGCTCGGCGAGTGCCGACAAGGCCTCGCGCATGCCGGTGAAGACCGCCGGCGGCGCCGCCTGGCGGGTATAGGCAAAGACATGCGCGGCAAAGCGCGCGACGGCCTCGCCCGTGAAGCCCTGCACACGCGCCATCTCCTCGAAGGTCACGTTGTCCAGCGACTCCCAGCTGTCGCGTTCCAGCACGATCGTCCGCCCTTCCAGGTGCGCCGCATGCGCACAGGCCTTGAGGCACAGTGTCAGGCTGTCGGCAATCACACCATCAAAATCAAAGACATATAACGCTTTGTTCATTCTTTTGCTGCCTCAGCTGCCTGCAAGGTATTGCTCAACGGCTCGCGCTCGCGAGTCGGAATCCGCTCATCGCGCTGCAGAGCGATCAATTCATCGAGCGCCTCCAGCGACTGGGCGGCCTCGAGCGTGTCGTGGAAGAAATAGCGGCGACTGTCATCCATGTAGAGGTGCAGGTGATTGACGATCTGCTCCTCGCCTATCATCAGCACGCCATAGGCCGGCGGCTCATGACTGCCTGCAAGACAATCCGCCGCGGAGACCAGATCCAGCCCGACCTGATGATTGACGCCCGGCAGGGTCGAGAACGAGAGCCCTCGCCAGACACCGCTGGCCGGACGATGCACATGCCCGAACAGCAAGTGCTCGACGTTGCCATGCCGCTGGATCACGTCATGCAGCGCCTGTGAATTCTGCAAGCGGATGCCATCCATGTAGCGGATACCGAGGGCCATGGGCGGATGATGCAGCGCCAGCAGAATACGGCGATCGTGATGCGCAGCCAGACAGGCATCCAGCCACGCCAGGCGGGACTCACACAGCAGACCGCCATGCTCCCCCGCGACGGCCGAATCGAGCATCACCAGCACGCAATCATCGGTGCCGGGGCCGAAGGCATGCGCATACTGCACGAAGCCTCCGTCATCACAGGGCAGCTCCGGGAAGGCGGCCTGCAGAGTCTCACGCGCATCGTGATTGCCCATGCCGAGGAAATACGGCATCGACAGTTCTTCCAGCACCTCACGCAGCGCCTCGAAGGCGGCCGGCTCACCGCGATCGGTCAGGTCACCGCTGATGATCACACCCTGAGCATCGCCGTGGTGCAGATTGATATCGGCGACGGCAGCCGCCAGCCGTGCACGCGGGTCCAGCCCGTAAAGTCGCTTGTCAGGGGCGACCAGATGGGTATCGGTCAGATGAATCAGTTTCATGCTATCGCGCGTTCCATGAGTGCCACCTTGAGGGGCCGCCATTATCAAGCTCTCAGGTGACGACTGCGTGACGCACGCCACACTCTCTTCGCGCAAAGCCAATCGGGTGCAATGGCACCTATCAAAAACGCCGCAGCGCTGAGCGCTGCGGCGTTTGATATGCCGGTCTTGATGCCCTGAGGGTCACGGCGTCTTCTTGCTCTCGAAGGACGCTTTCTCGTGGCGCAGGATGTTGGCGCTCAGCGCAATGCAGACGCCAGCGGCGACCAGCAGGCACACCGCCACGGCACCAGAGTTGCTGAAGAAGAAGGCGTAGTTGCCTGCGTGTACCACAGTATCGACAGTTTCCATTGCAAGACTCCTTGCGAAAGCGGATATCGGTTCGGTCTACCAGTACTGCAATAACGGGGCCAGTCAGCGCTTATCTCGACATCATCTCGACAGACCGGCCCCTTCAGAAGGTGCACCGGGACTCAGCTACCAGGGCTCAGCTGATGTCCGGGCGCTTGTCCATCGGCGCCGCGACCACCCCACCGGAACGTGCCGGCACACTCGAAGATGACTCGGTTGCCATGCTCTCCGGGTAGGCCTTGGCCGGGACTTCGAACAGGTCCAGCCCCAGTACTTCGACATGCGGCGGTACGCGCAGCAGGTTGAACTTCTTGAGCAGATAGGCCACGCCCCAGCCCGGAATGAAGCCCGTCAGCGCCATCACCACCGCGCCGGTCAGCTGGCCGGTGAAGGAGACGTCCGGCACGCCTTCGCCGACATTCGGGAAGCCGGCCGCGAAGATGCCCACCAGTACCACGCCGTAGAAGCCGCAGAAGCCATGCACCGCGAAGGCGCCGACGGAGTCATCCAGGCCACGCTTCTCGAGCAGTGCGCCGATCTTCGGCATCAGGGCGCCACCGGTGACCGCCAGCACGAAGGCCAGGCCCGGGTTGTAGAGATCCAGCCCCGCCGCGACGGTGATGATGCCGCCCAGCGCACCGGACATGGTCCAGAAGGGATCACGCGAGGACAGATAGGCACCGATCACGCCGCCACCGAAGCCCATCAGGGTATTGAAGGCGAAGGCAGAAAGGTTGGTACGATTGCCGTAGATGGTGGTCCAGCCGATGTCACCGGTGTTGAAGATGATGCAGCCGCCGAGGAAGCCGAAGAAACCGACGATGATCAGCATCAGGCCGATCAGGGTCATCGGCATGTTGTGCGGCGCGATCACCTGCGGCTTGCCATCGTCACTGTACTTGCCGATGCGCGCGCCCAGATTGAGCAGCACCCCCAGCGCGAAGAAGCCGGCCACGGCGTGCACCACACCGGCGGCGCCGACATCGTGGTAGCCCAGCTTGTGCAGCATCCAGCCATCCGGATGCCAGCCCCAGGCGCCCGCCATGATCCAGACACCGGCACCGAGAATCACCGCCAGAATCAGGAAGGCCCCCAGGCGGATGCGTTCGATCACCGCCCCCGACAGGATGGAACCGGTAGTCGCGCCGAACAGGGCAAAGGCGGCGAAGAAGATGCCGGTGCCCATGTCATCGGCGTCCGGACGCATGCTCGCGCTCCACGGCAGAGCGGCGGACGCCTCGATGGGGATCAGCCCGTTGGGGAAGGCGTTGTAGATCCACCAGCCCACGAAGTAGAAGGCGGGGATGATCGAGGCCAGCGTCAGCACGTTCTTCATGCCGGATGCCAAGGCATTCTTGGAACGTGAGGCACCGATCTCATAGGCCAGAAAGCCTGCATGGATCAGGAACATGATGGCGGTACACCACCAATAGAACACCTCGATGTTCATCGCCTGATGCATATCCAATATGCTTTGCAACGTCTTTTCATCCATCGTCTTTTCTCCTTTACCGGAGCTTGTGGATCAGCGCGCCTCACTGTGCAAGCGGCACTGCCCGTCCGGGGGTTGTTGTTGTTTTTCAAGGGGACCTGCTGGATAAAGCAAGCGACATGCCAGATGACCCTCATCGGCCACCCTCAGCAATTCGTTGTTTTTACTGCATCATTCTTGAAACCGAGGACTCCTCTTCAGATATGAAGCCCATGAAGCCTTCCCTGCGAGGAGGATGGGCGTTATTGAGGCATGCCGGCCACGGCATGCACCGTGAGATGACTTGCAGGGCGCTGCATATACGCAAGTCATTGCGCGCGACTCACCTCTCATGCTTCCCCTCCTGGCAGTGAGATCAGCTACGCACCTTGAGGCGCTCCGGGTCATGGAAGGGCAATGTCACCACCTCGGCGGCGAGGCGCTTCTGATGGCCATCCAGCTGGCCGATCTCAAGCTGGGTTCCCGGGCTTGCGAAGTCCGGTGCCAGGCGGCACATCGCGATGGAGCGATCGAGCAGCGGCGACTGGGTGGCACTGGTGACCACGCCCACCGGATAGCGGCCGTGATAGACGAGATCGCCGTGGCTGACCAACTCGCTGCTGTGCATCTTCAGACCCATCACGCGATGCCGTGATTCCGGCGCCTCGCGTTGCAGCGCTGCCCGCCCGACGAAGTCATCCTCCTTGCTCTTCATCGGCACGGTGAAGCCGATGCCCGCCTCATAGGGGGAGGTCTGCGGGCAGAATTCATGACCGGCGAAGATCAGCCCCGCCTCGATTCTCAGCATGTCGAGGGCATCCAGTCCCAGCGGCGCGATGCCATGGGGCTCACCCGCCGCCCAGATCGCTTCCCATACGGCCGGGGCATCCTTGGGATGACACCAGACTTCATAGCCGAGCTCACCGGTATAGCCGGTGCGCGACACCATCAGCGGGATGCCATCCGGTCCCGACAGACGACCGATCATGAAGCGGAACCAGCCCAGCGTTTCCACCTCAGGCTGGGTGCGCGCATTCCAGATCAACGGCGCCAGCACCTCACGACTCTTCGGTCCCTGCAGCGCGATGTTGTGCAGCTGATGGGTGGAGTCACGCACCGTGACGCGATAGCCCTGGCGCTGGGCAAGCTCCCTGAGCCACTGGCCGCTGGCCGCTGGCCGGGTCACCGCAGATCCAGCGGAAGGTCTGTTCGCCCATGCGGAACAAGGTGCCGTCATCGAGCATGCCGCCGGTTTCCTGACACATGGCCGAGTACACCACCTCGCCGATGGAGAGCCGTCGTACATTGCGGGTCAATGCGTATTGCAGCAGGCGTTCGGCATCGGGGCCGGCGACCTCGAACTTGCGCAGCGCCGAGAGATCCATCATCGCGACCCGCTCGCGGCAGGCCAGATATTCGGCCCGCGCACCCCACCCTTCGTAATGCGTGGCCAGCCAGTAGCCGTGGTAGTCGATGAACTGCTTGGTCAAGGCGGAGGTGCAGGGATGAAAGGCGGTGGGCAGTGTCATGCGCGGCAATTCCTCGGGCCGATTGCGATAGGCGATCCCACGGGGGAAATCATGTTCAGCGGCGTAGATGCGCACCTGGATATCGGTCGGTACCCAGCCGTTGGCGGCGTCGATGTCATCCGGACAGGCCGATGAGGCGCAGATGAGGTCACGGTCGGCGCGCAGCAGCACGTAGTCGCCGGGGCGCGACCAGGGCTCATCCACCGCCAGGGTGCCGCAAGGCTCTACATAGGCATTGAAGAAGAAGTTGATCGCCGGCCAGCTGGCACGCTGTTGAATGCCATGCGACGCCGACAGGGCGTTGTTGAAATTGATCGTGCAGCTATCGTGGCCGAAGTAGCCGTGGTGTTCGTAATACTGCGGCGAACAGGCGAGCATGAAGCTGTCATGGCGCCCCACCGTGTCCTGCACGACCTCAAGCATCGGATGCAGGTGCTGATCGAAGAACACGGAGTAGAGCCCCGGGTTGGGCATGCAATGACCGGACAGGCTGCGCGTGGCGCCGGCGTCCAGCCCCAGCTCTTCCCCCTGCGCCCAGGCATTGGCATCGAAGGCCACGAAATCGGAGCACTGGCGACCCGCCACATCGATGATCTGGATCCACTCGCCCTGCTTGACCTCATAGACCTCGACCGTGCCCGCCGCGACTCGCCGCTCCTGCTTGATCGACGCCAGGGGGACGGGTAACTGCTCCTGATCGGGCACGCTCTGAAAGTGCGCGACCTCAAGCTCGGTGGCCAGATGCTCACCATCGATCGACATGTCATCACCGGGGGCCAACAGAATCAGGCGCGCGGCAGGCGCTTCCAGCGGCCAGCGAATCTCGGCCGGCAACCCGGCCACTGACAAGCGCTGCCACTGCGACAGTGGCACCTGCGCGACTCCCAGCGCTGCCAGACGCTGCTGGGTGAACGGGCTTCGCACCTGCTCGGCCTTACCCTCTTCTGCCCCTTGTGGCTGGCTGGCAAAGGCATGTTCTTCCAGACAGGTGATGCTGGCGTAGCGCGCGAGTGTCAGTCCATCGACTGCGTTTGCAAGCTCTCCAGCTTCTGCCTCTGCAACTTCTGCCCCTCCAGCTTGTGCCACCCCGTGCTCTCCCTCCCGGCCCCCCTGGCGGCAATAACAGCCACTCGCAGGCCTGGGCACCATCGACGGATGACACCTGCACGCTGTCCCCCGGCGACAGCTCAAGCGCCAGCGCATCCAGCCCGGGTATTCGATAACGATACGGCTGGCACGGCGTGGCAGCGGGTATCTCGACTGCAAGCTCCATCGTGGTGATACCTCTTGTGGTCATGGCAAGTGGGTCCGGCGTTGCACGCGTGATGGGGTGAAGCAGCTCCCCGATGTGCCTGGATGGTGCATATCCCCTTCTGCGACGCACCACGTTCTTCATGGTGAATTAAATTTACTCACAGTGGAGATCGCGACAATCCATCAAGAGAGGTACCCATGAAGGGGTAAGCCGTTCACTGGCATGAAGCTTGCTCATCAAGCTTGCTGACGCGACATCGCAAGCCCGAAGAAAGAACCCCGAAGCAGGAAGTAGAGAGAGGAGCTCGCATGCAAGTCATTCTCGGCGCAGGGAAGGAAGGCAAGGTGCCTGCTGCACGAACGGCGGCCGCCCTGGTTGATGTACGCCGAGCCGACGACCCACTGCACTCCTCCCCCGGCGATGCGAGACGCGAGACGCCCAAGCTCGACGCCATCACCCTGCGCATCGCCACCTGCGCTGACCTCACGGAGACGCTGCCATCATTGCTGGGAGAGCTGCTGCGAGAGCTTTGGGGGGAACTTCAGGGAGAGAGGATGGGCCTCTTCAGCCAGCAGATTGCCGGCACTCAGGCTTGCTCACGTCCTGTCGAGAGCTGCGTGCTGCATCGCGGGGTCGATCAGCAACGCCATGAGGTGATCGCGCCGACTGGCCTCGCCCTGCCCGCAAAGACGCGTCAGACCCTGCTGGAGATCGTCAGCCAGATTGCTCACGACGCGCACGTCAGCCGTCAGCCGCTAGCTGTCTCGGGCAAGCCCCACGGGGTATTGATCGCCCTCACGCACACCACTGACAGCCAGGCGACAGGCGATGACTGGTTGTGGCTTGGAGAGCCGGCCGCCGAAGCCCTCGAATCGAGGCTCGCGAGCGCCGCCATCGATGCCCTGAGCCGTGGCCTGGCACTGCATCAGCAGCAACAGGCGCGTCACGCTGAAGACAGGAAGGCAGCGGTGGATCAGGCACTGAAGAACGAACGTCGACATCTGGCGGCGGAACTGCACGACACCCTCGCCCAGGAATTGAGTTATCTGCAGATGCAGAGCGCACGCCTGACTCGCGCCGCTCGTCATGCGCCACAGGAAGTGCAGGCACTGGCCGAGGACGTGCATACCCAGTCCCGGCGCGCCTTGCGCCAGACCCGGGAGCTGATCAACGGCGCGCACGCCACCTGGGGAGACGCGCCGCTGGCCTGTGTGCTGGACAACTTGGGTATACGGATTTAATGGTTGATGGGGCACCTTCACCCCATCAATCTGATACCACCCTCAGATGGTTGATAGATCGACTCCGTAGTTGAGTTCCTCTGCGAAGTCCGGCAGTCCGTAACCGATGGTTTTCTTGTAGAAAGGAGAGACCTTCGCAGTCGGTGCCTTCTTCTTGTGCTTCGTGGTGTAGAGCATTCGTGCCCGCATCACCTCGAAGGAGTAACCGCGCCCTTCACGGTTCTTGTCCTTGGCCAGTCGGTTGATGGACTCCGTGTAAGCGTTGGTGACGGGCATGTCCGTCTCGAAGTAGGTCATGGTCTCTTCGCGCCAGTTTCCCACTGCCCTGACCAGATCGCTCCAGACTTCCTTTTGGCCCTTCGGGATGGTGGCTATCCACTCGTCCAGGGCGGCTTCTGCCTGGAGCCGTGTGGTGGCGTCCCAGATGCCGTAGAAGCGCTCCTTGTGCTCGTAGGCGGCCAGCAGTTGCGGGAACGCGCCTGTCCAGGTCTCCATGATGAGGCGCTCCCGGTCTGAGACTTCGTGAGCGCGTTTCAGCAGGATTTTCCGGTCTCCCTTGAGAGTCCGGCTCTGGGACGGTTTCAGCTCCTTTCTGAGGCCCTTGCGCACTCTCTCTAGGGCATCGTTGGCCATGCGCACCACATGGAACTTATCGACCACGATACGGGCCTGGGGCAGCGCAGCCTTGACCGCTGCCCGGTAGGGGTTCCACATGTCCATGCTGACGATCTCGACCTTCTGCCGGTCTTTCAGCTTCATCAGGTAGTTGGTCACCACGTCCTGGCGGCGGGTGGCCAGCAGGTCGAGCAGGGTTCGCTCCTCAATGTTGGTCAGAATGCAGCGGTAGCGCTTGTTCAGGTATAGCTCGTCAATGCCCAGGATGCGGGGCGTCTCGAAGCGGTGCCAGCGCCCCAGGAACTCGGCGCGGGCGTTGAAGATGTCGCGCACCGTCTTCTCGTCCAGGCCGGTCTGTGCCGCCACAAAGGTGTAGGGGTGGTTGAAGGATTCCTTCTCCACGTACTCATGCAGCCGCAGTGTCATACGGAATCCGTCCACCATCTCCGGTAGCTGGGGCCTGAATGTTGTCTTGCAGGCCCGGCAGGTGTATCGGCGGCGGACCACCCAGAGAGTGACCCGCTTGCCGTGGATGGGCAGATCACGATAGGGAACGTCACGCTTGCCGAACCGTACGAACTCACCCTGCACGCCGCATTCCTCGCAGGCGATGGGATCGGGCACGTCCACCTGGAAGTGCATTTCGTCGTCGGTTGATTTGCAGCCCAGTACTTGGTATTGCGGCAGGTGAAGGATGTTGTCGGGAAGTTCGGTCATGGTGTTGTATAGGCGTAGGTGTCAGTCAGATCCATCCGACTCGGCATTGGTGTTTGCTTTTTTACCCAACAAGCTGCTGGAAACGAAAAGTAAGGCACCGAGGACAATTGCAATATCAGCCAGGTTGAAGGCCGGCCAATGCCAGTCTCGCCAATAGAAATCAAAGGAATCCACAACATAGCCGCGAAAGACCCGGTCAATCAGGTTGCCCATGGCGCCACCGAGGATAAGACTGTAAGCGATGGCTTCTCCTTTATGACGATTTTCAAGGATCAGCTTGATCAGAAAAATCGAGACCACTACCGCGATTCCGATAAAAAAGTAGCGCTGCCAGCCTCCACCATTCGCAAAAAGACTGAATGCGGCACCGGTGTTCCATAGGTGCACCCAGTTAAAGAACGGGGTCACCGAAACATACTCGCCATAGGCCATTGATTGCTGCACCAGCCACTTTACAGCCTGATCAGACGCTGCCAGCAGGCCCGATATGGACAATAGGGCATACGGCGAGAGCTTTTTGCCAATAATGAGCATTATTTAACCCTTCAACGCCAAAATGCGTCTGGCACCGTTAAGTACAATGCCCCCCGCGATGGTGCCGATAATCAGATCCGGATAATTGGAACCGGTCCACGCGACCAGGGCGCCGGCGGTGATGACCCCCAGGTTGATCACCACGTCGTTGGCCGAGAATATCCAGCTTGCCTTCATGTGCGCCCCGCCTTCCCGATGTTTGGATATGAGCAGCAGACAACTGGTATTGGCAATCAATGCGACGAATGCGATAGCCATCATCACCAGCGATTCAGGCTCACTACCGAATACAAAGCGTCTCACCACCTCTACGAGCACGCCCACAGCCAAGATCAGTTGCAGTACACCAGCAAGATGCGCGGCACGTACCTGCATTTTCACGCTATGTCCAACCGCATAAAGGGCAAGCCCGTACACCGCCGCATCGGCAAAATTGTCCAGGGATTCTCCAATCAGGCCGGTGGACCGGGCGATCAGACCGGCAGTCATTTCCACCACGAACAGAAGTGCATTGATGCCGAGCAACCAGCGCAGGGTCCCGGATTCTTGCTTAGCAGAAGCTGCCGAAAACTCGGCGGCCTTGATGGTCTCCGGATTTGCAGCGACGGTTTCCTGAAGCGAGGCGCCTAGCCCCAAGGTCTTCAGTTTCGAGGTGACGGGCTCGACCTCGCCGTCATGCACGACCTTCAGCCGGCGGTTCGACAAGTCGAAGGACAGCGCCCGAATCTCCTCAAAGCCGTTCAGGGCTAGGCGAATCATTCGTTCTTCTGATGGACAGTCCATCTTCGGCACGGCATAAACACTGACCCATCTCCCTGGCGCCTCGGAGGAGGCCTGTATATCGGTATCCGCTGCGGACGTTGCATCACCGCCACAGGCGCCACCACAGGATTTGCTCATGATACGACTCCACTTGAACAATGTTGTGGTACCATTTAAAACTATAAAGCTACTATAAGGTCAATAGAGTAAAGAATCCGTTGGGGAGGAGGCTGATGCGCATTGGTCAGTTGGCGCAGTTGGTAGGGGTCGAAACACAGACGATCCGCTTCTATGAACAGCAGGGCTTGTTGCCGCCGCCTGATCGGCAGGACAACGGTTACCGTGTCTATACCGAGAAGCATGGTGAGGGGCTGGCCTTCATCCGTCGCTGCAGAATCCTGGGCCTGTCACTGGCTGAGATTCACGAACTACAGAGCTATCAGGACGACCCTCATCAGCCTTGTACCGCCGTCAACACCTTGCTCGATGATCACATCTCTCATGTGCGGTCGCAGATAACCGCTCTGCAAGCGCTTGAGAAACAACTCGTTTCACTGAGAGCGAGTTGCAACGATGACCGGGAAGTTGAGGCGTGTGGGGTTCTTGCTGGAATTAGCGAAGGAAACATGCACCAGCAGTAGGTGAAGCATCAACCAGATAATCCGATGAGATGCCGGTCTGTCTCACTCTCATGCAAAGGTAAGATCAACCATTTAATCCGCTTACCCGACAACTTGATCGAGGAATTCGAGACACGCTCAGGCATGGTGTTCGAGCTCGACAACCGCATCCAGTCGCTGCACCTCCCCGATGCCCAGGCCCTGCAGGTGATGTTCATCGTGCGCGAAGCGATGACCAACAGCGTGCGCCATGCTCGAGCCCCCCACCTGCGCCTGCAATTGCTCTATCAGTCTTCAGGGCCTCATCAATCTTCAGGGCCTCAGCCAGCGGAGCGGGTGTTGCTGACCATCGAGGACAACGGCTGCGGCTTTGACCCCGCCGACGTCGCCCCCGCCCATTTCGGGCTGGGCATCATGCAGGATCGCGCACGCCAGCTCGGGGCCGACTTCGCCATCACCCAACCCCGCCATGGCGGTACCCGCGTGACACTGAGCTGGGAGCGCCACGACACATGACCGTGACTCGCCAGATGCCCTCGACACACCAGACACCCTCGACACCCCCGACACGAGTCGTGCTCGTCGACGACCATCCGCTGTTTCGGCGTGGGCTGGCTGAGCTTTTGAGTGAAGGTGGCCTGTTCGAGGTCGTGGCCGACTTCGATGACGGCACCGATCTGCTCGACGCCCTGCCCACCCTGGCCCCGGAGCTGGTGATCGTCGACTGGCAGATGCCGCAGCTCGATGGCCTGACCCTGATGCGCCATCTCAAGCAGCGTGATGCCACTCTCAAGGTAGTGCTGCTGACCGCCTCCGATGACAGCCGCCACCTGTTGGATGCCATCCAGCAAGGGGCGGATGGCTACCTGATGAAGGACACCGACCCCGAACGCATTCTCGAGCGCCTGCAGGCCGTGATCGACGGCAAGCTGGGGCTGGAGGAAGAGACCTTGCTGCTGCTCGCCCGGCGTCTGCAGCAGGACCACCGCCAGCGCGAACAACACTCGCAAGCACAGACACATAAACAGCAGCATAAACAGGAGCAGGAGCAGACTGAGGCGCTGCCAGCTGTGGCGAATCCCCCTGCTGGCCCCACGCTCGACGGGGCCGCCGCTCTCGACCGACCCACGACACCTGACTGGCCCACGGCAGCTGACTGGCCCAAGGCACCTGACTGGCCCACGGCACCTGAATGGTACGAAGGCCTGACCGAGCGTGAACGCGATACCCTCAAATGGATCGGGCGCGGCCTCAGCAACAAGCTGATTGCCCGCGAGCTGGGCATCAGTGACAGCACGGTGAAGGTCTACGTCAAGAATCTGCTGCGCAAGCTGAACCTGCATTCGCGACTGGAGCTGGCCGCCTGGGTCTACGCTCACCCGCTGACGCCCGCGAGCGATGCCAGCCGAGCGCTCGCCGAGGACGCGACAGGCGCCGAACAGGATACGACCCGGGCCAAAAAGGAGAGCCTGCGATGATGCGCTTTCTCGAACAGTTCGCCTCCGCCTCGATTGCCTCGCCCGCCTCGATTGCCTCGCCCGCCTCGACTGCCTCGACTGCCTCGCCCTTCAGCGCACAGGCGATTCTCGATGGGCTGAGTGATGCCGTGCTGGTGGTGAATGCCGACAGTACGCTGCTGTATGCCTCGCGCGGCTGGCAGTCCCTGAGCGGACACGAATCGCGCGACCCACGGGAAGACATGCCACCCGCCACTCGAGCGGACGGGCACGGCACGGCAGCGCAGCGCCTGCGCGATGCCCTGCACCCCGCGGATCAATCGCGCTGGGACATGCTCGCCCGCCACGTTTCGCGCCGCGAACGCCCTGACTGCTGGCGATTGCGCATCATGGGGGCGGACCACCACTATCGCTGGTGTGAAGTGCGCAGCCAGTCGCTCTCGCTGGCCTCGCCCTGGCCCGCCACGCTCACCCTGCATGACATCAGCGAGCGCGTGCAGCAGGAGCAGATCGACGCCGCCAACCTGCGCAGCCTGACACGGCTGATCAAGGGGCTGCCCGCGATGGTCTATCGCGCGCGCAACAACCGCCACTGGTCGATGGAATACATCAGTGACGGCTGCCTGGCCATCACCGGCCTCAGCCCCCAGCAACTGCTCGACCATCCCTCCCTCACCTACGGCGAGATGATCCATCCCGAAGATGCCGACCGCGTGTGGGATCAGGTGCAGGCAGCCCTTGAGGCCCGCACTCCCTTCACCCTTGCCTACCGCATTCGCCATCGCAAAGGCGAGGTCATCCGGGTGCAGGAAAAGGGCCATGGCATCTATTCACAGGATGGCACGCCCTTGGCGGTGGAGGGCATCATCTTCGCCGTCGACACCTCGGATATTCCAGGCGTACCGCCATCGACTGACGCATGAAATGAGACATGAACTGAGACATGAACTGATGTACCCCTTTATGGCTACCCTTTCCGAGCAATGTGCAGCCGGAGCACATCTCGCTAGCCTGTTTCGTTGTCAGTGTTTCACGACGTCACCACGTCCTGAAGCCTCGGATAACGCATGAAGACACAACAAGAACAGGAAGGTATCCATGACCCAACGTATCGCGATCATCGGTGCAGGACCCAGTGGCCTGGCTCAATTACGTGCCTTTCAATCCGCCGCCGACAAGGGCATCGAGATTCCCGAGATTGTCTGTTACGAAAAGCAGGATGACTGGGGCGGTCTGTGGAATTACAGCTGGCGTACCGGACTGGATGCCCACGGCGAGCCGGTCCACGGCAGCATGTATCGCTACCTGTGGTCGAATGGCCCCAAGGAATGTCTCGAATTCGCCGACTACTCCTTTGAAGAACATTTCGGGCGCCCTATCGCCTCCTATCCGCCGCGCGCGGTGCTGTTCGACTACATCAAGGGTCGCGTCGAGAAGGCCGGCGTGCGCAAGTACATCCGCTTCGGTTGCCCGGTGCGCCAGGTCACCTTCGATGATGCCAGCCAGCAATTCACGGTCAGCGTGCATGACCAGGCGCTCGATCTGGTGACCAGCGAAAGATTCGATCACGTCATCGTGGCCTCCGGGCATTTCTCGACGCCTAATGTGCCGGAATTCCCCGGTTTCTCGAGCTTCAATGGCCGCATTCTGCATGCCCATGACTTCCGTGATGCACTGGAATTCAAGGGCAAGGACCTGCTGTTGCTCGGCAGCAGCTATTCCGCCGAGGACATCGGCTCGCAGTGCTACAAGTATGGTGCGCGCAGCATCACCACCAGCTATCGCACCGCCCCGATGGGCTTCAAATGGCCGGACAACTGGGAAGAGAAGCCGCTGCTGGTGAAGGTCGATCGCGATACCGCCTATTTCAGTGACGGCAGCCACAAGCGCGTCGATGCCATCATCCTGTGCACCGGCTATCTGCACCACTTCCCGTTCCTCGAGGAGTCGCTGCGCCTCAAGACCCAGAACCGCATGTGGCCGCGGGGGCTCTACAAGGGGGTGGCGTGGGAAGAGAATCCGCGCCTGTTCTATCTCGGCATGCAGGACCAGTGGTACACCTTCAACATGTTCGATGCCCAGGCCTGGTGGGTGCGTGATGCGATTCTCGGCACCCTGCCCCTGCCGTCATTGGACGCGATGCGTGCAGACAGTCTGGCGTGGCGGGCCCGCGAGGAAACGCTGGAAAGTGATGAGGACATGATTCTCTTCCAGGGCGATTACGTGAAATCGCTGATCGAGGAGACCGACTACCCGAGCTTCGATATCGATGGCGTGAATCGTACCTTCCTGGAATGGGAGCATCACAAGCACGAGAACATCATGACCTTCCGCGATCACGGCTATCGCTCCTTGATGACCGGCACTCTGGCGCCCAGGCATCACACGCCGTGGCTGGAGGCGATGGATGACTCGCTGGAAGCCTATCTGGCCCAGCCGGCCGAGGCCGCGACACCATCCGATGCGGAATCAGACATTCAGGCGACGACCACGCCGCTGGCCTCCTGACGCTCCTGGTCACCAGGGCTCGTGTTCAAAGGGGCTCTTGTTCAAAGGAGCTCTGGCCAAACAAGGCTGCGCCAACGACTTGCCAGGCAGCAGGTGGAGGGACAACAGGCGGAGGGGCTCCCTCCGCCTTTTCCTGCATCAAAACATCAACAAAAACTCATATAGACTGGTATTGGTTGTTGGATATTGATGAAACGCAGGTCTCTCACAGGTAATGAAACGCCGTATTTCTCGACACCCCACAAGGACACCCCACAAGGACACCCGATCACCATGCGCATCACGCTCTACTTCCTGATCTCGACCCTGTGCGAAATCGGCTGGGCCACGGGCCTGAAAGTCGCCGACAGTCCGCTGGAATGGGCACTGACGGTGCTGCTGGTCATCATCAGCCTGAGTCTGGTCACCCAGATCGCCAAGACACTGCCCGCCAGCACCACCTACGCCATCTTCGTCGGCCTGGGCACGGTGGGGACGGTGGTGGCTGACCTGCTGTTCTTCGATCTCGAATTCCAGTGGTCCACGCTGGGCTTCGTGGTGCTGATGCTGATCGGCATCATCGTGCTCAAGACGGCCCCCAGCGCGCCTGCCGACAAGCAGCCTCGCGCGAGTGCCACACCGCAGACCACCCTCAGTGAATGACCAGGAGTGACGTCATGGATTGGGTCTATCTGATCGCCGCCGGCTGCTGTGAAGTCGTCGGCGTCACCGGTTTCAACCAGTACGCCAATCAGCACCGCCGCATGGGCGTGTTGCTGGTCGCGCTGGGCTTCAGCTCCTCCTTGAGCCTGCTGTATCTGGCCATGGACACCATCAGTCTGGGCATCGCCTATGCCGTGTTCTCCGGCATCGGGACCGTGGTCAGCGCCATCATCGGCGTGCTGTTCTGGCGCGAGCACTTCTCGTTTCGCCGCATGGCCTGCATCGGCGTCATCGTGCTGTCCATCGCTGGTCTGCACCTGTCCGGCGGGCATTGAGCGTCGGTCGGCGCTTGATTATTGCCATATGTGCAATAACCAATTGCCGACAGGCGCCTTTTTCTGCCCGCGCCAGTGCACTAGCCTCGTGAACCAGCCTCCTGGACTCGGCACCGCAGGCACCCGCCTGAGTGCCTGTCCTGCGGCATCCTCTGACAACCCATCGTGAAGGAGGTCTCGTTCATGTCAGCGCCCGTCCCTACCCGCATGGCGTTCGTCAATTATCAGCTCGACCGCCCGGAAGGCCTGCAGATCAAGGTGGACCCGAACGGCGAGACCGGTCGCCGTATCGAGCCGGAGCATGACCGCCGCGGTGTCAGGCTGCAGGACCTGCGCGCCACACCGCCCAGCTTCGCCTGCCAGGGGCTGCTGTTTCTCGACACGCCCGAACTTGCCGTCGATGTGCGCGATGCCAAGGTGCGCGATCGCCTGCACACACCGGCCATCGAGGCATTGCTCAAGCAGCAGCTCGGCGTCAGTGAGGTGCAGGTGTTCGACCACACCCTGCGCGGCTTCGAGGGTGAGCGCGTGCCGGCGCAGCATGTGCATGTCGACTACTCGCCGCGCTCTGGACCGCAGCGCGTGCGCGATCTGCTCCCGCCCGAGCAGGCGGAGCAGTGGCTGAGCGGCCACTACGGCATCGTCAATGTCTGGCAGCCGGTCGAGCAGGCCGTCGCACGTGACCCGCTGGCCTTCGCCGATACCCAGAGCGTGCAACACGAGGACTGGGTCAACATCGACATCCTCTATCCGGACCGCTGCGGCCAGATCCAGGGCCTCGTGCACAATCCGGCTCACCGCTGGTACTTCGCCTCACAGATGCGCCCCGACGAAGCCATCGTCTTCAATGCCTTCGACAGCGCCGGCAAGCCGCCGGTCGCGCATACCGCGGCCGAGCTGCTCGATACGCCCGACGATGCGCCGACACGCACCAGTCTCGAGACGCGGGTATTGGTCCGCTATCCCGACTGAGGTGTCACGGCCGCTGGTTGATAACGGCTGGTCGGTGGCGGCTGGTTGAAAATGACTGGTTGGTGGCGGCTGAGCGCCGCGGTCGAGATGGCAGACACCTGGCCCATCCGGGTTGCTGCCCCTCGCCCGCCCCTCGCCCGACCTTATCGGCACTCGCCACCAGATGACCGTCGCCCAGGCCTCCCTCCTTGCAGGCCTGGCGGCCACCGCTTGGCGGCCACCAGATTCTCGTCTCACATTCTTCGTCATTCAGGAGCTTTGCCATGAGCTTGTCTTTCCATGTCGTCCGCCACGAACGCGGCTTCTCTCCCACGCCCCTGCCCATCTGGACCGACAACGGCGACGTGTCTGATCTCTTCGAGGCCGACGCGGCGCCAGAGGTGGTCCGTCAGGAAGTCGAGGGTGTCCCGGGTGCCTTCCAGCTGCTCAATGTGCTGACACCCGCCGAGGCCGACAACTTCGTCGCCGCCCTGGAGGAAATGGGCTTCGAGGAAGATGCGCCCGTCTCCCTGCCGCGTTCGGTACGCCACAACCACAACGTCAACTGGGTCGTCAGTGAAGCGGTCGATCAGGTCATCTGGCAGCGTTCGGCGCCGCTGGTGACCGAGCAGATCCAGGGCGAAGGCGCCAAGGGCATCAATGCGCGCTTTCGCGTCTATCGCTACGAGGCCGGCGACTTCTTCAAGCCGCACACCGATGGTGCCTGGCCGGGCAGTCGCGTCATCAATGGCGAGATCGTCCAGGACGCCTATCCGGGCCTGATGAGCCAGTACACCTTCCTCATCTTCCTCAGCGATGGTTATACCGGCGGGCGCACCGAGTTTCTGGTCAGCCGTCGCGACCCCGGCAAGCCGGCCCAGTCGCAGGATGATATCCAGAAGGTATCGGTCTCCACGCCCAAGGGTGGCGTACTGTGCTTCCCGCATGGCTCGCACCCGCAGCACTGCGTGCATGCCAGCGAGCCGATCCGCGACGGTGCCAAGTACATCATCCGCAGCGATATCCTCTATTGATGGCTGCCTGATGAGCAGTGGCCAGGCACCGCTTGGTAGATGCTGCTTGGTAAGTAGCCAGCGCGCAGCCTGAAAACACGAAGGGCCCGATCTCTCGAGACCGGGCCCTTCGTGTTTTCCTGCGTGTCGTTCACAGGGCTTGTCAGCAGGACAGCCGCTCGCGGCGGGCGAGCAGGAAGTCGACCCAGGCACGTACGCGCGGGTTGTGCTGATTCTCGCGCGCGAAGACGACGTGGATACCGGTGTCGAAATCCGATGAAGTGACTTGAAAGTCCTCCAGCACCGGCAGCAGGCGGCCACTTGCCAGCTCTTCCCTAATCGCCCAGAGCGGCTGCACCACCACGCCGGCGCCCCCCAGAGCTGCCTGGGTGAGAATGTCGGCGTTGTTGGTGCGCAGCGCGCGGGCGCGCACCGAGATGCGATGCTCCCGATCGCCTTGCACCAGCCGCCAGTGATGATTGGCGGTGGTATAGCTGAAGGTCAGCAGACGGTGCTGCTCCAGGTCCTGTGGCTGATGGATAGACGGCTGGGCGGCGAGGTAGGACGGCGCGGCAGCCAGCACGAAGCGCTGATCACTGATATGGCGCGCGATCAGGCTCGAATCTTCCAGATGGCCGATGCGCAGGGCCACGTCGAAGTGGTCCTCGACCAGGTCCACCCGCTGGTCGCTGCTGACGATATCCAGCGCCACCTCGGGATAGCACTGCATGAACTCGCTCACCAGCGGCGCCAGATAGAGGCGCGAATAGCGCCACGGCACCGAGATGCGCAGCGGCCCCGCGACCCGCTCACTCAGCGTCTCCAGCTCATCCTCCAGCTGGTCCACCTCGGCCAGAATGGCGCGAAAGCGGATCAGGGCGCGCTCGCCGGCCGGCGACAGCCGTACATGGCGCGTGGTGCGCACCAGCAGCGGCTCGCCCAGCTGGCGCTCCAGATGATTGACGTGACGCGTCGCCGTGGAACTGGCGATATCCAGCTCCCGCGCCGCCACGTTGAAGCTCTGATGCTCCGCCACCTTGAGAAAGGTGCGCAGGCGTTGGGTCAGTTCGTTCATGGTGCTCCTGCTGTGCCCTCCATCGAAAGGTCGGCGTCCTTGTCGTACAGCCAAGCGGCCAGACAACCGGTTGGCGCTCGCCAGCCACGAGCATATCATCGACGCACCGCAGGATGACCGCGACACGAGGATGAACGACATGGACATGACAAGCAGCATGAAAGGACTCGCCGGTGGCGTCCTGATCGGTCTCTCGGCAGTGATGCTGATGGCCTTGCTGGGACGTATCGCCGGTATCAGTGGCATCACGCGCGGTGCGCTGCTGGAATCAGGCCAGGACCGCCGCTGGCGTCTCGCCTTCGTGCTCGGGTTGATCAGCGGCCCGCTGCTGCTTTTGCTGCTCAATCTTGACTGGGGCAATGTGGCCGCAAGCACGGATGCGCTGATCGGCAATCCCGCCAGCGGGGTGCTGAGCATGATGTTCGCCGGTCTGCTGGTAGGTATCGGAACAGGCATCGGCGGCGGCTGTACCAGTGGTCATGGTGTCTGCGGTATCGCGCGTCTCTCCCCCCGCTCGCTGGTGGCTACGGTGGTGTTCGTGACTGTGGCCATGCTGACGGTGTTCGTGAGCCAACATCTGCTGGGGGAGTCACCATGAAAACGGTCATCGGCTTTCTCACCGGGCTGGTCTTCAGCCTCGGGCTGACACTCAGCGGCATGACCGACCCCGCACGTGTGGTCGGCTTTCTCGACGTGGCCGGAGACTGGGACCCCACGCTGATCTTCGTGCTGGGCGGTGCCGTCATCACCACCTTCCTCGGCTATCGACTCGTCTGGCGGCGTGGCACTCCCCTGCTGGGCGAGCGCTTCCAACTGCCCACGCGCCGCGATATCGATGGCCGCCTGCTGCTCGGCGCGGCGCTGTTCGGTATCGGCTGGGGGCTGAGCGGCTACTGCCCCGGGCCTGCCATCGTCTCCAGCAGCGCCATGAGCCTGCCATTGGCGGGCTTTCTGGTGACGATGCTACTGGGCTGGTGGCTGGCCACCCGCCTGACGCGCAATAGCTGATCTGATACCCCGCCTTGAAACGCAAACGCCCGCCAAATGGCGGGCGTTTGCGTCTTCCTACATGGGAGTCCGTCACGACTAGACGATGCCCTTGGCCTTCATTTCGCGCAGCACGGCAGCGACATAGTGCATCTCCTCCGGCGTGCCGAGTGACATGCGACACCAGCCATCCGCCGGCGGGAAGGCACGCCCGATCAGCACGTGGCGTTCCTTCATCGCGGTCTGGAATTCCTTCAGCGGCCTGGAGATACGGTGGAAGACGAAGTTGGTCTGCCCCGGCAGATACTCCCAGCCCAGCTCGTCGAGCGTCGCCGTGAAGATGGCGCGCGCTTCATCGTTGCTCTGCTTGCTGTGGACCAGAAACTCCGGTGACTGCATGGAGGCCGTCGCCGCCATCACGCCAGGATATGACAGCGTCATGGCATCGTCTTCGACATAGTGGGAGACATGCTCGAGACGATCGACATCGCCGACGGCGTAGCCGACACGCAGGCCAGCCATGGCGTGAATCTTGGAGAAGGTCTTCAGCAGCAGGATGTTCTTGGCGCCACCAGCAATCAGATGATCGGCGGAGCGGAAGGCAGGGTCATTGACGAATTCGGCATAGGCTTCATCGATGATGAACAGCGTATCGTCGCGGCTGTCGTTGACCCAGGCCTCCAGTTCATCACTGGAAATGATGGTCGAGGTCGGGTTGTTGGGGTTCACCAGATAGACGATGGAGGGGCCGGAGTGGTCGGCCACGGCCTGCTTCATGTCGGAAATCTTGAATGACCAGTCCTCGCGCGAGGACGGCACCTTGCGAATGGCGAGGTCATAGAAGCCGGCATACAGGGCGCCATCGCCATAAGTCAGCTCGGGAATCACCAGCTGGGTATCGGGAGTCGCATGGGCCAGCACACTGGCACGGATCGCATCGGAGGAGCCCGGCGTGAACAGAATGCTCTCGCTCGGCACCTTGTGATGAGTCGCCACCAGGGACTGCAATTTGCCCAGATGGGCGAAGGGATACCGATTGGAATGCGGGATGGATGCCGCTGCGGCACGCTGTGCAGACGGTGCCATACCCAGCGCATTCTCGTTGTAGTTGAGCCGCACCGGAGACTTGGCGGAAGGCTTGAGCACCGCCGCCGCAGGTGCCGTCTCCTTGGCCAAGGCACTGGGAATCCCCGGCAGGAACTGACCCAACGCCGCCCCGGCAATTGCCGCCCCACTCATGCCCAGGAAACCACGACGCGAACGCGATGATGGAGAGCCCTTCTCAACCGCCTGAACCACAGAAGACTCCTGCAGATCCTTCTCGACTACGTCTGTCATCGTGTGTCCTTTGTCTATCGCTGCTGCCCTTCCCCCTCGTGTGAAGCCACACGGGCAATCGGGAGCAAGCCGTTGTTTTTGTATGTGCTAATAAAGCACCACCAACGTATAAGACTTTGGTGAGAGGCACAACGAAACGACGCGCCGGATCGCGCAACCATGCGCCGCGGCAAGGGCAACCCCTCGGGGAAGTCGCGCACTGCATTGTGAGCGCTCGGTAAAGCAGATAAATAAACTGCTCATGACACGAAGACGCCGGCCATTGGCCGGCGTCTTGAATCCCATTCAAAGCTGAATCATCCAGTAGATTCCTGAGCAATCTCCCTGACGACCAGGCTACCCAGCTGACGAGTGTTGTGCGGATTGCCGTTGCCATTCACCAGCGGCAGATTCAACTGTTTTGCCAATTCACGCAGCACTGGCTGAACAGGGCTCACTGACTGCATCCCCTGACCATCATCACGCTCGACTTCGATGCTACCGTTCTCAAGCTCACGAACAAGACAAGACGCGAACATGACTTCACGCACGGCTTTCAGCTCGCTGCGTGGCTTCGTAGTCTTGGCCAATCGAGACAACGAGATACTCTGCTTGCCCGCGCGCTCCGGCGACATCAGCGACCGGGCCTCTTCCACTGTGGCATCCAGCAACTTCTCGATCTGCATCTCTTCTGTATTGATACGCAGGATGATGATGCGCTCCACTTCATCCAACGAACGGGGATTGAAAGCAACATTGCCCCCACCGCCCATCATCGCAGTGGTTTTGACCGAGATTCGCTCACCGTCACCGCTTACCACGTCATAGCCGCGCTGATTCACCTCGGTCGCCATCTGACCATTGGTGATCAATGCAGCGTAAAGCTCACCAATGCGTCCGCAAAGATGACGTAGCTCAGTCGGCGGCACGCCCCAGTTCAGTTCTCGCTCGAACCAGGCCATTGCCTCACCCAAGGATTGGATGATCTGCATCTGTGAAAGTGCCATGATCAACTACTCATAGAAGGTTTACATATGCATAATGCATTTATATTACGGCCTTATACGCTCTTCAAAACGGACTGACTTGTTCATCACTTTCAGTTTTGCAAGAGAAATCTGAAACTGCCCGTTACTAGGTAATTTCTTTTCAGAAAACTGCTGCCAGACTAATGACCCAGGGCCATTATAGATTTCTTCAAAGCTACCATCGGGTAAAATCTTGATCACAATTGCATGCTCGGGCTCACTGCGAAATGCAACCGATTTCGCTTGTGTTGCCTTGATTTCGATCTTGGTACCGCACTTGGCGATAGCGTCATACCCTTTGTTGGAAGCAGTCAAAAGCTCTAGATCATATGCATTGGCAACTAGACACTCTCCTAGACTCCCTACCATATGGCCATCCGGAGTGAAATGTCGCCCGGGGAACATTTCTTCCAGCTCATTAACAATATTATATAAGTCGCCTACCAAGCTTTTGAGTTTATTTTTATCCACAATTTAGTCATCAATTATCCAAGGTAATCACATATTATCTTTACCATATTTTGAAAACAACCAATTGTGTATTAAAAATATCTCTGGATTTCTCTCTCACTGGTCACTGGATAGCACTCACTCTCGACTGACTTCACCAAGGTGCAAGAGACGGAGAAATTCATCAAATTGGTGCAGCGTACGCTTTCGATATGCATATCCATGCTGCATGAAATCTTATATAGCATTGTTTTATATGAAGAAATTCTCTCCGGCACACTTCCTGCTAGACATTCACCGAGGCACCGATAGGCATACAACAATCGAAAATCTACACCAATGGAGCGCTAGGGTTCCGGTGACTGGCTGATAGCCGTCACGACTGGTCCGAGAGCACTCGACCTCCAAGCTGGGGGTTACACGGCGGGACAAAAGCCCGGGAGACGCAAAGCCTGTAAAGGTCGGCGCCTCTCACTTTTTCCGCCGGAGATAACGACAATGACCCAGCTCACTCGCCTTTCCCAGTCCGCGACTTCCCCCTCGGATGCCAGCGCCCAGGTGTCATCCGCTGCTGTCTCATCTGCTTCATCCGCCGTTTCCCGAAACGCTTCCAGACGTGCTGCGCTGGCCGGCGCCCTGCTGCTTGGCGCATCGCTGAGCCCGCAGGCCATGGCGCAGGATTCCTTCAGCGTGTGCTGGTCGGTGTATGCCGGCTGGATGCCGTGGGAATACGCGGACACCCAGGGCATCGTCGACAAGTGGGCCAGGAAGTACGACATCAATATCGATGTGGTGCAGGTCAACGATTACGTCGAGTCCATCAATCAGTACACCTCCGGCAATGTCGATGGCTGCGCCATGACCAACATGGACGCCCTCACCCTCCCCGCCGCCAGCAGCGTCGATTCCACCGCGCTGATTCTGGGCGACTACTCCGATGGCAATGACGGCGTGATGGTCCGCGATGGCGATTCCATCGAGTCCCTGAAGGACCGCGAGGTCAATCTGGTGCAGTTCAGCGTCTCCCACTACCTGCTGGCACGCGCGCTGGACAGCGTCGGCATGAGCGAGCGCGATCTCACCACCACCAATACCGGCGATGCCGACATCGTGGCGCTGGCCAGCAACACCGACACCCAGGCGGTGGTGACCTGGAACCCGCAGCTGGCCACGCTCAAGGAGATGCCCGGCTACACCGAAGTCTTCAACTCCAGCGACATCCCCGGCGAGATTCTCGACCTGATGGTCGTCAATACCCAGACGCTGAAGGACAACCCGGACTTCGGCCACGCACTGGTCGGTGCCTGGTATGAGGTGATGGAGAAGATGAAGGCCGGTGACGAAGCCGCCCTCTCCCAGATGGCCGATGCCGCCGGCACCGACCTCGCCGGCTATCAGTCCCAGCTGGCCGCGACCCACATGTACTACACCCCCGCCGAGGCCGTGGCCGCCTTCAATGCGCCGAGTCTCAAGGACACCATGCAGCACATCGCCGACTTCAGCTTCGCGCAGGGCCTGTTGGGCGAAGGCGCCCCGGATGCCGGCTTCATCGGTATCGAGACCCCCGCCGGCGTCATCGGCAATGAAGGCAACGTGATGCTGCGCTTCGACCCGAGCTACACCGCCGCACTGGCCGACAGCCAGTAACGCCACGCGGTGGATGCCGCACACGCTCCGCGGGGCAGCCTGCCTCGCGGAACGTGAACCGACCGCCTCCCTCGACCGCACCCTCGTTCGCACCCGTGGAGCCCGCGCATGAAACGCCTGATCAATCTGACACCCTCCCGTGGTGGCCGCTGGCTGCTCGGTGGCCTGCCCTTCGCGCTGCTGGCCATCCTTTACATCGTGCAGTCCAACCAGCGACTGCTCGACAACCCGAATGACCGCCTGCTGCCGTCCTTCGCCGCCATGGGCGAGTCGTTCTCGCGACTGGCCACCGAGGTCAACGTGCGCACCGGCGATCTGCCGCTGTGGACCGACACCTTCGCCAGTCTCGAACGCCTGCTGGCCGGCGTGCTGATCAGTGCGCTGATCGGCCTGACCGTCGGCCTGCTCACCGGTGGCCTGCCGCTGCTGCGCGCCAAGCTGTCACCACTGATTACCGTGCTGTCCCTGATTCCGCCGATGGCGATTCTGCCGATCCTGTTCATCGCCTTCGGTACCGGCGAGCTGGCCAAGATCGCGCTGATCGTCATCGGCATCACGCCCTTCCTGATTCGCGACCTGCAGAATCAGGCCCTGCGCCTGCCCGATGAGCAGCTGATCAAGGCCCAGACGCTGGGCGCCAGCTCCTGGCAGGTGCTGACCCGCGTACTGCTGCCCCAGCTGACCCCGCGCCTTCTGAGCGCCACGCGCCTGGCACTCGGCAGCGCCTGGTTGTTCCTGATCGCCGCGGAAGCCATCGCCGCCCAGGACGGCCTCGGCTACCGCATCTTCCTGGTGCGTCGCTATCTGGCGATGGACGTCATCCTGCCCTACGTGGCCTGGATCACGCTGCTGGCCTTCCTGCTCGACCGTCTGCTGGTGCTCGTCTCGACCCGCGCCTTCCCCTGGTACCACGCTGAGGAGAGCCAATCATGAGCCTGATCCACGCCAAGGGCCTCGAGAAGCACTACGGTCAGCAGGTCGTGCTGGAACGCATGAACCTGACCGTCGAGGCCGGAGAATTCATCACCCTGGTCGGCGCCTCCGGTTGCGGCAAGACCACCTTCCTCAAGCTGCTGCTGGGCACCGAGGGCGTCTCGCGCGGTGAGCTGCTGCTCGATGGCAAGCCCATCCCCGGCGAGCCGGGCCCGGACCGCGGCATCGTCTTCCAGAAGTATTCCGTCTTCCCGCACCTCACCGTGCTGGGCAACGTGATCATGGCCGAGGAGCTGGCACGTGCCCCGCTGACCGGCAAGCTGTTCGGGGCCAAGCGCCGTGAAGCCCGGGTCGCCGCCGAAGCGCGTCTGGCGGAAGTCGGCCTGTCCCACGCACTGGACAAGTACCCGCATGAGCTGTCCGGCGGCATGCAGCAGCGCCTCGCCATCGCCCAGGCGCTGATGATGAAGCCGCGCATCCTGCTGCTGGATGAGCCCTTCGGCGCGCTGGACCCGGGCATCCGCAAGGACATGCACCAGCTGATCCTGCGCCTGTGGGAAGAACAGCAGCTGACCATCTTCATGATCACCCATGACCTCAAGGAAGCCTTCGAGCTGGGCTCGCGCGTCTGGGTGTTCGACAAGGTGCGTGTCGATGCGCAGGCCCCGCAGGCCTATGGCTCGACCATCACCTATGACCTGCCCACCGAGCGCAGCAAGGCCAACACGACGTCACGCCAGCCGGGTGCTCGCCCACCAGGCTCTGACCAGACGACGCTCGAGCGCGAGCACGAAACGCTGACGACACCAGCCCACTCCGTTTCCCAAGCCACTCTCACCGGAGGCCAATTCAATGAACATACCGCTTGATGCCGCAACCGCCGCCCGCACCAGCTTTACCGCGAGCTTTACTGCAAAGTACAAGACCCATCTGCCCGGCGGCCATCACTGGTCGATGCGCATGCCGCGTGGCAGCGCGCTCAAGCTGACCGCGAGCGAGGCCAACGCCAATGTCGGCCTGGTGATGTACAACCCGCTGGATACGCTTGAGCGCCTCAATCTGCCGGATACCCTCAAGGGTCAGCACACCTTCCGCCTCACCGAAGGCCACTGCCTGTATTCCGACATGGGCCGTATCTTCGCCTCCATCATCCAGGACGATCTCGGCTGGCATGACAGCGCCAGCGGCAACCTGATGGAGCACCACTTCGCCGCCAAGGGCTGGCACAAGAAGGCCTATCAGCAAGCCTTCAATGACTTCACGCCCAGCGGCCACGACAGCCTGCTGATCGAGATGGCCAAGTACGGTCTGGGCGAGCGCGACCTGTGCGCCAACCTCAACCTGTTCTCCCGCGTGCGCGCCGATGAAGACGCCAATCTGCACTACGTCGCGGACCACTGTGCCGCCGGCAACAGCGTCACCCTGCGCTTCGAGATGGACACCCTCGTCATGCTGCACACCTGTCCGCATCCGCTGGACCCCGCCGAGGACTATCCGCTGCGCGGCGTGGACATGACCTTCGGCACCGCGACGCCGATGGATGAGCACGACGCCTGCTATCTGTCGCGCCCCGAGAATGCCCGCGCCTACGCCAACAACCAGCTCTATCACCTGGCGGGCTGAGGCGTCCCCCGACAGCAGACGGAGGCCACGCCGACTGGCTCGTGGCAACTGGAAACGACGCCCCAGATGACAAGGACAAAGGACATCCCAATGTGCACCTCGACACTTGAACACCCCCATGCCCACACCCCGGCCGCGACGGACGGCGCCCCGCTGAGCTACGCCGACCCCGCACAGCAGCCGCGCGAGCTTGAGCGCACCGTCGAGGCCGGCGATCACTTCATCGGCCTGGTCCGCGCCGGCCAGCACCTGCGTATCACCGACCTGCATGGCAATCAGGCCGCCGACACCCTGTTCTTCTCAGCCGACGACACCGCCGAGCGTTACAGCGCGATGGACACCGTGCGCGAGCAGGGCAAGGTCTACCTGACCACCGGCACGGTGCTCTATTCCACCCGTGGCCGGGCGCTGCTGACCATCACCGGCGATACCTGCGGTCGGCATGACACCTTGGGCGGTGCCTGCTCCAGCGAGTCCAACACCGTGCGTTACGACCTGGAGAAGCGCCACATGCACTCCTGTCGCGACAACTGGATGCTGGCCATCGCCCGCTACCCGAAGTACGACCTGACCAAGCGCGACATCGGCCACAACATCAACTTCTTCATGAACGTGCCGGTCACCGCCGATGGCGGCCTGAGCTTCGAGGATGGCCTGTCCGGCCCGGGCAAGTACGTCGAGATGGTCGCCGAGCGTGATGTCTACGTGCTGCTCTCCAACTGCCCGCAGCTCAACAACCCCTGCAATGGCTACGACCCGACACCGGTCGCCATCCGCATCAGCGACTCGCCCTTGGGCTGATCGGCCGAGCTGATCGGCCGAGCTGATCCGCCGAGCTGACAGCGAAGCTTTCGAACACGCATACGACAAGAAACGGCCGAGCCCCGCCTGACGATGTCATCTCTCCTGCATCACTCGTCAGCCCCCAAGGCTCTGCCCGGCTACCGGACGACCGGCAGCTCACAGTTTGAAGGCGGGACGACCCGCCGCCGGAAGGATGACTCCGTCATGTTCCACAAGGTCCTGATTGCCAACCGTGGCGCCATCGCCACCCGAATCCAGCGCACGCTGCGTGCCCTCGGTGTCCAGAGCGTCGCCGTCTACGCAGAAGCCGACCGTGAATCCCCCTTCGTACGCGAGGCCGATGAAGCCTACAGCCTCGGCGAAGGTGCCGCCGCCGAGACCTATCTCGACATCGACAAGCTGATCGCCATCGCCCGCGAGAGCGGCGCCCAGGGCGTGCACCCGGGCTATGGTTTCCTGTCCGAGAACACCCGCTTCATCCAGGCCTGTGACGCCGCCGGCCTGGTCTTCCTCGGCCCGACCGTCGAGCAGATCCACGCATTCGGCCTCAAGCACGAAGCGCGCACCATCGCCGAGAACGCCGGCGTGCCGCTGGTGCCCGGCACCGGCCTGCTGGACGATGTCGCGAGCGCACTGAGCGAGGCCGCCCGTATCGGCTATCCGGTGATGCTCAAGTCCACCGCCGGCGGCGGCGGCATCGGCATGCAGGTCTGTGACGACGAAGCCTCCCTCAGCCGCGCCTTCGATTCGGTCAAGGGCCTAGGCGAGCGCAACTTCGGTGATGGTGGCGTCTTCCTCGAGGCGTACATCGCCCGCGCCCGTCACCTGGAAGTGCAGCTGTTCGGTGACGGCGAAGGCACGGTGATCGCGCTGGGCGAGCGCGACTGCTCCAGTCAGCGCCGCCATCAGAAGGTCATCGAGGAATGCCCGGCACCGGGCCTACCCGAGCGCGTTCGCGAAGACATGATCGCCACCGCCATCCGCCTGGGCGAGGCCGTCAATTACCGCAGCGCCGGTACCGTCGAATTCATCTATGACGCCGAGCGTCAGGCCTTCTATTTCCTGGAGGTCAATACACGCCTGCAGGTCGAGCACGGTGTCACGGAGCTGGTGTGGGGCGTGGACATCGTCGCCTGGATGCTCAAGTTGGGCGCCGGTGAGCTGGGCAATCTGCGCGAGCTGGTCGCGCCGCTGACTCCCCGCGGCCACGCCATGCAGGCACGTGTCTATGCCGAGAATCCGCAGCACGATTTCCGCCCTTCCAGCGGTCTGCTCACCGAGGTGGAGTTCGCCAATGACGCCGTGACCGCCGCCCTCGCCGACGACAGCCAGCTGCGGGTGGATCACTCCATCGAGGCCGGCTTCGAGGTCCCCGCCTGGTTCGACCCGATGCTGGCCAAGGTGATGGTGCACGCACCGACCCGCGAGCAGGCGCGCGGCGATCTCTCCAGGGCATTGGCAGCCTCTCGCCTCTACGGCATCGAGACCAACCGCCAGTGGCTGTCGCACCTGCTGGAAGACCCGCGCTTCATCAATGTCGAGATCTACACCCGCTGGCTGGAAGGCCTCGAGTGGGCCGCGCCGACCTTCGAGGTACTCGTCCCCGGCACTCTGACCACCGTGCAGGACATGCCGGGTCGCCTGGGCCACTGGGATGTGGGCGTGCCGCCCTCCGGCCCCTTCGATGACTACGCCTTCCGTCTCGGCAATGCGTTGCTGGGCAACGCCGCCGATGCCGCAGGCCTCGAAATCACCCTCAATGGCCCGACGCTACACTTCCACCGCGCCACGCGCGTGGTACTGGCCGGTGCGCCGCTGCCCGCCATGCTGTCCGTTTCAGCACCGCAAGACGGCGCTGATGACACCGCGACTCACGAGCTTGCCCTGTGGCAGGTGCATGAGATCGCCGCTGGCAGCACCCTGAGTCTGGGCAAGGTCGCCGCCGGCGCGCGCAGCTATCTGCTGATCGCCGGTGGCATCGACTGCCCGCAGTATCTGGGCTCGCGCGCGACCTTCACCCTGGGCCAGTTCGGCGGCCATGCCGGACGTGCGCTGCGCAGTGGCGACACCCTGCCGCTGGCCGATCTCGCCGAGTGCCACCTGCCCGCCCTGACCCGGCTGCCCGAGGCGCTGATCCCGCAGGGCGCTGGTGCAGTGAATGAGGCGCAAGGCAAGAATGATCAAGGCAAGACAACGGGCCGCGAATGGCAGATCGGCGTGCTCTACGGCCCGCACGGGGCGCCGGACTTCTTCACCGAAGACGATATCAGCACCTTCTTCGGCCACCGCTGGGAAGTGCATTACAACTCCAGCCGCACCGGCGTACGCCTGATCGGCCCGCGTCCGCAGTGGGCGCGCGCCGATGGTGGCGAGGCCGGACTGCACCCCTCCAACATCCACGACAACGCCTACGCCTTCGGCACCATCGACTTTACCGGCGACATGCCGGTCATCCTCGGCCCGGACGGCCCGTCACTGGGCGGCTTCGTATGTCCGGCCACCGTGGTGCGTGCCGAACGCTGGAAGCTGGGCCAGCTGGCCGCCGGCGATCGCATCCGTTTCGTCGCGCTGACTCTGGAGGAAGCTCGCGCCATCGAGGTGCAGCAGGACGCCGTGATCGCCGCCCTCGCCAGTGGCCAGCTCGACACTCTGGAACAGCGCCAGGCGGAGACCAGCGGCGCCACGCTGAGCGCCATCGCCGCAAAACGTCCGCGCCCCGATGACTCGCCGGTGCTCAAATGCCTGAGCGCCGAGCAAGGCGGCGAGCAGATCGTCTATCGCCGCGCCGGCGATGACTTCCTGCTGATCGAATTCGGCCAGATGGAGCTGGATATCGCGCTGCGCTTCCGCGCCCATGCCTGGATGCTGTGGCTCAAGGAGCACCCGCTGCCCGGTCTGATGGAGATGACCCCCGGCATCCGCTCGCTGCAACTGCATTACGACCCGCGCAGCCTGACGCTCGAGACACTGATGGCGCATCTCGAACAGGCCGAAGTCGCGCTCAAGGATGTCGAGGACATCGAGATCGAGGCCCGCACCGTGCACCTGCCGCTGTCCTGGGATGACCCGGCGTGTCAGCAGGCCATCGACAAGTACCAGCGCTCGGTGCGCCCGGACGCCCCCTGGTGCCCGAGCAATCTGGAATTCATTCGCCGCATCAATGGCCTCGCCGATGAGGCGGCAGTGCGCGAGACGGTACTCAACGCCCGCTATCTGGTGATGGGCCTCGGCGATGTCTATCTCGGCGCACCGGTGGCCACGCCGCTGGACCCGCGCCAGCGGCTGGTGACCACCAAGTACAACCCGGCACGTACCTGGACCGCCGAGAACTCGGTGGGCATCGGCGGCGCCTATCTGTGCGTGTATGGCATGGAAGGCCCGGGCGGTTATCAGTTCGTCGGCCGCACGCTGCAGATGTGGAATCGCTATCGCCGCACCGAACACTTCACCACCCCGTGGCTGCTGCGCGTGTTCGATCAGCTGCGCTTCCATCCGGTCAGCCATGAAGCGCTCGAGCAGATCCGTCGTGATCATCCACAGGGGCGTTACGACCTCAAGATCGAGAAGACCCGCTTCCGTCTCGCCGATTATCAGGCGCAGATCACCGAGCACCAGGCCGAGACCGATGCCTTCCGCGAACGCCGCCAGGCCGCCTTCCAGCAGGAAATCGACGACTGGCATGCGCGCGGCCAGTTCACCTTCGAGGATCAGATCAACGAGGTGCAGGAAGCCGACAGCCTGAGTGATGACGAGCTGGGCATCGAGACACCGGTCACCGGCAGCCTGTGGAAGCTGGAAGTCGCCGAGGGCGATGACGTCGAGGCCGGCCAGGTGGTGGCGCTGGTCGAGTCGATGAAGATGGAAGTCGAGATTCGCACCCACACCGCTGGCCGTGTCGTGCGCCTGCCGATCAAGGAAGGCAGCGGCGTCGCCCCCGGCCAACCACTGATCGTGCTGTCGACCGCCGTGGAAGCCACGGATTCCGCTGATGCCAGCGCACCAGACAACGCCCGATCGACCCTGTCCTCCGAGGAGACGCTGTGATGATGACCCATACCCCGCTCAACCTGAGCATCACGGCGCTGAGCAAGGCCTATCAGGCCGGTGAGATGACGCCGCGCCAACTGGTGGATGAGCTGCTGGCCGCGCAGGCCGAGACCGACGCCGCCTGGATCACCCGCCTGTCAGCACAGCAGCTGGAACCCTATCTGGCACGTCTGGACGACGTGGCGCCCGAGTCGCTACCGCTCTACGGCATTCCCTTCGCGATCAAGGACAATATCGATCTCGCCGGCGTGACCACCACCGCCGGTTGCCCGGACTTTGCCTACACGCCGAGCGATGATGCCTTCGTGGTCAAGCAGTTGATCGCGGCAGGCGCGATTCCGATGGGCAAGACCAATCTGGATCAGTTCGCCACCGGCCTGGTCGGTGAGCGCGCCCTGCCGGTCTACGGCACTCCGGCCAATGCCTTCGACCCCGCCTTTGTGCCGGGCGGTTCCAGCAGTGGCTCCGCCGTCGTCACTGCCCAGGGCCAGGTCAGCTTCGCGCTGGGCACGGACACGGCGGGCTCCGGTCGTGTGCCGGCCTGTTTCAACAATCTGGTGGGCGTGAAGCCGACCCTCGGCCTGCTCAGCGCGGGCGGCGTGGTCCCGGCCTGCGCGACGCTGGATACCATCTCCATCTTCGCACTCGGCTGTGATGATGCCGCGCGCGTGCTGTCCGTCACCGCTCAGTTCGATGCCGACAACCGCTGGGCGCGCGAGCATGACTTCGCCGTTCACGGCCAGGCCTATGGTGTGCTGCCGGACCTTGCCGGCCTGCGTATCGGCGTGCCGCCGCGTACCCAGTGGCACACCGACGCCGATTACAGCGGCTACATGGAAGCGGCAATTCGTCAGTGCAAGGCACTGGGGGCCGAGCTGGTCGAGCTGGATTGCAGCCCGCTGCTGGCCGCCGCGCGCCTGCTGTATGAAGGCCCCTGGGTGGCGGAGCGCTATCACGCGGTGCGCGAGCTGATCGAGCACAACCCCGAGGCGCTGCACCCGGTGACCCGCGAGATCACCCTCGGCGGTGCCACGCCGCTGGCCGTCGATGCCTTCGATGCGCGCTATCAGCTGGCCGAATACCGCCGTCAGGCCGAGGCGCTGCTGGCGCAGGTGGACGTGATGCTGGCACCGACCACGCCGCGCTTGCCCACCAAGGCGGAGCTGGCCGAGGCGCCGATCGCGGTCAATTCGGAGCTGGGCACCTGGACCAACTTCATGAACCTGCTGGATCTGAGCGCGCTGGCCGTGCCGGTGGGCTTCAATCGCCAGGGTCTGCCGGGGGGCGTGACGCTGTTCGCGCCCGCCTTCGAAGACCTGCAGCTGCTCAGCATCGCGCGTCTGCTCGAGCACGAGTTCGCGCTGCCGCTGGGTGCCAGCGCCGTCGCCCGTCCCCAGGCGCGCCTCGCGGAAAGCCAGCTTCCCGCGGCGGCCAATGGCCGACTCGAGATCGCCGTCTGCGGTGCACACCTCAGCGGCATGCCGCTCAATCATCAGCTCACCCAGCGCGATGCCCGTCTGGTCGCGCGCACTCACAGCGCGCCGAGCTACCGCCTCTATCAACTGGATGACGCGACACCCGCCAAACCGGCCATGCTGCGTGCCCCGCAAGACGGCACCAGCATCGCGCTGGAGGTCTGGTCACTGCCCATCGGCAGTGTCGGCAGCTTCCTCGCCGGCATCCCCTTCCCGCTGGGACTGGCCCAGATCGAACTCGAAGATGGCCGCTGGGTCGCGGGCTTCATCTGCTCGGTGTCCGCTGACAGCGGCGTGCCGATGACGGACATCAGCGAGTACGGCGGCTGGAAGGCGTGGGTCGAGCGCGAGTGAGCGCGCCGTAACCTCTGATCCGTAACCCTGAGCCGTCCTGCACCACAAGACAAAGAGCAACAGATCTGAAACGAAACGCCCCGCGACCGGATGAACGGTCGCGGGGCGTTTCAGTATGTCGCTTGCGTGCGTGGCCTGAATGCGTGGAGCGCGCGCGTGGCCCGCATGCATGGCCTGTATGAGAGGCCCGGCGGCTGTCTCAGGCCTGCCGCATGACCAGACCCATCGCCCGATAGCACCACGCCGGGCTCATGAAGTTCCCCGAAATTTTCATTCTTGGCATCCCGCAAAGCGTGTCTGGCATTTCGCAAAACAAAAGTGCCGCCAGCGGGTAAATAATAATGATTATTATAAACAACTAGGGAACGCAGTCTTGGCTCACTCACTCCGCCGTCCAGGTTTCACTCGCTCGCCACTCGCCCTCTCCATTGCGCTCGCGACCTCGTCACTGCTCAGTGCCACCGCTATTGCGGACGAGACACGCACGCTTGAGGCGATGACCATCGTCGGCGAGGCGCAAGGCGGCACCACGGAAGAGACTCAGGCGTATACGGTCGACTCCAGCACCAGCGCCAATGGCTTGACCCTGTCGCCACGCGAGACACCCCAGTCTGTCAGCTTTCTGACCCGCCAGCAGATGGATGATGAGGCGCTGACCAGCACCACGGAGGCGATCAACCGCCTGCCGGGCGTGTCCTCCAATCGCCTGGACGGTACCCGCGCCAGCTTCCAGTCGCGCGGCTATACCATCCGCAATTTCCAGTTCGATGGCCAACAGAGCAACACCAGCAGCTTCTGGCCGTTCGGCGACGCCGAGTGGGACACCGCCATCTATGATCGCGTCGAGGTAGTCCGCGGGGCCACCGGCCTGATGACAGGCGTCGGCGACCCGTCCGCCACCGTCAACTTCGTGCGCAAGAAGCCGCTGGACGAAGCCGCGGCCAGCGTGACAGGCGCAGTCGGCAGCTGGGACCGCCGGCGTGGCGTGGTGGATGTCAGCACGCCGTTGGATGATGCCGGCAAGGTCGGCGTACGCTTCGTGGCCGCCAAGGACCGCTCCGACAGCTTCATGGATGATGTCGAGAATGACCGCGAGACCCTCTACGGGGTGATCGCCGCGGAATTGACGCCTGACACCGAGCTGAATGTCGGGGTCGAGTATCAGCGCTATGACCAGGATGGCGCCTATCTGGGCGTGCCGCTCTACTACACCGACGGCACGCGCACCGACTTCGACCAGTCGGTCGCCAACAATACCGAATGGGCGCACTTCTTCACCGAGAACACGCGCGGCTTCGCCGACCTGACCCACTACTTCGCCAACGGCTGGAAGGCGACCGCCGCCTACAGTCATGGCGATGCCAACTACGGGCTGACCTACAACTACCGTGGCGGCTATGTGGATCGTGACAATGGCATCCTCTACTACGACAGCAATCGCGAGTATCCGACGACCTCCTATCTGGTCGACTATCGCGGTGATCGCACCCAGAAGAACCTGAACTTGAGCGCTGAGGGCCCCTTCGAGCTGCTCGGTCGTGAGCACCAGCTGGGCTTTGGCTACATGCGGCTCAAGGAAGAGTACGAGATCTGGAGCCGCACCCCGGCGAGCGCCGTGCCGGCGCTGGGCAGCTTCACCGATCGCGATGACCCGGCGCTGGCCGAGCCGGAATGGGGCGAATGGGGGCTGACCGACGACACCGAAACCGAGCAGAGCGGTTTCTACGCCGTGACGCGCTTCTCGCTGGCCGACCCCGTGCACCTGATCATCGGCGCCCGCCTGACCGACTGGGAGATCGACCAGGACTACCGTGGCGAGCGCAGCTATGAATACAACGACGAGTTCACGCCCTATGCCGGCCTGATCGTCGACATTACCGACAACCTCACCGCCTATACCAGCTACACGCAGATCTTCAACACCCAGAGCGAACGTGCCCCCGATGGCGCCCTGCTCGACCCGCTCGAGGGCACCAGCTATGAAGCGGGCCTGAAGGCGGCGTTGTTCGAGGACCGCGCTGACGTGTCCTTCGCCGTCTTCCGCAGCGAGCAGGACAATCTGGCCGTCGAGATCCCCGGCGTCTATGTCGCCGGCACCACCGATCAGGCCTACACCGAGTCCGACGGCGCCGTGGTCGAAGGCTTCGAACTGGAAGTGGCCGGTGAGGTCGCGCCGGGCATCAATCTCTCCGCCAGCTACGCACTGGTAGACGCCGAGGACTCCGATGGCACCCAGCTCAATACCAGCTATCCGCGTCAGCAGGCCAAGGTCTACGCCACCTGGCAGCTGCCCGGCGACTGGTCGCGTCTGACGCTGGGCGCTGGTGGCACCTGGCAGGGTGATACCTACAAGGATACCGACACGCCCACCGGTACCGAGAAGGTCGGCCAGGGCGATGTCTTCCTCGCCAACGCCATGGCGCGCTATCGCTTCAATGACAACTTCAGCACCCAGCTCAACGTGTCCAACCTCTTCGATGAGGAGTACTACACGCAGCAGGGCTTCTACAGCCAGTACCTGTACGGCGCGCCGCGCAGTGCGCTGCTGAGCATGACCTACGACTTCTGACCACGGGCCCGCCCTGCCGACAGGGCACTCGTCTCCACACGTAACGCTTGCCTACCCACCGACAGCCCCTTCCCGCCAGGGGCTGTCATCTCGTCTCTGGCCAGCGGCGTCTGCCGCCAGCCGATCACACAAGGAGTCTCCCTTGCGACTCACGCGACTTTCCTGCGCCATCGGCCTGACCACCGTCATGGCTGCCTGCCTCACACCTGCCGTACAGGCACACGAGTCAGCGACTGCACATACGTCGTCTGCCAGATCATCTGCCACCTCCGCCGAGGCAACGGCGCAGTATCCGCTCACGATCGAACATGCCTTCGGCACTACCGTCATCGAGAGCAAGCCGCAACGCATCGCCGCCGTCGCCTGGGCCAATCATGAAGTGCCGTTGGCGCTGGGCGTGGTGCCGGTGGGCTTCCCCCGTCAGGACTTCGGGGATGATGACGGCGACGGCATGATGCCGTGGGTCAAGGCGCGCCTGGAAGCACTGGGGGCCGACTCGGCCAATCTGTTCGATCAGGGCAAGACCCTCGATTTCGATGCCGTAGCCGCCAGCCAGCCGGACGTCATCCTCGCCGCCTATTCAGGATTGAGCGAAGACGATTACGCGAAGCTCAGCAAGATCGCGCCGGTCGTGGCGCGCCCCGGCCCGCGCTGGTCTTCCAGCTGGCGCGACATGATTCGCCTCGACAGTACCGGCATGGGCATGGCCGCGGAAGGGGAAGCGCTGATCGAGCGTCTCGAGGCGCAGGTCGCCGAGAACATCGCCACCCACCCGGAGATCAAGGGCAAGTCGGCCATCACTCTGCGCTATATCGACCCCGAAGACCCGACCCGGATCGCCTTCTACAACGACAACGATGCCCGGGGGCGCTTCCTTGCCGAGCTGGGGCTGACCTCCCCGTCCTTCGTGACGGCGAGTGCCAGCGACGGCAGGATTGGCGGGCGAGTGCCCCCGCAACAACTGGCGGAGCTGGCCGACGTCGATATCATCCTGACCTATGGTGGCCAGGCGCTGATTGAGCGCCTCAACCAGCACCTCGCGGACAATGACCTGCCCATCTTCAGCAACGACAGGGTCATCCTGCTGGAGAATGACCCGATGGGCACGGCGGCCAACCCGACACCGCTCTCGATGCCGGAAGTGCTCGATGCCTACGTGACCCAGCTTGCGCGAGCAGCGAAAGCCTCGAATGGCTGATGGTGGCTGGCTTGTTCTACTGAAACAGGCGACTGGCTCAGAACAACTGAACCAGGCGGGCGCAGATAAGACCCGCTACCTGAAAGACGAAAACCCCGCGACCGGTGACCCGGTCGCGGGGTTTTTCATGCTGCCTGAACTCGCCCGATCTACTTCTTGAGGCTGTCGATCAGCAGCTCAGCGACACCTTCGGAAGACATCGGATTCTGGCCGGTGATGATCAGGCCATCCTGAATCGCGAAGGAGGTGAAATCGGCCTTCTTCTCATAGATGCCGCCTTTCTGCTGCAGAGCATCTTCGACCAGGAACGGCACGACATTGGTAAGGCCAACGCCTTCTTCTTCGCCATTGGTGAAGCCGGTGACACGCACGCCATCCACGAAGGGAGTGCCGTCAGGCTTGCGGGCGTTCAACAGCACTGCCGGGGCGTGGCAGACGGAGCTGACCGGCTTGCCAGCCGCATGGAACTGCTCGATCAGGCGGATGGAATCCGCGTCGTTGGTCAGATCCCACAGCGGGCCGTGGCCACCCGGGTAGAAGATGGCGTCGAAGTCTTCGACCTTCATGTCTGCCAGCACGGCGGTGGTGGCAAGATCCTGCTGAGCAGCGGCGTCCTTGTCGAAGCGACGCGTGGCATCCGTCTGGAAATCCTCGCCTTGGCTTGCCGGATCCAGCGGCGGCTGACCGCCCTTGGGAGAGGCCAGCGTCACCTCGATGCCGGCGTCCTTCATGACGTAGTAGGGAGCCGCCAGCTCTTCCAGCCAGAAGCCTGTCTTCTTGCCCGTGTCACCCAGCGTATCGTGGGATGTCACTACTACCAGAACCTTGCTCATGATGCTCTCCTCAACGTGCGGGATAGCCCGCAACGGTCACTTCACGAAAGATGTCGGCGACGTGATGGTCACCACGTGATGCTCACCACGTGATGGTCACCAAGTGATGCTCGCCCAGTGTTGAATGAAGCTTACTGCTCACGCCACCATCATCATAATCGATAGTCCGGATAGCCACTATCGCACACACAAATAGTTGTCTTGGGCCAGCGTGCTCATCGACCCATTCACTTGCCAACTCGCATGCCGGAAACCGGCTCAATAGGTCGGCATCAGATGCACTTCGCGGATATTGGCACGCGGCGAAGCACTGATGGCGTAGAGCACGGCATCCGCTACATCCTGCGGGTCCAGCTTGTCCGGCTTGGGCTGATCGAAGAAGGCGGTATTGACCATGCCCGGGGTAATGGTGGTGCAGCGGCCTTGCCACTCGGCCATTTCCATCGCCAGGTTCTGGCCAAAGCCGTAGGCAAACCACTTGCTGGAGCTGTAGATGGAGCCCGCATGATTGGCGCGGCCGGCCACGGAACTGGTGAGGATGAAGTGGCCCTTGCTCTCTCTCAGGTGCGGCAGGGTCGCGTGGGCGGTCCACAGCAGCGCATTGATGTTGATGTCGATGACTCGCTTCCACTCCTCGGGATCGCCGTTCTCGGTGCCTGCCTGGCTGACGCCGGTACCGGCATTGGCGAACGCCACATCCAGACGGCCATGCTGGGCCACGGCCTGCTCGACGACTTTGGCAAGCTGATCGTAGTCCGTCGCATCGGCGGCAATCGCCAGCACCTTGTCGCTGCCCAGTTCATCGACCAGCGCATCGAGGCGCTCCTTGCGACGGGCGGTCGCGACGACCTTGTGCCCGGCCTTCACCAGTGTGCGCGCGGTGGCCTCACCGATACCGCTGGAGGCGCCGGTGATCAGCACGATCTTTTCCTCTTCGGCTTGCGTCCGCTTCACATCACTCATGGCTCACTCCTGTGGGTCGCTTGGATCACTCGTCGTGTTCTGATCACTACCCTACCGCCTGAACTTGCCATCGTGATAATCGATAGTACAGATAGCTGCTATCATCCAGACAAATAGTGCTCACTCGCCGGAGTGCAGCCGCGACACTCCGCGACACTCCGCCTGCTCTGGTAGTCATCATGAAGCTCAACTACGACCTCAACCTCCTGCGCACCTTCCATGCGCTGTATCTCGAGCAGAACGTCACGCGCGCCGGCGAGCGTCTGCACCTGAGTCAGCCCTCGGTGAGCGCGGCGCTCTCCAGGCTGCGCGAGCTGTTCAATGACCCGCTGTTCATCCGCGACCGCCAGCGCATGCGCCCTACCGAGAAGGCCGACCACCTGTTCCCGACCATCGAGGCGGCGCTGACCGACCTCGACGGCCTGATCAACAGCGAGCGGCACTTCGACCACACCACCGAAAGCCGTCATTTCGAGATCGCTGCCAACGATTACTTCGAGGTGCTGATCCTGCCGCAACTGGCGACGATCCTGCGTGAACAGGCGCCGGGCATCACCCTCCAGGTGCGCCGTCTCTCGCAGGACATGAGCGAAGCCGGCGTGATGAGCGGCACGACGGACCTCGCCTTCGGGCGTCAGGTCGATCCGCCCGAGAATCTGGTGGTCAGGGAAGTGATCACGGAAGGCATCGACTGTCTGGTCGGCAACGGGCATCCGCTATTGGAGCGCCTGGATGATGAAGGCCGCATGACAAAGGCGGATTTCGAGCACCACGCCCATGTGCTGGTTCAGCCCCATACCCGCCTGAAAAGCGGCATCTTCAAGCAGCTCGAGGGCCAGGGGCTCAAGCGTGAGGTGGCCCTGGCGGTCACCTACTTCATGGCCGTGCCCTCCCTGCTGGAGCGCTCGCCTCTGATCGCGAGCCTGCCCACCGGGCTATGCCAGCACTTCTGCCGCCAGTTCGCCGTCACCCGTGTGGCACCGCCCCTCGCCTTCGCCTCCTTCCCCTTCCACTTGAGCTGGCATCGCCGCTATCAGAAGGACCCCGCGCATCGCTGGATCCGCGAGCAGATCATTGAATGCTGTCAACGTCTGGCGGAGGGACAGCAGGTGCTGCTCTGATCCCTGAGCCCTGAGCCCTGAGCCCTGAGCCATGTGCCATGAGCACAGAAAATAAGCGCCCGGCTACGAAAACGGCCCCTCACCATCCAGTGAGGGGCCGTTCTTGTCATGCCACGGGATTCAACAGGCGAGCATCAGCCCTGCTTGGCCGCCAGGGCAGCACGATGGGCGTGCAGTTTCTGGTAGCTTTCGATCAGGCGCAGGTGGCGATCGAGCCCTTCCAGCTGCATGTTGGTCGGTTCCAGACCATGGAAGCGCACCTCGCCCTGCACAGAGCCCACCACGGCAGCCATGGTGTCTTCACCGAACATGCGGCGGAAGTTGTAGAGGTAGTCCTCGAGTTCCAGCTCGTCATCCAGCGTGATCTCCAGCACCGCCTTCATGGCCTGATAATAGAGGCCACGCACGACGGTGTTGTCGTTGTACTGCAGGAACATCTCGACACGATCCAGCGCGTCCTCGTGCTGACCCAGCGCGAGGTTGATCATCAGTTTCAGCTCGAGAATCGTCAGCTGACCCCAGATGGTGTTCTCGTCGAACTCGATGCCGATCAGCGTCTTGATGTCCATGTGCTCATCAAGCTGGCTCTCTTCGAGACGCTCGCCCAGGTCCGCCAGCTGCTCGTCATCGAGACGATGCAGATTGAGGATGTCCTCGCGGTAATCCAGCGCCATGTTGGTGTTGTCCCACACCAGGTCCTCGACCGGATAGACCTCGGAATAGCCCGGCACCAGGATACGGCACACCGGCGCGCCAAGATCCTCGTGCACCGCCATGTAGGCCTCCTTGCCGATCTCATCGAGGATGCCGAACAGATTGGCGACTTCTTCTTCATTGCTGCCGGAGAAGTCCCACTCGACGAACTCGATGTCGGTCTTGGAGCTGAAGAAGCGCCAAGAGACCAGACCCGAGGAGTCGATGAAGTGCTCGACGAAGTTGTTCGGCTCGGACACGGCCAGCGAGTTGAAGGTCGGCGGCATGAAGTCGTTGAGCCCCTCGAAGCTGCGGCCCTGCATCAGCTCGGTCAGGCTGCGCTCGATGGCGACCTCAAAGCTCGGGTGCGCGCCGAAGGAGGCGAAGACACCGCCGGTCTTCGGGTTCATCAGCGTGACGCAGGCCACTGGGAACTGACCGCCCAGCGAGGCGTCCTTGACCAGAATCGGGAAGCCCTGGGCTTCCAGCGCCTCGATGCCTTCGACGATTTCCGGGTACTTGGCCAGCACCTCCTGCGGCACGTCCGGCAGGGTCAGTTCCTGCTCGAGAATCTCGCGCTTCACGGCACGCTCGAAGATCTCGGACAGACACTGCACCTGGGCTTCCGGCAGAGTATTGCCGGCGCTCATGCCGTTGCTGAGATACAGGTTCTCGATCAGGTTGGACGGGAAGTAGATCGTCTCACCGTCCGAACGGCGAGTGAACGGCAGGGACACGATGCCACGATCCGTACGCCCGGAATTGGTGTCGATCAGATTGGAGCCACCCAGCTCGCCGTCCGGATTGAAGATCTCCAGGCAGTAGTCATCCAGCACGCCTTCCGGGATCTCGTCGTTCGGGCCCGGCTGGAACCACTTCTCGTTCGGGTAGTGCACGAACTCGCTGTCAGCGATGGCTTCGCCGAAGAACTGGTCGTTGTAGAAGAAGTTGCAGCTCAGGCGCTCGATGAACTCGCCCAGGGCCGAGCACAGCGCGCTCTCCTTGGTCGAGCCCTTGCCGTTGGTGAAGCACATCGGTGAGGCGGCATCACGAATGTGCAGCGACCAGACGTGCGGCACGATGTTGCGCCAGGAGGCGATCTCGATCTTCATGCCGAGATCATTCAGCAGGCCCGTCATGTTGGCGATGGTCTGCTCCAGCGGCAGGTCCTTGCCTTCGATCCAGGTGCTCTGCCCTTCCGGCGGCTCCGCCATCAGCAAGGCCTGGGCGTCCTCATCGAGGTTGTCGACCGTCTCGATCTCGAAGCCCGGGCCGGTCTGGACGACCTTCTTCACCGTGCAACGCTCGATGGAACGCAGGATGCCCTGGCGGTCCTTGTCGGAGAGGTCTTCCGGCAGCTCCACCTGGATCTTGAAGATCTGGTTGTAGCGATTCTCCGGGTCGACGATGTTGTTCTGGGACAGACGGATGTTCTCGGTCGGGATGTCCCGCGCCACGCAGTACACCTTCACGAAGTACGCCGCGCACAGCGCCGACGACGCCAGGAAGTAGTCGAACGGGCTCGGCGCCGACCCATCACCCTTGTAGCGGATGGGCTGATCGGTGATGACCGTGAAGTCGTCGAATTTCGCCTCGAGCCTCAGGTTGTCGAGAAAGTTGACCTTGATTTCCATGAACGATGCACCGCTGTAAAGAGTGTGGGCGCCAGCACGCCAGTCTGACGGCTACGCGATGGCCGCCATTATCCAGATTTTGGGGGCCTGCGTCGCGGGTGAGGCGAAAAGCGAAACGCCATGACTTTCTTGACGGTAGGGGGATTGTCACCTATTGGTTAATTTATACGCATAAATACAATAATTGATGCATTGCCATGCTTGGTCCCCTGTCGTTGTCCACGACAGGTCACAACACGCCCCACCAACCACAATAAAGGGGAATGCAATGAGAAAGCGCTTCACAACCCGCAAGGTCGCCATCTACGGCAGCATGCTGCTGGGATTCTTGATGCTCGAGAGTCCATTGATGCTGATGGCCAACAAGATCGAGCCCATGGTGATGGGAGTTCCGTTCTTCCTCGTCTGGAACCTGGTGTGGTGGGGCTTCCTCACCGCCGTGTTCCTGTATGCCTACCTGACCAACTGGGGTAGCGCCAGAGCCCCTTCCACCGGCGGCAAGCGCTGAGGAGCTCACCATGACTGGAAGCATCTTGATCATCGCGGCCTTCATGATCATTCCCTTGATCGTCGGGCTCGTCTCGGCCCGCAAGTCCCAGACGACCAGCGAAGACTTCTTCGTTCAAGGGCGGGCCATGGGCAGCATTGCCGTGTTCTTCACGGTGGCGGCCACCTGGTGGAGCGCCTTTGCCTTCCTGGGATCGAATGCCACCTTCTACACCAGTGGCCCGATCTATCTCACCGCGCTTGCGTGGAACCTGCTCTTCGGCTTCATGTACTACTGGGTGGGCAAGCGCGTCTGGTATCTCGGCAAGCGCTTTGACTACCTGACGCCGTCAGACCTGATGGGCGATTTCTACAACAGTGAAGCACTCAGAGTCCTCGTTGCCGTCATCACGCTGATCTTTACCGTGCCATACCTGCAGATCCAGCTGACAGGCGGCGCCTACCTGATCGAAGTCGCCTCCGGTGGCGTCGTGCCCTTCTGGCTGGCCGCACTGCTGTTCTACTTCATCATCATCGTCTATGTGTGGGTCGGCGGAATTCGCGCCATCGCCTGGACAGATGTGATCTACGGGGCGCTGCTGTTCTTCGGCATGATGTATGCGGGCTACTACATCGCCGGCCAGGCAGGTGGCCCGACCAGCATGTTCGCTCAGCTCGCCAGCGACTCGCCCGCGCATCTGACGCTGCCGGGGCCGAATGGCAACATGGGCTACTCCATGTGGTTCTCGCTGTTCGTGATCGTGGCCATCGGTGCCTTCATGGGTCCCCAGATCTGGCTGCGCATGTATTCGGTGAAAAGCGGCAAGCTGTTCGGCTTGATGCCCTTCCTGCTGGGGCTCGCCGCCTTCGCCTACTTCGGCTCGGTACTCACGGGGTACACCGGTGTACTGCTGGAGCCTGGCCTGGAGAACGCTGACCAGATCCTGCCCGTCATGCTGATGAACTATGCGCCCTACCTGCTGGCATCGTTGATCATGGCGGCTGGCGCGGCAGCGGCGATGTCCACCGCCAACTCCCAGATCCATGCGGTATCGACCGTCGTCACCATGGATATCTACAAGCGCTACGTGAACCCGCAAGCGGATCAGAAGCGCATCGTCCACATCGGGCGCCTGTCACTGGTCGGCTTCTCTCTGGCGGCCTACATCCTGGCACTGACCGTTCCGGGGCTGCTCGTCACGATCGGGATCGCGGCACTGGCGGGCACCGCTCAGCTGATCGTGCCGACACTGGGCGCCATCACCTGGCGTAAGGCACACCCGCAAGCGGCCTTCTGGGGCCTAATTCTGGGTATCGTGACCGTCCTCTGGCTGTCCTACGGCGCCAGCGTCAGCAACCCGCTTGGCCTGCATGCCGGCATCTGGGGCCTGATCCTCAATGCGTCAGCCTTCGTCATCATCAGCCTCGCCTTGCAGCGCAAGGATGCCGATGTGGTGGAACGCTTCGCGCAGGCGCGTCGGGATTACACCGCGGAATATCACCCGGAGCAGCTGGAAGATGATGCGGCTCCCTCACCTCAGGTGATCGAAGCCCGCTGACCAGCGACAAGGGCCTGCATTGCGCAGGCCCTTTTCATTGCCGAGCACATCTCACGTGCCGAGAACGTCCCACAAGCGATTACCTGATCACAGTACCTGATAGCCGGCACTTGATAGCCAATGGACAGGATCTGACATGACCCCAGCCTCTCTTCCCACGCAATTATCTGAATTGACCGCCACTGACGCCCTGACGCTATTTCGCCAGGGTGAGCTATCCCCTGTCGAGCTGACCCGGGATTGTCTGGAACGTATCGACACGCTCAACCCCAAGATCAATGCCTTCGTGCATATCGCCCATGATGGGGCAATGAAGGCGGCGAGAGACGCCGAAGCCCGCTGGATGAACGGCTCGCCCTGCGGCCCGCTGGACGGTGTACCGACAACACTCAAGGACCTGACGCTGTCCCGGGACATGCCAACCCGGTACGGCTCTGCCACCACATCACCCGACGGGGGGAGTGACGTCGATTCCCCCGTCGCCGCGAGCCTGCGCAAGGCAGGCGCCGTCTTTCTCGGCAAGACAGCCTCACCGGAGTACGGCTGGAAAGGAGTGACGGACAACCCGCTGCACGGCGTGACCCGCAACCCCTGGAATACCGCGCTGACGTCGGGTGGATCCTCAGGCGGGGCTGGAGCAGCGGCCGCGCTGAACCTGGGCATGCTCCATCAAGGAAGTGACGCGGGCGGTTCGATCCGCATACCCTGCAGCTTTACCGGCACCTTCGGCCTGAAACCCACGTTTGGCTGGATACCTCAATGGCCGACCAGCGCCATGTCGACACTCTCACACCTGGGACCGATGACGCGGACGGCGTCCGATAGCGCCCTGATGCTTGCCAGCATGGCAAGACCGGATGCCCGAGACGGATTGCTCGGCAACCCGCATGGTATTCATTGGAATGCGCCACTCCCATTGTCTCTTGAAGGATGGAAAATCGCTTACAGCCCGACGCTTGGGTATGTCGACGTTGCACAGGACATACGCCTGCGAGTGGACGAAGCGGTCGCTCTACTGTCGAGACTGGGCGCTGACGTCATCGAGATAGACCCCGGGTTTTCCTGTCCCCTCGATACCTTCAATACCTTGTGGTTCGCGGGTGCCACCCAGGTGGTCGAAAAGATGACCGACAGCCAGCGAGAGCAAATGGACCCGGGCTTGCTGGACATTGCAGAGCGCGGCAACAACATTTCCTTGTCGCAATATCTGGCGGCAAGACGAGAGCGGACTGCACTTTGCGCACACATGCAATCCTTCCACGAGCAATGGGATCTGCTTGTTACCCCCACCTTGCCCATTTCACCCTTTGTCGCTGGGCACAACGTCCCACCCGGCGAGAAATACACTGACTGGATGGACTGGACGCCGTTCAGCTACCCCTTCAACCTGACCCAACAACCCGCGGCATCACTCCCCTGCGGATTGGATGACAATGGGCTGCCTGTCGGACTGCATCTGGTGGGAGGAAAGTTCCAGGATATGAAAGTGATGCATGCGGCCATGTTGCTTGAGGAGATGCTTCCTGGCCTTGTCTATCCCAAGCCCTAGCCAAGAGAAGTCCATCAACCAGCCGCCGAGCTTATGGCATGCCTCAAGCCTCTGGCTTCAGCTCGCTTCACTCCTCACATCCCACCCCGCCCCGCCCCGCCCGAGCAATCGTGCGGGGCAGGCGTATTGATGAGAATCCTGATACCCACAGCATCAGGAATTTGATGCTAAAGATCGGCGCAGCCGTGTCAATAAAGGATTCAACAGTAAATAAACATTACTTCAGCACAATCGCATCAAGGATGTCCGCAGTCGATGACGGATTGATGCCTCCCCTCTCTTGCCAGGAACTCTCCCATGCTGCTCGATCGTGCCCAGGCCCTGCGCCGTGCGCTGGAAGACCACACTGCCTGCATCTTCTTTCGCCCGGATGGCAGCATTCTTGGCGCAAGCGACGCCTTTCTGTCAGCGACGGGCTATCGCCGTGATCAGGTCGTGGGGCAGCATCACCGCATGTTCTGCTCGAGCGAGGTCCATCAGGCCCCGGACTATCAACACTTCTGGCATCAGCTGGTCGCCGGCCATTCACGCGGTGGCACCTTCGAGCGACGTGATGCCAGAGGCGCGACCTTGTGGTTGGAGGCGACCTACCTGCCGGTCATGACTCGCCGCGGGCGTGTGCGCTACATCATCAAGATTGCCCGCGATGTCAGTGAGCGTCACGAGAGCGCCAGCAGTCAGGACGCCATTCTCACCGCGCTCAACACCTCGATGGCAGTGATCGAATTCGCGCCGGATGGCACCGTGCTCAAGGCCAACGACAACTTCCTCAAGGTGATGGGGTATCAGGCCCATGACGTCATCGGGCAGCATCATCGTCGCTTCTGCGCTGACAGCTTCTATGAGGAAAACCCCGACTTCTGGCGCGAGTTGGCCAACAACAGCTTCAAACAGGGGCGTTTTGCGCGCGTCACGGCCAATGGCAGCCCGATCTGGCTGGAAGCGACCTACAACCCGGTGCTCGATGCCTGCGGCAAGGTGGTTCGCGTCATCAAGTTCGCCAGCGATATCACCGCCGAGATGCAGCAGCATCAGGCAACGCGAGACGCCGTCACTGCCGCGCGCACCAGCGCCCAGCAGACGGAGACCATCGCCGCTGACGGCCTGACACAACTGGCGGCCGCCGTGGAGGATGTCACCCGCGCCGGCACGGAAGTCGCGACGGCGCGGCAGGTCATCGAGGCGCTCAATCATCATGTGAGAAGCATCAACCAGATGGCCGAAAGCATTTCCCACATTGCGCAGCAGACCAACCTGCTGGCCTTGAACGCGGCGGTCGAAGCCGCCCGCGCGGGGGATCATGGCAGAGGCTTTGCGGTGGTGGCCCACGAGGTTCGGCGCCTGTCACAGGCCACTACGCAATCCGCCGAGCAGATCAGCAAGGTATTGCGCGACAACACGGCCTTGATCCGCCAGGGGGGCGAGCGCATGAATACCGTCGTCATCCACAGTGAAGCCGGCCAGCAGAGCGTCGATCAGACCCAGGCGGTCATCGCCGAGATCCTGGCCGGTGCCCGGCAGGTCAGCGCCGCGATCGATCGCCTCTGAGGCTAGCCGGCGCCATCCATCCGCCAGCCGTTGCATGCCCTTGCATACGACGACGCCCCGCCCACGCTGAGAGATCATCAGCATGAGCGAGGCGTCATATTGCAGCGTGACAGCGGTTCCCGGCGCGCTTCAGCCAGCCAGAGAGCCGAGCGTCTTCTCCATCGTCGCGACCACTTCACGGCACAGCGCATCATCGAGTGCGTCGGCGTGCGGCGGTGCGAATCGCTGGGCGTCGTTGTCGAAGTACTGACCATTGGCGCCGGCGAATTCCTCATCCAGTGCCGCACGTACCAGGATATCAGCACCGATACCCAGGTCCTTGCCCGGCACGCCGAAGCCTTCCTTGACCATCTTGCTGGCCAGCAGAGAGCCCGGGTTGACCGCGATCAGGATCGGTCCCTGGCCTTCCCAGTCCTGGGCAAGCGTGCGGGTCCACATGGTGATCGCGAGCTTGCTCTGGGCATAGGCCGCGTAGTGGTCGTTGAACGCGACCTCTCCGATCAGCGCCTTCAGGTCCACGGAGGATTGAGCCGCCGAGGACAGGTTGACGACCCGCCCGGCCGGACGCAGTGCCGAAGCCAGTTTCTGGGTGAGCAGATACGGGGCAAGGGTGTTGACCACGAAGCGCAGGTCGAGACCGTCAGCCGTCACGACGCTGGGGGCCTGGAAGACACCGGCATTGTTGATCAGGACATCCAGACTGGCATTGGCCGCCAGCACTTCGCTTGCCAGTGAATCGATGGCGGCCAGATCGGACAGGTCGGCCACGAAACCTGCGACACGCTCAGCCCCTGCCAGCGTTGCAAGTTCGGCGACGACGCCATTGACCTTCTGCTCGCTGCGCCCGTGAATCAGCACGCGATGGCCGCGCTCCAGCAGGGCCTTGGCCGTGACCAGGCCGATGCCATCGGTAGAACCGGTGATAAGGATGGTTTTCATGCGCTCTCTCCTTGAAATGTCACACGACGCTTGAGACGCGAACGACAGGGCGTGCCCTATGGCCACACCCTGTCGTTCATCTGTGCCAGCGCAGTGTCAAATGCTGCCGCCTGGATGGCTGGCGGGTCTCGCTATCAGACCTCTCTATCAGGTCCCGCTATCAGACCTCGACGATGACCTTGCCGGTTGCCTTGCCGCTGCCCAGGCGGGCGTGGGCCTGGCCCACTTCCTCAAGCGGGAAGACCTGATCATCGATGATCGGCTTGAGCGCGCCGGCATCGGCGATACGCGCCATGTCGGCCAGAATCTCGTGGTGCTGCTGACGACGGAAGTCATGCAGCATCGGGATCAGCATGAAGACGACATGCAGTGACAGGCCCTTGAAGTGCGCGGTGGACAGGTCGATTTCCATGAAGGACACGGTCGTCGAGACATGGCCATTGAGCGCGGCAGCCTCGAAGGAGGTCGGCAGGTTGGCGCCGCCGACGGAGTCGAACACGATGTCGAAGCCCTTGCCGTCGGTGTGCTTGGCCACATAGTCGGCGACCTGCTCATTGCGGTAATTGATGGCACTGGCCCCCAGCCCTTCGACCAGCGTCTCGTGCTCATCACGACCGACGGTAGAGGCAACATCGGCACCGAAGTGACGGGCCAGCTGGATGGCGATGTGCCCCACACCACCCGCCCCACCGTGAACCAGCACCTTCTGACCGGCCTCGATGTTGGCGCGCTTGAGACCTTCATAAGCCGTGATGCCGACCAGCGGCAGCGCCGCGGCTTCCACCATGCTCAAGGACTTCGGCTTGTGGGCGATCAGGCGGACATCGGCGGCGATATACTCGGTCAGGGTGCCCGGAAGGTCGGCCAGGCCACCAGCACAACCATAGACTTCATCCCCGATGGCGTAGCCTTCGACGCCCTCGCCCACGGCTTCGACGGTACCGGCGAAGTCCATGCCCAGCAGCGACGGCAGTGCGGGAGACAGTGGCAGCTCAGGGCCCATCTCGCGAATCATGGTGTCGACGGTGTTGATACTCGTGGCGGCGATACGCACCAGTACCTGACCTGCCGCCGCTTGGGGCTTGGCGATTTCGGCCGCTTCGAACACCTCGGGACCACCGAATGATTTGACGAGCATCGCTTTCATGAGTCTGTCTCCTGCGTGGATGTGGAGCCAGCATAATTGTCATGGGCCTGAATGATAAACGGCGATAAACTACAATCAGTTTATTGGTTTTATTGAAAGTATTGGATGTATTGGGCGTGTTGGACGTATTGAGCTTGTTGGATGTAGTGGACGTCACGAACATTGCGCCAAGCCGTAGCTGGCGTGCCTCTCGCCATCGGGAGCCACGCACGTCGACGCAAATGAGGACACCCGCATGAATCTTGAGCACCTGAAGCTGTTCGTCCGCCTGGCCGCCGTGAACAGCATCAGTCAGGCCGGCGAGGACCTGGGACTGTCGCCCGCCGTCGCCAGCTCTCACTTGCGCAAGCTCGAGGACAGTCTGGGGGTGCGCCTGCTGCATCGCACCACGCGTCATGTGGCACTGAGCGAAGAAGGTCGTGCCTTTCTCCCCCATGCAGAGGAGGTACTGATCAGCGCTGAGGCCGCGCGGGCTGCCGTCGGCATCGGCACGACCTCCCCCAGCGGCACCTTGCGCATCACCGCATCCGCCTCCTTCGGGCGCATGCACCTGGTGCCGGGCCTGGCCGGTTTTCTCGAGCGCTGCCCTGATCTCGAACTGGACCTGCGACTGACCGACACCATCGTCGATCTGGTCGAGGGCGGCTTTGATATCGCCATCCGCAACTCCGCCCTCAAGGATTCCAGCCTGATCGCGCGGCGCCTGGCACCGGACAAGCGCATTCTGTGCGCCTCGCCGGACTATCTCGCGCGCCATGGCACACCGACGCATCCCTCGATGCTGCACGAACACGAATGCCTGACCCTGATCGGCATGGACCAGTGGTGCTTTCAGTGCGAGAACGGCGTCGAGCCGATTCGCGTCAAGGGGCGTATCCGCACCGACAATGGCGAAGCCGTTCGTGACGCCTGCGCCGCTGGCCTGGGCATCACCCTGTCCTCGACATGGAGCATTTACCGCCACCTGGCCGAAGGCAGCCTGGTAGAGGTGCTGCCCGAGACGCCCTTGATCAGCGAGACCGGCATCTGGGCGGTCTATCCCAGCAACCGCCAGCTGGCCCCCAAGGTGCGCGCCTTCCTGGACTACTTCTCCGAATACTTCGGCAGCCCGCCCTATTGGGATGTCCAACAGGGCTGAGACGCCGGAAAGCCCGTCATACCGCCGCCAGCACCCAGCGCTGAAGCATCGGCTTGTAGTGAGCGAAGTCCGGCGTCTGCATGCCGGCCACCTTGGCGGCATCATCCAGGCGCCGCACCTTGAGAATGGCCGCAAGCTGGGGCAGCTGGGCAAAGGCCGCGGCCTCGTGCGGCTCCATCGCCCCGCCCTGCAGGGCCAGGCTATCCAGCGAGGCCTGTGACAGACAGGCGCGATAGCTCGGCTCCACCGCGACCAGATAACGCTTGGCCGCCACGTGCTGGCGTACCGGCTCGACGATCTCGGCCGGGAAGAAGCGCGCCAGCCAGTCGGCACCGCTGACCTGATGACGATTGTCCTGGCCGTTCATCAAGACCTCCGGCGGCAGCCCATTGGCGTAATGCCCCACGTCATGCAGCAAGGCGGCCAGAATCACCGACTCGGATTCCCCCTGCTGCTCGGCCAGATGCGCCGCCTGCAGCATGTGCTCGGCCATGGTCACCTCCTCGCCCAGATAGGAGTCCGCACCGTGCAGGGCGAAGATGTCCTCGATCAAGCCGACGATGCCCTCGGCGTTGGCAGGCTGCGTGATCATCGGGCGTTCTCCAGCAGATTGAGGGTGGAATACAGGCTGTCGAGATCGGCGTAGGCGCCCTGCAGATGACGATTGCCACCGGCCACGAAGGCGGTACGGGCATGCATCACGCGACTGTTGTCGAACAGCAGGCAGTCCCCCGGGGCAAGGCGCAGGCGCGTGGCCTGCTCCGGCTGACCGATCACGCGCGCCCAGTCGTGATAGGCACGATAGAAGGCGCGTTGCGCCTCAAGCGGCAGCGGCAGCGAGGCGATGGAGCGGTTGTTGTAACGCACCTGGCGGATGTTGCCCTTGTGGTCGGTCTCGATGAACGGCACCCAGCTTCTGAGATCGGCATGGTCCGCGTCATGAAAGCGGAACGGCACCCGCGTGCGCGTCAGCAGCGCGAAACTCTCGGGCGCCAGTTCGCGCAGGCGCTCGGCGGCGGCGAAGCCATCCACCAGCAGGGTCTGGCCGCCTTCCACCTCGTTGCTCAGGCAATGCAGCAGCTGGATGCTTGGCGCCGGGTCACGATAGGGGTTGTCGGTATGCGCCCCGAGTCCGAGATTGCTGAAGGCGAGATTGCTCGGCGAAACCTCGGTGCGGACATCGAACAGCTTGCCGTAATTGGTTTCGCGCACATACCCGAACTGCGCGATCACCTCGAGCACCTTGCCCGGCTCGACAGGCACGCCACGCAGGCACACCACCCCGGTGTCACGGACCCAGGCCAGTGCCTCGCGCCGCGCCTCTCCCCCGGCGATGACATCGGCCCACTCGACCCGGGCGACCGAGAACTCGCTGCCCTGCCACAGCGTCTTGTGCGCACTGCTGCGCTCATCGGGAAAGCCGGTACTCAAGGCGGCCAGCTCATCGACGCCGTAGCGAATCTCGCGTGCATTGCTCAGTGTCACTCGCAGGACGTCGCCCTCCTCAAGCGCCGCCTCGCTGATGGCGGCGTCCCAGTCGAGGTCGAGCACACTGTCCAGACGCTGGCCATTGGCATGGCGACGGGCGGGGTCATGGTCTTGCAGCCACAGCACATGCTGGGCAAGGGTCTGGCCATCATCCAGAGTCAGGTGAAGCTGTTCGGCGTCAAACGCGAGGCGAGGCATGCAGAGTCTTCCTGTCTGTCGAGTGCGATCACAAGCCGCAAGGCACGGCATGACGAACGGGTGTGGCTGGCGCTCATGTCAAACGAGCGATCCGCCAGTGAATGCCCGCCATGCTAGTGAACGCAGACCCGTGACCATAGCGAGACTTTCTGGCGGCGAGCCTTAGTTTTTATATGCGCACACTGTCACGTCATCGTCATGCACGGCTGCAAGAATGAGCGCCCGGCCGCGTGCCGCGGCAGGATCTGCAGTCATGGCTTCAGCACCAGCCGCCGATGCGGCGACTGGCTCAGTCAAGCTGGAGTTCTGCATGTCGCGTCCTGCCTATCACCCTTCCCAGCGCCTCGCTCAGCGCCTGCCCCCATTCAATGCCCTGACCGCCTTCGAGGCCACCGCACGCCTCGGCAGCCTGACCCGCGCCGCCGCCGAACTGTGCATTACCCAGGGCGCCGTCAGTCAGCGCGTCAAGCAGCTGGAAGACTTCCTCGCGGTCAGCCTGTTCGTGCGCCGCGGCAATCGCATCGAGCTGACCGACGAGGCGCATGCCTATCTGCCGCTGGTCAGTGGCGTGTTCGAGACCCTCAAGCGCGGCACCGCCACCCTCTTCCAGCACGATGAGCAACAGAGCCTGACGCTGCGCTCCAATCACAGCTTCGTCGAATACTGGCTGATCCCCAGGCTCAAGGACTTCCAGCGCCTGCATCCGAACATCCAGGTCACGGTGCTGCCGCACAACCAGGTACTCCCGGACGAGCAGCCCGATGTCGATATCGAGATCATCAATGGCTACGGCGGCTGGTGCGGGCGCGAGTACGAGAAACTGGCCGATGAGCAGTGGGTCGTCGTGGCCAGCCCCACCTTCCTGCATCACTCCCTCGCCCCCAATGCCTCACCCGCGAGTCCACTCGACGAGCTGGCCCGCGCGCCACGAATCGAGTGCATCGGCTACCGCGAAAGCTGGCTGGACTGGTTCCGACTGCAGAAGTTTCGCGGCCACATCCCGCCGGCCGGCCTCAAGTTCGGCAATGCCAGTCTGGCGATTGCCGCGGCACTCGAGGGACATGGCTTCCTGCTCGTCCGCCAGTCCTTCGTGATGGACCTGATCAAGAACGGACGCCTGCAACTGGCGCACGCCTTGCGCATGCCCAGCACCAGCAGCCAGTACCTGCTGGTGTCTCCGGAGCGCCGCCATGCCCCGGCGGTCAACGATTTCTGTGCCTGGTTGCGCAGCACCATGCACACCTCTCAGGCCAATCCTGTCACCAGCGAGATGCCCTCCCAGCCCCGCTAGCACGGGCAGGAAGACGCGAGCCTCAGAATTTCTAAGGCACAGTCGCAGTTTTTGTTACGGCCAACGGCCGGCATCTGTCACGGAAACGTCATCATCTGCGCCAAAGATGACGCCTCAAGACGACAGCGTTGACGCAGTTCGACCGTCCCGGCGGGCTGCGCCACGAGCCATCCAACGGCCTGCCTGTCGGCCTGACCCGGTTTTGCGGAACCTGCTTGCTGTCACTGATGACCGTACCTGACGACCGCCCCTGACCACTGTCCCTGACCACTGTCCCTGACGACCGTCCCTGACTATCGTCCCTGACCGTTGCCCTTGCCTGGAGCCTGACATGAAGAAGCCCTTGATCGCCGCCATCGGCCTTGCCGCCTTCGCCCAACTGGCCGTCCCCCAGCTGGCCCATGCCGAGACACTGCGCACCCCGCATTGGGTCGAGTTCAGTGGCAAGGAGTCGCTGGACCCCATCTCCCCGACGCGCTTCTACTCGGCCAACCAGCTGATCTACAGCCGCCTGGTCCGTCAGGGCAGCAAGGGCGAGCCGGTGTCGGACCTGGCCTCCGAGTGGCAGGCCAATCCCGCTGCCGATGAGTGGACCTTCACGCTGCGTGACGGAGTCAGCTTCCACAACGGCAAGGCGCTGAGCGCAAATGACGTCATCTACAGCTTCACGCGTCTGCTCGACCCCGAGCGCGATGCCCCGGCACGTGCCGCGCTGTCAGTCATCGAGGACGTCAGCGTCAATGAGGCCGGCCAGATCGTGTTCCGTCTCAGCCAGTCCCATGCTGACCTGCCGATTCTGCTGATGGATTACCGCGCCAAGATCGTGCCGGTCGGCTTTGATGACGACACCTCACTGCAGGGCATCGGCACCGGCCCCTTCAAGCTGGTCAAATTCGATCCGCAGGGCACCACCACCTTCGAGGCCTTTGCTGACTACTGGGAAGGCGCACCGAAGCTGGATGGCATGGACCTGATCGGCATTCCCGATGACAACGCCCGCACCCAGGCATTGCTGGCCGGCCAGATTGACTGGTCGGGCTGGAATGGCGTCAACGCCCAGCAGCTGCGCCTGTTCTCCAGCAACCCGGCCTACCACTACGACTCCATCGCCACCGGCGACTGGCGTGGCATGGTGTTCCGCGCCGACGACGAGGTCTTCCAGGATGTGCGCGTGCGCCGTGCGCTGCGTCTGGTGGCTGACCGTGAAGAGATGGTCAACCTGCTGTTCGGCAAGGGCGGCGCCACCATTACCTGTGACAATCCGGTCTGGAATGGCGATCAGTACAAGCTGGCGCAGCAATGCCCGCAGGACCTCGACACCGCTCGCAGCCTGTTGAGCGACGCGGGGTATGCCGATGGGCTGGAGATCGACGTTTACACCAGCGGCGTCGACAACTACTTCCGCCCGATGACGGAGCTCTACCAGCGTCAGGCAGCCGAGGCCGGCATCACCGTCAACGTGCACAACGTGCCCGCGGCGGATTACTGGAACACCGCCTGGATGAAGAAGCCGGCCTTCACCACGGCCTGGGGCCAGCGCCCGACAGATCAGGTGCTCAACGAGATCTTCCAGAGCGAGGCCAACTGGAACGAGTCGGCCTACAAGAATCCCGAATTCGATGCCCTGCTCGCCAAGGCGCGCGCCACTCTGGATGACGAAGCACGCACCGAGCTCTATCACCAGGCCCAGGCGCTGCTGACCGAGACCGGCGCGACGCTGATCCCCTTCCACCTCAACAACAACCGCGTCATGAAGCGTGAGGTGCATATCCCGGCAGTCGAACACTTCGCGATTCGCTGGCACCAGGTCGACAAGCAGGGAGAGAGCTGATGTCCCGCCCTGGCCTGATCCTGATTCTGATGGACGGCATCAGCAGTCAGCGCTTCGCCGAGACGCGGGCGCGCCTGCCGCATCTCGATGCCCTTGCCAGAGACGGCCTGCTGATCGAGCGCCTGGGTGCCGACACCAATGCCAATTCGATGCCCGCGCGAGCGGGCATCCTGACCGGGCAACCGGCTCAGGTGCACGGCATCTACTCAAACGGTATCTATTCCAACGGCATCCATTGCCCCGGTGCTGAGACGGAGACGGAGTTTGCGTCTGCTACAGGGACTGAGACGGATCGCGACAGTCACGCCTCAGACGCCAGCGCCACTGCAGGGCATTTTCGTCCAGCAGCGGTCGAGGACCTGCGTGGCGAGACACTGCTCGAGGCCGCGCGCGCGGCAGGACTGCGGGTGGCCAGCATCGGCTTCGGGCTGGCCCGCCCCGAGAGCTGTGACTGGTATCTGTCGCCCTGGTGGGAGGACGGCGACCTGCGCGCCAAGGGCATGACCGCACCGCGTCTGAATCACTGGGATGCCCGCAATGACGCCCTGATGCGCGCGATGAGCAATGACCAGCAACTGCTCAACGAGGCACTGTCGCTGATCGAGCGCGAAACGCCAGAGCTGGTGTTGCTCGAACTCAACACCCCCGATTACTGCCTGCATGTGCATGGCAATGATGACGCCCTGGTCGATGGTGCCCTGATGATGGTCGATGCCCAGCTCGGCAGCCTGCTGGCCGGCCTTGAAGCCATCAACAAGCGCGAGGCCTATCACCTGTGTGTCTTCAGTGATCATGGTCATGCCCCGGTCCAGCGGGCGCTGGTGGCAGACCGCCTTCTACCGGATGTCGCGCTGCAATGTGATGGTGGCCTGTTGCTGGTGGCCTGTGATGATGACGAACGCCAACGCGAGCAGGCCGCACGCCTGGCCGAATTCGGCGTCACGCCGCTCGCGGCATCCGACTTCCTGCCCCCGGACGTGAAGCATATCCAGCTCTATCAGGCGCCGCCGGGCATGAGCTTCGAACCCGCCTGCAAGCATGCCCATCACGCAGAGCTGGTGGCAGCCCCCAGCTATGTCTCCACGCACGGTTTCGGCCCCGGTGCCACGTCGGACCAGCGCTTCGCCATTCTGCACGGCCCGTCAATCACTGCGGGCGAGCGCCTTGAGCTCGAGTCACTGGCCCTCCACCCGCGCCTGCGTCAGGTGCTGGGCCTGCCGCCCCTCGGTGAGGCTTCGACGCCACAGCGGGCACCTGATCTTCAAGAGGTGAACTGAGATGTGGGCAATGCTGTTGCAGCGCTGCCTGTACGGCGGCTTCACGCTGGTCTTCGTGGCCTGCGTGGTGTTCTGGGTGATCGAGATGCTGCCCGGCGACTTCTGCGTCAACTATCTGGGACGCAGCATGACACCGATCAATCTCGCCCAGTGTCGCGCCGAGCTTGGCCTGGACACGCCGGTGACGACACGCTTCGTCAGCTGGTGGGGGCAGTTGCTGAGTGGTGATTTCGGCACCTCGCTGACCAGTCGCGCACCGGTCAGCGATACCTTGATGCCGCGTCTGGCCAATACCTTGCTGCTGGGCGGCATCGCGACCGTGATGGCCATTCCGCTGGCCATCCTGCTGGGACTGATCGCGGCGCTCAAGCGCGACAGCTGGATCGACTCCAGCCTCTCCAGCCTGGTGCTGATCGCCATGACGGTGCCGGAATTCATCAGCGCCACCCTGCTGACCCTGGCCTTCGCCATCTGGCTGCCGTGGTTCCCTGCCATCACCGTGGCCGGCGCCAATGAGAGCCTGTGGAACCTGCTGCCCGGTGTCTGGCTGCCCGCCATCACGCTGGCGCTGGTGGCCATGGCACACATGATGCGCATGACCCGCTCCAACACCATCAGCGTGATGAACAGTGACTTCATGAACATGGCGCGTATCCGCCAGCTGCCGCGCTGGCGACTGGTGATCCGTCATCTGGCACCGGCCGCCCTGCTGCCGACCATCAGTCTGGCCGCCATGACCATCGCCTGGCTGCTGGGCGGCGTGGTGATCGTCGAACAGGTCTTCAACTATCCGGGGCTGGGGCGCCTGATGATCTCGGCCATCAATGACCGCGACATGCCGGTGGTGCAGGCCTGCGCACTGGTGCTCTCCGTCACCTATGTGCTGTGCAATCTGGTCGCCGACATGCTGGTCATCGTGCTCAATCCCAAACTCAAGACAGCCTGAGTCACTCATGAACGCTTCTTCCTCGACGACCGCACGCGGCCCGCGACTGGCCCTGGCCAGCCTGCCGGGTCAACACACCCTGGCGCTGCTGTGGGCCAATCGCCAGGGCCGCCTGGGCCTGGTGCTGATCGGCCTGCATCTTCTGCTGGCCGTCGCTGGCCGCTGGCTGGCGCCCCATGACATCTCTGCGGGTGACAGTCTCGCTTCACTGCTGCCCCCCAGTGCCGAACATTGGCTGGGCACCGACCAGCTCGGCCGCGATGTCCTCAGCCGCACCCTGGCCGGGGGCCGCGAGGCCATCTATACCTCGCTGCCGGCCGCCGTGCTGGCCGTGGTATGGGGCAGCGCCTGCGGCATGCTGTTGGCCATCATCGGTGGGCGGGTCGAGAACATCGCCATGCGTCTGGTGGACGCCCTGCTGTCGATTCCCTGGCTACTGTTCCTGCTGCTGGTCATCGGCGTGATGGGCCCCGGCCCGCTGGTCTTCATCCTGACTCTGGGCATCTTCTATGGCGTGGCGGTGGTGCGCGTGATGGTCACGGCGTGCCGCGAAGTGCTGTGCCTTGACTATATACAGGCCGCACGACTGCGCGGCGACAGCCTGATGCGCCTGCTGTGGCGCGAGATCAAACCCAATGTGCTCGACACCATCCTCGTCGAGTTGGCGATGCGCTGGTCCTGGGCATTGCTGGCCTTCAGCTCGCTGTCGTTTCTCGGCTTCGGCGTCTCCCCGCCGACCCCGGACTGGGGGCTGATGGTCGCCGATGGCCGCGGCTTCATGTCGTTTGCGCCCTGGGCCGTGCTGCCGCCCATCGTGGCGCTGTCCAGCCTGATCATCGCCATCAATCTGGTCGCCGACACCCTGGCCAAGACACTGGGCATCGACCGTGCGGGGCGCCCCGAATGATTCCGAACTCCAAAGGTGACGCCATGACGGACAACGCCGTGATCCGCGTTCGCGATCTCAACATCGGCTTTCATGATCGCCAGCAGACCTGGCGACCCGTGCTGCGCGGTATCGACCTGAGCCTGGGCCAGGGCGAGATTCTGGGTCTGGTGGGCGAGTCCGGCAGCGGCAAGAGCACCTTGGCCACGGCCATGCTGGGCCTGTTGCGTCGGGGCAGCCTGGTGCGCACCGGCGAGGTGAGTGTCGCCACACCTGCGCCCGCCTCTGGCTCCACTTCTGCCACTGCCTCCACTTCTGCCACTGCCTCCACCTCTGCCATCGCCTCTACCTCTACCAGTCATGACCCTCTTCACGACGAGCACCGCCAGCTGAGTTTTCATCATCAACCGGGGCGCTGGCTGGGCGAACTCAGGCTCGGGCTGGTGTCTCAGCATGCCGAAAAGGCCATGACGCCCCATCTCACGCTCGGCAGCCTGCTGTGCGAGACGCTGCTGTCACAGGGCGTGAAAGGCAAGGCGGAACGCGAACAGCAGGCCGTGGCATGGCTGCGACGCGTCCACCTCCCTCACCCCGAAGTGCTGATGCAGCGCTATCCGCACCAGCTTTCCGGCGGACAGCAGCAACGCGCCAGTCTGGCGCTGGCCCTGGCGCAACGCCCACGAGTGCTGGTGATGGATGAGCCGACCACCGGCCTAGATGCCAGCACCCAGAATGAGATTCTGGCGCTGTTGGCCTCGCTGCGCGCTGAGCTGGGCATGAGCATCGTCTTCGTCAGTCATGATCTGGGCGCGGTATCTCACCTGTGTGACCGCGTCGCGGTGATGTACGCCGGTCAGCTGGTGGAGGTCGCCGCGACTCGCGACTTCCTGAACGGCCCGCGCCATCCCTATGGTCACGCGCTGCTGGCCGCGACGCCGGGCAGTCAGTGCTATCGACCTGACGCTGCGCTGGAAGGTACGCCGCCCCTGGTGGGAAGCGCCATCAAGGGCTGTGCCTTCGCACCGCGCTGTCCGCGCGCCAGCGAGACGTGCCGTGACAGCGTGCCGAGTTGGCAAGGGCGCTACGCCTGCCATCATGCGCTGGAGGGTCATGAATCAGTGGACAGAGCGCATGCGGAGAGCGGGGAAAGTGCGAAAAGTGACGCAGCAACCGATGAGCGGGCGGATAGCGTAAAGAACGACTCGCAGCCAGCCGCGTCGCTGGACGTCGCGCCGCTGCTGGACGTCGCGCCGCTGCTGGCGGTGGAATCGCTGAACCTGTGCTATCGCATGCCCGGCTGGCTGGCGCGCCTGCGCGGTGAAACGCCGGTGCTTACCGTCAGCGATGTGGCATTCTCGCTCCAGCAAGGCGAGACGCTGGCCTTGATCGGCGAATCCGGCAGCGGCAAGACCTCGATCCTCAAGGCGCTGGCCGGCCTGCTCTCCCCCGTCTCCGGACAGCTCAGTCTGCGTCAGGAGTCCTTGGCGGGATTGGTCGCCGAGCGGCGTCCGGTGCAGCGTCAGAAGATCCAGTACATCTTCCAGCATGCCAGCACGGCACTGAATCCTCGTCTGACCGTGTTCGAATCCCTCGCGCCGGTGCTGTCTCGCTGGTTCGATCTCAAGGGCGATGGCGCCCGCCAGCGTGCCCAGTCGCTGTTGGAAGAGGTGCGCCTGCCCGCGCTCTATCTCGACCGTCTGCCCAGCCAGCTGTCGGGGGGCGAGCAGCAGCGCGTCGCCATTGCCCGCGCGCTGGCCGCCGAGCCCGACATCCTGCTGTGTGACGAGATCACCTCGGCGCTGGATGTCTCGGTTCAGGCCGCCATCATCCGCCTGCTGCAACGCCTCAAGCGTGAGCGCGGCCTGAGCCTGGTCTTCGTCACCCATGACCTGGGGCTGGTCAGTCATTTCGCGGACCGCGTACTGGTGCTGCGCAATGGCCGCACCGAGCACCTGGGAGATGTCGCAAGCCTCGCCACAGGGGACCTGCCGCCCTATGTGCAAACCCTGATGGAGGCCAAGCTGGTCGCGGCATGACCCGGCTTTCTGTCCCACCATTCTGTCCCGCCCGCCTGTCCCGCCTGTCCCGGCTGCCTCTCCCAGCTGCGGATCATCGCTGCTGATTACCTTCATGCAACGAAAAAAGCCCACCAATGGCGGGCAGGGAATGTCGGGACAGGACATTCAGGACAGGAAAGCGTTTGAGCAAGGGCTCTGCAGTTGACGACGAGTGCGCATTTCCACACTGGCTTCCACTCAGCCAAAACACTTGCTCAAGCGTTCTTCTCTCTCACGTATTCTTCTCTGGGACACTGACCATCATGACGCGACACGATGGTCAGTGGGTCCATTCAGCAACTGACAGGGGCAAGTCGATGGCATATCGGCATCCTTGGCTGTCTTGCAGAGTCGGAGGATGTTCATCCGCCGACGAGAGATCATGCGCTTTCGTTCAAGGCATGCTCGACGCGTGTAGCAGAGACACTCTTGCCGGCATCGTTGACGTAATCAGCCGAATCGCTCGCCAGTGCACGGGTGGTGCCCTGGATGCCGGCGTTGCTGATGGACTTCTGGACGCGGCTGGCAGCGACACTCATGCCGGTTTCCACGGCGTCATCGTGATGCAGTGCGGCTTGCTGAGTCACCGGCTGTGCCTGGCCCATGATCACGCGATCACTGAGGGTGGCACGGACGCGGGCATCGGCTTCGCTGTCATTGGCAGAAGCCACGCCAGTGGCGGCAACGGACAGTGCGGCAATGGCAAATAGAGACTTGAGGGATTGCATGGGGGTTCTCCTGTCGAAAAAGGTCATGTCAGTGCAGACACCTGGCCTGCAAGCGCCTGACGCAGACGTCGGGCGTCTCAGACGTTGACGTCGCTCACGGCGTGACGAACACGGGTGCCGGCAACGCTATCGCCGGAATCATTGGCGACATCGAATTCCTGCAGATGGATGGAGCGATCATGGCCACGGATCTCGTCATCACCGGATGCCACCTGGAAACGGCCAGCAGCGGTGCTCATGCCGGTTTCCGCGAAGGTCGCCTGGGCGGTCGGAGCTTGCTGGGCAGAGCCATGGATGACGCTGTCACTGACGTTGTGCTGGACGCGCTTGGCAGCCGGGCTATCGTCGGCGGCGAAGGACGCAGTGCTGACGGTGGCGAGTGCGGCAGCGGCGATCAGAGTCTTGAGAGTGTTCATGGTGTATCTCCTCGATAAAAAGCAAAGCGATGATCAGACCCGGCAACCCAGGTCAGGCTTGACGATGGTTCAGACGTTGCTGTCGTTCAGGGCATGCTGGACGCGAGTCGCTGCGACACTCTTGCCGGCATCGTTATCGAATGCCTGGCTGGCAGTGGCCACGGTGTGCGAATGACCATGGATGCGATCGGCACTGATGGACTGCTGAATGCGACCTGCCGCGACGCTCATGCCGGTTTCCGCGAAGCTGGCTTGCTGGGTAGCGGCTGACTGAGCGGTGCCGACGACGACATCCTGGCTGATGGACTGCTGGACACGCTGGGCGGCCGGGCTGTCATCCGCGGCGAAGGTGGCGGTGCTGACGGTAGCGAGAGCGGCGGCGGCGATCAGAGTCTTGATGGTTTTCATGATGATTCTCCTCGATGAACAAAGTGGTCAGTGGGCGTGAGTGCCCGGGCAAGACGACTGAATGGCTCAGACGTTGCTGTCGCTCAGAGCGTGCTGAACGCGGGTAGCAGCGACACTCTTGCCGGCGTCATTGTCGAAGGCCTGCTCGCGGCTGACGGTGGCAACACCCTTGCCTTCGATGGCGGACTGATTGAGGGCAGTCTCGACACGACCTGCGGCAACGCTCATGCCGGTATCGGCGAAGGTGGCCTGGGCAGTCGGTGCCTGCTGGGCAGTGCCGACGACGACGTCCTGGCTGACGGACTGCTGAACACGCTGTGCGGCCGGGCTGTCATCCGCTGCGAAGGAGGCAGTGCTCACGGTAGCGAGAGCGGCGGCGGCGATCAGAGTCTTGAGGTTCAGAGTTTTCATGATGATTTTCCTTTGCTTGTCCTGGGCGATGTTGCCCTTGTGATGTCGTGTGCAGTCTCGGCTGCACCCGCCTAACTTGTTAACAGACTAATTATTATTGCGCTATCACACTAGCCATGTCGCTGGCAGCTCACTGTTTCCATCAAAGAACCAGATTGCGATGCCTTGTCATTGCCTCGGTACCCGTAAGTGGTTAAGTCCCTCACCACGCAAAACCCTTGCAAGCTTTTTGCATCACTTCTGTACAACCATGAAGGTGCATGTCGCCAGTGATCGAATGTCGATCAGTCACTCAGGTCTGCTCCGGTACCGCTGCCTGACACTTCAACTTTGGTCGCGATCATGAGGAAGGCATTCCTCAGCAGTATGTCTTTCTACCCTGCTGAAACCCTCACCGTTGTGCTTGTAGAGTCTTACGCTTGCGCCAACGGGTTGGATGCATGCCATCTTCAAAAAAGTGGAAGACGTCTTGACAGGCGCCAGCCATCGACCGAATCCAGACTGCCGTTTCGTGCAATGTGGAATGAGCGCATTGTGGACGAAACCCGCCACGCGAGATATCCCTCCACTGGAACAGCATTGATTCCAATCACGAACCAATGCGTCACTCACCTGACCCGCTGGACAGACGCTCATCTACGACTTTGGTAATAAGCATAGTATTATCAACCGCTTACGAAGCCCGTGGACGCCCTCTCAAGTCACCTGTTTCAAGCACTCCCTGCGCCTCTGCGCTCCCCTTGCATCGCGACGGGCGATGAAAATTGTTGTCCAGACACGAAAACGCGGAGCCATTGGAAGATGGCTCCGCGTTTTTTCATGCTGCTGCACCGCGCCTCAATAGCCCGGGTATTTCTCCCAGGCCCACTTTTCATCCTTGCCCCCACCATCGGTGTAGAGCTCCCAGCGGGGGCAGTCGTGCAGGTCTTTGGCGATCTCGCCGATGACGTCACGCAGTTCAAGGGGCGCCAGCCAGTCACTCGGTATCGCCTCCTCGCCCCATTGCGCCCCGAGCAGATTGCCCGTGATGGCCCCGGTGGAATCCGAATCCCCATCGTGATTGACCGCGAGCTGAATCGCAGAGCGGTAATCCCGGGCAGTGAGCGCGCAGTAGACAGCGATTGCCAAGGCTTCTTCCGCGATCCACCCCAGCCCCAGCAATACCACTGCGGCCGGCGCCGACGTTTCGGACTCGGCCAGCGCGCGGGCTTGCTCCAGGGCCTGCAGAGTGTCATCACAGCTCGGCTTGCGCTCGAGAATACGCAGAGCATGCGCGAGTGCCTGTGCCATCGAATCCCCCGCCACCAGACACTGGATCATCACCGCCAGCACGCCGCCGGTCAGCTGGCCGGTCACGTGCCCATGGGTCAGCGCACAGACCTCTTCTCCGAGTTCGAAGCACATCTCATGGGAGGCTCCCATCGCATGCGCGAACAAGCCGACAGGTGCCACACGCATCACCCCACCACAGCCCTTGCTGTCGTTTTGCGCCTTGTCACCGTAGGCACGCATCTGCTTGAGCGCTGACAGGCATGTCATGCCCGGGGCGCGCCGCGAATGGAGCTCGCGCTGCTTGATCAGCCAGCCACTGTCCAACCATTCCTGCTCGGTCTCCTGCCGCGAGCGTTCGCCTTGGGTGTAAAGCCAGCGCTCGTAGGCGCTGCTGACCAGACCACTTTGCGTCGTGATGCCTCTCAAGCAGCCACGCACATGACTGCGCAGCAGGCCCTCGGCAGTAAACAGCGTCATCTGCGTATCATCGGTAATCCGCCCCAGCCCACCATAGGCCGGTGCATAGTCGGCTATTCCATCACTGCCGAAGCGCGCCTGGATCTCCTCGTGCGACAGGAATTCCACCGCCGCCCCCAGGGCGTCACCCACCGCACCGCCCAACAGGCAACCACGAAACCGCGATGTCATCTCAAGCGTCATGTGCCTCTCCCCTGCGTGACCTTCAGGTGGCGTCAGCCACCCTCAATACGTCTTACGCTATCAGCATCTGCGCATTTGCTGAAAAGCAGGCTCAACCAGTGGTGCGCATAATCAGGCAGAACTGGATGGGCGCTCAGTATCGGCAGGCGTGAGGTTGGCAGCACCGATGACAAGGCCGATGACAAGGCCGACGATAGAGACCCTCATACAGGAACGGCCGCCCAGGGGCGGCCGTTCTTCTTCATGCAGTTGTGACTTTCCGCGGTGTGCTCTCAGCGATCACTCTACTGCTCGATCTACACGGAGGTTCAGTAGGCCAGCTTGAGGATATCTTCATACAAGGCTCTCGAAAGCGTGACGCCCTCTTCTTGATGCTTCTGGCGAGCTTTGAAGCGACGCTCGGAGGATAGCCTTGCGCCCTGCTGCTTCACGAGCTCGAACAGCCTTTCAGAGCGCAGCATGTGCTGCTGGGTGCTACCGCCAGTGAGGCGCACGGGATCTATCGCGATGATCAACTCCCCATGATATGGCAGGCTCCCCTTGCCCTGATCGTGTTCGCTGGACTCGATACTCAGCATGTCGCCGATCAGCGGCCCTGCAATCAACTCGATCATGATCGCCAGCGCAGAGCCCTTGTGATCACCGAAGGGCAGCATCGCGCCATGGTCCAGCACTTCTGTCGGGTCCTGTGACGGCTCGCCCGCTCGATCGACACCCCAGCCGAGCGGAATCTTGTCCCCTTGGCGACGATGCAGCTCGATATCGCCACGCGCGATGGCACTGGTGGCGAAGTCGAATACGTACGGGTTACCGTCCTCGCGCGGCCAGCCAAAGGCGAGGGGATTGGTCCCCAGCAGAGGCTGACTGCCACCATACGGGGCCATGTACGACTGGGTCGGATTGCAGGCGATAGCGACCAGCCCTTCACGCGTCAGCCGCTCGATCTCTACCCACAATGCCGTGCCATGCACGCAATGATTGATGGCCAGAATGGCAATGCCATTGGCTCGCGCCTTGTCGAGCAGCTCAGGCACGCCCTGCTGGAAGGCCAGCGACGAGAAGCCCCCCCTGGCATCCACCTTGACGATGGAGGGCGCCGTATCCTCGACGATCGGCACGGCGTCCGGCACCACACCGCCATTGTTCAGTGTCGCGACGAACCCCATCAGGCGATAGAGCCCATGGGAGCGACAACCGTCCATTTCCGCCGCTACCAACGCGTCACTCATGGCATCGACATGTGGCTCACTGAACCCATGGTGGCTCAGCACCTCGTGACATAGCGTCTTGAGCGCTGCCCGATCGAGATTGACGTCCATTCCTGTCTCTTCCTGTGTTGCATCACTCATACGAACTCATTCCTTTCCAATAAGGTGTCCATCATTTCCATGACGGTCCGCTGATGGCATCAGGCAACCACAGCGCCAGTCCCGGGAAGACCAGGATCAGCGCCAACACCACCAGCTGCAGGAAGATGAAGGGCATCACTCCCTTGTACATGTGCTTCAGCGTCACTTCAGGAGGCGTGATGGCACGCAGATAGAAGATGGAGGGCGCCAACGGCGGTGTCAGATAACTCGTCTGCATCACGATCAGGAAGGCCACGCAGAACCAGATCTCATCGAACCCGAGCAGGCCGATGACCGGCATCGCCACGGGGATGACGATCAGGACCACCGAGATCATGTCGAGCACGAAACCGGCCAGGAAGGCGATCAGGAGGATGGCGCCAAGAATCAGCCACGGGCTCAAGCCGGTATCCAGCAGCAACGACTGTACGGTGGCCATCCCGCCGGAGGCGAAGAAGACGCCCGCGAACATGTTGCCGCCCAGCACGATCAGCAGAATCATCGCGGTGATGTTGAGTGTGCGTACCGCCGCGTTCCACAGGATGGACAGCGTGAGATTGCGATACCCCAGTGCCAGCAATACGGAGCCGAGCGCCCCACAGGCCGCCGCTTCCGTCGGCGTGGCGATGCCCATCAGAATCGTGCCCAGCACCACCAGGATCAGACTCATGGTCGGCAGCAGCGCACTCAGGGTAATGGTGAGCAGCTTGCCCCACCCCGGATGCTGCTCATCTTCCTTGAGTCGCGGCGCAAGTGCTGGCTTCAGCGCACAGACCACGACGATATAGAGGAGGAACAGCAGCGCCATCAACAGCCCCGGGATCAGCAGACCACTGAACAGTGATCCGACAGAGACCCCGGCTACAGGCCCGAGAATGACCACGGTAATGGAAGGCGGAATCGCCGTGCCCAATGAGCCACTGGCACAGATGGTGCCGGAGATCAGCGACTTGTCGTAGTGATGCTTGAGCATGACCGGCACGGCCAGCATGCCGATCACCGCCTCGGTGGCCCCGACGACACCACTGGCGGCGGCGAAGATGGTGCCCATGATGACCGCACCGACGCCCAGCCCGCCGGGCATCCGACGTGTCCACAGATGGATGGCCCCGAACAGTCGCTCGGCAATGCCGGAATTCTCGAGCATCGCGCCCATGAAGATGAACAAGGGCACGGCAGCCAGAATGGAATTGGACGCCGTGTCCTCGATCTTGGTCAGCAGTTGATAGGCCGCGGCATCCCCGAACTGGGCAACACCAAAGACGGTAGCGACAACGATCATCGAGAACGCGATCGGGAAACCGAGCACGATCAGAGCGATGAGCGCAGGGAACATGATGAGGGCAATGAAGTCGCTCATGAGGACACCTCCGCGCCATGATCATGGCCCAGCAGTGTGCTCCAGAGCTTCAACATCTCCGCGATCACCTGCAGCGTCAGATAGACGAAGCCCAGCCACCACACGCCGAAGACCGGCCAGATCACCGGATTCCAGGCAGAACGTCCGGAGCGCTCATTGCTGGAGAACGCCTCGAGCGCATAGAGCGACAGCTCCCAGACAAGCCACATCAGTACCGGCAGCAACACCGCATAACAGGCCAGATGAACTCCAGCCCTGAGACGCGGTGCAAAATTCTGGCTCAACACATCCACACTAACGTGCTGGCCGACACGCAGGGCATTTGCCATGCCAAGCATGAAGATGGCGCCCATCACCATGTAGCTGACTTCAAACGCCCATAAGGTGGGCTTTCCCAGCACATAACGACTGAAGACTTCATAGACCAACGCAAGCACCAGCGGCAGTATCAAGACTGCCCCCAGATACCCGGCCCAGCGGGTCTGGCGCTCAATGACAGCGACGATTTTCATGGCAACTCACCAGGATGACGACAAGGAGAGAGCCCGGGCGATACAGGTATCGCCCGGGCCAGAGACATCATTCAAGAGGAATCAGCGTCCCATTTCCCCGATCGGCAAACGGTAGTCCTGCCAGGTCGTCATGCTCTGTTTGAAGGTACGTTGCGACTCAAGCACACGTGCGAACCACTCATTCTCGCCCGCCTTCTCATCTTCCCAGGCACGGGTCTCTTCGTAGATGGCATCGATGAAGGATTGATCCAGCTGCACGATTTCGTTGGGGCCTTCCTCCAGCTCCTTGAAGGCCTTGAGATCGGCAAAGGAGCTATCCAGCCAGGACTCGAACACGCTCAGCTTGCCCGCGAGGCGCAACTGGTTCTGCTGGGCTTCGCTCAGCCCGTCCCAGGCATCGACATTCACTTCACACTCCAGAATGCCGCCCGACTGATGGATGCCGGGCAAGATGACGTACTGCGCGACATTCTGGAAACCCGTCGGCTTGTTGAGCTCAGGACTCCCCCACTCCGCGGCATCGATTACACCGCGATCCAACGCCGTATAGATGTCACTGCCGGCCATCACCACGGTAGAGGCCCCAAGACGTGAGGCGATTTCAGCCCAGGCACCCGAGGTTCTCAGGCGCAGTCCCTGGAAGTCCTCAAGCGTCTGCACCTTCTTGCTCGAGTGCAGGAAAATCTCGGTGCCCAGGGTCGAGCACGGGAAGGCCACGACGCCGAACACCTCGCGACGGAAGGCTTCATAGAGCTCGACACCGCCGCCCTCGTACATCCACAGCATGAATTCTTCCGGTGTCAGGCCGCTGGAGTGCCCGGCCAGCAGCGCTGCCGTCGGGTCAGTTCCGTAGTCATAGTTGATGTAGTTGTGACTGATCTGCGCGACACCGGACTTCACGGTATTGGTGACGCGCAGCGCGCCGCCCAGGGTGCCACCGGGGAATACCTGGATGCTCACGTCGCCATTCGTCAATTCGCTTGCATAGTCCGCGAAGGTCTTGGCATCCCGTTCAAGCCAGGGCCCACCGCCCCACGGGGTCGCCATCTTCCACTCGACGTCCGCCGCCTGAGTCGTGGCAGTCGCCAACAGGCTGGCAGCGATACCCATGCCGAGGAGCTGTTTCTTGAAGTCGTACATTTTTGTTTTCCCAAGATTATTTTAATTAGAGTGCAATGCCATGCGTACCTGCAGGCGAATGCCTGATACAGGCTGAGGCCTGATACACGCCCAGTGGGCGGCCACTGTCGATTGCGCATTCGCCTCCACAATTGCATATACGCAATATTGGGTCAAATGTGGATACCTGCTCGACATTTTGCTCGTGGAAGCCCTAAATGGACGCCATCATGGCGCTTACGCCTCTCTCCTGCCGTGGCATGACTTGATGACTCGCGCCCATGTGCCACACAGGCGCTGAGCAACGGCAAACGGCGACAGACGCCACCCAGCAGACAAACTCGATGGAGCACGCTGACATGACACCCCACCAGGAAACGCCGATCGCGCTGAAGCACCGAGAACGCAAGGCAGGCGCCATTGGTGACAATCTCAAGGCACTACGCAAGGAGAAGGGACTGACCATCGCGGCCGTGGCCAGCGCGTCAGGTATCTCGGCGGCCAGCGTGTCGAGAATCGAGAATGGACGTATCTCGCCGACCTTCGAGGCGATCGTGAATCTCGCTAGGGGCCTGAAGGTGGATGTCAGCGAGCTGTTCTATCACACGGAGGACGCGGCATTTCGGGGTTGGCTCGCGTTGACGCGAGCACAGGAGGGAGACGTCATCGAGACGCCCAACTACCGCTATCGACCGCTCTGCAACAATGTGGCGTCCAAGGAATACATGGTATTGGAAACCACCGTGCTCAATCGCAGTCTCGAGGAGTTCGGCGGCCTGCAAAAACATTCCGGCCAGGAACAGATCATCGTGACCAGCGGCGAGGTGACGGTCTGGACCGAACTCTACGACCCCATCAAGCTCAAGGTCGGTGACAGCCTGGCCTTCGACAGCACCCTCGGACACGCCATCACCTACAACGGTGACACCCCCGCGACCATGACCTGGGTATGCAGTGCCTACGCGTGAGGGGATCGAGCCTCATGTGGACAGCACTTTCCACTGAAGATCGGACATGAAAAAGGGGCCTCATCAGAGGCCCCTTTTTCATCGTCTTGCTTAGCGCAGCCTGTTGGCCACTAATTCAGCGATTGAGAATGATGGCCGTGATCGCGCCACCCGCCACCGCGGCCAGCACATAGCGCCCATCGATGTTCAGCCAACGATGACCGCGCGGCGGTTTGGACAGATGACGATGGTGCCAGTCCTTCACCCAGTAGCGGCTGTCGGAGTAGTAATGACGCGGCAGGTGGTCGCCACGGCGCCACTGGTGATGGCGTCGCGCCTCATGACGGCGGCGTTCATGGTGGCGCTGCTGCTTGTGGTGCTTCTTGTGCTGTTTGCCGTGATGGCCGCGGTCGTGGTGGCCATGCCCACGGTCATGATGCCCATGGCCTCTATCGTGCGGTCCTGCCTGAGCCAGCGGGGCTCCCAGCAGCGTGAATATCATCATCAGAATGGTCAGTGTGCGCGTTCGCATGGCTGGCCTCCTCGCCTTGCCCCGTCGCCAATCAAGCGCCGGGAGTCATGTTGGGGCTTCCTGGTTAGGAAACAGTGTTGCGCAACCTTAGCGAGAACTGGGGGACGCCGCAAGATGTCTCATTTTTCTCGTTCTTTGTCGTTATTTCATGCACTTTCCGTCGCATTGTGCCGAAACCGATGTCGCCACTGACCAACACCCACCTTTATATGTCGCCACCTCTATAGCGCTCTTTATAGTGCTCTCTCGCAGCGACCCGACTTTCGCTGCCCTTTCCGCTGCCCTTTCCGCTGCCCTCTCCGCTGCCCCATTTCCCCTTTCGACTCCCGGGCCTCGATCAGGAGACTGCTGAGGCATGGCAAGAAAGCGACGATGCCGGGTACGCCGATCGCACCACATCGGTGCAAGACCACCCTCAGAGTTGTGAGATATCTGGCCCTGGATCGTTGGCCGTTTTAGCCAGGACACAATGCTTCAGGCGCCGAACGGGGTGTGAGAACGGAAAAATTCATTTTGCTGAATCGTGTCATTGAATCGAGACACCCTCGCGCAAGCCCTGATTTCATGCGGCCTTCAGCGCTTTCCTGACTTCCATAGCCATGATCACTCGAGGTCATAGCCCAAAGTTCAAGCACGCGGGCTTTGCGTTTTGATGACCATTCACCGATCATTTGCACCACACCTGAGTCATTTGATCGATAATAGACGATCTACCCTCGTCATCGCCGACAGGATCGCCAAGGCGGCTGCGTGACATCTCGGGTAGGAGCAGCAAGACAAGCCGTAAAAAAACAGGAGCCAATCATGGCCAGTACTGCGCCAGATTTGGATCGGCAGATCGCCCATATGGACGATGAGCTACTGCCGGTGCCACGTCATAAACTGCACCGGTGGCCACACTTTGCCGGTCTCTATGCCGCCGAGCACGTTGCCGCGACCGAGTTCGTCATCGGTGCCACCTTCGTGGCGCTCGGTGCCGGTATCTGGGATATCCTGCTGGGCCTGCTGATCGGTAATGGCCTCGCAGTGCTCAGCTTCTGGTTGATCACGACGCCAATCGCGATCGAGACCCGTCTGAGCCTCTTCACCTATCTTCACCGTATTGCCGGTGATTCGATGTCACGGCTCTACAATTGGGCCAACGTGGTCATATTCACCGCCATATCGGCGGCCATGATTACCGTTTCCGCCACGGCGGTCAGGCTGCTGTTCGACATCCCGGCCCAGACCCAGGCCTATCCCACCAGCTTCGAGTTCATCCTGCTGGCACTGGCCGTGGCGGCCATTGTGGTGCTGGTCGCGGTCTATGGCTTCAACGCCCTGACCGAATTCGCCAGCATCTGTGCCCCGTGGCTGATGCTGATGTTCACCGTCGGCGGCATGGTTCTGCTGCCGGAACTGGCGGAGTCCGTCACTGGTGAAACCAGCCTGAACAGTTTCTCGAGTTTCATTGATGTCGCCGGCAGTACCGTCTTCACCGGGATCAACTCCCAGGGCGAAGCGGGCATCGGCATCTGGGAAGTCATCGGCTTCTCCTGGGCGGCCAACACCTTCTCCCACTTCGGTCTGATCGACATGGCGCTGCTGCGCTATGCCAAGCGTATGCGCTCCGGCCTTGCGACCAGCACCGGCATGATGTTCGGCCACTATGTCGCCTGGATCTCCGCCGGTCTGATGGGCGCGGCCACCGCAGCCGTCGCCGGTATCAGCATCGATGTGCTGGAACCGGGCGAAGTGGCGTTGCACGCCCTTGGCGCCGCTGGCTTCGTTATCGTGGTCGTCGCAGGCTGGACCACCGCCAACGCCAACCTGTACCGCGCGGGCCTTGCCGCCCAGTCGGCCATGCCGAACCTGTCGCGCAACAAGGCGACGCTGGCCGTGGGTATCTGCGTTGCCGTGCTCAGCTGCTTCCCGTTCGTCTATCGCAGCATGCTGCCGCTGCTGACCTATGCGGGCCTGGTGCTGGTGCCGGTCGGCGGGATCATCTTCGCTGAGCATCACCTGTTCCCGAAACTCGGCTTCAGCCGTTACTGGGCGCGCTACAAGGGCGTGAAGCACAACACGCCGGCACTGGCAACCTGGGCGCTGTCACTGATCTTCGGCTTTGGCCTCGAGACGGTCGACGTGATCCCGTTCTACTACCTGTTCCTGCCGACCTGGTTCGTCTCCATCATCCTCTACACCCTGATGGCCAGATCTGCCGGTGCAGCCGACTCCTACCCGAAAGCCGAAGCGGCCGAGCGGGAATTCCAGGAGCGTGTCGAAGCCCTGCACGCCAAGCAGGCCGAGACCACCAACCACGCACCGGTCAAGGACACTTCGGGTCTGACCAAGGCCATCAAGGCCGTCTGGATGGTGCTGGGCCTGGCGGTGCCGATGGTCCTCGCGCTGCGCGTACTCTTCGGCAGCCCGGACCTGGCCAGCTACGAAGCGAATCGTGAGTTGTTCTATGACGTGACCATCTGGTCGACGATCATCTACTTCATCTTCGCGTACTGGGAGCTGCAGCGCAGCAAGGCGCTGTTCAACAAGCAGTCCCCGAAGCAAGCGGCCACCGCTAGCTGAGTCGGCAGGGGCTAGCCCCCTGCCATGCCAGCGGCGAAGGAAGCCTGAATCACACGGGTGACCTTCGCCGCTGGCCGTTACGACCTACCCTTTCTTTACCCATCTCGACTCGACCGCGACACGCGGCAGGAGACCTCCCATGACCCGTCTCTCCAATGCCAGTCTGACTCAGCTGGACGCCAAGGTAGCCACTCCGAACTATGATCGCACTGCAGTCAGCGCCGGTATCGTCCACTTCGGCGTGGGCGGTTTCCATCGTGCGCACCAGGCCATGTACCTCGACGAGCTGATGAATCAGGGCAAGGCGCTGGACTGGGGCATCGTCGGCGTCGGCGTGATGCCGGGTGATCGCCGCATGCAGGAAGCCCTGGCCTCGCAGGACCACCTCTACACCGTGGTACTCAAGCACCCGGACGGCAACTATGAGCCGCGCGTGGTGGGCTCCATCATCGATTACCGCTTTGCCCCGGATTCTCCGGAGGCCGTCATCGAGCTGATGGCTGACCCGGCGATCCGCATCGTCTCGCTGACCGTCACCGAAGGGGGCTACAACTTCCACCCGGTCACCGGCGAATTCAATCTCGAGAATGCCGACGTCCAGCACGACTTGGCCAACCCGGGGGAAGCCAAGACCAGCTTCGGCCTGATCACCGAAGCCCTGGCCCGTCGTCGCGAGCGTGGCGTCGCCCCGTTCACCGTAATGTCCTGTGACAACATCGAAGGCAACGGCAACGTCGCTCACAAGATGTTCACTGCCTACGCGCGCGCACGTGATGCAGAACTGGCGGCATGGATCGAAGCCGAAGTGCCCTTCCCCAACTCCATGGTCGACCGCATCACGCCGGTGACCACGCCGGCTGACATCGAAGAGCTGTCCTCACGTTTCGGCGTGGAAGACGCCTGGCCGGTGGTCTGCGAGCCCTTCACCCAGTGGGTGCTGGAAGACCACTTCGCCAATGGCCGCCCGGCCTTTGAAGATGCCGGCGTGCAGCCGGTGGAAGATGTCGAGCCCTATGAGCTGATGAAGCTGCGTCTGCTCAACGCCGGTCACCAGGCGCTGTGCTACTTCGGCTACCTGGCCGGCTATCGCTACGCCCATGAAGCCTGCAACGACCCGCTGATCGTCGACTTCCTGCTCGGCTACATGAACGAGGAAGCTCGCCCGACGCTGGCTCAGCTGCCGGGTATCGATCTCGACGCCCATTGCCGCACGCTGATCGAGCGTTTCGCCAACCCAGAAGTCAAGGACACCCTCGCGCGTCTGTGCGCCGAGACCTCCGACCGTATTCCGAAGTTCCTGATCCCGGTGGCACACGCACAGCTCAAGACCGATGGCGAACTGCGTCGTACCGCAGCCGTCGTGGCCAGCTGGGCACGTTATGCCGAAGGCGTGGACGAGCAAGGCGAGACCATCGATGTGGTCGACCCGCTGAAGGACGAGCTGATGGAGCGTGCCAGCCGTCAGCGCGAAGAGCCGACCGCCTTCCTGGACAACCGTGAACTATTCGGTGACCTGGTCGACCAGCCGCGCTTCCGCGATGCCTACCTCAAGGCCCTGAAGAGCCTGCACGACAACGGTGCCCGCGCCACGCTGGAAATGCTGGTGGCAGACGCCAAGTAAGCATGGCGGTGCAGGGGCTCACGACAGCGTGATGCCCCGCCAGCGCCCGCAGAAAGACAAAAGCGAGACAGGCAGCCGCCTGTCTCGCTTTTTTTGTGCCTCATGCCACGCCTTTCCTCACACCAGCGCAACGGTCCACAGTCCCGCCAGCATGATGACGATGCCGATCCACTTGGCGATGGCCGCTCGCTCGCGCAACCAGAGCACCCCGAGCATCACGCCCAGCGGGATCGACAGTTGACGCATTGCAACGACGAGGCTGACCTCCGCCGTCAGCGTCATGGCAACCAGCACCAGCCCATAGGTCGCCATCACCATCACGCCGGTCAGCACCATGCTGCCCCGCTCCCCCCGCCATAGCGCAGGCAGGCGGCGACGCTCTGCCGGCAGCAACATCACCAGCAGCGCGCCCCAGGCGACGGTCATGATGGCCTGCAACACCAGAAAGACAGCGCCCGCCGAGGTGGGCGAGTAACCGACACTCACCATGATATCCAGCGCCTGCTTGTCGATCAGCGAATAGCCGGTGGTGCCGACTGCTGCCAGCAGCGCGAACCCCAGTGCCGGGGTCAGGTAGGTCGAGGGGCGCAGGCCCTGCGGACTGCTCAAGGGCAGCACCAACGCGCCGAGTACGATCAGCCCCATGCCGACCAGATCCAACGCCGTAAGTGCCTGACTGCTCAGCAGACTCAGCGACACCAGCGGCACCAACACCACCGGCAAGGCCCGCGCGATGGGATACAGCACACTGACCTCGCCGCGCGCATAGGCCCAGGCAAGTCCGCCCATGTAGAGCACCTGACAGAGTCCGGTGGCCACCAGCCAGCCCCAGAATTCAGCGGGCAGCACGGCAAACGACGGCCCCAATCCCAGCAGCGGCGCAAAGATCAGCGCACCACTGGCCATGGCCAGCATGAAGAAGGCCAGCGACGGCGCCCGCCCCTTGCCGAGCAGATTCCAGCCCGCATGCAGACAGACCGAGATCAGGATGAGTCCCAGCGCCAGTGGGCTCAAGAGGCACTCACGGCAATCGTGTGGCCTTGAGCTTGAGCTTGAGCTTGAACATGAGATTGGGCCTGAACATGAAATTGGGCTTGAGAGTGAGCTTGCCCGTGCATGGAGACGGGCATGCGGACAGGCATGCGGAAATTACGGGCTTTCAGGGCAACCAGGCGGCAATCGCCAATGAGCATATGTCCTTACCTTTTGCGAGAAGACGCCAGCCTCAAGGCCTTGTGCAAGGACCCGAGGCTGGCGCCTGAAGGGGTGGAGTGAAGTGGTGGGGTGAAATGGTAGATCAAGGTGGGCGAGCGAGGTGACAGGCAGTGCAGCGTCAGGCCCGGCGTCACCGCCCCGCCACCAGGCTGTCAGGGGCGCTCGCCACGCGCCAGACGCGCCTCGATCTCGGCGATCACCTCGGGCAGCTGCGCGATGGTGTCGATCATGAAGTGCGGACCGGACGGCGCGAACTGGGCTTCGATGGCGCTGCGCCTTTCATTGAGCTCTGCCTCTGACAGGGCCATGAACACCGCGTGATCCAGCCCCATGGCGTTGCCGGAGCAGGTCAGCGCGACCGTCCACATGCCGGCGCTGCGACCTTCCAGCAGCCCCGGCGCCGTGTCATCCACCTTCACACAGGCCGCCACGTCAGTGATGCCCAGCGCGATGACATTGGCCAGAGACTGCGCCGGAGAGGGTCGCCCCTTGGGCACCTCATCGGTGGCCACGACATGGTCCACCACCAGCCCATTGCCCTTGCCCCGTGCGACCACCTGCTCGAGCACCTCGCGGGGGTAGCCGGAGCAGGAGCCGATCTTGATGCCCTTGTCGCGCAACCCGTTGATGACCTCGAGCGCGCCGGGAATCAGTGCGGAGTGCGCCCCGATCTTGTCGATCTGCAGCGGCATGAAGCGCTCATAAAGCGCCGTGACATCGGCATCACTGGGGGCGTGGCCACGGGCCGCCTCGAAACGGGCCGCGATCGCAGGGTCATCACACAGGGTGCGAATGTGTTCCCATTTGCCCATGCCCATCGGGCCGCGCGCCTCTTCCAGACTGATGGCCACGCCGATTTCCGCGAAGGCCTCGACGAAGATCTGGGTCGGCGCGAAGGAGCCGAAATCCACCAGGGTGCCGGCCCAATCGAAGATGGCAGCCTGCAGACGATCCGGGGTGTGATATTGCATGACAGTTCTCCAGTCAGTTGAGTGCGACAGCGTCAGCGCACGGGCGGGCATCGTCGACACCCAGGGTGGCCAGCGCGTCATCCACGGCGGCCAGAAGTTGATCCATCACGCGGACATCCAGCTGGCCGATGCTGCCGATGCGGAAGCTCTCCACGTCGGTGAGCTTGCCCGGGTAGATGATGAAGCCACGCGCCTTGAGCTCGGCGTAGAAACGTGAAAAGTCGAAGTCCGGGTGTGCCGGGCTCAGGAAGGTGGTGATGATCGGCGACAGCCAGGCATCGTCGAGCAGGGTCGTGAAGCCGCGCTGACGCATGCCTGCCACCAGTCGCTGCATGTTGGCGTGATAACGGGCGTGGCGGCCCGCGACGCCGCCCTCCTCGGCGTGTTCCTTCAGCGCCTGGTGAAACGCCGCCACCACGTGAGTCGGCGGGGTATAACGCCATTGCCCAGTGCGCTTGAGGTACTGCCATTGATCGTGCAGGTCCAGCGACAATGAGTGGCTACGCCCCTGTGCCGCCTGAAGCGCATCGCGCCGGGCGATCACGAAGCCGAACCCCGGCACCCCTTCGAAGCATTTGTTGGCCGAGGAGATCAGCGCCAGAAACGGGGTACGTTGCGCATCGATCTCCAGCGCCCCGAAGCCACTCATCGAATCGAGGATCAGCTCACGACCGTGTGCTGCCACCACCTCGGCGATATCCGCCACCGGATTGAGCATCCCGGAGCTTGTCTCGCAGTGAATCATGGCGACATGGCCGATCTCGGGCCTTGCCGCGAGTCTGTCGGCCACGGCCTTGACACACGCCGCCTCGGCGTCGCCCCACGCCAGCACGTCGCAGTCACGCCCCATGCGGGTCAGCAGACTGACCAGCCGCTTGCCATAGGCGCCATTGACCAGCACCAGCGTCGTACTCTTCGGCTCGATCAGACTGCCCAGCGCCGCCTCGACCGCGAAGGTACCGCTGCCCTGCATCGGCACGCACTCATGGTGCTCACTGGCATTGGCACAGCGGAGCAACTGCTGGCAGATCTCGGCGGTCTTGGTGTTGAAGTCCTGATCCCAGGAGCCCCAGTCCTTCATCATGGCGGCCTTGACGCTCTCACTGGTGGTCAAGGGACCGGGAGTCAGCAGGTACGGATGTTGAATACTCATTGGTATATACCAGTTAATTTGCACAAAAAAAAGACGGCCAACGGCGTAATCAGGTCGCCTGTCGCCAGCGTTGGGCACGGGTCAACAGCAGATGACTGACCACCGCATGCAGCAGCTTGACGCCCAGACAGGTGAAGAAGATCAGCACTGCCATGGCGGCCGCGCTGGCGAAGTGCCCGGCTTCGTCGAGATGCATCACCGCGATGGAGGCCAGTCGGGTATCGCTGTTGTAGAGAAATACCACTGCCGAGACGGTCGTCATCGCGTTCATGAACAGATAGGCCGAGATATCCAGCACTGACGGCAGAGACACCGGCAAGGTGATGCGGCAGAAGGTCTTCCAGAACGGCACCTTGAGTGAGGCTCCGACCGCCTCGAATTCCCCATCAAGCTGCTTGAGCGCAGTCACCGAGGTCAGGTGGCAGACGGTATAGAAATGCACCAGGGTATTGAGCACCAGAATCGCGAAGGTGCCGTAGATCCAGTTCAGCGGGTTGTCGGCCTGGTTGAAGTAGAAGATGTAGGACAGACCCAGCACCATGCCCGGCACGGCCATCGGCATCATCGCCATGAAGTGAAGCCCCTGGCGCAGCGGGCGATAGCCCTGACTCTTCTCGGTCAGCCAGGCATTGAAGAAGATGACCAGCGTGCCGATCAAGGTGACCCAGAAGGCCAGCGTCAGCGAGTTGAGCCACGCGTCCCAGCCACCGCCCGCCAGCGCCTTGAAGGCGTAGTGATCCAGGGTCAGGCTCAGGTTGTAGGGCCAGAACTGCACGAGCGAGGCATAGATGGCGGTGCCGATCACGGCCAGAATCGCGGCGGCCACGCCATAGCAGAGCAGCGCAAAGACCCAGTCACGCAGCGGGCTTGGTGTCGGCTGCCAGGGCACGGCGCGCGTCGAGAGCTGCGCGACCTGACGGCGCTGGATCCAGCGGTCCACCGCGAAGGACAGCAAGGCCGGCAACAACAGTATGACGCTGACCACCGCGCCCATCTGGAAGTTCTGCTGCCCCACCACCTGACGATAGACATCGGTGGCCAGCACACTGAACTGCCCGCCGATGATCTTCGGCACGCCGAAATCGGTGATCGCCAGCGTGAAGGCCACGAAGGCGCAGGAGATGATGCCGTAGCGCGCGCCCGGCAAGGTGATGGTCAGAAAGCTGCGCCATTTGGGCGTTCCCAGCGCATCCGCGGCTTCATAGAGACGGGCATCGCTGTTGCTGAGCGCCGTCATCATGATCATCAGCGCATGCGGGAAGATCCAGAAGGTCATGCCCATCACGATGCCGATGGGGCCGTAGATGCTCTCCCCCAGCAGCACATCCTTGAACCAGCCCTGATTGCCGAACAGATACACCAGACTGATGGCTGGCAGCAGTGACGGAGCCAGTAGCGGCAGGATGGACAGCATGCGGAAGACGCGCTTGCCCGGCATGCAGGTGCGGGTGATGCCGTACGCGCACAGGAAGGCCAGACTCACCACCGTCAGGGTACTGATCAACGCGATGCTGACGGAATTGATGATCGAGCCGACCAGCGCCGGCGTCTGCACATAGCGCGCGAAGTTGGCCAGGCCGACGAAGTCGCCGCTGCGGTCCTGCACGCTCTTGATCAGCATGGTGGCCAGCGGCAACAGCAGCCCGATGACCAGCAGCGCCAGGGCCAGCAGCAACATCAACAGACGCAAGCCGGACTCGCCTGACAGCCGACCCGACAAGGGCAATGCGCGCGCCATCATGCCTGCGCCTCCACCAGCGGGTACAGGCGGATCGCCTCGGACGGCAGACGCACACCCACCCTGGCGCCGACCCGCACGCCCAGTGACTCGCTGTTCTGTAGCGCCACATCCGCCGACAGTGTCTGCCCACAGCCCTCAAGCGTCAGAGTGATGCGCAGGAAGGCGCCGAGAAACTCGACGTGCTCCACCTGCGCCGACAACCCCTCACCCACTGCGCACAGCGAGACGGCTTCCGGGCGAATGGCCAGACGCGCCTGATCCAGCCCCTCAAGATCATGCGCCGCGCATACCAGTCGCTGCTGGCCCAGACGCAGAGTACTGGCGTTCTCGGGACAGCATTGCAGGAAGTTCATGCTGCCGATGAATTCGGCCACGAAGGCGCTCGCCGGCTGACGGTAGATCTCGGCGGGGGTGCCGATCTGCTCGATCACGCCATGGTTCATCACCACGATGCGGTCCGCCATGGCCAGGGCCTCTTCCTGGTCGTGGGTCACCATGATGGTGGTGACGCCCAGCCGTGCCTGCAGTGCCTTGATCTGACTGCGCAGATGCAGACGTACGCGCGCATCCAGTGCCGAAAGCGGCTCATCGAGCAACAGCAGCCCCGGCTCGGTCGCCAGCGCCCGCGCCAGTGCCACGCGTTGCTGCTGGCCCCCGGACAGGGCCGCCGGATACTTGCCTTCACTGCCGGCCAGGTCCACCAGGGTGAGCAGCTCCGTCACGCGACGGCGCATCGCATCACGCGCATCGCGCCGATTGCGCAGCCCATAGGCCACGTTGTCGAACACGGTGAGATTGGGGAACAGCGCATAGGACTGGAAGACGATGCCGAAGTCGCGCGCCTGCGGCGGCAGCCGCGAGATGTCCTGGCCGCGCTGGTGGATGGTGCCTTCGCTCTGCGGCGCAAGCCCGGCGATGGCGCGCAGCAAGGTGGTCTTGCCACAGCCGGAGGGGCCGAGGAAGCACACGAATTCGCCTTCGCGGATCGCGAGGTCGATCTCGCTCAGGGCCGTGAACTGGCCATAGCGCTTGGTGAGGCCACTGATCTTGAGGTGGATGCTGCCTGACGACGCAGAACGCGTGGTGAGTGCCTGAGGCACTGCGTCACGCGCAGGCGCCCGGGCTGCAGGGGCGGATACCGCGCGCGGCGAGGCGCCGGCAGTCGATGGCGACGCTTGACGCGAGGCGTGATGACGCGGAGGTGCGGTCACAAGAGACATATGAGAAACTCCCGACCCCGGCGCAAGGCGCCGGGGCAATGACGAAGGTGGCTGGGCGTGACTTACTGACTGTCGGACTTGCCGTCGTAACGGCGCTGCCATTCGGCGAGCACTTCATCCCGCTGGTTGGCCGCCTTGGCAAAGTCAGCCTCGATCATCATCTCGGTGATATTGGCCGGATAATGCTCGATCGGCTTGGCCACCCCCGGATAGGCCATGACCGCATAGCCTTCGTTGTAGAGTTCATTGGCCGGCTTGGAGACTGCCCAATCCATCAGTGTCTGCGCCGCCTCACGCTTGTCGGTGCCCTTCATGATCGCCGCGGCTTCCATGTCCCAGCCCAGCCCTTCCTCGGGGAAGACCAGGTCCACCGGTGCGCCCTGCGCCTTGAGACGTGCGCCTCGGAAGGCGAAGGACACACCGACCACGGCCTCGCCGGAACCGGCCAGATTGCAGGGCGCGGAGCCTGAGTGGGTATAGCGGGCAATGTTGTCGTGCAGGCGGTCCATGTACTCCCAGCCGCCCTCGTCACCCCACAGCTGCAACCAGCTGGCGACATCCAGATAGCCGGTACCGGAAGAACTCGGGTTGGGCATGATCACGTGGCCCTTGAACTCGGGACGCGTGAGGTCTTCCCAGGACGTCGGCTTCAGCACTCCCAGTCGCTCACCTTCGACGGTGTTGTAGCAGAGCGAGGCGACCCAGGCGTCCATCCCGACCCAGGACGGGTCCTGGCCATCACGGTAGGCGGGGTCGACGAACTTGGTATCCAGCGCCTCGACTCCCTTGGGGGCATAACGCAACAGCATGCCTTCCTTCTCGAGCACCAGCAGGCTGGTCGCGGCCAGGCCCCACACCACATCCGCCTGCGGGTTGTCCTTCTCGGCCAGCAATCGTGCGGTGATCACGCCCGTGGAGTCGCGCACCCATTTGATGTCGATATCCGGATGCGCCTGTTGGAAGCGCTCGGCATATTTCTGCAGATCATCGGACTCCACCGCGGTATAGACGGTGAGCTCGGTGGCCGCCTGGGCTTTCAGGGAAACGACCAGACCAACGGCACTAGCCAGCAAGGAACGGGTCAAGAAGGACATCGGGACTCTCCAACGCTTGGAATGAATGGCTCTCGCCATCTGGTATATACCAAGAGTATGGGCGGGCCGAATGACACCCCCGTGACAGTCAGTTGAATGCCCAGTGAAACAGTGTTACCTCATATAGTGTCTCTGCAGCGCGGGTTCAGGGCTTGTTCTTGAGCGTGACGGTGATGCACAGCGCATTGTGCAGCCAGCGCTCTTCGTCATAGCCGATGGGACGATGCTGCTCATCGAAGGTAGCGCGACGCACGGTCAGACCGGGGCTACCCATGGCGACCCCCAGCTCCCGGGCGGCCTGCTCCCCCAGCGACTCGGAGTAGAAGCGCAGCTCACGGTGGGCCAGCGTCAGGCCATAGCGCCCGCGCAGCTCCGCCCACAGTGACACCCCGAACTGGCCCTCCTCGAGCAGTCCCGGGGCACGCTCCGGCACCACCCACATCGACTCGCTGAGCACGGCGCGCTCATCCACGAAACGCCGGCGGCGAATATGATAGAGCGGTGTCTGGGCCGCCAGGCCCAGCGCTTGCGCAGCCGGTGGGTAGGCCTGAACATCGGTCAGCAGCACTTCCGTGCGTGGCCGCCGCCCCTGCGCCGTCACATAGTCATTGAAGCCGGAGTCACGCGTGGGGTCGTAATCCAGCCGCGGCGGCGACACAAACCACCCACGCCGATTGCTGCGATGAATGCGCCCTTCTCCCTCCAGCTGCCCCAACGCCTGACGCAACGTCACGCGCGTGGTATCGAAGCGCTCGGCCAGCACTCGTTCAGAAGGCAAACGCCCCTCTTCAAAGGCATCAGGGTCCTTCAGCTGTTCGCGCAGGCGATCGGTAAGGTGGAGGTAATACGCATCACGCATGACGAGGAGTCCTGACCAAAGATGAAGAGGGTTGCCACTACCGGGTAATAACACGGCGCCGCTTGCCCCGCCGGCGAAGAAAATGCCCGGGACTCTGCGCTGCCAAGCGGCTGGATGCTCCAGAAACTATCACATTCGCGTGACTCGCACTGGCCCGTGCCGCTGGCGTTGCAGGATTTCATGACAGCTGCCTGGTTGAGCTCACAGGCGTGGATGGCGGTGGGATGGCACGCTGATGTTCAAGGGGGGTGAACGCACAATGCGCAGCCTCTAAAGGCTGCGCATCGCATGGGCAAACAGGAAACGAATGACCGGCGGGAGAACTCAGAACTCGCTGACGATATTCAGGTACTGCTTCATGTCACCGACCATGGCCTGCTCCAACAGCTTGCCTGTCTCGATGGCATAGGGCTGCTGGAAGTGAATGTCCCACAGGTCTGACTCCGTGCGCCAATGCTCGTATATCACCAGCGTGTCGTCCTGCCCGTCGATGGTATACAGATCAAACACGAGATTGCCCGGCTCCTCACTGCGCGTCTTCGCCACATGCGTGGTGAATTGTTGCAGCAACCGAGCGCGATATTCTTCCTTGATCTTGAAGATGAAGAAGATACTGAATACCTCATCTTCCGGCTGCACGTGCCTGGGGTTCGCCTCATGCAATGGCGCCGGGGCAGTATCGTTCAAGGGCATCACCTCGAATGGCGATGCCAACGCCGAGTCAGCCAGCTTCAGCAGGGCTTGCGCGTAGGGCTGATTCACATGTGCCTGATGCGCCTCAGCACTTGCCCAGCGCTCGTAGGCGAAGATGGTGGTGGGAGAATCCTTGGCCGCGAAGAAACGCATTTCCAGCATCCCCGGTTCAGCCGCTGAGCCCAGCTTGTTGTCAGCCAAGGCCTGCTTGAAGGTAGCGAGTTGTTCGGGCTTGACGTCAAATTTCACGATCAAGGTGAGCATGGAGATGCCCCTTATAGTCAGTGGTTGTCATCGGCCCAACGGCAAGAGCTGCTGCGTCACGTGGCAGCAGGTCTGTCTCGGGAAGTGACTGACACTATCTTTCGCTGCCTGGCTGAAAAACCCGCGGCACGGAGAAAGACTTTCAATGAAACCTTGAACACGGAAACGTTGGAGTACCCGGCAACAAGGCTGACCAGTTGGTGCTGAACGCACTGCCAGGACGCTGATTTCCCTGTTTCCAGACTGATGGCCATGGGTAGGCAATGGCGTACGAAATCACCCTCACGCCATTCCCACCAGTAGCACTCGCCCAACTATAATTCCCAAACAAAATTCTATATACGGAAATCTATTTCTACATGTGAAAAACAGTTTGACACCTTTGGCGTCACTTCATAGCCTGTAGGCCAAATTCAGGAGGAGTGATGCATGCGCACTGACAAGAACTTCATCAACAACGAATTCGTCGCCTCATCCCAGGGCGAGATGATTTCGGTCTACAACCCGGCCACCGAAGCACTGGTAGGTCAGGTGCAGGCAGCAACCACTGACGAAGCGCTTGAAGCGGTGAGCATTGCGGCCAAGGCGCAGAAGGACTGGCGTGCCAAGACCAGCACCGAGCGTGCCGGCTACATGCACAAGCTTGCCGAGGCGCTGATGGCGCGCAAGGATGCCATCGGCCAGGCATTGGCAGATGAGTCCGGCAAGAGCCTGGAAGACGCCACCAATGAAGCCGTCTACGCCGCCGACATCACGCGCTACCACGCCGAGTGGGCACGTCGTATCGAGGGCGAGATCGTCCCCAGCGACACTCCCAATGAAAGCCTGCTGCTGCAGCGTGAGCCCATCGGCGTCGTGGCCTGCCTGATTCCGTTCAACTACCCGGTGTTCACCCTGCTGCGCAAGATCGCCCCGGCGCTGATCACCGGCAACGCCGTGGTCGTGCGTCCGAGCAACAACACACCGACCTCCGCCTTCGAGATCGCCAAGGCGATTCAGGATGCCGGCATTCCGGCAGGCATCGTCAACATCCTGGCGATGGACCACGGCACCGCAGAAGCCGTCTGCACGCACCCCAAGGTGGGCATGATCACCCTGACCGGTAGCGTCGGCGCCGGTCGCAAGGTGCTGGAATATTCCCAGGTCAACATCGCCAAGTCCTCGCTGGAGCTGGGCGGAAAGTCACCGGCCATCGTCGAGCCGGATGCCGACCTGGCCAAGGCAGCGGCACAGATCGCGGCCTCTACCCTCACCAACTGTGGCCAGCTGTGTACCGCCATCGAGCGTGTCTATGTGCACGAATCCGTCTATGACGATTTCGTCGCCCAGCTGAAGCAGCAGATGGAAGGCGTCAAGTTCGGCAACCGTCTGGAAGATGCCAGCCTGATGGGGCCGCTGATCAACGAGAATTCCCGTCTCAACATCCATCAGATGGTGGAACGCGCCATCGATGACGGCGCCACTCTGGAAATCGGCGGTTATATCCCCGAGGGCAAGGGTCACTTCTACCCGCCGACCTTGCTGACCGGTTGCCGCCAGGACATGGAGATCGTGCAGGAAGAGATCTTCGGCCCGGTACTGCCGGTGCTGACCTACAGCGATGTGGATGAAGCGCTGGCACTGGCCAATGACCACCAGTTCGGTCTGGCCTCCGTGGTCTTCACCGAGAACTATCGCACCGCCATGAAGGTCGCCAACAACATCGAAGCCGGCGAGCTCTACATCAACCGCACCCCGGCGGACCCCTACCAGGGCTACCACGCCGGCTGGAAGCGCTCTGGCCTGGGCGGTGATGATGGCAAGCATGGCATGCTCGACTACACCCAGACCCGTCTGGTCGTGATGAACTACTGATCACGCCATTCCGTCTTACCTGTCACGCCTTCGGGGAACCCTCTCCCCCGGAGGCGCTGACGCCCTACCCCATTTCTTTCCGGAAGCGCGCTGTTGGCGTCGAATGACGGCATGCCAGGCAGTGCGCATCCACAATCTCCTGCTAGCCAGTGACCACTGAAAGGCCTGCCACCATGAAAGTTGTCAGTTGCGAGACACACATCGTCGCCACTCCGCCGCCCCACGTCGGCGGCATGTACTGGATCTTCGTTCAGCTACGTACCGCTTGCGGCATTGAAGGGGTGGGTGAAGTCTATGCCGCCACCTTCCACCCGGAAGTCATGAGCAAGGCGATCGCCGATGTCTTCTCGCGTTATCTGGAGGGCAAGAACCCGCATCATATTGAACGTCTGTACCGCGAAGCCTTCTCCAGTGGCTTCACCCAACGCCCTGACCTCACCATGATGGGGGTGCTCAGCGGTCTCGAGATGGCCTGCTGGGACATCGTCGGCAAGGCGGCCGGCCTGCCGGTGTATGAGCTGATCGGGGGCAAGGTCCACAACAAGCTGCGCTCCTACACCTACCTGTATCCCAAGGATGCACGCGGCAACTACGACTATGACAACGTCGAGCTGGCCGTCGAATGCGCACTGGAAAACCGCGAGAAGGGCTTCACCGCGCTGAAGTTCGACCCGGCCGGCCCCTACACTGCCTACTCCGGCCAGATGCTGTCTCTGGAAGGCATGGACAAGAGCGCCACCTTCTGCCGCCGCATCCGCGAAGCGGTCGGCAACAGCTGTGATCTGTTGTTCGGCACCCACGGCCAGATGACACCGGCGTCTGCCATTCGTCTCGCCAAGTATCTCGAGCCCTATGACCCGCTGTGGCTGGAAGAGCCGATACCGCCGGGACAGAGCGAGGCCATGGCGCGTGTGGCAGACCACACCTCCATTCCGGTCGCGACCGGCGAGCGCCTGACCACCAAGTACGAATTCCACGATGTGCTCAAGAACAACGCGGCCTCCATCCTGCAGATGAACCTGGGACGCGTCGGCGGCATTCTGGAAGGCAAGAAGATCGCGGCGCTGGCAGAAGTCTATTACGCCCAGATCGCCCCGCACCTCTACAACGGCCCAGTCGGCGCCGCGGCCAGCATCCAGCTGGCGACCGCCACGCCCAACTTCCTGATTCAGGAAAGCATCGGCACCTGGGATGGCTTCCACGCCGATGTGCTCAAGGAGAAGATCGAGTGGCGTGATGGCTACATCATCCCCTCCACCAAGCCGGGCCTGGGGGTCGAGCTGAACATGGACGTGGTCAAGGCCAATTCGCCTTACACCGGTCGAACCCTGCACCTGAGCATGGACCCGAGTCCCTATGACGTGAAGGAACAGTCCAGCACCGACTGGAAGCGCAAGCCGGAGGCGTAATACCGATGCAATACGATTTCATCATTGTTGGTGCCGGGTCGGCGGGGTGCATCCTCGCCAACCGGCTCAGCGCCAGCGGACGCCACAGCGTGTTGCTGCTGGAGGCCGGCGGCAAGGACACCTCGCCCTGGATCAAGGTGCCGGTCGGGTTCGCCAAGACCTACTACAACCCGACCTACAACTACATGTATTACAGCAAGGAAGAAGCCGCGATGGGGGGGCGCAAGATCTATACCCCACGCGGCAAGGTGCAGGGTGGCTCCGGCTCCATCAATGCGATGATCTATGTCCGGGGCCAGGCCTCGGACTTCGATGACTGGGCGCGCGCCGGCAACGACGGCTGGTCCTATCGCGAGGTACTGCCCTACTTCAAGCGCCTTGAATGCCACCCGGATGGCGACACCGAGTATCGCTCCGGCCGGGGGCCGATCGGCATCACGCCGCTGAAACATGGCGCGCACCCGATCTGCCAGTCGTGGCTGGAAGGGGCCCGCGAACTGGGTTACACGCTCAATGATGATTTCAATGGCGAACACTTCGAGGGTGCTGGCATCTATGAGGCCAACATCCGCAAGGGACAGCGGGACTCCAGCAACACCGCCTACCTGAAGCCGGCACTGTCACGCGACAACCTCACGCTCAAGCATATCTGTCGGGTGGAGCGCGTGACGCTGGAAGAGGCGCCCGACGGCGGCAAGCGCGCCACGGGTGTCGTCTACCGGCTTGATGACGAGGTCATCGAGGTGACGGCACGGCGCGAGGTCATTCTCTGCGCTGGCGCCGTGGACTCCCCGAAGCTGCTGCAGCTTTCGGGGATCGGCGAGCGTGAGGCGCTGGCCACGCATGGCATCCAGACGCTGGTAGACCTGCCGGCCGTCGGGCAGAACCTGCAGGACCATCTGTGTGCCAGCTACTATTACCGTGCCAATCGCACCACGCTGAATGATGACTTCGCGTCCTTCTGGGGCCAGGCCAAGGCGGGACTGCAGTATCTGGTCAATCGCAGCGGGCCACTGGGCATGAGCGTCAATCAGGCCGGGGGATTCTTCCGCGGCAGCGACGCGGAGTCAGAGCCGAACATCCAGCTCTACTTCAATCCGATGTCCTACCAGATTCCCAACGACCCGAAGGCCAAGCTGACGCCGGAGCCGTATTCCGGCTTCCTGCTGGCCTTCAATTCCTGTCGACCGACCAGCCGTGGCAGCATTTCACTGTCCTCGGCAGACCCGGCAGACCCGGCGACGATCTGCCCCAACTACCTCAGTACCCAGAAGGATATCGATGAGGTCATCCAGGGCAGTCGTCTGGTGCGCAAGCTGATGGGCGCGCCCGCGCTCAAGGCCATCACCGAGTGCGAGGTCGCCCCGGCCGAGACGGTCCAGGATGAGAACAGCATGCTGGCGTACTTCCGCGCTCAGGGAGGCTCCATCTACCACCTGTGCGGTTCCTGCGCGATGGGCCCGGACAAGGCAAACGCCGTGGTCGACAGCCGGCTGAAGGTGCATGGTGTGGCGGGGCTTCGCGTCATCGATGCCGCCATCTTCCCCAATATCACCTCCGGCAATCTGAATGCGCCGGTGATGATGGTGGCGGAAAAAGGCGCGGACCTGGTGCTGGCCGATCACGCCGAGTGAGCCGAGGTCAGTCACCAAACAACCCGCGCACGGCCCATGGGTCTGGTACCCTATGGGCCGTTTTATTTTCAGCGCATGAGAGATGCCGTGTGTGGCATCGTTCATCCGTCGTCAAAGTGTCACAGCCCCGGATGCACGCCGCCTGTGGCCGAGATTCGCGTTTCGGAGTGTCCCCGCGTTCATGAATCACGAGAAGACCAAAGCCCCTGCCGTCGACCACAGTGTCATGATTCTGGATCTGCTTGCGGCAGCCTCCTACCCGCTGACGCTCTCGGAAATCTGCGAGTCCACCGGCATCTCGCCTGCCACCGGACACCGCGTGATCAACTCCCTGCTGCACCATCAGCTGGTCGCCCATGATCCCGGTCGCAAGAAGTCCTACTGCATCGGCTCGCGCATATTCCAGATCTCCTCGACGATCTACAACAAGCAGAGCCTGATTCCGGTCTTCTACCCCATCGCCGAGATTCTCAAGAACGAGATTCACCGCTCGATCTTCCTGTGCATCCCCATCGGGGATCAGGTGGTGGTGATCTCGAAGGTCGATGCCTCCGGCAGTGGCAGCTACAACCTCTATATCGGCAAGACCATGGCCCAGCACGCCTGTGCCGCCGGCAAGGCGATTCTCGCCATGCGCCCCGAGGCCTCATGCCAACTGTATCTGGAAGCTGCGACGCGGAGCACGCCCGGCCTGGCCGAACGCCGTGACGAGATGGATGCCGAGCTTGAACGTGCACAACGCCTGGGATATGCGGTGTCCAGCGGCGAGGCCGAAGGACAGCTGAGCTGTATCGCGGCGCCTGTGCTGAACATGCGCAACGAGCCCATTGCCGCCATCAGCGCCGTCATCAGCCAGGACTGCTTGAATCCGCAGCAGGCTCGCGCCTACTCCAAGCATCTGGTTCAGGCGGCGCGTCAGCTCTCCTCGCGCATCATCTGAGGTCCAAAACGGCACCTGGCGAGCCAGTCATGCTGCACCGCACAAAGTCTTGCCACTATATATAGGTATTTTTCAGCACTCAGCGATGTGACAGACGCGATGGGCGTTGCTCTGATAGCGAAGCGCATCCGCGACAGCCGACAAGCGCCTTGAGGGTGTCTTTTGTCGATGGCGCGAATGGTCGATGGCGCGAATGCAAGATACCCGTGATTCACAAGGCCAGCCTGGCCTCACGAATCACGGGTATCTTGCGTGGCATCACGGCGGCGTCATGCGCCTCCTGTCAGGAGATGACCGGCGCGCCGAGCAGTGCCTTGACCTCGACATATTCTGCCAGGCCTTCGTCGCCCCATTCACGGCCGTTGCCAGAACGCTTGTAGCCACCGAAGGGCGCATCGAAGGAGAACTCTGCCCCTTGCAGATAGCATTGCCCTGCCTGCATGCAGCGAGCGATCGGCAATGCTGCCTCGGCGTCACGCGCATAGACCGCAGATGACAGGCCATAGACGCTGTCATTGGCGATGGCGATCCCCTGCTTCACGTCGTCGTAGGGCAGGATGCACAGCACCGGGCCGAAGACCTCCTCACGGGCGATCTCCATTTCATTGCTGACATTGGTGAAGATGGTCGGCCGCACATAGCAGCCCTTCTCGAGCCCTTCGGGCGGCTCGACGCCACCCAGCGCCAGCTCGACACCATCGTTGATGGCCCGCTGCACCAGATCAAGCACCCGCTCGCGCTGACGCTGAGAGACCAGCGGCCCCATGGTGGTCGCCGGATCATTCGGGTCACCCACCACCTGCTCATTGGCGATCTCGACCGCCAGACAGGTCGCCTCTTCCATGCGCGAACGCGGCACCAGCAGACGCGTGAAGGCGTCGCAGGTCTGGCCGGTGTTGGCCATCACGTTCTCGACGTTCAAGCGCACGGCTGCGGCCAGGTCGGCATCTTCCGTCACCAGCAGCGGCGACTTGCCGCCCAGTTCCTGACAGACCCGCTTGACGGTGGGCGCGGCACTCTCGGCGACCTTGCTACCGGCAATAGTCGAGCCGGTGAAGGACACCATGTCGACCTGCGGATGGCCGGACATCACCGGGCCTATCTCACTGCCCTCTCCCGTCACCACATTGAAGACGCCAGCAGGCAGACCGACCTTCTCCAAGATCTCGGCCATGATGAAGTCCTGCAGCGGCGTCTGCTCCGCCGGCTTGGCGATCACGGTGCAGCCTGCCGCCAGCGCCGGGGCCAGCTTGCCGATCAACTGATGCAGCGGATAGTTCCACGGGTTGATAAGCGAGCAGACACCGATGGGCTCGCGCATCAGAGTCACATCGCCCTTGCGCTCGTCCTCTTCCATCTGGAAGGCGCGCTCGGCGTAGTAACGCATGCCTTCGATTGGGCCTTCCACGTGCAGCGCGCCGGCCAGTTGCACCGGGCAACCCATGGTGAGCACCTGCACGTCGCGCAGCTCATCGAAGCGACGCTGCATCTCATCCGCTGCCGCCATCAGGATATCGTGGCGTTCCTGCGCGGATGTCGTGGACCAGGCAGGCAGCGCCTGACGTGCTGCCATGATGGCAGCCTCCACATCCTGCTCACCGGCGCGCGGCACACTGGCGCACAGCTCGCCGGTGGCCGGATTGATGACCTCCATGCGCTCGCGCCCGAAGGCTGCCTGCCAGTGACCATTGATGTAGAAGTTGTCGTAATGTTGCATGCCAGACCTCTCGTTGCTGGTGGGAGATAACACTTTCCCTGAGGGTGAGTCTCAAGCGCAAATGCCCCGGAGGCCATTCGCACGGCGCTCCGGGGCAGTCTTCACGGCTCAGCTGCGGCCGGTAACGCCGACTTCGTAACCGACTTCTTCCCGCTCGTCATCGGTCAGCTCTGCCGGGAAGCCGGTGCCGAGCACACGGACATCGGCGGCTTCCTCGAGACGACGGATGATGTTGGAGGACCACTCACGCGGACCGAAGCGTTCCTGACCATCGCGGAAGATGTCCATCAGCATCGGGGAGATTTCCAGCGGCACATCCAGGTTCTTGGCCAGGGTGTCGAACAGGCCGACATCCTTGAGCACCAGATCCATGGTGAAGCTGATGTTGCGGCTTCCGTTCAGGATGACCTGGGACTCGGTCTCGTGGACGAAGGAGTTGCCCGAGGAAATCTTGATCGCCTCGTAGGTGGTATTCATGTCCATGCCGGCCTTCTTGCAGACGGTCAGGGCTTCGGCGACGGCACACAGGTTGGCGGTGGCCAGATAGTTGGTCATCACCTTGAGCACAGAGGCGGTACCCAGCTCCCCGGTGTGCAGGACACGACGCCCCAGATTGGTCAGCACCGGCAGCACCTGCTCGAAGGATTCGCGGTCACCGCCGACGAAGATGGAGATATTGCCGGTGGCAGCGCGGTGGCAGCCGCCGGAGACCGGCGCTTCCAGTGCCTTGGCACCGGTGGCCAGCACCTTGTCGGCGATGCGACGCAGTTCGCCGTCGTCGGTAGTGCTCATCTCGAGCCAGATCTTGCCTTCACGCAGACCGGCGATGATGCCGTCGTCGCTTTCCATCACGGCGCTGCAGGCAGCCGGAGACGGCAGACAGGTGATGACCATGTCGTTGGCTTCGGCGAGTTCCCTGGCGGAATCCGCCCACTTGGCACCCTGCGCGAGGAAAGGCTTGGCGGCTTCCGGGGCAAGGTCACGCACGGTGACGTCGTGTCCATTGCGCAGCAGACTACCTGCCAGCTTGCCACCCACGTTACCGAGACCGATGAATCCGACTTTCATGTGCTGTCCTCTTTGCTGTCTGCCTGCTGGCTGTCCGGTGTACTGCACAGGGCCGCTTGGGACGGAGTGGAATCCTGTCCGTCGTGGCCCATGTCATCTTGAGGCTCACCCTACTGGCCGACCTGCCTGCCAACAATTCATAAGAATTTGGCGATTGGTAACAATTTTTGTGAGTCCCCCCAGACCCCGCGCCTCCGAACAGCAAACAGCGATCAACCGGCAGATGCCAGATGCCAGATGCCCAGAACACAGAACCCGGAAACAAAAAACGCCACCCGAAGGTGGCGTTGTCACGTAACAGCTCTCGCTCTGGCGGATCAGGTGGGCACGCTGCGACTCTGTGCCTCCAACCAGCCAAGAAGGGTCGCTACACGCGGGTCCCGCTCCAGCTCGCGATGACAGACAGCCCCCCATTCACCGCGCCCGGTCGTCACCTGTCCGATCGGGTTGATGAGTCGACCGTTCGCCAGGTCATCGTCGGCAAAGGGCCCGTTGACCAATGCGACGCCCTCCCCGCGCGCCGCCATCTCCAGGGCGACGGCCAGGGTGTCGACCACGATGCAATTGCGGGTGGGGCACGGGCCTAGCGACAATGCCTCGAAGTAACTCTCCCAATTCCAGCCCTCGGTGTAGACCCCGATCAACGGCAGCGTCTTCAAGGCATCCGCGGGCACCGGGCGTGCGTCGTCGTCCAGCAGCTGGGGGCTGCACACCGGGAGGAGGCGTGACTCGAACAACGGCTGCCAGTGCAGGTGGTCCGCCAGCGGCGCATCGCGAAAGACGATACCGACATCGGCATTGGCCTCATCGAACTCCCAGCCGAGACTGCACGTCATCAGCTTGAGCTCGACTTCAGGATGCATGGCCTGGAAATGCGACAAGCGAGGTGCCAACCAGCGAATCGAGGTCGTCACATAGACCTGAATCGTCAGCGGCTGGGCATGCTGCATCTGGCGCAGAGACTCGGCGCCTTGCACCAGGCCCGCCAGCGCTTCACGCACTACCGGATAGAAACGCTCGCCAGCCGCCGTCAGCACCACATGACGGCCTTCACGAGCAAACAGTTTCACCTCCAAACTCTCTTCGAGACGCTGAATCTGGTTGGCGATGGCCGGATGCGTCAGGTTCAGCTCTTCGGCGGCCGCGCGGAGACTCAGCAGACGCGCAGCAGCTTCAAACCCTTTCAGCGAACTCAAGGGCGGCAGTTTCTGCAGTGGCAGAGGGGTTGGCATAGACGACACTCACGAAAGGCAAAAGGCGAGCAGGAAGCAACCGGTATCCCATGAACGATAGACGTTCTCGACACTCTCTCCCGTTCACGGCACACGGCTGCCATCTGGCCCTCTTTCGCCATGAGACAATGGCAAAGCGGGTGACCGTCGCTGACAGCCACCCGCACAATTGACCTCATGTTACCAAAGCCGCCATGCCGCGTAATGCCGATGCGCGTAGGCAAGCTACCCGTGGCCGGCTCAACCGGCCCGGCTCAACCAGCCTGACTCAGGCAGCCTAGCTAAGCAGGCGCTCGTCGAAGGGGTAGTCGGACAACAGCTCCACCTGACCATCGTCACGAATGTACAGCTGCTCTTCGAGCTTGACGCCTTCACCACCGGACTCATGCCCGATATAGCTCTCCACACACAGCGTCATCCCCGGCTTGAGGATGCCGTCGTAACCCTTGTCCTCGATATCCTCGCGATGAACGATGTAGGGATACTCGCCGTTCATCCCGACACCATGCGCCAGGGCAAAGTAACGACGCGCGCGGTAAGCGGGAGGGATTCGCCAGGCGCGTTCGGCGTATTCCTTGAAGCTGACCCCGGGCTTCAGATTTTCCATGTTGGTCTGGATCTGGTCATACGCCATGCGATAGAGCGATTTCTGCTCGGCGCTGGCCTCCCCCGAACCACACAGGAAGGTTCTCGAGAAGTCCGCATAGTATCCGTAACGCCCCACCACATCGGTATCCAGTGCGACCAGTTCTCCTGCCTGGATGACACGGTCGGAACATTCCTGGAACCAAGGGTTCGTACGCGGCCCGGAATTCATGAGGCGTGTCTCGATGAAATCGGCGTCTGTCTCGATGATGTGCTGGTGCAGCCGCGACCAGGCGTGATTCTCGGTGACGCCAGGACGGATGGAGGTCTCCAGTTTGCGCACCCCCTCCTCGACCGCTCTCAGGGAGGAGCGAATCATCTTTATCTCGTTGGGTACCTTGATGGCACGTGCCTGCTCAAGGGGCTCATGGGCATCCAACACCTGATAGCCACGCTGCTCGAGCATGAAAGCGGCTTCTGCAGTCGCGCTTTCGAGGGCGATCCGCTCACCTCCGCCGCAATGACGCACCAGATCGATGATTTCATCCGCCCAGGCTCTGGTGACGGCTTCCGTATTCTTCTCATTGAAATAATAGGAAATCGCCTTGGCCGGACGAATCTCGTCCACGGTCGGCAGATGGCTGGCCAGGTGTTCACACCCCGAGAACTCGAACAGCACGACCGGCCCTGCCGCGGGGACGAATACGTAGCGAGCGGGATTGCGCGAACTGTATACCTGCATGTTGCGAGACCCGGTGGCATAGCGGACATGTGCCGGGTCGAATAGGACTGCCGCCGTGATATCGCGACGAGCCAGCTCCTGGCGAACACGCGCAAGTCGGTCGCATTGGATCTGCGCAATCTCTTCCGACGTCGGTTCGCAGTCTTCCAGTGCATGGGTCGGGGCCAGAATGCCCATCGCTGTCAGGTCCATTTTCATGTGAAGTGCTCTGTGGGAAGTGTTCGATCAAGCGCTCAAAAGGCGCATGCAAGTTGAGAAGGCATCACGGGAACACCGGTCGTCGATCAGTCGAGCAGACCGTCGGCGCGCTGGACGTGCTGGGCTTCCGCCAGAATGTGCTGCTCCGAGACGCGTCCATACAGCTGACGCGTACGCTCAAGCCGGCCGACCACTCCCGGCGTTTCGGAATACGCGAAAATCGCCGTCAACCGTGGGACCTCACCCGATACCTGAGTGACGCGGTGCAGACTGAACCGCCCCTTGAACAACTGCAGATCGCCCGGGTTGAGGCTCAAGGTCTTCACCGCTTCACGCGACTCTCCCCGGATCACTTCGCCTACGGCAGCGTAGTGTTCATCGTTGGGGGTGCGGATGCCGGGGCAATACTCGAACTGACCACCGCTCTCGGGCTGTTGCGTCATCATGGTGACGATGAATTCGTTGGTGTCGTAGTGCCAGGGTTGCTCGGTGCCATCTGGCAGCACGTTGAGCACGAGCCCGGCAAAGGGGTCGGCATACTCGTACACCCGCTCACGACCAAGACAGGCCGACACCAGTTGCTTCATGGCCTGCGAGACGTACAGCCGCTGCATCAGGCTATCGGCAGGGATCATGTCACGCGTCACGAAGCCACTGGTGCGCGTCATGAACAAGCGACGCGGGTCCTGTTGGGGCAAGCGGTCGTCATCGGCCGTGAAATAAGCATTCACCTCGCGGGTGTTGTAGAACGCGGTCTCGGCGAGACGGGCCGTTTCCGCTTGCATCTGCGCAAGGCGCTCCGGACGCAGAAATCCTCTCAATACGGCGCAACCCTCACGCTCGAGATCTTCACGCGCCTTGGCGATCGTGGCCTCAAGCGCTGGAGATCGGGGGTCATGCAGGGGGTAACGCTCGGTATCGACCAACGCGGAGAGATCGACGGTCTCGGCATCGGCCAATTGCGGGGGCATCGCGGAAGTCAGGTCAGTCACGGAGGTATCCTCACGTCGTGGGGCTGGGGGACAAGACAGCTCGTGGGTCAGGTACTATGCTGGCCAGAATCCATGCATTTGAGAAACGAGTCATTCCAATGAAATCCATCGGCAAACCCGATACATCAAGCACAGACGCCCCTCGCCCGCTGCCATCGCTGGATACGGATCTCCTGCTGGCATTCGTGACGGTGGCCGACAGCGGGAGCTTCACTCAGGCATCGCGGCATCTGCATCGCACGCAGTCCACTGTCAGTCTGCGCATCAGCACCCTCGAGGAGCGTCTTGGCTATCGACTGCTGATGCGAACCAGCCGTCATATGGAATTGACCAATGCCGGCCGAACGTTTCTGCGTTACGCACGACGCATCCTGCAACTGCAACGCGAAGCCGTGGCCGCCCTCAGCGAAAACGACCACCCGATCACGTTGCGCCTCGGCTTGCCGGAGGATTACGCCACCACCTGGTTGCCACAGCTGCTGGCACATCTCGGCGAGCGCCATCCCCAGATCCGTCCGCACATCCACTGCCGGATGTCCACGGAACTGCTGGAACAGCTCGATGCCGGCCAGCTGGATCTGGTCATCGCGGTCAGCCACAACCAACAACGCCAGGGGGAACTGCTGTCTCGCGAGCCTGTCGTGTGGGCGGCGCATCAACGCTTTGTGCTGGACCCCTCCGCTCCGCTGCCGTTGGCGCTGTTCCCCGAACAATGCATCTATCGCGAAAGGGCATTGTCCGCCCTGACCCAGGCAGAACGCAGCTGGCGTATCGATTCCACCAGTCAGAGCCCCAGTGGCTTGAGAGTCATCGTCAATCAGGGCCATGCCATCACGGTGGCAGATCGACGCTCGTTGCCTGAGGACTGGTGCGAGCTGGGCACCGAGGCAGGGCTTCCGGCGCTACCCACTGCCGAAATTGAACTCCATCGTTCCCCCAGCCTGACGCATCCAATCTTCGATACTTGCGCAGAGATGATTCGCGAATTGTTGCGAGAGAAACCTCAAGTGCGATGAGCCCTCATCAGGATCACTGGTCTTGCTGCTTATACGGGCGTTTTTACTATCTCCATTACGACCCCTGACATTCTGTCTGCGACAGGATGGAAGATTTTCCGATCTGCCCTGCAATACGCTGCACGGCAGTTCGCTGCATGTCACAGGGAGCCCGGAAAGCTGACGTCATTCCGCCTCCTCCTCGAGCACTGACGTTGCAAGATCAGATGATCGTCCCTACATGATCAGACGCTCATTCCCCCCCTTACCGATGAGGCCCCTGATCGGCGCAGACAAGACGTCAAGCGCCACCCCGAGATGATCGGTAACACCTGACAACAAGATGATCGGCTACACCCGACAACAAGATCGAGGAGTATCAAATGTTCGGAGCATCCGTGCGCCCACTGGTCTTCTGGCCACCTTTCATTCTGCTGTTCGCCTCCGTATTGGCGAGCTTGATCGATCTCGACAGCTTTCTGGCTGTCACTACCAATCTCAACAACCAGGTACTGAGCAAGTTCGGCTGGTTGTTTTCCATCACGGCGCTCAGCATGGTGGTGGCCTGCCTCATAGCCTATCTTTCGCCGCTGGGCCGCACCCGTATCGGCGGTGAGAACGCGACGCGACTGTTGTCCCCATGGCGTTGGTTCTCCATCACGTTATGCACCACGCTGGCCGTGGGCATCATGTTCTGGTCGACCGCAGAGCCGCTTTATCATCTGCACTCGCCACCCACCTCGCTGGACATTGCCGCCAATAGCCCGGAAGCCGCGCGGTTCGCGCTCTCGACCATGTTCCTGCACTGGTCGTTCACGCCCTATGCGATCTACACCGTCCCTGCGCTGATCTTTGCCCTGATGCATTACAACCTCGGCAAGCCCTTCTCGCTCGGGACCCTGTTCGTGCCGCTGCTGGGAGATCGACTGATCGGTCGCAAGGGACGTGCGCTCGATGCACTCGCGCTCTTCGCACTGGTCTGTGGCATGGCATCGTCCCTCGGCACAGGGGCCATGACACTGGCAGGCGGTATCGACCGCTTCCTCGGCACTGGCTCGGGCCCGCTGATGCTGGGCATCGTCACCCTCGCGATCGTGCTGTGTTTCACCGCTTCGGCGGCCAGTGGTCTGCAAAAAGGCATCGCACGCCTGTCCGCCATCAACGCCAAGGCCTTCTTCGCCTTTCTCATCTTCGTGTTCGCCTTCGGTCCGACGCTGACCATCCTGGGCTACGGCACGGAAGCGGCTGGCGATTACTTCACCAATTTCATGAGCAAGAATCTGTTCACCGGGGCCTTCGACAATGACCCCTGGCCACAGAGCTGGACCATCTTCTACTGGGCCAACTGGATGGCATGGGCACCGATTTCGGCCTTGTTCCTGGGCAAGATCTCACGGGGGTATACCGTGCGGCAGTTCATGCTGATCAACATGGTGGCGCCCTCGCTCTTCTCGATCATCTATGTCGCGGTGTTCAGCAGCACGACATTGAAGCTCGACATGGATACCGCCGGGGCACTCAACACGATTCTCAGCGAGGCCGGGGCTGGCTCGGTGATCTACGCACTATTCGATGAGCTACCGATGAGCTCTCTGGTGGGGGGGATCTTCCTGGTTATCGCCTTCCTGTCCTTCGTGACAGCGGCCGACTCCAATACCGACGCCATCAGCCAACTCTGCAGCTCGGATAGCCAGGCGGCCCTGGCAGGCAACGAAAGCGAAGAGCGCAGCAAGGGCCGACTGATGATGAAGATCGTCTGGGGCTCGACCATCGGCGCCGTCGCCTGGATCATGACTTCCTTCGTCGGCATCGACGGCATCAAGATGCTCTCCAACCTCGGCGGGGTACCAGCGCTCTTCATCGTGATCGGTGCCACGGCGTCACTGATACGTTTAGTCTCGATCGGCACCGCCAAGATCGGCCTCGAGCACACGCCGTCACGCAGTTATTCGGCAGAAGCCCATCAGCGTTGGCAATCTTCCCAGTCCAGCTGAGTCAGCTCGAGATGGCGTGATACTCAAGTCCTCTAGGAGAAACCACGACACCCCCGGGCCGAGAGGCGACGGGGGTGTCGTGGTTTTCTCTTGAGTGTCATGGCCCGCACAGTGGCATGGGCCATGCAGCCTGCGTGACGGCTAGGGTGCGTTAGCCACTGAAGCGATTTCCTGACAGAACCCTCAAAAAATAACCCAGATTCCTTACCTGAACGCGCGCGTGTATACCCATACAAGGCTGAAAGCACAACGCTGACAAAACAGAATTTTATGGGTTAGCATCCTCAGACACACAAGAAAATTATAGGAACGCGTATGTTTAGTTCTTCCATCCGCCCCCTCGTCTTCTGGCCACCGTTCATCCTGCTGATAGTCGCAGTGGCAGCAAGCCTTATCAATCTCGAAGGCTTTCTCGCCACCACGACGGCCTTGAATGACTGGGTACTCAACAAGTTCGGTTGGCTGTTCTCGATTACGGCACTGGCGATGGTGGTGACATGCCTGATCACTTACCTGTCACCACTGGGCCGCACGCGGATCGGTGGTGAAAATGCCACGCGAATCCTGACACCCTGGCGCTGGTTTTCCATCACGCTATGTACCACGCTGGCCGTCGGCATCATGTTCTGGTCGACCGCAGAACCGCTCTATCACTTACACACTCCGCCCGGCTCACTGGAGGTGACGGCGAACTCTCCTGAGGCAGCACGCTTTGCACTCTCGACGATGTTCCTGCATTGGTCATTCACGCCCTATGCGATCTATACCGTCCCGGCATTGCTGTTCGCTCTGATGCATTACAACCTGGGCAAGCCGTTCTCGCTCGGCACGCTCTTCGTGCCGCTGTTGGGTGATCGCCTGATCGGCCGCAAGGGCCGCGCGCTGGATGCACTGGCATTGTTCGCACTGGTCTGCGGCATGGCATCGTCATTGGGCACCGGCGCCATGACACTGGCCGGCGGCCTGGACCGCTTCCTGGGGACCGGCACTGGCCCGCTGATGCTGGCACTGGTGACTCTCGCCATCGTGGCCTGCTTTACCGCCTCCGCGGCCAGTGGTCTGCAGAAAGGCATTGCGCGTCTGTCCGCCATCAACGCCAAGGCCTTCTTCGTCTTCATGGCCTTCGTCTTCCTGTGCGGCCCGACCCAGACCATTCTTGGCTATGGCACCGAAGCTGCGGGTGAGTATTTCAACAACTTCATGCAAAAGAGCCTGTTCACCGGGGCCTTCGATGACGATCCGTGGCCGAAAAGCTGGAGTATCTTCTACTGGGCCAACTGGATGGCATGGGCACCGATTTCCGCCCTGTTCCTGGGCAAGATTTCCCGTGGCTATACCGTGCGACAGTTCATGCTGATCAACCTGGTCGCGCCGGCACTGTTCTCGATTACCTACGTGAGTGTCTTCGCAAGCTCCACTATCCAGTTCGACATGCAAAGTGGCGGTGCGCTTTACCAACTGCTGAATGAGTCTGGTGCAGGCTCCGTCATATATGCCCTGTTTGACGAACTGCCGATGAGCACCCTGGTCAGCGCCGTCTTCCTGATCATCGCCTTTCTGTCCTTCGTGACGGCAGCCGACTCCAACACCGAAGCGATCAGCCAGCTGTGCAGTACCGACAGCCAGGCCGCCATGGCCGGTGACAGTGATGAAAATACCCATGATCGTCTGCTCATGAAGATCATCTGGGGCTGCACCATCGGCGCCGTCGCCTGGATCATGACGGCCTTCGTGGGCATTGATGGCATCAAGATGCTCTCCAACCTCGGCGGTGTGCCGGCGCTGTTCATCGTGATTGCCGCCACGGCGTCCCTGCTGCGTCTGGTGTCGATCGGTACCGCCAAGATCGGTCTCGAGCACACGCCGTCACGTAGCTATTCTCCCGAAGCGCACCTGCGCTGGGAAAGCACTCGCAAGACGGCAGAAAGCTCTCGGTAAGCCAAGCCCTGCGCCGAGCATGCCTGCCTTGGGCATGTTTAAAACGCCCTGTCTTCGGACAGGGCGTTTTACTGTAGGTAGGCCGCTTTGAAGACTCGCTCTCCCATGGGTCAACTCCCCCTCCAAGCCGAGTCAGTCGTTGCCTGAGCCATTGAGGGAGTCTTTTCCTCAAGCATTGGACAAGTAATACGCATGACGTAATGACAACGATTTATTCCACTTTCTGGCACCATTCAGAACACTCAGCAAATAAACACAACTCATGCCGAGTAATATTATTTATATAATACGTCATGTCTTCCATGCTGCTCTGGCACGTGTCACGCAACTGAACATCGTCGAACCCGCTCGTCCAACCACCGTTGACGTGAATGAGAGGCAAGCTTTCCCCGCCAGGGTGTGGACATTGACATGCGCATAATTTATCGTTGCCAACGAATTTGATAACGAGAGAAAATAAAAACACCGTTTTGCCAAGCTTGGGGCTGACCAACAACTCGCATCAGCGCCCTTGCAAGGCTTGACCGATAACAAGGACGCGTATGCGATATCATTATTCCGATGAAGGCAGATGCATGCCACGCCGCCCTCCCCCAAGCTCCCGCCTGACCGGGAAGTGCCACCAACTCCGTCTTCATTGACCGAGATTGCCGATTATTGATGACGCGGCCCATGTGCTGCGCTGGATGCCATTTGCTTGAGCAAATGACGCAGAACTACGTCCACGGCTAAGAACCTTCCCCTCCTTACTCGTCGCTATCGACAACCGTTTGCCCTCGGGCAACTGCGTTGCGTAGCGCCCTGTTTCCCTACCGAGGGCCAGTTCTTGAACAACGAATCGCTATATCAATTCTCTACCCTGACTGTCGTACTGCTGCTGCTTGCCTTCTATGGCGGCACCTACCTGATGACGCTGGGGATCCGCAAGAAAAATGAAGATGCCGATGCCTTCATGGTCTCCAACCATCGCGTTGGCTTCGGCATGGGCGCGGCGAGCATGACGGCTACCTGGATCTGGGCGGCCTCCTTCTATGCTGCCGCCACCTCCGGCTATACCTATGGTGTCTCAGGGCCGATCCACTATGGCCTGTGGGGTGCACTGATGATTCTGTTCATCTACCCCTTCGGCCGCCGCTTCCGCAAGCTGGCGCCCAATGCGCATACACTGGGCGAGCTGATCCATGCGCGCCACGGCTCCTCCAGTCAGCTGATTCTGGCGCTCTCCAACCTGCTGGGTAGCGTGATCAGCCTGATGGTCAACTTCACTGCCGCCGGGGCGCTCGTCTCCGTGCTCTCGCCGCTGTCCTTCCAGGCGGGCGTGATCATGGCGGGCGTGGGGGTGCTGTTCTATACCCTGTGGTCGGGCTTCCGCGCCTCGGTACTGACCGACTTCGCGCAACTGGTTGCCCTGATGGCGATCGCCATCGTGATCATTCCGGCAGTGTTCTTTGCGATGGGTGGCCCGACAGAGCTGGTCGCAGGCCTGGATAACCTGACGCCTGAGCAGGCCGACTTCTTCTCGACGGATGCCATCCTGAATCAGGGGGCGCCCTTCTTCGTCGCGGTACTGGCCTATGCGATCGGTAACCAGACCATTTCCCAGCGCCTGTTCGCCGTCAACGAAGACCACATCAAGCCGACCTTCCTCACTGCGACGCTGGGTTACGGCGCCATCGTCATCGGCCTGGGCATGATTGGCCTGATGGCACTGACACTCGGGGTGGAGCCGCTCAACGGCGACATGAACAACCTCATCCCGCAGATGGTGTCCGAGTATCTGCCGCCGTTCTTCATCGCGCTGTTCTTCATTCTGGTAATCGGCTCGCTGTCCTCCACCGCGGATTCCGACCTTTCCGCGCTGTCCGCCATCATCATGGCCGATGTCTATGGCAAGAATATCGCCCGCGGCAAGCCAGACCCGAAGCGCATGCTCTTCATCGGCCGCTTGACCATGATCATCGCTACGGTGCTGGGCATCGTCTTCGCCAGCTTCTCACTGGATATCCTGGTGATGCTGGTCTTCGTCGGGGCTCTGTGGGGCGCGATCGTCTTCCCGGTCATCGCCAGCTGCTTCTGGAATCGAGTGACCAACACCGCCTTCACCACGTCGGTCATCGTCGCGATGGTGATGTTCTGCCTGGCACGCTTTGAACTGGTGCCGCTGACGGGCATGAGCGGTCTGTTCTTCGAGCTGCTCGCCAGCATCGGCGGCGGCGTGATCATCGGTCTGATGGTATTCGGCTTCCTCGGGCGCATTCTCGGCATCCTTGCGGGAATCGCGGCCATGATCGCCATGCTGATCTTCGCGACTGACTTCCTGCGCGACTACACCGTCCTGCTCGCATCACTGACCGCTTACGGCACCAGCACCCTGGTGTGTGTGGTCATGAGCCTCGCCAGCCGCCAGGAACGCTTCGACTTCGACACCATCACCGCACGTGTCGGCAACTATGACGAAGCACTCGACTCAGGCGGTCGTGATACGACAATACCGATCCAGACGCAGCCTGCTGCCTCCACCGGCGCATGATTCTGGATAACGTCCGAGACAGAACAGGGAGACAACACTCATGACATTGCTATTTGCCACCTACGTACTGGTATGGCCAGTGCTCACCCTGGCGGTATTGATCGTCATCTGTCGCGCGGTCGCACGTGATCGTCGCAGTGCACGGCAAGAAAACCGCGAGCTGGTATGAAGCTCCTGGCGTAATGTGACGCCATGAACGCAAAAGCCCGCCTCTGGAATGTCCAGAGGCGGGCTTTTGCATAAGGCAGAGAGATGGAAAAACATGCCGAGGTCACCCAGAAGACCGGCTCGGCGATCTACTTCGCTGACCCGCATAGCCTCGGCAGCAAGATTCGAACGGGAATACCAACAGACTGTTGCGGCAGTATCTGCCAAAGGGGACGGATCTCTCCATCTACAGCCCAAAAGAGCTCGACGAAATCGCCGACCCATTGAACACACGGCCGCGCTAGACACTGGATAGACGAACCTCACTGGAGGTCTACGCCGTGGTGCTCAAGAAATCCGTCGGCGGTCCCAGCACCTTTCAATAGCGTTGCGCTTGGAACTTGAGACCGCCGTCATATGGAATATATATTAAAAAAACTTCACGAATCGGACAGTTTATTCCATTCCTTTTCAGCGTCTTCTTTGTTCATGCCATAACGCTCTTGAACCTTCCCGACAAAGTGCTCCTTGCGACCCGCAATTTCGTCGACATCTTCATCTGTAAGCTCTCCCCAACCTTCGCGGACCTTACCTTTGAGTTGCTTCCACTTACCTTCGGCGATATCACTATTCATGGCAGTCTCCTGATTAAACAGATAATGCGATAAATAAAAATCTACCAATGACCAGTCACATGCTGTGATTGAGCCTCATGGCAGGCCACGAATATAAGCTAGCACAGATATTAGGGCTCAACAACAGCCCTACCACTTCACCTCATTAGTGGTGCGACCACTGACTTTACATGAAATATAGCGCGAGCCAGCCGACTCAATACAACATCATCGACAGAAAGTTCCCTTCATCTTTCCGTGGCATACCGCCATTTCCCAGCCTTCAACAACCAATGTGACAACTGTCATTAAATGTATAGGGCAAAATATTCAGCATACCCCATCAATAACTCACTATAAGGTGCCGGATGATCGATTTTTACAACGAATCTATCCTTTATTAGCCTCTCGTAAGCCCATCAAGCAATCCATACAGAAAAGGCATCATGGGTATCAAGCTGCACAATCAAGAGACAACGACACCGAAAATTCATGCCGACTTCCTAAGCAGCTCCTTCCAGCATTACGAACAAGATCTCGCTCGTCAGTTTGCGGTCAGCGTCTCAACCATCCAGCGATGGCGTTACAAAAAACCCGCGGCTAACCGCGGGCAAGATCGAAACACTGGCAGGCGATGATCAGCTTGGCATCCTGCTCCTAGAACCATACCTCGCTCTGGACACCGAAGGCCCATTCGCCTCCCGTGAAGCCTGCACTCCCGAGGGCATCGTCTTCGGAGTAATCATTGAGCTCCTCATCCCAGTCACTCCAGGACGCGAACAGGCGAATTTCCGGACGCTTCCAGAAGCCACCGACCTCAGGCTTGAAGGTCGGTGCAATGGTGAACTTGCGATACCCGCCTTCCACGGCATTGCCGGTCGAGCCGGGGTCCAGGTCCATCCATTGATAGCTCAGCTCGTACTGCATCTCGAAATTCGTCGTCAGCTCATTGGCCAGACGCGCATTGAAGGTCGCCCAGGAATACTCATCTCCGTCGTCGTAGCGATCTTTGCTCACCTCTGCCAGAACGGCTGGTGCGAAGCGCCACTTGGGTGCGAGATAGGTCGTGCCGTAAAGCCCCAGGCGAGTAGAGGTGGCGTCATCCGTCAGGTTCCCGTCAGCCCCGATGACCTTGGTCTCCGCGCCGAGCCCGCGGCCATGCAGCACGGCGGCCTTGAAGCTGCCATCGGCGAGGCCAAAGAAGCTGTCGCCATGGTAGGCCAGCATGGTGTGGAAGCCGGAATCGGCCGCTTCGGCCCCCGTGTCCATGGCGCGCTCTTCATTGTCTGCCGCCGACAGGGCACTGACCATCCACTGCCAGTGGCCGACATAGTTGTTCATGGTGAACGTCAGGTTGTCGGTATTACCGCCAGTATCGGAGTCCTCTGTCGGGTATTCACTGTAACTGCGCCCGTAGACCGAGAAGTTGGCTTTCCAGTCATCGGCAAGCTGGACGTCGTAGATACCTGCGCCGGTCCCGGCGAGGAAGATGAAATCGCTGTCTAGCCAGTGGATATCGAAGTTGTCCCGATCGAAGCGCTTGCCCGCCCAGATGGAGGAATTCTCGAAGGCGCCGGTAAAGCTCGGCAGATCGCTCAACTCCACGAAGACCTGTCGTACGTTCAGACTGGACTCGTCCGAGGTCCAGTCGTTACTGGTCTCTACTCCGTCGGCAATCATGGTGCGGTAAAGCGCCTTCGTCCCGTTGTCGTAGCGGGTCTTGTAGTTGAATACCGACTCGACGTAGGTGTCGGGCTCGTTCCCCAGCCGCCCGACCGCCCCGCCCACCGAGCCCGCCGGCGTGAGATAGGGGCCGCCTTCGATGCTCTTTCCTCCTTCGCCGATCAATAGCCCGGAGCGGGCATAGGCATTGAAGGAGAAACCTTCTTCGCCACTGGCCTGGCGCTCGACGGCCGCCAGACGCTCTTCGAGGTCCTCGGTCTGCGCGGTCACGCGCGCGGGTTGATCAGCCGCATTCGACTGGCGCTGAACGGCCATCGCGCGCTCTGCCTCGGCGGCGCGACGCTCAGCCGCTCTGGCCCGTTGTTCGGCGTCATCGATACGCTGTTCCAGCTCTGCGAGCCGCGCCTCGATATCGCCTGTCCCGTCGGCATTGGCGAGTCCACTGGTGCTCATGACCGCTATGGCAACGGCCATGACGAGTGGGGTCTTGAGCGGGTGCTGAGGGGGAGTTGTCATGTTGAAGAGAGCCTTTGTTGTTGTTGACGAATCACTCGCTTGGCGATGATCAGCGAAGTGGCGCCCGAATCATTGGCGTTGGCGTTGGAGGGGTGGCCACATTCACTTAATCGTTTAAGACCCTAGTGGCAATCTGGCGCTCCAGACACACGACTTATGTCGAAATTCGACCAAAGGGGAGCGATCACCGCGTAAAACTCCCATTTCTGGCGACATATCGGTGACAGCAAGACCAAAGTTCAGGTTGCGGATGTCGACGCCAATCGCTTGACTGTGACTACGCCTTAATCGATTAAGAAACCACCATCAGACGACGTTGTGACTCTCCCCCACCCAGACGTCCGATGCGGGTCAAACAACAACAAGTGACGAGGATCCACCATGCAACGCAAGACGCTAATCGCCTCAAGCTTCGCCCTGCTGGGAGCAGCCACCACCGCCCCTGCCATGGGCGCGGACCTGACCATCTCCTGCGGTGCGGTCGGAGCCGAACTGGAACTCTGTGAACAGGGCGTCGCTGCCTGGGAAGACAAGACCGGCCATGAGGTCGATATCGTCTCCACGCCCAATTCCTCGACGGAACGCCTCTCGCTCTATCAGCAGATTCTGTCAGCGCAGTCCGGTGACATCGACGTCTTGCAGATCGATGTGGTCTGGCCGGGCCTGCTCGGCAATCACCTGCTTGATCTGCACCAGACGCTCGGCGAAAAGTCAGCGCAGGGCCACTTCAAGACCATCATCGACAACAACACGGTCGATGGCCGCCTGGTGGCCATGCCCTGGTTCACGGATGCCGGGGTGCTCTACTACCGCAAGGACCTGCTTGAGAAGTACGGGTTCGCACCGCCCGAGACATGGCAGGAGCTGACAGAGACTGCCACGCAGATCCAGGCCAAGGAACGCGAGGCCGGCAGCGAGAAGATGTGGGGTTACGTCTTCCAGGGGCGTGCCTATGAGGGCCTGACCTGCAATGCGCTGGAATGGGTCGCCAGCAACGACGGTGGCGCCATTGTCGATGCCGATGGCGAGATCACCGTCGACAACCCCAATACGGCCTCCGCTCTCGACCTGGCCGCCAGCTGGATCGGCGAGATCACCCCGCAAGGGGCGCTCAATTATTCCGAGGAAGAAGCCCGCGGCATCTTCCAGTCTGGCAACGCCGTCTTCATGCGCAACTGGCCCTACGCCTGGTCGCTGACCCAAAGCGATGACAGCAAGGTGGCTGGCAAGGTCGGGGTGGTCAAGCTGCCCCACGGCGCCGAGGGAGAAAGCGCGGCGGCGCTGGGCGGCTGGAACCTGGCGGTCTCGAAGTACAGCGAGAACCCCGAGCTCGCCTCGCAGCTGGTGGCCTTCCTCACCGGTGAGTCCGAGCAGAAACGCCGGGCCATCCAGGCCGCCTACAACCCGACCCTCACGGCGCTGTATCAGGACGAAGAGGTGCTCACCGCCGTGCCCTTCTTCGGCACGCTCTACGACACCTTCACCAATGCCGTGGCACGTCCGTCTGCCGTCACCGGTGACAACTACGGCCAGGTCAGCAACGCCTTCTTCAATGCGACCCACAGTGTGCTGAGCGGCGAGCAGAGCGGCGCCCAGGCCGTGGCTCAGCTGAAGGGCGAGCTGGCTCGCATCAAACGTCGTCGCTGGTAACCCGGGAGGTTTCGCATGACAACCACGCTCAATGAGTCAGTGCCGACGGACACGCCCTCGGCCCGGATCCGCAAACGCGGCACCAAGGTCAGACGCCAGCGGGTACGTGCGGCCTGGACCTATCTCGCGCCGATGCTGGTCGCGCTGGCCCTGGTGGCCGGCTGGCCACTGCTGAGAACCTTCTACCTCAGCCTGACCGATGCCTCGCTCTCGGACACGACCGGCGCCGCCTTCATCGGCTTTGAAAACTATCTCGTGAAAGACGACGGGGTCTGGTACGGCCTGCTGGCTGACCCGGTGTGGTGGAATTCCGTCTGGAACACCGTCTATTTCAGCGTCATCTCGGTGTCGCTGGAAGTCGTCTTCGGCATCATCGTGGCCCTGCTGCTCAACGCCGAATTCAAGGGGCGCATGCTGGTCCGCGCCGCGGTGCTCATCCCCTGGGCCATCCCGACCATCGTCTCCGCCAAGATGTGGGCCTGGATGCTCAATGACCAGTTCGGAATCATCAACCATCTGTTGATGGGGCTGGGGCTGATCGATGCGCCACTGGCCTGGACGGCGGATGCCGATCTTTCGATGTGGGCCGTGATCATGGTCGATGTGTGGAAGACCATCCCGTTCGTGGCACTGCTGGTACTCGCCGCGCTGCAGATGCTGCCCAAGGATTGCTATGAAGCCGCTGAGGTCGATGGCATCCACCCGGTGAAGGTGTTCTTCCGCGTCACCCTGCCATTGATCACCCCGGCCCTGCTGGTCGCCGTGATCTTCCGCCTTCTCGATGCACTGCGCGTCTTCGACGTCATCTATGTGCTGACCTCCAACTCGTCCAGCACCATGACCATGTCGATCTACGCCCGCCAGCAACTGGTGGAGTTCCAGGACGTGGGCTACGGCAGTGCCGCCTCCACGATGCTGTTCCTGATCATCGCGCTGGCCGTCGTGGTCTACCTCTACCTTGGCCGCCGCCAACTGGGAGTGGATAAATGAATCAGCATCCGATGAATCGCTACCAGATGACCCGACTCGCCAAGCTGGTCGGTAAATGGGCCTTGATCGCCATCATCATCGTCTACGCCGTGTTCCCCTTCTATTACGCGGTCATCACCTCACTGAAACCGTCCAGTGAGCTGTTCGAGGTCAACTACTGGCTGACCTCACTGGACTTCAGCAACTACGCCCAGATCTTTGCGCAGAAGAGTTTCCTGCAGGCGATCGGCAACTCGATCCTGATCGCCTTGAGCGTCGTGTTGATCGCGCTGCTGCTGGGCATCACCGCCTCCTATGCACTGGGACGCGTGCGCTTTCGCGGCCGCTCCACCGTGATGCTGATCATCCTCGGGGTCTCGATGTTCCCTCAGGTCGCGGTGCTGTCAGGGCTGTTCGAGGTGATTCGCAGCCTGAATCTCTACAACAACCCTGGTGGCCTGATTCTCAGTTACACCATCTTCACGCTGCCCTTCACTGTCTGGGTGCTGACGACCTTCATGCGACAGCTGCCCATGGAGTTGGAAGAGGCCGCGATCATGGACGGCGCCACGCCGTGGGAGACCATCACCAAGGTCTTCCTGCCCCTGATGTGGCCGGCCATGGCCACCACCGGGTTGCTCGCCTTCATCGCGGCCTGGAACGAGTTCCTGTTCGCCTTGACCTTCACGCTGACCGACAGCGAACGCACCGTGCCGGTCGCCATCGCCCTGATCTCCGGCGGCAGCCAGCATGAGCTCCCCTGGGGCCCCATCATGGCCGCCTCCGTCACCGTCACCATACCGCTGGTCATCCTGGTGATGATCTTCCAGCGCCGCATCGTATCCGGCCTGACCGCCGGCGCCGTCAAAGGATAATCTTCATGTCATTGCTCGAAGCCCAAATGCAGACCTCCTCCAGCTGGTGGCGCGGTGGCGTCATCTACCAGATCTACCCGCGCAGCTTCCTGGACAGCAACGGCGACGGGATCGGGGATCTGCCGGGCATCACCGCCAGACTCGATTACGTGGCCTCCCTGGGCGTGGATGGCATCTGGCTGTCGCCCTTCTTCACCTCTCCGATGCTCGACTTCGGGTATGACATCAGCGATTACCGTGATGTCGACCCGATGTTCGGCACCCTGGAGGACTTCAAGGTGCTGCTGGAGCGCGCTCACTCGCTCAATCTCAAGGTCATGATCGACCAGGTGATCAGCCACACCTCCGATCAGCATCCCTGGTTCCAGCAAAGCCGTCAGGACCGTACGAATGACAAGGCCGACTGGTTCGTGTGGGCAGACCCCAAGCCCGACGGCACGCCGCCCAACAACTGGCTGTCGATCTTCGGCGGCTCGGCCTGGACCTTCGATTCACGTCGCCAGCAGTATTACCTGCATAACTTCCTGACCAGCCAGCCCGACGTGAACTTCCACCACCCAGAGGCCCGGCAGGCACAGCTCGACAACATGCGCTTCTGGCTGGAGCTGGGCGTCGATGGCTTCCGACTGGATACCGTCAACTTCTACTTCCACGACCAGGCCCTGCGCGACAATCCCCCGGTGCCGGCGGGCGAAGCCAAGACACTGGGCGCCCCGGATTCCAACCCCTATACCTGGCAGCGCCACGTCTATGACCTGAGCCGCCCGGAAAACCTCGACTTCCTGAAAGACCTGCGCGCCCTGATGGATGAATACCCCGGCACCACCACGGTCGGGGAAATCGGCGATGACAAGCCGCTGGAGCGCATGGCGGAATACACCGCTGGGGGTGACAAGCTGCACATGGCCTACGGGTTCGATCTGCTCAATGCCCCGCATTCCGCAGGCTATATCCGCGAAGTCATCGAGCGCTTTCAGCGTCTGGCCGGTGATGCCTGGCCATGCTGGGCCCTGTCGAACCACGACGTGGTGCGCAGCGCCACCCGCTGGGGTGCCGATGAAGACCCGGTGGCCTACCCCAAGGTCGCCCTGGCCATGGTGTTGTCACTGCGCGGCAGCGTCTGCCTCTACCAGGGTGAGGAGCTGGGCCTGCCGGAAGCCGAGGTGCCCTTCGAGCGCATTCAGGACCCCTACGGCAAGGTGCTGTGGCCGGAATTCAAGGGCCGCGACGGTTGCCGGACTCCCATGCCCTGGCGTCAGACGGCCCGGGGGGACTTCTCGAATGTCGAGCCCTGGCTGCCGGTCGATGAACGCCACCTGCCGATGGCCGTGGCCAATCAGGAAGACGACGCCAACTCGGTATTGCATGCCACACGCACCCTGCTGAATTTCCGCCGCCAACACCCGGTCCTGCGCGAGGGGAACATTGAACTGGTGGACGTGGGTGACGAGCTGCTGGGCTTTCAGCGCGAGCACGATGGCCAGCGCATGCTGTGTCTCTTCAACCTGACCGGCAGCGAACGGACCACCGCACTGCCGCAAGCCTACACAGGCGACGCGCGCCTTCTCGAGGGCACGGGTTTCACTGCCGAACTGGATGAGGCTCAGTCCCAGGCAGCGCACCTGGTACTGCCGGCCTATCAGGCTGCCTTCCTGGCACTCGACTAACCTTCTTTCGAATGCCGGTGCCGAGCACCGGCTGGGAGTCGCAAGATGACAAGCGTAACCCTCTCCAAGATCAACAAGACCTTCGGCAGCACGCACATCATCAAGGATCTGGACCTGAAGATCGGCAGCGGAGAATTCGTGGTCTTCGTCGGGCCGTCAGGCTGTGGCAAGTCGACCTTGCTGCGCCTGATCGCCGGGCTGGAATCGATCACCGAGGGTGAGATGCATATCGCCGGCGATCTGGTCAATGACCTCCCCCCGCGTGAGCGCGGCGTGGGCATGGTCTTCCAGTCCTATGCGCTCTACCCGCACATGACGGTGTACGAGAACATGGCCTTCGGCCTCAAGCTTGCCAAGGCCGACAAGGACAACGTCGAACAGCGCGTGATGGAAACGGCGCGCATCCTCCAGCTTGAGGAGTTGCTGAATCGCAAGCCCAAGGAGCTTTCCGGTGGCCAGCGCCAGCGCGTCGCCATGGGGCGCGCCATGGCGCGTGAGCCCAAGATCCTGTTGTTCGACGAGCCGCTCTCCAATCTGGATGCCTCGCTGCGCGTCCAGATGCGCAACGAGATCGCCCGCCTGCACCATCGCCTGGGCTCCACCATGGTCTACGTCACCCACGACCAGGTCGAAGCCATGACGCTGGCCGACAAGATCGTGGTACTGCGTGATGGGCGTATCGAGCAGGTCGGCAGCCCCCAGACGCTCTATCAGGCGCCGGCGACCCGCTTCGTGGCCGGCTTCATCGGCTCCCCGACCATGAACTTCCTGCCGGCAGAGCTACTGCGAAGCGAGGGCAATGGCTGTCGCATCACGACGCCCGGGATCGGCGAACTGGATCTGCCTCGCGATGCCGGCGACGAACGCACCGGCAGCCGCCTGACGCTGGGGATTCGCCCCGAACACCTCTGCCTGGAAGAGGCCCGTGGCGACAACGCCTTCGAGATCGTCAACGTCGAGTACCTGGGCAACGAAGTCTATGTCTATCTGGATCCGAAAGACGGCGACAGCCTGCTGATCCACCGCAGTGAAGCCCCAAGTCAGTGGAAGATCGGCCAACGCGTCGCGCTGGTGCCGGACCTGGAGCACGTGCATCTCTTCGACAGCCAGGATCGTGCGCTGAGCCTGACCCAGCAAAGCCAGGCAGCCTGACGTTCAGGGCCTGTTCTGCAGGGCTTTTCCTCGAGGACCTGGCAGCCAGGACTGAGTATCCAGCGCCTACTCACGGCGCCTCAGGCCAACCGCTTCATTCTCCGCAAGGACCGCACGGGCGGGAGCCATGGCTCCCGCCCTGGAGACTCGCATGTCCACGATTCAAGACACCCAGGTGTCGGCCCACGATTGGTGGCGCGGCGCCGTCATCTATCAGATCTACCCGCGCAGCTTTCAGGACAGCAATGGCGATGGCATCGGTGATCTGCCGGGCATCCTCGAGCGCCTGGATTACATCGCCTCGCTGAATGTCGATGCGATCTGGTTATCTCCCTTCTTTACCTCCCCCATGAAGGACTTCGGCTATGACATCAGCGACTATCGCGATGTCGACCCGATGTTCGGCACCCTGGAGGACTTCGACCGTCTGGTCGAGGCAGCGCATGCGCGCGGCCTGAAAGTCATCATCGATCAGGTGCTATCACACACCTCCGACGCCCACCCCTGGTTCGAGGAAAGCCGCCAGAGCCGCGATAATCCGCGCGCCGACTGGTATGTCTGGGCAGACCCCAGACCCGATGGCGCACCGCCCACCAACTGGCAATCGATCTTCGGGGGCTCCGCGTGGCAATGGGACACTCGCCGCTGCCAGTACTACCTGCACAACTTCCTGATCGAGCAGCCGGACCTCAACTTCCATCACCCCGAGGTCGTGACGGCCATTCTTGAAGAAGTGCGATTCTGGCTGGAGCGGGGGGTGGATGGTTTCCGCCTGGATGCCATCAACTTCTGTACACATGGTGAGCTAAAGGATAACCCACCGCGGCGTGAGATCGCCGAGGGCTTCATTGGCGTGCGCCCGGACAACCCCTACGGCTATCAACAACATCTTCACGACAAGACCCAACCCGAGAACCTCGCGGTTCTCGAGCGGCTGAGGAGTCTGCTCGATGAATACCCCGGCACCACCAGCGTTGGCGAGGTCGGCGACGATGACTCCTTGCGCGTGATGGCCGAGTACACCCGGGGCGACCAGCGGCTGCACATGGCCTATTCCTTCGATCTGCTGACCGAGAACGCCTCACCTGACCACCTCCTGGCGACCCTGCAGACGATGGAAGCGCAGATCGGGGACGGCTGGCCGTGCTGGGCGCTGGGAAACCACGATGTCACACGCCTGGCAACGCGCTGGGACGCCGAAGCCTCGCCGGCGCGCCTGCGCCTCTATCTCGCCTTCCTGCTGACCCAACGCGGCAGCGTCTGCCTGTATCAGGGCGAAGAACTGGGGCTGAGTGAAGCCCAGCTACGCCATGACCAGCTGGTGGACCCCGCCGGCATCACCTTCTGGCCACGCTACAAGGGGCGCGACGGCTGCCGGACGCCCATGCCGTGGCAGGCCGGTGAGTCACATGCGGGCTTCTCTCGCGTGTCTCCCTGGTTGCCGGTTCCCGACTTCCACCATGCCTTGGCCGTCGACCATCAGGAACACGACCCGGCATCGCTGTTGAATGCCAGCCGGGAGCTGCTCGCCTTCCGCCGCCGTCACCCCGCTCTCAGCCGAGGGGAGATCCACTTCCACTCGCTGCATGAGGAAGTCATCTGCTTCACGCGTCACTCAGGCGGCGAGTCGTTGCTGATCGCGCTCAACTTCTCTGCTCAGGCCCTGACTCTGAAGACCGCCTGGCGAGCGGAAGCCCTCGAGGATGCCCCCGGCATGATCAATGGTCACTGGCAGGCAGGTCGCCTGACGCTGCCGCCCCACGGCGTTGCCATCGCGCGCTGTGTAGGCGAGGCGCACTGAATCTCCCGCTTGCCGATCACGCGACTCACAAGGAGGTCATGATGACCCTGTCTCAACTCGACCCTCACGCACGCCTCGACTGGTGGCGTGGTGCCACGATCTATCAGATCTACCCCCGCAGTTTCATGGATGCCAACGGCGACGGCATCGGCGACCTGGCCGGCATCATCGAGCGCCTGCCCCATGTGGCCAGTCTCGGCGTGGATGCCATCTGGCTATCCCCTTTCTTCACCTCGCCGATGAAGGATTTCGGCTATGACGTCGCGGACTATCGGGATGTCGACCCGATGTTCGGCCACCTGGAGGATTTCAAGCACCTGGTCTCGCAAGCCCACCAGCTGGGGTTGCGCGTGATCATCGACCAGGTGCTGTCTCACAGCTCCGATCAACATGTCTGGTTCCAGCAAAGCCGTCAGGACCGCCACAACGCCAAGGCCGACTGGTATGTCTGGGCCGACCCGCTCCCAGATGGCAACCCGCCCAACAACTGGATGGCGGCCTTCAGTGGCCGCGCCTGGACCTTCGATGCCAAGCGCCGCCAGTACTATCTGCACAACTTCCTGGCCAGTCAGCCGGATCTGAATTTCCATCATCCCGAGGTGCGCCAGGCGCAGCTGGACAACCTGCGCTTCTGGCTGGATCTGGGGGTGGACGGCTTCCGCTTCGACGTCGTCAATTACTACTTCCATGACCGCGCCTTGACCGACAACCCGGCGATGCCACGCGAAGGCGTCAACCCGGGCAACCCGCAGAGCTATCAGCGGATGCAGCACAATATCGAGCAACCGGAGAATCTGGCGTATCTGGAGCGCATCCGCGACCTGCTCGATGAGTACCCGGGCACCACCAGTGTCGGCGAGATCGCCGGCAATGACCCTCTCCCGACCATGGCGGCCTATACCGCCGGCCAACGCCGCCTGCACATGGCCTACACCTTTGACCTGCTCAACAGTGATGGCGATGCCCGCGCGCTTTACGACGTGCTGACGCGCTTTGCCGAGCAAGGCGAAGACACCTGGCCTTGCTGGGCCCTGTCCAATCATGACGTGGAACGCAGTGCGACCAGCTGGGGAGAATCGCGCGCCCTGCTCGCCCTGACGGTGTTGTGTTCGCTGCGTGGCAGCCTGTGCCTCTATCAGGGAGAAGAACTGGGGCTTCCCGAAGCGGAGCTGGCCTTCGAGGACCTGCAGGACCCTTTCGGCATCAACCTGTGGCCCGAGATCAAGGGCCGCGATGGCTGTCGCACGCCGATGGTCTGGGATGACAGCCTGAACGGTGGATTCAGCCGCTGCGCGACGAAGTCCGGCGTTGAGGCCACGCCCTGGTTACCGGTCTCCCCACGCCAGTTGCCATTGTCGGTGGCGCAGCAGGAAAACCGTGATGACAGCTTCCTGTCGCGAGCGCGTCGCCTGCTGCGCTATCGCGGCACCAGTCAAGTGCTGCGCGAGGGTGATCAGACCCTGATTGCCCCCGAGCGGCTCCCGGACGACGTCTTCGCCAGCGTGCGCCAGCATGGAGCGCAACGCCTGCTGTGTCTGGCACACCTCGGGACAGGCGATACGCCGAGCGTTATCGACCCGAGTCAACTGGCGCCAGACATCACCACCTGGACCACCCTCGAGATCGCCGGTGTCACGGCGACACACGCCTCTCACTACCCCCTGTCGCTGATGCCAGGCAGCGCCATGTGGCTCGCCCTCAACTGACGCCCGGCAGATTCGATGCTTCACGGGATGCTCGGTGGATGACGGTCATTCCGGACGCCGCAACAACAATCACAATGATGGAGTCGCACGCCATGCCTTCTGTTATCAGCACCCCACGCCAACGGATGCTCACGACCCTCAAGGGTAGCGCCGGTGCCCTGCTGTTGAGCGGGGCCTCATTGACGGCACCCCTCGCACTGGCCACCGAGGTCACGATTGCCTGTGGCCCCGGTGGAGATTCCGACATGTGCCCGGAGCTCGCCCAGCAATGGGCCGAGCAGTCCGGCAATCGTGTCAATGTGATCTCCACTCCCAACGACACCACCGAGAAGCTCTCGCTGTATCAGCAGCTGCTGAGCAGCGGTTCCAGTGACATCGACGTGCTGATCGTCGACATGGCGTGGCCAGGGCTGCTCGACGATCACCTGGTCGACCTTTCCCGTTACCTGCCCGACGATGCCACCGAGGGCTTCTTCCCCGCGCTGGTCGACAACGGCACCGTAGCGGGACGTCTGGTGGCCATGCCCTGGTACACCGACGCAGGCGTGCTCTATTACCGCAAGGACCTGCTGGAAAAATACGACCAGCAGGTGCCGGAGACCTGGCAGCAACTCACCGAGACGGCGCGCACGATCCAGGCGGCGGAACGTGACGCCGGCAATGCCGATTTCTGGGGATACAGCTTCCAGGGGCGCGCCTACGAGGGGCTGACCTGCAACGCACTGGAGTGGGTCGCAAGCCAGGGCGGCGGCACCTTGGTGGATGATGCCGGTGAGGTCACCATCGACAACTCGCGCGCCGCCGAGGCACTCGATCTTGCCGCCTCCTGGATCGGCAGCATCGCTCCGGAAGGCGCGCTGAATCATACCGAGGAGGAGTCACGTGGGCTGTTCCAGTCGGGCAATGCGCTGTTCCTGCGCAACTGGCCCTATGTCTGGAAGCTCAGCCAGGCCGAGGGCAGCCCGGTGGCAGGCAAGGTCGGCATGGCGCCCCTCCCGCATGGCCCGCAGGGCGAGTCACGCGCAACCCTGGGCGGTTGGAATCTTGCGGTATCACGCTACTCGGAGCACCCACAGGCCGCAGCGGAGCTGGTCGCCTACATCACCGCCGCTCCGCAGCAGAAGGCCCACGCCATGAAGATGGGGCGCAACCCCACCATCGAACACCTCTATCAGGATGACGAGGTGCTGGCGAGCAACCCCTCGATGGGCGAGCTCTATGAAGCGCTCAGAACCGGCGTCGCGCGCCCGGCCTCGGTGACGGGCGATGCCTACGCTCGCGTCTCCAATGCCTTCTTCAACCGCACCCATCAGGTGCTGTCGGGCGAGGAGACCGGTGCTCAGGCGGTGGAAGCGCTCGGGAGAGAACTCACCCGCATCGGACGCCGCGGCTGGTAACGCCATCGACCTGGCCCCGCCAAGCCTTGCGCCTGCAGGCTGATGACACTCGGAAGGTCTCGCTCAGAAAGCCGGGGCCTTCCCGGCGCTCTTGCATGCCCGTGCCCCGTACCGCCTTAACAACAAGGATCGTGTAATGACATCTACCCAACTCCATCGCCATACCGCACACGACTGGTGGCGTGGGGCAACGCTTTACCAGATCTATCCGCGCAGCTTCATGGACGCCAATGGCGATGGTGTCGGCGATATCGCCGGTATCATCCAACGCCTGGATTACCTCGCGACCCTGGAGGTGGACGCCATCTGGATCTCCCCCATCTTCACCTCGCCCATGCAGGACTTCGGATATGACGTCAGCGACTACCGCGACATCGATCCCTTGTTTGGAACGCTGGAAGACTTCTCGCGGCTCGTCGCCCGCGCACATGAGCTCGGGCTGGGCGTCATCATTGATCAGGTGCTGTCACACAGTTCCGATCAGCATGCGTGGTTCCGGGAAAGTCGCCAATCCCGGGACAATGCCAAGGCTGACTGGTATGTCTGGGCAGACCCGCGTCCGGATGGCGGCGCGCCCAACAACTGGTTAGCCGCCTTCGGTGGCCCGGCCTGGACCTTCGATTCACGGCGCTGCCAGTATTATCTGCACAACTTCCTCACCAGCCAGCCGGACCTCAACTTCCATCATCCCGAGGTGCGTCAGGCACAGCTCGACAATCTGCGCTTCTGGCTGGAACTAGGCGTCGACGGGTTCCGCTTCGACACCGCCAACTTCTACTTCCATGACCAGGCGCTGACGGACAATCCGCCGTCCTCGGACGACTACCGTAGCCGTGGCCACCCCCGCAGCTATCAACTGCTGAAACACAATGCGGATCAGCCAGAGAATCTCGACTATCTGGAAGAGATTCGTGCCCTGCTGGAGGAATACCCGGGCGCCACCAGCGTCGGCGAGGTCGGGGGCAGCGACCCGCTTCCCGCCATGGCAGCCTACACCGCTGGCCAGCACCGCCTGCATATGGCCTACACCTTCGACCTGCTCAACAGCACGGGCGATGCCGTGGCCCTGCACGCCGTTCTCGCACGCTTTGCCGAGCATGGCGAAGACGCCTGGCCGTGCTGGGCATTGTCCAACCATGATGTACCGCGCAGCGCCAGTCGCTGGGGAAGCGCTCGCGCCTTGCTGGCACTGACGGTTCTCTGCTCATTACGTGGCAGCCTCTGCCTCTATCAGGGCGAAGAGCTTGGATTCGAGGAAGCAAAGCTGAGCTACGCCGAGCTGCAGGACCCCTTCGGAATCGCACTATGGCCCGAGGTCAAGGGACGCGATGGGTGCCGCACGCCCATGGTGTGGAGGCCCCAACGCAATGGTGGTTTCTGCGCCGACTCCCTGTCGCCCTGGCTTCCCGTCCATGCCCCTCATCAGTCACACGCGGTCTCGCTCCAACAAGAGGCGCCCGAGAGCCTGCTGAATCGCGTTCGCCAGCTGCTGAAACTGCGTCGCGAGAATGCGATGCTGAAGACGGGGCAACAGACACTCATCTCCCCGTCCGTGCTGCCGAAGGATGTCTTTGGTGTGATACGTCACACCCCTCACCAGCAGATGGTGTGCCTGGCCAATCTGAAATACGAGACAGGTCACTACCCGGAACACGACAACGCCCCCGTCATGCTCGACCTGCCTACCCTGATGGGCTCGCAAATGCCTCATGGCTACCATCATGACCCGATAGAGGTCGTCTCGTTGCCCGGCATGGCAACGCCCTCGCTTGAAGCAGGCCAATTGAGTCTGGCGCCGGGGATGGCAGCCTGGCTGATCGTGCCAGCTGATACCTCGCAAGCGCAGAACCGCTAGCAAGCGTTGCCCGGCTGGACACCTTGTGCGCAGTTGGCCGTTCGGTCGGCCAACTCCGTCACTTTCTGGGCATTTCTGGTACGCGGCGATATGCTATCTCTGCACTTAATCGTTCAAGCTTTTCATCTTCAGGAACCCGACGCCTGTGTCATCGCCTCGCCGCATCACTCTCAAGGAGCTAGCCGCACAACTCGGCGTCTCCACCGCCAGCGTCTCCAACGCCTTCAACCGCCCAGACCAGCTCTCGCCAGCATTGCGCGAGCGGGTGCTCGAGGAAGCCAAACGCCTTGGCTACCGTGGCCCGGACGCCAAGGCGCGCAGTCTGCGCACGGGGCGTTCACGGATCATCGCCGTGGTACTCGCGGAGACGCTGACCTACAGCCTCAAGGATGCCGTCGCCAGCGAACTGCTGTCAGGCATCGCGGAAGTGCTGGATGCTCACGGCCATACCCTGCTGCTGCTCTCAGGCCGCCAGAATGCCTCCCAGGTGCCCGGGTCTTCCAGCATTGCCGATGGCTTCATCGTCTACGGGCTTATGGCCAGCATGGCGCTGGTGGAGGAACTCCAGAGCGCGGGTCACAAGCCCATCGTGGCGGTCGACTTCGATCTTGGCGACCACCCCGCCATCCATGTGGATGATGAGCCCGCCTGCTACGCCATCGCGCAACATGCCTTGAAGACGCCTACCCAGCGTATCGGCATCGTCAACCTGCGCCTGACCGACACGCCCTGTAATGGCCCCATCACCGATGCCCACGCGCTACTTCCGGCCGGTCGTACCATTACTCGCTCGCGACTGGCGGGGTTTCATCGCGCCTTGGCTGAGAAAGAGATTCCTTTGCAAGACGTCGCGATGTGGAACATCGAGGAAAACACCTATGAGGTCTGCGCGCCGGTACTGGCAGAGATACTCGACCTGCCGGCCAGCGAGCGGCCAGATCTCCTGCTGTGCATGTCAGACCGTATTGCTCTGACCGCCGTGACCCTGGCCGAACAACGTGGCATCCGAATTCCCGAGGATCTGCGTATCACCGGCTTCGACGGCATCGAGGAAGGACAATATCGGTCACCGCGCCTGACCACCGTCCAGCAGGACAGTACCGAGAAAGGCCGCCTTGCCGCGCGAATGATTCTAGGACTGGAGCCCGCTTCATCACACCGGCAATCGACACAGCTGATCCAGGGCGAGACTTGCCCGTAACATAATTTAATTACTGATTAACAAGGGTTACACTATAAGAACACTAAAAACTCAAGCCATATATTATCGGTATAAAATAAAGCACGATAACAATGCGAGCTTTTGACTTATTATTTATTAAGGGCTGACTGCGCAGATCAGCCCCCAACCACATGCTGAAAAGCTAATAAACTTAAAAGTCAAGTCAGATAAAACACTAACTATCCTCGGTATTTAGCATACATATCCCTAGCTCGTCCGAGATGCTGAAACATCGCTTTATGTGCACCTTCCTCGTCCCTATTCAAAATTGATTCCAGAATACGGGTATGCTCTTCGTGAACGAGATATAAATAACGCTGTGCTGCTTCAATGTCGATATCTGTACTTAAGAGTTTTGAGCGTGGAATGACGCTATCGCTCAGTGGTTCATAAAAGCGTTCAAAGAATGGATTATGAGTCGCTTTGATAATTGCGCGATGAAAGGCAAAATCTTGTGAACCAGAATGAGACTGCGTAGCACGTGGAGTCAAAAAGTCTGCATGTAGTGATTCCAATGAACGCTGATCGTTCTCGTCATAGCGAAGTGCGGCAAGCCTAGCGGCTTCGGGCTCTAATATCAGCCTTAACTCCAACACTTCCAGAATATCTTCGACTGTTGTTGCACTGATTTGTTTCGCAGGGCGCGACTCAGCCAATGTATTGCGCAGAACTGTCGTACCCACGCCACGGCGAGTTTCTACCAACCCCGAAGATTTTAGATGAGTAATGGCTTCTCGAATCACTGTTCGACTGACACCAAATGCATTACACAGTTCACCTTCGGTGGGCAACTTACTTCCTACAGGCACTTCTCCCGAGGTAATACGACGCTCAAGCTGCTCTAGGACCGCTTGTGACAAGCTGCCTTCACGACTGACCCGTTGAACCTCCCAAAATCTCGTCATTTATTCACCTTCCATCCACCTTACTAAAAATACATTGTCTAGCTTGACGCGCTAGGATGACGTTTACGGATTGCACTTATCATACATCATACTGAAAAAAAACCAATAATTGAATAGACCCGCCATGCTGCCCTGCATTGGTCACCATGTGAAGCAAGTCGAGTGTGAAACAGGAAGCCCTCGCTCCTTCCAAAAGGCATTCCTGAATAATGCTAAGCATATAACAAACTCCAACCAACGCTATACTAGCGACCTCAGTTGTAGCAAGAATACTGACGCGCTAAAAAATTAGCTTCGATCTTGTGCACTTTCAAAATAAGATAGCCATATTCAGATCTACGATTATCTAACTTACAAAGCAATAATAATAATAAAAGCCATTATATAATGATGCAAAAAACAACAAGCTTAAAGAGAAGTATTACGCAACATCGTTAATTCCTTATATAAAGCTTCTGGTATATTGATACCGGTTTCTTTACTTCTCATACGAGCCTCATACCGGCGCTGTGATGGTAGACGTGCTCCTTGAGATAGCACTTCCTCGAATAATATTTCAGCGTGTTCCAAATGATAGTGCATCGTATCACCAAGTAGTTTATGAGGATCGATCGCTATAAGTAATTCACCGTGCCATGGTCTTCCTGAGTTCTCTGTAGTGGCCGGTCGAGTCTCATGGCCCAACACATCGCCGATCAAAGGACCGGCGAGCAACTCAATCATCATCGACAGTGCTGACCCCTTGTAAGCGCCAAATGTCAGCATTGCTCCTTTGAGAGCCTCCTCGGGATCAGTAGTGGATAGACCATCTTCACCAACCGCCCAGTTGTCGGGAATCGACTTACCTGCACGACGATGTAGCTCGATCTCTCCTCGTGCCACCATGCTAGTAGCAAAATCAAACGTAAAAGGATCTCTTCCGGGACGTGGCCAGGAGAAGGCTAACGGATTGGTGCCTAACAGAGGCCGACTCCCGCCAGCTGGTGCCACAAATGCATGGCTTGGGGTCATAGCCAGCGCCACTAACCCCTCCTCAGCCAGTGACTCGACCTCTGGCCAGAGAGCAGAAAAATGAAAGGAGTTATTTATCGCTAGCAGAGCAATACCATTCGTCCCAGCTTTATCGATCAGTAATGGACGTGCTTGCTCAAAAGCCAATAATGAACAGCCATTATTGGCATCAGCTCTAACTACGCTTGGCGCAGTATCCTCTATTCGAGGCACTGCATCGGGACTCACACCACCGCGACGAAGAGCGTCGACGCAACTGATGAGTCGGTATAATCCATGAGAGTGCCCCTCATCTCGCTGAACCGCGACAATATTACGAGTAATAGCAGCTGCATGAGGCTGACTATATCCGTATCTCGTTAAAATCTCATGACTTAGTTGACTAGCTTCTTCCTGAGTCAATGTAACGAACGTAGTCATCGATCCCTCCCCTTTTGCAACGAGTCAATTAGTTCAGAGGCTGTCAATCATCTGGGTGCCCTAAAGAGGTAAACTTGCCACCTTGATATATTACAGCCGAATCATTAGGATCAATGTCTCCTGCAGCTGCCTCAACCTTTGCACGCCATGGCTCGGAATTATCTTTAGGCGCCCAGCCCAGGAACGAGGATTTACTATTATCCCACCAAGATTCGTGATTATTTGAAACACCATATATCACGGTGTATGCAAGCTTGGGCGCTACAAATGCACGCTCGAGCAAGGCAACAAAGTCATCTACGCTCATCCAAGTAGCCATCATGCGAGTATCGGCCGGCTCAGGGAAACAAGACCCAATACGAACACTCAAAGTTTCGATGCCGAACTTATCGTGATAAAGGCTAGCTAGATCCTCTCCAAAACACTTCGACACCCCATAAAGCGAATCGGGACGGTGTACACACTGGGTATCGATACGTGTAGTACGTGGGTGGAAGCCGATGACGTGGTTAGAGCTAGCGAACACGACACGAGCTTGTCTAAAATGTCGAACTGCCTCGTATAGATTATATACACCAATGATATTAGACTGAAGAATATCTTCCCATGGTCTCTCCACAGAGATACCACCCAAATGAATTATTCCATCACACCCCTCTACCAGCGACATTACCGCTTTGGCATCGGAAAGATCACAAGCCACAAGCTCTTCATGATCATCAGCCTCACCCAGATCCGAGATATCTGATAATCGTACACAGTGAGCTAAACGGGAAAGATGAGGACGCAAAGCCTGACCAAGCCCACCAGCAGCTCCGGTTACTAAAAGACGATTAAGCATGATGAATCTCCTTGTTAAAATATCAGCCAACTCACAATTATTACGAGACCGTAATATAAGCGAATTGAAGATACTACTTGTCATGTAAATGCTTAGTTAATGTCAAATCCATAAAGTCTTGCTGGATTATCGACTAGTATTTTTTCGCACTCCGATTGAGTGGCCCATTGGAGTAAAACATCCAATTGCATGGCATCATTCGGATACTGGGAACGTGGCACACCAACGTGTGGCCAGTTGGAGCCCCAAATTACTCGCTCGGGTGCGTGTTCAATCACGCGTCGTGCAACTGCGCCGACATCTGAGTAATCAGGGCCTCCTACTAAACTCGTTTCATAAGGTGCACAAATTTTAAACCATGCATTCCCGCGATCTAACAATCTTAATATTTCATCTACTCGAATATCTTCACTCGGGACCGGATCCATGAACTTACCGAGATGATCAATGATAAAATCAGTCTTCAAGCATTTCAATGAAGTTAAGTGATCATTAAGGTGACGACCATTGAACTGCACCATCATGTGCCAACCCAGCTCTCGTATACGAGGCTCGATTAATGCCATATCAGCACAACTCTGAGCTCCCCCTGGCAGATCCATAATACGTGCGCCTCTCACACCCTCTGAGTGCCATGCCTCCAACTCGGCTTGCGGAGTTTCCGGAGTAACCACGGCGACGCCACGTGCCTTTGTCAGTCCAAGTTCACCAAGCGCGACGAGTAAAGCACTGTTATCACATTGATAGGCATTAGGTTGAACCACGACGACACGCTCCAGCGAAAGCCACTTTTGAATTTGATAGTAATCCTCTACCGTAGCTAACTCAGGAATCGACGGACCACCTGGCTGGGACTCATACCCAGGTAGGTAGACATGCATATGACAGTCGGTAGCCCCTGGCGGTGCTTTTAGGGTTGGCTCTGTACCGATCAAAGGACGAGTATTGTTAGGGAGATTCAATTAAATACCCCTTAAAGCGAAATGGGTTAGAGCATTTCGATCAATTTCAATTCCAAGCCCAGGGCCATTGGGGATCTCGACCCAACCATTGGTGTGCTCTAACGGCCGGCTAACAATCGCCTGACGGAATGGATTATCGGTACGATCAAACTCCAGAATGGGTTCTATGGGTTCACGCCTGGGCGGATTAGGAGGCAAGGCCGCCATTACCTGAAGGCTCGCGGCAATACAGACAGCAGTCCCCCACACATGAGGAACTACACGGACACCATGCAACGCCGCCAAGTCAACCACACGACGCATTTCGGTAAAGCCACCTACTCCGCAAATATCTGGCTGGCAGATATCAACAGCTCGGCTAGCCAGAGGTTCCAGCATTGCGTAACGCCCATGCCAATTTTCGCCGCTCGCTACAGGCAATGGCTGACCCTCACGCACTGCACGGTAAGTAGAGATCTGCTCGGGAAGGACGGGCTCTTCAAACCAATCAACGCCATATATAGACGCCCGCTTACCAACCTCGATAGCCTCCAATAAGTCATATCCGTGATTGGCGTCGATCATCAATCGACATTGGGGGCCGATCGCCTCACGTGCAGCAGCGATAACGCGAATATCCTCATCAACATTGAAACCAATCTTGATCTTGACTCCGTAAAAACCCTCCGCGGCGTAGCCGGCGACCTCAGTAGCTACGCTGCGGATGCGATCCACTCCTTCGCGACGAAATGAGCCTGTCGCATATGCATGAACGCGTTCGCGGAATCGACCTCCCATTAGCTCGGAGATACTAGCGCTATAGTATTTACCTTTGATATCCCACAATGCGATATCGATGCCACTGAGGGCAGTCATGGTCAACCCGCGTTGGCCTTGATCACGTAGACGGTTATAAAGATCAAGCCATAACTTTTCATGCTCTCGTGGGTCCATTCCTATTAAAGATTTAGCATAGATTGCGACAACCGCAGCATTAGCTTGTGCCGGCCCCAGGCACTCGCCCCATCCTACAGTACCATCCTCACACGTGATTTCTATTAGACAATGCTGGCGACGAGTAAAGTGCATGGAAGCACTCTCGAAGGCTTCTTCAAGTGGATAGTCCAATATATGAGCTTCGACCTTAGCTATCTTCATCAGCGCGTACCTCCACTGATAGACGGTATGGTATTAATCATAGTCATCCGAGCCAATTTGGTAATGCCATTGACAATGCCGGTACATAGGTCACCAACATAAGAGCAGCGAATAACGCTAGGTAAAATGGCCAAATGGTACGTACAGTCTGCTCAATCTTGATTTTTCCCACCACACTCCCCACAAATAAGCAGGCCCCAACCGGTGGTGTACATAAACCAAGTCCGAGATTCATCATCATCATGATACCAAACTGGATTGGATCCATACCAAATTGAGCAGCAATTGGAAGAAAGATTGGTGTGCAAATTAGGATCAGTGCTGCCATGTCCATAATCATGCCGAGTGCAAGTAGTATCAGATTTAGCATCAGCAAAATGATGAGCGGATTATCTGAGATACCTACCAATGCTTCAATCAACAATGTTGGAACATCATAGAGAGCCAGCAAATAAGAGAAAGCAGATGCACAACCTACTAAAATCATTACCAATGCTGTAGTACGGACGGACTGATAAACCGCCACTTTAAATGCTGACCAATGTAACTCGCGATAAGCTAGACCAGTCACTATAATCGCATATATAGCTCCAAAAGCACCAGATTCTGTTACGGTTAAGATGCCAGATAGCACACCGCCAACAATGATAACGGCAGTCAACAGACCAGGTAGGGCAGAGAAGAAACTAATGACCAGTGACGACCAACCAGGAAAACGTTCTCCTTGATAGCCACGTTTGACAGCCACAACATAGGCAGCCAAAGCCAGCAGTACACACATCAATATCCCCGGCACAATTCCAGCCATAAACAGCTTGGTGATAGAGAGCCCACCACCTGCGGCTACTGCATAGAGAATCATATTATGGCTTGGAGGAATCACAACACCAGCAACCGAGGATGTAACAGTGACATTCACAGCATAGTCTGCATCGTATCCCTTCTCTTTCATTACTGGGATTAAGATAGAACCAAGAGCTGACGTATCAGCTACCGCTGAACCTGAAATACCACCAAAAAGCATTGATGAAGTCACATTGACCACCCCAAGGCCACCTCGTACGCGACCAACAGCGGCAGAGGCCAGGCGCACCAATCTCTGGGATATCCCACCATGCAACATTAACTCACCGGCGAAGATGAAAAATGGGATGGCCAATAAAGAAAACACCGAGATCCCAGACAGAATACGTTGAAAAGCCACAAACAATGGCAGCCCTTCATATAGAAAACCACCCACCGCCGCCAAACCAACAGCAAAGGCCACTGGTGCCCCCACAGCCAGCCCTAGCACGAAAAGCCCAAACACAATTGCTAATCCCATGGTCAAACCTCTTCATCGGTGGGTAAATGGGCATTATGACGCTTGACTATACTGGCTAGAGAGAAAAGCACCATCAGCACACCACAGATCACAAGAGGGGCAAAACGCCAACTTTCCATAAGTCCCAGCATAGGAATTGGACGCGAATTGTTACTTAATAGCAGTATCCCCCCCTGCCATGCCATGATAGCCCCGAATATAGTGACAATGAGATCTGCCACATGATGCATCAAGGTCCTAAATGGTTCTGGCATATTATCTCTAAGCAAATCGATCGACAGATGGCTATTATTGCGAACCCCTGCTGCAGCTCCCAAACATGTAATGTAAGCTACACTCAGAAGTGCAAATTGCTCAACCCAAGTCGGGGTGTCATTAAGTACATAGCGGCCGAAGACCAACCAGCCAAAGCTAATGATTAGTAGAACAAGCAAGACACCTGCGACTACGACACAGCTATGCGCAATGTTATCAAGAGTTCGATCAATCCATGCTTGTGGCATGCATTTCTGGTGATCTACCCTATCAACGCCTTCGTCTAATACTTTACTGGATATTTTCATGCCCCGCCTCCCTACCCGCTTTCCGAAGCTCAGAAAGCGGGCATTGAAATCAAATATAGTTATTTGGTTTGGGCCATTTGAATATCTTCAACCAGTGATGCAAGGTCAGGGTGATCTTCCAAGAAATCATCGTATACTGGTTTCATTAACTCCTGGAAGGCTGCCTTATTTGACACTTCGTTTATCTTAGCGCCAGCATCAAGTACTTTTTTGCGTCCTGCCGTCGTACGCTCTTCCCACAATTTACGCTGTTCAGTGACGGCTAGTTCTGCAGCTGCTTTCACAGAATTACGATCTTGCTCCGATAGTTCATCCCAACTGCTTTTCGCTACACATAAGCATTCGGGAATCACTAGATGATTGGTCAATGAAAAATAGTTGGCCACTTCATAGTGCCCACTAGCTTCATAAGTTGGAATATTGTTTTCCGCACCATCGATCACCCCGGTAGTCAATGACTGATAGACCTCACTGGCAGCCATGGGAGTTGCGTTTCCGCCAAGAGCCTCGATCATATCCACATAAAGATCATTATTCATCACGCGGACTTTCATACCTTTTAAATCTTCAGGCGTCTCAATCGGATGGTCGCTGTTATAGAGACTTCTAGAGCCCGCTCCAAACCATCCCAGAGCAATCAATCCTTGATCCTTCATTGCACTTGCAAAGCGTTGACCAATTTCTCCGTCCATTAATTTATACATGCTCTCTTCACTATTAAAAATGAAGGGAAGAGACAGCACATTAGCGGCTGGCACCATCGGACCCATCGGCCCCATATTAAAGTTCCCAAAGTCCAAGGCACCATTACGTGTTTGCTCAATCGCATCTGGCTGTGCCCCGAGCACACCATTGTTATACACCTTAGGTTCAATACGTCCTTCTGTCCTTTCGCTGACCTCGCTCGCGAAAGTCTCAAGAGCAACCGTATTAGGATAACCAGGCGGCTGTATGTTCCAGCCTCTCCATTGCTCTGCTTGAACCGGGAAAGCCGTAGCGGTCATCAAACCGGCAGCTGCAGCGATCTTGAGAGAATGACGGGGCAACAAAATTTTCTGGGTCAGCATGGCGATCTCCTTCCAGAAGTACTCTGGAAATATTGTAATTATTCAATTGACGCTAGTTGTAGAGCCTCATTGTCATACCAGACAGCAAAGGCGCGAGTGCCAGACAGCGATACCTCACAAAACCATGAGCGATCGGAAGTAACGAAAGCTGGCCATCAAACGTCATACATCATACTAATGAAAACCTAATCAAGCTGCGTGGTCTTTACAAGTCGCCTCTCTCACTTCGCGACCAAAGTGCAACGTCATGATTCGATGTGACTGCACTTTCAGCTCAAAGCAATACACCTCACGCCCAACAGGCGGCTCAATAAACTTGGTACATTACCGCACAGACCATAAACCGAGTCGCCTGACAGGATTATTGGCTTATCGAGGACACTCATTAAAGGCGCTGAATCTCTAATTTCCCTATGGAGTCCAAGGTTTGACTTTGAATAGGTAGACGGTGCTGTGTGGCAGAGGTGGGAGAAGACATTTGAATCGCTCTCGCATAAGACCTTGGTAACATCGCGTGCCCCCTCTCCATCCCAGCCACACTGCATTATCGCGACCTTTAGCTTTTGCGCTCACCATCGACAAGGCGGCTAACGCCATACGGATTGCCGTCTCGCAAAGCTGCTGGCAGCAAGACATCGGGGAGATTCTGATAGCATACTGGCCGCAGAAAACGATGAATGGCAGCACTACCTACCGAAGTAGTACGTGAATCAGAAGTCGCCGGATAAGGGCCACCATGTACCATGGCGTGACAAACCTCGACTCCCGTTGGCCAGCCATTGGCCATAACACGCCCCGCACGACGCTCAAGTATCGGTAGCAAGCCACGAGCGAGTTCCATGTCGGCACTATCCATTTGCAACGTCGCTGTCAGCTGTCCCTCGAGTTGCTCTGCTACACGCTCCACCTCATCTTGATCGTTACATTCAATGACTAGAGACGTAGAGCCGAAAACCTCTTCCTGCAAAACTGCATCAGACAAGAAATCGCTCGCAGAAGTCGCGAACAAATTAGCTTGACAAGCATTAGCCCCTTGCCCGGCAGGCCCATGCGCCACGACCCGAACCTTGCCACTAAGCGTAAGATTAGCAACACCTTGTGTATAGGCCTCGTATATTCCCGGCGTCAGCATCGTGTGCGATGCAGCCTCTTGGATAGAAGCGCCCGCAGCCTGCAAAAAGCGATTCAACCCATCGCTCTTCTGGGCAATTATCAAACCAGGGTTTGTGCAGAACTGCCCTGCTCCCATGTTCAAAGAATCGACAAAGGCCTCTCCAAGCTCAGCGGCACGTGACTCTAGAGCTGCCGGCAATAAAAATACCGGATTGATCGAGCTCATTTCTGCATAAACTGGAATCGGCTCTGGACGCGCTTGAGCTGCTGCCACCAGTGCAGTTCCGCCACTGCGCGATCCCGTAAACCCTACCGCTTTAATACGAGCATCAGTGACTAGTCCTTGTCCTACCTCACGACCAGAACCATAGAGCAAGGAAAACACACCCGGAGGGAGCTGGAATTTCTTTACTGCTCGCTGAATCGCGCGACCCACGAGCTCTGAAGTTCCTGGGTGCGCAGAGTGAGCTTTGACCACCACCGGGCAGCCAGCTGCCAGGGCGGAGGCAGTATCACCACCTGCGACAGAGAACGCTAGCGGGAAATTTGATGCCCCAAATACTGCCACTGGACCCAGCGCTATGTGCCGCTGCCGCAGATCGACCCGCGGCATGGGCTGACGCTCAGGAAGTGCAGAATCGATACGTACATCAAGCCACTCACCGGCCCTTACAACGTTCGCGAATAAGCGCAGCTGAGAGCAGGTGCGCCCGCGCTCGCCTTCGAGACGAGGCCTTGGAAGGCCGGTCTCAGCCATCGCGCGCTCTATCAGAAGATCCCCAATGGCCTCAACCTCGTCAGCGATCCCTTCGAGAAACTGCGCCCGTATCTCCAGCTCAGCTTCGCGATAGGCGTCAAAGGCTTCCCAGGCCAATGAGCAGGCTTGCTCTACCTCCACTGTGCCGCCCGCCGCATAGCCCGGTTCGAGTTGCTCATTGGTCTGCGGATTTACAGCGTAAATCATTGTACCTGTGGCTGCGATAGCTTCAGCACCCACCAATTGTTTACCCTCTAGCCTCATCATTTTTCTCCTGTTAAGGAAAATCAAAAATTCATCTAGTACAAATCTCAGGTATTAGCGACCGCCACCAGTTCCTTCAAGACTCGCACTTCATTCTCAGTGGGCATTTCTAATGGCGCACGTACACTACCGGCAGGACGTCCAATAATATCGGTTCCAGCTTTAATCAAACTGACGGCATAGCCTGACTTGCGGTCTCGCAAGTTGACGAAAGGCAGGAAAAAATCTCGCGAAATATGATGTACGGTTTCAGCATCACCGGATCGCAATGCTTTATAAAATCTGACGGCCATGTCTGGCACAAAGTTGAATACAGCACTCGAATATGTGTTCACGCCGACGGCAAGATATGCTTCAGCGATGATTTCGGCCGTAGGAACACCGCCCACATATGCCAAACGGTTGCCTACCGTCTTAATGATTCGATTTAGGGCCTGCATATCGCCTTTGCCGTCCTTTAGCCCGATAAGATTTGGGCAAACGTTAGCCAGGCGCTGCACTGAGTTGGGGTTCATCACTCCATTACCACGGTTGTAATAAATTACACTGATCGAGGTAGATTGGCAGATCTGTTGAGCATAATCCACGAGCCCCTCTTGTGGGCACTCTGTCAGATAAGGAGGCATCAGCAGAATTCCATCTGCACCCTCTTCCTCAGCGATACGTGCAAACTCACTCCCCATCTCTACACTGAGACCGGCACTAGCTATAACAGGCAATTTCCCATCAACCGTCTGAACAGCCAAACGTACAATTTCTCGAAACTCGTCGATGGAGAGGCTGAAGAACTCACCTGTACCGCCTGCAACGAATACAGCGGAGATCTCGTGACTAATAAACCATTCCAAACGCTGTCGATAGCTTTCGGCATCAAAACGTCCCTGAGCATCGAAATCGGTTACGGGGAACGATAGCAATCCATCGCTGATCGCCTGCTTGACCTCTGTGTGTTGAAAATGCATTGAATCATCCTCTTGTCTTGTTTTCGAATGCCCGATGGGGAATCGGTGGTACAGGTAGCCTTCACCTCGTTGTTGTCATACATCATACAAACGGAATTGGAGAGCAGCCAACTTTTTGTGCGTCACCTTGACTAAAGTATCAATCCAAGGGAAATACGGCTCTTCGACGTTTCGTGTGGATTTAACTTCGTCCAGCGTGCGATCCACGAGGCTGCCGATCAGGTAGATCATTGCAATGAAATTGCTTTCGTTTCGGTAGCCGCGAGCCCGAGATCTGGCAGCCTGAAAGATGTAGTGGTCAAGTGCTTTTGGCCACCGAGCTTTGAGCATTCCAGTAGTTCTTTTCTGCCAAATTCGGCGGTATCCCATCGTTATGCTTGTGCGGCCGGAGGCTGCTGTAGTAACCGATCATATAATCAGTGACAGATCGCTTCGCCGCAGCAACATCGGGATAGCCGATCTCTGGTATCCATTCCGTTTTCAGGCTTCTGAAGAAGCGCTCTGTTGGGGCATTGTCCCAGCAATTGCCACGGCGACTGAGACTCAGTGTCATTCGGTAGCGCCAGAGCATCTGCCGGAATGCCCGGCTGGTGTACTGGCAACCCTGATCCGAATGAAACAGGATATTCCGTGGCTCTCCACGCGATTCGTAGGCCATGGTCAGCGCTTTCTTTACCAGCTCCGTGTTCGGCGATAGGGACAATGCCCACCCCACGGGTTTACGAGCATACAAGTCGATGACCACTGCCAGATAAGCCCAGCGTGCCCCTGCCCAAATATAGGTAATGTCGCCGGTCCATACCTGATTGGGCTGCTTTACATCGAACTCCCGATCAAGAACATTCGGTATATCCAGGTGTGGCTGATCAGCCTTCTTGTAGGCGTGCCTCGGCGGCTGCGAACTCATCAGCCCCAGTTGCTTCATCCGCCTGCTGGCCCGATAACGACTCAACTGTATTCCTGCCTGCGTGACCATTTTTGCAATGCTGCGAGCGCCGGCAGAGCCGTTACTGACGGTATGCGCCTCGACAACCTGATCCAGCAGCTTCTGCTCAGTCTCACAAGGTCTTCTATCCCGACTACGCCAAGCCCGGTAGCTACTGCGATGCACCCCAAACACCTGACACAAGTGCTGCACCGCGTAGCTCTCTTCAAGTCGCTCGATTATCGAGAATTGCTCAGGGAGTCCGACATCAAGAGAGCGGTAGCCTTTTTTAATATTGCCTTCTCTTCTTCCACTCGCCGCAGCTTGCGCTTCAGTTCCTGGATCTCACGCTGTTCCGGCGTCAGAGCCTCACCTTTCAGCGGCGCCTTGCCTGCCCGCTCAGCGCGAAGCCTGCGAACCCAATACTCCATGGTGGATTTGCCAACCCCCATGGCCTCACACGCCGCCTTCAGCGTGTAGCCCTGGTCGACCACGAGCTGGGCCGCTTCCAAGCGAAATTCCGGGCTAAACGTTCTCTTCTTCGTCATCATCTGCACCTGATTGTCTCTGTGAGCCATCATACACTCAAAGTCAGGTGGCCAGATTCACTGTGCCACTACAATCCAGATACTGGTCCTTGAGTTTCCAAGGCGCTTGCAAGCCCAAACCAAGGGTCAGGATCTGAGTACCGTCCATGTCAATTCTCCAGCCTGTTCGGGGGCCCATATCCTGGACCCTTCAGGGCACTAATTCCACACCTGACGTCGAAGAGCCTTTCTTTAAGTGTACGCATCAGACTACTTATATTACGGCCATAATGCAGCACCTAACATCGTTAAGCATAAAATCATTAATGAGACCATAGCTTCGGCTAGAGTATAGGTTTTAAATCCACCCCGAACACTAAACCCTGCTAGTTGAGTAGTAATCCAGAACCCACTATCATTAACATGACCAATACTAATACCACCAGACAATGCAGCTAAAGCAATCCATAGTGGATCAACAACTCCTGTAGATGCCGCTCCGGACATAATAGTCATAGCAGTGATACCAGCAACAGTACCGGATCCTTGGGCTATGCGAAAAATTGCAGCTAAAGAGTAGGTAAGCAAGATCATACTAAGTGCCGACTGAGTTTCATGGAAAAGGCTGTCAACTAAAACTTTACCTATCTGTGTTGTCTCTATCACCTTCCCGAAAGCGCCTCCTGCTCCTGTTACCATCAGTACAACACCAGCCATTTGTAGCCCCCGTGAAGCTGAAACATCTCTCTCCTGCCCTACCATTTCTCTCGAAGCAACCAAATAGGCAACCAAAGCTCCTGTCATAAGTGCAACAATACGATCACTTAAGAACTCAATAATAGGAGGCAATTCTTTACCGGCAACTATACCCAATTGCTGGCAGTAACTATAACCGGTACCACTCAGGATCAATAAAATAGGCAGAATTACTGGAGCTAAAGCCATCCATAGAGGAATATCGGGAATACTATCATCACTTTTAGCATCCTCATTATAATAAAGGTTACTTACTTCATCTTTACTCTGGTTCCATATGCCACAGTCTAATAATATAAAATAAAGTTTCATAACAATTAGCGCAGTTACAAGCCCCACTCCAAGCCCTGCAAAAGTCATAACGCCAATATCGAAATTTAGTATAGTGGCTGCAGCCAACGGATTAGGCGTTGGGGGGACTATAGTATGTGATGTAGCAGCTCCGATAACCAATGCGCCAATTGCATAGGGCAATGGCTTACCAAGAGTCTTGGCTAACGCCACCCCAAGTGGTATTAAAATCACAAAGGTAACATCGAAAAATACTGGTATTGATAGAAGAAAACCTGTTAATCCCAACACATAGAGCCCAGCACTACGAGGTGCACTTGCAACTAGTGTGTATGCGATTTTATGTGCTGAACCTGAGTCACTCATCAATTGTCCAATGATTACGCCAAAACCTATCGGAAGACCGATGCCTGCCATAATCTCACCAAATCCATTACTTATTGCATCGACCGTCCCCGTCATACCTAGCTGCATGGCAATCCCTAAATAAAGACTACCAACTATTAGACTAATAGCGGCATTTATCTTCACATAAAGAATTAAAAATAAGATTAACGCGATTGATACTACCAGGTGCAATACTTCCATAGAGAACACTTCCTAATTATTTGGAACAATCGTTTTTATTGTCAGATATTTATCAAGCATATAAATTAGGCGAGGATCGGAAAACGTTAAACCCTCGCACTTAACATGATCAGCGACAAAGTGAGTCATTTACTACGGTTAGATGTTTCTCGCCCCATCCAAAAAGGAGTGACGACGAACCAGACTATTGTAACTCCTAGAATACTGGTTTTCATTAATGACGCATCGATAGCGTCGATAAGATACAGCACAGGAAACAATACTGTCAGGACCAGCATTAACATTGAAATTGTTTGTAATGCTTTTCGCATAGCGATCACTCCTTCATCGAAGCATGCATTGTCCCAACCTGCGCACTATTGGAGCTACTGTCTCTTCCAATAGATTGAGTCGAATCTTTTCTCTGAGCCAGATAGCTCAATCCGATAAAAAGTAATGCGGCGATGAACCAGCCTGGCAAGGCAACGAAGAAGATCTCGATTTCCGCGTATTCCACTAGTCCCAAGCAAATCGCCAACGTGATCAGCCAAGTCGCCAAGACTGGATAAGTGAACTTGCGATCTACCCCTTCGGCATAGAAGCTGTTGAGCCCCAGCTTGGGGAGCACCCAGTAATCGATGACAATTACCGCCCCGATGGGCATCAACAACAATCCATATAGCGCCACGAAACCAAGTAGCTGCATCGCCACTCCCGGAAACATCGCTACGAATGTGGTCAGCAGTCCCGTGCCCAGGGTCACTTTGAAGCGCGAAACATTAGGGATGATCGCCTGGAAGGCCAAACCGGCTCGATAAATAGTTGGGTTAGCAGTAGTCCACCCAGCGATGATTACACAGATCAACCCGGCAACACCCAACGCTTGATCAGCCAGTGGTCCTGGAAGTGGGTTGGGGATTCGTCCTGCCTCGGCAGCAGCGATCATGGCACTGTCCGTGGTCAAGCCCGCATCGTACATCTGGAAAGCGAACAGCATTGAGGCGGCAATCCATGCCATGAAATGACCTACATACATCCCTGCAGCCGAGGCGATGCTATACCAGCTCTTGCGAGCAAAGCGCAGCACTGAAAGATCAGACATCCCTACATGCATGGCCATGTTGGCAAACCAGGCGAAGAATATTACGTGCCATAGGGTGAAATCTGGTTGCCCTGGCACTCGTACCCCTGTCCAGATCGCCGTTTCAGCCAAGGTCCAGAGTTCGGTAGCCGATCCGATCTCTGCCCCCGTTGCATCCATGAACCACTTCAACGAGACAATCCCAAAGCCAAGGAAGATTAATACCATCCAGGGCGCAGCAATATTGGCAAACCACGAAACAAAACGATAACCGTAGGCGGCCACCAAGGTGATCACTCCTCCGACACCAAGCACACTCAACACCCAGCCAATACTGTTAGGCGTCAGATCTGCAAGTGTTGGCAGTGGGAATCCGAACCAAACCCCGACGGCAGTAGCGGATACCGTGATCATGGCGCCTGCCAAGAAGCAGAATGCCAATCCGTTTGCCAGATTGTAGAGTACGACTGTATAGCGCCCGGCTATTCTCTCGATGTGGTAGTAAAGAGTCAGGCGTACTCGAGTCGCGATGGGCGCGGTAAGTAACAACCAACTCAATACCGCCAATGCATTGCCGATCAGCAACCCAACAACGACGTCGAATGCGGCCACCCCCGCCAATACGAACAGCGGCCCGATCATCAACTCAGTACCAGCAGTATGCTCCCCAGCGTACATGCCGAGAAAGCTCTTGAACCCCATTCTTGCTTGGTCAGGAACGACCTGTCGTTCGTATTCGCTACTAACGTCAGAGCCGCCCCCAGCAGCTTGTATATTATCGCTCATGGCGCGCACCTCTCATTATTTTAATAGCAGAAAGCCACTATTTCAGCGTTTAGGCTTTCAGGCCTCGAGGTAGACGACATGGCTATGGGTATACTCATAGAGTCCATGCTTTCCGTCGGCGCCCCCCATACCTGACTTGCGAACCCCTGCATGAAATCCTTGCATAGCCTCGAAGTTCTCGCGATTGACGTAGGTCTCCCCGTAGTCGATCTCGCGACAAGCTTGCATGGCACTAGAGAGGTTTCGGGTGTAGATAGACGATGTCAGGCCATAGTCGGAGTCATTGGCAAGCGCGATGGCCTCCTCCATATCCTCGACTACCTGGATTGGGAGTACGGGACCAAAGATTTCCTGACGCATAATTTGCATGTCATTGTGGCAACCGGCCAGGACAGTAGGCTGGTAATGATGGCCACGCGGCAAATCACCGAGCGCCCCGCCTGTTACCAGGTCTGCTCCGTCAGCGAGAGCTCGTTTGACCATAGCATCGACCTTGTCGAGACCGGCCTGATTGATTAGCGGCCCCATATCCACATCAGGCTGAGCCAGCGGATCACCATAGGTCGTCGTTCGCATGATCCGCCCCATTCGATCAATGAACTCGTCCGCGACACCTCGCTCGACGTAGACGCGTTCTGCACAATTGCACACCTGACCACTATTAATGATGCGTGATCCATGAATCGCCTTGACCGCCAAATCAATGTCGGCATCAGCGAGGACAATCGCGGGCGCCTTCCCCCCCAGCTCGAGGTTAAGCTTTGTGATGTTGCCAGCTGCACTGGTCATGATTCTCGACCCGGTAGCCACACTACCGGTAAAACTGATCATATCGACCTCGGCGCTTTTGGTCAGAGCATTGCCAGTGCTGGCGCCACTGCCGCTAACCACGTTGAACACGCCTGCGGGGAGCCCCACCGTGTCGAGCAACTTGGCGAACTCGAAGCAGTTATTGGGTGTCTCTTCACTAGGCTTAATGACGATTGTATTGCCGGTCACCAGCGCTGGGGCCATCTTTCGCGCAATAAGGAAGAACGGGAAATTCCATGGCAAGATGCCAGCCACAACCCCGAGCGGTTTACGAAATAGGAAGATATTTTCATTGGGGCGGTCACTCTCGATGATTTCTCCTTCAATACGCCGTGCCCACTCTGCCATGTAGTCCAGGTAGTCAGCCGTGAAATTGACCTCCGTCTCAGCAAGTGCCGAAACCTTGCCCTGCTCCTCGGAAATAATACGTGCTAGGCGTGGTACATTCTCTCTGATGCACGCAGCAATTTGGCGCAGGTAGGCGGCTCGCTCGACGGCGGGCTTTGCGGCCCAGCCTTTTTGGGCGCTGCGTGCCGCCGCCAAAGCACGATCAACATCCTCTACGCTTGACTCTGGAACCCGCGATATCTTCCCGCCGGTGGCGGGGTTGAAGACCTCGAGATGATCACTAGTGGTCTCGAAGGTGCCATTGATATAGTTCTGATAGATAGGCTGATGGCTAGACATGATGGCGTCTCCATTATTGTTTTTCGATCTGACTTTCTGGTTTAGTAGGTACTTGAGGGCACGCAGGACTTATCTTGTTTCCGATAGCGACTCAGGTTCGCGATGGCGGCCTGTCGCATCAGGCTGATATCGATACTGACGGCAATAAAATGGCAGCCTAGAGAGAGATAACGGTGAGCGTCGTCTTCTACAGGTGCCAATATACCGACCGGTTTTCCGGCATCGCGTACGCTATGAATGACCTTTTCAATAGCTTCCTGAACATCGGCATGCCCTGGGTTTCCAGGATGTTCTAGGCTCACCGACAGATCCGCTGGTCCGATAAAGACAGCATCGACACCTTCTACCGCTGCGATTGCCTCAGCATTCTCAACCCCTTGTTTAGACTCCACTTGGACGATCAGACATAGCTCCTCATGAGCGATCGCCAGATAGTCAGCGATACCGTCCCAACGTGTGGCACGAACCAGGCCACCGCCGACACCACGAATGCCATGCGGCGGATAACGCATGGCGCGCACTAGCTCCCGGGCTTGCTCTGCAGTCTCCACCATAGGAACCATTAGGGTCTGAGCCCCGATGTCCAGTAATTGCTTAATCAGTGCAGGATCTTGATTGACAGCCCGAACCACTGGCGCGGTGTCATAAGGGGTTACCGCCTGAAGCTGCTCAAGAAGCGACCTCACGTTATTAGGTGCATGTTCGCCGTCGATGAGCATCCAGTCATAACCAGTCGTGGCACAGATTTCTGCAGCGTACCCGGTACCGAATCCGGCCCATATGCCGTACTGTGGTTCCTGTTGACTCAGGGCAGCTTTGAAGGTGTTCGTTGGTAAGTGCATCAGGCATCCTCGATCCATGGTCTCGCGTGCGTGAGTTACTGCAGATTGACGAACATGCCACCGTCGACAAGAAGCGAAGCGCCGGTGATATACTGCGCCATATCGGATGCCAGAAAGACGATTGGGCCCGCCAAGTCGTCTGGGCGGCCCAATCGCCCCAGGGGAGTACGACTCACCATGTACTGGCGCTTCTCTTCGTCAGCCAGGTCATCCTTGTTAATGTCAGTCTCAATAGTGCCTGGCAATACAGCATTGCAACGGATGCCATAGCCCCCCAAGGCGACGGCACAGGATTGCATCAGCGAGACGAGCCCAGCCTTGGTCGGCGTGTAGTGGGTCTGCATGCCGCCACCGACCAGTGCACTGATGGAACTCACAGCGATGATCGAACCGCCCCGCCCTTGAATCTTCATCTGATTGGCAGCCGCCTGAACGGCGAAAAAGGCTCCATTCAGGTTCGTATCGACCGTTTCTTGATAGAGCTCTTTGGGCATATCGAGAAAGGCATGGAAAGGACAAATACCAGCGTTGTTGACAAAGATATCAACGCCGCCGAAGTGCTTTACTGCGGCATCGACCAATAACTCGCCTGTCTCGGGGTCACCTGCTGGGGCTCCTATAGCACAGGCACGACGTCCTAATGCCTCGATCTCGGCGATCAAAGCCTCGACACCGGGGCGACTGGATTCACTACCGCTGTAGCCAATGACTACGTTGGCCCCCTGGCGAGCACACTCCAGAGCCGCGGCACGCCCGATACCTCGGGAAGCCCCGGTGATGATGACGGATTTCTCATTGAGCAGCATAACGGCTCCTGAATCTGACAATGGCTCCCTGCCTTTGGCAACGAAACTTACAGGCAGGATAAGGTTGGCTTAAAGGCGATAAATACGCCGGGCATTCTCTACAAATAGTGCTTGCACCTCACTTGACGAAGCATCGACCACAATCTCGGCGTAGGCTTTCCAGATCGTTGGGTAAGAGGCATACAGGCTGTCTACCGGAAAGTTGGAAGCAAACATGCTTCTGTCCACACCAAAGGCATCAATAGCCTCAAGGATCAGGGGGCGGAGGCTACCAACTGTCCAGTGATGATCCAGCATGCCGAACCCGCTGAGCTTGAGGCTGACATTGTCACACGCGGCCAGGCGACGAAGCCCATCACGCCATTCTCGCCAACCGGTCATGTGATGACGGTCTACGTACATACCAGCATGATTCAGTATTATCGGGACTTCAGGATGATCCTCGGCAAGACGTGCCGCCTGTGACATCTGCGAGGGATAGATTTGTAGGTCAAAGGAAAGCTCGTAGCGCGCCAATAGAGCAAAATTGGCGCACCAGGTCGGCTCACCCATGTAATGACGACCGACATAGTCATACAGCGGATCGGCATGGACATTGAGGATCTGACGCACGCCTCGTACCTTCTCGGAGGCCTGACATTGCGCCGCGAGTTGCTCATCGGCATCCTGCCGCGACAGATCAGCACCTACTACCAGGGCAGATGGCAGCCTCGGCGCTCGTCCTTCCTCAATGCGCCCAGCCAACCAGTGGGTTTCGGCCAGTGGATCGACGGCATCGGCCTCAATGTGAACCGCACCGAGAAGTTCGATGTCGCCTGCGTCAACCAAAAGATCTTCCGGGCCGTAGTCCCGTGCCATCGGTGTGTAGTCACCAAGCAAGTTAGGCGATGGATGATCAAGCCAGGGCTGATTGCCCTGGCCAAGATTCCAGAAATGCACATGAGGGTCGATCACTTGCATCAGAGCTCTCCGGGATGGAACGCAAATACCTGGTCGAGTGGCACGCTGACAGGGGCATGGTCCTCGTATGTTTCCATGATATCGGCCATGTACTCCCACCAGCGACGCATTACCGGAAGGTCGGATAGCGCATCGACATGGTGATCTTCTCTTGAAAACATGATGGCAAATAAGTGACAGGTCTCGTGATCCAAGAAGATACGATAGTCTTCAATACCCGCCTCCTCTAACGCCGCCGCGAGCTCAGGCCACAATGTTTGATGCCGGCGCCAATACTCGGCTTCCTGTCCCTTATGTAGGTTCATGCGAAACGCGTGGATCGGCATCTTTAGCCTCCTTTAACTCTCGTGATCAGCTAACTCAGTGAGTGTAGGGACGCGCGAGCTCGCACTCGGGATTCAAACGAACCCCAAAACCTGGCTTATCCAACTTTGAGACTGACATGCGGCCGTTTTCCGGGACCGGCTCGTCGAGCAGCAGTGGATTGAACATCGGCACTACTTCATCTGCCTTGGGCGCCATCATCAAAAACTCAGCGAAGGGACTATTGTGACGAGTGATCACGAAGTGATAGCTGTAAACCGAGGAGCCATGGGGAACCACCAGCTTGTTGTGGGCATCCGCCAGCGCTGAGATCTTGATCAACTCAGTGATGCCACCACACCACCCGACGTCAGGTTGGATCACATCACAGCAATCCATCTCCATAAGCATCCGGAATCCCCAGCGCGTGGCTTCATGTTCGCCGGTATTGACCAACATGCCCTTAGGCACATCTCGCTTGAGCTGGGCATATCCCCAATAGTCATCAGGTGGAAGCGCCTCCTCGATCCATTTCAGACCATATTCCCGTGCACCTTGAGCCAGACGAGTCGCGTAGTTGAGATCAAGGCTCATCCAGCAGTCATACATCAGCCAGAAATCTTCGCCCACAGCACTACGCATCTCAGCCAAGTGCTCGAGATTACGTCGCAGTCCTTCTTCCCCCTCAGCAGGACCATGAATCAACGGCATCTTTCCGCCAATGAACCCCATGTCCTTGGCAAGATCAGGCCGTGCACCAGTGGCGTAAAAAGTCAGCTCGTCACGCACCGGGCCACCCAATAGTTGATGCACTGGCTCGCCACGAACTTTCCCCAGTAGATCCCATAGCGCTAGGTCAACACAGGAAATGGTGTTGATCACGACACCTTTGCGGCCATAAAACAGCGTGGCGTTGAACATCTGATCCCAGATCTTCTCAATATCAGTGACTCGCTGGCCTTCAATAAAACGAGCCAAGTGCTTCTCAACGATCCATGCACCGATCTCGCCACCAGTCGTCACCCCGAAACCGACGGTCCCATCGCTGGCTTCCAGTTCGACGACCAGGGTGCCGAGCACATTGAGCCCGAAGCTACGACGATTCATCCGGTACTCAGGATACTTGCTCATTGGCGTAGCAATCTGGGAATCGATCCAGTGCCCTTCAGTCTGATCGTGATAATCCGCCCCACCGCCTCGGACAGTAAAGGCGCGGACTTGCTTGATAACAACCTCACTCATGAACTTCTCCTCAGGGCTGAATGCAAAGAGATACTGAGAGAAGTTCTACCCAAGAGTCTTGAGTGAGACCAATGAGATTCACGCTTCTCCTGATACCTTTTCGGTATCGGAACGCTGAACCCCGCATGCTAGGCTGGTTGTCGGTGGCAGCTTAACCGCGGCTGGCCTTTGGTTGCACGACCAATGTCGCAGTCTAAAAACCTTGATCCGACGTCATAACGGATAGGTATCGATAAGGAGCACAATGGAAGGCTATCAGGCACTACTGGCAAGACTGCGCTACAAACATCTTTTATTGGTAGCAACACTGGGACGATTGCGTAATTTGCATCAAACCTCGACCGCTATGCACATGTCACAGCCGGCTGCTACCAGAATGCTCGGCGAGATTGAGAAAGTATTTGGCTGTCGGCTATTCGAACGGGGGGCTCGCGGGATGACGCCTACCACTATAGGTGAAATGCTCATCGACTTTGCCAACAATGCGCTCACACGCCTAGATCGCTGTGCCGAGGAAATTAATCGTTATCAGCTCGGTGGTCGTGGACAACTCACTGTAGGGACCATCATGGGAGCTGCACCGGATCTCGTCGCAAAGGCCGTGATTACGATGAAGCGCGACCGCCCCATGCTTCAGTTCCGCCTAATGGGCGAGACCAGCGACCAGCTCGTTGAATTACTCGAGCAAGGCAAGGTCGACATTGCCATAGCCCGTTATGTCACCTCTATTCAGCATAACCAGTTCGACTTTGAACCGCTGGGCAACGAGACGCTTGTTACTGTGGTGCGTAAAGATCACCCTTTATGTCGACAACAGCTTCCACCGTTGGCGAGTCTGATTGAGGAATGGCCTTGGATATTGCAGCCGACTTCTACGCCAGCACGACAGGCACTGGAGAAAGAATTCGAAGCGGCTGGCCTAGTGTCACCCCGCGATATCATCGAATGTGGTTCGATCTTTGCCGCTTTACAACTAGTACAGCAAAGTGATTGCTTGATGGTGATGGCAGAGACCGTATTACGTGATTATTTAGATGCAAATCTGATTACTCGTCTATCGCTATCACTGGGTCGCACTCTAGCCCCTTTTGGTCTACTAACGCGAAAAAACACCATATATGAAGAACCAGTCAACGAATTTTGTGAAATATTGCGCCAAACGGCTGTCGATTGGCCATCAGCCTGATAACAAATGCGGCCTTCACATTAGAAGCAGATACACTTACAATTTCTAATAATATCTTAATGACACTCTGGCCAACAATTATCTTACAAAATAATAGGTACACAAAAAAAACGACTCGACTACTGACTATTGATTAAAATACGAAAAGAAGTGAAATGTTTTGAGAAAAATCAATGGCGATAATAGAGCATATAGCTTGCTATATTCACATACATCGCCCTTAACTTCGTTTGAGAGCAAAAATAATTCTGCTTCATATGCTGCAAGGTACTCTTCAATGAGAGATACAAGTAAGACTAAACCAAGCACGGAAGGACATGCTTTGGACAGCTTATTCTAGATAGCGCAACACATCGTTAGTTTTTACGTTTTTTTTACGCCAATACTTCTAGAACACCGTAGATTTTTTACGCCTCACCTTTCTAAGCTTGCCTTATCCATCAAGGAGACAAGGCAATGCAAATACTGTTACTCGTAATATCCATGGCGCTAGGGGGTTATCTCCTCGCTGCTTTACTCTGGCCGGAACGGTTCTAGGGGAGGCACCATGAACGAGGTAATACTCTGCTATGTGCTGGTCATTGGGCTAGCGCTTCCTCTGGGTCATTACATGGCCCGTTCCTTGGATACTGAGTCCAAGGCCCCCTTTGACAACTTCTTCGGCCCCATCGAGGCGATACTGTATCGCTTGTCAGGAGTAGATGCCCGATGCGAAATGACTTGGCAAGGCTATGCTTGGGCCGTAACAAAACTACACGTCATACTGATTCTACTGGCTTGGGTCGTATTCATGTCACAAGACATGCTACCGCTAAATCCAGACGGGATACCCGGCATGCCATGGGATACAGCGCTTCACACAGCCGTCTCTTTTGCCACCAATACAAATCAGCAGCATTACTCGGGCCAGGCTCACCTATCATACCTTAGCCAGACTCTCGCCGTCGTGACTCTGCAGTTCATTACACCGGCAACGGCTCTCGCAGTGCTGTTGGCGATAGCGCGCATTCTCTTCAAGAAGCCATCGACTATCGCAGCCTCAGATGGGAATAGCACAGTGGTCAGCTTGGGCAATTATTATCGCGATCTCATGCGTACATTATTGCGTGTCATGCTACCAGTCGCCATCGTGGTCGCACTGTTACTGTCGTGGCAAGGCGTGCCTAGTACCTATCAAGGTGCACAAACGCTAGAGCCACTGGACAGCCAGGTCACCACCACTCAAGTCATTCCACTCGGCCCAGTCGCCTCGATGGTCGCTATCAAGCAGCTCGGCACTAACGGGGGTGGCTGGTATGGCGCGAACTCAGCCGTACCGCTGGAAAACCCCACCCCACTTTCCAACATGATTGAGACGGTTTCAATATTGCTGATCCCGATGGCTCTGCTTGTGGCTATTAGCATCCTGACGGGGCGACATAAGCTGATGCTCGGCATTGCCTTTATTATGCTTACTTTTTCTATCGTCTCGACAACATCAACAATCCTCTCGGAACGAGCGCCCAACGCCGCTTTTATAGGGCTATCTACTCCCGGCGCCTCCAACATGGAGGGAAAGGAGGTACGCTTCGGCCATGACATGTCGGCGCTGTGGGCTAGTTGGACGACACAAACTTCCAATGGCTCAGTCAATGCCATGCATGACAGCTTCAATCCATTGGGTGGCGCAATAACATTAATGGACATGTTCGTTAATGTAACCTTTGGCGGCATCGGAGTCGGTCTGATTGGCTATTTCCTCTACCTCATGTTGGCGGCTTTCATCGGTTCGCTGATGATCGGGCGAGCGCCGGAAATATTAGGTAAGCCCTTGGAAGCTCGTGAGATACGCTGGATCTCGCTGGCAATCCTCGCTCAGCCACTGGTGATTCTCAGTTTAACGGCGCTGACGGTATCTTTCCCTGATTTAGCTATCAGCTCTAACCCGGGATTTCACGGCCTGACTCAAATCCTTTACGAATATACCTCATCGTTCGCTAACAATGGTTCTGGATTTGAGGGTTTGGCTGACGACTCTCTCTGGTGGAATCTCACTGGCGTAGTCGCGCTTCTGATAGGACGCTTTCTCCCCCTCTTTGCTCCATTAGCGATCGCAGCCTGGCTTTCAGCTAAACGTACTGCCCCCTCTGGACGCGGCAGCTTGGATATGGAAAGCGGCGCCTTCGTCGGTCTCACAGCGGGTGTGATTGTCATCGTCAATCTTCTGGGCTTCCTGCCTGTACTCATGCTTGGCCCTGTGGCCGAACAACTTACTCTCGGCTTCTGAGGAGAAGGTTCGTATGTCTACTGCATCACAAACGCCTCGTTCTTCACACCGCGAAGATTGGCGACCTGATTGGAGCAATCTGGTCAAAGAGATGTTCCTCAGGCTAGCGCCACGAGCCATGTCCCGAAACCCAGTAATGGCCGTAGTCGGTGTAGGTACCCTGGTCTGCGGCCTATATACAGTGCTGGCTGCTACTCAAGGCAAGAATCTCGTTTTTTCGTTGGCCGTCACACTAGTACTGCTCGCGACCCTATTGTTCGCTAATGGAGCGGAAGCCTTAGCAGAATCACGAGGAAAAGCGCACGCTGGCAGCCTGCGGGCAACACGAGGTCAACTCAAGGCACGTAAGCAGGAAAAGGATGGTAGTGAAACCATGGTGGCCGCCGATACGCTGCGCCGTGGTAATTACGTTAGGGTCATTGCCGGCGAGTTAATTCCAGCCGATGGCGAAATCATTGAGGGCGCAGGCTCCATCAATGAATCTGCCGTCACCGGTGAGTCTGCACCAGTATTACGAGAATCCGGTACCGATAACAGCGGAGTTAGTGCCGGTACTAAGTTGCTCTCTGACGAGCTGGTGATAGAGGTCAGTGTCAATCCAGGCGAGTCACTCCTGGATCGTATGATCGCCCTTGTGGAAGGTGCCAACCGTCAGAAAACGCCAAGTGAATTAGCTTTATCAGTATTGATTACTACCCTCACACTGATTTTTCTGATTGTCGTTGTTACCTTGGTGCCCATGGCAGAATTTGTCGGTATCACACCATCGCCAGTCATGTTGGTGGCACTGCTAGTATGTCTAATCCCAACCACCATTGGCGGATTGTTACCGGCCATCGGTATTGCCGGGATGGAGCGGGCAATGCGCGCCAACCTCATTGCCAAATCGGGCAAGGCCGTCGAAATTGCTGGTAGCATCGATACTCTGCTGCTCGACAAGACCGGCACTATTACGCTAGGTGACCGCCAGGCTACTGAATTCACTCCTTGTGATAATGTTCCCAACGATCGGTTACGTGATATCGCGTTCCTGTGCTCGCTGGATGACCCCACACCGGAAGGGAAGTCCATTGTCAATCTGGCTCGTGATAAGGGTGCCGCACTCTCTCTAGACAATCGAGCCACATTCATACCCTTCTCGGCCTCGACACGCCTTTCCGGCATCGATTCTCCCGATGGTAGACAGCTACGAAAAGGCGCTACAAATGCCATCGCGACGTTCGTACAAGAACAGGGCGGCCATGTACCTGCCTCGTATCAGCGTCTTATAGAGCGTATTTCTCGCGATGGGGCTACGCCACTAGCAGTAGCCGAAAACGACCAACTGTTAGGGATCATCGCCTTATCCGATGTTATTAAGGACGGTATCGCGGAACGCTTTGCCCAGCTTCACGAGATAGGAGTCAAGACGGTGATGATCACCGGCGATAACCCAATCACGGCAGCAGCGATCGCAGCAGAAGCTGGGGTAGACGATTACGTAGCGGAAGCCACCCCAGAGCGCAAACTGGAGATCATTCGAAAGGAGCAGGCTTCGGGACGCTTGGTGGCAATGATGGGGGATGGCACGAACGACGCTCCGGCACTGGCCCAGGCCGATCTTGGCCTTGCCATGAATTCAGGTACCCAAGCAGCCCGTGAAGCCGGCAATATGGTGGATCTCGATTCTGATCCAGGCAAACTCCTGAGTGCGGTAGAGATCGGCAAGCAGCTACTCATTACCCGAGGGGCGCTGACTACTTTTTCGCTCGCCAATGATATCGCCAAGTATTTCGTCATATTGCCAGCACTCTTTGCCGCCAATATCCCGGCCCTACAAGCTCTGAACGTCCTCGAGCTGCATTCACCGCAGACTGCTGTGTTATCCGCTGTGATCTTCAATGCTCTCGTCATCCCGGCACTGGTGCCGTTTGCGTTGCGAGGCGTACGCTTTAACGTCTCTTCAGCGACAGAACTGCTTCGTCGAAACCTGCTGATCTATGGACTCGGTGGTATCTTGCTGCCCTTCCCTGCAATCAAGCTGCTCGACATGCTAATGGCTAGCTTTTACTAGGAGTTCGATCATGAACGCTATACCTATGACACGTATTTCAATGCTAGCGTCGCTGCGGCTAGTGATTGTACTGGCCAGCTTACTGGGATTGTTTTACCCCTTTGTGGTTACAACGTTAAGTGGCACCTTCTTTCCCCACCAAGCGACTGGCAGTATGCTATATGGTCCTCAGGGTAAGGTGGTGGGCTCAACGCTGGTGGGCCAGTCATTCAGGGGGGCCGAGTACTTTCATGGGCGTCCTTCAGCAGCCGAGTATGCCCCTAACGAAGTCTCAGGCTCCAACCTTGCACCGAGTAACCCCGCCTTACGAGCACGTGCTCTAGAGGAGGTACACCAACTGCATTTGCGCGATGGGCTTAAGCCTGGAGAAATCCCTATCGACTTGCTGGCCGCATCGGGTTCAGGTATCGACCCGCACATCTCTCCTGCTGCCGCCATGGCTCAAGTCCCTAGGATCAGCCGGGAGCGGGGCCTACAAGCATCGTCGATAAAACAGGCGATTCAGGCGGCAACTCAGTACGAAGGCTTTCTTGGCAGACCTTCCGTTAATGTCCTGACTTTGAATCTTGCCCTGGATACAGGTGCACTCGAGGGTACCTCAGATGAGCTACAAGAATACGACGAGTGACACCACGATTTCACGCCCTACCCCAGAAGCTTTTCTAAAGATCGCGCGCCAAGAGGGGCGCGGTCATCTACGAATTTTCCTCGGCGCCGCCCCTGGTGTCGGGAAGACGAGCGCCATGCTCCGAGCGGCCCATGAGCGAGCCGCCGAAGGCGAGAATATCGTGATAGGAGTTATTGAGTCTCATGGGCGGACGGAGACTGAGCAACTCTGCCATGGCCTCGACCGCATTTCGCTCGTTACGCGAGAACATCGGGAACATCAGTTTCAGGAGTTCGATTTAGATGCCACTCTCGAACACGCACCAGCAATCGTATTGGTCGATGAATTAGCCCATCGCAATATACCCGGCGGCCGTCATCCACGTCGCTATCAAGATATCGAGGAGCTTCTCGATATAGGCATTGATGTCTGGACAACTCTGAATGTCCAGCATATCGAAAGCTTGAATGACGCTGTTGCTCGTATCACTAACATTCGAATGCGCGAAACGATTCCTGATTCTCTCATTACCCGCGCCCGCGATATTACACTCATCGATTTGACACCCGAAGAGCTTATCCAACGACTAAAGCAGGGCAAAGTCTATATTCCCGAGCAAGCACGCGCGGCGTTAGATGGGTTCTTCAACATAGCGAATCTAACCGCACTGCGCGAGCTAGCGATGCAGACCATGGCAGAACGCATCGAGAACGATGTACGCGATTCCATGGGCATACATGGCGTACCTGGCCCATGGCCGGTACGTCCAAAAATTCTCGTTGCCTTGAGAGGCAGCACCGATGATGCCACGCTGATTCGTGCAACCCACCGCATGGCTGAACGAGGTAACGCTACTTGGCAAGCTGTGTATGTGGACATAGGCAATGCCGATTCTTCAGAACGCTCGGAACTTGAGAAAAGTAGCCAGTTGATCGAGCGCCTCGGTGGCGAAATTACTGTATTGTCCGGAGAAAGCCGTGTTGGCGAGCTACTTGATTATGCTCGTCGTCTAAATGTTACCACTCTCATGGTCAGTCGTTCTGAGAACTCTTTTTGGTGTAACTGGCAGCGCTCCTTCAGCAAACAACTTTTGCGGAAAGCTCATGAGTTCGACCTGATCGTCATCGCCGAAACTGAGCGATATAAGCCCTTGCATCGTATGAAGCGATCACTAGCACGATTGTCTATTCGTGAATGGCTCCTTCCAATATGTATATTGCCTATTACGCTGGGCTTGTCATTACTTATCGATCATATGATGGCACTTGCGAATCTATCGCTAATCTTCTTGACAGGGGTGCTAGTAACAGCTGTCTATAGTGGCACACGGTCTGCCATGCTTAGCGCTCTACTCAGCTTTCTGGTTTATAACTTCTTTTTCACCGAGCCTCGTTACACCCTAGCGATGAGCCATCGGGATCAATTTATTACAGTATTCTTCTTTCTTGTCGTAGCCCTGATTGGTGGCCAATTGGCAGGACGAGCTCGTCGTCAATTAGTTGCCTTGCGGGAAAGCCGTGACCAAACTCAGCGACTTTTGCAGTTCTCACGTGCTTTAGCAGTAGCAGCAGATCACGCCAGTGTCCGTACTATTGGCATGAGCACTCTAGCCGATTGGTTACAAGTCCCCACAGTCTACCTAGAACTAAGTCCAGAAGATGAAGCTCCGCAAGTGACCGAGTCATATCCCGGCTTGATAACGCTGGATAATACCGCCAAGCAAGCGGCTGCGTGGTCTTATCATCAACGGAGGCGGAGTGGCCACGGATCTCATACACTAGCGATCCAGCGGTGGCGATTTATCCCATTGGTCGAGGGCGATACTACCCTAGGGGTCGTCGGGTTGGCTCTAGGAGACAGGGAGGCCCCGCTCGACCATAGTCAGGAAATTTTGACCGATACTCTGATCAACCAGCTGAGCATGGCTCTCGGACGAACACGACTGGTCAATGACCTTGGTACAGCGAAATTGGCGGAGGAGAATGAACGGCTACGCTCAGCCTTGCTCTCCTCTGTATCTCACGATCTACGTACTCCTCTAGCATCTATCATAGGGTCAGCCAGCTCTCTGAGAGATCTCGACGACCAGCTCTCCCAAGATGACAAGCGCGAACTACTCGACGGAGTACTGAGTGAAAGCGAGCGTCTGAACCGCTATATTCAGAACCTGTTGGACATGACGCGTTTAGGCCATGGCTCTTTGAAAATCGAACGAGATTGGGTCAGCCTCAGCGATCTGATCAATGCCGCCTTGAACCGCTTGGGGTCAGCACTAAGTGATATCAGAGTCGAGCGAGACTGGGCCGATAACTTGCCCCTACTCTATGTTCATCCCGCGCTGATCGAACAGGCACTAGTCAACGTTATCGAGAATGCAGTCCGATTTTCACCTTACAATGGGCGGATCCACATTAATGCCGCCCGCCAGCACGATGATATGATTATCCGTATTACCGACGAAGGACCTGGTATTCCCGAGTACCTGCGCGAACAGGTTTTTGACATGTTCTTTACCGGTGGTGAAGGCGATCGTGGTAAACATGGAAGCGGCTTAGGATTGGCTATTTGCCGAGGTATGATCGGTGCGCATGGTGGCTCTATCGACGCCGAAGCCAATTCAGGAGACACAGGAACTCGTATTGTGATACGCCTACCATTGATTGATTCAGAAGGTATTAAACAGAAGACCGAGGGCGAGCATGGGCGCTGATCATCCCCGCATACTGGTTGTCGACGATGAAATGCAGATTCGACGATTTTTGCGTATCAGTTTAACCTCACAAGGCTATGTCGTGTCCGAAGCTGAAACAGGTGGCTTAGGACTACTCATGGCTATGAGTGACAAACCAGATCTTGTCTTGCTTGATCTAGGCTTGCCCGATATTGATGGCCAGGAAGTGCTTCGCACTATTCGCGATCAAAGCGATATTCCAGTCGTAGTCGTCTCGGTCCGTGCCTCAGAGAATGAAAAGGTCGCATGCCTCGATGCGGGTGCCAATGACTACATCACCAAACCATTTGGCATTCAGGAACTTCTCGCTCGAGTTAGAGCAGTACTGCGTCAGCGTCGCATTGTCAACGAAGTAGATATTTCGCGACGTCTGCAAGCGGGTGAGCTGATCATAGACCTCGAGACACGAAGGGTGACACTCTCCAGCCACCCGATCAAACTCACACCCAAGGAATACGCTGTGCTCACCATGCTCGCTGAGCATCCGGGGCGTGTCATTACTCAGACACAACTTCTCAAGCAAATCTGGGGCCCGGTACATGTAGCGGATACACATTATCTCAGGATCGTGATCAGTAAGCTTCGACATAAACTCGGCGACTCTTCTGATAATCCCCTGATTATCCAGACAGAACCGGGCGTAGGGTATCGACTTTCAAACGTCTAAATCGTCATACAAGTGAAGGCTCTCCTTTCCATGTAATTCATCAACTCTATAGAGATTAACTCACCAATACATAACAATTTAAATAGCCGACATGCCTAAGCATTAAAATATATAAACCCAGGATATTTAAACTAAAGAACTCCTGAAGACTATATTTAAACCCCAAAGATTGGTTGTATGGTGCCGGATGATCGGATTTAGAGTTGTCTGAAAGCGACACATCCAAACTGGTTCATGATAAAACTTACGCAAAAGAGGCGCGTAGAGTGACGCAATGGGGCGTGACGGGTATCATCCCCAGCCCGTTCATCGCAGCCGAGGGAGGTTTCCATGCCGATCCTGCACAGCATCATTCACCGCATCGACAAGGGCAACAGCGAGACGCCGGCCCAGCTGTTGCCTGCCGACAACACCTTGCCGGCATCCGATGCACTGGAGGATCTGGTGTCCGGGCTCAATGATGCCTACCACGGCAAGGCCAAGAACTGGGGGCGTTTCAATGAAGACGCGCCGGCCGCCTTCCCCACCGAGCTGGCGTCTTTCCTCGCAGGGGATAGCGATTTTGCGAGCCTGACCCAAACGCTTGCCGGCCGTCTCATGCCGTTGATCGATGACAACCTCCCAACCGGCGGGCATCTGCTGGTCGTGGATCACCAACAGGGAGAAACGCGTCATCTGTTCATGGCGTTGCTGCACCATCGTGATGGCTTTGCGATCGACGAGACCCTCGCGGTAACGCCTGCCCGTCAGCTAAACCTGACCCAGATGTCGCTGGCCGCACGACTGGATATCAGTCAGTGGCAAGGTAGCTCCACGTCTCACCCCTATCTGTCATGGGCACGTGATCGCGGACGCACCAAGCTCGCCGAGGCCTTCGCCGAAACGCTGGGGGCACAGGAGCAGCGGGATGCCGGTCAGGAAACCCGCACCCTGCTCAAGGCCTTCAGTGACTATGTCGAGAAGGAAGATATGGCCGAGGAAGCCAGCCGCGAGAAGACCGACACGCTGGTCGACTACGCCACTGACCAGGCCAAGCTCGGCGAGCCGATCACGCTGGATCAGCTATCTGAGCTGATCGATGAGGAGCGCCCGCAGGCCTTCTACGATCACATTCGCAACAGTGACTACGGACTGTCACCGGAGATCCCGCCGGACAAGAAAACCCTTAACCAGTTCAAGCGCTTCACCGGGCGCGCGGCAGGGGTCTCGATCAGCTTTGATTCGCACCTGCTGGGCGACTCGGTGGAATACGATGACGCCAGTGACCGACTGATCATCAAGCAGGTGCCGACGGGTCTGCGTGACCAGCTAAAGCAGCGCTAAAGCCTCTGATCAGACAGCATGGCCCGATGCATGTCCGTCACACACACGAAGGCCAGGCATTTGCCTGGCCTTCGTGTGTGTGACAGGAGCCATGTGCCCTGGCTTTTACAGGCCTTCGAGAATCTCATTCATCTGGGCGCGCACACTCTGCAAGCCATTGCCAGAGAGATACCAAAGCCCCGGGGATAGCACTGTGACACCAATATCCGCACCGCCCGCATCGGCCAGCGCGGCTTTCAGCGTATCAACATCCATCGGGGTCTGACCGATGGCAGCACTGCGATCAACCACATACAGTGCATCCGGTGCCATTGCAGCGATATTTGCCGGTGACAGCGGGTAGAAGGTCCGCTCGCCACGGCTGACCGGCTTCACGGAATCCGGCAGTGCCGGCTGGTCGATCTGGAGAAGCTCTGCCACGATCGGCTCTTTACGCAGGACATAGCGACCGTCGTTATGGATCACGACCAACGCTTCAAGATCTTCCGCCAGCCCATCACGAGCCGTCGCGATATCCGATTCAAGCGCTGCCAAGTGCTCACGTGCCTTTTCCTCAGCATGATACGGAGACGCCAGGCTCAGTACGTTGCCGCTTAGTGCTTCGAAGTAGTCGCCTTCTTTGAGAGTGACATCACGCGTTTCTGCCACAGCCTTGAGCGCCTCAAGTGATCCGGACTGACGGCCGGTGACGAGAATCAGGTCCGGCTCCAATCCCGCGATCGCCTCGACATCAGGCTCCTTGAGCCCGCCGACATCTGCCCGATCTTTGACCAGATGCGACACATAGGCGGGCGCAGACTGGTGTGGAAGCCCGACGAGATGCTCGGCTAACCCCAGCTCATCCAGCGTATCGGCAGCGCCCCAGTCCAAACTCACGACGGAAGGGCCATGCTCTCCCCCAGCGACTTCGTGTGCCTGTGCACTCAAGGGTAAAGCAGCCAACAACAGAGTAGAGACAGATAAGGTGAGCCCAGCGACGTTCATCGACATCCCCTTTATTGAATAATAATTAATATCATTTGCGTTTGCGATCCTAGCACGGCTTTTCCTCAAAATCATGCAACTGCGCGTTGCACAACCTGCAATTCATGAACGACCCCATGCCGCTGCAGGGGGTTGCGAAAAACGCAACCCTGTCAGTAATGAAACATGCCTAAACTAAAAAATACGAATGTTTATCATTTGTTTTCTCAATAACCAGAAGCAAAGATCGACGCTGATGCGATAGCGCCTGTCGCATCCCCCCCTATGCAAAGTCGACGTCAACAGAGCACGCACTGGCCAATAACATAAAAAATCTCGTGGCCCAATAACGACATAATCGCGACCTCAAGGATCCAGGAACATGACAGCCCCCGCACTCCCCTTTGCTCGATCAGCCTTGGCTATCGGTATCGCCGCCGCTTGCCTACCTGCCGGCGTACAAGCTGATGACTCCAGCCAGTTGGAACCGGTAGTGGTAACAGCCTCAGGCTACGAACAAGTGATCTCAGATGCCCCCGCCAGTATCTCGGTTATTACCGGCGAGCAGCTCAACAAGCAGTCGTATACGGACATCACGGATGCCGTCGATAATGTGCCTGGCGTCTATGTCACGGGGGGCGGGAATTCTCAGGACATCAGTATTCGAGGGATGGATAACAGCTACACGCTTTACATGGTCGACGGCCGCCCTCTCTCGGCTGGCCGCTCCGTCAATACCAACGGCAATGATGAAGGCAAGCAGATCGGCCTCCCCCCGATCTCAATGATCGAGCGAGTGGAAGTTATTCGCGGGCCAATGTCATCCCTATACGGCTCACAAGCCATGGGCGGCGTCATCAACATCATCACCAAAAAAGTGGCCGATGATTGGTCTGGGTCTGTCACGACGGAATATACCCACTCGCTCAACGACATCAGCAATGACGGTCAGCAGCTGAGTTTCTATACCAGCGGGCCGCTCATCGAAGGTCTGCTCGGCCTCAAGGTCCACGGCAACTGGACCGGTTATGAAGAAAGCGATTATCAGGGCAGTGATGACAATGCCGAAAGCACGCCTGACAGCGATATACGTCAAGGGGGAGCCGAATTCACGCTGACCCCAGATGAGGATAATGCGTTCACGCTCGGCTATACCGCGTCCAAGAAGGAATATACCCACAATGCTGGCGTGAGCATCGCAGATGACACCGAGACCAGTCGCTACCGCTATGACAAGGATGTCTACACTCTCGGTCACAAGGGGAATTACGGTAGTTTCCTTACGGACACCTATCTGCAGCACGACATCTCGGAGAACGTGCTGGACTCCGATGACGAAAAGCGCGAAGAAGTCACCACGTTCAACAACCAGACCACGTACTTCTGGGGCGATCACATGCTGACCTTCGGCGGTCAGTACAAATTCGAGCAACTGACCGATGAGACCAACGGCTTGCTGGACTCAAATGTCCCGGGGGCTGTTGATAATGTCGATCGCTGGATTGCCGCGCTATTCGTCGAGATGGAATGGAGTCTCACCGAAGATCTCAACGTCACCACCGGAGTCCGCTACGACGACGATGAACTGTTTGGGGGCCACCTCTCGCCACGCGTCTATGCCAATTATCACCTTGACCCGCAATGGACACTCAAGGGCGGGGTCTCCACGGGCTACAGTCAGCCGAGTCTATCCGCTGCGACAGAGGGCTTCGGACGTCGAACTGGCCAGGGCAGTGCCATCATCATCGGCAACGAGGAGCTGGACCCGGAAACCAGCACCAACTACGAGCTGGGTACCGTCTTCCAGAACCAGTCAGGGACGCTCAGTGCCGGTGCTACCCTGTTCTACACCCAGTTCAAGGACAAAATCTCTGAAGATCGCCTCTGCCAAGGTCCGGATGCAGGTTTCTCCGATCCTGCCTTCCGCGAGTGCAGCTATGCCGGCACTGATTACTATTTCGTCAGCACCTACCGCAACATCGACGAAGCTGTCATGCAGGGCATCGAGCTGTCACTGGACTATGCCATCACGCCAAGCGTGAACCTTAGCTCCAGCTACACCTACACAGACTCCGAGCAGAAAAGTGGTGAATTCAAGGGCGAGCCCTTGAACAAGGTCCCGGAACATATGCTCAACGTCGGGCTGGACTGGCAAGCGACTTACGACCTCAACCTGTGGGCACAGGGGAACTACCGTGGCGAAACCAGTGATTACCTGTCACGTACCAGCATGAGCGAAGGCACGCCGAGCTATACCTTCTTCGATGTGGGTGTCGTCTATGCCTTGAACGAGAACGCTCGCGTCAAGGCAGGCCTCTACAACATCGCCGACAAGGAAGTCACCAATGACACCTACGGCGTGGTGCTGGATGGCCGCCGGTTGAACCTTGGGCTGACCATGGACTTCTGACCTTCGATTAGATGCATTCATGCTTACACGACAAGGGGAGCCTCGGCTCCCCTTGTCGTGTTTCAGTTCAGAGCATCAGAAGGGACCGTCAGCCACGATGACAGGTGCCTTTACCAGCCCTCCCCTATCAGGCATCCACGAAGATCACTTCCCCGGTGATGAAGCCATCGACGGAGCGCTCGAATGCCTTGCCGACCAGCGCGCCAGGCACTGGCTGGAAGCCCGGCATCATCTCGCCATACACTTCCCAGGCCTCTTCCAGCACGGTGGGATTGATGGCGTTGATGCGCATGCCACGTGGCAGTTCATAGGCGACGCACCTGACGAAGGTGTCAATGGCACCGCTGGTGGTGGCATCCGCTATCGCCATGGGGATCGGCTTCACGTTGAGAATGCCGCTGATCAAGGTGAAGGACCCACCCTCGGCGATGTAGCGCTGACCAATGCGCACGAGATTGATCTGGCCCATCATCTTGCTCATCACGGTGGTCATCCACTGGGATTCGCTCATCTCGCCAAAATCCGCGTATTCGCAATAGCCAACCGTGTTGACCACTGCATCAAAGTGCCCCACCTGCTCGTAGAGATTGATGATCGACTGCTCGCTCGTGATATCGACGATATGGTCGACCTCCCCGGAACGCCCTGCGGTGATGACCTTGTGATTCTTCAGCCCGGTCAGTGCCGCTTGCCCCATCTTGCCCAGTGCACCGATAACGATGACGGTTTTCATATTGCGCTGCCCCTGTGGTTATCAAGTGATGTCTCCATCGAGTTCGCACAGTGTAAGAAGGCAGCAATACAAACAGAAACAAGCGTTTTATGTACATGCTACAAGCTATACTGGTATCACAAGCACCTCAGTGCGATTGCCCTGAAGCCACTGACACCACGAGGCAAACCATGGCCAAGCTGGAACGACTGGAAATCAAGCAACTGCGCGTCTTTCAAGCATTGCTTCGCGAGCAGAATGCTTCCCGGGCAGCGGGTCAGCTGGGACTGACGCAGCAGGCAGTGAGCGAACAACTCAAGAAGCTGCGCGATATCTTTGGCGATCGCCTATTCCTGCGCAAGACACACGGTCTGGTGCCGACCCCGCATGCACAGTCCCTGGCGCCCCAGATCGATGCGATCCTGCTCGAGCTTCAGACCCTGCTCACCCCCCAGAAGTTTGACCCGGCAGCCGCACGCGGCACCTTTGTCATTTCGGCAACCGACTACGCGCAGCAGATCGTACTACCGGCGCTTCTGGCTGAGCTGCGCCGTGACGCCCCGGGGCTCAAGATCGTGGTAAGAGATTTCGAGATTGATAGCCTGCATGCCCTGATGGAGAGCAATCACGTCAACCTGGCCATCGCTTTCCCTGACTATCTGCCGGAATCCTATCCCACTCAGCATCTCTTCTCCGATCGCCATATATGCATGACGTCGCGCCACTCCTCGATCGCCGACAAGGCCGTCACGCTGACGGATATCGCGCGCCATCCCAATATCATTGCCTCGCCCTCACGCCCGAACTTGAAAGGATCATTGGATGACTGGTTCAAGGCGCGCGGCCTGACACGCAATGTCGCGATCTCCGCCCCCTGCTTCTCGGTTGTCCCCGCCTACCTGGAGGCCACAGACTCAGTAGCCTTCCTGCCTGCCAGAGCCGTGACCGAGAGCGAATTGGTGGAGTTAGCACTCGAAGCGCTGCCGGAACCTTTCGAGGTCACCGCCGCCTGGCATCCTCGCTATAACGACGACCAGCTTCATCAGTGGGTCGTGACCAAGCTGATTGATGTGACTGGCTCATGACCTGCCAGGTAAGCATGAGGTAATCAAAAAGCGCCCGGCAATATTGCCGAGCGCCTTGAGGGTTTAGAGAGAGAAATCAGTCAGCGTTAATTGGTCGATTTCTTTCAATCATGCTGATGGAGATTGCCAGGAAGAGGATGTCCTTCACCAGGAAGAAGTTGGCGATCAGTACGCCATCCGTGACCTTCCAGACATCAGGTGTCGTGAACAGAAAGCTCAGGGTGGACAAGAAGATGATACTGCCGGCAATCCCTGCATAGTAGCCCACCTGGCGATACTTCAGACCGACAATCATGGCGATCGCCACCAGGATTTCTGACAGCCCGACCAGATTGGAGACCATCTGAACCGACATCACGTCATACAACCAGCTCATGGCAAAGTGATTGGCCACCAGCGGCTCGATCAATCCCGCCTCCGTGGGCGTAAACTTGTAGATACCCAGCCAAAAGAGCAGGAGCACTACGCCAAATACACCGACGTAGTAGCCATAACGTCCCTGATTCACTGCCTGAGAACCCTGCTGCATGCTGATATCTCCAATTGCATCACTTCGTGATAGAAGTCGATTGAGTATTCCGACAAGGCTGTCAGGTCAGCGTGTTGCACGGGCTGTCTCCATGACATCTTGCGTTCGATGCAGGGAGATACGGGCTTGCCGTACAACCGGATGCAGCGAAATAGGGTTTTCACCTTTCTCTTTATATCAGAGGACATCAGGCACCTTGGAGGCTCCCCCTATGTGCTTGACCACAGAGCCACTCACGACGCTGACGTCGAGGGTATTCGGCAGCTAAGCCCGGCTTCTTCCAGCAACCATTCCCGGAATGCCTGTACCTTGGCCACATGAGTGACCTCGGGTCGGTGGATCACGTAATAGGCTAGAGAGGAGGCACACATCACCTCATCAAACAGCCTGATCAGACGCCCCGATACAATGTCATCGTGAACCATTACCCCACGTGCCAACGCAATGCCCTGACCATCGATCGCGGCCTGCAGCACTGCGGCAGAGTTGTTGATCTGCAGACCACGCGATGAATCGGCATCTGCGAGACCAGCCTTCCTGAACCAGCCGCCCCACGATGGAAAGCCGTCATAGCCTTCCATGGACAAGTCATGGATCAGGGTCTCGTCCAGCAGGGCTGCGGGACTTTGCAGGCGATGAGGGTCACGCAACAATTGTGGCGAGCAGACGGGATAGACCGCTTCATGCATCAACGCCTGCGCCACCACGCCTTTCCACTTGCCAGGCCCGTAACGTACCCCGATATCCACCCGCTCCCGCGAGAAATCGACCGGCTTGTGGTTGGTGTCCAGGTGCACATCAATGTCCGGCCACGCCGCCTGGAACCGGTGCAATCGCGGCAGTAGCCATTTGGCGGCAAAGGCGGGGCTGACCGTCACCGTCAGCACACTACGCCGAGTGCCATCCTTGAGGCGCTCCACCCCGAGTGACAACTTCTCGAACCCGTCGCGGATGTCCGGCAATGCCTGCTCTGCAAGCTCTGTCGGGATAAGGCGTGTCTTGCCACTGCTGGCACGATGAAACAGCGAGTCACCCAGCCACTCCTCCAGTCCCCGCACAAGTTGGCCAACAGCGGCAGGGGTCACGTGCAGTTCCTCTGCCGCAGCGGCAAAGCTCTTGTGGCGGGCGCTCGCTTCAAAGGCACGCAAGGCATTCAGATGGATAGGCGATGTCATGTCGGTAAAGTTTTTCTTTCCCTATAGCCTAGTTAATCTCGTTTGTTGAATGTTCGATCAGCTTCCAGAATACGCCGCATTGACGGATCGTGACAGCTCATAGGTGTCTGTCCTGCCCTGCTCATGCCATGGCGCTCGAATGAGATGACCGCCAAACATGGAAAAAGGTTTTCTTCCCTCTCTCGCCTTCGTGGAGATGCCCTACATGCACCTCAATGCCGACTTCTCACAACGTGCCAGCATCACACCGGATCATTACCAGTGGGTTCCGTCCCCTGAGGGTGGGGTCGAACGCATGATGCTGGACCGTATCGGAGAAGAGAAAGCGCGGGCCACCAGCCTGGTTCGATATGCACCAGACTCCCACTTTTCAGCGCATGAGCATCCACAAGGCGAAGAGATTCTCGTGCTATCCGGCACCTTCACGGAAAATGGCTCGCTCCACTTCCCTGCAGGCTGGTACCTGCGCAACCCGCCAGACTCGCGACACACCCCCAGCAGCACCGACGGCTGCGTGATCTTCGTCAAACTGCGACAGATGCAGCCCGAGGAACAGGACGCGGTACGTATCAACACTCAGGACCCGGCCAACTGGCATGAGCAGGATGGCCGCGAGGTCTGCCCGCTGTATAGCAGCGCCACCGAACAGGTGAGCCTGCAGCGCTTGCCGCCACATGCCGAGCTTCCACTGATGACACACACTGGCGGTGCTGAACTGATGGTGCTGAAGGGTAGCCTGCACCCGGGACACGGGTCCTGCCCTGCCGGCAGTTGGCTGCGCTTGCCAGCTACCGAACCGCTGGCGCTCTCCGCCGGCACACAGGGTGCGACCTTCTACCTCAAGACGGGGCATCTGACCGCCATGGAGGATGCATGAACACGCCTTCGCCACGCATTGCCATCGTCGGGGCGGGGCTTTCAGGCCTCTATGCTGCCTGGCAACTGGAGCTGCACGGCATTCATGACTACCGGGTCTTCGAAGCCCAGCAAGTCATGGGGGGCCGTATCGCCTCCGTCGCGCCGCTCCTTGCCGAGACAGGGCAACAACACCGCCTGGACCTGGGCCCGACCTGGTTCTGGCCTGAGCATCAGCGCGAAATGGGGCAACTGATACAGACACTGGATCTGGAATGCTTTGCACAACATACAGCAGGCGACAGCATCCTGGAGCGCGCCACGGACAAGAGCCCTCTGCGCACCGCTGGCATCAGGGATTCACTGACCGCCATGCGTGTAGTGGGGGGGATGGAAACGCTGATCGAGCGACTGCGTCGCGATATTCCCGCGAACAAGGTACTGACTGGGCAGGTCGTCCGTCATCTCGAGCGCTTGCCAGTTGGGATTACGCTGAGCGCCGAGGATGGCAGCGGGCAACGCATGAGCTGCGAGGTGGAGCAGGTCTTGTTGGCCGTCCCGCCACGCCAGGCACTCCAGCATATCCAATTCACGCCGGCACTCCCGAGCACCTTGACAGCACGGTGGCAGCAGACCGCGACCTGGATGGCACCTCATGCCAAATACATCGCGGTCTACGATCGTCCCTTCTGGCGCGAGGCCGGCTTGTCCGGCACCGCACGCAGCGCGCGTGGCCCGATGGTGGAGATTCACGATGCCAGTCCAATGGAAGGCCTCGGTGCACTCTTCGGATTCGTGGGGGTACCAGCTGGTCACCGACGTCAGATCACACCGGAGGCATTACGTCAGCACTGCCGCGCACAGCTGGGTCGCTTGTTCGGTCCTCAGGCGGCCAGCCCCCAAAGCGATGTCCTCAAGGACTGGGCAACCTCACCGTTCATCGCTAGCCCGGCAGACCTGGAAGGCGTGGCATCCCATGTCTCGGTCCCGCCACCGGAAGCGAATGACGGTCCTTGGCATCAACACCTGTTCGGCATTGCCAGTGAATGGTCGCCGCAATTCCCGGGTCACCTTGCGGGCGCCATCGATGCCGCTACCCGGGGTGTCGAGCGGATGCTGGGCGCTCGCCAGTCAGGCACTTAGCCAGACACACAGAAGAAAGACACAGACAGATTCGGAGAGACCACCGGACGCACACCCAGACAGATATTGAGCAAGACCCTCTCACTTTTCTCACACATCTTTAGACGAAGACACACAAGGACTCACATGACTGCTGTATTTTCCCCCGAGACACTGAACGCGCTATGGACCTGCTTCGTGATGGCCCTGGCGGCCAGCAGCATTGCAATCTCGATCACCCAAGGTGAACTGTTCGCACCACTGCGCCAGCACGCACAACGCTTCGGCCACATGATCGGCCACCTCTTCCAATGCTTCTTCTGCATCAGCCACTGGGTGGTTTTCGCTGGCATGGTGTTCTATCACCCGACCCTGACTCACAGTGGCTTCGTGCTGGTGGACTGGATCCTGGCCGGTTTCTTCACCTTGACCCTCTCCACCCTGGTAAGCGGCCTGCTGTTCAAGGTGCTGCTGACCGGCATGGCAAAGAAAGTGCGCGACAAGGAAGTAAAGGAAATCTTCGCGGCTAAATGACCACCTGGTCATGCCCCTGAATACATCACACCAACTGCCCTGCGCAGCCAGATAATCCGTTTCATAGCTTACACGTGGCGATGCTCACACCACATCGCCCATCCCCGCAATGGCTACTTCCCACCATCATTGCCTCGCCCAACGACAAGCGCCACTACGACGTACGTGCGTGCATCCGTCCCGGGGCATGGCATTTTTCTAGACACAGGAAGCCCCATGTCACAGTCAAATTCCTTCCCGCAATCAGGCACCACCCTATCCTCCTCCTCCATGGCGGCAGGTCTTGAGACAAAACCACGTGTCACTCCCTGGCAAGACGGCGATGCCGTCCCTGCTGATCTGTTGGAAAGCATGCAAGCACGCCGCCCCAATCGAGAGCTGATCGGTATCGATCGTTATCTGCTCAAGAGTGTGCCTCTCGCCACGGGCTGGAATGGCCTGCTGGGCCGTGTACGAAAGGACTTCACGCTCAGTCTGGAATATCGCGAGTTGATCATGTGTCGCGTGGCCGTGCTCAATCGGGCCGAGTTTGAATGGCAGGTACACCAACCCGCCTACCTGGAGGCCGGCGGCACACAGGAAAAATGTGACGCGCTGCGTGAGGAAGGCATTTCATCTCGTTTCAATGAAGAAGAGCGTGCACTGCTGGCGCTGACCGATCAATCGACCCGCCAAGTGGAAGTCGATGGCGACATCATCGAGACACTCAAGACGCTGTTCGGTGAACAACAGACGGTCGAAGCCGTCGCCACGGTTGCCGCCTATAACATGGTCTCTCGCTTCCTGGTGGCCTTGGCGATCTGAGAGAGCTGCTGACACGAAACGCTCAGCAAGCAGTGCTCGTCGTGACAGGGGCCATGCCCGTGATGAGAGGTGAGTTGCCAGTCGTTACCGAGAAGATTTTCCTCTGCAGGCAAGCCGTCGCCCTATATCGACGCTCATTGGGAATTACTTCATAATCGCAACGCTGATGATAATGATATGCAACTGCTGGTGATGTGAACTCCTGTGCAAAAGTCAGCATCTCCCCATCGCTAGCGCTGTCCCTCCACTTCTCAACGAGCACAACATGAAGCCCTTTCTCACCACGGCCACCTGCGGCCTGTTACTAGCAGTCAGCAGCAGCGTCTCTGCCGAAGCCATCACTTTGACCGACATCGCTGGCCGTCAGGTTACCGTCGATGCTCCCGTGAAGCGCATGATTCTCGGTGAAGGCCGCCAGGTCTATCTGCTGGGGGCTCTGCAACCCGAAGCCCCCTTCGAGAACGTTGTCGGATGGCGAGAAGACTTCTCTCAGGCGGATCCCGATAACTATGCCCACTATGCCGAGCGCTTCCCCGAACTCGAGAAGATTCCAACCTTCGGTGGCTTCAAGGATGGCACCTTCGATGTCGAGCAGGCGGCAGCCCTGAAGCCGGATGTGGTGCTGATGAATCTGGAAGCGCGTCAGGCAACCGAAGACGCAGCCTATGACGACAAACTGGCCCAGCTGGACATCCCGATCGTCTATGTCGACTTCCGCGAGGATCCACTTGAGAACACCACGCCTTCCATGCGCCTGATGGGCCAGTTGCTGGGCAAGGAAGACAAGGCGGAGGCGTTCATCGCCTACACCGAAGAGCAGATGGCACGCGTCACCGATGTCATCGCGAAGCAAGACCCACAGCGCCCTGACATCTTCATTGACCGTGCCGGCGGTTACTCCGACGACTGCTGCATGAGCTTCGGGCCGGGCAACTTCGGCGAATACGTTGATCTGGCCGGCGGCCACAACATTGCTGAAGGCATCATTCCTTCCACCTTTGGCACCCTGAACCCCGAGCAGATCATTGCCGCCAATCCTGAGCATGTCGTCGTGACAGGGGGAAGCTGGGACGCCTATGTGCCGGGCGGTAAATGGGTCGGTGTCGGCCCGGGGGCCGATCAGGATCTCGCTCGCGAGAAGCTTCAGGCCCTGACCCAGCGCGTGGCCATGACGGGCATTCAAGCCGTCGAGGACGACAACTTCCACGCCATTTGGCATCAGTTCTACAACAGCCCCTACTACTTCGTGGCGGTTCAGAAGATGGCCAAGTGGTTCCACCCGGAGCTATTTGCCGATCTTGACCCGGAAGCCACCATGCAGGAGCTGCACGAACGCTTCCTGCCCGTGGACTATGCACCTGGCTACTGGATATCGCTGAAAGATGAATGATGTCACCTCTTCCACTCCCCTCTCTCAAGGGGGGAGTCACTACCGCGCCTCGGTGGTCAAGCGGCAGCTGATTCTGGTGTCACTGGGCGTGGCACTGTTATTGAGCCTGTGTCTGGATCTATCGCTCGGTCCGGCACGCTTCCCTCTCGACGAGGTCATCGCGGCACTGATCTCACCGGACTCCGTCAGTAATCAGGTGCGTGTCATCCTGTGGGAAATCCGCATGCCCGTCGCGCTGATGGCACTGGTGGTCGGTGCCAGCCTGTCGGTGGCTGGCGCCCAGATGCAGACCATCCTGAGCAACCCCCTGGCGAGCCCTTTCACTCTGGGCATCTCGGCAGGCGCAAGCTTTGGTGCAGCATTGGGACTCGCCTTCGGTGTCGCGATCATCCCGGCGGCCCTCGACTATGTCGTGCCGATCAATGCGTTCGTCATGGCCATGATCACGGCCTTCTTCATCCACGCCTTGAGCATGAAGCGTGGCGTGACGATCGAGACCATCGTGCTGCTCGGCATTGCCATGGTCTTCATCTTCAATTCGCTGATGGCCCTGATCCAGTTCTTCGCCAGCCAACAGGCCGTAGCCGCCGTGGTCTTCTGGACCATGGGCAGCCTGACCAAGGCCACCTGGCCCAAGTTCTGGGTCTCGCTCGGCGTTCTGGCGGTCGTGTTACCGCTGTTGGCGCGTCATGGCTGGGCACTGACGGCTATGCGCCTGGGAGATACCAAGGCGGAAAGCATGGGGGTCAAGCCCAAGGCGCTGCGTCTGGAAGTGCTGGTACTGGTCTCGCTACTGGCTGCCATCGCCGTGGCCTTCGTCGGCACCATCGGCTTCATCGGTCTGGTCGGTCCACATATCGCGCGACTGCTGCTGGGGGAAGACCAACGCTTCTTCGTACCCGGCTCTGCCCTGTGCGGGGCGCTGATTCTCTCGATCGGCTCGGTGCTGTCGAAGATCATCCTGCCGGGTACGGTGATCCCGATCGGTATCATCACCTCACTGGTCGGCATTCCCTTCTTCCTGTTCCTCATCCTGCGACAGAAGTCATCCTCATGGTAACGCTCACGCTTGATCGCTTGTCCGCCCACTATGGTCGCCGCCAGATTCTGGCGGAGGTCACGACGCCCTGCTTTGAAGGGGGCCAGGTGGTCGCCTTGCTGGGCCCCAACGCCGCCGGCAAGTCGACCTTGTTCCGGCGCATTCTCGGGTTGATCGACGGCGGTGGGGAGGCACGCGTCGAGGGCGCGACTCGTCAGCGCCCCATCGGCTATATGCCACAGGACACCGGCGTCAATGCCGTGCTGACGGTCTATGAATCAGTGCTTCTGGCGCGCATGCAGGGCCGCAGCCTGAAGGTCCAGCCTGAGGACATGGCCGAAGTGGAGCGTGCGCTGGACGATCTGGGAATCAGTGCGCTGGGCGAGCGGGATATCGGTGACCTGAGCGGGGGCCAACGCCAGTTGGTGGGCGCGGCCCAAGCACTAGTGCAATCACCGGAGATTCTGCTGCTGGATGAGCCAACCTCCGCACTGGATCTGCATCGCCAGCTGCAGCTGTTGACCATTCTGCGCCGCCTCGCCCGCGAGCGAGGCATGCTGATCATTGCCGCGCTGCACGACCTGGGCCAGGCACTGCGCTTCACGGACCAGGCCATGCTGCTTCAGAACGGCCGCCTCATCGCCAGCGGCCCGACCGCCGAGGTGGTCACCCCGGAGCGGCTACGTGAGGTCTATCGCGTGGCTGCCCGCATCGAACCCTGCTCCCAGGGGCAGCCACAGCTCATCGTCGAAGAGGCCATCTGATCTGACGCCCTTCGAAGGCGGCCAGCCCTGCTCCTGCCAGCATCAGGGGCAGGGCGAACATGAAACCGCTCGAGATGGGGGCATGGAAGATCAGCAGGTCTGCCAATATCGGCCAGAGCAACGCGACATACTCGAAGGGTGCCAGGCGGGAGGCTTCGGCGTAGCGCAATGCCAGTGTCATGCAGATATGCGCGGCCCCCCCGAACAATCCCGATAGCACCAACAATCCCAACGCCTCTTGGGAAAGCGGCGCCCACCCCATCGGTAGTGTCGCCAATCCTGCCAAGGCCGAGACCAGGATGAAGTAGAAGGCGATCGCCCCGGCCGTCTCGGTACGCGAGATACGCCTTACCGTCAGCAGCGCGCCAGTCGTCAGCAGTGCCGAGAGTACCCCCAGCACGTAGCCGGTCACATTGCCGGTACTGCTCTCGAAGTGCAGCGACGGCAGAATCAGCACCAATACTCCCACCAAGGCCAACCCCAGCGCCAACGCCCGCTGACGACTGAACCGCTCCCCCAGCAAGACCACACCGCCCACGGCCATCATGACCGGGGTCAGCTGTGCCAGTAGCGTCGCCTCCGAAATGGGCAGCAAGGCAACCGCCGCAAAGGAGGCAAACATCGCAGCCGCGCCAAAACCGGAGCGCAGCAGATGCCCTCCCGGTCGACGGGTCGCCAGACCACGCGGGAACTCCTTGCGCCACATCATGAAGATCAAGATCGGAATCAAGGCAAAGGCCGAACGAAAGAACACCGTCTGCCCCACTTCCACCGTCTCGCTGACCGCCTTCACACACACCATCATGCCGGTGAACAACACACCGGACAGCAATCTGAGAACAATTCCGGCCAAAGGCCGATCCGCCAACTCCGTCATGACTATCGATTCGCTACGCGGCTGAAAGAAAGGCAGCATTCTCCCGATTCCCTCGACGGAATGCCATGGCAAAGTGCCATGCTAGTGGCGAGTTTTCGCGGTAATGAGGCCGACCCAGTGCGAACGCCCCTTTTCCACCACTTTCATTCTCAGCCCTACCACGGATTAGAGAGAAATTGCTCATGATGCTGTCACATGGCCGCTCTCCCCTCATCGTGGTCACACTGCTTAGCAGCCGACAAGTCATCTCGCTAGCCAAGGCAGATCAATGGTTCTCGGACACTCAACATTCTCCAATGCCTCTGACGAAATGAAGTAGCGCACGAAACGAACCGACGGGTGATATTTACGACCTCTCATTCTTCTGCTAAATTTAGTTTATCGAGGCAAAATCCTCGATCGGGTTTGGCGACTCGAAACCACAAAGGCGCATAAGCGCCCCAAACCATGGTTGGCGCTTTTTTTGTGCCTGCCATGCGTTATGGCGGTCGTGCGCGGGAGACCCTCGGGTCTGCCGGTGTCCTTTGTGGCCGGTTCGCCAACCTGCGTACGGCCGCCCCCATCACTGTTTGGCGACAGCGGGAGCGGCTCCAACACAAAGGAGCTTCAACCATGGTCATTCAGACTACGGCATCCCCGCGTAGCCCCGATTTGCCTACCCCCTATGGCGGCTATCCCGATCCCCCTTCCCGAGACTGCCGTGCATGCGTCGTTAGCGACTGCAGCGAGGTGCTGTCATGACCTCGAATCCCTCTCACACCATCCCAACATCCTCATCTTCTTCTCTTGCGCCCTATGCTTCGGGCAAGACGACAGCTGGGTCTACCAAGACGCTTGAGACTTCAGCGTCACCTGATGACTCGTCATCTACTGCCATTTCAGAAAGTCAGCATCGCTCTCCTCCCTCTCACACCTCGAGCACTCCCACATTCCAAGGCTCCTCGGCTGCAGCAGCTTATCGACGAGGACAGTTGATCAAACAGCACTTCCAGCAGTGGCTGAAAGCACTGAAGGATAAACCGACTCATTTCACGAAAGTCAGCTGCCGCAACGAGCTGATGAAACATCCAGAGTTGGCGGGCTATAAACCCATTATTGTCCTGCAGCGTGTCGGTGACCTGATCGATCGCCTGGTTATTGATGGTCATGCTGTCCAGTCCGACACCATCGGCAAGCGTCGCCGCGTCTATCAACTCATCGATAGCACTTCGGAGCGTTCACCGGATATCCCACTGCCGAGCAATCGACAGGATCTTCGCACGTCGAAAACCGATGGCACATCGCACCTGTCACTTGATGAAGCACTGCAGGAACAACGTCGAGTCTTGAAAAAATCCATGCGGGCCGCGAAGGCGGAAGCCGAGCACCTCTATCAGTTGGCAAAGAACTATCCAGAAGCGAAACCAGACATCGTTCCACTTCAGGAAGATGCGATTCAGCGCGCCTGTGAACTTCAGGGACAACTATCCGCCGTGCTAGCGCTCTCTGCAAAACGCCATGCTGGAGGTGCATTATGACGCCGCGTCAGATCAATCGATTACTGCCCTCTCTGACAAGCCCGACACTCAGAGCCTGGCAAGCGCGTTGTGTTGAGACAGCGCTTCAACGCCTTTCGGATCAGCAGCCCCATTTCCTGTGCCAGGCCACCCCGGGTGCGGGCAAGATGCTGATGGCAGCCGTCCTGACTGAGGAGCTGATTCTCAACGGGAGCATTGATCACGTCATCTACCTCGGCCCCACCTCCGCCGTGGTAGAGCGTGCACGTGAGACGTTTTCGCAAATTCTGGGGCGCCCCATGCAGGGCCGGCTGGGGGATGTCGGTATCGCGCTGACCTATCAAGCGCTCAGCTTCCGCCTAGAGGAGCTCAAGCAACTCTGTCGCCAAGGACGTGTCCTGCTGGTCTGGGACGAAAGCCACCATGCCGCCGGCGCAACAGCATGCGCCGCAAAAAACGCCTACACCAGCTCGGCAGCCACCGGCGCCAATCAGTGGGGATTGGCGCTCTTGGCATTGGAGCGCGATGTTCGCTTTACGCTCGCCTTGTCAGGCACTCCTTGGCGCACTGATGGCAGCTGTCTCCCCATGCTGCGTTATATGGCGCCGAGTCATGAAGTCGCCACGACATCCGAGCAAGCGGTGCCAACACTGCCATCGGCTGACAGTGACCGCCTCGCGCTGATCCCAGACTTCACTTATACCCTGCGTGATGCCATCCAGGATGATGTCTGCCGTACTCCCCAGATATACCTGATAGATAACGACGACATACGTCTGGTGGCAGAACAGCAGGCGCAGCGTGAGACACTGTATTACCAAAGCATCCCGGCCTTGTTACGTCATCCCGGGGTGCATTACGCCGCCTTGCTGCGTCACCCGGGGCCTCAGCAGCATTTGCTGGACGTCAGCTGCCAACGCTTGCGACAGCTTCAGGAGAAAGACCCGACCGCCGCAGGATTGGTGGTGGCATCCAATATTTCTCATGCAGAAGACATTGCCGATTGTCTGAAACAGATGGGTCAGACGGTGTGCCTGGTAACCAGCCAGACGGAAGGAGCGCACGCACGACTTGAGGCGTTTCGCTACGGCCATACCTCGTGGATTGTCTCCGTCAACATGGTCAGTGAAGGGATCGACATTCCCCGCCTGCAAGTATGTTGCTACCTCAGCCACGTCAGAACCGAGCAGTATTTTCGCCAGGTACTGGGCCGAATCATTCGGCGTCGACATGCACAGGATGATGCGTGCTATTTCTATGCGCTCAACGAAAGCACGATACGGCACTACGCCTACCGGCTGTTTGACGACTTGCCCGACGAGCATGCTGCGATCCAACTAAATCCCTTCTCCTCCCCGACAGTACCCGCCCCAAACGTCTCTCCAGCCAATGATTCGATAGGCTCCAACAATCCTGGCACGAGCGTAGAACTACCCACGATTGAAATGAATGGCGCGCTACATGCTCAGGCCCCCATGAGTGAGTGTGTGAGCCTGTCAGAGGGAATACGAGAGATGACTCTCGATCTGGCAAATGATGTGGCGTTCTCCAACGCCTTCTTGGCGCGCCTGGTATCGCTTTGATCACAGGAGACGATTCGGCAGCCCCGCCTGCACAAAAAGCAGATGATTTAACTTTTTTATAGTCTATATACAAATATAACACTCATAATTTATGCGCCTGATAGTGGAATTACCCAAATAATCCTAAGCACACGTGACTCTCGACTCTCCATGCCTTTTGAGGCATGCATTTCGGGTTGGCTGATTTACGAAGGGTGATAGCGTGAAATTCGATGGCCGCCTCACAGCGCATATAGGCCATCATTCCAACTTTTCGACATCGATGGAGATCCCTCATGGTGTCCAGACCACCGACAGGTATCCACCCGCCTCAAAGACGGAGACATCAGGCAATGCAAGTGCTCCCCTATCAGGGAAACCAGGACTCTCTGCCGGGACTTTGCCTGACGGTCTCGGCACGAAAGCTGATCATGGCAAGCCTGGCACCGAGTACCATCCGAGCCTTCCAAAGCGACATACGGATGTTTCTCAGACGTGGCGGTACCCTCCCCAGCACCGACACGGAGATTGCCAACTACCTCACCCGGTGTTTCGAGGACGGCTATAAACCGAATACGCTCAAGCGGCAGCTGTGCTCGTTACGCCGTTGGCACCTTGTCATGAATTGCCCCACCCTGGGCAATGAGCAAATGATCAAGGGGGTCATGCGCGGCTGCGCACGCCTCAATAAAGTTCCGGTGAAACGGGCTCCAGCCTTGATGAGAGATGATCTGCATCAGCTGTTGAATAGCCTTGATTTGAGCGATTTGCGAGATCTGCGCGACGCCGCCATGTTCTGCCTGACGTTCTATGGCGCATTTCGTTACAGCGAAGTCCTCAATCTTCGTGTCGAACATCTCACATGGGATGCACGTGGCGTGCTGGTCAGGCTCGCCCGCAGCAAGACCAATCAAGAGGGACGACATGAAGTCAAAGCCATCCACCATGCGGATACCTCGCTCCCCTACTGCCCCGTCAATCTACTGTATCGCTGGCTGGAAGCCGCCCATATCCAGAGAGGTGCGGTATTTCGCAGCGTCTCGCTGGGCGGCAGGCCAGGAGGCTCGAAACTCTCTCGAACTGCCTTTCAGAATGCCTTGATCAGAGGTCTTGAGCGGTCAAACCTGGCCTCACGTGGATTTAGCACACATAGCATGCGTGCTGGCCTGATCACTGAAGCTCATCTGCGGGGGAAGAGCCTGGAGCAGATACAACGCGTGACAGGTCACAGACATCTCAGCACCTTGACGGAGTATATTCGGGTCGCAGACCCTTTCGAAAACAGCGCCAACGACTTTTGATGAACATGAGCAGCATATTACCGTTCAATAATCGATGAATTGACAAAAGCAATCGCTCAAGAACTCGTAATACAAAATATCTACCAAGTTTGACGTCAAAAAGCCCTAATGCTCTCGAAACGGTCGATTTTGACGGTTAAAAGATACCTTAGATTCTTGCCACTTGAGTTATGCTATTAGTACACACTGATTCAGCTTGGATATATCAGGAGGCGGCACTCCCAGAAATATCGTTCTACAGGTCGGGTGTATTGCTCGACTGATCATCACTACTCAAAGTTACTCGCGTTTGCTGGACATGAACTCGACGAATGATTCTCTCATACGTCTCGGCCCCCCTTTGCCTATCGTTGGAGTCATCAATATGCCAGATGCTACCTATACACCGTCACTAGTGAAAATCAGCGCTGACAAGACGCTTGTCATCCATCAGCGAGTACTCGAGGTGGACACCGCCGAGCTTATGAACGAGGAGCATGCTTTTCGACCAACGGTCGCGACAGAGAGCCTGCCCCTAGCGCCTGTCCGCTTCCGCAGCAACGTTCAGTCGACTCACACTTCCGAGGAGTTCGTGAATTTTCATGTCATCAAAGCCATCGTATCCACACATAAAGTGCCCGTCTCACAAAGTGTATTTTGCATCGAGATCGATATCGGCAGACTCAACGAAGATGAAGTCCAGGTGCTGAGATTCTATTACCAGATGCTACAGCCTCTGCTTGAGCTTGGCTGGGAATGGATCAATATCCACAACCTACATACCACTGGCGATATCAAAATTAACGAAAAGAAGTTATGGAACAATATACTCAGAAACTTCATTAGTGATGGAAGATTACAATACGCATGGAGCAATGTAGTCACTCAACAAAACTTGCCAATAAAATGCAAGCAAATCTCATCAATGTTCAGGCATCGTTATTCTGTTGACTCGATCAGGAAATTTATGAACGAAATAAATAAAAACACAAATACTCACCAAAGCGGTGTATCTAAAGATAGGAATACGGTACACGCCGCTACTGCCGCTGAAACAAATAATAAAAACGCTCATAGTAAACGAAAAGATAATAGGAAGCAGCAACCAGATATCAATAAGAAAAGCAACGCTAAAGAAAAAAGCAAGCACTCGAATAACAAGGAGGAAACCGACTCGAATCCGCAAATGGGACTTGCACTTTCAAGTTCGCTTGACTGATAAACAGGAGGCTTTCACGTGAGTGAACACCAACTACCTGACCAAATATTGGATAATTACGACCTCAATGCGATCGGGTCCCGCTGGCCCCTTATACCGGAGTGGCTCAAGGGGAGCCTCCCTCCCTTGATTGCCTCAGAATATCGCCTCAGCGCTCGACTCTTTGCCAACGATTACTCGGTGCCAGACCTTGTGTCCCAAGTAGAGGAGTTCCTAGGAAGCCAATTTTTTATGGAGGACGAGACACATCGAAATTATAGAATGTCTCACTGCCTTCATTATACGGTAAATTACCGATTTAAGTCGCTCACTGACCCTCGCGTAAGCAGTATCCGAAAGCTGCTTAGACTGATTTTCGGTCAGCCTTATCATACTGTGACACGTGGCTCTGCCATAAAATACTACACCCAGATACTTGAGCTTAGAAAGACGCTCAAGCGGCTACTTAACTGGGGTGATCTGGATGATATTCAAAACAGTTTCCCCAGACCCATTTCCCCTACCCTGGGGGAGCAGTTAGTTCCTCCTCCCGAGCATTTTTCCGATGCTGATTTGGAGCTGCTCGAACAGTTTCTTCATGCCTATGATACAGCAACTGATCGCCCATCGGAGCATCCCAACCATCTGCGCAATAAGGAAGCAACACGCGCTTTGCTTGACGAAATTTATCAACCGAGCCAGCTCACTCGTAGCCCAATAAGAAAACAGCATAGAGCTCGCAATGAAAATCAAAAAAGACGCCAACATGTCGACACCATTCTTCGTGATTCACCACTCTGGCTCAGTGAAGAATCTCATCAAATTCACGCTGAATATACCGACTCTTTCTCATTGGATAGGTCAATCCAAGCACTTGATAAAACCTTCATAGAAGATGATGAAGAGCTCACGTATGGCAATGAACATCAGAATGAATCATCATCTGATGACCTGAACCAAAGCAGCATCTCGCCCCTTGACCCAACGAAGGAGATATTCCATAACACGCTGCTTTCACAAGGCGATCAGGCGCTTCACCTTGAACGCGTTCAGCTCTTGCAACAGGCCCGCAGTCTCAAAACATCTGCAGACATCAGCATACGCCCACAAGAAGAGGTTTTAGCAGCTTTACGTATCTTCCAACCACCGAAAGATGAGGAATTTCTCATAGAATCTGAGAGTGCCATTGCAAACCGACAAGCCTTGGCATTTCTTAGCATTCTACTTTGCAGTGGACTAGCACCTGAGCGCTTGCTGCAGACGACGGTAATTTCCCGATCCCCCAAGCTGCCCCTCAATAGCGATAGCAATCGTGAGTGGATCATCTGCCAGACACTGGATCAAATTCCCAGCTGGTCACCGGAGGAGGGGCTACTCCATTACTCTGTCAACAAGGCACCTAACGAAACCATCATCACATTGCCCTTGCCCAACGCTCTCAATCAGTCACTCATGGCCGAAAAGGCATGGCTCCCCGGCGCCCAGCCCTTCAAAGCACTGAAATCACTGATCGAGAAAAAACTCAAGCGCTGGGGGGATAACCGTCCCGGAAGTACTCTGACGTTGAGACGCGTGTCCGCCAGTCATCATCATTGGGTGATACCTGCCTGTGAAGATGAAGTGATCGCGACTTGGTTGCGAGGCGAGCTCCCGCTTTCGCTCTCTGCCCCGGCAACGTATCGAACGATACCTTTGCACAAGATTCAGAAGGCTTTTCTCTCGGCTCAAGCTGCGCTTGGCCTATTCCCTTTGTTAGAAGAAGACTGTCGTACACCTCGCGAAGATCACACCGTGGGATCCACAAAATCCCAGGAGCCGAGCTATTTCAAACGGCCGCTTTTTTTGCTGACGCAACTTACCAAAAATCACGCCATGCTGGTTACCTCATTGATTACCTCGCAAAGGAAACGTAGTAGCAATTTACAAGCAGTCGGCGAAGCCATTGCCCGACAAGGTCAGATATTGGGGGCGCTGACCTTACTTGCATGGCAGCTCTGCACCTTGGCTCGCCCAATTGGATCCAAAACCCAGTGTGAGCTGCTGGAAAATACGCTCTGGCTACGTGACAAGGATTCGGCTCGAGCACAGGAAAGCCGCCAGATTCCACTTGTCCCTGCCCTTGGCGCGTTGCTCCGGCTTCAGCATGAGTGGCGGGAGGAATGGCAGCGATGGTGGAAACGCCACGGTGGCAAAGCAGACTTTCTTAGGCATGAGCAAGTCGCCTACCCCGTTCAATGGAAGTTCAATGCCTCGACAATGATGTTGACGCAGCAATGCATGCAGCATGCTGACTGGCGACAGTGGCTCAAGGATCTTCCGGCCTTCATGTCATCGCCTTTGGCAAGTGAATTGAGCCAGTGGAGCCGCCAGCCTTCCAATATCACGCGCCACAGCATGATCACCGCGCTCCAATCGCGACTTTCTCACGCTGAATTTAGTGCGCTCGCTGGGCACACCACCCAGGGACATTCACTCCAATCCCCGTCCAGTGATCGGAGCCTGATTCAATCGGCGACACGAAGCGCACTAACCGACGTTGCCAAACGATGCGGCTTGACGCCGGATCTGCTTCACAGAGACGACCTCCCATGGCCCATTGAGTACGCCACACCAGCCATTCAAGGAGATAGAGAATGAGCGCTGTTACCCCCATTGACCTTCGGAAGAAAACCGATGTACCTGCCCATGCCACGTTCCAAGAGTTTACAACTCCGAAGCTGTCTCCGATCGAACTTTCAAAAACACTAGGTAGGATATTCCGTCGCTGGGATGATCCAGATCATCGCCTTTTCTCCTCCTCTGAAGAGCTCAGACACTTCCGCAAGAATGTCGCACGCTACGCTTGGCGACGGCATAAGAAAAAGGTAACCAGGGCACAAGCCAGAGCGCAAAGTGCGTCCTCCACCAAGCCGTCTCGCGCTCGGCACAATACCACACGCTTGAACCAGCGAGATGTACAAGCCTTGATTCGCAACGCCATCCAGCTTGCCAAGGAAGCTGAACTCGACTTCAGCTCCCGAAAGGTCACCAAGGAAGTCGCGCTTGTACTGACTCACCTCAACCGAGAGCCTGACTTCGAAGCTACGATTCCGACCAGTATCAAACGCCCGGTCAGACCCTCATCCGCGGCTACCTCATCACGGGATATCAAGGTTCAGCAACGGGTGCTGGATTCGGTACGCGCCCTGCAGAGCATTCCCGCCAACCAATGTACGCCAGAGCAGTCTCTTCTCTTCCTGGCCCTGAGCATGGGTACTCTGCTAGGGATGGAGGAAGAAGTGATTCGCCATACTTTGCTGAACTTGAGTCCAGAGCATCTGCCACGCCTGAACACCAAGCGCGGCCCCCACCATTGGTTCATCGGCTGTCTCCCAGGGCTATCTCGAACACATCCTGCCCATTACCGGCTAAAAATCCCGAATCATCTCAGGAGGCTACTCAGGGCTTGCCGTCAGTCCCCTGCCCCATCACCAGCCCCCTCCTCCCAGCGAGCAGATGTATGGTGGTTCTCCTCGGATGCTACGCTGGATCTGAACAGTCCATTGGAAGCGCGAGCCGCCCATCTGGATCAGCTCTTGGTCACCGGTCTGTCACAGCTACTAGATAGCCAGGCACCACGCAGGACTGGTTCCTCCGCTTCGCTGAAGAGTGTTCGATCATTGCTTCGTCATGCCTTTCGGTGCACGACATTGTTGGGCCCTGCGCCCCTCTGGTCACAGCTGCTTCGACGCTATCCCCTGCCAGTGTGTAGCTGGCGTTCTCCTTGGCAGCATGACGAAAGCCTCTTTTTTTCGCCGGAAACTCTCCCTACCTCCAGTACGTCGAGCGCTTCCGGCGCAATGGATGCCTCTGAACCGGAAGACATCGAGACCGATCTTCACACCCCTGAACTCCTTATGGGAGGAGGTGCCAGGAGTAACGAATCGTCACCATCTACCTCTCCTCGGTACTGGCAGGATCAACTATCAACAGACTGGTATGTGAAAGCAGGCAATCAACTGTATGCGTATATCACCGAACTGGAGCATGAAGGTCTGATAACCCCCAGAGGGGAATCCGCGATCCAGCGGCATGACGCCATTACGTCTCGCTACGCGAAGAAGCTGATACACATGCTGGGCGAAGACAGCTACCCACTCTGGATACTGCTATGGCTGTCTTATCAATCGAGCACTCAAGGCAACAAAGCCAGCACGCTCAGGACTTACCTGAGTCGACTGACGCCCACCTCCATGATGATGTTGCCCGATATCCCATGGTTGACGCTCTGGGATGGAGAACTGATGGAGGCGATCAGCGAACAGCTACCGACTCAGAAAGGCTGGGACACCTCGACGTCCCACAACTTCTTCCAGACGTTCAATCAGTTCATCAGCTTCTGCCAAGGTAACGATCGATTAACGGGTATTCCCCCCGTACAGGGTGAGGGAGGTCGCTTCATCAGTACATTGCGTACACATCTGATCATGCCGCACGAGGCGGAACATCTGACCCGGGCGCTCTCCCGAAGACGGAGTGGATTGCGGCGCAGCTGGCTGATCGCCTTCCTCCTTGGCTACTACGGGGGCCTGAGAGCTGGAGAAGTCATGGCATTGACACTGCATGACGTCATCATCAATCAGCCGGGAGATGACGGCCCCACCTACTGTTACGTAGAAATCCATGCTGGGAAGACCGCAAATGCTCGTCGCAGCGTTCCTCTTCACCTTTTGATATCCCCAGAATTGATGACGCTGGTGAAAGAATGGATTGATAGGCGCCGAGAGTCCTTTGCTGGCCAGCATCGTTTGAAGAACATTGCCTTGCTGGGGCCAGAAAGCTCTCCGCTGGGCTATTCAAGAGAGAGCCTGCTGACCCCGCTCATGGCATGGGCCCGGCAGTCTCTCCGAGGTGCCCTCACGCCCGGACTGAAGTTGGAGGACATCCACTTCGATTTTCATCTCTTGAGGCACAACGCGATCTCGTGGCTCGTACTTCGTCTCTACAGCGACGACTACCCTCAGCTCCTGGATCGTCTTTCCTCCGCCTGCCGAGGGCATTGGTCCTTCACTCCCCCAGCACTGGCGAACTGCCGCCGAGCGGTCTACGACGTACTGGAAAGAGATGCCAAGGCACGAGGTCACCGTCTCGAGTTACTCGCCAAGTTGATCGGGCACCGCAACTCTCAAACACTGACACATCACTACACGCATGTGCTGGGTGAGATACATGGTGAGGTACTTCTAGAGCTGATGAAGCGACGCTGAAGGCGAAGGCCGCATACTCGAATACTGGCTGTCGTCTATCGAAGCCGAAGCGCAGGTGATCGGCGGGCTAGAGATAGCCCAACGCCGATGCATCACCCTCCATCACTTGCGGTGTTGCACTCAGAGTCTACCTGCGCCATCTCACGCTCGGCGGTCGGGATGAATCAGGAGGTGCAGTAGGCCGTCCGAGCCTGTACGCACGGATGGAGCATTAGCAGTTCATGCGTGGTGCGATGATCTCCTTGATACTTTGACAACCTGATCGCCCTCAATTGTCCTGAAAGCGAATAATCAAAGCGCACACAGCCCGCATACTAACCATTTTCCCTGCAGGGAAAATTTATGGATAGCTTCGCTATGTCTGGCTAATTATCCCTATAGGGATAATTTTCTGGATTCATAGAATAATTGCAGCACTTTTTCCCTAAATCCAAGCATCACAGTGCCTGGGTCGCACGACACTCCGGATAGCCCGAGCATCCCCAGAACTGTTGGCCCTCACGTGCACCTGCTTTGGCAGTGCGCAGCACCATCCGGCTACCGCATTTCGGGCATTCACGTCTCGCCTGTGGATCATTGCGCTGCTTGAGGTGCTGTACATGGGCGCGCTGCGTCGCCCGAGTCGATGCAAGACGACCCGTCAGCAGCGCCTCATGCATTGCCTCGACTTGTGCCTCGCTGAAGACGGGAATCTTGAACGACTGTACGAAGGGAACGAAGTTAGTCCCGCGCGTCACGTTGGCTGGCATTTCGCCCTTGAGCCTGGCACTGCCGACGAAGATGATCACCGAATGCAGGTGTTCGAATGGCACGCCAAGCGTCGTCTCCAGCGCCTTGAGATGCTTGTAGTTCTGACGTAGCGGGTTCTGGAAGCTGAACGACTGGCGGGGAAACTGCTGGGTCCAGTTCGCCTCGTGCTCACTGCCGAAGATCCAGCCTTTCATATTCTTGGTTTCCAACACGAAGCAGCCGAAACGCGACAGCAGCACATGATCGATCTGGGTGGTGCCGTTGGCGGTCTTGAGGGTGACATTGTGCAAGGCCCGATAGCCCTGCTTGCCGAGTCGGCGCGCCATCCAGCGCACTCGCCACTCGCCAATGCGACCTTTCATGCGGGGAGACTTAAGATAACGACTGACGCAGGAGGCCAGCACGAGGCATAGCAGTACACTCATCACCGGCGCGATGTTCGAAGGGACAACCACTGTCATGACTCCTGGTGCAGCCTGTACGGAAAGGAATCAAGCGAGGTGATTCGTCCAACCGGAGTACTGAGTCGTGATAAGGGAAAGGTAAGGCTGCACCGCACCCGATGGATGAGCGCAGTGCAGCAGGATGCAGGATTCTAACTATCTAGCGAATGCCAAGCTACTGTTCTCTATCGGTTTATCTCTGAAGCAGAGCACGATGGGACCTTTTGCATCGACGAGAGAATCACGTTGGCCGCGAGTCATTCATCTGGATCACTTTACTTCCAATGTGACCTTGTCAGTATCGAACGCCAATCGCCCGGCGATCGCCTGCATCTCCTCGATGGGCTGGTCGTAACTCCAGGCGATATCGGCAAGATCGGGCGAGGAGTAATAGGTGCTATCGCCCTTGAAGGGACAATGGGTGACGGTGTGAGAGACCGAGAGCTTCGCCATCGCCACATCGGCGCGCGGCAGGTAGAACCTCGGCGGATAGCCCTTCTCGCGCAATTCCAGCGCGTTGGCGGTGTCAGCGATCACTGTCTCACCGACTAGGATTCGCACCCGCGAAGATAGCGGGTGCAGCGTGATACGCGGTTCGGGGTGGCCGGCCATGAACACTCCTTTACGGATTGGCAGATGAAAGCGGCAGATGAAGGTACTTGGCAACGCGTTCTAAAGGGGGTCAGCCCATCATGCCCCACCGTCCCTGGCGAGACGGAAGCCGGAGAACGCCCAGCGCGCCTCGGGCGGGAAGAAGTTGCGATAGGTCGCGCGGATGTGGTCGGCCGACGTGGCACAGCAGCCTCCGCGAAGCACCATCTGACCGGACATGAACTTGCCGTTGTACTCGCCCAGGCTGCCCGGCAACTTGCGAAACCCCGGATACGGACGATAGGCGCTGCCCGTCCACTCCCAGACATCGCCGAACATCTGACCCGGCGTGCCTTCGGCTCTCGCGGCCGCGACTGGCTGCAGATGATCCTGATCGACGAAGTTACCCGTGAGGGGAACATCCTGGGCCACCGTTTCCCACTCCGCCTCGGTCGGTAGGCGAGCCCCCGCCCACTGCGCATAGGCGTCGGCCTCGAAGAAGCTGACATGGCAGACCGGCGCGCTCAGATCCACTGGCACCAGGCCGCCCAGGGTGTAGTGATGCCAGACGCCATCGCGTTCGACCCAATAAAGCGGTGCCCGCCAACCCTCGGCCTTGACCGTCGCCCAGCCATCCGCCAGCCAGTGCTCGGGAGTGGCATATCCGCCGTCCTGCATAAAGGCGATAAACTCGCCATTGGTCACCGGACGATCCGCCATCTGGAACGCTTCGACGAACTGACGGTGGCGGCCCATCTCATTGTCGTAGGCGAAGCCGCCTCTAGAGGCATCATGGCCGATCTCGCGAATCCCGGCTGGATAGTCCAGCCACCCCAGCGGCGGCACCTCCTGCGCAGGGGCTGGTGCCAAGCCTGGCGCCAGATCATCCCGATAGGCCGGACACAGCGGGGTCTGCGCCAGGATGTGCTTGATGTCCATCAACAACAGCTCCTGATGCTGCTGCTCATGCGGTAGGCCCAATTCCAGACGGCGTAGAATCTCCGGCAGATGTTCCTGGGGTGGATTCTCCAGCAAGGCCTGCATGGCCTGATCGACGTGTGCGCGATAACGATAGACGTCGTCGACGGTCGGGCGCGAAAGCGTGCCACGCTCAGCTCGCGGGAACGGGACGCCATGGGTCTCGTAGTAGGAGTTGAAGAGGTGATCGTAAGCGGGATCGAGCGTCTGATAGCCGGACTGAAACGGCTTCAGAATGAAGGCTTCGAAGAACCAGGTGACGTGAGCGATGTGCCACTTGGGCGGACTGACATCCGCCATGCTCTGCACCATGTAGTCTTCCTTGTGCAGCGGCGCACAGATCGCCTCGGTGGCGGCTCGTACCCGCTGGTAGGCGCGTAACCACTCCTTGGCATGCAGGCTATCGGGTCTTTCGATGACGGTGTCATGGGCAGATGACATGATGGCTTCCTTTGCGAGTCTGGTTCTTTCCATGAAACGTGATCGGACAGGGTCGGGTGGCCAGCATTACTGACGCGCCTGCCCTGTCCTGTCAGCGCTTGTCCGGAATGATGTTTCCACCCTATCACTCGTGCGGCTGATGCCAACTTTTCATGGAGCTCTGTCCTTTGATCGGCGCTTTGATCTGAACAGTAAGCTGCACATAAAGCTGCCTCTTATGCTGCCCTTGGTCTGCACTCCGCCCTGAGGAATATGCAGCGCCGGATTGCTTGCCTGAGAGCGCCTACCTCAGTTCTGCATCGGGATGTTCTCTTCCCAGCGAAAGCCGATACCGCCACCCTGCCACACCCCATGCTCCAGCGGACTGGGGCCATGGATATCCACCTGCAGCGGTAGACCGAAACCTGGCGCCAGATCCTGGGTGCCGCGCACAGTACTGCGATGCATGATGCGCAGGCCTTGTTCTTCCGCGGGCAAGTGAGCACCGGGCGCAGCGCGATGAGCCACCGCCAGGTTATCGATGAAGACGCAGTCGTTTTCCTGATACTCGAAGTCGAGGGCGTAACCCTCGGTGAAGCCGGCATTCAGGATGGCGTTGTACTCACGGCAAAGCTGCGTCAGCTCCTCGGCGGTCAGCAGCCGAAAGGCTTCCTGGTCGGGTAGCTTCTCGATCACTGCCCCGGTCATGCCCAGATGAAGCCAGATGCACTTGCGCCCGGTGATGGGATGCTCGTGTACCACGGGATGTACGGCGCCGGAGGAGGAATTCACGGAAGCAAGACGGCCCCAGTAGGCCTGGCGCTCGGCAGACAAGGCGTCGTGGGCCGCGCCCTGATGGGCAAAGCAGGTGCCGCCACCTTTCTCAGCCGGGCGAATGATGTGATAGCCCGAGTGCGAAAACGTATCGGTATTGAAGCTGCCGTCGTTATGCCATTGCGGCCCGACACCGGGGATGCCGTGGCGGCGATCGTTCGACAGCCGAAAGATATGCCGATTGCCGTCGGGGGTAGCCGGATGCATCCCATGGGTACAGTGCAACTCCTTGCCGCCCCACCAGCAACTGGCGCGCAGAAAGTCAGCGGCCTCCAGAGGCGTATCGCGCTTGAAGACAAGAAAACCGCGCTCGGCCATGATCTGCTCCAGCGCTTCCAACACTGGCGCGGGCGGCGCGTCCTGAGCGGACAGGTCGATCCCCCTCACCTCAGCGCCTATCGGCTCCAGCGGTGTGATACGGCCACCGAATTGCTCGATGACAGCCACCTGAGCCGGGTTGAACGGAACGCCCGGCGCTGACTCGGCTACCTCAGTGCGTGTTGGATTCGCCATGACACTGACCTCCTGTCGCGGCTCCCACGCTGGCGAGACGCTGATGTGTCATCAAGCAGCGCTATCGCGTTGTGACGACACCCGCGGCTCGCAGACTCGCAGCGTGAGATGAATGTATCAACATTCTCGCAAACACATTCCCGTGCGCCAAACCTCAGCCCTTCTCATCCCGAACGACGCGAGTGGCCCACCAAGATAATGCTGGTGGATCACGTCACTGATATTTCTTCTGCCAACTCTTCACGGCGATCCGCTCCTTGAGCAGATCCAGCATGTCGATCAGCACCTGCTCAGTGATCTGCTCCGTCCTGGGATCAGTGCGTGACCAGGCATCGAAACCACTCTCGGCCAGGTGTCCCACCAGCGCCGAGAACTCCTTGGAACGCAGACCGACCAGCGCTTCATCGACGAGATGGCAGGCCAGATCCGACAGCGAGCTCTCCAGCCCTTTCGTCAACTGGGTGCCCATGGGCAGGCGCGAGACACGCTGGAGCTCCGGGCTCTCCGCAAGCGTGCGACTGACCAGCCCCCGCACATAGCGCAGGGTATCGTCGCGATTCTGGGTATAGATATCCCCTGCCATGGTCTCGAGTCGTAGGCTGATCTCCTGGATCAAGGCCTGCTTGCGAGGCTCCACGACACGCTCGATCACCGAGGACGAGAGGTCATCGCTGTCGCGCAACTGCTGCTGCACGTTGTCGAGCATGCGCAGGGAGATACGGTCCGTCAGCTCTTCCAATAGAATATCGAGATACTTGGCCGCCACTCCGTAGACATACCAGCGGCGAACATCGATCAAGCCGAGGCGTTGCAGGCGGAACAGTAGCGAGATCACACGCAACACACGCAACAGGCGGAACCCGCTCAGCGGGATACACCCCAGCACGTCATACCAGTGCACGAAGGGATAGAAGAACCAGCGGTGATAGCGCCGCTCCGCAATGGCGACGGCCCACCCCGCCAACACATCCAGCAGAAAGACGGCGACGAACGCCAGGTCGATGGAGAGGAAGTTGGCGTGGATGTTCTGCTCATAGGCCGCATGCAACCCGGGTGTCACGGCCTCGAAGGCCGTGTTCAGCGGGGGAATCAGGAAGAGGCTATCGAACAGCAGCAATGCCAGATTGGCGATCACGAGCACGATGATGAACAGATCCCACCACAGATGTATCCGCTCCCTGGCGGACGAGGGCGTGCGGGTGGCTGGCATGACAACTCCTTGGCGATTGTTTCAGAATGCGTAACGCGTCTTCCTGACTCAGCCTACAACGCTTCCGATGACCACGCTTCTGATGACCACGTTGGCGATGAGGCTGTCTGCGAGAGCCTTCAATGCTCTCGGAGCACAGTCCTTAAAAGCACAGCCCGAAAAGCACAGCCCCGAAATCGCCGTAGACAACCTATTAGTGAGGGAGAAACCCGCATGAAACAAGCGCAAGTGATGACATGGGCTGCCGTGATGAGCGCAGTACTCACCCTGGGCGGCTGCGCAGGCGCTCAATCCTCTGAGGATTATCAAGGCGTCGACGAGCCGCTAGAGAACACTTATTGGAAGCTGGTGGCGCTCGATGAGCAGCCGACACCCGTAATGGAAGGCAAGCGTGAAGCCCATATCGTCTTGCATACCCCTAACTCTTCGACACAGAACTCGCGGGTGGCCGGTTCCACCGGCTGCAATCGCCTGATGGGTGAGTATCACCATGACGAGCACGAACTCAGCTTCGATCGCCTAGCCACTACGCGCATGGCATGCCCCGGTGAGGTAGCAGCGCTCGAACGCGATTTCCTCACGACACTCAACGACGTGTCGGGCTGGCAGATAGACGGCAAGACACTGACGCTGACCGATGAGAAAGGGGCGGCGCGAGCCCGCCTAGAGGCTGTTCACCTGTACTGATTCTTATCCATAGCAGCCCGGTATCGGTGAAATGGTGCTGATCACCCTAGGTTTTGTACGAAAAGTCATTTTTGCTAATGTGACCCATGCACATCCAGCATAGGTACGGTATGGCAGGACGCTACGAAATCTCGGATAGCCAATGGCAGTTGATCGCAGACATTGTGTCACCGGCTCAATCGATGGCCCAGGAAAGACGATAGACAGATGCTGAACGGGATCTTTTGGGCCCTCTGCTCTGGTGCCAAGTGGCGCGATATTCCCGAACGTTATGGCCCTTGGAGCACTTCCTACGCCAGATTCCGATGACGGCACCTTTGAGGTGGTCTTGTCGCGTCTTCAACTTCGAATTCGCGAAGATGACCTGATGGAGCTCGAGACCTAGATGATCGACTCACCCGCCGTTCGTACAACACGCGCCTCCACCGGTGGGAGCAAAAAGGGGGATCTGAAGGCCCCCTAGATCATGCATTGGGTAGGAGTCGAGGCGGCATCACGACCAAAATCCATTTGAGCTGTGATTGTCTTGGCTAGCCCATCGCTTTCACACTGTCAGGAGGGCAAGAGTCGGATACCCGGTACTTCATGCCCACCCTAGAAAAAGTTCATCTACCGAGGAGTCTCGGTCGGCCATGAAAGCGTTGCCGCTACATCGTGGCAGACAAGGGCTATGACAGTTATGAGTTGTGCCGTTATTGCGACCGCGTTCGAATCAAGCCGATCATCACTCAACGAAGGATGAAGCGAAAACCCCGTCCCGGTCTCCCACGGGGTTTCGATAAACCCATGTACCGTCAGCGAAAGATCGTGGAGCGCTCTTTCAATTGGCTGAAAGAGTTCTGCCGTACTACGACGCGATATGAAAAGCTGGCCCGTAGTTTTTATGCGAGGGTATGCGTAGCTTGCATACGCCGCCTACGAGCCGGCTTTTCGTACAGAACCTAGCCGAAAACACCGACATCAGAATATTGTAACGACTCATTAGAGCATCGAAGCCCAAGATACGACTACTACGATAACCTTTCTAGCCAACCACATGTAAGTGAAATATTGCACTAAGTTGAAACCCTAGATAGCCTCCCGACCTTCTAGTAATAGTACGGTCATAACAGCGGCCGGTGGCCGTAGCTGCCTGGAAAACAATAATTAGTTCTAACGCTATGGAAATATTAAATAACTACGTTCATTAAATATATCAACGCCATCGCAACAAGTGTAATAATCCTATGGTCAGAAGCCACTGAAACAGTGGCTTCTAGCCGTCTTAACAAAGCTCAGCGAATAAAGTTAAACAATAATCGCAACAAATTCAGAATAAATCGTTCACTTTTCAAACAACCATGTTTTTAGCTAGACATCGCGTTAAGAACACCTCGCCTGGGCTTGCGAATCACCATAAAGTAAAAGAATACCGCAGTAAGAGCAATGAAGAACAGGCTATCCGGACTAGTAAGAAAGATTAGTGGGCTTCCATCATTGATGGAGAGCGCACGACGGCAATATTCCTCAAGACTCGGCCCAAGCACAAAGCCCAAAAGCAGAGAGACAGTAGGATAATTCTGTTTACGTAGGAAGTAGGCAAGCAAGCCAAAAACCAGCGCTAGCGCCATCTGGAATGTTGAGTAAGTAGCAACATAGCTCCCTACCAATGCTACTACAGCAATGCTCGAGTAGAGAACGTCGCGACGAATTGATACAATTTTTAAGAAATAAGGTCCCAGTAAATAAAGCGTCAGGGGTATCAGAATCAGAGCACTTACCAATAGCGAGGCGAACATCGGTGCGATCATGTCCAGTTGCTGGGTCATGAATTGTGGCCCAGGCTGAAGACCATTTATAACCAGTACCCCGAGAACAATAGCCGTGGTTGGATCACCGGGTATTCCAAATGTCAGCATCGGGACAAATGCACCACCACACATCGAATTATTAGCGCACTCAGAGGCGGCGATTCCCTCAGGATTCCCCTTACCATACCGTTCAGGGTGCTTCGAGGAACGCATCGACTCGGCGTAAGAGACAAAAGCCGCCATCGACCCTCCAGCACCAGGTAAGATACCAACCGAATAGCCGATGAGTGCACTTTTCAGATAACGCAGAACGCCAATTTCCCGAACTTCAGACAATGATGGAATGAAATCACGACGCCGTACATTGGCAGCTTGAAGCTTGCTGGGATCTACGGTTCGCTCACTTCGGCTATCGGCTTGAATCAGTAACTCACTGATAGCAAACGTACCTATAATCAGGGGCATCATATCAATTCCCTGTATCAACACGCGACTATCAAATGTAAATCGAGCCAGCGGCTGCACCACATCGATCCCAATAGTGGCAATCATCACACCTAGCATAGTAGCGATCACTCCCTTCGTGACCGATCCACGTTGTGAAATGATAATCACGATCAGCGCAAAGGCAATCAAAGAGAATTTACCGGGGGTTCGAATTAGTAATGCTACATCGGCAGCCAAGGGTGACATTACCATTAATAAAAGTGCCCCAATAGAGCCGCCGATCATAGATCCTAATGCAGCATGCCCCAGCGCCTTGGCACCTTCACCACGTTGTTGCATCGGGTATCCCTCCAGCGCTGTCATCATCGACGATGGGGCACCAGGGATATTAATCGTCGTAGCCGTAATACTACCGCTACACATACCCGCCATGAATATGCTAGCACATGCCACCAATGCAGTAGTGACGTCAAGGCTATAAGTCAGAGGTAGCAATAGTGCAATAGCCAGAACCGACGTCAATCCAGGCACGGCTCCGAACAAGGTACCTATCAGAAAGCCGCCTATCATATAAAGAAAAGTAATGGGGTTAGCGAGAGCCGAGAACCCACCTAATAGTCCGTACAACGTTTCCATTATCATCAACTCCCTAAGGTTGGAAGACGCACTTGGAAAAAGACTTCAAACAAAACATATCCGGCACTAGTGATCGAAAGAGCTGCTATCTGTAGGGTGCCGGATGATCGGATTTCACAACGAAGCTATCCTTTGTTAGCCTCTCGTGAGCTCATCAAGCAATTGATTCAGGAAAAGCTTCATGGACATCAAGCTGCATAAGCAAGCGACGACGACACCGAAAATCCGTGCCGACATCCAAGCAGCTCCCTCCAGCATGACGAACAAAGATCTCGCTCGTCAGTTCGGGGTCAGCGTCTCAACTATACAGCGCTGGCGCTATCGTGATGATGTCCTGGATCGTTCCCACACACGTCATAACCTACTCGCGACTCTGACCTCAGAACAGGAAGAGATCGTCATCGCCGCACGTGAACTGCTTCGCCTGGGGCTCGATGATCTACTTGTCGTTGCTCGGGAATTCCTGAACCCCAATCTGTCGCGTTCCGCACTTCAGCGCATGCTCAAACGACGTGATGTGCCGACTCTCGCCAAGTTGGCGCGTCAAGATGCGAAGGAGGACGAGAAGCCCAAGCATCGGCCTTTCAAGGATTATGAGCCCGGGTATGTGCACATTGATATCAAGCACCTGCCCCAAATGCCTGACGAAGATCAGAAGCGTTATCTCTACGTCGCGATTGATCGTGCCACTCGGTGGGTGTATCTGGAGGTCAGATCAAGTCAATCTGCAAAGGATGCCCAGGCGTTCATGAAGCGTGTGGAAGAGGAGGCTCCCTTCACGATTCGAACCGTGCTCACGGACAACGGTAAATCCTTTACCGATCGCTTTACCGTGGGTGGCGAACGTAAGCCCAGTGGAAATCATCTTTTCGATCAGGAATGTCAGCACCATGGCATTGAGCATCGATTGATCAGGCCAGGCAGACCCCAAACGAACGGGATGGTGGAGCGCTTCAATGGGCGTATCAGCGATGTTCTGGCGACTCGGCGTTATGACTCAAGTGAGGATTTAGAACAGACACTCGAGCGTTATTGCTGGCTCTATAACCACCACATTCCTCAGAAGGCACTACACCACAAAGCGCCTATAGCAGCAATGAAGGAGTGGCAGGTCGAACGACCGGAGCTGTTTACGCAAGCTGTAGTCAATCAGACGGAACCCGACAGCTATCAGCTTTATTAGCCAGTTATTCACAGATCGATTGCCAAATTGGAACATGAGTAGTAGAACGTAAAAAAATGTTGAGACAAAATATCCAACGACATCAAAAGCTAAAAGGTAACCACATGTTAGAAGTGCAACTTTTATGGCACCAAGAGAAATACCACCATAATTTTTATACGCTTGGGCTGGGTCTCCTCCGCTATCATCACCCTTAGATTCATTAAGATCATCCTCGAGAGATCGCCGGACTTCCTGAACTATCACACAAGCCAGAGCAATCAACATAATCATCGCAGCCATCATGGGAAAAAAAGATGCTGTCATGTTCCCTTTTTCCATTGGCGACCCTAGCTGCATTGCAGAGAAAAGGTAACCAATAGTAATAAGAGCTAAAGCCGTAGGTACGTAGACTTTGCCACCTAGAAGAGCTCGTTTATAAGACATATAGCAACCTATTAAATAGACACTGCGTCAAGCGAAAAATATAACGCAGTGCTTGAAAAAATTTTATGAGGTTCTTACTTTTCCAATACTCCCTTTTCGGCCAATCCATCCATAGTTTTGAAAAGGTGCTGCTGAGTATCACGCGACCACTGCGTAACATCCTCAGCCCCCAACCAAGCAGGTGTTACGCCGACTTTTGTTAGCCATTTCTGAAATTCTTCACTTTTATAAGCCTTATGGTAGGTAGCTTCTAGCTTTTGTATAACATCATCCGGTGTACGCTCAGGAGCTACCAGAGTGATGAAGCTACCCATTTGAAGATCCAGTCCGGTGTTAGTTTCTGTCACAGGAGGCACATCTGGAAAACCTTCGTTCTGTGTATCGGAAAATTCGACAAGACCACGCGCCTGACCGGATTCAATTAATTGTGCAAGATCACCCAAGCTGGTGACAACTGCATCGACTTCTCCGTTAAGGAGTGCCTCTTTTTGGGTGGCTGCACTATTATCATAGGAAACTATTTTAAACTTGGCACCGGTCAGGTCCTGCAACTGCAATAATGTTAGATGAGTTCTAGCCCCCATGTTCTGAATACCAATGCGTATGGTGGCAGGTTTAGCTTTAGCGGTAGATATCAAGTCTTCAAATTTCTTGTAAGGCGCATTATCCGCAACAGTTATGGCATCTGCTTCCTGAGTAATGCGAGCAATCATTCGCATTCTATCCATATCGAAGCCAGGCAACATACCTTTCCAAGGTATAGTGATAATGCTGTCATATGTAATAGCAGCAATCGTCTGCCCATCTGGCCGCGCATCTATTAGTTGCAGGAGACCGGTGGCAGTCATACCACCAGCGACATTCTCCACGTACATAGAGACAGGCATACTTTCTTCAGCAAGATTGGATATCTTACGTACTATCGCATCGGTACCACCGCCAGCAGCTGCCGGAACGATGACACGAACGTCTCGCTTAGGATATTCGGCTTGAGCAGTACTAGCAGCAAATGTTGCCATACAGACAAGTCCTAAAAGTGCTTTTTTTAATTTCATCTTTAACCCTCTCTATGTCGTAAATTTTCAAACACCTTATAACAAGGTACTCGCACCACCTTCGAGCTAATTGTTTAAGCACGATAAAGAACAGCACAACCTAGAGAGGTTGGTGCTCAGCTTCAAAGGCTAAATTTTTGTTTCGAAAGTCGAGAAATCATTTTACCAACCGAAACATAATACATCATACAAACAAGTTAGAGCCCACTACTCAAGATAACAATACGCCAAATGGCTTATCTAGACTAAAGCAGCATCAAGCGATGACATGAAGACAGGAGCCTCCAGTGCCTAGGAAGAAATTGTTAACTGAATGGCTGATATTATTTACTCAATCAGCAGACCAGATGGATCTTACAGATATGAACGCCGCCTCCCGTTGCCAGAAGGCGGCGTTGTGTGATGCGATCACCCCTTGACGTCAGCCACTGAGCTCAACCTTGCTCTCTGTACTGACTCAACGCTGACTCATTGCTGTCTCATAGCGTGAAGCCACCATCGACGGCGATGGCCTGCCCTGTCACATGCACGGCCTGGGCGAGGTATACCACCAGCTGCCCCATGTCCTCAGGCGTCTGGGCGACTCCCTGGGGTAGCAGGCTCTTCTGCAGGCGCTCCCATGCAGCGGGCTCGCTTTCGCCTTCTTCGCTCCAGCGCGCGGAGAGTCCGCTTTCCCCCCGCCACATGCCGGTACCCACGACACCCGGACATATCGCATTGACGGTAATGCCTTCCGCTGCAACCTCCTAGGCGACAGCATTGGTAAAGCCGATGACCGCGAACTTCGAAGCGCAATAGTGCGACAGATCAGGGAAGCCGACCTTGCCGGCCATCGAGGCCACGTTGATGATTCGCCCAGCCCGGCGAGAGCGCATCACGGCGATCTCGGCCTGGGTGCACAGGAAGGTACCTCGGGCGTTGACGTTCATGACCCGGTCCCACTCCCCCACTGTCAGCGCATCGATGGAGTGGATTCCGATGATGCCGGCATTGTTGACGGCGATATCGAGCGGGCCGAGTCCGGCTTCGGCCTCTTCAATCAAGCGCCGCACGGACGCCGCATCCGCGACATCGACCCGTAGCGCCAGACACCGTCTACCCAGTGCCTCCACTTTTGCCGCCGTCTCGCGGGCGATGGCGAGATCCAGATCCGCCACCACTACATCTGCGCCCGCCTTGGCCAACGCCAACGCGATCCCCTGACCGATACCGCGCCCACCACCAGTCACCAAGGCAATCTTGTCGTTCAGTTGCATGAGTCGTCTCCTGAATCTCTCACTGAATTCTGCAAATGCTGCGCCGCTGCCATGACGCTGGAACACGGCCCAGCGCCACTGGCCTCAGCTCAGGTGGTGGACTTCCTGAAGGCCGTAGACCGGCGTCGGGATACCCTCGAGCCGCGCCTTGAGCTGCAGCGCCAGATACTGGGAGTAGTGACGGGACTGGTGCAGGTTGCCGCCGTGGAACCACAACGCCTGCTGTTGGGTCGGCTTCCACATGTTGCGCAGCTCCCCCTCCCAGGGGCCGGGGTCCTTGAGCGTATCGGAGCCCATGCCCCAGCATTTGCCGACCTTGTCAGCGACCTCCTGCGAGATGATTCGTGCCGCCCAGCCATTCATCGAGCCGTAGCCGGTGGCATAGACGATCAGGTCGGCGGGCAATTCCGAGCCGTCGGTCAGGGTGACCGAGCGCGGATTGATGCACTCGATGCCGACGCCACTGCGCAGCTTGATGTCACCATTGGCGACCAGATCACAGGCGCCCACATCGATGTAGTAGCCGGAACCGCGGCGGAGGTATTTCAGGAACAGGCCAGAGTCGTCATCGCCGAAATCGAGCAGGAAGCCTGCCGCCTCCAGCCGACGGTAGTAGTCGGCGTCGCGCTTGCGGATCGCCTCGAAGATCGGCCGCTGGAAGTCGGGCAGTACCTTGTAGGGAATCGAGGCAAAGATCAGGTCGGCCTTGTGGTGGTCGATGCCGTTTTGCACCGCCTGCTCGGAATAGAGCGGCCCCAGCGCCTCTTCCATCAGCGAGTTGGACTTCACCACATGCGTGGAGGAGCGCTGCAGCATGGTCACATCCGCGTCGTGCTCCCACAGCGCGGCACAGATATCGTGAGCGGAATTGTTGGCACCCACCACGACCACCTTCTTGCCACGATAGGCATCCGGCCCCGGGTGCTGACTGGAGTGCTGCTGCTCGCCTTCGAAGGTTTCGGCCCCCGGGAAATGCGGTACGTTGGGCATGCCTGACATGCCCGTGGCCAGCACCAGCTGTTTGGGCCGCAAGGTCACGGGCTTGCCATCGCGTACCAGCTCGACCACCCACTCGCCGCTCGCCTCATCGAACTGAGCACTCTCACAGGTCGTGGAGTTCCAGTAATTGAGCTCCATGATCTTGGTGTACATCTCCAGCCAGTCCGCGACCTTGTCCTTGGGCGCGAACACCGGCCAGTTTGCCGGGAAGGGGATGTAGGGCATGTGGTCGTACCACACCGGATCATGCAGACACAGGGACTTGTAGCGATTGCGCCAGGCATCGCCCGCACGCGGATTCTTGTCGATCACGATGGTCGGCACATCCATCTGTCTGAGCCGCGCGGCCAGCCCGATGCCGCCCTGACCGCCGCCGATGATCACGCAATACGGCTGGAGCTCGTAGCCCAACTCAGCCTCTTCGCGCTGACGCGACTCAAGCCAGGTCTCACGTTGCTTGTTGGCGCCATGCTCGGCCCCCTTGGCACGTTGCATGCCGAGAGGTTCGGGGAATTCCTTGAGTTCGCGCATGGCGGTCAACAGTGTCCAGCAGCGCCCTTCCTTCAGGCGCAACAAACCCTTGCCGCATGCATCGGCGGTCTCGAAGGTGAACCAGGCTTCGACGATGCCGCCGGCCTCACTAGCCTCACCATCCAGTTGCCAGCGAGAGGGAGCGACATGCTCGAGGGTCGCCGCGAGCATCGACTGGATCTCGTCCTTGCCCTCCGACGTCTTGAGATTCCAGGTGAAGGCGATCAAATCGCGCCAGTAGCATTCCTCGCCAAACAACGAGAGAACCCGGGCGATATCGCGCTGAGTCAGGGAGGACTCGAAATCATCGAGCCATTGCTGAGCGATCTGAGTTGGCGTGCGTGCGGTCATGGCGTCTCTCCGCGTGTTGTTGGATGTTGTAGTCACGCCTTCCATCCAAGGCATCAAGCATGCCAGCTTCGTCATGCACGACTGACAAAGCTCGTAACCACTTGTCGTCAATGACAAATATTCGCCACTACCGCATCACCACCGTCCTCGCCTTGCTGGGCATTCCCCCTTCCTCGTGACAACTGTACCCCGTACGCCTGACACGTCGCGTTACACCTGTAACGCCCCGACCAAGGATGCAGGACAGGGTGATTGACGCTCCCGCCACACCGCATACGCTTGAAGGAGCACACGCCGCTTTCGCTATGGCCGCTGCTGTGACAACCGCGATTGCTACTTTCACAAGCGCCATAGCCACTATCAAAAGAGCCGTCTCAAGACGGCCAGCGCCGAGGCAGCCATGATCCGCCAACTCGACACGATGCCGCCCGACAAGCGGCAGCATATCCAGACCCTGATGCAACTGGGCGAAGGCCGCGACGTCTTCCCTGAGACTCAGCGCGATGTCATCCAGCGCTCGTGGCAGCGCTGTCTGGAGGAGTACCAGCTCGACCCCAGCCGCCCTCGCCCGGTCCGCGTTCTTACCCAGCAGGCGCTGCGTGATCATCAGGAATCGGCGGATGAGCTGCTACACGTGGCGCGTGCCGGTGTCGAGCGGCTCTATAGTCAGATCGCAGAACATGGCTATGCGTTGATCCTCACCGATCAACGCGGCATCGCGGTGGATTTTCGGGGTCAACGTGATCAGTTGAGTGAGCTGCGGCGCGCCGGCCTCTATCTCGGCTCGGACTGGAACGAGCGCTATGCCGGCACCTCGGCGGCGGGCACCTGTCTGCACGATGGCGCAGCCGTCACCTGCCACCAGCGTGAGCACTTCGATGCTACCCACATCGACCTGACCTGCACCGCGGCCCCCATCACCGATCCCCAGGGCCGTGTGATCGCGGCCCTCGATATCTCGGCGCTGAAATCGCCCCGCCCGCAGGAAAGTCAGACCTTTGCACTTTCCTTGGTCACCCTGCATGCCCGCATGATCGAGGATGCCTACTTCCTGCATCGCTATCGGGATTGCCTGATCCTGCGCTTCGATACGGCGCGGGAATTCGTGCACCTGAATGGTCGTGGTCTATTTGCCATTCAGGAAGATGGCAAGGTGATCGCCGCCAACCACGAAGGCCGGCGCCTGATCGATGCGCATCTGGCGCGCTGGCCACCGTGGACGGTCTCTACCCTGCCCGCCGTCACGCAACTGTTCGATGGGGAGCTCAATGAGCTGTTGAGCATTCCGCACGCCAACCTGGATCAGATCCGCGCCTTCCGCCTGCGGGCAGATGACGCCATCGTCTTCGTAACGCTGATCGAGCCACGCGGCTATCCGGTGCGGCCCCTCCCCACCGTCAGTCAGCAGGATGACCCGGTGCCCGAGCTGGACCAGCTCGCGGGAGACGACCCATCCATGCATCGGCTGCTCAAGCTGGCGCGCCGCATGCGCCATGAGAATGTGAGCATCCTGATTCGTGGCGAGACGGGTACCGGCAAGGAAGTCTTGGCGCGGGCGCTGCATGACAGCGGGCCACGCGCCAAAGCCCCCTTCGTGGCGGTGAACTGCGCCGCCATTCCGGAATCGCTGATTGAAAGTGAGCTCTTCGGCTATCTGCCGGGTGCCTTCACGGGAGGAAGACCCAAGGGCATGCGCGGCCTGATCCAACAAGCCGACGGTGGCACGCTGTTCCTGGATGAGATCGGCGATATGCCATTGCCGCTCCAGTCACGCCTGTTGCGCGTACTCGCCGAGCGGGAGGTGTCACCCCTGGGGGCTGAGACGCCCATCAAGGTGGATATTCGCGTCATCACTGCCACGCATCGTGATGTCACGGAGCTGATCGCCAGCGGGCAATTCCGCGAAGACCTCTACTACCGACTCAACGGCGCCGAACTCCTGCTACCCGCGCTGCGTAAGCGCGCCGACCGCCATTACCTCATTCGCAAGCTGCATGCGGAACTGCAGGCCGAACGCGACCAGACACTCCACCTGCGCGCTGACGCCATCAGTGCGCTGTTGAGTCATCACTGGCCGGGCAACATACGCCAACTGCGCAATGCAATTGCCTTCGCGATGGCCACCGTGGAGGGCGATGAAATCACCCTGCATGACCTGCCGGAGGTCTGCCAGGCCAACAACGGCAGCGCCCGCGGGACAACCAGTCCGCTTGCCGCTGCCTCCCCCTTTGCATCCGGCGCTTCCTCGCCCCCTGCCTCTCCAGCGTTCGCGTCTACAGGGGCTGATGCAGGGACTGATGCGTACGCCAGCGAATTGCTCGATCTATTGCGCCACACGGATTGGAACATCAGCCAGGTCGCCCGCCAACTCGGCGTCTCGCGGCCCACTATCTACCGCCGCATGCGCCGCCACGGCCTGGTGGCACCCAATCATCAGCCGCTCGCCTCATGAGCCAGCCGCATCTTCATGGCCGAGTGTAGAGAACATGAAGAGTGCATGAGGGTGTCGTGCTCTGAAGCGTCAGGTGCTTGCCACACACACAGGCCCGAGCGGAAGTTCGGGCCAGCGTGTGTGTTTTCCATTCTTTCCCCTCTTTCCCTCTTCCCCCTCTTACCTACTCCTCGCGTCAACGTCTCTGCGGCTCACGTTGCGCGCTTGCTGAGCCCGCCTATCCCCGCTCGATTCGCCGGCCTTCACAGCGCCCGAAATGACGCCCGCCCTCATCATGAATTTCACTCAACTTGAACATTAAAAAATCCAGTTTGTCTCATGAAGCCATGGAATAGATACTCACCTGCATCAGATCGTTGATGAAGACTTCCCATGACGCTGCACTTCACAGCCAACACACGGAACGTGATGGCGAGCAGCGTGCCTCTCCCGGCATGGATGCGTTCTCAGAGAGAGCAACCCGCTCACGAGACGCCTGAAAAATCACGGGAAGATGTCGACGACACAGTGAATTATCTCTCTCAGGATCAGGGTGAACGACCATGAGCAACGAATTCGGTTTCAGCATCAACAGTCTGCGCTTCGACGAGAACTACACTCCGGCGGAAAACACCCGCCTGACCACCAACTTCGCCAACCTGGCCCGTGGTGAGAGCCGTCAGCAGAATCTGCGCAGCACGCTGAACATGATCAACAACCGATTCAATGCGCTGGCCAACTGGGACAACCCCAAGGGCGATCGTTACTCCGTCGAGCTGGACATCATCTCCGTCGAGCTGAATCTCGATGCCGCACGTTCCGACAATGCCCTGCCGATCATCGAGATCCTGCAGACCACCATCGTCGACCACCAGACGAATCAGCGCATTGATGGCGTGACCGGCAACAACTTCTCGTCCTACGTGCGCGATTATGACTTCAGCGTGCGCCTGCTGGAACACAACAAGGGCAAGGAGTCCTTCAGCGTTCCGGAGCAGTTCGGCGTACTGCATGGCAACCTGTTCCAGGCCTTCGTGGGTTCCCCCGCCTACAAGGAATGCTTCAAGAAGCCGCCGATCATCTGCATCAGCGTCTCAACCACCAAGACCTACCAACAGACCGAGAACGTGCACCCGATCCTCGGGGTGGAATATCGCCAGGACGACGATTCCCTGACCGATGCCTACTTCAGCAAGATGGGCCTGAAGGTACGTTACTTCATGCCGCCGGGCAGCGTTGCGCCGCTGGCCTTCTACCACACCGGCGACCTGCTCAACGATTACAGCAATCTGGAACTGATCAGCACCATCAGCACCATGGACACCTTCCAGAAGATCTATCGTCCCGAGGTCTACAACGCCAATTCCGTGGCCGGCAAATCCTATCAGGCGAGCCTGAAGCAGCAGGACCATTCACTGACGCGCATCGTGTACGACCGCGAAGAGCGCAGCCAGCTCGCCATCGAGCAAGGCAAGTTCGTGGAAGAGAGCTTCATCAAGCCCTACCAGAGCCTGCTCGAGCAGTGGTCCGCCAACTGGTCTGCCAACCGATAAATCCATCATTGGTCAGCTCACTGATCCGCAAACAGCGCGCGCTGATCGACGAACGACATTCGCTATCTGAACCATTCCAAGGACAAGGTTATTCATCATGACGAGATTACTCCCGACTTCCACCGCTGGCAGCCTGCCGAAACCGTCCTGGCTCGCCGAACCGGAGGTCCTGTGGTCCCCCTGGAAGCTCGAAGGTGAAGCACTGGTCGCAGGCAAGCAGGATGCCCTGCGCGTCTCCCTGCAGGAGCAGCAACGCGCCGGGATCGATATCGTCAGCGATGGCGAGCAATCGCGTCAGCACTTCGTCACCACCTTTATCGAACACCTGAATGGCGTGGATTTCGAGAAGCGCGAAACCGTCAAGATCCGTGATCGCTACGAGGCCAGCGTGCCATCCGTGGTCGGTCCGGTCTCCCGCCAGAAGCCGGTATTCGTCGAAGATGCCAAGTTCCTGCGCTCGCAGACCGATCAACCGATCAAGTGGGCACTGCCTGGCCCGATGACCATGGTCGACACCCTCTTCGATGGTCATTACAAGAGCCGCGAGAAGCTGGCGTGGGAATTCGCCAAGATCCTCAACGAGGAAGCCAAGGAGCTCGAAGCGGCAGGCGTCGACATCATCCAGTTCGATGAACCGGCCTTCAACGTGTTCTTCGATGAGGTGAATGAATGGGGCATCGCCACGCTGGAGCGTGCGATCGAAGGCCTCAAGTGCGAGACCGCCATCCACATCTGTTACGGCTACGGCATCAAGGCCAACACCGACTGGAAGAACACCCTGGGCTCCGAATGGCGTCAGTACGAAGAAGCCTTCCCGAAGCTTCAGCAATCCAACATCGATATCGTCTCGCTGGAATGCCACAACTCCCACGTGCCGATGGAGCTGATCGAGCTGATCCGTGGCAAGAAGGTCATGGTTGGCGCCATCGACGTTGCCAACAATACCGTCGAGACGCCGGAAGAAGTCGCCGAGACCCTGCGCAAGGCGCTGCAGTTCGTGGATGCCGACAAGCTTTACCCCTGCACCAACTGCGGCATGGCCCCGCTCTCCCGTGAGGTCGCCCGCGGCAAGCTGCAGGCACTCAGCGCCGGCGCCGCCATCGTGCGCAAGGAACTCGAAGCGCAGCGCTGATCGCTTGGCGAAACACTGAACTAGCCAAGGTACAGCGCGGGCCAAGACACAGCACTGTCACATCGCACTAGGCTAGTTCTGAACCGAGTTGGCCCGACGAAAGTGCTCGAAAGTGGAAGCAGCAGCGGCTGACACCGCCGCAAACAAAAATGGCCATCGTGAAGGATTCACGACGGCCATTTTTTCATCACTCTCCCGCCTGTCACCCAAGCACTCAGTCCCGCGCTATCGCTGCAGCCCCTCCCCAACGGCAGATTGCTACCACCTCCCCACTCCCCCAGGACTTGCCATGTCACTCTCCGATACCGACACCAGAACTGACACCACCATCGACCCCGCCAGTTTCCGTGAAGCCCTCGGCCACTTCGCCTCCGGCATCACCATCATCACCACCCAGGTCGACGACGAACCGATCGGCTTCACCTGCCAGTCGTTCTACAGCGTCTCGATGAATCCGCCGCTGGTCTCCTTCAGCGTCAAGGCAAGCTCGTTCAGCTACCCGAAGATTCGCCAAGCTGAGCGCTTCGCCGTCAACATTCTCTCCAGCGAGCAGAGCCACGTCTCCAACCAGTTCGCCATGCGTGGCGCGGACAAATGGCAAGGCATCGACTGGCAGCTCTCCCCTCTCGGCAACCCCGTGATCAATGACAGCCTGCACTGGCTCGACTGCAAGATTCACGCTGAGCACCCCGCAGGCGATCACCTGATCGTGATCGGGGAAGTGAAAGGACTGAATCTGGATGTTTCAGCGACCGCGCGGCCACTGCTGTATTTCAAGGGGAAGTACGGGGAGTTGGGTGGGAAAGAAGAATAAGATTGAGGTACTGATCGGCTGAAACCTTTAGGATCTAGTGGCTTTACCTCACCGCGCAGCAAGCGGTGAGTCTGATTGTCCGGCACCCTGCACCTGAAGAAAACATAATTTTTAAACTAATGGTTCTGAGTGCAACTTGAATTGGTCAGATGCTGCATTCAGAACCAGCGGCCAAGCTTGAATCTACGATCAGAAAATAAACAACAACAACTCTACTCGCCCAGCGACTTCAAGAGTGCATCTCGGGCATCCAGATAGAACTGAATATCCACCTTCGTAGCCATCTCATCTGAAAGATCAATCAACATTTTCCGGCAGGTTACCGGCATTAGAATAGATGCGGCCCCTTTCTCTACCGCGATCTCTACTAGGGTCACCGGATTGTGGACTGGCTCGATGGACCCACCGAGGTTGATCTCACCGACTACGATCAAGCCGCCACGCAGACTACGCTTAAGCAGTGACGAGCTCATGGCGATCAGGGATGCCATCCCCAGCTTGGTGCCAGCCTTGGCAGCATCAAAAGCACGCAGCTGCACTGTGAACTCATGCTGGCGTGGTTCCTTGTCACCTACCAGCTGACAGGCACGAGTATAAAGGTTCTGCTCGGCGTAACCGATACTCTCACGGAACGCAGGTGGCACAGGCTTGTTGAGGATCTTTACGCCGGTGCCGGGACCTTCGTTAACCTCGATGCGGAACAGGCCAGGATACTCTTCCTGACCACTGCCCCCCTGACCGCCAGGGCTGATACTCCATACCTGACCAGGCTCCAGCGGGTCGTTGCCAATATTGTTGTCGCTCTGCAGCTCTGGTGTGGCAACAAACTTCTCTACACCATCTTCTCCCATGGTGTAACTGAAATGGGTGTTTCGGAACTCTGCCGCACCAATGCGTTTCTGCTGCTCCTTGACCCGCCGGCGGGCCTCCATGGCGATATGAATGGCCCACTCGAGGTCATCGTCGCTGGGCGCGAGGTCATCGCCAGGGTAGAGCAGCTTCAATAAACCGCTGGCAGTCTTGTTGACCGCATTAGTGTCACGCCCCGATAGCGCGCCTCCGAAGAACACCCGTCCCTGCCACTGTGAGACGCGGCTCTGGTTCCGCAACTGGCTCCAGCACTCCGAAAGGAAGTCACTGACCAGACCGAAGTGATCGGTCAGTAGCTCCTTGCTGACCTTGGGTACATCCCAGCCCGGCAGGAAGGCGTGGATGCGATCCATGAAAGCGGTGTCCTGCCGCATCTCCTCCGGCAGCGGACCAAATAGGTGCCCGATGCGCTGCTGGTGTTCCACGTCTACGTCGAAGTTGCCTACCAACACGATGGAACCATCGGCCCGGATGCTCTCCTTTCCACGAGAGAACTCACCGCTCTCCATGTAACCCTTCATGATGTTGACGCCATCCTTGCTATCGAAGGAGATACCAGATACCTCGTCGAAGCAGACGACATCGTACTGGCACACTAGTCCCCGCTGACCGTTAGCATTATTGACGAACATCTTGGCGACTGTGGCCTTACCGCCGGAGATCAAGTGTGCGTAAGGCGACACCTGCTGGAATAGATGGCTCTTGCCAGTGCCACGGGGCCCCAACTCCACAAGGTTATAGTTACGTTCCACGAAGGGCACCATGCGCAGCAAGATCGCGTCCTTCTCGCGTTCACTTAAGCCCTCAGACTCGATTCCTGTAGAGCGCAGGAGGAAAACCTTCCACTCCTCGGTGGTAAATTCACGGCGGGCACGAGACAGTTCGTCTAACACATCGCGCTTGGAGAGCTGAATTTCACGTAAAGCACGGATACCGAAGGGACGTCCTCCCTGTTCTTGGGCGATGCTGGCGTCGTATTCCAGCGTTAACTCGGCATAAAAGCCTCCAGTGAGCATGCGCTCATGCTCACTGACTAACTCATCCGGAATACGCACGTCGTTCAGGCGCAGGCTAGGCAGGCTGGCCATATAGGTGTCGTTCTTGGTGTCGAGCCGCGCTTGGATCAGGTCGATGATCTTGATCTCGCCCTTCTCACGAGTACGCGCCTTGAACAGCTCTTCCTCTCCAGCCTTGATCGTACGTGACTTGAGCTGCCGCTGTACGACTTCCAGGCCCTCCTCGATCTCCTCAGGATCGGTACTGGCACAGTAGCGGCCCAGCAGGAACTCCACTACGTAAGTTGGTACCGGGAACTGGCGGGCAAAGGTGCGCACCAGGTCCTTGCGAACCAGAAAGCCATCTAACTGCTCGGCGGACTTGCGATCCAGGTCATCGAGTTCCATGACACCCTTCCTTATCAGTTATCACCGCCGATGGTGGTGGTACGTTGGGCGATGACCTGCCCAGCGCTGTCCAGAATGACGGCCTGGGCCGTCTTGCCTTCGAGGTCGTCATCTTCGACCACCACCGATGACTTACCTCCTACCTTGAAGGGCTTGGCTGACAACACCAGGCTGCTGGCTGAATCCGCGGCATGTCGACGTAGATCCAAGGTCAATCCGTCACTGTCTCCCTCTAAAGCCAGTGTACAGCGCAGGCCTTTCCAAACCAGGTCATCGATCACAACAGTAGACTTGAGACCAGCCGTGCCCGTAACCACGAGCTCCGGCGTCACACACTCCTGCAGGCTCAAGCCGCCATGGGTATAAGTTTCCCCCGCCTTGAAGCAATCAATGCTTTCCGCCAAGGCGAAATGTACCTGTTCATTCCAGTACCAAGGGAAACGGGCCACTTCTGTGTGAGCCCCCTGCTTGAGCGCCGCACAGCGCCCCCATTTGGTATCTACCAGGCTGGCCGGCAACTCAGTCTTAGACAGTTCCCCCGGTAGCAGTAGCCAGCCATGATCTGTCACCACCCGGACCTGGGGCCATCCCTGAGCCAGCAGAGCTTGGATGCGCTCAGCCACTTCCGCCAGCATGTCGTCTAAGTGCTGCGCGAGCTTCCAACCGCGATCGTGCCCTGCATGGTCGATATCACCAAACTCGCACCAGGCAGGCTTAGAGGTATCCAGAGTTTCCTTGTGCAGCTGCTCCACCTGACGGCGCTCCAGCACCTGCCAGCCGTGATCACGTAATAGCTTCTTGAAGAGGTGGTGTGTAATCGGGGTGAACTGATAGCCCTCCGGCTCGTCATTAATGGCCTCGCTGCCCAGGATCGGCGCGACCGCATACTTGCCGGTGCCTGTCACACTAGGCAGCGCGGACCAAGTAGTGTGCTCCTGGATTTCCAAACCTCGCCTGGCTAGCCGCTGAGCTAGCCGTTTTCCGCAATCCAGACGCAGACCATCAACGAAAAGCACGCACTCCCCAAGGCGCGCGTGGGAAGAGGCTTCACCACGCTTGAGACCATCTACTCCCGGCTTCCAGACTTGCTGCAGGTGGCGAGCAGCTTCATCGGACCAGTGGTAATAAACGCTACGAATCGCCGTGAAGATGGCTTCCTGCTGGCGTTGGCCGGTCACCTCGGCCAGAGCACGGAGCACGGCATCATCGGCCCTCCAACCCTCGGAGGCGTAAGACTTGCGCATATCCTCGGCCTGACCACCCGCTAGGCTGCGCTGAGTGACTTTTGCCAGAACGGCAAGCGGCGCCAGAGCCATGGCCAATGGGCTTTCCCCCAAGTCGGCCCATACCCAGTCGCGACGCATGCAGTGCTCACTCTCCAGCGCCTCTAGTCGCTCGCGCGCCTGGTGGGCCGGCTTGTTGTCTAGCTCGCACAACGCGTAATAGAGCCTCTCCTCCTCTTGCTGATTGAGCTGAGGCCAGACCGCTATCTCCTCCGGATCGGGGAAGAGCCCCAGATCAGGCGGTGGGAGCCGACGAAGTTGTTCGATCAGCTGTGGATAACGATGGGGTGCCTCGGTGAAGCGCAGCCACACCGTCTTCCAGTTACCCTGACGCTGGGTTAGCTTTTCCGCGGCTTCCAAAGCGCTGTCCCGATCAGGGTGGATGCCAAAACGGGAGTGGCACACCTGGCAGAATGCTCGCCATTCGTGACTAGACATACCGTCCTTCATGGCCTCGGGCTGATTGAGCCAATCCAGTAGGTCACGCACCGGATCGCCACCGGTCAGCAGCGTGTTAAAAGCATCAGCATTCAGGTGGCGGCTCTGCAGGTCGGTTATCGCTTCCTTGAGCAAACGAGGCAGCGCGGCGAGAAGTGCCTGACGAGTGGCACTATCCCTGGAGATATCGAGACCCAGGCCACCCTGCTGGGAGGAAAGAAACGCCAGCGGTGTCCAGTCCTTGGCATTCACCTGGGTCCAGATCACTCCCCGATACTGCAGTTCAGCCAATGGCTTGAGCGCTTCCGGGCACTCGCTGACGGCACGCAGATCCTGGCGGCCCACGCCGGGCAGGTAGAGGATCGGTGGCGTCTCGGCGTCGAATGTAGTGTCCTCGAGGGTGCCGGCAATGGCGCACCTCAGCCAGATGGCGGGGCCACTGCGCTTCTCGGGGGCGTAGTCACCCAACACCAGGAGCTCAGGCAGATCCGCCTGGATTTGTGTGATCACCGGCTCCCACAGCCGCTCACGGTCAGGCCACAGGATGCAGGCTGGAGCGGCCTGCACGTCCGGGTTGTAAGCGGCGGCACCACGAATGGCTCGCTTGAGCTGATCCAGCGGGGTCATGTCAGCAGTCCTTGTAGCATGGCTTCCTGGTACACGAAGGGAGAGCGTTTGCGCAAAAACTCCGCAGTGTAATCGCCTTCTACAAACCCCTGAAAGTGTCTGGCTCGCATTTCGCAGTTACCCGGATCGTCCAACTTTAACTGGGCAATAGTCTCATCGACCCGTTGGCGCGGGGCTCCTTCCAGTTCAGGTGAGGGATAAATGTCGCCGCTGACCAGCTCCAGGCGGAACCAGCCATCTTCTACTTGGAAGGGATCGAGCACCTTGTTGACCTCACCCTTGCGGCTGTTCATCACCGAACAGGCCAGGCGATAGTTGTCCCATTCATAGGCGAGATCCGGCCGCGGCGACTTGGCCACGAAGTGATCCACCGTGGCGCCGCCGGTCACCCGCTCGATATGCACACAGAGATAGGCGCAGATGCCACCATAGCACTCATGCAGGTCAGTCAGGCACTCTCGCCAATAGGTCGGGAGCTCACGGCTCTTGCCGGCAGGCAATGGTTGAGGCCGGAGCCAACCGCGCCCCTGTAGCCAGGCACGGCCACGCTGCCGCACGCGCCCATCGAATTCGGCAGGTTCTGGCTGAGGCGCGACATGAATCATTCCAGCCACCCCTTCTGCTCCGCCACAAACCGCCAGCGCATCCAGAAGGGGTCGGTATCGCCGAGAACCTCGCGTAACCGCTTATCGAGTTGCAGTGCCTCCTGCTGGCTCAGATCCCCACTCTTGAGAGCCTCGGTGGCATCATTCAACGCCTGCTCGGCCTCTTCAGAGCGTGCACTAGAAAGATCGAAGGCCTCACTAGTCAGCCAACGACTGGCATCCCCGCGACGGATAAACTCACGCCGAGTCAACTTTACCTCTGCCGTCTGGTTTTTCCTGTCCTGACAGATATCCAAGTCAAACCAGGCATCTTGCTGATGATCGAACCAGGGCTCGACAGAGGCCATGATCAGCGGCGAGTGGGTCGCGGTGATCAGCTGGGTCTCAGCGTCCTGTGCCAGGCTATCCATCAGATTCAGCAGAGCCGGCACGATCTTGCGCTGCCAGCTCGGGTGCAGGTGAGACTCCACCTCATCGATCAGGAAGATGACCTGATGGGCCTCAGGTTGCTGGAGCAGCTTTGCGGCTTGACGATGCTCCTGCCAGGCCCAGACCAGGAAATAGGCCAAGGCCATGATGCGACGCATGCCTGATGAGGCGTAGATGACCGGCACATCTTGCTGATAAGGCATGCGCACCGTCGGGATGTCCCGAACATCATCCAGGCTCACGCGTGTCAGCTCGCCAGGAGTCAGAAGCTCTTCGGGAGAAGGAGAGAGCACTTCCAGCACCTTTTTCAACTGTTGGAAGGCCTGACCATTCTCCTTCTGCCAGCTTGCCCAATCACGGATTAAGCCGTTACTTAGCCATTTTTCATCATCAGTACGCAGGCCATCCCAGACCTCAGCCGGGCTGAAGACATAGGCGGGCTGTCGCTCCTGGGTATCCAGGTTCTTATGCGCTACCCAGTAGTTGCGTGCCGGATCCCAGACGGCAAAGCTACCGTCGGACATGGCATAGAGCACCAGACCAGGGTTGGAGGGGCGACCTGGCCGCCCCGTCCAATCCTGATCTTTGGGCTTAAAGATGCTGGTGTAGTGCTCGGCCTTAGCCTTGCCGGTGAACTCGAAAGTGATCTTCCCTTCGCCTTTTGTGGGTCTGGCCATATTGCCCGATGTCAGCTTAGGGTTGATCTGCGCCGGCCACTTGCGTGTCAGTGCCCACCAGGCGATATCCAGCAGGAAGCTCTTGCCAAGTCCATTGTCGCCGGTCAGTAGGTTGAGCCGCGAGCCGAAGTCCAACTTCATTTTAGGCGCAGGGCCTATGCCTACGGTTTTTAGTGACTTTAACATTGCCTAACATCCAGCCATTTGCGTTACTTTATCTTCAATACGCTCAAGCCAGTCAGAGAATAGCGGACAGGCTTGCCTAATGCTGTCAGTGCCCATTTCAAGTGCTGCCAAGGTGCCGTGAAGTGGCTTGTCATATCTAGGGTAAATGCCTTGAATTCGTTTACTGGGAGCGGTTTGCGGACTATTATTGATCTCTTCGGGTGACGTAAAGCTGTTCCGGATCTGTTGCAGAGGTGCCAGTGCTGATCTGTCTAAATTATTTGACAGAGCTTCCGGATCACTAAAGAGCAGTCCTTCAAATTCATGCATTTGAATGTAGGGAATGAAGCGACGTAAGGGAGCTTCTCCTAGCTTCTCACATAGAGCCTCTATCATTGCATCTAAGACTGTACAAGATCTTTCTGCCGCAAAGCGCTTTTGTGAGGCTTCCTGCTTGCCTGGAAAATCCTCGGGGAGGCCATAAAAATCAAAAAAAGTGGTACACAGCGCGTCCTTATCGCCGAGCAAACGCAACTCTATGTCGCGATAAAGGCGCTCGAACTTCAGGTTGCCGCCCTTGTGGCCTGGTCTACCGATCAGTGCTGGCTGTAAGTAAATGCCTTTTGGCCAGAACGCCTCCGCCAGTACTTCACTGATAAATTGTTCTTCGGTCTGGCCTTCGCAGATTATATGCACACGTGTCATTTGCGCGGCCTCCCGCCTAGAATATTCTTCTGCCACAACTCGCCCACTGAGTACTCTTCAAGCCAATTTTCAAACTCTTCTTCATTGTGGCGTTTGAAAACCGTACTGCCCTTTTCACGCTCCACTACTACCAAGTCTTCGATAGAAAATTCGTTGACCAGTGGCACGGACTGAGTCGAGACAATCACCTGTGTGCGTTTGGAGGCCGACCGCAGCAAGCTCGCGAGAAGGGTCAAGGCAAAGGGATGCAACCCCAGCTCCGGCTCGTCGATGATAATCGTTGATGGCGGGTCGGGCTGTAGCAGCGCAGTGGCAAGGCAGATAAAGCGGATGGAGCCATCGGAGAGCTGACTTGGCCACAGCGCATAGTCACTATCGGTTTGCTGCCATAGCAGTCTTATCTGTTCTTCTTCGGTTTTGAGCGCCCTGGGCTTCAGTATAAAGTCGTCAAAAAACGGGATGGCAAGCCGAACCGTTTTGACAATCTTCTCATAGAGCTCGGAATTCTCCTCTTTCAATCTATACAAAAAAGCGGCAAGGTTGGAGGCATCTGGCCTTAGGTACGCATTGTCGTGAAGTGTTCCCAAGCGCTTGACTCCAGCCGTATCGCTGGTGTCGTGGAAGTGATAGACACGCCAGCTTGCAATAGCGCTATAGCAGTAATCCGCTTCGCTACTTGATTTCGATCTTGTATATGTTTCTTTTAGCTTGGCCTCCGAGTGCCCCGTACCTAAACTAATCCACTTCTTTCCATAGTACGGACCATTAAAAAAGAGTTTTTCACTCTGAAAGGAGAACCCTCCTTCTACGGTAGGCGTAATCTCAAACTTATAGCCGTTCAAGCCAAACTCAACAAATGACTCAATCTGATCGGTTTCCTTAACGCCAAAGCTAACAATTCGATCCGCAGATCCTTGCTGGGCTGTCCAGTGTTGAAGGCGACCTTCGGCCATTTGTCCGAGCATTTGAAAGTATTGGACCAGATTGCTTTTTCCTACCCCATTGGCACCAATCAGCACATTGAGCGCCGATAGCTCGAAAGCATCAAGCTGCTTGATCGACTTGAAGCCTTTTATTGTCAATCGATCAATCGGGTTTTTCGTACTCATGAAGCTTTCTCCCGCACCGCCTTCTTAGACGCCAATGTCAAGTGGTAGTCGTTTATCCTTGCTCCCCTGGCTTCGCCAAGCTGGGGACCAAGATTATACCAAGGCGCAGACTCCACATCCTTACCACGATCCTTCTTCCAATGAATGTTGGGCTTGTGAACGAGCAAGCCGGCACCCTTCTTCTTAACATCGGGAACAGACAGGAAGGGGCGGATATTGAGGCGCACGCCGTCGTTAAGATCAGGGTGCCAGCCGATGGGCTGCTCTTCCAGCGGCTTCCAGCGCACGAAGATGTCGTAGGGATCTTCGCCTTCGAGAATCAGCTCCAGGCTCTTCTGAAGAGACTCAGCGGCGGCGAGGCGGGCCTCGGCACCATCGACGCCTTCGCTGATCTGCTTTTTCTGCCGGATGATCCAGTCACCCAGGTAGGTGTAGGTGAGGGTTTCCAGGATCTTGTAGTCGAGCTGGTGGTAATTCACCAACGCAGAGAAGCCATCCCTAAGGCCATCCCAGATGTGCCAGATAAAGGGGCGGTTCTGGAACAGCTTACAGTGCTGGGCGAAGAACTTGTCACGCAGCCAGCTCTCCAGGTCCTTCCTGGGGTGGTCGACGCTCTCAAGCAGCTTGCTGCGGGTGGTGGCGGACCACTGCTCGCCATAGGCCTCGGCCAGCAGGGCCTCCAGGCGATCCACGGCGCGGCGCTCGCCGCGGACGGCGGGCAGGCAGACGATACCGTCGCGGTCGGCATGGCCCAGCAGCGCCTCGCAGCGGTTGACCCACTCGCGCTGCTCCTCGGCCAACTCCATCTCGGGGTCCAGCTCCGCCGGCCAGCGGTAGCCGAGTAGGCGGGCCACGGCCACCTGCAGCACGGTGTCGTCGGTGCGCAGCGGGCCATGGGCAGTCCATTTGCCCTCCTCCCCCCAGACCACCGAACCGCAGGGGTGACCGTGGAAAATCCACTGGATGGGATCATCAGAATAGGGCCTTGGGAGGCCGTGAGGGTACCATTTTTCAGACTTCTGTGACCAATAAGCGTGATCATATGGTATTTTAACAAGCGTGTTGTTAGTTACTTTTAAGCTTTGGTCATATTGCCTTACTGCGTCATTAAATTCATTGCTTGAGCAAAAGCACCAAATTGGCCCCATCATAATTTCAGATTCCGGAAGGACTACTGCAACATTTTTGTCAAATATCTCTCCTGTATGTATTGAAGCAGGGAGAGCCCCCATTTGACTTACAGCTATGCCTTTTTTTGACCATGCCATTTCTCCTGCGGGTATGGCAAGTCCTTTTTTTCCTAGCTCTGCAAGCACCCCCTTTCCTTCTTGCCAATAAACAATTTGCTCTTTTCCTGTAAACTTTGATGTTTTAGAGAAAGTTGTTGACATGAATTGCCAGTCATTACTTAGCTTTATTATTTCCCAGAAATTTTTGAAAAACCTGGGGGAGTCTTTACTCCCAAACCCATGCACTCCATGTGCAAAATTTTGAAGCAGATGCATCGTAGCATCATTCTCTAATGAAATTCTTGAGTCAGGATTTTCCAGCTGTGCAGACTGTCTCACTTCTTTTATATCATGTCGCTGTAGTTTTTCTGCCTTCTCAGCCGCTTCGCCTCGTTCAGAAACATCCACTCCCCTCAACAAGTTGTCTTGGCTATCTGAATGCAGGAGGTCTGCTGGCTGGCCTACTTCATGACCATGGCTCAGGTTGACCAAAATCGCCTTGACCACTTCGCCGCTGATGGTCTCGAATGCCCCAGCTCCCAGCCGCGCAATCAAGTGCCAGCGTTCATTCTTCAGTAACTTTTCTCGAAAAGTTTTATACCGGGGCTGGAATAACCAGTTCTGTGGCAACACATTGCTGGTGGTACCGCCTTCCACGCAAAGCTCCAGGCAGCGATCGAGAAAGACCGTCGCCAGATCATTCTTGGCCGCCGGGTAGTAGTCGGCGCAGAACTCCTGAAGTCTAGGGTGCTGCTTGCCGCGAGCTAGGTAGGGCACATTGGTGATTACCCAGTGGTAGCGATCCCCCAGCAGTGTCGCCGCCTTGGCCAGGCCCTGGGCGGTGACGGCAGCTTCATGCTGCTCGTCGCTGTTTTCCTGAGAAAGCGCCTGGTTCAGCGCCTCGGAGAGCTCGCCCCACTGGGCAATCTTGGCGGCGCTGGTGCGGGTGGGGTCGAGCAGGCTGCCGAGGATGGGGGCGTCCTTGAAGCTGTCATAGAGCCAGTCCAGGGCGATGGTCAGGTTCTTCTTGCCGAGCCCGAGGGCCTTCCACTCCTCCTTGGCCACGCTGATGGGCAGACCAGAGCAGGCAACGTTAAGTTCGGGCAGCGAGCGGTAGCCGCCGGCTTTCGGGTAGCGCCAGGCAGTCAGGGCCAGGGCAAAGGCGGCGAGCTCCACGCAGCGCTGGTCGATCTCCAGGCCGTGCAGGTTGTCGCGCAACACCGCGTCAATGGCGTCGCGGGCAGAGAGGCCCTCCAGCTCCATGCGCATGGGCACCAGCATCAACAGGGCGGCGACCAGGAAGTGGCCGCTGCCACAACAGGGGTCAAGGGTCTTGAGCTCGGCGAGGCTCTGGGGCCAAGCATCGAAGGTGCCGGCGGCGGGGGTCCAGTGGCCGTTTTCCTCGTCCTTGACGAAGCGCAGGTACTCTAGCGGTACGCCTGGCAGGCTGGACTTGTCGCGCAGCTCCTGCTCGCTCTCGGCACTGGCCAGATCGGTTTCCGACAGGCGGTGGGCGGCCCACCAGGCCCCCAGGCTGTTATCCAGCAGAAAGCTGACCATGTAGGGTTCGGTGAACAGCTGGGTGACGGCGGGCAGCTCGTCGGCGCCGATCTTCACCTCGGAGCGCCTGATGCGCTCCTTGTTGTCGGTTTGCCAGAACTGGTAGACCCACCCCAAGCTGTCGCTGGCTTGGAATACCTCCACGGACAAGTCAACCAGCAGGCCTTCCAGGTCTTGCTGATACTCGGCCGCCAGGGTCAGCTCGAACACCGGGCTGTCGACGCGAAAGACCTGGGGCAGCATGGTGCTGGCCAGCCGGGCGGCTAGGGCCCAGCCGCTGGGTTGGCCCTCCTCTTCTGCCAGCTCTTCGCATTCCTCTAGCGTGACGGCCACGCCGTCATACATCAGCAAGTCGTTCTCGGCCAGGAAGCGGGCGAACAGCATGCGGTGCCAGTGCTCATAGGCGATCTCGCCAACCAGATGGACCACCGCCTGGGCGCCATCCTTGAGGGGGTCACCAAGACTTCGGGCGTGGGCCCGCAGCCGGCGGCGCAAGGCGCGCTGGTCCTCGCTCAGATAGCTGGGCGGGTTCTCCTCGCCGACACCAAGCTGTTCGAGGGCAGCTTCGGCAGCCTGTTCGGCGACCGGACGGGCCTTGCGAATGGTACGGTCGAGCTGATTGCGGAGCGTCTTTTCGAGTGGCTGCATGCCGATTCCTTGCGTAAGCGTTTCCGTTGCACGCGAGCATGGAATAACAAACAGATAAATGAATACTCACGTGCATGCGATGATTTTTTGATCAGTGGCTGACGACAGGAATCAGCCGGGTGACTGTGTGATGACTGGGCCCTTCTCCAGCGCCTCATGGAGCAGCTGTCGAACCTCTTCCAGCCAGGCATCAATGTCGGCATTACTCTTGAGAGTCCGACGCGGCAGGTCGACGAACTGGATCGCAGGCTCCATGGCCTCGGCAGCCGCCACCAGCACTTCGTCGAAGCGGCTAGACAGCGCGGCGATACGATCGGCCAGCGCATCGGGCCGAACATGACTTAACGTCTCCAATACTTCATGGGTTGAGCCAAGCGCGATATCGGGGGCTTGGGCGGTCGTCAGACGCTTGTTTGCCAGAAGGTCACGTCTCTCATCGGGGGAGAGCTGCTGCCAGTTGTCATCCGCGTCCAAGCGCTGCATACCGCTAGCATGCTCAGCTTTATAGCGCTGCTGCAGTTCGTTGAAGGTCTCACGGAACTGCTGGGTCAGGTTGGCCAGCAGCGGCTGGACGGGGTCGGGGTCATCCAGCAGGGAGCGATGCTCACGAATCTGGTCGACCTGAGCGAGCAGCGGTGCTGCACCCTTGATGCCCTTGGCATGATCGGCTAGACGGGTAAGCGTCGCCCAAGCGTGACGGCGCTGGGTAACCTTGTCGGCAATGACCTGCCAGTCATCGATGGCAACCAGCAGTGCTTCCTGGTTGGTGACGATCGCCTTGAGTTGGTCGTTGCCACTACTCAGACGCACCGCTTCCAGTGCCTCGGACTGTGGCGGCGCAGGCAATGGGGCGCCGCCTCCGGCACGTTCCGCCAGGCTACGAAGCGCTTCCACGAACTCGGGCGCCTTGGCTGACTCCTCGCCGGACTTTGCCTGGACACCGAGCTTCTGCATCACCTTACGGATCTTGATGCGCTCACCAGCGGAGATGGTGGTAGCTTCCATCCGGAAGTCGGTCTTACCGATGGCACGACGTTCGAGTTCTTGCGGCGCCACGCCGTCGGCGGTACGAATCTGCCCAGCCACTAGCAGTGCCTGCAGGGCGCCATCCACGGCGTCTTGCGGCCAGCCATACTCACCGTGCTCGAAGTGATCGCGGATCTCGCTGCCTCTCTTCCCGTTGCCCAGGTAGCTGAGGATGGCTTTACAGACCGGGTGGTTCTGGGGCTCGCCATCAAAGCCAATGGCCTTGAGAGCATCAGGAGCCCCCTGCTTGGCTTTCGCGTAGACCTTGTCCCAGCTGGCATGGTCGGCTTGGGGAAACTTTGGGTGCAAACGGGCCAAGGCGTTCTCGGCACCTTCCAGGATGGCATCACGCAGAGTGGCACCAACGATCTCGTTGCCACCGCCCTGGAAGACCTGAGCACCATTGAAGGCTTCATCCAACAGCTCGCGGATACGCCGTTGGACGGCATCACGGGTGGTCTGCATGGCTGCCTGGGCTTCTTGGCCTTCGGGAGTGCCTGGCGTGCCGCGGGTTTCCAGTGTTGCCGCAGCCGCCCTGAATTCGATCAGCTGGTTGCGCAATTCATCGGCAGAGCGCTTGGGAATGAAAACGAACAGTGTAGGCGACTCAGACCCGGCCTGGCGGGCATCGGCGCGTACCTGGCTGATATCGTCGGACCAACCGTTACGCACCCAGACATACAGCTTTTCATTCGCATCATTGGGTAGCGTGGTGTCAAACACAGGGGACAACGGCCGCGGCACCTTGGCCTCACCATGGGACAACGACAGGTTGCCGACCTGCTTGGCAAAGTGCTTATGAATCAGGTCATCGCGCTCGGTCTCGACCTGGTGAGTCGCATTGCCGAGCGTGCTCTTGTGGCTTAGGAAGGCATCATTCCAGGCGGCGCTCTCTTCGGTCTGGATGCGGTACTCATCGCCCACCTTGATGATGAACTCACACGCATCGAGTAACCCAGGCAAGCGACTGCGCAGCGAGCTACTGCCGGCCTTGAGATCATCGACCAGCAGGTCGGCAATATTGCTCAGCGTGGGCTTCAGGCCGAGGTCGGTATTGGTACTGGCAACCTTATTGATCAAGAACACGACCGCACAAGCACGAGCCATCAAACGCTCATCATCACTGCCGTTCCGCCATTGCTGGGTGGCGTCGTGCAGCTTTCGCGGCAGCATGCGGAATTGAAGCAACTTGTCGGTGGCATCGAAGAACAGGTAATCGCCCGGGATGATGTGACCCAGCGGCTCATCCAAGTTGGTCTGAATCGCCTTGTGGATCATGCTCAGCTGGTTACGCAGCTGGCTATCGGTGCCTGTCTGGTCGAGTACGCGCAGGGCGACGTCCCAGAAGCGGCGGCGCACCGGCAGGATGGGATAATCCTGGGCGAAATGGTGGGTGTCCTCCTGGCGGTGAGCGATGGAGGTCTCAGAGAGATGGCGAGAGATCTCTCCCACATTGTCTTCCATCACCTCTTTGACCGGCCCCTTGGCATCCGGCTTTTTGGCCAGGACGACCTGCCGGATCACCGCATCCACGTCCGCGTCAGATAATTCGATACGAGTGGTAAAGCGCCCCTGAAGACGCGCAAGATTACTGGTCCCAGTGATAGCCGTCTGGCCTGTGCCGATGAACATCAGCCGACTACCAATCTCCTTGCAGCAGGCCTCTACCGCTTCCTGTACGTCGATGGAACGCTGACCATCGGTGCCAATGTACTGTTGTACCTCATCCAGCACCACCAGGGTCAGCGGCATCTTTCCATCCTGACTAAGTGCCTGACGAATGGTTTTGAGCATTTCGTCGCTGCTGACGTCGTTGACGTGGGGGTAGAGGTGGCTGAGGGTCTCGGTGAAGGACTCAACGCTACCGAAGCTCCTTGGCTTGGCCTTAGCAAGCGCTTCATGAAGCGACTCGGCGACGTAGAAGTTATCGAGCTCTTCCTGCCAGTCGTCACCGCGACTGATCACGTCGTCGCGTACCTGATCGAGGATCTCCTCGTCGCGGAGCCACATGACGAAGCGAGCCACGGGATACTGCTGCGGCAAGCCGGCGGCGCGAAAGATCACCGAGAGCAGCGCCAAGCGAACGCTCTTATCGCGAGAACTGGCCCCCAAGGTGCCGGAAGCGGCGAATAGGCCCCCATGACGCTTGCCCTGAGTGGAGAGCTCCTTGAACAGGTCCTGGATCTCCTGAGGCAGATGGACAAGGCCCCGGGCGGTGGCACCATCATCGAAACCGACATCTTTCCACAAGTTGCGTAGCATCTTGGCCATGTGCGACTTGCCCGAGCCAAAGAAGCCGCTAATCCATACCCCCGGCTGCTGGGAAGTACCACTACTCAGGTTGCGGAGGAAGGTGTCGAGGATATCCTGCATCCCCTTGGCGTACTGGCCGTCGCAGACGAAGGACTCCAGTTCATAGCGGAGCACGGCCTGGGCGCGGCTGCTGGTGTCGTCATTGACATACGCCACCCCCTCGTTCATCAAATGCTGATGTGACGGATCCTTGGCATAAATATCGCGATTGCGCATGCGTCCTTTCCCCTGCGATAGCGTACTGCGTTCAAAAAATTGTTGATTTGACTTACCTAGCACCGTCGGCGGTGATTGGAGTGGCGAGGTAGTTCCATCCATCGTAGCCGTCCAGCAACCGGTAGTTATTGTTCTCGAAGCTGCCCGGGAAGAGCACCACCAACCTGCCTGGCACATGGGGGGCTAAGCGGTCGACGACTTCCTTGACCTTCAGCAACCCAAATAGACTGCCGACACCATAGAGCGCGATGACGTGGTGATCGCCCACACCCTCGCTGCTTAGCTCTGTTATAAACCTCGCCTCTAACCAATCAAGGTAACGATGGATGACAGTCGAAAGCTTTGATGGGGATTTGAAATAGGCTATGGCGTATTTCTGTTCTCCCATCCACAGGGCAAAGGTGTCGGTCAAATCGAAGGGTATCCAGTCATGGCTATGCTGCCGAGTGACAAGCTCGAGCTCGCCTAGATTGGCACGGACTCGTAGCTCCTCCGTCTCTGGATATACGCAAAAGATGACTCGCTGGGCAGCCGCAGCGTCACCTCGCCACGGTAGGGCAATGAAACGACCATAAGATTCGATCAGGCGTTTAACTTTGCTCATGAGGGAGCTCCCTGTCTAAAGCGGCGTCCTTGCCGGCTTGTATGGCTCTCGCGACAACCGGGGCTAGTACTGGGTAGTCAACATCCACCACATTATCCACGCGCCGCATGACCATCCACCCCCTCGCCGAAGCCTGGGTAGCCAATTCCAACAGCCGATCACTACCCACATCTAAAACCCGACAGTAGAGGCTTTGCAGCAAGAGCTCGCCTCTGCCACCTTGCAACCAAGCAAGATAGAGGGCATAGGCGACAGCACCCGTCGCAGGCTGCAACTGGGTGCGTATTTTGTTTACACGACCCTCAAGATGACCAGACTTGGTGAGGCTGCTGTTGATATTTTGCGCCGCCGACTTTCGTGTCGCTGGACTGAATCTCTCAGGCCAGAGGACTTCGATCCTTTCTTCAAGCCACTGCCGGGACACAGACTCTCCAAGTGACTTGACGAGAACCACTGGAATAGTGTCACGGAGTAGGCTGTCACGCGCGATGGCCGCGAGCAAGGCCAACTGGGGGCGAGCCGCTTCGTCGCGTGACCAAAAGAAGCGCAGACCAGCATGAACCGGATTTACAGGATCAAGTCCGTAAAGCTCTGCCAGATGCCGAGCTGTCAGCTGACGGGTGCGGCCAGAGCGCTTACCCAAGCAGTTATGTTCACGCACCGCCGCCTGATAAGCTGCCGGTGGCGCGTCCGCTTCCACTTGGCCGAAAAGTGTTGTCAGCTCATCAAGCATGATGGTGCGTGATGAGTGCACTCCCCCCAAGTGATACATAAACCCTAGCCCTTCGAGTAGATCGTTGGCCCGCATTATCAATCCAAGTCCTAAGTATGTGAATCAAGCATCCTAACAAGTCTTGGCAGTGCACCGATTTGGGATGGTGGAGCTGGTTCCATTACAAATTGCATCCGGACACGGCTACCGCACGGCATCCCCGCAAGGTGGGCTCCGGCTTACACTTCTCACCTACTAGGGCAATGACACCAATCACAGCCTCACCACTTCTTTTTGCGGGCGTAAATTGTACCGACTTTCAGTGACTACCGGTATCCATGCCGGATGCGCCTGCGCTTTCCGTCACATGATCAAAGTACTGCTGATCCCCCCGAGCTACCCCTAGTCCGTCACCAGCGGAAATTTCCACCGCTGCGACAATGACTGACGCCCGAGCAAGTGAACCTCTGATGCTCTACATCGCGGAACGCTCACACCTGCGTAAGACATTGCCAACAAACCCCAAAAATCCACTTTCCCCAGCCCCACGGGAAATTTCCGCCCCAGCACGGAAAATTCCGGTTTTTCTGACCCTCACTACCGATAACTTACTGATTTATAGAGAAAGTGGTGATAATGGAGGCTCCGAATCGCCCTATCTCATCTCACAGCCAAAACTCATATTGCACTGCAACAAAAACAGGCGTATCAATGTACCCAGGTTCCTTACTTGGAGAGCACAATGGCTAAACAACCTGCCTGGTCAGAGTTGGTCCCGACGACGCCGGCTGCAATGTTCGATGTCTGGAAACTGGGCACGACGTCGGTAGAGATGTGGTCGACGGCCATGTCGACCATCATGTCGCGCACTCAGTTGTGGGGAACCCAGTCGCCGCTGGACCCGAAGATGATCACCGAGAACCAGAAGATGGTGTCGGAGAAGATCGCGGCCAGCTGGGAGATGTGGTTCGTGATGCAGAAGGCGTGGATGAATGCGATGACGGGCGGCAAGGTGGCGCCGTGGTGGACGACGGGCACCCTCTTCATCAAGCCGTTGCACAAGCGTACGACGGCCAACTCGCGTCGACTGTCGTGAGAGGCGTTGCATGACTTGCAGCTGCGGCCAATAAGCTGTGAGCTGAGATGCGCTCAGATATGGTCGGATGCGCTCAGATGCGCTCAGATGCCACAACGCAAGACGGGAGCCCTGGTGGCTCCCGTCTTGCGTTGTGCTCTGGCGATGATGTCAGGTCATTGCCCTGCTCTTTGCTTTGCGTGCTCTTTCCATTGCGTGCCCTGTCTGGACTCTTTCTTCTCCGGGCCCTTTCTTTCCCTATCCCTGCCTTGGCACGCCGCGAGCGGACTATTGGCCTGGCTCGAGGGTTTCGTCTTCGGCGGTCAGGCAGGCTTGCCAGATGCGTTCGGCCACGCGTTGGTCGTGCTCGGCGTGGCGGAAGAGGCAGATGTCAAGCGGTGCAGTGTGGCTATCATCGCTGATGATGACGAGGCGCCCGGCGGCCAGCTCGTCGCGCACGGCGCGTTCCGGCACCCAGGCGATGCCGCTACCGGCGAGAGCGCCACGCTTGAGCACGTCAGACATCGAGCATTCGTAGCGGAAGTTGAGTCGCGCGGCGAGGTTCTGGCGACCGATGATCAGTGCGGTCAGTCGGCCGAGATAGCTGTCACTGGAGTAGCAGAGATAGGGTTGCGGCGTGTCGCTGTCGAGGGAGTAAAACGCCTGGCCTGTGTCATCGACGGCACTGACGGGCACCAGTCGCTCGGAGCCGAGCACGATGGAGGGGTAGCGCACGATGTCGGTGAGCGTCGGGAGTAGCGGGCTGTTGTAGGCCAGCATCAGATCACAGTTGCCGCTGATCAGGGCATCGACACAGCCGGCAACGTGGTCGGGCACGATACGTGCCTTCAAGTTGCCCAGTCGGCTTTGCAGCTGTTCATGCCAGTCGACGAAGAAGCTGACCGCCAGCGTGTGCGAGGCGGAAATCGAGACGACTTCTTCTATCTTGGGCACGAAGCCGAGCGCCTCATCGCGGCCGACGCGCAATACCGAAAGCGCATCCTGGGCGGTGCGCTGGAAGGATTCGCCCGCAGGGGTCAGGCCGACGGGGAACAGGCTGCGGTCGATCAGGGTGGCGCCGACCCAGTATTCCAGATTGCGAATACGACGGCTGAAGGCCGGTTGCGTCACGTTGCGCAGGGTGGCGGCGCGCGAGAAGTTACGCGTCACCGCCAGGGTGAGGAAGTCTTCCAGCCAGTTCATTTCCACGGCGAGCACCTGAAGAGAGGCATGAATGAGGCAAAGGCACACAGCGGGCCTGCGTGAACGCAGTATATCGCGTCACTGCGTGTCTTTTCTTCAAGCTCCCTTCACTGGCTGATCGGATGCATACAGCGCTGATCAGGCCTCGGCTTGCGCCAGTGCCACACAGCGCTGCGCGAGTATTTCCGCGGGATCGAGCAGCGCTACCCGCTCACGTAGTGCCGCATCGAGCTCGATCAACGGAAGCTCGGTACAGCCCAGGATGATCACTTCTGCGCCCCGTGCCAGCAGGTGGGAAATGGCAGCCTGCAGATGCTCGCTGCACTCCCCTGTCGTATGCCCCGCCTTCACGCCGTGATGCCCGTAGATCGCCTCCATCACCCGGGTCTGACAGCGCGCATCGGGCACCAGCGTTTCACGCCCCGAGGCCTCGATGATGTCGTGGTAGACACGACTGGTCACGGTGCCGCTGGTCGCGAGCAACCCGACCCGCGCCACCGGCGTCTGCATCGCCGCGATATGGTCAACCACCGCCGTCAGCATGTTGATGATCGGGATGCCGATATAGGGCTGGATACGCGCCACGAAGGCATGCGCGGTATTGCAGGGAATCGCGATGGCATTGGCGCCATCGGCCTCCAGCCGCTGACAGGTGGCGAGCATCGGAATGCTCGGATCTTCGCCCTTGCCGATCAGATTGGCGGTGCGATCGGGAATCTGCGGATTTTGCTCCACCACCATCTTGAGGTGGTCCTGATCGCGCTCGGCACGCGTCAGACTGACCACCTTGCGCATGAAGTCCACCGTGGCCGCCGGCCCTACCCCACCGAGCACGCCAAGCTTGAAGTTGCGATTCTCGCGCTCGCGGTCCACGCCTAGGGCGTATTCGGCGTAGATGAGATTGGAGTCAAGCAGGGGCACCGGTACCAGCGGCTGCAGCGATTCCATCAGCACCGGAATCTCGCTCAGGCCCGGCACGATGATCTCCGCGCCCTGACTGACCAGGTCATCACAGGCCTCGAGCAACAGTTGCAGACACTCGCCACCATGATGGCCGCTCTTGATGCCGCTCGGCCCATAGATGGCCTGCATCAGGGCATCACGCTGCAGCGTGGCATCGGGGTAGATGACCTCGAGTCCACCAGCTGTCGCGAGGCCGTCACCTCCCACGAGGTGACCGTCTTGCGTGACGTGCGTGACGGCCATCGTGGCATCCGGCTCACCGAAGCGCTGCTCGAAGATACCGGAGGCGCGCACGTAGCTTGAGGTCAGCACGCCGATCTTGCGCACCTCGGGATAGTCGCGGCGAATGCGCGCCAGCAGCGCATCGAAGATATCGACGACGTTGAAGCTGATTTCCGGGGTGATCTCGGCCAGAAAGGTGTGGGAGAGAAAGCATGGCACCATCGCGTTCTCGACCTTGCCCTGCATGTCCTTGAGCACGTTGTAGACGTAGAACTTGCGCCGCAGCGGGTCGTAGGCCTCCGCCGCGATTCCTGGCCCATCATCGAAATGGCGTTGCTCGAAGGCGATATCCACTCCGCCCGGCGGCTTGCAGTACTGCGCCGCGCGCACCGTCTTGAGCAGGACATCCGCGCTGCCGATCGCCCCCAGGCCACCCACGACGCCGTAGCGAACGACAGAGGGGCTGGCTTTATGTGAAGGTGCGTTGGGGCGTTCCATGACGATGTTCTCCTGATGTCTTTGACACGCTTATCACGCGGATGCCGACAAGCCGATGATGATAACGCGGTTGGTGTTCAGACAAGAGCGCTCAACTGAGCTCTGAGCGCATGACGTGGGGCGTATTGAAGACTTCCTCGTCCAGCTCGCCTTCGCTCTTGGCGACCAGGCAGCTGACCGCGCAGTCACCCGCCACGTTGAGGCCGGTACGCGCCATGTCGAGCACACGATCGATGCCGGCGATGATGGCAACGCCTTCCAGCGGCAGGCCGACGGAGGTCAGCACCAGCGAGAGCATGATCAAGCCGGCACCCGGCACACCGGCGGTACCGATGGAGCCCAGCGTCGCGGTCATGATGATGGTGACGTATTCGGTCATGCCCAGATCAACGCCATAGGCCTGGGCGATGAACAGCGCGCAGACGCCCTGATACAGCGCGGTGCCATCCATGTTGATGGTCGCGCCCAGCGGCAGCACGAAGCTCGAGACACCCCGCTTGACGCCCAGGTTCTGCTCGGCGGCCATCATGGTCACCGGCAAGGTGCCGGAACTGGAGGTGCTGGTGAAGGCGAGCATGATCGGCTCGACACTGCCCTGGAAATAGCGCAGCGGGTTCAAGCGCGCCAGAAAGCGCAACATGCCGCCATAGACCACGATGGCATGCACGAAGCAGCCGAGATAGACGATGCCGATCACCTTGGCCATCGGCGCGAGCATTGCCAGGCCATAGGTGCCGGCCACCCAGGTCATCAGGGCGAAGACACCGTAGGGCGTGAAGGCGATGATGATGCTGGTCATGCGGTAGATGATTTCCGCCGCGGATTCAAAGAACACGCGTACCGGACGGGCTTTCTCCCCCACCAGCGTGATGGAGAGGCCAAACAGGATCGCGAAGACGATGATCTGCAGCACATTGCCTTCGGCGAAGGCCTCGACGGCATTGGTCGGTACCAGCCCGAGCAGCGTATCGACGGCAGTCGGCGCTTCACGCACCTCGACATTGGCCGCGCTGCCCAGGTCGATCCCGACGCCCGGCTGGAAGACAGTGGCCAGCCCCAGGCCGATGGTGATGGCGACCGCCGTCATGCCCAGATAGAACACCAGCGTCTTGACGCTCAGGCGGCCGATCTTGGAGAGGTTGTTGAGCGAGGCCACACCGGTGACCAGCGAGATGAAGACCAGCGGCACGATCAGCATCTTGATGCCGCGGATGAACAGGTCACCCAGCGGTTTGATATCGGCGGCGATATCGGCACGCCCGGTCTGGTTGAGCACGATACCCAGCCCCAGACCCAGAACCAGTGCGATGAAAATCTGCTTCCACAGCGCCAGCCGTGTCCAGGGAGACAGAAAGCGCGCAATGGGCCCGGGAGAGCGTGGCAACGGGGCGGAGGAAGAGCCTGAATCAGCCATGAGTGTTTCCTTCTTGTCATTATTGTTGGCTGCGCGTGGAAGCAGCGCAGAGTGCAGACTGATGGTGATACAGGCCCCTATCCCGCGACCAATTCTTTATTTGGATTTTCCATGCAAGATTTGCATGACGACGAATTCACCCCCTACTGCGCGGCACGCCAGAGGCCATTTTCGTCCAGACGCTGCGCACGCTTTTGACACGTTCGCTGCTGTAGAACGCACGAAGCCCGCTCAATGAGCGGGCTTCGTGTTCTTACCACTATATTCAAGGTGCTGCATCCGCAAAGATCAGCGGCACCTTTTCAAGCTGTCGATCATGCTTCCGGCAGGCCGAGAGCCTCCTTGACGGCCGGCCAGGCAGGTTCGCCATCACGGGTGGTCACACCTTCCAGCCAGGCCTTGACCTTGGCCGGGTTGGCCTTCATCCAGGTTCCCGCCACCTCTTCCTGCGGGCGCTCTTCCTTGCCATAGCCATAGATGAGTTCACTCTGCTCCTCGGAGGTGAAGGAGATCTGATCCAGGAAGATGGATGCATTGGGATGTGCTTCCGACCACGCCTTGTTGGCCAATGTCTTCACATCACTGGCACCACCACCCGGGCCCCAGAGGTCTTCCGGGTCATCGAGGAACACCATGTCGTATTCGACGCCCATCCAGTGCGGAGTCCAGCCGACGAACATGACCCACTCATCACGCTTGATGGCATTGGCGACTGTCCCAAGCATGCCGGCAGTGGAAGACTCCTTGAGGTCCCAATCGCCGAGACCATAGATATCCTCATCGACGGCACGGTTGGCGATTTCACTGGAGCCCGAGCCGATCTCGATGGAATAGATGGTCTTCTCGAACTTGTCGGCAAATTCCGGCTTGTCGACGTCATGCAGTGAGGTGACACCGGCTTCGGCCACGTAACGTGGCACGGCGAAATTGGCACGTGCGCCATCCACGTTGTTGCCGAAGTCGACCATGGCATCCTTTGCCATAGCCGCCTTGTACATGGTGCTCTGCCCCGGCAACCAGGCGGCCAGGTAGACATCGACTTCCCCGAGCGAGATGCCTTCGTAAGTGATCTGCGCGCCCAGCTGGCGGGTGGTGGGGGAGTAACCCAGTGCCTCGAAGACTTCGGAGGCGATCTCGGTCTTCATGGTCACGCCCGGCCATGGCGGCGCCGCGAACACGACACTGGCATCTTCCGCGGCAGACGCCGGCGCCGACAGGGTTGCCAGCAGCAGACCACTGCCCGCCAGCGCCATGCGCAGCGGCAGGGGTTTCATCAGGTGGGACCTGGTGAAGGGAGACGACTTGAAGAAGGGGGACGACATAGTGGACTTTCCTCGTTGTTGTTATGAATACGTCATTGTCATGAATATACTGGAAACAAGCGTTTGATTGAAGACGGCCTCTGCATAAATACCACTTCTGCAAAACCCACTTCCAGCAAAGAATTCACAATACGAGCAGGCAATTGCCTACCTTAAGCGCGATCGTTGGATCGATACAAGGCTCGGCGGCCAACGACGCGCATGAAAAAGCCCCCGCCATTCGTGAAAAATGACGGGGCTTTTTCATGACGCATGCGCTGATGAATCCGAAGCTAGCGACCAGAAGCGAATGATCAGAAACTGGCGATCTCTTCCGGACGCAGGAAGCGACATTCGCCCGGCTCCAGCTCCGGGTCCAGCTCGACAGCCCCGATGGCTTCGCGATGCAGGGCTTCGACGTGATTGCCGATGGCCGCGAACATGCGCTTCACCTGGTGGTAACGGCCTTCGGTGATCCACAGCAGACCCACGGTGGCGGTTTCCATCTCGAGACGCGCCGGGCGCGTCGGCTTCTCTTCGCCATCCAGCATCAGGCCGTGATCGAAGTCCTCCACGGCGCGCGCCAGCTCATCGCCTTCCAGCGGACGCGCCAGAGTGACGCGATAGCGCTTGGCACAGGCCTTCTTGGGCGAGGTGACGCGGTGGTTCCACTGGCCGTCGTCTGTCATCAGCACCAGACCGGTGGTGTCGACATCAAGACGCCCGACGATGCTCAGGCGCTCGACATTGGGCAGATCGATCAGGTCATGCGCGCGCTCATAGAGGCCCGGCTTGCTGGTGCATTCCACATTGGCCGGCTTGTACAGCATCAGATAGCGCAGCCCCATCAGCTCCAGGTGCTCGCCATTCCATTCGACGCGCATGCCATCCTTGACGGCGCTCGCGGTGTTCTTGACTACCTCACCATCCACGGTGACATCGCCGCGGTGCACGACCTTCTTGGCATCGCTACGGCTGAGATCCGTGGTTTCGGTAAGGAATTTGTCCAGGCGCATCAGGCCTCCAGAGTGAAATGATCGGCGTCCATCCACGCCGGAAACTTGGTTCGAAACTCGTCGAGCGCGCCGCGTTCAAGCGTCACGGTCTCGATGAAGGGCTGGTCTGGCGCAGGGTCGAGGATGGGCTCGCCCTTGAAGTCGCAGACCATGGAGTCGCCGGTATAGTGCAGCCCGTTGGCGTCGTCACCCACACGGTTGACGCCCACCACGTAGGCCAGATTCTCGATGGCGCGCGCCTGCAGCAGCGTACGCCAGGGGTGACGCCGTACGCCCGGCCAGTTGGCCACGCACAGCAGCAGGTCATATTCAAAGGCGCTGTCGGCGGCGGTCTCGGCAGCACTCACGCCACCGATGACAGGACGCTGACGCAGCCAGGTCGGGAAGCGCAGGTCATAGCAGACCGAGAGCTGGATCCGAAAGCCGTTGAGCTCGACCAGCACCCGCTCATAGCCCATGCCATAACGCTCATGCTCACCGGCCATGCGGAACAGATGGCGCTTGTCATAGTGCGTCACCTCGCCGTCGGGCGTGGCCCACAGCATGCGGTTGTAACACTCGCCGTCATCCAGCACCGCGATGCTGCCGGTCATCACGCAACCACGGGTGATGGCCTGTGCCTTGAGCCAGTCGACGCTCTCGCTGGACTCCATCGGCTGCGCCATCTCACGCGAGTTCATGGTGAAGCCGGTGGCGAACATCTCGGGCAGCACGATCAGATCGGTTGCGGCATTGCGGCCATCGGCGCCCATGACCAGGCCAGCGGCATCCAGCTGCTCGCCGAGCAGACGGCAGTTCTCCGCCGGGTCTTCCCAGCGCAGGTCCGCCTGCACCAGGCTGACACGCAGTGTCGCCCCTCGCGAGGCATCACCAGCATTCGCTTGCGAGGAAGTCGCCTGTGGCTGTGTCGTCATGGTCGTCGTGCCTCCCTGCTGACTGAATGGACGCTTGAGTGGCGACTGGCGGATTCGCGGCGGCGTGAGCCTTGCCCACCCTGCCGCTGGTCGTGCCACGCCTTGAAAGCGCTCATTCTACCGTCTGTGGCGATCAGATGTGAGAGGCAAAGCATGATCTGTCACCACCGCACTGCTCAGCACGCACACGAATCCCTGGCGGCGGGTGTGAGCATCAGAAGCCAGTGATATATTGGCGATGAACGCAAAGCCGCCACGCCAGGTTGCGGCGACGTCTGTTCACCGCGAGCTTGCTCGCCCCCTTCCCATCCCGACTCACAGGAGAGCTTCATGCCTCAGCTTCGCTTCCACGGTGTCACGCCTGCCCGTCTTGCCCCCGTCTCGCGCGCACTGATCGATCAGCTGAGCGAAGCGACCGCCACCGCGCGCGACGAATTCACGCTGGAATGCATCACCACCCAGTATGTGTTCGATGGTCAGCTCGTCGACGCCTTCCCTTTCGTCGAGGTGCTGTGGTTCGAACGTGGCCAGAAGGTGCGCGATCTGTGCGCCCAGTCCATTGCACAGGCCATGAACGAGGCCGGCTACCCGGAGGCCGAAAGCTTCTTCATCGCCCTTGAGCCTTCTGGCTACTACATCGCAGGTAAACCGCTGGCGCAGGATGGTTCGAGCGACTCCGCATGAGGCGGGAGCAGGCAGGCCCCTGCGCCGAGAGTCTGGCGCAGGCGCGCCGCGAGAGCGCCAAGGGCGTCGGTTTCGGACTGGGCGCCTATGTGATGTGGGGCTGTTTTCCGCTCTATTTCGCGCTGTTCGAGGGTATTCCCGCCTGGGAAGTGCTGCTGCACCGCATCCTGTGGAGCTGCGTGTTCATGGTGCTGCTGATCAGCGTCATCCGGCGCTGGTCGCCGGTGCGCGCCGCCTTCGCCGAACCCCGCAAGCTTGTACCGGTGCTGGCCTGCTCGATCCTGATCGCGCTCAACTGGGGCATCTACATCCACGCGGTGGAGGTGCATGAGGTACTGCAGGCAAGCTTGGGTTACTTCATGACGCCGCTGGTCAATGTCGGGCTCGGCATGCTGTTCCTGAAGGAGCGCCTGACGCGCGTGCAGCTGTTCGCGCTGGGGCTGGCCGTTCTCGGCCTGAGCCTGCAGCTGATCGGCCTGACGAAACTGCCGTGGATCACGCTCTCGCTGGCTGTCACCTTCGGCACCTACGGGCTGCTCAGAAAGCGCATCGCGCTGGATGGCCTGTCGGGCCTGCTGGTCGAGACGATGATGCTCGCGCCACTCGCGCTGCTGCTGATCGGCGGTCAGTGGTTCTCCGGCGAATCGCACTTCACGGCCAGCGATGTCGGCCCGCTGGGGCTACCCGCCAGCGTGCTGATGATGTCCAGCGGCGTGCTCACCGCGCTGCCGCTGCTCGCCTTTGCCGGTGCGGCGCGTCGCCTGCGCCTCGCCACGGTCGGCTTTCTGATGTACATCAACCCGACCATGCAGTTTCTGATCGCGCTGCTGGTCTTCAAGGAAACCCTGCATCCGACGATGCTGATCACCTTCGTGCTGATCTGGACCGGTCTGGCGCTCTATACCGCCTCGACGTTCTTCCAGCATCGCGCCCGGCAGCGCGGCTGATATCACCCTTGAACTGACTTAACGAACCAAAGCGAGGATGCCCAGTCATGCCAGACCCTGCTGCAGACTCCGTGAGCAGCCGCCTGTTGCGCTTTCTGCCGCGCCTGCTGGCCTTCGCCCTGCGCGTCATCGGGCAGTTCATCGCCAACCGTGGCGTGCTGCTGGCCGGTGGCGTCGGCTACAACATCCTGCTGTCCAGCGTGCCGCTGTTCGCCTTGCTCTGCGTGCTGCTGACGCACCTGGTGGATGAAACGCGCCTGATGAGCATCATCGCCATTCAGGTCCAGCATCTGGGGCCTGGCCAGGAAGATATCCTGCTGGACGCGGTGCGCAAGCTGCTGGCCAATCGCGAGGTGATCAGCTGGATCGGCATGGGCGGCTTGCTGTTCTTCGCCGGGCTGGCCTTTCGCATGCTGGAAGACGCCATCGCGCTGATCTTCCATCAGCATCCGGTGATTCGTAAGCGCAGCGCCTGGATTTCCGCCCTGCTGCCCTACGCCTTCGTGATGGTGCTGGGCGCGGGCCTGCTGGCGCTGACCCTGCTGGTGGCGCTGGCCTCGGCGATGAATGACGCCCTGACGCTGCTGACCGGTATCGAGTTGACTCTGGGCGATGCCGGCAGCGAGGTGATCTATCTGATCAGCATCGTCGGCATGTTCGGGCTGTTCAGCGCCATCTACAAGATACTGCCCCAGACCCGCGTCTCGACCCGCCGCGCGCTGGTCGGTGGCCTGGTCGCGGCCACCCTGTGGGAGCTGACACGCCTCGCCTTGAGCTGGTACTTCACCCACCTGTCCTTCGTCGGTGCCGTCTACGGCTCGCTGGCGACGCTGATCGTGCTGCTGCTGGGGCTGGAGATCGGCGCCGTGATCCTGCTGCTCGGCGCCCAGGTGATCGCCGAGCTGGAACAGTGCTCACGCGAGAACATTCGCTGGTACCGCACGCCGGATCGCAAGCCGCTGACGCGGCTGCAATCGCGCCGCAATGCCATGCAGCATGCCGGCGAGGTCAGCGAGGAGGATGAGCTGGCAATGAGCCCAGACAGAGGGTCAAGCAGTGGTTCAAACAAGGTTGCAGAAAACGGCTCAGCAAACGGTTCAGAAAGCGGCTCAGACAAGCGCTAGTGCACGCCCTCGGAAAGCTCACCGCGCACACAACAAAAAAACCGCCCCGAAGGGCGGTTTTTTATGCTCGCGTCGCAGAGATGATGCCTGCGGTCACGCGAGTCGCTGTCGTTATCGTTGTCGTCGTGGTCGACGCCTGACGGCTATTCGCCCGCGACGACTGGGTCGACAAGCGACGCCTCAGTTGACCAGCGAGGCTTCCAGCGAGATCTCGGCGGTGAAGAGCTTGGAGATCGGGCAGCCACCCTTGGCCTTCTCGGCGGTGGACTGGAAGTCTGCCTCGCTGATGCCCGGCACATCGGCCTTGGTCACCAGGGCGACCTTGGTCACGCTGAAGCCGCTGTCATCCTTGTCCAGATGGATGGTGGCGGTGGTGTCGATGGCCTTGGGCTCATGACCCGCCTCGCCCAGCATCATCGAGAGCGCCATCGAGAAGCAGCTGGCGTGAGCCGCCCCGATCAGCTCTTCGGGATTGGTGCCGGCGCCATCTTCAAAGCGCGTATTGAAGCCGTAAGGCTGATCCTTGAGCGCACCACTTTCACTGCTGACAGTGCCTTTACCCTGCTTGACGCTACCTTCCCAATGCGCGGAACCGGTTTTCTTGATCGTCATGCCTGTCTCCTTGACCTGGGTGAACACTCAGGGCCGTTGCCCTGTACCACTCACATTGTCATGGCGCGTCGCGACTTCAAGGGGCGTCTGCCCTTTTGCCATCACAAGTGTCTGATCGATCGCATGCCGGCTGCGCCTCAATCGAGTGAGCAAGACACGCCACCCACCCCGGCGAGTGCGCCCGTCGCCACAGCCAATTATTGAACAAGAGTTGAATTCCCGCCGTGTGCCCCGATAACTGTTCTATCGATTACCTGGTGCGCAACGCCGAGTTGCAGTCACTCACGTCACCCTCTCATGTCTGGCATCGTGCGCTCGCAAGCTGGCGCAGCATTCGCCGACACCTCATACGTCGCCGGTGAATCCCTCACCCGCGCGGCTGCCGACACCGGCAGCCAGACCCGCAAGGAGTCCCCTCATCATGTTCTACAAGACCTCGACAGACATCACTGACGTCAACGCCTCTCTCCATGGCCAGCGCTCTGATCTGCTCTCAGGCAAGCGTCATGCCGCGAGCACCCGCCTGCGCCGTGGCATCGGCGCCGCCGCAGTGATGCTGGGCCTGCTGGGCCTCTCCCCGGCCCAGGCCTTCGACGAGATGAACACCGAGACAGGGACCAGCGGCGCGGCCTCTTCCCAGCATTCCTCGCAGGGCCAGCCAACGCCCAGCCACTCCAAGCGCACCGCAGACGGCGCAGCTGACAACGGCGCGCACTATCAACAGAACGAACAGCCCGAGGCACGCCAGCAAGCCAAGGACAACGCCACACGCCAGGTACAGAAAAGCCTCGATGGCGGCGAGATCGGCAGCCAGGGTGGCCGACACGCCAACACTGGCCAGGCCAAGCCGACCGAGAACTGGTTCGGCTGCCCGCCCTCCGGCAGCAGCAAGCAGAACGCCCAGTGCGACGGCAAGTGATCGCCAGCACTGAGCACTCGCCATAGGCACGATTGGCGCTGATGACGCAGGCCCCGCAACCCACGGTTGCGGGGCCTGCGTCGTTGCGCGCATATGCTTATGTGCATGGAAAGCAGCACTGCGTTGCCACTTCATGCAGCAACCCTGAATTATTTGAGAAAAAATCTCGTAAATTCAGTCAATTACATGCACAGGTTGTCAAAACGACAACACTCTCCTTCCAGCGTTCCGGCTTGTGACACCCAGGTGCGGCAGGCACGATATAGGGCATGCAGATGATCCGTCGATCATTCATTCAGGCCACCGCACTGCGTCGATCTTCACCTCTTTGTGCACGCAGACGCTCAGGGCCTACGACCGGATACCACAGCGGAATGCTTTCCGCGGGAGACGTACTAGATGACAGACACCACCGCACTGTTCACCCCCCATGCCTTCGCAGGGCTTGAGCTCAGCAATCGACTGGTGCTCGCCCCGATGACGCGTACCAGCGCGCAGGATGACGGCCAGGTGCACTTTGACATGGTCGATTACTATCGCGATTTCGCGCGGGGCAACTTCTCGCTGCTGATCACCGAAGGCATCTACACCGATGAAGCCTTCAGCCAGGGCTACGCCAACCAGCCGGGGCTGGCCAACCAGGCGCAGCAGGACAGCTGGCGTCCGGTGGTCGACGCCGTGCATCAACAAGGTGGGCGTATCATCGCCCAGCTGATGCATGCCGGCGCCCAGACCCAGCACAACCGCTTCAAGGATGAGGTCGTCGCCCCCTCCAAGAGCCGCGCCAGTGGCGAGATGCTCAGCTTCTACGGTGGCTCCGGCCCCTTCCCGCTGGCCCGCGAGATCAGCGAAGCGGAGATCCATGACGCGATCGCCGGCTTTGCCACCAGCGCCCATCGCGCCAAGGAAGCCGGCTTCGATGGTATCGAGCTGCATGGTGCCAACGGCTACCTGATCCACCAGTTCATCAGTGAGCGCTTCAATCAGCGTGACGATGCCTGGGGCGGCGACGCCATCGCGCGTCTGGCCTTCCCGCTGGCAGTCATCCGCAGCGTGCGTGAGGCGGTCGGCGCCGACTTCGCCATCGGCATGCGCCTGTCCCAGGGCACCGTGACCGAACCGAACCTCACCTGGCAGGGCGGACCTGACGAGGCCCGCGAGCGCTTCGCCAAGCTGATGGAGGCCGGGCTGGATTTCCTGCACCTGACCGGCAGTGATGTCGATGCCCCCGCCTTCCCCGAAGCAGACGACGAGCGCGAGCGCAGCCTCAGTCTGACCGCACTGGCGGCACAGGTGCGCAGCGAGAAGACCGCCGAGGTGAGCCTGATCACCAATGGCAATGTCGCCAGCGTCGCGAAGGCGCAGGCCGCCCTGCAGCACGCGGACCTGGTCGCCATCGGCCGCTCGGCGCTGGCCAACCATGACTGGCCCAAGCGCGTACAACGCGGCACCTGCCTCACCGAGTTCGACTTCTCTATGCTGTCGCCGCTGGCCACGCTGGCCAACGAGGAAGACTGGCGCATCGCCAATGACAAGCCTGCCAACTGCGAGGGTCGCTGCTGATAGCGGCTGACAGGCAAGACACAAAGAGCCCCGCCAGTTCACTGGCGGGGCTCTTTGCGTTGGTAGGCTGGACGCTCCTCGACCTGAACTCAGATATACAGCCGTTGAATCCCACTCAGGCCTTCAAGAGAGTTCCACTACTGAAGGCCAAGGCCGTCATGGCGGACATGCCGGCCTTTGTCATGCGTCCAGAATGTCCACCTGCAGCGACGCCTGCTTCGTCAGGACATCTCACCCGGGGCAATTGCTCATCATCGGTTTCTCTCAGCAATGATGGATACTGCTGCGCCCACTCAGCCAACTCCTCAAGCCCTGTGGCAAGACTGACACTGGGGCGAAAGCCGGTCAGCGTCTCGAGTGCCGAGGTATCTGCCCAGGTACGCTCGACATCCCCTGGCTGCATCGGCAGCAGACGCTTGCGAGCCGGGACACCCAGCGCTGCCTCGAGGCCATTGATGAAGTTCCCCAATGCGATGGGCTCGCCACGCCCGAGGTTCAGGACACGCGAGGGAGCGGCATTCATTTCCTGCGTCGGCGGCAGGTGCATAAGCCGGTAGATGCCCTCCACGATATCACTGACATGGGTGAAATCACGTGCCATCTGTCCATGGTTGTAGACATCGATCACCTCGTCGGCCAGCAGCTTGCGTGCGAAACGAAGTGGCGCCATGTCCGGGCGCCCGCGGGCGCCATAAACGGTAAAGAAGCGTAGCCCTGTCACCGGTAAACCATAGAGATGCGCGTAGCTGTAAGCCATCAATTCATTTGAGCGCTTCGTGGCAGCGTATAGCGAGAGCGGGCGTACACCCGCCTGGGATTCCTGCAGAGGCTGACGGGCATCATCCCCGTAAACGGAACTGCTGGAAGCATAGAGCAAATGGCTCGGAGCCGTGTCACGACAAGCCTCAAGAAGATTGACGAAGCCGACCAGGTTGCTGTCGACATAATCAAAAGGCTGAGTGATGGAGTGGCGCACCCCAGCCTGGGCCGCCAGATTGACGACGACATCAAACTCCTCTTCCTGCATCAATGTGCGAAGCGCCTCACGTTCGACAAGATCCAGCTTGACGAAGCGAAAGCTGCCCAGCCGGCGTGCATTCCCGGGGGCAGCAACGCACTGCCTGGCAAGTGCTTCGAGACGTGTCAGGCGGTGCTGCTTCAGCGCCAACGGATAGTAGGGGTTGAGATTGTCGAGACCGACGACCTGCAGGCCTTCCTTCAAGAGTCGCTCACACAGAGCAGCACCAATGAAACCTGCAGCCCCAGTTACCAGTATTTTCATGCTCATCGTTTCTCCTGAGCGGTCATGACCAACACCGTTGGTGCTGATGAGGGGCCGCCCAATGCCGCTGCGGGTACCGTCAATAATCGGTGGCGTCCCTGATGAAAGACCGGCGTGGCATTGGCTCCATCGTCTACTGCCGCCTGACACCAATCACGCATGCCGGCCAGAGGGCCTCGCGTGTCGGGTAGACGCAGACATTTGTCAGCCTCGATTATCAGCCAGCCATCGGGATGCGCTGTCTGCCAGGAATCCAGCTGACTCGAATCGCGCTTCAACTGCTTCAGCGGTTGGGTCAGTCGCCCCAGAAATTGCCAGGTTGCCTGATAGTCCCAGCCAACGACGGCCACCTCCTGGCCTTCCTGTTGATGGTGCTGAACCCATTGAGCCAGGGCAGTCTGATCCAGACGTGGCCATAACGGACGCAATGTCAGGGCCAGCAAGCAGGTCACCAGCAACACGCTGCCCAGCGCCAGTCGCCGCTGAGCATTCAGCGCGCTATTGCCCAGTGACTCAGCGGCAGGTGTTTGAGCCGTGATGGAGCGTCTCGCCTCATCCACGGAAGGCCATAGCCATACCATCAAGGCCAGCAAGCTACCTCCAGCCATGAGACACGCAAGGCTTGCGTTGCCCGAAGCCACCAGCGCTGCGTTGGTCGGCAGAAATGAGGCATCAGTCAGCCAGCCTGCGGGCATGACGATGACCGCCAACGCCAGGCTTGTCAGTCCCAGGCCACCGCTGATCATCGCCAGCAGTTTCAGCGATGTGCGAGCCGGAGGCTGGCGCAGAGCAGCCCAGGCCAGCAGCAGACTCACCGGTACCAGTAGCGGCATCAGATAATGCACTTGCTTGCCGGAGATAAGTGAAAAGACCAGCAGTGCGCCCAGTGCCCAGAAGCGTCCCAGCTTCAGCAAGGGTTGCTCTGACGTTGGCCGCCGAGCAACCGAGGCCAGAAACCCCTCGATCAGCAATCGCGGGCGCAGGCTGAGCGGGAAGATCAACATCGCCAGCCACGGTAGATACCACCATGGCGGTCGAGCATGATCCTGCGCGGAGACGACGCGGTTTGCCGTCTGGCCCCAAAGCAGATCCTCGACATAGTCGGGAGGGCCAGTGATGACGGCGGGAAGCAACCAGATGCACAACACCGCGATGCCCAGCAGCAGGCTCAACACCCAACCGCGCCACTCACAGACCCACACCTCGCGGGCTTGTGCTTGCGTCCACCAGGGGCGCGAGCCGACCACCAACAGAAACCACAAGAGTGCGACCGGCCCTTTGGCCAGCAAGGCCAACCCCAGCCACACACCACTCTCGAGCACGACGCTCAGGCTGAACGGCTGCCCTCCCTGTGGTGTACACCAGGGCCGCAACGCGCCCAGTAGACACGTCGTCAACAGCACATCGAACATCAAGGCCTGGCTATAGAGCACCCACATCAGACAACCGGCGAGTATCCAACGCACCATGCGTACCCAAAGTTCATGTCTCTGCCATTCGGCATCGGCCAGGCCAGTGGCCGGCCACAGGGTGCGGGCGACACGCCCTATCTGCCAGATACCCAGCAGACTGACCAGTGGCATCACCAATCTTGGCCAGACATCATTGACTCCGAAGACCACCCATCCGGCGTGAATCAACCAGAACAACAGTACCGGCTTGTCAGCGTAGGCCGCCCCGTTCATGGTCGAGACGAACCCACTGCCGGCATGCCACATCTCCCATGCCACCGAGACATAGCGAGTTTCATCGATGGGCAGATAGGGTCGTGCCAGCGCTGCTGACATCAGCAACACTCCCCATAGCGTCCAACATATTCGTTCGCTGGCATTCAGGTTGATCAACGAATGGGAGCCTCTTCCCACCAGGGATATCGCACATGAAAGTTGCTTCTGACACTTCATGGCTGAACCTCCGGCATCAGAGTATGTCGCTGGGGAAGTCCGATCAGCTGTGCCGCTTCATTCGAGACCGAGGTCGGCGCCAGATACATCGGCGCAGCATCGGGACTGCCCTGACATTTCACGGCCGCGCTACCAGGTAGCAGTACCCATTGCTCATCCGGCTCATTCAATGTGATGGCCTGTGCGCCATCCAGACAGGCATGCCGCTTGAGCTTGTGGGGTGTCAACAAGACCCAGCGGTTCTGCGGGGCCTCCTTCAGCCATGCATGGAGGCGCGAGAATTGGTCTTCCTCCGGCGTCTTGTAACCGAAGTGCCACAATGGCTGGCCCGCCTGCAGGATGTATTGCTCACGAAAATCGGGAATGGCCAATGCCTGGTAATCGCTCTTCTCGGCAACCTGCGCCATCAGTAGGGCAGGATTGCGAACCGGGTCCATCAATCGTGCCCCCCAGGTGCCCCACAGACTCCAGAACACCACGAGCCAAATCCCCAAGGCCAACAAGCCGTTCCGTGGTTTCAGACAGGTACAGAGCGCGATACCGCTGACACCCAGCAGCCCCCACCACCCCCACGGCACCACCCCCTCCTTTGCAGCAAGCGTCACCAATGCCGGGCACCCGAAGACACCGAGCAGTGCCGCGATCAGGAAGATGCCTGCCAGTCCGGCGCAAAGTGCAAACCCCAGCCAGGAGACATGAGGCTTACGTGACAACCCCGGCAACATGGGTGCCAGGCCGATCACCAACAGCGGCAGCGCCGGCAGGATATAGACTCCCCGCTTGCCTGGAGACAACGAGAAGAAGACCACCATCAATGCCGCACCCACCAGGGGCAGCCAGACTCGTAGATCGCGGCGCGAGAAGCGGCGAGCGAGTGCCTTCGGCCACGAGGGTAGCGTCAGCAGCAGCGGCATCCATGCCCAGGGAATCACACTGGTCAGGAAGTAATGCCAAGGCTTCAGATGATGCCAGCTGTCGGTGTATCGCTCAGCGGTCTGCTTGAGCAGGATGTTGTCGCGATAGGCGGCAAGCTCCGAATCGCCGGACACGAAGGACATCACCAGCATCGGCCCTACCCAGAGCAGCGGAGCCGCCAGTATCCAGCAGAGTCCGATCAGCAGCTCGCGTGATGTCAGCTGCCCTGCGCGACGACCACTGCTGCGCCAAGTCGATGCGTGACGCGCAGCCATCAGCCAGAAAGGCAACATCAGCAACGGCAGGAACCCGACCCCCTTGGTGAGGATGCCAAGCCCCATCGCAAAGCAGCCGAGATAGAAATAGCGCACGCCATCATTGAGCAATGCATGCCGCAACAATCCCCAGCTACCCAGCAGGATGAAAGCCGTGACCAGCATGTCGATCTGAGCCGTACGGGCCTGCAGGATGAACTGCACTGACGCGAGCAACCACAGCCCGGCAATGAAGGCTGTGTGCGGGCCATGCAGGCGACGAATCAGGTCCACGCTCAGCCCCAGAGTCGCGGCCCCGGCCACCAGCGATGGCAGGGCAAAGCCGATGCGGATATCCCCCACCAAGCCAGTGGACAAGGCACTGAGCCACATGAAGATCGGCGGCTTGTCGGGATAAAGCTCTCCCGCGCGGTGTGGCAACCACCAGTCCCCCGTGATCCACATTTCGAGGCCATTGAGCGCGAAGCGTGGCTCATCGGCAGGCCACGGCATGCGCATGCCAAGCCCGATGGCAGAGACAGATAGATACAACGCCCCCAAGACCCACCAGGGATGGCGGGAAAGTCTTCGGTACACACCGCCAGCTGGCGTCATTGCCTTCATGCGCCTGTCCCTTGGTGCTGAACGGGATTGGCATGGAGGCGTGCCACTTCAGTCTTGAGTCGGGCGTTTTCTATCTCCAGCGACGCGAGCCTGGCCTTCAGGGAGTCGTCAGTGCCCGATTCGCATTCTTCCGTCTTGCCACAAGCGTGTTCGACGACAGTGGACTCCTGCGGTGCCTGGGACGACGCTTCGCTGCCAGGCGACGTGAGTGACCGGCGATCCCGCTTGATCAAGCTCAGATTACGCAGATAGATGAAAAGCCCTGCGCCCTGACCGGCAATGAATACCGGGTCCTCGCGATGGATGGCATACGCAAGCAGCGTCATGCCACCGGCAAGCGAGAACCACCAGAAGGCACGAGGAACGATGGAACGACGTGCCTTCTCACTGGCCAGCCACTGAATGATGAAACGCGCCGAGAACAGCGCCTGGCCTCCAAAACCGACAGCGACCCACCACGGACTGACATCCATCAGCAGGCACCCCGCGCCACGTCGGCCTGGTCCGGGTTGCTGTCACCTGCTGCTGCATCGTGACCGTCAGCCTGATATCTAGAGGGGGAGTCAAACAGGCTTGTTGGCGCGGATGCAGAGGGCGTCGACACGTGCGTCCCCACCAACGGCAGCGAACCATGGTCGATGGCCTCACTGGTAGCATGGCCAAAGATATTCTCGAGCGGTGACGGTAGACGTGAGCGACGCACCAGCCACATCACTCCGACGATATCGGCAATACCGACCCAGAGCCGATCGAAGAAGCCGTACTTGGACACTCCTGCCACACGTTCGCGGTGACGGACTGCCAATGACTGCACCTTGCCACCCTGAGCGCGAACCAACGCCGGCAGAAAACGGTGCATGTGATCGAAATACGGCAGCCGAAGGAAGACGTCACGACGCATGACCTTGATTCCGCAGCCGGTATCTGGCGTGTCATCGTGCAGCAGCGCTTGTCGGATGGCATTGGCCAAGCGTGATGACACACGCTTGACGGCATCATCGCGGCGTTGCGTGCGATGACCAGCTACCAGGTCGAGCTTTTCGAGCGTTGCCAGTGACAACATGTCCGGCAAGTCCGCTGGATCATTCTGGCCATCGCCATCCAAGGTCGCCAACCATCGACCGCGCGCCAGCCGGGCAGCCTGCCACAGCGAAGTACTCTGTCCGAAACTGGTGCCGTGGTGATAGGGACGCAATCGTGAATCTTCCTGCGCAGCCTGCTTGAGCCAACTCCAACTGCCATCACTGGAACCATCATCCACCACGATGATCTCGTAGCGCTGCCCCGCAAGCGCCTCATGCACCTCGGCAATAAGGCCCGGCAAGTTGTCACGCTCATCACGAGCCGGTATCAACACCGAAACTCCTCCGCACAAGGGCTCCTCGCCCTGCGCCGAGGGGTGGTCTGGACCAGGCGATGTCATGGTGATCGCGGACTTCATGGAATAACTCCTGAGCAATGACTGGGCGTCGAGCAAGCCGGATAAATGTCAGATCCTGCAGCGATCGGAACCGGCAGGCTGCGCGTTTCTGGCAGAAAGTTTGCCCGCAAACTATTAAGGCAGGCTTAAGTGAAGCGCGGATGACAACCGCCAATGCAAGAAGCCCCCGTCGCGCTGGGCGACGGGGGCTTCAATGCAAAGACATCATTGAGTCGAAGACTCTCTTGATACGGCTATGACAGACGCTTCACTTCCCTTGCCAGTGATCCCGCCCCCACTGCCGACGCTGGTCGGGCGTGAGATACGACCAGGCGACGAAGCGACTGACCTTCTGCCCCTGGGACATCTCGATCACCCTGACCTCGCTGGCGCCACTGCGCTTGAGGGCTTTCCTGATGCCGGTCAGGCTCGCCGAATGCGCGACCAGCGAGGTGAACCACAGGCACTGCGTGGCGAGGTTGCGGCTCTCCTGGATCATGCGGGTGACGAAGGCTTCTTCCCCGCCCGGACACCAGAGCTCGGCCGCCTGACCCGCGAAATTCAGCGCTGGCGCGTTGCGTGCACGCCCCTTGCGTGAGGCATTGCCGCGCTGCTGGCGCGACTTGTCGAGCCCGCGCCATTTGCGCTGCGATTCCCGCGCCATATCGGCTTCACTGGCATGGAACGGCGGATTGCACAGCACCAGATCAAAACGCTCATCCGCACCCCAGATACCAGCGAAGTGGCGCGTGCGATCGGCCTGCAGACGCACCTCGATCTGGCCCTTGAGGCGCACATTGGCGCTCACAATCGCGCGAGCCGAGTCGATCGCCTGCGCGCTGATATCACTGCCGACCATCTGCCAGCCAAAGCTGCGATTGCCCAGCAGGGGGTAGATGAGGTTGGCGCCGGTGCCGATATCCAGCGCGCGCACGTGCTCACCCGCCGGCAGCTGACCGCCATTCACTTCACTGATCAGGTCCGCCAGGTAATGCAGATAGTCGGCGCGCCCGGGGATGGGCGGACACAGATAGCCGGCGGGAATATCCCAGTGGGCGATGCCGTAATGGCGACTCAACAGGGCCCGATTGAGCGCCTTGACCGCCACGGGATCGGCGAAGTCGATGGACTCGCTGCCAGCGGGTGTCTTGATCACGAAGGCCGCCAGTGCCGGGCTCGCCTTGACCAGCGCGGCCATGTCATAGCGCCCACGGTGCGGGTTGCGGGGGTGCAGCTGACCCTTGCGAGCCGGAATCACCTTGATGGAAGGCGCCTTGATGGAAGGCGCTTGGACGGAAGGTGCCTTGGCCGCGCTGGACTTCGCGCGGGCGGCCGGATCACGACGGTCAGCCGGGGTGGCCTGCTGACGACTGTCAGACGAGTCGTGTCGGGAGGATGCGCCGGACTTGGCGAGGGAAGCACCGCGTGGGCGGCGCGAAGACGAGGACATGACGACATACCGGACAATGACAGGGGACGCCATCTTAACAGAGGGCGCCGATCAACACAGACCGCTGACGCTCAGGACGCTACCTATCAAGCCCCTAGCTATCAAGCCTCTAGCTATCAAGCCTCTAGCTATCAAGCCTCTAGCTATCAGAGTGGGCCGCTACTGCTCAGGACAGGTCGCTACCGATCAGCGCCGCGCGCGAGTTGGCACGCTGATCGACCCGACGTGTCTGGGCGCGACGTGCCGTGGCGCGCTCGATGCTCAGCGGACAATTGCTGCAATAGCCCAGACACTCGATGCGATAACGCACGCAGCACACCTTGCGCGGCGTATGCCGTTCGCCGTGGCGGTCCATCACGTCGCTGACCGGCTGATAGAGCGGATTGCGCCGCCCGTCGGCCAGAATTCTGGTCGCCATCAGCTGACGTGCCGGCGCCGCCTGCGCGACCCAGCCCTGCTCTTCCAGCATGCCGACGATATAGACGAAGTAATGCGCCGCGTTGCTCCAGAAGACCTTGGGCCCCAGCGCAGTGTGCGGCACGAGGCGCTCGATGACGGCCTCAAGATGCGCCAGGTAGCCCTGAAAGCGCGCCTGGAGGCGCGTCGCCTCATCGGCCGACTCGATCTCCGCCGGGAGGCTTGTGCCCTGCCCCGCCGCATCATCGAGTATCAGCTGCGTGACCACGCCATGCTCGCCAAGGCGCAGCGAAAGATGTCGCAGCTCCAGCGGCAGTTGATGATCCAGCAGCAGGTTGGCCGCCAGCGGCAGCGATACCATCGAGGACAACAGGTACTTGGACCACTGGGATAGCAGCGCCTGTTCATCGGGGGCGCTGTGGTGGGAGGCGGCGTCTGCCGGGCTGGCCTCGTACTGCATGCCATGCGCGGCGATGCACGCCGCCAGCCACCCGGGGCTGAGCACATCGCGCGCCGGCACGACACGCTGGAGCGACGCCTCATCACCTGCCTGCACCTGAGCGTAGGTAGTGATCAGGTCCCGATAGGCAACCATCGGACCGGCAAAGAGCGGGGAAAGCGCGTCGATCATCGGGAAGCTCGCAGACGTGAAGAAACAGACAATGCCTCACATACTAACGAAAATTATTAGCATTTGCATATCAAAAAAGCATGATGAACAAGCAGGTCTTGCAACGGAGGTTCCAGCTCGCTGCGTCGGGCTCGCCAGCACTCACAGCCTGCCGTCCCGACACAGCCGACGACGCACCCAGGCATCGTAGACTCGCGTCAGCGCCGGCTCGATCAGCGGCCGCGTGATCAGCCACCCCAGCCAGGCAAGACCGGGGATGCGCGCAAGCAGCAGGCGATACGCCGGCATGCCCTCGCAGATCTGCCCTTGCGCTGTCTCGACATGCAACGACAGCAATGCCTGCTTGAGGCCGATGCCGCGAGCGGCGAGATGCTCGGCGTTATCCGTCGCATCCCACCACTCGACGTTGGCGTCTTGGCGCGACAGCCGCTCGTAGCGGGCGCGTTCACGACGACACACCGGGCAGCGCGCGTCGTAGTAGATCCTGATGAGTGGCAAACCGTCACGCTGAGGTCGCTGGCTGGCGATGTCCGACATGCTGGCCTCCCTCTTGTGATGAATGTGCGCGGTACGCGTTCCTCAATGAGCGTTCAGAGCGACATAAGATCAGGACGCCGCGCCGATGCGATCGGAATACTCCTTGTCTTCATAGCGATGCAGCGGCGCGTCCTCGGCACAGTCCGGGCTGGTCTGGAAGGTCTTGCGCACATCGAGTACGCCCAGGCTCTGGATGGTGCGGCGCCCCAGCAGCACCGGATAATTCATGCCGTCACGATCGCGCAGACTGAACTGCTCCTCGTAGCGCTCGCCGCCCATGCACAGTGTCATCAGCACCACCGGGCGCGTATCGCGTCCGCCTGCGCCGGACACCGTCAGGTCGCGATACAGGGGGCGCTCAAAGGTGTTCTCGACCTTGTCACCCTTGGCTTCGTCCTCGACTTCCACATCGAAACGCACCCACTCCTCGTCATCACGCTCGAAGGTCTCTATATTCTCGGCATGCATCGAGGAGGTCAGCGCGCCGCTATCCAGCTTGGCCTTCACCATCACGCCCCACGGCTCGATGGTCGCCTTCTCCACCCAGCCGAAGACCTTGTCGTCTGCCGCCTGGGCCACGGCTGGCGCGGCGAGCGAGGCAATCAAGCCGACGCCGGCGAATTGACGGGCGGCGCGCGCAAGGGATGTAGCAGCGTGTCTCGACATGGTGACTCCTGGGAAAAGTGGCGACATTGCAAGGGCAATGCCCGACATCCTTCACCATGGAGGCTTGCGCCAAGGTTAACAAGGCGTGAGAACACACCCTCGCCTGTCACCCTGTCAGGCGAAAGCAACGGGCGGTTGCGAGCAGGCGATGACCAGCCACCCTTGATATGATGCGCTGCCCCCACCAGCTATCAAGGAGGGCCGCGTCATCAGCGTACTGCTATCAGCGTATTGCTATCGGCGCACGGCCATCTGCGACATCCACTCGACGGGGGTCACCATGCAAGATCTATTACGTGAGTCACTTTCCCACTGGAGCCTGCTGCTGTGCTGGCTGTTGCTGATGGTACCGGCGCTGATCTGGGTCGTGCGTGACCTGACCACGAAGAATGCTCACCTGGCCCCGATGATGAAGTGGGTGTGGGGTCTGACCACGCTCTACTCCGGCGTCGTGGGCCTGCTGGTCTATCGCTTTGCCGGTCGTCGCCAGATCGCCGCCAACGGTGATGCCCGCAAGGGGCTGAGAAGCGTCGCGCACTGCTATTCAGGCTGCGGACTGGGGGAATTCGTCGGCGTCAACCTGGCGGTGGGCCTGTTGGCCATGGGCAATATCTCCACCGCGATCATCACCTTCATCTTCGCTTACCTGTTCGGCTTCCTGCTGACGGTCGGCCCGATGCTGCAGGGCGGCAGTGATGACAAGCCGCAGGTGATTCGTGATGCCTTCAAGAGCGAGACGGCCTCCATCGTGGTGATGGAAGTGGTGGCGATTTCCGTGGACCTCTGGCTTGCGGGCGGCGCCGGCATGCATCAGCCGCTGTTCTGGAACTCGCTGATCATTTCCCTGAGTCTGGGGCTGCTCGCCGCCTGGCCCGTCAACGTCTGGCTAGTGAAACACGGCGTCAAGGGGGGCATGGCGGACCCACGCGAGACGGACCCGCAAGCGCAGCACCATGCACACTGCTGAAGCGCGCGCACTGCTGAGGCGCGCGCACTGTCGATACGTGCAGAGTGTCGAAACGTGCAGGGTGTCAAAACGTGCAGAGTGTCGAGACATGAAAAAGCCCCGTCGGCATGCCGACGGGGCTTTTCTCTGACTGAGTTTTCACACTGACATTCGCATCCCAGTCAGCGTGAAGCTGTCAGTCGCATCACGTTCAAGACGCTGGCCTAGACGAACTCGCCGTTGTGATAGACCTGCTGCACGTCTTCACAATCATCCAGCAGCTCGAGCATCTTGTTGAGCAACTCGGCGTCATCGCCGCCGACTTCGGTATGGATCTGCGGAATGAAGCTGATCTCATCGACTTCGAAGTCGAGGTCTTCACCGTAGATGTCGGTCAGCGCACCCTTGGCCTTGAAGTACTCGGTCGTCGGCGCGAGAACCGTGATGATGCCTTCGTCGAGCTCGATGTCACTGACATCGACGTCGGCTTCCATCAGCGCTTCCAGGACCTTTTCCTCGTCCTCTTCCGCGCCCTTGAAAGCCAGGATGGCGCGGTGGTCGAACATGTGCGACACCGAACCCTGCGCGCCCAGCTTGCCCTTGCCCTTGTTAAAGCAGGTGCGGACTTCGCCGAAGGTGCGGTTGTTGTTGTCGGTCAGACAATCAACGATGACCATGACGTTGCCCGGACCAAAGCCTTCATAGCGCGCCAGAGCGAAGTCTTCGCCGCCGGTGCCCTTGGCCTTGTCGATCGCCTTGTCGATGACGTGAGTCGGCACCTGGTCCTTCTTGGCCTTCTCGATGAGACGACGCAGGCTCAGGTTGCCGTTGGGGTCGAGGCCACCGCTCTTGGCCGAGACGTAAATCTCGCGCCCGTAACGTGAATACACGCGTGCCTTGTTGAGAGAGGTACGCGCCATTGATTCTTTACGGTTCTGGAATGCTCTTCCCATGCAAGTCGACTCTTGTCCGCCTGAATTCAAATGCCCTTGCGACCATGTCGCGGGACCTGAAGCAGCATCGGCCTCCTGGCCGACACTGCAACGCTGTGACGAATAGTAACGCAGACAACGCCGTACGTCGCCATCCCTGCCGGGTCTTGCGCGTTGAGCGCAGCGCACCACGACGGGCAAGGCGACGCATGCATGCGGCTGGCCGTCACAGACAGTTGGTCGGCTTGGGCAGCCCGGCGATGCGCGCGCCCACCTTGGGCGGGCTGTCCGGGAACAGCCGCATCAGATGCAGCGAGCGGCCCTTGTCGGGGCCAAAGCGCTGGGTCATCGCCTTGCTCAGCGGGCGCATGGCCGGCGAGAGCGAGAAGCGCTGATAGAAGTCGCGCAACACCTCGATCACCTCCCAGTGCTCCGGCGTCAGTTCACGCCCCTCCTCGGCGGCCAGCATTTCCGCCAACGCCGGGCTCCAGTCATCCAGATCGACCAGATAGCCTTCCGCATCCAGTCCGATATCACGCCCATCAAGCGTCAGTGTGCGCACCGCTTCACTACTGGCCATACAGATCCTGATTCACTGTCTTGCATGAAAATTGAAAGGGAGAAGCGCCTGGCGCCTCAGAACCAGCTGACGGTCTTGTCGGCGGCCTCGGTCAGGGCGACGAAACCGTCGACGTCGACCACGATGACGTTCTCCGCGCAGCGCCCCAGCAGGCCGCGGGACTCGAGGTCTTCGCGCAACGCGAACAGCCGCCCCTCAAGCCCGGCAAGGTGCTGCTCGGCGTTGTCGAGGGCGCCATTGACGCCATCCTCGATCAACAGCAGCTGATCTTCCGGCCCCATGGCATTGAGCACATCATCATGGATGCGGCTGGAGAATGGCGAACGATTGAGTAGATGTAGATTCATGCAATTATCCAGGCAAGGGAAGCTGGGACTGCCACTGGCCATCAATCAAGAGATATCAATGACATGGCATCAGGAAACTGATGCGAGCATATCAGTCGCCAGCGTTGGCGGCAGTGACGTGTCAGAAGCTCAGCACGCGCGAGAACGCGGTGGTCAGCGCGACCACCTCGTCATGCTCGAGCAGCGTGACCGGCAACAGCGTGACATCCTGCGCTGTCAGGCCCCGTGCGCGCAGCGCCGCCGCATCGACGTAACAGCGCTCGACGTCATACATCTCAAGCGCCGCCAGCAGGTTGTCACTGCCCTTCTGCCCCAGCGGCCCGACCTGCTGCCCTTCCAGCAGCGCCATCACGCCATCGCCGGTGAACAGCAGCCCGACCTCGCGCCCGAAGGCCGCCGCGACCATCGCCGCCTCCAGTCCCTCGCGCAGCCAGCTGCTGCCATGCGGGCCATGGCGCAGCATGACCAGCAGATCACCGGCGGCTATCCCGGCGTCATCGCCTGCCAGGGGCGCCGTCATCACATCGCTCATGGTCTGCTCCTCACTCGATAAGTGACATCATCAGTGACGACAAGAAATGACGTCATGCAAAGGTGATCAGGTGGTCATTGTCCAGCGTCGCCTCGACCAGCTGGCCCAGTCCCGTCAGCTCGAACGGCGCCTCGAGGGTATGCCCCTGCTTGCCATGCCGCGCCGCTTCGCGCTCATCGAGCATGCCGCGTCTCAGGCCCGCCGCGACACACACCTGCAGGCGGGTGGCGTGATTCTCGGCAAGCGACAGCCAGCGATCGCGCAGATGCGGCTCGTCCTGGGGCGGCGCCATCATGTTGGCGGCGTTGTAGACGCCATCGTGATAGAAGAACACCGTGGTCAACTGATGGCCGCGCGCCAGCAGGGCGTCGGCAAAGCGCAGCGCCGAATGGCTGGCCTGCTGGCTGTAGGGGCCGCCGTAGACGGCCAGAGCATAACGCATGCGAACCTCGTGTGACTGCTCATGAATGGGCGCCATTCTAGCGCGAGTCACGCCACCTGACACCCGAACGCAAACGACCCCGCCGAGGCGGGGTCGTTTGCAGGTCTCATGTCCCTTCGCTTGACGATCAATCGTCGGAAGCGAAGCCCAGCAGGGCCAGCAGGCTGACGAACATGTTGTAGATGGAGACGTACAGGCTCACCGTCGCCAGCAGGTAGTTGGTCTGCCCGCCGTGGATGATCTGGCTGGTCTCGAACAGGATCGCCGCGGAGGCGAACAGCACGAAGCCGGCGGAGACAGCCAGTGCCAGGCCGCTGATGTTGAAGATCATCGCTGCCAGCATCGCCAGAATCAGCACGATGGCGCCGGCGAACAGGAAGTTGCCCAGGAACGAGAAGTCCTTGCGCGTCACAAGTGCCACCGCGGACAGGCCGGCGAAGGTGATGCCGGTCATGCCGAGCGCGGTCATCACCAGCTGGCCACCGTTGGGCAGGCTCAGGTAGGCATTCAGTACCGGGCCGAGCGTGAAGCCCATGAAGCCGGTGAAGGCGAAGGTCGCGAAGATGCCGGCGGTGGAGTTCGCGGTCTTGTGGACCAGGAACATCAGGCCGTAGGCACCGATCAGCAGCACGAAGATGTTCATGCGGCCGACGCCCATGCTCATCGCCACGCCAGCGGTCAGCGCGGAGAACAGCAGCGTCATTGCCAGCATCATGTAAGTGTTGCGCAGTACCTTGTGAGTACTGAGCGAGCGGCTCGCGGTATCCTGCGAGACCTGCCAGGAGCTGTTAGCCATGGTGTCTATCCTCAGGTTGCTACGATGGATTCATCGATTTGACCCCAGCATGCCCTCAGGGGTTTGCCTAATCAAGAGACAGAACGATGAAAAGCCCTATTGAGGCAACCATCCGGCGCGTGCAAGGCAACGACATCGTCAGTCTCCGCAGCCATTGTGGCATGTGCGACCTTTCAAGCATCTGAACGACAAGGAAATTTACGCCAAGTCCTTGACCCTACCTGAAAAATCCGTAGTATTTCATCCCGTGAGTCGGAGGGATGGCAGAGCGGTTGAATGCACCGGTCTTGAAAACCGGCGTAGGTTAATAGCCTACCCAGGGTTCGAATCCCTGTCCCTCCACCACCTTGATTCCGAAAGCCCCGTCTACCTCAGGTAGGCGGGGCTTTTTCGTGGCCTGACACATGACCTGAGTCATGCTCTGGTGCCAGCAGGCGGCTCCGGCGGCCTCACCCCGGCGCCATCCTGCTGCAAGTGATTGTCCGCGATGGCTTTTCCGAAGATTTTTCTTCGCCTACCCCTTGCTATTCTCATCAGGTTCGGTAGTATTTCGCTCCGTGAGTCGGAGGGATGGCAGAGCGGTTGAATGCACCGGTCTTGAAAACCGGCGTAGGTTAATAGCCTACCCAGGGTTCGAATCCCTGTCCCTCCACCACCTTGAATTCCGAAAGCCCCGTCTACTTCAGGTAGGCGGGGCTTTTTCATTGTTGCCGCGCAGCGCCCATCGCCGCCACTTCGCTACCCTGCCTGAGCAGCGATGGCCAATGATGCGCCGGGCCGTCAGCGGACTTTCGGCTACAGTGAGCATCACTGCGCCAGACATTCCTTGCCGCAGAATGTGCGCTTGCCCCTCCCCCTTTAGACAAGTCGAGACACCATGCCATTTTCTGCCCTTGGTTTGAGCGATTCCATCGTCAAGGCCGTCACCGAGCAAGGCTACCAGACCCCGACTCCCATCCAGGAGAAGGCGATCCCCGTCGTGCTGGCCGGTGACAACCTGATCGCCGCCGCCCAGACGGGTACCGGCAAGACGGCAAGCTTCGTGCTGCCCATCCTGCAGACCCTGCAGCAGGCGCCCAAGGTGCGCGCCAAGCGCGTACATGCCGTCATCCTGACGCCGACGCGGGAGCTGGCGATCCAGGTCGAAGACAACATCCAGCACTACGCCAGGTATCTGGAAGTCAGCTCCATGGCGATGTATGGCGGCGTGGAGATCGAACCGCAGCAACAGCGTCTGATCGAGGGCGTGGACATCCTGGTGGCGACGCCTGGCCGCCTGCTGGACATGCTGACCCGCCGCGCGATCCATCTCGACGAGACACGCACCCTCGTCATCGACGAAGCGGACCGCATGCTCGACATGGGCTTCATCGCCGACATCAACAAGATCGTCGAGAAGCTGCCCAGAGAGCGCCAGAACCTGCTGTTCTCGGCCACGCTCTCGGCCCAGGTGCGCGTACTCGCCAAGACCGCAGTGACGGACGCCGTCGAGATCATGGTCGCACCGGAGAACGTCACCGCGCCGGATATCAGCCAGTATCTGATCACGGTCGACAAGGAGTTCAAGTCCGCCCTTCTGAGCCATCTGATTCACGAGAAGCAGTGGCAGCAGGCGCTGATCTTCATCGAGACCAAGCGCGGCGCCGCCAAGCTGGTGAGTCAGCTGGAGAAGCGTGACATCGCTGCCGAGTCCTTCCACAGCGGTCGCAGCCAGGCAATGCGCGAGCAGCTGCTGGCCGACTTCAAGGCCGGCACCATCAAGTATCTCGTGGCCACCGGCGTTGCCGCGCGGGGCATCGACATCGATGACCTGCAGCGCGTGGTCAACTACGACCTGCCGGACGCCGCCGAGGATTATGTCCACCGCATCGGGCGTACCGGCCGTGCCGGGGCCAGCGGTGAAGCCATCTCGCTGGTCTCGCGTGATGACTTCCGCAACCTGTGCGCCATCGAGCAGCACCTGGGCTATTTCGTGACACGCGAAGTCGTGGAAGGCTTTGCGCCCAAGCTCGCGGTGCCGGCCTCGAACAGCGACTACGCCCCCAAGTCCGCAAGCAAGAGCCGTCGTCGCCAGTCCAACCGCCGCTGACTCTTCTCAGGGCAAGCCTGATGCCCCCTCGCGCAGTCCTGATAACGCCCTGACATACGCACGCCCCCGGAGACAGGAATGTCATTCTCCGGGGGCGTGCTGGGTTGTATACCAAGCTTTGTTCGCAAATCTCTATGCGCAAACCTCTGTGCACAAAACTCTGCGCGCAGTGAATTGCGCTCAATTGATGGCGGCGATACCCGGCCCACCCACGGTTCCCAGCTGGGTGTCACTGACGAAGCCGTTGCCGCCGTCCTGCTTGGCGCGGAACAGATTGACGTCGGCCTTGGCGATCAGGCCTTCCAGGTCCTTGTCGCCGGACTGACGCTGGGCGACACCGATCGACAGATTGACATCCAGACTGTTGAGGCCGTCATTGATGACGAACGGCAACGCCGAGGCGCCCTTGCACAGACGCTCTGCCACCTGATCGACGCGCTCGCCATGCAGCCCCGGGCATAACAGCACGAACTCCTCGCCGCCATAGCGCCCGACCAGGTCCTCCCCGCGCAGGATGCTGCGCATGCGCCGCACCAGCTCCTTGAGCACCTGATCGCCGGCCTGGCGACCCCAGGTCTCGTTGATCAGCGCCAGATGGTCGACATCCACCATCATCACGCTCAGCGCCCCGTTGTTGATCAACATGCCACGCCCGCTGTCGACCAGCTCGGCGCGACTCAGGGCGCCGGTCAGCGCATCGAAGCGCCCTCCCGTCTCGAAACGCTGCTGCAGGCGCTCCACCGACCAGCCCATCTGCACCAGCACCAGCGTGAAGAAGATGGTCAAGACGCCCAGATTGATGATGCGAAATGCCAGCATCCAGCCGGCGGGCAGCGGATTGGTCGGCCCTTCCAGCATCAGGATGATGCAGGCCAGCAGCGGCATGCTCAGGCAGGCGGCGCACAGAAGAACGCGCCGCATGAACGACATGCGGATCGAGTAGATGCACAGCAAGGCGCCGAAGTAGAAGTAGTCGAACCCGGCTTCCGAGCCGAAATAGCGCAACGAGAAGCTGATCTGCGCGCAGGTGCCCAGCGCCATCAGCGTGGCCGCCAGGGCTTCACGGCGAGCACGGTGCAGCTGCAGACAGACCAGATCGACGATCAGCATCGCCAGATTCAGCGCCAGAATGCCCATCTCGCCCAGCCACAACAGCAGGATGGCGTAGAGCAGATGGCAACTGACCGCCAGCACGTAGACCACGTTGAAGGTGGCATGAAAGGTCTTCTCATCCGCCGTGAGTCCGAGCGGGAATTGCTCGAATCGTCGCAGAAAGCCCGCGAGATGAGGGTGTGGGCTGGCCATGTAGTCACCTCCTTGTCGCTGGCCACAATCGGTGGCCAGGCGCTGTCACGGACAAATTGGCCTGACATCAACAGAATACGATATTGATGAGTCCAAACACGACGCCCCCATTACACGCAGTGCAATGGGGGCGTCGTAGTGTGTGAAGCGCAGGTGCAGGCCCTGACACAGATTCAGGCTCAGACACGGACTCAGTGCAGTCGCAGGCCGACCTTGGTGATGCGATTGCCTTCCACCTCGTTCACCACCCAGTGGATGCCATGCCAGTCGACATCGTCGCCGACCACCGGCACCCCGCCGACTCGACGGGTGATGAATTCGGCGATGGTCAGGTGGTGCTCGCCCTGGGAGAGCGTCAAGCCGTAGACATCGGCGATATCCTGCATGTTGGCATCGCCTTCCAGCGTGAAGGTCCCGAAGAAGGCACGTTGCTCGTGCTGCAGACTCTCGCCATTGAACATGCGGTTGAGGCTCGGCACATCACAGGAGCGCCCCACCACGCACAGCACATCCTGCTGATGCAGACAGGTGCTGCCCTTGGGGTGGATCAGCACCTTGTTGCGGAACAGCGCCCCGACCTTGGCCCCCGACGGGAAGCGCAGCATGCGCAGCGCCACGCCTTCCAGCGCCGTGTTGTCGACGCGATAGACCAGCATCTCGTAGTCATTGACCGGCATGATGCCGAGCAGGTTGCGGCGACTGGGCTGTGCGCCCGGCGGCACCACCACCCGCAGCTTGCGTGCCATCGGCGCCAGCGACGAGCCCTGCACCAGCAGCGAGATGATGACCACGAAGAAGGCGACATTGAAGTAGAGACCGGCATTCTCGACCCCGGTGATCACCGGGAAGATCGCCAGCACGATCGGCACCGCCCCTCGCAACCCGACCCAGCTGATGAACCACAGCTCACGCCAGCGGAAGCGGAAGAACGGCTTGAGACACAGGATGACCGCCAGCGGGCGCACCACCAGAATCAGCGCCACGCTGAGGATGGCGGCCGGCAGCGCGAACTGCAGCATGGTCGAGGGCGAGACCAAAAGGCCCAGCATCAGGAACAGCACGATCTGCGAGAGATGCGCCAGGCCATCATGCACCGGCAGGATGTGCTCCAGATGCCGCCCGGGGTGATTGCCGATCATCAGGCCGCACAGATAGATGGCAAGGAAACCGCTGCCGCCCATCTCGTTGGTGGTGGCGAACAGGCTCAGACCCAGCGCCAGCGCCAGCAGCGAATAGAGGCCGGGCGCGAGGTCCAGATAGCGCATCAGACGGGCGATCAACCAGCCGCCGGCGATCCCCATGGCGGCGCCGACACCGAACTGCAGCAGGAAGCTCATGATGCCCGACGCGACGCCGGAGAGCTGACCGGTCAGGATCTCGGCCAGCGTGATGGTCAGGAAGATCGCCATCGGGTCGTTGGTGCCGGACTCGATTTCCAGCGTCGCACCGACACGTTCATTGAGGTGAACGCCCTGACCGCCCAGCAGCGAGAAGACCGCCGCGGCATCGGTGGAGCCGACGATGGCCCCGACCAGCAGGCCTTCGATCAGGGTGAGATCAAACAGCCACATGGCCAGAAGGCCCACCAGACCACTGGTCATGAAGACCCCGACGGTGGCCAGCACCAGCGCCGGTTTCAGGCCGGCACGAAACGTGGACAGCCGCGTGCGCAGGCCGCCGTCGAGCAAAATGAGCGCCAGCGCCAGGTTACCGATCATGTAAGCGGATGAGGCGTCGTCGAACTGGATGCCCAGTACGCCATCTTCACCCGCCAGCATGCCAAGGCCGAGGAACAGCAGTAGCAGCGGCATGCCAAGACGCGCCGAGACGCGGCTGGCCAACACGCTCAAGGCGATCAGCGTGCCTGCCAGCAAGAAATAATAATTCAGGTTCTCTACCACGAGTGCTCCCCCGCCAAGCCCTACATCAGATCTCGAGTGACGTCCACGACGACTCACCCACAGTATTCCATGTCAGCGATGGGGCTGCAGAGAAATTTCACACCTTTCATGTACTTGCAGCGTGCAGCACGCGGATTTCACGCCAGGCTGCGCGGCGAGACCCAGGCAGGGGCTGCCGCAAGCTCAGCATAGGACCGCGGACCGAAGGCCTCCATCGCCCACAACAGCGCACGACACAGTTCACGCTGGCCATCGAGATCGATCATGCGCCCATGGCGCGAATAGCCCTTCATGAAGGCCTGACGCTGCTCCGGCGTTTCCAGCAGCAACTCCACCAGCGCCCAGTCGAACTCGATCGGCGCCCACACCAGCGCCTCCCAATCGCTCCATACCCAGCCGGTGGCGGCGCACAGGTATTGATCGGCACGCATGTCCGGCAGACACCACACCGCGCGAGTCGGTGCCGGGAAGGTGCGCTTGAGCAGCGTGCCAAGCTCCGCGCGACGCGGGTGATGGGCGAGAAAGCGCGTGACGCGGGTATTCCAGTGCAACAGCGGCATCGGCTGCGCCAGCGGCTGACCGAAGCCCGACACCGTATCCTGATGCAGGCGACCGAGCTGGTCGCCGAGCAGCTCACAGAAAGTGATGCTGAGATCGCTCGGCTGCCCGCTGGACCACGGCAGGTGCCAGATGGGCGCGCCATCGAGACGCCCCAGAAAGGTCAGGGGCAGTGGCGGAATCGGCAAACGCGCGGGCAAGGCGCCCGCCAGTCGCGTCAGCCCCTCCGGCGTCGCCCAGCGATCGGCGCCGAAGACCCCGCGCATGGCGCGCCAGAAGGGGTCATGGTCTGGGCCGGTGCGCGCCAGCTTGATGAGGCCGGGCGTGCCGCCACGCTGGCGCCATAGCCAGTTGGCGCTATCCGGCCAGGCGAGTGCCAGCGGCTCGAGCGGTTGACCCAGATAGGTCGAGAGCCGTCGGGTCAGTGACTCCTCGGGCCAGCCCCTGGGCACGGGACGCGGCTCGCCCACGGCCTCAGCCGTGCTCGGCCGCCGTGGGGGAACGGGATAACTGGAACAGGTCGAGAGATCCGGTGTGTCGGGCATGATGATCTCCTAGGGCTATACGTCTTGTTACAGTAAAGCTCAGCATACCCAAGGCGTGGCACATCGGCATAGTCCGTTTCGCACGCCACCTCTGCCCTGCCCACCTCTGCCCTGCCCACCTCTGCCCTGCCCACCGGACTCGCCCCCCGCCCCTGACCCGCGTCGGACAAGACACCAGCAAGAGAGTGACGTTACACTGTCGACCTGGATGGGGGTGCCCGAGGATGGGCTGAGAGCCGCAGCGATACGTCGCGCGACAACCCCTGGAACCTGATCCGGTTGATACCGGCGGAGGGAATCCCCGACGCGTGCCCTGCATGGCGCGTCACCTGCTTCCTCCTGCCGGCACGCCGCCTGACCACGGAATTGCCTGTGTCGCTGGGACTCACCCTCAACAACGCACGAATCGATTACGCCGGCCACACGCTGTTCCGCGATATCTCCGCACGTCTGGAAGCCGGTAGCTGGACGGCACTGCTGGGGCGCTCCGGCTGCGGCAAGAGCTCGCTGCTGCGCCTGCTGGCCGGCCTGGAGATGTCAGACCTCCATCAGCTCGACCTCGCCACCGATGACGGTCAGCCGCTGACCGACCGCGTGGCCTGGATGGCGCAGCAGGACCTGTTGCTGCCGTGGCGGCGCGTCATCGACAACCTGTGGCTGGGCGATGACCTGCGCCGGCGGCCGCGCAATCGCAAGCTTGCCCATGAACTGCTGGCCGCGGTCGGGCTTGAGGGCCGTGAGCAGGCCTGGCCGGACGCCCTCTCCGGCGGTCAGCGCCAGCGCGTCGCCCTCGCTCGCACGCTCTACCAGCAGGCACCGGTCGTGATGATGGATGAGCCGTTCTCGGCGGTGGATGCCATCACCCGTCTGGAGCTGCATGATCTGGCCAGCCGCCTGCTCAAGGGCCGCACCGTCCTGATGGTGACCCATGACCCACTGGAGGCATTGCGCCTCGCCGATCAACTGCTGGTGCTGCGCCCATCGAGCCTCCCGGGCCACGGCGCCGAGCTGGAACGCCTGCCGGGGCTTGGTGCCGCACGCCCTGTGCCACTGGATGACCCGGCCCTGCCACCGGCGCAGGCGCAACTGATCGCCCGCCTGCGCGATAGCGAGGAGGCCGCATGAAACGTCTGCACGCCATGCGTCACCTCGTCATCAGCGCGCTGCTCCTGCTGGGGCTGTGGCAGCTGATCATTGCCGTTACCGCCGTACCGCCCTACATTCTGCCCACGCCGCAGGCCGTGCTCGAGGTGCTGATCCAGAAGGCGCCGCTGCTGGCTCATCACGCTGGCGTCACCATCAGCGAGATACTGGCCGGGCTGGTGCTGGGCATTCTGCTCGGCCTTGCCACCGCGCTGGCGCTGGCCTTCATTCCCCGCCTGCGCCGCACGCTGCTGCCGATGCTGCTGATCAGCCAGGTGATACCGCTGTTCGCGATCGCGCCGCTGCTGGTGCTGTGGCTCGGCTATGACATGCTGTCCAAGGTGGTGATGGCGACGCTGATCATCTATTTCCCGGTCGCCTCCACCGGCTACGACGGCCTGCGCCAGACCCGACAGGGCTGGCTGGATCTTGCCCATACCCTGGGCGCCAGTCCATGGCGCCGACTGATCCACATCCAGTTGCCCGCCGCGCTGCCGGCACTGGCCTCCGGCATACGCATGGCCGCGACCGCCGCCCCCATCGGCGCCGTCATCGGGGAATGGGCCGGTGCCAGTCAGGGGCTGGGCTATCTGATGCTCAATGCCAACGCGCGCATGGAAATCGACCTCATGTTCGCCGCCCTGCTGGTGCTGGTCGCCTTCTCCCTGCTGCTCTATTTCTCGCTGGATGCGCTGCTGCGCGCCCTGATGCCCTGGCACCGCGACCGGCTGACACGCCTGAGCTGACACGCCTGGGCTTCGAGTAACTACCGCAAGACCGCAAGATCGCGTAACCGAAAGACGCAACGACGCTCGACACAAATTGCATGAGCCTGACGACTGCCGCCCACGAACGGCAGCACCACTACCCTGTGATCACAAGGAACTCCGCCATGTCTCTTTCGTCATCGGCGCCACGGCGCAAAGCGCAGCCGACACGTTCACCGCGTGCCTCGCTGCTGTCCACCGCCTTCGCCACCCTGCTGACCACGCTGTGCCTGAGCAGCCTGCCAGCCACCGCCATGTCGGCCCACGCCGCCGAGGCAGAACCCGCCACCAGCACCCAGTCAGCGCCGGAAATCGTCGCTCAGCAGGCCGAGGTCGGAGTGAACGGTGACTCGGCCGCCTCCGCGCCGGTGGCAAGCCAGGAAGCCGTCGAAGCGACCGCCGGCGCCGCCGAGCAGGCCAAGAACGGTGCTGAACCGGCCGCGGATGCCCCGCCAGCCGCCAGCGACGAACAGAGCGCTGATGCTGACTCGAAGGACGTCGTCGAGGACAACTCCAAGGACGCTGCCACCGCCGAGCAGCCGCTGACACAGTTCAAGGTCATGCTCGACTGGTACACCAACCCCGGTCACGCCCCGCTGGTGCTGGCGCAGGAGCTGGGCCTGTTCAAGAAGCACGGCCTTGATGTCGAGCTGATCGCCCCCGCCGATCCGAGCGTGCCGCCCAAGCTGGCCGCCGCCGAGCGCGTCGACATCGCCATCAGCTATCAGCCGCAGCTGCACCTGCAGATCGATCAGGGCCTGCCGCTGGTGCGTATCGGCACCCTGGTCGCCACGCCGCTGAATGTGGTGGTGGTGCGCGCCGACAGCGACATCCAGTCGATCGCCGACCTCAAGGGCAAGCGGGTCGGCTACTCGGTGGGCGGTGTCGAGGAAGTGCTGCTCTCCACCATGCTGCAGCACAGCGGCCTGACGCTGGATGACATCACGCTGACCAACGTCAACTTCTCGCTGACACCGTCCCTGCTGACGCGCAAGGTCGATGCCGTCACCGGCGCCTTCCGCAACTTCGAGCTGGCCCAGATGGCCCAGGAAGGCGTCAAGGGCCGCGCCTTCTACATCGAGGAAGAAGGCGTGCCGACCTATGACGAGCTGATCTTCGTCGCCAACAGCGACAGCTACGAGCGCAAGCAGGCACAGTACGCCGGCTTCCTCGCCGCCGTCGGCGAAGCCACCGCCTGGATCATCAATCACCCGGACCAGGGCTGGGAGATGTTCCGCGATTCCGATCCGGCACTGGATACCGAGCTCAACAAGGAAGCCTGGTACGCCACCCTGCCGCGCTTCGCGCTGCGTCCTGCCGCGCTGGATGCCGGCCGCTATCGTGACTTCGAGGACTTCCTGTTCGAGCGCGGCATGATCAAGAAGCGCCAGTCGCTGAGCCACCTGGCCGTCGACGTCAACGCGCCCTGAGGCGTTGAGCGCCCAGAGCCCTTGAAACGCTGAGCGCTTGAGCGCGGCCAATGCAAAACGCCCTGCCGGAGATTCCGACAGGGCGTTTTGGGTTCAGGACCGGCTCACTCTCGCCGTCTTGTGCCTATTTGACAAGCGCTAGCGGCGTGCCAGGCGACGCGACAGCCACAGGATCTGCAGCGGCTGGATCACCAGCGCGATCATCAGCACCGCGACCAGCAGCGGCATGCCTTCCAGCGCGCCGCTCGGCGTGCTGACCAGCAGCCCGGCGCCCACATAGCTGCCGGCGGCGGAGCTCAGATGCTGCACGGCACTCTGGGTGCTGGTGAAGGCCGCTCGCTCGTGGTCGGCGGGAATGAAGCTGTTGAGCGTATTCTGGGTCACACGCCGCGCCGACGAGAACAGCATGTAGGCGCCGAAGCCGATCCAGATCAGCGACGGCCCCGGCGAATGCAGCAGGAAGGCCCAGCCGACCAGCGCCGTCATGAGGCAGGTGATGGTGCCCGGCCAGACACAGCCATAGCGATCACACAGCCGCCCCGTGAGTTGCATGCCGACCAGCGACAGCCCGCCACCGATCATGTAGAGCCCACCGAGATCCTCGCGCGGCAGGCCCAGATTGAACAGCAGATAGCTTGCCAGGTTGGGAATCACCAGGAAGTTGCTGAACATCGCCGTGGCGATCAGCGCCAGCCCCAGCCGATGGTCGGGCTGGGCCAGGATGTTCAGGATCGTGGTGCCCTTGCGGCTGCGCTGACGCGTCTCGGGATTATCGAGATGACCGCGGATCGGCGGCAGTATCCAGGCCAGCAGCCCGCACACCAGCAGTGCCAACAGCGCCACGGCGCGAAATGGCGCCTGCCAGCCGAAGCCCTGCGACAGCCACAGCGCAAACGGCAGCCCCAGCACCGAGGCCACCGAGAAGGCGCCCATCACCAGGCCCATGGCGCGCCCCCGGCGTACTCCCGGCACCACGTCGATCACGATGGCCAGCGCCGTCGCTGCCGCCGGCCCGCCGAACAGGCCGCCCAGCATGCGCGCCGCCAGCAGGGTCTCGAAGTCGGTGGCGAAGCTGGCGATCAGGTGACAGAGCGCCGCGCCGAACAGGAAGCCCAGCACTGCCCAGCGGCGATCGAAGCGATCGGCGTGTCGCGTCCACAGCAGAGTGCCCACCGCGGCGGCCAGCGGATAACTGCCGACGATATAGCCGAGGTGGTCCAGCGGAATGCCCAGCGAGGTGGCAAAGTCGGGACCCAGCGCCATCACCATGGTGAAGCCCATGATGACGGCGAACTGCAGCAGGGTGACCAGCGCCACCACCAGGCGCTCGTGGGTGGTCACCGGCGGGATGACCCGCTCGCTCGCGGCCGGCTGACGATTTTCGGAGTGGCGGCTCGGCGTACTCAAGCGCGCGCGACGCGATCAAGGAACGCCACCACCGCCTGCTGGAACTCGCTGGCACGCTCGGCGTGCAGCCAATGGCCGGCCTCCAGCGAGTCATCTTCCAGCGCAGGGAAGTGCTCGCGCATCGTCGCCAGGCCCTCGGACTGCACATAGTTGGAGCGCGAGCCCCACAGCAGCAATGCCGGCAGCTCGATTGGCCCCTGACCGTGCGGCGCCTCGACGATCTGCGGGTAGCCCGCCGCGATATGGTCCAGCCCGACGCGCCAGCCCATGGCGCCATCGTCGAGACGCACCAGATTGGTGGCGAGGAACTGGCGAATGGCCGGGGTATCGACATGCTGCGCCATCACCGTGTCGGCCTCCTTGCGTGAGGCCGGGCGCGCGTCACGCACTGCCTCGAAGGCGGCAAAGATATCGTCATGCCCGTGGCCATAGGCGACCGGCGCGATATCGGCGACCAGCAGGCTGCGCAGACGCTCGGGCGCCTCGAGCGCGACCTGCATGGCGACCTTGCCGCCCATCGAGTGGCCCAGCAGGTCACAGCGCTCGATGGCGAGGCGGTCGAGCAGCGCGATGACATCCGCGGCCTGCTCGGGGTAGCTCATGCCGGCCACGTGCGGGCTGCGGCCGTGGTTGCGCAGATCCACCGCGATCACGCGGCGTGTCCGCGACCAAGACTTGATATGCGAACGCCAGTTGTCGGCACTGCCGAACAGGCCGTGAAGAATGACCAGCGGCGTCGCGTCCTGCTGGCTCGTTGTCTGTTCCTCGGCGCCATCACGAGCATCGCTCTCGTGGTAATAAAGCTCGACCGTTGTGCTCATCATCATCTCCATGGACGCTAGACAGACCGTTACGCTCCCCGTGGCTCAGGCGCAGTAGCTCAGGCGCAGTAGCTCATGGCTCAGCGGCGTGGCTCGGCGGCAGCCGGCTCGCGGGGAGCGCCTATGTTAGCAAACTATCAAGCGCGCGGCGGCTCCGTCCTCGACGCCTCAGCGCGGGCTGGCTTCCAGATAGACCTTGACCGCCTGCCACAGCGGGCTGCGGTAACGCTCCGGGTGCCACAGCATCGAGAAGCGCCGCTTCAGGTTGAGCTGGGGCGTGGCCAGCACCACCAGCTCGCCACGCGCGATCTCGGCCGCCACTGACAGCCCCGACAGACACCCCAGCCCCAGCCCGGCGAACACGGCCTGCTTGATGGCTTCGTGCTGGCCCAGCTCCATGCGCACCTTGAGGCGCTCGATCCGCCCGTGCAGTGCACGCTCGAAGACCGCCCGCGTGCCCGAGCCCCCCTCGCGCAGAATCCAGTCGGCGGTGGCGAGGTCCTCATCGCTGAGCGCCACGCCACGCACGGCCAGCGGATGGCTCGGCGGCGCCACCACCACCAGCTCATCCTCACGCCAGGTCTGGCTCATCAGGCGTGGCGCATGGCAGTCGCCCTCGATCAGGCCGAGTTCGGCGTCATAGTTGAGCACCGCCTCCACCACCTGATGGGTATTGCGCAGACGCAGGTTGAGCTCGGTGCCCGGATGTTCGCGCATGAAGGCCCCCGCCAGCCCCGGCAGCAACCAGGTGCCGATGGTGGCGCTGGCGGCGATTTCCAGCTCGCCGCGCAGGTTGCCATCCACCACGCCGGGCTCACGCGCCTCCAGCTCCAGCGCGTGGGTCTGCTCCAGCAATTGCTCGGCGCGCGCCAACAGGCGGCGGCCATTGGCGTTCAGGGCCAGGCGGCGACCGAGGCGCTCGAACAGCTGCACCTCGAGATGACGCTCAAGCTCGGACAGCCCCTGACTCGCCGCCGATTGCGACAGGCCGATCTCGCGCGCCGCGGCGCTGACGGAGCCGTGGCGGGTCACCGCCACGAACACTTGCAACTGGCGCAGCGTGATGTGGATCTGCATATCGGTTTTTCCGGTATGTAATAAAAGAATAATCGACTAACTGCCGAATAATATTCCCGAATAGACTAATCATCAAACCAGAGACACTAAGCAAGCGACGGCAGACTCAAGCGCCCTTGCCGATGACAGCCGTGCACCCCACGCCAGCGCACGACCCATAACAAGACAGGCCATGTTCCGCACGGGATAGGCCACTTTCCTCAAGGAGAATGCTCATGGACGCACAGACCCTGACTCCCCCCGCCACTGCCGAGCGCTTGCGCCGCATGTTGCCGGGCCTCGCCCTGTGTGGCGGCCTGACCCTGGTGGGACTGGCACTGCATTCCATTCCGGCGCTGGCCTCCACCGGCATCAGCCCGCTGGTCTTCGCCCTGCTGTGCGGTATCGTGGTCGGCAACCTGCCGATCACCAGCCGGCACGCCGCGGCGCTCTCCCCGGGGCTGCATATCGCGACCAAGAAGCTGCTGCGTCTCGGCATCATCCTGTTCGGCCTCTCCATCACCCTGCAGCAGATTCTCGGCCTGGGCTGGAGCGTCGTCTTCCTCGATGTGCTGGTGATCACCGCGGTGCTGAGCAGCGGCTACTTCATCGGCACGCGCTGGCTGGGGCTGGACCGCGACACCGCACTGCTGACCAGTGCCGGTTCCGCCATCTGTGGCGCCGCGGCGGTACTGGCGACCGAATCGATGATCAAGGCACGCCCGGCGGCCACCGCCATGGCCGTCGCCACGGTGGTGCTGTTCGGCTCGCTGGCGATGCTGGTCTACCCGCTGCTCTACCCGCTGAGCGGCATGCATGAAGGCCTGTTCGGCATCTATATCGGCTCCACCATCCACGAGGTCGCTCAGGTCGTGGCCGCCGGTGAAGCGGTCGGCCCGGACGCCCTGGCCAATGCGCTGATCGTCAAGTTGATGCGCGTGATGATGCTGGTACCCTTCCTGCTGCTGTTGCCGAAACTGTGGGCCATGCGTGCCCGCACCGAGGGCGATGACCGCGAAACCGGCGGCAGCATGACGATTCCGTGGTTCGCGCTGGGCTTCATCGCCATGGCCGGCATCAACAGCACCGGCGCGATCCCGGCGGCAGTGCACTCAAGCCTCTCTACTCTCGGCAGCGTGGCACTGACCATGGCCATGGCGGGCCTGGGCGTCGAGACTCGCATCGATCGTCTGCGCTCACTGGGCATGAAGCCTTTCCTGCTCGCGCTGATCCTGTTCACGCTGTTGATCGTCGGTGGCTTTGGCGCCAACCTGCTGCTGATGGGCTAGTCCACAGCACGGCAGCGATTGATTGCCCCAATGACTTTGGTAGTACGGCTCAATTGGCAAACCCGGGCAGGCTCAAGCACAATGGCGGTCATCCATTACTCACCGGCAGTGCCGGCGCCATTTTCTCGGCCCACCCAGTACGGGCTTAACGAGAGTCACGAACCTTAGGAGAGTCTCATGCTTGCAGTCATTTTCGGTCGTCCGGGTTGCCCTTTCTGTGTCCGCGCCAAGGACCTCGCGGAAGAGCTCACCGCCAAGCGCGATGATTTCGACTTCCGCTACATCGATATCCATGCCGAAGGCATCAGCAAGGCCGACATGGAAAAGACCATCGGCAAGCCGGTCGAGACCGTACCGCAGATCTTCGTCGATCAGACCCACATCGGTGGCTTCACCGAGTTCAACCAGTACGTGCAGGACGAAGCTCTGATGCCGCAGGCCTGATCGCCGCCATCAGCCGCTTCACTGCTGAAGCCCCCGCCATTGGCGGGGGCTTTTTTGTGCCTGCGTCACCGCCTCCCGCCCCTGGTCACGACACTCACCCGCACCACCACGCTGTACACAGGGTCGCGCCTTGCGCACCTTGCCGCTTGCGACAAAAGGAGGGGGCAGCGACAATCGCTGCCTTCTCCGCCCATGTATGCACAAGGACACGCACATGAACATGTTGATGGAAGGCGCCGTGCTGCTGGGATGCGCGGTGGTTGCCGTGCCACTTTTCCAGCGTCTGGGCCTCGGCTCCATCCTGGGCTATCTGGCCATCGGCGTACTGCTGGGTCCGTCGTTGATCGGCTTCATCTCGGAGCCTGGCGAAGTGCTGCACTTCGCCGAATTCGGGGTCGTCATGCTGCTGTTCATGATCGGACTGGAACTGGAGCCCAAGCGCCTGTGGGACATGCGCCTCAAGCTTGCGGGCCTGGGCAGCGCCCAGATGCTGCTGTGCGGCGCCCTGCTCACCCCTGTCGGCCTGTGGCTGGGGCTGGAATTGCCCGCCGCCGTGTTGCTGGGCCTGATTCTGGCGCTGTCCTCGACCGCCTTCGCGCTGCAGGTATTGAGCGAGAATCAGCAGCTGGCGACGCCGCACGGCCAGTCGACCTTCGCCATCCTGCTGTTCCAGGACCTGGCGGTGATCCCGCTGCTGGCCCTGATGCCGCTGTTCGCTGACAACTTCGATGCCTCCACCGGCACCAACTGGATCGGCATCGCCAAGGGCATCGGCATGATCGCGGCGGTCATCATCGTCGGCCGCCTTGTCGTGCCGCGCCTGCTCAAGATGGTCGCGCGCAGCGAGATCCACGAGATCTTCACCGCCGCGGCCTTGTTCGTGGTGATCAGCACGGCGCTGCTGATGGAATGGGTGGGGCTGTCCATGGCCCTGGGCGCCTTCCTGGCCGGGGTGCTGCTGGCCGATACCGTCTACCGCCACGAGCTGGAAGCCAACATCGAGCCCTTCAAGGGGCTGCTGCTGGGGCTGTTCTTCATGGCCGTGGGCATGTCGGTCGACGTGTCGCTGGTGATGGAGCGTCCGCTGACCGTGCTGGCGCTGACGCTGGCGCTGATGTTCGGCAAGGTCATCGTGATCACGCTGGTCGGACGCGTCGCACGCCTCAAGATGGCCGAGGCCCTGCCGCTGGCCGCGGTCCTGTCACAGGGTGGTGAGTTCGACTTCGTGCTGTTGACCGCCGGCATGGCCGCCGGCATCTTCGATCAGACCCTCACCAGCCTGGTGATCAGTGCGGTGACCCTGTCGATGGCTGCCACGCCCTTCCTCTATCGCTATGCCCGCCACCTCGGCGCCACCAGCGAAGCCAAGCGTCCCTATGATGAGGACTTCGGTGAGGAAACACCGCAGGTGGTGATCGCCGGCTTTGGCCGCTTCGGCCAGATCAGCGCGCGCATGCTCAAGAGCCAGGGCATCAACTTCACCGCGCTTGACCCCAACATCACCCAGGTCGAGTTCGTGCGTCAGTTCGGGTCGCGCATCTTCTATGCCGATGCCAGCCGCGCCGAATTGCTGCGGGCGGCGGGTGCCGAGCAGGCCAGGATCATGCTGGTGGCGGTCGATGATGCCGAGACCTCGACAGGCATAGTGCGCATGGTGCGCCATCAATTCCCGCACCTGAAGCTGTTCGTGCGTGCCCGTAACCGCCACCACGCCTGGGAGCTGATGGAACTGGGCGTGGAACACGTGATTCGTGACACCTATGCCAGCAGCCTGGAAATGGGCGGAGAATTGCTGGTGGCGATGGGCTACCCCAGTGCTCGCGCGGCGGAAGTGGCGCGTGCGTTCCGGGAAATGGATGACAACATGCTCAAACAGAACTACGAGCACCGTCACGACCAGAAAGCGCTCGTCAACAGCGAGCAGGCCGCCATGGTCGAGCTCAAGCGTCTGTTCCAGAACAATCAGGACTGACGTCGCACGACTTGCCAGAGCGCTACGTGGCGCCTGAAAAGACACAAGGGCCGCCCCGGCAGGGGCGGCCCTTGTCGTTGGGGCACTCGGCAAGGCCTTGCGTACTGGCCCGCCTCCCGAGGGGCAGGCGAGCGGCCCGAGTCCTGCTCAGCCCTGCGACAGACGGCGGGACGTCAGGCGCGCCCGCCACTGCGGGCCGAACAGATAGGCGCACAGCCCGATCACGATCAGCAAGGCCCCGGCGAGCACGCGGCTGGAGATCAGCTCATCATTGAGCACCGCGCCCAGGCTCATGGCGAAGATGGGGGTGATCAAGGTCGCCAGCGCCACCGTACTGGCCGACAGGCGTGACAACACGAAGTAGTAGCACAGGTAGCCGATCAGCGAGCCAAAGATGCCAAGGTAGAGGATGGCCGCCATCGGACGCCCCTCCGGCAGGGCCTGCGGCACGCCATCGACGATCAGCGCACACACCAGATAGAGCGGCAGCGAGACCAGCAGCGCACCCTCCGTCTGGACCAGCGGATGCAGCCCTGCCCGCTCGCGCTGCACCAGTACCCCCGAGGCCGCGAAGCAATTGACGGCCAGCAGCATGGTCAGGACTCCCTTCCAGCTGCCCGGTGGCAACGCCAGGGAATCCGAGACCGCGACGGCCAGTCCACTCAATGCCAACGCAAACCCCATCCACTGCAACTTGTCAAGTGGAGCACTTTTCAACCACCAGCGTGCATAAAGCCCTGATAGCAAAGGTGCCAGTCCAAACAGTAACGACATGATACCGCTTGGTAACCAGGCCGCAGAGAGGTAGGCGAAGTACATGCCACCCCAGATACCCAGAGCGGCTGCCGAGTAGCTGCGCAGTGCCCCACGCGAAAGGTCCATTTTCAGCCCCATTATGCGTAACAATGGGTAACCGAGGCATGCGGCAATTAACATTCTGCCCATCGCCGACCAGGCAGGCAGCCAGCCCGAGGCGCTCCACGAGATGGCCAGCGGTGTCGTCGACCACACCATGAGAACCACGCAATACGCCACCAGCACTGGCATTTTTACTCTCCGATCAAGAAACGCGAAAAAACGGATAATGGCGTTGAATACCCCTTTGCACGACTACCTATAATCGCTCCAGCACTGAGGTCATAGGGGCCGTCCAAGGAGGCATCATGCAACGCAAGGAATTCCAACAGCAGCTATGGCTGGACTTCGTCCATCGCCATCCCGACATCGGGGCGCTGGATATCTGGCCAGACAGCATCAACCCTGAATATCTGATGTTCCTGACGCTGAATCAGGGGCCTTTCAGAAGCGAGAAACTGTTACCCAGCCTGTATCACCAGGGCTATCGCCGCGTGAAACAGTACGCCATGGCCGACCGCGGCCTGCTGGTCGATCTGCTGCTTCCCCCGGATGGTGGCGCTGCCGTCATGCTGGCGGAACTGCAGGCCAACAGCCTGCCGCCGATGCACCGCGACCTGCTCAAGCGCCTGATCAGTCAGAGTCATCGTGATGACTGCAAGGGACAGAACCTGCTCGCGCCCTGCCGTCCGTGGGACATGCCGGACTGGCCGACCTTCGAGCGCCTGCTCGAGGCCAACCCGCTGGCTGCCTGGCTCTCCGTGATGGGGCCGCGCCTGCACCATGTCGGCTTCAATGCCGAAGAGCTTGGCGAAACGCTGGAAGCGGTCTGCGAGGGCATGCTGGCCTACGGCATGGCTCCACAGACCGGGCGCCATCATGCGGTACTGCCCATCAACCCCAAGCTGCAGTATCACTACTACCCGGCCCACGCCCAGCGCATGGTGTTCGCGGATGGTGACGAGCATATGGTGGTACTGGGCGGCATCGCCCTGCTGGCGACGGCACCGGTGACGACTCAGCAAGAAGGAAAGCAGCGTCCCGCAGAACAACTGCTGCCGGAACATACGCTGTGCCAACTCAGCGCGTAATGGCCTCTTGGCAGCACTGCGCAATGAGATGAGTCGCATTCAGCCCCCTGCGCATGCGTAGGGGGCTCTTGTGTTCAGAGAGTGACATGACCTGTCATGCCATACCCTTCACACCCTCTCTTGCCATCACTCTTCATGGCATCACCTCATGATGTCATCACTGCACGACTCGCCGCTTCCCCCGCCGCTTTCCCCCGCCATGCCTGCGCCTTGTGCCTGATCCTCTAAACCTAACGTCGCAGACAGGTTATCAACAGAAGCTGTGGAAAAAGCTGTGAAGAATCTCTGTACATCTAGGTATCGCCATCGAGATCAGGCGAGCGCAGACAGATTGATCAAAAAATGATCAGCCGACCGCAAACAGCGCCAATTCCCCTTCCGACCACGCATCTGGCAGTGCATCAGACGGCCACTGTGGCAGCGACTGCGGCAGGGGCTGTGGCCGTAGTGAACCCCCCCAGCAACCACCCACATCAGCTCAGAGACGACAGCGCCAATGTCACTGGCGTATTCGTGATCTGCCCGCCCAGCCAGTATGCCCCCAGATAGCCCACGCTGTAGGCCAGCAACAACGCCGGGAAGAAGCACAGATAACTCATGAAGCTCACCTCGCGCACCTTGGAAAGCGCGATCACCCCGGCGGCGGAGCCAATCACCAGCAACGAGCCACCCACGCCTGCGGCATAGGTCAGCGCCAGCCACTCCGCATCATTCATGCTGACATCCGCCTTGAGCACTGCGGCGGTCAGCGGCACGTTGTCCACCAGCGCCGAGAGCAGCCCGACCAGATAATTGGCCTGCATCGCCGGCATCAGGGCGTAGAGCTGTGCCAGGCCTTCCAGCAGACGAGCTTCCTTGAGCGCCCCGACCATCAGCAGGATGCCGAGGAAGAATAGCAATGTATCGAATTCGATAATACGAATGTAATCAAGTATGCGGCGCTCTTCGCTGTCGCTGCGTCGTTCGGCGACATGCCCGAGCAGGAACATCAACGACATCCCGAACAGGAAGGTCAGCAGCGGCGGCACGCCAAACAGCACGTTGAGCCCGAGGGTCGACAGGATGGTGGCCAGAAACAGCCAGGCGACCAGACGATCAAGACGCCGGGTCTCGCGCGGCTCGCGCACCAGATTCACCTCGCCTCCCAGCCCGGGCAGCAGTAACGTCGCCAGCAGCATCACGCTGAGGAAGGACGGCAGCGCCAGCAGCATCAGCTCGCTGATGCGCACCTTGCCCGCCAGGAAGATCATCAGCGTGGTCACGTCCCCGGTGATCAGCGCCACGCCGCCGGAGTTGACGGCGAATACCGCCAGCACCGCAAAGCGCAGCGTCTTCTTCGGCGCCAGGCCCAGCGACAGCACCAGGGTCAGCGATACCAGCGTCGCCGTGATGTTGTCGGCCAGCGATGAAAAGGCGAAGGCAAAGAGCCCCGTCAGATACAGCAGGCCGCGCTCCCCGATGCGTTTCGGCAGCAGGCGGTAGATCAGATTGGCGATCAGCCCCTTGGCATTGAGGAAGGCCACGAAGGTCATCGCCGCCATCAGAAACAGCCACAAGGTGGCGATCTCGAGCAGGTTCTCGTTCAAGGCCTCGGGGACATCATCCACCGCCAGGGCCGCGGGGCCGAAGATGAACAGCAGCAACCAGCTGAAGGTGCCCAGCAACAAGGTCGTCTTGGCCTTGTTGAGATGGATCACATCCTCGATGGCAATCAACACGAAGGCGGCCAGCGCCAGCCCGATCAACAGTCCCTGCAACCACATGCCACTCTCACTCCCTGAGATATCGTCGCGCAGCGGCGGCGATGATTGACGGTGCCCGGCGTGACTTCAACGTGAACCCTGCCACGACCTTTCCCTTGCACCGACCCGTCACACGACCGGCAATGCATCTCATCACAGCTGCGTGCGCCCCGCCATTCGACCTGAGGGGCGTTCGATTCGTGCAACGCAGGGTTGCCATCCCCCACGCAAGCGGGGTGGGCATCCACTCCTGGGTGAATTACGATGGCGCCACCTGATGAAGGAGTCATGCATGTCGAGTATCAGAGGTGTCATCAGCCTTGTCTTTCTGATCATCAATACCCTGTGCTGGGCGCTGCCGCTTTACCTGCTGGCCGCACTCAAGCTGATCACGCCATCGCGTCGCCTGCAGTTGCACATGCTGGAGGGGCTCAACCGCCTCGCCATGGGCTGGATCGGCACCAACAACCTGTGGATTCGCCATGTGCTGCGCCCGCGCTGGGACATCCACGTGCCGCCATCGCTGCGCGATGGGTCCGCCCGACGTCGCTGGTGGCTGGTGATCGCCAATCATCGCAGCTGGACTGACATCTTCGTTCTCCAGTACGCCCTGCATCGTCGCACGCCGATGCCCAAGTTCTTCCTCAAGCAGGAGCTCATCTGGGTACCGGTGATCGGCCTTGCCTGGTGGGCGTTGGAATTCCCGTTCATGCGCCGTTACAGCCGGCAGAAACTGGCCAGCAATCCGCGGCTCGCCGAGCGTGATCGCGAAGCGACGCGACGCATGTGCGAGCGCTCGCGTCAGGCGCCGATGGCGATCTTCAACTTCGTGGAAGGCACTCGCTTCACGCCCGCCAAGCACAACCAGCAGCAAAGCCCTTTCCAGCACCTGCTCAAGCCGCGTGCCGGCGGCAGTGCCCAGGTGATCAACACGCTTGGCGATCGACTTTCCGGTATTCTGGATGCCACCCTCGATTACCGGCATGCCGATGCCAGTTTCTGGCAGTTCCTGTGCGGTCACGGGGGCGACATCACGCTCGTCATCACTCAGCGGCCCTTGGAGCCCTGGATGCTGGACGGCAACTATCATGCGGACGCCGCCTATCGCGAGCGCTTCCAGCAATGGCTCAATCAGGTCTGGAAGGACAAGGATGCCCGACTGTCACGTGCAGGGAATGACATTGATGAACACTGAATACGGCCTGAATGCCGCGGACTTCTCGGCACGAGCGCAGGCCGAACCTGACGTGAACCGTCCACTTCTGCAGCATGCCGGCCTCGCGCTGCGCTGGCTGGCGCTGATCTGTCTCGGCCTGTGGCTGAGCGGCTGCGCGACCGGCAGCTACTCCGGCTCGCCGGCCGGCCAGTGGGTCACCATCCAGAAGGGCGATACCCTGGGGCAGATCGCGCGCGATGCCGATATTCCCCTGCTGCGCCTCACGCGCTTCAATCCGGGCGTCAAGATTCGTGACCTCAAGGTCGGTCAGCGCATCCTGGTGCCCACCGCGCGTGAGCGGGCGCCCTCCGGCGGCCCGTATCGCTATCAGCTTCGCCCCGGCGACACCTACTCCAAGGTCGGGCGCTATTTCGGTGCCAGCCCGCAGCGCATTCAGGCCGCCAACCCCGGCAAGGACCCCAATGATCTCGATGTCGGCATGCTGATCTCGGTGCCGCTCAACGGTGGCCCGAGCCGCAGCGCCCCGGCCGCGCGCGCCAGCGGTGGCAGCCTGGTCGCCCGCCCGGACCCCGGCCCGCTGCAGAAGCCGGGCCAGTCATGGCGCTGGCCTGCCGCCGGCAGCGTGACGCGTGAATTCGGCACCAACGGCAATGGCCAGCTGGCGCCCATGCAGATTCGTACCGCCGCCAGCGGCATCGCCAGTGCACCGGCGCGGGGCGAAGTGCGCTTCGCCGACTCCATGCGCCAACTGGGCAACGTGGTCATCCTGCACCACTCCGGCAACCTGCAGAGCGTGCTGGCCCAGTGCGGCGAGATTCTGGTCAAGGTGGGTCAGCAGGTCACTCCGGGCACGCCGCTTTGTCGCGTCGCACGCGGCAACAACGGTCAGCATGAATTGCTGTTCGACGTGCGCCACGGCGGCAAGCCGATCGACCCGCGCGAGATTCTCGAGAAGCGCTGAACCAGCGTTGCTTCACGGCGCCAGCCCGACATGGCGCCACCTCCAATCCCCGCCAGATGACGACAGCGCCGGTGCCACGCCGGTGACTGTCGTCCTTGCTTGACGATTCATGAGACAACCCTCATACCTCTGAGTTGTGAGGGGTTGAGGGTGTGTCATCGCTTCGTCACCTGCTTGTTATGCCGCCGTCACTCCCTCTCTCGATAATGACCACAATAGTCATCTAGGGAGACGTCATGGAGCGCATTGCCTTCGTCAGTGAAACCTGGCATCCGGAGATCAATGGCGTGGCTCATACCTTGAGTCATCTGTGCGATCAACTCATCGCACGCGGCTGTGAGCTCCAACTCATTCGTCCCGCCACCCGAGATGGCAGCCTGGAGCCGCGTGTCCAGCAGGAGCTTCAGGTACGCGGCTTCCGCCTGCCCGGATATGACACCGTGCAGGTCGGCGTGCCGGCACCGCAGCGCCTGATGCGCATGTGGCGCGAGCATCGCCCCTCCGTCGTCTACATCGCCACCGAAGGCCCACTGGGCATCAGCGCACTGATGGTCGCCCGCCGTCTGGGCCTGCCGGTGGTCGCGGGCTTTCATACCAATTTCGATCAATACAGCACCCACTACCGGCTCAAGGCGCTACGCCCGCTGGTGCGGCGCGGCCTGCGCCGCTTCCACAACGCCGCCAACATGACGCTGGTACCGACGCGCACCCAGGCAGACAGCCTGATGCAGCAAGGTTTCGAGCATGTGCAGGTGGTGGGACGCGGCCTGGATTGCGAGCGCTTCTCGCCCAGTCATCGCAGCGAAGCATTGCGCAAGTCATGGGGCGTCAGCTCACAGCAACCCGTCGCGCTGCACGTCGGGCGCCTGGCCGCCGAGAAGAACATCGAGCTGCTGATCCGCACCTATGAGGCCATGCTGGCCGTGCAACCGGACCTCGCCCTGGTGCTGGTCGGAGACGGCCCGCTGCGCGAGCGTCTGGAGCAGCGCCTGCCCGAGGCGATCTTCGCCGGCTTCCAGACCGGTGAGGCGCTGGCCGCCCATTACGCCAGTGCCGACCTGTTCGTCTTCCCGTCACTGTCTGAGACCTTCGGCAATGTGGTGCTGGAAGCCATGGCCAGCGGACTGGCCGTGATCGCCTTCGATTACGCGGCGGCCGCCGAGGTAATCCGCGATGATCACCAGGGCTTGCTGGCGCCCTGCAGCCAGCCGGAGCGCTTCATCGAACAGGCGGTGGAGGCCTGCCAGCGGCCGGCCCGCATCGCCAGACTGGGACGTGCCGCCCGCGTGCGCGTCGAACCATTGGGCTGGAGCCGCATCGCCGAGGGCTTTCTGACCTGCCTGCGTCACGCCGAGGAGAAGCCCGATGCACGATCGCAGCCTTCCCGTCTTTGAGCGACTGGACCTTCTGGAGTGGCGCCTGTGCCGCCAGGTCGCGCGCCTGGCGCTGTTCCGGCCGATACTCACCCTGTTTCGTATCGTCTCGCGGCTGGGCGACTGGCCGGTATGGGCGCTGCTGACGCTGAGCCTGCCGCTGCACCATGCCATGGGCGGCTGGCTGTTTCTGGAATTCGGTCTGGCGGCCGGTGCCGGGGCACTGCTCTACCGCGCGCTCAAGACGCGGCTATGTCGGGAACGCCCGTTCATCACCTTCAATACCATCAACTGCACCATGCCGCCGCTGGACCGCTACAGCTTTCCTAGCGGTCACACCCTGCATGCTGCCCTCTTCGCCAGCCTGACCGCTCAACAGCTGCCGGAGCTTGCCATCCTCGTCACGCCGCTGGCGCTGCTGATCGCGCTTTCCCGGGTGATCCTCGGTCTGCATTACGTCAGTGATGTGCTGGCCGGCGCGCTGCTGGGGCTGGGCCTTGCCGATGTGGCCATCCTGACCTTCGAGGCGCTGCTGACGACCTGATGCTCGCGAGGCATGCGTCAGCCCGGGGTCGGCGCGAATCGAGAGCCACTTGCCCAACCTGACGCAGCTCTGGCACTCTCGCCGCATGACGACTCCTTCTGCTGGCAATGATCTCTTCGCCGCCCTCTCGACCTCTGATTCGACGTCCGCGACTGATGGAGCTGCGCGCCAGACGGCGGCGGATGGCTCGGCCTTGGCAGCTCACCCGCGCGAGCTGCCCGATGACTGGCTTACCCTCGCACACGGCTGGTACCGCCATCCTCTGCATCCGCTGTATCTCAAGCCGCGCGCCCTGACGCCACTGCAGGCCGATCAGGCCCTCGTCACGCTGGAGGGCGATCTCGACTGGCAGCGCCCCAGCCTGAGCGTGCATGGCAAGACGCACCCGATCCCACGCCGTCAGGTGTGGATGGGCGATGTCGGCGCCCGCTATCGCTACTCCGGCAGTCTGTTCGAACCCAACCCCTGGCACCTGACCGCCTGGCAGCTGGGCGAGCTGTCGCGACATGCCATCAATCACGAGCTCAGCCCGCAACGCGATGACCTGGGGCGCAGCGAGCCCGTGATCCCGGAGCACTTCAACAGCCTGCTGGCCAATCGCTACGCCGATGGCGCCGACCGCATGGGCTGGCACAGCGACAACGAGCCGGAACTGGGCACACGCCCGATCGTGCTCGCCATCTCGCTGGGACGAGAGCGCCCCCTGCGCTTCAAGGGCCATCCGCGCAGCCCCTATGCCGACACGCCGGCGTTCAATCTGTGGCTGCCGCACGGCTCGCTGCTGGTGATGGGCCGTGGCTGTCAGGACCGCGTCCATCATGCGCTGCCGCCGCGCAAGCTGGAGGGACTGCGCATCAGCCTGACCTATCGCCAGCTGCTGACGCCCTCGCGCTGAGGCCATCTTTATTGTGCACTCTGCTTTCTCTCTTCTCGCTCTCCTCTTGCCCTCTTCCTGCTCTCTTCCTCCCCACTTCCTGCTCTAACCCCTTCTTTGTTGTCCCTTTTTGTTGTCCCTTCCAGCGTCACTGCGCCCCGGAGTCAGTCCGCCGACGGGTAACGCGCGCGCAGGGTCTCCAGCATCGCCTGTACCGCCACCGACAGCTCATGACGACCGCGACGAATCACCCCGACCAGCTGTTGAATCTCGGGGCCTGTCAGCGGCAGGCACTGACAGCCCAGCGCACTCATCTGCGCCGCGCTCATCGCCGGCACCGCGCTGACGCCCAGGCCTTCCGCCACCATGCGCCCGCAGGTGACCAGCTGGTGAGTCTCGAAGGCGACATGCAGCGCCATACCCGCATCCTCTAGGCGTTTCTCGAGCATGCGACGCACCCCCGAGGGCCGCTGCAGCGTGATGAAGTCTTCCTTGAGCAGCCGTGACCACTCGATGGAGGTCGGCGCCTCTGCCAGCAAGGCATGGCCGGGGGGAATGATCGCCACATAGCGGTCTTCGAACAGCAGCTCGAACACCAGGTCCTGGCGCACGCCGGGGTCGAAGCAGATCCCCAGCTCGACACGGCCATCGGTGACCCGCTCGACCACCTCTTCGGCGATGACGTCGTTCACTTCGATGGTGATCTCCGGATATTGGCGGCGAAAATCGGCCAGTACCCCGGGCAGCAGATTGCCGGCGAAGGTCGGCATCGCGGCCAGGGCCACGCGGCCGCGCCCGAGGCTGAAGCGCTGGCGCATCTCATCCTCGGCATGCTCCCAGTCCGACAGCAGGCGCCTGGCCAGCGGGAAGAAGGCGCGCCCTTCCGGCGTCAGGCTGACCTGTCGGGTCGAGCGCTGAAACAGGCGCCCGCCCAGCGACTCCTCCAGATTCTTGACCGCCAACGACAGGGCCGGCTGCGAGAGATGTACCAGCGTGCCCGCCTCGGCGAAGGACAACGTGCGCGCCACGGCCACGAAGGCCTTCAGCTGTTTCAGAGTCATGTCGTGTCCTGTCCCGGAGTTGTTTCAAGAGATGTCACAAGAGGTGATGCGGCGCAGCTCGTCGTCTGTCGCTCGCAGGGCAGGCGCTCACAGGGCATCTAGGCCATTGGTCATAGATGACAGCCACGAAGCTCCCACATGACTGACCGCTCAGCTCAGGCCATTCCGCCCCGTTACCGCGTCAACCGCTCCAGTATGGGGTTTGGCGGGCCTTTGCCTTGCGAGCAGGCTCGATAAGCAGCAGATCAATTCTTATCAAAAACTGATCAATGGATAGAAAAAACAAACTTATTAAATATATACAGGCTCAGGATTGTCGGCAATGATGAAGACATCCCGACAACAACAGCTTGGATACTCAAGGAGATTCGCATGGCAGGATTCAACAAGGTGGTGACCAGCTACGCGGAGGCCATGGCAGGCCTCGAAGATGGCATGACGGTAATCGCCGGTGGCTTCGGCCTGTGTGGTATCCCGGAGAACCTGATTGCAGAGATCAAGCGCCTCGGCGCCAAGGACCTCACCGTGGTATCCAACAACTGCGGCGTCGATGGCTTCGGGCTCGGTGTCCTGCTGGAAGACCGTCAGATCAAGACCATGATCGCCTCCTACGTCGGCGAGAATGCGCTGTTCGAGAAGCAGCTGCTCGACGGCGATCTGGAAGTGATCCTCACTCCCCAGGGCACGCTGGCCGAGAAGATGCGTGCTGCCGGCGCCGGTATCCCCGCCTTCTTCACCGCCACCGGTTACGGCACACCGATCGGCGAGGGCAAGGAAGTGCGCGAGTTCGATGGCCGCCCCTACATTCTGGAAGAGTCCATCAAGGGCGACTTCGCCATCGTCAAGGCCTGGAAGGCGGACCGCTACGGCAACGTCGTCTACCGCCATACCGCGCGCAACTTCAACCCGCTGGCCGCCACCGCCGGCAAGATCACCGTGGTCGAAGTCGAAGAGCTGGTCGAGCCGGGGGAACTGGACCCCGCCGACATCCACACGCCCGGCATCTATGTGGATCGCGTCATCAAGGGCAACTTCGAGAAGCGCATCGAGAAACGCACCGTCCGCTCGCGTTGAGCCCAGGGCTCCGCCGGCATGAATCGCCGCCATCAGGGCGACAGGCCCCGCGGCGAACTTTCTCGACCGCCTTCACGACACGGCACAGTGCCTCATGGTTGATGGCACCCAAGACAAGGAAACAATCATGGCTTTGACACGCGAACAGATGGCCCAGCGAGTGGCTCAGGAAATCCAGGACGGCTCCTACGTCAATCTGGGGATCGGCATCCCGACACTGGTGGCCAACTATATCCCCGACGGTATCGAGGTGATGCTGCAGTCCGAAAATGGCCTGCTCGGCATGGGCCGCTACCCCTATGAAGACGAAGTCGACGCCGACATGATCAATGCCGGCAAGGAAACCGTGACCGCCATCGATGGCGCCGCCATCTTCGATTCGGCCGAATCCTTCGCCATGATCCGTGGCGGCCACGTCGATCTCACGGTGCTCGGCGCCTTCGAGGTGGATGTGAACGGCAACATCGCCAGCTGGATGATCCCCAACAAGCTGGTCAAGGGCATGGGCGGCGCCATGGACCTGGTCGCCGGTGCCGAGAACATCATCTGCACCATGACCCACGCCTCCAAGAACGGCGAATCCAAGCTGCTCAGCCAGTGCGAACTGCCGCTGACCGGTGCCGGCTGCATCCGTCGCGTGCTGACGGACCTCGCCTTCCTCGAGATCAAGGATGGTGCCTTCCACCTGCTGGAGCGCGCGCCAGGCGTGAGCGTCGAGGAAATCGAGCGTCTGACCGCAGGCAAGCTGGTCGTCCCGGAACACGTGCCGGAAATGCAGCTGGACGCCTGAGGCACCTTCTGCCCCCGGGCACTGGCCACCCTCGCGCCGCTTTTGACCATCGAGCCACTTTTGACTCACGAAACAATTGCGCTCGAGGGTGGCAAAACACGGCCCCGACATCCCACGGATTTTTGCCGACTCTTTTGAGGAAAATCTCTCATGATGTGATGGGCGCATCACATCCTCTCTCCGAGAGCCTTGATGGCTTCGACGCCATCCGCCGGCAGCGCTGCCATCGCTGCCGGCTTTTTTGTGTCCATCGCCCGCCATACGGGGCTTTGCGCCATTCAACCCCCTATACAAGCAAAGCCGCACTATGGTCTTTTTCCTATAGGTGTCATCGCTCACACCAAGATAACGGGATAAAAAACAAGCGGACTCCTTGCCCTCGGTGTGGCGAAATTCTCAGCACTATTGGCACGGCTTTGCGGGCGAATTCTGCGCACGATTATTAGGCAAAAGGATAAGTTTTTGATATTTCATTTGACCTTGCCGCCCGAGCAGCGCAGTATTGCTCTCGTTGGTTAGCAAGTCGAATATCGTCAGTCGTGATCGAAGCACTTCGGTACCTGGTGTATATCCTCCTTGTTTTACCCACGTTTATCGGGTAACTCCCGGCAATATCATCAGTAAGGAATTACGATCATGGCAACTGGCACAGTCAAGTGGTTCAACGACACCAAAGGTTTCGGCTTCATTTCTCCGGACGACAACGGTGACGACCTGTTCGCACACTTCTCCGAAATCCAGGCTGAAGGCTTCAAGTCTCTGCAAGACGGTCAGAAGGTCTCCTTCGACGTCACCCAGGGCAAGAAAGGCCTCCAGGCCGCTAACATCAAGCTGATCGACTAAGCTTTGATTTTAGCTGGAAGAGGCTAACCCCTCCTCCGACAGAAAAGCCCGCTTCGGCGGGCTTTTCTGCGTCTGGCGTTCGCGCACGCCGCGGGGTATCGCATCCCTCCGCATGCCCGAGTGCCAGACATGAAAAAAGGGACTGCCTGGGCAGTCCCTTTTTCGTTTCTCTTCCTTTTCGCATCTCTTCAAGGCGCTGCTACCCGCGACGGAGCGTCACGCCTCGCAGCGAGCCTGACTGTGGCTCACCTGACCACGGCGCGCTTACCCCCGATAGTAGCGCTGCTCGACGAACGGCATCTTCGTCACCGTCATCGGCAGGCGCTTGCCACGCACATCGGCAAACACCTCGGTCTCGAGTGCGCTGTGAGCGATGCTCACGTAGCCCATCGCCACCGGCTTGCCATAGGTCGGCCCGAAGCTGCCGGAGGTCACCACACCGATACGGTTGTCCTGGGCATCATAGAGCTCAGCCCCTTCGCGGATAGGCGCACGCCCCTGGGCGACCAGCCCCACCCGCTTGCGGGTGTGATCCTTGTTGGCGATCTGGGTCAGGATGACATCGGCCCCCGGGAAGCCGCCTTCACGCTCGCCGCCCTGACGACGCACCTTGCCCAATGCCCAGATCAGACTGCCTTCCACCGGCGAGGTGGTGGTATCGAGATCGTGACCGTACAGACACAGCCCCGCCTCGAGACGCAGCGAGTCCCGCGCGCCAAGACCGATGAACTCCACCTCCTCCATCGCCAGCAACAGACGCGCGAAGCGCTCTGCGTCGGCATCGGGCACGGAGATCTCGAAGCCATCCTCGCCGGTGTAGCCACTGCGGCTGACCCAACACTCGATGCCCTCGATGGTGACGTGGGCATGATGCATGAAGGTCAGCTCGCAGGCCTCGGGCGACAGACGCTGCATCACCGCGTGAGCCATCGGCCCCTGCAGTGCGAGCAGTGCCCGATCATCCAGCACCTCAAGCTCGATATCCATCGGCAGGCCGACCCGCAGGTGCGCGATGTCCTGATCCTTGCAGGCAGCGTTCACCACCACGTAGAGGTGATCACCGCCATTGACGATCATCAGGTCATCCAGGATACCGCCAGTGTCGGAGGTCAGCAGGCCATAGCGCTGCATGCCCACCGGCAGGTCGATGATATCCGTCGGCACCAGGGCCTCCAGCGCCGCCTGCACATTCTCGCCCCGCAGGATCAACTGCCCCATGTGCGAGACATCGAACAGCCCTGCCTTGGCGCGCGTGTGTTCATGCTCCTTCTTGACGCCAAGCGGGTACTGCACGGGCATGGAATAGCCGGCGAACTCGACCATCCTGGCCCCCTGCTCGACATGCAGGTCATGAAGGGCGGTCTGCTTGAGACCCGTCACTGCGGCGGAATCGGACATCGTCATTCTCCAGGTTGGCTTGCGATGACTCTCAGAGATGGCACCCGAACGGCACACGCTCTCTGGAGGCTTGTTATCATGGGCACTGCTGTCAGGAGCCCTGCCGGCATGGGCACTGCTCTCAAGAGCACTGCCGACTTGAACAGGGCGCCCTGCGCCTGCACCGCCCGGGTCAGGTGACCCGAGCGATGCAGAAGGCAGTCAGTGGCACGGTAGGACCAGGCGAGTCATCAGCGTCGTTCAGCGATCTTCGCCAGCCAGCACTTCCTTGCCATCAAAATAATCACGCGTCAGCTTGAAGACCACTGGCGACAGCAGCGCCAGACCGATCAGGTTCGGGATCGCCATCAGCGCATTGAAGGTGTCCGCCATCAGCCAGATCAGGTCGAGCTTGGCCATCGCGCCCAGCGGAATCGCGATCACGAACACGATGCGATACAGCATGATGGCACGCGTACCGAACAGGTACTGGAAGCACTTCTCACCATAGAAGGACCAGCCAAGAATGGTGGTGAAGGCGAAGACCGCCAGCGCGATGGCCACCAGGTGGTTGCCCACGCCCGGCAGCGCCTGATCGAAGGACATCGAGGTCAGGGCCGCGCCGGTTTCCCCGGAAGACCACAGGCCGGAAGTGATGATCGCCAGCGCCGTAATGGTGCAGATGATGATGGTATCGATGAAGGTCCCCAGCATCGCGACCAGACCCTGACGTACCGGGTTCTTGGTCTGCGCCGCCGCGTGGGCGATGGGCGCACTGCCCAGGCCCGCTTCATTGGAGAAGATACCGCGCGCCACACCGAAGCGGATGGCGGCCATCACCGCTGCCCCGGCAAAGCCGCCGGTAGCCGCGACCGGATTGAAGGCATAGGTGAAGATGAGACCGAAGGCATGGCCGATCTGGTCGGCGTTGACCACCAGGATGATGATGCCGGCCAGGAAGTAGGCGATGGCCATGAACGGCACCAGCTTGCCGGCCACGCTGGAGATACGCTTGATGCCACCGAGAATCACGGCGCCGGCCAGCACCATCATCACCACACCGGAGACCCAGTGCGGGATGGCGAAGGACGTTTCCAGCGCATCCGCGACCGAGTTGGACTGCACGGTGTTGCCGATGCCGAAGGCCGCGAAGCAACCGAAAAAGGCGAAGGCACCGCCCAGCCAGCCCCACTTGGCGCCCAGACCGTTGCGGATGTAGTACATCGGGCCACCGACATGGTTGCCGGTGTCATCGACTTCACGATAACGCACGGCACACACGGCCTCGGCGTACTTGGTCGCCATGCCGACCAGCGCGGTGATCCACATCCAGAAGATCGCCCCCGGGCCACCCAGCGCGATGGCGGTTGCCACGCCCGCGATGTTACCGGTACCGATGGTCGCCGACAGCGACGTCATCAGGGCATTGAAAGGAGAAATCTCGCCGTCGCCATCCTTGCCCGGCGCACGACCATTCCACAACAGCTTGAAGCCGGTACCCAACTTGCGAAGCGGCATGCCCTTGAGGCCTGCCTGAAGATAGAAGCCGACCCCGAGCAACAGGATCAGCATCAATGGGCCCCAGACGACGCCATTGATGGCACTAAAGACGGAACTGATCATTTCCACGCAGATTTCCTCCGCTGAATTGTTGTTATCACACGATGCGCAGTGACTCGTGGCGGTGCCATCCCCAGGCGGGTGATCGACCCGCGACGAGCCTCCCACGGCATTTTCACCGTTGGGACAGATCACATTAGCGGAAGCTATCTCACTTCACTAGCCCAACAGGGCTTTACGCTGGCAGGTGAGGCAATCATTGCGTAAAAAGTACGATGAGACTGCGCCAACTCGCATGTTTCATCGCCTCATCGTGTCTTCTGGCAGCAGATCCTGCGCCGGGTGATCTCGAGACTGGCGTAAAAAGTCTCACAACAAGCCGAGCCGAATGTCGAGCTAGATGCCGAGCCACATGCCCGGCGCGGTCACGCTCAGGTGAAACTCGCTCAGCGCCACCAGCGCTCTCATGCGCTCTCATCAGGTTCGCTTTGCTTGAACGCATCAGGCATTGACAGCTGGGTCTTCACGACACAACATGGAAACAAGTTTCCGATAAGAAACTGTCGGCACCATAACGCGAGTTTGAGCGCCTCGCAACAGTGACTCGGACATCCTCGCCCACTGGCGCGACCGATCTCCCGCGCTGCTGCAATGCACTCAACCTCTCACGAGGTGTCACGGCGCGCTGGAAAGGCGCCGGGCGGGCTGGCCAGCGATGCACAGCCATGGGCCAGGCAGGCCCGTGATGGCGGGCTTCATGAGTGAACCACGCAAGACACTGGACGCCCGAAGAGTGACAGACCACGATAGAGGTACGGCCGTCAGCAATACACGCCCAAAGTCGTAGCATCACGCGGCAGTCTGCCACTGCCACACGCCGGGACCTTGGGGCATAATGACGTACCGATTCCCTGAATCAGAAAATCTTTTCACATAGGAAAACACTCATGAGCAATATTCCCGCCACGCTGAAGTACACCGAGAGTCACGAGTGGGTTCAGGACAACGGTGATGGCACCGTGACCATCGGGATCACCGACCACGCCCAGGAAGCGCTGGGCGATGTCGTGTTCGTCGAACTGCCGGAAGTCGGCCGTGAGCTGGCGCTGGAAGAAGAATTCGGGGTCATCGAGTCCGTCAAGGCGGCCTCTGATCTGTACGCGCCGCTGGCCGGTGAAGTCATCGCCGTCAACGAGAGCCTCGAAGACGCGCCGGAATCCGTCAACGAAAGCCCCTATGACGATGCCTGGATTCTGAAGATGAAGGTCGCTGACAGCGCCGAACTCGACAAGCTGCTCGACGCTGATGCCTATTCTCAGCTGGTCGAAAGCGAAGCCTGATCGCCGTCAACCTCCTGTCCATGCCGCAGATGCTCTGGGCAGGAGGTTTCAGCGCCTTTCCGCGCTCGCATACAGCCGCACTCGCGCACAGCCACCTTCGTGACTGCGCCACCCCGTTTCGATGGCACGACACCCCTGACGCGACTGCCCTTGCAGGTCGCGCGGCGAGTGAAGCAACTGCAGCATGCTCGGCAGTGATGTCGATGCCCCCATGATTCCCGACGCCCTGCCCGCCGCTTCCTCGCTGGCACGGTGATGTTCCTCCCGCGGACTGCCCTCTGCAGTCCCCGTTGCAGCACAGGATTTCTTGCATGGCTCACGAGACGCTTACCCTGGCCCAGCTGGCCGGACACGACGATTTCATCTCCCGCCACAATGGGCCGACCGATGCCAATGTGACGCGCATGTTGGCGACGCTGGGCGAAGAGAGCATCGCCACGCTCATCGACCGCACGGTGCCCACCGCCATTCGTCTGGGCCGTGAGCTGGATCTCGAAGGGCCACGCACGGAATCCGAAGCACTGGACTACCTGAAGCGCCTCGCGCGTCAGAACAAGGTGTTCAAGACCTATATCGGTCAGGGTTACCACAACACCCACCTGCCGGCGGTCATCCAGCGCAACGTGCTGGAAAATCCGGGCTGGTACACCGCCTATACGCCGTATCAGCCGGAAATCGCCCAGGGCCGTCTCGAAGGGCTGCTCAACTTCCAGCAGGCGGTGATGGACCTGACCGGCATGGAGCTGGCCAACGCCAGCCTGCTGGACGAGGCCACCGCCGCTGCCGAGGCCATGGCGCTGTGTCAGCGCGGCAACAAGAAGAGCAAGAGCAAGCGCTTCTTCATCGCCGATGACGTGCTGCCGCAGACCCTGGACGTCATGCGCACCCGCGCCGACTACTTCGGCTTCGAGCTGATCATCGATGCCGCCGAGAACGTCGGCGAGCACGACATCTTCGGCGCCCTCTTCCAGTATCCGGGCAACACCGGCCAGGTGCGCGACCTCGCGCCGCTGCTGGACGCCGCGCGCGCCAATGGCGCGATGAGCGTGGTGGCCGCCGACCTGCTGAGCCTGGTGCTGCTCAAGTCGCCGGGCAGCCTCGGCGCCGACATCGTCGTCGGTACCTCCCAGCGCTTCGGCGTGCCGATGGGCTTCGGCGGCCCGCACGCGGCCTTCTTCGCCACCACCGACAAGCTCAAGCGCTCCATCCCGGGCCGCATCATCGGCGTCTCCAAGGACTCGCGCGGCAACCCGGCACTACGCATGGCGATGCAGACCCGCGAGCAGCACATCCGCCGCGAGAAGGCGACCTCCAACATCTGTACCGCCCAGGCGCTGCTGGCCAACATCGCCGGCTTCTACGCCGTCTATCACGGTGCCGAGGGCCTCAAGCGCATCGCCACCCGCGTGCATCGCCTGACCAGCATTCTCGCCGAGGGCGTCAGCCGTTGCGGCATGGCACTGGCCCACGACAGCTGGTTCGACGCCATCACCGTGACCGGCGTGGATGAGGGCAAGATCCACGGTCGCGAGCTGACCCACGAGATCAACCTGCGCCACCACGGCGACGGCCGCATCACCATCAACCTCGACGAGACCACCACCGCCGCTGACGTCGGCGTGCTGTTCGACGTGCTGCTCGGCGAGGAGCACGGCCTGTCCGTCGCCGCGCTGGACCAGGACCTGCTGGCCAAGGGCGCAAGCGCGATTCCGGCGGCCTGCCAGCGTGACAGCGGCTTCCTGACCCACCCGACCTTCAGCCGCTACCACTCGGAAACCGAGATGCTGCGCTATCTGAAGCGTCTGGAGAACAAGGACCTGTCGCTGACCCACGCGATGATCCCGCTGGGCAGCTGCACCATGAAGCTGAACGCCACCACCGAGATGATCCCGGTGACCTGGCCCGAATTCGCCAACGTCCACCCCTTCGCACCGTCGGATCAGGTGGTCGGCTACAAGCAGATGATCGATGAGCTGTCCGCTTTCCTGGTCGAGATCACCGGCTACGACGCCATCTCCATGCAGCCGAATTCCGGCGCGCAGGGGGAATACGCGGGGCTGGTCGCGATCCGTCGCTACCAGGCCTCCATCGGCGAAGGCGCGCGCGACATCTGCCTGATCCCCAGCTCCGCCCACGGCACCAACCCGGCCTCCGCCGCGATGGCCGCCATGAAGGTGGTGGTGGTCGAGTGCGACGCCAACGGCAACATCGACATCGCCGACCTGCGCGCCAAGGCCGAGCAGCACAGCGACAAGCTGTCCGCGATCATGATCACCTACCCGTCCACCCACGGCGTGTTCGAGGAAACCGTGCGCGAGGCCTGTCAGGTCGTTCACGATCACGGCGGCCAGGTCTACATCGACGGCGCCAACATGAACGCCCAGGTCGGCATCTGCCGCCCGGGGGACTTCGGCGGCGATGTCTCGCATCTCAACCTGCACAAGACTTTCTGCATTCCCCACGGTGGCGGCGGCCCGGGCATGGGCCCGATCGGCATCAAGGCCCACCTGGCGCCGTTCGTCTCCAACCACGTGGTCACCCCGCTGGAAGGCGTGAAGCCGGAATGCACCGCCGTCTCGGCCGCAGCCTTCGGTTCCGCGGCGATCCTGCCGATCTCCTGGGCCTACATCAAGATGATGGGCGCGCAGGGGCTGCGTGAAGCCACCGAGCTTGCGATCCTCAACGCCAACTACATCGCCACGCGTCTCGATGGGCACTATCCGGTGCTCTATCGCGGCAAGAACGGCACCGTGGCGCATGAATGCATCATCGATATCCGCCCGCTGAAGGCCGCTTCCGGCATCAGCGAGGAAGACATCGCCAAGCGCCTGATCGACTACGGCTTCCACGCCCCGACCATGTCGTTCCCGGTGGCGGGCACCCTGATGGTCGAGCCCACCGAGTCCGAGTCGCTCTACGAGATCGACCGTTTCTGTGAGGCGATGATCGCGATTCGCACCGAGATCATCCGTGTCGAGCAAGGCGAGTGGACACTGGAAGACAACCCGCTGGTGCACGCGCCGCACACCCAGGCCGACCTGATGGACGCCGAGTGGACGCGCAGCTACTCCCGCGAGATCGGCGCCTTCCCCAGCGAGCACGTCAAGGCTGCCAAGCAATGGCCGGCGGTCAACCGGGTCGACAACGTGCACGGCGATCGTCAGTTGATCTGCTCCTGCCCGAGCATCGATCTCTATCGTGATTGAGAGCCGTGACTGAACGCGGTAATTAAAACCCGTAACGGTAAGCCAGCAATGAGAAAGTGATGAAACGCTGTCGCTGATCGCTCTGACACAAAAACGCCCCTGCCGGGAAACCGGCAGGGGCGTTGTCGTTGCTGCTGTCTTTCAGGAAACTGCTCGAAGGCGCAGTGTCGCGCCAGTCGCGTTTACTCCTTCCAGCTCTTGAGCAGCTCGTCGTAGGCGATGGTCTCGCCCTTGGGCTTCTCGTTGTCCAGCTTGGCCTTCGGCGCACCCGGCTGGGCGAACCAGTACTCCGCATCACGCTCCTCGTTGAGCTTCGGCCCACAGTTGTCCATCACCTTGGCGCGCTCGAGACGTTCGAGAATGCGGTCCTGCGCCTTGGCCAGACCATCGAGAGCTTCCTGCGGCGTGGCTTCGCCGCTGGCGGCCTGGGAGATGTACTGCCACCACAGCTGGGCAAGCTTGGGATAATCCGGCACGTTGGTGCCGGTCGGCGACCACTGAACCCGCGCCGGGCTGCGATAGAACTCGACCAGACCGCCCAGCTTCGGCGCGGCATCGGTCATCGCCTGGGACTGGATATCCGACTCGCGGATCGGCGTCAGCCCTTCCAGGGTCTTCTTGAGCGAGACGGTCTTGGCGGTGACGAACTGCGCGTACAGCCAGGCCGCGTGACGATTCTTCTCCGGGGTGGAATCGAAGAAGGTCCAGGCGCCCACGTCCTGATAGCCAAGCTTCATGCCCTCTTCCCAGTACGGGCCATGCGGCGACGGCGCCATGCGCCACTTCGGAGTGCCATCGTCGTTGACCACCGGCAGGCCATCCCGCGTCATGTCGGCGGTGAAGGCGGTGTACCAGAAGATCTGCTGGGCGATGTTGCCCTGGGAAGGCACCGGACCGGACTCGGAGAAGGTCATGCCCTGGGCTTCCGGCGGTGCGTACTTGCCCAGCCAGTCGACATACTTGGTGGTGGCATAGACGGCCGCCGGGCCGTTGGCCGCGCCGCCACGCGTCACCGAGGAGCCCACCGGCTGACATTCCTCGACACGAATACCCCACTCATCTACCGGCAGGCCATTGGGCAGGCCCTTGTCACCGGCACCCGCCATCGAGAACCAGGCATCGGTGAAGCGCCAGCCGAGTGACGGGTCCTTCTTGCCGTAATCCATGTGGCCATAGACCCGCTCACCATCGATTTCCTTGACGTCATTGGTGAAGAAGTCGGCGATGTCCTCATAGGCCGACCAGTTGACCGGCACCCCCAGCTCGTAGCCGTACTTGTCCTTGAACTGCTTCTTCAAATCTTCGCGTTCGAACCAGTCGGCACGGAACCAGTAGAGATTGGCGAACTGCTGGTCCGGCAGCTGATAGAGCTTGTCATCCGGGCCGGTGGTGAAATCCAGCCCGATGAAGTCGTCCAGATCCAGCGTCGGCGAGGTGAAGGCCTTGCCGTCGCCTTCCATCATGTCGCTGATCGGCACGACCTTGCCATAGCGGAAGTGCGTGCCAATCAGGTCGGAGTCGTTGACATAGCCATCGTAGATATTGCGCCCGGACTGCATCTGGGTCTGCAGTTTCTCGATGACGTCGCCTTCCTGGATCAAGTCGTGGGTCAGCTTGATCCCGGTGATCTCGCTGAAGGCCTTGGCCAGCACCTTGGACTCGTATTCATGGGTGGTCAGGGTTTCCGAGGCCACCTTGATTTCCATGCCGCGCAGCGGTTCAGCGGCCTTGATGAACCATTCGAGCTCGGACATCTGCTCGTCCTTGCTCAGCGTGGAGGGTGAGAACTCCTGATCGATCCACTTCCTTGCCGCATCCTGATACTGATCGGCCATGGCCTGACTGGAAAGGCCGGCGAGCCCTGCCGCCGTGGCGAAGGCGATGGCGTAACGCAGGCGTGCGGGTCGAATGATGTGCTGACTCATGGGATGTCCCTTCATTGGCGTTATTGTTGTGTCGCGTCTTCCAACAACCACTTCCGTCAATCACGTGTCGCGCGGCGCGATTCGCCGCCTTGCTTGCTCTCGGTGCTGCTCGTCCTCCTGCCGTTGCGATCGGCTGTCGTTGGCTGCTGCTCTGTTGTCCTTGCTGCCCTGCTTGCTCTGCTGCTCTGCTGCGCTGATGCCCTGATGCTCAGCGGCTTGCTGTCACTCTCGCGTCTCCTGCAGCAGCTCGTGCTGGGCGCGGTAGAGCGAGGCGGGCTTCACGGCCTCGCCCGGCGACTCGACGCGGGCCTGCAAGGCATCCATCGGCGGCAAGGGGTCATACTCGGTCACGCCCTTGGCATTCATCACCCGGGCATAGTCATGGCGATTGGCGATGCCCAGCGCATGTCCGGTCGCCCCGACGACCGTCGGCATGATCACCTTGCCGAAGTGAGAATCGGCGCGCATGAAGGGCCAGGCAGCATGCGGCTTGCCGGTATTGACCGGATTCCACAGCACCAGCCCGCGCAGATGATTGGGCTGATGGCCGACACTGGCGCCCCAGCGGTCGCGCACATGACCGCCACGCTTGCGATCGAACACGTTGTCGCGCGATTGCTGACCATGCAGCTCGATACCACTGTCACCGGCGTGCTCCAGTTCAAGGTAGACGTTATGGGTCGCGTAGCGGGCCACCCCGGGCGCATGCCAGGCATGACTTTGGTCGACTACCTGGCGGGCCAGTACCTGATTGCTGTCACTGATCGTCATCGCGATATGCCCGGGCTTGCCGGTCATCGTCACGTCTTCGAGCGTCAGCTGTGAGCTGTGGCGCACCTTCACCCCCTGATTGAAACTGTCGAGCCGTACGTCACGCACCCAGCCATCCGTGATGCCATCCAGGTCCAGAAGGCCGAAGCCGCTGTCGTCCTCGGCGCTGCGGTGATGCTTGAAGTGCCCCCGCCAGTTGCCCTTGAGCGTGATGCCCTGCACCCCGACTTCCCGCGCCGGGTGCAGGCGTGCGATGCGCCACTGCTCGCCGGGAAAGCGCTCATGCACCACCGGCAACGAGAGCGTGAGACGCTTGCCGTCACGTGCCACCACGCGATAGCGCGCCCGCTTGATCACTCCGTCACGCTCGATCAACCAGCGTGACTCGCCAGTGCTGGCGTCCTTTTCCATCTGATAGGGCGCCAGGGCACGCGCCACTGCCTCAGGCCGCTTGTCGATGCTCTCCAGCAACACCTCGTCGCCTGGCGCGAGCGCTGCGCCATCTGATTCATCCGACTGACCCGCCTCATCCACCAGCGTGATCGTGTCCTGCGTATCCGCCGGCTGCCGGTGGCTCGTCGGCGTGACGGCTTGCCATTCTTCCTGCTTGCCCCCCTCGGCCAGATTGCCCAGATGCAGCAGCCAGGGAGTGCTCCAGTACCAGCTGGCGTGCAACGGCAGCATCGGCCGGGTCTGCTTGAGGTGCGTGACATCACTGCCCGCGCCCATCAAGGTCCAATGACTGCCTGCCAGACTCAAACCCTGCATCTTGAGCAATGCCTCGCGCAGCGCCTGCTGGTGTTCTGCGTCCGCCACCGCGGCTTTCAGTGCCACCAGGCGGGAGTAAAACCAGTCGCGCTCGGCCGCCCCATACACCACGTAATCCCCCGCCGGGAAATAGAGCACGCCGCGGCGCGCCGGGCGGTCAGCGTCATCATTGCCCTGACGTTGCCAGTCACGCATGGCGGCATGCGCCTCGAGAATGGCGCGGCGATCACTCAGGGTGTCACTGCCATCCGCGCCGTAGGCCGTGACATCGAACCGGCGCAGCGCGCCCTTTTCGCTCTCACCTGCCGTGCCCTTTTCTTCCTCGCCCTTTCCTGGCGCTTCACCAGCATCACGCGGCTCAAGCTCAAGTGCCGGAAGTGCCTCGCCCTGGTGGTAGCCGGCGCGGGAAACGTCAGGCAGTGGCAGTGGCTTGCGCGCCTCGGGTGGGCGGGTCTGATTGGCCTGCCACACGCGCTGATACTGCTGCCACAATGTTGATTGCCCCGCCTCGCCATCCCCGACCTGCTGATCAGGCGTCGCGGCGTCCGGGTTGTCGAGCGGTGTACCGGCCCACCAACCGAGGGCGACAACGCAGGCAATGCTCAGTCCTGTCACGCCCGCCCAGAGACGACGGCGGTTCTTGCGGCCCGGCGAGGGACAGTCGCCATGTGAGGCGCCATGTAAAGCCCCCTTTGAAGCACTACCAGTAGACGAGCGATGCGGTGAACGAGATGACGACATGCAACGAGATTCCAGAGCGGCGAATGACACTGGCGGATGCCAGTCAGAACCGCTTGGGACTCCCCTCAGGCTGTCCGGTTCCGTGTTTCCACCGGGCGACGCTGCCTGTCGTCAGCGCTCTCTCCTCTTCACATCTCCCCGCATGTCATCCCCACTTCATCCCCACTTCATCCCCACTTCATCAACACCAGCATCCAGACGACACACACGATGCTGATCATCCACAGCACCTGATCGGTAAAGCCCAACCACAGCAGATGCAGCCAGCCGCTGGAGAGCAGCCCGATGAACAGTCTGTCGCCCCGCGTGGTCGCGATGGGCAGAAATCCCTGCCGACTCAGCGTCGGGGTCACGAACTGCCAGGCGGTCATGCCCAGCAGCAGGGTGCCGATACCGGCAAAGAAGAGTGACGTGGGCAGTGTCCAGGCCATCCATTCCATCATCATGTCCTCTTGTGGGCCGCCAGCAGAGACTTGCTGACGGCAATGACAGCGGCGCTCGGCCTGGTGCCGATCACACCCGACCCAGGGCGAAGCCCTTGGCGACATGGTTGCGCACGAAGTAGATCACCAGAATGCCGGGAATCAGCGTCAGGGCACCGGCGGCGGCCAGCACGCCCCAGTCGATGCCCGAGGCCGAGACCGTTCGCGTCATCACCGCCGCTATCGGTTTCGCCTCCGTCGAGGTCAGGGTTCGCGCCAGCAACAGCTCCACCCACGAGAACATGAAGCAGAAGAAGGCGGTCACCCCGATGCCCGGGCGAATCATCGGAATGAACAGCGTCAGGAAGAAGCGCGGGAAGCTGTAGCCGTCGATATAGGCCGTCTCATCGATCTCCTTGGGCACGCCGGACATGAAGCCCTCCAGAATCCAGACCGCCAGCGGCACGTTGAACAGACAGTGCGCGAGTGCCACCGCCAGCGGAGTATCAAAAAGCCCCACCGAGGAATAGAGCTGGAAGAACGGCAGCAGGAAGACCGCCGGCGGCGCCATGCGATTGGTCAGCAGCCAGAAGAACAGATGCTTGTCGCCCAGGAAGCGATAGCGCGAGAAGGCATAGGCCGCCGGCAGCGCCACCGCCAGCGAGATGAGCATGTTGAGCACCACGTAGCTCATCGAGTTGAGGTAGCCCATGTACCAGCTGGGGTCGGTGAAGATCACCCGATAGTTGTCGAAGGTGAAGTTCTCGGGCCACAGGGTCAGGCCACCGAGAATCTCCTGATTCGACTTGAAGGACATGATCAGCAGCCAGTAGATCGGCACCAGCAGAAACAGCAGATAGATCGTCATTACCAGACGCTTGCGTGTGGTCATCACTCGTCTCCTCAGGCGTCGTCACTGTCCTGATGGGTCATGGCGGTATAGAACAGCCACGAGACCAGCAGGATGATGAGGAAGTAGATCAGCGAGAAGGCAGCGGCACGTCCGAGATCGAACTGGCCGATCGCCATCTGGGTCAAGGTCTGGGACAGGAAGGTGGTGGTGGTACCCGGCCCGCCACCGGTGAGCACGAAGGGCTCGGTGTAGATCATGAAGCTGTCCATGAAGCGCAGCATGATGCCGATCAACAGCACGCTCTTGAGCTTGGGCAGCTGGATATAGCGGAACACGGCCCAGGGCGAGGCACGATCGATGCGCGCGGCCTGGTAATAGACATCGGGAATGGCACGCAGTCCCGAATAGCACAGCAGCGCCACCAGCGACGTCCAGTGCCAGACATCCATCACCAGCACCGTCACCCAGGCGTCAGCCGGATTGGAGGCGTAGTTGTAGTCGATGCCCAGCTGGCCCAGCGCCCAGCCGTAGAGACCGATGTCCTCACGACCGATGATCTGCCAGATGGTGCCGACCACGTTCCAGGGAATCAGCAGCGGCAAGGCCAGCAGAATCATGCACAGCGAGACCATGAAGCCCTTGCGCGGCATCGAGAGCGCCACGGCGATCCCCAGCGGAATCTCGATGGCCAGCACCGCGAAGGAATAGACGAACTGTCGGATCAGCGAATCGTGCAGGCGCTCGTCACGCAGGATCTCGCGATACCATTCGGTGCCGACGAAGAAGCGCGTGGAGGGATCGAAGATGTCCTGCACCGAGTAGTTGACCACCGTCATCATCGGGATGATGGCCGAGAATGCCACCACGATGACCACCGGCAGCACCAGCCACCAGGCGCGATTGTTGTGTGTGCGTTGCATCAGGCGTTACCTCCCGGCCGCTGGTCATCTTCCCCTCTGACAGAACCGCCACTCTCACCTCTGGCAAGGCTTTCCGCCTCGCCGCTGTCGGGCGCGCCGGCCTGTGACAGGTCCAGTAGATGTTCATCGAGATAGAAGCGTTGCCAGCGGGCGGGCAGGCGCAGACGCACGCGGCCTGTCGGCAGCGGCGCATCTTCCTCGATACGCGCCTTGAACAGGCAGCCGCCACCGATGTCGAGATCCACCACCTTGTAGGTGCCAAGGTCCTGCACCAGCGTGACCTGACCACTCAGCCAATGCTCACGGGTGTCGGGAACCGCCGCCGCTGGTGAACTGTCGCTGGCCTCGAGCTCGACGAATTCCGGCCGGATGCCCAGCTTGAGCTCGCCCTTGCGCTCCGCCAGTGTCGCCAGCAGCGGCCGTGGGAGATGCAGCAAGGGCGCATCCTCCCCCGTGCCGAGCCGCACGCCCTGCGATTCCAGCGTGATGCTGGCCAGGTTCATGCCCGGCGAGCCGATGAAGTAGCCCACGAAGGTGTGCGCGGGGTCCTCGAACAGTTCGCGCGGGGTGCCGAACTGCACGATGCGGCCCTCATACATCACCGCGATCTTGTCGGCGAAGGTCGAGGCCTCCAGCTGATCATGGGTGACGTAGACCATGGTGATGTTGAACTGCTCGTGGATCTGCTTGAGCTTGCGGCGCAGCTTCCACTTGAGGTGGGGGTCGATGACCGTCAGCGGTTCATCGAACAGGATGGCGGCCACGTCATCGCGCACCAGGCCACGGCCCATCGAGACCTTCTGCTTCTCGTCGGCCGTCAGGTTGCTGGCACGCCGCGTCAGCAGGTCTTCCAGCTCCAGCACCTGGGCGATCTCACGCACCCGGGACTGCACCTTGTGCTCCGGCTGGCGCTGATTGCGCAGCGGGAAGGCCAGATTGTCGAAGACCGTCATGGTGTCGTAGACCACCGGGAACTGGAAAACCTGGGCAATGTTGCGCTCTTCCGGCGGCAGCCGATTGACCACGCGATCATCGAAGCGCACCTCGCCCTCGGAGGGGGCCAGCAGCCCGGAGATGATGTTGAGCAGCGTGCTCTTGCCACACCCCGACGGGCCGAGCAGTGCATAGGCGCCGCCCTGCTGCCAGACATGATTCATGCGCCGGATGGCGTAATCACTGTCCGCGGTGGGCGCCGCCAGGTAGCTGTGCGCCAGATCATTGAGGTGTATTTCCGCCATCAGGCCAGCCCTCCGCCAGTCGTGGTGGGTCGCTCGGGCGAGCGGATCAGTGCCCCATCGCCATGCTGTTCCGCCCCGTCACCACCATCGGCGGCATAGACGAACAGCTTGTGGGCGGGGGCATAGACGCGGATGGCATCATCCACGGCGAAGTCGTGGATGCCGGCCAGATGCAGGACCAGCGAATGATCGGCATTGCTGACATGCAGGAAGGTCTCGGAGCCGGAGATCTCGGCGATATCCACCGTGACGGCGAACTCCAGATCATCATCGGCCAGCGGTGCCAGCCCCAGATGGCTGGGGCGGATACCGAAGCGGTAGGCCCCGCTCTCGATCCCCGCCAGTGGCGCGGGCAGCACGAAACGGCTGCCCTGCTCGCCGGCACTGGCCGCGCCGGAGAAAGCCAGCTCACGCCCGCGCACCTCGGCCTCGAACAGGTTGATCTGCGGCTCGGAGTAGAGCTTCGCCGCCTCGACACTCAGCGGATGATGGTAGACGGCTTCGGTAGGCCCGGACTGCAGCACCCGCCCTTCATGCATCAGGGTGGTGGTGCCGCCGAGTGCCAACGCCTCGCCGGGCTCGGTGGTGGCGTAGACGGCAATGGTGTTGCGGGTCGCGAACAGGCTGCGCATCTCGTGGCGCAGTTCTTCGCGCAGCTTGTAGTCGAGATTGACCAGCGGCTCATCGAACAGCACCAGGTCGGCGTCCTTGACCAGCGCCCGCGCCATGGCCGTGCGCTGCTGCTGGCCACCGGACAGCTCCGCTGGCTGACGCGCAAGAAACTGCTCGATATGCAGCATCTCGGCGATCTCGTGCACGCGGCGGCGGATTTCCTCGGGCGCCATGCGCGCCAGCTTCAAAGGCGAGGCGATGTTGTCGTAGACGCTCAGGCTCGGGTAGTTGATGAACTGCTGATAGACCATCGAGATGTTGCGATCGCGCACCGGACGTCCGGTCACGTCCTCGCCGTTCATCACGATGCGCCCGTCACTTGGCACATCGAGACCCGCCATCAGGCGCATCAGCGACGTCTTGCCGGACAGGGTGCGTCCCAGCAGCACATTGAAGGAGCCGGGCTCGAAGGTCAGGTCCACCCTGTCGATATGGGTCTCGCGGCCAACCCGGCGGGTGACCGCCTCAAGGCTCAAGGACATGGCGCTGTCTCGTCTGGTGAAAGTCATCGGGGCAAGGACACGGCCAACCACTGCCGAGTGTTCACACCCACCTGGTGACTATCCTCAAGCGAACCCTGTGCCAGCCGCGCGCAGCCCCCTGCCCACAGACACCCACCTTCAGCCCTCGGAGGGCGCCGGATTCCGCTCTTCTGTCTATCATTCAGCCACTTGCCAGATGCGACCAAGGCAGGGGCAGACCATGGTCTAGCCCGTCATCCGCCGCGTCTGCCGCTACTCTGATGAACAGTGTCTGAACACTGGAGTCCTCGGAACTGAACACTGGAGTCCTCGGAACTGAACACTCGCCACGCACAAGTGAACATTGCCGTGAACACTCCCCCAGGCCGATATCAGCACCGATAACAGCACCGATAACAGCACCAATAACAACAGAGGCCTGAAAGGCCCGCCGCACAAGGGACGTCGCATGCCACTACCCCACGCCGCCAAGCACTCAGCGCGCCACGCTGCTCATCATTCGGCCAAGCATCCAGCCCGCCACGCGGAGGATCAGGCGCTCGATCGAGACTCCGCCTGCGCAACGCCTGCGGCGGCTCTGCCCTCTGCTCCCTCCTCTTCTCTTCCCTCTTCTTTCCCCTCGGCGCTGCCGCCCTCAACCCTCAGGTGTCCGCCGGAGGAGCTCGTCTGGCGTCAGCGTCAGGCCGCCAGCCTGATGGCGACGGTGGCGTCAGCGGTGGCCGGTCATACCCTCAACCTGCTCGATCACTGGCAGGCGTGTCTGGTGCTGACCGACCGCGACGGCGTGGTGCTGGCAAGCTACGGCCATCAACAGCTGCTGGGCAATGACGCCGCCCTGTTGCACCCCGGCGCGCGCTGGCGTGAGGAGTCGCTGGGCCACAACGCCATCGCCGAGACCCTGAATGCGCCGCGCGCCAATCGCCTGGCACGCATCGCGCTCGAGGCGCATGACGCCGAATGCCTCAAGGGGCTGGCCAGCGCCAGTGCCGCACTGCTGGCGCCCGCCAGCTGGAGTGCCAGTCGCGGCCTGACGCCCGGCGCCTGCGAGGGCTGCCTGGGACTGATCTGCGATCCCTACCGTGTGCGCCAGTACAGCCTCGGCATGCTCGGCGTACTGGCGGATGACATCGAGCAACGCCGTCTGGGCGAGGCGCATGGGCACGACCATCACCTGTTGCGCCTGCATCTCAACCGCTCGCAGCTGGACTCGCCCAGCGCGGCCCTGCTGGCCATCACGCCGCAAGGTCAGGTCGCGGCTGCCAGTCGCCGGGGACTACAGCTGCTGGCGGCTCACCTTGAACTCACGCCCGCCTCCGACAGCGCAGACAACGCATCTCACAGCGCAGCCAACGCATCGAACAGCGCAGCCCATGCAGCGGACAGCGACAGCTGCGCCACCCGCGATGACATTCACCTGCTGCTGGGCCAGCCGCTGGCACGCTGGCAGCTGGACTGGGCGCCGCTGGCCCAGCTCGCCGAGGCGCAGTGTGTGACGCTCACGCAGCACCCTCGCTTCACCGGCTACACCCTGTGTGCAGCCCCGCCCAGGCCACGGGTCGTGGCCCGCGCGCCGGCCGAGCGCCCAGAAAGCCAGCCACCGGCCGAGGTAGCCGCTCGAGAGACTGCGTGCCACCCGAGCCTTGCGCGCCTGCATCATGGCGATGCCGGCTGGGCCAGGGTCTGCGAACTGCTGACGCGGCTGGTGAACGCCCGCCTGCCACTGCTGCTGCAGGGCGAGACCGGCGTCGGCAAGGAGGAAGTGGTCAAGGCACTGCACCAGGCCAGTCATCGCGCCCATCAGCCGCTGGTCGCCATCAACTGCGCCGCCTTGCCTGATGAGCTGGTCGAGGCCGAGCTGTTCGGTTATCGGCGCGGCGCCTTTACCGGTGCCGACCCCGCCGGACGCGAAGGCCGCCTGCTCGAGGCCAATGGCGGACGCCTGTTTCTGGATGAGATCGGCGACATGCCGCTGCATGTGCAGGCGCGTCTGCTGCGCGTGCTGCAGGAGCGTGAAGTCACCCCGCTGGGCGGCGGCAAGCCGCAGCGGGTCGATTTCGAACTGGTCGCCGCCACCCATCAGCCCCTCAGCGAGCTGGTCAAGGCCGGGCGCTTCCGGGCAGATCTCTACTATCGCCTATGTGGCGCCACCATCGCCCTGCCGCCGCTGAGGGAGCGTCACGACATCGCCGGTCTGAGTCGTGCCCTGCTGACCAGGCTGTGCGGGGAGCAGCAACGTGAGCTGCCGCGCATCACGCCCGCCTTCCTCGATCGCCTCACCCAGCATGACTGGCCCGGCAACGTGCGCGAGCTGGACAACGTGCTGCGCCTGGCACTGGCACTGTGCGATGGGCCGACCCTGGAGCCGTGCCATGTGATGCTGGCGGGCGACTGTCTCGCCTCACAGGGCGACTGTCCCGCATCAGAGGGCCAGATCGCCCGCCAGCCCTCGCAAGCGAGCGGCCAGCCCTCGCTGCATGACCTCTCCAGCGCCGAGGAGCTGCAGAGTGCGCTGGACGCGCTGGGCGGCAACGTCTCGCGTCTCGCGCGGGAGCTGGGCATCAGCCGCACCACGCTCTACAAGCGACTCGGCGCGGCCTGACGCAGCAGGCTTTTCCTCAAGCCCTGTCTCCAAGCCCTATCCTCAAGCCCTGGTCCTGAAACGCTCGTGCCCCCGCAGACAGACTCTGCGGGGGCACGAGCGTTTCTTGCGACTCCTGTTTCTCACCGCCATCAAGCGCTCAGCACTCAAGAGCAAAGGGCAGACGGCAGAGGGTCGAGGACAGTGCTCAGCTCGGCGCCAGGCCGCGCAGACGTTCATTACGCCGGCGAATCAGCTCCAGTGTCGTCAGCAGCAGGATCGAGACCAGCACCAGCAGCGTGGCCACCGCCAGAATCGTCGGGCTGATCTCCTCGCGGATACCGGACCACATCTGGATCGGGATGGTGGTCTGCGCCGGCCCGGCGATGAACAGCACCACCACCACCTCATCGAACGAGGTGATGAAGGCGAACAACGCACCGGACACCACCCCCGGCGTCACCAGCGGCAGGATGATGCGGAAGAAGGTGCGACTCGGACTGGCCCCCAGCGAGTGCGCCGCACGTGTCAGCGAGTGATCGAAGCCGGACAGCGTCGCCGTCACCGTGATCACTACAAAGGGAATGCCCAGCGCCGTGTGCGCCAGAATCACGCCCAGATAGGTCTGGGTCAGCCCCAGTTTCGAGAAGAAGAAGAACATCGCCGCGGCGCTGATGATCAGCGGTACGATCATCGGCGAGATCAGGATCGCCATGATGGTGTTGCGAAACGGCATGAAGCGGCTGGAAAGCCCCAGTGCGGCAAGCGTGCCCAGTACCGTGGCCAGCACCGTCGCGCACACCGCCACGATGATGCTGTTCTTGATCGAGCGCATCCACTCATCCGAGGTGAAGAACTCCTGATACCAGCGCAGCGAGTAGCCCTCCGGGTCCAGCGACAGCATCTTCTCCGAGAAGGTGAAGTAGGGTTCGGCATTGAACGAGAGCGGAATGATCACCAGGATCGGCCCGATCAGGAACAGGAAGATCAGCGCGCACAGCACGCAGAACACCCAATGCCAGATCCGCTCACCACGAGTTGCATAGGAAGGTATGGCCATCTGTCACCCCAGTTTGACCTTGTCGACACCGATCAGACGGTTGTAGACGAGATAGAAGAGGATCACCACGACCAGCAGTATCGAGCCAATGGCCGCTGCCAGCCCCCAGTTGAGCGAGGTCTGCATGTGATAGGCGATGAAGTTGGTGATGAAGCGGCCCGACTGCCCGCCCACCAGTGCCGGCGTGATGTAGTAGCCGATGGAGAGGATGAAGACCAGAATCGAGCCCGCCCCGATGCCCGGCAGGGTCTGCGGGAAGTAGACACGTCGGAAGGCGGTGATCGGCCCGGCACCCAGCGAGCGCGCCGCGTGCATGTAGCTGGGCGGGATGGTCTTCATCACCGAGTACAGCGGCAGGATCATGAATGGCAGCAGGATGTGGGTCATCGCGATGATGGTGCCGGTCTTGTTGTAGATCATCTGGATACGCGCCTCCTCGGCGAGTATCCCGACGCCCACCAGCATGTCATTGAGCACCCCCTGCTGCTGCAGGATCGCGATCCAGGTGGTGGTTCGCACCAGCAGCGAGGTCCAGAACGGCAGCAGCACCAGAATCATCAGCAGATTGCCGCGACTGGCCGGCAGGGTCGCCAGCAGCCAGGCCACCGGATAGGCCAGCAACAGACACAGCCCGGTGATCGCCGCGCTCATCCAGAAGGTGCGGATGAACAGCGAGACGTGGATCTGCAGATACTCCGGTTTCTCGACGATCTCCCCTATCGGTGAGAACTGGCGATCCACCGCCGCCAGATAGTAGGAAGCGGTGAGAGGCGACGATTCGCGCTTGATCAGACGCCAGATATCCGGGTCCTCCCAATCCTCATCGGCCTTGATCAGCGCGGCCTTGTAAGGGGCCTCCATGCGACCGGCACGGCGGGCGCTCTTCATGAACAGCGACCGCATGCCGGACTTTTCGTAGTTGAGACGCGAGGCGACGCGTCCGAGATTGCGCGCCTTGAGTCCCGCGGCCAGGTCCTGCGCCAGGGCGGCGTAGGCGGCCTCTTCCGGCAACCCTTCGCCGTCCCAGTCGACCAGCACCTCGCTGGTGCGCGGCAGATAGGTGGAGACTTCCGGGTTGTCGACACTGCGTGACAGCATGTCGAAGATGGGCATGACGAATGCCAGCCCGATGAAGACCAGCAATGGCGCCACCAGCAGCAACGCCTTGATGCGGCTGCGGCGAATGGCGCGATTGAGGCTCTGTTTCAGCGGTACGCCATCGGCGGTGGTCAGCGCCGCGCCGGGGGCACCATTGGGGTCATGTGCTGCGCTTCCGGACGTGGCCGGGGCGGAGGAATCGCTCATCCTGCACTCCTTGATCGGCTATCCGAGGATGCCTGGGCCGCCAGCCGGCTTCCGCGTGACAGTGACGGAAGCCAACCTGGCGGAATCGAGCATGGCCGACGGGCCATCAGGCATGATCAAAAAGGCCCCGGCGCGCGGGTGTGCGCCACCGGGGCCAGCGGGTCAGTGCAGGGGTCAGCGTGCCAGCCAGGCGTTGAAACGCTGGCTCAGCTCATCGAGGTTGTCGGCCCAGAATTCATCATCCTTGGGGATGGCGGTCTCGAAGTTGGGGCCATATGTGGGCATGTGCGGCTTCATGTCGATGCCGGTGTCCGCATGGGTCGAGACCAGTGCTGCGGAGGAGGTACGCGCAGGCCCGTAGGAGATGTACTTGGCCTGATCCGCCAGTCGCTGGGTATCGGTGGCGAACATCAGGTAATCCTTGACCTTGTCGAGCTTGCCGGTCGGCACCACCCAACCATCCAGCTCGAAGACCTGGGCATCCCAGACGATGGAGAATGGCTGCTTCTCGTTGACCTCGGCATCGAAGATGCGCCCGTTGTAGGCCGAGGCGAAGGCCACTTCCTTGTCCGCCAGCAGCTGCGGCGGCTGTGCGCCCTCTTCCCACCAGATCACGCTGTCCTTGATGGTATCGAGCTTGGCGAAGGCACGTTCGATGCCTTCCTCGGAATCCAGCATCTCGTAGACATCTTCCGGGGCAACGCCATCGGCTACCAGCGCCCACTCCATGTTGTTGATCGGCTTCTTCTGCAGCGCACGCTTGCCGGGGAATTCCTCGAGATTGAAGACGTCATCGATGGAATCCGGCTGCTTGTCCTCGGGGAACATCTCGGTATTGAAGGCCACGATGTTGGAGTAGACGATCTGCGGCACGAAACACTCGCTGAGCGAATTCTCGATGAAGTCCTCGCTGGCCGGCGTGCCATCCGGCGCTGCCGCGAACAGGGTGTCCGGGTCCAGCGGCTCGATCAGCCCTTCCGAACAGGCGATCAAGGCATCACTGGGCAGCATGTCGACCAGGTCCCAGGTGACGTTGCCGGCCTGGACCTGTGCGCGCAGACCGGAAAGCGCATTGGATGACTTGTCGATATTGACGACGGTGTCGCCGCTCTTCTCCTCCCAGGGCTCGTGATAGGCCTTGTTCTGGCTGTCGGTATAGGCGCCGCCCCACGAGACGATATTGAGCGTCTCGGCCTGGGCCGCTCCGGCGCTCATGCCGGCCGCTGCCACGGCAACCGCCAGCAGGCTGCGCAGCGGCATGCCCGGGCGCGAGGTAGTGAATGACGCGGTGAACTGATTGATGACTGACATGGATGAATCTCCCTGATTTCTTGTTGTTGTGCTGCACTCTTGTCGCGAAATCTGCTCTTGCTCTGCTGAGGAAGCGTGCTTCACCTCCCGTGCTGCTGTTCCTTTCTCGCCTGTCCTGTCTAGCCTGTCCTTTTCTAGTCTGTCCTTAACTGGCCTGTTCTGACCTTTGCTGGCCTCAGGCATCCAGCGCCCGGCAATCGCAGGCGTCCCATCCCACCTGCAAGGTCTGCCCGGGCCGCAAGGGCGGATAGCCCTCGGCGTTGGGTGTCTTGATGATGAATTCGTCACTGCCACATACCGCCACGCGCGTGCGTAGATGATCTCCAAGATAGATCACCTCGAGCACCTCGGCGGAGAAGACATTGTCGGGAGGGCTTTGCGTGCCCGCGGCGCCTGGCTCTTCCGCCGACAGCAGGCGTACCCGCTCCGGGCGCAGTGACAGCTGGGTGCGCTCGCCGACCTCATTGACGGCCACCTTGAGTGCCCGTACCTGCTCGCCGCTGTCGAGGGTCACCGTGCAATGCTCACCCTGAGCGTCGAGCTGCGATACCTGGCCGTTGAGGCGATTGTTCTCGCCGATGAAATAGGCGACGAAGGCATTCTCCGGCGCTTCATACAGCGCCTCGGGGGTCGCCAGCTGCTGGACGATGCCGTCATTGAAGACCGCGATGCGGTCCGACATGGTCAGCGCTTCCGTCTGATCGTGGGTCACGTAGAGCATGGTGACGCCGAGGCGCTGGTGGATGCGCTTGATCTCGAACTGCATCTCTTCGCGCAGATTCTTGTCCAGCGCCCCCAGCGGTTCATCCATCAGCACCAGCTCCGGCTCGAAGACCAGCGCACGTGCCAGGGCGACCCGCTGCTGCTGCCCACCGGAGAGCTGCCCCGGACGGCGATCGCCGAATTCGCCGAGTCGCACCATGTCCAGCGCGTTGGCCACCTTGGTCGAGATTTCCTCCTTGCTCATGCCGCGCACTTCCAGCGGGAAGGCCAGATTCTCGGCCACGCTCATGTGCGGAAACAGCGCATAGTTCTGGAAGACCATGCCGATACCGCGCTTGTGCGGTGGCAAGTCGTTGATGGGGGTACCGTCGAGGAGGATGTCGCCGTGAGTCGGCGTTTCGAAGCCTGCCATCATCATCAGGCAGGTGGTCTTGCCGGAACCGGACGGCCCCAGCAGGGTGACGAACTCGCCGCGCTGGACTTCAAGATTGAAGCCCTTGACCACCAGCGTTTCGCCGTCATAGCTCTTTTGCACATCATTGAAGATCGCGAAGCAGGAGCTGGTCTCCTGCGGCGCGTCGGGCTCAGCAGTCGTGACCATGCGTGGTATCCATACGTGTTGTTGTTATCGTGGAGCATGTGATCGAACAGGCTTCACCGACCCTGATCGCTGCCCTCAGTCCCATTTGACCCTACGGGGGCAAGCGAGAGGCGACAAGCGCCGCGCTCGCTGAAAAGCGTTGAAATCAGGCTATGCGAAAGTCTACATGTTGAACTACCGTCGCCTGCCATTCGCCGAGGGGCCTCGGCAAGCACCGCCGCTGGATCACCGACGCCACATGGCGCTTCCCCGGTGAGCGCCCACTGAAAAGCCCCCGCTGCGCACAAGGCAGCGGGGGCTTTGGGTCTTTCAACTCTGGGTTGCCCGAGTTGGGCAGCCATATCAGAGCCTCTGGGGCTCAGCGGCGGTCAGAACTTGGTAATGACCCACACCGCGTGGATGATCCCCGGCAGGAAACCGAAGCAGGTCAGGATGATGTTGATCCAGAAATGCTTGTTGGCGACACCCACCTGCATGAGAACGCCCAGCGGCGGCAGGATGATGGCCAGAATGATGCGAATGATATCCATGAGTTGCTCCTTGCGATTGTGACAACCGTGACTCCACGGAGGTCATGAATGTTCAGTACTCGTGTTGATCAGTGTCCTTCTTGATCACTGTCCTTCTATATCAGCTCCCGTCTTGAGGACTGACGGTCTTGATCACTGCCCTTCTCGATCAGCGTCAGCCTTGTCGACGTCATCGTCGTGCGCAGAGGCGGATCCGCCGGCGCGGGCCTGACGATCGATCTTCTGGGACAGCTTCTCGGAGTCCGCAGCCAGCTGCTCGTGGTAGCGCTCCCAGTCTTCCCAGTCATGCGGCGTCCCCGTGCGTGGCCGATGGCTGCCGGACTCACGTGCACGTGCCCAGGCATGTTCTTCCAGACTCTGAGGCTTGTCCTCCTCCTTGTCCTTGTCGCCGTCCAGGCCGTGCTTCGCCATGTACTCTCGTGCGTTCATCTATTGCCTCGCTTGCCAGACTCGACGCCTGACGATGCTGTGACGTACCCACTACTTATGGCTGACAGGGGCAAATATCAAGTCTGTATAACTATTTCCGGCAAAAAAGCCGCTTGCCGACCAGCACGTTCCTGCCGAGAACAAGGCCATGAGCCAGCACACGACTGACTGTCAGCAGTATCATCAAGAAAAGCTATCGCCTCGCTTGATGCAATCAAATTCACCCGCAAGAGGCTTGCCCCTAGACTGGCTCCAGTTTCGCAAGGCACTGATTTCTCATGCACTCGACATTGTCATCGAGCCTCAGTCGCCTGCCATCCCCTTTAGATACGTCTCATCGAGACCGGAGCCAATTTCATGCAACTCGAATCACACGAAGGCCAGCAGGTCCCGAACGTCAGCTTCAAGATCCGTCGCGACGGCCGTCTGGTCGAACGCACCAGCGAGGAGATCTTCTCGGGCCGCAACGTGGTGGTCTTCGCCCTGCCGGGCGCCTTCACCCCGACCTGCTCCTCCACTCACCTGCCGCGCTACAACGAGCTGGCCGATCGCTTCTATGCTGTCGGCGTCGACGAGATCGTCTGCCTGTCCGTCAATGACGCCTTCGTCATGGAATCCTGGGGCGAGCATCAGGAAGCCGAGAACCTGAGCCTGATCGCCGATGGCAACGGTGACTTCGCCGCCGGCATGGGCATGCTGGTCGACAAGAGCGACATCGGTTTCGGCAAGCGCAGCTGGCGCTATTCCATGCTGGTACGCAACGGCGTGGTCGAGAAGCAGTTCATCGAGCCGCAGAAGCCGGGCGACCCCTTCGAAGTCTCCGACGCCGATACCATGCTCGACTATCTGGACCCGGACGCCGGCCGTCCCAGCTTCGCTACCCTGTTCAGCAAGCCGGGCTGCCCGTACTGCGCACGTGCGAAGCAGATGCTCGACGAAGCGCGCATCAGCTACGAAGTCATCGAAGTCGGCACCCGCGGCGTGACCTCACGCACCCTGCGCGCCATGACCGGTCAGGCCACCGTGCCGCAGGTCTGGATCGACGGCGAGCATGTCGGCGGCAGCGATGAAGTCGCCCGCTACTTCGGCAGTCTGACCAGCGCTTGAACGCTTCACGCTGACAGGCCCCGATAACTTTCTCTTTTCATCACGCGCGGGCCACACTCGCGCCTGAGACCCCATTGTCAGGTGCGCCACTGGCGCGCCTTGAGGAGTACGACGTGAACGAACGCCAGGTTGAAGTCGCCATCATCGGTGCCGGCAGTGCCGGTCTGGGTGCCTATCGCGCCGCCAAGGCACACACCGATTCCGTGGTCATGATCGAAGGTGGCCCCTACGGCACCACCTGCGCCCGTGTCGGCTGCATGCCTTCCAAGCTGCTGATCAGTGCAGCCGAAGCCGCGCATCACGCCCGTGATACCGCACCGTTCGGCATCAATATCGAAGGCGAGGTCAAGGTGGATGGCCGCGCCGTGATGGACCGCGTCAAGCGTGAGCGCGACCGCTTCGTCGGCTTCGTGGTCGAGTCCGTGGAAGGCATTCCCTCCCACGACAAGCTGCGCGGCAATGCGCGCTTCGAGACCGCCAACAGCCTGATCATCGGCGACAACGAGACCCGCGTCACCTTCGAGCGTGTCGTGATCGCCACCGGCTCACGCCCCAGCTACCCGGGCTTCTTCGAGAATGCCGGTGACCGCCTGATCATCAACGACAGCGTCTTCGACTGGGACGACCTGCCGGAATCCGTCGCCGTCTTCGGCCCGGGCGTCATCGGGCTGGAGCTGGGCCAGGCGCTCACGCGTCTCGGCGTGCGCATCCGCATGTTCGGTGTCGGCGGCGCCATCGGCCCGCTGCGTGACGAGAAGCTGCGTGCCAATGCCGATCGCGTCTTCAACGAGGAGTTCTATCTCGACCCGGACGCCAAGGTCGAGAAGATCGAACGTGTCGAGGACGAGAACGGCGCCGGTGTCGAGATCACCTTCATCGAGCGTGGCAGCGAAGCGCTTCTCACCGAGCGTTTCGACTACCTGCTCGCGGCCACCGGCCGTCGCCCGAACGTCGATCGCCTCAATATCGAGGCGCTGGGCCTGAAGCTGGACGAGCGCGGCGTGCCGATCTTCAATCGTCACACCCTGCAGACTCGTCTGAGCGACGACACGCCGAGCCATGTCTTCATCGCCGGCGACGCCAACAACGACCTGCCGCTGCTGCACGAAGCCTCCGATGAGGGTCGTATCGCCGGTGACAACGCCGGTCGCTTCCCCGACGTGCGTGCCGGTCAGCGCAAGAGCACCATCGCCGTCGTGTTCAGTGATCCGCAGATGGCCACCATCGGCCTCTCGACCGCCGAGATCGAACAGCGCTACGGTGCCTGCGACTGCTACGCGGTGGGCGAAGTCGACTTCACCGGCCAGGGTCGCTCCCGCGTGATGCGCATGAACAAGGGCATGCTGCGCGTCTATGGCGAGCAAGGCACCGGCCTGCTGCTGGGTGCCGAGATCTTCGGTCCGCGTGCCGAGCACCTCGCCCACCTGCTGGCCTGGTCCCATCAGCAACGCATGACCATCGAGCAGATGCTGGAAATGCCCTTCTATCACCCGGTGATCGAGGAAGGCCTGCGCACCGCGCTGCGTGACCTCAACGCCAACCTGCAGCTGGGCCCGGCCATCGTCGAGCGTTGCATGGAATGCGGTCCGGGTGACTGATACCCCCTCAAGGCAACGGGACGCGCAGCTCACGCAGTGATGCCCTATGCTCTGAACAGATGTTGAATGTCGCCGGCAGTCACGAAAGTGGCTGCCGGCATTCATCGCACGACTCCCTCACCGGAGAGTCGAAGAGCAGTGACGCAGGAGATCTGCCCATGAAAGCCACCCAGCTCAAGGTGCCCTCGACCCTTCGCGACATCATGTCCCGCGACTGTTATCGCGTGAAGGCACGCACCAGCATTCTCGAACTCGCCCAGGGCCTGACCCACCACCGTCTGCCCGGCGTGCCGGTCGTGGATGACCTGGACCGCCTGATCGGCTTCATCTCCGAACAGGACATCCTCGGCAAGCTGCTCGACAGCGCCTATCACTGCGGCCAGCATGCCCAGGTCGGCGACCTGATGCGTCACGAAGTCCTCAGCGTCGGCCCGAATGACAGCATCACGGACCTGGCGCAGCACATGAATGGCCAGCGTCCCAAGGTCTATCCGGTGGTCGAGCAGGGCCGCCTGATCGGCATGGTCACCCGCCGCGATGTCCTGAGTGCGCTGCTGGTGATGCAGAACGGCTGTTGAGACAGTTCATCCATCAAGAAACTGCTTGGAGCCAGTCCTAACGTACAGAGCCCCCAGCGGTCATCACCGCTGGGGGCTCTGCACGTTAGGACTGAGAAAACCGAGTGCATCGAGAGCGCCTTCAGCATGCTTGCACCAGTAGGCCAACGCCTCGAAGATTACCCAATGGCTAATCAATCTCTGCCGCCAGCCTGACGCCCATCAGTTTACGCGCCGCAACCCGAGGCGGTGACAGTCGCAGGGAAGCGCTGTACCGCGCCCTGCCACCAAGGCTTCTGGCCACAGTGAAAGTCGCTGAAAGCTTGGGAGAATCCGAATGTCCCCGGCGACAACCTGCCAAAGCCCGCGTATTTCAGGCATAAAAAAATCCGCCAGGAAAACCGTGGCGGACCAAAGAACAGTTAAAGCCAGACATAACATCGCGATAACATCATGTCCTTGCTTACTATGACTGCACCTTTTGCATTTCTATCCCGACGGTTGCCAAAAAATTCGGTCTTTTTTGTCACTGACCTTTACGGAATGTGAAAGCTGGGCTACGTGCGTTGCCAGTGGAAGACGCGCTAACCTGTGATCTGACCTGATCGCTGGATCGAGCCCCCACAAGGACACCGCATGTCTGCCACGCCCCATGACCTCCACGCCCTGACGCTGCGTCACCCGGAAATCGCCAGCCTGATGGCCGGCCGCGAAATCGGCTGGCTCAATCCTGAACGCGTCGCGACCGCCCAGGCGCTCGCCTCACCGGCGCTGCAGGCGAGTGGCGTGGGAGTCCAGGACATCGAGGATGCCGACGCACGCCTGATGCGTTTCGCTCCCTGGATTGCCGAAGCCTTCCCCGAGACCGCCGCCGCGTCAGGGCGCATCGAATCGCCGCTGGTGGCAGCGCCCGGCTTGCAGCAGGCGCTGAGCGGCATAGCCTCGACCGCATCTCCCCTCAGCGCAACCGAATCCCCGCTGCCCGGCCGCCTGATGATCAAGTGCGACAACGCCCTGCCCATCTCGGGTTCGATCAAGGCGCGCGGTGGCATCCACGAGGTGCTCAAGCATGCCGAGCGTCTCGCCATTGACGCAGGGCTGCTGCATCAGGAAGACGACTACCGCGCCTTCCAGCGTGATGAGATACGTGATCTGCTGGCCGGCCAACAGGTCGTGGTGGGCTCCACCGGCAATCTGGGGCTCAGCATCGGCATCATGAGCGCGCGGCTCGGCTTTCACGTCACCGTGCACATGTCGGCGGATGCCAAGCAATGGAAGAAGGACCTGCTACGCGCGCGGGGCGCGGAGGTAGTGGAGCACAGCGGGGATTACGGCAAGGCTGTCGCCGCGGGGCGCCAGGAAGCGCAGCAGCCCAACGCCCACTTCATCGATGACGAAAGCTCGCGGGATCTATTCGTGGGCTACGCCACGGCGGCCAGCCGCCTCGCGGAGCAGCTCTCGGCGCAGGGCATCCCGGTGGATGCCCGCCATCCGCTCTGCGTCTATCTGCCCTGCGGCGTCGGCGGCGGACCGGGTGGCGTGGCCTACGGCCTCAAGCAGGTCTTCGGTGACGCCGTGCACTGCTTCTTCGCCGAGCCGGTCAACTCCCCCTGCATGCTGCTGGGCATGTTGACCGGCGAGCATGACGGCATCGCGGTGGAGGATATCGGGCTGGACAATCGCACCTGCGCCGATGGCCTGGCGGTGGGGCGCGCCTCGGCCTTCGTCGGGCGCGTGATGGCCCCCTTGCTCAGCGGCATCCATACCGTGCGCGATGAGCATCTGCTCGAACTGCTCGCGCTGGCATATGACAGCGAAGGGCTCATGCTTGAGCCGTCCGCGCTGGCCGGCGTGCCCGGTATCCGCCACGTGCTGCGCAATGACGCCCCCGAGTGGCACGCCTGGCGGGCGGCCAACGGGCTGGATGACGGCGAGGTGCAGGCCAACACCACCCATGTCGTCTGGGCCACCGGCGGCAGCATGGTGCCAGAGGCGATCTGGCAGGCCGACTATCAGCACGGCAAGGCGCTGCTCTCCCAGGCCAGCGCAAGCCGGCAAGACTGAGCGATCAGGCGATGAAGGCCTGCCACAGCCACACGCCGGTCAGCGCCAGCCCGATCACTCCCAGCGGGCGCGAGTAGCGCTGCCAGAGCGCCAGCGCCTGATCCTCGACCAGTGCCACCAGTGCTGCCAGTCCGAAATAGCGCACCCCGCGCCCGACCAATGCCGCCAGCAGGAACAACGCGACCGGATAGCCGCTGGCACCGGCGACCAGCATGGCGCTCTGGAAGGGGATCGGCACGATGCCGATCAGCATGATGGCAAGGAAGCCCTGCTCGCTGAAGCGCTGCTGGAAGGATTCGAAGGCCTGCTGCCCGCCGAAGAAGCCGATCAGCCCATCACCCCACGTCGCCAGCGCGTAGGCTCCCAGATAGAAGCCCAGCAATGCCGCGGTCAGGTTGCCGGCGAGTGCCACCGCGGCCACGCGCCAGCGGCGCTCGGGGTGGCGCAGCATCCACGGGATCAGAACGACCTCGATGGGAATCGGGATCAGCAGGGTTTCCAGCATCGAGGCGATGAACAGCCACAGCATGGCGTGGCGGGAGTGATTGAGGCGGTCGAGCCAATCACTCGCGGAAGAGAGTTTCCACATGAAGGCAGCACGTTGTCCTGGGCGATGAGCTGACCACTTTGCCTTGAGTCCGCCCCGCTTGCCAGCCAGCTTGTCCACCAGCGAGCACTCCAGCCCAGCGCCCATGCCAGCCAGCGCACACACCTGAGCCTGAGCCTGAGCCAAAAACCCTGACGCGCTACTCGAAGCCTTCCAGCCGCATGGCCGAGCGCACCAGCCGCTCGTCCTCCGCCTCCAGCTCGCGCAGGTTGTCGCGAATGCTGTGCAGATGCTCCAGCGCCGCCTTCTCCGCCGCCTCCGGCTGCTGGTCCATCACCGCACGGTAGATGGCCGTGTGCTGGGCATTGATCTGGCCGCGGGGAATCGGGCGATGGTAGAGATTGCGCAGCGAGGCGAACACCGAGCTGAGCAGCAGGTCATTGATGCCCTTGAGCGTATGCACCAGCACCGGATTGTGGGACGCCTCACAGATGGCGTGGTGGAAGGCGTGATCGTGACGTGCCAGCTGCTGGGCATCCGGCAGCGCCTCATCGCTCGGCGCTGAGGACGCAAAGTCGGGCGGATACTCGCGCACGCAGGCCGCCATCGCCTCGTAATGACGCCGGATCAGTACTCTATCCGCCGGCGTGCCGCGCTGGGCGGCCAGTCGCGCCGACTGCCCTTCCAGCAGGGCCCGCACTTCCAGCAGGTCATACAGGGTGCGCGGCTGATCCCGAAACAGGTGCATCAGCGGGCTGATATCGCCGCTCGGCAACAGCGCCGCGACGCTCGAGCCCTTGCCGTGTCGCGTCTCGATGATGCCCTTGCCACGCAACAGCCTGAGCCCTTCGCGCAGCGAGGCCCGCGAGATGCCCAGCCGCTCACATAGCCGGCGCTCCGAGGGGATCATCTGCCCGGGCTTGAGCACGCCGTCCAGAATCAATTGCTCCAGACGCGCCGCTGCTTGATCCGCAGCGCGGGGATCCGCGCCTGACTCGGCGATGGTTCGCAGCATCCTGCCCCTCCCCTTTTGCTCGACCTTTGTGTGCTCGCCTTGATCAACCCGCTCGTGGCACTTGATCGACCCGCCGGCGGCGCGTCATTGACTCACTGCCGGCGCCTGGCGATTCCCGACTGGTCAGACCTGTCGATCAGCGGGCGCAAAGCCGCCTGATGGCTGCAGGCGTGAGGCCAGTAAAGCGTGGTTTTCCTTGCACAAACACTAGACGAATGTCTGGTCAGACCACTGGTGTGAGGCATGGACAAGGCCGGGGAGGCAGGCCAGATTGTGTGCAGATCAGGTGCGGCGGAATCGACAGGCGACTCGCTCGAACCCCGCATCAACCGACAGTAACGACAGACAGCACCAGCAGACAGAAACGACAGACAGCAGCCGCGCAGACCCCAACCTCCCGGGAGGCAGTGCATGAATATCCTCTATGACCCGACGCTGGATGGACCGCTGGCCCAGCACGACAAGGGCCAGGTGCTGGCGCATCTCACCACCCTGCTGCCGGACCTGACGCTGCTGCACCGCGAGGAGGACCTGCATCCCTTCGAATGTGATGGCCTGTCCGCCTATCGCGTCATGCCGATGCTGGTTGCCCTGCCGGAGCGGGTCGAGCAGGTCGCCGCCCTGCTGCGTGAATGTCATGCGCTGGGCGTGCCGGTGGTGACACGTGGCGCCGGCACCGGGCTGTCCGGCGGTGCCTTGCCGCTGGCGCAAGGCGTGCTGCTGGTGATGTCGCGCATGGCGCGGATTCTCGAGATCGACCCCGACGCCCGCACCGCACGCCTGCAGCCCGGGGTGCGCAATCTCGCCATTTCCGAGGCCGCTTCGCCCTTCGGGCTCTACTACGCACCGGACCCTTCCTCGCAGATCGCCTGCTCCATCGGCGGCAACGTGGCCGAGAATGCCGGTGGTGTGCACTGCCTCAAGTACGGCCTGACCGTTCACAACCTGCTCAAGCTCGAGATGCTGACCATCGAAGGCGAGGCGATGACGATCGGCGCCGACAGCCTCGACTCACCCGGGCTGGACATGCTGGCGCTGATGACCGGCTCCGAAGGCATGCTGGGGGTGGTCACGGAAGTCACGGTGCGCCTGCTGCCCAGGCCCGAGACCGCCAAGGTGCTGATGGCGAGCTTCGCCGATATCGACAAGGCCGGCCGCGCGGTGGGCGACATCATCGCCTGCGGCATCATCCCCGGCGGACTCGAGATGATGGACAACCTGGCGATCCGCGCCGCCGAGGACTTCATCCACGCGGGCTATCCGATCGAGGCCGCCGCCATTCTGCTCTGCGAGCTGGACGGCGCCGAGGCCGATGTCATCGATGACTGCGCGCGAGTCCGTGAGGTGCTGGAGCGCGCCGGCGCCACCGAGATCCGCCAGGCACAGGATGAGGCCGAGCGCGCGCGCTTCTGGGCCGGGCGCAAGAATGCCTTCCCCGCCGTGGGTCGCATGTCGCCGGACTACTACTGCATGGATGGCACCATTCCGCGTCGCGAGCTGCCCGCCGTGCTGAACGGCATCGCGGAGCTCTCGCGCCAATCGGGGCTCGCGGTGGCCAATGTCTTCCATGCCGGTGACGGCAACATGCACCCGCTGATCCTGTTCGATGCCAACCAGCCCGGCGAGCTGGAACTGGCCGAGGAGGTCGGCGGCAAGATTCTCGAACTGTGCGTGGCCGCCGGCGGCAGCATCACCGGCGAACATGGCGTGGGCCGCGAGAAGATCAATCAGATGTGCGCCCAGTTCAACCACGAGGAGATCTGCGTCTTCCATGCCGTGAAGGCCGCCTTCGACCCCGCTGGCCTGCTCAACCCCGGCAAGAACATCCCGACGCTGGCGCGCTGTGCCGAATTCGGTGCCATGCATGTGCATGACAACCAGTTGCCGCATCCCGATCTGCCGCGTTTCTAGACAGCTGCCGCGTTGCTGGACGGTTTCTCTATCATGGAAAGCTCTCGAATCCGCTGCCGCCTGACCTTTCGCTACCTGACGTTCGCCACTTCATCGCCACTTTAATAGAGACATGCCATGCCAGAGCCAGATGATTCTCTCCAGGATCAGGTGCCAAGCCATGCCGAGTGCGCTACGCCTGCCGCCAGCCAGCCCCCGCAGCAGCAGGACGCCAGCGAGGCACTCCGTGAACAGGTCCGCGCCGCCCATGAGGCGAAGCGCCCGCTGCGCATCGCCGGCAGTGGCAGCAAGGCCTTCCTCGGCCGCGAAGTGGCCGCCGAGGAAGTGCTCGACATGCGCGCGCATCATGGCATCGCCCACTACGACCCGGTGGAGCTGATGGTCTCGGTGCGCGCCGGCACGCCGCTGGCGACGCTGGAGGCCGTGCTCGCCGAGCAAGGTCAGCACCTGAGCTGCGAGCCGCCCCACTTCGGCCCCGCGGCGACCGTCGGCGGCACGCTCGCCTCGGGACTCAGCGGCCCACGCCGCCCCTGGAGCGGCAGCCTGCGCGACCTGGTGCTGGGCACGCGCATCATCAGTGCCGACGGCAAGGCGCTGCGCTTCGGTGGAGAAGTGATGAAGAACGTGGCGGGCTACGACCTGTCGCGCCTGATGTGCGGCGCTCAGGGCACGTTGGGCGTGATCAGCGAAGTCTCGCTCAAGGTCATGCCGCGCCCGGTGGCAAGCGAATCGCTGTGTCTGGAGCTCAGCCTCGCCGAGGCGCTGACTCGCCTGAATGCCTGGGGCCGCACGCCGCTGCCGATCACGGCGTCCAGCTGGCATGACGGCCGCCTCACCCTGCGCCTGGAAGGGGGCGAGCGTTCGGTCCAGGCCGGTTGCGAGCAGCTGGGCGGCGAGGCCCTGACGGCGGATCAGGCGACGGCGCACTGGACTGAGCTGCGTGAGCACCGCCTGCCCTTCTTCAGCGCGCGCGCACCGCATCAGGCGCTGTGGCGACTGTCGCTGCCGTTGGCGCTTGACCACCTCGAGTGGCAAGCCGCCGTCAGCGAACTGCTGGGCCCTCTGGGGGATGCCGACCTGCTGTGTGACTGGGCGGGTGCCCAGCGCTGGCTGGCAAGCGATGCCCCGGCCCAGCGCATCCGCTCGCTGGCCAGTCGGCTGGGCGGCCATGCCATCTGCTACACGCCGGGCACCGTCGCCGCCGAGGACAGCCCGCTGATGCCGCTGGCCGCCCCCAATGCCCGCTATCACCTTCAGCTCAAGCAGCGGCTGGACCCCCACGGCATCCTCAATCCCGGTCGCCTGTATGCCGAGATGTGACTCACGCCACGACAGGAGACGCACCTGAATGCAGACCCACTTCAGTGACGCCGCGCTTGCCAGACCGCATATCCAGCGGGCCGACAAGGTCCTGCGCAGCTGCGTGCATTGCGGCTTCTGCAATGCCACCTGCCCCACCTATCAGCTGCTGGGCGATGAGCGCGACGGACCGCGCGGGCGCATCTATCTGATCAAGCAGCTGCTGGAAAGCGACCCCGAGAGCCAGGACGCAAGCACCCGCCAGCAGGCCAGCGAGATCACCCGCGAGACCCAGCGGCATCTGGATCGCTGCCTGAGCTGTCGCAGCTGCGAGACCACCTGCCCGTCGGGCGTGCAGTATCACACCCTGCTCGATATCGGGCGTCAGGAACTGGAGCGTCGCGTCGGCCGCCCGTGGCGCGAGCGCCTGCTGCGCAGCGGCCTGCGCCATGCGCTGGTCGAACCCGCGCGCTTCAAGGCCCTGCTGGCACTTGGCGTGCGCTTTCGTCCCCTCGCGCCTGGCGCGCTGGCCGACAAGATCCCGCTGACCCGCGAGCGCGACCGTCAAGCCGAGCACCCGACTGCCCCCGTCGCCGCGACGCCTTCCGATCAGGCGCTTTCTCGCCAGGTGCTGATGCTGGAGGGCTGCGTGCAACCGGGCCTGGCCCCCAACATCAATGCCGCCACTGCCCGTGTGCTGGCGCGCTTCGGCATCGGCGTCACGCCCATTCAGGAGGCCGGCTGCTGCGGTGCCATCGACTATCACCTCAACGCCCAGCAGGCCGGTCGCGCGCGCATGCGTGCCAACATCGATGCCTGGTGGCCGGCCATCGAGGCCGGTGCGGAAGCGATCGTGCAGACCGCCAGTGGCTGCGGGGCCTTCGTCAAGGAATATGGCGAGATGCTGGCCGATGACCCAGACTATGCTGAGCGCGCCGCGCGCGTAAGCGCCCTGGCCCGCGATATCGTCGAGGTGCTCGGTGAGGAGATCGCCCGCGATGATCGACAGAGTCTCGCGGCCGCGCCCGACCAACAGCCGCTGGCCTTCCATTGCCCCTGCACCCTGCAACATGCCCAGGGACTGGGCGGCGAGGTGGAGAAGATCCTGTCGCAACTGGGCTTCACGCTGGCCCCTGTCATGGAGGGCCATCTGTGCTGCGGGTCCGCCGGCACCTACTCGATCACGCAACCGGAGTTGTCACGCCAGCTGCGAGACCGCAAGCTTGAGGCGCTGGAGGCCAACGGGCCTGCGCGCATCGCCACCGCCAACATCGGCTGTCAGACGCATCTCTCGAGCGCCGGACGCACGCCGGTGAGTCACTGGATCGAACTGGTGGATGACGCCCTGCCCGAGACGCTCCCGCAGAAATGAAGCGTCACTATCTGTTTCAGTATCTGTTTCACTATCTCTTTCACTGTCCTTTTCCCTCACCACTGCCAAGGAAGCCCGATGATCACTCGCCACGTACTGACCCTCGCTGACGTCAATCAGATGCTGGACGCCGCCCAGAAGGAAGCCGAGGCCAATGGCTGGGCCGTCTCCATCGCCGTTGCCGACGATGGCGGCCACCCGCTGGGTCTGCGTCGCCTCGACGACACCCCGGCGATGACCGGCTACTTCGCCCAGGAGAAGGCCAAGAGCGCCGCCCTGGGTCGCCGCGAGACCCAGCTGTTCGAGGACTCCATCAACGGCGGACGCACCGCCTTCCTGTCAGCGCCGCAGCTTGAAGGCATGCTGGGCGGCGGCGTGCCGGTGATGGTCGAAGGCCAGATCGCCGGCAGCATCGGCGTGTCCGGCGTCAAGCCGGAGCAGGATGCCCAGATCGCCAAGGCCGGGGTCGCCGCGCTGGGCCTCTGAGGCCCCGCCAGCCTGGATAAAGAGGCCCCGCCAGGCTGGATAAAAGAGGCGAATGAAAAGACCGCCGCGCCCATCAGGGCACGGCGGTCTTTTTGCATACGCCACTCTTGCGCCTGTGTCTTTCCTTCACGCACCGCGAGGTGGCATGGCGGCTTCCACCGCCGCCATGAAGGCGCGCAGCTTGCCCGACTGCGGCAGGCGCTGGGGATAGAGCATGTAGATGCTGTTGGGTTCGCCCTCCTCATGCGCCAGCAGACGCACCAGACGGCCCTCGGCCAGCTCACGATCGACCAGATAATGGGCGACCCGGATGATGCCGGCATGACCCAGCGCCTGCTGCTTGAGCAGACGGTGATCATTGATGGCCAATCCCCCCGCGAGACTGACCTCACCACTGGCCAGCGGCCAGCCGGACTGCCCCGACCAGACGTGGCAGCGATGATCGCCAAGCGCCGCGGCCGTGTGCGGCGTGCCATGCGCGGCAAGATACTCGGGCGAGGCGCAGCAGCAGTGGACGTAATCGAGCAGGCGACGCGCGATCATGTTGTCAGGTGGCGTGCGCGTGGCGCGAAATGCCACATCAAATGGCTCACGGGTCAGGTCATGGCTCTCGTAACTGACGTCCAGACGCAGCTCGACCGCCGGATGGCGTGCCTGGAAGGCATTGCAGACCTCGACCAGATAACGCTCGGCGAACAGTACCGGCGCCGTGATGCGCAACACCCCGCTGTAGCCCTGACGCTCCGACTCACTCGTCTGCTCCAGGTCGTGTTCAAGCTCGCGCTCCAGTGCCAGCAACTCGCCATGTACCGACTGCATGCGCTGGCGAATGCGCTCGCCCTCCTCGGTAAGGCGTACCGCCCGCGTGGTGCGGATCAGCAAGGGCGCCCCGATGTCCTGCTCCAGCCGCCGCACCTGCTCGGAAAGATGAGCACGCGACACGCCCAGCGCCTTGGCCGCCCGGGTGAAGCTGAGGGCTTCCGCCACCTGAGCGAACAACATCAGTCGCTCCACCTGCTTGTGATGCCGCATTCTGCCTGCTCCTCATGTCAGTCACCCGAGGTTTGAGTGATCGAGCCTGCCACAGCATTGTATGCTCTGGCGAACAATCTATTCGTTCGCATGTGCTTATCAGACCTGCAGACGCGACCTAGACTGAAGGCGTCATTCGATGTCACCTCACCCCTGTGAGACATCGACGCCTCCACTCGTGAAAGGACTCCGCCATGCGCTATACCCCGGCTGAAGATCGCTACGAACGCATGCACTACCAGCGCTGCGGCAAGAGCGGCCTCAAACTGCCCCGCCTGTCACTGGGGCTCTGGCACAACTTCGGCAACAACGCCCACGAAGACAATGCGCGCGCCATCTGCCAGACCGCCTTCGATCTGGGCATCACCCACTTCGATCTGGCCAACAACTACGGGCCGCCGCCGGGCAGTGCCGAGGAAATGTTCGGTCGCATGCTCAAGCGTGATTTCGCCGGCTACCGCGATGAGATGGTGATCTCCACCAAGGCGGGCTATCACATGTGGCCTGGCCCCTACGGCGAATGGGGCAGCCGCAAGTACCTGCTCTCGAGCCTGGATCAGAGCCTCAAGCGCATGGACCTCGATTACGTCGACATCTTCTATTCGCACCGCTTCGATCCGGACACGCCGCTGGAAGAGACGATGGGGGCGCTGGACAGCGCCGTGCGCTCCGGCAAGGCGCTCTATGCAGGCATCTCCTCCTACAATGCCCAACGCACCCGCGAAGCCGCCGCCATCCTGCGCGAGCTGGGCACGCCGTGCATCATCCATCAGCCCAGCTATTCGATGATCAATCGCTGGATCGAGGAAGACGGCCTGCTCGACACCCTCGATGACGAGGGCATCGGCTCCATCGTGTTCTCGCCGCTGGCCCAGGGCGTGCTGACCAACAAGTATCTGGGCGGCGTACCACAGGATAGTCGTCTGGCACGCGGCGGAGCGATCAAGGAAGACCACCTCACCGAGGACAATCTGGAGCGGGTGCGCGCCCTCAACGCCATCGCCGAGCGCCGTGGCCAGTCGCTGGCCCAGATGGCCCTCGCCTGGGCGCTGCGTGGCAACCGCGTCACCACCGCACTGATCGGTGCCAGCCGTCCGGAACAGGTCAGCGATTGCGTCAAGGCGCTGGATCACCTCGACTTCACCCAGGCCGAGCTCGACGAGATCGACCGCTACGCCATCGATGGCGGCGTCAATCTATGGGCGCGCTCGTCCAATGCCTGAGCTCGTGCCTGAGCCGCGACTGATGCAGTGAAGCGCATGAAACACATCGCCCCCGCCGAGTGAGACTCGACGGGGGCGATGTGTTTGGCGTGACATGCTGATGTATTGAGCTCTGACAACGTGCTCAGCCGCCGGCGGCAATGCCGTGCTCGCTGGCCAGCAGCGCGCGGTAATCGGCGTAGCCCTTGCGGTAGGCGGCTACTTCTTCGGCCTGGGGCCGGGCGAGTGTCGCGTGATCCAGCGCGACCAGCCGCTCGCAGAGTTGCTCAAGCGTCTCGCCGTGGCGGCCTTGCCCCTCATTGCCTGACTGGCCCAGACACCAGCCCGCCTGAATCGCGGCGCCCAGGGCGGCGGCCTCGGTCACCTGCGGGCAGACCACCTCGAGGCCGAGAATGTCCGCCAGCATCTGACGCCACAGCGGGCTTTTGGCGCCACCGCCCACCAGGCGGATCTGGCGCGCCTCACTGCCCTGCGGCCCCATGCACTCGAGAGCGTAACGCAGGCCGTAACTTGCACCTTCCATGGTCGCGCGGCACAGGTTGGCCGGGGTGGCATTGCGGCTGTCCAACCCGTGGAAACTGGCCTGGGCACGCGGCAGCATCGGCACGCGTTCGCCATTGAAGAACGGCAGCACCTGCACGCCCTCGGCTCCGCGCGGGGCGCTTGCCACCTGGGCGGAGAAGGTGGCGATGTCGAAGCCGAACATCTCGCGTACCCGCGTGGTCGCCGATGTCACATTCATGGTGCACACCAGCGGCAGCCAGCCACCGTCGCTGGCGCTGAAACTGGCCACCTGAGGATCGCAGCCGGCTGGATAGTCCGCCGACCAGGCGCACACCGTGCCGGAGGTGCCCATGCTGAGCGTCACCCGCCCCGGCGCGATGTTGCCGGTACCGATGGCACTCATCATGTTGTCGCCGCCGCCGCTGGAGACGATGACGTCGTCACGCAGCCCGAAGCGCGCGGCGATCTCGGGGCGAATGCGCCCGGCCGGCTCGTGGGATTCGATCAATCGGGGCAGCACGCGCCGGGCGTCAAGCTCCGGGGCAATCTGCGCGAAGACATCCTGATGCCAGCAGCGCCGCCGCGTATCGAAATAGCCGGTGCCCGAGGCATCGCCGTATTCGGCGACGCGCTCGCCGGTCAGCCAGAAGTTGAGATAGTCATGCGGCAGCAGGATGCTGGCGATGCGCTGGTAGCGCTCGGGATGCTGCTCACGCAGCCAGGCGAGCTTGGAAGCGGTGTAGCCGGTCTGCAGCACCAGGCCGAGCGTCTCCAGACAGCCAGCCTCACCTCCCAGCGCCGCGATCAGTGCGGCATTGTGCTCGCTGGTCTCGGTGTCACACCACAGCTTGGCCGGATGGAGCGGCACACCGGTCTCATCCAGCACCACCATGCCATGCTGCTGACCGGACACTCCGATCGCCGTGATGCGCTGCGGGTCCAGCCGCGAGGCGGCCAGTGCATCAGCGAAGGCGCCCTCAAGCGCCGCCACCCAGTCCTGCGGGTCCTGCTCGCGGCGTCCGTTGGCACCTTCCTGCAGCGCATGACTGCGCTGGCCCTGGGCCACGATGCTGCCGCAGGCCGGATCGACGATCACCACCTTGGTACTCTGAGTCCCACAATCAACGCCTACCCACATGGGGCTCTCCCTGCCATCCGTCATTCAGCTGTCTTCCCCATCGGGGCCGATGGGGGCATTCGCGAGGCGCCAACGCCAGTCGGCGTTGAGCGAGTCCTGCTTGATCAGGTGCGCGTTGAGCATGTCCTTGTGATGGGTGCGCTCGTGGGCACCGCGGGCATCCTGGCCCATCTCGCGCCAGCGATGCAACAGACGCGGCACCAGCACCTCATCCTCGATATCCAGAAAGATGCTGATGTCGAACAAGCCGAGCAGCGCGTCCCAGGGCGCGTGGCGCAGCAGCAGATAGTTGCCCTCGACCAGCACGATGCGATGGTGAGTCTCGACCACGCGGCCACCGGCACGCGCCAGGTCCAGCGGACGATCGAAGACCGGCACGGCGACCGGGCCATCATCGGCGCGCACCCTGACGAGATCATGATAGAGCCCGCGCGCATCGAAGGTCTCCGGTGCGCCCTTGACGTAGAGCAGGCCCTGCGGCGCCAGCACGGCGTTGTCGTAGTGATAGCCATCCATCGGCACCACCACGGCGATGCCGGGTTCCAGCGCATTGAGGGTCTCGCATAGGGATTCCGACAACGTCGACTTGCCCGCCGCCGGCGGGCCGGCGAGGGCCACGATGGTACGTGTGCGCTGACTGGAGGCGTGTTCCGCCAGCACACGGCTGGCCATGTCGTCCAATGAGGGCGACATGTGGGCCAGGCGAGAATCGGGTAAAGATGTCACGTGACTACCTCATTCATGGATGCGCACCCTTGCAGCGGGACGGAAGGTGTCTCTCATCCTTAGCTCATCCAGTTGCCACCGTCGACATTGAGTGTCTGGGCGACGACGAAATCGCTGTCTTCACAGGCCAGAAATACCGCGGCGCCGGCGTGGTCATCCGGCAGCCCCATGCGTCCATAGGGTACCGCCTCACCGACCAGACGTTTCTTCTCGCCCAGCGGGCGCTGTTCATGATGGGCGAACAGCGCATCGACCTGATCCCACATCGGCGTGTCGACCACGCCCGGCGCGATGCCATTGACATTGATGCCATGGCGGATGAGATCAAGCCCGCAGGACTGGGTCAGGCTGATCACGGCAGCCTTGGAGGCACAATAGGCGCTGACCAGCGCCTCGCCGCGTCGTCCGGCCTGCGAGGCCATGTTGATGATCTTGCCGCCCTGCCCGCGCTCGACCATCGTTCTGGCCACCGCCTGCAGAGTGAAGAACAGGCCTTCGACATTGACCGCCAGCTGGTGGCGCAGCATGCCCTCGCTGACCTCCAGCACCGGCGCCATGGCGAAGACGGCGGCATTGTTGACCAGGATATCGATCGGCCCCAATTGTGCCTGCACGCATTCCAGCATGCTCTGACGCGAGACGCTCGACGTCACGTCCAGCGTCACCGCCAGGACGCGTGCCTGCGGCCCGACCTGCTCGCGCAGCTGCTGGGCGGCGCGCTCCGCCGCCTCGCCGTTGATGTCCGCCAGCGCCACATAGGCGCCTTCGGCGACATAGCGAGTGGCGATGGCCAGGCCGATACCGCCCGCAGCGCCGGTGACCACCGCCACCTTGCCGGCGAGTCGGGCGCTGCGCGGCGAGGTCAGCGGCTCATTATTATTGGCCGACTCGGATAGCCTCTGCATGTTGTCACTCCCTGACGGTGCTCATGTGGCGCTCAGGTCGCTGGCCTGACCGATACGCAGCTGACTGATCAGACCACTGACCTCCTCCATGCTTGCACGGCTCTGCCAGGCACCCGCCTCCAGCTGACGTTGGGCGTGGCCCGGCGGAATATGCCCGGCGCCGGTGAAGCCGATCACGCGCAGACCGGCCGCGACCGCCGCGCTGACGCCGGCGAGGCTATCCTCGATCACCACGCACTCCTGGGCATCACGTCCCAGCTGACGCAGCGCCAGCTGATAGACGTCCGGCGCGGGCTTGGGTCGCGCGACCTGCTCGGCCGTGAAGAGCGGCACAGAGCCCAGCCAGCGATCCAGACCGGTGGCGGCCAGCGAGGCGCGCACCCGCCGCTCGGCGCTGTTGGACACGATCGCCACGGCCACGCCATTCGCCAACAGCCCGCCAAGCAGTTCCGCCATGCCGCTGATGGGCGCAAGTTCCTTCGCCAGACGTGACTCGATGGCGTGGTCGATGCGCTCCATCGCCTGCGGCGGCAGGGTGTGAGCACTCATGGCCTCCAGATGGCCCAGGATGGCCTCGGTGGTCATGCCCAGTGCCGCGCGCAGCTCGGCCTCGGTGTCGAGGTCCGGCAGCCACTCACCCAGCTGACGCGACAGCTCCTCCTCGGCCAGCACTTCGCTGTCCACCAGCACGCCGTCACAATCGAAGATCACCTGCTGCAAGGGTGTACTCATCTCATCATCCTTTCTGGCCTCAAGATCCCCGGCTTCCAGATTCTCGGCTGCGCGGTTCATGCGCGGGCTTCCTGTGCGGCGCTGGCACTGGACAGGGAATTGTCCTGACGCGTCAGGCTGGTCAGCGGGTGACGGTTGAGATTCTGCAGCGCCAGCCCTTCACGGGTGAAGAGATGCGCACGCTCGGTATCGAATCCGTAGCGGATGCTGTCACCCACGCGGCTGTTGACGTCGCCATCCGCCATCAGGATCCAGCCGCTGTCGGACTGCTCGTCGGACTTGAGGCCGCCGATCGGCGTGTCGCCGGAACCATCCGGAGTCGCCAGGTACAGGGAGGTCACCCCGCCCAGACGCTCGATGACCTGAACCTGGCCGCTGAACGGGCCTTGCGCGTCGAGCATCAGGTGCTCGGGGCGCACGCCCAGCGTCAGGCTGTCACCGACGATGACCGAGGCACCATCCTCGGTCTGGCTCGCCACCGGAATCAGGCGCTCGCTGCCATCGGGCAGGCGCACCGTGACGCCCTCGCCGGCCACGCCAGTGACGGTGATGTCGAGGAAGTTCATCTTCGGCGAGCCGATGAAGCCGGCCACGAAGCGGTTGCGCGGGTGATGGTAGAGCTCCATCGGCGAGCCGACCTGCTCGACCACGCCGCCCTGCAGCACGACGATCTTGTCGGCCATGGTCATGGCCTCGACCTGGTCGTGGGTCACGTAGATCATGGTCGCCTTGAGCTCGGCATGCAGGCGCGCCAGCTCGATGCGCATCTGCACCCGCAGCGCGGCGTCCAGGTTGGAGAGCGGCTCATCGAACAGGAAGATGCTCGGGTTGCGCACGATGGCGCGGCCGATGGCGACACGCTGACGCTGACCACCGGAGAGTGCCTTGGGCTTGCGGTCCAGCAGCGGCCCGAGCTGCAGCACCTCGGCGGCGGCGTTGACCTTCTCGGCGCGCTCCTCCTTGGAGACGCCGGCGAGCTTGAGGCTGAAGCCCATGTTCTCGCCCACCGTCATGTGCGGATAGAGCGCGTAGCTCTGGAACACCATCGCCAGGCCGCGCTCGGCCGGGCCGATATCGTTCATGCGCTTGCCATCGATCAGGATGTCACCGGAGGTCGCGTTCTCGAGACCGGCGATCATGCGCATCAGCGTGGACTTGCCGCAACCGGACGGGCCGACGAAGACCACGAATTCCTGGTCCTTCACTTCCAGGTCGACTCCCTTGATGACCTGGGTGGTGGAGGCGCTGGCGCCGCTGCCGGAGGTGAATTCCTTGACGATGTTCTTGAGCGTGAGTGTGGACATGGGAAGTTTCCTTATCCGCACCTGCCCGAGGGCAGGTGATGGCAAATTTGGGTGGCATGGCAAGGGTGCAACATGCGTGTGGCTCTCGGCCGCCTGCGCTGATCTGCTCTCAGTCAATGTTCATCAGCCAATGTTCATCAGCCAATGTGGCGCAGGCGGCGTACCTCTCTGTGGCTTATGCGTCTTGCGTGTGCGTCTTGCATGTCTCTGACTGGCGCGGGTTACTTGACGGCGCCGAAGGTCAGGCCGCGTACCATCTGCTTCTGGGTCATCCAGCCGAAGATCAGGATCGGCGCGATGGCGAGCGTGGAAGCCGCGGACAGCTTGGCCCAGAACAGCCCCTCAGGACTGGAGAAGGACGCGATGTAGGCAGTCAGCGGTGCGGCGTTGGAGGTGGTCAGGTTCAGGCTCCAGAACGCCTCGTTCCAGCTCAGGATCACGCACAGCAGACCGGTGGAAGCGATGCCCGGCAGGGTCAGCGGCAGCAGCAGGTGGAAGATCTCCTGCAGGGTGCTGGCGCCATCCATGCGCCCGGCTTCGAGGATGTCCTTGGGAATGTCCTTGAAGAAGGTGTAGAGCATCCAGACCACGATCGGCAGGTTCATCAGCATGTAGATGATGATCAGGCCGGTGCGGCTATCCAGCAGTCCCAGATCGCGGAAGATCAGGTAGACCGGCAGCAGCACGCCCACGGACGGCAGCATCTTGGTCGACAGCATCCACAGCAGTGTCCCCTGGGTGCGCTTGGTGGGCAGGAAGGCCATCGAGTAGGCGGACGGAATCGCGATCAGCAGCGCCAGCAGCGTTGCCCCGAGCGAGATCACCACACTGTTGAGGGCGTACTTGAAGTAGTCCGCACGTGCCTGGATCTCGATATAGCCCTCGACGCTGGGCGTGAAGAACAGGCTGGGCGGCGTGGCGATCGCCTCGGCCTCGGTCTTGAAGCTGGTGAGGATCATCCAGAAGATCGGGAAGAACATCACCAGCGCGATGGTCCAGGCCACCAGGGTCAGGACAAGCTTCTTGTTGATCACGCTGCGGCGCGCGCGACTGGCGCTGACGGCAGCGCTGGCGGCGGCCACGGAATTGGAAGTTGAAGTCGACATCATTGAGTCTCCCTGTGCTGAGCGCTTGTCATCAGTTCTCGAGATTCTTGGCGACGGTACGCACCAGGAAGAAGGCCACGATATTGGCCAGGATGATGGCGATCACGCCACCGGCGGAGGCACCACCCACATCGAAGTCCAGCAGGGCGCGGATGTAGATCAGGTACGCCAGGTTGGTCGAGGCAAGCCCCGGACCACCGGAGGTGGTGACGAAGATCTCGGCGAAGATGGTCAGCAGGAAGATCATCTCGATCATCACCACGACGCTGATGGCACGCTTGAGGTGCGGCAGGGTGATGTAGAAGAAGATCGCCACCGGCCCTGCCCCGTCCATGCGCGCCGCCTCGACCTGGTCGTCATCGAGTGACTGGATGGCGGTCAGCAGGATCAACACCGCGAACGGCAGCCACTGCCAGGTGACGATGATCACGATGGAGGTCAGCGGCAGGCTGGCGAACCAGTCGATGGCCGGCAGACCGAACAGCCCGGCGACCCAGGCCAGAATGCCGTTGACCGGGTGCATCATCATGTTCTTCCACACCAGGGCACTCACGGTGGGCATGATGAAGAACGGCGCGATCACGAACAGGCGCGCGACGCCGCGGCCGAAGAATTCCTGCTGCAGCAATACCGCCAGCAGCGTGCCGCCGACCACGGTGGCGACCAGCACCCAGCCCACCAGCAGCAAGGTGTTGCCCATGGCGGTCCACAGGGACGGGTCGGTCAGCAGGTAGTAATAGTTGTCGACGCCGGCAAAGCCGGACACCGACGGCATCATCAGGTTGTAACGCTGGAAGGAGAACCACAGGGTCATGACCAGTGGTACCAGCATCCACATCAACAACAGGCTTACGGCTGGGGCTTGCAGCGACAGGGTTCGCAATCCCCCGACGGTGCGTCCGGATGCTCTCGTGCGCATGGTGAGTCCTTCGATACGGTGAGGAAGTCAGGCAATGCGGTGGGCTTCAGGCCGAGGCTCCCCGTGCCACGCCGCGAGGGCGTTGCAGGAGTCTCGAGAGGAAGGGGGTACCGCGGGTGCCGGACGGGGCTCCCGCCGTGCTTCGAGTCAATCTCTGTTGAGGCTCTAGGCAAGACGGGAGGCCGTTGCAACGTTCAGATCAGATCGGTTGGGATCAGATCAGTAGCCCGACTGGCGCATGGTGCGCTCGGTGGAACGCTGGGCTGAGGACAGTGCCTGCTCGACCGACATCTGGCCGGCCAGCGCCGCGGCGATCATCTGACCCACCTGGGTACCGATGGACTGGAATTCCGGGATGGTCACCATCTGCACGCCGACATAGGGCACCGGCTCCAGCGTCGGATCGGTCGGGTCGGCACTGGTGATGGCGTCCATCACGAAGCCGGCGAAGGGTGCGGCGTCCTTGTAGGACTGGTTCTCGTAGGTGGAGACACGGGTGCCCGGCGGAATGCTGGCCCAACCTTCACGCTCGCCGACCAGGTTCACGTATTCCCGGGAAGTGGCCCAGGTGATGAAGGTCTGGGCGGCATCCTTGGACTTGGAGGATTCCGGAATCGCCAGCGCCCAGGACCACAGCCAATGCGAGCCCTTCTCCGTCTTGGCGATCGGTGCCGGCGCGAAGCCCAGCTTGTCGGCCACGGAAGATTCCTTCGGGTTGTAGAGCTTGCCGGCCGCCGAGGTAGCATCGACCCACATGCCGCACTTGCCGCTGGAGAACAATGCCAGGTTCTCGTTGAAGCCGTTGGAAGTCGCGCCCGGCGGGCCGTACTTGCCCATCATGTCGACGTAGAAGTTGATGGCCTCGCTCCAGGCCGGGGAATCCAGCTGCGGCTCCCACTCCTCATTGAACCAGCGACCGCCGAAGCTGTTGACCATGGTGCCCAACACCGCCATGTTCTCGCCCCAGCCCGGCTTGCCGCGCAGGCAGATGCCGTAGACACCTTCATCCGCGGAGTTGAGCTTGGCGGCCCAGTCGTTGACCTGGCTCCAGGTCGGCTGCTCGGGCATCTCGATACCGGCCTGCTCGAAGAGGTCCTTGCGGTAGTAGAGCATGGAGCTTTCGCCATAGAACGGCAGCGCGTAGAGGCCTTTCTTCTCGCCTTCGGTCACGCTCAGACCATCACGCACCGGCTTGATCAGGTCATCGACCTGATAGTCCTCCGGCAGGTTGTCGAGCTTGGTCAGCCAGCCATGCTTGGCCCAGATAGGCACTTCATAGGTGCCGATGGTCATGACATCGAACTGGCCACCCTGGGTCGCCACATCGGTGGTCAGACGCTGACGCAGCACGTTCTCTTCCAGTACCACCCAGTCGAGGGTGATGTCCGGATGCGCCTTCTCGAATTCGCTGGTCAGGCTCTGCATGACCACCATGTCGGCGTTGTTGACGGTCGCGACGGTGATGGTCTCGGCACTGACCTGGGCGCTGAGCGGCGCCAGGGCAGCGACACTGGCGAGCGAGAGCAGATGACGGCGGGACTTGGTGATGTGAGGTAGGCGCATGAGGGCACTCCATCGGGGCGTTATTGGCATTGTTCTTTTCGAGGGCAGCGGCGCCTTGAGCACCGATACCTTCCCATCAACCGGCTTGGTGAACGGATGTCCTGGCGAGACATCGCGACGCAAACACGTTCGATCAAAACGTCATTCAGTGAACAAATGATCGGATCAGACCTGTGAAAAAGCAAACCCTGAAGCGCTATACCTTGGGCTATACAACCTTGGGATCTGATCCTTTGGGTGTAGGCCACAAGGCGGCTTGGCCACTGAGCTTGCGTGCAGTTCAGCATAGACAGACATTAGCGTTAAACGAAACAACGCAGACCACGATTGCCGCCCCGATTCTTTATCATTGAGGCGAACAAACGTATTCGATTGTCAGACAAGAGAAGGCAGTGTTCGCCGCAAACGTCGTTCCTCCGACGCGAGGATGGGAGAACGAAGAGAAAATAAAGAGAGGACAAAGAGCGAACCAAGAGAGAGCAAAGAGAGAGCAAAGGGCAAGAAAAAACGCAGGTATCGCGAGGAAATAGCAAAGGAATGGCGAAGGAGTGACGGAGAAATAGCAGAGCAATAGCGCCGGGAAGGTAACGGAAGCGCCTGGGCATCGCGCGAGCATCGCGCGGGCTACGACAATGCTGAACCCTGGCTAAGATAACGACACCGCGAACGACACAAAGAACGACACCAGGCGCAAGGCATGGGGCCATGCGCCCCGCCCTGCTCCCGATGACTCGCTCGGCGCCTTGTACGGCGTCTTGTGCGGACTGTATCCACGGGAGCCTGTCATCGGGAGCCGATCGTCAAGCGCAAGCCATCAGCAGAAAACCATCAGGCTGCAGACATCTCGATGAAACTGTACGAAGACGGCAGTTCTCTGCTCACTCCTTGAGGGCCGAGCAGACCCGCTGGGCGGCCACCTCGTCGATGATCAGCCCCTGCAGCCAACCACCGCGCAACGCACTCAGGATGGCCGGCACCTTGTCGTGCCCGCCCGCCAGCCCGATCAGCGGCTGCGCCTTGAGCGAGGTCAGCGGCACACTGGTAATGCGCTGCGCCAGCGGGCAATCGATCAGCCGGCCATGGGTGTCCAGCGGCCAGCCCATCAACTCGCCCACGGCACCGACTTCCATCAGCTCATCGCGCTCGGCGGCGCTGATGAACTGATCCTGGAACAGCGTCGCCTGGGCATCGAGACGCCCGATGCCGATCATGCCCACATCGGCCTCACAGGCGACCTTGAACACCGCCTTGACCAGATTCTGCCCCTGCAGCGACTCCTTCTCCTCGATGCTGGCCGCCACCACGGGCGCGGGTAGCAGGAAGCGATCAGCGCCGATCTTGTCCGCCAGCAGCATCACGCCGTCATAGCGGTTGGATGAGCCATCCAGCGCCACATTGCCGACCAGTGACACGATGCGATGCTGGGGGCGCTCGCTGCGACTCAGCGCTTCCACCGCCGCGCGCACCGCACGTCCGGTGCTCAGTGAGATGGTCTGCGGCTGCTGGCGACCGAGATAGAACGCCAGACGCTCGGCACCCGCCACCGCCAGATACTCCGCGATGCTCTCCGGTGACTGGGTGTCAGAGGGCACCACATCGCAGAAGCTCAGCCCGAAGTGCTCCACCAGCGTATCCGACAGCGCCATGCTGCTGGCCACGGGATGATCGATGGAGATCTTGACCAGCCGCTCCTGGCGCGCCAACGACAGCAGGCGCTGCACGCCGGGGCGCGACACCCCCAGCTGAACCGCGATGTCGTCCTGGGTCCGTCCACCGACATATGACAACCATGCAGCCCGCGCAGCCTGCTCCAGTCGCTGTTCAAACTTGTCCATGCGCTTTCTTCCACACTGTCGATTGAGTCCAACACTTTCCACGCCGCCGCCACCGAGCACAAGTGCCACGCGCCAACCCGTGCACGAAACGACAACGCCCCGCCGATGAAGGCGAGGCGTTGCAGAGACGCTTTTTCGCGCCGATGGCATCAGCAGACTGACGCCTACGTGCCGCGAAGGACTACATGAACCAGCGTGCGCCATACCCCCACAGCAGCACGGTGACCGCCAGCAGGCCCTCGAGAACCAGCACCCCGATCCCCAGTGTCGACCCGGTGACGAGGAAGCCTTCCTTGTTGGAGATGTCGAGCAGTGGCGGAATGCCCAGATACAGCAGGTATGCGCTGTAACACAGGCCAATGGTGCCCGCGAGGATACACACCCAGATGACGGGATAGAGCGCGACCAGCCCCGCGAGGAACATCGGCGTGGCGACATAGCCCGCGAAGATGATGCAACGCCGGCGGCTGGGGTGCCCCGAGAAACGCTGCGATAGCATGTGGATGACAGTGCCCATGAAGCCGATCGCTGTCAGTATGGCGATATAGAATGCGATACCGGCGAAGAAGGCATCCAGTGGCTCCAGAAGAATGGCGTGGCCTTCCGTCAGGCTCCAACCGAACTGCGTGGTCCCGATATAGGCACAGATGACAGGCACCAGCGCCATGAGCAGCACATGGTGTGCGTAGAGGTGGGTGATGGATTCGTGTTCCTTGCGGATGGTCTGCCATTCCCGTTGCGGATGCGCCATCAAGCCCCATACGTGGGTCAGCATGTGGTCTACCTCCCGTTGACAGTCGTCGACAATCCGGCCATGCGGTCCCGGCGCGGAGTTCGTGTCAGGGCAGTTGCACAGCCATGTTCTGAGCGTAGACCACATTGCGCCAACTGGCAGTTCAACGCCCGTTGCTCCTGCCGAATCGTGCCGGTGCAGGCGTGAAACAGGCCAACGAGGGAAGCGTTGACCAAGACAGCGACAGCACGCCCTGCACTTTTGAGGGATACTTGATTTACCCCCTATGGATGGATGACGACGAATGCCAATCGGACAGCGTAGCGGTATGAAGGCAGTGCTTGTCATGCAGGGAGTGCTCGACATGAAGAGAATGTTCGGCATCAAGAGAACGCTCGGCGTGAGCCTGGCAGTGGGCCTTGCCACCCTGGGCACGCCCGCCCAGGCGGAGCCTGTCGAGCTGACCATGAGCCGCGAATACGGCCCCCAGACCATGATGGGCCAGCGCGCCCAGCAGTTCGTCGATCAGGTAGCATCGCTCAGCGGGGGCGAGCTCGCGATCACCTTCGGAGAGGGCCCGCTGAGTCGGCTGCGCTCGGTGAATCACCTCGAGGCCATCAACGCCGACATCATCCAGCTGGCCGATTCGCACAGCGGCGCGCTGGCCGCCGATATGCCGCTGTTCGGCCTCAGCTCGCTGCCGACTCTGGTCGATGACCCGCATCAGGCGCGCGAACTCTACCGCCTGGCGCGCCCCAGCTATGAAGCGCTGCTGGAAGAGCATGACCAGATTCTGCTCTACGCCCTGCCCTGGCCGCCCAGCGGGCTGTGGTCGCGCAAGCCGATCACCACACGCGATGATCTCCGGGGCGTGCCCGTGCGGGCCTACGACCGCAATACCCAACGCGTACTGCTCAACCTTGGCGCCATCGCCACCGTGCTGGGCTGGGAGCCGATGCAGCAGCAACTGGCCGAAGGCCGTATCGAGGCGGTGATGACCTCGGCCCTGGGCGGCCTGACGGCTGAGCTCAACCGCACGCTGGACCACTACACCGCGCTGCAATACGCCATGCCGCTCAATATCGTTCACATGAGCCGGTCACGCTTCGAGGCGCTCGACGACAGCCAGCGCGAGGCCCTTCTCAGCGCCGCGACCGAGATTGAAGACACCAGCTGGAACGCCATCGCCAGCGTCCTGGAGCAGACCCATGCCCAGCTGGAAGAGGCCGGCGTGACGGTCAGCAATCCGCTCTCGCCCGAACTCAAGCGCTCACTGGCACGCGCCAGTGTCAGCGTGATCGAGAGCTGGCGCAGCAAGGTTGACCTCGAGGAAAGCGAACTGCTGGATCGCTATCTCGCACAACGCGATGCCCTCTGAGTCAGGCGCGCGCCCACGCCACCGACCTTGGCCATGACGGCCACCCCACGCGGCAACCTCTCCCGACAGCGCAGGGAAAATGCGCGACGTCACGATTCACCTGAGCATAAACGCAGGCATGCACTACCCTAGCGGGCAAAGGTCAATGACAAAAAGAAAGGATTCCCCATGACGTCTTCCTCACGCATTTCCGCGCTATTGTCCGCTGGCCTGGCTACGGCAGGCCTGATCAGCGCACTCAGCGCGCACGCCCAGACGACCCTCAGCATGAGCAGCGACTACGAGCCCGACACGATGATGGGCCAACGCGCTGCCGAATTCAGCCAGCAGGTCGCCAGCCAGTCCGAAGGCGACCTGACGCTGACGCTGCGCTCGGACATTCGCTCCGCCAGTCACCTGCAGGCCACCGCCGGCGGTGTCATCGACATCGCCGCGACACTCAGTGGCGCGCTCGCCGAGGAAGCCCCCTTCTTCGGCATCTCCTCGCTGCCGGCGATCGCCTACGACCTCGATGAAGCTCACCGCCTGTACGTGGTCGCGAAGCCGCGCTACGAGGAACTGCTCGCCGAGTACAACCAGATCCTGCTGTATGCCCTGCCGTGGACGCCCAGCGGCCTGTGGTCGAAAGCGCCCATCGCTGACGGTGATGACCTGGAGGACATGCCGATCCGCACCTATGACCGCAATACGCAGCGTGTGCTGCTCAACCTGGGCGCGGCGCCTCAGGTCATGAGCTGGGGAGAGCTCAAACCCCTGCTGCCCGGTGGCAGCATCCACGGCGCGCTGACCTCCGCGATGGGCGGTGTCAGTGCGGAGCTCTACCGCTACATGCCCCACTTCACCACGCTCAACTACGCGATGCCGCTCAATATCATCCACATGAATCGCGATAGCTTCGACGACCTGACAGAGGCGCAGCAGCAAGCGTTGATCGATGCCGCGCATACCGCCGAGTCTGCCGGCTGGACGGCCACCCACAGCGTGCTGGACGAGGCCTACGCCATCCTGCAGGAGAACGGCGCGAAGCTGATCACGCCGGCCCCGCCTGAGCTGCAGGATGCCCTCGAGGAGGCCAGCCAGCATGTGGTGGAAAGCTGGAACCAGAAGGTCACCAATAAAGATCGCGAACTGCTGAGCAGGTATCTCGAATCACGTCCTGAGCGCTGAGCCCGAAAGCACTGATGATCGTCAGGCTCCAGACACGACAACGGCACCCTCGGGTGCCGTTGTCGTCTTCGTGCGCTTCACGTCTTGTGCAATAGAGCGGGGCTCTGCTCAACGATGCGACGCCGCCAGTCCCGCGCCGGCCACGACGAACAGACTGCCCGTGGTGCGATTGAACAGCCGCACGCGCCGGTGGCTATCAAACCAGCGACTGATGCTGGAACCCGCATGGGCGTAGGTGCTCATCGTCAGCAGGTCCACCACCAACCAGGTCAGCGCCAGTACCACGAACTGGGGCAGCTGCGGCTGGGCCATGTCGATGAAGTTGGGAAACAGCGCACCGAAGAACAGCAGGTCCTTCGGGTTGCTGATCCCGATACCGAAGCCCTTGCGGCACAGTTGCCAACGCGTGGCTCGGGCGCGCATCTGCCCGCCTTCCCCCACGGCATCGAACACCACCGGCTGGGATGGCGCCCGCCAGGCCTGAATGCCCAGATAGATGAGATAGAGCGCCCCGACGATCTTTAGCACCAGAAACCCCGTCTCGGACGCCGCCAATGCCGCGCCGAGGCCCAGCGACGACAAGGCCATCAACACCAGTGACGCCACCGCCCCGCCCGCCACCGTCGCGAACGAGCGGCGTCGGCCGTGGCGTAGGCCATGATCCATGCACAGCAACGCAAACGGTCCGGGAAAGGTGATCAAGGCGGTGATGACGCTGACATATGCCAGCCAGACGGTGAGTTCCACTGGGGTTCCTTGTCGTTCAACGAGTGACGAACTGCTGAAAGGTGACCTGCCAATATCGCGACTCTCCGCCACGTCAGCAACACTTTTTGCTCCGATCGGCTCGGCAAGGCATCCGCTCCCCTCTTTGAGCATGTTGTTGCTGCCGATAACCACTTCTGCGGGGGCTGCCTGGCATTGACAACCAGCCTCCATCACACTTCACTCATACAAGGAGGGTGCCAAGCTCTCTTTACAAGGGCGCTATTCACAAGGGGCCTGCTCACAAGGGCCCTGCTTACAAAAGCTCTGATCACAGAACTCTGCCCCAGATTCAGGACGAATCTGGCGACACTTAACTACCAAGGAAGAACCATGAGTGACTGCGTGTTTTGTCAGATCGTTGCAGGCCACAGTCAAAGCCATGTCGTGGCCGAAGATGAGCACTTCCTGGCCTTTCTCTCCATCTTCCCCTCTACTCCGGGCAACACGGTCGTCATCCCCAAACGCCACCTGGGCAGCTGCGTGTATGAACAAGACGATGAGGTAATTCTCGGCCTGATGCGCTTCACGCGCCGCGTGGCACGCAAGCTCGACACCTACTTCGGGGTAGCACGCACCGCCATCATCTTCGAGGGCTACGGCGTCAACCACCTGCACGCCAAACTCATCCCGCTGCATGGCACACAGCCAGGCGAATGGCAGGCCAGAAACTCGAAGATGAAGTACTACATGACCGAATACGATGGCTACGTTGTCAGCGCGGATGGCCCTAGCGGGGACAATACGCAACTAGCGGCACTGGCGGCAGAGATACGGCAACAAGTCTAAGGCCAAAAATGAGGTCGGTCGTGTAAATAACCTACACTCCACCTAGCCTCGGTTGCCGCCAAAGTTGCTCCAGGCCCGGAGCCAACACCAATGGCTTCGCATGAGGCCATCTACCATGATAGCGAGGATATCACTTGCGTCCTAACCCACGATATTGATTCATAAATATGATCGCTCACGGACCCAGAAAGTGTAAAATTCGCTAATATTCTCCCACATACCGAACATGCGAAAAATAACACTTACTTCTTTACAAAAATCAAAAACAATGTCATAAATCAACTATTACGCAATAAAAAAAGACACAATACTCAACCCAGCGATGTCAATTATCATTACACGCAACGTCATACTCTATCACTAAACCCACACTTACTCAAAGAGTAATACAAGTGACCACAAGAAATATAAAGATTTTAATGGCAACTACAATTTCATCAGTAATCTTCTTGGTTGCTTACTCTTGGAATTTCCATAGTACGGGACTGTCATTAAAAACTAGCGACTGGGGTGCCTTTGGATCTTATTTATCAGGCACTATAGGATTAAGCATCCTAGCTACAACTTTATATTTTTTATTCCAAACAACAAAGCAGCAGGAAGAGCTATTACTAAAGCAAGACGAAATCATAAAACTACAAGCTGAAGAATTTCACAAAAATGAATCATTTAGGGCTACAGAAATAGCGATCAATCATTACTCAGAAATAAACAGTACTTTTATAACCCACCATATTGATGCCGAACTCTCAATCAATAGCATCCTATTTGAAGACTCCAAGAATTTAGGTGACCAAGCCACTCGTTTTTTGACCAGAACCATATGTTTAAAAGAAATGACGAAATTAAGCCACCTCTACGATGAAGGTAACTTAACCGACCTAGAATGGCTAAATACAGGCTCGGAGTCACTAAATGTCGGGTTCCGTCTGATTGACTACAGCTTGCGTAAACAGCTCCGGTCGTTCGACCTGCCACTCCTTCATTGCTGCTATAGGCGCTTTGTGGTGTAGTGCCTTCTGAGGAATGTGGTGGTTATAGAGCCAGCAATAACGCTCGAGTGTCTGTTCTAAATCCTCACTTGAGTCATAACGCCGAGTCGCCAGAACATCGCTGATACGCCCATTGAAGCGCTCCACCATCCCGTTCGTTTGGGGTCTGCCTGGCCTGATCAATCGATGCTCAATGCCATGGTGCTGACATTCCTGATCGAAAAGATGATTTCCACTGGGCTTACGTTCGCCACCCACGGTAAAGCGATCGGTAAAGGATTTACCGTTGTCCGTGAGCACGGTTCGAATCGTGAAGGGAGCCTCCTCTTCCACACGCTTCATGAACGCCTGGGCATCCTTTGCAGATTGACTTGATCTGACCTCCAGATACACCCACCGAGTGGCACGATCAATCGCGACGTAGAGATAACGCTTCTGATCTTCGTCAGGCATTTGGGGCAGGTGCTTGATATCAATGTGCACATACCCGGGCTCATAATCCTTGAAAGGCCGATGCTTGGGCTTCTCGTCCTCCTTCGCATCTTGACGCGCCAACTTGGCGAGAGTCGGCACATCACGTCGTTTGAGCATGCGCTGAAGTGCGGAACGCGACAGATTGGGGTTCAGGAATTCCCGAGCAACGACAAGTAGATCATCGAGCCCCAGGCGAAGCAGTTCACGTGCGGCGATGACGATCTCTTCCTGTTCTGAGGTCAGAGTCGCGAGTAGGTTATGACGTGTGTGGGAACGATCCAGGACATCATCACGATAGCGCCAGCGCTGTATAGTTGAGACGCTGACCCCGAACTGACGAGCGAGATCTTTGTTCGTCATGCTGGAGGGAGCTGCTTGGATGTCGGCACGGATTTTCGGTGTCGTCGTCGCTTGCTTATGCAGCTTGATGTCCATGAAGCTTTTCCTGAATCAATTGCTTGATGAGCTCACGAGAGGCTAACAAAGGATAGCTTCGTTGTGAAATCCGATCATCCGGCACCCTACAACTAAAAATAAAATCAGAAGTATCGCTATTTTTACTCGAACCTATCCTCGGGCACCTTAATACAACAATAATGCTTATAGAGCAATCGATATACGCTGAAATGCATGTAAAAAATTTAGCTAGAGAATCGTCGTCATTTTTCCGTATAGCAGCATTATTCTACAAGTCTTACGCATCCCATTCACACACGAACAAATTAGCCAAAAAATACACTTACTTGAATATAAAAAATGATTACATGGAGAATTTAATTGCACCTGTTAGACAGAATAGCAAGGATGAATTTTGGAAAGCCCTCGGAATGCATGTAGCAGAATATGAGAACAAAACTCAAGCGAAACAAAGCTGACAAACCAAGAACTTATAGAAAAGATAAACCCATAATGCTATCTCAGTGAAATAATTTATTAAATTTTAACTAACACCATTCTCCACCAAAAATAGAGAGAAGCGGATATTTTTAATCTATTTAATGCAAAAAGCCTCCCATTCGGGAGGCTTTTTTGAAGAACCTGGAGCGGGTGAAGGGAATCGAACCCTCGTCTTAAGCTTGGGAAGCTTCTGCTCTACCATTGAGCTACACCCGCAGGGCGGTGCATTGCGCACGCCAGAACTGCATTGTACTCAACGACTTAGCGCGGTCAAGCAACATCTGATGGAGCGGTTGCCGCAGGCGGCGTCGTACTGGCGATGTTGGTGGCCAAGCCGTTGATTGCATTCAGTATTCAAGCGCCGGCGATAATTCTCAGCCAGCGCAGCTATCGAGTTGCGCCAGCAGCACGCCACGGCGGGCGTCACTCATGCCGAGACCTTCGGCACGCTGCGGGAAGGCGGCGTCTATGGCGTTGCGGCACAGGGTAAGCCACTGCGCCTCGCTGAGATCCAGCGCTTGCTGCACGGCGATGAAGTTGTCGAGCATGCCGCCGCCGAAATAGGCCGGGTCATCCGAGTTGAGGGTGATATTGAGGCCCGCCTCGATCAGCTTCGGCAGCGGGTGGTCTTCCATGCGCTCCACCACCTTGAGCGCGACATTGGACAGCGGACACACCGTCAGCGGGATACGCCGCTCGGCCAGCTGCGCGACCAGGGCGGCATCTTCCAGGCAGCGCACACCGTGATCGATACGCTCCACCCCCAGCACCTCAAGCGCCGTGCGGATGTACTCTGCCGGGCCTTCCTCACCTGCGTGCGCGACACGATGCCAGCCGCGCTCCCCCGCAAGCTGGAAGACTTCGGTGAACTTCTCCGGCGGATTGCCGATCTCGGCGCTGTCCAGGCCGACACCCACGAAGCGCGATTCAAAGGGAATCAGCGCGTCGAACAGCTCGCGCGCTGACGCCGCGGAATGACAGCGCAGGAAGCTCGGCACCAGCGCCGAGGTGATATCGAACTCCTTCACCGCCTCACGACAGGCACGCTCCAGCCCCGCGAACTGGGTTTCCAGACTCACGCCACGCGCCAGATGCGCCTGCGGATCGAAGAACAGCTCCAGATGCTTGACGCCATCGGCGCTCGCACGGCGGAAGTAGTCCTGCGCCAGGCGGTAGAAGTGTGACTCGTCATTCAAGACGCCCATGCCCTGGTAATAGAGCGCGAGGAAGGCAGGCAGATCCGCGAAGTCATAGGCCGCCTCGACCTCTTCCAGGGTGGCGTAGGGCAATGTGATGCCCTGCTCCGCCGCCAGCTCGAACATCAAGGCCGGCGTCAGCGAGCCTTCGATGTGCAGGTGCAGCTCCACCTTGGGCAGGCGGGCGAGAAAGTCGTGCATGCGCGGGGTAAGGGTCATGGCCCGTCTCCTCAATGAAAGGCGGCGGCTGGAAGATCGCGGAGCGCTCACCACAGCCTGATGGCGCAATTCTAGCAATCCCGAGACCACCTTGAGGAGAGACGGCGCGGGAAATGCGATTTCTCTGCGCGATGCCCGCCTGCCGTGCCTTTTCGCGACTCGCCGAAATAGGCTATTTTCGTTCATTCGCACTCTCGCAAGCTCACGACACCGGTTCACTACAACAGTCATGAGCGTGCGACAGCCAGCAACGCTCAGCCCCATGCCGCGCTGACTGACATAACCATAACGATCGACGCTGAACACCAAGGACACGATAGCCATGCACGCCATATCCCCTGCCCGCCATCCCTTCTCACGCCGCAAGCAATCTCGACAGCGTGCTGGCGCCCTGCCCGCTGCCCTGCTGCTCAGCCTTGGCCTGCTGGCGCCCTTGAGCGCCAACGCCGCCCAAGAGGAGCAGAACGAACAGACCGACTTCGCCCCGCAGGGCAAGACGGAGTGCATCGCGCCCGCCAAGCCCGGCGGTGGCTGGGATTTCACCTGTCGCAGCGTTGCCCGCCTGCTGGATGAGCAGAACCTCATCCCCGCCGGCATGCAGACCCTCAACGTGCCCGGCGCCAGCGGTGGCGTCGCCTTCGCGCATGTGAAGTCCAAGCGCCACGCCGATGAGCAGGTCATCGTCGCCGCTTCGAGCGCGACCACCACCCGCCTGGGCCAGCATGCCTATCAGGACGGCAAGGTCGACGACGTACGCTGGCTGATGACGCTCGGCGCCGACTACGGTGTGATTGCCGTGGCCGAGGACTCGCCCTACCAATCGCTGAACGAGCTGCTGGCCGCCATGCAGGCAGACCCCAAGGCGGTGCGCTTCGCCGGTGGCGATGTCGCGGGCGGCTTCGATCACCTCAAGGTGCTGATGGCGGCGCGTGAGGCGGGCATCGACAATCTGCGCGCCCTGCCATATCTCGCCTACGACTCAGGCTCCGTCGCCATCACCCAGGTGATGGGCGGCCACCTGGAAGCCTTCACCGGCGACATGACCGAGGCCCGCGGTTTCGTCGAATCCGGCCATCTGCGCCTGCTGGCAGTGTTCAGTGAGGAGCGTCTGCCCGGCCAGTACAGCGACATCCCCACCGCGCGTGAGCAGGGGATCGATGTGGTCGCACCCAACTGGCGCGGCTTCTACCTGCCGGGTGGCGCGTCGGATGCCGCCTTCGACTGGTGGGAGCAGACCCTCAACCGCATGGCCGAGACGCCTGAGTGGCAGCAGGTGATGCAGGACAATGGCCTGATGCCGTTCCACAAGTCCGGCAAGGCGTTGGATCGCTTCATCACCCAGCAGGTCAGCGATGTCGAGCAGATGTCGCAGGAGCTGGGCCTGCAGTGATCAACTGGCCCTGAGCGCCGCGCTCGCCCGGCAAAAGCTCATGGCAGCCCCAAAAAAGCCGCCACCCCGTTTGCTGGGGCGGCGTCTTTTTGCGACTGGCTGGTTTGTCCCAGCGTTCTCAGGGCATGGAGGGCCACGGCCCCTTGGGCGGCTGATGTTCGGAGTCAAACTGATAGGGCGATGCCTGGTCGCTCTCTTCGGGCGGCTCAGAACCTGTCTCTGAATCTGTCTGTGACCGAGGCTCTGTTTCCGGCGCTTCTTCTGTCTCAGTTGTCAGCTCCACTCCCGGCAACAGCTCAGACAACCGCTCGGTCTCGAACGCGATTTCCGTGTCTGCGTCAGCCTCGAGCAGCGGCTCTGCCACGTACTCGTGGTCCGGCTCCACCAGCTCCGCCTCCTCCAGTGGCGCGACGTTGGCCTCGAACGCCTCATCCAGCGCCTCTTCCAATGCCTCCTCGAAGGCTTCTTCCAGCGCGACCTCGAAGGCCTCTTCCTGCGCCGCCGCCTCGGCTGCCTCGGCGGCCAGCTGCTCATCCTCGGCGTGTTCATGCGCCCATTCCACCGCCACCTCGACCGCCATCGGTGACGCCGTCGGCAGGATGTTGAGGTAACTGTCGGTCTCCTCGACCGGCACCATCTCGCGCTGGGTGATCTGATAGAGCGCATACAGCGAGATGGCCACGAAGGTGGTCGCCAGCACCAGCCAGAAGGCGTAGGGGTCCATCACCTCCATCGCGCCACCTGCCGCCAGCGGCCCGACGATGGCACCCAGCCCGAAGGCGAACACCAGCCCGCCGGAGGCACCCGGCATCTCCTCGGCCGACAGCGAGTCATTGGTAAAGGCCAGCAGCAGCGCGTAAAGCGGTGTGGTCACGCCCCCGGCAAAGAAGGCCGAGGCGATCAACGGCCACAGCGCATCACCCGCCATCCAGCCGAACAGACATGAGCCGCCCCCGGCGGCGGACAGGCCGCAGATGAGCACGCGGCGGTCCATGCGGTCCGACAGCCAGCCGATCGGGGTCTGCAACACCAGCGCACCGGCGAACAGCATGGCGATGAACAGAGCGATATGTGAGCCCGACAGGCCCACCTGGGTGCCGAAGACCGCGCCCATCCCCGACTGGGTCGCATAGACACTGCCGAGCAGGAAGATGCCGATGGCGCCCAGCGGTGACGCCTTGAACAGTTTCGCGAACGACATGGCCCGCGACACCTCGACCACCGGTGCCACGGCCGCCGACAGCAGAATCGGCCCAAAGGAGATCGACACCAGGATGGAGGCACAGATGAACAGCACCGAGGTCGCGGCGTCACCCAGCGTCAACAGGCCCTGCGCGCCGATGATGCCCAGTGTCTGCGCCATCATGTAGGCCGACAGCACCTTGCCGCGCGTCTCGTTGCTGGCAGCCGCATTCAGCCAGCTTTCCGCCGTGACATAGATGCCCGACATGCAGAAGCCGATCAGCAGGCGCAGCAGCGTCCAGGCCCAGGGTTCGGTCAGCAGTGGCAAGGCGATCAAGGCCGCCGAGATGAAGCTGCCCAGCGCCGCGAACACCCGCACATGCCCGACCCGCTGGATCAGCACCGGCGTATAGCGCGCGCCGGAGAGAAAGCCCACGAAGTAGCCCGAGGTGACGATCGCCAGCTCCGCCGAGGAGAAGCCCTCGATGCCGCCACGCAGACCGATCAGCGTGAAGTGCATGCCATTGCCGAGCATGATCAGCACGATACCCAGCAACAACGCCCACACACTGCCCAACACCTTGGCCATGAGTCTTCTCCCCTCCCCTGTCCCCTTGCACGATTGCCGATGGCACCCGGTCAGCACGCAGTCTGGCCACCGGCTACACGCTAGACCAAAGCCCAAGGGCCACGCTTCTGCTGCAACGCCGCATAACGTTTCAAACACGACAAGCAAGCCATGACGCCCGTGAACGCACAGCTCACGCAGGCGACGCAAGCGCCCCGCTCAGGCCTGCCGGGAGAGGTGCGAGGGAGGCATGCAAGAGCAGCGAGAGAGAAACAGGAGAGGAGTGAGAGAGGAGCAAGAGAGAAACAAGAGAGGAGTGAGAGAGAAGCAAAAGAGAGCGCCAGACAGTGCCAGATTCCGGCACGACACCCAGCCGGATCATTCACAAAAATGCACCGCAAGGGTGCGCAAATACGCCTTTCGACCAAGGTCGGTGCGACGAATGGGTATCTTGCGAGCCATTGGGCGGCAGTCTAATTTCACCATACAGAATAAAGTTCCGCCTTACAGAATTGTAAGGTTGCTGTCAGGTTCGCGGCTGCAGGGCGAGTTTCTCGCTCAGCCGCTGCCAGCACCTGACTCACGACATGTGCCGCTACCACAATCCAATAACACCAGAGGTCGCCATGACACGTCATATGACACTCAAACTCCTGACAGCCGCGGTGGTCACCGCCATGTCCGCCCAGGCCTTCGCCTTCGAACCGAAAGGCAAGGTTGACTGCATCGCTCCGGCTGATCCGGGCGGCGGCTGGGATTTCACCTGCCGCAGCGTCGGCAAGATCCTGTCTGAGCTCGATTTCGTGCCGGGCAACGTGCAGACCATCAACATGGCCGGTGCCGGTGGCGGCGTCGCCTTCGCGCATACCGTCTCCAAGCGTGCCGGTGACGAGCAGCTGCTGGTGGCCGCCTCCACCGCGACCACCACCCGCCTGGCACAGGGCCAGTTCCCGGGCATGAATCAGGACCAGGTCGAGTGGATCGGCGCACTGGGCGCGGACTACGGCGCCATCGCCGTCTCCAAGGATTCGCCGTACAACACCCTGAGCGAGGTAATGGACGCGCTGAAGAAAGACCCGAAATCCGTCAAGTTCGCCGGCGGCAGTGCCGCAGGTGGCTGGGATCACCTCAAGGTGCTGATCGCTGCCCAGGCAGCCGATGTCGAGAACCTGCCCAAGGTCTCCTACCTGTCCTACAACAACGGCGGCGAAGCCATCACCCAGGTCGTCGGCGGCCACGTGCAGGCCTTCACCGGTGATATCTCCGAGATTCAGGGCTTCATGGAATCCGGCGACCTGAAAGTGCTGGCCGTGCTCTCCGAAGAGCGCCTGCCGGGCAAGCTGGCTGACGTGCCGACCGCTCGCGAACAGGGCATCGATGCCGTCGCCCCCAACTGGCGCGGCTTCTACATCCCGGCCGGTGTCAGCGACGATGCCGAGCAGTACTGGACCACCACGCTGGACAGCGTCTATGAAAGCGAAGAATGGAAAGACGTGATGACCAAGAGCGGCCTGATGCCGTTCCACAAATCGGGTGCCGAGTTTGATGCCTTCGTGAAGGCACAGATCCAGGACATCCAGACCCTTTCCAAGGACATTGGGCTGATTCGCTGATGAATGACCGCATCTTTGGTCTGCTGATGCTCACCCTGGCCGTCGCGTACGGCTGGGGTGCCCAGCAGTTCCCGGAACCCTTCGGCGGGGCCGAGTCCATCGGGCCCGAAACCTTCCCCACGGTGCTCTCGATCGTGCTGGCGCTGAGCAGCCTGTATCTGATCGTGCGCCCCGACCCGGACCAGCAATGGCCGTGGAGCCGCACCGGCGCCGAGATGGTGCTGGCCATCGTCATCCTGTGCCTGTACACCGCACTGCTTGAGCCGCTGGGCTTCATCGTCACGACCACCGCTGCGGTCGGCACCCTGTGCTGGCGCATGGGCTCCAAGCCGGTTCGCGCTTACGTGACAGGCCTGCTCGGCGGCATCGTCGTCTTCGCCCTGTTCAACTTCGTGCTTGAGCTACCACTGCCGCTGGGCATCCTGGAGGTGGCGTAATGGAAAGTCTTGGCTTCTTGATGCAGGGCTTCGGCATCGCCCTGCAGCCAGAGAATCTGATGTTCGCCGTGCTGGGGGCCTTCCTGGGCACCCTGATCGGCGCACTGCCGGGCCTGGGCCCGGCCAACGGTGTGGCCATCCTGATTCCGCTGGCCTTCACCCTGGGCCTGAGCCCGGAAACCTCGCTGATCCTGCTGACCTCGGTCTACGCCGGTGCCATGTACGGCGGGCGCATCTCCTCGATCCTGCTCAACATCCCGGGCGATGAGCCGGCGATGATGACCTGTCTCGATGGCTATCCGATGGCCCAGAAAGGCAAGGCCGCCGAAGCGATGGCCATCTCGGCGATCGCCTCCTTCATCGGCAGCCTGATCGCCACCATCGGCCTGATCGTGATGGCGCCGTGGCTGGCCAGCTTCGCGCTGACCTTCGGCCCGGCGGAATACTTCGCGCTGTTCGTGCTGGCCTTCGCCACCCTGGGCGGCATTACCGGCAAGAACCCGGTCAAGACACTGATGGCCGCCGCCATCGGCCTGATGATCGCCACCGTCGGCATCGATGGCTCCACCGGCACCCAGCGCTACACCTTCGATGTGCTGGAGCTGTTCGAGGGCATCGACTTCATCATCGCCATCGTCGGTCTGTTCGCCATCTCGGAGCTGCTGTTCTTCATCGAACAGCACGCCGGTGAAGGCAAGCCGATGATCGCCATGAACAAGATGACCCTGAAGCTGAAGGATATCGTCGCCATTCTGCCGACCTCCTTCCGCGGCGGTGTGCTTGGCTTCATTTCCGGCGTGTTGCCGGGTGCGGGTGCGTCGCTGGGCAGCTTCATCAGCTACACGCTGGAGAAGAAGATCCTCGGCAAGAAAGGCAACTTCGGTGAAGGTGATCCGCGCGGCGTGGCCGCCCCGGAAGCCGGCAACAACGGTGCCGCCTCTGGTGCCCTGGTGCCGATGCTGACGCTGGGCGTGCCGGGTTCCGGCACCACCGCGGTGCTGCTGGCGATGCTGATCTCGCTCAACATCACCCCCGGCCCGCTGATGTTCACCCAGCACGGCGACATCGTGTGGGGCGTGATCGCGGCGCTGCTGATCGGTAACGTCATCCTGCTGCTGATGAACATCCCGATGGTCGGCATCTTCGTCAAGCTGCTGTCCGTACCGCCCAAGTACCTGCTGCCGGTGGTGACCATGGTTGCCTTCGTGGGCATCTACTCCATCAGCCACTCGACCTTCGATCTGTACTTCATGGTCGCCTTCGGGGTCGCCGGCTACTTCCTGCGCAAGCTGGATATCCCGCTGGTGCCGGTCATTCTCGGCATGCTGCTGGGGCCAGAGATGGAAAAGAACCTGCGTCACGCCATGCAGCTGTCTGACGGCGACTGGACCATCCTGATCGGTAGCCCCTTGGCCGTGACCCTGTGGTGCATCGCCATCGCCGGTCTGCTGCTGCCGGTGATCGTCGGCCCCATCCTGCGTCGCCGCATGAGCGCCGCCAAGGCCGCCACCGACGCCTGATCCAGGCCAGGGTCCGCGCCTCTCATGAGGTGCCACGCCCTGAATGACAGCGCTCTGAAATGACATCGCCCCCGCCGGTCTTGCCGGCGGGGGCGATGTCATTTCAGCACTTCAAGACTCCTGTCACTGGTGAGCGCGCATCAGTCGTCCTGCTGCCACTGGGCGAGCAGGCGGTGGGCCTGGGCAGGCGTCAGGCGCGCCGTCGGGCCACTGAGCACGATGACTTCCGCCGGTGCCAGCCCCTCGTCGTGATGCTGGGCGACGCTGACCGCCAACGCCGCCACCGACAGGCCGGCGGCTTCACCGGTCTCGATCTCGCCACTGTCGACACACTGCTGCAGCAGGGCGGACAGCGCCTCATCGACCAGCTCGCCCTCCTCCAGCTGATGACGCAGCGGCCACTTGCTGACATGCGCGTACTGGCACATCGCCTGACGCGGGCGTGTCACGCCCTCCACCGGGCGCGCCTCGGCCAGCGGGCCATGCTCGACCAGCATCAGGCTGGCCGTCTCGCCACTGGCGGCATTCAGCGCCGCCAGCCAGCCGCGCAGCTGAGCCTCGCGGGCCGGCAGCGCCGGCGCCAGCTGGGCAAAACGCCCCAGCGCCGCGCCGATGGAGTAGATGCCGTGGCTGTCACGCGCCACATAGCCGAAGTGCTCAAGCGAGCCCATCAGCCGCAGAATCGTGCTCTTGTAGAAACCACTGGCCTGCGCCAGCTCGTTGAGCGTCAGGCGAGGGGTCGCGGGGGTAAAGGCTTCCAACAGCGTCAAGGCACGCTCGACCGCTTCCACACGTTGATTGGCCATGCGGCGGGACTCCCACGGCAGGTGAAGAAAGAGGCTGACAGGCAACGTGCGCCATGCCGTCTCAATGGACTTGAATCATGCCATAACGTTCTGACAGACAGAACATGGCGCGCCTGCCGCACTGACGATACTGGCCGTGCAGCGTGATAGAATGGTGAGCTACCACACTATTTCCGGTTACGTCCGCACAAGGTTCGCTCATGTCCATCTTCATCATCACCTTCGTGGTCTGCCTGATCGTCACCGTCGGCACCGTGGCCATGCTGATGATGTCGCGTACGCCGCGCTTTCGTACCGACTACAGCGATATCGCTCGCGTGCTGGACCAGGCGATCAGCGGCGAGATCAACGAGAACGAGTGGCACAGCGTGATCGGCTACCCGATTCGCCATGATGAGTATCTGGAGAGTCTGCGGCGCCGCTGCCAGGGCATCTTCGACAACCATGCCCGGCCGTGGCAGCTGGCCCAGGGCGGTGCGCTGTTCTCGCGCGCCGGTCGTGAAGAGCTCAACGTGCTGCTGGGCCATCTGCGTGCCCGCACCGGTGTCGCGGAGACTCGCGCCTGATGGCCGCCAGCGAGATGCGCCTGATCCCGCTCTCCAACCTGCGCGAGCACCACGATCACAGCTACCACCAGCTGGTGATCGGCCTTGATGGCCTGGCCGAGTTCGAGATAGAGGGCCAGGGCGGCGAGATTCGTCCGCTGACCGGCTGCATCGTGCCGGCCGATCATGTTCACTACTACGCGGGCATCGGCGAGAATCGCCAGCTGATTCTCGACCTGCCCGATGATGCGCCCTACTTGACCGGCCATCATCGCGACCTCAAGCGTCTGTTCGAGCGTCCACGCTTCTTCACGCTGGACACCCGCCTGCGCGGCTATCTCGAATTCATGCTCGCGGAAGTCAACGACTACCAGCAGGCGCCGGGTGACCTGCTCGCCGCCACCTTCCTCGCCTGCCTGAACACGCGCATCGAAGAGCCGATGAGCGCGCTGAGCACCAGCGGTCGTCAACTGGATCTGGTCGCGCTCAACCGCTTCATCGACGCCAATCTCGGCCAGCGCCTGAGCGTGGCGGATCTTGCCCGCCAGTCGCATCTCTCCGAGCAGCATTTCAGCGAGCGCTTCCGCGTCCTGACCGGCCTCTCGCCCTATCAGTATCTGCTGCGCCGTCGGCTGGAAGAGGCACGCCAGCTGCTGGGCACCAGCGAGCTTTCCCTGTCCCAGATCGCGGATCGCTGCGGCTTTGCCAACCAGAGCGCCCTGTCCCACGCCTTCCGCAAGCATCTCGGCTTCCCGCCTTCGGCACTGCGCAAGTCGTGATCGAGTCGGCAGGAGCCGATGAGGCGTGCGTGTCAGATCCGCCCGTGTGTCTGGCACGCCGCTCTTCAATTCGCCCCTTCCTCTAGAACGCCCCTCTCTAATTCGCTCCTCGCTGGAAGTACGTCGCTTGGGAGACGCACGCCGTTCAACGACGCTCCCACCCTCAGCTGCAAGCCGGTTCACCCTCAAATCCCTGCGACCTTGGTATAACAAGATCGCGTCATTTCGCGGCACAGCCTTCGACAAAGGTCGGAGAAGCGTGTCACTTTTCTGACATGCCCGTGAATTTGACATGCGCAGCCGAGAAATTGGAAAGACCCGCCCCCCTGCGCCACCCTACATTCTCAGTCATACATCCAGACGTGCCGCTGTCGCGCTTTCTGATGCGTTCTGCATCACTCCCGGCGCTGTGACTCGGCAATCCCATTCGGCGCTTCGACGCCCAGCAGCAAGGGGTTCGCACCATGACCACCTCCACTTCCTCCGATCAGTCCAGTGCAGTGAATGCCGCGATCGCCTCAGCCACGTCCACAGCCGCCCAGTCATCGACAAACGACAAGCAAGGGGTGCTCAAGGGCAATGTGCTCAAGGACAACATCCTGCGCAGTGACCAGATGCTGGCCGCCAGCACCTGGCAGCAGTCTCCGGAGGCGCTGTTCGCGCGCGTCAGCGACCACTACCTGGTCGATGAAAGCGCCTACGTCAGCGAGCTGGTCGGGCTGCTGAACGCCGAAGAGAAGGATGCCAAGCGCATCGGTGACAAGACGGCCGAGCTGGTACGCGAGATCCGCACCATGGACACCGCCGTCGATTCCATCGACGAGCTGCTGCAGCAGTACAGCCTCGACACCCAGGAAGGCGTGCTGCTGATGTGCCTGGCCGAGGCGCTGCTGCGCATTCCGGACAAGGAAACCGCCGATGCGCTGATCGAGGACAAGCTCGGCGTGGCCGACTGGAAGTCCCACCTGGGCCAGAGCGAGTCCTGGTTCGTCAACGCCTCCACCTGGGGCCTTCTGATGACCGGCAACGTCATCAAGATGGATCTGCCCAAGGGCGACGGCAAGCCGGCCACCTTCATCAACCGCATGGTCAATCGTCTCGGCGAGCCGGTCATCCGCCGCGCCATGTACCAGGCGATGAAGGTGATGGGCAAGCAGTTCGTGCTGGGCCGCGACATCAAGGAAGCGCTCAAGCGCTCCCAGCCGCTGTTCGACAAGGGCTACACCTATTCCTACGACATGCTGGGTGAAGCGGCCTGTACCCGCGACGACGCCAAGGGCTACTTCGACGACTACGCGCGTGCCATCCGCACCGTCGGCGAAACCTCGCGCAAGCTGAAGGAAGGCACCCCGTCACCGTCCGTCTCCATCAAGCTGTCCGCTCTGCATCCGCGCTATGAATTCGGCCGTCGTGAGCAGGTGCTGGAAGAGCTGGTGGCAAGCGTGCGTGAACTGGCCGGCATCGCCCGCGAGCTGAACGTCGCCATCACCATCGATGCCGAGGAAGTCGATCGCCTCGAGATCTCGCTGGAAGTGTTCCGTGCCGTCTACGAGAGCGACACCTGCCGCGGCTGGGGCAAGTTCGGCCTCGTCGTGCAGGCCTACTCGACACGTGCCCTGCCGACCCTGCAGTACCTGAACCGCATCGCCGACCTGCAAGGCGACGAGATCCCGCTGCGTCTGGTCAAGGGCGCCTACTGGGACAGCGAGATCAAGGAATCCCAGGAGCTGGGTGTCGAAGGCTATCCGGTGTTCACCCGCAAGGCCTCCACCGACGTCAGCTACCTGGTCTGCGTGCGCTTCCTGCTGTCCGAGAACACTCGCGGACGCATCTACCCGCAGTTCGCCACCCACAATGCCCACACCATCAGCACCATTCTGGATGTGGCCAACGCCGGCGAGACGCGTCAGTTCGAATTCCAGCGTCTGCACGGCATGGGCGAAGCCCTGTATGAAGCCGCGCTCAAGCGCGCCCCCAAGGGGACCTGGTGCCGTATCTATGCGCCGGTCGGCGCGCACAAGGACCTGCTTCCGTACCTGGTGCGTCGTCTGCTGGAGAACGGGGCCAACTCCTCGTTCGTTCACCAGCTGGTCGACCCGCGCGTGCCGGTCGAGAGCCTGTGCACTCACCCGGTGGTCACGCTCAACCAGTACAAGACCTACCACAACCCACGCATCGCGCTGCCGCCGAACATCTATGGCGCAGACCGCCTGAATTCACGGGGCATCAACCTGAACATCAATAGCCAGTACCAGCCGCTGATCGACGAGATGGCCACGCACATGGACACCACCTACGACGTGCGTCCGCAGCTGGCCTTCGATGTCGAGGTCAATGCCGAGCGTCGTCAGGCCGTCACCTGCCCGTTCGACCGTCGTGACACCCTGGGCCATGTGCAGTGGACCAGCGCCGAGGAAGCTTCCAAGGCCATCGACGCCGCCTGGGCTGCCTTCCCGCGCTGGGAGCAGACACCGGTCAAGGAACGCGCCGCGATTCTCGAGCGCTTCGGTGACCTGATGGAAACCCACACCGCCGAGCTGATGACCCTGTGCTCCCGCGAGGGTGGCAAGCTGCTCACCGACGGCATCGCCGAGATCCGTGAAGCGGTCGACTTCTGCCGTTACTACGCCAACCGTGCGCGTGCCGACTTCGCCGAGCCGACCGAGCTGCAGGGCCCGACCGGCGAGCACAACCAGATCATGCTCGGTGGCAAGGGCGTCTTCGCCTGCATCAGCCCGTGGAACTTCCCGGTCGCGATCTTCTGCGGCCAGATGGTCGCCGCCGCCGTCACCGGCAATACCGTGGTCGCCAAGCCCGCCGAGCAGACCTCGCTGGTCGCTCACCGCGTGGTCGAACTGCTGCGCGAAGCCGGCATGCCGCACGATGTCGTCCAGCTGCTGCCGGGCGATGGCCCGACCGTGGGTAGCGTGCTGTCCAGCGACCCGCGCATCACTGGCGTGTGCTTCACCGGCTCCACCCAGACCGCACAGATCATCAACCGCTCGCTGGCCGCGCGTGAGAACGCTCCGCTGCCGACGCTGATCGCCGAGACCGGTGGCCTCAACGCCATGATCGTCGACTCCACCGCCCTGCCGGAGCAGGTCGTCAATGACGTGGTGCAGTCCGCCTTCCAGAGTGCCGGTCAGCGCTGTTCCGCCCTGCGTGTGCTCTACGTGCAGGAAGACGTCGCCGAGCGGGTCATCGGCCTGCTCAAGGGCGCGATGGACGAGCTGAAGATCGGCGACCCGCGTGACCTGGGCACCGACGTCGGCCCGGTCATCGACGAGGAAGCGCGTGCCGGTCTGCTCAAGCACATCGAGGAATATCGCAGCCAGGGCCGCGTGATCGCCGAAGCCGCCGTCGACAAGACCATCACCGAGCACGGCACCTTCGTCGCACCGGTCGCCCTGCGCATCGATGGCATCGATAGCCTGGAAAGCGAGCAGTTCGGCCCGGTACTGCACATCGCGACCTGGAAAGGCGGCGAAGTGGACAAGGTCATCGATACCATCAATGGCCTCGGCTACGGCCTGACCTTCGGTGTGCATTCGCGAAACGAAAGTTTTGCTAATGCCGTTGCACAGAAAATTCGTGTTGGTAATGTCTACGTCAACAGGAATATCATCGGTGCTGTGGTAGGTGTACAGCCGTTTGGTGGCCAGGGCTTCTCTGGCACTGGCCCGAAAGCCGGCGGCCCGCACTACCTGCACCGCTTCGCTACCGAGAAGACCCGTACCGTCAACACCACGGCTCTCGGCGGCAACGCGTCTCTTCTCGCCATGGGCGACGAGTGACCGACGCTGCCTGCTCTCGCGGCAGCAGCAGAGGTCATGCTTGGCGGAAGACTGCATGCTGGACGTGCATGAGGTAGCCAGGTGACAGGGCATCAGGACGATGCCCAGTGGATGACGGCGAGCACGCCAGGCCGTCATCTGCCCCGGACACCGACAGGGACGCCCACGGACATGAATCGCCAGCGACTGGCCCCTCATGCTCGTGCCCTGCGGTGTCCGTTGCCGTTTCCCCTTTTGACTCGACGGCAATATGCGGGGACGGACGAACGTCAGAAGATTCGTTTATGCGCTAGTCTGAACGTACAAGATTGGCAGGAACTTGCGAGAGCCACCGCGACAAGGCCCTCGAAGGACGTTCGATGCATGACGCAGGACTCCCGGCGACGGTCTGACAGGAACCGTCACTGGCAGTGAATCATCACGACGCTCGCCGTCCGACAACAATAAATGCAAAGGATTTACTCCACGATGGTCGATAACAGCCCCACCATACTCATCACGTTCGCTATCTATCTGGCGGTGATGCTCGGCATTGGCCTGCTGGCCTACAAGCGCACCTCCAACATGTCGGATTACATCCTGGGTGGCCGCTCATTGGGCCCCTGGACATCCGCCATTTCCGCCGGTGCGTCTGACATGTCCGGCTGGCTGCTGCTGGGCCTGCCCGGCGCTGCCTACCTCAGCGGCCTGTCCGCTGCCTGGATCGGCATCGGTCTGCTGGCCGGTACCTGGCTCAACTGGCTGATCGTCGCCAAGCGCCTGCGTATCTACAGCTTCGTCGCCAGCGACTCGTTGACCCTGCCGGATTACTTCGAGAAGCGCTTCCGCGACAACTCCAAGATGTTGCGCGTCATCTCGGCCGTCTTCATCCTGCTGTTCTTCCTCTTCTACACCAGCTCCGGTCTGGTGGCAGGTGGCAAGCTGTTCGAGACCGTCTTCGGCCTCGACTACACCATCGCCGTGACCGTCGGTACCATCGCCATCGTGTCCTACACCTTCTTCGGCGGCTTCCTCGCCGTGTCGTGGACTGACCTCATCCAGGGTCTGATGATGGCTGTTGCCCTGATCGTGGTGCCCATCGTGGCACTCACCGACATGGGTGGCGTGGCAGAAGCGACCTCGCGCATCACTGCCGAGAACCCGCTGCTGCTGGAATGGTTCCGTGACGCCTCCACCGGCGAAGCGCTGACCCTGGTCGGCATCGTCTCCTCACTGGCGTGGGGCCTGGGCTACTTCGGTCAGCCGCATATCCTGGCGCGTTTCGCGGCCATCCGCAGCGAGAAGGACATCGGCGCGGCCCGTACCATCGCCGTCGTCTGGTCTGCGCTGGGTCTGTTCGCGGCCATCTGCATCGGCCTGCTGGGTCTCGTCTACGTGCCGAAGGACCTGGCCGACAGCGAGAAGATCTTCATGGTCATGGTGAACTTCATCTTCCACCCGGCGGTTGCCGGCGTGCTGCTGGCCGCCATCCTGGCTGCCGTGATGTCCACCGCTGACTCCCAGCTGCTGGTGTCGTCCTCTGCCCTGGCCGATGACTTCTACAAGGCGCTGTTCAAGAAGGATGCGACCCAGTCCGAGCTGGTGTGGGTCGGTCGCTTCGCGGTGGTCGGTATCGCCATCATCGCCTGGATCCTGGCGCTGGACCCGAACTCCAGCGTGCTGGGTCTGGTGTCCTACGCCTGGGCCGGCTTCGGTGCCGCCTTCGGTCCGGCGCTGATCATGTCGCTGTACTGGCGTCGCATGAACCGCTTCGGCGCGCTGGCCGGCATCATCGTCGGTGGCGTGACCGTGGTGGTCTGGAAACAGCTTTCCGGTGGCATCTTCGATCTCTACGAGATCGTGCCGGGCGTCATCTTCGCCTACATCGCCATCTACGTGGTCAGCATCATGAGCGCAGCACCGGCTGATGAAATCACCACGGAATTCGACAAGGTCGAGAACCACGCCTGATCGAGGTGTGACAAGACACTGTTGAAGCCTGTACCTATTGCCGTTCATATCGGCAATACGACAACGCCGCCCCTCGGGGCGGCGTTGTCGTTCATGGCAACTTGTCCTCACTGACTCACGCTGTCATGGCCCCCCCCTCATATGAGCCCCCGCATGGCCTGGGCACATGAGTGACTCGCATGGCCTAATCACATTGGCGAGGCTTGCGAAAATCGATCACCCAGACTCCCTCTTGCAGTGACAGCACTGGCGATGGCACTTGCGGCAGAACTTGAGACTGCACTTGCGACAGAACTGATGAAGGGGCTGAGGGCTGACTGGTGGGCTGATCGGAGGCCTGACTGGCAGCATCGCCCGGCGCACAAGGCGATCGCGCTTGCAGGCGTGCCTTGAGCGCCTCATCGCGCAGCAAGGTCACCGCGCTGGCGCCCGCCAGGCGCAGCCGCACCACGGCCCAGTAGTTGTCAGGCGTGAAGGCGGCAACCAGATTCTGGCCCACGGCCGCCACCTGCTGGCGAGCGACCCGCGCCATTGGCGCCACTGGCGCCTCGCCCAGCACCAGTACCGGCAAGGCATCGCGCGGCTGGTAGCGCTCGGCGTCACGGAGCGAGTCCAGCGGCAGGCCCTGTTCCCGCGCCTGAGCTACCAGAGTGCGCGCCAGCTGTGTCTCATGGGTCTGCTGGGCGGCCAGCGCATTGCTCCAGGCGGCGAAGATCACCCCATGGCGCACCAGCAACAGGCAGGCGACGATCAACAGGCACTGCGTCAGCCGCCGCCAGACAGGTGACTTGCACTGCCCGTTGGCCGCTTCCGTCATGCTCGGCGTTACGCCTGCGCTGGCCCTCGCTCTCGCACTCGCACTCAGAACCAGCATCAGGCCACCTCCCAACAGCGGCCCCCAGGCGATCAGGGTGCGCGAATGAAATACCGGCTCGGCCAGCAACAGCATCGGCCCCCACAGGGCGGGAACCAGCAGCAGCGCCCACAGGGCCCAGCTCATGCGCTGCAGCGATAGCTGGCGCGCCGAGCGAGACCTGCCCTCGGGCGCGCCAGTGGCCTCGGCGTGACGTAAAGGCGCGCCGTGAGGCAGGAGTCGCAACAGCGCCGCACAGGCCAGCAGCGCCAGACTGAGCAGCAACGTGACCTGCCCCAGCCCCTCACGCAGCGCGCCCAGCGCCACGCTCAGGTTGTGCTCGAGACCTGCCAGCAAGGCCTGAGGGTCGGCGAAGGGCAGCATCTGGCCATGCTGCTGACTGTACTCGCCCGCCACCAGCAGCCGCGTGATGGGCAGATAGAGCAGCAAGGCGACGGCGGCCAGCGCCCCACGCTGCAACAGCATCCGCCAGCGCGACAACAGTGAGGTGCCGACGGCACCCGCGAACAGGGCTTCGAGCAGACTCAGCACCAGAAAGGCATTCAGGGCTGGTTGATAGCTGCACAGCGCCAGCAACAACAGCAGCAAGGCGCTCAGCGGTGGCTGCCAAGCCTGCCATGGGCCTCGCCCTTCGCTTATCCCTCCGGCTGGCTCTCCCTCTCCCCCGCTTTTCCCGCCAGCACGCAGCACCAGACTGGCCAGTATGGCACTGGCCAGCGCCACGCTCATCGGCAGGCTGTCGAAGGCGTAACTGAAATTCTGCAGGGTGAAGGGCGTCAACCAGATCAGCGCATTGCCCACTACGCAGCCCGTCAGCGAGAGCCCCGGCAGCCATCGCCACCAGGCCAGCGCCATGCTCGCCGCCAGCCCCCAAGCTGCCAGTTGCGGCAAGGGCGCGACATTGACCAGTACATCGCCGAAGCCCAGCAGACGCATGATGCCCTCGGCGGCCGGGCGTGCATTGAGCATCCAGCCGAAATAGCCATCCAGCGCACGACTCATGTCATCCAGATACAGCGCGCGCGTGGCGATCAGCGGCACAAGCCCGAGGCCGATCACCACGAGACTGGCAAGCAGAATGCGCCATGCCTGACGCCGTCTGGCATCAGCGGCATCACACGCTTGGGACAACGGCTGCGACCTTGTCATGCACTGGACTCCCGATCAGAACGACACCCAGGACGGATGACGTCGAGAGTACCTGACTCGGGGCGCGATGGAATGCCCCGACGAAAGCCCATGAAAAACGCCACCCGAGGGTGGCGTTGTCGACATGCCTACGTGATGCGGAAGTTACTCGGCCGGCGTGCTGGCCTGGTGGAAGTGCACATCGCGCTGCGGATAGGGAATGCTGATGCCGCGCTCATCGAAGGTCAGCTTGATGCGTTCGGTCATGTCCCACTTCAGCGCCCAGTAATCGGAGGCCTGGCACCACATGCGGAAGTTGAAGTTGACCGAGCTGTCGGCCAGTTCCGCCACGGCGATCAGGTAGGACGGCTCCTTCATGATGCGCTCATCACCGGCGACCAGCTCCTCGAGCACCGCCTTGACCTGACGGATGTCGTCGTCATAGCTTACACCGACGACCAGGTCCAGACGCCGCGTCGGCAGCGCCGAGTAGTTGGTGATGGTGTTGGACATGACGCTGGAGTTCGGCACGGTGACCTTGCGGTTGTCCGGCGTCACCAGGCGGGTCTGCAGCATGGTGATCTGATCGACGCTACCGGAGGTGCCGGCGGCTTCGACGTAATCGCCCTTCTTGAACGGACGCAGCGTGACCAGCAGGAAGCCGGAGGCGAGATTGGACAGCGAGCTCTGCAGCGCCAGACCGATCGCCAGACCCGCTGCACCCAGCGCGGCGATCATGGAGGTGGTATCGACACCGAGCTGATCCAGGGCGGTCAGCAGCACCATGACCACCAGGATGGCGTAGGCGATCTGGCCGACGAAACCGGCCGCCGCCTCGTCCATGCTCTTGCGGTGCAGCAGCGAGGTCGCCCACTGGGTCAGGCGCTTGGCGACCCACATGCCGAAGACCAGCACGGCCAGCGCCGACAGCAGGGTTCCGCCCCATTGCAGCCCTATCTCGAACAGCTGACTGGTATCCATGGGGATGGCATTCAAAAATTCCACGACAACTCCTTGAGCATCCCTTGCGTGGCAGTCAGCAGACCACCGGGTGCTTTATCGTTATAGGGCACGAGGCGCGCGCCGGGGACGCACTGACACTCGGCCGAACGGATCATTGGGTATTCACGCGCACACAATTTACCTGACTATCGGCGTCACGTCAGTGCTCTTGCGCTCGGGGGCCGCGTGCCCGGCTCTGCGCTCATCACGTCATTCATCACGGTATCCATCACGCCAGTCCTCAATTCAGGGCGCACTTCAATTCAAGGCACCCTTCAATACAGGGCGTAGGTCAGGGCTGCGCCCGAGCGGGCGTCAGTCCCAGCGGTGAGCGCAGCGTCAGCGCGTCCAGGCGCAGGCCCACGGGAAACTTGTTGGCATCCAGGCCCGCATCACGCGGCGCGATGGGCGGCGGCCCCTTGAGGGTCAGGCTGAAGCTGCCGTCGCTCGCGATCAGCGCGGCGGGCACCTCGACCTCGAAGCGCTCATAACGCCCGCCTACCGGCCAGCGCGTGACGGTCTGCTCTCCGATCATGACTTCCACCGGCAGCGCGGCGGCCGAATCCGGGAAACGTGACAGCTCAAGCGCCACGACCACGGCCTGCGAGCCTGCCGGCGAGACCTCGGGTGCGACCCGCAGGCGCAAGGTGACCTCCGCCAGCCGCGCACTGACCGGCACATTTGGCTGGGGCGAGTAGAAACCGGCCCACAGCACGCCGCAATTGCCCAGCGGCTCGCCCTTGCGGACGGGGTAGCGCTCACCGGGCGTCAGTACCGGCACCTCGCCCATCGGCCGGTAGCAGGTGGTGGCATGCTCGATGAAGTAGCGCCGGTAGTGATCATCGACCCTGGGCGTGCGCGCCAGCCACAGTAGGGTGAGTTCGAAGGCCAGCACCACCACGGTGGCCAGCAGCCACCAGACCCGCTGGCTGCGCCGAGGCCGTGGCGCGCCATACAGGGCATCAGACGAGCCAGAAGACGGTGTCATACCAGTTCTCCACCAGCCAGAGATTAGCGAGCGCGCCCAGCATGACCAGGCCCCAGGCCAGCGTGCGTGGCAGACGAGTGAGCAGGTCATGCAGGGCCAGCACGAACACCGGCATGCCGATCATGTAGCGCGGAATGGCGTCCAGCCCGGTCGCCAGCGGTACGAACAGCGTGAAGCCCGCCAGCCCCATCTCCAGCCAGCGCCGCTGCACGCCCAGCCAGCCGATCAGACCGACACCGACCAGCGCCATGCTCGCCTGCCACGCCGGGCGCAGCGTCTCCGGCGCGCTCTGCCAGTAGCTCAGCCCTTCAATGAGGTTGGTGAGGGGATTGCCCATCTCACGGCCCCAGGAAATCTGCACATGGCTGAAGGCCAGCGCATCGCCCGTCCGGTGATAGAGCAGCGCCATGAACAGAAACAGCCCCAAGGGCCCCACCACGCCGATCAGCAGCCAATCGGGCCGCCGCCACAGCTCGGCGAAGGCGCGCAGGCGCAGGCGCGCTACAAGTTCGATTCCCATCGCGATGACCCAGAACACCCCGGTGGCGCGGGTCATCGACAACAGCAGCGTCCAGAGCATCACGCGGCCGGTACGCTGACAGCGCCAGTCGATCAATGACGCCAGACACAGCAGCCAGAACAGTGACTCGGAATAGAGCGCGCTGAAATAGAAGCTGTACGGCATGCTGGCCGCCAGCCACACGAACAGCAGCAACGGCGCGCCGGGACGCGTGATGGCCAGATAGCGACAGCCCAGCCCCAGTGCCACGGCCAGCAAGGCATTGCTCAGGAGCACGCCCATCAGTTCGGGGTCCAGCTGACCGCCCAGCGTCACCAGCCACAGTAGCGCCGGATAGAGCGGGAAGAAGGCCCAGTTGGCGGCGTCGCCATCGCTCATGCCGCGCGCCTCGACATCGTAGCCGCGCGTCATGATGCCCTTGAACCAGCTGCCGTCGAACTGCGCCATGGCGTGCAGATAGCTGTGATCGCCCCACAGCGCGATGGCGAGCCAGACGGCGCGCGTCACCAGCAGCGCCAGCAGTATGTGCCCCCAGGGAATGCTTACGGCCTGCGCCCGCGCGAGTGCCTCGGCAGGGGGCGGCGTCTCGGCCGCCAGGGTCTTGAGGCGCTCCCCCAGCATCGAGCGCGGCCCTGCAGTGACGCTGTCATTCATGCATGGTCTTCCTTGAAGGCCCACAGCCGTGAGGCCAGATAGGTCACGATCGGCACCGAGAGCGTGGCGATCGCGATGGCGACGAAGCCCGAAAGGTCCAGCCCCTGCATCAGCAGTGCCAACAGGCCATTGTTGAGCGCAAAGCCGCCCGCCGCGACCAGTCCGAAGCGCCAGGCACTGCCCTGGCGCTTGAAGGTCAGCCGGCGATGGCCGACCAGCGAGACCTGGAAGGCGACGCAGAAGGCAATGATATTGGCGATGAACTCATTAAGCTGCGGCCACAGGAACAGCAGCAAGGCGGCGACGCCCAGATGCACGCCCGTCGCGGCCAGCCCGACCAGTCCGAAGCGGGTCGCGGTGCCCGCCTCCTCCCTGGCGCGGGCAGTGACTGGCCTGTCGGACTCGCTGACGCCCTCACGATCAGCGCTCAAGTGATTCACCTCGCGCCGCATCGCGTGACGCGCCGCGCACGACTCGCGCAGTGCTCAGGCCGCTGTCGAGACCCCTGTCCGGTGACACGCTGCCCGGCGGGCTGTCGTGCAGGCTGTCATGGTCGATCAGGTAAAGCGGACGCTGCTTGGTTTCCATGAACAGACGACCGAGGTATTCGCCCAGCACGCCGATCGAGATCAGCTGCATGCCGCCGAAGAACAGGATCGCGACCATCAGTGAGGCATAGCCCGGCGCATCGGCGCCGAACAGCACCGTCTTGCTGATGATCACCAGGATATAGAGGAAGGACAGGGCGGCGACGACACTGCCGATATAGGTCCAGACCCGCAGCGGCCAGGTCGAGAAGCTCACCACGCCATCGAGGGCGAAGTTCCACAGCTTCCAGTAGTTGAACTTGGTGGTGCCGGCCGTGCGCGACGGGCGCTGGTAGGTGACGCCCACCGAGCGATAGCCGGGCCACGAGAACAGGCCCTTCATGAAGCGGTTGCGCTCGGGCAGGCGCCGCAGCGCCTCGACGACGCGGCGGTCCAGCAGGCGGAAGTCGCCCGCATCGCGCGGTATCTCGGTGAAGGTCAGGCGGTTGAAGACGCGGTAGAACCAGCCTGCCGTCTTGCGCTTGGTGGCGGTGTCTTCATGACGCGCGGCGCGTACGCCATAGACCATGTCGTAGCCGGCCTGCCATTGGCTGATGAACTCGAGAATCACCTCCGGCGGGTCCTGCAGATCGACATCCATCGGCACGATGGCATCGCCACGCGCCTGCTCGATGCCGGCGGACATGGCCGCTTCCTTGCCGAAGTTGCGTGTCAGGCTCAGGTAGCGCACGCGGGCATCGCCGGCCGCCGCGGCCTCCAGACACGCCAGGGTGCCGTCGGTTGAGCCATCATCGACGAACAGCACTTCAAGATGCGGCACCTGCGAGCCCAGGGTCTTCTCGATGGCCTCCAGAAAGAGACCGATGGTCTCCTCCTCGTTCATCACCGGTACCACCAATGACAAGACCCAGTCACCGGAAAGGCGGCGCGACATGTCGCGGGGAATATGCCCCGACGAGGTCGAGGACTGCCTGCCAGACGTCTGGCCGCAGGATGCATCAGCTGAGGACCGCATGGTATTTCCTCCATCGAGAGCCCCGTCATTCATGCACGCCAGGGCATCATCATCTGACAAGGTGAGAGTGAAGAGGACACAGGTGCTGCACCAGCGGCTTACCAGACACTCTCCCGCTCTCGATCGGCGCCTCTCCTCCCTCCGCTCCATTACCTCTTGGGGCCGAGGGCGACGAATACAACGCAGCGTCAATGCGGATGGCGGCCAGCGCGAACAGGTCTGTCAGCTGCAAGAATCCGTGAAAAGCTCCGCACAGCGCCAGACATCGGCAAGGGGCCTGCGAGAGTTTACGAGGGCTTGCGAGAGCGGTCTGCGCGGGGCAATGAGCGCGACACCACCTCGCTGCGTTATAGAGCCTGCGGCCTCAACAAGTAAAGCCTGAATCACTCAAGGGCTCGCAAGCCATGCCCTTGAGCCATGCCTTTAGCCCTAAACAAACACGGCCGCTCCAGGGAGCGGCCGTGTTTGTTGATGTAATGAATAGAGCCTGCGCAATCGCGTTACTGGCTGGACGCGAGGGTCACCAGCGTGATGAGCAGAAGACACCAGCTCAGCGGCGCCCCCAGCAACCAGGCGCGGGTCGCATGGCGCGGCACCAGGCCGACGCCATGCGTGAAGCCGGCGCCCAGCCCCCACAGCGCGACCAGCAGCATCAGATAGCGCGGCCCTGTCTGCATCGAGGCAATCGCATCCGGCCCCAGCAGCATCCAGATGGCCACCATGGCAGACAGCAGCAGCGAGGCCAGATGGGCAGGTCGAGTTCGGCACCAGGCCGGTGGTCGTGAGGCGTACCAGGGTCGTGACATCGAGCTCTCCTTGATCGGAACGGTCAGCGGCGCAGAAGTAACGTTGGGGGGCCGCCTCACTCAATCATCGTCAAAGGTGTGGGTCTGCTCAAGCCACAATGCATTGATGATGCCCGCGAAGCAGGCCAGCAACACACCGAGAATCCAGGCGAAATACCACATGGTGTCGTCTCCTGGCGAGGGCACTGCCCTCGCCTGTTGATAGCAAATGGGAGCAATTGGCTCAGCTAGCTCAACTCAACTCAATACAGACTGTGACCGTCCTGCTCGATATGCGCGACGGTGACACGTCGCCACATCTTCACGTAGCACCAGGTGGTGTAGAGGATGATGGTCGGCACCATCACCAGACCCGCCACGGTGACGATGGAGAGCGTCAGCTCGCTGGAAACGGAATCCCACAGCGTCAGGCTGGCCTCGCTCATGCGCGAGGACGGCACGATGAACGGGAACATGCTGATGCCCGCGGTGGCGACCACACCCCCTACCCCGACGGAGCTTGCCGTGAAGGCCGCGCCGCCCTTGCGGCGAGCCGACAGCACCATCGCGGCCAGCACACCGACCACCGCGCTGAGCGGTGCCAGCAGCGTCAACGGCTCACGCGCATAGACATCCAGCCAGCTGCCCGGCCCGACCTGCTTGTCGAGCAGCTTCAGGGCCGAGGCGGTATCGCCCATCTGATCGATGCTGTAGCCCATGCCGGACAGCCACACCCACAGGCCGCCCAGCGCGAACAGCCCCAGCGTCAAAAGGCCCAGCGGCTGCACCAGACGCGCGCTGCGTGCGGCGACGGCCTCATCGGCACGCGCCACCAGCCAGGTACCGCCATGCAGCATCACCATCACTACCGACAGCGCAGCGCACAGCAAGGCGAAGGGGTTGAACAGGCCCAGGTAGCTGCCGGCGTAGCTGGCACGCATGAACTGATCGACTTCCAGCGGCACGCCCTGCAGCAGGTTGCCGAAGATCAGCCCGAAGAAGGCGGTGGGAATCAGGCTGCCGGCGACGATGCCGCGGTCCCACCAGCCACGCCACTGGGTGTTCTCGAGCTTGGAGCGATAGTCAAAGCCCAGCGGGCGGAAGAACAGCGAGAACAGGATGGTCAGCATCGCGAAATAGAAGCTGGAGAACACGGCGCCGTAGACCACCGGCCACACCGCGAACACCGCACCGATGGCCGTGACCAGCCATACCTGATTGCCATCCCAGTGCGGCGCCAGGGTATTGATCACCACGCGGCGCTCGCTGTCATTGCGGCTGACCAGCGGCATCAGCATCGCCGCACCCATGTCCATGCCATCGGTGATGACGAAGCCGATCAGCAGCAGCCCTACCGCCACCCACCAGAACAGCTTGAGGATCTCGTAATCCCACATGATCCGTTACTCCTTGAATGACAGCGAAGGATTGAGTGACATGCCGTCATCTTCGGACATGGCGCCATGGTGGATGCCGCCGCGCTCGAAGTGATAGCGACCGGTGTGCAGGGAAGACGGCCCCTTGCGCGCGAAGTGGAACATCAGCCACATCTCGATGACGAAGAACAGGCTGTAGAAGGCCAGGAAGCCACCGATGGACCACCACAGGTCGGACTCATCCAGACTCGAGGCCGCCATGAAGGTCGGCAGTATCTCCCCCACCGCCCAAGGCTGACGCCCGAATTCGGCCACGAACCAGCCGGTTTCCACGGCGATGAACGGCAGCGGGATCGACAGCAGGCAGATCCACAGGAAGGGACGCACGTCGAAGCGCTGCTTGGCGGTCATCCACACCGCCGCGATGAAGATCACCAGCATCGCCATGCCGCAGGCGACCATGATGCGGAACGAGAAGAACATCGGCGCGACCGGCGGAATCGAGTCGGCGGCGGCCTTGTCGATCATCTCCGGCGTGGCATCGGAGGGCGTCTCGACGTAGCGCTTGAGCAGCATGCCGTAACCGAGATCATCCTTGACCGCATCGAAGGCCTTGCGGGTCGCGATGTCGTCCTGGCCATCACGCAGCTGCTGGAGCAGGTCATAGGCCTGCATGCCATTGAGGATGCGTCCGCGGTGCTCCTCGGTCAGTTCCTTGATGCCGGGAATCTCGGTATCCAGCGAGCGCGTGCCGATCAGGCCCATCACATAGGGAATATGGATGCCGTAATCGGTGTGCTGGGTCTCCTCGTTGGGCAGACCGATCAGCGTGAAGGACGCCGGCGCCGGCTCGGTTTCCCACATCGCCTCGATGGCGGCCATCTTGGCCTTCTGGACATCCCCGACCTCGTAGCCGGACTCATCGCCCAGCACGATCACCGAGGCCACCGAGAACAGACCGAAGGCGGCGGCGATGGCGAAGCTGCGCTTGGCAAAGCCCAGATCACGCCCCTTGAGCAGGTAGAAGGCGCTGATGCCGAGCACGAACATGGCGCCGGTCACATAGCCTGCCGACACGGTATGCACAAACTTGGCCTGGGCGACCGGGTTGAAGATGACATCCGCGAAGCTGGTCAGCTCCATGCGCATGGTCTCGAAATTGAAGGCCGCACCGACCGGATTCTGCATCCAGCCGTTGGCGATCAGGATCCACAGCGCCGAGAAGTTGGAGCCGAAGGCCACAAGCCAGGTCACCATCAGGTGCTGACGCTTGGTCAGGCGGTCCCAGCCGAAGAAGAACAGGCCGACGAAGGTGGATTCCAGGAAGAAGGCCACCAGGCCCTCGATGGCCAGCGGCGCACCGAAGATGTCGCCGACGTAATGCGAGTAGTAGGCCCAGTTGGTGCCGAACTGGAATTCCATCGTCAGGCCAGTGGCCACGCCGAGGGCGAAGTTGATGCCGAACAGCTTGCCCCAGAACCTGGTCATGTCCTGGTAGACCTGCTTGCCGGTCATGACATACAGGGATTCCATGATGGCCAGCAGGAAGGCCATGCCGATGGTCAATGGTACGAACAGGAAGTGGTAGAGCGCGGTCATGCCGAACTGGAACCGCGACAGCTCCACGACGGTATCGGAGATCATGTCTTAACCCCTTTGCGATAAGGCGGACGGTCAGGCTGCCGTCCCTGCATGCGCTTGCCACCGACGTCGGACGGACACATCAGGCCGACTCTCGCCGGCAAGCACACAGGCAATGGCACCGTGGCACCAAGACCTTGGTCGGCATTGTCTACCCTCCCGCGCCAGTCTCCAGATGTCAGGTTGTCGCACTCACCGGGCGAATGTCGCACCCGCCACCTCCGCCAAGTGCCTGCTGTCACTGGACAACTCCGCTGCAAGCCGCATGGATTCTGAAGCGACGGGCATCGCTGGCCTGGCGCCATCTCAACGCTGACTCTGCGCACCCCTGCGCGCGCTGCGACCATCGACCACACTGCGACGTTGCACCACGCTGCGACCGACTGGCGCACCCAAGCGCCGCCAGGCGCCGCGCAGAAAGCCATCACGGCCCCGCGCCATTGACGCGCTGGGAACGAGAGTTTTGTGCCGCAGGCCTGTCACTTCCCCAGCAGGCTAACTATCATGGCCAGTCATCGCAGCGCTCACCGACAAGGATTGCCAGTGAACGCTTACCGCCTATCACCCGAGACCGTGATTCCTACCTGACATGACGCATCGCTCCCCCATTCATCCCTCTGCTGGTCACACCGCCACCACCAGCCCCAGCGCCACGGCGCCGCGCGGCCACGGCGATTACTGCGAAGCCGGCCTCGCCCGCCTGCTGGAGCAGCACGACCTCAATAGCTTCGATGCCCTGTGGCAAGTGGCAGCCCACGACGTCGACGCGCCGAATCGTGAACGCGGCGGCGTCTCGACGGTTTCGCTGCTGACGCTCGAGGATGAGGACGGCAACAGCCATCGCCTCTATCTCAAGCGCCAGACCAACCACCTGGGCCGCAGCCTGGCGCGCCCGCTGGGCGAACCGACCTTCTCTCGCGAATGGCGTGCCATCCGTCACTATCACGCGCTGGGAATACCGGCAGTGGACGCCGGCTGGTACGGCGAGCGGCGCGCAGGCCGGGAATGGCGCGCCATCCTGATCACCTTCGATCTCGCCGGGCGCGATGATCTGGATCACTGGCATGAACGCTGGGCGGAACTCGATGCCGGCATGCGCTCTCAGGTCATCACCGCCAGCGCCCGCCTTGTTCGCGAGATTCATCAGGCTGGCCTGATGCATGGCTGCCTGTTCCCCAAGCACCTCTTCCTCAGTCGCCCGCCGAGTGAGTCGCCGGACAGCACCTGGCAGATGGACGCCGTCATCATCGACCTCGAGAAGACGCGCCGCTTCGTGCTGCGCCGTCACGAGTGCCTGCGCGATCTCTACGTGCTGTGGCGCCGCCTGAAGGGCTGGCAGCACGATGAATGGCGACAATTTCTGGCCGTCTATCGCGATGCGGATGCGCAGAGCGCCGAGGTCAGTCAGTGGCTGAAAGAGCTGGAAGCACGCGCCGCACGCAAGCGGCGCTGAGTCTGCAGAGCCCGGCGACGATCTTTGGCGTAGTGAGTACTAACCTCGCGCACGGCATGCGACCAAGGTCTTGGTCACCTTGCGCGAGGATGAATGGGGATGTCGCTCGAATGCGTCATCACAAGTCTCACTCGTGAGACATTAAACTTCCCTGAAATAATCGGTAACATCCGCTAACAGGACGCCTAATAAGTTTTCAAACAACGTTCTAAAAAAATGCTTGCCAAACAGAACGCTGTTTCTTATAGTTCGCAGCGTCCCCTGATCGACGCAGCCACGCAGAGCACACGGCCCAAGCCGTAGGGTAGCGAGGCACTGCTGACAGGCAGCTCACGAAGCCAAGCTTCAAGGAGAACTACACATGAAAGCTATCAAGATCCTGACCGCTACTGTTATCGCCGGCACCATGGCAATGGGCGCACAATCCGCCATGGCATATGGCAAGGGTGACATCTTCCTGCGCGGTGGCGTTGCCAAGGTCGACGGCAAGAGCAACAACGGCAACGGTCTGATCGCCAAGGACGAGTCTGGCTTCGCCGGTTCCGTGGGCTACATGTTCCACGACAACCTGGCCATCGCCCTGCAGTCCACTGAAGAATTCAGCACTGACTGGGAAAACAGCGCCGGTGGTTTCGATCAGATGCCGATCAACCTGATGCTGCAGTACTACCCGCTGGGCGGTACTGAAGCCCGTGTCCAGCCGTACGCTGGTGTCGGCCTGAACTACACCCACTTCTCCGGTGAGTCTGCCGGTGGCCAGAGCATGGACATCGACGACAGCTACGGCGCCGCTGCCGAGCTGGGTGTGGACCTCAAGATCACCGAAGCCTGGGCCGTCAACGGCTTCGCTCGTTACGCCGACGTCAAGGCCGATACCAAGATCGCCGGTCAGGACGTGAACGACACCGAGCTGGACCCGGTCACTGTCGGTGCCGGTGTCACCTACCGCTTCTAAGTTCTTGTGGGAGGCGTGAACATGCCTCCAGCGAGTACCTGGCAAGCCGTGTGATGCCGCGTCATGAAAACGTCAGCGATGGAGCTCGGCAACGCCGAGCCGTCCAGGCGCAGATGGGCATCACACACAAACGCCGCAGACCTTCGGGTCTGCGGCGTTTTCGTAGTGGGCAGCCAACGGCTACATGGCCGATCTTCAGCGACGTGGCGCAGAAATTGACCTGGATCAACCACGTCCCTGACCGAGCAAGAACGCCCGTAAACTCTTGCCCCAGATCAAATTTCTCGAAATTCGGCTACCTAGAATGAGGGCATCCTTTCCCGCCATCCTTCAGGAGCCATCATGTCCGACGTCGTCACTCGCTCAGCCTCCCTCCCCGCGCACCTGACTTCGCGTAGCCCGCGCTCTGCAGCACGCCCGTGGCAGCTTCTGGCACTGGCAGGCCTCACCGGCCTCGCGACTCTCGGCGCCGCACCGGCCATGGCCGCCGACTCGCTGAATGCCAGCTCTCACAGCTCGCTCAGCTCTCTCAACTACGGCGCCGGGCAGTTCTGGACGCGTGCGGGTGTTGCCAAGGTCTCGCCGAAGAGTGACAACGGTCGCATCGATGCCATCGGCGCCGACGTGGATGTCGATGATGACAGCGCCTTTGCCTTCACTCTCGGTTATCGCTTCACCGACACCTTCGGTATCGAGCTGCTGGCGGCGCAGGACTTCGACCACGACATCTCGCTCAATGGCCAGAAGGCCGGTTCCGTCGATCACCTGCCGCCGACCCTGACACTGCAGTACTACCCGCTTGGCGGACGTGAATCGCGCATCCAGCCGTACATCGGCGCAGGCGTCAATTACACCCACTTCTCCGACGAAACCCTCGACGATGGCACCAAGCTCGAGATGGATGACAGCTGGGGCGCGGCCGCACAGATCGGCGTCGATCTGGTGATCAACGAGCACTGGGCGGCCAACGTCGCCGCCTGGTATCTGGATATCGATTCCGATGTCACCGTAGCGGGCAGCGTCAACGACAAGGTCGAGATCGACCCCATCGTGACCATGGCCGGGATCAGCTATCGCTTCTGATCAGCCACTTCCTGGCTAGCGCTTCTGACTGGCCAGAAACGACAACGCCCCGCCAGCCCATCTCGGGCCGGCGGGGCGTTGTGCTTTGTATCTGGTGCGCTGTGCATTGTGAGTTGTGCGCTCGGCACGCCTCAGCGCGGGGCGGCTTGCCCACTGTTCGTCGTTGCCGAAGCATTGGAAGTTGTTGCAGTCGATGAGGTTGAGGGAGTTGAAGGCGAAGGCGGCGTGGCGTCGTCGGCCGGCGCCTTGCTCACCTTGCCCGGACGCGGGCGGTCCAGCACCAGACCCAGCACCACCAGTGCCGCGCCCGCCACCATCAGCGCGGTCCACTGTTCATCGAATAGCCACCATGCCATCAGCGCGGCACACGGCGGCACCAGGAAGAAGGTGCGCGCGACCTGATGGGCCTCGCCCCGCTCCAGCATCAGCATCAGCAGCCAGATGGCACCGACCGAGATGGCGATTACCAGCCAGGCCATGGTCAGCAGCAGACGCGGCGTGGGGTCAAAGGCAAAGCTGCCGACACTGGTCGCCGCGACGACGAACACCGCGCCCGCACCGAGATACTGGAACATCAGCCCCTCGACCAGCCCCATGCGCCCGGAGACCCGCTTCTGCCACAGCGTCGAGCTGGACACGCCGATCAGCGCCACCAGACACCAGACGAGCCCGATCAGCGGCCACTGCAGAGTGCCCGCGCCGTCCTTGGCAAGCCCTGCCCCCAGCACCAGGCTGACGCCGATGGCGCCACAGCCAAGCCCCGCCCACTGCTTGGGCCCCAGCCGCACGCCGAACAACGGCAGTGACAAGGCCGCCGTCACCAGTGGATGCAGGCTGACCAGCAGCGCCGTCAGGCCCGCCGGCAGCCCCGCCTTGACCGCCGCGAACACGCCGCCCAGATAGGCGCCATGCAACAGCATGCCAATGCCCATCTGCGCCAGACGGTCGTTGCGCCGACCCCACTGACGCGGCTTGCGGCGCAGCCACAGAATCACTCCCAGCACCGGCAGCACCAGCAGGCTGCGCACCAGCAGCAAGGTGAAGGGTTCAGCGTCCAGGGTACCGAAGCGCGCGGCGATGAAGCCGCTGGCGAACAGAAACACGAAGCAAAGTGGCATCCACATCACGCAGACTCCAGCGAGAGAAATGACAACCGGTCGGCCCGGGGGCAGGTGCAGGACGTGCACCGACGGGACCACGACATGAGCCTTCAGCTTGCCGCGAACCCTCAAGGGGGCACAAGATACAGATAATCACCATTTCAAGGGGTACAGACAGGCATGTCATCCGCCGAGCACGCTTCGTCCGCCAGCCGCCCTTCGCTTGCAGGCCCCGCCAGCAACTCAACCACCAGCTCAATCGCCAGCTCAGGCGCCACAGCCGCGACGCTGCCGCGCTATCAGCAGCTGGTCGAGCGGCTCAAGGCCCAGATGGCGACGGGCAAACTGAGCGCGGGGCAGCGCCTGCCTTCGCTCAGGCGGCAGGCGGCGCAGGCGGGGCTCGGCCTCAACAGCGTGATCCGTGCCTATGGCGAGCTGGAGGCGGCGGGCCTGATCATCGCCGAACCGCGTGCCGGCTATCGGGTCGCGCCAGCGACGCAGGCTGCTCACGATACGAATGACCTGAATACCGGCTCACAGACCAGCCCGACTTCATCTCGTCATCCCGGCGTAGCGCAGCACGGGCAGCACGGGCAGCCGGAGTCACATCACAGGCCACGTGCCATCACCACCCTCACCATCAGTGACCCGGCCTGGCAGGCGATGGCAAATGCCAGTGATCCGCGCCTGGCGCCGTTGGGTGCCGCTCATCCGGAGCTGGACGCCCCCGCCGTGCGACGACTGTATCGTCTGGCGCGCACTCAGCTCGGGGCGCATGCCCAGCATCCCAGCGCCTATGCCCTGCCGCCGGGCTCGAGCGCGCTGCGCACTGCCATCGCCCAGCACCTCAGCCACCACGGTCATCCCTGTGACAGCGACGCCCTATTGATCAGTCAGGGGGCGCAGCATGGCATGTCATTGCTGCTCGGCCAGCTGCGTGCCGCCAAGGGCCGCTGTCGGGTCGGCGTCGAAGCGCCGGGCTATTTCGGTATCGTGGCCGCCATCGAAGCCCAAGGCCATCAGGCGATCGCCATTCCTGCCCGCGCACACCAGGGACTGGATGTCGCGGCGCTCGAGCGTCTGCTCGAACGTCATGATGACAAGACGCCCGCCCTGACGCTGGATGCGCTGATCGTGACCGCGGATGGCCACAATCCCCTGGGCGGACAGCTGAGCACGCCAGATCGCCACCGCCTGCTGGCACTGGCGGCACGCCACGCCATCCTGCTGGTCGAGAACACCACCTTTGCCGAGCTGAGCTTCGATACCCGCCAGCCGTGGCTGGCCGACCTCGCCCATCGCCATGCCGACAGGCCGATGCCTGCGCTGATCAGTCTCGGATCATTTTCCAAGACGCTGGACCCCCGCACCCGCTGCGGCTGGCTGTGGCTGTCACGGCCCGAGCAGGAGTCACCACTGGGGCTGCAGGCAATGATTCGGGCGCGCTGGGCCAATGGCATGGGCGACATGCCGTGGATGCATGCTGCCCTGAGCGAACTGATCACCAGCGGGGATTACGGCCGCCATGTGCAGCGCATGCGACGCTGCTATGCGAGGCGCCTGGAACGTCTCCGCGCGCACCTGAGCACGGCGCTGGGTGACCGAGTCTGGCTGCCGCCACCGAGCGGCGGCTATCTGCAATGGTGTGGCCTGCCCAGCCTTGAGGCGCGCCAGCTTGAGCAGTTGCATCAGGAGCTGCTGAATGCAGGCATCGCCACCCTGCCCGGCAGCCTGTTCAATGCCGAACAATCCGGCCTGCGTCTGAATGCGGCCCAGCTCGGCGAGGAAGTGACGCAGAACGCTGCGCGGCCCTCTGACAAGATTCCCCGCCAGCAGGAGATACTGGCGCGCCTCACCGCTCACCTGCAAAAAGCCCTCGCACAGGGCGAGGGCTGATTGAGGTGCGATGTCTGGATTTGCTTATGGCACAGACTTTCAGGCCATGCGCAGCGCCTGCTCGCGGCGACGTGCCCACACCTGATTGATCACCAGTGCCGCCACGATGACCGCCCCACCCAGCGCCAGACGCGCCAGGTCGGCGTCGCGGTTCCAGATCAGCAGATTGACCAGCAGACCCGCCGGTACCAGCGCGTTGTTCATGATCGCCAGCGTGCCGGCATCGACCCGCGTCGCGCCCTTGTTCCACAGGAAGTAGCCCAGCCCCGAGGCCACGATGCCCAGCCAGCCCAGCACCACGAAGTGCACCGGCTGCGACGGTAGCTTGTCGGTACTGCCGAACAGCAGGAACATCACGATCACCAGCGCCAGCGCGCCGAGATAGAACCAGCCGAACACATGGCGATGGGCGACATCCGCCGGCAGCTGCGGAGCGACCTGACGATAGGCAACCTGCCCGATGGCAAAGCACAGATTGGCGCCCTGCACGACCGCAAAGCCGAGCCAGAAGCCGTCACTGACCCCGTCGTAGCGAATGATCGCCGCTCCCAGCACCGCAATCGCGGCGGTCAGCAGGTAGAATGGCGACAGGCGCTTGTTCATCAGGTCATCGAGCAAGGTGATGTAGATAGGCGTGAAGATGGTGAACAGCAGCACTTCCGGCACGGGCAGCAGCAGGAAGGAGCGATAGAAGAAGATGTACATCAGGCCGAGCTGGATCGCGCCGATGGCCATCAACTGAAAGCGCAGACGACCGCTGATCGCCCGCGGGCGCATGAATGGCGCAAAGATCAGGCACGCCAGCACGATACGCGTCAGTACGGCCAGATAGCTATCGACCTGACCGGACAGATAGACGCCGATCAGGGAAAACGAGAAGGCCCAGAGGGCCGTGACACCAATCAGGTAGGACATGACGAGTAAACCCGGCAGCCAGAAGAAGTTGACACCAATTGTAACCCTCTATGCGCTGCTCGCGCAGATTCGCCGGCTGGATTTTTCGTCACGCTCCGGCCCGGCCTCGCGCAATGCCTGGTCTGGGCAGGGAAGCGGCGAGGTGACGGTCACCCGCGAAGCCCCAGCTTCCCCCCACGACGGGGCACGACAGGCGGCTCAGCAAAAAGCGGAGAGCGTGGTATTTCTCGAGCAGGGCCAGTTCCAGCTCGAGGGCCAGTCCTCCAGCGTCAACTTCCACAACCGCTACCGCTGGCAGCTGGCCGCGGATGGCGCGGCGCTGTCGCTCAGTCATGAGCGTCGTGGCCGCGATGCCGCCGTCTTCCTGTTCGACCTGGTGGCCGACGGCGCTCGAGGCGAAGATCACTTCGTCAGTCGTGAAGCGCATCTGTGCATCGATGATCTCTACGCCGCCACGCTGGTCATCGTGCGCGATGAGGCGGGCAATGCCCTGGGCTTTGATCTCGACTGGCGCATCACCGGCCCGCGCAAGGATGAACACCTCGCCTACCGCTATCGCTGCTGAGCGCGACCAGCATCTGACATGAGCGCTGATGGCGCATGACGGAACCGCTGGCAGCACATGAAAACGCCGCTGACGAATCACTCCGTCAGCGGCGTTTTTGCTCTGGCAGTCGATACTGACAGTCGATCTTGGCAGCCGATCAGGCCAGCAGACGCGCCTTGAACCACTCACCGATCGCCTCGATTTCCTCGAGACACACGGCGTGCGCCATCGGCCAGGTCTGCCATTCCAGCGGATGCCCCAGCGCACGCGCACTCTCGGCGCCCGCCTCACCCAGTGCCAGCGGCACGATATCGTCGTGGGTACCGTGATGGACACTGATGGCCAGGCCCTGATTGGCGGCGCTCGGCGCAATGGTCGCGCTGGTCGCGAAATAGGTCGAGAGCGCCAGCAGGCCACCCAGCGGACGCTCGCAGCTCAACGCCGCCTCGTAGACCACCGCGCCGCCCTGGGAGAAGCCGGCCAGAATGATGCGCTCACTGGCGATGCCCTGGGCGATCTGCTCCTGGATCAAGGCATGCACATAGGCCGCGGATTCACGCAGCTGCACCTCATCGACGCGCCGGCCGAGATTCATTTCGAGAATGTCGTACCAGGCTGGCATGCGCATGCCGCCATTGACGGTCACGGCCAGCTCCTGTGCATGCGGGAAGACGAAACGCACGCCGTGATTCTCAGGCAGACCCAATGCAGGCATCACGGGCACGAAATCACTGCCGTCAGCACCCAGGCCGTGCAGCCAGATCACGCAGGCATCCGCCTGGGCGCTCGGCTCGATGATCTGAGGGGCACGGTGGCCATGCTGCTGTGATGCGTCACTCATGTTCAGCTCCGGTCGGTAAGAAGGGGAATGCCGCCCAGCCTACCATTGACGCTGGCATCTGCCATGCGATGAGGCTGGCAATCTCACGATGAACAGGCAAATTGCCCTGTCACTCGACGCCCGCCAGCCTCACCGATGCCATAAACGCCATGATGACAGAATATCTTCAGCACCCGTCAATCAAGGGTTCTGCCAATCAAGGGTTCTGGTGCTATTGCAGAATGTCGGCCAGTTCGTTCACATCCTTCACGACATGATCGGGCTTCTTTGACAGCGGGAACAGGGCCTTGCCCGGGCGGGCGATGAACGTGGTCTGCAAGCCCGCCTCCTTGGCGCCTGCGACATCCCAGCCATGTGCCGCAACCATCATGGCTTCCTCGGGTTCGACATCAAGCTTGTCCAGCACCCACTCATAGGAACGCAGGTCCGGCTTGTAGATCTGGATATCCTCAATGCTGTAGCGCGCATCGAAATACGGCAGCAATCCCGCGTTTTCGAACTGCGCCTGGACGCCCTTGTTGGACGAGTTGGTCAGGCTGACGATCTTGTAGCCTTCAGCCTTCAGCCTGGCCAGACCTTCCTTGACATCAGGGTGAGGCGGGAGTGTCAGCAACGGGGTGATGATGGCCTTCTTCGCCTGCTCATCCGTCAGTTCGACACCGTTGTTCTGCGCGACCACCCGCAACGAGGCGACACCGATCTGCCCGAAATCGTGGTAATCCCGGGTCACGGTAGACACCAGAGAATAATGCAGCATGGTCGAGAACCACAGGGGCAGCAGGTCTTCTCTTCCCCCCAGCGCCTCGCCGACGGAACTGCGCATCGAGGCAAGATCCAGCAGCGTTTCATTGACATCGAAGATCAGCACCTTGGGCTTTTCGACGACATCACCCGCCATCACACTCCCTGACATCAAACCAACGCCCAACACCAATGAACCTGCCACTTTCTTGAGTTTTGCGCGCACCATCATAGGCCTCCACTTGATTGATATCATGGCATCCTGCCTCGGGATATCCGACATGCAGGCCGGCAATCAACAACGTTTAATCACCGTGATGCATCATGACATCCATACAGTGAACTGCCGATGAATCCTTACGAATTACCTAGAAAACCCTCAGCATATTGCGGGCATCAAGCAAGGCGCCATGCACAGAGTCGACCAGCCACTTGCTGCGCTATTCTGGAATCCGGGAATAAAAAAACCCGCCATGGTGGCGGGCAATGAATGTCGGGACAGCGACACCCAGGACAGGAAAGCGTTTGAGAAAGGGTTTTGCCACCAGGTCGTTCTAGAGGGGATGGTGGAGGGCCCCAAAGCCCTTGCTCAAGCGTTCTGCTCACTATCCAAGTGTCTCTACGTCTGGGATATTTCCTTTCGCTCTTCCTGAATTTCGGTAGTCACTGGCTTGCGCATCAGTGCCTACGCCTTCAATCGTCGCTGCGCGGTGATTCAAGCAGCAATCAGTTCACAGCGCTTCAATGGTTTCACAATGACAACTTGCGGCATGAAGTCATGTGAAGCGTGTCGTGTGAACCGTCAGCATCGCAAGCTCAGCGATGGTCAGCGTCGATATCGACTGCACCATGCACATCACTATCGGCAAACACATTGCCACGGCTGGTGATCAGAATGTCAGGATTTGCGGCGTAGCGCTTTTCGCTCTTCTGGTAATCACGCACTTCGCTGTGAATGCCGTGAGATTGAGCGCTATTGAATCGCGCGTTACTGCTGTCATCAGTGCTGATATCGGCACTGGCCAGACCGCTGGTGGCGAGGGAAAACGCTGCCAGGCCGTGAGTCATGAATGACTTGATCATCTTTCTATCCTCCGTTCATTTTCACTATCGAGTTGCCATGAAGTGACACATCATTGATCACTTCATGTACTGCGTATATCCAGGCGGGATATCTATCAGAGTTGATACTTTATATTACCCACGTGAACAATTATCAAAGACTATCAACAAGCACTACCCACAAGGATGCGGCTTACGATGGCGCGATATTCAGGCTTGCCCATGGCAGGACCCTTCTACGTCATCGTATTAAGCACGGGGCGTCGCTGCGCGGGATGACTCCCGACAGATACTGGCCATTTCAGGAAGGGTCAGACTGTCGTTGCACTTCGCGACGAGGTATCACCTGGCGATAAGTGTCAGTGACACTGCTTTACGACTGGCTTGTTCACGCTTTTAGGACTTCGAGCTATTGCTACTTCTGTTCAGGCCTGACTGCTGCTCATGACGACACTTGCTGCGGGGACACTTGAGTCAGTTGCTGCTATGCGTGGTCACGAATCAGAGCGGGGCTAAAACAATCTGAATCAGACAATCTGGCTTAGACAATCTGAATCAGACGCTTTCGCTCAGAGCATGCTGGACGCGAGTCGCGGAAACGCTCTTGCCAGCATCGTTGACGAATTGCTGTGAGTCAGACGCCAGGGTCTCGCGCTGACCTTCGATCGCAGCATCGTTCAAGGAGCTTTCGACACGGCCCGCGGCAACGCTCATGCCGGTATCGGCAAAGGTGGCTTGCTCGGCGGCGGCGGTCTGGGCCTGGCCGTGGATGCCGGATTCGCTGAGCGCAGAACGCACCTGAAGGTCAGCGACGCTGTCTGCAAAGGCAGCACCGGTGGCAGCAACGGAAAGCGCGGTGGCGGCGATGAGGGTATTGAGCATTTTCATGAAATATCTCCAGTGAAATCTTTGTTCGGGTCAACCGGGCCAACTGGGTCAAAAAGGTCAGCCAGGTCGCAAGCAGAGTCCTTGTTCGCTGCCGTCAGCGTGACGGCGCGACGCATCAGGCGTTGTCGTTCAGGGCATGCTCGACACGTGACGCGGCAACGCTCTTGCCGGAATCATTGACGAACTGCTGGGTGTCGCGAGTGACCTGCGCCTGCTGGCCCTTGAGGGTCTGGCTGTTCAGCGCCTGCTCGACACGGCTGGCCGCAACGCTCTTGCCTGCATCGGTGATGGCCTGCTGCTGCGTGGCTGCCTGCTGAGCCTGACCGTGGATCACGGACTCGCTGATGTTGGCGCGAACCTGCTGGTCGGCAACGCTATCGGCATTGGCGACGCCAGTGGCGGTCACGGACAGGGCAACGGCGGCGATAAGGGCATTGAGGGTTTTCATGAGGTGACTCCAGAAAAAGTGAATAGCGAATAGATAAAAGGGAGATCAATGCTGCTGTGGCCCTGGGGCCATGAATCAGGACCTTCAGACTCAGGCGTTGTCGTTCAGCGCATCTTCAAAGCGTGATGCCGCGACACTCTTGCCGTTGTCGTTGCTCAGGCTCTGGCCGCGGGAGACGGCGTGCGTCTGTTCACCCTTGATGGTGTCGGCGTTCAGGGACTGCTCGACACGGTTGGCAGCGGCACTCATGCCGGACTCGGCAGCATTGAGCTGCGTCGCGGCGGGCTGCGCCTGGCCGTGGATGACCTGTTCGCTCAGTGCGGCACGCACCTGGGCATCGGCAACACTTTCATCAGCGGTGGCAACGCCGGTGGCAGCAATGGAAATGGCAGCGGCGGCGATCAGGGAAGTCAGGGTTTTCATGATGATTCTCCAGAAATGGGCAAGGTCGAATGTCAGGTGAGGCGATGTTCGGGGGTCACCGAGTTATCAGCGGGACCTACCCGGCTTCAGGCGTTGTCGCTGATGTGCTGCTGAACGCGGCTAGCGGCGACGCTCTTGCCCTGATCATTGACGGTGGCGTTGGCCTGAAACACGGCAGCGGTATCGACGCCGCGGATGTGGTCAGCATTGAGCGCCTGCTCAACGCGACCGGCAGCAACGCTCATGCCCGTTTCGGAGAAGCTCTGCTGGCTGGTGGCAGCCGGCTGAGTCTGGCCCATGATCTGCTGGCTGCTGATGGCGTTCTGGACGCGCACGGCGGCAGGGCTATCGTCGGCTGCGAATACGGAGGTGCTGGCAGTGGCGATGGCGACGGTAGCGATCAGAGTCTTGAGGGAAATGTTTTTCATGGTGTATCTCCTGGTCCTGGTGCGGATGCTTCCGCTTTGAGTCGTTGTCAGTCAGTGAAGGAGTGGTTTGCTGACCCCTGTCCGGGTCCTGGTCTTCACTGACTGTGGTGCGTACTGCGTTTCGATGATTAACAGACTAATGGTTATTCTGCGTTCAAACTAGCCGCGCAACTGGAAGCTCACTGTTTCTCTTTGAGCAACGTCACTGGAAACGAACGGCCTTCCCCAGTGCTTGACCCTCCTGCCCCTCTCATCACCTATAAAGCTATTGCAGCGGTTCTGAAAAAGACTTGTACAGCCTGGAGAGTGCAAAAATTCCTTGTTTGCGTGCTGACCCATCCCCTTGAGCGGCGCTTCGGCCTGGCAGATCACTATCGACTTTGGTTGAGGAAGACAGTGTCTCGCCCACCACCTTGGTCGAACATGCTGCACGCTGCAGGGTGTGTCTTGCTGTGCTGATGAGTTATACGTCGCCACAGCAGAACTGGATGCCACAAAAACAAGAAAATGCGTATTTTTCTTTTTGCTTTGGCTGAGACGCCTGAAAACAGCGTCCAGCAGCAAGAAATTGTGCACATCAATCTTTACGAATATTCATTGACCGATTGTTCAGGGTGTGGATTCTGCCCCTCACACTGTCAATCGGTGACGCCTTGCCCACTGATGTCGAGAAGATTCATGTCGCTCGACAACCAAGAGCTCGAGGTCAATACCGCCTCATCAGCCCTGCATATTTGCTGCAACGTTGATGGAGTGCATTGTGAACCTCGCGAGCCGCGGGATATATCCCCGCACCGGAACAGGATTGATTCCCCCAGCGAATCAATTCAGCGCTCTTCCAACCCGGACTGAAGCACCCTCACTCACCCACGCGAAGTAATCCCAACGTTTTCAATCGCTTAGGCGACCCACGCAACGATGTCAAAATGATGACAGCCTGGGGACGGCCGTCGCATTACCGGCGGCGGACAGCAGAACGTGTTGGAAGAGCGTCAAGAAAGCGGCGAGAAAGTGTCGCGTGAGCAGCGCAAGACTGGCGCAAAGGGTCGGGTAAGAGTGGCGAGTGAGGAAAAGGAGCGAAAAGACAGAGGGGGCAGACAGAGGGAGCAGAGAGTGGGAGTGGAGGAAGGGAAAGGAGAAGGGAGTAGATAGAGGGAGGAAAGGAGCAGCAGGACACCACGGCCGGCAAGCAGCACTCAGCTCGGTTCACACAGAGCCAGCCCCGAACGACGTCGCGCATTATCGACCGTCATCCGACGTGGGATACACTGGCGTCATGCCTATCGAGCCCGAAGCCCCGTCCCATGCATCGCCCGGTGCAGCCGAGTCAACGCCCCCTTTTGCCCAATGGGCCGACTCCCCCTGTGCGACCGGCTGCGACCTGCGCCGCGACTGCGCGCCCTACAGTCACCCGCGCGTCAGGGATATCGCCTGGCTTCTGAGTGCCCCGGATCTCTTGCAGCTTGCGCGTTACCCACGCCCGTCCCTGGCGGCACTCGGGCTAAAGGATGACCGCGTCCGCCACCACTGGCTGATGACGCTGGAGCAGGCGCCCCACGCGCTCGAGGCCGCCGTGAATGAGCGCCGCCACTATCGCCTGGGCCACTACCATGAGCTGCTCTGGCAATTCGTGCTGGCACACGCGCCTGGCAGTCGCCTGCTGGTCAACAACCTCAGGATTTCCCAGGGCAAGATCACGCTGGGCGAGCTGGACATGCTCTATCTGGCGGCGCAGGACACGGCGCCCACGCACCTGGAGGTCGCGATCAAGTTCTATCTCGGCCTGCCCGAAGGCCCCGAAGCGGCTGACAGCCCGGCACGCTGGATAGGCCCCGGTGGCGCCGATAGCCTCGCCATCAAGTATCAGCGCAGCCTTGAGCATCAATTGCCCCTCGCCTATACCGAGCGCGGGCAGCAGACGATTCGCCAGGCACTGACCAGACAAGCACTGGCCAGACAGGCAGACGCGAGCGAGACGAACCCACCGTCGGTAGAAGATCCGTCTGCCCCGCTGCTTGCAGGCCAGCAACTGGCATTGCCCGGTTGCCTGTTTCGCCCCTGGCAGCCAGACCAGGCGCCCGCCGACTGGCTGCCCCCGCCCCGCCATTGCCATCCCGAGAGTGCGCGCCAAGCCGGCTGGTGGATGAGCGTCAGCCAGTTTGCCGCCTTCTGTCAGATCCTCGAGGCCTCCCCGATGCATGGCGGCCCGCTGCTGGGCTGCGTCAGGGAAAAGCCTGCCTGGCTGGCCGCCCCGCCCGTGGCGTCGCTACAACCATGGCATGAACTGGACCGCTGGCTGCGCGATCACTTCGCGCCCCCCGGCGCCGCTGACGACCTCAGGCCGGACGAACCAGTTCTGCAAGTCACGGCGGCTCAGCAGCACAGCCGCCAGCGCACGCATCAACACCCCCGCCAGCTGTGGCTGGAGCGCAGCGTGGCGGCGCCTGACGGCGAGCCGACCACCGCCAGCTCGCCTCGCCAGCAATGGCGGATCTTCGTGGTGCCAGATGACTGGCCGAGCTTCATTCCACTACCGCCCTCGGCGCCTGCCGCGCAGTGAGCCTGGCGCGTGGCTTGCTGGTGGCTTTGTCTTGCTACGTGAAATCAACGATAATGCGCCGCGTCAGATCAGGGTGGCGACAATCCGTCAGCCTGATCTCGCCATTCGGCCCGCGCGCAACACTACCCCGCTGCTCCCGGGTCTGCTGGTGACCCACCCCTGTCGCTAGCCAACGGCTTCTCGGCACGTCTTCTTGCCTGACCGACCACCTCATCGGTCACCTGATGACGCCTGCTGCAACGCATCTGCTGAATCCGTAGGACGTCATAGTGAAAACACGACTTTCCAGCCTCGATATCGTGGCGCTGGGCTTCATGACCTTTGCCCTCTTTCTGGGCGCAGGCAATATCATCTTCCCGCCTCAGGTGGGTCAGGGCGCGGGTGCCGAATTCTGGCCGGCGGCACTGGGCTTTCTGGCCACCGGTGTCGGCATGCCGCTGGCCGGTATCGTCGCGGTGGCCGTGATCGGCGGTGGCCTCGACAAGATCACCTCGCCGCTGCCCAAGTGGGCGGCCGCGGCCTTCGGCGTCGCCATCTACCTGTCCATCGGGCCGATGTTCGCGATTCCGCGCACCGGCACCGTGGCCTTCGAGATGGGCATGCGCCCCTTCATCGACATGTCCGCACAGAGCGGCCTGGCTCTGCATTCGGTGCTGTTCTTCGGCATCGCCACGCTGATCGCGCTGAGCCCGGGCAAGTTGATGGATGTGGTCGGCAAGTGGCTGACGCCGCTGCTGATCGCGCTGCTGGCGCTGATCGCGCTGTTCACCATCATCGACCCGCAGGGACCGCTGGGGCCGGTGAGCCCCGAGTGGGCCGAGGCGCCGTTCATGACCGGCTTCCAGCAGGGCTACCTGACCATGGATGCGCTGGCCTCGATGGTGTTCGGCATCCTGATTGTCTCGGCGATCAAGGCACGCGGCATCACCGCGACCGCTGACGTGACCCGCTACACCCTGTGGGCCGGCGCCATCGCCGCCATCTGTCTGGCCGCCGTCTACCTGCCGCTGACCTACATGGGCGCCACCAGCCATGCACTGGTCAGCGAAGCCGCCAAGGGCGAGCTGATCCCGGTCTACGTCGAGGCACTGTTCGGCGATGCCGGCAAGCTGATCCTGGCGCTGGTCATCACCCTGGCGTGCCTGACCACCGCGGTGGGCCTGTTGACCTCCTGCGGCGAGTTCTTCCATCGCCTGCTGCCGAGCGTGCCCTACCGCCTGCTGGTGATCGTGATGGCCGTGGCCTCGGCATTGATCGCCAACCTGGGCCTCTCGACCCTGATCAGCGTCTCGATTCCGGTACTGGTGACGCTCTATCCGCTGGTGCTGGTGCTGACGCTGCTGTCCTACCTGCGTCCGCGCCTGCACGATGCGCCGCGCGTGTTCGCCTGGACCCTGGGCCTGACGCTGCTGGTCAGCCTGCTGGATGGCTTCGAAGCCAGTGGCATCGACTCGCTGATAGCCATCTCGCACCGCATCGAGCCGCTGCTGCCGCTGGCCTCGATGAATCTGGGCTGGCTGGCGCCGGCGCTGGCGGGGCTGATCATCGGCATGCTGGCCAGCCGTCGTGACCAGACGAACCTGGACCCGGCATTGGCCGCGCAGGACTGAGGCTCACGCCAATCAGTCACGCAGCGTGACCAGAAACACGAAAGCCCGCCTCTCCAACGAGAGGCGGGCTTTTTGTTGCCACACGACAGCTGACCGAAAACAGATGACAGGCACCCGTCCGCTGTCAGGCGACCGTCAGCGCGGCGTAGTGCGCGACAGGCCCAGCTGAGCCAGGGTGGCGTCATCCAGCGCATGCACGGCCTCGACGCCGCTCAGCGCCGTGAAGTAGTCCGGTGTCAGGAAGTCGCGCCCGCCAAGCAGGTGCTCCAGGTATTCGCGCGCCGGCTTGAGGCCCTCGGCGGTGCGCTCGGGCAGCGCCACATACACCCAGGCGTCGATCACGCCTTCGCGGGTGACGATGGGATGTAGGAAACGCTCATATTCATGCGGGCGGCCTTCGAAGGGGTCCATCAGCGTGATCTGCTCGGCCTCGAGCAGCTCGTACAGCACGCCTTCGACGCGCTCGCCCGGCGCGGGCTGCACGTTGGCATGCGCAATACCATCGACCCGAGAAGCCTTGTCGAAACTCAGGCGATGCTCTTGCAGCCAACCATGCACGGCCCGCCGCGTCTCGCCGATGCGTGCCACGACACGCGCCGGATTCATGTTGCTGCCGTAGGCGAAGTAATAGGCCATGCAAGCTCCTGACAGTTGTCTCGAGGCGCAATGCGAGGGCATCACGCGTGAAGGGCTCAGTGGGAGGTGCCGGGTAGAAGAGACTCGGTGCGAGGTGAGATGCCTGCCCGGCAATCAGTGCGTCGTGATCAGCGTGTCGATCTCGCGAATCACTTCCGTCATCGCCACGCGGCGCTCGGGCCGGGCATCCTTCAACCAGGCCTCGATGGCCGGGGCCACTTCACACTTGGCGGGGAACGGCGCACGGGCATCGCATAGCGCTTGCAGACGGGCGATGAACACGAAGCGCAGCCACTGGCCCATGTCCATGCGATCGACACAGAATGGCTCCACACTCATGAAGGCCTGCGGGGATGGCGTGTCCATGCGCCACAGGTCTGCTGCCTTCATGGTCGCTTCCAGACGTGCCAGCAGCGCGCGCAGCTCGTCGTAGGGATTGCCGGCGATCTCGCCGTCCTGGGGTTGTTCAGTCGGATTCATGCGACCTCCGTCAAATCATGCATGGTTCGTTCACGCTATTATCCCGATGATGCTCACGGAAGGCCAGGAGGCCGCATGGCAGACACGCTGTTCAATGATGTGATGATACTGCTGGGAGCCTCGGTAGTGGCCGCGGCGCTGTTCCGCCGCCTGCATCTGCCGCCGGTGCTGGCCTATCTGGCGGTCGGCTTTCTGGTCGGCCCTCATCTGGCGGGCTGGATCGGTCGCCCGGAAGAACTCGCCTTCCTGTCGGAATTCGGACTGGTATTTCTGCTCTTCTCGCTCGGCCTCGAATTCTCGGTGCCGCGCATGCGCGCCCTCAAGACCACGGTGTTCGGGCTGGGCGCCTGTCAGGTGGCGGTATGCAGCGGCCTGTTCTGGGCGCTGGGCTCGGCGCTTGGCCTGTCGCCAGCAGCGGCGCTGGTCGCGGCCGGCGCGCTGGGGCTTTCCTCCACCGCCATCGTCACGCGGGAACTGGCGCGCTGGAATGAGCTGGACAGCCCCCACGGCCACGCCGCCGTGGGCGTGCTGCTGTTCCAGGATCTCGCCGCCCTGCTGTTCCTGATCCTGATTCCGGCCATGGCCGGTGATGGCAGCCAGCTGCTCAGTGACCTGGGCCTGATGCTCATCAAGGGGCTCGGGCTGGTGGCGGTGATGCTGATGATCGGCAAGTGGGTGCTGCCGTTCGTGTTCCAGGAAATCTCGCGCGCGCGCTCGGAAGAGCTGTTCGTGCTCACCGTGCTGCTGGTGGCGCTGTTCTCCGCCTGGCTGACCCACAGCCTGCATCTGTCGATGGCGCTGGGCGCCTTCCTGGCCGGGATGATGCTCGGCGAGAGTCATTTCCGCCATCAGATCGAGGCCGACATCCGACCCTTCCGCGACATCCTGCTGGGGCTGTTCTTCGTCTCGGTGGGCATGTTGCTGGACCCGCAGGTGTTGCTGGCCCAGTGGTATTGGGTCGTCATCGGCGTGGCCTGCCTGCTGGCGACCAAGGCACTGCTGATCACCGGACTGGCGCGCCTCTCCGGCCGCCCGCTGGACAGCGCGCTGCGCACTGGCCTGGTGCTGTCCCAGGGTGGCGAATTCGGCTTCGCGCTGCTGGCCCTGGCCAGTCAGCAACGCCTGATGGACAACGAGACCGTGGGCCTGGTGGTGGCGATCATCATCGGCTCGCTGGTGGTCACGCCAAGCCTGATTCGCCACAACCAGCAGCTGACGCGCCGCCTGTGTCGCTCCACCACGCCCACCCAGGAGAACCCGCACACCACCGCGGAGCTGAGCGCCGCCACCGCCCCGCTCAGTGGCCATGTCATCGTGTGCGGCTTCGGGCGTGTCGGCCAGACGGTGGGGCGATTTCTCACTCAGGAAAAGCTTGAGTGGATCGCCATCGATGCCGACCCCATCCGCGTCCACGAGGCCGCCAGCGCCGGCGAGCCGGTGGTGTTCGGCGATGCGCAGCGTCTGGAAATCCTGCGCGCTCTGGGCATAGAACGTGCCCGTCAGGTGGTGATCACCGTCAATCAGCTCTCGCATGCGCTGGCCATTCTGCGCGCCATCCAGCCGCTGGAACTCGAGAACCTCAAGGTGCTGGTGCGCACCCAGGATGACGCGGACCTCGAGACCTACAAGGCCGCCGGGGCCACCGAGGTGATTCCCGAGGTACTCGAGGGCTCGCTGATGCTGGTCTCGCATGTACTGGTCAATCTCGAGGTGCCCTTCCGCCGCGTGGCGCGCTCGATCCAGAATGCACGCGAAGCGCGCTACAGCATGCTGCATGGCTATTTCCATGGTCAGCAGTCCCAGCTGACCGACAAACGCGGCAACCCGCTGCTGCGGCGTCATCCGCTGACGCTGACCGCCGATGCCTGGGCCTGTGGCCGGCGACTGGACGACATCGCCCTGCCGGAGGTGTGCGGCATTCTCGTCTCACGCGTGGTGCGCGCCAGTGGCGAGAACCTGGAAGAGCCCACCGGCGACCTGACGCTGGCGTGTGGCGATACACTGGTATTATCGGGATTGGCTGATCATATTGAAGAGGCGGAAACCCGCCTGCTGACCGGCTGACAGGCCTTGAGCGGCAGGCGATACCCAAGACTCCGCCGCCTGCTGTCCTGCCGCCAGCAACCGCGCTGGCGTGCGGGAGGGAGAGCGCCACAGAGAGTCAGCTCGGATGAACATACTGATGAGCACACTGAAGGGATCGACATGTCAGGGGGCACGGCCCTGCATGGGAGATAACACCCATCACCAGGAGGCAATACACATGGAAAGCGCAGGCGTACACAACTACATGGAGCAGCTGGTGCTCGACCAGCTGCGCTTGCATCCCGATAGCCACGCCATGGATGTCGACAGCCGCGAAGACGTGGCCTGCATCGCACTCAATCAGCTGGCGCCCCGCTATATCCGCCACGACGTCGACATGGCGTTCTACATGGCGCCCGCCGAGCAGGAGCTGCTGGAAGAGCGCGTCTCGATGGCGCTTCAGGAAGCCTTCGACAAGGTGCGTTCGATGCCCCGCCACGGCTAGCCACGCGCTGCGACCCATGAAGCGTCGCCCTGAACGCGCCCTGCAACACCAGAAGCGGATCAATGATCACCGCCAGCGAAACGACAACGGCCACCGCGATGGATATCGCGGTGGCCGTTGTGTCTGTCGCAGATGCTGCCCGAGGCGTTATCTCAGGTAGCCTGAGGGGCATTAACCTCAACCGGGCAACATCAGATTCCCTCGGCGCACTGCGGCGGCACTTCATCCAGCACCTTGCGCAGGAAGGCGCGCGTGCGGTCATCCTTCGGCGCACTGAACAGCTGACTCGGCGGCCCCTGTTCGACGATACGCCCGCCTTCCATGAAGATGACGCGGTCGGCGACTTCCCGCGCGAACTGCATCTCGTGGGTGACCACGATCATGGTCTGGCGCTCGACCGCCAGCTGCTTCATCAGCTCCAGCACCTCATCGACCCATTCCGGGTCCAGTGCCGAGGTCGGCTCATCGAACAGGATCACCTCGGCCTGGGCGGCCATGGCGCGCCCGATGCCGATACGCTGCTGCTGACCGCCTGACAGAGCCGCCGGGAAGGCATCCGCCTTCTCGCTCATGCCGATACGCTCGAGAATCTCGCGCGCTCGCTGGTGCGCCTTGGCCTTGGGCCAGCCGTTGACGACGATCAGGCCCTCGGCAATGTTCTCCAGCGCCGTCTTGTTGGCGAACAGCGCATAGTTCTGGAACACGAAGGCACTGCTGCGACGCAGACCCAGAATGTCGTGACGGCTGGCGCGTGTGGCCTCGACCTTGCGTTCGCCGATCTGGATCTCGCCACCATCGGGCTGCTCGAGGAAGTTGATGCAGCGCAGCAGCGTGGACTTGCCGGTGCCTGACGGGCCGATGACGACGATGATCTCACCCTGCTTCACTTCCAGAGTGATGCCATCGAGTACGGCCTGCCCGCCGAATTTCTTGACCAGGTTTCTGACTGCAATCATCGCTGATAGGCCTTGTTGAGACGTTTCTCCATCCAGCGCTGCACGAAGGACAGCCCTTCCACCATCACCCAGTAGACGATGGCCACCATGATGAAGGATTCAAAGTACAGGAAGCTGCTGGCCGCTTCCTTCTGGGTCGCGCCCATCAACTCGGTCACCCCCAGCGTGAAGGCCAGCGACGTGGACTTGATCATGTCCACGAAGTAGTTCATCAGCGTGGGGGCCGCCACGCGGGCCGCCTGGGGCAGCACGATGCGTCGCATCAGCTGGACATTGGTCATGCCGATCGAGAGCGCCGCTTCGGTCTGGCTGCGATCGACCCCGACGATGGCGGCGCGGATGGATTCGGCCATGTAGGCCGAGAAGTGCAGCGTCAGGCCGAGAATCGTCGCGGTGACGCCATCGATCTGGGTCAGGAACGCCATCACCTGCGGCAGGCCGTAGTAGAACAGGAACAACTGCACCAGCAGCGGCGTGCCGCGGAAGAAGGAGATGAACACGATGGTCAGCGCATTCAGCACCGGCACCTTGAGCACCCGCACTACCGCCAACAGCGAAGCCATTACCAGCGCGGCCACCATGCCGATACAGGCCATCTTGAGTGTCAGTGGCAGGTATTTGAGCATGACCGGCAACAGGCCAAGCATGTAATCGATATTGAGAGTATCCATTCGTTATCCGGACAGGCTGGGGGCTTGGCTGAGGGTCTGGAAAGACACCCGTCGACATGACGACAACGGGGCGACGGTCAGCCGTCACCCCGTTTGCACATGACATCCTGGCATGCGCCCTTGTATCAGGGCGCAGCGGGCAATGTTCAAGGCGTGGTGATGTCGTTGCCGAACCACTTGTTGGAAATCTCGGCCAGGCGGCCATTTTCCTTGAGCTCGGTCAGCGCGGCATCCACCTCGTCACGCTTGGCCTCGCCTTCGGCGTCCTTGCGGAACGGCAGTGCGTTCTCCAGGCGCGAGAACGGCTTGCCAGCCAGTTCCAGCGGCAGCGGCGTCTTCTGGATCACCTGGCTTGCGCTGACGCGGTCCATCACGAAGGCATCGACACGGCCCAGGGCGGTGTCCTGCTCGATGTTGGACTCATAGGTCTTGATGTCGATCTGGTCGGCGTAGGGCAGCTCTTTCATCAGCGCTTCGTAGTTGGAGCCCAGGTTGACCGCCACGCTGTGGCCCTTGAGGGACTCGACGCCGGTGATCTCGTCATTGCCGCGACGCTTGACCACCTGGGCCCCGTCATAGACGTAGGGCTGGGTGAAGGCGAACTTGGCCTGGCGTGCATCGGTGATGGTGATCTGGTTGGCCACGGTGTCGATGCGGCCGGCTTCCAGCGAGCCGATCAGGCCGGAGAAGCTCATGGTCACGAATTCGATGTCGTCACCGGTGATCTCGCCGACGGCGTTGAGGACATCCACTTCAAAGCCCTGCAGCTTGTCCTGCTTGACGAAGGTGAACGGGAAGTAGCCGCCCGACATGCCGACCTTGAGGGTGTCAGCCTGTGCCGCCAGGCTGCCCAGGGTGGTCGCGCCCAGCGCGGCAGCCATCACGGCGCCCTTGAGAGCGGTAGAAGAGAAGACAGCTGCGAGCGAACGTGATTGGCGCATCGGGATTCCTCGTGGATCGCAAGACTGGGCCATTGGCGCTGGACGGTCGCTGACATTCGGCTGAACGCGGATGTCGAGCCAACAGAACAGGTATAAGCACAGCCTTTTATATGTGATTTGGTTGTATAGGATAACGGGACTGCCCCGCATTCCCAATCATTTCATCCCTTAAGGACATAACCAGAGGGAATAAGACAGCATTCCTGTCAATGAGCGCGATTCTAGCATGCCTGTCATGGCGGGCCAGTGACGCCGTCTAGGCTACCTGCAGCGCTAGATGTCAGCCTGACGACAAGTGGATGACAGTTATTCACGCCATCCGTGGACGATGCTGTGGATAACCCGTCTCGGTCACGCTGAAAGCCGCGCCAGCCGTGGGATGACGAAAATTGATCAAAAAATCATCAACCTGCAAAACGCTCAGCGAGACTTGAGGTGCCGCGTCATCTGTCAAGCCGTCACGGGCCGAAAGAGCGGCCATAATAGTCACAGATCGCCCTCTTCCCTCTGGCCGCCATCACACGCCAGCGGGTGGCATGACAGCCGGTGAATCGCTAAAGTCGCTGCCATTCCAGACATGCTCAGGCACATGTCACGCGCCGGCAGCTGTCATTCAACGACACATGCCATGCGTGGCAATGATGCTCGACAAGACTCTTTTCTTCCGTTCTTCCGCACGCCCAGCCAGGGCGTGGCGGAGACACAGCCGTGGTGAGCCTCATGACTCCTCTCTCTTCCTTGAGCAACTTCTTCACACGTACCGGCGCCGAGCTGCACCTTTATCACCTGGGTCGCACCCTGGCCCCGCTCAGTCTTGAGCAACTGGAAGCCTTCGAGACCGAACAGCAGCCGTGGGAGCAGCCCTTCAAGGGTCAGGCCCGACTGGCATGCGTGTTCCGTCCGGCCGGGCTCGACGATCCGCTGGTGTGGTTTCTGGCCCTGCCGCTGGATGAAGAAGGTCGTCTGTCTCCCGCGCAACGCGATGCCTTCCTCGAACGTCTGATCACGACGCTGGGTCAGACGGCGCTGACCGTCGGCCGGCCTGATCTCCAGCAGGCCGAGGCAGGCAAGATCGACAACCTGATGCAGGACAACCCGCTGGCCTTCACGCCGGACGACAGCCTGCGCGCCATGCTGCACGCCCGTGCCAGTCTCGATTGCGACCGCCCCGCCAGCCAGTACTACGAGCTCGCCGAGCAGTATCTCACCGCCCAGCTACCGCTGGATGACTGGCCGTCACTCGGTCTGCAGGGCATCGCCGACGTGCTGACACGGCGCGGCGAGCTGTCCGGCGAGCTTGCCGCCGCCTTCGTGCAGCGTCTGGCTGACCTGCCGGACACGCCGCTGCGCGCCATCGCGCTGTGTCTGGAGCAGGCACCGCCCGCCCATGCCCAGCTGGCTGGCTCGCTGCCGGAGGAATACGAGACCGAGCTGCTCACCGCCCTGATCGCGCGTGGTCAGGCTGCACGTGACCTGGGGGATCTGGAGACGCTGTGCGCCTGCCTGCGGGCTGCCGGTGCCAGCCCACGCCCTGCGGCGGCGGAGTGGATCGATGCCCTGCTGGCCGACGACGAGGCCGTCAATGTCGACGTGCTGGTCGCGATCGCCGCGCGCGGCTACGCCCACCTGGAAGATGCCGAACGTCTGCCGGCCTTCCTGACCCGCCTGGCCAGCTGCCCGCAGGCCAACTTCGCTGCCCTGGCCCGCGACCTCGCCCTGATTCCGCGTCTGCGTCTGCCGGTGCTGATGACGCTGCGCAATGCAAGCGCGGACAGCCCGCTGGGTCAGGCGCTCGCCGCCCTGACTCGCCAGGCCGATACCGGCAATCCTGCCCCGCGTCATTGACGCCGGGCATGCCCACAGGTGACAGTGCTTGAGATCATGCGCATAACCCACGACACTTGATCGGACACTTGAACAGACACTCGATCGGACACTTGCTCAAGGCATGGAATCGGGGCTGATCGGCACCGGTGAACAGGGCGCGCGGCAACGCGCCACCGGCACGACGTCACCCGCGCCTGTGGCCGTGGGTGACTTGCCCAGCGCCCGCAAGCGAGGCGTCCGGCGGCGATGAAAGCGTGCCATCACCGCGTGCCCGGGGCGGTTTTGCCGGGCGCTGTCCGCGCCACCGTCACCCCCCGATTCGTGACGCGAAAAAAGAGGCTTCAGCAAGGATTGCTGTCAGTACGTTAAGTGACTATGCTGCGCGCCCGCCTGGCCCTTACCCCGCCATGCCGGCAACGCACATTATGCTGTGCCGCGCCTGCCCGGTGTCTTCATGCCGTGAGCCGCTGCCCGCTTCGCTCACGCCCTCTGATTCAGGATGAAACATGTCGCATCACAAGAACACTTCGCGTCATCACATCGACAAGGCACCGCCCCTCGATCTCAAGACACTGAATCATGACCTGCTGGGCTTTCGCCCGCGGGGCGTGGTGGGTCGGCGTGAGCTGATCGAGCTGCCGGAACTCAAGCTGCACCTCAATGCCAAGATCGACACCGGTGCGCATTCCAGTGCGCTGCATGCCGAGAGCATCGAGGTCTTCGAACACAACGATGATCTGTGGGTTCGCTTCATCACCCGGACCGGCGGTAGCGACTCCCCGCCGCATACGGTCGAGACGCCGGTGCATGATCGCCGCCGCGTGCGCTCATCCAATGGTCAGGCCGAATGGCGCTACGCGATCCGCTCGCGCATGAAGCTGGCCGGGCTCGACTACGATATCGACATGACGCTGGTGGACCGCTCCCAGATGCGTCACCCCATTCTGCTGGGGCGCCGTGCCCTGCGTCGCCTGCTGGTCGCACCAGGCGCCGCCTATCTGCATGGCGAACCCTGACGGCACCAGCCAGGCGCGCGGCGGCATGCTTCGGCATCTCGCCTCAAGGCGCTGGCCCCGCTGCCATCTGCATCGCGTGACGCCTCGAGACGACAAAGGCTTCACCGGCGAATACCACGCCTCCTGACGGGCATCACGTCAGTCTTCTTCTGATTCATTCCTATCTCTGTCTGGCCCATTCGGCTCCGGAGGATTTCATGCATATCGGTATCCTGTCGCGTAACTCACGCCTCTACTCCACCCGTCGCCTGATCGAGGCCGCCGAGGCACGTGGCCACACCGCACGCGTGGTGGACACGCTGCGTTGCTACATGAACATCGCCTCGCACCGCCCCTCCATCCATTACAAGGGCGCCGAGATCGAGCACTTCGACGCCGTCGTGCCGCGCATCGGTGCCTCCGTCACCTTCTATGGCTGCGCCGTGCTGCGTCAGTTCGAAATGATGGGCACCTACGTGGTCAATGATTCCGTGGCCATCTCTCGCTCACGCGACAAGCTGCGCTCCCTGCAGCTGCTGTCGCGCAAGGGGCTGGGCCTGCCGGTCACCGGCTTCGCGCATTCGCCGGATGACATCCCCGACCTGATCACCATGGTCAAGGGCGCGCCGCTAGTCATCAAGCTGCTGGAAGGCACCCAGGGCATCGGCGTGGTACTCGCCGAGACCAACCAGGCCGCCGAGAGCGTGATCCAGGCCTTCATGGGCATGAAAGCCAACATCATGGTGCAGGAATACATCAAGGAAGCGCGTGGCGCCGACATCCGCTGCCTGGTGGTGGGTGACAAGGTGGTGGCGTCCATGAAGCGTCAGGCGGCCGATGGCGAGTTCCGCTCCAACCTGCACCGTGGCGGCACCGCGAGCGAGATCCGCATCACGCCGGAAGAGCGCTCCACCGCCATCCGCGCCGCCAAGGCCATGGGCCTGTCCGTCGCCGGTGTCGACCTGCTGCGCGCCAATCATGGCCCGGTGATCATGGAAGTGAACTCCTCGCCGGGCCTGCAGGGCATCGAGACGGCCACCGGCAAGGACATCGCCGGCTTGATCATCGATCACATCGCCAAGTCCGCCGCGCCGGCCAAGAAGATTCCGCCCAAGCCCAAGGGCTGAGGGCTGAGGGCTGAGGGCTTGAGTCTTAGTGCTGAAGCCTGAGGGCATTGCGCGCAACGTTTCCCAAGGGTGCAGGTCGTCATGACTGCACCCTTGGCGTTTCTGGGTCAGATGGCCGCGCGTGTACGAGCGTGAGCGACGAAAACAGGGCAAGGCCAGCGCCTGAAAGGCAACGATGATCGTCACCAGAACGTCATTGTATTGTCGTAAACTGCAGGGATTGACAGTGCGGGAATAAATATCCTGACTTTCTGCCCTTCAGGGGTAGAAAAACACTGTTTTCACCCGCACAATCTCTTCTGACGGAGGAGGTGACCGCCCATGTTTCTCGACAATCGCCAGGTGGCGATGGATAGCGTCCAGGAAGCCCTGGCAGACAGTCTTGATTATTTCGAGGATAACGCCGAACGGCTGCGTCCCGCGCTCCTGAAGGCCTTCGAGCCCTTCTATGCGAGCCGTGTCGAGCTCAAACAGGCCCTGGAAGTCGAGACACGCAAGCATCTGAGCCTGATGCCGCGCGACGCCGATGTCGAGCGCGATGACTACATGTGGCTGTGGAGTCGCCTGAAGAGCATCGTCGGCAATGACAATCAGGTGTTGATCAACGAGCTGCTCGAACAGGAACGCGTCCTGATGCAGGCCTGCTCGACCGCCTTTACGCATCCGCTGCCTGACAGCATGGAAAAGGTACTGGAAGGCATCTTCCACAACTGCCGCCATCTGATTCGCGAGCTGTACCGGCACCAGACAGGTCAGGCCGCCCGCCGCCGCGCCGGCTAGCCACCTGCCCGCCGCCAGGCCGTGAACGCAAGACGCCTCGCCTTCCAAAGGAAGTGCGGGGCGTTTTCGTGTTGACCCTGTGCGTCTGACGAGGCCAATGCGCGGCTAGTTCGTATCAGGCCTGACAGGCAGCCACTGGAGCAGTGCCTGCTTCACCCTGGGGAGACTTGCCAGCAGGCTTGCCTGCGCCTGACGCGCGAGGGCACGCGGATCCGGCGTGTCGGCAGCGTTCTCTTCATCCGTCACATCCACTTCATCCGCCACTTCTACTCCATCCGCCATATCACGACTGGCAGCGGCCTGCTGCCCTGCCCCGTCTGTCACGGAGCCCTCCGACGGCGACATCACGTGCTTGTCTGAGGAGTGAGATGATGAGGGATGCGATGGTGAGGGCTGCGAAGATGATTGCGATGACAACACCGGCGTCGGCAGCGACTCCTGCGGCCCGAGGAAGCGCGGCTTGCGCCCCCACAGGTAGAGATCACCCACTGTCGCCGCACGGGCCAGCCACTCGCGCAGCATCAGCTTGAGCCCCGGCGGCTGGCGCTCGGAGATGGCCGGACAGCCCACCGCCTCCAGGCCCAGCGCATCGGCGATGAACAGCGCACGTGGCAAATGCCACGGCTGGGTGACCAGCACCGCCTCGTCGACACCGAAGACCTTGTGCGCTCGTACGAGGGTATCGAAGGTGGAGAAGCCCGCGTAATCGAGCGTCATGAACTCCTGCGGCACGTTGCGCGCTCGCAGATCACGCCACATGGTCATCGGCTCATTGTAGTAACGCGTGCGGTTGTCTCCCGAGAGCAGCAGGTTGGAGACGCGGCGCAGGCGGTAGAGCTGGGCGGCGGTATCGAGGCGCGCCTGATAGTGCGGATTGCTGCCCCCGCCCACCAGGCCGTGGGAGGTGCCGAACACGATCCCCACCTCACGGCTCTGACAGGTCAGCGGTGACGTGGCAATGCGATCGTGCGTTGCCATCACGACCCAGAGGTTGAGCCCGACCACCGTCATTGCACCGGCGGCCAGCAGACCGACGATGGTCCAGCCAGCCCGCATGATCACTCGCTGCATCTCTTCCTCACGCCCATCCCTGCCTGTCTTTCCTGCCGTTACCGTCACATCGTGCAGGCATGAGCGCCCAGCCTACCCAAGCGGCCGAGGCTCTGCCAGCACTGACTGATCCCCGGCCACGCATGCGGGTGACTCCGCTCAGTCTTCCTGCACCATCACGGCCTTGACGTTGACTGGCACCTGGGTCGCGATGTTGCCAAGCCCGGCCAGGTCACGCAGGGTGCGAATGCCATCGACCAGTGCGAACTGCTCAGCATCGACCATCACAGGCGTGAGGGTCTGCACCAGCCAGCGATCGCCGCGCAGGCGCGTCACCTGCAGGCTCATCGGCAGGTTCTGAGTGTTGTCGTGCAGCGTCAGCTGGCCTTCGACATCCACCTTCTGAGTGTCGCCCGGCTCCATCACCTTGAGGGTCGGCATGTCGAGACTGGCGGTCATCACGGCCAACGGATAGGTGCCGGACTCGAACAGCTTCTCGCTGACGCGCTGGTCACGAATGTCGATGCCGGTACTGGCAGAGTCGAGATCGATCTCCACCGACAGCTGACCGGCGTCATTGACGCGCGCCCGCCAGGAGGTGAAGGCATCCGTCTCGACGGTGCTGGCGCCCGACTTGGCCATCTTGGTGGTCTGGAAGCTCAGCTGTGAGACGTCGCCATCCAGCTTCCAGGCGGCCTGCGCGCTGGCAGCGGTGCTCAGGATCAGGGTGGCGGTCAGGGTGCGCAGCGCAGTCTGGAATCGCATTGAGGAGTCTTCCTTGAGGCAGGTGATACGGGAAACCGTCAAACGGACGTGCCGACGCGGCCCGAGGCAGCAACTTGCCCGGACGCTCAGCAACGTGAATTGGATAGCCGGATGGACGAGAGGTTCCCGCCCATCCGGTTGCGTTTGCTGCATCTCACCCGAGTGATACTGCGACTGACGGCCATGAAAGGCCTCCAGGGAGCCGCAGTCAGTAAAGGGCGACAGCAGCAGACGACAAAGGCGCGCTGATGATGCTCAGAACATGCCCAGTTCCAGGCGGGCATCCTCACTCATCATCTCGCGCGACCAGGCAGGCGAGAACACGATCTCGACGTGGACCTTGGAGACATCCTCGGCGCCGAGAATCTTGCGCTTGGCGTCCTCAGCGATGACGTTGCCCATGCCGCAGCCCGGCGCGGTCAACGTCATCTTGAGATTGACCATCTTCTCGCCGCTGATCAGGGTGTCGATACGACAGCCATAGACCAGCCCCAGCTCGACGATGTCGACCGGGATCTCGGGGTCGAAGCAGGTGCGCAGCTGGGCCCAGACGAAGGCCTCGATGTCGGCATCGCTCTGGCCGGCCGGCAGGTGCGGACGCGGCACGGCGTCCAGCCCCAGCGCATCGAGGCTGAAGCTCTCGATCAGGTACATGCGACCCTCGAAGGCAACGCTGACGGTGCCGCCCTTGGCCTGCATGACTTCGACCACCGAGTCCTCGTGCAGGGTCACCGACTTGCCGAACGGTACCGAGATGCCCTCCACGTCCCGCTGCAACGGCATCTTCTGGCCCTTGCCGAGGCTGGCCAGCTGGTCTTCAGTGTGGCTCATGCCCTCTCCTTGCCGAGCCGCATGACAGGCATGCGGCTCGTGAATTCTGTTGGTTCACTCAAGACGTGCGGGTGACAACATCACCTGGCAAGTGCCGATACCAATGAGGCCCGCCATGCGCGAGCCTCATTGATCAGCGCCCGTCAGGGCCACCGCAGGGGGTGCTCAGCGCACCATGGTCAGCACACGCTGCAGGGCATCGACGAACATGTCGATCTCTTCCGGCGTGTTGTAGGCCGCGAAGGAGGCCCGACAGGTGGCATCGACACCGAAGCGACGCAGCACCGGCTGCGCACAGTGGTGGCCGGTACGGATGGCGACCCCCAGCTGGTCGATCAGCAGACCGATATCCTGGGCGTGGGCACCATCGACCACGAAGGAGATCGCGCCCGCCTTGTCGGGCGAGTTGCCGATGATGCGCAGGCCGTCCACTTCGCGCATGCGCTCGCTGGCATGGCGCATCAGCTGCTGTTCCCAGCGCGTGATCAGCGCCATGTGGGTGCAGTCCAGCCAGTCGATGGCCTTGCCCAGCCCGATGACCTCGGCGATGGGCGGCGTGCCGGCCTCGAACTTGTGCGGCAGGTCCGCGAACAGGGTGCCATTCTCGAACGAGACCGTACGGATCATCTCACCACCACCCTGCCACGGCGGCATCGCCTCCAGCAGCGCTTCCTTGCCGTAGAGCACACCGATGCCGGTCGGGCCGTACATCTTGTGGCCCGAGAAGACATAGAAGTCAGCATCGATCTCGCGCACATCGACCTGCTGATGCGGCACCGCCTGGGCACCATCGACCAGAATCAGCGCGTCGTGAGCGTGTGCCAGCTCCGCCATCTCGGCCACCGGGTTGATGCTGCCCAGGGCGTTGGAGACCTGATTGACGCAGACCAGGCGTGTCTTCTCGCCCAGCAGGTCGCGGTAGGCCGCCATGTCGAGCACGCCATCGTCGTCACACGGGATGACCTTGATGACGATATCGAGACGCTCGGCCAGAAGCTGCCACGGCACGATGTTGGCGTGATGCTCCATCACCGAGATCAGCACTTCATCGCCGGCATTCAGCCAGTTGGCCCCCCAGCTGTTGGCGACCAGATTGATCGCCTCGGTGGTGCCACGCGTGAAGATAACTTCCCGCGTCAGACGCGCATTGATGAAGCTGCGCACCTTCTCACGCGTACCTTCGAAGGCCGCCGTCGCCTCATCCGCCAGGGTATGCAGGCCGCGGTGGATGTTGGCATTGGTCTTGCGATAATAGTCGCTCATCGCGTCGATGACGGCGGTCGGCGTCTGGCTGGTGGCGGCGCTGTCCAGATAGATCAGCGGCACATCACCATGCACGCGACGCTCGAGGATCGGAAAATCCTCGCGTACCCGCACGACGTCGAGCATCAGGTTGTCGAGTGCGCTCATGCAAAGTCCTCATCACGTGCCACCGCCACGGCGCCACCGCCCAGCTCGACGCTGAGATCGACCAGCTCATCGAGGTGGAAGCGTGACGGCAGGCGTCCCGCGACACTGCGCTCGATGCGCTCGGCGATGGCGTCGATGCCCAGACCGGTCATGACTTCGTTGGCGAAGGCCAGGGTCAAAAGGCCACGGGCGGTCTGCTCATCGATGCCACGGGCGCGCAGCGCGAACACGGCGGTCTCGTCGAGCTGACCGGTCGTGGTGCCGTGGGAGCACTTGACGTCGTCGGCGTAGATCTCGAGTTCCGGCTTGGTGTTGATCTCGGCGCGGTCCGACAGCAGCAGGTTGGCGTTGTTCTGATGCGCCTCGATCTGCTGGCTGTCGCGCTTGACCAGCACGCGGCCATTGAAGACGCCGCGGGCGCGGTCGGCCAGGATGCCCTTGTAGTTCTCGTCGGAGAACGTCAGTGCCTCGTTGTGATTGACCAGCGAGTGGGTGTCCACGTGCTGGCGATCACGACCGAAGAACAGGCCATCGAGACGTGCATGGGCGTTGTTGCCGTTCAGGTCGCAGACGATATCGTTGCGCACCAGACCACCACCGGTGTTCAGGTTGATGGAGCGATACTGGCTGTCACGCGGCTGCTCGACCTGCAGCGAGGCGATATGCGTCTCGCCGGTGGCGGCTTCGCCCAGCTTGTAATGATTGAGTACGGCGCCGCGCTCCAGCATCACTTCGCTGACCATGTTGGTGAAGTTGGTCGCGCCACTCTCACCGATGTGATGCTCGATCACGCTGGCTTCGGCGCGGCTGCCCAGCTGCACCAGCAGACGCGGGTGGCTCATGGTCACGGGCTGGCCTTCGACGGCGGCACGCGACAGGAACAGCACGTAGACCGGCTTGTCGAGCACCGTGCGCGGGCCGACCTGAATCACCGCACCCTCTTCGGTGAAGGCGGAGTTCAGCGCCACGAAGGGCGTGAAGTCGATGCCGGTCAGGCGGTTCAGCGAGCCGCCGATGACTTCCGGCTGATTGACGATGGCGTCAGACAGCGGCACGACACGCACGGTGTCGGGCAGGCCTGCCACATCGGACAGCTCGGCATTGTAGAGGCCATCGACGAACACCAGACGGTAGGCGTCGACGTCGAGAGCCAGCGCATCCTTCACGGCCGGCGCGAGGCTTGCATCGTCGGCGAGACGATATTGCTGACGACCCAGTGCCTGGGTGTCGGTGTACTTCCAGGCCTCGACCTTGCGGGTCGGCAGGCCGAGGGCTTCAAAGCGGGCGATGCCGGCCTGACGGCGGGCGGCCATCCAGCTCGGATCGGCCGCAAAGCGAGCCTTGCGGGCAGCGAATTCGCTGGCGAAGGCTTCGCTGCCGGGGACGGACGCGGTAGCAAGTGCTGTCATTACGCGGTTTCCTCCTGCAGCCAGTCATAGCCCTGGGCTTCGAGTTCGAGTGCCAGCGACTTGTCACCGGACTTGACGATGCGGCCATCCATCAGCACGTGGATCTGGTCCGGCACGATGTGCTCGAGCAGACGCTGGTAGTGGGTGACCATCAGCACGGCGCGGTCTTCGTTGCGCAGCGAGTTGACGCCCTTGGCGACGACCTTGAGGGCATCGATGTCGAGGCCGGAGTCGATCTCGTCGAGCATGGCCAGCTTCGGTTCCAGCACCAGCATCTGCAGGATCTCGTTGCGCTTCTTCTCACCGCCGGAGAAGCCTTCGTTGACGGCGCGCTGCAGGAAGCTGGCGTCCATCTGCATGAAGGCCAGTTTCTCGCGGATCAGCTTCATGAATTCCGGGGCCGGAATCTCACCCAGGCCTTCGGCTTCCCGCTTGGCATTCAGCGCCGCCTTGAGCAGGTAGACGTTCTTGACCCCCGGGATTTCCACCGGGTACTGGAAGCCCAGCAGCATGCCGGCACGCGCACGCTCTTCGACTTCCATCTCCAGCACATCCTCACCTTCATAGGTAATGGTGCCCGAGGTCACTTCATAGCCGTCCTTGCCGGCGATCACGGAAGACAGCGTGGACTTGCCTGCGCCGTTCGGGCCCATGATGGCGTGGACTTCACCCTTGTTGATGGTCAGATCGAGACCCTTGAGGATTTCCTTGCCTTCCACCGAAACGTGCAGATCTTTGACTACGAGCATGTTGATACCTTTTGCTGACAGGCCGCCCGCGAGCGGCCCTCAAGAATGGGGTGAATGCGAAAGGGACGGCGGGATCAGCCGACGGCGCCTTCAAGGGTGACGTTGAGCAGCGCCTCGGCTTCGACGGCGAACTCCATCGGCAGCTCCTGGAAGACGTCCTTGCAGAAGCCATTGACGATCATGTTGACCGCATCTTCCTCGCTGATGCCGCGTTGACGGCAGTAGAACAGCTGATCTTCGCCGATCTTGGAGGTCGTGGCCTCGTGCTCGACGGTGGCCGTCGCGTTGCCGATTTCCTGATACGGGAAGGTGTGCGCGCCACAGCGGTCGCCGATCAACAGCGAGTCACACTGGGTGAAGTTGCGCGCGCCCTTGGCCCGCGGGCCGATCTTGACCAGACCACGATAGGACTGCTCGGAGTTACCGGCCGAGATGCCCTTGGAGACGATGGTGGACTTGGTGCCCTCACCGATGTGGATCATCTTGGTACCGGTGTCCGCCTGCTGACGGCCATTGGTGACGGCGACGGAGTAGAACTCCCCGACACTGTCCTTGCCGCGCAGGATGCACGACGGGTACTTCCAGGTGATCGCGGAGCCGGTCTCGACCTGGGTCCAGGAGACCTTGGAGCGGTCACCACGGCAGTCGGCACGCTTGGTGACGAAGTTGTAGATGCCGCCCTTGCCGTCTTCATCGCCCGGATACCAGTTCTGGACGGTGGAGTACTTGATGTAGGCGTCTTCCAGTGCCACCAGCTCGACCACGGCGGCGTGCAGCTGGTTGTCATCACGCTGCGGCGCGGTACAGCCTTCCAGATACGAGACCTGAGCCTGCTTCTCGCAGATGATCAGGGTGCGCTCGAACTGGCCGGTGTTGGCGGCGTTGATGCGGAAGTAGGTGGAAAGCTCCATCGGGCAGGTGACGCCTTCCGGCACGAACACGAAGGAGCCATCGGTGAAGACGGCCGCGTTCAGCGCGGTGAAGTAGTTGTCTGCCTTGGGCACCACGGTACCGAGGTACTGCTTGATCAGCTCCGGGTAGTCCTGGATGGCTTCCGAGATGGAGCAGAAGATGACGCCCGCCTCGGACAGCTCCTTCTTGAAGGTGGTGGTCACGGACACAGAATCGAAGACCGCGTCGACCGCGACACCCGCCAGTGCGGCACGCTCGTGCAGCGGGATACCCAGCTTCTCGTAGGTCTCGAGCAGCTTGGGGTCGACCTCATCCAGACTCTGCGGGCGGTCTTCCGGCTTCTTCGGGGCGCTGAAGTAGGAAATCGCCTGGTAGTCGATCTCCGGATAATCCAGGTGGGCCCAGGACGGCGCCTTCATCTTCAGCCACTGCTGATACGCATCCAGACGCCACTCCAGCATCCACTCCGGCTCACCCTTCTTGGCCGAGATGAAGCGAATCACGCTTTCATCCAGTCCCGGCGGAATGGTGTCGCTCTCGATATCGGTCACGAAGCCCTGCTTGTACTCGCGCTGTACAAGCTGCTCCATCTCCTGGCTCGCCATGCTGGTCTCCTCTCCCGGAGAGCTCCGGGTCTGTTCAGATGCCTGATCACCCCGCCCGAATCGCAGCGAAGTTCGAATGTTCGTGTTGCCACGGCGACGTGTGTCGCGCGACAACGGATTCAGCGTTTGCCGGTTCTAGCGTTTGCCAGTGCCGTTGGCTGCCGTGGCCATGGGGGACGGCTCGTCATCCCCGTACAGACTGATGGCCTGAATCGGCAGTTGCACCGGCATGCGCAGTGGCGCGGATGACGCCAGATGCGCCAGCGTCACGCTGCCCAGCAGCTCACTGATGGCGTACGAGACGCGCTGCCAGTTGTCGGCCACCCCGCAGGTGTTGACCAGCTCGCAATCGCCGTCGGCGTGGCTGCACTCGGTCACGGCCACCGGGCCTTCGATGGCGCTGATGATGTCGCTGGCCGTGATCTGGCTGGCCGGGCGTGCCAGGCGATAACCGCCCAGCGCACCGCGCCGCGACTCAAGCAGCCCTGCCCGCACCAGCGCCTTGAGCGTCTTGCTCACGGTGGGATGCGGTAGCTGCACGCTTTCGGCCAGATCGATCGCCGCATGGGCCGAGTCCGGCTCGCGGGCGATGCGCGCCATCACGACAGCGGCATAATCGGTCATCTTGGAAAGCTTCAGCATGCTGGCCTCCACCACGGGAAGATTAATTGGGGACCATTTTAGTCCTGTATCAGAACGATGTGAAGCGGGGACCCCACCGAAAACGTCGAATTGCGACCTGGGCAACCAGTTTGCCGACAAGATAGCCGCCGATCACAACAAAAATAACAATCATTCCCATTTAAAATATCTACCAGTCACGCCCGAAGCCCCAGGCGCTCTGTACAACAATCCCGCACGCAGCGGGAGATCGATGACGGCTGCCCCACCCTCTCTACAACGCAAGCCCTCTCTACAATGCGCGCCCCCTCCACAACGCAAGACACCCCGCCGGGAGAATCCCGACGGGGTGTCTTGGTCACGCCATCATGCCGTCATGCAAGGCTCATCTAAGCCATGCGTGATGATCAGCCGTGGAACGGGTTGCGCAGCACGATGGTCTCGTTGCGGTCCGGGCCAGTGGAGATGATGTCGATCGGCACGCCGACCTGCTCTTCCAGGAAGCTGATGTAAGCGCGGGCGTTGGCCGGCAGCTTGTCGACTTCGCGCACGCCGATGGTGGAATCGCTCCAACCCGGCAGGTCCTGGTACAGCGGTTCGATGGCTTCGTAGCCTTCGGAATCCACCGGGTTGTCCAGCACGTCGCCATCCTTGCTGCGATAGCCGATGCAGACACGGATGTTCTCGAGACCATCCAGCACGTCCAGCTTGGTTAGGCAGATGCCGCTGACCGAGTTGATCTGCACGGCGTGACGCAGAGCGACGGCATCGAACCAACCACAACGACGCGCACGACCGGTGGTGGCACCGAATTCGTGGCCACGCTCGGCCAGGTGACGGCCGAACTCATCGAACAGCTCGGTCGGGAACGGGCCGGAGCCGACACGCGTGGTGTAGGCCTTGGTGATGCCCAGCACGTAGTCGAGATACAGCGGGCCGACGCCGGAACCGGTGGCGGTGCCGCCGGCAGTGGTGTTGGAGCTGGTGACGTACGGGTAGGTACCGTGGTCGATGTCGAGCAGTGAGCCCTGAGCACCTTCGAAGAGGATGTTCTCGTTGGCCTTGCGCACGGAGTGGACCAGATCCACGGTGTCGCAGACCATCGGACGCAGCTCTTCGGCCATTTCCATGGCTTCGTCCAGCACCTGCTGGAAGTCGACCGGCGCTTCACCGTGATAGTGCTGCAGCACGAAGTTGTGGTAATCCAGCACTTCGCCCAGCTTGGAGGCGAAACGCTCACGGTGGAGCATGTCACCCAGACGCAGGCCACGACGCGCGACCTTGTCTTCGTAGGCCGGGCCGATGCCGCGACCGGTAGTACCGATCTTGGCGACGCCACGGGCCTTCTCGCGCGCCTGGTCCAGACGCACGTGGTAGGACAGGATCAGCGGGCAGGCCGGCGACAGACGCAGGCGATCACGCACCGGCACGTCGTTGGCTTCAAGCTCACGGATTTCCTTGATCAGCGCTTCCGGAGACAGCACGACACCGTTGCCGATGACGCAGGTCTTGCCCGGGTGGAGGATGCCGGACGGGATCAGGTGGAGGACGGTCTTCTTGCCGTCCAGCACCAGGGTGTGACCCGCGTTGTGGCCACCCTGGAAACGCACGACGGCGCTGGCGGATTCGGTCAGCAGGTCGACGACCTTGCCCTTGCCTTCATCACCCCATTGGGTGCCGAGCACGACTACATTCTTGCCCATGGTTCCTATCTCTTTCGGTGAATAACCGTCGGTGAAAACCCACTCACAAGTGCAGCTGCCCTGTCGGCAGCTGCACCTCGGGACCCAGTGGCCCCAGCTGTTCTGCTATCTGTCACTCGCTGCCATCGCTCTCGGATCACCGAAGCTCAGTCATCCAAGCTCAGGCATCCAGGCTCAGCCATACAAGCTCAGGCATCGAGTGTGACGACCTGCCAGCCGCCGTCGCCATTGACCAGCTCACGATTGCAACGGTGTGCATCCGCGCCGGTGGTCTGGCCCGGCAGCGCTTCGATGACACGCTCGCCAGCGGCACGCAGCTGATCGACACACTCACGCAGCGCGCTGTCGTTGAGTGCCGGCGCCCAGATGCCGTCGCAGGCCGGAGCCTGCACGGCCAGCGAGGCCAGTTGCTTGAGGTCCATCGAGAAGCCGGTGGCAGGACGCGCACGACCGAAGGCACGTCCAGTATCGTCGTAGCGACCACCCTTGGCCAGCGCCTGACCGTAACCCGGGACGTAGGCGGCGAACACCATGCCGGTGTGATACTCGTAACCGCGCAGCTCGGCGAGATCGAAATAGAGCGTGACCTGCGGATGACGCTCGCGGACCGCGCAGCTCAGCGCCGTCAGCTGATCCAGAGCGCTGGCGACTGCCGCCGGTGCGCCGGCGAAGGCAGTACGCGCCTGGGCAAGAATCTCGTCATCACCGTGCAGGTGCGGCAGCGCCTTGAGCATGCCCGCCACTACCTTGTCACCCACCACGCGATCGATCAATGCATCGAGAGCGGAATACTGTTTACGCTCGATGGCGGCGAACAGCTCACGCTCGTGCTCGTCATTCATGCCGGCTTCGGCGATCAAGGCACGATAGATGCCGATATGGCCCAGTGCCAGGTGCAATTCACCGGCACCGGCCTGCTCGAGACTGGTCAGTGCCAGGTGCAGGATCTCGTGGTCGGCCTCGAGGCCGGCGTGACCGAACAGCTCAGCACCAACCTGCACCGGGCTGCGACCGCCCTGGTGCTTGTCCGCCTTGGTGCGCAGCACGTTGGCGCAGTAGCAAAGACGTACCGGGCCTTCGCGGTGCAGGGAGTGAGCGTCCATGCGCGCCACCTGCGGGGTGACGTCGGCGCTGGCGCCCATCATGCGACCGGTCATCTGGTCGGTCAGCTTGAAGGTCTGCAGATCAAGCTCAGTACCGGTGCCGGTCAGCAGCGAATCGAGAAATTCGACGGGCGGCGGCAGCACCAGGTCATAGCCGAAGCGATGATAGAGGTCGAGCAGCGCGCGGCGCAGCGCCTCCATACGGGTTGCCTGAGGGGGCAATACCTCATCCATGCCATCCGGGAGGAGCCAGCGATCTGCGATGGTCATTGCGCTATCCTGCGAGAGATTTATGACAAGGGGTGACTCGTGACGCGAGGAAATTCACCCGGCTGGCGTGCGTGACAAACGCGACGCCTGCGGGGGATTTCACAGCAGCCGACCGAGACCCGTGAAGCAAGGTCCTGCTCGACGCTTTCCTGTCGGCCTTGCGCCTGTGCATGAAAAGCGGCCACAAAAAAACCGGGCGGTGCCCGGTTGCAGGAGTCTAGCATGAATCCTTGTGGGATGAACCCCGCGAACCTCTCGTACGACGTTCATCCACTGCGCGGCCTCTGATGCTGCCAGAGGCCGCGCGCAACATCCCCGAAGACTAGCCTTCGGGCTTGATGATGCTGCTTACTTGCTACCACCCTGCGGGTCCTTGAAGAAGCGGAAGAACTCGCTGTCCGGCTGCATGACCATCATGTTGCCATCGCCCTTGAAGCTGTCGCGATAGGCCTGCAGTGAGCGGTAGAAGCGGAAGAACTCGGTATCCGCCCCGTACGCACCGGCATAGATGGCGGCGGCGGAGGCATCGCCCTCACCGCGCAGGGTCTGCGCCTGCTCTTCGGCCTGCGCGAGCAGGACGGAACGGCGACGATCGGCATTGGCCTGGATCTTCTCGGCCTGCTCCTGACCCTGGGCACGATACTCACGTGCCTCACGCTGACGCTCGGTCTTCATGCGCTCGTAGACCGCCTGGGAGACTTCGTCCGGCAGGTCGATACGCTTGACGCGGATATCGAGAATCGACACCCCCAGTTCCTTGCGCATCACCTCGTCGAGCTCTTCGGTGGGCTTCTTCATCAGCGCGTCACGCTGCTCGGAGATGATCTGCACCAGTTCGAGCTTGCCGAACTCGTTACGCAGACTCTCGTCGACACGCGGCGCGATCAGGCGCTCGGCCATCTGCTCGTCGCCGGAGGTCGCTTCGTAGTAGCGCTTCGGATCGACGATCTTCCACTTGACGAAGGAGTCGACGATGACGGCCTTCTTCTCGCGGGTCAGATAACGGCTTGCCTGGGCATCCAGCGTCAACACGCGCGTATCGAAGGTACGGATCGTGTTGTAGACCGGCAGCTTGAAGTGCAGGCCGGGCTGGATGTTGTCTTCCACCACTTCACCAAACTTGAGCTTGATGGCGCGCTGGGTCTCATCAACCGTGTAGAGGCTGTTGCTACCAAGCCAGGCCACTACGGCCAGACCGGCGACGGCCATCAGTGAGCGATTGTTGATCATTAACGACCCTCCCGACGGATGCTGTTGCTGCTGTCAGTGCTCTGGCTGCGGCTCAGGGCATCACTCGCCTGTCGGGACACACGGTCCAGCTCACTACGACTCATGCCACTGCTGTCTTCGGCGGCAGCACTGGACTTGTTGGCCAGCTTGTCCAACGGCAGGTACATGAGGGAATTGCCGTTCTCGACATCCACCAGCACCTTGTTGGTCTTGCCGAGCACTTCGCCCATGGTTTCCAGATACATGCGCTCGCGGATGATTTCCGGCGCCTTCTGGTACTCGGTCAGCAGGGACGTGAAGCGGTTGGCTTCACCCTGGGACTTCGCGACCACGGATTCCTTGTAACCCTCGGCTTCCTCGATGATGCGCTGCGCCTGACCCTGGGCTTCCGGGAGAATCGAGTTCTCGTAGGCCAGTGCCTGGTTGATCGTGCGCTGACGATCCTCACGCGCCTTGATGACGTCATCGAAGGAATCCTGGACCGCTGCCGGCGCAGAGGTGGATTCGACGTTGATGGTCTGCAGCGTCAGACCGACGCCGTAGTTGTCCAGATAGGACTGCAGGCGCGACTTGACGTTGCTGGCCAGCAGCTCACGACCGGAGGTCAGGATGTCGTTCATGTCGGCACTGCCGACTTCGTGACGCAGCGCAGAGTCCATGGCGTTCTCGAGACTGATCTCGGGCGCACGGACGTTGAGCAGGAAGTCACGCGGGTTGGACACCTGATACTGCACGGACATCTGGACTTCGACGATGTTCTCGTCCTGGGTCAGCATCGACTTGGTCTGGGAGAGCGAACGCACCTTGGTGACGTTGACCTCACGCACATCGTCGATGATCGGCGGATTCCAGTGCAGGCCCGGACCGACGATGTCGTTGTACTTGCCGAAACGCAGCACGACGCCACGCTCTGACTGATCGACCAGATAGAAACCGGAAGCCGCCCAGATGGCAACCAGGATGACACCGATGATACCCGGCAGTGCGAAGGCATTGGTGCTGCCACCGTTGCCGCCATTGCCACCGGTACCGCCACGACGCTTGCGGCCATTGCCGAGCATGCCGTTGAGCTTGTCCTGGAATTTCTTCAGCGCTTCGTCGAGGTCGGGCGGTCCACCATTGCCACCGCCGTTACCCCCGCCCCCCTTCTTGTCCCCGTTGCGACCACCGCCGCTCCACGGGTCATGCTGGTTGCCGCCACCCGGCTCATTCCAAGCCATACGTCGTCTCCACTCAGTCGATGTTCCGCTCGTCATTATGATGACGCCGCCCTGCCAGCTGCGACCGGTTCCGTGCCTTGAGCCTGATGGCCTCCGGCGACCGATTCTCTCGTACGGCATGGCGACGCTTCCCTTGCGGGAGAAGGCCATGGCCCTGCCCGACGGCCATCGTCCGTCGGACGGCATCCAGCCAATCCTGCTGAATGCCCGCTGCTCTGACGCGCAGGGCATACCCTGCGCGAGGGCATCCATCGTCAGTCGTACGCGGCGATGGATGCCGGATAGTGCTTGCCACTGCAATGTGACAACAGTGCGCTACTGCCTCGTGCGCCACTTCTCATCGAGCTGCTGCGCAGCGCACCGGCGCAAGTCTCGTTACCAGACGGTATCAGGACTTGTGCGTGACCGACACGCGATGCTTTTCCGCGCGTTCGGCGGACAGCTCACGCTGCCAGGCTTCACGGTCGTCATGTTCACCGCCGAGATAATCTTCAGGCGATTCACCAAGATGCGACAACAACTGCAGAAAGTCGCGTTTCTCGAGACGAATGTCCAGCAGCGCATTGCCCTGCTCGTCATATTGCTCGTCCTTGACCGCGTCCAGCTCATGCAGGCCTGCCCGCAGACGGGACTTGGCAGGCCCCAGCGTCAGCTGCATGGAGATGACGTTGTCGGACAGCAGCTCGGCGAAGGCCTGCATCAGCAGATCCAGCCCCTTGCCGTCGCGTGCCGACAGCCACACCGCCAGCGGACGACCGAAGCCATCACGCTCGATGCGCGGCGCCATGTCGAGTCGGTCGATCTTGTTCATGACCAACAGACGCGGCACATCACCGGCATCGATCTCGCTCAGGACGTGATTGACCTGCTCGGTATTGCGGTCATTCTCCGGATCTGCGGCGTCGATGACATGTACCAGCAGATCCGCTTCCGCCGCTTCCTGCAGGGTCGCCTGGAAGGCTTCCACCAGCTTGTGCGGCAGATGACGAATGAAGCCGACGGTATCGGCCAGGACTGCCGGACCGACATCCTCGAGCTCCAGACGACGCAGCGTCGGGTCCAGCGTCGCGAACAGCTGATCGGCGGCGTACACCTCGGAGGTGGTCAGCGCGTTGAACAGCGTCGACTTGCCGGCGTTGGTATAGCCGACCAGCGACAGACTCGGGATCTCGGCACGCGCACGGGCACGGCGGTTCTGATCGCGCTGCTTGTGCACCTTCTCGAGTCGCTTGTGGATCGACTTGATACGGGCGCGCAACAGGCGACGGTCAGTCTCGAGCTGGGTTTCCCCCGGGCCTCGCAGACCGATACCGCCTTTCTGACGCTCAAGGTGGGTCCAACCCCGCACCAGGCGGGTGGACATGTACTCGAGCTGTGCGAGTTCCACCTGCAGCTTGCCCTCATGGGTCCGCGCACGCTGGGCAAAGATGTCGAGAATCAGACCGGTACGGTCGATGACGCGACACTTGAGCGTGGCTTCGAGGTTACGCTGCTGGGAAGGACTCAATGAATGGTTGAAAATGACCAGCTCGGCTTCGTGCACGGCCAGGGCCTCTTGCACTTCCTCAAGCTTGCCTTCTCCGATGAACGTACGGGAGTCGGGACGGGGCCGGCTACCCTCGATGAGGGTCGCCGGCACGGCGCCTGCCGAACGTACGAGTTCGAGGAGCTCACCGGCATCCTCGCGTTCTTTTTCGTCCCGGAAATTGACATGCACCAGGACGGCCGTTTCACCGGCTTCGGGTCGTTCGAAGAACAATCAGCGCCTCTAACTTCAGCTTTCTGTGGACGGCACGCTCGGATCCTGGGCCGGCAGGCGCACATTGCGCGACGGCACCACGGTCGAGATAGCGTGCTTGTAAACCATCTGGGAGACAGTATTGCGCAGCAGGATCACGAACTGATCGAAGGATTCGATCTGGCCCTGCAGCTTGATGCCGTTGACCAGGAAGATCGAGACCGGGATACGTTCCTTGCGCAGGATGTTCAGGTACGGGTCCTGGAGTGATTGACCTTTGGACATGTGACTCTCCGTAAAAATGTCTCGTTCGAGGTAAGTATGGTTATGTTCGCCAGCGCTCCGGGTTGCCCTCTTGAGGGGGCTTCACGGGCGCGGGTCGTGACCGCTCATGTTACGCTAAGTGCAGGTCTGGCGCACGATTTTCAAGGTTTCACTGTAAGGATCTACACCCATGGAATCCACCGGGTGAATCCCCTGCCAGCTCCGCAACCAGGTCAACTGTCGCTTGGCGAGTTGACGCGTCGCGATGATGCCGCGTTCGCGCATCTCATCCCGGCTCAGATGGCCATCGAGAAAATCCCACACCTGACGGTAGCCGACACAACGTATCGAGGGCAGGCCCGCATGCAGCTCCGGACGTGCCTTCAGCGCTTCGACCTCGGCAATGAAGCCCTGTTCCAACATCTGATCAAAACGCGTCTCGATACGTTCATGTAACACGGCTCTATCGTGGGGCGCCAGTGCGATCGCTATCGGCCGGAACGGAAGTTCAGCCTCTGGCTGCTCCGCGAGCAGCTCGCTCATCGGGCGCCCGCTGATCAGACAGACCTCCAGCGCGCGTGTCAGCCGCTGGGGGTCAGTGGCCCGAATGCGCTGTGCCGTGGCCGGATCAAGCCGCGCCAGCTGCGCATGCAGCGCCGGCAGCCCCTCGGACTGGATACGCGCCTCGAGCTCCGCGCGCAGCTCGGCATCCGCTGCCGGCAGCTCCGCCACGCCTTCCAATAGACGCTTGAAATACATCATGGTGCCGCCGACCAGCAGCGGCATCTTGCCGCGGGACTGGATCTCGGCGATATGCGCCAGCGCATCGCGACGAAACTCGGCGGCGGAATAGCTCTCCAGCGGGTCGAGAAAGTCGATCAGGCGGTGTGGCGCTCGGGCCAGCTCTGCCGCGCTCGGCTTGGCCGTGCCGATATCCATGCCGCGATAGATCAGCGCCGAATCGACACTGACCAGCTCCGCGCCCTGCTCCTCGTGCCAGCGAATGGCGAGGTCGGTCTTGCCGGAGGCCGTCGGCCCCATCAACAACACGACAGGCGGCTTGTCAGCCACCTCAGGCGCGTGGTGTCGGGAATCTTCAGGGGGTTGAATCTGGGTCATGGCCTATTGTCTGGGCTGGGAGGTGAATCAGGGGTGAACCGCGACGACACGGGGCGTCATCTACTGGCCGCGCAGGAACAGCTTGTCGAGCTCATGCATCGAAAGCTCGGTCCAGGTCGGCCGGCCATGATTGCATTGCCCGGAGCGCTCGGTGCGCTCCATGTCACGCAGCAGGGCATTCATTTCCGGAATCGTCAGACGGCGGTTGGCGCGCACGCTGCCGCGACACGCCATGTCGGCGAGCAGTTCATTCATGTGCGCCTCCATGCGGTCACTGCGCCCATAGCGCTCAAGGTCTTCCAGCATGCCGCGCACCAGAGGCTCCACATCGGCATTGCCGAGCACGACCGGCACCTGACGCACCAGCAGCGTTTCCGGCCCGGCAGCGTCCAGCTCGACGCCCAGACGCGTGAACGCCTCGGACTCGCGCTCGAAAGTGCCCATCTCGCGCGCACTGACCGCCAGCGACACCGGCACCAGCAGCGGCTGGGCCTCCAGATGGCCGCCGCCGTGAACATGCTGCTTCATGCGCTCATAGGTGATGCGCTCGTGAGCGGCATGCATGTCGACCATCACCAGCCCGCGCGAGGTCTGCGACAGGATGTAGACGCCATGAAGCTGCGCCACGGCGTAGCCCAGCGGCGGGGTGTCATCGTCGTCACTCTGCGCCGGCAAACCACGCATCACCACTGCCGAGCTGCCTGAGACCGAACTGCCCGGAACCGAACTGCCTGGGCCCGAGCCACTAGAGACAGACGGCGCCGACATGCCAGGCCCTGCGTCACTGGAAGGCGCGCCACCGGACGGCCCACCCACCTGAGGCGTGTCGACCCGCCAGCCGGGCGCAGCTTCCCCGACACCGGCCTGTGCACTCCCCCGTCCTGCGCCCTGCCCTGGCCCGTCACCCTCGCGGCCACCTTCGCCCAGCGTGACACGTGGTGCACGCCGCGCCTCACGTTCGGCACTGGCGATCGCCGCCGGGTCGTTGACCACGCCCGCGCCGCCTGCGCCGCCACCCGGCGTCAGCAGATGATCTTCGCTGGGGTGCAGTGCCCGATAGCCGGCCATGAACTGACGCACACGCTCGGCACTCAGGCGTTCGCTGGAGCGGCCATCACCGGCAGGCGGCAACTGCGAGGAAGGCTGCCAGGGGGCCGCAGGGCGGCCTGCAGGCGCGCTCGACGAGTCCGACGAGTCGCCCCCAGCCTGCGGACCGGCCGATGTCGATTGCTGTTCGGAGGCGGCACTTTGCTGGGCGTCCTGCTCCTGACGGCCAAGGCGCATGCCCTGCTGCTGCCAACCGGGGTCCTCCTCCTTCTCCTGCCCCTCGATGCCGGTAGGCGCGGCGCTGCTGTCACCGGGGCGCACCTCGGCCAGCGCCTTGTGCAGGCTCGAGAACAGGAAGTCATGCACCAGTCGCCCGTCCCGGAACCGCACTTCGTGCTTGGTCGGGTGAACGTTGACATCCACCACCGTCGGGTCGAGCTCCAGATAGAGCACGAACACCGGATGCCGCCCATGGAACAGCACATCGCGATAGGCCTGACGCACGGCATGCGCGACCAGGCGGTCGCGCACCACGCGGCCATTGACGAAGAAGTACTGCTGATCGGCCTGGGCACGCGAATGCGTCGGCAAGCCCACCCAGCCGGATAGACGCAGGCCGGAGGCCTCGATATCCAGATGCAGCGCATGCTCGAGGAAGTTGCGTCCGAGTAGCGCACCGATGCGCCGCTCCACCGTCAGGGTGTCTTCACCGGCACGCAGCTGATGCACCACCTTCTGGTTGTGACGCAGCGTCCAGCCGATATCGTGGCGTGACAATGCCAGCCGCCGGAAGCTTTCCTCGACATGGCCGAACTCGGTCTTCTCGGTGCGCATGAACTTGCGGCGCGCCGGCGTATTGAAGAACAGATCACGCACCGCGACGCTGGTGCCACGCGGATGCGGCGCCGGGGAGACGCGCGGCGCCATCTCGCGCCCTTCCGCCACCACCCGCCAGCCATTGGCCGGTTCATCCGAGACATTCGAGAACAGCTCCAGCCGCGAGACCGAACTGATCGAGGCCAGTGCCTCGCCCCGGAAACCGAGGCTCGCCACGCCCTCGAGATCATCCAGGCTCTCGATCTTGCTGGTCGCATGCCGTGACAGCGCCAGCGGCAGGTCTTCCTCGGTGATGCCGCAGCCGTTGTCGCGCACGCGAATCAGCCGCGCACCGCCACCTTCCAGCTCCAGCTCGATGCGGGTGCTGCCGGCATCGATGGCGTTCTCGACCAGCTCCTTGACCACGGAAGCCGGCCGCTCCACGACCTCACCCGCCGCGATCTGGTTGGCGAGGCGCGGATTGAGGATACGGATCCGTCGCTCGCCAGGGCGAGCGGGCTGCATGTCGGTCAGCTCGTCAGACATCGATAAACTCCTGGATACACGAGCGAAAAAACGCCGCTTCTCTGAAAACGATACTGTCCGCCGACCCAGCCACGGCAAGCAACGCATGCCGGAACTGCATCAGCGGACAGTGTCTGCGCCCCGCCAACGCAAGGCGCGGTCAGGGCGACTTCATGACGTCAGGTTCAGCTGCGCGGAATCTTTAGCAGCTGGCCCACGCGCACCGTATCGCCAATCATGTTGTTGGCCTGCTTGAGGGCCGCCATGCTCACGTTGTGGCGCTGGGCCACTTCCGACAGCGTATCGCCACTCTTGACGCGATATTCGCCGCCATTGCCACCGCGTGCCTGGCTGCGCTGCCATGCCAGCAGACTCGCGGGCGGCGGATTGCGCTCGAAGTGGCTCTGGATTCCCGAGAAGATCGAGCGCGCCAGCTTCTCCTGATAGGGGCCGCTGTTGAGATTGCGCTCTTCCTGAGGATTGGAGATGAAGCCCGTCTCCACCAGCAGCGAGGGGATATCCGGCGACTTGAGCACCACGAAGCCCGCCTGCTCCACCTGACGCTTGTGCAGGGAATTCATGCGCCCGAGGTTGGCCAGCACGCCGCTACCCGCCGCCAGCGAATCGTTGAGCGTCGCGGTCATGGTCAGGTCGAGCAACACGCCACGCAGCATCTCATCCTTGTCATTCAGGCTGAGATTGCCATCCACGCCCCCGATCAGGTCAGCACGGTTTTCGGTTGCGGCCAGCCAGCGTGCGGTCTCGGACGTCGCCCCGCGGCTTGAGAGCGCAAAGACCGAGCTGCCGTGCGGGCGCGGGCTGTTGAAGGCATCGGCGTGAATCGAGACGAAGAAGTCCGCCTTCTGCTCACGCGCGATCTCGGTCCGCTTGCGCAGCGGGATGTAGTAATCGCTGTTGCGGGTCAGGATGGCCTTGAAGCCGGGCTGGGCATCGAACATGCGCTTGAGGCGCTTGCCGATCTTGAGCACCACATCCTTCTCTCGAGTCCCACTGGGGCCGCTGGCCCCCGGGTCTTCCCCGCCGTGGCCAGGGTCGATCGCGATGATGATGTCACGCTTGGGATGTGCCGCCGCCTGGGTATTGACCACAGGTTCCGCCGGCTCGCCCTTCAGCTTGCGCTTGGCCGCAGCCTGTTCCTGCTCGCGGATACGGGCCTCGATGGGGTCGATGGGATTCTCGACCGCCGATTCGCCGGGGAACTCGAGATCCACCACCAGGCGATTGCCGTACTTGGCATTCGGCGCCAGCGTGAAGTCCTTGGGATTGACCGGGCGCGTCAGGTCGAGCACCACACGCAGGGCATCCCCCTGACGTCCGCTGCGGATCGACTTGATGGCGCTGCCTTCGAGATTCAGCGCGGCGAACTTGCGCTCGACCGCGGCACTGGCCACTTCGCTGCCGGCAAGGTCGATCACCAGACGGCGCGGATTGTCGAGGCCGAAGACCTTGGCCTTGGCGGCACTATCGAGATCGAACACCAGCCGCGTGTGGTCCGGTGCGGTCCACAGGCGCAGGTTCTCGACCTTGGCGGCCAGCGCCTGCGGCGCCAGCACCAGACTGGCAAGCGAGCAGACGACGCCACCCGCCAGCCAGCGACGGAAGCTGCGCGCCAGACGCATACGGGGGATTTTGGACGCTATTTCAGGCATCAGACAGGATGACCCAGACAGAAAGAACATGAATGAAGATAACGAATGATCGGACACTGCGCCGCCAGACATCGCAAGCGGAACGGCGTCATCATGCCTGAGAGGTTCGGCGCTCGGCCAGTGTTGCCAACCAACCCTCACCTCGCGGTGTCAGGGCAGTCAATTCGGCCTCGCGTCCTTCGTCGACGACGAACAGCGTGATGCGCAGATCCGGCGTGGGCAGAAAGCCCTGACCACAGCTCGGCCACTCGATCAGCGCCAGGCTGTCGGCGGCGAGCAGATCGCGCCCCCCGATGAACTCGAGCTCTTCAGGGTCGGCGAGACGGTAGAGGTCGAAGTGATTGATGTGCCACTCGCCACCCTCGGCCCGTGGCAGCACGTAGGGCTCCACCAGGGTGTAGGTCGGGCTCTTGACCGCGCCCTGGTGACCATAGGCGCGCAGCACGCCGCGGGTCAGGGTCGTCTTGCCCGCCCCCAACTCGCCCTCCAGGAACACCAGCCCGCGGCCGGCAAGGATATTTCCCAATTGAGTGCCGAAGGCAACCTGGGCGTTTTCATCAGACAGAAGTATGCGCATCTCGGGCCCGTGGATTGAGCAATAAATGCATATAGGATGCCAGATCACCCGCGAGCAGGCCACGTTCACCACGCTCCTGTACCGCCCGGTCGGCCGCCAGGGCATGCACCAGCACCCCAAGCCTTGCCGCCTGCGCCATGGCGCGCGTGACTCGCCGGGCCTGCGCCGCCTCATCCTGGGAGGAACGCGGCTGGCGTGCATCGAAGCCGCCGTTGAGCGCCTGCGCCGCCAGACCCGCGATGATGCCACCCAGCACATCGCCCATGCCGCCACTGGCCATGCCCGGATTGCCATAGGGACAGAGCGCCACCGCCGGCCCCTCAAGTACCCCCGCAGGACTCGCCACCAGACTGCCCGCGCCCTTGAGCACCACGCTGCCGCCGAAACGCTGCTGGAGTGCCCTTGCGGCTGCGATCCGGTCGTGTTCGACGTCCGCCACACTGCAATCGAGCAAACGCGCGGCCTCGCCGGGATGCGGCGTCAGCACCCAGTCATCGCGACGGATGATGTCGCCTTCGCTCGCGCGCCAGGCCAGCAGGCTCAGGCCATCGGCATCCACGACCAGCGGCTGACCAGCCGCCAGCACCCGCGACATGCCGCCCCAGCCCCACAGCATGCTCTCGAGACTCTCGGTACCCATGCCCGGGCCGACCAGCGTCACGCTGGCCTGAGCCAGCTGTGATTCCAGCACGGCGAAGCCATCATGACTGCTGCCCTCCGGGCCACTCTTGAGGCCGCGCGCCATGACCTCGGGGCAGCGCGTCAGGCTGGCGCTGATATGCGCGGGCGCCGTCAGCAGCGCGACCTTGCCGGCACCGGCCCGCGCCGCTGCCTCACTGGCCAGCAACACCGAGCCCCCCAGCCCCGGCCCGCCGCCGAAGACCAGCGCGCTACCGGTATCGCCCTTGTGGGCCAGCGGCGAGCGCGGCACCAGCTCGGACTCCAGCCAGCGCGGTGTCAGCCGCTGCACGGCGTCCTCTGCTAACAAGGCCGCGGTTCGCGACTGCGCGACCACCTCCGGCAACACGCGCGCCGCACCCAGACGCGCCAGACTGACGTGCCCGGCGTGCAGCTCGGCGCGTCCGGTGTGCAGGCCCGGCTTGTCGACCAGAAACGTCAGCGTCACATCCGCTTCCACGGCGACACCCGCGACCGCGCCTGTCGCGGCGTTCAAGCCTGAGGGCACATCCAGCGCCATGACATGCACGCCCTGCTGATGAGCGTGATTGATGCGCTCGATGGCTTCGACCACGCTGCCGCGCGGCGCATCGCGCAGGCCGATGCCGGTCAGCGCATCCACCAGCAAGGGCCAGCCCTTGAGCAGCGCATCCGCCGCCTCCTCATCGACCTTCGGCCATGCCAGCGTCTCGACGCCAGCCTCGCGCGCCGCGATCGCGGCCAGCTGCGCATCACCGGTCAAGGCATCCTCCGGCGTCAAGGCGATGACCCGCACCTCGAAGCCCGCCAGCAATGCCAGACGCGCCAGCAGATAGCCATCGCCGCCATTGTTACCGCCGCCACACAGCACGCACAGCCTGCGCGTCTCCGGCCAACGCTGACGCAGCAGATCGAACGCCGATTGCGCGGCGCGCCCCATCAGGCGCTTCTCCACCGGCGCCTCGCTCCGGCCACTGTCAGCGGCGACGGTCTCCTCCGCGAGCATCCAATGCTCCAGATCACGCAGCGCCGCCAACGGCCACAGACAGTTGACCGAACGCCACAGCGTCATGGTTGCCGAAGATGCCGGGGGGCAGGTCTGGTCAGAGGTCGATTCGTGCGCTGTCATGCCTACACTCCTTGTCTGGATATCCATTGCCTGACTGGATGTTCGTTGCCTGTCTAGACGCTCGTTGCCTGCCTGGATGCGCGTTGCCTATCGTGAGGCATGGCGTGGTGTGCCGCTTTCCTTTCTACTGCGCCTTACCTGCCGTGCTCACGCCGTCAGGCAGCACGCTTGGGCTGACCGGCAAGTTGCGCTAAGGTGGCGCGCCTCTGTCCTCGATCTCGCTGGAACCCCCATGTCTGCTCCGCACTCATCCACCGCCGCCGCTTCACCTGCCGACACCGGGAGCCCCGCCGCCGATGAACAGGCCATGGCGGAACTGGCGACGCGCATCAAGACATGGGGGCGCGAGCTGGGTTTTCAGCAGGTCGGCATCACCGATGTCGACCTCTCGGCCCACGAGGCCTATCTGGAGCGCTGGCTGGCCAACGGCCATCACGGCGAGATGAACTTCATGGCCAAGCACGGCACCAAGCGCACTCGTCCTGAGGAGCTGGTGCCCGGGACACTGCGCGTCATCAGCGTGCGCCTCGATTACCTGCCGCCTGAGGTCGAGACCACCCAGGTGCTCAGCCAACCCGAACGCGCCTATGTGTCACGCTACGCGCTGGGGCGTGATTACCACAAGCTGATGCGCAAGCGACTGGCCAATCTGGCCAAGCAGATCGAGAAGGAAGTCGGCAAGTTCGGCTATCGCGCCTTCGTCGACTCCGCCCCGGTGATGGAGCGCGCCCTGGCACAGAAGGCCGGCATCGGCTGGTTCGGCAAGAACGCCATGCTGATGAATCAGCAGGCCGGCTGCCTGTTCTTCCTGGGCGAACTCTACACCGACCTGCCCCTGCCGGTGGACGCCCCCTTTGAAAAGGAACACTGCGGCAGCTGCAACGCCTGCAAGGTCGCCTGCCCGACGGATGCCATCGTCGAAGACAAGGTCGTCGATGCGCGGCGCTGCATCTCCTACCTGACCATCGAGCTCGATGGCGCCATCCCCGAGGAATTCCGTCGCCCGATGGGCAACCGCATCTACGGCTGCGATGACTGTCAGCTGTTCTGCCCCTTCACACGCTTCGCCAAGGCGACCCAGGAGACTGACTTCTCGCCGCGTCATGATCTGGATCGCATCGAGCTGATCCGCCTGTTCTGCTGGGGGGAGCAGGAATTCCTCAGCAAGACGGAAGGCAGCCCGATTCGACGCATCGGCTACGAGAAGTGGCTCTCCAACATCGCCATCGGGCTGGGCAACGCGCCCTGGTCGGAGCAGGTCGAGCATGTGCTGCGCGCCCGTCTGGCCTACCCCAGCGAGCCACTGCGCGAGCATGTGCGCTGGGCGCTGAAGGAGCAGGCCATCAAGCGCGGCGCCCGCCTGGCCACCGCGCTTTGAGAGCCGTTGCCTCCAGGGCTATCGCTTTGGGTTGAGGAACGATGCTTAGACGATGCCCTGCTGGGTCAGCTTGAGGAAGGTCTTGCGGTAATGCGCAAGCTCCGCCAGTGACTCACGGATATCGTCCATCGCCTGGTGGGTCGCACGCTTCTTGAAGCCGTCGAGCGCGGCCGGGTTCCAGCGTTTGGCCAGTTCCTTGAGGGTCGAGACATCGATGTTGCGGTAGTGGAAGAATTCTTCCAGCAACGGCATCTCGTGCTGCAGGAAGCGACGGTCCTGATGCACGCTGTTGCCACACATCGGCGAGGCGCCTGCCGCCACGTGCCGGGCCAGGAACTCGAGGGTCTGGCGTTCGGCTTCAGCGGTATCTATCTGACTTTCCTTGACGCGCTTCACCAGCCCGGATTCACCATGGGTGCGCGTGTTCCACTCATCCATCGCCTCCAGCAGGCTGTCCGGCTGATGCACGGCCAGCACCGGGCCTTCGGCGATCAGGTTGAGGTCGCCGTCGGTGACCAGTGTGGCCACCTCGATGATGCGCTCACGCGCCGGGTCGAGACCGGTCATTTCCAGGTCGATCCAGATGAGGCGGTCGGCCTGCGCGGTGGGATTTGCCATGGGTCACTCCTTGCTGAGCAGATGATGGAATGGCGCGGGACGCCAGTCGATGACAGCAGTATCACACGCCATCCCGGGGCGTCGCACGACACCCGAGGGCGCAAAGGGTACAATCGCGCCGCAAAGGGGGGAAGACTCTCCCATCCCTGGCGAACGAACGGCGACCGGAGTCACCAGCCAAGCATGAGTAAACGCAAGCTAAGCCGCCAGCAGCAATGGCGAATCGAGAAGGTGCAGGCCGAGCGTACCAAGCGCGCCGAAAAGCGCGAGACGCAGGACCGTGACAAGCTCGACGCCGGCGAATATGGCCCGGAGCAGCATGGCCGTGTCATCGCCCACTACGGGCGCAGCCTGGAAGTCGAAAGCGAATCCGGCAGCCTGCACCGCTGCCACCTGCGCGCCAACCTCGAGACGCTGGTCACCGGTGACCGGGTCATCTGGCGCGAAGCCAGCGATGCCAGCGGCGTCGTCGTCGCGCGTGGCGCACGCACCACCGAGCTTGAACGCCCCGACATGCGCGGCGTGCTCAAGCCGGTGGCGGCCAACATCGACCAGATCCTGATCGTGTTCGCCGCCGAACCCGCCCCGCAGCCCAACCTGATCGACCGCTATCTGATCGCCGCGGAAGCCACCGGCATCACGCCGGTGCTGGTGCTCAACAAGGTCGACCTGCTGCCGGAAAGCGGCGGTGAGCTGCGCGACCTGCTGGCGCGCTATGAAGCGCTCGGCTACGAAGTCGTCGCCTGTACCACGCGTGGCGAGTCGGGGCTCGATGCCCTCAAGGCCCAGCTCAGCGACCGCACCTCGGTCTTCGTCGGCCAGAGTGGCGTCGGCAAGTCGTCCCTGATCGGCATGCTGCTGCCCAGGGAAGAGGTTCGTGTCGGCCCGCTGTCGGCCGAATCACGCCAGGGCATGCACACCACCACCACCGCCTGGCTCTATCACATGCCGGATGGCGGTGACCTGATCGACTCGCCCGGCATCCGCGAATTCGGCCTGGTGCACCTGACTCCCGAGCAGGTCACCGACGGCTTCCGCGAGTTCCACGACTATCTCGGCTATTGCCGCTTCCGCGACTGCAAGCACGAGAAGGAGCCGGGCTGCGCCCTGCTTCAGGCCGTGGACAACGGCGAGATCGGCCGCGTGCGCTTCGAGAGCTACAAGAAGATTCTGCTCTCGCTGACCGAAAGCTGATCAAGCGCTATCAAAAAAGCCGTCAACAAAAAGCCCCGCCAGGCAGTCACTGCCTGGCGGGGCTTTTTCATGCTCGAGGCACTCGAGACACATCACAGCCTCGAGACACACCACTGCCGCTTTCGAAGCCTAGCCTTCCAGCAACAGCAGCAGTGACAGCGCGAACAGCACCCACATGGTCGGGCGAATCTCGCGCGCCTTGCCGACGCCGAGCTTGATGACCACGAAGCTCAGGAAGCCGAACACGATACCGTGGGTGATGGAGTAGGTCAGCGGAATCATCACCATGGCGATGAAGGCCGGAATCGCATCATCGAACTGGTGCCAGTGGATCTTGCCGATCGGCTCCATCATGAACACGCCGACCAGAATCAGCGCCGGGGCAGTCGCGATGGACGGCACCAACGACAGCAACGGCGCCAGGAACAGGAACGGCAGGAAGCAGAGCGCCACCACCACCGCGACCAGCCCGGTGCGCCCGCCCTGACTGATACCGGCCGCCGATTCGATGTAGGCATTCGCCGGGCTGGTACCCAGTGGCGCGGACACCAGCGCCGAGAAGGCATCGACCATCATCGAGCGACGGATATTGCGCGGGTCACCATTCTCGTCCTTCAGATTGCCCGCCTCGGCCACCGCCATGAAGGTCGAGAGCGCATCGAAGAACACCGTGAACAGGATGACGAAGATGAACGGCGCATAGGCCACCTTGAGCGAACCGAGCAGGTCCAGCGCCAGCAGGCCGCTGAAATCAGGCGCAGCGAAGATACCGGTGAAGTTGACCAGCGTCGGCTGGGCGATCTCCGGCGGGAAGTAGGCGCTGCCATCCCCCCACAGACGCCCGATGGTGGTCGCCATCAGGGTCGTGACGATGATGCCGATGATCAGAGCGCCGTGAATGCGCTTCGCGACCAGGATGGCGGTCAGCGCCAGCCCCAGCAGGAAGACCACCAGCGAGGGCGTCATCGGCGCGACACTGACCACGGTGACCGGGTTGGAGACGATCAGCTTGGCGTTCACCAGACCGATCAAGGTGATGAACAGGCCGATACCACAGGCGATGGCGTAGCGGAGCTGGGCGGGAATCGCATCGATCACCAGGCGGCGCACGTTGAACATGGCCAGTACCGCGAAGATGACGCCGGCCCAGAACACGCAGCCCAGCGCGACCTCCCAGCTCATGCCGCCGCCCAGCACCATGGTGTAGGCGAACAGGGCATTGATGCCCATGCCCGGCGCGACCAGGATCGGGTTGCGCGCGTACAGGCCCATCATCAGGCTGCCGAAGAAGCTGACCAGCACGGTCGCCGTGAGGGCGGCACTGAATGGCACGCCGGCGGCTGACAGGATGCCGGGATTGACCACGATGATGTACATCGACGCCATGAAGGTGGCGATGCCCGCCAGCACTTCCGTGCGCGTCGTGGTGCCTTCGGCACGCAGTGAGAATAGGCGCTCGAGCAAGATGATGACTCCCGTTCAGGATGAAGCGATTGAGTAGCAGCTCAGCGTCGACGGGTCGCCGACACGCTGCACCGAAATGACACACGTTGAGCGCCCGCACCGCACTCGAAGAGTGCAGCAGCGCCACTGGCGACAGACAGTGTATTGCCTGGGGCCGCGAAGAGGGTGTTCCCGAGGGCCAGAATGTGGCATTCGCCCCAGGCCCGCTGCACTGAAACAAGCGCTTCTTTCTACAAGACCTACTGGCTACAAGACCTACTGGATCTACTGGCTGCTGGCTGCTGGCTGCTGGCTGGCCTCGCCAGCTGATCAGAAGCCTGTCCAGAAGCCTGTCCAGAAGGCTGTCCAGAAGGCTGTCCAGAAGGTCAGGTCATGGCGCGCACTATGCCCTGCTGGCACACGCGTCGTTCACGTCTGTACCGTTATGCGTGCGCACTGGGCATTCACACGTTCACCCCGGAATGTGACGCGCGGCATTATACTGAAAACCTGTCGTTTCAGGGGACAAGATGGCAAGGAATCTGGCGCGGTGACACTTCGCCTCGCCGCAGTCACTTGATTGCATGTCTTGATCGTAGTGACTTGACCACAGTGCCAGCCGACGTGCCATGATGCCGGAAGGATCACTCTCTTCGTAGAAGCAAGGATTACGCCATGTCTCACGATTCTTCACACCCTTCCCCCTCGGAAGCCGACCTGCTGCCCTTGATCGTCGAACCGCAGCAGCTCGCGGAGATGCTCGACCATCCTGATATCGTGATCGTCGACGTGCCACTGAAAGCCGAGAGCCATGCGCGTCATGTGCCCGGCGCTCGCCTGCTCGACTTCAAGCAGCTGGTCGGCAGCAATGACGACGACATTCCCGGCGTGCCGAGCCCCGAGGCACTGTCTGACGTGATGTCAGCCCTTGGCATCACCCGCGACAGCCATGTGGTGGCCTATGACGATGAAGGCGGCGGCTGGGCCGGACGCCTGCTGTGGACCCTGGCACTGCTCGGACATACCCGCTACAGCTACCTCAATGGTGGACTGCACGCATGGCAAGGCGATGGCCTGCCGCTGAGCGACACCGCCAGCGACTGGAGCCCCAGCGAGTATCACGCCGCCTACATGGACACCAGCGTGATGGCGACGCGGGAAGACATTCTCGATCGGCTGGCGGCCGAGGACCCGCAGGAAAGCGTCGTGGTCTGGGATGCACGCTCCGCGGAAGAGTATCGCGGCGAGAAGGGCCAGAACGCCCGCCTCGGCCATATCCCCGGCGCCGTGCATTTCGAGTGGACCGAGGCCATGGACCGTGAGCGCAACCTGCGCATCCGCGACTATGCGGAGCTGGTGACGGAACTGGGCGCTCGCGGCCTCAGCCCCGAACAGCACATCGTGACGCACTGCCAGAGCCATCACCGCTCCGGCCTGACCTGGCTGGTGGGTCAGGCGCTGGGCTTCAGCGATGTGCGCGCCTATCCCGGCTCCTGGAAGGAATGGGGCAACCGTGATGACACGCCCATCGAACGCTGATGACTGATAATGGGCTGAAGGCTCCTGATAACAGGCTGAAGGCTCCAGACGGCAGCCTGAGACGGGCGTATCGAGCGCCAGCACGCCAAGGCAGGCCATGCCGGGATGACACGCATGGCCTGTCTGGCAACTGTCACCAGGCCCACGGCTGCGGCAATTCGCAGGCTTGAGCCGTTATTGACGATGGGCTAAGGTGCAGCCCAACTGCTGGCCGCCGCTGTTGCCGGCCAACGCCCGCCCTCTCGAGGAGCGGGCTTTTCATTCCTGAAAGTGCCTGCAAGGATCGCCATCGTGGATCGCGCCAAGCTGTTTTCCCTGAGCCAGTACCCACTGCCCCAGCACCTGATCTCACGCCTCATCGGCCGTGTCGCCGCCTGCACCAATCCGTGGGTCAAGAACACCTTCATCGAGCGCTTCATCAAGGCCTACGGCGTCAACATGAACGAGGCGCTCGAGGAGAACCCGCGTGCCTACGCCTGCTTCAATGACTTCTTCACCCGCGCCCTGAAGGCGGATGCCCGCCCCATCGGTGAAGGCCTGGTGTCACCGGCCGATGGCGTACTGTCCCAGTTCGGCAACATCGAACACGGCACTCTCGTACAGGCCAAGGGTCAGGCGTTCTCGCTGACCCAGCTGCTGGGTGGCAGTGAAGAGCGCGCCGCGCCCTTCCGCAACGGCCGATTCGCCACCGTCTATCTGTCACCGAAGGACTACCATCGCGTCCATATGCCGGTGGCCGGTCGTCTGGTCGAGATGGCCTACGTTCCGGGGCGCCTGTTCTCGGTCAACGAAGCCACCGCCAAGCACGTGCCGGGCCTCTTCGCCCGCAACGAGCGCCTGGTGTGCATCTTCGAGACCGAACACGGCCCGATGGCCATGGTGCTGGTGGGCGCGATGATCGTCGCGGCGATCAAGACCGTCTGGAGCGGTCAGGTCACGCCGCTTTCCGGTGATGTCGAGACGACCCGTTTCGATCAACTCATCGAGCTGGCGCATGGCGCCGAGATGGGCCGCTTCCAGCTCGGCTCCACCGTGGTGATGTGCTTCCCGGACAGCGTCGAGTTCGATGATGCCCTGACACCGGGCCAGAAGGTCAGCATGGGTCAGTCACTCGGCATGCGTCCGTCTGCGACAGCGCCGGCCCCGACCGAGTCAGAAGAGCATGCGGCAGTGACGGCGCAGGACACGCCGGCCACAGACGAGAAATAAGGCCAGGCCTGGCGCAGCGCGAGCACGACACTCGCGCATAAAGCCCGCACATGACACCCGGGCATAAAAAAAGGGAAGCCCCTGGCTTCCCTTTTTAACGACAGGAGCCTGACCGCGCTCCCCGCCTTCTTGCCTTGCCCCGCGATGAACGCTGCCATCGGGGTGATCACTACCTTCAGTGCCCAAACAGATCAGAGTCCTCCATGACGGGCGTCACGCTCTCACGACGCAACTGCCGGATGATGCCCCGAAGGCTCCGAGGGTTCGAGCCATCATCTGTCGCCTTCTTTCACCATGCCCGATAAAAGAAGACCCGCTGCGACCATTGCCCTGGTCCTGCCATCACCTTGCCTGCGGGCTTCGCCGGCAAGCGCCAACCCTCCACGCTGACCTCTCCAGTCTAGTCGACGAACGCTCGGCAAGCGTGTTGGCAATAAACGCTGGGATTCACGCAAATCACATCGAAAGCTGCCTCTCATGTCGGCTCTCAAGCACGTGATGCCGGGAAAGCGATCACCGCCGAGATATCGCGCTCTCCCAGCGCCAGCATGATCAGACGATCCAGCCCCAGCGCCACCCCGCTCCCCGCGGGCATTCCCGCCTGCAAGGCCGCCACCAGGCGCTGGTCCGCCGCTACCTCAGGCAGGCCCTGGGCGACTCGCGCGGCATTGTCTTCGGCAAAGCGCGCCGCCTGCTCACTGGCATCGGTCAGCTCGTCATACCCGTTGGCCAGTTCGATGCCCGCCACGTAGGCCTCGAAGCGCGACGCCACCCAATCGCCCTCACTGTCCTGATGCTTGCGCGCCAAGGCAGCCTGCGCGGCCGGATACTCGGTGACCAGCTCCACGGTGGCTCGTCCCTGTGCTTCTGCTCCCTGTGACCCTGAGCCAAGGGTCGGCTCGATCACCAGGCTCATCAGCGCATCCAGGCATGTCTCATGCGACCAGTCGTCAGCCGCGACCTCACATTCTCGCGCACAGGCGGCTCGCAGCTCCTCGAGCGAGGCCGTGAAGGGGTCCAGCGCCAGCACACGGCGAAACAGCGCACGGTAAGGCGTGATGGCAGGCCTTACCTGGGCGTCTTGAGACTCACTGAGCAGCGACGGCTGTCCGGTCAACTGTGCCCCGAGCGCCATCACGCGCCGGATCAGCTCGCAGGTCTCCGTCATCAGCGCCTCAAGGCTCATGCCGGGGCGATACCACTCCAGCATGCAGAACTCGGGATTGTGGCGGCGGCTGACCTCGCCATCGCGGAAGGCACGCGCGATCTGAAAGATCGGCCCGCTGCCGGCCGCCAGCAATCGCTTCATGTGAAATTCCGGCGACGTCTGCAGCCACATCGGCACGCGCTCACGCTCGCCCGGCAACTGCGCGGTCAGTGACAATGACGCGAGACCGACATCCGTCGACCCGGCCTGCCCCAGCACCGGCGTTTCCACCTCCAGCACCTCACGCTCGGCGAAGAAGGTGCGCACCTCACTGATCAGACGCGCGCGCTGAACGAGCCGCTCGCGCGTGACAGTGGGCGCCCAGTCCTCTGCCAGGGCAGCGCCTGGCGCGGCAGCGGCTGAAAGAGGTGAAGCGGCGGAAGAATCGGCATCAGACATGGACAGGCTCGAGGAAGGGATCAGCGGGAGGCATTGGCCAACCGGAAGGGCTGATCGACACGATCACCCTGCACGACTGACCAGCACAAACGATGATGCCCCGCACGAGGCGAGGCATCAGGGTGTTCACGACGTGAGCGAAAGGGCTCAGGCGCGAGACACGTACTCGGCGCTGCGGGTATCAACCTTGAGGACTTCGCCCTGGTTGATGAACAGCGGCACACGCACCACGGCACCGGAAGACAGGGTCGCCGGCTTGGAGCCACCGTTGGCGGTGTCGCCCTTGAGGCCCGGGTCCGTCTCGACGACTTCCAGCTCGATGAAGTTCGGCGCGGTGACGGCGATCGCGTTGTCGTTCCACAGCGTGATGGTGTAGACGACCTGCTCTTTCAGCCACTTGACCGTGTCGCCCAGCGCCTTGCCATCGACAGCGTACTGCTCGAAGGAGCCATCGGTACGCATGAAGTGCCACATCTCACCGTCGGTGTAGAGGTATTCCATGTCGACTTCCATGACATCGGCGGCTTCGATGCTCTCGCCGGACTTGAAAGTACGCTCCCATACACGACCGGTCTTCAGGTTGCGCAGCTTGACGCGGTTGAAGGCCTGGCCCTTGCCCGGCTTGACCAGTTCGTTATCGACGATGGCACAGGGATCATTGTCCAGCATCACTTTCAGACCGGACTTGAATTCGTTGGTAGAATAGTTGGCCATCTTGCTCGCTCTCGACTCGTTAACGGGTCTTGCCCGCCATGAATTCCAGATTGCAGTCAATTGGCTGCAATCATGACTAGAAGTGATGCGCATGATAACCCGAACCCCTGCATCCTTGCATACCATCCCGCACACCAGCCACGAAAGTCGTGCCTCAGAGGCCTTCTCATCTGCCGCTGAAGCCCCGTCGGCCCCGAATGACTGGCGTGCACAGCTACGCGACGTGATCCGCTCTCCACAGGCTCTGCTGGAGCGCCTGGGGCTGGAGCACGAGTGGCTGCCGGGCGCCCGTGACGGCCATGAACTGTTCGCGATCCGCGTGCCCGAGGCCTATGCCAGCCGCATCCGCGCCAATGATCCCGACGACCCGCTATTGCGCCAGGTGCTGCCGCTGGACGCCGAGACCGATGTGCTCGACGGCTACGTCACCGATCCGCTGGAAGAGGCCGAACATACGCCGCTGCCGGGGCTGATCCACAAGTACACCAACCGGGTGCTGCTGATGGCCAGCGGCGGCTGCGCGATCAACTGCCGCTACTGTTTCCGCCGTCACTTCCCCTATGACGACCATCAGCCCAGCCGCGCGCAGTGGCAGGATATCCTCGACTACCTGCGCGCCGACGAGCGCATCCATGAGGTGATCCTGTCCGGCGGCGACCCGCTGGTCTCGCCCGACAAGCGCCTGGCGTGGCTGGTGGAGTCGCTGGGTGAGATTCCGCACCTCAAGCGCCTGCGCATCCACACGCGCCTGCCGGTGGTGATTCCGGACCGCGTCAATGACGAGCTGCTCGGCTGGCTGGGTGCCACGCGCCTGCAGAAGGTGCTGGTCATTCACACCAACCATGCCAACGAGCTGGACGACGCCGTCGCTGCCGCGATGACTCGCCTCAAGAGCGCCGGTGTCACCCTGCTCAATCAGGGCGTCATCCTGCGCGGCGTCAATGACAGCGTGGAAGTGCAGACGGCCCTCGCCGAGCGACTCTTCGAGTGCGGCGTACTGCCCTATTATCTGCATGCCTTCGACCCCGTGCAGGGCGCCGCCCACTTCGCGGTCAGCGATGAAGAGGCCTGCAACCTGATGGAAGCGCTGCTTGAGCATCTGCCCGGCTTCCTGATGCCGCGCCTGGTACGTGAAGTGCCCGGCCGACGCTCCAAGACACCTCTGTCCAATCCCCCTCTGCCCAAGACACATCCGGGAGTCGACGCCGCCACTGGCCCTTCGTCGCCTCCCCCTGCGGGTGACGAGGGAGAGCCATCTTCGCTCAACCTGACGGGCATCATCGCCAGTGCGTGAATGGCGCCCTGGCAGCGTGAGGCAACAACAGGCGGCGTGCTGCACAAAATTTGCTACTATCGCTGGCCAATTTCATCATCGGCACACGCCCCGAGAGGCGTGGCCATGCTCAAGGAGCCCATCACATGCCTCATCTCGTCATTGATTATGCCGACAGTCTGGCCCCCAGCCTCGACATGGACGCGATCATGGATGACCTGCATGCCGCTGCCATGCAAAGTGGCCTGTTCAAGGAAACCGACATCAAGGTGCGCGCGGAAAGCTGGCGCCACTGGCGTCTGGCAGGCAATCAGGCACCGCTGGCGCACAAGCACGGCTTCGTCAATCTGCACTGCCACCAGCTGGAAGGCCGCAGCGATGACGACAAGTCGCGCCTGGCGGATATCCTGATGGAGGCCCTCAAGCCTCACTGCGAGGCGGCCCGCGAAGTCAGCGTGGAGATCGTCGAGATCACCCGCGCGACCTATCGCAAGCACAAGGCCTGAGCGCACAGGTGTCTCTCCGCCCCTGAGACCGCAGACGAAAACGCCCCGTGACCGAAAGCCACGGGGCGTTTTTCCTTCTCGCGATCAGTGATTCAAACCAGTGGGCTAACTCAGGTGCCCGTCATGGCCATCGGGACGTGGAGCAGGTCATTGAGACGATGGGCGTGCTCGGCGGCCTCACGGCCCACCGACGTCAGATAGCCGCCATCCGGCAGCGTGGTCAATCCCTTGGCATGCAGACGCTCGGCGGCGGCCACCATATCGGGACTGGCATCGTGGCGAATCTTCAAACCCTTGAGGGCGGCATCATGCGGAAACAGGCACAGCAGGTGCAGTTCATCGTCATAGGGTGACGGCATGGGCAAACTCCTGACGGCGTGGCGAGTGGCGTTTCAGTATGGCGTCAACTGACGAGCGACGAGTCGTCGGCGCTTCCCCTCCAGTCTAGCCCCCACACCCGAAAGCGCATTGCTGCTTTGGGACTATTCTGCGACCTGATGACCAGACGACAACGCCCCCATCGCGGCGGCGATGGGGGCGTTGTCACTCACACACTGGCTTGTCACTCAGCGCAGGCGTTCAGCGGCTGAATCACGGATCAGTGCTCGAGATCCTGCTGGCGATAGCCCATCAGGTAGAGCACGGCATCCAGGCCCAGGGTCGAGATCGACTGACGCGCCTGTTCACGCACCAGCGGCTTGGCGCGGAAGGCGATGCCCAGCCCCGCCTCGGCCAGCATCTTGAGGTCATTGGCACCGTCACCGACGGCGATGGTCTGCTCCATGCGCAGGCCATGACGCTCGGCGATCTCGCGCAGCAGCAGCGCCTTGCGCTCGGCATCGACGATCGGCTCGCGCACTTCACCGGTGACCTTGCCATTGACGATCACCAGCTCATTGGCGTGGATCTCATCGAAGCCCAGCAGCTGCTGAAGATGACGCGCGAAGTAGGTGAAGCCACCGGACAGGATCGCGGTGCGATAGCCCAGCGCCTTGAGGTTGGCCATCAGGCGCTCGACCCCATCCATCAGCGGCAGATTGGCGGCGATATCGGCCAGCACCGATTCATCCAGGCCTTCCAGCTTGCTCATGCGTTCACGGAAGCTTTCCTTGAAGTCCAGCTCGCCCCGCATGGCCCGCTCGGTGACTTCCGAGACTTCCTCGCCGACACCGTGACGGCGCGCCAGCTCGTCGATCACCTCGGTCTGGATCAGCGTCGAATCCATGTCGAAGCAGATCAGGCGACGATGACGACGCCAGATATCATCTTCCTGGATTGCGATATCGACACCGTGCAGCGCGCCCAACGCCAGCGCCTTCTCGCGCAGGGCATTGATGTCGGTGCCACTCTCCGGCAGGCGCAGCCAGCACTCGACACAGGCGCCTTCGGCCGGTGACTCGCCATCCAGCGGCTCACGCCCCGACAGACGATGCATCAGCTCGACGGTGATGCCGAATTCGGCCGTCAGGCCGCCGACCTCGGCCAGAATGCCGGCCGGCAGACACGGCGCCAGCAGCGTCAGAATCCAGCGCGGGCGCTCCGCCTGATGGCTCCAGCGCGCGTATTCCTCAGCACCGACCTGCACGGCCTGCACATCCAGCCCCAGCTGTTCACCGGCGGCGGCCAGCGCGGCCTCCAGGTCGGACTCCGCGCCGAGAGCCACCAGCGCTTCCAGCGACACCAGCCCGAAGGTCACGCTCTGATTGATGTCCAGCAGTCGTGCGCCGCTGCGCGCCAGCGCCTGACCAAGCCCTGCCAGCTGTCCTGGACGAGCCGTACCGGTGGCACGGATCAAGATACGTTGTGTCATTGGAAAATCATTCCTGAGCAATGAATCATCAAGGTGTCGCCCACGGGGCATGTCGGCGTCAACGCCGACGCACCTCAGCTAACAAGCCAGGCCATCCGGCCCGGATCAACTATCGACGGCCAGACGGTCGACCTTCTGGAAGCCCTTGGGCAGCTTGCTGCCGCGGCGGCCACGCTCACCACGATAATAATCGAGATCCGCCCCCTTGAGCAGGGTCTTGCGCTTGCCGGCATGCACCACCAGGGTCGCGCCGGCGGGCAAGACCACCAGCGAGCGCACGAACTCCTCGCGGTTGGCGGCGCGTTCGCCCGGAATCGACAGCATCTTGTTGCCCTTGCCCTTGGACATCTCGGGCAGCTCGGAGAGCGGGAAGACCAGCAGGCGCCCTTCGTTGGAGACCACCGCCACTTCCAAGGCCGCGGGCGTGCCATCGGCAGCCTCCGGCGCTGTCGGCACCTCGACCGGTGGCAGCACCGCACAGCCGCGCGGCAAGGTCAGTGCCGCCTTGCCGGACTTGTTCTTGCCGGTGAGCTGTTCGAGCGTGGTCACGAAGCCATAGCCGCCATCGGAGGCCAGCAGATAGCGCGCAGAAGGCGCATCGAGCAGCAGCCCGACCATCGCCGCCCCCGCCGCCGGATTCATGCGCCCGGTGATCGGCTCGCCCTGCCCGCGTGCACTGGGCAGATTGTGCGCGGCCAGGGTGTAGGCACGCCCGGTATCATCCAGCAGCACCAGCGGCTGATTGGTCTTGCCGCGCGCCGCCAGATGGAAGCGGTCGCCGGCCTTGTAGGACAGGCCCTCGGGGTCGATATCATGCCCCTTGGCGGCACGGATCCAGCCCTTCTCGGACAGCGCGACGGTGATCGGGTCGGCGCCCATCAGCTCGACTTCCGACAGCGCCTTGGCTTCGCCGCGCTCGACCAGCGGCGAGCGACGTGGATCGCCGAAGTCAATGGCGGCCTGCTCAAGCTCACTGTCGATCAGGTCCGTCAGTGCCTCGTCATTGCCCAGCAGATGCTTGAGGTGCTTGCGCTCGCGCTTGAGCTCGTCCTGCTCGCCACGCAGCTTCATCTCTTCAAGACGCGCCAGGTGACGCAGACGCAGCTCGAGGATCGCCTCGGCCTGCCGCTCGGAGAGCTGGAAAGTCTCGATCAGGCTGGCCTTGGGGTCTTCCTCCTCGCGGATGATGCGAATCACCTCGTCGAGATTCAGGTAAGCCGTCAGCAGACCCTCGAGGATATGCAGACGGTCCTCGACCTTGGCCAGACGATGCTCGAGGCGACGACGCACGGTGGCGCGACGATAGCGCAGCCACTCGGCGAGCATCTCGTGCAGCGCCATCACCCGCGGGCGCCCCTTGAGGTCGATGACGTTCATGTTGACGCGCGCGTTCTTCTCGAGGTCCGTGGTGGCGAACAGGTGCGCCATCAGGCCTTCGATATCGACACGATTGGAGCGCGGCTGAATCAGCAGGCGCGTCGGGTTCTCGTGGTCGGACTCATCACGCAGGTCCGCGACCATCGGCAGCTTCTTGGCCTGCATCTGGGCGGCGATCTGCTCGATCACCTTGGCGCCGGAGACCTGATACGGCAGTGCCGTGATCACGATATCGCCCTCTTCCAGCACATAGCGGGCGCGCATCTTCACGCTGCCACGACCGGTGCGGTAGAGCTTGGCGAGGTCGGTGCGCGGCGTGATGATCTCCGCCTCGGTGGGGAAGTCCGGTGCCGGCAGGTACTCCATCAACTGATCGCTGTCGGAGTCCGGATGACGCAGCAGATGGCGCGTGGCGGCCACGACTTCATGCACGTTGTGCGGCGGGATGTCGGTCGCCATGCCCACCGCGATACCGGTGGTGCCGTTGAGCAGCACATTGGGCAGACGCGCCGGCAGCACCTTGGGCTCGTTCATGGTGCCATCGAAGTTGGGCACCCAGTCGACGGTGCCCTGGGAAAGCTCGGACAGCAGCACCTCGGAGTACTTCGACAGCCGCGATTCGGTGTAACGCATCGCCGCGAAGGACTTGGGGTCATCCTGGCTACCCCAGTTGCCCTGGCCATCCACCAGCGGATAGCGATAGCTGAACGGCTGCGCCATCAGCACCATCGCCTCGTAACAGGCGCTGTCACCGTGGGGGTGGAACTTGCCCAGCACGTCGCCGACGGTACGCGCCGACTTCTTGTACTTGGCGTTGGCCGTCAGGGACAGTTCGCGCATGGCGTAGACGATGCGGCGCTGCACCGGCTTCATGCCATCGCCGACATGCGGCAGGGCGCGGTCGAGAATCACGTACATCGAGTAGTCGAGGTACGCCTTTTCGGTGTAGTCGCGCAGGGCCAGACGTTCGACGTCACCCTCCGCAACCTGGATATCCATGCTCATGGGCGCTTGACCTTGATTACGAGCGTAAAACCGGGGAGCGCCTGACTGTGGCGCTCCCGAAAGAATGCTGTCGCGCAGCTTGTCTGGCTTTCGAAGCTCAGCTGCTTTCGAAGTTCAGCTGCGCTCGAAGCTCAACCGATGATCAGACCTCGATATCGGCCATGTTGCCGTAGTCCTCGAGCCAGCTCTTGCGATCACTGGCGCGCTTCTTGGCCAGCAGCATGTCGAGCATCTCGTGGGTGCCGTCATCCGCACTGCGCGTCAGCTGCACCAGGCGGCGGGTGTCCGGCGCCATGGTCGTTTCCCGCAGCTGCAGCGGGTTCATCTCACCCAGACCCTTGAAGCGCTGCACGTTGGGCGTGCCACGCTTGCTCTCGAGCTGCTTGAGGATGTGCGCCTTCTCGCTCTCGTCCAGGGCGTAATGCACTTCCTTGCCCAGATCGATGCGATACAGCGGCGGCATGGCGACGAAGACGCGCCCGGCATCCACCAGCGCCGGGAAGTGACGCACGAACAGCGCGCACAGCAGCGTGGCGATGTGCAGACCATCGGAGTCGGCATCCGCCAGGATGCAGACCTTGTGATAGCGCAGCTTGGTGAGGTCATCCGAGCCCGGGTCCAGGCCGATGGCGACCGCGATGTCGTGGACTTCCTGGGAGGAGTAGATGTCATGCGACTCGACTTCCCAGGTATTGAGGATCTTGCCGCGCAGCGGCAGGATCGCCTGGGTCTCGCGGTTGCGGCCCTGCTTGGCGCTGCCACCGGCGGAGTCGCCCTCGACCAGAAACAGCTCGCTGTCGGCAGGGTCGGAGCTTGAGCAGTCCGAGAGCTTGCCCGGCAGCGCAGGCCCGGAGGTGACCTTCTTGCGCGCGACCTTCTTGGCGCTCTTCAGACGGCGCTGGGCCGCCGAGATCACCAGTTCCGCCAGCGCTTCGGCCTGATCGACATGGTGGTTGAGCCACAGCGAGAAGGCGTCCTTGACCACGCCGGAGACGAAGGCGGCGACGCTGCGCGAGGACAGGCGCTCCTTGGTCTGGCCGGCGAACTGCGGATCGAGCATCTTCACCGACAGCACGAAGGCGGCGCGCTCCCACAGGTCATCCGCGCTCAGCTTGACGCCACGCGGCAGCAGGCTACGGTAGTCGCAGAATTCCTTGAGCGCCTCGAGCAGACCGGAGCGCAGGCCATTGACGTGGGTGCCGCCCAGCGGCGTGGGGATCAGGTTGACGTAGGGTTCCTGCACCAGCTCACCGCCTTCCGGCAGCCACTGGATCGCCCAGTCGACCCCGTGCTCCTCGTCCTCGAAATGGCCGACAAAGGGCGATTCCGGCAGGCGTTCGAAGCCATCGGTGGCGCCGAGCAGGTAATCGCGCAGACCATCCTCGTAGTGCCAGGTCGTCTCGCTGCCATCGGTCTCGATGAGCACGACCTTGAGGCCCGGACACAGCACGGCCTTGGCACGCAGCAGGTGGCGCAGACGCGGCATCGCCAGGCGCGGGCTGTCGAAGTAGCTCTCGTCCGGCCAGAAGCGCACCAGGGTGCCGGTATTGCGCTTGCCGACGGTGCCGATCTGGGTCAGCTCCTCGGCCTTCTCGCCATTCTCGAAGGCGATGCGCTGACGCAGGCCATCGCGGCACACTTCCACTTCCAGACGCGTCGACAGCGCATTGACCACCGAGACGCCCACGCCGTGCAGGCCGCCGGAGAAGCGATAGCTGTCCTGGGAGAACTTGCCGCCCGCGTGCAGCTTGGTGAGGATCAGCTCGATGCCGGTCACGCCATGCTCGGGGTGGATGTCGGTGGGCATGCCACGACCGTCATCGCCGACCTCGATACCGCCATTCTCGAGCAGGCGCACGCGGATTTCCTTCGCATGCCCCGCCAGCGCCTCATCGACGGAGTTGTCGATGACTTCCTGCGCCAGATGGTTGGGCCGAGAAGTGTCGGTATACATGCCGGGCCGCTTGCGGACCGGTTCGAGGCCGGAGAGGACCTCAATGGAACTGGCGCTGTACTGACTCATCGCAGCCTTGTGTCCTTGGTGTTGACGTCCGCCATCCGACTCGCCATTTCACGTGCGCGAGACGGACAACGGATTCCTGAAAAATGAGAGACCGGCGCCTGGCGTTCAGCATCGAACGCCCTGCCAAGTCGTGCCAATCCATGTCGTGCCAAGAGGTGCCGTGCCCAGCCAGGTCGTGGTGTGTCGTAGCAGAAAGCACCACGCGCATGACCTGCTAGTCCGGCGCGACATGCATCGCCGCTGCGGTGGCGGGGGCCAGCCGGTGCCCGCCATGCGCCATGATCGCCGGCAGATATTCCGCCAGCTGCGCAAAGCCGTGATCGCCACCCGGCGTGATGATCAAGCGACTTCCCTGATAGAGCCCTGCGGCATCATTGACATCCAATGTCTCATCGGCCGTCGCCAACAGCACCAGGGTGCGCTGCGCCGTGACCGGTTCCGCTTCCAATGCGAGCAGCCCGGGCCCGAACTCCTCGGTGACGGTGAACGTCACGCCGGTATAGGGGTTGGCATGCACCGAACCGAGCCATTCGCTGACCAGTCGCGCGGGACGCACGGCCGGATTGATCAGCACACTGCGCGGCCCTTGACGCCAGACGCTCTGAGAAGGACCAGCCGGCCCCTCGAGGCGTGCGGCCTCACGCGCGACCAGCCAGGTGGCCAGAAAACCGCCCATGGAGCTGCCGATCACCATGATGGCGTCGTCACAGGCAGGGTCTGCGGGGTCCAGCGCCAGGCGCTCACACAACGTGAGATAGGCCGCGTTGACCGCCGCCTGACCCGCGCCGGGCTCCGGGGGGATGTCCGGCATCACGCACGGCAGGCCGAACTGCTCTGCCGCGCGCTGCATCAAGCGTGCCTTGGGCGAACAACTGGCCGAATTGAAGCCGTGCAGGTACAGCAGACCCTTGACGGGCGCGGTGGCGTGCATCGCTGCCGTATCTGACGGAAAGGGGGAATTGGCCATCAGCACTCCCGACAACACGCCAGACCGCGAAGCCTCCCCTTCCACGCCTCAAGATGGCTGGGCATCTCTCGAGCATTCATACGCTGGGAGCAGGGTTTTCGACGGTCCGCGTCGTGCTGTCTAGTGTAAACGATTGATTCGCTTATAGGATAGCGAGAATACTGTATAAATCAACAGAGAGCGACGACTGCCGCCGCCGCTCGTCTTGCATGGCATATCAGCATGCCCTCACTCACATCCGCCATGGGCTCAGCGCGGGTCCTGGTCCTGGGCTGCCCACACCGCTTCGATCAGCGCACGGCTGGAGGCGTCCAGCGTCTCGAAGCCTTCGCCGGTGGTCATGGTCGCTTCGGTGGCGGTGGCGATCTGCTTGCCCAGCTCCACACCCCACTGATCGAACGGGTTGATATCCCAGATGGTGGCCTGAACGAAGACCTTCTGCTCGTAGAGCGCAATCAACGCACCCAGCGTTTCCGGTGTCAGCGTCTCCAGCAGCAGCGTGGTCGACGGCTGATTGCCACGGTAGCGCTTGTGGTTCGGCTGCGCCTCATCACCGGGGATGGCGTCATCACCCAGCATCAGCACACGTGACTGGGCGAAGCAGTTGGCCAGCGTCAGACGGTGCTGTGCCTTGAGGTGGGCGCGTGTCTCGGCGTCCTCGACGTGATCATAACGGCACATCGGCGCGATGAAGTCACACTCGACCGCCTGGGTGCCCTGGTGCAGCAGCTGATAGAAGGCGTGCTGGGCGTTCGGCCCCAGCTGGCCCCACAGCACCGGACAGGTCGAGTAGTCGATCATCTCGCCATCGTTGGTCACCGACTTGCCGTTGGATTCCATCTCCAGCTGCTCGAGGTAGCTTGCGAAGTACTCCAGGCGACCGTCGTAGGGCAGGATGGAGTGGGCGCGGATATCGAGGAAGTTGTTGTTCCAGATCCCGGCCAGCGCCAGCAGCACCGGCAGGTTGTCTTCCAGCGGCGCGGTGCGGAAGTGCTCATCCAGCTCATGCGCCCCGGCCAGCAGACGACGGAAGTTGTCCATGCCGACATTGAGCGCGATGGGCAGACCGATGGTGCCCCACAGCGAATAGCGGCCGCCGACCCAATCCCAGAACAGCAGCTGATGTTCCGGCGCGATGCCCCACTCGGTCATCTTCTCCGGCTTGGCGGAAGCGCCGATAAAGTGCTGACGGTTGATCAGCGCTTCCAGGCGCCCTTCCGGATCGAGGCGTGATTTCAGCCAGTCGCGCGCGGTGCGGGCATTGGACAGCGTATCGATGGTCGAGAATGACTTGGAGGACAGGATGAACAGCGTGGTTTCCGGGCTGAAGGATTCCAGATAATCCGCCAGCTGGGAGCCATCCATGGTCGAGGCGAAGTGCACGCCGATCTCGTGGATGTCCTTGGGACGGCAATCGCTCAGGGCGCTGGAGACCATCAGCGGGCCCAGGTCCGAGCCACCGACACCGAGGTTGACCACGTCGGTGATCGGCTTGCCGGTGGCGCCGCGCCACTGGCCGCTGTGGAAGGTGTCGACCATCTCGGCCAGGTGCTCGAGGCTCTCGTGGATGGCCGGCACGATATCCTCGCCGTCCACCTCGAGGCTGGCGGAGCGCGGCAGACGCAGCGCGGCGTGCAGCGCCGGACGGTCTTCGGAGCGATTGACATGCTCACCGGCCAGCAGGCGCTTGATGCCCTGCTCGACGCCGGTTTCGCGCGCCAGATCCAGCAGCAGCTCCAGGGTCTCGCCCTTGAGGCGCTGCTTGGAGAGATCCAGACGCAGCCCCGCGGCAGAGCGCGTGAAGGTCGCCACTCGGTCACGCCCTTGCGCCGCATCCTCGGCGAACAGGTCCTTCAGATGCACATCGGCCATCTGCTCTTGATGATGGCGCGCGAGAGCCTGCCAGGCCTGGGTATTACGACGCGCAGAACGTGCCGCTGATTGAGTGGACATGGCCACCTCTCTCCTTGAAGTGTAATGACCGGCCCTGCATGGCCCGGCCTGAAATCAATTGATGGAGGCATCACCCGCCAGCCGTGACGGGTGCGTCACGGGCGCCGAATGCGTAGAATGGCGGGCCCGACGGGGCGCTCTGCCCGGCCGGTCCTCGGCCACAGGCATGTCGCCCTGGCCCACTGCCCGATGAAGCCTTGATCCATGAGTGATGCATCTTACCGTGACGCGATATTTACGACACCCCTTGACCGTGTCGCCAGCTTCTCCTTCGACGAGCAGGTCGTCAGCTGCTTTCCGGACATGCTGCGCCGCTCGGTGCCGGGTTACGGTCAGATCATCGCCATGCTGGGCCTGATGGCCCGCGCTCACCTGCGCCCCGGCGCGCGGGTCTATGATCTGGGCTGCTCACTGGGCGCTGCCAGCATGGCGCTGGCCCGCGAGATGGCCGCCGAGGATATCGAGATCGAAGCCGTCGATCTGTCCAGACCGATGGTCGAGCGCGCCAGCCGCGAACTCGCCGAGGCCTTCCCCGACCACCGCATCAACGTCACCGAAGCCGACATTCGCACCCTCGACTATCAGCCGGCCGGCATGATCGTGGTCAATCTGACGTTGCAGTTCCTGCCGCCGGAAGACCGCGACGCCGTGATCGACAAGCTGTTCGCGGCGCTGGAACCCGGCGGCGTGCTGATCCTGTCCGAGAAGATCATCAGCGATGATCCGATCGAGAATGCCTGGCTGATCGAACGGTATCATGACTTCAAACGTGCCAACGGCTACTCCGATCTGGAAATCTCCCAGAAACGTGAGGCCCTCGAGGACGTGATGAAGCCCGACAGCCTGAACACGCATCATGAGCGCCTGGCGCGCGCCGGCTTCCAGCGCAGCCACACCTGGCTGCAATACCTGAATTTCGCATCGATGGTCGCCTTCAAAGCCGCCGAATGACCGCTACGCCTGCACGGACCCGACCCAGCGCATGAGCATTTCCCCATATGACCGCGACCTTTACCGCGCCTTCACCGAGCTTGCCTGTGAGCCAGGCGCCGTCGGCGACGGCTTCGCCCGCTGGCTGGGCGCCCTGCCCGAGCAACTGGCCAATGGCCTGGACCGCAAGCGTCACGCCGACCTCAAGGCCTGGCATGGCGCGCTGGAAAAGCTGCCCGCCCTGCCCGACGCGCGCGATGTGCAGCTGGATGCCGACCGGGTCGGTGCACGCTTTCCGACTGGCCTGACTAGCGGCCAGCTGCGCCAGAGCGAGAATCTGCTGCGTGCGATGATGCCGTGGCGCAAGGGCCCCTATCAGCTCGACGAGATCCATATCGACACCGAATGGCGCTCCGACTGGAAGTGGCAGCGTCTCGCGCCGCATCTGTCGGATCTCACCCATCGCCGTGTGCTGGATGTCGGCGGCGGCAATGGTTACCACGGCTGGCGCATGGTCGGTGCAGGCGCGGCCTTCACGCTGGTGATCGACCCTTCGCCGCGCTTCTACTGCCAGTTCCATGCCGTGCGCCACTTCATCGGCGCGGACCACCCCCGGGGCCGCAATCTGCACTTCCTGCCAGTGGGCATCGAGGATGTGCCAGCGAAGATGGGCGCCTTCGATACCGTATTCTCGATGGGCGTGCTCTATCATCGCCCCTCGCCGATGGACCACCTCTTCCAGCTGCGTGACACCCTGCGTCCCGGCGGCGAGCTGGTGCTGGAAACCCTGGTGGTGGAAGGTGACGTGACGACGGTACTGATGCCTGGCGAGCGCTACGCCGCGATGCCCAATGTCTACTTCCTGCCCTCCTCGCAGGCGCTGGCCCACTGGTGCGAGCGCGCCGGTTTCAAGGACGTGCGCATCGTCGATGAAGCCGTGACCACCCTGGACGAGCAGCGTGCCACCGACTGGATGACCTACCACTCGCTGAGCGACTTCCTCGATCCCGCTGACCCGAGCCTGACCCGCGAAGGCCACCCGGCACCGCGGCGTGCGGTACTGATCGCCACTCGCGCCTGAACTGGCGTCTGAGCGGGCGCCTGAACGCGCGTTCGAGACACGAACTTCTCGTCGCGCCAGGGCCGCCGGCGGCAGAGATACAAGAACAGCGATGCTCCATGAGCATCGCCGTCTTCTTTTCTCATATCAGACACTTCATCTCGCCCCAGACACTGCCTCGCACCTCAGACAATTCCCAGACGCTGCGCCTGCCGGTACAGGTTGCCGCGATCGACCTTGAGTCTGCGCGCTGCCTCCGCCCAGTTGCGATCACTCGCCTGCCAGACCCGCGAGATGTGCTCACGCTGAAATGCCTCGGTGGCATCGCGCAGTCCCAGCGTCTTGTCGCCGTCCTGCCAGGCGGCGCGCTGTGCAGAGCTTGCTCCTCCTGTCTGACTCGCTCCTGCCATCTGACTCGCTCTTCCTGTCTGATCCACCCTCCCCACCTGCGCGCCCTGAACCTCCTGCGCCACGCTGGCGGCCCGTTCAAGCGACACCTCGGCGTTGACCTCCAACCCCAGCAGTTCCGGCGTGATCACCACCAGCTGGCGCCCATCGGCGCGCAGGCGAGTCGAGTGGGCACCATGCGCGAGCCGGGCATGCAGGGCGGCGCGGCTCAGGCAGTGCTCCAGCTCACGCACGTTGCCGGGCCAGGGGTAGTCGCACAGCAGACGCTCCGCCGCTGGCGTCAGGCGCAGATTGCCCAGCCCGAGGCGCGTACGGTTGTGCTCAAGAAAGGTGCCGGCCAACGCCAGCAGATCTGCACGCCCGCGCTCACGCAGCGGCGGCACCCTGAGCGGATAGACGCTCAGGCGGTGATAGAGGTCTTCACGGAAATGCCCAGCGGCGACCTCCGCCTCGAGATCGCGATTGGTGGCCGCGATGACACGCACATCGACCCTGACCACGCGATCGCTGCCCAGCGGCTGCAGCTCGCCTTCCTGCAGTACCCGCAGCAGCTTGGGCTGCAGCGCCAGCGGCAGCTCGCCGATCTCATCCAGCAGCAGGGTGCCGCCATCCGCCATCACGAAGTGGCCACGGTGATCATGGGTCGCGCCCGAGAAGGCGCCACGCCGATGACCGAACAGCGCGCTTTCGACCAGGTCCGGCGACAAGGCGGCGCAGTTGATGCGTACCAGCGGCCGCGCAGCCCGCCGGGAAGCGTCGTGCAGGCGCTGGACCACGCCCTCCTTGCCCACGCCGGTCTCGCCCTGCACCAGCACCGTCATCTCGGTATCGGCGACCGCCTCCAGCTGCGCCTCGAGCCTGGCCATCGCCGGGCCACGCTGCGGGCAGGCCATGGCGCTCTGTGACGACATGCCTGTCGGTGATACCACCATCGGTGCCGAAAGCCCTGACCTGCCGTCCGTGGCTCCCGCGGCCCACTCCTGTCGCAGTGACAGCGACAGACAGTGTGCGGGGAGTGACAACCAGGCCTGCAACCCCTGAAGCGGAAGTGCCAGCTCGTCCGTGTTCGCAGAGGCGCACAACGATTCCAGCGGGGCCAGCACCCCTGGCGTCAGCGCATCAAAGGTCATCACTCCCAGCAGGGTATCGCCCTCGCGCAGCGCGATACCGGCGCAGTCATGCACCAGCAGATCCGGCCCATGCACGTCCCCCAGCAGACCATCGAAGGGGTCCGGCAGGTCGCTGTCCAACGCGAAACGATGCACTCCCGTGTGCTCGGCGATCGCCTTGAGCCGCGGATGCTCCGCCAGCGCGAAGCGTCGCCCGCGCACCTCGGCAGGCAGGCCGTAGGTGGCCAGTGGCAACAGCTCGTCACGCTCAGGCAGGTAGCGCATCAGGGTCGCCGCCTCACCGGGCAGCTGCTGCATGATCGCGGCCAGCAGACGCGTCCATGGCAGCGCGCGCCGCTCGCCGCCCTCCTCGCGGGACAACCAGGCGGCGAGCCAGGCATTCACGGCCGCGACCGGCGTATCGTTCAGGGGCAGGTGAGCATCGGGCATGCGGTCATCCTTGCGGATATCGGGAGAGAGAGGGCTGAAGATTGATGTCATAATGACACGCCTGATGTCATTAGAACACGCCACATGACCATGTCATTTTGACATCACAGGCCTGCAGAGTGCATGACGACTGGCCTCGAGAGTTGGCACGCCCCTTGCCATGGATAGGAGGACATCAATCAGAGGTATCGTCATGCTGACCAACGCCCAGGAAGACCTGATCGCCGCCACCGCTCCCGTCGTCGCCGAGCATCTCAATGCCATCACGGCGCGCTTCTATCCGCTGATGTTCGAGCGCTATCCCGAGGTGAAGCCGCTGTTCAACCAGACCCACCAGGCCAGCGGCGGCCAGGCCCGTGCGCTGGCCGGCGCCGTACTCGCCTATGTCGGCGCGCGCCACTCGCGTGAGGCGGTGGACCGCCTGCTGGCGCCCGTGGTCAGCAAGCATGTCTCGCTCAATATCCTGCCGGAACACTACCCCATCGTCGGCGAGTGCCTGATGGCCGCCATCGGTGAGGTGCTGGGGGACGCCGTCACGCCGGAGATCGCCGATGCCTGGGGCGCCCTCTACGGGGAGCTGGCCGCCGTGCTGATCGCTGCCGAGCAGGGCCGCTACGACAGCTTCGCCGCCACCCGCGGCGGCTGGCAGGGACTGCGCCGCTTCCGCATCGTGCGCACGCAGGACGAGAGCCGCGAGATTCGCTCGCTGTACCTGGCACCGGTGGAAGGCCCGATGTTCTCCTTCCTGCCGGGCCAGTACATCGGCATGCGCCTGACGACACCGCAGGGCGTGATCCACCGCCATTACAGCCTGTCCCACGCGCCGGACGAGCGCTTCTGCCGCATCTCGGTCAAGCGTGAGGCCCACGGCCAGTCCAGCCAGTACCTGCATGCGCTGAAGGCAGGTGACGAGATCGAACTGCTGCCGCCGGCCGGCGAGCTGACCTTCGAGCATGCTGCCCCGCAGAGCGCCGATGCCCCGGTGCTGTTGCTGTCGGCCGGTGTCGGCCAGACGCCGATGCTTTCGCTGCTGACGGCGGCACTGGCAGCAGGCCGCCAGGTGATCTACCTGCATGCGGCGCGCAATCCCGAGGTGCACGCCTTCGACGCCACCCTCAAGGCGCTGGTCGCGCAGTATCCAAGGCAGCTGCATTATCAGGTCTGCTACGAACAGGCCGAGACGCTGCCGCCCCATGCGCAATTGGGCATCATCGAGCGCGACTGGCTGGCGCAGCAGATCGCCGCGACCGGTGCCAGCGCCGAGTCGCTGCAGGCCTTCGTGATCGGCCCGCATGGCTTCATGCAGAGCATGATCCAGCACCTCAGCCGTATCGGCGTACCGCTCAGCCAGTGTCACCACGAGCATTTCGGCCCCTCCGCCCCACTCGCCATCGACACTGCTGTCGCCTGATGCGCCAGAGGTGAGCCGCGCCATGCAAAAAGCCCCCATCGCCTTGCGGCCATGGGGGCTTTTGCGTTCTCCGGCTTCATTCCAGCAGGCCGTGTTATTATTGCGTGTCCAGCGTTGTTGTTGGTATTTCGCTGACTTCCATTCTGCTGTCGCTACAGGACGGAATCAGTTGGTGCGGCCGAGCAGCTCGCGCACATCGCGGGCTTCCCAGTGCGGGAAGTGCTTGCGCACCAGCGCGTTGAGGTCGGCTTCAAACGCGGCCCAGTCGGTCTGCTGGGTGGTGGCCTGGGTGCCGGAGCGACCCACGCCGCGGATCATGCCCGCGCCGACGGTCACGTTGCTCAGACGATCGATGACGATGAAGCTGCCGGTGCCCGGGCTTGAGCGATAGTCGTCCACCGGCACCGCCTGGGTCAGCTCGAGCTGGACGCGGCCGATGGCGTTCAGCGCCAGACTGTCGCCCTCGTGATGCTCCAGCGTGTTGACGTCGTAGAGGTAGTCGATGGCGCTGACCTGGCCGGTCAGGTCACGGGTCGCCAGCTTGATATCGTACTGACGGCCCGGCTGCAGCGGCTTCTCGTGCATCCAGACGACATCCGCTTCCAGCGCATTGGAAAGCGGCAGTTCGGCATCCGCCGCCACCAGCCAGTCGCCACGCGAGATGTCGATCTCGTCGTCGAGCGTCAGGGTGATGGCCTGACCCGGGTAGGCGATCTCGAGATCACCATCGAAGGTGACGATGCGCTCGATGGTCGAGGTCTTGCCGGACGGCAGCACCTTGACGCTATCACCCGGGCGCACCACACCGGCCGCCAAAGTGCCGCAGTAACCGCGGAAATCGAGGTTGGGGCGATTGACGTACTGCACCGGGAAGCGCAGATCGCTGAGGTTCTGGTCGTGGGTCAGTTCGACGGTTTCCAGCACCTCCAGCAGTGACGGGCCCGCTTCGCCATCGACGGTGTACCAGTCCAGTGCCGGGCTGCGATTGACGACGTTGTCGCCCTTGAGCGCGGACATCGGCACGAAGCGGATGTCCGGCGCATTCAGCTTGTTGGCGAATTCCTGATACTCGGCGACGATCTCGTTGAAGCGAGTCTCGGAGTAATCGACCAGGTCCATCTTGTTGACCGCGATCACCAGGTGCTGGATGCCCAGCAGGTCGGCGATGAAGCTGTGGCGACGGGTCTGGGTCTGCACGCCGTAGCGCGCGTCGATCAGGATGATCGCCAGGCTCGCGGACGAGGCGCCAGTGGCCATGTTGCGGGTGTACTGCTCGTGCCCCGGCGTGTCGGCGATGATGAACTTGCGCTTGTCGGTCGAGAAGAAGCGATAGGCGACATCGATGGTGATGCCCTGCTCACGCTCGGACTGCAGGCCATCGACCAGCAGGGCCAGATCGACCTCGTCACCGGTGGTGCCGCTGGTCTTGGAGGCCTGGGTGATGGAGGCCAGTTGATCTTCATAGATCAGCTTGGAATCGAACAGCAGACGACCGATCAGGGTCGACTTGCCATCATCGACGCTACCGCAGGTGATGAAGCGCAGCAGGTCCTTGCGCTCGTGTTCTTGCAGGTAGGCTTCGATATCCGCGGAAATCTTGTCTGACGCGTGGGACACACTCTTCTCCTTGCCGCTGTCATGGGCCTGATGAGGTGGCGAGCCAGTGTCGCGAGCCAGTGTCTCGTGAGGCTGCGAGCCGACTCATCAGGCGAATTGTTCGTTCGAGTCATCAAGCGCCGCGTGGCGGCGCCTGCAGGCAATGTGCTGGGGCGACCTTAGAAGTAACCTTCGCGCTTCTTCTTCTCCATCGAGCCTGCCTGGTCGTGATCGATGGCACGCCCGGAGCGCTCGCTGGTACGCGTCAGCAGCATTTCCTGGATGATTTCCGGCAGGGTCGCGGCGGTGGATTCCACAGCGCCGGTCAGCGGGTAGCAACCCAGGGTACGGAAGCGCACGGACTTCATTTCCGGCACTTCGCCTTCCTTGAGCGGCAGACGGTCGTCGTCGACCATGATGTCGAGGCCGTCACGCTTCACCACCGGACGCACGGCGGAGTAGTAAAGCGGCACGATCTTGATGGACTCGAGATAGATGTACTGCCAGATGTCCAGCTCGGTCCAGTTGGAGAGCGGGAAGACGCGGATGGACTCACCCTTGTTGATCTTGGAGTTGTAGATGTTCCACAGCTCCGGACGCTGATTCTTGGGGTCCCAACGGTGGTACTGATCACGGAAGGAGTAGACACGCTCCTTGGCCCGCGAGGCTTCCTCATCACGACGTGCGCCACCGAAGGCGGCATCGAAGCCGTGCTTGTCGAGTGCCTGCTTGAGACCGGCGGTCTTCATGATGTCGGTGTACTTGGCACTGCCGTGATCGAACGGGTTGATGCCCGCCTCGACGCCTTCCTGGTTGATGTGCTCGATCAACTCCATGCCGACTTCCGCGGCCATCTCGTCGCGGAACTTGATCATTTCCTGGAATTTCCAGGTGGTGTTGACGTGCATCAGCGGGAACGGCGGCACGCCCGGCGCAAAGGCCTTGCGCGCCAGGTGCAGCATGACGGCGGAATCCTTGCCGATGGAGTACAGCATGACCGGATTGGCAAATTCCGCTGCCACTTCACGGATGATGTGAATGGATTCGGCCTCAAGCTGCTTGAGGTGGGTCTGACGTTCGGGGGTAAGCATCGCGTGCGGCAACCTCGTGAGCGTTGGGACACGCCCCGAGAGGCGGCCCGTGAAGTCAGTGGCGCGCTCTGTCAGCGACAGATGGATGCCCCGAGGGAGCACGCCGAATGGTTACACGGTACTCGCCCCGCCTTGATAACGTCAAAGAATCAGAAACTATCTTTTAAGACCAAAAAGGCATACCTGATACCTGTGGGTCTTGCGCCACATTCAGGAAGACCAAGGACATTCACGCTGACACCCAGAACTTTCATGCTGACGCCCAGAACATTCATGCTGACGCCGAGGCAGCGCCAGCGCATGGGGCGAGCTTGCCCGCCCTTCCTTGCGAGACTGGCTAGAGCGTGACCCGCTCCACCCAGGTCTCGAGATGCTCGCCATCGAGATCCACCACGCGCAGGCCGGGGCGCGCCGCCTCATCCACGGCGAAATCATGGCTCAGCGGAGCGAACTGATCGGAGGTGGAGGGAACGCCATAGACGGCCACACTGCCCTGCCCACACGGCATGAGTTGCGTGAAGGCCTGATGGATATGCCCGCACAGCACGGCCCGCACCTGCGGGTACGGACGCAACGTTTCCCACAGCGCATCGCGGTCGGCAAGGCCCAGCGCATCCATCCAGTCCGAGCCGATCGGCAGCGGATGATGATGCATGGCCAGCAGGATCGGGCGCGGGTCCAGCTCGACGGACAGCGCCAGTGACTGCGCAAGCTCGCTCAACTGCTCCTCGCCAAGCTCCCCCCCGGCCTGCCCGGTGACGCGCGAATCCAGACACAGCAGTCGCCAGTCGTCCAGATCCAGCTCGTGATGGAAGGGACGCAGCTCCTGCATGAATTCAGGATGATCGTGGTTGCCCGCGAACCAGAACCAGGGGCAGCCCAGGCCATCGAACAGCTCTGCCGCCATGCGATAGGAGGCAGGGCTCTCATCCTGGCTGACATCACCGGTCACCAGCAGGATATCAGGCCGCAGGCGCGAGGCATGCGCCATCACCGCCTCCAGCTGACGCCAGGGGAAGCCCAGCCGTGAACGCGCATCAGGGTCGGCGCGCAGATGGCAATCACTTATCTGAATCAGTCGCATCGGTCTCTCGAGCAGCAGGGAAATGAACAGAACCGCGACGGCCGGGCCATCGCGGTTCTGTCAATCAAGACGGGAAATCCATCGGGTGTCAGCGCCTGTGCGCCATGCCAGCCTTGAGCGTCACGGCAACTCCGGCACATCCGCCTGCCCGAAGGCGCGGGCATGGGTCAGCCATTCGCCGAGAAAGCGATTGAGCTGAAGCTTCTCGTCCGGCTGGTGCATGCGCGGATTCGGGTAACGATTGCGCCCTGAGAAGTGACGCTGGCGCTGAAAGTCGGTGACCTCCGCCATGCGCACGTCGTGGTACAGATGCACGCTCATGCGCGGCGAATCGATGATGTGGTCCAGCACGCCGGTCTGGGCGACCGTGACCATGGTGGTATAGGGCGCGCATTCGACCACCTCGAGCAGCAGCGTGCCGAAGTGGCCCTGATTGCCCGCCAGCGGGAAGGCGAAGCTGTCACCGGCCTCGGCCTTGCCGAGGATGCGCGTGAGGCGCAGATAATTGGACCCGCACTCGGCATGGAGTGCTTTTAGGTCAGCCACATAGGCTTTCTTGACCTGCATGGGCGATCTCCTTGCGAATCTCAGAACATTGGCATGTTGTCTGTCAAAGCACGCCCGCTATCGTGCGTGGCAAGATGCGGGCGACGTGCGATAAATCAAGCGCTGCGCCAGCGCTCAGGCTGTCGGCGATAAGCTCTCGGCTATCAACTCTCGGCTATCGACTATCGAGTCCAGCTCTCGGGACTGAAGCTGAGACGAAAACCGAGGCCGATACGGACACTGGCGCAGACAGTGATCATTGCTGGCTGCCGGTTTTCAGCAAGCCTCTAGAATAGCAGCTCTGACGCGCAGGTTGAGGAAGCCTGCGTGAGACACGGGGGATTGCCAAGCTTCGCCTTCACTGCCTCAGGCATGCATGACGCGCAACGAGGCACGCTCACGCAGCAGCCATTGCATGGCCATGATGGCCATCGCGTTGCCCAACCGCCCTTGTTCCAGCAGCGTGAGGGCCGCCTGGAAATCGAGCACATGCACACGGATGTCTTCATTCTCCTCGGCCAGACCATGCACGCCGCCCAGCCCACTGCTGTCACACAGACCGATGAACAGCGTGACCTCCTCGGTGCAGGCGCCGGGGCTCGGGTAGTAGCGGTACAGTTCGATCAGGTCGGTCAGCTCACACCCCGCCTCCTCGATCGCCTCACGGCGCGCGACCTCATGGGCCTGTTCATCCTTGTCCACCAGCCCCGCAATCGGCTCCAGGCTCCAGGGCGTGCGTGCGTCTTCCAGCATGCCGGCACGAATCTGCTCGACGAAGACCACGCGGTCGTTGACCGGGTCGTAGGGCAATACGCCTACCGCATCGTGACGGACATGCACCTCGCGATGGATCACATCGCTCCAGCCACCGTTGAAACGCTGGTGGCGGAATTCGCGCTGCTCGAGGCGAAAGAAGCCGTCCTGCAACACCTTGGCCTCGACCAGTTCGACATCATCATGTGCGAAGGCCTGTTGCCCTGCGACGTGCTCTTGTTGCTCGCTCATGCATCCTCCTTGGCTGAGCAGGCATTATCCTGTCCTGCCGCGAGACTGGCCAGCCCGTCACCTGCAAACTTGCATGCCGCGCCTTACCGAGTCAGTCATCAGCGCCATTCAAGGCGCCGCCTGGAGGCACCTGGGCGACTTCTCATCCACAGAGCGATAAACGACACGGCCCGAGCGGGATCTCCGCTCGGGCCATGGGGCTCAAGGACTCAGTCATTCAGGGATTCGGGAATTCATTCGAGGCTGTTAGAACAGCGCCTGACGCCAGCGCTGCCGTTCACTTGCAGGGCTCACTGATGATCGCTCCAGCCAGTCTCCGCTTCTGACAGCCATGCAAGCGATACGGATGCCAGAGACTCACTGCAGGCGCTTGATCAGCGCGGCGATCTCTTTCTGCAATTCCTGATCGGCCAGCTCACGGTTGGGACGCGGCGGCCCGTCCTGAGCGAGACGCGCATGCTTGAGCGCTTCCTCATCACGGCCTTCGGAGGCCAGATAATCGGCGTAATAATAATTGGTATCCATGCCCGTCGGGTTGACCTCAAGCCCCTTGCGCAGCACTTCTCCCGCCTTCTCATCATCCCCGAAGCCCACCGGCCAGCCGGGCGCCTTGTCATAGAGCGCGCCAAGCGTCACATAGGCGGAGGCATTGTCGCCCTTGGGGTCGAGCGTGATCGCCTTCTCGAGCGTGGCCTTGGCTTCCTTGGCCAGATCCAGCGCTCCGAGGCCACCGCGCGCCTTGGCCCATGAGGCCAGGATGATGCCTTCCCAGGTCAGCACATGGGCGTTGTCCGGATACTGATCCGCCAGCGCGCGTACCTCCTTGCCCAGGGCCTCCATGCCCTTTTCCTGAGCATCACCGGAGACCTGATAATTGATCTGCGCCCAGCGCTTGGAGAGCGGGAAGACGTCATCATCGCCCGGGGCAGCATGGACTCCGGTCATGCCGGCCAGCGTGATGCCCAGCGCCATGCCTCCGGAGAGCAATACGCGACAGCAACGGGATATGACACGGCAAGACGGGTGTGAGGATGGCAGCATGGGCATGGACAGCTCCCTGATTTTCGTTATTGTTGGCAGATTCGGCATGGGTGACGCACAAGTGTTCCGGCGAGCACACACTGACTGTAACGAACGTTTGAATCGGCCGCCAATCACCCTTGGTCGCAGGTCTCAACGCTAGCGAACATCGCACACGACGCCTTGAGCCTTACCCACAGAACCAGCGGAGCAGACCATGCAAGGTCGCAACATGACACGCTGGCGCGACCCCAAGACGGACCCGCGCCAGGAAAAGAAGAGCAACGTGATTACCCCGCAGGGCCACGCGAAGATGAAGGGCTTGGCCGACCACCTGAGGCGCGTGAGGCGCCCGGAGCTTTCGCGCAAGACGGGCGAGGCCGCCGCCATGGGGGATCGCAGCGAGAATGCGGATTACACCTACAATAAGAAGGCGCTCAATCAGACCATCGCCAGGATCGCCTATCTGGAGAAACGCCTGGATGAGCTGACAGTCGTCGATCGCTTGCCCGCGGATCTGGAGCGCGTCTATTTCGCGGCCTTCGTGACGCTGGAGGACGAGCAGGGAGAGGAGATGGAGATTCGCATCGTCGGCCCTGATGAGACCGACAATCCGCGCCGCTGGATCAGCGTCGATGCGCCCCTTGCTCAGGCATTGCTGGGCAAGGGGCTGGATGACGAGGTGAGCGTGGCCGCGCCGGGTGGCGAGACGACCTACATCATCACGGCCATCCGCTATCAGTCGCCGGAGGCATAAGCGGCGAGCTGGGCATCAGGCCGCAGAGGCTCAGGTCGCAGGGAATCAGCGCGCCTTGCGTGCACGATAGACCTTGAACTGGCGCGTTTCCGCGAGCACTTCAAACTCGCCGAAGGCCGCCTGCAGCAGACCGGGATACGGCAGGAAGGCATTGGCGACCAGCGTCAGGGTGCCGCCGGGCATCAGGTGATCCGGTGCCTGGCTGATCAGGCGCGCCGCCGGTCCGTAATCGATATCGCGCTCATGATGGAACGGCGGATTGGCCACGATGGCCTCGAACCGCTCCCCCTCGAACGCCGCGAAGACATCACTCAGGCGTACGTCCGCCTCAAGCCCGTTGAGCGCCAGACTGCGACGGGTCGCCTCCACCGCGAAGGCACTGACGTCGCCTGCCATCACGCGCGCACCGTGACGCGCCAGCCAGCAGCTGATGATGCCATCACCCGCCCCGATATCCAGCGCACGCTTGTAGCCACGGGTCGGCAGGTTCTCCAGCAGCAGCGCGGTACCCGGGTCCAGCTTGGCATTGCCATACAGTCCCGGATGGCTGGTCAGTCGCATCTCCAGCGCCTCGAATTCGCCCCAGCCTTCTGTCCATTGTCCAGCCACTGCCAGTGGCGATTCACTGCTGGCGGCCTGTTCGGCCGTCAACTCACGCGTGGCGGATGACCACAGCTGGCAACGGCGCGCGGTATCGTCCTTGCGCGCCGTCATCCCCAGCGCCTTGAGGATGCGCTCAGCGCGCTTGATGCCACCGTTGACCTCGCCCACCACCTTGATCGGCGTACCGGCCGGCAACACCTGACACAGCGCCACCAGCCACCATTCGCCCAGCGCGTGCGCCTTGGGCCAGAACACGATGGCACCCGCGGCTTGCGCGATGGTGTCGTCAGCTCGCGCATCGGCGAAGGACACCGCATGGCTGACCCGGTGCCCGGCCTCCCGCGCGGCATTCACGATACCGGTGTCATGCCCCCAGACACGCCGCTGACGGTCCGATGACAGCCACCAGTCATCACGCGGCGCAGCGACCCACAGCCAATCACGGAAATCACTGTCCTGACGCTCGAGCAGCTGACAGGCGGGGGTTTGAGCAGACATGAAGACTCCAACAGGGTAGGAAGATACGGACAACGGCGAGAGCGCCGGATATCGAAACAATGCGGTTGTGCGGGGCCGCCTCAGGCCGGGCGCACCAGCTCATAGTGCAGATAGCGGCCCAGATAGACGAAGGGGGGCGTGCGCCAGTGCTGACACTCGAGCGCCAGCATTTTCTGCATATCAGCCTCGCTCAGCGGGTCGCGTGAGCGCAGATAGTCGTGGAAGACGCGCAGCCCGGTCAGCTCACGCACCTCAAGCCCCGCCTCCGCGGCCCACTGACGTATCTCGCCATCGCGTAGCGGCGAGATGGGCGTCAAGCGCTTGCCGGTACCCCAGCCTGCCAGGCGCCCTTCCAGTACCTTGTCGAAATTGCCCTTGCTGACATTGGAAAACGCCAGCGCATCGCGATTGAAGACACTCAGCGACATGACGCCACCGGGCGCCAGCAACTTCGCGAGCAATGCAAAACCCTCCCGGGGATCGACCAGCCACTCCAGCACAGCGTGGCACACCACCACCGGCCACCGCTGATCAGTCTCGGCGGCGAAGCCCTGCAGATCACGCCCCTCCCAGACCAGCCGCCCAGCGAACGGCTCATCATTCGACAGCGCGTCGGTTTGACCAGGCACCTGCGGATCTGACGCCGCCTGAGCCGTCTGGGATGGGTCAGCCATCGTACCAGCGGACAACCCCTGGCCTTGCGGCGCGGCAGTGCTCAGGAAGCGTTTCGCGCGCTCACGCATCTCGCCAGAGGGTTCGACCAGCGTGAGATGGTGTCCGCGCGTGAGCCACCAATGAGCGGTCTGCCCGAGACCCGCTCCGATTTCCAGTACCGGGGAAGGCGGCAAATGCGAGAAACGCTCATCCATCAGGCGCTGGGTCAGCGCAAGGCGAACACGACCGCGCTCCGTGGTGTAGAAACCACGTTCGAACTTGTCGGCCAGACCGTCGAAATGACGATCAGCGGTGGCACGGCGAACGCGGGAAGCGCCAGCGCGGGACGAGGTTTTCGGCTCAGGCATGAAGAATATCTTGGCGAAGGAGAAAGAACTGACGAAGCAATGGTGCAGATAATGCCTCACTCACTCGCCAAAGGCACTTCTCGGTGCGGATGAACCGCGCACTGATGCCGCTGATGGCCCGCCGCCACGCATTTCCTCCGCCAAATGGATCGGCGTAGAATGGCGCCTGCATCGAGGGGCCAAGGAACGGCACATGGCGAGGAAAGAGGTCATGGGGAAGAGAAAGACCGACACTTGATCGACTTGAGCAGCCAAGGCTTCAACGTGACTGACTTGTGCACATCGACTCCACTTCCGACATAGACCTCAGCCATGAAACAACGCGTCCTGCTAATCGTCCGCAAGCTCAACATCGGCGGTATCCAACGCAATACCGTCAATCTCGCCAATGTCTTGCACCGCGAAGGCCATGAGGTCCATGTACTGGTACTGAAGGGCGAACTGGAGCTCGTCCCGGATGCCGGCGTGCACCTTCATCAGGTCGACTTCGACAAGGCATTTCGCAAGACGGGCATCGGCCTGTTCTACGACCTGTTCACTCGCCTGCTGCTGGCTCCGTGGATCAAGGGCTCAGGATACGTCTGGCGAGGCTATTACGGCGGTCACTACCTGCGCCGTTTCATCGCGCGCCTGGAGAAGGAACACGGCCCGATCGATCGGGTCATCACGCGCGGCCAGGGCGCCTTCGAGACCTTCTGGTCGTGGCGGGACCCTCGCCTGTGGCAGGTGGCGGTGTCATGGCCCGGCGACCTGAAACAGGGCTGGCGGCAACGCTTCCTGTTGAGCCGCCTGTATAGCGGCAAACAGGTCGTGTGCAACACCGACAATGTGCGCCAGCAACTGGAAAGCCTGCTGGACCATCACGGGATCAAGGCAGCGAGACTCGCGACCATCGGCAATGTCTGTGATCTGGATGCCATCGCCGCCATGGCAGAGGAAGAGGTGGAACTGCCCTCCCGCCCCTACGTGGTACAGGTGTGTCGCCTCTCGGACGTCAAACGTCAGGATGTGCTGATCAAGGCATACCTCGCCTCAGGCATCGAGGAAGACCTCGTCATCGTCGGTGATGGCCCCAAGCGGGAAGCCACCGAAGCGCTGATCCGCGAGCTGGGCGTCGGCGACAGGGTCCACCTGATCGGTAGCCGCCTGAACCCCTACCCGTGGATGAAGCACGCCCGCCTGTTCGTGCTCAGTTCACGCAGTGAGGCCTTCGGCATCGTGCTGGTGGAGAGCATGTGCTGTGGCACGCCGTGCGTGGCACCGGATGTCCCCGGCGGCATTCGCAATGTCTTGATCCATGATCAAGCGCGCCTGATCTCCGAAGACTCCATCGAGGCGCTGGCAGCCAAGATTCGTGAAGGTCTCGCCAACCCGCCGGCACTCGACTCGGATCCGGAGCTGATCGAACGCTTCCGCGATACCCGCATCATGCAGGAGTTTCTGTCCCTGCCTACTGATGCCGTGACATCAGAATCTCGCTGACACCCTAAGCCCTGCATTTATCGAGAGACTTTCCTGCAGGGCTTGTTCTTGCGCCTTCCCGCGACGCTGAACTGGCAGGACGATTGGCTGGCAAGACGATTAGCTGACAATACGATTGAGTGAAAAGACAATTGACAGACACGGCGATACGATGTCCAGACCAAGAGTCAGGGCATTATTGATCGAGTATCGGATAGGGTAATCAAGTGCGGAAACCAAGCTCGGAAGTCGGGTCTGAAGCTAGGACAGTCGCTGCTCACCGCGAGGGCTGAGCACACAACGAACGGTACTGAGAAGAAGATAAGGCGATGACGCAGAAGGCAGGACAGACGACGTCGTCCAGAGGGTGGGGTTGCTGGCGCCCCCTGCAGGAGTCGAACCTGCGACCTGCCCCTTAGGAGGGGGCCGCTCTATCCAGCTGAGCTAAGGGGGCGTAGCGAGCGGAAGTATAAGCCATTGAAGTGGCGAGATAAACCCGACAATTGCTGCGCCGTCAGCATCACGCCCCTGTCATCAGCCACATGCTTGAGGCATTGGATCAATATCCTGAGAGCATGCTCCACGCCTGATTTCGGTGTCATGCTCCCTGGCTGGCTGAGACAGCCTCATGAACATGCCTTCCCTATCCTTTCGACAATCGGGCCTCCGCGTCGCCAATCACCTCTGCCATCGGGCGCGGGCGCCCCAGCAGGTAACCCTGAACTCGCGAGCAACCCATGCGCCGCAAGACTTCGAGTTGCTCCGTCTCTTCCACGCCTTCCGCCACGACATCGAGTGACAGGGCGCTCGCCATCATCAGCATGGCACGCACGATCTCGTTGCCCGTGGTATGCGTGTCTGGCGATTCCTCATGAGACAGGTCATTGATGAAGCTGCGATCTATCTTCAACTCCTTGAGCGGCATACGACGCAAACGCGATAGATTCGAGTAGCCGATGCCGAAATCATCAATCGAGAAACTCAGGCCCAAGGCCGCCAGCTGGTCAATCTTCTCGAGCATTGCCGCTTCATCATCCGTCGCCAGGCTCTCGGTGATTTCCATACGCAAGAGCTCAGGCGCGAAGTCATGTTGCGCCAATAGCCTGGTGACCTGCGGCACGAACTCGCTGCTACGAAACTGCACCTGACTGACATTGACCGCCATCGGTAGCGCATAGCCTCGGGCGGTCATGGCGGCAAGCTCGCGACAGACCTGCTCCAGCACCCAATGCCCCAGCTCGAGAATCAGTCCGGACTCCTCCGCGATGGGGATGAAGGTCGCTGGCGAGACCATCCCCAGCTGCGGGTCATGCCAACGCAGCAATGCCTCGGCGCCACACAATTGCGGCTCACCACTTTCGGGCAGGGAAAATTGCGGCTGGAGGTGGACACTCAGCTGCTGGCGAGACACGGCCTCACGCAGCGCGTGTTCCATCCGGGCGGCATCGATGATGCGCTGGCGCATCTCGGGCGCGAAGAAACACAGCCGTGCACGCCCGGCCCCCTTGCTCTCATAGAGCGCGATATCCGCTTGATGCAGGAGGTGACTCCAGGCATCGCCCTCCTCTCTGTCGATCTCGTCATGCTCGGCCTTGCCAGCTGGCAACACTTGCTGAGAGCAGGCGCCATAGCCTTCCTCGTGACGCGGATAGAGCGTGATGCCCAACGAGCCGGTCAACTGATGCGTTCGCCCTTCAAGCTCCAGCGGCTCCTGCAGTCGCTCCAGCATCTGCTCCGCCACCTGGCGCGCTCGGCTAGCCGCTTCGCGCGGCCCACCGGCTCTCGGTGCCAGCAGCACGATGAACTCGTCTCCCCCGTGGCGCGCGAGGAAGTCCTGCGGGCCCAGCATCTCTGCCAGACGCGAGGCGACCTGCTTGAGCGCCAGGTCACCGGCATCGTGTCCGAGGATATCGTTGAGACGCTTGAAGTGATCGAGATCCAGGAACATCAGCGCGCCCATCTCGCTGGGCTGGGCCTGCTCCGCCAGCTCACAGAGATGACGACGCACGAGGCGCCGGTTGGGCAAGCCGGTCAACGAGTCGTGCAAGGCCTGATGCGTCAGTTGCTGGTCACGTCGATAGCGTTCGATCGCCAGTCTGGCCACCTTGACCGCCACTTCGAGCAAGCCATGGTGAGTCGCATCGAAGACCTCGCCTGTCTCGGCATAGAAGGCAAAGCTGCCCAGGGGGTTATCGTCGCCATCGAGAATCGGCATCGAGAGGCAGGCATCCAGCCCCAACGCATGCGGATGCTCACGGAAGCCCTCCCAGGCAGGTTCCTGCGCGATGGAAGGCGTCATGACCGGCTTGCGCCGCCACATCGCCGTCCCACAGGTGCCCACGCCTTCCCCGATCTTCAAGCCGCGGGTGAACAGCATGAAGCTTGCCGGCAGACTGGGCCCCTGACCTGCCACGATGGTGCGGCCCACATCATCCAGCAGCAACAACGAGGAGCGCACCTGAACCGCGGCGCCTTCGATGGTCAGGCACAGATCACGCAATGTCTTGTCCAGAGACTGGCCTGCCGCCACAGCTTCCAGCAGCTCAAGCTGGGAGTGGCTCAACATCAAGGCCCGGTGCATCTGGGTAATGTCCGTCTGCAGCCCCAGATACCCTTCCACCCGCCCCCTGGAATCCTTGAGCGGAATGCAGCGCAGCCGCAATCGCAGTGGTTGGCCATTGCTGTCGTAATGCACCAGCTCCTCATCGCTGGGTTCGCCGCGGCGGCGCTGTTCACGCAATCGGGTGATGACCAGCAGATCGGATGCCGGCCCCATCAGGAATTCACTGGGTACCTTGCCGATCACCTGCTGCTCTCGATAGCCGAGAAGCTGCTCAAAGGCGGGGTTGACCCAGCGAATGCGCCCTTCGAGGTCGTAGCAACAGACGCCGTTGCTGGTGTGATCCAGCAGCTGATTCAACAAGCCTTCGGCTTCCTGGCCATTGGCGGGCCGGGAAGTGCTCGGCATGGTGCCAAACGATGTGGTGTCACTCACTGGCGTATCCTCAGCAGACTCCTCTGCGATCCTGGCTGGATGACATGCCGAGCCTCAGGACTCGGCGAATTACCAGCACCAGCGTGCCGGATCCTCGGCACCAGTATGCGGCCTATATCTCAGTGATATTAACCCACTGCGATGCGTTGAATATGAGTCCAGCGTCATTCGATCGGCACTGGCGTCGATCATCATTCGACTCTCGAGCTCCGCACAGGCCTTTGAATCGAGCGCGTTCACTCCCACAACACTGACAGCGCTCACATTTCAGATGCCCTGACAGCATGATCCACACGGCAGCGTCGGGCGTAGTACACACATCACGCCATTCGCCACGGAGAGCCACTCCTTGAACGCTCTGCTGCCCCTTGTGTCAGTCACACTCTGCATGCTGCTATCGGGATGCGGGCCGCACTACCTTGCGGACAATGACATCCACCAGGCCCCTTACCTTGATGAATCCTCCGCCTCACGCCATCTCGTGACCCGCGACGCCACGTCGCTGGCATGGGAGTCCTGGCAACCTGCGCAGGCAACCCCTCAACGCGCCATGCTGCTTGGCCTGCACAGCTACGGCGACTTTCGCCTGGCATATGCCGATCTGGGCCCATGGCTGGCCGGACAAGGCATCGTGACCTACGCCTATGACCAACGCGGTTTCGGGGAGTCCAGCCAGCAAGGGCGATGGCCTGAGTCCCCGTTGCTGGTCGAGGATCTGGTGGACGCCATCACGGTACTGCGCCAGCACCACCCGAACCTCCCCTTGATCGTGGCGGGCGAAAGCATGGGCGGCTCGGTGATACTCAATGCCCTCGCCCAGCACCCAGAGCTGTCGATCGATGGCAGCCTGCTCGCCGCCCCGGGCGTCCGCGGCGGCATCCGCTGGCGCTATCTGTACAACGCAGGACTCTCGACGGCGGCGCACCTGATCCCCGCGACCAGCGTGGAGGTGCCACGCAGGTACCCCGACGGAGAACTTCAGCCCGCGGCCGCCAGGCGATTGGCCGAGGATTCCCGCGTCGTGCATTCCGTGCGCCTTGATGCCTATTACGGCCTGATTCGCTTCACGGATCATGCCAGCGATGACATCGCAGCACTTTCTGCTGATACACGACTGCCGCCCACTCTGCTGTTGCACGGTGATCGCGATAACACCGTGCCCCGGGTGGCCATCGAGCAACTGGTCAGCGACTGGCCGAGCGCCTCACGCGATACGCTCGAGATTCATTACCTGCCCGAGGCACCCCACCTGCTGCTGCAATGGCACGACAGTGAGCAGGTACGCGGGCGGATAGCACACTGGTTGGCCGAGATCCTGCCAGCGCGTGCTTCGCAAGATTGAGCTTGAGAGTAAGCGCGAGAACGAGGCGATGGACGTGACACGCCGCGTCGTGCCGATAGCGCGTGCCCTACAAACAGCAACGCCCCGAACAGGGTTCGAGGCGTTGCAGCCTATCTATCTAACTATCTAACTATCGCCCCTGCGAGGGGCATGCTGACCGCTAACCAGCGATCACTGACGCGCGGTCTTCAGGGCATCAGCCAGTTCACGGGTCAGGGCGTGCACGGCTTGAGTACCCTGCTCCGGCGTCTCGGCATTGGCCTGCAGGTCGATCAAGGCAGAACCGACCACCACACCGTCGGAGAAACGCCCGATCCGTGCCGCCTGTTCAGCGGTACGGATACCGAAGCCGACCGCGACCGGAATATCGGTATGCTCACGAATGCGACCGACCTCGGCCTCGACCTTCTCGGCAGTCGGTGCCGCGCCGCCGGTCACGCCATTGCTGGAGACGTAGTAGAGGAAGCCCGAGGTGTTGGCCAGCACACCCGGCAGACGCTCGCTGTCAGTGGTCGGCGTAGCGAGGCGAATGAAGCTGATGCCCGCTTCGCTGGCCGGGATGCACAGCTCGTCATCGTGCTCCGGCGGCAGATCGACGACGATCAGGCCGTCGACGCCGGCCTCGCTTGCCTGCTCGAGAAAACGGCTCACGCCACGACGATAGATCGGGTTGTAGTAGCCCATCAGCACGATGGGAGTGTCCTGATCGCGCTTGCGGAACTCGCTGACCATCGCCAGGGTGCGATCCATGGTCTGGCCGGCCTTCAGGGCACGCTGGGTAGCATGCTGAATGGCCAGACCATCGGCCATCGGGTCCGTGAACGGCATGCCCAGCTCGATGACATCGGCGCCGGCGTCCGCCATGCCGAGGAAGGTCGCGAGGCTGGCATCGTAGCCGGGGTCGCCCGCAGTGATGTAGGTCACCAGCGCGGCGCGATTCTCGGCGCGCACGGCAGCGAAGCGACGGTCAAGACGGCTGCTGGCAGTAGTGTCGATAGCGGAAGTGCTCATCAATAGACTCCGAATTTGCTGGCCTGCAGGCATCGATGACACCTGCAGGCGAAGAAGGCATGGGGCGCTCAAATTCAGTCAGCGACTGACGATTCTGACGCCGGGCAACACGTGACAGACCCGGGCTTACTCGCCGTCAGGGTTCAGGCCCAGTTCGTCGGCCAGGTGATGAGTCACGGTGGCCATGTCCTTGTCACCACGGCCGCTCAGGTTGACCACCATCAGGTGGTCCTTCGGCAGGCCCGGTGCACGCTTGATGACTTCCGCCAGCGCGTGGGAGGACTCCAGCGCCGGAATGATGCCTTCCAGACGGCACAGCACCTTGAAGGCGTCCAGCGCTTCCTGGTCGGTCGCGGCGACATATTCGGCACGCTTGATGTCATGCAACCATGCGTGTTCCGGACCGATACCCGGATAGTCGAGACCGGCGGAGATGGAGTGTGCATCGCCGATCTGACCTTCTTCATCCTGCAGCAGGAAGGTGCGGTTGCCATGCAGTACGCCTGGCAGGCCGCCCTTGAGGCTGGCGGCATGACGCGGAGTTTCCAGGCCTTCACCAGCGGCTTCGACACCGATGATCTCGACGCTTTCCTCATCGAGGAACGGGTGGAACAGGCCCATGGCATTGGAACCGCCGCCGATGCAGGCGACCAGCGAATCCGGCAGACGCCCTTCCTTCTCCTGCAGCTGCACGCGGGTTTCCTGACCGATGATGGACTGGAAGTCACGCACCAGCTGCGGGTACGGGTGCGGCCCGGCCACGGTACCGATGATGTAGAAGGTGTCATCGACGTTGGTGACCCAATCACGCAGCGCCTCGTTCATGGCATCCTTCAGCGTGCCATCACCGGCGGTGACAGGCACGACCTTGGCGCCCAGCAGCTGCATGCGCTGCACATTGGGCTGCTGGCGATGGATATCGGTGGAGCCCATGTAGATCACGCAGTCCAGCCCGAAACGCGCCGCCACGGTGGCAGTCGCCACACCGTGCATGCCGGCACCGGTCTCGGCGATGATGCGCTGCTTGCCCATGCGGCGAGCGAGCAGTACCTGGCCCAGCGCATTGTTGATCTTGTGAGCCCCGGTATGCATCAGGTCTTCACGCTTGAGATAGATCTTGGCGCCGCCCAGCTGCTCGGTCAGACGCTCGGCGAAATACAGCGGGCTCTGGCGGCCGACATAGTCCGCGGACAGACCAGCCAGCTCCTCGGCGAATGCCGGGTCCTGCTTGGCGGCTTCATACTCGCGCTGAAGGTGCAGGATCAACGGCATCAGCGTCTCGGCAACGAAGCGGCCGCCGAAATCACCGAAGAAACCCTTGGCATCAGGCCCTTGGCGCAGGCTGGGGGTAGCAGTCGTCTGGCTCATGCTGAACTCCTCGAATCGTGTCAGTGGCTGGTCTCACATACTGCGCAAGGCATCTGCGGGGCCAGCGATATGGTGATCATCCTAGCGCTGCAGGCACTGGAAGAAAAACGATAAAATCGCCAAGATGTGTGAGAAAAACTCACACATGGTCGAGACAGTCATTGCCGCGCAGCCACTCTTTCCATGCCAATGACACGTCCAGCACTTGCTCAGGAGACACACCATGGAGCGCACCGAGCTACTGCCTCCCCTCAATGCACTGCGCACCTTCGATGTGGCGGCTCGCCATGAGAGCGCCTCGCGCGCCGCAGAGGAGCTGCATGTGACTCACGGGGCCGTCAGCCGTCAGATCCGCCAGCTGGAAGACGCACTCGGCACACGCCTGTTCGATCGCGCCGGGCGGGGCCTGACACTGACACAGGCCGGCCGTGAGCTGGCGACCGCGACCCGTCATCACCTTGGCGGCCTGGCACGCGTGTGCGGAGCACTGGCACGCAGTGATGCGCGGGCGCCCTTCGTGCTGAGCTGCCCGGGGTCGTTTCTGGCACGCTGGTTCATTCCGCGACTGGGGGCACTCAAGGACGCCCTGCCGGAACTCGAGCTGCACCTGACCGCCAGTGATGACAACGAAGGGCTGCGCAATGGCGTGGACGGTGTCCTGCGCTTCCAGACGCCGCCCTTTGATGACGCCGAGCATCAGGAGACGCGCGTGCTGGGCACCGAGCGCATCGGGCCCGTCCTGCGGCCCGACAGCGAGTGGCTGAGCGAGGCATCCAGTCCCCCTTCCCCCGAGGTTCTGCTGGGCCTGCCCCTGCTGCATACCCGATCACGCCCGCAAGCCTGGCCGGATTGGTGCTCACGCCAGGGGCTATCCAGTGAGGGGCTTGATTACGCGCAAGGCTTCGAACACCTCAACTACCTGCTCGAGGCGACACTGGTCGGGCTGGGCGTCGGCATCGCGCCGGACTATCTGGTGGAGGAAGACCTGCGCAGCAAGCGTCTCGTGGCCCCCTGGGGCTTCGTCGAGACCGAGGCATGCCTGACGCTGACCTTGCCGCAGGTCGGCCGCGCTCGTGCTCGCCACCCGCATGCCGAGGCGCTGGGCGAATGGCTCGCCCGGGAGCTGGCGACGGCACCGCCCCACTAGCCACACTTTGTGACAGGCATAAAAAAAGCCAGTCACAAGGACTGGCTTGCCCGGACATGTATCCAGAGGATAGCGCCGGAAAGATCGTGAATCCGCTCAAGGAACCATCGCAACCTGCAACGCAGGCTGGAAGCGAGGATGGGCGAACAACCCTGCGCATTGAACGACGCAGCCACCCTCGGCAGAAATGATCGAGGAGCCATGGCTGGCTCGACTCGAAGACTTCACGTCAGGTGGCCAGTCCTTATCCGAGATGGAGGACTCGAGATGAAGGGTGACGGCCTGACGCGTTTCAACTGTCAGCATCATATCTTTTAGTCCGCGAACAAAAAAGGGCCCAAACAGCAACAGACCTTTGCTGGAGAAGCACCATCAATCGCTCGCATGGCCGACCGGTATCAGTGACAGCCAGGGGCTGCAGCGCCCTTGTCCGAGGCGAGAGCCCCCGAGGCGCGATTTGGCGGATTGTTGCCACCGAGTAACAGTCGCTGAATATCCGTGGCCGCCATCGGCTTGTAGAAGTAATAGCCCTGGATCAGGTCACAACGCATCTCGCGCAGCAACTCCAGCTGCTGTTCGTTCTCCACCCCTTCCGCGACCACCTCCAGCCCGAGGCGATGACCAAGGAAGACCGTAGCCTCCATGATGGCGCGATCCTTGGGTTCCTGGGCGCACTCGATCACGAAGGAGCGATCTATCTTGAGCGCCGTCACGGGCAACAACTTGAGATAGCTCATCGAGGAATAGCCAGTGCCGAAGTCATCGATGGCGATCTTGTAGCCACGGTCGTAGAGCGCCCGCAGGCTGTCGCGTACCTTGATATCGGCATCGATCAACACGTTCTCGGTCAGCTCGATACCGATGTCCCGCGGTGTCAGCCCGTATTCCTCGACATAGGCCTCAAGGCGGGTGAAGACGTCCGAACTGATGGCCTGGCGCCCGGAGATGTTGATGTCGATCCGGTAGCCCTTCAGCCCCATGGCGCGCCATTCGGCCTGCTGACGACACGCCTGGCGGATGACCCAGTCTCCCAGACGCTCGATCAGATTGGTGCGCTCGGCGACCTTCACGAAGTCGGAGGGCGGAATATAACCCTCGGGAGAATGCCAGCGCAGCAGCGCCTCGAAGGATTCGATGCGCTCACTGCGCGCCGCCACCTGCGGCTGGTAATGCAGCGACAATTCCCCTCCGCCGTCCTGATTCAGCAGCGACTGCAGACGTCCGGCCAGATGGTGCTGATGCAGCATCTCGTTGCGGACTTCCTGATTGAAGAACTGATAGCCATCGCGCCCGGCCAGCTTGGCACGATGCTTGGCGACATCGGCATTGCGCACCAGCTCGGCCGCCTCGCTCCCATTCTCGGGATACAGGCTGATGCCGATACTCAGACGCAGCAGCAACTGGCGCCCTTCGATCTCGAAGGGTCGCTGGAAGTCCTGACGAATGCGCTCGACCACCGACAGGGCATCACTCTCGTAATCCAGACGTGGCATCGCCAGCACGAATTCATCGCCACCAAAGCGCGAGAGCAGATCCTGATTGCGCTGGAAGCCCTGCAGACGCTTGGCCACGCTACGGATGACGCGGTCACCCATCTCGTAACCGAGGGTGTCATTGATCTCGGTGAAATGATCGATATCGAGAAACAGCACCATAAGGGTGTCGTCATGACGCTGACATTCACTGAGCGCCTCACCGAGTTCGCTCTCGAAGGTCTGGCGATTGGGCAGCTCCGTCAGGGGGTCGAAACGCGTCATGTAATCCAGATCACGCTGGACCTTGCGCTCACCCGCCAGATCGATGTCGATACAGAACATCAGCGGGTTGTCAGTGCGCTCTCCCAGCATCACATGGTGGGAAAAGACAGGCACGGGGGCGCCTGACTTGTGCTTGAGCTCAAGTTCACTGGAGGGGATCTCGATACCCTGAGAGACCCAGGCATGGTGTGCGTCCACCACGACATCTGCCATCGTCTCCGGGATCACCAGAGTTTCCAGGCATCGTCCACGAGCTTCCTGCTCGCTATAGCCGTATAGCCGCTCGCTGGCCTCGTTCCAGTAGATGACGCGGCGCTGGCTGTCATAGCCCTGAACGGCGACGCGCGGCAGACTTTCCAACAGCTCTCGAAAGCGCTGATCACTGACGGGAAGTCCCTTGCTGGTCGAGAGGCCAACCATACTCGTCTGCATGACCGCCTCCTGCGTATGCTGATGATGTGACACCTGACGCTTGCGAGATAGCATGATGCCCGCAGTTGCGCCAAGAATCACCATCAGTAACGCGGTTGGCCATCGACCCAGCATGCTCTGGCCCCACATCACCACCACCATCAACGTCAGTACCACGGCAATGATGACGGGACGAGAGCACAATATTCCGGCGGCCCTGCTGGCCTGGCGGAACCCTTTAGCCATGTTGAAGGATACCTCCGCTGCCGTCCTTCGCCTGTTCGCCGGACTTCGGCGGGGCAGATCAACTCGTGACGGAATGTCACTTCGAACGAGTTCTCTCACACGCAGAACGAGTTCTTGTCGTCATGAGAAAAGTCTAAGGGTCTGCTGCGCGTAAACCCAGCGTCTTGCAGCGCCTCTCGATAACTATCCTCAACGCTTCATGCAGTGCCAGACGGCCTGAACCTGCGTTGCGCTGCTCGTCTGCAAAGGGCGAAGAATAGCGCTAATGACTTACATAATACCAGTCGATTAGATTACTCATACCTCGATATTGGCCATGTACCCATATTGATGATACTTGCGCGAGATTAGCGTGTTACCGCCATGGTACGGGTTTGACTATCTCGTGCGCACCTTCCCATTCTCCTCGACGTTGCCAACGCAACACCTTCCATTTGCGCCCAAGCGCACAAAACGTCGAGGAATTTCATATGAACATCGCAAATCGTGGCGTACGTCAACTGGCCGACTCTTCCCGCAAGATCACCCTGGAACAGGGCGGCCTGGTGGAGCACTATCCGACCCCCAAGACGGACACCACCCCCTTGCGCCTGCCGCTTGCCTCGCAGTACTGGCCGGAGGCAGTCCACGAGGAGCTGGCACGCCAGCATTGGAGCAAGGCTTCCATCACCTCCCAGATCGACCTCGAGGCCTGGCAGGGCTTCCTGAAGGACCTGCCGCGTGACCCCTACGTCAACACCCGCTGGAAGCGCATGTCCTGGCTGCACCTGAACGACCAGCATGAAGTCGAGACGCTGGGCGAATGTCCGATGGCGCAGGGCGGCAAGTTCAATGACGCCGCCAGCATGGCTGACCGTCTGCGCTATTACGCACCGCTGGAAGAGAGCTTCACCGAACGCGAGGATGTGCGCGCCTTCGTGAAGGCCTGGGCCGACATGTGGGGTATCGGCCCGCGTGAACCTATCCTGATGCAGATCACCGGCGTGCGCGGTGATGGCACCATCGACCCTCTCCAGGGTCAGGGCATCCACGCCGATGGCTGCAAGTACCTGAGCATCCTGGTGCTCAACCGCGAGAATGTCAGCGGTGCCATCAACACCCTCTATCAGGACAAGGCAGGCAAGGAGCTGCTGACCACCACGGAGCTGGCACCGGGTGAGGTCCTGCACATCCACGATGACCAGCTGTTCCACAGTGTCAGCTCCATCACCCAGGAGAACGCCGGCGAGCACTTCGAGCGCTTCATCATCATCATCAACTGCTCGTTCATCGACGAGTTCCAGAACCGCATGCTGCGTCGGCATTTCCCGGACGCCGTCCTCAACGACTGCGAGTGAGCAACGGATTGCTCGCGAGCCATCGCAGCGAGACGCATCGCAACTTGCGGCGTCGTCTCATCTGAAGCCCCGCCGCGCAGAAGCCACGATGCCAATGCCCCCCGATACGTGAAACCCTGTTCTGAGCGCCTGCATCCCTGAGCGCCCAAGCGCCAGAGTACCTGAGTATCTAAGTACCCAAGTGCCTGAATACCTGAGTACCTGAGCGCCCGAGCCTCATGGCGTCAGACACACGAAAGAAGAAGGAGAACCTGCCATCAGGTGACGCACTGTCACAAGATGCGCGCCGACGAAAACGTGCATGTGCAGCACCCAGCGCCAGCCGGACCACCGGCTGGCGCTTTTATATGCCACAGAGCGCCCGCTTCGCGCTTGCCTTGAATCATGCATCTGCCCTGTTACACGATTCTTCCTTCTTCTCTCTCTTCTCTCCTCTTCCTTCTGCTCTCTTCACTCTTTCCTTGTTCTCGATTTCTCCTCCTTGATCCCCTCCTCTTGTTCTGCTCTCCCGCGCCGCCGCGCTTTGCATTACTCTGGTGTCTCGCGCTTGGCGCTCTCGCCTGTCGTCGAGACACGCTTGATTGCATCGTCGCTTTGGCGGCGCTGTCCTTCCCTCTATGCATCAGGGACCTCTCATGACCTTTGAAAGCGGGCTGACCTTCTTCATTGCCATCTTCCTGTTTGGCATCACCCCCGGGCCTGGCATCCTCGCGCTGCTGGCGCGCGGCATGAGCCAGGGTGGCAATGCCTGCGTGCCGATGGCCGTAGGCATGAGTCTCAGTGATGTCTGCTACATGCTGGCGGCGGTGTTCGGCCTGTCGGCACTGGCCACGCATTGGGGCGAAGTCTTCGTGGTCATCCGCATCCTGGGCGCCGCCTACCTGCTCTATCTCGGCTACAAGTTATGGACGAGCTCACCGACACTGGAGGAAGCTGAAGTCCCCAGGTTACGTGGCAACTGGTGGAAAGGGTTTCTACAGGGCTTTCTCATCTCGGCATCCAACCCCAAGGTCATCCTGTTCTATATCGCCTTCCTGCCCACCTTCATGGATATCACCCGGCTGTCTGGCAGCGATATCGTGATCGCCGCCGGACTCAACCTGAGCGCATTGCTGCTGGGCGTGGTGCCGGTGGGCTATCTCGCCGGCCGTGTCCGCCGCTATCTACGCTCGGCGAAGGCAGTCAAACGCCTCAATCGCAGCGCCGGCGGCCTGATGATCGGGGCGGGCGGCTATCTGGCATTGCGCGGCTGACGCCTGAACGACGCCCCATGTGACGCGAGCGCCTTGCACAAACACAAACGCCCCTGCCAAATGGCAGGGGCGTTTGTGTCGAGAGGCATGGGGTCGGATTGCAGAGCGCTTGCGCTCAGCCCACGGCGTCAGTGCACGCTGTCGATACTGAAATCAGCACCAGTGCCCTGCGCTTGCCGTCCTTACTGGCGGATACCTTCGATGACCAGATACAGATCGACGGTGGCCGCATTCGGGCCGAGCTTGGATGTATCGATGCCGTAGTCGGCGAGCTTCAGCGTGGTGGTACCCTCAAAGCCCTGACGGTAGCCGCCCCACGGGTCTTCACCGCCGCCGATATGATCCACATCCAGGGTCACGGGCTGTGTCTGGCCGTGCAGCGTCAGGTCGCCCTTCAGCTTGCCGGAACCATCGCCAGTGGACTCGAAGCCAGTCGAGGTGAAGGTCGCCGTCGGATATTGGGAGACATCCAAGAAGTCGGCCGACTTGATGTGCTTGTCGCGTTCGGCGTGGGCGCTGTCCAGGCTATCGACATCGACCTCTACCGACACTTTCGCATCTTCCGGCTTCCCCTGATCATAGGAGAAATCACCACTGAACTCCTTGAACTGCCCCAGCACGTAGGAATAGCCCAGATGGCTGATCTTGAACTGGATGAAGGCGTGCTGGCCATCGGTATCGATCGTGTAATCGGAGGCCTGTGCCTGACCCGCCATCAGCGGCAGCGACGCCGCCATGAGACCTGCCACCAGTGACTTGCCGAGGAAGGATGTCTTGTTCATGTTGGTGCTCCTTGAGAGGTTTCGTCACATCTGGCGTTCGAGCGTACCCAACGCCTTCCTTTTCGTCAGCGCAGCGGCCGAATCATGCGCCGCAACGTGTCCTGCCCATCCAGCAGGTGATGCTTGAATGCCGCCGCCGCATGCCCCAGCGACAGGATGATCAGCACACAGGCAGCATACCAATGCACCTCACCTGCCAGCGATGCCTGATCCTTCAGCCCCGAGATCACTGCCGGCACCTCGAAGAGATCGAATACCTTGATGCCACGCCCGTCAGCGGTGGAAATGAGGTAACCCGAGATCATCACCACCAGCATCAGCACGTAGAGCAACACATGGCCGATAAGCGCCGCGCGCTGTTCATTACGCGTGCCGTGCGCCTGCGGGGTCGTCTGGCTCCAGCGCCAGGCAAGCCGCACCAGCGTCAGCACCAGCAATATCACCCCGACCGAGCGATGCCACCACGGACCGAGCTGGTACCAGGCATCGTAATAGCCAAGCGACGTCATCCACCAGCCCAGCGCGAAGAGCCCGACGATGGCCAGCGCCGACAGCCAATGCATCACGATGACAGGCCAGCCCCAGCCCCGTCGAGAATTACGCCACATGAGGTGCTCCTGATGACAGTCTCCACCTGACCATCGAGCTGGCAGGTTCTTTGAGCAAGAGCTTAACCAGTGCCCGAACGGACGCCAACCCTTGCGGGCAACACCAGCGAAATTGTCCAGAGACACCAACGCCCGGCAGAACCGGGCGTTGGTGTGCAAAGGCAGGCGTTACGGGACTCAGCTCGCGAGGCGATCAAGTCCGCGCGCCAGATCACGCTTGATGTCGTCGAGATCTTCCAGACCGACGGCAATACGCAGCAGGCCCTCTTCGATGCCGGCGGCTGCTTTCTGGTCATCGCTGAGGCGACCGTGAGTCGTGGTGGCCGGGTGCGTGATGGTGGTCTTCACGTCGCCCAGGTTGCCAGTGATCGACAGGATCTGCGTCGCATCGACCACCGACCAGGCCGCCTCGCGGCCGCCCTTGACCACCACCCCCAGCACCGCACCGAAGGCCTTCTGCTGGGCCTTGGCCAGTTCATGCTGCGGATGGCTCTCAAGTCCGGAGTAATGCACCCGCTCGATGGCCGGATGCGCCTCCAGCCAATGTGCCAGCGTCAGCGCACGTGCACAGTGGGCTTCCATGCGAATGTTCAGCGTCTCCAGGCCCTTGAGGAAGACCCAGGCGTTGAAGGGGCTCAGGCACGGCCCGCAGGTACGCACCACGCCATAGACCTCCTCCATCAGCGAGGAGCTTCCGACCACGGCACCACCCAGCGTCCGGCCCTGACCATCGAGATACTTGGTGGCGGAGTGGATGACGATATCGGCGCCCAGCGTCAGCGGGCGCTGCAGAGCCGGCGTACAGAAGCAGTTGTCGATGGCGAGCCAGGCGTCGTTCTCATGGGCCAGCGCCGCCAATGCCTTGATATCGCCGAGCTCGGACAGCGGATTGGACGGTGTCTCGGCGAACAACAGCTTGGTGGCCGGCGTGATCGCCTCGCGCCAGGCATCCAGATCCTTCAGTTCGACGAAGCGCGTAGTGATGCCCAGCTTGCCGAAGTACTTGGTGAACAGGCTGACACTCGAACCGAAGATGGAACGCGACGCGACGATTTCATCGCCGGATTCCAGCAACGCCAGCACGGTGGACATGATCGCGGCCATGCCGGAACTGGTTGCCACGCAACGCTCACCGCCTTCCATCGCCGCCAGGCGCTCCTCGAAGAAGCGCACCGTCGGATTGGTGAAGCGCGAGTAGATGTTGCCGGCTTCATCGCCCCCGAACTTGGCTGCGGCCTCAGCGGCGCTGCCATAGACGAAACTTGAGGTGGTGTAGATGGGCTCGCCGTGTTCCTGCTCGGCACCGCGCAGGTGACCGGCACGGATGGCGAGCGTCTCGAGGCCCAGCTCATCGCGGGAAAGACCGGCGCGGGAAAGATTGTCGTCGTGCATGGTGTCCAGTACCTCTACTGATGGAATCTACTGCCCTGTGAATCACGATCCAGCGTCACGCGCCGCTGTGACATGTCGCGTCTTCAGCATCTCGGGTCGCGTCGACAGCAAGAAGAAGGAAAAGCGATGCGCCAATGTTACCGGTTTTGAACGCGCAACGGGCCCCGGATTTCTCCGGAGCCCGTTGCGGTTCGCTCATCGCGTGATTGCCTGCCGAGGATGGCAGGCAGCCGGATCAGTCGAGATCTTCCGAATCGTTGTGCAGATCCACCACCGCGTGGGTCTCGCCAGCGCTCTTGGCGCCATCATTGCGCGAGGCACGCAGGTCGTTCAGATAGGCTTCATCGATATCGCCGGTCACGTAGACACCGTCGAACACGGAGCAATCGAACTCATCCAGCGCCGGATTGACTTCACGACAGGCGTCCTTCAGGTCGTCGAGGTCCTGATAGAACAGACGGTCAGCGCCGATCAGGTCCGCGATTTCCTTCTCGGTACGGTCATGGGCGATCAGCTCTTCCGCCGCCGGCATGTCGATGCCGTAAACGTTGGGGTAGCGAACCGCCGGTGCTGCCGACGCGAAGTAGACGTTCTTGGCGCCCGCTTCACGCGCCATCTGGATGATCTCGTTGCAGGTGGTACCGCGCACGATGGAATCGTCCACCAGCAGCACGTTCTTGCCGGCAAACTCGATATCGATGGCGTTGAGTTTCTGACGCACGGACTTCTTGCGCAGTGTCTGCCCCGGCATGATGAAGGTACGGCCGATATAGCGGTTCTTCATGAAGCCTTCGCGGTAAGTCACTCCCAGATGCTGGGCCAGCTCGAGGGCGGAGGTACGCGAGGTATCGGGGATCGGAATCACGACATCGATGTCCTGCTCCGGCCATTCACGCACGATCTTGTCGGCCAGCTTCTCGCCCATGCGCATGCGGGTGCCATAGACGTAGGCACCGTCGAGCAGGGAATCCGGACGCGCCAGGTAGACGTGTTCGAAGATGCACGGCTTGAGAACCGGATCATCCGCGCACTGCAGAGTGTGCAGCTCACGCTCCATGTCGATGAATACCGCTTCACCCGGGGCCAGGTCACGGATCAGCTCGAAGCCGGCGACGTCGAGCGCCACGGATTCGGAGGCGATCATGTACTCGACGCCTTCGGCGGAGTCACGCTTGCCGAAACACGCCGGACGGATGCCGTGCGGATCACGGAAAGCGACCAGGCCAGTGCCGTTGATGATCGAGACGGCCGCGTAGCCGCCCTTGCAGCGACGATGCACACGACGCACGGCATCGAACACATCACCGGCACCCAGACGCATGCCCTGCTTGCCCAGCTCGTGAGCGAAGACGTTGAGCAGCACCTCGGAATCGGAGCTGGTGTTGATGTGACGCAGATCAGAGGAGAACAACTCCTGCTTGAGCTGGTCGGAGTTGGTCAGGTTGCCGTTGTGCGCCAGCGTGATGCCGTAAGGCGAGTTGACATAGAACGGCTGTGATTCCGCCTCGCTGGAGGAACCGGCGGTCGGGTAGCGAACATGGCCGATCCCCATGTTGCCCTTGAGACGCTGCATGTGACGAGTGCGGAAGACATCACGCACCAGACCATTGCTCTTGCGCAGCAGGAAACGACCTTCGTGCCAGGTCATCATGCCCGCGGCGTCCTGCCCGCGGTGCTGCAATACGGTCAGCGCGTCATACAGCGCCTGGTTGACCGAGGCGTTGGCCATCAAACCTACAATCCCGCACATCCCGTCATTACCTCACTAATACACACTTGGATAGGGAAGCGCACGCTGGCGACTGCCGGCGCCCGTCCATATGGCAATATGAGTGCTCACACGGCGCAATTGTCAGGCCTGCCCCCCATGCAGGCAACACCTGACCGATGGGTCAACCCCTTCGACTGCCCCGCATGAGGCTTCAGCAACGCGTGCCGAATGCCGAAAACGACAACGCCGGGCCACGATGCCCGGCGCTGAAGATCCTGCCTGTCACTGCTCACCACCCGCATTGCGGCTTGCGGCCTCGCCAGCGGTGCTGCCCCTGAGCAACGCCTCCAGCGAGGGCTGGTCCTGCGTGGCATCCTGGCGCGTGAACGACTGCAGCGCCTGCTGGCTGAGGCTGTCGCTCAACGCACGCCCTTCTCGCTGGGCGCTGTCGATCAGACCGCTGGCCTGCTGCTTGAGCCGGGTGCCGCTGGTGGAATCCGGAAGCGACACGCTCTGGCCCCAGTCACCGCCCGTATCCCACTCACGATAGCGAGCCAACGACCAGTCGCGCAGCTGCTCAAGCATCGGCCGCAGCTGGGCGGCCTGCCAGTCGGCGCTGTCACGCAGGGGCGTCAGCCCCACCACGGCGGTGATCAGCACCAGTATGACCGCCGCGCGCAAGGCGCCGAATACACCGCCGAGCAGGCGATTGAAGCCGCCCATGCCGACCGCATGAATCAAGCGTTCCAGCAGGCGCAACATCAGCCCCCAGATCAGCACGCTCGCGATCACCACCAGCACGAAGCCGACTGCGGTGCGGATGCCCGGCGAGACAATCATCTCTTCGAGAAGGCCACCCACCTCGGCGCCGAACTGGCGTGCCGCGACCAATGCCACCAGCCAGCCCGCCAGACCCAGGGCCTCGCTGAGCAGACCCCGCATCAGCCCCAGCAGTACCGAGATACCGATCAGGCCCAGACATAGCCAATCGATCCAGACCAGCTCGTTCACTCACCCTCCTTGCGTCGTACCAGCAGGCCCTTGATATTGACCTGCTGCTGCAGGCGCGAGCGTGCGGACTCACCGATCTCGGAAGACTTGTACGGGCCGACGAAGACAACGGTCAACTTGCTGCCACGCGGGATACGGTATGCCGCGAAGCCCTTGCCCTGCAGCTCCTTCTGGAGACGCTCGGCGTTGGCCGGGTCACCGAAGCTGCCGACCTGCACGGCCCAGCCACCGGCGGAAGACGACGGCGCATTCGAGGCAACCGCAGGCTTCGGCTCAGGCTTGGGCGCGGGCTTGGGTTCAGCCTTGGGAGCAGGCTTGGGCTCCGGCTTGGCAGCGGGTTCCGGTTCCGGTTCCGGTTCCGGCTTTGGCTTTGACTGCGGCTCGCTGCTGGCCACAGAGCGGGTCGGCGACAACTGCTCGGCCTCGGCGACACGGCCTTGGGACTCGGAACCGCTGTCACTGCCAGCACCCGGGTCACTGTCACGCACCTTGCCGTTGCTGTCGACGAAGGTGATCGGCACATCCGTGCCGATCTTCAGCTCGCTGGGCGGCTGCGGCTCATCGACGTTGGAGCGATCGATATCCACCGGCTTGCCAAGCGTCATCACCGGACTCGGGCGCTCATCACGGGCCGGCGGCTCATCGAAGAGCATCGGGATGAAGATCACCCCCAACGCCAGCAGGATGACCGCACCGCTGATTCGCTCGCGTTTGCCATATTTCATTGTGACATCTCCCTTGCACCCGAAATCCCGGACCCGCCGCCGGCCTGCATCAGGCCTGGGCGTCGAGCCACATCAATGCTTCACCGACCGTGAAGAAGGAACCACAGACCAATACTTCTCCAGCGCTCGTCTCGCGTGCCAACCATTCGGCTGCAGCGGTGACCGTCTCGCACTCCGCCAGCACCTCACCACCACAGTGGCGGACCACGGCGGCAAGCTCACTGGCCTGACGGCTACGCTCGCCATCCAGGGTGGCGACGACGAAGCCGTCCACCACCGGTGCCAGCGCCTGAATCACGCCAGCGGCATCCTTGTCGCCCAGCATGGCGAGCAACGCCCGCCGCGGACGGGTGGCAGGATCCCGCGCGCAACGCAGGTCATGAGCAGCAAGACGGCTGGCCAGATAACTCGCGGCATGCGGGTTATGGCCGACATCCAGACACCAGTCTCGCCCGTGACGACTCAGCCATTGCATACGCCCCTTGAGCTTGACGCTCGCCATGGCCTGCTGCACGCATTCGGCGTTGAGCTCGATACCGGCCTCGACCAACGCATTCAGCGCACTGGCCGCATTGTCCCGCGGCAAGCCCGGGTCTGGCAGCGCATCGAACGTCAGTGCCGGCGCTGACAGGCGCTGCCATTGCCATTGAGAGGTAGCCGAATGGTCCGTGCTGCCATCCACACTGCCCTTCACACTGCTATTCACATTGCCATTTACAAATTCAGCCGCGGCCTGCCAGCGAAAGTCCTGCCATAGCACCTGCGGCGTGACACCCAGCGTGCGAGCATGCGCCGCACAACTGGACGGCAGCACATCCGAGCCGAACACGGCCGGCTTGCCGGCGCGCAGAATCCCGGCCTTCTCGAAGCCGATGTTCTCGAGGTCGGTGCCAAGAAACGCGGCATGATCCTGTGCGACCGTGATGATCATCGCGACATCACAATCGATGATGTTGACGGCATCCAGACGTCCGCCCAGGCCGACTTCCAGAATCGCGAGCTGCGGTTGCTGCTGAGCGATCAGCCATAGCCCGGCCAGCGTGCCGGCCTCGAAGTAGGTCAGGCTGATCACACCCTCGTCATCCAGCGGCTCACCATTGGCCGACAGCCCGGAATGGCGCGCGGAATCGACCTGCTCAAAGGCCGTGACCAATGCCGCATCACTGACGTCTTGACCATTGAAGCTCAGACGCTCGTTGTAATGCAGCAGGTGCGGAGAGGTATAGGTGGCGGTGCTCAGCCCGTGGGCACGCCCCAGCGCCTCGAGCATGGCAACTGTCGAGCCCTTGCCATTGGTCCCCGCCACGGTAATGATGCGGTCACCGAGCCGACGCGCGCCCGCCCCGACCAGACCGAGACGCCTGGCCACGCACAGCACTCGGGCAAGGCCCATATCGATACTGACGGGGTGCTGATGCTCGAGACGCGTCAGCCACTCATCCAGCGAGTGGCCACGCGGCACGGCATCATGCAGGGGGGAAAGCTGCCACGAAGCGGCATCCAGCGGAGGGAGTGAGGAAGACTGCAGCACCTCATCGGTGCTGCAGCTTGCCGGGGCGGAGCCCTGCTCAGCCATCGCGACGTTCGCCTTGCGGCTTCTCGCTGGTGAAGGTCTCGTCGAGCACGCTGTCCACGGCGGAGCGCGGCTCGGCCGGTGCTTCGACAGTCGCATCCGCCTCGACGGATTCTTCTTCGACGACCGCATCCGCGACCGGCAGGTTGGCGGCGTTGACCGGCATGCCCTGCAACTTGAGCAGGATGCTGGACAGGCGCTCACGCATCTCGCGGCGGTGGATGATCATGTCGACGGCGCCATGCTCGAGCAGGAACTCGGAGCGCTGGAAGCCTTCCGGCAGCTTCTCGCGCACGGTCTGCTCGATGACCCGCGGACCGGCAAAGCCGATCAGGGCGTTCGGCTCAGCGACATTCAGGTCGCCCAGCATCGCCAGCGACGCAGACACGCCACCGAAGACCGGATCGGTCAGCACGCTGATGTACGGCACGCCAGCCTGCTTGAGCTTTTCAAGCGCCGCGGAGGTCTTGGCCATCTGCATCAGGGAGAACAAGGCTTCCTGCATGCGAGCACCACCGGAGGCGGCGAAGCAGACCAGCGGGATGTTCTCGGCCAGCGCAAGCTCTGCTGCACGCACGAACTTCTCGCCGACGATGGCACCCATGGAGCCACCCATGAAGCTGAACTCGAAGGCCACGGCCACGACCGGCTGACCGGAGAGTGCACCGCGCATGGCGACCAGCGCATCCTTCTCGGATGTCTGCTTCTGGGCAGCGCTCAGGCGATCCTTGTACTTCTTGGAGTCGCGGAACTTGAGGCGATCGACCGGCTCGAGATCCGCCGCGATTTCCTCGCGGCCTTCGCTGTCGAGGAACCAGGACAGACGCGCACGCGCAGTGAGACGCAGGTGGTGGTCACACTTCGGGCAGACGTTGTCGTGCTTGGTCAGCTCCGGAAGGTACAGGACTGCTTCGCACTTGGGGCATTTACGCCACAGGCCGTCAGGAATGGAGGTACGCCGATCCTTGCGTTGGATACGGCTCATTGACGGCACAATCTTGTCAAGCCAGCTCATGGTGGGGAGGCTTCCGTTTTGCTGCTGTTCTGGGCACCGCTCGACGACTGTCGGCGGCCATGCGAGTTGGCACATATTCCAGGGCGTTCACGCCCCGGCAATATGGCGGGCAGCTACCATCACAGGGCAGTGCCAATGGAAAAGACCGTGCAACCCATTGGTCGTACGGCCACTTTTCCGAATTCTGGGGGTCATTGTAGCGGCTTCGCCCCCCTTGCGGGTAGTGCGAGATGCCAATTGAGCGTTGCGGCCCTCGCCGCTTGGGACGAAAGCAACGCAAGGGCCACAACCTTGCCGGCAAATCAGCGCTGCTGGCGGACTGCCTGACAGAATGCCTGCATGCGCTCGGCACTCTTCTCGCCGGGCGCGGCTTCCACACCACCGGAGACATCGACCGCATAAGGGGCGACCTGCGCCACCGCCGCAGCGACATTGCCTGACTCGAGACCACCTGCCAGGATGACCGGCAGCGGCAGATCGGCCGGGATGCGCGACCAGTCGAAGGTCTCGCCGGTGCCACCGGGCACGCCGGGACGATAGGCATCCAGCAGCAAGCCACGCGCATCGTGATAGCGCGCCGCCTGCGCGGCGAGATCGATCCCGTCACGCATGCGCAACGCCTTGATATAGGGCCGCCCAGCCGCCCGACACTGCTCTGGCGTCTCATTGCCATGCAACTGGAGCAGATCGAGGTGCGGTGCCGCCGCCGCAATCTCTTCGGCGCTGGCATCCACGAACAGGCCGACCCGCGTCACGAAGGCCGGCACGCACGCGGCAAGCTCGGCCAGCCGCGCCACATCCACCGCACGCTTGCTGCCCGGCCACAGCACGAAGCCCAGCGCATCGGCCCCTGCTGCCACGGCGTCGCGGATATCCTGCTCACGCGTCAAGCCACAGATCTTGATCCGGGTACGCTGGCTCGCTCGAGCGCTCATCTCGGTCATGGGATCACTCCGTTCAACGTGAGGATTCATTCTGGGTGGCAGCCGTCAGCGTGTCATCCTCGGCGCCTGCCGCAGGATCGCCTGCCGCAGGATCGCCTGCCGCAGGAATCGCTTGTTCATGCTCGCGACTGAGGCGCTCGGCTTCACGGGCCACGTTGGCCAGTCGAATGGCCTCCTGCTCACTGAGCTTGCCTGCCGCGCGCGCCTCTTCGGCACCCTCGGCCTCGGCACGCGCCATGCGTGAGCGCACCATCGGGCAGTCCGGCAACGGGCGCTCGCCCGTCCACTCGCCAAGATGTGCGACCAGACCAGGGCCCAGGGGTTCCTTGGGCAGCGCATAGCGCGGCGGATAGATGACATCGACGAAGTGAAGCCCTGTCGCCGCTGCCGTCGCGCTCGAGCGCGTGCGATCTCCTCCGCGCATCAGCTCGACGATCCACTCGACAGGCTTCTCGCCACGCCCGATGGCCATCAAGGTGCCCGCGATATTGCGCACCATGTGATGCAGGAAGGCATTGGCCTGGATATCGATCATGACGATATGGCCATGGCGACTGACTTCAATGAAGTGCACGTGGCGGCGCGGCGAGCGCGACTGACAGCCTGCGGCGCGGAACGCCGAGAAATCCAGCTCGCCCACCAGATGCGCCGCCGCGGCCTGCATGTCGGCGACATTGAGCGGCTCACGACACCAGGTGACATTGTTGCGCTCCATCACCGGCCGAAACGGCTGGTTGATGATCATGTAGCGATAGCGGCGGGCGATGGCGCTGAAACGCGCATGGAAATCATCGGGCACCGGCACGGCCCAATGAATCCCGATATCGGGGGGAAGGTTGACGTTACCGCCCATGCGCCAGGCCTTGCGACTGCGGCCCACGGGGGTATCGAAATGCACGACCTGACGCACGGCATGCACACCGGAATCGGTGCGGCCACTGCAATGCACGGTAATCGGCGTGGAGGCGACCTTGGACAAGGCCTTCTCGAGCGCTTCCTGCACGGAGGGGGCGTGGCTCAGACGCTGCCAGCCACAATAGCGGGTGCCATCATATTCAACGCCCAGAGCAATGCGCCCCGGGCGTTTCTCGTTATCATCCAACGGTGTAAAAAAGGGCATCAGGTCAGACCAAAGCGCTCCATCAACGCCAGCGCCTCTTCACGGACCATGTCATCACTGGCGGTAGCGAGCGGCTCAAGCAGCGCAGCCGCCTGATCATCATCGCCATCCACCAACAACTGACGGGCTTCCTCGAGCTGTTGGAATGCCACGGTATCCTGGGCGCCAGCCCCAAACCCTGCCGACTCGACAGAGGGATAGGCATTATCCTGATCCCCAGACTCGAACGCCACTTCCTCGACCTCGAATTCCGAGATATCACGCCGCGGCACGTCCACCTCTTCCAGCGTCATGCTATCCAGTGACGGCAACTCGTCCATGCCATCGACTGCGGCTGACGGCTTGCTTGACGCCTCATACGGCTTCTGGCTCGCAGCGCTGCCTTCACTTGCGCCACTACTCTCACTTGCAGCACCGTTCTTCTCACTTGCGGCGCCGCTCCCGATCGCGGAGTGGTCATCCAGCTCTTCACGCAGTGAGGTGAACTCGACGGACTCGCCCTTGAGCGCGCTATCCGCCGCCTTGGATGCCGCGGCATCAGTGCCCTTCTCGCCATCAGCGTGACCAGTATCCCCCAGCGTCAATTCCGGCGCCTGGTAATCGATCACGTTGTCGCTGTTGAAGTGGCTCTCACGCACGGGCGCCTTCTCGAGGTCCTCGCCCTTGAGGCCCGGCTCGAACGCGACGCCTTGATCGGGAGCATGCTCGACCAACGGTTCGCTCACGCCGTCACCGGCATGCGGTTCGCTGTCAGACAGCGCGCTAGCCTCTTCCGAGTCATCAAGGGAGGCGTCAGAGCCCGTGGCGGATGCATCTGCCGGGCCGCGAGCCGCATCATCGGCCTTGTCGCGACCTTCAAGCGGCGCGCGAGGCGCTGCCGCCTGCTGGCTTGCCACCCCAGACAGATAGGAGACCTTGCGCCCCACCTGACTCGCGCCGCCGCCTGCGACAGCACGCAGCGCACTGCTTGAGACACTGTAGCGATCCAGCAGCGCCTGAGCCTCGAAACGCTCTTCCTCATTGCCGGCCGCCAGCACCTGCTCACCTTCATGATGCAGGGCTTCAGCATTGCCAAGCTCGCCATGGACACCCATCAACTTGAGGCGCAGGTCCTGGCGTGCGGGATCTTCCACCAGACCGGCCTCCAGCAGGGCCTGGGCCTGATCGAAGCGGCCGTAGGCGATGAAGATGTCCGCCTCGCTGATCGCAGCCGCTTCCGGCTGGGAGAGCGGCTCAAGGCTACCGGAACCCCGGCGCGCCGCCACGTTGGCATCTTCAGACGCGGATGACTTGTGACCCGCGGCAGCAGCGGCAGTCGAGGCCGCAAAGGTATCAGGGAAGACGCGTGGCTTGTCCTGGTCGGGCTCTTCATTGCCGCGGACCGCATCGGCAAAGCTCATGTTCTCATCGCCCCCGGAACCGGAGCGGCGACGCAACAACAGCAGCAACAGAAGCAGCAATGCCCCGGCCACCCCGCCGACGATGGCCAGGTTGTCCTGCACCCACTGCCAGGTCGCCTGGGGCCACGGCTGCTTGGGCAACACCAGGTTGCCCTCGCCGTCGCGCGGCTGTCCGAGGTCCACCCCGGCGGCGATCAGGCTTTCCGGCAACGCCAACGGCGAGATACCGCTGTTGACGAGTAGACGATTCTGTTTGGCGAGCAGCACCTTGGCCGTCTCGAGCTGCTCGGTACGCTCTGCCAGCGACGCTCGCAGCTCACCGACTTCGTTGCGCAGGGAGGCCACTTCGCTGCGCAGGTCATCACGCTCCTGCTCCAGCTGATCGAGGCGTTGCTGATTGGTCAGCAGCTGGTCTTCCAGCGACTCGAGGCGATCGGACAGTTCATCGATCGCCTGCTGACTACCCGCGGAGATCTGACCACTGGCTGCCGCCGCCTTGGGCTTGCTGCCGTCTTCATCCAGCAGCGTCAGACGCGGCTTGCCGTCGGCACCCGCGCTGGCGGGCCCGCTCGGTGCGGCCGTGGCCGCAGGCGCATCACTGGCGGAGGGCTCATTCGACGTGCTGGCCGCAGCGGTTTTCTTGCTGGCCGGAGCCGGCACGGTCTTGCCCTGCGCGCCCGCGACCCACTGCTGATACTGCTGACGCACTTCCTTGTCAGCCTCGGTACGCGAACGTCCCAACATGGTGCTGCGGTCCGGCACGCTCAGCACCACTCCCGCACGCAGCTTGTTGATGTTGCCGCCCGGGAAGGCCCTGGGGTTGGCTTCCTGGATCGCCAGCATCGCCTGACGGATGCTGACACTGGCATCCGGACGCACGCGACGCGCGATCGTCCACAGCGAATCACCGTTGCGCACCTTGATGCTGGACGGCGGCGTGCTGGATGACGCACTGCGCGAGGCAGCCTGGCTGGGCTGAGCATTGTCGCGGAACACCACGGAACGCGTCGGCGAGGAATCGTTGGTGGCCAGCGGGCGCGAGCGCGCGCCGGCAGGTGTCACCAATGACGGCTGACTCGAATAGCCCGCCGGATCGAACAACAGGGTCACCTGACGCTGCAGCTTGCCATTGGGCCATTCGACATCCAGCAGCAGGTCCACATAGGGCTCACGTACCGCGCCATTGGTGGACAGCTGGAGGTAGTAGCGCCCACCCTGCTGCTTGACGGCAACCTTGATGTCATCGCTGACATAGCTGCGATCGACGCCCGCTCGCGTAAAGGCGGCAGAATCGGCAACGCCGGCCTTGATGAGGCTGGCATCGAGGCCCGAGGTATCCGTGAGGCCGATGCGCGCGTCCAGTGGCTGATTCAGATTCGAGCGCAACCGCGGCGATTCCATGCCGACTGCCAAGGCCTGAGCACTGTAGACGGCGAACGACACCGCCAGTGCGAGAGGAAGCTTGCGTCCCATTGAGTGTCCCTTCGTATGCGGCCGAATCATTGCCCGGCCTGCGCATTATGTTACGTATACTTACACAAGATACCAGAGAGTCCGTCCCAAGAGTGCGGGAAGCCATTGGCAAAGTGGAAAAAGTTTCAACGATAGAGTGACGGCCCACGATCGATAACGGCCGCAGAGGCGTCATATCGCGAGTGACCAGCTCGACGATATCCCCTTTACGATACCCGTAAAAAACACCTCCCTGCCATCATGCATCAAAAGCGCCAGTCAAAATCGCAAAAAATGCGCAGGAAAGACTGAGATATCTGGTACTCGCCGTGACATCAGTGACCTATCTCTTACCTGAAATCACCGACCTTCCAAGACGTAACGTGCAAAAGAGAAACGCCCTCGACTCCAGAGAGCCGAGGGCGTTTTCAGGTCAGGCTCGCAACGAACCCGACGACATGCTGCTACACAGTGCGATCAGGCCGCGCGATGTTCACGCAGGATGGTCAGCATGCGCTTGAGAGGCTCCGCGGCCCCCCACAGCAGCTGGTCACCGACACTGAAGGCGGACAGGTATTCGCCCCCCATCGCCAGCTTGCGCAGACGGCCGACCGGTACGGTCAGGGTGCCGGTCGCGGCGGCCGGTGTCAGGTGCTTGAGGCTGTCTTCCTTGGTATTGGCGACGACCTTGACCCAGTCGTTGTGCTTGGCCAGGCGGTCTTCGATCTCGTCCAGCGGCACGTCCTGCTTGAGCTTGACGGTGAAGGCCTGGGAGTGGGAACGCATCGCACCGATACGCACGCACAGCCCGTCGATCATGATCGGGTTGCCCTGGCTGTCGAGAATCTTGTTGGCCTCGACACCGGCCTTCCACTCCTCGCGGGTCTGACCGGATTCCATCGCGGAATCGATCCACGGCAGCAGTGAGCCGGCCAGCGGCGCACCGAACTGCTGAGTCGCGAAGTCATCGCCGCGCATGGTGGCGGTCACCTTGCGGTCGATGTCGAGGATGGCGCTGGCCGGGTCCGCAAGCTCTGAGGCCACGCTGCCATTGAGCTGGCCCATCTGGGTCAGCAGCTCACGCATGTGGCGCGCACCGCTGCCGGAAGCTGCCTGGTAGCTCATGGAGGTCATCCACTCGACCATGCCGGCCTCGAACAGGCCGCCCAGGCCCATCAGCATCAGGCTGACGGTGCAGTTGCCGCCGACGAAGGTGTTGGCACCGGCGCCGATCTTCTGGTCGATCACGTGACGGTTGACCGGGTCCAGCACCAGCACGGCGTCCTTGTCCATGCGCAGGGTGGAGGCCGCATCGATCCAGTCGCCCTTCCAGCCGGCTTCGCGCAGCGGGCCGAACACCTGCTTGGTGTAGTCGCCGCCCTGACAGGTGACGATGACATCCAGCGCCTTCAGCTCATTGATGTCATTGGCATCCTTGAGCGCCGGCACCGGCGTGCCCAGGTCAGGACCGGCCTGACCGACCTGGGAGGTGGAGAAGAATACCGGCTCGATACCGGCGAAATCGTTGTCATCACGCATGCGTTGCATCAGCACGGAACCGACCATGCCACGCCAACCGACAAATCCGACTTTCAACATGCTTGTTCTCCTTGTTCATGCACGGCCGGGAGCATGGAAGACACCACCGCTCCCGACACAGGAATGACCCGCAGCGAGCACAGGCAACTCACACGAGACGAGCCTTGCCCAACGCTCCAGCCGCAGGTCCTGACATGAGAACCCGGCGACGCACGCCGAGCTCCCCCATGATCATCGCGTGAACGCCGCTGGCTGGCGGCGTTCACGCGGGTCTTGCCTTACGCCTGGGCCTTGAAGGCGGCCAGCACGGCATCGCCCATCTCGGAGGTGGAGACCTTGCGCGTGCCGGCGTAGGCGATGTCGGCAGTGCGCAGCCCTTCATCCAGCACCACGCCGACCGCCTTCTCGATGCGCTCGGCCCAGGCGGCTTCGTTGAGCGAGTAGCGCAGCATCATGGCCACCGACAGGATGGTCGCCAGCGGGTTGGCGATGCCCTGGCCCGCGATATCCGGCGCGCTGCCGTGGCACGGCTCGTACATGCCCTGACCACCCGCATTCAGCGAGGCGGACGGCAGCATGCCGATGGAGCCGGTCAACATCGCGGCCTCATCCGACAGGATGTCACCGAACATGTTGCCGGTGACCACCACGTCGAACTGCTTGGGTGCACGTACCAGCTGCATGGCGGCGTTGTCGACGTACATGTGCGACAGCTCGACATCCGGGTAGTCGGCGGAGATGCGCTCCATCACGTCACGCCACAGCATGGTGACTTCCAGCACGTTGGCCTTGTCGACGCTGCACAGCTTCTTGTTGCGCTTCTGCGCCATCTCGAAGGCGGTGCGACCGATGCGCTCGATCTCGGACTCGGAGTAGACGTAGGTGTTGTAACCGACCTGCTGACCATCACGCGTCTCGATGCCACGCGGCTGACCGAAGTAGATGCCACCGGTCAGCTCACGCACGATCATGATGTCCAGACCGGACACCACTTCCGGCTTGAGGCTGGAGGCCTCGGCCAGCTGCGGGTAGAGAATCGCCGGACGCAGATTGGCGAACAGCTCGAGCTCCTTGCGCAGCCCCAGCAGGCCGCGTTCCGGACGCAGCGAGATGTCCTCGAGCTTGTCCCACTGCGGGCCGCCGACTGCGCCGAGCAGAATGGCATCCGCCGCCTTGGCCGCCTCCAGCGTTTCCGCCGGCAGCGGGTGGCCGGCCGCGTCATACCCTGCACCACCGACCTTGCCTTCGCTCAGCGTGATGTCCAGGCCTTCGCTGCGGGCGGCTTCAAGGATCTTCACGGCTTCGGCAGTGATTTCCGGGCCAATGCCATCACCGGGCAGAATCAGGATATTGCGGCTCATCTGGAACTCTCCTTGGGCCGGAAGTCTTCCGGCGAGACCGACGGTTCACCGTCGGTGCTGAGACTGGGCTCGCCGCCATTCTGGACGGCGAGCCATGACGAATATGTTGCGATGTCAGGCGCTGACTGACGCGACGCTGGCCAGATCAGGCCGTCTTGCCGTCGCGGAACAGCCACGGACGCTCGGTGCGATGACGCTTCTCGAAGCTGTCGATGGCGTCCTGGTCCTTGAGGGTCAGACCGATATCGTCCAGGCCTTCCATCAGGCAATGCTTGCGGAAGTTGTCGACCTCGAAGGGAATCGACTCACCGGACGGCGTGATGACTGCCTGTGCCTCGAGGTCGATATCCAGACGATACCCTTCCACCGCCTCGGCTTCCTTGAACAGACGGTCCACCGTGTCCTCGTCGAGGGTAATCAACAACAGGCCGTTCTTGAACGAGTTGTTGTAGAAGATATCGGCGAAGCTCGGCGCGATGACCACGCGGAAGCCGAAGTCGGTCAGTGCCCAGGGCGCGTGTTCACGCGAGGAACCACAACCGAAGTTGCGACGCGCCAGCAATACGCTGGCCCCCGCGTAACGCGGCTGGTTGAGCACGAAATCCGGATTCAGCGGACGCTTGCTGATGTCCTGACCGATATAGCCCTCATCGAGATAACGCAGCTCATCGAAGAGGTTCGGCCCGAAGCCGGTACGCTTGATCGACTTCAGAAACTGCTTCGGGATGATCAGGTCAGTATCGACGTTGGCGCGATCAAGCGGTGCCACGAGGCCCTGCTGGCGAATGAACTTTTCCATGTCGGGCCTCCTCAGGCGACTTGAGTGTTGTTGGTAGGGATGGGGGCAAAGTCACGAACATCAACGAAGTGACCCGCAATCGCGGCAGCGGCGGCCATGGCCGGGCTGACGAGGTGCGTACGCCCACCGAAGCCCTGACGGCCTTCGAAGTTGCGGTTGGAGGTGGAAGCACAGTGCTCACCGGCGCCCAGCTTGTCGGCGTTCATCGCCAGACACATGGAGCAACCCGGCTCACGCCATTCAAAGCCCGCCGCGAGGAAGATCTCGTGCAGCCCTTCCGCTTCCGCCTGCGCCTTCACCAAGCCAGAGCCCGGCACCACCATCGCCTGCTTGAGGCTCTTGGCGACCGTGCGGCCTTCGGCCACGCGCGCCGCTTCACGCAAATCCTCGATGCGCGAGTTGGTGCAGGAACCGATGAACACGCGGTCCAGTTTGATGTCGGTGATCTTCTGCTGAGCGCTGAGGCCCATGTACTCGAGCGCACGGGTGATGCCACGCGCTTCGGTGTCATCGCTGGCTGCAGCCGGGTCCGGCACCACGCCATTGACGCTGGTGACCTGCTCCGGGCTGGTGCCCCAGGTGACCTGCGGCGCGATATCCTCGGCCTTGAGCACCACGACCTTGTCGAATTCGGCGTCCGCATCGGAGACCAGATTGCGCCAGTCGGCGACGGCCGCTTCCCACTGCTGGGCGTTCGGCGCATAGGGGCGCTCGTAGAGATAGTCGATGGTGATGTCATCGACACCGACCAGACCGACCCGCGCACCGGCTTCGATCGCCATGTTGCAGATGGTCATGCGGCCTTCCATGGAGATGTCCTGGATGGCAGAGCCGCCGAATTCGATGGCGTAGCCGGTACCGCCGGCGGTGCCGATCTCGCCGATGATGGCGAGCACGACATCCTTGGCGGTGACGCCAGTGCCGAGACGACCATCGACGCGCACCAGCATGTTCTTCATCTTGCGCTGGATCAGGCACTGGGTGGCGAGCACGTGCTCGACCTCGGAGGTGCCGATCCCGTGGGCCAGTGCCGCGAAGGCACCGTGGGTCGCGGTGTGGGAATCGCCACACACCACGGTCATGCCCGGCAGAGTCGCGCCCTGCTCCGGCCCGACCACGTGCACGATGCCCTGACGCGCATCATTGATGGTGAACTGCTCGATGTTGAAGCTGTTGCAGTTGTCGTCGAGGGTCTGCACCTGAATGCGTGAGGTCTCGTCCTCGATGCCCGCGATACCGGCAGCACGCTCCTTGAGAGACGTCGGCACGTTGTGGTCCGGCGTTGCCAGGTTGGCATCCAGACGCCACGGCTTGCGACCGGCCAGACGCAGCCCCTCGAATGCCTGCGGCGACGTGACTTCGTGCAGCAGGTGACGGTCGATGTAGATGAGTGCAGTACCGTCTTCGCGTTGCTTGACCAGGTGCTGATCCCACAACTTGTCATAAAGGGTCTGGCTAGCCATGTCGTGTCTCCTCGTGGCGCCTTACGGTAAGAGCGCGCTTGCTGCCTCGGGGCTCGTAACGGCCCCTTGATGAGGGTGTGTCGTCCAGTGTTGATGGCGGGGCGGTCGTGCGAGCCCGTGGATAGTGACCACTTGCTTGCTGGCTCCAGCATCGCCGCCGCGTCCTGTGCCATCAAGAGTACTCGGCGAGAATGAATAAAAGCAATTCATGTTTTTCATGCTTTGGATTCCCAAAAGGAATACCATTGCTCATCAGGTCTTGATCAGGAGTGCATCTGCCTGCGCCGGTATCGATCGCCCCGCTTGACGCTCCCCTGAACGCCCCTATGATTGCCCTCATGACAGGATAGCTGCCCCACATGGACACACCCTCTCTGCAGGCCTTCGTCGCCGTCGCCGAAACCGCCTCCTTCTCGCTTGCCGCCGAGCAGCTGCACCTCACCCAGCCGGCCGTTTCCAAACGTATCGCCCAGCTGGAGCAACTGCATGGCGCACGGCTGTTCGATCGCATCGGACGGCGTGTCTCGCTGACGGAGGCCGGCAATATCCTGCTGCCCCGCGCCCGCGCCATCCTGGTGATGCACGATGACACCCGGCGCGCGCTGCGCAATCTGTCCGGCGAGGTAAAAGGCAGCCTGACGATGGCCACCAGCCACCATGTGGGCCTGCACCGGCTGCCGCCGCTGCTCAAGGCCTTCACCATGGCCCACCCCGAGGTGCGCATGGACATGCGGTTTCTGGATTCGGAACAGGCCTATCAGGGCGTACTGGATGGGGAGCTGGAACTGGCCGTCGTCACCCTGGCACCGCATCGCGATCCCAATCTGACGGTAGTGCCGGTGTGGCTGGATGAGATGCGCTTCGTGTGCGGACGTGATCACCCGCTGGCAGGTCACAAAGCGTTGCCGCTGGCCGCCCTCTCACAGCACGACGCCGTGCTGCCGGGCCACCTGACCTTCACGCGCGGCATCGTCATCGACACCTTCGCGCGTGACGGTCTCTCGGTGGAAGTCTCGATGTCCACCAACTACCTCGAAACCCTCAAGATGATGGTCGCCATCGGCCTGGGCTGGAGCGTACTACCGGAAAGCATGATCGATGACGAGATCGAGATCCTGCCCATCGACCACCGCCCCATCGAACGCCAGCTCGGTTACCTCTATCACAACAACCGCACCCTCTCGAACGCCGCCAGCGCGATGATCGAACTGCTGGAAGGCGCAAGGGATGCGGCGTCGAGAAACCTCTAGCGCAGCTTGAGCTTGAAAGCCCGACCTGCAAGCACAGCCTGAACGCGCAACGCCAGCCCCGAAGGGCTGGCGTTGCGGTTCTGACTCACAGCTTGTGGCGCCGCAGATCAACTCTTGTCGCTATCCTTGGCATTGCCAGACGCGCCATCTGCCTTGCTGGCCGCAGGCTTGGCGTCGTCCTTCTTCGCCTCCTCTTCAGCGGCCTTGGCGGCGGCGGCCTTGCTGGCATTGGAGGGGCGGCCACGGCGCGGCTTGGGCGCTTCGCTGCCGGTGTCACTCTTGGCGGTGGTAGTGGAAGCACCAGAGCTTGAAGTGCCTGAGCGGGTAGCCTCCTGACTGGAAGCCCCGGTGTTGCTACCCGTCTTGGCAGTGCTCGCGCTTCCCGTCGAGCTGGCGGTGCTCTTGCTCGCCGTGCTCTTGCTGGCAGTGCTCTTGCGCGTCGTCGCGGGCTTCGTAGCGCTGGAGCCCGAAGCCGTGGAAGAAGTGCTGCTGCTCGAGGTGCCTGATGCAGACGGCTTGCTGTCAGAGGCTGACGTGCTCGCAGTCGCCTTGCTTGCAGTCGTCTTGCTTGCAGTCGTCTTGGCCGCCGTTGACTTGTTGGCAGTGGTCGTCTTGCTGGCTGCCGTCTTGCGTGGCGTGGAGGTCTTTCTCGCCGTGGTGGTCTTGGTCGCTGAGCTACCGGTGCTGCTGGCAGCCGTGCTCGCAGTGCTCTGTTTGGTAGTGCTGTCGCTGGCCGTGCTGCTGGTGGTCGTTGCGCTCTTGGCAGCTGTGCTCTTGGCAGCATTGCTCCTGGAGGCTGTGCTTTTGGGTGCAGCACGCTTGCGCGCGGCGGGCTTGCTTGCCGGCGCTGCCGACTCAGCGGCTGGCGCCCCAGCGGCTGATGCGGCCTTGGAAGCGGCAGGTCTGGTGCTCGCACCTTGCGCCCTGGAGGCACTGGATGAGCTGTTGCCCGCCGTGTCGCCGGCATCATTGGCGGCCTTGCCGGTGACGGCTTCGGTCATCGCGGTCATGACCTCTTCCAGCGGCAGCGTCACCTGCTTGAGCGCTTCATTCACGCTCTTCTCGACCGTCTGCTGCACATCACGCACGGCCTTGAGCTGCGCATCCGCCACGCTGGTGATCTCTTCCGGCACGCTCTGCCCCAGCACTTCCGGAATGGTCTGGCGCGCATAACGCCCCGGCGCCGCTTCGATCACGTCGAGCTTGCCCTCACCCGGTGTGCGCGCAGAGACCTCCGGTTCCGGCTCCACGAAGCCATTGCCTGTCATCCACGCCTGCCAATCATTCCACCAGGAACCTTCGTGCTGCTCGGTGCCCTCGAGCCACTCATCCGGCGTTGCCGGCAGGCTGTCGTTGGTGGCGTAGCCGTACTTGTTCTTGTGCGGCGGATTGACAATACCCGCGATATGACCAGAGCCACCGAGCACGAAGCGCTTGATGGAGGCCTTGGGCAGCTGGGTGCCGTTGTAGGTGGTCTGCCACTTGGCGATGTGGTCCTCGCGCGCGGAGACCCAGTAGCTCGGTGTCTCGATCTGGGAGAGATCGATCGGCACGCCGTCCAGCTCGATGCCACCGGGCTGCACCAGGCGGTTCTCCAGATACATATGACGCAGATACCAGGCATGGGTACCGGCCGGCAGGTTGGTGCCGTCGGTGTTCCAGTACAGCAGGTCGAACGCGGTCGGCGCTTCGCCCTTGAGATAGTTGGAGACGTAGAACGACCAGAACAGGTCATTCTCGCGCAGCAGATTGAAGGAGAACGCCATCACGCGGCCATCCAGATAGCCGTCCTGCGCCATCTGCTTCTCGAGGCCCTGCAGCACCGGCTCGTTGAGGAAGACCCCGATCTCACCGGGATCGGAGAAATCCTGCAGCGTTGCCATGTAGCTGACCGAGCGCACGCGGTCGGACTGCTTCTCGGCCGCCAGATAGGCCATGGTGCTGGCCGTCAGCGTACCGCCGATGCAGTAGGACAGGATGTTGACCTGCTTCTCGCCGGTGGCCTGCTCGATGGCATCCATCGCGGCCAGCGGCCCCATCTGCATGTAATCGGCCCAGGTGAGATCACTCTGCTCGGGCCCCGGATTGCGCCAGGAGATCAGGAACACGGTGTGCCCCTGCTCCACCAGCCAGCGCATCATCGAATTGTCCTGACGCAGATCGAGAATGTAGTACTTGTTGATCCACGGCGGCACGACCAGCAACGGCGTGCTGAAGGCCTTCTCGGTGGCCGGACGATACTGGATCAGCTGGATCAGCTCGTTCTCGAAGACCACGTCACCCGGCGTGACGGCGATGTTGTCGCCGAGACGGAAGGCTTCAGTGTCGGTCATCGCGACATTGATGCCTTCGGCGGAGTTGGCCAGGTCATCGCGCAGACGCTTCAGGCCGTCGAGCAGGTTCTGGCCGCCGGTCTCGCGGGTCACGCGCTGCACTTCCGGGTTGGTGGAGGCGAAGTTGGAGGGCGAGAAGGCGCTGACGTACTGGCGCGCGTAGAACTCGAGATTGCGCTTCTGGCTCTCCGGCAGGCCTTGAATGCCGGCCAGCATGTCGTCCACGGCGCGCGAGAACAGCAGGTATTGCTGCACGAGGAAGTGGTAATAGGGCTCGCGCTGCCAGGCCTCATCGCGGAAGCGGCGATCAGAGCGCGCGGGCGTGATCACCGGCTCGACGCTCTCGCCATTCAGCTCGCGCAACGTGCCCTGCAACAGGGCCATCTGGTCCTGGAAGAGGCGCGTCTGGGTCGACATCAACAGTTGCGGGTCGCGTGCCAGGGCCTCGGCACCCGCCTGGAAGCAACGACCCATCTCGTCATAGATGGTGGAAGCGGCGGCGCTGGGCCATAGGCGCTCCAGCATGTCACTCATCAAGGCTTGATACTGGGCGCTGGCCTGCTGCATCACGCTGGCCCACTCCGTGCCTTCAGCACCGTCGGGGAACAGACTGGTAAAGGCCTGAGAGAATGTCTGCGAGAACGCCTGCTGCTGGGCTGAGTCCATATCGCCCTTCCTCCTTGTCATTGACCATCACGTCATTGGCTATCGAAGCTTGGCTGCCGAACATCTGCCGGCGGCACGATTTCATCGAATCGAATCCTTCCTGACCACTGAGCAGTGCCATGCCGTCTCTCGTGAGACGGGCGCCTTCACTGGCGACGGGCACTGCTTTTCAGACTGTTTTGAAGACCGTTTCACGGCTGATTTCAGGGTGCTGCAGGCGAGCATGCCAAGGCAAGCAAAGTGCGCTGTCAGCTAAAATGCGCTGTCAGTTGGAATGGTCTGCCACCTGCAGGTCTGCTTTCCGTCGGATTCGCGCGCGGCGAATACGAGAGCAAAACAGCCTGTGCGCCAGCGTGCTCATCTCCAGCATGCGCCTTCCAGCACGGCAGGGGCAATGCCTGAAAACGGCAAAAAAAAGGCTGGCGCAAGCGCCAGCCTTTTCGGGGTATACCTTAGTTCTGCTTGGCGCGGCTTGTCGCGGCAGCCGGCTTGTTGCTGGCAGCGGAGGATGCCTTGTCCTCTGCTGCTGAAGCGGATTTCTCTGTGGCAGCGGACGCCTTGTCGGTGGCTTCCTTGCCAGCGTCAGAGTAGGCCTGTTCGAGCTGGGCGCGCATTTCGTTGCCCATCTCGGCCAGCTTCAGGGAATCATCCATCATCTGCTGAGACAGCTCGGTCGCCACTTCCAGCTGGCGGTTGCTGAACTCGCTGAACTCTTCCATACCCTTGATTTCAGTGGCAGCACGCGCACGCTCGAGACCAGCCTCGGTATAGCGCTTGGCAGCGTCCATCTGATAATCGGCAATCTTGCCCATATGGTCGAGCATCAGAGTGTTGAGCTTGCGCATCGGCTGGTAGAAGCTGCGGGCTTGCTCGGCAAAGGCGTTGAACATCTGATCCTGCTGCATGACGGTTCCTCCCATGGATTCCGTACCGGGACAGCGCGCAGAAGTCTCTGCGCCACCTGTGGAGCACAGCAATATGCTGCACTGCACAAAGACTAGTCTGCTCCTCAGGTGGTTGCAATCCCATGACAGAAAACTGTCAAACGACATTTTCTGTCATGGGATTGGCCGGGCATGCCTCACGCCCCCGTCAGCCAGGAGCGTTCTTCGCGCCTGCCGGTCATCAACTGCGCTTGGCGCGTGAGCGCGCACTGGCCGCGGAGGCCGGTTTCGCATCATCCGCCCGGCTGGCGCTTTGCTCTGCCTTCTGATCCGCGCCGTGATCACTACTGGGCCCCGAACTCCTGCGCGTGGCAGACTCCGGCTTGTCAGCCTCCTTGCCTTCCGCGCCGCCCTGACCGAACTGCTGCAGGGTATCCAGCATCATCTTCTGGTACTGATTGAAGGCGGCCATGCCCTGGGCCATGCTCTCGCCCATGTCGCCCGACATGCCGCCCGCTGCGCCCTGCCCGGCATTGCCAGACGCGCCGCCCATCATCCCCTCGGCCATGCCCGGCGGCATGAACTTGGCAAACGGCGTGCCCGCGCCCGGTGCCATCAATGGCTTGAGCAGACTCATGGGGTCGTAGCCTTCAACACCGGCCTCCATCTGGCGACGAAAGCGCTCCATCAATTCCTGCTGGAAGGCTTCCACGTCCGGCAGGCCCATCGCCTGGCGGAATTCCTGCGGCGTGAGGTCGAATTCGACATTGATCTTCATGGCAGATTCCTTGTGTTGTCTGCCCGCGCACGGCGTGGTGCGCGAGTCCGCTGGCATGCATGCCATTCGAGTCTAGCAGCGCGAGTGACACGGGGGCAGCCTGCTACTTACGTCTTTTCTTATTTACTTTCCGCAAGCCAGCCCACAACGCAAGACGCCCCAGCCACGAAGGATGCAGGGCATCTCTCCACGGCTGGGGCGTGTTTTTCTACAAGCTCAGCAACGCCGCAAGCGGCTTACACCTCGCGCAGCACCGGCGTGTCGACCTTGACGTCGGCGTTCTGACCGCGATGGCGCAGCAGGTGGTCCATCAGCGTCAGCGCGACCATCGCCTCGGCGATCGGTGTGGCGCGGATGCCGACACACGGATCATGACGGCCGGTGGTGATCACCTCGACCGCCTCGCCGTTGACGTCGATGCTGCGCCCCGGCAGTCGCAGGCTGGAGGTCGGCTTGAGGGCGATGCTGGCACGGATGGTCTGGCCGCTGGTGATGCCGCCCAGAATGCCGCCGGCATGATTGGAGAGGAAGCCTTCCGGCGTCATCTCGTCACGGTGCTCGGTGCCCTTCTGGCTGACCACGGCGAAACCGTCACCGATCTCGACGCCCTTGACGGCATTGATGCTCATCAGGCCATGCGCGAGTTCGGCATCGATGCGATCGAAGATCGGCTCACCCAGGCCGACCGGCACGCCAGTCGCCTCGACGGTGACCTTGGCGCCCACGGAATCGCCTTCCTTGCGCAGGGCGTCCATGTACTGCTCCAGCTCCTCGAGGCGATCGGCATCGCCACAGAAGAACGGGTTGGTGTCGACCAGCGACCAGTCCTTGACCTCAAGCTCGATGGGGCCGAGCTGGGACAGGTAGCCACGCACCTGCACGCCCAGGCCCGCCAGATACTTCTTGGCGATGGCACCGGCGGCGACGCGCATCGCGGTCTCGCGGGCCGAACTGCGGCCGCCGCCACGATAGTCACGCTCACCGTACTTGTGGTGATAGGTGTAGTCGGCGTGGGCCGGACGGAACTGGTCCTTGATCTTGCCGTAGTCCTTGGAGCGCTGATCGGTGTTCTCGATCATCAGGCCGATGGCCGTGCCGGTGGTGCGACCCTCGAACACGCCCGAGAGAATGCGCACCTGGTCCGGCTCGCGACGCTGGGTAGTGTGGCGCGAGGTGCCGGGACGGCGGCGGTCCAGATCGATCTGCAGATCCGCTTCGCTGATCTCGATGCCCGGCGGGCAACCATCGATGATGGCGCCCAGTGCCGGACCGTGGCTTTCGCCGAAGGTGGTGACGGTGAACAGCTTGCCGAAGGTATTTCCGGACATTCAGGGGGTCCTCAGGCGATGCCGCCGGTCATGGCCGACGGCGTTCTGATAATAGTTGTCGTAAGCGTTGCAGAGCCTGGCGGCTTGCGCCCGTGCTTCTGGCGAATCCCGCCAGCTCAGGCACCCGCCAGCTCAAGCGAAATCCGCCGGGTCAGGCGCCCGCCAGCTCAAGCGAATTCGGGCGCGCAGACTTCCAGCGTCTGGGCATCGATGGCGAAGACGCCGTTGCCGCCGCGCTCGAACTCCAGCCACATGAAGGGCACTTCCGGGAAGGCTTCCATCAGGTGACGCTCGGAGTTGCCGACCTCGACGATCAAGACGCCGTCGTCGGTCAGGTAGTCACGCGCCTCACGCAGGATACGACGCACGATATCCAGGCCGTCATCACCGGCGCCCAGCGCCAGCGCCGGCTCATGGCCGAATTCCTGCGGCATGTTGGAGAGATCGAAGGTATCCACATAGGGCGGATTGGAGACGATCAGGTCATAGCGCTTGCCCGCCACGCCCGCGAACAGGTCCGACTGCACGGCGATGACACGCCCTGCCACGTCGTGGCGTTCGATGTTGCGTCGCGCGACTTCCAGCGCCTCGCTGCTGATATCGACCAGGTCGACCTCGGCGGTCGGCATTACCAGCGCGGTGGCGATACCGATGCAGCCGGAACCGGTACACATGTCCAGCACGCGAGTCGGCGGCAGTTCCGGGAACCAGGCCGAGAAGCCGCTCTCGATCAGCTCGGCGATCGGCGAGCGCGGAATCAGCACGCGCTCATCGACATCGAAGGGCACGCCAGTGAAGAAGGCCTCGCCGAGCAGGTACGGCAGCGGCTTGCGGGTGGTGATGCGCTCACGCACCAGCGCCACGATGCGCGCTCGCTCCATGGTCAGAAGGCGCGCGTCGATCACGGCGGGGTCCGTGTCCCACGGCAGATGCAGCGCACCCAGCACCAGCGCCACCGCTTCATCCCAGGCAGAATCGGTGCCATGGGCGAAGTGCAGGCGATGCGCGTGGAACTCACTGGTCGCCCAGCGGATCAGGTCGCGCAGGGTCACCAGCTCCTCGACGAGACGGGAGTCCGGCTCACTGAGGCTGGAAGGATGGCGCAGGTCGGACGCGGAAGATGTGGACACGGTGATTCCTGTAAGCGGACAGATGGACAACGAGCGCCGCCAGTCGTGAGGGGCCGGTGGCGTCTCGCGCAGGCATTGTAGCGTTCACGAGGCGTGGCGGCGACCCTTGGCATGCCTTGATGGCGCGCCTGCCGCTTTTGTCTTCGCAAGCGACAACCGCCTGTCTTCGAAAGTGACAACAGCCTGTCTTCGACAGCGACAACAGCCGCGCTATACTGCGCGACTTGCCATTTTATTGCCCGCGGAGCCCGGCCATGCCACCCAACCACGACGACAGCTCGGATACCGGCGACGACTTCAACGCCTTCCGTGCCGCCCTCAAGCAGGCCGGCGTTCGCAAGATCACCACCAACCGCGCCGACCCCGGCCGCAAGCCCGTCGACAAGGAAGAGCAGGCGCGTCTGGCGGCGCGGCGCGCTGCCGCCAGCGAAGCCTCGACCGACACGCTCGGCACGCCATCACGTACCACCGATGGTCAGGTCGAGCCGGTCACGCCCAGCCAGCTGCTCGACTTCGCGGTGCCTGATCTCCCCTACCGCCAGCGTCAGCGCCTCAAGCGCGGCGAGATCGCCTGGGAGGCGGGCCTCGACCTGCACGGCTATACGCTGGAGCAGGCCCGCATCGAGCTCGAGTCCTTCATCGACGATGCCATCGCCCGTCGCTCACGCTGCGTGCTGGTGGTGCATGGCAAGGCATGGACCGGCATGGCCGATCACCCCATCATCAAGAGCCACGTCAATGCCTGGCTGCGCCAATGGCCTGACGTGCTGGCCTTCACCTCGTCACTGGAGCTGGATGGCGGCAGCGGCGCAGTCTATGTCCTGCTGCGCAGCAAGGGCCGTGACCCGCTGCTCGACTGAGCGAATCCCGCGCTCGCCACACCGCCGAGACATTGACGATCCGAGCATCTGAATCGCTGAGCACTTGAATAGCGAGCATCTGAATAACTGAGTGCTTGAATAGCCTAGCACTCGAGTAGCAGAGGCAGGCCTCACGCCGAGCCTGCCGCCATAAAGACAAGGGAACACCCTGATGACACCCAACGCTGAACAGCCAATGCGCACTTCTTCACGCCACGCCCTTTCCGCTGCCATTCTCGGCGGCGCGACCGCCGCTGGCCTGTCACTGGCCTTCGCCATGCCGGCCGCCGCCAGCGATGCACTGTCCGACAGCACCCTTTCGCGCGTGCAACAAGGCCAGGTGCTGAAGGTCTGTACCACCGGTGACTACGCGCCCTTCAGCCACCGTGAAGACAATGGCGACTTCGAAGGCATCGACATCGACATGGCCGCCTCACTGGCCAAGAGCCTGGGCGCCACGGTACAGCCCGTGCCGACCAGCTGGCCGACGCTGATGGAAGACTTCACCTCCGGCAAGTGCGACATCGCCATGTCCGGTATCTCGGTCAAGCTGGACCGTCAGGCTCAGGCCTACTTCAGTAAGCCGTACCAGACCGGCGGCAAGACGCCCATCGTGCGCTGCGAGGACGTCGACAAGTACCAGACCGTCGCGCAGATCAATCAGCCCAGCGTGCGCATCACCGTCAATCCGGGCGGCACCAACGAGCGCTTCGCCAATGAATACCTGAGCGATGCCACGCGCGTCGCGCATAACGACAACCGCACCATCTTCAACAACATCATCGAAGACCGTGCCGATGTGATGGTCACCGACGCCATCGAGACCCAGCTGCAGGCCAGCCGTCACCCGGAACTGTGCAGCGTGCACCCGGACACGCCATTCACCTTCTCCCAGAAGGGCTATCTGCTGCCGCTGGGTGACAATATCTGGAAGGCCTACGTCGATCAGTGGCTGACCCAGATGCAGGGCACCGGCGAGCAGGCTGCCATCTTCGACAAGTGGATCAACGGCTGAGACGACGCTTCGCTCAGGCTTCGGTCACACGCTCTTCAATGAAGAGCTCTGTATTGAAGAGCACTGTATTGAAGAGCACCGTAACGAAAAGCCCCCGCCGATTGGCGGGGGCTTTTTCATTAAAGGGCAACTCAAACAAGGCTAGCCGTCGCTGCCCTTCTCGTAGCGATCCAGCGCTTCAGCGGCCAGGTGCCGGCCCAGCTTGATCAGGCCCGCGGCGCGGTGGAATTCATAGGCGCCACACACCGTCTTGGGAATCTCGACCAGGATATCCGGCGGATAGCCGGCGATCTTGTACTTGGCCAGCGTCGCCTGGGTGATATCGAAGGAGCGCATCATCATGTCCAGCTTGCCCCAGGCAAGCTCCGGCGCGTTCTCATCGACCCGCTCAGGCTCGGCTGCAGATGGCGGCTGCCTGCCATGGGTGACGACAGCGCCAGTCTCTGCCTGCGGCTCTGCCAACGCTTCTTCTCCCGGCGCTGGCTCGGCATCGCTGCTTTTCAGTGCCTCGAACTTCAGGCGCGAGGCATCGCCCGGCGGCAGCGGGACGCCGCCGACCGGACTGGCAAATGCCATGCCCTGCTGGTCCTCCAGCGCCTGCTCCTTCTCGGCAGAGAAGATGCGCTCGGCACCGCGACGCACTCCCCGCAGCCAGTCACTGAAACCACCGCCGCGCGCTTCCAGGGCGGCTTCGCGCGCCTCTTCCTCGGCGGCATCGGCCGGCGGCAGCATCTGCTCCAGTGTCTGATTGCGCGGCGAATGCGCCGTGGCGTTGACCGCCAGCACCAGGTCAACGTGGGCGGCGACCAGCGGCGTGATCGGCAAGGGATTCATCAGGCCGCCATCCACCAGCACCTTGCGGTCGCGTTGCACCGGCGTGATCACCCCGGGCACCGCGATGGAGGCCCGAATCGCCTCGAGCAGATTGCCGCTCTGGAACCAGACCTCCTTCTGGGCGATCAGGTCGGTGGCGACGGTGGTGACCGCAATCGGCAGATCCTCGATGCGCGTGTCGCCGATCAGGGCTTCCAGCTCATCCATGATGCGGCGCGCGCGGATGGCGCCCATCGGACTCCAGGTGACATCCACCAGCCGCAGCACGTCGAAGTAATCCAGCTCACAGACCCAGTCGCGATAGGCATCCAGCTTGCCGGCGGCATGGATACCCCCGACCAGTGCGCCCATCGAGCAGCCCGAAATGGCGCGAATGTCGTAACCGCGCGCCAGCACTTCCTCGATGACGCCGATATGGGCATAGCCTCGGGCCCCGCCACTCCCCAGTGCCAGGGCGATGGTCTTGCGCTTGGCCATGGCATGTCTCCCGCTGCAGATGATGAAAGATGAACGGACACGGCACGCGGTGCATCGCTCAGTGCGAGCTGATCCACTCGACGATGGCATCGGCGACCGCCGCCGCATGGGCCGGCTCCAGATGCAGGTGGTGGCCGCCCGGCAAGACGCGACGCTCGAGCCTCTTCACGGCATCGCGCGCCTGCTGTGCCTCGTGCCTTATGGTCAGGATACCCTGCTCGCCCTCGATCAGCAGTACCGGTTGGGTCAACGCCGCCAATAACGCCAGCACCTGCTCCGGGGTGTAGCGCATCAGTGAAGGCCGCAGCAGGCGACGGTCACTTCTCAGCCGCAGGCCACCGTCTTCCAGCACCTCGAGGTTGCGCTCGACGATCGGCCGCGCCGTGTCGGCATCGATCGGCGTGACACCTCCCGCGACCCGCGCCGCCACGGCGTCCTCGACATGACGATAATGGGCACGTCGCGTGGCGGCGCGCCTGACCGGCTGCGTGTGGCGTGCCAGCAATCCGCGGCGCAGCTGATCGACCACCTCCGATGCTGGCGAGGCAAGTGCGCCGATGCCATCGATCAGCACCAGTCGCGCGATATATTCCGGCAGCGCTGCAGCCACCTGCCCCGACACCGCCGCCCCCAGCGAGTGCGCCATCACCGTGACCGGCGCGCGCGGCAGCCCCTCGTCATACAGGCCTTCCAGCGCCTCGATCACATCGTGGCAGTAATCCCACACCGCATAATCACCGTGCTCACCCAGCGGACTCGAGAGACCGTGACCGACCATGTCGATGGCGATGAGACGAATGCCGAGCCGCTCACACAACAGCGGCGCCAGGCGGCTGAAGCTGGCGGCATTGTCGAGCCAGCCATGCAGCGCCAGCCACGTCGGTGCCTGCTCGGCGTGCTCGGCAGGCGCCCACTCCAGGGCCGCCAATTCTCCGCCTGTGCGCCGTGGGAAGCGACGCTCTCGCAGCGTAACGTTGGCGCTGAGGGGAGCCTCTGCGATGTCCTGAATGGATTGATCAGTGCTCATGCTTGCCTCCCGGCCAGCAGGCCTGGCGGCAGTACATCCGGCGGCGCGAGGTCCGCGATGGCCGCCAGCAGCGCGGCGCGCGTCTCCTGTGGGTATTCGAAGGGGTACATATGTCCTCCCCGGACATGCTCCACCGTCAGCCCGGCGCGGCGCAGGCGTGCCTGACGCGCCGGCGTGAGCAGATCAGACTGGGCGCCGGCCAGAATCCTGACCGGCACCGCCAGCTTCGCCGGCGAGCCTGACAGGTGATCGCTGAGGTGACGGAAGATCTCGACCTCATGACGGGTATCGAAACTCAATGACAGGCTGCCATCCGCGTGACGATGGGTGGCGTTGTCGACGTAGTCGTCCAGCGCCTCTGGCGTAAAATTGGCGAACAGCGAACGACGGCGCAGGTAATCCTGCATGGCCTGACGGGAGTCCCAGCGCGCGCGACGCCCGCGAGTGCGGCCTGCCGGCGTGACACGATCAATGAAGCCGAAGCGCTTGGCGACCTTCATGCCCAGCGCATCACGGCCCAGCATCAACGGCGGGTCGAGCAGCACGAGGCAGTGGAAGCGTTCCGGCTGCTTGAGCGCCGCCATGTAATTGACGATGCCTCCCAGCGAATGCCCGACCCCGATCACCTTGCGCCCGGTGCCGCCCGCCGCGGGCAATGGCCCCAGCGCGGCGTCCAGACACGCCAGCCACTCATCACGCAGCGAGATCAGATTGTTGCCGACCGGGTAGGCAGGGTCGTGCGCCAGTCGGTCCACCGGTAGCAGATTGAAGTGCTCGGCCAGCGGCGCCAGCAGGCTCTTGTAGCAGGCACCGGTGAAGCCATTGGCATGCGCGAAGGCCAGCACCGGGCGCTCGGTGTCGGCATTCAGGCCCGCCGGGTTAGCGTCGCCCTGCTTGGACAAGTCCTGCCCGGGCCGGGGTTGCCGTGAGGTGGCATTCATCGCAAGGTCTCCTTACCACGGGCCGCCGTCCCTGACGCGCCCAGACAAACGGTTGTTTAAATATAGTCAACAGCATGCCAGCCCCGCCCCATGGGCGCTACTCCTCCCTTTGGCCCATGGAGCACCTCACTCCCCTTCCATGCCCGCCGGCACCAGCGCAGCGGCTGTTTCCGCTCCCGTCTCAGCTGCTTCCGCCTCAGGCAACGCCAAGGCACGACTGACCGCCAGCGCCGCCTGAACCGCGATAGCCGTGAGCTCAACGGGCTCGTCTTGCAACGCCCTCGCGCCCAGTGCCAGCAGATGATCGCGCAGCGCGCCATTGACCTGTATCTCGACGGCATTCAAGCGCGCGACCAGTTCAGGTGGCCACCCCTTGCCGGAGAGCGTCAGCCGCGCCCAGGGCTTGCTGCCCGCGGCGATGGCCAGCACCAGCTGGGTGCGATCATTGAGCTGCTCATGCTGACGGTAATAGAGCGAGGGGCGCGACCAGTTGAGGGTCAGCGTCACGGCAGGCTGCCAGGCGTCTGGCTGGGCTGCGCCGCTTTCTATCGTGGAGGCACGGGGGCGCAGGTCATTCTGCGTCAGCGGCGACAGCGCAGCGAGAATCTGATGGGCAGCGTCGCTGTCAGGTGCCAGGCCTCGTACCAGCGGCGCTTGCCGTGCTGAGGCGTCTTGAGCAGACGCCACCAGCGAGATGTCCATGCGACTCAGCGGCTTGTACACCGCGGCGTCACTGCGCAGCTCGGTGACATTCAGCACCTCGCTGGGCGCCATGCCGCCGCGCCAGTCCGGCAACCCGATATCGCGCGTCAGCTCCCAGATCGGCGCGCCATTCACGCCAGCCAAAGCGTGGGAGCCTTTCACTTTCGCATCCGAGGGCGATGGCACCCACCGCACGTAGCGTCCCGCCAACTCAGCCCTGCCCGCACCGCTCAGCTGCGTTGCCGCCGCGGGCCTGGCGCCCAGTTGCAGACTCACCTGAGCGCCGTTGCCCTTCACGCTCAGCAGCGGTGACTGCGCGCTGAAGCCCAGCGCTTCAAGTGCCTTGTCCGTGGCCGGCTTGCGCGTGCGCAATTGTGCCTCGCCCAGCTGACTCACCAGCGCCTCCACCTTGCCCTGGCGGGCAGGCCAGCCGGCCAATGAGGTGATCTGCCAGTCGCCTGCGGGCCCACGCGCCAGACTCAACCAGTCCTGGCTGGCCTCTGCGCCACGTCGAATGCCGATACGCTGCGCCGAGGCGGCCACCTGCGAGAGCAGCGGCAAGGGCTGCAAGATGCCTGACTGACCCGCGGCCACTGTCGTCAGCGCCTGGCTCATCAGCGAATCACTTTGCCACTGGGCCGGGTCTGCCCCGTCCGTGGCGGCGCCTGAGCGCAGCGATTCCAGCAGTGACGGCCCTGCGGTAAGCGCCATCACCGCGGCCACGGAGACCAGCGCCGTCAGTGCCCATCCCGTCCGATTGAAGCGCCCCATCAATCACCTCCCGACTGGGTAGTATCGCTCGGCGTCGTCTTGCCTGAAGCTGCCTTGCCTGAAGCTGCCTTGCCTGAAGCTGCATTGCTTGCGGCTGACTTGCCCGAGCCTGTCGAAGCGCTTGTGGCGACGTCACTCGCGGAATGGGCGCTGTGCTGTGCACTGCGCTGTTCATTGCGCTGTTCATTTCGTTCTGCGCTGCGCTTCCCGCTGGGCTGACCGTGGCCCGACAGACGCCCTGTCGACTGATAGCCCGCGCGACGGCTGGCACGATAACGGCGCCAGCAGATCAGCTCGCCGAGCAGGCTCAACGCCACCGGCAAGGCCAGCAGCGTCCACAGGCGCAGCTCGCGACGCAGGGCATCACGCTCGGCATTCGCCTCACGCTGCTGACGTGACAGCGCGTCCTCGAAGTCCTGCTGCATCGCCGCCAGGGCGTCGCTCTGCTGCGCGGCTTCGGCCTTGCCAGACACCGGCGTCGCGCCGAGCGCACTCAGACGCGTCTGCCAGGCATTGCGCAGCCGGGTCTCCTCGGCGGCCTGACGATCGGCCAGTTGATGCAGGCGCGTCAGCTCGCGCACCTGATGGGCGCGCGCGCGCAGGGCGACCAGCTCGGGGCTGCCTGCCAGCAGGTCCACGGCATTTTCCAGCCAGCGCGCATTGGCATTGAGGGCCTGCTCGCTGCCATCCGCTGCCGTGCGCCGCCACAGACGGTCACTGGCCATGTCGACATCGCTGACCACCAGCAACTGGCCACCCTTGGCGCCCGCCGCTGGCCATTGCGCCAGCACGGCCAGCCCACCGGCCGGCGGTGTTTCCCCTGCCAGCCCCGACAGCGGACGCGGGTCCATGCGGCTGGCGTGAACGCGTGCCGCCGGAATCAGGCGCGCCTCATCACTGCCACGAATCAGCCACTGCAACGGCGCGTCTTGCGCCCCTGGGCCTTTCGATGATGCATCTGCTGCATCAGACAGCGGCGCCAACCAGCCCGCGCTGGACATCACCAGTTGCTCGACATTGAGGTTGAGCGCGGCGTCCGACAGCTGCGCGGCACTTAGCCCGAGCAACGTCGGACTCAGCGCACGCGTGCCGTCCAGCAAGCCGATCGGCAAGGCCAGCTGCGCATCCGCCACCACCTCGCCCGCGCGCGATTCAAGCCCGGCGCGCGCCAGCAATGTCGTCAGCGCCTCGGAAGCCGGCGCCGGCTGATCGAGCATTTCGGGCAGCGGGTCCACCAGCATCAACACCCGGCCGCCACGCTCGAGATAGGCCGTGATGGCCTCCAGCGTCTTGACCGGCAACAGCCGCGGCGCGATCACCAGCAACGCATCCTGATCGGCGATCGGACGCGCGGCATCATCGCCGGCCGACAGCCAGTCGATGCGCAGGCGTGCATTGAGATGCTCCATCAGGCCCCAGCTGCCCAGCGCTCTGCCCTGCTCCAGACTGGGTTGGCCCATCACCGGCAAACGCGAGACGACGCCCAGGCGCGGTGGCTCGGTGCGCGAGACTTCCTGGATCTGGCGTGTCACCTGCGCTTCCAGCCCGCCGATATCCGCCGCCTTGAGCAGCGGAATGGCGCGGCGTTCGGCGTAGGGGCCATCTACCACCAGCCCGAACAGCATCTCTTCGCCGCCCGGCAATGACAGCTCGGTCAGGCCCTGCGCTTCGAGATCCGCGAAGTCGGCACTGTCCGGTGCAGGGTCGACACGCTTGAGGCGTATCTGCGGCTCACGCGCGAAGGCGGCCAGACGCGTCTCGATCCGTGTCGCCAGTTCACGCAGCTGCGGCAGATCGGCGGCGAAGCGTTCGCTGTAGGCTAAGGTCAGCGTCACCGGAGCCTCGAGATCATCGAGCACCGCACGACTGGCGGGGCTCAGACTGTGCTGACGCGTGGCGGTCAGATCATGCGCGCGGGTGAGCGGGTTGTGGCCGTCGGCCGTCAGCAGCGGCGGCAGGCGCACGCCGGCCAGCAATAGCGCGGTGACCGCAGCCGCCAGCGCCGCCGTGACCAGCCACTGTGGCGCCTGCTTGCGTGCATGGCGCTCCTGACTGAGGCCGCGCGCCTGCAGCACCAGCCCGGCCAGGGTCAACAGCAGGAAGTAGCTGGCATCGAGCCAGGTCGGCCGGCCTTCACTGAAAGGCGTCAGATGCGCCGGCAAGCTGATCAGATCGAGCAGCTGCACCCAGTGCGGCGCCAGATGCTGAGCCAGCTGGCTCGTCACCGCGGGTGTGCCCGGCAGCATCAGCGCCAGACCCAGTACCAGCGCCCCGAGCCACGCCGACAGCGCAGAAGGCGCGCGCACCGCCAGCGCCTGACCGAGACTGGCCAGCGCCATCACCAGCAGCGCCATGCCCAGATAGCCGCTGAGCATCAAGCCGAGATCCGGCGTGCCGAGCCAATGGATCAGCACTACCAGCGGCGCCGTCATCGCAAGCCCCAGCCAGCCCAGCACGCTGGCACTGATCAGGCGTGCGCTGGCCAGTCGCCACGACCCCAGCCCGAGGCCGGACAGCCATTCGAGCAGGCCGTTGGCACGCTCTTCCGGCCAGCCGCGCAGGGCCAGCAGCGGCGTCCACAGCACCAGCAACCAGGGCAACACCTGCCACAGCGAGCCAAGATCGGCGCGATCACGTGCCAGCAGATCGCCCACCTCGAAGGCTCCCAGCGGAGCCAGCACCGCCATCACCACCAGCAGCGACCAGCTGGCGCCCTGCGTCAGTGCCTGATGCAGGTCACGGCGGACCAGCGCGAGAACGGCCCTCATGACGACACCTCCTGATCTGCGCGCGGTGCCTGCTTGCGCATCGGCAACGGCGAGGGCTGCTCCGCCATGCGCGTCACCAGCTGGCGGAACGCGACCTCGATATCGCCCCGTTCGTGGACGCATTCATCGAGGCGGATTTCCATGTAGCTGCACCAGCGTGCCAGCGCGGGGCGCGGGTCCTGGTGGAGACGCCCGGCCAGGCGCAGCACGGCGCCAGTCGAAACCACCAGCGGCGACTTGTCACGCGCCATGGCATCGCCGGGCTTGACGGGCGTGATGGCCGCCACGCCCGGCAGGCGCGAGACACTGGCCAGCTCGCGCTCGCTCAGGGCCCGACTCAGCGTCACTCGCCATACCGGCAGGCTGGAGCTCGCCCCATACCCCGCGCCGTAGCGCGAACGGCTGCCGCCCAGAATGCCTTCGCTGACCGAGGTCGCGGCCAGCGCCTCCGGCGTATCATCGAAGCCCAGCTGGCCATTGGCCATGACCAGCACACGGTCACAGATGCGAGGCACTTCCTCCAGCAGGTGGGTGGAGACGATGATCAGTCGCTCGCGCCCCAGCTCGCGAATGAAGGCGCGCACGCTGTCCTTCTGCAGCGGGTCCAGCCCATCGGTGGGCTCATCGAGCAGCAGGATGTCCGGGTCATGGGTCAACGCCATCGCCAGCGCCACGCGACGCCGATAGCCTTTGGATAACACGGCGCACAATTGATTGGCGAAAGGCGTGATATCCAGGCGATCCATCAATGCCGCAAGGCGATCATTACGCACCTTGCGCGACAACCCATGCAGACCCGCCACGCACTCGAGGCTCTCGCGCACCGTCAGCTGCGGCCACAGGGGCGCGCCTTCCGGCAGATAGCCGATACAACGCTTGAGGCGATTGAGCTGGCGCTGACTGGCGCGACCATCGAAGGCTTCGCCTTCCAGCTCCAGCTGGCCCTGGGTGGCGGCGAGCGTGCCCGCCAGCATGCGCAGGCTGGTGGTCTTGCCGGCGCCATTGGGACCCAGCAGACCGATGACCTCACCACGTGAGGCCGTGAAGGTCAGCCCGGTGACAGCCTGTTGCTGGCCGAATTGACGCCCGAGCCCACGACTGACCAACAGCGCCGGGGAAGCGGAAGGCTCGGCAGACGCGCCCGCGGGAGCTGCAGCAGAGCGAGCTGCCACAGAACGAGTCGCAGCAGAGCGAGTCGCAGCAGAGGGCGTCGCGCCAGAGGGAGTCGCGGCAGAAGATGACGCAGAGGTCGTGTATGGGTCCTGCAAGATACCCGCTCCTTGTACTTTTCTTGATAGGGGCAATGCGCTGCCGAGGCTGATGGTTCCGGCAGATGATCATGAGGCCGGAAAATAACAGTGGCCCCGGCAGATAACCGTGACAGATGACAATGCAGCGCACAGGGTAAGCGGACAGCCTGCGCTCGCCAAGCAGGAGTGCGCGCACAGTCGCCACTCGCGCGGTTATGGCGTCTATTCCGCCCTTTGCCGGCCCTCAAGGCAGGTCTCGGCGCCGATCTTCTCGATCATCACGCCCGCCCGCGCCCCTGGTTGGCGGCATGCGATCAGCGCGACCTGATACCAGAGCTGATAGCCGAACTAGCACCGGGGCTGATGCCCGAGCTGCACGACTATCCCTAAGTCTAAGGAAAGCCTGATATGCTGGGCGGATGACAGGCACGCGCTGTTGTCAGAGCGCCTGCTGGCCGGCCGTCTAGCTGACAGAGCCTTCACACGTTGAGCCTTCATTCGCTGAGCCAATATTTCACCTTGCTGGACAGGACCCCTCGATGCCCAAGCATGACAAGCAGTCCGCTACTTCCTCGCCGTCTTCCAGGCCGCGTCGCGATACCCGCCTGCGCAACGGCCTGTTCTGGGCCTTGCTGGCAGCGGCCTTGATCACGGGCTTCTGGCTGGCCTGAGCCAGGCCGCCGCGGCAGTTCACGACGGGCTGACACGACAGCTCGCAACGGGCCGCCGCGGTAGCGCAACGCTCGTCAGACGCTGACCAAAAGCCTCATCAGACAGACCGCAACACTCACAGGACAAGGGCGGAAATGAGCGAGACTACTTCATGAACGACATGCTGGCGCTGTTCGTCGCGACCCTGAACGTCACCGTTCCGGTCTTCGCGATGGTATTTCTGGGCCTGGGCCTCAAACGCCTCGGCTGGATCGATGACACCTTCATCGGCACCGCCTCATCGCTGGTGTTCAAGGGCACCATGCCGGCGCTGGTCTTCCTCTCCATCGTACGCGCGGACCTGGATCACGCCCTGCGCCCGGGCATGCTGACCTATTTCGCGCTGGCGACACTGGGCACCTTCCTGCTGCTGTGGGGCTGGGCGATCCTGCGCGTGCCGAGAAAGGAACGCGGCGAGGTGGTCCAGGGCTCGTTTCGCGGCAACTGCGCCATCGTCGGGCTGGCACTGGCCGCCAACCTCTACGGCGATCTCGGCCTCTCGATGGGCGGCATCCTGATGGGCGTCGTCATCCTGTCCTACAACATGCTGTCGGTGGTGGTGCTGTCGAGCTATCTCGGCGATGGCCGCACCAGCTGGAGTGGCATCGCGCGCGGCATCATCACCAACCCGTTGATTCTCGGCGTGCTGGCCGCCCTGCCCTTCGCGGCCTTCAGCTGGCAGCTGCCCGAGTGGCTGGAGACCTCCGGCGACTACTTCGCGCGCATGACGCTGCCGCTGGCATTGATCTGCATCGGCGGCACCCTGTCGATGCGCTCGCTGCGTGAAGGCCGCAAGCTGGCGCTGAGCGCCAGCCTGATGAAGATGATCAGCGTGCCGCTGCTGGCGACCACCGTCGCCGTGCTGCTGGGCTTCCGCGGTACCGAACTCGGGGTGCTGTTCCTGTTCTTCGCCTCACCGACGGCGGCGGCAAGCTTCGTGATGGTGCGGGCAATGGGCGGCAATGACCGCCTGGCCGCCAACATCATCGCCATCAGCACCCTGATGGCAGGCATCACCATCACGGCAGGCATCTTCGTGCTCAAGCTGAGCGGTCTGGTCTAGCAGCAGCGGTCTGATCAAGCAGCAGTCTGGCTGCATGTCAAAACGAAACGCCCCCGCCAGTGCAGACTGGCGGGGGCGTTTCGTTGTGGCTCAATGGTTGCGGCTCAATGGTTGTGGTTCATGACCACCGCGCGTGTCTTACGCCAGTTCCGCCGGGCTCACGAACTGGTGCAGATCCGCCAGACCTGCGGCCCAGACATCGGCGTCCAACCAGGCGAGACTTGCGGTGGCAAAGGCCAACTGGGTGCTGCCGGGGCCATCGACCAGGGCGCTGGCCAGATTCGAGACCAGCGGATTATGGCTGATGATCAGCCAGTCACGCGGCTCGCGCCCTTCAGAGGTGGGCGGCACATGGGTCTGCAGCCAGTCGAGTACCGGCGTCAGCGGGTCGTCCGGGGTGATGATCTCGAGCGTTGTCTGCTGCTCACCACTCAACTCCAGCGCCGAGGAGATCTCCTGGGCGGTCTGCTGGGCGCGGGTAAACGGGCTGACGACCAGCGTCAGCCGCGCACGACGCTCGGCGGGCAGCTGATGGGCCAACCAGCGACCGATGCGGCGCGCCTCTTCGCGGCCATATTCACTCAATTCGCGGCTGGGGTCCGGCGTGCCGGCCTGGGCCTCACCGTGACGCATGATCAGTACACTCATGACATTCTCCTGAAAAGATGACTGCCGCAGCGCAAGCGCTTCATCACTCGCTCTGTCGCTGCGGCCGATGACCAGGGACTCGCCAACCGGAGCGTTGCACGAGTCAGACAAGGGGATGGCGAAACACGCTCCATCACCCGCTACCTGCTATGAGTCCTCAGGAGCCGTCGGGTTCCAACTGCCGTGCCTGCTGCACCGACTCACGCGACAGCACGAATTCCACATCGCTGGATTGCTCACCGCCCATCAGCGCGCGGGCCATGTGATGCGGGTCGACATTCTCGAACAGCACCTTGGCCATGCCACTGACCAGCGGCATGTAGATGCCCAGCCGCTCGGATTCATCCTGCACCAATCGCACGGTGTTGACACCCTCGGCGACCTGCCCCAGCACCTCGACCGCCTGGTCGAGGGTGCGCCCTTCTCCCAGTGCGTAGCCGACCCGATAGTTGCGCGACAACGGCGAGGAGCAGGTCACGATCAGATCGCCAACGCCGGCAAGGCCGAGGAAGGTCATCGGATTGGCGCCCTTGGCCACGGCGAAGCGGCTCATCTCGGCCAGCGCGCGGGTCATCAGCATGGCGCGGGTGTTCTCGCCCATGCCCAGAGCCGCGGCCATGCCGGCCGCGATGGCGTAGATGTTCTTCAGCGCCCCGCCCAGCTCGACGCCGTAGCGGTCATTGCTGGCATAGACCCGGAAATAGTCGCAGCCGAAGGCCGTCTGCACGCGAGCGCGGGTGTAGGCATCGTCGGAGGCGATCACCGTGGCCGTCAGCTGCCGCTGGGCGATCTCGGCCGCCAGATTGGGGCCAGACAGCACGCCGATGTGCGTGAAGCCGGTTTCCTGCTCCAGCACCTCGCTCATCAGGGTGAAGCCTTCGCTCTCGATGCCCTTGGTGGTGGCCACCAGAATCTGCCCTTCACGCAGGTGGGCGCGCGCCTGACGGACCACCGTACGGAAGGCCTTGGAAGGAATCGCCACGCACACCAGCTCGGCCTCGGCCAGTGCATCGGCCATGTCGGTGGTGGCACGCACCGAGGCATTGATCTCGAAGCCCGGCAGATAGCCCGAGTTGCGGTGCCGGGTGTTGACCTCCTCGGCCTGGCTGGCATCACGCATCCACTGGGTGACGCTGGCACCGTTGTCGGCGGCAATCGAGGCGATCGCGGTCCCGAAGCTGCCGCCACCCAGCACGCAGACATTGAGTCCCACCGCCTGAGGGGTCGTTTCGCTTACCTCGCGATCACGAATGGCCCGACGAGGTGAAGGGGTAGTGGCAGACATGCAGACTCCTTGGATGACGATGTGCTCAGTGAATGGCAGGCATTGTACTCATAGTTTGTCAGAGAATGCTGAACAAGAGATGTCTGCGCAGACCTCGTGGCCAACGCAGGGGCTGCGCCTGGGTGACGCGCCTGGGTGACGCGCCTGAGTGACGTGCCTGCCACGCGCGCTTCGCAAGCAATCGACTGGCATGAACCGTCGATACGCATAAATCCTCGATATGCATGAACAATCGACATGCATAAAAAAACCGGCAATTCCTGCCCCTGAGGCGCAGAAATTGCCGGTCTGTTCAGCACTGGCGTGATGGCGGCAGACTTGCCCCCATCACGCCGAGGCGTCAGATCACAGCGTCTTGAGGGCCGTGATCATGTCGCCGACCACCTTCTGACCATCGCCATACACCATGCGCGTGTGGTCAAGATAGAACAGGTGATTCTCGACACCGGAGAAGCCGGACCCCTGACCGCGCTTGATCACCAGCACGTTGCGTGACTGGTCGGCGTTGAGGATCGGCATGCCGTACAGCGGGCTTGAGGCGTCGTTCTTGGCGACCGGATTGACCACGTCATTGGCGCCGATGACCAGCGTGACGTCGGTGGTCTCGAAGTCGTTGTTGATCTCGTCCAGGTCCGCGATCATGTCGTAGGGCACGCCGGCTTCCGCCAGCAGCACGTTCATGTGACCCGGCATGCGGCCGGCGACCGGGTGGATCGCGAAGCGAACTTCCACACCACGCTCACCCAGCAGCTCGACCATCTCCCAGACCTTGTGCTGCGCCTGTGCCACCGCCATGCCGTAGCCCGGCACGATGATGACGCGCTCGGCGAAGGCCAGCTGCACGGCGGCGTCCATCGGATCGGAGGCCTTCATGCTGCCCTCGATCTCGCCCTGCTCGACACCTGATGCGCCACCGAACTGCTTGAACAGCACGTTGCGGATCGGGCGATTCATGGCCTTGGCCATCAGCTGGGTCAGCAGCGTACCGGCCGCCCCGACGACAGTACCGGCGATGATCATCGCGGCATTGCCGAGCACGAAGCCTTCCATCGCCACCGCAAGGCCGGTCAGCGCATTGAACAGCGAGATGATCACCGGCATGTCGGCGCCACCGATGGGCAGTGCCAGCATCGCGCCGAACAGCAACGCAAGCGCGAAGAACACCAGCACCAGCGAGCTTGATGGTTCCACCGCCGCGATCACGACACCCAGATAGACCGTCAGGCCCAGCACGATCATGTTGATCAGCTGCTGACTCGGGAAGTTGAACGCCTTCTTGAGGCGCCCATCCAGTTTGGCCCAGGCCACGATGGAACCGGAGAAGGCCACCGCACCGATCATCGCCCCGAGCACGCCCAGCCACAGCGCCAGCGAGCCGTGCTGCTCGATCAGTGCCGGGTTGTCGCTCATGCGCATCAGCTCGACCGCGGCGATCGCCGCTGCCGCACCGCCGCCCATGCCGTTGTAGATGGCGATCATCTGCGGCATGTCGGTCATCTCGACCTTGTTGCCGGAGTACCAGGCGATACCGCCACCGATGACGATGGCCAGCAGCATCAGGCCATAACGACCATCAATCTGCGGATGCAGGAAGGTGAGCAGCGTGGCCACAACCATCGCGATACCGGCCCAATGGATGCCGCTGCGTGCCGTGGAAGGATGTGACATGCGCTTGAGGCCGAGGATAAAGACCACCGCCGCCGCGAAATACCCTGTTTCGACCAGCCAGTTCATCAGCGAGCCTCCTTGTCGTTGATGCCATTGGCAGCGTCTGTGCCCTTGCTGCGATCACTGGTCTTGAACATTTCCAGCATGCGCTCGGTGACCACATAACCGCCGACCGCGTTGCCGGCGCCCAGCAGCACGGCGATGAAGCCGATGAACTGCTGCATGCCGGTCTCGGCCTGACCGAGGGCGATCATCGCCCCGACCAGCACGATGCCGTGGATGAAGTTGGAACCGGACATCAGGGGCGTGTGCAGAATCACCGGCACGCGCGAGATGACCTCGTAGCCGACGAAGGCCGCCAGCATCAGGATGTATACGGCAGAAAGTCCTTCGATCATGCGGCGTCCTCCGCGCGAGCGCGTACGTCATCGTGGGTGATGCGGCCGCCTTCGGTCAGACGCATCGGGCCGAGCACCGCATCCTCGAAGTCCAGCGTCAGTTCGCCGTCCTTCATGAAGGGGGTCAGCAGGTTGAAGAGGTTCTTGGCGTACATCTCGCTGGCATTGACCGCCAGGCTCGAGGCCATGTCCAGCGGGCCGAGTACCGTGACGCCAGCATGCTCGACACGCTTGCCGGGCTCGGTCAGTTCACAGTTGCCACCGCCTTCGGCGGCGAGATCGACCAGCACGGCGCCGGGCTTCATGCCCTCGACCATCTCGCGGCTGATGATGCGCGGCGACGGACGCCCCGGAATCGCGGCGGTGGAGATCACCACATGCGCATCGCCCATGTGACGTGCCAGCGCATCGGCCTGCTGGGCGCGCTCGTCATCGGTCAGTTCGCGGGCGTAGCCGCCCTCACCGGAAGCATCGACACCGGTATCGATCATCTTGGCGCCCAGCGATTCGACCTGCTCACGCGCGGCGGCGCGGATGTCATAGGCCCACACCTGGGCGCCGAGACGCTTGGCGGTCGCGATAGCCTGCAGACCCGCGACGCCAGCACCGACCACCACGACACGCGCCGGACGCACGGTCCCGGCGGCAGTCGTCAGCATCGGGAAGAATACCGAGGACTCATTGGCCGCCAGCAACGCGGCGTGATAGCCCGCGACACCCGCCTGCGAGGACAGGGCGTCCATGCTCTGGGCGCGCGAGATACGCGGCACGAATTCCATGCACAGGCTGGTCAGCCCCTGGCTGGCAAGCTTGCTGATCAGCTGCGGGTTCTGGTACGGCGTCATCAATGCCACCACCACCGCGCCCTCACGCAACTCGCTGATCTGTGACTCGCTGGGCGTGCGCACGCACAGCACGAGATCCGCCGCGGCACGCGCCGCCGCGATATCGGCCTCGGCGACGACCGTCACCCCGGGCTGGGCGGCGTAGGCCGCATCATCGAAGTGCGCATGACACCCGGCGCCGCTCTCCACGTGCACGATGGCGTCGCTGGTGTCACTGACGCTGCTGTCCAGGTGACGCGCGAGCTTGCCGGCCGTCACCGGGTCCAGCGCGACGCGGCATTCCCCGCGCGCCAGTGTGCTGCTCACGCCCTCGTCGGGTGTCACCAGGTCCGGTGCACGCATCTCGCGCACGACTAGAATATTCAGCATCGCGCACCTCGTTTCACGTCCGTGTTCATGCCTGAGGCTGCCAGCCTTGAAAGGTTCATGGCGTCGTTCCTGTTGAGCGCTGATTCGCGCCATCCTGCCTGCCGGAGGCGCTTTCAGCGACGTTATTGCCTGTCACAGGTGAGACTTGCCTGAATCGCAAGCCGTGACTCACGCATGGCCAGAAGGCCTGACATCACCCGCGACACGATGAGTGTCCAGCATCAGTCTTTTCTTGTCGGTGCATCAGGGTCAAGCGCTGCATTGCAAAAAAAGCAATAAAATCAAGCATAAAGCTATCGTTATGGCAGCCATAACAGCCGCCTTATGCTGACAGGCGCCTTGCGGCACTACCAAGTGACTGATTTGCAATGAGTTTACAAAAAGCACCTCACCAAGAATAGCTCAGCTTTGTGTTATGCATCGCATAATCTCGAGCTTATGGCTGCCACAGCGTCTGCCATCAAAAATGGGATACCGCCGCAGCAGTATCCCATTTTCGTGACGATGGCTTGAGTGTCAGCGCGTGTTTCCTGCATTGCGCCAGGCGGATGTCCGGCCATGGCTTGCGCTGTCAGCGAAGCAGTTCAGGCCCCCTCCATGAGAACCGCTCAGGACGAGCAACTCATGCAGATCGGCGCTGCATTCGCCGCCGGCGGCCGTGTCCAGTCATCGACGAGCTCGGCAGCGACGCCCTGCGCCTGCCCCAGCTCCAGCGCCGCCTCAAGGCTGCCCTCCTCGGGGCGGAAGAAAGGCGCCGCCAGACGCTGACGCAAGGCCTTGAGCGTAGTGTCATCGCCCTGCTCGACCCGTGCGATCACCTCCAGCAGCAGATGCGTGCGCGGCACATAGAGCGGATTGCAGCCGAGCATGGCCAGACGACGCTGGCGTTCATCCTCGGCGGAGAGCCCGATGGCCATGACGCGCGCCTGATAGCGCTCAAGCCACGCCGAAGCTTCATCGCGCGCCTGGGCCGAGTTGCCATGCGGCCCACGCTCACCCGCCAGACGCACGACCAGCGTTTCCGGCGCGGGCTGCGTGACATCCCAATGACTGAGCAGACGGTAGGCATGGGTGTGGTCGACCTTGCCGGCCGCCAGCAGCTCGCGCCACTGCTGCACCAGCGTCATGTCCTCATCACGAGCATCCGGCAACCCGAGACGCGCGCGCAACAGGCGGGCATATTCGCGCTGCAACTCGCCCTCGTAGGTGCCCAGCGCAGCAGAGAGCGCTTCGACATCGATCAGCGGCGACAGCGCGATCCCCAGACGCTCCAGATTCCATAGCCCGATGCCCGGCTGCTGGGCGAAACCATAGCGCCCGGCCTGATCGGTATGATTCGGCACCAGATTCTCTTCATAGCCATCGAGGAAGGCGTAGGGCCCGTAATCGAAGGTCAGCCCCAGCAGCGACATGTTGTCGGTGTTCATCACCGCATGCACGAAGCCGTAGGCCTGCCAGGCCGCGATCAGTCTCGCGGTGCGAGTGATCACTGTCTCGAACATGGCCAGCGCGCTGGTCACGCGCACCTGGTCTGTGAGGGGCTGGTCTGCAAGCGGCTGGTCCGCAAGAGGCTGGTCCGCCGCTGCCTGCGCGCCGGCTTCCGGCAGACGTTCAGTCAACTCTTCGGGCAGGCACTCAGACAGAGGTTCAGTCAGCTCCTCGGGCAGACACTCTGAAAAATGCTCCCGCAGGGCGTGATCGATCAGCGTCTTGAGGTCTTCATGCCGGCCGGAGTGGGCCAGCCACTCGAAGTGCCCGAAGCGCAGGTGGCTCTCGCAGACGCGCAACACGGTAGCGCCGGGCTCGACGGTCTCGCGCTGAACCCGCTCGGCATTCACCGCCAGTGCCAGCGCGCGGCTGGTGGGAATGCCCAGCGCGGCCATGTACTCGCTGGCCAGATACTCGCGCACGCTGGAGCGCACCACCGCCTGACCATCGCCGAAGCGCGAGTAAGGCGTACGCCCGGCGCCCTTGAGATGCAGATCGAAGATCTTGCCGTGTTCAGTCTCAAGCTCGCCGAGGAGAATGCCACGCCCGTCGCCGAGCTGCGGGTTGTAGTGACCGAACTGATGGCCAGTGTATTTCTGGGCCAATGCGTCCATGCCCGGCAGCAACTGCTCACCGGCCATCAAGAGGCGCAGCTGCTCGAGCGCCTCCTCGCTGGAGGCGTCAGAGGTCAAGGGCGCCTCCAGCCCCAGCAGGCGGGCGCAGTCAGGACTCACATCGGCAAGGCGCGTGCCTTGTCGCGGCTGCGGGGCGACACGCGTGAAGAAGTGCTCCGGCAGGCGGGCATAACGATTGTTGAAGCGCAGCGCCGCCAGGTCGTGCACTTGCGCGGCGGGCGTAGGGGCAAACTCACTCATCAAGAGGCTCCGTCGGGCCGCCGGGGGTCGGCGACTCGCTGGGGGAAGAAGTGGACGCGGCGGCGTCGCTCGGGGTCAACAGGCTGCGCAGGCCGCCGGAGGGTCGCCCGGGCGGCAGCTTGCTGGCCATTTCATACAGCTTGCGCGCCGTCGTGTCGGTGCGTGCCTGACGCTTGAGCGCCTGCAGGGCATCGTCGGAGCCCCGGGCATGGCCCAGGTGCTGAGCATGACTGGCAGGGTCGCTCGAGGCTGGTGCCTGATCGCGCGTGCCAACCTCGGGCGACACCGCGGCAGACGTGTCCTCAAGCGAGCTCTCATGACGGCGCAGCAGCAGGCGCTTGCGCGGTGTCAGCGCCAACTCCGACAGGCGTGCCTTGCCCCACCACGGATGTGGCGCCTGTACGCCATGCGTGGACTCGCTCAGCCAGGCCTGCGGCAGTGCCTCGAGCAGAGGGAAGCGCTCACTCTCGCCCTGCGCCTGCCACCAGTGGCTCAGGCGCTCATTGAGCACCAGCAGCTGGCGTGCCCGCGTGGCGGCGGTGTAGCTGAGATTGGTGACCAGCACCTGATTGGGCAATTGCTGGCGCGCGCTTGGCAGTGCCAGATCATCGGCCAGCACCACGCAATCAAATTCGAGTCCCTTGGCGCGGAACACCGTCCCCAGCATGACCGTGGGCAGCTCGACCGACTGTCCCCGCGAGTGAGCACTGACGATGGCGGCCTGCAGGTCGCCATCGTGCTTGCGCAGCTCCCCGATCCATTGATCGAGTGGCGCCTGGGCATACCAGGAGGCCAGCTCATGCAGGCTGCGCGCCTGATGATCATCGAGACGCGTCAGAGCTCCCAGCACCTGCGCCGGGGTCTGACCGAGCCGTGTCAGGGAGGGAGGCAGCAGTCGCCACCACTCACGCTGACTCGCGCTGTCGCCCTGCTCGGCCATCTGATATGCGCGCCAGAGCCGCCAGTGATCCAGCAGCCCCGCCAGCGGATAGCCTTCGATGCCGTCCAGCCAGGCCACCGCGATGCCGCGCTGATGCAGTGCCAGCGCCTCCCCCAGCGCCGCCACCGGACCGGCACTGATCACCGCATGGCGCTTGCCGGAGTGCAGCAATGCCTCACGCACCGCGGGCAGCGCCAGACGGGTCGCCGGGCCGAGGCCGCTCATGGCCTGCTCGCGGGCGGTGGGCGAACAGGCCGCCAGTCGCGTGCCCAGCGCCGCCAACGCAGGCCCGAAGCGCCAGGCGCCGGGCAGCGAGTAGACGGTGGCATCGGCCAGCAGCGGCGAATCCAGCGAGCTCATGCCTTCCACCTGACGCGACAGGCTCTGATGCGGGTCGCCGATCAGCAGCAGGTCACAGCGCTGGCGACGCAACATGGCCAGCAACGCTGGCGTGGCGTCCTGCGCCTCATCCAGCATCACCAGGTCGGCCTCCAGCGACTGGCCATGCTGCGACCACAGCTTGAGCAGGGCATTGAACGACAGGCTCTGCTGATGATCGGCGGGGTCCAGCAGACACTCCCACACCAGCCGCATGCTCTCGACCAGCTGGCGCAGCTCATTGGCGCTCAGCCGTTGTGCCACGCCTTCAGGCAGATGCTCCGGCATCGGCACCGCGTCGCTCTCGGCGAAGAAGGTGTTCAGGCCCTGGGCGATCAGGCTGCGCGACTGGCTGGAAAGACTGCCCAGCCAGCTGAGGCTCTGCGGCGCCAGACGGCGTGTGATGTCGGGTTGCCGCTTGAGCTTGTCGCCGTACTCCTCCATCAAGGCCTGACGCGCCAGCTGATGCAGCGACAGCGACTGGACATTGGCGGGCAGCTGACTGGCGGTCCGCCCGGCCACCGCCGGGTTGAGCGAGGTGTAGATGAGGGTCTCGTCGGCGTAGGTACGCGCCAGCTCGACCATCAGCACGGTCTTGCCGCTGCCGGCACAGGCACGCACCACCACGCAATCGCTGTGCTCGGCGCTGTTGGCCGGCGTGCGATCGCGCAGGCGCGAGGGAAAGGGATGGGCGAGAATTCGCCGTTGATCATTGCTCAGATGCATGGCGGCATGATCCCCCCTGTCAGCGCGGGGGGCAAGACCTTCGCTGCGCGATCATGACTAGGACAGGGCGCCATTGGCCGCGAGGCGCTCACGCACGGTACGCATCAGACCACGATTCCAGCGCAACAGATCATAGAGCGTGGTGAAGTAGGCGTTGCCCCGCGTCGAGTAGGCACTCAGCGTCGGGATGAGGTCTTCGGCGCGCACCGGCTGGCCCGCGTTGCGCAGACGCCCGCGCAGCTCACGTAGCTCGGCATAGCTGCGCTGGGAATTGAGGTTGTCGAAATAGGCGGCGATGCCGGCCTCCAGGCTCTCGAAGCGCCGATATTCACGCCCCGGCGGCCCGATACCGCAGCCACGCGAGAAGCAGCGCATGCCGAACAGATTGTTGCCCTCACGGGCATGGCCCGACGTCCCCCAGCCCGACTCCTCGATGGCCTGCACCAGCACCATGTCCAGCGGCAGGGTATCGATGCGCAGCAGCAGGCGCGTCCAGCTGACGCCGATGTCCTCGCGAGTCACATCGCAGGGCAGATTGGCCTGGTCACACAGGCCATTGAGGCGCTCCTGCTCGCGCTCGCTGTAGTCACGCCCTCCGTCACCGGCGCGCTTGCGCATCGCCAGCAACCAGTCGCGCTGCTCGGCGATGCGCTGGTTCTCGGCCACCACCAGCGGAATCATCAGCTCGAAGAATGCGACCTTGCGCTGGTTGCCCGCGGGATAGGGCCGCAGGTCCGGCATCTGATGGGTCTTGTCACGGGCCAGTAGCTCATCATCCAGCCGCGCCGCCTGCGCCATCGAGCCCAGCCCCATCACCAGCAGCAAGGCGGCACTGACCAGACGGACAGAGCCCGGACGAACAGAGCCCAGACGGACAGCGCCCAGACGAACAGGGCTCAGGCGCCACGGGCGCCGCGGCCAGGTCCACGCAGACAGGCATGGCAGGCCACGCACTCCGCCAGTCAGCCAATCCGCAGAGAAAGGTAGGTAAGTCATGTGCTGCGCTCATCGAGAGGGATGCAGTAGCAAGACGCGAGATACCATCAGCGTATCTCATGAGGCTGCATGAAACCCTAAAAACGCGTGGGCGAGAAGATGGCGCGGCCGGCCAAGCGAGGAAAGACACGGCAAGCCCTGTCGTCCGTCACCGACAGACCGCCAGGCGATGCCCGCCTTTTCGCGCCAATGACGCGGCGAGCTCTCTGTGCTCCCTGCGCTTCCTCCCCTCCTCCCTTCCTCCCTTCCTCCCTTCCTCCCTTCCTCCCTTTCTTGCTTCCTTCCTCCCTTCCTGCCTTGCCGCCTGCCTGACCTGCACACCTTGCACCTCGCATTGGACGCTATCGCTGACGACACACTCAACGCAAAACGCCCCCGCAGCACAGGCTGCGAGGGCGTCGTTGCGGACATGCTTGATCAAGCCAGTGGCTCGATCGTTCCGCCGTCTCAGGCGCTGAGCATGCTGTTCAGGCGGCGCACGTAAGCGGCCGGATCTTCCAGCGCACCGCCTTCGGCGATGATGGCCTGATCAAGCAGCACGTGTGCCAGGTCGGTGAAGTAATCGCCTTCACCGCCTTCCAGACGCGTGACCAGGGCGTGCTCCGGGTTCAGCTCGAGAATCGGCTTCACTTCCGGCAGCGGCTGGCCAGCGGCTTCCATCATCTTGCGCATCTGGTAGCCCATCTCGTGCTCCGGCAGCACCACGCAGGCCGGGGAATCGGTCAGACGGTGCGTGATGCGCACTTCCTGAACGTTCTCGGCCAGCGCTTCCTTGACGCGCTTGACCAGATCTTCCTTGGCCTTGGCGGTCTCTTCCTGGGCCTTCTTCTCTTCTTCGTTCTCGACATCGCCGAGGTCGAGATCGCCCTTGGCGACATCCGCGAAGGACTTGCCGTCGAACTCGGTGAGGTGGCTCATCAGCCACTCGTCGATGCGGTCGGTCAGCAGCAGGACTTCGATGCCCTTCTTGCGGAAGATCTCGAGGTGCGGGCTGGACTTGGCGGCATTGAAGCTGTCGGCGACCAGATAGTAGATCTTGCTCTGGCCTTCCTTCATGCGCTCGACGTACTGGGCCAGTGACTGGTCCTGGGTCGCGCTGTCGGTCTCGGTGGTGGAGAAGCGCAGCAGCTCGGCGATCTTCTCGCGGTTGGCGAAGTCTTCCGCCGGGCCTTCCTTGAGCACGGAGCCGAACTGGTTCCAGAAGGTCTGGTACTGCTCGGGGTCCTTGGCCAGCTTCTTGAGCATGTCCAGGCCACGCTTGGTCAGCGCGGACTTGAGCTTGTCGACCTGCGGGTCCTGCTGCAGCAGTTCACGCGAGACGTTCAGCGACAGGTCATTGGTGTCCAGCACGCCCTTGATGAAGCGCAGGTACAGCGGCAGGAACTGCTCGGCGTCGTCCATGATGAAGACGCGCTGCACGTAGAGCTTCAGGCCACGCGCGGCATCGCGCTGGTAGAGGTCGAACGGCGCACGGCCCGGCACGAACAGCAGGCTGGTGTACTCGAGCTTGCCCTCGACCTTGTTGTGGCTCCAGCTGAGCGGGTCGGAGAAGTCATGCGAGACGTGCTTGTAGAAGTTCTTGTACTCCTCGTCGCTGACCTCGGACTTGGAGCGCACCCACAGCGCGGTGGCGGAGTTGGCAGTTTCCCAGTGGACCTGTTCGTTGCCTTCCTCGTCCTTCTCGACGCGCTTCATGCGCACCGGCAGTTCGATATGGTCGGAGTACTTGGTGACCAGGTTGCGCAGACGATGATCGTCAGCGAACTCGATGGCATCGTCCTTGAGGTGCAGCACGATCTCGGTACCGCGCTCGGCGCGCTCGATGTCGGCGACGCTGAACTCGCCTTCGCCACGTGAGGTCCACTCGACGCCCTGGTCAGCGCCCAGGTCGGCGCGACGGGTGCGCACGGTGATCTCGTCGGCGACGATGAAGCCGGAGTAGAAGCCGACCCCGAACTGACCGATCAGACGCGAATCCTTCTGCTGGTCACCCGACAGGTTCTTCATGAACTCGGCGGTACCGGAGCGCGCGATGGTGCCCAGGTTGGCGACCACATCGTCACGGCTCATGCCGATGCCGTTGTCACGCAGGGTGATGGTCTTCGCCTCGGCATCATGCTCGATCTCGATGCGCAGTTCGCTGTCATTGCCGTAGAGGGCATCGTTGTCCAGCGCCTGGTAGCGCAGCTTGTCGCAGGCATCCGCCGCGTTGGAGACCAGCTCGCGCAGGAAGATCTCGCGGTTGGAATACAGCGAGTGGATCATGAGGTGAAGCAGCTGCTTCACTTCTGTCTGGAAGCCATGCGTTTCGGTGTGAGTGGCGGTCGTCATCGAAAAGGACCTCTATGTCGTGGATGCCTGAAAAGAAGATTCGCGGTGGCCAGAGCGCCCCCGCAACAATTTAGCCGGCTCGCCGACGCCTGCCTTTCTTGGGCGGCAGATCGAAGGAAGCACTCGTGGATCAGATATGGGGCAAGGGTGAGGGATTTCAAGGCACTAGCGACAGATGATTGCGCCCGGCCCACCTGGCGCATGGGACAGAAACACCCAAGCGGCTCCCTGGGGTAGCAACGAAGGAAGCCAACGAGGAAGTAGCCATCAGGGAGGCGCTTTCTAGTGTGACGCCTGCAGGGCAGACATCACCTGCCATCACGGGGAGGCGAGTGATTCCAGCACGAAGTGCATGCGCGCGCTGGCGACCGGTTGCTCGCGGGACTTCTGCCAGGCACTGACACGTACATTGGTCATGCGGCGACCTTCACGCATCACTTCACAGTCGATGCGCGTCACCTGATCGCCGCGCGCCGTGGCCAGATAGTCGATGGAGAAATCGATCAGCTTGGGCAGGCGCGCTTCACGCCCGCCGCGCCCATGCCGCCTGAGCACCTCGAGCGTCGCAGCGGTTTCCATTGCCGCGGCCAGCACGCCGCCATGCACCGCCGGCAGCATCGGGTTGCCGACATTGTCGGGCATCGCCGCCATGGAATAGCTCAGCGCCTGCTCAGGATGCAGCTCGATATCACTGGCCGCGCCCGCCTGCTGCCCGTCAATGGCGCACAGCCCAAGCCCGATCGCCTGCGCGTAGGGCAGACTCGCCAGCAGCGCCGCCAGGTCGGCGTGAGTGCGCTGCCCTTCGACGAAACGTCGCGCACTGAGCAGGCCGCGCGGGTCCTGGACATTGTGCGGCGCCTGCGGCTCGGTTTTCTCGCCTGCTGGCTGTGCAGCCTGTGCTGATTGCCCCAGCGGTTCCGACTCGACCGTGGAAGGATTCGTGGAGGCTTGAGCGTTGGCCGCCGCCAGCAGCGCCTCGGCAAAGCCGCTGGGCGTATTGCGCTCGCCGAGCCTGACGAAGTTGCCGATCGCACGACACAGGATCTTGCCCGGCTGCTGCCAGATCTGCGCCTCGGTAAACACCATCGATTCCGTGACCCGCAGCACGCGCGCCTCGCCCACCAACGCCAGGCCCTCGACGCCGGGTCGGTAGTGATCGAGGCGCAGATCCAGCGTCGGGCAGACTTCCGGTGCCGATAACCCCGTGAGCACGGCACTGCCGCACAGCGTATCGGCGAACATGGTCAGCACACCGCCATGCACCAGCCTGCGGTGCGGATCGCCGATCAAGGCCGGTTGCCACGGCAGCTGCATGCGGATGGCCGGCGCGGCGACCTCCTCGACCCTGACGTTCAAGCGCGCCGTGTGCGGAATGAAGCTCAGGAATCCGGTCAGCGCCCGCGCCCAGCTGGCGTCATCCAATACGCCACCCGCAGCCGGCACGTCAGCGGGATTGACGGCCAGCCCCAGCAGGCTCTGCGGCACTGCATGCATCACATCCACAGCGGCATCGCCATCAACGTGAGGGAGACCAGATAGCCGGCGCCCCACAACAGGGAGCGCAACGGGGCGATGTTGGCCAGATAGCAGCCCCAATAGCCCAGTCGTACCAGCACGAAGATCACCGCCAGCATGGTCGCGATGGGGGCACCCGGCGCGGTGATCACGCTGACCAGTACCCCGGCGGCAAACAGCGGAAAGGCTTCGATGGTGTTCTGGTGCGCGGCGAGCGCGCGGGCCCCGAAGCCCGTCAGTTCACGCTGCTGTGCGCGCGGATCGTGGTTGTCGTAGCGACCGGTTCGCTGTTGCGCCCAGGCGACCGGTACCTTGGTCAGCACCAGCATCAGTGCGGCAAACAACAGGCAGGCATAGATCAGCATGCAGAATTTCCTTGAAAGGCGTTGTTCAGGGCGTTGCCACAGCGGCGCGTCTCGTTTGTGAACAAACGGTGCGCCGCCCTGTGATAAACGACAGATCAGACACTGACGGCACGCCAATTCAAACTGGTGTTTGATAGCGTGTCACGAGCATGGCAGGGTGGCGGCGTCCCTGCCATGCGGCCAATGGCCAGTGCCAGGCGTCAGGGCTGGTAGAGGAATGAAGCTTCCACGCTGCACGCCTTCAGGGAGTCGGCGGCTCGGAGGGATCAGGTTCGGGAATCTCGCCACGCCACAGGCGATAGTCGGCCAGCGCATCATCGAGCTTGCCGAGCAACCAGGTCACGATCACCAGATCATCGAGAATCCCCAGCCCCACCAGCAGATCCGGGATCAGATCCAGCGGTGAGACCAGGTAGATGAAGGCACCGGCCGCCAACCCCAGCGCCTTCCACGGTACCGGGCGATAACGTCCGCTCACTACGTCGCGCAGCAAGGGCCCCATGGTGCGCAAGGCGGCGCCTGCCTTGCCCAGCACATGTCGGCGGCCAAACAATCGCGTCAACCATAATGCCTTGCCCATAGTGGACTCCTCACGGGTAGCACAAATTTCATTCACTGAGCTTTTCATCTTCGCGGCAGCACAGCCGCGATATCACTCTCGGATAATTCACTATCAGTATCAGATGGTGCTGTTATTCAGCGCCGACCACTGCCACGATAGCCACTATCGTTACTGAATCGGCAACCCCTGATAGCCAATATCGGGGCACTTGTTCAACATCGGGGCACTGAACCGCCACCACAAGGTCGCAGCCAGCCCACGCCCCCTTTACCGACAGTCGCAGGAGTCCCAGGTGACACCAGGCAAGCAAACTCTCCGACCCCGTGGCAGCCGTCGCTTCGCGGCGCTGCGGCACCTCACCGGCCTAGGCCTGCTGTTGGGACTGAGCCTGCCCCTGCAGGCCGCCACTCCCAGTGACCAGAGCTTCCGCGCCGCCTTCGATGATGCGCGCGCCAAGCGCTTTGACGAGATTCAGCAGGTCGCCGTCAATGGCCACGTGCTGGAGGGCTACATCGAGTATCACCAGCTCAAGGCCCGCCTGCCGTACGCCACCGCCGCGGAAGTGCTGTCCTTCATCGAGCGTCATGCGGACTCGCCGTTGGCCGAGTGGATGCGAGGCCAGGCGATCTCCGCCTACGGGCGTACCGGCCGTCATGATGCCCTGCTGGAAGTCAGCGATGGCGTGCCGGCGGGCGCGCAGCGCCAGTGCTATTACTACACGGCGCAGCTGAGCAATGATATCGCGAGCGCATCGCAAGGCGGCCTGAAGCTCTGGCATGTGTCCGGCTCGCAGGACTCGGCCTGTGACCCGCTGTTCTCGGCGTTGCGCGAGCGTGGCGTGATCGATGATCAAGCCATCTGGGAACGCGCCATGCTCGCCTGGGCTGCCGGCCAGGGTGGCATGGTCAGCTATCTCGAGCGCCAGCTGCCCAGCAACTGGCAGCGGGCCATCGCGGCACGCGAACAGCTTGAAGGCAACTTTGCCGCCATCACGCGCCTGCCGACCAACCTCGGCCGCGGCGGCCATGCCTTCGCCGCCTTGAGCGTCGCCGCCATGCATGGCTTCGTGCGTGCCGACACCGAGGCCGCGCTGGAAGCCTGGCGCAAGGTGAATCCGCACATGCCGATGAGTGATGAGCAGCGCCACACCGTCGAACGCGACCTGGCCTGGTATTCACTGGTGCGCGACATCCCCAACAACCGCGGCTGGGTCGATCAGCGCCTGACCATCCTCGATGACGAGGAGCTGTTCGATCTGCGCATGCGCAACGCGGTACGCGATGGCGACTGGCCGCAGGTGCGTGAATGGGTGTTGAAGATGCCGGACCGCTTCCGCAATGAAGCCCGCTACCAGTATTGGCTGGGGCGTGCCGATGACAGCCTGGGTCGCCCGCAGGAAGCACGCGCCGCCTGGACGCGCGCCGCGACCGAGCGCAACTTCTACGGCTTCCTGGCCGCCGACCGTATCGGGCAGGCGTATTCGCTCAATCGCGATGACCAGGACTTCTCCGACGCGGAACTGGCCGAGGTCGCCGAGACGCCGGCCGTCAAGCGTGTCAGGGCGCTGATGAACATCGACGAGATCGGTCTGGCTCGCTCCGAGTGGTTCAACGCCGTCACCCAGGCGGATGACGCCGATGCTCGCCGTCTGGCAGCCTATGCACTGCAGCAGAAATGGTATGACCTGACCGTCTTCGCCACCATCCGCGGCCAGCTGTGGGATGGCCTTTCCTGGCGCTTCCCGCCGGCCTGGCAGCATGACTTCCAGCGCTTCGGTGCCGATGCCGGCGTCGACCCGTGGATGCTGATGGCACTCGCGCGTCGCGAGAGCGCCTTCAATCCCACCGCCACCTCGCCGGTGGGCGCACGCGGTCTGATGCAGCTGATGCCGGGCACCGCCGCTCAGGTCAGTCGCGGCCTGGGGCTGCCCACGCCCAGCAACGCGGCACTGGGTGATCCGGTCACCAATATCCGTCTTGGCAGCACCTATATCCGCGAGATGCTGGACCGCTACTCAGGCAACCGCCTGGCCGCCGCCGCGGCCTACAACGCCGGGCCGGGACGCGTCGATCGTTGGCTCGCCGATACCCCGGGCGAATACGACCGCTTCGTCGAGCGTATCCCCTTCAAGGAGACCCGCGAATACGTCAAGGCCGTGCTGGCCTACCGCGTGATCTTCGAAAGCCTGGCCAAGGGCACCAGCGAGGGCGTCAAGGTGGTCAGCGACCGCGAAGTCAGCCAGCGCTACACCACCGCGCTGATGGATCGCCGCTGAGCCGAGCAGCAGCATCCAGCAACGAAAACGCCAGCCCCTTGGGGCTGGCGTTTTCGTTTTCATGGCATCAGGGTCCATGGCGACAGAGCTCATTGCGCCCTTCAGCCATTCGTTCAGTCAGTCATCGCGCCGTGGACGAATGGCGGGCGAGGACCCGGACTGGCTCTCGCCCTTGGCTTCGCCCGGTCGCGAGGCAGCCACGCCATTGCCGAACGGCGGCTTCTGCTGAGGGGTATACCGTCCCAGCGCCTCGGCATAGCTCAGGGGTCGCCCTTCATCGCCTCCCTTGCCCTTGCCACGCCAGCCCTGGCGCTTGCCGGGAGCGCCCTGGGGCTGTGGTGTGTCGTCATGGGACTGAGATTCCGCATAGGGCTGGGATGCCGCATGGACCTGTGCAGCATGGCGCTGAGACGCCCCCTCGCCCCCAGCCTCGCTGCCCGGGTATGCCTGCGACACCACCGGCTCCGATGCCGCTCGGCCGGAATAGGCCAGAGGCTGGGAGCGCGTGACGCGCGGTGTACGCATCATTCGCACCATCAGCCAGACCGCCAGTGCCCAGCAGAGCGTGCCCAGCACGCCATAGACGATCATCGCCCAGACATTGCCGGGGCGGTGGCCGGCATTGATGATGATCACACGCGACAGATCGATATCGGGCCAGCGCTCGGCCAGAAGGGAGCGCTCATCGCCCGGCAGGTCCGTCTCGGCGTGCAAAACGGTGCCGAACAGGCCATCGGGGAACTCGATCAGCGGCGGGACGTTTTCCAGGCTCTGCACGGAGTCGGTTCGCACCAGCACGCCCATGCGCTCGATGCGCGGCCATTCTTCCGAGGGGATGCCATCGATGCCCCCGAAGGCGCGTGACAGACCGGCCAGCTCCAGTAGATAGGGGTTCATGTCAGAGATGACTGGATAATAGAGCGTCTCGATGCGGCGCCCCCCGTCTGCATTGGCATCGAGACGGAAGGTCTCGGTGTGCTCGCGATAGACCGCCCAGTGATTGCGCAACGAGACGAACTGATTGACCGGCAGATTGCCCTGCTCCACCGACTCGAGATTCAGCGTTTCGGGGCGCGTGGTCACGCGACCGACCCAGCGCCCCTCATCGACGGCGTACAGCCAGGCCGCTATCCCGGCGACCACCAGCACCACGGCACTCAACCCGCCCAGACGGCGACGAAGGGTATGTGAAAGACTCATCCGATTGCGTTCCCTGCCAATGCCAGCCTTGATGGGCCGGTCTTCATGTCATGAATGCAGCACTGTACCGCTGCTGTCGTTGGCTCGGGCAGGCGTCAGCACCGGCCCGGGCATCATTGTTGTTCGAGCCGTGCTGCCAATCGATTGCTCTTGTCGCAGTAGCGTTGCCGCAGACGCAGGATCTCCAGAGAATTCGAGGACAGGGCATCCAGCACGTAGCGGTTGCAGGCCTGCTCGGCTTCTCGATGCGCCGCTTCCAGCGCCTTGCGCGCCTTGCGCTCTGCCGGCGTCATGCCCGCATAGGGGTCGCGCCGGGGCTTGAAGGTCGCTGCGGCCTTGCAATACATGGTGCGGGTGTCGATATGTGCCGCCCGCCCCCGGCGCTGCAAGGCATGGCAGGTCTCGACGAACAGTCGGCTGGCCATGCGCGAGCACTCGCGCTGCTCGACGGCGGTACCGGTCTTTTCCAGATGTGCACAGACCGATTCATCATCGATGCGCCACAGCTGGTGGCGGAAGTCGATGGTGTAACCGTAGTAAAGCACCCGTACCTGCTGTACGCGGGAATCGTAGACATCACTGATATCCCGAGCCTCCAGGTGCGTGACGACCTTGAGAAAGGCCGCCAGTGTCAATGTCACAGGATCCATGTGTCATCAAGGATACGAACCGTCATCCCATGCGCTCCGTTGCGATGTTGGCAGTGGCCGCTCATCCCTAGCGGCCTAGCGCCAGCCGTGCCCCCAGCAGCACCATGACGGACCCGGTGATGCCTTCCATCCAGCAGGCGACCCGCGGCCTTGCCAGCCAGCGCCCTGCACCACCGACCATCAGCGCCACGCTGATCTGCCAGAGATTGGCGATCACGAAGTGGACACCCGCCAGCCACAATGACTTGAGCACGGCCGGGTCGGTCGGCGCGATGAACTGCGGCAGAAAGGCCATGTAGAACACCACCGTCTTGGGGTTGAGCACATTGGACAGGAAGCCCTCACGCAGCGGCAGCCAGCACGATACCTGCTGACGTGTCACGGTGACGTCGACATTCAGCCCGCGCGCGCGCCGCGCACTCTTGAGACTCTTGATGCCCAGCCAGATCAGATAGCCCGCTCCGACCAGCTTGAGGGCCGAGAACGCCCATGCCGACTGCAACAGGATCAGCGAGATGCCCGCCGACGACACCAGCGCGTGCACGAAGAGACCGGCACAGATCGCGAGACTGGTGAGCACGCCGTCACGCAGGCCACCGCGCGAGGTATTGCGAATCACCAGCAGGGTGTCGACCCCGGGCGTGACTGTCAGCAAGGTGATGGCCACCACGAAGGACCAGAAGGCAGCATCGAACTGGATGAAATCAAACATGACGAACGTCCTTGCGACAGACCCGCTTCAGTAGCCGAATTCGTGCCCCCATGGCACTGAACAGGCGACCAGTCTAGGCGAGCACGGCCAGCCTGCAAAGCCATCCACACCAAGATGACAGCCTGGTTTGCCTCTGAATGGTGCACTTCAGTCTTTTGTCTTACTGCGTTGCTACACAACGGCGCAGGCGCTCTCATGAGCCCGCAGCTGATGGCATGCAGAAGCCATCTCGCGTCATCAAGGATACGAGCCTCGACTCCTAAAATACGCTGCGTCGCTGTTGAGCGACCAACGCAGCCTTCAACCTACCAACCAGAACCCCGTGGCGATATCCAGCAGCAGCACCAGCAAGGCCAGCAGGATGACCAGGCCATCCTCCCCGATCAGCCCCAGCCCCAGCAGCAGCAAGGTCGCTGCCGGCAAGGCCGCGGCGAAGGGCACCAGCTCCAGCGGCACCATGGCCGTGGCCAGCAGGATGGTCAGCGCCGCGATACCGCGACAGGCAATGCCGCGCGTCATGAAGCTCAGGCGTGGCTTGAGCAGACGATCGAGGCGTCGCGTCCAGGGCCTTGCCCGCTCGACGCCATGGGTCAGGCGTTGATGCTCGAAACTGAAGCGCGCCAGCCGGCGTGGCAACCACGGCATCTTGCGCCCCAGCAACAGTTGACCCGCGATCAGCACGATGAACAGCGCACAGGTCGTCGGTACCCCGGGGATCGCCCCGGTCGGCAGCAGTACCAGCAAGGCAGGCAATACCAGCAAGGGGCCGAAGCCCCGGGAGTTGAAATGCTCCAGAATGTCGCCCAGCGAGATATCCCCTTCGATCTCGCGGTCCAGCTCTTCCAGCAACCCCGTGAGGTTGCCTTCATTGGCGTGCTTGCTCATGCGAGCTCCCTATCGGGAAGATGACGGAGGGTGTGAAGGTCTCGAGCCGTGGCGAGTCAGCTGGTGCCGCCCCGCCACGGTGAATCGTCAGCTGATCGTCAGCCGACCAGGCGATCGCCCAGCATGCCGATCATGAACCCCAGCGAGGCGCCCAACGGCGGTGACCAGTGATGCGCCACCCGCGACTGGGGCGCAATGTCCTGGAAGACGAGGTAGAGAATGCCACCGGCGGCGAAGGCCATCAGTCCGCCCAGCACGCCCGGCGCATCCGCAAGCCACAGATGGCCGGCCAATGCCGCGAGCGGGCCCAGCAGTGACAGCAGCACGAAGGCCCCGAGCCCCTGACGCGCCGTCAGCCCGGCCCCTTCCAGCTCACGATAGGCATTGAAGCCTTCCGGCAGGTTCTGCACCGCGATGAACAGTGCCAGCAGCATCGCCGCGGCGGGAGAGGCAGAGGCCAGTGCGCCCAGTGCGATCGCCTCGGGGATGAAGTCCATCAGCATCGCCAGCAACTGGCCCTTGGCGCCGCCACCGCGCGCCAGCCAGCGGTCCAGTTGCATGAAGATCAGCGCGCCCAGCAGGAACAGCCCCAACAGCGCCGCGATGGACAGCGCCTGCATGGCATGCGGTACCAGCACCAGTGAGACGGCGGCCAACAGAATGCCGCCGCCGAGCGCGGTGATCCCCGCCAGCCAGCTGCGCTTGACGTGACTCTCGTGACTGCGCTCCAGCTGGGCGATCACGCCACCCAGCGGCATGCACAACCCGGCAGCCCAGGCGAGCGCCACCATGGTCCACGGAATCGATGCCATCATGCTGTCGTCGGGGCTGCAGGACTCGGTCGCGCACCCAGCACACGCATCAACAGACTGGTACCGACGCCCCAGGCGCCATTCAGGATCAGGCCACCGACCACCATCAGTGGCGCGACCTCGATTCCCTTGAGCGGGAAGACGACCAGCATGGCCACGGCCGTCGGGCCGACTGCACCGAAGACGAGACTGATCAGCCAATGGCTGACGCCCGTCCTGCGACGCACCAATGCCCACAGCGGCAGCCCCCACAGCCCGCCCCAGAAGGCCAGCGAGAGCACTGACGGAACGCCCAGCGGCCCGGTAGGCGTCATGTTGTAGGGCGCCTTGGGCAGAATGTCGGCCAGATAGAAGAGCCCGAAGAGGCCCTGATGGAAGATCAGAGTCGCCAGAAAGGCGGCGATGAAGGCTTTCAACCAGATCATGTTCACTTCCTTGTCGTCATGTTGATGAAAACATCCGAGCCCCAGCACATTAGAACATGCGAAAACTCGACACTGCCTTTCCTGCTACGTCACTTCCGTCCCGCTGGATGCAACGCAGGCGTGATCTCTAGCGCTGGGTGGCCGGTGCCTGCTCGGCATGGCGCAGCGATATCTGGTCGTTGAGTGTCCAGAAGTCATACAGCACGCCGATGAAGAACAGCCCACCGGTGCACAGGTAGAGCAAGCCGGTCAGCCACTTGCCCATGTACATGCGGTGGATGCCGAACACGCCCAGGAAGGTGAGCAGAATCCAGCTCAGCGAGTAATTGATCGGGCCTTCGCGAAAACGGAAGTCCGCCTCGCGGTCCATCGCCGGAATCAGGAACAGGTCGATCAACCAGCCGATGCCCAGCAACCCGAAGGTGAACAGCCAGATGGTGCCGGTGACCGGCTTGCCATAGTAGAAACGGTGCGCGCCGAGGAAACCGAAGATCCACAGCAGATAGCCCATGGTCTTGGAATGCGTGTCCTGTACAACAGGCGATGTGGTCATCAGTGAAGCCTTAGCCGCGATGCGGCAGATCATGATTGCGAATACTGTCAATGCGGTCTTGGCGCCGATGAATCAAGCCTTCTGCCGCCAGAGGCCACGCCCGGAAACGACAACGCCACCCGCGCACTGGCGCGGATGGCGTCGGATCAGCAGGTGTCTCTTCATCGCTCCCGGGAGCGAAAGCCAGGCCGGAAACGAAAGCCAGGCCGCAGCCGGCGCTAGATGACGCCCAGCTCGCGCAGACGTTCCTTGAGGTAGGAGTCCGCCGTGTGCTTGTCAGACAGTACCACTTCGGGACGCGGATGCAGGAACAGCGGCAACGACAGGCGTGACTGGCTGGAGCCCTCGCCGGTCGGGTTGATCACGCGGTGCGTGGTCGACGGGAAGTAGCCACCGCTGGTCTCCTGAAGCATGTCGCCGACATTGATGACCAGCTGACCCGGATCACAGGGCACGTCCATCCATTCGCCATTGACGTCCATCACCTGCAGGCCCGGCTCGTTGGCTGCCGGCAGCACGGTCAGCAGGTTGATGTCTTCATGCGCCGCGGCACGGACGGCGCCCGGCTCTTCACTACCGGTCATCGGCGGGTAGTGAAGCACGCGCAGCAGCGTCTGACCGCTGTCCTTGATCATGTTGGAGAGCGGTTCACGGTAGAGCTCGGCCACTTCGGCAGGTGAATGGGCCTCGACCCAGCTCAGAAGCTCTGCCGCGAAGGCTTCGGCCTGGCGGTAATACTCCATGGCATTCTCGCGCAGGCTGTCCGGAATCTTGCCCCACGGGTAGATATGGTAATACTCCTTGAGATCACGCGCCGTATGGCCCTTGGCGGTCTCGGAGACATCTGCCGGGAACAGTCCATCCTGGGTCTTGGGGTCGAAACGCCAGTCAAGCTTGTCGGCGCTGGAGAAGAATTCGGCCCATTCGGCGTAGATCTTCTCGACCAATTCATGAGAGATCGGGTGATTGCGGATGACACCGAAGCCCGTCGTGCGCAGGGATTCGACAAATTTTTCGGCTGCATCGGCCGAGCGGTAATCTACGTTCTGGACCTTCATGGCATTTCCATCTATGTTGGCTCTGTGTGAGCATCCTACTTGAGCCGGAAGGAGTCGCCAATACGACAACTTTCTGTTCGAATGGAAGCGAGCACGTGCAGCCTAGGCTGCATGCGTAGGTCAAGCAGGAAAGGATGTCGTCGCTGGACGCAACGCGTCTCTCTGGTGGAATTCCCCCTAGCCGCACCAACGCACTCTGGTCTGATGGGCAGACCACCAACATCATCTCGTAAGCAAGGAAAGAATCATGGCAACTGGCACAGTCAAGTGGTTTAACGACACCAAAGGTTTCGGCTTCATTTCTCCGGACGACGGCGGCGACGACCTGTTCGCGCACTTCTCTGAAATTCAGGCAGAAGGCTTCAAGTCCCTGCAAGACGGTCAGAAGGTTTCCTTCGACGTCACCCAGGGCAAGAAAGGCCTTCAGGCCGCAAACATCAAGCCGGTCTGATCTTCTCGATCAGCCTGGTCAGGCCGCCCTCACCGGCGCCCTGATGATGGCAGCAAGACAGTCATGGAAAAGCCCGTCTTCCGGCGGGCTTTTTTGTGGCCAGACCTTGGCCTGACTCACGCTTCACGAAGAGTCGCCAGCAACAAGAACGCCACGACCCAGGGGGGTCACGGCGTTCTTGTATCGGCGGCCGTGTCACTCGCACTCAGCCAGTGACACGGCTTGCGACAGGCATCACACCAGCATTCGCTGGCCAGTGATTACTGCTGCGCTTCGTCGATGGACTCGTTGGCATCCTGCTGCGCAGCGTTGATCTTCTCGTTCGCTTCGGCAGCAGCGTTGTCGCCAGACTGCTCAGCGGAGTCGGTCAGCTCGGCAGCCTGCTCCTTGGTGGAGTCATAGGCGTTCTTGGCAGCATCGGCAGTGGCGTCAGCAGCGTCGTTGACACCTTCCTTGGCAGACTCATAGGTCTCGGAAGCAGCGTTCTTGGTCGCGTCGAGGGCGCTTTCGCTCTCGGCAGCAGCTTCATCACCCATGGCATCGGCGGATTCGGCAGCGTCGTCAGCCATGTTGTCGGCCTTGTCAGCAGCGTCGTCCATCTCTGCGGCCGCTTCGTCAGCTGCCTGGTCCATCTTCTCGGCAGCGGCGTCAGTCGCTTGATCGGCGCTCTGTTCAGCCTGCTCGGCGCTCTGCTCGGCAGAGGTCTCGGCGTTCTGGGCAGCTTTGTCAGTATCGCCGTTATCGCAACCAGCGATGGCCAGAGACAGGCCAGCGGCCAGTGCGGGAATCATCCATTGCTTGAGTTTCATCGTCTTCTCCATGATAGGTGGGGAGTTGCCAGCCCCTGTTTCCTGCAAGTGGCATTGCAACAAAGGTCGTGTAGTCATGCAAGCGAAAGCGTGGCTTGGCGCCTGATACCCAAGACATGGTGCCAGACCGACAGCTTTTCAAGCATTCCGCCCTTTTCACAGCAGAATAGTGTTAACGAACACCATTTTCCATCAGCTACCACCAACAACCGCGCCGCGATCACTCACCGATATCTTCGTTCCAGACGTCCGGCTGCTCGCGAATGAAGGTCGCCATCAGCTCGCGGCAGCGCGCGTTGTCGACCACATCGACCTTGACGCCCAGGCCACGCAGGTGGTCTTCCGCGCCCATGAAGGTGTGGTTCTCACCGACCACGACATGCGGGATACCGTAGAGCTGGATGGCACCGCTGCACATCGGGCACGGTGACAGCGTGGTGTAGAGCACGGATTCACGATAGACGCTGGCCGGCAGGCGACCGGCGTTTTCCAGTGCATCCATTTCACCATGCAACACCGTGCTGCCCTTCTGCTGGCGCTGATTGTGGCCACGACCGATGATCTTGCCATCATGGACGAGTACCGAGCCGATCGGCACGCCGCCAGCCGCATAGCCCTTTTCCGCCTCTTCAATGGCGGCCTGCAGGAAGCGCTCATGATCGGTAGTCATTGCTGTCATCGTCTTGCTCCAGATGCGGTGAATATTCAGTGGAGCGGCAGCCTACTGCCACTCACTGCTCGGCACAATACACTCAGCCCAGGCCCGCTTCGCCTGTCATCATCTGACGGGCGCGTCTCAGCCCTTCATTGCTGGCATTGGTGGGCTCGCCGACTTCAGTGGCAAGCTCGCGGAAACTGCCCATGGCACCCAGCAAGGCAGAGGCCTCGTAGGGAATGAAGACGCGATCACCTTCGCGCGCCATGTCCGGCAGCACCTGCAGATATTTCTGGCCCAGCATGTAGCCGACCACCAGCTGCGGGTCTTCCGCACCGATGGCATCGCGCAGCTGATAGATGGCCTGACGCTCACCTTCGGCGCGCAGAATCGCGGCCTGCTTGTCACCCTCGGCACGCAGTACCGAAGATTGCTTCTCGCCCTCGGCGGTCGCGATGGCAGCTTCGCGCTGGCCATTGGCCTCGGTCACCGTGGCGCGACGCTTGCGCTCGGCAGCCATCTGCAGCCGCATGGCGTCCTCGACTTCCTCAGGCATGCTGATGTCCTGGATCTCGACGCGCGTCACCTTGACGCCCCACTTGTCACCGACCTCATCCATGGTGATCTGCAAGGCGTCGTTGACCTCCTTGCGGCTCTCGAAGAGCTTGTCGAGCTCCATGCGACCGATCTCGGAGCGCAGGCTGGTCTTGGCCAGAACCTCGACGGCCTGGGTGAAGTTCTCGACTTCATAGACGGCGCGCTTGGGATCGACGATCTGGAAGTAGAGCGCGCCATTGACGGTCACGGTGACGTTGTCCGTCGTCACCACGCTCTGGCCGGGGAAGTCCATCACCGTCTCGCGGCGATCGATGCGCGTCTCCTCCACCACCAAGGGCAGATTGTCGCCCTTGACCTCACGATAGCGACGAATGGTGATCGAGCGCGGCTTGTCGATGAACGGAATCACCAGATTCACGCCGGATTCCAGTGTGCGGCTGTAGCTGCCGAGGCGTTCGATGACGACGGCTTCTGACTGCTGGACGATCATCAATCCCTTGGCCAGCAGGATTACCACCAGCGCCAGTATGAAAAGAATGATGATGAGTCCCGGACTGATAATCATATTGCTCAACTCCCTTGAACTGGGCCGTATCCGCAAGCCCTTGTGAGATATCCGATCACGCTTGACCCGCTGCCACCACGACCGCGCCGTCGAGCCGCGATCTCATGGCGTCTTTGTGTCACTTCCTTTCGAGACAGTCGCTACTCCACAGACTCCTTCGAGACAGGCTCGACACAGACGGTGATGCCTTCGACGCTGACGATCCTGACCGTGTCCCCCGCTGCCGGCGGCGTCTCCCCCTCCCAGCGTAGCGGATACTCATTGCCTGACACGCGTACGGCAGGTTTTCCGCCGTTGCCGATGATCACCTTGGCCAGCTGCCCGGTCTCCGCGCCGCTGCCCAGGGTGCCGTAGGGCGTCTTGGGCAACAGATAGGGATGGATCTTGCGCACGAACAGCGGCACCAGCACCAGGGCCGTGATCGCGACGCTGATCAACTGGATGTTTAGCCCCGCCCCCAGCCCCGCCGCCAGAGCGCCCCCGAGGGCACTGACACCCAGTGCCAGCAACACGAACTGCGCGCCCAGCAGCTCAAGCCCCGCCAGAATCAACGCGAGGATGACCCAGATATGCCACGCCGCCAAACCGACCATGCAATCACTCCCTGAAGTCCTGACTCCCGCCCTGCGCGGCCGAGAGATTGGAAGAATACGCTGCCACCAACGCAACGAGCGCAGCCTGAGTAAACCCCAGACTGCGCTCGTGTACCAGCCAGCCCACATGGCTCAGCCAGCGCTCAATGGCCCATCTGCGGGCTCATGAGTGTGTCAGCAGGGCGGCGTCCTGCGGGGCGACCAGACGCAGAGCGCCGGGAATCAGCTGGAATTCGCTGTTCTCGATCAGGTAGCTCTCGCCATCGAGATTCACCGGCAGCGACTCACCACGATAGTGCAGCGCGTCAGTGCGCACATAACGCACGAAATGGCCGTTGTCGGGGAGCGACTCCAGCTCCTCGATCACCTCACCCACCCGCGCGATGGGGAAGTCGCGGATCACCAGCACATCGAAGCAGCCATCATCGAGCAGCGCCCGAGGCGCCAGCTCCTGACCGCCGCCCGCCTGACGACCATTGCCGATCGCCAGTACGAACAACGCCAGCTCCTCCTCCACCCCATTGAGGGTCACGCTGCCACGATAGGGACGGAAGTCCCACGCCTTGAGCACACCCATCAACGAATAGGCCCCGCCACCGAACAGCTTCTTGAGGCCACCGGGCGTCGAGCGCGTCACCTCGGCGCCGAAACCTGCCGAGGCCATGTTGAGGAAGTAGGCATCATCCAGCCGCACCACATCGACGGCTCGCGCCGCGCCTTCACAGGCCAGCGCCAGCGATTCCGTCACCGGCTCGGGGATGCCGAGCGAGGTCGCCAGGTCATTGGCGGTGCCCAACGGCAGGATCGCGACTTCCGGACGCTTCGCGAGTGGATGCTGCATCAATGCATTGGCTATCAGATTGAGGGTGCCGTCACCGCCGCCAACGACCAGCCGCGTGACGCCTTCATCGACCGCCTCGCGCACCAGCCTCGCGACATCATCTCCCTCGAAGGTCAACCGCACTTCAAGCCCTGCCATACGCTCACGCTGAGCGAAGATGGCCTCACGCAGCTCCGGCTGCTGAGCCTTGTCTCCGTTGAGTATCACGCGCACACGCGCCGCTGATTCCATGGTGCCTCCTTGGCGACATGCGGATCGAGCGACAAGCATACTCTGGTCGGGGGCCTTCAATGAACCATCTCTGCCCTGCGGCCCGCCTCTGGCGCCAGCCAGCGAATCCTCCATGCCCGTCCAGTCCCATCGGGCAGTCTTACCGACTAGACGCCCGGCTGACGTCGCGCACCCAGCAGCAGCAACGGCAGCACCATCACCACGCTGATGAGCAACAGTCCCTGCTGAGGGGCGAGCGGCGTATTGAGCAGCGCCGTTGCCACCACTGCCGAGCCGCCGAGCTGGATGCTGCCGAGTAGCGCCGCAGCGGTGCCGGCACGCTCAGCGAAGGCCTCCAGCGCCAGGCTTGATGCCGCGCCGAGTGCCAGCGAGAAGCCGACCGACAGCACTGCCACCGGCACCATGAAGGCAGCGGCTGACAGTGGCAGCCAGGCGAAGGCCGCGCCCTGCATCAGGCCGGAGAGCAGGATGATCGCCAGCCCCAGACGCACGGTGGGCTGACGGCCGAGGCGCGTGATCACGCGCGGTGCGAAGAAGAAGGTGATGATATTGATCACGGCATTGCCGCCGAACAGGGCACTGAAGACCAGCTCGGAGTGACCGAGGCGCTCGACCAGCAGCTCGGAGGACGACGACACATACAGCAGGATGGCGCTCATCGCGGCCATCGCGACCAGCGCCTGATACAGGAAGCGCCAGCTGGTCAACACGGGGCGGTAGCGCGCCCAGTTGTACAGCGGACGCTCCACGACCGTCGTGGCAGGACGCGTCTCGCCAAAGCTCTTCCACGCCATCAGGCCGACGCACAGCGCGAAGGCGGCCATGAACAGGAAGTTGGAGCGCCAGCCGAACTGCACCGCCAGCAGACCGCCCAGCACCGGCGCCAGCGCCGGAATGATGCACAGCGCACCATTCAGATAGCTGTACATCCTGGCGCCCTGCTCCGGCGTGTAGCAGTCACGCACGGCCGCGAAGGCCACCGTCACCGTGGCGCATGCCCCCAGCCCCTGCAGGATACGCCCGAGATACAGCATGCTGATGTCCTGTGCCAGCACGGCGACCATCGCGCCGACGAGGTAGACCGTCGCGCCGCCCAACAGCGCCGGACGTCGTCCGTAGAGGTCCGTCAACGGGCCGACCAGAATCTGCCCGACACCCACAGCGCCCAGAAACAGCGTCACCGTCATCTGCATCACATCGGTGGGCTGGGCAAATTCGCGCGCCATCGCCGGCAGTGAGGGCAGATAGATATCGATCGCCAGCGGCGAGAACATCACGCAGCCGACCAGCAGCAACAGCAATAGTCGTGCGTTGGGCATGGGCCTTGCGGCAGCAGAGGAAGACACGGACATGGATAATCTCGAGAGTCAGAAGCCAAGGGCGGCCCGACAGAGGGCCATCAAGAATCCGCAGAGCCTAGCGCCTGCGACTTATGAAGCAAAATGATATTATTTCAGGCCTGATATTCCACTGGAGAAACTCATGAGCGCGACTGCTCCGCAGACACCCGCAAGGCCGGTTGGTGCCCAGTCTCCAGCCGCGTCTTCACTGCCTGCGTCTTCGGGCTCAGCGCCAGCGGCCACGCCCTTCAACACGCGCATCGACCTCAATCTGCTGCAGGTGCTGCAGGTGCTGCTGGAAGAGTGCAGCGTGACGCGCGCGGCGGGCCGTCTTCACCTCTCGCAGTCTGCCGTCAGCAAGAGTCTGGCACGCCTGCGCGTGATGTTTGATGACGCCCTTTTCATTCGCGAACGCCATGGTCTGCGCCCCACGGCGCGTGCACTGTCATTGCGTGGTGAACTGGCCGAGCTGCTCTCGCGTCTCGAGAATCTGAGCGCCCCTGCCACCTTCACCCCCGCTACCAGCCAGCGGCGCTTTCAGCTGGCAGTGCTGGAAAGCGCCTGGGCGACCCTGATGCCGTCCTGCACGCGCACACTGACCGATGCGCTGCCGCATGGCAGCCTCGAGATCAGCCGCTGGCAGGCCGATTGTCTGAGCCTGATGGAAAAGGGCCAGCTGGATATCGGGCTTGCCGGACACGATCACAGCGCCGAGACCCCGGGCGAGCCGCCTGCCCTCCCCGCTGGCTTCCAGTCGCGCCTGCTGTGGCGCGACGACCATGTGATTCTGGTGCGGCATGATCATCCGCTCACGCGGCGCCAGACACCGATGACGCTGAGTGAATTCGCGGCCTTGAGTCATGTCCAGGCCACCTGCGAAGGACGCTCACGCTGGTCGCTGGATGAGCGGTTGGAGCAGCACGGCGCACCACGCCGCATCAGCGTGCTGGTGCCGGATTTCCGCGATGCCCTGAGCATCGTCGCGCACAGCGAGCTGGTGTTCTGCGCCCCCAGAAGCTTTGCCCAGGCCAGCAGCGAGCTGCATGGACTGGCGATCCTTGAGCTACCGATGCGCCTGCCCGCGCTCAGCTACCGCTTGATCTGGCATGCCAGCCACGAGCAGGACCCCGGGCACCGCTGGTTGCGACAGTCCCTGCTGACGCATATTCGCAACGCGCATGGGGAAGACGCCGAGGCCGCTGAGCTCTAGAATGGCCCCATTGTAAATTCGCCACCCGCCCTGCGGCACTGGCGCCGATACCCGCACGTCCCATGAGGTTCTGCCATGCGCTCCATCATCCGCCTGTTCTTCCGCACCCTGCGTCTGGTGCTGGCTCCCTTCATGCTGCTCAGCGAGAAGCTGACCCGTGGCAGCGCGCTCGAGCGCAGCCCCGCCCAGCAGGCCGAGGTGGACGCCGAGACGGCCAAACTGGCGCTGTATCAGTTCTCGACCTGCCCGTTCTGCATCAAGGTGCGCAAGCGCATGCATCAGCTGAACCTGAACGTCGAGCAGCGCGACACCCAGCACAACGCCACTCACCGCCAGGCCCTCGAACAGGGTGGCGGTCGCGTCAAGGTGCCGTGCCTGCTGATCACCCATGACGATGGGCGCGAAGAGTGGATGTACGAATCCGACACCATCAATGCCTACCTGCAGGAGCGCTTCGGCAGCGCCGCCTGACAGGATACCGGCTGATACGACGCAGACCGCAAGAGGCCGCTCATGAGAGCGGCCTCTTGCGGTCTGGTGAGCGCGATCACGCGCGCTTGGGTGTCTCTCTTCTGCTTACCGTCTTGCCCACCTTCTGCCTCTCATCAGGCCAGCGCCTGCGAGACGGATGCCCGCTTGAGGCGAGCCGCCTGGCGCATCCGATCCATCGCCCACACCATCGCCAGCGTCAGCGCGACGGCCCCCAGGGTATGCGCCAGCGCCAGATCCAGCGGCAACCACCACAGCACATTGGCGATTCCCAAGCCTGCCTGCACCAGCCAACACCCCAGCGCCCAGCGCCAGGGGTTGTCAGGCGCCGCCTTCCGCGCCGGCAAGTGGCGGCGCTGGCGCCAATACAGCGCCAACAGCACCGCCCCCAGCAGCACGGCCCCGCCACGGTGCGCCATGTGGATGGCCGTGCGCGCCTCACCATGCAGCTGCCCGTGCAGATAACTGGGGCCGACATCCTGGGTCAGGTGGAAGCCCTCTCCCCAGTCCATCGCCGGCCATGCGGCACCATTGCAGGTCGGGAAACCTTCACAGGCAAGCCCGGCATAATTGCTCGAGGTCCAGCCCCCCAGGGCCAGCTGCCCCAGCAGCAGAGCCGCGGCCAGAGTGGCCAGCCAGGGCTGACGCCGGATGTGCGCTGCATCAGCGCCCGCCGTGTGTTGCTCAGCTGTCACCTTGAGGTGCGCCGCCCGCCGTCTGAGTGATAGCCACAGCAACAGCAGCAGGCTCAATACGCTCAGACCGCCCAGCAGATGCAGCGTCACCACCTGCGGCCACAGCTTCAGCGTCACGGTAAAGGCCCCGAACGCGCCCTGGACCAACAGCATGCCCAACAACAGCCAGCAGCCGGCCAGGGGAAAACGCGTGCGCGCCTCCGCGCCCCAGTGATCAGTCACCTTTGCCTCGCCGCTGCCACCCTCAAAGGCCTGCGACTGATGAGCCTCCCGACGGCGTATCCGCCAGCCCAGTGCGAGCAATACGATTGCCGCAAGCCCGAGCAGACTCGCCGCATAGCGATGGATCATCTCCGCCCACGCCTTGTAGCCTTCAAGCGGATGATGCGGGCTATGCAGACTCGCCGTCTGGGCATCCGGCACGACCAGAGCGCCATAACAGCCCGGCCAGTCGGGGCACCCCAGACCGGCGTCCACCAGCCGCGTCCAGGCTCCCAGCCCGATCACCAGAATGACCAATCCCAGCATGCTGGCGACCAGTTGCTGGCTGCTGCGCCACAGGCGTGCCGTCACCCGCCGGCTCGCCTCCTGCCGGGCGGCAGGGCCATGCACCAGATCAGACGTCAGCTCAGGCGTCGCCATCGAGAAGGCCTGCGCGGCGGCAGCTTCATCAGTGGTGGCGTGACGCAGAAATGGCGGCCGAGGCAGCAACGCCGCCCCTCGTTGGCGAGCTCGCGAGACGGCGCAGGCCCGCGGTGGATAGCGCTTCTGTATGGCGAGGCGAGACATGGCATATCTCCCTGGTGAAGCGAAAGAAGATCACGCGCGGCCTGGCGAGGCTTGGTCTGGAGAGGTCCGGCCTGGCGAGGCGCTAACTATCGAGGTCCGACCTGGCTAGGCGCTAACTATCGAGGTCCGACCTGGCTAGGCGCTAACTATCGAGGTCCGACCTGGCTAGGCGCGACCTATCGAGGAGCAACCGGATTACGCTTGAGCAGCCGGCGCACATCCTTCATCACGGCCTGCGGCGTGATCTCGGGCCCGTAGGCGACCACGACCTGCCCATGAGGGTCGATCAGGCGCAACTGGTGCGACGCGGAAGTGGCATCGTTCGGTGCCGGCCAGCGCCCGAGCGCCCGTTGCTCGCCCGGCACCCGGGGATGCACAAAGGTCTTTTCAGCCACCACCAGGCGGCCCAGGCGTGGCGCCTCCTTGCCAAGTGCGCGATGCAGGCGCCACCAGCGCTCGGCCTGCGCCGCGGCCAGCTGCGGCTGGTTCGGCTCCGGCCAGCTGAGCCAGAAACGCTGTTCATCCGCGCCTCGGGCGGCCAGCGGCGGCATGCCGGGAGCCTCCTTCGCGCTAACAGCACCGTCAGTCGCGTTTCCTGTGGCGTTTTCGGTGACGTTGTCAGTGGCGTTCTCTGTCACGAGGTAGTCGAGCGACCAGTCCGTGAGCGGCTTGACCTTTGGCAACAGGGCACCGTTTGCCACCCGCCCCTCGGGAATCCCGACCTGTGCGCTCAGCATGGCCCACGCCAAGGGCAGCGGGGCGGACAACAGCCCCAGCAAGGCCACGAGTTTCAGACGCTGTCGCATCACGTGTGTCATCGCTCTCCTCCTGACGACGGCTTCCCTGCTTGCCCGGGTGTGCGGACAACAGACTCAAGACATAAGCACCAGACGCTAGGCCTGGCGCTGACGCAGCGCGGACTGGCGTTGACGGCGCGCGCCCAGAATCATGACCACCGCCGCCCCCAGGCTGAGTCCCAGCCACTGCAGCGCATAGGCGTAATGACGCTCCGGCGTCATGTTGCTCGGCTGCCACCAGGGCAGGAATCGCCCCTCCCCGCTCGTCTGGTGCAGAACACCCGCAAAGGCCGGTGTGCCCAGCGCCTGCCAGGCGCTCAGATCGACCTGCTGCAGGCGCTGCCCCTCGCGATTGGGGCCGAACAGTGGGCCACCACTGTTGCCCTGGCCGTTCAACCACTGCCAGCGACCACTGATCACCCCGGAGCCTGTCGGGGTCGTGAACTCCGGGTCACTGCGCGGGGCCGGCGATGCCACGAAGCCACGCTCCACCAGCCACCAGCGGCCATCCAGCGTTCGGAAGGGCGTGAGCACCGCCACGCCATGGCGCTTGTCCAGCGTGCGGTTGTCCAGCAGCAGGCTGTGTTCCGCGAGCCACTCGCCGCGCAGCTCGATCAGGCTGGCACTGGCGGGCGGTGCCGTCGGCATCACCAGCTCCGGCGCGCTGGCGGTATCCTCCAGATGCTGGGCACGCGCCTGGCCACGCATCACCTGCCAGCTGCACAGACACAGACCGAGCACGATCAGGCATCCCCAGAACAGCCACCAGCCGCGTCCGACCTGGCGCTCCTGCGTCGGCACCGTTGAAGACCCCTGCGCCGCTGGCACTGACTTGCGCTTGTCAGCCGGATGAGCTCGACTGTCACAAGCGAGTGCCGCGCTGTGCTCACCCGCCACTGTCTGCGCCCCGGGAGGTGACATGCTGCTCAAATCGCTGATCGCACTGGTCTTTATCGGCATGCTGGCAAGCCTGGTCGCCGGCGCCGGTTTTCTGCTGCGCGATGGCAGCCGCAGTCGACGCCTGCTGACCTCTCTCAAATGGCGGGTTGGCCTGGCAGTGTGTCTGGTGATTCTGCTGGTCATTGGCTTCTCCACCGGAATGCTGGACTGACATCACGCCGCGTGCTGTCAGAACACATAGACGAACAGGAACAGACCGATCCACACCGCATCGACGAAGTGCCAGTACCAGGCAGCCGCTTCGAAGGCGAAGTGACGTTCACTCGAGAAGTGGCCGCGTATCACGCGCACCAGCATCACGATCAGAATCAGGGTGCCGATGGTGACGTGCAGACCATGAAAACCGGTCAGCAGGAAGAAGGTGCCGCCATAGACCCCCGCCTGCAGCGTCAGCCCCAGGTGGTGCCAGGCCTCGTAGTATTCGATGCCCTGCAGGGTCAGAAAGCACAGCCCCAGTACCACGGTGCCCGCCAGCCAGTTGCGCGCCGTGCGCCGAAACTCCATCTTCAGCGCTTCATGCGCCACCGTCAGCGTGACGCTGGAACTGACCAGCAACAGCGTGTTGGCCAGCGGCAGCTGCCAGGGCGACAGCAGCTCTCTGGGCCCGGCGATGCTGGCATCCGGCGGCGTCATCAGGGGCCAGCTGGCGGTGAAGTCCGGCCACAGCAACGCCGTCACTCCCTTGGCGCCCTCACCATCGAGCCAGGGCAGCGCGAAGGTTCGCAGATAGAACAGCGCCCCGAAGAAGGCCGCGAAGAACATCAATTCCGAAAAGATGAACCAGGCCATGCCCCAGCGGAACGAGCGGTCCATCTGGTCATCGTAGAGGCCGCCCATCGACTCGCGCACCACATCCCGAAACCAGCCCGCCATCACCAGCACAACGGCCAGCAGGCCGATGCCTGACAACCAGGCGGCGCTGCCGTGCACCATCCAGATTCCGGTGCCGATCATCATGCCGCCCACCGCCAGCACGCCGAAGATGGGCCAGGCACTGTGGGCCGGGACGTAATAGCTGCCACTGCTCATGTTTCACCTCCTGCAGAATTCTCTGCACCATCGTCCCCCGCGGATGACGGCGTCATGACCGGATAGAGCGTGTACGCCAGGGTCAGATCACGAATGCCCTCCGGAAGGTCAGGGTCGACCTGAAAGACCAGCGGCAGCTCGCGCCGCTCGCCTGCTGCCAGCGTCTGCTCCTGGAAGCAGAAGCACATGATCTTGCGCAGATGCAGTGAGCCCTCGGCAGGACTGACACTGGGGACCGCGCGGCCACGCACCGGATAATCGGCATGATTGGTGAACACGAAGCGCGCGCTGTACTGGCCACCGGGGTGGATGCGGAACTGCTCATCCAGCGCCTCGAGTGTCCACGGCAGACCCTGCCCCTGCTGGGTGATGAAGCGCACCGAGACCCAGCGGCTCTCGTCGATCTCCATCGCCACCGCGGCCTTGGCCTGACTGGCGGCCTTGCCATTCAGGCCGGTGAGATTGCAGAAGACGTCATAGAGCGGCACCAGCGCGAAGGCGAAGCCCAACATCGCGACCAGCGCCAGCAGCGTGCGCCGCACGGTGCGTGCCACTGCCTGTTGCTGTGCTGCGTGATCGCGTGAGGGCATGTCACTCTCCTGGCCGCTGTCCATCGCTCAGCGGATGATCTGGCCATCGCGGGTCTGCGGGGGAATCTCGAAGGTGTGCAGCGGCGCCGGGCTCGGCACGCTCCACTCCAGGTCCACCGCGCCCTCCCAGGCACACGCCGGCGCCCTGACACCGCCGCGCGCGCACTTGACGATCACGACCAGGAACAGCAGCTGCGAGATACCGAACAGGAAGGCGCCGATGCTGGACAGCATGTTGAAGTCGGCGAATTGCAGCGCGTAATCCGGAATGCGGCGCGGCATGCCGGCCAGCCCCGAGAAGTGCATCGGGAAGAAGGTCAGGTTGACGCCGATGACCGACAGCCAGAAATGCCACTTCGAGAGCCCCTCGTGGGGATAGAAGCCGGTCCACTTGGGCAGCCAGTAGTAGGCTCCGGCGAGAATCGCGAACAGCGCGCCGGGCACCAGCACATAGTGGAAATGCGCCACCACGAAGTAGGTGTCGTGGTACTGGAAATCCGCCGGGGCGATGGCCAGCATCAGGCCCGAGAAGCCGCCGATGGTGAACTGGACGATGAAGGCGATCGCAAACAGCATCGGGGGCTCGAAGCTGATGGAGCCGCGGAACATGGTGGCGATCCAGTTGAAGACCTTCACGCCGGTCGGCACCGCGATCAGCATCGTCGTGTACATGAAGAACAGTTCCGCCACCAGTGGCAGGCCGACGGCGAACATGTGATGCGCCCAGACCAGGAAGGACATGATCGCGATGGAGCCGGTGGCGTAGACCATCGAGGCGTAACCGAACAATCGCTTGCGCGAGAAGGTCGGCACGATGGCGGACACGATGCCGAAGGCCGGCAGGATCATGATGTAGACCTCGGGATGCCCGAAGAACCAGAACAGATGCTGGAACAGCACCGGGTCGCCGCCACCGGCGGCATTGAAGTAGCTGGTGCCGAAGTTGATGTCGAACAGCATCATGGTGATGGCACCCGCCAGCACCGGCATCACCGCGATCAGCAGGAAGGCGGTGATCAGCCAGGTCCAGACGAACAGCGGCATGTCCATCAGGCGCATGCCCGGGGCACGCAGATTGAGGATGGTGGCGATGATGTTGATGGCGCCGAGAATCGAGCTGATGCCGGCGATGTGCAGCGAGAAGATGAAGAAGCTGGTCGAAGGCGGCGCATAGGTGGTGGACAGCGGCGCGTAGAAGGTCCAGCCGAAGTTGGGGCCACCGCCCTCCATCAGCAGGGTGGAGAGCAGCAACAGGAAGGCGACCGGCAACAGCCAGAAGCTGAAGTTGTTGAGGCGCGGCAGCGCCATGTCGGGCGCGCCGATCTGCAGCGGAATCATCCAGTTGGCCAGCCCGGTGAAGGCCGGCATGATGGCGCCGAACACCATGATCAGCCCGTGCATGGTGGTCATCTGGTTGAAGAACTCCGGCTGCACCATCTGCAGGCCGGGCTGGAACAGCTCGGTGCGGATCACCAGCGCCATGATGCCGCCGATGAACAGCATGCTCAGCGAGAAGATCAGATAGAGGGTGCCGATATCCTTGTGATTGGTGGTCAGCAGCCAGCGCAGCATGCCGCGCGGCGCGCTGCCGTGGCCCTCGCCCACATGAGCGCCGCCTGCGGTGGCCCCCTCGCTCTCGCTGGCCTGAAGTACCGCCTTGCGTGGCTGTTCACTGGCCATGACACGCCTCCTGAATGCGTCGCTTGCACGCTATTGAGACAGCTGTTCCTTGATGACGGCTGGCTGCACCAGCTCGCCGGTATCGTTGCCCCAGGCGTTGCGCTCATAGGTGATGACAGCCGCCAGCTCGACCGGGCTCAGCACATCGGCGAAGGCCGCCATGGGCGTGCCCGCCTTGCCGTTGACCACGATATCGATGTGCGCCTGGATGTCCTGGGTGACGATGGCACTGCCCACCAGCGAGGGGAACGCCGGCGGCATGCCCTGGCCATCCGGCTGGTGGCAGGAGGCGCAGATGGTGGCGTAGGTCTTCTCGCCCTTCTCCATCAGCTCCTCGAGGCTCCAGTCACGACCGGCATCGTTGAGCGCGGCCTCGGCTTCGGCCTTGCGCGCGATCAGCCACTCATCGAACTCGGCCTCCGGCAACGCCTCGACCACCACCGGCATGAAGCCGTGGTCCTTGCCGCACAGCTCGGTGCACTGGCCACGATAGGTGCCGGGGGTCTCGATACGCGTCCAGGCCTCATTGATGAAGCCGGGGATGGCATCCTTCTTGACGCCGAAGTCCGGCACCCACCAGGAGTGGATGACGTCGGCGGAGGTGGTCAGGAAGCGCACCTTGCGATTGATGGGCAACACCAGCGGGTTGTCGACTTCCAGCAGGTAATGCTCGCCCTTGGTGGCGGTGTTGTTGATCTGCTCGCGCGGGGTCGCGAGGCTTGAGGTGAAGGCGACATCCTCGCCCAGATACTCGTACTGCCAGCGCCATTGATGGCCGGTGATCTTCACGTCCAGCGCCGATTCGGAGGCGTCGTACATGTCCTTGAGCGTGGCGGTGGCAGGCACCGCCATCACCACCAGGATCAACAGCGGGATGGCGGTCCACAGAATCTCGATACGGGTATTTTCATGGAAGCTTGCCGATACCGCACCGCGTGACTTGCGGTGCTTGATCATCGCGTAGCCCATCACACCGAACACCACGATGCCGATGACCACACAGATCCAGAAGATGATCATGTGCAGCGAGTGGATCTCGCGGCTGACCGCGGTGACCCCGACCGGCATGTTGTATTCCACTGCCAGCACCGAAGGGGAAAGGGCTGTCAGTGACAAGGCCGTCAGTGACAGGGTCGTCACTGTACGTCGCAAGCGCAGACGCATTGGCCTGGTGACACGGGAAAGGCATTCCGCGATCCATGACATCGGCGCCTCCTTGTCTTTGTTATCGAGAGCCTCACCCAGATGACGGCGCTGAGCGGCTCCCCGTGCTCCGACTTGCTTCGAGTATAGAAGAGCTTGGCGGAACACAAGGTCGCGTGGATCAACCCACTGATACTCCTTGGTCGCAAGGCAGAGCGAGGCAAAAACGGCTACCCCGCGCGTGATGCCGCCTGAGCACAAGGCAGTGGCGCGCTTCTGCGTTCAGTCCACGCAGAGAGGCGGCGATTGAGTCATTGCCAAGAAGTCGGCTGGCGATATGCCGGCGCGCATCGGGGCGACCAATGGCGAAGTTATATGCGCATTTATCGATGTTAGCGTCACGCCGATCTGCACCAGTGTGTTGAAAGTCTTGCTTGAAAACCCTGACGGAAGGTCTTGCTCGGCGGGCGCTCGACAGCGGCATGTCGAGCTGACAACCGGTACACGCCAGCACGCCCTACTCAATCCATCACCACGCCCCTCGGAATCTGCCATGAACGCCATCTGGCTTGCCCTGTTCGGCTGCGTTGCCTTCGCCATCGGCTATCGCTTCTATTCCCGCTTTCTGGCCGAACGCATCTTCCGCCTCGACCCGAATTTCGTGACACCAGCCCATGCGCTGCGCGATGACACCGACTACCTGCCGACCAATCGTTGGGTGCTGTGGGGCCACCATTTCACCTCGGTGGCGGGCGCAGCCCCCATCGTCGGTCCGGCGATCGCCGTCTACTGGGGCTGGCTGCCGGCCGTGCTGTGGGTCGTACTGGGCAGTCTGTTCGCGGCAGGTGTGCATGATTTCGGCACCTTGACGCTGTCAGCGCGCCATCGCGGCCAGTCCGTCGGCACCCTGGCGGACAAGCTGATCGGCAAGCGTGCCAAGCTGCTGTTTCTGTTCATCATCCTGATTCTGGTCTTGATGCTGAACGCGGTGTTCGCTTGGGTGATCGCCAATCTGTTCATCAACTTCCCGGCCAGCGTGCTGTCGGTGTTGATCCAGATCCCGCTGGCGGTATGGATCGGTCATCGCGTCTATCGTCGTGGCGGCAAGATGTTGATCCCCTCGCTGCTCGCGCTGATGGTGATGTATGCCGCCGCCCTGCTGGCGGGCCAGTTCGAGTTCCTGCAGATCGATCTGGCCGGTGCCTTCACCGCCATGGCGGGTGGCGAGGATGCCACCTTGCTGTTCGGCCTTTCGCCCATCTCCAGCGCCTTCCTGGTGTGGATCATCGCGCTGATGAGCTATGTCTACATCGCATCGGTACTGCCGGTCTGGAAGCTGCTGCAGCCACGCGACACCATCAACTCTCACCAGCTGGTGGTCGGGCTGGTACTGCTGTATCTGGGGCTGGCCGTAGGTGGCCCGCATCTGACGGCGCCGGCCTTCAACGCCGATGCCGAGATGTCCTTCTACCCATTGCTGTTCATCACCATCGCCTGCGGCGCCATCTCTGGCTTCCACGGCCTGGTCGCCTCCGGGACCACCTCCAAGCAGCTGTCCCATGAACCGGATGCGCGCATGATCGGTTACTCCGGCGCGCTGGGCGAAGGCATGCTGGCGCTGATTTCCATCATCGCGGTGGCGACCCTGTTCGCAACCCAGGCCGACTTCACCGCAACCTATTCAAGCTTCGCCGCCGCCGGGGCCAATGGCCTCTCGAGCTTCGTTCAGGGATCCGGTCAGCTGATCTCGCACCTCGGCCTGCCCGCCAACGTCGGCAGTACGCTGGTCGCGGTCATCGTGGTCAGCTTCGCGGCGACGACGCTGGACTCCGCCGTGCGCCTGATGCGCTACATCATCGCGGAACTGGGCAGCGAATACGGCATGCCGGCGCTCAGCCACAAGCATGTCGCCACCAGCATCGCCGTCATCGCCAGTGCCGCACTGGTCATCCTGCCGCAGGGACCCAAGGGTTTCGGTTCCGGCGGCTACCTGCTGTGGCCGTTGTTCGGCACCAGCAATCAGCTGCTGGCGGGCATCTCGCTGATGCTGGTGTCGGTGTGGCTCAAGCGTCAGGGCCGCCCTGTCATCTATACCCTGGCCCCGATGGTCTTCTTGATGATCATGACGCTGTGGGCGATGGTGCAGCAGGTGGTGCTGGATTGGTCGGGCATGGGCAGCAACGACCCGCAATGGCTGTTGTTCACCTTCGGCAGCCTGATCATGGTGTTTGCGCTGTGGATCCTGCTCGAGGCCAGCCGCAGCCTGAAGTCTCCCGCCCGGGTGAGCGCTCATGAGAGCTGATGACGATACCCGGTTGGCGTCATCACCCCGCCAGCCGGGTCTGACACGGCGCCTGCTGACAGGCGCCATTCAGCTGCGGGATGGCTGGGAGGCCATGCTGCGCGTCAACCAGCAGCGCGATCTGGCGCAGCTTGCCCGTGAAGAGGAGGACATCTTCATGATGATGAGCTTCGCGGAGCTGATGGGCATTCCCAATCCGGCCCCCGCCGTCTCGCTGGAAATGCTGCCGCTGATGCTGGAACGCATGCATGACTGGCACCTGCGTCAGGGGCTTGAGCATTCACCGCTGGAGGGCATCAAGTGCTGTTGAGCAGGCTCTGGAAACGCGCAGCATCCCGCACGGCGAAAGATACGGCTGTCTGGGCAGGCACTCAGCCGTCAGCGGCTCACGAGACTTACGAGACTCACGAGACTTACGAGACTCACGAGACTCACACTCACCAGTCTGGCCGAGCGCCGGAGCAAGCCGGGATATCCAAGCACCCCGAGATCTGGTTCTTCGGTGGCAAGGGCGGTGTCGGCAAGACCAGCTGCGCGGCCGCGCAGGCGCTGGCACTGGCGGAGAAAGGCGAAGCGACCCTGCTGGTGTCGACAGACCCCGCGCACAACCTCGGCGACCTGTTCGGTGCGATCGGTGGCAAGCCCTGCAACATCGCGCCGCGCCTCGACGTGATGGAACTGGACCCCGAGCGGGAATGCGACCGCTACCTGGAGGCGGTCCGCCACCGGATCGCCCCCCTGGTAAGTGGCGAGCGCAGTGCCACCGTGATGCGCCAGCTCGAGCTGTCACGCCACGCCCCCGGCACCAGTGAAGCGGCACTCTTCGATGCGCTGGTGGAGATCATCCTGACTCCGCCAGCCCCGCTGGAAGATGAAGCCCCACACTATCGCCATATCCTGTTCGATACGGCCCCCAGCGGGCACACCATTCGCCTGCTGAGTCTGCCCGAAGTGCTGGGCGGCTGGCTGGAGGGCATGCTGGGTCAGCGCAGGCGCGCCATCGCCGAACGCAGCCTGTGGCTGGACAGTCAGCAGGCATCAGAGACGCCAGGCGAAGAAGCGCCGGAAGACCCGATCAGCGAGGCGCTGGAGCAACGCCGTACGCGCTACGCAGCATTGCGTCAGCGCTTGAGCGATACCCGCCGGGCGCGCGTGATTCTGGTCAGCACGCCGGAGAAGCTGCCGTGTCTGGAGACGACCCGAACACGAGAGGCACTGGAAGCCCATGGCCTGGCCGTCGGCGGCTTGATCATCAATCAATGCCTGCCGGAGCCCGCCGCGCAAGGGGCTGGCGGTCCCTCCTCAACGCCCCACGAGTCGCAGGCTGACTGGGTCGCGACCTGGCGAGAACAGCAGCAACACTGGGCCGCCAGACTGGAGGAGGCCTTCGCTGATCGCCCATGCGTGCGTCTGCTGCGCCAACCACAGCTGCCGGAGGATCGCGCAAGCCTTGCCCCGCTGGTGGCACAGTTCACTGCGTTCCGCCCCTGGTCACCCACCCCTGCCGCGTCCTCTTGCGGTTGCGCTGCTCCCGCCAGATGACTCGAGAGGTCGCCATGCGCTTCAGCCCATCAGTGCTTCAGACCCTCAGCCCCCTCAGCACTTCCGCTCTCTCACCCTCCCGCTTTCCCGCTCTCCCGACCTCACGCTGATCCCTTATCCGCCCTGTGCTGACGACATGCATTTGCGCACGGGGTCGGGGAGTTCATCATTCAGACACTTCGATCTGATAACTTATTCAGAATTTGCGCATATTGATGCACCATCACTGCCCTGGCCTCACCTGACTTGTGCACGCACCTTGAGTGAGGCGAGGCATGTGCACGCCTACGGGCATGGCAAGCGAATTGCATTGTCTTGCATCCCCCTCCATGACGTTCAGCATGCTGCTCACATGGCAACAATCTGTTGCAACAGGGTGCGCAATAACTGCACAAAACAACCATACAGTCGCCTCGCCATTCCGATAGAATAGCGGGCTAAATATATTCCTCATCATGACATCGTTGCTTTGACCTGCCGCGCCTGCGGTGAGTCACAATGTGGCGATAGTGACGCACTTCAGCCCCTGAATTTCGTAAAGGACGCTCCATGGCCCCGACTTCCCCCAGTCAATCCCGCTTGCAGAGACACCCATTGGCTTTCAATGCCCGCCGCCTCGGCCTGCTTCCGGCAAGCCTGCTGCTGGTCGGTGCCCTGCTGGCCGGCTGTAGCGGCGACAAGGAGGAGGCTGGCCAAGGCTCCGCCGCAGGTGCCAGCCAGGCCGCTCAGGTCGATGTCGTCACCGTCACTGCCCAGGATGTACCGCTCACCACCGAACTTCCGGGCCGCACGCGTGCCTATCAGATCGCGGAAGTACGTCCGCAGGTCGGCGGCATCATCGAATCGCGCGACTTCACCGAAGGCAGTGACGTCGAGGAAGGTCAGGTGCTCTATCACATCGATTCGCGCACCTATCGCGCCGATGTCGAAAGCGCCAAGGCGAGCCTGGCGCGTGCCGAGGCGAGCCTCAACACCTCGAGCCTCAAGGCCAAGCGCTACAAGAACCTCGTCGCGCGCAAGATGGTCAGCCAGCAGGATTACGATGATGCCGTGGCCACCGTCGGCGAAGACCGTGCCGATGTCGCCTCGGCCAAGGCCGCGGTATCCAGCGCGCAGATCAACCTGGATTACACCAGGGTCACCTCACCGATCAGTGGCCGTATCGGCAAGTCCAGCGTCACCAAGGGCGCACTGGTCACGGCCAGCCAGGAAACAAGCCTGGCCACCGTCCAGCAGCTGGACCCCATCTATGTCGACCTGACCCAGTCCGCCACCGAGGTGCTGCGTCTCAAGCGTGAGCTGGGCGAGAATCGCGATGCCGCCACCGCACCGGTCCAGACGGAAGTCGAGCTGGTGATGGAAGACGGCAGCGTCTATGGCGCCAAGGGCAAGCTGCAGTTCGCGGATGTCACTGTCGACCAGGGGACCGGCATGGTCACGCTGCGCGCACTGTTCCCCAACGAAGATGAGCTGCTGCTGCCGGGCATGTTCGTGCGTGCCCGCCTGACCGAAGCCGTCGCCAAGGATGCCATCCTGATTCCGCAGAAGGCCGTGAGCCGTGACAGCACGGGCCAGGCCAGCGTGATGACGGTCAATGCCGAGAACAAGGTCGAGGCCAAGCAGGTCGTGATCGGTCAGGCCATCGACAATCAGTGGCTGGTGACCAGCGGCCTCGACAGCAATGACAAGGTCATCGTCAGCGGTCTGCAGAAGATCAAGCCGGGTGCCACGGTCGAGATCGCCTCGGACGAGACAGGCACTGACCAGAACGCCGCATCTCAGTCGCGGACTGCTGCCAGCAGCGACTCCTCGGAAAGTGAACAGGCCAGGACCGGCGATAGCCAGTAAGCCTGCCCCCGCTTTTCGCGCCACTGTCGCCAGCCAGACGAGAGACGCTTCTCGTGTGACTGGTGACCGTCCCGAACGACGTTCCAGGAGCCTCAAACGTCATGGCCAGATTCTTCATCGATCGCCCTATCTTTGCCTGGGTGCTCGCCATCATCGTGATGCTGGGGGGTATCTTCAGTATCCTCAAGCTACCGATCGAGCAGTACCCCTCGCTGGCCCCTACCAGCATCACCATTCAGGCTACCTACTCCGGTGCCTCCGCCCAGACGGTGGAAGACACGGTGACCCAGGTCATCGAGCAGCAGATGAACGGCATCGACAATCTGCTGTACATGAGCTCGACCTCGGACTCCCAGGGCAACGCCAGCATCGAGCTGAGCTTTGACACCGGCACCGACCCCGACATCGCCCAGGTTCAGGTACAGAACAAGCTGCAGCTGGCCACTCCGCGCCTGCCGCAATCCGTACAGAACCAGGGTGTCTCGGTCACCAAGTCCTCCGGCAGCTTCCTGATGGTCGCGGCCTTCGTCTCTGACGATGGCAGCATGACCAAGCAGCAATTGACCGACTATGTCGCCTCCGACATCCAGGATGAGGTCGCGCGTGTCCAGGGCGTCGGCGAGACCCAGCTGTTCGGCGCGCCGGGGGCCATGCGTGTCTGGCTCGACCCGCAGAAGCTCAACAACTTCAAGCTGACCACCAGCGACGTCACCACGGCTATCAGCACGCAGAACAACCAGATCGCCTCGGGCCAGCTGGGCAATCTGCCGGCGGAAGAAGGCCAGCAGCTCAACGCCACCATCGTGGCGCAGACCCTGTTTGAAACGCCGGAGCAGTTCGGCAACATCCTGCTCAAGACCCAGGAAGATGGCTCTCAGGTCTATCTGCGTGACGTCGGTCGCGCCGAGAAAGGCGCCGAGACCTACAGCACCGTCAGCCGCTACAACGGCAAGCCTGCTGCAGGCCTGGGGATCAAGCTGGCCTCGGGCGCCAACGCGCTGGACACCGTCCAGGCCGTCAAGGACCGCCTCGATGAGCTGTCCGCCTACTTCCCGCCTGGCATGAGCTTCAAGGTTCCGTACGACACCTCACCCTTCGTCAAGATCTCCATCGAAGAAGTGGTGATGACACTGCTGGAAGCCGTGGCACTGGTCTTCCTGGTGATGCTGCTGTTCCTGCAGAACTTCCGCGCCACCCTGATTCCGACCATCGCGGTCCCGGTCGTGCTGCTGGGCACCTTCGGGGTGCTGGAAGTGCTGGGCTTCTCCATCAATACCCTGACGATGTTCGCCATGGTGCTGGCCATCGGGCTATTGGTCGACGATGCGATCGTGGTGGTGGAAAACGTCGAACGCGTCATGCACGAAGAGAAGCTCTCGCCACTGGAAGCGACCCGCAAGTCGATGGGCCAGATCACCGGCGCACTGGTGGGTATCGGCCTGGTGCTGTCATCCGTGTTCATTCCGATGGCCTTCTTCCCCGGCACCACCGGCGCGATCTTCCGTCAGTTCTCGGTGACCATCGTCTCGGCGATGACGCTGTCGGTACTGGTGGCATTGATCCTGACGCCGGCTCTGTGCGCCACCCTGCTCAAGCCGACCAAGGAGAAGACCACCGGCTTCTTCGGCCTCTTCAACCGGGTCTTCGATCGCTCCAACGCGCGCTACCAGAAAGGCGTTGGCGGCATGCTCAAGCGCACCGGTCGCTCGATGCTGGTCTATGCATTGATCGTCGTCGGCTGTGGCGTGGTGTTCACGCGCATCTCGACCGGCTTCCTGCCGGATGAGGATCAGGGCTATCTGTTCAATCAGGTCATCCTGCCGGTGGGCTCCACTCAGGAGCAGACGCTCGAGACGCTGGAAAAGGTCGAGCATCACTTCCTGGTCGATCAGGAAGATGCGGTTCAGGAAATGTTCGACGTCGCCGGCTTCAGCTTCGCCGGTCGCGGTCAGAACATGGGCCTGGCCTTCATCAACCTGAAGCCGTGGGATGAGCGCGAGCGCGATTCCTTCAGCGTGGTCAGTGAAGCACAGAGCTACTTCGGCACCTTGAAGGAAGCCCTGGTCTTCGCCATCAACCCGCCGCCGATCATGGAGCTGGGCAACGCCAGCGGCTTCGACATGATGCTGGTCGACCGTGGCGGCATCGGCCACAAGGCACTGACCGACGCGCGCAACCAGCTGCTGGGCATGGCGGGCCAGAACCCAGCCGTGACCGGCCTGCGCCCCAATGGTCTGGAAGACAGCCCGCAGTTCACGCTCAACATCGACGAACTCAAGGCGACGGCGATGGGGGTCTCGCTGTCAGAGGTCTACTCGACGCTTTCCACGGCGTGGGGCTCGACCTACGTCAATGACTTCCTCGACAACGGTCGTACCAAGAAGGTCTATGTGCAGGCGGAAGCCAGTGCCCGCATGCAGCCGGAAGACCTCAAGAAGTGGTACGTACGCAACACCTCCGGCGAGATGGTGCCGCTGAGTGCCTTCATCAACGGCGAGTGGACCTACGGGTCGCCGCAGCTGGAACGCTACAACGGCGTCTCCTCGATGGAACTGCTGGGACAGGCGGCACCGGGTTACTCCACCGGTGAGGCCATGCAGGCCATGGAAGAGATGGTCAGCCAGCTCAACAATGGCGTCGCGCTGGAATGGACCGGCATCTCGCTGCAGGAATCCCAGAGTGGCGGCATGGCACCGTATCTGTATGCCATCTCGCTGGTCTTCGTCTTCCTGTGTCTGGCCGCGCTGTATGAGAGCTGGAGCATTCCGTTCTCCGTCATGCTGGTGGTACCGCTGGGGGTGCTGGGTGCCCTGCTCGCCACCTGGATGCGCGGACTCGACAATGACGTCTACTTCCAGGTCGGCCTGGTGACGACCATCGGGCTCTCGGCCAAGAACGCGATCCTGATCGTCGAGTTCGCCAAGGACCTTGAAGTGCAAGGTCGCTCGCTGATCGATGCCACCATGGAAGCCGTGCGCATGCGTCTGCGCCCGATCCTGATGACCTCGCTGGCCTTCACCCTGGGTGCCGTGCCACTGGCCATCTCGACGGGTGCGGGTGCCGCCAGCCGTCACGCCATCGGTAACGGCGTGATCGGCGGGATGATCTCGGCCACGGTGCTGGCGATCTTCCTGGTGCCGGTCTGCTATGTGGTCGTGCGCCGCCTCTTCGGTGAGCCGAAGGACCTCAAGCGAGCCCACGAAGCGGCCCGCCAGGAGGATGACCTTGTCTGATCTCTGATCACGACAGAAGCCTCATTGCTGTCACATTGCGTGACGGCCCTGCACGCCGCCCTCTCTGGGCGGCGTGCCTGTTTGCAGGCTGGCAAAAAAAGGCGCGCTCACGCGGCAAGCATTGAGTGCCATCAGCCTTTTGCGGCATCATGCTACTATCGAACACTGTTTGCCTGCGCAGGCCTGGTGCTCCTACAGCTCCTATACCTTCGCAGGTCCGCGTGTGCATGGGGCCAGGCCACTGACGGCGCATCCCCGAGAGCGCTTCCCCAAGAGCGCAACCACAGGCGTGGTCAAGCCGCGACTGACAACGCCTCTGCGCATGCCCCGAACACGCGCGGCACGGCGATACACCACCCGATCCCGCTGGAGCGACATGCCTCGTCCCCTTGCTGCCCTGCGCCGCTACACCCGGCGTACCTTTGAAACCCGTGATCCGCCGCAGGTGTTCGCGCCTGTCACGTCAGGCGTGTCACGGCGGCGGATGCGTGCCTGCGAGTGCTGCGACCTCGTCGTGGCACTGCCGGCGCTCAAGGCCGGCGAGCGCGCCCGCTGCCCGCGTTGCGATCATCTGTTCGCCCAGCGCCACGCCCATGCCGTGCAGCGCACCCTGGCACTGGCGATGGCGTGCCTGGTGATGCTGGTGCTGACGCTGCCCTTCGAGTTCATCGCCTTTGCCACCAGTGGCATCTCGGCAAGCCTCAGCCTGATCGATACGCCCGCCGCCCTGACGGCCGAGTCCTATCCTTCCCTGGCCGTGCTGCTGATCCTGACCATCGTGATGCTGCCGGCGCTCTACCTGCTGGGCGTCATCTATACGCATGCGGCCATCGGGCTGAAACTGCCCTTGCCAGGCATTCGCGGCATTGCGCGCACCCTGAGCCACCTGCGCCCCTGGATGATGGCGGATGTGTTTCTGGTCGGCGTGATGGTGAGCCTGGTCAAGATCGCCGGCATGGCCGATATCAGCTTCGGTCCTTCCTTCTGGGCGTTCTGCGCCTTCGCCCTGCTGATGACCAAGACGCTGGCCAGCATCGATGGGGATCGCATGTGGTTCGCGCTGGCAGGCGAGCCAGCCGCCCCCAGCGGTACCTTGCCAGGCATCGGCGCCGCCTTGCAGGGACTGGCCAGTTGCCATAGCTGCGGCCTGATCAACGCCTGCGGCGAACGGGAGGCTCACACCCACTGCCGCCGCTGTGGCGACCCTGTCCATCAGCGCAAGACGCAGAGCCTGCAGCGCACCTGGGCATGGCTGATCGCGGCGGCGATTCTGTACATCCCCGCCAATCTCTTCCCGATCATGACCACGGTCAGCCTCGGGGAGAATGACCCGCAGACGATTGCCGGCGGCATCGTGGTGCTCTGGTCACATGGTGACTGGCCCATCGCGATGGTCATCTTCATCGCCAGCATCCTGGTGCCGGCCTCGAAGATGATCGCCATCGCCTGGCTGTGCATCAGCGCCCAGCGCCCCGAGGTGCAGCATGCGCGAGCGCGGGTGACCCTGTACCGCATCACCGAATATGTCGGGCGCTGGTCGATGGTCGATGTCTTCGTGGTGGCGCTGCTGGCCGCGTTGATCCAGCTGGGCGCGCTGATGTCGGTCCACCCGGGGCCCGCGGCGCTGTCCTTTGCCTGCGTGGTGGTGCTGACGATGCTGTCGGCCTTGAGCTTCGACCCACGCCTTGTCTGGGACACCGAGACGGAGAAGACGATGATGGCGAACACGCTGTTCGGTGATCTGCCGCTGACGCCGCTGACGGGCGCCGCGTCTCTTGCTTCGTCCTCGCAGGCCACGCCTCCGTTCACGACGCCATTCACGACCCCGAATGCTTCCCGCAATCCCCCTTCCGCTGCCGCCTCACAGGATGACTTATGAGTGATGATTCTCGCGCACGTCGTGAAAGTCGACGCCGCCTTTCGCCGATCTGGATAGTCCCGATCGTGGCCCTGCTGATCGGCGCCTGGATGGTGTGGCACAACTACGCCAGCCGTGGCCCGCTGATCACGATCGAAATGGAGACAGCGGAAGGTATCGAGGCGGGCAAGACCCTGATCAAGACCCGGAATGTCGAGGTCGGCAAGGTCGAATCCGTGCGTCTGTCGGACAATCTCGACAAGACCATCGTCACCGCGCGCATGTCCAAGGACAGCGAGCGCATGCTCAATGCCGACTCGCGGCTCTGGGTCGTGAAGCCGCGCATCGGTCGTGAGGGCATCAGTGGCCTCAATACCGTGCTGTCGGGGGCCTATATCCAGCTTCAGCCCGGCGACAGCCGCGATGAGGAGGACAACTTCGTGGCGCTGGAGCAACCGCCGGTGACGACGCAGGACGCCAAGGGGCTGCGCATCGACCTCACCAGCAACGATGGCAGCGTGCTCTCGGATGGTGACCCCGTCACCTACGAGGGCTTCGTGGTCGGGCGCGTGGAATCCAGCGAGTTCCGCCCCAGCGAGAAGGAAATGCACTACACCCTGTATATCGACTCGCCCTACCATGAGCTGGTGACCTCCACCACGCGCTTCTGGTCCACCAGCGGGGTCAGCCTGCGCCTGGATTCCCAGGGCCTGCAGGTCGATGTCGGGTCACTGGAAAGCGTACTGAGCGGCGGGGTGGCCTTCGGCATTCCCGAAGACCTGCCGCGTGGTCGTCCAGTGGTCGAGAACACCTCCTTCACGCTGTATTCCGACCAGGAAGAGGCCCGTGAGGGCAGCTTCCACCAGGCCATCGACTACGTGATCATGGTCGACGATACCGTGCGTGGCCTGTCGCGCGGCGCGCCGGTGGAATTCCGCGGCGTCCGTCTCGGCACCGTGGTCAGCGTGCCCTATCGCCTGACTCACCAGCGCGTGCGGACGCTGTCGAGCTTCGAGATTCCGGTGCTGATACGCATCGAGCCCGAACGCCTCGAGGGGCAAGTGGATGATGAAGGCGTGGCGCAGTGGAAGAAGCGCCTCGAGCGCCTCTTCAAGCGTGGCATGCGCGCGACGCTGAAATCCGGCAACCTGCTGACCGGCGCCCTGTTCGTCGATCTCGACTTCTATGACAGTCCGCCGCCCTACAAGGCCGATACCTTCGATGATATCGAGGTCATGCCGAGCGTCTCGGGGGGCCTGGCGCAGATGGAAGCCAAGCTCAATGCCCTGCTCGACAAGCTCAATGCACTCGATGTCGAGCCGGTCCTGAGCAACCTGAACAAGACGCTGTCGGCCTCCGAGAGTCTGGTCAAGCGCCTCGACAAGACGGCCGGTCATGTCGATAGCCTGCTGGGTTCCGAGGCGGTACAGAAGCTGCCGGGCGATATCAGCACCAGCATCGACAACCTCAATCGCACCCTGGATGGTCTGACACCGGATTCTTCCGCCTACCGCAAGCTGGAAGGCGATCTCGAACGACTGGACCGCGTGCTCAAGAAGGCAGAACCACTGCTCGATACGCTGGAGAAGAATCCCTCCAGCCTGATCTTCGACAAGCCGACCACTCGTGATCCAATTCCAAGGGCCCAATGATGACGACAGCCATGAGTCTCTCGACCCGCACAGCCGCCATGCCGCAAGCATGCAGTCCATCTGCCTCACCGCGCACTTCAATGTCGCGCCAGGGCCGCTTCGGCGGCCTGATGGCAGGCTTGCTGATGCTCGGCACACTGGCGGGCTGCACGACTGCCGCCACCGGTGGCGCCTACCTGCTGCCGCAAACGACACAGGCCGCCGCCCAGCGCAGCGTTGCCGCCGATGCGCCCTTGCTGGAAGTGATGCCGGTGCAACTGGCCAGCTACCTGGAAGGCGGAAGTCTGGTCTATCAGACGGACGACATCACGCTGGTACAGGCCAGTCAGAACCTGTGGGCCGATGACCTGCAGGACATGCTGACCCGCCAGCTGCTCACGCAGCTCAAGGCCAGCCCCGCCCAACCGCTGAGCCAGTACCGTATCGCGGACACCAGCCTGAGCGGCCTCAAGGGCGCACGCCTGAGCGTAAGCCTGGATCGCTTCATCGGCCGCCACGATGGCCAGTCCGTCATCACCGGTCGCTGGCGCCTGCGCGGCGTGGATGGCAGCGTGCTGGAGGAAGGCGACATCCAGACGCTGACTCCCCTGACGGATGACGGCTATCCGGCGCTGGTCAATAGCCTGGGCGAAGGCTGGCGTGTGACCGGCGAGCAGTTGGCACGCGAGATCGCCAAGGCATTGCCCGCCACGGCGGATGCCAGCTGACGACCTGACGGTCTGATAGAAAAGAGCACGGTTGGATACCCAGAAAGCTGGATGCCCAGAAAGCGGGATGTCCAAAAAAAGAAGACCCCCGACGGAATCCGTCGGGGGTCTTCTTGTCTGGCGGCTAGCTGGCCTCAGCCTTGCTGGGGCAGCACCAGCTCACCGTCACGGATCTCGAAGCGCTTCACGTCCGGCTTGTCCTCGAGACGCACGGTGCGGGTCTCGTCACCCATGTCGACCTTGACGTCGTAGCCGACCACCTTGTCTGACGCGTCCTGCACCGTTTCGCAGCGCTGTTCGGTCGTGGTGTAGGTGTCGCCCTTCTTCATCTGGCCCTGGATCTGGTTGCCGGCATAACCGCCACCCACGGCGCCCGCGGCTGTCAGCACCTTCTTGCCATTGCCACCGCCAAACTGATTGCCCACCACACCGCCGACGATCGCGCCGACGGCCGTGCCGACGACATTGTGGGTGTCCTTGCTGGGCGCCTGATGCGTCACGGTCTCGTTGTGACAGACCTCGCGCGGGGTGGTCACGGTTTCCGTCACGGCATCCACCGCCACGATATCGGCATATTCAGGGCCTGAGTTGCTGGCCGTATAGCTGCCGATCGCCACTCCACCGCCAATGCCCAGTGCAGCCACGATCGCGCCAATCAGGATGGACTTGTTCATGCGTGTTCTCCTCACCGAATAGTGTTGCAGCCTGGCTCGTCGGCCAGTCAGCCATGCCCCTGGATGACACCTGAGAGGCTGGCTGCTGCGTTCGGAGAGTAATCTAACACTGTTCGATAAACTCGGTAATGTGGCAACTTCACCACCCGGTCGTCGCCATTTCGCAACATCGGACATGAAAAAGACGGGTTCTACGCTAGATCATGCCTTATATTAGCAATTTCTTGGCAAGCAGGCTTGCGGCCAGAAAACCCCGCTCATCGTCATGGCGCTGACGCGGGCTGTACGAGTCGGACAGGACGAACAGGGCCGGTGCGAGCGCCTCAGCTCGCACCGGCCCTTGCCTTGATGGCCCTGACCGCAAGTCACTCAATCCAGCTGATTGGCCGTGATGGACACGGCTTCATCGTTGCAGAACTGCACGCGGACATCTTCCCACCAGTTCAGCAGACGGCAGGACGTGTCATCGGCAATCGTCTCGCTGATATCACTGGGCTTGCCCAGCAACGAGATGGCCTGAGCCTCGCTCATGCCCTGCACCAGATAGCCATCATCCAGCGCTGAACGAATGCGGTACTGGCGCTGACTCTCCTCACGTGCGGCCAGGGCACGCTCCTTCTCACGCGCCAGGCGCTGTGCGGTCGGGTCTTCGCCTGAAGTCTCTTCTACCACGTCAGCGGCGGGCACCACCGTCAGCGAATCATCCAGCGTGACGGGGGTATCGCCCTGCTGGCAAGGCTGCTGCTGCCAGGTGGGCACCCCCGCCTGCATACAGCGAAAGATGCTGTTGCTGGCCTTGGCGGCAGGCGGCAGAGAGGGTGTCGCCGGGTCGGCAATCACTTGCGCCCGGGGCGCCTGCCCGTCACTCGAAGACGCTGCAGCATTCGGCGACTCCTCCGCCTGAACCGCCGCAAGCGGCATACCACTGACCAGCGTCGCCACCAGCAGTCCCCGCAAGAGCCGGCGCGACATCTGGCGTGAAACGCTGCCACAGGAATCCATCATCAACTTGTCTCTCCGCTTGGTGAGAGCGTGGATCACGCACGGATATCACGCCCAATGAGGTGAAATGGCAAAGCCATCATCCTTGCGTCAGCGCTTCCACTGATAGACCTCATCGGCGGTCTGCACATCGTCATGGTGACTGACATCAGAGCGACTGGGGGCCGAGGCCGCTTCGCCTGATCCATCGCCCGGAGTATCCAGTGGCGGTATGCCTGGCATGGCCAGGCTGTCGTGGCTGTGACCGTGGTCGGGGCTGTGGCCGTGATCAGACAGCTCGACCTGATCGAGACTGGCTGCACCGTGATCGGGCGTATCCCAGACGGTGACCACCCGATTGCGCCCTTCGCGCTTGGCACGGTACATGGCCTGATCGGCACGCTGCAGAAGGTCCGGCAGCAGTGATTCCGCGCAAGCGGCCGGTCCGCCCTGGGCCACCCCGATACTGATGGTGACCCGCAGCAGCTGGCCGTTGCTCAGCGTGAAGGCACGACTGTTGATCGAGAGCAGCAAGCGTTCGGCTGCGTGCTGGAGCCCTTCTCTGTCCTCCGTCGGGCACAGGGCCACGAACTCTTCTCCCCCCTGGCGGCACAACTGATCACTGCCGCGCAGGTGGTGACGCAGTCGTTGCGTCAGCTCTATCAGCACCTCATCGCCAATCGCATGCCCTTGGGTATCATTGATGGCCTTGAAGTGATCGACATCGATCATCAGCACTCCCAGGCCACCACGACTCAGCAGACGCGGCCCCTCTTCCAGCAAGGCAAAACGAGACAGCGCCCCCGTCAGCTGGTCATGGCGCAAGTCTCGACGGTAGCGCTTCTCGCGCTGCTCTGCCTCCCACCCGATCTGCACCGCCACCACCGCGATGAAGGTGACGGACATCACCAGGTTGACGACACTGGCCAGCGACATGAACTCGTAGGAGACGATATAGACCGGGCTGGTGAGGTATTGGGCGCCGATATAGAACAGCAGCAGGACACCACTGAACAGTAGCCGTTGAATGCGTGACAGGGACGCGATACAGACGAAGAAGATGGCGACGATATGGAAATACTCGAAGCCACCCTCGGCGCCGAACTGATATTCCCACCATGCCGCCTTGGCCGACATCGGCACCACCAGCAACAGCAACGCGGAATTCATGTACCCCTTGCGGTGGAACATGATGGCCAGGACGTTGAGCAGGACGCCGATGACATTGATCACCACCGGCTGCGGATAAGGCTGCAGGCCCAGCAGAGCGAAGTAGCCCAGCTGGCAGCCGAGCGCACTGATATAGATCCACATGAACAACTGATAAAGCACGAGGTGCCGCTCAGCCAGCCCCGCTGGAGCTGGCCACCGCCACTTCATGTTTACCGTGCGCAAGACACCCTGCCGACTTCCCGCTTTGCGACGGCGATCTGCTTTCGCCATGATTCCTTCCTCATTTACGGCACTTCCCGTGTGCCTCCGCTGCGCGCTACCTGATGATTTTACCTGCCTATTCTATCTCACGCTGCTGTATGAAACGTGACAGCTCTTACCAGTGCGCATCCTTCAAGGCATGCAGCGCAGTCAAGCATGTGACTCACGTGTACCAGGCGCCCTCCCCTGCGAGACTGGCAATCCCATCACAGCGGCGTGGCTCACGTAGCAGGAGCCTGAGCGTGAAGCATCAGCAATCTCGAGGATCAGCAGTCGAAGATTCTCACAAAGTGGGCCTTGTGGGTGACTTGCAGAGTAGTTCAGAGAAGATTTAAGCCCTAGATTCAGTCGTGATGATGACCGGGCTGGAAAAAGTCCGTGACCAGTCAATGGTACTCTTGAGCATGGTAATGCTGACATCTCATCGCCAGCCTGCATGACCTAGACCACCTGGCCCTCGGGCCCTCCTCGACGTCTGAGGCAAGAACCGGGCAGACAATCGCCCGCCTTCGTGACACCATCAGCGCCTGGACATGGCAGTAGCCGTCACCCACTTTTCCCCGCCGTTTTTAGAGAAGAGAGACTGTAATGGACGCGACCACTCTGACACGCGACTTCCACCTGTGGCAGCGTTTCTCCAAGCAAGACCGCCTGGAACGTGAACATCGTGCTGCCCGCCGCAAGATCGCCGAAGCTGGCACCATGGCGACGCGCATGATCAAGGCCTATGAAAGCATGGCCGCCAAGGGCGTCTCCGAGAATGCATGCTATCGCACCATCTACAAGCAACGCGATGCGCAGGGTGAGATCATGGTGCGCGAAGGCTGGCTCAAGGTGCGTCGAGTGGTCGCGGAAGGCGGCACCACGCGTCTTCGCGGCACGCTGATGACGACGTTCAGCCTGCTGGCTGGCGAGCAGGAACCCGCCGATGCCAGCGTCGAGAAACTCACGCTCGAGGTGTATGACGAAATCGTCGCCGGCACCAAGATGAAGCTGGCCTGCAAGGTGGACCGTTGCGACGCCGATGACCAGACGGACTTCATCACCTTCCTGGATGCCGTACGCGGCGACCTCAAGCAGTGGGTGTGATGCGCCCAGGCGTGTACGCCAGCCCCTGATGAAGGGATAACTCCCTGAATCGGCTCAATGATGCCCACTCGCCTCGTGCAGTGGGCATCATTGCTGTCAGGGGCAAGAAAACTGCTGGCTCATGCCAGTACCGGCCTGCCGGGGCCTTTGTTTCCTAAATGGAATCTATCCATTTCCCATCTCGCACAGATAGCGACGAATATTGACCCGACAGACCGAAAATCCTGTCACTGTTGCGACAGTAGCAACCTGAGGTTACCCATCGTGCAGGAAACTCCTGGCCCTCGCCTGACTCACAGTACGCAGAACATGCTCGTCATCTGATTACAGGAGTCAGTCCATGAATGCCATTGCACCGTCGGCTTACCATACCCTCGACGTCGAAACGCTCTCTCATGTCACCTCCGCTCGTCTGCCTTTGCAGCCGATCGGCGACATCACCATGGATAGCTCGGCCAGTGAGCTGGTGACGGACTTTGCCGTCACCGCCGGTCGCAGCATTCAGGGCAGCGCCTCCATCGGTCAGGCACTGGCGACCATGAAACAGGCGGGGGTGCGTCTGCTGCTGGTCCACGATCATGATGGCACCTTCACCGGCGTGGTGACCTCGCGTGAGCTGCAGGGCGGCCGAGTCGTGATGCGTGCCATGACCCGCTTCAATGTTCAGCGCGACGAAGTCACTACCGACATGGTGCAGATACCCCGCGCGGAGCTGCAGGGCATTCCTCTCGCCGTGCTCAAGCGCGCCCGCGTCGGGGACCTGGTCGAGACACTGCGTCAGAGCGGCGAATCCCACCTGCTAGTGACCGAGCAGGGCGACGATGGCAAGCTCAGCGTGCGCGGACTGGTCGCCGCCTCCCGCGTCGGCAAGGCCTTGGGGCTCGATCTGGAACACCCGCCGGAAGCACGCAATTTCGCTGATATCTGCCGGGCCGTGCTGGGCAAGTACGAGTGACCCGACAAGGGTAGGCAGTGTTCTCAGTCATCTGGCTGACAGAGGCGTCATGAAGCCGCGTCCTGACAAGATGGTTTATCCCCAGACTGGTGCTTGATTCGGGAAAAATGCTCACAAACGGCGTATGATGTGGCTATCAGCGCGAGATATCACTTGGCAGGCAGCATGGAAGCGCCTGTCGGTCAGAGAGATGACTCGGGCTCTGACGGATATACTCAGCCAACGGATGGTGTAGATGAGGATTTCAGCCATGCCATTACGCTCACTGCGTGATCATCTTTTCAAGCAGCGCCACGTCGAGGTGCTCGTCATCAAACAGATTGATGGCGAGCTCGTGCATGTGTGTGGTGCCGGCATCGTGGAAGGCAGCGGCAGCGTCAGTCACAAGCGGCGTGAGCTGCAGCGTGACAACCATGCCTTTCCGGTGCGCATGCATGATGGCAATCAGGTGCTTCAGCCGGACGACTTCAATCGTCTGGTGCTGCTGGAGGAAGTGACTCTGCATCCCCTTGGCTGCCAGCCGAAGGAGGCCATCTCGCTGGAGGTGGCTGGCCATCGCTATCGTGTCGCGCATACCCCCATGCGCTGCTGGCACTTCCGCGGCCACCTCGTGCTGGAGCGCACGCCCCAGGGCATGCTGCTGAGCACTGAGGACATGACCCTGATTCGCGCCAAGGCGAGTCGCCAGCCAGTCTCCAATACGGCACGCGCCAATGCCGAGCGCCTGCAGAAGACGCCCGCATGGCGCAATGTCGCTCCCCGCGGCCACGATGTGCATGCCGACGGCGCCACGACGCGTCAACGCGCGGCAGCACGCAGGATCGACAGCCCGACACGCGAGCTGGAGCTGGAGCCCAAGTACTGAGGCACAGGAGCGGCGCATCACGACGGGGACATTGAGCCAGGACAGATGTATCGAGAAAGGCGCATTGAGACAGAACGCTCGGCAATTGCCGAGCGTTCTGCCGTCCAGGGCCCGGTTCGAGGAAGAACGGCTCGCGGCAAGACAGCTCGCGGCAAGACAGCTTGAGCATATGCCGGTATTCTCACAGACCTGTCCTCTCGTTCAGGTTTCCTCATGCGCCGAATGCCAGCATCCCTTTTCCTGCTCATCCTGATTCTGGTCGCCCTGAACCTGCGTCCGGCGCTGTCATCCCTGGCGCCCCTGCTGGATCGCATCACCCAGGACCTGGGACTGAGCACGCTGGCAGCAGGCCTTCTCACCACACTGCCCGTCGTCTGCCTGGGGCTCTTCGCCCCACTGGCACCGCGCCTGGCCCGCCGCCTGGGGGTAGAGCGCACCCTCAGCCTTGCCCTGGTCACTCTCGGCATCGCCCTGTGGTTGCGGGCCAGTGACATGGCGCTGCTGCTGTATCTCGGCACCCTGTTATGTGGCGGCAGCATCGGCGTCGCCGGCACCCTGCTGCCCGCCATCGTCAAGCGTGAGCATCCTGAGCGAGCCGACCTGTTCACCGGCGTTTACACCATGGCGCTATGTCTTGGTGCGGCGCTGGCCGCGGGACTCAGCGTGCCACTGGCCAATCTTCTCGACAGCTGGCAAGCCTCATTGGCCTGCTGGGCGCTGCTTGTGGTGATCGCGCTTCCCGCCTGGCGCCTGAGCATGCCCCACCCGTGGCCAGAGAAGATGACCAGCCAACAGCAGGCCACCCCCCGCCTGTGGCACCTGCCGCTGGCCCGCCAGGTCACCTTCTTCATGGGCTGCCAGTCTTCCCTGGCCTATATCGTCTTTGGCTGGCTGCCTTTCCTGCTCCAGCAACGCGGTCTGAGCGATATCGAATCCGGCTGGCTGATGGCCGCCTCGGTGATGGCACAGGTGCTCACCGCCCTGCTGGCCCCCGTGATCGGCCGCATGGGGCGCGACCAGCGCCCCGCCATCCTGCTGCTGTTGTCCTGTACCGCCATCGGCCTGCTGGGACTGATGATTGGGCCGCTGTCACTGCGCTGGCTGTTCGCCGTGCTGCTCGGTTTCGGCCAGGGGGGCAGCTTCTCGATGGCATTGACGCTGCTGGTGCTGCGCACCTCCGATGCACGTCTGGCGGGCGCCCTCTCCGGCATGGCACAAGGCACCGGCTACATGCTGGCCGCCCTCGGGCCACTCGCCGTCGGCATTCTGCTGGAAATCACGGCCGACCTGCGCGTGATCGCGTCGCTGTTCGCGCTGATCCTGCTGAGCGCCGCCATGCTTGGCTTCCAGGTCGGCAGGCGTCGCCGTATCTGCCTGCGCGAGGATGGCAGCGCCGAAGTGGTCGATGGCTGACATCTTCTCCCCTCAAGGGGTGAGGCAAGGCCCCACCAAGGCATCAATATTATCTGTCATTCATGCCTGGATGATAGATTTTACCGATACTATATGTCGTTGAAATTTATATATTCCGAATGTCTCATTTGGATTCCTCTGGTGTCGCTCTACCCTCTGAGTTCTCGTTGTAAAGCAACGAACATTGCGCCCTGCCATGTTCGAACGGCACTGCCATGTTCGAACTGCTCGGCAATGTTTCGAACAGCCAGGCAATGTTCGACCTGCTTCGCAACGAGACCCTCATAACAACAATCTCACACCCAGAGGCACATGCTCATGTCCTTCGAAAGGATTCGATTGTCCTCCCCCGGCTCGGGAGACACCTCATGCTGTCATTGATCGGCGTAGCCATCATCGTCATCGGCCTGGCACTGCGCCTCAATGCGCTGCTGGTGGTGCTGGTGGCTGGTTTCTCCTCCGGCCTGGTGGCCGGCATGTCCCCCACTGAAATTCTCGCCGCGCTCGGTCAGGCCTTTACCGACAACCGCGCCGTCTCGCTGTTCATCATCACCCTGCCGGTGATCGGGCTGCTCGAGCGCAATGGACTGCGCGATCAGGCCGAACATCTGGTCCAGAAACTGCGAGCCGCCAGCGCCGGGCGCATCTCCTTCAGCTACCTGGTGCTGCGCAAGGCGACCAATGCCTTCGGCCTGCAGCTCGGTGGTCACCCGGCGATGATCCGACCGCTGGTCGCCCCGATGTCAGTCGGCGCCGCCGAACGTGATCTCCCCGAAGAGGCGCTGAGCTCGCCACGCTTCAAGGCCCTGAGCCAACGCATCCGCGTTCTGAATGCCGTCAGCGAGAACTTCGGCAACTTCTTCAGCCAGCTGATCTTCGTGGCTTCTGGCGGGTTGTTGCTGATCAAGAGCGTGCTCGACAAGAGTGGCGCCAGCGTCAGCCTGGCCGACATGGCAATGTATGCCATTCCCACCGCGCTGGTGTCACTGGTGGTGGTCTTCGTGCTCTGCCGCCGGCTGGACGCGCGCATTCGCCGTGAACAACAGCTGCTGCGCGAGGAATACCCCCAGCCCTCCGGCCAGGCCAACGCGACACCAGGCAAGGACACCTTCACCACTTCTGCGACGGAGAGCCACTCATGAACGGTATCGACGCTCTCTACCTGATTACCGGCTTCGCCATCATGGCCTTTGCCGTCTTGACGCTCACCGATCGTGATCATCCGCGCAGACTCGGCACCACTGCCTTCTGGATGATCTTCGGCATCAGCCTGGCATTTGGCCAGTGGCTGCCCGATGTCGTGGTCGGACTTGCCATGCTGGCGCTGGCCCTGCTGGCCGCCACCGGCCAGCTCGGGTTCGGCAACTACGGCCAGTTGAGCGATGAGGCGCGTCAGGCGCGCCGCAAGCGTCTCGGGTCGCGCCTGTTCATCCCCGCGCTGGTGATTCCGGTCGGCACCTTCCTTTACACCCTCACGACAGGTCAGAGTGCGCTGGTCGGCCTTGGCGTCGCGACGGTACTGGCCTTTGCCGTGGCACTGCTGCTGCTGCGCGAGAGCTCGGCGACCGGCATGCAGGAAGGTCGCCGCCTGGCCGATGCCATCGGCTGGGCCGCCATCCTGCCGCAATTCCTGGCCGCGCTTGGCCTGCTGTTCGATCAGGCCGGCGTCGGCCAGACCATCGCCGGGCTGGTCTCGAGCGTGGTGCCGGATACCAGCCTGATCGCCTGCGTGATTGCCTACTGCGTCGGCATGGCCGTGTTCACCATGCTGATGGGCAACGGCTTCGCGGCCTTTGCGGTCATCACCTCCGGTATCGGCTATCCGCTGGTCATCGCGCTGCATGGCGGCAACCCGGCCATCGTCGGCGTGCTGGGCATGCTGTCCGGCTACTGCGGCACACTGATGACGCCGATGGCCGCCAACTTCAACATCGTGCCGGCCGCCCTGCTGGAACTGGATGACCGCTACCACATCATTCGCGCACAGATACTGCCTGCGCTGGTCATGCTGGCCGCCAACATCAGCCTGATGCTGCTGCTGGCCTTCTGATCTCCCACTCTTACCCGCGCATCGATCACCGCCAGCCGTGACCAGCGGTGATCGATGCCAGCCAAGGAATTTCATCATGCGTCGTCTGCTACTCTGCGGCTTCGAGCCCTTCGGCACGGATAGCGTCAATCCCGCCCTCAAGATCATCGAACAACTGGACGGTCAGACACTGGCCATGCACGACCAGCCCGATGAGCGCTTCGAGATCATCACCTGCCGGGTGCCGGTGACACGCTACGCCGCGATTGACAGCGTCATCAAGGCCATCGGCGAGCACGCCCCTGACACCGTGATCATGCTCGGCCAGGCCAGCGGTCGCAGCGCCATCACGCCGGAGCGTGTCGCCATCAACCTGGATGACTATCGCATCAAGGACAACGGCGGCCACCAGCCGGTGGATGAGCCCATCGAGGCCGACGGCCCGGATGGCTGTTTCACCACCTTGCCGATCAAGGCGATGGTCAACGACCTCCAGGCGGCGGGCCTTCCCGCCAGCGTCTCCTACACGGCAGGCACCTTCGTCTGCAACCACCTGTTCTATGGGGTGCAGCGTCATCTGGCGGATAGCCCCATCCGCTCCGGCTTCGTGCATATCCCGGCGCTGCCCGAGCAGAGTGTCGATGGCCGCCTGCCGACCATGAGTCTTGAAAGCATGCTCGAAGGCGTACGGGTGATGTGCGTCAGCGCCATGTCCCATCAGAAGGATGCACGCATCGGCGGTGGCAATATCAGCTGAGCGCCACCATCGCGTCGCGGCTGAACGCCCGACTCCGACAGCTCCCCTGCAAGCCGGCATGCGTTACAATGCCGGCTTTCCCATTTCTGGCAGGTGGACACGATGACTCCCGAGACACACATCCTGGTGCTGTATACCGGCGGAACCCTGGGCATGGTGGAAAGTGAACAAGGACTGGTACCTGCCGGTGACTTCGATACACGTCTGCGCGCAGCACTGGAACAACTGCCCCCCAGCCGTCGTGGCCGTCTGCCCGCCTTCACCCTGCGCGAGTTTCCACAGCTGATCGACTCCTCCTCCGCGACACCGGCGGACTGGCACACCATCGCCAGCCAGATCGCGGACGCCTACGACAGCTTCGATGGCTTCGTCGTCCTGCAGGGCACCGACACCCTGGCCTGGACGGCCTCCAGCCTCGCCTTCCAGCTCAAGGGCACCGCGCGCCCGGTGATCGTCAGTGGCGCACAGTTGCCGCTGGAAGCCGAGCACAGTGACGCGCTGGGCAATGTCGAACTGGCACTCACCGCCGCCGCCCAGCCGACCCTCAATGAAGTCGTGGTCGCCTTCGGCGGGCAGCTGCTGCGTGGTGTGTGCACCCGCAAGTGGTACACCCAGGACCACCGCGGCTTCACCACGCCCAATGCGCCGCTGCTGGGCGAATGGGTCGATGACCGCGCCGTGCTCTACCCCGGCCGCCTGATGGATGATCAAGGCCCCGCCTTCGAGCTGCCCGACTATGCCCGCCTCGGCAAGGACAGCATCATTCGCCTGCCGCTCTACCCCGGCATCAGCGCCAAGAGCGTGCGTGTGCAGTTGATGCGCCCCGAGGTCAAGGGCGCCGTGCTGGAGCTGTGGGGCAGCGGCAATCTGCCGGAAGACGGCGAGCTTTTGGGGGTATTGGCCGATGCGCGTGGCGAAGGCAAGCTGCTGGCCGGTATCAGCCAATGTCCGCACGGGCCGGTCACCATCGGCCACTATGCGGCCGGCGCAGGCCTGGCCACTGTCGGCGTGCTGTCAGGCGACGACATGACGCTGGAAGCGGCCTTCACCAAACTGCTGCATCTGGTGGCGCTCGATCAGGATGAGGACTGGCAGCGGGAACGCTTCCTGATGCCCTTGGTAGGCGAGCGCGCCAGCGGCCTGCTGTGAGTCCTGGCGACCCCGCGTGTCGCTGGCCGCTGAACTCTTGTCGCTGAGCGCTGAGCTCTAGCCTCTGAACTCTAGCCGCTGAGCGCTGAATTCTGGTCGCTGATCAGCGCGCAAACCAGCCTTCAGCGTTGACCGATAGATAACAGAAAGCCCCCGTCAGGCGTACCTGACGGGGGCTTTCTAGTTTCGCTGATAGGCCTTGGCTAATCCTTCACGCCAAGGCGCAAATCAACAGGGCCAGCTGGATCAACTGAATCAACCGGTGTTGCGCAGACCGGCCGAGATACCGGCCATGGTCACCATCAGTGCGCGTGACAGCTCGGCGGAGATGGCGCCATCAGCGTCGCGGTTACGCTGCAGCAGCTCGGCCTGCAGACCATGCAGCGGGTCGATGTAGGGGTTGCGCACATCGATGGCCTGACGGATCAGCGGCATATGCTCAAGCAGTGCCTGTTGATCGCGGATCTCCAGCACCACCTTCTCCAGGCGCTCGAGACGATCACGCAGTGATTGCCCCAGCGCCTTCAGGGCCGGCTCATCGACCAGACGCTGCTCGTAGTAGGCCGCCGTCGAAAGATCGGCCTTGGAGAGCAGCATCTCGAGCATGTCGACGTAGGTGGAGAAGAACGGCCAGTCATTCATCATCTCGCGCAGCACTTCCAGGCCGCCCTCTTCCTGCATGCGCGTGGCGAAGGCCTCGCCACTGCCCAGCCAGGCGGGCAGCATCAGACGAATCTGGGTCCAGGCGAAGATCCACGGGATCGCGCGCAGCGTCTCGACGCCACCATCCTGACGACGCTTGGCGGGGCGTGAGCCCAGCGGTAGACGTGCCAGTGCGGTTTCCGGTGTTACCGAGCGGAAGTACGGCACGAAGTTCGGGTCTTCACGCACCACGCCGACATAGGCCTTGTGCGCGATACCAGCCAGGCGATCCATCTCGTCACGCCATTGCTGCTTGGGCGCCGGCGGCGGCAGCATGCTGGCCTCCAGCACCGCGCAGACATAGATCTCCATCGAGCGACTGGCGATGTCGGGCAGACCGAACTTGAAGCGAATCATCTCGCCCTGCTCGGTGACGCGCAGCGAGCCGGTCACCGAGCCCGGTGGCTGGGAGAGGATTGCCGCATGCGCCGGGCCGCCGCCACGACCGACCGTGCCACCACGGCCGTGGAACAGGGTCAGTTCGACGCCGTGGCGCTTGGTGACTTCCACCAGCGTTTCCTGAGCGCGGTACTGTGCCCAGGCAGCCGCCAGCTGGCCGGCGTCCTTGGCGGAGTCGGAGTAACCGATCATCACTTCCTGACGATCACCGGCCTGCTCGCGATAGATCGGCATGCCCAGCAACGTGTCGATGACCGGGCCTGAGCGGTCCAGATCATCCAGCGTCTCGAACAGCGGCGCGATCGGCAGGCGCACATCACCGCCGATCTCCTTCATCAACAGTGCCACCGCCAGCACATCGGAGGCCTGACCGGCCATCGAGATGATGTAGGTGCCCAGCGCCTCGCGATGCTCGCGCGCGATGACCTTGAAGGTATCCAGCACCTCGCGCGTGTCAGTGGAGCATTCCCAATGGCGCGGGATCAGCGGGCGACGGCCAGCCAACTCCTTGGTGAGGAAGTCACAGCGCTGCTGCTCGTCCCACTCGAAATAGCTGCCCAGCCCCAGCGTCTGACTCAGTTCATCGAAGACCTGTGCGTGACGCGTGCTCTCCTGGCGGATATCGAGCTTGGTCAGGGTGACACCGAAACAGGCCACGCGACGCAGGGTGTCGAGCAGTGCGCCGTTGGCGATGGTGTCCAGCCCCACATCGCACAGCGAGCGGTAGCAGGCCAGCAGCGGCGTATACAGCTGCTCACGGGTCTCGATAATATCGACACCTTCATGGCGCTTGCCGTCCAGACCCGCCTTGGCCCAGTCACGCGTGCTTTCCATGCGCAGGATCAGGCGGCGCAGGATCTCGCGATAGGGTTCGGCCACATCGCCGGCCTCGGCACGCAGGGCGGCCGTGCACTTCCACATCGACAGCTCCGACTTGAGCTGTTCGAGATCGCGAAGGTAGAGGTCCGCCGCCATCCAGCGTCCCAGCAGCAGCACGGTCCGCGTCACGCTGGCGGTGACATTGGGGTTGCCGTCGCGGTCACCGCCCATCCAGGAGGCGAAGCAGATCGGTGCGGCGTCCAACGGCAGGCGCTCACCCGCGGCGTCCAGCGTCATCTCGTCAAGCTGACGGTGGAAGTCCGGCACCGCTTGCCACAGCGAGTTCTCGATGGTGGCAAAGCCCCACTTGGCCTCATCCACCGGCGTCGGACGCTCGTGGCGGATCTCGTCGGTGTGCCAGGCCTGGCTGATCAGCTCGGTCAGACGTGCACGCGCGAGGGTCGCCTGTTCCGGGCGATCACAGGCGCCTTCCATCTGGGTCAGACAGCCCTCGATGGCATCGTATTTCTGGATCAGGGTGCGGCGGATGACTTCCGTCGGGTGCGCCGTCAGCACCAGCTCGACACGCATCGCCGAGAGCTCCTCGACGATCTTCTGCGCGCTGAAACCACGCTCGCGAATGCGCGTGATCAGCTCGCCGAGGTCCGGCTGGCTGCCGGGACGATAATCCTCGACGCGCTTGAAGCGGCCACGGTAGTGCTGCTCGGCGATGTTGGAAAGATTCAGAAACTGGTTGAACGCCCGGGTGACCGGCAGCAGATCACCATCCGGCAGATCACGCAGATAGTCGATCAGCTCATGACGGGCGGCCTGATCGCCCTGCTGGCCCTGTTTGGCCAGGGCGCGGATGCGCTCGATGCGTGCGACGAAGTCATCGCCGAGGTCGGCCGCGATGGTCTGGCCGAGGTTGTCACCGAGAATACGCACGTTATCGCGCAACGATTCATGCAAGTCGTGACTCATGAAACCCTCCTTGGGAGTGACGGTGCTGCCGCGGTCATCTTCCCCTGTCACCAGGGGCACACAGTCAGATAGCTGACAACAGATTCCCTCATTGCGCAAAGACACCTGATGACAACCGGCTGAGGGAAGACACCGGTCTGGCGCTGGTGAAGACACTGGCGCGAAACGGAAAGACCCGCGGCGCAGCAGACCGGAAAGCAGGACAAGACTCGCGTCCTGATCGCTTCCCCTCAGCATACGACCGCGGGCCTCGGCTCCACAATCCGACTATCGCGTAAACTTACTACATTTTTCCAAATGCCCTTTTCCCAATACCCTGCGACGACGCCCTATCACCGAACCAGCGGCGTCACCGGACGCGCTACTGACGCCGCACCCTCACCCTGTCGCGCCTGCTCAGCCGCACGCTCCCGGCGCTTGGCCTCATCCCAGTGCGCATCCATCTCGGCAAGCGACGCCTCATCCAGCGTGCGCCCTTGCCCGGCGATCGCGGCTTCCACATGGCGGAAGCGTGATTCGAAGCGCGCATTGGTAGCACGCAGCATCTGCTCCGGGTCCGCCTTGAGGGTACGCGCGAGATTGACCACCGCGAACAGCAGATCCCCGACCTCCTCGCGCGCATGGGCCGTATCACCCTCGGCCAGAGCTTCCTCGACTTCGCCGAGCTCCTCACGAATCTTGGCCAGCACGCCACTCGTGTCCGGCCAGTCAAAGCCCGAACGCGCGGCCTTCTTCGAGAGCTTGGCCGCCCGCGTCAGCGCCGGCAGGCCAAGTGGCACGCCATCCAGTACGCTGTCGCCGGCAGTCTGACTGGCAGGCGCGTCAGCGGACTCCTGCTGCTTGAGCGACTCCCACTGGGCGTTGAGCGAGCCTTCGTCGACCTCATGAGTGGCGATGCCCTCACGGCGCGACGCGAGGGTGCCATCCGGGAAGACGTGCGGATGGCGGTGCAGCATCTTCTCGGTCAGCACATGGATCACGTCGTGGAAATCGAAGCGTTGCTGCTCACTGGCGATCTGGGCGTAGAAGACGCCCTGAAACAGCAAGTCACCCAGTTCCGCCGGCAGCTCCTCTAGCACACTGGCATCGGCTGCGGCGCGCTCGATGACATCGGCGACCTCATAGGCCTCCTCCAGGGTGTGCGGCACCAGACTCGCGTAATCCTGGCGGCTGTCCCAGGGGCAGCCGTACTGCGGGTCACGCAGCACGGCCATCAGGGTCAGCAGGTCATCGAGGGTGTAGCGCGTATCGACTGGCGTGGCCGTCTCTTCGCCAGGTTCCCGACTTTCACCAGACTCCAGCCTCATGCCTTGTCGCCCCCGACCCGCAGGCGCTTGACGTCGATGATGTTGGGCAGCTGCTGGATGCGGGCGAACACGCGCCCCAGCACGTCGAGATTCTCGACTTCCAGCGTGATCTTGAGCGTGGCGATGTTGTCGAGCTGATCGGTGCGCGTGTTCACCGACAGCACATTGACCTTGTCGCCGCTCAGTACGTTGGTGACATCACGCAGCAGACCGGAGCGGTCCCAGGCCTGGATCTCGATATCGACCGGATACTGATTGCGCGAGCGCTGACCCCAGTCGACATCGACGATGCGACGCGGCTCGTCCGAACGCAGCTGGATCAGGTTCGGGCAGTCCTGACGGTGCACGGTCACGCCGCGCCCCTGGGTGATGAAACCGGCGATCTGATCGCCCGGCACCGGGTGACAGCAGTTGGCCATGGTGGTCTTCAGATTGCCGACCCCCAGCACCATGACGGCGTCGGGCTTTTCCTTGCCCTGCGGCTTGCGCTGGCGCAGCAGACGCTCGAGCTGCTCCTGATCATCGGTATCGCCGAACAGCTGCTGGGCCTGGTGCAGCACCTGGCCGACGCGCAGATCGCCCGCGCCGATGGCAGCGTACATGTCATCGCGCGTCGGGTAATTGACGGCGTTGGCCAGCTTGTCGCGGTCGAGATTCTCCAGCGCCAGCCGCGAGAATTCCTTCTCGAGCAGCGCCTTGCCCTCATCGACGTTCTGGTCACGTGCCTGCAGCTTGAACCAGGTCTGGATCTTGGCGCGGGCCCGCGAGGTGCGCACGTAGCCCAGATTCGGGTTGAGCCAGTCGCGGCTCGGGCCACCCTTGGTGGCGGTCAGGATCTCGACCTGCTGGCCGGTCTTGAGCTTGTAGGTCAGCGGCACGATGCGCCCGTCGACCTTGGCACCCCGGCAGCGATGGCCGACCTCGGTGTGCACGCGGTAGGCGAAGTCGATCGGCGTCGCGATCTTGGGCAGGTCAATGACATGCCCTTCCGGCGTGAAGACATAGATGCGGTCCGGCGCGACGTCGGAGCTCAGCCCCTGACGGATCGCTTCCTGGCCGCCGTTCTCGCCGACTTCGTCCTGCCATTCGAGCACCTGACGCAACCAGGCGATCTTGTCCTCGTAGCTGCGGCTCTTGTGGCCGACATCGTGACCCTTGTAACGCCAGTGGGCACACACGCCCAGCTCCGCCTCCTCGTGCATGTCGAAGGTACGGATCTGGATCTCGATGACCTTGTTGCTCGGCCCCACCACCGCAGTGTGCAGTGACTGGTAGCCATTCTTCTTGGGGTTGGCGATGTAGTCATCAAACTCATGCGGCACGTGGTGCCAGCGCGAGTGGACGATCCCCAGCGCCGTGTAGCAATCGCTGACGGTGCCGACCAGAATCCGTACCGCGCGCACGTCATACACCTGGGAGAAGGCGATGCGCTTGATCTTCATCTTCCGCCAGATGGAGTAGATGTGCTTGGCGCGGCCCGCGACATCGAAATGCTTGATGCCCTGCTCGCTCATCAGAGTGCGCATCTCGACCAGCAGATCGGCGATGTAGTGCTCACGCTCCAGACGCTTCTCGGACAGCTGCTTGGCGATGGTCTTGTATTCATCCTCCTCGCGGTAGCGGAAGGACAGGTCCTCCAGCTCCCACTTGAGCTGACCGATGCCCAGGCGGTGCGCCAGCGGCCCGTAGATATCGAAGACTTCGCTGGCCACGCGCATGCGCTTCTCGCGCGGGGCATCCTTGACGTGACGCAGGGCGACGGTACGTTCGGCGATCTTGATCAGCGCGATGCGCACGTCATCGATCATCGACACCAGCATCTTGCGCAGGTTGTCCTGCTGGTCATGCTGCGCCATGCCATGACTCGGCGCCTGCAGCTGACTGATGGCAGCCATGTTGAGCACGCCATCGATCAGGCGTGCCACTTCCTTGCCGAAATGCTTCTCGATGGCCTCAAGCCCCAGATGCCCTTCACGCACCGCGCGATAGAGCACGGCCGCGACCAGCGCCGGTTGGTCAAGCTTGAGTTCCGACAGGATGTCGGCCATCTCGAGACTGAAACGGAAACTGCGCAGCGGCTCGCGCCACGGCTTGTCACCGCGGGCGTCCGCCTCGCGCGCCACCTTGAGCGCCACTTCACAGGCCTGCACCATGACCTCGGCATTCACCGACGGGACTTCCTCGCGCAGTCGCGCGACCCACACCGGGATGTCCACACCACCGCTATCGGTCAGCGGCTGATCTTCGCGCACCTTGACCATGACCCTATGTCCTTGAATATCTTGCCATCTTGATGACAGTGCCCGAGGGCACCGCCTCAGTCTTCCGCCCGCTCCAGCAGCAACATCGATTCCAGATGTGCCGTGTGAACGAACATGTCCGCCATCAGGGCACGCGTGACGCGATAACCGGCGTCCTGCAACAGCCGTGCATCACGCATCAACGTGGTCGGGTCACAGGCGATGTACAGCACACGCTGCGGCACTCGGCTGACCCTCCCAGCATGCAGATCACGTGCCAGCTCCTCGCAGAGAGGCTGAGCGCCATCACGCGGCGGGTCTAGTACCAGAAGGTCGATACCCTCGAGTGACGGCAGGGCCTTGCTCAGGTCCGCTCGACGTGCACTCACCTGAGCCAGTCCGTTGGCTTCGGCATTGACCATCAGCTGATCGACCATGCCCTGACTGCCCTCGATGCCCGTCACCTCACTGGCGCCGGCCGCGGCAGCCGCCAGGGTCAGGTTGCCGACACCGGCGTAGAGGTCCATCACCTTGAGGCCACTGACGTCGCTCAGCCATTCGAAGGCGGTGTCGATCAGGCGCTGATTGAGCGCCGCATTGACCTGCACGAAGTCGCCCGGCGAGAAGGCAAGACGCAGCGTCGTTGCGCCGACACTCAGCGAATACGCGGCGTTCGGCGTGCCCGACAGCCACTCCAGCACCACCGGATCACGTCCGACCCGCCAGCCGACCACCAGGCCGTGCTGCTCGGCGAAGGCCTGCCAGCGCTGCGCATCACGCGGCACCGCCTTGAGCTGGCGCACCACCACGATGACCTGCCCTTCGGCAGCGGTCAGCTCCAGATGGCCCAGACGCTTGGGTGCCTCGAGGCTCTCGATCAGCTCACGCAGCGGCGCGAGCAGGCGGTCCAGCTCCGGCACCAGCACGCTGCAGGTGGTGATATCGACCAGCTGGTTGCTGCCGCGTCCCCGGAAGCCGAACTGCAACTCTCCGGCATCGGTCACGCGTACGCCGATACGCGCGCGACGGCGATAACGGCTTTCATCATCGCCCAGCGGCTGAATCTCGGGCAGCGTCACGCCATTGCGTGTCGCATGTTCGCCCAGCACCTGCACCTTATGGGTGCGTTGGGCATCCAGCGCCATATGCTGCAGATCACAGCCGCCACAGCTGCCGAAATAGGCACAGGGCGGCGTCACGCGACTGTCAGCCGCGTTGTCACGTGCACGCACATGCGCCTCATTGAAGCGCTTGTGGGTGCGGTGGATGGCCAGCGTCACGCGCTCGCCGGGCAGGGCCTGATCGATGAACTGGGTCTTGCCGCTCTCGTCATGGGCGATGCCGCGCCCGTCATGGGCCAGGCGGTCGACCGTCAGCCACTGGCTGTCGGCGTCGCTGGCATTGCGGGTGCCACGACTGGCCACTTCCTTCTCGCGACGGGTCGGCTTGCGCGCCGGTCGCTTCTGTCCGAGCAGCGCCATCAGGAACGCTCCCCTGCGACGGCTTCATTGTGGGGCGTGTCCTGCTGAGTCATGTCGTCGTCCTGGGTATAGAGGCCTGTCGAGAGATAGCGGTCTCCCCGGTCACAGACGATGAACACGATGACCGCATTCTCGACCTGCTCGGCGAGCTTGAGCGCGCCCGCCAGCGCACCGCCGGAGGAGACACCGGCCAGAATGCCTTCTTCGCGCGCCAGGCGGCGCATGCAGACTTCGGCTTCGTGCTGGCCGATATCCAGCGTGCGGTCGATGCGTGAGGCATCGAAGATTCTCGGCAGATATTCGGCGGGCCAGCGGCGGATACCCGCGATGCTGGCACCTTCGGCAGGCTGCAGGCCGACGATCTCGATGGCCGGATTCTGCTCCTTCAGATAGCGCGAGGTGCCCATGATGGTGCCGGTGGTGCCCATCGAGGACACGAAGTGCGTGATGCGTCCGTGGGTCTGCTGCCAGAGTTCCGGCCCGGTGGTGCGGTAATGCGACAGCGGATTGTCCTGGTTGGCGAACTGATCCAGCGCCTTGCCCTCGCCACGCGCGATCATCCCCTCGGCCAGGTCCCGCGCGTGCTCCATGCCATCGGCTTCGATCAGCGTGGCCCCGTAGGCGCCCATCGCCTGCTTGCGCTCACTGGAGGCACTGGCCGGCATCACCAGCACCATGCGGTAGCCCTTGATGGCCGCCGTCATGGCCAGCGCGATGCCGGTATTGCCGGAGGTCGCTTCGATCAGGGTATCGCCGGGAGAGATCTCGCCGCGCGCTTCCGCCTCCTGGAACATGGAAAGCGCCGGACGATCCTTGACCGAACCGGCGGGGTTGTGACCCTCCAGCTTGGCCAGCAGCACATTGTTGCGGCCCGCGCTGATGCGCGTCAGGCGCACCAGCGGCGTATTGCCGACGACATCTGCAAGACTGGGATAATCGGACGCGCCAGGGATGGCGTCACCGGGGGTTTCGCTGAGATGAGACATGAGAGGCAGACTCCAGAGACGCCGCGCCCGGACAGCCGAATGACAGCGGTCAGGCGCTGGCATCGGGACCAAGGACGAACGGGGGGCCGCGTCGGGGTGTAGATGATGCGCGCAGTATATCGCTCCCGCCCAGCCCTGTCAGGGCGCTCGCCATCGCTTCGCTCAAGAGCGCGAGGTATGCTGACCGCTGATGCTCGTTCGCCCTTTGACGATGGATTGCCATGCTGCTTCGTACCCGATTCCAGCTTGCCCTCTTGCTGCTGCCCCTCGCCACCAGCCTGATGTTCAGCCTGTATGCGGTGGACCGCGAGATCAGCGGTGAGCGCCTGGCCATGATGGAGCGCCTGCAGGCCAGCATGCAGGCCATCATGCCGGGCATGGCCAACGCCGCCCTCGCCGCTGACGACCAGCGCCTGCACGAGCAGGCCCAGATGCTGATCGACCAGCGCGACGTGCGCGCCCTGACGCTGCGCACCGCCAACGGCGGCGCCCTGTTGCATCTCGGCCCTAGCCAGCGTCCGGAAACCAGCACGCTGGTCGAGAGTCAGGCCTACCCCTCGGACCCGGACTCGCTGGTGATGGTGATGCCGGTCATCGACCCGTGGCGCGAGACGCAGCGCGGCGAGCAGATGTCGTGGCTGGTACTGGAGGCCTCCGACACCCGCCTGGTGCTGCATCGCTACCAGCTGCTGGTCGGCTACGGGCTGGCCAATCTGGTCTTCGGGCTGGCGCTGCTGCTGCTGGCCTTCCATGGCTCGCGCCGCATGCTGCAGCCGCTGCATGAGCTGGGCGAGGCCCTCACCTGTCTGGCGCGCGGCGAGACACACCGCCAGCTGCCGGTGGCAGGCAATGACGATCTCAGCGAGCTGGCCGAGAACTACAACCGCAGCGTCGAGCAGCTCAAGCGCGCGCGCGAGGACATGCAGGACCAGATCGAACAGACCACCCAGGACCTGCACGAGTCGATGGAAACCGTCGAGATCAAGAACATCGAGCTCGACATGGCGCGGCGCAAGGCGCTGGAAGCCAACCGCATCAAGTCGGAATTCCTGGCCAACATGAGCCATGAGATCCGCACGCCGCTCAACGGCATCATCGGCTTCAGCAACCTGCTGGGGCGCAGCGATCTGGACAACCGCCAGCGCGACTGGCTGGGCCACATGCAGAATGCCTCCTCGAGCCTGATGTCGTTGATCAATGACATTCTCGACTTCTCCAAGATCGAAGCCGGCAAGCTCGAGCTCGAGAAGGTGCAGATGGACATCGAACCGCTGATCGAGGAAGTGCTCGCCATGCATGCCCCGGAGGCCCATCGCAAGCATCTGCATCTGCTCGGGCTTGTCTATGACGACGTGCCGCAGCGCTTCGAGGGCGACCCGCTGCGCATCAAGCAGGTGGTGACGAATCTGGTCGCCAATGCCGTCAAGTTCACCGAGCGCGGCGAAGTCATCGTGCGCGTGATGGTGGATGATCTGTCCGGCAGCAACACCCGCCTCAAGATCGCGGTGGCAGACACCGGCATCGGCATGGATAGCGCCCAGCGCAATCGCCTGTTCCAGGCCTTCTCGCAGGGAGACCCGTCACGGGCACGCCAGTTCGGCGGCACCGGCCTGGGGCTGATGATCTCCAAGCGACTGGTCGAGCAGATGGGCGGCGAGATCCAGGTCGACAGCCTGCCCGGCCACGGCTCCACCTTCCTGTTCAGCGTGCCGGTGGCGGTCAGCAGCATCGAGGAGCGCCCGCGCGAAGTCGTGTTCGATCATCAACGCATCTGCCTGATCGAGCCCCACTCGGCCACCCGTCGCGCCCTGAGTTACCTGCTGACCCGCTGGTCACTGACGCTGGTCGGCATCGAAGAGCAGCCGGATCTGGTGGTGGTCGCGCTGGAGAGCCGTGACCTCAAGCGGCTGGATGAATGGGGCGCGCGCCTCAAGCATCTGCCGTGTCGCGTGCTGGGTCTGCTGAACGCGCCCCTGCCCGCCGACGCCGAGAACCTGCAGCAGTACGGCATCGACGAAGTGGTCAGCAAGCCGGTCACACGCCTGCAGATGCGCCACAAGCTGGCCAATCTGCTGCATTCACCTCACCGCGACCCGACTCAGGCGCCGCGCAGCGCCTCCTTCACCTCGTTCGAGCCGGCCACACGTGAGCAGGACGCAAGCACGGCGCCGGCCGCCAAGCCGATCGCCACGCCTGATACGAGCGCCAAGCCAGCCAGCACGCCTGCCGCGAGCACCACGCCTGCCAAGACACCACCGGCCGGCCCGCGGCCTGAGCTCCCCGCCCAGCCTGCGAGCCAGGAAACGCCTGCGCAGCCTCGCAAGTGCGTGATGGTGGTCGACGACAACCCCTCCAACCGCCTGTTGGCCGAGGAGCTGTTGACCGACATGGGGCTGGACACCCTGGCCGCCCAGAGTGGCGAAGAGGCGCTGGCGCTGGCTCAGGAGCAGGTCGTGGATGCCGTCCTGATGGATATCCAGATGCCGGGCATGAACGGGCTGGAAGCCACCAAGGCGCTGCGTCATCAGCATCGCGAGGGCAACCGCCACCTGCCGGTGATCGCCCTCACCGCCCATGCACTGGCGCATGAACGGCGAGAGCTGTTGGCGGAAGGCATGGATGATTACCTGATCAAGCCCATCGACGAGGGCCTGCTGGCCAACCTGCTCAGCCGTCATCTGGGCATTTCGCTGAACCCGCCACCGCAGGCCGCGCGGTCATCCAGCCAATCGCGCAGCCCTGCCCGCAGCCAATCGCGCAGTCCAGAACGCAACCAACCGCGCAGCCCTGCTCGCAGTCAGGCGATGACTGCCTTGCCGCCGGGAGTGAAAGACGCTGCCAGCCAGGCCGAGTCCTCATCGCCGGTAGCGCCACTGCCCCGCTCTGCCGCGAAGAGTCAGCTCAGTCTGGAGCAGGACGCTGACCTGCCGGTGGTCGACATGGCGCTGGGCGTGGAAATGGCCGGAGGCCGCGAGGCCCTGGCTCTGGAGATGCTGGGGCTCTTGATCGAGAGCCTGCCGGAGAGCGAGGCCAGGATCCGCCGCGCTTGGCAGGCGCGTGACAACGAGGCGATGCTCGATGGCGTGCATTATCTCAACGGCGCCTGCCGCTACTGTGGCGTGCCGCGTCTGGCGCTGCTGGTGGAGGCACTGGAGACCCGCATCCGCGTCAGCGGCCTGTCGCAGCTGGAAGAGGATGTCGATGCCCTGTTCGCGGCCATCGACAGCCTGATCCAGTGGTCGCACAGCGATGAGGCCAAGGCCTTGCTCGCCGCGCCGCTTGAACCGGCTAGCCCCGACGGTGAGACGGGTGAGACGCCTGAGACGCCGACAGCGTCCTCTGTCGAGACCTCTTCATCGTCCGCCACCGCCCCCTCGGACGCACCCGCTGAGCCCTCCGACACAGGCTCGTCATCGGTAAGCAATCCACAGACGAGCGAGCCACAGTCCAAAAACCAGCCCTGAAAGACCAGTCCTGAAAGACCAGTCCTGCACAAACGACAACGCCACCCGCTGCCGCAAGGCAGGGGTGGCGTTGTCGTTTCGAGCGCCGTGTTCACAGGCGCGATACAGCGTCAGACCGAATAGGGCTAACGCTCCAGCACCACGAAGGCGATGGCCTGATCACGCTCATCACTGATCGACAGGTGCAGATGGCGGATACCCGCCCGCGCGGTCAGGGCTTCCGCCTCGTCAGACAGCTTGAGCGAGGGCTTGCCCAGGGCGTCGTTGACCACCTGAATCTGGGTGAAGCGCATGCCCTGACGCAGGCCGGTGCCCAGCGCCTTGACGAAGGCTTCCTTGGCCGCGAAACGCTTGGCCAGAAAGGCCGCCGGCTGAGGGTGATCGGCAAAGCGCGCCAACTCCTCTTCCCCCAGCAGTCGGCGCGCAAAGCGCTCGCCGTGGCGCGCCATGCCTGCCTCGAAGCGCTCGATACGCGCGATGTCCGTGCCTATGCCGACGATCATCCGCAGCAGCCTGAGCCCTGCACATGCTCATGGGCATCACCGTGTTCGTGGTCATGGTCATGATCGTGCGCATCCAGCGCGGCCATCAGGCCCGCTTCCTGGCCTGCGATACACAGACGCTTCATCTCGATGACGGCCTCCTTCAGGCCGACGAACATGGCGCGCGCGATGATCGCGTGACCGATGTTCAGCTCGTTGAGCCCGGAGATACCCGCGATCGCCTCGACGTTGTGATAGTTGAGACCGTGACCGGCATTGACCACCAGCCCCAGCTCGTTGGCCAGCTCCGCGGCGGCCGCGATACGCTCGAACTCGACACGCGCCGTCTCGCCCGTGGCATCGGCATAGGCGCCGGTATGCAGTTCGATGACCGGCGCACCGGCTTCGAAGGCGGCACGGATCTGCTCCGGCTCCGGGTCGATGAACAGCGAGACTTCACAGCCCGCCGCTGCCAGACGCTCACAGGCGGCGGTGATGCGCGCCAGATCACCGACGACATCCAGTCCGCCTTCGGTGGTCAGCTCTTCGCGCTTTTCCGGCACCAGACACACGTTGGCCGGCTGGACTTCCTCGGCCAGCGCCAGCATCTCTTCGCTGACGGCCATCTCGAGGTTCATGCGCGTGTTGAGCACCTCGGCCAGAATGCGCACGTCGCGCTCCTGGATGTGGCGACGGTCTTCACGCAGGTGCACGGTGATACCGTCGGCACCCGCCTCTTCCGCGACCAGCGCGGCCTGGACCGGGTCCGGATAGCGGGTACCACGCGCCTGACGCAGTGTGGCGATGTGGTCGATGTTGACCCCGAGCAGGATGCGCAGCGGATGCATGATCAGCTCCTAACGATGAACAAGAGAACAGGCATGGCGACGAGGGCCATGCCGAAGACAGGTCGCGCAATACTATCATGCGTCACGCCGCAGCCGGACAGTGTCGCCACGCCTGATGACGTCAGTCGGACTGACGACTCTGACGCCGCCTGGCCGTCAGCTGCATCATCAACTCGCGCGAACGCAGCGGACGATCCCCCAGCAGCGGCGCCAGCGCACGCCGCGCCAGCCACAGGCTCTCACGGGCAAGCCCTGGATGGCCCCAGTCTTCGCTGGCCAGCAACTTCAGGGCCCGCCCTTCGATGCCCGCCGCGCCTGGCGGCTGCGCCTGAAAGCGTCGCTCACTGACCACATAGTCATAGCGCACATCCGGCATCAAGGGGCTGTCATCCAGAGCGCGAAACTGCGGCAGTTGTTCCAGCGCTTCCAGCAGGCTGTATTCGAGCCGCCTGAGCGCGGGGGCGCGTCTGGCGGGCAGTGCCACCTCATCCAATGTCAGCGAGTAGAGCGCGAACAGCTCCGGCACCGGCATTTCCACCGGCAGCGTGCGGGTCAAAAGCTCATTGGCGTAGAACCCGCACAGCAGCCCCTCGCCCGCCAGCAGACTGGCACTGCCGCCGATCTCCATCAGGTTGAGAGTCTTGAGATCGCTCTCGCCACGCCAGGTGACATGCAAGGGCGTGAACGGCTGCAGTCGTGCACGCGCCTTGCTGCCCGGGCGCTGAACGCCACGCGCCACCGCGCGCACCCTTCCGTGTTCGAGGGTCAGCAATTCGATGATGGCACTGGTTTCACGGTAAGGCTTGCGATGCAGCAGGAAGGCCGGTTGCGGCGTCATCAGGCAGGCTCACGTCAGACGGTGGCTTGGCAAAAAAAGCTGGCAGAAGGACTGGCAGAGGGGCTGGCAAGAAACGAGACCGCCTGGACAGGGCCAGGCGGTGCGCGGCAGAGGCCGCGAGAACATCGGATCAACGACGGGCGACACATGGCAGGTGCGACCCTCTCGGATCGCCACCGCCCTGCACCGCTCGCGCGACGTCGTCAGTCCTTGTCGTGGGTGTAACCCAGACTCTTCAGGGCACGCTCGTCATCCGACCAGCCACGCTTGACCTTGACCCACAGGTTCAGCATGACCTTGGCGTCGAAGGCACGTTCCATCTCGAGACGCGCTTCACGGCCGATGTTCTTGATGCGCTCACCGTTCTCGCCGATCAGGATCTTCTTCTGACCCTGACGCTCGACCATCATCAGCGCGCTGATGTGCAGGGTGCCGCGCTGATCGGTCTTGAATTCCTCGATCTCGACGGTCATCTGGTAGGGCAGTTCGTCGCCCAGCTGACGCATCACCTTCTCGCGCACCAGCTCGGAGGCCAGGAAGCGAGAGCTCTTGTTGGTGATCTGGTCGTCCGCGAACATGTGCTCGCCCTGCGGCAGACGCTTCATCACGTTCTCGAGCAGCAGATCGATGTTGGTGCCGTTCTTGGCCGACATCGGAATGATGGCCGCGAAGTCACGACGTTCCTGCAGGCTCTGCAGCCACGGCGCGAGGGTGGTCTTGTCCTTGAGCCAATCGATCTTGTTGACCACCAGAATCACCGGCGCCTTCACGTGGGCCAGCTTCTCGAGCACGATCTGGTCTTCTTCCATCCAGCGGGTGCGGTCGACGATGAAGACGACGGCATCGACATCACGCAGCGCCTGGGTGGCGGCCTGGTTCATGAAGCGGTTGATCGCCTTGTTGCGATCGCGCTGCATGATGTGGATCCCCGGGGTATCGACGAAGACGCACTGGGTGCCCTCTTCGGTGTGGATACCCATCACCTGGTGACGCGTGGTCTGCGGACGACGCGAGGTGATCGAGACCTTCTGGCCCAGGATGTGGTTCATCAGCGTCGACTTGCCGACATTCGGGCGACCGACGATGGCGACGAAGCCACAGCGGGTGTCCGGCAGCGGCTGATCGCTGACACCGGCGGCGGCCAGCATGCCCTCGAGGGCATCCGGCGTGCCGACGCCGTTATCAGTGGAGTGATCAGGGGCGTCGCCGCTCGGGGTGACGTTGTCTTCTGGGGTATGGCTCATGAGCGGCCTCCGCGGGCAGGTTCGAGCAGTTGCAGCGCGAACTCGGCCGCCTGCTGTTCAGCATGACGACGGCTGGAGCCGACGCCTGTGGTCTTGGTGTCGATCATCTCGACGTGGCAATCGACGCTGAAGGTCTGCGAATGCGCTTCGCCTTCGACGCTGGTCACCTCATAACGCGGCAGTGCCGCCTGACGCGATTGCAGGAATTCCTGCAGACGCGTCTTGGGGTCTTTCTGGGTGTCCTGAAGATTCAGCGCTTCAAGACGGGTGGCGTACCAGCGCAGCACGTGTTCACGCGCCACCTGCATGCCGGCGTCCAGATAGATGGCGCCGATCACGGCTTCCACGGCATCGGCCAGAATGGACTCGCGACGGTGACCGCCGCTTTTCATCTCGCCGGAGCCCAGACGCAGGTTCTCGCCGAGATTGAATTCACGCGCCAGCTCCGCGAGGGTCTGGCCCTTGACCAGGCGCGCACGCAGGCGCGACAGCTGGCCTTCACGGGCCTGGGGGAAGCGCAAAAACAGCGCTTCGGCGATCACGAAGTTGACGATGGAATCGCCAAGGAATTCGAGACGCTCATTGTTCTGGCCACCATAGCTTCGATGAGTCAGAGCCAGTTCCAGCAGGCTCGCATCCTCGAAGGTGTGGCCGATACGCTTTACAAAGGCATTCAGCGGGCTACTCACAGGTCTCCCTACTCTCTTTTTGTCGCTGACGCCCGCGGGCGTCCTGTCGAATGGTGCATCAGTCATGCTGGCTGATGCCTGTCGTCTTCGACATGTCTCGCGATGCCCGAAGCCTACGCGGCTTGAGGAGTTGCCGATTGCCACCATCCCAATCCGATATTCGTCAGCCGCGCTGCCCGCAAGCTTGTGGCCACGGGTCCGACATGATGAACAGCAGGTTGACATGGCAGGCACGACGCATCGTCCCATGTCGAAAATCCGCACTGATAAGGCCGGCGGGCCAATGTGGCCCTGCCAGACACGACCGGGCCGCCTCTCGGCGGCCCGGTCAATGCACTGATCAATGAATCAGGCGTACCGAGGAAAAGTCCGGGAACCCTTCTTTCCAGTGCATCCACACCGCCACCGCCTTGCCGACGATGTTCTCTTCCGGCACGAAGCCCCAGTAGCGGCTGTCGTTGGAGTGATCACGGTTGTCACCCATCACGAAGTACATGCCTTCCGGCACCCGGATCTCGCGCATCTGCGGGCCGGGGTCCTGAGGGTTATTGTAGATTTGATGGGCGTGTTTCCCCAGTGTCTCATCCAGCAGGTCTTCACCGGACTGTTCACTGGAGTTGCGCGCATTCAATGTCTTGTCGATGGCCTCACCATTCACGTAGAGCTGCTTGCCTTCGTAGCGAATGGTATCGCCCGGCAGACCGACGACGCGCTTGATGAAGTTGGTGGACGGATCTTCCGGGAAACGGAACACCATCACATCACCGCGCTCCGGCTCGCCGACTTCCAGCACCTTGGTGTCGACCACCGGCAGGCGCAGGCCATAGTCATACTTGTTGACCAGGATGAAGTCGCCGATCTTGAGCGTCGGCAACATCGAGCCGGACGGAATCTGGAACGGCTCGAACGCGAAGGAGCGCACCACCAGCACCAGCAGCAGTACCGGGAAGAAGGACTTGGCATAGTCCACCGGCCACGGGTCACGCGCCAGCTTCTCACGCGTGCCGGCGTCCAGTTCTCCTTCGACGGAGGCCTCGGCCTTGGCCACACGCGCCTTGCGCGCACTGCGCAGGGCAACCAGGTCTATCAACCACACCACGCCGGCTACCGCTACGGCAATCACCAATACTAGCGAGAAATCCATCGTTGTCCCTGTCTGCCCTGGGTCTTGGTGGCAAGCCGCCAGACGGCGGCCTGCCTCAGTCGTTCATCTTGAGCACGGCAAGGAAGGCGTCCTGGGGAATTTCCACCCGGCCGACCTGCTTCATGCGCTTCTTGCCCGCTTTCTGCTTCTCGAGCAGCTTCTTCTTGCGGCTGACGTCGCCGCCGTAACATTTGGCGGTGACGTTCTTGCGCAGCGCCTTGACGGTGGAGCGTGCCACGACCTGGCCACCGACGGCAGCCTGGATCGCCACATCGAACATCTGACGCGGAATCAGCTCTTTCATCTTCTCGACCAGCAGACGGCCGCGGCCATGTGCGTGATCACGGTGGATGATCGCCGCCAGTGCATCGACGCGGTCGCCGTTGATCAGCACATCCAGACGCACCAGCTTGGCCGCCTCGAAGCGCTCGAAGCTGTAATCCAGCGACGCATAGCCCTTGGAGATGGACTTGAGGCGATCGAAGAAGTCCATCACCACTTCCGCCATCGGCAGCTCATAGATCAGCTGGATCTGGCTACCCAGGAACTGCATGTCGAGCTGAACGCCACGACGATTGACGCACTCGGTGATGACGTTGCCGACATATTCCTGCGGCACGAGGATGGTAGCGCGGCAGATCGGCTCGCGCAGCTCATCGACGTTGGCCATGTCCGGAAGCTTGGACGGGTTGGACACCGGCAGCACATCGCCGTTGTCCATCAGCACCTCATAGATCACCGTCGGTGCGGTGGTCAGCAGATCGAGATTGTACTCACGCTCCAGACGCTCCTGGATGATCTCCATGTGCAGGGTGCCGAGGAAGCCGACACGGAAACCGAAGCCCAGCGCGTCGGAGTTCTCCGGCTCGTAGTCCAGCGAGGCATCGTTGAGCGCCAGCTTCTGCAGCGCATCACGGAAGTCCTCGTAGTCATCGGAGCTGATCGGGAACATGCCGGCATAGACCTGCGGCTTGACCTTCTGGAAGCCCGGCAGACGCTCGACCTTGTCGGCGGTCTTGGTGTGCACGATGGTGTCACCCACCGGCGCGCCCATGATGTCCTTGATACCGGCGACGATGAAGCCGACCTCACCGGCGCGCAGCACGCCGGTTTCCTTGCGCTTGGGCGTGAAGATACCGATCGCGCCGGTTTCCCAGTCACGGCCGGTGGACTTCAGGCGGATCTTCTCGCCCTTCTTCAGGGTACCGTCGAAGATACGCACCAGCGAGACGACGCCGAGATAGTTGTCGAACCAGGAATCGATGATCAGCGCCTGCAGCGGTGCCTCCGGATCGCCCTTGGGCGGCGGAATGTCACGCACCAGACGCTCGAGCAGCGCTTCCATGCCCATGCCGGACTTGGCCGACACCTGACAGGCATCCGTCGCGTCCAGACCGATGATCTCCTCGATCTCCTGGGAGACCTTTTCCGGGTCCGCCTGCGGCAGATCCATCTTGTTGAGGACCGGCAGCACCTCGAGGCCCTGCTCGATGGCGGTGTAGCAGTTGGCCACCGACTGGGCTTCGACGCCCTGGCCGGCATCGACCACCAGCAGCGCCCCTTCACAGGCGTACAGCGAGCGCGAGACTTCATAGGAGAAGTCAACGTGGCCCGGCGTATCGATGAAGTTCAGCTGATAGGTATTGCCATCGTCAGCGTGGTAGTCGAGGGTCACCGACTGCGCCTTGATGGTGATGCCGCGCTCACGCTCGATGTCCATCGAGTCAAGCACCTGCTCCTTGAGCTCACGGTCGCTCAAGCCTTCGCACAGCTGGATGATGCGGTCAGCCAGCGTGGACTTGCCGTGGTCAATGTGGGCGATGATTGAGAAGTTGCGGATATGCTTCAAGGACGGCGGCGTTACGCGTTCGGTCATGGATCACTGCTCTGTATTTGTGCCCGTCTCCGTGAAATCACACGGCCAACACGGGAGACGACGGAAATCGAATTGCACGCATTGTACAGTCCGACCACAAGCGATGATAGAAGGCGTTGCCTTTTGCGCCCCTCCGGCCCTGTCACAACCCGCCTGAACTCGGGTGAACCGCAGGGCCGCCCGGCAGCAGACGGGGCGCACAGTCGCCCGTGCGCCCCGTCTGCTACCGGAGTGACCGCCTTCGTGCCGGTGGCGGTCACCTTCTGTTGCCTGCGCGCTCGTCGCTCAAGTTCTTGACGCTTGCGTCAGGCGCTGGCGGGATCACTTGTCGCTGTCGGCACGCATGCGCAGTGCGATGTACAGCGGGCGACCATTGCGCACCAGGCGCAGCGAGACCGGACGGTTGGTCGGCAGCTTGGCGACCACATCGCGCAGCGCCTGCACGCTGGTCAACGGCTGCTGATTGAGTTCGACCAGCACATCGCCAGCGCTGATGCCTGCCTCGGCAGCCACGCCCTGCGGGTCGACTTCCATCACGCGCACCCCGTGATCGAGGTTGAGCTCGTTCAAGCTGGCCTTGTCGAGCTCTGCCACCGCAACGCCCAGCCCCTGCTTGTCGTCACTGGCCTTGGCGGCATGCGCCTGCTCACTGCCCGGCCAATGGCCGACCTTGGCGGTCAGCGTCTGGCTCTTGCCATCGCGCAGGATGGAGAGCTTGAGCGAATCGCCCGGCGAGCTGGCGCCGACCATGCGCGGCAGGTAAGCCGAGCTCTCGACCGCCTTGCCATCGACGGCGGTGATGATGTCGCCACTCTTGAGGCCAGCGGCGGCAGCAGGGCCATCCGGATCAAGATCGGCGATCAGCGCACCGCGCGCACGGTCCAGCCCGAAGGATTCGGCCAGGTCCTTGGAGACCGGCTGAATGACGACGCCCAGCCAGCCGCGATCCACGCGTCCATCGGTCTTGAGCTTGTCGGCGACATCCATCGCCACATTGATCGGAATCGCGAAGCTCACGCCCATGAAGCCGCCGGAGCGGGTATAGATCTGGGAGTTGATGCCCACCACATCGCCATCGAGATCGAACAGCGGCCCACCGGAGTTGCCCGGATTGATCGCTACATCCGTCTGGATGAACGGCACATAGGCGTCCGACGGCAGGGTGCGATCGATGGCGCTGACGATACCGGCGGTGACGGAATGATCGAAGCCGAACGGTGAGCCGATCGCGGCCACCCATTCGCCGACTTCCAGCGCATCACTGTCGCCCATCGGCAAGGTCGGCAGGTCTTCCGCCTTGACCTTGAGTAGCGCGATATCGGTCTTCTTGTCCTCACCGACCACCTGCGCCTTGAGTTCGCGGCGGTCGTTGAGGCGCACCATCACCTCATCGGCACCGTCGATGACGTGGGCATTGGTCATAATGTAGCCATCATCGGAGATGATGAAGCCAGACCCGAGACTGGAGCGCTTCTCGACGCCCCCGCGGCCCGGACCAGGCAGCTGATCACCGAAGAAGCGCTTGAAGAATTCGGGCATCTCTTCGCCATTGGGCCCACGGAACACCGGCCCCGAGCTGCGCTGGATCTCGGTGGTGGTCGCGATATTGACCACCGCGGGCGCCGAGTCCTTGACCAGCTGGGTGAAGTCGGGCAATTCACGAGCCTGAACCAGCTGGGAGCCCATCAGGGCAGCCATGGCCAAGGCAGGTACCATCAGGCGGGAAAGGGATTTCATCAGTGCGGCTCCTGGTACGTCCTGTCATCACTTGTTATCAGGCGTGCAATCACGCAACTACTGACGATGGCAGCGTCACATCGCTGGCGGCGTCCTTCTCATTGACGTCGAAGCGTCGTTGAAGTTCAGCGATTGGTGCCGCGCTGGACGCAACCATGCGTCGCCAACATCCGACAGGTGCCGATGCCAGCCCGATGCAGACTGACGACGCCACCTGCCGACTACGCAAGTCACTCCCCCTATCTGCCGAGAGAGTCGACTACCGCTATCACTTGAGCACGACGACTACAGCGCCTTGATCGCCATCGCGTCCATGCCGAGACGACGCATCAAGCGCGGCCGGTAGAGTGCCTGGCGCTCAGGACGCGCGGCATGCCAGCGCACGACCATCAGGCCCGCCGCCAACGAGAGCGCGAAGCCCAACGGCACCGCCAGGGTGCCAGCGCCCGCCAGCTGCTCGGCCACGATTCCCCCCAGCATGCCGCTGACCAGCGGCAGGCCATACAGCAGGCCCGCACTGCGCAGAAACGCCGACTCATCGATGCCGATCACCACCCGCTCACCCACCATCGGCAAGTCTTCGCCTGCCGGCACATGGATCAGCACGCGATGCGGCTTGCGACGCGAAAACTGGCTCAACAGGCCGCTGCCACAGCTACTGCGCGCATTGCAGGCACCACAGGTGGAGCGACGCTGGGTCTCGACCCAGACGCCTTCCTTGCCATGCCCCGTGACCTGCCCCTCTTCCTGCATCATCTTGCTGACTCCTGCAAAAACTCGCCGCGCACTGGCGACACATACGCGTAGAATAGCGTCATTCACGGCGGCACTTCACGCGCCTCAGGCCCGATAAGCGCCCACGATACCATCAACAGGAGCCCGCATGAGCGACGCACCCCCATCCACTTCCCGCCTGGACCCGCTGCACGGCGTCACCCTCAAGGCACTGCTGACCTGGCTGGTGGACCACTACGGCTTCGAGACCCTGGGCGAGCTGATTCCCATCAACTGCTTCCTCAGCGACCCGAGCATCAACTCGAGCCTCAAGTTCCTGCGCCGCACGCCCTGGGCACGCGCCAAGGTCGAGGCACTCTACATCCAGACGGCAGATCGCTATCTGCATGACTGAGGCCGAGCGTGGTCACACCGGCAAGTGACGACGCTGGCCGGATGCGACCAGGTTGTGTGGGCGCAACCAGGATATACAGACAAGAAAAGAGGGGCAGCCATTGGCTGCCCCTCTTTTCTTGTCTATCCATGCTGCTTTCATCTGCCTTGGCAGCGACGCCAGCGCAAGCCAGTCATCCAGCGAATGTTACTGGGCAACATCCTGCAGGCTGATCCACTCACTGCGCTCCGGCACCGGGCCACGCGAGGAATGCTGGCTCAGGTAGGCCTCGAGCAGACGACGCTGGGCGAGATCCGCCGCGGCGACATTGCTGGACGACATGCCGGAATCGTAGCTGCCACTTTGCGGCGCCATGAACATCGGACGCGAGCTGGAGGGCGTCACGCCGACCTGCATCAAGCCGCTGTTGGCACCGGGCTGTACCCACTGAGACGCCTCGGCATTCACTGACGGCTGGCTGACCTGACGCACGGTGCCGCCCTGGATGGCTGAACCGCCCTGGTTGACGGAAGAACCGCTGGCAAGCTCTGCACCGCTGTTCACGCCGCCGGGCACCCCATTGTCACCGCCATTGAAGACCTGCACGCCGGTGATCACCATCACCGCGACGCCTGCCGCGATGGCCGCGGAGCCGGCAAAGGAGAACAGGCTGCGGCGCTCGGCCACGGGCGGTGCGCTCGCGGGAGCCTCGCGGGAGATCAGCTCGACCTCGGCGCTGACTGCCGACGCGATATCCAGAGTGAAGGTGCTTTCACGCTCGCGATGCATGGCACTGCGCGCCAGGTGATAGCGGCGCCAGGTGTCTGCAGCCTCAGGAGACTCATCGAGCCCCTTGAGGACACGACGCAGATCCAGCTCGTCACCCTCCGCATCCATCAGCGCGGACAGCGACTCCTTCACGGATTCGGTGGTCTTCAGATTCATGCGTAAATACCCTCACACTCGTCAGATTGAACGACGACTTCAATCTGCACTCCTGGCAACAAATGGCGTCATTCACCATGGCGGCTGATGGCCCGAGCGGGCCAACGGCAAACAGCGTTACTGCGCCGTGGAAGAGGGGCTTTCGTGCCCTGCCCCTCACCACTCAACTTTCCAGCGCTCATGCACGCAGTCGCTGAGCTACATGACTACTGAACAGTAAGAACACGCGCCGCACGGATTGTTCCGCCATTCGTTCAGAAAACATTCACTTTAGCTGCAAGATTTCGCCAAGCCACTGAGTTGATTGAATTTAACCAACAAAATTTTTGTGGCTCTTCTCTCACAGGGGCGACGCAGAACAGCGACGTCACTCGACGGCAGACACCGCCGCGGCGGGACTGACCAGCCCCTGGATCGCCTTGTCGACCGCTTCACGTGCCCGGAAGATACGCGAACGCACCGTGCCCACCGGGCACTGCATCACCTCGGCGATATCCTCATAGGACAGGCCATCGAACTCGCGCAGCGTGATGGCGGTGCGCAGATCTTCAGGCAGCTTCTCGATGGCCTCGAAGACGACCTTCTCCAGCTCATCGCGCGCCATGGCGGCTTCCGGCGTCTCGATGTCAGACAGGCGGCCGGACTGATCGACCACCTCGGCATCGCCGATATCCATGTCGGTGCCCGGCGGACGACGGCCCCGCGAGACCAGATGATTCTTGGCCGTATTGATGGCGATCCGGTACATCCAGGTATAGAAGGCGCTCTCGGCCCGGAAGTTGGGCAACGCACGATAGGCCTTGATGAAGGCTTCCTGGGCGACATCCTGCACTTCTGAATGATCGTGTACGTAACGGCTGATCAGGCCGAGAATCTTGTGCTGATATTTCCTGACCAGCAGATCGAAGGCGCGGTTATCCCCTTTCTGGGCGCGCTCGACCAACTGCTGGTCCGTTTCATTGACACTCATTCACTCGCTCCCTCCGCGGGAGTGGAGGCACCGCTTGCGGACTCCACATCAGGAATCCCCGGGGCATCAGCACCTGACAGGAATTGCGACTCGCGCATGCGTTATCCGGCCCCATTGATATTCGTTGTGATGGATGCGATGCCTGGCGCGGGGCGAAAAAGCGCCCGGCGGCCCGCTGACGCGACCAAAATCAACGCACAGTGTTCCTGTTTATCATTTGTACGGCAAGACGCCATGCCGTCAAAGCCTCAGGTTTTGCGTGTTCACTCCCGTCATGACAGCGTTTGGCGACGCTGACACGTCAAAGCGTAACGATTTCTTTACGATTTACGCTTATCTTGAGTCACACGAGCCTCAAGTCAGCGCCAGTCAGCTTGACAGTTGATTAAATTTGACCCAAGGACGCTGACAAGCCGGCATGCAGCAGATACCATGGACGTCATTCAGTACGCACAACACGGATGGCGGGCGCGAAGACGCCCGTCTGACTCTGCTAGCAGCCATGCAGACCGCACACCGCTCAGGACACTGTCATGTCAGAACAACACGTCAACAACCTCAACGTCCTGTCACAGGACGTGCTGATCACCCCCGAAGCGCTCAAGCAGGACATCCCGCTGACCGCCAAGGCCGAAGAGACCGTCATCGAAGGCCGTCGCACCATCCAGCGCATTCTGGACGGTGAAGACCCGCGCCTGCTGGTCGTGGTCGGCCCCTGCTCCATCCATGACCTGGACGCCGCCCGTGACTACGCGCGCCGCCTGAAGGTGCTGGCCGAGGAAGTGAAGGACAGCCTCTACATCGTGATGCGCGTCTACTTCGAGAAGCCGCGTACCACCGTCGGCTGGAAAGGCCTGATCAACGACCCGCACCTCAATGACACCTTCGAGATCGAGGAAGGCCTGCACATCGCGCGCGGCCTGCTGGTCGAACTGGCCGAGATGGGCCTGCCGCTGGCCACCGAAGCCCTCGACCCGATCTCCCCGCAGTACCTGCAGGACTGCATCAGCTGGTCTGCCATCGGCGCCCGCACCACCGAATCCCAGACCCACCGCGAGATGGCCTCTGGCCTGTCCTGCCCGGTCGGCTTCAAGAACGGCACCGACGGCTCGCTGGATGTCGCCGTCAATGCCCTGCAGTCCGTATCCCACGGCCACAACTTCCTGGGCATCAACCAGGCCGGGCAGGTCGCGATCATCCGCACGCGTGGCAACGCCTACGGCCATGTCGTGCTGCGTGGCGGCAACGGCAAGCCGAACTACGACAGCGTCAGCGTCGCGCTGGCCGAGCAGGAACTGGCCAAGGCCGGCGTCACCGCCAACCTGATGGTCGACTGCTCCCATGCCAACTCCAACAAGGACCCGGGCCTGCAGCCGCTGGTGCTGGAGAACGTCACCCAGCAGATTCTCGAGGGCAATCGCTCCATCATGGGTCTGATGGTCGAGTCGCACATCAACTGGGGCGCGCAGAAGATCAATGCCGACCGCAGCAAGATGGAATACGGCGTCTCCATCACCGATGCCTGCATCGACTGGGCCACCACCGAAGACACCTTCAAGACCATGGACGCCAAGCTCAAGGACGCGCTGCGCGCCCGCCTCGAGCAGCCTGCCGAAGCCTGAGCCAGAAGCCTGAGCCAGAAGCCTTAGGCCACTGATTTCAGACCAGCCGCATTGGATGAATGAAAAAGCCCCGCCGATTGGCGGGGCTTTTTTGTGGCCGCTGGGTCGGCAGCTGACGGGCCAGCTCTGACCGTTCAGCCCTGCCCCATCAGTTCTGACCCATCACTTCTGCCCCATCAGTTCTGGCGCACGCCATCGATCTCGCGCACGAAGGGCGGCAGTGCCTCGATCAACTGCTGACCATAACGCTTGGTCAGGATGCGTCGATCCAGAATCGTGATACGCCCTTCATCGGCTTCCTTGCGGATCAGGCGCCCACAGGCCTGCACCAGCTTGATCGAGACATCCGGCACCGCGATACGCATGAACGGGTTGCCGCCCCGCGACTCGATCCACTCCGCCAGCGTCGCACCGACGGGGTCATCCGGCACCGCGAACGGCAGCCGCGTGATCACCACGTGGGTCAGATACTTGCCGGGCAAGTCGATGCCCTCGGCGAAGCTCGCCAGCCCGAAGATGATGCTGCCGCGCCCGCCATCCACCGCCTTGCGATGCTGACTGAGCAGCTCATGCTTGGGCAGACGACTCTGCGCCAGCACCCGCTTGCGGGTCTCGCTGTCCAGCGCCTTGTTGACCGCCGCCAGCTGCTTGCGCGAACTGAACAGCACCAGCACCGCCTCGCGCACATCCAGCGCATTGACGAAGTCGACGATCGCCTGCTCATGCGGGCCGGGCGGCGACGGCTCCACCGCCTCGCGCGGGATGGCCAGCACCGCCTTGCCATAATCGAACGGGCTGGGCAGACGCTGATAGCGATAGCGATTGGCCAGGCCTGCGCGCTCCTGCAGGCGTTCGAAGCGATTGAGCGCCGTCAGGGTCGCCGACGTCAGCACCGCACCGAAACAGGTGCCCCACAGATGGCGTGCCAGCGTTTCCGCGGCCGACACCGGGCTTGCCGAGACGGTCATCTCCGGCTCGCCATTGAAGCGCTCGAAGGTCAGCCAGCGCGCATGCGGCGGCCCATCGGCAGGGTCGCTCAGGCCGATGGCCTCCCACAACGCATGGGCTTCCAGCGCACGCCCGTGCAGCAGGGCCACCAGCGGCAGCCAGTCCTCGGCATTCTCCTTGGGCAGACCTGTCGCCTTCTCCGGGTCCAGGCTCTCACGCAGGATGTCGGCGATCTGCTCCAGCGCCCGCGACAGCTCCGCGAAGCCCTTGAGCAGGTTGTGGCCCAGCTCCTTGAGCGCCTCCGGTGCCTGACCGCGCTCGAAGCGATGATTGGTGACGTCCTCGCCGGCCCCATTGGGCAGATCCGCCAGCTGATGCCCCAGCCCGAACACCTCGCCCAGACGCGGCTCGATATCCGCCAGCAACTCGGGCATGCGCGCCAGCAGACGCCCGATGGTCGGCTGACTGCCCAGCGCCGCATTCAGCTCGGTGAGCGACTTCTTGAGGTTGCCCAGCCAGCGCAGCGTCTGATTGATCGGCGTGCGGTGATGGAAGTGATCCAGCGCCTTGTCGGGCAGATGGTGCGCCTCATCGAAGACGTAGATGCAGTCACTGGGCGATGGCAATACCAGCCCGCCGCCCAGCGAGAGATCCGCGAGCACCAGGTCATGGTTGGCGACGATGATGTCGGCCTGCTCCAGCTGACGACGGGCACGGAAGAAGGCACACGCCGAGAAGTGGCTGCAGCGGCGATTGGTGCACTGACGGTGATCCGTGGTCAGACGCGCCCAGTCGCGGTCCTCGACCTGCAGCGGCCAGCTGTCGCGGTCTCCTGCCCACTCGCCGCTGGCATAGTCCTCGGCCATCTTGCCGGCCAGCTCCACGAAGCTGCCGCCGTCGCTGGCGATCATGTCGCGCTCGAACAGCGCCATGGTCGGGTTGTCCTCGACACCTTCCAGCGCCTGATCCAGCTTCTGCACGCACAGGTAACGGCGACGGCCCTTGGCCAGCGCATAGTCGAAGGTCAGCCCCGAATGCTTCTTGAGCGCCGGCAGGTCCTGATGCATGACCTGCTCCTGCAGCGCGATGGTCGCGGTCGAGACCACCAGCCGCTTGCCGCGCGCCTTGGCCACCGGCAGTGCGGAGAGCAGATAGGCCAGCGTCTTGCCGGTACCGGTACCGGCCTCCAGCACGCAGACATGCTCGTTGCCGAGGCGATAGCCTTCCGGATTCTGCTCGATGTTGCCCAGCGTGCGCGCGATCTCGGCGATCATCAGCCGCTGCCCGTAGCGCGGCGTCAGCTCAAGACCCTCGAGCAACTTGCGGTAGGCGCCCTGAATCTCGCCCTTGAGGCTATCTTCCAGCATTGCGTGTCTCTCTCCTCAACTGGCCATCCACCCCTGACCCACGACATCCGGCCGACAACAACTGGCGACTGGCCACTCGTCATCAAACCTGCGGGTCATGGAGCGCAAGACGGCGAACAGCCTGAGCTGTCCGCCGTCTTTGCGTGCTACTGCCATCTACCTCGACTGCCCTGCGCGGCCGGTCACCCTATCGCGACCGGTCGGATGCAAGCAGGCGTTACAGCAGGCCCTGGGGCGGCTGCTGACGCGGCAGCGTTTCCTGCAGGTAGTCTTCGATTTCCGGCAGTGAGAAGACATCTTCCTCACCGACGAAGCTGATCAAGGTCACATCGCTGAAGCTTGCACGGTGGACATAGTCTTCCGGCACTTCCGGCAGCGTGAAGTTGATCGCATGGGTCGCGTCTTCGAGTGCGAAGCCACGCCCGGCGACATCGCTGACCACCAGCACCTTGAGTTTGCCGTTGCGGAAGGCCTCATGGGCTTCCAGGCGCTCGGTCTGGGTCTCGGCGCCGGACATCACCGCCGACTCGATACCGGCTTCCTTGAGCGCGGCGTTGATCTTGCGCACCAGCCCACGGCTGTTACCGAAGACCACGGAGCGCTCCATCTCGCCCTGCTTCACCAGATTGATCAACAGACGCAGCTTGTCATCATCGCTCACGGTGTAGGTCTGCACGGCGTCGTTGTCCGCCGCGATGGCAGCCGTCGCTTCGTGCTCGACCGCGACCTGAGTCGCCTCATGCGTCCACTGCTCGGCCAGCCCCAGCACGTCGGAAGACAGCTCGGCGGAGAACAGCAGCGTCTGGCGCTCTTCGGGACGCGGTGTGGCGCGGATGATGCGCTTGACGTCGGGAATGAAGCCCATCGACAGCATGCGGTCCGCTTCGTCGACCACCAGCACCTCGGTCTCGGAGAGATCGACATCGCGCTTGGTGTGGAAATCGAGCAGGCGGCCTGGCGTTGCGACCAGCAGGTCGACCTTGCGCTCGAGGCGTTCACGCTGCTTCTGGTAGTCCATGCCGCCCACCACGCAGGCCACCGAGATGCGCGCGAATTCGGAGAACGCCTTGGCGTCCTTCTCGATCTGCAGCGCAAGCTCACGGGTCGGCGCGATGATGACGGCACGCGGCGCGCCCGGCTTCTGACCTTCCGGCGCCTTCTCTTCCAGGAAGTAGGCCAGGGTGGCGATCAGGAAGGCGGCGGTCTTGCCGCTGCCGGTCTGGGCACGACCGACCACGTCACCACCCAGCAGTGCCTTCTCGAAGGTCTGGGCCTGGATCGGGGTGCAGTATTCGAAGCCGGCCTTCTGGATGGCACGCATCAGTGGCAGCGGCAGATCGAAATCATGGAAGCGCCACTGACCGGCGACCGGCGCGACCGGGAACTGATCGAGGTTCCACTTGGACTGGGAGCGGCGCGGCTTGCGACGACGACGCTTGGGCTTTCTCGGCTTCTGGTTCGGGTCCTGCGGCTCTTGCTGAGTCTGCTCAGCGGCTGGCTGGGTCTGATCCGTCTCGCTCATGTAATCCGTTCTTTTCAAGGGTTCATATGCGACAGGCGCGGGTCGTTCTCGGAATCTCGCCGTGACAGGCCACACCCGGTTGGTTCGTCATGCCCAGTCGTCTCACCTGGTTCGCCTGACTCGCGCCTGATGCGCGGTAGTCTCGGGCTGCATGCGCCTTTACCGGATTGGGAGCCATCCCCTGCCCTTCTGCGGCAACACCCCCTGGGTGTGCGTCTCCGGGGCCACGCAGGCCTCGGGTGCAGAAGGACACGAATGCTCTCACCTGTTCTTGACGGATTCACGCATCCAGCGCTCCCCTGCCCGAATGTTCGGCAAGGGACTGGAGCGGACGTCTGCCATGAGGGTCTGCTCACGTGGCACCGGTCATGTCATCGCCGGGCTCACGCAACGGACAGGCTCATGGGTCGCCACAAGGACGGCCGATACTGCGTGTCGGTCGAAAGGGCTTCTTCATCGGGCGGGCATCAGGCTGCCGGGCAACCTTGGCCACGCCACGGGACAGTTCGCCACCGCCCGTCTGTCTATCTGTCTGTGTGGGCCGGGGCGGCGTACCTGCCAGGGTCATTCAGGTAACACTCACATATTGCATATTGCATGTCGCTGGCACGGGCAATGGCAGCAAGACTGGCGCGTCCGGCAAGCCGTTGTCTCTGACATGCGTGAGGAGAAGCGCGCCCCGAGGGGCAGGCGACCCGCCATCGTGCATGAGACACAAGGCGCCGATTCAAGCGGCCAGTCACGCACCTCACCTGCGGGCAGCGACGATAACGCCGACATATTGTACCAGCCCGCCGGCGTCTTCGCGCCCCTGCATCATGACGCACTCGGCGCGAGACATCCTCGCGTGCACGACACGCGATGCTTCTCACCACGACGCCCCTCATGGCACCCGCCCCATGCAGGCTGGTAGAATGCACGACAACTGATGCGGTTGCCCGCGTGCCGCGGCCTTGCCGTGCGACTCAAGGCTGGCGACTGCCGACACCGAACAGGAAAGCCCGAAGATGACACGTAGAAAGAAGAGCCGCTCCATCGCCGACAAGGTGCAGATTCGTACCGGGCGCCGCAAGGATTTCAAGAAGTGGCGCGCCGAGAACCCGGACCAGGTACATTCCGGTCCGCGTTATGTGGCCAAGAAGAAGGACCAGCGCAAGAGCCAGGCTGCCGCCAAGCTGGAGCGCATGAACGCCGCGCCGCTGTTGCCGCTGCACCCTGATGCGCCGGCAAAGGAAGACAGCTCCTCCAAGGATGATGGTGGAGGCGAAGCGTGATGCGCCTGATTTCCTTCAACATCAACGGCATCCGTGCGCGTCCGCATCAGCTGGAAGCGCTGATCGAGGCACATCAGCCGGAAGTCATTGGCCTGCAGGAAACCAAGGTGCAGGACAGTGAATTCCCCCACGCGCACATCGAGGCGCTGGGCTATCACGTGGTCTGGCACGGCCAGAAGGGCCACTACGGCGTCGCGATGCTGACCCGTCAGGTGCCGAAGAAGGTGCACTACGGCATGCCGGATGACGACGAGGATGCCCAGAAGCGCATGATCGGCGTCGAGATCGACGGCCCGAACGGCGAGCCGCTGATCGTCTACAACGGCTACTTCCCCCAGGGCGAGAATATCGAGCACCCGGTGAAGTTCCCCTACAAGACGCGCTTCTATCAGCAACTGTTCCGCCTGCTGGAAGAAGACCACCAGCCCGAGCAGCACGTGGTGGTGATGGGCGACTACAACATCTCGGCCACTGACCGCGACATCGGCATCGGCGAGCCCAACCGCAAGCGCTGGCTGCGCGAAGGCAAGACCAGCTTCCAGCCCATCGAGCGCGAGTGGATGGAACGCCTCTACGCCTGGGGCCTGACCGACAGCTTCCGCCACGTGCACCCGGAAGTCGATGACCAGTTCAGCTGGTTCGACTACCGCTCACGCGGCTTCGAGCGTGAGCCCAGGCGCGGCCTGCGCATCGACCTGATCATGACCAGCCCCGGCCTGACTCCGCTGATCAAGGATTCCGGTGTCGACTACGCACTGCGTGGCATGGAAAAGCCGTCGGATCACGCCCCGGTGTGGACCGATATCGGCTGATACGCTGAGCAGCGCCAGCGCGAACACGATCGCCAGACACGCAAACGCCGCCTTTCCCGTCTCAGGACGATCAGGAAAGGCGGCGTTTTCGTTGCAGTAATGCTCAGACAGCGCTGGATCGCCAGATTCTCACGTCATCAGCGCTGCGCGACGGATTTCAACCAGGCATCGGCCCCTTCGGCGCCACGCGCCTGAGCCTTCTTGAAGGCTTCACGCGCAGGGTCGAACTGCTCCAGCTGACTGGCGACCACGCCGGAGAGCAGCCAATGACGCGCCGAGTCATCGCCACGCTCACCGGCCGCGGCCAGCGCCTGCTGCGCCGTTTCCCAGCGGCCCCAGTCATAGGCAAGCTCGGCATACTGCCGAGCATCCTCGAGTGACTGGCTCTGCTGCGAGACGGCTGCCCACGCCTTGAGCGCATGCTCGACATCGCGCGCCGCCGTCCAGGCCTGCGCCAGCTGGCGACGCAGCGCCGGGGTGTCTTCAAGCAGCGGCTGCCCCTCGGGTGTCGCGGATTTCGAAAGCCCCGCCTCGATCAGCTCCGCCGCCCGCGCCGGCGCACCGGCCGCCAGCTGCAGGTCGACTCGCTGCTGGTAGGCATCACTGCCACTGACGATCCCCGCCGCCCACGCCGCTTCCCAGGTACTGGCGGCGCGGGTGTTCTGATTGAGGCGCTGATAGAGCGCCACGGCACGCTGCCAGTCCTGCGGGTCACGTGACTCGCCCAGCCCCTGCTCGACCAGCGCCACCGCCGCGCCATGGCGGCCGGTCTGCTGATAGACGCTGACGGCCAGCTTCAGGCGATCGCCGCTCGGCGCACTCGCCTTGCTGGCACGCTCCAGCCAGTCCTCGGCGCGCGCCCAGTCACCCCGATTGGCCTCCAGGCTGACCGCCAGCCACAGGTCATCGGCACTCGCCGAGCCGCCGTGCAGATATTCCGCCAGGCGAGCGATACCGCTATCGCGCTCCCCGGCGCGCAGGCGCAGCATCGCTTCACGACGCAGCCACTCACGAGCCTGGGAGGCATTGACGCCCGGCAGGCGACGCGCCTCGGCATACAGACGCGCCGCCTGGGCCTGATCGCCCTGACGCGCACGCGCACTGGCCGCCAATGACAGATACAGCGCACGCACCTCACCGCGCTGGCGCTTGGCCTCACGCTCGGCGCGCTCACCGACCGCGTCATAATCGCCTTCATCCAGCCGTGACTGCAGCGTGCGCAACTGCCCCGCCACTTCGGCGGAGACGCGCGTCGCCGCATGGGCCGCACTGATGCCACCAACTTCCATCATCAGCATCAGGCAGGTCGAGACCAGCGTCACGCGGGTGAGTCGGCGCCCGCCGCGTCTCAGCAGCTGGCGTGCCCGCGCCATCAGGCCTCGCGATCGCTCAGCGCTGTCGGCGTCCTGCGGCGGTGTGGATTTCGCTACCATGAGTCTTTCCTCTTGCGTTCATCCGCTGCCATGACCCGGCGCATTGCCGACAAGTCCACGGCATCAGAGATGACGACATATGACACACATCAGACACCCGATGAAAGCCCGCGCCATGGGGTCTTGGGTTGCCTCAACGCAACTGAAACTCGAGCCGCTGGCGCGCCTGGCGCGCATTGCCCGCGGCCGGGAATTCCCAGCGCGCGATCGCCTTCATCGCCGCCCGGTCAAACACGCCCGACGGCTCGGCACGCACCACCCGCAGCGAGCCGCCATCGACATTGCCGTCCGGGCGAATCACGAAGGCCACCTCGACGAAGCCCTCGATGCCGCGGCGACGCGCGCGACTCGGATATTCGGGAGCGGTGCGCACGGTGGGCCGCGGTGAACCACCCTGCGCCGCCGGGGCCGCCTTGGGCTTGGACGGCTTCGCCGCGGCCTGTGATGACGCATCAGACGCCGACTGCGCAGATGAAGCGGCCTCGGCCTGCCTGGCGACCGCCTTGGGTTCCGGCTTGGCCTTGGGTGCCGGTTTCGGCGTCGGTTTCGGCTTCGGGGTCGGTTTGGGCGGACGCTCGACTTCCAGCGGCGGCAGGCTGTCATCCATGGTCAGCTCTGGCGTCGGCGGCAATGGTGTCTTGACCTCGGGAATTGCCACCGGGCTTGTCGCCTTGGGTGCCGGCATCGGCGCTGCCTTGGGTGGCGGCGGTGGCTCGGCCGGCGGCGTGGGCAGACTTTCACTCGCCGCCGGCGCGGGCGCCGGTGCCTCTTCAGGCGCCTGAACGGTGGAGACCGACAGAGGCTCCGGTGGCGGCGTGTCGTTCACCGGCGGCGCGACCAGCAAGGCCAGCGCATAGAACAGCACCAGCGCCAGCAAGGCACCACCGACAAGCCCGACGAGTCGATTGGCATACAGGCGTCGCGTCATGTCATTCGCCCTTCGAGGCGGCGACCGCGATGTCCTGCACACCCGCGTTGCGCAGTGCATCCATCGCCTCGACCAGCAGACCGGTCTGTGAGCGGCTGTCGGCCTGGATCACCACCGGCTGACCATCGGCAAGATCGGCCACGGCGTCGCCGACGCGATGGGCATCCACCGGCTTGCCGTCGACCCAAACCGCACCCTCGGCGGTGATGGCGACCATGACCGCCGCGTCAGGGCGTGCCGTGGCGTTGGAGGCTTCCGGACGCTGGATCTCGACCCCGGACTCCTTGACGAAGCTGGTGGTGACGATGAAGAAGATCAGCATGATGAAGACGACATCCAGCATCGGCGTCAGATTGATCTCGCCGCTGTCTTCCGCGGCCTCCATGCGACGTCTACGCATGTGGTGTCTCGCTTGTATCAGAGGAGGAATCAAAGCCGTTCGCAGCGGACATGCCGGAACGTGCATCGTCGACGGCGCGCGCCAGACGGTCGTGCAGGCGCTGGTCTTCACGACGCACCACGCGCTCGAAACGCGTGACGAACATCAGGCCCACCACCGCGACCGCCATGCCGGCCAGCGTCGGCAGCGTGGCGCGTGCCACACCATCGGCCATGGCACGCGCCTGACCGGTGCCGGCGATCGCCAACGAATCGAAGACATGGATCATGCCGGTCACGGTACCCAGCAGCCCCGCCAGCGGACAGATCAGCACCAGCAGCTTGAGCCACGGCAGCGGCGCACGCAGGCGTGACAGCAGCTCACGGGTCAGCACTTCGCGATGGGTGAGCGCCGACCAGCTGTGGTGCTCGCTGCGCGCCACCCAGTCGTGGATCAACTGCTGACGCGCCGGACGATGCACGAGCCGCCAGTAGAGGCCGCGTTCCAGCGCCAGCCCGAACAGCACCATGGCGATCAGGCAGATCACCACGATCAGCGGGCCACCGCTTTCCACCAGCCGCATCACTGGCGCGAAGCCACCGCTCAGCAAGGAAGAGGCGGCCAACGAATCAGGCATGCTCGGTATCCCGCTGACGCGCCGCCGTGCTGGCAGCCTTGCTCGGGGCGCGCTTCTCGAGGTGGTCGGCCAGACGTGCACTGGCGCGGCCCTCGAGGCGGCCCATCAGGCCCTTGGACAGACTGGAAAGCCCGGTCTGGGCGAACAGCAGCGGCACGGCGGTCACCAGACCCAGCACGGTGGTCACCAGCGCCTGGGAGATACCGCCGGCCATCAATTTGGGGTCGCCGGTCCCGAAGACGGTGATCGACTGGAAGGTGCCGATCATGCCGGTCACGGTGCCCAGCAGACCCAGCAGCGGCGCGATGGCAGCCAGCAGCTTGACCAGCGCCTGGCCACGTTCGAGCCTGGGCTGCTCGGCCAGCAACGCCTCATCGAGACGGGCTTCGAGCGCTTCCGGCTCGTGATCATGGCGCATGCCTTCAAAGCGATGCAGCACACGGCCCAACGGGTTGTCGTCACTGAGCTGGCTCAGGTCGGCTTCCTGACGCTTGACCGCCCGACGGGTCAGCGACAGGCGCACCAGCTGGATCAGCGCGATGATCAGGCCCAGCACGCCAAGACCGACGATGACGTAACCGACGGCGCCGCCCTGCTTGAGACGCTCACCGAGACGCGGCGCCCGCGCCAGCGCCTGGGTGACATCGCCACCGGTGGGATCGAAGCTCAGACGATCACTGTCGCCGGCATCGAAGGCCGCCAGCTGCTTGCGAATGCGCAGCGGCGTGGTACCCGCAAGGCCGAGGGTATCCAGCGCAGAGGGACCATCCACAGCCTTGTCTTCCGACAGCGGCGCCAGCAGGTGGCGACCACTGAAGGCCATCTGTTCGCCGACGCGCACGATCTCACGCGGCTTGATGCTGCCATCCGGCCCGGCCAGCGGTGCCTGGAAGCGCAGCGCGCGACCGCTTTCGGTGGCGATGCTGCGGATGTCCGCGGTCAGGGCGGCGAGTCGCTCGCGGCCCGGCACCTCATCGCGCGGCCCCAGGTCCGGCAGACGCGCCTGGCCGCCGACCAGCAGCCAGTTGCCCGCCAGTGCTTCACGCGTCTCGCGTGCATGCTTGCGTGCCACCTCGAACACCTGACCGAGATCGCCCTGCTGGGCCTGACGCTCTTCGTCCAGACCGCTGAGGGTCGCCTGTTGTTCCTGCGCTTCGGCCTCGAGGGTCGCGCGCGTCTCGCGCAGACTGTCACGCCGCGCCTCGGCCTCGCTGACCGCCGCTTGCAGCGCCTCGCGATCCGACAACAGGGTGTCGAGACGCGCCTGGTCGCGGCCCTCGGCCTGACTGGCGGCCTGTTCGAACTGTTCGACGCTCAGTGACTGCTCGGCACTGCCGGTCGCCGCCAGCACGGCGGGAGATGACAACGTCAGCAGCCCCAGGGTGCCGGCCGTCAGCAACAGGCGTGACAGAGACGCACGTGGCGCTTGTGAATTCGTCGCCATCAGCTGGACTCCTGCGCGGTACGGGTAGTGGTGGTACGTGTGCTGGTGACTGCCGCGGCAGCCTGATCGGCGCTCTCGAGCGCGGACTGCGACAGGCGCCCCTTCGGAGCCAGCTCGACGTCCTCGACCGGCACCGACAGCGGCAGGGTCACCAGTGACGGTGCCTGCTGGTCACGCGCCATGCTGATGCCCTTGCGCAGCGCTTCCAGGCCGCTGTCATCCAGTACCTGCCAGCTGCCATTTCTGGCCTGCCAGGCGCCACCATGCTGACCATCCAGCGTCAGGTAATAGAGGCCGACGCGGCCGACACGCAGATACTGCACCTCGGTGTCTTCCCCACCGACAAGCCCTGCGCGCCAGGTATCGAAGCCCTGACCGTAGCTCAGCTCCTGCTGCCAGGCGTTGAGCAGCTGATCAAGACGCTCGTCATTGCTCAAACTGGCATTGGAGAGGTTGTCACGCAGACGCTGGACGCGCGCGAGGCGCTCGCCCTTGAGAAACGGCAGGTCCTGCTCGATGAAGTCCGCCAGCTCCTCGACCTGCTGACGCAACAGGCCCGGCAGCGACTCACGCGTGGCCTCGAGATTCTCCAGCGCCGTGCGCTGGCGCTCGATACGCGCCGCGCGGTCAGCATTCAGCGGCGTCAGTTCCGCGGTATAGCTTTCCAGACGCGCGGCTTCCTGACGCGCTTCACGCAGGCGCACCAGCAGCGCACGCGTCTCGTCATCGGCGGCGTCGATGCGCGCCTGCAGCTCACGCTGGGTTTCCTGATGAGTGGCGGCACTGTCACGCAGTGTCTCGGCATGCGCCGGCAATGCGGTGGCTGTCAGCGGTGCAATCAGCACCAGCGCCGGGAGCAGGCCGCCAAGGGCTCGCACGCACGGGAAGGGGAAAGAAGTCGAACGCCGCACGGACATCTCCTGAAGAACTAGGCTTGGTTGCATCCTCGGTCGCCTGCCAGGCCGCTAGTGGCTTCCGAGTGGAAATGCAAATCACTGGCATGGACGGTATTACAAACAAGAACAATTATCAATTGATCTTGCCTCGCTCTGCCCCATCAGCAGGCCCTGAAACCTGCAATGCAGCGTTGCACTTTTCTCCTGACGCTCTCTCCCCTGCCCTCGCCCCAACCCTTGCCTGTAGACACAAAAAAACGCGACCCGCCGAAGCGGGTCGCGTTGATTGGCCAGGCCACCTTGCGGTGTCTCGGCCTCAGCCTTGCGGGGCGTTGCTCAGAGCTTGCCTTCCAGCTCCGGCAGTACCTCGAACAGATCCCCGACCAGGCCGTAATCCGCGACCTGGAAGATCGGCGCTTCGTCGTCCTTGTTGATCGCGACGATGACCTTGGAGTCCTTCATGCCCGCCAGGTGCTGGATCGCCCCGGAGATGCCGACGGCGATGTAGAGGTCCGGCGCGACGATCTTGCCGGTCTGGCCGACCTGCATGTCGTTGGGCACGAAGCCGGCGTCGACCGCAGCGCGAGAGGCACCGATGGCGGCGCCCAGCTTGTCGGCGATACCGTTGAGCAGCGCGAAGTTCTCACCATTGCCCATGCCGCGGCCACCGGAGATCACCACCTTGGCGGAGCCCAGCTCAGGGCGCTCGCTTTCGGCCAGGGTTTCCTCGACGAAGCTCGAGACGCCTGCATCCTCGACCACGTCCACGGCCTCGATGGCCGCCTGTCCGTCGAGCGCGACCGGATCGAAGCCGGTGGCACGCACGGTGATGACCTTGAGCACATCGTCGCTATTGACGGTGGCGATGGCGTTGCCGGCGTAGATCGGGCGCTGGAAGGTATCGGCGCTCTCGACGGCGATGATCTCGGAGATCTGCGCCACGTCCTTCAGTGCCGCGACACGCGGCATGAAGTTCTTGGCGGTGGTGGAGGCGCTGGACAGCACATGGCTGTAGTCATCGGCCAACGCCACGACCAGTGCCGACAGGTTCTCGGCCAGCTGATGGGCGTAGACGGCATTGTCGGCGACACGCACACGCGCGATGCCGGCAAGCCTGGCGGCCTGCTCGGCGACGGCGCCTACGCCCTCACCGGCGACCAGCAGATCGATATCGCCACCGATGGCGGTTGCGGCTGCCACGACACTCGCGGTGCTGCTGGTCAGCTGGCCATCATGATGATCGGCAATGACGAGAATGCTCATGAGATCACCTTTGCTTCGTTCTTGAGTTTGTCCACCAGCTCATCGACGGAGCCGACCTTGATGCCGCCCTGACGCTCGGCCGGCGGCGTGACCTTGACCAGTGACACCTTGGAGGCCGTGGAGACACCCAGCTCTTCCGGCGTCTTGACGTCCAGCGGCTTCTTCTTGGCCTTCATGATGTCCGGCAGCTTGGCGTAGCGCGGCTCGTTGAGGCGCAGGTCAGTGGTGACCACCGCCGGCAGGTTCAGCTTGACGGTCTGCAGGCCGCCATCGATCTCGCGGGTGACGCTGACGCTCTCGCCATCGACCACCACTTCGGAGGCGAAGGTACCCTGCCCCATGCCAGTGAGTGCCGCCAGCATCTGACCGGTCTGGTTGTTGTCGGCATCGATGGACTGCTTGCCGAGAATCACCAGGCCGGGCTGTTCTTCCTCGACCACCTTGGCCAGCAGCTTGGCCACGGCCAGCGAGTCGACGGCGTCATCGGTCATCACCTGCACGGCGCGATCGGCACCCAGCGCCAGCGCGGTACGCAGCTGCTCCTGGGCGGCCTTCGGGCCGATGGTGACGGCCACGACTTCGGTCGCCACGCCCTTTTCCTTCAGGCGCACCGCTTCTTCCACGGCGATCTCGCAGAAGGGGTTCATGGCCATCTTGACGTTGGTCAGATCGACGTCAGACTGGTCAGCCTTGACGCGAATCTTGACGTTGTAATCGATGACGCGTTTCACCGCGACGAGTACTTTCATGGTGTCCTCGCTGATTTCTCATGGAGTACCAGTGACCGTGAGGCCGCCAGCGCTCGATTCATGCAAGCGTTTGATAGGTGAATATCTTCCACAGATGACCGTGATGACAAGTGTCTCGCCACGATATCCGCTGGCACCCGACGGATGAAGTCAGCCAGACCGGCGTGGTTTTCACTCTCCGGGCGCCGCCATTCTCATGCGGGCATCTTGCGCAGAATTGGTTGCCGGGGTCAAACCTGACAATCACTCTCAACACGCCCGAGCGTGAAACCCATCGGGCGATTTCCTGCAACGCCCCCGGTGGCTATTACGTCAGACCCAAGCATAATAAACAAACGGTCGTTTTAAATGCTACTGTTGCGGCATGCTATGCGGCTGCTTCGCGCCAGCGCCTTGTGTCGAGCGGCCGATCGTCCGTGCAGGACATGGCGTACCAGCGTGAGTCGCACCCCTATTTTCACTCCGACGAGTCGTGCCCTGACGCACGCCACGCCGGAGGTTCACTGCCCAGCGAACGACTGTGGTCGTTCGTGACACGCCCGCCCCGCCGGATCCGCGGGGCCCTGACGGCGCAAAGATTGAGGAGACGGGTCATGGAACGCGAATTCATGGATTTCGACGTGGTCATCGTCGGTGCCGGCCCTTCCGGCCTGGCGGCGGCCTGCCGACTGATGCAGCAGGCCAACGCGGCCGAGAAGGAGCTGACGGTCTGCGTGGTCGAGAAAGGTTCTGAAGTCGGCGCGCACATCCTGTCCGGCGCCGTGCTCGAACCGCGTGCACTGACCGAGCTGTTCCCCGACTGGGCCGAACGCGGCGCACCGCTCAAGACGGCCGTCACCCGTGACGAGGTCGTGCTGCTCAAGGATGACCAGAAAGCGCAGGTCATCCCCAATGCACTGGTTCCCAGGACCATGCACAACGATGGTAACTACATCATCAGCGCCGGCAATCTGACCCGCTGGCTGGGCGAGCAGGCCGAGGAGCTGGGCGTCGAGATCTTTCCGGGCTTCGCCGCCCAGGAAGTGCTGCATGGCGAGGATGGCACGGTGCGCGGCATCGTGGTCGGTGACATGGGTGTGGCCGCCGATGGCAGCGAGAAGGATGGCCACATGCCGGGCATGGAGCTGCGCGGCAAGTACACCCTGTTCGCCGAGGGCTGCCGTGGCCACCTGGGCAAGCAGTTGATCTCGCGTTTCTCGCTCGACAGCGAAGCGGACGCCCAGCACTACGGCATCGGCTTGAAGGAGCTGTGGGATGTGCCCGCCGAACAGCACCAGCCGGGACTGGTGGTGCATGGCAGCGGCTGGCCGCTCAAGGGCAACGCCGAAGGCGGCTTCTTCCTCTATCACACCGATGACCAGCAGGTGGTGGTGGGCCTGATTGTCGATCTCGCCTACGACAACCCGTACCTGTCGCCCTTCGATGAATTCCAGCGCATGAAGCAGCACCCGACCCTGGCCCGCCATCTCGAGGGCGGCAAGCGGGTTTCCTACGGGGCGCGTGCCATTGCCAAGGGCGGCCTCAACTGCCTGCCCAAGATGAGCTTCCCGGGCGGCCTGCTGATCGGCTGTGACGCCGGCACCCTCAACTTCGCCAAGATCAAGGGTCTGCACACCGCGATGAAGTCCGGCATGCTGGCGGCGGAAAGCGTGTTCGACGCCATCAAGGGCGGTGACGAAGGCGGTGAAGACCTGGTCGACTTCGGCAAGCGCTTCAAGGACAGCTGGGCCTATGAAGAGCTGGACGCCTCGCGCAGCTTCGGCCCGGCCATGCACAAGTACGGCACCTTCCTCGGCGGCGCCTACAACTTCCTCGACCAGCTGACGGGCGGCCGCCTGCCGACCCTGCATGACACCACGCCGGACTACGCGCGCATGCGCCCGGCGGCTGAGTGCACCAAGATCGAGTACCCCAAGCCGGACGGCAAGCTGTCCTTCGACAAGCTGTCCTCGGTGTTCCTCTCCAACACCAATCACGAGGAAGACCAGCCGTGCCACCTGCGCCTGTCCGACCCGGAGCTTCCGGTGCGTGACAACCTGCCGCGCTACGCCGAGCCCGCCCAGCGCTACTGCCCGGCCGGTGTCTACGAGATCGTCGAGGAAGCCGGTGAGCCGCAGTTCCAGATCAACTTCCAGAACTGCGTGCACTGCAAGACCTGTGACATCAAGGACCCGGCGCAGAACATCACCTGGGTCGCGCCGGAAGGCGGCGGTGGCCCCAACTACCCCAACATGTAAGCCCCTGCTGCCCGCCAGCTGACAACGCCGCCACTGCCCTGCCGTGGCGGCGTTGTCGTGTCTGGCCCTCCTCATTCCTCAGCGCCGCAGGCGCGGAAGCCTTGCGCCCCGTAAGTGCTTCTTGTTTTATTCCAAAACAATCTCAAAGCGATTGTTGATATAACAGCTTCTCGGTAGCACATTAGCCTCCCTCGAATTCAGACTCACGCCATCGCTTCGGAGCCACCATGTCCGTCACACGCCAGATACTGCTCGCCCTGGGGCTGGGCATTCTCAGCGGCCTTGCCCTGAACGCCGGGGCAGGCGCTCTGCCCGAAGGCAGCGTCGCCTGGCTCGACAGCCACCTGCTGACGCCGGTGGGTCAGATCTTCTTGCGCCTGCTGCAATTCGTGGTGGTGCCGATGGTGTTCGGCGCACTGATCATGAGCCTGACCAACCGCGAAGGTGGCGCCGACGTCGGTCGCCATGCCGGACGCCTGCTGGGCAGCTATGTGGTCACCAGCGCCGTGGCACTGACGCTGGGCATGCTGGTCGCGCATTGGCTGACGCCGGGCAGCGGCGCCGAGAGCCTGGTGGATTCAGCACCTGAAGGTCGCAACGCCGACAGCATCGCCCAGTGGTTGGTGGGCCTGGTGCCCAACAACCCCTTCACCGCGCTGGGTGGCGGCGGCCTGCTGCAGGTCATCTTCGCGGCCGCCCTGATCGGGCTGGCGATGCGCGCCCTGCCAAAGGAAAGCGCGCCGCTGCATCACGTGATCGAGAGCGGTTACACCGTCAGCCTCAAGGTGCTGTCCTTCGTGCTCAAGCTGGCGCCGGTGGGGGTCTTCGCACTGATCACCTCGGTGATCGCCACCCAGGGGCTGGACCTGCTGTTGCGCCTGGGCATGTACGTGATCGGCCTGATCATCGCGCTGGCGCTGATGGCACTGCTCTATCTGGTGCTGCTGGCCGTCACCGGTGCCCGCCCGCTGGCCTTCGTGCGCCACTTCGGCCAGAGCCTGGGCTTCGCCTTCGGTACCGCAAGCTCCGGCGCGACCCTGCCGCTGGCGCTGGGCAATGCCCGCGACTACGGCATGAATGAATCCCTGGCCAGCTTCGCGCTGCCCTTCGGGACTGCCCTCAAGCGTGACGGTGCCGCCGTGCTGCAGGGCTTCAATGCGCTGTTCGTGGCGCAGCTGTTCGGCATCGATGTCACCACCTCGCTGGTGATCACCGTGTTCACCACCGGCCTGCTGGTCAGCTTCTCGACGGCTGGCGTGCCGGGTGCGGGGCTGGTCGCGATGACCACCGTGCTGGGCGCGGCAGGGCTGCCGCTGGAAGGCGTGGCCGTGGTCGCCGGGGTGGACCGCTTCACCGATGGCCTGCGCACCGCCCTCAACGTGATGGGCAACTGCGCCAACGCCGCCCTGCTGGAACGCTTCGATTCGCGCAAGCCCGCCGCGGAGCCCAAGTCGCAAGCGTAAGCACGCACGCAAAGAGTCAGGTAAAGCGCCCCACAAATGACAACGCCCGCCAGAGGTTTCTCTGGCGGGCGTTGTCATTTGTGAAGCCGTCATCGCACTGGCGCGTGCGTCTACTTCTCGCTGGCCTCACCGGTGGCGACCGGACGCGCGGGATCACTGATCCAGTCACTCCAGGAGCCGGCATACAGGCGCGGCAGCGGCAGCCCCGCGATCGCGAAGGCCAGGATGTTCTGGCAGGCACTGATACCGGAACCGCAATAGGCGATCACCTCACCCTGCGCCGGCAACAGGCTGCGCAGCTCACGCATCAGGCTCATGCGGTCCTTGAAGCGGCCATTGGCTTCCAGATTGCTGGGGGTCGGCCGGCAGAATGCCCCGGGGATATGGCCTGCCACCGGATCGACCGGCTCCTGCTCACCGCGAAAACGCGCCTCGGCCCGGGCATCCAGCAAGCTGTCATCCGTAACGGCCACCTCTTGGGCGCTGACCAGCAGGCTGTCATCAAAGCTCGGCTGCCAGTCGCTGGGTGTGGGGCTCACCGGTTGGGCAGGCGCACGCTTGAGCTCGCCCATGGCCTGATTCCAGGCCTGGATTCCGCCATCCAGCACCCTCACATCCGGATGCCCGGCCCAGGTCAGCATCCACCACAGCCGCGCCGCCGCCATCTGCCCGCCCATGTCGTCATAGACCACCACCTGCTGCTCGGGCGTGATGCCGAGGCGGCGGAACAGCTCGGCCGTCGCCTGATGTGACGGCAGCGGATGCCGCCCGCCCACGCCGTCCTCGCGCACGGCGGCCGACAGATCACGGTCCATATCGACATGGATGGCACCCGGCAGATGGCCTTCACGCCACAGACGCTCGCCGGCTTCCCCATCGTCGAGACGCGCACGGCAATCCAGCACCACAGGCGACTTGAGGCCCGCCATCGCCAGCTGGGTCACCAGCTGGCTGGCATCGATCAGGGGCGCCTGGCGCTGGTCCGGCACCAACAGCGATGAGGCGGAGACGGAGGCTGCCGCCAATGCGGCAGGATCAGGATACTGAGCCATGGGAACTCCTTTTCAGGCAGACGAAGATGCGCTGCAGGCATGATGGTGCTCGGCGCAAGGCTTGGCAATCGCGCTGCCTTGTCGCCCGAGTCTCAAGTCCATTGTCACAAGGGTCACAAGGGTCACAAGGCTGTCAGCGGGGCACGCGTGGCGATCAGGCGGCGCTTGTTGCCATCGGCGAAGCGCACCTCGATCAGCGGATTGGCCTCATTGCCGGAGACCTCTTCGATCACCCCCTCACCGAAGCTCTCGTGACGCAAGCGCTGACCGACCTCCCAATCACCGACGCGTCGCAGCACGGCCGGCTCGCCGCGTGGAGAGCGATTGCCCTGTCGAGCGCCGCGAGCATAGGTGCCGCCCGAGCTGGACTGGCCTTGCGCAGTCGACTTGCTGGCCGGCTTGCCCGGGGACTTGGCGACCTTCTTCGGCAGCGCTTCCAGCGTCGGCGGCGTGATGCCGTGACGTGCCAGAGGCAGCCGCGCCAGATAGGCCTCGCCAAGTGCCGGCGCCGCCACACGCAGGCGCTCGTCGCTTCCGTCCGCTGACTCGCGGGAGGCCTCATCGCCGTCCTCGGCCTGCAGACGGGCGAGCTTGGCGCGCTTGCCGGCACCGTGAATCCAGTCGCCGAGGCGGGTGCAGTCCTCCACGCACAGCTCGGCCAGGAAGCGGCTTGGCGTATGCGTGCCGCCGTCACGCCACAGGTGCAGCTGCTCGCGGGCACGCGTCACGCCGACATAGCACAGGCGTCGCTCCTCCTCGAGGCGCTCCGGCGACAGCGGGTTGTCACGCGAGTAGGCCGGGAAGTCTTCCTCGTTCATGCCCCACAGCCCCACCAGCGGCCACTCCAGCCCCTTGGCCCCGTGCACCGTGGTGATCAGCACGCCGTCGGCGGCGTCCTCGACCGGATTGCGCAGCAGATTGATGAAGGCGTCGGGGTCATTGGCCAGTTCCCCTGCCTGCTCGATCAGCACATCCAGCAGGCGCACATCCTCCTCGCCCTTGTCACGCCGGGCCGCGGCGCGGCGCAGCACCTTGTCGGCCTCCAGCTCATCGACCACATGACGCAGCAGCCGCGCGGGCGCCCAATCGCCCAGCGAGGGCAGATCACACAACAGCTTCCAGCGCTTGTGCAGGTTGCGGCGTTGCAGCGGCTTGAGCCCCTCGAGGATAGGGTCTTCCTTGCGTGGCCAGCGCTGGCTGTCGGCTAGTTGCTGACACAGGCGCTCGAGGCGCTCGCGCGCGACGAAGGCGGTGGGCTGGGTGAACAGCAGCAGCAGGTGCGCCGGGTCGCGCAGACGCGTGGCATCACGCGCCAGCTCCAGATAGCCCGCCAGCGCCTGCACCAGCGGCAGACGGAACACGAAGCGATCCCCCTGCCCCAGCCGGAAGGGAATGCCGGCCTTGAGCAGCTGCAACTGCACCGGTACCGACAGCGCCCAACTGCGCACCAGCACGGCGGCCTCGGCGCCACTGCGACCCGACTCTCGCCAGGCCGTGAGCGCCGCGACCAGACTGGCGGCGCCCTGGCCTTCGAACAAACGCGTCGCCGGCGTGCCGGGCGCGGCCAGACACAGCTGGTCCGGGCGGCGCGCATTGGCGGCGATGGCGTGATTGGCCGCCAGCGCCAGACGATGACCGTGGCGAAAGGTGTAACTGAGCGGGAAATCCAGCGGCGCGGCGAAGCTCTCGGCAAAGCGCGTCAGCATGTAGTCAGGCCGCGCGCCACGCCACTCGTAGATGCACTGGTTGGCATCGCCCACGGCCATGACTTCTGCCATGGCGCTGGAGGCTGCGGGCGACGACTCGCCGCCGGACGGCGCACCCGCCAGCAGCGCCAGCATGCGCTGCTGCGCCTCATTGATGTCCTGATACTCATCGATGATGACGTGCTGCAGATGCCCCTGGATGCGCGCACGAGTCTCGGGCTCCTTCTCCAGCTGACGCAGCGGCCGGTAGAGCAGATCGGCATAGGTCATCTGGCCGTACTGCTCGAGCAGCTGCTCCAGCTGAGCGAAGGACTCGACGAAGTGGCCGGTGTGCTCGCCGAGATTCATGCGCTCATACAGCAGCGTCGGCTCGCACATCTCGGCCTTGACCAGATCACAGAACTGGGCGAGCGCTTCGAGACGCTCGCCCTCGAGCGCTGCCTCACGATCGGCGCGATCGGCATCGCCCAGCGCACGCTGGGCGGCCTGCTTGAGCAGACGCTCCAACGCCCAGTCCTGCTGGATGAGTTCGCGCGGCTCGAGGCTGCCCCAGCGCACCAGGGTGGTAGTCAGGCGATGGCCGATGGAGTGGAAGGTGCGAATGTCGGGTAGCCGTGTGCCCGGCGGGGCCGACTGCGCCAGCTTGGCGACGAAGTCCTCGCGCGCCGAACGGTTGAACATCAGCACCAGAATCCGCTGAGCCGCAATGCCTTCCGCCAGCAGGCTCAGCACCCGCGCCACCAGCGTGGTGGTCTTGCCGGAGCCCGCCACCGCCGCTACCCGCGCATGCCTCCCACGATGCGCCACCACGGCGCGCTGCTGATCCGTCAGCCGTTGCGTCAGCTGATCGACGGCCAGCGCCAGTGGCGATGCTGCAACGTCTGGCCCGGAGGTTGCGGTGCTGTCGGGCTCGATGGGAGGAAGTGGTGACGACATGAAGACCTGCAATGGCTGACGGCGAGAGAAAAGGAGCGAAGCAGAACGCGAGGGGCATACGAAAGAGAGAGCGGAAGGCGGCAGGCTCAAAAAGGCTCAGACAGGTTCAGGCCTCGACCTCATCGGCCGCCAGCTGCCCCAGAATCTGGAAGCGCCCGCCGCTCATGAAGCCGAGTGTCAGGCTACCGTCTTCCTGCTCATGCGTCTCGGCGCTCTCGAGCAGCCGATAGTAGAGATTGCGGTGCAGGCGCGCGGCAAGGCCGAAGCGCACCGGCACTTCCGGTAGCCACAGGCCGTCCGGCGTCTCACTCAGCGTCAGGCAGGTCTCCCCTTCCAGCCGCACGACATCGCCCTGATCGGTGACCAGCTGCCAGACGTCCGGCCGAGGCTCTGTCTGTCCGGGCTCTGGCTGACCGGGCTCTGGCTGACCGAGCTCAGCCGGCGCAGAATCACTCTCGACGCGGGAGCAGTCCACCGCCAGGAAGGGGCGGTCCTCGACCTGGATGGTGACCTTCTCCGCCGGCGTGACCAGGCAGTAGCTGCCATCGGGCTCGCGGCGCAGGACACGCGACAGCATGTGCACCAGCCGCGCACGGCCGATGGGCGTGCCCTCGTGCATCCAGCGCCCGTCGGCGCAGATGACGAGGTCCATCTCGCCACAATGCGCCGGGTGCCATTGATCCACCGGCGGCAATGCCTTGCCGCTGGTGGCCTTGTCGCCCAGCTGGGTGAGGATGGCGGCTGGATTCATGACGTTCCCTCCCTGGTGGTCAGATCATGCGGGGCATCACGCTCAATCGATGAGCATACCGCTGCTGGCCAGCGCTTCGCGAACGTTGTCCGGCGCTTCCGGCGCAGCGGCGCGGAACAGACGATAGAAGTTGGCGGTGGTCTGCATCGCCAGCTCATCGACGGTGATGCCGCGCTCGGTGGCGATGCATTCGGCGACCTCGACCACATTGCCCGGCACATTGGAGGTGCCACGGTACGGCACCGGCGCCAGATAGGGGCTGTCGGTCTCGATCAGCAGGCGGTCCAGCGGGATGGCGCGTGCCAGCTCGCGGACGTGTTCGGCGTTGCGGAAGGTGACGATACCGGAGATGGAGACCATGAAGCCGTGGCCCACCGCGACGCGCGCCATGTCGAGATCTTCAGTGAAGCAGTGCAGCACGCCACCGACAGCGGGGTCCGTGTGCTGCTTGATCAGCGCCAGGGTGTCTTCGCGCGCTTCGCGGGTGTGGATGATCACCGGCAGCTCGAGCTCACGCGCGGCGATCAGATGGCGCGTGAAGCGCTCGTACTGCAGCTCGCGGCTGACGCTCTCGTAGTGATAATCGAGACCGGTCTCGCCGATGGCCACCGCGCCGAAGCGCTCGGCGCACTTCTTGATGTCCTCGACCGTGGGTTCCGGGTCGACCTGATGCAGCGGATGCACACCGGCGGAAATCACCACATCCTCATGCTGCTGGGCGATGGCCGAGATCTCGGGCACATCGTCGAGCGTGACGGCAATGGCGAGAAACTGGTGCACGTGACGGGCGCGCGCGGCGTCCAGCACAGCCTCGAGGCTGCCGCCGTGCTCTTCCAGTTTCAGACGATCAAGGTGGCAATGCGAATCGACAAACATCCGGAACTCTCACTACTGATGGCCACGCGCTGCGCGGCGAAAAACGTGCTCGACCGGCGGGCGCCCATGGCACTGCCGGTCGAGATGATGAAGCGACGCTGCGCTCGCGCTACAGCGTATAGGTCGCGTGACCCTTGCCGAGCATGCCGGCCAGGTGGTTCTCGATATGATCGCGCACCTGGCGGTCCTCTTCACTGAAGTGGATGCCGATCCCGGCAGTGCGCCGGCCACTGACGCCCTGCGGAGAAATCCATACCACGCGCCCGGTGACCGGAATGCGCTCGGATTCCTCAGGCAGGGTCAGCAGCAGATAGACCTCCTGGCCCATGGTGTAGCGCTCGGTGGTCGGCACGAAGATGCCGCCGCGCACGAGGGTCGACATGTAGGCGGCCAACAGGGTCTTCTGATCACGAATGGTCAGCGAGAGCGCCTTCTGGCCTTGCTGTGGAGCGGTATCCATCCTTCACCTCCGGCCGGTCTCCCGGCACATGCAGTCCCGTGACGAGCGTCAGCGCTCACATGAGGGCTCACGCTGCGTATCAATGCGTATTCTTCGGCCATTGCCTGCTGTTATCTGACGCAAGGCGAGCAAGCGGCCTGGCTGGCTTCAGTCTAGCCTGCCCGCCTTGCCTCGCGCAGCCTCGTGGCTTTCCACGCGGGCATCGCTCAGCCCTTTCCTCGGCTCTTCGCTCAGACCTTCACTCGGACCATCACGCCAGAAAAAGCCAGCTGCGCATTCAGGAGCGCAGCAAGGCGGCCCAACGCACCAGCCAGGCTTCCAGCACCAGCTGTGGGTTGGGGTTGCCGCCCGCGGCCAGCAGACGGCGCTGCTCGCGGGCGAAGTCCAGCAGCTTGAACCAGTCCTGGGTGCGCCCGTTCTTGACCGCCTGTCTCAGCAGCGGCTCGAGACTGGGGTCACGCAGGTCACTGGCGTTGCCGGACAGGCCCATGCGAATCAGGTCTTCCAGCCAGGCAATACCGTACCACAGCACCTGCGCCAGCGGTTGGCGCTCCAGTCGCCACGCCTCGGCCACCGGCTCACCACCGCGCACCAGCGCATCGAACAGCTCGCGCAAGGCCTGACGCAGCTGACGCTGCTCCGCCTCGCCAAGACGCACCGCCAGCTGCGGCAGACCGCCCGCCATGCGCAGCAGGGCCTGAGCATCCTCGCCCAGCTGCTGCGTGAGCCACGGCAGGCTCTCTTCGGCCGGCGGAATCACCAACGGCCATTGCTGACAGCGCGAGCGGATGGTCGGCAGCACCCGTGACGGCATGTCGCTGAGCAGAATGAACAGCGTATTGGCACCGGGCTCCTCGAGGCTCTTGAGCAAGGCGTTGGCCGAGGCGATGTTCATCGACTCCGCCGGTTGCAGCCGGATGACGCGGTAGCCGCCCTGCTGGGCCGTCTGGGAGACGAAGCGATTGACCTCACGGATCGGGTCGATGCGGATCATCTTGCCGACATCCTGCGGCGCGACCGCCATCAGATCAGGGTGATGCCCGGCCGCCAGCATATGACAGCCATGACATTCACCACAGGCCGCCGCGCCGGGCTTGCCCTGGGCGGTGCGACACAGCACGCGGGCGATCATCGCATCGGCCAGCTCATGCTTGCCAAGCCCCGATGGCCCGCTGAGCATCACCGCATGCGGCAGGCGACCGTTGTCGTGTACCGCGGTGAAGTGTTGCCACAGCGAATGCTGCCACGGCAGCGGTGAGAAGCTCGAAAGCGTGACACCACTGCTGACGTCTGAAGCACTCATGGCTGCTCATCCGTGGCAGTGTTCGCCTGCCAGGCCGCCACGCGAGCCGCCAGTACCGCCGCGATATCGGCCTGCACGGCCTCGAGCGACTGACCGGCGTCGATGGTGGCAAAGCGCTCGGGGTCGGCATCACGACGCATGTGATAGCCGACACGCACCGCCTCGAAGAACTGCTCGGCTTCCTGCTCGATGCGGTCGGCGCCTTCACCGGTCTCGGCGCGGCGAGCGGCCAGACGGCCACGCGCCGCCTCGACCGGCATGTCCAGCAGCAGGGTCAGGTCCGGCTGCAAGCCTTTCTGCACCAGGGATTCCAGCGCCGAGATATCGGCCAGCGGCAGGTTGCGGCCACCGCCCTGGTAGGCAAAGGTCGCGTCGGTGAATCGATCGCACACCACCCAGGCACCGCGCGCCAACGCCGGGCGAATGGTCGCGGCCAGATGCTGGGCACGCGCGGCGAACATCAACAGCAGTTCGGCATCATCACTCAGCGACTCGGCCGGCGCCGGGTCCAGCAGCAACTGGCGAATGGCTTCCGCTCGCTCGCTGCCACCCGGCTCACGCGTGCGCACGACCTCGAGGCCATGCGCCTCGAGCTCGGCGACCACGAAGGCGACATTGGTGCTCTTGCCGACGCCTTCACCGCCTTCCAGCGTGATGAAGCGACCAGCGGGCGAAGCCTGGGTGGCCGCCGCGCTGGCGGCGTGGCGAGAAGACGTCGTGCTTGATGCGCTCGGACGTGAAGACATGATGTTTCCTGATTCAGACAGCAGATGACTCGCGACGAAAGCCCCGTGCAGCATGGCAGACCCTGTTCGCCACACGGGTTTCAGCTCATTCGCCACGCATTACCGATTGAGAATATAACGGCGCACGGCATTGTTGTGCTCGCGCAGCGTGCGCGAGAAGTGATGCCTGCCCTCACCCTTGGCGACGAAGTAGTAGGTATCGCCTTCCTTGGGGTGCACCGCCGCTTCCAGCGCGGCGCGCCCGGGCATCGCGATCGGCGTCGGCGGCAGACCGGTGATCACATAGGTATTCCAGGGCGTCGGCTTGCGCAGGTCGGCACGCGATAACGAGCCATCATAGTCCTTGCCCAGGCCATAGATGACGGTCGGGTCGGTCTGCAGGCGCATGCCACGCTCCATGCGACGCTTGAAGACGCCGGCGATCTCGTCGCGCTCTTCCGGCGCGCCGGTCTCGCGCTCGATCAGTGACGCCATGATCAGCGCCTCGTAGGCGCTGGTGATCGGCAGGTCGTCGTCACGCCCGGCCCAGACTTCCTCCAGCGTCTTGCTCATGCGGCTATAGGCCTGCTTGTAGAGCGAGAGGTCGCTGATGCCCTTGTGATAGCGGTAGGTGTCCGGGAAGAAGCGCCCTTCCGGCTTCTCGCCCTCGGCACCGACGGCCGCCATCAACTCTTCATCGCTCATGTCGCGAGTCGTGTGCTCAAGCTTGGGCGAGGCGTCCATGGCAGTGCGCATCTGGGCGAAGGTCCAGCCCTCCGGCACGGTCAAGGTATAGCTGACCACATCGTCACTGGACAGCAGCGCCACCAGCTCACGGCCGTTCAAGCCCGGCGTGAGACGGAATTCACCGGCGCGCAGGCCATTGACGGCCTCAGGCTCGAGGCGCGACCACACCTTGTACGGCCAGCTCGCCTCGATGATGCCCTGTGACTCGAGCTCGCCCACGACCCTGGTCAGGCTGGCGCCCTTGGGCACCTCGAACAGCTGTTCCTTCTCGATCGCCAACGGTGACAGCAACTGCGCCTGCCAATAACGAAAGCCCACCACACCCGCAGCCACGGCCAGCACTACCAGCATCAGGAGGATCTTGAACACTCGCATAATCAGGTTTCCAGTCTTCATGGCGAAGGCGACGACCGCACAGGCATGCCTGCTGACACTCGTCGTCTTCCGTCAGTTCGCGGGCTCGCCCAGCAAGCGCGCGACAGTGTGATTCAACTCGTCCAGCGCCGGATGCGCCTCATCCTTCCACTCAGCCAGAATCGCGCCATCGGGCTTGAGCAGGGTGCGCAGCGGCCAGACGCCCTGCACGGAATTCATGACGACGACCTGCTCGGCCCACGCGAGTGACTCAAGCCCCTCGCGCACTCGCTCGAACGTCATCTCGGCCTCAAGCGCCGCCAGCAGCGTGCCCTCGACACCGGCACGATCAAGACACGGCGTGAACCAGCGCCCGTCACGATACCAGGCCAGATTCATGCTGGTGGCCTCGATCAGCTCGCCCTGCGCATTGAGCAACAGGCCCTCGCTGATGGCCGTGTCGCTCCACTCACGGCGCGCCAGCACGTTCTCGAGCCGGTTGAGGTGCTTGAGCCCCGCCAGTGCCGGTTGCTCGGCCACACGCAGCTCGCAAACCCGCGCCGTGATGCCACGCCGCGCCTGCTGATTGACCGCAAAAGGCGTCGCACGTGCCCGCAAGCGCGTCTCCGGTGACTCAGGTGCCCTGTAGCCCCGCCCGCCGGAGCCGCCGGTGACGATCAGCTTGAGCACTTCAAGCCCCTCGCCCTGGCAGACCGCCAGACAGCCCGCCAGCTCAGCTGACGAAGGCGCCGCAATTCCCAGCCGCTGACAACCGCGCGTCAGGCGCGCCTCGTGCCAGGACCACAGCTGCGGCTGGCCCTCACGCACCAGGATCGTCTCGAACACGCCCTCGCCATAGGCGAGGCCACGGTCATCACTGGGCAGATCGGCGGCGAGCGCCGCAAGAGAGCGCTTGTCGTAAGCGCTCCTTTCATCAGAGGCCCGGTCATCTGAGCTCTTGCTGCCAGAGGCATCAGTCGTCATCGATACAGCCCTCCAGAGAACGGTTGCGGACACGATACGCAAGGCAGGTGACACCCCACAGACAAACGCGCCCCCGGATGGGAGCGCGTCTGAGGAGAGAGAACACGAAAGCGTGTGATCAGTCCTTGAGCTTGCCGAACACCAGCGAGCCGTTGGTGCCACCGAAGCCGAACGAGTTGGACAGGGTGTACTCGATCTTCATGTCACGTGCGACGTTGGGCACGTAATCGAGATTGCAGCCCTCGGCCGGGTTGTCCAGGTTGATGGTCGGCGGCGCGATCTGGTCACGCATCGCCAGCACGCAGAACACGGCCTCGACCGCGCCGGCAGCGCCCAGCAGGTGACCGATCATCGACTTGGTGGAGCTGACCGCCACATCACGTGCCGCGTCACCCAGCACCGACTCGACGGCGAGGCTTTCCGCCTTGTCGCCGGCATTGGTGGAGGTGCCGTGGGCATTGATGTAGTCGATCTGGCTCGGCTCGAGCTTGGCATCACGGATGGCGTTGCGCATCGCGGCGGCCGCACCACGGCCGTCTTCGGGCGGCGCCGTCATGTGGTGAGCGTCGTCGGACATGCCGAACCCGAGCACCTCGGCGTAGATGGTCGCGCCACGCGCCTTGGCGTGCTCGTACTCTTCCAGCACGACGACACCGGCGCCGTCGGACAGCACGAAGCCATCGCGGTCACGGTCCCACGGACGGCTGGCCGCCTGCGGATCATCGTTGCGGGTCGACAGCGCACGCGCTGCGGAGAAGCCACCCAGACCCAGCGGCGTGGTCGCCATCTCGGCGCCACCGGCCACCATCACGTCGGCATCGCCATAGGCGATGGTACGTGCGCTGTAACCGATGTTGTGCGTCCCGGTGGTACAGGCGGTGGTGATCGCGATGTTCGGACCACGATAACCGAACTGGATCGCCAGATTGCCGGAGATCATGTTGATGATGGAGCCCGGCACGAAGAACGGCGAGATGCGACGTGCACCGCCCTTCTCCAGCGCCTTGTGGTTGTGCTCGATCATCGGCAGGCCGCCGATACCGGAACCGATGGCGACACCGATGCGCTCGGCGTTGTCTTCGGTGCATTCAATGCCGGAGTCGGTGATGGCCTGGTGGGCCGCCGCGATACCGTATTGGATGAAGAGGTCCATCTTGCGGGCCTCTTTCGGGTTCAGGTACTGACCCACATCGAAGTCCTTGATGGAGCCACCGAAACGGGTATTGAAACCGCTGACATCGAAATGCTCGATGGCCGCGATGCCACTCTTGCCCGCCTTGATGTTGCTCCAGCTTTCCTCGACGGTATTCCCGACCGGGGTTACCAGGCCAAGACCTGTTACCACTACCCTTCTGCGAGGCATCGTGTCTCCTCCAAAACTATCGAATTGGCACGCCAGGGCCATGGACGCCCGGACGGTAATTGAGCGCATTATACAGAAACCTGGCCATGCGTGGGCAGTCGGTTTTCAAGCGCTTTTCTGGCCACTTTCACGAAGGAATTCCGACACTTGCCACAAGGGGACATTTGTCACGAAGCCCACCGCCTACCACCAGGCAATGCGCGCCCTGTCGGCGCGGCATTGCGCAGCACATCCCTGAACGACAAGAGCCGCACTGAGGAACAGTGCGGCTCTTGAACGTACAGACAATTGCATCACGACCATGAGCAACAGGTTGCTCCGTGATCGCTTCAACACACCTTACTGGTGGTTGACGATGTAATCGATAGCTTCCTGCACGGTGGTGATCTTCTCTGCTTCTTCGTCAGGAATTTCAGTATCGAATTCCTCTTCAAGAGCCATCACCAGCTCGACGGTGTCCAGGGAATCGGCGCCCAGGTCTTCAGTGAAAGAGGAAGAGTTCTGGATTTCTTCTTCTTTGGCGTTCAGGCGCTCAGCCACAACCTTCTTGACGCGTTCTTCAATGGTGCTCATTTAACAATCACTCCTAGTGGTACGGAATCCGCAGCTCGAAAAAGCTGGGCGTAGTTTATAGGCCACCCCAAAAGGACGCAACCACGTCCCTGCGTGGGGTTCAGCGCATGTTCATGCCACCGTTCACCTGCAACGTCTCACCGGTAATGTAGCCTGCTGCATCACTGGTCAGGAAGCCGACTGCCGCAGCAATCTCTTCCGGCTGGCCAAGGCGCGCCAGCGGGATGTTGCCGAGCAACGCTTCGTGCTGCGCTTCCGGCAATGCTTCAGTCATGTCAGTGGCAATGAAGCCCGGCGCCACTGAGTTGACGGTAATATTGCGTGACGCGACTTCGCGCGCCAGCGAGCGGGCAAAGCCTTCCATGCCTGCCTTGGCGGCAGCATAGTTGACCTGACCGAGGTTGCCCATGGTCGCGACCACGGACGAGATGTTGACGATGCGGCCGAAGCGCGCCTTGGTCATGCCGCGCAGGCAGCTCTTGCTGACACGGAAGACCGACTTGAGATTGGTGTCGAGCACCGCGTCCCAATCGTCTTCCTTCAAGCGCATCAACAGGTTGTCACGCGTGATGCCGGCATTGTTGACCAGAATGGTCGGGGCGCCGAAGCGCTCGCCGATTTCCTTGAGCACGGCGTCGACGCTGGCCTGATCGGTGACGTTGAGCAGCATGCCCGCGCCTTCGATACCGTGCGCCTCGAGGTCAGCGCCGATGGCCGCTGCCCCTTTCTCGCTGGTGGCAGTACCGATCACGATACGGCCCTGACGGCCGAGTTCACGGGAGATGGCTTGGCCGATGCCACGACTGGCACCGGTCACCAGTGCGATTCTGCGTTCGCTCGTCATCTTGAGTCCTGAGTTGGCTGATCCAAGTCACATGGCCGGCCAGATGGGCCAGCCACGAGCTTACTGATTCTGTTCGGCAGCGGTCTCGCGGGCAAGTTCCAGCGCCGCTTCCAGGCTATCCGGATCATTCACGGCCAGGCCACGTGCCTGACGCTGAATGCGCTTGCCAAGGCCGGTCAACACCTTGCCCGGGCCGCATTCGATGAAGCTGCGCGCGCCACTGTCGAACATGGCATTGACGCAATCGGTCCAGCGCACCGGCTGATAGAGCTGCTCGATCAGACGCTGACGCAGTGTCTCGACATCGTCATGCGCCTTGGCATCGACATTCTGGATGACGGTATAGCGCGGCGCACGGAAATCGATGGCATTCATCGCCTCGGCCAGCTTGTCGGCCGCCGGACGCATCAGATCACAATGCGACGGTACCGACACCGGCAGCGGCATGGCGCGCTTGGCACCCGCTTCCTGACATGCCGCGATGGCACGCTCGACGGCAGCGGTGCCACCGGCGATGACGACCTGTCCCGGCGCATTGTAGTTGACTGCCGCGACCACTTCACCCTGTGCCGCACTGGCACAGGCGGCTTCGACCTGGGCATTCTCGAGACCGAGAATGGCCGCCATCGCGCCCTGGCCCTGCGGCACGGCAGTCTGCATGGCTTCGCCGCGCAGATTGACCAGCTTGACGCCCTCGGCGAAACCGATCACGCCAGCGCAGACCATGGCGCTGTATTCACCCAGGGAGTGACCGGCCATGCGCGCCGGGCGCGGGCCTTCCAGCTCCTGCCAGACGCGCCAGATGGCGACACTGGCGGTCAGAAGCGCCGGCTGGGTCAGCTCGGTACGATTGAGCTCCTCCGCCGGGCCTTCCTGTGTCAGGTGCCAGAGATCGCGCCCCAGCGCGTCAGAGGCTTCCTCGAAGGTAGTGCGGACCACGCTATAGCGCTCCGCCAGCTCCCGCAGCATGCCGACCTGCTGGGAGCCCTGTCCCGGGAAGATGAGGGCCAGGGAATCTGTCATTGCTGTCACCATTTCCATCTGTTCAGGTGGGACTGACACGGGTCAAGAAACCCGATTTCCACTGGCTCGCAAGCGAGACGACCACTGTCGTGTCTCACGCTTCTGCCAGGGGAAAGCCTGCTTCCTGTCATTTACGTCATGCTGCTGTCCTGCGGGGGCTTCCTGCAGGAGCTGCCTGCCCCTGATTCCCGTCCGCCTTCACCGCCCGGCCGCGAAGCGCTGGCATTGTCGCACCGTGTGCGCCGAAGCTCGACCCCAACAGGAACAAATCAGACCAATTTACTCATTCAGCGTGAGTATGTGCCTTCCAGGGCCTGCGCCAGGCGCGAGGGCAACTGCTCGCGAGCCTCGCTGGCCGCGCGCGTGACGGCAAAGGCAAAGCCTTCCGCCGCCGCGCCGCCGTGGCTCTTCACCACCACGCTCGCCAGGCCCAGCAGGCTGGCGCCGTTATAGCGCACCGGGTCCAGTTCACGCGAGAGTCGTGTCAGCGCCGGGCGCGCCAGCCACGCCATCAGGCGCGTGCGCCAGCTGGCCGCCAGGGTCGCCCCCAGCTGTGCCGACAGCATCTGCGCGAGCCCTTCACTGCTCTTGAGCACGACATTGCCGACGAAGCCGTCACAGACCACCACATCTACCTTGCCGGAGAAGAGGTCGCCGCCCTCGACAAAGCCAAGGTAGTCGAAATCCGACTCGCTGCCAGCCAGCAGGGCGTGCGCTTCCTGCACCTGCGCAGTCCCCTTGACCGACTCGACCCCCACGTTGAGCAGCCCCACTCGTGGACGCTCGACCGCGTCGATGAGGCGACTGCGCATCGCGCCCATGCGGGCGAACGCCAGCAGGTGATGCGGTGCGACATCGACGTTGGCGCCGAGATCCAGCAGGCTGCAGGCGCGCGCGCCGCGCGTGGGCACCGCGGCACAGATGGCAGGTCGCTCCACCCCTTTCACCCTTCCCACTTCGCGCATGCCCAGCGCCATCAAGGCGCCGGTATTGCCGGCACTGACACAGGCATCCGCCTGGCCGTTCGCCACCAGGCCCAGGGCCTGAGACATGCTGCTGGGCTCGCGACTGCGCAGGACGCGGGACGGGCGAGCATCAGACGCGACAATGCCGTCGACAGCGAGTGTCTGAAGGCGATCACGAACACGGGAGAGTGAAGCAGGGAGGGAGTCTAACTCGGCATCCAGTAGATGCTGCGGGCCGACCAGGATGGCGCTGAGTTGCGAGTCTCGCAACAGCGCACTGGCCGTGCCCCGTAACGTAGCGCGGGGACCGAAGTCCCCGCCCATCGTATCGATGGCGATACGCACGGCGTTACGCCGCGCGCTGCATCAATGCCTTATGCATCAACGACTTTGCGGCCACGGTAGAAACCGTCGGCAGAGACGTGGTGACGCAGGTGAACTGTACCGGTTTCCTTGTCCTGGGACAGGGTCGGTGCAGTCAGGGCATCGTGGCTACGACGCATGCCACGCTTGGAACGAGTTTTGCGGTTCTGCTGAACTGCCATGGGGATTACTCCAATCTTGTCGACAAATTGAGTTCAGTGCTTGTCCTTCAGGGTGCGAAGCACACTGAATGGATTCACAGCGGGTGCGTCCGAGGCCTCGGGTTCCACACCGCTGGCCAGCTGGTCGCGAGAGACGGCACAATCGGCCTCCTCGTGGTAGACCACCTGCGGCAGGACCAGGAGCACTTCATCCTCGATCACTGTCAGGAGATCCAGCTGTTCGTTTTCCACCACTACCGGCTCGTACTCACCGGGCAGCTGCGCTGCCAGCGCATCGCTGGTCACCAGACCCAACAGGAACTCGCTGGAAAGCGGCTCCGGCTCGGTGGGTCCCAGACAACGCTGACATAGCAGACTTGCCTCGAAGGCGATGGAGCCTTCGATGAAGCTGCGACGTTGAGTGTCGATGTCAAAGGTCATGGAGACGCTGACGTCCCCTTCCTGAGCACCGATGGCCTCAACAACACGGGGCATGTTCGCCAGTGGAATCACGCCTTCAAGGCGTTTACCCGCTGACGCCAGCCGGTAGGGCTCGACCTTGGTCGGCAGTCTTGTGGTCAACATAGGCGCGCCATAATAGGGATTCCCCCTCCCGGTGTCAAAATGCATGAGCAACTTGTTGCTTTTGCCAGCCCCCTCACCATCACGCTTTCACGTCGATATGCGACAACTGACACTGGGCTACACGTCCAGCGCGCGATTGTACGCGCCTGACGCTTCAATGCCGAGAGGATTTACGGCATCCTGCAGCCCTTGTTTTTCATATACTTGCCGCGCGCCGCCCAGCCAATGCCCGCAACGCGCCCCGACGGGAGAGCCATGATGACTCCACTGGTCCTGGCGTCCAGCTCACGCTGGCGTCGTGAACTGCTCGAACGCCTCGGGCTGCCCTTCACCTGGACAGCCCCCAGTATCGATGAGACGCCGCGACGCGCAGAAAGTGCCGAGACACTGGTCCATCGTCTGGCACTCGGCAAGGCCAACGCCGTGGCGGACGCCTACTCCCACCACCTGATCATCGGCAGCGATCAGGTCGCCGTCTTCGAAGGCGAGATACTGGGCAAGCCGGCGGATCTGTCAGCCGCAAGCGCCCAGCTGGCGCGCTTCTCCGGACGTCGCGTGCGCTTCGTGACCGGTCTGGCGCTGATCGACACCCAATCCGCGCGTCACTGGGTCTGTCATGAAGACCACGAGGTCGTCTTCCGCTCCCTGACCAGCGCCGAGATCGAACGCTACGTCGAGCGCGAACGCCCCCTCGACAGCGCCGGCAGCTTCCGCATGGAAGGCCTGGGCATCACGCTCTTCGAGCGTCTCGAGGGGCGTGACCCCAACAGCCTGATCGGCCTGCCACTGATTCGCCTGTGCGAACTGCTGCGCGAGGCAGGCGTCGACCCTCTGCTGGATGCGCCGCGCTCCTGAGTGGCGCCGCGCCCCCGAGAGATACCGTAGGCCTGAGAGACACCGCAGCCCTGAGCGACGAGGGCTGCGGCCCTGACTCGCCTACCAGGGCAGGCGGTAGCTGACCGGCGACACCGTCGTCTCGAGCCCCATCGCACTGGCCATCACACCAGCGAAGCGCCGCGTGAAGCGCTCGAAGGGGTCCTGACGCGGCGTGTAATCGTGCAGCTCCGCCTCTGGCGTCAGCTCCGCCGCCAGCTCTTCCAGCGTGCCGGTACGATCGACCAGCCCCAGCCCCCGCGCCTGCTCACCAGTCCAGATCAGCCCCGAGAACAGCTCGGGATCGTCCTTGAGGCGCTCACCGCGCCCGGCCTTGACCGCCGCGATGAACTGCTGGTGCGTCGTGGCCAGCACGCTCTGCCAGAAGGCACGCTGGTCCGGCGAGATTTCCGAGAACGGATCAAGAAACGCCTTGTTGTCTCCCGCCGTGAACACGCGACGCTCGATATCCAGCTTCTCCATCGGCCCCTTGAGCCCGAAGCTTGAGGAAATCACGCCGATGGAGCCCACCAGGCTCGAGGGTGCCGCGATGATCTCACCGGCGCCGGCCGCCATGTAATAGGCACCACTGGCGCCCAGGTCTTCAATCACCGCGATCACCGGCTTGTCGCCCCGCTCGCGCAGCCGCATCAGTTCGTCATAGACGCGCCGGGACTGCACCGGGCTGCCACCGGGCGAGTTGATGTCGAGCACCACCGCCACGGAGGCCGGTGACTCCCAGGCCGCGCGCAGCCCCTTGATGATGCGCTCGGCGTTGGCTTCGCCATCCGCTTCGATCACGCCCTTCACGCGCACCACGCCCAGATGCTGCTCGCCGGGCAGCGCCGCTGGCTGGCTGCCGAGCGTGAACAGAGTCACCGAGGTCGCGATCGAGGCGATGAACAGCAAGGCGAACAGGAAGCGGAAGAACAGCTTCCAGCGCCGCGAACGACGCTGCTCGGTGACTACGCCCTGCACCCAGCGGTCCATCATCTCGAGCTGCGCGGTGCGCTCGCGCGCCTGCCAGTTCACTTCACGGTCGGAGGCGTCAGCCGCGCCCTGTCCACTCATACCCTGCCCACTCATGCCCGGCCCGCTCAAGCCCGCTTCGCTCTCGTCCTTGCCACCCGCGCCTTCACGCCAGGGATCCTGCGGCCTGTCACTCATCGATTGCTGCTCCTGTGCTGGGCGATCGCGGCCGTTACCTGGCCACGTACAGCCAATCCATCAATTCATCGAAATGCGAGACGATGCGCTGCGGCGCACAGGCCTCAAGACGCGGCACACTGTGTACGCCGTAGTCGACACCGACACTGTGCATGCCAAGGGCACGCGCCATTTCCAGATCATATTCGGTATCGCCGACCATCAGCGCCTCATGCGCCTCAACGTTCAGCTCGGCCAGCAATTCCTCGAGCATGCGAGGGTGCGGCTTGGACAGCGTCAGGTCCGCGGTGCGCGAGGCATGGAACCAGTCACCGCAGTCATGGGCCGTGAACATGCGGTCCAGCCCGCGCCGGCTCTTGCCCGTCGCGACGGCCAGCAGCTGCTCGGGATGGCGACGCAGACGCTGGATGCCGGCCTCGACACCGGGGAAGAAGTCCAGCGGCGTGGTATCGACCGCCACGAAATGCGCCTTGTAGGCCGCGACCAGCGCCTCGCACTGCTCGACCGTCGCCCCCGGGAACAGGCGCTCCATGGCTTCGGGCAGCCCGAGCCCGATGATGTCGCGCGCCGCATGGGCAGGCAGCTCGCCCATGCCTGTCGCCAGCGAGGCCGCCTGCAGGCAGTCGACGATGCGCGCCTCGGAATCCATCAGGGTGCCATCCCAGTCGAAGATGACCAGGCGATAGCGCGGTTGCGGCAGTCCTGCGGTGAGATCAGTCATGACGAGCTCCCAGCTCTCTGGCAGTGGCGAGGACGCGCTTCATCCGCTTGTCCAGCGGCGCGCGCACGGTGACGGTTCGCCCGTCGATCGGATCAGGAAAGCTGAGCTGGGCGGCATGCAGGAACAGGCGCTCGAGTCCGACCTTCTTCGCCAGGGCATTGCCGCGCTCGGTGCCGTACTTCGTATCGCCGAGCAGCGGGTGCCCGGCATGCACCGAGTGCACGCGGATCTGGTGGGTACGCCCGGTAATCGGCTCGGCCTCGACCAGCGTCATGCTCGGATAGGCCTCACGCACCGCGTAGCGGGTGCTGGCCGTCTTGCCGGCCTCATCGACGCGCACCCGCCGCTCACCATTGCCACCGTCGTAGCGCTCCAGAGGCGCATTGACGTAATCGCGGCGTGAATCCCAGCGCCCCTCGACCAGCGCCAGATACAGCTTGGTCATCTTGTGGGCCTTGAGGTCGGCATTGAGCTGCAACAGCGCAGCCCGCGACTTGGCCAGCAGAATGCAGCCGGAGGTATCACGGTCCAGGCGGTGCACCAGCTCCAGGAACGGCAGGTCGGCGCGAATCTGGCGCATGGCCTCGATCAGGCCGATCTTGACGCCACTGCCGCCGTGCACGGCAAGCCCCGAGGGCTTGTTGATGACCATGAAGTCATCCGTCTCGCGCACGATGCAGCCCGCCAGTACCTCGCGCAGGTTGTCACTGACTTCCTGCACGGCGGCTTCCGGCGAGAGGCGCAGCGGCGGCACCCGCACCAGATCACCCGCCTGCAGGCGGTAATCGACCTTGATGCGCTTCTTGTTCACGCGCACTTCACCCTTGCGCACGATGCGATAGATCAACGCCTTGGGTGCGCCCTTGAGGCGGGTACGCAGAAAGTTGTCGATGCGCTGCCCGGCCAATTCCGGGGCAACCTCGATCCACTGGACTGATTGGCCTTCGGCCATGTCGCACTCCTTTCCGGCCCCGCCTTCGCGCGGCCTGCTCATCTTGTTGCCGTGCGCCTGGGCGCACTCAGACCGGTCATTCTACGGTGTCATGCGACCAATGGGGAATCATCGTGCCATATGCCGCTCTCATCCGCGGCTCGCCGGGCCTCGTATCTCGGGCGATGTAGCGAAGCGTTTGATCTGGCAGCTGAATTGCTGGTACATACCTTTACTGGTATATTCGAGCGCAGTGAGATGGGCCTTCTCTATATGCCCGATCATCGTCTCCGCAGCCCTGTCACAGCGGCCGGAAAAACGGCGCACCCGGCACTTCAACAAGGTGCTTCACGCCGGCGGAGAGGGTCAGATGGCCCGCAATGAAGCAACGCGCACCGACATCAGCACCGTGCAGGTCACGCAAGCACCCTGTTGTCATCTACCCTGTCGGTAGCGTGCTGTCCCGCGCATCGCACCTGTCAATCACAGGCAGCGAAGGCCGCCCCAAGGACAGTCATTCGCGGCCAGTGGCCAGACCAACAGCTGACGCAAAACATCGATGTCGCTCAGGTCTCACAGGACCTGATGACGGTATCAGCGGGCGCGGAACGCATGACGCCGCGCGCCGCAGCGCAATCGCCCTTCGAGCCTTCGTTGCAGACTCCACGAGATGATGTCGCGGGAGCCCGAAAGCCGCCTGCGCAGGCAAGACAGCAAGACGCCCAGTCATTCATGGGCCAACGACACAAGACCGCTCGGGCATGAAGCCCGGGTAATCATTCGATATCCGTGCCGAAGGCCGGCGTCGATGAATCGGCAAATGCCAGGTGTTAGGGAAGAGACCGCAGGGCCGGAGGAGTACAAATCCCCGCAACACGTCCTGCCTCTTCCAAGTACTCAACATGATCATGCCGCATGTGGCCCGTCCACGGACTTGCCTGCATGCGAAAAACGCATTCCACGACATGCGCTGAGCACAACACGAAGCGGAAAACGGTTCCTCGTCGCCGACGCACAATGCGGCTGCCCTTCGGCACGCCCAGTCTAGCGAGACGACATGAAACGGATGCTCATCAACGCGACCCAGCCGGAAGAGCTGCGCGTCGCACTGGTCGACGGACAACGCCTTTACGATCTCGACATCGAGTCCGGCGCCCGCGAACAGAAGAAAGCCAATATCTACCGCGGCAAGATCACCCGCATCGAGCCCAGCCTCGAAGCCTGCTTCGTCGACTTCGGCGCCGAGCGCCACGGCTTCCTGCCGCTCAAGGAAATCTCCCGCGAGTACTTCTCCAAGGACCCCGGCCAGGGCCGTCCCAACATTCGTGAAGTGCTCAAGGAAGGCCAGGAAGTCATCGTCCAGGTCGACAAGGAAGAACGTGGCAACAAGGGCGCCGCCCTGACCACCTTCATCAGTCTGGCCGGCCGCTTCCTCGTGCTGATGCCCAACAACCCACGTGCCGGTGGTATCTCCCGCCGCATCGAGGGGGAAGAGCGCGCTCAGCTGAAGGAAGCGATGAACAGCCTGACCCTGCCGGACAAGATGGGCGTCATCGTGCGCACCGCCGGCATCGGCAAGAGCGCCGAAGAGCTGCAGTGGGACCTCGACTACCTGGCCCAGGTGTGGGACGCGGTGACCAAGGCCGCTTCCAGCCGCCCTGCCCCCTTCCTGATCTACCGTGAATCCAACGTCATCATCCGCGCCATGCGCGACTACCTGCGCAATGACATCGGCGAGGTGCTGATCGATTCTCCGGAAGTCCAGGAAGAAGCGCTGTCCTTCGTGCGTCAGGTGATGCCGAGCTACCAGCAGAAGATCAAGCTCTACGAAGACGACGTGCCGCTGTTCTCGCGCTTCCAGATCGAATCCCAGATCGAGACCGCCTACCAGCGTGAAGTGAAGCTGCCCTCCGGTGGCGCCATCGTCATCGACCACACCGAAGCCCTCGTCTCCATCGACATCAACTCCGCTCGCGCCACCCGCGGCAGTGATATCGAGGAAACCGCGCTGCAGACCAACCTGGAGGCCTCCGACGAGATCGCCCGCCAGCTGCGTCTGCGCGACATCGGCGGCCTGGTGGTGATCGATTTCATCGACATGACACCGGCACGCAACCAGCGTGAAGTCGAGAATCGTGTGCGCGACGCGCTCAAGATCGACCGCGCTCGCGTCCAGATCGGTCGTATCTCACGCTTCGGCCTGATGGAAATGTCGCGTCAGCGTCTGCGCCCCTCACTGGGCGAGACCAGCGGCGTGGTCTGCCCGCGCTGTGACGGCCAGGGCACCATTCGTGACGTGCGTTCCATGGCGCTCTCCATCATGCGCCTGATCGAAGAAGAGGCCATGAAGGAGCGCAGCTCGCAGATCCGCGCCATCCTGCCGGTGCCGGTCGCGACCTACCTGCTCAACGAGAAGCGCGCCACGCTGTTCGACATCGAACGTCGTCAGGGCGTGAATGTCGTGCTGCTGCCGAACCCGGAGCTCGACACGCCGCACTACGAAGTCGTGCGTCTGCGTGACGACCACGTCGATGAAGACGGTGCCGACAAGTCCAGCTTCGAGCTGTCCGTCGAGACCGAAGTCGGCAAGGAACCGGATCCGAACTTCGACAAGCCGCCGGCGCGTACTGAAGCAGCCGTCAAGAGCGTGTCCCACACCACGCCTGCCCCGGTTGCCGCACCGGAAGCGCCTGCCGCAGCGCCCGCCGCCGTGGTAGAGAGCGCTGACAGCAGCAATGACAGCGATAGCCGCAACGGCAACGGCAAGAACAACGGCAATCGTCGTCGCAACGGCAACGGCAGCAGCAACGGTCGCAACCGCCAGGAGTCGCGCAACGAGTCTCGTAACGACACTCGCAGCGAAGGCCGCAACGACAGCCGTCAGAGCTCGCGCAATGACAACCGTCAGGGCAACCGTTCGAGCCAGGGCAATGACACCCGCGCTCAGGCCAGCAAGCAGGAAGTCGTGGCGCAGTCGTCAGCCCAGACTCCCGCCAGGACTGCCGCTCCGGCCGCCGGTGGCGGCCTGCTGTCGCGTCTGGCCCGAGGCTTCAGCCGCCTGCTGGGCAATGACAGCGACACCGCCGTGCCGGCCAAGTCCAGCGAAGCCCGCAAGGCACTGGAAAAGGCCCGCGAGCGTCGCGAGACCGTCAGTGAAGCCAGCGCTCCAGCAGCGGCTCGCAACGACTCCCGCAATGGCCGCAACGCTGAACGTAGCAACGACCGCAACAACGAACGTAGCAACGACGGCCGTGGCAACGAGCGTGATGACAACCGCAAGGACTCCCGTCGTCGCAATGACAACGCGTCACGCAACAACGACGGCGAGTCACGCAACAGCGGCAACGATTCCCGCGGCAACGACGCTGACAGCAACAGCCAGAACGATGGCCGCAGCAGCAACAAGCGCCGTCAGCGCAACGACCGTGGCAACCGTCGCAAGTCCAACGAGTCGCGTCAGGACAGCCAGCAGGAAATCGTCACCAACGACAGCAAGCCGCAGGCTGAACCGGAGCAGACGCCGCAGACTGACAACAGCCCGAAAGCCGAAGCCAGGAGCAGCGACAGCCAGAACGCCAAGGCCGACAACGCCAGCAAGCGCGATTCCGGCAAGCGCAGCGACAAGCCGGCGCGTGGTGAAAAGCCGGCCAAGACTGACAAGGCCGAGCAGGTCGACAGCAAGCAGGCACGCGAGTCCATCAAGGCAGCCGAACAGGCCGAGCAGGTGGAACAGCAGGTCAGCAACGAAGACCAGCAGACCCGCAACAACCCGCGTGTTCGCAGCCGTCAGCATGCTCTGAACCCGCAGGCGGTCGAAGAGCAGAAGTCGCTCAAGGCCATGACGCTGGCAGGCCCGCAGGCAGCCGCTGCTTCGGCAGCCGCCACTTCGGCAACCACTGCGGTACCGGCCATTGCCGAGGAAGGTGCCGAAGCCGTCAGCGCCACTACCGCTGCCCCGCAAGGCGAAGCCAATGCCCCGCAAGGCAAGGAAAGCGCCCCGCAAAGCAACGACAGCGCCTCGCAGGCTGAAACCAGCGCCCCGCAGGGTGAAAACAGCACCGCGGCACAGGACGCACCGGCCAGCGCCGAGCAGTCTGCCAGCGCAGACCTCACGGCTTCCGTTGCACCGGAAGTCAGCGAGCCGAGCAACGAGACGCTGAGAGAGACGGTAGCCCCTGAGTCAGCGGCATCCGATGCGCAAGCGTCTGAGTCTGAGCCAGCGACAGCGGAAGTGCCCGAGCTGGTCGTCGAAGTACCTGTCGAAGCACCAGTCGAAGAGGCGTCCGAAGCGCCTGTCACTGGCGCTCACCAGGCGCAGAAGACTGAGCAACACGCCGCCCAGCGCACTGAGCAGCACGCCGTCCAGCAGCCAAGCGTGCACCAGCCGCAGGCCAGCGAAGCTGACGACGCCGTCGACACGCCGGCCGTCACCGCGGCAGAAGTCGCGCCGGAAGCCGCGGCCGATGAGCAGTCGCTGAAGGAAAGCGTGACCAGCGAAGCCGCTTCGCCTGAAGCGCCAGCCGTCGCCGAGGAAGGCGCCCAGGCACTGGCCGCCGAAGAGCAAGCTGCCGAGCAGACCGAAGCTCAGGCACCTGTCGCTGAAGCAGAGGAAGCGGTCGCCGCTGAAGCCGACACTGCCAGCCAGCCTGCGCAGCCTGTGGCGGAAGAACCTGCCTTGGAAGAAGCAGCCGCTGAACAGCCAGCACAGGAGGCCGCGCACGAAGAGGCTCCCCAGCAGACTGAGACCAGCGAGGCGAAGGTGACGCAAAGCGCTGACGTGGCCAGCACTGAGATTGAGCCTGCCGTCAGCACTGAGCGCACCGCAGATACTGTCGCTGAAGCTGCTGAAGGCTCTCAATCAGCTGAAGGCTCTCAATCAGCTGAGGGCTCTGATTCTGCTGACGGCTCTGCAAACGCTGAAGGCTCTGATGCTGCTGCTGAAGGTGCCGAAAGCGCCGTCAACGTCAGCGCCAGCGTCGAGAATGCGCCGGCCGAGACAGCGTTCGCGACTGCCGAGCGTCACGACAATGTCGCCGTGGCGCAAGCCGTGAGCAACGACTCCCACACTGGGGAAGTTGCTGACAGCGAGCACAAGCAGGCGCCGAGCGAGCAAGACGAGACGACAGTGGCAGAAGGCGCGCAGCAGGACAGCACGCAGCCAGCCACCGAAACCCGCCGTCGCCGTGGCGAACGCGCCTACAACGATCCGCGCGAAGTGCGTCGTCGTGAGCGTGAAGCTGCCGAACGTGCTGCTGCACAACAGGCCAGCGCAGAGACTCAGGACACGACCGCTCAGGATGACAGCAACACGTCTCACTGAGTCCTGAGGCTGGCGCCCTGCCCCTGCCGTCACTCTGGCGCCCCTTTCAGCCACCAGCGCTGAAGGGGGCGCCAGAAAGGCAGCAAGACAGGGACTATGCCAAGGTCTATGCCAGCCGCTCCCGTTGAGCAGCAAGTCAGAACCAAGCACTGAAAACAAGAACGCCCCACAGGCTTGCCTGCGGGGCGTTCTTGTTTTCAGTGCATGCTATTTTCAGCGCCTGGTGTGCATGCCTTCACTTCAGCGCAGGTCTCGTGTGCACGACTCTGGGCCTCAGCCCTCGGGCATCACCCTTCAGGCATCATCCCAAGCTCCCGCGGCTCCTGCTCGAGCCAGACCCCGAAGCGGGTGTGGACGGCCTCACGCACCTCCTGCGCCAGTGCCAGCAGCTCCGTGACGGCCCCCTCGCCGAAGTGCACCAGCACCAGCGCCTGCCGAGCATGTACGCCGACATGGCCTCTGCGCGCGCCCTTGAGACCACATTGATCGATCAGCCAGCCTGCTGCCAGCTTGATGCTGCCATCGGCCTGCGGGTAATGCGGCAAGCCCGGGAAGCGGGTCAGCAGCGCCTGGGCCTCGGCCTGGGGAAGCTGCGGATTCTTGAAGAAACTGCCGGCATTGCCCAGTTGCGCGGGGTCGGGCAACTTCTCACTGCGCGTGGCAATCACCGCCCGGGCGACCTGCAACGGCGTCGCCTCCTCTCCTTGCGGCAGCGCCGCACTGACGCGCTGGGCGAGATCACCATAACCGAGCCGGGGCGACGCCTGGCGCGACACCTGCAACTCCAGACGCGTGATCAGCACGCGATGCTCAAGCGCGCCCTTGAAGATGCTGTCGCGATAGCCGAAACCGCATTCCTCACGATTCATCCAGCGGCAGCTGCCATCTTCCAGCGACATGACTTCCAGGCGCAGCAGATGGTCTGCCAGCTCGACGCCATAGGCACCGATATTCTGGATAGGCGCCGCACCGCAGCACCCGGGAATCAGCGCCAGATTTTCATAGCCCCACCAGCCGGCGGCGGCCAGCTCCATCACCAGGGCATGCCAGCGCTTGCCGGCTTCGACGGAGACCGTGGCTGTCAGGCCGTCTTCTGCCGGCGTGATGGTGACCTCATCAAAGGCCGGACGCATGACATGGGCATCCAGCCACGGCAGCAATACCAGATTGCTGCCGCCGCCGATCACCACCAGGCGCTCTCCAGCCTGCCGGGAGGCCAGCACCTGCGCCCTGGCCGCCTCGACGGTGTGTGGCTCACTCAGGGCGCGGGCACGCGCCGAGAAGCCCAGCGTATTGCAGCCATCCAGCGCCACACCCTCACGTTGCGAGGTGTCGCCAGCGTTCTGATCACTTGTTACCGGAGTCATGAGCGCGCCCGCGCCGTGGTCGCCGCAGGCAGTGCCGCAATGAGTGCCTCACAGGCCACATCGATCAGATCAAGCACACGCTCGAAGGCATCGGGGCCTCCGGTGTAGGGGTCCGGCACCTCACGACTGCCCGCTGCCAGCGCGGGCAACGGGGTCGGCAGCAGGTCCAGCAGGCGACCGATCAGCGCCTGATCACCACTGTTGCTGCGCGCAGCCAAGGCACGGGTATCGGCAAGATTGGCATCGTCCATCACCAGAATCAGATCGAAGTCGTGAAAGTCCTGCTCGCACAACTGACGGGCACGCAACGTGCTGATGTCGTGCCCGCGCTTGGCCGCATGGGCGATGGCCCGCGAATCAGGCTGACCGCCGACATGCCAGTCACTGGTGCCGCAACTGTCCACCGTGACGACCTGCTCCAGACCATGGCGCGTCAGCGCCGCACGCAACACGCCTTCGGCACTCGGCGAGCGGCAGATATTGCCCAGGCACACCATCAGGATGCGCTCCAATGGCGCCTGACGCTGGGCCAGTTGCTCAAGAAGCTCGCTCATCAGGCCTCTCCGCTCTCGCTGCCTGCCGCTGCTTGCGCCAGCCAGTCGCGCACGCGCTCGAGATCCTCCGGCGTATCGACACCGGCCGGATGCGCCGTGCAGGCAATGGCCACCTGGATGGCATGACCATGATGCAGCGCGCGCAGCTGCTCGAGCTGTTCGAGCTGCTCCAGCGGGGCCGGCAGCCAGTCGACGTAATCGGTCAGGAAGCTGGCACGATAGGCGTAGAGACCGATATGGCGCAGCCAGGAATCGGTGGCCAGCATGTCCGGCGGCGTGGTGAAGTGCTCGCGGTCCCACGGGATAGGTGCACGCGAGAAGTAAAGGGCACGCCCACGCAGATCACGCACCACCTTGACCACATTGGGATTGAACAGGCTGTCGACGCTGGCGATCGACTCCGCCAGCGTGGCGATCGAGGCACCCTCGTCTTCCTCGAGGCGTACCGCCACCTGATCGATCAGCGCCGCCGGCAGCAGCGGCTCGTCGCCCTGGACGTTGACCACCAGGGTCTCGGGGGCCAGCGCCAGCAGCGTGACTACCTCGGCAAGACGGTCCGTCCCGCTGGGGTGATCGGCACGCGTCATCACCACCTCGGCCCCGAAGCCTTCACAGGCCTCACGGATGCGCTCGTCATCGGTGGCGATCACGACCCGGCTGGCCTGACTGGCGCAGGCATTGCGCCAGACGTGCTCGATCATCGGCTGGCCATGAATGTCCGCCAGGGGCTTGCCCGGCAGGCGTGAGGAGTTGAAGCGCGCCGGAATCACGACCACGAAGCCGGACTCGTCCTCTGAACGGCTGTCGTCTGCCTGCCCCTGCTGCAGAAGGTCACTCATCAGCCGCGGCTCCCCTTGAGCTTCTCGTCGGCATCCATCTGGCGCGCTTCTTCTTCCAGCATGACGGGAATGCCGTCGCGTACCGGATAGGCGAGGCCATCGTAGAAGCACTTGAGCTCGGCATTCGCCGCATCATAGGTCAGCTTGGCCTGACACAGCGGGCAAACCAGTAGCGCGAGCAGTTCCTTGTCCATCGAGACATCTCCGGAATAACAGCAGAAAAGAAAGAAAATTCAGCGATCAAGCTCTCAGAGCGCTTCAAGGCGTTTGGCGAGCCAATCCACCAGCGCCTGATCCGGACGCGCCTCGACATCCAGCGCCCAGCAGCGCTCATTGGCGAAGCTGCGACACTTGACGGCGTCCTTGGCGGTCATCACCACGGGCAGATTGTCGGAAAAGCGCAGATCCGTCGGCGTGAAGCGATGGTGGTCCGCCAGCGGACGCGGCAGATGCTCGACCCCGAGGTTGGTCAGGGTGCGGAAGAAGCGCTGCGGATTGCCGATACCGGCCAACGCATGCACCTGACCGCTGAACGGCAGCTGATGGGCAGGATAGCGCACGTCGTCGATCAGGTGGCGCCAGTGGACCGGCGTCAGCTTCATGCAATGCGATTCCACCGGCAGGCGCGAGCAGTCGATGACACCGTTGGAGATCACCGCATCGACACTGGCGAGGCGCGACAACGGCTCGCGCAGCGGCCCGGCGGGCAGGCAACGCTGATTGCCGAAGGCACGCTCACCGTCCACGACCACCAGCTCGATATCGCGCCCCAGCGCATGATGCTGCAGACCGTCATCGGAGAGCAGAATGTCGCAGCCCGCGGCAATCAGGCGCCGCGCCGCGCTCGGGCGATCCGGGTCGACCGCCACCGGCAGGCCGGTCTGCTGGGCCAGCATCACCGGCTCATCGCCGGCATGCTGAGGATCGGTATCGGCCTGCACGTAGAGGGGATAGCGCGGCGAATGCCCGCCGTAGCCGCGCGAGATGATGCCCGGGCGCCAGCCCTGCTCGCTCAACCAGCGCCCCAGCCAGGCGACCAGTGGTGACTTGCCGGTGCCACCGACGGTGATGTTGCCGATCACGATCACCGGCACCGGCGCCTTCCAGACCTCACGCTTGCCGGTGAGATAGGCATTGCGCTTGCGCGCCACCACATTCTTGTAGACATGTTCCAGCGGGCGCAGCAGATGAAGCCAGCCAGCGCCGCGATACCAGGCGTCTACCAGTCGTTCACTCATGCGTCTGCCGTCTCCCGGAACTGGATGCGATGCAGCGCGGCATAAGCACCTTCCTGAGCAATCAATGATTCGTGGGTGCCGTCTTCGATGATCTCGCCATCATCCATCACCAGGATGCGGTCCGCCTTCTCGATGGTGGACAGACGGTGGGCGATCACGAAGGTCGTCCGGCCCTGACACACTTCTTCCAGCGCGCGCTGGATATAGCGTTCGGATTCGGTATCCAGCGCCGAGGTGGCCTCGTCCAGCACCAGGATCGGCGAGTCCTTGTAGATGGCACGCGCGATGGCGATACGCTGGCGCTGACCACCGGAGAGCATCACGCCATTGTCGCCGACGATGGTGTCGTAGCCTTCGCTCATCCGCTCGATGAATTCGTGGGCATAGGCTGCACGCGCCGCCTCTTCCACCCGCGCCTTGTCGACCTCGCCGGTGCCGTAGGCGATGTTGGCGGTCAGGTCGGCATTGAACAGGGTGACATTCTGCGAGACCAGCGCGATCTGCTGACGCATCGGGCGCAGCTTGTAGTCCTCGATGGCGACATCATCGATCAGGATGCGGCCGGTGGTCGGTGCATAGAAGCGCGGCAACAGGCTCATCAGTGTCGACTTGCCCGACCCCGAACGCCCGACGATGGCCACCATCTGCCCCGGTTTCACCTCCAGATCGATGCCCTTGAGCACCTCCGGCTGATGGTCTGCATAACGGAAGTGGACATTGTCGAAGCGTACACGCCCCTCGAGACGCCCCTCGGGCACCAGGGTGCCGTTGTCCGGCTCTGCCGGCGTATCCAGCAGACCGAACAGTTCTTCCGAGGCCGCCATGCCCTTCTGGATCTCGCCGTTGACTTCGGTCAACTGACGCACCGGCTTGGCCATCATCGAAGCCGCGGTGATGAAGCCGACGAACTCACCGGCGCTCATGCCGGCCATCAGTTCCGGCGCCATCGCCAGCCACACCAGCGTGGCCAGCGCCACGGCGATCAACAGCTGGATGACCGGCGTGGCGGTGGCCTTGGTCAGCGCCTCCTTCATCTTCTGCTCGCGGTTGTACTCACTGACCGCCGCGAAGCGTGCCTTCTCGTAATCCTCGGCACCGTGGGTACGCACGACACGATGGCCGGACAGCGCCTCGGAGGCGACATGGGTTACCTCGCCCATCGAGCCCTGGATACGCTTGGAGAGCTTGCGGAAGCGCTTGCTGGCATAGCTGACCACCCAGCCGATCAGCGGCGTGACCGCGATGAACACCAGCGTCAGCTTCCAGTTGGTCCAGAACAGATAGCCCAGCAGGCCGAGCACGAAGAAGCCTTCGCGCAGGATGATGGTCAGCGCCTTGGTGGCCGCGCCGGTGATCTGCTCGACATGGTAGGTGACGCGGGTGATGAGATGGCCGGTGGAGTTCTCGTCGAAATAGCGCCCCGGCAAGTGCAGCATGTGGTTGAACACCGTGGTACGCAGGGTGTGCACCACGTTGCGCGCCACATCACTCATGCAGTAGGTGCCCAGGAAGGTGCCGACGCCGCGCACGGCGAACATGCCGATCACGAACAGCGGCAGGAACAGTCTGAACTGGGCGTCAGGATTCTGAATGCCGTCGATCAGGCGCTTCATCATCTCGGCCAGCGCCGTACTCGAGGCACCGTAGATGATGTAGCCGACGACGGCGGCCAGAAACATCTTCCAGTACGGGCGAACATAGCCGAGCAAGCGGCGGTAATGAATCCAGGTGGAGTCGCGACTCACGGGGTCTCCATAGACTTGGGCGGCGCCCTCATGGGGCATCCGGTGATGATGATTCCGTCCCGATACGCGTACTGATGCGCACACGGGTGATACCCACTTCAGCGGCGGCGTCCAGCGCCGTGACCACCTTGGCGTGGGGCGTGCGGCCATCGGCTTCGAGGATCAACCCGAAGCGATCTGCCTGGTCCTTGTACTGCGCAAGTTGCGCTCCCAGTTCATTCTCGCCGAGGCTTGCCTCGCCGAGCGTAAAATCACCTGCCGCCCCGATGCTCAGGATCAAGGGCGCCTGCTCTACCGCGCTGGCCTGACTGGACTGCGGCAGGATGAGGTCCAGCGCTCGACGGCTATCGAAGGTGGTCGAGACCATGAAGAAGATCAGCAGCAGAAACACCACGTCGATCAGCGGGGTGAGATTGACCTCCACCGACTCACGCTGGCGACGCGGAAACCTCATGACGGCCTCCCGGCACCTGCCCCCTTGCCATCATCGCCACCATAGGGGTCATCGGCGTCACGACGCATGTAGGCCGGCAGGTCTTCCGGCAGGCGCTCATGGGGCTCCGGCACCTGGCCGGGGCGCTGGCCCGGGCGACGGTCGATGCCGTCATGGCTCTCGGCCAGCCCGAGCTCGCCCTGATGGTGCGAGATATACTCCACCACCTGCCCTGCCTGCTCCTCCATGTTGACGGTGATGTCCTCGACACAGCGCTGGAAATAGCGATGGAACATCAGTGCCGGAATCGCCACCGTCAAGCCGGACGCCGTCGTCACCAGTGCCTGGGAAATCCCGCCGGCCAGCTCCTGGGCGCGCTCGGCGCTGCCCGCATCGACGATCACGGCGAAGACGTCGATCATGCCGACCACCGTGCCCAGCAGCCCCAAAAGCGGCGTGATGGCGGCGATGGTACCCAGCGGACTCAGGAAGCGTTCCATGTCATGGATGACGGCCACGGCCGACTCCTGCATGCGCGCGCGTACCTGCTCATTGCCCAGGCGCGCATTGCGCAGCCCCGCCGCCAGCACGTTGCCCAGCGGCGAATGACTCTCCAGCCAGTAGACATTGACCTGTCCCTGGCTGATCAGTTCACACACCTGCTGTCCCAGGCCCTTCGGCGCGATGCGTCGACGACGCAGCGTCCACAGGCGCTCGAGGATGATGGCCAGTGCCACGACGGAACATCCGAGAATGGGGAGCATCAAGACTCCCCCTGCGTACAAGGCTTCCAGCATGTGACCTCTCCCTTGGTCTCGATGCCTCTGCGGGCACCATTGTTGTCGTGTCAGATGTCACGCGCCATCCCTGTCGCGCAGGCCGTATGAATCCGCCATGCATCTGATCATTCAGCGGATTTTACCCCAAGGCACCTCACTCCGATACCGCCAGCCCTGCGCGCTGGTTGCAGCCGCTCCCCCTGCGGCGACCACTCCCAGTGCAAGGCACCATCCAGCCCGACATGCCAGAGACACTCGACATGACGCGCCAGACGCTCCACCACGTCCGGATGCGGATGACCATGCGGATTGTAGCGACCGGCGCTGACAATCGCGTGACGCGCCGCCAGACTCTCAAGCCAAGCATCACCACTGCTGGAGCGGCTGCCGTGATGCGCGACCACCAGCAACGGCAAGCCGCGCCCGGCAAACCGCTGGCGCAGCGTCGCCTGCAACTCGCGCTCCTGCTGCTGGCCGATATCGCCGGTCAGCAACGCCAGCGGGCGCGCGCCATGTGCTATCAAGACCACACAGGAGTGCGCGTTGTCACGTCGGGTCTTCAACCCTGCTGGCGGCCACAGCATCTCAATACGCACGGGCTGGCCCTGCAGCTCACCGAGGGTGATGCTGCGCCCGGCGACACACTCCCGCATTGCCACCTCATCGAGCCAGCTTACCTGATGCTCCAGTCGCGCCCGCTGCCCGGCCGGCACCCACAAGGCGGTGATCTCCTCGGCAGACAGCGCCTGCAGTCCACCGGCGTGATCGCCATCCCCGTGACTCATGATCACGCCGATAGGCTCTCCCGCCACGGGCATTGCCCCCGGCAAACGGGCGCTGGCATTGCGCGACGCCGCCCCCAGGTCGTAACGCCAGTGCCTCGGCACCTGCCGTGACGCGTCAGTCGAGTCACTCGCGCTCGGCGCCAGATGACTGTGCAGCGACAGCGCCAGCCCCTGCCCGACATCGTGCACCGTCAGACTGAGCGCGGGCGCCCGGGGCGAGAACGAGGCGGTTTCTGTCGCGCGCGCGCCGGCGTCCCGCCCGACGGTGGCCAGCGCCGCCGGTGACCACGGCAAGGCCAGCGCCGCCAGCGACAGCCCCCAGCAGAGTGCCACGCTGCCAAACAGGCGCTTCAGACGGCCATCGAGGCCCGGCACCCCCTCCGCCAGCCAGGCACCCAGCAGAGCCATCAGCGCGAGCGTCAGGATCAAGGCCGAGGGAGTGGCGTCCGACAGCCCCGCCGCCATTGGCGTCTGCGGCCAGCGCCCCTGCGTCGACGCAAGCGAAGACAATATCTCCATCGTCTGCGCCATACCCTGTGCCAGCAGCTGCCATAGACCGCCGCTGAACACACCGTCGGCGAGCATCGCCGCGGGCCGTGACGGGACGAGTCCCGTGAACAGCAACAGCTGCTCGAGTCCCGCAAGCCCCCAGCCCAGCATGCCAAGCGGCACGATCAATAGCGTCACCAAGGGCGCCATCAGCAGATTCATCGGCAGCGACAACCAGGACAGCTGGCCGCGCGAAAGCAGCAGGGCCGCACCCATGACCAGCGTCAGCAACCACTGGCTGCGCAACGTGGCCAGACACCAGCCGCGCATTCCTCGCGGTCGCGAGCGGCCCTGCCAGGCCAGCAACAACACCGCCACGGCGATGAATGATAGCCAGGTACCCGAGCGCCACAGCGCCAGCGGGTCCAGCCCCAGCACCAGAATCAGCGCCAGCATCCAGACCTGCCAGACACCCAGGCCGCTGCGGCCACTCGCCATCCAAAGCCCGACCGTCACCATCAAGGCGGCGCGCAATGCCGGCGGCGCCAGGCCTGCCAGCAAGGCGAAACTCCAGGCCGCCAGACAGGCAAGCCACCAGGGCGCGACGCTGAATCGCCATCCGCCCGGTCGCCAGAGACGCAGCACGCCGAAACTCAGCCCCACCACCAGGCTTGCCATCAATCCGACATGCAGCCCCGACACCACCGCCAGATGCGTCAGCCCGGTGGCGTTCAGCGTGTCCCAGTCGTCATGGGTCAGTGCCGAGACCTTGCCCAGCGTCAATGCCGCCAGCCAGCGACAGGGCGAACCCGGCCAGTCGACCAGTGCCTCGCCTCCACCTTTATCCTCGCCCTCGCCCTCGCCACAGCGCTGCCACAGAGCCTGCTCGGCATGAAGACGCAGTGCTGCCAGCCCGCCGGGTGGCGCCAAGCGCTGCGCAAGGGACAGTTGGCGCACGTAACCCGTGGCGACGATACCTTCACGCCATAGCCAGGCGACACGGTCAAACTCCGCAGGGCTCGCTGAGCGCCCGAAGGCAGGGTTGCTGACACCATGAGGCGGTACCAGACGCACGACCATGCGCCAACGCTCACCGGCCTGCCAGGGAGTCGCCAGCGCCTCGCGTGTCGCAACATCGCGGGGCAGCTTGCGCGGCCAGTAACGCCGAAGCTGGACCCGCTGATCCAGCAGCCGCTGACAGGCGGCCTGACGCCCGGCATCCGCGCCGGGGACCTCCGTCGGCTGGAAGAGATCACAGCGCGAGACACGCAGCACCAGGCGCACCGAGTCATCAGGCGTCGGCAGTGCGCGGTTGACCTGCTCGACCCGGCCTTCCAGCCACAGCTCCTGGCGCGTCAACGCCTCCGCCATCACGAGCGGCTGCTGATGAAGGCCGATCACCAGCCCGACCCCCAGCGCTGTCGAGAGCCGCAGACTCAAGGCCCCGAGCCGAAAGCGGCGTGACCCAGCGTCGGGAGCAGGGTGCGCGAAAGCACGGGCGGGAATGGCGGCCAAGGCCCCCGCCACCATCAGCCAGCAGAGCAGCAAGGCGGCCAACATCAGGTTGTCGCTCAGCGTCATGAAGGCGGCCCAGCCATGCGCCCCACTCTCTTGCGCACCGAGCCCTGCCGATGAGCGTGACTGCCAATCCGCGCCCCACTCGCCCTGGCGTGACAGCCAGATGCCCGCCACCAGTCCCGCCAGCAGCTGGGCCAGCGAGGCCGGTGACAGCCGGAATCGAGCGGGATGGGACGATTTATTCACGGTGGCGCCTGACATGTTGCTGGCCTCTTGCAAGGTCACCCATGGCGCAGCCCGTCAGGCATGGCGCGGGCTTTGCTGTACTCAGTGCCGAATCGAGACACGCGGGTTGCAGATCACGAACCGGATAACTGCGCAGTCAGCATGGCAGTCCTGTAGCCATGTATGGATAATGGCCGGCGTTGAATGCCAAATGGCCAAGTCATGCCTCGTCGTCTACTCAAGCGGCTCATGCCGGAACCGGATGCCCTCAAGCGCAAGAAGTCGCTGCGCTTCATGCATCACCTGATCGCCGATCCCGCACTGTGGGCGTTGTCGCGACGCACTGTGGCCAATGCCTGCATGGTGGGGCTGTTCTGTGCACTGCTGCCGATTCCCTTCCAGATGGTGGTGGCCGCCTTCGGTGCCTGGGCACTGCGCTGCAACCTCGCGCTGTCGGTGGGTCTGGTGTGGGTGACCAACCCGCTGACCATGCCGGTGGTCTACTACGCGACCTACCGCGTGGGTGCCTGGATGCTGGACACGCCCGCACGCGTGATGCCGGACCAGGTCTCCGCAGCCTGGTTCGCCAATCAGCTGGAAGACATCCTGCCCGCCCTGGCGCTGGGTTCGCTGGTCAGCGCCGTCGTCCTCGCACTGCTGGCCAACATGCTGGTCCGCCTATTGTGGCGCTATCAGGTGGTGCGCAACTGGCGCAGCCGCCGCAAGGCGCGCCTGGCCGCCAGACGTTGCAGCAAGGAGCAATCGTCACGCCAGAATGCTGAGCAGGACACCGACAAGCTCTGAACGCTGCCGACAGACGCGCATGAAAAACGCCCCGCCATCTCTCGATGGCGGGGCGTTTGGCTTTCTGGCATGGCGTAACAGCGACTCGCCTCAATCCTCGTGCAGCTTGCCACCGTCCAGACGCAGCACACGGTGCTGGTGCGCGGCCAGACCGTTGTCGTGGGTCACGATGATGAAGGCTGCCTGCGCTTCACGCGCGATGTCATCCATCAGCTCGAGAATGCGCGCCGCCGTGGTCTGATCCAGGTTGCCGGTCGGCTCATCCATCAGCACCAGGCTCGGGTCGGTCACCAGCGCACGCGCGATGGCGACGCGCTGGCGCTCACCCCCGGACAGCTCGCCCGGCTTGTGATCGGCGCGCGGCGCCATGCCGACCCGCTCCAGCAGCTTGCGCGCCTTGACGGCAGCCTCGGCGCGCTTGTGGCCACGGATGATCAACGGCATCGCCACGTTCTCTTCGGCACTGAATTCCGCCAGCAGATGGTGGAACTGATACACGAAGCCGATGTGCTGATTACGGAAGCTGCCCAGTGCCGACTCGCTGAGTTCGGACAGGCGCTGGCCGGCCACCTTCACGATGCCCTGGCTGGGATGGTCCAGCCCGCCAAGCAGGTTGAGCAGCGTGGTCTTGCCGGAGCCGGAGCTGCCGACGACGGCGACTCGCTCACCGGCATGCACGCGCAGCTCCAGCTCGTCGAGCACCTGCACCTCTTGCGGGCCCTCATCGTAACTGCGACTCAGGCGCTCACAGATCAGCATCGGCTTGCCGTGGGCCTGACCCGGCGCGTGAGTGTCAGAAGCCGGCGTCGGCATGGCGGTGTCTCCAGCAGCAGAACGGATGGATGCATCAGACGGTGTCGACGGATTACTCATAGCGCAGTACCTCCGCCGGCTGGATGCGCGAGGCGCGCCAGGCCGGATACAGCGTCGACAGGAAGCTCAGCACCAGCGCGGAGCCGATGATGATGCCCATGTCGCTCATCTCGAGGCGCGACGGCAGATAGCTGATGAAGTAGACGTTGGGGTCCAGGAACTGGATACCGAAGGTCGACTGCACCCAGGCGATGATGTCGGAGACGCTCAGCGCCAGCGCCACACCGGCGATGGCGCCGATGATGATGCCCATCACGCCGATGGTCAGCCCCTGCACGATGAAGATGCCCATGATGGAACCGGGCCTGGCCCCGAGGGTGCGCAGGATGGCGATGTCAGCGTGCTTGTCCGTCACCATCATCACCAGCGTCGAGACGATGTTGAAGGCCGCGACGGCGACGATCACCATCAGCAGCAGGCCGATCATGTTCTTCTCCATCTGGATGGCGGCGAACAGGTTGCCGTGGGTGCGCTTCCAGTCCATGCCGCGATACTGCGGCCCCAGCTGACTGACGATGTCACGGGTGACCTGATCGGCGCTGAACAGGTCATCGAGCTTCAGGCGCACCCCCTGGACGTCGCCTTCCTTGAAGCGCGCCAGCTTGGCCATGTCCGAGATATCGGTGTAGGCAAGGCTGGCATCGACGTCCGCGCCGACCTTGAAGATACCGGTCACCGTGAAGCGCTTGAGGCGCGGGAAGATACCCCCGGGCGTGATGGAGGCCTCGGGCACCAATAGCGTGACGCGATCCCCCACGCCGACGCCCAGGTTGCGCGCCAGCAGCTCGCCCATCACGATGCCCCAGCTGCCGGGCGTGAGATCCGCCAGGCTGCCCTGCACCATGTGCTCGCTGATGATCGAGACCTGGTCCTCCGCGGACGGATCGATACCGGTGACCAACGCGCCCTTGTTGCGGCCGTTGGTGGTGAACATGCCCTGCTGCTCGATATAGGGCGCCGCACCGACGACATGCGGCTTCTCGCGCAGCTTGCCGGCCAGCGTCTCCCAGTCGGTAACGCTGTCACGCGCCTCGACGCGCACATGCGGCACCATGCCCAGCACGCGGGTGCGCAGCTCGTGGTCGAAGCCGTTCATCACCGACAGCACCAGAATCAGCACGGCGACGCCCAGCGACAGCCCCAGCATCGAGGTCAAGGAAATGAAGGAAATGAAATGGTTACGGCGCTTGGCGCGGGTATAGCGCAGGCCGATCAGAAAGGGTAGGCGATCCAGCAGCATCGAAGTCGATTCCTTGGGTCAGGGTCGCGGGCCATGATACGCATTCCGCAGGCTCGGCGCATGGAGCCATATTCGAACGCAGTTTGCCAGCCTTCGTCTGTGGCCAACATGAACCGCCAGCATGGCAAGACATGTGTACGTCAGACACCACAGGGCTAGCGTCGGCGCATGGCTCTGCTATCATCGCGCGCCGAGTCCGCGGCATTGCGGCTTGCGCCTTTATCGTTACCTCTTCATCAGGGAGATGCCCATGGCCACCCGTCTGCTCGCCGAATGGCACCCGCAGGACGCCATCCAGCTCAGCTGGCCCAGCCCGCACAGTGACTGGAGCGAGATGCTCGAGAGCATCGAAGCCACCTGCGAGGCCATGGTGATCGCCATCAGCCGCTATCAGCACGTACTGATCAGCGTCAGCGATGACGCCACCCGCGAACGCCTCGCCGCGCGCTTCGCCGGTTTCGGCGTGCCCGCCGAGCGCCTGCATCTTTTCGTGGCGCCGCTGGATGACACCTGGACGCGCGACCATGGCCCCATCACCATCGAACGTGATGGCCAGCCGGTGCTGCTCGACTACACCTTCACCGGCTGGGGCGGCAAGTTCGAGGCCGCCCGCGACAATGCCCTGACCCGCGCCCTCGCCGCGCAGGGGGCTTACGCAAGCCCGGTGGAAAGCCGCGACTTCATTCTGGAAGGCGGCGGCATCGAGAGCGACGGCCAGGGCACCCTGCTGACCACCGAGGCCTGCCTGCTCAACGACAACCGCAATGCCGGCCTGAGCCGCGCCCAGGTCGAGGCGCAACTCAAGGCCGATTTCGGGGTCAAATGCGTGCTGTGGCTGGCCAATGGTCATCTGGAAGGCGATGACACCGACAGCCATGTCGACACCCTGGCGCGCTTCTGCGACCCGCGCACCATCGCCTATGTCCGCTGCGATGATCGCGACGACCCGCATTACCCGGCGCTCAAGGCGATGGAAGCCGAGCTTGAAGCCCTGCGCGATGCCAATGGCGACCCGTACTTCCTGGTGCCGCTGCCGTGGCCGGATGCCTGCTTCGACCCGGACGACAGCCATCGCCTGCCGGCGACCTACGCCAACTTCCTGATCATCAACGGGGCCGTGCTGGTGCCGACCTACGCCGATCGTCACGACATGATCGCCCTCAAGGCCCTCGCCAGCGCCTTCCCCAAGCGTGACATCATTCCGGTCGATTGCCGCGCCGTGATTCGCCAGCATGGCAGCCTGCACTGCATGACCATGCAACTGCCCAAGGGCACGCTGGCCACCTCGAACACCTCTCAAGGAGCACTGTGATGACTGCTTCCCGCCGTACACTCAAGGTCGGTGTCGTCCAGCAACAGGGCTGGCCCGACAAGGACACAAGCCTGGCGGCCAGCGAAGCCGCCATTCGTCGCCTTGCCGCCGATGGCGCTGAGCTGGTGATGCTGCAGGAGCTGCATGCCAGCCACTACTTCTGCCAGACCGAAGACACCGAGATCTTCGATCTCGCCGAGCCCCTCGAAGGTCCGACCACCCAGCGTCTGGCCAGCCTGGCCGCCGAACTCGGCCTGGTGATCGTCGGCTCCATCTTCGAGCGCCGCGCGGCGGGCGTGTATCACAACACCGCCGTGGTACTCGACAAGGCCGCTGGCCTGGTCGGCACCTTCCGCAAGATGCACATTCCGGATGATCCCGGCTTCTACGAGAAGTTCTACTTCACGCCGGGCGATGCACCCAGCGCACAGTCCCCGCGCCGCGGCTTCGAGCCCATCGACACCTCGGTCGGCCGTCTGGGCGTGCAGGTCTGCTGGGACCAGTGGTACCCCGAAGGCGCACGCCTGATGGCGCTGGCCGGTGCCGAGATGCTGCTCTACCCCACCGCCATCGGCTGGGACCCGCGCGACGATGAAGCCGAGCAGAAACGCCAGAAGGATGCCTGGACCCTGATCCAGCGCAGCCACGGCGTCGCCAATGGCGTGCCGGTGATCGTCGCCAACCGGGTCGGCCATGAAGCGGACCCGACGCCTGCCAGCGAAGGCATCCTGTTCTGGGGCGGCAGCTTCATCTGCGGCCCCCAGGGCGAGCTGCTGGCGCATGGCGGCACCGAGCCCGAGGAACTGCTGGTCGATGTGGACCTGGCGCGCGGCGAAGATGTGCGCCGCATCTGGCCTTACCTGCGCGATCGTCGCATCGATGCCTATGGTGATCTCACCGAGCGCTATCGCGACCGCTGAGCCCAGCGGGCTTTTGCAGGTGCCGGCCTGACAACAGCGCCCTGTCGAGATCACACAGACCCCCGCAGAGACAGGAGGGCGCCCAGCGTGGCGCCCTCTTCTGTTTCGGTCTGTCGGCGCCGGCGCAGCCGGCCTCTCCCGTCACTCCATCCGGGTGATTCAGTCTCTCGGAGCCCCTCTTCTGTCCGCGCATGCCGCCATGGTCTGACTTGCCATCCTGGTCACGCTAGGCTAAACAAGATAACGCGATAAAAAATCACGTCTCCCTTGCTGCAATCAGGACGCAGAGCATGCCCGAATACCAGTTGATGGCCAGAATAGAAGCGGCCTTCGATACGCAGATCAGTGCCGCCGATCAGGTCATCACCGCGGTCAGAGAAGAGAATTCGCCACTCTGGCGGCTGGATGGCGTCAGTGCCGATAGCGAATGGCTCAGCCAGGCGTTGCAGGACGTGTGGTATCAGGATGGCCAGGACGGCCGAGTCACCCGCCCCTATCTGGGCGTGGTCGCCGCAGGCCCGACGGTGATCGAGCGCGTCGCGGCGCTCAACGCCGCCAAGGAGCAGCTGGCGGAGCTCTTCGCCGAGCTGCGCGAGAAGTATCCCGACCAACTGGCCGAGCTGAAGGCGATTCTGCCCTTCCGCCATCCGGGACTGAATCAGCACCTGAGGGGCGATGGACTGGCGCGGCTGCATCTCAAGCAGTGCTGGCGACGAGTGCCGGTGGCAGAGGCGCCGGTGGCGCGAGTGCGCTTCGCCTGGTACAGCTCCGGGCGTTCGATCCAGCGCGTCAGCGTGGCGGAGTGTGAAGCCTTGCTGATGAAGCTGGATACCGAGGCCGAGCACGTACGCCTGCAGCTCAAGCTGCTCGCTGGCTTGCCATCGGATGAGATTCTGGCCCGCATCCAGCCCCAGGCACCGCTGATGCGCGCCAACCTGTTCTACCGTGAGCCGGTGATGCGCGAAGACGGTGAGCTACGCACGCGCCGCGCGCTGAACGTCTCTCTGCCGCTGTTCCTGCCGCATGATGACCTGCGCCTGCCCGCTCTCAACCAGCCAAGCCCGACGCCGCCCACCGAACGCACCCGCGCCCGCCGCGGCGACGTGCGCATCGAGGACACGCCCTTCCTCAAGAGTCTGCGCGTGCATCGCTATCGCTGATCTCCAGAGCAAGAGAGCCAGAGCGCCGGTGAGCCGGTGAGCCGAAGAGACAGACCGGCCGTGAAGCCGCCTGCTAGAGGTCCAGCGCCGATTCGGGCATCCGCTTGAGGTGCATGCGGCGCGCCAGGCGAATCACCGGCTTGAGCGTCAGCTGCAGCGAGCCGATCACGAACATCCAGATTCCCAGCGTCATCCACTCTTCCCGGAAGAAGCACACGCTGCCGATCGTGAACAGCAGGCCCAGCACCAGCTCATTGATGATGCTGGCCAGCTCATAACGGCGATGGATGATCAGCTCCTCATGGCCAAGCCGCAGCGTGAGGTCCGTGGTTGGATCATCCTGCAGTGTCTCGCGTGACTGCGTGCCCGACTGGCGAGTGTCGTGTTGCTGCGAATCATCCTGCATGCGTCATTTCCTCAAGGCTCATCAACAAGGTTTCCCAGTTGGGAGCCCGAAAACGACAAGGCCCCGACATCAATGATGTCGGGGCCTTGTGGTGTGCCTTCAAGTCAGCGGGCGCGAGGCCCTCGCCGCTCAGAACAGACGGTTGAGTCCATTCATGGCCGCGACCCGATAGGCTTCCGCCATGGTCGGGTAGTTGAAGGTGGTGTTGACGAAGTACTTGAGCGTATTCGCCTCACCCTTCTGCTGCATGATGGCCTGACCGATGTGCACGATCTCGGACGCCTGGTCACCGAAGCAGTGGATACCGAGAATTTCCAGCGTATCGCGATGGAACAGGATCTTGAGCATGCCGACGGTATCGCCGGTGATCTGGGCGCGGGCGGTGTCCTTGAAGAACGCCTGCCCCACTTCGTAGGGGATTCGCGCCTCGGTCAGTTCGGACTCGCCACGCCCCACCGAGCTGATCTCGGGGATGGTATAGATGCCGGTCGGCACCTCATTGACGAACTTGAACTCTTCCCCCAGCAGGTTGGCCGAGGCGAAGCGGCCCTGATCGTAGGCGGCGGATGCCAGGCTCGGCCAGCCGATCACATCGCCCACCGCATAGACGTGGTCCAGCTCGGTGCGGTACTGATCATCGACGGTCAGCTGACCGCGGCCATTGGCCTGCAGGCCGACATTCTCGAGACCGAGGCTGTCGGTGTTGCCGGTGCGGCCGTTGGCCCACAGGAAGGCGTCAGCACGCAGCTTCTTGCCGGACTTGAGGTGCACGACCACGCCGGACTCGTCGCCCTCGATGCGATCGTATTCCTCGTTGTGACGCACCAGCACGCCGTTGTTGCGCAGGTGGTAGGACAGCGCGTCGGAAATCTCGTTATCCAGGAAGGACAGCAGACGATCACGCGTATCGATCAGGTCGACCTTGACGCCAAGGCCGGAGAAGATCGAGGCGTACTCGGAGCCGATGACACCGGCGCCGTAGATGATCAGCGTGCGCGGCGTGTGCGACAGCCCCAGGATGGTGTCGGAGCAGTAGATGCGCGGGTGGCGGAAGTTGACGTCCGCCGGGCGGTAGGGACGCGAGCCGGTGGCGATCACGACCTTCTCCGCGTGCAGCTCTTCGACCCCTTCATGGGCATCGCGCACCACGACGGTGTGCTCGTCCTTGAAGCGCGCGGTACCGAAGAACACATCGATGCGATTGCGGGCGTAGAAGCGCGTACGCATCTCAACCTGCTGCTCGATGGTGCGGCGTGAACGCTCCAGCACCTTGGGGAAGGAGAACCAGCGCGGCTCGCCGATATCGCGGAACATGCGATTGGTGTTGAACTCGATGATCTGCTTGACCGCGTGGCGCAGCGCCTTGGAAGGGATGGTGCCCTTGTGGGTGCAGTTGCCGCCCACGGAAGACTGAGCCTCGATCACGGCGACACGCTTGCCATGCTTGGCCGCGTTGACTGCCGCGCTTTCCCCTGCCGGACCGGTACCGATCACGACGACATCGTAGTTATAGACTGCCATGAGACTCGCTTTGCTCCTTGATTGTTCGTAGACCGGCCCTGACACGTACGGTCTCACCTCGCGGTGACACTGCCATGTCAGGGCCGGTAGCAGGCCTTGCGGCCGGCGGGCTCTGAGCCATCAGAGCAGAAATCAGCGACGTGCGGCGTCGTAGGCCAGATCGCTGGCCAGCTTGCCGCCACTCTCTGCCATCAGACGCTGGCGATCCTGCTCCTTCTCGCACTCCTCGTCCTTGCCGCCACAGATGTCACAGCCATCCTTGAGCCCGAGGTTGTTGAGACCACCGCAGGAGCCGGCGATCGGCTTGCGACCCATCAGGACACCGACGGCCATCACGCCAATCAGCAGCAACATCGCGGCGAATACCAGTAACCAGATCGTCATGTCATTCCTCCCGGGGCATGGCCCCATTGTGAACCTCTCGCGCGGGTCGGCTCCAGCGCAGCTTGCTCCCTATCGATCCTGTGGATCATCCAGGACAGCATCCAGAAGATGCCATGCAATCTGAGCACCCGACCCTGTCGGAGGCGTGTCTCGACAGATGGCAGATGAGAAAGCCCGGCCGGCTCTCGGTAGACCGAGCTCAGGCGCCGGCTTCATCTGCGGGCTTCGTATCGCCTGTCGCCGGCGCGTCCTTCAGGTAGGGCGCAAATGCCGGACTCCAGGACTGTTTGAAGCCATCATCCGTTTTGACAATGAAATAGGCGGCAATGTTCTCGCGATCTGCGATCGTCATTGCCTTCTCGGCGCCCAGCACGTTGAGTGCCGTGGCCCAGGCGTCCGCACTCGCGCAATCCGGCGTGATCACGGTGACCGAGGCCAGACTGTGCTGGATGGGTCGACCGGTACGTGGATCGATCGTGTGCGAGTAACGTACGCCGTCCTGCTCGAAATAGTTGCGGTAATCACCGGAGGTGGCAACCGCGGCATTGCCGGGATCGATGATGCGCTGCACCGAGCGCTCGAAGGACTTCGGCGCTTCGATGGCGATACGCCACGGCTTGTGGCCGGGCTTCTCGCCCTTGACGCGGATCTCGCCACCGACTTCGACCAGATAGTTCTCGATGCCATTGGCCTCGAGCACAGCGGCGACTCGGTCCACTCCATAACCCTTGGCGATCCCCGACAGGTCGGCATACACCGGCTTGCGCTTGATCACCGTATTGCCATCGAGCTCCAGCGCCAGATGATCAACCTTCTCCAGCGCCTGCGCGATCTGTTCATCGCTCGGCGCCTTGTCGAGACGCTCATCCGGGCCGAAGCCCCACAGATTGACGGCCGGGCCGACGGTGATATCGAAGGCCCCGTCGGAGCGCTTGCCGATATCCTGCGACTCGGCCAGCACCTGCGCCAGGCCATCCGACAGCGTGATCGGCGTATCCAGCGGCGCCTGATTGAGCTTCGAGAGCTCCGAAGCGTCCTTGTAGGTCGACATCTGCCAGTCGACCTTGTCGAGCGCCTCGAGGCTCGCCTGCTTGAGCGACGCCACCTCATCGGCGTCCAGGTCCGCAGCCACCGTGACATGGAACCCGGTGCCGAAGATGGGGCCGGCGAAGCGATGCAACTCAGGGTTGCTGGAATTTTCACAGCCTGCAACCAGCAGGGCCAGCCCCATGAGGGCCGGCCCTGCCAGTCGTCTTGCGACGCGTGACATCATCGATCAACCACCGAAGTCATCGAGCAGGATGTTCTCCGGCTCTACACCCATGTCGGTGAGCATCTTGACGACGGCGGCGTTCATCATGGGCGGCCCGCACATGTAGTACTCGCAATCCTCAGGCGCCGGGTGGTCCTTGAGGTAGTTTTCGTACAGGACATTGTGGATGAAGCCCGTCGGGCCTTCCCAGTTGTCCTCAGGCTGCGGATCGGACAGCGCCAGGTGCCATTCGAAGTTCTCGTTCTCTTCGGCCAGCTTGTCGTATTCCTCGTTGTAGAACGACTCACGCATGGAGCGCGCACCGTACCAGAACGACATCTTGCGCTTGGAATTCAGACGCTTGAGCTGATCGAAGATATGGCTGCGCATCGGCGCCATGCCGGCACCACCACCGATGAAGACCATCTCGGCGTCGGTGTCCTTGGCGAAGAACTCACCGAACGGCCCCATCACGGTCACCTTGTCACCCGGCTTCAGCGAGAAGACGTAGGTGGACATCAGACCCGGCGGATGCTGGGAGTTCGGCGGCGGAGTGGCGATACGGATGTTGAACTTCAGGATGCCGTACTCTTCCGGATAGTTCGCCATGGAGTAGGCACGGATGACCGGTTCCTCGTTCTTGTGCTGAACGTTGAACAGACCGAACTTCTCCCAGTCACCACGATACTCCTCTTCGATATCGAAGTCGGAGAACTTGATGTCGTAGGCCGGCGCTTCCAGCTGCACGTAACCACCGGCGCGGAAGTTGACTTCCTCGCCTTCCGGCAGCTGCAGGTTCAGCTCCTTGATGAAGGTCGCGACGTTCGGGTTGGCGGTGACGGTGGTTTCCCACTTCTTCACGCCGAAGATCTCTTCCGGCACTTCGATCTTCATGTCCTGCTTGACCGGAACCTGGCACGACAGGCGCCAGCCTTCCTTCTTCTCACCCATGGTGAAGTGGGATTCTTCGGTCGGCAGGATGGAACCGCCGCCTTCCGAGATCCGGCACTTGCACTGGGCACAGGAGCCACCGCCACCACAGGCGGAGGACAGGAAGATGCCGTTGGCGGCCAGGGTCTGCAGGAGCTTGCCGCCGGCCTGGGTCGTCAGGGTGTTGGCGGGGTCGTTGTTGATCTCGATCTGGACGTCACCACTCGAGACCAGCTTGCTGCGTGCCGCGAGAATCACGAGCACCAGGCCGATAACGACCACGGTGAACATGACGACGCCGAGCACGATGATGGAGGTATCTACCATTTCGATTTCCTTATGCTCGGTTGCGTTACAGCTGGACGCCGGAGAAGGACATGAAGCCCAGCGACATCAGGCCAACGGTGATGAAGGTGATGCCCAGACCCTGCAGGCCAGCCGGCACGTCAGAGTACTTGAGCTTCTCGCGGATACCGGCCAGTGCAGCGATGGCCAGTGCCCAACCGAAACCGGCACCCACGCCATAGATGACGGACTCACCGAAGGTGTAGTCACGCTGCACCATGAACAGGGCCGCACCGAGGATGGCGCAGTTGACCGTGATCAGCGGCAGGAACACGCCCAGCGCGTTGTAGAGCGCCGGCACGAACTTGTCGAGGAACATCTCGAGGATCTGGACGATCGCCGCGATGACGCCGATGTAGGACAGGTAGCCCAGGAAGGACAGGTCGATGCTTTCCGCCCCTTCCAGACCCGTCCAGGTCAGCGCGCCTTCACGCAGCAGGTAGTTCAGGATCAGGTTGTTGACCGGAACGGTCACCGCCAGCACGACGATGACGGCCACGCCCAGACCGATCGCGGACTGGATCTTCTTGGACACCGCCAGGAAGGTACACATGCCCAGGAAGAAGGCCAGTGCCATGTTCTCGACGAACACGGCCTTGATGAACAGGCTCAGATAGTGTTCGAACATGTTACACAGCCTCCTTGATCTTGGTGTTGGCGGTAATCTTGTACTCCGCCTTCTCGACCTGCTCCGGGTAGATGCTGCGCAGCACCCAGATGAACAGACCGATGACGAAGAACGCGGACGGCGGCAGCAGCATCAGGCCGTTCGGGATGTACCAGCCACCGTCGTTGACGGTCTGCAGGATGGTCACGCCGAACAGGGAGCCGGAACCGAACAGCTCACGCACGAAGCCGACCACCAGCAGGATCACGGTGTAGCCGAGACCGTTGCCGATACCGTCGATGAAGCTCATCGTCGGGCCATTCTGCATGGCGTAGGCTTCAGCGCGACCCATCACGATGCAGTTGGTGATGATCAGACCGACGAAGACCGACAGCTGCTTGGACGTCTCGAAGGCGAAGGCCTTCAGCGACTGGTCGACCACGATGACCAGCGAGGCAATGATCGTCATCTGCACGATGATGCGGATGGACGACGGGATGTGATTGCGGATCAACGAGATGAACATGCTGGAGAACGCTGTCACCAGGCACACCGCGATACCCATGATCAGGGCGGTGTTCATCGAGTTGGTCACCGCCAGCGCGGAGCAGATACCGAGGATCTGCAGCGCGATGGGGTTGTTCTTGAAGATCGGCGTCGTCAGGACACCTTTAGGAGTTTCGGCTGCCATCATTACGCTCCTTTGACGTCACGGAACTGGGTCAGGTACTTGGCGAAGCCATTCTCACCCATCCAGAACTGCAACAGGTTGGTCACGCCGTTGCTGGTCAGGGTAGCCCCTGACAGCGCATCGACCTGGTACTTGGCATCCGGAGAAGACGGATTCACGCCGCCCTTCTTCAGGTGCACTTCCGGGTCCATGCTGCCTTCGGGATAGATCTTCTTGCCATCCCACTGGGCCTTCCACTTCGGGTTGTCGACTTCGCCGCCAAGCCCCGGAGTTTCGCCCTGCTGGTAGAAGGAGAGACCGACCACGGTGTTGCCGTCACCCTTCAGTGCCAGATAGCCGTACATCATTGACCACAGGCCGTTGCCGCGCACCGGGACGATGATCTCGTCCGGCTGCTCGACATCGCCGACCAGATAGACCACGGAGTACTGCTCACGACGCTTGATGCCCGGCAGGTCTTCGTCGCCAGACAGGGTGCGTGAGGTGGCCGGGTCCTTGGACATCTTGGCCTGGTCGTACTTCTCCGGGTCGATGTCGTCGACGTATTCACCGGAATCCAGGTCCACCACCTTGGCGGTGACCTTGTCACGGAACTGCTGACCGATGTCCTCACCCGGCTGCAGCAGCTCGGCGACCGCGAGGATGTTGCTCTTGCGGTCCAGCTCGGCATTGGTCAGCTGCATCGGACGCAACACGACCGCTGCGGTGGAAACCACCACCGAGCAGACGATGCACAGCCCGAGCGCGACGCCGAGGGTTTTCTTGATGGAGTTGTTGCTGGCCATGTCAGACGGTCTCCTCGTTCGCGATGCCGGCAGTCTCGCGCTTGACGCGGCGCTTGATGTTGGCCTGCACGACGAAGTGGTCGATCAGCGGAGCGAACAGGTTGGCGAACAGGATCGCCAGCATGATGCCCTCCGGGAAGGCCGGGTTGGCGACACGGATCAGCACGGTCATCACGCCGATCAGTGCACCGAATACCAGCTTGCCCTTGTTGGTCATGGACGCGGAGACCGGGTCGGTGGCCATGAAGACCATGCCGAAGGCGAAGCCGCCGATGACCATGTGCCAGTACCACGGCATCTCGAACATGGCATTGGTGTCGCTGCCGATGGCATTGAACAGTGCCGAGGTCGCGATCATGCCCAGCAGGACGCCCAGCATGATTCGCCACGAGGCGATACGCGTCCACAGCAGCACTGCGGCGCCGAGGAAGATCGCCAGTGTGGAGACCTCACCCACCGAGCCCGGAATGAAGCCGAGGAAGGCGTCGGTCCAGCTCATCTGCTGCATCAGGGCACCCATGCCATCCTGCGCGGCAGTGGAGAGCGCGGTCGCACCGGTGAAGCCATCCGCCGGTACCCATACCGCGTCGCCGGAAATGCTGGCCGGGTACGCGAAGTACAGGAAGGCACGGCCAGACAGTGCCGGGTTGAGGAAGTTCTTGCCGGTACCGCCGAAGACTTCCTTGCCGATCACCACACCGAAGGTGATACCGAGCGCGACCTGCCACAGCGGAATGGTCGCCGGCAGTGTCAGGGCGAACAGCACCGAGGTGACGAAGAAGCCTTCGTTGACCTCGTGGCCGCGACGCATCGCGAACAGCACTTCCCAGAACCCGCCGACCGCGAAGGTCACCAGATAGATGGGCAGGAAGTAGGTGGCCCCCAGGATGAAGTTGGCCCACACGCTGCCGGCATCGTGGCTACCCGCCAGCAGCATGACGATGGCTTCACGCCAGCCGCCCAGTGCGCTGTAACCGCCAGCGATGGCCTCGTTGGCCTGCAGGCCGGCGTTGTACATGCCGAAGAACATGGCCGGGAAGGTACACATCCAGACCGTGATCATGATGCGCTTCAGGTCGATGCCGTCACGCACGTGGGTGGTGCTGCGCGTGACGCTCGCCGGCGCATAGAAAATGGTGTCCACGGCTTCGTAGAGCGCGTAGAACTTCTCGTACTTGCCACCTTTGTGGAAGTGCGGCTCCAGGTTATCCAGAGTCTGTCGAATGCCCATCATCAGACCTCTTTCTCGATCGTGGTGAGGTTGTCACGCAGGATGGGACCGTACTCGTACTTGCCCGGGCACACGTAGGTGCACAGCGCGAGGTCCTCTTCATCAAGCTCCAGGCAGCCAAGCTGCATGCCGGTCTCGATATCACCCACGATCAGCGAACGCAGCAGCTGCGTCGGCAGAATGTCCAGCGGCATGACCGCCTCGTACGCGCCCACCGGCACCATGGCACGCTCGGAGCCGTTGGTGGAGGTGTTCGGGCGGTAGTCGGTCAGACCGGTCAGCTTCGACAGGTAGATACCCAGCACCGAGTGACGCTTGGCGCCCATCGACAGCCAGCCCATGAAGGCACGCTTGTTGCCTTCCTCGAGCAGGCTCACCTGATTGTGGTAGCGGCTGACGAAACGCAGCGCCCCTTCACAGGTCAGGCCGGAGAACACCGAACCGGAGATGACACGCGTGTCTTCCGGCTGCTCGACTTCGCCCTTGAGCAGCTCTTCGGTGCTGGCGCCCAGACGGGTGCGCAGCAGACGCGGCTTGGTGGCACGCGGGCCACCGACGGCGATGACGCGCGTGGTGTCCAAGCGACCTTCCGCCAGCAGCGTACCGATGGCGACCACATCCTGAAAACCGACATGCCAGACCTGACGCTGCAGGCTGACCGGTGCAAGGTGATGGATGTGCGTGCCCGGCAGACCCGCCGGGTGCGGGCCCTTGAAGGACTCGCTGACCACACCGGAGACGTCGCCACCCGGGATATCAGCACCCGGTGCCTGGCACAGGAACACCTTGCCTTCGGTCAGACGCGTCAGTGCGACGAGACCCTGACGGAAAGCGGCTTCCTGGCCCTTGAGCACCACGGCCGGATCCGCGGACAGCGGGTGGGTATCGATGGCGGTGACGAAGATGGCTGCCGGCTTGGCATCCAGCGCCGGCACACGCGAGAACGGGCGGGTACGCAGCGCCGTCCACAGGCCGGACTCGACCAGCTGGTCGACCACGACCTGACGTTCGAGACCTGCAATGGCGGCGTCGCCATGTGCAGTGAATTCCACAGCTTCGCCCTGCGCGTCGATCTCGATGACCACGGACAGAAGCTTGCGCTTCTCGCCACGATTGATCTCGACCACAGTACCGGCAGCAGGCGCGGTGTAACGGACGCCCGGGGTCTTCTTGTCAGTGAACAGGAGTTGCCCCTGCTTCACCTTGTCCCCTTCGCGGACTTCCATCGTCGGCTTCATGCCGACGTAGTCAACACCCAGGATCGCTACGCGACGAACGGGCTGCGCATCCTCGATACGCTGCTCCGGCGCCCCGGCGATGGGGAGATCCAGGCCACGTTTGACTTCGATCATAGACTCGCCCAATTGTCGGATCTGATGTTGTTCAGGAAAGATCACCCATCGTAGATACGCCTCGAGGCCGATAATTGACCAGGCAACCTCGCGATTTTCGCGTATCAGGCAATGTGAATGCTTTTCTTATCAGACGGTTGGAGGTGTAGCCCAGAGATTGGACCGGCCCAAAAAAATCCGGCTCATTATAAAGATGCGAGGCCGGAAAGACCATACGACACTAAAGTGGTGCACACGCCGAAAACGCCAACGCCCCCGCCATCATTGAGGGCGGGGGCGTTGTAACAGCAGGTATTTATTTCAATTTTTCGCAAGTCACGCCACAGACGCGGCGCATTGACTCAGCGCGTCGGGAAGTAGCTGAAACGCACGTTGGACATGTGCTGCAGAATACGCACCACCTGACAGCTGTAACCGAACTCGTTGTCGTACCACACGTACACGACGGCCTGCTTGTCGGTGACGATGGTCGCCTGGCCATCGACGATGCCGGAATGGCGGTTGCCGACGAAGTCCGAGGACACCACTTCACAGGAATCGACGTAATCGATCTGCTTCTGCAGCGAGGAATGCAGCGAGGCGGTGCGCAGGAAGTCGTTCATGCGCTCGGCGTCGCTTGCGGTGTTCAGCGTCAGGTTGAGGATCGCCATCGAGACATTGGGCGTCGGCACGCGGATCGCGTTGCCGGTCAGCTTGCCGGAAAGCTCCGGCAGCGCCTTGGCGACGGCCTTGGCGGCTCCGGTCTCGGTCAACACCATGTTGAGGGCCGCGGCACGGCCACGACGATCACCACTGTGGAAGTTGTCGATCAGGTTCTGGTCGTTGGTGTAGGAGTGCACCGTCTCGACGTGACCCTGGCTGACACCGTACTCGTCGTGCAGCACCTTCAGCACCGGCACGATGGCGTTGGTGGTACAGGAGGCCGCGGAGATGATGCGGTCATCATCGCTGATGTCGGTGTGGTTGACGCCGTAGACGATGTTCTTGAGATCGCCCTTGCCCGGTGCCGTCAGCAGCACCTTTGCCACGCCCTTGCACTCCAGATGCTGACCCAGGCCCGCTTCGTCACGCCACTTGCCGGTGTTGTCGACCACGATGGCGTTGTCGATGCCGTGCGCGGTGTAATCGATCTCGGTGGGCGAATTGGCGTAGATGATCTTGATGTAGTTGCCGTTGACGATCAGCGCCGAGTTTTCTTCATCGACGGTGATGCTGCCCTCGAAGGGACCGTGCACCGAGTCGCGACGCAGCAGGCTGGCCCGCTTCTCCAGATCATCCTTGCTGCCACGCACCACGATGGCGCGCAGACGCAGCAGGTTACCGCCGCCGGCCTTCTCGATCATGATGCGCGCCAACAGGCGACCGATACGCCCGAAGCCATACAGGACGACGTCCTTCGGGTCGCCGCCCATGCCGCCTTCGACATAGCCACCGACGATGTCGGCCAGCTCACGCTTGAGGAAGGCGGTGATGTCCGTCTCGTCAGAGCGCTTGAAGGCGACCGCCAGCTTGCCAATATCGACGTGGGCCGGGCCCAGGTTGAGCTCGATCATCGCGCGCACCAGCGGGAAGGTATCTTCCACTGACAGCTCGACGCCTTCGGCCTTGCGCACCCAACGGTGGTTCTTGAGGATGCGCACCATCGAGCGATTGATCAGCGAACGCCCGTAGATGGAGGGCACGACGTTGAAGCGGCGGTAGAGATCTCCCAACAGCGGGATCATCTGCTCCGCGAGGGCTTCATTGTCCTGCCACTGCTTGAAACAGGCTTCGAGATTCTCTTGGCTCACGGGTGCATCCTCTCACGTGCGGGCAAATAATGATGGTCGTCACCGAGCGCTTGGCGACGCCGGACAAGGCCAGCTGAGTATGCGTAACGCGGCTATGCACCACAATGAAAGGATGGTCGCACGCAGGGTAGTAGTGCTACAGAATCAACGATTTGACTACAAAAGCGTTTCCCCCATCCCGCGCTCGGCCATCTGTGTCCACGGTGCTGAAAAGCACATCACTTGCCCCCATATAGCGACTGACTTGCTATGATCAAGCGCGACTCCTTTCATGGCGGCGACTGACGTTGCAGCCCCTTGCGCTGCGACAGCTTGCGTTGAAGCGCGCCTGGCAAGCCAAGGCATCGCGTCTGCCTTGTCGCGCTCATGAGTATTCTGCGCGCTATTGAATGTGCCGCGCGCTCACCAATGTGCCGTGCACCCGAGAGACTGCCTTGCGCCCATGAGTCGCTCAGCGTCATCTGCATGCGTGGGCCGCTCATCGTGAGCGACTGACCCAGCACCTTATTCACTCGGGCCCTGCCCGTGACGTCATCCCGTGCCGTGAACGCCGCAAGGCGTTGCGCCCAAGCCCAGGACACAAGACACCAGAGCCCATGTTCGAGACTCCGCTGACGCCCCCGTTGCCGCGCTCGCGCCGCGAAACCACCTTTTGGATGCTCAATGACCCCAGCGCCGCGGCGCTGGCGCTGGCGCGCCTGGCCGATGCCGATGAAGCGCCGCTGATGGTCATCACCCCGGACACCGCCAGCGCCCAGCGCCTGGAAGCCGACCTACGCTTCTATACGCGCCATCCCGAGCGCCTGCTGCCCTTCCCCGATTGGGAAACGCTGCCCTACGACAGCTTCTCGCCGCACCAGGACATCGTCTCAGAGCGTCTGCGCACCCTGCGTACCCTGCAGACCAGCCGCCGCGCCATCGTGCCGGTGCCGGTCAACACCCTGATGCAGCGCCTCGCGCCGGTGGATTACATCGCAGGCCAGGTCTTCAGTCTCGCCAAGGGCGACATCCTCAATCGCGAGGACTTCCGCTCACGCCTGTCGCGAGCCGGTTACCGCGCGGTGGAGACGGTCTACGAGCCGGGCGAATACGCCCTGCGCGGCGCATTGATCGACCTGTTCCCCATGGGCAGCGAGCAGCCGCTGCGCATCGACCTGTTCGATGACGAGATAGACACCCTGCGTGCCTTCGACCCTGACACCCAGCGCAGTGGCGACAAGGTCGAGGCGATCGAGATTCTGCCCGCGCATGAATACCCGCTGACGCGCGGCGCCATCGCCTGCTTCCGCGAGGGCTTCGAGACGCTGTTCGATGTCGACCCGCGCCAGTGCATTCTCTACAACGACGCCATCAAGGGCATTCCCTCGCCGGGGCTCGAGCAGTACCTGCCGCTGTTCTTCGACGAGACCGCGACGCTCTTTGATCACATGGGCGACGAGCTGCGCATCGCCATGCTGCCCGGCGTGCGCGAGGCGGCCGAGAGCCACTGGGACGCCATCACCACCCGCTACGCCAATCTGGGCGTCGACCCGACACGCCCGCTGCTGCCACCGCACCGCGCCTTCGTGCCGGTCAATGAGCTGCTGGGCCTGATCAAGCAGCACGAACGCATCGAGCTGGTACGTGAGCCCAATGCCCACGCCATCGAATTCGGCCACCAGACCCTGCCGAGCCTGGCCATCGATGCACGCAGCGCCGACCCGACCCAGGCCCTGGCCAGCTTCCTCAAGCTACGCCTGAACGGTGAGCATGCCCAGCGCGTGCTGTTCGTCGCCGAGACCCAGGGCCGCCGCGAAGTCGTCGAGGAGCAGCTCACCCCGCTGCTGCGCGGCTTCGGGCTGCGCAGCCTGGATGACTTCGCAAGCTTCGAGCACTTCGTGGATAGCCCAGCCGCCGTCGGCCTGACCGTCGGTGGCCTGACGCATGGCACTTGGGTGGCCAGCGCGCAGGCAGAAGATGCGCTGTCCAGCGATGACAGCGACAGCCACAAGGGGCTGGTGGTCATCACCGAGACCGAGCTCTACGGCGAAGTGGTACGTCAGAGCCGCCGCCAGGCGCGCGCCACCGATGACAACGAGCTGGCCGTGCGCCACCTCTCGGAGCTGCGTGAAGGCGCGCCGGTGGTGCACCACACCCACGGCGTCGGCCGCTATCTGGGGCTGGAGACCATCAACGCCGGGGGACAGGAGGCCGAGTTCCTCGCGCTCGAATACGCCGATGGCGCCAAGCTCTACGTACCGGTGGACAGCCTGCACCTGATCTCGCGCTATTCCGGGGCCAGTGACGAGCTGGCACCGCTGCACAAGCTGGGCTCCGAGCAGTGGGAGAAGGCCAAGCGCAAGGCCGCCGAGAAGATCCGCGATACCGCCGCCGAGCTGCTGGATGTCTATGCACGCCGCGAGGCGCGTGTCGGCCATGCCTGCGACTTCCCCGCCGAGGACTACGCACGCTTCGCGGCCAGCTTCCCCTTCGAGGAAACCCCGGACCAGGCGCAGACCATCGGCGCGGTGATCCAGGACATGTGTGCGCCCCAGCCGATGGACCGCGTGGTATGTGGCGATGTCGGCTTCGGCAAGACGGAAGTCGCGATGCGCGCCGCCTTCCTCGCCGTCAACTCCGGCCGTCAGGTGGTGGTGCTGGTGCCCACCACCCTGCTCGCCCAGCAGCACTACGACAACTTCCGCGACCGCTTCGCCGACACCGCGGTGGAGATCGCCCTGCTGTCGCGTTTCACCAGCGGCAAGGGCCAGGAAGCCTCGCTCGAGCGCATCAGGAACGGCCAGGCCGATATCGTGATCGGCACCCACAAGCTGCTCTCCAAGTCGCTGGAGCTGCCCAACATGGGGCTGCTTATCATCGATGAGGAGCACCGCTTCGGCGTCTCCCAGAAGGAGCGCCTCAAGAGCCTGCGCGCCGAGGTCGACATCCTGACCCTGACCGCCACGCCGATTCCGCGCACGCTGAACATGGCGATGAGCGGCATCCGCGACCTGTCCATCATCGCCACGCCGCCGGCGCGCCGCCTGTCGGTGAAGACCTTCGTCCAGCAGCGCAACGACGGCGTGGTCAAGGAAGCCATCCTGCGCGAGCTGCTGCGCGGTGGGCAGGTCTACGTACTGCACAATGAGGTCAAGACCATCGAGGAGAGCGCCGCGCGCATCGCGGAGCTGGTGCCGGAAGCCAATGTCGGCGTCGCCCACGGCCAGCTGCCGGAGCGCAGCTTGGAGCGGCGCATGTCGGACTTCTATCACAAACGCTTCAACGTGTTGGTGTGCTCGACCATCATCGAGACCGGCATCGACATCCCGAGCGCCAACACCATCATCATCGAGCGCGCCGACAAGTTCGGTCTGGCCCAGCTGCACCAGCTGCGTGGCCGCGTCGGGCGCTCGCATCACCAGGCCTACGCCTACCTGCTGACCCCGCATCCCAAGGCGATGACCCGCGATGCGGTCAAGCGCCTGGAAGCGATCAGCGAATCCCAGGACCTCGGCGCCGGCTTCACGCTGGCCTCCCATGACATGGAGATCCGCGGGGCGGGTGAGCTGCTGGGTGACGAGCAGTCCGGCCAGATGGAAACCATCGGCTACTCGCTGTACATGGAGATGCTCGATCGCGCCGTGAAGGCCATCAAGGCGGGCAAGACGCCCAATATCGAGTCGCCGCTGGATGAAGGCGTCGAGGTCAGCCTCAATCTGCCGGCACTGATTCCGGCCGATTATCTGCATGACGTCCAGCAGCGCCTGATGATGTACAAGCGCATCAGCAACGCCGAGAACGCAAGCGACCTGCGCGAACTTCAGGTCGAGATGATCGACCGTTTCGGCTTGCTGCCGGAACCGGTCAAGACGCTGTTCCGCCAGACCCAGCTGCGCCAGCGCGCCCAGGCGCTGGGCATCATCAAGCTGGAGGCCGGCGCCGGGCGTGGTCGCATCATCTTCGGCGCCCAGACGCCAGTCGATCCGCTGACGCTGGTCAACCTGATCCAGCGCCAGTCGGATGTCTACAAGCTGGAAGGCGCCGACACGCTGCGTTTCGCCACCGACATGAATGACGCCGAGGCGCGCTTCAGCTTCTGCGAGACCTTGCTGGACCTGCTCAACGCCAAGACCAAGGCGGCCTGACGCGCAGGCGCCTGGGGCAAGGTCGTGAACTTGAGCATGAGCAAGAGCTTGAACGAAAAATGAAAACGGCCTGCATCGTAGATGCAGGCCGTTTTTTTTCGTGCGGGCATACCCTCTACACGCTCTACACCCTCTACACGCCCTACCTACACCACCGCCTACCTACAACCATCGCCTCCCCCACTCTCCTCCAGAGGTCAGGCAGCTCAGGCACGGCGTGCCAACAGCGTCGCCAGCAAGCGCTGCACCCTGGGCATGCCGGCCTCGATCACGGATTCCGTGCCTGCGCGGGTCGGCTCCTCTTCGCCGACGCCCGCGGCATGGCTGATCACCAGACACAGGCTGGCGTATTCCATCTCGAGCTCGCGCGCCAGCACGGCCTCGGGCATGCCCGTCATGCCGACCAGCGTATTGCCATCGCGCGCCATCAGGCGGATCTCGGCGGCAGTCTCCAGCCGCGGCCCCTGCACCACGCCCAGCACCCCGCCGGCCGTGAGGGGCAACCCCGCCTCGGCGGCCGCCGCATGCAGCTCCTCACGCCAGACCCGGTGATACGGCCAGGCGAACGACACATGCTGGAACGGCTTGAAACGCCCATCGAAGAACGAGCCCTCGCGGCCGGTGGTGTAATCGATCAGCTGGTCCGGCACCACCAGCGTGCCCGGGGCCAGCGTCGGGTCGATGCCGGACACGCAGTTGACTCCCACCACATGGGTCGCGCCCGCCTGCTTGAGCGCCCACAGATTGGCGCGATAGTTGATGCGATGCGGCGGCACCTTGTGCGGTTGACCATGACGGGCCAGAAACAGCAGCGACTGCCCATTCAGTCGCCCTTCCACGACACCACAGGAGGCCGCCCCCAGGGGCGTTTCCTGCCCGCCGCGCCTGAGCACTTCCATGCCTGACCAACTGCCGAACCCCGTCCCACCGATCACCGCCAGCATCGCCCGCCTCCTTGCCACCCATGTGCAGGAATCTCCCGGGACCGGACACCCCGATCCTCAGCGAACGCTACTCCGAGCCAACCGGCAACGACAAGCACAATCGTCACGCTCTGCGCCAGGAGAACAGAAAAGGCCCCGAAAACGACACCACCCGCCGCGGTTGCCCGGGCGGGTGGTGAACGAATGTCATATCGCGGGATGGCGGCTGCCATCCAGCAAATCTTACAGACCCTTGGGCGCGTAGATGCCCGGCGCGTTACGCCAATAGCCCTTGTAGTCCATGCCGAAGCCGAACAGGAAGCGGTCTTCGACGTCGAGACCACAGAAATCGGCCTTGAAGCCCGGATAGGCCTTGCGGTCATGCTTCTTGTCGACCAGCACACAGCTGGATACGCTGCGCGCACCGGCTTCACGGCAGTACTCGAGGATCGCGGCCAGGGTGCCACCCTCATCGAGGATGTCATCGACGATCACCACGTCGCGACCGGCCATCGGCAGCTCCGGGTTGACGCGCCAGAACAGCTCGCCGCCGCGCATCGCGCCACGGTAGCGAGTGGCGTGCAGATAATCGACTTCCAGCGGGAAGTCGAGGCGGGTCAACAGCTGGCCGGCGGTGATCAGGCCGCCGTTCATCACGCAATAGAAGATCGGCATGCGATCGCCGAGGCGTTCCGTCAGCTCAACGGCCATGCGGTCGAGTGCCACTTCAAGGTCAGCTTGCGGGATCAGGCAATCGGCATTGTCCATCACCTCACGCATTTCGTCATGCAGGGCGGTGAGGGTCTCAGGCGTCGGAGTCAGCATCGGGAGTTTCCTGGGTGTCACTGGCCTCATCTCCACGCCGGACGGGCGCAGAGGAGGATGTAGCAGCGGCGGTTGAATCAGAACGGCGGCGGGACCCGCGCGTCTGCGTGTCTGATGACGCCGCGGCATGCTCTGCCTCGGCATCGTGTTCATGGTGGCGTCCTTCGAAGGACAGCACATCGGCAAAATGCAGACGCTGACCCGGCAGCGCCACCTGGGCATCATGCTCACGGATGATGTCGTGCACCCTGAGCAGGACATCCTGCTTGATCGCGTGGTACTTAACCCAGTCGGTGGTGCGCGTGAAGACATAGACGAAGAAGTTCAGCGAATGCTCACCGTAGGTGGTGAAGTTCACGATCTGGGTGCGCGTCTGGTCGATCTCGTCATGGCCTTCCAGCATCTCGCGTACCGCGGCAACGATGGGGCCGACCTGGGCGGCATCCTCATAGCGCAGCCCCACGGTCTCGAAGATACGGCGATTGTACATGCGCGACGGATTCTCCACCGAGATGCTGGTGAAGATGGCGTTCGGCACGTAAAGGGGCCGCATGTCGAAGGTGCGAATGCGCGTCAGGCGCCAACCGATATCCTCGACGGTGCCCTCGATCTCGCGGTCCGGTGAGCGGATCCAGTCGCCGACCTTGAAGGGCCGGTCGAGATGGATCATCAGGGCACCGAAGAAGTTGGCCAGCAGATCCCGCGCCGCAAAGCCGACCGCGATACCGCCGACACCCCCGAAGGCCAGCACCCCGGACAGCGAGACGCCGAGATTCTGCAGGATGGCCAGCCCCACCAGCACGACTACGACCGCCCGCAGCAGCTTGCTGATCGCCGAGGCCGTGGTGGCATCCATCGCGTTGACGTTGGTGCCGGGCGGCGGCATGGTGCGCAGCGCCTCGAAGCGCTTGACCATGCGGATCAACGCCCAGGCTAGTGCCAGCAGGGTCACGATCTGGCGCGCCGTGCCCAGGTACTTCTCGGCCCCGCCGAGGCTGAACTGGCCGGCGATGATGCCGAGCGCCAGCAACACCCCCATGCTGTAGAGCCAGAATGACAAGGGATGACGCAGGCCATGCACCAGGGCGTCATCCCACAGGTTGCGACTCTTCTCGGCATGCGTCGCCAGGCGGCTGAGCACCACTCGCTCGATGAGGTGCAGCAACAGCACCGCCAGCAGCAGCAGAGCGAGATTGATGCCCCACAGCGGCAGACCAAAGGTCTGCTCGACCCATTGGCGCAGCGGCTCGACCCATTGATTGATCATCTCTTCGGCGGGCGCTGCCAGCTTGTCGGCAGCAGCCTCGGTGGCGGATTGCTCAGCCATGGGAATTCCTTGCCAGTCTTCGACTCGAAAAAGGCACCGCGTGCCTGATTATTGCGCGCTACCGGACTCAGAGGCCGACCGTGCGTCAGACGACTCGGCGCCGCCTAGCGTGCCCGAGGGCATGGCAGCCTGCTGTGATGCCTGACTGGCCGCCATCGATTCGAGCCGCGCGTGGGTGCGCCGCCAGCGTGCCAGCCCCACCAGGCCATCCAGCGTCGGACGAGCTCGCGCATAGCGCAGCCGCGCCTGGCGCTTGCCACGGTGGCGCTGCTCATCGTCATCGAGGCTGTCGAGCACTTCGCGCGCGGCGGCCGGGTCATTGCAGACCAGCGCCATGTCGCAGCCGGCGTCCAGCGCCAGGCGCGCACGCTCTGCCGGACCACCTTCCGCGACAGCCGCCGCCATGCCGAGATCATCGGAGAAGATGGCGCCCTTGAAGCCGAACTCTTCGCGCAGCAGACCCAACCAGCTGGGCGAGAAGCCCGCGGGACGTGCATCGAAATCCGGATAGATCACATGCGCCGGCATCACGCCGCCCAGACGCTCGGCGAGGGCCGCGAAGGGCTTGAGGTCATGCTCGCGCAGCTCGCGGAACGGCCGCGGGTCGACCACGCGCTCCAGATGGGTATCTGCCGAGATGCCACCATGCCCCGGGTAATGCTTGCCGACGGCGGACATGCCCGCCTCCTGCAACCCGTCAATGAAGGCGCCGCCCACCGCGATGACGTCTTCCGGCGTGGCGCCGAAGCTGCGATCGCCAATGATGGTCGAGCCCGCCACATCGATATCCAGTACCGGCGCAAAGGTGATATCACAGCCGATGGCTGCCATTTCCATGCCCAGCAGCCAGCCGGCATCGCGTGCCAGTCCCAGGCCTGCGGCCTGGGCGTCTTCGCCGCAACCCTCACAGTCACGGCCGAGGCAGCACTGTGCCAGGCTGCGCATCGATGGCAGGCGTGTCACACCCTCGCGCAGACGCTGGACGCGCCCGCCTTCCTGATCGATGGCGATCAACAGGTGCGGATTGACGCTGCGAATCTCGCGGCTCAGCTCCAGCACCTGTTCGGGAGAGGCGCAATTGCGCGCAAACAGGATGACGCCCCCGACGGCAGGGCGTGCCAGCAGTTCACGTTCGTCGCGGGCGAGGGTCAGCCCCGCAACATCGACCATTACGGAGCCCAGTGGCTGTGTCATGTCATCCTTCCTGTCCATGGCCTGCGGCAGTGATATCCCGTGAAGAGAGGAATCACGACCGCCAGGACTTCATGTCTTTTACGGGGCTCGGCAGCCTGGAAGAAACGTGATGAATCAGGCTGCCAGCGCGAGGAAAGGCGCAATTCTAGCCGACTGAACCCCTATCGAACAGTCGCGGCCAGCTGCGCCCCGGCAAGGGGCTGTCACGTAGATTCCGGTGACAGCTCATGGAGGGTATCAGACTCGGACACCAACCCCTTCAGGCATGCAGCAGCACCGGGGTGCCGGGCACAGCCTCGGCAAAGAGTCGCAGCAGGTCGTCATCACGCAAGCGAATGCAGCCGTGGGACGCCGCTACCCCCATGGGCTCAGTGCTGGGCGTGCCATGAACATAGATGTAGCGGCGCAGGCTATCGACCCGCTCGCCGCGGGCATTGCGACCACGATTGACGCCGGACTCGCGGCCGCTGAGCCACAGAATGCGCGTCAGGATCCAGTCTCGCTCAGGATGCTCGGCAGCAAGCTCGGGCGTGAACACCTCGCCCGTGAAGCGCCGGCCGCGATAGACGGCGCCACACGGATTGCCCGCCCCGATGGCGGCACGAATCACATGCCAGCCGGTTGGCGTGCAACCGCTGCCGTCGAGCTCGCCGATACCGTTGAGGCCGCTGGAGATCGCGCAGGCGTGCACCAGCGCCTCAGGGTCAGCCGCGGGGGGCGGCGCATCACGACTGCCACTCGGCATGTCACTGCGTACCTCAAGGCTTTGGCGCGAGAGGTCCACCGCTACCCAGCAGGCCATCAGCTGGCCGCCTGGGTGACCGCCTCACCATCCCCGAGCGTGGCCGGCAACGGCGCTGCCATCGCCGCGACGACCACTGGACGCATGTGCTGGATCAGCTCGCGCACCGTGGTGTGATGGCCGTACTCGGCCTCCTCGATATCGCGCAGCGCATCCAGGCCCGAGAAGGTGAAGATCACGCTGCCGAGCATGAAGTGCAGACGCCAGAAGCGCTCGTTGTCAGGCAGATCAGGCGTCGCCAGCTTCAGAAGCTCGGCGAAGCGGCTGAAGACCGTGCCGTAGTGCTCGCGGATATAGCGCCGCATGTGGCCCTGACCCTGGGTATAGGCAAGCCCGAGCAGGCGCATGAAGGTACGCAGGCTGTTGCGCTCGGCCGGCACCTCCAGCACGGTACGCGCCATCACCTCCAGCAGGACCTCCAGCGGCACCTGACGCCCGGCGTATTGCTGCTCGATGCTGTCGAGTGCCGCGTGGAAACGCTCACTGAAAGGGTCGAGATAGCGCGCGAAGACCGCCTGGATCAGCGATTTCTTGGAGCCGAAGTGGTAGTTCACCGCCGCCAGATTGACCTTGGCCTTGCTGGTGATGTTGCGCAGTGAGGTCTCGGCGAAGCCGCGCTCGGCGAACAGCACCTCGGCAGTATCGAGGATGCGGGTAACGGTATCGGTCTGGGCCATGGGCGGAACCCTTGTCAGGTAGAAAAGGACTGGAGTCGTAGGTCACGGCGCAAGCCCCGCGCGGCGACTCTCTCATGAGGTGGTGCAGGTTCACCGCAAGGCGCGTTCGATCATGGCACCCGTGAGCACTACCATCGGCGAACATTCGTTTGAAACACTTTGATTCTAGCGCGCCATGCCATGACTGACAATTCTCTCGCGTTTCAAACGCCAGAGGTTTAGCCAAGCCTGATATTCCCTCAACGCTGACCATCCCGATTCAAGGGCTCGTCATGCTCGGTGACTGTCCACCCCGCCAGAGCCAGGCCGGGTTCATCTCCAGACATTCATCTCCAGACATTAATCTCCAGACATTCACTTCCAGACATTCCCATCAAGAAAGAATGCCTCGGATATCGGCACGAAAAGTCGCCAGACAGCGATATCTCGGCGACTACCTGCCCTTTGAGGCCACCACGCAAGCCACGATGCCTTGCATGACCGCCATGACTGGATACAATGACAGTTGTATGGATGCACACCCCGTGCCGTCAGCTCAAGATGCCGCCCAGGCCAAAGGCAATGCCATGACCCAGCCGCTTACTCCGCGCCAGCAGGATGTCTTCGACTTCATCATCAAGACCATCAAGTCCTCTGGCTACCCGCCGACGCGGGCCGAAATCGCCCAGGCGCTGGGCTTCCGCTCACCGAATGCTGCCGAGGAGCATCTGCGTGCCCTCAAGCGCAAGGGCGCCATCGAGATGGTGCCGGGCACCTCTCGCGGCATTCGCGTGCCGTCGCTGGCTGACGTCGACGACAGCGCCAACGATGGTCTGCCGGTGATCGGGGAAGTGGCCGCCGGCAGTCCGATTCTTGCCAGCGAGCATATCGACCGTCACTGCCCGCTGCCGAGCGACTACTTCTCGCCGGCTGCCGACTACCTGTTGCGCGTGCGCGGCGTGTCGATGAAGGACGTGGGAATTCTGGAAGGCGACCTGCTGGCCGTGCACCGCACCAGCAGCGTGCGTGACGGACAGATCGTGGTGGCACGTCTGGGGGATGAAGTTACCGTCAAGCGCTTCCGCCGTGACGGGCACTACGTGTGGCTGGAAGCCGAGAACGAGGACTTCTCACCGATCAAGGTCGACCTGCGCACGGACAGCCTGGAGATCGAGGGTCTCGGAGTGGGCGTCATCCGCGATGGCGGCCTGCACTGAGACCTTGACCAGCAGCGCTCTTCTCGCAAAGCTCTGAGCAACAGAAAAGCCGCACGTATTGCACAAAAAAACCCGCCTCGAGGCGGGTTTTTTTGTGCGCGAAGCACGAGCGATGAATCAGTGCACGATGCCTTCCGACTGCTCGTCCTCGTCTTCTTCGCCATCCCAGAGGCGAGTCCGGGTGATGGCGTGGTCGATCATCTCACGCGCGACCTCGAAACGATTGTCACGCAGCAGATCAGCGGCCTCGTCCGAAATGCGAATGCTGAGCAGCGGCTCACCTTCGCTTTCCGCGGCGCGCAGAATCACTTCACCATCTTCCATTTGCACAATTTCAAGTACGGCGGGATCGGACACGTCATTCCTCCTGCACGGCATCTCGCGAGATACCGGCGTCGTTGTAATCGTCAGCGCGACGGCTGGCAAGCCCGGCACCGCGTTGCCATCAGCGACGCAGAAAAAAGTACGACCACAGCCAGAGCCATGGTCGTACCGGAGAATGCAGGGCTTGCCACAATGCGATCAGTCTAGCACCCGTGAAGGCGAAACGTCACCCGATTGCCATGCGCCAGTCATCACCAGCGTGCAGCGCCAGATCAACGCCTTGACCTACCACTCGACACTCGACTCGCGCAGCTGCGGCAGCAGCGCCTTGAATGCCGTGATGGCGGCACTGAGACGCTCGGCCAGCGAGGCGCTCGAGGCTGCCGCGATGATCAGACCATCACCACGCGAACGCGATTCTTCGCGGCGCGCGACACCGCCTTCTTCATGCAGGCGGGCCACATCCGCGACCAGCTCAGACAACCAGCTGTCGGAACGCTCCAGCAGACTGCGCAGCTGCTCGACCTCGGCGATGGGCGTCGGTGGCGACGCCAGACGCTCGCGCCAGCTACCCTCTGGCCAGCGCGCCGTCACGGCACACTCTTCCAGCAATGACGCCAGCGCCAGCTCCAGCAGGGCGAGCGCGCCCTCTTCACCGGCCATGCGACGCGCCACGGCATGCTCATCGTCGCCAGAGGCTGCTGACTGGGCCAGCAGCAACTCGGCCTGATACAGCAGCTGATTGGTACGGGCACGCTGGCTCATCAGCTCTTGGCCCCCTTGCGCTTGTCCTCGACGACCCAGCGACCGTTGTCGTAGGTCGCCTTCCAACCGGTCGCCTTGCCTTCCTCATCGGTCATGACGTACTGAGCCTTGACCTTGCGCGAGAAGCGAATCTGCGCCGGACGTCCGTCCGGGTCCTGATCCGGGGCTTCGAGAATGAAGTGATACTTCTCCGGCAGCTCGTCGGCATGCGCCTTGAGCTCCTTGACCAGCGGCGGACGCGTCTCGCGATTCTTGGGGAACTGACTGGCCGCCAGGAACAGGCCACTGGCGCCATCGCGCAGCACGTAATGGTCCTCGACCTTGACGCAGGCAAGCTCCGGCATCGGAATCGGGTCCATCTTCGGCGGCGCCACCTCACCGGACTTGAGCAGCTTGCGGGTATTCTTGCAATTCTCGTTGGTGCAGCCGAAATACTTGCCGAAACGCCCGGTCTTGAGCTGCATGTCAGAACCGCACTTGTCGCACTCGATCACCGGGCCATCGTAGCCCTTGATACGGAACTGACCTTCCTCGACCTCGTGACCGACACAGTCCGGGCTATTGCCGCAGACGTGCAGCTTGCGCTGCTCATCGATCAGGTAGCTGTCCATCGCGGTGGCGCAGATCGGGCAGCGACGCTTGGCGCGCAGCGCATCCGTCTCGGCATCTTCACCGGCATCGGCCGCCACGGCTTCATCGCCCGGCAGCAGATCGATGGTGGTCTTGCAGCGCTCCTTGGGCGGCAGGTTGTAGCCGGAACAACCCAGGAAGACCCCGGTCGAGGCGGTACGAATCTGCATCTCACGCCCACAGGTCGGGCAGGCGATGTCCGTCGGCACCGGCTGGTTGGGACGCATGCCCTCTTCGGACTGGGCGTGGTCCAGCTCGGCCTTGAACTCGGCGTAGAAGGTGTCCAGCAGCTCGCGCCAGTTGCGTCCGCCGTTGGCCACCTCATCGAGATAGTCTTCCATGCGCGCCGTGAAGCCGAAGTCCATCAGATCCTTGAAGGACTCGCTGAGGCGATCGGTGACGATATCGCCCAGCTTCTCGGCGTAGAAGCGACGGTTTTCCAGCGCCACGTAGCCACGGTCCTGGATGGTGGAGATGATGGCGGCATAGGTGGATGGACGACCGATACCGCGCTTCTCCAGCTCCTTGACCAGACTGGCCTCGGTGTAACGCGCCGTGGGCTTGGTGAAGTGCTGCAGCGGCTGCAGCTCGACCAGGTCCAGCTTCTCGCCGATGGCGAGGTCCGGCAGCGACTGGTCCTCTTCCTTCTTGCCCATCGGCTTCATGACACGCGTGTAACCGTCGAACTTGAGCACACGGCCCTTGGCGCGCAGCTCGTAGCCATCCACTTCGATGGTCAGCGTGGAGGACAGGTATTCGGCCGGCAGCATCTGACAGGCCACGAACTGACGCCAGATCAGCTCATACAGGCGCTCGGCGTCACGCTCCATGCCGGCGAGATCGGTGGCGCGGCGCGACACTTCGGAAGGACGAATCGCTTCGTGAGCCTCCTGGGCGCCTTCCTTGCTGGAGTAGACGTTGGCCGCTTCCGGCAGGTAGTTGCTGCCGTATTCTTCGCTGATGAAGTCGCGCGCCGTGGCCACCGCGTCCGCCGACAGATTGGTCGAGTCGGTACGCATGTAGGTGATGTAACCCGCCTCGTAGAGACGCTGGGCCATCATCATGGTCTTCTTAACCGAGAAGCCGAGACGACCACTGGCCGCCTGCTGCAGGGTCGAGGTGATGAACGGCGCGTTCGGCTTGGAGCGCGTCGGCTTGTCTTCACGATTGGTGATCGCGAGCTTGGCCGTGCGCAGCGCCGCGATGCGGTCCATCGTCTCCTTCTCGCTGGTCGGACGGAAGGCCTTGCCATCCTGACGCGCCAGCTCGAAACGGATCGCTTCACCACTGGCGGCGGCCAGCTCAGCGTGGACATCCCAGAACTCTTCGGGGATGAAGGCGCGGATCTCGCGCTCACGCTCGACGATCAGACGCACGGCAACCGACTGCACGCGACCGGCGGACAGGCCACGAGCGACCTTGGCCCACAGCAGCGGCGAAACCATGAAGCCGACGACGCGATCCAGATAGCGGCGTGCCTGCTGGGCATGCACGCGGTCCATCTTCAGTTCGCCCGGCTCATCGAAGGCCGCCGTGATCGCCTTCTTGGTGATCTCGTTGAACACTACGCGCTTGTAACGCGAATCGTCGCCACCGATGGTCTCGCGCAGGTGCCAGGCGATCGCCTCACCTTCGCGGTCCAGATCCGTCGCGAGATAGATGGTGTCGGCTTTCTCGGCCAGACGCGTCAGCTCGGAAACGACCTTTTCCTTGCCGGGCAGAATCTCGTAATGCGCCTCCCAGCCATTCTCCGGGTCGACCCCCATGCGGCGGATCAACTGGGTCTTGGCCTTCTGCGCCTTGTGAGCCGCCTTGACCTCAGGCGACATCTTGCGAGTCTCCGCCGCCTGACGGGCACGTTCCTTGGGGTCGGTGGCCTGCTTGCCGCTACCGCTGGTCGGCAGGTCGCGGATGTGCCCGACACTCGACTTCACCACGAAGTCGTTGCCGAGATACTTGTTGATGGTCTTGGCCTTGGCGGGCGACTCGACGATCACCAGTGACTTGCCCATGGTTGCTCGCATCTCCTGGCCGGCGCTGATTGCGCCGGCGAATGACTCGTCGCGCTGGGTTTTGTCCCAGCCGAAAAATGCGCCTACCCTACCCCAGCATTTCAGCGCTGACCAGCAATGTTGAGACTGACGCCTCGACAGGGCGGCTCGACAGGTCGCCTCTGCGACAGCCTCGAGACATGCCATGCCACCCGCCATGTCAGCGTGCGGCTTGCGCCGAATGACATCGACAGCCGTCAGGCATGTGGTCGTGGCAATCCGGCATTCGAGCCGGGTTTGAGCATAGGTCATCAGCGCATGGCAGCGGTCAACGGGTCCGATACACGGGGCCGGTACAGGGTCTGCGCTGGGCCGATGAGCGGAAATTTCGCTCAGCAGGGTATTGCCACTATATAGGTAGCACTGGAATGGCTGTCAGTGAAAGCCAGCCGGCGGACATTGGCGTGACGGGGCGATCACCACGACGTTGCCGAAGAGAGCATGCGACGCCTGGCCGACAGGCCTCGAAATGACGGGCCGCGCCCGCATGGCGCAGCGCGGCATACCCTCACGCCCCAGCCCATGTCCGCCACCCGCGACAACGTATTCGCAACAATCGCTCGGCATACTTCATGTCACCCCTTGCAGTCCCGATCGTGATCACGAGAATGGACAACGACAGCCGACGATACTCGACAGGCTCCCTTTCAGCCTTCAATGTAGTAAAATGACAACAACCTGGTTTGCGTTTTCAGCCAGTCCATCACGCCAGTGTTCAAGGAGTATGCTTTCATGCCGCACGCGTTCAACGGCCCGATCCGCCGCACCAAGATTGTCGCCACTCTCGGCCCTGCCAGTGACAAGCCGGGTGTGCTCGACGCGATGATTCGTGCCGGAGTCGATGTGGTACGCCTCAACTTCTCCCACGGTAGCCCCGAAGATCACCGCATGCGCGCCGAGGCCGTACGTCAGGCTGCCGCCGCCCAGGGCCGCAGCGTCGCCGTGCTGGGCGACCTGCAGGGTCCGAAGATCCGCATCGCGCGCTTCAAGGATACCGCCGTCAAGCTGAGCGAAGGCCAGCCGTTCATCCTCGATATCGGCCTGGGCCGTGATGAAGGTACCGTCGAGCGTGTCGGCTGTGACTACCAGGAACTGGCCGATGACGTGGTCGCGGGCGACGTGCTGCTGCTCGACGATGGCCGTGTGGTGCTTGAGGTCAATGAGCTCAAGGGCAACGAGATCCACACCACCGTCAAGGTCGGCGGCAAGCTGTCCAACAACAAGGGCATCAACAAGCAAGGCGGCGGCCTGTCTGCCGAAGCCCTGACCGACAAGGACAAGGCTGACCTGAAGACCGCCATCGATATCGGTGTCGACTATCTGGCCGTGTCCTTCCCGCGCAGCGGCGCCGACATGCAGCTGGCACGTGAACTGCTGGGCGAGGAAGGTCGTGACATCGGCCTGATCGCCAAGGTCGAGCGCGCCGAAGCCGTGGCCGACGACGCCGTGCTGGATGGCATCATCCTCGCCAGTGAAGGCGTGATGGTGGCGCGTGGCGATCTGGGCGTCGAGATTGGCGATGCTCAGCTGATCGGCGTGCAGAAGCGCATGATCCGCCGCGCGCGCAGCCTCAATCGCGTGGTCATCACGGCCACCCAGATGATGGAATCCATGATCAGCGCGCCGCTGCCGACCCGCGCCGAAGTCTTCGACGTCGCCAATGCCGTGCTCGACGGCACCGACGCCGTGATGCTGTCGGCCGAGACCGCCGCCGGCGACTTCCCGGTCGAGACCATCGAGACCATGGATCGCGTCTGCCTGGGCGCCGAACGTGAGCGTGCCGCGCAGGAATCCCAGCACCGCATCCACGAAGGCTTCAGCAAGACCGACGAGACCATCGCGCTGTCCGCGATGTATGCCGCCAACCACCTGACCGGTGTCGTGGCCATCGTGTGCATGACGGAATCCGGCTATACCCCGCTGATCGCCTCGCGCATCCGCTCCGGTCTGCCCATCGTCGGCCTGGCGCAGGACCAGAAGACCCAGCGTCGCATGGCCCTCTACCGCGGCGTGGTGTCACTGCCCTTCGATTCCAGCGAATTGCCGGCGGCGGAAATCAACCGTCGCGCCATCGCGGAACTGGAAGCCCGTGGCATCGCGACTCGCGGTGACCTGGTGATCCTGACCCGTGGCGACCAGATGAACGCACATGGCGGCACCAACACCATGAAGATCGTCACTGTCGGCAGCACCATCGACTGATCGGCCTCGCTGGCCTCCCGCCCCGGGCCTTTCGGGGCGGAAGGCCAGCGACATTGCCCCATCCTCAGGAGGTCAGGGAATGAGCGAACAACGACCCAAGCGCCAGGCACGGCGCACCCTGCCAGCACGCAAGCGCATTGCTCTGGTGGCGCACGATGGCAAGAAGGATGAAATGCTGGCGTGGGCCAATCGCTGGCGCGATGAGCTGTCCCGCCACCAGCTGCTGGGCACAGGCACGACTGCCCGCCGCATCAGCAAGGAGCTGGGCCTCGAGGTCGAGAGCCTGCTGAGCGGCCCGCTGGGCGGTGATCAGCAGATCGGCGCGCGCATCGCCGAAGGCAATCTGGACCTGCTGGTCTTCCTGTGGGACCCGTTTGCGCCGATGCCGCACGATCCTGACGTCAAGGCGCTGCTGCGCCTGGCGGCATTGTGGAACGTGCCGGTCGCCAGCAATGCGGCCAGCGCAGACTTCCTCTTCCACTCGAAGTTGATCTCCGAGGAAGTCGAAGTGGCCGTGCCGGACGCCAATGACTGGGTCAGCACCCGCGCCTGAATGACGCTGGCTGTCGCCCCATGAAAACGCCGCCTGCTCGCAAGAGAGGCGGCGTTTTCATGGCCAGATGTTGTAATCAAACTACCTTTTGCGCAGTCAGGCGGTATTGCCTGCGCGGCATCTGACGAAATCTCTGCCTTCCTGCCGCCCCCTGCTCTTCCTCTCTTCAATTTCTCTCTACTCGCCTACCCCTCTATTCGGGGGCCCTATGCAAGAGACACGGTTCAATCCATAACGGCAGCTCACGACATCTGCTCAAGACGTCAGCTCAAGCTGACTGGCGATCACCGCACCACGCGCCGCCATGCAGTAAAGTCCGATGTGATGACTGTCTGCCTGGGGATGCGTCGCCGTATCGGGGAGCCCCAGCTGCTCAACCACTTCGGCCGGCAGATCGTAGGTGGCACAGCCGGGCTCCAGCACCACGATGTCACGCACCTTGCCCAGCAGGCCGTGATTGCGCGCCGACAGCAACGTCAATACCAGGTCCATCACGCAGATATCGGTACAGATGCCTACCACGACCAGGGTTTCCAGCCCTTCGTCGCTCACCCACTCCTGCAGCGCATTGACCTGGGTATGGGGATCAATCGCGCCGACATAGCCATTGATGCAGTCCTTGCGCACCAGCGTGGCCTGCGGCTCCTCCTCCAGCCAGGCAAGTTCCGCCACCAGCTCATCCTCGCCGCTGCCCTGCTCACAATGGGCGGGATAAGGCGGCTCCGGCTTGCCCGGCGCATGGGAATCAATGAAGGCCAGCAAGGGGCGCTTGCGCTCACTGAAGGTTCGCGCCAGAGCATCGCTGAGGGCAATCATCCTGCTGACCTGGGCATTGGGCGTCTGAGGCGCCAGCGCACCGCCTGCGACCTGACAGAAGCCGTTGATCTCATCGACGATGATCAGCCCGGCCGTCGGCAGCGAGACCGGCACCACGGCCGGCCGCACCGGCAGGCGGGCATCAAGCTCGCCGGGGGTCTTCCACTCGGCGGGAGTGGCAGGAATGCGTTGCACCACGCAGGACGCCGCGACATCGGATGAAGTCGCGGCGTCCTGCGTCTCTGATGTAGGGGATACGGAGGGTGCGGATGAGCGCTGGTCGGAAGACACCATACAAAAGGCCTCTGATGACGAATGGCCTTCAGCATAACGGAACTCAGGGCCGAGCGGCGACCCTCACCCGGTGGGCTCGCTGGTACCGGACAGCACGGCGTTGCCCTGCCCTTCATCCACCGTGGCATCACAGGAAAAGCACTGGCCGCGCACCCGCGAGTGATCACGCCTCAGCACCGCGAATTGCGCCACACGCCCGGGGTCATCCTCGATGCGCTGGGCGAGGCACACAAGCCCCGGGCGACGCGCCAGTGATGGCGGCGCGATGGCCAGCGTATCGCTGCGACTCTCTGCCATGTCCAGCGCATCCGCCATGTGCAGACACTCCACCCGCTCGACCTCCGGCAGGTTCTGCTGCAACCAGGCATCGCACTCTTCAAACAGGGCCTCACGCGCCACGATACGCCTCACCGCCGACGGCGAAGCCCCGGGCGGCCCGAGCAGACTGAGACTGATGGCACGGAAGACGCGCCGCTCGACGCAGATGCCCGTCCAGAAGGCCAGCGCCTGATGCGTGGTGCGCACAGGACGCTGATGCCCACGCGACCAGGGCACCACGGCGGTATCGATCTCGCCTTCCGCCAGCGCCCTGATGACCTCATCGATGCCTGCGTAAGCCTTGAGCTGGGCGTCGTTGGCATAGAGCTTGAGCGCGCACTCGCGCGAGTAACCTCCAAGGTGCCCGGGATAGCCCACGCGCAAACCATCGGGAGCCGGGATCACGCCCTGCGGCGAGATATCGCCGTGGACTTCGCTAGCTGTCACCTTCATACCAGCCCCTCATGCCAATGTCTGAACAAACCTCATCCTGACAACAGCATAGCCGCAAACATGGGCGGTGTTAGGCAAAACCCACCTCGGTGGCCTCAGGCAAAGCCGCCATTGGCACCGATGACCTGGCCACTCACCCAGCCGGCATCTTCGCTGGCAAGCCAGGCCACCACGGCTGCGACATCCTGCGGGTCCGCAATGCGCCCCAGCGCCGCCATGCCCTTGAGACGCTCGATGGTCTCTTCACTCTTGCCGTGACGAAACAGGCCGGTGTCCGTCGGGCCCGGCGCCACGGCATTGACCGTGATGCCTCGCTCGCCGACTTCCTTGGCCAGCACCCGCGTCAGCTGGTCCACCGCGGCCTTGGAAGCCGCATAGGGCCCGTAGGTCGCGAACATCTGCCGCGTCACCGAGGTGGACATGTTGATCACGCGTCCGCCATCGCGCAGATGCCGCGCCGCCTCACGCATCAGATTGAAGGAACCGGTCAGATTGGCCTGCATCAGGTTGGCGAAGTCGTCATCCGTGAAATCGGCGATGGGCTTGTAGATGCTCATGCCGGCATTGTTGACCAGGATATCCACGCCGCCGTACACGCGCCGGGCTTCGGTGAACAATTGTGCCGCGTCGCTGCTGACACCGACATCGGCCTGAACGGCGATCGCCTTGCCGCCCCGCGACTCGATATCCGTCACGACCTGCAAGGCACCATCACTGTCGCTGCGATAGTTGACGATGACGTGAGCGCCATCCGCCGCCAGGCGCTGCGCGATCCCGGCGCCGATCCCGCGTGAAGCCCCACTGACTACCGCCACCTTGCCGCTCAACCGCTGTGCATTCTCCGACATAGCTGTCTCCTCTTTCATCATGGGCGATCGACCTCAAGGGCCATCAATAATGAGCGCCTTGCGAGTGTCAGTCAGACATCATCATTGCAGCAAGCGAATGCCGCTGACACCCCTGCAACGCGGAGTTTCGTATAAACGAAAAACCGCCACCCCGGGCATGCCGGTGGTGGCGGTTGTTTACAGCGGCGGCCTGCCTCAGGCTTCGCCGTTGGCCTGACGCTCGAAGGTATCGGCGCGCAGGATCTCGATCCAGTAGCCATCGGGGTCCTTCACGAAGGCCAGACCCTTCATCTTGCCATCGTCGGGGCGCTTGACGAACTCGACGCCCAGCGACTCGAATCGTTCGGCAGCCGCGTAGACATCCGGCACGCTGACCCCGATATGGCCGAAGCCCTGCGGTTGGGCGTTGCCGTCATGGTAGGCGAAGTCCGGGTCATTCTCGGTGCCCCAGTTATGGGTCAGCTCCAGCATCGCCTCACGCCCGAAGGTGTAGGTGGTGCGCTTCAGGTCATCACCGGGCACTTCACTGGCCTGGTCGTCATCCAGATAGGCGAGGAAATAGAGGCTGAACTGCATTTCCGGGAAGTCGAGCTTGCGCACCAGACGCATGCCCAGCACGCGGGTGTAGAAATCCAGGCTGCGCTCGGGGTCCTTGATGCGCAGCATGGTCTGGTTGAAGACGTAACCACGGGTGGCCGGGTCGATCTGCTCACTCAGGCCGGGAGCCTGCTCGAAATGTGTTGCCATGTTGGTCCTTCCACAGGAAAGGACAGCAGGACATCAAAGATGCCCGGCCGCCCCTGGTGATCGTATAGCTGTCAGATGGTGACGGCGGCCAGATTTTGCAACCTCGCCGCCGTTGGCATCACGCGATCTCGATCAGCACTTCCCCCGGCGTGACACGATCGCCACGCGCGACATGAATGGCCTTGACGGTACCGTCGACACGCGCGGCGATCTCGGTCTCCATCTTCATCGCCTCACTGATCAGCACCGACTGGCCCGCGGTGACGCTGTCACCGACCGCGACCAGCACCTCGACGATGTTGCCCGGCATCGCGGTGGTAACATGGCCCGGCGCCGAGGCGCTGGCACGTCCGCCGCTCTGGCCGCCCGCCACGTAATCGTCCTTGGCCTCGAACACCACCTCTTCCGGCATGCCGTCCAGGGTCAGGTAGACGTGACGCTTGCTGCCCTTGGCACCGCCGACGCCGGTGATCTGCACCGCGTAGGACTCGCCGTGCACGTCGATGACGAACTCTGTCGGCACTCCAGAGGTCACCGGACGTTCCGCCTCGCCCTGGGGGATGATTTCCGGTGTGAGCGTGCCGGCACGGCGCTCATTGAGGAAGTCACGTCCCAGCTCCGGGAACATGGCGAAGGTCAGCACGTCCTCGGGGGACTCGGCCAGCTCGCCCAGCTCCTCGGTGAGGCGCGTCATCTCCGGCGCGAGCAGGTCGGCCGGGCGCCCGACTTCCACCGGCGCGTTGCCGATGGCACGCGAGCGCACCTCTTCGTTGACCGGTGCCGGCGCCTGACCATAGCCGCCCTGCAGGTAGCGCTTCACCTCGTTGGTGATGCTCTTGTAGCGCTCGCCGGTCAGCACGTTGAGTACCGCCTGGGTGCCGACGATCTGCGAGGTCGGGGTGACCAGTGGCGGATAGCCGAGATCGGCACGCACACGCGGAATCTCATCGAACACCTCGCGGATGCGCTCCAGGGCGTTCTGCTCCTTCAGCTGGCTGGCCAGGTTGGACATCATGCCGCCGGGGATCTGACTGATCTGGACCGAGACATCCTCGCGGGTGAATTCGCTCTCGAAGGCTGAGTACTTGCTGCGCACCTCGTGGAAGTAATCGCCGATCTCGCGCAGCGACTCCAGCTCAAGGCCGGTATCCCACTGGGTGCCGCGCAGCGAGGCCACGAAGGATTCGGTGGCCGGATGGCTGGTGCCGCCGGCGAAGGCCGAGATGCAGGTATCGATGTGGCGACAGCCCGCCTCGACAGCCTTGATCTGGCACTGCGGCGCCAGGCCCGCCGTGGCGTGGCTGTGCAGGTGGACCGGCACCTCGACCGCCTCGACCAGCGCGCTGACCAGATCATAGGTGGCGTACGGCGTCAGCAGGCCGGCCATGTCCTTGATGGCGATGGAATCGGCCCCCATCTCGACCAGCTTGCGCGCCTGCTCGACATACATCTCCAGCGTATGCACCGGGCTCACGGTGTAGCAGATGGTGCCCTGGGCGTGCTTGCCGGCCTTCTTGACCGCACGCATGGCGGTTTCCATGTTGCGCAGGTCATTCAGAGCATCGAAGACACGGAAGATATCGATGCCACCTGCCGCGGCGCGCTCGACGAAGGCCTCCACCACATCATCGGCGTAGTGACGATAGCCGAGCAGGTTCTGGCCGCGCAGCAGCATCTGCAGCGGGGTATTGGGCATGGCTTCCTTGAGCGCCTTCAGACGCGCCCAGGGGTCTTCCTTCAAAAAACGCACGCAGGCATCGAAGGTCGCGCCGCCCCACACTTCGAGACTGTAGAAACCGGCCTGATCGAGGCGCGCGGCAATCGGCAGCATGTCCTCGGTGCGCATGCGGGTCGCGATCAACGACTGGTGGCCATCGCGCAGCACGACTTCGGTGACCTTGACGCGCTCGGCGTGATCGACGGCGGGAGTGTTGGGAGTTGCAGCTGTCATGTCTGGGGTCCTTCTAATTGTTGGCTACGTGAACCGGGGGAAGCTCAGGGAAGATTCACGACATCAGGGGCATCAGGTGCGCATCAGAGACCGGCGTGGGCCGCGATGGCCGCCGCGATCGCCAGCGCCGTCTGTTCCGGCAGGCGCTTGACCGAGTACTGGGTCAATTCCGGGTGGGCAGCCACGAAGCCGGTATCGAAGTGTGCGTTGCGGAAATCAGGGTGCTTGAGGATTTCCTGATAGTAAGGCGCCGTGGTCTTGACGCCCTGCAGACGCATGTCATTGAGGGCACGTGAACCACGATTGATGACCTCTTCCCAGGTCAGCCCCCACACGATGAGCTTCAGACACATGGAATCGAAATACGGCGGGATGGTGTAGCCGGTATAGATCGCGGTATCGGTACGCACGCCAGGCCCGCCCGGCGCGTAGTAGCGCGTGATACGCCCGAAGCTTGGCAGGAAGTCGTTCTTGGGGTCCTCGGCGTTGATGCGGAACTGGATCGCATAGCCGTGATGGCGAATGTCTTCCTGACGGAAGGCCAGCTTGTGACCCCAGGCGATGCGGATCTGCTCGCGCACGATGTCCACGCCGGTGATGGCCTCGCTGATGGTGTGCTCCACCTGCACGCGAGTGTTCATCTCCATGAAGTAGATCTCGTTGCCCTTGACCAGAAACTCCACGGTACCGGCGTTGCGATAGCCGACGGCGCGGGCGGCACGTACCGCCATCTCACCGACGTAGGAGCGCTGCTCCGGTGTCAGTTGCGGACTGGGGGCGATCTCGATCAGCTTCTGGTTGCGACGCTGGATGGAGCAGTCACGCTCGAACAGATGAATCACGTTGTCGTGATTGTCGGCCAGGATCTGCACCTCGATATGCAGCGGGTCGACCACGCAACGCTCGAGGAACACATCGGCACTGCCGAAGGCCTTGGTAGCTTCCGAGATCACGCGCCCCCAGGCCTGCTCGAGCTGATGAGCATCATCACAACGCCGGATACCGCGCCCCCCACCGCCTGAGGTAGCCTTGAGCATGACGGGGTAGCCGACCTGCTCGGCGACACTCAGCGCTTCCTCGACATCGGCCAGATTGCCGGCTGAGCCCGGCGTCACCGGCACGCCGGCCGCCTTCATGGCATCGCGGGCCTGGGTCTTGTCACCCATGCGGGCGATGACACTGCTGGCCGGCCCTACGAAGGCGATACCCGCCGCTTCACAGATGGCCGCGAATTCGGCGTTCTCCGACAGGAATCCGTAGCCCGGATGGATGGCGTCACAGCCGGTCTCGCGCGCGAGATCGACCAGGCGGCGGGCATCCAGATAGCCGGCCAGCGGGTCTTCGCCGATGAAATGCGCTTCATCGGCGCGTTTGACGTGCAAGGAGAAACGATCAGGTTCGGTGTAGACAGCGACTGAGCGGATGTCCATCTCGGCACAGGCGCGTACAATGCGCACTGCGATTTCCCCTCGGTTGGCAATCAGCAACTTGCGAAACATGGTGACTCTCCCGGACGTGACGCGTGATCTTGTTGTGGTGCTCTGGTCGTGCGCTTGTCATTGACCGCCAGGCGCGACAACGGCGCTGACAGACACGAGGTAGCATGCGTTCCACGCTACCCAGCGAGAGACCAATAGAAAAGTTGATATTTTTTTGCCAATCTATAAGTAAAACCTTATGACTGGGTGTGTCATGTCGCGTCCAAACTTGTTGAATCGCTTAACTTTCAGACAGTTACAGGTGTTCCAAGCGGTTCATCGCCAACAGTCCTACTCCCGTGCGGCCGAGCAACTTGGCCTGACGCAACCCGCCGTCAGTGCCCAGATTCGTCAATTGGAGCAGGCACTCGAGCAATCGCTGTTCAAATATGCCGGCAAGACGCTGCATATCCTGCCGGCGGCTGACGCCCTAGCGAACTCGGTACAGTCGATCTTCGGCGAGGTCTCGAGCCTGCAGATGGAGCTGTCGGAGATCGCCGGCACCATCCGCGGCGAGCTCAATCTGGCGGCCGTGTCCACCGCTCAGTACGTGGTGCCGCATATTCTGGCGCGCTTTCGGGCGCGGTATCCGGAAGTCTCGGTGCGCCTGCGCGTCTGCAATCGCGGTCAGGCGCTCGAGCGCCTCGCCGAGCGGCGCGATGACCTGGTGATCATGGGCATGGTGCCGGATGACGCCAATCTGGCCTTCATGCCGATTCTCGACAACGAGCTGATCCCCGTCGTCTGGCCCGGTCACCCGCTGCTGGAGGTCAAGGGCATCACCCTGGAAGACCTCGCGCAGTATTACATGCTGATGCGTGAACCCGGTTCGGGCACTCGTACCGCCTTCGAGGAGTTCGCCGCACGCGAGCGCGTCTCGCTGCGCCATACGCTGGAGTTGGGTTCCAATGAGGCCATCAAGCAAGGCGTGATGGCACACCTGGGCGTGGCGATCCTGCCGCGACTGTCGGTTCAGCTCGAGCTGGCCTCAGGCCTGCTGGCCTCGCCCTCACTGCCGGGCTTCCCGCTCAGGCGCAGCTGGTGCACCGTCTACCCCAAGGACCGCTACCCCACGCCGGTCACCGAGCTGTTCCTGCGCTTCGTGCGCGAGCTGCTGCCGGAGCTCAATGCTCACTTCAGCGCGCCGATGGAGCCCATCCCCGGGCACAGCGTGGCCTGCCTGCCGCTGGCGACCGAGCAATGAACATAGCGCCCTGATGGCGCAAGCCACATGAAAAAACCGCCATGGAGACAAGCTCCATGGCGGTTTTTTTCGTTCAGGCAACTGACGTCATGTCAGCAGTGCGGCTTACTTCACTTCCACACCGTGCGCCTGCTTGTCGGCGTGGTAGGAAGAGCGCACCAGCGGGCCGGAAGCGACATGCGAGAAGCCCATCTCGCGCGCCTTCTGGCCGAGCCAATCGAAGGTGTCCGGGTGCACCCAGCGGTCGATGGGCAGGTGGTTGCGCGACGGCTGCATGTACTGACCCAGGGTCAGCATGTCGACACCGTGGTTGCGCAGGTCCTGCATGACTTCGAGCACCTGCTCGTCAGTCTCGCCGACACCCAGCATCAGACCGGACTTGGTCTTCACTTCCGGACGACGCTCCTTGTAGCCCTTGAGCAGATCAAGTGACCACTGGTAGTCGGCGCCCGGACGCACGCGACGATAAAGGCTCGGCACGGTTTCCAGGTTGTGGTTGAAGACGTCCGGCGGCGTCTGCTCGAGCACGTCCAGCGCGACCTGCATGCGGCCACGGAAGTCCGGTACCAGCACTTCGATCTCGGTGCCATCGCACTTCTCGCGAATCTCGCGGATGCACTCGGCGATGTGGTTGGAGCCACCGTCGCGCAGGTCATCACGGTCGACGGAGGTCACGACGACGTAATTCAGGCGCATCTCGGCGATGGCCTCGGCCAGCTCGCGCGGCTCGTCAGCGTTCAGCGCGTTGGGGCGACCGTGCGCCACGTCGCAGAACGGGCAACGACGGGTGCAGATGTCACCCATGATCATGAAGGTCGCGGTGCCGCCACTGAAGCACTCGCCCAGGTTCGGGCAGGAGGCTTCTTCACAGACCGTGTGCAGGCCGTGCTTGCGCAGCGTCTGCTTGATGCGCGTGACTTCCGGCGAGGCCGGCATGCGCACACGCAGCCAGTCCGGCTTCTTGGGCAAGGTCTCGGTGGGAATCACCTTGACCGGAATGCGGGCAACCTTCTCGGCGCCGCGCAGCTTTACGCCACGCTCCTTGCGGGCAGGAGCAGCGGAGGGAGCGGGCTTCGTGGTAGCGATGGTCTCGGTCATCAGTTCTGTCCTGCTGTTCGAGAAATGTCAGCCAGTGCCGCGGGCAGGCCGCTCACCGGAGTCAGGGTCACATCGCCCAGGCTTGCGCCCAGACAACGCACCAGGCGGTCACGCTCGCTGGCAAGATCCACCGGTGCGCGAACGAGATCGCGCAGCTGGGTCATCGCCATGCCGGCATAGCCGCAGGGATTGATGCGCCCGAAGGGCGCGAGGTCCATGTCCAAATTGATCGCCACGCCGTGAAAGCTGCAACCACGCCGGATGCGCAGTCCCAGCGAGGCGATCTTGGCCTCTTCCATCGAACGACGCGGGTCATCGCCACGCTGCGCCGACTTCTTCACATAGACGCCAGGCGCGTCCGGACGCGGATAAGCCTCGATGCCATGCTCGGCCATCGCCGCCACCACCGTCTCTTCCAGCGCCGTCACCAGCTGGCGAACGCCGATGCCGCCTCGCTTGACGTTGAGCAGCGGGTAGAGCACCAGCTGGCCGGGCCCATGATAGGTCACCTGGCCGCCACGGTCGGTCTGCACCACCGGAATGTCGCCCGGCATCAACAGATGCTCCGGCTTGCCCGCCTGGCCCTGGGTAAAGACCGGCGGGTGCTCCACCACCCACAGCTCGTCCGGCGCATCGGCCGCACGCGTATCGGTGAAGTGGCGCATGGCCGACCACACCTCATCATAGGCCTTGAGGCCGAGGTGGTAGACGTGAATCGTGTTCATGCATGCGCTCCTGTCATCAAGGCGCAAGACAAGGAAATCCAGCGTTTCATGCCTGGATCACAGCACCATATGGATGCGACCGGTGGCCTTGAGGTCACGGTGCAGCGCATCCAGCTGATCGGTACCGGTGGCACGGATCACCACACGGATGCTGCGGTAGTTGCCGTTCTTGCTGTCCTGCCAGGTGATGGCCGTCGCATCGAAGCCCGGCGCATGCACTTCCAGGATATTGCAGACCACTTCGACGAGATCTTCTGCGGCGGTGCCGACGATCTTGAGGGAGAAATCACACGGGAATTCAATCTTCGGGGGCGTCTGCCCACCAGCTGCTGGCGTCTTGGCCATGGGGATAGCCCTTCAGGTAACTCTATTTCCGACCATTCTACTCAACAAAGGGCGATCCGTCAGCCGGATCGCCCTTTGTTGAGTACACGACCGCGATATTCAGGGGCGCGCGCCTGGCACCGCCAGCACGCGCGCCCCACTGCCATCACTGAATCATGTCATCGGCCGCGTCACTTCGCACAGCCAGACGACTGACTCAGTTGAACAGGCCGTGGAAGAACAGCATCAGGGCATCCCACAGACGCTTGAACAGGCCGCCCTGCTCCACCGGCTCCAGTGCGACCAGTGGTTCTTCGGCCAGCACCTTGTCGTCCAGCTTGATCTGCAGGGTACCGTACTGCTCGCCGGCCTGAACCGGGGCCTTGATGGTGTCCTTGAGATCAAGACGCGCGGTCAGCTTGTCAGCCTGGCCGCTCGGCACGGTCAGGAAGACGTCCTGAGCCATGCCCAGACGCACCTGGTCCTTCTCGCCACCCCAGACACGCGCCTGGTTGAGCACCGCACCCTTGTCATAGAGCTTCTTGCTCTCGAAGTAGCGGAAGCCATAGGTCAACAGCTTCTGGGATTCCTGCGCACGCGCCTCTTCGGACTTGGTGCCCATCACGACACTGATCAGGCGGGTATCTTCCTTCTTGGCGGATGCCACCAGGCAGTAGCCGGCTTCCTCCGTGTGGCCGGTCTTGAGGCCATCGACATCCTTGTCACGCCACAGCAGCTTGTTGCGGTTCGGCTGCTTGATGCCATTCCAGGTGAAGTACTTCTGGGAATAGATCTCGTAGTGATCCGGGTAGTCCTTGATGATGCGACGCGCCAGAATCGCCAGGTCGTGGGCCGTGGAGTAATGCTCCGCGTGCGGCAGGCCAGTGGCGTTCATGTAGTGGGTGTTCTTCATGCCCAGACGCTTGGCGTGCTGGTTCATCAGGTCGGCGAAGGAACCTTCGCTGCCGCCGATGCGCTCGGCCAGCGCGACGCTGGCGTCGTTGCCGGACTGGATGATGACACCGTGCAGCAGGTCATCGACGGTGACGCTGGTGCCTTCGCGGATGAACATGCGCGAGCCACCCGTCTTCCAGGCATTGACGCTGATGCGGACCTTCTCGTCCGGGCTCAGCTTGCCGTCGTCCATCTCGCTCTCGACCAGGTAGGCCGTCATCATCTTGGTCAGACTGGCCGGCGGCAGGCGCTTGTCGGCGTTGTGCTCGACCAGGATGCGCCCGGAATTGGCGTCCATCAGGATCCAGGAAGAAGCCGCCAGCTGCGGCGCCGCCGGAATCAGGGTATCCGTCTCGATGGCATGGGCCGGGGTGGCGGCAACGCCTGCGAACAGCGCAATGCCGCTGGCCGCCATCAGCGCGGAGAATCGACGCCGAAGAGGAAGAAGTCGGGCTTTCAGGGACATGTTGGAATCTCTTTGACACTCATGCATAAGCCGAGGCTTGCGCCTCGGCCAGGTTGCGCCTCTTCACGAAGCGCATGATGGATGAAAACGGGCCTGCGGCCCTTATCGCTCTGCCGTGACGCTGAAGGCCCCGGCATAGCCAGCATCGGCCAGCGCCGACTTGAGCGATTCAATACGGACATTGTCTTCCAGCGGGCCGACCTGAACCTTGTAGAGGTCACCGCTGCCCAGCACGCGAGTCGGTCGTCCCAGACGGGAACTGACACTGGCACGAATGCTGTCGGCCTTGCTCAGATCACTGACCGCCGCGACCTGCAGGAAGGTGGCTTCCCCGTTCGTCACGGAGGACGTGCTGCTCGGCGCAGCAGAGGCTACCACGGGCTTGGCGGCAACGCTCGCGCCGGAAGCGCTCGAGGCCACGGAACCGCCGGTTGCCTGCATCGCGTCAAGTCCGGCAATGCCCTGCTCGCGGCGTACCGCCTGGCTACGTGCCAGCAGACGCTCGGACTCTGCCGTGCCCTGGGTCGGACTCGGGCCCGGCTTCCAGGTCGTGGCGTCGAGGGTCTCGACACGCACGTGCCCGGTGCCGTGGCCCAGCATGTCCAGGCGCCACGCCGCGCTGTAGGACAGGTCAATCAGGCGGTCTTCATGGAAGGGGCCGCGGTCGTTGACCTTGACGATGACCTGCTTGCCGTTGTCCAGATTGGTGACACGCGCATAGGTCGGCAATGGCAGCGACTTGTGGGCCGCCGTCATGGTGTACATGTCATAGATCTCGCCACTGGCGGTGGCGTAGCCATGAAACTTCTTGCCGTACCAGGACGCAGTGCCCTCGGCCACGTAACCGCGCGGATCATCCATCACGTGATAGGTCTTGCCCCATACCTCGTACTCGCTGCGATTGCCGCTGCGGGTATAGGGTTCGACACGTGGCACCTCATCGGGCACCGCCGAGACATCCGGCGCATCATCGGGATAGGCATCGCTGTCCATCTCGTAGCGGCTGTTCTTGCCCGCCTTCTTGCCGGTGCTCGCCGAGGCACCATCACTGACCTGGGAGCCACCCCCACTGCTGGCACAGCCGGCCAGCAGGGCAAGCGCGAGGGTCAGCGGTAGCGCGCGTGACCAGCTCATCCCGCACCTCCGTCCTCGAGACGACGCTTGATCGCCCGGGAGAGCTCATTCACGGCCATCGCATACATGTGGCTGTGGTTGTAGCGCGTGATGACGTAGAAGTTGTCGTAGCCGACGGCGTAGCGGTAGCCCTGCTTCAGGTCCAGCGCCAACGGAATCACCTGGGTATTGCCGGCCACGTCATCTGCCACCTGGACACCGGCCGCCTCGAGCGCGGAAACGCTCATGTACGGCTTTTTCGTCTTGTTGAAGGTGACGGAGGACGGCGGCGTCCCGGGGCCATCCGCGGCGCTGACCACCGGCGCACCGGCCTTCCAGCCATGACGCGCGAAGTAGTTGCCGACGCTGCCGATGGCATCGACCGGGTTGTGCCACAGATCACGCACGCCATCGCCATCGAAATCGACCGCATAGGCCTGATAGCTGGTCGGGATGAACTGCGGATAGCCCATCGCGCCGGCGTAGGAGCCCTTGATGGAGAGCGGGTCTATACCCTGCTCAATCGTCAGCTGCAGGAAGGCCGCCAGCTCGCCACGGAAGAACTTGCCGCGACGCGGGTGATCGAAGGCCAACGTGGAAAGTGAATCGATCACGCGGTGAGTGCCGGTGTGCTTGCCGAAGAAGGTCTCGACACCGATGATGGCGGCGATGACTTCCGGCGGCACGCCATACTCGGCCTGGGCGCGATCGAAGGTCTCACGATGCTCGGCGATGAACTTCACACCGGCTTCGATGCGTGATTGCTTCATGAAGATGGCGCGGTACTGGTCCCAGCGCAGATGACCTTCCGCCGGACGCGACATGGCATCCAGCACCTTCTGGCTGTAATCGGCCTGATTCATCAACTCGGTCACGCGATCGCGATCCAGCCCCTTGGCCACCAGCTCGTCGACCAGCTTGGCCGTTTCCGGGTGAGTCGCCGGGGCGAAGCCATCAGGCGCCGCCTTGGCCACGCCTGACATTCCCAGCAGCGGTGCCACCATCACCAGGGCTGCGCCCCAGTGCTTCAGACGTCGCCCACGCGCATTGATCACCGTCATCGACTCTCTCCTTGCCTGTCTGCGAGCTTGGGCTCGCGAATGTCCTTGCCACTCGGCAACTGGCCGCCACGTCATCGCGACAATAGGCGCCGGTGGGTATGAATGCTCATGAGAATACCGAAGCCTGCCAGCAAGGTCACGCTGGAGGTCCCACCATAACTGACCAGCGGCAACGGGACGCCAACGACCGGCAAGATACCCGATACCATGCCGATGTTGACGAAGACGTAGACGAAGAACGTCAGGATGATCGCGCCCCCCGTCAGCCGTGCAAAACTGTCCTGGCCATTGTTGGACATCACCAGCCCGCGCAGCACGATCAGCACGTAGAGCCCCAGGAAGAAGCTCATGCCGATCAGGCCGAATTCCTCCCCGATGACCGCGACGATGAAGTCGGTATGGCGCTCCGGCAGAAACTCGAGCTGGGACTGGGTCCCCAGGGTATAGCCCTTGCCGAAGATGCCGCCCGAGCCGATGGCCGTCTTGGACTGGATGATGTTCCAGCCCGCGCCGAGCGGGTCAGACTCCGGATTGAGGAATGTCAGCACACGGCGGCGTTGATAGTCGTGCATCACCATCCACAGAAGCGGCAATGCCGAGGCGATCAAGGCGCCGAAGAAGGCGATCAGCTTCCAGGAAAGCCCCGCCAGCAGGATCACGAACCCCCCCGCCGCAGCGACCAGCAACGAGGTGCCGAGGTCCGGCTGGCGCGCGATCAGCAGCACCGGCGCGACGATGATCACGGCGCAGATGGCCAGATCTCGCCAGCGAGGGGGCAGCGGGCGCTGCCCGAGCCAGCAGGCGACCATCATCGGCATCGCCAGCTTCATCAGCTCAGAGGGCTGAAAGCGCACCACCCCGGGGATGACCAGCCAGCGCTGGGCGCCCATGCCGACATCCCCCAACACCTCCACCGCCACCAGCATCAGGAAGCCGGCGCCGTAGGCGACCGGCGCCCAGCGGTAAAGGGTCGCGGGTGACAGCTGGGCGAGCCCGATCATGATCACCAGTGCCAGCGCCTGGCGTGAGGCCTGGCGCAGCGTGAAGTCGATATCCTGTCCACTGGCGCTGTAGAGCACGATCAGCCCGCAGCCGAGCACCGCCAGCAGCAGCAGCAACAGCCAGGGGTCGAGGTGGATACGCTCCCATAGGCTGGTGCGGCGGCGATGACTGAGGTCCCCGCCTACACCACGCATCGAGCGCTGATAATCAGTCGGCATCGTTCTCTCCTTGCTCACCCTCGCCCGCCGGTGCCTCCGGGGGCGCCAGAGCGGCAGCCAGCGTGAGCGCCGCCTCCCGCGCCTCGGGGTCAATGCGCGGCAACAGCCAGTAATCGGTGACGGCGCGCGCCATCGGGCCCGCCACGGAGCTGCCGCCCTGGCCGTTCTCGATCACCACGGAGACGGCGATCTCCGGGTGCTCGACCGGCGCAAAGGCGGCGAACAGGGCGTGGTCACGCAGACGCTCCGCGAGCTCCTTGCCGTTGTATTTCTGGTCCTGCCCGAGGGTGAAGACCTGGGCGGTACCGGACTTGCCGGCCATGCGGTACTTGAGGCCGGGCCCGACATACTTGCGCGCCGTGCCTTCTCGCCCGCTGACCACGTCCTCGAGCGCGGCGATGACATCGTCCCACCACGCCGGATTGTCCAGCACCACATCCGGCTTTTCCTCGCTTCTGGGCAACAATACCGTCTCGTCACCGATGCGCTTGGCCAGGTGAGGCGTCACGTGCCTGCCGCGATTGGCCAGCACGGCCTCCGCCGAGGCGAGCTGCAACGGCGTGGCAAGCCAGTAGCCCTGACCGATACCGATGGAGATGGTCTCGCCGGGGTACCAGGGCTTGTCGTAGCGATTGCGCTTCCATTCCTTGGACGGCATCAGGCCGGGCAGCGCGCCCTGCACGTCCAGCGCCGTCTGCTCACCGAAGCCGAACTTGTGCATGTACTCGCTGATGCGGTCGATCCCCAGGCGATAGGCGACGTTGTAGAAGAAGGTGTCATTGGACACCGCAATGCCACGCCGCATGTTGACGCGCCCATGCCCCCAGCGCAGCCAGTTGCGATACTTGTGGCTGTCATTGGGCAGCTGGAAATAGCCGGGATCGTAGAAGGTGGTGCTGGTGGTGATGGCACCGTTCTCCAGCCCCGCCAGCGACATGAAGGGCTTCACGGTCGAGGCCGGCGGGTACTGGCCGCGAATGGCACGATTGAACAGCGGCAGGTCGATATCATTCTGCAGCGCGCGATAGCTCTTGACGCTGATGCCGGTGACGAATTCATTGGAATTGAAGCCCGGCACGGAGGCCATCGCCAGGATGTCGCCCGTCTCTGGCTCGATGGCCACGATGGCACCACGCCGCCCCTTGAGCAGCCGATAGGCGAGATCCTGCAGGCCGCGGTCGATGGTCAGCGTCAGGTCCTTGCCCGGCACCGGATCGATCCGCGACAGCTCACGCAGCACGCGACCCCGCGCATTGGTTTCCACCTTGCGCAGGCCCGCCTGACCGTGCAGCTCCTCTTCATAGAAGCGCTCGATGCCGGTCTTGCCGATGAAGTGGGTGCCCGAATAGTTGCCCTTGTCGAGGGTCTTGAGCTCGGCCTGATTGATGCGCCCCACATACCCCAGGGTATGCGACAGCGGCTTGGCGTCCGGGTAGTAGCGCAGCAGCTGCGCCTCGACCTCGACGCCGGGCAGACGATAGCGATTGACGGCCAGACGCGCGATCTGCTCCTGACTCAATTCACTCATCAACAGGGCGGGCTGGTAGGGGCGTTGACGCTGACGCGAGCGTTCCTTGAAGTCTTCGACTTCATCGGGCGGCAGATCGAGAATCTCGACCAGGCGCTCAAGCGTCGTCTCGAGATCACCGGCGCGTTCGCGCACGATGGTGAGATTGTAGTTGGGGCGGTTTTCGGCGAGCAGCTGACCATTGCGGTCATAGATCAAGCCGCGCGTAGGCGGCAAGGGCTCGACACGCACACGGTTCTTGTCCGAGCGCGTCGTATAGATGTCGTGTTCCACGACCTGCAGGAAGAGCAGCCGCGCCAGCAGACACCCGGCCAGCACCAGCACAAGGCCGGCAGCCACGATGCTGCGAAGGCGAAAGATCCGCACTTCCTGTTGAGGATTCTTTATCGTCGCCCGGCGTTGGCGCATGGCGGGTCTCGCAACCAGTGTCGTGTCGCAAGCGGCAGGCGCTTACCGGTGATAGGGGTGCCCGACCAGCAATGTCCAGGCGCGGTAAAGCTGTTCCGCCAGCACGATGCGCACCAGGGGGTGCGGCAGCGTCAGTGCCGAGAGCGACCAGCGCTGATCGGCACGTGCCAGCAGGCGTGGGTCGAGCCCATCCGGACCACCGATGAGGATGGCCACGTCTCGCCCTCCCAGCCGCCAATCATCGGCATGCTGGGCAAGCTGCTCGGTACTCCAGGCCTTACCTAGGACATCAAGGGCGACAACATGTTCATTTCCCTTGAGTTTTTCAAGCATCCGATCGCCTTCACTGGCCATGGCACGGGCGATGTCCGCATTCTTGCCGCGATTGCCGGGCGCCAGCTCGATGAACTCAAGCGAAAAATCCCGCGGCATGCGCTTGAGATATTCCCGGCTACCCTTCTCCACCCAGTCCGGCATCTTCTGCCCGACCGCCAAAACTCGGATCTTCATGTCCTGTCCCGTGCTGTGTCAGAACGACGGGCGAGCCCGCAGTCCTTCCATCGGATACTCCCTGCCCGCGACATCGCGACCGGCAAGGACGTAACGCGCGGTTGGCATGCCCCGACGAGCAACCCGTCGGGTCAGGCTGGCAGGATCAGTGGCTCTGCTCGTACTCTTCACGCGTTTCGCGGGGGAGATCGCTCCACAGGCGCTCGAGGTCGTACAGGGCACGGGTTTCGGCCAGCATGACGTGGACGACGACATCGCCCAGATCCAGCAGCACCCAGTCGGAGCCGTTGTCGCCTTCACAGCCCAGCGGCTTGACGCCGGCTTCTTTCACGGTGACCTGCACGTTGTTGGCCAGCGCGGAGATATGGCGGCTGGACGTACCGGTCGCGATCACCATCACATCGGTGACGCTGGTCAGCTTGGAGACATTGATCTCGCTGATTTCCTGGGCCTTGAGTTCTTCAAGGGCGTCGACAACCAGGTTTTTAAGAGCTTCGGTCTGCATGATTCCTCGGGAGTTTGTTCGGCAGGGGGCGCATTCTACCCGTTGGCGATGCGCGCGCCTATGGGCATCGTCATTTACTCGCCAAAGGGGCGCCACGCACGGCGATGCGGGATCGCGGCAGCGACACCCCCTCTCATGATGCCACGCTCGCACGCGACAAGACGTTCAGAGCCACAACGCTCAGCTCGATGATGGGCCCAGCTCGATGATGGACTCAGGCTGATGATGGGCTCAGGTCGATGACGGACAATAGAGGCCATGCGCCTCGATATGACGGATCACCGCTTCCGGCAGCAGGTAGCGCACGCTGTCACCCAGCGCGAGGCGCTCGCGCACGAAGGTGGCACTGATGGCCATGCGCGTCGGCAGCGACAGGCGCAACAGATGGCCACCCGGGCGCGCCATCAAGGCCGCCACCGAGTCGACCTCGCGCCCCTGGATCAACGCTTCGAGCGCCCGGGGCAGCGGTGCATCATGGTCCGGCCGCTCGATCACCACCACATGGGCATCATCGAACAGACGGTCGGCGGCATGCCACTCCCCGAGCTTGAGGAAGGCGTCATGGCCGATGGCCATCACCAGCCGTGCCTGCGGGCCATATTCGGCACGTAGACTGGCCAGGGTGTCGGCACTGTAGGAAGGCCCATCGCGCAGCAGCTCACGCCCATCGGCCTTGAGGCCCGGCTCTGCCTCTATCGCGGCTTCCAGCATCGCCAGACGCTGGTCACTGCTGACGCCGGGCGCGGCGCGATGCGGCGGCTGATGCGAAGGCACCAGCAGCACATGGTCCAGACCCAGCGCTTCGCGCAGCTCGATGGCACTGCGCAGATGGCCGTGATGGATGGGATCGAAGGTGCCGCCGAGCATGGCGACACGCGGTACCGGGCCGAGGCAGCCCTCGAAGCCCGGCTCCGCTGACGTGTGAGTCCTTGAGCGCGAGTCATGTGTCGACTCGGTGCTGTGATGCACGGCCTCACGCTCCTGCGCGAGACCATCGGCATTCAAGGGGCGCTGGGTGTCCTCCAGCGCCTCGGGCGACAGGGCCTGCTCGTTCGTCAAGGTCCTCTCGTTCGTCAAGGTCCTCTCGTTCGTCAAGGTCTGCTCGGACGCGACCTGATCCTCGGCGGGTGAGACCTGGTCCTTCACTGGCGAATCTGCCCATCACCGAACACGATGTACTTGCGGGTCGTCAGGCCCTCAAGCCCGACCGGACCACGCGCATGCAGCTTGTCGGTGGAGATGCCGATCTCGGCGCCCAAGCCATATTCGAAGCCATCGGCGAAGCGGGTGGAGGCGTTGACCATCACCGAGCTGGAATCGACTTCCGCCATGAAACGGCGCGCCAGCGCATAGTTCTCGGTGATGATGGCCTCGGTGTGCCCGGAGCTGTGCCGCTCGATATGCGCCATCGCCTCATCGACGCCATCCACGACGCGAATCGCCAGAATCGGCGCAAGGTATTCGGTGTCCCAGTCTTCCGCACTGGCGGCCACGGCCTGCGGCAGCACTGCGCAGGTGCGCTCGCAACCGCGAATCTCGACTTCATGTGCCGCCAGACGCTCGGCGATACGCGGCAGGACCTCGGCGGCAACCGGCGCATCGACCAGCAGGGTCTCCATGGTGTTGCAGGTGCCGTAGCGGTGGGTCTTGGCGTTCTCGGCGATCCGGACCGCCATCGCCAGGTCAGCCGTGGCATCGATATAGACGTGGCAGATGCCATCGAGGTGCTTGATGACCGGCACGCGCGCATCACGCGAGATACGCGAGATGAGGCTCTTGCCACCGCGCGGAATGATGACATCGACGAACTCGGGCATCGCGATCAGCTCACCGACCGCGGCACGGTCCGTGGTGGCGACGACCTGCACTGCCGTGGCCGGCAGCTCGGAGAGCACCAACGCCTCGCTGATGATCTCGCTCAGCGCACGATTGCTGGACGCGGCCTCGGAGCCACCACGCAGGATGCAGGCATTGCCGGACTTCAGACACAGGCTGGCCGCCTCGATGGTCACGTTGGGGCGTGACTCGAAGATGATGCCGATCACGCCCAGCGGCACGCGCATGTGACCGACCTGAATGCCGCTCGGACGCGAGCGCAGACCATCGACCTCACCGACCGGGTCCGGCAGCGCCGCGACCTGCTCGAGCCCTTCGATCATGCCGTCGATACGCGCCGGCGTCAGCGCGAGACGATCGACCATCGCCTCCGAGAGCCCATTGGCGCGTGCACGCGTCAGGTCCTCGGCATTGGCCTCTGCCAGTGTCTCGCGACGCTCATCGATCAGACGCGCCATGGTCTGCAGAGCACGATTCTTGATGCCGCTGTCGACGCGACGCATCACGACGCTTGCCGCGCGCGCTGCGTGCCCCAGACGATTCATGTACGCCACGACGTCCGTGGTGTCGTGCTTGCCCTGCTCACTCATGTGCCTAATCTCGCTGGTTGTCAGTGTCCACGTGCTCATTTCATCATCGGCCGGGCCCCGCGAGGGCATTCCCCAGAGAAGCCCTGACGTAAAGCCCTGACGTAAAGCCCTGACGTGAAGGCCTGAGGTGAAGGCCAGACGTGGTGGTCGTATGTGAAAGCCTCAGAGGCGTAGACACTTTTGTCACTCGCCGTTTGGGGTATGCTGCCATTATTGCAGAAGACGTTGCATGATCGGAGCACCGTCGCATCTTGCAAACGTGCAGGCAATGCCCACGTCACAGACCGTTCGGCCAGGGAATTCGGCCGATTTCGCGCCATCCACGGCAAAGGTGCCAATATAAGTCACCATGGAGATCAAGTTCAAAGTCCGTCTCAGTCAGTTCGTCTGTCTGCTCGGCTCTGTATTGCTGCTGCTGGAAGCGGCACGACAGATCAGTATCGGCCTGACGCTCACTGCCCTGTTGCTGGCGGTGGGTGGCACGATGTTGCTGGTGGTCTCTCTCGCCCACGAGCTGTTCACCCTGCGCTGGTTCCGCACGCTGGTGATGCTCAGCGTCGCGCTGATCATGAGTGCGCTGGTACTGCTGGCCCCGCAGCAACACCTGATGTGGCTGTGGGGCTTTGCCGTCCTGCTGCTCTATCCGCGCCCGCGCTGGCTGGCACCGGCCTGCGCACTGATCGGGCTGGTGACCACCTGGCTGGCGCTTGCTCAGCTGGGCAGCGACTGGCTGAGTCTGGGCATCGGCATCACCGCAACCCTGATGGCGCTCGGTGCCATCGGTGGACGGCGTCAGCAGCAGGTCTGGATGCAGCTGGAGCGGCGTGGTCGGCGTGATTCCAGCCGCGCGATCTGGTCACAATACCAGCTGATGCGCGACCTGCCGCGGGAAATTGCCCGTGCCGATCGCGAGGACATCCATATCGAATTGATCCTGCTCGCACCGGTCAAGACCGGTCGTCTGGCCAATCGTCGCCTGATGAATACCCTCGACAGTGCCGCGCTGCCGCATGAGACCCGCTACCAGCTCGATGACGGGGCACTGGCCGTCCTACTGGTCACCCGCGGCGAGCGCATGACCAGTCTGCGCCGTCGCCAGTTGATCGAGCATCTCGCGATGCCGATTCGCGCCCGCGTGCAGCCTCTCAACGACAGCGACCCCAGCGCGCTGGACCTCAAGCGCCTCAGCGCCCACCTGAGCGATGAACCGCAGCCGATCACCCTGCTGCCGCCACTGCCTCGCAAGCCTGCCGATGCCGATGCCTCGTCAGACGAAACCTCGACAGACGATGCCCTGTCAGGCCATGGGCGAGACACCCTCAAACCGGCCAGCGCGGCAGACAAGGTCGCCGTGGCACCGTCGCGGGGGAATGATCACTGATGTCTCCTCTGCACAGCCTGGCCCATCGTGAACGTCGGGAACTCGCCAATCGCAAGACACTGATCATGCTGCTGGCCGCCGCGGTGATCGCCACCTATGCCCTGTGGCGCTACCTGGTGGGCGATTTCGAGCATATCCTGACGCCGGTGCTGGCCACCTTGCTGATGGCGATTGCCGCCGGCCTCAATCACCTCGATGATGAGCAGCCGCTGCCTTCCTATCTGACGCTGATCGCCAGCTATCTGATGCTGGCACTCGAGGCGCCGGGCACCTATCCGGGCATGTCGCTGTGGCTTGGGCTGCCCAGCGTGCTGACATTGCTGCTGTTGCCCCTGGCACCGGCGATGCTGCTCAATCTGGTGCTGGCACCGCTGTGGCTATGGCTATTGGGCCAGCAGGAAGACAACTTCGGCGAGATACTGCGCTACCTGTGCCTGCTGCTGGTGGCCAGCCAGCCGTTCGTCATCAACAGCCTGCAGGCGGGTGTCATGAGCCTGACCGCCAGCGAGGAAACCGAGTGCAACGCCTTCAACGCCCGCACCGGTCAGCAACGACTGATCAGTGAGGCGGCGCGTGCGCGGGCACTGGACCAACCGTTCAGCATTCTGGTCGTCTATCTGCCGCAACTGGACATGCTCGGCGAGCAGTTCGGCGAAGACAGGCGCGTCGAATGCCTGGCGATGGCCTGCGACGTGATGCAGGAGGTCTCGCGCCAGGGCGACCTGCTGTGTCGCAGCGACAAGTCGTCCTTCTGGCTGATGCTGCCCAATACCGGCGAGGCGGGAGCGCTGATCATGCGCGAGCGCCTGACCGCGGCGCTGGCAGCGGCCACACAGCCGGAAACCGGCTCCATCATTGCCCGCGCGCGCCTGGTGACGTACAAGGCCGATGACACCACCCAGAAACTCGAGCAACGCCTGCTGGCCAGCCAGCTTGCCCTGATGGATCTCAATGAATGAGCGACACCCTTGCGTCACTGCTGCATTGGCTGAACCCCAGCGTGATGATCGACACCCTGATGACCACGCTGAGCGATCACCCGGCAGCCCTTGTCGCCGTCATCGGCCTGGTCTCACTGCTTGAATCTCTCGCCATCATCGGCCTGCTGGTGCCGGGCGTGGTCATTCTCACCGCCGGCGCCTCCCTGGCCGGCCACCTCGAACTCTCGCTGCCGATACTGCTGGCCGCCGGGGCGCTGGGCGCCATCATCGGCGATGGCGTGAGCTTCTGGCTGGGCATCCGCTATCGCGATCAACTGCCCGGCCGCTGGCCCTTCTCGCGCCATCCCGAGTGGATCGAGCACGGCCAGCAGTTCTTTCATCGCCACGGCAGCTGGTCGATCGCCTTCGGGCGCTTCGTCGGCCCGGTGCGCCCGATCATCCCGCTGGTCGCCGGCATGCTCGACATGCCGCCGGCGCGCTTCTTCCTGGTCAATGGCCTTTCGGCGCTGGCCTGGGCACCGGCCTACCTGCTGCCGGGCTATCTGCTGGGCCAGACCTGGCAGTCACTGTTCACCCTGCCGGAAGGGGCCGACGGCCTGCTGGTCGGCCTGGCCAGCGGCCTGATCGCCTGTGCCTTCGCCTTCTCCTTCCTGCGCCGCCAGCTGGGCCGCGAGGGCCGCCTCTATCATTGGCTGGCTCGCCGCATGCGTCGCAGCCCTTCCGGGCGGCGTCTGTGGTGGCAGCTGCGCCATCCCGACCCCGAGGGCGAATTCCCGCTCGCCTCGATGGCGCTGCTGATCTTCGCGGTGATCAGCGTGCCCGCCATAAGCCTGGCGGTGCTGGCCCATCCCGAGCCGTGGTGGATCGACCGCGTGGCCGCCTCGCTGGCCGCAAGCCTCTCCTCACTGATGCCCCAGGACTGGCTGCGCGAGGCAAGCCTCGTGCTGTCTCGCCTCGCCGATGGCACCGGTCTGGCGGCACTTGTGGCTCCGTGGCTGGTGTGGCTGCTGCTCAAGGGTCGCCACGCGGTGTGGTTGCATCTGACGGCCGCCTGGCTGGGCATCGCCAGCGCCAATACCGTGCTCAAGCACCTGATCCAGCGCCCGCGTCCGGATACCCCCGCCTTCCTGGAAGGATCGATGTCGTTTCCCAGCGCCCATGCCGCCGGTAGCGTGGCGGTTTTCGGACTGGCCGCCGCCTTCATCGCCGAGCGCCAGCCCTCCTCGCGACGTCGCTGGATCTACTGGGCAGCCATCGCCGCCTGTACGCTCGTCGGCCTGTCACGCATCACGCTTGGGGTCCATTACCTCAGCGATGTGCTGGGCGGTGCCTGCCTGGGACTGCTGGTCTGTGCGCTGGTGCGCATCAGCTATCCCGCCTTCGTGCGCCAGCCCTCGGCCCCCCTGGAATCGCCAGCTCCGCTGCTGTGGTTGAGCATGGCGAGCCTGCTGCTGTTGGCGGCACGCTTCGTCTGGCTGCCGCTCTAGTCTGTCGCGATCAGACTGCTGCCGCTCAGTCCGTCGCGATAACGTTGCCGTGATAGCGCTGTAAACCGATGAGCCGCCTGAGATGGCGGCTTTTTCACTACCCCCTGATGACGAGGAACCTCATGCCCGGCCCTGCTGCCCCTCCCGCCAACCAGCCCCAAGCGCTGATGTCGATTCATCTCGGCATCGCGCTGCTCGGCGGTACGGCGCTGTTCTCGAAAGGCGTGCCCCTCTCGGCGCTCGATATCACCACCTGGCGCAGCCTGCTGGCGGGACTGTTCCTGCTGTGGCTGGCGCGCCTTAAGTGGCATGTCTCGCTGCGTCTGAGCGGGCGCGACTGGGCTTTGCTGGGCATCGCCGCCGCGCTGATGGCCGCGCACTGGGTGAGCTACTTTCACTCGATGCAGGTGTCTTCCGTGGCCACCGGCATGCTGGCGCTGTTCACCTATCCCATCTTCATCGTGCTGCTGGAGCCCTGGGTGGAAGGCACGCGCCTGAAAGCGAAGGACCTCGCGGCAGCGGGACTGGTCTGCATCGGCGTCTGGCTGCTCGTTCCCGGCGGCGACAGCAGCGCGCAGGGCGACAGCCTGGCGGGAGTGTTGTGGGGCGTATTCTCGGGCCTGTTGTTCGCGGCGCGCAATCTGCTGGTGCGCTACCGTCTCAGCCACCTCAATCCGGTGCTATCGATGGGCCTGCAGGCGCTGGGTGTCGTGGTGCTGACGCTGCCGTTCGTCTCCGGCGAGATCATGGATGCCAGCCCCTCGACGGGGATCGCCATGCTGGTGCTGGCCATCGTCTTCACGGCAGCGCCGCATGCACTGATGACCTTCGCCCTCGGTGGCCTCAAGGCCAAGACCATCGGCATGATCGGCTGCCTGCAACCCGTCTACGGCGTGCTGCTGGCATGGTTGATTCTCGGCGAGGTGCCCACCTGGCTGACGCTGGTCGGCGGCAGCTTCATCGTGGCGGCGGCAGCACTTGAGACACTGGGTCGCAGCTGAACCAGCGCCGCAGCTGAACCAAAGCCGCGCCTCTGAACGCACCAAGGCCCGCCAATGGCGGGCCTTGATGTATTTACAAGCTGCAATGCCTGGCTCAGTCATGCCGACATCAACCGGTCGCGAGCCAGATTCCCACGCCGATCATCAGCGTGCCGGCCACGCGGTTCATCAGGCGCACACGCGAGCCACGCCCCAGCCAGCGCGCCAGGCTGCTGCCACCGCCGGCGTAGAGCAGCAGGCAGGTAAATTCCAGCGTCAGGATGATGCCGACCAGCGCGATCAGCTGCGGCGCCAGCGGCAGGCTGGCATCCAGAAATGGCGGCAACAGCGCGATGAAGAACGCCCAGCCCTTGGGATTGGCGATTGCGGTGACGAAGCCCTGTGCCGCCAGTGCACGGCGCGAGGCGCGCGGTGCCGCCGCATCCTCCCCTGCTACCCCCAGGGCCAGGCGGCCACGTGAGCGCCACATCTGGATCCCCAGCCAGGCCAGATAGGCGCCACCCGCCAGCTTGAAGGCCGAGAACACCATCGGATAGCGCAGCATGATGGTCGCGACGCCGATCACCGCCGACACCGCCACCAGCCCGACGCCCAGCAGTTCGCCCACCATCATCCACAGGGTGCGCTTGACGCCCTGGGTCATGCCCAGAGTCATCGCCAGCGTCATGCACATGCCCGGCGTCAGCGAGACCAGAAAGAACGTCGGCACGAACACCGACAACAATGACCAATTCAGCATTCCCTGCTCTCCTTGCACAGTCTGATGCAGTGCCAGAGGGATGCCTCTGACAAGCTCTCACCCGAGCGGATCGACTGACCGCCCTTCAATCGCCGCTGACATGCCCCTCGCCCCAGCGCGGCATCAGCGCATGCGAGATTCCCAGCTGGTTGAGAATGCGCGCGACGATGAAATCGATCATGTCATCGAGGGTCTGCGGGCGATGATAGAAGCCGGGCGCGGCGGGCAGGATGACGGCGCCCATGCGCGTCAGACTCAGCATGTGTTCAAGATGGATGGCCGAGAACGGCGTCTCGCGCGGCACCAGAATCAGCGTGCGGCGCTCCTTGAGGGCCACGTCGGCGGCACGTTCGATCAGGTTGTTGCTGGCCCCGGTCGCGATCGCGGACAGCGAGCCGGTGGAACACGGACACACCACCATGGCGCTCGGCGCGCCGGAGCCGGAGGCCACCGGGGCCATCCAGTCCTCGCGCCCGAAGCAGCGAATCTGGCCGGGTCTGGCGGCGTAGCGCTGCGTGAGCACCTCGGTGAGACGCGCCGGGCGCGCCGGCAGCTCCTCGTCGGTCTCGGTGGCGATCACCATGTGCGCTGCCTTGGAGACCATCACCATCACTTCATGACCGGCCGCGACCAGACACTCGATCAGGCGCAGGCCGTACTGGGCGCCGGAGGCCCCGGTCAGCGCGACGGTGACCGCCGACTTGAACTCGCCCTCTGGGGCTGTCGCTTGCGTTTTCATGCTTCACCTTCACGTGCTGCCAGCGCCGCCAGAAGGCGCTCGTGGATACCGCCGAAGCCGCCATTGGACATCACCACCACCCAGTCGCCGGCGCGGGATTGATTGGCGATCTTCGCGATCAGGGTGTCGAGGTCCTGCTCGACCTCCGCCTCCACGCCGAGCGCGCGGCACTCGCTGACCGTCTCCTCCAATGACCAGCCAAGGCTGGGGCCCGCGAACCAGCTGACGCGGTCGGCCGCGGTCACTGAAGCCGGCAGACGCGCCTTCATGGTGCCGAGCTTCATGGTATTGGAGCGCGGTTCGATCACCGCCCACAGGCGACCGCCCTGCCCTTCGGCCGCCACGCCCGGCGCCAGGCCCTCGAGCGTGGTGGCGATGGCGGTCGGGTGGTGCGCGAAGTCATCGATGACCTTGACGCCTGCCACCTCACCGCGCAGCTCCTGGCGACGCCTGGGCGGCGCGAAGCGTGCGAGCGCCTCCAGCGCCACCTCGAGACCCACGCCGCATTCGACGGCCGCGGCCACGGCGGCGCAGGCATTGGCCACGTTGTGGCGCCCACGCATCGCCCACTGGCACTCGACGAAGCGGTCCGCCTCGCCTGAATCATCAAGCGGTGCCGCCAGCGCGAAGTGGCTGCCGTCGGCACTGATCAGGCGATAGCGCCAGTCGCCACCGGCATTCTCGATACCGCTCTCATCGCCGAAGCGCGTCACCGGCGTCCAGCAGCCTTGATCCAGCACGCGCTCCAGCGCCTCGGCTCCGGCGACGGCGTCCGCCGCGACCACCAGCTTGCCGCCTGCCGGCACGGTGCGCACCAGGTGGTGGAACTGACGCTCGATGGCGGCGAGATCCGGGAAGATGTCGGCGTGATCGAACTCGAGATTGTTGAGCACGGCGATGCGCGGCCGGTAATGCACGAACTTGGAGCGCTTGTCGAAGAAGGCCGTGTCGTATTCATCGGCCTCGACCACGAAGGGCGCCCTGGGATCGCCGATACGCGCGGAATCGCCCAGCTGCGGCGGCACGCCACCGATCAGATAGCCCGGCGCGAGGCCCGCGCATTCGAGAATCCAGGCGGTCATGGTCGCGGTGGTGGTCTTGCCGTGGGTGCCGGCGATGGCGATCACCGGACGGCCGGTCAGCACCTCGTCACACAGCCATTGCGGGCCGGAGGTATAGGCCAGCCCACGCTCGAGCAGCGCCTCGACTTCGGGGTTGCCGCGCGAGACGGCATTGCCGACCACCGCAAGGTCAGGCGCTGGGACGAGATTGTCGGCCGCATAGCCTTCCATCAGGGTGATACCGGCCTCGGCCAGCTGTGTGCTCATGGGCGGATAGACGTTGGCATCGCTCCCCGTGACGCGATGACCACGCGCGCGCGCCAGAAGCGCCAGAGAGCCCATGAAGGTACCGCAAATACCGATGACGTGAAGGTGCATCTGTTTCTCCAATCCGGAAGCCCGAGCAGCCTAGCATGCCCGCCAGGCGGCGAGTAGCGCGCGACCTGTCAGGGATGGACGACACCCCCAGTGGCATTCGGGCGTCGTGCAGGGGTCATGTCTTTCGGATATGATGCGGCGGGTAAGCGCCAGCCCGTTCAAGACCATGACAAGGAAGCAGAGACGAGAAGCCCATGCCCCAGCACAATGCCTTCTACGCCCAGTCCGGTGGCGTTACCGCCGTCATCAACGCCAGTGCCTGTGGCGTCATCGAAGCCGCTCGTGAAAACGGCGACCAGATCGGCAAGCTGTATGCCGGTCACAACGGCATCATCGGTGCCCTGACCGAAGACCTGATCGACGTCAGTCAGGAAAGCGACGAGAACATCGCCGCCCTGCGCCACACGCCGGGCGGTGCCTTCGGCTCCTGCCGCTACAAGCTCAAGAGCATCGAGGACCACCGTACCCAGTACGAGCGTCTGATCGAGGTGTTCAAGGCCCACGACATCCGTTACTTCTTCTACAACGGTGGCGGCGACAGCGCCGATACCTGCCTGAAGGTCTCTCAGCTGGCCGAGACCATGGGCTACCCGATCCAGGCCATCCATGTGCCGAAGACCGTGGACAACGACCTGCCGATCACCGACAACTCGCCGGGCTTCGGCAGCGTGGCCAAGTACATCGCCACCTCCACCCGTGAAGCCGGTCTCGACATCGCCTCCATGTGCGCCACCTCCACCAAGGTGTTCATCCTGGAAGTCATGGGCCGTCACGCGGGCTGGATCGCCGCTGCCGGTGCCCTGGCCGGTGAAGATGCCACCCAGCCGCCGCACATCGTCGTCTTCCCGGAAGTTGCCTTCCACCGCAAGGAATTCATGGCGCGCGTCGATGCCTGCGTCAAGGAACACGGCTACTGCGTGGTAGTGGTCTCCGAAGGTGCGCGTTACGAAGATGGCACCTTCCTGGCCGATGCCGGCAACACCGATGCCTTCGGCCACCGTCAGCTGGGCGGCGTCGCGCCGACACTGGCCGGCATGGTCAAGCAGGATCTGGGCTACAAGTACCACTGGGCGGTGGCCGATTACCTGCAGCGCGCAGCGCGTCACATCGCCTCCAGGACCGACGTCGAGCAGGCCTACGCCACTGGCCGTGCCGCCGTCGAGATGGCCCTGGCCGGCAAGAATGCCGTGATGCCGGCGATCCGTCGCCTCGGCGATGGCGCTGACTACGCCTGGGACATCATCGAGGCGCCGCTGGAGCAGATCGCCAACCACGAGAAGTTCATGCCGCTGGAGTTCATCACCGAAGATGGCTTCTACATCACCGACGCCTGCCGCGAATATCTGTCGCCGCTGATCCAGGGTGAGGACTTCCCGCCGTTCGTCAATGGTCTGCCGGCGGTCGCCAGGCTCACGCTGGCCAAGGTCGAGAAGAAGCTGACACCGTTCACGATCTGATCGCCTGGCGTTGATGCGCCTGAGCGGCCCGTCGCTGACACGGCCGATCGCTGACACGGCCAGTTGCTGACTGACCCGGTAGCTGACTGTCCCGGTCGTTGACAGAGCCGGTCATTGACAGTGAAGCGAGTGTAAAAAAGCCCCGCACAGGCGACTGTGCGGGGCTTTTTGATGGCTGTCAGTTGTCATGCGGGGATACGGGGAAACACCTCCTCCAGCCGGTACACCGCATGCGCCTGCTGCTGACGCTGGCTGACCTCGACCATACGCGCCGCCACCTGAGCGCCACGGATCGGTCGATAGCGCTGCAGGCCCGGCAAGCGGGTGAGCGCTGGCAACAGATAGCGCGCCAGCGACTCGCCCAGGCGGAACTCGCTGCGCTCCCCCACCAGCAATGACGGCTGGAAGACACTGATACGCGCAAAAGGCAGCGCCTTGATGGCCACTTCCAGCTCGCCCTTCATCCTGAGGTAGCCATTGCGGCTCGCGTGATTGGCGCCGCTGGAGGAGACCAGCAGGTCCGCCTGGAAACAGTGGGCCCAGTCTTCCAGTCGCGCGAAGCCGACCACATGGTTCTCGACCTTGTCAGAGTCGCAAGGCGCCGGCCGGCGCGTCAGCGTGACGACTCGGGCGATGGCCTCGCAGGCGATGAGCTCAGCCACCACCTCGCGCCCCACCACGCCGGTCGCCCCGATCACGATCGCGGTCTGTCCCATACACCTCTTCCTCCCACCATGGCCTTGAGCCCCATCAGGCTCTGCGTTCACTTCAGCAGCCAGGACAGCACCAGCAGCAACAGCAGGATGCCGGCGACGCCCTGCCAGAAATTGGCCGGTTCACGTATCGCCTCCGAGGGCGTCAGCGCCTTGCCGGGGTCCTGCTGCGGCAGGCGCAGCGCGTAGAGCAGCTCAGACAGGCGGCGATAGCGCAGGGTGCGCTGCGGGTCCAGGGCGCGCCTGAGGGCGTCGTCCAGTATCTGTGGCACCTGGGGATTGCGCATGCGGGCTGGCTGATACTCCAGCAGTTCGAGGTCGGTATGGGTGCGCAGCTGCTCCATCGACTGGGCGTAGGGCTGCATGCCGGTCAGCAGCCAGTAGATCACCGAGGCCAGGCCGTACTGATCGCTGCGTCGACTGACATCGGCGCCAAGGGCATATTCCGGCGCGCTGTGTTCGGTGAGGCCGACCTGACGCGCCAGCGGACCGGCGCTCTCATGGCCATCCCCTTCACGCAGATGGCAGGCGCCGAAATCGACCAGCACCACCTTGCCATGACGGTCGATCATCACGTTGTCGGGGTGAATCAGCTGGTGCAGCACCTCACGACGATTGAGGGCATGCACGGCCTTGCCAAGCTGGCGCGCGATATCGAGACGCTGCTCGAGATTGGCCTGCGGGTGCATGCGCGCCCATTCGGTCAGTGTCTGCGCCTCCAGGTGCTCAAGCAGATAGTAGAGATGATCACGCGGACGTGACGGCTCCACCACCTTGACCACGAAGGGCGAGCTGACGCGGTCCACCACCCACTGCTGGAGCAGGAAGTGCTCGAGATAGGCATTCTTGAGCGACAGCTCCGGGCTGGGCGCCTTCATCACCATCACGCGCCGGCTCTTGAGGTCACGCACCTTGTAGACGCGTACCCGCGCGCTGCGCGACATGACCTCCATCACTTCCAGGCCATCGATGCGGTCGCCAGGCTCCAGCTCACGCGGCACCGGCAGGTCGCCATAGACGCGCCCCGGCGTATCGTCAGAGGCAGTCGCCAGGCGATCGATGCGCACCAGCTGGAAGCAGAACTGGTCGGCCGTGTAGCCGCGCTCATCGGCGCGGTCCGCCGCGGCATGGGCCAGGCGCTCACTGGCGGCATCGAGATCCGAGACGTCATCGCGAATCAGTGACACGAAATCGGAAGGCAGCAGGGTGCCGCGCACCGCCTGGGTGGTGAACAGGAAGATATCGCCCTGCTTGAGCGGCAGCTCGATGTAGTCGATGTCGAGGCTGACATCCATGCCCAGTGCCCGCGACGGATAACGATAGCCGCCGAGATCGGTGACATGGTCGCGCGAGATCTGCTCGAACTCGCCGCCACGCAGCCGGAAGACCACCGTGTCACCGGCATGGAACAGATGCGCCGACTGGCCCCGGAAGACGACGGCGGAAATCGAGGTCACGTAACTGCCGCCCCGCACGAAGCGGCTCTGGCTGTAACACCAGCTGTTCAGCGCCCGCAGCACGCGGGTCGCGGAATACTTGACGCTCCAGTTGTCGGGCGTGGCGAAGTAATCGGCCAGAAAGCCACGCACGGCAAGATCGCCGGCCTGCTTGGCAATCGCATTCTTGCTGGTGGTGTCGGCGATCAGCGCACAGCCGCCCTTGGCCGCCAGCGGGCCGCGCTCCAGCGGTATCTCCAGCGACATCGAGCTGCGATGACGCTTGCGGTCGGGAGCCACGAAGGCCTGACCGTAACTGAGTGAAAGCTCTGCATCCGCCAAGGCGGTCTCCTTGCGTCTCGATCCTGCCGTTACGTTTCATGCATGCGGTGGTGACGCAGCGCCAGCCGATGCTGAACGCACAATCGCCGTTGCGCCGCGCTGGACGGCCCCAAGTGTTACCCGAGTCAGCCTGCAGTGCCACCACTCGTTGGTGCAACGCAAGGCGATCGAGCGTGGCATAATGGCAAAACGGTCTGCCAGTTCGTATAATTCAGCGGAATTTTGACCCGCAGGCCTTCAACCCGCAAACCCAAGGACTCGACAATGAGTTTCGACAAGATCCCCGCTGGCAAGGAATTGCCGAACGACGTCTACGTAGCGATCGAGATTCCGGCCAATCACGCGCCGATCAAGTACGAGATCGACAAGGACATCGATGCGCTCATGGTGGATCGTTTCATGGCCACCCCGATGTTCTACCCGGCCAACTACGGCTACATCCCGAACACCCTGGCCGACGATGGCGATGCCCTCGACGCGCTGGTCGTGACCCCGTATCCGGTCGCACCGGGCAGCGTCATCCGTGCGCGTCCGGTCGGCGTGCTCAACATGAGCGACGAAGCCGGTGAAGACGCCAAGCTGGTCTGCGTCCCGCACCAGAAGCTGACCTCCCTGTACGACGACGTCCAGGAAGTCACTGATCTGCCGGAACTGCTGCGTCAGCAGATCGCGCACTTCTTCGAGAACTACAAGGATCTCGAGAAAGGCAAGTGGGTCAAGATCGATTCCTGGGACGGTGCTGATGCCGCCCGTGCCGCGATCGAGAAGGCAGCCGCTGCCTACCAGAAGGACTGAGTCCTTCTTAGGTGATGCGCGATTCAGGCATCACGATGCAAAAAAGCCCCCGTCATTGACGGGGGCTTTTTCGTTTCCGGCTCACGCCCGACACCGGTGAGGATAGTCCTCAGGCGGCATCGGGCGTCACGGGATCAGCCCTTCTCGAGCAGGCTGCGCAGGTCACTGATCGCGGAGTTGGCTCGCGCGACGTAGTTGGCCATCACCAGTGAATGGTTGGCGAAGAAGCCGAAGCCGGAGCCATTGAGGATGATCGGGCTGCCGATATCGGTCTGGGTCGCTTCCAGCTCACGGATGATCTGGTCGATGGAGGTCAGCGCGTTCTTGTCTTCCAGCACGCCCTGGAAGTCATGACGCACTGCCTTGAGCAGATGGATCAGCGCCCAGGAAGTGCCGCGTGCCTGATAGAAGACATCATCGATCTCGAGCCACGGCGTCTTGATCTCTTCTTCCGTCTGGGTGCTCTTGGCGGAGGTGGCGCTCTTGTCGCCGGCCAGGCTCAGGTTGAGCTGCGACTTGCCGACACTCGCCGACAGACGCTGGGACAGGGAACCGAGGCGATTCTCGACATCGGACAGCCAGGCCACCAGGTTGTCGGCACGCGCGTAGAACTGGCCGTTGTTCTGGGTGTCATCGCTCAGACGCTTGAGGTAGTCGCCCAGCTCACGGTTGGCGTCGGCATATTCATGCTCGGCTTCCGGCAGCATCCAGGCATTGGCATCGATGAACAGCAGGGATTCGGCCTTGCCCAGAGCCTTGTCATCGCTGGACTGGGACTGCGAGCGGCTGAATTCCTTGCGCAGCTCACGCGTCATGTCACGCACCTGCACCAGCACGCCATATTCCCAGTTGGGCATGTTGTCGAGCATCAGCCCCGGCGGCGCCACATCATTCTTGAGATAACCGCCCGGCTTGTGCAGCAGGGTGTCGTTGAGTTTCATCAGGGTGGCGACGGTCGCGGTGCCTTTCGGCAGGGTCTCGAAAGCCGGTGCCGGCTCTTCGCCCTCGACCTTGGCCACCGGCGCGGCCAGACCGTGCACGCGAGCCAGTTCGGTGCGCGTGGCCTGATCGATGTTGAACTCGTCCGGTTCACTGCTCCAGTAGATACCAAGGCCAACACAGACCAGCAGGTAAATGACGAACAGCCCGATCAGTGGTTTCCAGATCCAGCCATACTGAGGCGTTTCCAGCACATCGCGATTGGCGCCGCGCTTGCTGCCTTTACCGAATAGGGCCATGCGTTCTTCCTTGTATGAAGCCTTGTAGAAAAAGCCGTGTGAGAGACGAGTCAGACCTGCCTGAACGGATGTGAGCCGCGCCGATGCATCCAGCGGCGGTACTCATGACGTACGTCCTATCCTATCATGCGCCCCTGCACGTGCCAGTCGCACTCGGTGAAGTGCCGGTTCTGTGGCAAGGTGCGATGCGCTCCGGATTGCGGGCCGGGTCACGGGCCTGGTCGTGGACCGAGTCGCGGACCGAGCCGCGGGCGGGGCGAGTGCCAGACTGCCACCCGCGCAGGCGGCCTCACCACTCGAGCCCGATACGTCCTCACACTCCCTCACACGCCCTCACACGAGCGGATGTCTGCTACATGGTGGCACATTCATCCGCGTGCAAGTCGTGCGCGGCGATGATGGGCTGGCTCACGATCCAACGCTCGCCCCCCGAGCAGAATGATGGCGGCGCGACACTGCGGTGCCTTGAGGCCTGCAGGATGTTCTTTCGGCACTGTATAAGGATGCTTTCGTGCTTCGTTCGTTCTTGAAAGTCAGCATGGCGCTGCCAACAGGCCGCGCACGCCCCTCCGCGTTCTCACGCCTGCTGGGCCCTGCATTGCTGGCAACCCTGCTGGCAATCGCGCTGGTGGTCGCGCAGGCAATGGCGGCGCTGCCCGCCAATGCCGGCCTGTTCAGCTCAGACTCAGGCTCAAGTTCAGGCTCAAGTTCAGGCTCAAGTTCAGGCTCAAGTTCAAACGCCGGCAGCGGCTCCAGCAGTGCGGCGTCCAGCCTGTTCGGCGGCGGTAATCAGGGCGATTTCCTGCCGGTCAGTGAAGCCTTCAAGCCGCGCAGCTGGCGCGAGGGCGACACCCTGTATGTCGGCTTCACCAGCGCCGAAGGCTATTACCTCTATCGTCACCAATTCAGCTTCGCGACCACCAGCGACCAGGTCGTGCTGGGCGACGCCGACCTGCCGCCGGGAGAATTGAAGAACGACCCCTACATGGGCGAGGTGCATGTCTTCCACGATGCGCTGGTCATTCGCATCCCGCTTATGAGCGCCTCCTCGAGCAAGGCAGTGCATGAAGACACACCGGCCAGCGGCCCGATCCCGCTCTCCATCACCTTCCAGGGCTGTGCCGATGCCGGGCTCTGCTATCCGCCGGAGACCGTCACGCTGCAGGCCGGCGAGCAGAGTGCCCCTGCCCCCTTCGCGCAGCTGATGCCGACCGCCAGCCAGTCGAGCGATACGACGGCGCCAGTGGCCCCCCGCACCACAACAGCCCCGATCAGCGGCACCGATGCCGGCTTCAGCGCACTGTTCGCGGATGCCAGCCTGCTGATGGCTCTGGGGCTGTTCTTCCTCGCCGGACTCGGCCTGACCTTCACGCCCTGCGTGCTGCCGATGATTCCGATCCTGAGCTCGATCATCGTCGGTCAGCGCCCCAGCCGCCCGCGCGCCTTGCTGCTCTCCACGAGCTACGCCCTGGGCATGGCCCTGACCTACGCCGCGGCCGGCACCTTGATGGGCCTGTTCGGCGCGGGACTCAACCTGCAGGCACATCTGCAGGCACCGGCCGTACTGATTCCCTTCGCTGCCTTGTTCGTGCTGTTCGCGCTGGCCATGTTCGGCGCCTTCAATCTACGCCTGCCAAGCGGCATGCACTCACGGCTCGACACACTGCAAGGACGGCTGATGAATGCCGGCCCCGGCGGCCTGGCGCTGGCAGGCGCGTTATCGGTCCTCGTGGTATCGCCCTGCGTCTCGGCACCTCTGGCCGGTGCGCTGGTCTATCTCTCCGCCAGTGGCGATGCCATGACCGGCGGGCTGGCACTCTTCGCGCTGGGGCTGGGCATGGGCGTGCCGTTGATTCTGGTCGGCACCTTCGGCGCCAGCCTGCTGCCCAGGGCCGGCGGCTGGATGGAGGGCATCAAGCAGGCCTTCGGTATCCTGCTGCTGGGGGTGGCGCTGTGGCTGGTAGAGCGCTTGCTGCCGGCCTCGCTGGCAGTGCTGGGCTGGGCCATTCTGGCCATCGGCACCGGCGTGGCGCTGGGGGCGCTCAGCACACAGACCCGAGGCTGGGCGCGTGCCCGTCAGGCATTGGGACTGGTCGCGCTGGGCTGGGGCATGATCAGCCTGCTGGGCGTGGCAGGCGGCGCAAGCGACCCGCTGCGCCCGCTGGCGCCCTTCACTGGCGGCACATCATCCGGGCAGGCCGCCGAGACGTCACTGGACTTCACCACCGTCAGCGACATGAGCGAGCTCGAACATGAGCTGGCAATTGCCGCCAGCCGCGGCCAGCCGGTATTCGTCGACTACTACGCCGACTGGTGCATCTCGTGCAAGGTGATGGAGCGCGAGGTCTTCCCCAAAGTCGCCAGCCAGTTGCGCCAGTTCCACCTGATTCGCGCCGACGTCACCAGTACCGGGATCGCGACCCAGGCGCTGCTCAAGCAATTCGGCCTGTTCGGCCCCCCCAGCCTGCTGTTCTTCGCCAATGAACGCGAGCTCAAGGCGGCGCGCATCCAGGGGGAGGTCAACGCCAGTCAGCTCGGTCAGCACCTGACAGCGGTGCTGGATCAGCTGCGCGGCACGTCACAGCGCGCGAACTGAGCGGCGTGTCTGCCACAGGCCCGGCGCGGGGCAGTTGCTGTCGAGACGCACGCGAGGACGAAGAATGCGGCAAAATCTTCGGTTCAGTGCCAAACTGGACAGCGTTCGAGAATTTCGGCAGAATCCGCGTCACTACGGCAACAGCCTACGCTCAATAGGTAAACGTCGTGGATAGTGACGGTATCTTTGCATTTTCTTCATGGGTTAACAGCTCAATGAGCTTGGTGCTCGAGCACGGCTGACACAAGGGACTTTCATGGCGCGCATCCTGGTACTCAACGGCCCCAATCTCAATCTTCTGGGGACCCGTGAACCCGAGGTGTATGGCACCACCACGCTGGAGGATATCCACCAGCGTCTGGTCCAGCGCGCCAGTGCGGCCGGCCATCAGCTGGACTGGCTGCAGTCCAATGCCGAGCATGTGCTGATCGAGCGTATCCACCTTGCCCGTGAAGATGGCACCGCCATCATCCTGATCAATCCGGCGGCCTTTACCCATACCAGCGTTGCGCTGCGCGATGCGCTACTCGGCGTCGCACTCCCGTTCATCGAGCTGCACCTGTCCAACACCCATGCCCGCGAGCCGTTCCGCCACCATTCGTATCTTTCCGATGTGGCACGCGGCGTGATCATGGGCTTTGGCGCTCGAAGCTATGACATGGCGCTTGACGCCGCCCTGGACGATCTCGCGCAGTAAGGGAACGTCCAGAGCGGTGTTCACGCACCGCCATCAGGCCTCATCACTGCCTGATACCAGGATTCACCGGCCATCGCCATGGTCGGGACAGCCGTCGGGGCTGTCGCCCGCAGCCGCCGCTATCACGGCTGCACACCCCCATTTCCAGCCACATTTACATCGGGATTAATTTCATGGATATCCGCAAGGTCAAGAAGCTGATCGAGCTGCTCGAAGAGTCCAACATCAGCGAAATCGAGATCCAGGAAGGCGAAGAGTCCGTTCGCATCAGCCGCCATCCGCAGGGCTTCGCCCAGCAGCCGATGATGCAGGCCCCGATGATGATGCAGCAGCAGCCGATGCAGCAGGCCGCTCCGGCAGCCGCTGGCGCCGCTGAGGCACCGGCCGCTCCGGCAGCACCGGCTGCGCCGCAGGGTCACACCATCAATTCCCCGATGGTCGGCTCCTTCTACCGTTCTCCGGCGCCGGGCTCCAAGGCCTTCATCGAAGTCGGCCAGAGCGTCAAGAAAGGTGATACCGTCTGCATCGTCGAAGCCATGAAGATGATGAACCAGATCGAAGCCGACAAGGATGGCGTCGTCGAAGCCATTCTGATCGAAGACGGCGAGCCGGTTGAATTCGACCAGCCCATGATCGTCATTTCCTGATCCCAACGGACACGTCACCATGCTCGACAAGGTACTGATTGCCAACCGCGGCGAGATCGCCCTTCGCATCCTTCGCGCCTGCAAGGAACTGGGCATCAAGACGGTAGCGGTGCACTCCAAGGCCGACCGCGACCTGATGCACGTCCGCCTGGCGGATGAAGCTGTGTGCATCGGCCCGGCCTCCTCTGCCAAATCCTATCTCCACATCCCGGCGCTGATCGCAGCCGCCGAGGTGACGGACGCCGACGCCATCCACCCGGGCTACGGCTTCCTGTCGGAAAATGCCAATTTCGCCGAACAGGTCGAACGTTCCGGCTTCGCCTTCATCGGCCCGCGCGCTGACACCATCCGCATGATGGGTGACAAGGTCGCGGCCATCGAGGCGATGAAGCTGGCCGGCGTTCCGACCGTGCCGGGTTCCGACGGCCCGGTGCCGGAAGACGAAGACGAGATGTACGCCATCGCCGAGCGCATCGGCTATCCGGTGATCATCAAGGCCGCCGCTGGCGGTGGTGGTCGCGGCATGCGCGTGGTGCACTCCAAGGCCAGCCTGCTGTCCTCGGTGAGCATCACCCAGGGTGAAGCGGCCGCGGCCTTCGGCGACGGCACGGTGTACATGGAGAAATTCCTCCAGAACCCGCGTCACGTCGAAGTCCAGGTACTGGCCGATGGCCAGGGCAACGCCATCCATCTGTATGACCGCGACTGCTCCCTGCAGCGTCGTCACCAGAAGGTGCTGGAAGAAGCACCGGCGCCGCAGCTGGACGAAGAAGCGCGTGCCAAGGTACTCAAGTCGTGCACCGATGCCTGCATCGAGATCGGCTACCGTGGCGCCGGCACCTTCGAGTTCCTGTACGAGAACGGCGGCTTCTACTTCATCGAGATGAACACTCGTGTTCAGGTCGAGCACCCGGTGACCGAAATGGTCACTGGCATCGATATCGTCAAGGAACAGCTGCGCATCGCCTCCGGCCTGCCGCTGTCCGTGAAGCAGGAAGATATCGAGCTGCGCGGTCACGCCTTCGAGTGCCGCATCAATGCCGAGGATTCGCGCACCTTCATGCCGTCTCCGGGCAAGGTCGAGCTCTATCACGCGCCGGGCGGTCTGGGCGTGCGCATGGACTCGCACCTGTACTCCGGCTACACCGTTCCGCCGCACTACGACTCCCTGATCGGCAAGCTGATCACCTGGGGCGAGAGCCGCGAGATCGCACTGACGCGCATGCGCAATGCCCTCGACGAGCTGCTGGTGGAAGGTATCAAGACCAACACTGACCTGCAGAAGGATCTGGTGCGTGATGCCGGCTTCCAGGAAGGTGGCGTCAACATCCATTATCTGGAGAAGAAGCTGGGCCTGTAAGACGCCCCGCTTGAGATCGGTGACCTGGTTGCCGATAGACGCACGACAGAAGGGTGGCCTCGGCTGCCCTTCTGTCGTCTGTGCCCTCCTCCCCTTTCTTATCGCCCATCGACAGGAGTCACCATGTCCTGGCTGCAACTCAAGGCGCGTATCGCCCCCGACCACGCCGAGATTCTCGAGCATCTGCTGATGGAAGAAGGCGCCTGCGCCATCACGCTGCAGGATGCAGAAGACCAACCGCTGTTCGAACCGGACCTCGGCAGCACGCCGCTGTGGAGCGAGACTGTCCTCACTGGCCTGTGGGATGGCACCGAAGGCATCGAGGCCATGCGCGAGCGGGTCAAGGCCGGCTGGGCGGCGCTGATTCCCGATGAGCCCTGCCCGGAGATCGAGGTCGAGATCCTCGAGGACCGTGACTGGGCCCGTGAATGGATGGACGGTTTCGAGCCGCTCAAGATGGGCCAGCGCCTGTGGATCGTGCCCAGCTGGCACGATGCGCCGGAGCAGGACGCCGTCAACCTGATGCTCGATCCGGGCCTGGCCTTCGGCACCGGCACCCACCCGACCACCGCCCTGTGCCTGGAATGGCTCGATGGGCTGGCCGTCGATGGCAAGCTCGCCCAGCACAGCGTGCTCGACTTCGGTTGCGGCTCCGGCATTCTCGCCATCGCCGCGCTCAAGCTCGGCGCGGTGGATGCGCTGGGCACCGATATCGACCCGCAGGCGCTGCAGGCCTCGCGCGAGAACGCCCAGCGCAATGACGTCAGCGACCAGCTGACCCTGTGCTACCCGGACCGCCTGCCGGACGCGGGCTATCAGATCGTGGTCGCCAACATCCTGGCCGGCCCGCTGGTCGAACTGGCTCCGCAGATCGCGGGCAGCGTCGCCCCGGGTGGCCTGTTGGCACTCTCCGGCATTCTCGCGCCCCAGGCGGGAGAGGTGCTCGACGCCTATCGTGAAGCCGGACTGATCATGGAAGAACCCACCGAGCGCGATGGCTGGGTACGCCTCAATGGTCAGCGTCCACTGATGGGCTGAGCCACGCCATGAGCGCCGCAGCCGCGCAGGGAGAACGCATCCGCGATGCATTGAGGATGAAATAGCCCTTCAAACCCTGCGGCGCTCTAGGTATCATGACGCCCCCGCGAATCCCTGACACGGCAGCGGCTCGCGCGCCTGACACCACTCGCATGACACGAGACCCATGACCGATACCCCGCTTCCCGCCGACCTGCCCCGCATCGGCGTACATCAGCTTCCCAATCGCGTGATTCTGGCCCCGATGGCCGGTGTCACCGATCGCCCGTTCCGACAGCAATGTCGTGAGCTGGGTGCCGGGCTGGTGGTATCGGAGATGGTGACCAGTGACAAGCGGCTGTGGAATACCGTCAAGTCCCGCTCGCGCATGAACCATGCCGGCGAACCCGGCCCGCGTGCCGTGCAGATCGCCGGCGGTGACGCCGCCATGCTGGCCGAGGCCGCGGCGCTCAACGCCGAGATGGGCGCCGAGATCATCGACATCAACATGGGCTGCCCGGCCAAGAAGGTCTGCAACAAGGCCGCCGGCTCTGCCCTGATGCGCGACGAGAAGCTCGTCGGCGAGATTCTCGATGCCGTGGTGCGCGCCGTGGACGTGCCGGTCACGCTCAAGATGCGCACCGGCTGGTGCGAAGAGACGCGCAACGCCATCGCCATCGCGCGCATGGCCGAAAGCGCCGGCATCCAGGCGCTGTCCGTGCATGGTCGCACTCGCCAGCAGAAATATACCGGTGAGGCCGAATACGACACCATCGCCGCCGTGAAGGCCACAGTGTCGATTCCGGTCTTCGCCAATGGCGATATCGACAGCGGCGAGAAGGCGCGACATGTGCTTGACTATACGGGCGCCGACGCCGTGATGATCGGCCGTGCGGCCCAGGGCAATCCCTGGATCTTCCGCGAGATCAATCACTACCTGGCCACCGGCCAGGTAGCCTGTGGCCCGAGCGATGCGGAGCGCGCCCTCGTGATGCGCACCCACCTCGAGGCCCTGTACGAATTCTACGGTGACTACATGGGAACGCGCATCGCGCGCAAGCATGTGGGCTGGTATCTGGCGACGCGGGAGGATGGCAGTGAGCTCAAGCGCCACTTCAATCCCCTCGAGGAGCCGGAACAACAGCGCCAGTTCCTGACCCGCCTGTTCGGCGAGCCGGAAGGCATCGCCCGCACCGAGACGCAAGGAAGTCACGCAGCATGACCAGCAGGCACCCTCTTTCACCCGACGACGCAAGCCAGGCCACCCTGATGACGCCCGTGCGGCACCATCAGACCCTGCGCGAGGCCGTCGAGCACTCCATGGCTCGCTACTTCGCCCACCTGGATGGCGAGCAGGTCACCGACCTGCATGCCATGGTGATGGCCGAGGTCGAGGCGCCGCTGCTGGAGGCGGTGATGGCCCACGCGCAGGGCAACCAGACCCGCGCCGCCGAGATGCTGGGCCTCAACCGAGGCACACTGCGCAAGAAGCTCAAGCAGTTTGATCTGATCTGACCCCGCCGGGGCACCTTTACAGGTGCCCCGGCGTCTTTTTGTTGATCCACGAGTGGAGCATCATGCAAGCCAAGCCCCAAGCCATCCGTCGCGCCCTCCTGAGTGTTTCCGACAAGACCGGAATCGTCGAATTCGCTCGTGCCCTGGACGCCCGCGGCGTCGCCCTGCTGTCCACTGGCGGTACCTTCCGCCTGCTCAAGGACAACGGCCTTGCCGTGACGGAAGTGTCCGAGCACACCGGTTTCCCGGAAATGATGGATGGCCGGGTCAAGACCCTGCACCCGAAGATCCACGGTGGCATTCTCGGCCGTCGCGGCCAGGATGATGCGGTGATGGCCGAGCACGGCATCGACCCCATCGACATGGTCATCGTCAATCTGTACCCGTTCGCCGCTACCGTGGCCAACCCGGATTGCTCGCTGGAAGACGCCATCGAGAACATCGATATCGGCGGCCCGACCATGGTACGCTCCTGCGCCAAGAACCACGCCCACACCACCATCGTCGTCAACGTCTCGGATTATGACCGCGTGATCGCCGAGATGGATGCCAACGACAACGCCGTCAGCGATGGCGCGCGCTTCGATCTGGCCGTGGCCGCCTTCGAGCACACCGCCGCCTACGATGGCGCCATCACCAACTGGCTGGGCCAGCGTGTCGAAGGCGGCAGCGAAGGCCTGCCGCGTCAGTACAACGTCAGCCTGAGCAAGAAGCAGGACATGCGTTACGGCGAGAACCCGCACCAGAAGGCGGCCTTCTACGTCGAGGACGGTGCCACCGAGGCCAGCGTCGCCACGGCCGTGCAGGTGCAGGGCAAGGCGTTGTCCTACAACAACGTCGCCGACACCGATGCCGCCTTCGAGTGCGTCAAGGCCTTCGACGAGACCGCCTGTGTCATCGTCAAGCACGCCAACCCGTGTGGCGTCGCCATCGGCGAGTCTGCCCTGGCCGCCTACGAGCGTGCCTTCCAGACCGACCCGACCAGCGCCTTCGGCGGCATCATCGCCTTCAACGTGCCGCTGGACGCCGAGACCGCGCAGGCGATCGTCTCGCGTCAGTTCGTCGAGGTGATCATCGCCCCGGGCATCAGTGAAGAGGCGGCGGCCATCGTCGCCACCAAGGCCAATGTGCGCCTGCTCGACGTCGCGGATGCCTGGGCGGCCGAACGTACCGGCGGTCACGACTTCAAGCGTGTCACCGGCGGTCTGCTGGTCCAGGACCGCGACCAGGGCATGGTCGGTCGCGATGAGCTCAAGGTCGTCACCGAGCGTGCGCCGAGCGAGCAGGAACTCAACGACCTGACCTTCGCCTGGAAAGTGGCCAAGTTCGTCAAGTCCAACGCCATCGTCTACATCAAGGATGGCCAGACCATCGGTGTGGGCGCCGGCCAGATGAGCCGTGTGTACTCCGCCAAGATCGCCGGCATCAAGGCCGCCGATGAAGGTCTGGAAGTGCCGGGCTCCGTGATGGCCTCCGATGCCTTCTTCCCGTTCCGCGACGGCATCGACGCCGCTGCGGCGGCCGGCATCACTGCCGTCATCCAGCCGGGTGGCTCCATGCGCGATCAGGAAGTCATCGATGCGGCCAACGAAGCCGGCATCGCCATGGTCTTCACCGGCATGCGTCACTTCCGTCACTGATCAGATAACGCTGACCTGCACGGGCGCCTAAGCTGGCGCCCACGCAAAAAGCCCCCGCCAGCGACATGCTGGCGGGGGCTTTTTCATGCGCATCTGACAAGAAACGCGGTCATTCAACCGGCAGGTTGACCCAGCGCAGGAAGTTGTCGCGCGCCACATTGCGCGCCGCCTGTGGCGACAGCGCATCGAGGAAGGGCGTATAGCTGGCGAGGATATCGCCCACCGAGCCGAAGCGCCCTACCACATCACTGCCGAGCACGAAGCGCTGCGGGAAGCGCTCGACCAGCGCCACCCAACGCGAGCGCGGCTGCCCTTCATCATCCAGCAGGTAGGGTTCCAGCACCGACCAGGACAGGTCGATATTCAGGTTGGGATAGGTTTCCAGCATGCGCTCGATCTCGCCGTGCAGCCAGGTCATGCGCCCCAGACGGCGATTGAGCTCAGCACTGGTCCCGGCGTGTGCCCAGATGAAGGTCGTGTCCGGATTGTCGCGCACCGCACTCTCGAATTCCTCGAGATACAGGCCCTCATGCCCTTCCCGCTTGCTGGTGATGTTGGAATGCACCATCACCGGCAGCCCCTTCTCCGCCGCCAGCGCATAGACCTTCATCAAGGCCGGATGATTGGCGCGCGGCGTCTCGCCTTCGGTCAGGCGCGTCAGGTCGTCATGGCGTGTGAAGACCTCCCCGATGCCCTTCCAGAAGCCGGGATAGATCGCCATCAGCTGGCGAATCTCGTCGGCAGCGTTCAGATCGGTGGGGTTGAAGCCGGTGATGAACGGCGAGAAACGCGCCTGTACCGGCTCGGGCGCGCGAGTCAGCGCCTCGGCCAGGATGTAGTCGGTACCGGAATACCAGTAGACCGGCGCATCATCGCCCATGTAGTAACGTGGCTTCTTGGGCGCGTCCTGCTGCCATTTCTTGGCGACGCCAATGCCCGTGACCAGGGCGTGATCGACCTGTGCCTCGTCCATGGCATCCAGCAAGGCCCCCAGACCATCACCCTGCTGGAAGAAGTCCACGAAGTGCAGGTGGGCGTCGCTGTAGTGATAATCACGCGTCTCGTCGGCGGCCACGGCCTCGAGGCCAGCCAGGCTGCCGGCAAGCCCCAGCAGCAACGCCAACGCCCCCTGGACGAGAGGACATTGGCGGGCGCGGGCAGGATGAGAGGGCTGGGCAGGACAAGAGGCCCTGGCAGGAAGAGAGAAACGGGCGGCGCGAGGGGCAAGCTTCGGCATGGGGAGCTCCGGGAAAAGGTCGCTCGATTCTGCGGCGCATCCCTGCCACGCGCAAGCAGCCTCAGCCCGCCAGCGCCGCCCCGCTCATGGCGTTTCGCGAATTCGCCTCGCTCTCAGCAGCCTGCTGGCGGCGCGCGGTGACACGGCTCCAGACCTTCTCGTGGAAGAAGAAGGCGACGGTGTTGACCGCCGGCTCGACGATGGCGACCAGGCCGCCGACCACGATATCGCCGGTCAGCAGGTAGGTGACACCGAAGGCGATGGAGAAGTGCATGCTGGCAAAGGTCAATGTCTTGATCATGTTGGCTGCCCTCCGGGCGGTCTACTCAGCGAGACGCTGAGCCTCAGCGCGTCGCATGTCATGGGGTCAGGCAACTGCGTGCTGCCTTGATGAACTAATAATAACGATTCTCAACTGCATGTAGAAATCACTTTGCACTACCTGGCTGATAAGCGTCAACTATCACGCGATTGAGCCGACCTGATGGCACGCCCTGCCAGCGGCATCGAGCGCGCCAGCTGCGGTCATATCCGCTAGAATGCCCTGCCGGCCCCTCGCGCCACTCTCGGCCTGATGCCCGATGGCGCCGTCGTCACGATGGCTCGGCCAGCTACGCGCCCTTTTCCCTCTACCGCTGCTTCAAGGTTGCCATGACGCCGCCACTCGACCCCGATGCTCTCCAGACACTGCTCGAACGCCTGTCCGATGATGCCAGCCGCTGCTTCAACGAGGGCAAGGTCGCGGACTATATCCCGGCCCTGGCGCAGGTCGACCCTGACCAGTTCGGCATCGCCGTCTGCCATGTGGATGGCCGTGTCCAGTACGCCGGCAGCGCGCATACCCGCTTCTCGATCCAGTCGATCTCCAAGGTGCATGCGCTGGTACTGGCGATGCAGCGTCTTGAGAGCGACGAGATCTGGTCGCGTGTCGGCCGTGAGCCTTCCGGCCAGGCCTTCAACTCGATCATGCAGCTGGAGGTCGAGAACGGCATTCCGCGCAACCCCTTCATCAATGCCGGTGCCCTGCTGATCACCGACCTGCTGGTATCGCGCATCGTCTCGATCCAGAACACCCTGCGTGAGCAGCTCAGGCGTCTGTCCGGCAGCGACGATATCGGCTTCGATGAAAAGGTCGCGCGCTCGGAAATGGACCACAAGGCGCGCAATGCCTCGCTGGCCTACCTGATGCAGGCCTACGGCAACGTGCATTCCGATGTGGATGACCTGCTGGATACCTACTTCCACAGCTGCTCGGTGTCGATGAACTGCGTGGAACTGGCGCGCAGCTTCGCCTTCCTGGCCAATCGCGGCGTCAACCCGCTGGATGGCAAGGAAGTGGTCTCGCCGCTGGAGACACGCCAGCTCAATGCGTTGTTGCTGACCTGCGGGCTTTACGATGCGGCAGGCGACTTCGCCTGGCGAGTGGGCCTGCCGGGCAAGAGTGGCGTCGGCGGTGGCATCATCGCCATCCTGCCGGGACAGATGAGCATCTGCGTCTGGTCACCACGCCTGGACGGCTACGGCAACTCGATTGCCGGGCGGCATGCACTGGAAGGCCTGGTGGCGGGCATGGGGCTTTCGCCACTGGGGTGAGACCTGCGAGCCGAGAAGTGAGGCCTGAGATGGGAGGGTTGAGAAGTGGGCGTTGCGGCATGAGAGCCGAGTTCCGGCAATAAAAAAGGGCGAGTCGCGTCCGCCACGCCACTCGCCCTGTCTTCAATCCTTGAAGACTATCACCACAGGTCCCGCTCTTTGACTGTAGCGTAAATAAGCATATGCACAAGTAAGAGAATGCCGACAAAGCACAGCTGTCTTTGGCCCTGATCTGCGCCAAAAGACCGCGATATACCGCTTTGGTCTGACACGCGCAGCGCGAGACACTCCATCTCTACGACCAATGACTCATGCGCCTCTTGTCGCGACGCGCATGCCGCTCTCTCATCAGCAGCGAAAATTCCTTGGCCAAGTTGCAGGCACACTCGGCGCAGACCGGTGGGATAAATGCATGGCATGAAAAAGCCCGCCCGGTTTCCCGGGCGGGCTTTTTTGCCAGCTGATGGCGTGTCCGATCACTGCCTTGAGCGTTGGCCATCAATCAGCGATGCAAAGCTCCAGGAGGCAAAGCTCAAGGAGGCAAGACTCAAGCAAAGATCGACAGCGCAGACCCACTGACGATGGATCAGTCAAGTGAAAGGCACAGATACTTGGTTTCCATGTATTCCTCGAGGCCATACTTGGAGCCTTCACGGCCCAGCCCCGATGCCTTGGTGCCACCGAAGGGCGCCGCGGCGTTGGAGATCAGCCCGGTATTGATACCGACCATGCCGTAGTCCAGACCTTCCGAGACGCGCCAGACACGCTTGAGGTCGCTGCTGTAGAAGTAACTGGCCAGGCCGAATTCGGTGTCGTTGGCCATCTCGATCGCCTCTTCCTCGCTCTCGAAGGGGAAGATCGCCGCCAGCGGACCGAAGGTTTCCTCACGGGCGACCTTCATCTCCGGCGTCACCTGCGAGATCAGGGTCGGCGTGAAGAAGCTGCCCCCCAGCGGATGCGGATGGCCGCCCAGCAGCAGTTCGGCGCCCTTGTCGAGGGCATCCTGCACGTGCTCGGTGACCTTCTCGACGGCATCGCCATCGATCAACGGACCGACCTTGACGCCCTCTTCCAGGCCATTGCCCACGGTCAGCTCGGCGTTCATGGCAGCAGCCAGCTTCTCGCTGAAGGCATTGACCACGCTGGACTGCACCAGGAAGCGATTGGTGCAGACGCAGGTCTGACCGGCATTGCGGAACTTGGCCGCCATCGCGCCTTCCACCGCCGCATCGAGATCGGCGTCTTCGAACACCAGGAAGGGCGCATTGCCGCCAAGCTCCAGCGAGATCTTCTGGATGTGCTGCGCGGCATTTGCCATCAGGCCACGCCCGACTTCCGTGGAGCCGGTGAAGGTCACCTTGCGCACGATGCTGGAGTCGGTCATCGCCTTGGCGATGTCCTTGGCCGAGCCCGGCACGACATTGAAGACGCCGCGCGGCACGCCAGCGCGCTCCGCCAGCACCGCCAGCGCCAGCGCCGAGAACGGCGTCTGGCTGGCCGGCTTGACCACGATCGGGCAGCCCGCGGCCAGCGCGGCGCCCGCCTTGCGGGTGATCATCGAGGCCGGGAAGTTCCACGGCGTGATCGCCCCCACCACCCCGACCGGCTGCTTGAGCACCAGGATACGCTGGTCACGCTTGGCGGCCGGGATGGTGTCGCCATACACGCGCTGACCTTCTTCGGCGAACCAGCGCAGGAAGCTGGCCGCGTACTGGATTTCACCGGCGGCTTCGGCGAGGGGCTTGCCCTGCTCCAGCGTCATGATCTGCGCCAGGTCATCCTTGTGCTCCAGCATCAAGGCGTACCACTTCATCAGGATGTCAGCGCGCTCCAGCGCCGGCGTCTCCTTCCAGTCCGCGAAGGAGTGCTGCGCCGCCTCGATGGCGCGTTCGGTCTCGGCGTAACCCAGCCGAGGCACGCGGCCGATGATCTCGCCGGTGGCAGGATTGTCGACCTCGATCTGCTCGCCGGAATCCGCGGCTACCCAGCCACCGTCGATATAGGCAAATGGACGAAACAGACTGGTATCGTTGAGATATTCCATGAAGACTCCCGAGGCGTGCTTGTGGGTCAAGGCAGTGATTCCCGGCTAACCGAGACTACTCAAGACTAACCTGATATAGCCTAGATGCGGGCGTGGCGCTAGATCCACAACCCTGCCAGTACTAGTACCACGATGGCCAGCCCGGCGAGCCACCAGCGCTTGCGCTTTGCCGGCCTGGCGGCGTCGGCCGTGGGCCCGGGCGCCTCGCCGGCCTCGCTCTCGGGCGGCATCGAGACGACTCGCCGCGCCTTCTGCTGCTTGATCCGCGCATTGAAGACCTGCACTGCACGCCCGTCGCGAAGCTCGAAGTCCACCGCCAGTCCCGGCCCCGGCAAGCCACGCCCGCGCCAGCCGACCAGATCGAAGGCGTGCTCACCGCCCTTCTCGTCCCGAATGGTGCCCTGCTGTTCTGCATCATCGAAATGGATGATTTCCCCGATCACATCATGTCTCCCGACTCTTCAGGCTTCTGCGCCTGACTTTCTCGATATCCGAGCTTCTCGACATCTGACTTTCTCGATATCTGAGCTTCTCGACATCTGAGCTTCTCGACGCCTGCCCCGGCTGACTAGTCATGCGCTTCGCGACTGTCCGACAGGGTGATGGACACCGAGTCAGAGAAGCGCAAGGCATGCGGCTTGTCGATCTCGACCTGCGCCGTCAGCACCTGTTCGTGCGCCATCACGATATCCAGCACCTCACGGGTCATGCGTTCGAGCAGCGCGAAGCGCCCTTCCTCGACATGACGGATCAACTGCTTGGTGATGGTGCGGTAATTGAGCGCTTCACTGATGTGATTGAACTGCACGGCGCGTGCCGCGCGATAGCGGATCACCACGTTGATCACGACATCCTGGCGGTTCTGGATCTCGTCTTCATTGATCCCGATATAGGTTCTCAGGCGCAGATTCTTGATGCGAATGGTGGCGAGATCGTGATCGAGATGTTCATCGTGCAAGGCATGCATCGGCATCGGCAGGGACTCCTGATCAAGGGAAACGCGCGAGATGACTCCCAGACAAGAACGCCGCCTCGAAAGGCGGCGTCTTCACTCTGCTGTCAGCTGATCAACGTCAGGAATTCCTGACGGGTCGGCTGATTGTCGCGGAAGGCGCCCAGCATCACGGACGTCTTCATGCTGGAATTCTGCTTTTCCACCCCACGCATCATCATGCACATGTGACGCGCTTCGACCACGACGGCCACACCACGTGCACCGGTGACCTGCTGAACGGCCTCGGCGATCTGCTTGGTGAGATTTTCCTGAATCTGCATGCGACGCGAATACATGTCGACGATACGCGCGAACTTGGACAGACCGAGCACCTTGCCAGACGGCAGATAGGCGATGTGGCACTTGCCGATGAACGGCAGCAGGTGATGCTCGCACATCGAGTAAAGCTCGATGTCCTTGACCAGTACCATCTCGTCCGTATCGGAGGTGAAGACAGCGCCGTTGACGATCTCCTCCAACGACTGTTGATAGCCATGAGTCAGGTACTGCATGGCCTTGGCCGCGCGCTTGGGCGTATCCAGCAGGCCCTCACGCTCTGGATCCTCACCCAACGCGGTGATGATCTGGCGGTAGTGGTTGGCAATCTCTTCGGTCATCCGTCTGCCTATGGTATCGGTCAGGGGCGCGCACTAGCGCACGCATAGCAGGGGTAAAGCACAAAAGTCATACACAAGCGATCAGATGGCAAGAAATCGTATAACTTCGTGTTCAATGTCAGGGCAAGATTCTACCTCAGGCATGCCGTCAACGCAGGTCTGTTCACGCGATTGTCGTATCCGTGCAACACATGCGCCCCCATCGGTAACCGATGGGGGCGCATGAAGGGGCGATGTCACTCACTTCGCCAAAGGGGCTCAGGCCTCGCGACGACCTTCAGGTCATGTCACGACTGCCAGCTCGTGTCGCGACTACCAGCTCACGTCACGACTGCCAGGCCATATCGCGATCGCTAGGCCAGCCAACGCGGCGCAGACAGCGCGACGCGCTGCTGTCCCAGGCTGCGAATGTGGTCGTCCCAGTAGCCCAGGCTTGCCACGTGCGAGAAGGCCTGCGGGAAGGCGGGGTCCGACCAGCGCCGCACCACCCAGGCGCTGTGACGCACCATGCGCAGTGTGCGCAGGGTCTCGATCCACTTGAGCTCGCTGCGATTGAACTCACAATGCTGCTCGTAGCCCTCCAGCACCTCGGACAGCTGCATGTGCAGCTCCGGGTCGCTCTGGCCGGTCAACAGCATCCACAGGTCCTGCACCGCCGGGGCGCTCAGGCAGTCATCGAAGTCGACCAGCGCGAAGCTGTCATCACGCCCCAGCATGTTGCCGATGTGGCAGTCGCCGTGGGTACGGATCAGGGCGCTTTCCGGCCAGCTCTGCTCCGCGACCAATGGGCGCAATGCCTCGATGACGCGCTGGTAGCTGTCGCGCTGGCGCTCACTCAGCCAGTCGGAGGCCAGTACGCTGGCGCAGCTCTCTTCCAGAATCCGCAGCGGCGAGAGCGTCTCCCGCTCGCGAAACGCGCTCTTGCGCCCCACCGCGTGCACGCGACCGATCAGCTCGCCCAGCTGATAGAGATGCTCGGCAGATTCAAGCTCCGGCGCGCGCCCCACCACATGCGGGAAGAGAGCGAAGTCGAAGCCTTCGAATCGATGCAGCGTCTCGCCGACCTCGTTCGCCCACGCGGGGGCGCCGGGGACACCGGCCTCATCCAGCTCGGCCAGGAAGGCGTGCTCCTCGAGAATCTGGGCACGGCTCCAACGCTCGGGGCGATAGAACTTGGCCACCCAGCGGCGTCGGTCATCATCGGCGAGATGGTAGACACGATTCTCGTAACTGTTCAGCGCGAACGGCTCGCCGGGCAACCAGAAGCCCAGCGATTCGACAGCGGCCACGACACGGTCCGGCGCGAGAGCATCGAAGGGATGAAAACGCGTGTCTCCATGGCCCTCTGGCGCGGATGTCGTCGACCAGGTGTTGCCATTGGAGCGCGCATCCAACTCGCGCGAGGTGCCGGAAGATTGCGTGTCATCGGGGGAAACAGGATCAATAGGCATGGCAATTCCTCGGGCATGGACCAGCAAACGGCTGCCGGACCTTGCATGCTATGAGATTAGACCCTCTGCACGCCAGTCTTCTCCCTGATTGACCCCGCCTGCCCGCTGAGTTCAACGCCCGTTTCGAGGCTCAGCCCCGGCGGCATGTGTCGGGCAGCTCTACTTCGTGTCGCGTTTGCGGGTCACAGCGCCCCGCGCAAGGCCAGGGGAGTCCGCGCCAGCACGCAGGCATCGACCTCACGGGCACCGACCCGCAGGCAGGCCTGAGCAAGACTGTCGAGCGTCGCACCGCTGGTCATGACGTCATCGATCAGCAGCACGTGCTCGGGCAAGAGGCCGTCGATGTCATAACGCCCACGCTGCGCTTTCAGACGCCCGCGCCTATCCCGCAGGCGCTGATCCGGCGCTGCCCTGGCCACCGCGACTGACGCCTCGTGCGGAATGCGCCTGTCGCGCACCCGCGCCATATCCCGCGGATGGCCGGCGATGGCGGGGCTCAGCCCGCGACACAGTTCCGCCAGCGCATCATGGCCGCGCTGGCGACGACGATAGGCATCTGCCGGTACCAGCAGCACTGCGCCGTGAGGGTGCGTCTGGCGCCACTCGAGGCAGAAGTGCGCCAGCTCCCGCTGCATGAGCTGGCGCAACAGTCGCCCGGCGCGGCGCTGATGCTGGTCCTTGTAGCGCTGGAACAGCCCCGCCAGCAACCCTTCATACCGCAGCGGCGCAAAGCAGCGTGCAAAGGCAGGCGGTGACGACAGGCACCGCGCACAGGCCTGCTGACTCAATGCCAATGAGGCGACAGGCTCAGCACAGCGCGGACAGGCATGCTGATTGCGCGCGATTCTCGCCTCGCAGGCGTCGCACCACTCGCGGCGCGATGACAGCTCTCGCTCATGACGCGAGCGAGTCGCTAGAGAGGAAAATGAAGGGGGAGGTGAAACTGAAGCGCCCTGCCGTTCGGTCGCGCCGGGCATGGCTGTCGTCAGCTGACGCTGACAGAAGGCGCAGGGTCGCGACAGCTGCCAGTGGTCAACCAGCAGGGTTCTCATCGTTGACAGCGCCCGCGGAAACTCTATCATCTCAGTTAACCTGACCTTACTCGATGCGTTGACTGGCTGTTCGCCAGCTCGGCTGCCGACTCCCGGACTCACCCACGGATGAACGGCTCAGCGCGCTCTCGCTCTGCCCGCCTGATGAAGGACCTCAAGCTCATGACCGTAGAAGCCTCCCGCGTGACCACACAAGCCACGAATATCCCTGCGCCAGCCGATGACAGCGTGGTACGCCATGACTGGAGCGTCGCGGAAATCGAGGCGCTGTTCGCCCTGCCCTTCAATGACCTGCTGTTCCGTGCCCAGCAGGTGCACCGCCAGCACTTCGACCCGAATGCGGTGCAGGTCTCCACCCTGCTGTCGATCAAGACCGGCGCCTGCCCGGAAGACTGCAAGTACTGCCCGCAGTCCGGCCACTACAACACTGGCCTTGGCAAGGAAAAGCTGATGGAGATCGAGAAGGTGGTCGAACAGGCGCGTGCCGCCAAGGACGCCGGCGCCAGCCGCTTCTGCATGGGCGCGGCCTGGAAGAGCCCGCGTGAGCGCGACCTCGAAGTGGTCACCGAGATGGTGCGTCAGGTGAAGTCGCTGGGACTCGAGACCTGCATGACACTGGGCATGGTCGATACCGATCAGGCCAGGAAACTCGCGGATGCCGGCCTCGACTACTACAACCACAATCTGGACACCTCACCGGAGTACTACGGCGAGATCATCACCACGCGCAGCTACAGCGAGCGCCTGGACACCCTGGCCAGCGTGCGCGAAGCCGGCATGAAGGTGTGCTCCGGCGGCATCCTCGGCATGGGCGAGACCACCACCGACCGTGCCGGCCTGCTGCGTCAGCTGGCCAATCTGGAGCCGCAGCCGGAATCGGTGCCGATCAACATGCTGGTCAAGGTGGCGGGCACGCCGCTGGAGAATGTCGATGACCTCGATCCCATCGAGTTCATCCGCGCCATCGCCGTGGCGCGCATCATGATGCCGAAGAGCCACGTGCGCCTGTCCGCCGGCCGCGAGCAGATGGACGATTCCACCCAGGCACTGGCCTTCCTCGCCGGCGCCAACTCCATCTTCTATGGCGAGCGTCTGCTGACCACCGGCAACCCGCAGGCCAACCGTGACCGCGAGCTGTTCGAGCGCCTCGGTCTGCACCCGGAAACCCGCCAGGAAGTCGCCAGCGACGAAGTGCGTGAGGCCGCCCTGAAGGCCGCCATGGAAGAACAGGCACGTGCCAATGTCGAGGGCAGCCTGTTCTATGACGCCACGCGCGAGGCGACGCCCGCCAGCAGCGAAGGCCAGGTGCGCGAGCGCAAGCCCTGCGGCCTGGTGGTGTGATCGCTCGTGGCCACCGACACGCCCGCCAGCGCGCGCTTAAGCCCTCAGTCCAGCGCCAGCTTCACGCATCTGGAGGACCTGCTCACTCAGCGTGAGCAGGTCGGCCGTTATCGCCGGCGCCTGACGCTGGATTCCCCCCAGGGCCCCCACGTCAGCCTCGCTGGGCAGGCAGCCGATGCAGAGGCGTGCCCGCTGCTCAACTTCACCGCCAACGACTATCTGGGGCTGGCCAACCACCCGGCACTGGTCGAGGCCGGCTGTCGCGCGGCGCGTGAATTCGGTGTCGGCAGCGGCAGCGCTCATCTGGTCAATGGCCACCAGCGCGCTCACCACCAGCTGGAGGCTCGTCTGGCCGAGCTGACCGGGCGGCCGCGCGCGTTGCTGTTCTCCACCGGTTTCATGGCCAATCTGGGCGTGATCGATGCGCTGGCGAGCGCCTCGCGCGAGGCTGGTCGCAGTCTCGAGATCTTCCATGATCGCCTCAATCACGCCAGCCTCCTCGATGGCGCGCGCCTGGCGTCCTCCGGCACCACTGCCGTGCGTTCGCGTCGTTTCCACCATCGCGATATCGAGGACCTCGAGCGCCAGCTGGCGCGCTCCCGGGCCGATGACAAGCTGGTGATCAGCGATGGCGTGTTCAGCATGGATGGCGACTGCGCCGATATCGCGGGCCTGAGCCAGGCCTGCGCCCGACACGGCGCCTGGCTGATGATCGACGATGCCCACGGACTGGGCGTGCTGGGCGAGCATGGCGAAGGGTTGGTCGGGCGCGATACCCCGCTGGCTGACGTGCCGGTATTGGTCGGCACCCTGGGCAAGGCGCTCGGCAGCAGCGGCGCCTTCGTCGCCGGCAGCGATGCGCTGATCGAGAGCCTGATCCAGCTGGCGCGTCCCTACATCTACACCACCGCGCAACCACCACATGTCGCCGCCGCTACCCTGGCGGCGCTGGAAATCGTCGCGCGCGAGCCGCAGCGTCGTGAGCAGTTGCAGGCACGCGTGCAGCAGTTCCGTGATGGCTGTGCCTATCTGCTGGCGGGCAGTGGGCTCGCGCTCGGGCTGTCGTCAGCCGACACGAACATTTCACCCTCCGCCCCGCTGACCCCGATTCAGCCGCTGATTCTGGGCAGCGAAGCGCGGGCATTGGCCTGGAGCGCGGCACTGCGCGAGCGTGGCGTGCTGGTCTCGGCCATCCGCCCGCCCACGGTGCCCGCCGGCAGCTCGCGCCTGCGCTTCACCTTCTCCGCCGAGCACACAGCCGAGAATATCGCGGCACTACTCGACGCTCTCGAAGCGGTACTGGCAGCGGAAAAGGCCCAGCCCCGCTCGGCTTCCCCAAGCATCAGCCCAGAAGGAGTCACGCCATGACGCTGACTCGTCTGGTGCTGTTCAGCGGCTGGGGCATCGATGCGCGCATCTGGCAGCCCTTGATCGCCTGCCTGCATGCACGCCTCGCTCACATCACTGAGACAGATGAGCAGGCAGATAAGCAGGCAGCTGACGAGGCAAGGAGTCGCCCGCTGGAGATCATCGCACCTGACTGGCCAGAAGAAGGCCCGCAAGCCGATACACGGGCAGGCTCAGAACCGACTGCCTCGCGAGCCTCACTGGGCGGCGCCGATACCTTGTGGCTGGGCTGGTCGCTGGGCGCCCTGCGGGCCGAGGCGCTGGCGAAGAAGCAGGCGCCAGCCGCCCTTGTCTCGCTGGCCATGGGGCCAAGCTTCATCGACCAGGCCGCAGCTGAGCAGATGATTCCCGCCCTGGTACCAGAGGTGTTGGACACCTTCCGCACAGCCTTCGCGCGCAACCCCACCGCCAGCTGGCAACATTTTCTGCGCTGGCAGGCCAGCGGTGAGGCCTCTGCGCGTGACTGCCTCAGGCAGTTGCGCGAACTGATCGGACGCCATCCCGTCAGTCGCGAAGCGGTGCTGGCGGCAGGACTATCGGAACTGGCCAGCCGTCAGATGTCGCTGGCGCCTCAATCAGAGTTACCGCTCGAGTTCTGGCTCGGCAAGCAGGACCCGCTGCTGGCACCGGGCCTGAGTGCGGCGCTGCGCGCGCAGGGCCAGATGGTCGCGGAATTCGAGGGTGGCCACTGCCTGCCATTGAGCGCGACCGAGGCGCTTGCCGATGCCCTGCTCGCGCGCATGGGCCTCGCCACCCACGTCACGCACATCAGCGAGGAGGCCTGAGATGTCGATTGCCGTCAGCGTGCCGCCTGCAGAGCTTGCAACGCCCCCGCTCACGCCTGCCACGAGCCGTCAGCAGGTTGCCCGCGCCTTTGATCGCGGCGCTGCCGACTACCTCACGCTGGCGCAGGCGCAGCACGCCATGGCGGCCACCCTGTTCGCCTCGCTCCCTGAGCGGCTACCGGCCGATGCCCGTGTGCTCGATCTCGGTTGTGGGCCCGGACATTGGACCCTCGAGCTGGCGCAGCGCTACTCTGGGGCTTGCTGCATGGGGTTGGATCTTTCGCTTGAGATGCTGCGTGAAGCCGCACGCCAGACGAGCGAGCTTGCGAGTGGCAGCCCTGAACGCCCGCACTGGCTGCGCGCCGATGCCGAACGCCTGCCACTGGCCGATGCGAGTCTGGACCTGGTCTTCTCGAGCCTCGCCGTGCAATGGTGCGATAGCCCTCGGCAATGGCTCGCGGAACTGTCACGCACCTTGAAACCCGGCGCTCGAGCGCACATCAACACCCTGGGGCCCGGCACCCTCAAGGAAGTACGCCATGCCTGGCAGCGCGCGGATGATTCCGTGCGCCACTTCCCCAGCGCCGCCCATCTTGCACGCCATGCAGAAGCCGCCGGATTGCGCTGCCACTGGCAGTTACGCCCGCGGATATTTCACTATCCCGATGTCGCCGCGGTCATGGCCTCGATCAAGGGCATCGGGGCACAGACCGCCACTGGCCGGCGCCTGACACGCGCCGAGGTGCAGCAGGCCAAGGCGCGGCATGAAACGTTGCGTACCGCGAAGGGATTGCCTGTAAGCTATCAAGTCATTGAACTTGTGCTCGAAAAACCGTTCAGAATTGCGTACGGATAACACTGATACTTTGCTTGAAGGCAATTACCTGCCTCGCTCGGATACAATGAAAACTGATATGAAAACCGCGGACAGCTCGTCACGGGACACTGCTTTGCCTGCGCGAGCCGAACATGGCATCGCCGCCTTCGTGACCGGCACCGATACCGAAATCGGCAAGACCTTCATCGCCAGTGCCCTGCTGGCACGTGCTCGCCTGCGCGGCCTGACCACGCTGGGCCTCAAGCCCGTGGCCTCTGACTGCTTCGAGAATCACGATGGTCTGGTCAACGCCGACGCCCTGTCATTGCAGGCGCAGTGCGAACCGGAAGCGGATTACGAAAGCATCAACCCCTGGCGCTTCGCGCCGGCCATCGCGCCGCACATTGCCGCGCGTCAGGTGGGCGTCAATCTCGAGGTGGCGAAAATCGCGGCGCATGTGCGGGGCCAGCAGACAAGCGCACCGCGCGACCTGCTGCTGGTGGAAGGCGCTGGCGGCTGGCGGGTACCGCTGAATGACGATGAGGATTTCTCGGACCTGGCCATCGAGCTGGGCTTGCCGGTGATTCTGGTCGTCGGGCTGCGCCTGGGCTGCATCAATCATGCGCGCCTGACGCTTGAGGCCATCGAACGCGATGGGTTGGAGATCGCCGGCTACGTCATCAACCATCTGGAAGCGGATATCGAGGTCAGCGAAGACAACATGGCGACGTTGTCACGCACGCTGCGGGCCCCCTGCCTGGGGGTCGTGCCGTGGATGTGCGATGAAGATCTCTCCAATACACGCCACGCCGCCGAGCGCGCCGCCAGCTATCTGCAACTGCCCTGCGGGCTGGAATCACGCAGCGTGCATGTCGTACAGGAGTGAGGCGCTGAAGGCGCAGCGCAAGGCGGGAAAATTCAGGGGATAATCGATACAAGCGATTGACTTGAAAGGCATCACAGGTAAAATGCAGCCCTGCTTCTCGCGGAAGTGGTGGAATTGGTAGACACGCCAGATTTAGGTTCTGGTGCCGCAAGGTGTGGGGGTTCGAGTCCCCCCTTCCGCACCATCAGCATACTCTGCTGATGCTCCCCAGCTGCCTCGCGCAGTCAGCAAGTCCTCCCGCTCTTGTCTGTCGTGCATGCGTCGTGTCATCTGATGCCTTCTGCACCCATCATCATCGTCAGTGCCTTCCCGTTGGTTGCTATACCCGTTTCACGCCCGCTCTCTGCGTTACGCTGCTTTGCAAACAACCTGCTCGACGCTCTCCTGCTCTGCGTTCCTCTGCTTTGCGACCCTCGGTCGATCTGCGGTGCGGCATTCGCGCGTCTGGACGAACCTCAGCGTCGTCTTAGGCTGTCCTGCAGATTGGCCAGGCTGACACGCGCCTGATCCAGCAACAGCTGGCGCTCTTCACGGTCATGATGCGCGGCATGCGCCGCGGCGAGTTGCAGGTTCACGTATTCGATCCCGCTGGCGAAGCGATAGAACTCGCGACGCGAGGCCACCTGGCGAAAGGCGTCGAGCAGCGAGGGATCAAGCGCCAGCCGCTCACCACGCGCAACGCCTGGCTCCGCCTCCACCAATGCCGATCGCAGTGGTTGCACGGCCTGATTCCATTCCTCTCTGCGCGGCCGCCAGCGACCGAGCCAGAAGCCGATGAAACCGCCGATGCCAAGGCCGCCCAGCCCCCATAACCATTCCCACTGCATGCTGGTGCCTCATTGCGTCAGATCGAATCCCGAGGGTCATTGCCTCATCTTGGCGCAGTATACCCAACAATGAGCGCTCTCATGCTCAACGCCCGACATATTTAATAAAATACTAATAAACAAGACATTTGCGCTCATTGCGAACGGGCACCCAGCACGATGATGGCGCTGCCCGCCAGGCAGACCAGTGTCCCCAGCAGGTCCCAGCGACTGGGCAACTGCTGCTCGACCAGCCACAGCCAGGCCACTGACGCGGCGATATAGACACCGCCATAGACGGCAAAGGCGCGCCCGGCGTGACTGACGTCGACCAGTGAAAGCAGCCAAGCGAACAGCGCCAGGCTGAGCATGCCGGGAATCAGCCAGCCGGGACTGCGCTCCAGTTTCCACCAGGCCCAGAAACTGAAGCAGCCGGCGATCTCGGCGAGCGCCGCCAGCGGATATATCCAGAGAATCGACATCGATGAGTCTCGCGTGAGGTTGGCAGCCCTGGGTGACAGCGCCATGAAAGTTGTCGGCATCAGACGACTCCCGCACCCCGTCAAAAGCCGCTAGGATTAATTAGCGGACAATCCATGGACAATCACGGCCGATGGATTCCCTGTCCGTCTCTCCGTATTGACCAAGCCAGGATTGGCGCCGTCTTGCTGCGCATGATACCGCGCAGTGACTCGATAACAAGGAACCCCACGATGACTCGGCAACGACTGATCATCAACCGCCTGGATGCTGACCGCCTCCAGCGCCTGATCGACGCTCAGCAACACGATGATGAGCTGTCCCTTCGCCTCGAAAGCCGCCTGATCCAGGCAGAGATCGTGCCCCCCGATGACTTCCCCGAAGACCGCGTCAGCATGCGCAGCCGCCTGCGCCTCAAGGGGTCGCGCTCCGGCGATAGCGAGCTGACATTGCACTACCCTACCCCGGAGGATGGCGAATGCATGTCGCTGCGTAGCCACCTGCCGCAACCCGAAGAGCAAGAGACCTCACTGGCGCTGTGCATCATGTCGCCACTGGGCATCGCGCTGCTGGGAATGGCGGTCGGCGAGCAGATCACGCTGCCCCGGGAAGATGGCCAGAGTGACGTCATCCGCCTGGAAGCCATCCTGCATCAGCCGGAAGCCTGCGGTCAGTTTCACCTCTGAAGAGCCAGGGCCACTTGATTCACGCCTGAAAAGTGCCGGGTTCGACAGTCAGCCCTGTGCTGACACAGGCTGTCCGCGTGGCAATACGCTACGCTGACAGGAGCCAGCAGGGTTGCCGGACCCTGCTGGCTCACGCCATTGCTCCTTGACATAACACGCCATCGATCCCGCTGCGCACCTGCGCATGCGGGCATTTTCAATGTCTGTCTGGAGAATGCCTCATGGGTATATTATCGCACCCTCATGTCAAGACAGCCGCTCACCGGCGCCTGCATGAAGCACTCGAGCACTACGCGGCCAGTCATCAGCATCGTGAGAACATCCACATGCATCTTGTCTGCGTGCCTGTCATCTTCACTGCCAGCTTGATCCTGCTGTGGAGACTGCTCGGGGGGCAGGGGCTATCGAGTGAACCGGGGCTGGGTGTGTGGATGCTGCCCGGGGGCGTGGTCACCCTGGCGGTCCTGGCCGTCTATGCGCGCTTCTCCCTCAGGGTACTTGGCGTGATGGCCGTCTGGGCCCTGGCAAGCCTGGCGCTGATGTTCGTGATGCTCGGGCTCAACTGGCCGGTGACACCGATGATGCTGGCAGCCTTCGTGGTCGCCTGGATCGGTCAGGTCGTCGGCCATCGTATCGAGGGCCGCAAGCCGGCCTTCCTCGATGATCTGCGTCAGCTGCTGATCGGCCCGCTGTTCGTGCTGGTCGAGCTGTTCCCCGCCATGCGTGACTGGTTGCTGAAGCAGGATGAGCCGACCGAGCGGTCATGAGCGGCCAGTGGGCATGCAAGCTTGCCGACACGGCCCGAAGGACAGAGATTCCGACAACACAAAAAAGCCCAGCGACCTGACACGGTCGCTGGGCTTTTCATTGGACGCTACTGACGGTCACGGTGACTTGTGACTTGTGGCTTGCGTCATTGCTCCGGCGCGAAATCCTCGAGACTGAAGGCCATCAATGGCGCTGCGCCAGCATTGATCTGGGCTTCCAGAGCAACGGCGCGCGGCAGCACGCGTGCCACGAAGTACTCCCCGAGCGCCAGCTTGCGGCGATAGAAGCCCTCACCACTGGCACCTGCTTGCGCCAGTCCACGCGCCGCCGCACGCGCCATGCGCAGCCACAGATAGCTGTAGACACACAGCCCTGCCAGATTGAGGTAGTCACAGGCCGCCGCGCCCAGCTCTTCCGGGTTGTCATCGGCGCGGGCCAGCAACCGCTCCGACACTCGCTCCAGGCGCGCAAGCTCCGTCTTGCAGGCCTCGGCGAACGTGCGGGTCTGGGCGTCGTCGGCCTGATGATCAAGCTCGGCTCGCACCAGGGCGGCAAAGCTCGCCACATGGGCGCCACGGTTGCGGTAGAGCTTGCGCCCGACCAGATCCATCGCCTGAATGCCGTTGGTGCCTTCGTAGATCATCGCGATGCGTGCATCGCGCACATACTGCTCGGCGCCCCACTCCACGCAGTAGCCATTGCCACCATAGAGCTGCTGCGCCATGACGGTGGCATCGAAGCCACGGTCGGTCAGCAGTGCCTTGGCGATCGGCGTCATGAATTGTACCAGCGCATCCGCGTCGGCCTTCACCGCCTCATCGGCGTGATATTTGACGCGGTCCAGCTGCTGGCCCACGAAGACGGCAAAGGCGCGTCCGGTCTCGTTCCAGACGCGCACCTCAAGCGCCATGCGGCGCACGTCGGGATGCACCAGAATCGGGTCGGCCGGCTTGTCGGGCGCCTTGGCGCCTGTCGGTGCCCGGCTCTGCAGACGCTCGGCGGCGAAGTCCATCGCGCTCTGATAGGCCACCTCGCCCAACCCCAGCCCCTGCAGACCGATGGAGAGACGCTCGTAGTTCATCATGGTGAACATCGCCGCCAGCCCCTGATGCGGCTCGCCGATCAGCACGCCTTCGGCACCGTCGAAGTTCATCACGCAGGTCGCGCTGCCCTTGATGCCCATCTTGTGTTCGATGGAGCCACAGCTGACCGCATTCGGTGTCGTCGGCTGGCCGTCGGCATCAAGCAAATGCTTGGAGACCAGAAACAGTGAGATGCCGCGCGTGCCCGGCGGCGCATCCGGCAGCTTGGCAAGCACCAGATGCACGATATTGTCGACCATGTCGTGTTCGCCGCCGGTGATCCAGATCTTGGTGCCGGTGAGGCGATAGCGCGGCAGCCCCAGCAGCGGGTCATCGCCCTCGAGGGGTTCGGCACGGGTGCGAATCAGGCCGAGGTCCGTGCCGCAATGCGGCTCGGTCAGACACATGGTGCCCAGCCAGTCGCCGGCATACATGCGCGGCAGAAACACCTGCTTGACGGACTCCGGCGCGTGGCTGTCCACCGCCAGACAGGCGCCGGCGTTCAGCGCCGGATAGAGCGCGAAGCTGGTATTGGTGGCGTAGAGCATCTCTTCAAAGGCCACGGTGAGCATCTTGGGCATGCCCTGACCACCATATTCAGGATTGCCACCCAGCCCCATCCAGCCGCCTTCGGCAAGCACCCGATAGGCCTCCTTGAAGCCCTTGGGCGTCGTGACGTGGCCATTCTCGAAACGTGCGCCCTCTGCGTCACCGCTCAGGTTGAGCGGCAGCAGCTCGGCCTGGGTCACGCGCGCACCTTCCTCGAGAATCGCCTCGGCCAGCTCGACATTCACCTCTTCGGTGGCTGCCATGCCCGCCCATTCCTGCTCGGCGGCGAACACCTCATCGAGAATGAAGCGTGCATCCTTGAGTGGCGCCTGATACTTGGCCATATCACTGTCCTCACTGACTCATGTGCTAAGGGCTTTCGCGAAAGATTTGCCTCTCACCCCGTGATGAACGACGGGCTTCGCTCAGCAGAATTCAAACGATTGCTTGAAACAATAGGCGCAATCAGATGCCACGTCATCTCGACCTTGGCCCAAGAGCCGCCCGGCCATGCGCCAGCACGGTGATCAGGCCAACGACCACTAGCCCTTCCGTGCCCAGCGACACAACGCAAGACGCCGCCCCGGGGTTACCGAGGCGGCGTCTTGTCACTGCTCATGTCGCTGCTTTCAGCGCTTTCGTTACGGTCGCTCTAGACCGATACCACATTGGCCAGCGGCGTCGGGTGCTTGCCATCTTCCCACCCCAGACTGCTGTTGGCATTCGGCGAGAACCACTTGAGTGAATCGTGCAGCTTGACCACATCCCCGACGATGATCAGCGTCGGCGGCTTGAGGCCCTGACCGGCGATCTGCGCCGGCATGTCCGCCAGCGTTGCCACATGCACACGCTGACGCGCGGTGGTGCCCTGCTCGACCAGCGCGATCGGTGTGGTCGCCGCCAGACCATTGGCGATCAACTGCTCGCAGATCAGCCCCAGGCTGCCGAGCCCCATGTAGAAGACCAGCGTCTGGGCCGGACGCGCCAACGCCTCCCAATCCAGGTCACAGCTGCCATCCTTCAAGTGGCCGGTGACGAAGCGTACCGACTGGGCGTGGTCGCGATGGGTCAGCGGGATACCCGCGTAAGCCGCGCAACCGGAAGCCGCCGTGATGCCCGGCACGACCTCGAAGCTGATGCCGGCACCGGCCAGGGTCTCGAGCTCTTCCCCGCCGCGCCCGAAGATGAAGGCGTCACCGCCCTTCAAGCGCACCACGCGATGCCCGGCGCGGGCGTAATCCACCAGCGCCTGATTGATGCCTTCCTGGGGCACGCTGTGATCGCTGCGCGCCTTGCCGACGTACAGGCGACGTGCCTCCGGATTGGCCAGCGCCAGAATCTCGTGACTGACCAGGCGATCATGAATGATGACATCGGCCTGCTGCAGATGGCGCAGCGCCTTGAGCGTCAGCAGCTCCGGATCGCCCGGCCCCGCGCTGACCAACGCCACCTGGCCATGCGTGCCCGTGAAGCGGTCCTCCTCCTTCACGGGCAATACCGCCTCGCCGGCCACCAGGCGCGGCGGCAGGCGAACGCTGGAGTCCCGGGGGTGGCTCGGCGCGAACACCATCACGTGCTGCTCGCGCGCATGACGCAGGATGCCGCGATCGCGCCCTTCGCTGCCGGTGGCGACCAGCCATAGCTGGCCGGGGGCCGGCACGGGCAACAGGGTATCGGCAACCTCCCAACCTTCACGACCACACAGGGCCTCCAGCATCGGCATGCGGGCATCGCCGTAGACACACAGGTCTGCACCGAGGCCGGCGAAACGCTCGGCCAGCGCGACAGCCTCCTGGCCGCCACCGATCAGGCACAGCTGGAGACGTGAGGGGTCACAGGAGAGATTGAGAAATTCCATGGGGCACATCCACAAACGCGGCGAGGCTGGGGAGCAGCCTTCGATGGGTCGCATTTTAGAGCATAAGAACCACTCTCTAAAATAACCAATAAGAATAACAACCCTGATGCTACGTTGTAGTCGCGCAGAGGGAATAACGAGTGGTGCGATCGGGCGAGGCCTCTGTCTCCGCGATAAACGAAGGCCCCCGCTTCCATGGGAAAGCGGGGGCCTTGACTACGCGAATCCACTACGGCGATTCACGCACCTCAGACGTTGATGGTTTCCACTCCACCCATGTAGCCACGCAGCGCCTGCGGCACAGTGATGGAGCCATCGGCGTTCTGATGGTTTTCCAGCACGGCGACCAGGCAGCGACCCACTGCCAGACCGGACCCATTCAGGGTATGCACCAGCTGCGGCTTCTTCTGACCTTCAACACGCACACGCGCCTGCATGCGGCGTGCCTGGAAGTCACGGCAGTTGGAGATGGAGGAGATCTCGCGGTAGGTCGCCTGGCTCGGCAGCCAGACTTCCAGGTCATAGGTCTTGGCGGCGGCAAAGCCCATGTCGCCAGTGCACAGGGTCACGGCACGGTACGGCAGTTCCAGCGCCTGCAGAATGGCTTCGGCGTGGCCGCGCATCTCTTCGAGGGCTTCGTCGCTCTTCTCCGCCGCGACGACCTGTACCATCTCGACCTTGTCGAACTGGTGCTGGCGAATCATGCCGCGGGTATCACGGCCATAGGCACCGGCTTCACTGCGGAAACACGGGGTATGGGCGGTGAACTTGAGCGGCAGACTGCCGGCGTCGATGATCTCGTCGCGCACCATGTTGGTCAGCGGCACTTCGGCGGTCGGGATCAGGAAGAAATCACGATCGTCGTTGAGCTTGAACAGGTCTTCCTCGAACTTGGGCAGCTGGCTGGTGCCCATCAGGGAGTCGCGGTTGACGATATAGGGCACGTAATATTCTTCGTAGCCATGCTCCAGCGTCTGCTTGTCGAGCATGAACTGCACCAGCGCACGGTGCAGACGCGCGATGGAGCCATGCATCACGGCGAAGCGTGAACCGGTGATCTTGACCGCCAGCTCGAAGTCCAGCTGGCCCTTGAGCTCACCGAGGTCGACGTGGTCGCGCACGTCGAAATCGAATTCACGCGGCGTGCCCCAGCGGTGCAGCTCGACGTTGTCGCTTTCGTCAGCGCCTTCCGGCACTTCGGCGTCCGGCAGGTTCGGCAGGCTGGCCGCCATGGCGTCGGCCTTGGCCTGCAGCTCATTGAGTTCGGACTTGGCGGCGTCGAGACGCTCGCCCAGATCACTGACTTCTGCCAGCAGCGGCGCGATGTCTTCGCCGCGTGCCTTGGCATTACCGATGGACTTGGAGCGGGTGTTGCGCTCGTTCTGCAGGGATTCCGTCTCGACCTGCAGGTCACGGCGGCGCGCCTCCAGCGCGGCAAAGGCTTCGGTATCCAGCTGATAGCCACGACGTGCGAGGCGCTCGGCAGTCGCTTCAAGATCAGCGCGCAGAAGTTTCGGGTCCAGCATGTGGGAAGGCTCTCTCGTCGGATCACTCAAGCCGCATCGCGGCGCGGAAAGGTTATGCGCACTAGTCTACCTCAGCCATGCCCTGCTTCGCAGCCGCCCAGGCGACAGGATGGCGCGCCCGGGCGCGAGAATCACAGCAGGACGCGTGCGATCTTCATGCCCAGCGCGACCATGCCCAGACACGCCACCACACTGACGGCGACATAGACCAGCCCCGCCAACATGCGTCCGCTCATCATCAGGTTGAGCGCCTCGAGGGCAAAGGTGGAGAAGGTGGTGAAGGCCCCGGTGAAGCCGGCCACCATGATCGCCTGCCAGACGGGGGCCAGCTTGAGCTCCTGGGTCACCCAGATGAACAGGAACCCCATCAGGCAGCTGCCGATCAGATTGACGCCGAGGGTCCCCCACGGGAAACCACGCCCGGCGGCGCCGACGATCCAGCCACTGACAAGATACCGTCCCAGCGCCCCGATGGCGCCGCCCGCTGCTACTGCCAACCAGGTTCCCATGTGCCTTGTATGCCCCGTGCTCGATTCAATGCGAGTGAGTGCTGGGCAACGCCATGGATCGGCCGCCAGCCACTCTGGCACCCGAGGGTGCCGCCTAGCGCCCCATTGTAGGAAAATCGCCAGCCACGGGGAATCCACGACTCACGAAAGGCAGGTTGAACAAAGCACGACACCCGCGATGCGCCTCCTGACCAATGGGCATCGCGGGTGTCTGAGGGTGGCTGAGAGCGGAAGACATCAGGCGGCAGAGCGTCTCATTCACTGCCGGGTGACGCACTGCCCTGCTCGATCTCCGCGCGCAGTTGCTCCAGCACATGCTGCCATTGGCGATGCGCGCCTTCCTTGCCCCCCAGCTGCTCCAGACCGCGTGCCGTCCAGGTGCCGGGGGTGCCGATACGCGAGGCAAGCTCGCCGGGCGGGGTATCGGGGTGGGCTTCCATCAAGGCCAGCGCATCACGCAACTGCGCCATCAGCAACAGGCGCGCCTGGGGGCCGCTCATGCCGGGCACCGTCTGGAACCAGTCGAGCAACGCCTGCTGTTGCGCCATCTGCCAGGCATTCACGCAGACCGCCAGCATGCTGGCCTCGAAGGCCGCTTCATCATCGAAGGCGATGATCTGCCGGACCGCCGGCCCGAGCAGGTCGCGCGTCAGCGGGTCTTCCGGATAGAGCATGAGGGCGCTCTGCCCCTCACAGACTGCCAGCCCCGTCATCACCCGCACCACTCGCGCCGGCGCGAACCAGCGCTGCAGCTGCTGCAGTGGCACACCGGCCGCCAGCACCATCAGGTGATGATCCTTGCTCAGTGCATGGCTTTCACGCAGCTCACTTGCCAGCGCCTCGAGCTGCTCTGGCCGCACCCCGACCAGCATGCACAGGCTCGATTCACACACCGCGACGTTGCTTGCGTGGCGGATGGCACCGAAACGCCAGCCCAGACGGTGACTGCGCACGTCGTTGCGCGGCGAGAGGTGGAATTCCAGATCATGCCGCGAGCGGCCTTCGCGCTGACAACCGCGCGCCAACGCGACCAGCAATGACTCCGCCAACTCCCCCACCCCCAGCACTCCCAATCGCGTGGGCGGCTGGCGAGACTCGCGATGACAGGTGGAGGTCGAGGAATAGGTGGACGATGCCATGAGCTAACTCCTGATGACTCAGCGGAAGAGGGAAGACAGCTTCAAGGGAAGAAACGGAGGGGGCACGCCATGACGGCCTGCCTTGCGATGGCTGACGGTACCACTGAAGCGGCGACTGACGCCTGACAATCGCTCGCAGCATGTGCACATCATCCCCCTTGTTGCTTGCATTCAGGCGCACACACCTTGCTTTGATGACTCCTCACAGCGTAGTCATTCCTCACTCCTTTCACCTGAATTCCCGTCTCGCGAGTGACGCAATGCCGCGCTGGGCTGGGGCCACACGCCCAGCTCAGGTAAGCTTAGGCCCATTGGCCCTGGATGCCTGCCTGACGCGACTCACTGCCCGAGCGAGATCATGACCGAACGCCTGCTGGATATGCCCGCCCCCGTCGATTCCCTCTATCTGGACTTCCTGGCCGCCCTGCGAGATGCAGGCTTTGCCGGTGACATCAGTCCGGACTATGCCAACCGCACCGTGTTGTCGACCGACAACTCGCTCTATCAGGTGCTGCCTCAGGCCGTGGTCTACCCGCGCCATGCCGAGGATGTCCAGCGCATCGCGCGCCTCTCCCACGAGCCACGCTTTTCGGGCGTCACCCTGGCGCCACGCGGCGGCGGTACCGGCACCAATGGCCAGTCACTCAATGACGGCGTGCTGGTGGATGTCTCGCGGCACATGAACCGCATTCTCGAGATCGATGTCGAGAACCGCCGCGTGCGCGTCGAGGCCGGCGTGGTGAAGGACCAGCTGAATGCCGCGCTCAAGCCGCATGGGCTGTTCTTCGCCCCGGAGCTCTCGACCTCCAACCGCGCCACCATTGGCGGCATGATCAATACCGATGCCTCCGGTCAGGGCAGCTGCGAATACGGCAAGACGCGTGACCACGTGCTGGCGCTCGACAGCGTTCTGCTCGACGGGACACGACTGTCGAGCCATGCCATCGATGATGCCGAGCTCGAGACACTGTGCGCACGTGAGGATCGCGTCGGTGAGGTCTACCGCACCGCACGCGCGATCGCCGATGAGCGCGCCGAGGAAATCGCCGATATCTTCCCGCCGCTCAACCGCTGCCTGACCGGCTACGACCTCGCCCACCTGCGCGAGGCCGATGGGCGTTTCAACCTCAACAGCCTGCTGTGCGGCGCCGAGGGCACTCTGGGCTTCGTGGTCGAGGCCGAGCTGAATGCGCTGCCCATCGCGCCCTGCTCGACGCTGATCAACCTGCGCTACGCAAGCTTCATGGACGCATTGCGCGACGCCAAGGCGTTGATGGCGGTCGAGGGCAATCGCCCGACCTCCATCGAGACGGTGGATGACACCGTGCTCAACCTCGCCATGCAGGACTTCGTGTGGGACAGCGTCGAGGAATTCTTTCCGGCCAGCGCCGAAGGCACCCCGGCCATCGGCGGCATCAACCTGATCGAATTCAATGCCGACAGCGAAGAGGTGCTGGATGCCAAGGTCCGCGCCTTCAGCGAGCACCTGGCCAGCGATACCAGCGTCGAGCGTCTCGGCTTCACCGAAGCCCGCGGTCGCGCGCAGATCGGTCGTGTCTATGGCATGCGCAAGCGCTCGGTGGGCCTGCTGGGCAATGTCGATGGCGAAGCCCGCCCGCTACCCTTCGTCGAGGACACCGCCGTTCCGCCGGAGCATCTGGCCGATTACATCGCCGAATTCCGCGCCGCGCTGGATGCCCGTGGCCTGCGCTATGGCATGTTCGGTCATGTCGATGCCGGCGTGCTGCACGTGCGCCCGGCGCTGGACATGAAGGACCCCGCACAGCAGGCGATGATCCGCGAGATCTCCGATGAGGTCGCCGCCCTCACCCACAAGTACGGTGGCCTGCTTTGGGGCGAGCACGGCAAGGGCGTGCGCTCCGAGTACTCCCCTCGCTTCTTCGGCAGTCTCTACGGCGCGCTGCAGGACGTGAAGGCAGCCTTTGACCCGCACAACCAGCTCAATCCGGGCAAGATCGCCTCCCCGCGCCTATCAGTGGCGCTGGTCGAGGATGCAGGCGCGAGTGACGCTGGCGCCAGCGAAGGGGGCAGCGAAGAGGGCAGCGAGAGCGGCAAGCGTGATCACGCTGACAGCGCCGTCGAGGCCTTCGACCCCCGCTTGATGCGTATCGATGACGTGACCATGCGCGGCGATCTCGACCGTCAGATCGATGAGCGCGTGTGGCAGGAATACGCCAGCGCCGTCTACTGCAACGGCAATGGCGCCTGCTACAACTACGACCCCAACGACGCCATGTGTCCGTCGTGGAAGGCGACTCGCCAGCGCATCCACTCGCCCAAGGGGCGTGCCAGCCTGATGCGTGAGTGGCTGCGCCTGGAAGGCAACGCCGGACGCGACGTGATCGCCGAGGCCCAGGCCGCGCGTACCCCGGGCCTCAAGGGCACCGGCATGTGGCTGGCGCGTCTGCCGGCGCGCATCAGCGCCTCGCTCAAGGCGCGGCGTGCCGGCACCGCACAGACTGAGGGTCAGTCTGACGCCGACTTCGACCAGCAGGTCTACGACGCCATGTCCGGCTGCCTGGCGTGCAAGTCCTGCGCGGGCCAGTGCCCGATCAAGGTCAATGTGCCCGATTTCCGCAGCCGCTTCCTTGAGGTCTATCACCATCGTTATCAGCGTCCGCTGCGCGATTACCTGATCGGCAGCCTCGAATTCGTGCTGCCGTGGGCCGAGCGCTTCACGCCGCTCTATAACGGCCTATTGACCAACAAGCTGGTCAGTCGTCTGCTGGAAGGCCCGATCGGCATGGTCGATGCGCCGCGCCTGTCACGCGCCAGCCTGCGCAGACAGCTCAAGAGCTGGGGCGTGTCCGAGGCGACGCCGACCCAGCTGGGCCGTCTGACCGAATCCCAGAAGGCCAGAAGCGTGATCCTGGTGCAGGACGCCTTTACCAGCCACTTCGAGGCTCAGCTGGTGATCGACATCATCGAGCTGCTGTCGCGACTCGATATCCATGTCTTCGTCGCGCCCTTTGCCCCCAATGGCAAGCCGCTGCAGGTGCAGGGCTTCACCGGTGCCTTCCAGCGTACCGCGCGTGCCCAGGCCGAGCGCCTCAAGGCGATCGCCGACTTCGGCGTGCCGCTGGTCGGCATCGACCCGGCGATGACCCTGACCTATCGTCAGGAGTACGTGAAGACCCTCGGCCCGGACGCGGTCCCCGATGTCCTGCTGCTGCAGGAATGGCTGATCAGCCTGCGCAAGCTGCTGCCGGTCGGCGTCACCAAGACGGTGCTGGGCAAGATGGACCCGGGCATGAAGCTTCTGAGCCACTGCACCGAGAGCACCAATGCCCCGGGCTCGGCCAAGGCCTGGCAGCAGGTCTACTCCGCCTTCGGCCTCAAGCTCGAGACCATCGCCACCGGCTGCTGCGGCATGTCCGGTACCTACGGCCACGAAGCGCGCAATCTCGAGACCTCGCGTGCCATCTATGACCTGTCGTGGAAGGCCGTGGTCGAAGACGACGCCAATCAGGGCAAGCTGGTCGCCAGTGGCTATTCGTGCCGCAGTCAGAGCAAGCGTTTCTCCGGCAGCCAATTGCCGCATCCGCTGCAGGCATTGCTGCCGCTGCTGCGTCGCGCCCAATGAGTGATGGCGTCTGCCCGACGCCATCACGTGGGCACGACAGAGAAAGGAAATGAGGAGAGCGCGATAAGGCAACGCGACGTTGCATACCACGGAATCAATCGCTAGGCTGCGCCCTTTCGGCCTGCCGCGCGGCACCTGAGTGACGCCTGCCCCCCCTGCTTCAAGACATTGCAGACCAGCAGGGGCAAGGGCCACTGACAGACGGCTGAGATACAACGAAACGATGAGCGGTGACCGCAACAGTGGCACCGCTCATTTTCGCTGACTCCAAGGAAGACACCCGATGACCGAACCTGCTCTGGCCCTGACCCTGATCGGTCTGATGGCCCTCGGCTGCCAGTGGCTGGCCTGGCGCATGCGTCTGCCCGCCATCCTGCCGCTGTTGATCGTCGGCATCCTCGCCGGCCCCGTCACGGGCTGGCTGAAGCCGGATGAGCTGCTCGGCGATCTCCTGTTCCCGCTGGTGTCGCTGGCGGTGGCGGTCATCCTGTTCGAGGGCAGCCTGACGCTGGACTTCAAGGACCTGCGCGGCCATGGCCATATCGTCAGGCGGCTGGTCACCACCGGCGTGGTGATCACCGGCGTGATCGGCACCGTGGCCGCCCACTATCTGCTCGACATGCGCTGGGAGATGGCCGCCGTGCTCGGCGCCCTGCTGGTGGTGACAGGTCCGACGGTGGTCATGCCATTGCTGCAGACGCTGCGCGCGCGCGGCAACCTGACCCAGATCCTGCGCTGGGAAGGCATCATGATCGACCCGGTCGGCGCGCTGCTGGCGGTACTGGTCTATGAGTACGTCGCGCTCGGCATGACCGGCAATGCGGCCTCGCATACCCTGTTGCTGTTCGCCCAGACGGTGGGCCTCGGGCTCGGCATGGGGGCTCTGGGTGGCTGGTGCTGGGGGCTGGTGCTGCGTCATTTCTGGCTGCCGCAGAAGCTGCACAACTTCGGCACCCTGATGGTGATGCTGGGGCTGTTCGCCATCTCCAACACCCTGTTCCATGAATCCGGCCTGCTGACCGTCACCGTGATGGGCGTGTGGCTGGCCAACATGCGCGGCGTGCCGACCCAGCAGATCATCGAGTTCAAGGAGACCCTGACGGTTCTGCTGATCTCGGGACTGTTCCTGCTGCTGGCGGGGCGCCTGACCGTCGAGCAGCTGTCCCTGCTGTCGTGGCCGGCGTGGATCTTCCTGGCGGTGCTGATGTGGGTCGCACGCCCCCTGACGGTCTGGCTGTGTACCCTGGGCAGCGGGCTGACGCTGCGCGAGAAGGCCCTGCTGGCCTGGCTCTCGCCGCGCGGCATCGTCGCGGCAGCGGTCGCCTCGCTGTTCGCCCTCAAGCTCGAGTCCCAGGGCATCGAGGGCGCCGAGATGCTGGTGCCGATGACCTTCCTGGTCATCATCGGCACCGTGGTAGTCCAGAGCCTGCTGTCGCGTCCCATCGTCAAGGTGCTGGGCGTCGGCGAACCGCCGCCCTCGGGGTTCCTGATCCTGGGCGCCAACTCGGTGTCGCGCCAGGTCGCCCGCGAACTGGTCGACGCCGGCTTCTCGGTGCGCCTGACCGACACCAACTGGGACGCCGTGCAGGAAGCGCGCATGGCGGGCCTGCCGGTCTACTACGGCAATCCGCTGTCTGAACATGCCGCCCAGCATCTCGAGCTGACCGGCATCGGCCACCTGATGCCGCTGTCGCCCTATCGCGAACTCAATAGTCTGGCCGCGCTGCACTTCGAGCACATCCTGGGTCACGGGCGTGTCTTCCGGCTCGCCGAGGACAACGGCAAGAATGCCAAGCGCCAGCAGGACCAGGCGCTGGGGCATCTGCCGCTGCTGTTCGATGGCAAGATCACCTATGCCAAGCTGGCGAGCCTGCTCTCTCAGGGCGCGCAGTTCCGGCGTGCGCGCATCACCGAGAGCTTCAGCCTCGAGGATTACCGCAGGATTCACGAAGAGCGCCTGCTGCCGCTGTTCTGCATCAGCAGTCAGGGTCGCATCCGGATCGCCAACACGGCCGTGGCGCTGGAGCCCAAGGCCGGCGAGACGTTGATCAGCCTGATCCATGCCGACTCGCCGGAGCTGAACAAGTCTTCCCAGCCCAGGACCGACAAGGCCGAAGCTCCCCAGGCCGACAAGGGCGCGGGCGGCAAGCCCTCACAGACGCCGCCGGGCTCGGGGACAGGCCCCCTGCCGGCCAGTCGATTGCCGGGGGCCGGCACCTGACAGCGGGCAGACTCAGCATCACGTCGGAACATCACGACGGTACAGCAAGACAGAAACCACGCGGCTCGCCCATGGCGGGCCTCGTGCGTGTTGACGCAGGCACGCCTCGCGCGATTCACAAAAAATCCGTCAAACGTTAGTGGCAGACTCCGACAGAGGGCAAAAATACTGGTAGAGTACGCGCCAGTTTTGGCCATACGTCCTGTGGCCAGCGCTATTGCCTTGTCCTCAACGTAACACCTACGCATTCAGGAGCTGCTTGATGCAGATCGTCATGGGCCTGGTGGGCGTCTTCGCCCTGCTGGGGATTGCCTTCCTTCTCTCTGAAAACCGACGCGCCATCAGCCTGCGCACCGTACTGGGTGCCTTTGCCATCCAGGCGATGCTGGGCATCTTCGTGCTCTACGTGCCTGCCGGCAAGAGCATGCTGCTTGGGCTCAGCGAAGGTGTACAGGCCGTAATGTCCAGTGCCAACGTCGGCATGGACTTCCTGTTCGGCGGCCTGGTCAGCGACAAGATGTTCGAAGTCTTCGGCGGCGGCGGCTTCGTGTTCGCGCTGCGCGTACTGCCGATCATCGTGTTCTTCTCCTCACTGATCGCGGTGCTCTATCACCTGCGCGTGATGAACGTCGTGATCAGCGTGCTCGGCGGCGGCCTGTCGAAGGTGCTCGGCACCAGCCGTCCGGAGTCCCTGTCCGCGGCCGCCAACATCTTCGTCGGCCAGACCGAAGCCCCGCTGGTCGTGCGCCCGTTCATTGCCGGCATGACCCGCTCGGAGCTGTTCGCCGTGATGACCGGTGGCCTGGCCTCGGTGGCCGGTTCCGTACTGGTGGGCTATGCCTCGCTGGGCATCGACCTCAAGTACCTGCTGGCAGCCTCCTTCATGGCGGCGCCGGGTGGCCTGCTGATGGCCAAGATGCTGATCCCTGAGACCGAGACCAAGACCCAGAGCGTCGAAGAAGCGCTGGGCAAGGACATCGATCGCCCGACCAACGTCATCGATGCCGCCGCCTCCGGCGCGGCCTCTGGCGTGCAGCTGGCGATCAATGTCGGCGGCATGCTGCTGGCCTTCATCGCATTGATCGCGCTGGGCAACATCATCGTCGGCTGGGTCAGCGGCCTGTTCGGCTATGAAGACATCACGCTGCAACTGCTGCTGGGCTATGCCTTCGCCCCGGTGGCCTGGGTCATCGGCGTGCCGTGGCACGAAGCCATCCAGGCGGGTAGCTTCATCGGTCAGAAGCTGGTGCTCAACGAGTTCGTCGCCTTCGCCGATCTCGCCAGCCACCAGATCAAGCTGTCCGAGCACTCTGAAGCCATCATCATCTTCGCACTGTGCGGCTTCGCCAACCTGTCTTCCGTCGCCATCCTGATGGGGGGCCTGGGGCTGATGGCACCGAACCGTCGCGGTGATATCGCGCAGATGGGCATGAAGGCGATTCTCGCCGGCACCCTCTCCAACCTGATGTCAGCGAGTCTCGCCGGTCTGTTCCTGTCTCTCTAGAGACGCTCGCTTGTGAGCCAGTCTCCAGAGAGCTGGCTTCTGTAGCACGAGCTTCCATGGAGCAGACACCGCCATCTGGCCAGACCGTCATCTCGACAACGCCCGCCCCGTGCGGGCGTTGTCGTATCTGGCACAACCGAAGACTTGCCCTCTGACTTCTCCCCCTGAATGACCGCACCTGAGCGGCCCTGGGTGGCAGCCTGCGCAACGCCGGTTTGCCGATTGACTCCCTCACCCCCGCCCCAGACAATGGTTCACGTTGAAGCCAGGGTGTTCGGGAAACGGGTGAAAACCCCGTACTGCCCCCGCAACGGTGATCGCAACGCTCATGCAGGTCGACCACGATCGACAAGATCGACACGGCCAGCCACTGCCTCCGGGAGGACCTGTCATTCGGGCCTCCCCCAAGGGAAGGAGGTGGGAAGGCGCATGAGGGGGTGAGACTCCTGCCATTGGAGTCCACCAGGCGTCAGTCCGGAGACCGGCCCTCGCTTCCACACTGGTTGATGCGGAGGGCCTCACCAGTGGCAAGTCTCCCGCGACGGGCCTGCTTGATCAGGGCGCGTGCGGGGGACGTGTGCTCGCGCACCCTGTCACGCTGTCCTCCTCATTGCGTCTGACGCTTGAGGATCATTCATGAAACACAACAACACTCGTGGTCGCGCATCTGCGCAGGCCAGCTTCACCCTCGTCGGTAGCCTGCTGCTGACCCCGCCCGCCGTCGCTGCTGATGCGCTGACCACCGATTCATCCGAGGACCTGGACACCGTCCAGGTCACCGCCAATCGCATTCCGCAGCTGCAGAATGACGTGCTGGCCAGCACCGACGTCATCACGCGTGACGAGATCGATCGCCTGCAGGCCAATTCGCTGGTCGATCTGCTGCAATCACGCAATGGTATCGAGGTCGCCCGCAGCGGCCCCATGGGCAGCCAGACCAGCCTCTTCATGCGCGGTACCGAGTCCGACCACACCTTGATTCTGGTCAATGGCCAGCGTGTCGCCAACAGTGCCGATGGCCTGGCGCATTTCGAATTCCTGCCACTCGCCGCCGTCGAGCGTGTCGAGATCGTGCGTGGCCCGCGTGCCAGCGTCTACGGCGCCGATGCCATCGGCGGTGTGATCAACCTGATCACGCGTGGCGGCAGCGAAGTCGGTCAGCATGCAGAAGTTACCCTGCGTGCCGGCAGCGATGGCACCTTCCGCCAGAACGCCCAGTTCAGCTCGGTGGAAGACGACACGCGCCTCTCGGCCAATCTCCATCATGATGAGAGCGATGGCTTCTCGGCCCGCGATACCGGCAGTGAAGATGATGGCTACGAGGCCACGGGCGCCGAACTACGCCTTGGCCACGACTTCGGTCAGCAGGCCACGCTCAGCCTCGGCGTCGCCAACACCGAGACCGATTACGACTATGACGACTGCTACGACAGCAGCTTCAGTGCCTCGGAAGACTGCCACGGCGAAGGCAGCCAGATGGTATTGGATGCCAGCCTGCTGACGCACCTGAACCCGAACTGGGACATGACGGTCAGCGTGGCGCGCACGCGGGATGAGTACGAGAACACCGAAGCCGGTAGCGATGCCGGGCGTGTCGCCAGTACTCGCAACGAGGTCGGCCTGCGCCACGACTTCTACACCGACCTCGGCACGCTCAGCCTGGGGGTGGACCATCGCGAGGAAAGCCTGGATGCCGATGGCCCCTACTTCACCGCCGAGGGCTACAGCGTCGATAGCCGCTATGCCACCGGCGTCTACGGCAGCTGGCATCTTCAGCAACAGCGTCACCACGTCACGACCAGCCTGCGTTACGACGACGACAATCGTTATGGCCACCAGATGACGGGCGGCTCCAGCTACGCCTATGATCTGGCGGCCGCGCAACAGCTCGGTGCCAGCTATTCCAGCGCATTCAAGGCACCGAACCTGATCGACCTCTACAGCCCCTACGGCTCCGGCAATCCGGACCTCGATGCCGAGACCTCCACCACGGCCGAACTGTTCTGGCGCCTGCAGCAACATCACTGGCATCTGGGCCTGAATGCCTTCCAGACCGATATCGACAATCTGATCAGCTACGAAGGAGCCGACTTCTTACCGATCAATATCGATCGCTCACGCATCCGTGGCGTCGAGCTGAGCAGTGGCTGGCAAGGCGAGGCCCTGAGCGTGAACCTTGCCATGACCTGGCAGGACCCGGAGGACCGCGATACCGGTGAGCAATTGAAGCGCCGCGCTCAGCGCTTTGCGCGTCTGGACGCCGATTACGCACTCGACGACTGGAGCTTCGGTGCCACGCTGCGTGGCAGCGCCAGCCGCAGCGATACTGACGCAGATACCTACACCGACACGCGCACTGCCGGCTATGGCGTGGTCGATCTGCGCACCAGCTGGCAGGTGATGCCGAACGTCAAGCTGAGCGCCAAGCTGGATAACGTCTTCAATCGCGAATACCAGCTGGTCAATGGCTACAACACCCAGGGCCGTTATGTGGAAGGCGGCGTCACCTTCTTCTTCTGATCGGCTTTCCCGGGGTGTCTCTTTTGAAGAGCCTCGGGCGACAACCAGCCACACATACCACAGCACCGATCACAGCACCGCCCCCCGGGTCGGTGCTGTGCCTTTGACTACGGAGCATACGCATGACGGACCGCAATACCCGCCACAAGGCCGCGATGGAAAAGCTCAAGTCGCATGTCGATGACAAGGTGGCGCAGGCCAATGAGGAACGCGGCCAGCTGCTGGTGTTCACCGGCAATGGCAAGGGCAAGACGACCGCCGCCTGGGGCACCATCACCCGCGCGCTGGGCTATGGCTACAAGGTCGGTGTTATCCAGTTCATCAAGGGGCTGTGGGAATGCGGCGAGCGCGAACGGCTCGCCGAGGATGCCAATCTCGAAGTGCATGCCATGACCACAGGCTTCACCTGGGATACCCAGAATCGTGAGGCCGATACCGCCGCCTGTCAGGCCGTTTGGCAGCAAGCGCAGCGCCTGATGCGAGATGACAGCGTCTATCTGGTGGTGCTCGACGAGCTGACCTACATGGTCAAGTTCGGCTATCTGCCGCTGGAGGAAGTGATGACGGCACTCGAGAATCGTCCTGCGGAGCAGACCGTCATCATCACCGGGCGCAATGCCAATCGTGAAATCGTCGCCTGTGCCGATACCGTCACCGAGATGACCGAGATTCGCCACGGCTTCAATCATGGCCTCAAGGCGCGGCGCGGCATCGATTTCTGAGCGTGCTGCTCGAAGCCGCCCTGACTCCGCCGCCCTCAGTTCGACGCGCCTACTCTGACGCCCTCAGTCCGGCGCCTGCACCTTCGCGATGGCAGCGCAGACCTCTGCCATCGCCTCGACACTGCGCGGGCCGGGACGGCTGATCAGGTCAGGAGTCAGACCCGCCAGTGCCACCTCGGAAAGTGGCCCCTCATCTGCACGCCAGGCGGCAACCCACTCCTCGCGCGCCGGCCCCGTCGCGACCGGATGCAGAATCAGGTGCGGCCTGGCCAGCCACAAGGCTTCCCGGTTGATCTGCGGTACCACGGCGGGCGAGCCCGTCAGCAGCGGCTCACCGCCGCAGCGCCGAATCAGCTCATTGACCAGATGATTGCCGCCCAGCGTCGTCATCGGGCTCTCCCCCAGCTGGAAGAAGACCGGCAAGGGGTCGCTGTCTCGCGCGCGCTCCAGCTGCTCGATTCGCGCGGCGAGCGTCGCCACACGCGTATCCGCGATGTCGCGGGTACCCAACAAGGTGCCAAGCCGGGCGATATTGGACAGCACATCATCGAGTGTGGCGGGCTCGCTGACGAAGACGGGCATCCCCAACGTTGTCAGACGCGCATGCATCTCATCGGAAAGCCCACTGCCCCATGCCACGATCAGGTCAGGCCGTGCACTGAGCAGTGCCTCCAGGTTGGGGCCGTGATAGCTGGCCAGGCGCGGCAGCTCGCTGACCGCAGGGGGGAAATCACTGCCCTGGCTCACGCCGATCAAGGCCGGCAAGCCTCCCGCCGCCGCTACCAGCTCGGCCGCGTGCGGGGCCAGCGTGACCACCCGCTGCGCCGGCTGTGACAGTGCCACGACGTCGCCTGCATCATCGATCACCTCACGCTCTGCGGCCAAGGCAGGCAGCGCCATCAGTGATGACATGACGAGCACCGACACTACCAGTGCAGCGCCACGTATAGAGCGCAGTCTCTCGTGTACCTTCACGCATCGCCCTCATTGCTGATACTTTCAGGCCTATCGCACCCGCATTCATGCCCCTCACCAAGCGCCAGGCAACAATGTTGCCACTTTATACAAGGGAATTCCCATGCTGATGAACCACGCCACCAGAGGCCCCGCCCCCCTCGCCCAGCGCCTGCGTCGTACCGCCATGCTATGCGGCCTGGCGCTCTGCACCGCCGGCGCCACGCACATGGCCCGCGCCGACCAGACGCCCGCACCGGCACTGGTGCATGTCAGCGCCAGTGCCAGCCTGGAGGCGGCGCCCGACAAGGCAACCATCCAGGCACGCCTGTGGGAGAAGACGCCCGCGCGCAAGGTGGATGACAAGGCTCCCGACAGCAAGGCCGAGGGTCAGGCAGCCCGCAAGGCACGCGAGTCACTGGAATCACGCATGACGACACTGATTCAGGCACTGGAGAAAGCGGGCATCGACAGCCGTCAGATCAGCGCCGGCAGCCTCAACCTGCGCCCTGAACAGTACTACGAGCGCAACAATGGTCAGCAGCAGCCCCAGCAATGGCGCCGTACACACCTCGAACGCCCGATCAGCCTCTCTCTCGATGACCTGGACAAGGTACCGGAAGTCATCGACCTGCTGCTGGGCGCTGGCGTCAATCAACTGGCCGGTGTGCAGTATCAGATCAGTGAACGGGACGCCCTGGAAGACAAGGTATTGAAGGAAGCCTTGACCAAGGCACGCCACAAGGCCCAGCTGATGGCCGAGACCCTCGGCGCGACCCTGGGCAGCGTGCAGTCGATCAATGAGTCCTCACACAGCCCGCGCCCGCAGATGATGGCAATGCGTGCCGACATGGCAGAGGCCAAGAGCAGCGGCAGCGAATACCGCCCCGGCGAGCTGAGCCTCGAGAGCAGCGTTCAGGTCAGCTGGCATATCGAGTCTGCCGATTGAGGCAGTCGCGCAAAGCGTGAACGAGTGATCAGCAGCAGTGATCACTGCTGCTGATCACTGCCATGAAAAAGACGCCAGTCGCAGAGTCTGCGACTGGCGTCTTTTTTTGCCCATGAGGCAGACACTCAGCCGATCAGGCGCCCAGCTCCTGCTCGATCAGCGCCAGCGCCGCCAGCGGATCCTCCGCCTGGGTGACAGGACGCCCGATCACCAGATGGGTGCTACCGGCCGCCATGGCTTCACCGGGCGTCATGGTGCGCCGCTGATCACCGGCCTGCGCGAAGCTCGGGCGAATACCCGGCGTCACCTTCAGGAACTCAGGGCCACACAGCGCCTTGAGGCTCGGGGTCTCACGTGCTGAGCACACCACACCGTGCATGCCGCTCTGCTGGGCGAGGGCCGCCAGCCGCTCGACCTGCACAAGCGGCGTGACATCCAATCCGATACCGGCCAGATCGGCCTGTTCCATGCTGGTCAGCACCGTCACGGCGATCAGCTGGGTATCGAGGCCGCGAGTCGAAAGGGCTTCTGCGGCGGCCTGCATCATGCGCGCACCACCGGAGGCGTGGACATTGGTCATCCACACGCCGTGCTCCGCTGCCGCCAGCACGGCCTGGGCGGTGGTGTTGGGGATGTCATGGAATTTGAGATCGAGAAAGACCTCGAAGCCGCGTTGATGCAATGCCTTGAGAATCTCGGGACCCACACGCGTGAACAGCTCCTTGCCCACCTTGACGCGACAGCGCGCAGGATCCAGCTGGTCTGCCATGGCAAGCGCAGCACTCATGTCCGGGTAGTCGAGGGCGATGATCAGGGGGGAAGTCGTGGCAGGCATCCGGGCTCCAGGCGATGTGGCAGGCGCAATGACAGGAGGTCATGGGCTCGGGGCAACATTATAGCGCTCGGCTCTGTCGTTGTATGCCCAGGGAAAGACGAATCGAATCAGCAGGCTAACGCTCGTAGTGCTTTCTTGCGTTGAGCGCAGAAAGCCGCGCAAGGATGAGAAATCGTTTAAATCTAAATGACTACAAATCTAATACCTGAGCCAGAGTATTTCTCGCGCAGGGCCTCGGGTGGTCGCCCCGCGCACTTCCAATCGACCGCCCTGATGTGAGCATAGGAAGCGACCATGAAAACCCTGCTAGGAACACTTCTCGTGACCAGCCTGCTGGTACTGTCACCGACCAGCCAGGCCGCAGACATGAACATCAACATCGCCACTGCCGCACAACTGACCGAGCTCAAGGGCATCGGTGGCAAGAAGGCCCAGGCCATCATCGAATGGCGCAAGGCGAACGGGCCCTTCACCGACGTGGCACAGTTGACGGAAATCAAGGGAATCGGCCCCAATACGCTCAAGCGAATGAACACGACATTGACGCTGGGCGAGCCGGGCAAGCCAAGCAAGAAGACCTCGGCCATCAACACGAAGAGCCCGTCGGTCAAGCAAGACGGGGCTATCCAGAAGAACCAGACTGTCAAGAAAAGTCAGGCTGTCAAGAAAAGTCAGAGCATCGACAAGACCGCCACCGGGAAGGCCGTCGACTCCCACAAGGAAGTCGAGAGCCTCAAGACTGCCAGCAACAATAGTTGAGCCGTCACGCCGGGCAGGCAACCTCGTGTCAGTTGCGGGGCTGCCTGTCCAGCGACTCTCTTCCTCCCAGAGAACTGGCAAGAACTGGCAAGAACTGGCAACAGCTTTCAAGCAGCCCGCAGACAAGCCAGCGTCATGCAAACGCGGTGCTAGCCATTCTCTCTGGCCCCCACAACCAAAAAAGCCGACCCGAAGGTCGGCTAGCGGGGTTTCCCCCTCCCCTGACGGCGAATCGGCACCTGCAAATAGCCCGATTCTGACAGCGGCCATCCTGGCCTGCCCCTTCCCCAAGGGGCTCCCTGAATGCCAGCCTCTGTCGGCAGCTGACACCTGTGCTTCTGACATCGATAGCTCTGATATCAATAGCTCCGACATCGATAGCTCTTCCGCCTGTGTCGGCCTGCTGCGGCCTCGGCAAGGACACTCTACCCCGCCATGCCCCGCGCGAATCTGATCTGCATCAAGTCCTGAAGGCTTCACGGCTCGATCCGTGCGGCTGGCGCGCAGACGACTGATCCATATCAATTTTCTCCATCGCTATAGGCCCCAACAACAGACAGCCCCGCTGCCGAGGATTCCGGCAGCGGGGCTGTCTGTTGTTGAAGAGGGACCACAACGAGGAGCTTGAGCGTCGCACCCTCCCGCAATGCCTACTTCAGCGAGGCACCTTCTTGTCTTCGATCTCGGTATGGCTGACATCGAGACCGAGCGGATGACCGGCCGAGAGTTCGGCACGCGTGGCATCGCGCACTTCCAGCACCTCGACCTCCCAACTCAGCGCCTGACCTGCCAGCGGATGATTGGCGTCGACCTTGACCTGCTGCTCGCCGACTTCCAGCACCGTGACCGACCGCTGGCCTTCCGGGGTGCGGGCCTGAAAGCGCATGCCGGCGTTGATCTCGCCCGGGCCGAAGGCATCACGCCCGAAGTACTGCACCAGGCCTTCATCCCGCTCACCGAAGCCTTCGGCTGGCGTCAGATTGACGACCTTGCGGTCGCCGACATCGCAGCCCTCAAGCGCGCTCTCGAGCGCTGCCAGAATATTGTCGTGGCCATGCAGGTAATCCATCGGCTCACGCTCAAGGGAGCTATCCAGCACAGTGCCATCAGCGGTGCGCAGGGTGTAATGCAGGCTGACGACCTGCTGGGAAGTAATCGCCATGGGAACCACTCCAGAAGAAAGGTGCAATGCGGTCTCGCGGATCAAGTCGGGTGAGACAGGACGACAGCTCAGCTTTCGCTACGCCGCAGCTGACGACTGGAAAGCTCGACACGCTGTTGCTGATTGATCAGATTGAGCAGCACGATGACGCGCTCATCGCCCTTCGCGCTCTCGAAGACGCCACTGAGCGAACTCAAGGGGCCATCGATGATCTCGACCTGCTCGCCGGCCCGGAAATAGACATTCTCCGGCGGTTGCTCCTGGCGTTGCTCGCCGCTGGCGATCAGGGCTTCCACCAGGGGCGTCGGCACCGCCGTCGGCGTGTTGCCGAAGCTGACCAGCTTGAGCACGCCACGGGTCGAGCGAATCGGACGCCAGTTGTCATCCATCTGATCAAGGCGTATGAACAGGTAATAGGGGAAGAGCGGCTCTTCGACCCAACGCAGCTTGCCGCCGCGCTTCTTTTCCACCTCCAACAGGGGGTGGAAGACGTGAAATCCCTGATTGGTGAGGTTCTCCGCCGCACGGAAGGATTCCCCGCCCTTGCACTGGATCAGATACCAATGCGCCTTGGCAGCTTCTCGGGCTTCACTCATGATGACCTCTCATTGCCTGCCTGCCCCACTCATGCGTGTCTCGACCTGCATCATGCCTGTCGGCTGACCGGCAGGACAATGCATGGCTCTTGCCCTCAGGCAGTGCGACAATCCGGCCATGAATGACGCAAGCGGCAGATAGCCGCTCACCGTGCGTGTGACACGCGCGGCCACACCCTCTGCATGGACAGGCAAGGCTTTGACTTCAAAGGATTTACGCTTACTCGTTGGCCGTCATGGTATCACGTTCCTGATGGGCTTCGCCTCCGGGCTGCCACTGCTGCTGACCGGTAGCGTACTGCAGGCCTGGATGACGGATGCCGGTGTCTCACTGGACGCCGTGGGCCTGCTCGCGCTCGTCGGCCTGCCCTACACCCTCAAGTTTCTGTGGGCGCCATTGCTGGACCGCATCATGCCGCCGGTGCTCGGTCGGCGCCGTGGCTGGCTGATGATCGCCCAGCTGGCCCTGACCGCACTGATCGCGTTGCTTGCGTTGCAGGACCCGCACATGTCGCCGCTGACCATGGGCGCCATCGCGCTGGCGGTCAGCTTCTTCAGCGCCACCCAGGACATCGTGATCGACGCCTATCGGCGCGAGCATCTGCCGGACAACGAGCTGGGGCTGGGCTCCAGCTTCTATGTCTATGGCTATCGCATCGGCATGCTGATGGCCTCGGCCGGTGGCCTGGTGCTGGCCGACATGATCGGCTTCCGCGTGACCTACCTGATCATGGCCGCGACCCTGGGTGCCTGCATGCTGGTGACCCTGCTGGCACCGGAACCCGAGGCTCAGGCCGCGCCGCGCGCCCATCATCTGCATGAGATCCTGTGGGACCCCATCCGCCACTTCATGAAACGCGATGGCGCCATCTGGCTGCTGCTGTTCATCCTGCTCTACAAGCTGGGTGATTCCGTGGCGGGCAATCTGACCACGCCCTTCTACAAGGACATCGGCTTCAGCAACTCCCAGATCGGCGCGACCGTCAAGCTGTTCGGCCTGTGGCCGTTGCTGGCCGGCACCTTCTTCGGCGGCCTGATGATCATGCGCATCGGCATCTATCGGGCGCTCTGGAGGTTCGGCATCCTGCAGATGGTATCGACTGCCGGCTTCGTCTGGCTGCATCACGTCGGTGATTCGCTGGCGTGGCTCGCGGCGGTGGTCGCCTTCGAGAATCTGGCGGCCGGCATGGGCAGCGCCGCCTTCATCGCCTTCATGGGCGCGCTGACCGACAAGCGCTTCACCGCCGGCCAATACGCGATGCTCTCATCGATCATGGGCCTGCCGCGCGTGGTGATTGCCGCGCCCTCCGGCTATCTGGCCGATGCGGCCGGCTGGGACAGCTTCTTCTGGATCTGCACGCTGGCCGCCATACCGGGCCTGTTGCTGTTGCTGCGCTTCCGCCACTGGGGCGCGATGCTGGCCACGCCACACAAGTCACCCGCCATGTCGGGCGAGTGACAACGCCGCGCAGGCAACCTGGAGAGCCCGAAGACAGCAGGAGAGCTCGAAAACAGCAGGTAGCACCACGAAACCCAGCAAGAAGGAATGAGGCAAGTCAGTCGGCGTCGTTGACACTGTAACAGCAGGTAAACGATGCTTATGCGGCATAGTGCATAAAGATAACAAGCTGCACCGCAGGCCCAGCTGGCGCCAGGCGGTGACATCAAGCACAGGGAGCCCGTCATGCCCATCACCACCCGGATTCACGAAGGCATCATGATCACGCCGCCTGCCCAGCTGACAGGCGAGCTCGCGCGCTATTTCCGCCAGGAGATGCTGGCGATGATTCCTGAGCACACCGGCACGCTGGCGGTGGACCTCAGCCATGTCGAGGCCATTGATGCCGATGGGCTCTCGGTGCTGGTCAGTCTGCATGATGCGCTGTCCCCGGCGGCGCTGGTGGTGGTCGAACCCTCGCCGGTCATGCAGACAGAGCTGGAGCGCGTGCGCCTGTTCGAGCTCTTCGATATCTACTATCAGCGCGACCCGCTGCTGGAGTCGAGCGGTGACACCCGGACAGGGCCTTCTCGTGAGGTAGCCTGATGAAACGCGACCTGACTCGGCCCAGCTCCCTTTTCCGCTCTCTTCGACGCCTGCTGGGCGTCGCGATCACGGCCGGGCTGATGGGCGGCTGTACGCCGATCATGCTGGACGACACCCCCGCCGAAGATCACTGGCAACAGGCGACCCACTGGCCGCTGGAGCTGCCTGCCCCTCATGCCGATGATCGCTTCATGCAACTGCCCGCGGGCGATGACCAGCGGTTGGCGGCGGGCGATCGTCTGAGCGTCAGGGTCGCCGGCAGCGAACTCTTCGATGGCAGCTACGAGGTAGATCATGACGGACGCCTGCGCCTGCCGTGGCTCTCGCCGGTCGTGGCCTCCAACAAGACCATCGACGCCCTGGCGGATGAGATCACCCGGCGTCTGGTGCAGGAAGAGCTGATTCGCCCGGGTCTGGCGCATGTCAGCATCCGGCTCGAGGAATGGGCGCCGTTGGCCGTTGCGGTGTCCGGCGCGGTGTTCTTCCCGGGCGAGGCGGTCATCAATACCCGCCTGCCCGAAGAGCGCATGGTGCGCCGCGATTTCGCCGGCGGCGATGCCAGTCAACAGCGTCGTCTGTCGGCGGCCTTGACCACGGCTGGCGGCATCCGCCCCGACGCGGACCTGAGCCATATCGAGCTGATTCGCGACGGCCAGACACAGATTCTCGACATGCGCGGCCTGATCGACGGCGAATATGCCGCCAATCCCTGGCTGCGTGTGGGTGACCGCATCCACGTGCCCTCCAGCGGCGCCTTCCAGGCCGCGCTGATGCGCCCCTCGCCGCTCACCGCGCCGGGCATCGTCATCTATGCCTCCAACCTGACCACCCCGGCCAACAACAACAACGTCAGCAATTACACGGTGTTGCGCTCGCAGGTGCCCTACGGCGTGCGCATGCTGCAGGGCGTGATCAATGCCAACTGCGTCGGCGGTATCCAGGCGACCTCCGGCTCGCGCCGCGCGGTGCTGATCAGTACCAACCCGATGACGCATCAGCCGGTCGTGGTCGATCGCGGTATCGATGCCCTGCTGGCCAATCCGGCGGATGTGGGCGTCAATCCCTATCTGATGCCCGAAGATGTGGTCGGCTGCTATGACTCCGGTGTCACCAACATCCGTGATATCGCCCGCACGCTGACTGACCTGCTGACGCCGGCCACTCTGCTGTAACCCATCGCCTGTCCGTTGATGGAATGCGACCGATCACTACCACGCGACAAGGATGTGCATGACAGAGTCCCGCTCACCCGACACACCACAAGACGCAGCCAAGCCCTCACTGGGGCGCCGACTCCTGGGCGTCCTGCTGGGCTGGGCGGCGCGTGGCTCCAGCATGCGCCCGCGCACCCGCCGCGCGGCCTACCTGTTGCTGGCGACCGCCATCCTGAGTGTCATCTGGGGGTTGACCATCGCCTTCATCGCCGTGGCACCTGTCACCTACACCACCAGCTGGACGATGATCCTGCCCGGTACCGGCTCCGGTCTGTCGGTGAACTTCGAGAACATCGGCCAGGCCAGCACCAGCGCCAACTCTTCCTACTCCAGCTCCTCGCTGGACCCCAAGGTCAACTATCGCGCCATCGCCGAGAGCCCTGCCGTGCTCGAGCGTGCCGCCAGCACGGTCGACATGCATCCCGACGATTACGGCAAGCCCAAGATCAAGCTGACCGACCAGACCGCCCTGATCGCCTTCCAGACCAGCGCGCCGAGCGCCAAGGCCGCGCTTGCACGCGCCAATGCGCACATCGATGCCTTCAATGAGGTGATCGAACAGCTGCGCAATGATGAGCAGGCGCGCCGCGAAGCCGTCATCCGCCGCTCGCTCGAGACCTACGACCGCACGCTCAAGGAAACCCAGCGCAAGCTGCTCGAGTTCCAGTCCACCTCCGGGCTGGTCTCCATGGAGCAGTTCAAGGAACTGACGCTGAGTGTCGAGGCGCTCAAGGACACGCTGGAAACGCGTGATGGCGAACTGTCGGCCCTCAACGCCCGGCTCGCCACCCTGTCCAGTCGCCTGGGACTGGATGCCGGCCAGGCTGGTGGCGTGATCGCCCTGCAGCGCGACGCCCGCTATCAGGCGCTGCTGACTCAAGCCGCGGAGCAGGCGGCCAGTCTCGATGAAGCGCGTGGCAAATGGGGCGAGCGCAATCCGGAGGTCATCAATCTGGCCGCGGGGCTCGATTCCCTCGAGCGCTCGCTGGCCTCACGCATGCGCCAGTTGCTGCCCCGCCAGTCCTCGCGCAACCAGAATGCCCTGCGTGCCGCGTCCGGCCATGCCAATCAGGACACCCTGGTCGGCGAGCTGATCACCCTGGATACCCAGCGGCGCGGCGTGATCAGCGAGCTTGCCACCGGGCGGGCCAATCTGGCGGCCCGCCAGCAGCGGCTGGACAACAGCGTCGCCAAGGCCGCCCAGCTGCAGGACCTGCTGCGCGAGCAACAGGTCGCCACGGCGGTCTACACCACGGCGCTGGCCAAGATCGACATCGGTCAGATCGACCCCTTCGCCAGCTACCCGATGCTGCAGATTCTCGATCCGCCGCCATTGCCCGAGAAGGCGGATTCGCTGGGCATCAAGCTGGCCATCGTCGGCGCGCTCGCCGCGAGCGTCTTCAGCATCATCGGCCTGATTCTCCTGTGGATCAGAAAACCCTACCTGCTGCGTCTGCAGCAAAGCGTGTGAGCCGCCGATGTTTTCCCTGAAGGCGGGGCCAGAGGCGGATGTCCGCCCCGAGACCCCGGAAGAACGCATCATCTGGTTCTCGATCACCGCGACCTACCTGTTCTATCTGGTCGGCGGCCTCTATGTGCTGGCACCGGTGCTGGCATGGTCACTGGTGATGCGTGCCGCCTGGCTGCACCTCAAGGGCCGCCAGCGTTTTCCGCGCCTGCCCTGGCCACTGTGGGTGTGGATCATCGGCATGATCGTGATGGAGTTCTCGCTGCTGGCCGGCCACCTGATCGAGAACCTCGGCACCGGCAAGCTGATCAAGTCCTCCATCGGCTGGGCCAAGGGCTGGGCGCTGCTGGCGGTCTTCCCGATCATCGGCTGTCTGGCGATCCGCCCGGCGGTGATCATCCGCGCGGCCATGCATGTCTGCCTGCACACCATGCTGTTGCTGCCGGTGTTCGTCGGCGCCTGGCTGGCGGGGCTGCCCCAGGTGCCCTTCGTCTCGCCGCTGCAGGCCATCGGTGGGCCGGGGCCGGAATTCTTCGCCGTCTCGCTCTATGAGATCGACCCCGGCAGCGGCATGCCGCGCTGGCGCCTGTTCACGCCCTGGGCGCCGGCGGTGGGCTTTGTCGCCAGCATCTATTTCGCCTGCGCCCTGCTCGAGAAACACCCCTTGTGGAAGGCGATCGGCATCGGCGGCAGCGTGCTGATGATCCTGATGTCCGGCTCGCGCATGGCGCTGGTGTCGCTGGTGTTGATCAGCGCCGGGATGTTCCTGCTCAAGCGTCTGCACAAGCCGTGGCTGTGGTTCAGCTTTTCCGGCGTCAGCCTGATCGGTGGCTTTCTCGGCGCGCCGATTCTGGAGGCCATCGACAACTTCATCGCCGCCTTCAAGGGCTCGCGGGCGGACTCGACCCGCGTGCGGGCCGCGCTGGGGCGCATCGCGGTGGATCGCTGGCGCAACGAGGCGCCGTGGTTCGGCCACGGCATCGTCGAACGTGGCCCGCACCTGGTGGAGTACATGCCGATCGGCTCGCACCACAGCTGGTATGGGCTGCTGTTCGTCAAGGGCATCTTCGGCCTGTTCGCGCTGTTGATTCCGATGCTGGTCAGCCTGCTGCATCTGCTGCGCTTCGTGGTCGGCCGCCCTGTCGTGCAGCTGGGCTTGATCATGGTCGGCCTGCTGTTCGTCTACTCCTTCGGCGAGAACCTGGAGATTCTGGCCTACCTGATCTGGCCGGGACTGATCCTGATCGGCAAGGCGCACCAGCTGGCGGGCCTGCCCGCCAGCGAAGGGCATATCCACAACATGGGGCCGGTGGATGTGGAGAAGCCGCTTTCAAGGGTAGCGCCCGCCTCCGCCGACACCGGCAGCAGCGACACGGCAACCTAGCCCGATCACGGGATAGTGGAACAAGGCTGCGCCAGATCACGCCAATTCATCAGTACATTGCGCTAGAGTGGCTACACCAGCCGTTCAAAAGCATGACTGACAAGACCAGATGCCTGGAAAGGCACGACAAGCCAGGGAGCCAGGCGATGGGTGTGATCACGCGACTCAAGACACGTCTGACAGGTGGCGGAGACGGTGGCAATGGCCGCCTGATCCGCAATCTGGCCTGGATGGGCATGTCGCAAGGGGTGCACCGCATCGCGCGATTGGGCGCGACCCTGGTGGCGGCGCGCATGATCGCGCCGGAGTCCTTCGGTATCGCCGCCATCGTGCTTACCGCGCACGAGATCATGCACGCCATCTCCAATGCCGCCGTGGTACCCGCTCTGGTGCAGGCCGGTCGCGAGGGATATGAACGCCTGTGCCGCGATGCCTACTGGTTCAATTGGGTGGTGTGTCTTGGCCTGATGGTGCTGCAGATGGCACTGGCCCCGCTGCTGGCCTACCTCTATGACGCTCCCGATCTGACCCTGCCGCTGATGGCGCTGGCGCTGATCTTCCCGATGCTGCCCCCCGCCGCCATCAACGCGGCGCGAATTCTGCGCAGCAACCGCCTGCACATCACGGCGCGTATCGAGATGGGCCAGAGCATCGGCGAGGCCGTCGGCGTGATGCTGCTGGCCGCCATGGGTGCCGGGTTCTGGGCCTTGATCCTGCCCAAGCTGATCGTGACGCCCATCTGGACCCTGGCCTACCGCTGGTGCGAATCATGGCGCATCGATGAGCGCCCCTCCACGCTGTGGTCGCGGCCGCTGATGAGCTTCGCGCGCCCGATGATGGGCGTCGAGGTGGTCTCGGTACTGCGTCAGCAGATGGATTACCTGCTGGTCGGTGCCCTGTTCGCCATGGACGTGCTCGGCGTCTACTTCTTTGCCTTCAATGCCGGACTCGGCATCAGCCTTGGCCTCTTGCGCGCCTACTCCACCGCCATCTTCCCGCAGCTATGCGGCGACATGACGTCTCGCGAACGACTGGCACGCATGCACCACGGCATGCGTCTGTTCGCGCTGGTCGCCGTGCCCGCCATCATCGCCCAGAGCCTGCTGGCACCCTGGTATGTGCCGATCCTGTTCGGAGAGGCCTGGGTCGAGCGTGGCGCCCTGCCGATCCTGATCCTGATCTGCCTCTCCGCCCTGCCGCGCATCCTGCTCGACAGCTGCGGCCAGTTGCTGCGCGCCCAGGGCATGCCAGGGGCAGACCTCAAGCTGCAGATCTTCATGACGCTGATGCTCGGCGCCGGCATGTTCGCCGGCGTGCCCTTCGGCATCAACGGCGTCGCGGCCGGCATTCTGGTCGGCATCAGCCTGGCCGCCCTGCCCGGCTACCTGTGGACGCGCCGGCTGATCCTCGCTCAGGACGGCCGGGTGGCAGATGCGCCACCACCAGACTCGCCAGACACACCACACTCGACAGACACACCAGAGACACCTCACGCAGCATCCACCGCATCGCTTTCCCCAGACAGGGACGTCCAGGAGGCCAGACCATGACCCCGACCTTTTCGGTCATCATGCCGATCTACAACGTCGAACGTTTCGTCGCGGCCGCCATCGACAGCGTGCTGGCGCAGGAGGATGGCGACTTCGAACTGCTCATCATCGATGATTGCTCCCCCGATGGCAGCCGGGCGATCTGCGAGGCCTATGACGACCCGCGTCTCAGGCTGATCACGCATCCGGTCAATCGCGGCCTGGCCGGGGCCCGCAACACGGGCGTGCGTGCCGCACAGGGTCGCTATCTGGCCTTCCTGGACTCCGATGACATCTGGGAGCCCGCCAAGCTGGCGCACCACCGCGAGCACCTAGAGGCACGCCCCGAGGTAGGTCTGTCCTTCTCGCGCTCGGCCTTCATCGATGCCGACGGCGAACCGCTGGACTACTACCAGATGCCGAGCCTGACCGACATCACGCCGGGGCTGCTGTTCTGTCGCAACCCGGTGGGCAATGGCTCGGCGCCGGTCATCCGCCGCGAGATTCTCGAGGCCATCGCCTTCGACTGTGAGGTCAAGGGGGGCGGCGTGCTGCCCTGTTATTTCGATGAGAGTCTGCGCCAGAGCGAAGACATCGAGTGCTGGACCCGCATCGCCCTCAAGACCGGCACCACGGTGGAAGGCATTCCCGAGCCGCTGACCCGCTACCGGCTCAATGAAGGCGGGCTTTCGGCACAACTGGAGCGCCAGTACCAGAGCTGGCTTGCGATCGTCGAGCTGACGCGCGCCTACGCGCCTGACTTCATCGAGCAATGGTATCCCCGCGCCCAGGCCTACCAACTGCGCTACCTGTCGCGTCAGGCGATTCGCCTGCGTGACGGAGATGCTGCCTGGGCGTATTGCCGCCGCGCCGTCAAGGCATGGCCGGGCATCTGGAAGGCGGAATTCGGGCGCACCGCTGCCACGGCAGGGGCCGCCCTGATGTTGCGCGTGATGCCCAAGAGTCTCTATCTACGCTGTGAAGGGCTCGCCCAGGGGGTCATCGGCAAGGCGCAGAAGAAGAAGATCGACAATGCGCCGCGCACGCAGTCGGCCAGACCGAATCAACAGCAGGACGCTCATGAAGTGGAGTCACCATGATGAGCCAGCCATTGGATCAAGCCCTCTTCACCACTGAGCGCGTCAAGACGCTGCCACACGTCAAGGTGCTGGGGGTGCCCTTCGTCAACACCAGTCTCGACACCTGCCTGAGCCTGCTCAAGAGCTGGATCAGCGACCCGCAGCCGCGCACCGTCAATTTCGTCAATGCACACTGCCTGAACGTGGCCCAGGTCGATCGCTATTACATGCAGGTACTGCATGACAGCGACCTGCTGCTGCCCGATGGCAGCGGCGTCAAGATGGCCTGCCGCATGCTCGGCCAGGAGCTTGAAGCCAACCTCAATGGCACCGATCTGCTGCCCCACCTGTGCGACATGCTGGTGGCGGAGAACAAGCGCCTGTTCCTGCTCGGCGCCGCGCCGGGCGTGGCCGACAGGATGGCCGACAAGCTTCGCGAGCAATGGCCGACTCTCGAGATCAGTGGCGTGCATCACGGCTTCATCGGCCCGGAAATCATCGACGACGTGCTGGCGCAGATCAATCAGGGCACTGACCTGTTGCTGGTGGCGATGGGCGTGCCGGCCCAGGAGAAGTGGATCTCGACCTACCGTGAGCGACTCGAGGTGCCGGTGGTCATGGGCGTCGGCGGTCTGTTCGACTTCTATTCCCAGCGCATCCCGCGTGCGCCGGGCGTCGTGCGCAGACTGGGCATGGAATGGGCCTGGCGGCTGCTGATGGAGCCACGCCGCATGTTCAAGCGCTACGTGCTTGGCAACCCGAGCTTTCTGATGAGCGTGCGCAAGTATGGGGAAGAGGCGATTCCCGGCCGCGGCCTGTGGATGAAGTCACGCTCCAACTGGCGCCACTTTCGATGGCGAGTGAGCAACTGGCTGACCCCGCGCGCGCGCCGCGCCATGGATATCGTCGGTGCCAGCGGCGTGCTGCTGGTGCTGTCACCGCTGCTGCTGGGCACCGTGCTGGCCATCCGCCTGGAATCGCCAGGCCCGGTGCTGTTCGGCCAGGAGCGTATCGGGCGCCACGGCAAGCCGTTCAAGCTGTGGAAGTTCCGCTCGATGTACATCGACGCCGAAGAGCGTCTGCGCGAACTGCAGGCCGCCAACGAGAGCGAGGGCGGGGTGCTGTTCAAGATGAAGCAGGACCCGCGCATCACGCGCGTGGGTCGTATCATCCGCAAGCTGTCCATCGATGAATTGCCGCAGCTGTGGAACGTGCTGCGCGGCGAGATGGCGCTGGTCGGGCCACGCCCGGCACTGGCCCGCGAGGTGGCGCTCTACGAAGCACGCGCGCGCATGCGTCTGGATGCCACCCCGGGGTTGACCGGGCTGTGGCAGGTGTCGGGCCGCTCGGACCTGTCCTTCGAGCAACAGATCCATCTGGATCTCTTCTACCTGCATCGTCAGGGCATCAAGGAAGACATCAAGCTGCTGTTGCGCACGATTCCTGCCGTTCTGACCAGCCGTGGAGCCTACTGATGCGTGAGACTCCCTCTCTCATTCGTGCTGCGCTGCGTCAATATCACGACTCATGCCAAGGAGGTGTGCAATGCATGTGATCCTGTTGGCGGACCGCCTCGGCCAGGAAGTCGCGCCGATTGACCGCCGTTACTCGCCGGCCCTGCTGCCGATTGCCGGACGCAGCGTGCTGGAGCGAAATCTCGACCTGCTGGTCGGGCGAGGCGTGACGCATATCAGCCTGATCATCGCCCGTGACCCCGAGTGGTTCCGGGCGCGTATCGCCGATGGCTCACGCTGGGGCATCGATCTCGACATTCTGCCGATGCCCGGCGAGCGAGACCCGCGCGAGCAGATCAAGCGACTCGGCGCCATGGCCGCCCTGCCCGCCCCTGTGCTGCGTGCCGATGTGCTGCTGATGCCGGAGTGGTTCAAGGATGACAGCCTCGCGATCAGCGAGCAGGCCATGGCGTCGGGCGCGCCGGTCTGCCATCCGGCCAGCGTGGCAGACCCGTCGCTCGCTCGTCTGCACTGGCCGGAGCTGCGCGACAATTCCCAGCTGGGGCCGGCCCTGCTGGCCTCGCTGTCGCACTATCACGCCCTGGTGATGCAGGCACTGGATGCCGATGACTCAGGCCTGACACCACATGGCGAGCGCGGAGTATTGCCCGGCGAGCAGGACCTGCACCACGTCTACTACGCCGCCGGCGCGACACGCCTGGATGAATCGCGCCTCACTGGCGGCTTCGCCGGCATCACCACCCATGTGGAGCCCGGCGTGCTGCTCAAGGGACACTGCTGCCTAGAACAGGGCAGCTACGTGGAAGAAGGCGCCATGCTCGAGGACTGCGTCATCCTGCCCTTCACCCGCGTGCACGGTGGCCAGCAGATCAACGCCGGTATCCTGTTCGAAGGCGAGGCGCTCGACAGGACGGCCCCGCACTGGCTCAAGGACCGCCGTCAGGCAGGCGCAGCCTCGCAACGCGGCGTCGCCTACCGCAACCCGGCACGCCCTGAATGGCAAGAGCGGATTCTGGCGGCCCTGATCACTCTGGCCACACGCCCCTTCGGCTCACGCTACAAGGAGCTTCGCCATCGTCTGCGCCAGGTGCAGGACAGCCGCATGCGGCTTTTCGGGGCACTGCCCGAGCGCTCGCCACCGCCACTGGACAGGGTCGGCGTCAGCAGTGCAGGCGCCATCCAGCCCCCGGATTGGCGCGCCACACCGGATGCCTTCGCCGCGACGCTGGAGGCCATCCAGGTCGGCCAGACGCCGGGGCTACGCGGCGCCATTCGAGAAGCCTGGCGTCTGCGTCAGCAAGGCAAGCAGCAGTGATCGCACCTGTTCGCGCCTCCCCCTGAGTCCGTCTCGCGATGCAAGGCGAGACACAAAAAAACCCCGCAGTGCCATGGCACTGCGGGGTTTTTCATACGGGGCCTTGTCACACGAGGTCTAGTCATACGAGCGCTTGCGATCACTCGTCAGGCAGCATGAGCAGCCTTTGACACCGGCTCAGCGATGCTTGGCCAGCCAGGCAAGCGCGCCTTCGCTGCGCTTCCACTGGTCGCGCATCAAGGTGCGGTACTGCCAGGCCTCACCACGCGTGCCGGGTTCCGGTGCTTCCACCGCCAGACTCACCGGCCGCGGATGCTCCGCCAGCAGCAGGCTGATCAGATGCGAATTGGCTTCCCGCACGATCTCGAGTGCCTGCTCGGCGTCCTTGTCGCGACCCAGTCGATAGAGCGCCAGCACCTGGCCCATCAGGATGCCCAACAGCGGCATTTCCTCATCGACGGCACGTCGCTCGATATCATGCTCGGCGAGGGTCACGGCCTCGTCGTTGCGGCCTTCGCGCAGCAGCTGATCCAGCACCAGCTCACGCAGGCCGAGGCTGTCTTCCTCGTCAAGCTTGAGCAGGCGCTCCGCCAGCTGGCGCGAACGCTCGCGCTCACCGCGCTCCATGCCGATCACCAGACCCAGTCCACAGCGCAGCAACTGGGCGTTGTCGCCATCTTCCCAGCGCAACAGGCCGCCGGCCTGTTCGATCTGATCGAGCCAACGATCGAAGCGCTGTGCCAGCGGCACGAAGAAGGTGTCCGACATCCACGGCAGGCTACCGAAGCGACTGGCCAGCGCCAGGATCAGCCCCTGACACACCGCCGGAACGTCCAGCCACTCGGGGCTGGCGCACAGCTGCTGCAGCCACTCGTTGGGGTCCTGGACATCCCAGGGATCGATATCCAGCGCCAGTGCCGCCTCTTCCTCGATGCGCGCAGGGAAGACCGCCTCCCAGAGCCCGAGTGTCACGGCCTGCTCCGCATTCTGACGGAACAGCAGACTGCCATCGTCCTGCGTTTCCAGCGCCAGACGCGGCGGATGCTCGATCACCTCGAACAGCGCCTGCAGGGCGGCCAGTGAATCCGACAGCGACTCATCGGAATTGACCATCTGCTCGGCAAGCGTGGCACGCGGGTTTTCGGCCAGATCCGCCAGGAATTCCAGCTGACCGGGCTCGATGTCCTTCTGCTTGGACAGACGACGCCACCAGAAGCGCGCACGATCCTGCGCCTCTTCCGGCTGGCCTTCGTGCAGCAGCAGCATGGCTTCGATATACGCCAGCGTCGGCGAATCGGGCAGCGTCTGCTGGGCACGAATGAAGGCGGCGCGCGCCGAGCCCAGATCATCGCTGTCCAGATGCAGCAGACATTGGTGCTCCAGGGCGACGCCACGCAGGAAGGCAGGGCCACGCTCCAGCACCTCATCGAGCAGCAGCGCCTTCTTGCGGGTGAAGCCGCGCTCCTGATAGAGATCCAGCAGCAGCTCGAAGCCAGGCTCGGCCTGCTCGGGCAGACGCGACCAGTCGCTGGTATCGAACAGCGCCTCCATGATCTGCTGAGCCCGACCGCGATTGCCGCTCTCGGCGCTGATCAGCCCCGCCTCGAGCAGCGCCTGCGCCGGCGCGAGACCAGAGGCCAGCGCCGCCTTGAGCTGTTCACCCTTGAACTCGCGCAGCGACAGCATCCACATCAGGTGATCCGGAATCGCCGGCAACTGCACCTTGTCGCAGCACTGCTTGTACTTGCGACCCGAGTCACACCAGCAAGGCTCGTTGCGTCCGGGCGGTGCCAACGACTCGCGCGCGAAGTCGAGCCGCACCAGCGGAGTCTGGCTCCACAGCACCGGCGCCAGCGCTACCGCCAGCGCTTCGTCGCCACCGCTGTAGTTCACGCCCTCCGAATGCGCCCACTGCATGAAGGCAGGAAAGGATTCATCGGCGCGGATGGCATCAAGTGCCCCACTGGCGTAACTCAAGAGCCGTTCGACCCACTCGGCAAGCATGGCATCTCCCTAAAAAAGCGTTTCACAGCCCTGCAGACACCGCATCCCGATCGTCGCCTCGGCGTTCACCTCGGCGTTTCCTCAGGCGCGATGCCCGTCAGAACCTGCGAATCAAGGGGCGAAGTCTATCACGAGGAAGCCTCGCCCCTCATCGTTCACTCACTCAAGCGGCTGACGCAGCGATAACCTGCTGACCTGAGCTGTTCGGCCAGGCAGGCGATATGCGCCGGGCCCACCTCACAGCAACCGCCGACGATACGAATGCCGGCATTGACCCACCCCAGCGCATGCGCCGCGTACTGCTTAGGCCCCAGGTCTTCGCGCGCCTTGAGGTCCTTGACGGTGCCGCCGGGGTTGAGTTCCGCGATGGAGGTGAAGCCATTGGCATAGGCACCGGTCGGCAGCGGGCTGGCCAGCAGATTTTCCAGACTACCCTGAATGGCTTCCGGCGCGCTGCAATTGATCAGGATCGCGTCCACGCCCATCGCTTGCAGCATGCTGATCGCGTCTGCCAGCGGCTCACCGCTGCGCAGGGTCGCGGTCAGGTCATCCTTCACCGTCAGCGAGACCCATACCGGCAAGCCGCTCTCGAGTGCGGCGGCGGCAGCGGCGCGAGCCTCGACGCAGGAAGACAGCGCCTCACACAGCAGGACATCGACCAGCGGTGCCTGCAATTCCACCAGCCGGCGATAGCTGGCCAGGGACTCGTCAGCATCCGGCGCGACATCGGGGCGATAGGTGGCGACCAGCGGCGGCAGGCAGCCTGCCACGCGCACGTCCGCCTCGCCACTCAGGGCGATGGCATCCCGCGCGGCCTTGCCGGCTGCGGCATGAATGGCCGCGATCGACTCGCCGACACCCGCCAGGCCCAGACGCTGCGGCGTGGCCGTGTAGGTATTGAGCGTGATGACGCGCGCGCCGGCACGTATGAAATCCAGGTGCAGGTCACGCACCAGCTCAGGCTGATCCAGCATCACCTGAGACGACCACAGCGGCGTCGGCTCACGACCGCTACGACGCACCAGTTCCTGGCCCATGCCGCCGTCCAGCAACACGACTTCAGCCCCGTCACCTGCACCCTTTCCTGCTTCCAAGTCTCGTTCCACACAACCTCCAGAGCTTTTAGATGTCCTAGCGTGAGCCTGACGACCTGGCGAGACCCGCTGGCCAGTCAGTGGCGGGCGAAATTCTACCACGCTCGACCCGCTTGCGGCCCTTGCTCACTGGAGCCAAAAGGCTGCCCAATGCTACTGTTGGCGACACCCTTTGCCCCGCGCTGCGCTCGAGGCTCGTGCTCACGAACCTCTCGGCAGCCCATGTCGCGCCAGAAGCCCCACCCCGTTCAATCAAGGAAGCCTGCCTTGCTGTTGCCGAGCCCCTTTCGTCCCCGAGCCAACACTGCCAATGACGCGCCCCAGGTGCGTCTGGAGCGTGAGGGCCGCGACGAGATTCGCCGCATTACCCAGGCCGTGGAGCGTGTGCCCTGGTCGGTGAGCCTGATGCAGATCCTGTGGACCGCAGGCCCGGTGACACTGATCGGCGCCTGGGGCGGCTATCTGCTCGGTTACGGCAAGGAACCGACCTTCGAGAACTACATCTTCTTCATCTCCTACACCGTCATCACCGGTGTCGCGGGCATCGTGGCCAATATCGCCCACAACCTGACCAGCTCACGGCGCTATGACCGCACCGAAGCCAAGATCGAGCGCGTCATCGACACCGTGCCGGAGCTGATCCTCGCCACGCGCAATCTGATCGTCGAGAGCCTCGAAGGCGATGCCCGCCGGCGTGAAGCGGCGGCCATGCTGCTGCGCAAGCAGGATCTGGCGCCGGAGGGGGTCGAGCTGGCGGCGCTGGAGCTGCTCGATGACCGTGATGCCGCGCGCATCATCAGTCAGATCGACGTCTACCGTCGCGTGGGCCTGCATGCGCGTATCCGCGACATGAACAGCCTCAACCGCGAATGGCTCGAGCCCCAGTTCAATGAGCTAGCCGAGCTGGCCCCCGAGGCCATCGGCCTGCTGCGTGAGCGCTTCGAAGGGCGCGCGCCCGACCTGCACAGCGGCGTGCCGCGTGACGAGAACTTCATCGAGCGTGTGCTGGCGGCCATCGAGCAGGACAACGACCTGCTGATGACCCTGCAGGACGTGGAGGAGATGCTGATTCTGGCCTTCGAGCTGATCAGCGGGCGCAAGATTCCGCTGCTGACCTTCGAATACCGTGGCCGCTGGAAGCTGGCGCGCGCGCTGGACAACCTCGAGCATGCCCGCTCGCGTTATCGCATTCGTCAGGCCACCGGCCTGTCACGCCTCAAGGCGCTGACGGTCTATCTGGCCGAGCAGTCCGGCACCCTGGTGGAGGATGCCGCCTCCGGCCTGCGCGCCGAGGTACTGCTGGAGCGCTCCACCCAGGCGATGGACGCCCTTGCCGAGCAGGTGACGCACCTGGCGATCGCGGTCAATGAGGGCGATCGTGAACACCGCGCCGCGCTGCGCTCGCGCGCCGACATCCTCACCAACGCCATCCGCCTCTACAAGACGGTGACCAATGCCTACGAGCAGGTCGGGCGCAGCCACGCCGTCTTCCTCAAGATGTCCAAGCGCTGGGAAAACATCGCCTCGCAGATGTCCGATGACGCCACCCGCCTGCGGGTCGGTCCGGGCCGCCGCGGTCTGCGCATCCAGGAAAAGACCATCGCGCTGGACGATGAAGCCAAGGCGGAGGTCTGCAAGCATCTGGCCGATCACTTGAACGAGAGCCGCATCAAGCGCGTCGACAGCGAGATCGCCTACCAGGCGCGCGAGACGGTGCTGCGCGTCGGTGTCGACAAGGCCAAGGCGATGGCGGTCGAGATCGCCCTCGCGCTGGAGCCCCACATACACCTGTCACGCCCGGCCGTGCAGCGCGCCATCAATGGCTCCAACGCCGCCTATTTCGGCCAGCTGGAGCCCAATCAGTCCGCGGCGGCCAAGGCGGCCCTGGGCAGCGCCATGGTGCGCGAAATCGACGATGACCTGTCGCGCACCGCCGAATCACTGGCCATCGCACTGGTGCGCCACTACCGCGTCGAGCTGGAGCCGCTGGCCATCGAGTTCCTGCGCGATACCTTCGGCGCCCGTGAAGCGACGCTCAACATGCTCAGCAACTATCAGCCTGCCGACCACCACCCGGTCAGCTATCTCTCCAATCGACCCCCGCTGATCCAGACCGCCAACCGCGACTGGTATCGCGCCCTCGTCCAGGCGCGTCGCGCGCTCGACGACGATTGATCCCCGCCTCGGGCCAACGGCATACTGTATGGATCATCATATCGATAGCCTTTGACCGCAGGATGCCCGATGCGCCTGATCATCGCAGAAAAGCCCAGCCTCGCCCGCGCCATTGCCGAGGCGCTGCCCGGACGCTCAAGCAAGCGCGACGGCTATATCGATGCCGGTGACACCCGTGTCACCTGGTGCATCGGCCACCTGCTGGAGCAGGCCCCGCCGGATGACTACGACGAGCGCTTCAAGCGCTGGTCGCTGGATCACCTGCCGATCATCCCCGAGCAATGGAAGCTCAAGCCACGCAGCCAGGCGCGCGGTCAGCTCAAGACCATCCGCGAGCAGCTCAAGCTGGCCGATGAGGTCGTGCATGCCGGCGACCCCGACCGTGAAGGCCAGCTGCTGGTGCAGGAAGTGCTGGAGCACATGCGCTGGCGCGGGCCGGTCAAACGCCTGCTGATCAGTGACATGAACCGCCCCGCCGTCAGCCGTGCCCTCAACAGGCTGGACGACAATCAGCGCTGGCAGCCGCTCTATGAAGCCGCGCTGGCGCGCCAGCGCGCCGACTGGCTGTATGGCATGAATCTGACCCGCGCCTGGACATTGACCGGGCGTCAGGCCGGCCACGACGGCGTATTGTCGGTGGGACGCGTGCAGACGCCGCTGCTGGGGCTGGTCGTGCGACGTGACGAGGAAATCGAGGCCTTCGAGCCCCGCGCCTTCTTCCCGCTGTGGATCGAGGCTGGCGTGGCGGCGGGCAGCTTCAAGGCCTGGTGGCATGCGCCCAGCTCACCCTGGCTGCAACGTCTGGCGGACAAGGGCACCCCGCTGCCACTGGATGACAAGGGGCGCCTGCTGGATAGCCGTCCCGCCGAGCGCCTCGCCCGCCATCTCGCGACCTTGACTACCCTCGGCGATGGCCATGTCGAAAGTGTCGAGGCCAGCGACAAGTCCCAGCCCGCACCGCTGCCCTATTCGCTCTCGGCGCTGCAGGTCGATGCCGCACGCCGTTTTCGCCTGCCCGCCCAGAAGGTCCTCGACACCTGTCAGGCGCTTTACGAGCGTCATCAGCTGATCACCTATCCGCGCTCCGACTGCCGCTACCTGCCGCGCGAACATCACGCCGGCATGGCCAATCTGATGATCAGCGCCTGCGTAGGTGACCGCGAGCTTGAACGCTACAGTGGCGGCGCCGATTTCAGCCTGCGCTCGCGCGCCTTCAATGACAGCAAGGTCAGCGCGCACCACGCCTTGGCGCCGACCGGGCGCGAGCCGGACTATGCGCGCCTGTCGCGCGATGAAGCCAACCTCTACCGCATGATCACACGCAACGTGCTGGCCCAGTTCTATCCGGCCTATCGCTATCGCGAGGTCAAGGTCGAGCTGCGCTTCGCCAAGGAGCCCTTCCGCGCCAGTGGCCGCAGCGTCATCGACGAGGGCTGGAAGGTGCTGTTCCAGCGCGCTGCGGAGGCCGGGGAGACAGCAGATAAGCAAGACTCTGACAAGAAGACCCCTGACAAGAACGCAGCCGCCGATGACAAGACCCCGCCGCCACTGCCCGCCCTGACGGAAGGCGAACCGGCCTGCGTGCTCGACTGTGGTATCGAGGAGAAAGAGACCCGCCCGCCGGAACCCTTCAATGACGCCAGCCTGATTCAGGCGATGATGAACATCGCGCGCTACGTCGAGGATGAAGCGGTGCGTCGCACGCTGCGCGATGTGGATGGCCTAGGCACCGAGGCGACACGCGCCGGCATGCTCGAGACACTGATCAATCGCGGCTATCTGGTGCGCGAAGGCCAGGCGATGCGCTCGACGCGTATCGGCCGCGCGCTGATTCATGCGCTGCCGCCTGCCGTGTCGCGCCCGGAGCGCACCGCGCAGTGGGAGCAACGCCTGAGCATGATCCACGAGCAAGGCGACCCGGCGGCGCCCTTCTTGAGCGAATTGATCGTGGACCTGCGTGCGCTGCTCGCCGATAGCTCCGCCAGCCGCTTGAGCACGGCACTGGCCAGCGTCGGCGGTGCGACACCCGCGCCGCGCAAGGGCGGCGGCAAGGGCGGCTCGCGTCGCAAGGCCACGTCCTACAAGAAGCGCGCCTCTGGCAGCTCTTCAGGCAAGACCGCTTCTGGCAGCACTTCTGACGGCGCTTCTCGTAAAAGTGCTTCCACCAGGAGCCCCCGCAAGCGAGCGACTGGGACACGGCGCAAGACCGATAGCTGACAGCGGGTCAGGTGAAGTACAACCGGCCTTTCCCGCGCTCACGCACTGCTCTGCTCTGCCCTGCTCTCCATGACAAGATGACAAATATGCACACAATGACTGATCCGGAAGATAACTGGCTGTGGATCATCGGCCCGGGCGCCATCGGGCGCCTGCTGGCGGCATCACTGATGGAGGCACGCCAGCGGGAGCTTTGTGAACACGAAACATCAGCACTACCGCGTGTCTTGCTGCTGGGGCGTCAGGCAATGGCGGGGCAAGCGGTCGTGCTCGACATGACCACGCCGGAATCGCCTACTTTTAGCGTAAAGTTAAATTACTCAACAATTGACACACTGCAAGACTCGCCACCCAGAAAGCCTTCCGCCATCTGGCTGACGACCAAGGCCCACGGCGTACCCGGCGTCTGGCAGCAACTGGCCCCCCATATCACGCCCGAGACTCCCGTGACCTGCTGGCAGAATGGCCTGAGCGCTCAGCCGTGGCTGGCCGAACGCCACGCCAACCTGCTATGCGCCAGCACCACCGAAGGCGCCTGGCTGCCAGCCGAGACTGGCGCAAACGCGACGCCTGACGCTGACTCGACAGCGGATGAATTCCAGCACCTTGGCGTGCAACACGCCGGGCGCGGCCACACCTGGCTGGGCGCATGGCAGAGTGACGGTGATGGCGACGGCGACGGCGAGCCCGACAGCCAGTCCCACCAGGCCGCTCTCGTACAATGTGACTGGCTCAGGGCTGCAGGGTTTGCGTGCGAGCAGACACCGGACATCCAGACTCGCCTGTGGCACAAGCTGGCGATCAATGCGGCGATCAATCCCCTGGTGGCACGCTATCGCATTCGCAATGGCCAGCTGCGCGACCGGCCATTTGCCCCGATGGTGCGCCAGGCGGTCGAGGAGATCAGCGCGGTACTGGATAGCGAAGGCATCCCTGCCCCAAGGGGAGGCTGGCAGGCGCTGGTCGAGCAGGTCATCCGCGCGACCGCCAACAATCGCGCCTCGATGCTGCAGGATGTGCTCGCCGGACGCCCTACCGAGGTCGAGGCGATCCTTGGCCCATTGCGCCGCACTGCCGCCCGACATGGGCTGGCCCTGCCCTTGCTGGATGACCTCTACTGTCAGCTGAGCACGCCGCAGCGCTGAGACCGGGATCACAACCAGCCCAGCGACTCCAGCCAGACAAGTTAGCCTCGCCTCTCTCCCCTGATGACGCGCATAAAAAAGACCCGCCTCGCGAGAGACGGGTCACAAGCAACAGCCAAGCTGTCGAGAGAGAGCAGTACTGGCAGCCTGTCAGCCTCAAGCACGACGGTGTGCATGACGCTGGCAGGCAACCGCTGGATCAGTGACCAGCACTCATCCAGATATCAGGCTTCAGCGGTGGAAGCGCTCTGAGGCTTCACGCGCCAGCTCGCGGATACCATCCCAGTCACCCGCATCGATCAGTTTCTGCGGCGCGACCCAGCTACCACCGACACACATCACGTTCTTGAGCGCGAGGTAGTCAGCGGCGTTGCTCAGGGAAATGCCACCAGTCGGGCAGAAGCGAGCTTCGCTGATCGGGCCACCGAAGGACTTGATCGCATTGACGCCGCCCGCGGCTTCCGCCGGGAAGAACTTGAAGCGACGGTAACCGTACTGCCAGCCCGTCATCAGCTCCGAGACGGTCGCGACACCTGGCAGCATCGGCACGCTGCTGGTCACGCCATACTGGTACAGCGCTTCGGTGGTGCCCGGCGTGACGATGAAGTCGACACCCAGCTCTTCCACCTGGCGATACTGTTCCGGCGTCAGCACGGTGCCGGCACCGATGCTGGCGTTGGGCAGCGCTTCACGCATCAGACGGATGGCTTCCAGCGCGCAGTCGGTACGCAGCGTGACTTCCAGTACGGTCAGGCCACCTTCGTAAAGGGCCTTGCCCAGCGGTACGGCGTCCTCGATGCGCTCGACGGCGATCACCGGCAGCACGGAGGCTTTCTGGCAGATGCTGTCGATCTCGGTGGTACGAGTCGACGGAAGCTGTTTTTCAAAGCTCATGGCGTTCTCCTTGTGCCGCGACCAGCCTCCCTTGTGGCTGGCCACGGCCGATGTGATCAGGGGGCCCAGTAAAGCGCCAGCGGCGCGGACAGGAAGGCACGAATCGGCAGTTCACTGACCGCCTCGACGTCGCTCAGCGCGCGCGACAGCACGGCCTGCTTGTCGGTCCCCGTGAGATGAAGCACGGTACGACGCGTCTGGCGCAGACGCTCGAGAGACAGCGTGATACGCGCCTGCGGTACGCTGGGTGCACGCATCGGGACACAGCAATCCGCACTGGTCAGCGCTTCCTGCAGGCGGTCACCATCCGGGAACAGCGAGGCCGTATGGCCATCGCCGCCCATGCCGAGAATCAGCGCAGAGGCCGGCCAGGGGAGCGCCGCGATGCGAGCGCTCACTTCTGCGCAACCGTCCTCCGGCTCTGCCTCGGCGTTGGTCAGCGGATGGAAGGTAGCGGCACTGGCCGCACCGCTCAGCAGGTGCTCACGCACGAAGCGTGCATTGCTGTCATCGGCGTCTTCGCTCACCCAACGCTCATCAGCGAGGGTGATATCGACCCGCGACCAATCCAGCGGCTTGTCGCGCAGCGCGGCAAACAGCGGCTTGGGCGTGGAGCCGCCGGAAACCACCAGCAGCGCACGCGCTGACGGATCAACGTCGAGATCAGCACGCAAGGCAGCGGCCAGATACTCGGCGAGAGAGTGTGCGGTCTGAACGCGCGGGTCCTGCTCAGTCACGGTGGCGCTCATCTCAATACTCCTCATACCAGCTGCGACCATCGCGCGTGATCATCGCGATCGAGGAGACGGGCCCCCAGGAGCCGGCCGGATAACGGCGCGGCGTGGCGGCGCGGGATTCCCAGCCATCGATGAGGGTATCGACCCAGCGCCAGGCGTGTTCGATCTCGTCACGACGCACGAACAGATACTGCTGACCCTTGATGACCTCAAGCAGCAGACGTTCGTAAGCTTCCGGAATACGGCGCTTGGGGAAGGCGCTGTTGAAGTCGAGATCCAGCGGGCCCGGACGCAGACGCATGCCCTTGTCGAGACCGGAGTCCTTGGTCAGCACCTGCAGGGAGATGCCTTCGGACGGCTGAAGACGAATGATCAGCTTGTTGGCCGCCAGCGAGCGCTGGTCCGGATCGAAGATGTAGTGCGGCTGCTGACGGAAGTGGATAACGATCTGTGACAGCTTCTCCGGCATGCGCTTGCCGGTCCGCAGGTAGAACGGCACACCGGCCCAGCGCCAGTTGGAGACTTCGGTCTTGAAGGCCACGAAGGTCTCGGTCTGGGATTCGGTGTTGGCCCCTTCTTCCTCGAGATAGCCCGGCACGTGCTGGCCATCGACGGCACCCGCGATGTACTGACCACGCACCAGATCCGTGTTGAGACGCTCGCCGGTGATCGGGCGCAACGCCTTGAGCACCTTGACCTTCTCGTCACGAATGGCGTCCGCGTCCAGGTTGGACGGCGGGTCCATCGCGATCAGACACAGCAGCTGCAGCAGGTGGTTCTGAACCATGTCACGCAGCTGACCGGCCTGATCGAAGTAGCCCCAGCGCCCTTCGATGCCGACCTTCTCCGCCACGGTGATCTCGACGTGGGAAATCTGGTTCTGATTCCACTGATTGCCGAACATCGGGTTGGCGAAGCGCAGCGCGATCAGGTTCTGGACGGTTTCCTTGCCCAGATAGTGATCGATACGATAGATCTGGGATTCGTGGAAGACGGCGCCGATCGCGTCGTTGACGACGCGCGAGCTCTCCAGATCAGAACCGATAGGCTTCTCGACCACGACACGCGAGTGCTCGTCGAGGCAGCCAGCCGCCTGCAGATTGCTGCTGATGTCGCCGTAGATACGCGACGGTACGGAAAGATAGATCATCAGCGGGCGCGGCGACGGCTTGCCCTTGGCATCCACACGCCAATCGGCGATCGCGGAATACCCTTCCACGGTGCTGAAGTCCAGCGCCGCATAGCTGATGCGAGAGAGGAAGCGCTCGATGCATTCCTTCTCGAGGTGTTCCGGCTTGACGCGCTCCTTGAGCGCCGCCTGCACGGTGTCCTTGAAGGATTCGAGGCTGACATCCTGACGCGCCAGACCGATCAGGCGAGTTGCCTTCTCGAGCAGACCGTCACGGTCGAGGTGATAGAGGGCTGGATATAGCTTGCGCTTGGCGAGGTCGCCCAAGGCGCCGAACAGGGCAATATCCACGCCCGGAATGATGTCGGAACTCATGCCGCCGATTTCTCCCGTCGAAACTGCCCTGTATGCCGAAATGACCGACAAGGTGGGCGACTTCGAACCCGCTTCCTGGAAGGCTGCGCAGGCTGGCGCGGCGAGGAGAGGCTCGAATGACACACGGCACCGGGAAGGCGTTGGCGATACATGGCTGGTTATATTAACAACAAATGTAGCGATAACGCCGCTATCACTCAAGACAATTCGCCCCACAAATAGGTAAACTTACCTAAAAGTGGTAGTCAGCGGCGCTTTCGCTTTCACCTCGTCCTTCGCGCCCCTGGATCAGCAAGTGACCCAAAGAGATGCTTGGCCTACCAGACGAGTGAGGCTAGGATGCCCAGATTACGTAGTTATTTCACTACACAATGGCAGGGTAACAGGCGAATGGCAGTACACGACCTCATCAATCGCATCCGTGAACGTCTCGACGAGCTCAATCGCTCCGAGCGCAAGGTCGCCGACGTCATTCTGGCGGACCCGGCTGCGGCCACCGGCATGAGCATCGCGGCGCTCGCTCAGGCCTCACTGGTCAGTGAGCCGACCGTCAACCGCTTCTGTCGCAACTTCGACGCCAAGGGCTTCCCCGACTTCAAGATCAAGCTGGCCCAGAGCCTGGCCGGTGGCACGCCCTACGTGTCGCGCAGTGTCGATCAGAATGATGATGCCGCGGCCTATGGCGACAAGATTCTCGGCGCCACCGTGGCTGCGCTCGACGATGCCCGCCGCGCACTGGACCCCAGACGCATCGAACGCGCCGTCGACTACCTGAGCCAGGCCAAGCAGATCTGCTTCTTCGGCCTTGGCGCCTCAGGCCCGGTCGCGGCGGATGCCCAGCACAAGTTCTTCCGCTTCAACCTGCCGGTAATGGCCTATGAAGATGTGCTCATGCAGCGCATGGTGGCCGCCGCCTGCCATACCGGCGACGTGATCGTGATCATCTCCTACACCGGACGCACCCGTGAGCTGGTCGATATCGCCAAGCTCGCACGCAGCAATGGCGCCGCGGTACTGGGCATCACCGCACCGGACTCTCCGCTGGCGCGCGAGTGCACCGAGGTGCTGGAAGTCATGGCACCGGAAGACACCGATATCTATATGCCGATGACCTCACGCATGATCCACCTGGCCCTGATCGACGTGCTGGCCACCGGCGTGACGCTGCGCCGTGGAGAAGACTTCCAGCAGCACCTCAAGAAGATCAAGGACAGCTTGAAGGACACCCGTTTCCCACCGGAGTCTTGAGCACTCGCCACCAGGTCATCAGCCCCCGCCACGGCAAATGAGCTCTTCCTGCGCAGCCATTCAACGCGCTACTGACTCTTCAGCGTCACTTGAGCGATCCTTCAGGCATGGCGCGGGGCTTGCACCCGCGTGATCAAGACACAACAATACGCGCCATACCCCCTGACATGCGGTGCTCGCCGCATGATGTCTCATGTCGTGAATGCTGAGGATGCTTCCCATGCGCTGGCTGGCCACTGCTGCTCTGACCCTGATTTCCGCCCTTCCCGTGACCATGAGTCTGGCTCAGGCCGACACCTTCAAGTTCACGGCAATTCCGGATGAAGACGAGTCACGCCTGGTCGAGCGTTTCGACAAGGTCGCCGACTATCTGGAAGAGAAGCTGGGCGTCGATGTCGAGTATGTGCCGGTCAAATCCTACAGCGCCGCCGTCAGCGCCTTCCGCAATGACCAGATCCAGATGGCCTGGTTCGGCGGCCTGACAGGCGTTCAGGCACGTCAGATGGTGCCGGGCTCCGTCGCCATCGCCCAGGGCGTGGAAGACGCCGCCTTCCGCAGCTACTTCATCGCGCGTCGCGACCTCAAGCTGGCCGGCGATGCCGCCGAGCCGCTGGATGCCTTGCCCGACTCCCTCGAAGGCCACTCCTTCACCTTCGGCGCCAAGACCTCCACTTCAGGCCGCCTGATGCCGGAATACTATCTGCGCGAGCAGTTCCAGCAGGCGCCGGACGCCCTGTTCAGCCGCGTCGGTTTCTCCGGCGACCACTCACGCACCATCGCACTGGTCGCCGCCGGCACCTATGACGTGGGCGCGGTCAACTTCGCGGTGTGGGAAGCGGCAGTCAAGGACGGCAAGGTCGACCCGAGCAAGGTACAGGTGCTGTGGCAGACGCCGGCCTACCCGGATTATCAGTGGACCATTCGTGGCGATGCCGACAGCCACTTCGGCGCGGATTTCACCGCCCACGTCACCACGGCCCTGCTGGACATGAAGGACCCGGACCTGCTCGAGAGCTTCCCGCGCTCCGGCTTCATTCCGGCCAGCAACGATGACTACGCACCGATCAAGACCGTCGGTGAACAGCTCGGTCTGCTGCGCTGAGCTCATGACCCAGGAAACACCCTCTCCACTGCTGCACCTTTCGCAAGACCACCTCGGCCATGGCGCCGAGGTGGTCTTGCGTGATCTGGATATTCGCCTCCTGCCGGGCGAGCGCATCGCCTTGCTCGGTGCCAGTGGCGCAGGCAAGTCCACGCTGCTGGAAGCCCTGCGCGCCGCGCTGCAACAGCGCGACGTAGCGGCCGCCTGGTGCCCTCAACGCCAGGGACTGGTGCCGCAATTGTCGGTCTACCACAACATCTTCATGGGCCGGTTGGACCAGCACTCACGGCTGACCAACCTGCTCAATCTGCTGCGCCCGAAACCGGCCCATTGGCAGGCGGTCGCCACATTGTGCGAACCGCTGGGTATCGCCGGCCTGATGGAGCGCTCCGTCGAGGCGCTTTCCGGCGGTCAGCGCCAGCGTGTCGCCATCGCACGTGCGCTCTATCAGGGCCATGATCTGTTCCTCGGTGACGAGCCCGTCGCAAGCGTGGATCCGCATCAGGCCAGCCAGTTGATCCAGCTGATTCACGCCCGCCACGCCACCAGCGTGGTAGCGCTCCATCAGCGCGAGTTGGCGCTCACTCACTTCACGCGCGTGATCGGGCTTGGCAAGCAGACTGACGGCCAGGGGCGCGTGCTGCTGGATGTCGCGACCGACGGACTGACGCCCGGCGACCTGGATTTCCTGTACCCCGCTGCGGCGACCCGCGAGTCATCCGATGTCAGCTGACCCCTCCACCATGACAGCAGAGCTGCGCCATCCTCCTCGCTGGTGGCAGGCACGCAGTGACGGCGCGCGCCTGTTGCGCCTCGGTGGTGGTCTGATCATCGCCATGCTGGTATTGGTTCCCTTCGCCGATCTCTCCGTTACCTCGCGCGACCCTTGGCAGGAACTGGGCCGCATGCTGGCGGGTCTGGCGTCGCCGGCTCCCGGCGCGCTGGAATCCCCGCTGCACGCTCTGATCCTGACCATCGCCTTCGCGCTATGGGGCACCCTGCTGGGCGCGCTGATTGGGCTGCCGCTGGCATTGGTCTACTCTCGCTCGCGCCTGCTGCGGGGCATCTGTGCCGGGCTGCGCGCGGTGCATGAGCTATTCTGGGCCCTGCTGTTGCTGCAGGTGTTCGGGCTATCGGCCGCCACGGCGCTGGCGGCGATCACGATTCCCTATGCGGCGACCTTCGCCAAGGTCTATGCCGAGATTCTCGAACAACTGCCGCAGGCGCCACTCAAGGCGCTACCCTGCGCCAGCTCGCGCGCGATGCGCTTTGTGTATGCAGAACTGCCGATGGCGTGGCGGCGCATGGCCAGCTACACCCGCTATCGCTTCGAATGCGGACTGCGCGCCAGTGTTCTGCTGGGTTTCGTCGGCTTGCCCACGCTGGGCTTCTATCTGGAAAGCGCCTTTCGCGAGGGCCGTTACGCCGAGGCGGGCGCCCTGCTATGGATCTTCTATCTGCTGATCGCCACGCTCCCATGGTGGGGGCATCGTCGGACATTGCCGGTACTGGCCATCGCCAGCCTCTGGTGGCTGGGGCCATGGCCCGATGTCAGCCCGACCCTGCTGTGGCGCTTCATCAGTCATGACATCTGGCCGGCGCCGCTGGTCAATGCATCATTCGAGTCACTGACCTCGGGCGAGCTCGCGACAGGCCTGCTGCAGTGGGCAAGCCACCTGCCCGATCTGCTGCCCGCCATCGGCAATACCTTGCTGCTCGGCCTACTGGGCACCGCCGGTAGTCTGCTGATCGCCATGCTGCTGTGGCCGCTGGCCAGCCGTCATGTGGGCAACCGCCTCTCGCAACACTCGACCAACGGCCTGCTGATATTCCTGCGCACCACGCCGGAGTTGATACTGGCCTTCATCCTGCTGTTGCTGCTGGGGCCCTCGCTGCTGCCCGCCTGGCTGGCGCTGACGCTGCACAACGGCGCGATCATCGCCTTCCTGTGTGCTCGCCATGCCAACCAGATTCAGCTGCCGCCCAGTCGCCCGCAGGGCAAGTTCGAATGCTGGCTCTATGAGCTCAACCCGCGTGTCGCTCCCGGCATGTTCGCATTGCTGCTCTACCGCGCCGAGACCATCATTCGCGAGACGGCCATTCTCGGCATGCTGGGGGTGGTAACGCTGGGCTTCCATATCGACTCTAGCTTCGAATACCTGATGTTTGATCAGGCATTTGCCTTGCTGGTGCTCACCGCCATACTCAATATCGTCGTTGACAGCCTCGCGCGGCGCCTGCGCCCCAGCGGCGAGATCTCTGAAGACAGCTGCGTGCGCTGACTCCTGCCCGGCCTGCGCAGAAGTAGGCGCTGACTTCATGACGCACCCGACTCCCCTTTGAGCGAGCCTTCCCATGCCTCAATCGTCACCCGCAGATGCCGCCAGCACGGCAAGCGCCAAGCGTGAAGCACAGCGCATCACCTTGATCGGCGCGGCGCTGGATGGCGTGCTGGGTGTCGCGAAGCTCGTCATCGGCAAGCTGGTCGGCTCGCAGGCGCTGATCGCCGATGGCATCCATTCCCTGTCAGACCTCGTGACAGACGCCTTCGTGTTGGTGGCGACTCACTACGGCCGCCAGGCGCCGGATCGCTCACATCCGTGGGGGCATGAGCGCATCGAGACGCTCGGCACTCTGGTACTCGGCAGTCTGCTATTGGCCGTGGCGGGCGCCATTGGCTGGGAAGGCATATTGCGCAGCTGGGAGCTGATGTTCGGCTCACTGACCATTCCGCTACCCGGCGCGCTGGGCATCGGCATCGCGATCATCTCGCTGCTCGGCAAGGAAGGTATCTTTCGCGCCACGCTGAAGGTCGCGCGCAAGCAGAAATCCAAGCTGCTGGAGGCGAATGCCTGGCACTCGCGCAGCGATGCGCTCTCCACCGTAGCGGTGCTGATAGGCCTGATCGGTACCCAGCTGGGGGCCAGCTGGCTGGATGGCATCGCGGCGGTCATCGTTGGCGTCATGGTGGGCAAGATCGGCGCCTCATTGGCCTGGGAGGCCTCACGCGAACTGATCGACACCGCCCTGCCACGCGAACAGCAACACGCCATGCGTGAGTGCTTGCTGTCACTGCCGGAGGTGCGTGGCGCGCATGACCTGCGCAGCCGCACGCTGGCCGGCCGTATCGTGCTGGAAGTCCATCTGCTGGTCGCGCCACGCATCAGCGTCTCGGAAGGCCATGCCATCGGTCATCACGCCGTGGCTCGCCTCAAGACCGAATTCCCCCAGCTCAGTGATGTGCTCTATCACATCGACCCCGAAGATGACTCGCATCTCGGCCAGGCCAGCCTGGCTCAGCCCACGCTGCAGCAGCCCCTGCCCCTGCGCAGCGACATCATCTCCGCACTCGAGGAATGCTGGCAGCAGTCACCCCTCTGGCAGGCGCGCAGCGGCCTCACCCTGCATTACGTCAACCATACCACCGCGTCTACTGATACCGATGCGTCAGCCCCGCATGTGGATATCCTGCTGGAGCTGCCGGGTTGTACTACGGAAGCCGCCTCAGAAACGGCTCTGCAATGTAACCACGACGCTGACTCACGCAACGCATCGATCGCCGAGATGGAACGCCTCGCAGCCGGTCTTGTGTGGTTTGGCAAGCTGGAGATCGGTGTGATGTCACATATCCACCAGCGCTGACGTGTGGGTTACACTGCAGGCAAAGGCAGACATGGTTTCATGAGTTTCAAGGCAGGCCTGGATTGGTCCCCTCACCGTTCAAAAGCGCTCAAAAGCGTTTCAGGCATCGTCATCTAGACCAGAATTCACCCTCGAACAAAGACAGACATCCACCAGACAAGGAGCACGCCATGAGCAACGCATCCGGCGAAATGCACAAGACACGTATCATCAGTGAGCTGAAAGGCTTCATCCGCAAGCTGCTGCAAGACCCGAAGATTCTCGAGCAGTCACTGGTCGTGGCGCGAGCGCGCCTCAAGGAAGGGGCAGAACAAGGAAAGAATGAGCAAGCAGTGCTAGCTATCATCGCCAACGAGATATCTGACACTACCAGCATCCATATCCCGGAAGATCCAGCAGAGCACTCCGATGCAGACAAGCTGTTCCTGGAGCTACTGAAGGATGTGGTGGAAGAGGAAGAAGCGCTTTATTGAGCACAATAAAAAACCGCCCCAAAGGGCGGTTTTTTATTTATACTTAAATTGATTCACGGCAGCTGCCTGGCAAGTATTGCTCTTCAACATTATCAGCAGAAGGAATTCCACACGCCCAATCAACAGCTCCATTAACAATGGAGGCTTTCATTCCAACTTTCTTTCCAGCCACTTCAGACGGCACTCCGTTAGCAGCGGTATCTAGGGTATATATAATAGTAGCAGTAGCTTCGTCCCCTTCGCCTGCCGTTGCGTATGCAGCTGAAGCAATATAATTACCTTGAGCGCCATCTTCTACTCCAGCAGCTAGGGCAGTCGCTGGGAAGGCACCATTAGATACGTAAGATTCTGAGATAGAAGCTTTTGCTGGAGTCATCATATTGATAACTTCAGACATTTTAGCACGTACTGTATAATCTTGGTAACGTGGAATAGCGATGGCCGCCAGAATACCGATAATCGCCACAACGATCATCAGCTCGATCAATGTAAAACCAGCTTGCTTGCGTGTCATGGTGTGACTCCCTTGCATTTGCGTAGTGAGATCAGGTCGTACGTCCTGAAACCCCGGTTACCTTCCCTAGCCAGCAGGATGTTACAGAAGAATGTCAGTGTAGGCGTTTATTCCAATATTCCCAACAACATCTTCGTCAGCATAACATCTTGATATCACGGGGTGTCGACCGGACGGGACGAGTGATACCACAGCCACAGTTCAGGTGCCATTGCCATGTCGCAAGACGCTTGCTTGGCGGCGCTGACGGCTGCTTGGTTGTTACAATAGATTACACTCGGTGACATTGCAAGCAACGAACACAAAAACTTTGTGATCGAGACTCAGGCGCTCTTCAACGTTACTCCCGACCCAACAGTGTTTGGCTACCTCCTTCTACTAGCTCTATCCCCTTCTCATGTCACGAATGCGCCATTCCTAGCACTGGGCAATCCAGCTACACTCTTCTGCAAGACGATGTTTGTAATACGATGACTTGCCGCTCCAGAGCTCGCGCACAGCGCATCAGCGCATGCTTCACGTTTCAAGCAGTCAAAGTAGGCCCATCGACAACTGCAACAGGAAGAGTGTCATGCCCCAGTCAGAACACACGCTAAAAGGATTTGCTGCACGACTGGTCGACTCTGGCCTGCTCGAACCACAGGCAGCACAGCTGGCTGAACAGGAAGCCAATGAGGCTGGGGAAAGCCTGTTGCTGCATATCATCGCGCATGGCCTGGTGACGGCACGTGATGCGACATTGGCGGCCGCCTGGGAATACGGCTTGCCGTATGTGGATCTCGATGCCCTTCGTATCGACTCGCTGCCCTCCATTGATGAGCTGCCTGAGAAGGTCCTGCGCAAGCTGGGGGTATTGCCACTCTATCGCCGTGAGCATCGCTTGACCGTCGGCGTGCCCTCCCCCTCGACGCTCACACACCTTGATGAACTGCAGTTTGCCACTGGCTTGTCGATCGAGAGTGTCCTGGTTGCCGCCGACCAGCTGACGCCAGCACTGGAACAGTACCTGGAAGCCGGCGAAGAAAGCGCCATGGACATGCTGAACGAAGATGGTGAAGCGCTCGATGGACTGGATTTCGAAAGTGAAGAAGATAACAAACACGACATGGCCATCACGGCCAGCAGCGATGATGCTCCAGTGGTGCGCTTCGTTCACAAGGTGCTGCTGGATGCCATCAAGCGTGGCGCCTCGGATATCCACTTCGAGCCCTACGAATCCACCTATCGCATTCGTTTTCGTATCGATGGCATGTTGGTCGAGAATACCCGCCCGCCCTTCAATATGCGCAATCGTATCTCGGCACGCCTGAAGGTCATGTCGCGCATGGATATCTCTGAGCGCCGTTTACCACAGGATGGTGCGATCAAACTGCGCCTGTCCAAGTCTCGCTCCATCGATTTCCGTGTCAACACACTGCCCACCGTGTATGGCGAGAAGCTGGTTTTGCGTATCTTGGACCCCAGTTCGGCCAAGATGGGCATCGAGGCGCTGGGCTTTGAACCCGAGCAGCGCGCCATGTTCGAGAAGACACTGGATCAGCCACAGGGCATGATCCTGGTCACTGGCCCGACCGGTAGCGGCAAGACCGTGACGCTCTACACCGGCCTGAATATCCTCAATACACCGGAGCGCAATATCTCGACGGCGGAAGACCCGGTCGAGCTCAAGGTAGAAGGCGTCAACCAGGTCAACGTGCTGCCCAAGATCGGCCTGGACTTCGCCTCGGCCCTGCGCGCCTTCCTGCGCCAGGATCCCGATGTGGTGATGGTGGGGGAAATTCGTGACAAGGAAACCGCCGAGATTGCCGTCAAGGCGGCACAGACCGGTCACCTGGTACTTTCTACCTTGCATACCAACTCGGCGCCCGAGACACTGACACGCCTGAGCAACATGGGGATTGCCCCTTTCAACATCGCGAGTTCCGTCTCGTTGATCATCGCTCAGCGCCTTGCTCGCCGCCTGTGTACCCACTGCCGCCAGCCAGCGGAGATTCCACCTGAGGCAATGGCCTCGATGGGCTTCAGTGAAGACAATGGCTTCAGCGCAGCAGAACTCGAGGCGGCGACCATATTCCGTCCTGTCGGTTGCAGTCAGTGCACGCTGGGTTACAAGGGGCGCGTCGGCATCTATGAAGTCATGCCGATCTCGGATGAGATGAGCCGCTTGATCATGCGTGAGGGCACCGCCATCGAGCTGGCAGACCAGGCGCGCAAGGAAGGGCTTTCAGACCTGAGGCGTAGCGGCTTGCGCAAGGTGATGTCGGGCATGACCTCGCTGGAAGAAGTCAATCGCATCACCAAGGACTGAGTCGCTGTTGCAGGCGGAGCATGTAATGGTTGTCCATGCTGGCGACAGCGATCAATACGCCAGATAGCTGACTTTTGCTCAGTCATCAGGCACATTGAAGACAAGATGACCCAGGTATTGATCATGGCTCGACCTTCAATGCCTGCTCCCCATTTATCAGGGAACGATAACTGACATGGCAACTCCCAGAACTGCCAGGAAAGACAAGAAAAAAGCGGGCATTGAAACTTGGCAATGGTCGGGCAAGAACTCGCGCGGTGAAAACGTCAAGGGCGAGCTGATGTCGGCCAACGTCGATCAGGTCAAGAACACGCTGGTCAGCCAGGGGATCGTGGTCAAGCGCCTGCGCAAGAAGTCCTCCCTGTTTGGCGGCAGCAAGAAGGTCAGTGGCAAGGATGTCACCATGTTCGCCCGTCAGATGGCGACCATGATCCGTGCTGGCGTACCGGTACTTCAGGCATTTGGCATCGTGGCTGAAAGCATGAAGAGTCCAGGCATGCGTCATCTGGTCGAAGACATGATGAATCAGGTGGGGGCAGGCGCCAGCTTTTCGGAAGCCTTGCGCAAACACCCTCAGCATTTTGATAACCTGTTTGCCAATCTTGTTGAAGCCGGCGAACAAGCTGGTGCCCTGGACAAGATGCTCGACCGTGTCGCGACTTATAAAGAAAAGATTGATTCACTCAAGGCGCGCGTCAAGAAAGCCCTTTATTACCCTATCGCCGTGATAGGCGTCGGGATCGGGGTAACAGCGATCCTGTTGATCAAGGTAGTCCCGCAATTTGAAAGCCTTTTCCAAGGCTTCGGCGCAGAGCTGCCAGCATTTACCCAGCTGACGATCACCTTGTCCGAGTATGCGCAGAATTATTGGTATGTGGCATTAGGCGCGATAATCCTGACCGTCGTACTTATTGCGCAGGGAATCAAGCGCTCTGAGAAGTTTGCCTATGCCAGTCACCGCTTCATGCTCAAGGTACCTGTGCTCGGCGATATTCTGGATAAATCGTCTGTCGCTCGTTATTCACGCACATTGGCCACGACCTTCCAGGCAGGTGTTCCGTTAGTGGAATCGCTAGATACTGCCGCCGGCGCCTCAGGCAACAAGGTGTATGAGCGCGCCATTGCTCAGATCAAGGAAGATGTCTCTACCGGCCAGCAACTGAACTTTGCCATGCGCAATACCCAGTTGTTCCCGACACTGGCGGTACAGATGGTGGCGATTGGCGAGGAATCCGGCTCACTGGATGCCATGCTCAACAAGGTGGCGGATTTCTATGAAGAAGACGTCGACAACAAGGTAGATGCGCTGACCTCATTGCTGGAGCCCTTGATCATCGTGGTGCTAGGCACCCTGGTGGGCGGGCTTGTGGTCTCGATGTATCTTCCCATCTTCGAGCTGGGCAACGCGATCTAGCACGCAGCCTTTTGTCTCGAAAGAAGCTTTCATGCCAAGCGGCCGCGCCACCAAAAGGACGCGGCCGTGTCATTTACTGACAAGGACGACTCGTGGAATCACTCGCCCAACTTTCCCCCACACTGCAGGCCTGCCTGGCCGGTATATTCGGTTTGCTGGTTGGCAGCTTTCTGAATGTCGTCATCACTCGCCTGCCCGTGATGATGATGCGCCAATGGCGCGCCGAGGCCCGCGAGGCATTGGAGCTGGAAGCCGAAGACACACCGCGCTTCAATCTGCTGGTGCCAGCATCACGCTGCCCGGGCTGTGACACGCCGATCAAGTGGCACGACAACCTCCCCATTCTCGGCTGGCTGAAACGGCGTGGTCGCTGCGCCAGCTGCAATACGCGCATCAGCGCGCAGTACCCGCTGGTGGAACTGGCCGGTGGCACGCTTGGCGCGTCCATCGCGCTGATCTACGGCCTGGAGGCACAGAGCCTGTGGATCTTCGGCGCCTGTCTGACCCTGCTGGTGCTGTCAGTCATCGACTTCCGCACCCAGCTGCTGCCAGATGCCATCACCCTGCCACTGCTGTGGGCAGGCCTCGCCTATCAGTTGCTGTTCCAGCCTCTGATGCTGCCCAGTGCCGTGATCGGCGCGATGGCGGGGTATCTGGTGCTGTGGAGCTTCTACTGGCTATTCAAGCTGGTCACCGGCAAGGAAGGCATGGGCTACGGTGACTTCAAGCTACTTGCCGCTCTTGGTGCCTGGCTCGGCTGGCAGTGGTTGCCGCTGTTGCTGATTCTGTCCGCCGGTCTCGGGGCCGTTCTGGGCATCCTGCTGCAACTGCTGGTACCGCGTCTGCGCGGCGCCCCGATGCCCTTCGGCCCTTACCTGGCGGTTGCCGGCTGGATCGCCCTGCTGTTTGGTACGCCCTTGATGAGCCTCTACCTGAGCGTGATCGGCGCATGACGACGTCCTCTCCAACCCAAGGCCCCATCATCGGTGTCACCGGCGGCATCGGCAGTGGCAAATCGAGCGTCGCGCGGCTGTTCGGCGAGCTGGGCATCCAGTGGGTGGATGCCGATGATGTCTCGCGCGAGATCGTGCGCCCCGGCGAGACCGCACTGGTCGAGATCATCGCCCACTTCGGCGAGTCGATCGTCACGGCGCAGGGCGAGCTTGATCGCGCCACGCTGCGTGAGCGGATCTTCGCTGCCCCCGAGGAGCGCCAGTGGCTGGAGCGCTGCACCCATCCGCGTATCCGGGAGCGGATAGTGCAACATCTGGCGGCCATGACCAGTCCCTATCGCCTGCTAGTCTCTCCGCTATTGTTCGAGTCCGGCCAGGACAGCCTCGTCTCACGCACCCTGGTGGTGGATGTCAGCCAGGATGTCCAGCTGGCGCGCACGCTGAGCCGCGATGGTGTCAGCGAGGCGCAGGTACGCGCCATCCTCGCGGCCCAGCTGCCACGCGAGACACGACTGGCCAAGGCCGACGATGTCATCGACAATGACGGAAGCCAGGCGCATCTTCGTGAACAGGTAGTGGCCATGGATGCCTACTATCGATCACTGAGCGCCCCCCATACACCGTTTCAGGACACCCCTCATGTCTGATGCCACCGCTTCCCACAATGGCAAGACACCATTGACCGTCGCTTGCCCGCAATGCCGTACCGACGTGGTATGGAGTGCCGCCAGCGAATTTCGTCCCTTCTGCAGCAAGCGCTGCCAACTGCTCGATCTTGGCGCCTGGGCTGACGAATCCCACAGCATCGCCGGTGAGCCCGCCATGGATGAGACCAGCATCGACGAGATGGTGGCGCGCATGGAACGCGACATGCATCAACAGTAGCGCTCGAGAGAGTCCTGCTGGTTCAGGCTGATGCAGAGCTAGACACTCAAGACGCTGGGCATAAAAAAGACCCTCGAGGCTAGCCTCGAGGGTCTTTTTCGTTCAGACAACTGCCATCAACGCGCGATCATCACTTCCAGAAATCACGGATCGATGCGATACCCTGGGCACCGACAGCACGTGCGTGATCGCTGTCATAGCGGGACATGCCACCCAGCGCATAGACCGGCATGCACGCCTGCTCGACCAGCCCCTGGAAGTCATGCCAGCCCAGCGGCGGACGCTCCGGGTGCGACGGCGTCACACGCAGCGGCGACAGTGACACGAAGTCACACGCCACACGACCGGCCTGGTCCAGCTGCTGCTGATCATGGGTAGAGGCAGACAGCCACTTGTTGCCGGCAATCGGGCGCTCGCCCTTTTCCGCCAGCTCCGCCAGACGCACGCTGGTCAGGTGGATACCATCCGCATCGACCTTGCCGAGCATGGACGGTTCGGCGTTGAGCAGCAGACGAGCACCACGCGCATGACAGATCGCCAGCGCCTTCTCGGCACGCGCGATATAGGCCGCCTCATCCAGCTCCTTGGCGCGCAGCTGGACCAGACGCACCCCGTCCTCATCCAGCGCACGCGTCAGACGCGTCTCGAAGACGTTCTCATCGGCCTCTTCCGGCGTGATCAGGTACTCGCGCGGCAGCGAGACCGCCCGCAGAATCGGCAGATTCGCCGCCGGGAAGGCGTACTTGTAGAGATCCTCGATCTCGACCCAGCGCACTGCCTGCCCTTCACGGCCAAAGGGCTCGCCAGTGAACTGACGCGTTTCCCACACATCCAGCAGGATGTGCTTGTCCGGGTATTCGTGATGAATACGGATCAGCGGCTGAGCACGAATGATCTCGATGCCCAGCTCTTCGCACAGCTCACGCTTGAGCGCTTCCAGACCGGTTTCGTAAGGCGCCAGCTTGCCACCCGGAAACTCCCACAAGCCGCCCTGATCCACCGTCGAGGGACGACGTGCAATCAGGACCTGGCCCTGTTCGTTTAAGATGGCGGCAGCCGCCACGTGAACCCTTCGCTTCGGCATGATGCCTGTACCTTTGACTCGCGTTGTACATCCGACTCCGCCTCGAGAGGCGAAGCCTGCGGGAGATATTGCATTACCGTTTCAGCACAAGCCTCCGCCCTGGGGCGTCAGCTACGATAATCAGCGTTGATCGAGACGTAATCGTGGGACAGATCCGATGTCCAGATGCGAGCTTCCTGCTGTCCACGTCCCAGGCGGATGCCGATCACCAGCTCTTCCTCGGCCATGGCGGCACTGCCGGCGGCTTCGGTGTAGCTGTCGGCACGGCCGCCCTGTTCGACGATGGTGACGCCATTGAGCGTGATCGCGACACCCGTGACGTCCAGCTCTTCCAGCGGCGCACGTCCGACGGCCGCCAGAATGCGCCCCCAGTTGGCGTCGCTGGCATAGAGCGCTGTCTTGACCAGCGGCGAGTGCGCGACGGTAAAGCCGACGGCACGCGCCTCTTCCTGTGAACGCGCCTCGCTGACCTCGATGGTGACGAACTTGGTCGCCCCCTCGCCATCACGAATGATGGCCTGAGCCAGCTCGAGCATGACCTCCGCCAGGGCGGCCTCAAACGCGATCAGGTCTTCACCCTCGATGCGCCCGGCCTGCCCCGTGACAGCCAGCATGCAGGCGTCATTGGTGGAGGTATCGGAATCGACGGTGATGCTGTTGAAGCTCTTGACCACCACCCGGCGCAGCATGGCATCGAGCGCCGCCTGATCGATGGCGAGATCAGCATCGGTGGCCACGAAGCCCAGCATGGTCGCCATGTTCGGGCAGATCATGCCGGAGCCCTTGGAGACACCCGCCAGCGTCACGCTCTCGCCATTGCTCAGCGCAAGTGTCCGCCAGCTGCCCTTGGGCCGCGTATCGGTGGTCATGATGCCATGCGCCGCGGCAGACCAGTCGCCCTCGCCCAGGTCGGCAAAGGCTGTCGGCAACGCCGCCGTCAGGCGATCCATCGGCAGCGGTTCACCGATCACGCCGGTCGAGAACGGCAATACTGCCTTTGCATCACAGCCGGCGATCTCCGCCAAGGCCTGGCAGGTCGCGCGAGCATCGGTCATGCCCTGCTCGCCAGTCCCCGCATTGGCATTGCCGGTGTTGATCACCAGATAACGCGGCCCTTCGACGCCTGCCGTGAGGTGCTCACGTGCGACATGGACCGGTGCCGCACAGAAGGCGTTGCGGGTAAAAGTGCCTGCAAGACGCGACCCTGCCTCGAGGGCCATGATCACCAGATCACGACGACCCGGCTTCTTGATACCGGCTTCAGCAACCCCGATCTGAAAGCCGGCAATCGCCGGCATGTCAGCGGGAAAAGTGGAAGGCCCTACCGCCATCGTTCATGTCTCCAATCATGGTGTTCTGTGACAACTGCCCCCTGCGAGCCGAATCGACGTGACGCGCAGGGAGGCTGTTTGGCGCAGTGTCAGCTCAGCTTGCCGTGGCACTGCTTGTATTTCTTGCCGGAACCGCACGGGCACGGGTCGTTGCGGCCGACCTTGGGCACATCGCGGCGCATCGGCTCGCCATCGCCCTGGGCCTGAGGCTGCGCACCGTACTGTGCCTCGACGACCTCTTCGGCCGCCTGGACACCGTCTTCACTGACCGCATCTTCATCTACACGGCGCGTTTCGGCGCTGGCCTGCTCGCGCTCGAGGTTGGCACGACGCTCTTCTTCCAGCGTGTCGACCTCTTCCTGGCGACGCACCTGCACGTGGCTGAGAATGCGCACCACGTCGGACTTGATGTTGACCAGCAGCGTCTGGAACTGCTCGAACGCTTCGCGCTTGTATTCCTGCTTCGGGTTCTTCTGGGCATAGCCGCGCAAGTGGATGCCGCGACGCAGGTTGTCCATCGCCTGCAGGTGCTCCTTCCAGCGCGTGTCCAGCACCTGAAGCATGACCTGCTTCTCGAAGCGGCGCATCAGCTCAGGGCCAACGGCCTCGACCTTGTCGGCGTAAAGCGCTTCATGGGCGGCCTGCAGACGTTCGCGCAGCGCTTCCTCATGGAAGTGCTCGTCCTCTTCCGCCCACTGCACCAGCGGCAGGTCGAGGTTGAAGTCAGTCTTGAGGTCGTTCTCGAGGCTCGGCAGGTCCCACTGTTCCGGCAGGCTCTGCGGCGGCACACGCAGGGAGATGGCGTCATCGAGCACCTCGCGACGGATGCCGGCGATGTTCTCAGCGATCTCGTCGGCTTCGAGGATGTCGTTGCGCTGCTCGTAGATCACGCTGCGCTGGTCGTTGGCGACATCATCGTACTCGAGCAGCTGCTTGCGCACGTCGAAGTTGCGACCCTCGACCTTCTTCTGCGCGCGCTCGACGGCATTGGAGACCATCTTGTGCTCGATGGCTTCGCCCTTCTCGAGTCCCAGCGCGCCCATCAGACGCTGCACGCGGTCAGAGCCGAACAGGCGCATCAGGCTGTCTTCCAGCGACAGGAAGAAGCGCGTGGAGCCCGGGTCACCCTGGCGACCGGCACGACCGCGCAGCTGGTTGTCGATACGGCGTGATTCGTGACGCTCGGAGCCGATCACGTGCAGACCGCCCGCGGCCAGCACGGCTTCGTGACGCTCCTGCCAGCCATGCTTGATCTCGTTGATCTGCTCTTCGGTCGGCGCTTCCAGCTCGGCAAGCTCGGCTTCCCAGTTGCCGCCCAGCATGATGTCGGTACCACGACCGGCCATGTTGGTCGCGATGGTCACGGCACCCGGACGACCCGCCTGGGCAATGATGGCAGCCTCGCTGACGTGCTGCTTGGCGTTCAGGACGTGATGCTTGACGCCCGCCTTGTGCATCATCTGCGACAGCAGCTCGGAGGTCTCGACCGAGGCGGTACCCACCAGCACCGGGCGACCTTCCGCGACCTTCTCGCGGGCGTCCTCGATGATGGCGTTGAACTTCTCTTCCGCGGTCAGATAGACCAGATCATTCATGTCCTTGCGCGCGATGGGCTTGTTGGTCGGGATGACCATCACGTCGAGGTTGTAGATCTGACGGAATTCGAAGGCCTCGGTATCGGCCGTACCGGTCATGCCGGACAGCTTGTCGTAGAGACGGAAGTAATTCTGGAAGGTCGTGGATGCCAGCGTCTGGCTTTCCTTCTGGATGGCAACGCCTTCCTTGGCCTCGACCGCCTGGTGCAGGCCTTCAGACCAGCGACGACCGACCATGGTACGCCCGGTGTGCTCATCGACGATGACCACTTCGCCGTTGTTGACGATGTAATCCACGTCACGCACGAACAGGTTCTGGGCACGCAGCGCAGAGTGCACGTGGTGCAGCAGGCTCAGGTTCTGGGCCGCATACAGGGAATCCTCTTCCCCGAGCAGCTCCTGAGCACGCAGCAGCGCCTCGACCTTCTGGTGACCGAACTCGGTCAGCTCGACCTGCTTCTGCTTCTCATCGAGGGTGAAGTCGCCGCTTTCCGGATCTTCCTCATCGCTGCACTGCTCGAGCTCGCGCGCCATGCGATCGATGATCTTGTAGAGGTCGGTATTCTCTTCCACCGGACCGGAGATGATCAGCGGCGTGCGCGCCTCATCGATCAGGATGGAGTCGACCTCATCGATGATGGCGAAGTGCAGCTTGCGCTGGACCTTGTCTTCCAGCGAGAAGGCCATGTTGTCGCGCAGGTAATCGAAACCGTATTCGTTGTTGGTGCCGTAGGTGATATCGGCCTGATAGGCGGCGCGCTTGTCTTCGTTAGGCTGACCGGAGTAGATGACACCGACACTCAGGCCGAGGAATTCATACAGCGGACGCATCCAGTTGGCATCACGGGTGGCCAGATAGTCGTTGACCGTCACCACGTGGACACCTTCGCCGGTCAGTGCGTTCAGATAGACCGCCAGCGTCCCCACCAGCGTCTTGCCCTCACCGGTCTTCATCTCGGCGATGCGACCTTCGTGCAGCGCCATGCCGCCGACCATCTGGGTATCGAAGTGACGCATGCCCATGATGCGCTTGCTGGCCTCACGCACGGTCGCGAAGGCTTCCGGCAGCAGCTTGTCGAGGTGTTCCCCTTGCGCGAGACGCTCGCGGAATTCCGCGGTCTTGGCTGTCAGCGCCTCATCGGAGAGCGGTTCAAGCTCGCTCTCGAGCGCATTGATCGCGTTGACCCGCTTGCGCAGGCGCTTCACTTCGCGATCATTCTTGGAACCTACTACCTTGGTCAGGAATTTACCCAGCATATTCTGTCCTTGTACGTGACCCGGGGCCGGGTCACGCCTTCACATATCATGACACTCAAGCGCTGCCGCCAAACGCGATGACAGGCAGCTCGATGTGGCCCGGGGCCCATCAGGCATTACGCTCGAAAGAGAAAACGAACCTCATCATCCGCGGCGCGAACGATGAACGGGGTGTCAGGACAGAATGGGCGGCGCACGCGGCGCGATGGCATTGACGAGGCCACGCAGCAGGACGCGTGTGCAGGAAACGAAGGAGCGCTGGCGCGGGAGGTTGGGGCTGGCCTGGGGCGCACGACGCACCCGCTTGCGCAGGCAGCGCAGCCCCTGACGGCGACTCTCGGCACGAATCACCGCGGGTGCCAGCAACTGGATGCTGGCCAGCGTCAGATTGACGCGCTCGACCTGCGCTGCGCTCAGTCCAGCGGGGAACAGACAGCTGAGCAGCAGGCCTGCCAGCAGCCAGCGCGGCGCCGTGCGTACCGACCAGCGACGCGAAGCGCCGCTACCGGAATCCGGTAACGCACGAGGGCGTGCTGTGGCATCGACAGGGCTCATGCTGTTGCCGGACTCCCGCTCATGATAGATTGCCGGAAATCACTGAACCGGCATGCAAGCCCATGAGTATAAAGGCTAAGCGTTTCCGCGCCCAGCCCGCGGCGCGCCTGTTGAACGGCAAGGGGCAACTTGGCAGCGTCATGCGCCAGGCGCGCATGCTCGAGCAGGCCCAGCTGCACCTGCGTGCTGCACTGCCCAAGGACATGCAGGAACAGGTCTTCGTCGGCGGCTATCACGATGACACCTTGACGTTGATCACCAGCCGCGCCTCCTGGCTGACCTGGCTGCGCTATGAGCAGCGTCGCCTGATCAGTGTGCTGCGCGAGCTGCCAGAGCTTGCCACCCTCGCGCGCCTGGCCTTCAAGGTCCGCCCGATTCGCCCGGCCTTCGTGCCCGCACGCCAACCACGCCACCTGCCAGAGGCCGCCGCGGAACATCTGCTGGATTGCGCCTCACATACCCGGGACGAGCGTCTGCGCCTCGCCCTGGAGCGACTGGCGGCCCACGCATCGGATTCGAGCGACGACACCGAAACGCCCTGAGGGAACCAAGAAATTTGTTGTCTTGCATGCAAACAGCCGCGCCGCCCAAAAGGGCGGCGCGGCTGTTGTCGTTTCCATCTCCGGCTGGCTAAGGCCGGAGCAGTGCTGTCAGGCTGGACGGGCTAGGTCACAGTGTTCTGCTCGTACTGTCTCTCTGAGTGCTTTTCTTCTGAAATACCTCGTCTTGCAGCTTTCGCAGATGTCATTGGCCTCGACTCAGACGGCAAGCGCCGGAGAGGCATAGGAAATCGGCATCGCATCGGAGTTCTCGAAGGTGACGATCTCGTAGCTGTCGGCATTTTCCAGCAGCGCGCGGCACAGCATGTTGTTGAGGCCATGACCGGACTTGTAGCCACGGAACTCACCGATGATGCTGTGACCCAGCTGGTAGAGGTCACCGATGGCGTCCAGCACCTTGTGCTTGACGAACTCATCGTCGTAACGCAGGCCTTCATCGTTGAGGATGCGATAGTCATCGACGACGATGGCGTTGTCGAGGCTTCCGCCCAGCGCGAGGTTCTGGGAGCGCAGGAACTCGAGATCACGCATGAAACCGAAGGTACGCGCGCGAGACACTTCCTTGACGAAGGAGGTGGTAGAGAAGTCGACCGTGGTGGTCTGCTTCTGCTGCTCGAACACCGGGTGATCGAAGTCGATGGCGAAGGACACCTTGAAACCGTTGTGCGGCAGGAAGGTCGCGACCTTGTCACCATCACGCACTTCGATCTCGCGCTTGATGCGGATGAACTTCTTGAGCGACGACTGCTCCTGGATACCAGCGGACTGGATCAGGAAGACAAACGGACCCGCACTGCCGTCCATAATCGGCACTTCCGGCGCGGACAGCTCGACGAAGCAGTTGTCGATGCCCAGGCCTGCGAAGGCGGACATCAGGTGCTCGACGGTCGTCACCTTGGCTTCACCGTTGGAGACGGCGGTGCACATGGTGGTGTCACGGACGCTCATCGCATCGGCACGGATATGAGCCTGCGGCTCGAGATCGGTACGGATGAAGACGATGCCGGTGTTGACCGGAGCGGGACGCAGCGTCAGGTAAACCTTGTCACCTGAGTGCAGACCAACGCCTGTGGCGCGGATCGTATTCTGGAGTGTTTTTTGTCGAATCATAGGGAGATAGCCAGTCAGCCTGAATTTGGAAACAGTGTTCATGATAACAGCAATGCAGGAATTCAACAAATTGTCACCTGCCGCTGTTAGGGAAATTCAACATTGCCTTTCGAGCACCATTGAGGCTGACCCGCGCGCCTGCTGGCCTCGTGCTGAGTATGAACACGCAATCACCAAACAGTTCTCACTCGCACTGCCATAAAACGATAATCAATGTGCAAGACAGCTTGAAGTCCTCCCTTCCTTACGCGCCCACGGCACTGGCGGATGCACCCGTGACGCACAGGCAGCGCCCCGCGCCGGCGGCAAAAGCCCCTTTTGTCTGCCCCGGAAACGACTTCACCCACCCGGGAAGCCCCGGATGGGTGAAGTCAGACTCATGATGAGCCGTGTCATCTCAGCCTCGTGCCGATTGGCACATGAACGTCAATGACGTGTCAGCAGTGCGCATCAGTCAGCCTGGCGACGCAGGAAGGCCGGGATATCGAGATAGTCATCCATATCACGCGACTTGCGCGGCTCCGACTTCTTGGCTGCCGCTTCCTGCTCTTCCTTGGCCTGACGGGTGACCGTCGGCGTCTGCAGGCTGCGGTAATCCGCCGGCTTCTCGACGGTACGCTTGGCCGGTGCCGTTTCACGCGCCGCCGGCTTCTCGACGCGACCGTCGAGACCCGCCGCCACGACAGTGACACGCAGCTCGTCGGTCATGTCCATGTCGATGGACGTCCCGACCACGATGGTGGCGTCCGGAGAAGCGAACTCCTGCACGGTGGCACCCACATCGTTGAATTCACCGATGGAGAGGTCCGGGCCCGCCGTGATGTTGACCAGGATACCGCGCGCGCCGTGCAGATCGATGTCTTCGAGCAGCGGGCTGCGAATAGCCTTCTCGGCGGCTTCACGAGCACGGTTCTCGCCGATGGCGTCACCGGTCCCCATCATCGCCATGCCCATCTCGGACATGACAGTGCGCACGTCGGCGAAATCGACGTTGATGATGCCCGGGCTGGTGATCAGCTCCGCGATCCCCTGCACGGCACCCAGCAACACGTCGTTGGCGGCGCTGAAGGCGCTCAGCAGGCTGGCGCTTTTGCCCAGCACTGACAGCAGCTTCTCGTTGGGGATGGTGATCAGGGAGTCGACGTGCTCGGAGAGCTCCTTCATGCCCTGCTCTGCCGCCTTCTGACGACGCGGCCCTTCGAACGGGAACGGACGCGTGACGACGGCCACGGTCAGGATGCCCAGCTCCTTGGCGACCTGCGCCACGACAGGAGCACCGCCGGTACCGGTACCGCCCCCCATGCCAGCCGTGATGAAGACCATGTCGGCGCCTTGCAGCAGCTCGACGATACGCTCACGGTCTTCCATCGCCGCCTGGCGGCCCACTTCCGGGTTGGCGCCAGCGCCAAGCCCCTTGGTGATTTCACTGCCCAGCTGCAGGACAGTCTTGGCGGCCACGCGCTTGAGCGCCTGAGCATCGGTGTTGGCGCAGATGAACTCGACGCCTTCGATGTTGCTCTCGACCATGTGATTGACGGCGTTACCACCGCCGCCGCCAACACCGATCACCTTGATGACCGCGCTGCTGGAGGGTGCGTTATCTACCAGTTCGAACATATGCCCTGTCTCCTGGATCACAGTCTTTCTGTAATCCCTGTCAGAAATTTCCCTTGAACCAGCCCTTGATCCGCTCCAGCGTGGAGGTGTCGTGCTCTTGGCCGTGAACGCGTCGCGCGGCAGATTCCTCTCTGCGCACCGCGACGGTCGTCGACGATGGCGTGTGCCGCTCCTGTTTCATCCCATAATGTAGCAAACCCACACCCGTGGAATAAATCGGATTGCGGACCACATCCGCCAGTCCACGCACATTTTGCGGGCAAGCGATGCGAACCGGCATGTGGAAGATCTCCTCCGCCAGCTCAACGACACCTTCCATGCGTGACGTTCCACCCGTCAGAACCACGCCCGCAGCCACGAGATCTTCATAGCCACTGCGACGCAATTCATCGCGGACCAGGGTGAACAGTTCCTCATACCTGGGCTCGACCACTTCGGCCAACGCTTGACGGGACAGATCACGTGCCGGTCGGTCACCGACACTCGGCACCTTGATCGTCTCGTCGCTGGAGGCCAGCTGGGTCAGAGCACAGGCATACTTGACCTTGATTTCTTCTGCATATTGCGTCGGTGTGCGCAGCGCCATGGCGATGTCATTCGTGACCTGATCACCCGCGATGGGGATCACAGCCGTATGACGAATGGCACCTTCGGTGAAGACGGCGATATCCGTGGTACCACCGCCGATATCCACCATGCACACACCCAATTCACGCTCATCCTCGGTCAGAACCGCATGACTCGAGGCGAGCTGCTCGAGAATGATGTCGTCGACTTCGAGCCCGCAGCGACGCACGCACTTCTCGATATTCTGCACGGCATTCAGTGCGGCAGTGACCAGGTGAACGCGCGCCTCAAGACGCACCCCGGACATGCCCAACGGCTCGCGAATACCTTCCTGACGGTCAATGGCATATTCCTGCGGCAGCACGTGAAGAATGCGCTGACCTTCAGAAATCGCTCGAGCGCGCGCCGAGTCGATCACGCGTTCGATATCAGACGGCGTCACTTCGCGATCCTTGATCGCCACGACACCATCGGAATTCATCGAACTGATATGACTGCCGGCGATGCCCACATATACCGAGTGGATATCGCAGCCGGCCATCAACTCAGCCTCCTCCACTGCGCGCTGAATCGACTGTACGGTCGATTCGATGTTGATCACCACACCCTTCTTCATGCCACGTGAAGGGTGGGAGCCAATTCCCGCAATTTCGATACCGCCATCATCGGTCGGCTGACCCACGATCGCGACTACCTTGGAGGTTCCGATGTCCAGCCCGACCACCATATCCTGTGATTTGGAATGTCCTGCCATAGGTCGGGCCAGCTCCTTGATTCTGGTTCATCATGAAAATAATTGCGCGCTTTGACAGACAACATGTCTGCCGCACCACCCAAAACGGGTTTACGTTCCGTTTAACCCGTACAGAGGGATTTGACTTCACAGTATAGGAGCAGCCACTTGGGGCATACCAGCCTAAAATACCGAGGGGCGCAAATCCCCGCTAGAATAGGCGGGATTGACGACAAATGAAACTGGCGATATCGCCATTTTGCTAATACTCACACGCAAATGAAGCATGTAGTGAGTGTCGCCATTTGCCTCAACTGTCCTTGCCTTCTTCGGGTGCCGTCGTCTCCCCATGCCACGCCACTGCCACTCCGTTGGGGTAACGCAGATCAATGTAGCGGATCTGCGACGCCTCATCACCCAGACGCCGCTGCCAGGCCGCCATGAAACGCGCTAGACGTGCCTCTCGATCATTGCGACCCAGCATCACCCACACCGAATCATTGACCTGAAAGCGCCAGGCGCCGCGTGGCTCCAATCGCAACTGGGAGACATTGAGCCCCAGCCCGCCCAACTGGCTCTGCAGCGCGTCAAGCTCGGCCAGCACTTCGGATCCACTGCCCTTGGGCCCCGCCAGATTGGGCAGATTGCCCAGCTGTGTGACCGGGCCCGCCTGGAAGGCATCGCCGCGCACATTGAGCAATTCGCCATCATTCCAGTAGGCCACCGGCTGCTGTTCAAACAGCTCGAATTCGAGTGTATCCGGCCAGCGACGCGAGATGCTGACCTCACTCAGCCAATCGATCGCCAACGCGCGACGCCGAACCTCGCCCAATGGGACGGAGAGCCAGCTCTGGCCACGAATCAACGGCGCGATATGGCGCTGAAGGTAGGCAGCACTGACATGATCGAAGTCACCCTTGATGGTGACTCGCTCAATGGGACGGTCAAGCCAGGTCCACAATGCCTGTCCGCCCGCGACCAGCAGCGCAAGACCGAGAACGAGGCCGAAGATTGCGCCGGTAGTGCTACGCGCCGCCATCGATCAATAACCACTCTGCTGAGCGACTGACGCGTCGTTTGCGTCCCGCTCGGCGAGAGTCGTGTCGAGAATACGCAGCACCAGGGTGGCGAAATCGAGCCCGACATGCGCCGCGGACTGCGGCACCAGGCTGTGATCGGTCATGCCCGGCGAGGTGTTGACTTCCAGCAGCCAGAAGGCGCCGTCCGCATCTTCCATCACATCGACACGGCCCCAACCCTCGCAGCCCAGCACGTTGAATGCCTTGAGCGAGATCTCGGCCAATTCCGCCTCGCGCGCAGCGCTCAGACCACAAGGCAGCAGATAGCGCGTGGTATTGGCGATGTATTTGGCATCATAATCGTAGAAACCACTATCGGCTTCGATGCGAATGGCCGGCAGGACTTCGCCGTCCAACACCGACACCGTGTATTCCGGCCCCTTGATGAAACGCTCGGCCATCACCACCGCATCGAAGCGGCTGGCATCCGTCCAGGCATCCTGGAGCGCCTGGGCGTCCTCGACAATATGGATGCCGAGTGTCGACCCCTCATGCACCGGCTTGACCACCACCGGGGTACCGAGCGTCTCGAGCACCGACTGCCAGTCCGTGTCCGCCGCCAGGCGACAGGAACGCGGCGTCGGCAAGCCTTCGATATCCCAGAGCTTCTTGGTGCGCAGCTTGTCCATGCCCAGTGCAGAGGCCAGTACGCCGCTGCCGGTGTAGGGGATGCCCAGCAATTCCAGCGCCCCCTGCAAGGTGCCATCTTCGCCGCCGCGACCGTGCATGGCGATGAAGACACGGTCGGGGCGCAATGCCTCGAGACCGGCCAGCCCATGCGCCATGTCATAGCCCTGCACATCGACACCTGCGCCCTGCAGGGCCGCCAGCACCGCCTCACCGCTCTTGAGCGACACCTCGCGCTCGGCGCTCAGGCCACCGAACAGCACCACGACACGTCCATAGCGCGTGGCCAGCTCAGGATTCACGCCTGTCGACCCGGATGGGGAGGAAGAGACGGTCATAGCGTCACCTCGTCAAGCTTGAGGTCGGCCCCCGCCAGTGCCAGCGCAATGCCACCGACATCGCCCGCCCCCTGGGTAATCAGGATATCGCCCGGACGCAGCACGTTCTTGAGCAAGTCCGGCAGCGCACGCTTGTGCTCGACGAACAGCGGGTCCACCTGACCGCGCTGACGGATCGAGCCCGCCAGCGAGCGGCCATCGGCGCCCGGAATCATCGCTTCCCCGGCACTGTAGACATCCAGCAGCAACAGGGTGTCGACTTCAGACAGCACACGCACGAAGTCTTCATAGAGATCATGGGTGCGCGAATAACGGTGCGGCTGGTAGGCCATCACCAGACGGCGCTGCGGCCAGCCGGCGCGCACGGCGCGAATCACCATCTCCACTTCGCGCGGGTGGTGGCCATAATCGTCCACCAGCATCACGCTCTGCTCACCATTGGGTGCCGCGAATTCTCCGTGCACCTGGAAGCGACGACCGACACCGGCAAAGCTTGCCAGTGCGCGGGCGATGGCCTCATCGCTGACACCGACATCGGTGGCGATGGCGATCGCCGCCAGGGCGTTGAGCGCATTGTGCTCACCCGGCATCGCCAGGGTGATCTCGAGCGGTGCATGGCCTTCCGGACGCAGCGCCGTGAAGCTGAGCTGACCGCCACCCTGGCGGAAATCGCTGATGCGGTAATCGGCATCGTCGCTGAAGCCGTAGGTCACGAACTGACGCTGAACACGCGGCAGCAGCTCACGCACGTTGGCATCATCGATACACAGCACCGCCAGACCGTAGAACGGCAGGTTGTGCAGGAATTCGATGAAGGTGTCCTTGAGGCGATTGAAGTCGCCCTCATAGGTGGCCATGTGATCGGCATCGACGTTGGTCACCACCGAGATCAACGGCTGCAGATGCAGGAAGGAGGCATCGGACTCGTCCGCCTCGGCGACCAGATACTCACCCTCGCCCAGACGGGCGTTGGTGCCCGCACTGGTCAGCTTGCCGCCGATGACGAAGGTCGGGTCCATGCCACCTTCCGCGAGCAGGGTCGCGGTCAGGCTGGTGGTGGTGGTCTTGCCGTGGGTGCCGGCAATCGCGATGCCCTGGCGGAAGCGCATCAGCTCGGCGAGCATCTCGGCGCGACGCACGACGGGGATGCGATGCTCCCGCGCCCAGGCCACTTCCGGGTTGGTGGTGTCCACCGCGGTCGAGACCACGACCACATCCGCGCCTTCGGCATTGATGGCCGCATGACCGATGGCGACACGCACGCCGCACTCACGCAGATGCGCCGTGACGGCCGATTCCTTGAGGTCACTGCCGCTGACCTCATAGCCCATGTTGCCCAGTACTTCGGCGATACCACACATGCCCACACCGCCGATGCCGACGAAGTGGATACGACGGATGCGGCGCATACCTGCACCGCGATCAGAATTGCTAGCGTTCAAGGCGAGTCTCCATGCAGCCTGCCAGCATGGTCGCTACCGCATCGAGTTCCGCACTATTGCGGGCGCGAGCGGCCATGCCAGTGAGTATCTTGGGGTCGAGCAATTCTGCCAGCGTCTCGGCGAGGCGCTCGGCAGTCAACGTATTCTGGGGAATCAGGCGCGCGGCATCCGCCTTGACCAATACCGCGGCATTGACGGTCTGGTGGTCATCCACAGCGTGGGGGAACGGCACCAGCACCGCAGGCCGACCTGCCGCGGCCAGCTCGGCCACGGTCAGGGCGCCGGCGCGACAGACCACGAGGTCTGCCCAGGCGTAGGCCTCGGCCATGTCACCGATGAACTCGCTGACCTCAGCCGTAACGCCGGCTGCCTGATAGGCGGCAAGGGTCGCCTCCTGCTTGTCACGTCCGGCCTGATGGCGCACCACGGGGCGCGAGGCTTCCGGCAGCAGAGCCAGCGCCGGCGCGAGCGTCTCGTTGAGCGCCTGAGCGCCCAGCGAGCCGCCCATCACCAGCAGATGCAACGCACGCGACTCGCCTGCCGTCTCGACAGCAGACTCGGACGCATGCCCGGCGGCACCGACATCGGCGATCTCATCACGCACCGGATTGCCCACCACCTGAGCCCCGCGGGCCGGCGGGAAGGCGCCCGGGAAGGCGGCGTAGACACGCGTCGCCATCCGAGCCAGCACCTTGTTGGTCAGGCCCGCGATGGCGTTCTGCTCATGTATGATCAGCGGAATGCCTTCAAGGCGCGCCGCGAGCCCGCCCGGACCACTGGCGAAGCCACCGAGGCCTACCACCAGCACCGGCTTGAGCTCACGAATCACGCGCCGCGCCTGCAGGACGGCGCGCGCGAGACGAAACGGGATCGCCGCATAGCCCGCCAGCCCCTTGCCGCGCAGGCCCGCGACCTCGACCCGATGCAGCGGGTAGCCGGCGTCAGGCACCAGGCGATTCTCGATGCCGCGCGAGCTGCCCAGCCAATGGATCTCGTGACCGGCCGCCGCGAGGGCACGCGCCAGCGACAGCGCCGGGATCACATGCCCTCCCGTGCCGCCGGCCATCATCAGCACGACGCCTTTGGAGACAGTGTCTACCGAGTCGACCGCCCCCTCAGGAGCGATGGTAGAAGAAGATGACGTCATGCCTGTGCTCCTTGCGGTGTCTCGGTCGGCTTCTTGGCCTTGCGCCGGGGCGCGGCGGCATTTCCTGTCGGTGTGCGGGTCAGCTTGCGAGTCTCGGCATCGATACGCAGCAGTATCGCGATCTGCACGCAACTGACGATCAGGCTGGAACCGCCATAACTCATCAGGGGCAGGGTCAGCCCCTTGGTGGGCAGCAGTCCGCTGGCCACACCGATGTTGATGAAGGCCTGCGCCCCCAGCACGAGGGCGATACCGTAGCCGAGGTAGGCGCTGAACGGCAAGCCGGCGAGTTCAGCGCGGCGACCGATCTTGAAGGCGCGGTAGATCAGCAGTCCGAACAGCGCCACCACGGCTGTCGCCCCGATCAAGCCCAGCTCTTCAGCCAGCACGGCGAACACGAAATCGGTATGCGCTTCCGGCAGATAGAACAGCTTCTGCACGCTGTTGCCCAGCCCCATGCCACTCAGGTGGCCACGACCGAAGGCGATCAACGCCTGGGTCAGCTGGTAGCCACTGTCATACATGTTGGCCCACGGGTCGGTATACGTGGTCAGACGCTCCCAGCGATAGGGTTCGGCGATCGCCAACAGCCAACCACCACCGCCGGCCAGGCCCAGCAAGACGATGAAGCCCCACCAGGCGACGCCCGCCATCAGCAGCATGCCCATCACGGCGCCGCCCATCACCACGATGGAGCCAAAGTCAGGCTCCAGCGCCAGCAGCACGATCATCAGCAACAAGGGAACGCAGGGCAGAATGAGGCCGTTGACGACGCTGGCGCGCACCTTGTCGAGGCGGCGGTCCAGATAGCCGGCCAGCCAGATCATCAGACACAGCTTGGCGATCTCTGAGGCCTGCACCCCGCCGACCAATGGCAGCGGTATCCAGCGCTTGGCGCCGTTGATCTCGCGCCCGACCACCAACACGACCACCAGCAGCACGAAGCCCAGCATCAGCATCGCGAAGCTGCGCTGCTGCCAGGCAGACATCGGCACGCGCAGCGTACAGATCGCGGCCACCAGGCCGATCACGATGAAGATGCCGTGACGCATGCTGTAGTAGAAGGCATTGCCATCGAAGCGCTCGCTCGAGATCTCGCTGGAGGCAGACGTCACCATCACCCAGCCGATACACAGGATCGCCAGCGCGCAGAACAGCAGCCAGCCGTCGACGGGCTGACGCTCTGCCGTCAGGGTGTCATGGACTCGCCGAGCCTTGTTACGCATCGCAGGCTTCCTTGTCGCTGCCGCCAGGGCCAGAATTGCAGTCTGCACCGGGCATGATGTGCTGCGTGACCCAGTCACGGAACGCGTCGCCGCGCGCCATGTAATTGGGGAACTGATCGAGACTGGCGCAGGCCGGTGACAGCAGTACGCAGTCCCCCACCTGAGCGATCTGTCGAGCATGACGCATGGCCTCCAACAGCGTCATGACTGGCGTCACGGTAACGCCATCGGCCAGGGCTTGCGTCAATAGCGGCGCATCCTGTCCGAACACCACCGCCTCACGGGCGTAACGGGCCAGTGGCGCCGCCAGCGGCGTGAAATCCGCGCCCTTGCCCTGGCCGCCGGCCAGCAATATCAGCTTGCCCTCGAGCGTCGGGCCGAGACCGGCAATCGCCGCCAGCGTCGCCCCGACATTGGTGCCCTTGGAATCATTGATCCAGCGCACGCCCGCCACCTCGGCGATCAGCTCGCCGCGATGCGGCAAGCCCGCGAAGCTTGCTAGCTCGGCGACCATCGCCGTCTCGTCGAGGCCGATCGCCGTGCCCATCGCGAGTGCCGCCAGCGCATTGGCCTGGTTGTGGCGGCCTGCAAGACGCACCTCCGCAGCAGGCATCACGCCGCGCAGCTGGCCAGACTCGACATGACACAGCGACAGCGTGCCGCCCTGCTCCGCCAGGCGCCATTGCGCCTGCCTGGCAGCCTCATCGGTCGACTCATCGGCCGACTCACCGAGCTGCACGCTGAAGCTGACTCGCGCCACCGCATCATTCTCGGCCGGCCAGCTCCAGGCGTCATCGGCATTGATGACCGCAAGGCCTGCGCCGCGGAAGATGCCGCGCTTGGCGGCCTGATAGCCGCGCATGCCATCGTGGCGATCAAGATGATCTTCAGAGAGATTCAGGAAGCAGGCGACATCGGCCTTGAGCTCAGGTGTGGTCTCGAGCTGGAAGGAAGACAGCTCCAGCACGTAGAGTTCGGCATCAGGCTGCTCACGCAACAAGGTCAGCGCGGCGGTGCCCAGATTGCCGCCGACCGCCACGTCACGACCGGCACGCGCGGCCATCTGCGCGATCAGCGTGGTCACGGTGGACTTGGCGTTCGAGCCGGTGATCGCGACCAGCGTGGGCCGCTTGCCCTGCGCATCGCGGGCCTGACGCTCGTCCAGCGCACGCACGAAGAGTGCGATCTCGCCGACCAGTCGCTCGCGAACCCCATCGAACACCGCCTGACGCGGGTCAATGCCCGGACTGAGCACCACCTCGCCGAAGCGTGACAGATCCAGCGATTCCAGTGGGCCGAGATGCACCTCGGCCTGCGGCGCATGCTCGCGCAGGCTCTCGAGGCCCGGCGGTGCGCTGCGGGTATCGGCGACGGCAAAGTCGATGCCGCGATCACTCAGATGGCGAGCGATCGCCTGTCCGGAGACACCAAGACCGACCACCAGGGTCGGTCCTTTGGCAGGCACCGGCGAGGCCGGTGCTTGGGAGGTGACAGAGAGGGTCATCGCGAATGCGTCCTCAGCGAACCTTGAGTGTGGCCAGGCCAAGCAGCACCAGCACGACGGTGATGATCCAGAAGCGCACGATGACGCGCGGCTCCGGCCAGCCTTTCAGCTCGAAGTGGTGATGCAGCGGCGCCATGCGGAAGATGCGTCGCCCGGTCAGCTTGTAGGAGCCGACCTGCAGGATCACCGAGACGGTTTCCATCACGAAGACGCCGCCCATGATGAACAGCACGATTTCCTGACGCACGATGACCGCCACGACCCCCAGTGCCGCGCCGAGTGCCAGCGCGCCCACATCACCCATGAAGACCTGGGCGGGATAGGTGTTGAACCACAGGAAACCGAGGCCGGCACCCGCGATGGTGGCGCAGAACACCGCCAGCTCGCCGGAACCGGCGATGAAGGGAATGTGCAGATACTCGGCGAACTTCAGGTTGCCCGAGGCGTAGGCGAAGATGGCCAGGCCCATGGCGACCAGCACGGTCGGCATGATCGCCAGACCATCGAGGCCATCGGTCAGGTTGACCGCATTGGAGCTGCCGACGATCACGAAGTAGGTCAGCACCATGTAGAACACGCCCAGCGGGATGACGACGTCCTTGAAGAACGGCACCAGCAGGCCCGTCTCGGCCGGCGTGCTCGCCGTCAGATACAGCACCACGGCGGCGCCGATGCCCACCACCGACTGCCAGAAGTACTTCCAGCGCGCCGGCAGGCCACGCGGATTCTTCTCCACCACCTTGCGGTAGTCATCGACCCAGCCGACGGCGCCGAAGCCCAGCGTGACGGCCAGCACCACCCAGACATACAGGTTGGTCAGGTCGCCCCACAGCAGGGTGGAGACGGCCATCGACAGCAGGATCATCACGCCGCCCATGGTCGGCGTACCGGCCTTGGAAAGGTGAGACTTGGGGCCATCGTCGCGCACGGCCTGGCCGATCTGGCCATCGACGAGCTTGCGTATGACCCAGGGACCCAGCCATAGACACAGCAACAGTGCCGTCAACGTGGCCAATACCACGCGCAGGGTCAGATAATTGAAAACCGTAAAGGCGCCATTGAATTGGGCCAGAAACTCAGCAAGCAGCAGCAGCATGACTCACATTCACCTTGATGCGTCGACCTTGAGCGCGGCAACGACATTCTCCATGCCAGCGCTGCGAGACCCCTTGACCAGAACACTGGCCCCGGTGGGTAGATGGTTACGGGCGTAAGCTTCCAGCTCTGCCCGCTCGATAAAGTGCTTGCCACCGGCCCCGAAGGCCTCGGCAGTCGCCTGAGCGCCCTCGCCGCAGGTGGCAATGAAATCTATGCCCAGCTTGCGGGCGTAATCGCCCACCTCGGCATGCAGACGTTCGGCGTCGGCTCCGAGTTCGCCCATGGCGCCCATCAGGCACCAGCGCGGCGCAGGCAGTGTCGCCAGCAGATCCAGCGCCGCCAGCATGGCGCCGGGGTTGGCGTTGTAGCTGTCATCCAGCAGACGCGAACCGTTGATGCCTGCCACAACCCCCAGCCTGCCGGGTACGCTCTCGGCGCTCTCGAGCCCGGTGATCACCAGATCACTGTCGATGCCCAGTGCCAGGCACGCCGCGGCAGCCGCCAGCGCATTGGCCACGTTGTGACGCCCCAGCAACGCCAGTTGGACACGACCGAGCGAGCGGCCATCAAACGTCAGTTCGAAAGCATAACGCCCGAGTTCATCCGCGCCTAGCTCACGTGCCTGCAGGCGTGCCGGGCGATCACCGCTATCCGCGCTGCCATCCACGCCGCCATCCGCAACACTGAAGTCGATGACATCGACCGCCTGGCCGGTTGCGGCCAGCGCCTGCCATAGCGAGAAGTAGGCGTCATCACGGTTGAGCACCGCGACCGGACGTCGCCCTCCCAACGGGCTCAAGCCCGCCAGAATCTCGCCCTTGGCCTGGGCGATCTGCCCCATGCCGCCGAATTCGCCGACATGGGCGCCGGTGACATTGGTGATCACCGCCACTTGCGGGCGCGCCAGGGCTGTCGTCCAGGCGATCTCGCCGAGATGATTGGCGCCCAGTTCGACCACGCCGTGCTGGTGGGCGTTGCTCAAGCGCAGCAACGTCATCGGCAGGCCGAAATCGTTGTTGAGGTTGCCATGATTGGCGAGGCTTTCGGCCTCGAAACGCGCGGCATCCCGCACTAGGATGGCATGCACCAGGCCCTTGACGCTGGTCTTGCCGCTGTTGCCGGTCACCGCGATCAGCGGCCTCCCCCAGGCACGGCGACGCGCCGCCGCCAGCAGCCCGAAGGCCAGGCGGGTATCCGCGATGACGATCTGCGGCAGCGGATCATCCACTGCCCGCTCGACCAGCGCTGCGACGGCGCCATTGGCACGAGCCTGGGCGAGGAAGTCATGGGCATCGAAGCGCTCACCCTTCAGCGCCACGAACAGCGGTGCGGCCTGCTCGCCAAGCTTGCGGGTGTCCGTCTCGATAGCGCCCAGTGCCTGACCGCGCAATGCCTGTGGCAGCTGCGCCCCGAGCACCGCGGCCAGTTCCTCGAAGGTGCCCAGAGCGACGGGCTGTTCAGGCGCACTCATGCGTCACGCTCCTGACCTTCCAGCATCGAGAGCTCACGACGCTCCAGCGCCGCGACCACATGGGCTACATCGGAAAACGGCAGTCGCTGACCATCGATTTCCTGATAGTCCTCGTGCCCCTTGCCGGCGATCAGGATGACATCATGCTCACCGGCATCGCGGATGACCTGAGCAATGGCTTCGCCACGCTCGGCGATATCCAGCACGCGCTCGCGGGCATGGATGCCGGTCATCATCTGCTGACGGATGGCAGCGGCATTCTCGGTGCGCGGATTGTCATCGGTGATCACGACACGGTCGGCGCCCTGTTCGGCGGCCGTGGCCATCAGCGGGCGCTTGCCGCTGTCGCGATCGCCACCACAGCCGAGTACACACCACAGGCGCGCATCATCCCGCGCCGGCAGGTGGGCACGCAGCGCGGTCAGCGCCGTCTCGACGGCCTCCGGCGTGTGGGCGTAGTCGACCACCACCACCGGTGCGCCATCACGACTCAGGCGCTGCATGCGGCCCGGCACCGGCGTCAGACGCGGCGCGGCAGCAAACAGCCCCTCGAACGAATAGTCGAGGCCATGTAGGATCAGCATTGCCAGCAAGGCGTTGTCGAGATTGAAGCGCCCCATCAGATTGAGGCCCAGCTCACGCTCGCCATCCGGCGTCGCGATCACGGCAACCTGGCCCAGCGGCTCGGGGAAGACATCCAGCACGCGCAGGGTCGCGACATCATCACGCCCCATCGCCAGCACGCGCACGCCGCGCTGCATGCCGGCCAGCATCAGACGCGCCAGCGCATCGTCGGCATTGAGCACCGCAAGCTTGAGTTCGGGACGCTTGAACAGCTTCGCCTTGGCCGCCGCATAGGCCGCCATGCTGCCGTGATAGTCGAGGTGGTCCCGCGAAAGATTGGTATAGCCCGCGACGGTGAAGCGACAGCCATTGACGCGCCCTTGATCCAGCGCATGCGAGGAGACTTCCATCGCGATCAGCTCGGCACCGGCCAGGCTCAGGCCCTTGAGCGCCGCCTGCACGGCCAGGGCATCAGGCGTGGTGCGCTCGCCCGCGACCAGCGCGCCGGGACGCCCGATGCCGAGCGTGCCGATCATGCCGGCGGGCGTGCCCATCGCTTCGGCCAGCTCGGCAATGTAATGGGTGACGGAAGACTTGCCATTGGTGCCCGTGACCCCGACCAGCGTCAGCGACTCGGGCACGCGGAAGGCCTGGCGGCCCAGCTCACCGAGCTGCTCGCCCAGATTCTCGAGCCAGACGACTCTGGCATCGTCTGAATGCAGTGCGAGACGTGCATCCCCGCCTGCGGGTCTTTCGGCCAGCACCAGCTCGGCACCGCCCTCAAGCGCCGCGGCGATATAGTCGCGGCCATCGCTGGCGATGCCGGGGATGGCGATGAAGAGGGAACCCTGCGCGGCACTGCGACTGTCGATCGTCAGGTGCCAGTCATCGCGCGCGGCAAGCCGTGCACGGCAATCGTCATTGAGGCCGCCTGGCCACAGCGCCAGCAACGCTGCCAGCATGTCTGTCGCCGTGGCCAGCGGGCGCGCCAGAAACTCGCCCAGGCGTCTGGAATCGTGCGGTGAAGTCATGTCGGAAGACCTTCCTTGTTCCCGATGTCCCGGAACGTATTCACTACATGAGAAAAAAGACGCAGTCGCCCGCCCGAGGCCGACGACCGTGCCACATGAAAAGCGTTACTCACCGACCTTGCTGTCCGGCGGCACATCCAGCAGGCGCAATGCCTTGCCCACCACGCGCCCGAACACGGGCGCCGCCACCAGACCGCCGTAATATTCTTCCCCTTTGGGGTTCTCGATCATCACCACGGTCACGATACGCGGATCAGACACCGGTGCCACACCCGCGAACAACGAACGATACGCGGTCTTCTGATAGCCACCGGCCGTCACCTTGCGTACGGTGCCCGTCTTGCCGGCGATGCGATAGCCTTCGACCACCGCCCGCTTGGCAGGCCCGTTCGGCTGCACGATCTTCTCCATCATGCCGAGCAAGGCGTGCGCGTTGTCCGATGAGATCACCTGGTCACCCACCGGCGGCGTCTTGACCTTGAGCAGCGACGGCGGCACACGACGGCCGTCGTTGGCGAGCGCGGTGTAGGCACTGGCCAGCTGCAGCGCCGAGACGCTGATACCGTAACCGTAGGAGATGGAGGCCCGCTTGCTGCGCGACCAGTTGGTCGGCGGCGGCAGCACGCCGGTCGTCTCGCCCGGGAAGCCGGTGCCCGGCGCCTGGCCGAGGCCCAGCTCATAGTAGCGATTCCACACCGCATCATCCTCGAGACTCAGCGCCATGCGGCTCATGCCGATATTCGAGGAATGATAGAGAATGCCCGCCATGTCGAGCTTGCCGTAGTTGCGGAAGTCACGAATGGTGAACTGGTCGACCCGCATGTAACCCGGCGTGGTATCGATCACCGAGTCCGGCTGATACTTGCTGGAGGCAAGGCCAGCGCTCATCGACAGCGGCTTCATCACCGAGCCGGGTTCGAAGGCATCGGTGATCGCGCGGTTACGCAGCCCGGCGGGATCAAGCCCGGCGCGGTTGTTCGGGTTATAGGACTTCTGATTGACCATCGCCAGCACTTCGCCGGTGCGCGCATCCATCATCACCAGAGTGCCGCCATCGGCGCGGTGCTCCGCCACGGCCGCCTTGAGCTCGCGGTAGGCCATGTATTGCAGACGCAGGTCGATGGAGAGGGTCAGGTCGCCACCGGGCTTGGCTTCGCTGATCAGATGCAGGTCACGCACCAGGCGCCCCTTGCGATCCTTGAGCACGCGCCGCTTGCCCGGCGTACCGGAAAGGTAGGAATTGTAGGCAAGCTCGAGCCCCTCCTGGCCCTTGTCATCGACGTTGGTCACGCCGATCAACTGGGCGGAGACTTCTCCGGAGGGGTAATAGCGCTTGTATTCCTGCTTGTGGCTGACGCCCGGAATATCGAGGTCAATGGCAGGCTGGGCCTGCGGCGGGGTCATCTGACGCTTGATGTACATGAAGCCCTTGCCGGCATCACGATAGCGGCGGACGCGTGCGATCAGGTCATCCGGCTTCTGCCCCAGCGCGCGCGCCAGCAATGACAGCCGCACGGGGTCGTCGGGCACCTTGCGCGGGTCGGCCCACAGGGTGATGACCGGTGTGGAGATCGCCAGCGGCTCACCGGTGCGATCGGTGATCATGCCGCGGTGAGCATTGATGCTGTCGACACGCAGGGTGCGTGCGTCGCCCTGATCCTGCAGGAACTGCTGATCGAAGAGCTGGAGATAGCCGATGCGGCCGACCAGAGCGACGAGCCCGGCCAGCACGATGAAGAGCATGATGCGATAGCGGGCTGGCCCCATGGCCGCGCGCGCGCTCTTGCGGGCACCGCTTGCGGCCTTGGTACGAGCGGGCGTCTCAGCGCCGGCGGCTTTGCGCGGGTTGCGCGGGCGAGACGAAGGCGGGCGACGCGTGGCCATCAGCGAATGACCTCGACATCGTGGACATCCGGGACACGCATCTCGAGTCGCTCGATGCTGATGCTTTCGATACGCGCCGGTGCCGACCAGGCGCTTTCTTCCAGCAGCAGGCGGCCCCAGCGTGCACGCGCATCATCGCGCGCCGCTTCCAGCTTCTGCAGCTGGGCATATTGGCCGCGCGAGAGGTGGGAGCTGATCACGACAGCAGCGGCAGAGCCGAGCAGACTGAGCATCAGCACCGCGAAACACAGGTGACGCCAACGCATCTGCACCTTGATCGGCCAGTTACCCGTCCAGCCATCCTGTCTCCGTCCCGCCATGCCGACTCCCTAATCACTCTGAACGTGATGCCCCGCATCACGAATATCCTTGCAGACTGCCAACGTGCAGGCGCGATGTTCGCTCACTTGTTTGAAGCGCCCGGCGCATTATGTCAGCAAGTGGCGTTAGCCGCTAAGAGTTGCAGCACGGCAACACTTGTGTCGTCCTTTCACCACAGCCCACTTGCGCGCGCGCCTGCCGGTAGGCAGGCGCAGAAAGAGGCACGATTCCCCAGAGGGAGCACTGACGCTATTTGAGCTTTTCGGCAATGCGCATCACGGCACTGCGCGAACGGACATTGGCATCGACTTCGCTTTGCGAGGCCTTCTGCGCCTTGCCCACCAGCTTGAGACGCTTGTTGAGCTGGTCTTCGCGGATCGGCATGCCACGCGGCGCCTGATCCCCCCGCGCCTTGTCACGCATGAAGCGCTTGACGATGCGATCTTCCAGCGAGTGGAAGCTGATCACGACCAGACGACCGCCGGGCTTGAGCGCCTCGAGACCGGCATCCAGCGCGCGGGTCAGCTCATCCAGCTCACCATTGATGTGAATGCGGATCGCCTGGAAGACACGCGTCGCCGGGTGCTTGTGCTTCTCCCAGTTGGGGTGGGCATCCTTGATCAGGCTGGCGAAGTCGCCGGTGCGCATGATGGGTCGCTCGGCGCGACGCTCCACCACGGCGCGTGCCAGACGCTTGGCATAACGCTCCTCACCATAGGTCTTGAAGACCCAGGCCATGTCCTCGGCACTGGCACGCGACAGCCACTCGGCGGCGCTCTCGCCACTGGTGGGGTCCATGCGCATGTCCAGCGGGCCATCATTCATGAAGCTGAAGCCACGCTCGGCATCATCCAGCTGCGGGGATGACACGCCGATATCGAGCAGGATGCCATCCAGCTGGCCATGCACGCCCTCACGCTCGGCATACTCGCCAAGACGCGCGAATTCACCGGCATGGATACTGAAGCGCTCGTCATCGATGGTCGCGGCTTCCGCCAGCGCCTGGGGGTCACGATCACAGGCGATCAGACGCCCCTCGGGCGCCAGGCGCGACAGGATCAGACGCGAATGGCCACCGCGACCGAAGGTACCGTCGAAGTAGACGCCGGCCGTGTCCTGAATCAGGCCATCGACCGCGCCATCGAGCATGACACTGACATGCGCGAAGCGATCAGCCACTTCGACGGACTCGGTATCGGCAGACTCGGTAACGGAAGGAGCGCTGGGCTTGGACATGACGAAACTCTGGACCTTGGCACGCAATGCGAGCAGTGAAAGCCGGTGGCAAAGGGCACCGACAGCATAAGAGCGGAGACAGCGCCTGCGTGCAGCAGGCAAGCAGCTGAAACACGAATTCAAGTGCCATAACCGACAACCGGCGCCTGTCACGGCAGCGTGTTCGTTGCCATCCAACTGCAATGGTCATTCACGAAACACGCAGCGGACGGCGCCGGTCATGCGAATTCAAGGTGTGCTGCCATCGCTCGCATCGCGAAGGCTGGCAGCACACTGACGTTATAAGGCGGGAGATGGCCGATAAGCCGGGTCTTGTCGTGGACAGTCATTCATCTAGGCCCTGAATCACTTCAGGGCTCAAGCAACCAACCCGCCCCCACTGCGGGCAGCAGCATAGGGGGCCTATTTGGTCTTGCTCCAGGTGGGGTTTACCTCGCCGCGAACTGTTACCAGCCGCGCGGTGCGCTCTTACCGCACCCTTTCACCCTTACCGGTCAGCCGAAGCTGACGTAGGCGGTCTTCTCTCTGCTGCACTTGCCGTCGGCTCGCGCCGCCCAGACGTTATCTGGCACCTTGCCCTATGGAGCCCGGACTTTCCTCCCCCAGCTTGCGCTGGCGGCGACTGTCTGGCCGTCTCCCAAGCGCGCAAGACTACCAGTGTCATGGGCCTTTCACAAGACGAAGCCCGTGCAGCCCGAACAATGGCAGCGGCAAAAAAGTCTGGCGTGACAGAGGTTTGCTTATTCCTCTGCCGCGTCCTTCATGGCTTGCGCCTTGGCATACCAGGCTTTCTTGCGCCCGCCCACCAGACGTGTGGCGATGGCGGCCATCTGCTTGACGCCCACACCCTCCTCGAACAACACCTGCAACAGGGCGTCGCCTTCGACACTGGCCGCCTCATCGCCGTCACGTGCCGGCGCTCCTTCGATCATGACCACGAACTCGCCGCGAGTCTGATCACTGTCAGCGTCCATCTGCGCCAGCAGCTCGGCTGCCGTGCCATCGAGGAAGGTCTCGAAGGTCTTAGTCAGCTCACGGGCCAGCACGACCCGGCGCTCACCCAGCACCTCGCGGATATCGCCGAGCAGCGCCTGGATACGGTGCGGAGACTCATACAGCACATGGGTGGCGCTATCGTCGCGCAGCGCGGCAAGGCGTGCCTGACGCGGGCCGCCCTTGTGGGCCAGAAAGCCTTCGAAGGTGAAGCGATCCGTCGGCAGACCCGCCGCACTGAGGGCGGTGATCAACGCGCACGGCCCCGGCAGCGGCACTACCTTGAAGCCACGCTCGCGCAGGGCGCGCACGACGATGAAGCCGGGATCGGAGATCAGCGGCGTGCCGGCATCGGAGACCAGCGCGACGCGTCGGCCTGCCTCCAGCGCCTGACACAGCTGGTCGACACGACCACGTTCATTGTGATCGTGCAGGGACATCATGGGCACTTCCAGGCCCAGGTGACGCAGCAACCGCGCACTGTGGCGGGTATCCTCGGCTGCGATCAGGTCCACTTCTCCCAGCACCCGCGCGGCGCGGGGACTGAGATCATCGAGGTTACCAATCGGCGTGGCGACCACGTACAATACGCCTTCAGAAGACTCGGACATTCAATGCTTCGACTCGTTGAACTCAATGGTAGAAATGGTCGTCAGACACAGGCAGATTGCCTTGGGACATTTCATCCGAAGGACGCTGCATGCGTGGCCCTGATCGACCGAGTGCCATGATGCCTTTCACCCTTCATCACAGTAGGCGGCGATGCAGTCCTGACCACATCGCCCATCAGCCAAGGGACCGTCGTACATGCGCCAGACATGGAATCGTGCATCAGCCAATACGCTGGGCACTTCGTCAGCCATCCGGCAGGAGGCCGCGCGCCGTTCACGTTCCGGCCTGCGCACGCTGGCGGGCCTCGCCGCCTCCGCCCTGCTGCTGGCAGGGTGTGCCGGACAGTCACCGCTTTCCAGCGGCCCCGGGGCCGATGCCCTGCTCGCTCAGGCCGAGCAGCAACAGGGTCAGCAAGCGGCCAGTACGCGCCTGCAAGCTGCGGACATCCTAGCACGCAGCGGCGACAACGCGCAGGCGATCACCATCGCATCCGACATCGACCCGACAAGCCTCGAGCCGCAGGAGCGCGTGCAATGGGCCCTGCTGCTGTCGCGTATCGCGCTTGAGCAGCAGGACGGCTGGAACACGATCCTGGCCACCTCGGTACTCGAGGACAACATCCAGATGTCCGGCGATGACCAGCGCACACTGCGCAAGCGTCGCGGCCTGGCACTCGGCATGGTCGGCGAACCCCTGGCCAGTGCCCAGACCCTGATCGCCCTGCAGGCCGATAGCGATGACCTGAGCATCAACGACACCCTGTGGGAGCAGCTCACGCGCCTCTCGCCCAGTCAACTCAACGAGCTGGCCAGTGCCAGCCCCACCGCCAGTGGCTGGACGGACCTGCTGCGCCTGCAGCGTCGCTTCGGTGGCAACATCGACCAGATGTTCTCCGCCATCAACGACTGGTCGGACGCCAACCCGCAGCATCCCGCCGCACGCCAGATGCCGCAGGGCATCCTCGACCTGCGCGAGCTCTCCGGCCAGGAAGTGCGCAAGATTGCCGTCTTCCTGCCCGAGTCCGGCTCGCTCAAGCGGATCGCCCAGGCCATCCGTGAAGGCATCGAGGCGCGCCATCGCAGCGCCATCGACAATGCCGAGGCCACGCCGCAGCTGAGCTTCTATGACACCTCGAGCGCGGACCTCAAGACCCTGTATGCCCGTGCCACCATGGATGGCGCCCAGGTCGTGCTCGGCCCGCTGGACAAGAAGCTGGTCAGTCAGCTCGAGACCCAGAACAGCCTGCCGCTGCCGACACTGGCCCTCAACTACGGCACCCATGACAGCAATCGCGCTGACAACCTGTTCCAGTACGGCCTGTCCGCCGAGGACGAAGCCCGCCAGGTCGCCATGCGCGCCGCGCTTGATGGCCATCGTGGCGCCGCCGCACTGGTGCCCAACAATGCCTGGGGTCAGCGCGTCTACAGCGCCTTCCGCGACCGCTTCGAGCAGGAAGGCGGCGACATCGTCTCCGTCGAGCGCTACAACCCCAAGGGCGCTGTCAGCTCAGCCGTCAAGGACCTGCTGTCGGTCTCGAGCCAGGATCAGGCGCGCATGAAGTCCGCCAAGAAATCCGGCAGCAAATACGGCCGCGCCCACTCCGGCAACATCGACATGATCTTCCTGCTGGCGCTGCCGAGCTATGCGCGTCAGGTGCCGCCGATGCTGGACTTCTACTACGCGGGCGACCTGCCGATCTACGGCACCTCCCATCTCTATGACGGCGCACCGCAGCCCGATCAGGATGGCGACCTCAATGGCGTCGACTTCGTGGACATTCCCTGGGAAGTGCCGGAGGCCTCCTCCGGCGGCAAGGCGTCCCTGCCGGAAGTCGACACCTACCGCGCCCTGTCCGATGCTTCACCGCGCATGCTCAAGCTCAACGCCATGGGGGTCGATGCCTATCGTCTGGCCCAGCGCGTACCGCTGATGCTGGCCGGTGCGGGCGGCGAACTCTTCGGCGCCACCGGCAGCCTCTTCCCGCGCCACGATGGCCGCATCGAGCGCACGCTGCCCTGGGCTGAATTCAGAGGTGGCGTACCGCGTCCGCCATTGAAAGGCGCCAACAGCCGCACCGTCGAAGCCTACACGCCCTGACATGACACGCGCCGACTCGCCCTCTGGCAAGGCGCACCCGCCTCCCCAGCGTCGCGCCCGAGCGCGCGGCGCCGTCATCGAGGCGGAGGTAGAACAATGGCTGGCAGCGCGTGGCCTGACACCCGTCACGCGCAACCAGCATGCCAAGGGCGGCGAGATCGACCTGATCATGCGTGACGCCGAGACCTTGGTCTTCATCGAGGTGCGCTACCGGGCCAACTCCCGCTTCGGCAGCGCACTGGAAAGCGTGACCCATACCAAGCAACGCCGGCTGATCACTGCCGCGCGTTTTTATCTGGCCCAGCACGGGCTATCATGTTCCTGCCGCTTCGACGTGGTAGGCGTGGAGGGGACCTCCCCTCGTTCCATTCACTGGATTCGCCACGCCTTCGAAGCGTTCTGAAGCCAACGACCAAGAGCCATCATGGATTTCCAATCGCGTATTCTCGGCCACTTCAACGCCAGCATTGACACCAAGACCTACGCCAGCGAAGTGCTGCCGCCCTTCATCGAAGCGGCCAGCCAGATGATGGTCCAGAGCCTGGTCAATGACGGCAAGATCCTGGCCTGCGGCAACGGCGGCAGCGCCGGCGACAGCCAGCATTTCTCCTCCGAGCTGCTCAACCGCTTCGAGCGTGAGCGCCCGAGCCTGCCGGCCATCGCGCTGACCACCGATACCTCCACGCTGACGTCCATCGCCAACGACTACAGCTACAACGAGGTGTTCTCCAAGCAGATCCGCGCCCTGGGTCAGCCCGGCGACATCCTGCTGGCCATCTCCACCAGCGGCAACTCCGCCAACGTGGTGCAGGCCATCCAGGCGGCTCACGACCGTGACATGCGCGTCGTCGCCTTGACCGGCCGTGACGGTGGCGACATGGCGTCACTGCTGGGCAGCGAAGACTGCGAGATTCGTGTTCCCGCCACCTCTACGGCACGCATCCAGGAAGTCCACCTGCTGGCCATCCACTGCCTGTGCGACCTGATTGATCATCAGCTGTTCGGCAGCAACGAGTAATCCGCGCGCCCCACGGCATTCACCAGGAGAAAACGGCATGACGCCCAAGAACCTGCTTTCCCTCATGGCCACCGCCGGCTTCCTGACGCTAGCCGGCTGCACCACCGTCGCCGACCTGACCAACAGCGGCCCGATCGACGAAGACTATGGCGATCGCACCCTGGGCGCCCAGGTGGAAGACGAGAGCATCGAGACCAAGATCGAGGTCAATCTCGGCAAGACCGATGCACGCTTCAATGATGCCCACGTCAACGTGAACTCCTACAACGGCATGGTGCTGCTGACCGGCCAGGTCGCCAGCGACGAGCTGAAGCAGAAGGCCACGGACATCGCCAAGGATGTGCGTCGCGTTCGCCAGGTGCACAACGCGCTGGAAATCAGCGCCAATGCCCCAGCCAGCCAGCGCGTGCAGGACACCTGGCTGACCACGCGCGTCAAGGCCACGCTGGCGGCGGATGCCAACATCGACTCCGGCCGCATCCTGGTTCTCACCGAGAATGCCAGCGTCTACCTGATGGGTATCGTGACCCGCGCCGAAGCCGACCAGATCGTCAGCAAGGTCTCTGAAGTCGGCGGCATCCAGCGTATCGCCAAGGTCTTCGAGTACCTCGACTGATCGAGGTGGCGCACTTGCATGCCTGACATGCAAAGTGCGCTGAACGAAAAGCGCCCTGAACGAAAAGTGCCCTGATTAAATAGTGCCCAGAATGAAAAATGCCCCGCAGGCCGAAGCCTGCGGGGCATTTTTCATGACAGGAGCGACATCAGGCGGACAATGGCCAACCCTCATCCATCGCTCCCACCTGCCGACGTGATTACTTGATCACGCGCAGCGAAGGACGACCCTTGCGCGGCGGCTTGGGCTGATCATTGTCATCAGCACCCTGCTCGTCGCTGGCCGAGTCCGACGCCTGCTCTTCATCGGCGGCTTCGGCATCAGCGCCTGAGCTTGTCTCGACGGACGCATCCGCTGATTCCGAGGCAGGCACCTCTTCCTCGACGGGCGCACTGCCGACACTGGCCAGCGTCGGGCGCGCTGCGGCGGCCGGCTCGGCATCTGGCGCGGCTTCACCGAATGTCATCTCATCGGCACCCGGCATCACCGGCTCGTGACCGAAGACCATACCGACACCGTTTTCACGCGAATACAGCGCGACCAGGGCCGCCGTCGGCACGCTGACGTGCATCGGCTGACCACCGAAGCGGGCATTGAAGCTGACCCCTTCATTGGCGATCAACAGATCACGCACCGCACCGGGTGCGATATTGAGCACGATCTGGCCGTTCTGGACGTGTTGACGCGGCACCTGGACACCTTCCTGCTCGGCGTCCACCACGATGTACGGCGTATTGTCGTTATCCAGCAGCCACTCGTAGAGTGCGCGTGCCAGATAAGGGCGACTGGAAAGCATGGGAGAACCTCTTGAACTGCAATGAGTGTCAGCGACGACCGAAGTCCATTCCGCCAACGGGCCAACGCCCCGCACATCGCTCACATCCATCATCCACAGACTGATGAGCGAGGACGAAAGCCCGAATGCGTGACCGATCGATCAGTGACCGAAGGATCACGCACGGATCAGATGCGCATCTCGCGCTCGGCCTCGGACAGCGACGCCTTGAAGGCATCACGCCCGAACAACCGCTCCATGTAGGTCAGCAGCGGCTTGACCTGCTTCTCCGGCAGCTCGATTCCCAGTGTCGGCAAGCGCCACAGGATCGGGGCAATGCAGGTGTCCACCAGCGAGAACTCGTCGCTCATGAAGAACGGCATGTCGTCGAAGATCGGGGAAATGCCGATCAGGCTTTCACGCAATTCCTTGCGTGCCTTGTCGGCTTCCTTCTTGGTGCCTGTCTGGATGGTTTCCATCATCGGCACCCATTCGCGCTCGATGCGATGCATCCACAGACGGCTCTGGGCGCGCGCCACCGGATACACCGGCAACAGCGGCGGATGCGGGAAACGCTCGTCCAGATATTCCATCATGACCTTGGACTCGTAGAGCACCAGGTCGCGATCCAGCAGCGTCGGCACACTGTTGTACGGGTTCAGGTCGGCCAGTTCGGCCGGACGGCTGTCATCATCCACATCAATGATATCGACTGCCACACCCTTCTCGGCCAGCACGATCCGTACACGGTGGCTGAAGTGGTCGTCACCACCGGAGTAGAAGGTCATCGATGAACGCTTGGCCACAACACCCATGAAACTGTCCTCGCATCTGTTCGAGACATGCCCGTGTCAGCTTTTGGCCTGACAAACGGGGATAAGTTTCCTCTGGCCTGCCCTTGTCACAACGGGCCCTGCCAGAGGGTCAGCCTGCGCCACCTCGAGGCGACGCAAGCGGGCGCGCGACTGATCAGCCGCGCGCCCGTCACTGCCGGCTCGCCATTATCACTGAGACCCCGCCCCGGGGGCCATCAATGAATGTCGCGCCAGTATTCCTTCTTGAGAAGATACGCCAGCAAGGTAAAGATCAGAATGAATATTAACACCTTGGGGGCCATGCTCTCAGCCTTGAGTCGCGAAGGCTCGCCGACATAGGCCAGAAAATTGGTCAGATCCCACATCGCTTGATCAAACTCCCCTGCCGTCATGCTGCCAGGCTGGGTGATCTCTAGAATATCACAGGACGCATAACGCCCCGTGTCGGGATCGATCTCCGCCCCCGCTACCGACAGGTCACTCTGTCCACAGACCTTTTCCTGCACGCCCTGCAGCGATTCCAGCACATGCGGCATGCCGACCTGGGGGAAGACCGCATTGTTCACGCCCCACGGACGTGACGCATCGCGATAGAAGCTCTTCAGATAGGTGTAAATCCAGTCCGTGCCGCGCAGACGCGCCTCGAGCGACAGATCCGGTGGCGGCGTGCCGAACCAGCCGGCCGCGTCATCTTTCTGCATGCCCGTGCGCATGGTGTCATTGATCTTGAGCGCTGGCGAGAGAATCAGATATTGCTCGACCAGGTCCTCGGGCATCCCCAGGTCCTCTGCGGCACGCGAGTAACGCTGATACTGCAGGCTATGACAGCCGAGGCAGTAATTGGTGTAAAGCTGCATGCCTCGCTGCAGCGAGGGCTGATCGTGCAGATCCGGCTCCATCGTCTCCAGCGGCACCGCGCTGCTCGCCGCGCTCACCATGCCCGACCCCATCAGGCTCACTACGGCCAGCAACCCTGCTGCCAGCCCGCGTTTGAGCCACTCCCTTGACCCACTCATCAGCGCGCTCATCGGCCCGTCACCCTGTCAGGCACCGCTCGCGTCGTCTCGAAGCGCGTATACAGCGGCATCAGTATGAAGAAGGCGAAATATGCCACGGTCGCCAGCTGCGCGATGATCGTGCGCTCCTGCGTGGGCGGCATCACCCCCAGCACGCCCAGCGTCACGAAACTCACCACGAAGATGACGATGGCGATACGCGACAGCCAGCCCTTGTAGCGGATCGAGCGCACCGCCGAGCGATCCAGCCACGGCAGCACGAACAGGATGGCGATCGCCAGCCCCATGACCACCACGCCCCAGAACTTGGCATCCACGCCGAACAGCGGGTAATTGACCGCGCGCAACATGGCGTAGAACGGCGTGAAGTACCACACCGGCGCGATGTGCTCGGGCGTCTTGAGCGAATTGGCCGGCTCGAAGTTCGGCGTCTCCAGGAAGTAGCCGCCGCCTTCGGGGAAGTAGAAGATCACCGCACAGAACACGAACAGGAAGACGCCGACGCCGACGAGGTCCTTCACCGTGTAATAGGGATGGAAGGGAATGCCATCCAGCGGCTGCCCCGCCTCATCCTTCCTGTCCTTGATCTCGATGCCATCGGGGTTGTTCGAGCCCACCTCGTGCAACGCCACCAGATGCAGCACCACCAGCCCGACGATCACCAGCGGCAAGGCAATGACATGCAGCGCAAAGAAGCGGTTCAGGGTGATTCCCGAGATCAGGTAGTCGCCACGTATCATCTGCGCCAGGTCTGCCCCGATGACCGGAATCGCCGTGAACAGCGAGATGATCACCTGCGCACCCCAGTAGGACATCTGACCCCAGGGTAGCAGATAGCCCATGAAGGCCTCGGCCATCAGCGCCAGATAGATGCACATGCCGAAGATCCATACCAGCTCGCGAGGCGCACGGTAGGAGCCATACAGCAGGCCACGGAACATGTGCAGATAGATGACAACAAAGAAGGCCGAGGCGCCGGTGGAATGCATGTAGCGGATCAGCCAGCCGTACTCCACATCGCGCATGATGTACTCGATGGAGGCAAAGGCCCCCTCGGCACTCGGCGTATAGCTCATCGTCAGCCAGATGCCGGTCAATATCTGATTGACCAGCACCAGCAAGGCCAGCGAGCCGAAGAAGTAGAAGAAGTTGAAATTCTTCGGCGCGTAGTAGCCGGTCAGATGGTCCTGCAGAAACTGGGTGGCCGGCAGGCGGTCATCGATCCAGCGCATGATGCCGCGTGGCGCCTTGGCACGGTTTGGATTCCCCATCAGGCAGCCTCCTCGTCGACACCCACCACCAGCACCTGCTCACTCTCATAGCGATGCGGCGGCACCTCCAGATTCGAAGGCGCCGGCACTCCGGTGAAGACTCGCCCGGCGAGATCGAACTTGGACCCATGACAGGCACACAGATAGCCGCCCGGCCAGTCCGCACCGAGATCCGCCGCGCCGATCTCGGGACGATAGCCAGGCGAGCAGCCCAGGTGCGTGCAGATACCCACCAACACCACATATTCCGGCTTGATGGAACGCAGCACGGCATCGACATAAGGGGGCTGCTGGGGGCGCAGAGACTCGGGGTCCTGCAGCTCTGCGGGGGGGATGGCGCGGATATCGGCGATCATCTCGGGGGTGCGACGCACCACCCACACCGGTTTGCCGCGCCATTCGATGGTCATCTGCTGCCCGGGTGCCAGCCGCGAGATATCCGCCGTGACAGGCGCACCTGCCGCACGGGCACGCGCACTTGGCTGCCAGGACGCCAGGAAGGGCGTTGCGATACCGACCACCCCTACCGCCCCGACCACGGTGGTTGCGCTGACGAGGAAGCGGCGTCGCCCTCGGTTCACAGCTTGATCTGACATTTTATTGTTATCTCCCAAACACTACCGCTTGATGCTGGGCCATCCACTTGCCGAGCACTTGATGCTTGCTTGTATTAAAGGGCAAGAACAGAGCGCTCACAACTCAAGAAAGCCACCTTGACCAAAGCCGCTTTCGTCAATCGTGCAGCGAGACCGCAAAAAAAACGTCCAGCACCCTTGCGGGCACTGGACGTTCTTGTGGTCGACGCGAGTTCTCTTAACGCTTGGAGAACTGCGGACGACGACGGGCCTTGCGCAGGCCGACTTTCTTACGCTCGACTTCACGGGCGTCACGAGTGACGTAACCGGCGGCGCGGAGGGCCGGACGGAAGTCTTCGTTGTAAGCCATCAGGGCACGAGTGATGCCGTGACGGATAGCGCCGGCTTGAGCAGAACCACCACCACCAGCAACAGTGACGTAGACGTCGAACTGTTCGGTAGTTTCGGTCAGCTCGAGCGGCTGACGGACAACCATGCGGCCTGTCACACGACCGAAGTAGTCGTTCAGGTCACGCTGGTTGACGGTGATTTTGCCGGTGCCCGGCTTCAGGAAGACGCGCGCGGTAGAAGTCTTGCGGCGCCCGGTACCGTAGTGCTGCTGTGTCATGGCGATGCTTCCCTCAGATGTTCAGTTCTTGCGGCTGCTGCGCAGCGTGCGGATGCTCGGAGCCAGCATAGACTTTCAACTTGGACTGCATGGCACGACCCAGCGGGCCCTTCGGCAGCATGCCCTTGACAGCCAGTTCGATCACGCGCTCAGGCTTGTGCTCGATCATCTGGTTGAAGTTCATGGAGCGCAGGCCGCCCGGGTAACCGGTGTGACGGTAGTAGGTCTTGGCTTCTGCCTTGCGACCAGTCACAGCGACTTTCTCGGCATTGATGACGACGATGTAATCGCCAGTATCAACGTGCGGAGTGTACTCGGCTTTATGCTTGCCGCGCAGGCGACGAGCAATTTCGGTAGCCATACGGCCCAGCGTCTTGCCGGCTGCGTCGACGACGAACCAGTCACGCTGGACGGACTGCGGCTTAGCAGTAAACGTCTTCATGGATGAATCACCTATAGTCGGGTCTTGCACTTGTGTGCGCGACCAATCCCTATTTTTCTTGGTTGTCCGACGTCTGGCAGCGAGCGGCGTGCTGCTTGCGCAGTCACTGTCCCCTCATCTCCAGACTGCCCTCGCCCATCAGGAGTGAATGACTCAGGATGGCTCGAGAACCGGTCAACAGTTCGAGCGAGCGCGCATTGTACATGTCATGCCCGCCTACCACAAAGGCTATTTTGCCCTTGCCGCAGGTCTCACGGCTTGTGCGGCAGCGCGAGATACTCACGGGATTGCATTTCCTGCAGACGTGACAGCGTGCGCTGGAATTCGAAATCCAGGTTGCCGCTGGTATAGAGGTCCTCGACGGGCGTCGCGGCGCTCATCAGCAGCTTGACGCCCCGGTCATAGAACTCATCGACCATGTTGATGAAACGACGCACCTGGTCGTCGCTGTCGCGCCCCATCTGCGGCACCTCGGACACCAGCACGGTGTGGAATTCACGCGCGAGCTCGATGTAGTCATTCTGGCTACGCGGACCATCACACAGCTCATCAAAGTGGAACCACACCACGTCCTCATGGCGACGCAGGGCGTGCAGCACGCGATGATTGATGCTCAGACCTTCATCGGCATGGCCTTCGGCACCGGCGATGGAGCGGAATTCCCGCGCCAGCCGCGCGGCACTGTCATCGCCCAGCGGGCTATGGAAGAGCTCGGCGTGCTCCAGCGCGCGCAGGCGATAGTCGATGCCGGAATCGACGTTGACCACCGTGCAGTGACGCTTGACCAGGTCGATCGCCGGCAGGAAGCGCGCCCGCTGCAGGCCGTCCTTGTAAAGATCATCCGGCACGATATTGGAGGTCGCGACCAGCACCACGCCCTGCTTGAACAGCTCTTCGAACAGGGTGGCGAGAATCATCGCATCGGTGATGTCCTTGACGAAGAATTCGTCAAAGCAGATCACGCGTGCCTCGACGGCGAACTTGGCCGCTACCAGAGTCAGCGGATTCTTCTCGCCCTTGTAGTGGCCGAGCTCATTGTGGACACGCTGCATGAAGCGGTGGAAGTGCGTGCGCATCTTGTCGGCAAACGGCAGGCTCTCGTAGAAGGTATCGACGAGATAGGTCTTGCCGCGCCCCACACCGCCCCAGAAGTAGAGACCCATGATCTCGGGCGCTTCATCGACAGGCGCCGTGCGTGACGGCTTGCCGAACAGACGACGCACCTTGGAGCCCAGCCCGCCGCCACCCGTCGCGTCGGACACCTTGTCGGGCGTCTGGCGCGGCGTGCGCACGAGGTCGTCGTAGAGACGCTGCAGATGGCGAACCGCATCTTCCTGGGCGGCATCGTAGGCAAAGTCATCACGCTTGAGGTCTGCCTGGTACTTCTCGAGAGGCGTCGGTGCTGGCATTGAGAAACCCGCTGCAGGTCAGGCGCTACGGACTGGCGCATGCCTGACATGAAAAGAACAAGATCACGCCTGACCCGACACGGCGGGCAGGCAAGGACGAAATTGCGCGGCATTATACGCCTTGATGGCCACTTTACCCACTCACCAGCCAGCAATCGGCTGCGCGACGTGACTTTCGCCGCGCGCATCACTCGCAGGGCGTGAGCTGGCATCCGCCCACACCCCGCCGGCTGCGCCGACAGGCGACCAAGGTCGCGCGCCGCGTGAATTGACGCATCGCTGCACCACACCGATATAATGGCGCGTGGACGCTTTTGAAACGCAAACTGCACGAAAGACTGACGCAAGAAGGACAGCGGCAAGCGGCGCTGACCTGCTGGACACCAGACCGATCCCGAGATCGGCGTGATGGAACATCATTGAATACCGGCATCGTATCTCAGCGCTACCATGCCCCAGCGGTGACGATCACCGCAGTCGTGACACAAGGAGAGCGACGTGAACGAGAGCAACATTGACTGGATCCTGGCCATTGCCTGTTTTCTGGCTGGCATCGGTATCGGCGCCTTGTGCTACCACCTGCTGAATGCCAACGTGGCCCGCAATCAGAAGACCCGCCAGAAGCTGGCTGAGCGCGAGCTGGAGCTGACCCAGTTCCGCGATGCCCTCAACGACCACTTCTCCAAGGCCAGCGACCTGACCGACCAGATCCAACGCGCCGGCAATGAGCTGCGCCAGCATCTGGCCACTGGCGCCACCGCGCTGTGCGATGACAGCCAGCTCAAGCGCCGCCTGCTGGACACTGACACCACGCCGGACGACAGCGAGACCGACAAGGTCGACCTGCCGCGTGATTACGCCGACAACCGTGGCACCCTGTCAGAGGACTTCGGCCTCAAGCCGCAACCGAGCGAAGGCGAGACACCGGCTACCAACCCGCCGCGTATCTGATCGTCCTGCTGTCGTGAACCACTCACGGCATCTGAAAACGACAGCGACAACGACAACGGCCACCTCTCGAGGTGGCCGTTGTCGTTTCCGGCATCAGATGTCACGCCGGATTGTCGATATCCACGAAGCGGTGCTCCACACCATGTTCGGCGGCCAGCCACTCGCCGAGGGCCCGCACACCGTCACGCTCGGTCGCATGATGGCCCGCCGCGAAGTAGGTCACTCCCTCTTCACGGGCACTATGGGTGGTGCGCTCGGAAATCTCGCCCGAGAGGAAGGCATCGACACCGGCCTCGATGGCCAGACCGATATAGTCCTGAGCGCCGCCGGTGCACCAGGCAATGCGCTTGATGGGACGATCATGACCGGCCACGACCAGCACCTCACGCCCGAGACGCCGACTGAACTCGGCCCCCAGCGCGGTGCTGTCCAGCCCTTCCACCTCAGCGGCCAGACGCCCGACATGCACCAGGCCACGCCCGGGCACGCCATCCAGACAGCCTTCACTGACCAGCCCCAGACGCTCGGCCAGCTGGGCATTGTTGCCCAGGGTCGGATGCGCATCCAACGGCAGGTGATAGGCCGCCAGATTGATGTCATTGGCCAGCAAGGTCTTGAGGCGCCGACGCTTCATGCCGGTGATCTGGGCCGGCTCGTTCTTCCAGAAGTAACCGTGGTGCACCAGCACCAGGTCGGCCTGCCAGGCGAGCGCCTCATCAAGCAGCGCCTGACTGGCCGTCACACCGGTCATCACGCGGCGCACCTCACGGCGCCCCTCCACCTGCAAGCCATTGACGGTATAGTCCTTGAAGGCCTGCGCCTCCAGACAGCCATCCAGCACCTTCATCAGCGTGTCACGATCAGCCATTGGGCCTCCAGCAGTCAGAGTCATCGAGTGTTACACTGGCGAGCATTGTAACGGCGCATCGGCGCCATGTAAGCGTGTCGCGCCTTGACCGGGGCCATCCCTTCGCGTGGCACGTGGATCTTCAGGCTATTCATCTTCATGTCCGCAGCATCGCGTCGGTGCGCGGACTTTTTATCAGGTAATCCGATGCCCCGTTCTCTTCGCAGCACACTGCTCCCGCTACTGTGGCCCGTCGTCACCGGCGTCCTGCTGGCCGTCGTCGTGCTGGATCGCTTTCCGACGCTGGGCCTGGGCGAGCCCGCCCCGCAGCAGAACGAGCAGGCAGGCAACACCCCCTACCCGAGCCCGTCACAGAACTCTGCCGCCAATCAGCAGGTGCTGCCGCCTCCGAGCCTGACGCTGTCAGCGGCGCAGCGCGAAGAGTCGGCAGACCCTGTACTGCGTGAAGCACCGCCGCTGCAGCGCAACAGCGGTCCGGCCAGCTATCAGGCCGCGGTGGACGCCGCCGCACCGGCGGTGGTCAATATCTACTCCTCGCGCGAGATCAAGGACGACAGCAAGCATCCGCTGATGTCCGACCCCTTCTTCAATCAGTTCTACGGGGAAGACGCTCTGCGCAGCCAGCGCATGCTGTCGAGCCTTGGCTCCGGTGTCATTCTCTCCAGTGACGGCTATATCCTGACCAACAACCACGTCATCCAGGGTGCCGACCAGATTCAGGTCGCCCTGCGCGATGGCCGCGAGACATTCGCCAAGGTCGTGGGCGTTGACCCGGAATCCGACCTCGCGGCACTCAAGATCGACCTCGACAACCTGCCCACCGTGGCGATCGCCGATTCCACCCAGGTCCACGTCGGCGATGTCTCGCTGGCGATCGGCAACCCCTTCGGGGTCGGCCAGACGGTCACCATGGGCATCATCTCGGCCACCGGACGCAACCATCTTGGTCTGAACGCCTATGAAGACTTCATCCAGACCGATGCCGCGATCAACCCCGGCAATTCCGGCGGCGCGCTGATCAACACCGACGGCTCACTGGTCGGCATCAATACCGCCATCTATTCGCGCTCCGGCGGCTCGCAGGGCATCGGCTTTGCCATCCCCGCCAACCTGGCGCGCGACATCCTCGAATCGCTGGTCGACCACGGTCGCGTGATTCGAGGCTGGCTGGGCCTGGAAGTGCAGGAGCTGACGCCGTCGCTGGCGCACTCCTTCGGCCTGAGCGCCCCGCAAGGCGTGGTGGTAGCCGCCGTGCTGCGTGATGGCCCTGCCGCGCGTGCCGGCCTGCAACCGGGGGATATCCTGACCGCCATCGGCGGCAAGCGCCTACTGGATGCTCGCCTGGCCATGGCCGACATCGCCGCAGTCAAACCCGGCAATGCGCTGGAGTTGCGCCTGCTGCGTGACGGCAAGACGCTGGACATCGACGTCAAGGTCGGCGAGCGCCCGATTCCCGACAACACGCCGGCGGCCGTCGAGCCATCCTTGCAGGACAAGGGCTGAAGCGGAGCCATCGGCACGACGCCTTGAGTAGAACACCCGCCCCATGATGACAAAAGCCCCGCGACGGAGACCGTCGCGGGGCTTTTTTTACTGACCAGACAGGGCTCAGTCTCAGTTTCTGGCTCAGGCTCAGGCTCAGGCTCAGTCGAGAATGCGATTCTCGGCACTGCGCGCGTGCGCCGTCAGCGACTCGCCGCGTGCCAGTACCGAGGCAGTACGCCCAAGCACTGACGCGCCCTCTGGCGTGCACTGGATCAGCGAGGAGCGCTTCTGAAAGTCATAGACGCCCAGCGGCGAGGAGAAGCGCGCGGTGCCGGAGGTCGGCAGCACGTGATTCGGCCCGGCGCAGTAATCGCCCAACGCCTCGGAGGTGTGCGAGCCCATGAAGATGGCGCCGGCGTGACGCACGCCCTCGACCCACTCTTCCGGATTCGCCACCGAGAGCTCCAGGTGCTCCGGCGCGATGCGGTTGGTCAGCTCCAGCGCCTGCTCCGGTCCGCTGACGCGAATCAGGGCGCCGCGCTCACGCAGCGAGGTCAGGATGATCTCGGCACGCTCCATGGTCGGCGCCAGACGCTCGATGGAGGCCTCGACGGCGGCCAGGTGCTCGTCATCCCACCCGATCAGGATCGCCTGGGCATCTTCGTCGTGCTCGGCCTGGGAGAACAGGTCCATCGCCAGCCAGTCCGGGTCGGTCACGCCGTCGCTGACCACCAGAATCTCGGAAGGCCCGGCGATCATGTCGATACCGACCTGACCGAACACCGCACGCTTGGCAGTCGCCACGTAGATGTTGCCGGGGCCGACGATCTTGTCGACGCGCGGCACGGTCTCGGTGCCATAGGCCAGTGCCGCCACGGCCTGGGCGCCGCCGATGGTGAAGACACGATCGATACCCGCCAGGTGCGCCGCGGCCAGCACCAGCTCATTGACCACGCCGTCCGGCGTCGGCACGACCATGATGATCTCGCGCACGCCCGCGACATGCGCCGGAATCGCGTTCATCAGCACGGAAGACGGATAGGCCGCCTTGCCGCCCGGCACGTAGATCCCGGCGCGGTCCAGCGGCGTGACCTTCTGGCCCAGCAGGCTGCCGTGCTCGTCCTTGAAGGACCAGCTTTCCGGCTTCTGATGCTCGTGGTAGACACGCACACGCTCAGCAGCCACGGCCAGCGCCTCGCGCTGATCCGCCGGCAGGTCGGCATAGGCCTGGGCCAGACGCTCGGCACCGATGACCAGCTCGGCCATGCTCGAGACATTCAGGCGGTCGAAGCGGTTGGAGAACTCCACCAGCGCCGCATCGCCTTCCTGCTTGACGCGCGCGAGGATGTCGGTGACACGATGCTGTACCTCGGCATCGGACACGCCCTCCCATGACAGCAAGCGGTCCAGGCGGGCAGTAAAATCGGTATCACGGCTATCAAGCCGGTTGATCAAGGTATCCATGCGAACCTCTTTTCTCATTGCTTGGCAGAGAAGGCTGAACCGGACGGGCTCTGTCCAGCGCCTGCCCGCATCATCTTGATAAGCATCGTGATGAGCAGGGGCGGCAGCTTGCGTTTCGAGAGTCATCTTCTGCCACGGTCATCTATGCGACCTTGGGTATCCAGCGGGTCGAGGCCGACAGCCCGCGGCCATCACGCCTCGCGGCGGACTTCCACGGCCTGACGCAGGCGATCGATCAGCGGCTTGAGGCGATCGTGCTTCATGGTCATGGCGGCCTTGTTGACCACCAGACGCGTGCTGATGTCGGTGATCAGCTCGCGCGGCTCCATGCCGTTGGCACGCAGGGTATTGCCGGTGTCGACGATATCGACGATCTCGTCGGCCAGATTCATCAGCGGGGCCAGTTCCATCGCGCCGTAGAGCTTGATGACTTCGGCCTGGATACCCTGCTCGGCGTAATAGCGACGCGCGACATCGACGAACTTGGTCGCGACACGACGGCGAGCGCCCTGCTGCTGCTGACCGACGACACCGGCAGTCATCAGGCGGCACTTGGCGATTTCCAGGTCCAGCGGCTCGTACAGGCCTTCGGCACCATGCTCGAGCAGCACGTCCTTGCCGGCGATACCGAGATCGGCGGCGCCCAGCTGCACGTAGGTCGGCACGTCGGTGGCACGGATGATGACCAGCTTGACGTCCGGCAGATTGGTATCGAAGAGCAGCTTGCGGCTCTTGTCGAGATCTTCCAGCGGCTCGATGCCAGCGTCAGCCAGCAGCGGCAGGGTTTCCTTGAGGATACGCCCCTTGGAGAGGGCGACGACCAGTTGCTTGCTCATGGGGTATTCGCCCGTGCTTGTACGTAGGAATTCGGCACGCGCTGCCGGTCAATCAAGACCGACAGCGCGAGGTGGGGCACTGATCAGCCGGCGGAGCGACGGATGATCACGTTCAGCCCGGACAGCTTCTCTTCGATGCACTCGTAACCGCGGTCGATGTGATAGATGCGGTCGACCATGGTCTCGCCGTCGGCGACGATCGCCGCGATCACCAGCGAGGCAGAGGCGCGCAGGTCCGTCGCCATCACCGGCGCACCGGACAGGCGCTCGGTGCCGGTCACGACCGCGGTGTTGCCCTCGAGGGCGATGTGGGCGCCCATGCGGTTGAGCTCCTGCACGTGCATGAAGCGGTTCTCGAAGATGGTCTCGATCACGGTGCTGGTGCCTTCCGCGACCGCATTCATCGCCACGAACTGGGCCTGCATGTCGGTGGGGAATGCCGGGTACGGCGCCGTGCGAATATTGACCGCCTTCGGCCGCTTGCCGTGCATGTCAAGCTCGATCCAGTCATCACCGGTGGTGATGGTGGCGCCGGCTTCTTCCAGCTTGGCCAGTACGGCGTCCAGGGTGTCGGCGCGCGTACGCGTGACACGCACCTTGCCGCGCGAGGCAGCCGCCGCGACCAGGAAGGTGCCGGTCTCGATGCGGTCCGGCATGACGGAGTATTCACAGCCGTGCAGCTTCTCGACACCGTCGATGACGATGGTGTCGGAGCCCTGGCCCGTGATCCTGGCGCCCATGGCGATCAGGCACTCGGCCAGATCGACGACTTCCGGCTCACGCGCGGCGTTTTCCAGCACGGTGCGGCCGTCGGCCAGGGTCGCGGCCATCAGCAGGTTCTCGGTGCCGGTGACGGTCACGACGTCAAAGACGATGCGCGCGCCCTTCAGGCGGCCACCCGGCGCCTTGGCGCGGATGTAGCCGTTCTCGACCGTGATCTCGGCCCCCATCGCCTCCAGGCCACGGATGTGCAGATCCACCGGACGCGAGCCGATGGCGCAGCCTCCCGGCAGCGAGACTTCGGCACTGCCGAAGTGCGCCAGCAGCGGGCCCAGCACCAGAATCGAGGCACGCATCTTCTTGACCAGGTCATAGGGCGCGTGACAATGCTCGACCTTGGAGCCATCCAGCTGCACGGTCATGTTGTCGCCCATCACCGGCTCGACGCCCATGCGTCCGAGCAGCTCGAGGCTGGTCGTGATGTCCTGCAGATGCGGCAGGTTGCTGATGGTCACGGGACCTTCCGACAGCAGCGTGGCTGCCAGAATGGGCAGTGCCGAATTCTTGGCGCCACTGGCCCAGACTTCCCCGTTGACCGGCCCGTTGCCAGTGATGATCAGCTTATCCATGAAATGTTCCGGTCAACCCTGAGCGTTGCCGGCGGCAGCTTCGAACTGCGCCGGGGTATAGGTACGAATGCTGATGGCATGCAGCGCGCCAGAGCGGATCTCGTCATTGAGTGCGGAGTAGACCAGCTGCTGGGCCTTGACGCGGCTCAGCTCGGCAAAGACATCCCCCACGGCGACGACCTGGAAATTGCAGCCTTCACCCTGGATATGAAAATCGACGTTCTCGATACGAGCCTCGAGCAGGGCCTTGACATCATTCGGTTGCATGACGGGCGGTGACTCCTTCGCGGTACATGTCGGGATCGTGGCAGGGAATCCTTGCGCGACGATCGATGCGATATGACCGCACATGGTAATCAAAAGCGCGCGGGAACGCGATTGGCAGTCAATCGCTGCCTCCACGTTGCCGCGCGCATGAATGGCGATACGGACAAGCCTCGAGCCTCCAGCAGAGCGGTGCGGCCTGACAGACGGTCAGGCCGCCGCTGACTCAGGACGTCTCGAGTGACAGCGGGGGCTCGGCGCTGATCTCAGCGACATTCAGCCCCGGCAGCAGGTTTTCCAGTCCGGAGACTGCCGCCAGTCGGCTCAATGCGGGAGACAGCGCGAGGTGAGCGACATGCCCACCATGCTCCGCCAGATGGCGCTGCCACTCGAGCAGTACGCTCAGGGTGGCGGTACTGGCGCTATCCACGCCGCACAGATCGATGGAAACCCCATCCTCGCGGCGCCCCAGCCATTTCCTGCCGGAATCCGCCAGCTCTGCGGCATTGTCGAAATCCGGCTGGCCACTCAGGCTCAGCCGTGCGTCACCGGCTTGCAGCGTGACGCCCTCGCGATCGAAGAGAGTTTTCATGGTCATGGCGACGACAGGGCTCAGCTGTTGCCCTGATCCCCCTCACCCTTCTCGAGGTCGACATCCGGCTGCCAGCCCTTGATGACGGCGTCGATGTCGCGGCCGTTGTCACGCATGGCCTGATCGAACTGGTTGCGGAAGGTCAGGCCCAGATTGACGCCATTGACGATCACGTTGACCACCTTCCACTCGTCGTTGCGCAGACGCATGGAATAGGCCACCGGGTAGACCTTGCCCTTGGTATCGACCACGTCCATGTAGACGGTGTCCTGGTCTTCATAGCGACGCTCGCCTTCGCTGTCCTTCACGTCCAACCTGGCGTAATCGAAGCTCACCAGACCCTTGGCGTAGGTGCCGATCAGGGTGTCATGGAAGACCTTGGAGAATTCGGTGCGCTGCTCAGGAGAGGCGCCCTTGAAGTACTTGCCCATCACGCTGGCGGCGATGTAGCGATAATCCACCACCGGCTTCAGCGCGGAATCCACCAGGGTTTCCAGCTCGTCGACGTTGTCCTTGTAGTAGCTCTCGCGGCTATCGATCTTGGTCGTCAGGCCCTCGACCGTGTCGCGCAGCAGCACGTCCGGCTCCTGCGGGGCGGCCATGGCCAGCGGGCTCAGCGCCATCAGGGCGGACAGGCTCAGCACGCTCAACGGACGAATCAGCTTCTTGAGGCTAGAGGTCATCAGGGTTGCTCCTTGAAAATGTGCATCGTGCTCGAACGTGAAACCGCAGGCACCGAGTCAGGTCTTCCGGTGCATCACACGCGTGCGCCGGATGCCTGCACTTGGATGAACAGCGCATCCAGAATCAACGCTACGAGAATCAGCTCTTCGAAAAATTGGACACGAACTGCTGGATCAACTCTTCCAGCACCAGTGCAGACTGGGTATCGCGAATGGTATCGCCATCCTCCAGCACGTCCGGATCTCCCCCGGTGCTCAGGCCGATGTACTGCTCGCCCAGCAGGCCGGACGTCAGGATGGCGGCGGTGGTGTCCTTGCTCAGCTTGCCACGCAGGCTGCTGTCGAGCTTCATCGTGACACGGGCGTCAAACCACTTAGGGTCCAGCTCGATCTTCTCGACGCTGCCGACGGCAACACCTGCCATCGTGACCTTTGACCGCGCCTTGAGGCTTCCGATCCCTGAGAAGTTGGCATTGAGCACGAAGGTGTCATCGGCCTGCTGGAACGTGACGCCGCTGACACGTAGTCCCAGGAAGACCATTCCCAGGAAACCAGCGAGTATGAACAGGCCCACGCCGAACTCGAGCATGCGGGTACGTTTCATCAAATCTCTCCGAACATGACGGCCGTGAGGACAAAGTCGAGTCCCAGCACCGCCAAAGATGAATAAACCACGGTACGCGTGGTGGCGCGCGAAATGCCTTCCGAGGTCGGGATCAGGTCATAGCCCTGGAAGACGGCGATCCAGCTGACCACCAGCCCGAAGACCAGTGACTTGATGACGCCATTCATGACATCACCGATGAAATCGACGTTCGACTGCATGCTGCTCCAGTAGGCGCCCTCGTAGATGCCCAGCCAGTCGACCCCCACCAGCTTGCCGCCCCAGATGCCGACGACACTGAAGCCGATGGTCAGCAGTGGCAGCGAGACGAAACCGGCCCACAGGCGCGGCGCGACGATGCGCTTGAGCGGATCGACGCCGATCATCTCCATGCTGGTCAACTGCTCGGTCGCCTTCATCAGGCCGATCTCCGCCGTCAGCGCCGATCCCGCGCGCCCGGCAAACAGCAAGGCCGCGACCACAGGCGCCAGCTCGCGCAGCAGTGACAGCGACACCATCTGCCCCAGCGCCTCCTCGGCGCCGAAACCGACCAGAATGGTGTAGCCCTGCAGTGCCAGCACCATGCCGATGAACAGCCCCGAGACCAGCACGATGGCCAGCGACAGCACACCGACGAAGTGCATCTGCCGCACCCACAGGCCGATGCCCTCACGGGACGGAATGCCGATACCGGCCTGCACCAGCAGCATGCCGGCACGCCCGATGGCCGCGATCACATCGATGCTGCTGCGGCCCAGTGACGTGATGGCCCCGAGCGGGCCACGATTCAGACCACTCATGACTCTCTCCTGCGGGTTGCCGATTCGCGACCATCGAGAATGTCGCCGGCGAAGTCCGGGGCGGGGTAATGGAAGGGCACCGGGCCATCCGGCTTGCCGTGGATGAACTGGGCCACACGCGGGTCCGATTCGGCGTTCAGCGCCTCGGGGGTGCCCTGCGCCATCACCTTGCCATCGGCGATCACATAGACGTAATCGGCGATGGTCAGCGTTTCCTTGATGTCGTGCGAGACCACCAGCGCCGTCATGCCCAGCGCATCGTTGAGGCGCCGGATCAGATTGACCAGCACGCCCATCGAGATGGGGTCCTGCCCGGCAAAGGGCTCGTCGTACATGATGAGGTCCGGGTCCAGCGCGATGGCTCGCGCCAGTGCCACACGCCGCGTCATGCCGCCGGAGAGTTCGGCCGGCATCAATTCACGCGCGCCGCGCAGCCCGACGGACTCGAGCTTGATCAGCACGATGTCACGAATCATCGCATCGGGGAGATCGGTGTGGACGCGCAGCGGGAAGGCGACGTTCTCGAACACGCTCAGATCGGAGAACAGGGCACCGCTCTGAAACAGCATGCCCATGCGACGGCGCATGCGAAACAGCTCGCGCCGCGACAGGCCATGCACGTGCAAGCCGGCGATCTCGACGCGCCCTGCCGAGGGCGTCAACTGGCCGCCGATCAACTTGAGCAGTGTCGTCTTGCCGGTACCGGAAGGCCCCATGATGGCGGTTATCTTGCCGCGCGGGATCTTGAGGTCGATGCCGGAGAATATCTCGCGTTCTCCACGGGTGAACCGCAGGCCTTCGACACGAATCAGGGCGTCATCGAGATTGATCTCGCCTGCCGCGCCGCGTGAAGAAGCCTGCGCATCCTGGCCGTCCGCACCCGTCCGGGTTGCGGTCTGACCGGGCAAATCAGTCATAGAAGCATCCGCTGTGAGGGACCTTCGCCGTAACGAGCCACACGCAGTCGGCTCGCGAACAGGTCGAATGTCCGAGTCATGGGATCCAAGGATCAAGTTAGTTAGCGAACATCGTATCCGAACCCACCCCTGTGCCGCCAGTCTCATCAAGGCAACAGAGCCGTGCCGCGGGTGGTGACGCGCTCAACAAAGCGCTCGGCAACACGCTTGACAATGGGAACATGGCCACTGTCTTGCAAAGGATTGGGGGGATGCGTTTAATGGCGCGGTTCCCGGCGATACGCCACCGCCCTGCCCCCTGCCCCGAGAGTTCTGATGCTATATCCCATCCTTGCAGTCGTCATCGGCCTGATTGGTCTTGTCTGGAGTGCTGATCGCTTCGTCGAAGGAGCCGCGGCCACTGCGTGGCGCGCCGGGATGAGCAAGCTGCTGATCGGGATGACGATCGTCTCCGTCGGCACCTCTGCCCCCGAGATCGTCGTCTCCATCATGGCCTCTCTTGATGGCACTCCGGATATTGCGACCGGCAATGCGCTGGGTTCCAACATCGCCAATATCGGCCTGGTGCTCGGCGTCACGGCGCTGATCGCCCCGATTCCGGTGCATTTCGGGCTGGTGCGCCGCGAGCTGCCGCTGCTGCTGGCGGCCACGGCGCTGGGCGGTTATGCGCTGTCCAACAGCGGGCTCGAGCGTCTCGATGGCATCCTGCTGCTGGCCCTGCTGGTCTTCACGCTGGTGTGGCTGTTCAAGGTCGATTCGCCGAGCGAGGCGGAAAGCCAGGATGACGTGCCCGAGATGAGCACCGGACGCGCCATCTTCTGGCTGCTGGTCGGGCTGGCGGTGCTGATCGCCAGCTCGCGTGCGCTGGTGTGGGGAGCGACCGACATCGCCCAGGCACTCGGCGTGCCGGAATTGATCATCGGCCTGACCGTGATCGCCATCGGTACCAGCCTGCCGGAGCTGGCCGCCAGCGTGGCCAGCGCCCTCAAGCGCCATCACGACATCGCCATCGGCAACGTCATCGGTTCCAACCTGTTCAACATCCTCGCCGTGCTGCCCGTGCCAGGCCTGCTGGCGCCGGGTCCGGTGGATGGCAGCGCCATCAGCCGTGACTATCCGGTGATGCTGGGGCTGACGCTGCTGCTGGCCGCGCTGCTCATCTGGCAGCGCCGTGGGCGCATCGGCCGCGGTCCAGGTGTTATCCTGCTCGCCTGCTATCTGGCCTACACGGCCTGGCTTGCCATCAGCCTGACTCGCTGACGGCAGCGTCTTCATCATCGTTTGCCACGCCGCCGCGCGGGATGACACGCCCTTTCCGCGCGGCATGAGCCCTGGCCAACCACAGGCAACAATTCGATCATGACCGAGCCTTCCAGCACCCCGCACGCCACCGCGCCTGGCGCTTCTGCTTCAAGTCAGTCCGCCGCCAGCCAGTCCGCCGCCGATGAGACTCCGGCCAGCCAGGCGGATTTTCGCGCCAGCGCCCGTCGCACCTTCGCCATTGAGGAAGCGGCCATCGCCGCGCTCGAAAGCCATCTCGATGATGACTTCGACCGCGCCTGTCAGCTGATGCTGGCCACCAAGGGCCGCGTCATCGTGACCGGCATGGGCAAATCCGGCCATGTCGCCAGCAAGATCGCCGCCACCCTGGCCAGCACCGGCACGCCGGCCTTCTTCGTCCATCCCGGTGAAGCCAGCCATGGCGATCTGGGCATGATCACGCCGGCCGATGTGGTGCTGGCGCTGTCCAACTCCGGGGAGACCGCCGAGGTCACGGCGCTGCTGCCGCTATTGAAGCGCATGGGCACCCCGCTGGTCTCGATGACCGGCAAGCCCGGCTCGACCCTGGCGCGTGACGCCGAGGCGCATCTGGACACCAGCGTCGCCCAGGAAGCCTGCCCGCTGAATCTGGCACCCACCGCCTCGACCACCGCCGCGCTGGTGATGGGCGACGCCCTGGCGGTGGCACTGCTGGAGGCCCGCGGCTTCACTGCCGAGGAATTCGCGCTTTCCCACCCGGGTGGCAGCCTGGGCCGACGCCTGCTGCTGCGGGTTCAGGACGTGATGCACCACGGCGATGCCCTGCCGCGCGTGGCACTCGGCAGCCCGCTGCGCGATGCGCTGCTCGAGATCACGCGTCAGGGCATGGGCTTCACCTGCGTGATCGATGATGACGACCACCTGGTCGGCGTCTATACCGATGGTGACCTGCGCCGCACCCTCGACCAGCATGGCGATCTGCGCGCGCTGAAGGTCGATGATGTCATGACCCGTGGCGGCAAGACCGTGCGCGCCAGCATGCTGGCCGCCGAAGCGGTGCGCATCATGGAAGAAAACCGCATCAGCGTTCTGGTAGTCTGTGACGAGGATGAGCACCCCATCGGAGCCATCCATATGCACGGCCTGCTGGCCAGCGGCGTGATCTGAACTCCCGCGGGCGTTCGCTGTCTCTGTTCGACGGCAGATCGTCCCGGCAAGACGCCACCGCTCAACGCCCATCAGCGCCGTTCACAGGACAGCGTCAAGCATGCACGGAGTGCGAGGAGAAAGACCATGAGCGACACGAATTCCCTGAGCGAAGAATATCCGCAGGACATCATCGACCGCGCACGCCGCGTGCGTCTGCTGGCGCTGGATGTCGATGGCGTGCTCACCGACAACCGCCTGCACTACGATGCCAACGGTGTCGAGACCAAGTCCTTCCATGTCCAGGATGGCCATGGCCTCAAGCTGGTGCTGCGCAGTGGCGTTCGCGTCGCGCTGATCACCGGCCGCAGCTCGCCGATGGTCGAGCGTCGCGCCAAGGAACTGGGCATTCAGGATGTCATCCAGGGCCGTGAAGACAAGCTGGTCGCGCTGACCGACCTGTGCCGCGAGCACGGGATCGAGCTGGAAGAGGTCGCCTATTGTGGCGATGACCTGCCGGACCGCGAGGCCATTCGTCGTGTCGGTCTCGGCGTCAGCGTACCCAACGCCATGGCCTACGTGATGAGCGAGGCCAACTGGGTCACCTCACGCCAGGGCGGCGATGGCGCCGTGCGCGAGCTCTGTGACCTGCTACTCAAGGCACAGGGCCACTGGGCCTCGGTGCTGGATACTTACCTGCAGGAGTCGCGTCCCTGATGTTACGTCTGCCCCGCCCTTCTCCGCGTCTCTGGCTGATGCTGCTGTTGCTGCTCGTCGGTGGCGTGCTGGCGCTGATCGAGCAGCGCAACAGCCTGGAATCGACCGTCAACGTCGAGGTCGACAGCAGTGAGCCGGATTACTATCTCGACGGGGCAGACATGACACGCTTCGATGCGCGCGGCGTGGCGATCCAGTCCATGACCTCGCCGCATATCGAGCACACGCCAGGCGATGACGTGACCCGGGCGCAGACCCCGAAGATTCGCACCAACGACAGTGAAGACCGCCGCTGGTATGCCACGGGTGACAGTGGCGTGTTGAGCGCCGGCGGCGACACCTTCACCCTCGAGGGCAATGCCAGACTGCGCCAGCCCGATGACCGCTGGACCCTCGATACCGATGTCCTGCACTACAGCCGTGATCAGAATCGCGCCTGGAGTGACGTGCCGGTCGTGATCACCCAGAATGGCCAGCATGTCGAAAGCGACAGCTTCAGCGCCGACCTCTCCCAGGACTCCGCCGTGCTGCAGGGCCGTGTTCGCAGCGTCCTGCAACCCGGCACAGACCAGAGCGAGGCCAGCAAGGAAGCCGAGCGCATCGACTCGGGCGCCGACAGCACCACCTCCGATGATGGGCGCGTCAACAGCACCTTCGAGGCAGCGCCTGCCAGCAGTGAATGAACCCGCCGGGCTGGCCGTCACGCCATGACCCGCGCCGCAACACCTTCTTCTCTGCCGCTCGATGGCATCATTGCTCGGGCGGCGACCCCGTCATGCCAAGGAGCCACCATGACTTCCACGACTCGCAAGCCCTTGACGGCCTGTCGCCAGACCCTCAACAGCGGTGTCATGGCGCTCTGCCTGGCACTGGGCATGTCCACCTTCGCCCCGGCCGCCATGGCGCTGGACAGCGATGCCAGCCAGCCGATCAACATCGCCGCGGACGCCCTGTCACTCGATGACAAGGCCGGTACCGCCACCTACACCGGCCAGGTGGAAATGCGCCAGGGCAGCATGAAACTCGATGCCAGCCGCGTCGATATCAGCCGCGCCGGCAGCGGCGAGATCTCGCTGGTCAAGGCCACCGGCAAGCGTGCCTACCTGGAACAGCAGCCCGCGCCCGACGAGAAACTGGTCAAGGGCTGGGCCGACACTATCCGCTACCATGCACTGGAGCGCCGCGTGGAGCTGGTCGGCAACGCGCGTCTCGAGAAAGGCGATGACACCTTCGAAGGCGGCTACGTGGAGTACTTCCTCGACAAGCGCCAGGTGAACGCCAACAACAGCAAGACGGCACAGCAGACCGAAGGCGGTCGCGTGCACATGACTCTGACGCCGCGCGGCGCCAATGCCAGCAAGGAAAACTGAGTCATGACTGCTACTCCGCGTACGCTGAGCGCTCGCCATCTGGCCAAGGCCTACAAGGGCCGCAAGGTGGTCAAGGACATCTCGCTGGAGATCCGCCAGGGCGACATCGTCGGCCTGCTGGGCCCCAACGGCGCCGGCAAGACGACCTCGTTCTACATGATCGTCGGGCTGGTGCGCGCCGATGCCGGCAACGTCTCCATCGATGACAAGGACCTCTCCGCTGCCGCCATGCATCAGCGCGCACGCGCCGGCATCGGCTATCTGCCGCAGGAGGCGTCGATCTTCCGCAAGCTGTCGGTGGCCGACAACATCATGGCGATCCTGGAGACCCGCAAGGACCTGGATCGCAATGGCCGCAAGGCACGCCTTGAAGAGTTACTCGAGGAATTCAGCATCACGCACATCCGCGCCAGCGCCGGCATGAGCCTGTCCGGCGGGGAGCGTCGTCGGGTCGAGATCGCCCGTGCACTGGCCACCGAGCCGGACTTCGTGCTGCTCGATGAGCCCTTCGCCGGCGTCGACCCCATCTCGGTGGGCGAGATCAAGAGCATCGTGCGCCAACTGCGCGATCGTGGCATCGGCGTGCTGATCACCGACCACAACGTGCGCGAGACACTCGATATCTGTGATACCGCCTATATCGTCGGCGATGGCCAGATCATCGCCCACGGTGATGCGGACTCCATCCTGGCCAACCAGCAGGTGCGCGACGTCTACCTGGGCCACGAGTTCACGCTCTAGGGTCAGCGGCTGCGCTGAGTCCACCGGAGGCGAAAGCTTCAAAAGCCGCTGCGTGATTTTATCGCGTAGCGGCTTTTTCATGTCTGACATCAGACGCATGCATGACGTCCATACCACCTTGGTGGAAACATGGCATGCAAGTTGCTTGAATATTCACGGCAACCACTTGTCAGTGCCCCGAGTCACGGTATAGCGTAGTAAGCACGTTCCTTTGCCGTGAATTGACTGACTCCATGAAACCCACCCTGCAACTCCGCCTCGGCACCTCGCTGACCATGACGCCGCAGCTCCAGCAAGCGATCCAGCTGCTGCAGCTGTCGACGCTCGACCTGCGTCAGGAGATTCAGCAAGCCCTCGAGTCCAACCCCATGTTGGAGCTCGACGAGGACTACGAGTCGCTGGATGTCGTCGAGACACAGGATTCGAGCGAGATCTCCACTGCCGACTCCTCGAGCGAGATTCCCGAGGAATACCCCCTCGACAGTGACTGGTCGGACCTCTACCAGGACCACGCCGGTAGCCTGACCAGCTCCGGCAGTGGCAGCGGGAGCGAAGAAGGGCCGGACTTCGATCGCAATACCAGTGTCGAGAGCCTGCAGGACCACCTGCGCTGGCAGCTGGCGATGACCGACCTCGATGGCCGTGAACGCCAGATGGCAGAGAGCCTGATCGATGCCGTCGACGGTGCCGGCTATCTGAGCCTGTCACTCGACGAACTGGTCGATGGCCTGCGCGGCCAGGGCCTGCCCGGCCTCAAGGCCTCCGAGCTCGAGCAGGTATTGCTGCGTCTGCAGCAGTTCGACCCGACCGGCGTCTTCGCTCGTGACCTGCGCGAATGCCTGCTGCTGCAACTGGCACTGCTGCCGGATGATCTGCCGCTGCTGGCGCAGGCGCGCCGCCTGGTACGTCAATTCCTCGAGGCACTGGGCAACGATGACCGCAAGCTGCTCAAGCGGCGCCTGAGCCTTGACGATGACGAGCTGGACCACGTCATCCGCCTGGTGCGCGCGCTCGATCCGCGTCCGGCATCCGCCTGGGGCGAGCCCGCCAGCGATTACGTGATCCCTGATCTGCTGGTGCGCCATACCCGCCACGGCTGGCAGGTCGAGCTCAACCCGGAAGCACTGCCCAAGCTGCGCATCCAGCCGGAATACGCCGCGCTGATCAAGCGTGCCGACAAGTCCGCCGACAACACCTTCCTCAAGGACAACCTGCAGGAAGCGCGCTGGCTGATGAAGAGCCTGTCATCGCGCAATGACACCCTGCTCAAGGTCGGCCGCGAGATCATGGCGCGTCAGATCGACTTCCTCGAGCAAGGCGAGGAAGGGATGAAGCCGCTGATTCTGGCCAACATCGCCGAAGTGGTCGAGATGCACGAATCGACCATCTCGCGGGTCACGACCCAGAAGTACATCCACACCCCGCGCGGCGTCTTCGAGCTCAAGTTCTTCTTCTCGAGCCAGGTCGGTGGCAGCGGCAGTGGCGACGCCCACTCAAGCACCGCCATTCGTGCCCGCATCCGCAAGCTGATCGCGGAAGAGCCGGCCCGCAAGCCTCTCTCCGACTCACGGCTGGTCGATCTGCTTGCCAGCGATGGCATCGAAGTCGCACGCCGTACCGTGGCCAAGTATCGCGAAGCGATGGGCATCCCCTCCTCCAGCGAGCGCAAGCGTCTGGCCTGACGCGTCACCTGCGGCTGCCATGCCCCCTGCTCTCACCTCTACAATGGCAGCCGCCGCCAACCTCAAGCGCTGGATTGTCCGCTCATCAGCCTCTGACTTCGCGGGCAGTGGTGCGCCTGTCGCGTGCCCTGTAATCCCGGCAACCACTCGTCAATTACCCGTCATGGCCCATGACGGCGCGCAGAATGATGGTAAAAAACCGCCTTTCCGGCAGCGTCATTTACCGTCAATCGCATGTTTTTAAAGTCACTTTTGCGCGTATTGCACCTGGATGACACCCGAAGAACCTCCCGGAACGCCGCTTGCTCCACGCAATCGAAGCGCCTGAAAGGCGACGTACATGCAGGCATTGGCGACGAAAACCCGCCTTCTTGCGCGTCTTTCACGCACCACCCACCAGACGTGCCCTTGAAGTCCACTCCGATACCCCTCACTGAGTTGAAGACAAGCACTGAGCCACGATGCAGCGCAGCGTTGATCTTTGCGCAAAGCTTGGGCATTGTCGGTACAGACGCTCACGACATCTGATGCCACTGGCAAGGGTGCGAAAACATCGCCAGACGGTGGCCGTCAAGCCTGTTGCAGAGCGTCCGATCAGGGTTTGCTCGTAGTCAAAAAGGGTTACAATTGAATGGCAACCCGCTGGATAAAGGAGCGTGTCCATGCAAGTGAATATCACCGGGCATCATGTGGAACTTACCGATCCTCTCCGCGATTACGTCAACGAGAAGCTCGCTCGCCTCGAACGGCATTACGACAACATCACCAATGTTCAGGTGACACTGTCGATCGAGAAGGAGCGCCAGCAGGCTGCCTGCACCTTGCACGCGGCAGGCGCTGACCTCCACGCCCTGGCAGAAGACCCCAACATGTACGCTGCCATCGACGCGCTCGCCGACAAGCTGGATCGCCAGCTGGTCAAACACAAGGAAAAGTCCCAGGCTCGCTCTCAGGGCACCGGGACCCGTTGACCTTCCGCCATGACACTTGATCAGATCCTTCCCCCCGAGCGCACGCTGTACGGTGTCCCCGGGGGGAGCAAGAAGCGGGTGCTTGAATTCTTCAGCACCTTCATCGCACAGAACATTCCCAGCCTGGATAGCCAGGAAGTCTTCTCGCGCCTGATCGGGCGCGAGAGACTGGGGTCGACCGGCATTGGCCACGGTGTGGCCGTGCCCCATGCACGCAGCCCGCATTGCAAGACGCCAATCGCTGCGTTTCTGAAGCTCGGTGAACCCATCGACTTCGATGCCATCGACGGAGAACCCATCGATCTGCTGTTCGTGCTGCTGGTGCCTGAGGAAGCGGATGAGACCCATCTGACGCTGCTCGGGCAGGTCGCGGAATTGCTCAATTCCCCGACCAATCGCTCGGCCCTGCGCCAGGCAGACAGCCAGCGTGCACTCTTTGAGGCATTGACCCAAGCCATCGCCGAATTACCGGCGCGCTGAATGACAGGCCCGGACATCGTCCGGGCTTTCGTCTTGCTGGCCTCCCATCGGCCGATGTACAGCGCACTGATAGCGGGCAGCCTTCTGCCCCACCCCTGCATTCTTTCGACGTTGACCTCGCCCTTGGAGAGCACTTCATGAAGATCGTGATCATCAGCGGCCGCTCCGGCTCCGGGAAATCCATCGCTCTCCAGGCGCTGGAAGACATTGGCTACTATGCCATCGACAATCTGCCCGGCATGCTGCTGGCGCCACTGGTCGATCAGCTCGAAAAGGACAGCCCGGCGCGCCGGCGCATCGCGGTCTCCATCGATGCCCGCAACCTGCCGGAAGCCTTGACCCGCTTCCCCGAATTGCTCGACAACGTTCGCCAGAGCGGCATGGACGTGCAGGTCGTCTACCTGACCACCGATTCGCGAGTGCTGCTGGAACGCTACTCGGCGACCCGTCGTCGTCACCCTCTGACGCGCGACAACGACCATACCCTGGCCGAGGCCATCGAGATCGAGCAGAAGACGCTCGCTCCCATTCGCCAGAAGGCCGACCTGGTCATCGACTCGACCAACCTGAGCGTGCACGACCTGCGCTCGCGGATCACCGAGCAGGTCGCCCAGCACAGCTCCCGCCACCTGACGCTGACCTTTGAATCCTTCGGCTTCAAGCATGGCGTGCCGACCGACGCCGACATGGTGTTCGATGCCCGCTGCCTGCCCAACCCGTACTGGGACATCAATCTGCGCGGCGATACCGGTCGCGACGACAGCGTGGCCGAATTCCTGCAGCGCTACCCCACCGTCCAGGCGATGCATGACGATATCGCCGGCTGGCTGGAACGCTGGCTTCCCGCCTATCAGGACAGCAACCGCAGCTACCTGACGGTCTCCGTGGGCTGCACCGGCGGCCAGCATCGCAGCGTCTACCTGTGCGAGCAGCTGGCAAGCTACTTTGCCGAGCGCCTGCCTGAGGTACGCCTGCGTCACCGCGAGCTGGGCATTCATACCGCGCTGAGCAACGCGGGTGAGACGATTGGTCAGCAAGAGCATCAGCAGGAGCATCGCGATGGCCTCTCGTGAGCTGACGCTGACCAACCGCCGCGGGCTGCACGCCCGCGCTGCCACCAAGCTGGTCAATTGCTGTGCGCCCTATTGCGCAACAGTGATGGTCAGCCATGGCGAGCGACGCGCCAATGCAGCCAATGTGATGGCATTGCTGATGCTGGCCGCGCCCTGCGGCACCACGCTGCTGATCGATGTCGAGGGCGAACAGGCCGATGAGGCGATGCTGGCCATCGAGGCGCTGTTCGAGGCGCGTTTCGAGGAAGACGAATAACCGCCACTGACAGCGCTGTGCATTTGCGCTGTGCGCTCAGCCTTCCTCCCTCAGCCAGCTCGCTTCTTGGTCAACTATCTTTTCGGCCCGCTCTCTTATCGGCCAGCCCCCTCTGGCGGCCCCCTGGCAACACCATTAACTGCTCGCGCAGGATGCCTAGCGCCTGTTCCTGCACCGGTTCCTGCACCTGTCCTTGCGCCTACCCTTACACCAATCCCAACACCTATCCTTGCGCCTGGCAGCCATGCAACGCTGCTTTTTCGCCAGTAGCGGGACGCGGATTGTCCTTTCGATAAGAAACACTGTTTTCTTTTGTCGACGCGCCCCCCTACGCCAATGGTAGAATCAGCGCTGTCCTTCATGTCGACAGGGGAAGCCGACAGATGAGCAAGACGTCTCGTAAACTCAAGCCAAGACTTGATCGCCTGTCACAGGCGCTGGAAAGCGGCGAGCTGGAACAGGCAAGACGCATGCTCAATCGCGGCCTCGCGCCAGTGGACGTGGCCCACCTTCTGGAATCCTCGCCCCCCAAGGAGCGTAATCTGCTCTGGGAGCTGGTCGATGCCGATCTGCAGGGCGATGTCCTTCAATACCTTGGCGAAGACATCCAGACCGACTTCCTCAAGGACATGGACGCCGTCGACGTTCTCGCCGCCACCGAGAACCTGGAACCGGATGATGTCGCCGACATTCTGCAGCGCCTGCCGAATGCGGTGATTCTCGAAGTCCTCGACTCCATGGAGGCGCAAGAGCGCCTGCGCGTCGAAACGGTACTGTCCTTCCCGGAGGACACCGCCGGCGGCCTGATGAACACGGACACCATCACCATTCGTCCGGACATCACCCTGGACGTGGTGCTGCGCTACATCCGCCGCCACGAGCGCCTGCCCGACTCCACCGATACCCTGCTGGTCGTCTCGCGCCGCGATGAATTCATCGGTGCCCTGCCCATCAATCGCCTGCTGGTCTCTGACCCCGGCGTCACGGTGCGCGAAGTGATGGACACCGACAGCGTGGTGATTCCGGCCCTGATGCCGGAAACCGAAGTCGCCTCGCTGTTCGAGAAGCACGACCTGATCTCGGCACCCGTGGTCGGCGGCGATGGCAACCTGCTGGGTCGTATCACCATCGATGACGTGGTCGACGTCATCCGTGGTGACGCCGAGCACCAGGTGATGTCGATGGCGGGGATGGATGAGGACGAAGACACCTTCTCTCCCGTGATGCGCACCTCGTGGCGCCGCGCCGTCTGGCTCGGCATCAACCTGCTGACCGCCTTCATGGCCTCCGCCGTGATCGGCATGTTCGAAGGCACCATCCAGAAGATCACCGCGCTGGCCGTACTGATGCCCATCGTCGCCAGCATGGGCGGCATCGCGGGCTCTCAGGCACTCACCGTCCTGATTCGCGGTATCGCGCTGGGGCACGTCAAGAGTGGCAATGTCCGCTGGCTACTCAAGCGCGAGGTCATCGTCGCGGGGCTCAACGGCCTGTTATGGGCCGTGGTGGTGGCAGGCATCGCCATCGTGTGGTTCGGGGATGTCCAGCTAGGGGCCATCATCGGCGCCGCGATCATGATCAATCTGTTGATCGCCGCCGTGACAGGCACGCTGCTGCCGGTACTGCTCAAGAAGCTCAATATCGATCCTGCCCTCTCCGGCAGCGTGATATTGACCACCGTGACCGACGTGATCGGCTTCATGGCCTTCCTCGGGCTGGCGACCTGGCTCTATCTGTAACACCCCCGACGGGTTCCAGTGACTGCTTTAGAAACAACACGGCCGCTCCCATGGGAGCGGCCGTGTTGTTTCTCGCCTGTCGCGCGATCAGAGAAGCCTCAGCGATCAGCCTTCCAGCTCTTCGTCTTCGCCTTCGGTCATGCCGGCGACGGTCATGCCATCGATCAGCCAGCTACCGCTGTGGATGCTGCCACGCGTATCGACATCATCGCCGACCGCCAGCAGATTGGCCGCCATGTCGCGCAGGTTGCCGGCAATGGTGAATTCCTCGACCGCATGCTGGATCTCGCCGTTCTCGACCCAGAAACCGGAGGCGCCGCGAGAGTAGTCACCGGTGACGCCATTGACGCCCTGGCCCATCAGCTCGGTCACCAGCACGCCGGTGCCCATCTGCTTGAGCATCTCATCGAGCGAGGTCAGCGGCGCGGTGATGCGCACGTTGCGCGCGCCGCCAGCGTTGCCAGTGGTCTGCATGTTCAGGCGACGGGCGCTGTAAGCGCTCAGCATGTAGCTCTGCACCTTGCCGTCGGCAAAGTAGACATTGTCACGCGTCGCGACGCCATCGTTGTCGAAGGCGGCGCTGGACATGCCACCGACTTCCCGCGGCTTCTCACCCAGCGTGAACCAGTCGGGGAACAGCGGCTGACCCAGGCTATCGCACAGGAAGCTGGACTCACGGTACAGCGAGCCGCCGGCGATGGCAGACAGGTAGTGACCGACCAGCCCGGCCGACATCTGCGGGTCGAACAGCACCGGCATGCGACCCGTCGCCACCTTGCGCGCATTCAGGCGCGCCAGCGTACGGCGAGCGGCTTCACGCCCCACCGACTCGGGAGAGCGCAGGTCTGCCGGATTGCGCACGCTGGTGTAGTCATAGTCACGCTGCATGCCCTGTGCATCCTTGGCGATCAGCATGCATGACATCGAGTGGCGGCTGCCGCACTGGCTGGCCAGGAAGCCATGGCTGTTGCCATAGACCTGCACGCCTTCGCCACTGGAGAAGCTGGCGCCCTCGGACTGCGCGATGCCCTCCACTTCAAGCCCGGCACGCTCACAGGCCAGCGCCAGGTCAGTCGCTTCATCGACGCTGATCGCCCAGGGGTGATGCGCCTGGAGATCAGGGAAGTCGGTGGCCATCAGCTCGGCCGGCGCCAGACCGGCAAAGCTGTCTTCGCCGGTATAGTGCGCGATGGAGACCGCCTTCTCGACCGCGGCACGAATCGAGTCGCTGCCGGCATCGGAAGATGTCGCGCTGCCCTTGCGATTGCCGAGATAGACGGTCACGCCGATGCCCTGGTCACGTGACAGTTCGACCGTCTCGACTTCGCCGTCACGCACCGAGATGCTGACGCCCTGATCGACGCTGGCACCGACCTCACAGGCGTCGGCACCCAGGCTGCGGGCAAGCTCGAGAGCTTCGCTGACGCGACGCTCGAGCAGTTGTTGCTGAGCAACGGCATCAAAGGCCTGGCTCATGTTGTTCTCCTTCTGAGGAGACGGGGGCCCGGCAGTGCTATACTGCCGCAAATTTCCCCGACTCATTGGAATTGGCATGCGTAAAGAAAGACCCGAGGAGCTCGTCGAGCGCCCCAGCAAGTCCCAGTTGAAGCGCGAGATGATCGAGCTGCAGGCGCTGGGCAAGAAGATCATCGATCTGCCGGAAGGCCAGCGCGCCAAGTTCCCGCTCTCTGACGACATGCTGGCCGCCATCGAGGAGACCCATCGCATTCGTAGTCACGAAGGCCTGCGTCGCCACATGCAGTACGTCGGCAAGCTGATGCGCAAGGAAGACCTGGACGCCGTGCGTGCCGTCTTCGAAGCCATGGAGCAGCAGAACGTGCGTCGCGATGCTTCCTTCCAGCGTCTCGAACGCTGGCGCGATCGCCTGCTGGACGACGATGAAGCCTTCGTGATCTTCGTCGAGGATTATCCTCACGTGGACCGTCAGGCCCTGCGTCAGCTGATCCGCAATGCGCGTGCCGAACGTGACGCCGGCAAACAGCCCAACAGCGCCAAGAAGCTCTTCAAGCTGCTGCGGGCCGAACTCGACCTCTGACACGGGGTCTGCCGCTCACGTGCTGCTCTGACGTACAGCTTCTGACGAGCTGATCCTCAAGCGCTTCCTCGACACCGCCATGGCCCTGCCATGGCGGTGTCGTCGTATTCATCGCTTCATTGTGAACGCGACCCGCTCAGGATTGCGTGCCGCCGACCGTCAACTCATCGAGCTTCAGCGTCGGCTGACCGACCCCGACGGGCACGGACTGGCCGTCCTTGCCACACACGCCGACACCGGTATCCAGCTCCAGGTCGTTGCCGATCATCGAGACGTGGCCCATGGCTTCCGGCCCGTTGCCGATCAGGGTCGCGCCCTTGACCGGCGTGGTCACCTTGCCGTCTTCGATCAGATAGGCTTCGCTTGCGGAGAACACGAAACGCCCGGAGGTGATGTCGACCTGGCCACCGCCGAAGCTGACCGCATATATGCCACGCTTGACGCTCTTGATGATCTCCTGCGGGTCGCGATCGCCACCCAGCATGTAGGTATTGGTCATGCGCGGCATCGGCAGGTGCGCGAAGGACTCACGACGCGCATTGCCTGTCGGCGCCATGCCCATCAGGCGGGCATTGAGCTTGTCCTGCATGTAGCCGGTGAGGATGCCATCCTCGATCAGCGGCGTGTACTGCCCCGGGGTGCCTTCATCATCGACGGACAGCGAGCCACGGCGATCGGCCAGGGTCGCGTCATCGACCACGGTGACGCCGCGTGCCGCGACCTGCTCGCCCATGCGGCCCGAGAAGGCAGAGCTGCCCTTGCGGTTGAAGTCACCTTCCAGACCATGACCGACCGCCTCGTGCAGCAGCACGCCCGGCCAGCCATTGCCCAGCACCACCGGCATCTGACCGGCCGGTGCATCGATCGCCTCGAGATTGACCAGCGCCTGACGCACGGCTTCACGCGCGTAACGCTCGGCGACATTCTCATCGCGCAGACGGGTCAGCGGGAAACGACCACCGCCACCGGCACTGCCTCGCTCGCGACGGCCATTGCGCACCGCGATCACGCTGATGTTGAAACGCACCAGCGGACGCAGGTCCGCGGCGAGGGTGCCATCGCTGGCACGCACCATCACCACCTCGTAAAGCGCCGACAGCGAGGCCGACACCTGACTGATGGAGGGGTCAAGGCTGCGCGCGATGCGGTCCGCTTCCTTGAGCATCGCGACCTTGTCCTCGGCGCTCAGGCCATTCAGCGGGTCGATGCCCGCATAGAAGGACGGCGCCTCGGTGATGATCGAGCTTGCGACCGTGCCGCTGCTGCCGCTGCGCGAGATACCCGCCGCAGTCCGGCCAGTGTCGGCAAGCGCGGCGGCGTCAATCTGATTGGAGTACGCGAAGCCGGTCTTTTCCCCCGCCAGTGAGCGTACGCCCACGCCACCATCGATGTTGTAGCTGGCGTCCTTGACGACGCCGTCTTCCAGCACCCAGCTCTCCTGCCAGATACGCTGGAAGTAGAGGTCGGCATAGTCGGTGCCCGGGCCCATGGCATGTGCCAGGCCAGCATCCAGATCATCCAGGCTGAGCCCGCCCGGGGTCAGCAACAGGGCCGCGGCATCGTCGAGCACGCGACCGGAACTCGCATTTTGCGTCATTCGGCACTTTCCAGAGTAATGTTCGGGTCGCCCCAGGGGCCTGATACCCGATAGTGAATTTGCGTCACCTTGTCGATGAAGCGGCCGAAGATCTTGTCGGCCACGAACAGCGCCCCGCCCACGGCGGGTGCGCCTGCCAGCACGGCGGCCAGCGGGAGGTTCTGGCTGACCGGCACCGTGATGGCCATGCGTTGATCAAGGGTACCGCGAAGCAGATCGACCTGCCCGTTGAGTGTCACGGTGGTGGACGGCGCCTCGATACGCAAGGGGCCATCGCTTTCCAGCCGCCCATCGAAGAGCGTCGCTGCGCCGCGCACCTTGTCGAAGGCCGTCCCCTTGTCGGTGACGTCAGAGAAGTCCAGCGACAGCCGGCGCAGCAGGTTATCCACATTGACCAGCCCCAGCAGGCGGGCAGAGGTCGAGCCCAGATTCAGGAAGCGTCCGTCATCCAGCTTGATCTCGACGCGACCATTGGAGCGCGACAGGGCAAAGTCCTGCGGCGCACCGGGCCAGGCCAGCTTGACCTCGGCCCGGGCGCGGTCCGCCTCGATGCCGCGCGGCTGGGAGAGACGCTCGAGCAACCCGCCCAGATCACTGCCATCGGCGGACAGGCGAGCGCGCGTCAGACTGTTGGCGCCGGCATCCTCCCAGGTGATGTTGCCCACCGCGGTGATCTTGCCCAGCGTGATGGAGAGCGGCAACACCACCAGCTGCTGGCTGTCGGCGGTCCAGTCGGCACTGATCGGCCCCAGCTGCTGATCGCGCCAGATGAGGTGTGCCAGACGCAGACTGCCCGCGGGCAGGTCGGCAAGCTCAGCAGGATACGGCGTCGGCTCGATGCCGACATCGATAGCCTCGGTAAAGTTGCCTGGTGCACTGGCAGTCTGCGCCTCCTGCTCGGCATCCGCGGGCCACAGGGCATCGAGATTCAGGGTGTCCAGGTCCAGAATCAGCGGTCGCGCGGCGCCTGACTGCCACACCAGCTCGCCACTGGCGAGCTGACCATCCAGCGTCGCGGCCAGCCCCAGCCCTTGCTGATGCGAGCTCTGGCGCGGCGCGGCCTCCAGCGTCATCGGCCCCGTACACCGGGACTGGATCATCAGGCAATCGGTGGCAACGCGCAGGCGCGACAAGGCACGCAGGGGGTCGCTCTGCTCCGCGTCGCTGCCCTCACCACTCGCGCTGCCATCACCACTCGCGCCACCTTCACCGGAGAGCGCTCCCGCCCACGGCTTCCAGAGCTCGGGGGCGAGGGTCGGCGTGCGCCAGGCGATGTCCCAGCCGGTCTGGGTGGGCCACTGCGGGTCACTCGGCCAACGCTCCAGCCACAGCTGCCCCGTCATCGGCACCGTACTGCCATCGTCACGCGTATTGCCGCCTTTCCAGCGTGCACGGGCGCGATTGTCGAGGCGAACATCGCCGCCACCCTCCGCGAGCCCGATATCCACCGCCAGCGGTGCCGCCTCCTCTCGCGCCTTGCCAAAGGGTGCCGGCAGATTGATGGCGACTCCCTTGAGGTCACTCGAGAGCGCCAGACTGGCGCCGTCATCCGGCAGCATCAGGCGCGCCTGGTAGTTGAACTCGCCGCCCAGCGCACGCGGGGTCTCGCCGTCCTGCAAGGCGGCCCGGGTGTTCTCGGCGGCATCGCCGATCAGGTGCTCGGGCGCGCCCAGCCAGCCCAGCACCGGTGCCAATGGCGCCTTGCCATCGAAGGTGATCGCGCCCTTGCTGTTTGAATCTGCCTGTCCGATGTTGAGCGCCGCCTTGACCGCACCGCCGAACAGCTTGCCGGAGAGGTTGCCGGTCAACTGTTCACGGCGCCCCTCGGGGCGGGATGGGTCATGCACGAACTCGAGCGGCCCGCGAATGCCGTCAACCTCGATGCCCGGCCCCGGGAAGGCCAGCGTCGCCGCCTGGCGCTCGCCGACCTTGCCCGCCGCCGTGATCCGCGTCTGCTCGGCGTCCTCCAGCGGCACGCGGATATCCATCGTCGCATCCACCGAGCCCTTGCCCTGCCATTCGGCGATCAGCGCAGCGGTATCCTCGAGCGGCGCATGCGAGAGCAGATCGAACAGCGCTTCGACGCTGCCGGTCACATCACCCTGAATCTTCAAGGTGCTGTCCTGCATGTCGACGTCGGCCTGACGCACCGCCAGGGGCGCTGCACTGCCCAGCGTCGTGGCCGGCTGAGAGTGCGCCGCCGCGACCGTGGCACTCAGCGTATTGTCATGCAGCGCGAGGTTGCCCTTCACGCCCTCCAGCGCAGGCCAGCCCTCGGCGTAACCGAGTCGCCCGTCCTCGATGGCAAGCTCAAGGTCCATCGAATCGCCGGGGCCATAGCCATTTTCGCCATTGTCGTCATCCCACACCTGGGTGAGATGCAGGCTGCCCTCGGGGACCTGCCCCGCGACATCGCGCGTCAACCACTCGCTCAGCGCCGGGTCCAGCACCTTCATCGGCAACCAGGAGGCCAGCGGAATGCTGCGGGCATCCACATCACGCATCTCGAGATCCAGCTGGAAGCGATCATGGTCCTTTGCGGGAATCTGCAGGCCGAAGCCACCCGTCACATCGGCGCCAGCGCGCTGGATATGCAGGTCATGCCCCGAGACGCTGCTGCCACTGTCATCAACCTTGACCTCGACCACTCCGTCGGCAGCCTCGAGCTGCCAGCCGTCGCCGAAGACCTCAGGGAAGTGGAAGCGCATGCCCGGGTCACCACGAAACGCGATCCGGCTCGCGATGCCGCCTTCATCAAGGCTCTGCGCGGTGACCCAGGCCGCCAGGGGACCGAGCCCCGGAGCGCCCTGCCAGGGTTCCACCTCGGCACCGGTGAGGCCCAGCGCCAGCTTCATGGTCAGCGGGGTATCGAGGCCTATCCCGGCCAGCGACAGGGAGAGGCCGGTGGCCGTGCCACGCGGATCGAGAGACTCGAGCACATCGCCCAGCTCGCCGAGCGCCAGCACATTGCGCCAACGTGCCACCTTTTCCAGATCGAAACTGCTGGTGACCAGCGACACGCTGCCCTCGGCGAGATCCCCCGACAGCGAAATACGCTCGGGCAGGCTGGCAAGCGCCGCGGAGACTTCTGGCGATGTCGCCGCTTGCGGCGTCTGGTCGTCACTATCTGCCACCGGAACGCCTGCCACAGAAGCGTCGGCCGCCGGAGCGCCGGCCGCCGGGGCGTCATCGAGTTGCGTGGCGCCGACCGAGATCTGATTGAGCCAGGCCTGCCAGCGATCACTGCCCGCCAGGTCGCGCAGCCACTGGCCACGCGCATGAATGTCCTTGAGCGCCAGCTGGGCACCATGGTGATCCAGCGTCAGGCGATTGAGATCGAGACGCAGGCGAGCATCTTCCAGTCGCGCGTCACGCCAGCGCGCCCACAGCGTCGCGTTGCCATCGGCATCGCGCAGCATCAGGCTGTCGCGCTCGCCCATCAGGCGCCCGACACTCGCCAGCGCACCGGCGTCCAGCTCCACCTGCAGCTGGGCCGAGTAGTCGGCGAGGCCGTCGTCTCCCGGCAGCACCTCCAGCACGGCGCTGACACCGGCCTGAGGCGATTCCCCGACCCGCAACTGACCTTCCAGATGCGCGCGATCGCCTTCTCCCGACAGCAACAGCTCGGCGGCATTCAGGTTGAGGGTATCGTTGCGACCATGCAGCACCAGGCGCACGTCCTCGAGCCGCACACGCTGACGCGCCAAAAGCGCCAGCCCCTGCTCCGTCTGCGCAAGGCTCATCTGTCCTTCGGGTTCGAGCGCTTCGGGAGGACGCGGCGGCCCCGGCCAGCCCCAGCTGCCATCTTCGCGCTGGTACAGGTGCACGATGACGCCGGTGGCGGTGGCGCGATCAAAGACAGGCGCCAGATGGCGCAGGGAGGAAAGCACATCGAGACGGGTTTCCAGGTGGGACACGCTCAACAGCGGCGCCGCCTGCATCTCGTTGGGTCGAAAGAGGTTGAGACCCGACAGCTTGATGGCCGGATCAAGGTGATCCATGCGGCCTTCAAGCGATGACATCCCCACATTGGAGTGAGTCTGGGTGGCAATGAAGTCACTGATGGACTCACTGCGCGAATCCAACGTGGTCAACCACCAGCGCAGGCCCCCGATCAGGATGGCCAGCACCGCCAGCAGCACCGCGAGCGCCATCAGCAGCCCGCGCGCCCAGCGCCGCCCACGCGAGGGTGGCGCTGGCGTCGCAGCTGACGAAGACGGGGCGTCTTCGACGCCCTCCTGCACCGCCTCTTGCGAGGTAGAACGTGCCGCCTCTGGTGAGGTAGAACGGGTCACTGGTGGTTCTCCGAACAGGACAGACTCACGATGTGGATAACGCGACTCCCGGCATCATCGCAGGCGCGGCGGCTGACAGATCACATGAGCACAATATCGTACTGCTCCTGGGTGTAATGCGCCTCGACCTGGAAGCGGATGGTCTTGCCGATGAAGCTCTCGAGGTCCGCCACAGCTGCGGATTCCTCGTCCAGCAGGCGATCGACCACGTTCTGCGAGGCCAGCACCATGTAGGTATCCGGGCTGTAGGCGCGCTCTTCGCGCATGATCTCGCGGAAGATCTCGTAGCAGACCGTCTCCGGCGTCTTGAGGGTGCCGCGCCCCTGACAGGTCGGGCAGGCCTCGCACAGCACCTGCTCCAGACTCTCGCGCGTGCGCTTGCGCGTCAGCTGCACCAGGCCCAACTCGGTCACGCCGGTCATCTTGTTCTTGGCATGATCACGCTCCAGCGACTTCTCGAGCACGCGCAGCACCTGGCGCTGGTGCTCGGTCTCTTCCATGTCGATGAAGTCGATGATGATGATGCCGCCGAGATTGCGCAGCCGTAGCTGGCGCGCGATGGCGGTCGCCGCCTCGAGATTGGTCTTGAAGATGGTCTCTTCGAGGTTGCGATGACCGACGAACCCCCCGGTGTTGACGTCGATGGTGGTCATCGCCTCGGTCTGGTCGATCACCAGATAGCCGCCACTCTTGAGCTGCACCTTGCGGCCCATCGCCTTGTGCAGCTCATCCTCGACACTGAACAGATCGAAGATCGGCCGCTCGCCGGGGTAATACTCGATGCGCCCTTCCATGTCGGGCATGAACTCGCTGGCGAATTCCTTGAGCCGGATGAAGTTCTCGCGCGAGTCGATGCGCACGCGCTCGATCTCGTCACGCATCACGTCGCGCAGCGTGCGCATGAACAGTGGCAGATCATCATAGATCACGCTGGGCACGGCGGCGGTCAGGCGTCGCTCGCTGACCTTGCGCCACAGGCGCAGCAGGAAGTGCATGTCCTGCTTGAGCTCGGCCTCGCTGATGCCTTCGGCCGCCGTGCGCAGAATGAAGCCGCCGGGGGCTTCCGGATCCAGCGCCGTCAGGCACTGCTCGGTGAGCTCCTTGAGGCGGTCACGCTCGGCATCGCTCTCGATGCGCTGCGACACGCCGGTATGCGGCGAGTCCGGCATGTAGACCAGATAGCGTGACGGCACCGACAGATGCGTGGTCAGCCGGGCGCCCTTGGTGCCGATGGGGTCCTTGGTGACCTGCACCACCAGTGGCTGGCCTTCGCTGAGCAGCTCGCGGATCGAGAGCTGCTCGTCATGCGGCGTATGCGCCGGCATGACTTCCTGGGCATGGATGAAGGCGGCCCGTTCGAGACCGATGTCGATGAAGGCCGCCTGCATGCCGGGCAACACTCTCACCACCTTGCCACGGTAGATGTTGCCGACGATGCCGCGTCGCCCGCTGCGTTCGATGAAGGCTTCCTGCAGGACACCGTTCTCGACCACCGCCACGCGGGTCTCCATCGGTGTCAGGTTGATCAATACCTCGCCGCTCATAGCGCAAGTCCTTGTAAAGTCGTTGCTTGCGATTATGACATAGCAAGGGAGCCCCCGGCTGTGATCTATCGACTAAGGATTTCCTGCAACGGGTATTTTGTGCCACGCACGCAAGCCATCGTCCTTCGCGATGGCGCTGGAGTGCTGTCTCGACACCCGACTGCCGCAGTGCAGAACATCGCCCGTCAGAGTGGTTGCCACGGCTGAACGCCCGCCTTGCTCAGAAGCTCTGCGGTCTCATGCAGCGGCAGCCCGACCACGGCGCTGTAACTGCCCTCGAGATGACTGACGAAGACGGCGCCGAGCCCTTGGATGGCGTAGCCACCTGCCTTGTCAGCCGGCTCACCGGTCGCCCAGTAGCGTGCGGCCTCCTCTGGGGTGATGGTGCGGAAAGTCACGCGGCTCTCGACCAGCTCGCTCGCGCAGCGCATGTCGCGCCCGGCGTCGCCATGACACAGCGCCACGCCACTGAGCACCTGATGGCTGCGCCCCGACAGGCTGAGCAGCATCGCGCGCGCGTCAGCCTCATCGCGGGGCTTGCCGAGAATGCGTCCATCCAGTGCCAGCGCGGTATCCGCGCCGAGCACTCGCCACCCCGCCGTCTGGCCTGCCGTCCGCTGCGCCAGGGCCGCGAAACCGGCCTGCGCCTTCTCCCGCGCCAGCCGCAGCACGTAATGCTCCGGCGACTCATTGGCCTGCGGCGTCTCATCGATATCCACCGGCGCCACCTCACATTGGATGCCGATACTGGCCAGCAGATCGCGTCGACGCGGCGATCCCGAAGCGAGAATCAATTCCGCTTGAGCAGCGCCCTGTTGATCAGTGCCCTGTTGAGCAACGCCCTGAGACATCACTTTGCGCTGCGTCGCGGCGTCAGAGTTCGCAAAGAGTGAGGAAGTGGGGCTTTCAGTGTCAGATGTGGATGGCCTGGAAGTGGATGGCCTGGAAGTGGATGACCTTGAACTGGATGACCTTGAACTGGATGACATGGAAGACCTCGTGAAGAGAAACATGGCTGACAAGTACCAGAAAGCCGCCCGTAGGCGGCTTTTGGAAGCTCATAAGAAGCGCTAGCGACGTGCCAGTGGCACTCAGGCCGCGACCCGCCGACGCAGCATCTGCAGCAGGGTATAGAGCCACGGCCACAATGCGCCGCCGATGACCGCCGAGAGCAGGAACGACAGGCTGACGGGGCCGGCACCGAACAGACTGCGCAGCCATTGATCCAGCAACTGCGCGATGCCCAGCACCACGATTACCAGCAACGCCTGCTGCAACAGCGAGTAGGCGCGAATGCGCTGATAGAGCAGCACACCCATGAAGGCCGTCAGCGACAGTACCAGGGCGTTGTGCCCCAGCGGTGCGCCCTGCAGGACATCCAGCGCCAGCCCGAACAGGAAGCCGTGGAAGACACCGACACTCTGCGGCGAGACGATGCACCAGTAGACCAGCATCAGGCCCAGCCACTGGGGCCGCCAGATCAGCCATACATCCGGCAATGGCATGACCTGCAGACACAGCGCCAGCAGCAGCGAGAACCAGCACAGCAAGGTGGTCTGGGGACGAAAGGCCATCAGTTGTTCTCCCCGGCAGCATCGGTGGGTGCCTGAGCGTCTGCCGCATCCTCGGCGGAGCCTTGCGCGGCGTCGTCACCCTCGGGCCTGGGCGCCGCCAGGTTGTCACGCGGCAACTCATCGAGACTGTCATCGACATACAGGTTGTCGGTATCCACCGGTGGCGGCATCTGGATCAGGAAGTTGCGCGAGCGCTCCAGCTGCGCGATGGGCTCGGCACTCACGCGGGCAAACGGCTTGCCGGGATCATGATAGACCTCGGTAACACGTGCCACCGGCAAGCCGCGCGGAAAGCGCAGCGCCAGTCCGGAAGTCACCAGCAGATCACCGACACGAATGTCAGCGGTGTCCGGCACATGCAGCACATCGACCTGATCGATCTTGCCACTGCCCTGGGCGATGAAGCGCAGGCCATTGCGATTGATCTCCACCGGCACGGCGTGACTGGCATCACTGATCATCAGCACGCGACTGTTGTAGGCCGAGGTGGAGATGACCTGGCCGACGAGGCCATAGGCATCGAGTACCGGCAAGCCAATGCGCACGCCATCCTGCTCGCCGCGGTCCACCACCATGCGGTGGGAGAACGGGTCAGCATCGAGGGTCAGCAACTGGGAGGTGATATAGGGGATGTCGCTACGCTGCCCGGCATTGAGCAATTCGCGCAAGCGCGTATTCTCGGAGGCCAGGCTCGCCATGCGTTGCACACGGCTGGACAGATTGAGCAGCTGTTCGCGCAGCGCGCGATTTTCGTCGGCCAGCTCCTGCTGGTCGGCAAACACCAGCGCGCCCCAGCTGATGCCTTCCGTCGGCAAGCTGACGACCCACTGCACGGGCGATACCAGCGTCGCCATGCTGGCGCGCACATCGACCATCCAGCTGAAGCGATCTTCGGCAAACATCAGCGCGAGTGACAGCACCGCGCACAACAGCATGCGGTAGCCGGGCACGGGGCCACGCGTGAACAGGGGTTTGATAGCACTTCCTCCGACAGGCCGGGACCAGCCGTACAGCACACAGCATGCCCGGCCCCGGACGAGGTCAATCGCTCGACAGCAGCTCGAAGGTGTGCTGATCGATCATTTCCAGCGCCTTGCCACCGCCACGCGCCACGCAGGTCAGCGGGTCTTCGGCGATGATCACCGGCAGGCCCGTCTCTTCCGCGATCAACTTGTCGATGTCACGCAGCAGCGCACCACCACCGGTCAGCACCAGGCCGCGCTCGGCGATGTCGGAGGCCAGCTCAGGCGGAGACTGCTCGAGCGCGCTCTTGACCACCGAGACGATGGCCGCCAGCGGTTCCTGCAGCGCATCGAGAATCTCATGGGAGTTGAGCGTGAAGGAACGCGGAATGCCCTCGGCCAGGTTGCGGCCGCGCACGTCGATCTCGCGCAGCTCGCCACCCGGGTAGGCACAACCGATCTCTTCCTTGATGCGCTCGGCCGTCGCCTCACCGATCAGGCTGCCGTAATGGCGACGCACATAGGAGGTGATGGCTTCGTCGAAGCGGTCACCGCCGATACGCACGGATTCGGAATAGACCACGCCGTTGAGCGAGATGATGGCGATTTCAGTGGTACCACCACCGATATCGACCACCATGGAGCCCATCGCCTCTTCCACCGGCAGGCCCGCACCGATCGCGGCAGCCATCGGCTCCTCGATCAGGTAAACCTCACGCGCGCCGGCCCCTTCGGCCGATTCCTTGATGGCGCGACGCTCGACCTGGGTCGACATGCACGGCACACACACCAGCACACGAGGGCTGGGTGTCAGGAAGGTGCTCTGATGCACCTTGCGGATGAAATGCTGGAGCATCTGTTCGGTAACGGTGAAGTCGGCGATGACGCCGTCCTTCATCGGACGGATGGCCGTGATATTGCCGGGGGTACGCCCCAGCATGCGCTTGGCATCGGCACCGACGGCCGCCACACTGCGGGCATTCCCGGACTGGCGAATGGCCACGACTGAGGGCTCGTCGAGCACGATACCGCGACCGCGCACATAAATAAGCGTGTTGGCAGTACCCAGATCGATCGACAGATCGCTCGAGAACAGCCCACGTAAACGTTTAAACATGGAAGTTGATCACCTAGTCCAGACCGGAACCCTGTGCAGACGCGAACGGTACCATTGCCACCCCATGGCGGCAAGCTGACACGCCTGCCAGAGCGACGCAGATGTGGTACATTTCACGCCGAATCACACTGTAACGGCGCATTCGGCGACAGATTGCTCCATCGCTGCAAAGCGCGCTGTTTTACAGGGTAACGGGCATCGGGTTTGCCGGGACACCACAATTTTCGAATTCGGCTTTTCGCGCTCGTCGCGCCAATCCGATTCCGCGTGGTCGTCTCCGACTCCTGCCGTCACCTCAAGCCTCTCGAAGCCAAGACAGGGAAACTTCAATGGCCCTTGAACATTCAGATGTGCTGCGTGCCGCTCACCTCGCACGCCTGGGTCTTGCCTCGCAGGATGCCGAAGCCTACGTCGAGGATCTCGACCGGATTCTCGCCATGGTCGACCAGCTGCAACAGGTCGATACCGACGGCGTCGCACCGCTGGCACACCCGCTGGAAGCCACGCAACGCCTGCGCGCGGACGAAGTCACCGAATCGAATCAGCGCGAGCGTTTTCAGCAGGTGGCCCCGGCCACAGAGCAGGGTCTGTATCTGGTTCCGCGCGTCGTCGAGTGATCTCGCCTGGCAGGTCGCTCACGCATCGTGACCGGCTGCCATCGGATACCACGTCACGCGGCACGCCCCGTCCGCCCCGGAATTTCTGCGGACGATGCCCGGCGCATCGTCTGCACTGATGGAATCGAACATGTCATCGTCCATTGCACTACATGACAAGACGCTCAGTGAGCTGGCGCAAGGCCTGGAGGCCGGCGAATACACCAGCCGCGAGCTGACGGAAGCCTTCCTGGCCCGTATCGAACGCCTCGACGGCGAGCTCAACAGCTACATCACCTTGTGCCGCGAAGACGCGCTGCGTGATGCGGATGCCGCCGATGCGCGCCGTGCCGCTGGCAATGCCGCCGCGCTGACCGGCGTGCCGATGGCCATCAAGGACATCTTCTGCACCGAAGGTGTGCGCACCAGCTGCGGCTCGAAGATGCTCGACAACTTCGTCGCGCCCTACGACGCCACCGTGATCGAGAAGCTCAAGGCCGAAGGCGTGGTGATTCTCGGCAAGACCAACCTCGATGAGTTCGCGATGGGCTCCTCGAACGAGAACAGCCACTACGGCGCCGTCAAGAACCCGTGGGACCTGTCCGCCGTGCCGGGTGGCAGCTCCGGCGGCAGTGCCGCCGCCGTCGCCGCTGGCCTTGCGCCGGCCGCCCTGGGCACCGACACCGGCGGTTCCATCCGCCAGCCGGCCGCCTTCTGTGGCATCACCGGCCTCAAGCCGACCTACGGTCGCGTCTCGCGCTACGGCATGATCGCCTACGCCTCCAGCCTCGATCAGGGCGGCCCGATGGCCCGCTCCGCCGAAGACTGCGCGCGCCTGATGAACGTGATCGCCGGCGCCGACCCGCGCGACTCCACCAGCGTGGTGCGTGGCGTGCCGGATTACGTCGAAGGGCTGGACTACAACCTCAAGGGCCTGAAGATCGGCCTGCCGAAGGAATACTTCGGCGAAGGCCTGTCCGAGGAAGTCGAAGCCTCCGTGCGTGCCGCGATCAAGGTCTTCGAGGATGCCGGTGCCAGCGTGCAGGAAATCTCGCTGCCGCATACCCACCTGGCCATCCCGACCTACTACGTGATCGCACCGGCCGAGGCCTCCTCCAACCTGTCGCGTTATGACGGCGTGCGCTTCGGCCATCGCTGCAAGGACCCGCAGGACCTGGAAGACCTCTACAAGCGCACCCGCGAGGAAGGCTTCGGCGACGAGGTGAAGCGTCGCATCATCATCGGCACGCACACCCTGTCCGAAGGCTTCTTCGATGCCTACTACATCAAGGCCCAGAAGGTGCGTCGCCTGATCCGTCAGGACTTCCTCGATGCCTTCGACCAGGTCGATGTACTGATGGGCCCGGCGGCACCGACCCCGGCGTTCGATCTCGGCGCGCACAAGGACCCGCTGTCCATGTACCTGCAGGATCTCTACACCATCGCCATCAACCTGGCAGGCATTCCGGGCGTCAGCGTGCCGGCCGGCCTGGCAGGCAAGCGCCCGGTGGGTCTGCAGATTCTCGGCCCGCACTTCGGTGAGCAGACCCTGCTGGGCGTCGCGCACCAGTTCCAGCAAATCACCGACTGGCACCGCCAGCGCCCGGAATTCGGACAGGAGCAAGCCTGATGCAATGGGAAGTCGTAATCGGGCTTGAGGTTCACGCTCAGCTCGCCACCCAGTCAAAGATCTTCTCCGGCTCTTCCACCACCTACGGTGCCGAGCCCAACACCCAGGCCAGCGCCGTGGACCTCGGTCTGCCGGGCACCCTGCCGGTGCTCAACGAGCAGGCCGTGGCCATGGCCGTGCGCTTCGGCCTCGCCGTCGATGCCGCCGTTGCCGGCCGTTCGGTGTTCGAACGCAAGAACTACTTCTACCCGGATCTGCCCAAGGGCTACCAGACCAGCCAGATGGATCAGCCCATCGTCGGTCCTGGCGTGCTCGAGATCCTGCTGGAAGATGGCACGCGCAAGTCGATCCGCATCCACCACGCCCACCTCGAGGAAGATGCCGGCAAATCGCTGCACGAAGACTTCCAGGGCATGACCGGCATCGACCTCAACCGTGCCGGCACGCCGCTGCTGGAAATCGTCTCCGAGCCTGACATGCGTTCCGCCAAGGAAGCGGTGGCCTACGTGAAGGCGATCCACGCCATCGTCACCTACCTGGGCATCTCCGACGGCAACATGGCCGAAGGTTCCCTGCGTTGCGACGTCAACGTCTCGGTGCGCCCCAAGGGCCAGGAAGCCTTCGGCACCCGCGCGGAGATCAAGAACGTCAACTCCTTCCGCTTCATCGAGCGCGCCATCCACTTCGAGGTGGAGCGTCAGATCGAGCTGATCGAGGACGGCGGCAAGGTCGTACAGGAAACCCGCCTGTATGATCCGGACGCCGACGAGACGCGCAGCATGCGCACCAAGGAAGAAGCCAACGATTACCGCTACTTCCCGTGCCCGGACCTGCTGCCGGTGGAAGTGGACGAGGCCTACATCGAACACCTGCGCCAGACCCTGCCGGAACTGCCGGCCGAGAAACGCGCGCGCTTCGAAAGCGAACTGGGCCTGTCCGCCTATGACGCCAGCGTGCTGTCCGCCAGCCGCGAGATGGCCGACTTCTTCGAGGAAGTGAAGGATGTCTGCGGCGACGCCAAGCAGGCCGCCAACTGGGTGCAGGGCGAGCTGGCCGGTCGCCTCAACAAGGAAAACCTCGACATCACCGTCAGCCCGGTCTCCGCGGCCCAGCTGGGTGGCCTGATCAAGCGCATCGTCGATGAGACCATCAACGGCAAGGCCGCCAAGCAGGTGTTCGCCGCGCTGTGGGATGGCGAAGGCAAGAGTGCCGACGAGATCATCGAGTCGCGCGGCCTCAAGCAGGTCACCGACACCGGTGCCATCGAAGCCGTGGTCGATCAGGTGATCGCCGACAACCCGGCCCAGGTGACCCAGTATCAGGAAGCCGAGCCGGACAAGCGTGGCAAGATGATCGGCTTCTTCGTTGGTCAGGTGATGAAGGCCTCGCGCGGCACCGCCAATCCGCAACAGGTCAACAAGGTGCTGAAAGACAAGCTGGATAGCCTCAGCTGATCGCGTTGTCGATGATCAGGACAGCGCCGGCTCTGATGCCGATGCCCCTGATCTCGACCACCAGCACGTGAACGACGGCCAGTCGCGGAGCTCCGTGGCTGGCCGTCGTCGGTCTGGAAGGGCTTGCCCCTCTCCTCAACTCGTCGCGACATGAAGGATGTTCTGATGGCAGATGATGTCGGTGCCCGCCTGCGGGCATTGCGTACCTTGCGTGGCATCTCGCAACGCGAGCTGGCCAAGCGCTGCGGTGTGACACACTCGAGCCTGTCACTGATCGAACAGGGCAAGGTCAGCCCGTCGGTGAGTTCACTGTCGAAGATTCTCGCCGCCATTCCCATGAGTGTCGGCGACTTCTTCACCATGGAGCTCGAGAACACCGCCAAGGTGTTCTACAGCGAGGAGGAGCTGATCAACGTCGGCAGCGGCGATGTCATCTTCAAGCTGGTGGGCGCCAAGCGGCGTGACCGCGCCCTGTCGTTCATGATCGAGACCTACCCGCCCGTCACTGACACTGGCCGCGAGATGATCACCCATCAGGGTGAGGAAGCGGGCGTGGTCATCGAGGGCGAGATAGAGATCACCATCGGTGGCGACACGCGGGTATTGAAGGCGGGCGACGCCTACTACTTCGATACCAACGTGCCGCATCGCTTCCGCAACATCGGTGATGTCGAGTGTCGCCTGGTCAGCTGCGCGACGCCGGCGCGGATGTTCTAGCCCTTGTGGCGAAGGCAAGCAAGAAGAGGCCACGCAATCGCGTGGCCTCTTCTTTCTCCGCAAGCCCCTGAGTTCACGGGGGCCTACACAGCTCATTTCATTTCAGTTCAGCGCATTCCAATTCAGCTCAGCTCGATCCAGACACTCTTGAGCTGGGTGTACTCCGCCAGCGAGTGATGTGACTTGTCACGGCCGTTGCCGGACTGCTTCACCCCACCGAAGGGCATGGTCTGATCGCCCCCCGCCCAGTTGTTGACAAAGACCTGACCGGATTCGAGACGATGCGTCACGCGCATGATGCGATCGATGTCCTGACTCCACACCCCTGCCGCCAACCCGAAGTCACTGTCATTGGCCAACGCCAGCGCTTCGTCTTCGGTCTCGAAGCCGAACACGGACAGCACCGGGCCGAAGATTTCCTCGCAGCCGATCGCCATCTGTGGCGTGACGCCATCGAAGACCACAGGACGAATGAAGAGTCCGGACCCTTCGACCTCCTCACCGCCGGCGCGCAGTGCCGCGCCCTCCTCGACACCCTGGCGGATATAGCCCATCACGCGCTCATATTGGGTACTGTCGACCATCGCGCCCATGAAGCTTGCCGGGTCCAGCGGGTCGCCCGGCTGCATGCGCTCGGCAGCCGCGACCACCTTGGCGACGAAGGCATCACGGATCGAGTTCTCCACCAGCAGACGTGAACCCGCGATACAGACCTCGCCCTGGTTGTAGAAGATGGCGGCAGCGGCACTTTCGGCGACGCGATCCAGATTGGCGCAATCGGCGAAGACGATGTTGGGGCTCTTGCCGCCACACTCCAGGAACACCCGCTTCAGATTCGACTGCCCGGCATACTGCATCAATTGCTTGCCGACGGCGGTGGAGCCGGTGAAGGCCAGGCATTCGACGTCCATCGACAGCGCCAGTGCACGCCCGACGGTATGCCCGAAGCCCGGCAGCACCTGGAAGACGCCGCTCGGGATACCGGCCTCACGCGCCAGCTGCGCCAGACGCAGCGCCGACAGCGGTGACTTCTCCGACGGTTTGAGGATGACGCTGTTGCCCGCCGCCAACGCCGGGGCGATCTTCCACGCCGTCATCATCAGCGGGAAGTTCCACGGCACGATGGAGGCCACCACGCCCAGCGGTTCGCGCAGCACCATGCCCAGCGCCTGCTGACCGGTCGGGGCGACCTCACCGTAAAGCTTGTCGATGGACTCGGCCTGGTGGCGGATCGAGCCGATCGCCCCGGCCATGTCGTTCAGCGCGCTGGTGACCGGCTTGCCCATGTCGAGGCTATCCAGCAACGCCAGCTCATCCTGATGGGCTTCCATCAGCTCGGCGAGTCTGAGCAACACCTGCTTGCGCCGGGTCGGGGCCATGCGCGACCAGACACCGCTCTTGAAGGCGGCACGCGCATGACGAATGGCGATCTCGGCATCGGCGCTGTCACAGCTGGCGACCATCGCCAGCCGCTCACCGGTGGCCGGGTTGAGGCTCTCGAAAGTCTCGCCGCTGACCGCCGGCACGAATTCGTCATTGATGAAGGCATTGCCTTGCAACTGCGGGGTCAGGCGGGCGGCCAGCGCCTGCCATTCGGCCAATGTCTGAGGACGGCTCATGATCAGGATTCCGAGGTCAGGGAAGAGGAAGGTTCAGAGGATGGAGCAGAGGAGAGTAAAGAAGGCAGCGAGGACGAGGGCGAAGTGGCCTTCAGCGCAGCGGAAGAGCAAGCGGCGGCGTGACTCGCCAGCTGGCGCGCCGTTTCATCCAGTGCCGCGCGCGCCAGACTGACCAGCGCATCGATCTGCTCATGCGTGATCACCAGCGGCGGCGAGATGATCATGGTGTCGCCCACCGAGCGCATCACCAGTCCCGTCTCGAAACAGATATCACGACACAGGTTGCCGACGGCCTGGGAAGAATCGAAACGCTCGCCACTGGCCTTGTCGGCCACCAGCTCCAGCGCCCCCATCAGGCCAAGCGAACGCGCCTCGCCGACCAGCGGGTGGTCTGCAAGCGTGGCCCAGCGACTGGCGAGATACGGCCCCAGGTCGTCACGCACCCGGGTGACGATATCCTCGCGCTGCATGATCTCGAGGGTCTTGAGCGCCACGGCGGCACACACCGGGTGTCCGGAATAGGTGAAGCCATGGAAGAACTCGCCGCCCTCTTCGATCAGCGTATCGGCGACCCTATCGCCGACCAGCACACCACCGATCGGCAGGTAACCGGAGGACAACCCCTTGGCGATGGGCATCAGATCGGGCTTCAGGTCGTAATGCTGACTGCCGAACCATTCGCCGAGGCGACCGAAGCCGCAGATGACCTCATCCACCACCAGCAGGATGTCATATTTCGCCAGCACGGCCTTGATGGCAGGCCAGTAGCTGTCAGGCGGCATGATCGCACCGCCGGCACCCTGCACGGGCTCGGCCAGGAAGGCGGCCACGTTGTCCGGGCCCAGTTCCTGAATACGCGCATCCAGTGCTTCGGCACACAATCGCCCGAAATCGTCTCTGCTCCGTGTCACAAGTTCCGGGCTTTCACTCGCCTTTCCACGCCCTTCCGCGAACCAGTAGGGCTGGCGAATATGCGTGATGCCGGGCACACAGGGGCCACCCTGACCATGCATGGGGGCCATGCCACCCAGGCTCATGCCCGCGACGGTCGAGCCGTGATAGCCATTCTCGCGCGCGATGATCCATTGCTTTTCCGGCTGGCCCTTGAGCGCCCAGAACCGCCGTACCATGCGCAGCATGCTGTCATTGGCTTCAGAACCGGAACCGGTGAAGAAGACATGATTGATATGCTCCGGCGCGAGACGACACAGCTCGGCCGCCAGCTCGATCGCCGGCGGGTGGGCGGTCTTGAAGAAGGTGTTGTAGTACGGCAGCTGCGTCATCTGCTGGCTGGCCGCCGCGACCAGTTCCGGCTGGTCATAGCCGAGGTTCACGCACCACAGCCCCGCCATGCCATCGAGAATCCGCTGGCCATCGGCGTCATGGATATAGACGCCGCTGGCACCGGTGATGATTCGACTGCCCTGCTCGCCCAGCTGCTTGAAGTCGGTGAAGGGGTGCAGGTGGTGGCGCGCATCCAGCGCCTTCAGGCGTTCGCCAGCGTCATTCATTGCCATCTTCACGCCTCCTCGCGAGTCGGGTGACAGGTCGGCAAGGTGCCACCCTCGGCCTTGTCACGACAGGCCGCGGCAAAGCCTTCCAGAATCGCCTGATACAAGGCGTGCTCACGCGGCTTCCATTCCGGATGCCACTGCACCGCCAGCGTGAAGGACGCCGCACCACTGACCGAGACCGCCTCGATTAGCCCATCCGGGGCAACCGCTTCGATATTCAGGCCCTCACCAAGACGGGCGACCCCCTGCTGATGCAAGGAATTGACCTGCGCCTCGGGCGCGGCGTAAAGCCCTGCCAGCACTCCGCCGGGCGAGATGCTGATGGCATGCGATGGCGCGAACTGCGCCTCGAGATCGCCCTTGGGCTCACGATGATCCATCAGGCCTGCCACCTTCTGCACCGCCTGGTGCAAGCTGCCGCCGAAGGCAACGTTCAGCTCCTGAAACCCGCGGCAGATCCCCAGCAGCGGCAGTCGCAACTCAAGCGCCAGCGGCACCCAGCAGAGCACCGCAGCGTCGCGGGCCGGGTCTTCATAGGTATTCTCCGGCGCGCTGGTCTCGCCGTAGCGTGAGGGGTGCATGTTGGAATAGCTGCCAGTCAGCAGCAGACCATCCAGGCGTGCCAGCAGGGCGCTGGCGGCGTCGGGCTCGACATCCTCCCAGACCGGAATGACCACCGGATCCAGTCCGAATTCACGCAGAGCGCTGACGTACTTGTCGGTCACCATATGCGCCGGATGACCTTCTACGGTGCGACGGCAGGCAATGACGCCCACCAGGGGACGAGGTGGCATGGGATCTCCTTTGAGGCGAACAAGCAGGCCTTGGATGATTGGTATGTTTTAATCAACATAGACTGAACGCCTTTCCTTGCCAACCCGACGAAACGACGATTTCACAAAAATCCATACAACACACTGTTTAAAAAGGATTTATCGCCATAACACCAAAGCCATCCAGCCACGAAAACCGTCAAGTGTTGTAAAATATTTGACAACAATGGCCATGATGGCGATATATAAACCACAACATCCCATGCCCACAGGTGATATCCATGTACAGCCTCCCCGTCGATGAGGCCAGAGAATTTCTGGACCGTCATCCGGAAATCGAGAACATCGATCTGCTGATCAGTGACATCAGCGGCATCCAGCGCGGCAAGCGAATCCCGCGCGAGAATCTGGAAAAGGCCTATGAGAATGGCATCAACCTGCCAGGCTCCGTCTTCGCACTGGATATCGCCGGCAACACCATCGAGGAAACCGGGCTGGGGCTCAGCAGCGGTGACAGTGATCAGGTCTGCCGCCCCATCCCCGGCACCCTGATGGCAGCCCCCTGGCTGCGCAACGGCAAGCAGGGGCAGCTGCTGATGAACATGCGTGATGACAAGGATGGCCCCTTCTTTGCCGACCCGCGCAATCAGCTGCAGAAACAGGTCGATATTCTTGCCGACATGGGCCTGACGGCGGTCGTCGCGCTGGAACTGGAGTTCTATCTGGTCGATCGCGAACGCGATGACCTGGGCATGGTGCAGCCGCCGTGCTCCCCGCTGACAGGCGAGCGCGCCAGCGAAAGCCAGCTCTATTCCATCGGCGAGCTGGATGAGTACGCCGACTTCCTCGACGAGATCCAGACTGCCGCGCGCATCCAACAGCTGCCGCTGGATACCGCGCTCAAGGAATGTGCGCCGGGCCAGTTCGAGATCAACCTGATCCATCTCGACGATGTCATGAAGGCCTGTGACAGCGCTGTCCTGCTCAAGCGTCTGATCAAGGGCGTCGCCCTGCGCCACGGCTTCGATGCCACCTTCATGGCCAAGCCGTATGGCGACGAGGCCGGCAACGGCATGCATGCGCACATGAGCCTGTTGGACCAGCACGGCAACAATGTCTTCGCCGCGCAGGACGAGAATCCGCTGGGCACCGAGACCCTGCGTCACGCCATCGGCGGCCTGCTGGAACTGATGCCCGCCTCGATGGCGCTGTTTGCGCCCAACCTGAATTCCTATCGCCGCTTTCAGCAGGGCCTGTACGTGCCGATGGCGCCGACCTGGGGCTTCGACAATCGCTCGGTCGCCATCCGTATCCCCTCCGGCCCCAACGAGGCACGTCGTCTCGAGCACCGTGTCGCCGGGGCCGACGTCAATCCCTACCTGCTGCTGGCCACCTTGCTGGCCTCGGTGATCCACGGCATCACGCATCAGGTCTCGCCGGGCGAGCCGGTCACCGGCAATGCCTATGACCAGTTCGAGCCGAGCCTGACCAACAGCTGGCCCGAGGCACTGACGCTGCTGGAGGAGAGTGAAGCACTGGCCCACGCCTTCAGCGAGCGCTTCCTGAACGTCTTCATTGCTGGCCGTCGCGCGGAGCGTGAAGCGGCCATGCAGATCATCAGCCGTCTGGAATACGACTGGTACCTGCGCAACATCTGATCCACACCGACCCCTCCACCAACTCCAGGGCTCAGGACATGACAATCATAAAAACCGTCGCTGCCCGCGACTTCGTTGGTCACTCACTGCATGGCCACGGCTTTGCAGACCGGCTCCCCGCAGAGCGCTGCTGCGCTGACCAACTCAGTACCGAGCAAGTCAGTACCGACCAAGTCAGTACCGAGCACTTCCTCGCTGCATGGGAGGCCCGGGCATGAATCAGGTCTCTCCCGTCCCCCCAGCGCCCCCACACCCCTTCGCTCCCTCCGTCAGCGTCCGTGGCAAGGGGCGCAGCATTGCCATGTTCGGCGTCATCCTGGCACTGGTGCTGGGCATCACCTTTACCCATGAGGCCGGCACGCCGTTCGGCTGGATCAGCCTCGTGCCATCGCTGATCGTGCTGGTGGTCGCCATCGCGACCCATCGCACCCTGGAAGCCCTGGCCATCGGCGCGCTCGCGGGTCTGCTGATACTGCAGCCTGACGACTACATCGGAGAGCTGGCCGATATCTCGCTGGGCGTGATGATGAACGAGACCATCGCCTGGCTGATTCTGGTCTGTGGGCTGATGGGCGGCTTCATCGCCATGATGGAGAAGTCCGGTTGCACGCTGAGTTTCAGCAACATGATCGGTCGCCTGCTCAAGACCCGTCGTCAGTCGCTGATCGGCACCGTGATCCTCGGCATTCTCATCTTCATCGATGACTATCTGAATGCCCTGGCGACGCCGGCGGCGATGAAACGCCTGACGGACCGCTTCGGGGTCTCGCGTGAGAAGCTGGCCTATATCGTCGACTCGACTGCCGCGCCCATCTGCATTCTGGTGCCCCTCTCGACCTGGGCGGTGTACTTCTCCCAACTGCTCGAGGAAGGCGGTGCCACCGAAAGCGGCATGTCGCTCTATATCCAGGCGATTCCCTACATGCTGTATGGCTGGATCGCGATGGCGCTGGCCATGCTGGTCGCCATTGGCCTGATGCCGGACATCGGACCGATGAAGGCCGCCGAGCGACGCGCCAAGGCCGGCCAGCCGATTCCTGACGGCGCCCCGGAGCCCCTGCCGGAAGCAGAAGCGCCGAAATCCAGCCCATGGATCGGTCTGATGAACTTCGTGCTGCCAATGGCCGTGCTGATCGGCGCCAGCGCCTGGTTCGAGATCGACCTGCTCAAGGGCGTGATCGTCGCTACGCTGTTCACCATCCTGCTGTATCTCGCCCAGCGCCTGGTGTCGTTTTCCTCGCTGATGGACGCGGTGATGGACGGCTTTCGCACCATGATGCTGCCCCTGGCCATCGTGGCGGTCGGGTTCGTGCTGCGCGAGGTCAATGACCAGCTAGGCATGACCACCTTCATGATCGAGAGCCTGACACCCTACCTGACTCCGGCGATCCTGCCGGCCATCGTGTTCGTCAGCATGGCCGTCGTGGTCTTCGCGACCGGCTCCTCCTGGGGCGTGTTCGTGATCTCGATCCCGATCGTGATTCCCATCGCACTGCACATGGATACCTCGCTGCCGCTGATCGTCGGTGCCCTGCTGTCAGCCTCCAGCTTCGGTAGCCACGCCTGCTTCTTCTCGGACTCTTCGGTACTGTCCTCACAGGGTTGCGGGGTCCAGCCGATGCAGCATGCGCTGACGCAACTGCCCTACACCTTGATCGGTGCGCTGGTCACGACGCTGGGCTTCCTGCTGATGGGATTCTGGATCGCCGGCTGACCCAGCGCTCACGCCATGAATCGGCCAGACATGCACTGCGCCCCGCCTTCACAGGCGGGGCGCAGTGCGTTTCGGGCCAGGTCAGGCGTGCTTTCCAGCCCATGAAAAAGCCACCTCCCGATAAGGAAGGCGGCTTGGGGCATTCTGGAGAACAGGCTGATCAGATACCGAGCTTGTCGCGGGTCTGGTAGTACCAGGCCCCCACGGCAGACAGCGGCACCCGCAGCATGCGGCCACCGGGGAACGGCAGGTGCGGCAGGCCGGCGAAGGCATCGAAGCGGCCATCACGGCCGGTCATCACCTCACTGATCAAGCGCCCTGCCAGATGGCTGCAGGTCACGCCATGCCCGGAATAGCCCTGGGCGTAGTAGACGTTGTCATTGAGCACGCCGAACTGAGGCAGACGATTGAGCGTCATCAGGAAGGTACCGCTCCAGGCGTAGTCGATCTTGACCTTGGCCAGTTGCGGGAAGGCCTTGAGCATCTTGGGACGAATCAAGGCTTCGATATTGCTGGGGTCTTCGCCGCCATAATTGACGCCGCCACCGAAGATGAGTCGGTTGTCACGGGTCAGGCGGTAGTAATCGAGCAGGTAATTGCAGTCTTCCACCGCCATGTTGTTGGGCAGCAGACTACGCGCCACATCCTCCGCCAGCGGTTCGGTGGTGATGATCTGGGTACCACAGGGCATCGACTTTCCTTCAAGCTCCGGCAGCACACCATTGAGGTAGGCATTGCCCGCCATCACGACGCGGTCGGCCCGCAGGATACCGCCCGCGGTCTTGAGCACGACGGGGCTGCCATGCTCGAGACTCAGCAGCGGGCTGTGCTCGAAGATCACGCCGCCCAGCGACTCGAAGGCTGCGGCTTCGCCCAACACCAGATTGAGCGGATGAATATGGCCACCGGAGTGATCGACCAGCGCGCCCGTATAGCCTTCGGCACTCACTTCACGCTTGTAGGCATCGCCTTCCAGCAATTCAAGACTGGAGTTGCCATAGCGCTCCCACAGCGCCTTGTGCTCCTTGAGCCCCTTGAGCTGACGCGCATTGCAGGCGGCAAACAGATTGCCTTCGCGCAGGTCACAATCGATGCCATAACCGGTGATACGCTCACGAATGATGCGGTTGCCTTCAAAGGCCATGTCGCCCAGCGCACGTGCCGTCTGGGCGCCGAAACGCTCCTCGATCACATCCATGTCGCGGCTGTAGCTGTTGACGATCTGCCCGCCATTGCGACCGGATGCGCCGTAACCCACGCGGGCGGCCTCCAGCACCATCACCTTGAGGCCCTGCTCGGCCAGGTGCAGCGCCGCCGAGATGCCGGTGAAGCCAGCCCCGACGACGCAGACATCACAGCTGACATCTCCCGCTAGCGGGGGCCGTTCGGGCGCGGCATTGGCTGAGGCGGCATACCAGGAGGCAGCATGTTCCAGGGGCAGAGAGGCACTCATGACAATTTCCTTTTGGTTATTTTAATCAACATAAAAGCACGATATCACGGATCATCGAGCCAATCACGCCGACTTTGACATGCAATAATCACCACAAGCAGCAACCTGCCATCACAGAGCGCCCCACCTGAAACGCCGAGAGGCCGTGACGACTGTCACGGCCTCTCGGCTCCCTCATGGGCTTGCCCCGCAGGGTGAGATACACAGTGCTAGACACACAGGACATGTTCCGAAGGGCTAGACACGCAGCAGCAGGTGCTCCCGCTCCCACGAGCTGATGACCTGGAAGTACTCACGATGCTCGGCACGCTTGACGGCCAGATAGCTCTTCACGAAGCGCTCGCCGAGAATATCCGCCAACGGCTTGCAGGAGTGCAGCGCATTCAGTGCAGGCCCGATATCGTCCGGCAAGGAATTACCGCCCTCCCAGGCAGAGCCCACGGCCGGCGGACGCGGCTCGATCTGCGCCATCATGCCCAGATAGCCGCAGGCCAGCGAGGCAGCCATCACCAGATAGGGATTGGCGTCGGCGCCGGCCAGACGGTTCTCGACCCGCGTCCCCTCGGCATCTGACACCGGCACCCGCAAGCCGACGGTGCGGTTGTCAAAGCCCCACTCCACGTTGATCGGCGCGGAGCCACTGGTCTCGCTGCGCATCAGGCGGCGATAGGAATTGACGTTGGGCGCGAAGAACGGCATCGCGGACGGCATGTAGGTCTGCAAGCCGCCGATGAAGTTGCGAAACAGGGTGCTGGCCCGCCCTTCATCATCCGCGAACAGGTTCCTGCCGGTCGCGACATCCACCAGGCTCTGATGGATATGCATCGAGCTGCCCGGCTGATAGGCCATCGGCTTGGCCATGAAGGTACCGTACATGCCGTGGCGCAATGCCGTCTCGCGCAGCGTGCGCTTGAACATCACGACCTGATCGGCCAGCGCCAGCGGGTCACCATGCTCGAAATTGACCTCCATCTGCCCGGCGCCCTCCTCATGGATCAGGGTATCGAGATCCAGCCCCATGGCCTCGCAGTAGTCATACATCTCCTCGAAGAGCGGATCGAACTCATTGACCGCATCGATGGAATAGGACTGACGGCTGCTCTCCTGACGACCGCTGCGCCCGATGGGCGGCTCCAGCGGATAGTCGGAGTCCTTGTTGGTCTTGACGAGATAGAACTCGGCTTCGGGGGCCACCACCGGCTTCCAGCCGCGTGCGGCATACAGTGCCAGCACTCGCTTGAGCACATAGCGCGGCGACAGCTCCACCGGATCACCATTGAGGTAATAGCAGTCATGGATGATCTGCGCGGTGGGGTCTTCCGCCCATGGCACCAGATAGACGGCACTGGTATCCGGGATCAGCTGCATGTCCTGCTCGGCCGGATTCCAGAAGCGGCTGTCTTCATCATCCGGATACCCGCCGGTGACGGTCTGGATGAAGATGGAGTCCGGCAGGCGCGGTCGCCCACCATTGAGGTACTTGCGCGCCGGCATGATCTTGCCCTTGAGAATGCCGGTCAGGTCGGTGACCAGACATTCCACCTCGGTGATGCCATGTGCCGTGAACCATTCCTGCAGCACGGCTTCGTCGTCTTCGCGACCATTGGGTTCGTACTTCATGACACCTTCCTTGAACGCTACAGGGCAGGCCACGCGCTCGGCAGCCTGCTTCGATAGACCCGATTGCCAGCGCTCAGCGCGCCTTCACCTCGGACCACAGCTGCTGGAAGATCTGCAGCTGCTCGCCGGAGAGACTCGGTGAGAAACGCAGTCGCGCCATGTCCTCTTCGGAGGGCTGAATCGGTGGCTGAGTCAGCACCTCATCCAGATACGGCTCTGCCGCGGCATTGGGGCTGGCGTAGTAGTTGTAGTTGGAGAGCTGCGCGCCGACCCGAGCATCGAGAATGAAGTTGATGAAGGCATTCGCCAGCTCCGGGTGTGGCGCCCTGGCGGGAATCATCATCGAATCCACCCACTTCTCGGTGCCCTAATCGGGGATGACGAACTTGATATCAGCGAAGGACTCCGGATTTTCCTCACGATAGAACAGGTAGTCGCCATTGAAGGACAGCCCGGCATGCGTGACCTTGCGCGCCAGCTGCTGAAGTGCGGGCGTGCCGTCGGAGAAGCCACTGAAATTGCCGCGATGCTTGGTCTCGATCAGCAACCTGGCGGCCTCGCGCCAGTCATCCAGGTCCGTGCAGTCGTAGCCATGGCCGAGATAGGCGCAGGCGATGCCCATGCTGACCTGACCACCGGTCATCAAGCCGAACGGCCAGGCATCATTGATGGTCGGATCAAACACCATCGACCAGCTCTTGGGCGCTTCCTTGAAGGTGCTGGCGTTGTAGACAAGCCCGGTGACACCCCACTGATAGGGCGCGGCATAGTCGAGCCCCTCCCCCAGCACCGGATCACGGAACTGCTCGGCGAGATTGGCCAGATTCGGCACCTTGTCCTTGTCGAGCTTCTGCACCAGGCCCATCTCGATCAGGCGCGGTACGTAGTAGCTGGAGGGCACGATGATGTCGTACTGGGAGACACCCCCGGCATTCAACTTGGCGACCATTTCCGGCTGCGAGTTGTAGTAGTTCTCGACCACCTCGACGCCGAACTTCTCCTCGAAGGCGGTGATGATTTCCGGGTCCATGTACTGGGTCCAGTTGAAGAGATACAGCTTCCTGTCTTCGGCCTGGACGCCACCGGCCAGCAACAGGCTGGCGATGGCCGCAGCGAAACGCAGCGTGTCAGTTGTCATCGTGATGCTCCATGCGTGGCTTCGACTCAGACATCAATCAGAGCTCCCTCGGTTCAGAGCCCCTCGGTTCAGCGCGACTGCACCTCAGACCACAGCTGCTGAAATACCTGCAGTTGCTGGCCGGAGAGACTCGGTGAGAAACGCAGGCGCGCCATGTCATCCTCAGAGGGCTGAATCGGTGGCTGAGTCAGTACCTCATCCAGATACGGCGCAGCGGCGGCGTTGGGACTGGCGTAGTAGTTGTAGTTGGAGAGCTGCGCGCCGACCTTGGCATCCAGAATGAAGTTGATGAAGGCGTTCGCCAGCTCCGGGTGCGGTGCTTTGGCCGGAATCATCATCGAATCCACCCACTTCTCGGCACCTTCGTCAGGAATGACGAACTTGATGTCAGCGAAGGACTCCGGGTTTTCCTCCAGATAGAACAGGTAGTCGCCGTTGTAGGACAACGCGCCATGGGTGACCTTGCGCGCCAGCTGCTGAAGCGCCGGCGTGCCATCGGAGAAGCCGCTGAAGTTGTCGCGGTGCTTGGTCTCGATCAGTAGCCTGGCGGCTTCGCGCCAGTCATCCAGGTCGGTGCAGTCGTAGCCGTGCCCGAGATAGGCACAGGCAGACCCCATGCTGACCTGACCATCGCCCATCAGGCTGAAGGGGTAATAGCCATTGACGGCAGGATCAAACAGCAAGGACCAGCTCTTGGGAGCGTCCTTGAAGGTGCTGGCGTTGTAGACCAGTCCCGTCACGCCCCACTGATAGGGAGCGGTATATTCGGCGCCCGGATCGAAATTCGGGTCACTGAACTGCTCGGCGACATTGGCCAGGTTCGGGACCTTGGCCTTGTCGATCTTCTGCACCAGGCCGGTTTCGATCAGACGCGGCACGTAATAGTTGGACGGCACGATGATGTCGTACTGGGAGACGCCGCCCGCGTTGAGCTTGGCCAGCATCTCCGGCAGCGAGTTGTAGTAGTTCTCGACCACCTCGACGCCGAACTTCTCCTCGAAAGCGGTGATGATTTCCGGGTCCATGTACTGGGTCCAGTTGAAGAGATACAGCTTCTTGTCTTCGGCCTGGACGGCACCTGCCAGCAGCAGACTGCCGATGGCGACAGCGAAACGCAGCGTGTTGTTTGTCATTGTGATGCTCCGCTCAACGTGCTTGAGAAGTGATGGGACGTGCGTGATGAATGATCAGACCCGACGTCGGCAAGGACAGCAGTGTCAGACCGCCTGTGGATATTGCGTATTCTCACGACGCCGCGCGCCGGCGCGACAGCACCAGACTCGTGAGCGCCGCCAGGGCGACCGCCGCCATCATCAACGTGGCGATGGCATTGATTTCAGGAGTCACGCCCTTGCGTATCGCGCTCCAGATGTAGATGGGCAAGGTGGCGCTCTCCGGTCCGGCGGTGAAGAAACTGATCACGAAATCATCCAGCGACAGCGTGAAGGAGAGCAGGAAGCCCGAGATCAATGCCGGCTTGAGTGTCGGCAACATGAAGAACTGCACGCGCTGCCGCGGTGTCGCGTAGAGGTCCTTGGCCGCCTCGAACAGCGTCGGGTCCAGCCCGACGAAGCGCGAGTAGACGATCAACGCCACGAACGGCACCTGGAAGGTGACATGTGCGATGGTCATGGTGGCCAGTCCCGGCGACAGCAGACCGGTCAGCTCATTGATCTTGACGAAGAAGGTCATTTCCGAGATCCCGAACACGATGTCCGGCAGCACGATGGGCAGATAGATCAGCACGATCAGCCAACCCAGCTTGCGGTGACGATGGCGATACATGCCATACCCGATCAGCGTGCCGATCATCAGCGCCAGCAATGACGACACCACCGCCAGCAGCAGCGAATTGCCCAGCGCCGACAGAATCGCGTCATTGCCCAGCAGGCGCCGATACCAGCGCAGCGACACGCCAGTGAAGCTGGCGGCACTGTTGGAGGCATTGAAGGAAAACAGCATCACCACGATCAGCGGCAGATACAGAAAACCGAGCGTCAGCCACCAGAAGCCCCGCAATCCCTTGTGAAAACCACCGCGCCTCATATCACCACCTCTTCACCGCCGCCCAGCCGCTTGCCGATACGGCGCATCGCATACAGTCCAATGAAAGTGGCGATCAGCATCAGGATCGCGCCCGCCGCCCCCAGCGGCCAGTTGGCGCTGCCAGCGAACTGATTGGCGACCAGATTGCCCAGCATCATGCCCTTGCCGCCGCCCAGCAGCTCCGGAATCACGTACATGCCGAAGGCCGGAATCGCCACCAGCACGACACCCGCCAACAGCCCCGGCAGCGTCTGGGGGAAGACCGCGTGCCAGAAGGTCTTGAGCGGCGAGGCGTAGAGGTCCTGCGCCGCCTCCACCAGTGAAAGATTCAACTTCTCGAAGGCGGCGTACAGCGGCAGCACCATGAACGGCAGGAAGTTGTAGACCAGCCCCAGAGTGACCGCGAAATTGGACGGATAGAGCCCCATGTTGGGCGCGATCATGCCCATGGCTTCCGCCAGCTCCGCCAGCGGCGTGCCCGGCGCCAGCAGATTCATCCAGCCGAAGGTGCGAATGACCTGATTGGTCCAGGACGGCACCACCACCGCCAGCAGCATGATCGGCCGCCAGCGCTGGTCTGACTGCGAGATGTAATAGGCGATCGGATAGGCCACCAGCACCACCAGCACAGTGGAAAGCACGGTCTGCCACAGCGAGCGCCCCAGCGTCATCAGGTTGCCCGGGCTCCAGCCGAGAAAGCCCTGTCCGGCCAGCTGCTGAAACGAGGTCAATGACAACGGCATTTCCGGCAGCCCATAGGGGCCGTTGGTCATGAAGGCCACGCTCATCAGATAGAGACTGGGCAGCACCAGAAAGACGATGATCCACAGTGCACCGGGCGCGACCGTCAGCAACAGGTGGCGTGACTCGGCGACCACCGCGCGGCTGCGCGCGGTGGCCAGGGTTGTGTGATAGGCCATCGTCATCCCCTCAGCGTGATCAGGTCTTGCGCGGCGACCACCACATCGACCTGGTCGCCGACTTCCGGCAACTGGCCCCCCCGGTTGTTGACCACCACCTGCACGCTGACACCCGCCACCTCGACACGATATTCGGCGTGGCTGCCGCGGTAGAGTCGCTCCTGCACTCGGCCCGGCAAGTGGTTCTCCAGCACGTCGTGACGCTCGAACTCGCTGGCGGGTCGCCGGCGCAGGTCCAGCGTCTCGGGACGCAACAGCAGCAGACTGCCAGTGCCCGGCGCCTGTGCGGTCAGTACGCCCAGCGGCGTGGTCAGTCGGATGGCGTCACTGCGGCTGTCATCGCGAGCCGTGACGTCGAACAGATTGGCATGGCCCATGAAGCGCGCCACGAAGGCATTGGCCGGACGCTCGTAGATCTCACGCGGCGAGCCGACCTGCTGGAGGCTACCGCTGTCGAGCACCGCAATGCGGTCCGACATCACCATCGCTTCCTGCTGATCATGGGTAACGAAGACGAAGGTCATGCCCAGGCGCTTCTGCAGGCGCAGCAGCTCGATCTGGATCTGGCTGCGCAGGCCGGCATCCAGCGCCGACAGCGGCTCATCCAGCAGCAGCACATCCGGCTCGCAGACCAGCGCCCGCGCCAGCGCGATGCGCTGACGCTGACCACCGGAGAGCTGGTCGACCCGGCGATCGATCAGGCTGCCCAGCTTGATGAACTCCGCCATCTCGGCAACCCTGGCCTCGCGCTCCCGGGGGGCGACACCGCGCATCTTCAGGCCGAATGCCAGGTTGTCGCGCACCGACAGATGCGGAAACAGCGCATAGGACTGGAAGACCGTGTTGACGCTGCGCTGATGCGGCGGCACCTCGGTGACGTCCCGCCCGCCGATCACCACCTGACCTTCATCCAGCGCCTCGAGACCGGCCAGAATCCGCAACAGTGTCGTCTTGCCACAGCCCGAAGGCCCCAGCAGCGTGAAGAACTCGCCGGGCTGGATGCTCAGGTCCACGCCATCCAGCGCCGCCACCTCATTGCCGAAGCGCTTGTGCAGCCCCTTGAGCTGGATGGAGGATGCCGCGCGTCGCGGCAGCGCGGGCTGATCCGCATTGGTGCCGTGGCTCTCGCCGACGCTCTCATTGACGGTATCGCCAAGGTTCTCACCGGCGTTATCGTCGAAGCTCTCACCGACATGCTCACTGACGCTCTCGCTGGCGTGCGTGCCGCCAGGCGCCCGCGCGCCGGCAGGCTTTCTCGTCATGTGCTGCTCGGGCGTACCAGCGTCCTTGCCATCCACCGCGCTCATCGCGCCTCCCTTGCGATTACTCACCAGTCGTTTCCAGCTCTTGGGCTGTCGGGGTGTTCAACAGTGTCAAATGTGCAGCACCTTCATCATGGCCTCGGCCTATAGCCGATCACGCAACGTGTAGAAGCTGGTCGCCAGGACCAGCAGAGGAGTTCGCAGCCAGCGCCCGCCCACGAAGGGACGATGCGGCATGGCGGCAAAGATATCGAAACGTTCTGCCTGACCGGCGATGGTCTCGGCAACCAGCTTGCCCGCCAATCCTGCAAGCGACATGCCATGTCCCGAGTAGCCCTGAGCGTAATAGACATTCGGCGCAAGACGCCCGAAGTCCGGCGCGCGGTTCATGGTGATGGCCACGTCACCGCCCCAGCGGTAATCGATCGCCACGCCATCGAGCACCGGAAACAGGCGGCGAATCTTGCTGTCCATGCGCGCCTTGAGGCCACGCGGCTCCTGACCGGTATAGCTCACCTCACCGCCATACAGCAGGCGCCTGTCGGCAGAAAGACTGTAGTAGTCGAGCACGAAGTTGGCATCGGAAAGCGCGTCATCCTGCGGCAGGACCTGCGCGACCTGAGCCTCGCTGAGCGGTTCGGTGGCGACGATGTAATTGGCGACACGCATGATGCGCTCTTCCAGCGAGGCGACGAGGCCATTGAGGTAGGCATTGGTGGCCACGACCACGAATTCGGCGCTCACGCAGCCATGCTCGGTATGGATACGAGCACGCCGTGAGGTGCCATCGGGTGTATCGCCGCTCTGGCCGTGGTCAAGCTGACGCACCCGGCTCTGTTCGCAGAGCGTGACGCCGGCCTGCTGGGCAGCTCGCGCAAGTCCGAGGGTATAGTTGAGCGGATGCAGATGACCGCCCTCGCCATCATGCAACGCGCCCGGATAGGCGTCGGTGACGACCCGCTCGCGCAGCGCATCGCCCTGCAGCCACTGCAGCGCGTGATAGTCGTAATCGCGTGCCATGCGCGCCTGGAACTCCTGCAGTGCGCGCACATGACGCGGCTTGACCGCGGCATGCAGGTAGCCCTGGGTGAAATCGCAGGGAATCTGATGCCGGGCAACCAGCTCGGCGGTCAGGCGCACGGACTCGCGGCTCATCTCCCAGATGGCGCGTGCCTGCTCGCGCCCCAGCGCCTTCTCGACCGTCGCGATATCGGTGCCGAGCCCCGGCAGGATCTGGCCGCCACTGCGCCCGGAGGCCCCGAAACCGATAGTCTGCGCTTCCAGCAGAATGACCGAATAGCCACGCTCGGCGAGATGCAGCGCAGCGGAGCAGCCCGTGACACCGCCGCCGATCACGCAGACATCGGCACGCTGCTCACCAGCTAGAGGCGGGCATGGGTCAAGCGTCACACGCTGGCTGGCCTGGTAGTAGGAATACGAGCCAGCACACTCGCTCTGCGTGCCTGATCTGAAGCCGCCCATGCACCTCCTCATCCGCTCTTGTTGAGTTTATTCACCATCGACTGGAATATTTTCGATATTTACCACACGTTTCGCTGGAATGCTGCATGTTGATTGCGCTGCATGGGAAAAATCTTCAACACCCCACGGCATTGGCGCACCCTGGTGGTGCGCACACGCGGCATGCGCAGCGCCGGCCGCTCCACCACAACATGCGACAAAAAAGCCCCGCCAGCCAGAAAGGCTGCGGGGCTTTTTAAAGATATGCTGTCCTGAAGACATGCGACTTGGAGATATACCGTCGATTTGACCGGCTACATCATGACGCTTGATCACACACCTGGCAGCCGGGGTCGCGCTTGAGGCCCATGCGTCGCCATTCACCGCTCAGGCCATCGAAGGTGGCCAGGCCGCGATGCACGCTGCCGGCACCGCTGATCAGCTTGAGCGCCTCCAATGCCTGGAAGGCGCCGATGATGCCGACCAGCGGCGCGATGACACCACTTTCAGCGCAGGTCAGCTCTTCATCGCCCAGCTCATCCGGCGGGTACAGACAGCCATAACACGGCGCCTGTGGCTCACGGCGATCGAACACCGCCAGCTGGCCGGAGAAGCGTATCGCGGCGCCGGACACCAGCGGGGTGCCCGCTGCCACGCAGGCGGCGTTGATCGGGAAGCGTGAGCTGAAGCGATCAGTGCAATCGAGCACCACGTCTGCGGCGGCCACCTGCTCGGCCAGCGCCTCACCCTGCAGCCGCTCTGACAACGCGATCACCTCGGTATCAGGGTTGATCGCCAACAGCGAGGCGGCGAGTGATTGCGCCTTGGGCTGATCGATGTCGGCGTCACCATGGGCGATCTGGCGCTGCAGATTGGACAACTCGACGTGGTCATCATCGGCCACCACCAGGGTGCCGATGCCCGCGGCTGCCAGATAGAGCGCTGCCGGGCAGCCCAGGCCACCCGCCCCGATCACCAGAACCCGCGCCGCCAACAGGCGCTGCTGCCCGGCAATGTCGACCTGAGGGAGCAGGATCTGGCGCGAGTAGCGCAGCAATTGCGAATCTTGCATGGGAGAAAAGCCGCCTATCGGTAAATGAAGTGAGAAGCCATGAGCCCTGCCCAACAACAACAACAGGGCTTGCCATTACTTGGCATCCAGCTCCTCGATATCGGGCACATGCAGCGAGAACTGCTCCTTGACCTCTTCCATCACCACATAACTCTTGGATTCCTTGACGCCGGGCAGCGTCAGCACCACATCGCCGAGCAGCTGACGATAGGCGGACATTTCCGGAATCCGGCACTTGAGGATGTAGTCGAACTGACCGGAGACCAGATGACACTCCTGGATCTGCGGCAGCTTGGAGACGGCGCGGCGGAACTCATCGAACACCGACGGCGACTGCGTCTCGAGACTGATCTCGACGAAGACCAACAGATTGGCCTTGAGCGCCTTGGGGTCGAGCACCGCCTTGTAACCGCGGATGACGCCGGCGCGCTCGAGGCGTTTGACGCGCTCCAGGCACGGCGTGGTGGAAAGGCCGACTTCCGAGGCGAGGTCGACATAGGAGATACGGGCATTCTCTTGCAGGCAACGCAGAATCTTGAGGTCGATGCGGTCCAGAGAGCGTGATTTTGCTTTCATTGTAATAGTTTTCCCAGCAGGGTGACTTGCAGCAGGATCATCCGTGCTCCTGGCTTCCGTGCAGTCAGGCCGTCGGATAACAAGGGGGTTATCAGATGACCATGCCAATCATGCAGGTTCATTACTATCATACCCGGCCAACAGGGGATACGCCTTCACTGGCGGTACTGTGACGAGGATTCCACGCAGACTCCACTGAAAACGGTGGAATGCACTACAGGGGTGCCAAGCGCGAGGATGTCAGTGGGGACCACACACGGGCACCGCTATCCGGCGCCCGACGAGCATCAGGCCAGCTTGCCCAGCGTGATGCGTTCGCGCCCGCCCAGGTCTTCCAGGGTCTCGACGTCGACGAAGCCGCCGGCACGCAGTGCCTCGCGCACTTCATTGCCCTGGGTAAGGCCATGTTCCAGCATCAGGTGGCCGCCTGCGGCCAGGTGCTGCGGCGCAGTGGCGATCAGATGCAGGAAGTCCGCCAGCCCTGCCTCGGCCGCGACCAGCGCCGAGCGCGGCTCGAAGCGCACATCGCCCAGCGCGAGATGCGGATCATCATCGGCCAGATAAGGGGGGTTGGCGGTAATCAGCGCAAAGCCGCTCTCGGTAACGGCACTGAACCAGTCACTTTGGCGGAATTCGGCATTGGCGATCGCCAGACGCTCGGCATTGCCACGCGCAAGCTGCACGGCTTCCTCGATGAGATCGACCCCCAGCACCTGCCACTGCGGGCGATGACGCGCAAAGGCCAGCGCGATGGCACCGGTGCCGGTGCCGAGATCCAGCAGCTTGCCGCTGGTGGCCTCGGCCAGTTCCAGCGCGCACTCCACCATGACCTCGGTGTCCGGGCGCGGAATCAGTGTGGCCGGTGAACAGGCCAGCGTCAGGCCATAGAATTCACGCCGCCCGAGCAGATGCGCCACGGGATGGCCCTCGGCGCGACGCGCCAGCAGCGCCTCGAAACGTGCCACACCCTCGGCGCCGGCCTCACTCCCGAGATCACGATCGCCCCAGGTGTAGAACCAGGTGCGCTCTCGTCCCATTACCTCGCCCAGCAGCAGCTCGGCATCCAGACGCGGAGAATCGCTGCCCGCCTCGCTCAGACGGGCAGTCGCGGCTGCCAGGGTGACATCGATTCTCACCTTATTGCTCCTGCAGTGCGGTCAGCTGATCGGCCTGGTATTCCACCACCAGCGGCTCGATCACTTCGTCCAGCTGGCCGGCGATCACTTCATTGAGCTTGTAGAGCGTCAGGTTGATGCGGTGATCGGTCAGACGCCCCTGCGGGAAGTTGTAGGTACGGATACGCTCGGAGCGATCACCCGAGCCGACCAGCTTGCGACGGGCATCGGAGGTGGCCTGTGCCTGGGTATCCACCGCGGCCTGCTTGAGGCGCGCCGCCAGCAGTGACATGGCGCGCGCACGGTTCTTGTGCTGGCTGCGCTCGTCCTGACACTCCACCACCACGCCGGTGGGCAGGTGGGTGATGCGAATCGCGGAATCGGTAGTGTTGACGTGCTGACCACCGGCGCCGGAGCTGCGATAGGTGTCCACGCGCAGGTCGGCCGGATTGATGTCGACGTCACCGACTTCATCGGCCTCGGGCATCACCGCCACGGTGCAGGCCGAGGTATGGATTCGCCCCTGGGATTCGGTGGCGGGCACGCGCTGCACGCGGTGCGCGCCGGACTCGAACTTGAGGCGCGAGTAGACGCCCTCGCCCTTCACGCGGGCGATGACTTCCTTGAAGCCGCCGTGCTCGCCGTGGCTGGCGCTGACGGTCTCGACCTTCCAGCCCTTGAGCTCGGCGTAGCGCGAGTACATCTTGAACAGGTCGCCGGCGAACAGCGCCGCCTCATCACCGCCCGTGCCGGCGCGCACTTCGAGGAAGACGTTGGCACCATCATCCGGGTCGCGCGGAATCAGCAACTGGGTGATCTCGGCTTCCAGCGTCTCGAGCGCCGCCTCGGTCTCGCGGACTTCCTCTCGCGCCATGTCGCGCATCTCTGGATCACTGTCCTCCGCCATCGCCAGCGCGGCGTCACGGTCTTCGTTCAGGCCACGATGGCGGCGCCATGCCTCGATCAATGGCTCAAGCTCGGCATACTCCCGCGACAGGTCGCGGAACCTGGCCTGGTTCCCGATCACTTCGGGCTCCGACAACAGTGCGGAGATCTCCTCGAAGCGGTCATGGAAGGTGTCGAGCTTGGTGATGAGGCTGTCTTTCATGAAGGGTCCTGTGATGAATCAGCCGGCGCGAGCAGAAGCGTCTGGGCCGTCTGAAGAATATCCTGGCGATCGTCTCCCGAGGCCTGGCGCAGTGCCAGCGTCGGGTGATGCATGAAGCGATTGGCCAGCTGGCGTGCCAGCTGCGCGACCACTTCCTGGGGGTCGCGTCCCTGATCGAGCTCCGCCAGCGCCTGCGCCTCGCATTCGGCGCGCAGTTGCTCGCCATGGCTGCGGTAGCGCTTGATGACTTCGCCGCCACTGCGCACTCGCTTGAGGTGCAACCAGGCGTTGACGCCCTGGCGAATCAGCTCTTCTGCCTGGGCAGCGGCCAGCTCGCGATGGCGACGATTCTCATCGATCACTTCCTGCAGGTCATCGACCGTATAGAGGAAGACGTCGTCGAGGTCACCGACCTGCGGCTCGATATCGCGCGGCACGGCGATGTCGACCATGAACACCGGCTTGTAGCGGCGCTTCTTGAGCGCGCGTTCCACCATGCCCTTGCCGAGAATCGGCAGCTGGGAAGCGGTGGAGGCTATCACGATATCGGCATTCTCGAGGGCATGCGGAATGCCTTCCAGGCCGATGGCGCTCCCGCCCAGCTCATCGGCCAGACGCTCGGCGCGCGACACGGTGCGGTTGGCGATGCACAGGTTGGCGATGCCCGCTTCCTTGAGATGACGCGCGACGAGTTCGATGGTCTCGCCGGCACCGATCAACAAGGCATTGGCCCGCGAGAAATCATCGAAGATGTGGCTGGCCATGCTGACGGCGGCGTAGGCCACCGAGACGGGGTTCTCGCCGATACCGGTCTCGGTACGTACCTGCTTGGCGACCTGGAAGATATGCTGGAAGAGCTGCTCGAGCTCACCGCCCAGCCCCACCGAGTTGCGCGCAAATTGATAGGCGTCCTTGAGCTGGCCCAGAATCTGCGGCTCGCCCAGTACCATCGAGTCCAGCCCCACCGCGACACGGATCAGATGGCGTACCGCCTCTTCTCCCAGGTGCTGATAGCTGCAACGCGACAGCTCCTCCACCGGCAGGCGGTGAAAACGCCCCAGCCACTCGAGCACCGACTTGGCGCCATCACTGGTCACGCAGTAGAGCTCGGTACGGTTGCAGGTCGACAGCACCGCCGCTTCGGAGACCGCCGGCAGGCGCTTCAATTCGCCCAGCGCGGCATCGAGCTGCGCAGGCGTGAAAGCAACGCGCTCGCGCACGTCAACGGCGGCGGTGCGGTGATTGATGCCAAGGGCAAGAAGGGTCATGGAGTCAGTCGTCAGGGTCTGGCCGGCAGGAATCGGCGTCAATGTCAGGCGGCTCTCGGTGCTGGCCTGCCGCGAGGCCAAGGCCAGGACAGCAGGTAATCCGCGCAGGCTCGGTGCCTTTACACCTGTCGACTCAATGGGGACAAAGGCGGCTGACATAAAGGCACACAGGACTGCCGAAGCGGCTGAGATCGTAATATTAGCGCGCTCATTCTACCACAGCGTCTGGACCACGCGACCCCGCAGCATGTCGCAGCCGATGAGGATTTTCCATGATGCTGGCAGGCTATCGCTATCAGCCCGCGCGGCGTATCTGTCGGCATACGAGGCATCCGGTGGGTCATGCCACTTGCTTGCATCGGCAACGCTATCCCCGCTCGCCACCAGCCGTTATGCTGCAAGACACGACGCCTTCGTCAGCGCCACGCTGCGCGCATGACCCGGCCTGCGGCTCGACCGCCCCGTTCTCTCATCCTGCCCCCACTGACAAACGCGAGGTTGCATGCACGCTTCGACTGCCGCTGAACATAGCCCCCCGCACGCGCACGCCTGCCTTGATGCCCCCCGTCGCCCGCGCGCCGGGTGGAAGTCCTGCGTCGTGGGCGGATTGCTGCTGGGCTTGACCGGCTGTCAGTCGATGAGCGACTCCGCGCCCCTGATGGCGCAGCCCGACCCGCTGGCCACGGCGCCGCCCATCCAGCAGGGCCTGGATGCCGACAGCCTCAATCAGCTGCTGAGCGCCGAACTCGCCGGACAGCGCGGTGACTATCCCCGCGCCGCCAATGGCTATCTGGCCGCCAGCCGTCACTTCGATGACCCGGAACTGGCGCGACGCGCCGTGCTCGCGGCCCGTTTCGCCGACAACCCGGCCCTGCTGGAGCGCGCCGCCGAACGCTGGCAGCAACTCGATGAGTCCGCCAGCGAGCCCGGCATCATCCGCGCCCGCCTGGCGGTCGAGCGAGGCGACTGGCAGGCCGCGCTCGAGCAGCGCCTGATGCTCACCGCCAGTGGCGGCAATGGCAATCTGGCGACCCTGGCCGAGCAGGCGATCGATGCCGGTGCCGAGCTCGAACCCCTGCTGGCGATGCTGGAGACGCATATCGCCCAGTATCCCGAGCAGCCGATGCCCGAGATTGCCGCGGCACTGTTCGAGGCAGCGCTGGGCGATGAGACAGCGGCGCGTGCACGCCTGGTGCGCCTGGAAAGCGCTCACGCCACATTGGCGGAGCTCTGGCTGGCGCGCAGCGAGATCGAACGCAGTGCGGGGCGTCTCGAGGCGGCGCGGCGCGCGGTGGCCCGAGGCCTTGAGATCGCTCCCGATGACAGCCGCCTGATCCTGAGCGCCGCGCAGACCGAACTGGCCAGCGGCGATCTGGACGCGGCACGCGAACGCATCGACAGCCTCGTCACCCGCCACCCCAACGCGCCACGCCTGCGCCTGGCGCTGGCCAGCCTCTATCTTGATGCCGATTCCCCCGAGGACGCCCATCGCCTGCTGCTGCCGCTGCTCGACGAAGACCCGGTGCCGGATGCCGCCTACGCCCTGCTGGGGCTGGCCGCCGAGTCCAGCGGCGACGTCGACAACGCCATCCTTTACTACCGTCAGGTGCCGGACGGCGAGCGCTACATTTCCAGCCGCGCCCGCGCCGCCCAGTTGCTGGTCGAACATGAGCGCACGGACGAGGCCCGTCAGTTCCTGGCCGTGGAACGCCTGCGCCATCCGCGTCATGCCATGACGCTGCTCAGCTTCGAGATCGACCTGCTCGACTCCCAGGAGGCGCATGCCGAGGCCGAGGCCCTGCTGAGCAGCAGCATCACCACGCGCCGCAAGGCGCTTGCGCAAGCCATCGCCACCCAGGAGACCGACACGCGCAACACGCTGGAAAGCGAGCTGGGCAGCCTGTTGTTCCTGCGCGGCATCCGCCGCCTGGAAGATGATCAGCTGGGCGGCATGGAAGAAGACCTGCGAGAAGTCATCGCGCTGGAACCCGACAACGCCAGAGCCTACAACGCGCTCGGCTACACCCTGCTGGTGGAGACGGACCGCCTCGAGGAAGCACTGGCCTTGATCGAGCGCGCCCATGCGCTGTCGCCCGACGACGCGGCCATTCTGGATAGCCTCGGCTGGGGCCGCTATCTGACCGACGACCTCGACAATGCGCTGGCACCGCTGGAAGCCGCCTGGGCCCAGCAGCAGGATGCCGAGATCGGCGCCCATCTCATCGAGGTGCTGTGGGCGCTGGGCCGCGAGGATGAAGCCCGTGGCCTGGCGGTAGAGCTGAGCGAGCGCTTTGAAGAAGCCAGCGAGCTCGAAGCCCTGTTCCAGCACATCCCCGAGCTGCGCCCGGTCGTCGACGCGCCCTGAAGGGCACTGCCACGCTACCCGGCACTTTCTGCCCACTGGCGAGTCCATTATCCTGACCCGTCAGTGAGTGGAGTCTCACTCACCGTCACTCATCTTCTCGCCATCCGGAAGGCCTTCGCGTCATGATCACTTCTCCCCTGCCACTCCCCCTGCTGAGCCAGGCACGCCGCCTGCTCGGGCCAGCCCTGCTGGCCATGACACTGGTACTCAGCGGCTGCGCCAGCCAGATGGCCAGCGACAATGCCGGTGATCTGACGCGCAGCGACGGCGACTGGCAGCAACAGGACGCGCAACTTGCCGCCCTGACCCACTGGCAGCTGGCAGGCAAGGTCGGCATTCGCACCCCCGAGGAAGGCCATAGCGCCAACCTCGACTGGCAGCAGGACGGCGATGACTACCACATGCTGATCACCGGGCCGCTGGGCGCGGGGCGCACGACTCTGGTGCGTGACGCCGATGGTGTGCGCCTCTCCTCCTCCGAGGGGGACTTCGAGGCCCCGGATGCCGAGAGCCTGATGCTGGCGCAACTGGGCTGGTCATTGCCGCTGGGCGCCCTCGACAACTGGGTGCGCGGCGTACCGGCCGCTGGCGAGCATGACATCGAGACAGATCAACTTGGCTTCCCGACCACCCTCTACCAGGACGGCTGGGAAGTGGACTATCAGGATTGGACCCGCGCCGAAGGCCTGTGGCTGCCGCGCAAGATGAAGCTCTACTACGGCGACCTCACCGCCACGCTCATCGTCAACCAGTGGCAGGCGCTGTGATCGTGACACCTTCTCCTTCTTCCATGACGACCCCGACAGCCGCATCCGCATCGACCATGACTCTCACCCTGCCGGCACCGGCCAAGCTCAATCGCATGCTGCATATCACGGGCCAGCGCGCCGATGGCTATCACGAGCTGCAGACGCTGTTCCAGTTTCTCGAGCACGGCGACAGCCTCAGCTTCACGCTGCGCGACGATGAGGCCATCCGCCTCTCACCGCCTATTGAAGGCGTGCCCGAAGAGGCCAACCTGATCGTGCGCGCCGCGCGCCTGCTGCGAGAAGCCGCACACGCGCAGGGCAAGGTCGCGTCACCCACCGCATTGCCCGGTGTCGATATCACGCTGGAGAAAGTGCTGCCGATGGGTGGCGGCCTGGGGGGCGGCAGCAGCGACGCCGCCACGACCCTGCTGGCACTGGACAGACTCTGGGGGCTCGAGCTTGGCGAAGACGCCCTTGCCGAGCTCGGGCTGTCGCTCGGCGCGGATGTGCCGGTGTTCGTGCGTGGCTTCGCCGCCTGGGCCGAAGGCATCGGCGAACGCCTGGTGCCAGCCCCGCTGGACACCCCATGGTTCGTGGTGATCCACCCCGGTGTCGAGGTCGCGACACCCGCCGTGTTCGGCCACCCGCAATTGACACGTTCCAGCCTCGCGATTAGTATGGCGCGCGCACTGCAGGGGGGCCGCAACGACTGTGAAGTCGTGGTGCGCACTTTGTACCCGGCAGTCGCCGACGCCCTGGACTGGCTGGACCAGTTCGGCACCGCCAGACTGACGGGCACCGGCGCCTGTGTGTTCTGTGCGTTTGACGACGCACGACAGGCCAGCGAGGTGCTGGGTCGACTCGAACTCGAGCGCCCGATGTGGCACGCCTTCTCGGCACGCGGTTGCAATATCTCCCCTCTACATGCCGCTCTGGCTTCGGCCTGAGCACAGCAACTGGTTGAAGTGAACGTTGCTGGGGTATCGCCAAGTGGTAAGGCACCGGTTTCTGGTACCGACATTCCCAGGTTCGAATCCTGGTACCCCAGCCAATCCTGGCCGTTCCCGGTCAACCCGGAATTCTCCACTCCCGAGATCCCACAAGACTCCAAAGGTGGCTGCGCGTGTCAAAACTGATGGTATTCGCGGGGAATGCCAATCCCGCTCTCGCCCGCAAGGTAGCTGAAGCCCTCGATACCCGCCTGGGCCATGCAACCGTCGGTCAGTTCAGCGATGGCGAGATTGCGGTAGAAATCAACGAAAACGTTCGCGGCAAGGACGTCTTCATCATGCAGTCCACCTGCGCACCGACCAACGACAACCTGATGGAGCTGATCCTGATGGTGGACGCGTTGCGTCGTGCGTCTGCGGCGCGTATCACTGCGGTCGTTCCCTACTTCGGTTACGCCCGTCAGGACCGCCGCGTGCGCTCTGCTCGCGTGCCGATCTCGGCGAAGGTGGTCGCGGACATGATGGTCAAGGCTGGCGTCAATCGCGTCATGACCATGGACCTGCATGCCGATCAGATCCAGGGCTTCTTCGATGTGCCGGTGGACAACGTCTACGGCTCACCGATCCTGCTCGACGACATCGAACGTCAGAACTATGACAACCTGATCGTCGTCTCCCCGGATGTGGGCGGCGTGGTACGTGCCCGTGCCATCGCCAAGCAGCTCAACTGCGAGCTGGCCATCATCGACAAGCGTCGTCCCCAGGCCAACCAGGCCCAGGTGATGAACATCATCGGTGATATCAAGGACCGCACCTGCGTGCTGGTCGATGACATGATCGATACCGCCGGCACCCTGTGCAAGGCGGGCGAGGCACTCAAGGATCATGGCGCCAACCGCGTCGTGGCCTATGCGTCCCACGCGATCCTGTCTGGCCCGGCGGTCGACAACATCACCAACTCCGTCCTCGACGAAGTGGTGGTTGCCGACACCATCCCGCTGTCCGACGCCGCGCGTCGTTCCGGCAAGATCCGCCAGCTGACAGTCGCTGGCCTGATCGCCGAGGCGATCCGTCGCGTCAGCAATGAAGAATCCGTCAGCGCCATGTTCCACTGAGTCCTGTCGGCGGGCCCTGCTCGCCGCTGCTCGGGGAAGAGGCACTGACAACGGCAGATGATCCGTCATCTGCCGACAAGCGGCCGGCCCGGAAATCTCCGGGCCGGCCTCATGGATCCGGTAGCGCTCTGGTCGCGGGGGCTACCGGATTCTCATTAGACCCTTGAGGTATCTGCAAAATGAAACTGTTCAAACTGAATGCTGAAGTTCGTGAAGACCTGGGGAAAGGTGCGAGCCGCCGCCTGCGTCGTACGAACGACTTCGTGCCGGCCATCATCTACGGTGCCGACCAGGCCCCGACTCCGGTCATGATCGACAAGCCGAGCCTGTACAAGGCGGTTGACGATGAGGCGTTCTACTCCTCCATCATCACCCTGAATGTTGCGGGCAAGACCGAGAAAGTCGTCATCCGTGACCTGCAGCGTCACCCGTTCAAGCCGCTGCTGACTCACGTCGACTTCCTGCGCATCGATCCGACCCACAAACTGACCATGAACGTGCCGCTGCACATCACTGGTCAGGAAGCCTGTGTCGGTGTCAAGGACCAGGACGGCGTCCTGCACGTCCTGGCGACTGACGTCGAAATCAGCTGCCTGCCGGAAGCCCTGCCGGAATACCTGGAGCTGGACGTGTCCAAGCTGGAAGTTGGCCACACCCTGCACCTGTCCGACATCGCTCTGCCGGAAGGCGCCGAGTCCGTTGCCCTGTCCCACGGTGCCGATCACGACACCGCTGTGGTCAACGTCACTCGTCCGAACATCTCTGCTGACGCAGAAGATGCTGCTGAAGGCGAAGAAGCACCTGCTGCAGAATAACGCAGCCTGATCAAGGAGCCAGACAGCGCATGTCACGAGTGAAAGCGATCATCGGCCTCGGTAACCCGGGGAACGAATACGAAGACACCCGTCACAATGCCGGCGTCTGGCTCCTTGACGCTCTTGCGCGCCACGGTCACACCACGTTGCGTCCGGAACGCAAGTTCCATGGCCAATACGCGAAGGTCCACTTCGCCGGTCAGGATCTGCATTTGCTGTTCCCATCGACGTTCATGAATCGCAGCGGTCAGGCCGTGGCCGCATTGTGCAACTTCTACAAGCTCGCCCCGGATGAACTGCTCGTCGCCCACGATGAGCTGGACATCGACCCCGGCACCGCCCGCTACAAGCAGGGTGGCGGCCATGGCGGTCACAACGGGTTGCGCGACATCATCAGTGCACTGGGCAACGACAAGTCGTTCCATCGTGCCCGCATCGGCATCGGCCACCCCGGCAATGCCAAGCTGGTGACCAACTTCGTGCTCGGGCGTCCCGGCAAGGCTGAACGCCAGGCCATCGACGACGCCATCGACGAAGTGGTGATGACCCTCCCCGACGCCATCAGTGGCGAATGGGCACGGGCCATGAATCGCCTGCATTCCTTCAAGAGCTGAACCTCTGCATCACCCGGCATCACCCCTCTCCGAATTTCGGTGATTCGCTCAGCGCATCACCTCGCTTGCGTGCGCGCGTCTCGCCACGCGATCAGCAGCAAAAGGCATCATTTGCCGCGCGACATGCGCCCAATGGATGACCTCGGCGGCATGAGGCCTTACACTTCCCGCCTGTCTTCATTCCGTGCCTGCCCACTCGTTTCCCCGCATGCCCAGTGCCTGTGCACTCAGAGCCTGCTGGTCGAGACGACTGCCAGTGCCACGCCCCATTCGATACGTCACACCAGGATCTAGCGCCATGGGTTTCAATTGCGGCATCGTCGGCCTGCCGAACGTCGGCAAGTCCACTCTCTTCAATGCACTGACCAAGTCTGGCATTGACGCCGAGAACTTCCCCTTCTGCACCATCGAGCCGAACACCGGTATCGTGCCGATGCCTGACCCTCGCCTGAACGCGCTGGCCGAGATCGTCAAGCCGGAGAAGGTGATCCCGACCACCATGGAATTCGTCGACATCGCGGGTCTGGTCGCGGGCGCTTCCAAGGGCGAAGGTCTGGGCAACAAGTTCCTGGCCAACATCCGTGAGACCGACGCCATCGCGCACGTGGTGCGCTGCTTCGAGGATGACAACGTCATCCACGTCGCCAACCACGTCGACCCGGCCGCCGACATCGAGACCATCAACATCGAGCTGGCCCTGGCCGATCTCGACAGCGTCGAGCGCAGCATCCAGCGTCTGGCCCGCGTCGCCAAGGGCGGCGACAAGGAAGCCATCGCCACCAAGGCCGTGCTGGAACGCATCCAGCCGCACCTGGCCGAAGGCCAGCCGCTGCGCAGCTTCGGTCTCAGCGATGACGACCTGAAGATCGTGCGCGGCTTCGGCTTCCTGACCCTCAAGCCGACCATGTACATCGCCAACGTCAGCGAGGAAGGCTTCGAGAACAATCCCTACCTCGATATCGTGCGCGACATTGCCGCCAACGAAGGCGCCAGCGTCGTGCCGGTGTGCAACAAGATCGAAGCCGAGATCGCCGAGCTGGACGAGGAAGAGCGCGAGATGTTCCTCGACGAACTGGGCATGGAAGAGCCGGGCCTGGACCGCGTCATCCGCGCCGGTTACGAGCTGCTGGGTCTGCAGACCTACTTCACCGCTGGCGTGAAGGAAGTGCGTGCCTGGACCGTCAAGATCGGCGCTACCGCACCGGAAGGCGCTGGTGTCATCCACACCGACTTCCAGAAAGGCTTCATCCGTGCCGAAGTCATCTCCTATGCCGACTTCATCGCCTACAAGGGCGAGCAAGGCGCCAAGGATGCCGGCAAATGGCGCCTGGAAGGCAAGGACTACATCCTCAAGGATGGCGACGTGGTGCACTACCGCTTCAATGTCTGATGGCTCACCGGTGCCCGGCGACGCCCGGGCCCAGCTGACGCCCTGACAGCCCGTCCTGACAGAACGGCCCTGATCTCTCACGAGGTCAGGGCCGTTCTGCGTTGTGGCGCGGGAAACTGCTCAAGCAGGGACACCGATCAAGCCATGGAGGTCTCAACCAGTGGAGACCTCAACCAGCGATGGACTCAGACCGTAGAGTGCTCTGCCAGCGGCACCTGCAGCCACTGCGCGGCCTGCCTGGCGAGCTGGTCCGCCAGCGACTGGGCCAGCCGCGAACGCCCCGCCTCGCGTCGCCACACGGCGCTCAGCACCAGCTCACCCGCCTGGGGCATCTGACGCGCGCTCAAGCCGCGCTCCGTAGTGGCGGCATGCGCCGTGAGCGCATCGACCACCGCCAGCCCCTCCCCCGCCTGAACCAGCGCCGCCGCCAGTGGATAGGTCTGCACACGCGTCACGATGCGCGGTGAAGATGGCAAAGCGCTTGAAGCTTCCTGCGCCACGCTCGCCAGCAGACCATCGAGTCGCCGCGCCAGCGGGTCGTGCGCTCCCAGCGCGATCAGGCGCTGACCGGCTAACTCCGCCACCGTCATCGGCGTCTGCTGACAGTCCTGTGCCCAATACCCTGCGGGCGCGAGCACCAGTAGCGGCATGCGCACCAACGGTCGCGTCATCAGCGCAGGATGCGTCGGCGCACTCAGCGTGAAGGCGATATCGACCTCATGCAGCAACAGGGCATCGACGATCTCGCGGGTATGCTGGGTCGCCAGCTCACAGCTGACCCGCGGCTGACGCCGGCGCCACTGACCCAGCGCCTGCGGCAGCAATTGCTGGGCGATGGCAGGCGTCGCCACCACCTTGAGCGTGCGCGCCTCGCCCTCACGCAAGCCATCGACCAGCCGTCTCACATCGTCCAGCTGACCGAGCATTCCCTGACTGGCCGCTTCCAGCTTGCGCGCCTCCTCGGTGGGATGAAGCTGCCCTGCACTGCGCGTGAACAGCGTGATGCCCCACTGGCGCTCGACCTGCTGCAGCGCCTTGCTCGCCGCTGGCTGGGAGATATGCAGCAACCGCGCCGCACCGGTCACGCTGCCGGCCTGCAGGACGGCGTGAAAGATCTCCAGGTCCCTGAGCCGCATGCGCTATCTCCCTGTCCGGTTGTCTAGAGGGCTTAATTGAGGGCGTACTTGAGGGCGCAATTGAGCGCCTGCGCATCAGATTACCCCATAACCTCGGGTTATGGCGCAGCACATCCTTTTCATTCGCCACTCACGCCAGCGACCGGCAAGCTCGAACACAACGCAACACGACCTTCACGACCCGGGAGCCCAGCATGCAACGCCACGTGACTCTCATCGGAGGCGGCGTGATCGGCCTCGCCAGTGCCCACGCCCTGGTACGCGCCGGCCACTGCGTGACCCTGATCGACGCCCATGCCGAGGTCGCCAGCGAGACCAGCCACGCCAATGGCGGCCAGCTGAGCTATCGCTATGTGGCGCCACTGGCCGATAGCGGCGTGCCCCGCCAGGCCATCAAGTGGCTTTTGGCAGGCAATGAGGCACCGCTGAAACTGCGCCCGAATCTGGACCCCGCACAATGGCGCTGGATGGCCCGCTTTGTGGCCGCCTGCAATCACCGCACCCATCAGGCCAGCGCAGCGCAAATGCTCTCGCTGGCCCTGCACAGCCAGGCGATCATGAGCGAGTGGCGCACTCGAGATGCGCTCGGCGACTTCGCCTGGCAGCAGCGCGGCAAGCTGGTGATCCATCGTGACCCGGTGGCGCTCGACAAGGCGGCCGCCGCGCGCGTCGCCCCGCAGGACCAGCAGGTGCTCGATGCGCGCCAATGCATCGCGCTGGAGCCCTCACTGGCCCATCAGCAAGCCCATCTGTCGGGCGGCATCTTCAGCGCCTCGGACGAGACGGCGGATTGCCATGCCTTCTGTCAGGCGCTGGAGCGCAAGCTGCAGGCCTCCAGGCGCTACACGCGCATCGCCAACACGCGCGTCGCCCCGCTGAGCGCACGCAACGGTCGCATCGCGCAGCTCGAGCTCAGACACCTTGATGGCCGCCGAGAATGCCATGCCGTCGAAGAGGTCGTCATCGCGGCCGGCAATCATGCCGCCGAGCTGGTGCGCCCACTGGGCATCCACCTGCCCCTGCAGCCGCTCAAGGGCTATAGCCTCACCCTGCCACTGGCAGCTGACACCCCGGAGACGGCCGCGCCGCGCATCAGCGTCACCGACTCGGCACGCAAGGTGGTCTACGCCGACCTGGAGTCGTCGGCATCGCGCCAGCTGCGCGTCGCGGCGATGGTGGATATCGGCCAGCGGGAACGCGACAGCTTCCACCCCGAACTGGATGAGCAGCGCATTGCCGCCCTGCGCAAGCTGGCCAGCGATACCTTCCCCGAAGCCGGCGATTTCGCGCAGGCCACTCCCTGGGCCGGACTGCGCCCCAGTACGCCCAAGGGGCCGCCGATCCTCGGCCGTCCCCGGCAAGCGAACAGCCCGGACAATCTGTGGCTGAACGTCGGCCATGGCAGCCTGGGCTTCACGCTGGCCTGCGCCAGTGGCGACCTCATCGCACGCGCCATCTCGCGAGAGGCTCTCCCCAGCTCTCTCTCCGACAGCCTACCTGATGCCCTCGCTGCGCGGCCGGGACGCTAGTCTGATGAATTCCCTGCCACTTTTTCGCGCTGATGCGTTGACAACATCACGGACAATCCGTAATATTCGCCTCCGTTGGACGGCTACATAGCTCAGCTGGTTAGAGCACATCACTCATAATGATGGGGTCCCCTGTTCAAATCAGGGTGTAGCCACCAACCAAGATTCGAAAGGCCTGACTGCTTGCAGTCAGGCCTTTTTCGTTGTGCGCGTTCTGCGCCGAGACCTTGATCGGACCTTGACCGCGCTTCGCTCGCGCACCTAGCGCCCCGCTCCGCAGCCCTCGAGCCAGGTCACAGGCATCAAAAAGGGCGACCCGCAGGCCGCCCTTTTTCCAGGCTCGTCTTTTTACGATATTACGCTACGCGCCCGCTATCTCAGCACAATCCGGCTCGACCACTCAGTCCAGCTGCTCGCGATTGCAGAAGGCTACCAGCACCTTGATCAGCATAGCGACATCGGCACTGCCGGATGTCTCACGAATCGAGTGCATGCCCCACTGCGGCAGCCCTACATCCAGAGTCGGCACCCCCACCTCACTGGCGGTGATCGGCCCGATGGTGCTGCCACAGCCCATGTCGGCACGACTGACGAAGGTCTGCACCGGCACATCCTGCTCGCGACACATCTCGCGGAACAGCCCGGCCGTGGTGCTGTTGGTGGCGTAACGCTGATTGGCATTGACCTTGATGACCGGCCCGGCATTCAACTTCGGCCCATGCCCCGCATCATGCTTGTCCGCGAAATTGGGGTGCACGGCGTGGGCATTATCGCAAGAAATCATCAAGGAGCGCTGCACGAGGCACTGATAGCCTTCTTCGCTGTCCAAGCCGACGTAGTGATTGATGCGCTTGAGCACATCAGCCAGGAAGGGCCCCTGGGCACCACAGGCGCTGGCACTGCCGACTTCCTCATGATCGGTGGTGACGAACAGCGCCCCCTGACTGCCATCGGCCTCCAGCAGAGCCTCGAGACCGACGAAGCAGGACAGCAGATTGTCGAGGCGCGCACTGGTGATCAACTCACCTTTCAGCCCCGACTGCGCCGCCGGCTGCAGATCGTGCAGGCCCAGCTCGAAGTCGACGACATCCGCGACCCGCACGCCGTGCTGCTCCTCGATCAGCTCGATCAACAGCGCATTGAAGGCCTCCGCGGGCGTCCCGACCTCTTCCCCAAGCTGCATGACCACGGCTGACATCTGGGTCTGGGCATTGATGGCACGCCCGCTGTTGACGTCACGATCCAGATGGATCGCCAGGCTCGGCACGCAGGCAAACGGACGCATGACCGTCAGCAGCAGCGTCTCGCGACGACCGTCCGCATGCCGCACCTGGACGCGGCCCGCAAGGCCCAGATCGCGATCGAACCAGGTGCTCAGCAACACGCCGCCATAGGTCTCGACGCCCAGCGTCAACCAGCCCTGACTGGCCTGCGCCGGATTGGGCTTCAGGCGCAGACAGGGCGAATCGGTGTGCGCACCGATCATCCGAAGTGAGCTCAGTGACGTATCACCCTTCGGGAGCTGAAAGGCGATCAACGAGGAATCATTGCGCGTGACATAGGCGCGCTCACCGGGCACCAGCTGCCAGGAAGACGTCTCGCTGAGGCGACGATAGCCCGCCTGTTCAAGACGCTGCGCCATGGAAGCCGTCGCGTGCCACGGCGTGGGAGAAGAAGACAGGAAGTCGAGCAGTGCGGGAACGCGGGAATCCGCAATCGCATGAGTCATGATGGCGTCTGGTCCTCGAAGATATATGCAAGGCACTGTATAAGAAGAAACATGATGGGGAAAACCTGTGACGACCCTTCGATGACATGACTGCCATCCAGTCACCATTCAGCGGGGCGTCGAGAAGCGCGGCATGCCAGCCAAAGCCCTGCGCTGACAGAGTTTTCACAACCCCAACGCATCAACGCCAGACAACTGTGTATGGTGCGTGAGACTGCTACAATGCCCGCTCGACCCCCTGCGGGGAGGTCGTTCAGGGAGCAGAGTGTACATGAATCGGGAGTGCTTCATTGATGAGCCTGTTCGCAAACGTCCGGCGCACGGCATTCGTTGCCCTGTGTCTTGCCATGGCCGGCCCTGCCAGTGCCGCGGTCACCCCTACTGACGCCGATGCACAGGCTGCTCGCGAAGTTGCCGAGTCTTTGCGCTATGGGCATTACGAAGATGTGACCCTGGATGACCACTGGGCCAACCGCGCCTTTACGCAATACCTCAAGACTCTCGACCCCCAGAAAGCCTATCTGCTGGATGCGGACATCAGCGAGTTCAGCGACCTGCGTCACGATTTCGACGACGCCATGGTCGATGGTGATCTCGAGCGTATCTATGGCCTCTACGAGCGCTATCAGCAACGCCTCACCGCACGCCTCACCTGGCTGGTGAAGACGCTGGACGCCAAGCCGAGCTTCGATTTCGACAAGGATGATCGCCTGGCGCTGGACCGCAAGGATAGCCCGTGGGCCGATAGCGAGCAGGAGCTCGACGAGCTGTGGCGCAAGCGCCTCAAGAACGCCTGGCTATCGATGTCACTGTCCGACAAGAGCGATGACGAGATCGCCAAGACGCTCAGCGAGCGTTATTCCAACCAACTCAAGCGCATCAAGCAGACCAACGATGAAGATATCCTGACGCTGGTGATGCATGCCGTAACCGGCAGCATCGATCCGCACAGCGAATACTTCTCGCCGCGCCAGGGCGAATCCTTCGATATCCAGATGAAGCTGTCGCTGGATGGCATCGGCGCCCTGCTGCAATCCGAAGGTGAATACGTCAAGGTCTCGAGCCTCGTGCCCGGCGGCCCTGCCGAGAAGGATGGCGAGCTCAAGCCGGCCGATCGCATCGTGGCCGTCGGCCAGGGTCAGGGCGACAGCGAGTGGACCAACGTGGTCGGCATGCGCCTGGATGACGTCGTGGACCTGATCCGCGGCCCGAAGGGCTCCGTCGTGCGCCTGGAAGTGATTCCGGCCCAGTCGCTGGATGTCACCAAAACGCGTGAACTGGACATCACCCGCGACACCGTCAAGCTCGAGGACCAGGCCGCCAATGCCAAGGTCATCGACGTCAAGCGCGATGACGGCGTCCACAGGATCGGCGTCATTCATGTGCCCGCCTTCTATGTCGATTTCGATGCCTGGCAGGCCGGTGAAGACGACTACCGCAGCACCACCCGCGACGTGGCGCGCCTGATCGACGAACTGAAGGCCAAGCAGGTGGAAGGCATCATTCTCGATCTGCGCAACAACGGCGGTGGTGCCCTGCAGGAAGCCAATTCGATGATCGGCCTGTTCATCGATCGCGGCCCCACCGTGCAGGTGCGTGACGCACGCGGCCGTATCAGCCTCTACGGCGATACCGACGCCGGCACCCACTATGACGGCCCGCTGACCGTGCTGGTCAATCGCCTCTCGGCCTCGGCGTCCGAAATCTTCGCCGGTGCGATCCAGGACTACGGCCGCGGCCCGATACTCGGCAGCCAGACCTTCGGCAAGGGCACGGTGCAGACCATCTCCTCGCTGAGCGAAGGCGAGATCAAGCTGACCCGCGCCAAGTTCTATCGCATCTCCGGCGACTCGACCCAGAACAAGGGCGTCAAACCGGACATCGCCTTCCCCAGCGTCATCGACCCGCAGGAGATCGGCGAATCCAGCCTCGACTACGCGCTGCCCTGGGACCAGGTACGCCCGGTGAAGTATCGCCGCTACGGTGATCCGGCACGCTACCTGGCCGCATTGCGCGCCCGCCACCAGAGCCGCGCCGAACAGGACCCCAACTTCAACTACCTGAAGAGCGAAGTCGCGCTGTCAAAGGCACTGCGCGCGCAGCAGACCAGCATCAGCCTCAATCGTGAGCAGCGCAAACGCGAGATGGATGCCCAGGAAGCCGAGCAGCTGGCACTGGAAAACAAGCGCCGTCGTGCCCTCAACCTCGAGCCACTGACAAGCTTTGCCGAACTCGATGCCGCCAGCGACCACATCTCTTCCCCCGAGAGTGATCCCGAGCAGGAAGCCGATATCGAAGAAGCCAGCAGCGACAAGGAAGCCAAGGACCCGATCGATCAGGCCCAGCTTCAGGAAAGTGCCGAGATCCTGCTCGACTACGCCCACCTCACCGGTGATCGCTAGACTCTCGTGACTCGCACCATGACCCGAGTCTGACGAAGCTGGTCGACCGCCAAGGCCCCTGCTCTCATGCAACACCGAGCGCAGGGGCTTTTTTCATGCCACAAAGAAAGCCTGTGGTACGCAGCATCACGGCCGCGCGAGGCAGCAACGCGCGCACAACAATGCACAGGCAGCAACACATACGAAGCAACGACAAGACAGAAAACGTAGCAGCAGAAACGGAATGGCATGCATCGCAACGCCAGGCAGCTGCCGCGCAGAGGATGACAGCAGAATGCTGGCGACACGGGAACACGCTCTCGAGGCAGAAAGCACGAAATGCCGAAGCAGCACGAAATACCAAAGCAAGATGCGGAGCAGGAGCGGACTGGCGAGCAGAACTGAGGAAGCAGGGTTTGCGAACAGCGCTCAGACGCAAAAATGATGAACAGGGCTTGCGAATAGGGCTCAGGCACAGAGCCAACAAGCAAGGCTCAGGCAGCGATGGTGCGACCAGCAGAAAACACGAGGGGAAGCAGGGAAGTGATATTGGCTCCTCGAACAGGACTCGAACCTGTGACCCAATGATTAACAGTCATTTGCTCTACCAACTGAGCTATCGAGGAACAACAAAATATCGATCGATATCAGGGCGATATCGAAACTGACGACGAGAAACTCATCTATCAGCGTCATTTCCGGCATTGGCAGGAAGCCTTGGATTGGCTCCTCGAACAGGACTCGAACCTGTGACCCAATGATTAACAGTCATTTGCTCTACCAACTGAGCTATCGAGGAACGACCGGAAATCCATCTGTCAGTGACATCATCATGGATGCTATCAGGCTGACATTTCAAGCATGCTGCATGTGCTATTGGCTCCTCGAACAGGACTCGAACCTGTGACCCAATGATTAACAGTCATTTGCTCTACCAACTGAGCTATCGAGGAACAACCTTGAACACGCGACGAATTATACGGAAATACTCAATGGCGTCAACCACCTTCGGCCATTCAGGCCACCGCAGAACTCGTTCGATTCCTCCTGCCGGATCCACCTCCGAAAGCGCACGAAGCGACATCCAGATGTGACAAGGCCCGCACGGATGCAGGCCTTGGAATCACTGGTGGCTACACCCTGATTTGAACAGGGGACCCCATCATTATGAGTGATGTGCTCTAACCAGCTGAGCTATGTAGCCACACGACGAGGCGTATATTGCAGGTCAGGCTGCTGAATTGCAAGCACTTTTTATCAAAAGCTCAACAGACGAGCCCGACGGGCCGATCAGATCCCCAGCGATGTCTTCACCGCGGCAAGGCCAGGCTGACCCTCCACGGTCTCGACTCCCTTGAGCCAGGCCTCCAGCACCTGCGGGTTCTGCTTGAGCCAACTGGCCGCCGCGTCATCCGGGTCTTCGCCGCCATCCATGATGTCGCCCATCAGCTGGTTTTCCATCTCCAGGGTGAACTCGAGATTGGAAAGCAGGGCCCCGACGTTGGTGCATGCCTCGCTGTAGCCCGCACGGGTATTGGTATACACCGTCGCACCACCCAGATTCGGCCCGAAGTAATCATCGGCCCCTTCCAGATAGCCCATCTCGAAGCGGGTATTCATCGGGTGCGGTTCCCAGCCGAGGAACACGACCCACTCCTCGGCGGCAATCTTCGACTTCACTTCCGCCAGCATGCCGGCTTCCGAGGAGTCGATCATCTCGAACTCACCCATGCCGAAGGCGTCGTCATCGATCATGTCGGCAATGATCATGTTGCCGTCGTTGCCCGCCTCTATCCCGTAGATGCGGCCATCGAACTTCTCGAGATTGTCGGCAAGGTCCGCCACCGAGGTCACGCCGGCATCCAGCACATACTGCGGCACCGCCAGGGTGTATTTCGCGCCCTCCAGATTGGCGCGCGGGCGATCGACCTGCCCCTTGTCGATGTAAGGGTCACTGATGGAGGCCATCGACGGCATCCAGTTGCCCAGGAAGACATCGAAGTCATCATTCTTCATGCCGGCATAGGCGATCGGCACCGAGATGGTGTCAGAGGTCGTCTCATAGCCCAGCCCCTCCAGCACGGCACGCGTCAGGGCGGTGGTTGCCGTGATGTCCGTCCAGCCGACTTCGGCGAAACGCACTGTGCGACATTCCTCCGACACGGCGGCCTGGGCCTGATTCGCCATGACCGGCACGGCGATGACGCCCAGTGCCAACAGCACCTTACCAGGTGATCGTTTCATGCTAACCCCTTGTTTTATTGTTCGTTGTCATTCAACTCTCGAGCGTCGGCGCAACGTTCAACCTACGTTGAGATCGACATGCTGCCCCTCCATGTTCTACCGCACTGTAGCGCTTTTACCAACCGGCCTCGCCAACCCACAGTCTTGAACGCCCGCCTATCGCTGGCCGCCACCGGCCCTCGATGCCTCGCCCGCCTCCCCCTCCTGACCATCCCTGACCGCCCCCTGACCGCCCCACCTTGCCTCAACTTGACGCATCGGGAACCAGCCTCTACACTTTTTGTTAATTGAACGTTCAATAAAAACTTTGCGCACGACAGCATGGTGCAGCGCTCGCGGCAAACCGGTGATGATCCAGTACCATGGCCACACCAAGTGTCACACCGACCCGATATACGAAAAGGACTCCGTTGATGCCCAAAGTGGGAATGGAACCTATCCGCCGCCGCCAGTTGATCCAGGCCACCATGCAGGCCATCGATGAGGCAGGACTCGCCGACGCGACCGTGGCCCGCATCGCCCGTCACGCAGGTGTGTCCACCGGCATCATCAGCCACTATTTCGGCGGCAAGGATGGCTTGATGGAAGCCACCATGCGCCAGATTCTCACTGACCTGCGCAGCGCCGTCAGTGAGCGTCGCGCCGCATTGGCCGACGATGACGTCCGCAGCCATCTGCGCGCGGTGATCGACGGCAACTTTGATCGCAGCCAAGTCAGCCAGAGCGTCTCCAAGACCTGGCTGGCCTTCTGGGCCTCCAGCATGCATCGCATTCCGCTGGAACGCCTGCAGCGAGTCAACGACAGACGGCTGATCTCCAATCTGTGTGCCCTGTTCCGCCGCTGCATGCCGCTGAACGAGGCACGTGATGCCGCGGCCGGACTGGCCGCCTTGATCGACGGCCTGTGGTTGCGCGGTACGCTGGACCCGACCGGCCTCGATGTCGAGCGCGCACGCCGCCTCGCCTACGAATACGCTGACTACCAGCTGACACGTCACATGGCAGCATCCCTGAACGCGACAGACTCCCCCACTTCCCCTGAACCCAGTAAGGAGCGCACGCATGGCTAACGGCAACGCAAGCTTCCCGACCCAGACCCTCTACATCAGTGGCCGTCGGGTCGAAGCCACCTCCGGCGAGACCTTCGAGACCGTCAATCCGGCCACCGGCGAAGTCATCGCCGAGATCCAGCAGGCCAGCGGTGCCGACGTCGATACCGCCGTCGAAAGCGCCCTGCAGGGTCAGAAGGTGTGGGCCGCAATGACCGGCATGGAGCGTTCACGCATCCTGCGTCGCGCCGTGGACCTGCTGCGCGAGCGCAACGACGAACTGGCGCTGCTCGAGACACTCGACACCGGCAAGCCGCTGTCTGAGACCGAAGCGGTCGACATCGTCACCGGTGCCGATGCACTCGAGTACTACGCGGGCCTCGCGCCGGCCATCGAAGGCAGCCAGATGCCGCTGCGTCAGGAAGCCTTCGTCTATACCCGCAAGGAGCCGCTGGGCGTCATCGGCGCCATCGGTGCCTGGAACTACCCGATCCAGATCGCCTGCTGGAAGTCTGCCCCGGCCCTCGCCGCCGGCAACGCCATGGTCTTCAAGCCCAGCGAAGTCACGCCGCTGAGCGCACTGAAGCTGGCCGAGATCTTCACCGAAGCCGGCCTGCCGGATGGCGTGTTCAACGTCGTACAGGGCGATGCCCGTGTCGGCGTGATGCTCACCGAGCACCCGGATATCGCCAAGATCTCCTTCACCGGGGAAGCCGGCACCGGCAAGAAGGTCATGTCCGCGTCCGCCTCTTCCAGCCTCAAGGAAGTCACCATGGAGCTGGGCGGCAAATCCCCGCTGCTGGTGTTCGCCGATTCCGATCTCGACCGTGCCGCCGACGGTGCCATGATGGCCAACTTCTACAGCTCCGGTCAGGTGTGCACCAACGGCACCCGCGTGTTCGTCGAAGCCAGCGTCAAGGACGCCTTCGAAGCCAAGATCGTCGAGCGCGTCGCGCGCATCAAGGCCGGCGACCCGCAGGACCGCGCCACCACCTTCGGTCCGCTGGTCAGCTTCGAGCACCTGGACAAGGTCGTCTCCTATCTGGAGATCGCCAAACAGGACGGCGCACGTCTGCTGGTCGGCGGCGAGCGCATGAGCGAAGGCGACTTCGCCAAGGGCGCCTGGGTCGCACCGACCGTCTACACCGACTGCAGCGATGACATGCGTATCGTGCAGGAAGAGATCTTCGGTCCGGTGATGTCCATCCTGTCCTTCGACAGTGAAGAGGAAGTCATCCGTCGCGCCAACGACACCACCTATGGTCTGGCGGCTGGCCTGTTCACCGAGAGCCTGAACCGCGCGCATCGCGTGATTCACCAGCTCGAAGCCGGTATCTGCTGGGTCAACACCTGGGGCGAGTCGCCGTCCGAAATGCCGGTCGGCGGCTACAAGCAGTCCGGTATCGGTCGCGAGAACGGTGTCGAGACGCTGTCTCATTACACCCAGACCAAGTCCGTGCTGATCGAGATGGGCCCGTTCGAGTCCGCCTTCTGAGCCATCACTGGCCGCAAGGCCTGATGACAGCAGCACCCTCTGGCGCCAGAGGCTGAAGTACCGGCTCTCAAAACCGGACCTCAAGACCGGGCCTAAGCACCGGACCTCAAGTACGACAACGCGCCAGATGCCCCACCTGCCGGCATGTCGAACACTCGCCATGCCGGCTGCACGCTGCGTCGCTCGCCAGTGCCGCGCGCAGTGCCCGAATCCCGATGAGTCGTTGAGCCCCCGATGGCAGCTTGCTGTCATGCGGTGCCCCGACGGCTCACCACAGACAAGCAAACGTATCCAGCAGCCCGGCAGTGGCCACTCCCCGTCGTGAACGGGGCGTCATGTGCCCGCATGTGGCACCCGATACGAGAGGACCTTCCATGAGCCAATTCGAGCGTGAATACGACTACGTCATCATCGGCGCCGGCAGCGCCGGCAACGTGCTGGCCACCCGCCTGAGCGAAGACGCCGATGTCAGTGTACTGTTGCTGGAAGCCGGTGGCCGCGACCACCGCTTCGACTTCCGCACCCAGATGCCCGCCGCGCTGGCGTACCCGCTGCAGGGTCAGCGCTACAACTGGGACTTCAAGACCGATCCCGAGCCGCACATGAACAACCGTCGCATGGAATGTGGCCGCGGCAAGGGCCTGGGCGGCTCCTCGTTGATCAACGGCATGTGCTACATCCGCGGCAATGCGCTGGATTACGACAACTGGGCCAAGGACCCCATCCTGGCCGACTGGAACTATCGTGAGTGCCTGCCCTACTTCCGCAAGTGCGAGACGCGCGATATCGGCCCGAATGACTACCATGGCGGCGACGGCCCGGTGTCGGTCACCACGCCCAAGCAGGGCAACAACGAGCTCTATCATGCCTTCATCGCGGCAGGCATCGAGGCGGGCTACCCGGCCACCGAAGACGTCAACGGCTACCAGCAGGAAGGCTTCGGCCCGATGGACCGCTTCGTGACCAGAGAAGGCCGTCGCGCCTCCACCGCACGCGGCTATCTGGATACCGCCAAGAAGCGCTCCAACGTGACCATCGAGACGCGTGCCACCACCGACGTCATCCTGTTCGAAGGCAAGACGGCGGTCGGTGTGAAGTACGAGCGCAAGGGCCAGGACCACCGCGTGCGTGCGCGCAAGGAAGTGCTGCTGTGCGCCGGCGCCATCGCCTCGCCGCAGATCCTGCAGCGCTCCGGCGTCGGCAACCGTGAACATCTCGAGCCGCTGGGCGTGAAGATGGTCCATCACCTGCCGGGCGTGGGCGAGAACCTGCAGGACCACCTGGAGCTCTACATCCAGTACGAGTGCACCCAGCCGATCTCGCTGTATCCGTCCCTCAAGTGGTACAACCAGCCGCCCATCGGTCTGGAATGGATGCTCAAGGGCACCGGTGTCGGCGCCAGCAACCAGTTCGAGGCCGCCGGCTTCATTCGCAGCGATGACAACGAGGCCTGGCCGAACCTGCAGTATCACTTCCTGCCGATCGCGATCAGCTACAACGGCAAGAGCGCAGTGCAGGGCCACGGCTTCCAGGCGCACGTCGGGTCGATGCGCTCCCAGAGCAAGGGCCGCGTTCGCCTGACCTCACTCGACCCCAAGGCCGCGCCGTCGATCTTCTTCAACTACATGGCCGAGGAACGTGACTGGGAAGAGTTCCGCGCCGCCATCCGCCTGACCCGCGAGATCATCGCCCAGCCCGCGCTGGACCCCTACCGCGGCCGCGAGCTGGCACCGGGCGCCCAGGCACAGACCGACGCCGAGCTCGACGAGTACGTGCGCAACCACGCCGAGACCGCCTACCACCCGTGTGGCAGCTGCCGCATGGGTAGCGACGAGACTTCAGTGGTCGATGGTGCCGGTCGCGTGCATGGCCTCGACAACCTGCGCGTCGTCGATGCCTCGCTGTTCCCGGTCATCCCGACCGGCAACCTGAATGCGCCGACGATCATGCTGGCCGAGAAGATGGCCGACAAGATTCGTGGCCGCGCGCCGCTGCCACCGTCCGACGCCGATTACTTCGTGATCGAACCCGGCACGCCGGCCAAGAAGCCCGCCAAGCGCAAGATCGACTCCGCTCCGATCAATGGCTAAGCACTGATCAATGACTGAGCACTGGTCAATGGCTAAGCACTGATCAATGACTGAGCACTGATCAACGCCATAGCCCGTGCGAGTCAACGCCTGCGACAGGTAGTCTGACCTCACGCACGCAAGCGCTATCGATCGTCCAAGGCCCCGCATTGCGGGGCCTTTTTCATGCCTGCCAGACAGCTTTCACTCAGCCCGGTCTGGCGCTCGCCGACTGCCTCCCCCGGGCGACTGCCCTTTTCGAGAATGAATCCGCACACCTTAGACCTTGGACGTACTGCAGGGTCGGGCAACATGGGATACGCTGAAGAGAATTCAAACAACTGTTCTAAACGCATGGCTGCTACGCTGTAGAAACGCCATGCAAAGACACCATCCCTCGCCACCCGGAGATCCTGCCATGACGCAGCTCATCCTCATCCTTGTCGCTGTTGCCGGTCTGTTGGCCGTCATGGCACGCGAAGCCGGGGCCCTCGCGGCCATCGGCGTTCTCGCCATCATCGGTATCGTCGGCCTGGCGGTCGACGCACCGGTACTGGGTTGCCTGCTGCTGATCGGCGCGGCACTGGTCGCGGTGTGTGGCCTGCCGGCCCTGCGCAGCAAGTGGCTCAGCCCGCGCCTGTTCGCGATGTTCAAGAAGGTCTCCCCCAAGGTCTCGGACACCGAGAAGGTGGCGCTGGAAGCCGGCACCGTGTTCTGGGACGCCGAGCTCTTTTCCGGCAAGCCGCAGTGGGACACCCTGACCGCACAGCGCAACGACGGCATCTCCAGCGAAGAGCAGGCCTTCATCGACGATCAATGCTCTGTCGCCTGCGGCATGACCAACAGCTGGGAGATCGCGCGTGAGCGTGCCGATCTGCCCGAAGCGCTGTGGGAATACCTCAAGCGCGAGAAGTTCTTCGGCATGATCATTCCCAAGGAATATGGCGGCCTGGGCTTCTCGACCAAGGCGCAGTCGCTGGTGCTGCAGAAGCTGGCGGTCAACGAGACGCTGATGGTCACCGTCGGCGTGCCCAACTCCCTCGGCCCGGGCGAGCTGCTGCTCAAGTACGGCAGCGAAGAACAGAAGAACCATTACCTGCCTCGCCTGGCCGATGGCCGCGAGATTCCGTGTTTCGGTCTGACCGGCCCGCGTGCCGGCAGTGACGCGACCTCCATCCCGGACACCGGCATCGTGTGTCGCGGCATGCATGACGGCGAGGAAGTCGTCGGCATTCGCCTGAACTTCGAGAAGCGCTGGATCACCCTGGCGCCGGTCGCCACCGTGGTCGGCCTGGCCTTCCGCATGTTCGACCCCGAGCACCTGCTGGGTGACGTGGAAGACATCGGCATCACCTGCGCCCTGATTCCGCGCGACACCGACGGCATGGACATCGGCCGTCGTCACCACCCGATCGGCGCGCCGTTCATGAATGGCCCGATCTTCGGCAAGGACGTCTTCATTCCGCTCAGCTATCTGATCGGTGGTGAGCAGATGGCCGGCCAGGGCTGGAAGATGCTGGTCGAGTGTCTGTCGGTGGGTCGCTGTATCACCCTGCCGTCCGGCTCCGCGGGCATCTCGCGCTACGCACTGGGCTGGAGCGCCGGCTTTGCGCGCATCCGTCGTCAGTTCAATCTGCCGGTGGCCGAGATGGAAGGCGTGCAGGAGCCCCTGGCACGCATGGCCGCGATGAACTACATCAGCCAGGCGTCGGTGCTGCACACCGCCAACATGATCGACAATGGCCACAAGCCGGCGGTGCCCTCCGCCATCCTCAAGAGCCAGCTGACCGAGATGGCCCGCTCGCTGCTGGCCGACGGCATGGACATCCACGGCGGACGCGGCGTGACGCTTGGCCCGCGCAACTACATCGGCGTGGCCTACGCTGGCACCCCGGTCTCGATCACGGTGGAAGGTGCCAACATCATGACCCGCAACCTGATGATCTTCGGTCAGGGCGCGATCCGCTGCCATCCTTACGTGCTGGAGGAGCTGGCCGCCAAGGACGCCGATGACCTGAACGCCTTCGACAAGGCCTTCTTCCGCCATGCCGGCCTGATCTTCGGCAACGCGGCACGCGCCTTCACCCAGAGCTTCGGCATCGGCGGCAAGGCCACTGGCTTCGACGCCGTCGCCACGCCCTACGCCAGCCACATCAACCGCTTCAGCGCCGCCTTCTCGCTGTCTGCCGACGCGGCCATGGCAAGTCTCGGTTCCAGCCTCAAGGCGCGCGAGATGCTGTCGGCGCGCCTGGGCGACGTGCTCTCCAACCTCTATCTGGCGTCACTGACGCTCAAGCAGTGGCACGAAACCGAAGCCTGCGAACACGAAGAGGCGCTGTTCCACTTCAGCATGCAGTGGCTGCTGCACCGCGCGGAAAAGGCACTGGATGAGCTGTTCGCCAACCTGCCCAACCGTGCACTGGGCACTGCCCTGCGCGTGATCGCCCTGCCGCGTGGCCGTCAGTTCGCCATGCCCAAGGACAGCCTGACCCGCGAGATCGCCCGAGCCGTCTCCACCGACACTGCACTGCGTGCCAAGCTGATCGACAACACCTGGGACGCCCAGGACGAAGGCCAGCAGGACAATGCCCTCGCCCGCTACAACGCGCTGCTCAAGGACTACCCGCGCGCCGAGCCGATCTACAAGGCGCTGGCCAAGGCCTACCACAAGGGCGAGATTCCGGCCGACGCACTGTCTCCGGAAGCGCGTATCGAAGCGGCGGTCGAGGCAGGCATCCTGTCCGCCGAGGATGGCGACTTCATGCGCGTCTTCGAAGCCGAGGTACTCGACATGCTGACCGTCGACCACTTCGAATTCGACGCCTTCGTGCGCAAGCCGATGGCGAGTGACGGCACCGCCTCCAACCCGCAGCAGGACGCCGCCTGATGACTGGCCGACGCCCGCTTGATCGGCGCAGGAATTGATCACTGATCACTGATCGCTGAACCACAAAGGCCCCGCTCAATGAGCGGGGCCTTTGTCTTGGTGAGCATGTCATTCGCTTGCGTCATCTCATCCTCAGATATGACGCGCGAAGTGCTCCAGGTCACGCACGAAGGCGTTCTTGTAGGTCTCGAAGTCCTTCGGGCGCGCCTTGAAGGAGCGCTTGATGCGCTCGCGGTCCAGGCGCAGCGGCGCGTCGAGGGCCGCCAGGTTGCCGACACGCGCCGCCGGATTCATGCCGACCAGCTCGCGCGGTTGATCGCCTTCGGCCTCGGCCTCCAGCCAGTCGTTGATGCCGGCGCGACGCAGCACGCTGACCAGTGAGCTGTCGGTGATGCGCACCTGCAGGCGGCCGTGATCGGACAGCTGGGAGACCAGCGCGATGCCGTGGTCGTGACCGCGATGCACCGTCGGTGTCGCCCACAGCGCCAGATTCAGGCCACGTGCGTTCTCGTCGAGTACCAGCAGCGCGGCAGAGTGGATGCGCTCGGCATCGTCGACCAGCGCGAACAGGCGCGCCATCTCATTCTCGAACCACACCCCACGCACGCCGGCGTAACTCACCAGCGCATCCAGACCACCCTCGCGGCCATGGACTTCGGCGCACAGCATCGCCAGACAGGCATCACGTCGGGCACCGGCACTCACTTCAACCACTTTCATCGCGTTCTCCGCCACAGGCATTTTCAGCGCGCAAGACTAGCACACTCGCTCGCCGGCCGCTTATTCCGGCCTTGAGTTGCCCCCGGCGCCTCGCTTGCCAGCCTGAGCCGAGCTGGCGGCGCCACACACCGGCTGCTCAGCCATAAGTTCAGCCTCGCTCGAATGAACATCTTCCTGTCACAAAGTTGTAAGGCGGGCGCTATAGAGTCGTCTACGCTTTTCGGACGATCATCAAAAGAACAAGAAAATGTTCACTTGATCGTCGCCATCGATCGTCAGCGGCCAGCGTCCTTCTTCTTTGTTGCGGAAGCTGGCCAGGGGAACCTCTCAGGAGTTTGACCATGCGCCGCCCGACCTATCATGCAAGCACCCGTACGACTGCCACCGCGACTCGTCGCCTCGCCAGCCTCGCACTGGCCATCGGTTTCGCCTCCGCCTCCGCCAGTGCCCTCGCCGCCACCGAGGTGGAATGGTGGCACGCCATGGGGGGCGGGCTCGGCAAGAAGGTCGACGAGATCGCGGCCGACTTCAATGCAAGCCAGGACGACTACGTCGTCAAGCCGGTCTTCAAGGGCAACTACTCCGAGACCATGACCTCCGCCATCGCCGCCTTCCGCGCCGGCAAGGGCCCGGACATCGTGCAGATCTTCGAGGTCGGCACCGCCACCATGATGAGCGCCAAGGGTGCGATCGTCCCGGTGCATCAGCTGATGGCAGACTTCGCGCCTAAGGAAGGCACCGCCTTCGACCCGAACGCCTACCTGTCTGCCGTCACCGGCTATTACACCGACACCGACGGCAAGATGCTGTCGATGCCGTTCAACTCCTCCACGCCAGTGACCTACTACAACAAGGACGTGCTGGCCAAGGCAGGCGTCGACTCCCTCCCGCAGACCTGGCAGGAAATGGGCGCTGCGCTCAAGAAGGTCGTCGATTCCGGCGCCGCCAGCTGTGGCCTGACCACCACCTGGCCATCCTGGGTGATGCTGGAGAACTTCTCGGCGCGCAATGACGTGCCCTTCGCCAGCCAGGCCAATGGCTTCGCCGGCACCGATACCCGCCTCGAATTCAACACGACCGCCGTGGTCGACCACATTCAGCGTCTCGATGACTGGCAGGCCGACAAGCGCTTCGTGTTCGGCGGTCGCTTCGATGACGCGGCACCCAAGTTCTACTCCGGCGAGTGCGCGATGATGATGGGCTCTTCCGCCAGCTATGCCGGCGTCAAGGAAAGCGCCAAGGGCTTCGAGTTCGGCGTGGCACCGCTGCCCTATGACAGCGACGTGATCGAGACGCCGCAGAATTCCATCATCGGTGGCGCCTCGCTGTGGGTGCTGTCCGGTCACAGCGATGAGGAATACCAGGGCGTCGCCAAGTTCTTCCAGTACCTCTCAAAGCCTGAAGTGCAGGCCGACTGGCACCAGTTCACCGGCTATCTGCCGATCACGACTGCCGCGGCAGAGCTGACGCGCGAACAGGGCTTCTACGCCGAGAACCCGGGCACCGACGTCGCCATCACCCAGATGACCTCCGCGACGCCGACCGAGAACTCCAAAGGCCTGCGCCTGGGCAACATGGTGCAGATTCGTGACGTGATCAATGAAGAGCTGGAGAAGATCTTCTCCGGCAAGGAAAGCGTGCAGGACGGCCTCGACAACGCCGTCAAGCGCGGCGATTCGCTGCTCGAGAAGTTCGAACGCGCCAACGGCTGATCATCGCCACACCGGGGGCGGGCCCATGCCGGGCTCGCCCTCCCGCTATTTTCTCCAGCCAGAGAGCGGAAAGCGCATCCGACATCCGGTGTCCTTTCCCTTCTCTCACGGCTTGATGGCGCAGGAGCGGCCGAGGTTTGCCGACTCCATGCTACCGACGGAACCACCCAGTCCCTCCTTGCTTGCGAGACCCCTGCTGCATGGCCCATTTCAATCGACACCCCATCACGCCCTGGATACTGCTGGCGCCTCAGCTGCTGATCGTGGCCGTGTTCTTCTTCTGGCCGGCCTACCAGGCCATCGAACAGGCCTTCTATGTCGAGGACGCCTTCGGGCTCTCGCGGGAATTCACCGGGCTGAGCAACTTCGTCAGCGTGCTGAGCGAGCCGGAATATCTCACGACACTATGGACGACCACCTATTTCTCCTTTGCAGTGGCCTTCGGCGCCATGGCATTGGCGCTGGGGCTGGCCGTACTGGCCGACCGCGTGCTGCGCGGCGCACACGCCTACAAGACCCTGCTGATCTGGCCCTACGCCGTGGCACCCGCCGTGGCCGGGGTGCTGTGGCTGTTTCTGTTCGACCCGACGCTGGGCATTCTGCCGGAGCTGCTGTCCGCCATCGGCATCGACTGGAACCACAAGCTCAATGGCGATCAGGCCATGTTGCTGGTGGTGCTGGCCTCGATCTGGAAGCAGATGAGCTACAACTTCGTGTTCTTCCTCGCAGGTCTCCAGGCGATCCCCAAGAGCCTGCTGGAAGCGGCCGCGATGGACCGCGCCGGCCCCTGGCGGCGTTTCTGGACCATCACCTTCCCGCTGCTCTCGCCGACCAGCTTCTTCCTGCTGGTGATGAACGTGGTCTACGCCTTCTTCGAGACCTTCGGCACCATCGATGCCACCACCCAGGGCGGTCCGGCCGGCTCGACCCGCACCCTGGTCTACAAGGTCTATGAAGATGGTTTCGTCGGGCAGGACCTGGGCTCGAGTGCTGCCCAGTCCGTGCTGTTGATGGTCATCGTCGGCGTGCTGACGCTGATCCAGTTCAAGTATGTCGAGAAGAAGGTGCAGTACTGATGCGCTACAACCGCCCCGGGCTTGATATCGCAAGCCATGCCCTGCTGATCGTCGGCTGCGCACTGTTCTTCCTGCCGGTCTGGATCGCCTTCAGCGCCAGTACCCACGAGATGGGTGACCTCTACTCCAACGTCGCCCCCGTCTGGATCGGCGAGGCTGGCCTGGACAACTACCGCCAGCTTCTGGCAGACCCGGTCAGCAGTCTCGGCGCCGACGTGATGACCCTGTTGTTCAACTCGATGCTGATGGCACTGGGCATCGCCATCGGCAAGATCATCATCTCGGTGCTGGCCGCCTACGCGATCGTCTTCTTCGAGTTCCGCTTCCGCAAGCTGTGCTTCTGGCTGATCTTCATCACCCTGATGCTGCCGGTGGAGGTGCGCATCCTACCGACCTTCAAGGTGGTGGCCGACCTCAACATGCTGGACAGCTACGCCGGCCTGATCCTGCCGCTGATCGCCAGCGCCACCGCGACCTTCCTGCTGCGTCAGTTCTACCTGACCATCCCGGCGGAGCTGGTCGAGGCCGCGCGCATCGATGGCGCCGGGCCGTGGCGCTTTCTCAAGGACATCCTGCTGCCGCTGTCGAAGACCAACATCGCGGCACTGTTCGTGATCATGTTCATCTACGGCTGGAACCAGTATCTGTGGCCGCTGTTGATCACCACCGATGCCGACTACCTGACCATCGTCGTCAGCCTCAAGCGCATGCTGACCACCGGTGATGGCCTGGTGCCGTGGCAGGACGTCACCGCCACCACGCTGCTGGCCATGGGCCCGCCGGTACTGGTGATCCTGTTCATGCAGCGCTACTTCATCAAGGGCCTGGTGGACAGCGAGAAGTGATCTCGCGCTCCGACCCGCGACACCTCGCCCCCTGACTCCGTTACGCCGTGATGGACAGACTTGCCCGTCACGCCACCGCTCTGGATACACAACTCATGGCAACACTGGCGCTCAAGCAGCTCAAGAAGCAGTACCCCAATGGCTACAAGGCCCTGCATGGCATCGACCTGGCCTTCGGCGAAGGCGAGCTGATCGTCATCGTCGGCCCGTCCGGCTGTGGCAAGTCGACCCTCCTGCGCACCCTGGCAGGCCTGGAGGACATCTCCGAGGGCGATCTGGAGATCAACGGCAAGCGCGTCAATGAGCTGGAACCCGCCGAGCGCGACATCGCGATGGTGTTCCAGAACTACGCGCTCTACCCGCACATGAGCGTGTTCGACAACATGGCCTACGGCCTCAAGAACCGGCGCACGCCCAAGGACGAGATCCAGCAGCGCGTCAGCGAGGCCGCCGAGCTGCTGGGCCTGACCGAGCTGCTCGATCGCCGCCCCAAGCAGCTCTCCGGCGGCCAGCGTCAGCGTGTCGCCATGGGACGCGCCATCGTGCGCAAGCCGCAGGTCTTCCTGTTCGATGAGCCACTCTCGAATCTGGACGCCAAGCTGCGTGTGCAGATGCGTCTCGAGATCCGTCGCCTGCAGAAGCGTCTCAAGGTCACTTCCGTCTACGTGACCCATGATCAGACCGAGGCCATGACCCTGGCAGACCGCCTGGTGGTGATGAACGGCGGCCATGTCGAGCAGTTCGGCACGCCGATGGCGCTCTATGATCAACCCGCCAGTCAGTTCGTCGCCGGCTTCATCGGCTCGCCGGCGATGAACTTCCTGAGCGCCACCCAGGCACAGGCAGGTCTTGCGCTGCCGTGTGGCGCAACCATTGCCCTGAAGGGCGAAGGCTTGGCCACGGGCGATGAGCTGACCCTCGGCATTCGCCCCGAGCACCTGCAGGTGCTGGAAGCAACCGATGCCCTGCCCGCAGGGGCCGCGGAGCTTGAGGCGCGCATCGAGCTGGTCGAACCGCTGGGCGCGGACACCCTGGCGTACTGCCGGCTGCAAGGCCAGAACGAGCCGCTGGTGGTGAGACTGGATGGCGAGCACGCCGTCGCGGAAGAACAGACGCTGCGCCTGGCCATCCTTCCGGCGCGTGCCCATCTGTTCGGCACCGACGGCAAGCGGCTGGCAACCCGCGAGCAGGCGACAGCGGCCACCGAATGAGCGCTTGCATCCTGTCGCGGGCCGACGGAACCCCTTGCCCTGATAACGTCATCATTGGATGGTAATGCTTGAGACCTGCCCTGATCAGTCTCGCGTCTGAGCATCAGTGATCCGCCTCGACCGATCAGCGCCACAGCTGCGTAGCGGGCAGACATGCCATTCTTTCTGTGAGGATTCACCATGGTTTCATCGTCACATTCAGCCGACGCATCACATTCAACTGACAGCGTCCTGTCCCTGCCCCTGGCGATCGCACATCGCGGCCTGTCGGCCTATGCGCCGGAAAACACCCTGGCCGCCATTCAGGCGGCGCATGAGGCCGGCTTTCAATGGGTGGAGCTGGACGTGCAGTTGCTGGGCGATGGCACGCCGGTCATCTGGCACGATGCCGGCGTGAATCGCTGCTCGGATGGGCGTGGCAAGCTCAAGAATCTGGATTGGGACAGCGTGCAGACCTTCGATGTCGGCAGCTGGTTCAATGCGTGCTTTGCCGGTGAGCGGATGGCCTCGCTCAAGCAGGCGCTGGAGCTGATCGCGCGCCTGGACATGCGCCTGAATCTGGAGCTCAAGCTCAGCCCTGGCCACGATGCCCAGGCGCTGGTCGATGCCGCCATCCCGATGGCCACCGCCCATCTGCCCGCCTCACACCTGATCATCTCGTCGTTTGATCCCCAGGCGCTGCGGTTGACACGTCAACGCGACCCGCAGGTGCATATCGGCCTGCTCTACGATGACATTCCCGACGACTGGCAGAGCCTGGCCGATGAGCTGAACGCAAGTTCCGTGCATGCCGATTGGCGCGCCCTGACGCGCGCCGCGGCCAGTGCCATCACCAGCCGGGGCCACAAGCTGCTCTGCTACACGCCCAATGATGCGGCCGCCTTCGCGCCGCGCTGGGCCTGGGGTGTGGATGCCGTCATCAGCGATGACCCGGCCATCTTCAGCGAGGAGGATCGCGAGCCCACTCTGCCGAACGACACCACCACGCAAGGGCTACCCCAGACATGACCCCGGGCATCGAGCGCGACAGTCGCAGCGTCGAACACGCAAGCAATGATGCACTGACGCCGCGCCAGCAACAGATACTCGAGCGACTGGCCCGCGAGGGCCAGCTGGCCGTCGACCCGCTGGCCCACGCCTTCGACGTCACGCCCCAGACCATCCGGCGTGACCTGGGCGTGCTGTGTGAGCGCGGGCTGGCGCGTCGGCGCCACGGCGGCATCGAGCGCCCACCGGGCGGCTACAACCTGGGACATTCCCAACGCATCATGCTGGCGCGCACTGCCAAGCAGGCCATGGCCGCCAGCGTGGTCGCCGAGATTCCCGATGGCGCCACCCTGGCGCTGGGCATCGGCACCAGCGTGGTGGCGGTCGCCGAAGCCTTGCTTGCCCGGCGCGGCCTGCGCGTGATTACCAACAATCTGCAGGTGGCGCAGGCGCTTTCGACCCATCCGGATGTCGCCGTCCAGTTGGCGGAAGGACAACTGCGCCCGCAGGATCTCGACGTGGTCGGCAGTGCCACCGTAGCCTTCTTCGCGCGTCATCAGGTCGATATCGCGGTCCTCGGCTGTGGCGGCCTCGATGCCGGTGGGCTGCTCGACTTCGACCCGGAAGAAGCCGCGGTCAGCCGTGCGCTGGTCCATCATGCCCAGCGCCGGATTCTGGTCGCCGACGCCAGCAAGTGGGGGCGCGCCGCCATGTGCCGCATCGCCCCGCTCGAGGAGATCGACCTGCTGGTCACCGATGAGCTGCCCCATCAGCCCGATTATCGCAGCGCGCTGGAGGCTGCCAGCCAGCAGAGCCTGTCGGTGCGCTTCACTGCCTGAACCGAGGCGCGTCGCGCAAGCCGGCACGCATCGACGATACTGAAGGGACACGCGACTGATGACAGCCGTGCTCCCGCTTACCTTCTGAGGATTTCTGGAATCACCATGCAAGCTTTCGCCCACTGTCCTGCCAGCACCCTGTCGGGTATCCGGTATCTGTTGACCGATATCGATGACACCCTCACCCATGAAGGGCGTCTCGCGGCATCGACGCTGGCGGCGCTGGAGCGTCTGGATGCCGCCGGCATCATGGTCATTCCCGTCACGGGCGGCTGTGCGGGCTGGTGCGATCACATCGCACGCGCCTGGCCGGTTGCCAGCGTGATCGGTGAGAACGGCGCCTTTGCCTTCCGCCGCCAGGGGCAGCGCATCCTCACCACCTGGTGGGAAGACGAGCAGCGCCTGCGCGCTCGCCAGCGCCACGTCATGACCGTCGCCCGCCAGCTGCTGCTCAACCATCCACGCGCAGCACTGGCCCAGGACCAGCCCTTCCGCTTCGCCGATGTCGCGGTGGACCACTGTCAGGCGGTCGGCCCGCTGGCCCAGAGCGAGATACGCGCCATCATCGCCGGCTTCACGGCCGCCGGTATTCAGGCGCGCGCCAGCTCCATCCACATCAATGCGTGGCAGGGCGAGTTCGACAAGGCGCGCATGGCGGTGCGGGTCCTCACCGAGACCTTCGGCCTGGACCGCATGCAGCTGGAGCAGGAGGTGATGTACGTCGGCGATGCACCCAATGATGCGCCGATGTTCGCCACCTTCCGCCACACCGTGGGCGTGGCCAACATCATCCAGCACCGCGCGGCACTGGGCTGGGAGCCCAGCTGGGTGACACGCCACAGTCATGGCGCCGGGGTCGAGGAAATCGCCGAGGCTCTGCTCACGGCACGCAAGGGAGTCGAGAGCGTCAAGACAGACGCCTGACCCTGTGACTGATGGCAGCCATAGACCTCCAGCAGGATGACGGCCACAGGCCTTTGGACAGAAGTCAGCAGACAGGCATAAAAAAGCCCGCATGGCATTGCCATGCGGGCTTTTGTTATCCATAAGATAACGAATAACGCCAACTACCGGCTATCAATCCCCGAAGAACAATCCCCGCAGGCCTTCACCCGGATCATCAAAGCGCATGAAGGCCTCCCCTACCAGGAAGCCGTGGACGCCAGCGTCGCGCATCTTCGCCACATCGTCACGGGTATGGATGCCGGATTCGGTGACCACGCGCACGCCTTGCGGCATGTCGGTCAGCAGGTCCAGCGTCGTCTCCAGCGACGTCTCGAAGGTACGCAGGTCACGGTTGTTGATGCCGACCAGTTCGATGCCCAGCGCCAGTGCACGCTTGAGTTCTTCGCCGTCATGCACCTCGACCAGCACATCCATGTCCAGCTCACGCGCCTGACGATACAGAGCGCTCAGGCGCGCATCGTCCAGCGCCGCGACGATCAACAGGATGCAGTCGGCACCGATGGCACGTGCTTCCAGCACCTGATACGGGTGGATGATGAAGTCCTTGCGAATCACCGGAATCGAGACGGCGTCGCGCGCCTCGATCATGAAGTCCTCATGCCCCTGGAAGAAGTCGGCATCGGTGAGCACCGACAGACAGGCGGCGCCGGCCTGCTCGTAGGCCACGGCGATTTCGGCGGGCACGAAGTCTTCACGGATCACGCCCTTGGAGGGGGACGCCTTCTTCACTTCGGCGATGATGGCCGGCTCGCCACGGTCGATGCGCGACGTCAGCGCCTCGATGAAGCCGCGCGGCGCGCTCTGTTTCTCGATCAGGGTCTGCAGGTCCGCCTCGCTCACCGCGGCGCTGCGCTCGGCGATCTCTTCTTCCTTGCGCGCCAGAATCCTGGCCAGGATGGTCGGCAATGCCTTGTCAGTCGTCTGCTCGGTGCTCATCAGCGGGTCGCTCCTTCATCATTGACCTGGGCGTAGACACGGGTGAAATCCGCCAATTCCTTCATCTTCTCGAACGGCAGCTTGCTGGCCTGCACGTCCTCGGCAATGCTGACACCCTCCTTGAGACTGTCCGCGATGCCCGCCACGTAAAGGGCCGCACCGGCATTGAGTGCCACGATGTCGCTGGCCGGGCCGTCATCACCGCGCAGCGCCTGCTGCACCAGCTTGAGGCTGGCGTCCGAGGTTTCCACCGCCAGACTTTCCAGCGACTGGCGCGCGATGCCGAAGTCTTCCGGCGCGATACGGTATTCGCGGATCTCGCCATCCTTGAGCTCATTGACCAGCGTCGGTGCCGCCAGCGAGATCTCGTCCAGACCATCATCGCTGTGCACCACCAGCACATGCTCGGCCCCGAGGCGCTTGAGCACCTCGGCCATCAGCGGTACCAGCGCCGGGTCATAGACCCCCAGCACCTGACGGGTGGCGCCGGCCGGATTGGTCAGCGGACCGAGGATGTTGAACATGGTACGCACCCCCATCTCGCGGCGCGGGCCGATCACGTGCTTCATGGCGGCGTGATGATTGGGCGCGAACATGAAGCCGACCCCGATATCATCGATGCAGCGTGCGACCTGCTCGGCGTCCAGCGCCAGATTGATGCCAGCCGACTCAAGCAGGTCGGCACTGCCGGACGATGACGAGACACTGCGGTTGCCATGCTTGGCCACATGACCACCGGCGGCCGCCACCACGAAGCTTGCCGCCGTGGAGACATTGAACAGGTTGGCGCCATCACCGCCGGTGCCGACGATATCCACTGCATCGGTGGCGCGCACCGTGACCCGCGTCATCAGCTCACGCATCACCTGGGCGGCGGCGGCCAGCTCATCGACGGTCTCGCCCTTCATCGACAGCGCCATCAACAAGGCCCCGATCTGCGCCTGGGTCGCCTCGCCGGTCATGATGGCCGTCATGACCGCATGAGTGTCGTCGTAGCTCAGGTGCTGGCGGCGCATCACGGCGCCAATCGCCTCACGCATCTGCATGTTGTGTCTCCGCAGGCGCCAGCCTCGGCGGCTGACGCATGAAAAAATAGGGTGTGACTCTATGCGATCAACGCCCGCTCAGGCGGCTTTCGCAGCCTCGCCGCGACGCAGGAAGTTAGCCAGAAGCTCATGACCCTGCAATGTCAGGATCGACTCAGGGTGGAACTGGACACCTTCGACATCCAGCTCGCGATGGCGCAGGCCCATGATCAACTGCGGCGTGACATCGTCGTCATCCGTCCAGCTGGTGACGATCAGACACTCGGGCAGGCTTTCGCGATCGACCACCAGCGAGTGATAACGCGTGACTTCCAGCGGCTCGGCCAGCGCGGCGAAGACACCGCTGTTGTCGTGACGCACGGCGGAGGTCTTGCCGTGCATCACCTGGGGCGCACGTACCACCTTGCCGCCGTAGACCTGACCGATGGCCTGGTGACCGAGGCACACGCCCAGAATCGGCAGCTTGCCGGCAAAGTGGCGAATGGTTTCCAGCGTGATGCCGGCCTCGTTGGGCGTGCACGGCCCCGGACCCAGCACCAGATGTGAAGCGCCGAGCGCCTCGATCTGCTCGAGCGTGATGGCGTCATTGCGCACGGTCAGCACTTCAGCGCCCAGCTCACTCAGATACTGGACGATGTTGTAGGTGAAGCTGTCAAAGTTGTCGATCATCAGCACGCGTGGCGTGCTGGCGTCCTGCGAAGTGAATGTCTGCATGGTCAGTGTCCATTCTCGGGAGCGGATCATGCGCCGTGATTGACCGGCCTGCCCGCTCTCCTGTGGTGTCGTTCCCGCCGTCCAGCAACAAAAATGCCGCCCTGGTCGGCGGCATTCTTCTGGTCGTACGTCCTCGAACTTCAGACATGCGAAAGCCGCCCCCTTGTCAGGAGCGCCACCACTGCTGGCTGAGGTCGTGCGGGTTACGTAGCGTCATGGGTCAATAGTGCGTTGAGCTGCCAGGAGTGTCAATCACATGCGCCGTTGCAGGGAGTGACCCGCGAACACTGGCGAGTCACTCCCGAAATGCACGGCGCGCCGATCAGTCCAGGTTGTCCAGACCGCGCTCCGCCATCGCCACGGCACGGAACAGGGCACGCCCCTTGTTGAGGGTCTCGTCCCACTCGGACTGCGGCACGGAATCGGCCACGATACCGGCGCCGGCCTGGACGTGCAGCACCTTGTCCTTGAGCACCGCGGTGCGGATCGCGATGGCGGTATCCATGTTGCCGTGCCAGGAGAGATAGCCCACCGCGCCGGAATAGATGCCGCGCTTGACCGGCTCCACCTCGTCGATGATCTCCATGGCGCGAATCTTCGGCGCGCCGGACAGGGTGCCTGCCGGGAAGGTGGCCCGTAGCACGTCCATCGGCCCCAGGCCTTCCTTCAGCTTGCCGGTGACGTTGGAGACGATGTGCATGACGTGGGAATAGCGCTCCACCACCATCTGGTCCGTCACCTTGACGCTGCCGGTCTGACTGATGCGACCGGCGTCGTTGCGGCCCAGGTCGATCAGCATCAGGTGCTCGGCGACTTCCTTGGGATCTGACAGCAGGTCCTTCTCCAGCGCCAGGTCTTCCTCTTCGGTGGCGCCGCGCACGCGGGTACCGGCGATCGGGCGCACCGCGACCTCGCCATCCTCGAGACGCGAGAGAATCTCCGGTGACGAGCCGATGACGTGGTGGTCATCCAGGTTGAAGAAGAACATGTACGGCGAGGGATTCAGGCTGCGCAGTGCACGGTAGAGATCCAGCGGCGCGGCGCGGTAGGGAATCGACATGCGCTGCGACGGCACGCACTGCATGACATCACCGGCCAGCACGTATTCCTTGATCTTCTCCACTGCGCCCTTGAAGCCTTCCTCGGTGAAGCCGGAGGTGAAGTCGGTCTCCTTGACCGGCTCGCCGCCGGTGCCGGGACTGACGGTATTCAGGGTCGCGCTGCGCAGCTGGATCTCGAGGCGCTCGAGACGCTCGCAGGCGGCCTCGTAGGCGTTGGGCGTTGCCGGGTCGGCGTGGGTCAACAGCGTCAGACGCCCGGACAGGTTGTCGAAGATCACCAGCTCGTCGGCGACCATCAGCAGGATGTCCGGCACGCCCAGCGGGTCCGGCTTCTCGACGCCGCGCAGGCGCGGTTCGATATAGCGCACGGTGTCATAGCCGAAGTAGCCGACCAGACCGCCATTGAAGCGCGGCGCACCGTCGATGACCGGCACACGGAAACGGGTCTGGAACTGCTCGATCCAGTCGAGGGGGTCCTCGACCTCGGTCATGCCGGTCTGCTCGCCATTGATCAGATGCGAGACCACCTGGCCACGCACCTCGATGCGCTCACGACACGGCAGGCCGATGATGGAGTAACGCCCCCACTTCTCTCCGCCCTGCACGGACTCCAGCAGGAAGGTCCACGGCATGTCGGCCAGCTTGAGATAGGTAGACAGTGGCGTGTCGAGATCCGCCAGCACGTCACGGGTGACGGGAATGCGGTTGTAACCGGCTTCGGCCAGTTCAGCGAAGTGTTGTGGGGTCATCATGACCTGCAGTTCCTTCCACGGAGGGTGCGTTGCCGACACGGGGCCGGCTTGTCTGGGACTCAGTCTATCATCGCGGATCGCTGGCGGCAGCGCTGGTGGAGGCAAGTTCTGCCATCTCATGCCTCACTGCGCGCCCGAGCGGGACACCAGCCTCGCTCTGTCAATTCCCATCAATCAGCGTCACTCAGCCAGCCACGACCAGCTCGGCAAGCGAGTCGACGAGGTAGTCCGGGTGGCTGCGCGAGATCGGCTCGCCATGGTTGTAGCCGTAAGGTACCGCCAGGGTGCGGAAACCGGCGGCGCGGCCTGCCGCGATATCATGACGCGAGTCACCGACCATCAAGGCCTGACGCGGCAACACCCCCAGCCGCTCGGCGGCGAACAGCAGGGGCGCGGGGTCCGGCTTGCGCGTCGGCAGGCTATCGCCGCCCAGCGCCAGCGCGAAATGCTCGCTCAGCGCGAAGTGCGAAAGCAGCGGCTCGATGAAGGCTTCCGGCTTGTTGGTGATCAGCACCAGCGGAATCCCGGCCTGGCGCAGCCCCTCCAGGCATTCCCGCACCCCGGGATAGAGTCGCGTACGCGAGCTGGGGTCGGCGGCGTAATGTGCCAAAAAGCTCTGATGCGCCTGCTCGACCCGCGCCAGGTCATCGGTCGCCAGGCCATGTGCTGCCAGGGCGCGCTCCACCAGTACCCGCGATCCATTGCCGACAAAGTCGCGTACCCGCGCCTCGCCCAGCGCCGCCAGCCCCTCTTGCTCAAGCATGCAGTCGATCGCATGGGCGAGGTCCGGCACCGAGTCGATCAGGGTGCCATCGAGGTCGAAGGCGACCATCTCGATCGCCCTGAGCGACGGATGTACCGGACCTGTGAATGTGGGATGATCGTGCATCCTTGCTCCTTTTCAGCGACAGGATTCGTGTAGGTGCCAAAAGCGCAACGACGAGTTCTCGCGTGCTCATGGCGAATATACGTAAAATAACGACATCTCGCGCATGCAGCACTATTTAGCACGCTCATTATCTTGTTATCATAGCGGTATCGCGACGCCAGTTATCGACTCCGGGCCTTGCATGTTCTGACTCGATAGCCGGCCGACACTTTTCACACCTTCCCATCAATCTTGTCACTGAGGAACACTCAATGGCCATTCCCCGCATCGTAGTCGTTGGCGGAGGCGCCGGCGGTCTGGAACTCGTCACCAAACTGGGCCACAAGCTGGGCCGCAAGAAGAAAGCCGAGATCATTCTGATCGACCGCAACTCCACGCACATCTGGAAGCCGCTGCTGCACGAAGTGGCCACCGGCGTGCTGGATTCCGGTCTCGATGAAGTCTCCTACCAGGGCCATTCCAAGGCCCACGGCTACAAGTTCCAGCGCGGCACCCTGGAAAGCCTGGAGCGTGAAGAGAAGCAGCTGACCCTGGCCGCCATCCATGACGCCAAGGGCAACGTGCTGCTGCCCGCCCGCCAGCTCAGCTATGACTATCTGGTACTGTCACTGGGCAGCGTGTCCAATGATTTCGGCACCGAAGGCGTCGCCGAACATTGCCACTTCCTGGACAGCCCGCAGCAGGCCGAGAAATTCCGCCGCGACATGCTCGACACCTTCCTGCGCTTCAGCGCCAACGGCGAGGAATGTGAGCGCCAGCAGCTCAACGTCGCCATCATCGGCGCCGGTGCTACCGGGGTCGAGCTCTCCGCCGAGCTGTTCGATGCCTCCAAGATGCTGCACAGCTACGGCTTCTCCTCGCTGGAAGACCGCCAGGTCAAGGTCCACCTGATCGAGGCCGCACCGCGCATCCTGCCCGCCCTGCCGGAACGCATCGGCAAGCCGGTCGCCAAGGAGCTGACCAGGCTGGGCGTCGATATCCACGTCGATACCCGAGTGACATGCGCCGACTCACGCGGCATCACCACTGCCGATGGCACTCTGATCGAAGCCGACCTGAGCGTGTGGGCCGCCGGTATCCGTGCGCCCGCCTTCCTGTCCGAGCTGGGTCTGTCCACCGAGCGCAACCATCAGGTCAAGGTGCACCAGACCATGCAGAGCATCGATGATGAGTTCATCTTTGCCCTCGGTGACTGTGCCAGCTGCCCGCAGCCGGATGACAAGCGCGTCCCGCCGCGCGCCCAGGCCGCTCACCAGCAGGCCAGTCTGATGGTCAAGAACCTGCGCGCCGCGATGGCCAACAAGCCGCTCAAGGACTTCGTGTTCAAGGACCACGGCTCGCTGATCTCGCTGGCGCACTTCGATGCCGTCGGCTCGCTGATGCGCGGTGCCTCGGCGCGTTCGCTGTTCATCGAAGGCCGCCTGGCCAAGTTCTTCTACGCCTCACTGTATCGCATGCACCAGATGGCGATTCACGGCGTGGTCAAGACCGGCATGACGGTGGTGGTCGATGGCCTGAACCGTTACCTGCGTCCGAAGATGAAACTGCACTGAGACTGAGCCTGCTCGGCAGGGTCGTCAGTCAACAAAACGCCCCCGACGGATTCCGTCGGGGGCGTTTTCGTTTCACGCATTCAATCAAGCAGACCGTCAGTCGAGCAGGCTATCCAGCGCAAGCTCACCGGCGATCAAGCGACGCTTGGCCGCCACACTCAACTGCTTGACGCGATACTCAAGCTTGAGCGCCCGCGAGCGATCGCCGACCACCTGTTGATAACACAGCGTCAGCGGCCCCTTGCCACGCAGCGCTCGCGCACCGCGCTTGCCGCCCTCATGCTCGCTCAGGCGGCGCGCCACATCGGTACTGATACCGGTGTAGAGGCGCCCCTGGGCCGTCTCGAGCACATACAGCGACCACTCGCTGAGCGCCGCGGCGTGAACCGAGCCGTCGACTGCCTCGCCAGCTCGCGCGCTGTCATCCATCACGCGATCAGCTGCGCACGCTGGCAAGCTCGGCACGCAGCTTCGCCAATACGCTGTCGTAGCGGTTGGCATCGCTGTCGCTGCGCGCATTGAAGATGGCGGAACCGGCCACGAAGGTATCGGCACCGGCACGCGCGATCTCGGCGATGTTGTCGACCTTGACGCCACCATCGATCTCGAGACGGATGTTGTAGCCGGAGGCATCGATGCGACGACGCGCTTCACGCAGCTTGTCGAGGGTGCCGGGGATGAACGACTGGCCGCCGAAGCCCGGGTTGACGCTCATCAACAGGATCATGTCGACCTTGTCCATCACGTAGTCGAGATAGGACAGCGGCGTGGCCGGATTGAATACCAGACCGGACTTGCAGCCCGCATCACGAATCAGCTGCAGCGAGCGATCGACGTGGTCGGAGGCTTCCGGATGGAAGGTGATGTAGCTGGCACCGGCCTCGGCGAAGTCACCGATCATGCGGTCGACCGGCGTGACCATCAGGTGGGCATCGATCTCGGCGCTGATGCCGTAATCACGCAGCGCCTTGCACACCATCGGCCCGATGGTCAGGTTGGGCACGTAATGATTGTCCATCACGTCGAAGTGGACGATATCGGCCCCGGAGGCCAGCACATCCTCGACCTCCTGCCCCAGGCGGGCGAAGTCAGCAGAGAGGATCGACGGGGCAATCTTGAAGTCATTCGGCAGTAGTTCAGACATGTCATCAGGCGCCAGCGAGAAGTGGAAGGGGCATTTTACGCCACCCTCTCACAAAAGACAGGCGCTGTGTGAATGTGCACCGCCAGCCTGCCGGTCCGCTGCCGCCGCCCTCCACTGCGACCCACACCCTCAAGCCGCCCCCACACCAGGACCTCACCCCCTTCCAGATCAGACACCAACAAGAATATTGCCGTGCAAAGTTGAAATTGGTGCATTAGCAACTGATAGTTAAGCTGTTCTCTCGGCCCAGTGAGCAGCTCGCTGGCCTTCTGCGCATGTTCCTCGCACTGCACGCGTCATGTCGCATCTCTTATAACGATAACAGGAACCGACACCTCTCATGTTCGACACCTCTCTCGCAAACCGCAGACATCTCAAGGCGCTGGCCGCCGCCGCACTGTTGCCGCTGGCCGGCCTGCTGCCGACGGCGATTCCCGCCGCCTTCGCCGAGTCTTCCGCGATTCTGGAAGGCGAGCGCTTCCACCCCCAGGAAGGCCAGCACGGCATGGTCGCGACCAGCCACTATCTGGCCTCTCAGGTCGCACGCGATGTGCTGGCCGATGGCGGCAACGCCGTCGACGCCGCCGTGGTGGCAGGCTTCGCGCTGGCCGTGACCCAGCCGCGCTCCGGCAATATCGGTGGCGGCGGTTTCATGCTGGTCTCCGATGAGAAGACCGGCGAAGTGGTCGCCATCGATTACCGCGAGAAGGCCCCGGCGGCGGCCAGCGAGACGATGTTCCAGGACGAGAATGGCGAGGCGGTCTCCGAGTGGTCGCGCTTCACCCACCGCGCGGCAGGCGTGCCCGGCACCGTCGCTGGCCTGGCCAAGGCGCTGGAAGACTACGGCACCCTGAGTCTCGAGCAGGCCCTCGCCCCGGCCATCAAGCTGGCCGAAGACGGCTTCGTGATTCCGACGCGCTTCGCCAAGGGCTTGAGCGATGCCAAGGACCGCCTGGCCAAGTGGGACAGCACCGCCAAGGTGTTCTACAAGCCGGATGGCAGCAACTATCAAGCCGGTGAGCTGTTCAAGCAGCCGGAACTGGCCGCGACCCTCAAGCGCATCGCCGCCAATGGCCCGCGCGAGTTCTACGAGGGTGAGACCGCCCGGCTGATCGTCGCCGAGATGGAGCGCCACGACGGCATCATGACGCTGGATGATCTGAAGGCCTACGAGCCGGCCATCCGCGAGCCGGTCCACGGCACCTATCGTGGCTATGACATCTTCTCGATGAGCCCGCCCTCCTCCGGCGGCGCGCACATCGTCGAGATTCTCAACATGCTCGAAGGCGATGACATCCAGGCGATGGGCTTCAATTCCGCCGCCACCATCCACGTGATGGCAGAAGCGATGCGCCGCGCCTACGCCGACCGCTCCGAGTATCTGGGCGACACCGACTTCGTCGATGTGCCGCTGTCGGGCATCATCTCCAAGGACTACGCCAAGGAATTGCGCGCCCAGTTCGAGCTCGACAAGGCAACGCCCTCCAGTGAGGTCAAGCCCGGCAAGCCGCAGCCGTATGAGTCCAATCAGACCACCCACTTCTCGATTGCCGATGGCAATGGTCTGGCCGTCTCCAATACCTACACCATCAACTTCAGCTACGGCTCCGGCATCGTGGTCGATGGCGCAGGTTTCCTGCTCAACAACGAGATGGATGACTTCTCCGCCAAGCCGGGCGTGCCGAATGCCTATGGCCTGATCGGTGGCGTCGCCAACAAGATCGAGCCGAACAAGCGCATGCTGTCCTCCATGAGCCCGACCATCGTGATGAAGGATGGCAAGAACTTCCTCGTCACCGGTAGCCCCGGCGGCTCGCGCATCATCACCACCACGCTGCAGGTGATCATGAACGTGATCGACCGCGGCATGAACATCCAGTCGGCGGTCAGCGCACCGCGCATCCACCATCAGTGGCTGCCGGACGAGATTCGCATCGAGGCGGGCATCAGCAAGGACACCATCCGTCTGCTCGAGGCGATGGGCCACAAGGTGGTGACCAAGGACGCCATGGGCGCCATCCAGTCGATCATGATCGACGACGGCACCTTCTACGGCGGTGCTGACCCGCGTCGCTCCACCTCTTCGGCCATGGGGCTGTAGACCACGGCTGCGACGGGGTAGCCTCTGCATCGCATCGCCGATCTGCCCCATCAATGACGCCTTGACCCCATTGATGGGGCGGGCTATCTGTGACGGGCGACACTTCGGTGTCGCCCGTTCGCGTCTTGCCGTGCCATCACGCCATCTGCCCTACAAGGTGCCCTCGTGTCCTCAACCAAGTCACTCACGCCACCCATCTCTGGCTGGCGGCAATGGGCCAACCGCTATCCGGTCGCCTTGATCGCCCTCGCGCAGCTGTTCGGCACCAGCCTGTGGTTCACCCCCAATGCAGTACTCACGCCGATGCTGGCGAGCTGGGGCTTCGCCGGCGATAGCGCCTCGGCACTCGGCCAGCTGACCTCCTCGGTGCAGGGCGGCTTCATCGTCGGCACCCTGGTGCTGGGGCTTGCCGGCCTGGCGGACCGTTTCGCGGCGCGCCATCTGTTCATGGCTTCCTGCCTGCTGGGCGCGCTGACCAATCTGGCGCTGTTGATCGCGCCGGGCCTGCTGAGCGCCTCAGGCTTGCGCGTGCTGACGGGGCTGGCACTGGCCGGCATCTATCCCATCGGCTTGAAGCTGATGGTGCAGACCGCTCCGGACCGTGCCGGTGCCGCGCTCGCCTGGCTGGTCGGCATGCTGGTGCTCGGCACCGGGCTGCCGCATGCGCTGGCCGCACTGCAACAGGGCGAAGGCATGCAGCTGCCGTGGGGCGCGGCCATCAGCACCGCCTCGCTGCTGGCCATCGTCGGTGCCGGTCTGGTCGCCTTGCTGGCTCCACCGGTGGCCAAAGCCACCTCAGCGCCCCGCCAAGCACCAGCGGCGAAAGACGGCCGCAACACCTTTCTCGCACGTGCTACACGAGGCTTGGCAGCCTGGCAATATCCCGGCTTCGTACGCGGCGCACTGGGCTACTTCGGCCACATGTGGGAGCTGTACACCCTGTGGGCCCTGACGCCTCTGCTGCTGACCCAGATGGCCAGCGCGACAGGCGTGACGCTCTCTCCTGCCACCCTGGCCTGGCATAGCTTCCTGGTGATCGCCATCGGCGCGCCCGGCTGCGTCATCGGGGGCTGGCTCTCGCGCAGCCGAGGCAGCCTGTGGGTCGCGCGTCTCGGGCTCGCCGGTTCGGTGACGCTGACGTTGGTCTTCGTCGCCGCCACGCAGCTTGAGGCCGGTTACGGCGTGCTGCTGGCACTGCTGGCGCTGTGGAGCCTTCTGGCCGTGATCGACTCGCCGCAGTTCTCGGCGCTCGCCGCGGGCGGCACCCCGGTCGAGCTGCAGGCCAGCGCCCTGGCGATGATGAATGCCTTCGGCTTCAGCCTGTCGCTGGTCTCGATCGCCTTGCTCACGCCACTGATCGCCGGCCACGGCAGCCTGCTGCTGCTGGCCTTGCTGCCCGGCCCGCTGCTGGGCCTGCTGGCCTTGAGCAGACGTGTCGACGGCGCATGAGCCATGGGCTACGGGCCATGAACCTCAACCACTGTCGCTTGCAGAGGACAGGCGTGAGCCTGAATTTCCACTACGCTCAGGCGCCACTCTGGCCCTATACTCGCGCCATTGTGCTCCGGCCATCCCGCGCGGCAGGCTCTATATTGGCAACGGATGGCCGAGATGACTCCCATGACAACCGGCCTCAGGCCCAGGAACCCCGATGATGATGCACAAGTTGCGCACCACCTGCATGAGCGTGGCACTGATCGCCACGGCGGCACTTCTCAGCGCTTGCGGCACCAGCCCGCAGCGCCTGTACGTCAATCCGCAGGTCGGCGAGATGGGCGTGGTCGGCCACGGGCAACAGGTGGTGGTGGACGTGCTCGATGAGCGTCCGTCAGAGCGCATCGGCTCTCGCGATGGCGCCACCAATGCCTCGAGCTATCTGGTCGTGCCGACCGGCGACCTGACACCCAAGCTTGAGGCCCAGACCGTCAGCGCCCTGCGCCGCATGGGCTTCGTGCCGGTGTCCGCCGAGCAGGCCAACCAGGGCGCAGCAGAGCTGACCATCTCGCTGACCGAGCTGGCCTATGGCGTGAAGCGTGGCGGCCTGATCACCGATACCGCGACACTCAATGGCGTGATCAAGGCCGTCGCCGTGTCCGGCAAGCAGCGCTATACCGGCAGCTACACCGCGACGCGTGATCAGGGCTATGCCCTCAAGCCGAGCCAGGAGAAGAACACCGAGATGGTCTCTGAGGTGATCGGCGATGCGCTGACTCGCGCCTTCCAGGACACCACGCTGATCCGCCAGCTCGACCAGTAGGCTCGATCAGCAAGCTCGATCAGCACGTTCGCCACCAACGAAAACGCCACCGCCGCCCATTGGGCGGCGGTAGCGTTTTTCATGAGGACTGGGCTTTCAAGAAGACTGGATCTGACTGACAAGGCTACCCCTGAGTCGTCAGCGACGCGGTCCCTTGCGCACCAGCCCCCATACCGTCTCACGCAGGCCGCGCTCATCCGGGGCGCGACGCTCCAGCACCTCAAGCGTGAAGTTGGCGCTCAACAGCTGACGAATCTCGTCTTCGGCGACATGGAACGGCGGGCCCTGATGCTGCTCCGTCTGCCGCTCGAGACTGATCAACAGGCCACGCGCGCCCGGGGGCAGCAGCTGCGCCAGATGGAAGGCGTAACGCTGCCGGGTGGCCGGCGGCAAGGCGATCAGCGCGGCGCGATCATAGAAGGCGTCGAGATGATCGACATGGTCGATATGGAAGTGGAAGAAGTCTCCGCACCACAGCTCGACCATGCCCTGGCGGAAGCATTCGAAGTGCTCCAGCCGATAGCGCGAGACATCCCCGGCGCCTTCGGCGACGAACTGCTCACAGGCCTGGCGTGCAAGCTCGATGCCCAGCACCGGATAGCCCTGCGCCGCCAGCCAGCGCATGTCGAGACTCTTGCCACACAACGGCACCAGCACCTTGGCGCCCGCCGCGATCTCAAGCCGCGGCCACCAGCGCTCCAGCGCCGAATGCGTCGCGGGCAGATGAAAGCCGATCCGCCCTTCCTGCCATCGCGCCAGCCAGGGGTCACTGGCCGGCGTCGCGTCCATCGTCGTGTCTTGTGCCGACATGAGCTGGCGCACTCCCTCTGCTATCGGTTACCGGGATGCCTTACAGGAAGCCGTGACGCTTCTTCTTGCGACGCGGCAGGTGCGGCACGATCAGGCCGACCAGCAGGCCGACACCCGCCACGCCACCGCCGTACATGAAGTAGCGCATCAGCAGGTCCTGCTTCTTGGTATCGAGCTTGGTTTCCATGTCCTGCATCTTGCTGCGCGCCTGGGCAAGCTCGGCTGACTGGCTGTTGCTGGCCTGCTCAAGCTCCTCGATGCGCGCCTGACGCGTCTCGAGGCCGGTCTTCATGTCCTCGACACGGGTTTCCCACTCTTCATTGATGCCATCGAGCTTGGCAGTCAATTCCTTGACCCTGGCGCTCAGCTCGGGCACCCGGGCATTGACGCTCTGGGTGTCCTGCAGGTCAGCGGAGGGAAGCCACACCACGTCGCCGCTGGCGGTGCGGATCTTGCTGTAGTCATTCTGGACCTCGAGCAGCTCGACCGGCTGGCCGGCTTCCACCGTGCCCACGATGCGGTAGCCATCCGTCGGGCCACTGCGCACGAAGGTGGTGAGGTCATCGGCGACCCAGCGGTCGGTGGCCGCATTGGCCAGCGGTGCGCCCAGCAGCAGGCTGCCGGCGACGCCAGCCCCCAGCACCACACGGCGCAGTGAGCGCGCAAGCGTCGAACACGGCGATCGGGGTGACAGGAGACCGAAAGATGAAGGGGTGCTGGTAATGGAGAATCGCGTCATATCGTGTTCTTCATGGCTGTCTAAGGGCGTAAGCCGACCGTGTCAGGCGTGTGGGCACGAGGAGCAAGCGCGCTGAATCCTGCGTCCCCACATGCCGAACATGATCGACCGCTTTTGGGCGAAGGAAGGCTCGCCCTGTCTGCCCATGCGGTGTCTGCCAGGTTGCGCAATGCAAGGCGTCCTGCCTGGCATCGCTGTCGCGCTTGGACGTACGGTAACGAAATTGCCGCGAGAAAAATCCGAGACTGTCATTTCAGTGTCTTCAGACATCCACACTTTCTGTGGATAAGTCTTGGGACAACCTCAAAGGGGCAGGTCTGCGCACGGCGAAATGCCTGCCCCGCCAACAAATCGATCAAATTTTAACCAGCTCAGGCAGCCGGGCTATCGGCATGAAAACCTCAACAAATCAAGCCATTGACAGCCTGATGTGCGTTGCGCAACACCTGCCTGATAACTATGAAACATGCCAAGCCCCTGTTGTAGCGTCAGGGCATGCGCGGGCTTTCTCGTGAGGATACCACAGCCACCATCAGGCTGAACCGGTGGTTGGCAGGCATCCTCCTCATTGCTGACAGCGATGCGACAGGGCTGGCCGCATGACCGGCAGACTCCTATACTGTGCCGTCCCGATTTTGGCCTCGACCCGATCAGCGTGCCGCTTGGCACAGTATCGTCGCGCCCTCGATTCCCGGCCAGCCATCGGCGCCGGGGCTCATTCATTACAAGTCGCGCCCGCTTCTCCTGACCGCTGACGCTGCCCGCCGCCATCATGTGCCCGGGCGCGAGGCGCACGAAGCCCGGGCGCGCAGCTCAGAGCGTTCACACAAGGCAATGGCGAAGAAACTCTTCATCAAGACTCACGGCTGCCAGATGAACGAGTATGACTCCGCGCGCATGGCGGATCTGCTCGGCGAATCGCATCAGATGGAAGTCACCAGCGACGAATCCGAAGCAGACGTCATCCTGCTCAACACCTGCTCCATCCGCGAGAAGGCGCAGGAGAAGGTGTTCCACCAGCTGGGACGCTGGAAGAAGCTCAAGGAAAAGAACCCGGACCTGGTGATCGGCGTTGGCGGCTGCGTGGCCAGTCAGGAAGGCGACAACCTGCGCAAGCGTGCCCCGCATGTGGACATGGTGTTCGGCCCGCAGACCCTGCACCGCGTGCCGAAGATGCTCGACACCCGCCGCGACAGCCTCAAGCAGATTTCCGTGGTCGACGTGACCTTCCCCGAGATCGAGAAGTTCGACAACCTGCCCGCGCCCAAGAGCGACGGTGCCAGCGCCTTCGTCTCGGTGATGGAAGGCTGCTCCAAGTACTGCACCTTCTGTGTGGTGCCCTACACCCGCGGTGAGGAAGTCTCGCGCCCCTTCGAGAAGGTGATGGATGAAGTCATCCACCTGGCCGACCAGGGCGTGCGCGAGATCAACCTGCTGGGCCAGAACGTCAACGCCTACGCCGGCCTCAACCAGCTGGGCGAGGAGATCGACCTCGCCGAGCTGATCAGCTGCGTGGCGCAGGTCGAGGGCATCGACCGCATCCGCTTCACCACCTCGCATCCGCTGGAGTTCAAGGACTCGCTGATCGAGGCCTTCGGTGAGATCCCGGAGCTGGTCAGCCACCTGCACCTGCCGGTGCAGTCGGGCTCCAACCGCATCCTGGCGGCCATGAAGCGCGGCCACGAGCGTGACCTCTATATCGACAAGCTCGAGCGTATCCGCGCGCTGCGCCCGGACATCAGCTTCTCCTCCGACTTCATCGTCGGCTTCCCGGGCGAGACCGATCAGGACTTCATGGACACCATGGACCTGATCGGCCAGATCGGCTTCGATCACTCCTTCAGCTTCATCTACTCCGCACGTCCGGGCACCCCGGCGGCGAATCTGGAAGATGACACTCCGGAAGAAGTGAAGAAGGAGCGCCTGCTCATCCTGCAGGAGCGCATCAACCAGCAGGCGATGCAGATCGGTCGCAAGATGGTCGGCACCACCCAGCGCATCCTGGTCTCCGGCTTCTCGCCGCGTGACCCGGGACTGCTGTCAGGGCGCACCGAGAACAACCGGGTGGTCAACTTCCGCGCCGCCAACCCGACCGAGCTGATCGGCTACCTGGTGGATGTCGAGATCACCGAGGCCTACCCCAACTCGCTGCGCGGTGAGCTCAGCTCGCCCTACCGCTATTGATCGCTCGTCGCTCACGACATTGACGAGGCGCCATCAGCCCCCACTATCAAGCAGATAGCCACGCTGGCCGTACAGGACAATTGCCCTGTACGGCCAGCGCGCATTAAGCTCTCTTGAGACTTCGGCAACGCGTCACCATTGACACTGAAATGGCGCCGTCATGCGCCGTGGCGGGCAGAGCGCCCCGTGCATTACGCGCAGGTATCCGCCATCGCGGCTGCCCCTCATCGCCAAGCATCATCGTCACTCATCACTATCAGGATATTCGACGCCTTGAGCCACCAGTCACAGCAAGCCAATCGCATTCTCAACATGACGCTTGAGCCGGCAGACCCGCAGCGTCTGGCCAGCCTGACCGGCCAGCGCGACGAGCATCTCAAGCTGATCGAATCCCGGCTCGGTGTCACCCTGCGCAATCGCGGCAATGACTTCCAGATCGCAGGCCCTGCGGCCGCCGTGAAGGCGACCGCCAACGTGCTGGAGCATCTGTATCGCGAGACCGGTGCCGGCGAAGTCGATGCCGAGACTGTTCATCTGTTCCTGCAGGAATCCGGCGTCGAGGCGCTGGTCGAGGCCGCCGAAGACCAGGGCGCCACCTACGGTGATGTGGTGATCCGCACGCCCAAGGTGCTGGTGCGCCCGCGCGGCTTCAATCAGCAGGGCTATGTCACCGAGATGCGCAATCACGACATCAACTTCGGCATCGGTCCGGCCGGTACCGGCAAGACCTACCTTGCCGTCGCCGCTGCCGTGGAAGCGCTCAACAACAACGAAGTGCGACGCATCCTGCTGGTGCGTCCGGCGGTCGAGGCCGGCGAGAAGCTCGGCTTCCTGCCGGGAGACCTGGCCCAGAAGATCGACCCCTACCTGCGCCCGCTCTACGACGCCCTGTACGAGATGCTCGGCTTCGAGCACGTCAACAAGATGATCGAGCGCCAGATCATCGAGATCGCGCCGTTGGCCTACATGCGCGGCCGGACGCTCAACAACGCCTACATCATTCTCGATGAGTCCCAGAACACCACGCGCGAGCAGATGAAGATGTTCCTGACGCGCATCGGTTTCGGTTCCACCGCCGTCATCACCGGTGACGTCTCGCAGGTCGATCTGCCGCGTGGCACCCAGTCGGGTCTCGCGCACGTGATGGAGGTCCTCAAGGACACGCCGGGGATCAGCATCACGCGCTTCCTGGCCAAGGACGTCGTGCGTCACCCGCTGGTGCAGCGCATCGTCGAGGCCTACGACACCTTCGAAGCCGCGGAAGAGCAGCAGGAAGGCGAGCGTCGCGAGCAGCGTCAGGCCGAGCGCGAAGCCCGCATGGCGGCGCTGAATGCCCAGAGCAACGTGCCGCCTGCCAGCACCCCGACGGGAGGTAGCCAGTGAGCGAAGCCCCTGCGGTCGTCGTGGACCTGCAACTGGCCATCGGCGAGAGTGAATTCGATGGCCAGCTGCTGCCGGCCAGCCATCAGCTGGAAGCCTGGGTGGCGGCTGCGCTGCTGGCCGCCGCGGAAGACGGCGCGCTGGAGCGCGATGCCAGCGCCGCCGCGGCGCCGTACGAGCTGACCGTGCGTCTGGTGGAAGAAGCCGAGAGTCAGGGCCTCAATCGCGATTATCGCGGCAAGGACTCCCCGACCAACGTGCTGTCCTTCCCGCATGAGCCGCTGGATCTGGACGACTTCGCCCTGCCGCCGGAACTGGCTGCGCGCTTCGCCGAGGAAGGCGATGACGACAGCCTGCCGCTTGCGGGCATGCCGGAGGGCGATCTGGACGCCGGTGAAGAGGAAGGTCTCGACGGTCACAACAGCGACGATGTCATGCTGGCGTCAGACGCCATGAGCGAAGCTGATGAGGCAGACGTCTCTGATGCCGCGCCTTCTGGCTTCTCGACCTCTGCCCTCGGCTCTGCGGCTCCCGAGACCGCGGCTGAGCAGGCTCTTGATGAACAAGTTCTTGATGAGCAGCGCTTTCTGGGCGACCTGATCATCAGCGTGCATGTCGTCGCCCGCGAAGCGCGGGAACAGGGCAAGTCGCTGGAAAATCATTTCGCCCACATGCTGGTCCATGGCACCTTGCACTTGCTCGGCTATGACCATATCGAGGACGATGAAGCCGAACGCATGGAAGCGCTCGAGCGCCATGTGCTGGCAGGGCTCGGCATCGCCGACCCCTACCGGGAAGAGAATCACTGATGCCGGCGCCCCTGCGCATCGGCAGCACCCGCCGTCGGGCGACTCGGGGCTTGTCCCCGGGTCGCTCGGCTGCCCCGATACCACCACGACGATGGGGTATCGCCACCGAGGAAAAGAGAAACTAACGCATGAGCGAAGACCGATCGGGAAGCCAATCGAAAACCTGGCTCGATAAGCTGTTCGGCGCCTTCTCAAGCGACACCGACGAACCCAGCTCCCGTAGCGAGCTGCTCCAGTTTCTGGCTGAGGTAGGCCCACGCCTCAACCTCGATCAGGACGCCATCGCCATCATCGAAGGCGCGCTGGAAATCAGCGACCAGCAGGTGCGCGAGGTGATGATCCCCCGCTCCCAGGTGCAGGCCATTCAGGTCGATCAGCGCCCGGAGGAGTACCTGCCGCTGATTCTCGAATCGGCTCACTCCCGCTATCCCGTCATCGACGAGAACCTCGACGAGGTGCTCGGCATCCTGCTGGCCAAGGACCTGCTGCCGCTGATTCTGCAAAATGACAGCGAGCGCAAGCGCTTCGATCTGCGCGAAGCGATCCGTCCGGCGATGTTCATCCCCGAATCCAAGCGCCTCAACAGCCTGCTCAAGGAATTCCGCGAGACCCGCAATCACATGGCGGTGGTCATCGACGAGTACGGCGGCACGGCAGGCCTTGTCACCATCGAGGATATCCTCGAGCAGATCGTCGGGGATATCGAGGATGAGCACGACACCGATGAGGATGAGGACATCCGCGAGCTGGGCGATGGCCAATTCGCCGTCAGCGCGCTGACCACCATCGATGACTTCAATGAGCACTTCGATACCGACTTCTCCGATGAGGAATTCGACACCATCGGCGGTCTGATGATTCAGCGCTTCGGTCACATGCCGCGCCGTCAGGAATCCACCGATTTCGCCGGCTGGCGTTTCACGGTGCTCAATGCGGACAATCGTCGCATTCGTCAGGTACAGGTATGCCGTCTGGAAGATGCCACAGGTGACGCGCCGCCCTCGGCCGAGCATCGTGCGCACATCAGCGGCGAGTGATTCATGGCCTGATCACAGGCTGACCCGATAGAGGACAATGCCAGACACATCCGCCGATGTGTCTGGCATTTTACAAGGAGAGCGGCATGTCAGATTCCCCCCGCGCGAGGAGCTTCCCGGGCGCCTCGTTGCTGGCCAATGTACTGGCGATCATTGCCGGGGTACTGGTCACCCTGAGCTTTGCCCCCTTCGAGCAGTGGTGGCTGGGCCCGATCGGCGCAGGCCTGCTCTACGGGGCGCTGCGCATGGAAGGCGGTGGCTTCCTGCGCGCCTGGTGGTTCGGGGTCGGCCTGTTCGGCAGCGGAGCCAGCTGGGTCTACGTCTCGATCCATGATTATGGCTATACCGGCATGCCGCTGGCGGTGCTGCTGACGATGCTGTTCGTGGCCTGCATGGCGCTGTTCCCGATGCTGTGGATGGGCCTGTGGCAGCGCTTCTGCTCACGCAAGCTCGATGTACTGTCATTTGCTGCGGTATTCGTGCTCAGCGAGCTGTTCCGCACCTGGGCCTTCACCGGCTTCCCGTGGCTGCTGCTGGGCAACAGTGCCGTGGGCTCGCCGCTGGCCAGCTGGGTGCCGGTGCTTGGCGTCTACGGTATCTCGCTGATCATCGCGCTGTCCGGGGCGTTGCTGTGGAATCTGGCGCTGCGTCGCCGCTGGTGGGCGATCGCGCCGCTGCTCGTGCTGTGGAGCGCGGGTCTGCTGCTGCCGACCAGCTGGACGCAGTCCGGCGGCCAGCCGGCACGCGTCGCCCTGCTGCAAGGCAACCTGCCGCAGTTGATCAAGTGGAGCGCCGAAGGGCAGCGTCGTGCGGCCAATACCTACGCCGCGATGACGCGCGCCGTGCAGGACGATGCCGACCTGATCGTCTGGCCGGAAACGGCACTGCCGATGCTGCGCGATCAGGCCGAGCCCTTCCTCGAGCGCATCCAGGCAACTCTGCCGCCCAAGACCGGTCTGATTACCGGGATCGTCGAGCGTGACGCCGACAATCGCTTCTACAACAGCGTGATTCCCATCGATGACCCGTCGGCCCAGTATCGCAAGGAGCACCTGGTGCCCTTCGGCGAGTATGTGCCGCTGGAAAGCTGGTTGCGGGGCATCATCGGCTTCCTGGACCTGCCGATGTCGAGCATGCAGTCAGGCGACAGCCAGCAGCCGCCACTGATGGTCAGCGGTCTGCGTATCGGCGTGGCGATCTGCTATGAGATCGTCTATCCGGAGCTGGTCCGCCAGCGCGCCTTGAGCTCTACCGTGCTGCTGACCGTCTCCAACGACACCTGGTTCGGTCACTCCATCGGCCCGCTGCAGCACCTGCAGATGGCTCAGCTGCGAGCGCTGGAAAACGGCCGCTATCTGCTGCGGGCCACCAGCAATGGCGTCACGGCGATCATCTCGCCGCAGGGTGAGATCATCGCCCAGGCACCCCAGTTCGAGGAGGCCACCGTCACTGGCGATATCCGCCTGCAACTGGGCATGACGCCCTGGATGCACTACGGCCTGCTGCCGGTGTGGATCCTGATCGCGCTGCTGCTGGCGCCGGGCCTTGTGCTGGGCATCAACGAATGCCTCAAGTCGCGCCGCCAACGCCCGCAGGACGCCTGAGGGCCAGAACGTGTGAGCCCGCAGGGCCTCAGACGCTTGAACGCTCAACCTTACCCGTTGCCGGGCCGATGCCCGGCACTGCCTCTGCACAAGCGAGACCACAATGGGCATCACCGAGTTACTCGGCATCATCAAGGACCTGGTATTGCCGCCCGGCGGGCCTCTCCTGCTGCTGTTCCTGGCCATGCTCGTGCTCAAGCGCTGGCCGGGCCTGGCACGCGCCATGATGGTCGTGGCCATCCTGGGCATGTGGCTGCTGTCCTCGCCGGTCGTCTCCACGCGCCTGATGTCAGGGCTGGAGCGCATTCAGCCCAGTGAACCGGCAGAGTGGATCCAGGCGCAGGCCGTGGTCGTGCTTTCCGGCGGACGCTACTACGACGCCCCGGAACTGCAGGGCCGTGATCGCATCAATGGCGAGACGCTCAGCCGTCTGGACGAAGGCGTCCGCGTGGCCCGCAACGCGGAGCTGCCGATTCTGCTCACCGGTGGCAAGGTATCGTCTTCCGATGACGGCACCCTCGCCGAGCTGATGCAGCGCTCGCTGATCGATGAATTCGACTACCCGGCGCGCTGGCTGGAGAACCGCAGCGAGAACACCCAGCAGAATGCGCTCTTCACGCGCGAGATGCTCGAGCAGGACGACATCAACAAGATCGTGCTGGTGACCAGCGCCTGGCACATGCCGCGCGCGATGCGCAATTTCCAGAACCAGGGCTTCCGCACCATCATCCCGGCGCCGGTGGGCTACACCACGGTCTCCGGGCTGGGCATCGATGCCTGGATCCCCAACAGCTCCGCGCTGACCCAGTCACGCTGGGCACTGCATGAATGGATCGGCTGGCTGGTGGGTCGCTAGACCCGACAGCACTGCTGGCAAGACAAGCGAAGGACTGCTGGCAAGACACACGAAGGGCTGCCCATGGGCAGCCCTTCGTGTGTCTATATAACCCGCTCATCAGTCGCTTATCGCAGGATTGTGCTCATTCGCTGTCACGCATCCAGCTGGCCTCCTTGAGCCATGGCCCCAGCTGGCGGAGCTGGAAGGCGCGATCGCGCGTCCACTCGTCACTGCCGACATGCGCCGTGCCGCCAGGTGCTTCTCCCAGCACATCATCCGGGAACTTCAGGCTGTCGCGCCCCTTGATCTGCAGCGAGTAACACCGGTCGTGGCTGACCAGACTTTCGCGCAGGTAGCGCCACACGCATTCCTTCATGAACCACTGATCTATATTCGGCGTCTCGACATGCTGTGGCTGCCACTGGGCCAGCAATGTCTCGAGTGGCGGCAGGACTCCGGCCACCCCGCCCCACAGCCCCGCCAGCACCAGATCAGTATGACTCCACCAGTCACGCATGACATGGAAGAAGCGCCCGGACGTCAGCCACATCTGCACCGCGCGCACTTCGCGCAGGCTGATGACGCTATCGCAGTCGCGAACCACGAAGTAGCCCACCGTCGGGTCATCGGCGACCGCGAAGCGCCAACACAGCCGCAGTCTCAGGGTGTCACTGGAGGGACGCTCGATCAGCTCGGCGTCCAGTTCCCGCGCCAGGGCCAGGAAATCATCGGGCACGCTGTCATCGTGATAGAGCCGAACCCGCCACCCCGGATACAGCACCGGCGCCAACAGCAGGTTATGCAGCATGCCGTTCAGGTAGCGCGGCCCCTTGCCCCAGAGGCCGAAGGACAGCACACGCGTCTTGCCGGCGGCAACTGCCGAGGGGGATTCAGCGGGCAGTCGCCAGCCCTTCGCCAACGCCAGGCCCCCATGCTGCTCGTCCTTGAGCGCCAGGGCGCGACTACCATGCTCGCGTGCCTCGTCATGGCGCTTGAGTCTGGCCGCACTGCTGGCCAGCGAGTCGAACAGCACCGGATTGAGACAGCCTCGTGCGGCCAATGCCTCACCGGCCGCCAGCGAGCCGGCGGCATCATTGGCGCGCGACAGACACACCACCTGATTGAGCGCGATCTCTTCATCGGCAGGACACTCCACATGCCCCTGGGCCAGAATCTGGCTGGCCGAGCGATAATCCGCGAGCAGAAACAGGTAATAGGAGATCTGCTTGAAGAGGCCCGCCTCACGTGGACGCGGGCGCTGATTGAAGTACTCGATCAGCTGTTGCAACGCCTTGTGGCGCTGACCGGCGCTCCAGGTGGCATGCGCCGGGGCGAACCAGTCTGACGGTGTCGCCATCAGCCCTGATCACTCTCATCGGCCGCGGGAGGCTGACGAGTGACGGGCGGCGCGCCACGCGAGAAGAATCGATGTCCACAGGCGTGGCAGGGTTCCAGCACGCTGGGCCGCGTGAGCGTGGTGGTCGACTCGCAGTGCACGCAATGCAATAGCCCCGGCGCGATGACCTCGCCGCTGGTGTAGTCGGCGCGCGCGGCCTCGAGGTCTTCCTCGAAGTGGGCGCGGTCCACCACGGTGCGATCCGCGATCGACATCAGCGCGGAGCTGACACTGCGCGACAGCACCGAGAGATCGATCCCCAGCCAGCTGGCGATCCCTTCTCCACCTGTCGCCAGATGGCGGCGGAATTCGCGCATGTCACGCTCGACCCAGGCACGTAGCAGCGCCAGCTCGTCGAGCGTGAATTCCTCGACCTCGGCCTCGAACTTGACCGCTTCATCCAGCTCGGCCTTGAGGCCATCCCACGACAGCTCACCGCTGCTGTCTTCCAGCCGCGTCAGGATTCGCCCATAGGCATCGCCGAGACGTCCTTCACCTTCGCCCTGCGGCTGGCTGGAGGCTGAGCGCGAGGGCATCGGCGTATCTTCAAAGCCACTGTCGTGCGAGGACGTGGCAGCCGTATCACGATCCGTGGCGCTGATCGGCTCATGGGGATCGCGGGGTTCACGTGGTTGGCTCATGGACTCTCCTTGTGTCTTCACCTTCTCCCGTACTGCGGGAGGGCATGGCGCTCTACCTTCAGCATGGTGGCGTTGGCGTTGCGACACAAGCCACACGCTTCCACTCCCTGACACGCATCAAGGGCGTGACACTGGCAGCATGAAGCGCATTCGCCTGGCGCCACAGCACTCGCCTCCCCTACCTGAGTCCTGGCGTCTGGGGTAGACTTGACCCCATCGCAGACAGCGGCGGCCCATCCCGATGTGACCGCCCACCTCTTCACGCCCTGCCTGTCCCTGGTGACGGGTAGCGGCCAATGCCAAGGTAGTGACGGACCCGATGGATTCACAGGATACTTCTCAACAGTACGCTCCCGATCAGATCGAACAGGCTGCCCAGCAGTACTGGGAGAAAAATCAGTGTTTCAAGGCGGTGGAAGATGCCAACCGCGAGAAGTTCTACTGCCTGTCGATGTTCCCCTACCCCAGCGGCAAGCTGCACATGGGTCACGTGCGCAACTACACCATCGGTGACGTGATCTCGCGCTTCCAGCGCATGCAGGGCAAGAACGTCATGCAGCCGATGGGCTGGGACGCCTTCGGCCTGCCGGCGGAAAACGCCGCGATGAAGAACAACGTCGCGCCGGGCAAGTGGACCCACGAGAACATCGCCTACATGCGCGATCAGCTCAAGGCGCTGGGCTTCGCCTACGACTGGAGCCGTGAGTTCGCCACCTGCGACCTGGAATACTATCGCTGGGAGCAGTGGTTCTTCGCCAAGCTGGTCGAGAAAGGTGTCGTCTACAAGAAGAGTTCCATCGTCAACTGGGACCCGGCGGACCAGACCGTGCTCGCCAATGAGCAGGTCATCGACGGCCGTGGCTGGCGTTCCGGCGCGCTGATCGAGCGCAAGGAAATCCCGCAGTGGTTCCTGCGCATTACCGATTACGCCGAAGAGCTGCTGGCCGACCTCGACAAGGTCGAGTGGCCGGAGCAGGTCAAGACCATGCAGCGCAACTGGATCGGCAAGTCGCGCGGTGTCGAGCTGAGCTTCGGCCTCGATGCCAAGGCCAGCCAGGTGCAGGAATCCCTGACCGTCTTCACTACCCGTCCGGACACCCTGATGGGCGTGACCTACGTCGGCGTCGCCGCCGCTCACCCGTTGGCCAAGGCCGCGGCGGAGCACAATGCGGAGCTGGCCGAGTTCAACGCCGAGTGCGCGCGTGGCGGCACCAGCGAAGCCGACATGGCGACCATGGAAAAACGCGGCATGGATACCGGCTTCAAGGCCATCCACCCGCTGACGGGCCGTGAAGTGCCGGTCTTCGTCGCCAACTTCGTGCTGATGGAATACGGCACCGGTGCCGTGATGGCCGTGCCGGCCCACGACGAGCGTGACCACGAATTCGCCACCAAGTACGACCTGCCGATCGAAGCCGTGATCGCCGATGCCGACGGCAATGCGCCGGACGTCAGCGAAGCCGCCTTCACCGAGCACGGCGTGCTGATCAACTCCGGCGACTTCAATGGCCTCGACTTCGAGAGCGCCTTCGATGCCATCGCCGCGCGCCTGGTCGAGCAGGGCCGTGGTGAGGTCAAGACCAACTTCCGTCTGCGCGACTGGGGCGTCTCCCGTCAGCGCTACTGGGGCGCGCCGATTCCGGTCAAGAATGGCCCGAACGGTGAATCCATCCCGCTGACCGACGACGAACTGCCGGTCGCTCTGCCGCTGGAAGTCGAATTCGACGCCTCCGGTGGCTCGCCGATCAAGAAGATGCCGTCCTTCAGTGACCTGGGCGATGGCTGGCAGCGCGAGACCGATACCTTCGACACCTTCATGGAGTCCTCCTGGTACTACGCGCGCTTCTGCTGTGCGGACAACGCCGATGCCATGCTCGACGAGCGCGCCAACTACTGGCTGCCGGTCGATTACTACATCGGCGGCATCGAGCACGCCATCCTGCACCTGCTCTACTCGCGCTTCTTCCACAAGCTGATGCGTGACTTCGGCCTGGTCGACAGTGACGAGCCGTTCAAGCAGCTGCTGACCCAGGGCATGGTGATCGCGGACACCTACTACCGCATCAACGCCAAGGGCGGCCGCGACTGGTTCAACCCGCTGGACGTGGACGTCGAGACCGACGACAAGGGCCGCGCCATCAAGGCCGTACTGAAGTCCGATGGTCTGCCGGTGGAAATCGGTGGCACCGAGAAGATGTCCAAGTCCAAGAACAACGGCGTGGACCCGCAGTCGATGATCGACCGCTTCGGTGCCGACACCGTGCGCCTGTTCATGATGTTCGCCGCGCCGCCGGAGCAGTCGCTGGAATGGTCCGATTCCGGTGTCGAGGGCGCGCATCGCTTCGTCAAGCGCGTCTGGCGTCTGGTCCACGAACATGTCGCCGCCGGCACTCCGGGCGCGCTGGACGTGACTGCCCTGAACGATGATCAGAAGGCGCTGCGTCGCAAGACACACGAGACCATCGCCAAGTGCAGCGATGACATCGGCCGCCGCACCACCTTCAACACCGCCATCGCGGCCGTGATGGAGCTGGTCAACGCCATCAGCCGCTTCGAGGACACCTCCGAGCAGGGCTTGGCCGTCAGCCGTGAAGCCGTCGAGGCCTGCGTGCTGCTGCTGTCGCCGATCATCCCGCACGCCAGCCACTCGCTGTGGGCGACACTGGGCCACGACGAAGCCGTGATCGACGCCAGCTGGCCGGCCGCCGATGCCGAGGCGATGAAGAAGGACAGCATCGAACTGGTCGTGCAGGTCAACGGCAAGCTGCGTGCGCGTCTGTCCTTCGCCGCCGATGCCGATCGCGATGCCATCGAAGCCGCGGCGCTGGCAGATGCCAATGTCACCAAGCACACCGATGGCAAGACGGTGCGCAAGGTGATCGTGGTGCCGGGCAAGCTGGTCAATATCGTCGCCAACTGATAGCGACCCGACCAGATCGAGCAAGATACCGGCGGCCAGGGTCGCCGGTCCCGTCAGAGGCCGACAGGCAGCTGGAAGGATGTCGGTCTCTGACGGCCATATTCCGTGCGCTGCGTGATGCTGACAGGCACCACGCAGCGCTCTCGCAAGATATTCATGACACTCGTTCATGACAGGAGGTCACGGTGACGCAAGCGAAGTCTTCCAGTGTTTCAGCAGACACATCAGAGCATGCATCCCGCGGCCTTGGCCGCCGTCGTGTGCTGGCCGCCCTCGGCGTCGGCCTGGCGCTGACACTGAGCGGCTGCGGCTTCCAGCTGCGCGGCGTGAACGATGCGCCGATGGCCATCACCGAGCTGGACGTCCAGGCACCGATCACCAAGACCCACGACGCCCTGCGCGACGCCCTCGAGCGTGCCGACGTCCAGTTGAGCGACAGCGCACCGCTGACCCTCAACCTGGGCAAGGTCCGTGAGAACGTGCAGCAGATCACCTACGGCGATGCCGGCAGCATCAAGCGTGAGCTGACCTATCGCCTGACCTACTCGCTGCAGCGCAAGTCCGATGGGGCCTACTTGGCCAACCAGCAGGAGCTGCAGGCCAGCAGCCTCTACTACACCAACGATGACGACCTGCTCAACACCGATGACCTGCGCGAGCGCGCGGCCAGGGAAGTCAATCGTGATCTGAGCCGTCAGTTGCTGGAGCGCCTGCGCGCGATCAAGCCCTGAGCTCCACGCTCCTGCAGTGAGGTGCCCCGTTCGTGAGTCGTGAATCGTGATCCATGAGTGCTGAAAGGCCAGACGATTGACGACAAGCCGATTGACGACAGGGCGAAGCCGGGAGAAGCGGAAGGAAGCAGGCAGCAGTTGGTAGAGATTGGAAGTCGCAACGTTCGCCAGGCACGGCTCCACGATATCGGGCAACCGATCATCATGGGGCCGTGCCTGTTCAGGGCCACCATCACGCCGGGGCTAGCACCCTGCTCGTGACTGGCCGCCCGAGCCTTAGGCGCACTTGCCCACCAGACCCGCGCAGTATCGAAGGACATTCATGAAGGTCTATCCCGACAAGCTCGACGAGCAGCTCAACAAGCGCCTGTCTCCCGTCTATATCGTGGCCGGTGATGAGCCGCTGATTCACCAGGAAAGCTGCGACGCCATCCGGCGTGCGGCGCGCGCTGCCGGTGTCGAGGAGCGCGAGGTACTGCATGTGGAGAACGGCTTTCAGTGGGGCCGCCTGACCGAGTCTGCCGCCAGCATGTCACTGTTCGCCTCGCGCAAGCTGATCGAGCTGCGCATGGGCACCCAGAGTGCCGGCCAGGAAGGCAGCAAGGTCCTCAAGGCCTACGCCGAGCGCATCGAGAAGGATGGCGACATCCTGCTGATCACCGCAGCGCGTCTCGATCGCAAGGTGCAGCAGACGGCGTGGTTCAAGGCATTGGAGAAGGTCGGCGTCTTCATCGCGGTGTGGCCGGTGGACCATTCCCGCCTCGGCTTCTGGATTCGCGATCGCGCCCGTCGTCACGGCCTCGAGCTGAATCAGGACGCCGCTCGCCTGCTGGCCGAGCGCATCGAGGGCAATCTGCTGGCCGCGGATCAGGAGTTGCAGAAGCTCGCACTGCTGCACCCGCCGGGCGCACGCCTGGATGGCAATGCCATCGTCCAGGGCGTCGAGGACAATGCCCGCTATGATGTCTTCACGCTGGCCGATGCGTGTCTGAAGGGGGAAGTCGAGCGCAGTGGCCGCATCGTGCTCGGGCTGCGGGGAGAAGGCGTCGAGCCGCCGGTGATCCTGTGGGCGCTGACCCGCGAGCTGCGTACCCTGCTCTCGCTGCGCCAGCACCTCGATCAAGGCCAGAGCTTCGAGCATGCCTGCAAGGCGCAGAAGCCGATGATCTTCGACAAGCGTCGCCCCTTCTATCAACAGGCGCTCAACCGCCTGCCCCACAAGCGCCTGCACAAGCTGCTGCTGTTCTCGCAGCGACTCGACATGGCGATCAAGGGCGGGATGACGCTGCCCATCTGGGACGGGATGGTCGACCTCGCCCTGACGCTCGCCGGCGGACGCGGCCCACTGGCCGAACTGCCTCACGCCTACAAGGTGGTGTGATTCAGACACCCGGGAGAACGCATGCAGACCTCCTCCAGCACGCTTGGCGAAGCCGTCGACGTCGAGACCCTGCGGCGGTGGCTCGCCGAAGGCAATACCCTGACAGTGGAAGTGCAGACGCTGGATCAAGGGCTTCATGTGGTTCGCCTGCATCATGCCGCTGGCATCAGTCGCCTGGTCGATGACAACGGCCAGTCCCTGCGTTTCACCGGCACCCAGTGGGTCAGTCGCCTGCTGTTGCCGCTGGGGCTGACCCACGGCGTTCAGACCTGGGCGGAAGTACAGGATGAGATGATCGGCCTGCCCACGACGCCGATCGACAATGCCAGCCTGCTGGCCCATGGCACGCGCGTGGCCTTCCAGACCCGCTAGACGCTGCGGGCCTCCTCGCTTGTCTTTCCCCCTGCTCCCCTCTTGTCTTTCTTCGCCAATCATCAAGACGCCCCCACCAGCAGGCTGATGGGGGCGTCTTGTCATTCGGCTTCTGTGCCTTATGCGGCTTTTCGGCTTATACAAGTGATGCCGCGTCACTCAATTGCGCCCTGCGAGCGTGGCAACTCTTCGCTCAGTGCGCCGCATCCGCCTTGGACTTCACGAACGCCTTGTAGCCATAAAGCTTGCGCGGGTTGTCGCGGAAGATCTTCTCGCGCATCTCGCGCTCCGGTAACCAGCGCTGCATCAGCTCGGCCAGGGTGTCCTCTTCCGGCATCTCGACGCCGATATAGGGATGCGGCCAGTCACTGCCCCACACGACGCGCTCCGGATTGGCCGCCACCAGCGCCCGCACCAGCGCCGTGACATCGGAGTAAGGCAAGCGTCCGCGCGTGGTCAGTCGGTAAGGCGCCGACAGCTTGACCCAGGTGCGCCCCTGCTTGAGCAGTCGACACAGCGCGGCAAAGCCGGGGCATTCAGGGCCACGCGTGGCCGCCAGATGTCCCATGTGGTCGATCACCACCGGCACCGGCAAGCTGCCGAGGCGCGCTTCCATGTCACGGAAGGTCGAGACATCGATCAGGCATTCCAGATGCCACTTGAAGCGTGCCAGGCGATCCGCCAGCAGCACCACATCACGCCAGCGCAACCCGCCGGCGAAGATCAGGTTGAGGCGAACGCCACAGACACCCAGCTCGGAGAGCCGCTCAAGCTCGGCATCACTGATGTCGGGGGTGACAACCGCCACGCCACGGTAATCCAGCCCACGCTCACGACAGCTGTGCAGGCTGTCGCACAACAGGCGATTGTCATAGCCATAGACACTGGGCTGTATCAGCACGCCATGGCTGGCGCCCAGTGCATGATGCATCTCGAGTGCTTCATTGAGCCCCACGGGGGCCGGGTCATAGGTTCTGTCCGCCGCCAATGGGTAACGCACCGGGTCACCAAACAGGTGAAGGTGACAATCTATACTGCCCGCCGGCAACCGGAAGGTCAGGGGGTGTGGCAAGGGTCTGGGCGGCGTGGCGCGCGGCAGATCCTGCTCGACATGATTCCAGTCCATCGATGCGACTCCCTCGCGTAACCTCAATCATCAAGCCCGGGGCGACGTGACGCTCGATCGCCCATTGCCACGATACTGCGCCGCCCTTCTCGTTTCCAGACAAAAGCCTGCCAACGAAAAAGCGGCATGTCCGAAGACATGCCGCTTGAGGTATCAGGCGAGGCCTGATCGCTTATCGAAGACGCTGACCAAAGGCGCTGACGTTCAGTCGAGGCGCTCGAACACGGTCGCGACGCCCTGGCCCATGCCGATGCACATGGTCGCCAGACCCAGGCGCGTGTTCTGCTGCTTCATGACGTTGAGCAACGTGGTGCAGATACGCGAGCCGGAACAGCCCAGCGGGTGGCCCAGCGCGATGGCGCCGCCGTTGAGGTTGACCGCAGTATCGACACGCTCCAGCAGGCCAAGGTCCTTGAGTACCGGAATCGACTGCGCCGCGAAGGCCTCATTCAATTCGACGGTCTGAATGTCCTCGATGGTCAGGCCTGCCGCCTTGAGCGCCTGCTTGGAGGCCGGTACCGGCCCGTAGCCCATGATGGAGGCATCACAGCCTGCCACGCCAGTGGACAGCACACGAGCGATGGGCTTGAGGCCCAGCGCTTCGGCGCGCTCGGCACTCATCACCGCCATGCCCGAGGCACCCACCGACAGCGCGGAGGAGGTACCCGCCGTCACGCTGCCGCCCTTGGGATCGAACACCGGCTTGAGGTTGCCCATGGATTCCATGCTGGCATCGCCACGGATGACCTCATCGCGGGTCACCATCACGCGACGCCCCTCGGCATCATGGCCCTCGACGCCGATGATCTCGTCATCGAAGCGGCCTTCATCGGCGGCGGCCTGGGCACGCTGGTGAGAGCGCACGCCGAACTCATCCTGTTGCTCACGACTCACGCCATGCATCTTGCCGAGCAGTTCCGCGGTCAGGCCCATCATCATCGCCGCCTTGGCCGCATGCTTGCTGGCCGCCGGGTTGACGTCGACCCCGTGTGCCATCGGCACGTGCTCCATGTGCTCGACACCGCCGATGATATAGAAGTCACCCATGCCGGCCTTGATGTTGGCGGTGGCGATATGCAGGGCACTCATCGAGGAACCACACAGGCGGTTGACCGTCTGCGCCGGTACGGTGCGCGGAATGCCGGTCATGATGGCGGCATTGCGCGCGATGTTCATGGACTGCTCCAGGGTCTGGTTGACGCAGCCCCAGATGATGTCGTCGACCTCGGCCGGCACCAGGCCGGGATTGCGATCGAACAGCGCCTGCATCACCGCGGCGGACAGATTCTCGGCGCGCACGTGTCGGAAGGCGCCATTCTTGGCCTTGGCCATGGCGGTACGCACGCCATCGACGATTACTACATCTCTTGGATTCAGATTCATTGTCTGGCTCCCTCATGGCCCTCGCTGTCGCGAGGGCCGAAAATTCTGGTCGGATAGTGCTGGCGGCCACTCGGGCGCTCAGCTATCAAAGGCTCAGGAGTAGAAGGCTTCGCCACGCTTGGCGCGCTCGCGCAGCGCCTCGGTCGGGCGATACAGCGGCCCCAGCTCATCGGCCAGGCTGTCGGCCAGTGCGACGAACTCGGCCACGCCCATGGCGTCGACATAGCGCAGTGCGCCACCACGGAACGGCGGGAAGCCGATGCCGTAGATCAAGGCCATGTCGGCCTCGGCCGGGCTGCCGACGATGTCGTCTTCCAGGCAGCGGATGGTTTCCATGCACAGCGGCACCATCATGCGCGCGATGATGTCTTCATCGGAGAATTCGCGCGTCTCGCTGACGACCTGTGCCACCAGCGCCTGAGCCTCATCATCTGCCAGCTTCTTCGGCTTGCCCTTGCGGTCTTCCTCGTAGCGGTAGAAGCCCAGATCGTTCTTCTGGCCGAGGCGCTTGTTGTCGTACATCACCTGGATGGCGGTCTTGCCGTCACGCGCCATGCGGTCCGGGAAGCCTTCCGCCATCACGGCATTGGCGTGCACCGCGGTATCCATGCCGACCACATCCAGCAGGTAGGCCGGACCCATCGGCCAGCCGAACTTCTCCATCACCTTGTCGACGCGCTGATAGTCGGCGCCCTTCTCGACCAGCAGGCTGAAGCCACCGAAGTAGGGGAACAGCACGCGGTTGACCAGAAAGCCCGGGCAGTCGTTGACGACGATCGGCGTCTTGCCCATCTGGCGGGCATAGGCGACGGTCGCGGCGATGGCCGCATCGCTGGATTTCTCGCCACGGATGACCTCGACCAGCGGCATGCGGTGCACCGGGTTGAAGAAGTGCATGCCGCAGAAGTTCTCGGGACGCTTGAGCGACTCGGCCAGCCGCGTGATGGAGATGGTCGAGGTGTTGGAGGTCAGGATGGCGTCCTCGGCGACGTTGTCCTCGAGCTCGGCCAGCACCGAGGCCTTGACCTTGGGATTCTCGACCACCGCCTCGACGACCAGGTCCACATTGCCGAAGTCACCGTAGGACAGCGTCGGGCGGATGTTGGACAGGCCCTGCGCCATCTTCTCGGTGGTCAGCTTGCCGCGCTCGACCCCCTTGCCGAACAGCTTGCGAGCCTCCTTCAGGCCCAGTTCGATAGCCTCGCCGTTGATGTCCTTCATCAGGATCGGCGTGCCCTTGCTGGCGCTCTGATAGGCGATGCCGCCGCCCATGATGCCGGCCCCCAGCACGGCGGCCTGCTTGATCTCGCTGGCCTGCTTCTCGTAACCCTTGGCCTTCTTCTTGACCACCTGATCGTTCATGAACAGGCCGACCAGATTGAAGGCCACGTCGGTCAGCGCCATCCTGGCGAAGGTCTTGGCCTCGATGGCCTGGGCACGCTCACGCGATTCCCCCGCGCCCTTCTGGATGACCTTGATGGCCTCCACCGGCGCCGGATAGTGCGGACCGGCCTTGCCGGCCACGAAGCCCTTGGCGGTCTCGAAGGCCATCATCTGCTCGATGGCATTGAGCTTGAGCGGCGAGGTCTTCTCGAGACGACGCGCCTGATAGTCCAGCTCGCCGGTATTGGCACGCGCCAGAATGTCGAGTGCCGCCGCATCCAGCTCGGCCACCGGCAGGACGGCATCGACGGCGCCCACTGCCAGCGCCTTGTCGGCACGGTTCTCGGTGCCACCACAGATCCACTCGATGGCGTTGTCCGCCCCGATCAGACGCGGCAGTCGTACACAGCCCGCCCAGCCCGGGATGATGCCGAGCTTGGTTTCCGGCAGGCCGATCCTGGCGCTGTCGGCCATGACCCGGAAATCGGTGGTCAGGGTGATCTCGCAGCCGCCGCCCAGCGCCAGCCCATTGATGGCAGTGACGGTGGGGAACGGCAGATCCTCGATGGCATTGAAGATGCCATGGATGTTCATGTTCATGTCGATGAGGAAGGCTTCATCCTTCTCGAACATCTGATGGAACTCGGTGATGTCGGCACCGACCACGAACGCTTCCTTGGCGGAGCGGATGACCAGCCCCTTGAGATCGGCCGTCGCCTTGATGGCCTCGACCGCCTCTCCCAGCTCCTTGAGTACGTAGCTGGCCAGCTTGTTGACCGATTCGCCTTCAAGATCGAGGGTCAACAGGGCGATGGCGTCCTGATTGGCCTCGACGGTTAGCGTTTTGCCTGAATAGATCATCCACGGATCTCCACAAGAGAAAGAGGTGAAGGGGCTGCCGGGCGCTCGAGGGTCACTGCCATTTGGCGTTGGCCATGAGGGCGCTGGCAACCGGCCTCGCCGGACTCGCCGCTTCCAGAGGCACCGCGCGAGAGTCATCTCTCATCACAGCGCTTCATACAAGCGTTTGAATACAGCCAGCTTGGGCCAGTGACGGGCAAAGATCAAGCCTGCGGACATTAGCGAAAGGTCGGGGGTCACGGGGCGTCTGTATACTGGCCCGGGCAGACTGGCGCACGCCATCGACAGCCGATGTAGGCAAAGATCGACGCTACACCGCACAAGGCAGCCGCGTTACCCTGAACGCTTTCCCAACCCGCATGCTGGCCGCGACACCTCCTCGCGCGCCAGCAGGCTTTCAAAGGCCTCATCGATATCATGCTTTCATGAGCAGCACTCTCACCGCCCTGTATCTGCGCCTGACCGGCCTTGTCGAACGCACCAAGCGCTGGCACTGGCTATGGCCGCCCATCGGCTTCGCCGCCGGCATCTGCAGTTTCTTCCTTGTCAATCGTCAGCAATGGCTGGGCGGCATGCTGGCGCTGGGCATGATGCTGGCCTGGTTGATCCTGATCGCCGAAGGCCTGTGGAGCCGTCTGCGCCGCCACCGCGGCCAGAATGCCCTGCCCCGCAAGCTGGCGACCTTCGTGGCCCAGCTGATCCAGCAGGAGACACTGTGTTTCACCCTGCCGTTCTTCCTGGCGACCACCGACTGGGCCAGCGGCCAGGCGGGCTTCACGCTGCTGCTGTGCGGCGCGACCCTGCTGTCGATTCTCGATCCCTTCTACTACCGGCTGGCCGAGCGCCATCGCTGGCTGTACTTCGGCTTCCACGCCCTGTGCGTGTTCGTGGTGGTACTGGTCACCCTGCCCCTGCTGCTGGAACTGACCACGGGTGAGAGCCTGCTGGCCGCCTGTGCCGCCATGAGCCTGTTCGCGCTGCCCAGCGTCGCCAACCTGCGCATCGCGCGTGGGGTGGTCGGCGGTCTGGCGATGATCGGCATCAGCGTGATGCTCGGGGTAGGCGCATGGGGGGCACGCGCCTGGATCCCGCCCGCCACGCTGTGGATCAATGCCAGCAGCCTGTCGCCGGACTTCGATACCGCGGCGCGCGCACCCCGTGGCGAGATGCAGCTGACGCCTGCGCAACTCTCCGCCCGAGGCCTCTACGCCTTCACGGCCATCCGCGCCCCGCGCGGCCTGTCGGAGAAGGTCTATCACGTCTGGCGGCATGACGGCGAAGTCGTCGATCGCATCGCCCTGAACATCAACGGCGGGCGCAGCGAAGGCTACCGAGCCTGGACGCACAAGACGGCCTTCCCGCAGGGCAGCGAGGGCGAGTGGCGCATCGATGTCGAGACGATGAACGGACAGCGCATCGGCAGTCTGCGCTTCGTGGTCAGCGAGGATCCGCAGCTGGCGACCCTGGCCGACAGCACCATCAGCCAGCCGCCCGGCATCCCCGGCTGGCGTATCACCAACCTGATTCCGGGTTTGTGACAGTCGTCATCATGAGTCGCTCCACAAGCGGGAACGCTGAGTTACTCGACCTTGGACGTAAAATTCGTTCGCAGGCTTGTAATTATCCAGACTGCCTAGCATGCTGATGTGAAGGGCGGCGCGCACAAGGAATCAGTCTCATTCAGGTTTGAGTGATGCTGGACGCGCGCCAATGACAAAAGCCCCTTCACATTTGCACTCAGCGGACGACCTATCCATGCATGAAGATATCGGACTCAAGCTTTCCCGCCTGCCGCGCCTGTGGCGCGCCATTCTGGACCAGCGACTGTCCCCACTAGGGCTGACCCAGACTCGCTGGATGACGCTGGTACACCTGTGGCGCATGGGCGATGGTCAGCCCCAATGTGATCTGGCTCGCTCCATCGGTATCGAAGCCCCGTCGCTGGTTCGCACCCTGGACCAACTGACCGAGCAGGGCCTGGTCGAGCGCCGCGCCTGTGAGGAAGACCGCCGCACCAAGCGCATCTTCCTGACCCGCAAGGCGCTGCCACTGATCGAGAAGATCGATGCCATCGCCGAGCAGACTCGCATCGAGATGCTCGAGGGCCTGAGCGAGGCGCAGGTCGATCAATTCTGTGAATGCCTGCGCGTCATGGAGCGCAATGGCCTGGAAATCTCCGAGAAGGTGCCGGAGAGCGCCTGAGCCTATACGCCGACCGAAAGTGGCCGGCCGCGCCAGCAGGACATGAGCGCAAGCAGAACATGAAAAAGCCCCCACCGAGTGACTCGATGGGGGCTTTTTTCTGAAGGCGGGCAGGCTGCGCGTGTCAGGCGTCCGGCATCTTCGGCTCGGTGCCCACCAGCGGTCGACGCTTGTGCGAGATAGGCGCCTTGTCGATCAACAACGCATGCAAGGCCTCGAATTCGCGCCGCCAGTCGTGGCAGCTCTCCACATCCAGACTCTCGCCCCACCACAGCGTCAGGCCGGAGAGCGACGACTCCAGCATCAGGGCATCCTCCGGCAGCGTGCGCGTGAAGCGCAGCAGCGCCGCGGCGACATCAGGGTCATCCGCCAGGCGGCTCTCTTCGCGCCAGCGATAGCCCGGCACCGCCTCACGCAGGGCATCACTGGCCCATTCATCCTGCACCAGAATGAAGGGCGTGACATCGCGCTCGGTCGGCCAGGGGCGGCGGTAACCGACGATGCCCTTGGGCGCGTCAGAAAGCGCCGGCGCCTTGAGGTCCACCCGCATGCCATCGGCGATCACCGCCTTGCGGACCAGTGAAGTGCGCGTCTCGCGTTTGCTGGGGCGTAACCAGGTCAGCGGCGACAGCATCGCCAGCACGACAAAAATGATGATCAGCGCAGTCGTCATCGTCTATCCAACGGTTGTCTATTCAAGGGTTTCATCAAGCAGGACGTGGCGTGAAAGCGCAGGATAGGCTATGCAGCCCCGCAGAGTTGCGTATCACGCACTGCCATTACGTTGATGTAAGTCATTGTGTTCAAGGGGGCGGCAAGCCTAGCATGGAAGCAGGTGCACGACGCCACTCGAATGGCCAACCTCTGCGGGAGGACCTCAGGATGAGCAACGAATACAAGCATGTACTGGTCGCTGTCGACCTGACCAAGGATTCCCATCTGGTGCTGGAGCGGGCACTGCCGATCGCCAAGCGCAACGGCGCCAAGATTTCCATCATCCATACGCTGGAACCGCTGGGTTTTGCCTATGGCGGTGATATCCCGATGGACCTGACCAGCATCCAGGACCAGCTGGATTCCCACGCCCGTGAACGACTTGGCGAGATCGCCTCCCCTCATGATATCGCCGCCGAAGACCAGTACGTGGTGGTCGGCATGCCGGACAGCGAGATCCATCGCTTCGCGGCCGAACACGACGTGGACCTGATCGTGGTCGGCTCGCATGGTCGACATGGCTTTGCGCTGCTGCTGGGCTCTACCTCCACGGGTGTCCTGCACGGCGCCCAGTGCGACGTGCTGGCGGTGCGCGTCGGCGCGGATGACAGCGAGGAATGATGACGGCCGGCTAGACGACACCTCATGCCAGACGACACCTCACGTCGACGACATGTGAGGGACGACAAGAGGGCTGCACATGGGCAGCCCTCTTGTGTGTTCAGCTGACGGACTTTCTGCACCGTACGGTCATCAAGCATCGTCACTCATGACCGTACGTGCTCAAGACCGTCACTTGCGGCTTCAGCCTTCCTGCATGGCTTCAAGTTCCATCCAGCGTTCCATCGTCTCTTCCAGCACCTGCTGCTTGTGGCTGAGCTTCTCCAGCGTGTTCTTCACCGTCTTGGCATCCCCGGTGTAGAACTCCGGCGCCGCGATCTCGGCTTCCAGCGTCGCGATCTCCGCTTCCAGCTTCTCGATGGTCGCCGGAATCAGGTCCAGCTCGCGCTGGAACTTGTAGGGCAGCTTGACCTTCTTGTTGGCCTGCTGCGCCTGGGCGGCCTCGCGCTTGCGGCGCTCGTCTTCTGCCTGGGCATCACGACGGTGCTTTTCCTCACGCTCACGCTCGACTTCCCACGGCGCCGGCGGCAGATGCCCGCCCTGACGTATCCAGTCGCTGTAACCCCCGACATACGGCTTGACGACCCCGTCGCCCTCGAAGGCGAGGATGTTGGTGACCACGTTGTCCATGAAGGCACGGTCGTGGGAAACCAGCAGCACGGTGCCGTCGAAGTCGAGCAACAGCTCCTCGAGCAGCTCCAGCGTCTCGACATCCAGATCGTTGGTCGGCTCATCGAGCACCAGCACGTTGGCCGGCATGGTGAACAGACGCGCCAGCAGCAGACGGTTGGACTCGCCCCCTGACAGGGAGCGAACCGGCTGACGCGCGCGGTCCGGCGTGAACAGGAAGTTCTGCAGGTAGCTCATCACGTGCATGTCACGCCCGCCGACCGTGACACGGTCGCTGCCGCGCGCCACGTTGTCGTAGACGGTGGCTTCCATGTCGAGGCCCTTGCGCAGCTGATCGAAGTAGGCGATCTGCAGCTTGGTGCCTTCGATGCGCTTGCCTTCGCTGGCTTCCAGCTGACCGAGCAGAATGTGCAGCAGCGTGGTCTTGCCCGCGCCGTTGCGCCCGAGCAGGCCGACCTTGTCGCCGCGCTGGATCTCGACGCTCAGGTCACGGATGACCCACTGCTCCTGCGCCTCGTCGTAGCGATAGCTGACGTTCTCCAGCTCCACGACCCGCTTGCCGCTGCGCTCGGCGGAGTCGACGGCGATACGCGCACGGCCCTGCACTTCACGCCGCTGGCCACGCTCGGCACGCATCTTCTCCAGCGCACGCACACGGCCTTCATTGCGGGTACGACGCGCCTTGACCCCCTGGCGGATCCAGGTCTCTTCCTGGGCCAGTTTCTTGTCGAACTCGGAGTTCTCCTTGGCCTCGACATCCATCTCGTGCTGCTTCTGGGCCTGGTAGGCCGCGTAATCGCCCGGATAACGCCCGAGACGGCCACGGTCCAGCTCCAGAATCTGGGTCGCGAGGCGCTTCAGGAAGGCCCTGTCGTGGGTGATGAACAGCACGGCGCCGGAGAAGGCCGCGACCTGCTCTTCCAGCCAGGCGATGGTATCGAGATCCAGATGGTTGGTCGGCTCATCGAGCAGCAGCAGGTCCGGGTCGGAGACCAGCGCACGCGCCAGCGCGACACGACGACGCCAGCCGCCGGACAGGTCTTCCATCATGGTGTCTTCCGGCAGGCCCAGGCGGGTCAGCACGGTATCGATACGCTGCTGGAACTGCCAGCCATCGACGCTTTCCAGCGCGACCTGCACATGCTCGAGACGCTTGAGGTCCGGCTCGGGGTCGCTGATCAGGTGATGGTACTCCGCCAGCAGCGCGCCCGCCTTCGGCAGGCCTTCAGCGACGATATCGAAGATAGTGCGTCCTTCGGCGGCCGGCAGGTCCTGCGAGAGCACGCCGATCTTGAGGCCCGGCGCCTTCCACAGCTCACCGGCATCGGCCTGGAATTCGCCGGTGATCAGCTTGAGCAGGGTCGACTTGCCGGTGCCGTTGCGGCCGACGAGCGCCAGACGCTCGCCGCGCTCGACGACAAGGTCCGCCCCGTTGAGCAAGACGTGATGGCCATAGGCCAGCTGAAGATTTTCCAGTCGTAACAATGCCATGTGCAGCAGCAACTCGTGACGGGTCCACGGCCGGGAAGGCCACGGAGGAAGTGGGAGTCAGGCGGACAGGCCGCCGCCAGCGACGCGCGCCGGAGAATGCTGCCATTCTACCCGAGGCGCAGCGTGCAGGCGATGGAAGACGCCGCAAGGGCTGAAAGACGCCGGCGCCTTGGGTAGAATGGCCGACCGCTTGCAATCACGTCACGTGCCCTGCACTGCCAAGGCCCGCCTGTCATGCAGCGCTATCGAGTGCCAGGCCGACGGGCTATTGCCCGGCCTTGCGCTGTCACGTGTCTTCTCCCTCCCCGCGATCCCAAGGGTGTCCGATGTCCGCGCTTCCCCCGCATGCCGATCCTGCCTCCCTGCCCTACTATGATAGCGAGCGGCTGTCCGACGAGACGCTTGCCGCCTTGTGTGACGACCTTGAACTCGGCGAGGCCGATATCGCGGCCGCGCTGACGCTGCTGGCACCGGAGCTGCGTTTCGCCAGCCCCTCTGCGCTGGTCGACATCGGCGTCAACCTGACGCATGAGAGCTACGCGCGCGACGTCGAGGGCACCTTGCTGCGAGCACGCGCGGCGGGCGTCAGCCGGCAGATCCTGACCGGCACCAGCCTGGATGGCTCGCGTGAGGCCCAGGCGCTGGCGGCACGCTATCGTGGCCTTTCTGCCACCGCCGGCGTGCATCCGCATGAGGCCAGTCAGTGGAACGATGGCGTCGAACGCGGCATCCGAGAGCTACTGACGCAGCCAGAGGTCGTCGCGGTGGGGGAATGTGGCCTCGACTTCAATCGCAACTTCTCGACCCCCGCCGAACAGGCCCGGGCGTTCGAAGCGCAGCTGACGCTGGCCGCCGAGACAGGCCTGCCGCTGTTTCTGCATGAACGTGACGCCGGTCGCCAGATGCTCGAGATGCTCAAGCACTGGCGCGACGATATCAGTCACGCCGTCGTGCACTGTTTCACCGGTGAGCGCGAGACGCTCTACGGCTATCTCGATCTCGACCTGCACATCGGGCTGACCGGCTGGCTGTGTGATGAGCGCCGAGGCGAACACCTGCGCAGCCTGTGCCGCGAGATTCCACTCGAGCGTCTGATGCTGGAAACCGATTGCCCCTATCTGGTACCGCGCAATCTGCCCGCCAAGCTCAAGGGGCGCCGTCATGAACCCTCACTGCTGGTGTGGATCATGGCGGAGGTCGCGGCGCTGCGCGGTATCGACATGGAAGAACTCGCACAGGCTACCACCGCCACTGCCACACGCTTCTTCCGCCTGTAATCGGCATCAACGACTTTCCCTGCACGCTTCCCTGCTCTGGACATCACCATGCACGAATATGAACCCGAAACAGGGGACTTCCCCGCCTTCATCGCCGTCGAGACCGGCGAGGACTCCAGTCTGCCGCTGGCCATCGCCTGGGCGCTGCCCGATGGCCAGATGAAGCATGTACTGATCCAGCCGGACGACGAATGGCTGGATGGCGAGATGCTGGAGCTGGGCGACTACAGCCTGGACGACCTGCGCAGCTTCGGCGTCAGCCCCCTCGATGTGCTCAAGGAGCTGGAGCAGGACTACTACCAGACCACGCTCTATACCACCGGCGTCATGGATGACGAGCAGGCACTGGCCCGCCTGTTCGACGCCTACAACATGGACCCTTTCATCGAGTTCGCGCCGGCGGAAGGCCTCTACCCTGAGCTTGCCCCGGGTGACTGGGCGCGCGAGCGCAACAACATGCTGTTCGAACAGGGCCTGCAGCCTTTCCGTCCGGACAACGAGGTGCTGGTGATGCTGGCCATCCATACCCGCCTGCGCGGTGATGGCGTGCGTGGCGAGCAAGACATCCAGGGCACTGGCCCGGATTACGAGATCGACTGGGAAGAAGACGTCTGAACAGACGCTCCTGCTCCTGACACGCAAACGCCCCGACAACCGCAAGGTTGTCGGGGCGTTCTCGTTTCAGCCTTGGCCTCTACGGCGCGGCTCAGCCGTTGGAGCGGCCACCACCGTTGCCACCGCTGGAGCGGTTGCGACCACCACGTGAGCGGCGACGCGGACGCTCATCATTGCTCGGCGCATTCGGCGCACGGTTGCCGTTCACCTCCGGCTGCGGCGCGACGCGATTGCCATCGACTTCACGCTGCACCGGTGCACGGTTGCCGCGATTGTCATCATCGACACGTGCGATCTGCTGAGGCTGACCACCAGTGCGCTGGCCGCCAGAACGCGCGCCGCCAGAACGCTGACCTTCAGAGCGCTGACCGCCAGTACGCTGACCTTCAGAGCGCTGACCGCCAGAACGCTGGCCGCCATTGCCACGACCTTCACCAGCAGGCTTGCCGCCAGTGCGCTGGCCTTCAGAGCGCTGACCGCCAGAACGCTGGCCGCCATTGCCACGGCCTTCACCGGCAGGCTTGCTGCCAGTACGCTGGCCGCCAGAACGCTGACCTTCAGAGCGTGCGCCGCCAGAGCGCTGGCCACCCGAACGCTGGCCACCACGCGGCTGACGCGGTTCACGTTCCGGCTCGACATCGACTTCCGGCACGAAACCTTCCACTTCGACGCGCTTGAGCTTGCCCTTGAGCAGACGCTCGATGCCGCCGAGTTCCTTGCGCTCATCGCTGGAGACCAGCGAGATGGCACGCCCACTGGCGCCGGCACGGCCGGTACGCCCGATACGGTGCACGTAGTCTTCCGGCACGTTGGGCAGTTCGTAGTTCACGACCTGCGGCAACTGCTCGATATCCAGGCCACGCGCTGCGATATCCGTCGCGACCAGCACGCGCACTTCGCCGTTCTTGAAGCCGGCCAGTGCCTTGGTACGCGCATTCTGGCTCTTGTTGCCGTGAATCGCCGCGGCACTGATGCCGGACTTCTCGAGCTTGGTCGCCAGACGGTTGGCACCGTGCTTGGTACGGGTGAAGACCAGCACCTGGTGCCAGTTTTCCTTGATGATCAGGTGCTTGAGCAGTGAAGGCTTGTGGCTCTTCTCCACGGTGTGGATATGCTGCTCGACCTTCTCGGCCGTGGTGTTGCGCGGGCTGGCTTCCACCGCCACCGGGTCATTCAGCAGCTTGTTGGCCATGCCGCGAATCTCATCGGAGAAGGTCGCGGAGAACAGCAGCGTCTGACGCTTGGTCGGCAGCAGCTTGAGCAGACGGCGGATGTCGTGGATGAAGCCCATGTCCAGCATGCGATCCGCTTCATCCAGCACCAGCGTCTCGAGATCGGAGAAGTCGATGGCCTTCTGGGAGTGCAGGTCCAGCAGGCGGCCCGGCGTGGCGGTCAGGATCTCGACGCCAGAGGACAGTCGGCTGATCTGCGGGTTGATCTTCACGCCACCGAATACCACGGCATTGCGCAGCTTCAGGTGACGGGAATAGGCAGTGACGTTCTCGTCGATCTGCGCGGCCAGTTCACGCGTGGGCGTGACGATCAGGGCCTTGATCTTGCGGGCACCCGCGGGAGCGCTCTGCGAGAGGCGCTCGACCAGCGGCAGGGCGAAACCGGCGGTCTTGCCGGTCCCGGTGCGCGCGGCAGCCATCACATCACGGCCTTCCAGCACGGCAGGAATCGCACCTGCCTGGACGGGAGACGGCGTGGAATAGCCCATCTCGGCGATCGCTTTCAGGACAGGAGCGGACAGCCCCAGGGAGGCAAACGCCGGGACGAAATTGGCAGTAGTCTCAGTCATCAATATCTCTTCGGCTGACCGGCCACGTGCTGGTCGATCATTAAGGAATGGCGCCTGGCCGGGCACGTGCCGGGAGAGGGAGCGAGGCGTATCAGGCGCAGAAAAGAAAGAGTCGGTCAGAGGGACCTCATCCGGCTGCTGCCAGTCGCTCGCGTCAGGCGATGGCCCAGTCTACCATCTTCCGCCGTCGCCTGCAGAAGCGCGCATCCGATGGGTTCAATGCCAGTGCAGCGGATAGCGGCGATGACGCGCCAGATTGTTGATCAACACCGCCAGCACCAGCATCGCCAAGCAGCCAAGCCCCACCGGCAACAGGGCGTACCAGTAGCCCAGCTCGTGCAGCGGCTGACCGCCGATCACCGCGATCAAGGCCGTGGCGCCGCCCGGCGGGTGCAGGGTGTGCGTCAACTGCATGACCAGCAGTGCCACCGAGACCGCCATGGCCGCCGCCAGCCAGCCATCGCCCAGCCAGTGATAGCAGGCGACACCGACCAGTGCCGACAGCATGTTGCCGCCCAGCACATTGCGCGGCTGGGCCAGCGGACTGTGCGGCGCGCCGTAGAGCAGCACCGAGGTCGCGCCGAAGGACCCCACCAGCAACAGCGAGCTGACCGCCAGATAGTGCGAGGACAGCCAGCCGATCAGCGCCATGCCCAGAAAGGCCCCGAGCCATGACCACAAGGCATCGGCAACATGCGGCCTGCCCCGCTTCAGGGGGCCACCACGCATCTTGGCTACGTAAGGCTTGAGCATCGTGCGAATCATCTCCGGCGTTGTTCTGTCAGTGTCGAGCGCTGCACCCTAGGCGATCTCCACACGAGGAACAACTCTCATATGGCAATAAGCTGATGCCGACGCTGTCTTCATCATGACTCGCTGCGCGAGGCCACGATGGTGCGCGAGATCACGATCACCGGCAGGATGCCGACCACCACGATCACCAGCGCCGGCAACGCCGCCTGCTCAAGCATTTCATCCGAGGCGTACTGATAGACGTGGGTGGCGAGCGTGTCGAAGTTGAAGGGCCGCAGCAGCAAGGTGGCCGGCAGCTCCTTCATGGCATCCACGAAGACGACCAGCGCCGCGGTCAGCAAGCCGGGACGGATCAAGGGCAGGTGCACCCGGCGCAGTGTCGAGAAGGTGTTCTCGCCCAGCGAGCGCGCCGCCATGTCCATCGAAGGCGTGACCTTGTCGAGGCTCGATTCGATGGAACCCGCGGCGATAGCGAGGAAGCGCACCACATAGGCGATGATGATCGCGCCCATGGTGCCCGTCAGCAGCAGACCGCTGGAGAACCCGAAGTTGGCGCGCAGGAAGCTGTCCAGCGCGTTGTCGAAACCGGACAGCGGCACCAGCACGCCCAGCCCCAGCACGGCCCCCGGCATGGCATAGCCGAGACTCGAGAGCTTGAGCGCCTGCTGTACGCTGGCGGTGCGATCCAGCCGCTTGGCGTAGGCCAGCAGCACCCCGATGATCAGCGTCAGCACGGCAGCACTCACCGACAGCATCAGGCTATTGAGCGCGTAACCGGCGAAGTCCGGCGTCCACGACTCCTCGAAGTAGCGAATGGCATGCCGCGTCAGCAGCCCCACCGGCAACAGGAAGCCGAACAGCAGCGGCAGCAGGCAAGCCAGTGTCGCCAGCCCGGCGCGCCAGCCATGCAAGGTCGGACGACGATAGCGACGATAGCGATCGCCCTTGCCGAACTGACGCTGCCGGCGCCGGGCATGCCGTTCCAGCCAGATCAGCGTGACCACGAAGATCATCAGGCACAGCGCGATCTGGGCCGCACCGCGCAGGCTGCCCATGTTGAGCCACACATTGAAGATGCCGGCAGTCAGCGAACGCACCGCGAAGTAATCGACGGTGCCGAAATCATTGAGCGCCTCCATCATCGCCAGCGCCAGGCCGACGGCGATCGCCGGGCGTGCACTGGGCAGCGCCACGCGCCAGAAGCTCTGCCAGCCATTGCAACCCAGGGTGCGGCTGGCATCGCGCAGTGACGGCGATTGATCGAGAAATGCCGAGCGCGCCAGCATGAAGACATACGGAAACAGCACCAGCGACAGCATCAGGATGGCGCCGCCCAGACTGCGTATCTCGGGGAAGTAGTAATCCTGCGGCGAGTCCCAGCCGAACAGCGCACGCAGCGCGCCCTGGAAGGGCCCGGCATATTCGAAGACATCGGTGTAGATGTAGGCGATGACGTTGGCGGGAATCGCGAACGGCAGCAGCAACGACCACTCGAAGGTACGCCGCAGCGGGAACTGATACATGGTGGTCAGCCACGCCGACACCACGCCCATGCTGCCGCTGAGCACCGCCACGCCGGCCACCAGCGCCAGACTCGTCATGACGTAGTCAGGCAGCACGGTGGAGACGAGGTGCGGCCAGATGCCGTCACCGGCCTGATCACTGCCATCATCGCCGAACAACGCCAGCCAGATGACGGCCAGCACCGGCATCACCACCAGCGCGGCGACCCCCCAGGCCGTCGCGAACCACCCCATGTGCGTGCCCAGGCGCCGCTGACGGCGTCTTATCGCCGCGTCTTCGGCGCCTGACGTGCCGTGAGTCGCGCGCTCCAGGGCGAGCTCCGTCGCGCTGGTTGCCGTGCAGGCTTCCTCTTCAAGGCTCGCACCTCGCTTTACCAACAGCCGCTTGCCTTGCGTCATCTGTTCTTCCTCACTGACCTGCCAACTGCAATTGCGTCTATTTTACATTGTTCACTCAAACGAAGAGGGGCTGTCGCATCGCGACAGCCCCTCTTCGTTCATGACATCCCACCCGATGGCTTGCGCCAGCGGTGAGTGCCGTTACTGGTTGAAGCCGACTTCATTGACCATCTGAGCAGCACGCTTGCGGTATTTGGCGACCTCGGTCAGCGAGAGGTCATCCTGCTTGAACTCGCCCCAGGACGTCAGCAGCTCCGAGCTTTCGGCAGCCGGGTTGGCCGGGTACTCGAAATTGACCTCGGCATACATGTGCTGGGCGGTCTTCTCGGTCAAGAAGCGCATCAGCTTGAGCGCATTCTCTTCGTGCGGCGCGTACTTGGTCATCGCCATGCCGGAGATGTTCATGTGCGTGCCGACACCGTTCTGGTCCGGGAACTCGATGCGTGCCTTCTCGGCCCACGGACGCTGCTCGTCGTTGTCGAGCATCTTGCCGTAGTAGTAGCTGTTGCCGATGGCCACGTCACAGACGTTGTCACGAATCGCCTTGATCTGATCGCGGTCCCCGCCCTGCGGCTTGCGCGCCAGGTTGTCCTTGAAGCCTTCCAGCCATTCGCGGGTCGCTTCCTCGCCGTTGTGGGCGATACGCGAGGCGATCAATGCCACGTTGTAGGGGTGATCCCCGGCACGCGAACAGACACGGCCCTTGAGGCTCGGGTCCGCCAGGTCGTCATAGCTTGCGACCTGACCGGCCTCGAGACGCTCGACGCTGGTGTAGAGCACGCGTGCACGGGTGGTGATACCGAACCACTGGTTGTCAGGACCGTGATACTGCTCGGGCAGGTTGGCTTCGATGACGTCGTCATTGACGCTCTTGACCAGCTCTTCGTCGACCAGCTCCTGCAGGCGACCGATATCCACCGTCAGCAGGACGTCAGCCGGCGTGTTGCGACCCTCACGCTTGAGACGCTCGGCCAGACCTTGCTTGGCGAATACCACGTTGACCTTGACGCCGGTCTCCTCGGTGAACTCCTTGAGGAACGGCTCGATCAGATAGGCCTGACGATAGGAGTAGACGTTCACCTCTTCCTGGGCTTGCGCCGGCATGGCCGTGACAGCCGTCACGCCGACCAGCGCACTCAACAACAGCTTGCGAGCGGAGGATGCAGAAATCATGGATACAGCAGTCATCGAATACCCCTGTTCAAGGTGTCCTGTCCTGACGAGGACTGCCATGAGCAGACCTGCAGGACAGTAAAAGCGGAACCATTGTGTCAATGCGAATCATTCTAATCACAAAGCCCTGACACCTGCAACGTGAGTGCAACGCTGATTTGCAGATAATGCAATCCCGCTCAGGGAGGCGAGTACCGGGAGGCAAGCCCAGCGGGCGACGCCACTGCCGCCTGGCATGCTCAGACAAGGCATCACGCCAGTCGGCCGTCCTCCCCCACCGCAGGCAACAGGGGCCTGGCATGGGCGATGGCCTGCTCAAGCGGCATCCCCTGCTGCCAGACACCGGCGAGTGCGTGGCGGAAGGCAGCGGCCCGGGCGGGCAGGCCGCGCTGCTCGACATCGGCGGCGCGCTGCATCACACGTTGCGCGAAGGCGTCTCGATCCACCTCCAGCTCAAGATTGTCGACGCTGACATGAAACGGCTTGCCCACCGCCCGGTGAAACAGCAGCTCCAGCGCTTGCGGCGCGACCTCGACACTCTCGAAGGCACGCTGCTGCTCGGCGTCGCGGCCATCCGGTGCATACCAGTAGCCGTAATCTTCCTCGAGCCGCCGTCTGGCGCCTGCGATGCACCAATGGCTGATCTCATGCAGCGCGCTGGAAAAGAAGCCACGTGCCAGATAGATGCGGTGATAGCCAAGCTCTGATTCCGGCACATGCCTGCCTTCCCCCTGCATGCCGGCCGGAAGATAGAGCGGCTCCTCGGGATCACAGCGCAGCAAGGTGTTGAAGGTGTCGCCGAACAGACCGTCGAACAATGCCATCAAGGTGGCGAGGTCATGCGCACGACGGGGACTCCCGCTGGCGGAATCAGAGCAATGGACGGCAGGTAGGGACTCATGGGACGACACGGCAATTCTCGGCAAGCGCTGGCAGTGTGTGGGCATTCGATGGCGGCAGGAAAACCTGCTCTGTCGGATGGCTCATTGTACGTGGCTAGCGTATAGCGCGTCATTTCAGCTGACAGTGTCGCTCACAGCCGTGATAATTCATCAGCTTGCGTTCATGAAACCTGCTTATCTGCTAGGATGGCGCGCCAAGCAAGAATGATTCTCGATTACTAGCAGGAGCCTGCCGTGCCCCCCGCCGATTCATCCACCCCCTCCAAGCCTCAGACGGCCCCCGGTTCTCCGCCTCCGCCACTGATTCCCCGCGTCAGAGCGGAAACCTCACGCCTGCTGACTCTGGCGCTGCCGATCTGTGGCGCGCAGCTGGCTCAGGCAGGCATGAGTGCCGTGGACGTGTTGATGACGGGACGCTCCTCGGCCACGGACCTGGCAGCCGTGTCGGTGGGCTCAAGCCTGTGGGTGCCCCTGCTGCTGCTGATGGCGGGCACCCTGATGGGTCTGACGCCGGTGGTCGCGCAATTGATGGGGGGCAATCGCAGTGGTGAGGTGCGTGGCAACGTGCATCAATCGCTGTGGATCTCGCTGGTGCTCGGCAGCCTGTCCGGGCTTGCGCTGTGGTATCTGGCCGCGCCGATCTTCACCCTGATGGAGGTGCCTGAGGCTGTGGCCGAGCAGGCGACCCTCTATCTGATGGCCATCGCCTGGGGCATGCCGGGTGCCGCCTTCTATCAGGTCCTGCGCGCCTACTCGGACGGCATGAACCATACCCGCCCGGCACTGATCATCAGCCTGATCGGCCTGATATCGAACATCCCGCTCAATTACGTGCTGATCTACGGGTCTGCGGGCGTGGATGACCTGCTGGGGATCACCCTGCCGGGACTGTTGGGCGACATTCCGGCCATGGGCGCCGCCGGCTGCGGTATCGCCACCGGCCTTGCGATGTGGATCATGTGCCTGAGCATGTTCGCCTACACGCGTTACAGCAGCGCATATCGCGCCGTGGCGCTGTGGTGCCAACCCAGCGCTCCCCATTTCAAGCAGATGGGCGAACTGCTCAAGGTCGGCCTGCCGATCGGGATCGCGATCTTCTTCGAGGTCACGCTGTTCACGGTCATCGCCCTGTTCGTGGCCAGCTTCGGCGAGATCAAGGTCGCGGCCCACCAGGTCGCGCTCAACTTCACCTCGCTGCTGTTCATGCTGCCGCTGTCGATGGCGATGGCCCTGACCGTGCGCGTCGGTCACACCATCGGCCGTGGCGACATGCGCGAAGCACGCTTCGTGGCCTGGAATGGCGTGGCCTTCTCGTTGGTGGTGGCGCTGGTGAATGACATCGTGATCTGGGTACTGGCCGAGCCGGCCGTGGCGCTCTACACCAGCAACCTCAAGGTCCAGGCCCTGGCCATGTCGCTGATCACCCTGGCGATGCTCTATCAGGTCTCGGACTCCCTGCAGGTCGCGATGGCAGGCGCACTGCGCGGCTTCAAGGACACGCGCATCATCATGTTGATCACCATGTTCGCCTACTGGGTAGTCGGGCTGGGAGGCGGACACCTGCTGGGCGTCGGCAGTGAGGCCTTCCCGATCTCGCCCTGGCCCATCGAGCAGATGGGCGTCTATGGCTACTGGATCGGCATGGTGGCCGGCCTGACCGTGGCGGCGCTGCTGCTCGGCTGGCGCCTGTGGATCATCGCGCGCCGTGGCGTGCGCGACGAGGCATTGGCGAGCCAGTGATGCCTGCCGGATAGCGCCTGCATCTCAGCCTGCATTCCAACAGGAAGCTCGGCCCGGATGCTGGGCTGACAGCTGCCTGAATCGCCATGATGAGCAAGCCCCGCGACACCCGACAAGGTGACGCGGGGCTTTTGCGTTTAAACACGAAAAAGCTGATAGACGGTCATTTCGTCCAAGGAGGGGTTACCGTCAGGGCTCTGGCTGTGCTAATGGTTATTCAAGGCAGTGCTCTCTCGCTGACGACACACATGGCAGAAGCGAGAGAACGCACCAGCACACGCCGAGGACGATCGACAAGCTGCTGAGGAGGGTTCGTCATGGGCGTACCAGTATCTTCCCCCCGCTCCGCCAAGGTCATCGACCTGAGTGTCATGCGTGACAGGATGCGTGCACGACGTCGTATTCTCCGGCTGGCGCCGGAACACGACGGGTTGGAAATGCTCTATCAGCTCGACAGCGACCCGGACAGCTATTACAGCATTCCGGTACTGGCCTGGGGGCTGCGCGAGGATGGTGAAGTCGTCGGCATGGTGCCGTGGATGGAGGGGCTGATGCCCTGCCACGAGCTGGAAGACCCGCAGCAGGGGCATTTCGTCGGCTATCGCGACCCGGAAACCGACGAAGTCTTCATGCTGGCGCCTGACCACAAGGTGTTCGAGCTCGAACATGCCGCGGCCTATTACGACTATGAAGTCTCGGACAAGACGACGCTGCTGCAGCAACTGCCGGACACGCTGGGTACCCATGCGCTGTGCATGACCAACGGCGAGACTCAGTGGCAGCTCAAGCAGGTCTTCGGCTGGCGTCTCTACAGCGATGGCAACATCGAGGCCTTGCTGGTCGATGAGGCTCGCGTCACCCAGACACCCGTGCTGGCCGGCGACGACTGCCTGTACCCGGGGCGCAGCCGACATGATGTGGTCTATTTCTTCCAGCGCGCCATCGCCAATCAGATTCGCGAGCAGGACCCGGCGACGCTGGAGGCTCTCGCGCTGATGATGACCGGCGAGAGCGACCAGGTCTGCGTCGAGGTCCATGACCGCGAAGCCTGAGGACTAGTCATGGCCAGCGACTCAGCGGCTGCGGATGGCGCTCAACTGATGCGGATGTAATACAGGAACTGTTCCGGCGTCTCGTGGCTCAGCTCCAGGGTGTGGCCGAGAAAGGCGCAGAACTTGGGCACATCACGGGTGGTGGCAGGGTCGGTCGCCACCACCCGCAACAGATCACCCGAGGCAAGCTCACGCACCTTGTTGTGCAGCATCATGATGGGTTCCGGGCAATACAGGCCACTGGTTTCCAGTTCGGCATCGGCCTCGGGCAATGTGATATCGGTCATCGAAGACTCCTGACAATCCTGCCGCCCTGGCTGGCGGCACGTACAAAAAAGGGGAGACAGGCATGATCAAGGTTCTGATCGAACGGCATATCATGCCGGGACTGGAACAGGATTACGAACAGGCCTCGCGTGAAGTCGTACGCGAGGCTACGCATGTCCCGGGCTTCATCTCGGGCGAGAATCTGATGGAAACCGGCCGCGCGGGTCACCGCATCCTGATCACCTCATGGCGCGATGCGCGAGCATGGCAGGAATGGTCGGTCAGTCCGGCCAGAGATCGCATGATGGCGCGCCTGGCGCCCATGCTATCCCAACCGGAGCGGATAATCCTGCTGGAGCATACCTGAGCGCGCCTCTCCGGCGAGCGAAGGCATCAGGCGCCCCATACAAGAACCCCACGACCTGGGCAGGCCGTGGGGTTCTTGTATGGGGCATGTGCCACTCGTGCATGCTGATTGAGCAACAGCCAGTCAGTGCGTGATGCGCACGTGCACAGTGACCTCTTCACGGTCGTGATACAGATGACGACAGCGAATCTCGGCACCGACGTTGGAACGCTCGAGACTGGCGGCCAGATAGTCGAGGCAGCGAGAGACTTCCTTCCAGCGCTGCTTCATCGGCAGCTTGAGATTGAAGACGGCCTCGTTGCACCAGCGCTTCTTCAGCCAGCGCTCGACCATCTCGGTCACGCGAATCGGCTTGTCGACGATATCGCAGACCAGCCAATCCAGGCGCAGCGGCGGCTCCCAGGTGAAGCCATCTTCCTTGAGATGCTCGACCTGTCCTGTCGCCATCAGGTCCTTGTTCATCGGACCATTGTCGATCGCGAACACGAACATGCCCTTCTCGACCAGCTGGAAGGTCCAGCCACCCGGGGCGGCACCAAGATCCGCTGCCTGCATGCCAGTGGCGATGCGACGCTCCCACTGATCGCGCGGCACGAATTCGTGCCACGCCTCTTCCAGCTTGAGCGTGGAGCGGCTGGGCGCACGACTCGGCGAACGCAGATGACGAATGCCATTGGCATATTCGCTGCGGTTGCCCGGGAAGCTCATGCCCAGCTGGACTTCATCGCCATCCGTCCAGAAGACATGCAACGCCCGACCACCGGCCTTGCGGCGCAGGGCACCCCGCTTCTTCAGCGCGGACTCCAGCGGGCGACCGACGGCCTTGCCCAGCCCCGACAGTGCCTTGCCATCATTGGTATCCGGCATCTCGTGGCGGATCTCCTCGAAGCTCCAGCCGGCGTCGACCACCTGCTGCAGAATCGGCGAGACACGATTCTCCCGCGACATGCCGACCAGCGGCTCCAGCGCCACCAGGGTCTGACGAGCGAAGACCAACGCCTGTAGCGGCATGTCACGATGCAGGGCATTGGCGGGCTCATCACCCGTCACCACATAACGCACGAAGCCACTGTCGCGTGCCGCAATCGGATAACCCGGCGTGCCGATATACGCCGCTTTCTCGCTGACTTCTGCGGCCAGGTCAGCCTCGAAGCCAGGGCGGCAATACAGCAACAGTTCTTGAGGTTGCATCATCATCTCCAATACAGAAGGCTGGGGAGTCTAGCCTCTCGCCTCTGCCTTCTACAAGCGTGCATGTACGTGATGGGGCTGTGACAACGCTCAGGCCGTCGTCATGGGCGCAGCAGACGCCTCACGAAGCGCGTACGTCTCTTGCTTTGCGCAACTTTTCTCACCACAAAGAGAACCGCCCCTGCAGCAAGGCTACAGGGGCGGTTCAGTATAAGTGCCTGACGATGACCTACTCTCACATGGAGAAACTCCACACTACCATCGGCGCTAAGCGGTTTCACTTCCGAGTTCGGCATGGGATCGGGTGGTTCACGCTCGCTATGGTCGTCAGGCGAAACGGTGGCATCTTGCGATGCCTGAGTCCCGAGGCTTTTGGCCTCGCGACTCGCAATATGAATCATGCTGACCGATATGTCTCGATCCTGTCGCAATCCCGGCGTTTGCCTGCGCAAACCCCTTGGGTGTTATATGGTCAAGCCTCACGGGCAATTAGTACTGGTTAGCTCAACACATTGCTGTGCTTCCACACCCAGCCTATCAACCTTGTAGTCTTCAAGGGCCCTTCAGGAGGCGCAAGGCCTCAGGGAAGTCTCATCTTGAAGGGGGCTTCCCGCTTAGATGCTTTCAGCGGTTATCCCGTCCGAACGTAGCTACCGGGCAATGCCATTGGCATGACAACCCGAACACCAGAGGTTCGTCCACTCCGGTCCTCTCGTACTAGGAGCAGCTCTTCTCAAACTTCCGACGCCCACGGCAGATAGGGACCGAACTGTCTCACGACGTTCTAAACCCAGCTCGCGTACCACTTTAAATGGCGAACAGCCATACCCTTGGGACCGACTTCAGCCCCAGGATGTGATGAGCCGACATCGAGGTGCCAAACACCGCCGTCGATGTGAACTCTTGGGCGGTATCAGCCTGTTATCCCCGGAGTACCTTTTATCCGTTGAGCGATGGCCCTTCCATACAGAACCACCGGATCACTAGAACCTACTTTCGTACCTGCTCGACGTGTCTGTCTCGCAGTCAAGCACCCTTATGCTCTTGCACTCAATGCACGATTTCCAACCGTGCTGAGGGTACCTTCGTGCTCCTCCGTTACTCTTTAGGAGGAGACCGCCCCAGTCAAACTACCCACCATACACTGTCCTCGATCCGGATAACGGACCTGAGTTAGAACGCCAATGATGTCAGGCTGGTATTTCAAGGTTGGCTCCACCGCATCTGGCGACGTGGTTTCAAAGCCTCCCAGCTATCCTACACAGACAACATCAGCATCCAGTGTAAAGCTATAGTAAAGGTTCACGGGGTCTTTCCGTCTAGCCGCGGGTACACAGCATCTTCACTGCGATTTCAATTTCACTGAGTCTCGGGTGGAGACAGCGTGGCCATCATTACGCCATTCGTGCAGGTCGGAACTTACCCGACAAGGAATTTCGCTACCTTAGGACCGTTATAGTTACGGCCGCCGTTTACCGGGGCTTCGATCAAGAGCTTCGCGTGAGCTAACCCCATCAATTAACCTTCCGGCACCGGGCAGGCGTCACACCCTATACGTCCGCTTGCGCGTTTGCAGAGTGCTGTGTTTTTAATAAACAGTTGCAGCCACCTGGTATCTTCGACCGGTAAGAGCTTACGGAGCAAGTCCTTCACTCGAACCGGTGCACCTTCTCCCGAAGTTACGGTGCCATTTTGCCTAGTTCCTTCACCCGAGTTCTCTCAAGCGCCTTGGTATTCTCTACCTGACCACCTGTGTCGGTTTGGGGTACGGTCGCATGTGATCTGAAGCTTAGAGGCTTTTCCTGGAAGCGTGGCATCGATGACTTCCTGACCGTGGTCAGTTCGTCTCGCATCTCGACCTCAGAGGAACCGGATTTGCCTGATTCCTCGGCCTACATGCTTTCACCAGGACAACCAACGCCTGGCTCACCTAGCCTTCTTCGTCCCCCCATCGCAACCACATCCGGTACGGGAATATTAACCCGTTTCCCATCGACTACGCGTTTCCGCCTCGCCTTAGGGGCCGACTCACTCTGCTCCGATTAACGTAGAACAGAAAACCTTGGTCTTCCGGCGGGGGAGTTTTTCACTCCCCTTATCGTTACTCATGTCAGCATTCGCACTCGTGATACCTCCAGCAGACTTCTCAATCCACCTTCATTGGCTTACACGACGCTCCTCTACCGCTCATCCAGAGGATGAACCCGTAGCTTCGGTACCTGATTTAGCCCCGTTATATCTTCCGCGCAGGCCGACTCGACTAGTGAGCTATTACGCTTTCTTTAAAGGATGGCTGCTTCTAAGCCAACCTCCTAGCTGTCTGAGCCTTCCCACATCGTTTCCCACTTAATCAGGATTTTGGGACCTTAGCTGACGGTCTGGGTTGTTTCCCTTTTCACAACGGACGTTAGCACCCGCTGTGTGTCTCCCACGCTGCACTCACTGGTATTCGGAGTTTGCCTCGGGTTGGTAAGTCGGGATGACCCCCTAGCCGAAACAGTGCTCTACCCCCAGCGGTGATACGTGAGGCGCTACCTAAATAGCTTTCGAGGAGAACCAGCTATCTCCGGGCTTGATTAGCCTTTCACTCCGATCCACAGCTCATCCCAGCATTTTTCAACATACTTGGGTTCGGGCCTCCAATTGATGTTACTCAATCTTCACCCTGGCCATGGATAGATCGCCCGGTTTCGGGTCTATACCCTGCGACTGGTCGCCCAGTTAAGACTCGGTTTCCCTACGCCTCCCCTATACGGTTAAGCTCGCCACAGAATATAAGTCGCTGACCCATTATACAAAAGGTACGCGGTCACACCACGAAGGTGCTCCCACTGCTTGTACGCATACGGTTTCAGGATCTATTTCACTCCCCTCGCCGGGGTTCTTTTCGCCTTTCCCTCACGGTACTGGTTCACTATCGGTCAGCCAGGAGTATTTAGCCTTGGAGGATGGTCCCCCCATGTTCAGTCAAGGTTTCTCGTGCCCCGACCTACTCGATTTCACGTGACTCAGACTTCGACTACGGGACTATCACCCTGTATCGTCAAGCTTCCCAGCTTGTTCGTCTGTCAGTTGTCACGCTTAAGGGCTGGTCCCCGTTCGCTCGCCGCTACTTGGGGAATCTCGGTTGATTTCTTTTCCTCCGGGTACTTAGATGTTTCAGTTCCCCGGGTTTGCCTCTATAGGTTATGTATTGGCCTATAGATACTCACCTGATGGTGAGTGGGTTTCCCCATTCGGAAATCGTTGGGTCGCAGGGTATTTGCCACCTCGCCAACGCTTATCGCAGGCTATCACGTCCTTCATCGCCTCTGGCTGCCAAGGCATCCACCGTATGCGCTTAATCGCTTGACCATATAACCCCAAGGGGTCTGTCAAGGATTACGAATCTGTCGGACCTCTCCGACATATCGTTTGATAGACATGCACTTGGCGCACATATCTATCGTCAGCATGATTCACATTGTTAAAGAGCGGCTGTTCAGAGAACAGTGAGAAGTCACACAACCTTCACGAGGAAGGCGATATGCTTGTCACTGTGGACTGTGCAGCGTTATCAGGTAGTAGAAGCTGAACCGGACTTTCATGGTGGAGCCAAGCGGGATCGAACCGCTGACCTCCTGCGTGCAAGGCAGGCGCTCTCCCAGCTGAGCTATGGCCCCAAAGTCGGCAAAACCGTGTCGACAAAAGCACGAAGCTTTTGGTGGGTCTGGGCAGATTTGAACTGCCGACCTCACCCTTATCAGGGGTGCGCTCTAACCAACTGAGCTACAGACCCGACACTACTACTCGATAAACTAACTTGATCAGGTAATTCGTTGTGAGCACTTGCCGCGAGCAGTAGACAGTGTCGATAAGGAGGTGATCCAGCCCCAGGTTCCCCTAGGGCTACCTTGTTACGACTTCACCCCAGTCATGAACCACACCGTGGTGATCGCCCTCCCGAAGGTTAGGCTAACCACTTCTGGTGCAGTCCACTCCCATGGTGTGACGGGCGGTGTGTACAAGGCCCGGGAACGTATTCACCGTGGCATTCTGATCCACGATTACTAGCGATTCCGACTTCATGGAGTCGAGTTGCAGACTCCAATCCGGACTGAGGCAAGCTTTATGGGATTGGCTCCACTTCGCAGTATTGCAACCCTTTGTACTTGCCATTGTAGCACGTGTGTAGCCCTACCCGTAAGGGCCATGATGACTTGACGTCGTCCCCACCTTCCTCCGGTTTGTCACCGGCAGTCTCCTTAGAGTTCCCGACATTACTCGCTGGCAAATAAGGATAGGGGTTGCGCTCGTTACGGGACTTAACCCAACATTTCACAACACGAGCTGACGACAGCCATGCAGCACCTGTCTCAGAGTTCCCGAAGGCACCAATCCATCTCTGGAAAGTCCTCTGGATGTCAAGGGTAGGTAAGGTTCTTCGCGTTGCATCGAATTAAACCACATGCTCCACCGCTTGTGCGGGCCCCCGTCAATTCATTTGAGTTTTAACCTTGCGGCCGTACTCCCCAGGCGGTCAACTTATTGCGTTAGCTGCGCCACTAAGTCCTCAAGGGACCCAACGGCTAGTTGACATCGTTTACGGCGTGGACTACCAGGGTATCTAATCCTGTTTGCTACCCACGCTTTCGCACCTCAGTGTCAGTGTCAGTCCAGAAGGCCGCCTTCGCCACTGGTATTCCTCCCGATCTCTACGCATTTCACCGCTACACCGGGAATTCTACCTTCCTCTCCTGCACTCTAGCCAAGCAGTTCCAGATGCCGTTCCCAGGTTGAGCCCGGGGCTTTCACACCTGGCTGACTTAGCCACCTACGCGCGCTTTACGCCCAGTAATTCCGATTAACGCTTGCACCCTCCGTATTACCGCGGCTGCTGGCACGGAGTTAGCCGGTGCTTCTTCTGCGAGTGATGTCTTTCCTCGGGAGTATTAATCCCAAGGCGTTCTTCCTCGCTGAAAGTGCTTTACAACCCGAAGGCCTTCTTCACACACGCGGCATGGCTGGATCAGGCTTTCGCCCATTGTCCAATATTCCCCACTGCTGCCTCCCGTAGGAGTCTGGGCCGTGTCTCAGTCCCAGTGTGGCTGATCATCCTCTCAGACCAGCTACGGATCGTCGCCTTGGTGAGCCATTACCTCACCAACAAGCTAATCCGACATGGGCTCATCCGATAGCGCAAGGTCCGAAGATCCCCTGCTTTCTCCCGTAGGACGTATGCGGTATTAGCCTGAGTTTCCCCAGGTTGTCCCCCACTATCGGGCAGATTCCCATGCATTACTCACCCGTCCGCCGCTCGACGCCTCCTAGCAAGCTAGGATCGTTTCCGCTCGACTTGCATGTGTTAAGCCTGCCGCCAGCGTTCAATCTGAGCCATGATCAAACTCTTCAGTTGAAAGCTTGATAGTCTGTTAAGCAGACCAAACTTGGTTCAGAGTCAAACTTCTCGTGAGAGGCTTGCTCCGATATTTGGTGACCTTGTCACCACTCATCGGCAAGCGCTCACACGAATTACCTGATCAAATTTTTAAAGAGCGTCGCTGTTAAGCGAGGAGGCATATTCTACCCGGAACGCTTGAGAAGTCAAGCACTTGATGATGAGTCAGTCGACTGCCTCTAAGCATCATCAAGCGGTGAGGAGCGTTGCTCGATCACCTGTTCCGTAAGGAGTGCGGCGTATTCTAGCGAATCGCCCGGGATTGTCAACCGATGGTTTAGAAGCGGACTTCAAAAACACCAAGCAAAACAATCACCTGCAAACCTCTTTCACCGCTGGTAACGCCATGCGTCCCCGGCAGCGGATGCGTACTTTACGCAGGAATCGGCTTGATGGCAAGGGCTTTGACGCAGAAAACAGCCACTCGCCTGGTCGATACTCAGACCGCCTTGCCGTCCGCGGGTCGTGACACTGGGCGCGCCTGCCAGCCACCACGCGAATGCGACTGTGTCTCAAGCGCCGCTTCCAGACGCGCCTCCGGCAGCTGCATGACGCGCGCCAGCAGAGTCAGCAGGGCTACCTCTTCCTCTGCAAGCTTCTGATCGGCATGCACCACCTGGGCAAGCGCCGCGAACCAGCGCTGCTTGTCCATCGGGCGCAGGTGAGCCAGCTGCGTAAGATGACGGCAGCGCAGCGCAGGGTTATCCCCATCCGGTTGCGACTGCGGATACGCAAGCGCCAGACCAAGTTCTGCACTGGCATCCAGGAAGATGTCCTCGCGCAGCGCTTCATCGTCGATAAGTCCGACCATCAGCACGAGCCAATGCTGACAGGCCGGCTGGCATTGCTGCAGGGCCAGCGAGTCACTCTTGCGATCGATTCGCGGGTCCAGTGACTCCAGCAGCAACTGCCACAGACACCAGATGAACATGTCCTGCGGAGGTGTCTGCGCCTTGAGCATGCGATGCGCGCGCTCATCCGCTTCCCGCCAGCGCGGTATCAACCGATTGAGCAAGGGGATCCACTCGACCCGCGGCAAGGACTCGAGCTTGCGCCGCGCCTCGCGCACGCGCTTGCCATCCAGCCAGTCATGCTGACGCTCAAGCTCGGTGAGCCAGACCCCACGCCGGGTGAGCTCCGAAGGCGCGATCATCGCCACCACCAGCTGCGGGCAGAGAAAGCGCGACAGCGTCAGGTTCTCGAGTTCACCCCGGGAACGCGACAGCTCGCCCATGACGGCCGCGCCGGCGATACCCGCCATGACCCCGCCAAGCACTTCGGCCCCGATGGGCCCCTGCTGCTCGAAGGTATGCACCGGTTGCTGGCGCGCGCTCAGATATTGTCTGTCCCAACGGGGTTCCAGGCGCTTGATGCGTTCATCCAGCGGCGGATGCGAGTCGAACCAGCCCGTCAGCCATGGCGGACGCGCTTCGACGAAGAAGAGGTGGTTGTAGGTCATGGCGCGCGGATGCTGGATGCGCCCCTGCCAGCCCATGCCACCGATACGCTTGAGGGCCGAGGCGATGCCATCCGGGAAACGCGTCAGGCGCACTGCACTGGCATCGGCGAGATATTCGCGTGAGCGCGCGACCCCGCGTTGCAACAGCCTGCCGCCCAGCCCGCCGAGACTGCCGAGCAACCACAGCGCCACACCTACCAGCATCAGCTGTGGCATGCCGCCTTTCCTGTCGGAACCGGAGGAGCGCGCCCTGCCCAACACGAAGCCGATGCGCCCCGCCCCCATCAGGAAGCGCCCCGCCTCGGAGAGAAACACCAGGCCGTGGACCGCACTCGCCAGACGCAGGTTGAGGCGAATATCGCCATTGGCGATATGGGCGAACTCGTGAGCGACCACGCCCTGCAGCTCGTTGCGATCCAGCTGCTCCAACGCCCCGCGACTCAGCGCGATCACCGCATCATGGGGCCGATAGCCCGCCGCGAAGGCATTGATCATCGCCTCATGCGGCAGCAGGAACAGCTGCGGCGTGGGCAGATTGGCGGCGATCGCCATCTCTTCCACGACATTCAGTGCCCGCCGCTCGCTCGAGTCCTGGGTCTCGACATCCACCAGCTTGCCGCCCAGGCGTGCGGCCACGACCGCACCGCCCTGCTGCAGACGCCGCAGCTCACGCGCCGCGACCAGTGCATTGCACAGAAAGATGATGCTCGCCACTGGCCAGACATATTCAAACGTCGTGGAGGCCGGACGCCCCAGGAAACTGCTGATCGCGACATGCACCACGGCGCCGGCGGCAAGAGACACCACCAGCGACATGGCCGTGAAGGCCAGCAGCAATAGCCGCGTACGACGCCGCGCACTGTCCTGCTCATGATAGAAATTCATTCGCGCTCGCCATCTACCCAGTCAGGATCACAGCGCAAGGCCGCTGCGAGAGAAGCATCAACCGGTCGACTCAAGAGAAGCTGACATCCGGGGCCTGGCGAATCTTCACGCTGTCATCGAAGGCCAGCAGGCCTGCATCACTGCGATGACCGAAGGTCGGCGCGAACACCACCTGCGGGAAGCTCTGGCGATAGACGTTGTAGTCGGTGACGGCATCGTTGTAGGCCTGACGCGCGAAGGCGACGCGGTTCTCGGTGGCGGTCAGCTCTTCCATCAGGTCGCTCATGGTCTGGTCCGCTTTGAGCTCCGGATAGGCCTCGACCACCACATCCAGCTTGCCCAGACTCGCTGCCAGCCCCTGCTCGGCACCGGCCAGACTGGCCAGCTTGTCCATGCTGCCGGGATGCGCCGCTGCGGCATTCAAGGCGGCCATCGCCTTGTTGCGGGCATTGATCACTTCTTCCAAGGTGCCACGCTCATGACTCAGATAGCCCTTGGCCGTCTCGACCAGATTGGGAATCAGGTCGTAGCGCCGCTTGAGCTGCACCTCTATCTGCGCGAAGGCATTCTCGAAGCGCGCCTTGAGGCTGACCAGCTTGTTGTAGATCGAGATCACGTAGATGACGATCAGCGCGATGGCGCCCAGCAGCAGAAATGTTTTCATGATGAGTCCCTTGTGATGATGCCTTTGCAATGAAGGCCCGGCAGGCGTTGTCCCGCTCTCCGGCGAGTCTTTGCAAGCGCCCCTGTCGATCTTCCTGTGCAATCCGCTTCCAGTTTACCCATACCGGATGACGGCACCAGTCAATTGGATGACTGATTGCCAACGGGGCATCATGCGACTGGCAACCTCACGGCACCCAATGCGCCATGAACTCGTGCACCGGCAGTGCTTCGAGTCGCTCGCGATCGCCCAGCAACGCCATCAAGGTGTCGCACCGCGTGGGTGGGAAGCAGGTGGCCAGATTGGCCCGGCACTTGTCCTCGAGCGGAACGAGCGACTCTTCACGCCGCCGACGATGTCCCAGCGGGTATTCCACCGTCACCTGCTCGGTGGCACTGCCATCGTAAAAGACTACCCGCAGGGCATTGGCGATCGAGCGCTTGTCGGCTTCCAGATACTCGCGGGTGAAGCGCGCCTCTTCCTTGACGACCATTCTGTCACGCAGCCGGTCGATCTCCGGGTAAGCGGCATGGAAGCCATCTTCATAGTGGTCCGCGTTCAACTCGCCGAAGATCAGCGGCACCGCGACCATGTATTGCAGGCAGTGATCGCGGTCCGCCGCATTGGCGAGCGCGCCCTGCTTGGAGATGATGCGGATCGCCGATTCGTGGGTGGTGATCTCGATGCGCTCGATCTCCTCGAGCCGGTCGCGCACCTCGGGATGGAGCTGGACGGCCGCCTCGGCGGCGGTCTGGGCATGGAATTCAGCCGGGAAGGAGACCTTGAAGAGCACGTTCTCCATCACATAGCTGCCCAGAGGGCGCGCCAGCGTCAGGTGCCGTTCGTCTTCAGGCTTGAGCGCGAGATCGCTATTGCCGTGACTGAAGGAGACATCATTGAAGCCCCACTGCGGCGCACTGAGAGCGCCGGGGACGCCCATCTCGCCACGCAGGGCGATGTCCGCCAGCCGCACGCCCCGCGAGGTGGCGTCCCCCGCCGCCCAGCTCTTGCGCGAGCCCGCATTGGGCGCATGGCGATAGGTGCGCAGACTCTGGCCATCGACGAAGGCGTGCGACAGCGCCGACAGCAACTGCTCGCGATTCGCCCCCATCAAGCGCGCCGTCACGGCGGTGGTCGCCACCTTGACCAGCATGACATGGTCGAGCCCGACGCGATTGAAGCTGTTGTCCAGCGCCAGCACGCCCTGGATCTCGTGAGCCATCACCATGCTCTCCAGCACATCGCGCATCACCAGGGGCGGCTTGCCCAGCGCGACACGCTGGCGCGAGAGGTGGTCCGCCACCGCCAGAATGCCGCCGAGATTGTCCGAGGGATGCCCCCACTCCGCCGCCAGCCAGGTGTCGTTGTAATCCAGCCAGCGGATGGTGCAGCCGATATCCCACGCCGCCTTGACGGGATCGAGACTGAAGGCGGTGCCGGGCACCCGCGCACCATGCGGCACCACGGTCTCGGCCACCAGCGGCCCGAGATGCTTGGTGCATTCCGGGAAGCGCAGCGCCAGGATGCCGCAGCCGAGGGTATCCATCAGACACAGGCGAGCGGTGTCCATCGCCTCTGCCGAGGGACCTGAGCGCTCGCTCTTACCGGCCAGGCCATCCACATCCGTATCCGCATCCGTATCCGCATCCGCATCCGCGGTATGCAGACCATCGCAATACCCCAGCACATAGTCGGCGATCTGCTGCAGCTCCGGGTCATAGTCCGGGCGCTGGTTGGCGCTGGCCTGATTGGTACTGGCTTGATTGGTGCTGGCCTGGTTGGTACTGGCCTGACTTGTACTGGCTTGAGTGGCGCTGAGACGGCTGTCGCCCGTCTGATCAGAGGATGGCGTGCTCATGTGTGACCTCCTGTCGTGGATCGTCTTTGCTCGCATGCATCTCCCGCGATGCCGGCACATCCCCCGAAATACCTGTGTCCTCACCACGGAAACGCGAAAGCCGGCCCTCTGCACATGCATGCCAGGCCGGCTTTCATCGGGATGCCGCAGGAGGAATATCAAGAGAGATATATTGACAGTAGACCATCGCCTGCCAATACCGGCGCTAGCGCATCAAGGTCTCCGCCGGCACCCGCACCCAGCCTTCCATCAGGATACGCGCGCTGCGACTCATCACGGCCTCACTGACGGTCCATTCGCCCTCGCCTTGCTGGTCGTCACCGTCCTGACCCGAAGGTGACTGACGATGGGCACTCGCGCCGACCCTGAGCGTGCCGGAGGGATGTCCGAAGCACACCGAGTCACGCGCGGTGCCAGTCTGTCCGACCCCAGACTCAGCATCGGCCCCGCCACCGGCGGCAAGATTGACCAGCGTGCCGGGCACCGCGGCCGCAGCGGCGATGGCGACGGCCGCGGTGCCCATCATGGCGTGGTGCAGCTTGCCCATCGACACGGCGCGAATCAGCACGTCGATCTCGTCGGCCTTGATCTCGCGACCACTGGAGACGACGTGATCCACCGGCGGTGCCACGAAGGCGACCTTGGGGGTGTGCTGACGTCTGGCGGCCTCGCCCAGCTCCTGGATCAGCCCCATGCGCAGTGCGCCGTGGGCGCGCAATGTCTCGAGGCGCGCGAGGGCCTCGCCATCCGCGTTGATCGCCTCCTGCAGCTCGGTGCCCTGATAGCCGAGATCGCGGGCAGCGACGAAGATGGTCGGGATGCCGGCATTGATCAGGGTCGCCTGGATCCGCCCGCCCGCGACCACCGATTCCGGCACTTCCAGCGTATCGACCACATTGCCGGTGGGGAACATGCTGCCCTCGCCGGCGGCGGGGTCGCGGAAGGCGACCGCCACTTCGGCAGCCGGGAAAGTCACGCCATCCAGGGCGAAGTCGCCGCTTTCCTGGACGCGCCCCTCACACATCGGCACCCGAGCGATGATGGTCTTGGCGATGTTGGCCTGCCAGATACGCACCTCGGCGATGCCATCACGCGGCAGGCGCTCGACCGGCACCAGGCCCTTCTCGATGGCGAAGGGCCCGACCGCCGCCGAGAGATTGCCGCAGTTGCCGCTCCAGTCGACGAAGGGCGAGTCGATGGAGACCTGGCCGAACAGATAGTCGACGTCGTGGTCCGGCTGTTCGCTGCGACTGATGATCACCGTCTTGCTGGTGCTGGAGGTCGCGCCCCCCATGCCGTCGATCTGCTTGGCGTAGGGGTCGGGGCTGCCGATCACGCGCAACAGCAGGGCATCACGCGCCGGGCCCGGCACCTGCGCCGCTTCCGGCAGCTCATCGCGCAGGAAGAACACGCCCTTGCTGGTGCCGCCACGCAGATAGGTGGCGGGAATCCTGAGCTGTGCCTGCTGGCTCATGCCGATACCTCCGCCGCCGGCTCGCCCGGTGCCTGGGAGCTCAGAAAGTCTTCGGCGAAGCGCTGCAGCACGCCGCCCGCCGAGTAGATGGAGACTTCCTCACGGGTATCGAGACGGCAGGTGACCGGCACGCGCTCGAGCTGGCCTGCCTTGTCGCCGGCGGTGCGCTCGATCACCAGCGTGAGTTCTGCCCCCGGCGCCGGCTCGCCTTCGACGGCGTAGATCTCGCTGCCATCCAGCGCCAGCGTCTTGCGCGTGGTACCGGCGGCGAACTGCAGCGGCATCACGCCCATGCCGACCAGATTGGTGCGGTGGATACGCTCGAAACCTTCCGCGACGATGGCCTCGACGCCCGCCAGCCGCACGCCCTTGGCCGCCCAGTCACGCGACGAGCCCTGGCCGTAATCCGCGCCCGCGATGATGATCAACGGCTGCTTGCGCTGCATGTAGGCCTCGATGGCCTCCCACATGCGTACCACCTTGCCTTCCGGCTCCAGGCGCGTGAGCGAGCCCTGCTTTATCTCGCGCTTGCCGTCCGCCCCTTCCACCACGGCCATCTCGTTGATCAGCTTGGGATTGGCGAAGGTGGCCCGCTGCGCGGTGAGGTGATCACCGCGGTGAGTGGCGTAGGAATTGAAGTCCTCCTCCGGCAGGCCCATCGCGGCCAGATACTCACCCGCCGCACTGCTGGCCATGATGGCATTGGAGGGCGACAGGTGATCGGTGGTGATGTTGTCCCCCAGCACCGCCAGTGCCCGCATGCCCTTGAGCGTCGGTGCGCTGGCCAGGCCGCCTTCCCAGTACGGCGGACGACGGATGTAGGTGCTCATCTCGCGCCAGTCGTAGAGCGGACTGGTCGTGTCGTCGCGATCCTGACGGGCCTCGAACATCGGGATGTAGACCTGACGGAAGTGGTCCGGCTTGACGCTGGAGCCGACGATGGCGTCGATCTCCTCGTCGCTCGGCCACAGGTCCTTGAGCATGATCGGCGAGCCGTCCGGCGCATGCCCGAGAACATCCTTCTCGATATCGAAGCGGATGGTGCCGGCGATGGCGTAGGCGACCACCAGCGGCGGCGAGGCCAGGAAGGCCTGCTTGGCGTAGGGGTGGATACGACCATCGAAGTTGCGGTTGCCGGACAGCACCGCGGTGGAATAGAGATCACGCTCGACGATTTCCTGCTGGATCGCCGGGTCCAGCGCACCGCTCATGCCATTGCAGGTGGTACAGGCGAAGCCGACGATGCCGAAGCCGAGCTGTTCGAGTTCCGGCAGCAGTTCCGCCTCTTCCAGATACAGCTGCACGGCCTTGGAGCCCGGCGCCAGCGAGGTCTTGACCCACGGCTTGCGCGTCAGCCCCAGCGCATTGGCGCGTCTGGCCAGCAGGCCGGCGGCAATGACATTGCGCGGATTCGAGGTGTTGGTGCAGCTGGTGATGGCGGCGATGATCACCGCGCCATCCGGCATCAGGTCGCGCCCGTCCTCGTCCTGCTCATGCTCGATCACCCCGGAGATCCCGCGTGCGGCCAGTTCACTGGTCGGCACGCGACTGTGCGGGTTGGAGGGGCCCGCCAGGGTGCGCACCACCGAGGACAGGTCGAAGGTCAGCTCGCGCTCATATTCCACCGCGCCTTCGATATGACCGCTCTCGTCGGCCCACAGCCCGGTCTCACGCGCGTAGCGCTCGACCAGCGCGATGTTCTCCGGCTCGCGGCCGGTCAGCGTCAGATAGTCCAGCGTCTGCTGGTCGATGTAGAACATCGCCGCCGTGGCGCCGTACTCCGGCGTCATGTTGGAGATGGTGGCGCGATCGCCCAGGGTGAGGCTGGCCGCGCCTTCGCCGAAGAATTCCAGATAGGAGGAGACAACCTTCTCGGCGCGCAGGAATTCGGTCAGCGCCAGCACGATGTCGGTGGCGGTGATGCCCGGCTGCGGACGCCCGGTGAGGCGCACGCCGATGATGTCCGGCAGACGCATGTAGGAGGCACGCCCCAGCATCACGCTCTCGGCCTCGAGCCCGCCGACGCCGACGGCGATCACGCCCAGCGCATCGACATGCGGCGTGTGGCTGTCGGTGCCCACCAGGGTATCCGGGAAGGCGACTTGATGGCCCTTCTCATCGGCGCGCGACTCGATCACCGGCGACATCCGCTCCAGATTGATCTGGTGCATGATGCCGTTGCCCGGCGGAATCACGTCGATGTTCTCGAAGGCCTGACGCGTCCAGTCGATGAAGTGGAAGCGGTCCTCGTTGCGCCGCTCCTCGATGGCGCGGTTCTTGGCGAAGGCGCCCTTGTCGAAGCCGGCGTGCTCCACCGCCAGCGAGTGGTCGACGATCAACTGGGTCGGCACCACCGGATTGACCTTGGCCGGGTCTCCGCCGCGCTCGGCGATGGCATCGCGCAGGCCGGCCAGGTCGACCAGCGCGGTCTGACCGAGGATGTCATGGCACACGACGCGCGCGGGGTACCAGGGGAAATCGAGATCACGCCGACGTTCGATCAATTGCACGAGGCTGTCACGCAGTTGATCCGGCGGGCAGCGACGCACCAGGTTCTCGGCCAGTACGCGTGAGGTATAGGGCAGACCGGCGTAGGCGCCGGGGGCGATGTCTTCCACGGCGGCACGCGCATCGAAGTAGTCGACCGGGGTACCCGGTGACGCCGTGCCAGGCAGGGGTTTGCGATACTCGGTATTCATGGGCATCCGGACTCATCAGGCGGTCAAGCAAACGATCGGCCAGCACGCTGACTGGCCGAGGAAAGGGTCAGTCGCGCTGCTCGATGGGCAGCCAGTCGCAATGCTTCGGGCCGGTGTAATCGGCGCTCGGGCGGATGATGCGATTGTTGGCGCGTTGCTCGAAGACATGCGCCGCCCAGCCGGTCAGGCGTGAACAGACGAAGATCGGCGTGAACAACTTGGTGGGAATGCCCATGAAGTGATAGGCGCTGGCGTGGAAGAAGTCGGCATTGCAGAACAGCTTCTTCTCGCGCCACATCACGGCTTCGACGCGCTCGGAGACGGCGTAGAGCTGAGTGTCGCCCACATCCTCGGACAACTTGCGTGACCACTCCTTGATGATGGCGTTGCGCGGGTCACGTTCACGGTAGATGGCGTGGCCGAAGCCCATGATCTTCTCGCGGCGCTCCAGCATGCCGAGAATCTCGCACTCGGCTTCCTCCGGTGAGCGCCAGTGCTCGATCATCGCCATCGCCGCCTCGTTGGCACCGCCATGCAGCGGTCCGCGCAGCGAGCCGATGGCCCCGGTCACACAGGAGTGCAGGTCGGAGAGCGTCGAGGCGCAGACACGCGCGGTGAAGGTCGAGGCATTGAATTCGTGCTCGGCATAGAGGATCAGCGAGGTATTCATCACCGCGGCATGCAGCTCGCTGGGGGCCTCGCCGTGCAAAAGGTGCAGGAAGTGCGCGCCGATGGAGTCGTCATCGGTCTCGGTGTCGATGCGCACGCCATCATGGCTGAAGCGATACCAGTAATTGATGATCGACGGGAACACGGCCAGCATGCGGTCGGCCTGGTCGGACTGCTCATCGAAGCTCTCTTCGGTCTCCAGATTGCCGAGCATCGAGCAGCCGGTGCGCATCACGTCCATCGGATGGGCGCTGGCCGGAATCTGCTCCAGTACTGCCTTCAGGGCATCCGGCAGGCCACGCAGGCCCTTGAGGCGCGCGATGTAGGCGTCCAGTTCTTCGCGATTGGGCAGCTTGCCCTTGAGCAGCAGATAGGCGACTTCTTCAAAGCTTGCGTGGGCGGCGAGATCCTCCAGATCGTAGCCGCGATAGCGCAGGCCGGAGCCGGTCTGGCCGACGGTGCACAGGGCGGTCTCGCCGGCACTCTGGCCGCGCAGGCCGCTGGAGGCACTAGGGCTCGGGGTAGCGGTGGTATCTGACATGGCGCGATCTCCTTGGCAGTGACGTCATTGAGTTGTTCTTTTTCTTGTAGGGCATAAAGCGTCAAGCCCCTCGCCGGCCAGGCGTTTGCCAGCGAGGGAGAAACGGTCGGGCCGGAAGTGCCGGCCCGTGAAGCCAGTGGCCTCCTGATGCGAGACATGGCGTCCGTCTCGAGCGTCTGGCATCAATCCTTGCGGCTTTCGGCCTCGAACAGGGTGTCCAGCTTCTGCTCGAAGGTGTGGTAATCGAGGAAGTCGTAGAGCTCCATGCGGGTCTGCATGTCGTCGACCACGTCCTTCTGGTCACCCTTGTCGTGGATGTTCTGGTAGACCTTGAGGGCGGCGGCGTTCATGGCGCGGAAGGCCGACAGCGGATAGAGCACCATCCGGCAGCCGACGTCGCCCAGCTCGCGCTGATTGAACAGCGGCGTGGCGCCGAATTCGGTGATGTTGGCCAGAATCGGCGCGTCGACGCCCTCGCAGAAGGCGCGGTAGTCCTCGAGGGTATGCACCGCCTCGGCGAAGATGGCATCCGCCCCGGCCTCGACACAGGCATTGGCACGCGCCACGGCGGCCTCGAGCCCTTCCTTCTGGAAGGCATCGGTACGCGCGATCAGATAGAAGTCGTCATCACGGCGGGCATCGGCGGCCGCCTTGATGCGATCGACCATTTCCTGACTGGAGACGATGGCCTTGTTGGGGCGATGTCCGCAGCGCTTCTGGGCGACCTGGTCTTCCAGGTGCACGGCCGCCACGCCGGCGCGCTCCATCTCCTGAATGGTGCGTGCGATGTTGAAGGCGCCGCCCCAGCCGGTATCGATGTCCACCAGCAGCGGCAGCTCGCTGGCGGCGGTGATGCGGCGCGCGTCTTCCAGCACGTCATTCATGCTGGTCATGCCCAGGTCCGGCAGGCCGTAGGAGGCGTTGGCTACGCCACCACCGGACAGGTAGATCGCCTGATGCCCGACGCGCTCGGCCATGATGGCGGTATAGGCATTGATGGTGCCGACGATGGGCAGCGGACGGTTGGCTTCCAGCGCCGCGCGGAAGCGGGCGCCGGGGCTTGGCAAGGCGGTGGAACTCAGATGGCGTGACATGACATCTCCCGGGCTGGGCCCATGACGGGGTTGGAATTGTTGGGGGTGATCCGGTCGCAAGCGGTGTGGCAGTTCACTCCTCGCCCTGCTCTTCCTTGAGCGTGGCGGCATAGCGGCGGGCGACGTTCTCCCGCGAGGCGCTGACGTGGCGCCGCATCAGCAGCTCCGCCAGCTCCTCGTCGCCAGCCTCGATGGCATCGACGATACGGTGGTGCTCGACGAAGGCCTTCTGCGGACGCGAGCCACTGGCGCTGAACTGGGTGCGATACATGCGCACCAGGTAGTAGAGGTCGTCGCAGAGAATCGTCATCAGCATGTGGTTATGGCTGCCGAGGACGATCTGGTAGTGGAAGTCGAGATCGCCTTCCTTCTGGAAGTAGGCGGTGCCGGTCTTGAGGTCCGACTGCTGCTCGTGGGTCTTGAGCACGCTGCGCAGCCGCGTGACCTCCTCCTGCGTCATGTGCCGCGCCGCCAGACGCGCGGCCATGCTCTCCAGCGCCTCACGCACGTCGAACAGCTCCAGCAGCTCGGTCATCGAGAGCTTGACCACCCGCGCGCCGACGTGGGGCACGCGCTCGATCAGGCGATGGACCTCGAGGCGACGCATCGCCTCACGCAGCGGGCCGCGCGAGATGCCATAGGCCTGCGCCAGCCCCGGCTCTGTGATCTTGCTGCCCGGTGCCAGCTCACCGCGCACGATGGCGTCCTGCAGCTGGTGGAAGACGCGCTCGGCCAGGGTGCGCACCTCAGGCGTCGGAGCACTCGCGGAGGCGGTGTGGCCTGCCTGCTCGGCAGTGGCGCCGCGCGCGAGGCTTCGAGCGGTGGTGGCATTGTGAAAGGCATCGGTGGTCATGGCGGTCAGGCAATCCGGCTGGACAAGGGGCTGAGACAGGACAATGGCGATGAGGGACTTTCAGCACCATTGTCGACAATCATTCAATGACTGCCAGACTAGCCAGCGAGCCTGAGTGGGTCAAGATGCAATCCGCCAAATCCTCTACACCTTTGGCGTAAGAGAGCTGGCATGCGCTGGACAAAAGGCTGCCAGAACAAGGCCGAACCGCCTGAGGCGCCGCCATGCCAGTCTTCCCGCGTCACCATGCCAGAGGCACTCCAGACGGTAGCAGCCAAGACGAAAGACGCCCCGCCAGCACAGGCTGACGGGGCGTCTTGAGTCTCAATGCCAGACCGCTCATCGGCCGGCTTGTCGACAATCACATGTTTTATACGAAGCTGAGCTCCGCGCCGATGCGGCGGGGTTTCTGGAAAGGCAGCGAGTGATCGGTGCCGGGGATTTCCAGCGACTGCCAGCCCGCATGACGCTCGGCCAGCAGGCTGTGATAGTCGCGCAGGGTCTGCGGGCTCTTGCCGCCGACCAGGCTGCGCACCTCGCTGCCTGAGGCCAGCACGTCGGCCAGCAGTGCCTCACGGTCGATCTCGCGCACGGCATGCGTGACACAGTCCAGCGCATTGGCGAAGCCCAGATGACGATGCGCCAGTCGCGCCACCATCATGCGCTCGGCGCGCGGGTTGCGCGTACGGTGCGGCGAGATGAGGTCGAGGAAGGCGGTGATGCCCGCCTCGGGACTTGAGGCTTCGCGCATGGCGCGCGCCGCCTCGGCGTAGCCGTCACGCACCTTGACCATGGTGGCGTGGCATTCGCGCTCCAGCAGTGCCGGCTCCAGCAGGCTGATGTCGCCGACCTTCACCTCCGGGCGCTCGGCGCGCAGACGCTGGACGAGACGCATGGCGACCAGCCCGCCGAAGCTGTAGCCGATCAGGTCGAAATGCGTGATGCGCTGGGTCTCGATCAGCGCCATCACGTCCTCGACCACCTGCTCGAGAGTGAAAGGAGGCTCGCCGCCCTGCGGCGCCAGCGTCTGCCCCATGCCACGCAGGTCCGGGATGATCAGCTCATCATGGGCCGTAAGATGCCCGACCAGCGGTGCCCAGGTCAGCGTGCCGGCCACGCCCGCGCCGTGCAGCATCAGCAGTCGACGCCCGCCCTGTGCGTCATGCCGCTTGAGACGCTGCCAGAAGATGTTCTGATCGGGACGTGACAGCAGATGTTGGCCATGTTCGAACTCGGGATGCATGCAGGGGCTCCGGTGGGGTGCCAGGGGCTGGGCAAGAGACTGGGCAAGAGGGCTGGGCGAACGTCAGCACGTGCGTCAGGGCAGTCATCGATGACGGCGCAGGGCGTTCAGAGGCAGGCACCTTAATCAGCGCACGGGAGAACGGCAAGCCGACAAGGACAGCCCCTCACCGGAATCCGCACGCATGGGCGGACAAAACGCCTTCGGATGCCTAGAATGCCCTGTCCGCCAACGGAAGCTGTCATGACCATCTCGCTCGAAATCAACGCCCTGCCCTACGCCCTCGCCGCCGAGGATGAAGCCTCCACGCTGTCGCGCTTCGCACGCCTGCGCTCACGTCCCGACGCCGTGCTGCTCGACAGCGGCCAGCCGTCGCTGGCCGGTGGCCGCTTCGACATCATCAGCAGCGACCCGCTGGCCGTGCTGGAGCAAGGCCCACACGGCGGCAAGCTCACTGGCCCGCTGCCGGAGTCGATGCGTGACCTGAGCCAGTTCAGTGAAGCGCTGGAGCGCCTCGCCCGCCTGCCGGTGATCGAGGCCCAGCGCCAGCTGCTGACTTTGCTGCCACAGACACTGGCACGCGAAGAGCTCGCCCGGCATGACCTGACAGCCGAAGACCTGCCATTCATTGCCGGCCTGCTGGGCTACTGGAGCTACGACTTCGGGCGCGCGCTGGAAGACCTGCCCGCCACGACCGAGGACGATATCGCGCTACCCTGGGCGCGTCTCGGTCTCTATGACTGGGCATTGATCAGTGACCATCAGCGCCAGCAGAGCTGGCTGATCGCCTCGCCCCAACGGCGCAGGCAGGTGCTTGAGTGGCTGGAGCAACCGGCGCCGCGCAGCGCCGACTTCGCCCTCGACACCCCCTTCGCGCCGCTGCTGGACCGCGCGGGCTACGGCGAACGCTTCCGCCAGGTGATGGAGTATCTGCATGCCGGTGACTGCTATCAGATCAACCTGACCCAGCGCTTCTCCGCCGACTGCAGTGGCGACAGCTGGGATGCCTACCTGCGCCTGCGTCAGGCCACGCCGACACCTTACGCCGGCTATCTGAGCTGGCAGGACCCCCAGGGTGAGGAGATGGCGATCGTCTCCGTCTCGCCGGAGCGCTTCGTCGAGGTCAATCACCGCGCGGTCGAGACCAAGCCGATCAAGGGCACCCGCGCACGTGGCACGACGCCGGAAGAGGACGCCCAACTTGCCGCCGAGCTGCTTGAAAGCCCCAAGGACCGCGCCGAGAACGTGATGATCGTCGACCTGCTGCGCAATGACCTGGGCCGCGTCTCCGCGCCCGGCAGCGTCAAGGTGCCCTCACTGTGCGCGCTGGAGAGCTACGCCAACGTGCACCATTCCGTCAGCACCATCACCAGCACCCTGGATGAAGGACGCGATGCGCTGGACCTGCTCGGCGCCGCCTTCCCCGGCGGCTCCATCACCGGCGCGCCCAAGATCCGCGCCATGCAGATCATCGAGGAGCTGGAGCCGGTGCGCCGCAGCGCCTATTGCGGCAGCCTCGGCTATCTGGATATCCGCGGCCACATGGATACCTCCATCGCGATCCGCACGGCGGTGATCGCCGAGGGCCAGGTGCATCTGTGGGGCGGCGGCGGTCTGGTCGCCGACTCCGAGGAAGAGGCCGAATACCGCGAGAGCCTGGCCAAGATCCAGCGTCTGATGGAAGCGCTTGGCTGACAGGCGGCGTTATAAGGCGTCATGAGCGCCATAACTCGATGGCATATAACGTTCGAACGAATTCGTATTGGGGAAGCAGTGCCTGCCTTTGATAGGGTAGGCGCATTCCTGCACGTCTCCTTGAGCGCTACCCGCCTCTGCTGATGGTCTTTGCTGGCCATTGATCAGCCCTGCGCCCCGCTCCATCGGACGTGCCCTCGTTCTGGAGACTCCTCATGTCCGATACCTTCGATCTCGCCCGCATCAATGCCGAATTCGGCAACGACCCGGAAGCCCTGACCCGCTGGGCCCTGTCACTGGACAAGCACGCCATCTGCACCACCAACTTCCGTCCCTTCGAGGCGGTGATTCTGCACATGGTGACGCGCTTCCGTCCTGACATCCCGATCGTGTGGATGGACAACGGCTACAACACCGATGCCACCTATCGCTTCGCCGATGAAGTGACGCGCAAGCTGAACCTGAACCGCATCATCTATCTGCCGCAGCGCACGCGTGCCCACCGTGAAGCCGTCGATGGTCTCACGCCGCATATCGATGACCCGCGCCACGAAGCCTTCACCCGTGAAGTGAAGCTCGAACCCTTCGAGCGTGCACTGCGCGAACTGAACCCCGAGATGTGGTTCACCGCCGTGCGCGCCAGTGACACCGCCTTCCGTGCCGGCATGCAGCCGGTCTCGCTGAACGGCGATGGCCTGATCAAGGTCGCCCCGGTGCTCAACTGGTCATCCAAGCAGATGCACGAGTATCTGGTCGCCCACGACCTGCCCAACGAGTTCGACTACGTCGACCCGACCAAGGCGGAAGACAACCGCGAGTGTGGCCTGCACCTGGCACACTGAGCCTTGTGGTTGATGCTGTGTGCTCGCACCGCCCAGCCAGCAAAAAGCCCGCCTCTCAGGAGGCGGGCTTTTTCATCTGCGCTGTGGCAGATCTGACGAGCGGGACTTAGTTCACCGGGGCTGTCCACCGACACTCAGTCCACCGGCACTCAGCCCACCGGCACTCAGCGCACCGGCAGCTCGATGTCGTGGAAGATCTCGTGCTCGTGGCGCGGGCCGGCGGCCAGTGCCGCTTCGACACGCTCGCGCGTCAGGTGCGGCGCGAAGCGCTCGACGAATTCGAACATGTAGCTGCGCATGAAGGTGCCGCGACGGATGCCGATCTTGGTCGTGGAGCTCTCGAACAGATGCGTGGCATCCAGCGCGACCAGGTCCTCGTCAGCCACCTCGTCCACCGCCATGTGCGCGACGATGCCGATGCCCATGCCGAGACGCACATAGGTCTTGATGACATCGGCGTCCGAGGCGGTCAGCACCACGTTGGGCGCCAGGCCGTGGGACTTGAAGGCATCGTCCAGCTGGCTGCGGCCGGTGAAGCCGTAGGTATAGGTGACCAGCGCATAACTGGCCAGCGACTCGAGGGTCAGCTCCTCGCCATTGGCCAGCGGATGATCCTTGGGCACCAGCACGCAGCGGTTCCAGCGATAGCACGGCAGCAGGATGAGGTCGTTGAACAGCTCCAGCGACTCGGTGCAGATGGCGAAATCGGCCTGACCTTCACTGACCATGTTGGCGATCTGCTTCGGCGTGCCCTGCTGCATGTGCAGCGCGACATCCGGGTACTTGCGCGTGAAATCGGCGATCACCGGCGGCAAGGCATAACGCGCCTGGGTGTGCGTGGTGGCGATCGACAGGCTGCCGCGACGGTCGTCACTGTGCTCCTGGGCGACGTGCTTGATGTTCTCCACCGTGCGCAGCACCTGGCTTGCCAGCTCGACGATGGACTCGCCGGCCGGGGTCACCCGCGTCAGGTGCTTGCCACTGCGTGCGAAGATTTCGACGCCAAGCTCATCTTCCAGCAGACGAATCTGCTTGGAAATGCCCGGCTGGGAGGTATACAGACTTTGCGCGGTGGCGGACACGTTCAGGTTGTGGCGGGTGACTTCCCAGATATAACGCAACTGCTGGAGTTTCATGCGGCTTCACTCTCCTGAGAAGCACCATCGACGCGACGCGGCGTGACAGTGGCCCGGACATGGCCGGTCACCTTGCTAAGATGATCGGGCGATAAAATCATGAATAATGATTCCTTTCGGGAATATACGCTCAAGAGTAGATTGGCGACAGTAACCTGACAAGGGGGTAGGTAGGGATGGAAGTCACACAACTGCTGCTATACGTGCTGGCAGGCGCCGGAGTGGGTTTCGCGGTCGGTGTCACTGGCGTGGGCGGCGGCTCGCTGATGACGCCCCTGCTGTTGATGTTCGGCTTCCCGCCGCACATCGCCGTGGGCACTGACCTGCTCTATGCCTCCATTACCAAGGCGGGCGGCGCCTTCGCGCACCATCGCCAGGGCCATGTGGACTGGACCATCGCCCGGCGCCTGGCCATCGGCTCGCTGCCGGCGGCACTGTTGACGATTGCGGTCCTGCATACCTTCTTCACTGACCCCACCGCCTACGCGGGCCTGATCAAGGGCATGCTGGGTGTGATGTTGATCCTCACCGCCGGCGTGCTGCTGTTCAAGAAGCGCCTGCTGGGGCTGATCAGCCCGGAAAGCTTCATCGTACGCCACGCGGCACCGCTGACCGTGCTGTCAGGCATCGTGCTCGGCGTGTGCGTCACCCTGTCCTCCGTGGGTGCCGGCGCCTTCGGCGCTGCCGTGCTGATCATGCTGTTCCCGCTGTTGAGCACCGCGCGCATCGTCGGCACCGATATCGCTCACGCCGTACCGCTGACCCTGGTGGCGGGACTGGGCCACCTGTGGTTGGGCAACGTCGACTTCCTGTTGCTCGGCGCATTGCTGGTCGGCTCACTGCCCGCCATCAGCCTGGGCGCACGCCTGACGCGCCACATGCCCAGCGGCCTGCTGCAGGGCCTGCTGACGACACTGCTGCTGGGGCTGGGCATCCGTTACGCCTTCTTCTGAGCTCTCCTTGCTGCGGGATCTTTCGCATAGGCAATACCAAAGTCGGGGCGGGCAATCCACATTGCCTGCCCCGTTGCTATTCCCTCAAACCAATAAAACAGCTATAAAAACACTAGCGATCATAACCCCGTGCTATTGAGCCGATGGACAATGCCCATTTGTCAGTGATGCAAAGTGGCGCTACCATCGGACGCAGCCTGCATGTCCGGCAATGCCGCAGACAGCGAAACGAATCCCCTGGAGAAACAAGATGTCCAATCACGTCGATGTCACCGGCGCCAACTTCGAACAGGAAGTTCTCAACGCTGAAGCCCCGGTCCTGCTGAAGTTCTGGGCCCCGTGGTGCGGTCCGTGCAAGATGATGGCGCCGGTCGTCGAAGAAGTCGCCAACGAGAAAGGCGAAGGCCTGAAGATCGTCAACGTCAATGTCGATGACGCGCCGGAAATCGCCGCCGAGCAAGGCGTGCGTGGCGTGCCGACCGTGATCCTGTTCAAGTCCGGCGCCAAGGTCGCCTCTCTGGTCGGTGCCCAGTCCAAGGGTCAGCTGAGCCAGTTCATCGAGCAGAACCTCTGAGTCGACTTGCTGACAGGTGACTGCCCCGCCAGCCACCGCGCACTGATTCGATAACCAAAGGCCCCGTCACGCACAGCGTGACGGGGCCTTTGGCATTCTGGCAGCGGGTCATCCACGCAGAGCTGGCTCGCGGGTCATTCCTCCGCCATGCGTCGACGACGGCGGATCCGGCGCACGGAGGGGCCCAGCAGACGCGCCGCCCAGCGCGTGCCCGGGTGCGAGTCGAAGGCGATCTTGAGCGTCATGGTGATCGGCACTGACAACAGCATGCCCACCGGCCCGAACACCCAGCCCCACACCACCAGCGACAGGAAGGCGGCCAGCGTCGACAGCCCCAGGGTGCGCCCCATCACGCGCGGTTCGATCAAGTTGCCGAGAATGAAGTTGATCGCCAGATAACAGCCGCCCAGCATCAGCGCCTTGACCGCGCCACCCTCCGGCATCACCAGCGTCAGCAACACCGCAGGCACCGCGGCCAGCGCCGAGCCGATGTTGGGGATGTAGTTGAGGCAGAAGGCCAGCGTGGCCCACAGGAAGGCGAACTCCACATCGAGCACCAGACAGCTGATCGCGACCAGTCCCCCGGTCACGAGGCTGATCAAGGTCTTGACCGCCAGATAGCGGCGTAGCGTCAGCGAGAACAGCGTGAAGCGGCGCAGGCTGACATGCGGGCTGCGCAGCGTGCTGACCAGCTTGTCGCGCAGTGACAGCGCCTCATAGAGCAGGAAGGTGGCCGTCAGCACGATGATGACACTCGAGGACAGAAGCCCCCCAAGCCCGGTCAGCAGGTTCGGCACCCACTGGGTCAACGAGGCCGGATCGACCAGCTCGCTGAAGCGGGCCGGCGCGATGGATACGCCACTGTCCGCCAGCCATTCCAGCATGCTCTGATACTGTTCGCGCAGGCTCTCCTCAAGCTTGGGCATCTCATCGCTGAACAGGGTGAAGCGCGAGACCAGCAGCGCCGTCAGCGACGAGAACAGCACGCAGACCGTCAGGATGACGATCGGCACCCCGAAGCGTTGCCCGATGCCGTGACGGGCCAGCCAGCGCACCGGCGCATCGCAGACCGCAGCGACGAACACCGCCAGCAGTAGCGGGACCACCAGGTCCGCCGCCAGCTTGAGGCCGCCGATGATGATGACCACTGCGGCCATGCCGACCAGCAAGGGGTGAATCTCCAGCGCGCGGCGCACATTGGGCGCATGGCGAGAACGTCCGGAGCGTTCGAGCGCCTCCTGCTGACGCTCGTCGCGTGGCACCTGCATGCGTGTCACGGCCTCCTCGATGGAAGTGCCCTCACTGACGCTGCGTGGCTCGCCAACGCTATCGTCAGGCGCTTGCGCGTCAGCCATCTGCGCCTCGGGCGGCACTTCCTCGTGTCGCGATCTTTCGTCAGGCGTGTCGTTCGCGTGCATCCTGCGCCACCTATCCTGTCAGTGCTTGCCATCAGTACTTGCCATCAGTACTTGCCATAAGTACATGCGCGTCGCTGTCCCGAGGAAACCGCGGGGCAGCCTTCGATGCGCCTATCTTGGGCGCATGCCTGTCACAAGCCAAGACTGAAACGAGATTGATTGCTCGTGTCGGGAAAAACTCCTGCCTGACACCAAGCGCACAAAAAATGGGGAGACCGAAGTCTCCCCAAGGGTACCGAGTCAGAGCGCACTGACTGGAGGCATAAGACACGACTGTTGCCGATACATCGAACTGCTGAGTCTTGAAGCTGCTGTAAGGCTTGAAACTGCTGTCAGGCTTGAAACCGTCATCAGATCTCGAAGCCGCTGCCGAAGCCTTCCACCGTCGGCGCCATCAGCGTCTCGCCACCGGCACGAATCATCGCGGCATGGCCTTGCGTGCGCGGCAGGATGCGCTGGAAGTAGAAGCGCGCGGTATCCAGCTTGGCCTGATAGAAGGCAGCGTCCCCTTCGCCGGCCGCCAGCGCGGCCCTGGCCGTCTCACCGGCCCGCGCCCACAGGTAGCCCAGCGTGACGTAACCGGCATACATCAGGTAATCGACACTGGCCGCGCCGACCGCTTCGCGGTCCTGCATCGCACCCATGCCCACCGCCATGGTCAGCTCGCCCCATTCGCGGTTGAGCTCAGCGAGCGGATTGGCAAACTCGCTGCCTTCGCTGGCCTGGCAGAACTTGTGGATCTCCTTGGTGAAGACCTTGAGCGATTCGCCCTGGCTCATCAGGATCTTGCGGCCCAGCAGGTCCAGCGCCTGGATACCGGTGGTGCCTTCATAGAGCAGGGTGATGCGTGCATCGCGCACGAACTGCTCCATGCCCCATTCCTGAATGAAGCCGTGGCCGCCATAGACCTGCACGCCATGGTTTGTCGCCTCGAAGCCGGTCTCGGTCAGGAAGGCCTTGACGATGGGCGTCAACAGGCCGAGCAAGGTATCGGCACGTGCCTTGTCTTCGCTGTCCGGAGCATTCTCGACGATGTCATTGAACTGGGCGGCGTACATCACCAGCATGCGCCCGCCCTCGGCGATGGCCTTCTGGGTCAGCAGCATGCGGCGCACGTCCGGATGCACGATGATCGGGTCGGCCGCCTTCTCAGGCGCCTTGGCGCCAGACAGGGCACGCATCTGCAGACGGTCACGCGCATAGCTCAGCGCATTCTGGAAGCTGGCCTCGGCCAGCGCCACGCCCTGGATCCCCACGCCGAGACGCGCGGCATTCATCATGGTGAACATGCAGGCCAGCCCCTTGTGCGGCGGGCCGACCAGATAGCCTGTGGCGGAGTCGAAGTTCATCACGCAGGTCGCGTTGCCGTGAATGCCCATCTTGTGCTCGATGGAGCCACAGCTGACGCCGTTGCGCTCACCGGCCTCGCCATTGGCGTCGGGCAGGAACTTGGGCACCACGAACAGCGAGATGCCACGCGAGCCTTCCGGAGCATCCGGCAGCTTGGCCAGCACCAGGTGCACGATGTTCTCGGAAAGATCATGTTCACCGGCCGAGATGAAGATCTTGGTGCCGCTGATGCGGTAGCCCTTGCTGCCATCGCTGTCATCCAACGGCACGGCGCGGGTCTTGATCAGCCCCAGGTCCGTGCCGCAATGCGGTTCGGTCAGGCACATGGTGCCGGTCCAGCTGCCTTCGACCAGCTTGGTCAGATAGGTCTGCTTGAGCACCTCGCTGCCGTGATGTTCAAGCGCATTCATCGCGCCATGCGACAGGCCCGGATACATGCCCCACGACAGGTTGGCGGAGGCGACCATTTCCGAGAGCACCATCGCCAGTGACGGCGGCAGACCCTGACCGCCATGCTCCGGTGAGGCAGCCAGACTCGGCCAGCCGCCCTCGACATACTGCTGATAGGCAGCCTTGAAGCCGCTCGGCGCCTTGACCTCGCCGCCCTCGAAGGTACAGCCCTCGCGATCGCCCGACTGGTTCAGCGGCGTCAGCACCTCGTGCGCGAAGCGTGCGCCCTCCTCCAGGATGGCGGTCACGATATCGTCGCTGGCCTCATCGCCACCCGGCAGGCTGGCATAGTGCGCGGGATAGTCGAGCAGCTCATTCATCACGAAGTGGATGTCGCGCAACGGCGCCTGATAGTCCGGCATGCTTTACTCCTTGAGCCGTCGCGACGCGGCGGCGCTGACCTGAACAACGACAGGTGGCGGCAGGACGCTTGTCAGGCGGCGCAGCACTCACTCGAGCAATGAAGAAGCGAGTCGCTGGCGGCGAACAGGTCTGACGCAACACTATCAAACATGTGTTTGAAATTAACGCCTCCTTCGCCATACCGTCAAGCGGTCGTTTGATTTCTGGCCTGCGACATTGGTGGCAAGCCCTGTCTCATCAGTGGCGAACCCTGTCTCCAGGCCGCCCTCGCGCACGGCAGACACAAAAGAAGACACAAAAAACAGACACAAAAAAGCCCGACCGCAGCCGCGATCGAGCAATATCTCCCCCAGAGATAACCTGTCCTGCAAGATTCCTTGTGTACCGTGCTCTCTCCTCAGAGCCGATCCAGAGAGCCCGATCCAGACGATAAAGGTCTTACCCGCCAGCCTCAGGCCATGCGAATGCTGCCATCGAGGCGGATCACCTCCCCGTTGAGCATGCTGTTGGTGATGATGTGCTCGGCCAGACGCGCGAACTCATCGGGCTTGCCCAGACGCTTGGGAAACGGCACCGCCTCGCACAGCGCCTCGCGAGCCGGCTCCGGGATGCCGGCCATCATCGGTGTCTCGAACACGCCGGGCGCGATCGCCATCACGCGAATGCCATGGCGTGCCAGCTCGCGCGCCATCGGCAGCGTCATGCCGGCGACCCCGGCCTTGGAGGCGCTATAGGCACACTGCCCCACCTGGCCATCGAAGGCCGCGACCGAGGCGGTATTGAGAATGATGCCCCGCTCGCCGTCCTCGCCCTCGGCGGCATTGCGCGCCATGCGTGCCGCCGTCAGGCGCGCCACGTTGAAGGTGCCGCTCAGGTTGATCGCCAGTGTCTTCTCGAAGCCCTCAAGCGGAGCAGGCTCGCCGTCACGATCCACCAGCTTGGCGACGCTCACCACGCCGGCACAGTGGATCACGCCGTGGATGGCACCGAAGGTCTGCTCCGCGACATCCAGCGCGGCCTCGACACTGGCGCTGTCGGTGATATCGCAATGACAGAAGCGTGCCGCCTCCCCAAGCGCATCGGCCTGTTCACGTGCGGCCTCGGCAAGGTCCGCCAGCACCACCTGGCCGCCGGCCGCGACAATACGTGAGGCCGTGGCGGCCCCGAGGCCGGATGCTGCGCCGGTGATCAGAAAGCAGTGGTCGGCGATCTTCATGAAACGAGTCTCCCGAAAGGTGATGGCAGGAAAGGTGATGAGAGGCAGTGGTGACAGGCGCGTGGTAACAGGCGCGTGGTAACAGACAAGCCCCGTCGGATAGCCGGCCGTGCCTGAAAGCCACGTACATGGCTCGGTGTTCAGCTCGCGCGCGCCTGTGCCCGCAGCAGGAAACGCTGGATCTTGCCCGACGGCGTCTTGGGCAGGCTGTCGACGAAGTCGATCTCGCGCGGATAGCTGTGCGCCGAGAGTCGCTGACGCACGCTGGCGCGAATTTCCTCCGCCAGCTCGTCACTGCCGACATGGCCATCGCGCAGCACCACATAGGCCTTGATGATCTCGCCACGCAGCGCATCCGGCTTGCCGACCGCCGCCGATTCCGCCACCGCCGGATGCACCAGCACAGCGTTCTCGACATCCGCCGGGCCGACGCGATAGCCCGCGGTGGTGATGATGTCGTCATCACGCCCGGCGAAGGTGAAGCGGCCATCGGGCTCTGCCACCACCACGTCTCCAGTCAGGTAATAGCCCTCGACGCAGGGCTGCTTCTCCTGCCAGGTGTAGCCGGCGAAGAAGTGCGCGGGAGAGCGGGCGATATCCACCGCCAGCACACCCGGCTCGCCCGGCGGCAGCTCACGATACTCGGCGTCGAGCACGGCCAGTCGATAGCCGGGCAGCGGGAAGCCGACACTGCCGACCACGACCTCATGGGCCAGCGCGTGATGATTGCAGCAGGTCATGCCGGTCTCGGTCTGACCGTAATGGTCCATCACCGCACAGCCCAGCTCCCGCGCGACCCAGCCCACCACCTCAGTGTTGAGGGGCTCGCCGGCGGAGCTTGCGACCCGCAGGTTCAGGCGCTCGAAGGCGCCTTCACCGAGCCCGGAGGCCTTGAGCATGCGATAGGCCGTGGGCGCGGCCGCGAAATTGTCGATGCGGTGACGCTCCATGAACGCCAGCCCGCCTTCTGCACTGAACGGCGCCTGCATGAAGTAGGTGGTGGCACCCAGCAACAGTGGGCCGGTGATGGCGTAGTAGAGGCCGTAGGCCCAGCCGGGGTCGGCCATGTTCCAGAAGCGCTCGCCGGGGCGCAGGTCCACCGCCAGGCGTTGATAGAGCCAGAAGGCAGGCAGCGCATTCAGCGCCACCGCCACGCCCTTGGGCTTGCCGACCGTGCCGGAGGTGAACATCTGCAGGAAGGGCGCCTCCGCCGGAAGCCACACCGGCGGCTCGGTCAGTGGCTCGCTCTGCATCAATGTCTGCCAGTCGAGATCGTCCGCCTCCAGCGCATCTCCCTCACCGCGCACGCAGATGATCACGGGATGGCGGGCAAGCTCAGTGAACTTGCTGCGCTGGCTCGTCTCGGTGATCACGATCTGCGTCTCGGCGCGCGACAGGCGATAGTCGAGCGCATCGGTGCCGAAGGCGGTGAACAGCGGCTGATAGACGGCGCCCAGCCGCCAGGTCGCGGCCAGCGCGATCATCAGCTCCGGCGTGCGCGACAGCATGCAGGCGACCCGCTGCCCCGCCATCACGCCCTGTGCCTTCAAGGCAGCCGCCATCCGCGCGCTCTGCTCATCGAGCTGTGCGTAACTCAGCTCACGCACCCGGCCCTGTTCGTCTTCGTGGACCAGCGCGATACGTTCGCCCTGCCCGGCGCGCAGATGACGCCCGACACACGCCTCATAGGCATTGCCGAGCTCGCCCTCGTCATTGGTGTCGAGCGGCGTGGTGAACAGTTCATCGCGCAATGCCTGGATATCGAAGGCGGCCAGATAATCGCTCAGCGTCTGGCTGGCGGCGGGTTGCATGGCGTGTGAATTCGCAGATGCAGCAGAGGCGGCGCGTGACGTGCGGTTTGTTGTTGTATCGCTTGGCGTCATGGCGTGACTGGCTCCTGAGTGGTGCTCCGGGGCGATGTGAGATGACTGGGCGCCAGCCATCTACAGTTAACGTAAACGTCAAGTTAGCGACAAGCCTGTCGGGCGGCAAGCATTGTGACGCTCGACTGGCCAAAAGTTGCAGAGGCGGTGTAACGGACGCCGTGCAGCAGACACTCGCTCAGGGCAGACGACACAGGCTGTCGACCAGCGCCTCGGCCAGCTCATCGGGGGAGCGCTCTCCATCGGGGCGATACCAGCGTACCGTCCAGTTGAGCGCGCCGAGCATGAACTGGCGCAGCAGCGCGGCGTCGCCCTTGAGCAGCCCTGCGGCCACGGCGGAGGCGATGGCGTCACGCCACAGATCCTCGTAGTCATCGCGCAGCTGGACGAGATGCTCGCGCGCCGGGCCCTCCAGCCGCCGCCACTCATAGAGCGCGACCACATGGGCATTGCGATCCGTGAGCAGCGTGTCCAGATGTGCACGCGCCAGGGCCAGCAGTCGCTCACGCGCCTGCTGCTGCGACGCCGCCGAGGCGGTCACTTCGCTTGCCTGGTACGGCTCGCAGCGCGCCAGATGCTCACGGGCGATGGCCAGTGCACTGAACATGCCCTCTTCGATCACGGCGCACAGAATTTCCTGCTTGTCGGCGAAGTGATGGAAGAGACTGCCGGACTTGATGCCCATTTCCTGGGCCAGCATGCGGACGGTGGTGCGATCGAAACCCTCCTCGACGAACAGGCGGGCAGCGATACGGACCAGCTCCTTGCGACGGGGTGAGGCGGTGGCTACATTCATCGTATAACTAGCGCTTGCTTGGTTTATGGGATTGAATGGATCAAAGCATAGCCACGCAGTGATCACAACGCCGACTGCACGACTCGATCTTCCAATAACAAGACACAGGAGACCGTCATGACCACCGCTTCCCGCACTACGCCAAGCCCCGCCGCCAGCGCCGATGACATCGTCATTCTCGCCGGTGCCCGCACGCCGATGGGTGGCCTCAAGGGCTCACTCTCGACGCTGAGCGCGCCACAGCTCGCCGCCGTGGCCATCAAGGCGGCCATCGAACGCGCAGGCCTCACGCCGGCCGATGTCGACGAAGGCATCTTCGGCTGCGTACTGCCCGCCGGCGTCAAGCAGGGCCCGGCGCGGCAGGCCATGCGTCAGGCCGGCGTGCCGGACAGCATCGGCGCCACCACCATCAACAAGCTGTGCGGTTCCGGCATGAAGGCCACCATGCTGGCGCATGACCTGATTCGCGCAGGCACCAACCGCATCATGCTGGCCGGCGGGATGGAATCGATGTCCAACGCCCCGCACCTGCTCACCCAGGCGCGTGGCGGCTATCGCCTCGGCCATGGCGAGCTGAAGGACCACATGTTCTTCGATGGGCTGGAAGACGCCGAGACCGGCAAGCTGATGGGCGTGTTCGCCCAGGAAGTGGCCGATGCCCGCGGCTATGACCGCCAGCGCATGGACGACTTCGCCATCGAATCGCTCAGGCGCGCCATGACGGCCACCGAATCGGGTGACATCGCACCGGAAATCGCCGCCGTCACGGTCAAGAGCCGCAAGGGCGAGAGCGTGGTCGAGCAGGACGAGCAGCCCTTCCAGGCCAATCTCGACAAGATTCCCACCCTGCGCCCGGCCTTCGCCAAGGACGGCACCATCACCGCCGCCAATGCCAGCTCCATCTCCGATGGCGCCTCGGCACTGGTGCTGACGCGCCGTGATGAAGCCGAACGGCGCGGGCTGGCCGTCAAGGCGCGTATCCTCGGTCACAGCACCCACTCCCAGCACCCCAGCGAATTCACGCTGGCGCCCATCGGCGCCATCGACTCGCTGATGAAGCGCCTGGAGTGGACGACAGAAGACGTCGACCTGTTCGAGATCAACGAGGCCTTCGCGGTGGTCACCCTGCTGGCGATGGACGCCCACGACATCCCGCATGACAAGGTCAATGTCTTCGGCGGCGCCTGCGCCCAGGGGCATCCGGTGGGCTCCACCGGCTCGCGCATCATCGTCACCCTGATCAACGCGCTGGAGCGTCGCGGCAAGAAGCGCGGCATCGCGGCGCTGTGCATCGGTGGCGGCGAAGCCACCGCGATCGCCGTCGAACTGGAAGACTGATACGAGACAGGCGGCAGACAAAGCATTGCCCTGAAATGACACGAGGCCCGGATCAATGATCCGGGCCTCGTGTCGTCGTGCGGCCTGCGATGCTCTCAGGCAGCGATCAGGGGCTCAGCCATCCGAGCCCCTGACGCAGGCGCCGCTTAGCCATAGCGACCGGTGATGTAGTCCTCGGCCTTCTTGGTATTCGGGTTGGAGAACATGGTCTTGGTGTCGTTGTACTCCACCAGCTCACCCATGTGGAAGAAGGCGGTGTAATCGGCGACACGTGCCGCCTGCTGCATGTTGTGCGTCACGGTGACGATGGAGAACTGGGTCTTCAGCTTGTCCATCAGGTCTTCGATGGTCGCGGTGGAGATCGGGTCGAGTGCCGAGGTCGGCTCATCCATCAGGATGACGTCCGGCTTGACCGCGATGGCACGCGCGATGCACAGACGCTGCTGCTGACCACCGGACAGCGAAGTGCCCGGCTGGTCGAGAATGTCCTTCACTTCTTCCCACAGACCCGCATCACGCAGCGCGCTCTCGACCAGATCATCCTTGTCGGCGCGACGGCTGACCAGGTCGTGCATGGTCGGTGCGTAGGCGATGTTGTCGTAGATGGACTTGGGGAACGGGTTCGGCTTCTGGAACACCATGCCGACGCGACGACGCAATGCCACTTCATCCATGTTGCGCGCGTTGACGTCACGGCCATCCATCTCGACCAGACCTTCGATGCGCACACTGCGGATCAGGTCATTCATGCGGTTCAGGCAGCGCAGGAAGGTCGACTTGCCACAACCGGACGGGCCGATCAGGGCGGTGACGTTCTTCTGGAAGACATCGATGTTGATGTTCTTCAACGCCTGCTTCTCGCCGTACCACAGGTTGAGGTCTTCCACGCGAATGGCCAGCTCGTGGTTGGCATCTTCATTGATGACGACCGGGCTACCGGGGCGAGTGGCGGCGGCAGGCTTGGCGGGAGTGGCGACGGTGCTGTTCATGTCTCGTATTCCTTGATGAGTCGTGGGCCAGGGCTAAGGGTGGAAGGCGACCGGCCAATCGGCGGGCCGCCTCGCAGCTGCCTACCAGCGACGCTCGAATTTCTTGCGCAGCATCACGGCTGCGGCATTGAGTAGGATCAGCACTGACAGCAGCACCAGGATGCCCGCCGCAGTACGTTCAACATAGGCCTGCTCCGGCTCGCCCGCCCAGGTGAATATCTGGGCCGGCAGCACGGTGGCAGCCTGGGTGATGGCGGTCGGCGCATCCGGAATGAAGGCCACCATGCCGACGATGATCAACGGCGCGGTCTCGCCCATCGCCTGTGCCAGGCCGATGATGGAACCGGTCAGAATCCCCGGCAGTGACAGCGGCAGCACGTGGTCACGCACCACCTGCCAGCGGGAGCAGCCGACGCCGAAAGCGGCCTGACGAATGGTGTCCGGTACGCTGCGCAGCGCCGAGCGCGTGGTGATGATGATCACCGGCAAGGTCATCAGACCCAGCGTCAGACCACCGACCAGCGGGGAGGAACGCGGCATGCCGAAGAAGTTGATGAAGATCGCCAGACCCAGCAGACCGAACAGGATCGACGGCACCGCCGCCAGGTTGTTGATGTTGATCTCGATGGCCTGGGTGAAGCGGTTGTCCGGAGCGAACTCCTCCAGATAGACCGCCGTCAGCACGCCGACCGGGAAGGCGAAGGCCAGCGTGACCAGCAGCGTCAGGATCGTGCCCATCGCGGCCGACCAGATACCGGCGTATTCCGGCAACTTCGAATCACCGGTGGTGAAGAAGTTGATGTTGAACTTGAGCTCAGCCGTGCCGTTCTCGATCATGCGGTCCAGCACGGCGGTCTGCTTGGGCTTCAGGTGTGACTTGTGGCCCTTGAGGTACTGATCGACCTGGTCATCGGCGATCACCCAGCGGTCGATCGTCTGCCCCATCAGGCTGGCGTCAGCGGCCATGTCGCGCGGCAGCTGGCGCAGCCAGCCGCGGCTGACCAGGTCACGCACGTCTTCTTCCACCGCTGCCAGCGGGATTTCCTGCGACTGCTCGCTGTAGGTGACCGGCACGTGCAGTTCTGCCTGCTGGAAGGCCGGGTAGCCGCGCATGACCATGTCGCCGATGAAGACCACCAGGAAGGTGGCGGCCAGGGCGAGTGCGCCCATGGACATGAATTTCAGGCGCTTGGTGCGGCGATGACGGCCCTTCAGCTGGGCCGAGATATCGTCGAATGAATGGCTCATGTCTAGTCTCGGCCTCAGAGGTTGTTGGCGCTGTACTTCTCACGGAAGCGGCGGATCAGGACCACCGAGACCATGTTCAGCAGCAGAGTGACAACGAACAGCACCAGACCCAGCGCGAAGGCCGACAGTGTCTCGGCACTCGCGAATTCCTGGTCGCCGGTCAACGCGGCAACGATGCGCACCGTGACGGTGGTCATGTCTTCCAGCGGGTTGGCGGTCAGGTTCGGACGCATGCCCGCCGCCATCACCACGATCATCGTCTCGCCGAGGGCGCGTGACATGGCCAGCAGAGACGCGGAGATGATGCCCGGCAGCGCGGCCGGCAGGATGACGTTGCGGATGGTCTCGCCGTGGGTCATGCCCAGCGCCAGAGAGCCCTGACGCATGGTGTCCGGCACGGAGGTGATGACGTCATCGGACAGTGAGGAAATGAACGGAATGATCATGATGCCCATGACCAGCCCCGGCGCCAGCGCGTTGTTGTAGGACGCCTCGATGCCCAGCGGCGAGAAGATGTCGACGATCAGCGGCGCGACGGTGATGGCGGCGAAGAAGCCGTAGACCACGGTCGGGATACCGGCGAGCACTTCCAGCACCGGCTTGGCGACGGTACGCACGCTCTCGGGGGCGAACTCTGCCATGTAGACCGCGGCGAGCAGACCGATGGGAATGGCCACCAGCATCGCGATCAGGGTGATCATGAAGGTACCGGCGAACAGCGGTACGGCGCCGAAGTTGGCGGTGCTCTCGACACCTTCACCACGGCCGGCGGCCATCTGGAAGCTGTTGCCCGGATCCCAGGTGGTGCCGGTGATGAAGGTCCAGAAGCTTTCCATCTGGAAGAAGCGGATGGCCTCGAAGATGATCGAGACCAGAATGCCGAACGTCGTGACGATGGAGATCATCGCCGCGCCGATCAACACATAACGAATGAGGGTCTCGATGGCATTGCGCGCATGGAAATCAGGCTTCACCAAGGCGAGGCCGATGACCAGGCCGACGGCTGCGACGACCAGACTGGCGATCAGCAGCTGCATGCCTTCGATATCGATATCTGCGGTGGCAATCGCAACGACGGCTGCCAGACCGACCAGCAGAGCAGGCCCTGCGCTGGAGATTGCCGTGAACCAGCCGTACTGATCCGGCTGGGCGTACATTTCAGCACCGCTGGCACGCACACGCTGTGCCTTGCTGCGGCCGCTGAAGAAGGCCACCAGGCCAGCCAGCGCCACGATGCCTATGAAGAAGAGAAAGATCTGCTGAGTCTGCATCTTTCGGGTCCCGGAGTCGCGTTGTTCACAGGGGGAAGGCTTCATGCCTTGCGAAACCCTGCGACCAGTCAAGCAAACGGGCCGGCTGCCAAGGGCAACCGGCCGCGTCAGAGGGTCAGCTGCGTTGCTTACTTCTGGAGATCGGCCAGAGTCAGCTTGGTGCGCTCAGCGACCTGCTCGCGAAGCGTGGCGCGCTCTTCCTTCGGCAGCGGGATCAGACCGATGCCCTTCAGGTAGCCCAGCTCACCGATCATCTTCTCGCTCATGAACAGGTCGTTGTAGGCCTGCTGAGCCGGCACGTCATCCTTGTGCTGGTTCTTCACGTAGTAGAACAGGGAGCGGGAGACCGGGTACTCGCCAGAGGAGATGGCATCGGCTTCCGGCTGCACGCCATCGATGGAAGCACCGACGACCTTGTCAGCATTCTCTTCGAGGAAGGAGTAGCCGAAGATACCGAAGGCTTCGGTGTTCTCGACCAGCTTCTGGATGATCAGGTTGTCATTCTCGCCGGCAGCGATGTAGTGACCGTCCTGACGGATGTTGGTGTAACCCTCACCGCCGTAGCCTTCCATCTCTTCGGTGGAGACTTCCATCACCAGCTCTTCGAAGGCGTCACGGGTACCGGAAGTGGAAGGCGGCCCGTAGACGGTGATCTTGCGGTCCGGCAGGGAGGAGTCGATCTCGGACCACTTGGTGTAGGGGTTGTCGACCAGCTTGCCGTCGACCGGCACCTGAGCGGCGACCGCCAGGGTGATCTGCTCACGGGTCAGGTCCATGCTGCCATCGCGGACAGACTGGGCGAAGGCGATACCGTCGAAGCCGATCATGGCTTCGGTGATATCGGTCACGCCGTTCTCTTCACAGCGCTCGAATTCAGACGTCTTCATGCGGCGAGAGGCGTTGGTGATGTCCGGAGTGCTGTCACCGACACCTTCACAGAACAGCTTCATGCCGCCGCCGGAACCGGTGGATTCGATGACCGGAGTCGGGAAATCGCTGGTGGCACCCAGTTCTTCAGCGACGTAGCTGGAGAACGGATAGACCGTGGAAGAACCCACGATGCGCAGCTGTTCACGGGCTTCTGCAGCACCAACTGATGCAGCGATGACAGCCACTGCGAGACCGGACTTGAGGAACGCCTTCATGCCTGAAACTCCTTGCGATAGGAATGAGCCAGTGAGGTGGCTTCTTGTCTACAGGGAGTACCTTGCCAAGCATTCATGACAACTGTGTGACAGTCGCCGGCTCAAGCCTTTCTCAGTCGGACGGCGTCTCATGGCGCGCCAGGGCGCGACGCCCTGCCAGCACCCGCAGCAGAATATTGCTGACCAGCGCCGTGCCCAGCATGCCGAGAATCATCGGCCACAGGCTGTCCATCGCCAGACCTGCGATCAACATGCCGATCACGGCGCCACTGGCAAACTGCATGCTGCCGATCAGCGCATTGGCCGTGGCGCTGATGCGCGGGAAATACTCCAGCGCCGAGGAGATCGCGTTGGGCGCCACCATGCCGTTGGCCCCGACGAACACCATCAGCAGCGGCGCGATGACGTAGAGCAGGTCCAGCCCCAGCGCCAACGCCGATACCAGCAGGATGGCGGCAGACAGCTGGATACCGATGCCGATGCGCAGCAGGCGCGGCGGCGACAGGCGTGACAGCAGGCGCACGTTGAGACGGTTGGCGGTGAACATGAACAGGATGTTGGCGCCGAACAGCACCGGGTACCAGGCCGCCGTCACTCCGAAATGCTGCATATAGACGTAGGGCGACGCGGTGATGAAGGCAAACATGCCACCGAAGCCCATCGCCTGCGTCAGCGCATAGCCCATCGCCGGCCCGTGGCGCAGCACGCTGGCATAGTCACGCGCGACCTGCAGGAGACTGGCCGGCGGCTCGTCCGCCTCGCGCTTGCGTCGGGTCTCGGGCAAGCGCAGCGGCAGCACCACCAGCAGGAAGGCGGCATAGGCGGCCAGGAAGGCGAAGATCAGCCACCAGCCCGCCATGCCCAGCAGCAGACTGCCGATGGCAGGCGCGATCAAGGGCGCCAGCATCATGATCACCGCGACGGTGGACAGCACCTTGGCCGCCTCGCGGCCACTGAAGCAATCGCGCACGATCGCCGAGGAATTGACCACCGAGGCGCCGCCGCCCAGCGCCTGCAGGAAGCGCAGCGCATAGAGCCCTTCGAGGCTCTCGACCTGAGTGATGGCCAGACTCGCCAGCAGGAAAACGAAGATGCCTGACAGCAGGACCGGCTTGCGCCCGATACGGTCTGACAGCGGGCCGAAGATCAGCTGCCCCAGCGAGAAGCCGAGCAGGAAGACCGACAGCGACAGCTCCGTATGGTGCACCGTGGTCGCCAGGTCTTCTGCCATGGCCGGCAATGCCGGCAGATAGGCATCGATGGCCAATGGAGCCAGGGCCGTATTGGCCGCGACCAGCAAGGCCAGCTGACGGGTTTGACGCTTGTCCACATCCCCTCCTGCAATCGTTTGTCGATGGTATGTCCACGTGCCGAAAACGCCACGCCCTTGCCGTCAGATGACGACAGTGGGCGCGCCGCCGCACAATTGATACAGTTGACCTACACAGGTGACGAATGTCACATCACGCTGATGAAATCCCCGCGGATCATCCACTTGGGGCGATCGGCCCGCGATGCCTTCACAGCCGGCAGGCGTGGGTGCACACTCGGTGGCAGCGCTCGCTCCGGCGGCCCCTGCCCTTCACCTCTTGCCTTATTCATGAGGGCCACTCACCCCTTCGGGTGGCTCACGCTCAGTACAGGAAACTCTTGCATGGCACAGGACAAGCTCTCCCAACTCAAGGAAATGACCACCGTCGTCGCCGACACCGGTGACCTCGAGGCCATTCGTCGCTTCGCGCCCACTGATGCTACCACCAACCCGTCACTGATCCTGCAGGCCGCTCAGGACCCGTCACGTCGCGAGCGCCTGACCGAAGTCGCGCGCAAGGCCACCGACATCGATGATGCCGTCGATGCCGTGGCCGTGGATATCGGTACCGAGATCGCCGGCCTGGTGCCGGGCTATGTCTCCACCGAGGTCAGCGCCCGCCTGTCCTTCGATGCCGACGAGACCATCCGTCGCGCGCATCGCATCATCGAGCGCTACGCCGCCAATGGCGTCGGTCAGGAACGCATCCTGATCAAGACCGCCTCCACCTGGGAAGGCATTCGCGCCGCCGAGAAGCTCGAGCGCGAAGGCATCCGCACCAACCTGACGCTGCTGTTCAGCTTCGCCCAGGCCCAGGCCTGTGCCGATGCCGGCGTGACGCTGATCTCGCCCTTCGTCGGTCGTATCCTCGACTGGCACAAGGCCAATCAGCCGGATGCCGACTTCAGCGGCGACAACGACCCGGGCGTGAAGTCGGTCAAGGCCATCTACGAGCACTACAAGGGTCACGGCTACAAGACCATCGTGATGGGCGCCAGCTTCCGCAACACCGGCGAGATCGAAGCGCTGGCCGGCTGTGACCGCCTGACCATCTCGCCGGCACTGCTGGGTGAGCTGGCCGAGAGCACCGGCCCGCTGGAACGTCGCCTGCTGGCCGCCGATGCCGAGCAGAACGTGCCGGAAGTGCTGACCGAGTCCAACTTCCGCTGGGACATGAACGAAGACGCCATGGCCACCGAGAAGATGGGCGAAGGTATCCGCAAGTTCATGGCCGATCAGCGCAAGCTCGAGACTCTGCTGGCCGAACTGCGCAGCCACTGAGCCAACGGAGCATAACGCCGATGATGAGCTCTTGTTAAGCAAGAGCTCATTGAATGGCCAAGGCAACAAAAAGCGCCTGCCGTATTTCACGGCAGGCGCTTTTTTGTGCTTTCAGAAACGTGCTGTCTGGATCGCGCTGTCAGATTCGTGCTTTCAGCAGCGTGCTGTGAGGCTCAACGTCCCAGCGCGCCTTCAGTGCGGCTGGCGATGCTCCTCGCTTTCCAGCAGCTCGATCAGCGGCTGGAACTCCAGGCGGTTGTGGCCGTTCAGGCACATCAACAGCCGGTGAGCCTCGAGAATGCGTCCGCGCAGCTCCTGTTCCTGCTGGGGCGAGGCATCGGCGTCATCCTGAGACTCGTTCAGCGCTGGCGCGTTGCAGCAGGAAGCCCCGTCCAGATCGGCCTGGTCCGCCTCCGGCAGGCTGCCGGCGTCCACGACACTGGCCACCTCGTCGAACCCCATCACCTTGAGCATGGTCAGCACGTCGGGATGGGCAGCCACCACCTGCGCCGGCATCACCAGCCGGTCGCGGACCGCCAGCGCCAGCTTGGCCAGAAAGCCCAGTGCGGTGGAATCGACATTGGTCGCTTCGCGCAGATCGATGATCACGCTTTCCAGTCCCTCAACCGCAGCCACGCGCTGTACCTGCTGATCCAGCGTGGCACACAGCGTCAGGCGTACATCACCGGATAGCTTGAGCACGAACAGGCCGTCTTCGAACACGGCCTGGATACGTCCTTCATCCATCATGGAATCCTGTCAGCGTCATCAAGGTAAGGTCATCCGGCAGCTCGCCATCCAGCGCCAGTCCACGACGCAATCCTTGCACATCCTCACTGCTCAGAATCCGTTGATGCAGTGCTCGAGTCCTGTCCTCCAGCGCCTCGCCCGGCAGGCATTCCAGTACACCATCACTGGCCAGCCACAGACGGAAGCGCTCAGGAAGCGCCACACGATACGCTGGATAGCGGGTGTCTGGGAAGAGCCCCACCGGCCGACCGCTGCCTTCCAGCTCACGCAGCTCGCCATCGGGCGTGACCAGTACCGGCATCGGCAGCTGGGCGCCCAGGGTGTAATGCAGCGTGCGCGTGTCACGGTCCATCACACCACACATCACCGTGGCATGCTTGCCGATACCACTGTCGATCAGTTCACGGTTGAGCAGCGCCAGCCACTCGGGGCCGAAGGTTTCCGGCGTATGTTCCTCCCAGTGGCGGATCGCGCGTGCGAACAGCAGCTTGAGCAGCACGGTCACGAAGGCCGACGAGGCGCCATGACCGGAGACATCCGCAAAGTAGAACAGGCTGAAGCGTTCGTCGATCGCCTGATACTCGAGGAAGTCACCCGACAGATACAGCGACGGCGACAGGCAGTACTCGTAACTGACGCCGTTGATGTGCTGCCCGCTCTGGGGCAGCAGACGCTGCTGGATCTGGCCACCGGCCTGCTGGTCCTGACGCAGCAGCGCCAGATGCGTCTCCAGGTGCTCGTTGAGCTCCTCGAGGCGCGCGCGTGCCTTGGCGTGCTCATGGGCCAGCTGGTGATGCTCCGCCGCCCGCTTGAGCAGACTGCGCAATACCGAGCCATGCTCGCGCGGCGAGATGAGGTAATCGACCAGCCCGGCCTCCACCGCCGGCAGCAGGCATTCATCGCCACGGCTCTCGGCCACCACCACCGTCGGCAGGCGCTCGGCCAGCCGCGCCCACTCATGACTGGAAACGGCCTCGACATGCGCGACCACCACCGCCACCCCGCTGGGCAGTGTCGCGATGCCATCACAGGCCGCCACCGCACAGCGTTCATCCGTCAACAGGTTCGCCAGCGCATCACGCCGCGAGCCGGGAAGATCAATCAGACCGATCAACAGACGCTTGCCTTGCTCATCCGCCATGCCAACCCCTCATTCCCGTCCTTACTGCCATCCACTCGCAGTCTTGATGCTGCTTGCCCTCGCGACCGGCACCACTGACCCTTCACGGTACCGGTCGCCTGCTGCGGGTGACGCGTTACTGGCTGTCGTCTTCCGGTGCGAAGGCACCGTCGAGATCGGCATCATCGAAGCTGCCGCTGGCGAAGGGATCATCGCCCAGCTTGCCATCGTTGATCTCGAAGTTGCGGCGCTGCAGGTAGGCATCACGAATGAAGCTGTAACGATCGCCCTGGATCAGCTTCTCCTGCTCGAGCAGACCGGCACGGGTATCGACCAGATCCAGCGCCTTCAGGCCGTAACGCACCTTGTCGTCTTCGACGTAGTTGACGGGATCAGCGAAGTAATCCACCGGCATGCCCGCGGTATCACGCACGGTACTCGGACCGAACAGCGGCAGCACCAGATACGGCCCCTGCCCTGCGCCCCAGACGGCGAGGGTCTGACCGAAGTCTTCCTCATCCACTGTCCAGCCAAGCTCGCTGGCCGGGTCGAACAGGCCGCCGATGCCGACGGTGGAGTTGAGCAGCAGACGGCCGGTGGAGACACCGGCATTGGCCCACTTCCACTGCAGCACCGAGTTGAACATGGTGCTGACCTCTCCCAGATTGGAGAAGAAGTTGCCCACGCCATCCTGTACCAGCTCCGGCGTCACATAGTCATAGCCCTGCGCGACCGGCTTGAGGGCATAGCGATCCAGGGTGTCATTGAAGGTATAGACGTTACGGTTGAAGCCCTCCCAGGGGTCCTGAGGGTTCGGCTCGCTGTCTCCGGTACTGGCGCAACCCGCCAGCAGGGACATGGCCAGCAGTGCCGGCAGGGAAGTCTTGATCGTGTGCATCTCGTCACCTGTAAGTCTATTGGATTCCTGCAGCGGTCCTTGCCACATCCCTGGCTGTCAGGTCCGGTCTTCTTTATACGTTCCGCGCCCGCCAAGAGCCAGCACAGGCCACGTGGATTCGCGCAATGTCCTGCTTCAACCGCAGCGTTTCAGCAGCACGCTGCCGGCACTGTAGCCTGCCCCGAAAGAACACAATACCCCGAGGCTCCCCGGCGCCAGATCAGCGTGATGGAGATGGAAGGCGATCACCGAGCCCGCGGAGCTGGTATTGGCGTAGCGATCGAGAATGATCGGCGCTTCCTCGCTCGACGGGTCACGCCCCAGCACACGCCGCGCGATCATGTCGTTCATGTGGCGGTTGGCCTGATGCAACCACATGCGATCAACATCACCGCCGTCTGCCTCGATCTCGCCCAGATGGGTGGTGATCAGCTCGGCCACCATCGGGCAGACCTCGCGGAAGACGCGCCGCCCTTCCTGGATGAACAGCTTGTCATCGGCCTTTACACGATGGCTTGCGCTGTCGAGTGTCATCGCGGATGCCACGTCGTCCTCAAGCACCGCCGTGCGATTGAGGAAGCCGAAATTGTTGCGTATCGCATTGGAGAAGCGCGTCACCAGTCGCGTGCCGAGCACCTCGAAGCCATCGGTGCGCGTGGCGACATCCGCCGCCTCCAGCACCACGGCCGTGCAAGCATCCCCGAAGATGAAGTGGCTGTCACGGTCGCGGAAGTTGAGATGCGCACTGCAGATCTCCGGATTGACCATCAGCACACGCCTGGCACTGCCGCTGCGAATCGCGTTGGCAGCGGTCTCGATGCCGAAGGTGGCGGAGCTGCACGCCACGTTCATGTCGAAGGCATAGCCACCGGCCTCAAGCGCGGCCTGCAGTTCCACCGCCACCGCCGGATAGGGGCGCTCGAGGTTGGAACAGGCCACGATGACCAGATCCAGGTCCGCGGCGTTGACGCCCGCCGCCGCCAGCGCTTCACGCGCGGCCGCCACGCCCATCTCGCACTGCACCGAGGGCTGGTCATTGGCGCGCGCCGGCAGGCGTGGGCGCATGCGCTCCGGGTCGAGAATGCCCTCGGCATCCAGCACGTAGCGGCTGTGGATACCCGAGGCCTTGACGATGAATTCGGCGCTGGACTCGGTGCGCGCCTCACGCTCACCACGTGCGATGGCGTCGGCATTGGCGGCATTGTCCGCCGCCACCCAGGCATTGAAGGACGCCACCAATGCCTCGTTGCTGATGGCATTGGGCGGCGTGTAGAGCCCGCTGCCGGTGATCAGTACGCGATGATTGCCGCTGGCGCTCATGGACTGACCGGCGTTGGCGTGTTGCGTATCGGCAGCGTGATCATTGTCATTGTTTGGCATGCATCCACTCCTGACAGTGCTATCCCGCGGGATATCACCAGAATTGAGCGGGGCACGACCCGGCGCCGCGTCGTCATGCCCCATGTTCAGTGTACGCTGTCTCGGCGATTCCAGACGCCCGAGTCAGCATTTGTCGGGCGATCACAGTGAATGCTTAAACAGCAATTCCTGTCTGCAGCTTGGGCCATCCCGCCGCGGCACGCCTCCACGTACCGGTCACGCAAGCCCCTGATGCCACGCACAGCGCCCTGGAATGGCCCAGACAAGGCAGAGCTTCAGCCATGACAGAGCTTCAGCCAGGGCAGAGCCCAGCCTCAGGACATCAGCGGCGCGCCATCAGCTCCTGCCAGCGTTTCTCGAGGCGCTTGGCGGAGACGGTCTCCAGGGTGCCGAGCTGCTGGGCAAACAGCGAGACGCGCAGTTCCTGCAGCCACCAGCCGAACTCTTCCAGCTCCGCATCCGGCAGCCCCTGCTCGCGCGCCTTGCTCAGACGGGCATCAAGGCGGGATTCAAAGCCCTTGACCTCCTCCATGTCACGCTGGTCGCGCATGCGCTCACGCGGCGCCTTGTCGAGACGGATCAGCATCGCCTCCACATAGCGCGGCAGCTGATGCAGCCATTCACCGGAGGCCTGGATGAAGCCCGGCGTGATCAGGCGCGCCTGCTGGGCCTTGAGATCAGCCACCACCAGCGCCATCGAGAAGTCGATCTTGCCCTTGAGGCGCTTGGAAAGCTCCAGATGCTGCTTGAGTGCGGCTTCCAGCGGCTTGAGCAGCGCCTCGGCGTGCGGCACCAGCTCGGCCCGCCTGTCATCGAGACGCGCCTGCAGTTCGCTGCGCGAACGCGGCAGCGGCTCGACGGCCATCACCTGCTCGAAGACGCTGTAGATGAAGTCATCCGCCAGCTGGCGACGCGTGCCGACCTTGGCGAACAGCAGCGCACAGCGCTCCAGCGCCTTGAGGTCACGGTCCAGATAGCGCACCTGGTCCGGCAGGCGTGCCATCGCCAGACGCGTGATGCCATCACGGTGCGCGGCGGCGGCCTTGGCCGGATGATCGAACAGCTCCACGCTCAGATTCTGCTCGACCTGAGCCGTCGCGCTGGCAGGCGCATGGCTGGACGGCGCGCTGTTCTTGCCGGTCTTGCGCGCCAGCTTGCGCTGCTTGGCGCTCATGCCGCCGTCGGCAGGCGCTGCCGCCTTCACCACCAGCGCCGGATAGGCCTCGACGCGAATGCCCGCCTGGGTGGTGCTGTGCGAGGTGGCGATCGGCGCCTCCGGCAGATCTTCCAGCACTTCGCTGTCGGCTTCACGGCTGCGGCTGGCCATCGCCCGCGCGGCGGCCGCGGCCGAGTCCTTGAAGCGAGCCTCCAGCGCCTCGAGATCACGCCCTTCGCCCAGCACCTTGCCGTCCTGATCGACGATACGCAGGTTCATCTTCAGGTGCGGTTCCAGCGTTTCGGGCGCCCAGGCATCCTGCGGCAGGCGCAAGCCAGTCTTGACGCGCATGAACTCGGCCAGCGCATCGGTCAGCGGCACGTCGTCCGGGGTCAGCGCCTCAAGTGCGGCGTCGACCCAATTGGGAATCGGCACCACCTGCTTGCGGTACTGCTTGGGCAGCGACTTCATCAGCGCGATGGCCTTGTCGCGCAACAGCCCCGGCACCAGCCATTCGATGCGATAGCGTGGCAGCTGCGAGAGCATCGCCGCCGGCACGATCATCGTCACGCCGTCATCCACCGCGCCGGGCGCGAAGTGATAGCTCAGCGGGTAGGCGACGCTATTGTGGTGCAGCTGTTCGGGGTAGCGCGCGACGGTGACTTCCTCGGCGTCGCGCGCCATCAGGTCGTCGAGATTCAGATGCAGGACATCGGGGTTGTCGCGCTCGGCCTCCTTGCGCCACTTGTCGAAGCTGCGCCCGTTGTAGATGCCTTCCGGAATCCGCTCGGCATAGAAGGCGAACAGCGTCTCTTCGTCGACGAGGATGTCACGCTTGCGCGCGCGGTCCTCAAGCTCACCGACCTCATCCATCAGGCCGCGATTGTGGGCGAAGAACGGCGCACGGGTCTGGAATTCGCCCTCGACCAGCGCACGGCGAATGAACAGCTCGCGAGACTCTTCCGGCGCCAGCGGGCCGTAATGCACCTTGCGCGCGGTGACGATGGGCAGCCCGAACAGGGTCACCTGCTCACTGGCGACCACCTGGGCACGCTTCATCTCCCAGTGCGGCTCGCTGTAGCTGCGCTTGACCAGATGCTCGGCCAGCGGCTCGACCCACTCGGGCTTGATCGCCGCGACCTGACGCGCGTAGAGCTTGGTGGTCTCGACCATCTCGGCCGCCATCACCCACTTGGGCGACTTCTTGGCCACGCCGGAGCCCGGGTGGACGAAGAAGCGTCGGTTGCGCGCGCCGAGATACTCGCGATTTTCCTGCTTGAGGCCAAGATTGGAGAGCAGCCCGGTCAACAGCGCGCGATGCAGTGATTCGTGATCGATGGCCACCGACGGGCGGCGACCCTGCCCCGGTGAGGCCAGTACCCGCGCGGTGACCTCGGCCTGGGCCTCGGTGTCGCGCTCATGCTGGGCGCTGGTCATCTCCAGCCCCAGGTCGCGCGTCAGCTGCTTGAGCTGACGGAAGGTGTCATGCCACTCGCGCAGGCGCAGATAGTTGAGGAAGCGCGCCTTGCACCAGCGGCGCAGCGGGTTGGCACCCAGCGCATCCCGCGCCAGTTCGAAGCCTTCCCACAGATTCAGCCAGCTGACGAAGTCGGAATTGTCGTCATCCCACTCATGGTGGATCTGATCGGCCTGCTGGCGCTTGTCGGCAGGGCGCTCGCGCGGGTCCTGGATCGACAGCGCGCTGACGATGATCAGCACTTCACGCAGGCAGCCGCGCGAGGCGCCCTCAAGCACCATGCGCGCCAGACGCGGGTCGATGGGCAGACGCGCCAGGGTGCGGCCATCACGGCTCAGACGGTTGTGTTCATCCACCGCGCCCAGTTCGCGCAGCAGGCGGAAGCCATCGGTGACGAAGCGCGAGTCCGGCGCATCGACGAAGGGAAACTTCTCGATATCGCCCAGCTTGAGCGACAGCATCGACAGGATCACCGAGGCCAGGTTGGTGCGCTGGATTTCCGGTTCGGTGTATTCCGGACGCGCGAGGAAGTCCTCCTCGCTGTAGAGGCGGATGCACAGGCCTTCGGCGATACGCCCGCAGCGGCCCTTGCGCTGGTTGGCGCTGGCCTGGCTGATCGGTTCCACCGGCAGACGCTGGATCTTGGAGCGATAGCTGTAGCGGCTGATGCGCACCAGGCCCGGGTCGATCACGTAGCGGATGCCCGGCACGGTCAGCGAGGTCTCGGCGACATTGGTGGCCAGCACGATGCGGCGGCCACGATGCGGCTGGAAGACGCGGTTCTGCTCTTCGTTGGAGAGGCGCGCGTACAGCGGCAGCACCTCGGTATCACGCAGCTGGGCGCGACGCAGGGTGTCCGCGGTGGCGCGGATCTCGCGCTCGCCGGGCAGGAAGATCAGCACGTCACGCGGGCCCTGCATCCAGCCCTTCTCGCGCTCGATCACCGACAACTCTTCCACCGCGCGCAGGATACCCTCCTGCAGGCTGAGGTCTTCCTCATCCTCGGCGTCGCGCACCAGTGGCAGGTACTGGGTCTCGACCGGGAAGTTGCGCCCGCTGACCGAGACGATGGGCGCCGGCGTGCCATCCTGGGCCGCGAAGTGCTGACTGAAGCGCTCCACGTCGATGGTCGCCGAGGTGATGATGATCTTGAGGTCCGGACGGCGCGCGGTGAGACGCTTGAGATAACCCAGCAGGAAGTCGATGTTCAGACTGCGCTCGTGGGCCTCATCGATGATGATCGCCTCGTAGCGGCTCAGGTCCGGATCATGCTGGGTTTCCGCCAGGAGGATACCGTCGGTCATCAGCTTGATCAGCGTCGACGGGCCGGTGGTGTCGTTGAAGCGCACCTGATACCCGACCGTCTCGCCGAGTGTCGTCTCGAGCTCCTCGGCCAGACGCGCCGCCACCGAGCGCGCCGCCAGACGACGTGGCTGGGTGTGGCCGATCAGGCCGTTGCGCCCCAGCCCCATCTCCAGACACAGCTTGGGCAGCTGAGTGGTCTTGCCCGAGCCGGTCTCACCGGCGACCACCACGATCTGATGCTCGGCAAGCGCGGCGAGGATGTCTTCGCGACGCTCCACCACCGGCAGTTCCGGCGGATAGTTGAGCGCGGCGGGGGTCTGCCAGCGTGCCAGTGCCGTCTCGCGGGCGGCGCGCTGGGCGATGCTCGCCTCCAGGCGGCTCTCGATATCGTTGATGGCACGATCGACCGGCTTGCCTTCCTTGAGACGCCGCCGCAGGCCAGCCAGGCGCTTGCCCAGCTCGCGCTGATCACGGCTCAGGGCGCGTTCAAGGCGAGCCGCGAGGGCTTCAAGACGCGCATGTTCGGACGGTGCGGTAGCGGTGTCGCTCAAGGACTGCCTCTTCTCAACCAGCGACCACACGCCACGCGCGCAGCCGGAAACTCTCGGGAATTCAGCCTCACGCTCGCCTGCACGAGGCAGCAAGCCATGACACCTGAATGACAAAACGGCCCGTCAACAAGTGACGGGCCGTCCATTGTAGCCCTGCGCGTAGCCGCGCCCAACCTTGGCGGCGCTTGTTCCCTGCCACGCCGCCGGCTCAGCGCTTTTCTCAGTGCTCGCGTAGCGGCGTATTGCCACCGCTCTCTTCGCTGTCGCGCAGCTCACGGCGCAGCACCTTGCCGACGTTGGTCTTGGGCAGTTCATCGCGGAATTCGACGAAGCGCGGCACCTTGTAGCCGGTCAGCTGCTCCTTGCACCAGCTTCGCAGGGTGTCGCGATCCAGATCCGGGTTGCTTGAGACCACGAACAGCTTGATCGCCTCGCCGCTCTGCTCGTCCGGCACGCCCACTGCCGCCGCCTCGACGATATCCGGATGGCCGCTGACCACGTCCTCGATCTCGTTGGGGAACACATTGAAGCCGGAGACGATGATCATGTCCTTCTTGCGATCGACGATGCGCACGAAGTCATCCTGCTGGATGACCGCGATATCGCCGGTGCGGATGAAGCCCTCGTCATCCATCGCCTCACGCGTGGCGTCGTCACGCTGCCAGTAACCCTTCATCACCTGGGGGCCGCGCACGCACAGCTCGCCCGGCGCATCGCGCCCCAGCGTCACACCATCGGCGTCCACCACCTTGAGCTCGGTGCCCGGCACCGGCTTGCCGATGGTGCCCAGCTGCAGCTCGCGCGGCGGATTGAAGCTGACGATGGGCGAGGTCTCGGTCATGCCGTAGCCCTCGGCGATCGGGCAGCCGGTGACGGCTTCCCAGCGCTCGGCCGCACTGCGCGTCAGCGCCATGCCGCCGGAGATGGTCAGCTTGAGACTCGAGAAGTCCAGCGCCTTGAAGTCATCACGCTGACATAGCGCCGAGAACAGCGTATTGAGGCCGACGAAGGCGGTGAACGGTGTCCTGGCCAGTGTCTTGATGAAGCCATCGATATCGCGCGGATTGGTGATCAGCACGCTGTGGTTGCCGCTCTCCATGCTGTAGAGGCAATTCACCGTGAAGGTATAGATGTGATAGACCGGCAGCGGCGCGATCAGCACCTCCTGACCTTCATTGAGCACATCACTGATCACGCCGCGCGCCTGCAGCATGTTGGCGACCAGATTGCGGTGGGTCAGCATGGTGCCCTTGGCAACCCCGGTGGTACCGCCGGTGTACTGCAGCGCGGCGATGTCCTCGGGCTGGCGCGTGACACGCGTGTGCGAGAGCCCCGCCCCGCGCTTGAGCACGTCACGCAGGCCGTGTGCGTCGGGCAGGTGGTACTTCGGCACCATCTTCTTGACGTAGCGCACCGCCAGGTTGATCAGCGGACGCTTGGGGAAGTCATGCAGGTCACCGATCTCGGTGATGATGACCTCCTCGATGTCGGTGCGCTTGAGCACCTTCTCGAGCTTGTCCGCCATGTTGGCCAGAATCACGATGGCGCGAGCGCCGGAGTCATGGAACTGGTGCTGCATCTCGCGTTCGGTGTAGAGCGGGTTGGTGTTGACCACCACCAGACCGGCGCGCAATGCACCGAACACCGCCACCGGGAACTGCAGCAGGTTCGGCAGCTGGATGGCGATGCGATCACCGGGCTCAAGGCCGGTCTCGTGTTCCAGCCAGGCGGCGAAATTGCGCGACAGGCGGTCCACATCGGCGTAGCTGAGCGTCTTGTCCATGCAGCTGAAGGCCGGACGCTCGGCATAGTTGGCGCAGCTGGCCTCGAAGACCTCGAGAATCGAGGGGTAATCCTCGAGACCGGACAACGGCTCACCACTGACGATCAGGTTGGCGTCCCCGGTCACGGGGCCAGCGTGATCAGACGCCTTGTCGGCTTCCGGGTCTGCCGAGGCGTTGGCAGGATTGGCATCATGCATGGCTTGGGCTCCATGACTGCATTCGTCTGCTGGATCGTGGCCGGGCGCGGAGTCTTTCACTGGCAGCCACAGGCGAGAATTCAGCACTTGTTGTTATCAGGGCGTCACGCCCACATGTGAACAATGACATGAATGACGGCGTGATGGGGAAAAGGACGGCGCGACAGCGCGCGCGCAGGTGCCGGCAATACACCGACGACACCCCGGCAAGAACCTCCAGGGCCGCCGCGCTTCACCTTAACCAGTCACGCCAACGATGTAAAACGACCGATTGAAACCATCGTTCACATCCCAAAAAGTCTCGTTAAATCAGATCACTACTCTTGTACGACCTTGGTCAGAGGCTAGCCGCGACTGCCAACCTTGCCATGTCGTTATGCGCTTCAGGCCTTTGAGTCGCGCTCGGCTAGCCCTTAACCTTATGCTCATACAGTCGCGACAGGCGCTGCTGAGCGTCATCACTTCACTCAAGCAGCGGGCATGCTCGCTGTCTAGCCGCCAGATACCCAGAGGACCTCGCATGGCCAAGATCTATCAGGACAACTCGCAAGCCATCGGCAATACGCCGCTGGTCAAGATCAACCGCCTCAGCAGCCATCCACGCCTGTACGCCAAGGTGGAAGCCCGCAACCCGGCGTTCTCGGTCAAGTGCCGTATCGGTGCCAGCATGGTGTGGGACGCCGAAGAGCGCGGCGTGCTCAAGCCGGGCATGGAGATCATCGAGCCGACCTCCGGCAATACCGGCATCGCGCTGGCCTTCGTCGGCGCGGCGCGTGGCTACCCCGTCACGCTGACCATGCCATCCTCCATGAGCATGGAACGTCGCAAGGTGCTGAAATCCCTCGGCGCCAACCTGGTGCTGACCGATCCGGCCAAGGGCATGCAGGGCGCCATCGACAAGGCCTGCGAGCTGCAGAAGGCCGAACCGGAACGCTATTTCCTGCCGCAGCAGTTCTCCAACCCGGCCAACCCGCGCATCCACGAAGAGACCACCGGCCCGGAGCTGTGGGACGCGCTGGATGGCGAGATGGACGTGCTGGTGGCGGGCGTCGGTACCGGCGGCACCATCAGCGGCATCGCCCGCTACTTCAAGACGGTGCGCGGCCAGTCACTCGAAGCCGTGGCGGTGGAGCCGGCGGAATCCGCCATCATCACCCAGCGCATGCAGGGCGAGTCGATCACGCCGGCCCCGCACAAGATCCAGGGCATCGGCGCCAACTTCATTCCCGACAACCTGGACCTGGCGCTGATCGATCGTGTCGAGCCGGTCGCCAGTGAAGACGCCATGGCCATGGCGCGTCGCATCATGCAGGAAGAAGGCATCATGTGCGGCATCTCCTGCGGGGCGGCGATGACCGCGGCGCTGCGTCTGGCGGAAGACCCGGCCTACGCCGACAAGTCCATCGTCGTCATCCTGCCGGACAGCGGCGAGCGCTACCTGTCCTCGCCGATGTTCGCCGGCATGTTCGACGACGTCGAAGGCTGAGCCTCACGCGTTGACCAGGCAAAAGCCGCAAACACGAAGGGCCGCGATTGCGGCCCTTCGTGTGTCTGGCATTCAAGCTCTTTCTACGTCACTCAGCGTCAGCGACTCAGCCAAACGTCAGCGACTCAGCCAAACGTCAGCAGCTCAAGTCTGAAGCCAGCCAGTCGGGTTTGCGGCGCGCGGTCGCGGTGCGATCGACCGCCCCGCTCTCGGCCTGCTCCTGCCCTGGCTCTTCCTGGCTCAGCGGCAACTCGCCACCGAGACTGGCGACCAGCTCGCCTTCGCGGAACACCACCAGCTGCCCCGGCAGCAGGCGCTGCCATTGCTCGTTGTCAGTGAGCGGATCGGTGGCGATCACCGAGACCACATCGGCATCGGTGGTGTGCTGCTGGAAGTCGACGCTCATCTCGAAGTCGGTGAGGCTCGCCTGCCCGAAGGGCGCACGGCGCGTGATGTGCGCCAGCTTGGTGGAGCAGTAGGCGTAGAGATGCACGCCATCGGAGAGCAGCAGATTGAAGACGCCAAGCCCGCGCAGACGCTCGCACTGGGCGTGCAGATGCCGCCACAGGTCTTCGCACCGCGCCGGCGGATTCGGGAAGGCGCGCCGGATCTCGCCGAGCAGGAAGCAGGCGGCGTGCTCGCTGTCCGTGCTGCCCACCGGGCGATAGTACGGCAGGGGCAGTGCCTGCCAGTCCGCCAGCTGACCGTTGTGGGCATAGCACCACTGACGGCCCCACAGCTCGCGCGTGAACGGGTGGGTATTGGCCAGTGTCACCTGGCCGACATTGGCCTGGCGAATATGGCTGATGACCATCTGCGACTTGATCGGATAATCGAGAATCATGCGCGCGATGGGCGAATCCACCGACGGATGCGGGTCACGGAATTCGCGATAACCGCCCTCTTCATAGAAGGCGATTCCCCAACCATCGCGGTGCGGACCAGTACCACCGCCTCGCTGCAGAAAACCGGCGAAGCTGAAGCAGATATCGGTCGGCACATTGGCACTCATGCCGAGCAGTTCACACATGGGGTTCCTCCCGCTGAGTCGGCTTGCGCGTCATGCGACGCACCAGCATGATCACTACCAGCAGGCCGATCACACCGGCCACGGCGTAAGCGATCATGCGGCTTTGCGGTGATTCTGCCTCACGCTGGGCAAAGTCCGAAGCTCCTTCGAACCACTGACTGATCAACGCAGGCACCTTGTCGATGGGCAGACGGCCCTTCATCAGCAGATCATTGAGGTCTTCCTTCTCTTCTACCGCCTGATCCAGGCCCTGAATCTCACCAAAGGACTCACCCTCGATGGGCGAGCGATCCAGATTGGCGGCACGCCGCGCCGCATTCTCATTGAGGGTATAGGGCGCGAGATCGATCACCCGCGAACTCCCGCCCAGCGCGATGCGCGCGCTGATCTGCACATCGGCACTGACGTCACGCTCCAGCGGCGGCAGTTCGATACGCCAGCGACTCTCGCCCGCTTCCGCCACACTCAACGGCTCGCCCTGCAGCGTCGCGTCCAGCTGGGTGTTGGCGGTGTTGAGCAACGGATGACGCGCGCTGACCTCCAGCGCGCTCGGCGGCGTCGCATTCTGCGCATTGCCACCGATCGGCTCGACCAGCAGTGGGTCGACCACGCTGGTGCGCTGGCTCAACTGACGTGCAAAGGGCGCGCCATCGCGCTGGCCCTCGATGGTCAGCGTCAGGCGAGCGCCACCCGGTTGCTGCGGCGGCGGCATGTTGACGCTGAACTGCGCGCCGTCACGCTCAAGACCGCGCTGCTGGGCGCTGGTCACGGCTGCCGTTTCTGCTGACATGCCACCCTCGTCTTCCGGCACCAGACGCGCATTGCCGTCCAGCGTCGCCAGAAAGTCCTGCTCAGCGACATCACGTGCACCGTCGACCAGCGAGGCTGAAAGGGAATAGCCAAAGCCGCGATACAGCGTGGCCGGCAGCGGGCGCGACACCAGCGCCAGGTCTGACACCACGGTGATGCGGCTATCGACGCCCACCTGCCCTTCGATACGCCACTGCCCGGCCTCGGGGTCGGTCACGGTGATCAGGTCATAGCGCGGCTGATGTTCCCAGCGCACGCCTTCGGGCAACGACGCCTTGTCGGCCAGCGAATAGCGCTGACCATCCGGTGCGATCAATACCGGCGCGCTGTCATCGGGGCCATGGAAGACCAGCGCCGTGAATTCCTCGACGCTGCCATCGATGGTGAAGCGCTTGTCCTCGAGCGGCACCAGCTCGCCGGGCACGATACGGTCGAGCGCCCCGAGGAAGGCACGCAGCAGGTCTTCCGGGGTCTCGGCGACCGTCGCCAGCCCGCCGGTGCCATCGGCAACCTGCTGCAGCAGATCGATATCGGCATTGCGCGACAGCGCGACGGTATGCACCGTGACGTTGTGCGCCGCCAGCTGTGGCGTCAGCTCATCGGTGATGCGCTGGCGCGAGGCGCTGTCCGAGGCGGCCTTCTCGCTGCTCGGCTCACGCAGGTCGACCATGCCATCGGAGAGCAGGATGACCTGACGCGGCCCCTGGCCATCGATGCTCGCATCGGCGCCTTCGGCGGCGGCACGCAGGCCCGCCTCGAGATCGGTGTACTGCTCGTAATCGTCCAGCCGCCCTTCCAGCCCGCGGGCCGCCTGTTTCCAGCCCGCATCGACCGCGCCCAGCGCCAGCAGGGGCTGCACCTGCTCACCGAAGCCCCACAGCCCCGCACGCGAGCGCTCCGGCAGCAAGGTGACCAGCAGGTCGAGCGCACTGGCGCGCAGATTGGTCGGGTCGTTGTGCTTCATGCTGCCGGAGACATCGATCGCCATGCGCAGGTCAGGCACAATGTCGCGCGCCGAGCCACTGGCAGCATTCGCGTCACTCGCGACATCCCGGGCCACGAACGGAATCTGCTCAGCCTGTTCGCTTGCCGACTCATTTGCCGGCTCACTCACCGACTCGCTCACCGGCTCGCTGACCGAGGGGTTCTCCGCTGATGATGCCTGCTCGGCGAAGGCCGAGGGCGACGCGAGGCTGATGCCCGCCAGCATCAGGGCCGCCAGCCAGCGCGCCCCCGCGCCCTTCGCTAGAGGGCCGGATGAAGAGCCGGACGCAAGCCCAGGTGAACGGACTGGCTCAAGAGACGAAGTGACAGCTACATCACGGGGCATGACAGATCCTTAGTCCACGCTCGGACAATGCACGGCTGGCGCTGATCGAACGACGCTCGATCAGAGCGACGGTTCCTGACGGTCACGGCCTGCGCGGGTACGCGCCGACGTGCCACGTTTCTCGCTACGCAAGCTGGCGCCAGCGGCGTGGCCCTCGCGCACTTCCTCATCCTCCTGCTCGTGGCCATGAGGCTCGCGGCGCTGCTGGGCGGCGCGGCGACGCTGTTCACGTCCGCGACCCAGCCACCAGATCACCAGGCCCAGCACCACGCCGGCCCCGATGCCCAGTACCAGCATGCCGAAGGCCGAGGCCATGCCACCACCATCCTTCTGCACCACGCTGACGGCAAAGGCCACGATGGCCGGTGCAAGGCCGGTGTAGGCATCTTCCGCGACGCTGGCCGTGACGTGAAAACTGGTCGGCACGGCGATCATGCCGGCGATACCGCCGACCAGGATCCAGCGCAGGAAACGCGGCAGTATTCGCACCGCCATATAGCCGGTAAACAGCACTACCGCCGCCAGGCCAAAATAGATCAGCCACATCTGCGGCAGCGAATCGGAAATCATCATGCCCTTCACTCCTGTCATAACATCCTGTCGAGACTGACATTCTGAGGGGTGCCTGTCCTGTGCAGAAGCAGCCGGCACCTCAGTTCAGCCATCGAGTCATCCCATCATCGGGGCCACACGTTGCGTGGCACCAGAGGCTGCGCATTCATCTCTCACGGCGGCGATGCCTCCCATGAGGCAAGGGCTTGCGCACGCTGTGGGACAGGCTCAATGTTACACTCCATGCCCGCCCGACACACTCGAGCACCCCACTTTCAAGAGGTAGCCATGCCCGATAGCCCCGTCCAGCGCCATTATCGTGCCGATGACCCCGAATGGCACTGGCTTGAAGAACGCGACACGCCAGAGGTCACCACCTTTCTCACGGCGGCCAACGCCGAGAGTGATCGCTGGTTCGCCCCGCTCGCGCCGCTGAGCGACGCCCTCTATCACGGCCATCTTGCGCGCCGCGAACTGGCCGTCTCAAGCCTGGCCGAGGCACTGGATCACTACGTCTATTGGAGCGAGACCGCCGCTGACGCCGACTATCCGGTCTGGTGGCGCCATGCGATCGGCGCCGACCCCGCCGATACCCGCCAGCACGAATGCCTGCTGGACCTGCAGAGCCTGTCGCGCCATCACGATTTCGTCGAGCTGGGCGATATGGCCATCTCCCCGGATGAGCAGCAACTGGCATGGACTCTGGACACCAGCGGCGACGAGGTGTTCAGCCTGCGTCTTGCAACACTGAACGCGGCGAATGGCGACTCACGCAACGCCGGCCACGATGACGAGTGTCTGCTGGAGGATATCGGGCCGGACCTGGTGTGGGCCGAGGACGGCCAGCACCTGCTGTTCACGCGCTATGACAGCACTCAGCGCCCCTTCGAGATCTGGTGTCTGAATGTCACGAGCCGCGCCGAGACGCTGCTCTATCGCGAGGAAGACAGCGAATTCTGGGTCGGCATGGGCAAGACCCGCTCACGCGCCTGGCTGATTCTGGAGACCGCCTCCAAGGACACCAGCGAGACCTGGTTGCTCAAGGCCGATGCCCCGCTGGGTGAGATGCGCCTGGTGCGCGCCCGCGAGACCGGTGTCGAGTACGGCGTCGATCACCGCCCCGGCCACTTCTATGTGCTGCACAACAGGCAAGCGCCGCACTTCCAGCTCGATATCGCCTCCGAGCATGCGCCCGGCGACTGGCAGCCGCTGATCGCCACCCGCGATGAGGTGACGCTGGAAGGTGTCGAAGCCTTCAGCTGGGGGCTGATGGTCGATGAACGCGACCACCGTCAGGCCCAGGCCTGGCTGCGCGTGATCGAATTCGAGGGCACGGCGCCGACACAGACGATCTGCCGCGACGAGCGCCTGGCGATGCCGGAGCAACCGCTGAGCCAGGGGCTGGGTGACTGCCCGCATTTCGATGCTCGCCGCCTGCGCATCCGCGAGGAAAGCTTCACCACGCCGCCGAGCTGGATCGAGCTCGACCTCGACACGGGGGAGCGCCGCCTGCTCAAGCGTCAGACCGTGCATGGCGATCTCGCGCCCGAGCATCTGATCAGCCGCCGTCTGTGGGCGACCTCCGACGATGGTGAGCAGGTGCCGGTCTCGGTGGTCATGCGGCGCGACCTGTGTGATGACGCAAGCCACCCCCACGCCCCGCTGCCGGTATTGCTCTATGGCTATGGCGCCTACGGCGAGACGCTGGACCCCTGGTTCTCGATCGCCCGCCTGGAACTGCTGACGCGCGGCGTCGCCTTCGCGGTCGCCCACGTGCGTGGCGGCGGGGACCGTGGCGAGCCCTGGTATCTGGCCGGCAAGCTGGAGCACAAGGAAAACAGCTTCAACGACTTCCTCGCCGCGCGTGATGCGCTGGTCGAGCAAGGCGTCGGGGCCGCGGATCGCATCGCCGCCTACGGTGCCAGCGCCGGTGGTCTGCTGGTCGGCGCCAGCCTCAACAAGCGTCCCGAGGCCTTCTGCGCCGCGGTGCTCGATGTGCCCTTCGTCGATGTGCTGCGCACCATGGAAAATCCGGAGCTGCCGCTGACCACCGCGGAATACACCGAGTGGGGCAACCCGCACGAGAACGAGGCGCGGCGTCGCATCCGCGCCTATTCGCCGCTGGACAACCTGAGTGCCGCGCCCTATCCGCCGCTGTTCCTGCAGGGCAGCTGGCATGACACCCGCGTGCCCTACTGGGAGCCGGCCAAGCTGTATGCGCGTCTGCGCCAGATGGACTGCACGCCGCACCCGGTCCTGCTGCGCACCGACATGAGCTCCGGCCACGGCGGTGCCTCGGGTCGCTTCAAGGCGTGGCGTGACAATGCGCGCCAGGACGCCTTCCTGCTGTGGGCGCTGGGCGTGTGCGAGAAAGCCGACGGCAATGAGGCCACGCGCGACGACTGAGGTGCCTGTGCTTGCGTGTCTTTCGCACAGCGCTGTGACTGTCGGATAGCACCCTGACAGCCGCATACGACAAGGCCCCCGCCGGTTACCCGGCGGGGGCCTTGATGTTTTCGTCAGCTCAAAGGGTCACTACTGACCTGACGAAGGGTGCAACATGACTGACTCAGCGCGGATCGAGCTTGGCCAGCTTGGTGGCGATACGATCACCATAATCGGCATCCGCCTGACGGAAGTGCGCGATCATCTTGTCCTGGACCACGTGGCTGACGCCTACCATGGTGCCGGCGATGACGTCGGTGATGCGCGTCTTCTGGCCTTCATCGAACAGACGATAGAGGTTGCCGGCCTGGCTGTAGTTATCCTCATCGCTGTTGTCGTGATAGCCCATCCAGGCGTTCTGCTCCAGCGGCATCGCCGGCTCGGCGACGGTAGCGTCCGGCACCGGGGCGCCCTGATCGGCACGCTCGTTGGGGTAGAAGTTAGTGCGTGAGTACTGGCCACCTTCCTTCGTTTCTCCCGGTACACCCTGACCGACCTGGCCGCCCAGCGGGCCGCCACCGTGACCGGTGACCGGGCACATGCCCGCCATCACGCCATCACGCTGGTAGTGGTTGACCGGGCAGACCGGACGGTTGACCGGCAGCTGCTCGGCGTTGGCACCGACACGGTAGCGGTGTGCATCGGCGTAGGCCCACAGACGAGCCTGCAGCACGCGGTCCGGGGAGGCGCCGATACCCGGCACGAAGTTGGACGGCGAGAAGACGGACTGTTCGACTTCCGCGAAGTAGTTCTCCGGGTTGCGGTTGAGCTCCATCTTGCCGACTTCCATCAGCGGGAAGTCACCGTGCGGCCACACCTTGGTCAGATCGAACGGGTTGATGTGGTAGTCACGTGCCTGCGCTTCGGTCATCACCTGCAGGTTGACGGTCCAGCTCGGACGCTCGCCACGCTCGAGGCGGGTGAACATGTCGTGCTGGTGGAAGTCCGGTGCGACCTGCGCCGCTTGATCGTCGGTCAGCGTCTCGTGGCCCTGGTCGGTCTTGAAGTGCCACTTGACCCAGACACGCTCGCCCTTGTCGTTCCACAGGCTCAGCGTGTGCGAACTGTAGCCGTTCATGGTGGTCAGCGACTTCGGAATACCGCGGTCGGACATCAGGATGGTGACCTGATGCAGCGCCTGCGGATGGTTGGCCCAGAATTCCCAACGGTTCTGCCAGTCGACCATGTTGGTGCGCGGGTCTTTCTTCTGGGTGTGGATGAAGTCAGGGAACTTGGACGGCTCGCGGATGAAGAACACCGGCGTGTTGTTGCCGACCATGTCCCAGTTGCCATCCTCGGTGTAGAACTTCAAGGAGAAGCCGCGCACGTCGCGAGTGTTGTCGCCGCTGTCCTGGCCACCGGCCACGGTGGAGAAACGCGCCAGCAACGGGGTCTGCTTGCCGACACCCTGCAGGAAGCGGGCGATGGTCAGGTCAGACAGGTCACGGGCCAGGGTGAAGGTGCCGTAGGCGGCGACGCCACGGGCGTGGACGACACGCTCCGGAATGCGCTCACGGTTGAAGTGCGCCAGCTTCTCGAACAGACGCCAGTTGTCGAAGGTCAGTGAACCATTCGGGCCCGCTGTCTGGCTGATGTCATCGTGAGGCACCGGGGCGCCGTTACCTGTGGTATAGCGTGGAGTCTGGGACATGTAGACGTTCTCCTGTCAGGTAGAAAAAAGCGCTATCAAACTCGACTGGCAAGGCCAGATGCTGCTGATGTCACATTTTCATGCGCTGCTTGATGTGAAGGCCTGCAGCCCATTGTCGAATCGGGTCGGGGCCAATGCCTGCCCGGCATGTGCTGGCTTGTGGCCCCTTGATGCCTGCTTACCTTACGCACCTGGTGCTTCTAGCGATAATCAATTACCAGCATGCCTTCGATAATCAGCCTCTATCACTGAGCCTATCAGCCACCCTCAGCGGCGAGAACCGCAGGACGGCTCTCAACCCGGAGGTGTCACCAACCCTGTTTTCACCTTTCTCCGCCATCACATCTTCACGTCCGGAAATGACCGCATCATGACCATGAAAAAGCCCCCTGACCTTCGCAGGTCAGGGGGCTATATGGGTCACATCATACCTTGTGGGGCGTCAGCGCCTCATGCCGGCATCTGGTTGGCACGCGCATCACGCGACCATACACGGTGAGCCATCAGGGCATCACGCAGCGGCAGGCTGGCGGCGAGCACATCATCCACCAGGATGACGCCCTCCTCGACCGGCACGCGGGCGGCGGCCAGCAGCTCCTTGCCTTCGCAGATCGCCACGATGGGCTTCAGGTGCTTGTAGGCTTCCTGGACATAATAGAGTCCCAGGCCCGAGCCGCTCAGCGCCTCGACGCTACCCGCGCCGCCAGCGACGACGACGGCATCCACCGTCACGGACGGCAGGCCATTGAGCATCGCATCCGGCGACAGCATGGTGCCGTCTCCGGCCTTGATCGGCGCCATGCTCGGGGCGATCAACAGCCCTTCGGCACCCTCGGCGGCCAGCTGCTCCTTGATCGAGCGAACATCTTCCATGGCGACGCCATCGGCAGCCAGGATCGCGACCTTGCGGGTGGCGATGGAGTCCGGCAGGCGCGCCATCAGGCTCAGCGCCGGGTCGCTGTCGACCTGGCTGGTGCCCAGTTCACCGTCCGGCGCGGGCTTGCTGGTCGGTGTCTCGATGCCGTGATTCTCACCGACGCGACGTGCCAGCTCCAGATCGATGTTGGGCAGGATCTCGGTGATCACCCGCTCACGGATCCACGGACGCTCGACCTTGGAAAGCTCGAAGGTGTAGGCCGCGATGATGTGCTCCTTCTCCACGTCAGTCTGGCTGTTCCAGAACAGGGTGGCCTGGGAATAGTGATCCCCGAAGGAGGCGCTGCGCGCACGTACCTTGTGCGCCTCGATGCGCTCATGATACGGCTCGAAACCGCCATGGGCGTCCTGGGACGGCGGTGTCTCGGCCGGCCAGCCACCATCGATGGAGTTCGGCTCGTAGGACGCCTGCCCCGTGTTGATGGTCTGACGATGCTGGGCATCGCGCTGGTTGTTGTGGAACGGGCACACCGGCTGGTTGATGGGAATCTCGTGGAAGTTCGGCCCACCAAGACGCAGCATCTGGGTATCCAGATAGGAGAACAGACGCCCCTGCAGCAGCGGATCATTGGAGAAGTCGATCCCCGGCACGATGTTGGCCGGATTGAAGGCGACCTGCTCGGTCTCGGCGAAGTAGTTGTCCGGATTGCGGTCCAGCACCATCTTGCCGATCGGCACCACCGGTACCAGCGATTCGGGGATCAGCTTGGTCGGATCGAGGATATCGAAGTCGAAGCTGTGCTCGTCCTTCTCCTCGACCACCTGGATGCCCAGTTCCCACTCCAGCGGCGCGCCGCTCTTGATGTCATCCCACATCATGCGACGGTTGAAGTCCGGGTCACGTCCCCACAGCTTCTGGGCTTCATCCCAGATCAGCGAGCAGGTACCGGCCACCGGCTTCCAGTGGAACTTGACGAAGCGCGACACGCCTTCACGGTCGATCAGACGGAAGGTATGCACACCGAAGCCTTCCATGTTGCGGTAATGGCGCGGGAAGGCGCGGTCCGACATGGTCCACAGCACGGTGTGAGTGGTTTCCGGCATCAGTGACACGAAGTCCCAGAAGGTATCGTGGGCTGACTGGCCCTGGGGAATCTCGTTGTGCGGCTCCGGCTTCACGGCGTGCACGAAGTCAGGAAACTTCATCGCGTCCTGGATGAAGAACACCGGGATGTCATTGCCGACCAGGTCCCAGTTGCCGTCATCGGTGTAGAACTTGGTCGCGAAGCCACGCACGTCACGTACCGTGTCGTTGGAGCCACGCGAGCCCTGCACGGTCGAGAAACGCACGAACACCGGCGTCTTCTTGGACGGGTCGCTGAACACGCCGGCCTTGGAATACCTGGCGGCATTGTCGTAGGCCTGAAAATACCCGTGCGCGGCCGCGCCACGCGCGTGAACGATACGCTCAGGAATACGTTCATTGTCGAAGTGGTTCATCTTCTCGCGGAAGATAAAATCTTCCATCAGGGTCGGACCGCGTTCCCCCGCCTTCAGCGAGTTGTGGTTGTCCGCGATGCGCAGCCCCTGGTTGGTGCGCAGGTCATGCCCTTCGGCGTCGGCGCGATAGGTCTCCAGCGCCTCGTCCTTGGCATGGCCATCACCGGCATTGGGCTTGGTGTCGTGCGGCCCATTGCGGTTGGGATGGGTATAGGGGTTCTCTCCCTCCGCCGAGCGATTCTGGCCCTCGTGATAGGGGCACTTCGCGCTGTCGGCATTCGACTGGGAAGAGGGTGCTGAATCGTGCTCATTGCTCGCCATGCTCAAACGCTCCTGTTTTCGCTAGATCCGCAACGCGCCACTAGTGTGGCGCTGAAGGATGATTCGGCCTTGCCGCCTCTTGCCGGCGTACTTCTTGTCCAGGTACTTCTTCTCAAAGCACTTGTCGTGAAAGTGCTTGTTGTCAAAGCACTTCTCGAACAAGGCACCTCTCGGCGCCGTGACAGATCACCGGGCAGTCAGGTGCCCCGGGTGACAAGAGGCGTTGCTGCTGCGGGTATCTACATCGAATCCATCCAGACACCCGCAAGGGACTTCACTTGCTGTTGACGACTGCACTTGCTGCTAGCGCTTGCTACTTGCGCTTGCTGCTTGCGCTTGCTAATTCGCGCCTGACGGGGCTCGACACCGCGCCGTCAGGCCTTGGACTTGACCTTCGAGACGATCCACAGCAACACCACCGCCCCCACGACCGAGACGACCAGCGAGCCGATGATGCCGGTGGAGGCCAGCCCCAGCAGCTTGAAGATGACGCTGCCCAGCAGGCCGCCGACGACACCGACGACGATGTTGCCAAGAATGCCGAAGCTGCCGCCGCGCATGATGTTGCCTGCGATCCAGCCGGCCAGACCACCGATGATCAACCCGAGAATGATACCCATCTGCTGTCTCCTTCCTTGCTGATGTACAGGCGCTTGGCGCCGCTGTACAAGTCTTGGAGACGACGTCACACAATTAAAAGGGGGCGATCTTTCATTTGTCAGAATGAGGAGCCGGGCTGGCCCAGGAAGGCGATCTCTTCCGGCGTGGACTCGCGACCGAGAATCGCATTGCGATGCGGATAGCGGCCGAATCTACGCACGATGTCCGCATGCAGATGCTCGTAGCGCAAGGTGTGCTCGAGACCGGGGCGTGCGAACAATTGTTCGGCATGTTCATGGATGCGCAACGATTCGCTGTGCATCCACGGCATGATCGCGAAGGGCTGCCAGGCCAGCGGAAGGCGGTCCAGGTCGCCCAGCGCGACGGCCTGCTGGGAGAGCGCGAGTGCCAGGTTGTCGCCACGGAAGGCGCGCGGAGTATCGCGATGGATATTGCGCGCGAACTGGTCCAGCAGCAGGATTTCCGCCAGCCGTCCACCGACGCTCGCCCGCCACTCCCACAGCTCACAGGCAAGTGCCTGCTCGAGCCGCGCGGCGAATCGCTCACGCAGCTGGCCATCGAGGGCATCGCTCTTGCGAAACCAGTCCTTGGGCGTCAGCTGAGTGAACCAGTAATCGAGTACCTGCCGTGCCTGGGGATGGCTGTCCGCGATCAGCCTGGCGGCGTCAGGTTGCGGGGATTCCGAGGGGCTTGAGGGGGGCATGGAGGGGGGCATCGAAGGTGTCCTTGGGTGGAGTCGGGAAGGAAGCCGCGCGACAGGCCTGGCTGAGCGCACCACCTTGCACTGCGAGTGTCGGGCCTGAGCGGCGCGGGGCGATCATGGTTCTGACACCGGATCTTCATCTTGAGCGTGGAAAGTAGCCTCTCCCATCAGCGCTGTCAGCCTTTGCGGCATGTCCCGCGCTGGCTGGTGCCCTGATGTCACTTGTGTTGCCACTCTCTATCCCAACCTGACGCCAGACCGTTACAAGGAAGCCCGTCATGTCCCGCCGTCTGTCTGATCTGCTGCCTTTGCGTTCCTCTCGCAAGTCCCACGCCGCTCAAACCACCCCTACATCCCCCGCTTCGCCAAGCGCTGCGCCAGCCGGCAATGACGCTTCGACAGTCACCCCCGCCGGCGCCCCGTCACGGATGGACCGCCGCCAGCTGCTGGGGCGCGGCCTGCAAGGTGCCGGGGTCGGGCTGCTGGCGACCACGGGCCTGCTCGGCGCTCCCGCCATCGTGATGGCCGAAGGACGGCGCCCGCGCATGCCCTCCGGCGTGATGAGCGGCGACGTGACCGCCAGCCGCGCCATGCTGTGGAGCCAGAGCGACAAGCCGGCACGCATGCTGATCGAACTGGCCGACAATCCCGAGATGCGCGGCGCCTTCCAGATGCGTGGCCCGGTGGCCCTGCCGGCGGACGGCCTGACCAGCAAGCTCGACCTGACCCGCATCGGCACTCGCGCCAACGCCAGCGGCGAGGTCTTCTATCGGGTGCGCTACGCGGCGCTGGATGATCACCGCGCCATCAGCGAGGCCACCGCCGGTCGCCTGGTGTTGCCGCCGAGCGCCCAGACACCGCGTGCGCTGCGTTTCGTGTGGTCCGGTGACACCGTCGGTCAGGGCTGGGGCATCAACCCGGACTTCGGTGGCCTACGCCTCTACGAGACCATGCGCCAGGTCAAGCCGGACTTCTTCCTGCACTCCGGCGATACCATCTACGCCGATGGCCCGCTCGAGGAGAGCGTCACCCAGCACGACGGCAGCCTGTGGCGCAATATCGTCACGCCCGCCAAGTCCAAGGTGGCAGAAACGCTGGACGAGTATCGTGGCCAGTACGCCTACAACCTGATGGACGAGAACCTGCGCCGCTTCAATGCCGAAGTGCCGATGTTCGCCCAGTGGGACGACCACGAGACCACCAACAACTGGTACCCGGGCGAGATTCTCGAGGATGATCGCTACACCGAGAAGAATCTCGACGTGCTGTCCGCCAATGCGCGTCGCGCCTTCCTCGAGAACATGCCGCTGCGCACCGGCCCAGCCGCGCCGGAGCGCATCCACCGCAACTTCAGCTTCGGGCCGGGACTCGAGATGTTCATGCTCGACATGCGCAGCTTCCGCGGTGCCAATTCCGCCAACCGCCAGACGGGGCGCGGGCCACAGACCGACTTCCTGGGTCGCGATCAGCTGGCATGGCTCAAGCAGTCGCTCAAGGCCAGCACCGCTACCTGGAAGGTCATCGCCTCCGACATGCCGATCGGGCTGCTGGTGCGTGACGGCGGCAACTTCGAGAACGGCGCCAATGGCGATGGCGAGGCACTGGGGCGCGAGCAGGAGATTGCCGAACTGCTCAAGTTCGTGCGCGATCACGACATCCAGAATCTGGTCTGGCTGACCGCCGATGTGCACTACACCGCCGCGCACCACTACTCGCCCGAGCGCGCCGTCTTCAAGGACTTCACGCCGTTCTGGGAATTCGTCAGCGGCCCGATCCACGCCGGCACCTTCGGTCCCGGTGAGCTGGACAACACCTTCGGGCCGAAACTCGAATTCGTGAAGGCGCCGCCTGAGGGGCGGGCCAACATGTCGCCCAGCGAGGGTTTCCAGTTCTTCGGCCAGGTGGATCTCGACCCCGAGAGCGAAGCGCTGACCGTGACGCTGAAGGACATCCACGGTGCCTCGCTCTACCAGCAGGTGCTGACCCCCGCCGCCGCCAGCGCCTGACAGCGGTGTCGGTTTCTGGCACTCGCTTCTGATGTCGGCATGTGGCACTCGCTGCTGACTATCGGCTTCTGACACCGACTTCCGATACCAGCTTCTGACAACGACAACGCCCCGCCTCCTGCTGTCGACCGACACGCAAGAGGCGGGGCGTTCTGGTCATGGCGACAGGTCGACAGCCGCTGGCAGGCTATGTCTGCACGAATCAGACAATTGCAGAAAAATGTCAGACAAATTGTCAATGGTGAGGGTCAGGCATTTCTTTGACACTGATCGGCACGCTAGATGTCGGTCGCTGACAGCGTGTCTCGTGGTACCGCGCGCCAACGGTGAGGCATGTTCTGCAGACGATGGGCAGCTGAGCAAGCAGGCCTCCGAGCCCTGTTGTTCAACAAGGATAATGCCATGAACGCCCTCACCCTGAGCTCCTTCGTGTTCTTCACGGGGCTGGTCGCCGTGATCACCTGGTGGCTGACCCGTCGTGACGACCATCAACATTCCACCGGCTATTTTCTCGCCGGACGCAGTCTGACCTTCCCGATCATCGCAGGCTCCCTGCTGATGACCAATCTCTCCACCGAGCAGATGGTGGGCCTCAACGGCGCCGCCTTCACCGACGGCCTTTCCGTGATGGCCTGGGAAGTGGTGGCCGTGGTCTCGCTGGTCGCGATGGCCATGTTCTTCCTGCCACGCTTCCTCAAGAGCGGTATCACCACCCTGCCGGAACTGCTGGCACTGCGCTTCGATCGCACCACCCAGCTACTGGCCAACCTGATCTTCATGCTGGCCTACGCCATCATTCTACTGCCCAGCATTCTCTACTCCGGCGCCCTCGGCCTGATGGGCGTGCTCGACCTGCGCGCCCTGACCGGCATCGACTCGCAGATGGTACTGCTGACCGGCACCGTGATCGCCGTCGGCATCGCCGGCGCCATCTATGCCCTCTTCGGTGGCCTGCGCTCCATCGCCATTTCCGACACCTTGAACGGCATCGGCCTGCTGATCGGCGGCATGATCATCGTCTACTACGGGCTGGACCGTGTCGGCGACGGCAATGGCATTCTCGCCGGCTGGGAGACGCTCAAGGAGACCCACCCGGAGAAGCTCAATTCGCTGGGCGGGGATGACCAGTCAGTGCCGGTCTCGACCCTGTTCACCGGGGTGCTGCTGCTCAACATGTTCTACTGGTGCACCAACCAGCAGATCATCCAGCGCACCTTCGCCGCCAAGACCCTCGCCGAAGGCCAGAAGGGCGTGCTGCTGACCGGTGCCCTCAAGCTGCTGGGCCCGCTGTATCTGGTGCTGCCGGGCATCATCGCCTTCCAGCTCTACGCCGGTGACGGCATCAAGGCCGACGCCGCCTATGGCCGGCTGGTCTTCGATGTGCTGCCCGCGCCGCTGACCGGCTTCTTCGCCGCGGCGATGGTCGGCGCGATCCTGTCGTCCTTCAACTCGGCGCTCAACTCCACCGCCACCCTGTTCAGCCTCGATGTCTACAAGGCACGCCTCAAGCCGCAGGCCAGCGATGAAGAGGTGGTCAAGGCCTCCAAGTGGGCCGGCTGGATCATGGCCGCCGCCGCGATGGCCATCGCGCCGCTGCTTGCGACCCAGGAAAGCCTGTTCGTCTACGTGCAGAAGGTGAACTCCATCTACTACATCCCGTTGCTGGCGGTGATCGTGGTGGGGCTGATGTCCAAGCGCGTGCCGGCCATCGCCGCCAACCTGGCGCTGGTGCTCGGCTGCGCAGTCATCGGCCTGTTCTACTTCGTGCCGACGCTTTCCGAGCTGGTCGATCGGGTGCACAACTTCCACTTCATCGCCATCGTGCTGGTGCTGTTGATCGCCATGATGCTGGTGATCGGCAAGCTGTCACCGCGCGCCGAACCCTGGATCCAGCAGGACGTCGGTGCCATCGACATGACGCCCTGGGCTGGCACGCGTATCGCCAGCATCATTCTGCTGGTACTGGTGATGGCCATCTATCTGGCCTTCGCCGGCTGATCGCCCCACTCGCATAGCGCGATCGCACGCCACATGTCATCGTCATCGCCATGACCTCACGATATGAGTGCACGACATGAGCGTATGAAATGAGTACGCCAGCGCCCCGTCATCCTTACCGATGGCGGGGCGCTGGCGTCTCTGATTGAGCATGAAGGATGACCCGCAATACGCGGTGAAAGCCGCGACATGTGTCTTTTTACGACACTGCGATCAATGCCTGATACCAGAGACTGAGAAGCAATGACCGCCTGTTCATTCTCAACGCTCAATCGACGCCAACCACACCCCGAAACCTACGTATGTTCTACAAATGGCGGATAGCGAGAAATCGGGAGATACCTACACTAGCGCCAGTCTTGCCGTGAATGTTACCGGTGAGTCTCTTCACGGACGATGACACAGCTTGCTGTGTGCATTGCATCGCCACGGCTGGATCGGCGTCGAATCGCTACCCGGGTCACCTGCCCACCGCCTCATGATTCGCCGCCGCACGCCTAAAGGAATTCTCCCCCATGCATGCCTTGACACTTGTTTCTTTCGTGTTCTTTACCGGCCTGGTCGCCGCCTTGACCTGGTGGTGGACACACCGCGATGACACCTCGCATTCCACCGGTTATTTCCTCGCCGGACGCAGCCTGACCTTCCCGCTGATCGCGGGTTCCCTGTTGATGACCAACCTGTCCACCGAACAGATGGTCGGCCTGAATGGCGCCGCCTTCACCGATGGCCTGTCGGTGATGGCCTGGGAAGTCATGGCGGTACTGGCCATGGTGGTGATGGCGATGTTCTTCCTGCCACGCTTCCTCAAGAGTGGCATCACCACCCTGCCCGAGCTGCTGGCCCTGCGCTATGGCCGCAGCACCGAGCTGATCACCAACCTGATCTTCCTGTTCGCCTACGCGGTGATCCTGCTGCCGATCATCCTCTACTCCGGTGCCATCGGCCTGCAGGGCATGCTGGATCTGCCCTCGCTGACCGGCATCAGCTCGCCCAATGCACTGCTGTGGATGACCATCTGGGTGGTCGGCATCATCGGCGCCATCTATGCCCTGTTCGGCGGCATGCGCTCCATCGCGATCTCCGACACCTTGAACGGCGTGGGCCTGTTGATCGGCGGCATGCTGATCGTCTATTTCGGCCTCGATGCGGTGAGTGATGGCCAGGGCGTGATGGCCGGCTGGGACACGCTGACCGCCGCCAATCCGGAGAAATTCAACTCCATGGGCGGTGAAGGCCAGTCGGTGCCCTTCTCGACCCTGTTCACCGGCGTGATGATCATCAACTTCTTCTACTGGTGTACCAACCAGCAGATCATCCAGCGCACCTTCGCCGCCAAGACCCTCGCCGAGGGCCAGAAAGGCGTGCTGCTGACCGGTGCCCTCAAGCTGCTGGGCCCGCTGTATCTGGTGATTCCCGGCATCATCGCCTATCACCTCTATGCCTCTTCCGGCGTCAAGGCCGACAGCGCCTACGGCCAGCTGGTCTTCGATGTGCTGCCCGCGCCGCTGACCGGCTTCTTCGCCGCGGCGATGGTCGGCGCGATCCTGTCGTCCTTCAACTCGGCGCTGAACGCCACCACCACGCTGTTCTCCACCGGTATCTACAAGGCGCATCTGCGTCGTGAGGCCAGCGACGAGGAAGTGGTCAAGGTCTCCAAGGGCTTCGGCTGGGTGCTGGCGATCGCCTCCATGACCCTCGCGCCGCTGCTGGCCGGCCAGGAAAGTCTGTTCGGCTACCTGCAGAAGATGAATGCCATCTACTTCATCCCGATCTTCGCCGTGGTGCTGATGGGGCTGCTGACGCGTCGCGTGCCGACCATCGCCGCCAACCTGGCACTGCTGATCGGTTGCAGCGTGATTGGGGTGGTCTACTTCGTGCCGGCCTTCTCCGGCGTGCTCGACGTGATCCACGAGTTCCACTTCGTCGGCCTGGTGTTCGTGCTGCTGATCGCGATGATGCTGATCATCGGCAAGCTGGCGCCGCGTGACGAGCCGTGGATCCAGCAGGATGTCGGCGCCATCGACATGACGCCCTGGAAAGGCGCCAAGGTCTGCGCGCTGCTGCTGGTCGTGCTGGTGATCGCCATCTATCTGGCCTTCATCTGACGCCTGATAGTCGCCGCTTCAAAACGACAAATCGTCATCAATTGAGTATCACGCCCCGCGTTGCCCTCTCGGACACGCGGGGCGTGTGCATTTCAGGCATGCTGAACTGCATGTTCCCTGAAGAGGTCGCCCATGCCCTGCTTACCCCATCGCCAGCTCAAAGGGCTGTTTTTTTCCACGCTGAGGGCTTCTTTCTCCTCTTCGCTGAGGGCTCCTTTCTTTTCCTCGCTCAGGGCGCTCAAGGCGCTGGGCATCGCCCTGCTGCTGCCCAGTCTGGCCGTCGTCAGCCCGAGCCAGGCCGCCGAGCGCTGGCAGCGGGCCGATGTGCTGACGGACAGCTTCATGGAAGTGGCACTCAAGCGTGAATACCAACCCGGCAGCAGCGCCTCGCTGGTGCGCTGGCAGGCGCCCATCAAGGTGCGGGTCGATTCGCAGCTGGGCAATTCGCGCATGCAGCGACAGATGAGCGAGGTCCAGTTTCGTCATCTGGCCGCCATCACCGGCCAGCCGCTGAGTTTCGTGTCCTCCACCGGAAAGGCCAACCTGCGCATCGCCTTCATCGCCCGGGACCACATGACGCGCGAGGCCGCCGCCTACGTCGGCAAGCAGCAGGCCGCCACCCCGGGCATGCGCAAGGCATTGCGTGAAGGCGTGTGCCTGACGCTGTTCAAGACCGGGCCGGATCACGCCATCACCAGCGGCCTGATCCTGATTCCCGCGGACTATGCCCGCCAGAAGGCGCGTCTGGTGGACTGCGTCGTCGAGGAGAGCGCCCAGCTGATGGGGCTGCCCAATGATTCAGACAGGGTCTTCCCCTCCGTCTTCAGTGACGTCACGGTGGATACCTGGCTGAGCCCGCTGGATTACGTACTGCTCAAGATGCTGTATGCCCCGGAACTTTCCCCCGGCATGTCAGCCGCGCAAGTCCGCGCTGCGCTGCCTGCGGTCATCCATCGTCTTGCCGAGCAGGGCGAGCTGTCACATGCCATCCGCCGCGTGCGCCAGGGCAGCCTGCGGGAATGGGCGGGAGACTAGGCTCAACGTGAGCGCAATCCTGAACACGGAGTTGGAACGCCTGAGCGGAGCACAGGCATAATCAGATCAGGCGCGCCGGGCGCCGACATCCGACGGAGCTGCGCCTTCATGCCACTATCTTCTCCCGCTGCCGACCGGGCACGCCTGCCCTTGGCCGTCACGCTGCTGTCGCTGTGTCAGGCCTTGCTGGTCAGCGGCAACATCCTGCTGATCGCGGTCTCACCGCTGATCGGTGCTCAGCTGGCCTCGAGCAGCTGGTCGACCGCGCCGGTCGCCACCCAGTGGCTGGGCCTGATGTGCGCCACCATTCCCGCCTCGTTGATCACCGCCCGTCTCGGGCGGCGGCGCGGCTTCGTGCTCGGCAATCTGTGCGGGTTGGCTGGCGCGGGGCTGGCCGTGCTGGCGCTGCATCTGCAGCATTTCGGACTGTTCCTGCTTGCCACCTGGCTGGTGGGCATCGGTATCGGCTTCGGCCAGCTGTATCGCTTCGCCGCGATGGAGGCCGCCCCGGAGGAGCAACGTGAGCGCGCCATCGGGCTGGTGATGGGCGGTGGCGTGCTGGCGGCCTTCTTCGGGCCCTGGCTGGCGCGTACCAGTCATGCACTGGCCGACACCCCCTTCCTGGGCAGCTTCATCGGGCTGGGGGCGCTCTATCTGCTGGCGCTGTTGCTGCTGGCCTTCATCCGCCTGCCCCGTGACGGCAACGCCCAGTCAGCCGACGATGATGCAGTGGCGCCTGCACGCCCATTGGGCGTGATCCTGCGTCAACCGACCTTCCTGCTGGCCGTGCTCAGCGCGATGGTCGGCTATGGGGTGATGAATCTGGCGATGACGGCCACACCGCTGGCCATGGCCTATGCCGGACACGGCTTCGATCACGTCGCCACCACCATTCAATGGCACGTGGTCGCCATGTTTCTGCCGTCCTTCTTCACCGGGCGGCTGGTCGACCGCTTCGGGGCGGGCACCATGATCGTGACCGGCTGCGGCTTTCTGCTGGCAAGCCTTGCCACCGCACAGCTGCTGGCCGCCGACTACCTGACGGGAACCCAGGGGTTCTTCCTCGGTCTCATCCTGCTCGGCATCGGTTGGAACTTCACCTTCCTGCCCGCCACCACGCTGCTGACCCGCTGCCATCGCCCCAACGAGAAGGCCCGCACCCAGGCCGCCAACGAGTTCCTCGTCTTCACCACCGGGGCGGTGACGGCGCTGCTGGCCGGCCCCCTGGTCAGTACGCTGGGCTGGGCGCTGCTCAACCTGCTGCTGATCCCCGCCTGCCTGCTGCCCATCGCCCTGCTGGCGTGGCGTCAGCTTGCCTTGCGCGCCGATCGCCCGCAGATAGAGGGATGATGGCGAGCCGTGCGGCGCACGCTGACAAGTCCCGGCCATCACCCAGCTCATCATCAGCTGCCAGGACGCCATCACATCGCGCCGCCGCCTCGCCCCCACTGACAGGGAATGCCTGATGTTCAACACCATGACCCGCAACGCCCGCCAGCTTGCCCGCGATGTGGGCCGCGAAGCACATGACCTGCTGGAGCGCGGTCTCGACCGCCAGCTGCGGCTCGCCGTCACGGGCCTGTCCGGTGCCGGCAAGACCGCCTTTCTCGTCTCGCTGATCGAGCAGCTGCGTCATGCCGGACTCGGCGCGCGTCTGGAACTGCTGCCCGCCGCACGCGATGGCCGCCTGCTCGGCGCGGAACGCGTCAGCCAGCCGGACCTCTCCATCCCGCGCTTCCCGCTGGAAGCCGGCTTGCGCTCGCTGTCCGGCCAGCATTCGCCGCACGGCCCCGAATGGCCGACGCCGACCCGCAGCATCAGCGAGCTGCGTCTCAAGATCGGCTTTCGCCCCACCTCGCGCGCCGCGCGCATGCTCGACAGCCAGCGCGCCACCCTGACGCTGGACCTGATCGACTATCCCGGCGAATGGCTGCTGGACCTGCCGATGCTGGAGCAGGACTTCAGCGGCTGGAGCAGCGAGTGCGAGACCCAGCTGGCCGACGGGCGTGGCGACTGGGCGCATGACTGGATGGCAGCCATCGAGGGCCTGACACCGGACAGTGAGGTGGATGAAGACCGCCTCGCCGAGATCGCGAGCCTCTATACCGACTATCTGCACGCCGCGCGCCGCAAGGGTGGCTTCGTCGACCTGACACCGGGCCGTTTCCTGCTGCCCGGCGAGCTGGACGAAGCGCCGGTGCTGCAGTTCTTCCCGCTGCCGGGACTCGGTGACTGGACACCCGACGCGCTGGCCGCCCTGCCGGAAGCCAGCCTGTATCGCACCCTCGCACGCCGCTTCGATCACTATCGCCGCCGCGTGGTGCGCCCCTTCTATCATGACCACTTCCGGCGCTTTGACCGCCAGATCGTGCTGATCGACGTGCTGGGCGCGCTGAATGCCGGCCCGGCGCCATTCCGCGACCTGAGCCGTGCGCTGGACAAGCTGTTCGACAGCTTCGCCTATGGCCGCCGCCACCTGCTGGCGCGCCTGATGGACCGCCGCATCGACCGCCTGGCCATCGCCGCCACCAAGGCCGACCACGTCACGCCAGAGCAGCATGGCGCGATGCGCGACCTGCTCGAACAGCTGCTGGCGGACCCGCTCAAGCGCCTGCGCTATCGCGATGTGCCGCTCAAGGCCTTCACCATCGCCGCCATCCGCGCCAGCGAGGCGCGTGAGGTGGTCGAGAATGGCCAACGTCATCCGGCGCTGGCGGGACAACTGCTCGGCGAGCACGAGGGGGCGAGCAACTCGGATACGCAAGGCGCCGGCCGCGAGTCCGTGCTGCTGTTCCCGGGCGAGGTGCCGTCACGGCTGCCCGACCCGAATTTCTGGGCCGAAAGTCGCTTCGACTTCCCCCACTTCGCGCCGCCGAAGATCGACGGCAATGCGCCACCTCACATTCGCATGGACGCCGTGCTCGACTGGCTGCTGGGAGACCACCTGAAATGACCACCGAATCCCGCCATCCGCGCCCGGGCAAACGCTTCACGAGCCCCGAATCTGCCGACTCGGCCCAGGCTGATGCCGCCTCGACCGCCTATGCCGAGCGCCCCACCGAGAGCGCGGCAGAGGCCCTGCGCGGCGCGCGTCACTTCTCGCCGGAGATGGAAAGCCAGCCCCTGGCGGCGGCCGAGCCGGAACCCGCCACGCCGGGACTGGATGCGACGCTGAGCGCCCGGCCACGTCATCGCGGCCTCAAATGGCTGCTGCTCGGCACCCTGACACTCGGGGGTGTCGAAGCCGGTCATGCGCTCTATCAGGCGGCCATGGGCGGTGACCTGATCGCCGGCGCCTGGGGCCTGCTGGGCCTTGGCGCCATCGGGCTCGGCGCCCGCGCGCTGGGCAAGGAGCTCTTCAGGCTGCGTCACCTGCGCAAGCACGTCGCGCTGCGCGCCGAGCTGGAAGAACATCAGCAGGATGACTTTGGTCAGAAAAGCTTTGGCCAGCGCGGTGATGCGCCGTCCACGCCTGACGAGGACTCGGGCAAGGCAGGCGGCAAAGCCGACAGCCCGCAGGAAGACCTGCTCGAACAGCTGCGTCGCCAGATGAAGCTCGGCGATGATGATGCCGGCGTGCGCGCCTGGCGCGCCGCCTGTGAAGCGCATCACTCGCCGTCGGAGCGCCGCGAGCTGTTCGCCTTCCACGTACTGGGACCGCGGGACCGCGAGGCGCGGCGTCTCATCTCGCGCATGAGTGGCGAGACGGCGGTGATGGTGGCGGTCTCGCCGCTGACCTGGGTCGACATGAGTCTGGTGGCCTGGCGCGGGCTGCGCATGATGGAGCGCCTGTCGCGCCTCTACGGGCTGGAGCTGGGCTATGCCAGCCGCCTGCGGCTGTTCAAGGAGGTGCTGGCCTCGATGGTCTTCGCCGGTGCCAGCGAACTGGCCGCCGAGGCCAGCATGGACCTGCTGTCGATGAATCTGGCCGGCCGCCTCTCCACCAAGGCCGGTCAGGGGCTGGGCAGTGGCCTGATGAACGCACGTCTCGGCCTGCGCGCCATGCGCCTGCTGCGCCCCATCCCCTTCCATGCCGAGGAGGTGCCGCGCATCGGTGAGCTGCGCGCGGAGCTGTTCTCGCGCATGCGCAAGGCCGACAAGGGCGAGGACGACGCGAGCTGAGCAGGCCGCGCCTCCGCTGCCACTGCCTTGAAAAACAAGACGCGCGCCTCTGATTGCTGGCCATTCGGCCTTCAGGGCGCGCGTCTTTCGTGAGTCATCTCACCTTCGATGGCCTCAGCCTTCGCTGGCGATGCCGGCCTCCAGCCATTTCATCACGCACAGTGCCTCATGGGGCGAGGTCGGATTGTCGCCCTGACCGCGAATGCAGTCGCGCAGCCCCGCATACCAGGCCGGATAGTCGCCATCGCGGCCCTGATGTGTGCCGCCCACCAGCACCTGCTCGCCCTCGGCACCGTCCGGGTCGGCCTCCAGCACGGTCAACATTCCGGGACGCGCATCCCGCCCCCACTGGCGCGCCTGGCGCTCCTGCGGGTCACGCGAGGGCCAGTCACCGGCCTTGAGGCAATCCTCCTGAGGGTCGAGCCCGAACACCACATAGCTGCCACGGGTGCCGTGCGCGGCGAAGCGTGCCGTCGGCGCCGCCGTCAGTGCACTGGCGTGCAGCTCCACCACCAGACCGGGGTGCCTTGGATGGTGGGCGTAATCGAGCACGGCATGGAAGAAATCATCGGTCACCGCGCCCTCGCGCTGGGCGCGACGCGTGAGCTGGATGGCGCCCGGTTCGCCGAACAGGCACAGCGCCTGATCCAGCAGGTGCGGGCCGAGGTCATACCACAGGCCGCTGCCGGGCAGTGCCTGCTCACGCCAGCGGTTCGGCACCGTCGGGCGGAAGCGGTCGAAGTGGGATTCCAGATGCGCGATGCGCCCCAGCGTGCCGTCGTTGATCAATTCCGCCAGCGTCAGGAAGTCGGCATCGAAGCGCCGATTGTGAAATACCGCCAGCACCCGTCCGGCCTGCTCGGCCTGGCGGGTCAGGGCCTCGCCTTCTTCAAGCGTCACCGTGAAGGGCTTGTCGACGACCACATGCTTGCCTGCCGCCAGCGCCGCAGAGGCCAGCGGGGCGTGAGTCTCGTTGGGCGTCGCGATGATGATCAGATCGATATCGTCACGCGCAAGCAAGGCCTCCGGGGTGACCTCCACCTCCAGCTGTGGGCGCTCGGCCCTGACGACCTCGGGCCGCGAGGTGGACAGCGCCACCAGCGCCAGCCCGTCCGTGGCCTCGATCAAGGGCGCGTGGAAGGTGCGCACCGCCATGCCATAACCGATCAGCCCGACCCGGATCGCGCTCTCGGAGGGGAAGGCGGCGCCGTGCCATGCGGCGGTGTCGCTATGATCATCAGTGGCGGGGTGGGCTATGCGGCTCATCGGGCATCCTTGTCGTTGGCGCAATCTTGAGGGAGTCGTGCCTGGCAGCGCCATCCTAGCAAGGCTCCCGTGCCACAGACAGAGATGACAACCGCCTTTAATGCTTGACCATCGCAGACTTCATCCCGCGAGCGAGTCGCCGCGTAATGCCCGCCACCGAACAGCAGTCCCCTTGAAGTCTCAAAGCTCAGCCCGCAGACCTTGCTGTACCAGGAGAGGCGTGGCAGTGAGTGGCAATATCACTCGCCAGCCGCCTCGCCATTTGATTCGCGAAGGAGCAGACAGCATGCGCAAGACGCTCATCATCGGTGCCAACGGCAAGATCGGTCGTCAACTCTGCGAGAAGGCTCAAACCGCCGGCGAACCCGTCGTCGCGATGATCCGCTCGACCGAGCAGCAGAGCTGGTTCCATGAACGCAGCATCCCGACGGTACTGGGCGACCTGGAAGGCGAGATGCGCCAGGCCTTCTATGGCTGCGATCAGGCGGTGTTCGTCGCGGGCTCCGGCCCGAATACCGGCCCGGACAAGACACTGACCATCGACCTGCACGGTGCGATGCGCACCGCGGAGCTGGCTGCCGAATTCGGGCTGTCGCGCGTGATCCAGGTCAGCTCGATCCGCTCCGAGACACCGCTGGCCGGCCCGGTGGCGATGCGCCCCTACTTCGCGGCCAAGAAGGCGGCCGATCTGTGCCTCGCCGAGAGTGGCCTGCGTCACGTCATCGTCAAGCCCGGCCGTCTCACCAACGAGAGCGGCAGCGGCAAGCTGACCCAGAACGCCGATGACTCCGACGAGATGCAGGTCTCGCGCGCCAATGTCGCCGATTTCCTGCTCGGCTTGATCAAGGCCCGCGAGATCGGTGGCCGTCATCGCAAGGCGCCCATCTTCACCCTGTTCGACGGTGATACGCCGGTTTCGGGTCTGCTGAACGCCACGACGACCGCCGACTGAGTGCGCGCCTGAGCCTGTGGCAAAGCGCACTGGCAGGCCGCTTTCGCCAGGCTTGCCCACGCTTGACCTGCCGCTCATCCACGCCTGCGCGCAGCCCGCGCGGGCGTTGGGCCATCTGGTAGCTTTCCCCCCATGCTCCATGTCCGTATAGTGAGCCACTGACCCCGCCAACAGAACTTCCGAAATGCTGCAGAACAATTCGCTGCTGGCGCAGCTGAAAGATCAAATCCGCCAGGAAATTCCCCGTGTCACGGGGGTGATCAAAGGCACCGACAAGGGCTTCGGCTTCCTCGAATGCGAGGACGGCGAGTCTTACTTCGTGCCGCCACCCGCCATGAAGCAGGTACTGCACGGCGATACCGTCGAAGCGACCGTCAAGGTGGAAGGTGAGAAGAAGTCCGTACAGCCGGAAGTGCTGATTGAGACGGGTGTCGATCGCTTCGTCGCTCGTGTCGGCAAGCGTGATGGCCGCCTGAACGTGATGCCGGATCATCCCTCCATCAACACGCGCATGAAAGCGCGTGTGAAGCGTGGCATCAATGAGGAAGCCCTCAATGATGGCGACTGGGTCGTGGCACGTCTGCTGCGTCACCCGATGCGCAAGGACGACCGCAGCTTCTTCGCCCAGATCGAGGAAGTCATCGCCACCGTGGACAACCCGCGTGTGCCGTGGCGCGTCACCCTGGCGCGTCACGCGCTGGAACAGGCCTCTCCGGAGGGCGGCACTGACTGGCCGCTGCTCGAGGAAGGCCTGACTCGCGAAGACATGACCCACGTGCCCTTCTTCACCATCGATGGTGAGAAGACGCGTGACATGGATGACGCCCTGCACATCGTCGAGCGCCCGGAAGGCGGCTGGACCCTGAGCATCGCCATCGCGGACCCGACCGCCTACGTGCCGGAAGGCAGCCGTGTCGACGAAGAGGCGCGCACGCGCTCCTTCACCGTCTACCTGCCGAGCCAGAACGTCACCATGCTGCCGGAAATCCTGGCCGACGACCTGTGCTCGCTGAAGGAAGGTGAAGACCGTCCGACGCTGATGTGCATCGTCGACATCGATACCGATGGCGTGATCGGCGAGCCGAAGTTCTTCGCGGCCACCATGCGCTCCCACCACCGCCTGACCTACGACAACGTCTCCGACTGGATCGAAGGCCAGGAAGGCAGCTGGAAGCCGGAAACCGAAGAGCTGGCCGAAGGTCTGCGTCAGCTGGAAGCCTTCACCCAGGCGCGTATCGCCTGGCGTGCACGCAACTCCCAGGTCTTCCGCGAGCGTCCGGACTTCGAGTTCGAGCTGGATGAGGAAGGCAACGTGCTCAACGTACGTGCCGACCACCGCCGCATCAGCAATCGCATGATCGAAGAATCCATGATCACCGCGAACCTGAGCTGCGCACGTCTGCTCTCCAAGCACATCGGTCACGGTATCTTCAACGTGCACCAGGGCTTCGCGCCGGAGAAATACGACGACACCATCGAGTTCCTGGCTGGCCAGAACATCACCGCCACGCCGGAACAGCTGGGCAGCCTGGAAGGCTACCGCCTGATCCGTCAGGAGCTGGACAGCCGCGAAGACACCTGGCTGGACGTGCGCATGCGTCGCTTCCAGGGTTACACCGTGATGTCCGCTCAGCCGGGGCCGCACTTCGGTCTGGGTCTGGAAGCCTACGCGACCTGGACCTCGCCGATCCGCAAGTACGGCGACATGGTCAACCACCGCTTGATCAAGCGCGTGATTCTCGGCCAGGACGTGCCGGCGGAAGCCACCGAGCAGCTGACCGAGCACCTCAGCGAACGTCGTCGTCTCAACCGCATGGCCGAGCGCGATGTGAAGGACTGGCTCTACGTGCGCTACCTGACCAAGGCCGCCGAAGAACAGCAGGTCTTCACTGGCGAGATCATCGACATCCGTCGTGGCGGCATGCGTGTGCGTCTGGAAGAGAATGGCGCCAGCGTCTTCATTCCGGCACCGCTGATCCACAGCGATCGCAAGAAGGTCGCGATCGATGACAAGGAAGGCCGCGTGCGCATCGAAGACGAGCTGCGTTACTCACTGGGCGACATCATCAAGGTCTCCTTGACCGAAGCCCGTGAAGAGCGTCGTTCACTGGTAGGTCGTCCGGCCGAATAAGCCGCGACCCACCACTGCCGTATGTAACTGCCTTGTCATCACGGGCAATTGCCACGGCCATCTACGCCCCGGAGTGCTCTGCGCCCGGGGCGTTTTTCGTTCTTGTGCATTGCGTATACGGTGCGTGTACCAAGCGTGAGAAATTGTAATTTTGTGAAACAGAAGCTCACGCTATACTCCTCACATCGACACACGACATCTGCTTTCACTGCTGCAGCGTTACTGGATTGACCAAGCGCGAATGACTGAAGCCTGTCCCTGATGAAGTTCGTCCATGCGAGGACCCGGAAATGAAAACTCATCGCTCCACTGCAGCTACCTCACTGCGTCACCTGGCCGAGCATGCCGCCATCGTTCGTCACCCGGCCATGAGCTACGCCCGCGTCGACGCCGCAGCAGACAGCAGCTCAGGCAGAAGCTCGGATGGCAGCTCCACCTCTCCGGAGCGCCAGCGTGAGATTCAACGTGAAGCGATGGAACATGTCGCGATGCTGCTGGAACGTGATCGCCGCCGCACCCGCAACCGCCTGCTGCTGGCCGCCGGCCTGCTGCTGAGCCTTGTGCTGCTCGCCAGCCAGCGCCCAGCCGAGCCGGAAGCCGCCTTCTCGCAGGAGCTTGGCCAGGCAATGCCCAGCGCCCTGCACCTGTCCCAGCATGGACTGGCGTGATGACGCCCGATCTCCCTCCATCAGGACAGATAACGATGCCAGGACCCCATGCAACACCAGGCACGGATGCCAGACATGACTGAGTCGATCCACTGCTAGACCCTGCAATGCCCGCTCCGGCGACCCTCCCCCCTGTCGCCCCCTGTATTCCTGTAGTGCACGCACTTGCCCTGTCCGGTGGCTCCGGACAGGGTCTTTTTTTGCATGTCGTATGGCTTCTCTTGCGCAGCACTGACCAGAGGCCAGCTGCCGCACTCCCTGCTGGACCATCGCCAGCATGGCGTGACTTCTCTCCTCCCCTGGCAGTGAACCTGATGCCAGGAGCCTGATGCCAGGAGCCTGATGACAGGAGCTTGATGACAAATGACCGAGACCGGGCGCGCATCGCACCAACATTGTTCCCTGTTGTCACACAGACCAGTCATCTCCTGATGTAACGTCATTGCCAGCCGCAGTGTGGAACATCGCGTGGCGAGGCGTCTCGTCACGCGCGACACCGCATGTCATGCCTCTGCCCTTGGTTTCACGTCGGGTTCCCCCCATGACTTGACCAGAGGCTCGTTCGTCAATGCCACTGGCTTGCTGGAATCTGCGTGCTCGATTGCGTCTTTCTCAAGCACCCGGGAGCACCCTGAAGCACGACAAGGCAGCCATGGCGGGCAGTGACGTCGGGATTCATCTTCATCGCGCACGACCGGTAAAGCGGTCTTGAGGAGTCCGTGTGCATATCGCTGACATGACCATGTTCCATGCCCCCTCCAGTGGCGGGGTCAGAACCTACCTGGAAGCCAAGCGACGACGTCTGCGGACGCGGCCCGATGTTCGTCACAGCCTGCTGGTCCCCGGCGAGACCACCAGTGTCAGTGATGACCTCTATAGCGTGCCGGCACCGCCCATTCCCTTCGGCAACGGCTATCGCTTCCCCCTGCGCCGGGGCGGCTGGGTCAGCACGCTGCTGGCACTGCAGCCGGATGTCATCGAGGCCGGCGACCCTTACGTCACGGCGTGGGCGGCACTCGATGCCGGTCGCAAGCTCGATGTCCCGGTGCTGGGCTTCTATCACTCGGACCTGCCGCGCCTGATCACCAATCGCCTGGGCGAGTGGTCAGGGGCCAACGTCGATCGCTACGTCAAACGCCTCTATCGCCACTTCGATCGCGTGCTGGCCCCCAGCCAGGTGATGGCCGACCGGCTCGACCGGCTCGGCGTCGACAATGTCCATATCCAGCCACTCGGTGTCGATCTCTCCACCTTCCACCCTGACTGCCGCGATGAGAGCCTGCGCCGCGAGCTTGGCCTGGAAGACCACGTGCGCCTACTGGCCTTCGCCGGACGCGGCTCACGCGAGAAGAATCTGGATGAGTTGCTGGAGGCCGCCCGCCTGCTCGGCCCCGACTACCATCTGCTGTTGATCGGCTCGGGCATGCCGCGACATCTGCCCGACAATGTCAGCGTGACCGGGCATTTCTGCAGCAGCACCGAAGTGGCGCGTCTGGTGGCCTCGGTGGATGTGCTGCTGCATGCCGGCACCCAGGAAACCTTCGGTCTGGTGGTACTGGAAGCCATGGCCTGCGGCACACCGGTGGTGGCGGCACGTGCCGGCGCGCTGGCCGAGAATGTGCCACTGGGCTGCGGTCAGCTGTGCAACCCGCACTCGCCGCATGCCATGGCGCGTGCCGTGCAGGAAGTCTTCGCCAATGACCCCGCCGCACTGGGTCGTCAGGCGCGGCGGCATGTCGAGAAGCACCATGCCTGGGACCGTGTCGTGGATGGCTTGCTCGGCCATTATCACGCGGTCACCGGGACTCGCATGCAACCGGTACTCGAGGAGGTGACCCATGGCTGAATCGCCGGCTGCCAAGCAGCACTTTCTGTTGGTCCTGCATGATGTCGCGCCCGAGACCTGGACCGACTACCGGGACTTCGTCGCCGAGGTGGATGCCCTCTGCCAGGCGCGCCTGAACCACCCCTGCCCGATCACCTGGCTGGTGGTGCCTGACTTCCATCATCGCAGCGCCCTGGAAGACGCTCCGGAATTCATCGCCCTGCTGGACTCTCGCCGCCAACAGGGGGACGAGCTTGCCCTGCATGGCTTCCATCACTGCGATGACGCGCCAGCCCCCCGCACCCCGCGCGATTACCTGATGCGCCGCGTACTGACCTGGGAGGGCGAGTTCTACCCCCTCGATGAGGCCGAAGCCAGACGACGCCTGCTTCAAGGCGCTGCACTCTTCAAGCGTCTCGGCTGGCCATTGGACGGCTTCGTGGCCCCTGCCTGGCTGATGAGTGACGGCACTCGCAAGGCGCTGAAGTCCCTCGACTTCCGCTACACCAGCGATCCTCAGCATCTCTATCGATTGCCTGACTTCACGGCCATCGATGCGCCCGGACTCGTGTGGAGCGCACGCTCCGCGCCACGCCGCCTGATGTCGCAGTGGGTGACGCAGCGCAAGCTGAGCCGCGAGCAACAGGCGCCGGTGTTGCGTCTGGGTCTGCATCCGGTCGATATGCGCCATGCGCGCTCGCGCCAGTATTGGCTGACGCTGGTCGAGCGCCTGCTCGATGAAGGGCGCCAGCCGATGACCAAGATCGGCTGGCTGACGCAGCAGGGGCTGCTCACCCCCGCCACATCTGACACGACGCAATTGAACTCGCACCAGGCGGCTCACAGTGCTGCCTGATACCCACCTACCGGATGAGTCCCGTCGTATGGGCCTTGTGACAACCCGCTGCGGGAATCTGCCATGAATCGTACCCTCTGGTTACTGGGTGCTGGCCTTGTGATGGTCATCGCGATACCGCTGGTGCTGGGTGGCAGCGGGCTGGGTGGCCAGTTGCGCCAGTTTCCCCTCGACACCTTCCTGTTGATGCTGGGCATGATCGTGATGTGCTGGAACCTGAACGCCGGCCGGTTGCGTCTGCTGCTGGCCGGGCGGGGCGGTCACCTGGGGCAACGCCGCGCCGTCGGCATGGTGATGGCGACCGAATTCGCCATCAGCGCCACCCCCGGCGGCAGCGGTGGCCCGCTCACCCTGATGGGGCTGCTGTCACGTCAGGGGGTGCGCCCGGCGCAGGCCACGGCGGTATTCGCGGTCGATCAGATCACCGACATGCTGTTCTTCCTCTCGGCGCTGGCCAGCATCGGGCTCTACGCCCTCTCGCATACCATCGACCTGCGCCTGGGGTGGATGCTGGCCGTGCCGGCGCTGTTGCTGATCATCGGCTTTGGCCTGCTGGCCGCGCTGGGCAAGCATCATCGGCGCCTGCTCAAGACCAGCGGACGCCTGCTGCGCTGGCTCAAGGTACGCCATCGCTCACGCATCAAGCTGGCGCGGGGCCTGATCCACTTCCGCCATGCGCTGGTCGAGACGCTCGCCCTGCCGCGCCTGACGCTGAGCCTGATCTTCCTGCTCTGCTGTGCCCATTGGCTGCTGCGCTACTCGATCCTCTATCTGGCCGTGTCCGGTCTGGGGCAGGACATCGACTGGAGCTGGACCTTCATCGTGCAGATGCTCTCGCTGGCGGCGGGCCAGCTGACGCTGCTGCCCGGCGGTGCCGGAGGCGCGGAGCTGTCCTCCACTGCCCTGCTCAGCCCGATGATCGGCGCCGCCAGTGCCGCGGCGGCCGTGGTGATCTGGCGTGCGGTGACCTTCTATTTCTACCTGATCGCCGGCGCCCCGGTGTTCTTCGTGATGGCGGGACGCAGCATGCTGGGAAGCTTGCTCAAGCGTCGCTCGGCAGCCACATGACGGGGCGACCGAGCAGCGCCGCAGGCATCATCATGAAAAAAAATTGATCATCGCCATATGAATAAGACTTTGTTATGTTGGCAGGCGGCTTTATTGAACGTCCATACAATAACCACAGCTCAAGGTGATCTCACATGCCGCATCCTTCCCAGCGTCACCCGACTTCCGCCCGCATTCGCCGCCCGCTGGCCATGATGGGCGTGGTCGGCTCGCTGCTGGCCACCTCGACCTCAGCGGCACTCGCTGATGACAGCCCGCTGCGCAGCATCGACCCCGGCCATGGCACCGACAAGATAGTGGTAGCCCACCGGGGTGCCTCGGGCTACCTGCCGGAGCACACCCTCGCGGCCAAGGCGATGGCCTACGCCCAGGGCGCCGACTTCCTCGAGCAGGATGTGGTGATGAGCAAGGATGACCGGCTGGTGGTACTGCACGACCGCTTCCTGGACCGCGTGACCAATGTCGCCGAGGTCTTCCCCGAGCGTGCGCGTGATGATGGCCGCTACTACGCCATCGACTTCACGCTGGACGAGCTGCGCAAGCTGGCGTTCAGCGAGGGCTTCACCGTCAAGGGTGGCGAGCAGGTCGCCGACTACCCTGAGCGCTTCCCGCTGGGCAAGTCTCACTTCGGACTGCACACCCTGAGTGAAGAGATCGAGATGGTTCAGGGCCTGAATCACTCCACCGGACGCGATGTCGGCCTGTATGTGGAGATCAAGGCGCCCTGGTTCCACCAGTCGGAAGGTAAGCAGGTCTCGCGAGCCGTGCTCGAGACCCTCAAGCACTACGGCTACGTCGCGCACGATGACAATGCCGTCGTGCAGGTCTTCGATCCCAATGGCCTCAAGCGCATCCACGACACGCTGCAGCCCGAACTGGAGATGAACCTGCGTCTGGTACAGCTGATGGGCGAGACCAGCTGGGACATGACCTTCCAGCCGGATGCGGAGGGCAAGCTTGAGCCCTACGACTATGACTGGATGTATCAGGAGGGCGGCATGCAACGCATCGCCACCTACGCCGATGGCATCGGGCCGTGGAAGCCGATGGTGATCGAGGACAGCTCGACCCGGGACGACATCAAGGTCACACCAATGGTCGAGGAAGCCCATGCGCAGGGCCTGATCGTGCTGCCCTACACCTTCCGCCTCGATGAAGGGCGCATCCCCGACTGGGCCAGCGATTACGACGACATGCTGCGCGCCTTCTTCGTCGACGCCAAGGTTGATGGTGTCTTCACTGACTACCCTGACCGCGCCGTACAGTGGCTGAAGCAGCACGGTGATGCTCTGTAAGCAGCCCTTCAAGCCAGGCAGTCCTTGCCAGGGGAACATCAAAAAGCCGGACTCCGTGAGGAGTCCGGCTTTTTCGTCCTGCCTGATCGTCAGCGCTCGCAGTCAGTTCACGATATCAGCATCGACACGTGATGAGCGCTGCCTTCATTGACCCGCCGCTTCGGCGGCCAGCCCCTTGAGCAGCCCGGCGATCTTGTCCAGTGGCAGCTTGCAGTCGCCCAGATCATGACGATTGGCCATGTACTGCGGGTCATTCCACTCGATCACGCTGCCACCCTCCACGGCGCGAATCAGCATCTTCTGCGGAAGGTCCAGGGCGGCCGCCCCGTTGCACTGCATCAACAGGGTGCCCACCTTGGGATTGCCGAAGATGACGGTATGCGTCGCGGGCAGCTCCATGCCGACCTTCTCGGCACCCGCCTCATGATCAATGACGCTGAACAGCTTCAGTCCCTTGGCCTTGAGCGCCGTCTCGAGACGCGCCTGGACGGAGGCGACATCATCACGACTGGTCACCGACTCGATGCCCTTGGCAGGCACCTGCATGCTCGCTGAAGCTTCAGGGGCGGAGGCTGCCGCCGCGCCGGAATCTGCACTGGCAGACAGCGGCATGCCAGCAGCCAACGGCAGGGACAGCAACGCCAGCAGGCGCGCGGAGCGCGTAAGGGCGGGGAATGACTTGAGCATGGAACATCCTTATCAGTGAGTCGTGTTGCGCCGTGGGGCATCTGCACGTGTCGCTTGGTCAGGTGCCAATGAACAGTCATCAGATTAGCAACTGCTTGATATGAACGCACCTGCCCCGCCTGCATCAGCCGAAACACCTCTCCCCTCGCCTGCGCCACCGGCCGCAGGTAGCCCCGCCGACATGCACTAGAGAGAGACTGCTGAGGGCCAGAAACGAAAAAAGGGCAGGCCCTGTGGGCCTGCCCTTTCGGTGACATGCGATCCGCTTGACGCCGATCGCTGTCAGGAGATCAATGGCTTACCAGCCAGTGACTTCCTTGATGGCATCGCCGATCTGCGCGAGTGAACGCACAGTCTTGACGCCAGCCGCTTCCAGAGCCGCGAACTTCTCGTCGGCAGTACCCTTGCCGCCGGAGATGATGGCGCCTGCATGGCCCATGCGCTTGCCCGGAGGCGCAGTCACACCAGCGATGTAGGAGACGACCGGCTTGGTGACGTTCGCCTTGATGTAGGCAGCGGCTTCTTCTTCAGCAGAACCGCCGATCTCGCCGATCATGACGATGGCTTCGGTCTTCGGGTCCTTCTCGAACATCTCGAGGATGTCGATGAAGTTGGAACCCGGGATCGGGTCGCCGCCGATGCCGACACAGCTGGACTGACCGAAACCGTGGTCAGTGGTCTGCTTGACGGCTTCGTAGGTCAGGGTGCCGGAACGAGACACGATACCGACCTTGCCCGGCTGGTGGATGTGACCCGGCATGATACCGATCTTGCACTCACCCGGAGTGATGACACCCGGGCAGTTCGGACCGATGACGCGCGCGCCCAGCTCGTCGCACTTGACCTTGACTTCCAGCATGTCGAGAGTCGGCACGCCTTCGGTGATGCAGACGATCAGCTTGATGCCTGCATTGGCCGCTTCAAGGATGGAATCCTTGCAGAACGGTGCCGGCACGTAGATGACGGACGCTTCAGCGCCAGTCTCGGCAACGGCTTCGGCGACGGTGTTGAACACCGGCAGGCCCAGGTGAGTCTGACCACCCTTGCCCGGCGTCACGCCACCGACCATCTTGGTGCCGTAGGCGATGGCTTGTTCAGAGTGGAAGGTACCCTGGCCGCCAGTGAAGCCCTGGCAGATCACCTTGGTGTTCTTGTCGATCAAAATGCTCATTACTTGCCCTCCGCAGCTTTGACAACCTGCTGCGCCGCGTCAGTCAGGCTGGTAGCAGCGATGATGTTCAGACCGCTTTCGGCCAGCTTCTTGGCGCCGAGTTCAGCGTTGTTACCTTCCAGACGCACCACGACCGGCACGTTGACACCGACCTGCTCGACGGCACCGATGATGCCTTCGGCGATCATGTCACAACGCACGATGCCGCCGAAGATGTTCACCAGAACAGCTTTGACGTTGTCGTCGGACAGGATGATCTTGAATGCTTCTGCAACGCGTTCCTTGGTAGCACCGCCACCCACGTCGAGGAAGTTGGCCGGCTTGCCGCCAGACAGGTTGACGATGTCCATGGTGCCCATCGCCAGGCCTGCGCCGTTGACCATGCAACCGATGTTGCCGTCGAGGGCAACGTAGTTCAGTTCGAACTTGGCAGCATGCGCTTCACGCTCGTCTTCCTGAGACGGATCGTGCATCGCCTGCAGGTCCGGGTGACGGTAGACGGCGTTGGCGTCGATGTTGATCTTGCCGTCGAGGCAGTGGAGGTTGCCTTCGTCGGTGATGACCAGCGGGTTGATTTCCAGCAGCGCGAAATCCTTGTCGGCGAACATCTTCGCCAGACCCAGGAAGATCTTGGTGAACTGCTTGATCTGGGTCGGGTTCAGACCCAGCTTGAAGGCCAGTTCACGTGCCTGGTACGGCTGTGCGCCGACCAGCGGATCGATCTCGGCTTTCAGGATCTTTTCCGGCGTCTCTTCAGCAACCTTCTCGATTTCCACGCCGCCTTCGGTGGAAGCCATGAAGACGATGCGACGAGTGGTGCGGTCAACGACGGCGCCCAGGTACAGCTCTTCGGCGATGTCGGTGCAGTTCTCGACGAGAATCTTGGTGACCGGCTGACCGTTTTCGTCAGTCTGGTAGGTCACCAGGTTCTTGCCCAGCCACTGGGTCGCGAAGTCGGAAGCGGCTTGTGCGCTGTCGACCAGCTTGACGCCGCCAGCCTTGCCGCGGCCACCTGCGTGGACCTGTGCCTTGACGACCCACTTGTCGCCGCCAATCTTCTTGCACGCTTCAGCAGCGTCTTCCGGGGTGTCAACGGCAAAGCCCTTGGACACCGGCAGGCCATAGTCGGCAAAAAGTTGTTTTGCCTGATATTCGTGAAGGTTCATCGTGTCATGCCATTGGTTGCATTAGACTCGAACGGCAGTCGCAAGATGCCACTGCCACCGTTCGCCCCGGCCTGGCCGGGGCGACGCGCCTCTTGTTCGGAAGGACGCTTACTTGCGCTTCTTGCGGTTTGCGATGTGAATCGCATGCCCGTCAACGGCCAGCGCGGCTTCGTGCACGGCTTCCGACAGTGTCGGGTGAGCCGTGCAGATCAGTGCGAGGTCTTCGGCGCTTGCGCCGAACTCGAGGGCAGTCACACCCTGTGCGATCAGCTCACCGGCATGCTGGCCGATGATGTGAACGCCCAGGACGCGATCAGTCTCAGCGTCGGCAATGATCTTGGCCAGACCTTCAGTGGCATTGTTGGCCATGGCACGACCGCTTGCCGCGAACGGGAAGCTGCCGGTCTTGACTTCGATGCCTTCGGACTTGGCTTGCTGTTCGGTCTTGCCGACCCACGCCACTTCCGGGAAGGTGTAGATGATGCTCGGGATGGCGTCGTAGTTCATCTCGGCCTTGTGGCCGGCGATGATGTCGGCAACCATTACGCCCTCTTCAGAGGCCTTGTGCGCCAGCATCGGGCCACGCACCACGTCGCCGATGGCGTAGACGCCCGGCACGCTGGTCGCGCACTGGTCGTCGACGTGGATGAAGCCACGCTCGTCCAGATTGATGCCCACATCGCTGTCGAGCAGGCTCTGGGTGTACGGACGACGGCCGACCGCGACGATGATCTTGTCGAAGGTCTGTTCCTGTTCGCCGTTGGCGTCGGTGTACTTGACGACGACTTCGCTGTCCTTGATGTCGGAACCGGTCACACGGGCGCCGAGCTTGATGTCCAGACCCTGCTTCTTGAGCAGCTTCTGGGCTTCCTTGGCGACGGCCGCATCGACCATCGGCAGGAAGCTGTCGACCGCTTCCAGCACGGTGACTTCAGAACCGCAACGGCTCCACACGCTACCGAGCTCGAGACCGATGACACCGGCACCGATGACACCCAGACGCTTCGGCGCTTCGTCGAACTCGAGCGCGCCGGTGGAATCGACGATCAGACCTTCGGTCAGCGGCGTCGGCGGAATCTCGACCGGCACGGAACCGGACGCGATGACGATGTTCTCGGCTTCGTAGGTCGCCTTGCCACCGTCGTGATCGGTCACTTCGACCTGCTTGTTCGGCAGCACCTTGCCGGTACCTTCCAGCGCGGTGACACCGTTGGCCTTGAACAGACCGGAGATACCGCCGGTCAGGTTCTTCACGATCTGCGCCTTGCGCTCGATCATCTTGGCCACGTCGATCTCGACGCCGTCGGCCTTGATACCCAGTTCGGCGAATTCATCACGCGCTTCGACGTACTTGTGCGAGGTTTCCAGCAATGCCTTGGACGGAATGCAGCCGACGTTCAGGCAGGTACCGCCGTGAACGACCTTGCCTTCCTTGTTGACCCACTTCTCGACGCAGGCGGTCTTCAGACCCAGCTGAGCAGCGCGGATAGCGGCAACATAGCCACCAGGGCCAGCGCCAATGACGATCACATCAAATTTATCGGCCATGTCTCTTCCTGTTGGTGCAGTTCGATTCGGGTTGGCAACCCGGCGAGTGTCAGTGCCACCCGCCGGGGCCGCTCACGCCCTCGAGGTCCTCAAGGGCGTGAGACATTGCGGTCTCAGACGTCGAGCAGGAAACGAGCCGGATCTTCCAGCAGGTCCTTGATGGCGACGAGGAACTGGACTGCATCCTTGCCATCGATCATGCGATGATCGTAGGACAGTGCCAGATACATCATCGGACGGATGACGACCTGACCGTTCACGGCCATCGGACGCTCCTGGATCTTGTGCATGCCCAGGATGGCGGTCTGCGGCGGATTCAGGATCGGGGTGGACATCAGGGAACCGAAGATGCCGCCGTTGGTGATCGTGAAGGTACCGCCCTGCATCTCATCGATGCCCAGCTTGCCGGCGCGGGCACGCTGACCGAAGTCGACGATGGTCTTTTCGACATCGGCGAGCTTCATGCTGTCGGTATCACGCAGCACCGGCACGACCAGACCGCGGTCGGAAGACACGGCCACACCGATGTCCTGGTAACCGTGGTAGACGATGTCGGTGCCGTCGATGGAGGCATTGACGTCCGGGAAGCGCTTGAGCGCTTCGGTGGCCGCCTTGACGAAGAAGCCCATGAAGCCGAGCTTGGTGTCGTGCACCTTCTGGAAGGTGTCCTTGTACTGCTTGCGCAGTTCCATCACCGCGCTCATGTCCACTTCGTTGTAAGTGGTGAGCATGGCGGCAGTCTGCTGGGCATTGACCAGACGCTTGGCGATGGTCTGACGCATGCGGCTCATCGGCACGCGCTTCTCGGGACGCTCGCCCTCGAAAGTCGGTGCAGATTTCGGCGCGGCCTTGGCATCGGACTTGGAAGCGCCGGACTTGGCAGCCGGCTTGGCAGCGGACTTGGCTGCAGTGCCTTCCTTGACGGCCTTGGCCACGTCTTCCTTCAGCACGCGACCGCCCTTGCCGGTACCGACCAGCTTGCTGACGTCCAGATCGTGCTCGGCCACCATCTTGCGTGCTGCCGGGGCGAGGATCTTGTCGCCGACCTTCTCGTCCTGACCTTCGTCAGAGCCGGACTTGTCGTCGCTTGCCTCAGCGGCCGGCGCGGCGCCACCGGAAGCACCAGCGCTGAACAGTGCCAGCACGGCTTCGGTCTCGCAGGTATCGCCTTCCTCGACCTTGATCTCGCTCAGGGCGCCGTCGGCCGGAGCCACGACTTCCAGCACGACCTTGTCGGTCTCGATCTCGACGATCAGCTCGTCGCGCTCGCAGGCTTCACCGACCTTCTTGTGCCAGGTAGCGACGGTGCCTTCGGCAACGGATTCCGGGAAGCTCGGCGCCTTGACTTCCAGCGTCTTGCCTTCGCCACCGGCGGCCGGCTTGCTCTCGGCCTTGGCGTCGTCCTTGCTCTCTTCAGCGGCGGAGTCGTCCTTGGCGTCAGAAGACGCAGCGGCGTCTGCATCACCAATGGAGCCCAGCACTTGCTCGGACTCGCAGGTGTCGCCTTCCTGAACCTTGATCTCGCCCAGGGTGCCGTCCTGCGGTGCGACGACTTCCAGCACGACCTTGTCGGTCTCGATCTCGACGATCAGCTCGTCACGCTCGACGCTGTCGCCGGGCTGCTTGTGCCAGGTCGCCACAGTGCCTTCGGCGACGGATTCCGGAAAAGACGGCGCTTTGATATCGATAGCCATTGGAGTTCCTTAACTCAATTCTCTCTCGGTGCCCTTGCGGGTCGCGAGCCTTTACTTGTTGAAGGCGTCGTCGACCAGCTGGCGCTGCTGCTCGTTATGAACGGACATGTAGCCCGCGGCAGGTGCCGCAGAGGCCGGGCGTCCGGCGAAGTCCAGGCTCATGCCAAGCCCCTGACGGTGCTGCTCAGCGACCTGACGCATATGGTGCTGACTCTGATACCAGGCACCCTGGTTGAGCGGCTCTTCCTGGCACCACATCACCTGCTCGAGATTCTCGTAGTCGGCGATGGCGGTCTGGAGCTCTTCCTTCGGGAAGGGATAGAGCTGCTCGACACGGATGATGGCAACATCTTCACGGCCCTGCTCGGCGCGATAGGCGGCCAGGTCATAGTAGACCTTGCCCGCACACAGCACGACGCGCTTGACCTTGGAAGCTTCCAGGTTGCCCTTGTCGGACAGCACCATCTCGAAGCGGCCATCGGCCAGCTCGTCGAGGGTGGAAGTCGCTTCCTTGTGACGCAGCAGAGACTTGGGCGACAGCACGACCAGCGGCTTGCGCAGCGAGCGGATGACCTGACGACGCAGCAGATGATAGATCTGCGCCGGTGTGGTCGGCATGCATACCTGCATGTTGTGCTCGGCACACAGCTGGAGGTAACGCTCGAGGCGTGCGGAGCTGTGCTCCGGGCCCTGACCCTCGTAGCCGTGCGGCAGCAGCATGGTCAGACCACACAGGCGGCCCCACTTGCTCTCGCCGGAGGAGATGAACTGGTCCATCACCACCTGGGCGCCGTTGGCGAAGTCACCGAACTGGGCTTCCCACACGACCAATGCCTTGGGCATGGTGGTGGCATAGCCATATTCAAAGGCCAGCACCGCTTCCTCGGAGAGGTAGGAGTCATGGATGGTGAAGGTCGCCTGACCATCCTTGATGTGCTGCAGCGGCACGTAGGTGTCGCCATCCTTCTGGTTGTGCACCACCGCGTGACGGTGGGAGAAGGTACCGCGACCCACGTCCTGACCGGTGATACGCACCGGATGGTCGGCATCGACCAGGGTGGCGTAGGCCAGTGTCTCGGCGAAGCCCCAGTTCAGCGGCATGCCACCGGCGGCCATCTTGCGACGGTCTTCGTAGATCTTGTTGACCTGACGCTGGACCGAGACGCCGTCCGGCACTTCGCACATCTTGTTGGCGAGGGCCTGCAGCTGCTTCATGTCCATCGAGGTATCGGCAACGCCGGTCCACTCGTGGCCCAGGTACGGCGTCCAATCGACGAACAGACCGGTATTGGGCTGCTTCACCAGCGCATTGGCAACGTGGTTGCCGGCATCCAGATCGGCACGGTACTGGTCGACCAGGTGCTTGGTCTCTTCCGCGCTGAGCACGCCTTCCTCGACCAGACGGTCCGCATACTTCTCGCGGGCAGTCTTCTGGGACTTGATCTTGGCGTACATCAGCGGCTGGGTACCGGACGGCTCGTCGGCTTCGTTGTGACCGCGCTTGCGGTAACACACGAGGTCGAGCACGACGTCACGCTTGAACTGCTGACGGTAGTCGATGGCGACCTGAGCGGCGTGCAGCACGGCGTCCGGATCATCTCCATTGACGTGGATGATCGGCGCCTGAACCATCTTGGCGATGTCGGTGCAGTATTCGGTCGAGCGAGCGTCATCGGCACGCGAGGTGGTGAAGCCCACCTGGTTGTTGATGACGACATGCACGGTACCGCCCGTCTTGTAGGCACGGGTCTGCGACATCTGGAAGGTTTCCATGACCACGCCCTGACCGGCGAATGCCGCGTCACCGTGGATGGAGATCGGCAGTACGCTGTCGCCTTCGCTGTCTTCGCGACGGTCCTGACGGGCACGCACGGAGCCTTCCACCACCGGAGAGACGATTTCCAGGTGCGACGGGTTGAATGCCAGCGCCAGGTGGACTTCGCCGCCCGGGGTCATGACATTCGAGCTGAAGCCCTGGTGGTACTTCACGTCGCCGGAACCCTTGGCAATCTGCTTCTTGCCATCGAATTCCTCGATCAGCTCTGACGGGCTCTTGCCCAGCAGGTTGACCAGCAGGTTGAGACGGCCACGGTGGGCCATGCCGATCACGACTTCCTTGGTACCGTACTTGCCGCTGCGCTGGATCAGCTCATCCATCATCGGAATGAAGGATTCGCCGCCTTCCAGACCAAAGCGCTTGGTGCCCGGGTACTTGCTGGCGAGATAGCTCTCGAGGCCTTCGGCGGCGGTCAGACGTTCCAGCACGTGATGACGGACATCGCGTGAGAAGTTCGGCTTGGAACGTACGGACTCGAAACGCTGCTGCAGCCAGCGCTTCTCTTCCGTGTTGACGATGTGCATGAACTCGGCGCCGATGCTGCGGCAGTAGGTCTGCTCCAGCGCGGCGTGGATTTCCTTGAGCGGTGCAACATCCTTGCCGAGGAACAGCGAGCCGGTCTGGAACTCGACGTCCATGTCAGCGGCGGACAGCTGATGGAAGGACAGTTCGAGGTCCGGTACCGGGGCCGGCTTGCGCAGACCGAGGGGATCGATATCCGCCTTCTGGTGGCCACGGAAGCGGTAGGCGTTGATCAGCTGGAGAACACGAACCTGCTTCTTGTTCTCGCTGCTTTCGCCCGCAGAGACAGCCACCGGGCGGCGACTGTTGCGACCCATCTCGTAGAACTGATCACGGATCGGCGCTAGCGGAATATCCTGGGAGGGGCTGCCGTCATGACGCGGCAGAGTATCAAAGTAGTTGCGCCACTCGTCGGGAACCTCATTCGGGTCGACAAGATAACGCTCGTAGAGATCTTCTACGTAGTGGACATTCCCCCCGCTCATATGGGAAGTGCGCCACATCAACTCCATTGTGCCTTCTTGCATCTCTCGGTCACCCTGACTGATGGGGTGGGGTAGGCGCCTGACAAGCGCTGTCGGCGTCACTCGATTATGCCCTGTATGGCGAAACCATGGAGGCCTTCACCATCTGAGTCTTCTTTTATCGTCAAAAGCCGGTGCACAAGGCACCGGCTTCAGCAAGCTGTGCGCTGCGACAAGGTGTGACACCCTGCCGCAGCTGACGTGCATCATAGCAAGCTAAGGCGCGGCTTTTAAGTGGCGTTTGCCAGCAAAAGCTCACGAATCTTGCCGATGGCACGTGTCGGGTTCAGACCCTTGGGGCAAACCGCGACACAATTCATGATTCCGCGACAACGGAATACGGCAAACGGGTCGTCCAGCTCGCTCAAACGCTCCTTGGTGGCGGTGTCACGCGAGTCCGCCAGGAAGCGATAGGCCTGCAGCAGACCGCTCGGACCGACGAACTTGTCCGGGTTCCACCAGAAGGACGGGCAGGCAGTCGAGCAGCAGGCACACAGGATGCACTCGTAGAGGCCGTCGAGCTTGTCACGGTCTTCCGGCGACTGCAGACGCTCGATGGCCGGCGCCGGCGTGTCGTTGAGCAGGTACGGCTGGATGCGCTCGTACTGCTTGTAGAAGATGCTCATGTCGACGACCAGGTCACGCACGACCGGCAGGCCCGGCAGCGGACGCAGCACCAGCTTGTTGTCCTTGACGACTTCGGACAGCGCGGTGACACAGGTCAGGCCGTTCTTGCCGTTCATGTTCATGCCGTCCGAACCACAGACGCCTTCACGGCAGCTGCGACGATAGGCCAGCGAGCTGTCCTGTTCCTTGAGCATTTCCATCACGTTCAACACCATCAGGTCACGACCCTGGGTGTCGACCTGAAACTCCTGCATGTACGGCGCAGTATCGGTTTCAGGGTTGTAGCGGTATATGGATACCTGAAGCATGGTTTCCCCTCCGGGCAAACGGGTCAGGTGCGTGCGGTGACCTGCACGCACCTCGATCACGGCGAACTCAAGCGAGAGTGAACTCGAGCGAGTGCGAACTTGGTCTGAAGCAAGGCGCGGCGTCCCGACCGGGTCGCGACGCGCGCCTTCGGTTCAGACTCAGTAGGTACGAATCTTCGGCTCGAAACGCTCGACGGTCTTCGGCGCGAAGTTCACATCACGCTTGCCGACACGCTTCTCGTTCGGGAAGAACAGAGAATGCTTGAGCCAGTTCTCGTCATCACGGTCCGGGAAGTCGTAACGGGAGTGAGCACCACGGCTTTCCTTGCGGGTCAGGGCCGCAATGGCAGTGGCTTCCGCCACTTCCATCAGGTTGTCCAGCTCGAGAGCTTCGATACGCGCGGTATTGAAGACCTGAGACTTGTCGGACAGACCCGCCTTGGCGATACGCTCACGCAGATCGGACAGCTGCTTGACGCCCTCTTCCATCTTGTCTTCCTGACGGAAGACACCGAAGGAGTTCTGCATGATCTGCTGCAGTTCGCGCTTGAGTTCCGGCACGGACTCGCCGCTTTCGGACTCGTTCCAGCGGTTCAGGCGCACCAGGGCTGCATCGATGTCGCTCTGCGTCGGCTCGAGGTACTCGACACCTTCGTTGAGCGCGCTTTCGATGTACTTGCCCGCGGCGCGGCCGAAGACGACCAGATCCAGCAGCGAGTTGCCGCCCAGACGGTTGGCACCGTGAACCGACACACAGGCCACTTCACCCACGGCATAGAGGCCGTTGACGATGCGGTCGCTGCCGTCTTCGTTCTGTGCGATGGCCTGACCGTGCACGTTGGTGGCGATGCCGCCCATCATGTAGTGGCAGGTCGGCACGACCGGGATCGGCGCGTTGGTCGGGTCGACGTGCGCGAAGGTCTTGGACAGCTCGGAGATACCCGGCAGGCGCTTGTTCAGCACTTCCTCGCCCAGGTGATCCAGCTTCAGGAAGACGTGGTCGCCATTCTCGCCACAGCCACGGCCTTCGAGGATTTCCAGCACCATGGAGCGCGCGACGACGTCACGGCCCGCGAGGTCCTTGGCGTTCGGCGCATAACGCTCCATGAAGCGCTCGCCGTCCTTGTTGACCAGGTAGCCACCTTCACCGCGGCAACCTTCGGTGACCAGCACGCCCGCACCGTGAATCCCGGTCGGGTGGAACTGCCACATTTCCATGTCCTGGACCGGCAGGCCGGCACGCAGTGCCATGCCGATACCGTCGCCGGTGTTGATCAGGGCATTGGTGGTGGAGGCGTAGATACGGCCCGCACCGCCAGTGGCCAGAACGGTGGCCTTGGACTTCACGACCACGGTCTCGCCGGTCTCGATGCACAGGGCAATCACGCCGACGATATCGCCGTTGGCATTCTTGACCAGATCGATGGCGTACCACTCGTCGAGGAAGACGGTGCCGTTCTTCAGGTTGGCCTGATACAGCGTGTGCAGCAGGGCGTGACCGGTACGGTCAGCCGCGGCGCAGGTACGAGCCGCCTGGCCGCCCTTGCCGAAGTCCTTGGACTGGCCACCGAACGGACGCTGGTAGATGCGGCCGTTGTCGAAACGGGAGAACGGCAGCCCCATGTGCTCAAGTTCGAAGACCGCTTTCGGGCCTTCGGTACACATATATTCCGCAGCGTCCTGATCAGCGATGTAATCGCCACCCTTGACGGTGTCATACATGTGCCAGCGCCAATCATCATTCGGATCAGCAGAAGCGATGGCACAGGTGATACCGCCCTGGGCAGAGACAGTATGCGAGCGGGTCGGGAAGACCTTGGACAGCACGGCGGTCTTCTTGCCGGACTGGGACAGTTCGAGACCGGCACGCAGGCCAGCGCCGCCGCCGCCGATGATGATCGCGTCGAATGTCAGGCTACGCATGGTGGACATGTATCAGGCTCCCCACAGGACTTGAACGCCCCAGACCAAGAAGATGAACAACGCAAGGATGACGAAGACCTGGAAACCGAAACGCAGTGCGGTCGGCTTCATGTAATCGGTCGCCACGGTCCACAGACCGATCCAGGCGTGTGCGGCAATCGAGATGAATGCCATCAGAGAGAAGATGCGCATCGCCGTGTTCTCGAACAGACCACTCCAGGTGGTGTAGTCGAGGTTCGGATGGAGCAGCAGGTAGCCGACCATGAACACGGAATAGACTGCCAGAATCACGGCAGAAACACGCTGCAGCACCCAGTCGGACAGACCGCTGCGGCTGAAATTGGTGATGTTGTTTACCATACCCAGACTCCCGCCAGGACCACGAGAACAGCACTGATCACGACAGTGACCTGCGCCTTGCGATTAGCACTTTCCAGTTCGACACCAATATCCATGTCCATCAGCAGGTGCTTGATGCCAGCCACGAAGTGGAAACCGAGGGCAGACAGCAGGCCCCAGGCCACGATCTTGGCCAGGAAGTTGGTCGCCAGGGTGTCGCGCACTGCCTCGAACCCTTCCGGGGAGGACAGCGAGGCATCGAGTGCCCACAGCGCAAATACCAGGCCCACGAACAGAATCACGCCGGTAATACGGTGGGTGATTGAAGTCAGCGCAGGGAGAGGGAACTTTATCGTCGTCAGATCGAGATTTACGGGTCGTTTGCTATTCACGGCTCTTACACACTCTCTTGGCCCAACACGGACGCAAGCCCGCAGGGGCGGTGGTTTGAGGAAGGGTCTCGGGCGCAGGCCATCCACGGTACCGAGCCGAATTTCCCGCCAGTCGCGCGACGGTGGATTATAGGGGTTGGCCATTGGCATGACAAATGGCATGACGTCGCAGGGCCGCAACCACGGATTGCACAAAATGCAGTGAACAGGACGCGACCTGACGGCACGGGATACGTAAACGTCGGGGAACTGACGCACAGCAGCATGGCGCGCGTCTCTACGCCGTGTGGCGAATTGACAATCTTTCGCGGGCTTCTATAGTGGGCGGGATTGATGCAAGCCCGGCATGGCAAGCAAGTCAAAGAGTTACGCGAATAATGAGGAGGTCGGCATGACTGACAAGAAAGCGACATTGACAGTAGACGGTATCGACAAGAGCATCGAGTTCCCGGTCTATTCCGGCACGCTCGGCCAGGACGTCATCGACGTTCGCGGCCTGACCGCCGAAGGCATGTTCACCTACGACCCGGGCTTCGTCTCCACTGCCGCCTGCGAATCATCCATCACCTTCATCGATGGCCAGAAAGGCGTGCTGCTGCATCGCGGCTACCCCATCGACCAGCTGGCCAAGAGCTCCAACTACATCGAGCTGTGCTACCTGCTGCTGTTCGGAGAGCTGCCGAGCGACGAGGAATACGACAAGTTCGCCCAGCTGATCAGCAACCACACCATGGTGCATGAGCAGATCGTCAACTTCTTCAAGGGCTTCCGTCGCGACGCCCACCCGATGGCGATCCTGTGCGGCGTGGTCGGTGGCCTGGCCGCCTTCTATCACGACAACCTGAACATCACCAACGAGAAGGAACGCTACGTCAGCGCCGTGCGCCTGATCGCCAAGATGCCGACCCTGGCGGCCATGTGCCACAAGTACAACATCGGTCAGCCGTTCATGTACCCGCGCAATGACCTCTCCTACGGCGAGAACTTCCTGTACATGATGTTCGGCAACCCGTGCGAGGAGTACAAGATCAACCCGGTGTTCGCCAAGGCGATGGACACCATCTTCATGCTGCACGCCGACCACGAGCAGAACGCCTCGACCTCTACCGTGCGTCTGGCCGGCTCCACCGGTGCCAACCCGTTCGCCTGCATCAGCGCCGGTATCGCGGCACTGTGGGGCCCGGCACACGGCGGCGCCAACGAAGCCGTGCTGGCCATGCTCGACGAGATCGGTGAAGAGTCCGAGGAGAACATCCAGCGCTTCATCGACAAGGCCAAGGACAAGGAAGACCCGTTCAAGCTGATGGGCTTCGGTCACCGCGTCTATCGCAACTTCGATCCGCGCGCCAAGGTCATGAAAGAGACCTGCGACGAAGTGCTGGAGCAGCTGGGCATGGCGGACGACCCGCAGCTCAAGATCGCCAAGCGTCTGGAACAGATCGCGCTGGAAGACGAGTACTTCATCGAGCGCAAGCTGTACCCGAATGTCGACTTCTACTCCGGCATCATCCTCAAGGCGATCGGCATCCCGACCAACATGTTCACGGTCATCTTCGCCATGTCGCGCACCATCGGCTGGATCTCCCACTGGAACGAGATGATCGCCGGCGGCCACCGCATCGGCCGTCCGCGTCAGCTCTACACCGGCCACCCGCAGCGCGACTATCCGGCCAAGTAACCCAGCACCAAGTAACTCAGCACCAGGCAACCCGGCAACATCGGGTCATTCGCCTACAGGACAGACCGCCTCTTCGGAGGCGGTTTTTTTGGCCTGTCGCCTCTCATGCGCGCAACCCCTGTCGAGACGCAAGCCACAAAGCCACCCCATCCCCGCCCCGGACGTGCTAGCGTGCTGATGTACCGGCTTCGTCAGCCCTGTACGCGCCGGCACGCCATGCGCCCCATCGCGAGCGGCGCAACCTCATTCCTGATTGATGGCAAGGAGCCCCCAGCATGTCAGACACACACACAACGCCACGTACCGCCGCCTTCATCGGACTCGGCGTCATGGGTCACCCCATGGCCGGCCATCTGAAACGCGCAGGCCTTGAGGTGCGGGTCTACAACCGCACACGTGCACGCGCCGAGCAGTGGAGCGAGGAGTATGGCGGCAGCCATCACGCCACCCCGCGAGAAGCCGCCGAGGGCGCCGATATCGTGCTGATGTGCGTGGGCAATGATGATGACGTGCGCAGCGTCACCTACGGCGACGACGGCGTGCTGGCCGGCATGGCGAGCGGCAGCCTGCTGGTGGACCACACCACCGCCAGTGCCGACCTGGCACGCGAGCTGGCCGCCGCCGCGGGCGAGGCCGACATCGGCTTCGTCGACGCACCGGTCTCCGGCGGCCAGCAAGGCGCCGTGAATGGCGTGCTGACCATCATGTGTGGCGGCAGCGAGGCGGATTACGCGCGCGCCGAGCCGGTGCTGACACACTACGGTCGCATGGTGAAGCGCATCGGCGAGACCGGTGCCGGCCAGACCACCAAGATGGTCAACCAGATCTGCATTGCCGGGCTGGTGCAGGCGCTTTCCGAGGGCCTGCACTTCGCCGAGCAGGCGGGGCTGGATCGCGAGGCGGTGATCGAGGTGATCTCCAAGGGCGCCGCCGGCTCCTGGCAGATGGAAAATCGTCACGCCACCATGCTCAAGGACGAGTACGATCACGGCTTTGCCGTCGACTGGATGCGCAAGGACCTCGACATCTGTCTGGCGGAAGCACGCCGCATCGATGCCAGCCTGCCGGTGACCGCGCTGGTCGATCAGTTCTATGCCGACGTGCAGGCCATGGGCGGCAATCGCTGGGACACCTCCTCGCTGCTCAAGCGCCTCTCCAGATGAAGCGGGTCTGAATACACGCGAGCGAGCTGAATCGCATCACACGGCCTCGCACTGAAAACGCCTCATTCCAACGCCATATGGACGCGGGAATGAGGCGTTTTTTTGATGCCGCAGCGCAACATCCCAGACAGCAGCGGCGCTCATGATGTTTTTCCACACTATCTGTGGATAACCTCGTTGATAACCCCTAGACAAGCGCGGCGAACCAGCATGACAGCGGGCTTACCAACAGATTGCACAAAATTTAACCAGCGCATAAACCATTGATATAAAAGAAATTTTTCGTAACACGACGTAAGCGCCAGCCGCAGGGGCCGCACTTTGGAAAGAGATGCAGGGGGAGATGTGACAGCGCGCGAACAGTGGACAAGACACGGGGCCTGTCAAGGGCGACTTGGGGATAACATGCTTTTCTGCCGACACACAGGCTGTGCATAAGCCAGAATCAGGGACAAAAAAAACACACCCCGCAAGGTGTGCTTTTTTGTTGACTTCGCGAGACCTGAAAGGTGACTCGAGATGTCTGAAGAGTGGCGTCCCATAGGGGGTTCGAACCCCTGTTACCGCCGTGAAAGGGCGGTGTCCTGGACCACTAGACGAATGGGACGCAGTCGCTTGAGAAACTTGGTGGAGCCTAGCGGGATCGAACCGCTGACCTCAACACTGCCAGTGTTGCGCTCTCCCAGCTGAGCTAAGGCCCCGTCTCTCAAGAACGAGGCGTATCTTACTGATAACCCTCGGGGTCGTCAACTTCTTTTTCACACAATTCTCATCGTGCTGCTGATCACCACTGAAAGCGCTGTTCAGCGCCCTGCTGCAAGACATGGCCCCCATGACGGCATACGTCACGGGGGCCATCACCTACACATCGCAGACACCCTTGCAGGTCGCGATATTCTTGCAGGTCGCGATATTCTTGCAGGTCGCGATATTCTTACAGGTCGCGATATTCCTTCTCGAAGCGCTTGGCGGCCTTCTTGGAGACGCCGCCCAGTACGGCCACGGCGTGACGCAGACGCGCGCGCGTCATGTCGGAGCCCAGAATGACCATCGCGTCCATCACCGAGGTGGAAGTCGCCGAGCCGGTCACCGCCACGAACACCGGTGCCAGGAAGTCCTTCATCTTGAGCCCGAAGTGCTCGGAGAGCAGCTTCACTTCCGCCAGCAGGTGCTCCTTGTCCCAGGCACTCACGGCTTCAAGCTTCCAGGTCAGGAACTGCATCTGACGCACCAGGTCTTCGCCTTCCAGCTTCGCCTTGGCGAAGTCGTCCGGCGTGATGGCCGGCAGACCGGAGAAGAAGTGGCCGGCCAGCGGAATCGCCTCGGACAGCGTCTCGATGCGCGGCTTCACTTCCGGCAGGATCTGCTTGACGTAGGACTCGTTGAAAGCCCACTGACGCAGCTCGCTCAGCAGCTCGTCCTCGGACAGATCACGGATGTAGAGACCGTTCAGCCAGCTGAGCTTCTCGACATCGAATACCGGACCACCCAGCGAGACACGCTGGATATCGAAGTGCTCCTGCATCTCGCTCAGGGAGAACTTCTCGCGCTCGTCCGGCATGGACCAGCCGAGACGGCCGAGATAGTTGATCACCGCCGCCGGCAGGTAGCCCATGCGACGGTAGTAGAGGATCGACGTCGGGTTCTTGCGCTTGGACAGCTTGGTCTTGTCCGGGTTGCGCAGCAGCGGCATGTGGCACAGTTCCGGCATCTGCCAGCCGAAGTATTCATACAGCAGCTGATGCTTGGGCGCCGAGTTGATCCACTCCTCGCCACGCAGCACGTGGGTGATCTCCATCAGGTGATCATCCACCACATTGGCCAGGTGGTAGGTCGGCATGCCATCGGACTTGAGCAGGATCTGCGCATCGACCTGGGCCCACTCGACCTCGATCTCGCCGCGCAGCATGTCCTTGACCACACAGGTACCGCTTTCCGGCACGTTCATGCGGATGACGAAGGGCGCGCCCGCCGCTTCACGACGTGCCACTTCTTCTGCCGGCAGCGCGAGATCGGACGGCTTGAGCGCCATGTGCAGACCTTCGGCCTTGCGCGACTCGCGCAGCTCGTCCAGCTCTTCGCTGGTGCGATAGCACTTGAAGGCATGGCCAGCATCGATCAGCTGCTGGCAGTGTCTGGCGTAGATGTCGCCACGCTCACTCTGACGGTACGGGCCGTGCGGACCGCCGACATCCGGGCCTTCGGCCCATTCGATGCCCAGCCAGCGCAGCGAGTCGAGGATCATCTGCTCGGATTCGCCGGTGGAACGCGTCTGATCGGTATCCTCGATACGCAGAATGAACTCGCCACCATGCTGACGAGCGAAGCACTGGTTGAACAGGGCGATGTAGGCGGTGCCGACGTGGGGATCACCAGTCGGCGACGGTGCGATGCGCGTACGAACGGTCATGTGGAGTCCAGTAGTTCGAGAAGAGAGGGCAACAAGCGTCTCGGCAATGACTGACTGCCGGGGCGTGAAATCACGCTGCTGTCTCAGCAGCGAGTGCTGGGGCATATTATACGCAAGGTGAAGATGTGCGACAGTGCGTCGCCGTGTACCAACGCTCTCTCGGCGGTAAGCTTGCGCCAGATGCGTCATTCTCTGCCTTGAGACGTGACGCCAGCGCCTCCCTGCAACTATCTCTGCCACCACCGGCAGGAGCATGAATGCCCCGAACTGCCGCTGCACCCGATGTTTCACCCTCCCCCACCGATGCCACTGCATCGGCAGAATTCGTGCCACGCCGCTGGCTGGAGACACTGGCACGTGCCGGTGGCCGCTGGCCCCAGCTCGCCATCCTGTGCGCCCTGCTCTCGACGCTGGTGCTGCTCGCCCAGGCCTGGGCCATCGCACGCCTGGCCCAGGGCGTGGCGATCGACCGCGAAGGCCTGGCGACACTGTGGCCGGCCATCGCGGTGCTCGCCGCCAGTCTCTCGCTGCGCGGCGCGCTCACTGGCCTGCGTGGCTATGCCGGCACCCGCGCCAGTCAACAGATCCGCCGTCGCCTGCGCGAGCGACTGTTGCAGCGCTTCGCCGAACTCGGCCCGCTGTGGGTGCGTCGCCAGCATCGCGCCAGTCTCGCCAACCGCGTCTGGGACCAGGTCGAGTCACTGCACGGCTACTACGCCGACTTCCGCCCACAGACACGCCTCGCGGGGCTGATTCCGCTGATGCTGCTGTGCGTGGTGTTTCCGCTCAACTGGGCGGCCGGCCTGATTCTGGCCGCCACCGCACCACTGGTACCGATCTTCATGATTCTGGTCGGCATAGCGGCGCGCAAGCGCTCGCAGGAGCAGTTCCGGGAGATGGACCGCATGGGCCGCCACTTCATGGACCTGCTCACCGGCCTCAAGACCCTGAAGCTGTTCGGCGGCGCCAGACGCGGCCCCCAGGTCGAGGCGGTCAGCCATGCCTTTCGCAAGCGCACCATGCGCGTGCTGCGCCTGGCCTTCCTGTCCTCCACGGTGCTGGAATTCTTCACCGCGGTGTCCATCGCGCTGCTGGCGGTCTACCTCGGCTTCCACTTCCTCGGCCACCTGCAATTCGGCACCTGGGGCGACTCACCGCTGACCCTGCAGACCGCGCTCTTCATTCTGGTGCTGGCGCCCGAGTTCTATCAGCCGCTGCGCGAGCTGGGCGTGCACTATCACGCCAAGGCCGAGGCCGAGGCTGCCGCCAGTGATCTCGCCCCCATCGTCGGCAGTGCCCCCTTCACGCAAGAGGCCGAGGCTGGCGCACAGGCGCACAATGCCATCAGCGACCTGCCCGCGGCGCGCCCTCAGACCCGCAAGCTGCACTCGCTGATGCTGGAAGAGGTCTGTGTGCGCTATCCCAATCAGTGGAACCGCCAGACCAGCACGCTGACTCTGCCGGCGCTCGGCCCGCTGACCCTGCGGATCACCCAGGGCGAACGCGTCGCGCTGACCGGCGCCTCCGGTTCCGGCAAGTCGACGCTGCTCAATCTGCTGCTCGGCTTCGTCGAGGCCAGCGACGGCCTGCTGTATCTCAATGGCCATCCGCTGAGCCACGGCCTGCCGCCGGGCATGGCGACCTGGGTCGGTCAGGAGACGATGGTCCTGTCCGGCACGCTGGCCGACAACCTGCGCCTGGCCAGGCCTCAGGCCAGCGACGCACAGCTCGAAGCGGCGCTGGACAATGCCGACCTGCTTGACTGGTACCAGCACCTGCCGCGCGGGCTCGAGACGCGTCTTGGCGAGGGCGGCCAGGCGCTGTCCGGCGGTCAGGCACGCCGCCTGTCTCTGGCCCGCGCCTTCTTGCATGACGCGCCGCTGGTGCTGCTAGATGAACCCACCGCCAGCCTGGACGCCGACAGCGAAGCGCGCGTGATCGCCGCGCTCAAGCGTCTCGGCGAGGGTCGCACCCTGCTGCTGCTGACCCACCGACCAGAGCTGCTGACGCTGTGCCAGCGCCTGATTCATCTGGACGATGGCCAGCTGGTGCAGGACCGCCCGCTCCCCCTCCCGACACCGCGAGGTGACGCATGAACCGCGCCATCCGCAAGCCCGCGCCTGACACGCCCGCGGCTGTCACAGCAAGTGAGCCAGCACTGGGTGAAGCGTATAGCGAGCAGCGCCCACGTCTGCGCGAACTGACGCCCTATCTGGCCTTGATGCGCGAGCATCGCGGCTGGCTAGGCATCGGCGCGCTGCTGGCGCTGATCACCCTGCTGGCCGCCACCGGTCTGCTGGCGCTGTCGGGTTGGTTTCTCTCCGCCACCGCCGTGGCCGGCTTGAGCGTCGCCGCCACCCAGGCCTTCAACTTCTTCACACCGGCGGCAGGCGTGCGCGGTCTGGCGCTGGCGCGCACCGCCGGACGCTATGGCGAGCGCGTCACCACCCACGAAGGCACGCTGCGTCTGCTGGCGAGCCTGCGCCGCCGCCTGTTCGAGGCCATCGAGCCGCTCTCCCCCGCCGCGCTGCAACATGCCGGCCAGGGAGAGCTGATGACCCGCCTGGGCGCGGATGTCGACGCCCTCGACAGCCTCTACGTGCGCGTATTGATTCCCTCGCTGGTGGCGGTCTGCGCCATCCTCGCCGCCGGCACACTGATCGGCATCTTCGCGCCGACACTGGCGCTGGTGGCAGTAATCGGACTGGTACTGACCGGCGGACTGGTGCCGTGGCTGGCCTGGTGGCGTGGCAGCCGTGACGCCATGCGGCATCAGTCCTCGGCCAGCCGCCTGCGCGCGCGCCTGCTGGAACGCCTGCAGGGACTGGGCGAGCTGGTGATCTATGGTCGCTGGAATGAGGAGCTTGAGCGCCTCGCCGAGCAACAGGCCGAGCGGGATAGCATCGAGCGCGCCCAGGCACGCCGTCAGGCACTGGCCAGCTGGCTGAGCCACAGTCTGCTGGGGCTGACGCTGGCCGGGGTGGCGCTACTCGGCGTCATGCAAATGGCGCCATATGCGAACAACGACATGACGACGCATTCTGACGAGCTGCTCGATGGTCGCCTGCTGGCGCTGTTCCTGCTGGCCGTGCTCGGCGCCTTCGAGGCGCTGGCGCCACTGCCGCTGGCCTGGCAGGGGCTCGGTCGCTGCCTGTCGGCGGCCGCGCGCCTCAACAGCGTGCAGGCCAATACGCCGGCGGCTCAGTTCCCCAGTGACTCCGAGGCTGCCACGCCGGTGGGTCATGCATTGGAGATCGAGCAGCTGAGCGTCACCCACGGCGACACGCCGGTGCTCACAGAGCTTTCCCTAACACTGGCCGCAGGCGAGCATCTGGCACTGCTCGGCCCGTCCGGCAGCGGCAAGAGCACCCTGCTGGACGTGCTCAGTCGCTTCCATCTCCCCAGCGCCGGACGCATCACGCTGGGCGGCGTGGCGCTGGATTCACTCGACGAGGCCACGCTGCGCGCAAGCTTCGCGGTCTGCCCGCAGGACACGCATCTGTTCTGTGCCAGCTACGCCGACAACCTGTGCCTGGCCGCTCCCGAGGCCAGCGATGAGGCACTGACGCGCATGTTGGAAAGCCTTGGCCTTGGCGACTGGCTGGCCCGCCAGCCACAGGGACTGGCCGGCTTCCCGGATGAAGGGGGGCGTTCATTGTCCGGTGGCCAGCTGCGCCGCTTCGGTGTGGCGCGTGCACTGCTGTCACCGGCGCCGATCGTGCTGCTCGATGAGCCCTGCGAAGGACTGGACCGCACCAGCGCCGAGCAGGTGATGAGCGCGATTCTCGCCGCCTGCGAGGGCCGCAGCCTGATCATGATCACCCACCAGCCGCTGGGGCTGGAGCGCTTTGCGCGCCTGGCTCTGCTGGAGGCGGGCCGCCTGCAGGAAGACGCCACTCCGACCACGCTGAGCCGCGATTCCCGTCTCGCCAGGCTGATGGAGCGCACTGCGTGACGACAGTCACATTCGGCCACTACAGAGGGAGACATGCATGGCAGACAGCAGACTGGAAGATCAGCCATTGGCGGCGGACACCTTCGCGCGCCTGCCACAGGGCTTCTGCGCACTGGTCACCGGTGCCAGCGGCGGGATCGGGCGGGCGCTGATCGCTGAGCTGCTTGTCCATCCGCACTGTGGAAAAGTGCTGGCGGTGAGTCGCGATGTCTCATGCCTGGCGGCGCATCCCGAGCTCGAGACGCTGGAGGCCGACCTGACCACCGAGCAAGGCACCGCGCGCCTCGAGGAGTGGCTGGCACAGCAACTGGATGGGGAGAGCGAGGCGGGACAGCCACCGGCGCTGATATTCAACGCGCTGGGCCTGCTGCATGACGAGCGTGAGCAGCTATGGCCGGAGAAGCGCCTGGAGGATTTGAGCCTGGCGGCCCTGACGCGCCTGCACCAGGTCAACGCCTTCGCCCCGGCCCTGCTGCTGGGAATGCTGGCGCCACGCCTGCGCCGACGCACGCCGGTGATCTTCGCCTCGCTGTCGGCGCGGGTCGGCTCGATCTCCGACAACCGCAGCGGCGGCTGGTATGCCTATCGCGCCAGCAAGGCCAGCCACAACATGCTGCTCAAGACCGCCGCCATCGAGATCGCGCGCCGCAATCCCGAGGCACTGCTGGTCGCGCTGCATCCCGGCACCACCGACACCGGCCTGTCGACGCCCTTCCAGGCCCGCGTGCCCGAAGGCAAACTGTTCACCACGGGCTTCGTGGCGCGCCGTCTGCTGCGCGTCGCCTGCGAACTACCGCCCACCGCCAGCGGCGGCTTCTACGACTGGGCCGGCCAGGCCATCGAGTGGTAACCCTCTCGGTAGAGGCGACGTCAGAGCTGCAGATGCTCCTGGAACCACTCGGTGATGAAGTCGAGGTAGGCGCGGGTCTTGTCGGGCAGGTACTTGCGTGAGCGGAACAGCACCACCATCGAGCCATGCTCGTTCCAGTAGGGCTGCAGCAGCGGCACCAGCTCACCACTCTCCACTGCCGCGCGGGCCGAGAAGGTCGGCAGATAGGCGAGACCGAAGCCGGCCTTGGCCGCCTCCACCACGCCGAGCAGATTGTTGATCACCAGCCGCGACTCCGGCTCCACATCGAAGGGCTGACCATTGAGCGTGAAGCGCCAATGCGCCCCCAGATCGTAATTGCCGTAGAAGATGGTATCGAAGGCGCGGATGTCCTGGGGCTGCACCGGCGGCGCATTGACGCGCGCCAGATAGTCCGGCGCCGCATACAGGCCATAGACCACCTTGCACAGCGGGCGCGAGACCATCGAGGAATCCGGCAGCGGCCCCATGCGAATCGCCAGATCCACCGACTCATCGATGGGCTCGAAGCGCTGATCCTCGAGCAGAATCTCGACGCTGACATCCGGGTAGCGGCGCATGAAGGCGGTGGTCGGCGCGGCCAGATACATGAAGCCGAACGACACCTGCGCCGACACCTTGAGCTGGCCCATCGGCTGCGAGGTGACGGATTGCACGCGGGCCTCGGCGGATTCCAGCTCCTCGCGGATGCGCAGGCCGTGCTCGTAGTAGATGCGCCCCGCCTCGGTGAGATGCAGCTTGCGGGTCGAGCGATTGATCAGGCTGACGCCCAGCTGCTCTTCCAGTGCCGCCACCCGCTTGGATGCCAGCGACTTGGAAATTCCCAGTCGCCGTGCCGCCGCCGTGAAACTGGCCGCGCGCACGACCTCGACGAATACGCGCAATGCATCAAGTGTCGCCATGTGTCTTCCTTACCCTCGCTGTGCAACCGCCATGGCCCCCTGAACACGGCCAGACATCCCATCAATCTTCCGAGTTTCCATATTGGAAACCCTAGTTTTCGATTGTACGCGCTTATTCTCCAAAGCGCGGCACCCTATACTGTGCGCCACGAACATGCGGGAGCAGGCGCGTCGCGGCATCGGCCGCCTGCTCCCGGACTAGACCGACGACGGCCGGGCCTGCGTGGCGCAGCCCGACCGTCCAGGTTCGCGCTCAGGTAGTTGCACTGCTCATCCCACCGATTCCCGGTGACTGGTCTGCATGGCGACGCCCCCACGCGCGGTTTCGCTGTCGGCCCATCCCGGGCCTCGGTGGCGATCTTCAGTGTTGTAATGCAAGTTTCTTGTGCGCCTGGCCGTCTAACGACGCCAGGCGCTTTTTTTATGCCTGTCTTCAGTGACTTACAGCCACTTCTTCCACTTGAAGAACAGATAGGTCGAGAGCGCCGACACCCCCATCAGACACAGCGCGAAGGGATAGCCCCAGTCCTCGTCCAGCTCCGGCATCCAGTGGAAGTTCATGCCGTAGATGCTGGCGATCAAGGTCGGCGGCATGAAGACCACTGCCGCCACCGAGAAGATCTTGATGATGCGGCTCTGATCGAGGTTGGTGAAACCGATCGAGGCATCGAGCAGGAAGTTGACCTTGTCGAAAATGAAGGTGGTGTGCGGATTGAGCGAGTCGATGTCGCGCAGCATGTCGCGAATCTCCTGCCGTCGCGACTTCTGGCGTGGCGCCGAGGGCAGGTGGCGCGTCAGCTGGCGCAGCAGGCGCTGGCTGTCCAGCAGCGACTGGCGGACCTTGTCGTTGTAGCGCTCCTGCAGCAGGATGCCGTGCAGGGTGTCTTCCAGCGCCTCGGGGTGCACCGCCTGCTTGCCCAGTGCTTCCAGCGCGCGGTAGATATCCTCGATCTCATCGGCCAGGTAATCGACCTTCATCGCCAGCAGCGCCAGCAGCACCTCCCAGCCATCCTCCGGACTCAGCCGCTGGCGACGCAGGTGATTGCGGAACAGCCGCAGCAGGCCGATATCCTCGTGGCGCATGCTGATCAGCTGGCGCCCATGCAGATGGAAGGCGACGTTGGCCGTCTGTGGCTCGCGCCCCTTGCGATGCGGAAACAGCGAGACGACGTGGATGCCATCGCCTTCCAGATAGAAGCGCGACGACGATTCGATCTCCTCCAGTTCCTCGACATCAGGCAGCTCCACCGTGAACTGTTCGCTCACCCAGCGTTTTTCCTGCTCATCCGGCTCACAGAGATCGATCCACAGCACATCGCTTCGCACCAGAATCGGCGGTGCCAGCTCGTCATCGGCCAGCAACCCGGCATGCAGGGCAGCCGCCTCTTCAGCGCTATCCGCCAGGCGCGGCGGCGCATCGGGCTGGCCGGGCTGCGGGTCGGGCAACACGATATGTTCGCCGCGCAGGCGGCCATCATCGTGCAGTCGATAGAGTGTGATCATGATGACTTCCTCGAAAAGCCCCGCGGGTCGCGCCTGTGCACTGACTGATGACAATGACTGGCCACTATGGCCAACCGTCTGAAAAGGCAGCGAAACCCGGGCGCCTTGGCGGCGTGCGAATAGGATGTCGTCATTCTAAACGAGATGGCGCGCCAGCGGAGGCCGAGCGACGGGGCGTATCAGGCATGAGCGCGAGGCCGCGTGCGAGAGATCGCCCGAGGGAATAAGCGTGCGAGAGATCGAGCGAGTGAGGGAGATAGCGCGCCAGAGCAGCGTCTGACGGCCAGACACGAAAAAAGGCGACCCGTGAGAGCCGCCCTAAGACCGTGACTAGCTTGATGAGGAGAAACCCGAACAGGGGCCTGACTCCGCTGTTCTGGCTACCGCATTCCATGGCGGGAAGCGATGAATCCAGATTATGCTCTCCGGCAGACGCCGTCAATACTAATGAGAAATATTTTCATTAACATTGAGTCAGCGTTTATCTCACGCGCCGCTGGCCTCCCCTCACCGGCTGACGTATCATGGCGCCAGAATATCAAGGTCGTGACTGGCCTGATGAGACGCTTGCCAGGGACCTGACATCCAAATCTGGTGAGCACGAAGCACCGCTCGGCTCGCAAGCCTTCCTCCCTGTCATTGGCAGACGGAAAGCAAGTGAATCGAGAAGCGCTTCCGGACGCCTCCCTCGCGCAAGCGAAGGAGGCGTCTTTTTTTGCGCATAAAAAAGCGGCCCACCCCGTAGGATGAGCCGCTGGCAAGGACCGTAAAACTGTCTGATGAGAAGCCTCCCGGACAGGGGCCTGACTCCGCTGGCCGGGACACCGCTACCCATGGCGGGGAAGCGATGACCCCAGAATATGACCCGCAGGCTCAGACGTCAACACTAATGAGAAATATTTTCATTAGCATTGGGGAGTCAGGCACTTGCCGTGCCCTCTCGCCTCAGTTTCAGCCCTGCTTGTGCCACTCGAACTTCTTGAACGGCTCGTCGATCGGCGTCTCGGCCAGGTGATTGGTGTAGTTGCTCATCACCTTCTGGGACAGGCCCAGAATCACTTCCAGCACATTGCGCTTGGTATAACCGGCATCGAGGAAGGTCTGCACGGTGGCGTCATCGACGAAGCCACGCTCACGCACCACGGCCAGCGTGAAGGTACGCAGGGCTTCCAGACGCTCGGTCGGCAGCGGCGTCTCGTTGCGCAGCGCCTCGATGATGGCGTCATCCACCTTCATCGACTTGGCGATACCGGTATGCGCCGGCACACAGTAGTGGCAGTTGTGCTCGACGTTGATGGTCTGCCACACCACGGTGGTCTCTTCATCATCGAAGCTGCTGTCGAGGAACAGCTGGTGCAGCACCTGGTAGCCTTCCAGCAGGCCCGGCGCTTCGGCCATCACGGCGTGCAGGCCCGGCACCATGCCGAAGGCTTCGACGGACTTGCCGAGCAGCGGCTTGCTGTCCTGCGGGGCATTGTCGGCGGTGTAGAGTGTGAAATCTGTCATGAGGACTCCTTCGGAATGATGAACGAGATGCGCGGAGTCTCAGGGGCGGGCTGCCAGCCAGTGGCATGAAGCCTTGAGCAGCGCCCCTGAGGATGCAGGGCAAGATATGAGCAAACGCTCAAAATAACGCCTGACCATCCGCTGCACTGCGTTGTCGGGGAACACACTAGCTGGATTTGAGCGATCATTCAAGTTAAACTTGAGTACTCACTCAACACCTTGCTCCTTGCAGACCGCCCGCTTCGCCATGCCGCGCGAAGACAGGCGTCACTCGCGAGCCCCATCGTCAGGACAGCCATGCCACGCGCGACCTTGCACAACCGCCAGGATTCCCTCGAACGGGCGCTCAATCTCTTCTGGCAGAAGGGCTTTCATGCCACTTCGCTGAAGGATATCGAGCACGCGCTCGACATGCGTCCCGGCAGCATCTACGCCACCTTCGGCAGCAAGGATGGCCTCTTCCAGGAAGCGCTGGACTGCTACTCCGCGCGCAGCCTGCGCGAGATGGAAAGCCTGATGGCCAGCCACGACTCGCCATTGACCGCTCTCGCCACCTATATCCGCAAGCTCGGCGGACTGCGCGACTGCGAGGTGCCGTCCCGCGCCTGCATGCTGGCCAAGAGCCTGCTGGAACTCGGCGAGCGTGAACAGGCCGCCCGCGACAAGGTCGAGATGCTGCTCGCCAACATGGAAGCCCGCTTCCGCCAGGCCTTCGCAGACGCCCGCGACGCCGGTGAACTCATCGACCCCGAGCGCCCCGCGCACCAGCCGGAACGCCTCGGCCGCCGCCTGCAGGCCGAAGTCATGGGCCTGCGCGCCTACGCCCAGCGTGAAGGCGAAAGCGAAGCCGTCCACCAGCTCGCCGAAGACATCGCCCAGGACATCGAGGCGCTGAAGGTCAACAACACGCATTGAGCCATGAGCGGCGCATTGGCTCGCGGCTCCCTCTGACTCGGCGCTTCGCCTCACAAGCTGCTAGAATCACCGCCCGCTTGTCTCGACAGCGCCTGCACCTGATGCTCCGATCCCTGCTCCCACACCAGCCGATATGACTGCCATGCCGATGACACCGATTGACCGCACCTTTTCCGTTGCGCCGATGATGGAATGGACGACCCGAGACTACCGCGCCTTCGCGCGCGTGTTGAGCCGTCGTACGCTGCTGTACACGGAGATGGTGACCACCGGGGCATTGCTGTTCAATCCGGACCGCGAGCGCTTCCTCGGTCACGACGAGACGGAGCATCCGCTGGCGTTGCAGCTGGGTGGCAGCGACCCGCAGGCGCTGGCCGAGTGTGCGGCGATCGCCGAGAGCTGGGGCTATGACGAGGTGAACCTGAATGTCGGCTGCCCGAGCGATCGCGTGCAGAACAACATGATCGGTGCCTGTCTGATGGGCCATCCGGAGCTGGTGGCCAAGTGCGTGGCGGCGATGCAGGCGCAGGTGAAGATTCCGGTGACGGTGAAGTGCCGCATCGGGATCGATGATCAGGATGAGGACGCCGATCTCGAGCGCTTCATCACCACCGTGGCCGATGCCGGCTGCGACACCTTCAGCGTGCATGCGCGCAAGGCATGGCTGCAAGGCCTGTCGCCGAAGGAGAACCGCGATGTGCCGCCGCTGAACTACGGCCGCGTGCACCGCCTCAAGCAGGCGCATCCGTCATTGCATATCGGTATCAACGGCGGCCTGAAGCTGATGGATGAGCTGCACGAGCAGCTGGAGCACGTCGATAGCGTGATGGTCGGCCGTGAGGCGTACCACAACCCCTGGTTGCTGGCGACGGTGGACAGCGAGCTGTACGGCGAGGCCGAGAATCCGCACACCAGCCGCCACGATGCGCTGCGTGCCTTCCGCCCCTACATCGAGAAGCGTCTCGCCGAGGGCGTGCGCCTCAACCACATCAGCCGCCATCTGCTGGGGCTGTTCCAGGGTCAGCCGGGCGGCCGCCAGTTCCGCCGTCATGTCTCCGAGAACGCCCACAAGCCGGGCGCGGGCATCGAGGTCATCGATGACGCCATGGCGCGCGTGCCGGAGCACCGGCCCGAGGCACAGGTCGAGCAGGCCTGATCGAGCTGGCCTGTTCGCGCCGCTTCTGCCCTGTCTCTTCTACCCTCTCTATTCTGCCCTGTCCTCTTGAGAGCGGCGCTTTCAAAAGACCGTCCCCCGACACCCGGCCCTCGCGCCGGGTGTCGTCGTCTTGGCAGTCAGCAAAGTGACGGCACTGCACTGTCAGGCGTGACACCAGACGCAACCCTGCGTCGCCACCTAAGCTAATAACCCCTTAAATACCAACAACATGCATGACTTTCGTTTGATTGTCTGACAAAGCCATCTCACGCAGAATGGCTGACCATACGGACAACAACCGGTCTCGACATCGTCACGCCATGCTTGCGTGATGTCAGCCACACAACTGCTCCGTCATCGGCGATTCCTCCACAGTCCTCCTCTGCAGACCTGTGGGCCGGTCCATGCAGTCCCGTCATCCGGGCTGCGCTGCTTCTGCTGACACTTCCTTCGAGGTTCCATGTCCACACACTCCCCTACCGGAGCCAACAGCCGTGAGCTGTTCGGGCATCCGGCCGGACTCTATCTGCTGTTCTCCACGGAACTGTGGGAACGCTTCTCCTACTACGCCATGCGTGCCCTGCTGGTGCTCTATCTCACCGATGCCGTCACCAGTGGCGGTCTGGGCTGGAATCAGGGCGACGCCCTGCAGCTGTATGGCATCTTCACGGGCCTGGTGTACATCACGCCGATGTTCGGCGGAGCACTGGCCGACAACTGGCTGGGCGCCCGACGTGCGATCCTGATCGGGGGTCTGATCATGGCGGCCGGGCAATTCGTGCTCGCCGTGCCGCCAGCCATGAGCGGCCTCAACCCCGAGCTGCTGTATGTCGGCCTCGGCCTGCTGATCGTCGGCAACGGCCTGTTCAAGCCCAACATCTCCACGATGGTCGGTGACCTCTATCAACAGGGCGATCACCGCCGTGATGGCGCCTTCACCATCTTCTACATGGGCATCAACATCGGTGCGCTGCTGTCGGGCATCGTCGCGGGCTCCATGGCCGAAGGCTATGGCTGGAACGCCGGCTTCCTGGTGGCCGGTGTCGGCATGCTGCTGGCGGTCGCCATCCAGCTCATCTTCGCGCCGCGCCATCTGGGTGACCTGGGGGTCGAACCCAGCGCCCGCCGTGAGGCACGCCTGAGCAAGAGCAACAACCGCAAGACACCGCTGAGCCGTGAAGAGCGTGACCGCATCAAGGTCATCATGGTGCTGGGCCTGTTCACCATCCTGTTCTGGGCGGGTTTCGAGCAGGGCGGCGGCCTGATGGCGCTGTATGCGCAGGACTATACCGATCGCATGTTGATGGGCTTTGAAGTGCCGGCGGCCTGGTTCCAGTCGCTCAATCCGCTGTTCATCATCCTGCTCTCGCCGCTGCTGGCGGGTCTGTGGACACGCATGGACAACCGCGAGCCCAGCTCGCCGGTCAAGTTCGCCTTCGGCCTGATCGCCCTCGGCATCGGCTTCGTGTGCATGATCGGCGCGGTGCTGGAGCAGAAAGCCGCAGGCAGCGCCTCGATGATGTGGCTGGTCGGCGCCTTCTTCTTCCACACTCTCGGCGAGCTGTGCCTGTCGCCGGTGGGGCTGTCGATGGTCACCAAGCTGTCACCGGTGCGCATGGGCGCGCTGATGATGGGCGCCTGGTTCGCCTTCGTGGCGCTGGCCAACTATCTGGCCGGCATGATCGGCTCGCTGGTCGGCGAAGCCGGTGCCATGAGCGTGTTCGGCGGCATCGCCATCACCGGCGTGCTCGGCGGCCTGCTGTTGCTGGTGTTCGCCGGCAAGCTGGTGGACTGGATGCACGGCGCGGAAGCGCGTCATGACGGCCCGCTCGAGACCCAGACCAGCCACGGCTGAGTGCTCTGTGGCTGTCGCTTTCGACCAGACGACAGACTGCTGCAACGCAAACGCCCCGCTCATTGAGCGGGGCGTTTGCGTTATCACTGTCAGCAACAGGGCCGTAAAGGAGCGTGATGCGCCTAGATGGAGTCCGGCTCGAACAGCTGCTGGAAGTTGTCGACGGCGCTCTCGGCATCGTCGATCGCATGGAAGCGCGCCACGTGATAGAGCGCCTCGCCCTCATTGGCCAGCGGCAGATTGGCCATGCCGATGATGATGCCATCCGCGGGTGACAGCACCTCGCTTTCGCTGTTGCCGAAGGGGTCGGCGACGATGCCCAGCACCTGATGCTTCTCGACGCGGTCCCCCAGGCCCACGCGGCTCTGGACGATGCCATCGATGGAGGCCCGCGCCCAGCTGGAGCCGTTGGACATCTCCACCGCACGCGAGCTGGGCTTGCGGTCGCGGTCCTTGGCCAGCATGCCGATGGAGCGCATCACGCGCTTCACGCCGCTGACACCCGGGCGAATCGCCCACTCATCGAAGCGCAGTGCCTCACCGGCCTCATAGGTGATGACCGGCACGCCGCGCTCGCTGGCATAGGCGCGCAGACTGCCCTCGCGCAGCTCGGCATTCAGCAGCACCGGCGCACCGAAGGCGTCCGCCATCTGACGTGTGGCATCACTGCCGGTCATGGTGGCGCGGATCTGCGGCAGGTTGGTGCGATGAATCGCGCCGGTGTGCAGGTCGATGATGTGGGTGGCCTGATCGGCGATCTGCTCACGGAACAGCGCCGCCACCCGCGAGCCCAGCGAGCCGCTCTCGCTGCCCGGGAAGCAGCGGTTGAGGTCACGGCGGTCCGGCAGGTAGCGCGTGTGCTGCACGAAACCGAACACGTTGACGATGGGCACCGCGATCAGGGTGCCGCGCAGCCGCGCAAGGCTGGAACTCTTGAGCAGCCGCCGCACGATCTCGACGCCGTTGATCTCGTCACCGTGGATGGCACCGCACACCAGCAGCACCGGGCCGGGCTGGCGACCATGCACCACCTCGACGGGGATGTGCAGCGGCGCATGGGTGTAGAGCTTGGCGACAGGCACATCGACCTGGGCCCGCGTTCCCGGCGCGATGCGGGTACCGCTGATTTCAAATGGAGCGCGTGACATCGCCACCTCAGAGATTGTTCGACCAACGAGCGGCAGGCACTGCGACATGCCCGCCAGATCAGGCTACTCGCCCAGTGTCTCGAAAGAAAACACTGTGCGACATGCGCCTTTTAGCGCATTGGTGCGCCAAGGGAAAGACTTCATTGCAGCGTGTCGGGATGAAGCGCGGGCAGAATTGTTCAACAATGGGCCTTCACGACTCACCTTGCCCGCCCTCTCGACATGAGATGCCCGTGACCGATTCTCTCGACGCCCTGCTGACACTGCCCGATTACTCTGCGCTGGCCTGGAGCGCGATCATCTTCTCGACCTACCTGACCGGCATCTCCAAGGGCGGCTTCGCCGGTGGCTTCGGCTCGCTCTCGGTGCCGCTGATGGCGCTGGCCATCGGGCCGCTGGAAGCCGCAGGTATCCTGCTGCCGCTGTTGCTGGTGATGGACTTCCTGAGCTCTCGCGCCTGGTGGGGCAAACAGCTGTGGTCGGAGGTGCGCATCATCCTGCCCAGCGCCGCCATCGGCATCGCGGTGGGCGTGGTGCTGTTCGATGAGCTGGACGAGAACATGATTCGCGGCCTGCTGGGTGTCATCTCGCTGCTGTTCGCCGCCTATATGCTGTTCAAACCGACAGCCAGGAAACCGCTGCCCCGCTGGCTGGCCATTCCTGCCGGGGCCACCGCCGGCTTCACCAGCTTCTTCGCCCACGCCGGCGCCCCGCCCTACAACCTGTACATGATTCCGCGCCAGCACCCCAAGGAGACCTTCATCGCCACCACGGTGATCATCTTCGCTGGCATGAACCTGATGAAGCTGGGCCCCTACGTGGCGCTGGGCGAGATCAACCTCACCAGCCTCTCCACCTCGCTGCTGCTGGTGCCGGTGGCCTGGGCGGGCGTCAGAAGCGGCCTGTGGCTGCAATCCCGCGTCAACGAGAAGCTGTTCTTCCGCCTGATCATCATCGCGATGGCGCTGGTGGGTGTGCAGCTGATCTACAAGGCCTGGGGCTGATGGCCGCGCGGCCCATCACGCCCTGGCAACCACTGCCGCCAGCCATTGAAAACTCCCGCCACGGCCCTTGAGACCGAGCGCTGGAAGCCCCCTTGAGAACGATCGAGACAACGCTATGACACACCACATCAGCTACTACCACGCCCATCTCTACTACACCGATGAGCAGAGCCTGGCCGCCGCTCGCGAACTGGCGGCTCAGGCCGAGCAGCGCTTCACGCTGCGCGTCGGGCGCTTCCACCAACAGCCGGTCGGCCCGCACCCGCTGTGGAGCTGTCAGCTGTCCTTCCTGCCTGAGGAATTCGGGCGCATCATCCCGTGGCTGGCACTCAACCGCGGCTCGCTGGATATCTTCGTACACGCCGGCACCGGCGATGACCTCTTCGATCACACCCAGGGCGTGATGTGGCTGGGCAACTCGCATACGCTGAATCTCGCTGCCTTCGCCAGCGAGTGAGGCCGCAGCAAGCATTTAGCCCGCGGCAAGCATTGAGGCCAGGGCGATGGTTGACGCCCACCGCGGGTCTGACACGCTATCATCGCCTGACACCACTGACTCAAGGATGCCCCCATGACGCGACTGCGCCGCCTCCCCTCTCGTGCTGCCCTGCTGGGTGTGATGGCCTCAGGCCTGCTGTTGGCCGGCTGTGATGACAACGAGGTCGGGGATGTCTCGCTGGGCCTGTTCACCACCAAGGACATCAAGATCGAGAGCCTGATCGACCCCAAGGTGCCGGGCGTGACCTGCCATCTGAGCAACATCGAGGCGGACCTCGACTTCTCCGATCCCTCCGACATGAGCATCGCCTGCCGCCAGACCGGCCCGATCACGGCGGAGATGATCGCCGACATCGATACCTCCAAGAGTGGCGAGGAGGTCTATCGCAAGTCCAAGAGCGTGCTGCTCAAGAGCCTCAAGATTCGCCGCATTCTGGATCGCGACTCCCAGAGCCTGCTCTACATCGCCTACAGCACCAAGGAAACCAGTGGCAGCTTCAAGCATGCGCTGAGCAGCGTACCGCTGTGGGGCAGCGACGCCTGGCAGGCACCGGCAGCGCAGTGAGTCGCCTCGGCGCCTGAATCAAGCCTCGATTGATCAAGCGCCGACTCATAAAGCCCTGCTTCATCAAGCTCTGATTCATCAAACCATGACTCAACAAGTGAAAGCTCCAACATTATCCCTTGAAGTTGGGGGGTGTCGCTCCAAGGTCTTGTGCAACGGCTAGCCAGCCGGATTTTCATTCGCATGACGCAAAGGAGTGACACACGATGTCGAGCCCGGAGCACAAGCAGAAGATCTGGAAGCTGATCAAGGATGTGAAGGTCGGCATGTTGGTGACGCAAGGCGATGGCATGCCCCATGCCCGCCCGATGCATCTGGTGCAGGATGACTACGACGGCACCCTGTGGTTCTTCACCCGCGCCAGCGCCGAGAAGGTGTTTGAGGCCAAGAAGGACAGCGAGGTCTGCCTGAGCTTTTCCGATCAGGATGATGGCGTCTACGTGTCGCTGAGCGGTCATGCCAATCTGCACCGCGATCAGGGCCTGATCGACAAGTTCTGGAACCCGTTCGTGGCCGCCTGGTTCCCGGAAGGCAAGGATGACCCCGATGTCACCCTGCTGGAGATCTCGGTGCAATCCGGCGAGCACTGGAAGGCCAAGGAGAGCAAGGCCTATCAGCTCTACGAGGTGGCGCGCGCCAACCTCGACAAGGACCACACCCCGGACATGGGCGAGAACGAGAAATTCGGCACGGTGTAAGCAGAAGCCCGAGCTCGTCAGAGAGAGCTCTTTGCAGTGCCGCGTGAGAGTCAACGCGCACGGCCATGCCAGACACGACAACGCCAGCCCTCGGGCTGGCGTTGTCGTGTCTGGCAGCCTGCCGTTTCCAGCAGGCCTGGCGTCGGTGGTGAGGATTCAGGCCAGCGAACGCCTCAGGCCTTCATGTCGAGCACGATGCGCCCCTCGATCTTGCCGTCGATCATGCGTCCGAAGATGTCGTTGATGTCCTCGAGCTTGCCGGTCTGCACGGTGGCGGCGACCTTGCCTTCCGCGGCGAAGTCCAGCGCCTCCTGCAGGTCCTGACGCGTACCGACGATGGAGCCACGCACCGTGATGCCATTGAGCACGGTGGAGAAGATCGGCAGCGGAAAATCGCCCGGCGGCAGGCCGTTGAGCACCAGGGTGCCGCCACGGCGCAGCATGTTCTGGGCCTGATCGAAGGCCTTGGGCGACACCGCCGTCACCAGCGCCCCATGAGCGCCGCCGATCTCGCGCTTGATGACGCTCGCCGGGTCTTCCTTCATGGCATTGACGGTCACGGTCGCACCCAGACGGCGGGCCAGTTCCAGCTTGGCATCATCCACATCCACCGCCGCCACGTTCAGGCCCATGGCGCGTGCATACTGCACCGCCATGTGTCCCAGCCCACCGATGCCCGAGATCACCACCCACTGGCCGGGGCGGGTGTCGGTCATCTTGAGTCCCTTGTAGACCGTGACCCCGGCGCACAGCACCGGCGCGATCTCCACGAAGCCCACGCTGTCCGGCAGACGGCCGACGTAGCCGGCGTCCGCCAGCGTGAACTGGGCAAAGCCACCATTCACCGAATAGCCGGTATTCTGCTGGCTCTCGCACAGCGTCTCCCAGCCGCCCAGGCAATGCTCGCAGTGGCCGCAGGCCGAGTAGAGCCAGGGCACCCCGACACGGTCGCCTTCCTTGACGTGGGTGACGCCCTCGCCCACCGCCGCGATGGTGCCGACGCCTTCATGGCCGGGAATGAACGGCGGATTGGGTTTCACCGGCCAGTCGCCATGCGCGGCGTGCAGGTCGGTATGACAGACCCCGGAGGCGGCGACCTCAACCAGAATCTCGCCACGTCCCGGTCGCGGTACCGCGACCTCCTCGATCACCAGCGGTGCACCGAATTCACGTACCACGGCGGCTTTCATGCTGTTATCCATGACGTACTCCTCATCCATTGAAGACTGACGAACATTCAAGAAAGACGGACATTCAAGACAGACGAACCAGCAGAGTTGCGGTGGAGAGTTGCGCCGGAGAGTGTGGGCTTGCGCCTGCATGCGCCAGCGCCCATGCCAGCGTTTTTTCCATCACCCAGGCCAGCGCCTATGCCTGCGTTTTTCCAGCGCCCGAGCCTGCGCCCGAGCCCGAGCCAGTGCAAAGCTTGCCTCTCCATTGAAACCAGACGCAGCGCTCCCTGCCCTGCGCCAGATCAAGCAATCGGATCTGGCGCGGGCATCGTTGTCATTTTCTCAAGCGAGAATCGCGGGAGGCATGCAGCACCATCGGTCGCGGTGGCGCTGCCAGCCAGGCCTAGAAGAAGCCGAGCGGATTGATGTCGTAGCTGACCAGCAGGTTCTTGGTCTGCTGGTAGTGCTCCAGTGCCATCTTGTGGGTCTCGCGACCGACACCGGATTTCTTGTAGCCACCGAAGGCGGCATGGGCGGGATACTGGTGGTAGCAGTTGGTCCACACGCGACCGGCCTGGATGCCGCGCCCCATGCGGAAGGCGACGTTCATGTCGCGGCTCCAGACACCGGCGCCGAGACCGAATTCGGTGTCATTGGCAATGGCCAGTGCCTCGGCCTCGTCACGGAAGGTGGTGACGGCCACCACCGGCCCGAAGATCTCCTCCTGGAAGACACGCATCGAGTTGTTGCCCTTGAGCAGGGTCGGCTGGATGTAATAGCCGTTGGCCAGCTCGTTCTCCAGCTGCTCGCTGCTGCCGCCGGTGAGCACCTCGGCGCCTTCCTCACGGGCGACATCCATGTAGGACATGATCTTGTCGAACTGCTCGCGGGAGGCCTGGGCGCCGACCTGCACGTCGGTGTCCAGCGGGTTGCCGCGCTTGATGGTCTTCACGCGCTCCATCACCCGGGCCATGAAGTCGTCGTAGATGCTTTCCTGGATCAGGGCGCGTGACGGGCAGGTGCACACCTCGCCCTGATTGAAGAACGCCAGCACCAGGCCTTCGGCGGCCTTGTCGATGAACTCGGGTTCGGCATTCATGATGTCGGCAAAGTAGATGTTGGGCGACTTGCCGCCCAGCTCCACCGTGGAGGGGATGATGCTGTCGGCGGCGCACTTGAGAATGTGCGAGCCCACGGGAGTGGAGCCGGTGAAGGCGATCTTGGCGATGCGCTTGCTGGTGGCCAGCGCCTGACCGGCCTCGGCCCCGTACCCATTGACGATATTGAGCACGCCCGCCGGCAGCAGGTCATTGATCAGCTCCGCGAGCACCAGAATCGAGGCCGGGGTCTGCTCCGCCGGTTTGAGCACCACGCAGTTGCCGGCCGCCAGCGCCGGGCCGAGCTTCCAGGCCGCCATCAGGATCGGGAAGTTCCACGGGATGATCTGCCCGACCACACCCAGCGGCTCATGGAAGTGATAGGAGACGGTATTGGCATCGATATCCGCCGCGGTGCCTTCCTGGGAGCGCAGACAACCGGCGAAGTAACGGAAGTGGTCCGCCGCCAGCGGAATATCGGCGTTCAGCGTCTCGCGCACCGCCTTGCCGTTGTCCCAGGTCTCGGCGACGGCCAGCATCTCGAGGTTCTGCTCGATGCGATCCGCGATCTTGAGCAGGATGTTGGAGCGCTCCTGCACCGAGGTCTTGCCCCAGGCAGCGGCTGCCTTGTGGGCGGCGTCCAGCGCGAGGTCGATATCCTCCGCACTCGAACGCGGGATACGGCAGAAGGCCTCGCCCGTCACCGGGCTGACATTGTCGAAGTACTCACCCTTCACCGGCTCGACGAAGCGACCGCCGATGTAGTTGCCGTAGATATCCTTGAACTTGACCAGCGCATCGGCGCTGCCCGGGGAGGCGTAGATCATGGCGAACTCCTGTTGGCCGGATTCACGAGTGGCGCTCGTGATCGACGGCCTGTTGTTGTCGTTGCTGCGCAGTCGTTACTGAAAAGTCGTTGTCGTGTCAGCGAAACGCCTGTGTTGGCCCTTCTGCAGTGGCGCCGTTGGCGCTGACCCGCTGCCCGCTCTATCAAGCGGTACTTGATCAGGCGACTCTCACAGTCTTGACCACCGACGCCAATCGCGACATGCCCCCATGGGCGGAGACCGTCTCATCCCTTGGGAGGAGAAAAGGAAGGAGAAACGAACGCCGCCATACCGCGAAGGCCGCAAGGCACGACACCACGCCATGACGTTATGCTCAGGATATCGCCCGCCACCGGCCAGGAGCCTCCATGTACCGTCTGTTGATCGCGGATGACCATCCGCTGTTCCGTGATGCCATCAGTCGTACCCTGAGTCTGAGCGTCGCCGATGCCCCCACGCCGCCCTACGAGCTGCTGCAGGCCGCCAGTCTCGCCGAGACGCTCAGCCTTATCGACGCGCATGCCGATAGCCTCGACCTGCTGCTACTGGATCTCGACCTGCCCGACAGCCACGGCCTGGAAGGCCTGACGCGCTTGCGCCAGGAGGCAGACTGGCTGCCGGTGGCGATTCTCTCCGCCCACGAGGCGCGCGAGACGGTGCTGGAAGCCTTGGCACTCGGCGCGGTGGGCTATCTCTCCAAGTCGAGCTCGGCGGAGGTATTGCGCGAGGCGCTCGCGCGCATGCTGGCCGGTGAGGTCTATGTACCCGCCCGGCTGATGCGCGCCGCCCCGCGTCCGGCGCTGGCGAGCCAGGCGGCTTCCTCATCAGCCTCAGCATCGGCCTCAGCACCAGTGCCACCGCCAGCCCCTCAACTTGCGCCGAGCCTCAGCGAGGCGGAATTCGCGCAGCGCTGGCAGACCCTCACCACCAAGCAGCGCGGCGTGCTGGAGCGCATGGTGCTGGGCGAATCCAACAAGATGATCGCCTGGCAGCTGGGCGTGGCGGAAACCACCGTCAAATCGCATGTCTCCGCCATCCTGCACAAGCTGGGGGTCGCCAGCCGGGTACAGGCGATTCTGCTGGCCAGCCACTCCCTGCCTGCCGTGTCTGGCGCGAGCGCGCCCCCTGCCGCCCCACAACGCGCAACGCCCCGCCGGGGCGCTCACGAATGAGGCACACAGCGGGGCGTTGCGAGGGCCTGCCACCAGCAGGCCTTTTGGAACTCACCAAGGCCATAGGGCCTACATCAGCTCGCCGACCAGCACATAGCCATTGAGCAGGATGATGATCGCCGCGACCAGCACCCCGATGGCCGTCACCCAGTGACGATTGACCAGGTCTCCCATCAGGCGGCGGTTGGCGGTGAACATCAACAGCGGCACCAGCGCGAAGGGAATCCCGAAGCTGAGTACCACCTGGCTTGCGACCAGCACCTGCTGCTCCGGCAGCTCCATCAGGATGATGGCGATGGCCGGTGCCATGGTGATCACACGGCGCAGCCACATGGGAATGCGGAAGTTGACGAAGCCCTGCATCACCACCTGACCGGACAGGGTGCCGACGATGGATGAGGACAGCCCCGCCAGCAGCAGCGTGAAGCCGAAGATGAGACTCGCCGCATCCTGACCCATCAGCGGTGACAGCAGCTTGTAGCTCTCGGTGATGGAGGCCACGCCGGTCTCGCCGTTGCCGTGGAAGACCTTGGCGGCCAGCACCAGCATCGCCATGTTGATCAGCCCTGCCAGCGCCATGCCGATGATGACATCCAGCCGGTAGTAGCCCATCACGCGACGACGCTGACCGCTGTCACGCACCCGGATGCGATTCTGGGACAGTGCGGAATGCAGGTAGATGACGTGGGGCATCACGGTGGCACCGAGGATACCCGCCGCCAGGAAGATGGCGTGGCTATCCGGGAAGTTCGGCGACAGCAGACCGTAGATGATCGGCTCCACCGGCGGGCGACTGAGAATGATCTCGAGCAGGAAGCCCGCCGAGACCGCCAGAATCATCGCGCCGATGATCATTTCCATCATGCGGAAGCCGAAACGCTGCATCACCAGCACCGCATAGGTGATGGCACCGGTCAGCAGCGCCCCTTCCAGCATGCTGAGCCCGAACAGCAGATTGAAGGCCAGCGCCGCCCCCAGGAATTCGGCCAGATCGGTCGCGATGGCGACGATCTCCGCCTGCACCCAAAAGGCCCATACCACCGGACGCGGGAAGCGTTCACGGATGACCTCGGCCAGATTCTTGCCGGTCGCCAGCCCCAGCCGCGCGGACAGGGTCTGGATCAACATCGCCATCAGGTTGGCCCACAGCACCACCCACAGCAGGGTGTAGCCATAGCGGGAGCCGGCCTCGATGTTGGTCGCGAAGTTGCCCGGGTCGATATAGGCGACGGCGGCGATCATCGCCGGGCCGAGGAATGGCAAGGCGCGGCGCAGGCGGCCAGCGAGACGGACAGGGGAAACTGTGTGCGCACCACCGGCAGCAGAGGCGTCGCCTTCGCTACCCAGTGACATGCTTGCGGCATGACGTACGGATTTATCGGACATGACATTCAGCATGGGGGGAAAACCTGCCAGATCAATGACCCGCGAACAGATAAAGAAATATGCGGGAGGCTATATGACCAGCATACACTCCAAATGCCATTGATTCTCATTAAAAATAAGCGTGGTGCTCGATAGGCTCCTTCAATCACCCCCGTGGCGGACGCCTATTTGCCACTGTCTTTGCCTTCTCCCCTTTCCAGCTCCTTTTCCCTCCCCCTTTGCAGCATCACTTCCAGCACCTCTGCGCGCGGCTAGCGACAATTGACCAGCAACTGGCGCAGGCGCAGTGGCTTGACCGGCTTGAGCAGAAACCCGAACCCGAGCGCACGCGCCCTGGCCTTTAGCGGCGCCGAGTGGTCTGCGCTGACCACCACCACCGGCAAGCCCGGCCAGCGTTGCCGCAGGCGTTGCGCCTGCTTGAGGCCATCAGGCTGCCCTTCGCCAAGCTGATGATCGACGATCAAGACCTGCGGCGCGGCCACGGCCTGCTGCAACAGCACCTCGGCATCATCGGCGCAGTAAACACTCGCGCCCCAGCCCCCGAGCAATGACTGCATGCCGGCACACACCTCCCGATCATCCTCGACCACCCAGATAACGGTATCGAGCAGCGGCTGCGCGAGCGGTGACGCGCAAGGCTGGCCAGGAGAAGAGGCGTCAGCCGCCGGGCCCACCATACTGACAGGCTGTCGAATCGGCACGCGGACCGCGAAGGCGGCGCCGCGCCCCGGCGTGCTGGTCAGCGACAGGGGGTGCTCCAGCAGGCCGGTGATACGCTTGACGATCGCCAGCCCCAGCCCGAGGCCGCGCTGCTCGTTGTCCTGGCGCGGCGCCAGGCGTCGGAACTCCTGGAAGACCACCTCGCGCTGATGCTCGGCGATGCCGGGGCCGTTGTCGGCCACGGTGATCTCCAGCCAGTCACCGCGGCGCCGACACCCCAACAGCACCCGCCCGCGCGTCGAGCCATCCGGCACATGGCGCAGCGCATTGCTCAGGAAGTTGCGTACCACCCGCGCCAGCAATTGCAGGTCCGACTCGATACTCAGATGACTGGCCACGTAATGCAGCTCGAGCCCACGGGCGGCGCCCAGCTGGCGATATTCCTCGGCGAGCACATCCAGCAGTTCACGCACCGGGAAGATGGCGACATCCGCCGTCAGCACGCCGGCATCCAGCCGCGAGATATCGACCAGCGTGCCCAGCAGACTCTCGACATCTGCCAGCGAGCGCCCCAGCCGCGCCACCAGCTCGCCCGGCGTAGCATCGCCCGGCGTGACGTCAGAAATGGCATCGCCCGGCACGGAATCATTCAGCGCCAGCCGCGCCAGTTGCTCTTCCAGGGCGCTGGCGAACAGCCGGGCGGCATTCAGGGGTTGCAGCAGGTCATGGCTGATGGCGGCGAGAAAGCGGGTCTTGGAGTGGTTGGCCGCCTCGGCGGCGGCCTTGGCGGCGGTGAGACGTCGATTGAGCGCCCCCAGCTCATCGAGGGTGCGATGCAGGGCATCGGTGCGCTCGCGCACCTGATCCGCCAGCAGTACCGCATGCTCGAAGGCGGCGTAGGGCGCGCTCGGTGAAGGGCTGCTGGATTCGACCCGCTCGATCAGCGCGGCGTTGATCTTCTCCAGCTGGCGATTGCGCGCCTTGAGGGCGGCGAGTTCGGCGCTCAAGGTGTCCGTCTGAGTCAGGGCGTCCGTCTGAGTCAGAGCGTCCGGCTCGCTCAGAAAGCCCTGTTCGGTCAGCGGCGTATCAGGCGACATCCTGTCCTCCCGTGCCGTCGGCAACCGAGCGGCGCTGGCCGATCACCACGCCGGTGAAGGTCTGGTTGATGTGCATGCCGTGGTGCTGCTCACCGTAGGTATTGAAGCCGATCACCCGGTGCCGCCTGAGCATGCGCGAGGCCTCATCCTCCAGTGCCAGCGCCTCGATCTCCATGCGCCGCAGGAAGCAGTCGCAGCCGATGGTCAGCGCGGGCGGCCCCAGGCGCGCCTCCACCTCGGCCAGTCGCTGCTCGAGCTGCTCGAGAATCGGCGTGGCCTGCATGGCGGTGAGCACGATGCCGGTCTCCACCGCGCAGTAGAAACTCAGACTGGCATCGTCATTCACGCGCTGGATGGAGCGCACGTAATGCGCCTCGCCGATGCGTACCGCCAGCGGACAACGCGCGAAGACCGCCTCCTCCAGCGCCTCGGGCGCGACGCCGGCCAGCCGGGCGTACTCCTCGGCGGCGGGTTCGGCATTCAGCTCCAGCACGCGGCGCGAATCGCGATCCACCGCCGTCACCACCAGCTTGTCGGCCAGCGGCGTGAGGTGATGGGTGCTGATGACCTCGAATGGCAGCCGCGTATTGACCACCACCACGACCGCCGCCTGATCATGGAAGACGCCGTCGGCGTAGACATAGGTGTGCGACAGGCGATTGTCATCCCCGGCGGAGCCACCGAAGGCGGGAATGCTGCCCAGCGCCGCATCCAGCGTCGCCAGCACCTGCTCCTCGCTGCTCGAGAGCCCGTCGAGCAACGTCAGCGCGAAGCTGTTGCCCATCACCGGCGCCACGGCCTGCTCGCGACAGCGTGCCAGCAACTCATCACTCAGCGCCTGGGCACGCGGAAGATCGAAACCGCTCAGATCATCGATCAGCACCTGCGCCAGCGCGAAGTCACTGCGCGCAATGCCGATGGCGGTGATGGAGCCGCGCGCATAGCCCGCGGGCGTGATCTCGCCGGCGGTGGTGCAGCCGCTCACCGGCACCTCGCCGAAGGTGGCGGCCAGCGCCTGGCCCAATGCCGCCAGCGGATAATCCGCCGAGCAGAAGAACAGCACCCCGCCGAGCCGCTCGCGACTTCCCAGCGCCAGATCAAGCGTTCGGGCAATCTCGGCCACTGCCGCCTGCGGGTCCTTGAGCTGACTGGCCGCCGTGGCCAGCGCCACGGCATGCATCTCGCTCTGTGGCTGCGCCCTTTCCTTCACGCGACTGCTGACGTCCGTCATGTCCCCTCCTCCCGTCGAGCGCGGCGCGGCCGGAGATGACGATCATCCGTCGGTGTCCGGCCTAGAGCACCAGCCCGCTGGCTCTCACCACGCGTCGTTCAATGGCGCCTTCCAGCGTCTCGCGGCGGGTTCCCGCCAGCGTGACCCGTGACTTGGCCCGCGTGATGCCGGTGTAGACCAGCTCGCGGGTCAGAATCGGATTGGCGCCCTCAGGCAACACGAATAACACATGACGGAACTCGGAACCCTGCGACTTGTGGACCGTCATCGCGAAGACGGTCTCCACCGCCTCGAGGCGTGACGGCAATACCGCGCGCACGCCACGGTGGAAGCGCTGGATGTCGGTGTCCTGGCCATCACGCTCGGTGTCTGGCGTCGCCTCCTCCTCGACCGGGAAGAACACGCGCAGGCGCCCGCCGGCGGCGGGGTCCGGCAGGGTGATGCCGACATCGCCGTTGTAGAGCCCCAGCGCGCGGTCGTTGCGCGTCACCATCACCGGGCGACCGGCGTACCAGCCTCGCTCGTCCGCGATCAGGCCGCGCCGCATCAGCACCCGCGCCACGCGCTGGTTGAGGCCATCGACGCCGTAGGGGCCACGGCGCAGCGCGCACAGCAGCTGGAACTCGAGCAGCAGGTCGATCACCTCGCGCGCCGGACGCCGCTCACGCACGGCCTCCAGCGCCGGGCGGTAGCCGTTGACTACCAGCTTCTCGAGATCGCGGTCCTCCGGGCCACTGAGCTTGAGCCAGGCGATGTCGCGATAACCGGCCTTCCAGACCTCGCGCAGCGCCTGACGATCCCCGGCGTTGCTGGCGCGTGCCAGGGCACCGATGCCACTGTCGGCGGAGAAGCGATAGCTCTTCTGCAGCACCACCACGTGATCGGCGAGTCGGCCGCGTGTCGCTGATGTTTCCTCCAAGTCCTGGCCATCAGGCACGGCGATGGCCTGCTCCAGCGTTTCGCCGGTCAGGCGGCTCAAGTCGGCACACAATGCCGGTGAGTAGCGCGGCGGCAGCGCATGCTCGCAGAGATCGCCCAGCACGGCGCCGGCTTCCACCGAGGCCAGCTGGTCCTTGTCGCCGAGCAGAATCAGGCGGGCGTGGGCGGGCAGCGCGCCGAGCAGCGCGGCCATCAGGTCGAGATCGACCATCGAGGCCTCGTCCACCACCAGCAGGTCCAGCGCCAGCGGGTTGCCGGCGTGATGTCGGAAGTGGCGGGAATCCGGGCGAGCCCCCAGCAGGCGGTGCACGGTGCTTGCCTCGCGCGGGATGGCGGCGCGTACCGCGTCTGGCACCTCGAGCTTCGCCACCGCCCCTCGGATCGACTCCGACAGTCGCGCCGCCGCCTTGCCGGTCGGGGCGACCAGGCGGATATCCAGCGCCCGCCGCTCGTGCGGATGGCCTGTCTCATCGCTCTCCAGCTCGCCCTCTGCACCGTCAGTCCCACCCGCCAGCGCCTGAGCCTGCAACAGCGCCAACAGGCGCGTGACGGTGGTGGTCTTGCCGGTGCCGGGGCCGCCGGAGATCACCGTCAGGCGCTGACGCAACGCCAGGGCACAGGCCAGCTTCTGCCAGTCCGGCTCGCCGTGCGGGTCCGGCCGATTGCTGGCGAACAGCTCGCGCAGACGCTCGCCCAGCGCATCGCTGACCCGCGCCTCGCCCTCCTCGCTTGGCCCCATCCGCGCACGCAGCCCCGCCGCGACTTCACGCTCGGCCTGCCAGTAACGGCGCAGATAGAGACGCTCGCCCACCAGCACCAGCGGGCGCAGCGGCAGATGGCCTGCCGGGGAATCGGCCTGCGCCAGCACGCTGACCAGCCGCGATGCCGCCAGCTGCTCGGCCCAGCGCCCGGCATCGAGATCCGCCAGGAAGGCTTCCGGCAGGGCCACGCTGACCTCGGCCAGATGCGCCTCGGACTGCTCCAGCGGCGGCAGTGACAGGGTCGCGCGTGGCTCGGCCAGCGCCCGCGACAGCGACAGGCACACATGCCCGCGCCCCAGCTGGTGGCTGGCCAACGCGGCCGCCAGCAATACGCTGGCCGGGGTCTCCGGCACATGGCGCGCCATGAAGCGCACCAGATGGGCATCGACGCGCCTAAGCCAGCCCAGCTCCACCCACAGTCCGAGCGTGGCGAGCAGGGTGTCGGCAGTCGGGGCGTCAGGGGCAGCGCTGAGCTGCTGCGTTGGCACAGACATGGTGTCAGACATCGAAGGCCCCCTGCTGGCCGCTTTGGGTGAGTGGCGAGGTGTCGGTGGTGTTGAGGAGCAGGCTGTCCAGTGCGGAGCTGTCGCCGCCCAGCCAGAGATCCAGCGCCTCGATCAGCGCCTGTGATGGCTGGCGCTGGAAGACACCGGGCGTCGCCATATTGCCCAGATCATGTGCCTCATCCACCGCAAGCGCGGGTGAGTCACCGCCGGCATCCAGGCCACGCAGGAAGACATACAGCACCCCGCCCATGCAGCGCTCGTAATCGTAGTCCTCACCGAGGCGCGCCTTGAGCAGACGATGCAGCGCGAGGGTGTAGAGCACGTATTGCAGGTCGTAGCGGTGCTCGACCATCGCGCGGGCCAGTGACTCGCCAAGATAATCCTCGGGGCGTTCGCCCAGGTAGTTGGATTTCCAGTCCAGCACGTACCAGCGGCCGCCAGACTGGAAGGTCAGATCGATGAAGCCCTTGAGCATGCCGTGCATGCGGCGTGGCGCGAGCCTGGGCCGCGAGCGCGGCAACGGTTCCAGCGCAGTGACCACGGCATCCAGCGGCAGACTGCGTGCGTGCACGGCCGGCAGCCAGAATTCCAGCTCCGGCAGCCAGGCCTCCAGCCGGTTGAGCAGGATAGGCTCGCCCTCGAAGCCCTGCAGCGGGCGGGTCAGCGCCTGCTCCAGCCAGTCGGTGAGGCGCGGCTGCCAGCTGGCATCGAAGCCACCGAAATGCAGCCGCGAGCCCACCAGCCGTTCAAGCTCGCCGCGATAGTCATCCGCGCCGAGGCGATCGAGGTCCACCGCCTCCAGCAGGCCATGCAGGAAGGTCCCCGGGCGCGGTCCGCGCGGGAAATCATGCAGATGGATCTCGCCCACCGTCATCGGCAGGCCGCCGGCCAGCAGCGGGCCGGACTGCCCCGCCACCTCGCGGTCCGGGCGGGTCAGGCCCTGCTCGCCCTCTTCCAGCGCGATCTCGGTGGCGCCCTCGGGCACGCGGTCATCCGCGGCATCGGCGGTGTCTCCCAGCGCCGCCGTCACCTGACGGGCATCGGTGAGCAAGGCGGTGTAGGAGGCGATCCACCAGTCATCCTCGATACCGCCCGCGAAGTGGCGCGCGCCGTGGAAGTGCTGATCGCGCTCCGCCGGGGGCTGATATTCATGGCCTGCTGGTGCGGGCAGGCCGGAAACGCGCGCCAGTCCGGCAGACTGCTGATCACACCAGCCGTGCAGCGCGGCCTCGATGGCGCTGGCCTCGATATCCGGGGTATCACTCAGGCCAAGCAGGTAGCCAACGGCGGTGGACGGCAGGCTCAGCTGCTTGCTGAAACCGCCCTTGCCGATGGGTGCCAGCCCCAGCCAGCAGGCGAACTTGGGACGCGTCAGCGCCACGTAGAGCAGACGCACATCTTCCATCAGACGTGCATGGTCGGCCGCCGCGATGGCCTCCCTGGAGGGCTTCTTGACCAGGATGCTGTCATCGAGAGCGTCATCCTCCTGATCGACTCCCTGAGCAGACACTTCCTCGTTATCGTCTTCCTCGTCAGCGCCTTCCACGTCATCACCTTCCACGTCAGCCGTGGCCAGCCAGCGCTGCTTGAGGGTCAGCAGGCCGAAATTCCTGTCCGGCTCGGCCGCGCGGAAGCTGGCCATGAACGGCAGCAGCACGATGGGATACTCGAGCCCCTTGGACTTGTGGATGGTGACGACACGCACTAGCCCCTCATCACTTTCCAGACGCTGACTGAGGCTGTCGCTATCCAGCGCTTCATGGCCGGATTCCAGCGCCTGATGCCACCAGCGCAGCAACGCCTGCTCGCCATCAAGGCGCTGGGCGGCATTCTGGGCCAGCTCACCCAGATGCAGCACATCTGTCAGGGCGCGCTCGCCCCCGGCGCGCGCCGCCAACCGCTCACCGACCCTGAAGTCGCGCATCACGCCGCGCAGCATCGGCAGCACGCCGCGCCGCTGCCAGTCGCGGTGATAGCCATCGAAGCGCTCGACCTCACGCTCCCAGGCCAGCTCATCCACCGCGAGGCGTTCGACCAGCGAGAGATCCTCGGCCAGCAGCCGCGTCGCCAGCGCCGCGCGCAGACGGCGGTCATCACGCGGATGGGCCACGGCCTCGAACAGCTGCAGCAGCTCGAAGGCCTCCGGCGTGTCGAATACCGAGCTCTTCTCGCTCAGATAGACGCTGCGGATACCGCCTTCGGCCAGCGCGCCACGCACCGCCGCAGCCTCGCGGCCGTTGCGCACCAGCACGGCGATATCGCTGGCGGCCACGCCACGTGGCGTCGCATCCCCTTCGTCCATGAACACCAGCCCCGGCTCGCCCGCCGCCAGACGCTGCTGTCCTTCCAGCAAGGCCTGGATCTGGGCGCGACAGGCACCACTCATGGCGCGGCGGTGGTCATCGGCGCTCAGACGCTCACCGCTGGCCCACCACAGATTCAGCGCGCAGGCGGCCTCTTCGCGGCCATCCGGATGACGCAGCACCAGCCGGGTGCGCGTGCCCTGGGCCTCGACCGGCTGGAAGGGAATGTCCTCACTGCCGAAGGGCGCCTGATGCTGGGCGAACAGGGCATTCACCGCGGATACCATCGCGGCGCTGGAGCGGAAGTTGCGCGGCAGGGTGAAGCGCGAGCTGGTGACCTTGCGCGCCGCCAGATAGGTGTCGATATCGGCGCCGCGGAAGGCATAGATGGCCTGCTTGGGATCACCGATCATCAACAGCGTGCTGGGCGCCTCGCCAGCATCGATGCCGACATCGTTGCTGAAGGCATCGCCATCGGTCGGGCCATCGCCCGCCGTCTGCGGATAGATGCGCCGGAAGATGCGGTACTGGACCGGATCGGTGTCCTGGAATTCGTCGATCATCGCCACCGGCAGTTCCTGACGGATCTGGCGCGCCAGTCGCTGGCTGGCCTCGCCATTGAGCGTCGGGTCCAGCGCGTGATCGAGATCATTGAGCAGGTCCGAGAACTCCCACAGCCCGAGGCGGCGCTTCTCGCAGATCAGGGCGCGGGCGACGCTGTCACGCGCGTGCACGGCGACCTGATCCAGCAGCACGGCGTCCGGGGCGGGCACCTCGGCCAGCATGTCCAGCGCCGCGAAGAAGGGATGGCGCGGCGTCTGGCAGTTCTTCTTGGTGCCCTTCTCGAGCTTGGCCTGACTCAGCCAGCACAGCTTCTTGCTGTCGAGCATGTCGGCGGCGAAGTCGTGCTCGCCGCTGGCCAGCCAGGCGGCCGTCGCCGCCAGGCGAGGCTCGAGCTCGGCTTCCTTGTAGCTGTTGCCGTTGAGCGCCTTGCTGGCGAAGGCCTCGCCCATCACCGCGCGGATGGCCGCCTCATCGAAGCTTTCCTCGACGGCGCGACGCGCGGCCTCCTGCTGCTGACGCCACTGTTCGGCATTGCCGAGCAGCTCGCTCAGGTCGTCCGGGGCCTCAAGACATTCGCCGTCGCGGTACAGCGGGCGTGGCGTGCCATCCCGCAGCAGGCCGCGCAGCTCCTCGCCCAAAGCATCAGGCCCGGCCCAGCGCCCACGGATCAACGCCTGCCACTCGCGGGCCAGCGGATAGAACTCGCAGCGCCAGTAATCCTCGACGCAGCGCGCCAGCAGTGACTGGCCGTCCTGCAACAGCTCGGCGCCGAAGCGTCCGCCGGCATCGAAGGCATGTCGACTGAGCATGCGCTGGCAGAAGCCGTGGATGGTGAAGATGGCGGCGTCATCCATCAGACGCGCGGCCTGATCGAGGCGCCGTGCCGCGGCAGCCTTGAGGCGCGCTGCGTCCTCGGCAGGTGATGGTGTCAGCAGCGGTGCGAGCAACTCGGCCAGCACCGGATCAGGACTGGCACGCTCCAGCAGCGCCTCACGCGCCTGCTTGAGGCGTGCCCGAATGCGGTCACGCAGCTCGGCGGTGGCGGCTTCGGTGAAGGTCACCACCAGTATCTCCGGCGGCGTCAGCGGGCGCGGATAGCAGACGCCCGCGTCCTGGCCGGGCAAGGGCCCGAGCACCAGCCGCACGTAGAGCGCGGCGAGGGTGAAGGTCTTGCCGGTGCCGGCACTCGCCTCGATCAGGTGCTGACCGAGCAGCGGCAGTGTCGGAATATCGAGGGCCTGGCCCTGCTGGCTCTGATCCATCTCGTCACACATTGCCGCTTCCTTGTCCTGAGCGATGCCACTCCTCACGCCACTCTCCACACCGCGCATGTCTTCCACTCCGGTATCGCTCATGACGTCGCCTTCCCGGTGGCAAGCTCCACCGCGCGTTCGCCGAGAATGCCCTGACGCACGCCGATCATGCTCTCGATCAGTGGCTGGTAGAGCTGCACGCTGTTGAGCACGCCGCCGGCCTGTGCAAATGCCTCGAACTCCGGCCACAGCTCGCCCAGTGCGCCTTCCTGCCGCCTGAGCGCCTGGGGGCCCTTGAAGATGTCTTCGCTGAAGCGGGTTTCCATGGCGCGAGTCAGACTCTCACCAAGCCAGGGCTTGTGAATGGCCCCGAGCGCCGTCTCAAGGTTTGCGCTGCCGTCAGCGGCCTGCGCCTTGAGCGCGCCGAACAGGGCATTGCGATCCTCCTCGCCCACCACCTCCCAGAGGGTGGTCGCCAGTTCCAGCGCGGCCGCCAGTGGCGCCTGCCAGCCCTGAGCATACGCCTTGACGAGATGGCGCAGCGCGGCCTCGGCCTGCTCGATACGCAGCGCGGGGAACAGCAGCCAGCGGTCCTCGAACACCGCAAGCCACTGATAGCCTTCACGGCTTGCGCCCTGATCGCCTGCCACTTCCCCGAGGCCGGGGCGCGCGTTGGCCATCAGCCAGTCGAGATAGCCGGCCAGCAGACGATGCGGCTTGCCGAGCTTCTTGTAGCGCCCTTCCTTGCCGGGCTTGAGGGTGCCGAAGTGGGTCGCCTCCAGCGTGGCCAGCAGGCGGCTTTCGCCCTCGGCGTCATCGTGCAGCTGCTGACGGCTGATCAAGCGCGTGGTGAGAGTCACGCGCAGCATCTCGCCGCCCTCATCCTGCATGATCAGCGGTACCTCGAGAGTGCGCGGCGGCAGCGAGATGGCATCGCTGAGCTGGTCACGCCAGCTGGCCAACTGCTGATCCAGGCGCTTGAGGCGCGGTTCGATCAAGGCATCGGCAAAGCCCAGTGCCGGCAGCCGCCCGGCCCGGCGCAGACGTTCGGCGGCCAGCGGCAGTGACTGCCCGGCAAGCGCGGCGTCCAGCAGCTCGCGGGTCAGGGTGAAGTTCTCCAGCCCGTCGGGGGCGAAGGGTTCGTTGTCTTCATCCGGCACCTCGGCATCGCGGAAGCGCACGCCAACGCGGTCCAGCCCCAGCTGCCAGGGGCGGCGCAGGAAGCGCGCCAGCGAATCGGCACCGAGGCGCAGATGGGATTCCGGCGCCTGCTCCACCAGCTGCCTCAAGGCAGTCGCTGCCGTCGAATTCGCCTCGGTCTCACTGGGGTTTTCCTGAGTTTTTTCAGGTACTTGAGCCTGTCCCGCCGCGCGATACAGGCTCGACCAGCTGGCGTCATAGCTGAACAGATCGACGACCGCCGCCTGGGAGGCATGGAAATAGCGCCGCGAGAACGGCTGCAGCGGGTGCTCGGTGATCAGGCGCTCACGCAGCGCCGCCTCACGCGAACACTTGGCGGAGTGCGGCTGCTCGGGCTCCCAGCCCAACTCGATGTAATCGAGCAGCTCACCGACCAGCACCGAGGGCGGCCGCTCGCCGTTGTCGCGCTGGTCACGCCCGACCCACGAGATCGACAGGCGGTCCCGCGCCGCCAGCAGCGCCTCCAGGAACAGGTAGCGATCATCGTCGCGGCGCGAGCGGTCGCCCGCCTGCGGGCGGCTGGCCATCAGATCGAAATCCTGCGGCATGCGCACCCGCGGGTAGTCGCCATCGTTCATGCCCAGCAGGTGCACTTCGCGGAAGGGAATCGCACGCATCGGCATCAGGGTGGCGAAGTTGACGCGCCCGGCGAGGAAGCGCTGGGCGAGACCGCCGCTGTCCAGCTCGCCGCGCAGTGCCTCGCGCACCACCTTGAGCGACAGACAGCCCTCGAAACCGGCCTGCTGCCAGCCCTTGTCGAGGCGTGAGAGCGCCGCCTGCAGACGCGCCAGAATGTCGAATTCCTCGGCGCTGTCCGGGCTGAGGCTCTCTTCCCACAGCCGCTGCAGCGTGGTGGCCCAGTCCGCTGGCGTGCGCGAGGTATCCAGCCAGCGCCGCCAGCGATCCAGACTCTCGATCAGCTCGCCGACCTTGCCTGCCAGCTCGGCCTCGAGACCGGCCACTTCATCGAAGGGCACCACGCCGTCGAAGCTCAGGCCGTTCATGTCGACAAGGCCGTCCATCAGATCGTCCATCTGGCCGTCCATCAGGTCGGCGCTCTGCTCATCGCCAACTCCCCCCTGCGCGGGGCGGCCGGCCGCCGGAGAGCCGGCCTCCGGGGCCCCGGTGGCGTAGCCCAGCAGCATGCGCTCGAGGCCGAAGCGCCAGCTGTTCTCGTCGAGGGGCATGAAGCCGAGCTGCTCGCGGTGCTCGCCGGAGAGTCCCCAGCGCACGCCGCTGTCGGCCAGCCAGCGCCGCAGACGCTCGAGCTCGCCCTCCTCGATGGCGAAACGACGCCGGAAGGCGGCGACATCCAGCGCATCCAGCACCTCGCTGACGCCGAGGCGGCGCTCCGGCAGTTCCAGCAGCATCAGCACCAGCCCGAGCAGCGGGTTGGCCTGACTGGCCACGCGGTCGGCGATGGTGAAGGGAATATGGCGTGGATTGCCCGGCGGCAGCTGACCGAACACCGCCTCGATATAGGGGGCATATCGGTCGATGTCCGGCACCATCACCAGGATGTCGCGCGGCCGCAGCGGCTCGCCCTCGCCACGTTTCTCGGCGTCATGGGCCCGCTCGAAGGCCGCCAGCAGGCGGTCGTGGAGGATCTCGACCTCGCGCAGCGCCGAGTGGGCGCTGACCAGACTGATGGAGTCGTCATCGGCCGCGAGCACCCGCGGACTGCCCTCGGCCAGCGCACGCTCGCCGGGATGGACCAGCTCGAGTATCTCGTCCTGGATCTGCTGCAGCAGCGGTGCCTGCTCGGGAGGCGTGTCCTCGCTGATGCGCGGCACGAAGACGTCCAGCTCGAGATCGAAGCCGCTGTCGCGCCCCGACAGCGCACTCTCGAATTCATACAGGCTGACGATGAAGTCACGCCCCTGTGCGCCAAGCCCTGCCAGCAGCGGATTGGCCTTGAGGTGCAACTCCTCCTCCGCCAGCCCGATCAGCGCCGGCGCCTCGGGGTGACGGGCACGCTGTTGCGCGAGGCGCTCGCTGTCCATGCGCTGGCTGTCTGCTCGCGAACTGCGCCGCACGGCTTCGCGGTCGGAGACGATATCGCCCCAGTAATGGCGGCAGGGATTGGTGATCATCAGGTAGATGTCCATCACACCGGACAGCGCATGCAGCGCATCCAGCGTCTGGCCCGGCAACGCCGAGATACCGAACACGAACAGGCGTGGCGGCAGCGGATGACGGCGGGTCGAGGGCAGTGTCTCCAGCGCGCGCGCCGCCGCGACGAAGCGACCATGCAGGGCGGCGCGGTGATGCTGGCGGCTGCTGGATGGCGCATCGGCCAGTACCGCGCGCCACAGTGCCGGCTGCCACTGCTGGCTGTCCGGCAGGTTGTCGGGCAGCAGATTGGCCGGCAGCTCGCTTGCGGCCTGCTGGCGCGCGAAGGCATCCCGGAAGTTGTCGTCTTCAAGCCCGCTCTCCCAACTGCGCACCCACTCGGGGCGATAGTTGAGGTACTGATCGAACAGGTCCGCCAGCTGGCAGGCCAGCTGCCACTGCTGACGTTCGGCCTCCGGGCCTTCGGGCAGCGCTGGCAATGCGTCCTCACCGACCGCCTCGATCAGCTGGCCACGCTCGTCGCGGCACAGGTAATCCCTGAGCGGCGCATAGCATTCGGCCTGGGATTCATCGGCCAGCAGCCCCGGCAGCAGGCGCAGCAGACGCCAGGCAAGCGGGCCCTTGTCGAAGGGCGACAGCTCCGGAATCTCGTCGCCCAGCACGCCGCCCAATACCCCGCGATAGGCGCGCCACACGAAGCTTGAGGGCAGTGGAAAATCCACCGAGGCGGCGATGCCATCGGCCTCGGCCAATGACAATCTCAGCCACTGGGCCATGCCGTTGGACTGGACGAGGAAGGTTTCCGGCACCAGCGGAGGCTGAGGCGCGGCCTTGATCACCTTGAGGGCCAGATCGCGCAGGTCCTCGAGGTGATTGGCGTGAAGAACGGTAAACATGCGGGCATCCTGCTGGGAGTGACAACCCGGCCATCGTGGCCGTGGCAAGCCGCTGCGCGGAAGAGACAATGAATGGCTCTATCCTAGCGTCGCCGTGGCGCCGGCCCAAACGTAAAACGCGCACCGCCCAGAGGGTGATGCGCGTTTTCAGGCAGAGGCAGGCCACAAGGGCCTGCCTCTCATCCTGCGATGCCGGATACGCTGATCAGACGATGCGCATCAGTTCGCGGCCACGCGGGCTGATCGCCAGCCACAGGCCGAGCACCACGCCCATCAGCGACAGCGCCGCCACGTACCAGGTGGGCGACAGCGGCGAGACGGTCATCATCAGCGAGACCAGAATCGGCGTGAAGCCACCGAAGATGGCGTAGGCGACATTGTAGGAGAACGAAAGGCCAGTGAAGCGCACCGCCGGCGGGAAGCCGCGGATCGCGATGCTCGGCACCGCGCCGACGATGCCGACGCTGAAGCCGGTCAGGCAGTAGAGCGGCACCAGCAGGCTGGGGTCTGAGTGCATGGTGGCGAGGAAGACCCAGTAGGTGATGCCCAGCAAGGCGCTCCACAGCACCAGGGTGACGCCGGCGCCGATGCGATCGACCATGTAACCGGAGACGATGCAGCCGACGCACACCGCCACGATCGCCAGACTGTTGGCGGAGAAGGCCGCGGCGCGGCTCAGCCCCTCGAGACCCGCGATCAGGCTCGGCGTCATCAGGATCACGACCACGATGGCAGCGGTCAGAATCCAGGTGACCGACATCGCCACGGCAATCGCCGGACGCTGTTCCCGCAGGATCATCTTCAAGGGCAGCTCGGCGGCCAGCGCCTTCTTCTGCTGCATCTCGGCGAATACCGGCGTCTCGTGCAACCAGCGACGCAGATAGACCGAGAACAGCCCGAACACGCCGCCGATGATGAACGGAATCCGCCAGGCGAAATCACTGACCTCTTGCGGGGTGTAGACACTGTTGATGGCGCTGGCCATCAGCGAGCCGAGCAGGATGCCCCCCACCAGACCCATCGAGAGCGTGCCGCAGGCCAGACCATTGTGACGCGGTGCGACGTGCTCGCTGACGAACACCCAGGCACCCGGCACCTCACCGCCGACCGCCGCGCCCTGGAACAGACGCAGGATGATCAGCAGCAGCGGCGCCCACATGCCGATGACGGCATAGGTCGGCAGCATGCCCATCAGCAGGGTCGGCAGCGACATCATGAAGATGGACAGCGTGAACATCTTCTTGCGGCCCAGCGTATCGCCGAAGTGGGCCATGATGATGCCACCCAGCGGGCGCGCCAGATAACCGGCGGCGAAGATGCCGAAGGTCTGCACCTGACGCAGCCACTCGGGAATGTCGGGCGGGAAGAACAGCTGGCCGACGACGGTGGCGAAGAACACGAAGATGACGAAGTCATAGAACTCGAGGGCGCCGCCGAGAGCGGACAGACCGAGTACCTTGATGTCACCACGCTTGAGCGAATTTTCGTTGGGCAAATCGTGAGCAGCGGAGGCGGAGCCCGCTGCGGGGACGGAATCGTTCATGGATCTCTGTTTAGCGGGGGCTGGTGTCCAGCGATGGTCAAGGGTGATTCACGCGTCGCACATCTTGTCTTGGAGGCTTTCAGTCGGGGAGACATCATCCTGTCGAAAGACATCATCCAACCGAGAGACATCATCGATCACGGAGCGGAAGTCGTGCTGATGATGACTGAAAGCGCCGGGGTTGCCCCGGAGGCGTGGCGATCATGCGGAATCCTGCCAGCGTACGACGCATCACTGTATTGCAAAAAACACAATACAGATCGATGCAATCATGCGTCTCATGTATCGCGTCCAGAGTAGCAAAGGCGACCTTGGCTGGGTAGCGTTCGCTCACTGTTTGGCAGGGGTCTTGCGGGAAATCACGCCGACCTTGCCAAGAGTTGGCATGAAAAACCCCGGCGCCTCGACAAGGCGGACCGGGGTGGTGGACGTCATCCTGTGCAGTTCAAGCAATGAGGGATGTGGTGGGTGTCATGCGGTGAGTCATCTTCCCGCGCCTGCCGAGCGACTCCCGAGACCTGGGTTCAAGCTCAGGTTCAGGTTCATCGACAAGCGTCAGCTGCAGTAGCCCCAGCCTTCCAGGCGCTGACGAATGTCCTCGACCCGCTGGCGGTTCTTGCCGAGATCGGAATGCCCTCTGCGCGAGACGCTGCGCACATGGCAGACCCCCTCCTCTTCATTGCAGACGATTTCCACATCATCGACGAAGCCCAGCACGGGGGTGTGGAACTCGGCGTGCAGATAGCCGCCATCTTCGCTGACGATTTCAGCATGACCCATCGATTCTATGATGCCGTGCAACTTCTCCATCGCACTGACGCAGCAATCCTGCGGCATCGGGAGTGGCGCGACATAATGCTTGCTGTCAGTGGCCTGGGAACTGACCCCGTTGGGGGTGCTGGGGGCCGGAGCCAGCATGCCATCATGCAGGCCGAGATTGTCGGGACGAGGTGAAGCAAAAAGACCTTGGCGCATTTCGAATCCTTCCTGTCATCTCTGGGCGTCGGTAACAGCATCCTCTATCACCAGCCTGATTGTTATCCAAGTCAGCTTGAAGACGTTGCGAAGACTGTGCGCAAGAAAGCCCCATGCGGGCTTCTCCGCTGATGTGGTTCGCTTGAGACAACTCCCACACGCTGCCATCGCGTGGGCTTGTCGGTGAATGACAAGGGCCTCGACTTTCAGCGTAGCGACTTTTGTCGATTTTGCCCGTGGAAGGCCTTGATCCAGATCATCTGCCTGATAATGCGCCGCACCTTGAGCGGCTTGAGGCCGCGCCCTCTTCCGCCCCAGCGAAGCCAGACCGTACACTGGGCAGCATTTCACCCGGCCCGGCTTGCCCCAGCCGCAGCCCCAGCCGCCGGCCAGACGACTTCGCAAGGACCCCATCGTGAGCTTCCGCTTTCTGCACACTTCCGACTGGCATCTCGGCCAGAGCTTTCACGGCCAGAGCCGTCACGTCGAGCATGCTGCCTTTCTCGACTGGCTGCTCGGGCAGCTCAAGACTCTGGCGCCGGATGCGCTGCTGATCGCCGGAGACCTGTTCGATGTGGTCAACCCGAGCCTGGCCGCCCAAGAGCTGCTCTACGACTTCATCGTGCGCGCCCACGAGCAGGACGCGGCGCTGGAGATCGTGATGATCGCCGGCAATCACGATTCCGGCTCGCGCATCGAGCTGCCGGCCGCGCTGCTGGCACGTCTCAAGACCCATGCGCTGGGACGCGTGCGCTGGGTGGATGACTCCGCCGACGGCGGCGATGCCCACAGTCTCGACTGCCAGCATCTGCTGGTGCCCCTGCATGATCGTGATGGCAAGCGCCGCGCCCTGTGTCTGGCGGTGCCCTTCCTGCGCCCGGCCGAGGTCACCGGCCTGAGCAGCGGCGAGCAAGCCGAGCAGGAAGGAGAAGCAGCAGGCAAGGCCGAACGCACCCGCAGCGAGGCCTACCGCGACGGCGTGGCCCGCGTGCACCAGCAGCTGGTCAGTGCTGCGCGCGCCGCCCGCCAGCCCGGCGAGGCGCTGATCGCCATGGGCCATGCCCACATGCGTGACGGCGAGGTGTCCGAGAACAGCGAGCGCCCGATCCTGATGGGTGGCGAAGAGGCGCTCTCGACCAGCCTGTTCCCCGACGACATCGCCTATGTGGCGCTGGGCCACCTGCATCGCCCGCAACGCGTGGGCGGCGAGGAGCGCATCCGCTATTGCGGCACGCCGCTGGCGATGGACTTCTCCGAGGTCGACTACGGTCACCGCATCCTCGATGTCACGCTCAGCAATGAAAGCCTGGAGAAGGTCGAGGAGCATCGCGTGCCCTGCCATGTCGCGCTCACGCGCGTCGGGCCTGCGCCACTGGCCGAGATCACCACTCAACTCACGGCGCTGGTCGCCGAGGCGCAGGCGAATCTCGAGCCGACACGCTGGCCGTGGCTGGAAGTGACCGTGCAGCTGGAAGCCCCGCTGATCGACCTGCGCGCCCGTATCGAGGCACTGCTGGAAGGCGCGCCGCTACGTCTGATCAAGCTGGTCACCCGCTACCCGGCGCCCAGCGCCGAGCTTCGCGCGCCGAAGGGCGTGAAGCTCGATGAGCTGGGGCCGATGGGGCTGTTCGAGCGTCACTATCGCGCCACCTATGACAATGAGCCGGACCCGACGCTGATCGAGGATTTCGCCCAGCTGCTCGAGGAAGTCGAGGCCGCGTGCGAGACGCGCCTCGAAGGCGAGCCGGCCACCCGGCCCGCTCGCAAGGCCGACAAGGCGGCTTCGATAGACAAGACTGGCACGGCAGACAAGGCCAAGGGAGGTCAGGCATGAAGATTCTCGCCCTGCGCCTCGACAACCTGGCGTCGCTGGCCGGCGCACATGAAGTCGACTTCGAGAAGGCGCCGCTGTCCGATGCCGGCCTGTTCGCCATCACCGGTCCCACCGGGGCCGGCAAGAGCACGCTGCTCGATGCCCTGTGTCTGGCGCTCTATGGCACCACGCCGCGCCTGCGCCAGACGCCGAGTGGCGGTCAGCTGGAGGATGTCGGCGAGCATCAGCTGACGCTCAAGGACCCGCGCAGCCTGCTCCGGCGTGGCTGCGGCGAAGGCAAGGCCGAGGTGGATTTCATCGGCCGCGATGGCCTGCGCTATCGCGCCAGCTGGACGGTCAGCCGCGCACGCGGCAAGCCCGGCGGGCGCCTGCAGAATGCCAAGCAACATCTCCAGCTGCTGCCCACCGGCGATGACACCCAGCCGGCTCAGACCCTCAACACCACCAGCAATGACGCCAAGGCGTTGATCATCGACAGGCTGGGGCTCAATTTCGAGCAGTTCACCCGCGCCGTACTGCTGGCGCAGAGCGAGTTCAGCGCCTTCCTGCGTGCCAATGACAATGAACGCTCGGAGTTGCTGGAGAAGCTGACCGATACCGGCCATTACTCCGAGATCTCGATGGCCGCCCATGAGCGCGAGCGCGCCGCCCGCGAGACCGTCAATGAACTGGAGCGCAAGCTGGAGGGCCAGCTGCCGGCCAGCCCACAGGAACGCCAGGCGCTCGAGGAGGAGGTGCGTCTGCGCCAGACGGCCATGACCCGGCTCAGTGAACAGCATGATGCACTGACGGCCTATCACCAGTGGACCACCACGGCGGGCGAGCTCGAACAGGCCCTGCGTCAGGCGCAGCAGGAGCAGACCGAGGCCCACGTCGCCAGCGATGGGCTTTCCCGTCAGCGCGAGCAACTCAGCGCCCTGGAAGCCCTCGCGCCGATTCGCCCTGCCCTGCTGCGCCTCAAGGCGATCGCGCCGCAGCATGCACAGCTGGTCACGCAACTGGCCCAGCTGGAGCAGCAACTCGGCGCCCTGTCGCCCAGGGTTGAGCAGGCCCGGGCCGCCAGGCACACCGCCGATGAACGCATGCAGCGCTGCGATACCTGGCGTGGCGAGCAACTGCCGAAACTTGAAGAGGCACGTCAGGTGGCCTCGCGTCTGGCGCAACAACGCGAAGCACACGCCAGCCAGCAGAGTGAACAGCAACGCCTGCGCGACACGCTCGGCCAACATCAGCAGGAGCTGGAGACTCAGGATCGCCAGCGCCAGCAGCTGGAGCAGCAACTCCAGCAGCTGCAGGCAAGGCTGGTCGACGAGTCCGGCCAGCCGCTGCGCGATGCCGAAGACTATCGTGACCAGCTGCAACGTCAGCGCGATGCACTACTGGAGCTCAAGCCCGTACTCAGCGAGCAGATCAGTGGCCTGGCCCGCCGTGATGAGGTGCAGCAGCGTCTTGTCGAACTGGAGCAGCAACTGCCCCGACAGCAACAGGCGTTGCGGGATGTGACTGCCCGGCAGGTGCAGGCATTGCAGGCCCGTGATCAGGCGCGTCACGAGGAAGACGCCGAGCGCCGCCAGCAGGAGCAGGAGCGTCTGGCGCGCAGCGACAACGTGATGGCGCTGCGCCGCGGGCTGGTCCAGGGCGAGGAGTGTCCGGTGTGCGGCAGCCACGAGCACCCCGCCGCCGACCAGGCCGCACCGGCCGAGGCGCTGATCGCTCAGCTGGAGCAGCAGGCCCGCGAGCGCCTTGACCAGCGCCGCCAGGCCACGGCCACCGCGCAGCAAGCCATGGAGACGGCCAGTCACGAGCACGCCCGCCTCGAGGAGCAGCTCGGCTATCTGCAACAGGAACAGACCCAGCTGCACACGGAGCTGCAACGCCTGCAGCAGCAGGCGCAGAGCTGCCAGACGAACCTGAGCGAGCTTCTGGCCCGGCACTCGCTGTCGGAGCAGCCCCAGCTTGCCCCCTTGCCGCAGCTGCCGGCTGCCCACGCACTGCAACTGATCGAGCAGCGCCTTGGGGAGCTGGACGCCCGCCAGAACACGCTGGTGACGACACTGCGTCAGCTGACGCCGCTGCGTGAGCAACGCCAGGCACTGGCAACACGCCACGCCACGCTGACGACGCAATGCCAGCATGGCGAGGCGCAGCTTCAACAGTGCGAGACGCAGATCACTGCGCTGGCGCGCGAGATCGAGCAACTCAGCGCCACGCTTGCCCAGCAGCTGAGCGCAGACCCCGAGCGACAGCATGCCAGCGTGAGCGACTGGTCCGACTGGATCGAGTCGCTGACCACCCGGATGCGCAACGAACAAGAGGATGCGCGGCAGGCGCTGCAGGAGTTGAGCGACCAGCAACAGCAGCTGACGCAGCAGCAGGCCAACCTGCAGCAACGCCAGACGGAGCTGCGCGAGGAGCAAGACTCGCTCGACCGCGAACGCGCGCATTGGCAGACAGCGAATCCCGGCCTGGATGACGCGCGCATCGCGGAATTGCTGGCCGTCGAGGATCACGAGCTGCAGGCACTGCGCCAGCAACTGCGCAGTGCCCACGAGCGCGTGGCACGCGCGGATGCCCTATGTGAGGAGCGCAATGCGCGCCAGCTCAAACACTGGCAGGCCGCTCGGACCTCCAGCTGGCAGACGGTACTCGAGCAGCTGGCAGCACTCGAACAGCTGGCAGCGCCCGCCGTGGAGACGTCAGGAGCAGGTACCGCTGGAGAAGGTCCGGCGAGAGAAAGCACGGCGAGAGAAGGCAGCGCAGGAGAAGGCACGGCGGGAACGCAAGAGACGGGCGTCATCCGCGCCCAGGCCCAGCAGGCCCTGGCGCTGCATGCTCGCTTGCAGGCTCATGCGCAACCCCCGCAAGAAGATGCCGCTGGTGCGCCGGAGGATGCGCAGCCACAGCCCGAGGAAGACACCCACGCGCTTGGCGAGGCGTTGGCCACTTTGATCGCGGCGCTCAAGACACCGCTCACTGCCGTGCGCGAGGCCCATCAATCGGCGCAGGCGGCGATACTCAATGATGATCAGCGCCGCAGCGGCAGCGCCGAACTTGGCGAGCAGCTGGCCCGCACCCGCGCAGTCCATGAACGCTGGGGCACGCTATCGGAACTGATCGGCAGTGCCAGTGGTGCCAAGTTCCGCACCATCGCCCAGGCCTTCAACCTCGAGCGTCTGATCGAGCATGCCAATCTGCATCTGGCCAATCTGGTTCGTCGCTATCGTCTGGCGCGCGGCGCCAGCCCGCTGGGACTGGTGGTGGTGGATACCGAGATGGGTGACGAGCTGCGCAGCGTGCATTCGCTGTCCGGCGGCGAGACCTTCCTGGTCTCACTGGCGCTGGCGCTGGGCCTGGCGGGCATGGCCTCCGGTGAGCTGCGCATCGAATCGCTGTTCATCGATGAAGGCTTCGGTAGCCTCGACCCGGATTCGCTGGCCCTGGCGATGGAGGCATTGGATGGCCTGCAGGCCAGTGGCCGTCGCGTCGGGGTCATCTCGCATGTGGCCGAGATGCATGAACGCATTCCGGTGCGGATCGCGGTGCGCCCCTCGGGCAACGGCCAGAGCCGACTGGAGATCGAGGGCTAGCGGCGGTCAGGCATCACGAAGCCGCTTGAGGCGGCGGCTGGCGAGCTGGTCCGCCAGTCGGGTCGGCTCGGGCAGCTTGGTCTTGCCCAGACAATGCAGGGTCATCGCCAGCGCCGTGTCCAGATTCATGCGCTGGCCCGGCGAGACGAACACCGGCTTGACCTTCGCGCGTGAGCGCAGCACGGCGCCCAACTGGCTGCGCTGTTCGCGTTTGGGCAGCTCGCTATTCTCGATGATGCCGAGCTCGCCATCCGCCTCACGCACGCGATCGGTCAGCGCGACCCAGTCGCCGCGCTCATCGCCCGGTTCACCATGCTTGCCGCACAGACGCTTCTTGGCCACGCCGAAGGATGGCAGGTCACACCACAGGCCGAGATGCGCCGCCACGCCCAGGCGGCGTGGGTGTGCGATGCCATGGCCGTCCACCATCAGACATTCGGGCGCACGCTCCAGCGACTCGAGGGCGGCGATGGCGGCGGGCAGCTCCCGAAACGACAGCAAGCCCGGTATATACGGCATGCGTGTCGGCTGACGGATCAGCTGCTGCTCGAGGGGCTCCAGCGTCGCCAGATCCAGCGTCACCACCGCCGCGCGTGTCACCTCGCCCCCATCCTCGAAGCCGATATCGACCCCTGTGATGGTCGCTGGCCACTCGCCGGGGCTTGCTCCCCAGGGCGGTGTCAGTGTCAGTCGAGTGGCCATTTCGCGTTGCTTGGCAACGGCGGCGGCAGGGTCGAGATTCCAATCGTGCAGTGCTGTCATCCACTCACTCATGCATTCCCTCTCGGCGGTTGCGGGTCTCTCTCCACCAGATGCTATCGATCGCCCCCACCTTCAAGCTGCTTGCCCAGTGAACGCAGCACCTCCGCCGCCTGATTGCGGAAGGTGTCCAGCCCATTGCCGACCTCCCCCATGCTGCGTTCCAGCTGGCGTGACAGGCGATTGGAAAGCGGCTGGTCCGCGCGGGCCGTCAGCTGCTCCGGCGTCATGTCGAGCACCAGACGGTAACGGATATCGCCGGGGGCCTCAGCCGCCAGCGGGTCACTGACCGCCTCACGGGTAAAGCGCGCGAAGTCGATGCTGGCCGCCTTGTCACCGCCGTCAGGGCGAATCAGCAGGCGATGGATCTGACCACGCGTATCACTGAGCACATCCTCGACCTTGCCCAGCGCCTCGCCCTGCGGTGAGACCACCGGCGCCAGACGCAGGGCCTCCAGCGAGACCAGCGGGACGCGAATCTCCGGCGTGGCGCTACTGGCGGGCATGCCGGACTCGGCGTGGGCCGCACTGAGCGACAGCCAGGGTGTCGCCAGCAGAGCGCACAGCATCAGCTGGCGGGCAGGCGTGGCCTGCAGGCCACGGCGCAAGGCGTCGAGTGAAGAGATCATGTGGGCATCCTCGGGAAATGATGAGCGGTGGAGCTACGCCAGCACAGGATACCAGCCCCGGTGGCGCCTTTCGTCCAGGCACAAAAAAACCGGCACCTCGTGAGAGGTACCGGTCTTTTCAGAAGCCGTGGCCAGCACTGCGATCAGTGCCGGCCCGACTCAGGCCTGATCAGGCGCGACGACGGTCGTCGTTGCCACCTTCACGGCGCTGCGGACGAGCGCCCGCACCGTCTTCTGCCAGTTCCAGCGGACGGCCAGCGACGCGAGCACGCGCCATCTTGGACACGATGCTGGTCGGCAGACCGCTCGGCAGTTCCACGACACTGTGGGTGTTGCGGATGTCGATGCGACCGATGCGTGAACCTTCGATGCCGCCTTCGTTGGCGAGAGCGCCAACCAGCTGGCCCGGCTTGACGCCGTCACGGTGGCCGACGGCCACACGGTAGAGCTTCATGCCTTCACGCGCGACCGGCGCGGAGTTGCGACGCTCACCGCGTTCCGGACGCTCGGTGCGCTCACCGCGCTCGGAACGCTCGTTGCGACGCGCACCCGGCTTCGGCAGAGACTGGATCGGCGTCTCTTCGGCGCGAGCCATCTTGACGAAGACAGCGGCCAGCTCGACCGGATCGTGACCTTCTTCGACCAGGCTCTGGACCAGAGCGCGGTGACCGTTGGAGCTGCTGCCCAGGGCTTCGACGACGCGAGCACGGAAGGCGGCGTCACGGTGACCACGGATCTCTTCTTCGCTCGGCAGCTGGCGTTCAGTGATGCGCTGGCCCAGGGCCTGCTCCATCCAGCGAACCTTGCGCATTTCGCGACCGCTGACGAAGGTGATGGCGCGACCTTCACGACCAGCACGGCCAGTACGGCCAGTACGGTGGACGAAGGATTCGCTGTCACCCGGCAGGTCGTAGTTGAAGACGTGGGTGATACGCGCCACGTCCAGACCACGAGCGGCGACGTCGGTCGCGACCAGCACGTCGACCTTGCCACGCTTCAGGCGAGTCACGGTGCGCTCGCGCAGGGACTGGTCCAGATCACCGGACAGCGCTGCCGCGGAGATACCGCGAGCGATCAGCTGTTCGACGACAGTGGTACAGGCGGCACGAGTACGCACGAAGACGATGGCCGCATCGACGGTCTCGACTTCCAGCAGACGGGACAGCGCTTCGAGCTTGGCGCCGCCTTCGACACGCACCATCATCTGTTCGATGGTGGAAGCGGTACGCGATTCGGACTTGATGGCAACCTTGACCGGATCAACCAGGTAGCGGTTGACGATACGCTCGATCTCGGTCGGCAGCGTCGCGGAGAAGAAGACGCGCTGCGCTTCCTTCGGGGTATCGGCGACGACGCGCTTGACGTCATCGATGAAGCCCATGCGCAGCATCTCATCGGCTTCATCCAGCACGAGGGCTTTCAGGCCGTTCAGGTTCAGGCTCTTGCGGTCCAGGTGGTCGATGACACGACCCGGGGTGCCGACGACAATCTGCGCGCCGCTCTTGAGGCTACGCATCTGCTCGCGGTAGTCCTGACCACCGCAGAGAGTGGCCACTTCCAGGCCACGCATGAACTGACCGTAACGTGTGAAGTTGACGGCGACCTGTTGGGCCAGCTCACGGGTCGGGGCCAGCACGAGAACCTGCGGTTCACGGCGGTCGAGGTCCAGACGGGTCAACAGCGGGAGTGCAAAGGCAGCGGTCTTGCCGGTACCCGTCTGTGCCTGGCCGATCATGTCACGGCCTTCGAGCAGACTCGGGATGGTCTGAGCCTGGATCGGGGACGGAGTTTCGTAGCCCAGCTTCTCGAGAGAGGTCAGGACGGCAGGCAGCAGGGCAAGATCGCTGAAGCGATCGACGACGGAAGTCGTGGTCATGTATATCTCACACCTAAATGGCTACAAGTAAGGCTTGCAGCTGAAGAATGGGTCGGGTTGAACCGACACGAAGCGTAAGGGCTCCGTCTGGCGATGCAGTCAGGCACGAGGCGCTGGCATCATCAGAAAAAACGTACGAGTGCTGGACGTCTTGGCATGGACGGGCCCGGGTTGCTCTGAAGGTGGACGCAATTCCACTTTCAGGCACAACGCTGCGGCGACCGTACAGCAACCAGAGGCTCTTCTACTCAGAGTCTCGGGGCGCTCCATCATGCACACTGTGGACAGGGACGGGTCTTGCATCGCGGCGGCCGGACATCGATCGAATCGAGGGGTCACGGATGGCTGGGGCAAGCTACGCCACGCGGTCCGGGAGGCGCGAAATACCGGCTGATGGCCACAAGAAACGGCGATCACGTCGGGCTCGGCTACTCAGGATGGTGGGTCACTACATGCGAGGAGCTGGCATTCTAGCAGCCTCTCACGCATTCTGCATCCTTTCTTTTGACCTTGGTCGCAGGCCGGCCGCCCTCGGGCAGGCATGCGCCCTGCCATCACGACTCGCTGAACAGCCACCTGACAGGAGCCTGCATGACTGACGCGCAAGACCATGACGCCCCCTCCCCACAACATCCCGCCGAGCATGTCACCACGCTGTGGGTCGACGCCGATGCCTGTCCGCGCGCCGCGCGCGACATCCTGGTGCGCGCGGCGGAACGCACTGCGACCCCCACCTGGTTCGTCGCCAATCATCAGGTGCCGCTGCCGCGCTCGATGCACGTCAAGGCGCTGTCGGTCCCACAAGGGGCCGATGCTGCCGATCAGTTGATCGTCGAGCGCGCCCACCCCGGCGACATGGTGATCACCTCCGACCTGCCGCTGGCGCTGGAGGCGATCGAGAAAGGCGCGCTGGTGATGACGACCCGCGGCGAAGCGCTGGATAGCAACAACATTCGCGCCAAGGTGCAGATGCGCGACTTCATGGAGAGCATGCGCTCCAGCGGCGAGCACACCGGCGGCCCCTCCGCCTATGGCCAGCGCGAGCAACGCGACTTCGGCAATGCACTGGACCGCTGGCTGGCCAAGATCAGACGCCCAACACCGCGCGCCTGACCCAACCACCGCTGCTCGTCATCAACTCGGGCGCCATCAACTCAGGCGCCATCAACTCGGGCGCGATCAGCTCACACTTCAATACCTCAGGCGTGACGACGAATGCCCTGGCCCGGCAGACGCTCGCGGTCATGGGAAGCATCGAGCGCCAGGCTCGGGCCGAGCGGCACGATAGCGGTGGGATTGATGGTCTGCTGACTGGCGTAATAGTGGGTCTTGATATGCGCAAGATCGCAGGTCTCGGCGATGCCAGGCCACTGATACAGCTCGCGCAGATAGTGCGAGAGATTGGGATAGTCGGCGATACGGCGCTGATTGCACTTGAAGTGCCCGAAGTAGACGACATCGAAGCGGATCAGGGTGGTGAACAGGCGGATGTCGGCTTCGGTCAGCCATTCACCGGTGAGATAGCGCGAGTCGGCCAGCCGGCGCTCCAGTGAATCCAGGCACTCGAACAGTGCCGTGAAGTGACGCTCGTAGACCTCCTGCCGCGTGGCGAAGCCGGTCTTGTAGACGCCATTGTTGACCTTGTCATAGACCTCGGCATTGATGGCATCGATCTCGCCGCGCAGGTCTTCGGGATAGAAGTCCAGATCATTGCCGGTCAGCGAATCGAAGGCGTCATTGAAGATGCGCACCAGCTCCGCCGACTCGTTGTTGACGATGCGACCGGTCTGCTTGTCCCACAACGCCGGCACGGTGACACGGCCGGTGTAGTGCGGGTCGGTCAGGGTGTAGAGCTGATGGTGATACCGCACGCCATTGATCGGATCACCGCTGGAGCCTTCTTCCTCGAGATAGCTCCAGCCATGTTCGAGCATCAAGGGGCTGGTGTAGGACATGCCGACCAGCGGCTTGAGCCCCTTGAGAGAGCGCATGATCAGCGCACGATGCGCCCACGGGCAGGCCAGCGAGACGTAGAGATGGAAGCGGTCCGCACTGGCGGGCACGGCCGCTTGTCCCTGCGGCCCTTCGAGCGGGGCATCGGGCGCCACGACCCAATCCCTGAGCCGCGCACTCTCGCGCTTGAATTCACCGCCGGTGCTATCGGTGTCATACCAGCGATCCTGCCACTTGCCGTCGACCAGTAAGCCCATCTTGCACGCTCCTTATATGGCTGAGGGATGCCCCCAGCCTAAGAGTCGAGCGCGACAGCGCAAGCGAATTCACTGCGTGGCAACGATCGAGTTTCTCGAACGATCACGTCACGCGCTCTTCTCAAGCCCTCACGCTTTTCAGACCCTATACGCTTTCAGGAGCGTCGCTCGCTTGCCTCCTGCTCGACGGCAGCGTGCAGCTGCGCCTTCATCGCCCGGACGGCGGGGCCCGCGCGATCATCGTCCGGCAGATAGAGCATCAGCGACACTTCGCGCTCGCCGCCATTGGCCAGCGGCAGTGGCAGCAGCCGCCCCCGGGCCAGAGCCTCGCACATGCGGGAACGGGGCAGCCAGGCGAAGCCCAGTCCGCGTTCGGCAAGATCGACTGACGTGGCCAGGTGGCTCACCGTCCAGCGCGCCTCGGCCTTGAGCCAGCCGGCATCCATGCCGCTGGAACGACTGCTGTCGCGTACCACCAGCTGGCGATGCTGCACGAGATCACGCAGATCCAGCGGCCGCCCGAGGGCGTGCAGCGGGTGCCCCGGCGCCGCCACGGCGATGAAGGTTTCACGCAGCAACGGGGTGCCGAGATGGCCATCCAGCATCAGACCGCTGATCAACAGGTCCGCTTCCTTCTCCTCGAACAGCTCGCGCCCGCCGGTCAGCGTCGTCTCGTGCAGCTGGACACGCACCTGAGGGTAGGCCGTCGAGAAGGCTTCCAGCGCCCGTGCCAGCACATCCGGCGGAAACAGCTGATCCACCGCGATGGCGATCTCGCTCTCCATGCCCGCCGACAACGCATCGGCCACATCCTCGAGTGCCCGCGCATTCTCGATCAGCTGACGCGCCCGGCGCAGCAGCAATTCACCCGCCTCGGTCAGCCGGACATTGCGCCCTACCGGCTCCAGCACCTGCACGCCCAGCAAGGCCTCGAGGCGATGCACGGCATGATTCAGGGTCGAGGGGCTCTTGTGGATCGCGGCCGCCGCGCGCGCGAAGCTGCCGTGGTCCACCACGGCGGCCAGCATCTGCCACTGAGCCAGTGTCACGCGTGACGACATCGGGATTCCTCTTGCAGAACGTACGGAAATGCACGGGGCAATCCTGACATGCCAGACGCAAAAAACCAGACACCTGATACTGCAACCCGACGGGAGCAAAAGAGCATTCTGTGCTGTCAGACTCCCGACATCTGGTCGCAATCCTCGGACATCAGGACGGCATCCTCTGAAATGCAGGAGGCCAAATACGCTATTTTGCGTAACTTTACAAAATTTAACACCAAGCAGGATTTACTGCCTGAACAGCGTTTCCTAAGCAAAAATGGCGCTATTTTCGCCAGACCTCATGTTGCCGGTACCGCCAATTGCGCCGTCAATGATCTAAACAGGGTTGAATTACTCATACTGGACATGCGTCCAGCCTATCGAACGATGGGAACCTTGGTTAAGGTTCGAATGCCTCATTGTTGCCATCTTTTCATTTCACATAACTTTATCGGTCACATATGCTGCGAATCCTTCATTCGCTCCCTCGCGCGCACAAGTATCTTCTTTTACCTGTTGCCACCATGGTTACCGTGCTGGGTGCTCACAAGCTTCTCGAAACATTCGATGCTCCTGATGTCTCTACGGCCTCACAGTCCATCGCCATCAACCTGGCCAGTGCAAATTCCAGCACCCCGGCCAAGCTGCCGCTGGCGATTGCTGCCGCCGATGACACTCAGTCTCCCCTGAGCCCGGCGCAGCTCGCCAATCAGACGGCGACCAGCTCGACCTCCGGTGACATTCCGCTGGCAGCGCTGACGCCCAGCGAGATCGTCGCCATCGATTTCGACATGCCGACGCTGCTGACGGATGCCAACTATCATCCCGACAGCCAGACGGCAGGCCCGATCGTGGCACTGGCGCCGGCGGCAGTGAAGACCGCGGAAGCCGTCATCGGCACCGCGACCGACGAACAGGCCGGCGGCACCTCCTATGACGACCTCTCCGTCGACCCGGTCGAGCTCGGCGAAAGCCCGACGCTGCAGACCGAGCTGGCGGCCGAGGAAGTCTATGTGCCCGAGTGGCAGACCTATACCGTGCAGGCCGGCGATACCTTCGCCGTGATGGCGGAGCGCTCGCTGGGCCTTGGCTACAGCGAAACCACGCGCATCCTCAAGGCGCTGCCTGACAAGCGCGTGCTGACCCATTGGCGCATCGGCGACAGCTTCGATTACAAGCTGGATGAAGACGGCAACCTGCTGGCGTTGCGCATCATGAAGGACGCGCGTCGCGGCTTCATGGTCAAGCGTGAGGCCGGCGGTGAAAGCTTCAATGTCGCCAAGATCGAGAAGGCAACCCAGGCCACTCAGCGCATGTTCGCCGGTACGGTCAGTGGCAGCTTCTCCCTGTCGGCGGAAGCCACTGGCCTGGGCGTGGCGGAAGTCAGCCAGCTGACCCAGGTGCTGGGCAAGAAGATCGATTTCCGTCGCGATACGCGCAAGGGTGACAAGTTCCAGGTACTGGTCGAGTCCGACATGATCGACGGCACCAGCATGGATTCCCGCATCCTCGCCGCACGCTACGAAGGTTCTCGCAAGTCACTGACCGTGGTGCGCAACAGCAGCGATGGCCGCTACTACACCCCCGACGGCAAGGGCCTCGACCCGGCCTTCAATCGCTATCCGCTGGCGCACAAGGCGCGCATCAGCTCGCCGTTCAACCTCAGCCGTCGCCATCCGGTGACCGGACGCATCAGCCCGCACAAGGGCACTGACTTCGCGGTGCGTATCGGCACGCCGGTGCTTTCCACCGCGGATGGCGTCGTCGAGCTGGTCGGCAACCACCCGCTGGCCGGTCGCTATCTGGTGCTGCGCATGGACAACGGCTACAAGACCCGTTATCTGCACCTGTCACGCCCGCTGGTCAAGAAAGGCGAGCGCGTGACCATGGGTGAGAAGATCGCCCTGTCAGGCAACACCGGCCGCTCCACCGGCCCGCACCTGCACTATGAGGTGATGGTCAACAACCGTCAGGTCGATGCCATGCGCGTTCAGCTGCCGAACAACAAGTCCCTGTCCGGCAAGGCGCTCGCCAACTTCAAGCGTCAGTCAGAGAACATGCTGGCCAAGCTGGAAGCCGCCGACAACACTGGCGCCATCGCCAAGGCCTCCACCCCAAGCCAGGGTGACGAGAGCTAACGCGAACCCAGGCGCGGGCCCGCAAGCACAGGGCCTGCGCCTGACATGAAATGTGCCCGATAAAAGAAAAGGCCCCTCACCTCACGGTGGGGGGCCTTTTCTTTTGTCGGTGTCTCGGCCAGAGATCAGGTCACTTCTTCATGCCCTTGTTGGACGCCTGCTCCAGCAGCTCTTCCGCTTCGCTGCTCGCGCCTTCCTCTCGCATCTTGGCCACATCGGCATACAGACAGACGTAGGTACCGCAGGATGCACAGAACACCTTGTCGTCGGGATTGTGGACCTGCGAGACGCGGACTCGCTGGCTGCCACAGTCCGGGCACGGCTTGGGAATACGCAGTTCCTCGGAAAGATCTGACATGAAGCATTCTCCTGTTCGGTGTCTGGGCCGCTCGCCTTGAAGCTGGTCGATTGGCGTCTCTTCAAGACATGGGGCCACTCACACGGCATGCAACCCCGCTGGCGGGGAGTCGCTTGTCATTCGGCTCGAGCTACCTCACCGAGCTACCTCGCCCAGGCACTGCCCGGCACTACGCTCAGACGCAAAGCCCCGGCACGGTGGCCGGGGCTTGAGGGGCAGGCGCGAACAGACAGATGTCAGGCGGCGCTGATGCTGCCGGCAAGCGACTCATGGCTGGTGCCGTGGCTTGCGGTGTTGGACATGCGTGCGACGGGGCGCTCCGGCACACGGTGCTGGCCGTGTGACCTGGCGCCATCACGCGTCAGGCGGAACTCTTCCTGCAGCGCCATCTCACGTGCCGCCAGGCGAAAATCGCCCATCGAACACAACGCATGGCCATTGGGGCACTTGAGGATGTGATCATCCGGCAGATCACGGGCAGGCCAATCCAGCGCTTCGTTGCATTCGGGACACTGAGGGCCATTACGGGTCGGGACTGATGGGGTAAACATGCGCGAACTCCTTTTCGACGCAAAAGATGACGATGTCATGACCAGATTCTCAGTACAGAAAACATCAAGACGTGGCTCGGTTTGCGTGCGCATGATGGAGACAGATAGCGACAGACTCCATTGCACTTTCGGTTAGATGCCACAATTTTATCGCTGGTCAGTCTCTGCGCTCACGGCTGCGGAAGGTATCGCGCAGAGCGCGGAACACACTTCATGGCAGCGCGACCGGCAAGAGTCTGACAGCACTATCTTACAGTCTGATAACACCTCGCGAATGACGCAGATCAAACGCATACCAGATCAGGGGGGTATCCGCCGCACCGTTCTTCAGACGGGCGTCAGACGGGTATTCATGGGCTTGAAGCCAAAAAAATCCCGACCAAAGGCCGGGAAAACACTCTCAGGCAGAACAGGACCTATCGCGGAAGCAACGCGGCTCGCCGCAGGTCGACCAGGACGCTGAACAGTCGTCAGCGGTATCACGGAAATCTCGACTCCACCTGCAGTGCCAGATATTCAGTTTCGTTGCCTTGGGCAACAAGCCCGCGACCAGGGCGAAACAGCGAATCCGACTGGCACTGAGGTAAAAATTCTTGTGCGCCCTCACACGCACTGGCGAACACTGGGCCTTACAGGCGCTTGCTTCAGGCCGAGGCGTCCAGCTGCTGGACCACCTTCTGCGCCATCAGGGCCGGGTCAATCGCAGCTCGCTTGCGGGCACTGACTTCAAGGCGATCACGCAACATGAACCAGACACCCAGAAACTCATCACATTCTGCACAACTGACGATGTCATCATCTGCCGGGGAATCTTCGAGGTGAACCCGGTTGCTGCCACAGCGTGAACACTCCATGGGAACCTTGCGTACTGTGTTCATCTCGATGCCCTCCATTGGATCCATGATGAAAACCTTGTGCTCGAAACCGGTGGAGCGGGCGACATGACGATGTGAAAACTTGCGGCAACCTGACAAGGGATTGAAAAAGCGACTCTGCGGCTCCATCAATGTTGTATCAGGTGATCTCCTGCCTGCCCCGCCGTGCTTCGACAGTTGCAAAGTTAGACACTTCCAAAACTTTGTACAAGTTTTAACGCGTATCAGAACGTATCTGTATAGCTAATGTAGACGCATTGGCAGGCGCTTTCGTGTGCGCTGATCAAGCGTTTACCTCTCCCCATGCGCCCGCTGTGGCACGAGAACGCCCCGCCAGAGCCGTGTAACACTTCGCTACAAAAAAGCCTCTTTTGACGTGCAAAAACATCTTGCTCCACTCTTCAGGCAGCCAATCAGCGAGCAGAAAAAGCCTTGAACGCGCACTGATTGCGGCATATCCACGTGCCTTGTCTCGACTTCTTGCCTTGAAGGGCGCGGGCCTTGGCATCCAAGCGATCCTTCAAAACCTCACCTCCCTGCTCGCCCCCTCTACTCGCCCCTTCGTCAGGACCCTGCTGACAGAGCGCGTGCGGGCGGCCTGTTCGCGACAGGTACGGAGCACCAGAAACCCCACTCTCTTGGCACGACGACATTGCCCCTTTACACCTTGCATGTGACAGACAGAGGAATTCTCGTACAAGTTTTTCTTTCACCCCCCCTTGAAACTTGTCGGTCTCGTCAGGATCTCAGTGGGTAGGGTCATGGTTCTGGCGAATCATTTGCGCCACGAGCGAGAAGGAAGCGCTTGAGGGACCGGACCAGAAGTACCGATTCAACACGCAAGGAGTACGGCATGAGCAATATGAACCGCAAACAGATTCTGGGGGCGATCACCGCGACCACACTGCTGTCCACTACCAGCATGGCCATGGCCAGTCCGCAGGGGCTCTACTCCGCAGATGAGCTGATGGATGCCGACGTCTACCTGCAGAACGATGACAACAACGTGATCGGTGAAGTCGAGGACATCCTGCTCGACGACAACATGCAGGTCGCCGCTCTGGTCGTCGAAAGCGATGACTCCATGGGGCTGGACGAGAACCAGTACGTCGTGGAAACGGGCAAGTTCACCCTCGAGACCGAACAGGGCGATGATCTGGATGCCCTGGAATACCGCATCCACCTCGACATGGATGTGAGCGAGTTCGAGCAGCAGCCGAACTACACCACCGACTGGTGGCAGGACACGCGCAAGAGCGCCGCAGCGGCCTGGGATGAAACCAAGAACACCGCTGCCAGCGCCTGGCAGGACACTCGTCAGGCGACCGCCAATGCGCTGACCACCGCCGGCAACGCCATCAGCGGTGCCGCCAATGACACTGAGCAGGAAATGGAAGAAGAGACTCAGTGATAGCGACCCTGCAAGAGATCACCCGAACCGGATGATCCGCGCCAATGCAGAGGAAAACGCCTCATGCCCCACGGCATGGGGCGTTCGTGGTTCAGGAACACGAGAAATCACGCCATTGATGCACTGGTGGGGGAAAGAAGGGAAAGAACAGCAAGAAAGGCCGGAATGGCAGGCACAAAAAAAGCCGCCATTGGCGACTTGTGGGGGCACTGAAGCTTTTGAGCATCAGCTGAATGAACCCCACTGGCATGCATGCATGGTGGGCCCAGCAGGACTTGAACCTGCGACCAATCGATTATGAGTCGAGTGCTCTAACCAACTGAGCTATGGGCCCATGCAGCGCGCATATGATAGCGAAAGCATGAGCCTCGGGAAAGCCCGAAAACTCAACAACATAGCGATTCTCCCCTCCCGGCTGCGACGAGTGTCGCGAACCCTTGGAGCCGCCGCCTGTCCAATGTCCCATCTGCAGCATCGAATCTTTTCCAGGCGCTCATGGCGGGCCTCGCCCGATCAAGCCCCTGGCCATCAGGAGTCATGACATGTCATTGCCTTTCTCTCGCTGGACCCGCGCCCTGAGTCGCACGCTTGCGCGTCGCTCGACCGGCAAACCCGCCAGCCGCCTCACCGCCACAGCCGCCAAAAGCCGCTTCGGTGCCCCGATCAAGGCCGCGGCACTGGCCTTCGCCATGAGCGGTATCGGTGTCAGCCTGCCGACACAGGCCGCCTGGCAGCTGGTGCCCGACAGCAGCGGCGCCACCGCGACGCTGACCGCGCAGGGCAGCCAGGGCAATGTGGAGCACGTGCATCACCTCAATGGCCTGAGCGGCACCGTGGGAGATGACGGCAAGATGAGCATTCCCTTGAGCGTCGGCCAGACCGATCTGCTCGACAAGGTCGGCGAGCTGCCGCCGTGGCTGTCCGGCGTCAGCCAGATGCGCCTGGCCACGCTGACCCTGAATCTTGACCCGCTGGCCATCGCGGCGCTGGAACCCGGCCAGACGACGCGCATGCAGGTGCCCTTCTCGGCCACCGATGGCAACCGCACCCACCGCGAGACCCTGCCGCTGGAGGTCACCCGTCAGGATGCCACCCACCTGACCTTCATCAACGCCGACCCCATCTCACTGGACAGTGCAGAAGTCGCCAGGAATCAGGTCGGCAGCACCCTGCTCAACCTGCTGGGCTACGGCAAGCTGGTAGGCGACATTCCCGTCACGCTGCAGGGCGAGATGGTCGACCAGTAACCTTCAGCACAGCGCGAGCCTGCGCATCGCGTCATTAGAACCGCCCCACGGGGCGGTTTTTTTGTGTCGCTAGCAGCCGAGGATAACGGCCTGCGCCAGCCAGCGAGAGCGCGCATGACGGCGATGGTCAGCCCTCATGACACCACGACATAAGAGAATGATAAAAATAATTCTCATTCATGGTTCAGAAAGCTGTCATCTGAACGTCTACCCACAGGAGAGAACGACGAACAAGAATCATTCCTATATAAATCATTCCGGATGGAACACCGCGCTCATGAAAGACTCCGCCGCACATAAAGCCACTCGCTCCCTGCTGATGACCCTGCCCAGGCACCCTCTGGCACTGGCGATTGGCCTTGGCCTGCCCTTCGCCGGTCAGGCCATGGCGGCCGACCACCGTGAGTCTCAGGACGAGACCCTCGACACCATGACGGTGACCACCACAGCGGCTACCAAGACCGACACCGGCTATCTGGAAACCCCCCAGGCCGTCTCCACCATCACGCGCGACGATATCGACAAGCGCGCAGCCGAGACGGTACAGCGTGCCGCGGATTACACGCCGGGCGTCTTCACCAACCAGATCGGTGCCTCCAACCGCTATGACTATCTGGTGCTGCGTGGCTTCTCCGACGGCAGTGTCAGTAACACCTTCCTGGATGGCCTGAAGCTGATGGGTGACTCGGGCTCCTATAGCTCGATGACCATCGACCCCTACTTCCTCGACAGCATCGAGGTGGTGAAAGGGCCATCTTCCGTCCTCTACGGTCGCTCCTCGCCGGGTGGTCTGGTCGCGATGCAGTCCAAGCGCCCCGAGTTCCAGGACTCCGGCCAGGTCCGCTTCACCGTCGGCGACGACAACGAACGCAGCGCGGCCTTCGACCTCACCGGCCCGCTGGATGACGAGCAGCGCATCGCCTATCGCCTGACCGGCCTCGCCAGTGCCGAGGACACCCAGGTCGACTCCGTCGAGGAAGAGCGTTACGCCTTCTCGCCGCAGATCACCATGGATGTCACCGACGACACCACCGTCACCCTGATGGGCTACTTCCAGAAGGACCCGGAAGGCGGTTACCACTCCGGCCTGCCCTATGAAGGCACGGTGGTCAGCTACAACGGCACCAAGCTCGGCAACGACTTCTACGAAGGTGACGAGGACTACGAAGAGTTCGATCGCACCGAACGCATGCTCGGTTACGATTTCGAGCACCGCTTCAATGACGCTGTCACCGCACGCCAGAAATTCCGCTATCTGCGCTCCGATGTGGACCTCGAGCAGGTCTACGCCTATGGCTGGGCCTCGGACACCGAGCTGACCCGCTACTACTCCGGCGGCGAAGAAAGCCTGCGCGCCTGGACCGTCGACAACCAGCTGGAGAGCCGCTTCTCCACCGGCGCCTTCGATCACACCCTGCTGTTCGGTGCCGACTATCAGACGCGCACCAATGACGTGGACTGGGAATACGGCACCGCCAGCACGCTTGATGTCTCCAGCAGCAGCGATGCCGATGTCTCCATCTATGCCTCCGAGAACCAGAAGCGTGAACTGGACCAGACCGGTGTCTACCTGCAGGACCAGATCAGCTGGGGTCGCTGGAACCTGGCCGCCGGCCTGCGTCAGGACTGGGTCAACATCAAGAACACCGATCGTGACTACAACACCACCAGTGAGCTGAACGACAACGAGATGAGCGGCCGCATCGGCCTGATCTACGGCTTCGACAACGGCATCTCGCCCTATGTCAGCTACTCCACGTCCTTCTCGCCGAACTCCTACACCGATGAAGACGGCGACCTGCTCGACCCGACCACCGGCAAGCAGGTCGAGGTCGGTATGAAGTACCAGCCCAACGGCACGCGTGATCAGTACAGCGTCTCGCTGTTCCGCATCAATCAGGAAAACGTCGCCTCCAAGGACCCGGAAGACAGCTACTACACCGCCTACGGTGAAATCGAGTCCCAGGGCCTGGAGCTGGAAGCCCGCACTCAGGTGACCCGCGACTTCGCGCTGCAGGCCGGTTACAGCTACACCGACGTGACCTATGCCAAGGCGGAAGATGGCACCGAAGGCAACGATGCCAACCAGGTGCCCAAGCACCAGGTCAGCGTCTGGGGTGACTACGCCTTCAATGAAGGCCCGCTCACGGGGCTGAATGCCGGCCTCGGCGTGCGCTACTACGCCGACATGTGGGCGGATTCCGAGAACACCGAGAAGGTGCCGAACTACGCGCTGGTCGATGCCCTGGTCGGCTACGATCTGAGCCAGATCGGCTGGAGCGGCACCAGCGTGCAGCTCAACGTCAGCAACCTGTTCGACAAGGAATACATCGCGTCCTGCTACAACACCAGCTTCTGCTACTACGGTGCCGAGCGCAGCATGACCGCGACACTGACCTATGATTTCTGATCTCGAAAACTCCGCAGTCCGTCGATTCTGAATCGACCCGCACGACCCGCCGGCGGCAAGGATGTCGCCGGCACCATCGCCCTGAACCCCTCATCGTCTGATAGCTCTGGCGTGTCCAGCACATGACACCGGGATTGCCGGCCACCGGGATTGCCGGCCACCGAGATTGCCCGACACAGGGGTGCTCGGTGACGACTCACTCTGCCGATGCCCACGGCAGACGTGACTGACCACGCCGACGGCTTTGCCAACAGCTTCACCAACAACAACGACCGCAAACGCGGCACTTGATGAATGTCCTGACTGGTCCTCGCACCTGAGCCATCTGTCCCAGCTGGCTGCGAGTCTCTTCCAAGTCTTTATCTGCGAACATTCGCATAAGGTTATGTAATGCACAGCCTTCAAGATTCCGCCGCCACCTACGGCGCTGCCGCAGGGTCCTCCGTGTCTGACGCCCAGACCGACGCCTGTGCGCGCTCACTGTCCAGCACGACGCGCGCCGCCTTGTTCTCGCCTGCCAACATGGATGCCTGGCAGGCAGGCATGGACCGCATCAGCCAGCTGGTGGCTGAACAGCTCGACAGTGTCCAGCAGCCGTTCAGTGGCATCACCCCGGAGGCCCTGCGTCCGGCCTTTGCCGACCTCGATCTCGAGACGCCCCTCGAGAACCTCGAAGCCGGTCTGGAGGAGCTCAAGTCGCTCTACCTGAAGGATGCCGTCTACTTCCATCACCCCCGCTACATCGCGCACCTCAACTGCCCGGTCGTGCTGCCCGGCGTGTGGGCCGAGAGCCTGCTGGGCGCGATCAATTCCTCACTCGACACCTGGGACCAGAGCGCCGGCGGCACCCTGATCGAGCAGCGCCTGATCGACTGGACCACCGAGCGCCTGGGTCTGGGCCCGACCGCCGATGGCATCTTCACCAGCGGCGGCACCCAATCCAACCTGATGGCACTGCTGCTGGCGCGTGATGCGGTCTGCGAGAAGCTGCCCAACCACCCCGGCAACCAGACCCACGGCCTGCCGCCGGAAGCCGGACGCCTGCGCGTCTTCGCCTCCGGCATCAGTCATTTCAGTCTGCAGAAAGCCTGTGCCCTGCTCGGTCTCGGCCACAATGCCGTCATCCCCGTCGCCGTGGATGAGCGCCGCCGCATGGACCCCGTGGCCCTGCGTGACGCCCTCGACAACGCCCGCGCCGAAGGCCTGATCCCGATGGCCGTGGTCGCCACTGCCGGTACCACCGACTTCGGCAGCATCGACCCGCTGCAGGCCATCGGTCGTGAATGCCACGCCCGCGGCATCTGGTTCCATGTCGATGGCGCCTATGGCGGCGGTCTGATCACTTCTCGCCGCCACGGTCACTGGCTCAAGGGCACCGAGATGGCGGACTCCGTCACCATCGATTACCACAAGACCTTCTTCCAGCCGGTCAGCTGCAGTGCCTGCGTGGTACGTGATCGCACCCAGCTGCGCCACGTCACCTATCACGCCGACTACCTCAACCCGGAGCTTCAGGCCCGCGAAGGCACGCCGGATCAGGTCAACAAGAGTCTGCAGACCACGCGCCGTTTCGACGCCCTGAAACTGTGGATGACACTGCGCCTGATGGGCGCCGACGCCCTCGGCGACATGCTCGATTGCGTGATCGATCTCACCCGCGAGGGCTACCAGCTGCTCGAGGCGGCGCCGGACATCGATGTCGTCCAGGCGCCGGAGCTCAGCACCCTGGTGTTCCGCTTCCATGACGCCAGTGAAGAGACCCTCAGCGCCGAGCAGTGGGACGCCTTGAACCGCGAGATCCGCAAGCGCCTGTCACGCAGCGGTGAGGCCATCGTCGCCGCCACCAAGGTCTCGGGCCGTCAGTACCTGAAGTTCACTCTTCTGAATCCGGAAACGCGCCAGGAAGACCTGGCCGCCGTGGTCGAGTTGATCCGCCAGCACGGCCAGGCGCTGGTCAAGGCGCATCATCTTGCCGTCAGCACCACCGCCCAACCGAACCATGGCGCACCACTGGCCGACATTCCGGCCGCCAGCCGTCGCAGTCACACCACAGAAGCCAAGGAAAGCCGTCATGCATGACACCTCGAACCCTCACGTCACAGACACTCTGGAAGCGCGCGATGATGTGCTGGATTTCGTTGCCATCGGCATCGGCCCCTTCAACCTCAGCCTTGCCTGCCTGAGCGAGCCGCTGGAAGACGTCCAGGGCGTCTTCCTCGAGCGCAAGGCCGAGTTCGACTGGCACCCGGGCATGCTGCTGGAAGATGCCAGCATGCAGACGCCCTTCATGGCGGACATGGTCTCGCTGGCCGACCCGACCAGCCACTTCAGCTTCCTCAACTATCTGAAGCTGCATGACAAGCTCTATAACTTCTACATCCGCGAAGACTTCTTCCTGCTGCGTCGCGAGTACAACCAGTACTGCCAGTGGGCGGCGCGCGAGCTGAGCTGCCTGCGCTTCGATCACGACGTCCAGGACATCCAGCATGTCGGCGACATCTATGTCGTGCGCGGCACTCGCCCCAGCACCGGCGAAGCCTTCGCCTATCGCGCACGCAAGCTGGTGCTGGGCACCGGCACCCAGCCCTACCTGCCGAAAGCCGCCGATACCGTGCGTGACGTGGTGCCGGTCGCGGGCAGCCGCGTGTGCCACAACGCCCACTATCTGGCGCGCAAGGAGGAACTGACCTCTCAGCCGACCATCACCATCATCGGCTCCGGCCAGAGCGCCGCCGAGATCTATCTCGACCTGCTGCGCGAGATCGACCAGCACAGCTACCAGCTCAACTGGATCACGCGCTCGCCGCGCTTCTTCCCGCTGGAATACGGCAAGCTGACGCTGGAGATGACCTCGCCGGATTACATCGATTACTTCCACGCCCTGCCGCGTGAGCAGCGCAACACCCTGCTGGCGACCCAGAAGGGCCTCTACAAGGGCATCAATCTCGAGCTGATCGACGAGATCTACGACACCCTCTACGCCAAGCAGCTGCAAGGCGTGGTGCCTACCACCCTGATGACCAATACCGAACTGACCTCGCTGAACAAGCAAGAGACCGACGGCGACTTCACGCTGGGGCTCTATCAGCGCGAACAGCAGCAGGCCTGGCGTCATGACACCAGCGCCGTGGTGCTGGCCACGGGCTATCACTACGTGGCACCGCCCTTCCTGCGCAGCATCGAGTCACGCATTCGTCGTGACGAGGAAGGCCGCTACGCCGTCGGTCGCTTCTACGCCGTCGACACGCAAAGCACCGCGGATGCCGACGGCAACGAGGGCGATCAATCACCGTTCGCCGGCGAGATCTTCGTCCAGAATGCCGAGCTGCATACCCACTCGCTGGCCGCGCCGGACCTGGGCATGGCCTGCTATCGCAACAGCTGCATCCTGCGCGCCATCACCGGTCGTGAGGTCTATACCATCGAGCGCCGCATCGCCTTCCAGAGCTTCGGCGCGCCCGGCTCTGAAAAGGGCTGTGGCAATGGCTTCACACCGCTGCCCGCTGCACACCTGCCCTACGGCGAGACGGATATTCACGCCGGCCCATCCTCTACCGTCAGCTCATCTACCGGCCCATCCTCTGCCGTCAGCTCTTCTGCCGGCACCGCCTCTGCCCCCCAGGCCGACACGAATCACACCGCTGCACCGCAACACCGGGAGACCACCGCATGAACATGCCAGTCGACATCACCAGCGCTGCAAGCGCCGAACAGTCCAGCAGCGCGGCAAGTTCTCACAGTGCAGCGACCCCGTCACAGCAGGTGTTCGGGACGACCTCACTCGCCGCGCCCGCAACGATCAATCTGCTCAGCCCGGCACCGGGAACGCGCTTCACCCGCCGCGCGGTGGAGCTGGAGCAAGCCCAGGCTCGCCTGCGCAAGCCGCAGGACGACAGCACCAGCGAGCGCGCCGAATTCGCGCTGCGCCCGCTCGACCTTGCCGCCGACATGGCGATGGTGGATGAGTGGACCAGCGGCGAACGCGCCAGCTTCTGGGGCATGAGTGATGACCTCATCACCACCAAGTACGACTTCTACCAGGGCCTGGAAGAGAGCCAGCACGCCCAGGGCTGGGTCGGTTTCTACAACGACCAGCCGGCCTTTCTGGTCGAGCTCTATGACCCGGCGCACGACCCGCTCGGCAAGCATTACAGTGTGCAGCCCGGCGACTTCGGCATGCACTTCCTCGTCGCGCCGCGCAGCGAGGACCAGGCCCCCATCAGCGGCTTCTCGCGGGCGGTGATCGAATCGATCATGGCGATGATCTTCGCCGGCCAGTTCCGCGATGAGCATGCCGATGAAGGGAAAGATGCAGTCCGTCCCGTGTCCCGTGTGGTGGTGGAGCCGGACAGCCGCAATCGCGCCATTCATCCGCTGAATGCCGCGGTGGGCTTCGTCGATCATGGCCCGCTGGATCTCGACGGCAAGCCGGCGCGCCTGTGCTTCTGCACCCCGCAGGACTTCCGCGCCGCCCTGGCCAGCCGCAGCCCGCGCCTGGACCGCGGCGTGACCGCCAACCCGGCCGCGGCCAGCCAGCATCTCACCGGGCCGGACTGGCAGCAGGCCAATCGCCTGCTGGTGCGCAAGGCGCTGGCCGAGTTCAGCCACGAGCGTCTGATCCACCCGCAATGCGCCGATTACTGCGGCACCCGCACCGCCTGCCAGAGCCATGACAACTGGCATCACTTCCGCCTGCCGCTGGCAGCGCAGGTCAGCGACACGCCGCCGGTCAGCCGCCGCGCGGCGGAATATCGCTTCGTGGCGCGCCGTTTCCAGCTCGATCACTGGCTGATCGATGCCGCCTCCATTCAGCGTCTGGATGCCGACGGCAACGCCCTGCCGCTGGACGCGCGTGAGCTGATTCTGGAACTCAATGACGTGCTGGAGATTCCGCCGCGTCTGCTGCCGGTCTATCTCGAGGAGGTCAGCGCCACGCTCGCCTCCAGCGCCTGGAAGATGCAGCGCGCCGTGCGCGAGAATCAGTCCGCCCGCGTGCTGGCAGGTGCCTCCTTCCAGACCCTGGAATCGGCAATGAGCGAAGGCCATCCGTGCTTCGTCGCCAACAATGGCCGCATGGGCTTCGATGCGCTGGACTATCGCGCCTACGCGCCGGAAGCCGCGCAGCCGTTCTCGCTGGTGTGGATCGCCGTGCATCGCGACAACGCCCATTACTCGGCCGTGGATGGTCTCGATCCGCGCCGTCTGCTCGAGGAAGAGCTGGGTGAAGCCGAACTCGCCCGCCTGGAACAGCAGCTGACCGAGAAGGGCCTTGCGCCCTCCGACTACCTGATGATGCCGGTGCACCCGTGGCAGTGGAGCCACAAGCTGGCGATCACCTTCGCCGCCGAGATCGCCAGTCAGCACATCGTCTGTCTCGGCCTGGGGGAGGACCGCTATCAGGCGCAGCAGTCGATCCGCACGCTCTACAACCGCAATCAGCCGAATCGCCGCTATGTGAAGGTCGCGCTGTCGATCCTCAACATGGGCTTCATGCGCGGCCTGTCGCCCTATTACATGCGTGCCACTCCGGTCATCAATCAGTGGCTGCAGGGCCTGATCGATTCGGACCCATCCTTCGAGAAGTGGGGCTTCCGCCTGCTGCGTGAAGTCGCGGCCATCGGTTATCGCGATGATGTGCTGGAAGACGCGGACCCGGCGGCCGTCGGCTATCGCAAGATGCTGGCCAGCCTGTGGCGCGAGAGCCCGGAAGACGTCAAGGACGAGGGCGAGCGCCTGATGACCATGGCGGCGCTGCTGCATGTCGACAACGATGAAAAGGCCTTGCTGCCGGCGCTGATCGAGCGTTCCGGCATCGGCGCCGAAGCGTGGATCGACAAGTGGCTGACGGCTTACATGACGCCGCTGCTGCACTGCTACTTCAAGCACGACCTGGTGTTCATGCCGCACGGCGAGAACCTGATCATGCGTCTGCGCGATGGCGTGCCATGTGGTGCGCTGATGAAGGACATTGCCGAGGAAGCGGCGCTGTTCGCCACCGAGGAGACCCGTGCACTCGAACTGCCGGAAGGGGTCGAGCGTCTGGTGGTCGAGGTGCCGGAACCGATCCGTATCCTGTCGCTGCTCACCGATGTCTTCGACTGCATCTTCCGCTTCGCGGTACCGCTGCTGGTGCGCGAGCAGGTGATGACGGAGGAGGCCTTCTGGTCTCGCGTCGCGGCCTGCATCCATGACTATCAGGACGCCCATCCGGAGATGGCCGACAAGTTCGCGCGCCATGATCTGTTCGCACCGCGCTTCACGCTGTCGTGCCTCAACCGCCTGCAGCTGCGCAACAACCAGCAGATGGTCGATCTCACCGATCCGTCCGGCGCCCTGCAGCTCAAGGGCGAGCTGGATAACCCCATCGCGGCCTTCGCCCGCCGCTAGGCGGTGACGCTTGGCTATCACCAGGTCGCGATGACCTGGTGATCGCCATGACCTGTCAGCTAAGCCGCGTCAGCTACGACCCGTCAGCCAAGACCAGCAAACTACGACCAGCTAACTACGACCAAGCAGCACCGGGACCGCCCTCGTCATGCACGGGGGCGGTCCTTGGCGTGTCTGACACTCAATCATTGATAATGATTCGTAACAACAATACCATTACCCTCCCATCACGACAGATCTCATTGCGAGCCGTGGATGTCCTCTCACGCCAAGCCCCCAGTTCGGCCTCATCGCGACACGGATGAGCGAACGCCTGACGCACACGGGCCAGAAGCTGAAACGCCCGCTGAGCTGCAGGCTTGTGCTGCACAGCAATACCGTCACTCGCTGGACCAGCTGTTTGCCGAGCATCGTCACGAACTGACCGGCTTTCTGGTGCGCCAGCTGGGCTCGCATGAGCTGGCGGAAGACATCAGCCATGAGGTCTATCTGCGTCTGCGCCTGACCGGAGACTGGCCCGCCAACCCGCGCGCCTGGCTGTTTCGCATCGCTCGCAACCTGATCATCGATCACCACCGCCACCAGTCCCGCGCACCGGAATTCGAATCGGTGTCCGAGGGCGATGAGCGCGTGGCGGCCGCCCATCTGGACCCGGAGAGAAGCCTGGCGCGCCGCCAGAAGCTGCAGGTCGTCGATGCGGCACTCTCCGAGCTGGCGGGCCATTTTCGCCTCGCCCTGACCTGGTATCGCCTCGAGGGCCTGACCAAGCGCGAGATCGGCGAGCGACTCGGCGTGTCCGAGCGCATGGCAGGCCGCTACGTCACCCAGGCGCAGCAGCACTGCGAGATGCGGCTGGCCGCGGCGGGCTGTTATCGCAATGAAGTCAGCCGCGACTGCGCCGCCAGCCAACAGGACACCGCGGATTCGCCGCCAGCCGTGCGCCAAACGTCAGCCGCGCCCGGCAAGGCGCGACGACGAAGCCGGCGTGATGACATCCCGACAACAAGAGGCGATCAGCACTGATGGCCCCGCGGAGCACGGATGGGCGAACGTCTCCGCGTCATGTCGCCCAGAATGAATCGCCCCTAGCCTGACGCCCTAGCCTGACGCCCTGACCACGGATGACGATGCTTTCATGTTCACTCTCGACCACCTGCGCTTTGACCTCGGCGAGCGCTGCCTGCTCAAGACGCAGTCTCTCGATTTCGCCCCCGGCCAGGTGCATGGCCTGATCGGCCACAATGGCTCCGGCAAGTCGACACTGCTCAAGCTGCTGGCACGTCAGAACACCCCGACCAGTGGCAAGCTGGCGCTGGACGATCGCCCGCTCTCGCAGTTCGGCAGTCGGGAATTCGCGCGGGCGGTGGCCTACCTGCCGCAGCATCTGCCGGCGGCCGAAGCGCTGACCGGCCGCGAGCTGGTCGCCTTCGGCCGTTATCCGTGGCACGGCCTGCTCGGCCGTCCCGGCCCCAAGGATGAAGAAGCCATCGAGCGCGCCATCGCGCTGACCCACACCGAAGCCTTCGCCGAACAGCAGGTCGATACCCTTTCCGGTGGCGAACGTCAGCGCGTGTGGCTGGCCATGCTGCTGGCCCAGGGCAGTCGTTATCTACTGCTGGATGAACCGCTGGCGGCGCTGGATATCGCCCATCAGATCGAGGTGATGGAGCTGGTCTCGCACCTGAGCCACACCCTCGGGCTGGGCATCATCATCGTGCTGCACGACATCAATCTGGCGGCGCGTTACTGCGACCGCCTGGTGGCGCTGCACGGCGGCAAGGTGCTGGCCGAAGGCGCGCCCGACGCGATGATGAACCCCGCCACCCTCAAGGATATCTACGGCGTCGAGATGCAGGTGATCACCCCGCCGCAGAGCCAGCAGCAGATCGCGGTGCCGCTATGAAGTGGCTGTTGGCACTGATCAGTCTGAGCCTGCTGGCGGTGGGTCCCGCCAGCGCTGCCACGACGGACGAGACAGCCCGGCCACCGGCCGGCTTCGTCGATCGCCCCATCGTGGCGCTGGACTGGACCCTGGCCGAGACCCTGACCGGACTCGGAGTGCGCGCCATGGGCGTAGGCCAGGTCGCGACCTACGCAAGCTGGGTGGATCAACCGGCGCTGCCGCAGGGCACGCGGGATCTCGGCCTGCGCACCCAGCCGAGTCTGGAGCAGCTGGCCGCCCTTGCCCCCGCCGATATCCTGATCAGCCCGATGCTGTCCAGCCTTGCGCCGCGCCTGTCGGCCATCGCGCCGGTCACCAGCATCGCCATCTATACCCCGGACGCCGACACCTGGCAGACACTGGTCAAGGCGACCCGCCAGCTGGGCAAGCTGACGCAGCGCGAGCCACAGGCCGAACAGCTGATTCGCCTGAGCACCGCTCGCCTGGCCGGTTACAACGCCGCGCTGCGCCAGCAGGCGGCACGCAAGGGTCAATCGCCCCTGCCGCTGTTGATGGTGCAATTCATGGATGACCGCCATGTGCGCATCTTCGGCGACAACAGCCTGTTCCAGGCCGTGATCGAGCGCATGGGCATCGACAACGCTTGGCAAGGGGACACCAACGCCTGGGGCTTCGCCACCGTCAGTCTCGAGAAACTGGTGACGCTGAAGGGCCGCATGGTGGTGGTGGAGCCGCTGCCGCCCGGCGGACACCAGGCACTGGCACATAACGGTCTCTGGCAGGCCATGCCGGGCGTGCGTGAGAACAGCCAGGCCTCGGCGCCGCTGTTCCTGCCGCCGGTCTGGAGCTTCGGCGCCCTGCCCTCGGCCAATCGTTTCGCCGCACTGCTTGCCAGCCATCTGATTGATGATGAGGCGGCACTTGAGGGGGAGACCACCGATGGCAACCACTGAGAAAGCCATGAGCACCCGCCCCGCATCAGGCCGTCGCCCGCTGCACCTCACGCCGGGCCGGGCCTGCAGCCTGTTGGCCCTGGCCCTTGTGGTGCTGGGCAGCCTCGCGCTCAACCGTGAAGGCCTGAGCCTGATGCAGGGTCTGACCGCACTGTGGGCATCGCCCGACTTCAGCGCTGCGGCCAGTCTCGGCCAGGCAGACAGCGCACTGCTCTCCGCGCAGCTGGTGGCGCATGTCAGCTGGTGGCCGCGTCTGGTCTGCGCGCTGCTGGCCGGTGGCGCGCTGGGCATGGCCGGCGTGCTGATGCAGCAGGTGCTGCGCAATCCACTGGCCGCGCCCACCACCCTCGGCGTCGCCAGTGGCGCGAGTCTGGCGATGATGCTGGCGACGCTGTTCGCCCCGGCACTGATGGCTGGCACGGGTCTTGGGGGAGACGGCTTCCAGCTGGGCCGTGAATGGGTCGCGCTGGCCGGTGGCCTGGCCGCCATGGGGCTGGTGTTCGCACTGGCCTGGGCGCGAGGCATGTCGCCGACCGTAGTGGTGCTGGCAGGGCTGGTGGTCAATCTCTACATCGGTGCACTGGGCATGGTGCTGTTGCTGTTCAATCAGGAGGCCCTGCACGGCACCCTGGTATGGGGCGCAGGTTCGCTGGCCCAGAACAGCTGGGATGGGGTGATCACGCTGCTCACCCGTCTGCTGCCGGGCATGTTGCTGGCACTGGTGCTGATGCGTCCGCTGGCGGTGCTAGACCTCGACGAGGCCAATGCCAGAAGCCTGGGCGTCTCGCTGCGCAAGCTGCGCCTGATGAGTCTGGGACTGGCGGTATTTCTCAGCGCCTGCGTGGTCAGCGTGCTGGGCATCATCGGCTTCATCGGCCTGGCCGCGCCGGCCTGCGTGCGCCTGATGGGTGCGCGCCGCCTGGGCCAGCGCCTGCTGTGGGCACCATTGTTCGGGGCGCTGCTGCTGGCGGTGACGGACCAGGTGGTCGCCAGTCTCGATGGCCTGCTGCCCAACCTGATTCCGACCGGCGCGATGACGGCGGCCCTCGGTGCGCCGCTGCTGCTGTGGCTGATTCCGCGCCTCAAGATGGCGCAAGGGGCTGGCCCCGCCAGTCATCACGGCATGTCACTGACGCATCGTCATCCCCGCCCCGACCGCCTGCTCGGCTGGCTGCTGGCCGGGGTCTGCGTGGCCCTGATGCTGGCCCTGCTGGTCGGCAATGGCGCCGATGGCTGGACCCTGGGCGCTGACATGCTCCAACAGTTGCTGGCCGGTCAGACCAGCGTGCTGGACTTCCGCCTGCCACGGGTACTGGCGGCGGCAGGCGCCGGCGTACTGCTGGCCCTGGCCGGCACCCTGTTGCAGCGCCTCACCAGCAACCCGATGGCCAGCCCCGAGATTCTCGGCATCAGCGGCGGCACCGCCATCGCCCTGATGCTGACGCTGCTGCTGGTCCCGTCGCCGGGGCAACTGACCCTGCTGGGCGCAGGCATCTGCGGGGCGCTGGCCTGTCTGGCGCTACTGGTGGTGCTCAATCATCGCAGTGGCTTCATTCCCGAACGCGTGCTGCTGTGCGGGGTGGCGATCACGGCGCTCTACGATGCGGTGCGCGGCATCATCCTCGCCGATGGTGACCCGCGCGGTCAGCAGATCCTGGCCTGGCTGTCCGGCTCCACCTATTACGTGGGTCTCTCCGCGGCGGTCGGCGTGCTCGCGCTGGCGATCATCGCGGTCCTGCTGGTGCGCCCGCTGGCGCGCTGGCTGGATATCCTGCCGCTGGGCATGGCGAGCGCCAGTGCGCTGGGCATCGGCGTGACCCGCGCCCGCCTGGTGCTGCTGGGCGCGGTGGCGGTGCTGACCGCGCTGGCGACCCTGATCGTCGGCCCGCTGTCCTTCGTCGGCCTGCTGGCCCCGCATCTGGCGCGCCTGCTGGGCCTGAGCCGCGCCCGCGAGCACATGCTCGGCGCGGTGCTGTGCGGCGCGCTGTTGATGGTGCTGGCCGACTGGCTAGGCCGCCAGCTACTCTCGCCCTACGAGATCCCCGCCGGCCTGATGGCCTCGCTGATCGGCGGCAGCTACTTCCTGTGGAGCCTGCGCAGAAGCTGACGCGCATACGCACACGCATGAACGACGAAGCCCGCCACCGAAAGGTCGCGGGCTTCGTCGTTGGTGGACGTTTTGGAGCTCGTGAACTGCATGAACTGAGTGAACTGGGTGAACTGACGGACGCAGCTCGGGCTCAGTTTCCGAACACCACCGTGCGCTTGTCATGCAGGAAGACACGACGCTCGAGGTGATAACGCACACCACGCGACAGGGTCAGGCACTCGATATCACGGCCCTTGGCGATCAGGTCTTCGGGATAGTGGGCGTGATCCACCGTCTCGACGCCCTGGGTGATGATCGGCCCTTCATCGAGATCATCATTGATGTAGTGCGCGGTGGCACCGACCAGCTTGACGCCCTTCTCGTAGGCCTGGTGATAGGGGCGCGCACCCTTGAAGCCCGGCAGCAGCGAGTGGTGGATGTTGATCGCCCGCCCCGAGAGCTTCTCGCACATGTCGCTCGACAGCACCTGCATGTAGCGCGCCAGAATCACCAGCTCAGCCCCGGTGTCCTGCACGATCTGCCATACCTGGGCTTCCTGCTCGGCCTTTGTCTCGGCGGTGATCGGCAGGTGGTGATACGGCAGGCCATGCCACTCGGCCAGCGGCGCCATGTCCGGATGGTTGGAGATGACGGCGGTGATGTCCATCGGCAGCTGGCCGATGCGATGCCGATAGAGCAGGTCGTTCAGGCAGTGGTCCGAGCGCGAGACCATGATGACCACCTTCATGCGCTCATCCGGCGCACTCAGGCTGACATCCATCTCGAAGTCGGCGGCACGCGTGCCCAGGCCCTGCTCGAAACTCGCGGCATCGAAGCCATCATCGAGGGCACCGGCCTCGGTCTGCGGACGAAATTCGGCCCGGATGAAGAAGCGCCCCGACAGGCGGTCATCGAAGGAATTGAGCTCGGTGATATAGCAGCCCTGCTCGCGCAGGTAGCGTGTCACGACGTCCACCGTGCCGATACGGCTGGGACATTGGGCGGTCAGAATCCAGGTATCACGCATACGTAGGTGCCTGTCATGTAAGGATTATCTATTGTTGGAAGCAGCAACGTCAGGGTTGCATCCGAGGCCCTGCGCGACAAACCAATATTATTGAGGCGGGCTTCAGTATTTCTGAAGCCCGCCTCCTGGCCCGGGCAAGGCCCCTGGCAGTCGATTCAGGTCATTGCGTGCGCCTGCGACAGACCTCTCTCCAGACGCAGACCTCAGGCCTCAGATATCAGGCCTTGATGCAGACCCCGAATTCCTTGCTGGCATCCAGCAGCCAGCGGCCGAGGTAATCGGCGAAGCTTCTGCGCACCACCAGCTCGAATTCGCTCTCGCTGACGCGGCGCAGCACCAGTGTCGCCTTGGCGAACACCGCCGGCACGCCACGTCCGACCGGGAAGGCACGCGGGTGCACATCAGTGGGCGTCGACTTCATCAGCACCTGACGCGCCTGGTCGCCACTCAGCGAGATGACGGTCTGGCCACCGCTGACGTTGACCACCTGATAGCGGCCGGCCAACGCCTCATGCAGCGCCTTCTCGACAGTGAAGGCTTCCTCGCCGGGTACCAGGATCAGCCACTCATCCGGTGACAGCCACTGGATCGAGCGACCGCTCTCATTGTGGTGGAGGGTCGCCGGCGTCAACGGCAGCGCCAGACCCAGCGCCGCCTCGACACCCTTGGCGAAGCCCGGCTGCGCGGGGTCACCGCGCAGCGTCAGGTGACCGAGAAACGCCTTCTCCTGCAGCACGATGCCGGCATCGCCGTCATCGCGGGCCGTGAACAGATGCGCCAGCGGCGAACGGGCGCTCTGGGCGTGAACCTCGGGCGTCGGGCGCTGGTCGATCACCGACGTCTGAGAACTTGTCATGTCCTGCGGCTGCGCATCGACGGCGGCACCCGCTTGCGGGTCGAGTGTGGTGGCATCAGACATGCTGGCGCTCCCCTTTCTTGTCGTAGAACACCGGTGAGGTGATTTCGGCTTCCAGCGTCGTGCCATCGGCCTGCGGCAGGAACACCGTCTCGCCGATGCGCTTGGCACCGCCCTTGACCACCGCCAGCGCGAAGCCATGTCCCAGCGTCGGGCTGTAGTAGCTGGAGGTCACGTGGCCGACCATCGGCATCGGGATGGCGTGCTCGGGGTCGAAGACGATCTGCGAGCCTTCCGGCAGCACGATGCGCTCATCGCCGGCCTTCTTGCGCGTCGGAATCAGGCCGACCATCTGCTTGCGGTCGTCGCGGCGGGTATCCGGACGCGACAGCGCACGCTTGCCGATCCAGGAATACGGCTTGTTGTAGCCGACACACCACTGCATGCCGAGATCTTCCGGGGTGATCGAGCCATCGGTGTCCTGACCGACGATGATGAAGCCCTTCTCGGCGCGCAGCACGTGCATGGTCTCGGTGCCGTAGGGCGTGAGGCCGTACTTCTTGCCGCACTCGAACAAACGCTTCCAGACATGCAGCCCGTAGTTGGCCGGCACGTTGAGCTCGTAGGACAGCTCGCCGGTGAAGGAGATGCGGAAGATGCGCCCTGGAATGTCGGCGATCAGACCTTCACGCACTTCCATGAACTTGAAGCTGTCGCGATCAAGGTCGATGTCGGTCAGCTCGCCGACCAGCGCACGCGCCTCGGGGCCGGTGACGGTCAGGGTCGCCCAGTGATCGGTGACGCTGGTCATCTGCACGTCCAGTTCCGGCCATTCGGTCTGGTGCCACAGCTCCAGCCATTCCAGGATCGAGGCCGCGCCACCGGTGGTGGTGGTCATCAGGAAGTGGTCTTCGGCCAGACAGGTGGTGACACCGTCGTCCATCACCATGCCGTCGTCGTGACACATCAGGCCGTAACGCGCCTTGCCGACGCCCAACTTGGCCCAGGCGTTGGTGTAGATGCGGTTGAGGAATTCGCGCGCATCGCGACCGGTGATGTCGATCTTGCCCAGGGTCGAGGCATCCAGCACGCCGACCTTCTCGCGCACCGCCAGACACTCACGCTCGACCGCGGCATGCATGTCCTCACTGCCCTGCGGGTAGTACCAGGGGCGCTTCCACTGGCCGACATCCTCGAACTTGGCGCCCTGCGCCACGTGCCATTCGTGCATCGCGGTGTAGCGGATCGGGTCGAACAGCTCGCCGCAGTGACGGCCGACGATGGCGCCGAAGGTCACCGGCGTGTAGTTGGGACGGAACACGGTGGTGCCGGTGTCGGGGATGGTCTGCCCCAGACAGCGCGCGGCGACCGCCATGCCGTTGATGTTGCCCAGCTTGCCTTGGTCAGTGCCGAAGCCCATCGCGGTGTAGCGCTTGACGTGCTCGATGGACTCGAATCCTTCGCGGGTGGCGAGCTCGATACCGGCGGCGGTGACGTCGTTCTGCAGATCGACGAACTGCTTGGGCGCGCGCGCGGTGGGCTTGTCATGCGGCACCTGATAGAGCGGCAGCATCGGCGTTTCTGCAAGCTCGGAGACCGCAGGCACTTCGGCCTGGGCGGTCTCGAACTCGCAGGCTTCTACCGCGGCGACACCGCTGGCGTAGGCCGCGACCAGCACATCTTCCAGCGCAAAGCTGCCATTGGCGGCACCGCAGGCATCGAAGCCCTTGAGCATCGGTGCGCCCAGCGCCGGCAGGAAGCCGTGGATCTCGTCGCTCCATACCGGACGCGCACCGGTGTGCGCCGCCAGGTGAACCACCGGGCTGTAGCCGCCGGAGCTTGCGATGGTGTCGCAGGCGAGCTCTTCCACCGCCCCCGTCACGCTGAAGGCATCGATATCGATGGCCGCGATGCGCGCGCCTGTCACGCGGCGCTCGCCCTTGGCCTCGATCACGGCGGCGCCGGCGATGATGCGGATGCCCGCGGCACGCGCCGCCTCGACCATCACGCCGGATGGCGCCGGACGCGCATCGGCGATCGCGACCACTTCACGACCGGCCGCCACCCAGGCAAGTGCCGCGCGATAGGCGTGGTCGTTGTTGACCGACAGCACCAGCTTGTCACCGGCGGCGACGCCGTAACGGGTCAGATAGGTGGTGACAGCACCGGCCAGCAGGTTGCCCGGCACATCGTTGTGGCTGTAGACCAGCGGCCGCTCATGGGCGCCGGTGGCCATGATGACGCGATGGGCACGCACGCGGTGCAGACGTGAACGTGCCTGCTGGGCGCCGCGGGCATTCAAGGGCGCGAGATCGGCCTGATGCTCGGTACGGCGCTCGTGCAGGGTCACGAAGTTGTGATCGTGATAGCCATTGGCGGTGGTGCGCGGCAGCAGCTGCACATCCTCACAGGCTTCGAGTTCCGCAAGCACCGCGTCACGCCATTCGATGGCGGGCTTGCCGTCCAGGGTCTGATCGAGGCAGTCCGCCGACATGGAGAGCAGCGAGCCACCCAGCTCTTCCTGCTCGTCACACAGGATGACGCGCGCGCCGCTGCGCGCCGCGACCAGCGCTGCCATCAGGCCCGCCGGGCCGGAGCCGATCACCAGCACATCGGTGTGCTGATGCAGGTGATCATAGATGTCCGGGTCCTCCTCGAGCGGAGAACGCCCGAGACCGGCGGCCTTGCGGATGTACTTCTCGTAGGTCATCCACAGCGAGGCCGGCGCCATGAAGGTCTTGTAGTAGAAGCCCGGCGGCATGAACTTGCCGCCCAGCTTGCCGACCTGCGGCAGGAAGCGGCTCATCAGGTCCTTCTGGGCCTTGACCCAGCCGCTGACGGCGTGGGCTTCCAGGCCGTCGTAGAGCGCCTGCTGGGTAGCACGCACGTTGGGCACCTGACCCGCTTCGGTGCTGCCCAGCTGCAGGATGGCATTGGGCTCTTCGGCACCGGCGGCGACCAGGCCGCGCGGACGCGCATACTTGAAGCTGGCGTTGAGCACGTCGAGGCCGTTGGCCATCAGTGCCGAGGCGAGGGTATCGCCTGCCAGGCCCTGATAGCGCTTGCCATTGAAGGTGAAGGTCAGCGGCGTGGCGCGGTCGATGCGTCCACCCGAGGCGAGACGGCGCGGGGCAGCGGCGGTCTGGTTGTCTTGCTGGCTCATGCGCTCACCCCCTTGGCTTGCGTGGTCGGATCGGCTTTCGTCTCACCGGTGATGGTGGGCTGCTCGCCCATGCGATAGGTCTCGAGAATCTCGTAGGTCACGGTGTGGCGGGTGATGTTGAAATACTTGCGACAGCCCACGGCGTGAATCCACAGCTCGTGGTGGACGCCACGCGGGTTGTTACGGAAGAACAGATAATCCCCCCACTCGGCATCGGAGCAGGCTTCGGGGTCCTTCGGGCGCTCGATATGCGCCTGGCCCTTGACGTGGAATTCCTCTTCCTCGCGCAGCTCGCCGCAGTAGGGACAGAAGATATGCATCATGGTCGGTCGTCTCCTGACGGCAGGTTCAGTGCGCGACGCCAGCGGCGCCGTGTTCGTCGATCAGCTTGCCCGTGTTGAAACGGTCATAGGAGAAGGGTTCTGCCAGCGGATGGGTGCGCCCCTTGGCCAGTGTCCAGGCAAAGACGTTGCCGGAACCCGGCGTGGCCTTGAAGCCACCGGTCCCCCAACCGCAGTTGAAATAGAGCCCCTTCACGGGCGTCTTGGAAATGATCGGGCAGGCGTCCGGGCAGGTGTCGACGATGCCGCCCCACTGACGGTTCATGCGTACCCGCGAGAAGATCGGGAACATCTCGACGATGGCCTGCAGGGTGTGCTCGATGGTCGGATAGCTGCCACGCTGGCCGTAGCCCACGTAGCCGTCGATGCCGGCACCGATGACCAGGTCGCCCTTGTCCGACTGGCTGACATAGCCGTGGACGTGGTTGGACATCACCACGGTGTCGAGAATCGGCTTGAGCGGCTCGGAGACCAGCGCCTGCAGCGGGTGGGATTCCAGCGGCAGGCGGAAGCCGGCCTTCTCGGCCATCACGCCGGAGTTGCCGGCGGTGACCACGCCGACACGCTTGGCACCGATGAAGCCGCGCGAGGTTTCCACCCCGACGATGGCGCCATCCTGCTTGCGGAAGCCGGTGACCTCGGTCTGCTGGATCAGGTCGACGCCGAGGCTGTCGGCACCGCGTGCGAAGCCCCAGGCCACGGCGTCGTGACGCGCCACGCCACCGCGCGGCTGCCAGGAGGCGCCGAGAATCGGGTAGCGTGCGCGGCTCGAGCAGTCCATCGCCGGCACCAGTTCCTGCACCTGCTGGGCGTCCAGCACCTCGCCGTCGATGCCCTGCAGACGGTTGGCATTCACGCGGCGCTGGATGTCACGCATGTCCTGCAGGGTGTGACCCAGGTTGAGCACGCCACGCTGGGAGAACATCACGTTGTAGTTCAAATCCTGGGACAGGCCTTCCCACAGCTTCATGGAATGCTCGTAGAGCGCCGCCGCCTCATCCCACAGATAGTTGGAGCGCACCAGGGTGGTGTTGCGCGCGGTGTTGCCGCCGCCCAACCAGCCCTTCTCGATCACCGCGACATTGGTGATGCCGTGCTCCTTGGCCAGATAGTAGGCCGTGGCCAGACCATGCCCGCCGCCACCGACGATGACGACGTCGTATTCTTTCTTGGGTTCTGGGCTACGCCAGACCTTCTGCCAGTTCTCATGGTGGCTGAGCGCATGCTTGACCAGCCCGAATCCCGAGTAACGCTGCATTTGCCACCCTCCTCACATCTTTGCCACCGCAAGCGCGGTCCGGTGCTCTCGCCCGAGTGATGTCTGTTGTTGTCACCCGAGTGATGTCTCTGCGCTTGCGGCATGTGTCGTTGTTATCGTTGTCTCTCGCCAGCGCCTTGTTCAGGCAAGCGCGGCGGGGTCGGTCACGCTGTTCGATGCGTAGACTGGGAAGCGGGCACAAACTTCCTCGACCTTGCCGCGCACCTCGGCTTCCACCTTGGCGCTCTCGCCGGTGGACAGCGCGTCGATCAGATCACAGATCCAGCCGGCCAGTGCCTCGCATTCCGCCTCGCCGAAGCCGCGCGTGGTAGCAGCCGGGGTGCCGATGCGCAGCCCGGAGGTCACGAAGGGGCTCTGCGGGTCATTCGGCACGCTGTTCTTGTTGACGGTGATGTGGGCGCGGCCCAGTGAGGCATCCGCGTCCTTGCCGGTCACGCCTTGGCGGATCAGCGAGACGAGGAACAGGTGGTCATCGGTGCCGCCGGAGACCACGTCATAGCCGCGCGCCATGAAGACCTCGGCCATCACGCGGGCATTGGCGATCACGCGGGCCTGATAGCTGACGAAGTCCTGGCTCATCGCTTCCTTGAAGGCCGCGGCCTTGGCGGCGATGACGTGCATCAGCGGGCCGCCCTGCTGGCCGGGGAAGACGGCGCCATTGAGCTTCTTGTGCAGCGCTTCATCGCCGGTGGCGGAGAGAATCAGGCCACCGCGCGGGCCGCGCAGCGTCTTGTGCGTGGTGGTGGTGACGACATGGGCGTAGGGCAGCGGGCTCGGGTAGTGACCCGCCGCGACCAGACCAGCCACGTGGGCCATGTCGACCATCAGCCAGGCGCCGATCTCGTCGGCGATATCGCGGAAGCGACGCCAGTTGACCACGCGCGAGTAGGCGGAGAAGCCGGCGATGATCATCTTCGGCTTGTGCTCGCGCGCCAGACGCTCCATCTCCTCGTAGTCCAGCTCGCCGCTTTCGGTCAGGCCGTACTGGATGGCGTTGTAGTGCTTGCCGGAGAAGTTGGGTGCCGCGCCGTGGGTCAGGTGGCCGCCATGCGCCAGGCTCATGCCGAGGATGGTGTCACCCGGCGAGACGAGTGCCATGAACACCGCCGCGTTGGCCTGGGCGCCGGAGTGCGGCTGCACGTTGGCGAAGTCACAGCCGAACAGCGCACAGGCGCGCTCGATGGCCAGCGTCTCGACCTTGTCGACGAATTCGCAGCCGCCGTAGTAGCGCTTGCCCGGATAGCCTTCGGCGTACTTGTTGGTCAGCTGGCTGCCCTGAGCCTCCATCACCAGCGGGCTTGCATAGTTCTCGGAGGCGATCAGCTCGATATGCGCTTCCTGACGCGCTGTCTCTTCGAGAATGGCCTCGGCCAGTGCAGGGTCGAGTCTGGCCAGTCGGTCATCACGGGTGTAGCCATGTTGCTGAGACATTGCGCGCCTCCGGTAAGCGGATCGTTGTTGTTGGAGTGGTTCGATGAAGGGTGATCAGTGATCGTCTGTTCGCTCAAATCCTGTCGAGTCAGCCGGCGCCAAGGCCTTGAGTGGCTGTCTTGACCCGATACTAGCCCTGCCCCCCTGCGGCAAACTGCTTGTCAGCGTCACCCCGCAGCGCGAATGCGACATCGGCAGGCAAAAGCGACATCTCGACGGCCCGCACAGAGCTGCTGCGAATAGTGGCTGCCCGCCACTGGCGCTACACCGAAGCCCCTGCGGGCAGGTATGCTAGACACCGATATCGTGCGATCAGGCGCCGGATGACGACTGATCCATGCAAGCGCGCGCCTGAGGAAGGGAGTTGAGAATATGCTGATGGAATTGCTGGCGGTGATGGCACCGGTACTATGTGGCGCCGCCATCGGCTTCTTCTGGGTCAGGCTGGGCAACGACTACCCGATGGCCTTCGTCACCCGGCTGGTGCTCTACATCGGCACGCCGGCGCTGATCCTCAATGCGCTGGGCAGCGCCGAGATCGACAACTCGAGCTTTTTGCGCACGGGCCTGGCGACGCTGTCCGTGATGGCCCTGCTGCTGGCGCTGAGCTGGCCCTTCGCGCGCCTGATCGGCAAGCCCTGGAAGGTCGCGGTGGCGCCGCTGCTGTTCTCCAACGTCGGCAACATGGGCCTGCCCGTCTCGCTCTACGCCTTCGGGCAGGCCGGCTTCGCCTACGCCATCACCATCATGGTCACCATGTCGCTGCTGCAGTTCACCCTCGGCGCCTGGCTTGCCAGCACCAGCGGCAACCCGCTGCGCAGCGTGGTGCGCTCGCCGACCATCTGGGCCAGCATCGTCGCCACCCTCATGCTGCTCTGCGATGTGCACATGCCGCGCTTCGTCGCCAACAGCCTGGAGCTGATCTCCGGCTTCACCGTGCCGCTGATGCTGATCACCCTGGGCGTGTCGCTGGCCAGCATTCGCGTCAGGAATCTGGCGGCGGGCGTGGGCTTCAGTGTCCTGCGCATTCCCTTTGCCGCCCTGTGTGCCTGGGGGATCGGCACCCTGCTGGACCTGCCCACGCTGGCACTGCATGTGTTGACCATGCAGATGGCCATGCCGGTGGCGGTCTACAACTACATGTTCGCCCAGAAGGCCGGGCGTGAGCCGGAGTACGTGGCCACGCTGGTGTTCTGCTCGACGCTCGCCGCCTTCCTCTATCTGCCCATGCTGCTGGCGGCGATGGGGGCGACACTGGGCTGATCCGACGGAGGTCGCCCGAGCCTTCCCGCAGTGAATGACAGGCACAAAAAAACCACGCGAGCCTGAGCTTGCGTGGTCGTGTGACACCTTCCTGCGAAAACTGCCGTGCCGTGAAGAAGACGGTATTGCACCATCCCGATATTGAGCAGCACGGCGCTTCCTGTTGCGACGATCAGCCTTGTAGTCCTGCTGGCACCCGCTCCCGGCCTGGAGGTGGCGCACTGTTCCCCTGTGTCATCATTGCCCTTTTGACCAAACCCGTGACTGGAGTGGCAGTCGTGGACCTGACGTGAACGCTCTCCGCTCTCGACCCGCAGCTGAAGGTGGCATGCAGCCCAACGGGGCCTTGTGCTTATGGCACCAGGGCGAACCCTAGCGTGGCCTGGCGGGACTTCCCGCAGAGCCCCCTGCACTGCATGCGCTCATTCACGTGGCAACATCTGAAGGGTAGCCCCGAAGTCGTCTGCACCTCCAGATGGTTTGTGCCGTCTTCCTGCGCGAGTCGACTTGCTCATGAACCTGAGCATGAAGTCTTAGAGCACTCATGCCGAGCAGACTGTCAGCGCACCTCGGGCGCGGCGGCTGGCACTCCCGCCAGGCCTTCGGCCTGCTGCTGACGCAGCTGGGCCAGCGTTGTCACGGCATGTCCCCTGGCTTGCCATTCGGCGCGCTCGGCATCATCGGCCCGGATGATGAAGCGTCCAAGCAGGGTGTAGAGCAGCCCCAGCAACGGTGACAGCCAGCAGGCGAATGCCAGCGGAATGTAGAGCAGCCCCTCCATGCCCGCGCCACCGGCCATCAGCCCCAGTGAACTGATCACCACCGCACCACTGGCATTCCAGGGCACCAGCGGCGAGATCAGCGTGCCGCCCTCTTCCAGTGAGCGTGACAGATTGAGCGTCGAGTAGCCTTCTCCGCGGAATACCGGCGCGTACATGCGCCCCGGCAGAGCGATTGAGAGGTAGGGGTCGCCCGCGATGACATTGGTCAGCGCCGCCGTGGAACTGGCCGCGACCTGCAGCCCGAAGATACCGCGCACCTTGACCAGCACTGCGGCGCACAGCACCTCCAGACAACCGATCACCTCCAGCATCCCCCCGAAGGCCAGCGCGATCATCACCAGCAGGATGACCCAGGCCATCGACATCAGGCCACCGCGATTGAGCAGGCTGTCGATCTCGCTCACCCCGGTGTTCAGGGTGTAACCACTCTGCATATAACCGAACAGTGCCTTGATGGCCTCGCCCTGGACACCATAGGCCACCACGGCGCCCGCCAGCACCCCGACGAACAGCGCCGGGAGTGCCGGCATGCGCGCGATCGCCAGCGCCATGACCAGCAGCGGCGGCACCAGCACCCAGAGATTGAATTCGAAGGCACCTGACAGCCCAGCAGTGATGGCGGTGATGCGCTCGAGATCCAGCGACTGGCCAGCGGCGAGCAGGTTGCCGGCGATCAGGTAGATCACCAGCGCGATCAGCATGGAGGGAATGGTGGTCGGCATCATGTTGCGGATGTGCGCAAACAGACTCACGCCGGTGACGGCAGGCGCAAGGTTGGTGGTATCCGACAGCGGCGAGACCTTGTCACCGAAGAAGGCGCCGGACACCACCGCACCGGCGGTCCACCACGGCGGAATGTCGAAGCCGGCCCCGATGCCCATCAGCGCAAGCCCTACCGTACCCACGGTGCCCCAGCTGGTACCCAGCGTGACCGAGACCACCGCGCACAGCAGCATGGCCGCCGCCAGGAAGTATTCCGGCGAGACCAGCTTGAGCCCGTAGTAGATGATCATCGGCACGCTGCCGGAGGCGATCCACACCCCGACCGTCATGCCGACCAGAATCAGGATCGCGATGGAAGGCAGGCCGACACGCACGATGCGCATCATGCCCTCTTCCATCGCCGACCAGCCGTAACCCAGCTTCCAGCCGACCAGCGCCGTCATCGCGACGCCACAGATCAGCGGTACGTGCGGAGTGAATTCACCGAAGACAAACAGTTGCAGGGCCAACACGGCCAGCGTTGCCAGGATAGGCAAGCTGGCCATGGGCAGGGAGGGGCGTTGCGGTGCATCGACATCACGAGTCATGAGACATTGCTCCATTAGCCAGTTGTACTTGTTGTACCCCCACGCTAACCGACCCATGTCCCGACAGATGACTGACAGCGTCACCGGCCTCCCTGTATGCGACATCGTCTACGACTTTCCGCCTATCACTTGCGCGAGATTCATTCACCTCGCCGGGGACTGTCACCAACTTCATCTTGTGGTGAAAAGACGCTCTCCACCAGAACCTCAGAACCTCAGTAATCGATCACCACATCGCCATTGGGCACACTGCAGCAGGACAGGATGAAGCCTTCGGCGACGTCTTCATCGGTGATGCCGCCGTTGTGTTCCATCTCGACCTCGCCCGAGACCTTCTGCACCCGGCAGGTGCCGCAGATGCCCATGCCGCAGGCCTTGGGAATATGCAGGCCGAGCTTGGCGGCGGCGGCGTGGACGGTCTCGCCCGGGGCGATCTGCACCGACTTGCCGGTGGTGGAGAACTCGACCCGCGTGAGATCGGAGCGGTCCAGCTCATCGGCCAGCACCTCGGCCTGTTCGGCCTGCTCGATGGCCTCTTCCTCGACATCGACCGGCGTGGCACCGAAGGATTCCTCGTGATAGCGGCTCATGTCGAAGCCGTGGCTGCGCAGCAGATGCTTGACCGCATTCATGTAGGGCGTGGGGCCACAGCAGAAGATCTCGCGCTCCATGAAGTCCGGCGCGATCATCTCGAGCATCGCGTCGGTGAGATAGCCGCGATAGCCGGACCAGGTCTGGCCGGTCTCGAAGCGCTCGCAGATGACGTGCATGTTGAACTCCGGCACGCGGGAATCCATGAACTCGAGCTGACGCCAGAAGATGATATCGCGTGGGCTGCGCGCACTGTGCACGAAGGAGATGTCCACATTGGCATTGGTATCGAAGTACCAGCGCGCCATCGACATCAAGGGCGTGATGCCCACGCCACCGGACAGCATCAGAATGCGCTCCGCCGGGTAGTCGATGCAGTTGAAGTTGCCGACCGGGCCGTGCACCGCCAGCACATCGCCTTCATTGAGGTTGTCGTGCAGCCAGTTGGAGACCAGCCCGCCCGGCACGCGCTTGACGGTGATCGAGAAGCTGTAGGGCACCGACGGTGAGCTGGAGATGGTGTAGGAGCGCATGATCTGCTGGGCATCGATCTCGAGCTCCAGGGTCACGAACTGCCCCGGCTTGAAGAAGAACATCACCGGCTGTTCGGCCATGAAACAGAAGGTGCGGACGTCCCAGGTTTCCTGAATGACCTTCACGCAGCGCACGCTATGTCGACCGTTGGTCCAGGTCTGTGTCGTAACCGGATTGAAGTTGCTGAGAGTGGTGCTCATGAAGGCCTCGCTGGGCATGTTGTTCTTGGAGACATGTTCTTGAAGAGACAGTGTCAGGCCACCCTGCGCTGCGTGCGCGGCCAACGGTGGGACATGCTCAGGATTGTCGAGTCAGCGCCCGGCAAGCATTTATCCGTGCACGACAGAAACATGCCCGATCACTCCAATCCCGCCCCCGCAGCGCCCTGCCCCCGCCTCATCGCTACGCCTGCCTGTGCCTCAAAGCCCCTGCGCAGACGACCGGCGTCGGAAATACATCATTGAGCGTCGCCATCAGACATAAGTCGCGTCTTGACCTCAGCCACACTGCGCTCCATGCGTGGCAATGCCACTCAGACGTCATGCGGGCTGCCTGAACTTCCACGCTGACTATCCTGTCGAGCGAGCGGCACTCTGCCAGCGCCGCCCTCGACACCCGAACCGACCAGGACGGGATGACGCACCGCGCGATGCATCGGCAACCCCTCATGGGGCCCCGATGCCGCCCCGCGGTGCTGCCCGGCAATGGTCTGTTCACTCGTTCCCTCTGTCCCGGCTTCACAACAACAATGATCAGCACACTCACTCAACCCAAGGCGACCCTGCTCCCGGCGCCTACCGACCGTGCGAGGACACCGCGATGAGCGACTTACTGGAACACGCTCAGGATCAGCAGCGTCAGGCTGTACGCGAGGCCGCCGCGCGGCTTCTAGAGGCCCGCAGTCCCGGCTACACCCTGCCCCAGCCCTTCTACAATGATCAGCGCCTGTTCGATCTCGACATGAAGGAGATCTTCGAGCGCGAGTGGCTGTTTGCCGGTCTCAGCAGCGAGATCCCGCTCAAGGGCAACTTCATGACCATGGATGTAGGCAACAGTCCGATCATCATCGTGCGCGGTGACAACGGGGCCATCCATGCCTTCCATAACGTCTGTCGCCATCGCGGGTCCCGCCTGTGCAGCACCGAGCGTGGCAAGGTCGCCAAGCTGGTGTGCGGCTATCACAAGTGGACCTATGAGCTGGATGGCCGCCTGCTGTTCGCCGGTTCCGACATGGGTACCACCTTCGACACCAGTGAATACGGCCTGCATCCCGTCCACGTGCGCTCAGCCGGCGGCATGCTGTTCATCAACCTCGCCGAGCAGCCCGAGAACTGCGAGCCGTTCTTCAAGACGCTGGAGTTCTACCTCAAGCCCTACGACATGGAGAACGTCAAGGTCGCGGCCAGCTCCTCCATCATCGAGGAAGGCAACTGGAAGCTGGTGATCGAGAACAATCGCGAGTGCTATCACTGCGATGGCTCCCACCCGGAGCTGCTCAACACCCTGCAGGAATTCGATGACACCGATGACCCGCGTGCCACCGAGGCCTACAAGGCGCTGGTCGCCAAGAAGCAGGCCGACTGGGATGCCGAGAAGGTGCCCTATCAGCTGGTGCGCTTCGGTCGCCGCAATCGCATGACGCGCACGCCGCTGCTGGAAGGCACCGTCTCGATGACCACGGACGGCACTCCGGCGTGCAAGAAGCTGTTGGGTCGCCTGCAAAGCCCCGACATGGGCTCGCTGCGCATCCTCAACCTGCCCAACTCCTGGAACCACTTCATGGGCGATCACGCCGTGGTCTTCCAGGTCGACCCCATCGGCCCCCTCAAGACCCGCGTGACCACCAAATGGCTGGTGCACAAGGACGCGGTGGAAGGTGTCGACTACGACCTGGCGAAACTGCGCAAGGTGTGGGACGCCACCAATGATCAGGACCGTCAGCTGGTGGAAGAGAACCAGCGCGGCGTCAACTCCAGCGCCTATCAGCCCGGCCCCTACTCGGCGACCTTCGAGTTCGGTGTCGTCGACTTCGTCGACTGGTATGCCGAGCGCATGCAGGAAGCGCTCAAGGAACAGCAGGAGCCGCATCTGCAGCTGGCCTGAGGACTTTAGTCCTTGAGTCCACGAAACCTGAGTCTCTGAAAGACAGGCAAGAAAAAACCCGCCACCGGCAAGCCGGTGGCGGGTTTTTTTGGCTTTCACCCGGGCAACACGCCGAAGGCGGGTCACCCGAGAGGTACTACGGCTGGATTACAGCTGCGTGTCCAGACTCATCATCAGGCTGAGCGCCATGACGATGATGATGGAGAAGCCGAACAGCTTGCGTGCCCAGGAGGCATCAGGCTGATCCTTGAGGCGCCAGGCGGCCAGATACAGCCACCAGCCACCCGTGACGGTCGCGACTACCAGATACCAGATGCCGGTATATCCCCACAGTGTCAGCAACAGCGACACCGGGATGAAGCCGGCAATGTACCCCGTCACTACACGCTTGGCATGCTCCATGCCTCGCGCTACCGGGAGTACCGGAATATTGGCGGCCCGATAGTCATCGACACGAAACATGGCAATCGCATAGGAATGCGGCATCTGCCACATGCTGAAGATGATCAACAGCAGCAGCGCCCCCATGTCCGCCTGACCGGTGACGGCCAGGTAGCCGACCACTGGCGGCGCAGCGCCGGACAGTGAGCCGATGAGGGTGCCATACACCGAGCCACGCTTGAGCCACATGCTGTAGGCCCCGACGTAGATCACGAAGCCCAGCCCCACGGCGATCATCGCCATGAGATTGGTCATCGCGGCCAGAAGCCAGAAACCTGCAAGGCCCAGCACGCTGCCGAAGACGAAGGCCCCCTTCAGCGAGATGTCGCCCTGCACCAGAGCACGGCCCTGGGTACGTGCCATGTGGCGGTCGATATCGCGATCGATGCAGTTGTTGAACACACAGCCTGAGGCCACGATCAACGCCACCCCGACCAGGGTGGCGATGAACAGCGCCCAATCCACCTCACCACCGGAAGCGAGAAAGAAGCCGCCGCTGACGGTGATCAGGTTGCCGAAGATAATGCCCGGCTTGGTGGTACGCAGGTAGTCCTTGATCATCAGGCTCACGCTATCAGATGGGCATCATGTTCTGATTCAGCTCGATCATGATCCACATGGAACCACCAACGACGATTGCCACGATCACCAGGGTGAACAGCATGGCCATGACATTCCAGCTCTGCTCCTTGGAGCCGTCCAGGTGCAGGAAGAAGTACAGCTGCACGAAGACCTGAGCGATGGCGAAACCGTAGATGGCCCAGATCACGCCGACACCCGGATCGTCCATCATCATCACCATCCCGAACGGGATGATGGTCAGGATGATGGAGAGAATCAGACCGGTCACGTACTGCTTGACGCTGCCGTGATTGTCGTTGTGGTCGTTGTTGGAATGGCTCATAGCATCACTCCTGTGAGATAGACGACGGTGAAGACGCAGATCCAGATGACGTCCAGGAAGTGCCAGAACAGGCTGAGCATCATCAGACGACCGCGATGCACTTCCGTCAGGCCTTTCTGCTTGACCTGGAAGATCAGCAGCGCCATCCAGATCAGACCGACGGTCACGTGCAGACCGTGGGTGCCGACCAGGGTGAAGAAGGCAGACAGGAACGCGGACTTGTCCGGGCCATGGCCGTTCACGATCAGGTGGTGGAACTCATAGATTTCCATCGCGATGAAGCCTGCGCCACAGGCGAAGGTGATCATCAGCCACTTGATCACCGCGGAGCTGTCTCCGCGGTTCATGCCCAGCATCGCCAGGCCGTAGGTGAAGCTCGAGGCCAGCAGCAGCGCGGTCTCGACCAGCACGAAGTCCAGCTCGAAGATCTCGGCACCCGTCGGGCCACCGGCATAGGCCTGGCTCAGTACCACGTAGCCCGCGAACAGCATCGCGAACAGGATGCAGTCGCTCAGCAGATAGAGCCAGAAACCGAAGACCTTCAGGCCGTTGGTATCGTGATGCTCGTGATCGTCATGGGCGTCATGCGCCCCATCGTGAGATGTCATTGCATTATTCGCCATGATTACCCCTGAACCACTGTGTCGTTAGGTGTGCGGGCGCTGGGCAGGGCGCGACGCTCGCGACCCTCACGCTCGACACGCTCCACTTCCTCGACGGACACGTAGTAGTCGATGTCGTAGTTGAAGGAGCGCACGATGAAGGTGGCGATCATGCCGACCAGCCCGACCACGGCCATCCACCAGATGTGCCAGATCAGTGCGAAACCGAACACCAGACTGAAGGCGGAGATGATGACGCCAGCAGCGGCGTTGCGCGGCATGTGGATCGGCGCATAAGGCTTCTTGGCCTCCTGCTCGATGCCACGTTCCTTCATTTCCCAGAACTCGTCGAGCTCGGAAACCTGCGGCTCGTGAGCGAAGTTGTAGAACGGTGCCGGTGAAGTGGTGCTCCACTCCAGGGTACGACCGCCCCAGATATCGCCGGTGGTGTCCTGCAGCTGCTTGCGGTTCTTGATGCTGACCGCGATCTGGATCACGGTGCAGGCGATACCGATAAGGATCAGGACAGCACCGATGAAGGCGACGACCAGGTACGGTACCCACAGCGGGTTGTCGACGTGCTGCAGACGACGGGTCATGCCCATGAAGCCGAGGATGTACAGCGGCATGAAGGCGAGGTAGAAGCCAGTGATCCAGAACCAGAAGGAACGCTTGCCCCACTTCTCGCACAGCATGAAGCCGGTCGCTTTCGGGAACCAGTAGGTGATACCGGCCATCGCACCGAAGACCACGCCGCCGATGATGACGTTGTGGAAGTGAGCGATCAGGAACAGCGAGTTGTGCAGTACGTAGTTGGCGCCCGGAACGGCCAGCAGAACGCCGGTCATGCCACCGATGGTGAAGGTGACGATGAAGCCCAGGGTCCACAGCACCGGAGAGGTCATTTCGACGCGACCGCGGTACATGGTGAACAGCCAGTTGAAGATCTTCACACCTGTCGGGATCGAGATGATCATCGTCGCGATACCGAAGAAGGCGTTCACGTCAGCGCCGGCACCCATGGTGAAGAAGTGGTGCAGCCAGACGATGAACGACAGGACGGTGATGACGAGAGTCGCCCACACCAGCGAGGTGTAACCGAACAGCTTCTTCTTGGAGAAGGTGGAGATGACTTCGGAGAACACACCGAAGACCGGCAGCACCAGGATGTACACCTCAGGATGGCCCCAGGCCCAGATGAGGTTGACGTACATCATCATGTTTCCACCAAGGTCATTGGTGAAGAAGTGGAAGTCGAGGTAGCGATCGAGCGTCAGCATCGCGATGGTAGCGGTCAGAATAGGGAAGGCCGCGACGATCAGGACGTTGGCACACAGTGCGGTCCAGGTGAAGACCGGCATTTTCATCAGGGACATGCCCGGCGCACGCATCTTGAGGATGGTGGCGATGAAGTTGACACCTGTCAGCAGGGTACCGACACCGGAGATCTGCAATGACCAGATCCAGTAATCCACCCCGACTCCGGGACTGTAATTGGCCCCCGACAACGGCGGATAGGCCAGCCAGCCAGTCTTGGCGAACTCACCCAGACCCAGAGAGATGTTGACCAGCAGCGCGCCGACCACGAACAGCCAGAAGCTGAGCGAGTTCAGGAACGGGAAGGCCACGTCACGTGCGCCGATCTGCAGCGGCACGACAACGTTGATCAGACCGATGACCAGCGGCATCGCCACGAAGAAGATCATGATCACGCCGTGGGCAGTGAAGATCTGGTCGTAGTGATCCGGGGGCAGATAGCCGTGCCCGCCGGAGGAGGCCAGCATCTGCTGGGAACGCATCATGATCGCATCGGAGAAACCACGGATCAGCATCACCAACGCGACGATGATGTACATCATGCCGATCTTCTTGTGATCGACAGAGGTGAACCACTCATTCCACAGGTAGGCCCACTTTTTCTTTACCGTGATGAAGCCGAACAGGGCTGCACCACCGAGGATTACCGCCGCGAGCACGATCACAATGATCGGGTCGTGATACGGAATCGCCTCTAATGTGAGTTTTCCAAGCATTGCTTATTCCTCGGTTGCCATCGCAGATTCAGCGTGACCAGAAGCGTCATGATCGGACATGCCGTGTTCGGCGCTGTCGTGATGCATTCCACCCTTCTTCATGTGGCGCATCTGATCATCGCTCATGCCCAGCTCCATGCCGTCCATGTAGGGCGCCATGATCTGCTCATACAGGTTCGGCTTGACCTGACCATAGAAGGTCGGGGCAACGTCCTCGCTCGGCTCCTTGAGAGCGGCAAGACCAGCGTCATCCAGCACCTTGCTGCTGCCGCGTGCCTTCTCGATCCAGGCGTCGAAGTCGCCTTCGCTCATGACATGCGCCTTGAAGTGCATGTCGGCGAAGCCGGCGCCGCTATAGCTGGCAGAGATACCGTCGTAGGTACCCACTTCACTGCCGATCAGGTGCAGACGGTTTTCCATCCCCGCCATTGCATAGATCTGGCTACCGAGCTGCGGGACGAAGAACGAGTTCATCACCGTGTCGGATGTGATGTGGAAGCGAACCTGACGATCCACCGGCATGGCCAGTTCATTGACCGTAGCGATCCCCTGCTCCGGATAGATGAACAACCACTTCCAGTCCATGGACACGACCTGCACCTCGATCGGCTCACCGCCGTCGACGATCTCGGCACGCGGGTCCAGCTCGTGCGTGCTCTTCCAGGTCAGGATGCCCAGAGCGAGGATGATCAGGCACGGAATGCCCCAGACCACGATCTCGATCTTGGTGGAATGCGCCCAGTTGGGCGTGTAGGTCGCCTTGCTCTGCTTGGTATCGCGATAGCGCCAGGCGAACCACAGCGTCATGAAGATGACCGGGATAACAACCACGAGCATCAGGTAGGTAGCAGTCAGGATCAGCGACTTTTCGGATTCACCGATAGGCCCCTTGGGATCGAAGAGTACGGCGTCACAGCCGGACAGCATCAATAATCCCGCGAGGATAGGGAGTCCCCGCAGAGCCCCCCGCATTAGGCTTTTTCTCATCTCACGACCTCGTTGGAACACGCCATGGCGTCATGACGAGCCCACATGTGGAACACAGCGTTCGAAGAAATGACCAACAGGAAGCCGTCGATCTTTCGAACGAAATCAGAAGATTTCCCGCAGGCGGGCACAGGATAGAGAAAAGACAGGGGGGCTGACTACGGGGCAGGATGACGCACCAGGGGCCACATGCGGATGACTTCGGCCATCCGGTGCGCGCCAATCATGCCTTGAGCGGCATGAGTTCTCTCACGCTCGAGGGAGGTTAAGGCAGCGGGATCGGGTGGCGAAGCCGACACTCACGGCAATGATGTCGCGACAGTGCATGCCTTGCAGGGCCAGACAGCTTGTCATTCACCGGCCTTCTCCGCGATGCCAGCCCCCCTGCCCTGCTTGATGATGCCCGTGAGAATCACGACCTTGTCGCGCCACAATTCAGTGCATCCCCGCAGATGTCCTCGCCATCGGCGCACCAGGTGGCGTCGAAGCAACCACTGCCGCCACACGATACCGCGCAACAAAAACCCAATAAATGACCACTACTTGAAATAAAATGCCAAAAATTGTGCCGATGAGCCTTTCAAAAGTTGCTGAAGTACTCCCCCAACCCGGGCGAGAGAGGCGTTTTCCCGACATGATACTTGTATGAGGCCGGCGTTCATTGACGAGAAAACATGCATCATTATCGATCATGACCTGACAGGTAAATGCACCATGATGCGTCTCACATGATGCTGGCATTCCCGATCAACAGGGGACACTTTTTCGCAACCTTGGCATGGCATTCTCATGATCAATGCCGAACCAAATGGCCTGATGAGTGTCATTTTCCGTCATTCATTTACGCGGACTCACCACCTTTCTGCCAGATGACGCCCAGCCTTCCATCATAAAAAATACACAAATAAACACACTTCAGAAACCCTCTGGTTACCAATTTTGCACAAAAATCCGATTTCCCGCCCCCATTGTGTGACTTGAGTCAGACAAGGAATGAACTCGACCGCGGCGTCAGGAACAACATCCTCGAAAAAGGTCAAGACCTGCGACAATTGACCACACCAAAAATAGGGACAATGATCTGGGAGAATTTCCCGGGACCTTTTCCACGCCCAGCGGCCACACAGGTCTCTCTTCACCAGCACCACCGGCCTGAGGTCAGGCGCGATTCGCGTTCCCCATCAGCGATGATTCGCGGCCGCCACTCGCCGCGACGGCCAGATTCTTAAGCTCTCGGTCTAGCGGGCTCTTGGCTTGCCGGGTCTCTTGGCTTGCCGGGCTCTGGGCCTGGCGGGCTCTCACTCTCTCCAATGTCAGGGCCGTGCGACATGCTGGCTGAGCGGGTCGAGAGCCATGCCCTGTGACGGCAGCTCTGCAATGACAGCTCTGCGACGAAAGCTCTACAACAACAGCCCTGCGATGACAGCTCTAAAACATCGGCCCTACAACCAGAGCCCTGCAATGAGACCCTCACCATGACTGCCTCCTCGACCACGCATTCCCTCATCGCCGCCGACCAGCTTCCCGCAGGCATCCTCTATCGCCTGTTCTCGGGCAGCATCGCGCCCCGGCCGATCGCCTGGGTCTCGACCATCGACGCGGCAGGCAACACCAACCTCGCGCCCTTCTCGTTCTTCACCATCGCCAGCATCAATCCGCCGGTGCTCGCCTTCAGCCCGCTGCGCAATGGCGAAGGCAAGACCAAGGACACCCTCAACAACCTCGGGCAGGTGGCGGAGTGCGTCATTCACATCGGTGGCGAGGCGATGAGCGAGGCGCTCAATCTCACCAGCGCCAGTCTCGCCGCCGACGAGGATGAGTTCACCCACGCGGGTCTGAACAAGGTGGCCATGCCGCCGCTGGCGGTTCCGCGCGTGGAAGGCGCTCCGATCGCCTTCGGCTGTCGACTGCGCGACATCATCTCGTTCGGTGATCAGCCGCTGGCCGGTTCACTGGTGCTGGCCGAGGTGGTGGTGATGCATGCCGACGCAGCGGTCTGGGATGGGCGGCATGTCGACAATGAGGTGCTGCGTGCCATCGGGCGCATGGCCGGCAGTGACTATGCACGCACGGATAGCCTGTTCAGCCTACAGCGCCCCGAATGAGTTTCCGGCGCAGACAAGAAATCCATAAACTTTAATACAATCAATGCCTTTCAGCGCACCACAAGGATGGCTCAAGGTTTGACGACGCCACCTGCAACTGGCAGAAAGGCGCATGTTGCACAAGGCTTCAGACCAAGGTCTGAACGCTTCCACCAGGCGGGACAAGGTCCCTCATTCTGACTCGAGATGCCCACAGGAGCGGCTATCGAAAGAAAACATACGAGGTAACTCCATGTCATCGAATCCGTATGTGACGGATTACCAGATCGGTCAGGACAATGTTCAGCGACTCGGGCTGGATGTCCACAAGCCGGTCTTCACCATCAGTGCGCTGCTGATCGTGGGCTTCATCCTGTTCACGCTGCTGATGCCCGAGTCGGCCGAGTCGGCACTGGGCGGCGCCAAGGCATGGTCCATCACCCATGGTGATTGGCTGTTCATGCTCTCCAGCAACTTCTTCATCCTGTTCTGCCTGCTGCTGGTCCTGCACCCGGTCAGCCGCCTGCGTCTGGGCGGACGCGACGCCAAGCCGGAATTCAGCCGGATGGCCTGGTTCGCGATGCTGTTCGCAGCCGGCATGGGCACCGGCCTGATGTTCTGGGGGGTCGCCGAACCAGTGGCGTACTACACCGACTGGTCCGGCACGCCACTGAACGCGCCACCGCGCACGCCGGAAGGCGCAACGGCGGCACTCTCGGCCACCGTCTTCCACTATGGGCTTCACCCCTGGGCCATGTATGCCGTGATCGGCCTGTCGCTGGCCTTCTTCGCCTACAACAAGGGCCTGCCGCTGACGCTGCGCTCGGTGTTCTACCCCTTGCTGGGTGAACGTGTATGGGGCTGGAGCGGCCATATCATCGATATCGTCGCGGTGCTGGCCACCCTGTTCGGCCTTGCCACCTCTCTGGGGCTGGGCGCGGCACAGGCGGCCTCGGGGCTGGACCATCTGTTCGGCATCGGCGATGGGCTGGTCAGTCAGATCGGCGTGATCGTGGCGGTCACGCTCGCGGCCATCTACTCGGTGAGTCGCGGTCTGGATGGCGGCGTCAAACGCCTCTCCAATCTCAACATGATGCTGGCCGCGCTGCTGGTGGTGTTCCTGTTCATCGTCGGCCCGACCATGGACATCATCACCGGACTCGGCACCACCAGCGTCGGCTATCTGGAATATCTGCTGCCGCTCTCCAACTGGATCGATCGCCCCGACGAAGGCTGGTTCCATAGCTGGACCATCTTCTACTGGGCCTGGTGGATTTCCTGGTCGCCGTTCGTCGGCATGTTCATCGCGCGTATCTCGCGCGGACGCAGCGTGCGCGAATTCGTCACCGCCGTGCTGGTGGTACCGACCCTGGTCACCATCGTGTGGATGACCGTCTTCGGGGGCACCGCACTGGAAGAGGCGCGAGCCGCCGGCAGCGAGCTGGCCCAGGGCATCGATACTCCCTCGATGGCCATGTTCCAGATGTTCGACAGCCTGCCGCTGTCCTCCATCACCTCCTGCGTCGCCATCGTGCTGGTGCTGGTGTTCTTCGTGACCTCCTCCGACTCCGGCTCGCTGGTGATCGATTCCATCACCGCCGGTGGCAAGCAGGATGCCCCGACGCGCCAGCGCATCTTCTGGGCAGCGGCCGGCGGTCTGATCGCCTGTGCCCTGCTGTATGGCGGCGGCAGCACCGCGCTGAGTGCACTGCAGGCGGGCGCCATCTCCACGGGTCTGCCCTTCACGGTGGTGCTGCTGGTGATGTGCTTCTCGCTGTTCCGCGGTCTGCGCTGGGAGAAGCGCGAGTACGATCGCGCCAACGCAGCGACCTGAAACACTGCGTGCAGTGAAAAGAGGCGAGTGAGCACCCACGTAAAAGGGCCTGTCAGTCGACAGGCCCTTTTGTTCATCTGGCAATCAGTGTCAGTGCGCGGCGCGCAATCTTTCAGGAGTGCCGCGCCTAGCGCAGCCCCGGCAGCAGATACTTGTCCAGCGCCTGGCGCACCGACGGCAGCAGGATATCGGAGTGCATCACCAGCTCGCGCACCAGCTCCTGCAGGCCCGGCACGCCCACCTCGGCATGCTTTCTGAGTGCCATGCGCGCGCAGGTGTCCGCGCAGGCATGCTCGGAAATCTGCACGCCCAGCGCCACCAGCCGCTCACGAAAGTCTTCGTGATCAATCAGCTCCACGATCATCATCGTCATTCTCCTTGCTCGCTGACGGCGGGCATTGTCATTGGTATTGACCCACTCTGTTCTGAGCATAGCCCTTGTGAGGATAGCCGAAATGCACGACGGGCTGTCTCCGACATTCTGGTCAGACCGGGGCGCCCTCTGCGTGCCTGCCCACGCCACTGGCGTAGGCATTTGCGTCAGGCGCGTCTGGCTCGGTTGCGGTCTATTGCCTCGATCTATCCGCTCGGTCCAGCCCGCTTGCCATGTCCACCTCACATGTCCGCTTCAGCTCTCCACACCCGCCTCGGCGGGTTCGGCTCTGGCCAGACGGCAGGCGGCGTACTTGAACTCGGGAATCTTGCCCACCGGGTCGAGCGCCGGATTGGTCAACAGGTTGGCGGCGGCTTCGGCGTAGCAGAATGGCACGAAGACCATGCCGGCCGGCGTCAGCGGATCGGCGCGGGTGGCAAGAGTGATCTGGCCACGTCGCGTGGTGATCGAGAGCGGCTCGCCCGGCGTGATGCCCAGGCGCTCCAGCTCCACCGGATTGAGCGTGGCCACGGCGGCCGGCTCGAGATTGTCGAGTACCGCCGCGCGGCGCGTCATCGAGCCGGTATGCCAGTGCTCCAGCTGACGGCCGGTGGTCAACACCGTCGGATAGTCGTCATCCAGCGTCTCATCCGGCGGCGTGGGCCAGGTCGGCACGAAGCGGGCACGACCACTGGCGCGAGGGAAGCCCTCGCCGAATACCACATCCTCGCCCTCGCCCCCCGGCGTCAGGCACGGATAGGTCACCGAGTTCTCCTCGGACAGCCGCGCCCAGTCGATGTTGTCGAGGGAATCCATGCCCTTTTGCATCTCGGCGTAGATCTCCTCCGGCCCGGCGTAATCCCAGTCAAGCCCCATGCGCCGCGCCAGCTGCTGGGTGATCCACCAGTCCGGCTTCGCCTCGCCCGGGGCGCGCAGTGCCGCCCGGCCACGCTGCACCTGCCGGTTGGTATTGGTGACGCTGCCGTCCTTCTCCGGCCAGGCGTACGAGGGCAGCACCACATCGGCGAACTGCGCCGTCTCGGTGACGAAGATGTCCTGCACCACCAGGTGTTCCAGATGCGCCAGCGCGCTGCGCGCATGTTCGAGATCCGGGTCCGACATCGCCGGATTCTCGCCGAGAATGTACATGCCGCGGATCTGATCGGCGTGAATGGCGTGCATGATCTCCACCACCGTCAAGCCCGGCGTCGCCGAGAGCGGGGTCTGCCACAGCGCTTCCAGCCGCTCGCGCGCCGCCGTGTCACCCACCGGCTGATAGTCGGGGAACACCATCGGAATCATCCCGGCATCCGAGGCGCCCTGGACGTTGTTCTGCCCGCGCAGCGGGTGCAGGCCGGTGCCTTCACGCCCGACATGACCACACACCAGCGTCAGCGCGATCAGACAGCGCGCATTGTCGGTGCCGTGGGTGTGCTGCGAGATGCCCATGCCCCAGAAGATCATCGCGCGCCTGGCGGTCGCGTACTCGCGGGCCACGGCGCGAATCTCTTCTGCCGCCACGCCACACAGCGGCGACATCGCCTCCGGCGTCAGCGCCGCGACATGCTCCGCCAGCGCGGCGAAGTCCTCGGTGTGTGCCTCGATATAGGCCTGATTGGCCAGCCCCTCGGTGATGATGACGTTGAGCATGGCATTGAACAGCGCCACGTCCGCCCCTGGCGTGAACTGGATCGAGCGATGCGCCTGACGACGCAGCGCCAGCGCACGCGGGTCGATCACCACGATGCGCGTGCCACGCTTGGCGGCGCGCTTGAAGAAGGTCGCCGCCACCGGATGATTGACGCCCGGGTTGCAGCCGGTCAGCACGATCAGATCGGACTGCTCGGCCTGCATGAAGGAGGCACTCACACCGCCCGAGCCGACGCCTTCCATCAGCGCCGCCACCGAACTTGCATGACACAGGCGCGTGCAGTGATCGACATGGTTGGAGCCGAAACCGGTGCGCACCAGCTTCTGGAACAGCCACGCCTCCTCGTTGGTGCACTTGGCGCTGCCGAAGCCCGCCAGGCTGTCGGGCCCATGCGCACGCTTGAGGCGCATGAGCCCCTCGGCCGCGACCTCGAGGGCCTCGTCCCAGCTGGCCTCACGGAAGTGGGTCAGCGGATGGGCGGGGTCAAAGTTCGCATCCAGCCCCTTGGCCACGCCGTCACGGCGGATCAGGGGGCGGATCAGGCGCTCCGGATGGCGCGGATAATCGAAGCCGAAGCGCCCCTTCACGCACAGCCGGCCGTGGTTGGAGGGCCCATCGCGGCCACTGACCGCGATGATGTTGTCCAGCCGCGTATCCGCGACGCGCTGTCGGCGCTTGTCAGTGTTATGGGAGCCGCCGTCCGCCATGCCCTGCTGGGCATCCGCCAGGGTCGCAACCGGCTGGCCCTCGACACTCAACGCCTCGCCGCTGCCACGGCTGACTTGATACTCCAGCTGACAGCCCACGCCGCAGTACGGGCAGATGGAGGCGACGCGCTCATCGACGGCGGCGCTGTCGCCGAAGCCCTGCTCATCCACCTGGGCGGCGGGCATCAGGGCGCCGGTCGGGCAGGCCTGCACGCACTCGCCACAGGCGACGCAGGTGCTGTCGCCCATCGGGTCCTCGAGATCGAACACGATGCGCGTATTGCTGCCACGCCCCGCCAGCCCGATCACATCATTGACCTGCACCTCGCGACAGGCGCGCACGCACAGGCCACAGCTGATGCAGGCGTCATGATTGACCGCCATCGCGGTATGGGAGTGATCGAGAGCGCTGGCCTGCGTCGGCAACCACTCCTCCACAGTCTCCCCCAGCCACTCGCGGACCGTCTCGCGGGCGCCGCCCAGGGTCTCGCGAGCGTGCCCGACATCCACCGCCAGCAGCTCGGCCATCGCCATGAAGTGACTACTGACATCGGGATTGTGCGCCTCGGCGGGCATGTCGGCGGCGAGCAGCTCCACCACCATCGCACGCGCCTCGCCGGCACGCCGTGAACTGGCACTGCGCACCACCATGCCCGCCCGCGCCTCGCGGATGCAGCTGGCAGCGAGAGTGCGCTCGCCATCGATCTCGACCATGCAGGCGCGACAGTTGCCATCGCCGCGATAATCCGGCGCTTCGCTGTAGCAGAGGTGGGGAATCGTCTCGCCGGCACGCTTGGCGATCTTCCACAGCGTCTCGCCGGGATAGGCCGTCACCTCGGAACCATCCAGCGTGATGGTGAAGCCATCCTCGCGCAGCGGCTGATCATCCGAGGACGAGTTGCCCAACCCTGTCAGTGCATTCATGCCTCACCTCCCGTGGTGTCAGCCGCATGGCTCGTGGCGATCAAACGCACCCCGCTACTGGCGAGGGTCTCCCGGAAGTCCTTGAGCAGGCCGAGCACCGGATTGGGCGCGGCCTGACCAAGCCCGCAGATCGAGGCGTCCATCATCACCTGCGACAAGCGCGTCAGCAGCGTCTCATCCCACTCATCGCCGCTGAGCGCCGCCAGCATCTGGCGCGTGCCGACACGACACGGCGTGCACTGGCCGCAGGACTCGTCCATGAAGAAGCTCGTCAGATTGCGCGCCACCGCCGCCAGGTCGTCCTTATCCGACAGCACCACCACCGCGGCCGAGCCGATGAAGCAGCCGTGGGCCTGCAGGGTGTCAAAATCCAGCGGCAGGTCCGCCTTGCTGGCCGGCAGAATGCCGCCGGAGGCCCCGCCGGGCAGATAGGCACGCAGGCGATGGCCGTCGGCCATGCCGCCGCCATATTCCTCGACCAGTTCGCTGAGCGTGATGCCAGCCGGTGCCAGATACATGCCCGGGCGTCTGACGCGCCCGGAGAGCGAGAAGCTGCGCAGCCCCTGACGTCCCTGACGCCCGGCCGCAACGTAGTGGTCATGGCCTTCACGATGAAGCCGCGCGATCCAATAGACCGTCTCGACGTTGTTGACCAGGGTCGGGCGACCGAACAAGCCACATTGCGCCACGAAGGGCGGCCGCTGACGCGGCTTGCCGGGCTTGCCTTCCAGCGACTCGATCAGCGCCGATTCCTCGCCACAGATATAGGCGCCGGCGCCACGCCGTAGCTGGATATAGCCCGGCGCGACGAGGCCTGCGGCTTCCAGCTCCGCAATGCAGTCACGCAGCACCTCATTCAGGGTCGGGTATTCGTCGCGCAGATAGAGGTAGAGCGCCTCGGCCTCGATGGCATGCGCACTGGCCAGCGCGCCCTCGAGGAAGGTGTGCGGCTCACGCTCCAGATAGCAGCGGTCCTTGAAGGTGCCGGGTTCACCTTCATCGGCATTGATCACGCAATAGCGCGGCCCCGCCTCGGCGCGCACGAAGCCCCACTTGCGAAACGTCGGGAAACCCGCCCCGCCCAGGCCACGCAATCCGGCCTGTTCGATCATCTGCGCCAGGTCATCGATGCTGACCTCACCGCCATCCAGCGCGGCGAGCAGCCCATAGCCGCCACTGGCGCGATATTCCGCCAGCCGCGGATAGTCGAGACTCGCAGCCGGCGCCGCATGCACATGGCCCTCGGCAAGCGCCGCCGTGACGCCTTCCACGCTGGCGTGGCCGAGATGGTAATGCCCGACCTCCGCCACCGGCGCACTGTCGCAGCGTCCCATGCAGGGCGCACGCAGCACGCGCACCTGTTCGGGGTCCAGCCCCGAGGCGAGACCGGCGCGCAAGGCCTCGGAGCCGGCCAGCTGACAGGACAGCGAATCACAGACGCGCACGGTCAGTGCCGCGGGCGGCGTCTCGCCATCGCGAACCACGGTGAAATGGGCATAGAAGGTGGCCGTCTCGTAGACCTCGGCCATCGGCAGGCGCATCCACTCGGCCAGCGCGCGCAGATGGGCCAGCGTCAGGTAGCCGACCTCATCATTGAGCACGTGCAGATATTCGAGCAGAAGGTCACGCTGCGCCGGGGCATCGCCCAGCAGGCGCTGTACCTCGGCCCAGGCCTCGGCATCCAGCGGACGGCCGCGCAACTGGCTGCGCGAACGGCGGCGAGCGACAGGTGTCGGCTCGGTCAGGGTCTCAGGCGTCATGGCGGCACCACTGTGTTGTTATTGGGCAGGAGCAGGCAAGTACTGGCGTATCGCGCGAGGAGTGAAGTCTCGGGCGCGAAAGTGGTGCGCGGTCAGGGAGTACGCACCACTTTCCTTCACTGTAGATCGCAATCTACAAAGCGGGCACACCTGCGACAACCGCTCTGAGCGCTGAATCGCCCCCTGTGTCAGTCACGCATATGCCGGCGTCGTATCCAGCTAACTCGCTCTCGCCCAGCCCTCACACAATCACGAGGGCCGGTGGCGACCTGCCCCGCAGTCAGACTCGCCACCGCGCTCCGGATTGCCATTCCACCCCCTTCCCACATCGCAGCCCCGGGAGACACCCACGACAACACCTCGCTTCACGCCAGCTGCCCTGCCCGGCTGGCGACACCAATAACAACATGAGGTCACCACATGTCATCGAATCCGTATGACACGGACTACGAGATCGGCCAGGACAATGTCCAGGTCATGGGTCTCGATGTTCATAACCCCGTCTTCGCGATCAGCGCCGTGCTGATCGTCAGCTTCATCCTGTTTGCCATCCTCTTCCCAGCGGGCGCGGAAAGTGCCCTGGGCGGCGCCAAGGCCTGGTCCATCGCACATGGCGACTGGCTGTTCATGCTGGCCGGCAACCTCTTCGTGCTGTTCTGCCTGCTGCTGATCGTGCACCCGGTGGGCAAGCTGCGCCTGGGCGGTCAGAAGGCGAAGCCCGAGTTCTCGACACGCTCCTGGTTCGCGATGCTGTTCGCCGCTGGCATGGGCATCGGGTTGATGTTCTGGAGCGTCGCCGAACCGGTGGCCTACTACACCGACTGGTACGGCACGCCACTGAACGCACCCGCCGGGACGCCGGAAGGAGCACGCGCCGCGCTGGGCGCCACCATGTATCACTGGGGCCTGCATCCCTGGGCCATCTACGCCGTGGTCGGGCTGTCGCTGGCCTTCTTCACCTACAACAAGGGCCTGCCGCTGACCATCCGCTCGGCGTTCTACCCGATACTCGGTGAGCGCACCTGGGGCTGGATGGGGCATATCGTCGATATCCTCGCCGTGCTGGCGACCATCTTCGGTCTGGCGACTTCGCTGGGGCTGGGCTCCGCTCAGGCAGCATCGGGGCTGGACTACCTGTTCGGCGTCGGCGATGGCCTGCCGACCCAGATCGCGATCATCATCCTGGTGACGCTGGTGGCCATCTACTCGGTCAGTCGCGGCCTGGATGGCGGCGTGAAGCTGCTTTCCAACATCAACATGATCATCGCCGCTGTCCTGATCATCTTCATCCTCATTTTCGGGCCGACACTCGCCATTCTCATGGGCCTGGGCACCACCACCCTCAGCTATGTGGAATATCTGCTGCCGCTGTCCAACTGGATCGGCCGCCCCGATGAAAGCTGGTTCCACGGCTGGACCGTCTTCTACTGGGCGTGGTGGATTTCCTGGTCACCGTTCGTCGGCATGTTCATCGCACGTGTCTCGCGCGGCCGCACCGTACGCGAATTCGTCACCGCCGTGCTGCTGGTGCCGACACTCGTCACCATCGTGTGGATGTCAGTCTTCGGCGGTACCGCACTGGAACAGGCCATCAATGGCGTAGGCGCGCTGGCCAATGGCATCGATTCCGTGTCTCTGGCCATGTTCCAGATGCTCGACAACCTGCCGCTGTCCGGTGTGGCGTCCTTCATCGCCATCCTGTTGGTACTGGTGTTCTTCGTGACCTCCTCGGATTCCGGTTCGCTGGTGATCGATTCGATCACCGCCGGCGGCAAGGTGGATGCACCGATCAGCCAGCGCATGTTCTGGGCAGCGATGGAAGGCCTGATCGCCGGTGCCCTGCTCTATGGCGGCGGAAGCGCTGCGCTGGGCTCGCTGCAGGCGGGCGCCATCGCCACGGGGCTGCCGTTCACGCTGGTATTGCTGGTGATGTGCTATTCGCTGTTCCGTGGCCTGATGCAGGAAAAGAAGGCACAGGACATGCTCATTCGCCCGGTCGCCGGCGCCTGACATGCGGCGCTGACCATAGCTTTACTGACCAAGGCGGTACTGACTGACAGGCCGCAGGACATGGGCACAAAAAAACGCCGCCCCCGGCAACCGGGGGCGGCGTTTTCATTGGATGACCCGAACGTCATCCAGGCGAGATCAGGAGTTTTCCTGAGCCAGCTTCTGCACCTTCTTCATCAGGTCCGGGTCGTTCTGGACCGCTTGACCGATGGAGTTGAAGGTAGCGACTTCCAGACCGGAGTCTTCGACAGCGCTGACCATCTCGTCGTTGGCTTCCTGACGCACGCTCTGCTTGGCAGTCTCGTCGTCGGCTTTCTGCAGCTTGCCGGCGAATTCCTGAGAGATGCGTGCGATATCCTGAGAGGCCGCAGCGAACTGTTCCAGCTGAGCGTCAGTGAAATCGCCAGCCTGAGCCTGTGCCGCCTGGGCAGTAGACTGACCCTGGGCCGGTGCGTCAGCAGCGAACGCCGGTGCCGACATCATGCCCGCGGAAATCAGGGCAGCCGTCATGTATGCAGTCATCCGTTTCATTGCAGCCTCCAGCAGTGATCAATAAGTGTTTGCCCTAACTCAGACGGGCCTGACGACAGGATGTTCATTTTTTCATGCAACTCTTTGAAAACATTCTGTATCGCCAGAGTTACATGAGTCGCAGATCAGCAACGTGAAAACCGCGGGGCCGCGCATGGCGGGCATCATGACGGCTGGACGCGCATACAGCTTGCACCACGATTGTGAAAATATCTGCAGCAAGACGCGTGAAGTCTGCCCGCCATGCACTCGACCCGCCCTCGATACAGACATGCCTCTGCGCTCGCTACGCGCTCTAGCAAGGCATGTCACCTGCTGCCGCCGCTATCGGCATGTCGCCACTGGCCTTTTCACAGGCTGAATGAGGGCGGCATGTCGTGAAGTACCACATAAATCGCGCGCCAACGGGCAGCAAACTCTCGGCGACTGTCTTAGTCTTGAAGGAGAGGCTGTCATCCGGGTGTGCCATTCTCCTGTGCAACCTGCTTCTGCAGCCCAGGCTGGCTAGCCCAGCTCATAACATTCGTTGCCGGAGGACTGCCATGTCCACGCACATACCGTCTGCGCAGATAATATCCAAGCAGAGACTGTCCTCGCAGGTACTGTCCACACAGATACCGCCCGCGCTGCCTCGACGGCTCTCGCATCACAGGCTGACGCCGGGCCTGATGAGCCTCTTGTTGCTGGCCCTGCTGTTGAGCTCGCCGGTGCATGCCATCAGCCTGCTGGATTCGGACGCCGACCTGAACGCGCCCGCCGAGACATCCACTGGCGCACCACCGCCCCCGACCTCGCCGGAGACCGCGGAGACCACCATGACCGCCGCCAATGTCGACCCCGCCGCCAACCCGCTTTTGGGCGAGACCTGGAACCGACGCTCGCTGGTGCTGATCGCCCCGGATGAACAGGACCGGGATCTCGAGCGACAGCGCGAGGAACTGCGCGCCACGCGTGGCGAGATGCAGCAACGCGACATGACGCTCTATACGCTGATGGGCACGCGCGGCATCCACGATGGCGTGCCGATGAGCTTCGAGGAGGTGCGTGCCCTGCGCGATGCCATGCAACTGCGCGAGGGCGCGCCCTTCACCGTCATTCTGATGGGCAAGGACGGCGGCAAGAAGATGCAGCAGGAAGGCTTCGTCTCCCCCGACCAGATCTATCAGGTGATCGACAACATGCCGATGCGCCAGCGCGAAGCCAGTCAGGCAGCGCGCAAGCCCCCCCAGGGCACCGACGAACACACCTCGCCCGACCCCTTGAACGATGAGGACTGGCAGTGGGAGGAGTGACATTATCTGTAAGGAGCGACCTTCTGTGAGAAACGACCTTCTGTGATGCATGAAAAAGCCCCTGCCAGCCGAGCTGACAGGGGCTTTTTACCGTCTGCGCGGCTTCAGCGCAGCACGCCTTCCTCACGCAGCAGCTTGAGGATTTCCGCCGCGCCCTCCTCGACGCTCACGCCCTCCAGCCGCTTGCCACCACCCCCTTCGGCCTTGGCGGCCGCGGCCTTGAAGCGGTCCCGCGCGCTGGTCGCCTTGATACGCTTCAAGCGCTTGGGACGCTTGCGAGCCGGGGCCACGCCGAAGGCTTCGGCCTGCGCATCATGGACAAGCTCGCCGCTGGCCAGCGAAGAAAGCTCACCGCGCCGCGCCTGCGCGAAGGCCGACTGACGCGCCGCCGGTGCCGCGGAATCGACACTGACAAGCGCCGGCAGCTTCACGCGCAACCGTCGCCGCTGGCCACGCGGCAGCGCCTGCAAGGCGGTGAGATGCGCGCCATCGCAGCTCTCGATCGCGACGATACCCTCCACCAGCGGCCAGCCGAGACTCTCCGCCAGCAGATGCGGCAGCAGGCCGCTGCCCTCGCCGGTCTCGCCCTGGCCGCCACACACCACCAGCTGCGGTGCCGCCTGCTTGAGGCGCGTGACCAGCAGCGGCCAGACATCGATGACCGGTTGATCAGCAGCCTTGAGCGAATCGGCAGCCTTGAGCGACGAATCGACAGCCTTGAGCGACGAATCGACAGCCTTGAGCGGGTCAGCGCCAGGAGCATCCGGCGTCACCAGCGTCAACGACTCCAGCCCCATGCCCAGATAGCCGCGCAGCGCCTGATCCTGCTCGCTGCCGGGCGCGATCTCACTGCCACTGGCGTGCCAGGCGCTGAGGCTTACGGCACCGGGCGCCGACTGACGCTCCAGCGCCAGACACAGTTCCAGGGCGCGGGCGTCCTGCTCGGCGCGCCTCAGACGCCCCGAAACCGGGTGCTGCCCCAGCGACACCAGACTCACGACCTCAAGCGGTGCCGAGGCCTGCTGCGCAACGGATGAACGATCTGCCTTCATGTCCTTCTCCTTTCCCCTGTCGCAGGCGCGAGTTCAGGCCGCGTCGGCGGCAAGCGTGGCGGATGACGTACTGGATGACGCCGAGGGCGCGGCAGGCACCTGACCCGCCTGGGAGGCATCACCGCCGGCACTGCGTTCGGCCTCGAGCTGCTGGCAGAGACTGGCGAGAATCGCCCCGGCGTCACCGATCACCGAAAGATCGGCACGCTTGACCATGTCACAGCCGCCATCGGTGTTGATGGCCACCACCTTGTCGCAGCGCTGGATGCCCTGCAGATGCTGGATGGCCCCCGAGATGCCCACCGCGACATAGACCCGCGCCGTCACCCAGGTACCGGTGGCGCCGACCTGGCGGGCACGCGGCATGAAGCCGTCATCCACCGCCACCCGCGAGGCGCCTTCGGTGGCACCCAGCAGGCTGGCGGCGCGGTGGAAGCCATCCCAATCGCGGATGCCGTTGCCCGCCGAGAGAATGAATTCGGCCTCGCCCAGCGCGATCGCGGAGGGGTCGACGGCCACCGGGCCAAGATCTTCGATCACGTCTGGCACGGCGTGCGCGGTGCTGGCCGCCTCCCACTCGAGCGGCAGCGCGGCGTGGCGCACATCTTCCACCGGCTCGGCGCATTCCGCCTCGCACAGCACGATACGGGTCAGCGGGCGGGTCAGGTCCTGCTGACCATTGCCGCTGCGCCCGGTGACGTTCACCTCGGCAAGCTCGCCACGCCCGATGGCGGCAAGCTCGCCGTCGAGCTGATAGGCATTGCCGCTGGGCCGCGCCAGCGCATCGCCCCGGCACAGCAGGCGCGCACCGAGACGTCGGCCGCGTTCGCCGCCGCCGGTGCGGGATTCCGGCAGCAACCACAGCCGTGGTGCCAGCTTGCCATCGATGGCCTCAAGCTCCGCCAGCTGGGCCAGCGGCGCATAACCATCGTGGAGGGTATCGGCGAAGTGCAGCCAGCGATCGGCACCCGCCGCGCCGAGCCCGACACTGTCGGCGGCGTCACCATCCTCACGCAAGGTGCCGAAGGTGACGGCCAGCACCGCGCCCTGATGGGCGGGGTCGGCATCGGCGATCTGACGCGCCAGCCCCAGCACATCGCGGTCGTGACTCGAGAGTCGCCCACCGGTCATGTCCGGCACCACCGCGATCAGGAAGGCGGGTGATGCGATCTCGACCAGCGGCAGCACGCGCGCCTTGGCCACGACCGCGGGCTGGCCAGCACCCGCCGCGGCAGGCCCGGAGCGGCCACTGCGGTCGATGCGCTTGCGGCCATTGGCGGCGATGAAGTGGCCGACATGCGGGTCGCGACGCATCACGCCCTGCGGGCCCATCCAGCGTTCCTGAGGGGCTGCCGCGCCGCGGCCCAGCGCCTGCAGCGCGATGAGATGCTGCGGGTGCAGGCGATTGCGTGCCTGCTGCTCCAGACGCGGGTCACGGCGTGGCAACGCCTCTCGATGGGATACCGGTGGGCGCTCGGTTGCTTGTGGATCGACGGGAATCGTCATGCCGCCACCTCCGCGTCAGTGGGCTGCGTGGTCGACGCCGCCAAGCCTTGCGTGGACGCTTCCAGTACCAGCGCCCGCGCCATCAGTTCCGCCAGATCCAGCACCTGGGGTTCGGCTTCACCGGCCGGAGCCACCACGCCTTCCAGCATCGCGGTGCACTGCGGGCAGCCGACCGCCACGACCTCGGCGCCGGTCTCGCGCACATCGCCCATGCGCATGTCGGGGATACGCTGCTTGCCGGGGATGTCCGTCACCGGCGCGCCGCCACCGCCGCCGCAACAGCGCGAGCGGAAACCGGAGCGCTGCATCTCGCGCACTTCCAGTCCCAGCGCCGCCAACAAGCTACGCGGCGCCTCGAATTCACCGTTGTAGCGCCCCAGATAGCAGGGGTCGTGCCAGGTGACCGAGCCGAGCGTCGCCAGCTTGGTGGCATCGAGGCTCAGACGACCCGCCGCCAGCAGCTCGTTCATGTAGCTGGTGTGGTGGTTGACGAGGTAGTCGCCACCGAAGGCGGCATATTCGCGCCCCAGCACATGGAAGCTGTGCGGATCGCAGGTGATGATGCGCGCGAAGCGATACTTCGACAGGGTGGCGATATTGCGGGTGGCCAGCGACTGGAAGGTCGCCTCATCCCCCAGGCGGCGCGCCACGTCGCCACTGTCACGTTCTTCCGCACCGAGGATGGCGAAATCGACCCTGGCGGCGCGCAGCACCTGCACGAAGGCACGCAGCGTGCGCTGGTTGCGCATGTCGAAGGCGCCATCGCCCAGCCACAGCAGCGCTTCCACCGGACGCGGATCACGCGCTGCCTCGCGGGCGGCCTGCAGCTCGGCGATGCGCGGCAGGTCGAGATCCGCTGCCCAATGCAGACGCGCTTCGAGCGCGAAGCCGCCCGGATTGTCGGTGGCGATCAGGTTGTCGAGCACCTCGACACCCTTGCCCGGCGTCGCACCCTGCTCCAGCGTCATGTGACGGCGCATGTCGACGATGGCATCGACGTGCTCGATCATCATCGGGCACTCCTCGACGCAGGCGCGACAGGTGGTGCAGGCCCACAGGGTTTCCGGCTCGACCAGTACCTTGAACTCGTGGATCAGCTTGTCGCCATCTGTCGCCTCACCCGCAGCGCCCGATGCCGCCTTGATCTGGATCGGTCCAGAGGCAACGGTCTGGCTATCAGAGTCAACGGCCTGAGTTGCCGGGCGAGCATGCGGAGAGGCCCCGACGATGGCCTGCTGCGGGCCGCCGCCATGCTGGCCGGGCGCGCGCCTGGGCTCATCGCCCGGATAGGGCGAACCGGCGTAGGCGGCATCGCTGCCACCGGCCATGCCGACCACCATGTCCTGAATCAGTTTCTTGGGATTGAGCGGCTGACCGGCCGCGAACGCCGGGCACACCGCTTCACAGCGCCCGCATTGCACGCAGGCATCGAAGCCCAGCAGCTGACGCCAGTTGAAATCGGACGGCTTGCCGACACCCAGCGGTGCCTCGCGGTTGGTCAGGTCCAGCGGCAGCAGCGCGCTGTCGCGGATGCCAGCACTGTCACGGGTGCTGAAACGTGCCGGACGCCGATGGAAGGCCAGATGCAGCGCACCGGCGAAGGCATGCTTCATCGGCCCGGTGATGCGCGAGCCGCCGCCGGTCATGCCGACGATCATCTCGAGCAGCCCCCAGGCGATGCCCGCTACCAGCACCAGCCCGAGAATACCGCCGGAGATCATGCCGCCGACGCCTTCCGGCAGCACCAGTGACAGACTCATCACGAACAGGCTGGCGGAGAACACCAGCAGGCTCTTGGGCAGACGCATCCACGGGCCACGCGACAGGCGCGCCGGCGGGTCGAGGCGACGACGACGCACGAACAGCGCGCCACCGAACATCGCGCCACTGGCCAGCAGCAGCAAGACGCCCAGCCAGGCGGAGTCGATGCCGAAGCCGTAGACCACCACCATCAGCAGCGCCGCGGCCACGAAACCACCCCCGGTGGCGACGTGGGTGTTGGCCATATAGCGGTCCCGCGCGACCACGTGGTGCAGGTCCACCCCGTAGCGGCGCGGTACCTTGGCAAGGCTCGCGATCAGCTCTCCCACACTCATGGACGTGGCGTCCGCCCGCCCCTGGCGCCACAGGCCGATGCGCTTGACCGCGCCGATGGCAGCCAGCGCCAGCGCGGTGAAGATCAATACCGACAAGATCGTGTCATTCATGCTGCTCACCCTCTTTCTTCAAGCCCGCTGTCGACCGGACGACTGCCGAGCCGGCGCACAGGAGCAGCCGGCTCGGCAGATCACGTCATCAGAAGTCCTTGCACAGACGCAGGGCGTCATAGATGGCGGCGTGGGTGTTGCGCGGTGCGTTGCAGTCACCGAGGCGGAACAGCAGGTATTCATTGCCTTCGGTGGCCTGGCTCAGGCACGGCTGCGGCTTGATGGCGTAGAGCGACTCGACGTCGATCTGGCCCTTGTTGAGCGAGCCGTCCTTGAAGGCGTAGTAGAGCGCCTCATCCGGACGCACGCCGTTCTCGACCACGATCTGATCGACGACGCGCTCTTCCAGCGTGCCGGTGTATTCGTTCTCGAGCACCGCCACCAGCCCCTCGCCTTCGCGGTAGACCTCATGCAGCACCATGTCGGAGGTCATCACGACTTCCTTGGCATACAGGCTGCGGTAGTAGGTCGGGAAGGTGGTACCGCCGACCGCCGCACCCGGCTTGATGTCGTCGGTGACGATCTCGACCCTGGCGCCCTTGTCGGCCAGATAGTCGGCCACCGAGACCCCGGAGAACTCGCAGATGCTGTCGTAGATCAGCACGTTGCTGCCCGGCGCGACGCGCCCATCCAGCACGTCCCATGAAGAGACGATCAGGCTCTTGGCCGGGTCTTCGTCGTAGCCCCAGGACGCGAACTGGTCCATGAACGGACGACCGCCCACCGCGAGAATCACCACATCGCCACGCAGGTCACGGATGGTGGCCTCATCGGCTCGGGTACCGAGGCGCAGGTCGACCTTCAGGCGCGCCAGTTCCAGCTGGTACCAGCGCGTGATGCCGGCGATCTGATCGCGCTGCGGCGCCTTGGCCGCGATGGTGATCTGGCCGCCCAGCTCGTCACGGGCCTCGAACAGCGTCACGTCGTGGCCGCGTTCGGCGCACACTCGGGCCGCCTCCATGCCGGCCGGACCGCCGCCGACGATGACGACCTTGCGCACCGGGCCGCTGGTCTTCTCGATCTGATGCGGCAGGCCCATGTATTCGCGCGAGGTGGCGGCATTCTGGATGCACAGCACGTCGAGGCCCTGATACTGGCGGTCGATGCAGTAGTTGGCGCCGACGCACTGCTTGATCTGGTCGAGCTGGCCCATCTTGATCTTGGCGATGATGTGCGGGTCGGCGATGTGGGCGCGGGTCATGCCGACCATGTCGACATAGCCGCCTTCCAGAATGCGCTCGGCCTGGTTGGGGTCCTTGATGTTCTGGGCGTGGATCACCGGAATCGAGACGACTTCCTTGATGCCGGACGCCAGGTGCAGGAAGGGTTCCGGCGGGTAGGACATGTTGGGAATGACGTTGGCGAGGCTGTTGTGGGTATCACAGCCCGAGCCGATCACGCCGAAGAAGTCGAGCAGACCGGTGGCATCGTAATAGGCCGCGATCTGCTTCATGTCGTCGTGGGACAGGCCATCGGGATGGAATTCATCGCCACAGATGCGCATGCCGACCACGAAGTCGTCGCCGACTTCGGCGCGCACCGCCTTGAGCACCTCGAGGCCGAACTTCATGCGACCCTCGAAGCTGCCGCCCCACTCATCGGTGCGCTTGTTGACGCGCGGGCTCCAGAACTGGTCGATCAGGTGCTGGTGCACGGCGGACAGCTCGACGCCGTCCAGGCCGCCTTCCTTGGCACGCCGTGCTGCCTGGGCGAAATCGGCGATGATGCGCTGGATCTCCTCCACCTCGATGGTCTTGCAGGTGGAACGGTGTACCGGCTCGCGGATGCCGGACGGTGACATCAGCGAGGTCCAGTCGAAGCCGTCCCAGCGCGAGCGACGGCCCATGTGGGTAATCTGGATCATGATCTTGCCGCCATGCTTGTGCACGGCATCGGCCAGATTCTGGAAATGCGGGATGATGCGGTCGGTCGACAGATTGACGGAGCTCCACCAGCCCTGCGGGCTATCGATGGAGACCACCGAGGAGCCACCACAGATGCACAGGCCACATCCGCCCTTGGCCTTCTCTTCGTAGTAGCGCACGTAGCGCTCGGTGGTCATGCCGCCATCGGTGGCATACACCTCGGCGTGGGCGGTACTGACGACGCGGTTGCGGATGGTCAGCTTGCCGATCTCGATCGGCTGGAAGAGTGCGTCGAATGCCATGGTGAGAGCTCCTCGCCGGGGTGAGCACCGCCTTGTCACGCCGGCCTGGCCTGCCCGCCGCCACGAGTCGTTGCTGGTGGCGGCGGGGTTGGCGTCAGGCGTCTTGCATGTCAGGAAAGGCGGCGCTCAGGCGTTGCGTTGTCGTTGTTGTGGGTGGTGAGTGTCGTGACAGAGAGATGATCGGGCAGCCGGCCTGTGCTGTTGCCTTTTGCCTGGGCCGGGCCTGGGCCTTGACCCGAGCCATGGAATAGAGAGTGGCGGATCCGAAAACGTCACACTGTTCCGGGAGCGACCTCGAAATACCCCACGTCACAGCCTTCCTCACCGCCGCTCTGGGTCTGGACGGCGACGGTGCGCAGTTCGCTGCCACGCGCAGCCAGAATCTGGTCCATCGCGCCGGCGAACCAGCCGGTGAACATGTACTCGAGCCTGGTGCCGGTCTTGCCCTGCTGATAGACGAAGCAGGAGTGTTCCAGGCGCACCTTGCAGGTACCGCGCTCCAGATCGATCTCCTCGGTGATGAACAGACCCCAGCCACGCTGCGACAAGCGCTTCATGTAGTGCTCGAAGACTTCCACGCCGACCAGGCCATGCAGCTCGGCTTCCTTCTCGCACCAGTGCCAGGCGCTCTTGTAGCCGGCGTGATAGAGAATCTCGGCGTATTTCTCCACGCCCAGCGCCTCTTCCACCGCGACATGGTTGTTGATGAAGAAGTGGCGCGGCACGTACAGCATCGGCAGCGCATCGGACGTCCAGACGCCAGTCTCGCTATCCACTTCGATCGGCAGTTCAGGGGCCATCTTGCTCATGTCGGTGTCCTCCAAAGGGGGCTTGAGGGAATTGCAAAAGAGAGATCAGGAAAGAAAGATCAGGAAAGCGCGATCAAGAAAGTACGATCAATAAAGGGCACAGGCAGCCAGACTCAGCCGCCCCAGACATTTTCCAGCGTGCGCAGCCAGTTCTCGCCCATGATCTTGCGCACCTGATGCTCGCTCATGCCGCGACGCAGCAGCGCCTCGGTCAGATTGGGGAACTCGCCGATGGTGCGGATGCCTTCCGGATTGACGATCTTGCCGAAGTTGGTGAGACGACGGGCGTAGCCCTTGTCGTGAGTCAGCCACTCGAAGAAGTCCTGGCCGTGGCCCTGGGTGAAATCGGTGCCGATGCCGATGGCATCCTCGCCGACCAGGTTCATCACGTATTCGATGGCCTCGACGTAGTCGTCGACGGTGGCGTTGACGCCGGCCTTGAGGAAGGGGGTGAACATGGTGACGCCGACGAAACCGCCGTGTTCGGCGATGAAGCACAGCTCGGCATCGGACTTGTTGCGCGGGTGGTCCTTGAGACCGGCCGGCGCGCAGTGGGAATAGCAGACAGGCACCTTGGACTCGAGGATGACTTCCTCGGAGGTCTTCGAGCCGACGTGGGAGAGATCACACATCACGCCGACGCGGTTCATCTCGGCGACCATCTCGCGGCCGAAGCCGGACAGGCCGCCGTCGCGCTCGTAGCAGCCGGTGCCGACCAGATTCTGGGTGTTGTAGCACATCTGCACGATGCCCACGCCGAGCTGCTTGAAGACATCGACATAGCCGATCTGGTCTTCATAGGCGTTGGCATTCTGGAAGCCGTAGATGATGCCGGTCTTGCCGGCGGCCTTGGCGGCGCGGATGTCGGCGGCCGTGCGCGCCACGCAGACCAGATCACTGCTCTCGGCGATCAGCTGGTTGCTCTTGACGATGTTGTTGACGGTCGCCTGGAAGCCTTCCCAGACCGAGACAGTGCAGTTGGCAGCGGTCAGACCGCCCTTGCGCATGTCCTCGAACAGCTCGCGCTGCCACTTGGCGATCACCAGACCATCGATGACGATGCTGTCATCGTGCAGGGCGCGGGCCGCATCGGACCCACCGAAGGAGGAGGAGAATTCGGACATCATGTCGCTCCGGCGCTGGGCAGGCGGCTCTGGAAGTCAGGTCACTGCCCGTACCCGGCGGACAGGGCCTGCCGGAACACGATCTCCAGCAGGCTGTGCCAGCATAGTCCTGCCCTCTTTCCCCTCTGACGCCAGATGCGACCCGTGGCTATCGAATCGCGTCAGGGCTGTCGTTTCTGAAACGACGACGCCCCGACTCGAGAGAGCCGGGGCGTCGTGGGACAGCCGATGGTGTAGCGTCGGCCGGTCAATGCGCGGGGGACAGCTCCTTGAGCGAAGGCAGCAGGTCCCAGCTCAGCCAGCCACGCGGCTGTTCCAGACGCTTCAAGTAGCCCATGCCGAGATTGTTCATCTGACGGCGCGTCCAGCTGGCGCGGCGCTGGATATAGGCCGAGGGCTTGCCGGCATTGAAGCGGATCGGGTTGGGCAATACCGCCGCCAGCAGACTGGCCTGGTAGGCGGAAAGGCTGGCGGCATCGGTATTGAAGTGATGCTCGGCTGCGGCCTCGACGCCGAAGACCCCCGGCCCCCATTCGGCGACATTCAGGTAGACCTCGAGAATGCGCTCCTTGGGCCAGATCATCTCGATCAGGATGGTGAACCAGACCTCCAGCCCCTTGCGCACCCAGCTGCGCCCGTTCCACAGGAAGACATTCTTGGCGGTCTGCTGGCTGATGGTACTGGCGCCACGCAGACGCTCACCGGCCAGCCGTGCATCGATGGCCTTGACGATCTGATCGACATCGAAGCCGTAGTGATCGGGGAATTTCTGGTCTTCCGAGGCGATCACCGCCAGACGGGCATTGTTGGAAATCTGCTCCATCGGCACCCAGTCATGCTGCAGCGCCATCGGCTCGCCGGTGACCAGGCCATAGCCCCACTTCTCCAGCATCACCATCGACACCGGCAGCGGCACGAAGCGCAGCAATACCACCAGTCCGATGCAGGCCACCATCCAGCAGGCGACGACCTTGAATGCCCACACCGCCAGCCAGCGCAGACGCTCCATCGGGCGCATGCCGGCACGCGGCGCCGGACGGCGTGTCGCCCCGCGCCGCACACCCGCCACACGCTCCGTGCCTTCCTGCCTGCGTTGCTGTCCTCGTGCCATCCCTTGCCGTCCCCTGTCGTGCGTGTCGTGGCTCGCCGCCGAGCCATTGTCGTGTCAGCCACTGCTTCCTGGTGCCTTCGAGTGTACCAGAGCGTGCCGGTGGCTCCTGTGAAAACGACAACGCCCCTGCCGGAGCGGCAGAGGCGTTGGACGTTGCGGGAAGCTGCTGTCAGTCGGCAGGCATCAGCCCTGCAGGCGCACGCTGGCGTAGGTCGGCTCACCGCGCGCATTGGCCAGTGCCAGAATCGCCGAGGAGACGGGGGACTCGCTGGCCGGTTGCAGGGGCGCGTTGCCAACCATGCTCTGGCCGATCGACTGGTGCAACAGCCCTTCCAGACTGGCGACACCGGTCAGCTGGTGATCGCCATCGGCGCGACACGGCACCTCCAGCACGCTGACACTGCGCTCGCCACCGATGCGCTCGTCACGCGGCGGCATGCCGAAGTACTCGCGGTAGCACTTGGAGAAGTGCGGCGTGGACACGAAGCCACAGGCCGAGGCCACCTCGATGATCGACAGCGCCGTCTGCTTGAGCAGCTGACGCGCGCGGGTCAGGCGCAGCTTGAGGTAGTAGCGCGACGGCGAGCAGTGCAGATACCGCTGGAACAGCCGCTCCAGCTGACGACGCGAGACATCGACATAGTGCGCCAGCTCGTCCAGCCCGATGGGCTCTTCCAGATTGGCCTCCATCAGCGCGACGATTTCCAGCAGCTTGGGCTGGGTGGTGCCCAGCACATGCTTGAGCGGCACGCGCTGCTGGTCCTGCTCGCCACGTACGCGATCGCAGATGAACATCTCGGAGATGCCCGCCGCCAGCTCGCGGCCATGCTCGCGACCGATCATGGTCAGCATCATGTCCATCGGCGCGGTACCGCCGGAGGCCGTGGCGCGGTCCTGATCGATGGAGAACAGTCGTGTGGTCAACGGCACGCGCGGGAAGGCTTCCTGCATCGCGGCCAGACACTCCCAGTGGATGCTTGTCTCATGGCCTTCGAGCAGCCCCGCCTGGGCCAGCGCCCAGCTGCCGGTGCAGACGGCACCCAGCTTGCGGCCGGCACGCGCCTGGGCCTGCAGCCAGCTGACATGCGGACGATGCACGGAACGCTGGATGCCGACGCCGCCGCACACGATGACGATATCCAGCGGCGGGCAGGCCTCGGTGGAGGTATCGGGCGTGACCTGCAGGCCATCGCTGGCACGCACGGGGGCGCCTTCCAGCGTCACGGTATACCAGCGGTACAGCTCGCGTCCGGCCAGCTGATTGGCCATGCGCAGCGGTTCCACCGCCGAGGCCAGCGAGATGAGCGTGAAGCTGTCGAGCAGCAGGAAGCCGATGGTCTGTGGCTGGCGCGTCTCGCCGGCCATTCCTGCAGCGGATGAGTGAGCTTCGTACGGGCGGGCGAAACGGCCACTGGTCAATGCCATGAGGGGAGTCCTTCTCTATATCTGCTTGAGTGGCAGACCGGGGCCTCGTGGTGCCCTCTCCCGTGGCCTGATGAGGCCGGCGGGGGTCCGCAGTATTATCGTTATTGGGTCTCAGCAGGGAGCGAACCCTGAGGGGTCGGCTCCAGCAGCGACGACATCGGCGATCGGTCCCATCAGGGGGAGGTCAATAAGCGACCTCTGCAATTCCGATAGCGTCAGGGATGTCGTGATTCACTGCCTGGACGTCGTGCGTTGTCCACCTCTCGACAGTAAACCATCGCGCCTGCCTGGCGCAGTGACTTTATCGCCGCTGTGCAGCAAATCATCGTTGTCGTACGGCACAGAATAACGCCTGAATTGGCTACCACTGACGCAGCATAAGCAAACGCCACCAGAACGGGCTTTCATGCCTTGAGGTTCTGAAAAACGCCGCTTCTCATGACGAAAAAACGACAGTCCCGCTATCCATCAATCGATAGCGGGACTGTCGTTTCTGTCTTTCACGCAGTGTCTCTGCTCGGCGAGCGATCAGCTGCGATTGGCACTGTCATACCTCAACGCCTGAGGCTCACCTCAAAGCAGGTGCTTCGCATGCTTTTCATTTCTACCGGCGACCACACTCACACCTCAAAGGAGGTGTTTCGCGTGTCTATTCATCTCTACCAGCTACCACACTCACACCTCAAAGGAGGTGTTTCGCGTGGTAGGTCAAATGCTCATCGATGAAGCTGGCCATGAAGAAGTAGCTGTGGTCGTAGCCGGGCTGACGACGCAGGACCAGCGGGTGGTCCAGCTCGGCGCAGACCGCCTCCAGGCGCTCCGGCTTGAGCTGCTCCTCGAGGAACTGATCACTCTCGCCCTGCTCGACGAACAGTTCCTGACGCGCGGCGCCGCTCTTGCTCGCCTGCTTGACCAGCTCGCAGGTGTCCCACTGCGCCCACTGGGTGCGGTCATCGCCGAGATAGCCGCTGAAGGCTTTCTCGCCCCACGGGCAGGCCATCGGATTGACGATCGGCGCGAAGGCCGAGACCGAACGATAGCGGCCAGGATTCTTCAGCGCGCAGATCAAGGCGCCGTGACCACCCATGGAGTGACCGGAGATCGACTCACGCTCGCCATCCACCGGGAAGTGACGCTTGACGAGCGCCGGCAGCTCGTCGGTGACGTAGTCATACATGCGGTAATGACGTGCCCACGGCTCGCGGGTGGCATTGACGTAGAAGCCTGCGCCACTGCCGAAATCGTAGCTGTCGTCCTCGCCGTCCAGATTGACGCCACGCGGACTGGTATCCGGGCAGATCAGGGCGATACCCAGCTCGGCGGCCTTCTTCTGTGCACCGGCCTTCTGCATGAAGTTCTCGTCGGTGCAGGTCAGCCCCGACAGCCACCACAGCATCGGTACCGGGCCATTCTCGGCCTGGGGTGGCAGATAGATGGCGAACACCATGTCGCAATCCAGGCTGCCGCTGCGGTGACGGTAACGCTTGAGCCAGCCGCCATGCACCTTGTTGGCGCTGACCAGCTCGAGTTGTTCGGTCGCGGTCATCATGCTCTCCCTTGTGGTATCGCGTCATGAAAACGGCGTCGGCAAGCCGACGCCGTTTCGCGTTCCAGATCTCACCGGGCAACACGCTTTCGCGCGTTGCCCGGCGGCAGCTCAGCCCCGGATCAGAAGCTCAGCACGGTACGGATCGACTTGCCTTCATGCAGCAGATCGAAGGACTCGTTGATCTTCTCGAACGGCATCTGGTGAGTGATGAAGTCGTCCAGGTTGATCGCGCCGCTCATGTAACGCTCGACGTAACCCGGCAGTTCGGTACGGCCCTTGACGCCACCGAAGGCGGAGCCCTTCCAGACGCGCCCGGTCACCAGCTGGAACGGACGGGTGGAGATCTCTTCACCGGCACCGGCGACGCCGATGATGATGGATTCGCCCCAGCCCTTGTGAGCGCACTCGAGCGCCGCACGCATGACGTTGACGTTGCCGATGCACTCGAAGGAGTAGTCGACGCCGCCGTCGGTCATGTCGACGATGGCTTCCTGGACCGGCACGGACAGCTTGCTCGGGTTGACGAAGTCGGTGGCGCCGAACTTGCGGGCCAGGTCGAACTTGTCTTCATTGATGTCGATGGCGATGATGCGCGACGCCTTGGCCATCACCGCGCCCTGGATGGCGGCCAGACCGATGGCGCCGAGGCCGAAGATGGCCACGGTGGAACCCGGCTCGACCTTGGCGGTGTTCATGACCGCACCGATACCGGTGGTGACGCCACAGCCCAGCAGGCAGATCTTGTCCAGCGGCGCTTCCTTGGACACCTTGGCCAGCGAGACTTCCGGCACCACGGTGTATTCAGAGAAGGTCGAGGTGCCCATGTAGTGGTGCAGCATCTTGCCATCGAGAGAGAAGCGCGAGGTGCCGTCCGGCATCAGGCCGCGACCCTGGGTGGCACGCACGGCGCTGCACAGGTTGGTCTTGCCGGAGAGGCAGAACTTGCACTTGCCGCATTCCGCGGTGTAGAGCGGAATGACGTGGTCGCCCGGTACCAGGCCAGTCACGCCCTCGCCCACTTCCTCGACGATACCGGCGCCTTCGTGGCCCAGCACGGACGGGAACAGGCCTTCCGGGTCTGCGCCGGACAGGGTGAACGCATCGGTGTGACAGACGGCGGTATTGACGATGCGTACCAGCACCTCACCGGCCTTCGGCCCTTCGACATCGATCTCGACCAGTTCCAGCGGCTTGCCGGCTTCCAGCGCAATCGCAGCACGTGATTTCATGAATCTCTCCTAGTGAGCATCAATAGCGGTAAACTGGCTGCCAATCTCATGCCCCCTGGTGTGGTGGTGATCACCACGGAGGCCACCCTGAAAGGTAGCAGCACCTGACAGGTTGCATGGATGAGTCGCCCGAGGGACTCCCGACGCGACAGGCACTGGGCTCGTCCTTGCGGTTCATCCTTGCGGGCTTGGCATGGAGCACAGTCTACGCAGTCATGCGGGTGGGATTAAGCCGTCGGCACTCAGATGATTATTGCCACTCAACAACAATGAAAGAGGAGCCAGCATGCAGCGCTGGGACCGTATCGAAGCCTTCGTGGAAGTCGTCAGAATCGGCTCATTTTCCGGTGCCGCCCGTCATCTCGGGGTGTCCAGCTCACATGTCAGTCGTCTGATCAGCCAGCTGGAAGCCCAGCTCGATACCCAGTTGCTCTACCGCACCACCCGTCAGACGCGCCTCACCGATGCCGGACAGGTGTATTTCGAGCACTGTCATCACCTCTTCGATGGCTTCCGCGCCGCCGAACAGGCCATCGGTGACTTTCATGCCCGCCCCAGCGGCGTGCTCAAGCTGACCAGCGCCACCACCTTCGGCGAGCGCTACGTCGCGCCGCTGGTCAACGACTTCCAGCTGCTGCACCCGCAACTGGAAGTGCAGATGCACTTCACCAACCGTCCGGTGGAACTGATCGACGAGGGCTTCGACGTCGCCATCCGCATGGGCGTGCTCAAGGACTCCTCGCTGATCGCAAGGCGGCTGGTGGACCGCCGCGAATTCGTCGTCGCCTCGCATGACTACTTCCAGCAGGCGCCGCGCCCGCACACCCTGGCCGAGCTCTCCAGTCACCGCTGTCTGGCCGGTTCCAAGCGCGAGTGGCTGTTCGAGGTCGAGGGCCAGCGCCGCGAGGTGCGCATCACCGGCAGCTGGCAGGCCAACTCCGGTCCGGCGCTGCTGGACGCCACGCTCAAGGGCCTCGGCCTTGCCCAGATTCCCGACTATTACGTCGCGCCCCATCTGGCCAGCGGCAAGCTGATCTCGGTGCTGGATGAGTACCAGGTGCGCGATACCGGGGTGTGGATCGTCTATCCCCGCCACCGCCACCTCTCGCCCAAGGTGCGCCAGTTCGTCGACTTCATGGTCGAGCGCTTCGAGGGCGGCATCCCGGGCCTTGACGCATGACGCGCCGCCGCGGATGAGCTGCCGAATTGATGAACGAACAAGTTGATGAGCGGATAAGTTGATGAGCCGACGAACGACAGACGGGCTGCCAATCGGCAGCCCGTCTGTCATTGCACTCACCATGCTCATCAGCGGCGTCAGGCGCGCTGCGCCCCGCTGCCTGGCACCGCCTCGGGCAGATGCACCGGCGGCGCCTTGACCAGCAACTTGCTGGCCACGAAGTAGACCAGCGCCCCCAGCAGCGAGCCGGTGAACCAGCCGTAGTCGTAGAACCAGGAAAGCCCGGGCTGCGAGAAGCTGATCACCGTCAGCCCCACCGGCACGAAGAAGGCGATGAAGCCCGCCGGATTGAAGGCCGGATAGGTGCTGCCATCCAGATAGAGTGCCGGCAGATCAAAGGACTGACGACGGATCACGAAGTAGTCGACGATCATGATCCCCGCGATCGGCCCCAGCAGACTCGAATAGCCCAGCAGCCAGTTGGAATAGAGGCTCTCGAGACTCACGTCCGAGACGATCCAGCCCATCTTCTTGATCAGCTCGAAGCCCATCAGCAGCACCCCGACCAGCCCGGTCAGCAGCACGCCGCGCGTCTGGTTGATCAGCTTCGGCGCGATGTTCTGGAAGTCATTGGTCGGCGAGACGATGTTGGCCGCGGTATTGGTGGAGAGCGTCGCGATGATGATCAGCACCATGGCGATGGCGACCCAGCCGGGGCTGTCGATGCGACCGATCAGGTTGACCGGGTCGGAGATGGTCTCGCCCACCAGCGAGCTGGACGCCGCGGTCAACACCACGCCGAGCGCCGCGAAGAAGAACATCGTCAGCGGCAGACCGATGATCTGACCGAAGATCTGGTCCTTCTGGCTCTTCGCGTAACGACTGAAGTCAGGAATGTTCAGCGACAGCGTCGCCCAGAAGCCGACCATCGCGGTCAGGCCCGCCATGAAGTAGCTGGCCACGCCATCGCCTTCGGGACGATTCGGCGGCTGGGCCAGCAGCTCGCTGATCGAGGTATGCGGCAGCGCCCACACCATCAGGCCGACGCCCACCGCCAGCAGCAAGGGCGCGGAGAGTGTCTCCAGCCACTTGATGGATTCCGCGCCGCGAATCACCACGAACAGGTTGAGCGCCCAGAACACGAAGAAGCCGATGACCTCGCCTACCCCGCCCAGCGCCTTCCAGTCGGCCGAGAGGCTCGACAGCAGCAGGTGGATCGCCAGGCCGCCGAACATCGTCTGGATACCGAACCAGCCACAGGCGACCACCGCGCGAATCATGCATGGCACGTTGGAGCCGATGATGCCGAAGGAGGAGCGTAGTACCACCGGGAAGGGAATCCCGAAGCGCGTGCCGGGGAAGGCGTTGAGGGTCAGCGGAATCAGTACCACCAGGTTGGCGACCAGAATCGTGAACAGCGCCTCGCCGACGCTCAGGCCGAAGTAGGCGGTCAGGACGCCACCCAGGGTATAGGTCGGCACGCAGATCGACATGCCGACCCACAGTGCGGCGATGTTCCAGCGCGACCAGGTGCGCTCGGCACTCCTGGTCGGCGCGATATCCTCGTTGTAACGCGGGCTGCGGGCGACATCCTGTGCCACCACCAGCTCGATCATTTCCTCATTGCTGCGCACCATGTGCGAGCGCGTCTGTGTCGGGGCCATGAGTCCTCACCTATTCAGCTGTTGTTATTGTTGAGGGTGATGCACTGCGCTTGCCTTGTGTCACTTGTCGTTTCCTGTCTTCCTCACCTTCTCCGTCGCTTTCCTGACTCCTCTTCGCACCTCCCCGTTCGGCACACTTCTTCAGGCACACTTCATTCGGCACTGCATGCAGAAGATTCTGATGCAGAAGATTCTGCGGCAGACGAATCTGCGGCAGACGAATCTGTGGCAGGCCGTGTAGAAGAAACACCTTGCGCAGTTAACGTGCAAAACCCTGTGGCAAATCGCATGCCGCCGGCCGGATTATTGCCGATAAATCAAACCTGTCTTGCAAGACAACTTGAGATGCAATGGCGCGTATTTTCATGCATGACGCCTGTCAGGTGGCGACAAGCCGTGTTCGCGCCAACTGTCAGTATGGTCAGGTTCCAAGCTGGTGCAAGGCGGTCTTGCGCAATGCCCCCACAAACGGTCACAAGCCACTGTTGTGCATCGTCTTTTCCTTTGAAAATCGCGTGAACCATGCTGATTATGCAGGCACCACAATGGTGAAATATGGCCTTTTCTTGAATAAAAACTCTTTGATAACAACAAGATAAATCCACAAGACTTTATTTGACACTTCATCTTGCCGAACGCGGGAACACTGTCTAATGTTCATTAAGCTGACTGGTGAGACAGGATTTAAATCGGACCTTTCCTGACCCACGATGCCTGCCAGCGGCATGCAGACTTGCCAGGCAGGCGGCGTGTTTTTCCTGGAGCCATTTCGCGCTATCCCTGCCCACCCGTTCAGTCCACCAGCACTCATTGAAGACAACAACAACCGGCGCCAAGCGCCCGATGAGGAAGACATGTCGAACGATTCCCGCATCTCCTATACCGAGGATGCCGGCAAGCTGCGCTGCGCCGTCATCCAGATGGGACTCAACGTCTCCACCGACCTCGAGCCCGCGCAGATCCGTGATGCCATGAACGAGGCCCACCTGCCGCTGATCGACCGGGCCGGTGAGGCAGGCGTCAAGATCCTGTGCTTCCAGGAAGTCTTCAATCAGCCCTATTTCTGCCCGAGCCAGGATGCCAAGTGGTATGCCGCCGCCGAGCGCGTGCCCGACGGCCCCACCGTCACGCTGATGCAGCAGTACGCGAAGAAGCATCAGATGGTGATCATCGTGCCCATCTACGAGGAAGTGCAGCCGGGGGTGTACTACAACACCGCCGCCGTCATCGATGCCGACGGCAGCTATCTGGGCAAGTATCACAAGACCCACATCCCGCAGGTGGCGGGCTTCTGGGAGAAATTCTTCTTCAAGCCGGGCAAGTCCGACTGGCCGGTCTTCGACACCGCCTACGGGCGCATCGGCGTCTACATCTGCTACGACCGCCACTTCCCGGAAGGCTGGCGCGCATTGGCGCTCAACGGCGCCGAGATCATCTTCAATCCCTCCGCCACCGTCGCGGGCCTCTCCCAATATCTGTGGGAGCTGGAGCAACCCGCCTCCGCCGCCGCCAATGGCTGCTACATCGCCGCCATCAACCGCGTCGGCCATGAACAGCCCTGGGATATCGGCGAGTTCTACGGCTCCTCCTACTTCGTGAATCCGCGCGGCCAGATCGAAGCCCAGGCCAGCGCCACCGAGGATGAGCTGCTGATCCACGACCTCGACATGTCGATGGTGCGCGAGGTGCGCAACAACTGGCAGTTCTTCCGCGACCGTCGCCCCGATGCCTATACCCGCCTCACCGATGGCGAGTGACGGACTGACGACCCGCACGACAACAACAAGACGACCTGACACTCAATGCCGGACAAGGCCGCGCGATGCGGCCGGGAGAGATTCATGGCAATCCTGATCAAGGGCGGCAGCATCCAGACCCACGAAGAGCGCTACACCGCCGATGTGCTGTGTGACGGCGAGACCATCACCGCCATCGGTACCGACCTGGACGTCCCGGACGACTGCGAGGTGATCGACGCCAGCGGCTGCCTGGTGATGCCCGGCGGCATCGACCCGCACACCCACATGCAGCTGCCCTTCATGGGCACCGTGGCCAGCGAAGACTTCCAGACCGGCACCGCCGCGGCACTGGCCGGTGGCACCACCATGATCATCGATTTCGTGATCCCCTCCCCCCAGCAACCGCTGATGGAGGCCTATCACACCTGGCGCGAATGGGCCGAGAAGTCGTGCTGCGACTACAGCTTCCACGTCGCCGTCACCTGGTGGGACGAGAGCGTCAGCCAGGACATGGCGACGCTGGTCGCCGATTACGGCGTCAACAGCTTCAAGCACTTCATGGCCTACAAGAACGCCATCATGGCGCCGGACGACACCCTGGTCTCGAGCTTCGCACGCTGCCTGGAGCTGGGCGCGATTCCCACCGTGCATGCCGAGAACGGCGAGCTGGTCTACCACCTGCAGCAGAAGCTGCTGGCCGACGGCATCACCGGCCCGGAGGCGCATCCGCTGTCGCGCCCGCCGCAGGTCGAGGGCGAGGCCGCCAGCCGTGCCATCCGCATCGCCGGCACCCTGGGCACGCCGGTGTATCTGGTCCACGTCTCCACCGCCGATGCGCTGGAGGAGATCCGCTACGCCCGCGAGCACGGTCAGCCGGTCTACGGCGAGGTGCTGGCAGGCCATCTGCTGATCGATGAAGAGGTCTATCAGAACAAGAGCTGGGAATTCGCGGCCGGCCACGTGATGAGCCCGCCGTTCCGCTCGCTGGAGCACCGTCAGGCACTGTGGGGCGGCATCCAGTCCGGAGACCTGCAGACCACCGCCACCGATCACTGCTGCTTCTGCGCCGAGCAGAAGGAAATGGGCAAGGACGACTTCTCGAAGATTCCCAACGGCACCGCCGGGGTCGAGGACCGCATGGCGATGCTGTGGCACGAAGGCGTCAACACCGGGCGTTTCTCCGCCGAGGACTTCGTCGGCCTGACCTCCACCAATGCCGCGAAGATCTTCAATCTCTATCCGCGCAAGGGTGCGATCCGCGTCGGCAGCGACGCCGACATCGTGGTCTGGGACCCCAACGCCGAACGCACCATCTCGGCCAAGACCCACCACCAGAACATCGACTTCAACATCTTCGAAGGCCGCACCGTCAAGGGCATTCCGCGTCACACCATCAGCCGCGGCGACTGGGCCTGGCGCGATGGCGAACTGCATGCCAAGCGCGGCCACGGCCAGTATGTCGAGCGTCCGGCCTACCCCAGCGTGTTCGACCAGCTCAAGGCCCGCGCCGAGAGCAACGTCGTCAGCGCCGTGGATCGCAGCTGACGGTCGGCGAACGACCCACCTGAGACCAGTACGACACGGCTGAGACCAGTACGGCACGACTGAACGACGGCCTGGCGGCGCACCTGACGCGCTGCCGGTCCCTTAGCACTTCCAAACAAGCCGCTGCCAGTCCCTGAGCGCAACCCGACTCGCCTGCAAGACCAACAACAACGACCCCGCGCCTGAGCGCGGGCAGGAGCCACACCGTGACCACATCCTCCACTCCTTCCCACTGGGCCCCGAGCGGGCTCGCGGAAGAGGCGCTGAGTGCGCGTTTCACAGACCTGCATCCGGCGCTCAGCAAGCGCCAGGCCTTCATCGAGAGCTCGCGCTGTCTGTACTGCTACGATGCACCCTGCATCAAGGCCTGCCCGACCAGCATCGACATCCCGACCTTCATTCGCCGTATCCACGATGACAATCTCGAAGGCGCCGCCAGCGAGATTCTGGATGCCAATATCCTCGGTGGCAGCTGCGCCCGCGTCTGCCCCACCGAGATCCTCTGCGAGCAGTCCTGCGTGCGCAATCAGGGCGATGAGTGCCAGCCGGTGCTGATCGGCCTGCTGCAGCGCCATGCGCTGGACAACGCCCAGTTCGAGGCCCATCCGTTCACGCGTGGCGCCAGCACCGGCCGGCGTATCGCGGTGGTCGGCGCCGGGCCTGCCGGGCTTTCCTGCGCCCATCGTCTGGCGCGTTTCGGCCACGACGTGGTGATCTTCGAGGCCGAGGAAAAGGCCGGCGGCCTCAACGAATACGGCATCGCCCGCTACAAGCTGACCGATGACTTCGCCGCCCGCGAAGTCGAATTCCTGCTCGAGATCGGCGGCATCGAGATCCGCCACGGCCAGCGCCTTGGCGACAACCTGGCGCTGGCCTCCCTGACACGCGAATTCGACAGCGTCTTCCTGGGCCTCGGCCTTGGCACCAGCCATGCCCTCGGCCTGACCGGCGAGGATGCCAGCGGCCTGATGGCGGCCACCGACTTCATCAAGGTGCTGCGTCAGAGTGGCGAGCTGAACGCCCTGGCGGTGCCCAGACACGCCGTGGTGATCGGCGCCGGCAACACCGCCATCGATATCGCCGTGCAGGCCAGGCGCCTCGGCGCGCAGACGGTGGACCTGGTCTACCGGCGTGGCGAGGAGCAGATGTCCGCCACCCATCACGAGCAGGAAATCGCGCGCGCCAATGGCGTGATGATCCACACCTGGGCACGCCCGCTGGCGCTCGATGTGGCAAACGATAGTGATAGAAGCGAAGAAGGTGATGACGCCGCGCTCAGCGCGATGCAGTTCGCGCGCACGCGGGTCGAGGATGGTCGCCTCGTCGATACCGGCGAGACCTTCGCGCTGGCCTGCGATGGGGTCTTCACCGCCATCGGCCAGGGCTTCGATGACGCGAGCCTGAGCGATGCGCATGCCGCAGGGCTGGCCCGCGAGGGGGCCAGGATAGAGGTGGACGAGATGCTGCGCACCAGTCTGCCCGGCGTCTATGCCGGCGGTGACTGCATCGCCCGCGGGCAGGACCTCACCGTTCAAGCCGTCGCCCACGGCAAGCTGGCCGCCGAGGCCATCCATCACGATCTGATGCTCAAGGTGGAGGCCGCCTGATGACCATTCATACCCCGCTCAATGACGACAACGCCCGCCCGGCAGGTGCTGGATCAAGTGCTGAAGCAAGTGGCGATCACGTCGCCAGCTACAAGGCCGATCTGTCGGTCAACTTCGCCGGCATCCGCGCCCCCAACCCCTTCTGGCTGGCCAGCGCCCCGCCCACCGACAAGGCCTACAACGTGGTACGCGCCTTCGAGGCCGGCTGGGGTGGCGTGGTCTGGAAGACCCTCGGCGAAGACCCGGCCGCGGTGAACGTCTCCTCCCGCTACTCGGCGCACTATGGCCCGAATGGCGAGGTCAGCGGCTTCAACAACATCGAGCTGATCACCGACCGTTCGCTGGAGATCAACCTGCGCGAGATCACCCAGGTCAAGAAGGACTGGCCGGACCGCGCGCTGATCGTCTCGCTGATGGTGCCGTGCGAGGAGGAGGCCTGGAAGACAATCCTGCCGCAGGTCGAGGCCACCGGCTGTGACGGCATCGAACTCAACTTCGGCTGCCCCCACGGCATGCCGGAACGCGGCATGGGCGCGGCGGTGGGCCAGGTGCCGGAGTATGTCGAGCAGGTCACGCGCTGGTGCAAGACCTACAGCTCGCTGCCGGTGATCGTCAAACTGACGCCCAACATCACCGACGTGCGTGAACCGGCCAAGGCCGCCTGGCGGGGTGGCGCCGATGCCGTCTCGCTGATCAACACCATCAACTCCATCACCCACCTGGATCTCGACCGCATGGTCGCGCATCCCATCGTCGGCGACCGCAGCACCCACGGCGGCTATTGCGGCAGCGCCGTGAAGCCCATCGCACTGAACATGGTGGCCGAGATAGCGCGCACGCCAGAAACCGCCAACCTGCCGATTTCCGGCATCGGCGGCATCTCCAACTGGGAGGATGCCGCGGAATTCATCGCCCTCGGCGCGGGCAGCGTGCAGGTGTGCACGGCGGCGATGCTGCACGGCTTCCGTATCGTCGAGGAGATGAAGGACGGCCTGGGGCGCTGGATGGACAGCAAGGGCTATCAGCGTATCGACGAGTTCTCGCGCGCGGCGGTGCCCAACACCACCGACTGGAAGCAGCTGGACATGAACTATCAGGTGATCGCCCGCATCGACCAGGACAAGTGCATCGGCTGCGGACGCTGCTATATCGCCTGCGAGGACACCTCGCACCAGGCCATCATGCATCTGGCCAAGGACAACGGCACCGCCCGCTATGAGGTGAAGGACGCCGACTGCGTGGGCTGCAACCTGTGCGAGATCACCTGCCCGGTCGAGGACTGCATCACCATGGAAGTGCAGGACACCGGCAAGCCATACATGAACTGGATGGAGGACCCACGCAATCCGCATCGCGCGGCCTGATACCTGATCGCGTGACGCAGGTAGCAATAGATGGGAACCAAAAAAAGGGGCTGCCAGCAATGGCAGCCCCTTCTTGATTGGCTTGATGATCCGCCAATGATGACCATGATTAGCTTAATGGCAATGAAATCATGAAATCACCTGCTGACTCAGGCAGACAATCCGACACCTTTCAGCAGCACCCGCGTCACGTTCTGCACCGCCTGCTCGAACTCCCGATCACTCAGCGCCTTGCCCTGATTGAGCACCGCGATCTGGTGATCGAAGTCGGCGTAATGCTGGGTGCTGGCCCAGATCATGTACAGGTAGGCAGAGGCATCGACGTTGTCGATGCGGCCCTCGCCGATCCACTGACGCAGGCGTGACTTCTTCATCTCGGCCCACTCGTCGAGCCACACCGTCAGCTCTTCGCCCAGCACCGGCGCGCCCTGCATGATCTCGCTGGCCCACACCTTGGAGCCATAGGGGCGCTGGCGCGAGTGCATCATCTTGGCGCGAATGTAGGTGGAGAGCACCAGCTGCGGGTCGTCGTAGGCCTCGAAGCACAGCGCATCTTCCTTCCACAGCGCCAACAGGCCATCGAGCACCGCGCGATACAGCGCTTCCTTGGTGCTGAAGTAGTAATGCAGATTGGACTTGGGCAGCTCTACCTCGGCGGCAATATCGACCATGCTGGCGCCGACATAGCCCTTGAGAGCGAAGATCTTTTCGGCGGCGAGCAGGATGCGGCCGACATTATCCTTGCGAATCTGAGACTTGCGAGTGGTCATGCGATCCCCTGACGCGGTGCTGGCAGTGCGATGAGAATATCACAACCGCACTGCCAACATGTCTGAGCCGTCAGGTTTGCCCTGTCATCCGGCAAAGGAGATGGCGACTTATCTATAAGTGCTGTGCAATCCCGCGCCAGCGCGGATCGGCAAGAACCGCGCCCGCGACATCACTCGAAGACCGCGCCATCGATGAAGCCATCCGCCGGCATCGGCACCTGCCCCGCCTCGCCGCTCAGCCACCAGGGCGCCGGATGCGTGCCTTCACTGCGCTCATCCGCCACCGGCACCACCATGCCCAGCTTGCGGGCCGCCGTGCGGTAAAGATCCGGTCGCACACAACGTGTCAGCGTCGCCTCGAGATCCTCGTCATTGAAGCCCTGCAGATGCCCCCAGCGCTGCATCTGGGCGATGTACCAGCGTGTCTGGGAGCGCCACGGGAAGTTGGCCGCATAGCGATGGAAGATGGTCCAGCCGGGATTGTGCTGCTGGAAGTCGTCCACCGACTGCTCGACATCGACGTCTTCCAGCCCGCGCGTCACCACGCTCATCGGTACCTCCGGCATGCCCTCTTCGTGCAGCCACTCGGCGGCTCTGGCCCGATTGCCGGGGCGGTCCAGCCAGGCGCAGGCATTGAGCAGCGCGCGAATCAGCGCCTGATGCGCCAGCGGATGCTGCTCCGCCCAGTCCTCGCGCACGCCCAGCACCTTTTCCTGCCCGAAGCGCCAGATATCGTGACTGCCCGCCACCACCTGCCCCATGCCCTGCGCCGCCGCCAGGCTGTTCCAGGGCTCACCGACACAGAAGCCATCCAGCGCTCCGCTGGCCAGCTGCGCCGCCATCAGCGGCGGCGCCACGGCGCGCATTTCGACGTCGCGGTCCGGATTGATGCCGCCCGCCGCCAGCCAGTAACGCAACAGATAACGGTGCGAGGAGAACGGGTGCACGCTGGCCAGCTTGAGCAGCGGCTCGCCGCGCTGCTTGCGCTCGTGCACATGCGCCGCCAGCGCCTTCGCGACCTGCAACGGACTGGAGAGGTCGTGGCCGTCCTCGCCGAGCGTGGCCATCAGCGCGCGCGACAGCGTGATGGAGTTGCCGCCCAGATTCAGTGTCATGGCACTGATCACCGGCGTGGCGCGGCCATCCAGCCCCAGCGTCGAGGTCAGCGGCATCAGCGCCAGCATCTGCGCCCCCTGCAGCACGCCGGTCTGCAGGTCATCACGCAACGCCGCCCACGAGGGTTGCCACTTGAGTGTCACCGCCAGCCCCTCCTCGCGGAAAAGCCCCAACTGCTCAGCGACCACGAAGGGCGCGGCATCATTGAGTGGCATCAGGCCCAGCGTCAGCTGATGGCCATTCAGGGGTACATCTGTGGGCATCACGCACACCTCTTGAACGATCGAGAGAGAAGGACAGTACGGCGACCGACTCAGCGCCGACGCGCGGCCTTGAGCAGCTCATCGGCCAGCTCATGCAGGGCCAGGCGCCGGTTCATGGCGGTCTTGCGCAGGTATTGGTAGGCGGCATCTTCACTGAGCCCGCGCGTCTCCATCACCACGGCCTTGGCGCGATCGACGCTGCGCCGCTGCACCAATGTGGTCTGGGTACGGTTGAGCTCCCCCTTGAGCGCACGGTGCGCCTCGAAGCTGGTGATGGCGACCTCGACCATGCTGCGCACCATCGCTGGCATGACGTGGTCCACCACATAGGCCGAGACACCGGCGCCGGCCGCCTCACGCACGAGGTCCGGGGCATCTTCACTGGCCAGCATGATCATCGGCTTGGGATAGCGTCGCCCCAGCTGGCCGAGATGCTCCAGGGTGTCGCGGCTGGGCAGGTCGGCGTCGATGATCACCGCATCGGGCTGATGCTGCTCGACCAGCGCGTGCAGGTCCTCGTGCTCGTCAACGCGCAGCGCCACCTCGAAGCCGGCGCTCAATAGCGCCTGCTCCAGCGCGGCGGAGCGCTCACTGCGGACATCGACGATCAGCACGGTCACGGGCATGTCAGGTTTCCTTGGGTCGGGCATGAGACTTGCCGTACACCCAAGCAGGATTCGTGCCGCAATCTGGTGCAACCCTGCGGCCAAAGGCCTTCAGAGCGGCCGAGCCGAAAGCGTCGCTGCACTGCAATGAGGCACGCGCCTTGCCGACCCTCCCAGCGCCAGTCGCGTGCGCCAGACTGGTACCTCGCGCCTTGCTGACGCACCGCCAGCGCGCATCGGGCGCGCGTCCAGCCCGGGACACGGCCTGCGCGTGCCAACCCACTGTCCTCGCCAAGCCATTGATCTTCTGGGACTTGTCCCGCCCACACCCCCGCAACTGGCGCGCTACTTGCTTTGTTCCTGTCACTTGCCGCACAGACGCTCTGCTGCCGGCAACCATGGCATCACCGACTGCTGCCATCGCTATCCATGACGTGGACCAGGCTCTTCGGAGTACGAGTGCGTCGAACCAGGCCCCTCAATGACGAGGCGCCCTTGCTGTCGTTCATTCACAGCCGTTCGACCACTCGCCGAGCACACCTGACTTCGTGCCCGGCACCGACGCTGAATCAGGAGCCCACTCATGGATATCCGCAACAAGGCCAGCCGCATCCGGCTGTTCAGCTTCAACACCCCGCAAATGCGCGCCTTCCACATGTCGTGGTTCGCCTTCCACGTCTGCTTCTTCGGCTGGTTCGGCATCGCGCCGCTGATGGCCGTGGTGCGTGACGACCTCGGCCTGACCAAGACCCAGATCGGCAACACCATCATCGCCTCCGTCGCCATCACGGTGATCGTGCGCCTCGCCATCGGCGTGCTGTGTGATCGCATCGGGCCACGCAAGGCCTACACCTGGCTGCTGTGCCTCGGCTCGCTGCCGGTGATGTGCATCGGCTTCGCCGACAGCTTCGAATCCTTCTTCCTGGCCCGTCTGGCCATCGGTGCCATCGGCGCCTCCTTCGTCATCACTCAGTACCACACCTCCGTGATGTTCGGCCCCAACGTGGTCGGCACCGCCAACGCCACCACCGCGGGCTGGGGCAACCTGGGCGGCGGCACCACCCAGATGCTGATGCCGCTGGTGATGGCCGGCCTGCTGATGCTGGGCGTCGAGCAGACCCTGGGCTGGCGTCTGGCGATGGTCGTGCCGGGCATCGTGCTGTTCCTGACCGGTATCGCCTACTACTTGTTCACCCAGGATGCGCCGGACGGCAACTTCAGCGAGCTGCGTGAGCGCGGTGAGCTGCCCAAGGCCGAGAAGGAATACAGCATGCGCGCCACCTTCGGCGCGGCGGCACGCGACATCCGCGTCTGGGCCCTGTTCCTCGTCTATGGCGCCTGCTTCGGAGTCGAGCTGACCATCAACAACGTCGCCGCCATCTACTTCTTCGATCACTTCGATCTCGATCTTGCCACCGCCGGTCTCATCGCGGGCCTGTTCGGCCTGATGAACCTGTTCGCCCGCACCCTGGGCGGCGTGTTTTCTGATCTCTTCGCCCGCCAGTCCGGCCTCAAGGGCCGCGTACGCTGGCTGTTCATCGCGCTGCTGTGTGAAGGCGTCGCGCTGGTCGGCTTCGCCCAGATGGAAACCCTCGCGGTGGCCATCGGCATCATGCTGGTCTTCAGCCTCTTCGTGCAGATGGCGGAAGGCGCGACCTTCGGCATCGTGCCCTTCGTCAATCGCAAGGCACTCGGCGCGGTCGCCGGTATCGTCGGTGCGGGCGGCAACGCAGGCGCGGTCGCCGCGGGCTTCCTGTTCCGCAGTGAGGAGCTGACCTACCAGGAAGGCCTGATGTACCTGGGCATGGGCGTGATCGTGATCTCGCTGTTCGCGCTGCTGGTGCGCTTCAGCGCCGCCACCGAAGCCGAGGAAAGCCGCGCCTACGACGCCGCCGTCGCGGACCGCAAGCAGCAGAGCGAGCAGCAGCCCGCCTCGGCATAAGCGGACTTCCTTCGCCCCGCGCCAAACACAAGAAGGCCCCGCCTCATGGGAGGCGGGGCCTTCTTGTGTCTGGCGACAGCTCAGGTCAGCGGCGACTCATCGCAGCGCTGGCAGCCGAGCCTCAGCTATCGGTGGCGTTCTCGACGCTATCACCGGCTTCCTCGACGGCGTTGTCCATCTTCTCGCCAGCCTTCTCCATCGGGCCTTCGTCCTCGCAACCGGCGAGCGACAGGCCACCGAGACCGAGCATGGCAATCATCAGCGAACTACCCAGAGTCTTGAGCTTCATGATGTCTCTCCTTGAATCATCGGTCGGAATGACGCGACAGCTGCCATCACACGCAGGCTGCCACGTGGTGTTACCTATGACATGGAGCGGGAGCCTTGCCGTTTCAAGGGTCACGCAACGCCGAGTTGCCTGTTGCTGATCAAAACCAATCGCTCAGGGCTGTTCAGCTCAACCGCTCAAGGCTGCTCAGATACCCAGCTCAGAGAAGGTATCGGGAAACTGCACTTCACCGCCCAGCCCCTCCAGATAGTCCGGCAGCAGCTCGAAGGCGACGAAGGAACCCGGCACGTCGTCATGATGGCAGTAGAGCCCGTAATGACACGCCGGATGAAAGCCCAGATGGGTATAGAAATCCGCATGGCCTGCCGCCACCACAGCCCCCGCCCCCAGCAGCCGGCAGCGCTTGACCGCCGAGATCACCAGCCGCTTGCCGATGCCGTGACGCTGATGCTGGGGCAGCACCGCCAGCGGCGCCAGCGCCATCAGCACGCGGTCCGGGTAGCCGGAAAGCTCCACCCGCGACACCATCACATGCCCCAGCAGGCCGCCCTCGCCTTCGCTGAGGTGACGGCCGGTTTCCGGGTCGGTGACACGCTCGGCCACCAGCGAGATCTGCGCCAGATTGCCTCGACGCAATCTATCACCCAGGCGCGCTTCACGATGGCCGGCAAAGACGGATTCATGAATGCGGTAGATGCGCTCATGATCAATGAGACGTTCTTCACGAATGCGAAGATTATCGACGGCGTTGGCAGTCATCACGAGGTACCGGATCAGCGCCCTGATGGCCAGGGACGTTACCTCAAGCTTAGCCACCGCCCGCAGCGGCTGCGAGCGTCAATCTGCTGCTCAAAAAGCACGATGCCCGCCGTGGTGGCGGGCATCGCTTGGGGTGATATCAAGGTCGCATGGCAGATGAAAAGACTGGTTCAGTCCCTCTCAGGGTTCTCGCCGATACCGGTCAGACACGTCACCGACGCTGCCCGCCTCAGCTCTTGAGACGACGCGCGCGGAAGGAGCGCCCCTTGAGCTTGCCGTTCATCAGCTGGGTGAGTGCCGACTTGGCGACATCACGCTCCACGGCGAGGAAGGTGGTCCGCGCCAGTACCTTGATCTTGCCGATCTTGCTGCCTTCCAGGCCGCCGTCACCGGTCAGCGCGCCGAGGATATCGCCGGGGCGCAGCTTGTCCTTCTTGCCACCGTCGATCTGCAGCGTCGCCATGCGCGCATGGAACGGCTCGCGCGTCAGCATGCTTTTCGAGGGCAGCGGCTCGGCTTCCAGCGTCTGCTCGAGGAATTCACCCAGCTTGGTCAGACGATAGTCTTCCTTCTCGGTGTAAAGCGTGCAGGCGATGCCGGAGCTGCCGGCACGGCCGGTACGCCCGACACGGTGCACGTGGGCGTCGAGATCACGCGCGATCTGGTAGTTGAACACCGCATCCAGCGCATCGATATCCAGTCCGCGCGCCGCGACGTCGGTGGCCACCAGGATCGAGGTGCTCTTGTTGGCGAACATCACCAGCGTCTGGTCACGCTCGCGCTGTTCGAGGTCACCGTGCAGCGCCATGGCACTGAAGCCGTGCTCATTGAGTGCGTCGCTGACTTCCTGCGCCTGACGCTTGGTGTTGCAGAACACCACGCTGGATTCCGGGCGGTACTTGAGCAGCAGGATACGCAGCGCCTCGAAACGCGCCTCGTCATCGGCGACACGGTGAAACAGCTGACGGATGCTGCTGTCATCGTGGGTGGAGGCCACCTCGATGCTGACCGGATCACGCAGCATGCGCTCGGCGATCGGACGCACGCCATCGGCGAAGGTCGCGCTAAACAGCAGCGTCTGACGCTCTTCCGGGGTCTCGGCGACGATGGCATCCAGCACTTCGGCGAAGCCCATGTCGAGCATGCGGTCGGCTTCATCCAGCACCAGGGTATTGAGTTCGACCAGGCTCAGGCTGCCCTTGCGCAGGTGCTCATCCACGCGCCCCGGCGTGCCGACGATGATGTGCGCGCCGTGTTCCAGCGAGCCCAGCTGCGGGCCGAAGGGCGCGCCGCCGCAAAGGGTCAGCACCTTGACGTTGTGCAGGCCGCGCGCCAGACGACGGATCTCGCCGGCGACCTGATCGGCCAGCTCACGTGTCGGACACAGCACCAGTGACTGCACACGGAAGCGCGAGACCTTGAGGCGTGACAGCAGCCCCAGGCCGAAGGCAGCGGTCTTGCCGGAGCCGGTCTGGCCCTGGGCGATGACATCGCGGCCTTGCAGCATCGGCGGCAGGCTCTGCGCCTGAATCGGCGTCATGGTGTGATATTCGAGCGTGGCGAGGTTGTCGAGCAGCTCGGGCGCCAGCGCCAGAGAGGCAAAGGCAGGGGTGGCGGTGGCGTCAGTCACGGGGACATTCCTTCAATCGATGAACAGGCACGAGCCGAACGGGCTTACGCGCGGGCGCAGAGCATAGCAGAGCGTGGCCACTAACGCCTGCCACGGATGCCAGCGCCTGATACCGGCTCCCCAGGTGAGATAGCCTTTTTTAGCAACGCCCTCTCTTGCCCGCCAGACTCACCTCTCAGCACACCGTATGAGCCAGCTCGAATGTGACTCAACTCAAAGCATGATTTTCGTCACGACAGGATTCGATTCCCGCCAAATATCATTTATTAATTATCGTTAATTAAACAAAATGGCCAACGGTCAGTTGGCAAGTCACGAAATCCCATATCAGGCGGTGGCTGAGTCGCTGCATATTTCACGCCGTGCATTTCCTGCAGCGCACTTCACGAAAATGGCGCCGACATTCGTGACGGGATAATCATCAAGACGTTCTTGTTATCTGCCTCAGACTATCAGTGCCAATGACACACCAGGATTGGCGCATACCGAGATGGGCCCACCCCCATACCGGGTATGAGGAATGCCACCTCTCATCAGTGATGTGCTGCTGGATACCGCTCGGCTACTGCTCGGCTGCCGCAGTGGTGCCGCTGCGCGCCCAGAGACTAAATCTGAATCTATGTCATGAATATCAATGACTTGCAGATAGCGAACTGCTGTCCGTGCCGCACAGGCGTTTTCGATCTCGGGGTGGTCTCCCGAATTGGATCGTTGCAAGCGTACTGACAGCTAGTGCGAAGCCGCTCATCACGCAGGCCATGAAACCTGTCATCAAGCCCGACGCAAGGCACAGGTCGCCGGCACTCAGAACCGGCAACACCTTGGAAACACCATTGACGTGAATCCTGCAGCTTCATCGCTGCAATGCGCGACACCACACGCATGCAAGTTGCTGTAATAGCACGCCAAAGAGCAAATGATATCGCACGGACAGGCGATCTTTGCCACCCGCAACACCACGGTCACCGCTGCCCCGACAACAGGGGAGCAGCAATAGAGCGGCGCAGTCTTCAAGCCGCCAGCTGTCAGAGGGGATCACACCTCTCTACCGAAACAGCCACAAGATGTCACTACGACCCAGGGAGCAAGACGACATGAAGGACCTCTCAAGAATCACGGGCTACGGATGTATCGTGGCCGGTGTCGGCCCGGCAGGCATGGGATTTCTGTTCAATGCCCTCAAGACAGGCCAGATCACGACACTGGCCCGCCACGGACTGTTGATTCTCGATGCCGGCGGTACCCACGCCAGCGGCAAGCTTGGCGCTGGTCGGCTGGGCGAATATCGCATCACCGCCAACTCGGTCGGCGATGTGTTCCTCGACTGCCTGCGCGACCCGGCACTCGCCGACGTGCTGGCCCCGCTCGAAGGCGAACCCTGCCTGGAGCGAATCCGGGCCGATCCCTACTCCTCCCCGCGACTCGATGAGATCGGCGAGCTGCTGGAAGCCGCCAGTGCGCTGGTATTGGCGCACATCACCGCCCTACCGGGCGTCGAGATGTGGTGCGGCACCAGCCTGGACACGCTGCAGTACCTCGACGGCACCAGCATTCTGACCCTCTCGCATGAACCGGAAGTGGCCCAGCGCACGTCGCGGCTGCGCACCGAGAATCTGGTGCTCAATCTGGGCGGCCAGCAGTGCCCGGAGCAACTGACCCAGAGCCTCAATCGTCAGGGCCTGACGCCGTCGCGGCGCGCACGCATCTACAGCGGCGATGAGCTGTTGCGCATGCCGCCGGGACAGCTGCGCAGCCTGCTGCTGCCGCGTCTGCGCCGTGGTGGTCGCGTCTGTGTGGTGGGTGGCTCGCACAGCGCCTTCTCGATGCTCGACGTGCTGGCCGACGCGCTGCGCAATACCCGCGTCAAGGAGATCACCCTGCTGCATCGCTCGCCGATTCGGCTGTTCTTCGAGAACGCCGAAGAAGCGCGCGCCGCAGGCTATCACTACGATGCCGAGCGCGATGTGTGCCCGATCAGCGGTCGCATCAACCGTTCCGGTGGGCTGCGCTACCGGGCACTGGCCATCGGTCAGGAAATACTGGCCACCGGCCGCATCGAAGAGTGCGCGATGGACATCCAGCTGGTGCAGACCGGCCCCGGCAGTGCCCAACGCCTGGAACTGGCCAGCGAAGTGCTCGCCGACGCGCCCATCGTGGTGCAGTGCAACGGCTATCAGCCGATTCTGCCCACCATCAGCGACGCCCATCATCAGCCCATCACGCTGCGTGAGGTGAATGGCGGGCTGGATTCCGATGCCAACGGCAACCCCTGCGACATCCACGGCCAGCGTCTTGCGGGCCTCTACATGTTCGGGCTGGGCGCCGGGCTCGCCGTCGACCCGACGCTGGGCAGTGAAGCCTCCTTCGATGGCCGCATCTACGGCGTCTGGCAGTTCCACAATCACGCCAGCCTGCCGGCCCTCCACGCCATCATTGCGCGCAACGCCAGTGACGACGCGCTCGGCAGCGACACTGCTCACTCCGTCGGTCAGGTGATCGCCAGCGATCGCGGCATGGCCAGCGTCAGCGGCAGTGGAATGCCCAGCGCTAGCGACAAGACCAGCGACAAGACCATCGCAAACAGTGTCGTCAGTGAGAAAGCCAGCGCGGAGAGTCTCGCACAGGCGAGCGACGCCGAGGATTTCTCCAGCGCCCTCAAGGTGCTGAGTGACTCACTGGGCCTGCAGCAGAAATCCCGCATGGCGTAGCAAGGCATGACGTGACCTGAGCAAGCACAGTGCTGCCTGTGGGCCTTGCCATCAGATGATTACGTAATGCCGATTATGGAGCACAGAAGACACAATCATGGGCCTTGCCATCTGCACATAAGCCAACTGATTGCCTTTTGGATAAACATAACAAGAAACCACACATAACGACGCTGGAGCCCCCACTCTCCCCGGCGCAAGCAAGAAAGGCCACACGAAGACGCACGATGGCGATACCTCCCCACACAAAAGCGCCGCCCGGGCATGTCCCGAGCGGCGCTTTTGTGTGTCATCTCAGCAAGGGCTTTGGCCGAGCCTTGCAGCCAGCTCGGCCACGGGCACTTAGCGTGCCGCTTCTTCCTCAAGACGCGCCTGCTTGCCACCGAGGGTGAAGCAGGTGTCGATCTCGCGCAGCATGAACAGCGCGACACAGGCGGCCAGCATCGGCCAGGCGGCGAAGAACAGCAGGTGATCGAACGGGTCCAGATACTGCTTGAAGGCAGAGAAGGTAGACCCGGCGTGCAGCAACAGCACCAGACCGTAGGTGAGGGTCTTCTTCACCCCGGTGACGAACAGCAGCAACAACACCATCTCGATGACGGCAATCGCGATGACGATACCCTCGCCCATGCCACCGATGGCATAGAACTTCTCGAAGATGGCGGCGGCGTGGCCAGGATTGAAGAACTTGTCCAGTGTCCACATCGTGATCACGAGGAAGACCCCGAGGCGCAGCAGCAACAGGGAAATGCGGATTCGATCGGCGTACTTCGTCATGTCAATTCTCTCCAGGGGGAATGGGCCAGCGCTGCAACGCAGCGGGCACGTGCTGCTGTGTACGCACCAAGTGGCCGTCTGGTTGCATTGATTGATGTTTTTTCTCGCAAAATTAATCACTTGGCAGCCCCACCCCGCCTCATGACTCCTTGGCGCAAACGCCTGCTTCATCTGCGGGTTTAGCATCCGCGAGCTGCCATTGTTGGGCAAAACAGCAGCAGTGACTGCCGCGCAAGAGGCGCTGACTCGCCCGCCTCCAACACTCTGCCTTTCTCGCTGTCTGATTCATCAGTGGCTAGCGCCTTGCTACCTCGCCCTGACCTTGGGCCCTTGACCCTTGACCCTCGCCCCTCGACCGGCCTGCCGGTTCGCCCTTCGCTCTGGAGTTTATCCACATGGCCTCCAAGACTGATCATCCGTCTGATTGTGTGTCGTCAGACGCTTCAATACCGGGCTCTTCAATCAAGCCCCCTCCATTACTGCGCCGCTGGCAAGCGCCCGGGCCTGGCGACTCGCATCTGCCGGCCCGCATTGCCAAGGCGCGCTTTCCGGCCTTGAGCGCCCAACTGCTGGCGCATGCCGCGCGCATTGCAGCAGAACGTGAGCGCGGCGAGATTCTCGACTACGCCTGTGCCATGAGTGCGGTGCCGACGGTGATTCAGGAGATCTGGCTGGCCAGCGGCGAGCTTGAGACATTCGCATTACGCGAAGGCATCCAGATCGAGAGCCTGGCGGAGCTGCTGGGCGAGCACACTCCGCCTGACAGCCCCGCCACCGCTGCACAAAGTGGCGAGCCAGCGCGGGTCGTGAGGCCCCTTGATACTTTCGACTGGCTGCATCTGGCGCTGGAGCAGCTGTTGCAGATACATCAGGATAAGCAACGTTTACACTCAGACTGATGTATCTCGGCGCCAAAACTCGTATGGTGAGAGAGAGGCTCGGCCTGTCGTCGATCAAGATGACGCGCGAGCCTCGAGCACGACTGTCATATGCACGACTGGAACGCATTTCTGGTACGAGCAACAAGGCACGACATCAAGCACAGCACGCGGAGCAGAACATCACGATCGATCATTGAAAACGACCAGCCGAGGAGGTTCACATGAAGGTCTACAAACCTGAATGGCGTTGCACGCTCGACGTGACGGAAGGCCCCGACCCCACCGCCCGCTGGAAAACACGGCTTGCCTGGCGCTTGCGCGCCCTCGCCGACCGCTTTGATGGCGGTAGTCGTACGATGAAGATTGACTGCAATGTCACCCCGGCGCTCACCCGCGAAGAGGTCGACACCTGCCTGGGCAAGGGCTTTGCCCTCAGCCAGAATCTGATGCTGCAACTGGCCAACCACAGCGCCTGCGAAGATGTCCTACGCGACGCCAAGGCCGAGCTCTACGAAGAAGAGCAACACCCGATGTAACGGTCTGATCTCAGTAGAACCCCGCAGATCAACCCATCGGTGAACGTAGTCCGCAAGACGCATGAAAAAGCCCTCCCGGCGATGCCGGGAGGGCTTTTTTGATGTTTTATATCAGCGCCTTGATCACACCTCTGGCCCCAGCTCTCCCTACCTATAACAGCGCCAAAAATACTGACAACGCCGCTCTCCACCTCACCCTGTACAATGGCTCCCTCAAGCCGCTCCTCCCAACCTCAGGCCCACCATGTCCATTTCCGCGCGTCCTTCCAAGCTGAGCCTGCCGCAGGTCAATCCCGGTGTGACGACGGTGCTGGAGTATCTGCTGCTCAAGTTTCCGGCGATTGCCGAGTCACGCTGGCGCGAGCGCATGGCCGAGGGCAAGGTGCATCGCGATGATGGCTCGCGGATTACGCCAGAGTCGCCCTACCAGCCGCACCTGCGCGTGTTCTATTACCGCGAGGTGGCAAGCGAGCCGAGCATTCCCTTCGCGGAGCGGATTCTCTATCAGGATGAGCACATTCTGGTGGCCTACAAGCCGCACTTTCTGCCGGTGACGCCCGGCGGCCTGTACGTGAACGAGTGCCTGCAGCAGCGACTGCGCAAGCGCGCCGGGATAGAGGCGCTGCAGGCGGTGCATCGGCTGGATAGAGTCACGGCGGGGCTGGTGCTGTGCTCCGTCAATCCCGACACGCGCTCCCTCTACCATCAGCTGTTCAAGTCGCGGAATATCCACAAGACCTATCAGGCCATCGCCGAGACACACAGCGATGAGTCCCTGGTGGGCCAGCAGTGGGAGGTGAAGAATCGTCTCGAGCAGAGCGAGCAACGCTTCCGCATTCATGTCACCGACGGCGCGGCCAACAGCCACTCGGTGATTCGCTGCGTGCAGCAGACAGACCGCCAGGCATTGTTCGAGCTGCATCCTGTCACCGGCAGAACCCACCAGCTACGCGTGCATATGCAGACGCTGGGCTGGCCGATTTTGAATGACCGCTACTACCCCGTGCTGCAACCGCTCTCGCCGGATGACTACGCGCGCCCCTTGCAGCTGCTCTCCAAGGGATTCGAGTTCATTGACCCCGTCACCGGCGAGGCAAGACGCTTCGAATACGACGGTGATCTGACACTGGCGTGAGCCGTGACATGGCCCGTAGCTGTCGTCGCCAGCCGACGCACAGGCCCCGGCATGTGCACAAAGAAATCATCTGCCGAAGGCTTCCTGCTCAACGTCAGGCGGGCTAAGGTTTTCCTCCTGTCCCCGGAAAATAGGCCCATCGATGTCCCGACGTCTCGCAGTGACCGGAGGAGCCGCGCTGGCCGCGCTCCTGTCCTTCCCCGTCCTCGCACAACAAGGGCACGACGGGCCGCCGCCCGATCACGATGGCCCGCCGCCGATGTCAGCGGAAGACCAGGCCCTGAGCGAGGCACTGCGCGCGCGCATGGGCGATACCAGCACCCAGATGCAGAGCGTGCCCATCCCCCTGAGCGCCGCCGAGTGCGGCGACACACCCGGTTATGAGCGCATGTTGTGCCTGATTGATCTGCTCAAGGCGGATATCTCCGACGATGACATCCTGCAGAACCTGCAGCATGACTACTCCCTCGCTGAGGCCGAGAACTGGAGCAATCTGCCCGCTGGCGCCTTCCCGAAACGCCCCGGCGTGCTGCTGGGCGAGCTGAACATCAAGCAGCGCGGCCTCGTCAAAGCCATCATGCTGGAAGCCACCGGCCACGCGCCCGACGAAGGCTTCGACGAGATGCTCCAGACGCTCAACGCCGATGACTACATCAACACCGTCAGCACCGACTACAAGGCCGGTTACTCCTCCTACAACACCAAGTTCGCCTTCCTCGGCACGCCCGGCGAGACCGGCACCTGGGAGCTGTACTACGGCGGCCACCACATGGCCTTCGCCAACACCTACATCGACGGCAAGCTGGCCGGTGCCACGCCCTCCTTCCGTGGTGTGGAACCCTTCCCCTATTTCGAGATGAACGGCCGCGTGAACGAGCCGCTGACCCAGGAGCGCGATGCCTTCGCCACCCTGTTGAGCTCGCTCTCCGATGACCAGCAGGCTAAGGCCACGCTGGAAGGCACCTATCGCGATATCCTCGCTGGCCCCCAGGCCGACGATGCCATCCCCGATAGCTATGAAGGCCTGCCGGTCTCCGAGCTGGATGATGAGCAGCAAGCGCTGCTGCTGACAGCCATCGAGTCCTACGTGGACGATATCTCCGCCCCCGAAGCCGCGGCCTACATGGAGAAGTACACCTCCGAACTTCCCGAGACCTATCTCGGCTTCTCCGGCACGCCGCAGGTCAGCGCCGAAAACGATTATGTGCGCATACACGGCCCGTCGTTGTGGATCGAATTCTCGTTGCAGTCCAACAAGTCCACCGACAAGGTCGGCAACCATCCGCACTCGGTATGGCGTGACCGCACCGACGACTACGGCGGCCAGACCGAATGATCCGCTGCTCACCGTGGCGCGCGGCGCTGCTCACGCTCGCGGTGATGATCGGCGGAGCCATGCTTGGCGGCAATGGTAGGGGAATCAGCGGCATGGGAGTCAGCGGCATGGGCATCGTCCAGACGGCTCACGCCCATGCCCTGCCCGGCAGCACGCTCCTCTTTGAGCAGCAGCCGCAGCACACGCTCAAGCTCACTCTCCAGTTCCCGCGTGAAGATCTGCTGATCGCCGCGCCACAACTGGCAGCGCTTGGTGACGCCAAGTCCGATGCTCCCTTGGCGCAGGCGCTGACAGATCAGCTCGGCGACTATCTCAGTCAGCACCTGGCACTCACCAAGGACGGCGACACGCTACCGCTGACGCTCACCGAGGCGCATCTCACCTCCACCTATCAGCCACAACTCGGCGACTACCTGCTGGTCGTCACCCAGTGGAACCTGAGCTACAAAGGCGCCTTACCCGACTCACTGCTGCTGAAATACGACGCCGTGATGCACGAAGTCCGCAATCACCGCGCCGAAGTCGAATGGCAAACTCCCGCAGGCGGCACCCGCCTGATGGCCGACTTCGGCTTCTTCCACTCCGCCCACGGCGTACGGCTGAATCTGCAGAAAGCCAGGCAGGCGCCAGCCAAGCAGGAATGAGCAAAGCGGTAAGCGTTTCCTGAATCGCACCCACAAAAAAGCCCTTCCAGCCAATGGCCAGAAGGGCTTTTTGCTTACGAGACAAGTTTTATAACACAATAAACAATATTTCATAAACAACACTATATAGATACAAATCTATCCACCGGGGTTCTTCCACTTATAATCATTGAAAGTAAAATAATACCAAGCTGATCATCAGGCTTATTAAAATCTTCAAAAATCTTGTCATTCTCAATGATCTTAAAAACCACCCTTTTTGATATTTCCTCGATATCAACCGAAATATCTTTAGGATTCTTAGAAGGTGTTTGAGTAGTTGTTGAACCATGTATGGTTTTCGATCTTAAATCATAAGCCTTCTTTATTTTTTTGAATACAACAAGTCTACCTTCTGGATTGTCTTCGAGAAATATAGCAACCCGTTCTGAAAGCTGATGAGCAATTTCACTATTAGATGTCGAAAAAAGTGTTTCGAGCGCAGTACAAAAATTAGCAACTCTTATTGAGAAATCGAAATTACCTCTAGCCATATTCATCCATGTTAAAGCTCTGCCAAGTCTTGAATTATCGCGTGAAAACTGAGCGTCTGCTACAGGCGCCTGGCTGCTTTTTATACCAAGCCTCTCTACATGTATTTTACGAATTTCTTGGAGTTTCTTTCTAGATAACCTTACGCTGATATCACTACCATCTGCAGAGTGATATTTATGGGATAGAAAATTACTGGTTACATTATAATTCCTGGCTCCTTTAGATACCAAAAAACAAAGCTCAAAGTTAATGCTATTATCACTCTTTAACCAAGAAGCCATTAGGAAATCTTGAACAGTATACATCTTAGAGGTTAGGTAGGCTATTGGATCTGCTTCTGATGAGACCTTCTCAGATGAATACAGAAATACTTCCGTAGTCTTAAGGTGGTTGTATTCAATAGCACCAATCATTGGCTTTAAACTTTCGTTTACAAAAGTAGATTTTACGTTAGAGTCATTTGTTATCTTTATCCCATCTCCAATCTTATCACCATTATGCAACCCCTCTATTATTGAGAAATTATGCAAAGCAGTTATAAAAATAAATTCCATAATATCACCTCAGCATAAAACACGGCACATCAATAATATTAACTACGAATCATGGCATTAATATAAGTGTACTATATACACAAAAAAGCCCTCCCGACCATTGGCCAGAAGGGCTTTTTGCTTGCTGCGTTCTCGTCTCGATCAGTTCAAGAGACCGTCAAGACAGAACGCTGCCTCAGCTCAGCGAGGGGGGTGATCGTCAGGCGATCATTCCCACTCGATGGTGGCCGGCGGCTTGCTGCTGACGTCATAGGTGACGCGCGAGACGTGCTCCAGCTCGTTGATGATGCGGTTGGAGACCTTCTCCAGCAGCTCATACGGCAGGTGCGCCCAGCGGGCAGTCATGAAGTCGACGGTCTCGACGGCACGAATGGCGATGACCCACTCGTAACGACGGCCATCGCCGACGACGCCGACGGACTTGACCGGCAGGAAGACGGCGAACGCCTGGCTGGTCTTGTGGTACCAGTCGAAGTTGTGCAGTTCTTCGATGAAGATGGCGTCGGCTTCACGCAGGATATCTGCGTATTCCTTCTTCACTTCACCGAGGATACGCACGCCCAGACCCGGCCCCGGGAAGGGGTGACGGTAGACCATGTCGTAGGGAAGGCCGAGTTCGAGGCCGACCTTGCGGACTTCGTCCTTGAACAGTTCGCGCAGCGGCTCGACCAGTTCCATCTTCATGTCGTCCGGCAGGCCGCCGACATTGTGGTGGGACTTGATGACGTGGGACTTGCCGGTCTTGCTGGCAGCGGATTCGATCACGTCCGGGTAGATGGTGCCCTGGGCGAGGAAGTCGACATCCTTGAGCTTGGCGGCTTCGGCATCGAACACTTCGATGAAGGTGTTGCCGATGGCCTTGCGCTTGGCTTCCGGGTCGCTGACGCCAGCCAGCTTGCCAAGGAAGAGGTCTTCGGCGTCAACACGGATGACCTTCACGCCCATGTGGCGAGAGAAGGTTTCCATGACCTGGTCGCCTTCCTTCTTGCGCAGCAGGCCGTTGTCGACGAAGACGCAGGTCAGCTGGTCACCGATGGCCTTGTGCAGCAGCGCCGCGACCACGGAGGAGTCGACGCCGCCGGACAGGCCGAGCAGCACCTTGCGGTCACCGACCTGAGCGCGAACGCGATCCGTGAGGTCTTCGATGATCTTGGCCGGAGTCCACAGACGCTCGGACTGGCAGATCTCGATCACGAAGTGCTCGAGGATGCGCTGGCCCTGCAGGGTGTGGGTGACTTCCGGGTGGAACTGCACGCCGTAGAACTGCTTCTCTTCCCACGCCATGGCGGCGATCGGGCAGCTCGGAGTGGAGGCGGTGACGGTGAAGGTCTCCGGGACTTGCGCGACCTTGTCACCGTGGCTCATCCAGACGTCGAGCAGCGGGCGGCCTTCATCGTCCAAGTGGTCCTTGATGTCCTTGAACAGCGCGGACTCACCGTCGACACGAATCTGGGCATAGCCGAATTCGCGCACGTTGGAGCCTTCGACCTTGCCGCCGAGCTGCTCGGCCATGGTCTGCATGCCGTAACAGATGCCGAACACCGGCAGACCCATCTCGAACACGCACTCAGGTGCACGCGGCGAGTCCAGCTCGGTGACGGATTCCGGGCCACCGGCCAGGATGATGCCGTTGGGGTTGTACTCGCGGATCTCTTCTTCGGTGATGTCGAAGGCACGCACCTCGGAGAACACGCCCAGCTCACGCACGCGACGCGCGATCAGCTGTGTGTACTGGGAACCGAAATCGAGGATCAGGATCTTGTGGGAATGGATGTCTTGCATCTTCAGTCTCTCATTGGGGAGTCGTGAGACCCGCTTCGGAGCTGCGAGGGAGCGCAGGGCCGAAACAATCTGGCGTCGAGGGTAGCCGATACCGAAAGTTCGTTCGACCCAAGCAAAGCGGGAACCCGTGTTGGGCTCCCGCTTTGCGTCGCGCTTCGCTATGTATCAGTCGCGCCGATAGTTGGGCGCTTCCTTGGTGATCTGCACGTCGTGGACGTGGGATTCGGCGAAGCCGGCACCGGTGATCTGCACGAATTGCGGCACGGTGCGCATCTCTTCGATGGTCTGGCTACCGGTGTAGCCCATGGAGGCACGCAGGCCGCCCATCAGCTGGTGCACGATGGCGCTCATCATGCCCTTGTAGGGCACGCGGCCTTCGATGCCTTCCGGTACCAGCTTCTCGACGCCGGCATTCTTGTCCTGGAAGTAACGGTCGCTGGAACCCTGGGTCTGGGACATGGCGCCCATGGAACCCATGCCGCGATACGCCTTGTAGGTACGACCCTGGAACAGCTCGACTTCGCCCGGCGCTTCTTCCGTCCCGGCGAGCAGGCCGCCGATCATGACGATGCTGGCGCCTGCGGCGATGGCCTTGGCGATGTCACCGGAGAAGCGGATACCGCCATCGGCGATGACCGGCACGTCGTACTTGGCCATGGCGGCCGCGACGTTGGCGACGGCGCTCATCTGCGGCACACCGACACCGGCGACGATACGCGTGGTGCAGATGGAACCCGGACCGATGCCGACCTTGACGCCGTCTGCGCCGGCTTCTGCCAGGGCGATGGCGGCTTCAGCGGTCGCGATGTTGCCACCGATGACCTGAATCTTCGGGTGGTGCTCCTTGACCCAGGCGACGCGGTCGATCACGCCCTTGGAGTGACCGTGAGCGGTGTCGACGACGATGACGTCAACGCCGGCTTCGGCCAGTGCAGCGACGCGGTCCGGGGTTTCCGGGCCGGTGCCGACGGCGGCGCCGACCAGCAGGCTGCCGTTGCTGTCCTTTGCCGCGTTCGGGTAGGTCTTGACCTTCTCGATGTCGCGAACGGTGACGAGGCCGCGCAGGCGGAATTCGTCATCGACGATCGGCATCTTCTCGATGCGGCTTTCCTGCAGCTTGGCCTTGATCTGGTCCAGCGGCGTGCCTTCCAGCACGGTGACCAGCTTCTCGCGGCCGGTCATGATGCCGGCGACGGTATCGCTGAAGTCAGGCTGGAAGCGCATGTCGCGACCGGTCACGATGCCGACCAGGTATTCACCCTCGACCACCGGGAAGCCGGAGTAGCCATGCTCCTCGGACATTGCCAGCAGATCCTGGATCTTGGCCTTCGGGCTGACAGTGACCGGGTCACGCACGATGACGCTTTCGTGCTTCTTGACCTTGCGGACTTCCGCGGCCTGCTGGGCGATGCTCATGCTCTTGTGGATGATGCCGACACCACCTTCCTGCGCCATGGCGATGGCCAGGCGAGCTTCGGTGACGGTATCCATCGCAGAGGAGATAAGCGGGATATTGACGCTGATGTCGCGTGTGAGACGTGATCTCAGGCTGACGTCCTTGGGGAGGACCTCGGAGTAGCCGGGGACGAGAAGAACGTCATCAAACGTCAGAGCTTCTTGCGCTATACGTAGCATGTCGAACGCCCAGTAGCAGTTTATGAGGGATGCGCGAAAGCCGCAGTGCAGGGCCCGATGGACAGGCGCCATGACTACGGTTCTAGCGGTTGCTGCGAGGTAATCACCCATGATAACCCATTCGCCCCGCCCGAGACAAACGTCGCAGGCTATCAAACTCGCAACTTCACGTCCCGGCGACACTAACCATCTGGTCAACTAAAGCCACGGATGGCGCGGCCTGCGGGCTGGCGGACGGTGAGTCACCTTGCCAGAGCCGAGCCTCGCTGGGGCGCTGGCCAGCGCAGCGCATGGGACGCTTTGGATCGTCTCTCGCTTCTCGCCTGTGGCATCATTGCCTTGTTCTCTTCACAAGCTTCAATAGTCGCCCTCACTCAAGCTCCCCGTCAGCTCCAGCACAAGGAATGTCGCGTGTTCGAAACCTCGTCTGCCGCCAACGCCATCAGCGTGACCCAGCTCAACCGCGAGGCCAAGGGCCTGCTGGAGCGAGGCCTGGGGGAGCTCTGGATCGAGGGGGAGATCTCGGGCTTTTCGCAGCCGCGCTCCGGCCACTGCTACTTCACGCTCAAGGATGACAACGCCCAGGTGCGCTGTGCGCTGTTCAAGAGCCGCGCCCAGTTTCTGCGCGAGAAGCCCAGGGACGGTGATCGGGTGCGGGTGCGCGCCAAGGTGTCGCTGTTCGAGGCGCGTGGCGACTATCAGCTGATCGTCGAGGCGTTGCAGCAGGCGGGGCTGGGGGAGTGGCTGGCGCGACTGGCACGCCTGAGGGAGCAACTGGCGGCCGAGGGCGTGTTCGCCAATCAGCGCGCCCTGCCCCATCCGCCGCGCCATCTGGGCGTGATCACCTCCGCGACCGGCGCTGCGCTGCAGGATGTGATCGCGGTGACGCGCAAGCGTTGGCCGCAGGCGCATCTGAGCGTGTTGCCAGTCGCCGTGCAGGGGCCGCAGGCGGTGCCGCAGCTGATTCGCGCGGTGGCGATGGCCAATCGCGACAGCGACTGTGATGCGCTGCTGATCACACGTGGCGGCGGCAGCCTGGAAGACCTGTGGGCCTTCAATGACCAGCATCTGGCGCGCGCCATCTTCCACTCGCGCCTGCCGGTGGTGGCCGCCATCGGTCACGAGACCGATACCACCCTGGCGGAGCTGGCCGCCGACCTGCGCGCGCCGACTCCCTCCGCCGCCGCCGAGGCACTGTACCCGGACCAACGCGCCCAGGTGCAGCAACTGACCGCCCTCAAGCAGCGTCTGTGGCGCGCGCAGCGTGCCCGCCTCGACCAGGCGGCGCAGCGGCTGGATCATGCCCGCTCGCGCCTGCGTCATCCGGCCCGTGAGCTGGAAACCCAGCGCCAGCGTGCCCGTGAGCTGGAACGCCGCCTGCACACCGCAGTGCGCATGCGCATGACCAGTGAGCAGCAGAAGACCGACCAGCTGATCCGCCGCCTGCAGCAGGCCAGTCCCGCGCGCGATATCCAGCGCCATCGTCAGCAACTGGCGATGCTGACCCCGCGCCTCAACAACGCCCTGCCACGCCGTCTGGCCGCTGATCGTGAACGTCTGGAAGGCGCGATGCGCGCGCTGAATGCAGTCAGCCCGCTCAATGTGCTCAACCGTGGCTACGCCATCGTCGAACGCGTCGGCACCAGCCAGACGCAGTCACCCGGCGACAGCAAGGTGATTCGCGCCGCCCACCAGACCCAGCCCGGCGAGATGCTCTCGATCCGCCTCGGCGAAGGCCGCCTCGCCGTCGAGGTCAAACGTCGCTACAAGCCGCGCCCCTGATCCTCTGATCGGCACTGTCGCGCTACCAAACCGAAAAAGCCCCGCTACCTGAACAGGTAACGGGGCTTTTTCATGGGCGCTTCACGTCCGACACACCCAGCCGCTTGTGATCTCACGCTTTACGCGCGTGAGCTTGCAAGGACCTGTGGCCGCTTTTGACCTTATGCCTTTCGCGTGGCGCCGGGCCGCTTTTGACCTTACGCCCTTCGCGCAGCACCGGGCCGCTTTTGACCTTACGCCTTTCGCGTGGCTTCGGACGCGATAAACCTAGAAGTCAGGCGGACCCTGCTCGGCGCCCGGCTTGAACACGCCCGGCTCCAGATCATGACGTCCCAGCAGCTTGTAGAAATCGGTGCGGTTACGTCCGGCGATACGCGCCGCCTGGGTCACGTTGCCTTCGGTGATCTTCAGCACCTTGATCAGGTAGCTGCGCTCGAAACCGGCACGCGCCTCGGAGAAGGACGGCAAGGCGTTCTCTTCCGCGGCCAGCGCCTGGGAGACTAGCGCTTCCGGAATCATCGAGGAGCTGGTCAGGGCGACACACTGCTCGACCACGTTGACCAGCTGACGCACGTTGCCCGGCCAGGCACTGGAGGCCAGCAGGTTGAGCGCTTCCGGCGAGAAGCCCTTCACGAACGGCTTGTGGCGCGCGGCCGCCTGGCTGATCAGGTACTTGGCCAGCAGCGGCACATCCTCGGCGCGCTCGCGCAGGGCGGGCAGCTTCAGATTGACCACGTTGAGGCGGTAGTAGAGGTCTTCGCGGAAATCGCCGTCATGCATCGCCTTGTCGAGATTGCGGTGCGTGGCGGAGATGATGCGCACGTCGATGGGCACCGAGGTGGTGGAGCCCAGCGGGCGGATCTGACGCTCCTGCAGTGCCCGCAGCAGCTTGACCTGCAGCGCCAGCGGCATGTCGCCGATCTCATCGAGGAACAGGGTGCCACCGTCCGCCGCCTGGAACAGGCCCTGGTGGGCACTGACCGCGCCAGTGAACGAGCCCTTTGCGTGACCGAACAGCTCGCTTTCCAGCAGCTGCTCCGGCAGCGCGCCACAGTTGATGGCGACGAAGGGGCGCGAGGCGCGCGGGCTGGCGTTGTGGATGGCCTTGGCCATCAGCTCCTTGCCCGAACCGGACGGGCCGGTGACCAGCACGCTGACATCGGATGCCGCCACCATGCGCGCCTGCTCGAGAATCTGCTCCATCTGCGGGGAGCGAGTGATGATGCCAGCGCGCCAGGCATCGTCACCCTCTTTTACGGGCGGCGCCTGGGCCAGCGCCTCATCGATGGCGGCGAACAGCTCGTCCTTGTCGACCGGCTTGGTCAGGAAGCTGAACACGCCCTGACGGGTGGCACTGACGGCATCAGGGATGGAGCCGTGTGCGGTCAGCAGGATGACGGGCATGCCCGGCTGACGCTTCTGCAGCTCACCGAACAGGGCCATGCCATCCATTTCATCCATGCGCAGGTCGGACAGGACCAGGTCTGGACGTGCGGCTTCGAGACGGCTGAGCGCCTCGCGGCCACTGCTGGCCGTCGTGACCTTGAAGCCACGGCTTTCGAGACGCATGCCGAGCAGCTTGAGCAGGCTCGCATCATCATCGACGAGCAGAATATGCGCTTGTGCGTATTTCACACTAACTCTCCTTGCGACACCCGAGGGCCTGGGACATCGACGTCGGGGCCGCACAGTCTTGCGTCATGCAATCGCGGGGATTGAGTGACAGGGTCGTGGCCAGAGTCTGCCGCTGATGGCTCAGGGCGTGCTCTGGCGGCGCGAATTGATCGATTCTTCGATGGCCGTCAAGGCTTCCAGCTTCTTGGTCAGCTGGGCGTTCTCGGCGCTGAGCTTGCGACGGGCACCGTCATTCTTGTCACGCTCGGCGATCAGACCGCGACGCTCCTCGAGGCCATTGAGCCACTGACGAAGCAGCGGCTGCAGGCGGCTCGGGGCAGTGGGCAGGTCCGCCTTGTAGAGGTCGGAGGCCAGCTCCCAGTCCGATTCATCGCCCCAGCTGAGCACGATGGCACGCGCGAGGCGACGGTCGTGGCGGTTGCCTTCCAGCTGCAACAGGGTGCTTTCACGCCAGCCGCTGTTGCCACGCTGGGCCTGCAGCGCGAAGGCGACCCACTCATCCAGCAGGCAGTCCTCGCCGGTGAAGTCCGGCAGGTCGCCGGCGCCGTAGCAGCTCTCCCGCACACTCGGGCTGACCACTTCCGGCTCGCTGCCCGGCATGGTGATATTGGTCAGGGCGCCACAGGCGCTAAGCGTACTGAGCAACACGCCTGCAGCCAGGCGCATCAGTAGTCGTTGACCCTTCATCACTTCAGTTCCTTGCGTGCTTGATGGCGTTCAATGACGCCATTTCATGTGGTGTGGACTGCTGATCCGCTCCGGCGGCATCCCTGTCTGCCTGCGGTTCATGCTCGCTGCCTTCCCCTGACGTCAGCGAGCGACTCGGTGTCGGCAATGTCAGCCGGAAGCAGACATCCGCCTTGGGGTCATCCACCAGCGCCAATTGACCAAATTGGGCGCGGGCGCTGTCAGCGGCGACCGAGAGACCGATGCCGGAGCCCTTGAGCGGGCCCTTGCGCTTCACCGCGCCCTGATAGAAGGGCTTGAACAGGTGGTCACGGTCCTGGGCGGCGATGGGTTCACCGCTGTTGGCGACTTCGATGATCAGCTTGCGACGCTCCTTGCGGGCTCTCAACCACAGGTCACCGCTGTCTTCGCCGTAGGCGATGGCATTGGAGATCAGGTTGTCGAGAATCCGCCCGGTACGCGGCCTGTCCGCCTCCCAACTGAGGCTGGCAGGCGGAAGATGCACGCGCATGCCCTTCTTTTCCAGTGCCAGGCGATGTTTTGCCAGCACTTCCTTGAACACTTCATGCACATCGAAGCGACTCTGTTCGAGGCCCTGATTGTGCTGCAGCAGATTGTAGTCGAGGAGTTGCTCGATCAGCTTCTGCAATTCCTTGCTGGAGTCATCCAGCAGGCCAAGAATCTCGGTCTGGTGCGGACTCAGCGGCCCGGCGACCTCGTCGATCAGCAGGCCGGTGCCTTCGCGGATGCTGGCCAGCGGGGTCTTGAGCTCATGCGACATGTGACGCAGGAACTGCTGCTTCTGCTCCTCGAGCTCATCCAGACGCGTCGACAGCCAGTTGAGACGCTCGCCCAGCTGCACCAGCTCCGCCGGCCCCTTGATGACGATGGGTCGCTCGCTGTCGGTACCGCTACCCAGGCCATTGATGCGGCGCTCCAGCTGCCGGATGGGACGGATGATCAGCCAGGTGAAGAACAGCATCAACAGCAGACTGATGGAGACCAGCGCGGCGGTCTGCCACCACAGCTGATTCTTGACCTGGGAGGCGCGGGCGCGGATGCCTTCGATACGCGCATCGACGAGTTCACGCGTGGAGTTGAGCAGGCCGCTGGCCTGGATCGAGAAAGGCCCGAAGTCTTCCAGATGGCGACTGACCTGGTCGACGCTCATCTCGGGCATGCGCTCGAGCTGTGACAGCGTCGCCTTCAACTCACTGACGCGGGGGTCCCCCTCGCCCAACAGGCGCGCCTGCTCATCCAGCAAGGTGCGGAAGCTGTTGGCCTTGTCGGCGTAGATCTTCATCAGATCAGGATTTTCCAGCACGGCGTACTGGCGGGCGCTACGCTCCATCTCGACGGCGAGATTGGTCAGCGTGCGGGCGCGGCGGGTCTGGTCGACGGCCTGGCGGGCACTGACATCCGCCAGTTCCGACAACTCCGACAGCGCCTGCCCTGCTTGAAACATGAGCACGGCAATCGGCAGCATCACCACCAGAAATGCCATCAGAACCAGCTGCGGCAGCGAGCGGGGACGCCAGCGTCGTGACACTGTGGAGGCCATGGAAAGAACTCTATGCAAGAAAGGGGTGGTCATCATCGAATCACGTCTTCCTAGAATACCAGAGTTCACCAGCGTCCATCGCGGTTGCCAGTTCGTTAATAAATATGACTCTTATTCAAATCATTACGCCGCCACGAGACAAACCGCCCCATTGGCAACGTTTCGCATGAAATTGTTGGCCATTCAGCGCTAGACGCACAAAAAAAGAGGGCCGGCATAGCCGGCCCCAAGTACGCAGGGAACTGAAGGGTCAGTCATCACGTGGTGCCTCTGGTACCTGGAGACCAGAGGCACCACGTGATTGGCGGGTCTGACAGGTGGTCTGCCTGTCAGTCCCGGGAGAAAAGAACGTCACCTGGTGGTCGTTCCAGGTCAGTTGACGTTCACGCCGGACAGCGTCCGCGCTCCCTATCGGATGTGAAGCAGGGGGCAACACATCGCAATGTGGGTGATCGAGTCGGATGGCTTGCCGACTTGTCCGCCTCGATCGTCAATTCGGGGATGACGGCAGCCAATCTCTCCAGCTACCGCATCGGTTTCGGGCATCCTTGCCCGGGCGTCCTTGCCCTCAAGATACTGTCCATGCCCACCAGGGGCCGTACCTGTCTCATCGCAACCTGAAGTCACACATCGCGTGGAGCAGACGCTTGGCCTGTCAGCGATCACGGAGCGCACAGGGTAGTGAGTACCGTCATCGCTGGAAGGCCAGAGAAAGGGCCGGTGATGCACCTCATATCTCTTGCTCACGGTACCTATTGCCAAAGGCGTGCCATAAACGCGAAAACATATTACAAAACAATGACTTGAAATGAGGGTCGCGACGACAGGCATGCCAATGTTGCCCAGGGCGGCACACAGAGTCGTGTTTTACTGGCCAATTCGTCGCAATTTGCCAACACATATACGGGGCATGCTATTTTTCCCTTCTGAATCAATATCTTGAAACGTCTCCTTTGCAAGACAATCCCGCAAGGGGTGGGGGAAAACTGCGACACCTACGCAAGAACACCCGCTGATCTGCCCTCATTCAGGGGGTCATCAGCGGGTGTTCTCTGAGCGATTCACACTGGCAGGCAAGTGAGGTGTGACTAGAGCGACTTGAGCAATACCTTGGAGTTACGCGCCGAGTTGTAGGCCTCGCGACGCATGGGCGGCAGGTCTTGCAGGCCGGCCGACACGAAACCGTGCTCGATGAACCAGTGGACGGTATGGGTCGTCAGCGCATACAGACGCTCGACGCCAGCGCGACGCGCGCGCAGCTCGATCTCGGCCAGCAGCTGCTCGCCGCGCTGTCCGCGGCGATAGTCATCATGCACGGCCACGCACGCCAGCTCGCCCATGGCGGCGTCACGGCTGAGGTGCAGCGCCGCACACCCGATGACCATGCCATCGCGCTCCAGCACCACATAGTCGTCGATCTCGTGTTCGAGACGCTCCCGCGAGCGGGCCACCAGGATGCCACGCTGCTCCAGCGGCCCCAGCAGCGCCAGCAGGCCACCGACATCCTCGAGCCGCGCCTTGCGCAGCTGCTCATAGCCCTGACGCGTGATCATGGTGCCGATGCCGTCACGGGTGAACAGCTCGCCCAGCAGGGCGTCCCGGTCGCGCCAGCTCAACAGGTGAGTGCGCCCGACGCCGCGCCGTGCGGCGCCACAGGCAGCAGCCAGATGGCGCGACAGCTCACTGTCGTCATCGCGGGGCGGCGCCATCAGTGCGGCTTCCTCCGGATTGAGCTGACGCAGCAGCTCGCCGTCTTCGCCGAACAGGCCCTCCCCCTCACCAAGCAGGATCAGCTTGTCAGCGGCCAGCGCCACGGCGGCGTGTTCGGCGACCTCAGCGGCGTCCAGATCGAACACCTCGCCGGTGCTGGAATAGCCCAGCGGCGGCAGCACGACGATGGCCTGCTGCGAGAGCAGCCCCTGGATCGCCTCACTGCGCACGCGGCGCACCTCGCCACCATGCAGGAAGTCGACGCCATGACGCACACCCAGCGGCTTGGCCATCACCAGATTGCCGGAGACGGCGGAGAGCTCCACGCCATGCAGCGGCGTATTGGGCAGCCCCTGGGACAGACTCGCCTCAAGGCGCAGACGCAGCGTGGCGACCTGCTGCTCCAGATGGCCGAGAATCTCGCGCGTCACCACCCAGCGGCCCTGATGGCGGTCCGCCTCGATACCGGCAGCCTGCAACGCCTCGGCCACCTGCGGGCGCACCCCGAACACCACCACCAGCTTCACGCCGAGGGTATGCAGCAACGCCAGATCCTGTATCAACTGCGTTCGTCGTGACGAGGACAGGGCATCGCCCTCGATCAGAATGACGAAGGTACGGCCACGATGGGCATTGATATAGGGAGAGGAGTTGCGAAACCAGTCCGCGAAGGGGAAACGCGTGTTCAAGAGCCAGCTCCGGGCAGGAGAGAGGGAAAATGGCATGTCAGGCATGCCCATGAATCATCATATCAGCGCCGCAGCCTGCACGGCGAGCGGTGCCCCTGACATCCATGTGTCAGACACGAGAAAGGCGACCCGAAGGTCGCCTTTCTCGTTTTACCAATTCAGCTCTGGATCATGCGTCGGCTTAGCCGAACATGCCCTTGAACATGAAGAAGAACAGGATCGACAGGATCGCACCGGCCGGCAGAGTGATCAGCCAGGACATCACGATGGTGCCGATGACACGCAGGTTGAGCGCTGCCATGCCGCGTGCCAGGCCCACCCCCAGCACCGCACCGACGAGGGTGTGGGTGGTGGAGATCGGCAGGCCGGTGCCGGAGGCCAGCACGACGGTCGAGGCGGCGGCCAGCGTGGCCGCGAAGCCGCGTGACGGCGTCAGCTCGGTAATGCCGGTGCCGACAGTGGCAATGACGCGACGACCATAGGTGACCAGGCCGACGACGATACCGCCGCCACCCAGCACGAGGACCCACCACGGCATGCTCGCCTTGGCGCCGATCTGACCGGCAGAGTCGACGACGCTGATGATGGCCGCCAGCGGACCGACCGCATTGGCCACGTCGTTGGAGCCGTGGGCGAAGGCCATCGCACAGGCGGTGAACATCATCAGCAGGCCGAATACCTTCTCGACGCCGCTGAAGTCGAAGTCGTCACCGGTGGCGCGATTCTTCTCCTTGAGGCGTGAACGCGCGACCTTGCGCTCCATCAGCACGCCGATACCCATCACGATGGCGCCGATGACGACGGCCAGCAGCAGGCTGGATTCGAAGCTCAGGTGCAGGCCGACATGCTTGAGGCCCTTGACCATGGTCACCATCGAGATGATGAAGCCGACCAGGAACATGTACATCGGCACGTAGCGCTTGGCGGCCGCGAACGGGTCTTCGTTGTCGAAGATCAGCGTCTGCACGGACTTGAACAGCACGAAGGCGATGGAGCCCGCCAGCAGCGGCGAGACCAGCCAGGAGGCCGCGATCTGACCGACCTTGGTCCATTCGACGGCATCCACACCCAGACCCGCAGCGGAGAAGCCGACGATGGCGCCGACGATGGAGTGGGTGGTCGAGACCGGCCAGCCCTTCATGGAAGCGATCAGCAGCCAGATACCGGCGGCCAGCAGCGAGGCCAGCATGCCGTAGACCAGGAACTGCGGATTCTCGATCAGCAGTGACGGGTCGATGATGCCCTTGCGGATGGTGTCAGTCACCTCACCACCGGCAAGCCAGGCACCGAGGAATTCGAAGATCACGGCGATGATGATCGCCTGCTTGATGGTGATCGCCTTGGAACCTACCGAGGTTCCCATGGCATTGGCGACGTCATTCGCACCCACACCCCATGCCATGAAGAAACCGAACAGACAGGCAAGAATGACGAGCACATCGCCGTATTGAGCAATGATGGACATAGAAGACTCTTGGACAGATGGCAGGACGTCCTGATGGCGCTCAGCGCGCCATCAGGATCTGCAGTCGGGTACCGACCTTTTCCGCTTGGTCAGCCACATCGCCGACCCAATCGATGATCTTGTAGAGGAAGATCACATCGACGGGCGGGAGACTGGCTTCCAGCGAGAACAGGGTCTGGCGGATGGCGATCTGCTGTTCGTCGGACTGCTTCTCGAGCTCATGCAGCTCGTTGATCAGCTTGTCGACCAGCTCGCTCATGTTGCGCCCGAAACCGGACTCGACGAGGTCTTCCAGTTCACCCAACGCACGACGCGCCTGGCAGACCGATTCGACCGCAGTCTTGAGATACTCACGCATGGCGGGCACCAGTGCGGTGGGTATCTGCATATGACGACCCAGCATGATCCCGGCGATGTCCTTGGTGACATTCGCGATGGAATCCTGGACATGGATCAGCTCGAGAAGGTCGGAGCGCGAGACCGGCAGGAACAGCGAGTTGGGCAGGTTGAGACGCAGCTGCGTCTTCAACTCGTCCGCTTCACGCTCCAGCCCGCTGATGGTCTTGCGAATGCTGGCTGCCTGCTCCCAATCACCCTGCTCGCAGGCGTCGAAGAAGGTCAGCAAGTGCTGGGCGCACTCGTCGGTCTTGATGATGTGGGTGTGCAGCGCCTTGAAAGGCGAGCGCCCGAACATCGAAGAGAAAGGGTTGGTCGTTACCATAGTGGCCGTCGGCGTTAAGGATTGACGCGCGGAGTGTAGCAAAGCCTTTGTGACGATCACATAACTTTCATCGTAACGTCATGATACCGCCTTGCTGTTGTCATTTACGCAACAACAGCGGCAGTTCGGGGGAACACGAAGGATTCCAGAAGAGAGATTGTCATGTAGCGGCAGGACCCGTGGTCGCTGGCTTTATCCACTGTTCGTAATATAACCAAGGACGTGACGACAGGCAATTGCTGTCACTTCAATGTCATCATGCTGTCATATAAGTGTGATTCGGCCGACAGACCGATATCCCGCATGCCCTTCCGCCCTCCCCGCGCTTGCCTTGCCGCGGGCCAGGCGCGAGCATGAGACACATGAGCCTTCACCACCATGCACCACGCTTGCCGGAGGCTCTGCGGTCCTGGCGCTGCTGTCACACTCATCCGTCAGCATCTGTCTTCTTTCATCCGTACAGGGAGTGCCCATCATGGCGCAGGAAATCGAACTCAAACTGGCACTGTCTCAACCCGTCATTGATCGCGATGCCATTCTGGAGACACTGGCGAGCATTGCAGAACTGGCAACGGTCGCCCCCAGGCGGCGCTGGCTGGCCAACACCTACTTCGACACCCCCGAGCATGCGCTGGAGCGCGCGCGCATGGCGCTGCGGCTGCGCCAGAGCGGTGAGGATGCCGACAGCACGGGTGCCCTGCGCCAGACGCTCAAGACCAGCGGCGAGAGCCATGGCGGACTGCATTCTCGCGGCGAATGGGAGTGGGAGCTGCCCGAGGGCCAGACCGGCCTCGACCTCGACGGCCTGCGTGATCTGCCGCCCTTGCAGGCGCTGGAAGGCGGCGCCCGCGAGCAGCTGCTGAGTGCACTCGCGCCCAGCTTCAGCACCGATTTCGAGCGCCATGCCTGGCAGATCGACGTCAAGGCGACACGCAGCGACGAGAATGTGAGCGACGAGCAGGTCACCGTCGGCGTCGAGATGGCGCTGGACCTGGGCGCGGTGAAGGCCAGTGGTCGCGAAGTGGCCATCCAGGAGATCGAGCTCGAGCTGACCGGCGGCGAAGAACTCGCCCCCGAGGTGAGAGAAGGCGTGCTCTGGCAGCTGGCGGATTCACTGGCCAGCCGCCTGGCACTGCGCCCGGCGGATGCCAGCAAGGCCAAGCGCGGTGCGGCGCTGCGGGATGGCGAATGGCATGAGAAAACTCTGGATACCGCTGACCCCGGCGCGCTGCTGTCCGCCGCCATCGATGCGCTCGATGCCCACGCCGACCGCCAGGCGAAAGACGACCTCAAGTGGCACGCGCATGCGCTGGCCGCCCTGTCGGCCCTCGCATCACGACTGGCCGCCTGCCAGCATCCCGGCCATATCCACGCAGTGGCGCTGGTCGAGGCGCTGGAAAGCAGCGACGGCGACGCCTCACAGGACTGGGCGACTCGCGACTTCGGCCAGCACAGCCTGTCACTGCTCGCGACGCTGCGCGGCTGAACCTCAAAACGACACTGACTGCCCAGCCGCCAGGCGCTAGACCACTGGCTGATGGACAACGGCCGGGCAGTCATTGAAGGTCACACACTGAGACATCCCCGATACGCCCTGACATTCATCCGGCGTCGTCACGCCCGTCAAGGAAGCCTGCATGCCTGAACGCCAGGGCCCTGCCAATGAATATGGCAGCACGCCGCAAAGCCCCCCAGCGACACCCTCGCACCCCAGTGACTACGAGCCCGCGACGGGCCGCCTGCGCGCGCGGCTGTTCCACTGGATCTTCGAATCCGACACCAAGGCGGCCAAGGCCTTCGATATCGGCCTGATCCTGATGATCTTCGCCAGTGTCGCCGTGGTGATGCTCGACAGCGTGCCCTCGCTGAATGCGCAATACGGCGAGCTGTTCCGCATCATGGAGTGGGGCTTCACGATCATCTTCACGCTGGAATACGCCGTCCGCCTCTACTGCCTGAAGCATCCCGGCACCTGGGCCAAGGGCTTCTACGGCGTGCTCGACCTGCTGTCGATCGCCCCCACCTGGCTGTCGCTGCTGATTCCGGGCGCCCAGGCCCTGCTGGTGGTGCGCGTACTGCGTGTGCTGCGCCTGTTCCGCGTGTTGCGCCTGATGGCCTTCGTCGGCGAGGGCCGCATGCTGGTCGAGGCCATGACGCGCAGTCGGCGCAAGATCCTGCTGTTCTTCATCACCGTGCTCAGCATCGTCACGGTGTTCGGCGCTCTGATCTATCTGATCGAGCCGCCCGAGGCCGGCTTCACCTCCATCCCCAAGGCGCTCTACTGGGGCGTGGTGACGCTGACGACGGTGGGCTATGGCGACATCGCGCCCATCACGCCGCTGGGGCAGTTCATCTCGGCGCTGATGATGATTCTCGGCTACTCGATTCTCGCCGTGCCCACCGGGGTGTTCTCGGCCGAGGTCCTCAACGGCCTGCGCATGCAGCAGACCAGCGACGAAGCCTGCCCGGGCTGTGGTCGTGAAGGCCATGATCGCAACGCCAAGTACTGCAAGTTCTGCGGCACCTGGCTGGACGAGGACACCCGCGACCCGCGCGAGCCGGAACCTGAGCCTGAACCGGAACCGGAGCCTGAACCTGAGACAGAGCCGGAGCCCGAATCCGCGCCTGACGCAGAGACGCCATCGGGGGATGAGACCGCCTCCCCAGGCGACGACTCCCCTGACCGCGACCGCAGTTGACGAAGCCGAGAATCACTCAGCACACGACAACTCCTCGGAAATGACAACGCCCCCGCGACCGCAAGGTCCGGGGGCGTCTTCGTATGGCAAGGCGATGTCAGCGCCGTGAAGCGCTACGCTGTCACGATCACTCCGTGAAGCTCGAGATATCGCCGCGCCCTTCGCGCACGATCACCGGCGGCAGCTCGCGCAGGTCCACCACACTGGTGGTCTCGAAGCTGCAGGCGCCACCGTCGATGACCAGATCCAGCGCGTGTCCGAAGCGCTCGCGAATCTCTTCGGCGTCTGTCATCGGCAGCTCCTCACCCGGCGGAATCAGCGTCACGCTCATCAGCGGTTCGCGATGGGTTTCCAGCAGGGCGTGGGTGATGGCGTGGTCTGGCACGCGCACGCCGATGGAGCGACGCTTGGGGTGCAGCAGCAGGCGCGGCACTTCGGAAGTCGCCTGCAGGATGAAGGTGTAGGCGCCCGGCGTGTGACTCTTGAGCAGGCGGAAGATGGCGTTGTCGACCTTGGCGTAGGTGCCGATTTCCGAGAGGTCAGAACACACCAGGGTAAAGTTGTGCTTGTCGTCCAGCTGACGCAGGCGCTTGATGCGCTCGATGGCCTTCTTCTCGCCCAGATGACAACCCAGCGCGTAGCCGGAGTCGGTCGGATAGGCAATCACGCCACCCTGCTGGATGATGGTGACGGCCTGATCGATGAGGCGTTTCTGGGGATTTTCGGGATGAATCTGGAAGAACTGTCCCATGCGGTGCTCCTTGCGTCTGGGCACCAGCCCGGCAGGCGGACTGGCGTCACGGTGATCTCTTGATATCACATGGAGGCAGCGTCGGCCGCAAAAAAGGGCGCAATGCGCGGATGACACCACACGGGCGGCACCTTGGTGCGGGGCGGCGGACTCATGCTGCCGGGCGCCAGCGGGCCGCCAGGGAAGTGGAAGTCACTGCCGACGGAGGCATAGAGCCCCAGCTCATCCAGCTGACGCGCCAGGTCACGCGCGCGATCGATATTCTGGAAGCCGCTGACCAGCTCCGCGCCTTCGCCGCCGGCGGCAATGAAGTCACGCAGCAGCTCGCCACGCTTGGTGCGCGTCAGCTTGTAGCGCATCGGGTGCGCCATCACGGCGATGCCACCATCGGCACGCACCCAGCCCACCGCCTCTTCCATCTCCGGCCAGTGCGCCTTGACGTCGCCTTTCTGACCCGCGCCCAGATGCCGCTTGAAGGCGTCCTGCAGATTGCGTGCAATCCCGGCCTCGACCAGCGCGCGGGCGAAATCCGGTCGTGACAGCGGGCGGTCGCCTGAGCCACTCAGCGTAGCCTGTTCCCGGGCGCGCTCGAAGGCATTCTCGAGCCCGAGCTTTTCCATGCGCGTGGCGATCTCGTGGCTGCGGCGTTCACGCGCCTCGTGCTGCTGCTTGAGACCGGCACTCAGCGCATCGCCGGCGCCCTCGGGCATCAACGCCACGATGTGGATGGTCTGGTTGCGCCAGCGGACCGACAGCTCACAGCCGGGCAGCAACGAGATTCCCTCGGCGCGGGCGGCCTGCTGGGCCTCGAAGATGCCTTCCATGCTGTCGTGATCGGTCAGTGACATGCGTGACAGACCGCGCCGCGCGGCCAGCGCCACCAGCTCTGTCGGTGCCATGCCGCCATCGGAGGCGGTGGAATGCATGTGCAGGTCGATGTCCGGCACCTCGATATCGGAATCGAAGCGCTCCGGCAGCGGGCGAAACTCGATCGGCTTGCGGGATGCGGAAATCGGCGAAGAGTCGGACAGGACGTCGGACACGGGGAACCTCTCGGGATGAACGTCTGTGCCACGCGATGCCTGAGATGCAGGCGATCCAGCGGGCCAGACGTCGGGCAGTATTGGCTGCGATGCGCGCCCGGACACACAGGGGCTTTGTCAGCAGGCAGCAATGGCGGCAGAATGAGCACATGCAGGCAGGGGTGCGCCGCTGGTGTCAGACAGGATACCACTCGCACAGGCCCTTGCCTTCCCGACGGCTGCGTCGTCGTGTTCAGGAGTGCGCATTACCCATGAAGATGTTGCTCGACTTTCTGCCGATCGTGATCTTCTTCGCCGTCTACAAGATGACTGGCGACATGATCATGGCTACCGCCGTGTTGATTCCCGCGACCCTCGCGCAGGTGCTGTACATCTACTGGCGCCACAAGCGCGTCGAGAAGATGCAGCTGGTCACCCTGGCGCTGGTCGTCGTGCTGGGTGGCGCGACCGTGCTGTTCGGCAACAGCTCCTTCATCCAGTGGAAGCCCACCGTGGTCAACTGGCTGTTCGCCGTCGCCTTCCTGCTGTCGCCGCTGTTCGGCGGCAAGCCGCTGGTGGAGCGCATGATGGAAAAGGCGATTCAGCTGCCACGCCCCATCTGGCACCGCCTCAACCTGGCCTGGGTGGTATTCTTCCTCGCCATGGGCGGCCTCAACATCTACGTCTTCAGTCACTATTCGGAAGACATCTGGGTCGATTTCAAGCTGTTCGGCATGCTCGGTCTGACACTGCTGTTCGTCATCGTTCAGGGCGTCTACCTGTCCCGTCACATGGTGCAGGCCCCTCAGGAAGAGAACGCTTCCTCGACCAATTCTCAAAAGGATGATTCGTGATGCTCTACTCCATTGTCTGTCAGGACGTCGAAGGTAGCCTCGAAGCCCGCATGGCGGCGCGTCCGCCGCATCTGGCACGTCTGGAGGCGCTGCATGCCGCCGGTCGTCTGGTCATCGCCGGCCCCAACCCGGCCATCGACAGCGAAGCACCGGGCGAAGCCGGCTTCAGCGGCAGCGTCATCATCGCCGAGTTCGATTCCCTCGAAGACGCCCAGAAGTGGGCCGATGCCGATCCCTTCGTCATCGCCGGTGTCTATGAAAGCGCCGAAGTGAAGCCCTTCAAGCAGACCCTGCCCTAGCCCGGCGCCCGACCGGTCACCTGACCGGCGGTTTCTCACAGACGACGGACAGCCTGGCTGTCCGTCGTCTGCGTTGCAGACCTTGCTCTGCCGCTGTCTCGCTGTGCTGCTCTCCCGCTCGACCTCCTGCCAGGAATGCCCGTGAACGATCACCCTTCCGCCCCCCGCCAGCCCGCCCCCGGCCAGTCAGCTCCTGATCAGGCCGCCTCGTCAGCCCGCCAGGCTTCGGCGCAGGAAGCCTCGGCCACCGCGGCACGCAAGCCTGCCACGACGCCACCGAGCGCGATCGAGCCGGTCACGGCGCCCGGCGTAGTGCCGAACGTGCCACTGGCACCACTGGCGGCATTGGAGGAGGCGCAGCTCAAGTGGGACGACACCGCGCCACAGGCCACCGATTACGGCGATGTGTACTTCTCGATCCACGATGGCCGCGCCGAGACCGTGCACGTCTTCCTCGACAGCAACCGGCTGAGCGAGCGCTTCCGTGACTGGCGGGAAGCGCGCCCCTTCGTGATCGGCGAGACCGGCTTCGGCACCGGCCTCAACATCCTGTGTGCCGCCCAGCGCTTTCTGGCAACGGCGCCCGCCGAGGCGCGCCTGCATGTCGTCTCGGTGGAAAAGCACCCGATGCGTGCCGCGGATCTCGAGCGGGCGCTGTCCGCCTGGCCGGACCTCGCCTCACTGGCGAAGCCGCTGGTCGCTCAATGGCCCGCTGCCGTCCTCGGCGTGCACCGCCTGTGGCTGGATGAGCGCATCACCCTGGACCTGCACTTCGGCGATGCGGTGGAGCGCATGTCGCGCCTGGAAGGAGGCGTGGATGCCTGGTTCCTCGATGGCTTCTCGCCGTCGAAGAACCCGCAGATGTGGTCACCCGAGCTGTTCGCGGCCATGGCGGGTGTCTCGCGTCCCACGGCGACCTTCGCCACCTTCACCGCCGCGGGCTTCGTGCGGCGTGGCCTGCGCGCGGCAGGCTTCGTGTGGCGCAAGGTGCCCGGCCACGGCATGAAGCGCGAGATGATCTGCGGCGAGCTGGACGAACCGACCGCCGCCGCGCGCGCCGAACTGATGGGGCTTGATGCCTCACCCGCATCCACCCATGCCCCCATACAGGAGCACGCGGTGCGTGGCGCCCTTCATCCGCTGCGTCGTGAGCAGCCCTGGACTCAGCCCCCGCAGCCCGCGCCGGTCAGTCGCGAGACGCATGTCGCGGTACTCGGCGCCGGTATCGCCGGCACCAGCTGCGCCGAGGCGCTGGCGCGGCGCGGCGTGAAGGTCACGCTGATCGATGCCGAAGCCCCCGGCGCGCGTGCCTCCGGCAATCGCCAGGGTGCGCTCTACGTCAAGCTGGCCGCCGAGACCAATCCCGCCAGTCGCTTCCAGCTGGCCGCGCTGCAGTACAGCCGGCGCTGGCTGGCAAGCCTCGACCCCGAACAGTCCCTGTGGTCCGCCAGCGGCGTGCTGCAGCTGGCCACCAGCGAGCGTGAGCGCAAGCGCCAGCAGCGCTTCCTCGACAATCACCCGCTGCCCGAGGCGCTGCTCAAGCCGGTCAGCGCCAGCGAGGCCAGTCGAATCGCCGGCAGCGAGATCACCTTCGACGGCCTCTTCTATCCGGTCGCCGGCTGGGTGCGCCCCAGCGCGCTCTGTCAGCACCTCGCCGCCACCCCGGGCATCCGCTTCCTGCAGGCACGCATCGAGGCCATTCAGTCGCTGGAGGCCGAGGAAAGCGGGGCTACTGGCAACGGCGAGCCACGCTGGCAGCTGCAGATCAGCGACGGCACCAGCATTGAAGTCGATCAGCTGATCGTCGCGCTGGGGGAGCAGACTCACCTGCCCGAGCCGCTCGCGCACCTGCCGCTGCAGCCGATTCGCGGCCAGGTCAGCGAGATCACGGTAGCGCCGGAACACGCCGCGCACCTGCCAGCGCTCGACAGCGTGGTCTGCGCCGGTGGCTATGTCTCGCCCTATCAGCGCCACGCCGATGGCAGCGTGACCCTCAGCTTCGGCGCGACCTTCGCCCCGCGCGATGAGGATGAGGCAGTCCGCGAGGCGGACCACGCCGCCAATGTCGCGGAGCTGCGCAGTGCCCTGCCCGCCTTCGTCGCCGCCTGGGAGCAGGCGCGTGGCGTCAGGCTGGAAGACGATGACTGGCAGGGACGTGTCGCCTGGCGCGCCGCCAGCCCGGACAAGAGCCCGCTGGCCGGCCCGGCGCCGGACGCCGCGCAATGGCGTGAGGATTACGCCGCCATGGCCTTCGATGCGAAAAAGCGCGTACCGCAGTCGAGCGGCGCCCATCTGCCCGGCCTGTGGCTCTCCACCGCACACGGCTCACGCGGCTTCACCACCGCCCCGCTGTGCGCTGAGCTGATCGCCTCGCAACTGTGCGGCGAGCCGCTGCCGCTGGAACGCGAACTGGCCGAGCACCTGCACCCGGGACGCCGCCTGATCCGCGATATCGTCCAGCGGCGCTGAGAGGTCGGTATCACTCAGGCCTGACGGCACTGTCTGGACAGGGCCTGACGGTCGATGACCTGATAGGTGAAGGATGGCCGGCCGATCTGACCGTAGTGGAAGGCCTCGCTGAGCATGCCGCAGGCCGCGAGATGGCGCAGGTACTTGCGGATGGTCACTCGCGACATGCCGGTGGCAGGCAGCAGCGCCTCACTGGTGAAGCTGCCTTCCTCGCGCGGCAGCGCCTGGATGGCACTGGCCACCAAGGCTAGAGATGCCGCCGTCACGCCCTTGGGCAGGCGCCCCTCGGGTACCGCGCCCGCAGCGCCGCTGACCAGCCCTTGCACGCCGAAGAGCTGGTCCAGTTGTTGCTGGCTGACTTCACCCTCTAGGCTCTCCAGCTGCTGGCGCCCGCGACGCGCCAGTGCCAACGCCTGCTGAAAACGGGCGAAGCTGAAGGGTTTGACCAGGTAATCGCACACCCCGAGCGCATGTGCGCTGCGCACCGTGTCCGCCTCACTGGCAGCGGTGATCAGGATCACCTGGATATCGGGGGCGGCGTGGCGCCTCAGCCATCGCAACACTTCCAGCCCGCTGCGACTGCGCAGATAGACATCCAGCAGCACCAGGTCCACCGCTTCCTGCGCCAGCACGTCGAGTGCCGTCGCGACATCCTCGCACTGGGCCACCAGGCGCATGCCGTCGATGCGACTGAGGTATTCGACATTGAGACGCATGACCATGGGGTCGTCTTCGACTATCAGCACACGCATGCGCTCTGGCTCCTTCGTTGTGCAAGTTCCGGCCGCAACGCCATCCCGTGATGCGCGGCCCCCTATCAGGGCGCCGCGCCAGTCAGCAGTCGGCAAGGCAGGGTCAGCTCGACCAGGGTACCGCCGCCCGAGGGCGCATAGAGGTGCCATTCTCCCTCGCGCGCGGTCACGATCTCCTGCACCAGCGACAGGCCCAGCCCGCGGCCTTCTCCATGACTGCTCACCCCCGCCATGCGTGCCGTCTGCCTCAGCTCCGTCGGCAGGCCGGGGCCGTTGTCCGCCACGCTGATCGACAACTGCGCCTCTGCCGACGGGTCCAGTGATTCCAGCATCAACCCCAGGGTCACAGACGGGGCGTGAGCGTCAGCGCTCATCTCCTCCAGCGCTTCGAAGGCATTGTCGAGCAGATTGCCGATCACGCTGACCAGATCATGACTCAGGCTACGCTCCAGCACCGGAAACTCGGCCTGCGCACCCTCGTCCTGTGGCATTCCCCACTCAGCGCAGCGGCCATGATGGCATTCGATCTCCAGCTCGACCGCCAGCGTGATGCCACGCTCGCGCGCCTCGCTGTGCTTGCCGATCAGAAGACCTGCCAGCAGAGGGTCCGCGATGCGCTCGGCGGCCGCGGCATCCGCCGGCAACTCCCGCTCCACCAGCAACGCCAGATAATCGCGCAGACCGGCGAGGTCCTGCATCTGCGTCAGGCCCGACAGCACATGCAGCCGGTTGCGGAACTCATGGCGCGCGGCACGCAGTGACTCCGCCTGACGGCGGACGCCGGTCAGCTCCTCGGCGAGGCGCTGCATGCGGTCGTGCTCGCGCAGTACCAGCACGCCGCCCATCAGCAGCTCGCCATCATGCACCCGCTGGCAACGCACCAGCAATCGCCGCCCGCCGTGAGTCACCTGACGCAGGCGGGTCTCTTCCTGTTCGCTCACCGGCTGGCGCGCGACGAGGCACTCACGCATGCCGGTGTCGGGCAGCCAGCCATCAAGGTGCTCTCCCAGCGTCGGCAAGGCCCCCAGCAACTCGCGCGCCGCGGCATTCACCAGCGTGATCCGCCCCTCGGGATCGACCACGATGATGCCCTCTTCCAGGCTGGCCAGCACCGCCTGATGCTCCTCCACCAGCCGCGCGATGGCCGCCGGCTCCAGTCCCTTGAGCTGCCTGCGCAGATAGCGCGCCAGACCCAGTGCGCCCAGCGTGCCGAACAGCATCAACAAACCTAGTCCGAGCAGCAGCTGGCGCTTCTCATCGGCCAGACGCCGCCCCAGGGAGTCCAGCGTGATACCGATGGCCACCGCACCGACGACGGCGCGCTCACCGCTCTTGGACGCATTCGCCATGACCGGAACGAAGCTGCGCAGGCTTTCGCCGAGCGTGCCGCGGGATTCGGAGAGGTAGGAGGCGCCGGCAAGCGCACGCTGTTCGTCGCCACCCTGGAAGGGCTGCCCGATGCGTGCGGGGTCCGGGTGACTGAGCCGCAAGCCATCCGGGCGCATCACCACGATGAAGTCGACGGCATTCTCCTGACGCAGTCGCTCGATGCGTGCCGCCAGGCGGCTGTTCGCGACGGGAGGCGCAGTCTGCGGCGCGCTGGACTCGCTCAGGGCGGAACGCACCTCGGGCAGACGCGCGATGCGCTGGGCAAGAGCGGCAATGCGCTGGCCCTGGATCTCGCGCTGGGTCCGCTCCAGCTGGGCACTGAAGAGCCAGGCCGCGACCAGCAGGCTGACGATCACCATGCCGGCGGCGAGCAATGAGGTCAGCGCGCTCAGCCCGGGTTGAGAATGTCGCAGCACGCCGGACAAGCCATGTGCCCCCTTGGTGGCATGGCCATTCGGCCCGGCGCATGGGCGAGCGGTAGCCGGCGCTTTCATAAGTTTCAAAAGGCTTTCTTTAATTCGCAAAACTTGGCCCTCGGGAGCCACACCGTAAGCTCCCTGTGACGCGCATCCAGTGCGCGAACATGATGTCCCTTCCCCGTCCCAAACGATCCCGCGATGCCACGCCAACGCGTCCGGGCATGACAACAGGTCCTGCAACGACAGAGTGCAGGACAAGGAGCATGCATGACACATTCCTCGCAGACCGCCACGGCCACGCCTGCCGCAGAGTCCCCCTGGCAGAAGACGCGCATCTTCGGCATGTCGCTGCCGATCTTCGCCCTGTCCTTCCTGGTTCTTGTCGCCGCCATCGCCACCGACAGCCTGCCTGCCGGCATGATCGGCGCGCTGCTGGTCATGATGATTCTCGGGGAGCTGCTGGGCTTTCTGGGCGACCGCCTGCCGATCATCAACAGCTATCTGGGTGGCGGCGCCATTCTCGCCATCTTCGGTGCCGCAGCGCTGGTCTACAGCGGCTGGCTGCCGCAGGAAGTCACGGCGAATGTCAGTGAGTTCATGAAGGCCGGTGGCTTTCTGAACTTCTACATCGCGGCGCTGATCACCGGCAGCATTCTCGGCATGGACTCCCGCGTGCTGGTCAAGGTCGGGGCCCGCTTCGCGCTGCCACTGCTGTGCTCGGTGCTGTTCGCGGCGCTCTTCGCGATGCTGGTCGGCTGGGTCATGGGCTTCTCGCCCAAGGATGCCGTCATGGTCATCGCCCTGCCCATCATGGGCGGCGGCATGGGCGCCGGCGCCGTGCCGATGAGCCAGATCTACGAGCAGCTGCTGGGGCAACCGGCCAGCTACTATATCTCGATCCTGGTGCCGGCACTGGCCCTGGGCAATGTCTTCGCCATCATCATTGCCGGGCTGCTCAACGGGCTTGGCAAGCGCTTCCCGTCGCTGACCGGTGGCGGCCAGATGATGCCGGGCGTCAATGTCCGCGAAGAGAAGAGCACGCCTGACCTGTCCCAGCTGGGCATCGGCATGGTGATTGCCTTGAGCTTCTTCGTCGCCAGCCAGATTCTCGGCAAGGTCATTCCGCTGCACCCCTACGCGCTGATGATCATCGCGGTCGCCGTGCTCAAGTGCGCCAACCTGGTACCGGAGAACATCAATCAGGCCGCCGCCCAATGGTTCCGGTTCGTGGCAGGCAACTGGACCTTCGCGCTGCTGTTCGGCATCGGCGTAGCCTATACCGATCTGGGCCAGGTGATCGATGCCATCACCATCACCTACGTGGTGATCGTGTTCGGTGTCGTCGCCGGTGCCGCCTTCGGTGCGGGTCTGGTGGGCAAACTGGTCGGCTTCTATCCCATCGAGTCCGCCATCACCGCTGGCCTGTGCATGGCCAACATGGGCGGCACGGGTGACGTCGCCGTACTCTCGGCGGCCAATCGCATGCAGCTGATGCCCTTCGCGCAGATTTCCTCGCGCCTGGGCGGGGCCTTGATCCTGCTGATCTCGAGCCTGGTCGTGCCGATGTGGTTCGCATGATCCGGCGCATCGCCAGACGCCACTAACCGCACCAACTGGTGCAACAACTGGTGCATCATGAACGACAACGCCCCTGGCCTGTGCCAGGGGCGTTGTCGCTTCCAGCCCCGGGGTCAGGGGCAGGGTCAGGGCATGCTCAACACAGCATGACCGCTGGCCGGGCTCAGTCGCCCTCTTCCTCGTCGTCCGCCAGCTGGCGACCGAAGGACTGCCATTGCTCCAGCGTCATCACCTCGGTGGATTCGGTGCCGATGTCATGGACGATCAACAGCTTGCCGCGTGACAGCTGGCCTTCCAGCTCCGCGACCCAGCCGGCCATGCCTTCGCCGACATCGGTGGTGTCATAGCCCTGACGGGTGACGAAGGCTTCCAGCAGGGCGCGCCGTGTATCGGCGGGCAGCATGGTCTGCGGCACCTCGATGAAGCGGTCCCGCGGGTCCATCTGATCAAGTGGCATCTGGCTCATGGGTAGCTCCTGTCCTTCATCAGGGTGGCGTGGCGCCGCCTGCGGTGCATCATTCAGCGTATCCATACTCATGCATCCTCTCCCGCGCTGTCTTGCGCACTGTCTTGCACATTGGCTTGCGCACTGTCTTGCGGATTGTCCTGCTGTGCATCAGCACCGGACTCCCATTCGGCCAGGCGCTTCACGAAGGTCTCTTCGTCCAGCACCATGAGGCCCAGCTGCATGGCTTTCTCGAGCTTACTGCCCGCTGCCTCGCCGGCGACCACACCGGCGGTCTTCTTCGAGACACTGCCCGCCACCTTGGCACCCAGCGCCTGCAGACGTGCCTTGCCTTCATCACGCGTCATGCTGTCGAGGCTGCCGGTCAGCACCCAGGTCTGGCCTGCCAGCGGCTGGGGGCGCTCACCGATCTCGACCTCTTCCCAGCTCAGGCCGCAGGCGAGCAACGCTTCCAGCGTCTCGTTGTTGGTCGGCTGCTGGAAGAAGGTATGGATATGCGCGGCGACGATGGGGCCGACATCTTCCACTGCCTCCAGCGCGGCCTGATCCGCTGCACGCAGCGCTTCCAGGGTGCCGAAGTGCGTGGCCAGATTCGCGGCGGTGGCTTCACCGACTTCCCGAATGCCGAGGGCGTAGATGAAACGCGCCAGGGTGGTGTTGCGGCTCTTGTCCAGCGAGGCGACCAGATTGGCGGCGGACTTCTCGCCCATGCGCGGCAGCTCGGCGAGCGTGGCAGCTTCCAGGTGGAACAGGTCCGCCGGCGTCTTGACCAGCTCACGCTCGATCAGCTGCTCGATCAGCTTCTCGCCGAGGCCATCGACATCCAGCGCCTTGCGGCTGGAGAAGTGCTTGAGGGCTTCCTTGCGCTGCGCGGCGCAGATCAGCCCGCCCGCGCAGCGTGCTACCACCTCGCCTTCGAGGCGCTCGATCTCGGAGCCACACACCGGGCAGCCGTCCGGCAGCACGATGGCTACACGGCTGGCGCCTTCGCTGGCGACCCGCACCACCTGCGGGATGACGTCGCCGGCGCGCCGAATGATGACACTGTCACCGATCTGCACGCCGAGACGCTCCACCTCGTCCATGTTGTGCAGTGTGGCGTTGGAGACCACCACACCGGCGACCTGCACCGGTGCCAGCCGGGCGACCGGCGTCAGCGCGCCAGTGCGTCCGACCTGAAAATCGACGCCTTCCAGGGTGGTTTCCTGCTCCTGCGCCGGGTACTTGTAGGCGATGGCCCAGCGCGGTGCGCGCGCCACGAAGCCCAGTTCACGCTGCAGACGCAGTGCATCGAGCTTGATGACCGCGCCATCGATGTCGTGATCGAGGCCATCCCGCTGCTCACCGAGGCGGCGGGTGTAGTCGATGATGCCCTGGGCACCGCGCACCACCTCAAGCTGGGGGCTGGTGCGGAAGCCATAGTCGTTGAGCAGCGCCATCAGGCCGGAATGATTCTGGCCGGCCTCGCTGGCGAGCAGCGCATCGTCCACCCGCGCGACCTGGTAGGCGCAGAATTCCAGCGGACGCGAGGCGGCGATATTGGAATCCAGCTGGCGCAGGCTGCCGGCGGCGGCATTGCGCGGGTTGGCGAACACCTTGCCGTCCTCGTCGCGGCCGCGCGCGTTCAGCGCCTCGAAGCCAGCGTGGCTCATGTAGACCTCGCCGCGCACTTCCAGCAGCTCCGGCAGATCATCACCCCGCAGCTTGAGCGGGATCGAGCGGATGGTGCGCAGATTGGTGGTGATGCCTTCGCCGGTGCGGCCATCGCCGCGCGTCACACCTTGCACCAGCACGCCATTCTCGTAGATGAGCGACACGGCCAGGCCATCGAGCTTGGGCTCGCAGCAGAAGCTCAGCTCGTCACCCGCATCCTGGGCGTCTCCCAGCTCCAGCGTTTTCGCCGCACGTTGCACGAAGGCACGCAGCTCATCGTCATCGAAGGCGTTGTTGAGCGACAGCATCGGCACCGCATGCTGCACTTCTTCAAAGCCGCTGGCCGGTGCGGCTCCGACACGCTGGGTGGGCGATTCCGAGCTGATCAGCTGGGGATATTCGGCTTCCAGCGCCTCGAGACGGCGCAGGCGCGTGTCGTAGTCGGCATCGGTCAGCGTCGGATCATCCAGCACGTAATAGCGGTGGCTGGCCTCAAGCAGCTCGCGATGCAGCTGCGCGACCTCCTCCATCACCTTGGCAGGTACGCCTTCCACCGCGGCCGGTGCAGCGGAGCGGGAAGCGCTCGAGGCGTTGGAATCATCGGCGGGCGCCGAAAACAGATCATCCTGGGCTGACATGACACTCACTCGAAACAGTGGCTCGCCAGCACTGCCAGAAGGCAGCGCTGAGCGACCTGAAAACGGGTGGCGACCCCTCCGACCTGATGCACTTGCAAGGGCTTGCAAAGACTTGCAGGCAGAGGGGTCGCCTTGATGCTGCCATTGTACTCAATGTGATCGACAGGCCACACATTCAAGCACTTCGGGCGACTGGCAGGGAGCGTCAAAGGCTGCAAGAGGTCGGCAGGACACGAAAACGCCAACGGCGACCCGAAGGTCGCCGTTGGCGTTCTGGCATGACTGCTCGACTCAGAGAATGGCTGGGGAGTCGATCAGTTGGCCTGGTAGCGATGCAGACGATTGCGACGCTCGAACTCATGCACCTGCTGGCGCTTGAACTCGATGGTCTGGGCCGTCATCACGCTGTGGTTCTCGTCTTTCAGCTCACCACCCAGACGACGCACCAGCAGCATGGCGATCTCGACCATGGTCTCGAAGGCGGCGGAGGTGTCGTCCGCGCCCGGCAGCGGCATCAGGAAGGTGACGCCATCCAGCTGGCTGTCCACCATCTCGGCCGGCTTGAAGATGCCCGGTTTGACCACGTTGGCCATCGCGAACTGCAGCGGGCTGTCGTCGTCATCTTCCTCGTGGCGCAGGAACAGCCCCATCTCGGAATGACGCAGACCACAGGCCAGCGAGATACCCAGCACGTCTTCACCACTGAAGCCTTCATCGCCGCGCGCCATCACCGAGATGATGATGACTTCACTGGCATCAGCCAGGGTGTCACGTGCGAGCTGGTCATCGACCTGATTGCGTTCGGCACGCAGCACCAGCGGATGACGATCATCCTCGGGCGCTGTGGCATCGGCAGCAGGCGCTGTGGCCGCTTCCAGCGAAGGCTCCTGGCGCTGGGAAGCACTGTCGGCGACATCGGCCGGCTTGCCAGCGGACGACGCCTCAGTCCTCGCATCCTGACCTTCCTCGATCTCGGCCATCGGCTCGAGATCATCGGCCTGGGTGGAGGAGACGCTGATGCTGTCGTCCTCGGCGGTGATCACCGGCTTCTCATGGAAGTCGTCTTCGCGCGCCGTCTCGGCCTGCTCACTGGAGGCGCTGCCGAGCACGGGCTCACGATGCGCATCGTCGTGCTCATGCTCATCATCACGCCGTGCGCCCAGACTGGCCGTCACGTCGCGCATCGACTGGCTGGCACGCGCACCGAAGGCAGCCGCACGCTCGCCGAAGCCCTTGCGCTCCGGCGCTTCACGACGCTCCATGGGCTGCGCCGGACGACTCGGTTGAGTCACCCGCGAGGCCTTGATGCCATGAGCATTGTCGAGCACGACATCTTCCTCGTCCTCGGCATGCGTCTCGGAATCGCCAACCACCCGGTAGCCGCCGTTCGGCAGCTCCCAGTTGTCACGTTCTTCCTCTTCTTCCACCGCGGGATTGCCCGCATCGTCGGTGGAATCCTCTGTACCCGCTCGATCCAGTCGGGGTACTCGACGTTGACGTTGGAGCCTGCGCACACCGTCAACGACGATGATTGCGACCAGCACCAACCCCAACAAGATGAGCCACTCTCTCAATTCCATGGGTCATTAGCCTGTTTGCTTGGGCACCATGCACGTGAACAGCATAGCGCGATTGCAGAAAAAGGGGACATTTTTTCGAATGTCAATCCTGTGGTGGTGACCTGCGCAATCGCCCTTCAATTATCCCTGACTGACACTATGACGCAAACTCGTAGTGCTTTCGATCTCTAGATGCAACACGATCTTGCCAACTAGGCCGCCAAGGCGGCCACTGGCTACCGCGCCGGAGGATGACCTTGCCCTCCTGAACGGCTTTTCCCTCACGCTTCGGCAAGCACGGCAGCTTCTTCTATCCCTACAGAGACAAGGCGCGAGACGCCGGGTTCCTGCATGGTGACACCCATCAGCCGATCTGCCGCTTCCATGGCGATCTTGTTATGGGTGATATAGATGAACTGTACGCTTTCCGACATCTCCTTCACCAGCCTCGCATAGCGTCCGACGTTGGCATCATCCAGCGGTGCATCCACCTCATCGAGCATGCAGAACGGGGCCGGATTGAGCTGGAAGATGGCGAAGACCAGCGCCAGTGCCGTCAGTGCCTTCTCACCGCCTGACAACAGGTGAATGGTGGAGTTTTTCTTGCCCGGTGGCCGCGCCATGATCGCGACTCCCGTCTCCAGCAAATCATCACCAGTTAGCGTCAACCATGCGGTTCCGCCCCCGAAGATCTTGGGGAAAAGCGCCTGGATTCCGGCATTGACCTTGTCGAAGGTGTCCTTGAAGCGCACCCGTGTTTCCTGGTCAATCTTGCGGATGGCGCGCTCGAGGGTCTCCAGCGCTTCGCTCAGCTCGGCATGCTGGGCTTCCAGATAGTTGCGACGCTCGGCCTGCTGGTCGTATTCCTCGATGGCCGCCAGGTTGATGGCCCCCAGCCGCTTGATGCGCTCGCCGATCTGCTCGAGGTTGTGGCTCCAGGCCGACTCGGTGGCATTGGGGTCCAGCTCGTCCTCGAGCTGCGTGATCGCTGCCTCGTCATAACCCAGTTCCACCAGTTGCTCGTCCTGCGCATCGCCCTTGAGGGTCAGCGCCTGCACCTGCATGCGGCCTTCCTCGAGGCGCTGACGAATCCCCTCGAGATTGCGCTCATGAGTCTGACGCGCCTGTTCCGCCTGACGCATCTGTTCGACCAATTCATGAGTCTTGTCACGACAGGCGTTGAGCTTGGTTTCCTGATACAGACGTGTCTCGAGCAGCATCTCGAGCTTTTCGCGCTCTTCTTCCTGCGGCAGCGAGGCCTCTTCGCGGCTGGCCTCGAGCATCTCGATGCGCTCGGCGAGCTTCTCGCGCTGCTCGACGGCTCGCATGCGCTGGCCCTGCATGCCGTCACGCTCGGTGGTCAGGCGCTGACGCTCCATGTCGAGACGGTTGACCTGCTCACGCGCGGGCGCCAGCTGGGCACGCAGCCCGGCCAGCGCCTCCTGATGTTCGCGCCGTGAACGCTCCAGCGACTCGCGCGACTGGGCGTTGTTCTCGACCGCCTCCAGTGCCTGCTGCCAGCGCTCGCGCGCCTCCTCCAGCGTCAGGGCCTGAGTCTCGCGCGTTTCCGCCAGCTGCTCGAGCTCCTCATCCAGCTCACGGGCGCGACCATCGACATGCTCCAGGCGGCTGGCGATGCCGGCCTCCTTGAGACTGAGTTCACGCTGGCGCTCGCCCAGCTCACGCTCTTCGACGCGCAGATGCTCGAGCTGCTGCTCGGCGCCGGCAATCTGTTCGGCGGCTGCGGCCAGACGCGTCTCGATCTCCTCGAGACGCTCATCCAGTGACTCGAGCTCCAGCACCACCTGCTCGAGGCGCGCCCGCTGGGCGATGACGCTATCGGCACGTTCACCGGCCACCTGACGGCGGCTCCAGCCCTGCCCCAACCACAGGCCATCCGGGGTCAGCACGCTCTCGTGCGCGGCCAGCGAATCACGCCTGGCCCAGGCGGCTGCCTGCGACTCGACACAGTGGATGCTGGCCAGCCAACCGGCCAAGGCATCCGCGCCGCTCACCTGCGCCGCCAGAGTGCCGGCGGGGCGGGCTGCCGCGCTGGACGCCGGCGTGCCATCGACCAGCAACAGCTCGCCGCCGGGCAGCTCATCCATCAGCGTGGCCAGACGCGACGGCTCGCTCGCCGCCAGACGCGCCTTGAGGAAGGGGCCCAGCACCCAGGCACTGGCCGATTCCCAGCCCTCGGCGACCTCGAGCCCCTCGGCCAGCGCCGGGGTCTCGGCGAGCCCGTGCTGCTCCAGATGGCTCGCCAGACTGTCATCGTCATCACGCAGCGCCGCGTCGATCAGTGCCTCAAGCGAGGCCTTCTCGCCCTGCAAGACATTGCGACGCTGGCGCAGCTGATCGCGCTCTCCATCCAGCGCCAGACGATCGGCCTGGGCCTGCTCACGGGCTTCACTGGCCTGCTCGCGGCGCGACTCCAGTGATTCGCCGCTGAGCGACAATTCATCGAGCTGCTCACGCAGCTCCTCGCGGGCTTCGCGCAGCTCGGCGACATCCGGCAGCTCCGCCAGCTGCTGGCGGCGGCGCTCGCGCTGGCGCTCGGCGTCGGCGATGGCATTCTCGAGCTGCTGGATCTCGCTCTGGGCGCGCTCGGCGCCACGCTGGGCTTCGTTGTCGGCCTGACTGAAGCGCTCCCACTCGCTCTGGCTGTCCTGGCGGCGTTCTTCGGCCTCCTCCAATGACAGCTCGAGCCCTTCGAGGGTCTCGCGGGCCAGCTCGAGTTCCGGGGCGATGTCTTCCAGGCGCGCATCGATCATCTCGAGGCGCTCGCCGTCCTCGCCCTCGACGCGCTGTATGTCGCTCAGCTCGCGCCTGGCCATCTCAAGATCCGCCGCCAGCTGCTGCTCACGGGTGCGGGCATGCTCGAGGCTCTGCTCGAGGCGCGCGATCTGGGCGCCGGTCTCATAGAAGGCGGCCTGATGGGTTTCCAGCTCTCCCGCCAGCTCGTCGTGCTGATAGCGCTGCTCTTCCAGCTGGCTCTCGCACTGACGCTGCCCGAGAATCTCGCGCTCGACGCCGGTTTCCAGCTCCGCGACGCGTGACTGCTGCTCGCGCTGCTGCGCACGCAGGCCCCGCCGACGCAGCACGGCCAGCTCGCCCTTGAGGCGATATTCGTCCTGCTTGAGGGTCTGATAGCGCTTGGCGGCCTCGGCCTGACGCTTGAGGCGCTCGAGCTGCTTGTCGAGTTCCTCACGCAGGTCATCCAGGCGCTCCATGTTCTCCTGGGTGCGCTTCATGCGGTTCTCGGTCTCGCGGCGGCGCTCCTTGTACTTGGAGATGCCCGCGGCTTCCTCGAGGGTGCTGCGCAGGTCATCCGGGCGCGCCTCGATCAGCTGCGAGATCATGCCCTGACCGATGATGGAGTAGGAGCGCGGCCCGAGGCCGGTGCCGAGGAAGACGTCGGCGATATCACGCCGGCGGCACTTCTGGCCATTGAGGAAGTAGCCGGACTGGCCATCGCGCGTCACCAGACGCTTGACGGCGATCTCGGCATACTCGGACCAGGCGCCCCCGAGGCTACCGTCGGCATTGTCGAAGGTCAGCTCGATGGAAGCCTGGCCCACCGGCTTGCGTCCGGTGGAGCCATTGAAGATGACGTCCGTCATCGACTCGCCGCGCAGATTCTTGGCGCTGGACTCGCCCATCACCCAGCGCACAGCATCGATGACGTTCGATTTCCCGCAGCCGTTGGGGCCGAGAATCGCCGTCATGTTGCTGTCGAAGGGCACGGTGACCGGATCGACGAAGGATTTGAAGCCGACCAGCTTGATCGATTTGAGCCGCATTGCGCCTGGCGCGTCCTTGAGTCTGGAGAAAGAAGGTCTTTAGAAATAATTCTGGAGAAAGAAGCTATGACGCAGGAAAACCTGAAATACCGCGGCGTCGCAGGCCTTTCGATAAGAGCCCGCACCGCCGCAAGGTAAACATGTCCTTACGACGAGACAGCCGGTCATCGAGGGTATTTTCGAAAAACCAGCGCGCAGTCTACCCAAAAGCGGCGATGGCCCCAACCGGCGCAATGACAAACGAAGCCGTCATCGCGCGGGCCAGGGGCCAATCGCGGCTTACTGAGTGATGCGGTGATCGATGCGCAGTGCCAGCGGTGCCTGTGATGCATCAGCGCCTTTCTCGTCATCGGCGTCAGCACTGCGGGTGACGATGACATTCTCGAGCTTGCCTTCGAGATCCCCCGGCTGGGCCGTCGGCTGCCCGGAAGCGGAGATGCGCGCCACGAGCGTGACGCGCTCGGCCATCGAGAGCCGCGCCATCGGGGCCATGGCGTTGTCGTCCGACAGAGTGAGCGTCAGCGGCAGCTTGTCCGCGGTGGTGCGCACTACTGCCAGCGGCGGCAGCTTGCCTTCGCCATCACGCGCCACGATGAACAGGGTCGCCGCTTCGGCACTGACCGGCAGCGCCGCCAGCTGAGCCTCGAGCGTCGGGTCCAATGACACCTTGAGCGTCAGACGTGCAGCGCCCTCCTTGCTGTCCTGATCAGCCGCCGCGCCTTGATCTGGCGCGACCGAGTTGGCCAGGGCGACCGAGGCATCGACATCACCGGCACTGGCCATGCGCTGGCGTGCGGCCTTGATGCCTTCGCGCAGCGCCTTGGCGGCATCGGGATTCTCGAAGCCGGCAATCGCCTTGCGCCAGTAATCGATGGCCTCGGGATAGCGGGCTTGATCGAAGGCCTCGATCCCGAGCAGGCCGAGTACCGTCGGCTGACGAGGATCGGCCGCCAGCACTTCATCGACCAGCGTCTGGACCTCATCGGTCAGGGTACGCTGGGCCGCGAAGAACTTGAGCTGCGCCAGCTGCGCGATCAGCGCAGGTACTCGGCCCTCGAGCGCAATCAACGCCTCGAGCGACTGCATGGCCTCATCGAGACGGCCGGCATCGCGGTAGAGCGGGAACAGCGCCATCCACACCTTGGCGTTGTCGGGCTGGGCCTCGGCCTCGGCGCGCAGCCGAGCGATGCGCGCCTCGAAGCTGGCAGCATCATGGATCGGCGTGGCGGCAATCGCCTGCGCCAGCGCCAGGTCCCCGCTCGCGCCTTCGCGCTGATACCAGTAGAGCGAGCCCGCCACCATCGCCACCAGCAACACGGGCACCAGCACGCGCCCGCTGCTGGCCGCCTTGAGCGGAGAGCGCTTGAGGGATTCAGCATCTTCCAGCAGGCTGCGTTCCAGCTCGACCCGCCCTTCCGCCAGCGCCGTGTCATCCAGCTCGCCACGCGCATGGCCGCGCTCCAGCGAGGCCAGTCGACGCCGATAGACACGCACGTTCTCGGCGCCGAGGCTGTCGTTGTCCTCGAACGCCTGCTGATCGGCATGCACGCGACGCGCCCGCCGCAACGGCAGCAACAGCAGCCAGCCGGCGGGAATCAACAGCACGGCAATCGCCAGCCATAACAGGATCATGAGCGCTCCTTGGCAGTGTGTTGCCCAGCGCCGGGTTGCTCATCACCAGGCTGCTCATCAATGGACTGGCGGTGCGTGGCAAGCAGTGCCGACAGGCGCGCCTGCTCATCATCATCCAGCGCACGCACACGTGCACGCCGCCGGGCGCGCACGATCAGGGTCACGACCAGCAAGCCGAGCAGGATCAGGACAGCCGGACCGCCCCACAGCAGCCAGGTGCGCCCATCGAGGCGCGGGTTGTAGAGCACGTACTCGCCGAAGCGCGCGACCATGAAATTCTGGATCTCGCTGTCACTGCGGCCGTCCTTGAGCAGGTCCGCCACGTTCTGGCGCATGTCACCGGCGATGGGGGAATCCGAGTCACCGATCGCCTGGTTCTGACACTTGGGGCAGCGCAGCGCGGCGGTCAGGCTGTCGTAGCGCTTCTGCAGCACCGGGTTGTCGAACTGATGCATCTCGATGGCGGCATGCGCCTTGCCGGCTGACAGCCAGGCGAGAAACATCAGCACCACCAGCGCCTGCACCAGCGGGATGGCGAAACTCCTGAGCACGGATTTCATGAGCTGGCCTCCTCATCGGGCGTGCTGGCGGCATCAGTCGCGGGCTCCGCGATGCGCTCCAGCGTCGGCAGGATGACGTCGCGGACATCTTCGGGCCGGATGTAGCCGGTGTGGTGATAGCGGATCACGCCCTCGGCATCGACCAGGAAGGTTTCCGGTGCCCCATAGACGCCGAGATCAAAGCCCAGCGTGCCCTCGGGGTCGAACAGATTGACGCTGAACGGGTTGCCGAATTCCTCCAGGAACTGGCGGCCCTTGGCGCGGGTGTCCTTGTAGTCGACGCCGACCATGTGCACGCCCCGCTCGGCGAGATCCAGCAGCTGCGGCATCTCGTGCTTGCAGGTCGGGCACCACTCGCCCCAGACGTTGATGAGGCTGACCTGCCCCTTGAGCAGCGAGGCATCGAGGCGCGCCTGCGGATCACTCAAGGTGCTGAGCGAGAATTCGGGGAAGGGCCGCGACAGCAGCGCGGAGTCCCGTGCATAGGGGTCATCATCGAGGCGCTGGTAGAGGAAGGCACCCAGTCCCACCACGACCACCAGCGGCACGAACAGCACCAGACGACGAACATTCATGGGCGAGCCTCCTGTGTGACGAGGGTGCGGGTGTCAGACGCCGTGCTGGCCTCGACACGGCGGCGATAACGGCGATCCAGCACGGCGATCACGCCGCCCGCGCCCATCAGCAGGGCGCCCAGCCACAGCCAGCGCACGAAGGGTTTGACCTGGATGCGTACCGCCCAGCTGTCGTCATCCAGCTTCTCGCCCATGGCGACGTAGAGGTCACGCGTGAAGCCGGCATCGAGCGCAGTCTCGGTCATCGGCATGCCGCTGGCCAGGAACAGACGCTTCTCGGGATGCAGTGTCGTCACCGCCCTGCCATCACGGCTGACCTCCACCGTGGCGCGGTCCGACAGGTAGTTGGGGCCACGATATTCGCCAAGTTCGGTCATGCGGAACTGATAGCCGCCCACGCTGACTTCCTTGCCCTGCACCATGCGCACGTTCTCGGCGACCTCGGTATTTGAGACCAGCGTCACGCCGACGATGGTCACCGCCAGCCCCAGATGCGCCAGCTGCATGCCCCAGTAGCTGGGCGTGAGGCGCTTGAGCCCCGCCCAGCGACCCGCCTTCGAGGCACTCTTGTCCCACAGGTCGCGCAGCAGCGGCAGCACCACCCACAGCGCGATGACCAGTCCGAGCGCCACCGAGAAGGTCCACTCGATATCCAGCGTCAGCGGCAGCAGGCCCCCGATGACGAGTGCCGCGCTGCCGGCCAGCGCCAGACGACGCGTAAGCTCGCGCCCCGGCATCTGCTTCCAGCGCGAGGCCGGCCCGAGGCCCATGAAGGCGCACAGCAGCGTGGTCAGCGGCACGAACAGCGCATTGAAGTACGGCGGGCCCACCGAGATCTTGCCCAGCCCCAGCGAGTCCAGCACCAGCGGATAGAGGGTGCCCAGCAGCACGGTGACCATCATCACCAGCAGCACGAGATTGTTGACCAGCAGGAAGGCATCCCGCGACAGCCAATGAAAGCCCAGCGTCGAACGCACGCGCGGTGCGCGCAGCGCGAACAGCAGCAGCGAGCCACCGACGGTGATGCCGAGCAGCACCAGAATGAACAGCCCGCGATCAGGGTCACTGGCGAAGGCGTGCACCGAGGTCAGCACGCCGGAGCGCACCAGGAAGGTACCCAGCAGTGACAGCGAGAAGGCGAAGATCGACAGCAGCACCGTCCAGCTCTTGAAGGCGCCGCGCTTCTCGGTGACCGCCAGCGAGTGGATCAGGGCGGTACCGGCCAGCCACGGCATCAAGGAGGCGTTCTCCACCGGGTCCCAGAACCACCAGCCGCCCCAGCCGAGCTCGTAGTAGGCCCACCAGCTGCCCAGCGCGATGCCGACGGTGAGGAAGGCCCAGGCGATGTTGGTCCAGGGGCGCGCCCAGCGTGCCCAGGCGGCATCGAGACGCCCGCCCATCAGTGCCGCCATCGCGAACGCGAACGCCACCGAGAAGCCCACGTAGCCCATGTAGAGCATCGGCGGATGGATGATCAGCCCGATGTCCTGCAGCAGCGGATTGAGGTCCGCGCCGTCAGCCGGCATGTCCGGCAGCAGGCGCGCGAAGGGGTTGGAGGTCAGCAGTACGAAAGCGAGGAAGCCGGTGGAGATCAGCCCCATGATGCCCAGCACCCGTGCCAGCATGTCGCGCGGCAGATGGCGCGCGCCCAGCGAGACGGCAAAGCCCCAGCCGGCCAGTATCAGGCTCCACAGCAGCACCGAGCCCTCATGGCTGCCCCACACGGCGCTGAACTTGAAGTACCACGGCAGCTGGCTGTTGGAGTTGTTGGCGATGTAGGCGACGCTGAAATCATCCAGCAGGAAGCTCGCGGTCAGGCAGGCATAGGCGATCAGCACGAACAGGAACTGCCCCCAGGCCATCGGCTGGGCGAAGCTCATCCACAGCGGACGGCGCGTACTGGCCCCCGCCAGCGGTACGACCGCCTGCACACAGGCCAGACAGGCACCCAGAATCAGCGCGAAGTGGCCGATTTCCGGCAACAGTTGCGTCACCATCACGGGGTCTCCTGCGGAACGAGCGCGGCCTTGGCTGCACTGCTGTCGCTGGTCAGGTTGCCCGTCCTGTTACCAGAGATATCGCGCCCGGAGGCCTTCAGCGCCTCCGACACCTCCGGCGGCATGTACTTCTCGTCATGCTTGGCCAGCACCTCGCTGGCCTCGAGATGCTCACCATCGAAGGTGCCCATCACCACCACGCCCTGCCCTTCACGGAATAGGTCCGGCAGGATGCCCTGATAATGCACCGTCACGTCATGATCGAAATCCGTGACGGTGAAGATGGCATCCAGCGTCTCGTTGTCGCGCCTGACACTGCCATCACGCACCATGCCGCCCGCACGGATCTGCCGCCCCTGGGGCGCTTCGCCGGTGGCGATCTGCGTCGGGGTATAGAAGGCGTTGATGTTGGCGCGCAGGGCATAGAGGGTCAGGCCCACCGCGAGGGCGGCCAGCAGCACGATGGCCGTGACGATATACAGGCGCTGCTTGCGTTTGGGAGTCATGGTCAGGGCTCGATCAGGGCAAGGGACGGACAAGCCTCTCGCGGCCAGCGGGACAACCGCAGCGGGAGGCAGAAAACAGGTTCAATCACGAGAGGTGTGGCGCGAAGCCTGATGTGACGAACGATGCGAAGCGCGGTGTGAAGCAGGGTGCGAAGAATGACGAGAAGCGTCACGGCGCAGCCGGCGACGGATATCCGCCTCCAGCGCGCGACGCGACAGCCGCGTGGCGATCACCAGCCCCACCAGACACGCCGCCGTCAGCCCCCAGGCCGACCACACATACAGCGCATGGCCGCCCATGGCGAAGAACTCGCTGACATTCGAGAAGGCGATGCCCGGCAGGTTCATGGCTTGTCCCCTTCTGCCGCGACTACCCCAGCATCGGGGCGCGCACGCGAAGACGGACTCAGCAGATCACGTACCCACTGCTTGCGACTCTCGCGCCTCAGCACCTCGACCCGCGTGCGCATCAGCACCAACGCGCCGAACAGGGCGTAGAAGCCGATCACCATCATCAGCAAGGGGATCCACATGCTGGCCGGCATCGGCGGCGCTTCGCTGAGCGTGAAGGTGGCCGGTTGATGCAGTGTGCTCCACCAGTCCACCGAATACTTGATGATCGGGATGTTGACCATGCCGACCAGCGCCAGGATCGAGGCCGCGCGCGAACCGCTGTCACGGCTGGCGAAGGAGCCACGCAGCACGATCACGCCCAGATACAGGAACAGCTGGATCAGCATCGAGGTCAGCCGGGCATCCCAGATCCACCAGGTGCCCCAGGTGGGAATGCCCCACACCGAGCCGGAAAACAGTGCCAGCGCCGTCATCAGGGCACCGACGGGCGCGGCGGCCGTGGCGACCATGTCCGCCAGCTTGATCTTCCACACCAGGAAGATGAGCGCGCACACCGCCAGCAGCATGAAGCACGACTGGGCGAGAATCGCCGCCGGCACATGCACATAGATGATGCGGAAGCTGTTGCCCTGCTGGTAGTCGGCGGGCGCGAAGGCCAGCCCCCAGACACTGCCGGCCACCAGCGCGATGATCGCCAGGGCCCAGAGCCACGGCAGCCAGCGCTGGCTGGCCGCGAAGAAGGTCGCCGGTGCGCCCATGCGATGCAGCCACGGCCATAGCCCGCCCTTGCGGGGGCGGACCTTGCGGGCAGGCGCTTGCTGAGAGTCGGAGTCGGCAGTCACACGGGCCTCTTGTCAGGGGCAATGAAGAGCCTTGCGAATGCCCGAGAATGCTCGGGCAGCGTCATGCAGTTCTTGATCGGGCTAGCCATTGATGCTCAGCCTGAGTCCGGCGGCGATGGCTAGCGGCGCCAGCAGCAGGGCCAGCGCCAGCATCGCGCCCAGAATGGCCAGATGGGCCAGACTGGGCATGCCATTGACGGCACTCTGAACGGCACCGGCACCGAAGATCAGCACCGGAATGTACAGCGGCAGGATGATCAGCGAGAGCAGTACTCCGCCGCGACGCAGCCCCACCGTGAGTGCCGCACCGATCGCGCCGATCAACGACAGACTCATGCTGCCCAGCGCCAGCGAGGCGATCAACACGCCAAAGGCGCCGTTCGGCAGCCCCAGCATCACGCCCAGCAAGGGTGCCATCAGCGCCAGCGGCAGGCCGGTCAACAGCCAGTGGCCCGCCACCTTGGCCAGCACCAGCAACGACAATGGCTGCGGCGTCAGCAACAGTTGCTCGAGGCTGCCGTCCTCCAGATCCTGCCGGAACAGACCGTCCAGTGACAGCAGCGTCGCCAGCAATGCCGCCACCCACAGCAGGCCCGGTGCCAGCGTCGCCAGCAGCGCCTTGTCCGGTGAGATGCCCAGCGGAAACAGCGTGATCACCAGGGCGAAGAACACCAGCGGATTGATCAGCTCACTGCGTCGGCGCAGCGCCTGACGCAGGTCGCGCGCGAGGGTCGCCTTGAAGGCACCGGCCAGCGAGCTGGTGGGCGGGGCCTCGGGCAGTGCCGTCAGCAGCTCATGGTTCATGCCGAGGCGCCTTGTATCGAGGCTGTGTCTTTCCCGCCCACGCCCTGCTCTGAACCCTGTTTTAGCCCCTGTTCGGCCTTCATCCCTTCCTTCGCGCCCAGGCGCAGGCGGCGCAAGCGCGAGGCCTGCGAGAAGCGATGATGGGTCGTCATCACCACACTGCCCCCACGCCGGGCGTGAGCCAGCAGCAATGCCTCCAGCGCCTGAACGCCGTCGCGATCGATGGCGGTGAAGGGCTCATCGAGCACCCACAGCCGGCGTGGCGTCAGATGCAGCCGCGCCAGCGCGATACGTCGCTGCTGACCGGCGGACAGCTGCTGGGCAGGCACATCCTCGAAACCGGCCAGCCCCACGGCATCCAGCGCCGCCCAGGCGAGCTCGCTGCGGGCCTCTGCCTTCGCCTGCAGCTGACCGCCAAGCGCCTGATACCAGGCAAGGTTTTCCAAGGCGGTCAGGGTGCCCTTGATGCCGGGCTGGTGACCCAGATAGAGCAGTGAGCCCAGAAAGTCGTCACGCACCCGCGAGGTGGGCTGGCCGCGCCACAGCACCTCGCCCTCGTAGTCATGGAACTGCCCGGACAGAATCTTGAGCAGGGTGGTCTTGCCACTGCCATTGGGGCCCTCGACCTGCAGGATCTCTCCCGCATGCAGCGAAAGATCCAGCCCCTCGAACAGCCAGCGCTCATCACGCTCACAGCCGAGCGCCACGACCGCCAACAGAGGCGGCGCGCTACAGACTTCATCGCTGGCAGGCAGGCTGGGCATCCCGGATTCTCGCGGCTGAGCCGTCGCGGAGTGCGACATCAAAAGCAGACCCAAAGGGTCACTGCGAGCCATTCTACGAGCTGAGGTCGACACTGACCACCGAACAGCCGATCGCCTGGCCTCGCAGCCCCGCCATGACGGGCAGTCAAGCACTCGAGAAATATATCAGCGACATGTGGTGCACATTCATACGACACACTTTCGCTGGATTGGCGCTGGTCGATCCGCTCACCTCTTGCCACTTCGCGAGAGCTTGCTATGATGCAGGCACTGTATACAAAAACAGTATCCATACAGTACCTTCATCACACGCCTGCCGAGTGCAGGCACAGACTGATCGGGTCGGCTCAACGCGTTGTCAGCATGTTCGCGGAGCCTAGCAGGCGACAGATGAACTCAGCCTGACGACCCTCCACGCTGCACCGCAGGCCGACGCACCATCCGCGCCGACCGTACGGCATCAGGGGATAGCTCATGTCACGTCTTCACGCTCCGCACTACCTTCAGCGTCTTCACAACCTGCCGCTCAATGACCAGGCCTGGCAGGAAATCACCGCCAGCGACATGATGGATATCCCGCTGCTCGGCAACATCACTGCCGGCATGCCCATCGAAGCCATCGCCGACTGCGGTACGGTTGCCGTGCCGACGCGCATGGTGCGCCGCAATACCTACGCCCTGCGCGTGCGCGGCCATTCGATGATCAACTGCAATATCCATGATGGCGACATCATCATCATCGAACGCAGCGAAAGCGCCGAGAACGGCGAGACCGCCGTGGTGATGATCAATCAGCAGGAAGTGACGCTGAAGAAGCTGTATATCGAGAAGACCGGCGTGCGCCTGCAACCGGCCAACGACAGCATGGCCCCCATCTATCTCAAGAATGCCGATATCGAAGTGCTGGGCATGGTGATGGGCGTGGTGCGCGGCAATGCCGTCACTCACTGAGGGCGACGCTTTGGTAAGATGGTGCCATGACCTATCTGATACCGGCACTGGCGCCCGAGGCGCATCATGAACACAGCATCGAGATCGAGAAGAGCCGCTTCATCGCCTGGCTGGCCCATGCCCCGACGCCAGAAGGCATGACGCGGCTGCTGGCTCAGGCGCATCTCGCCCACCCCAACGCACGCCATCACTGCACGGCGTTCATCGCCGGGGCACCCAATGAGCAGAACGCCATCGGCTTCTCCGATGATGGCGAGCCGGGCGGCACTGCTGGCAGGCCGATGTATCAGGTGCTCGAAGGCAGTGGCGTCGGCCAGGTGGCCTGTGTGGTGATCCGCTACTTCGGCGGTATCAAGCTGGGCACCGGCGGCCTGGCGCGCGCATACAGCCGCGCGGTGCTCGAGGCGCTCGAGCACCTGCCCACCACGACCTTCACGCCGCGCACGCCCAGGCGCCTGAAAGTCGGCTTCGCCCATGAAGCCGATGTTCGCCACTGGTTGAGCGGCTACGATGTGCCGGTGGATGCCAGCGACTATGGTGCCGATGGCGTGGTGTTGACGGCGGGCTGGCCGCAAGGCGGCGCCCAGCCGCCGCTGGAAGAACTGCATGCGCGCCTCAAGGGAGCGCTGGAAGTGCTCGATTCCCGCGATTGATCGACGTCAGCGACTGACCGGCGCCAGCGATTCCCTTTGGCTCTCCACAAACACGAACGCCATCGCCACCCCTTGTCCGGGCGGCGATGGCGTTCGTGTTTTCACTTCTCTCAGCGGAACTGCAGGGCTTCCACCTGATTGGCGATGGCAGCCTTGGCCTCGGCCAGCGAGGCGGCCCTCGGCTCATCGCCCATGCTGAGGCCTTCGGCATACACGAAGTGCTGATCCGTGATCCCCATCAGCCCAACCATGGATTTGAGATGCGGTGTCTGGGAGTCCATTTCAGTGCCCGCGTACATGCCGCCACGCGCCGCCAGTACCAGCGCCTGCTTGCCTTCCAGCAGGCCCACCGGCCCTTTCTCGGTATAGCGGAAGGTCTCGCCGGCACGTAGCACCCGGTCGAACCACGCCTTCATCTGCGTCGGCAGGCCCAGATTGTAGAGCGGTGCCGCGACGACCAGCAGGTCTGCCGCTCTCAGCTCGGCCAGAAAACCATCGGACAGTGCGGCGAGCTTGCGTTGCTCGGCGCTGCGCTCATCCACCGGCGCCATCCAGGCCTGCATTTCCGCGCCATCGAGATGCGGCAGGTCACGCTCGACCAGATCATGATGCGTCAGCTGAAATGGCTGCCCGGAGGCCTCGAGCGCACTGACGAAGGATGAGGCCAGCGCACGTGAATTGCCCTTGTCGGCGAACAGGGAAGCAGACACCAGCAGGACATTGAGCGAAGCTTTTGACATGTGGAGGGTCTCCATGAAAGTGAGGCGCGATCCTGTCGACGGTGTTCGACCCGATCCGCATGCACAGCATGATAAATGAACCATTCCACACGAAAAGCGACTTAAATCGCCCATATCATTCGAAAAAAGCGAACAGTTAGTCAGTCATCACCCTTATTCGACTGCCGACTGATAACGGAACGCCTCGCCACAGCCCTTCAATTCCTGCCCTGCAATCGTCAAGGTCGCCGTCAGTGGATAGGGCGCGCCCTGCATGGAATCGAAGCAGGCGCCCGGCGCCACCACCAGCTGCAAAGGCTCGCCCTGCTTGCCGTCAGCCGGGAGCTGCGCCTTGAGCACACGACTATCGTTTGCCTCGCGGGCGACCCGATAAGGCAGCTTGACCACCTGGACACCTGACGAGCGAGCGCCAGCCTCCGCTTTTGCAGAGCGCTCGGATGCCTGCGCCTCGTGCGGCGACTCGAGCAAGCCCTGCATGGCCGTCAGCGTCAGCAGGTTGTGCTCGCTGTCGAGACTGACCTGCCAGCCGGGCTCATTACCCTGCGCCACCAACAGCGGCTTCTGCGTCGTCGGATGAATCACGCGCCGATCATCCTGTACACATTCCAGATTGCCACGGGCATTCTGCAGCATCGCCTCGGAACCCTTGAACCACACCTCCAGTCCCTCTTCACCGGGCAACGCCTGCGCATCACCAGACGCCTTCTCGGCCGGCGATGCACCGGCATTGGCCTGATAGCGCTCGCCCGAGGCACTGACGACCCGCTCCAGGGTATAGGCATGCCGCCGCGACCACAGCCGCAACCAGTCATGCGACGCCTCGGCGTCGCCTTCGCTGAAGGCCATCAGCAGATCCTGCGCCGGAGTACAGCGCCACACCTGATACTCACTCGCCCGGGGCGGTGGCAGAAAGCTGGAGGGCAAGGTCACCGCAGCGGCCTTGCCCAGCGATTCCGCACTGGGCGGCGCAGGCTTCTTCGCCACCTCATGCACCACGGGGCCCGGGCCCTGCGCGGGGGCCGGCACCTTGAGCGGCGGTTGGCCAGCATCCGTCCCTGTCGTGGCATCCTGACTCCACGGCAGGGAGGTACATCCCGCCAGCAGCATGGGCACCGCCAGGGGCGACAGGCGCAAGCCCGCTCGACCGGCAGCGATCATCCCTGGCGTGAGACTCGCGGCCCACCTATGGGGCAACGCACGGGAAATGGCAAAAAGACGACAGCAATGACGTGACATGATGAACCCTCCCTGGGCATGTCGGACGACAAGATGCAGCGCAGGACTCTGATGATGAGACACTGCGGCATGGCTGGACTTCAAGGCGGAGACGGCGGCCTTCCTGGCGCACCCTGCCAAAGTCTATCAAGCGCAGTGAGGCTTGTGGGGATGGGAATGCACTGAGGGTACAAGGCGCGTGCCCTGCCGGCCTTGCATGACACCCTCCTGGCGCCTGACTCCGGCGCCCTTCGTGTTCCGCACGCCCCGAGTGATACGCGAATCGCCATGAATATGAGACAGTGTCATGAGCGCCCTCGGGCAGCCGCGCGTCACGATGGTGGCTTGGCGGGGAGAAAATCCCGCTGCCACTCTCCCACTGATCCAGTCACGCGGGAGTGATTGACCCGCGCGCGGCTTGCGCCAGAACTTTCAACTTATCGTTCTCGGCTTGCCTGTCTCAGCTGGCCTGTCTCAACTTGCCGTTCACAACGTACCTTTCTCACTCAACCTCTCAACATGAGCACCATTCATCATGCTTGAATTGCGCCATCTGCGTACCCTGCTGGCCCTGCGTGATGCTGGCTCGCTGGTCGAAGCCGCGGAGCGTGTCCACCTCACCCAGTCCGCCCTGTCCCATCAGCTGAAGGACCTCGAGGAGCGCCTGGGCGCGCCGCTGTTCATCCGCAAGACGCGCCCCGTGGAGTTCACCCGCGCCGGACAGCGCCTGTTGTCGCTGGCAGAGCAGGTACTGCCGCAGTTCCGCATGGCTGAGCGCGACATTGCTCGCATGGCGGGTAGCGAGCAGGGCCGGCTGCACATGGCCATCGAGTGCCATAGCTGCTTTCAGTGGCTGATGCCGACAGTGGATCGCTTCCGCGATCACTGGCCGGAGATTGAAGTCGATATCCCCTCGGGCCACAGCTTCGCTCCCCTGCAGGCATTGGGCCGCGAGCAGCTGGACCTGGTCATCACCGCCAACCCGGTGGAGATGACCGGCATCCAGTACATTCCGCTGTTCCGCTATGAGGTCATGCTGGCCGTGGCACGCCAGCATGCACTGGCCATCAAGGGCCATGTGGAGCCGCAGGACCTGTGCGACGAGACCTTGATCATCTATCCGGTCGAGCATGATCGCCTGGACGTCTTCACCCAGTTCCTCGAACCGGCTAACGTGAGCCCACGCGAGATCCGCAGTGCCGAGATGACGGTGATGATGATGCAGCTGGTCGCCAGCGGTCGCGGCGTCACGGCGCTCCCCAACTGGGCGCTGGCCGAGTATCTGACCCGCGATTACGTGCGCGGCCTGTCGCTGGGCGACGGTGTCTGGGCGACGCTTTACGCCGCCGTCAGAGAAGATCTGCTCGGCACGCCGTGGATGGACGACTTCCTGCGTACCGCCCGTGAGACATCATTCGAGGTGCTGAGTGGCGTGAAGCCTGCCTGATACCCGGGCCTCAGCGCTTACGTGGGATAGATACACGAAAGCCCCACTACTCGATGCCTTGCGGCCTGTCGAGTGGTGGGGCTTCTTGTTAGTACTGTTCAATGCTTGTTCACGCCATATCACTACGGCTTGCGTCCAAGACTTTTTCTTCAGCACAAACAGAACCGCCCCAGCATGAGCTGGGGCGGTTCTTGACATCTATCATCTCAAGCGGAAAGCATTCCGCAATGAGTGATGATCAGTCGATAGCCTTGACGTTGGCTGCCTGCAGGCCTTTCTGGCCCTGAGTCACGTCGAAGGAGACCTGCTGGCCGTCCTGCAGGGTCTTGAAGCCATCAGCCTGGACTTCGGAGAAGTGAACGAACAGATCGTCACCACCGTCAGCCGGAGCGATGAAACCAAAACCTTTAGCGTCGTTGAACCACTTAACTGTACCTGTAGCCATGAGAAATTCCTCTCTGATTAGCATGTTTGAAATAACGGGCATTACCCGAAGAGCGTGGGCAAAGCAAAACCATGCATCAAATCAGCGAGGCTTCTCGGGGCGCTCAAGGCGATTTACCGAGCAGCACAGGCGACTGAGTGGTGCGTCTTGCTATCCAACAGGGGCTACATTGCACGCTAACCCATGATCACGTCAAGCCTTTTCGACAATCACTTCACACAGTCGCCAATCGATGCCACTCCAGCCAGGTCAGAAATCCCCCTTCGGGCAGCTGCAGATTCGGCGCATCGGTCCCCAGCAGCAGGCGATCTCCCTCGAGCGTGACGCGCCGCACAAGCGTCACTTCATCCCAATCGGCGATCGTGGCCAGCGACAGATGATGGCAGACCTCCTCCCGCTCACTGTCCCACTGCCAGCGCCCACAGTAGGCAAAGCCCTCACGAAAGGCGGCGACCAGCTGATCATCCGTCGGCGCCATCCCCAGAGGCTGACGCTCACAGGACACCAGCTGCACGCTCATATAGCCATTGGCCATGTAATGCAGCTGTCCCTTGCACTCGCCCAGCGGTTCCAGCTCGCGTCCATCCGGCCAGGCATACCAGAAACGCTCGAGCCGCCACGCGCCGATCAAGTCAGGATTCAGTGACAAGGAAGATTGCCGCATGGCCGATTCCTCAAACGGTCGTGATCAGGTGGCGTGCTCGTCCTGGAGTGACGGCGGCTTGACCGGCGGCAAGGGCACAGGCGCCTTGCGTTCCAGCTGACTGGAGGTCAGTGGCAGCAACAGGCTGAAGCGCGCGCCCTTGAGCGACCTGCCCTTATCCACCACCACGCTGCCGCCGTGGGAATGCAGGATCTTCTGCACGATGGAAAGCCCCAGCCCGTAGCCGCCGGAGGCACGCGTACGCGAATCGTCCAGGCGCGCGAAGGGCTTGAAGACCTTCTTGCGATCTTCCTCATTGATGCCGGGGCCATCGTCCTCGACATCGAGCCTGACCACCTGCGGGTCACTGGTGATGCGCACCAGCACACGGGAATCCGCGTGACGGCAGGCATTGGAGACCAGATTCTGCAGCGCCCGCTGCAGATAGCGTGCCTCGGCCTCGACCTCCAGCGCCTCGCCCTCGATGCTCAGCAGCAATTCAGGATGCAACGGCGCCAGCGTCTCGCAGACCTGCTCCGCGATCTCGCGGCAATCCACCATGCCGAGGTCCAGCTGGATACCGGCGGCATTGTTGAGGCGTGCGTAGGTCAGGATCTCGTCGATCAACTTGTCGAGCTCCTCGATGTCGCCGTCTGCGCCCTTTATCTGACGCTGGACGAAATCATCATCGACCATGTCCTCGATCATCTGCAGCGCGAAGCGGATACGTGCCACCGGCGTGCGCAATTCATGCGAGACCGCCCGAATCATGTCCTGCTGCGCGCCCAGCAACCCCTGCACCCGCTCGGCCATGCCATTGAAGGCCATGCCGAGACGCCCGAGAAAGTCATTGGACTCGATGCGCACCCGCGTATCGAGATAGCCGCCCGCGATGCGTGTCGCGGCCTTTTCCAGACGCGTCAGACGCGCCTCCAGTGAACGCACCACCAGATAGATGACGCCGCCCAGCAGACTGATGACCGCCAGTATCATGGCGATGATCAAGGCCGGCGGTGTCGTCTCGAAGCCGCGGATGGGCCCCACCTTGAGCATGGCGCGGTCCCCTAGACGAGTATAGAGCGCCATCGCCTGGCCGTGACTGGCCACATTGAGCACCACCCGACCGGCCTCCAGGCGACTGGCCTGCTGCGCATCGAGATTCTGCGGAATGTCCGGCAGCAGCGCGAAGGAAAGACCGGAGGCCTGCTGCAGCTGGGCCAGCAAGTCGCTGCGCTGCTCGGCATTCATGGGCTGCAGGGTGTCATGCAGCGACACCATCAACCCGCGCAACTGCCGCTCCGCGAGATGCAGCAGCCGGAATTCCAGCACTCTCTCTTCGCCCGGCACCGCCATCAGCAGCTGCCAGCCGGCGTCATCATGTGGCCGCACCAGCGGCCGCCCGGCCTCAAGGCGGCGCTGCTCCCACCAGCTGAGGTCAAAGACCGCCGCCGGTGCCAGCAACAACCGCCCATCCAGCAGCCGGGCGGTCCGATTGAGGAAGGCCCCGCGCTCAACCTCCGGCGTGGCCGCGATCTGGCTCACCAGCAGGCGCATCGGCGCCGCGCCCAGACGCGTCTGGTAGGCCTCCAGCCGGACCATGTTGGTCAGCTGAAAACCGCCCAGCGCGATGCCCAGCGTGAGCACCAATGCCACCAGCAAGGCGACATAGACACGCAGGAAGATGCTGTCGGAGAGAGCCCGGCGCATCGTCTAGAGGTCCTTGACGAACAGGTATCCCTTGCTGCGCACCGTCTTGATCCGCTCAGGATGATTGGGGTCATCGCCAATCTTGGGGCGGATGCGCGAGACACGCACGTCGATGGAGCGGTCCTGGCCGTCGTACTTGATGCCGCGCAGCGCAGAGAAGATTTCCTCGCGCGTCAGCACGCGTCCCGCGTTCGAGGACAGCAGCCACAGCAGGTCGAACTCGGCACTGGTCAGCTCGATGCGCTCGCGCGCCAACCACGCCTCACGGGTGGCGTTGTCGATCTCGAGATCATTGAACACCAGGCGCGTCTCACCGGCGGCCACTTCGGGGCCATCGGCGCGACGCAGCAAGGCCCGCATGCGTGCAAGCAATACACGCGGCTGCACCGGCTTGGGCACGTAATCGTCGGCGCCCATCTCCAGACCCAGCACCTGATCCATGTCATCGGTACGCGCCGTCAGCATCAGGATCGGCCCGGCGAACTGAGGCCGCACGCGACGACAGATGGACAGGCCATCCTCGCCCGGCAGCATCAGGTCCAGAATCACGATGTCGGGGCGCAGACTGATGATCAGGTCCACCGCCCGCGCGCCGTCATTCTCGACGCTCACGCGGAAGTTGTTGGCTTCGAGGTATTCGCGCGTCAGTGTCGCCAGACGCTCGTCATCCTCAACAATCAATACATGTTCTTGCGCATTGGTATCCAAGGGCATTCCATCCGCATCGTTGGGTCAACGTGGCCAGCAGCTCACAAGCAGTTACTTTCCTGTGCCACGTCGTAACCTTTTCAGGGTGATTTGTCACGAATGATACGCCAATTTGGGCGTTTACGCGCCAGCAGCGCAGGCACCATCTGCATTGACGGAGCGCAGAAAATTTAACACCTGAACTCTTGACATCCCCCAGCGGCAAGGCCGGATTTTCAACCACACCTTACCCACAAGTTATCCACTTGCACGCCCCACCAAACAACACTATCTTGTGTCCAAAATCAGCTCACACCCCATATGTAGGGTTTTGGCGACGTCGACACCCATAGATCATGGCGACGATTGTCAAGCCCCGAAAGCATGAATCAACGTATGGGAAGGCAGTCACGCAAGGCTGCTGGAACCGTGTCTCATGAACGCTATCAGGCTCAGCCCGGGCGCCGATTGCCCCGCCTGAGCCTGATCGAGTTTCTCGACGACAAGGCTGACGACGACAGAATATCCCCGGGCGCAGGCAGGAATTTCCAGCCTGCGCCCCGATACGAATTGCCCTCGAGCCCTAACGGGCAACGATTCACCTTCAGACGATTCAGGAAGGCGTCATGGATTCCACTTTCAGCACCGATCAGGCGACAGTCGACGTGACTGCCCCCCAGCGCCTGCGCGTCATCAAGCGCAACGGCGATGTTGCGGCCTTCGACGCCAGCAAGATCTCCGTCGCTCTCTCCAAGGCGTTCATCGCCGTGGAAGGCGATCAGGTCGAGTCCAGCTCGCGCATCCGCGACCTGGTTCAGCAGCTGACCAGCCAGATCACCGACGCCTTCCAGCGTCGCATGCCTGACGGTGGCACCCTGCACATCGAAGACATCCAGGATCAGGTCGAGCTGGCGCTGATGCGTTCCGGCGAGCACAAGGTCGCCCGTGCCTATGTGCTGTACCGCGATGAGCACGCTCGTGCCCGCAGCGCCCAGAGCGACGGCATCGCCAAGCCGCACCCGACCATCAACGTCACGCACCTCGACGGCAGCGTGCGTCCGCTGGATCTGGGCCGTATCGAGACCCTCGTCTTCGATGCCTGCGCCGAGCTTTCCAACGTCGATGCCCAGAAGATCGTCGATGACTCCCTGAAGAATCTGTACGACGGCGTGCCGGTCGATGGCGTGTCCACCGCGCTGATGATGACCGCGCGTACGCTGGTCGAGAAGGACCCGAACTACACCTACGTCACCGCCCGCCTGCTGCAGGACAACCTGCGCCGCGAAGCCCTGAGCTTCCTCAAGGTCGCTGACGAGGCCACCTTCGGCGAGATGAAGGACCACTACCCGGTCGCCTTCAAGGCCTACATCGAAAGCGGTATCGCCTTCGAGCAGCTGGACGAGCAACTGGCCACCTTCGATCTGGAGCGTCTCGGCGCGGCCATCGATCACACGCGTGACAACCAGTTCACCTACCTCGGCCTGCAGACCCTGTACGACCGCTACTTCCTGCACCAGAACGACGTGCGCTATGAACTGCCGCAGGTCATGTTCATGCGTGTCGCCATGGGCCTGTCCCTGAACGAGGAAGACCGCGAAGGCCGTGCCATCGAGTTCTACGAGCTGCTGTCCAGCTTCGACTACATGGCTTCCACGCCGACGCTGTTCAACGCCGGTACCCGTCGCAGCCAGCTGTCCAGCTGCTACCTGACTACCGTGCCGGACGCCCTCGACGGCATCTACGGCGCCATCCGCGACAACGCCATGCTCTCCAAGTGGGCGGGTGGTCTCGGCAATGACTGGACGCCGGTGCGTGCGCTGGGCTCCTACATCAAGGGCACCAACGGCAAGTCCCAGGGCGTCGTGCCCTTCCTGAAGGTCGTCAACGACACCGCCGTTGCCGTCAATCAGGGTGGCAAGCGCAAGGGCGCCGTCTGTGCCTATCTGGAAACCTGGCACATGGACGTCGAGGAATTCCTCGACCTGCGCAAGAACACCGGTGATGACCGTCGTCGTACCCACGACATGAACACCGCCAACTGGGTGCCGGACCTCTTCATGAAGCGTGTCTTCGATGACACCGAGTGGACCCTGTTCTCGCCGTCCGACTGTCCGGACCTCCACGACCTGTACGGCGCGGCCTTCCAGGCGCGTTACGAGCAGTACGAGGAGATGACCCGTCAGGGCCAGCTGAAGCTGTTCAAGCGCGTCAAGGCGCGTGATCTGTGGCGCAAGATGCTCTCCATGCTGTTCGAGACCGGCCACCCGTGGATCACCTTCAAGGACCCGTGCAACCTGCGCAGCCCGCAGCAGCACGCCGGTGTCGTGCACTCGTCCAACCTGTGCACCGAGATCACCCTCAACACCTCCGAGGACGAGATCGCGGTCTGCAACCTGGGCTCGATCAACCTGGCGCAGCACGTCATCGACGGCAAGCTGGATGGCGACAAGCTCAAGAAGTCAGTGCGTACCGCCGTGCGCATGCTCGACAACGTCATCGACATCAACTACTACGCCGTACCGCAGGCGCGTCGCTCCAACATGCGTCACCGCCCGGTCGGCCTCGGTATCATGGGCTTCCAGGATGCGCTCTACGCGCAGTCCATCGCCTATGCCTCCGAAGAAGCCGTGACCTTCGCCGACGAATCCATGGAACTCGTCAGCTATCACGCCATCGAAGCTTCCAGTGATCTGGCCGCCGAGCGTGGTCGTTACGAAAGCTTCGACGGTTCGCTGTGGAGCCAGGGCATCCTGCCGATCGATTCCATCGAGAAGCTCAAGACCGAGCGTGGCGCCGACTACATCGAGATGGACGAAAGCCAGACTCAGGACTGGGACTACATCCGCGAGAAGGTCCGCACCCAGGGCATGCGCAACTCCAACGTGATGGCGATCGCGCCGACCGCGACGATCTCCAACATCTGTGGTGTCTCGCAGTCCATCGAACCGACCTACCAGAACCTGTTCGTCAAATCGAACCTGTCTGGCGAGTTCACCGTGGTCAACGCCTACATGGTCAACGACCTCAAGGCGCGCGGCCTGTGGGACGAGGTCATGATCAACGACCTCAAGTACTACGACGGCAGCGTGCAGCCGATCGAGCGCATCCCGGAAGACCTCAAGGCGCTGTACGCCAACGCCTTCGAAGTCGAGCCGAAGTGGATCGTCGAAGCCGCCTCGCGTCGTCAGAAGTGGATCGATCAGGCCCAGTCCCTGAACCTGTACATCCAGGGCGTGTCCGGCAAGAAGCTGGACGTGACCTACCGCATGGCATGGTTCCGTGGCCTCAAGACCACCTATTACCTCCGTGCTCTGGGTGCGACCGCCGTGGAGAAATCCACCGTCGATCGCAGCAAGCACAACGCCGTCGGCAATGCACCGACTCCGGCACCGGCTCCCGCGCCGACCCCGGCACCGGAAGCCAAGCCGGAACCGCGCGGCATCGAAGACTTCCTGCAGGGCAAGAGCGGCCAGCGCGCCCCCTCCGCCAGCAACATCGATGAGTTGGGCTGTGAGGCCTGTCAGTAAGCGATTGCGCCAGACCCGAGTCCGCTGACGCTGACTCACCGCCTGCCAGGACACACCTTGCAGGCGGATTGCGGCAAATCCACAAGACCGAGCCCCGCTCGGTCTTGTGCCGCCACCAACAATCACTGCCTCCTGACATTCCCTCGAAACAAGCCCGGGCCTGACTCCCTGTGGGAGCCACGCCACTCGATGGCGCTCGCGTCGTAGAACGCACCGCCCCTGCCTTTTCGTCACGCTGACTGCCCGCGTGACCATCACCGAACACGAGGAACGCAACATGTTGAACTGGGACGATTTCCACGAAGACGAAGCCCCCGCTGCCGAGAAGCCGGCGACGGCCAAACCGGCGCCGCAGGCCGAAGCTCCCGCCGCTGCCCCGGCGGCTGACGCTGTCGTCGCGAGCGAGAACAGCGAAGGCTACGCGATCAGCGATGCCGAGCGCATCGCGCGCGCCCAGCAGGCGCTGGACGATCTCGACGTGGCCAAGGGTCTGGAAGAACTGGAGATGGGTGCCCAGCGCATTCAGGTCGACGAGAAGCGCATGATCAATGCGCGCGCCGACGTCAACCAGCTGGTGCCCTTCAAGTACGACTGGGCATGGCAGAAGTACCTCGACGGCTCCGCGAACCACTGGATGCCGCAGGAAGTGAACATGAACGCGGACATCGCGTTGTGGAAGAGCCAGGACGGTCTGACCGAAGACGAGCGCCTGATCGTGATGCGCTCGCTGGGTTACTTCTCCACTGCCGACTCGCTGGTCGCCAACAACCTGGTGCTGGCCGTCTACAAGAACATCACCAACCCGGAGTGCCGCCAGTACCTGCTGCGTCAGGCCTTCGAAGAGGCGATCCACACCCACGCCTACCAGTACTGCATCGAGTCACTGGGCATGGACGAAGGCGAAGTCTTCAACATGTACCGTGAAGTGGACTCCGTGGCGCGCAAGTCCGCCTGGAGCCTCAAGCACACCCAGGCGCTGGCGCGTGCCGACTTCCACACCGGCACACCGGAAGCGGACCAGGAATTCCTGCGCAACCTGATCGGCTTCTACGCCGTCACCGAAGGCATCTTCTTCTACTGCGGCTTCTCCCAGATCCTGTCCATGGGTCGTCGCAACAAGATGACTGGCGTCGCCGAGCAGTTCCAGTACATCCTGCGTGACGAGTCCATGCACCTGAACTTCGGCATCGACGTGATCAACCAGATCAAGGTCGAGAACCCGCACCTGTGGACCGCCGAATTCCAGGACGAAGTCACCCAGATGATTCTGGAAGGCACCCAGCTCGAGATCGAATACGCGCGTGACACCATGCCGCGCGGCGTACTGGGCATGAACGCGGCCATCATGGAGGAATACCTCCACTTCATCTGCAACCGTCGCCTCGCGCAGCTGGGCCTCAAGGAGCAGTTCCCGGGCGCCAAGAACCCGTTCCCGTGGATGTCCGAGATCATCGACCTGCGCAAGGAGAAGAACTTCTTCGAGACGCGCGTCACCGAATATCAGGTCGGCGGTGCCCTGAGCTGGGATTGATCGCTGATCACTCCCCCTCCCAGAGACAGGCACGCGACTGACGCCTGCCTCTGCTGAGCACCCCAACGGGCCATGTCATTGATATGGCCCGTTTTTGCGTCCAGCGCCCGCACAGGGTAGGCTTCGCGCCGTCCCGACTCTCCCCGGCTTCACGTGAAAGGAACGAACATGCAACTCGGTATCATCGGACTCGGCCGCATGGGCGGCAATATCGCTCGTCGCTTGATGCGCAATGGCCACGAAGTGGTCGCCCATGATCGTGACGCGGCAATCGCCCAGTCACTGGTCGCCGACGGTGCGACGCACGTCGATAGCCTCGTGGAACTGGTTCAGCAGCTCGAGGCGCCGCGCGCCGTCTGGGTCATGCTGCCGGCTGGCGAGATCACCGAGCAGACCATCGCCACGCTGGCCGAGCTGATGGAAGCCGGCGACACCATCATCGATGGCGGCAACACCTTCTACAAGGACGACATCCGCCGTGCCACGGCCCTCAAGCTGAAGGGCCTGAACTACGTCGATGTGGGCACTTCCGGCGGCGTGTGGGGCCTGGAGCGCGGCTACTGCATGATGATCGGTGCCGAGAAGGCCGTGTTCGAGCATCTCGAGCCGCTGTTCGATACCCTCGCCCCGGGCTATGGCGATCTCGAGCGCACCAAGGGCCGCAACGCCCCGGATGAGCGCGCCGAGCGCGGCTACATCCACGCCGGTCCGGTCGGTGCCGGTCACTACGTGAAGATGGTCCACAACGGCATCGAGTACGGCCTGATGCAGGCCTACGCCGAGGGCTTCGAGCTGATGCAGAGCAAGGGCTCCGACGCCCTGCCGGAAGATCAGCGCTTCGACCTCAATCTGGCCGATATCGCCGAGGTGTGGCGTCGTGGCAGCGTGGTGTCTTCCTGGCTGCTCGACCTGACCGCCCAGGCACTGGCCGGTGATGAGCGTCTGGACCACTACAGCGGTGCCGTCTCCGACAGTGGCGAAGGCCGCTGGACCGTCGATGCCGCCGTCGAACAGGGTGTCGCGGTGCCTGTGCTGGCCAATGCGCTGTTCTCGCGCTTCAGCTCGCGCAAGGAAAACACCTACGCCAACCGCCTGCTGTCGGCGATGCGCTTCGGCTTCGGTGGCCATGTCGAGCCGCCCAGGAAAGACTGAGCACCTGCTCTGACACGCCAGACGTGAAACGCCCCGCTCATGGAGATCATGAGCGGGGCGTTGTCGTTTTCGGGGCCTGCTGGCAGAGCGGTGGAGTGTCAGCTGCCCTTCTTGCCAGCCCTGTCAGCCCTTGGTGTCAGCCATCTGTGTCAGCCACTGGCGTTATCGGCCGCCGCCAGCGCCATCCACCGGCGTCAGCGTCATCTGCTGACCGCGCATGTTGATATCGAACTCCCCCAGGAAACTCATACCCAGCAGCACCACCTCATCGTGCATGCCCGGCACGATGGCCCCGCGCACCTCGCGCTGGCTGAGCCCCGCCAGGCTGACGGTATCCAGTGTGGTCAGGGCGCCGTGACTGACGCCATTGGCGGTAGTGAAGCGCGCATCCCGCCCGCGTGGCAGCTGCAGGCGCTCGGCCAGCGCTTCCGACACCGAGACATAGGTGGCGCCGGTATCGAGCAGGAAGGTGACCGGTTGATCATTGATGGTGCCAGGGGCCACGAAGTGCCCTGAGCGATTGCGCGACAGCGTCAGTGGCTCGCCGGATGACAGCGACTGGCCAGCCAGCGAGGCATTGGGCCGGGTGCGCTCATCAAGCTGGCCCTGAAACCACCACACCAGCATGGCGAGAATCAGCGCCCAGCATAGCACCAGCATGCCGACACCATAACGGCGGGTCGCGCCGCCCCCTGAATCACTCATCCACCACCACCCCACAACAGCAGACGCAGGCCGACGGCGCACAGTGCGAAGCCGAGAATCAACGGCACCCCGATCAGCCAGCCGCGCGTCCCCGGCAGACTGGCCTCATGCGGGGCATCGAGGCGATAGACCAGCGCCACGCTCTCCCCCACGGCGGGTGTCGGCGAGGGCACCGCCAGTGGCGAGATGATCTCGTGCCAGCCATCACGCTGATCCTGATAGCGCACCACGGGCGCATACTGGATCGACTCGATATTGAAGCGCCCACCCGGCGGCAGACCCGCCATCGCCAGGGCCTCATCCTCGCTGAGTTTGCCACCCTTGGGCAGATGGATCGGGCTACGCCCTTCGACGTGCAGCGTGCGGTCGTGGTTGATGACCTCGCCCATCACCTGCGCGCTGTTGCGGGCGAAGGACTGCGCCTGCTGCCAGCGATAGCCGCCGAGCAGCAGCAAGGCGATACCGATGATGATCAGTCCCCAGGTCAACGCCATGCGATGCCTCCTTGTGGTCGGTGCCATCATGCACGACGCGGTGTCGAAGTACGGGCCTGGACGTCGTCGCTCACGTCATGGGCCACGCCCTGCTCGTGTCCGCCGGCCGCTTCCAGCCTCTCGCTCAGCGCCTCGAACTGGCGCCAGCGCGCATGCGCCAGCGGCGTGACACCTTCGGCGTCCGCCAGATTGACGTCGGCACCGTGGGCCAGCAGCTGCTCGACGACCTGTTGATAGTCAACGCCGCCATCCCCCAGCAACACGGCCTCGATCAGTGCCGTCCAGCCGAGCGTATTCTGGTGATTGACGTCGACATCGGTCTCCTCGAGCAGCTGACGGCAGATATCGGCATGGCCACGCTCACTGGCCGACATCAGCGCAGTGGAAGAAAAGCGATTGAGCACCGTCGCCGAGGCGCCATGCGCCAGCAGCCGGCTCAGACAGCGGCCATAGCCGAGTGCGGCCGCGGCCAGCAGGGGCGTGTCGTGCAGGGCATCGGTCTGCTCGCAATCGGCGCCGGCGGCCAGCAGGGCCTCCACCGCCTCCGGCTGATTGGCCTGCACCGCGACCAGCAATGGCGAGCGCCCACGATAATCCACGTCATTGACTCGCTCGTGCGCATCGGGAGCGGCCAATGCCTGTGCCAGGCCCTCCAGATCGCCATGCTGAGCACACATTGTCATGTCCTTCATCACCACCTCCTGACGCCCGGCAACGGATGCTTACTCTCTGACAGCCTATGCGATCCTGAGCGTGACCGTTAGCCCCGCCAGCGTTCAATCGGCGCCTTGAGCATCGCCTATCAGGCATGGCGCGACGAATGACAGGCAAAAAAAAGCGCTCCCGAAGGAGCGCCAGTTCGTCATCACCGCAGGGCGCGGCAGACGAGACTCAGAAACGAAGCCCGTCCGGCTGCCAGCCGGACACCGTCAGAATACTGTGTCGCCCTGCCCGCGCCCAATCATCTCTCGGGATGGCTGTGATAGCGCTGAGCTATCAAGACAAGAGCGCCGATAAACGAGGCGGCGCCCTGTCACTCCGTGGGCTGTGCCCCGACCAGCGGGGAGCTCGGCAGCCAGACGCGTGCCGCCAGGCCGCCCAGACTGGAGCGCTCAAGTGCCAGCTCGCCCCCATAGAGCGCCATCAGATCATCGACGATCGCCAGCCCCAGACCGGAACCGGAGCGCCCCTCATCAAGACGCGCCCCACGCCCCAGCGCGGCGGCGCCCTCTTCTTCATTCATGCCGGGGCCATCGTCCTCGATGATCAACAGCACGCCGCCATCGCGGGTCTCGCTGCTGACGCGCACCTGCTGGCGAGCCCACTGCAAGGCGTTCTCGAGCAGGTTGCCGACCATTTCCTGCAGGTCCTGCGGGTCGACCCGCACGCTGGCGTCGTCCTCCAGCGCCAGACTGAGCGTGATGCCACGCCGACTCGCCAAGCGCCCGAGACCCTCGAAGACCGGCCCCGCCGCCTCACGCAGGCTGATGCGCCCGCTGAGATGCGCGCCACCGGCGGCACTGGCACGCGCAAGGTGGTGGCGCACGGCTTCATCGATGCGTTTGAGCTCGGCGTCGATCCGCGCGCGGTCCTCGCCATCGAAGCGCTCGGACTGGGCCTTGAGCACGCTGACCGGCGTCTTGAGGGCATGCGCCAGATTGCCGGCCGCCGCGCGACCACGCTCGATCAAGCGCTGATCACGCTCGAGCACGGCATTGATGGCGCGGGTCAGCTCGGTCAGCTCCGGCGGCAGACGGGTCTCTTCCAGCCGCTCCGCCTCGCCGTCAGCGACCTTCTTGAGGCGAGCCCGCAGGCGCCGCAGAGGCGCCAGCCCCCAGCTGATCTGCGCGGCAGAGCCGCACACCAACAGCGATGCCAGCGCGACCAGCGCGCCCGCCAGCAGCCACTCGAAGCGCGCGACCTCGGCGTCGACCTCGCTACGACTGGCCGCCACCATCACGTGCAGTGGCTGGTTGCGACCGGGCAGGCGGATATCGCGCTCGAGGGAGCGCAGCACCTGATGGCGCGGACCCTTGAGATCTCGACTGATGATGACGCCCTTGTCCATGTCTTCCAGCGGCGGCAGGCGCTGGTCCCACAGCGAGCGCGACGTCAGCACATTGCCGTTGCGATCGGAAATCTGCCAGTACCAGCCCGAATAGGCCTGATCGAAGCGTGGGTCGCCCAGCGAGCGTGTCAAGCCGGGGCGGCCCTTCTCGCGGTCGAACTGGATGGCGGCGATCAGCACCTTCGACAGCGACAGCAGGCGCTGGTCGAAGGCGGTAGTCACGGCGTCACGGAAGCTCCAGGCCAGACCGAGTCCGGTCAACGGCATGACGATCAAGGCAATGACCAGCGAGCCGCCCAGCAAGCGACGGCCGACGGACAGTGGCTTCATGCGTCGCTGCCATCCGCCGGCGTCTGTGTCTCGGCGTCCGGATCACGCAGGCGATAGCCACGCCCGCGCAGCGTCTCGATGCGCTCGGCACCCAATTTGCGGCGCAGACGGCTGATCTGCACATCGATGACGTTGGAATCGGGTTCGTGGTCGCGGTCATAGACATGCTCGACCAGTTCAGAACGGCTGACCACACCAGGCACGGCGTGCATCAAATGCATCAGCAGACGCGTTTCCTGAGCGGTCAGCGACACGGGGCGCCCCGCCAGACTGACGGTACCGCCATGGGTGTCACAGGCCAGATCACCCAGCTTGAGCACGGGGTGGGCATGGCCGCGTGAGCGCCGTACCAGGGCGCGCAGACGGAAGATGACCTCGGCGGTCTCGAAGGGCTTGGTGACGTAATCATCGGCGCCGGCGGAGAAGCCGGCGGCCTTGTCAGACCAGCGCTCGCGCGCGGTCAGCACCAGCACCGGCACCTCGATACCGGCTTCCCGCCACTGGGCCAGCCAGCGCGTGCCATCACCGTCCGGCAGGCCGAGATCCAGCACTACGGCATCGTAGCTCTCGGTCTGGATCAAAAAGTCGGCGTCTCCCCCGGTGGTGGCATGCTCGACCAGTACATCGGCTTCCCCCAGGCGCGCCATCAGCGCTTCGGCCAACGGCATGTCATCTTCAACCAGCAATATCTTCATCGATTCTCGGGCTCCTGACGCAAGCGGCGTTCTACCGGTGGCGCAATGGACAATGGCACTAGCATACCGTTCCTCAGGGCCGCCAGGCACCCTCGGCGCCCTTGTCACAGCCTGCGCTGGCACTGCCTGGCCTGGCCACTGCCTGCCTCGCCTTACTGACTCTCGACCTCGGCATTGGCGCCGTCAGTCACGAGCGGCGCGTCGGCCGTCTCGGGCAGGGGCTTGGTCAGAGGCTCAGACAAGGAACCGCTGCCAGCGCGACGCATGGCATCCAGATTGACGCCGCGCACCTCACGCAGACTGCCATCCGAGGCACGCACGGTGAATCTGGCCATCTGGCCCTGCGGCCCGAGCATCTCGACCTCGTAGATCAGCTCGCCATGCGTCTCTTCGAGTTCCACCTCGACCACCTGCCCCAGCCAGTCGCGCTCGAGGCTATCGAGCAGCTCGGACAACGAAATGACACGTCCGGCGGCGACTTCGTCGTGCAGGCTGCGCCAGCGCTCGCTGTCACACAGCGCATGCGGCGGCAGTGCCAGTGCTCCGACCAGCAGGCTCCCGAGCCCGAGGCACAGCCAGGCATAGCGTTGCCGCCATTGACTGCCACGCGCTGCACGGGCGTCTGGCTGAGCCTTGTGGGGAGTCTGCATGAAGAGGAACCTCGTGAATGACGGCGGGGCTGGTGTGCGCCCAAGGCGGGCGCTTGCGCGTGGCGCTCAATCTAGCAACGGAATGTGCAATCAAACCTGCGTTGGAACAACGCGGACCAACGCGAGAACAACCACTGACCCTGTGATGCAGAGACTGACAGGAGGCAATGAACCTCAGATGAATTCACGTCTCAGCGTCGCGCAAGGTCGCCTGGCCCACAGTGAGCGCCATGCCCAGCCATCCTTGAGGAGGGTGCCATGTCCCCATCAGCCGCGTCCCGTATTGCTCCCGTTCGTGAATCAGACTCCGCATCCCGGCAGCCGCCATCCTCGGCCGCAGGCACCGCCCCGTCACGCTTCTGGCTCGCCAGCCGCGCAGTCCAGCACTGGCGACACGGCCTGGGCGTCAGCGCACTCGGCCTGATGCTGGGCTCGGCTCCCGCCTATGCCAACGGCATCGAGGACCTGCCGGTGCGCCATCAGCTGTCGGCGGCAGAACTCTCGACCGCAGGGCTCTCTGCAAATGGGCCCTCGACCAGCGAGCACTCAGATGACGGCAAGGCGCACGCCACGCCCGGAAATGATGCGGAGGATAGCGCGCTGGACACGGCCGCCACCCGCACAGCCGGAAAGCCTGCGACAGATATCTCTGACGCCGCGTCTACCCAGGGGCTCGCGCCAGAGCTGCTCACGCAGATGATGATCCACGCCAGTCGCAAGGGCATGATGGAATTCAGCACGATGGATATCCGCGACGATCATGTTCAGTTCACGGGCTGGGGGCATAATGGGTGGCAGATGGAACTGGCCATCAATCTCGCCGATGGAGAATTCATCAGCGAAGCGCTGCGCCAGAGTGATTCCGCGCCCGGCGACAAGGCCATCGATGGCGACAGCATGCGCCAGACCTTGAATTTTGCCGCTGTCGACGGCATCAAGAGTGTACAGAGCGTCGAAGTCGCTGCGCACGCCATCCAGATTCACGGGCGCGATGCTCAAGGCAGGCCGCAACGGATGACATTGAACATGCCGCTGCCGGGCAACGCTTTCAACCTCGCCGCCAGCGTGTCCATGAATCCGGATTACCGGCCGTGAACTGATCGACCCGCTTGACCAGCCACCGTGCCTTGAAGTGGTTCAGGGACTGAACCTGACATCCAGCGCTGGATCAACGCCGAAGCCGCTTGACGGCAACGATGCCAACTTCGATGCTGAACGAGTCGACCGGCCGCCCGATGCCATCAAGCGCCTCATGCAAAAGTGCGTCGCATCGAGCCCCACTTACCCATCCCCCGGCCCAGAGCACGAATGCCAGTTGCGCCGGGAGGGCAATACCCCTGTTTCCCGACCCGATATCCCCGACCACCCACTTTCACCTATCGGGTCATCCTCGCCCGGCCTGACGGCCCGGCTCTATCGTGGAGAAGACACATGCAAGGCCAACAGCACAACACTCTGTGGAACCAGGCTCGCCAATGGCAGGCCAACGCAGGCAACCAGCGCCCCTCCAATGGCCTGTCCGGCCTCAAGCTGGTCGCCGCCTGGCTGATCGGTGGCGTGGTCATGATCTTCAGCCTGTTCGCGGCGCTGGTGATGATGGTACTCGGCATCATCATGCTGCCCTTCATCCGCCGTCGCATGAAAAAGCGCATGAGCGAGATGCAGCAGCGCATGCAGGAGGCCCAGGACAAGGCCAACGGCCGCCAGAACTATTCGCGTGATGCCACGCGTGAAGACGGCAGCAGTACCGAGACACTTGACGGTGAATACCAGGTCAAGGAATAAGCCCTGACGCCAGAGACCGCTGAGCGTCTCACATTAGCCGTCTCACATTAGCCGTCTCACACTGGCCGACTCGCAATGATCTTCTCGTATTGATCATCACGACGTTCGCCCAAAACACAAAGGCCGCCCCATGGGGCGGCCTTTGTGTTGCTGCGTCCTGAAGCTGCCAAGGCAGGCTCCGGCGCCTGACCATCACACTCGATAGACGCTGGCCGTCATCACCTTGGACATCAGGCGCATGGCGCTCTTCAGCGGCCCCGGGAAGCGATGACCACCGGCTTCCAGCGCCCATTGCTCATGATGGGCTTCGTCGATTTCCATCTGGCGCAACACGGCACGTGAGCGCTGATCCCCCTCGGGCAGTGTCTGCTGGTGCTTCGACAGGTGCTCGCCGACCAGCTCTTCGGTCGCGGCCACGAACCCGAGGCTGACCTTGTCGTTGATGGCACCGGCCGCTGCCCCGAGCGCGAAGCTCGTCATGTAGAACAGCGGGTTGAGCAGGCTGGTATTGGCATCCAGCTCGACGAGTCGTGCATCGCACCAGGCCAGGTGGTCGATCTCTTCCTGGGCGGCCAGCTCCATCTGCGTGCGCGTTTCGGGCAGACGCGCCGTGAAGCCCTGACCCTGATAGAGCGCCTGGGCACACACCTCGCCGGTGTGATTGATGCGCATCAGGCCAGCGGCGTGCTGACGCTCTTCGTCGCTGATCGCTTCGTCGAGAATCTCGCCCGCCGGAGAGGGACGCGACGGCTGGGCGGCATGTGGCACCAGGGTACGCAGTACGGTGTCGAACTGATGGATCAACTGATCGGCGCGGCTGTGATGACGTTGCGCCGAAATGGCATCGGAATGCGGCATGGGAAGACTCCTGCACGGCGTGAGCAATGAGGCCATCTTACGCAAGCCAGCCCGCGACGGTAAGGGGCAGAGTGTCGCCGGGCGAGGCCTGACCGGCTCCCTTGCGCCGTGGCTTCCCCAATGAAAAACCGGCAATGCCGTTTTCACGACATTGCCGGTATGCGCCTGTGTGCCGCGCGCTTGTTATCGCTAGCCGCTACCTGCCCGCGAACCGCCGGTACAGGCGCCTGCTCTATGCCGGCTCAGCCAGCCGGCCATGTGAAGCGGCGACCACCCATCAGGTGCATATGAATATGATAGACCGTCTGGCCGCCATCTTCATTGCAGTTCATCACCACGCGATAACCGCCCTCGGCAAAACCGTAGTCCTTCGCCAGTCTGGCGGCGGTGTACTGCAGGCGCCCTACCGTGGCCAGCTGATGCTCCTCGATATCGTTGAGCGTGGCGATGTGCTGCTTGGGGATGATCAACACATGGGTCGGCGCCTGCGGATTGATGTCATTGAAGGCCAGCACCTCATCATCCTCATAGACGATATCGGCAGGAATCTCGCGGTTGATGATCTTGCAGAACAGACAGTCCATGACACCTTCTCCCTTGAAGTGGGGCTGCCCACGGCAGCGTGGCCTGCCAGCGTAGCGCCAGCCGGGCAACAGGCCAAGGGCAGACGCAGGAAAACGCGGGCCAGTTGGCGGACAGGGCAATGTCGCCTTTAGGGAAACAGACTGATTCACCGCTGCCAGTGGGCGAGTGAGGAAAACAGTAGGATAATCATTGTTATCCCGCTAACGAGAAGCCGCCCGTCATGCCCGTGTTCACTCGCCAAGATTCCTCCCTGCGCAAGGCCAACCACGAACTGGAGGCCGGCCTTGGCGCTCATGGCGAGACACGACCGGCCACTGTCGGCGCCCCCACCGTTGATCGCGCTGAGCCTACGCGCGCCGAGAAGGCGCGGGCGGCACTGCGTGCCGTGCCCAGGGTCGCGCGTGTTGACGGCGAGCAGGCCCCGGGCGAGTTCCTGCAGCGTGCCAAGGGCTTTCTCAAGGCCGAGGTCTATATCACGCACCTCAATGGCCAGCCGGTAGTCTGCAAGGATTACCGCCGCTATGCCGGCACGCCGGCGGCATTGGTGGCACGCTGGCTGGTACGCCATGAGCTGAAGATGCTCGAGCGTCTGGGGGATTGGACACACGCCCCCCGCGCCGTGGCGCGCCTGTCACCGCTGTCGCTGGCGATGGAATACATCCCCGGGCCGTTGCTGAGTGATGCCGCCCTGGATGACGTGACGGATGCCCGCCTCAGTCAGCAGCTGATTCTCGTCGTACAGCAACTCCATCAGCGTCAGATGGCCCACAACGACATCCGTGGCTCCAACGTTGTGCTGCGCGATGGCGTGCCGGTCCTGATCGACTTCACCTCTGCCGTCCGCCTGCCACGCCTGCCGGGCACGGCCACTCTCGCGCGCATGATGCGCCGCTTCGACCTGCGTCACTCGCTGAAGCTCAAGCAACGCACTCTCGGCCTGCCGCTGAGCACCCGCGAGGCACGCCTGCTGATCCGCAGTGGCCGCCTGAATCGCACCCTGCGCGTCTGGAAGAAAGGCATCCTGCCACGCCTCAAGGGCCGCAAGCACTGAGCCAGTCCGAGCCCAACCCCCTTCGTGTCTGCGGCTAGCGAAACCGCCGCTGCGCCAGCAGGCTCTTGACCAGCGGCGTGATGATCAGCTCGATGGCCAGTGCCATCAGCGCGCCGGGCACCACCAGCGTATGCGGGCGCGACATGAACGAGCCCTGGATCATCGCGAGCAGAAACGGGAAGTCGACACTGCCGGGGTCGCGGAAGTGGATCACGACCATCGACTCGGCGTCCGTCGGGATATCCTGCGGCTCGAAGGGGTTGGAGGTATCCACCGTCGGTACGCGCTGGAAGTTGATGTGCGTGCGTGAGAATTGCGGCTGGATATAGCGCACGTAGTCATCCATGCGGCTCAGGATGGTGTCCACCACCGCTTCCTGGGAGTGCCCGCGCAGCTTGGTGTCCCGATCGATCTTCTGGATCCACTCCAGATTCATGGTCGGTGCCACCCCGATCAGCAGATCGACATGACGCGCGATGTCATGCTCCGGCGTCACCAGCCCACCATGCAGCCCCTCGTAGAACAGCAGGTCCGTACAGTCCGGCAGCGACTGCCATTCGGTGAAGGTGCCGACCTTGTAGCCGGCCTCGATCATGCGCTTGTCTTCGGCATGGATGTAATGACGATGCGTGCCGGAGCCCTGCTCGCCATATTCGACGAACAGCGCTTCCAGACGATCCAGCTGGTTGGCCTCGACCGCGAAGTGAGACAGCTCGCGCTTGCGCTCCGGCGCCTCCTGAAACATGCGCACCAGCTCGTCACGGGTATAACGGTGAAAGGCATCCCCATCCACGTAGGCGGCATGAATCGCCTCACGCGAGAACATGCGCTCGAAGGTGCGCATGACCGTGGTGGTGCCCGCGCCGGAAGACCCCGTCACGGCGATGATCGGATATTCCCGCGACATCAGTTGGCTACCCGGGACGACATGGCAGAGACAGCCTGCTCGATGGCGGCACTGGCGCGCGCGCTCGGCTCCGCCAGCCCCTGCTCGCCAGCGAACACCAGCCCGACGCGCAGCGTCGCCAGTACCGCGTCATCGCTGACACGCAGCAGGCGGTGATGGACGCCAAGCCCCTTGCCGGACACGCTGTCGATGGCCGTTTCCACCACGAGGGCGTCACCCAGCCGGCCCTCACCCTGATACTGCACGGCGAGATCCGCGACGATGCTCATCAGCCCATCGATGTTCCATTCGGGGAAGCCCAGCGCCTGCCAGGCCTGGCTCCGCGCCTCGTGCGCCAGGCTGACCACGCTGTCGTGACCCAGGTGCTGGCCATAGTTGATGTCGCTGACCCGAATCGTCATCGGGTGGCGATGTACCAGGCGGGAAACCGGAAATTCAAGCCGGATACGGTCCATGCAGACTCCTTGTCGGCGAGACAGGAAAAGGGTTCAGGGCGGACAGCGACGCCATCTTTCGACGCCGGTCAGCCTCAAGAAGGAATATAGGATGACTAGGGTTATCGCATGCCCGATACCGACATGACCAGACCCCGACACGATGGTCGTAGGCGCTCAGGGCGTCGAGAGACGCCCCAACGACAAGACCCGGCCTGAGGCCGGGTCTTGTCGTGAAGCAGGCATGTCGCGGGGCGGTGGCCCGTGCGACTCAGCGCTTTCAGCTATCGCCGCGCTCGCGAGCGATGGCACGCCAGGCGATGTCGCGACGCACCAGCATGTCCTGCCAGCTGATGGCATCGACGCCTTCATAGGCACGCTCGGTGGCCGCCGCGACGCTGTCGCCAAGTGCGGTGACGCACAGCACGCGACCACCGCTGGTGACGACCTGGCCGTCCTGCTCGGCGGTGCCGGCATGGAAGACCTTGCAGCCGGTCGCTTCGGCAGCATCGAAGCCGCTGATGACATCGCCCTTGCGGTAGCTGGCCGGGTAGCCGCCAGCTGCCAGCACCACGCCGACCGCCGCGCGGGAATCCCACTCGCAGGTCTGGGTGTCGAGACGCCCGTCTTCGGCGGCCAGACACAGCGCGACCAGATCGGACTTCAGACGCACCATGATCGGCTGGGTTTCCGGGTCACCGAAGCGGCAGTTGTACTCGATGATCTTCGGCGCGCCCTGGGCATCGATCATCAGGCCGGCATACAGGAAACCGGTATAGGGATGGCCTTCGGCCGCCATGCCACGCACGGTGGGCAGGATGATCTCGTCCATCACGCGCTGGTGAACGTCAGCCGTCACCACCGGCGCCGGAGAGTAGGCCCCCATGCCGCCGGTGTTGGGGCCGGTATCGCCTTCGCCGACGCGCTTGTGATCCTGACTGGTGGCCATCGGCAGCACGTTCTCGCCGTCGACCATCACGATGAAGCTGGCTTCCTCGCCGTCGAGGAATTCCTCGATCACCACACGTGCGCCGGCATCGCCGAAGGCGTTGTCCTCGAGCATGTCACGCACCGCGGCGCGGGCTTCCTCGTCGCTCATCGCGACCACGACACCCTTGCCCGCCGCCAGGCCATCGGCCTTGATGACGATCGGCGCCGGATGGGCCGCCAGGTACTCAAGCGCCGCATCGACCTCCGCGAAGGTCGCGTAGTCGCCGGTCGGGATGGCATGACGCGCCAGGAAGTCCTTGGTGAAGGCCTTGGAGCCTTCCAGCTGGGCGGCACCGGCCGTCGGGCCGAAGCACTTGAGCCCCGCTTCGCGGAAGCGATCGACCACGCCGATCACCAGCGGCGCTTCCGGGCCGACGATGGTCAGCTCGATGGCGTTGTCACGCGCGAAGGCGACCAGCGCATCGAGATCGTCAGCGGCAATCGCCAGATTGGTCAGCTTGGACTCGCGCGCCGTACCCGCATTGCCGGGCGCCACGAAGACCTCCTCGACACGGGATGACTGGGCGGCCTTCCAGGCCAGCGCATGTTCGCGGCCACCGCCGCCGATGATCAGGACCTTCATCTTTTCAACCTTCATGAGCCAGTGTGGATCAGGGCTACCCGCATGGCGCGAGCTACCGAGGAAATATCAGGCTGCGCATTATGGCAGAAAGGCGCCCTGCTCGGGGCGCCCCTTTTCACATCACGATGAATTTATGTGAAAGCTGGATCTGACACGGTGTCACACTCAGCGTCGCTCATCGTCCGACGGCGTGTCCGACTCATCAGGCGCCGCATCCGCATCACTCGGCTGTGAGCGTGAGGCGTTCTTGCCAGCGCCCATGCCAGCGCCCATGGCCTGCTGCCAGAAGCGCAGGTTCTCTTCGGCGACCTCGCGCATCATCTCCATCGGCGAGTGACGCATGGCCTGGGACCACTGCTCCTGCATGCGCTGCTGCTGCTCCATCATCAGGCGCGTGCCCTGCTCCAGATAACCGGCCAGCGGCAGCGGCTTGGCCATCGCGTAGATGCGGATGAACTGCTCCAGCAGCTCGTTGGAGAAGACCTCGGCCTCGCCCTCGCCCTGCTCCTGCTCGATGATGATGGTCAGCAGGATGGTGCGCGTGAGGTCCTCACCGCTCTTGGCGTCCTCGACCTTGAAGACCTCTTCCGCCAGCACCAGGCTGCGCAGGTCTTCCAGGGTCACGTAGCGGCTCTGCTCGGTGTCGTATAGGCGCCGATTGGCATATTTGCGGATCACTCGCACGTGTCAGGCTCCTGTCGATTTTTCTTCATTGTGCACTCAAGGGGGGGGACTGCAAGAAAAGGCGTCACCACGCGTCAGCCATTGACGCCATGCCAACGCTGTCCCCGTCGGGTCAGCATGCACGACATGCTAGAATAACGCCCGCTTGCCGTTGTCTGTAAGCGATGCATCCCGCCCTCCACTGCCCCGGTATTGCCATGAATCTGATTTTGCTCGGCGCTGACGACCTGACCGCTCAGGACCATGCACGTGTCACGGACCCACGCCGCCTGCGCCATCTGCGTGAGGTGCATCGTGCCAGCGTCGGCGACGAGATGACGCTGGGGGTGGAGGGTGGCCTGATCGGCCGTGGCCGCCTGGAGCGACTGGAGGCGGACAGCGCCGAATTCAGCCTGACGCTGGACCGTCAGCCGCCGGCGCCACTCGACGTGCATCTGCTGCTGGCGCTGCCGCGCCCGCGCATGCTGGCACGCTCGCTGGAACACGTCACGGCATTGGGCGTGAAGCACATCACCCTGCTGCATACGCGACGGGTCGAGAAGAGCTATTGGCAGTCGCCGGAACTGAAGGAAGACAAGATTCGCCAGCATCTGGTGCTGGGACTGGAGCAGGCGCGTGACACCATCATGCCGACGGTGACCCACGAGAAACTGTTCAAACCCTTCGTGGAAGACTGCCTGCCGGCACTGATGACACCAGCATCAGGCACGCCTCTGCGCGGCATCATCGCCCATCCTGGCATGCCGGATGAATGCCCACGCGCCGTCCGCGAGCCGGTGATGCTGGCCATCGGTCCGGAAGGCGGCTTCGTGGACTATGAGGTCGAGAAATTCATGGCGACAGGCTTTGAAGGGGTGCATCTGGGCGAGCGCATCCTGCGCGTCGAGACGGCCGTCACGGCGCTATTGGCACGCCTGGGCTGAAGAGCGCCAGGTCATACAAGCAGCAGATCATAGTAGCAGCAAGTCGTAGAAGCAGCAGGTCATGGATGAGGTGCCACCAGGGCCTGGATCTTCCTAGACGACTGGCGTGATATCGACACCGTCTGATCACACATCGAAGCCCGCCAGATGCCGCCATTCGCCCCAGTGGATGGCGGCGTCGTAATCGAGCAGGCAACGCTCGAACCAGCGCGCGCCCAACCGCCAGTCGCCGCCGCCCTCCAGCCAGGCACCGGCCAGATACTTGCGCTCGGACCACGGCAACCAGCCTTCACGTACCAGCATCTGCATGGCCTTGTCGGCCCGGGCATCGCCGGTTCGCCCTTCGCTCCAGCGCGCAAAGGCGGCGTCATTTGCGGCGTCTTCCCGCAACGCGGCGCCATACCAGGCCGCGCGAGCCTCCTCATCCTTGTCACGCAGCATGCGCTGCCAGCACTCGCGCTGCAGCACGATGGCCAGCAGCTGCTGATTGATCGCCTCATCACCCGCCTCGCGGCGGCGGGCATCCAGTACCTGCAGAATGCGGCGCGGACTGATGCAACCCAGCGCCAGCCATGCTGCCAGTGGCCATGCATCCGCCGGGCGCGCCATCGATTGCATATCGTCAAGCGTCTTCCCCGCCTCCCGCTGGGGTGCCAGTCCCGTCGGCACACCAGCGCCTTCGGCATCGACAGAGTGCGATCGCTGATAGGACGCCCCTTCGATCGAGTCGTCATCGCCCTTGCCGGCATCTCCCTTCGCCCAGGCCTTGCCCCACAGCAAGGTCGACAGGTATGCGCGGGCTGGCTCCTCGCCGCCCTGCAGCTCCGCAAGCCGGGCAGTCGCCGGCTGCCAGGCTTGCGCCGAGCCACAGATGGCATCCAGCGGCGGAAAGCCACGCGAGGCAGAATCGGGCCACGGCGGCAGGGAATAGGGCAGCCCCTGCAAGGGCGACTGCGCCTCGCACAGCGCGCGCCACTGCTCATCGTTCAGCCCTGTCGGCAAAGCCTCGTGTTGAGACAGAGCCTCGCGCTGAGGGCGGGCCTGCATGGCGCCGGGCGTCGGCGTCAACACAGCACAAGGCGGCAGCATCAGGTCGGCCACGCCAGCGTCATCGCCACCACTGGCGTGCAGCACCTGCGAGGCAAGCGCGGCGCAGGTCGCCAGGGCGTCATGATCGTCTGATGCGCCTGTGTCAGCAGAGGCTGTGTCACGCAGAGTGAGATCACTGGAGGGAGTCGCACGCTCATCTACAACGCGGGACGCTTCATGCGCCACACGCAGGCGCGCCGTCTCTTCGCGGGGGAGTCTGCCCGGCAGCGGGCCATCCAGCAGCTGGCTGTCGAAGGCGATCTGGTCAGGGGGGTGACAGTGGAGGCGGGTCGAGGCCGGCAGGCGCCGTGAGAGCTGCTGCAGGGCGCGGCTGTCTTCCGGCGCGGCGGCGAGACTGACCTCCAGACACTGGACATCATGCTGGGCGACCTGCGTCAGCACTTCCTCGACGGGGTCCCCGACGCGCACCAGCAGGTCACTGCCGCGACGCAACAGCATGCCACGCAGGTTCATCAGGCTCTGCCACAACAGGCGCAGGCGCGCTGGCCCCAGGCGTGGCAAGCCGTCGCTCGGTGTCAGCCAGCGACGGTCGAAGACATACATCACCAGCATCTGATGCGGGCGACGTGACAGGGGCAGCGCGAACAGCGGGTTGTCTTCCAGCCGCAGGTCGTGACGCAACCACACCAGAGAGGTTTCCGGTGCGTTGCCCGAATTCATGCTGGCGACCTCGTGCATGATGACTCCGTGGAACGTATGGCGTGCAACATTTGTACAAGAAAATCGACATCTTGTACAACACTTCACACGGTACATGTCGCGTTCCGGCGGGTCGGGCATGCGCTGGCGAGGGGTGCAAGTGCGTGATACATTCGAGAGGTTAGGTCACGTTCCATCAATGTTTTCAACAAGATCGCGCAAGTGTCTCCACTCGAACACACACTTGTCATCCAGGGGCTTCAGGAGGAATACGGCCATGCTCGCAAGACATGACATGACCGCACCAACCCGGCATATTCGCCGGCTGCCCGTTGCGGGCAGCCGGGGACGCGCTGCGGACCTCATCCCATCCTGGATGCTGGCACCCCGTGCCGTGCGACTCCCCTTCCTGACGGATCCGCCCCTTGCGACGGTAACGTCATGCCCGGAGCGATTGACGCGCTGAACCCGCGCCAGATCCTCCGTGCAGCCTGAGCCAGCCACTGCCAACCCTTGCTGCCGCGTGACGCGTGACGTGTCTCGCATGGCCCCATGAGAACGTCTTCCTGACAGAGTCTCGTGTGTCCGGCACTTCATCGCGGCAACCTGCAGTGCGCTCGCCTATTCTGTCGGCACCCAGTGGCCGAAACTCCGCCTCCCGATCTCGAAGCTGGCAGTCCGGCCCTGAGCCTGTGTCTGCGCTGCCCACGAATGACGGACTACGTACTACAACAACGACTGGAGCGAGTCTTCCATGACCCTGCTGTTGATCGTGCTATTGCCGTTACTCGGTGCCCTGGTGCCCTTGATGGCCAGAAATCTGCCCCGCGCACGCCTTGCCTGGCTGACCGCGGTGGCACCTGCCATAGCACTCGGTATCGCCGTCTTCCACCTCGGAGACGTCTTCTCGGGCATGGTGCCCCAGTTCCATCTGCCCTGGATCGCGGAGCTGGGACTCAACCTGTCGCTGCGCTTCGATGGTCTGTCGGGGCTGTTCGTGCTGCTGATTCTCGGCATTGGCCTGCTGATCATTCTCTATTCCCGCTATTACCTGTCGGGCGAGGATTCGCTGGCACGCCTCTACAGCTTCCTGATGCTGTTCATGACCGCGATGCTCGGCATCGTGATGGCAGACAACCTGCTGCTGATGTGGGTATTCTGGGAGCTGACCAGTCTGAGCTCCTTCCTGCTGATCGGTTACTGGTACCAGCTGAGCGAGGCGCGCAAGGGTGCCCGCATGGCCCTGACCGTCACCGGTGCCGGGGGCCTGGCACTGCTGGCCGGTATCCTGGTCATCGGGCATATCGTCGGCAGCTACCAGTTCGATGACGTGCTGGCCGCGGCGGACCAGATCCGCTCCCACGAGCTCTATCCGGTCGCGCTGGTGCTGGTGCTGCTGGGCGCCTTCACCAAGTCGGCCCAGTTCCCGTTCCAGTTCTGGCTGCCCCATGCGATGTCGGCGCCGACGCCGGTGTCCGCCTTCCTGCACTCCGCCACCATGGTCAAGGCCGGTGTCTTCCTGCTGGCGCGCATGCACCCGGTGCTCGCGGGGACAGACCTGTGGTTCTACATCGTCAGCCTGACCGGCCTGGCCACCCTGCTGTATGGCGCCTGGTTCGCGCTGATGAAGCAGGACCTCAAGGGCGTACTGGCCTTCTCGACCATCAGTCACCTGGGCCTGATCACGTTGCTGTTCGGCTTCAATAGCCAGATGGCCGCCGTCGCGGGCCTGCTGCACATCATCAACCACGCCACCTTCAAGGCCTCGCTGTTCATGGCCGCCGGCATCGTCGATCACGAGTGCGGCACGCGTGACATCCGCAAGCTCAACGGCCTGTATCGCTACATGCCGCATACCACGGTGCTGGCGATGGTCGCCTCGGCCTCGATGGCCGGTGTGCCGCTGCTCAACGGCTTCCTGTCCAAGGAGATGTTCTTCGCCGAGAGCCTCGATGCCCAGCTGCTGGGCGGCCTGTCGTGGCTGATTCCGGCGCTGGCGACCCTCGGTGGCATCCTGTCGGTGGCCTACTCGCTGCGCTTCATCCACGACGTCTTCTTCAATGGCGAGCCGAAGGATCTGCCCAAGACCCCGCATGAGCCGCCGCGCTACATGAAGCTGCCCATCGAGGTGCTGGTGCTGATCTGTCTGCTGGTCGGTATCCTGCCGTCGCTGGTGATCAAGGACCTGCTGGTCAGTGCCTCCGCCAGCGTGCTGGCCGGACCGGTACCGGACTTCAGTCTCGCCATCTGGCACGGCTTCAATCTGCCGCTGCTGATGAGCGGTATCGCGCTGGCGGGCGGCGTCGCCGTCTATGCCCTGCGCCACCACCTCTATTCCTTCCAGCGTCAGTTCCGCGCCCGCAATGCCCTGCTGGTGTTCGAGGCCAACGTGCAGCGTCTCGTCAAGCTTTCCGAACGCAGCATGGACAGCTTCGAGAATGGCTCGCTGCAGCGCTACATGCTGTGGCTGCTGCTGACCGCGCTGCTGTTCGTCGGCATCGGCCTGCTGGCCGTGCCGCAACTGGGCGGAGAGCTTGAGCAACAGCCCTTCGATGGCATGCTGCTGACCGGCGCCGTGATCACCGGTCTGGCCGGCCTCGGTACCGCGATCACCCACCGCAAGCGTCTGATCTCGCTGCTGATGCTGTCCGTGGTCGGCCTGATGACCTCGCTGGCCTTCGCGCGCTTCGCCGCACCGGACCTGGCACTGACCCAGCTGGCGGTCGAGGTGGTGACGATGATCCTGCTGATGCTGGCGCTGTTCTTCCTGCCCCAGCGCACGCCCAAGGAATCCAGCGCACGCCGCATCATGCGCGACGTGCTGCTGGCCAGTGCCTTCGGCGTGGTGGTGGCGAGCCTCAACTTCGCCATCCTGACCCGCCCGGTGGAGTCGATCTCCGACTTCTTCATGGCCAATGCGGTCTCCGGTGGCGGTGGCCATAACGTGGTCAACGTGATTCTGGTCGACTTCCGTGGCTTCGATACGCTGGGTGAGATCACCGTACTGGGCATCGCGGGTCTGGCGATCTTCAAGCTGCTCAACCGTCTGCGCCTGTTCATGCCGTCCAGTGACCTGGATGGCCGTGGCTGGTCGCCGGATCGCCATCCGATGATCCTGGCCACCGTCTCCCAGACGCTGCTGCCGCTGGCTCTGCTGGTCTCGGTCTACATCTTCCTGCGGGGCCACAATGCGCCGGGCGGCGGCTTCATCGCCGGTCTGGTGACGGCAGTGGCCATCATCCTGCTCTACATCGCGCGTGGCGTGGACTGGACGCAGCGCTGGCTGCGCTTCCCCTATCAGCCCGTCGCGGCGGCCGGGGTGTTGATCGCCGGCCTGACCGGCGCCGGCAGCTGGGTGTTCGGCTATCCGTTCCTGACATCCTCCTTCGGCCACTTCACCCTGCCCGTCATCGGGGAAATCGAGCTGGCCACCGCGCTGCTGTTCGACCTCGGCGTCTACCTGACCGTGGTCGGCGCGACCCTGATGATTCTCGCCAATCTGGGCAAGCTGACGACTCCGCATCGCCCGACCAAGGAGAAGATGTGATGGAAGCCCTCTACGCCACTACCACCGGCCTGCTGGCCGCCTGCGGTGTCTACCTCACCCTGCGCGGCCGCACCTTCCCCGTCGTGGTCGGCCTGACGCTGCTGTCCTACGCCGTCAACCTGTTCCTGTTCTCCATGGGTGGCCTTGCGATGCACGGCAATCCAGCCGTGGTCGGTGCCGGCTCACCAGCGGCTGACCCGCTGCCCCAGGCGCTGGTGCTGACCGCCATCGTGATCGGCTTCGCCATGACGGCCTTCGTGGTCATTCTGGCGATGCGCGCGCGCGGCGACCTGGGCAGTGACCACGTCAACGGCAATCGCCTGGATGATTCGAAAGAGAAAGAGGACACCAAGTGATGCTGCAACACCTGATTGTCCTTCCGATTGTCCTGCCACTGCTGGTGGGGGCGGGCCTGCTGCTGAGCCGTGCCACCTCACCGACCCTGCGCCGCACGGTCAGCCTGGTGGCCCAGGCATTGATGGTGGCCATCGCCATCGCGCTGGTGGTGCAGGCCGGTGATGGCACCATCCGCTACTACGCGCTGGGCGACTGGCAGCCGCCGTTCGGGATCGTGCTGGTGCTGGACCGCCTGTCGGCGACCATGGTGCTGCTCAGCTCGCTGCTGGGGCTGCTGGCCTGTCTGTACGCCACGGCGGGCATCGATGAGACCGGCTCCAACTTCCACGGTCTGTTCCTGCTGCAACTGATGGGCATCAACGGCGCCTTCCTGACCGGCGACCTGTTCAACCTGTTCGTGTTCTTCGAGGTGCTGTTGATCGCCTCCTATGCCCTGCTGCTGCATGGCGGCAGCAAGGCACGCACGCTGTCGGCGCTGCACTATGTGGTGCTGAACCTGATGGGCTCGGCATTCTTCCTGATCGCGCTGGGTATCCTGTACGGCGTGACCGGCACCCTGAACATGGCCGACATGGCGGTCATCGTCACTACGCTGGACCCGGGCCGTGCCGGTCTGATGGAAGCCGGTGGCCTGCTGTTGCTGGTGGTGTTCGGCCTCAAGGCGGCGATGCTGCCGCTGTACTTCTGGCTGCCACGCGCCTATGCCGCGGCCTCGGCACCGGTGGCGGCGCTGTTCGCGATCATGACCAAGGTCGGCATCTATTCCATCCTGCGCGTCTACTCACTGATCTTCACCGACAACGCTGGCGCACTGGCGGACCTCGGTCGTGACTGGCTGTGGTGGGCGGGGCTCGCCACCCTGGTGGTGGCGATGCTGGGTGTGCTCTCGGCGCGTGATCTGCGCACCCTGGTGGCCTATCTGGTGATGGTGTCGGTGGGCACGCTGCTGACGGCGCTGGGCATGAACACGATCGAGGCAGACAGCGCGCTGCTGTTCTACCTGATCCACTCGACGCTGGTCACCGGCGGGCTCTTCCTGCTGGTCGACGTGGTCGCCGGTCAGCGCGGCAAGGCCGGGGCACGCATCGTGCGCTCGCGCCCGCTGCTGCAGGCAGGCCTGCTGGGCGGCCTCTTCCTGATCGGCACCGCCGCCGCCGCCGGGCTGCCACCGTTCTCGGGCGCCATCGGCAAGGCGCTGATTCTCGCCTCGGCGACGCCGGAGCAGCAGCTCTGGCTGTGGCCGCTGCTGCTGCTGGCCGGTCTGTGCTCGCTGGTCGCCTGCTCACGCGCCGGTTCCAGCGTGTTCTGGCGCACCAGCAAGGCCGAGCCCAGTGGCGAGCGCATCGGCGTAGCCCGTGGCATCGCCACTGGCGGGCTGATCTCGGCCGCGCTGATGCTGGTCATCTTCGCGGGGCCGCTGGCGAACTGGACCAAGGCCACCGCCGAGCAGCTGTCCAACCCGGCCCCCTATCTTGAATCCTTGCTCGGCAAGGACGCGGCACCGGAAACCGCACCGCCGCTGAAGGGAGATGTCTCATGATCAAGCCTCGTTCACGTCTCTTGCCCACGCCGATGCTGTCGGTGCTGCTGCTGATCGTCTGGCTGATGCTGCAGAACAGCGTCGCGCCCGGTCAGATCCTGCTCGGGGCAGTGCTGGCCATCGCGATTCCCATCCTGACCTACCGCTTCTGGGAGCCGCAGCCTGACCTCCAGAAGCCCTGGCGGCTGATCAGCTACTTCCTGCGCGTGATCATGGACATCATCATCGCCAACCTGCAGGTGTCCTACCTGATCCTCAATCCGCGCGCCAAGTTTCGCCCGGCCTTCGTGCGCTACCCGCTGGAGCTTGAGGAGAAGTTCCCGATCACCCTGCTGTCGAGCACCATCACGCTGACGCCGGGCACGGTCTCGGCCTATCTGACGCTGGATGGTCGCCATCTGATCATCCACGCGCTGGATGTCGAGGATGAGCAGGAGTTGATCGACGAGATCCGCCAGCGCTACGAGCGTCCGCTCAAGGAGATCTTCGAATGCTAGACATCGCCCTGTGGATCAGCATCGCGCTGTTCGCCGCCTCGCTGGTGCTCAACGTCTTCCGGCTCGCCATCGGGCCGGACCTGCCGGACCGCATTCTGGCGGTGGACACCATGTACGTGAACTCCATCGCCCTGATCGTGCTGTTCGGCATCCAGCTCAACAGCAAGTCCTACTTCGAGGCGGCGCTGTTGATCGCCATGCTCGGTTTCGTCAGCACCGTGGCAGTCTGCAAGTACCTGCTGCGCGGCGACATCATCGAATGACCTGAGCGGAGACTCCCCATGCCCACCTGGTTCTATCCTGTCCTCGAAGGCGTGATCGCCTTCTTCCTGGTTGCCGGCGGCCTGTTTGCCTTCATCGGCTCTCTGGGACTGACGCACCTCAAGGACTTCTACATGCGCCTGCACGGCCCCAGCAAGACCACCACGCTGGGGGTCGGCTGCGTGCTGATGGCGTCGATGATCTACTTCCGCGCCACCACCGGCCACTTCAGCTTTCAGGAAATGCTGGTGTCCATCTTCCTGTTCATCACCGCCCCCGTGACCGCTCACCTGCTGTCCAAGGCGGCGCTGCACCAGAAGCTGGTGGCGGACAGCCGCACACGCAACGTGCCGGAGCGACTCGAAGTCGCCGAGGAGCCGGACGAGGTCAACGCCGAGGCCAGCGAATCCCGCCTGCCGTGATCGTCACTCGGCTCTCGGCTCTCGGCTCTCGGCTCTCGGCTCTCGCCAGGCAGGCTCTCACCATCCTGGCTCTGAGCCACGAGCGCTGATTCGCAGGAGCGGGTTCACGAACAGCAGGCCAGCAACATGAAAACGCCCCACCAGTGATGACTGGTGGGGCGTTTTCATTTCTCGGGCAATGGCAGTATGACTGGCCTGCTCGTTACCAGCCCTGAGTATGCTGGCGACACAGCGCCTCAAGCAGATCGATATGGTCACTGCGGTCATTGAGCGCCGGAATGTAGCGGAAGTCGCCACCACCGGATTCGGTGAAGTAGCCGCGGTTCTCTTCCTCCAGCTCTTCCAGCGTCTCGAGACAGTCAGCCGCGAAGGCCGGCGAGATGACATCGACGCTTTCCAGCCCTTCACCGCCCCACGCCTTCAGCGTTTCATCGGTGTACGGCTTGAGCCACTCGGCCTTGCCGAAGCGCGACTGATAGGTCATCGCCCACTCATCGTCACCAAGCCCCAGTGCCTCGGCCAGCAACTGGCTGGTGCGCTCGCATTGCGTCGGGTAGGGGTCGCCTGCGGTGGCATAGCGCTTGGGAATGCCGTGATAGCTCATCAGCAGGCGCTTGCCGCGCCGACCTTCCTTCTCCCAGTGCTCACGCACGCTGGTGGCCAGCGCCGCGATGTAATCCGGGTGGTCGTGATAGTCGCGCACGAAACGCAGCTCCGGCAGATGCGGGCACGGCTTGAGTGCACGCGCCAGGCGATCGAAGACCGCGGCAGTGGTCGTGCGCGAAAACTGCGGATAGAGCGGCAGGATCAGCATGCGGTCGGCACCGCGGCTGGCGAGCTTGCGCCCCACCTCTTCCATGGTCGGCTTGCCGTAGGTCATCGCCAGCTCGACGGGAATGTCCTCGCCCAGCGACTCGGCCAGGCGTGCTTCCAGCGCGGCGCGCTGACGCTTGCCGATCGCCATCAGCGGCGAGCCGTCTTCTGTCCACACCGAGGCGTAGGCCTCGGCCACCTTCTTGGGACGCGTCGTCAACACCAGGCCATGCAGAATCGGCAGCCAGAGCAGACGCGGCAGGTCGATCACGCGCACATCACCGAGAAACTCCGCGAGGTAACGGCGCACCGCCTTGGGGGTCGGGGCATCGGGGGTGCCGAGATTGACCAGCATGACGCCAAAACGCGGGGTACTCATGGATGATGGACTCCTGAATAGGGGCAAGAAGAGAGGTGAAGCGGCAGCGCAGCCACTTGCACCGCAGCGCAGCCACCTTCACCGACAGCGCAGCCATATTACCAGCTCGCCCTGTGCGTGAGGGATGAAGTTATACTATCATCACGATTTGTATAGCTTTAAGACAATTATTGTCACAACCCTCCCGGAGTCATCGTGCCCGAACCCTCCACTCTGCAACTTGCCACACGTCACGACTTCGCGCGGCCACTGGTGCTGATCCTCGGCGACCAGCTCAGCCATGAGCTGGCAAGCCTCAAGCAGGCGCCCGCCGACAGCGTGATCGCCTTCTGCGAGGTCGAGGAGGAAGGCCGCTACGTGCCGCACCACCCGCACAAGATCGCGATGATGCTGGCCGCGATGCGCCATCACGCCCAGGAACTCAGGGAGTGTGGCTGGCAGGTACATGAAAGCCGACTGGATGACCCGGACAACCTCCAGCGTCTGGCCAGCGAGGCAGAGCGTCTGGCCGCCCTGTATCAGTGTGATGGCGTGCTGGTGACCCGCCCCGGCGAGTGGCGGCTGCTGGACGACTTTCTGGCGCGGCGCGAGGCCGGCAGCGTGCGCTGGGAAGTCCTCGAGGACACACGCTTCTTCACCACGCCGGCAGCCTTCGCCGGCTGGGCCGAGGGCCGCAAGCAACTGCGCATGGAATACTTCTATCGCGAGCAACGCCGTGACACCGACCTGCTGATGGAAGGCAGCGAACCCGCCGGCGGCAAGTTCAACCACGACCACGACAACCGCGAACCGATTCCAGATGACTTCCACGCCCCACCGCCGCCGGTGCATGCCCATCACGCGGATGCGACGACTCGCGAGGTGCTGGCGCTGGTCGCGGCGCGCTTCGGGGAGCAGGCCAGTGACAAGGAGCGCCACTTCGGCAGCCTCGAGAACTTCAACTGGGCCGTCACCCGGGCCCAGGCCCGCTCTGACCTCACGCATTTTCTCGATCACTGCCTGGCAGACTTCGGCCGCTATCAGGATGCCATCGAGGACAGCGATCCCTTCCTGTTCCATTCACGCCTGTCTGCCGCGCTCAATATCGGCCTCTTGAGCCCGCAGGAGGTCTGCAGCGCCGTGGACGCCGCCTGGCGGCGCGGCGAGGTGCCGATCAACTCGGCGGAGGGGTTCATTCGTCAGATACTCGGCTGGCGCGAATATGTGCGCGGCATCTACTGGACGCGCATGCCCGGCTACAAGCGCGAGAACCGGCTGGAAGCCAGCCGCAACCTGCCGGAATTCTTCTGGACGGGGGACAGCGGCATGCGCTGTCTGGATCAGGCCATCGCCAGCACCCGCGAGCATGCCTACGCCCACCATATTCGTCGCCTGATGGTCACGGGCAACTTCGCGCTGCTGTGCGGCGTGAAGCCCGAGGCGCTATGCGACTGGTATCTGGCGGTCTATGTGGACGCCTGTGAGTGGGTCGAGCTGCCCAATACGCTGGGCATGGTGCTGCATGCCGATGGCGGCCTGATGGGCTCCAAGCCCTACTGTGCCTCGGGCAAGTACATCGACCGCATGTCCAATCACTGCGCCAGGTGCCAGTACTCGCCGAAGAAGGTCACCGGCCCGCATGCCTGCCCGTTCAACAGCCTCTACTGGCACTTCATCGAGCGCCATCGCGAGGCGTTGTCACGCGATCCGCGCATGTCACTGGTCTACGGCAGCTGGCGACGCATGAAGGACGACAAGCGCGAAGCCCTGCTGCAACAGGCTGACGCCTTTCTGGCTCGCCTCGACAGCGCCGCGGACTATGGCAGTGATGCCCATCGCGCCGGTTACTACGCCGCACCCTCCAGTCTCACGACCGACAAGGAATCCTCATGAGTCGCATCTGGCAAGCCAGCGCACCGGTCACGCTCTATCACGATGGCAAGTGTCCCCTGTGCCAGCGCGAGGTCGCCTGGCTGGCCAGGCATCCCGGGCGGGAGCGGGTCAGAACGGTGGATATCCGTGCACCAGATTTCTCGCCTCAGGCGCTGGGCTTGAGCTTCGAGACGATGATGGGACGTCTGCATGTGCAGGACGCACGCGGGGAGTGGTATGTCGGCATGGATGCCAGCCGAGCACTCTATGCGGTGCTCGGCTATCGGCGCCTGGTACGCCTGTCGCTGCTGCCGGGCCTGCGCCCGCTGATGGACATGAGTTACCGCTTCTTCGCCCGCCATCGAGAGCGCATTGGTCGCTGGGTGCCCCAAAAGCACACCTGAGCCAGTAGCGCGGGCTCAGAAGCTCAACGGGATACGCGAACTCAAGGGCTGATGGTACTGCGGCGGGCGGCCGATCATCTCGTCATTGGCGATCTGCGAGACCAGCCACGCCCGTGACATCCCGCCCCGCTTGAGCTCGCTGTAGACATCCTCCAGCGAGCGGAACAGCATCGGCTTGCCGCGCTTCATCAGCAGCTCACTGCGCTCCTCCTCTTCCTCGCCGGCGGCTTCCAGCACCAGCTGGACCTGATAGAAACGGCTGGCGGCATGACTGATCACGCGTGCCTCCAGTGCAGGGTATTCGGCCATCAAGGATTGCAGATTGCTGGTAAAGATGGCGGACGGCGTGAAGATGCTGGCGGTTCTGGACATGTAAAGACTCCTGCGCATCCAGGGGACTGCGCATGGTAAGGCCGTAAGACGACGATGTGGTACAAGGATAGCCCGTGAAAACAGGGGCTGGGCGACTCAGGCTCCCAGCAGCCCGACACTTCAGGATGAACTTCAAGGCTTCACGCCAGACTGATGGCCAGCGATGACAGTCATGGGGCAGGCGGATGACGATTGAGTGACTCGCAGGCGGAGATCACTGCACTGGTGAGGCACACGCCTCGATGACACGCCCGGAGTCCCGCGCCTTGGCCTCGCTCTTGAGCTCGCTCCAGCGCGCGGCGATCCGGGTAGTCTCGCACCCGGCAAGGCCATGCAGCGCTACCAGTGACAGTCGCGTCAGCGGGAAGAAGCGCGTGGTGCCGAAGCGGTCGTGGCCCTGAAAGCCACCCGCTGCCAGCACATCGGCCGGATACAGGCTGGCGACCGCATGCTGGAATGCCGACTGCAGGCCAGCCAGACGTTGCTCGAGCGCTGTCAGGCGCAGTGCCCGGTGAGATTCGGTCATGCACAGCGTCATCACGAAATCATCGCCGCCGACATGGCCGAGAAAGTCACCCTCCTGCAGCGCATCGCGCAATACCGTCGCCAGCGCCAGCAGCATGCGGTCACCCTGCGCGTGGCCGAAGCGGTCATTGAAGGGCTTGAAGTTGTCGAGATCCAGATAGATCGCGGCCCACTCGGCACTGCGCGCGTTGCTGTTCTCGCCCAAGTCCTCTCGCAAGTCCTCGCCCAAGCCCGCGCCAGCCACGCAGTCGAGCAACTGACGCTCGATCGGCCCGTTGCCCGGCAGGCGCGTCAATGGGTTGGCCTCCTCGGCGCTCGCCACCTGCAGCTCCGTGATGATACGCAGCAGATCCAGGGTGCGCCCCAGCCCCTGATAGCGCCCGCCCCGCGTGATGATGAAGTCCTCATCGCGATCGCTGCCTTCGCGGCCGGTCACCTTGGCCGAGACGCGCTCCAGCGTCTCATCCGCCTCGACGCGCAGCGGACTGCTCTGCATGACCTCATGGATCAAGCGTCGCGCATGCAGTTCCGGCCCGAAGCGCTGGCTCAGCAACCCCAGCAGGCGATGGCGGATGATCAGGCCCACCGGTCGCTGCTGTTCGTCCACCACGGCCAGTGACATCACCTCCTGCTCGGCATGCAGACGCTGGGCGACCTCATTGACGGTGACATCCTGCTGCACTGGCGTCACGGCGCGTGCCAGACTGCCGATGCTGCGGCCAGGCGGCGGGCGCTGCTGCAGCCTGCGACTCAGCTGGCGCAGATGCCGGTCGAGCGCAGCACGCTGGCCGAGCGGGTCGGCCTCGGCCGGCGCGAACAACCAGCCCTGCAGGTAGTCAGCCCCCAGCTGGCGCACGCATTCCATTTCCGCCTCATGCTCGATTCCCTCGGCGATCACCTGACTGCCACTGCCGTGGGCGATATCGATGATCGAGCGCACGAAGCGCCGCTTGAGCGGGTCGGCATGGATACCACTGATGAAGTGACGGTCGATCTTGACAAAGTCCGGCTGCACCGACGACCACAGCTTGAGGCTGGCATAGCCCTCCCCGAGATCATCCAGCGCGATGGCGAAGCCCATCGATTGATAATGGCTGACGGCTTCCCGCATCAGCGCCGAATCCAGCCCCGGCGTCTGCTCGGTCAGCTCGATCACCACCTGATGCGGACGCAGGCCGAAGCGCCGCAGCAGGCGTCGCGTCAGGCCGGGCGAGTGGGCGCCATCCAGCAGCACATCGGGAGATACGTTGATGAACAGCCGCTCCGTCAGGCCCAGCGTCGACCACTGCTCGAGCGCACGCTCGCGACAGAGGCTGTCGAGCTCCACCAGACGGCCGTGCTCGCGCGCCGCCGAGAACATCGTCAGCGGTGAGGCCAGTGGCCCTGCGGCATTCCCGCGCGCCAGCGCCTCATAGGCGAAGACCTCACGGCCGTTGGACGACACGATGGGCTGGAAATGCATGCTCACCTGGCGCAGACGCAGCAACGCCTCCAGTGCATGACGGGATTCGACGACAGGCTGGCCATGAGCGGCTTGCAGGGACGGGGATGGGAGCATGTCAGAATCTGAACATGCTGATATGACAGAGGGATGACAAAGGTGACGCGCGGCGCATGAGGCGCCTCATCCGGCAGAGGGGATGCCAGACGCCAGTTCGACTAACTCGATGTGCCGACTATCTCGACGTACCGCCTATCTCGATCAAAACAGGATCACGCCATGCCGGCCTGGCAGCCGGTATGGCGTGATCCTCATGCGCCAGGGTGACGCTTACAGCGAGTTGGGGTCGATGGCCTTGCCGAGGGAGTTGCGGTCGATCCACTTGCCCGCCTTGGTCTCCTTGTAGCGGAAGACGACCATATCACCGGCTACCACCGGCACTTCGCTGTCTTCGGTCTGGTAGCTATAGCTCTCACCTTCCACGACCAGCGTGAAGCGGTAGAGGTCCGGCATGCCCAGCCATTCCTTGAAGGGCCCTTCACGCTCCAGGCTCTCCAGCGTGCCGCGGCCCTGCAGCTTGGGGGTACGTGCGCGTCCGCGCCCAAATCCACCTGCCATGCTATCTCCTCCCCGTCAGTGCGGGTCTTGCGAGGCAACGGCGATGCCGCCGCCCGGGTACATGATTGACGCGCGTACGCATCACGTTATTCAGCGAAGGCCTGGCCATAACTGTCGGGCGCCAGGTCCTCGAAACGGGTGTACTTGCCGATGAAGGCCATGTGAACGGTACCGATGGGGCCGTTACGCTGCTTGCCGATGATCAGCTCGGCCAGTCCCTTGTTGTCGGGATTGTCCTTGTTGTAGACCTCATCACGGTAGACGAAGGCGATGACATCGGCATCCTGCTCGATGGCGCCGGATTCACGCAGATCCGACATCACCGGGCGCTTGTTGGGGCGCTGCTCAAGCGAGCGGTTCAGCTGCGAGAGCGCCACGACCGGGCAGGCGAATTCCTTGGCCAGGCCCTTCAGCGAGCGCGAGATCTCGGAGATCTCGGCGGTACGGTTCTCGGAAAGCCCCGGCACCTGCATCAGCTGAAGGTAATCGATCATGATCAGGCCGATGCCGCCATGCTCACGCGCCATGCGTCGACAGCGCGAGCGCATCTCGTTGGGCGATAGCGCCGCGGTGTCATCGACGAACAGCTGCTTGTCCTTGAGCAGGTTGACCGCCGAGGTCAGGCGCGGCCAGTCCTCGTCTTCCAGCTGGCCGGTACGCACCTTGGTCTGGTCGATGCGGCCCAGCGAGGAGATCATGCGCAACATCAGCGATTCGGCGGGCATCTCCATCGAGAACACGGCGACCGGCTTGTCGCCGGAGACCACGGCATGCTCGACCAGGTTCATGGCGAAGGTGGTCTTGCCCATCGAGGGACGCCCGGCAATGATCACCAGATCCGACGGCTGCAGGCCGGAGGTCATGTCATCGAGATCACGGAAGCCGGTCGACAGGCCCGTCATCTGGCCCTTGAGGTTGAACAGCTCATCGATGCGGTCCACCGCGCCGGTCAGCAGCTGACTCATGCCCTTGGGGCCGCCGCTCTTGGGCCGCGACTCGCTGATCTGGAACACCAGGCGCTCGGCCTCGTTGACCAGCTCATCGGCATCACGGCCCTGCGGACTGAAGGAGCTCTCGGCGATCTGGTTGGCCGCCTGGATGAGCTTGCGCAGCGTGGCGCGCTCGCGAACGATGTCGGCATAGGCCTTGATGTTGCTGGCCGAGGGCGTATTGCGCGCCAGCTCGGCGAGGGTCGCCAGCCCGCCGACCGACTCGAGCTGGTCACGACTTTCCAGCAGCTCGGACAGCGTCACCACATCCAGCGGGCGGCTGCCGCCGACCAGCTGAGACATGGCGTTGTAGATGAGACGATGCTCATAGCGATAGAAGTCGTCGGCCACCAGCCGCTCGGAGACGGTATCCCAGGCGCTGTTGTCCAGCATCAAGCCGCCAAGCACCGACTGCTCGGCCTCCAGCGAATTGGGCGGCACCTTGAGCGCTGCCGTCTCGCGATCCTGATCCTGAATCTCGCTCATGCCTGGCTGACTCCTGCTGATGACTGACATGCCCGCGGGGGCTTCTAGTTTCACGCATTGACGCAAGCCTGCCAACCGCCGCGCCCACGCCGAAGCCTCTTCCTGACGGGGGCAGGCATTCTACCGGATTTTGTGCGTCATCGCCTCGCCGGCGACGAGGCAAATGCCACGCCGATGACAAATCGCGCCCATGAAAAAACCGCCTTCGCATCGAGGATGCAAAGGCGGCTTGGGTACCGCAGCAGTCGCTACACCGGATCACCGGCCAGCCACTGCAAATCAGCGATTACTCGCCGACCACGACCACACGGACAGTGGCAGTCACTTCAGCGTGCAGCTGCAGCACGATGTCGTATTCGCCAGTGTTGCGCAGCGGGCCTTCCGGCATGCGGACTTCGCTCTTGGCGATGTCGATGCCAGACTGGGCGATAGCTTCGGCCAGATCACGCGGACCGATGGAACCGAACAGCTTGCCTTCTTCGCCAGCTTTGGCGACCAGGGACAGTTCGATTTCGTTCAGCTGAGCGGCACGCGCTTCAGCTTCGGTCTTGCGCTCTGCAACCTGTGCTTCCAGCTCAGCGCGCTGAGCTTCGAAAGCTGCCTGGTTTTCAGCAGTGGCCGGAACTGCCAGGCCGTACGGCAGCAGGTAGTTGCGACCGAAGCCAGCCTTGACGGAAACCTGGTCACCCAGGTTGCCCAGCTTGCCAATCTTGTCGAGCAGAATGACTTGCATCTCGTAAACCTCTTATCGATGACTGCCGGCGAGACGTGCGCGAAAATCCGCAAAGACGTCCACAAGCGCCAACAGCAGCAAAATCAGAATCGTGGGCCAGGTGGTCAGCATCATGAAATAGACGCCGACGAGCCATAACCCGCTCATCCCCTTTAACCCGATGTAACCATGTACCAGGGCAATGCCCGCCACCAGCAGCGGTATCCAGATCAGCAGGAGCACTGCAGGTACATTGAGCAGTACGCCAATGATCCCGCAGGCTGCCAGTATCAGGATTTCGGGCAAACTCAGCCGAAAGGCATGGAATTCGCTGCGAAACCCACCCGGATTGTAGAGCCCGGACTGCCAACTGCGCGCCAGGGCCAGACAGCCCGTGGCGGCCAGCAGGACCACCAACCCGGTAATACCACCGATGACCAGCCCTGCGAGCTGTTCAGTCGGCACACCTTGAGCGGCAAAGTCGTTCAAGCGTGCGTCAAGCTCAGGGGCATTCTTGCGAATGCTCTCAAGCAGTGGACCGGCTCCGCCTGGTGGCAGGAATATCCCGGACTGCACCATCAGTGCCGCCGTCAGGCTGGCGCCTATCAGCGCCTCACCCCATCGCACGCGAGCGCGCAACAGGGTTGCCATCAGGGTGACCAGCAATACGGTTGCCAGAGGCACCGGATCGCCTTGTACCCACCACCAACCGGCCGGAACGGCGGCGGCGATGACTACGGGTGCGGCAGGCGCAAGGCCACGCCGAAGCGTGACCAGCGCACTGATGGCGGCACTGAACCAGAAGAACCAGGGCACGATTCCCGTCAGCAATGCAATCGCGATGCATTGCAGGGGGCCGCGCATGGCCCAGCGTGCCAGTGCCAGCATCATGGTGTCGCCTTACTGGTGGCTGTCGCTGTACGGCAGCAGAGCCAGGTAGCGAGCACGCTTGATGGCAGTCGCCAGCTGACGCTGGTAGCGTGCCTTGGTGCCAGTGATACGGCTCGGGACGATCTTGCCGGTCTCGGTGATGTAAGACTTCAGGACTTCGATGTCCTTGTAGTCGATCTGCTTCACGCCTTCAGCGGTGAAGCGGCAGAACTTGCGACGACGGAAAAAACGTGCCATTGCAATGACCTCCTGGGGGTGCGGTATCAGTTAGCGTCTTGAGCTTCGGATTCGTCACGCTTGTCTTCGCGACGCGGACGCTTCTCTTCAGCCGGCTTCATCATCGGAGACGGCTCGATGGCCGCTTCCTTTGAACGCACAACCAGGTTACGGATGACGGCGTCGTTGAAACGGAAGATGGTTTCGAGTTCTTCAACCACCTCACCGGTAGTTTCGACGTTCATCAGCACGTAGTGGGCCTTGTGGATCTTGTTGATCGGGTAGGCCAGGTGACGGCGACCCCAATCTTCCAGACGATGCACAGTACCGCCGGCTTCGGTCACGATGGAGGTGTAACGCTCGATCATGGCCGGAACCTGTTCGCTCTGGTCCGGGTGGACCATGAACACGATCTCGTAGTGACGCATGGCTTGGCTCCTTTCGGTTTGACAGCCCCCACGGCGCGTCTCGGGCCGGGAAGCAAGGAGTGGAGTGATTACTACGGTTGTGCCATTCAGACCCGAAGGCCACGAAAGACGCGCGCGGGCGAGGACAGGTGCCCCCATGCCGCGCATTCACTGCAGACTGCACTTCACAGAACCGCAGTATTGTAGAGAGGAGTCAAGGGCTTGGCAAGCGGCCCGTGAAAGACAGCCGGCCCCGTTCCGCTGGCCGTCTCTCTCTTGCCTCTACCCTGCCCCTCCCCTGACTATCCCCTGCCGACAATTGCCTCAGCCGCGGCGCTGACGCACGGCCTCGAACAGGCAGATGCCCGCGGCAACCGAGACATTGAGGCTGGAGACGCTACCCGCCATCGGCAGCTTGATCAGGCTGTCGCAATGCTCGCGGGTCAAGCGACGCATGCCCTTGCCCTCGGCGCCCATCACGATGGCGACCGGGCCGGTGAAGTCGGCTTCGAAGGCCATGGATTCGGCTTCGCCCGCCGTGCCCAGCACCCAGACACCGGCTTCCTTCATGGCGTCCAGCGTGCGGACCAGGTTGGTGACCTGATAGACCGGCACCACTTCCGCTGCCCCACAGGCCACCTTGCGCACGGTCGCGTTCAGCGAGGCCGACTTGTCCTTGGGCACGATGACGCCATGGGCGCCTGCGGCATCGGCACTGCGCAGGCAGGCACCGAGGTTGTGCGGATCCGTGACGGAGTCCAGCACCAGAAACAGCGGAGCTTCTGCGTGGGACCAGCCATCGAGACGCAGCTTGAGGCCGGTCTCGTTCTCGGTGGCCAGCGGCGCGCACAGCGCGACCAGCCCCTGATGGGCGCCACCGCCGACGGCCAGTGCATCCAGCTCCTCACGCCCCTTGAGGGTGACGCGCGAGCCGGCGGCACGCGCCTGCTCGATGATCTCGCTCAGGCGCAGCTCGGCCTCGCCCGCCTGCACCCACAGCTCGCTGGGTGCGCGGTCACGTGCCAGCAAGGCTTCCACGGCGTGCACGCCATAGACGGCTTCCAGGCCACCGGGAATCTTCGGCGCGGCGGCGCGAGCGCCACCCTTGCGTGCCCCGCCACGCTCGTGACGCTGAGCGCCGCTGCGCTCACCTCGGGAATGCTCACTTCTGGCGTGACTAGCACGCTCGCCGGCGGGCTTGCCGCGGCCGGGCTTGCGCCCCTTGTCCTGACTCATTGTGCCTTCCTGACTGATGACCCGACGGGCCCTGTCACATTGACGGAAACTGAGCTGCCGCCGACGCGACAGCCTTGAAATCGTGCAGCCTGACGACTGCCCAACGCATCAGCCCCGACCGGAGCCGGGGCTGATGCAATGACGCGCGAGGAGCCGAGCCGAAATCAGCTACGGCCGTTACCGCGACGCCCGCGCGAGCGCGAACCGCGCTTGCGCGACGGGTCGTCCTTGCCTGCGGCACCCATCGGTGCGACCGGTGCGAACGGGCTGTCGGCGGCTTCCGGACCACTCGGCACGGCCGGACGCGCCGCAGCCGGCGCCTCGCCGGCGGGCTGCTGCTCATTGCCAGCGGCGGCCTTGCGCTCTCCACGGCCCGAGCGATCATTGCGCTCGCCACGCTCACCGCGCGGCTTGCGCGGCGGACGCTCACCTGCCGGCTTTTCGGCCGCAGCCGCGTTGCCATTGCCTTCCTGACTGACTTCCTCGGTCAGGGACTTGAGGCGTTCGCGCTCACGCTTGCCGGGGCGCCCCTTGGCGGCGGCTTCCTTGCTGGCGGCGGAACCGCTCTTGCCGGCTGCCGGCTTGTCGCCCTCGCTGCTGCGCGCCTTGCGCGGCTTGCGCTTGGGACGCGGCGTCGGGTCGCTGAGCATGAAGTCGATCTTGCGCTCATCCATGTCGACACGGGCCACCTGGACGGTGACGCCATCGCCGAGACCATAGCTGACGCCGGCACGCTCACCCTTGAGGCGATGCTTCTCGGCCTCGTAGTGATAGTAGTCGGACGGCAGCGAGGAGATATGCAGCAGGCCTTCGACGTAGTAGGCATCCAGACGCACGAACAGGCCGAACTGGGTGACCGCCGCGACGGTGCCTTCCAGCACTTCCCCGACCTTGTCCTTCATGAACTCGCACTTGAGCCAGTCGTTGACGTCACGCGTCGCCTCATCGGCGCGGCGCTCGGTCATCGAGCAGTGCTCACCCAGCTCGAGCATCTGCTCGAAGGTGTACGGGCACCACTTGGTCGGGCGCTCGGTCACGGCATCTTCGGCGCGCAGCACGGTGTCGGTCTTGCGCGGGCCACGGATGACGGAGCGAATCGCACGGTGCACCAGCAGATCCGGATAACGACGGATCGGCGAGGTGAAGTGCGCGTAGGCATCGTAGGCCAGACCGAAGTGACCTTCATTCTGCGGCGAGTAGACCGCCTGGGTCATGCTGCGCAGCATCACGGTCTGGATGATGTCGAGGTCCGGACGCTCGGCGATCGAGGCACGCAGTGCCTGGAAGTCCTTGGGGGCCGGCTCGTCGCCACCTTCCAGCGTCAGACCCAGCTCGCCCAGGAAGGCGCGCAGGTTGTTCAGGCGCTCCGGTGCCGGCTGCTTGTGGACACGATAGAGGGCCGGGAGATCGTGCTCATCCAGGAAGCGTGCCGTCGCGACGTTGGCCGCCAGCATGCATTCCTCGATCAGCTTGTGCGCGTCGTTGCGGGTACGCGGCACGATCTGCTCGATCTTGCGCTCATCGTTGAACAGGATCTGCGTTTCGGTGGTCTCGAAGTCGATGGCACCACGCTTGTCACGCGCTTTGCGCAGCACGCCGTACAGCGCGTGCAGGTTGTGCAGCGACGGCAGCAGTTCGTTGTACTGCTGGCACAGTGCCTGACCTTCCTCACTTTCCGGGTCGGTCAGCATGGTGCCGACCTTCTCGTAGGTCAGGCGAGCATGTGAACGGATCACGGCTTCGAAGAAGCGATAGTCGAGCATCTCGCCACTGCTGGCAGAGATGGTCAGCTCACAGACCAGCGTCAGACGATCGACATGCGGGTTGAGCGAGCACAGACCGTTGGAGAGCAGCTCCGGCAGCATCGGCACGACCTGACCCGGGAAATACACCGAGTTGCCGCGCACATAGCCTTCCTGATCCAGCGGGCTGCCGCCACGCACGTAGTGGGAGACGTCGGCGATGGCGACCAGCAGCTTCCAGTTGCCATTGTCGTCCTGCCAGGCACAGACGGCGTCATCGAAGTCCTTCGCGTCTTCGCCATCGATGGTGACCAGCGGCGTCTCGCGCAGGTCGATGCGACCCTTCTTGTCTTCTTCCAGCACCTCGGCGGAGATGGTCGAGATCTGGTCTTCGACTTCCGGCGGGAATTCACTGGGGATATCGTGGGAACGGATCGCGATATCGATTTCCATGCCCGGGTCCATGCGCTCACCGAGCACCTCGACCACTTCACCCACCGGCTGCACGCGTGTGGCGGGCTGCTGAGTGATGCGCACGGACACCACCTGACCGTCCTTGGCACCATTGGCCACGCGGTTGGGGATGATGACTTCCTGCGCGATGCGCGAGTTCTCGGGAATCAGCACACCGAAGTCCGGCTCGGACTGACGATAGATGCCGACCAGGGTCTGGGTATTGCGCGCCAGCACCTCGACGATGGTGATCTCGTCGCGGCCACGACGATCACGGCCGCTGACGCGAGCCAGCACCTGATCGCCATGGAAGACGCGACGCATCTGGCGCGGCGGCACGGCGAGGTCCGGCTTGACGCCATCTTCGCGCGCCAGGAAGCCGAAGCCGTCGCGGTGACCGACGACGCGGCCACGGATCAGGTCCAGCTTGTCGATCAGGGCATAGGCACCGCGACGATTGCGCAGCACCTGACCATCACGCTCCATGGCATTGAGGCGACGGCGCACAGCTTCCTGTTGCTCCTCGTCCTCGAAACCGAGCATGCGGCTCATGTTCTCGTGGGTAATGGGCTTGCCATACTCTTCCAGCTTGTCGAGCAAGAACTCTCGGCTGGGGATGGGCTTGTCGTACTTATGGGCTTCGCGTTCCGCGTGCGGGTCGTCGCTGAGCGTCCATTGGGTCATTAATCAGGATTCCTTGACGATGAATTCGAGACGGGCAGCGATCGCGGCACGGAATGACAGGTTGTCTCTCATCCGCGCATTATAGCCTCTACCCTTGGGCCGACCCAACCATTCCCCGCCACTCATCACGGCGGAGGGGCCATTCAGTGCTCTCAATGGCGGCCCGGGGCCTGACTCTCAAGTCTGAAAGCTCGCCAATTGATGAGCTTCATCTGTCTGTTCTCTCTCTGTCCTCTATCTGTCCTGTGTCTGTCCTCATGAAGCGAGAGAGGCTTTCTGCGGCTCGCTCAACAGGGCATGAAAGAAAAAGCTTGCATTCCCACAGTACATCCGTATTATTCGGCACCACTTGCCCAGATGGCGGAATTGGTAGACGCGCTAGCTTCAGGTGCTAGTGTCCGTATGGACGTGGAGGTTCAAGTCCTCTTCTGGGCACCAATTTCAGGTTTCATGTTGGCGTGACACACGTTAAGATGGATACCAGAAAACGGGTAAAGCATTTAAGTTTCAACAACTTGACTGCTGATCCGGGTCTGCGGACCGAAACGAGTTCTGATGTCTGCCCAGGTGGCGGAATTGGTAGACGCGCTAGCTTCAGGTGCTAGTATCCGTAAGGATGTGGAGGTTCAAGTCCTCTCCTGGGCACCACGGACGTCAGACTCACAACGAACGACCCCTGTATCGCGCTTCGCCCAGATGGCGGAATTGGTAGACGCGCTAGCTTCAGGTGCTAGTATCCGTAAGGATGTGGAGGTTCAAGTCCTCTTCTGGGCACCACGATGCGCACTCGAACAGGGAACATGGCATCCACTACCAAGGATTTCATGCTCGTTCAGCTGCAAGACTCAGCTCTTGAGACTTCAGCACACAACTTGATGCCCAGATGGCGGAATTGGTAGACGCGCTAGCTTCAGGTGCTAGTGTCCGTATGGACGTGGAGGTTCAAGTCCTCTTCTGGGCACCATCAAGTTGATATCCGATGCATCCTCGCAGCGCCTGCTGCTCACATCGCGATACTCCCTCTCGCAATATCCTGACTGACTTACCCTCTTGTTTTGCCCAGACCCACAGCGCCCTGCGTTGTCTTTCGCATGTCTCGAAGAAAATACCGCTCGCCTCATGCGCAACTTGTCCACACCCATTACTACGCCTGGCATTGTGGATAACTCTTTTCAGCTGCACCCCTTCAGTCGGCCCCCCTTCAGTCGGCACCCGTCCGCCGAACTCCTTCAGTACGTTCCTGTCGGTCGGACCTTGGCTATACGCTCAATAACGTGATGGCGTACGACTGAAACTGTCGACCTGCCAGCCATCGCGCACGACCTGCGCCTCGAGGCGCTGCTCGACGTCATCGGGAAGCTCATGGAAGAAGTCCAGCCCTGTCAGAGACTCGATGCGATCGATGCTGACCAGAAAACGGTCCAGCGGCTCATCTCCCCTCACCTGCTGCGGGAAGAGAAATGCCAGCGCACGCGGTGCCTGCCGACCCGAGCCTGGCGAGATGATGATCTTGTAGAAGGCATCGGGAATCTCGATCAGATTGGGCAGCCGCTCGATACTACCGCTGAAGACCGGTCCTGCCGTGATCCATAGTGCGCCTTCGCGCGGCAGGATGCTGTCCATGATGGCAGCCTCCAGACGTTGCCAGAGCTTGCGATTGAGCGCCGGTGTCTGCGGCGAGATATTCGTCATGCGGAAGGTCTGATGCTGCGCCTTGACGCCGTAGATCTTGCCGATGGCGTAGTTGGGCGCCAGGTGTCCGCGGTCGTAGCCACTGTTGCGATAGCTATCCGGCGTGACGGGCCATAGCGAGCGCCAGTCGCGCTCGAACTCGTCAGGACGGTCCCCCAGCCGCGACCCTTGAGTATTCTCGAGCCGCCATGTCACCCACAACGGGTTGGCGCGCAGATCAGACCAGCCCACCAGATAGGCATCGCTGCGCAAGCCGCGCGCCAGCGTCTTCCAATCCAGTGCACGCGCCTGCGGCACGCCCTGCCAGACGTAGAACTGCTGGTAGTCGCGCTCCTGCCACCACCAGAGCCCACCCCCTACCAGTGCAAACACCACGCTGACCCCGAAGCCCCGCCACAGCTTGCGGCCGGCCGAGCGAATATCGTCCATCACATCCAGCATCCCGCCATTTCCTTCTTGTCGTTGCAGTTACCTCGGCAAGGCATGCATCCATCATTTCGCCAAGGCTCGCGGGCCACAGCGACGTCATTCACGTTCCTGCGTCGATTCCATCATGCCAGAGTTCTGCCAGCGAGGCTGACGGTTGCCCCAACTCAAGCCACAATAAGCAGGCAGCACCCGCTTGATGCACCATCGGCGAGCAGAGACCTCCTGACAAATCTGCCCGAACACTGATGGTGCAGAACCTGACCATATGTTCAGTATCTGGCATGCCACCTGCATCCATGAATGCCAGCAAGCGGTCAGCAATGCCACACAGAGCGCCCATCAAGGTGCCGGTGGCACCCGCGACACTGCAACGACTGACATGCAAGCGCCTCCTGACAGGCGAGCCGTGACCGCAGCACATCCCGACGGTTGTGCTCCATTGATGAGAAGGAATCCGACCATGGCCAATCAGAGCCGCCGTAACTTCATGCGCAACAGCCTGCTGGGGCTCGCTGCCCTGCCACTGGGCGCCGCCATACTCTCACCACGCGCCCTTGCCGCCGACCTGCCGCGACTGGATACCTCCAATCCGCAAGCCAAGGCGCTCAACTACGTGGAAGTCGCCAGTGAAGCCAAGGACCACCCCGCCTTCAAGCCGGGTTCGGACTGCGCCAACTGCATGTTCTACAAGCCCGAGAACGAAGGCTGCCAGCTTTTCCCAAGCCATAGCGTCGAGCCGAAGGGCTGGTGTCAGTCCTGGACCAAGCGCCCGGCCTGAGGTGCACAACTGGAACCCTCTGGCTGAGAGCACGAGCACGAGAGCCGATTGAGACAAGAAAACCGCCGCGAGGGTGTCCTCACGGCGGTTTTTTCATGCCTGCCTTATGCCGATTGCGTGCCGGTCAGGTCAGGCATCCCTCGACACCCCCTCGATCCGCCATGAGCGTCACCTGAAGCCCTGTCAGCCGGCAGTGGCGTCCTCCGGCAGTGGCCACTGGTAGCGCCTTGCCACCTCATCGTTCTCCATCGACTCCAGATGGACAGGGAAGCCCCACAGCTGATGCAGATAGCGCATCACGGGGTAGACGCTGCGCGCCAGCGGGCGGCGATCATCCTGCACATGGCGCAGGGTCAGCGAGCGATCACCGCGAATGTTGGCGGCCCACACCTGGATATTCGGCTCACGGTGGCTCAGTGCGTACTGCACGCACAGCGCCTCACGAATGCGCTTGTAACCACGACTGTCGTGAATGGCGTCGATGACGAGATGCTCATCGCTATCGTCATCGACCAGCGAGAACAGCTTGAGATCCCGGATCACCTTGGGCGACAGGAATTGCTGGATGAAGGACTCATCCTTGAAGTTGCGCATCGCGAAGTGCACCGTTTCCAGCCAGTCGCTGCCGGCGATATCCGGGAACCACTCACGATCCTCATCGTCGGGGTGCTCACAGATACGCTTGATATCGGTGAACATCGCGAAGCCCAGCGCATAGGGATTGATGCCGTTGTAATGCGGGTGATCGAAGCCGGGCTGCTGCACCACCGAGGTATGCGACTGCAGGAACTCGAGGATCACGCCCTCGCCGATCAACCCCTCATCGTAGAGCTGATTCATGATGGTGTAGTGCCAGAAACACGCCCAGCCCTCGTTCATCACCTGCGTCTGGCGCTGCGGGTAGAAGTACTGCGCCAGCTTGCGCACGATACGTACCAGCTCGCGCTGCCAGGGCTCCAGCAACGGGGCATTCTTCTCGATAAAATAGAGCAGGTTCTCCTGCGGCTCTGGCGGATAGCGGCCGCGACGATGCAGACCGAGAGGATCATTGACCTCATCGATCACCTCATCCTCTTCGCCCGCCTGGGGAATCGTGGTCCACAGCGCATTCACCTGGGCCTGCAGGTAGGCCTCACGCTCCTGCTGACGCTGGACCTCCTCCTCCGGCGAGATGGCCGAAGGACGCTTGTAGCGATCCACGCCATAGTTCTGCAGCGCATGGCAGGCATCGAGCAGCTGCTCGACGGCGTCCACGCCATGACGCTCCTCGCACTCGGACACGTATTTCCGCGCGAAGACGAGGTAGTCGATGATCGCCGAGGCATCCGTCCAGGTGCGGAACAGATAATTGCCCTTGAAGAAGCTGTTGTGGCCATAGCAAGCATGCGCCATGACCAGAATCTGCATCATCAGGGTGTTCTCTTCCATCAGATAGGCGATGCACGGGTCGGAGTTGATCACCAGCTCATAGGCCAGCCCCATCTGCCCTCGCCGATACGCCTGCTCCACCGACAGGAACTGCTTGCCGAACGACCAGTGATGGTAGCCGACCGGCATGCCGATGCTGGCGTAGGCATCCATCATCTGCTCGGACGTGATCACCTCGATCTGGTTGGGGTAGATATCCAGCTTGTACTGCGCGGCGATGCGCGCGATCTCGCTTTCGAAATGCTCGAGCAATTCGAAGGTCCAATCCGACCCGCTGGCCGGCTGGGTGTCTTCCAGACGGTTATCGATGCGCTTGCTCATTCGGTCATCAAGACCGCCATCAAGACCATGACTCATGAGGCCTCCTGGCCCGGCGCAACTGCCGGGCACGTCGCATGATGTGATCAGGCGCTGATGCGGCGCTTGAACAGCTCGCGGAATACCGGGTAGATATCGCCTGCCTCGACGATCTGCTGCATGGCAAAGCGTTCCGGAAATTCCGCCTCGACCCGCTCGTACTCCTCCCATAGCGCCTGATGGGCATGCGGCGTGATCTCCACATAGGCGTAGTACTGCAGGCGCGGCATCAGCTTCTTGATCATCAGTTCGCGACAGTTGGTGGAATCGTCGTCCCAGTTGTCGCCATCCGAGGCCTGCGCCACGTAGAGATTCCACTCACCGGCCGGATAGCGCGATTCGATCACCTCATCGAGCAGCGTGAGGGCACTGGACACGATGGTGCCGCCGGTCTCGCGGGAGTAGAAGAACTCCTCCTCGTCGACTTCCTTGGCAGCGGTGTGGTGACGGATGAAGACCAGCTCGACCTTCTCGTAGTTGCGCTCCAGGAACAGATACAGCAACAGGAAGAAACGCTTGCCGATGTCCTTGTGCGCCTGGGTCATCGACCCCGAGACATCCATCACGCAGAACATCACCGCCTTGTTGGACGGCATCGGCTGATTGATGAGGTGGTTGTAGCGCAGATCATAGGTATCGAGGAACGGCACCGCCTTGAGGCGCGCCTCGAGCCGCTCGATTTCCGCCTTGAGTTCACTGATGCGCACCTTGTTGCGCAGCACCGGGTCCTTGCGCTCCTCCTGCTCCAGCGCTTCGACAGCCTCCTTCAGCGCCCGCTTGATCGGGGAACGCATCGCGATGCGCCGCGCCTGTGCCGAGCGCATCGAGCGCACGATGTTGATACGTGCCGGTGTGCCGTCACGCGCGATCCCCGCGCGCACCGGCCGCACCTCCTCCATGTCCGCGATCTGCTTGCGCTCCAGATGCGGCAGTTCCAGCCCGTCGAAGACGAACTCGAGAAATTCCTCACGCGACAGGGTGAAGGCAAAGTCATCTTCCCCCTCGCCCTGGTTGGAGGCCTGGCCCTCGCCACTGCCGCCCCCCCCACCACCGCCGCTGGGACGGCGCATGCGGTCCCCTTCGACAAATTCCTTGTTGCCGGGATTGATCACACGCCGCTTGCCGCCCTGCCCGTGCTGGAAGACCGGCTCGGAAATGTCACGCGTCGGAATGGAGACTTCCTCGCCGCGCTCCATGTCGGTGATGGAGCGCCGATTGACGGCATCCTCCACCGCCCGCTTGATATGACTGCGATAGCGCCGAATGAAGCGCTGTCGATTCACTGCACTCTTGTTGCGTGCATTGCTGCGTCGATCAATGAAATAACTCATTCGCCCTCCTTGCCGGCCCCGCCCTCAGCGGATGGCCGGATGGCAAGTGCCGGCGGCAATCGTGCCCGCCGGCAGGCCTGTCGTCAGTCGGCAGGGCTTACTGCGACTTGCGTACGCGCAGATACCATTCGGACAACAGGCGCACCTGCTTCTCGGTGTAGCCGCGATCCACCATGCGCGCCACGAAGTCCTCGTGCTTGCGCTGGTCGGATGCCGAGGCCTTGGCATTGAAGGAGATGACCGGCAGCAGCTCTTCAGTATTGGCGAACATCTTCTTCTCGATCACCGCACGCAGCTTCTCGTAGGACTGCCAGCTCGGGTTGGTACCGTTGTTCTGCGCCCGTGCGCGCAGCACGAAGTTGACCACCTCGTGACGGAAATCCTTCGGATTGGAGATGCCCGCGGGCTTCTCGATCTTCTCCAGCTCCTCGTTGAGTGACTGACGGTCCAGCAGTTCGCCGGTCTCGGGATCGCGATACTCCTGCTCCTGGATCCAGAAGTCGGCATAGGTCACATAGCGATCGAAGATGTTCTGCCCATACTCGGAATAGGACTCGAGATAGGCGGTCTGGATCTCCTTGCCGATGAAATCGACGTAGCGGGGCGCCAGGTATTCCTTGATATAGCGCAGGTAGCGCTCGTGGGTTTCCTTGGGCAACTGCTCCTGATCGAGGCGCTGCTCCAGCACGTAGAGCAGATGGACCGGATTGGCCGCGACCTCACTGGCATCGAAGTTGAAGACCTTGGAGAGAATCTTGAAGGCAAAGCGTGTCGAGAGCCCATCCATCCCCTCGTCGACACCGGCGCTGTCGCGGTATTCCTGGATCGACTTGGCGCGCGGATCGGTATCCTTGAGGTTCTCGCCATCATAGATGCGCATCTTCGAGTAGACGCTGGAATTCTCCGGCTCACGCAGACGCGACAGCACGATGAACTGGGACAGCATGCGCAGCGTATCCGGGGCACAGGGCGCCTGATTCAGCGACGAATGCTCCAGCAGCTTGGCGTAGATCTTGACCTCCTCGGAGGCGCGCAGGCAATAAGGCACCTTGACGATGTAGACGCGATCGAGGAAGGCCTCATTGTTGCGATTGTTGCGGAATGCCTGCCACTCGCTCTCGTTGGAGTGCGCCAGCACCACGCCATCGAAGGGAATCGCGCCCATGCCTTCCGTCGGATTGTAATTGCCCTCCTGAGTCGCAGTCAGCAGCGGGTGCAGCACCTTGATCGGCGCCTTGAACATCTCGACGAATTCCATCAGCCCCTGGTTGGCCTTGCACAGCCCGCCGGAGAAGCTGTAGGCATCCGGGTCGTCCTGGGCATAGAGCTCCAGCTGACGGATATCGACCTTGCCGACCAGCGCGGAAATGTCCTGGTTATTGTCATCGCCCGGCTCGGTCTTGGAGATACCGATCTGATTGAGGCGCGAGGGATAGAGCTTGACCACGCGGAACTTGCTGATATCACCGCCATATTCCTTGAGGCGCTTGGCGGCCCACGGTGACATGGCACTGCGCATGCAGCGCTGGGGAATGCCGTACTCCTTCTCGATCAGCTCGCCATCTTCCTCCGGCGAGAACAGCCCCAGCGGAGACTCGAAGACCGGCGAGCCCTTGATGGCATAGAAGGGAATCTGCTCCATCAGCAGCTTGAGACGCTCCGCCAGAGACGACTTGCCGCCGCCCACCGGGCCGAGCAGATACAGGATCTGCTTGCGCTCCTCCAGTCCCTGCGCCGCATGCCGGAAGTAGGAAACGATCTGCTCGATAGCCTCTTCCATGCCATAGAACTCGGCAAAGCTTGGATAACGGCGGATCAGCTTGTTGGAAAAGATACGGGAAAGACTGGGGTCCTTGGCGGTATCGATGACCTCCGGTTCACCGATGGCCGCCAGCATGCGCTCGGCAGCGCTGGCGTAGGCAGTAGTGTCCTGCCGGCACAACTCCAGGTACTCCTGGAGACTCATCTCTTCTTGCTGAATCCGCTCGTAGCGGCTCTGCACGTGATCGAAGATGCTCATGGAAGCCTCCTTGTCGCGACATCAGTCGCTGGGACCATCGCCGGGCCCACTCAGGTAAGACCGCAAAATTCGTTCGTCCGCTCAGCCTGAAAAGCGTACGCAGGACGACTGCCTCGGCGTGTTTATCAGCATAGGTCGATATAGGGTGCTGGTGTCCAATACAGTGAATGAATGCATTCAACGAACTTTCCGCCGGCGGAGCCAGTTCTGCCAAGCACCGCAGGATCTACGGCAGCCAGTGGGTCAGCAGACACTACGATGGCGCCTGAACGCCCCTGACAACGCGTTGAAGAAAGCTTCGAAAGACGCGAAAACTCGACCAATGCTTCTGCTGTCGCGGGTGATTCACTCATGTCATGTTGCACCGCAGCACACCTTGAGCATAGGAACAGACTGACGGTTGACGCCAGTCACTCTCACGCCCAGGCGATGCTGCACACCAGCCCACCAAGCAAGAATATCCGCGCCCACACTTCACACCCGACCATCCCCGCCATGCTTCACGCAGCCTCCTGACTCACCACAAAGACCATGAAAACAACGACTGGCGACGAAGTGGCTACCAACCTGATCAGACTCTTGCCTCAGTCACGCATGACGTTGACAAGACCGGACAACAGGCCACAAAAAAATCCCCACCGCCGGGGCGATGGGGATCTCGAGGGAGGCGCTCACGCCTTCGGGACTGCCTGAATCAAGAGGCTCACAGCACGTCGCGAATATCCTTGAGCAGGGCGTCGAGCAACTCGGTGGTGGTATTCCAGGAGCAGACGAAGCGCGCGCCACCCGCACCGATGAAGGTATAGAAGGTCCAGCCACGCTCACGCAGTGCCGCCAGCACATGCTCGGGGAAGCTGGCGAACACGCTGTTGGCCTCGCTGGGGAACAGCAGCTCGATGCCCTCCAGCGCCTCGAGACGCTCGGCCAGATACTGCGCCATGCCGTTTGCATGGCGGGCGTTGTTCAGCCAGACATCATTTTCCAGCAGCCCCATCCAGGGCGCCGCGATGAAGCGCATCTTGGAGGCCAGCTGACCGGCCTGCTTGCAGCGGTAATCGAAATCGCGTGCCAGCTTGCGATCGAAGAAGATCACCGCCTCCCCCATGGCCAGACCATTCTTGGTGCCGGAGAAGCACAGCACGTCCACGCCCGCCTTCCAGGTCAGCTCAGCTGGCGAGACACCCAGCGCGGCGCAGGCATTGGCGAAACGGGCGCCATCCATATGGATCTGCAGATCATGACGGTCCGCCACTTCACGAATCGCCTGCAGCTCTTCCAGGCTGTAGACGGTGCCGACCTCGGTGCACTGGGTCAGGGAGATCACGCGCGGACGCGGATAGTGGATATCGCTGCGCTTGGTGACCAGCTGCTCGATGCCTTCCGGCGTCAGCTTGCCGTTGGGGCCCGGCGCGTTGAGCAACTTGGAACCGTTGGAGAAGAACTCCGGCCCACCGCATTCATCGGTCTCAATATGGGCCAGTTCGTGGCAGATGACGCTGTGGTAGGACTGGCACAGGTGGGCCAGCGACAGGGAGTTGGCGGCGGTGCCATTGAAGACGAAGAACACCTCGCACTCGGTCTCGAACAGCTGACGGAAGCTGTCGGTGACCTGCTGTGTCCAGCGGTCATTGCCGTAGGCGAGATCGTCATCACGATTGGCCTGCATCATGTACGCCATCGCCTCGGGACAGATACCGGACGTGTTGTCACTGGCCAGAAAGCGTGAAGTGCACGCTTCATCGGCAGCAGAGGTCGCAGCGGGGGTCGGGGCAATGGCGTCAGTCGTCATGGGGATTTCCAGAGCGGGACAGGGGATCACCCTGTCCGGTGAAACAGACACGGCTCCCGGATGGCAGGAGCCGCTGCAGAAACTCCATCATAACAGCGCTGCACGCCGCCGCCAGTGGCAGGTAAATGCTGCACGCAAGCCACAGGATGGCGCCTCACAGAAGGGGACGAGCCAGATGACACTCACCTCGCCAGCACCCTCAGATGGCCTGCAACGCCGGATAACCTCGCCGCCCCTGCAAGCCCCCGCTGTGCAGCACGCGAATGCGCGTACCGCGTGCGATCAGACCATTGGCCAGATGATGCGCCAGCGCTGCAAAAAGCTTGGCGGTGTAGACCGGCTCCACCGCAACGCCGGTCTCGGCCTCGAAGCGCTGAATGAACTGGATCAACCAGTCAGGCGCCTTGGCAAAGCCGCCGGCCTGCGCTCCCAGCCACAGGCCCCACTCCGGCGTCTTCTGCTGGCTGCCACCACTCTCTGCCAGCAGGCGACGCACACGATGATAGAGCTGATCGCCATGATTCATGGTCGGCACCCCGATGACCCGCAGCCCATCGCGCTCGCCCAGCGCACTCAGCACTCCGGCAAGCGTCGTGCCGCTGCCACAGGCCAGCAGCAACAGCTGCGGCGCAGATTCGCCCGGCACCGGCTCGGCCAGCGCCTGAGCCAACGGTGCCAGCCCGGCGACGCCTTCCACGCAACCGCCACCCTCGGGAATCCATACCCCCTCGCCATGGCGCCTGGCAAAATCAGGCTGGTCACGCTGCCGGTACTCGGCTCGCGAGACGAAACTCAAGCGCATGCCATTGTCGCGCGCATCGGCGAGCGTGGGCGTCAGCGGCGCTTCGGGATGCCCGCGCACCAGGCCATGCGTATCGATGCCCAATCTGGCGCCCGCCGCCGCCAGCGCATGCAGATGGTTCGACCATCCACCCCCACAGCTGATGATGCCCCGCTTCTCGCTCAACGCCCTGGCCAGCGGCAGGCGCAACTTCCAGGCCTTGTTGCCGGAAATCTCGCTATCCAGCGTGTCGGCGCGCAGGCACTCGACGATCACACCGGCCTCATCGGCCAGCGGCCACGCCAGGCGCTCGACCGCTGGCGGCGTGAAGAGATCCAGCAGGCTGTCCAGTGTCTCGGCTACCGGCGGGGAGGCGGCCAGCGATGATGAAGTCCGAGCATCCTCCCTGTGAGGCGGCAAAGGACTGTCCTCGGTGTCCGGCATCAGAGCCTCAGCGGTGGCATGGCGTGAGGCGGCAGCGTGCGGTGACATGAGCAGATCCCATCGTGGCGGCAAGGTAGAGATCAGAGCGCATCGAGCCGCTGGCGCGGCGCCCGAGGCAAACTCTGAAGACGACAAAGCCACCACGGAGGCACATGCAGCAAAGGCACGGCGTCCGCGGTGGCTTCCATCAGTCTAGGCAGTGGTCAGGCTCAGCTCAACGCTGAATATCCCCATGCGTGATCGCGGTCAACTCAAAGGGCAGCGGCCGCCATGGTGCCCTGCGCGATCGCGCGCTTGGCATCCAGCTCTGCCGCCTTGTCGGCGCCACCGATGATATGCAGCTCCACCCCCGCCGCCTCCAGAGGCGCCTTGAGTTCCAGCACCGAATCCTGCCCGGCGCACAGCACGATGCTGTCCAGCGCCAGATGCTGCTCTTCGCCATTGAGGCTGACAGTCAGGCCTTCACTGTCGATCGAGCGATACTCACAGCCGGCAACCATCTTGACGCCACGCTGCTTGAGGGTCGCGCGATGCACCCAGCCAGTGGTCTTGCCCAGCCCCTTGCCGGGCTTGGAGGTCTTGCGCTGCAGCAGCCACACCTCACGAGGCGCCTGCGGCACCACGGGTGCCTTGAGGCCGCCAGGCGTGCTGACCGAGAGATCCACCCCCCACTCTTCGCACCACAGTTCACCATCCAGCGAGGGCGACGGCTCGACGTGAGTCATCAGCTCCGCGACATCGAAGCCGATCCCGCCCGCCCCGATCAATGCCACGCGACGCCCGACCCGCTCCGGCGCACTGATCGCCTCGGCATAGCTGAGCACCTGACCCCGCTCGATACCGGCTTCGACACCCTCGATATCCGGCGTCCGCGCCTTCACGCCCGAGGCCAGAATCACGGCATCGAATTCCGCCAGCATCTCGGCGGTGGCGCGAGTATTGAGGCGCACCTCGACCCCACAACGCACCAGCTTCTCGTTGAAGTAACGCAGTGTCTCGTCGAACTCTTCCTTGCCGGGAATACGACGCGCGAAATTGAACTGGCCCCCCACCTCGGACTGCGCCTCGAACAGCACCACCACGTGACCACGCTCGGCCGCCGTCACGGCGGCAGACAGTCCCGCAGGCCCTGCGCCCACCACTGCCACGCGGCGCTCATGTCGCGCAGGCTCGATCACCATCTCGGTTTCATGGCAGGCACGCGGATTGACCAGACACGAGGTCAGCTTCATCTGGAAGGTGTGATCGAGACACGCCTGATTGCAGGCGATGCAGGTATTGATGATGGCAGCATCGTCCGCTCTGGCCTTGCTGACCCATTGCGGGTCCGCCAGGAACGGTCGCGCCATCGACACCATGTCGGCATGGCCCTCGGCCAGCACCGACTCGGCAACCTCGGGCATGTTGATGCGATTGGTGGTGATCAGCGGCAGGCTGAGTTCCTGCTTCATGCGCTGGGTCAGCCCGGTGAAGACAGCGCGCGGCACGCTGGTGACGATGGTCGGCACACGCGCCTCATGCCAGCCGATGCCGGTATTGATCAGGCTCGCCCCTGCCACCTCGATGGCCTTGCCGAGCGCGACCACTTCCTCCCAGGTGCTGCCCTCATCGACCAGATCCAGCATCGAGAGGCGATAGATGATCAGGAAGTCCTCGCCCAGCGCGGCACGGATACCGGCGACGACCTCCACCGCCAGGCGGATGCGATTCTCGAAGCTGCCACCATACTCATCCTCGCGCTGATTGGTGCGCCGACAGATGAACTGGTTGATGAAATAGCCTTCCGAGCCCATCACCTCGACGCCGTCATAGCCGGCCTCGCGGGCCAGGCTGGCGCAGCGCACGTAGTCGGCGATCTGCTCCTTGACCTCTGACGTGCTCAGCGCGCGTGGCGTGAAGGGGTTGATCGGCGCCTGAATCGCCGAGGGCGCGACCTGATCCGGCGAGTAGGCATAGCGCCCTGCATGCAGAATCTGCAGACAGATGCGCCCATCCTCGGCGTGCACCGCCTCGGTGACCTCGCGATGGTGCTCCGCCTCTTCCGGGGTGGTCAGCTTCGCGGCCCCCTGCATGACAGCCCCTTCCGCGTTCGGAGCGATACCGCCCGTGACGATCAGCGCCACCCCATGGCGTGCACGCTCACGATAGAACGCCGCCAGGCGCGCGAAGCCATTGGGAGTCTCCTCAAGCCCCGTGTGCATAGAGCCCATCAGCACACGGTTCTTGAGCGTGATGTGGCCCAACGTCAGCGGACGGAAGATATTCGGATAGGCAGTCATTGCGGTCTCTCCTTGGCTGTCTCGAGCACCTCGGACAATCATTGTTATATCGCGCCGCCGCCACTCTCATCAGCAACACTCACTCAGTCATGGTCATCAGTAACAGGTTGTCAGGACATCAACGACTGATGATAGATGGCAAACGGTCGTATGAAACGAGTGATCCCAGTGTAGAGCATCGCGCCATGGGCTCAATACTCCCAAAGGCCACATTGCGAATGACATCAGTGACGACAACAGAGAGGTGAGCAACCGCGCAGGACACCCATCAACGGAAATGAACGAAATGTCGTGATGTGCCCAGGGAAGACCGACAAGCCTGGAACATGACCAGGTCGAGAAGAGAGAAGAGAAAAGAGAAAAGAGAAAGGAAGAGGAAAGAGGCAAGAACAGGAGGCAAGCGGGCCGGGCCAGTACTGAAGACTTTCCGACAGCCAGAAACGCAAAAACCCGAGCTCGAAAGCTCGGGTTTCACGAATTCTATGAGATCGAATGGCGGACCGGACGGGACTCGAACCCGCGACCTCCGGCGTGACAGGCCGGCATTCTAACCAACTGAACTACCGGTCCGCATTGGTGGGTGATACTGGATTCGAACCAGTGACCCCAAGCATGTGAAGCTTGTGCTCTAACCAACTGAGCTAATCACCCAACACAAACGATCTTTGCTGCAAGCAGCGGTGATATCTCGCGATTCTGATGGCGGACCGGACGGGACTCGAACCCGCGACCTCCGGCGTGACAGGCCGGCATTCTAACCAACTGAACTACCGGTCCACTTCAGAACAACTCAACATCGGGCGCATGACAAACGAGAATGGCGGACCGGACGGGACTCGAACCCGCGACCTCCGGCGTGACAGGCCGGCATTCTAACCAACTGAACTACCGGTCCACGACAATCGCTTGCTTCTGCTAACGAACCAGGCCATTTAATCAAGTAACGCTTTGAAAAGCAATGACTTTTTTCAAATGGTGGGTGGTACTGGGTTCGAACCAGTGACCCCCAGCTTGTAAGGCTGGTGCTCTACCAACTGAGCTAACCACCCCTGTCTCGTTGGCGCTGCATTCTACGGAATCCGGCCCATGAGTCAATACTTTTTTTACGCGCAATTTCAGCAATCGTCCGCGACAGAGTATTGATAAGACAGGACTTTCCCGCTGCATCTCGCCTGCAGGCCAGTAAACATCAGCGTTGCGTCATCATTCTGACATGCCGTTGTCGCCACCGAAGGCCAGGGTAATGCCCCTCGCATGGTAACGATTCACTGCCGTTTTCCGCCCAGCGCCGAGTGATTGGCCAAGGCCTGCGCCGCACGCGAAATCAGTCCTTCACGCGTCTCGCCACTCGCTTTTCGTGGCTTGAAATCATGTTCGCCATCATTCAGCCAATGCAATGTCAGGCTTTCCGGCAACGGATATGCCGTCACTTCCTCGCGAGTTCCGAAGGGATCGCGGCTGCCCTGACAGATTACACCGGCCATCGGGATATCCGGCAGATGGTCGATGCGCAACTTGTCGGGCTTGCCCGTGGGATGAAATGGATAGCCCAGCGCGTACCACCCGACCGGCAACGGCGCATGCGCCGCCCGGGTCAATTCCACCAGCAGATGGGAGGCCACACGACTACCCATCGACTTGCCGCCGACCAGCCAGGGCAACGATCGCAAGGAGTCGACGGCCGCCATACACGCCATCAGCGCCTGACACCAGCGCGCCATCTCCTCGATCAGCCCGGGCAGCCGGGGCGGCGGTCGGCGGCGGCTTTCGCAGCGCATCCTGACGAGATAGCCGAAATCGAATGCCAGCCACGCCATGTCCTGCATCAGGCAGGCAGCGCCGAACTGTTGATGGAAGTCGGTCTCACGCCCGGCACCGGCACCATGCGCATGCAACAGCAGGGCACGCCCCGGTCGCCCATGGATCTCAAGCGGGCCCCGTTCCGCCAACCAGCCTCGCCACGGCCCTCGCGCCGCCAGCGCGTCGTGGGACATGGTCTGGCGAGCAGCAAGCTCCGAGGCGACATCGGCCAGGCTGGCGACACGAAAGCCTTCCTCGGCGTAAGGGCTGGGAACCTCAGCCGTATTGGACGCATTGGCATCTTCGTCCGATGATGAAGTGACGGCGGGCAAGCGAAATTCTCCTGTTGATCTCGTACGGCTCGCGCCAGACAACGCTGGAACCGATGAGGGGTAAACGCTGCATTCCAGCGCGAGGGATGGCCTGTCAGTCGGTCATGGTCGCGCGTGATATCGGTCAGCGCCAGCCCTGCTGCCCTGACAGGGGCGTCGATGACCTGGCCGCTCCCACAGCGCCGCTTCCAGCACCGTCACCACCAGCACTGCGCTTTCGCCCACTGCCGACGAGGTCGTGATATGCGTACAGCTCTTGAGGCTTCGGCCTGTCATCCCCGCGTTAACCATAATCATCACGTAAGCCATGATTTCGCTCGCATGGCCGTCATCTGGGGCCTGCTCAGCCTCTGTCTGGCGGTGTGGCTCAACCTCATCTGGCTATGGCCATCGCTGGGGCCGGAGGTGGCCTGGCTGAGCTACGGCCGCCTCGCGCCCCTGCAACATCACCTGCTGCTCTACGGTCTGGGCGGCTCGGCAGTGATCGCCGGCGGCTACTCCATCGCCATGCACAGTGTCCTGCAACGCGAATCACGCACGGACGCCGAGACGGCGATAGCGGATATCGCACTGCCCCCCTTCACGCTCAAGTTGATGCATTTCACCTTCCTCGGCTGGCAGGCCGTGGTCGCGCTCGGCGCACTGGCGATTGTCGCAGGCTACTCCTCGGGCCAGTACATGGCCGAAGCGCCCTGGCTCGTCGATCTCCTGATGACCCTCGTCTGGCTGGCCGTGGCGTGGGGCTTCTTCACAATGCTGGAACAGCGCACGCTGCGCCGCCTGCCGGTGGCCTGCTGGTACTTCATCGCCGTCCTGATGCTGGTGCTGATACAGCATGTGTTGATCTCGCTCAGCGTGCCGATCGACCTGCTGGAATCGATACCGCTCTTCACGGGCAGCCTCGAGGCACTGATTCAGCGCTGGCAGGCCGGGCCACTCCCCGGTGGCATGTTCGCATTCGGCCTCATTGCCTTGCTCCATCACACGGTGACGAGCCGCTCGCGGCTGGCGCTCTACTCGCACCGGCTGGCGACCACCAGCTTCTGGATGCTGGTGCTGCTGGTGACATGGGGAGGCGCTCCACTGCTGTTCGCGAGCGCCCTGCCGGCCTGGAGCCAGACACTGGGCATGGCGATGGGCCTCCTGCTGCTGGCGCCGGGGCTGGCACTCAGCCTCAATGGCCTGATGACACTCAAGGAGGATTGGCACTCATTGCGCCGGGATCCGCTTAACTGCCTGGTGGCGGCAGCTCTGGTCAGCTTCGCCCTGGCGGTACTTGAGTACAGCCTGCTGTCATTGCCAACACTCAACGCCCTGACCTTCAGTGCCGCCAACAGCCTGTCGCCGGCAGCAAGCCTGGGGGTGGTCGCGACAGTCGCCATCGTGATGGCCTACCACCTGCTGCCCCCGATGCGCTCCCTCGCGCTGCTCAAGACGCACGCCCTGCTGGCCATCATCGGCACCCTGCTGTGCGTTGCCGCCAGCTGGGCCACCACGCTGCTTCAAGGCAGCATGTGGCATGTGCTGGCAGATGGCGGCAGGCCGCTATACACCTTGAGCGAGGTGCTGGAAGTGGCCCGCATGCCGATGATGATCTCGCTGGGCGGGCTCGCCTGCTGGGCGCTCGGCTTGCTGCTGATGCTCCTCAACGTGACGCGCACCCTGGCTGATCAAAAGAGCGAACGCCAAGCCGCTCACGAGCGACAACGCCTGAACTCCGGCTCGCACAAGGCATCATCAGAACCTGCCATGCACTCTGCGTCCCCCTCTACCACGCCCCCTGCCACATCCTCGGGAGGGCACTACGCATGAGACATGTCCTGCTCGAACGTCACGCCGGCCTGATGACGGCACTGTGCCTGCTCACCATGAGCCTCGGCGCCCTCGCCCAGCTGGTGCCGCTCGGGGCTCACCCCAGTCTCGCCAGCGCACCCGAAGACCTCAAACCGCTGAGCGCCCTGGCGCTGGAGGGCCAGCGCATCTACCAACGCGAGGGCTGTCAGCAGTGCCACACACGCATGGTGCGCGATCTACCGGGCGACACGGCGCGCCACGGTGATGCGACGACCGCCCGGGAGCGCTATTACGACCGCCCTTCGCTGTGGGGCGTCGAGCGCTGGGGGACGGATTTGAGCAAGCTGCCTGCGCAGCATGACGATGCCTGGCAGCGCCTGCATCTGCATGACCCGCGCAGTCAGGTGCCGGGCTCAGCGATGCCCGCCTACCCGTGGCTGTTCGAGCGGGCGTTGAGCGGTGAAGGCATCGCGGCACGCATGCGAGCCCTGCAAGGCCTGGGCGTGCCCTACGCGGAAGACGAGATTCTCGCCGCCCCCAATGACGTGCGTGGCACTGCCGAAATCACGGCGCTGCTCGCCTACCTGCAGCAGGCCGCCCCCGCGAGCGACATCGCCAGCCGTGGCCCATGACAGGACACCGCTCAGGAGACACGACATGAATCTGCTGGAGACAACTGGACTCCCCCTGTTCTGGAATCTCTGGGTGCTGGCCCTCACGCTGGGCAGCCTGGTGCTGTTCGCCATGCTGGCCCTGGGCAGCCTTTCGCGCGCTGCAAGCGCTGACAGCGACGAGCGCGAAGGCGATGGCCCCATGCAGGAACATCGCATCAACGGCGTACGTCAGCCTGACACACCAGCGCCACGTGCCTGGGGCATACTGGCACTGGCGACGCTGGCCGCCGCACTGATCCTGCTGCTCGGCGCAGCTGGCTGAGGCAGGTCGTCGCGGTATGGTCATGCGGCGCCAACCAGGCCTAAAGTTCACACACCTTGCAACGCCCATGGGTTGGGCAGGATAATGAATTAATAAAATCTAATATTATGGCGTCACGAAATTGCACCGCATTAGCCGATGAGCGCTCAGACTCTGGTCGCTCGAATCACATCGGCTGAACAGGGTAGCGGCGGGCGACAAGGCCCCGCCCCACCGTTCGTTGCGCCCGAAAGCCCCCTCCGCTGCCCTGCCCCAGGGGTAGCGGTGACATTCCTCAGGAGAGTCACCATGACGGCCAATGCACAGGCATCACACCGCTTGCGCGCCCATGAAGCCCGCTGCCAGACCTGTTCGCTGAGTTCACTGTGCCTGCCACTGGCACTGAACATGGAAGATATCGACCAGTTTGACGCCATCATCCGCCGTCGCGCGCCACTCAGAAAAGGGGAAGTACTCTTCACCCAGGGCGATGCCTTCGATTGCGTCTTCACGGTGCGCTCCGGAAGTCTCAAGCAGATCACCAATGAAAACAGCGGCATGGAGCAGCTGACCGGCTTCTACCTGCCCAGCGAGCTGGCCGGGCTGGATGCCATCGACAGCAATTGCTATCCCGGCACTGCGGTGGCGCTGGAAACCACCACCGTCTGCGAGATTCCCTTCGACCGCCTCAATGCGCTCTCGGAGCAGATGCCGGAGCTGAGAACCCAGCTGTTCAAGAGCCTGAGCAAGGAGTTGCACGAAGATCGCCGCATGATGATGCTGCTGTCGCGCAAGACAGCCGATGAGCGACTGGCGAGCTTCCTGGTCAACCTGTCACAGCGCTTCCGTCGCCGTGGCTATTCGCCGTACAGCTTCCGCCTCTCGATGGCACGCGCCGATATCGGCAACTATCTGGGGCTGGCCGTCGAAACAATCAGTCGTATCCTGACCCGCTTCCAGACCCAGGGGCTGGTCGACATTCGTGCCCGCGAGGTGCATATCCTGCATCTGGATGGCCTGATCGAACTGGCCGAAGGCGAGTGTCAGGGCGGTCGCTGATGACGCCTGCTGACAGCACATCACGCTGAGCGACACTGCGCTGATCCGCCGCCAGGGCGCCATGTCGGCACCACACAAGACAGAAGCCCGCCACGCAATTTGCGTGGCGGGCTTCTTCTTTCTGTCAGGCCAGTCGTCAGTCGTCCTGACAACCCTGACAGCCCTGACAACCCTGACAGTCCTGACAACCCTGACAGTCATGACAACAGGGCTTGTCTCGGCCGCTCAAGCTTCGCTGGCGATCAGCGGTTCTCGAGGCGGTTATAGTCCAGCAGGCCCGCTTCGACAGGGCGATCAGCATAGTTGGTGCGCAGCACGCTGTCGGAGAACTCCCAGAAGCGCGGGTCAGTCCGGCGCACCCCGATATCGGCCTGCAGGGCGCGATAGTCCTCTTCGGTCTCGAGTGCCGCCACACGCTCTGCCAGCCCCGTCAGGGTGTCAGGCGTCAAACGCCAGAAGGCATTCGGGTAATCGCCCGCCACGCCCCGCAAGACATCGAGAGTGTCTTCCTCAGGACGGCGATTTTCCTCCTCATCGAACAGACTGGTGATGTTGGCGTGGGCGGAATTGCGCAGCACGCTGTAAAGGCGCGGCGAGTCATCAGTGCCATCCTCCAGCGCGACGATCGTCACCTCCGGCATCAGGCTGGCCGAGACTCCCTGCACCGCAGCGAGGGCCTGCAGCTCATGTCGCACATGCTCATCCTCGACATTGCTCAGGCTGCGCTCATGACCGAGTTCCGGTGCGAGGCGCTCCTGCATGCGCCGCATCAGACCAAGGCGAGCCTGGTTCGGGGATGACAGCTCCTGCGGTGTCCAGACGATGCCACTGGGCGCATCGAACTGCGGTGGCTTCTTGAACAGCAGCTCGCCAAGGCCGGGGCTGACGTCGCGATACCAGCTGTCATGCACCGCCTGGCGCTCACCTGCCGGCAACAGCACCAGCAGGTTGTTCTCGCCTTCCATGCGCAGGAAGTCCATGTACAGACGGGTGACCAGCTGATGGCCGAGATTGCCGTAGACATCGAAGCCGGCGACCAGCAGATAGTGGATGCGCTCCAGCATCGGGTAATCGATGATCCAGCCCGTCTTGGGCACGCCACCGACCAGCCCCTTCATCACCGCCGCATTGTCGAAGTGACGATAGATGGTCAGGGCCGCGTTGGGGTTACGCCCCTGGCCGGGGCCCTCGGTCCAGCCGCTGCCGTCCCACAGCACTCGCTCATCCAGGCGCAGATCGCCATCGAGATAGGCCTGGGACATCAGGCGCTGCTTGGCCTTGAGGTAGGCGGTCTGCTTGCTCTCGAACTTGACCCAGGAGCGGATCGGCAACGCATTGCTGCTCTGCTCGGCGGGCAGGCTGAGATTCTTCCCTTCCTCGGCCAGGGTGCGTTCCACTTCCGGGTGACTGAACATCTTCGGGTCAGTGAAGCCGACCCAGAAGTGATCATTGATCACATCCACCGCGACCTGCCCGCGACAGACCGGCCCCTTGATGAAGCCCATGATGGTGTTCTGCGACTCATCCAGCATGAAGCGATAGCGTGACTCGGCCGGAATGGCCTCGAAGGTCAGGAAAGGATTCGAGGCCGTCTTGAGGTCGTAATCCGGCAGGTCATCCACCGGGTAATCCGGTGTCAGGAACAGCGCCCGCCAGCGCTTGAAGCGAGCATCATCGAGCGCATAGGGCAGATGACTCTTGGCCAGGATCGTCGCGCGCTCCTGCCACAGACGGTAATAGACCCGCGGGCGCCCGGCGTCATCGTGGGGCATGCTCGCGCGCTCACCGGCGGTGTAGGAGGCATAGGGTGCATCGTAGGGGCGGCGCGTGGAGATGCGCTTGATCGGCTCGCCCGGCGGGGTGCTGGAACGCACCAGCTTGAAGAAGATCGGCCGGCCGTCCGCGCCCTTGATGCCCGGGAAATACACATGGCTCAGGAAGAGATGCTCGTAGATATAGCGATTCATCAGGCGTTGCTTGAGGCTGTCGCCATTGAAGAAGCGCTCGGCCTGCTCGATGTGCGGCATCAGCGCCTGGGGCAGCGGTGCCGGACCGGTCATCGCACCGCCCTTGGCCAGCCAGTTCACCAGCGTGCGGTGCTCTTCATCGCTGACCTGTGGCAGGGCGTAGGGCATGCCCCAGTCAGGATGGTCTTCGGCGAACTTGTCGTAGCCCTCGACGGGGGCACACACCTGACTGCGATTGAGCGACAGGTCGAAGCGGTCTTCCGGCAGCAGGCCATCTTCCGTCACCGGCAGCGGCGCCTTGCGCTTCTGGCTGAGCGCACGGAACAGCACACTGCCCTCCAGATTGGCGGCCGGAGAGTCAAAGCGCTCATTGAGCACCGGCGAGAAGTCCATGCTGCGCCACTGCTCGGTGGTGTCCGCGTCCTCGAACATGCGCGTCAGATTGGCCGCCAGCAGGCGCGTGCCATCGTAGACCGGCGCCGGATTCATGCCGCGATCGATCCCCGCGGCCGATGACATCTTGAGCTGACAGGGAGCGTCGTAGCAGCCATGACAGACCACGCAGCGCGTCTCGATCACCGGCTTGACCTCATCCTCCCACTGGCGCCCGGCAAGACTGTCGTGTGACACCACCCGCTCACGCGGTGACGCGGGGCCGAAACGCTCATCGAGCTGATGAATCGCGACGGCACTGCAGCCCCCCAACAGTAGAACGAGCACGATGCTCCAGCGCCAGCGCGGTATGCGCCATAGGCGTCGAAGAAGGTCCGGCATGGGGAGCTCCAGCAAGAGGAAGGGATATCGGCAATCAAATACATGATTGCGAAAGCCTACCATAAGCAGGCTCACGAATTCGGCAAGGCTGCACTTCCAAGCATAGTGAACAATGATGTCAGATTTTTTTGTCTCTTCCGCATCCAATCTTGTTTTGGCGGCGTATGACTTCATGACCCGTCTAGACGAGCTGTCTGACGCAAGCGGGTGCCACGATGTTCCTGATCCATAATTCAAAAAATACGGGCCCTGCCCGATAGGAAGCCATCATGACCATGAAGAAGACCGTTACTGCTGCCACCTTCGCCGCCGCTGCCGCCGCACTGTTCTCCACGGCCGCCCTGACCTCGTTGCCGGTGCACGCCGGTGACAATGCCGTGAAGTGCTCCGGCATCAACTCCTGCAAGGGCACCTCCGAATGTGCGACTGCCAACAGCGCCTGCAAGGGCCACAACGCCTGCAAGGGCCAGGGCTGGTCGTACACTGCCAGCGCTGAATCCTGTGTCGGCGAAGGTGGTACTGTCGTCGAGGGTTGATCCTCAGGCATCAGATGCGCCTGCTGAGGCAGGCGCATCTGGCGAATTCCCGACGGGAGGACGGCACACCGTCCTCCCGTTCCTGATTCTGGGTCTGGCTCTGTTTCTTCCTGGGCCCCCTGGCGGGTGTCTTTCAGCCCTCCTGACTCGCCATCTGCCTCGCCCTTTTCCGCACCCTCTGCCTTAGCTCAGAAGAGGACTCACGCATGACGACAGCTGTCACCTCTCCCCTGCCCACGCCCGCCAGCGCCGGCATTGGTCAGGGGCTGGGCCTGCGCCCCGAGTACTACCACGAGATTCTGACGACGCTGCCGGACATCGACTGGTTCGAGGCCATCAGCGAGAACTACATGGGCCACGGCGCCAGCGACTCCGGTGGTCTGAGTGCCGGTGGCAAGCCACTTCATCACCTCGAGCGAGTCCGCGAGCACTACCCCATCGCCTTGCATGGCGTCTCGCTGTCCATCGGTGGCAGCCATCCCATCGACAGCCGTTACCTTCGCGAGCTGCGCGCCTTGTGTGAGCGCATCGAACCGCTGTGGGTCTCCGATCACCTGTGCTGGACGCGCACCGGCGCGCATCAGTTCCACGACCTGCTGCCGCTGCCCTATACCGATGCCACCATCGACCATCTGGCCGAACGCATCGATCAGGTCCAGAACGCGCTCGGCCGTCAGTTATTGCTGGAAAATGTCTCCAGCTATCTGACCTGGCGCCCTGACGAGATGAGCGAATGGGAGTTTCTGGCCGAGGTCAGCCGCCGCGCCGACTGCCTGATCCTGCTCGACCTGAACAACGTCATCGTCTCGAGCCACAATCATGGCTTCGACCCGCTGACCTATCTGGACGCCATGCCGGCAGAGCGCGTCTGGCAGCACCACCTGGCCGGGCATATCCGGCAGGAAGTCTCCGGCGGCGAGCTGTGCATCGACACCCATGACCAGCCCGTCCCGGACGCCGTGTGGACGCTGTATGACGCCGCACGGGAGCGCTTCGGCGATGTCGCCACCATGATCGAGCGCGACGACAGCTTCCCGCCCTGGTCGGAATTGATGCAGGAGTACGCCGAGCTGCGCCGCCGCAGTGGTCGTCCGCTGACGGATGCCGCGCGCGCGAATCAGACGCCAGACCACGGAGGGCTGCGCGCATGACGCAAGCGAGCCCCGCAGGCGGTGCTGATCGCAGCGCCCTGATGCAACTGCAGGAGACCACGGGCGCCTACCTCGCGACGCCGAGCCCTGACACCCGCAGCGCAGCGGCCGAGGCCGTCATCAGTGATCAGCTTGCCAGCGCCGAGGAGCGCCTCGACATCTACGCGATGGCCTATCGGCTGCGGCTTTTCGAGGTCTTCGGCGGGGATTTCGAGGCCGTTCACACCCTGATCGGCGATGACGCCTTCGGGCTGCTGTGTCGTGACTACCTCGCGGCCCACCCGCCGAGTCATTATTCGATTCGCTGGGCAGGCCAGCATTTCCCGGCCTTCGTCGCGGCGCGCGAACCCGAGCGCTCCCTGGTCACCGAGATGGCCGCCTTCGAGTGGGCATTGGGGCTGGCGCTGGATGTGGTGGACAGCGCCCCGCTGAGTGTCGAGTCCCTGCAGACGCTGGCCCCTGATGAGTGGCCCGAGCTGGCCCTGGCAGCGCATCCGTCCCTCAAGCGCTTCTCGTTCCACTTCGATACGCCGGCCATCTGGAAGGCCATCGACAACGATGAGCCGCCACGCGCACCGGTCGAGTCCGACACGCCCACGCCCTGGATCGTCTGGCGCCAGCCCACCGCTGGCGCGCCCGAGGTGCACTATCGCTCTCTCGAGCCGCTGGAGGACCAGGCTCTCGGCGCCATCCTCGCGGCCGGAGACGAGGGCCTGAGCTTCGGCCGGCTCGGTGAGCTGCTGACGCCGCAGGTGGGGGCAGAGCAAGCCCCGGGCGTGGCGATCAACCTGCTGGTGCAGTGGCTCGCCGCCGGTCTGCTGATCAGGCCCTGACATAGGCATCCGCACGCCCGACGCCACAGCGGACATGACAGCCAGCGGCGAAAGCCGGACAATACACGCCGACCCTCATTGCGATGGTCGGCTTTCGTCTTCCTGCTGCCGTGATGCCCATGCCCTCTTCTCCTGATGCTCCGCACTCCGACGCGCCGACGGCGCCTCAGACATCTGCGCCGATGGCGGACGCCACGCCCACGCCTCTCGAGGCCAAGTCTGCTGAGGTGACTGAGCCGGCCGAGCCGGTTGAGCTGACTGAACCCGCCGAGCCACTCGACATCCTGTTCCAGGATGAAGTGCTGGTGGTGGTTCACAAGCCATCGGGCCTGCTGGTGCACCGCAGCCCCATCGACAAGCACGAGACCGAGTTTCTGCTTCAGCGCCTGCGCGACCAGATCGGCCAGCATGTCTTCCCCGTGCATCGCCTCGATCGCCCCACATCAGGGCTGATGGTGTTCGGCCTCTCACCCCAGGCGGCGCGCAAGCTGAGCACCGCCTTCGAGGAGCAGCAGGTCAGCAAGCGCTATCTGGCGATAGTGCGCGGCGTCGCGCCCGAGCAGCAACGCCTCGATTACAGCCTGCGCAAGGAAGATGGCAAGCTGCCCAAGGCCGAGATGCCGGAGCAGGAAGCCATCACCGACACGCGCCGCCTGGCACAGGTCGAGCTGCCCATCGCCATCGATCGCTATCCGCAGTCGCGCTTCTCGCTGGTCGAGGCCCGTCCGCTGACCGGCCGCCGCCACCAGATTCGCCGTCACCTGTCACGCCGTGGCTACCCGATCATCGGCGACGCCAAGCACGGCAAGGGCAACTACAATCGCTACTTCGCCACGACACTGGAATGCCCCCGCCTGCTGCTGGCGGCTGTCGGGCTCGAGCTCCCCCATCCCGAGGGCGGCTGGCTGAGCCTGTCGTGTCCGCCAGAAGGTGCCTACGCGGCACTGATGGAGCGCTTCGGCTGGCTGGGCCATCTGCCCGAGCGCTACGCTGAACATCTGGCAGAGCGCCCGATCAGACACTGGCTCGATGCGACCGCCGACGACCCGGCTGACTGAGCGCGTCCCTGCCGACTGCCACCCGTTCCCCCGAGATTCGCGAGCTGCGCATGACCACCTCTTCCGACACCCCGGACTCGACCGACATGAGCCCAGAACAGCAGAGCCCTGAAAATAAAAGCTCTGAAGAACAGAGCCCTGACCGCAAGCCCTCAGGCGAGCCGTCGCCCCACGACAGCACGCCCTCCGCCAGCGAACGAATGCTGGAGAGCTTCTTTGCGGCCGGCGCTGCCAGTCAGGCCCCCGCAGAAGACGACTACGACTTCCGCTTCGGCGGCATCCGCCGCCTCTACGGTGCCAGCGCCTTCGCCCACTTCCGCCACGCGCATGTCGCGGTGATCGGGGTCGGCGGCGTCGGCAGCTGGAGCGCCGAGGCGCTGGCTCGCTCCGGCATCGGCGAGATGACGCTGATCGATCTCGATGATGTCTGCGTGTCCAACGTCAATCGGCAGCTGCATGCGCTGGATGGCCAGATCGGCCGTCCCAAGGTCGAGGTACTGGCCGAGCGCTGCCAGCTGATCGCGCCGCAGATGAAGATCCACGCCATCTCGGCCTTCGTCACGCCGGACAATCTCGCCGAGCTGATCCACGACGACCTCGATCACGTCATCGACGCCATCGATAGCGTGCCCGCCAAGACAGCGCTGATCGCCTGGTGCAAGCGGCGCAAGCTGGGCCTGACCGTGACGGGCGGCGCCGGTGGCCAGCTCGACCCGACGCGCATCCAGATCGGTGATCTCGCTCGCACCGAGCAGGACCCGCTGTTGGCGCGCGTTCGCTCACTGCTGCGTCGCGACTACAATTTCAGTCGCAACCTGAAGCGCCGATTCGATGTCGAGTGCGTCTATTCCGACGAGCAGCTGACCTACCCCGGCGCCGACGGCGAGGTGTGTGCCACCAAGCCCGGCGACAGCGCCACGCGCCTGGATTGCGCTGGCGGCTTCGGCGCGGCCACCTTCGTCACCGGCAGCTTCGGCTTCACCGCCGCTGCCCGCGCGCTGGCGCGCATCGCACGCCGCGGTGCCAAGGCCACGCCTGTCGCTGATGACACCTCTGTGGCTGATGCGCCGAACGCTGCCGACTGATACGCCTGCTTCTCGCTGTTGGCTTCACCGCTTCTTGCTTCTCGCTTTTGGCTTCACCCTCAAGGAAATCGCCATGACTGACCTGCCTGCCATGCCACCGCTGCCGGAAAATCGTCCCGTGCCGGGCCTCTACCGCCACTACAAGGGCGCGCAGTACGAAGTGATCGGCACCAGTCGCCACAGCGAGACCGAAGAGCTGCTGGTGGTCTATCGTGCTCTTTATGGTGAATGTGGGCTGTGGGTGCGTCCGCTGAGCATGTTCATGGAGAACGTCGAGATCCAGGGCGAGCCGGTGCCACGCTTCGCGCTTGTCTCGGCGTGGTCCTGCTGATCCGCGGCCTTGCCGCACCCACATCCTGACCGACCAGACAGGTACATGCCGCCTGTCGGTCGCGGTGCTATACTGCGCCGCTTGTTTTTCCAGACATACGCATTGAGCCGCTTGCGGGCATGATCTGCCCGCGCGGCTCGGCCACGCCCACACAGCGCACCGCCCGGCACGTCTGGCAGGCACTGTGAGCTGGTTCATACCACGTCAAGAGCGGAGGAAGCATGAGCGCACTGGTTGGTGTCATCATGGGATCAAAATCGGATTGGGCGACCATGTGCCATACGGTCGAAACCCTGGAAGCGCTGGGGATCGAACACGAGGTCAAGGTCGTCTCTGCCCATCGCACGCCCGACCTGCTGTTCGACTATGCCGATACCGCTGCCGAGCGTGGCCTTGAGGTCATCATCGCCGGTGCCGGTGGCGCGGCGCATCTGCCGGGCATGTGTGCCGCCAAGACCTGGCTGCCGGTGCTGGGCGTGCCGGTGCAGTCCAGCATGCTGTCAGGTGTCGATTCCCTGCTCTCCATCGTGCAGATGCCCGCCGGCATCCCCACCGGCACACTGGCCATCGGCCGCGCCGGTGCCGTGAATGCCGCGCTGCTGGCCGCCAGCCAGCTGGCCAACAAGTACCCGGCCATCCGCACCGCGCTGATCAACTTCCGTGCCGAGCAGACCGACCGTGTGCTCGACAATCCGGACCCGCGCCCCGACGCACCCAGCCTGTCCCACGGAGGCGAGTAAGCCATGAGCCAGCCGTTCCGCTTCGGTATCGTCGGCGGCGGTCAGCTGGGCCGCATGTTGGCTCAGGCCGGCGCCGCCCTGAATGCCCGCTTCACCTTCCTTGATCCTTCGGATTCGCCCTGCGGTCGCGTCCACGGTCATCATCTCTGCGCCGATTGGCAGGATGATGCGGCTCTGACGCAGCTGGTGGCGGCGTCTGACGCCATCACCTTCGAATTCGAGAACGTGCCGGCGGACGCCGTCGCGCGTCTGGCGGCCGAGCGCCCGACCTTCCCGCCGGCTGGCGCCCTGGATACCGCGCGTGACCGCTGGAGCGAGAAGTCGCTGTTCATGCGTCTGGGCATCGAGGTGCCACCGCTGGCGCTGGTCGACAGCCAAGCGGACCTTGAAGCGGGCGTCGCGACCATCGGTCTGCCCGCCGTGCTCAAGACACGTACGCTGGGCTATGACGGCAAGGGCCAGAAGGTGCTGCGCGAAATGGCCGACGTCGCCGACACCTTCGCCGAACTCGGTAGCGTGCCGCTGATCCTGGAAGGCTTCATCGCCTTCGATCACGAAGTCTCGGTGATCGCGGTACGCGGTCGCGATGGCGAGACACGCGCCTGGCCGCTGTCGCGCAATGAACATCGCAACGGCATCCTGCACTGCTCCACGCCGCTCGACTCCCACGGCCTGCAGGCCGAAGCCGAGGCGGCTGCCTTCAAGGTGATGCACGAACTCGACTATGTCGGCGTGATGGCCTTCGAGTTCTTCGTCGTCAAGGACGCCGATGGCAGCGAGCGCCTGCTGGCCAACGAGATCGCACCGCGTGTGCACAACTCGGGTCACTGGAGCATCGAAGGCGCCGTCACCAGCCAGTTCGAGAATCACCTGCGTGCCGTCGCCGGCATGCCGCTAGGCGAGACCGCACTGCTCACGCCCTGCGCGATGCTCAACATCATCGGCCGCATGCCGGAACGTGACGCCGTGCTCGCCACCCCCGGCGCGCGTCTGCACGACTACGGCAAGGCGCCGCGTGCGGGGCGCAAGATCGGCCACATCACGGTTCTGGCCGCCGACAAGGCGAGCCTCGACGCCCGCATCGCGGCTGTCGAAGCGCTGCTGGTCAATGAACTGGGCAAGTAAGCCGGTTCTGCGCCACTGAAGACAAAACGCCCCCGCTGCCATCGGCAGCGGGGGCGTTTTCGTTTGGCACGGCTCAGCGAGCCGCCACGGAATCAGTCGATCTCGTGGTGGATCTGCTTCTGCAGGTAGAGCTCGATGCCGACCTTCTCGATCAGGCCCAGCTCGGTCTCCAGGTGATCGATGTGCTCTTCCTCGTCGTCGAGGATCTTGCGGAACAGATCACGCGAGGTGTAATCGCGAACCTGCTCGGCGTAGGCGATCGCTTCCTTCAGATCGCCATGTGCCTGGTGCTCCAGCGCCAGATCGCACTCGAGCATTTCCTTGGTGTTCTCGCCGATGCGCAGCTTGCCGAGGTCCTGCAGGTTGGGCAGACCTTCCAGGAACAGGATGCGCTCGATCAGGGTGTCGGCGTGACGCATCTCTTCGATGGACTCGTCGTATTCCCACTTGGCCAGGCGCTTGAGGCCCCAGTCCTTATACATGCGTGCATGCAGGAAGTACTGATTGATGGCGACCAGTTCGTTGGCCAGTATGGTATTGAGATGCTCGATGATCTTGGGATCGCCTTTCATGTCGCCATTCCTCTCTTGTCAGGGTTGCTGCTTGCGTCAGGTTCTCTGCTGCGCCTGATGACGGCATGCATCAGCCGCAGCGCGGGCACGTCAGGCGTGCCCTATCGGTCAGGTGCGGCAAGTATGGCGCAAAAACATGAATTTTTCGAGACATACCAACAAGTTGTCGACTTTTAGGCGCAAATGGGAAAGATTGGTATCCGCGTTGTCATGTGGCGACCGACACCGGATTGCCTGGCGCCCATACGAAAACGCCCGCCGCCCGGTCTTGAGACCAGGTGGCGGGCGTCAGGCAAGCGAGCACTTGCCGGGAGTCGACGAGAACGGATCACGCAGCAATGGACAGCGCGGCGACTGGAGTGTCAGTCGCCGGCAGGCGAGCCTCGGCTCGAGCCTGCATCACACCGCGTAGGCGAGATCCTCTGCCGGCATCATTTCACGCGCGACCGCTTCGCGAGTGATGGTCTTGGCCATGCAGGCACATTTGCCGCACTGAGTCGCGCAGCCGGTCTGCTCACGGACTTCGCGGAAGCTGCGCGCTCCCTGTTCCACGACTTCGCGGATCTTGTGGTCTGACACACCTTTGCACAGACAGACGTACATGGCTCACCTCGCTCACTCCAAGTGAGACAAATGTAAATGATTCGCAGAAACATGCGCAACACCTGACTGCAAAAAATTCTCATTCACACGTTATATCAAATACTTAGCGAGGCGATTTCTGGCCGGTTTGCGGTTGCGGAACACACGATGTCATAAGCAGGCCACATTAGCCTCACAAAGCGATTGCCGTGGGGAAAGCCAGCGCCGTATAAAGAATGATGGCTCGTGGCTGACAGAAAGGTAGGGTTGCGATTTCACACGAGGCCGCTAGTATGTATAACGATTTTTTATGCAATTCGAAAAACAATCGCACCAAAACATAATGAGTCATCGCTAGCCGATCACTCAGGCGGGTCACTCGAACGCAGCCCAGCTGAACGCAGCCCAGCTCCTCGCTCACGGGAAGCGCCGCGTCACGATGAAGGCAAATGACTGCCACGCCCCGCCAGGCAATCAGGAAAGAACATGAACAGGACACTGCAAGAGATTCCGTCGCTACGCCTCCTCATGGCCATGACCCGCATCGGCATGCCGATGATGGGCGCCATGCTGAAGCCGTGACCGGCCTGAATCCGTCTGCTGTTGCCCTATCTGCCGATTTCCGAACGCCAATCCGCAAGGAGCCCGATATCATGTCAGTACAACTCGCCACCGCCGATCATCACGCCACGTCCCACCTGCCACTTGATCTGGACGCCGTCCGCGACGCCGGCAGCTGCTTCGGTGACCACCACCGTCTGCCGCTGACCCCGCTGCTGCGCAATCTCTATCGTGAAGCCCGCCGTGAAGGCCTGGTGGATGAGCATTGCAACGCGCGTGAACTGATGAGCCATATCGCTCTGCCCCATGACCACGTGGTCACCCAGGAAATTTCCGATCGTGTCTGGCGCTACAACGTCGGTTACTCCAACACCGGCGAGAGCGCGGAACAGGGCGACCTGAGCGCGGCGCTGGACTCCCTCAACGAGCGCACCCTGGATGAGCCGCTGCCGGGCGCCCTGCAGCGCCTGACCGAATCCTGGCTGTACCTGCCTGGCGAGCTGGAAAGCCCGCGTCAGGCCAGCGCCGACGTGCTGTGGCTCGACAAGCAGGGCCGTGCTCGCTACCGCCTGGATCAGGCGCGCCACTGGTTCGCCACCCTGCGCGATGAAGCCGTCGACATCGATGGCTGGCTGGCATGGCGCCTGACACACCTGCCGCTGACCAGCGCGCCGGTGCTCGATACCGTCAGTGCCTTCACGCGTCTGGCGCGCCTCGATCACGATGGCCAGCGTCCGATCGGTCAGCTGTCCTTCGTGCGCTACCGTGAGGGCGTGCGCCTGGAAGGCATGGGCACCGCGGTGATCGACCTGCCGCGCGAGCTGCCCGAGACGGCGGCGCAGGAAGACAGCCTGGTGGTGTCACGCGCCAGCGTGGAACGCATCATCACGCGCCTGGATGGCCTGCTGGGCGTCTGATCACGCCCTGTACTCGCGGAAAACACAACGCCCCGCCAGTCGACGACTGGCGGGGCGTTTTCTTGTCTAACTGAGCTCACGTCTGGCTGAGATGACTTCTGGCTGAGCTCACTGCTTTCCTGCATGGCGCACGCGCCAGAGGCTCCCTATTGGTGCCTCACTTGCGCCGCGGCTTGGGCAGCACCACCACGCGGGTGCCGGAGGCGATATCCTGCCAGCTGCGCTGTTCAGGGTCCCACAGCTGCCAGACGTACCCCAGCCCGCAGGCACCCAATGACAGCCCGGCAACCACGAAGCGTATCAGGCACTGCTGCAGCGTCGGGACATGACCCTGCGGCGTCTCGATGCGCAGCCGCCAGGCCTGCATGCCCAGCGTCATGCCACTGCGACTCCAGCAGCCGCCGAAGAAGGCGAACATCGCCACCAGCAACAGACTGCGGAACAGCGGTGACTGATTGGCCTCACCGCCATTGACGGCAACCCCGATGAAGCCCAGCACGATCAACAACGCCATCACGAGGAAGGCGTCATAGACCACGCCGCCCAGACGCCGCATCAGGCCCGCAGGGCGCGCTCCCTGCGGGTCGAGACGGCGGCGAGAGTGCGGGGCGCCCCTAGCCACTGCGCCGGATCAGCAGCAGGCCGATCACGTAACAGGCCAGCATCGGCGCCAGCACCGCCCAGATGGGCGCGAAGCCGAACACCACCGAGGCCGGGGCGAGCAGGTCCTGCAGATACTTGAACAGCAGGCCGACCACGATGCCGTAGAAGACCCGTGTCCCCGCCGCCACCGTGCGCAATGGCCCGAAGACGAAGGAGGCGGCCACCAGCACCAGCGCCGCCAGCGTCAGCGGCTGCAGAATCTTCTGCCAGAAGTAGAGCAGCGGCTGGTTGGCCGACAGGCCCTGGTCCTCCAGATAGCGGGAATAGCGCCACAGATCGGAGGCTGACTGCTGCTTGGGGTCGCTGATGACCAGCTTGAGCAGGTCCGGCGTCAGCTGGGTGTCCCACTCGCGGGTCTCCTGCTGAGCCACCTTGGTGGCGCTCGGCTCGCCATCCTGGGACTCGAAGGTGGTGGTTTGCACCGCTTCCAGCGTCCAGCCATCGCTCTCCCAGACGGCGCGCTTGGCGTAGAGCGCCTGGGTCAGATGGCGCTCGTCATCGAAGCGATAGCGGGTCACATTGAGCACCACATCATCGCTGCGAATCGAGCCGAATCGGTAGTAGTCGTTGCCCTCGCGCTGCCAGCCGCCGCCTTCCGCGTAGACGGCGCCTGCGCCCTGCTGCTTCTCGGCGCGCCAGGCGTCAGCCTGCAGTTCGGTGACGGGGGCGACATATTCACCGACCGCCATGGTGATGGCGATGACCAGCCCCAGCGGCTTCATCACGCCCCACAGAATGCGCGTCAGTGAACGACCGGCGGCGCGCATGATGGTCAGCTCATTGCTCGAGGCCATGCTGCCCAGCCCGATCAGGGCGCCCAGCAGTACGCCAACCGGCACGAATTCGTAGAAGCGCGACGGCAGACGCATCAGCAGATAGAGGAGCACTTCAAAGGCGCCGTAGTCGCCTTTCACATCCCCCAGATCATTGATGTAAGTGATCATCAGGTCGAGCCCGAGAATCAGTACCTGCACCACCAGCATGGCCACCAGCACATTGCGGGCGATGTAACGGTCGAGACGATCAAGCAGCATCAGCGGCCACCTCCGCGGTTGTCGCGCCAGCTCAGCCAGATGCCGAGCGCCAGATAGACGCCGTGAATGGGCCACAGGCCGATGGCGGCCGGGTACTTCTCGGATGCGACGGCATTCTGCGCCGCGATCAACAGGCTGAGATAGGTGATGTGCACGAAGATGGCCGGCAGCAGACGCGCGAAACGGCCCTGACGCGGATTGACGCGCGCCAGCGGCAGGCCGATCAGCATCAGGATCGGCACCATCAACGGCAGCGAGATGCGCCACTGCAGCTGGGCCTTGGCCTCCGGAAGATCGGAAGCCCAGAGCTGTGCCGTGGTCGCAAGCTCGATGTCTTCCTTGAGGGCCGCGGCGTCCTGGCCCTCGGTGATGCGCACGCCGTAGCGATCAAAGCCCAGTCGCTGGGCGATCGCCTTGCCGGGCTCCACCCCGTAGCGCGTGCCGTCGCTCAACACCAGATAGCGGCTGCCGGTCTCGGGGCTGACTTCCTGGAAGGCACGCTCGGCGCGCACCACCGATTGGCTCGGTTCGCTGTCGGGCGTGCTGGCGGCATTGCTGTCACCTGCCTCGGCGATGAAGACGTTTTCCAGCTCGCTGTTGTCATCGCTCATGCTCTCGGCATAGACGGTGCGATTGCCGATCTCCTGGAAGCGTCCCGCGCCGAGAATCGAGAAGTCGGTCTTCTGCTTCTGCTGCTCGAGCAACAGTTCATTCTTGAGCGCGCCGGCAGGCGTCAGATAGAGGCTGCAGGCCGCGACCAGCACCGTGATCAACAGCGCCGGCAGCAGGGTGACACGCAGCAGGCGCTCCGGGCCGACGCCACAGGCGACCAGCACGGTGATCTCGCTGTTCATGTACAGCTGACCGAAGGCCAGCAACACGGCGAGGAAGAAGGACAGCGGCAGCAGCAGTTCGAAGAAACCCGGCAGGTGATAGAGCATCAGGCTGCCGAGAATCGACGCCGGGAAATCCCCCTCCGCCGCATCACTGAAATAGCGGATGAATCGGCTGCCCATGATGACAAGCATCAGCACCCCGGCCACGGCGGCCATGGTGGTGAGTATCTCGCGTGTCAGGTAGCGGAAGATGATCAAGTGGAACTCCTGTTTCCCGCTCGCAAGCGAGCGTGTTGACCAGATCGATGATAGCCGGTGGAGGAATGGTCATGATCACATGAAGGCATCATCCCCCTCATGCATGGTGCGCAGCCTTTGCGTACACTGGCGGCACGGGTCTGAAGACTGGACGGGAGCGGCTCCCCCTCATGCAGCAGCATTATCCAGAAAGGATGCTGCCTTGTCGCGGCTGCAGGCATTGCACGTGGACAGCCTGACATGATGGACTGCCCTCACTCGTGCATGCCAGCTCAGCTTGTCATGAGCGGTCTGCGCCCCCATCCAGACCATGACCTCGATGTCGCCGCGAGCCGGGCACGCCTGGCCTGACGACATCCTTCATCCTTGTACTGCTCATCTTCGTACCCTCACTCGCGCGCGTGGAGTTGCCATGGAATTTCCTGTAGTCACTGCCAATCCGGCCCAGCTTGAAACCGCCTGCATCGTGGTACCTGTCATCGAGGGCGACCTCACCGGTGCTGCGGCACGACTCGACGATGCCAGCGAGAAGCTGATTTCCCAGCTGATCGAGCGCGGCGACTTCAAGCCCGAGCTCGGCAATACCCTGCTGGTGCCCTTCGCTCCGGGCCTCGGCGCTCAGCGCCTGCTGCTGGCCGGTTTCGGCAGTGAGGAAAAGCTCGACGAAAGCCGTTACAAGCGTGGCCTCGACGCCGCCATGACCGCCCTGCTGAAGCTGCCCATCGAAGACGCGGCCTTCGCTGGTCTCGAGTTGAATCTCGAGCTGCGTGAGGCTGACTGGATGGCGCGCATGATCGCCGAGAGCGCGCTGCGCACTGCCTATCGCTTCACCGAGATGAAGAGCAAGCCGGGCGAGCCCGTCTCTCTGACCCGCCTGAGCGTGGTTAGTGCCGACAAGCAGCGTCAGGCCGAACTGGAAGCCGGCCTGCGCGTCGGTGCCGCCATCGGCATGGGCGTCAATGAAGCGCGCACGCTGGGCAATCTGCCGGGCAACATCTGCACGCCGCGCTACCTGGGCGAGCGTGCCGAGCAACTGGGCGCCGCCTCGGATGGCGCCCTGAAAGTGACCGTGCTCGGCGAGGAAGAGCTCGAGGAGCTCGGCGCCCTGTCCCTGCTGTCGGTCGGCCGCGGCAGTGAAGAGCCGAGCCGCCTGATCGTGATGGAATACCGCGGCGCGGAAGACGAGAACGAAGCCCCGCACGTGCTGGTCGGCAAGGGCATCACCTTCGATACCGGCGGCATCTCGCTCAAGCCGGGCGCCGGCATGGACGAGATGAAGTACGACATGGGCGGCGCGGCCAGCGTGTTCGGCACCATGCGCACCGTGCTGGAACTCAAGCCGAAGCTCAACGTGGTGGCCATCGTGGCCAGCGCCGAGAACATGCCGGACGGCCGCGCCACCAAGCCGGGCGACATCATCAAGACCCTGAAGGGTCTGACCGTCGAAGTCCTCAACACCGACGCCGAAGGCCGTCTGGTGCTGTGTGATGCGCTGACCTACGCCGAGCGCTTCGAGCCGGCCAGCGTCGTCGACATCGCCACTCTGACCGGCGCCTGCGTCATCGCGCTGGGCAATCACGCCACCGGCCTGATCTCCAACGATGATGACCTGGCGCTCGACCTGCTCGACGCCGGCGAAGAAGCCTGGGACCGCGCCTGGCACATGCCGCTGTGGGACGAGTATCAGACGCAGCTGGATTCCAACTTCGCCGACATCGCCAACATCGGCGGTCGCGAAGCCGGCATGATCACCGCAGGTTGCTTCCTGTCACGCTTCGCGGACACCTTCCCGTGGGCGCATCTGGACATCGCCGGCACCGCCTGGATGTCCGGCAAGCAGAAAGGCGCCAGCGGCCGCCCGGTGGGCCTTCTGACCCAATACCTGCTGGATCGCGAAGCGGAACTCAGCGCCCCGCAGGAAGAGACCGTCTGAGGCTTCGCATGCTCTCGATAGCGTGCTAGCGTTGAGACACGCGGGTCGCGACGCCACTCGGCACCGCTGACCCGAGAGGTCCTATAAAAATGATTCGACCCCCGGCGTTCCGCGTCGGGGGTCTCGCTGCTACGGAGACACCCACGTGACCAAAGGCTTCGACGTCCGCGCGTCCACGCAACCGGCGGATGCTGCCGTTCGTGACACCATTCTGGCCAATCCCGGCTTCGGCCGTCACTTCAGCGATCACATGGCCCATGTACGCTGGACCGCCGACGGCGGCTGGCACGGCCATGAAGTCCGCCCCTACGGCCCGCTGAGCCTCGACCCCGCCGCCTCGGTACTGCACTACGCCCAGGAAATCTTCGAAGGCATCAAGGCCTACCGTCATGAAGACGGCTCGGTGTGGACCTTCCGCCCCGAGAAGAACGCCGCACGTTTCCGCAACTCCGCCCGCCGTCTGGCACTGCCGGAGCTGTCCGACGAGGACTTCGTCGGCTCGCTCAAGGCCCTGCTCGCACAGGACAGCGCCTGGGTGCCGACTCCGGCCAGCGTCAGTGACGAATGCAGCCTCTATCTGCGTCCGTTCATGATCGCCAGCGAAGCCTTCCTCGGCGTGCGTCCGTCGCGTGAAGTCGATTACTACGTGATCGCCTCACCGGTGGCGGCCTACTTCAAGGGCGGCATCAAGCCGGTCTCCATCTGGCTGTCCTCGCACTACAACCGTGCGGCCGCCGGCGGCACCGGCTTCGCCAAGTGCGGCGGCAACTACGCGGGTTCACTGGCCGCGCAGAGCGAAGCCTCCGCCAATGGCTGTGACCAGGTCGTGTTCCTGGACGCCGCCGAGAACAAGTGGGTCGAGGAACTGGGCGGCATGAACCTGTTCTTCGTCTTCAAGGACGGCCGTCTGGTCACGCCGCGCCTGACCGGCACCATTCTGGAAGGCGTCACCCGTGACTCCATCCTGACCCTGGCAACCGATCTGGGCCTGGCGCCGGAAGAGCGCCCGATCAGCATCGACGAGTGGCGTGAAGGCATCGCCTCCGGCGAGATCACCGAGGTGTTCGCCTGTGGTACCGCCGCCGTCATCACCCCGGTGGGCGAGCTGGTCAGTGAAGAAGGTCGCCTCGACCTGACCGCCAACGCCGGCGATGTCGCCATGCGTCTGCGCAGCCAGCTGCTGGACCTGCAATACGGTCGCGCCGAAGACACGCGTGGCTGGATGACACGTCTGGCATAAGTGCGCTGAAATAAGTGCACTGACATTAGTGCACGGAAACAAGCCCTCGAGCCTGCCCCTGTGGCTTGAAGGATGACCGAAACCCCAAGGCCCGCCTCTTTCGAGGCGGGCCTTGGGGTTTCTGGCGTGCGGATATCTGACTGCGGAAAGATGTCACGGGAGGCAGGCTGCATCGAAGCCGCGCGGCGAGTGCGGTATCCTGAGCGCTCGAGAATTCCTTGCCCGAGCGGTGCCCATGACCCAGATCGACTTCTACATCCTGCCCGACACCACGCTGGAAGCCCGGCTGGAATTCGCCTGCCGGCTGGCCGAGACCATCCACGCCAAGGGCTTTCGCCTGCATGTGCATGTCGAGGACGAGGCGATGGCGCGTCAGTTCGATGAGCATCTGTGGCAGTTCCGCCCGGAAAGCTTCGTGCCCCATGCGCTGGATATCGATCTCGACATGGCCGCCCGCGAGGCCGAACACGCCGATGACGTGCCGCGCCCGCCGGTCACCATCGGCTGGCAGGACGCCCCGGCGCCGGGTATCGAGGCGCTGCTCAACCTGCACCCCGAGATCCCCGAGTGGTTCTCACGCTTCGAGCGCGTCGCCGAGATCATCAATCAGCATCAGGATGTGCTGGTGACCAAGCGCGAATGCTGGCGCACCTACAAGTCACGCGGTTATGCCGTGCGCTCGCATCAGCTCAAGGGCGTCAGCTGAGCGACACGCCATCCGTCAGCGGTCCGTATCGCAGGCACGCTGGAAGTTGACCATCAGATGCGTCATCCAGCGCTCGATATCGTCCATGCCGGGCGGACTTTCACCACTGTCGAAGAAGGCCTCGGGCAGGCCGCCTGCGGCCTCGCTGGCGTCACGCTCCCCGATACGCACGGCCCACAACGGCAGTTCGCGCGGCATGCGCTGGATCTCGGCGAACAGCGCCGCCACGTTCATGTCCGGCACATCGCCGAAGATGACCAGACACGGGCTGACATCTCGCACCAGGCGCAACGCCTGGGCCGCACTGCTGGCGATGATGATCTCCAGATTGGCGACGTGACTGCCGATCACCTCGAGGCGCAGACGATCCTGCGCCCGCGTGCTGATCACCAGCCAGCGACAGGGCACCGGCAGCACCTTCTCCGCCGACCACGCCGCCTGGACGACGCGCTCATGGGCGCTGACATCCGCCAGCGGCAACCAGACCCGGAAGCTGGCGCCCTCGCCCAGCTCGCCCCGCGCCGTGATGTCACCGCCCATGCGGCGGGCGAGCTCCCGCGACAGCGCCAGCCCGAGTCCGGTGCCCTCGATGCCTGAATCTTCACGCCCCAGACGCGAGAACGGCTGGAACAGCTGGACCGCCTGCGCGGAATCAAAGCCGAAGCCGCCATCGGTGATTTCCACCCAGCCCATCTCCACCCCGCTGGCATTGCGCTCCTGGCCGATGGCCAGACGAATCCAGCCCCCCTCGCGGTTGTACTTGATGGCGTTGCCCATCAGGTTGCCGAGAATCTGATCCAGGCGCCGCTGGTCGGCATTCAACCATAGTGACTCGCCTTCCAGCGCCAGCGATAGCGTCAGGTTGGCACTCTCCAGGCGCGGCTGATATTGCCCCGCCAGCCGGATCAGTTTCTGGCCCACCGAGAGAGGCTGGCAATCCAGCGGCAGATCACCGGCTTCCAGACTCGACATCTGCAGCACGTCCTCGATCAGCGCCGACAGCTGTGCCGCCGCATGGCTGGCCTCATCCACGTAGCGGCGCTGCTCGCGGGTCAGGTCGGCTTCCTCGCAGAGCAGATCCGTGAAGCCCATGATGGCGTTGAGCGGGGTGCGAATCTCGTGACTGAAACTCGAGAAGAAACGCGACTTGGACTGGCTGGCCTCGGTGGCACTGTCGCGGGCCGCCTCCAGCAGCTTGAGTGACTGCTTGTGGCGCTGGATATCCAGCGCAAGCCCGGTGGCGCGCTGTGGCCGGCCCTCATGATCACGCCGGGTGATCTGGCCGCGAATCTGCACCCAGACCCAGTGACCACGCGCATGCCGGTAGCGCACGTCGCGCGCCTCGGCCCAGCTTTCCCCGTGCATGACCCGCCAGCGCGCCTCGAGCAGGCCGACGAGGTCTTCCGGGTGCGTCATGGCGTCAAGGTCCGCCAGATGCATGCTGGCGCGGACCGGCAGCCCCAGCATCAGGAAGAAATTCTCGTGCAGGTAGAGATCGTCCTGATCGAAGTCATAGCGCCAGGTGGCATCGCCGGAGGCCGCCATCACCATCTCGACGTGCCGCGCACCTTCGGCGCGCTCAAGCTCGATCTGATCACGGCGCTGAGCCGCTTCGCGCAGCGCCTCACCGGCCTGATCCAGCTCCTGCAGCTGGAAGCGCTCGCGTACCACGGGCTGGCCGCGACCGATGCGCAGCGCCATGTCGCTGAGGCGTGCCAGTGATTCGGACAGGGTGGCCGCCATGGCCTCGGCCCGCCAACGCATCACCACCAGCAGGGCGAAGAAGAACAGGATCAGCCCCATCAGCATCACGTAGCCCAGCTGATTGAAGCGCTCATTCCAGATATCGATGCCGCTGTTCACCTGCTGCGCATCCACCACCGCCAGCAACCGCCAGTCGGTGCCCGGCACCGATTGCCAGCCGACCAGCCGCTCACCGGCGAGCAAGGAAACGCTGCGCACGCCCTGCGCCTCATCCGAGATGCTGCGCAGCAGGTGCGCCATGGCCGGGGAGTTCTCGACATCATGCGCCGTATCGAGGAAGCGATCGTGCAGCAGCGGCATCGGCACCACTTCAGGGTCGGGCTGGGGGCCGAAATCCTGCTCGCCGACACTCGGCATGGCCATGACGACATCGTCACTCACCAGAATCAGATAGGCGCCCCAGGGCAGCTCGGCATTCTCGAGCCGCTCGACCAGAGAATCGAGGGTGACGTCGATGCCGACCACGCCTTCGAGGAAGTCGCCGCGATGGACCGGCATCAGCGTCGAGACCAGCCAACCGCTGCCGACCGGGTCCTGGTAGGGCGGCGTGATGACGGCGCCACGGCTCGGGTTGTTGCGGTCATCCGCCAGGTAGTAGAAGCCGTAGCTGGTGAGGTCGACGCCGGGCGTGAAGATGTTGCGGGTATCGGTCCACGGCGATATGCGGAAGTAGCCGTCGTAGCCGGAGAACCAGATCTGGCGCAGCTCGGATTGCGTGGCGAGCATGTCCGACACCTGGGCATCCATTGCCGAGAGGCGCACCACCTTGTCGTGGTCCTGCAGATAGCTGGGCACCAGCGAGGAGTAATAGGAGCCGGCGCCACCATCGTTCTCGGCGACGTACAGGGTGCCGTCGCCCGCACTCATGTGGCGCTTTAGCTCCTGCTCGCGCTGGCGGGACGTCACGGGGGTGTCCATGTGACGCAGAGTGCTGCGCGCCAGCTGGCGGGCATCGCTGCGCCAGTCGTCCGCTAGCAGGCTGATGTGTTCTGCCTCGTAATGGGTCAGCTGCTCGAGCTGGGTATTCACCAGCTCACTGCGCGTGGAGTCCTGCTGCCCGGAGACCAGCCAGTGCAACACCAGATAGCAGCCCAGCAGCGCCACCTCGAGCACCAGCAATGGCACCAGCGCATGACGCAGCAGTTCATGCCAGACCCAACGACGTGTCGGACGAGGGGCACCGTCCGTGGGGCGAGGCTTGGACATTGCGGCTCCGCGAGCGTGAGAGAATGGGAAGTGTGCGAGGCGGCAAGCCTCGGCTCATGAGGTCGCAACAGGATACGGCATCAGTGCGTGGATGTTGCCTGCTTTGTGAAAACAGCGTCTGTCAGACGCCACGAGGGTCTGCCCGCCAAGACCGAATGACGCCCGTCATCAGCGGCGCTATAATCGAGCCCATTTTCTGCCTGCGCTGACCGCTCCTTGAGCCGGCGCGGGACGCCCCGCCCAACCGGATCAATGCAGACCCATGGACAAGACCTACCAACCGAACGCCATCGAGACGCGCTGGTACGAGCGCTGGGAATCCGACAACCGCTTTGCGCCGTCAGGCCAGGGCGAGAGCTTCTCATTGGTCATCCCGCCGCCCAACGTCACCGGCTCCCTGCACATGGGCCACGCCTTCCAGGATTCCATCATGGACACCCTGGTCCGCTGGCGCCGCATGCAGGGTCGCAACACCCTGTGGCAGGTAGGCACCGACCACGCCGGTATCGCCACCCAGATGCTGGTCGAGCGCAAGGTCGCCGCCGAAGAAGGCAAGACCCGCCATGATCTCGGCCGCGAAGCCTTCACCGACAAGATCTGGGAGTGGAAGGAAGAGTCCGGCGGCAACATCACCCGCCAGCTGCGTCGCATGGGCACCAGCATCGACTGGAAGCGCGAGCGCTTCACCATGGATGACGGCTTCTACAAGGCGGTGCAGGAAGTCTTCGTGCGCCTGCACAAGGAAGACCTGATCTACCGCGGCAAGCGTCTGGTCAACTGGGACCCGACCCTGCACACCGCGATTTCCGATCTCGAAGTCGAGAACCGCGATCAGCAGGGCAGCTTCTGGCACTTCCGCTATCCGCTGGCCGATGGCGTCAAGACCGCCGATGGCAAGGACTACGTCATCGTCGCCACCACGCGCCCGGAAACCCTGCTGGGTGACACCGGCGTGGCCGTCAATCCCAAGGACGAGCGCTACGCAAGCCTGGTCGGCAAGTTCATCGAACTGCCGCTGGTCGGCCGTCGCATCCCCATCGTCGCCGATGAACACGCCGATATGGAAAAGGGCTCCGGTTGCGTCAAGATCACCCCGGCCCACGACTTCAATGACTACGAAGTCGGCAAGCGTCAGGGCCATCTGCTGATCAACGTGATGAGCCAGGATGCCACCATCCTGGAGCGCGCCGAGATCTATGACCTCCAGGGCCGTCCGCAGCCCCAGGAAGACGCCAGCCTGCCGGCCGCCTACGCCGGTCTGGATCGCTTCGTCGCCCGCGAGAAGCTGGTCGCCGACATGGACGCGCTGGGCCTGCTGGAGCAGGTCGAGGCCGTCAACAACACCCTGCCGCACGGTGACCGCTCCGGCGATGTCATCGAGCCGCTGCTGACGGACCAGTGGTTCGTGGCCGTCGAGGAGCTGGCGCGTCCGGCCATCGAGGCGGTCGAGAACGGCGACATCGAGTTCGTGCCCAAGAACTACGAGAACATGTACTTCGCGTGGATGCGTGACCTGCAGGATTGGTGCATCTCGCGTCAGCTGTGGTGGGGCCACCGCATTCCGGCCTGGTACGACAACGACGGCAACGTCTATGTCGGCCGCAATGAAGAGGAAGTCCGCGCCGAGAACAACCTGGGTGCCGACGTCGAACTGCGTCAGGACGAAGACGTCCTCGACACCTGGTTCAGCTCCGCGCTGTGGACCTTCGGCACCCTCGGCTGGCCGGCGGACACGGAAGAACTCAAGACCTTCCACTCCACCGACGTGCTGGTCACCGGCTTCGACATCATCTTCTTCTGGGTGGCGCGGATGATCATGTTCACCCTGAAGTTCAAGGGTGAAGTGCCGTTCCGCAAGGTCTACGTGCATGGTCTGGTGCGCGACAGCCTCGGTCAGAAGATGTCCAAGTCCAAGGGCAACGTGCTTGATCCCATCGACCTGATCGACGGTATCGGCATCGAGGAGCTGGTCGAGAAGCGTACCGGCAACATGATGCAGCCGAAGAAGGCCAAGGCGATCGCCAAGGCCACCCGCAACGAGTTCCCGGAAGGCATCGAGCCTCACGGTACCGATGCGCTGCGCTACACCCTGCTGTCACTCGCCTCCACCGGGCGTGACGTGAAGTTCGACATGGGCCGTCTCGATGGCTATCGCAACTTCTGCAACAAGCTGTGGAATGCGGCGCGCTACGTGCTGATGAATGCCGAGAACCAGGATTGCGGCGTCAACGGCGAAGCCGTCGAACTGTCGCTGGCCGATCGCTGGATCATCGCGCGCCTGCAGCAGACCGAGCAGCAGGTCACCCGCGCGCTGGAAGAGTTCCGCTTCGACCACGCCTCCCAGGCGCTCTACGAGTTCATCTGGAACGAGTACTGCGACTGGTATCTGGAGCTGTCCAAGCCGGTTCTGTGGGATGACAACGCCAGCATCGAAGCCAAGCGCGGCACGCGTCGCACCCTGGTGCGCGCCCTCGAGACCATCCTGCGCTTGATCCACCCGATGATGCCGTTCATCTCCGAGGAGATCTGGCAGCGTATCGCACCGCACGCCGGCAAGCCGGTGGAAGGCGAGAGCATCATGAGCCAAGCGTGGCCGCAGGCCGAAGCCGACCGGATCGATGAGCAGGCCATCCGCGATATCGAGTGGCTGAAAGGCATCATCATCGCCATCCGCAACGTGCGCGGCGAGCTCAACCTGTCACCGGCCAAGCCGCTGGAAGTCTTCCTGCAGAACGGCGCAGCTGGCGATGCCGAGCGTCTGGAAGCCAACCGCCTGTTCCTCTCCAAGCTGGCACGTCTGGAAAGCATCACCTTCCTGGCGGCAGGCGACGAAGCCCCGATGTCCGCCATCCAGCGCGTCGGTGAGCTGGAAGTGCTGGTGCCGATGGCAGGCCTGATCGACAAGGAAGCCGAGCTCAAGCGCATCGACAAGGAGCACGAGAAGCAGCAGAAGGTCATCACCGGCCTCGAGAACAAGCTCGGCAACGAGAAGTTCGTCGGTCGTGCACCGGCTGATGTGGTCGAGAAGGAGCGCGCCAAGCTGGCCGACGCCCAGGCGGAACTTGCGCTGCTGGAAAGCCAGCGCGTCAAGATCGAAGCGCTGTAAGTCACGCACGCGCTTCACGCAAGCAAAAGCCCCCTGCACCGAACGGTGCAGGGGGCTTTCTCGTTTCTGGCAGCCCGCTCGCTAATCGCCCTCCCAGCCACGCCGGATGAGCGCATCGAGATGAGCTCATCGAGAAAAGCGCGCCGAGCAATTACTCGGCGGAGCCTTCCAGCGGCATGAAGGTCGCCAGCAGATAGCCGGTGTCATCCATCACGCGCAGCCGAGCGCTCTCACCGCTGCCGATGATCTGGTAACTGGCCACATCCTCGAGCATGCGATTGAAGGCGTTGGACTGCTCGGGGTTGGGGCACATCTTCATGGTCGAGGCCAGCGGACCGATATCCAGCGTCTGACGCGACTCATCCAGCACCACCGGCCCCATCAGGCGGTTGCAACCATTGCTGCCGACCAGACGCAGACGGTCATCTTCCTCGTCTGCCAGCTGCTGCTGACTGGGAGGCTGCAGCAGGAAGTTGGCGGCCTCTTCACTGGCATCCGTGGCGGAGAAACTCCATTGGGTGCCCACCAGGGCAGGAGCAGCGGCACCCGATGAGGCACTGCCCTGCGGAGGCTGTGTCATGGCCGCGCAGCCAGCCAGCAAGGAGATAGCGAACCCCACGGAGGTATAACGCGATAGACGACGCACGATAACGGACATGGATGACTCCTGTGGCGCCCGCCAGTGGCATTGCCGTCAACGGCAGCACCCGGCAGACGGAAAGAACGGTGGGTAAGGAACGGACATGACAGCAAGGGTAGCGATCATGCGCACGGCTGTCATGAACGACAGGCCCTCACGACATGCGCCTGAATGTCACCTGCCGGACTGCCGCTGGCTTGCCACCAGCGCGATGGACGCAACCAACTGTCCACCTCGCCGACTTTGAAAACAGTGTTTTCAAAGCAAAGCCTGCTCTAGAATTTCGACCAGATCGCCACTCAGCGTCGCCTGCCTCGAGTCCTCTGGCCACCGGGCCAGCGAGCTACCGACCTGAGTGCGCCTATCCCGACATGAGCCCTGCAGAGCTGACACGACATGACTCCCGCCGCCCCCGACAGTCCTTCCTTGCACGCCGCTGATACTGCGTCTTCACAGCGAGTCAGTGGTTCGCTGCAGGCCCCGCACGTGCAACCCTCGCCCCCGCCCCGCCCGCGCAGGGCGCAGACAGGATTCAATCTACGACGACTGATGATCCTGAATGCGCTCGGTGTGGCGCTGCTGGCGTGCTGGTGGATACCGGCGCTGGATTTCTGGCCCACCCTCGACAGCGATGTCTTCTGGGACTTCAACCAGTTCATCACACCACTCAATCCGCACTGGGACACGCTGCTCGGCATTCTGAACACGCGCGCCTTCGACGCCGTGGCCTTCGCCATGATGGGGGTATTGTTTTGCTGGGCGATGCTCAATGATCAACAGCCTGCCCGCTATCGCCGCTGGACCAGCATCGGCATCACCATGCTGCTGACGGCGGGCCTGCTCTCGCTGTTCGTACTGCGCGCCATCAGCTATGGCCATGCCAGCCCGACGCGCTTCTTCAGCCACGCACAGCATCTCTCCGAGCTGGTGTCCTTCAAGACCAAGGATTCAGCGTCGAACAGCTTCCCGGGGGATCACGGCCTGATGCTGATGGTATTCGCGAGTTTCATGCTGGCCTTCGCACCGCGCCGCATCGCCCTGTGCAGCCTGGCGTTCGTGGTACTGCTGAGCGCTCCGCGGATCATGGTCGGCGCTCACTGGTTCAGCGATGTCTATCTGGGCTCGCTCAGCATTGCACTGATCGCGTTGCCCTGGGTGCTGTGCACACCACTGGCGACCACCGTTGCCCGTGGCATGGAGAACGCGCTGGCCCGATTGAAGCAGCGCTCCTGAAACAGCATTCGTGAACCTGCATTCAAGAACCTGAACTCAGGTCAGCCGACGAGGGGTGTCCGCGAGAAAGGGCTGGAATCCTTGTGGCGCCGCTTTTCCTGGCGGTCATCCTCCTTGTCGCGAGCGCCCTCCTCCACGGCCTCTGCCTTGCCAAGCCCGCTACCGCCATTCCCGGGGGGCGGAGGGCTGGCATCGGCCGTGGCAAGGCCTGTCATCTCGTGTTCCCCACCGGCCACCACCTGATCACGCCCATTGTGCTTGGCGTGATACAGCCGCCTGTCGGCCAGCTGCATCAGCTCATCCAGCGAATCGACCTCATGACTGATGGCAACGCCGATGGAAACCGTGACCGGCACCGGCGTGCCGGCGAAGACCGGAGGAGACTTGGCCAGCAGGGAGCGCATGCGTCCCGCCACGGAAATGGCCTCGGTGCGCCCGATACGCGGCAGCAGCACCAGGAACTCCTCGCCACCGACACGCCCGGCGCGATCGCCCTGACGCAGTGTGGCCGTCAGCAGGCGGCCCAGATGACGCAGCACTTCATCACCGACGGCATGCCCATGCAGGTCATTGACGCGCTTGAAGTTGTCCGCATCCAGCATCAAGACCGCACAGGGCACTCCGTCACGCCACCAGTCCTCGGCGTGGCGCAATATCTGGCGGCGATTGAGCAATTCGGTCAACTCATCACGACTGGCATCCTTCAGATACTGACGCTCGAAATGTTCGGTAAGTGCCAGCATGCGCCACAGGAAGGTGACCATCATCAGGAAGACCGCGAACAGATTGGTCGATTGCAGCACCCAGGCCGACAGGACGCCGCCCTCATGCAGGACTGGCGAGACCATCAGCGCCGAGACAGCCGCCATGAACAGCATCAGTGTCGTCACCACTCGAACACGCGCCGCCAGCGGGGCCAGGTGAATACCGGCCATCACGATGAAGAAATAGTACTCATAGCCCGCCGAGAGCCCGAAGCAGAAAACCGAGAGCCAGGCCATCAGCGTCAAGGCGCTCATCATCAGGGCCAGACCCAAGGTCAGCTGATGCGCCCGGTGCAGCATCACGCCCAGCACGGACACGAGCGCCATGATGCCGCTGGCGAATGCCAGCCGCGACTCGTTGAAGAGAGTGAAGAAGGGAACCCACACCACGAAGAGGCCCATCAGCATCAGATAGACCCAAAGATAGGCATGGTAGAAACGACGATGCTCCACGGCGAGCAATCGTGGCTCATGACGTAGCCAGGCGCTTATGACTCTCGGCATCAGGCAATCCTTGCCAGCTAGGCAGTGTCCGCGTGGCGGTCCCTCACGCGACTCAAGGAGGTGCAACATCGCGGCAGGCGGGCAGCAAGAGAAAGGAAAAAGGTATAGCTGCCTGCCGCGATGACACTCCACAAAGGCCGAGCACGACATGCCACACATCATGCTGCGGGGCTTATGAACTTCATTACATCATAAGCCCTGCTGGGCGATGCACCAGTCATAATTCGGCTATTGCGTTGCCTGGATGCGACGCTTACGCACACGTCAACATGCGGCCTTGCTTGCTTACCAGCTGCCCGTGTTGCTCATGGAGGCCCAGGGTTCCTGCGGCGCAAGGGCGTCACCGGCCTGCAGCAGCTCCAGCGAAATCCCATCCGGGCTCTTCACGAATGCCATGTGGCCGTCACGCGGCGGGCGATTGATGGTCACGCCGTTGTCCATCAGATGCTGACAGGTAGCGTAGATATCCTCGACGCGATAGGCCAGATGGCCGAAGTTGCGCCCACCTTCGTATTCTTCCGGGTCCCAGTTATGGGTCAGTTCCAGCATCGGCGCCTGCATCTCGCGGGCACGTTCGGCATCCTGCGGGGCTGCCAGGAAGATCAGCGTGAAGCGGCCCTTCTCGGAATCCTTGCGCGAGATCTCGACCATGCCGAGCAGGTCACGGAAGAAATGCAGTGAAGCGTCGACATCACGGATACGCAGCATGGTGTGCAGATATTGCATGGATCACTCTCTTGAACGGTGGTTGGGGCAGCACTGAGGACGGAAAAGACGTGTGCCGAGCGTAGCTGGCTCGGCGCACGGGAATATTCTAGACACACGACTGCCGCGCGACGAGTCTCCTCGCGGCACGGCAGTGTGGTGATGCATGCACCCTGCTGCTGACATCTCGCGCCGTCAGGCGATGCGTGAACTGCGCTCCAGACGTACGGGCACCGCCTTGGAGGATGGCGTGCCGGTATCAGCGCCGTGGCTTTCCAATGCGACCAGCACGTTGGTTTCCGGATAGTAGGCCCCGATGCAACCGGCCGGGATGTCGTACTCGACCAGACGGAACTGCGGCGCACGTCGCTCGCTGCCGTCCGGACGCGGCTCGCCGAGCATGTCGACCCAATCACCGTCGGCCAGCCCCAGCCGCGCCAGGTCTTCACCATTGATGAAGATCACCCGCCGCTGACCCGACACGCCACGATAGCGGTCGTTGTAACCGTAGACGGTGGTGTTGTACTGATCGTGACTGCGCATGGTCTGCAGCGTCAGCCAGCCATCACGCCGCGCCAGCTGTTGATGCATCACCGACTCCGGCAGCGGCATGTGCGAGAACTCGGCCAGGCCGCTGGAGGTCGGGAAGACAAGCTCGCGTACCGGATTGGCGAGGTGGAAGCCGCGCTTGTGTGCCAGTCGTGAATTGAAGTCCGCGAAACCGGGGATGACCGCCGCGATCTCGTCACGGATCAGATCATAGTTCTCGCTCAGGGCCTGCCAATCGACCGGATCACTGGCACCTCGCGCCGGCAGCACGCGCGCCAGGGTGGCACGCGCGATCGCCGCGATGATGCCGGGCTCGGAGCGCAATTCAGGGCTGGCCGGTGCCTTGATGCCGGCGCTGGAATGCACCATCGACATCGAGTCCTCGACGCTGATGTGCTGGGAAGCCACCTGCGAGGAGCGATCGATCTCGCTGCGACCGAGACACGGCAGAATCAGCGCATCGGTCTGCTTGCCCATCACCAGATGACTGCGGTTGAGCTTGGTGCTGATCTGGACGTTGAGCTCGAGGTTGCGCATCGCGGCCTCGGTCCGCTCGCTGTCCGGCGTGGCACGCGTGAAGTTGCCGCCCAGCGCGATGAAGGTCTTCGCCTTGCCCTGCTCCAGCGCCGCCAGGCTCTCCACGGTGTTGTAGCCCTGCGCACGCGGCATGCTGACGCCGTAGCGCGCTTCCAGCGCCTCGATCAGCCAGGCGGGCGCCTTCTCGTCGATACCCATGGTGCGATCGCCCTGGACGTTGGAATGGCCACGCACCGGACAGGCCCCGGCACCGGGACGGCCGAAGTGCCCCCCGAGCAACAGCAGATTGACGATCTCGCGCACACTCTCGACGGCATGCAGATGCTGGGTGATGCCCATCGCCCAGGTGCAGATGACGTTGCCGGCACCCGCGAAGATGGCGGCCGCCTCCTCGAGCTGAGCGCGTGTCAGGCCGGACTGGTCCTCGAGGGTTGCCCACTCGGTCGCCTCGACCAGCGCCTGCCAGGCCTCGACGCCCCGGGTATGCGCTTCGATGAAGCTGGCGGCGCGCGTGAATTCGCCCCGCGCCTCCATCGCGAACAGCGCCTTGGCCATGCCGCGCAACGCCGCCATGTCGCCCCCCATGCGTGGCTGGTAATAGCGATGGCTGATGGGCTGGCTGGAGAGGGTCATCATCTCCAGCGGCGACTGCGGATCGGCAAAGCGCTCCAGCCCCCGCTCACGCAGCGGATTGAAGCTGACGATGCGCGCGCCACGCCGGGATGCGCGACGCAGATCGCCCAGCATACGCGGGTGGTTGGTGCCGGGGTTCTGACCGAACACGAAGATGGCATCGGCGTGCTCTAAGTCCTCCAGCAGCACCGTGCCCTTGCCGACGCCGAGGCTCGCCTTCATGCCGACACCGCTGGCCTCGTGGCACATGTTGGAGCAGTCGGGGAAGTTGTTGGTGCCGAACAGACGCACGAACAACTGGTAGAGATAGGCCGCCTCGTTGCTGGCACGCCCCGAGGTATAGAACAGCGCCTCATCCGGCGACGTCAGCGCGCTGAGGTGCTCGGCGACAAGCTCGAAGGCCGCGTCCCAGCTGATCGGCATATAGCGATCACTGGCCGCGTCGTAGCGCATCGGTTCGGTCAGACGCCCCTGATCCTCGAGCATGAAGTCGTCCCAGCCCAGCAGCTCCGTGACGGTGTGCTGAGCGAAGAAGCGCGGCGTGACCCGCTTGGCGGTCACTTCCCAGGCCACCGCCTTGGCGCCGTTCTCGCAGAATTCGAAGGAGGAGCCGTGTTCCGGGTCTCCCCAGGCACAGCCGGGGCAGTCGAAGCCCTTGTCCTGATTGGCCTTGAGCAGGGAGCGCACGCTCTTCCACGGCGCCCTGGAGTGACTGACATGCTGACCGACGCTCTTGAGTGCGCCCCAGCCACCCGCCGGCCCGGAATAGGCGGCAATGCGCGGATGACGCGTCTGTTGCGCATCCTCGCGGGGCAGGCTGGCAGACGCAGGCGTCTCGATCTCGGGGGCAGCAATGTCGGTCATGTCAGGATCCACTGGCTAGGATGAACGGGGGCGATCAGCGTGACCGCTGAGCAATTCGAGTCGACGCCCGCGGTGGGCACAGATCAGATTGAGGTCGCAGGCGCGGGCGGTCTCGACGGCGAGTCGCGAGGGCACCGCCAGGGTGATCAGGGTCGGAATGCGCGCACGGATGGTCTTCTGCACCAGCTCCAGGCTGCAGCGGCTCGACACCAGCAACGCCTCGGGCCACACACCGCTGTCGAGGCTCATGCCGATCACGCGGTCCAGCGCATTGTGGCGACCGATATCGGCGCCCTGCGAGATCAGACCGCCTTCGGCGTCCAACCCCAGCGCCAGATGCATGCCGCGGCGCGTGGCGCGCTCCAGGCGTTCCAGCCCGCGCATCAGCGCATCGGGCGCCAGCGCTGCCCGTGGCGGCAGACGCATAAGTCCCGCCATCAGCTCCGCTTCGTCCTGCACGCCACAGGCGCCGCAACTCGAGACACTGCTCTCACGCCGCTGATGACGCTCGGCCTTGCGCGCCAGCGAGTCACTGACCTCAAGACGCACCGCCAGCCCATGACGCAGCCGCGAGAGATGGATCGCCGAGACCTCGTCACGCCGCGTGATCCAGCCCGCGGTGAAGGCATGCCCCAGCGCCAGCGGCTCAAGGGCCTCTGGGCTGGCCAGCAAGGTGCCCATCGCGGTGTCATTGAGCGCCAGGCTCACCGGTAGCTCCGATGGGCCATCCAGCTCGCGCAGCGGCACCTCGCGGGCATCCGCATAGCCTGCAGCGCCTGGCGCCTGTTGATAGAGCGAATCTTTCATTACGGCTCTCCGTGGCGCAGATTCGTGGCGAGAATGGCGCGCGCAACCCTCAGCCGACCTCTGCGCAATATGGGAATATCCTACCGTCATGCCGTGAGGGCGACCAATTGAGCCGAGCCGCCAATTGATAGACACCGCCAATGAAGATGGCGTCCGGCCGGTGACAGGCATGCGGGCCATCGCGGCGGGCGAGAAATTCGCGCGCGAGTCGCGTAAAATGCGTCGCCGACCCTTGAGGGTGCGCCTGCTGTCGCGCTATCCCCCGTCCGCCGGCCGCTCTCATCTCTCGATCATCCTGCTCCGGATTTACGTTCCGGCCCGCATGAGGACCTTCGCATGACCGACACTCCCGACCTGACTGCCGCGCCTGACCAAGCCAGCGCCCCGCAGCTGACCAGCACATCTGCCTCCGCCCGTCCCAGCCCGCTGGCGCCGCAGCATGTGGTCTGTGCGCTCTACAAGTTCGTCACCCTCGAGGACTTCGAGGCGCTGCGCGACCCGCTGCTGGCGGTGATGAACGAGCACGCCATCCGCGGCACCCTGCTGCTGGCCCGCGAAGGCATCAACGGCACCGTGTCCGGCTCACGCGCCGGCATCGATGCGCTGCTCGCCTGGCTGACCAGCGACCCGCGTCTGGCCGAGCTCGACACCAAGCAGTCACTGGCCGAGCAGGCGCCCTTCCTGCGCGCCAAGGTCAAGCTCAAGCGCGAGATCGTCACCATGGGCGTCGAGGGCATCGACCCGCGTCACACCGTCGGGACCTATGTGGAGCCGAAGGACTGGAATGCGCTGATCTCCGATCCTGAAGTACTGCTGATCGACACGCGCAATGACTATGAAGTGGAAGTGGGGACCTTCGCCGGTGCCGTCAACCCGAACACCACTGCCTTCCGTGATTTCCCGGACTACGTCTCGCGCGAGCTGGACCCGACACAGCACCGCAAGGTGGCGATGTTCTGCACCGGCGGCATCCGCTGCGAGAAGTCCACGGCCTATCTCAAGGAGCAGGGCTTCGATGAGGTCTATCACCTCAAGGGCGGTATCCTGAAGTATCTGGAAGAGGTGCCCGAGGAAGAGACGCTGTGGCAGGGCGAGTGCTTCGTGTTCGATGAGCGCGTCACCGTCGACCACCAGCTGCGCCCCGGCCAATACGATCAGTGCCATGCCTGCCGCCTGCCGATCACCGAGGAAGACAAGCAGAGCGAGCGCTACCAGAAAGGCGTCAGCTGCCCGCGTTGCTACGACAAGCTGAGCGATGCCCAGAAGGCGCGCTTCGCCGAGCGCGAGAACCAGATTCGCCTCGCCAGAGAACGTGGCGAAGCCCACCTGGGCATGGACGCCGTCGCCCAGATGCAGGCGCGACGCGATGCCAAGCAGCAGCAGCGTGAAGCCGCCCGCCGTGCCGCGCTGGAAGCCAGCAAGAAGCGCTGATAGCAGCCAACGCCGCTTTCGCTACCCGAACACCCCGTCTCGACGGGGTGTTCTGCGTTGCAGGCTCGCTCAATCGGCCACACCCGCCGAGTGAGGCAGCGAACGCAGCAGTTCCAGCACGGCATTCAGCCGTCGGCTACGCTGCTGACCACTGCGCCACAACAGCCCGACCGTCTCGCCCTCGCCGGGCAGTCGACGCGCGATCAGCCCTTCACCAAGCCGCGAATCGGCCAGGTTCTCCGCCAGCACGCTGACTCCCAGGCCAGCCTCCAGCATCACGCCGAGGCCGGAAATCGAATTGGCCTCCAACAAGGGCGAGGGCTGCAGCCCCAGCAGCTCGAACTGCTGATTGAGGCGCCGCCGCTGCTGCATCTCCGGCGTCAGCAACACCAGCGGATAGTCACGCAGGCACTCCCACTGCGGCGCGTCGGGCAGGCGGAAATGCGTCTGACTGGCGATCAGCGCCGAATGCTCCTGATAGAGCGGCCGACAGGCGAAGCCGCTCATGGCCGGCGCCGCGGGGTAACCGACCGCGAGATCCAGCTCGCCATCCTCGAGCCCCTGGGCCAGCGATGAGGTCGACAGCTCACGCAGGCGCAGCGAGAGCTGCGGAAAGGCCTCGCGCAGCCGCGGCAGAAACTCGCCGACCGCCGCCAGCGCCGACGGCACCACGCCCAGTGACAGGCGCCCGGTCAGCACCGCGTCCGGCGACAGGTCTCCCTTCAGCTCATCCAGCTCGGCGAGAATGCGCCGTGCGTGGGTCAGCACGCGCTCTCCTTCCGGCGTGAAGCCCTCGAAGCGGTGGCCGCGCAGTATCAGCGCCGTGCCCAGCTCCTCCTCGAGCTGCTTGAGGCGCGCCGACAGCGTCGGCTGGGTGACATGACAGACTCGCGCTGCGCGACCGAAATGGCGCTCACTGGCCAGCGCGACCAGAAAACTCAACTGTCGATGATCCATGTCGGGCCCTTGGCTCGCGGTGGCGGGGGTGACGTACGCTGAGGGCGCATGCCGTCAGCGGTATGATGACGCAAGGCGGCCCGTCAGTCAGCACGCCTGCATGTCTGGCGATCAGACACGAAAACGCCCGGCGCGATGGCCGGGCGTTGGATATCACCACTATCCGGGGCGTCGCTTATTGAGCGGCGTCCTGGACAGCTTCGCCAGCATGCTCGACATCCTGGCCGGCACCGTCAACGGTGTTGCAGCCGGAAAGCGCGGCCAGAGTGAAGAAAGAGGCGAAGATGAGTGCAATGGTGCGGGACATGGTCATGCTCCTTGCGGTAGTGAATATCGAGAAATCTCGTAAAGACGCCAGTTCCTGCGCCTCTACCCTCATACCTTGGGCCGCCCCATGGGCTTTCAAGGGGTGAGATTCATGTTTTGTTCACTCGCCGCCCATGTCATGGACAGTGCCCTCAACTGGCCGATTCCTCGATGGAACCCCCAAGGTGCTCGAGATCTTCCCCGAAACCTTCCACGGTATTGCAGCCACCCAACAGCAGGCCGAACAGCAGCGCGGTGCCAGTCATCATCATGAATCGTCGCATGGGCATTCCTCTCTCTCGGGCAATCAGCTGGCGGCGTTGTCGATCGAACCGCCCAGATGCTCCAGGTCCTTGCCGAAACCGGCCACGGTATTGCAGCCGGCCAGACTCACACTGGCCACCAACAGGGCAGCCACCATCAAACGCGTCATTCTCATCACTTCTCTTCCTGATCAACGGCCAATGAAGGTAAGACACCCTCACTGACCGAAGGTGCCAATACTCAACGATTTACCAGCAGAATCTTGCCCAGCGCCTCGCCGGACTCCAGCAGCTCATGCGCCTTGGCGACGTCACGGAAGCTGAACTGGTGCTCGTCGAGCAGTGGACGTACCGCACCGGCTTCGAGCATCTCGCTCAAGGCGTTGAGCAGTTCCGGCTGGTCGTCCATGCCGATACCGGTCAGCAGCGGTACCGAGCGGAAGATGACGTGCAGCGACAGGTTCTTGGAGTGCAGCTGGGTCAGGTCGTGGGTCGAGCGGGTATTGATGGAGCACAGACGACCGGAGGTCGCGGTGGCCTCGATGGAGCGATCCAGATTGTCGCCACCGACGGTGTCGAAGACCAGATCGAAGCCACGCCCGGAGGTCAGGCGCGTCACGTAGTCCGCGACCGCTTCCTCGCGATAGTTGATGATCTCGTCGGCGCCCAGCTGACGCGCCAGATCCGCCTTGGCTTCGCTGGATACGGTGGTGGTGACATGCGCGCCCAGATACTTGGCGATCTGTACCGCGACATGGCCGACGCCGCCGGTGCCGGCATGGATCAGCACGTGCTCGCCTTCCTTGATCTGACCGCGTGATGCCAGTGCCGTCCAGGCCGTCAGGAACACCAGCGGCAAGGCCGCGCACTCTTCCAGCGTCAGCGCTGCCAGACTCGGACGCTTCACGATCACACGGGTGTCGGCGATCATGTAGTCCGCCAGAGCGCCCTGCCAGCCCTTCACGCCACCGGCACAACCGAGCACTTCATCCCCGACGGAAAAGTCCGTCACGCCTTCGCCGACCGCATCGACCACCCCGGAGACATCGCCATTGAGAATGGCCGGGAATTCCGGGTGCGACTTGACCAGCCCGCTGCGCAGCTTGGTCTCGATGGGGTTGATGCTGGAAGCCGTCACCTTGATGCGCACCTGCCCCCGCGCCGGTGTCGGGGTCTCCAGTTCGCGCTCGACGAACACTTCGGGACCGCCGTACTGCTCGATGACCATGGCTTGCATGAGGAAAGACTCCTGAACGATGAAGGAAGAGACGCCATAGCCGGGCTCGGCGCCATCATGAATAGGGGGTGAGCGGCATGCCGGTGTGTCGACAGGACAGACTGGCATTTCGCTCAGATTACCGCGAGCTTACTCCGTGTCGTGCATAAGGTCAGCATCAGGCCAGCATCAGGTCAGCGCCAGCTTGAGCACGATGATGAAGATGACCGCGACCGTCAGCCACTTGACCCACCGCGCGCCCGCGGGACTCATGTTGACCCGCGCGCCGAGGAAGGCGCCGCTCATGTTGCCGACCGCCAGTACCAGACCGTAGGCCCAGCGCACCTGACCATCGAACACGAACACCGCCAGCGCCGGCAGGGTATACATCAACACGATGAAGACCTTGAAGACGTTGACCTGGGTCAGGTCGATCTTGAGCAGCCGGTAGAGCACCACGATGAACAGCACGCCGACACCGACCTGGATGAAGCCACCATAAATGCCGATGCCGAACATCGCCAGCAACACCACGGGCGTGATGCGCTCCGGCGTCAGTTCACGCGTGTCGATGCGCGGCGTCGGCAGCAGCATCATGATCGAACACACCACCATCACCACGATCAGAACGCTCTCGAAGGCCTCGGCACTGATGCGGGTCGCCAGCCAGGCGCCCAGCATGGCGCCTGCCACGGCGGGTACGGCCAGCCGCCAGGCCACCCCCATGTTGTGCGCGCCCGCCTTGAGGAAGGTGCTGGTCGCGGTAGCACTCTGCAACGCGATCGCCACGCGGTTGGTGGCATTGGCCTGCGCAGGCGGCAGGCCGAGAAACATCAGCAATGGCAGCGTCAGCATCGAGCCACCCGCCGACAGCACATTGATGAAACCGGCCACGCCACCCAGTGCGATCAGCGCCACTACGCTGATCAGATCAAGGCCGCTGGTCAGCCCTGCAACATCCGACATCATGCCGACATTCCTTGTCCCGCCATCCCGTTGAGTGAAGACGCCCGAGGCGGACATGCCCCAGAGCGCGCGATGCCCGACACACCACCCTCGCGACTGAGCGGGGAAAGTGATGCCGGGCATCGTTCATAGCATATCGCGTCGCATCACGCCTGCTTCAGCCACATCGGCTGACGCGTCTGGCGCTCATCCGACACGCCTGGCTCAGTGCGCCAGCGCTTCCTGCCGGCCACTCTGACGCACGCTGTAGGCCAGCACGCCCAGGAAGATGACCAGACCCGCGAGGTCGTAGGTCAGCTGACCATGCGGCCACAGCATCAGCGCACCGAGCGGGAACATCGCCAGACGCAGCCACCAGGGCAGTTCGTGCTCCAGATAGCCTTCCAGGCCCGCGACGATGGCGTAGATCCCGAACAGCGCGAACACGAACACCGTCAGCATCTCGCCGATGTCACCGGAGATCAGCGGGCTCCAGGCGAACAGCAGCGGCACGATGTAGAGGCCCTTGGCGATCTTCCAGGCCATCAGGCCGGTCTTCATCGGCGGTGTGCGGGCGATCGCGGCTGCCGCGAAGGCGGTCAGGCAGACCGGCGGTGTGACGTTGGAATCCTGGGACAGCCAGAAGATGATCATGTGCGCACTCACCAGCGCCATGGTCAGCACGTGCGGCGACAGCGCCTGCTCATACAGCTGGCTCTGGAAGGTATCCGGCACCAGCGCCAGCAGTTCGCGGGCGGCGTCCATGCTCATCGGCGCGCCCAGCAGGTCCAGCTTGTCCGGTGCTGCCAGCATGAAGATGGCCTTGGCCTGCTCCGGCAGGTTGCCCGCCGCCAGCAGATCCACCAGCTGGGAATGGGCGATCAGGTTGTAGAGCGCCGGGGCGGACAGCGTGCCCAGCACGATATAGGACGCCGTCACCGGCAGGCCCATGCCCAGAATCAATGACGCCAGCGCGATCAGGATGATGGTGATCAGCAGGCTGCCACCCGCCCAGTCGGTGATCATCAGCGAGAAGGTGTTGCCGATACCGGTGGTGGAGACGACGTTGACGATCAGGCCGACAGTGATCAGCAGGATCGCCGTGGTGGTCATGTTGCGCACCCCGGCCAGCATCGCCTCGATGATGTCACCGAGCTTCATCGGATTCTTCGACAGCCACGAGGCCGCGATGACGGACAGGATCGCGATGCCGGCGGCGTAGGTCGGCGTGAAGCCGTAGATCAGTGCACCGACCAGCACGAACAGCGGTGCCAGATAGTGCCAGCCATCCTTGAGCACGTCCTTGAGGCGCGGGCCCTGCGGGTCGTCCAGCGCCGTGGCGTCGGAGCGCTTGGCCTCGATGCGCACGAACATGGCCACCGACAGGAAGTAGAGCAGCGCCGGCAAGGCGGCCACGCCGACGATGGTCAGGTACGGCACCTGGGTGTAGGACGCCATGATGAAGGCGCCCGCGCCCATCACCGGCGGCATCAGCTGACCACCGGTCGAGGCAGCAGCCTCGACGCCTGCCGCGAAGCGCGCCGGGAAGCCGGCACGGCGCATCAGCGGAATCGTGATCACGCCGGTGGAGACGGTGTTGGCGACACTCGAGCCGGACACCGAGCCCATCAGGCCGGAGGCGAACACGGCCACGAAGCCCGGGCCACCCTTGAAGCGACCCGCCGCGCAGCGCGCCAGATCGATGATGAAGTCACCCGCGCCGGACTTGACCAGAAAGGCCCCGAACAGGATGAACATGAACACGTAGGACCAGGAAATGCGCGCGATGGAGCCCAGCATCCCTTCGCCACCGATGAAGCTTCTGAACAGCACCGTCTCCCAGGTCAGGCCCGGGAAGTTGAACACGCCGCCGACATACTTGCCCCACCAGGCCACGTAGGTCAGCGCGATCAGACACAGCACCGGGATGAACCAGCCGGTGGTGCGACGCGCGAACTCGAGGATCAGGCCGACCGCCACGATGGAGACCACCCAGTCCGCGGTGGAGAACACCACGCCACGATCATAGAGCGCATCCTCGAAGCCGATCAGATAGAGGCCGCAACCCAGCGCCGCCAGCCCCAGCAGGATATCCACGCCCAACACCCAACGCTTGGCACCATCACCGGCCGGGGTCAGCATCGGAATGGTCAGCGCACACAGCAGACCGAACAACCCGAAGTGCAGGGCGCTCACCCACAATTCCGACAGGGTCGAGAGCGTATTGAAGTACAGATGCACCAGACAGGTGACGATGGAGATCACGAAGACGGCACGCCCCAACCAGGGCAGGTCCATGCGCCACGGCGCAGCTTCGGTGGATTCGTCACGCACACCGGAAAGATCCGGCTCCTGCGCTTCGCTATCAGTGGGACGAGAGGGCTCTGGCGAGCGGGAATCATGCATGGCGTTGCCTCAAAACGGGGTCAGACAGCGATGGCGCAGCGGCAACTCACGTCACCATGCGCCCGGGCTTGCGAGGAGAATACGGGCTTCTACAGCAATCATTCGTGGGCACTGCTCTGGTCCTGCGCCTCACCTTGCCCACGCTGGGCAGTGTCATGGCGCCGGACCGGCGGTGGTTTATTGGTCTGGGAAACTGCACTGCCCTCACCGCCGCCAGAGGCGAGCGATGAGGGCAGCGGGAACATCAGGTGTGGATCACTCGGCGATCAGGCGCGCCGGAATCTCGATGCCCTGCTCCTTGAAGTAACGTGCGGCACCCGGGTGCAGCGGCAGCGGCAGGCCCGCGATGGCCTTGTCGATAGCCATGGCCTTGGTGGCCGGGTGGATGTTGTTCAGGAACGGCAGGTTCTCGTACATGGTCTTGGTGATCTGATAGACGTCTTCTTCGGAGACATCGTCACGCACCACCAGGATGTTCGGCTGGGCGATGGTGTTGATCGCCTCGTCCTGGCCCGGGTAGGTGCCAGCGGCGATTTCATACGGGGTCCACAGCTCGAACTGCGAGTTGACCTTGGCCAGCTGCTCTTCGGTGAAGTCCAGCGTGGTGATCTCGCCGCCCAAGTTGGCGTAGGCACGGGTCACGGCGGAGGCCGGTGCGCCGGCCGGAATGTTCATGCCGTCGATGTTGCCGTTCTGCATCGCGTCGGCGCTCGGGCCATAGCCCATGTAGGCCAGATCCATCTTGTCGGCATCGATGCCCAGCTGCTCGAGGATGAAGCGACCCGAGCCTTCGGTACCGGAGTTCTTCTTGCCGATGGAGAAGCTCTTGCCGTAGAAGTTGGTCATGTCCTCGATGGTGCCGGACTTGACCTCATCATTGCGGGCCACGAAGTGCTCGACGTTCTGCCACAGCATCGAGATGCTGCGCAGGTTCTTGTGCGCCTTGTTGACCGGCGGGGTGCCATTCCATGCCCAGGCGCCGTAGAGGCCCTGGATGATGCCGAACTGGGCCTGGTCCTCTTCCATCAGCTTGAGGTTCTCGCCGGAACCGGCAGAGGAGATCGCGGACACGGAGATGCCGGCGGTCGGCTCGAGCTTGACCTTGATCAGCGTGGAGAGTGCCACGCCGACCGGATAGAAGGTGCCACCGGTGGTGGCGGTACCCATGATGTACTTGCCTTCCGCCTGAGCCACGGCACTGAGACCAAGAGAGGCTGCGATGGCGAGACCGAGACCGGCCTTGAGGAACTGGCGTTTTTGCATGGAGTGACTCCTTGGCGAACCTGCCGGGCGCAGGTTGAGCATTCTTGTAATGTGGGTAGGCAGACGGACATTGCGGCTGAGCAGGCTCTGGCCCTGGGCGGTGCTGGCCATGTCGCGACCGACAATGCGCAAGGTAGCCCTCTTTTGCGTGGGGCGTTCGTTGCGAGCCTCTGCATCAGCGTAGGAAGAAGGTTAGCAACTGTCCGCGCGGCGCGGTATTTGGCGATGGGGGCATTGCGCAGCCCCCACAGCGCGCACGGGCAATCCGCAAAGTGGCAGGATTCTGCCGATCTGGTCACACTGAGGGCATTCGCGGGCGTTCACGCCAGGGAGTCCGCCACGATTCGGGTTACCCTTTGCCCTCGACTCACGCCCGCCCTGCTCCATCCGATCAAGGAGAGACGATGACCCCCTTCAGCCTTCACCCGCAGCTGGACGCCGACACTCACTTCGTGGCCGACCTGCCGCTGTGCACCGTGCGCCTGATGAACGATGCGCGCTATCCGTGGCTGGTACTGATTCCGCGCCGCGATGCCATCCGCGAGATCTACGAGCTGGACAGCAGCGCCCAGCAGCAGCTGTGGCAGGAAACCACCCAGCTGGGCGAGCTGCTGATGACGGTAAGCGGCGGCGAGAAGCTCAATATCGGCGCACTGGGCAACATGGTGCCGCAGCTGCACATGCACGTGATCGCCCGCCGCAGCGATGATGCAGCCTGGCCGGGGCCGGTGTGGGGCGTCGGCACGGCCGAGCCCCACGACAGCGAAGCGCTGACGGTGCTGGTCGACACCCTGCGCATGAAGATCGCCGAGCTGCCGAGCTATTCCTACTGACAGCATCACCTGCGCTGTCACTGACATCTGCGCTCTCGCAGACACTGTCATCCACGCTCTCACATCTACGAAAACGGGGCCCAATGGGCCCCGTTTTCGTAGATGGCAGGTAGCGTGTAGCAGGTAGTTAGGGCGGCACCGCAGGCCTCACTTGTCGCCTGAGCTCTGCCCTGACGACCGCGGGCCCAGAGGGCTCTGGAGGGAGGTGCCCGGCGCCGAGCGATCGAAGGGCGAAGCACCACGACCGGTGGGAGAGTCCAGCGCCTTGAGACTGCTGGCGACCAGCAGAGCGCCAAAGACCGTGATGATGATGCCGCCGAGCAGCCCGACCAGTGCCGCCCACGGCCACTGACGGCGCGTGCGGCTGTCCGGGTGAGACCCACCCAGGCGCGAGCCGGCCGCCGCCAGGCGTCCGCTGGCCTTCATGATCAAGGTGGCCATCGCCACGCTACCCACCGTCAGCGCGGTGCCCAAAGACATCGCCAGCACCGCCAGTACCCCGCTGCCGACCATGTTCAGCGCCAGCGCGGCCAGCAAGACCAGAATCGCGCCGGAACACGGCCGCAGGCCGATCGCCAGCACCGCCATGCCCATGGTGCGCCAGTCGCCACTGGCCTGCTCCGCCGTCACGCCATGCGCATGGCCGCAGCCGCAGTCATGCCCGTGTGAATGAGCGTGGCCGTGAGAGTGAGAGTGAGAGTGAGAGTGAGAGTGAGAGTGAGAATGTGAGTGGTCGTGGCCAGGCGACGGCTCGAACGCCAGCCCCTGCATCGCTGGCGCCTGCGGCGCTCCCACGCTTGAGACAGGCTGTGCCCTGACAACACGCCATAGCGTGCGAGCGGCGCGCCACAGCAGCAACAGCCCCAGCACCAGCACCCCGAGATGACTGAGCAGGGTGACCTTCTCGACCTGTCCGAGCACATCGCGCCCCGCCCAGTCGAGCAGCCCCGCCCCGAGGCCGACCAGCACCAGCGCACTGACGCCCTGCAGCAAGGCCGCCAGCAACGACAGCCACAGCGCACGGCGCCGAACGATGGGCTGACTGACCAGCAGCGTACTGATGACGACCTTGCCATGCCCGGGGCCCGCGGCATGCAGCACGCCATAGGCGAAGGACAGCCCGATCAGCGCCCAGGGCGTGCCGGGATGCGCGGCAAGCTCACTCATGGCGCGCCCCAGCGAGCGCTGGAAACGCGACTGCTCGGCGAAGATCCACCCCAGCGCCTCGCCCCAGCCCTGCACCAGGCTTGGCCAGAGCGCCATGCCCAGCACAAGCAGCCCGCAGCCGACCGCCAGCCAGCCGGCCAGGCGCCGCCCCCGCGACGAGGCGGGTTTGAGCAAGCCATCGCGCATGCCCTTGAGGCTCTTGATATCGCCAAGTCCGCTGGTGTCCTTCGGCTCACTGCTCATCAGCCACCTCACAGCTGACACTGCCGACCTCGGCAAAGTACTGGCCGAGATCCATCGGTGCGGTGGCGTTGATATCCAGCATCGAGGCCTCGGCGACCTTGGACGGGTCCGGGTCGGCCGGCGTGATGCCCGGCGTGCAGCTCAGCGCCGAGTCCTGCCCTTCCAGCCCGCTCACCACCAGCCCTTGCTGCACGGCGATGGCATCCGGGTCATGCAGAATCTCGATGTAATAGGTGGGGTCATAGATGCGATAACTGAGGGTATGGCCAGCCATCGCCACCGGCTCGGCCAGCGGCAGCTCCATCTGGAAGGCGACACGCTCGCCCTTGAGCCAGGTGGTCTGGCGCGTCGCCTTGCCAAGCGCCACGGGTTCGCCATCCAGCGTGACATGGGTGTAGTAATCGAACTGCGACAGATTGGCCAGAATCTCGCTGCCCAGCACATCGAGGCGCTGTTCCATGCTGGTATCGTCCTCGAGCGCGGCCAGCTCCTGACGCAGCGTCAGGCTGTAGAAGGGGTCGAGCAGCCAATACTGGCGCATCGCGACGGCCCGCCCCTGATCATCGAGGCGCAGCGTCACCCGCAGATCGACCCAGCCGTGCGGGTGGGCGGCGGCGGGCTGACTGGCCACCAGGGTGCCCAGCATCAACAACGGTGTCAGCCAGACCGCGGGGCGCAGGCCATGACGAGACGGGAAACGCGCCAGCGCGGACGACAGCGCCGCCACCAGGCGATGAACAGCAACAGACATCGGGAAACTCCGGCAGAACGTCACGGGGACGACAGGAAGGGATTGGCAGGATGTTACTTCATGACAAAACGGGCGGCATCCTGACGCGGCCCGAGGACACCTTCGACAGGCAGCGGCGACGGTCAGTTCGCCGGATCATCATGGCCATGACGAAAGTCTTCACGGCGCAGCCCGTATTTGTGCATCTTGAGATTGAGCGTACGCCGCGGCAGTGCCAACTCCTCCAGCACCTGAGCGATGTTGCCGCGTGCGCGAGTCAGGGCGGCGCGAATCAAGGTCGACTCGAACATCGCCACCTGTGCCGCCAGCCCATGCTCCTCGCTGCTCGCCAGCGCCTCGTCGCTCGCCCCATTGCCGGTCTCGCCTGTGCCCTCCTCCGCTGAGGCACTGCCCGGTGCGGATGACTGCCGCGCGGTGGGCGATTCCCCCAGCACCACGCGGCGACTGGCGGCCTGGCGCAGCTGCCACAGATTGCCCGGCCAGTCCGCCGCCATCAATGCGGCCAGCTCACCGCTGGCGAAGGGTTGCGCCTCCACCTCATGCACCTCGGCGGCCTGACGGCTGAAATGCGCCATCAGCAACGGGATGTCCTCGCGCCGCTCGCGCAGGGCGGGTGTCGTCAGTTCGATCTCGGCCAGTGCATGACCGAGAGTACGCGTCAGCGACCCGCTTGCCATCACGTCGCCCACGCTGCACTGCGCGCTGCACACCAGCCGTGGCGCCAGTCGGGCGCCGTCCTCACGCGCGGCGATCCAGCCTTCCAGCCACTGCCATTGCGCGCCACTCAGGTGGTCCACCTCATGCAGCAGCAAGGTATTGGCCGCAGGACATGCCGCGAGTGCATCCTCGATCGCGCTCGCCAGTGCCTCCGCGCCCTCTGCCCTGGCTTGCGACAGGGGCGCGCATTCCACTCGCGCCAGCAAGGCCGTCGTCGCCGGCGGCATGGCGGTAGATGAGGACGATGCGTCGGCAGGTGGCGCATGCTCGGCCAGTGCCAGTGCCAGAGTGCTGCGCCCGCTGCCCGCCTCGCCGCTGATCCAGACGCGCGCCGGGTGCCCGCGCAATTCAAGCAGTCGCTCACGCAGCTGGCGAATCTGCCGACTCTCGCCCCGCAGCAGACCACTGAGGCCGCGCACGCTCAAGCGGCGGCGCAGGCGTTGGTTTTCATCACTCAGACGCCGCCCCGCCAGCGCCTGACGCAGCTTGAGCTCCAGCGCTTCGGGGTCAAACGGCTTCTCGATGAAGTCGCGCGCGCCGCCCTGCATCGCGGCAACGGCCGTGGCAACATCGCCGTGACCGGTCATCATCAGCACCGGCAGCTCCGGTGCCTGCAGCGCAAGCCGCGCCAGCAGCGTCAGGCCATCCATGCCCGGCATGCGGATATCGCTGATCACCACGCTGACCGGCTCGGCGGCAGCCAGGGCTTCCAGCAGCGCCTCGGCGCGCGAGAAGCAGCGCAGGTGGATCTCGGCCAGCTCCAGCCACTGGGCGAGGGATTCGCGCACCGCCGGATCGTCATCCACCAGCCATACCGGCGCCTCATGGGTCAGATCGCTGTCCTGCTGCAGGCGCAGCTCTGCCGGTTCCAGCCCCGTGGCGGCAAACTCCTCTGCGCCCTCGAAGCCATCGCTGTCATGCGTATAGCCTGTCATTCGTGCATATACCCCGTCATGTCACGGATTGCTGCCCGCTGCCGTATTGTTCGGTACCGTCGGCTGCATGCGTTGCCTCCGACGCCGGCGTGCGTAGCCACAATTCGAAGCAGGCGCCGCCCAGCGCAGAGCCCTCAGCCAGTGAGGAGCCCTCAGCCAGCGAGGAGCCCTCAGCCGGTTCAGATACTGAAGAGCCCTCAGCCAGCGAGGAGCCCTCAGACAGCGAGGAGCCATCAGCTGGTTCAGACACTGAAGCGCCATCGGCCAGACGCAGCAGGCCACCGAGGTCGCGCGCCAGGCCATAACTCAGAAACAGCCCCATCCCCATGCCTTCGCCGACCTCACGTGTGGTGGTGAAGGGATCAAACAGCGTGGCACGCAGCGCGGGGTCGATGCCGGGGCCATTGTCCTCGATACGCAGACATCCGCCCGGCTGCCCCTCAAGGCTGGCCACTGCCGGCCAGGCCTGCCAACTGAGGCGCAGTCGCGGGGCCGCGCGCTTGTTTTCCGGCGCATCGCTCTGCTGATCGGCCTGCTGCGCTTTCTGCTCCCCTTCCAGCGCATCGAGCGCATTGCGGATCAGGTTGGTCAGCAACTGCTCGAGACGCACCTGCTCGCCCATCACGATGATGTCTCGGGGCAGCGCGTCCCGCTCCACCGTCAGGTCGAGGGCGGTGACTCGCTCGGCGAGCAGTTCCAGCGCGAAGTCGATGCGTGGCGCCAGCGCCAGGGCGACGGGCGCCTGCTGACTGGCCGGACGCACGAAGACCCGCAACTGGCGAATCATGTCCGCCAGGCGCTCGGACAGCTCACTGATGCGCGTGAAGTTGCTGGCGGCGGATTCGGCGGCACGCGCGGTCAGCTCGGGGCGCGTAGCGGCGGAGGCGATGCCCCGCGCCAGCAGTTTGCCGCCGCTGGCGGCATAGGTACGAATGCCGACCAGCGGCTGATTGAGCTCATGAGCGATACCGGCCGCCATGGTGCCCAGCGCGGCCAGCTTGCCGGCCTGCACCAGCTCATCACGCGTGGCCTCGAGTTCGCGCGAGCGCTGGGCGACCCGCTCCTCGAGGCGCTCGTTGATCTCGCGCATCATCACCGCTTCACGCCGAATCAGCCCCAGGCGCGCCTGACGCTCGCGCATCCACAGCGCCATCATCGCCAGTCCCAGGATCACGGCGAGCCCGACCAGCACCACATTGCGCGCCTGGATATAGAGTGGCCGCAGCGGCATCAGAAAATGCAGCTGCCAGCCCAGCGGCCCGCTGGCCAGCGACTCATCCAGATAGCGCTGGCCCATCGCCGCCGTCGGCAGCCGCGCGATCTCCGACGCCGCCAGTTCGTGGTTGTCGCCCAGCACCAGGCTGCCGTCTTCCAGCTCCCGCGACAGCGGTGTCAGCGGCGCCCCGCGAAACTGCTGCTGTGCCCGAATGCTGTCCAGCGCCTGCGGCTCGATCGCCTCCAGCGCGCGATACTTCCAGTTGCGCCGCGAGGCCAGCAGGACGATGCGATTGGCATCGGCGAGCAGCACCGTCTCCCCCGCCTGGCGCCAGGTATCTTCCAGCGCCTCCAGCGAGACCTTGACCACCATGACGCCCAGCGGCTCGCCCTCGGCCCCCAGCACCGGCGCCGAGACGAAATAGCCGGGACGCCCGGTGGTATTGCCGACGGCGAAGAACTCGCCGCGCCCGCGCGCCAGGGCATCGATGAAGTAGGGGCGATAGTCGTAGCGATAGCCGACGAAGCTGTCTGGCTCATCGAAGTTGCTCGCGGCCACGGTCATGCCGTCGCGGTCGGTCAAAAAGATGGCCGCCGCGCCGGAGGCACGCGCGACACGCCGCAGGTGCTGGTTGAGATCACTGCTCGAACCGAGGGGAGCGGCGGCACTGGCGGCGTCGCGTTCGTCTGAGGGGATAACAGGCGGCGTTGCCGCAGGCGGAACGCCCTGCTCGCCAAGGGCGATACGCACACGGGCCTGGCGTGCCAGCAATTCCGGCAGCCACTGGAAGCGCGACAACTCGGCATTCAGCGTGCTGGCGTAGAAATTCAGACGAGTCGCGGCGTGCTGGCGAGCATCACGCTCGCCACGCGCCAGCTCCCAATGCCAGAGAGCAAACAAGGCCATCAGCCCGGCCAGCAGACTGGCCGAGAGCGCCAGCCAGGCCAGACGCCGACGGCGCAGCGCACTCAGTGTCATGGGCCATCACACCGCGCGAGCGCGGGCTCGCCCGGGCTCCGGCACTGCCCACCTGCAAAGTGGTGGACAAGGCCAGAGAGGCGACGCCGAGGGCCGCCTCGTGGGGTTGGCATGAGTGGGGTTGGCATGCGCGGGGCGGTCACGGCGCGCCGATCACCGGCACGGTGCGCGCATCCAGAGCCACGGCGACCTCCACCAGCAGGTTGTCGAGGCGGCCCGGCGCGATATCCGCACCATTGCTGTCACCGCTCACGCTGAGACGAATCTGGCCGTTGACCTCGCTCACCCAGGCTTCCAGCGCCAGCGGCGGCCGAGCAGCGTAGCTGGCATCGAGGCGCTCGAGATCCGGGTCTGCGCGCTCGATGATGAAGCCACGCTCCGCCAGCGTCGTCAGCAGGGTGGCGAAGACCTGCTGGGAGGTCAGGGTGCCGCTGTTGGGGGCGATCACCGCGGTGCGCGAGTCCGGCGCATGGGTCGGCTGATTCATGCAGCCACCCAGCACCAGCAGGCCAGCGAGCAGCGTCGCGAGCCCCAAACGTTGCCACAGCGAGCGTGGAGATGCCTTGCGCATGTTCATCAGCGAACCTCCCGTGGATCACGACCCGCCAGCGCGGCCTGCAGCTGACGCTCGATCTGGCGGCAGCTGTCGCTGTCATTGTGAGGGCGGGCATCGATGACGTAGCCGCCCTGATTGATGACCTGCTCATCGCGGATCACGCGCACGCGCTCATCCGGCGCGACCAGCGAGATGCGCTCGAAGCTGATCGGGTCATCGCGGAAGGTGTCATTGCCGACGCCCACGCCGAAATCATTGCCCGCCGCGACGCCATAGCCCACCGAGAAGCCGATGCGCGAGCCGAAGGGCCCATCGATCGCGCCCAGCCCCGGCTGGTCCACCTTGCGCTCACCCGTCACCACGCCCAGCGCCTGTTCGCTCTCGCGGATCTTGTAGCCACGGGCCTCGACGACCTGCGCCGCGGCACGCAACCACTGATTGGCATCGCCCTCACGCGGGAAGATGCAGGCTTCGGGCAGGCCAGCGCTGTCATTCGCGGCCAGCGGGTCCTTGCCGGACAGGGCCGAGCAACCACTCAGCAGCACCAGCCCCACTGCGAGCAGTGTCATGCGCGACAGGCGCGAGCGCGCTGACGTATCAGCCACGCTTGGCCGTGCGGAAAATTCGGGAAGTCGATGGAGCATGCGAACGTCTCCGGTCAGCCACTTGAGCCGGCGCGACATCACGATTTTCACACCATGAGACACACCAGAGGCACTAGACTGACACATAAGTCTTGTAGGGTTTCTGCATAATTATGGTATCGAGACAGCGAGATACCCTCGATGCAGGAAGCCTCATCTTAGCGCCCAGCCATGCCAGCGCCTACCGTATCCAGCCCCCGACAATGCAAGCCAAGACCGTACCGCCATTACCATTTCGCACGATGATCACGCAACGCCAGCGCCGCCAGGGCCGCTCGCTCGGCGCGCAAACCGCCGGTCAGCGCGCGCAACACTGGTTACATATGGAAACGATATCGCGCGGACAACTCACGACGCTACAGGTTCAATAAGTTACCATTATCGACGAATAGGCAATCAGGGAGAGAAATTTATGTCAGAAAATGCCGACCAGCCCACGGTCGCCAAGATCAATCCGCCAGTCTTCTTCGGCTCCGCCGTGGTGATTCTGGCGTTCGTGATCTTTACGGTCGCCATGCCGGATACCGCGCAGACCGCCTTCGGTCATGTCCAGACCTGGATCATCGACACCGTCGGCTGGTTCTACCTGCTGGCCATGGGCGTGTTCGTGATCTTCACGCTGGGTCTCGCCTTCTCGAGCTATGGCGACATCAAGCTGGGGCCAGACCATTCCGAGCCTGATTTCAGCTACGGCTCCTGGTTCGCGATGCTGTTTTCCGCGGGCATGGGCATCGGCCTGATGTTCTACGGCGTCGCCGAGCCTGTCTTCCACTTCACTGCGCCTCCGGTCGGCGATGCCGGCACCGTCGAGGCCGCGCGTGAAGCCATGAAGACCACCTTCTTCCACTGGGGCATCCACGCCTGGGGCGTCTATGCCGTGGTGGCGCTGGCGCTGGCCTACTTCAGCTTCCGCCACAACCTGCCGCTGCGCATCAGCTCTGCGCTGTATCCGCTGATCGGCAAGCGCATCCATGGCCCGATCGGCCATGCCGTCGATATCTTCGCCGTCTTCGGCACCATGTTCGGGGTCGCGACCTCGCTGGGTCTGGGCGTGCTGCAGGTCAGCTCCGGTCTGCATTACCTGTTCGATATCGACAACGACCTGACCACCCAGATCATCCTGATCGCCATCATCACCTGTCTGGCGACCGTTTCCGTGGTCATGGGTCTGGACGGCGGCATCCGTCGTCTCTCCGAGCTGAACCTTGGCCTGGCACTGGCGCTGATGCTGTTCGTGCTGTGCGTGGGCCCGACCATCTTCCTGCTGCAGACGCTGATCCAGAACATCGGTGGCTATCTCAGCGAAGTGGTCGACAAGACCTTCAACATGTTCGCCTATATCCCCGAAGATGGCCCGTCCAAGTGGCTGGGTGGCTGGACCCTGTTCTACTGGGGCTGGTGGATCGCGTGGTCCCCGTTCGTGGGCATGTTCATCGCACGCGTCTCGCGTGGCCGCACCATCCGTGAATTCGTCTACGGCGTGCTGTTCGTGCCGATGGGCTTCACCTTCCTGTGGCTGACCTTCTTCGGCGACAGCGCCCTGCACATGCTGCTGACCGACACCGCGGGCAACCTGGCAGAAGCGGTCTCCGCCGATGCGTCCGTGGCACTGTTCAAGTTCCTGGAGCTGTTCCCGTTCGGTAGCATCACCTCCATGCTGGCCACCCTGCTGGTCGTGACCTTCTTCGTCACCTCCTCTGATTCCGGCTCGCTGGTCATCGACATGCTGACCTCCAAGGAAGGTGATGAATCTCCGGTCTGGCAGCGTGTCTTCTGGGCCTTCTCCGAAGGTTTCGTCGCCGTGGCGCTGCTGATGGCAGGTGGTCTGGGCGCCCTGCAGACCGCCTCGCTGGCCTCTGCCCTGCCGTTCGCGATCATCCTGATGTTCGTCTGCTATGGCCTGCTCAAGGCACTGCGTCTCGAGGGCGTCAAGCAACGCTCCATGCAGCACCTGAGCAACACGCCGGGCCACACCGCCGGTGGCGCACGCAGCTGGCAGAAGCGCGTCCAGACCCTGGTCGAGACGCCGCGTCAGAAGAACGTCGAGCAGTACCTGATCAACACCGTCACGCCGGCACTGGCGGATGTCGCGAAGGAATTCGAGGCCCAGGGCCTGGATACTCGCGTCAATGACGAGGAAGACCGCAGCTATCTGCAGGTCAGCCACGGCGAGGAAGTCGACTTCGTCTACGGTGTGCGGGTGCGCGAATACGCTGCACCGGCCTTCGCGCTGCGCAACGTCAAGCGCAAGGGCACCAGCGACGTGGAACGCCATTACCGCGCCGAGGTCTTCCTGCGTGAAGGTGGCCAGACCTATGACGTCATGGGTTACACCAAGGAGCAGGTGATCGGCGACGTGCTGGACCAGTACGAGAAGCACATGCACTTCCTGCACATGGCGCGCAACTGACGCCTGAGCGTTGCAGAAGTGATGACAGCTGATGACATGGCTGTCGCAAAGGCCCCGCCCCGTGCGGGGCCTTTGCGTATGTGGCCGAAATCAGAATGTCCGAGCCGACGACATTGGCTGCAATATCCGTGTGCGACCTTGAAAACCGCGTGCGCGCACCACATCTCTTACCAGGCATTCATCTACGGCTTGAGGGTGGTGCGCCGGCGACGATAGGGGTGGCCGATGAGGGCGATACAGTGAATTCGTTACCCTGCATCCCGCCCAGCCTCTACACTGGTGGCATACTGGCAGCACGGCTCGCCACCTGCATCTCCACTTTCCCCACAATGCCGTTCACTTCACATTTTTCAGGAGAGTCTTCATGTCCAACGATACCAATGCCATCGGCCTGCACACTGCCAGCGCCACTCAGCTGGCCGAGCACCTCAACATCCTGCTGGCCAACTACCAGACCTTCTACATGAATGCCCGTGGCTACCACTGGAACGTGAAGGGCAACCAGTTCTTCGAGCTGCACGTGAAGTTCGAGGAAACCTACACCGACCTGCTGACCAAGGTCGACGAGATCGCCGAGCGTATCCTGACTCTGGGTCACGAGCCGCTGCACGCCTACAGTGACTACGCGCGTGTCGCCACCATCAAGGAAGACACCCACGTCAGCGACGGCACGGCTTGCGTCAAGGGCCTGCTGACCGGTTACAAGTCACTGATCGAACTGCAGCGCGAGATCATGTCCGTCGCGTCTGACGCCGACGATGAAGGTACCGCTTCACTGGTCGGTGACTACATCCGCGAGCAGGAAAAGACCGTGTGGATGCTGTCCGCCTACCTGGGCGAGTAAGCGCTCAAGCCAATGCAGTGCCAGGGCATGGCAGCGCGGATCTCTGATGCTGCTGCCTGACGCTGTACTTGACTGACACTGGGCCGCGAGGCATTCGCGCAGTGTGAACGCCGCCTTTCGACCCTGCACACGCGGGACTCGAAAGGCGGCGTTGTCATGTGGCCATGAAGGCCCGCCAGATACCGACCAGGAGGGTTGCATGTCACTGCCGCTGACACGTCTGCTACGCAAGCTGCTGCATGTGGCTGCCAAGCCCATGCGCCACGCCCAGGGCAAGGATGGCTACGTCATTCACGCCTATCGTGGCTACGGCTCGCACAGCGAAGCCTTTCTGATGGGGCGCATCTTCCGCCAGCCCGGCTCACGCAGCCAGCTGGCTCCCGGCGCCGGGCGCGACCTGATGGATGTCGGTCGTCGCATGCTGCGCTGGGGCAAGAGCGGCGTCGAGGTAGAGGTCGCGCTGGGGGACAACCGCACCACCGCCATCACCGACCGCGATGGCTACTTCAGCGTACATCTGCCGCTCGATGAGCCGCTGGAGCACCAGGGCCAATGGCATACCGCCCGCATCACCGCGTGTCCGCCGAAGCAGCCCCCGGTGGAGGGCGAGGCGCAGGTCTATCTGCCGCCCATCAGCACACGCCTTGGGGTGATCAGCGATATCGACGACACCGTGATGTACACCGGTGTCGCCAACAAGCTCAAGATGCTTTACCGCCTGTTCATCGAGTCCGCCGAGCGGCGCACCGCCTTCCCCGGCGTGGCCGCGCTCTATCAGGCGCTTCATGAGGGTGATGATGGCCAACAGCAGCGCCCGCTGCTCTATGTGTCGCGTGGCCCGTGGAGCATCTACGAGATGCTGGAGGTCTTCTTCCAGCACAACCGCATTCCGGTCGGGCCGATCCTGTTCCTGCGCGAGTGGGGCCTGACGCTGCAACGCCCGCTGCCCAGACGCTCCGAAGACCACAAGCAGGCGCTGATCGAGAAGATGCTCGGCCTGTATGACGAGATGCAGTTCCTGCTCATCGGCGACAGCGGCCAGCATGACCCGGAAGTCTACGCCGAGGTCGTGCGCCGCTATCCCGGTCGCATCTGCGCGATCTACATTCGCCAGATAGGCGATTCGGACTCGCGCAAGGCCGAGCTGGACCAGCTCGGCGAGGAGCTGGCTGCCCTCGGCTGCGTGATGCTGTTGAGCGCCGATAGCCTCGACATGGCGCACCACGCGCATGCCAACGGCTACATCGATGCCGCCAGCGTCGAGATGGTGCGTGCCGAGATCGAGCATCAACTCGCCGACGAGCCGGCCTGAGCGCCTCGCTAGTCAGCGGATAGATAGCGGCACTATCGCGGTACTACAACGCAAGACGGAGACCCCAGGGTCTCCGTCTTGCGTTGTGTGCGACTGATATGAGCCTCACCGAACGACTCTGCCGCATGACGGCCTCAGGCGATGCGTGAGCGAATCAGCTGATCGAGCGACAGGCGTCCCGGCCCCTGCAATACCAGCACCAGCAGGCTGGACAGCCACAGGCCGTGGGTCACCCAGGCATGGGGATAGACGAACAGCTGGATGGTCAGCGTCATGACGGCAAGCCCCAGCGCCGCGAAGCGCGTCCCCAGCCCCAGCCACAGCATCAGCGGGAAGAGGTGCTCGGCGATGGTCGCCAGCCAGGCGGCCAGTATCGGCGAGACCAGCGGCAAGGCGTATTCATGCTCGAACAGAAAGAAGGTGCTCTCCTTGATCGTGAAGCCATCGACCTTGGTCTGCGCTGACATGAAGAATACCGCGCCGACGATGATGCGCATCAGGATCAACAGCGCATCCATGCGCAGGTTTTCCAGCCAGACGAACACTTTCAGGACCTGCCCCGCCATACCGGTACGAACCGCAGACGTCGTTGATGATTCAAGGCTCATGATGAGGCCTCCTCAAGGGTGCGCCAGGGCGCGAAGGGTCAAACAGAAAAGAGCCGAGCAGAAAAGAACCAGGCAGGATCAGGTCGGCGCGCGGAAGGCACCACTTGCCAGCAGGGGGGCCAGCAGCGGCCCCAGCTCCTGCTCGGGGTGCGCGTCCGCGAGCCGCGCTGCCGCGTCCGCCAGCGCCTCCCCCGCCAGCAGCAGCTCGAGCAGCAAGGCAGCGGCCTCGCACAGCACCGTGACCTGCACCTCCAGCGCCGGGCGCGTGATCAAGATCCGCTCCGGCCGCGCGATATCCAGCCCCTCAAGGGTCGCGCCGGCATGCTGATGGCGCTGCCAGATCTCGAGCACCGCATGCTCCAGGCGCAGCAGACATGCCGCGGGGTGCACCGAGAACCTGAGTTCCATCACCGCCTCAGGCGGCAACCCCGCCAGCTGGGTCGGCACCAGGGTTTCGGCGTCCGCCGCGTGATAGGCCACCAGACGAGCGACCTCGAAGCGGGCCAGGTCCACCGCATAGAACGGCAGCTGAGCGGCCGACACCTGACGCGTCTCGACCAGCGTGGTCAGGGTCGTGTGCAGGGTCTCGGCAAGCCCGGCCCCGTACTCCATCATCAGCGGTGAGCGCGGCAGATGCTGGCGGGAATGATCGTGGGCCAGGGCCGCAAAGAAGCGCTCGCCCACCACCTGACGGGTCACCGGATAGGCCTCTTCCAGCGCACTGATCAGGCTGGCCCAGACATTGTTGCGATAGACATCGAGGCGCTGCTGATGGCCTGCCTCGATACCCAGAAGCGCGGCATCAGGCTGGGTAAGTGCCTCGATGAAGGCGCGCTGCCAGTCGGGCTGGCGCTCAGCGCTGGCATGCCGCTCGAGAGAGGTCATTGGCCGCCCTCCATGCCGGAGCGCGTCAGCTGCTGCGCCCGTGTGCTGTGCAGCAACGCCTGAGCGCGCGTGGTCTGCCCCAGCAAGACCTCCAGCGCCGGTACCTGGGTATCCCATTCAATCAGCGTCGGACGCGGCCCGATGCGATTGATGAAGTCGGCATACAGCGCCCAGACCCCATCGCAGACCGGCGCGCCATGATTGTCGATCAACAGACCTTCACGCGTGTCCTCGCCATGCCCCGCCAGATGGATCTCCCCGACGGCGTGGCCCGGAATGGACTCCAGCCAGGCCGCGGGATCGATCCCGATGTTGTGCGCCGAGACGAAGACATTGTTGACGTCGATCAACAGACCGCAGCCACTGCGCTCGACCAGACGAGTGAGGAAATGCGTCTCGGGAATCAGTTCCGCTCCCAGCTCGCGTGCATCGAAACGCAGATAGTGGGCGGGATTCTCGATCAATACCTGACGGCCCAGGGTGTCCTGCAACTGCATCAGGTTATCGCTGACCCGTGCCAGCATCGCGTCCGTCAGCGGTACCGGCAGCAGGTCGTTGTAGAAGTGGCCGCTATGGCCGGCCCAGGCCAGGTGTTCTGACACGCTGGTGGGCGGGTGACGCTCGCAGAGCGTTCTGAGGCGCGCCAGATGCGTGGCATCCAGCGGGCGCTCCGATGCCAGCGACAGGCCGACACCATGAATCGAGAGCGGGTACTCCTGCAGCGCATCCAGCCGGGCATGGGGTGCCCCGCCGGCGCCCATGTAGTTCTCGGCATGAATCTCGAGAAACCCCAGCGCCGGTCGCGACGACATCAGCTCACGCACATGCTGCGCCTTGAGGCTGATACCGACGGCCATCTCGTCGAGGGACGGATAGGCCGTACCGAAATCCGGACTGCCGGAGGAAGGGGATGGCTGGTGCATGAAGACCTCTCGAGGCGGCGAACGTCCGGTGGCGGCGTGGCGCCAGGCCACCGGACGTCAAGTTCGGGGGGATGCTAGGGAAGTCCGAGCCAGCCCCGAGGCGTGTTGCTTACTTGATTTCTTCCAGGCTGCCGGTGCCATTCGGCGTCTCGATGGAGGTGCAGGTGCCTTCCGGAACCAGCTTCCAGGCATTGCCCTGATAATCGACGGTGGAAGTCCCGGCACACGAAGTACCCGGGCCAGCGGCGCAGTCATTCTCACCGGCCAGCGACACGCCGTAGCACTTTTCCATGCCCGCCGCGTGGGCCGGAAGGGAGACGACAGCGGTAGACAGAGCGACAGCGGTTCCGAGTGCGGAGGCCAGGGCAAAAGCGGTCTTGGCGGACTTGTTAGTCTTGGTAGACATGGGCACATCTCCTGAGAAAATGCTCTTTAATGAGCCAAACTTTATTTATCTATCACTTTCGCCCCTGCGCTGCGGGCTCAATCCAACTTACGGGGGGCTTGGGGAGATGGATGCAGAAAAGATCGAAATTCTTGCCGCGACTCGACAATATCGCGCTGACCGCACTCCCCTCATCACATGTGGAAACGATACCCCGCGCTTGCGTTGACCTCGCCATGCAAACGCAAGCGGCCCCACATGGGGGCCGCTTGCGTTGACTGTCATCTGCTGTCTGAGGGCATGTCGCGACGTCTGTTGTAACGTCAGTCGCAACGGCTGCCTGCCGTGCTGCAGGCGATGAGGGCGATCAGCAATCGCCCTGCCACTTGCGCTCCATGAGCTCCCAGCGCGAGAGCGACGCAGGCGCCTGCCCTGCCTCGGTGTCCAGTGTCTCTGTGTCCAATGCCTCGGCACCCGGTGTTTCGGCATCCGGTGCTTCGGCACCCGGTACTTCGGCGCCCGGCGCTCCGGCGACATCCTGGCCTTCACTGGCAGGCGGCTCGGGCGCGGGCTGGCGATCAAGCGCCGACGGCGCGGATGTCGATGGCTGATCAAGTGCCTGCTCGGATTGATGCAGGGTGTCGCGCGACCGGCGCACCAGCGCTTCCGGCAGCGGCTTCTTCATGCGCGCGCCGAGTTCCAGCAGCTCCTCGGCACGGCTGATCAGGTTGCCGCGCCCGCTGGCCAGCCGCTTCATGGCGGTATCATGCGCCTCACGCGTACGTCCCAGCTGAGTGCCCAGCTCCTCGAGGGATTCGGCGAGGCCACGGAACTTGTCGAGCAGCGCCCCGGCGCGTTCCCCGATCACACGCGCATTGTCGTTCTGGCGCTCCAGACTCCACAGACTCGCCACGGTGCGCAGGCTGGCCAGCAAGGTGGTCGGCGTCACCATCACCACGCCCTGGGTGAAGGCGTCCTGGAACAGGCTGTCATCGTGTTCGAAGGCCAGCGCGAAGGCCGGCTCCATCGGCAGGAACAGGAACACGAAGTCCGGCGATCCCAGCCCCTCGATGGCGGGATAGTTGCGCCGCGCAAGCCCGGTGACATGGCCGCGCACCGAGGTCAGATGCGCGCGCAGCGCACGTGCTCGCGTCACGTCGTCCTCGGCGTTGACGTACTCGGTGTAGGCGGTCAGCGAGACCTTGGCATCGATGATCAGATGCTTGTTGTCCGGCAGGTAGACGATGGCATCCGGACGCTGGCGTCCGCCCTCGCCGGTGAACGACACCTCGCGCTTGAACTCGATGCCATCACGCAGGCCGGAGCGCTCCAGCACGGTCTCCAGAATCATCTCGCCCCAGTTGCCCTGCATCTTGCTGTCGCCCTTGAGCGCCCGCGACAGATTGGCCGCCTCCTCGGTGATCTGGCGGTTGAGGCCCGCCAGCTGATCGAGCTGACTCTTGAGGCTGGTGCGCTCACGTACCTCCTCGCCATGCAGCTGCTCGAGGCGCTGGCGGAAGTCGCCGACCTGCTCACGAAACGGCTTGAGCAACTGCTCGAGCTGGGCGCCACTGGCGGCGGTGAAGCGTTGCTGGCGCTCCTCGAACACCTTGCCCGCCAGCTGCTCGAATTCCTGACTCAGGCGCTCGCGCGACTCGTTGAGCAATGCCAGCTGCTGCTCGTGATGGCTGGCCTCCTGACGCTGGCGCGTCACCAGCGAGGCATGCGTCTCGCGCAGCTCGGCGTAGCGCTCGCTCAGTGTCTCGAGACGCTCTTCGCGCTCCAGCAGCTGCGCCTCCAGCACTTCCTGCTGGCGGGTCAGGCTGCGCGCCAGCGTCTGCTGCTCACTCAGGGCGCGTGACTGTTCATCCAGGCGCCCCTGCAGCGATTCGCGCAGCGTGGCGAGTTGCTCGGTCAGCGCATCGCGCGCCTGGCGCGCCTCCTCCAGCGACTGGCTCAGATAGCGTTGCTGCTGCTCCGCCTGCTGCTCATCCAGTGCGGCACGTTGCTCGATCAGGGCCGCCCGCTGCTCGGCCTGTTGCTGGCGCTCACGCGACTCGTCCAGCGAGGCCTGCCACGTCTGTTGCATCGACTGTTGCTCCTCCTCACTGCTTTCCTGCAGCGCATGGAGCTGCTCGCGGGTTCGCCGCCAGCCCAGCCCCAGGGCCAACGACAGCATCAACAGCACGCCGACCAGCAACCACATCACGGCGGAAGATTCAGAAAGCAGCGACATCGGACACTCCATGGCCTGTGAAAACGCAGCGGGGTCACCCCCCCCTTGAAAGTCAGTATCGCGCATCCATGTCTTGGGTGTCAGGGCACGAAAGGACGGGAATTGCCTGCCATCAGCGTGCAGTGCTCACCACGATGAGTGACGTACGCCTAGAGCAGAATTCTCCCCTTCTCTGCCCAGCACGCTCGCAAGAGCCGAAGCACGGAAAGGAGATTCGCATGACACAGCAGACCGATCAGCAGACACGTCAACAACTGCAAGGTAAGCGCGTGGCCATTCTCGCGACCCATGGCTTCGAGGAATCCGAGCTCGCGGTGCCGCGCGCCGCACTGCAGGAGGCGGGCGTCGAGGTAGACATCGTCTCGCCGGAGAAAGACGGCATTCGCGCCTGGGCCGAAACCGACTGGGGTGAGAAGTATCAGGTCGACACCCCGCTCAGCGATGCCAGCGAACACGACTATCACGGCCTGGTGCTACCGGGTGGCCTGTTCAATCCGGACACCCTGCGTCAGGACGAGAGCGCACTGAGCTTCGTGCGCAGCTTCTTCCAGGCCCACAAGCCGGTCGCCGCCATCTGTCACGCGCCGTGGATCCTGATCGATGCCGGCGTCGTCGAAGGCCGTCAGATGACCTCCTTCCCCTCCGTCGCTCAGGACCTGAAGAACGCCGGTGCAGAGTGGCAGGACAGCGAAGTGGTGTGTGACAGCGCGCTGGTCACCAGCCGCAAGCCAGCAGACCTTGATGCGTTCAACGCCAAGCTGCTCGAGGAACTGGCCGAAGGCAAGCACCAGCATCAGCACGCCTGAGGTCGCAAGCCAGAGAGCCGCAAGCTAGAGATCCGCACGCTCTGAAGCTTGAACAGACAGACGCCCCTGCCACTTCGGCAGGGGCGTTTTCGTTGTCTCAAGGGCGCAATCCGGTGCCTTGGCGGCAGAAGTGAAGTGTCCTCGCAGCACTGGCTGAACCACTCATCTCCGAGGATCGTTGACCACTCTGCAGACGTTCGCCGGATAACCTCATTGCGAGCAACCACTTACGCCACAGGCAACGCAATCTGGACAACTCAGCTCCACAACAACACACCGAGCGACGCACGGAGACATTAGCGAACGCCTTTCGTAAAAGGCGCTGCGACACGATATTCTGACGACAAGGATCCTCTTGGGTGACTGACCGACCATACGGGAGACCGCCCCATGCATATCTCTACCTTGACCACAGCCCTTACGTCTCTGCTGCCTTCCCTGCTGCTGGGACTGACGCTGATGTTCGCCACGCCGACGCTGGTCGCCGCGGATGATCGCCATCGCGCGCAGGGCCAGCACGGCGAGCGCCACAGCACGCCGCAGAGTCGCCACGAGGCGATCAAGCGCCGCCACCTCAGGATGTTCGACGAGCCGCGCGTGGAGCGCCATCACTCGCGTCATGACATCCGCCGCCATGTCCCCAAGCGCCGCTACCATCAGCATGGGCGTCTTGAGCACGACCGCTACCGCCCGTACTACTACCAGAACCATGACTCCGGCCGGCATGGCATCAGCCGCTACCATAACGGCGTGAGCATCGGCATTCCGGCGATCCGCATCAATATCAACTGAGCTTGTGCACTCTCATCAGGCCACGCCAGCGCCTGATGCCCAGAGATAACGACGCCCAGAGATGACGACGCCCCCGCAGGCTGACCTGCGGGGGCGTCGTTCGTCTACGTGACGAGTCTTGCCTGAGAGTTGATCAAGCGGCCTTGGCAGGCTCGGCGAGCTCGGTGATCAGTCCCTTGAGCACCTGCCAGAATTCACCGACCGACTCGACCTCGACCCGCTCGCTGGGCGAGTGGGCGCCGCGAATCAGCGGCCCGAAGGAAATCATCTCGAGCTGGGGATACTTGGCCCCCAGAATGCCGCACTCGAGTCCTGCATGGATGACCTTGATCTCCGGCGCACGGCCGGTGACGCGCTCGTGCAGGCTGCAGAAGCGCGCCAGCAGCTGCGCATCCGGCGCCGGCTGCCAGCCCGGATAGGCATTCTCGGCCACGGTGGTCGCGCCGATCAGCGCAAAGAGCCCACGAATGCGTTGCTCCATCATGGTCACGGCATCATCGCGCAGCGAACGCACCAGCGCGCAGAGATGGAAGCGCCCCTCGCGCAGCTGCACCACGCCGAGGTTGTTGGAGGTTTCCACCACGCCTTCCACCGCCGCACTCATGCGCTCGACCCCGTAGGGCGCGGCATCCAGCACCGCGACCAGCCGCTGGGTGTCCTCGACGGACAGCGCGTTCTCGGCGTTGCCGCGGGTCACGCTGAGCGAGACATCCGAGTCCGTCTCGCGCAGCTCGTCGCGAATCTGGGCCTCGAAGTCCGCGAGGCGCTGGCGCGCGGCGGCGACGCGCTCGTCATAGATCACCACGCCGACCGTGGCCTCACGCGGCAAGGCGTTGCGCAGCGTACCGCCAGACCAGCTGACCAGACGCGGCTTGAACTCGGCCAGCGCGACCAGCGCGCGTGACATCAGGCGATTGGCATTGCCGCGCCCACGATGGATATCGAGCCCGGAATGGCCGCCGACCAGGCCACCGATGGTCAGCTCCAGCTCCGCTTCGGCATCCTTCAGGGACGAGGTGGCAAACTCGTGGGCGACATTGATGTCCGCGCCGCCGGCACAGCCGATATAGACCTGTCCGCGGTCTTCCGAATCCAGATTGAGCAGGTAGCGCCCTTCCAGCCAGTTCTCGGCCAGATTCAGCGCGCCGCCCATCGAGGTTTCCTCCTCGAGGGTGAACAGCGCTTCCAGCGGGCCGTGCACGAGGCTGTCGTCTTCGAGAACGGCCAGCGCCGCCGCGACGCCGAGACCGTTGTCGGCCCCCAGAGTGGTGCCGCGCGCCTTGAGCCAGCCGTCTTCCAAGTAGGTATCGAGGGAATCACGCGTGAAGTCGTGATCACTGTCGCTGGCCGCCTGGGCGACCATATCGAGATGGCCCTGCAGCACGATGCCCGCTGCGCTCTCGTGGCCGGGGGTGGCGGGCTTGCGCAGGCGCAGGTTGCCGAAAGCGTCGCGATCATGGGCGAGACCACGCGCTTCGGCCCAGTCGATCAGATAGGCCACCAGCGCGGCTTCATGCCCGGACGGGCGCGGGATATTGCACAGAGTGCGGAAATGACGCCAGAGGATGGCGGGGTCCAACGTATCGATATGCTCATTCATGGCGAAGATTCCTGTTCTTGTCATCAGCGAGCATACGGAACAGCGGACGGGCGTGGCTAGTGGTTGTCGACACCTATCGATCAGCGACTTCGAATATGCAAGGATGACAATCACGATCCTGCTGACAGATGCATGCCATTCCCCACCTTCATCGGAGCCTTTATGCCTCGTCGACTACTGCTGCTGACCGCCATCTCCGCCACTACCGGCCTGCTGATGCTGAGTGGCTGCTCGCCGATTCCTGACATGCCCGGCCCGATCGGCATTCCGGGCCTCTGAGCCGCGATCGGCCGCGCTGGGCTTATCTGATGCTCATGTCATACGGCCTTGTCATTCGCTCTGTTCGATCAGGCGCCCGGCGGCCGCTCGGCACCAGCGATCGCGCGCCTTGCGGCCCACGATGCCCTGCCCCTCGGCCCAGCTGATGAAGGCAGGCGCATCCTGTCCGCCCAGTGCCAGCACCAGCCCGTGACGCGACGCCTCATCGAGTCGTGAAGGCTCACGGGACTCGAGTGCTGTCTCGAGCCACGGCCGTACCAGCGCCAGCCCCCCGCCACCACGGCGATACCAGTCCAGTCGCTGCACGCATGCGGCTGGCGTCAGCGTGGCCAGGTCAGTTTCACTTCCTTGCTGCCGCAGCCTGTCGGCCAAGACGGGCGGCAAGCCGTGCAGCTCATGCCTCAGCAGGCTGGGCAGCAGGCGCTGAAAGTCCTGCTGCAGCGCGCCGAGCAAGGCATCCTGCGCCAACTGCCCGCGCGGCGCAGATTCGCCACTCCCACTCTCGCCGATGGCCTTGCCCATCATCACCGCGTGCTCGCCACTGGCGGCATCGCGCTTGAGGCCCATGCGCAGCGGCACGAAGCCCTGCGCCAGCCAGAAGGCGACCAGATCGGCCTCGGCCCCGAAGCTGGTGCCGAGTCGCGTGACACCTGCCGCCAGTGCCTGCTGCTCGAGCGCCTGGAGCAAGCGCGCCCCCTGACCACGCCGCCACAGCGCGGGATGCACCGCGATGCGCAGCACCCGCCACCAGCGGGCCTCGGCGGCACCCTGATGGCCTGCATGCGCCGCCAGTGACTGTGCCAGCAGGTGCCCGCGCGGACGCCGCTTGCCGCACCAGATGTCATGCGCCAGGGGCATCGGGAAGCCGCCCTCCTCGACGGCGGCCACCACCCCTAGCCAGGCATCACGCCCAGTCGTGACGTCGCGCTGACGAATCGCCGTCAGCGTGAGCCCCGGCGTGTCGAGCAGCTGGCGCAGGTCCGCCGGCGTGGTGCGGTAATGTGCCTGCACCAGCAGGCCGAACAGCTGCCGCAACGCCGCCTCGTCACGCGCCAATGCATCACGCTCCAGTACGACAATGTCGCAGCCCTCCAGCCACTGCTGAGCATTCTTCGCGCATGGCTCAGGCAGCTCAGGCGGCTGCGCCGAGAGCAGCAGCAGGTCATCGGTCAATGCTTCCAGCGGGTCGCCGGGCGCCCAGCGCACGGGCGTCGTCATCTCCAGCGCCTGCCAGCCGGGACACTGGCGCTCGAGATGATGGCGAAACCGCAACTGGAAGCCGCGCCCGGTGCCTTCATAGCCATGCACGGTGGTAGCGAAGGCGATGCGCGAAAAATACGCCAGATAGCCTTTCAGCAAGGGCGTGGGGATGGCGGCGGCCTCATCGACGAACAGCCGCGGCAGCAGCTCATCGTGACAGGCGTGGCGAGCCGCCTCGATGGCATCCGGCGCCAGAAAACGCAGTTCGCTGCCGGAAGCCGTGTCGTCCTCCGCCTGCCCAGCCGGCAAGCGAAAGACATTGCCCTCGCGCCGCCCCCGGGGCAGCAGGGCCGCCAGGCGCGCGAAGATCGCGCTGACCGCCGCAGGGCGTGGCGCCGTCAGCCAGACATTCTCCCCCGCCGCCAGACAGCGCGCCGCCGCGATACCCAGCGCGCCACTCTTGCCACGCCCGCGATCGGCACTGATCACCACGGGTCGCGCAGGTGCCAGTGCCTCCAGCGCAGCCACGCTGGCGGCCTGGTCCTGCGTCAGGCAATCGCTGTCGACGATGGCGTCTGTTCGCGCCGCCTGTTTGCCGCCATCCAGCAATGGCGCAGGCAAGTGTCCGCCCTGTGGCCAGTGCAGCACACTGGCATGCGATGAGAGGCGCCGCGCCAGCCGCGCCAGATAGCGCGCCGTCAGCTGCTGCCGCTCGAAGGGCCAGTGAGCCAGCCGCGCGTGATCGCCATCCGGCACTGGCGCAGGGTCTGCCGCGGCCCAGGCGGCAGGCGTCATCAGCACCAGCAGCCCCCCCGCCTTCAGGGTGCCGGCCACGGCGCCGAAGGCATCGGGGTCGAAACCAGCCGCCGGCTGCGCCGCATCGAAGATGACCAGTGACTGCTCACCGCCCAGCTGGGTGGCGGCCTTGGCCATCGCCAGCGTACGCACCGGCGTCGCGCCCTGTGTCGGCAAAACTTCACCTGTGCCCAGCCACAGCGGGGCAGGCTCATGCGCTGGCCACCGCTCGCAGATCGCCTGCGCGGCGCCAGAGGGGTCATCGCCGCTGATCCACAGGCAGGCACGCTGACGCCGCGCGAGCAGATGTTGATGCAGCGTTCGGCACCACGCCTCGAGGGCGGGCAGGTCACTGCGAGAAGGAGAATCTGAAGGAGGAGTCGTCATGTCGCGCAGCATGCCGCATGGCAGCGCGCCAGACCAGATGAGCAGACCAGGTGGCGCGAGAAAGACGTGAGGCCGTCGCAAGAAAAACGTGATCTGCCCGGCGCGGCCGCCAGGCCTGCCACTCGCGCCTGTTACTTGAGAAGAAGCTCATGCTCATACAACGCCCCGTTGCAAGATGAGCAACGCAAGCGGCGCAGGGATGAGAATGGTTATATTTAGGCTTATCGGGATAATGAAGCTCCACTTCCCATCATTGCGAGTCCCCCCGATGCCACAGCGTCACTCCCTCACCACTGCTCTGCCCCGCGCGCTCAAGCCTTGCCTGCTCGCCCTGAGCCTGGCGGCAACATTCGTGGCGGGTCAGGCCTCGGCACTGGAATACCCGATCGGCACGCCGGTCAAGGAAGGCGGCATGGAAATCGCTGCGGTCTACCTGCAGCCGGTGGTGATGGCCCCGGCCGGCAAGCTGCCTGCCAATCAGGCCGATATCCACCTGGAAGCCGATATCCACGCGCTGATGGAAAACGACAACGGCTTCGCGCCGGGCGACTGGATTCCCTATCTCGGCATTCACTATACCCTGACCAGGCAGGGTGGCGAGGCGCCGATCGAAGGCGAGCTGGTACCGATGATCGCCAATGACGGCACCCACTACGGCAAGAACGTCAAGCTGGATGGCCCGGGCAAGTACCACCTGACCTTCGAGATCCAGCATCCGGACATGCCGCGTCATATCGACAAGGAAACCGGCGTCGCCGAGTGGCCGCAGACCATCACCACCGAATACGACTTCGTCTATGCCGGCGTCGGCAAGAAAGGCGGCTACTGAGCACCGCTCTGCCCTGCTGCATGCCCCTGAATGTCTGCATCCCGTGAAGCGGCCATTGCCGCTTGCTCCTTCGATGGCCGCCTGTGCTGACCTGCACTCGCGGCCATTGGTCGCTCTACCACCAGCGCCTTGTGCTGGTGTCAGTGTGCGCTTTCCCTCATCGTCCGGAGTGTCCCATGCGCCTGACCTCTTTCTTGCCCTCCCTCTTGCCCTCTCGCCTGCCCCGTCGAGCAAGCGCCCTGCTGCCCGCGCTCGTCATGTTGCTCGTCGCCCTTTTGCTCGTGGGCCTGCTGCCTCGGCCGGCGGCCGCCAGCGAAATGCCGTCCTACGACCTGACCCTCGACAACGGCAAGCTCATCCCTGAGGTCCTTGAGGTGAAGGCGGGCGAGAAATTCGTCATCCAGCTGCACAACGCGGGCAATACGCCGGCCGAATTCGAGAGCAACTCCCTGCGCAAGGAGAAGGTACTGGCACCGGGCGTGAAGTCGTTCGTCGTCATCCATCCGCTGCGCGCGGGCAGCTATGACTTCTTCGATGATTTCCACCTGCCGGACGCGCGTGGCAAGGTCGTCGCCGAATAAGCTCGGCCACCCTGTGCCAATGACGTATTTTTCGTCATCGATGGCGCGCACCGAACGTCAGTAGAAGAGAGTCCGCATGTTTGATCAGATCCTGTTTATCGTCTGGCGTGAAAGCGTCGAAGCCATTCTCGTCATCGGCATCATGCACGCCTGGCTGGTGCAGTCCGGCACCCGCGCGGGCCTGCGCTACCTGTGGGGCGGGGTCGTCGCCGGTCTGGTGCTGGCCGGCCTGATGGGGGCGGCGCTGATGGGCGCCAACACCTGGCTGACCGGCACCGCGCAGGAGGTCTTCCAGGCCGTACTGGTGCTGACTGCCTGCCTGTTGATCACCCAGATGGTGCTGTGGATGCGCACCAAGGGCCGCACGCTCAAGGCAGAACTCGAGAGCGGCCTGGCCAGCGCCGTCTCCTCCGGCAGCTACTGGGGCGTGGCGACGCTGGTCGCCATCGCCGTGGCGCGTGAAGGCGCGGAAACCGTCGTCTTCCTCTACGGCATGGGCGCCGCCAGCCTGCAGTCCGGCGGCATCGCCAGCTTCGTGCTGGCTGCGGGCCTCGGCTTCGCCCTCGCGGTGGCGACCTTCATGGCGCTGCAGCTCGGTTCACGCCTGTTCTCGTGGAAGCTGTTCTTCCGCGTGACCGAAATCCTGCTGTTGATGCTGGCGGCGTCACTGCTGATGTCGGGCCTCGAGCAGCTGATCGGCCTCGGCTATCTGCCGGCGGGCCTCGACCCGCTGTGGGATTCCAGCTGGCTGCTCGATGATGGCAGCGGCCTCGGCGGACTGCTGGCAACCTTCGCCGGCTATCGCGCCTGGCCTGCCACGACGATGGTGGTCGGCTATCTCGGCTACTGGGTCATCGTCGCAAGCCTCATGAAGCGTCAGCGCAAGAGGGAGCGCGTCGACCAGCGCCGTCAGCTCACTGCCCGCGCGCGCAGCTGAGTCTTGTTCACGCGATCTGCCAGTCAGGAGAAACGATAGTCATGGCCAATTGCGGCTCCAGCCCCCACGGTGACATCGCCAACCTCATCGCCAGTGATGGCGGCGCCTCGCCTGGCCGTCAGGCCACGCGCATCGCGCGCTTCGGACAGGCGATGCAGCAGCGGCGTGGTCTGATCCAGCTGGTGCAATGGCTGGTGGTCGGCATCTATGCCTTTCTGCTGGTGGTGCCGGCCCTGTTGCCGCTGCCGGATTACCAGGCGCATATCCTCACCAACCTGACGGTGTTCGCCGAGTTCGTGTTCTGGGGGCTGTGGTGGCCCTTCGTGCTGATCAGCATGGTGCTGATGGGGCGCGTGTGGTGCGGTGTCTTCTGCCCCGAAGGCACCCTGACCGAAGCCGCCAGTCGCATCGGCCTGGGTCGCCCGATTCCCGGCTGGATGCGCTGGGGCGGCTGGCCCTTCATGGCCTTCCTCGGCACCACGCTCTATGGCCAGCTGGCCAGCGTCTATCAGTACCCGCTGGGCGCACTGGTGGTACTGGGAGGTTCGACGGTGGCCGCGATCATCGTCGGGCTGATCTACGGCAAGGGCACGCGCGTCTGGTGCCGTCAGCTGTGTCCGGTGAATGGCGTCTTCAACCTGTTGGCACGCCTGTCACCGACCCACTTCCGTACCGACCAGGCCCGCTGGAACGCCCACAATCAGGCTGTTCGTCAGGGCAACGCCGTGCGCATGCACGCCCCTGACTGCGCGCCGCTGATTCCGCTCAAGCAGCTCGACAGCGCCGGTGACTGCCATGTCTGCGGACGCTGCAGCGGCTACAAGGACGCGATGCAGCTGGAGTGGCGTGCGCCGGGGGTAGAGCTGGTCGAGCCGCCGCAGCCGGTGCGCTTCACCCACTACTCGGTGCTGGTGTTCGGCCTGCTCGGCATCGCCATCGGCGCCTTCAGCTGGAGCGCCAGCCCGTGGTTCGTCGCCCTCAAGCAGCAACTGGCCTTCTGGCTGATCGATCACGACCTGATGTGGCCGCTGACCACCACCCTGCCGACCTGGATTCTGACCAACTACCCCGAGCACAACGATGTCTTCAACCTGCTCGATGGCAGTCTGATCACGCTGTGGATCGTGGTCGGTGGCGGCCTGCTGGGCGCGCTCACCAGCCTGCCGCTGCTGCTGGGCAACTGGCTGATGGGCGGCAAGGCGACGCTGTCACGTCAGTGGCACCTCTCGCTGAGTCTGATTCCGCTGGGCGGGCTGGGCGTGTTTCTCGGCCTCTCCGCCACCACCATGACGCTGCTGCGCGGCGATGGCATCAATCTCACCTGGGCCAATGACCTGCGCGCCACCCTGCTGGCACTGGCCTGCCTGTGGGGGCTGCGTCTGGCCTGGCGCATTACCGGTGAGCAGCGCAACGGCGGCCTGCTTGCCGGCAACGCTGCACGGCTGGTCGGTACCGCGAGTGTCGCGCTGGCCTGCCTGCCCGCGCTGGGCATCTGGTATCTGATGTTCTGGGGCTGGTGACGCCCTGCTGGCTGGATGCTGACTGACAGAGGCTCAAGGCCTGACACATCAAGGCTTGAAACACCAAGGCTTGAAACACCAAGGCTTGAAAGACAAAGACCCGCCGATTGGCGGGTCTTTGTCTTTCAGCGACATGCGGCGTTTTCTCAAAGTACGCTCAAGGAGCCTTCAAGGCGCCATCAGTGCGCTGGGCTCTGTTCACCACTTTCGCTGGCATCCGCCTTGCTGGCAGGGTCTTGCGGGCGACGGAACAGGAAGGCCGCCACGCTGCCGAGCACATAGACCGCGCCCAGCCACAGGAAGATATTGTCGAAGGCCAGCACCTCGGCCTGGATGCTGATGCGCTGGGCGATCATCTGCACACCGGCCTGCCACGGATCAGCCAGCCCCGCGAAGGTCGACTGATAGCTTGCCAGCTGATCGATCACCACCTGGCGGCTCTGGTCGATGGCCCCGATCATCTGGTTCCAGTGATAGTCCTCACGCAGCTCGCGGATGGTATCGATCAGCGCCAGCCCCACCGCGCCGCCCAGGTTGCGCATCACGTTGAACAGGCCACTGCCGTTGCCTATCTCGTGGGGCGCCAGACGCCCCATCGCCAGCCGGGAGACCGACAGCAGCACCATGATCTGGCCCGCGCCGCGGATCACCTGCGGCCAGAAGAAGTCATCGAAGCCCGAGTCCGAGGTCAGGTGCACGTTCATGCCGGTGCCGAGGCCGGTCAGCACCAGGCCGATGCACAGCATCAGGCGCAGGTCGATGCGATCGGAAAGCTTGCCCGCCACCGGCGCCATCAGGAACATCACCACACCGCTGACGAACATCACCTGCCCGATCTGCACGCTGGAGAAGCCGGAAATCGAGCCGAGAAACAGCGGCACCAGATAGACCAACCCGTAGAGCACCACGCCGATCCAGAAGCCGATGATCGCCCCCAGCGCGAAGTTGCGGTCCCTGAACACTCGCAGGTCGACGATGGGGTTGCTGGTCGTCAGCACGCGCCAGAAGAAGCCGACCGCCGCCACCGCGCACACCACACTCCAGAACAGGATCAGCGAACTGGCGAACCAGTCATCGCCGGGCCCTTCCTCGAGCACGAATTCGAGACTGCCGAGAAAGACCGCCATCAGCGCCAGTCCCAGCGTATCCAGACGACTGAGCAGACCGCGGTCGCCGCTGTCGATCTCCAGATTGCGCCACACCAGCGCCGCCACGATGATGCCCGGCACCAGGTTGACCAGAAACAGCCAATGCCAGCTCATGTATTCGGTGATGTAGCCGCCGACGGACGGCCCGATGGAGGGCGCCATGGTCGCCACCAGGCCGATCACCGCCTGGATGCTGCCCATCATGCGGCGCGGGAAGATCGAGAAACTGGCCGCCTGGGTCAGCGGAATCATCGCCCCGCCCATGAAGCCCTGGACCGCGCGCAGCACGATCAGGGCTTCCAGCGAGGTCGAGAGCGCACAGCCCAGACTCGCCAGCGTGAAGCCCAGCGCCGAGACGGTCAGCACCAGCCGCGTCGAGAAGATGCGCGCCAGCATGCCGGAGAGCGGAATCATCACGATCTCGGCGATCAGGTAGCTGGTCTGCACCCAGGAGATCTGGTCCTGACTGGCGGCCAGGCCTGCCTGCAGCTCGTTGAGCGAGCTGGACACGATCTGGATATCCAGAATCGCCATGAACATGCCGAACACCGCGGCCACGAAGCCGATCTGCTGGCGGCGCGTCGGCATGTCACTGGCGGTACCCGCCGGGGGCTGAACCGTGGACTGGGTCGTCTCGGCCATGCTTACTTCGCTCCGCGATCAGCGCTGGCGACCTGCGCGGCATCGGGCGCGATGACGCCCCTGGAGAGGCTATCGACGGCATAGGTGCCGGTGTCCGAAAGCTCTCGTGTATCGACGCTGGGGATGACCGACAGGCCGGCGCGCAGACGCGGCAGCGCATCCGCTGGGCCGGTCAGGCGAATGCGCACCGGCACACGCTGGACGATCTTGTTGAAGTTGCCGGTGGCGTTGTCGGTCGGCAGCAGGCTGAACTCGGTACCGGTCGCCGGCGCCAGGCTATCCACCACGCCCTCAAACTCGATGTCCGGGTAGGCATCCACCTCGAGACTGACCGGCTGGCCGACGCGCATGCGCTCGGTCTGGGTTTCCTTGTAGTTGGCCACCACATAGGCGCTCTTCACCGGCACCAGCTGCATCAGGGTCAACGAGGCGCTGGCCATGGTGCCCACCTCGACACTGCGATTGCCGACCACGCCATCCTGCGGCGCGTAGATCGAGGTCTTCTCCAGCTGGTGGCGCGCGTAGGCGAGATCTGCCGCCTCTGACACCACCTGGGCACGCGCCGATTCCAGCTGCGCCTTGTAGACCTCAAGCTGCTGCCGGGCAGACACCAGCGCGGCCTGCTTCTGGGCAACGCTCGCCTCGGCGGTGCGCATGGTCACCTGGTCATCCTCATAGGACTGACGCGAGGCGTAGCTGCGGCTCTCCAGACTTCTGGAGCGCTTGAGGTGCAGCGCCGCCTGATCGCGTTCGGCCTTGGCCGAGGCCAGCGCGGCCTTGGCCTCGTCGATCTTCGCGCCTTGCAGGTCCAGCTGACGCTCGGCCTGGACTTCCCCGGTGCGGGCGTTGTCCAGCGCGGCACTGGCCTGGTCCAGATTGGCCCTGGCATCTTCGTCATCCAGCTGCACCAGCAACTGCCCCTTCTTCACCGGCTGGTTGTCATGCACCAGCATGCGCGTCACCCGCGCGGTGATCTCGGAGCGCACCGCGACGCTGTCGGTACGCACATAGGCGTTGTCGGTCTCCTGCATGAAGCGCCCGACCTGCCACCATTCGACCCCCATCACTCCGCCAGCGATCACGCCCGCCACCACGATGAGTGCCACGACACCCTTGCCTGCCTTGTTCATTCGGCGACTCTCTCTTGCTGCCTGTCGGTGACAGGCGTGTAATCTGGCTGACGCTGCGGATGAGGCGGCCACGGTGCTTGCGAGCGCTCAGGCCACGGCTGTCATCTTGCATCGTCACAAAGTGTAATGAATACTACACTTACTTGAGGCAGCCCTGACAGTTTCGACAGATAGCGTCTCTCGTTCGCAATATCGCAACCTTGCCTGTTTCAGGCGGTTTCCGGATCACAGACAGGACACTCACATGACTGATTCGCCCTCATCAGAGACCGCCCCTGACTCGGGAAGCACCACGACTCGCGCCTCACCGCGCGGGGAAGCACGCCGCAAACGCCAACTGGAAGTCGCGCGTGAACATTTCCTCGAACACGGCTTCGCCGCGACCAGCATCAATGAGATTGCCCGGCAGGCCGGCGGATCACTGGCAACGCTGTATCGTAATTTCGGCAACAAGGACGGCCTGTTTCTGGCCGTGATGCAGCAGGAGGCGCAGACGGTGTGGTCGGTGATGGACCACGAAGCCAACGAGACACGCAGTGTCGAGGAAGCGCTGGAAGACTTCGGCATGGCGATGCTGGCGCTGGCCCTCGCGCCCGAACTGATCCGCCTGTTCCGTGGCCTCGCCTTCGAAAGCGGCCGCAACCCGCAGCTCGGCAAGCTGTTCCTAGACAACGGCCCCAAGCTGACCCGACAACGCCTGGCAGGCTACCTGTCGCGTCAGGTCGCCCAGGGCCACCTGCCGTCCACCGGCCTCGGCCAGGAGCCGCTGGCCGCCGCCAACCTGCTCACCGGCATGCTGCTCAACCCGCTGCATGTCGACGCCCTGCTCGGCTGCCCACCCGACACCGCAAGCCCCGAACAGCTCCGCCCACATGTCAGACGCTGCGTGCGCGTCTTTCTTGCTGGCTTCGGAGCAAGTTAGAAAGCTTGCTGGCTTCGGAGCAAGTTGGAGGGCTGGCAGGCTTCGGGGCCAGTTAGAAAGCTTGCTGGCTTCGGAGCAAGTTAGAAAGCTGGCAGGTTTCGGGGGCAAGTTGAAGAGCTGGCAGGTTTCGGTGCCAGTTAGAGAGCTGGCAGGTTTCGGTGCCAGTTAGAAAGCTTGCCGGCTTCGGGGCAAGTTAGAGAGCTGGCAGGTTTCGGTGCCAGTTAGAAAGCTTGCCGGCTTCGGGGCAAGTTAGAGAGCTGGCAGGTTTCGGTGCCAGTTAGAAAGCTTGCTGGCTTCGGAGCAAGTTGAAGAGCTGGCAGGTTTCGGTGCCTGAGGGACAAGCTGTGAAAGGAAAGCGGGTACACGCTCATCTAGGGAGGATTGAAGAGGCGAAAAGCGAGGGTCGAGGATGAGTAAAGGCTCGGGCAGCACTGCCGGCTTCAGGGCGTGTGGGTGAACTTCTGCATCTTCTTGACCAGCGTCGACTGGTTGATCCCCAGCGATGCCGCCGCAGCGCGAGTGGTGCGGTGCTTCTCCAGGGCTTGCTCGATCAAGCGCCGCTCCAGAGCTTCGGTATGTTCCTTCAGCGTGCGCTCCGGTGAGCCATCCTCCGGGGCGGTTATCGCGCCGAGTATCATCGAGTCATCCCACCCGGAATTGGCATGCGCCGCAAGATACTCTGCCGGCAAGACATCGGACGTGATCACCTCGTTGGTGGTGGTCACCACGAGGCGCTCCACCAGATTGATCAACTCACGGATATTACCGGGCCATGCATGGCCGCCCAGCAGTTCGAGCACTTCAGGATCAAGGCGCCGGACCAGTGCATGACGCTGACAGAAATGGCGGAGGTAATGCTGCAGAAGCGGGATCACTTCGCTGCGCCGCTCACGCAGCGGTGGCAGCGTGATGGGCACGACACTCAGGCGATAGTAGAGGTCTTCCCGGAAGCGCCCCTCCTTCACCCGAGCAGCCAGATCATGATGTGAGGCGGTCAGCAGACGGACGTTGGTGCGCCGAAGCTCTGTCCCGCCGACAGGCATGAAACGCTGCTCCTCGACGACCTTCAACAACTTGGCCTGCAATGAAAGCGGCAGATCACCAATCTCATCCAGGAAGAGCGTGCCACCATTGGCGACGTCCAGAAGCCCCTGCTTGCCACGTGCGTTTGCACCGGTGAAGGCGCCAGGCGCATAGCCGAACAACTCGGCTTCCAGCAGCCCTTCCGGCAAGGCAGCACAGTTGAGCTCAAGGAATACCCCCTCGGCACGCGTGCTGTGCTCGTGAAGATAGCGGGCCAGCAGCGTCTTGCCCGTTCCCGTCTCGCCCTGAATCAACACCTTCACATCAGTGGCAGCCACGCGTTCCGCCAACGCGAAACAGTCGGCAGTAGCGTCACTGGTCACCAGCTCCAGCGACTGTTCATCCGTCCCGGAGCTGACGCTGTAGGTGTCATGCAGAGAGTGCAGTTGGCGCAACTGCTCCTGCGCATGCTTGGCGCGCAGCAGCTCGGTGATATCGCGCACGCTGGTAACCACATGGCTCAAGGTGCCGTCGTGGGCCAGCATCGGGAGACCGCTGACCAATATCTTGCGGCCATCGCGCAGACTCTGCACGAGGGTGACGGGCTTGCCGTCACGGATGACCTCCAATGACACCGACTTGGAGATATACCCCCGGCGCACCAGCTCCTGCATGTGATGCCCCAGCACGTCACTGCGCTTGAGCCCGGTAATACGCTCATAGGCCTGATTGATGGCGACGGTCACGCCACGCCCATCGGTGATATAGACACCGTCATGCAGGGCATCCAGCAAACGCTGGGTCGGTACCTGAGCCAGCAGATCAGACGCCGGATCCGCGCCAACCTCCGTGGCATTCTTCCCGGTTGAGCTGCCCCGCTGATTGGAGAGCGCGAGGCGTTCCTTGAGTTCCGCGGCGGACTCCACCTCCTGACGCGTCAAGACACCGATAACCTCACCACGCGTATCGATGACCTTGACGGCCTCCAGTGACTGGCGCTCCAGCAACGCCAGCGCTGCTTCAAGTCTGAGATCCTGCTCCACGTTCTGCATTGACGACTCCCCCGGCAGAAACCCCCGCGCGCTCAGGCGGCGGGGGGACATGGGGTCACGATACGTCAATGCGAGGACGTCGGGGAGTCTGCCGAAGCGGCACCTGTCGAGGACAGGCTTGCTGTCTTGCTGTCGGCCGGCGCGATATCTGACTTGCCGATATCACGGCTGAAGGTCTCATCGATCTCGCCGGAGAAGAAGCGCTTGCCGTAGATCAGCAGACACAGCGCAATGCCGATCCCGAAGGCCCAGGCAGCCCCCTTGATGACCAGTACGGCGGCGATCACCCCGGCAATGCCCAGGTCGCGCTGGCTACGCGCTTCCAGAATGCCCAAGCGCACGCTGACATAGCCCTGGATCAACAGCGTCAGTGCCAATGCTATCCCCAGGATGGGCTGGACCAGACTGACGATGGGCAGTAACAGCAGACCGGTGTTGGTGCCCCAGCGGAATGAGCCCGAGCCACCGAACAGCGAATGCATCGCCTGCTTGCCTTCCTTGTAGCGTTCGACCACCACCACCTGCATGGCAGCCCACAGCGGGCCACACATGGTGACGTCCGGGCCGAACAGGCTCATCAGTGTATTGCGCCCGCCGAAGATCATGTGTGCACGGTTGGCGTCGTAGTCGATCTTCTCGTCGGGGCGGGACTCATCAGCCTCCTCGACCAGTGCCTTGGACTGCAGAACATCGCCGAACAGCACGATATAGGCAGCCAGCACGGTCGGCAGCGCCGTCAGGAACATCGACAGCGGCGGCAAGCCGACACCGAAGACAGTGTACTGGCTGAACATGGTCACGAAATCAGGTTGGCTGAAGCCCCACTGCACATCAGGCCATGCGGCCTCGCCCACCAGTGGAGCGACGACGATCGCCAGCAGGATGATCGGGAAGATGCCCAGCTTGCCGAGATTGCTCCAGAACGGGTTCGTGGTCTTCAGCTTGGCGAAATGACGCGAGAAGATGATGTAGAAAGCCAGACCTACTGCGATGCTGATGGTGATGGGATAGGTGTCGAAACGCCCGCCTTCCTTGAAGACCACGCTGATTGCGGCCAACCCCGCGCCCATGATGATGCCAGCCTTGATCGCCGAGGGGATCATGTTGACCACCTTGCTGGCCAGCCCCGTTCGCCCGAGCACGATGGCCAGTATCCCGAGCATCAGCTGGAAGGCAATCAAGGCATGCACCCGCGTCTCCCCCTCCGGGAAGGTCGCCACATAAGCCATCAACAGTGGAATGGCCGGCGTGATCCAGCCGGGAATGACCGGGTCGCCCAGCAGGTGGTGAACCAGATACAGCAGACCATTGAGCATCACGATGGCCAGCGCGGCCTCGAACGGCATGCCCAGGAGCTCCGTCATCAACGGGATGGCGGCGAGATCCACCGCGCACATCAACAGCCCTTGCAGGTAGTCGGGCAGCTCGAAACGGTAGTGCAGGAAGGGAAGACGGATCTTGAAGGGCCCCAGCGCGAAGTAGGGGCTTTCCTCACCGGGCTGGCGGGTTTTCCAGTGGCTCATGATGGCGTTCCTGTTGTTATCGTTATGCATCTTCACCTGTGGTGGAGATGGTGTTCAGAAAGGAGATTCAGCGCTTCAGTAGGCCGCGCGATAGATACTTTCGATATCGGCCTGGCTGAGCTGACGTGGATTGTTGCGCAGCAGGCGTTCGACCTTGAAGGCATCTGCCGCAAGTGAGGGGATGTCCTCTTCGGGGATGTCGAAATGGCGCAGGCCGCTGGGGATGTCCACATCACGACATAGCTTATGTAGTCGCTCGACGACCAGTTCGGCAGTCGCTTCATCCTTGAGCTTGCGATGTGATGTATCGAGGGCCTCCGCAATATCTCGGAAGCGCTCGACACAAGCCAATGCATTCCAGCGCATCACGTGGGGCAACAGCAGCGCATTGGTCACGCCATGTGGCAGGTGGTAGCGCCCTCCCAACGGATAGGCCAGGGCGTGCACCGCCCCGACACCGGCATTACCGAACGCCATCCCGGCCAGCAGACTGCCAGTCGCCATGTCTTCACGCGCCTTGAGGTCGGCAGGATTGGCATAGGCCTTGGGCAAGGCCTTGATGATCAGGCGCATGGCCTTGATGGCCAGTGCATCGGTGATCGGCGTGGCAAAATTGGAAAGATAGGCTTCGATGGCGTGGACGAGCGCATCGACACCGCTGGCGGCAGTGACATGTCGGGGGCAGCTCACCGTCAGCTCCGGGGCAACGATGGCGACATCTGGCAGCAAGTAATCATTGACGATGCCTTTCTTCATCCTCGCTTCGGTATCAGACAGAATCCCGATGTTGGTCACCTCGGACCCGGTGCCTGATGTCGTCGGCATGGCGATAAGTGGCGCTCCGCGGACACGCGCCTTGTTCTCGCCAAACAGACTCTCGAGATCACCATCATGGGTGGCATACACCGCCACGCATTTGGCGATATCCATCGCACTGCCACCGCCTACCGCGATCAGGCTATCGCAGCCCCCCTCGCGGTAGCTGCTCATGCAGTCCTCGACGATATGCACTTCAGGTTCGGCGCTGACATCACTGAAGATGCGATAGTCCGTCAGGTGTCCCCTGGACTTGAGGTCATCCAATTGAGCCTTGATCGGCTCCAGTGTTCCGGACCCCAGTACACCAGGGTCGGTGACCAACATCGGCGAATGCATGCCCAGTCGCATGACCTCCTCAGCAAGACGAGTCGAGGCTTGTTGTCCGGTGATCAGACGATTGGCAGATTTGAAGCTGGCGATACTCATGGCGATATCCTTTGGTGAGTGACGAGATGAATCCGCTGACCGCGTCTCTTGTCACTGTGGATAGCAAGCGCCATGCCAGCACCATTCACCTTATAACCAACTGATACTATTAACATTATTTTCAACCACCCTCCCAAGGTCGCTACACCAATGGTCTAGAGGTGATTCTATATCGCATCAAATAAGCGCCAATTAGATTCCCTATGGAATCAGAGACGATGCCTATCATGCTGTGCAGTCGGCGTGGATTGCCTATACCGAAAAGTATGCGAATGACCAGAAGCGCACCCCGCAGAAAGCACACAAAGACGCCGAGTCGACTGACTCGGCATCTTTGTGTGCAGGTTGAACAGGCCGTGCAGGAGAGGTACTTGGGAGGAAATCAGCGATGCCCGCCAGGCGAGTGCCCTCAGGCGGGCCTTGGCTGGCGCAGGCGCGCCAACCACCCGCCGCTGCGTGTCTGGGCAATACGAGGCCTGGGCGGAAGCCAGAACGAAAGCCAGAGCAGAGCGCAGAGAACAGAGAGCGGTACGCAAAGGCTCCGCTCCGCGACAGGCCACGCTCTGCAAGAGGCCATGGGCGGGAGCCATCCCTCGGCGCCCGCCCACGCCGTCAAGGCGGCAGCAAGGCTACGCCAGCCTCACAGGCTGGCCTTCACGGCGGCCAGGGCATCCTCGCCATCGCGCGTGGTCACGTCGGCGAGAAATTCCGCCAGCCGGTCCGGGTTGGCGGCCAGCCAGTCGTGCGCCACCTCATCGAGGTCACGCTCCTTCAGGCTGTAGTCGAGGATGAAGCCGCTCTGCTCTTCGGAGCTGAAGACGAGCTGATCGAGGAAGCGGGCGAGGTTGGGATTGGCTTCGGCGTAGGCGGTGCGCACGACGGTCTTGACGTCACTGGCGCCATTGTCGGGGCCGAACACCGACTCCGGGTCTGCCAGGATATGGGTGTCGAATTCCGGCACCATCCAGTGCGGTGTCCAGCCGTAGAAGGCGATCCAGCGTTGCTCGCGCTGGGCGGCACGCACCTCGCTGAGCATGCCGGGCGTCGAGGACTCCATCGCATCCCAGTCGCCCAGGCCATAGACATCATTGTCGATGGCGCCATTGAGCATGTCGCTGACCGTGGAGCCGCTTTCGATGGAGTAGACGGTCTCGTCGAATTGCTCGGCGTGGGCGGCAAGATCCGCGGCGCTGTGGATGCCGGCCTCGTAGACATAGCCCGGCACCGCGAAGCCCATGCGGGCGCCGGTGACGTTGTTGCCGAGATCGGTGATCGCACCGGCGGCCATGGCCGCGTCATAACTGTCTTTCTGGGCAGGCAGCCAGCCAGCGAGGAAGGCGTCGCTGTCGCCGGTGGTCAGGGTGTTGTAGCCGACGGTGGAGCTGACTTCCTGTCGCTCCACGTCGTAGCCCAGCGGGGCGAGGATCTGGGCGACGATCTCGCTCTTGACGGTGACGCCGGGCCACGGCGGCACGATCAGCGTCAGCTCGTCATCCTTGTCCTGGGCCGAGGCTGCCAGGCTAGCCGTGCCGAGCAGCAGGGTCGCGAGGGCAAGCAGACCACGGCGGGCGCCGTGCTTCGTCGTAGGTGTCAGGGGGTACGGGGTGGTGGTCATCGTGTCTTTCCTTGTCGGTTCCGGTCGCGCCGGGCCTTGTTGTTGTCGGGGCTGAAAGGCTTCGTATATGGCGGGCGTCGTGCGTGTCCATCGCTCACGGCGCTGTCGTTGTCGTTGTCGGCGCTTGTGTCTTCTCCGCCCTGCTGCGTCGCAAGCAATTGATTCGTTGGAACTTTACCCTCAGGCAGAGTACGCCTTCAGCGAGCACCGGCCTGACTGGCCATGTCCTTCTCAAGTTCTGGCTCCGGCACCAGATCCGGCAAGCCGCCGAAGGGCGCCCGCCCCATCACCCGCTCCAGCATCGGGATGAAATGCTCCAGCGGCAGGGTGTCGTATTCGGGGTCGAAGCTGGTCTGGTCCCACTCATCACAGAAGCGCACGGTGCGCTCATAGGCGGGATGCCCGGCATGTGCCTCGCGGGCGTGGCGGTCCTGACCGAAGAATTCGCGGTAGTGATAGCCCTGGAACAGCTCGTGATGACGAATCATCCAGGTGTTCAGCGGGTCGATGAACGGCTCGAGGATACCGGCGGCGATCTCGGCATGATTGGCCGGTGCCAGGTCATCGCCGATGTCATGCAGCAGCGCGCAGACCACCATCTCCTCATCGGCGCCAGCGCGCAGCGCGCGGGTGGCGGTCTGCAGGCAGTGTTCGTAGCGATCGACCGGATAGCCGTGGTGATCGCCCTTGAGGCGCCCCAGATGTTCAAGCACACGCCGGCAGGCATCGGACTGATATTCCCGGAAGCGCGCATCGATCAGCGCCCACTCGGCATGCGTGCTTTCCTCGAAACTGCGGAAGCGGGCCTGTTCGCTCATGCGCTGGCCTCCTCATTGGCGAACTGACCGGCGAGCTGATCGGCCAGCAGCAGACGGCGGCTGGCGGTGGAGTCACGGTCCACATAGCCCTGGCGCATATGGCGGATGCCACCTTCCAGCTGGAAGGCGCTGCGACCATGGAACAGCCGGTAGTTGTCCATGATCAGCATCTGGCCCGGTGCCAGCTTGAGGTGCAGCGTGAAGTCGTCACCGGAGATCAGGCGATAGAACGCCTGGCGGGCAGCGTAGTAGCGACGCAGGGTCGCGCCGGGCAGCGCCGGCACCCGCTCAGTGCGGTTGGAGAAGCGCACTCGGGCGACCTGACCACGGCTGTCCAGCTCGATCAGCGGGCCTTCGCTTTCCAGGCGCGTGGTGGCGTCGTGATAACGGAAGCCGGGGCTGACTTCTGTCAGGCAGGCGAAGGCCTCGGGGTCTTCACGGCGCAGGTGCTCTGCCGCACTGAAGCCATCCACCAGCATGCTGTCGCCGCCCTGGGCCGCGTTGCGCAGACAGTGCAGCCAGATGTAGCCCGGAATCGGGTCGCGGTAGGGATTGTCGGTATGCGGCTCCAGCCCGCGCTGGGTCATCGTGAGGTCATAGGCATTGGCGACGGATTTCACGTCGGCGATACCGCCCCAGTTGGTGCGCCGCAGCGGCCCGATGCGGTGGATCAGTCCCTGCATGCCGTCCTCCGTGTCCGGCACGCCGCTGACCCGCACGAAGCCGAAGCGCTGCAACTGCTCGAGCATGTCCAGCAAGGCCGCGTCATCCTCCAGCGCCGCGGCGAAGTCGGCCTCGGGCAGCTGGGCGAGATTCCCCTGCCAGAAGGTCATGCCCTGATAGGCCTCACACGGCTGACACTCCGCCAGCAGGGCCGCCAGCGAGAAGCTTGCCGCATGGCCGTCACTGAAGGCCAGCGACAGCGTATCGCCATCCAGTTGTGCCTGAGTCAGGCTCAGGTCCAGCGGCAGGTCCGCCGCCTCGATCAGGCGCTGACCGGTGAGGGAGTCGAGCGTCGTTTCATCGGGACTCCGCTCACGCAGCCAGAGCGCCTCGAGGGTCAGATCGCCCTCGGCGTGGCTCAGATGCAGTTGTTGTCCATGGTCTTTTAGGCTGACGGAATGCGGTCTGCTGGGCACTCGATGATCTCCACGGCTGAGGGAGCGGCACTGTTGTCTTACTGGTCAGGTACCTGCTCGCGGATGCTGGTGCGACGCTGAGTCTCCTTCTACCTTAATCACTTCAGCCAGAGCGGATTGATATAATTGGACGTATATTTGATCAAATTGGCCATATGTCAGACCAGCAGACGACAACAAGCGGCCGTGGCAATGCCACGGCCGCTTGTGTTGTAAAACGTCTGTCGGGAGATCAGTCGCTCAGGTGCAGTACCTGACCATTGAGGGAACGCCCGGCGCCACCGGCCAGAAAGCGCGCGCATTCCGCCACGGCGTCCGGTCGGCTGCCCTCCGGGCACAGCAGATTGGCACGTACCTTGTCCGGCGCGCGTGACGCCAGCCGCTGGATCAACTCACTCAGCGCCGCCTGTGCCATGGCAGTGCCGTGATGCTCCTGCGAGGATAGCTGCGAGGACAGCGACGAAGACGGCTGCGAGGGCAGCGGTGGCGCCACGGCCAGCAGGCGTCCGCCGTGGCGCAACATGCGCGCACAGGCCGCCTTGAGCAAGGCGCCGGGGCCGGCGACCTGCGCAACCAGGCAGGCTTCCAGCGACTGCCCGGCCATGGCCTGAGGCGGCATGCAGACCAGCACGTCGAGGCGCCCGAGACGCGCCACCAGTGTCTCGAAGCAGCCCTCGCCGACCACCTGGCCGAAGCGGTCCGACTGCTCGCCGCCCAGTGCATCCAGCACGCGTTCGAGGTCCGCTGGCGCGGTGCCCATCAGGGCGATGATGGCGCCATCTTCCAGGAAGGTGCGCGCCATGGCCTCCAGCCACTCCCCCTGCCCCGCGATCAATACCCTGCGTCGTGGCAGCATCTCATTCTCCCTGATAGAACCCCCGAAGGGTCACCCCTGCGTACCTCATGCCGCGCTGCGCTGCTCAGCTCTTTGCTCAACCCTCTGCTCAGCCCCCTGCTTACCCAGACATCACCTCCCTGTGATGCTCCGATTGGCGAGCGTCAGGGCATCAGCCCCGGCAGCCACAGCACCAGCGCCGGGAACAGCATGCACAGGATCAGACCCGCCAGCTGCAGGCCGACGAAGGGCAGAATCGAGCGATAGATGGTGCCGATGGACACCTGCCCGGCGGTGATGCCCTTGAGGTAGAACAACGCATAGCCGAAGGGTGGCGTCAGGAAACTCGTCTGCAGGTTGATGGCGACCAGAATCGCGAACCACACCAGCAGCCCCTGGCCGGAAAGCCCGAGCCCGAAGTCCAGCGCCTCGACCACCGGCGCCACCAGCGGCAGCACCACGAAGCTGATCTCGATCCACTCGAGGAAGAAGCCGAGCACGAAGATCAGCCCCATCAGCAGCAACAGCAGGCCATAGGGGCCAAGGCCGGTGCCGGTGATGACATCCTCGATCAGGTAGTCACCGCCGAGGCGCTTGAAGACCACCGAGAAGCAGGTCGCGCCGATGACGACGAACAGGATCATCGCGCTGGTGCGCGAGGTATCGCGCAGCGTGTTGCGCAGGGTGGAGAAGGACAGTCCGCCCATCACCAGCGCCAGCAGCAGGCTGCCACCCGCGCCGATGGCCGCGGCCTCGGTGGGCGTGGCGATACCGGTCATGATCGACCCCAGCACCGCGACGATCAGCACCATCGGCCCGAGCAGGTCGCGCAGCAGTGCCAGCGGCAGCGGTGTCTTGTCGGTGCCGAGCAGCGACTGGTCCGGCAGCGGTGCCCAGTCCGGGCGCAGCTTGGCGGTGATCAGCAGATAGGCGACGTAGAGCGCGCCGAGCATCAGCCCCGGAATCAGCGCCGCCTTGAACAGCGCCCCCACCGAGATCTGCAGGATGGAGCCCATCAGCACCAGCATGATCGAGGGCGGAATCAGGATGCCCAGGGTGCCGGAGGCCGCGATGACCCCACAGGCCATCTCGGCCTTGTAGCCCTGCCCCAGCATCACCGGCAGCGCCAGCAGGCCCAGCATGACCACCGAGGCACCGATGATGCCGGTACTGGCGGCCATCACCACGCCCAGCAGTGCCACCGAGACGGCCAGACCGCCATGCACGCGACCGAACAGCCGCTGCAGTGTCATCAGCAGATTGCGCGCCACGCCGGAGCTTTCCAGCATCAGCCCCATGAACACGAACAGCGGAATCGCGATCAGCAGCCAGTTCTCGATCACGCCGCCGAAGATGCGCGAGCCGACGGTGCCGAGAAACGGCAGCGGGATATCGCCGATGAAGGCGAACAGGATACCCAGCCCGCCGAGCAGAAAGGCCACCGGGTAGCCGGAGAAGATACCTATCAGAAGTGCCACCACCATGGTGATGGGCAAGGCGTATTCAGCGAGCATTGTCATGGCTCCCGTCTGCATGATTCTGGGGTGCCGTGGCGTCGGTGGTCGCTGGCGCAGCATTCTGCTGATCCGCAAGGCCGGCCAGACTGGCAATCTCGTGGTCTTTCAGGCGCTCGGGGGTGCGCGCCGGGTCGAACAGGCAGGCCAGATTCTCGAAGATCTGCCCCAGCGCGCCGAGGGCGAGGAACACCAGCCCCGTCGGCAGCATCGCCTTGATCAGGTAACGGTCCACCAGGCCGCCATAGTTGGACTTCTCGCCGGACATGTAGGACATGGTGACGAAATGCTTGGACAGCCAGGCGATCAGCAGGCAGAAGGGAATCAGCATGATGAGGTGGCCGAGGATATCGACCACGGCGCGTCCGCGCGGCGAGAGGCGCTGATAGAACAGGTCGACCCGCACATGCGTATCGCTGTGCAGGGCGTAGGTGCCACCGAAGAGCGTCAGCAGACCGAACAGGTGCCACTGCAACTCGGTGACGGAATTGATGGTGATCGCGGTGCCGAACAGCAGCACGTCGGGCGACCCCCAGTTGGCGATTTCATTGATGCCCAAGGCGTTGAGCGTGACGGTGGTGAGCACGGCCAGGATGATCGCCAGACCCAACCAGCTGGTCAGGCGACCCACCCACAGCCCCAGGCCGACCAGCGGTCGGCCCAGGGCGTCACACACCGCCCCGCCCTGTGCCCGCCAGGGCGCAAGGCGGGGGTCGGTCATTGGGCGCTACCCTCGTCAGCGTTGTCAGCCTGCTTCATGGCCATCGGCTGCGGCATGGCCTGCAGCTCGTACCATTCGTCGATCAGTGCGGCGTGCTTCATCAGCGAATCGTAGGCCTTGGCGAAGTCAGGATTGGTCTGCTTCTCTTCGGCCAGCACTTCACCCCAGGCTTCCTGCAGCGCGGTCATCACCGGCTCCGGGAAGCGCTTGACCTCGACGCCCTTCTCCTCGAGCTCGTGGATCGCACGTACCTGAGCCGGCGGTGCTTCGGCCATCGCCCACTGCAGGGTCGCGCGGCAGGCAGTCTGGAACTGCGCCTTGCGCTCATCGCTGTAGCTGTCCCATACCTGCTGGTTGATCAGCAGCGAGAACCAGCTGGCGCTCTGGTGCCAACCCGGGAAGTAGTAGTACTTGGCGACTTCATTGAAGCCCATCGCCTGATCGACCTGCGGCACCGAGAACTCGGTGGCATCGACACGGCCACGCTCCAACGCGAGGTAGATCTCGCTGCCCGGCACCAGCTGAGTCGAGGCGCCCAGCTTGTTGAGCACCTTGGCGCCGAGGCCGGAGATACGCATCGACAGGCCCTTGAAGTCCTCCGGCGAGTTGATTTCCTTGTTGTACCAGCCGCCGGTTTCCTGCGGCGAGATGAAGCACGGCAGCACCTTCACGCCGTAGGGGTCATAGGCGGCCTGCACAAGCTCGGTACCCTCACCGGCCCACATCCATGACATGAAGGCTTCCGGGCTCGGGCCGAACGGCAGTGCACCGTAGAGATTGGTGATCGGCACCGTGCCGGCCCAGTAGCCCATCCAGTCCCAACCGGCCTGCACCGCACCGGAGGAGACGGAGTTGAAGACCTCGAAGGCCGGCACGAGATCGCCCGGCTCGTGCACGCGCAGGCCGACTTCGCCGCCGGTCGCGCTCTTGAGTTCCTCTGACAGGCGCACGGCACCGGCACCGAGGAAGTTCTTGGTCGAGAAGGTACTGGCGACGTCGAGCTGTTTCGGCCCTTCCGCCTGGGCTGGCGCGGCGGCCATCAAGGTGGTGGTGGCCACGGCCGCCGCAATGGCAGCTCCGAGGCGCAGGCGGCGGGTCGGCGTCGATTGATACGGCGTGGCGTGTTGCGACATGGTGCGGCTCCCTGATTTGTTGTTGTGCTCGCTGGTCGTACGGCTTGTGGCTTGCTGGACATGAGCCACGTTGCAAGATGACGCTTACGTCAACTTACCCGATGACAACGCAAGCGGCTGACCACGCCACAACAACGTCAATGATTTCAGAGAGCTACGAGGGGAAGGCCCGCGCGAGCCGACTCACCGCGCCCTGCGCGGCAGTATCGGCTTACGACAGCGTCCGGAAAGCCGGACACTCAAGCTGCCGAGGCTGCGACCAAGGTCGCGCGCTGACATGAATTCTGTCTACGACTCCAGTCGAATATGCCGATAGAGGAATGCAGACCCCATGCGGCTATGCACGCCGTGGGCTGGCGAGAAACGCAAAGCGTCCGGAATTCCGGTCACTGACCGAGATTCCGGACGCTTTGGCCACTCGTTGGTGGCGGGGAGGTGAAATGCCGGTCGATCAGGGCGTTTCGGCCAACAGGCCATGCCGATTGAGCTTCTCGTAGAGCGAGGACTTGGCGATGCCGAGCTGACGGGCGGCGCGGGTGCGATTGCCCTCGGCGGCGCGCAGCGCGTCCTCGATCAATTGGCGCTCCGCCTGGGCCATCGCCTCACGCAGCGTGGCCGGCGTCGTGGGCAACTCCCGGGCGGTTGTGGACGACTCGGCCGCTGAAGCGGGTGTGGACAAGTCGCTTTGATGGGTAGCGGCGTGCCGGGCATCGCCATGCCGCGCATCGCCATGCCGGGCGCCGATGGCATCCGGCAGGTCGGTCGGTTGGATATGGCTGCCGCCCAGATAGAAGGCGGCTTCGAGCACGTTTTCCAGCTCGCGCACGTTGCCGGGCCAATGGTGGGCGCACAGGCGTTCAAGGGCGGCTTCGGAGAGAATCGGCGGGCGGCGACCACTGCGTCGCGCCAGGCGTGACAGCAGGTGCGTGGCCAGGGTCGGCAGGTCGTCGCGGCGCTCGCGCAGCGGCGGCACCTTCAAGGGCACCACGTTGATGCGGTAGAAGAGGTCTTCGCGGAATTCGCCGCTCTCGACCAGCGCTTCCAGCGGGCGGTGAGTCGCGGCGATGACACGGACATCAACACTGACCAGACGGGTCGCGCCGACCGCCTCGACCTCGCGGTCCTGCAGCACGCGCAGCAGCTTGGCCTGCATCGCCAGCGGCATGTCGCCGACCTCATCGAGAAACAGCGTACCGCCATCCGCGAGCTGGAACTTGCCGGGCTTGCCGCCGCGCTTGGCGCCGGTGAAGGCGCCCTCTTCATAACCAAACAGCTCCGCCTCCAGCAGCGCTTCGGGAATCGCTGCGCAGTTGAGCTTGATGAAGGGCCCCTTGGCGCGCGCCGAGCTGCGATGCAACGCATGGGCGTACAGCTCCTTGCCGGTGCCGGACTCGCCACGGATCAACACCGAGGCACCGCCGGGGGCGATCTTGCGCACCTTGCAGGCAAGTTCTCGCATGGCGGGCGAATCGCCGATGATGTCACTCAGCTGCCAGCGCGCGCCGTTGGGGGTTTCCAGCGCCTGACGGTAGTAGTCCACCTCCGCTTCCAGCGCCTGAACCTGAGCATTCACCTGCCGCCATTCCCAGGTGTCGTGATAGAGCACCGAGCCGATGGCACCGATCAGCTCGCCATCGCGGAAGATGGGATAACGGTGGGCAATCATGTGGTGGCCACGAATCAACTGCAGCTGGGCAAGCTCCGCGCGTCCGCTCTCCAGCACCTCGTGCATGCGGGTGTTCTCGATCACCTCGCTGACATCGCGCCCCAGCACCTCGCTGGCCTCGACGCCGAGAAACTCGGCATAGGGCGCATTCAGAAACTGGATACCGCCCTGGGCATCCACCACCACGACCCACTCCTCCACTGCATCCATCGCGGCACGCAGCAACTCGCGGCGCGCCCGCTCCAGATGAATCGAGGTGGCAGGTAGATCATCACGCAGCGGGACAGTCATCTTCTCCCCGACCACCGCGCCTGACACAGGCATCTGCTGAGCCATCACCGCTCTCCCTTGGCGTGTCCGGTCATCGTGGGCAGCCGTATCCCTCTGCCACTACACCCGCCGGATCTGATTGTTATGGGCCACGCCATCACGCAGCCAGCGTCCGGAAAACCGGACCCCCCCCACAGCATCGGCCTACCGCCGCCAAGGATCAACGTAGCCAGTGGTCGTAGAACTTCCCGAGGCCAGTGCCTCTGCTTTCTCATGCTCGTTTTATGGGCATGGACAGAGACGAGGGGGCCAGAGACCCTGCCCAGGAAATGCAGCCCAGAAACAAGAAAACCCCGCCAAAGCGGGGTTTTCTTGATCACATCTGAAATTACTGAATATATTTATCCAGGGTATTCAACAAGCGATCCTTGAACAAGAATATATCTTTAATATCTTTGATTTCCACTCTATCCGCTTCATCATCAAAGAACTCAACTCTTTTGATGCTTTTTCCGTTAAAGCGAAGGCGACAGATCGGCTTGCGATTATTATCATCAAGCAAAATACCGCAATAACTCTTGGTATCACGCATAACAACACGTTCAATATCGACCTTATCGCACACCAAAGCTCGCACGATATTATAGGCGTCAATTTCCTCTTGCGTGGTTTCGATACCGTCTTCTGGCTCTGCCTCTTTTTCAGCAGGATCGCTTCTCATGACATCGTTAACTGACAGGTCACTGGAGTTAAGCGCTTTCTTGAGACGAGTATCTACCTGTTCACGAATAAACTGTTGAATCGCATCATAAACGGTTGGCTTGAACTCACTCACGACACTTTGAGTCATACGTCCTTCGTAGACACGGGACACGATAAACTTCACAAAGTCTTCAGGCACATCGGTAATGAGAGAAGAAAACTCTTCTTGTATAAGCGAGATATATTTCAGCTGACTCGCAGAACCAAGGATATTATCAACCTCAAAATCACTCTTGCTGAATTTCTTCAATTCTTCTAAATCACGATCATTATGATCTAGCAGATCGAAGCGGAAGAAAGGCTGATCGTCAAGCTTATTCCTGTCATCCAAGTCCGAGAAGAAACGGTACTCCACACCATTTGTGAGCACGCCAAAACGTGCAGGAGTCACACTAAAATAACGATAAAGCTGAGTAAAGTGAGCTTGATCAAGGTTCATACCTAAAAGGCTTACACTCGATCAAAACTGAGATCTCGCCATCTTTCATGATGGCATAATCTACTTTCTCACCCTTTTTCTTGCCTATGTCGGCGATATACTCGGGGATAACCTCGCGAGGATTAAAAACGTCATACCCCAATATCTGCAACATAGGCAGTATTAACGCAGTCTTTGTGGCTTCTTCCGTTGTAATGTGAGAACTTTCATCGCGTGCACGACGGACCAATGGCTGGAAACGTTCTATCAAGCTCATTTTTCTTCTTCCCTGTGTAAAAGCTAGCGCTTATATTCTTACCTTGATAAGTATAACTGTCAAAGTTAATAACAAAAAACCCCGCCGAAGCGGGGTTTTGATGATTGCTTTAATGGTGCGTCGCGTTAATGCGCTTCTTCCCAGTTGTCGCCTTGCTCGACTTCGACGAGCAGCGGGACGTCGAGGGAGGCGGCGTTCTGCATGCGCTGCGCGACGTCTTTCATGAAGTCTTCGACCTGCGCTTCGGCGACTTCGAAGACGAGTTCATCGTGTACCTGCATGACCATCATGGCGTCGTACGCCTTGTCACCGTCGCTGCCCGCCAGCCAGGCATCCACGTCGATCATGGCGCGCTTGATGATGTCGGCGGCGCTGCCTTGCATCGGGGCGTTGATGGCGGTGCGCTCGGCGGCGCTGCGACGCGCGTGATTGCGCGAGCCGATTTCCGGCAGGTAGAGACGACGGCCGAAGATGGTCTCGACGTAGCCCTGCTCGGCGGCGAGCTGACGCGTGTCTTCCATGTAGGTGGCGACGCCAGGATAACGCTCGAAGTAGCGCTCGATGTAGGTCTTGGCCTGGCCGGGTTCGATATCCAGCTGACGCGAGAGGCCCCAGGCGGACATGCCGTAGATCAGCCCGAAGTTGATGGCCTTGGCGCTGCGACGCTGGTCACTGCTGACACGCGATTCCTCGGTACCGAAGACTTCAGCGGCGGTGGCGGCGTGCACGTCGCGGTTGTCGGCAAAGGCCGAGAGCAGGCCCTTGTCACCGGAGAGGTGCGCCATGATGCGCAGCTCGATCTGCGAGTAATCCGCCGCGACGATGCGATAGCCGGGGCGCGCGATGAAGGCCTGACGGATACGACGGCCCTCGTCACTGCGCACCGGGATGTTCTGCAGGTTCGGATCAGACGACGACAGACGCCCCGTCGCGGTGACGGCCTGATGGTAGCTGGTGTGCAGGCGACGCGTGGTCGGGTTGACCAGCTGCGGCAGCTTGTCGGTGTAGGTGCTCTTGAGCTTGGTCATGCCGCGATGGCGCATGATCAGCTTGGGCAGCGGGTAGTCCAGCGCCAGCTCCTCAAGCACCGCTTCGGCGGTGGACGGCGCGCCCTTGGGCGTCTTCTTCTTGACCGGCAGCTTCTGCTCCTCGAAGAGGATCTCGCCCAGCTGCTTGGGGGAAGAGAGGTTGAACTCGCGGCCCGCAAGCTCGAAGGCCTGCTTCTCGATGTCGTGGATCTGCTCGGTCAGCTCGCGGGTCTGGACGTGCAGGCGCTCGGGGTCGATCGCGACACCGTTGCGCTCGATGCGTGCCAGCACCGGAATCAGCGGATACTCGAACTGACGCAGCACTTCATCCAGACGCCCCAGCTTCTCGATGCGCGGCATCAGCAGCGCGGCGAGGCGCAGGGTGATGTCGACATCCTCGCAGGCATACGGCATCGCCTCTTCCAGCGCGATCTGATCGAACGTCAGCTGCTTGGCGCCCTTGCCGGCGATGTCGGTGAAGCTGATGGTGCTCTCGCCCAGATACTTGAGCGCCAGCGAGTCCATGTCGTGACGGGTCGCGGTGGAATTGAGCACGTAGGACATCAGCATGGTGTCGGCCAGCGGGCCGGCCACCGCGATGTCATAGCGCGCCAGCACCTCGATGTCGTACTTGAGGTTCTGGCCGATCTTGGTGATGGCGGTATCGGCGAGAATCGGCGTCAGCGCTTCCAGCACGGCCTGGCGCTCCAGCTGCGCGGGGGCATCCAGATAGCTGTGAGCGACGGGAATGTAGACGGCCTCGCCGACTTCCAGCGCCATGCCGATACCGACGATCTCGGCTTCCATGTAGTTGAGGCTGGTGGTCTCGAGGTCGAAGCACAGCGAGGTGGCGTTGCGCACGCGCTCGAGCCACGCATCCAGCTCGGCCTGCTCGGTGATGGCGCGATAGTTGCGCTCCTCACGCGGCGGCAGCGCATCGGGCATCTCGTCGCCCTCTTCCGCCGCTTCCAGATCAGGGGTTGGCGCAGCGGCGGTCTTGCTCTTGCCTGAGGCCTTTTCAGCGACCGGCGCGATGCTGTCACCGAACAGGTCACTGCCGGCGACTCCGCTGTCCTTCTCGTCGGCATGCGGCGTGGCCGCCATGTCGCCGCCTTCCAGCAGCTCCTTCAGCCAGGCCTTGAACTCCATCTCGCGGTAGAGCTCGACCAGCGCGGCGGTGTCCGGCGCGGCGATCGCGAGGTCATCCAGGCCATATTCCAGCTCGCAGTCCAGCTTGATGGTGGCGAGACGGTAGGAGAGATAGGCATCTTCACGATGCGCTTCCATCTTCTTGGCCAGGGTCTTGGCGCCACGGAAGCTGAGCGTCTTGATGCGATCGAGATCGCCGTAGATGGTGTCGAGGCCGCCTTCCATGCCCTGCAGCAGGCCCAGCGCGGTCTTCTCGCCCACGCCCGGCACGCCGGGGATGTTGTCGACCTTGTCGCCCATCAGCGCGAGGAAGTCGATGATCAGGTTCGGCGGAATGCCGAACTTCTCGGTGACGCCGTCCACGTCCAGCGTCTCGTTCTTCATGGTGTTGACCAGGGTGATGTGCTCGTTCACCAGCTGGGCCATGTCCTTGTCGCCGGTAGAGATGACGGCGTCACGCCCGGCCTCGGTCGCCATGCGCGCCAGGGTGCCGATGACGTCATCGGCCTCGACGCCTTCCACGCACAGCAGGGGCAGGCCAAGGGCGCGCACGCAGGCATGCAGCGGCTCGACCTGCAGGCGCAGGTCATCCGGCATCGGCGGGCGCTGGGCCTTGTACTCCGGGTACATGTCGTCGCGGAAGGTCTTGCCCTTGGCATCGAAGACCACCGCCATGGGGCTGTCCGGGTACTGGCGGATCAGGCTCTTGAGCATGTTGATCACGCCCTTCACCGCGCCGGTGGGCAGGCCCTTGGAGGTGGTCAGTGGCGGCAGAGCATGAAAGGCACGATAGAGATAGGAAGATCCATCGACGAGAACGATCGGCGTGGCGGCCATGAGCAGTCGCATCCGTAGGCTGAAGGGTGAGCTTGGGGCAAGCAGAGTCGGGGCCGAAAACCTCTCGGCAGCTATGGCTGTCATGATACGCAAGGGCTGCGGCGAGGCACAGTCGCCGCCCTCGGCGCGTGTGTCTTCTGCGCCCGGCATTGATGGCGGGAAGTCGTGCACACTGCCGTCAAGGGACGTAAACTGCGCCCATCAGGCAAGGTTTCAGGCCAGCGCCGATTCGCTTGTCTTCTGCACGGGTACGCACCGGGTGCTTGCTCGCAGGCACCCTGCCTGCAGGCCCCTTGCTCACAGAACTTTTGCACGCGGAACCTGATACAGGCTGCGCTTGTGTAAAGGAGGATTGTCATGCGCTCGACTGCTTCCATTGCTCCGCATTCCCTGCTGCGCCTGCCCACGCTGCTGGCCACCGGGCTGCTGCTGGCCGTCACCGCCCTGAGTGCGCCGCTGGCCGTCGCCGAGAGCGAGGCCCCCAAGCCGCAGATCACCAGCCGTCAGCAGGATGACCGCCAGCTGCGCGAATACCGCGTCAATGGCCATCTGTATGCCATCGAGATCATCCCCAAGGGCGGCGCGCCCTTCTTCCTGCTCGACAGTGACGGCAACGGCAACTTCATCAAGTCCAGCGTCACCAGCGCCAGCCAGCTCAAGGTACCCGGCTGGGCACTGAAAAAGTGATAAGCTCGGCATCTGGTTCACGCGACAGCTGAGCCAGCAGCGACAGGCGTCACGCCCGCGGCACATCTCTTGCCCCCGGGCGTGGCGGCATCCTTCCTGCATACCTACAACAACTCCTGTCAGCGCATTGCCGCCGCTTCGCTCCGGCGGCGCGCCACTGGCGGGGCGGACACATTTCGGCGAGAAGAGTCACCCATGGCAGTCTTTACCCCCCTGAGCGACGCTCAGGTCGCAGAATTTCTGGCAGAGTACGACGCAGGCACGCTGACATCGCTTGAGGATGTCGCGCACGGCACCGAGAACTCGACCTTCTTCGTCACCACCGATCGCCGCGAGATGGTGCTGACCCTGTTCGAGCAGGGCGAGCATGCGGAACTGCCCTTCTTCGTCGAGCTGCTCGACTTCCTCGCCAGCCACAAGCTGCCGGTGCCGGGCCCGCTGCACGACCGCGACGGCCAGGCGCTCAAGGTGCTGGCAGGCAAGCCGGCGCTGCTGTTCCCGCGTATGCCGGGCAACTGGCCGGTCTCGCCCAACGTGGCGCAGTGCCGCGAGATCGGCGCGGCGCTGGGGCGCATGCATGCCGTCTCGCAGCATTTCACCGGCCACCGCCCCAATACCCGTGACCTGCACTGGATCAAGCCGATGCACCACAAGGTACTGGCGTATCTGAGCCCGGAAGACCAGGCGCTGATGGCCGACGAGATCGATGTCTGCGAAGACGTCTTCAGCGGTGTCGAGCTGCCGCAGGGCGCGCTGCACGGTGACCTGTTCCGCGACAACACCCTGTTCGACGGCGACCGCCTCGGCGGCATCATCGACTTCTACAACGGCTGCACGGGCGACCTGATCTTCGATCTGTCGATTCTGGTCAATGACTGGTGCTCCAATGACGATGGCCGTCTGGACCCGGCGCGTTATGACGCCCTGCTCAGCGCCTATCTGACCGAGCGCCCGATGAATGCCGACGAACGCCGCCTGTGGCCGAGCATGCTGCGCATGACCGCGCTGCGCTATTGGCTGTCACGCCTGCTGGTGGTCTACGTGGACCCGCCCGCCCACAGCCTGACGCCGAAGGACCCGGCACAGTACCGCCAGCTGCTGGGTCGGCGCATCGAGGAAGGCGCTCTGCCGCTGCCCGAGGCCACGCAACCGGCCTGATCGGCACCTTCCGTACTCACCGAGTCGTCAAAGCAATTGCCTGCTGGCCCCCAGCAGGCATAATGCGCCCTCTGAGCGCCCACATTCCTGCGGGCGTCATTGTCTTCTCCGACGTTGCCTACACCTGTTGAGCACCGCCGGGCTTGCCTTCACGCCGTCCATCTCCGGAGACCGCGATGACCTCCTTTGCAGCCGAAGCACGCCGCACCTACAACATCGACCAGTGGGGCAGCGGCTATTTCGACGTGGGCCAGGATGGCCTGACACTGGTGCGCCCGCATGGCGAGCCGGGCACGCCTGCGCTGCCGCTGATCTCGCTGATCGACAAGGCGCGCGCCCAGGGCCTGCGCCTGCCGCTGCTGGTTCGCTTCGCCGATATCCTGCATGACCGCGTCGAGCAGCTGTGCGCCGCCTTCGATGCCGCCATCAGCTCGCGCGGCTATGGCGCCAGCTACACCGCCGTCTACCCGATCAAGGTCAATCAGCAGCGTCGCGTGGTCGAGGAACTGCTGGCGACCAGCGAGCGCTCACGCGGGCGTGTCGGGCTGGAAGCCGGCAGCAAGCCGGAACTGCTCGCCGTGCTGGCGCTGTCGGACAGCGGCCCGTCGGTGATCGTCTGCAATGGCTACAAGGACCGCGAATACGTGCGTCTGGCGCTGATGGGCGAGAAGCTCGGCCACCGCGTGCATCTGGTGGTCGAGAAGGCCAGCGAGCTGGAACTGGTGCTGGAAGAGGCACAGCGCCTGGGCGTGCGGCCGCGCATCGGCCTGCGCGCGCGCCTGGCCACCATCGGCAAGGGCAACTGGCAGAACACCGGCGGCGAGAAGTCCAAGTTCGGCCTGACCGCCAGCCAGATCGTCGCGCTGGTCGAGCGTCTGCGCGAGGTGGATGCGCTGGACTGCCTCAAGCTGGTCCACTTCCATCTTGGCTCCCAGATCGCGGACATCAGCGACATCCAGCGCGGCCTGGCCGAGTGCGCGCGCTTCTATCAGGGCCTGCACGAAGCTGGCGCCGGCGTGGAAATCGTCGATGTCGGCGGCGGCCTGGGCGTGGACTACGAAGGCACGCGCTCGGAAAGCGCCTGCTCGCTCAACTACTCGATGCGCGAATACGCCGACTATGTGGTCGGCGCCTTCCACGCCGTCTGTGATGCCCATGACCTGCCGCATCCGCACATCATCTCCGAATCCGGCCGCGCCCTGACCGCTCATCACGCGGTGCTGGTCACGGACGTGATCGGCGAGGAACGCGTGAACCTGCCGCTGCCCGCACGCCGCGAGGACGATGCCCAGATCGCCGCGCTGTGGGCGCAGGCCGCACGGCTGGAAGGTCAGCTTGAGCCGCGTGAGCTGGTGGAGATCTACCACGCCGTGGTGCATGCCCAGCATCAGGTGCAGGAGCGCTTCGTGATGGGGCTGGCCAGCATCGCCATCCGCGCCGAGGCCGAAGCCATCTACACCAACGTGTGTCGCAGCCTGGCCGGGCGTCTCGATGCGCGCCAGCGTTCGCACCGCGCGGTGCTCGATGAGCTCAACGAGAAGCTGGCCGACAAGCTGTTCGTCAACTTCTCGCTGTTCCAGTCGCTGCCGGACATCTGGGGCATCGAGCAGATCTTCCCGATCCTGCCGCTGACCGGTCTCGACCGCGCGCCGACCCGGCGTGGCGTGATTCAGGACATCACCTGCGACAGCGATGGCCGCATCGACACCTATGTGGATGACCAGGGCTTGGACGCCACCCTGCCGCTGCCGGAATGGCATGCCGATGAAGAGAAGCTGCTCGGCTTCTTCATGGTCGGCGCCTATCAGGAAATCCTCGGCGACCTGCACAACCTGTTCGGCGATACCGATTCCGTGGATGCCAGCCTCGACGACGATGGCCAGTGGCAGCTTTCCCATGCGATCCAGGGAGATAGCGTGGCGCAGGTGCTGCGCTACGTGAACTTCGACCCGGAGCAGCTGGCCGCACGCCTCGCGCGTCAGCTCAAGTCATCCAATCTGAATGCGCTGGAACAGGCAGACCTGCTCGAAGACCTGAAGGCCGGTCTCGACGGCTACACCTACCTGGAGAGCTGAGACACTGCCGAGGCTCGGGCCCTGGCTCAATGAACCGAGTTTGGAAGGATCAGGTTCGGAAGGATTGGCCCGGATAGCAAAAGCTAAAGTCCAGACAGCAAAAGCCCCTGCCGGTGACCCGGCAGGGGCTTTTGTTTTTTTAACCCGCTCAGGGCTGTTTTCAACCCGCTCAGGGCTGCTGTCTACTCGTTCAGGGCTGCTTTCAACTCGCTCAGGGCTGCTGTCTACTCGCTCAGGGCTGGCTCAGCCCCAGACGTCATGCCACGCCGCGTGTGCGTGTCTCGACACGCAACAGCTCGCCGCTGCCATCCGGGGCGTCCAGCGCCAGTGCCAGCGCCTGATCCGGATTCAGCTCGCCGACGCCTTCCGGCGTGCCGGTCAGCACCACATCGCCGGGCAGCAGGGTGAAGCTGTGGCTGATCTCACTGAGCAGGCGCGCAACGGGGAACAGCATCAGGCTGGTATCCGCCTGCTGGCGCTGTTCCCCGTCGATGGCGAAGCGATAGTGCAGCGCCTGGAAATCCACGCTGTGCAGCTCGCCATCGGCATCACGCCAACGCGGCCCTTCCAGCGCCACGAAAGAAGACAGCGGACAGCTGCCATCGAAGGCCTTGGCCAGCTCCCACGGCTGGCCCTTGGCCTTGAGCTTGCTCTGGCGCTCACGCAGGGTCAGGTCCAGCGCCAGGCCCATGCCGGCCAGTGCTTCCAGCGCCTCTGCTTCGCTGGCTTCACACAGCGGCTTGCCGATCAGCAGCGCCAGCTCGGCCTCGTAATGGTACTGGCCACGACGCCGCGAGATCGCCAATGGCTTGTCCATCGGCGTCACGCTGGTAGCGGGCTTGATGAACAGCAACGGCTCGCTGGGCACTTCATTGCCGAGCTCCGCGGCGTGGGCTGCGTAATTGCGGCCGACACAGACCACCTTGCCGAGGTCATGAGCGAAGACGCGACCATCGCTGAAACGCGGGGTGAAACGCTGAGCAAGCGGCATGTAGAACTCCTGTCGGGGCGTGATGGAGGATCAATGAAAGACGATCAATGAGAGATATCGCAATGATACGTCGCCCCGACAGCCTGCCACTACCACACCAACGTCCGAGATTTCGCCGCCTGAGCGCAACCCGGCGTTGTGCAGTTCAGTCCACTTCGATCTTCAAGGCTCAGCTTTCAAGCTTGGTCTTCCACTTCAGTCTTCAACTTCAGTCTTCAAGCTCGGTCTTCAACTTCAGTTTTCAAGCTCAGTCTTCAAGTTCATCCCAGCCACCATCGAGACGGTGTGCGAGAAATTCCGGGCGCGGACGTGCGGCGGCAAAGGGCGCCTGCATCGCGTTGTCGACGCGGTTGTAGACGAAGAAGGCGTTGCTGCGCGGGTCCGGCGACATGTTGGCGTTGGAGCCATGCAGCGTATTGCAGTCGAACATCAACAGACCACCGGCGGCGCCGGTCGGTGCTTCGATACCACGCTCGGCGATCAGCTCGCTCAGTGCTTCGCGCGAGGGCACACCGACCTTCTGGGTCTGCAGGGATGACTTGTGATTGTCATCCGGCGTCTCGCCCAGGCAGTGCACGAAGACTTCATGCGAGCCGGGGATCAGCATCAGCGGACCATTGAAGTGGTGATTGTCGGTCAGGATGATCGAGGCGCTGACCGCACGCATCTCCGGCATGCCATCCTCGGCGTGCCAGGTCTCGAAGTCCGAGTGCCAGTTGAAGCCCTTGCCCTCGAAGCCCGGCTTGTAGTTGATGCGCGACTGGTGGAGATAGACATCGCCCCCCAGGATCTGGCGCGCGCGATCGACCAGGCGCGGGTCTTCTGCCAGCTGGCGGAAGCGCTCGGACAGGAAGTGCACGGCGAAGATGGAACGAATCTCGCGGCTCTTGGGCTCGGTGATGGTGAAATCACGCCCCTGCCACTCTTCGTTGTCGAGCAGCGCTGCCAGCTCGGTCTTCAGCGCCTCGACTTCCTCCGGCGCCAGGAATTCCGGCTCGAACAGGAAGCCGTCACTCTTGAAACGCTTGAGCTGCTCGGCGCCCAGCGGACCCTCATCGGCACGCGAGTGCACGACGGGCTCACGGCGCTTCTGCCACAGATGCTCCGGCGGCTGGCTCAGGCGCGTCGGATAGGCGTCTCTCGAGTGATCGGAGCCTCGATCGCTGCCCGACTTGTCGAGATAGGCTTCCGGCGCCTGATCACGGTCGGCATTGGTCTGACGGGCGTCCAGCTGCTGATTGGAGGCTTCTGCAGCGGCGCTGACGTTGCCACCATCGGTCTGCTCATGTTGGCGTTGCTTGGATGAAAGAGCAGAAGTGGCGTTGTACGAGGTCATATGGCGTGAAGCTGTCATCATGCTCTCCTTAAGGCATCAATGTCTTGCATTGAGGAAAGTGGAATCTGGCGTTCTAGCATGCGGCTTGCCCGCACTGTCCCACCTATGGGCCATACAACAGACTTCAACCCCGAGATTCATGAAATAAGCATAGAGATCTGATCCACAAGATCGTTAAAAGACCATCCAATCTCACACCACACCCGCCATCACCCTTCTCAAGAAAACATGAGGCTGCCTGTGCCTCGCGGATGACAAATTCCTTCAGTCACCCCCTCTCGCCAGTCCCGACTCATCCTGTTGCCACGAACTCTCATCTTCCGTGAGACAAGCGGCCTAATCAGCGACTCATCACTGGCACCACGCCCGTGGTATTTCCCCTCACTTCGCTTCGCCATTTGCAAAACGCATCGCACGCAACATTGCGCATTAATGCGTAAGTGTCTGTGAAATATTGTGAAATTGTTTGGCACGTTTCGTGCCCCTTAGAAAACACGGCAGAACAACTGATAGAGACATATCAGAGAAAAATAACGGCGCAGGATCATGCGTCACACCAGGGGAACTTCCAGCATGTTTAAGCCACGGATATGCATGGCCGCTTGCATGGCCACAGTGCTGGGGGGCTGCGCCGCTGTCGAACCGAAATTCGACAATGTCGAACCGGTCGTAGGGCCACCAGTCACCTCCAACAATACGCCATATAGCGAATGCCTCGTATCACTCAGTCGAATTCAGGGAGCCACCAACCTGCCTGTGATTGCAGTGGGTCAGGTGACGGACAAGACCGGTCAGCGCAGTTACTCCACCGTGACAGAGAGTGCTGCCGTGACCCAGGGCGTATCAGAGATGCTGATAAGTGCTCTCTACAAGACTCGCAAGGTACATCTTACCGAGCGTCTCGATGTACGAGTCCCGCTGGCAGAGCAGCAGCTTTTCGAGAATAAGGCCATGGCCTACTCGCCGCGCAAACTGGCAGTTCTCCCTTCGCATTTCGTGGTTCTCGGCGCACTGACAGAGCTCAATTACAACATTTCAAGTGGTGGAGCTCGCCTGTTTGTCAGCGGAATCGGGGCCGGACTGCGCACTGCAGTCATCAACGTCGGCCTGGACCTGCGCATGGTCGACATCCGCACTTTCCGCACCGTCTATGTCACCAGCCTGCAGAAGCAGGTGGTGGGTTATGAAGTCGAAGCCGGCATCTACCGCTTCTTCGGCAATCAGTTGATCGAGTTTGATTCCGGCGCAGTGCGCAATGAGCCACTGCAGCTGGGGGTGAGATCAGTCGTGGAGATGGGCGCGTATCAGCTTCTGACTGAAGGCCTGGGGCTTCCTGTACCTGCGGGACAGGAATGCGAGCTTCACCCGGGACAGCATGTTGCAGACGACGTAAGCAACACGCAGCAAGTGGCCGCAGCCAATACCAGCAGTAATGCAGCAAGTGGCAATGAATCAAATGAAGCAGTCGCAACACCGTTGCAAGCAGCACCCGCATCAGAAGTACCGGCAGCATCCAGCGCAGCACAATAAGTCAACATTCATGAGGAACATGACAATGACTACCTATAACAAGCTCGCAGTCGCCATCGGTCTCGCAAGCGGCATGATGATGGCAAGCCAGGCGCAGGCCTTCGACAATGTCCATTGGAAGTGGCATGGACATGTAGACACTCACGTCAAGGTGGGAGCTTATATTGATCCGCATATCGTTGATCCGGGCGGCCTGGTGATGATCGAGAACTTCCAGAAGCAGATCGGTGACGTCAGCTCGGAAGCCATCGTCAAGGATGTCACCTATGGCACGACCGCCGGGGAAACTACCGTCGAGACAGGTAGCTTCGCTGGGGCAGGCGCAGGGGCCGCCGCAGGAGCAGGTGCAGCGGCAAGCATCTTTGGTAGTGGCGCAGCTGCAGGTGCGGGTGCTGCTGCGGGCGCTGTCGCGGGCACCTACACTATCACCACCGATACTGGCGGTGTCGTGAATCCTGATATCACGCGCCTGGAAAGCCTGGAAAATGCGGCGACCTCAGTCGGCAACAATGCCTCCATCGAAAGCGATGCCATGGTCAACCTGCATAACGAGCAGTTCCTGGCAGGGGGATACTTCAGCAAAGCTGATATTGATTCACTGGCCAAGGTCGAGAACATTCTCAACCTGAGCGTGGACAACGCTGCGACCTCCGTGGGCAACAACCTGTCGGTCACCCAGGATACAGCTGGTCTTGATACCGCCCTGATTGCTGACAATACCCAGATGAGCTTCGCCAATGTGACCTCCACGGCCTCGGTCAGCGACATCACGCTCGGCTTGCCGCCAGTGGGCAGTTTCGATGGCCCGGTCATCAACAATGCTGCGACCTCAGTGGGCAACAACGTCTCCATCAATGTCGGTCCGCAATAATCCAGCGACAGCCTGATCAACACACGCGGGGCAACCCGCGTGTGTTTCAGCATCTGCCGACACCAGATTCTTCACGCATCAGACACTGCATCTTTCACAGAGCGAAAGGAGCAAGACATGAATGCCTTTACACGTATCAGCCTGGGGGTCGTCAGCGCGGGATGCCTGCTGGCCACGACTGCCAGCGCCAACTCGCTGATGGGGCCATTTCCCTACGACTTTCCGGCACGTAGCGCAGAAACCGCCCTGATCCTCTACGAGAGCAAGAAGGCCGGCAGCCTGGGGGAAGGGTCCGATACCAATATCGGGGAATATACCCTCAATACCGGCAGCAGTACCTCGATCGGCAACTGGCAACAGATCGAACAGACACTGAGTGATGGTTCCACCGGCACCATCGATGGCACTGCGGATCAGTCCGCGGATGGCAGCTCTCAGACGTCGTCGACTGACTTCACCATCACCCACAACAACGAAGATGAGGAGGAAGACGCCCAGTGATGCACTGCTCGGGACAGTCATCCGCGGGAAGACAGACCGTCAGATACCAGAACTCACCCTTTCAGCGTGAGTAGAGAGTTGGTCAGCCAGGCGAGCGTCGAGACTGAGAAGTCTGCCACTCAGGGGGAGCGGAAAAAACGCACTAAAAGCCGCCATGATCATCTCGCACAAGTCATTAACCTCTATATGGGTACTCGATAAACCCCCAAGACGAACACTCAACGCTGGAGAATCCAGACTCTCCGGTGAGGCTGTCACCAGAAGCAGCCCGACAATTATTCTTTCGCAGCCCGCTCGCACGAAGCGCAGGCAATGCAGAAAGACCAGCAGCAAGGGAACAACACTCATGACCGCACTGAAAGCTCATCAGGCTGCATCATCGGCTACTGCATTGAATCTGGCTGACGATATCTCCACTACCTCGCGGGTAAGGGAACTACCGGTAAAGCGACCTCGCGGTTTTGGGGAGTTTATCGGAGACTCATCGGCCATGCAGACGCTCTATCGCACTCTCATCCAGGTCGCCCACTCGGACGCTCCCATCTTCATCACCGGCGAAAGCGGCAGCGGCAAGGAATTGTGTGCCACTGCCATTCACCGCCATAGCCCGGTACGTGACGGCCCGTTCATCGCCGTCAATTGTGCCGCCATTCCGGCAGAGCTGCTGGAGTCGCAATTGTTCGGACATGTGCGCGGGGCTTTCACGGGGGCCGTGAGCGCCCAGCAGGGGCTCGCCGTGGCGGCAGATGGGGGGACGCTGTTTCTCGATGAGATCGCGGAGCTGCCGCTGCCCTTGCAGAGCAAGCTGCTGCGCTTCCTGCAGACGGGGCAGGTAATGCCGGTGGGTGCCACGCGCACGGTAGAGGTCAATTGCCGCATCGTGTGCGCCACGCATCAGAACCCGCGGGTACTGGTCGATACTCACCGCTTCCGGGAAGACCTCTTCTATCGTCTGCACGTCATCCCGCTGAAGGTGCCGCCGCTGCGCGAGCGCGGTCAGGATATCCTGGAGATCGCCACCGGGCTGTTGGGGCGCATGGCAGGCCACGAAGGCAAGCGCTTCACACGACTCAGTGCGTGCGCCGAGCGTCAGCTGCTGGCCCATGACTGGCCCGGCAACGTGCGGGAGCTGGAAAACACGCTGCGGCGCGCCATCATCCTCAATGATGGTGAGGTGCTGACGGCCGACATGCTGGACCTGCCCTCCAGCACGGCGCATCGCACGCCGGTCAGCCACAACGCGTCGGAGGACAGCGAGACCACGCTGCGCCCGCTGTGGATGGTCGAACGCGAGGCGATCGAGAGCGTCATCAGCGCCTGTGATGGCAGTATCCCCCGCGCTGCGGCGATACTGGAGATCGCCCCCTCTACCATCTATCGCAAGCGCCTGAGCTGGCTGGCGATGCACCCGGAAGAGCCCACCTCGCATTGAGAGGAGCGCTGGCCTGCGGTATACCAAGCCGCCGCCCAGACCTTTACTCCAGACGCAAAAAAGCCACCCCGAAGGGTGGCTTTTCTGTTGGCTGCCGAATTCATCCTGCGACTTCATCAGCTAGCCAGAATTGGCTGGGGTACCAGGACTCGAACCTGGGAATGCCGATACCAAAAACCGGTGCCTTACCACTTGGCTATACCCCAATTTGGTGGCCAGAGACGGAATCGAACCGCCGACACGGGGATTTTCAATCCCCTGCTCTACCAACTGAGCTATCTGGCCAACCTGAAGACACAAAAAAAGCCGCCAAGGCGACCTCTATATCGTGTGTTCTTCGCTCATCTACAGAAGCCTGAAGATGGTGCCGGCTAAAGGAGTCGAACCCTCGACCTACTGATTACAAGTCAGTTGCTCTACCAACTGAGCTAAGCCGGCACAAAGAACTCATGATATGAGTCTTCTTACTACGTTACTGCATGTCAGCTGGCTGGGGTACCAGGACTCGAACCTGGGAATGCCGATACCAAAAACCGGTGCCTTACCACTTGGCTATACCCCAACACTTGGTGGCCAGAGACGGAATCGAACCGCCGACACGGGGATTTTCAATCCCCTGCTCTACCAACTGAGCTATCTGGCCCTTGCCAACGAGGACGTATTAAATAGAAAACCTTTCCCGACGTCAACCCTTGCTTATCAAGAATTTGGCGTCGTAATTCGCCTTCCGCCGTCCTCGCCGTCCACTCAGACTTCGTAGCCCTGTCCGCCCTGCGATTCACCCTTGGCGGCGGCGTCCGTCGGCACGAAACCTTCGGCCTGGTCCGTCTCCTGGTTGTTGAAGAAGCGATCCATCTGCTCCATCAGATAGCGACGGCTGTCGGCATCCATCATGTTGAGGTGCTTCTCGTTGATCAGGCGCGTCTGCAGCGCCTGCCACTCTTCCCATGCCTGCTTCGAGACGTTGGACCAGATGTCCTGGCCCTTCTCGCCCGGCAGCGGCGGAAAATCGAGACCCGGCAGGTCCTGGTCATACTTGCGGCAATGTACGGTGCGCATGGGTAACTCCGTAAGAGAACTGGATGTCAGTGTGGATGAGCGCCGAGCCTTCGCCAGACGCCTTTACTGTTGCCTCATTCTCGCACGCCTGGGCCGCTTTGCCCCAGACGTGCGGCCGATGCCGACACCGACAAGGCCTCACAGGCCGAACAGATCATCCGTGCAGCGCGCCAGCAGCGCCTTGACCGGCGCCGGCAGGCCCACGGCGTCCGGCGCGGCAGGGTCGACGAAGCGACGGTCGGCGGCTGACTCGTTGACGCTCCCGGCCGCTTGAGCTGGCGCAAGCCCTGCCTCCCCCAGCTGTACCGGCTGCGGCGTGATGGTCAGCCGGAAGTGACTGAAGACATGCTCGAAACTCGCCAGTGGCGCCTCCAGATGGGCGCCGCGGGCTTCGTGGGCGACCCATTCCCGCGCGGCCTCGCGGTCCTCGACCAGTGGCGGCGCCCACAGGCCGCCCCAGATGCCCGTCGGCGGACGGCGTTCCAGCAGGATCTTCCCCGCCGCATCACTGACCAGCAACATCAGCGTCTGACGCGTCGGAATGGTCTTCTTGGGCTTGCTCTCGGGGAAGCGCTTCTCTTCGCCACGCGCATGCGCCACGCAGACTTCCTCGAAGGGGCAACGTGCGCAATCCGGCTTGCTGCCGCGCGTGCACAGGGTGGCCCCGAGATCCATCATCGCCTGGGTCCAGTCCGCCAGCCGCACCTGCGGCGTGTAGCGCTCCGCCAGCGTCCACAGCTTGCGCTCCACCGCCGGACGGCCCGGCCAGCCCTCCACGGCATGCAGGCGAGCCAGCACGCGCTTGACGTTGCCATCGAGAATCGGCGCCCGCTGTCCGGTGCTGATGCTGATGATCGCCCCAGCGGTCGAACGCCCGATGCCCGGCAAGGCCGACAGTGCCTCGACACTCTCGACCGGGAAGGCGCCGTCGTGCTCATTCACGACCTGCTGCGCGGCCTTGTGCAGATTGCGCGCCCGCGCGTAGTAGCCAAGGCCCGTCCACAGGTGCAGCACGTCATCGATATCCGCTGCCGCCAGCGCCGCGACATCCGGGAAGCGCTCCATGAAGCGGGCGTAGTACGGCAGCACCGTCGCGACCTGGGTCTGCTGGAGCATGATCTCCGAGACCCACACGCGATACGGCGTGGTGTTCTCCTGCCAGGGCAGGTGCTTGCGGCCATGCTCATCGAACCAGTCGAACACGCGTGCTTGAAACGCCTCGGGGCTCAGGGCGATGTCTTCGAAGCCGGGCGTGGCGTGGCTCTCGGGAGCTGTCACGTCTGGCGTGGCAGCAGTGTCAGGTCGCGCCATCAAAACTTCCTCTGCTCGCGCCATGGTCGACGCCATGGCCTGGGCTCAAACGGCAGCACGCCAGCCCCGAGGAGCTGGCGTGCCGGTCTTGCTGCGAAGGGAGCGCGTGATCAGTTGAACAGCCCCTGAATCGCGCCCTTCAGCTTGTCGCTGGCGCCTTCGCCCAGCTTGTCGTCGATCTTCTTGCGGGTATCTTCGTCGAGCTTCTCATCCAGCTTCTCGCTGACCTTCTCGCCCGCCTTGCGCTTGGCTTCATCCTTGGCCAGTTCCGCTGCGGCACTCTGGAAGCCCTTCTGATCGAAGCCACACCACTCGCCCGGCTCACCGCTCAGATTGCCCTGACACTGGACCGGGAAGCGCAGCTTGATCAGACGCGGATTGACCTCACAGGCCGCGTCATCCGCACCCTCGATGAAGCGCGCCGCCACGTTGTAGTCGAAGGCCTCGGTCGGCAGGTTGAGCTGGCCCTTGCCGTCCAGCGCGATGCCCGGAATCGCCAGGGCGAGATCCTGATTGCTGATCACGCCATTGGTGACCGTGAAGCTGCCCTGCGCGCGTTCCAGCGGCGTATTGGCCTTCCACTCGCGCGAGGAGGTCTTGCCACTCAGCGTCGCCACGGCAGTGCACATCTCCCTGGAGATATTGACGTCGAGCACCTCGCCATTGCGAATCTCGAAGTTGCCCTTGCCGTTCAGATTGCGCTTGATGCTATCGATCTGATTGGTGCTGGTGGTGTAGTCACCATTAAGCGTCAGGCGACCGCGCAGGATGTCCTTCTGCTCCGGCGCCAGCGCCTTGAGGAACGGCGCGATATCCAGATTGGTCAGTTTCTCGCCGAAGCTCATGCTCAGCGGTGTCTTGCGGCTGTCGATGCGTGCATTGGCCGCCAGCGAGCCGCCATAGAGGCTGGCCGTCAGGCTATCGAGCTGCTGCACACCCGGCTGACCGGACAGCTTGGCGGTCACCTTGCTCATCTCGAGCCCCGAGGCGATCAGCGTGCCGATATCCAGCTGCCCCTGAAGGCCCAGCGTCTTGAGCAGTGCCACCGGCAGCAGCTCCGCATCGCCATCGGCCGCATAGACCGGCGCGATCACGCCCGCCGTGAGCGCTTCCCCCAGGCTTGCCGTCTTCTCGTCTGCGCCCGCCGGTGCCAGGTAGTCATCGAGATTGAGCGCGTCGACATCCAGATCGAAGGTGATCTGCGAGGCATCGAAGGACGAGCCGAGACGCCCATTGATGGTGGTGTCATCCAGCGCCATCACCAGGTTGGTCAGCTGCACCTGCGACATGTCGCCCTTGAACGGGCTGGAGAAGGCCAGTGAGGTCAGCGCGCTGCTCTTGGCGGTCTGCGGCGCCTCCATGCCGACACGCGTCATCCACGCCTTGGGCGACAGCGGTGCCAGCTTGAACTGGCCGCTATAGCTGAGCGCATCGCCGGTGATGTCCTTGGCCTTGAGCGCCCCGCTGAGGCGCAGGTCACTGCCGGAGGTCAGCAGCAGGTTCTCGAGATTCGCCGTGCCTGCCGCCAGGTCCGCTTCGGCGCCGAAGGTGGCTTTCAGCGGCAGGGCCTTGTCACCCAGCGCGGCCTGATGGAGCGTCGCGTCCAGCTCGGCGCCATCGGCCAGATACAGCTGCTTGTCGGTGTCCAGCGTCAGGGTGTCGATATCCAGCGCCACGCTCTGGTCCTTGTCACCCAGCGACGGCATGCGCGTGGTGGTATCCAGGCTCACGCCGGTCAGCACATGACGGCCGCCCTGCAGGTCCAGCGCCACCTTGCCATCGAGGCTGACGGTGCTCTGAAGCTCCGGCTCACGCCCATCGGCCACGAACGACAGCTCGACCGGGAAGGCCTTGTCGGGGCTGACGTTGGAGGACGTCAACGCCACATCGTTGAGCGTCATGTCGAGCCCGCTGGCCGCGTCCTGATAGGCGATCTGACCATTGGTGACCTGCACCGAGGCGATATCGAGATTGACCGCCATGCTGCCGGCGCCATTCTGCACCGACGGCGTCGTGTCATCCGCCAGCGCCACACCGGCGCTCTTGGCCGGCGGCAGCGCTTCATCCGCCACGCCACTGTCGGCGGCCGTCGCCGCATGCTCGAGCAGGCTTTCCCAGTTGCCACGCCCCTGTGCATCACGCTCGAGCGCCAGCTTGAGGCCGTCGAGGAAGACGCCTTCGACTTCGACCTCACCACTCAGCAGTGGCGTGAAGGACACGCCGACTTCCGCGCGGGTAAAGGAGGCAAACGGTGACTGGTCACGCTCCTGCTCCGGCAGCCAGGCTTCGGCGTCCTCGACGCTGACGCCAAGACGCGGATAGAAGGACCAGTCCAGCGGGCCGTTCAGGGCCAGTTCCAGCCCCGCCTGGTCCTTGACCGCCTTGACCAGTCGCGGCTTGAGATCATTCGGATCGAGGAAGGTGGTGACATAGATCACCCCTGCCACGACCACCAACGCCAGTACTCCGACGATGGCCAGCAAGGCTCTGAACAGTGCTTTCATCTGCGTCCTCCCTTTGACACGATGAGAATTGCTACGGTGCCCTCACTCCAGAGGGCAGCACATGGAATGGCGCTGGGAACTCGTGGCATCAGGCGATGCCCTTTCTCCCGCTCATCATCTAGCTCGAGCGCTGCGCGCCATCCTCCCGCACAGCGAGACAGCCTCAAGACAGAAATGATGATGACACAGCCGGTGGACAGGTCGCGTTGACGTCAGTTCCGCATCCGGCAACGACCGGGTTCACTCCTGCGCCAGCACGAAGCCGTCGCGGGCGGGGTCTCGCACATAGCCCAGACGTGATACCAGCAGCTCGTCGGCCAGGGTCAATCCCTGACTCGGCACGACCAGCAGACGCTGGGCACTGGCCGCTTCCAGCGACAGCAGCGCCATCAGGCGCGTACCGACACCGCGTCGACGCGTGCTCTTGCGCACGCAGCAATGGCTGATCTTCCAGGCATCGCCTTCATCCTCGCAGAGTAGCGCGCCGATATGACGATCGTTGAAGAAGGCGCTGCAGAAGCGGTGACCCGCGGCGAGATTGGCCTGAATGAAGTCATCCGGGGCGAGCGGGAGACGCTCACTGGGGGCTTCGTGATAGATACGCGACAGATCGATACGGACTTGCTCATCGGTTTGCCAGCGTGCGTGATCGATCATCTGAAGAGTGACCGGCATGGTGAGATCCTCGCCCGCGATATGAATGCCCGCCATTGTAGCGGATGCCATTGTCCTTTCTCTATAATGACGGGTCGGGCAGGCACAAAGACGACGCGCCTGCCGCCGATCAAGCGCCCCGCCGACGGCTCTCTGCCGTCGTCAATGCCCTGATCACGATTTCGATTGCGACATCACATGACAATAACCACATGATGCGCACTTCCCGGCCGGACTGGACACACGCCTCTCTTACCAAAGGCCCCAGACTGCGCCCAGACCCCATCGGCCCCGAAGCCGCTGATGGCGTCACCGACCGCTGGAGAGACATCATGGTAGAGCGTATCGCCGAAGTTCATCGCAACACCTCGGAAACCAAGATCCGGGTCCGCATCAATCTGGACGGTGAAGGCAAGCTGAGCGCCAACACTGGCGTGCCCTTCCTCGAACACATGATGGACCAGATCGCCCGTCACGGCGTGATCGACATCGAGGTCGACTGCGATGGCGACCTGCATATCGATGACCACCACACCGTCGAGGACATCGGCATCACCCTGGGTCAGGCCTTCGCGCAGGCGCTGGGCAACAAGGCCGGCATCCGCCGTTACGGCCATGCCTACGTGCCGCTGGATGAAGCCCTGTCTCGCGTGGTGATCGACTTCTCCGGTCGTCCGGGCCTGTTCATGCAGTGCGAGTTCACCCGCGGCAACATCGGTCGCTTCGATACCCAGCTGTTCTGGGAATTCTTCCAGGGCTTCGTCAATCACGCTGGCGCCACCCTGCATATCGACAACCTCAAGGGCTTCAATGCCCACCACCAGGCCGAGACCATCTTCAAGGCCTTCGGCCGTGCCGTGCGCATGGCAGTGGAAGAGGACGAGCGCATGGGAGGCCGTATCGCCTCCACCAAGGGCTCGCTGTAAACGAATGATCCGGGCGCCAGACGCCTGACATCCAGCGCCGGAGCCTGCCTCCGGCCTTCGGGAGAAAGACATGACGATTGCCGTCATCGACTATGGCATGGGCAACCTGCACTCCGTCGCCAAGGCGCTTGAGCACGTGGCCGACGAGAATGTCGTGATCACCAGTGACCCGCGCGCCATCCGCGGTGCCACCCGCGTGGTGCTGCCCGGCCAGGGCGCCATCCGTGACTGCATGGGCGAGCTTGAACGCGCCGAGCTGCGTGGTCTGGTCGGCGAGCTGCTGAGCAACCACAGCAAGCCGCTGCTGGGCGTATGCGTCGGTCAGCAGATGCTGATGGAGCGCAGCGAAGAGAACGGTGGCATCGATTGCCTCGCCTACTTCAAGGGCGACGTGAAACGCTTCGATGACCAGCAGCTGGACGAACACGGCCAGCGCCTCAAGGTGCCGCACATGGGCTGGAATCATGTCGCGCACACCCAGGGCCACGCGCTGTGGGAAGGTATCGAGGACAACTCGCGCTTCTACTTCGTGCACAGCTTCTATGTGTCGGCCAGCGAGCGCTCCAAGGTCTACGGCGCCACGCACTACGCCGGTGCCGAGGCGCACGTCGCCATCGGTGAGGGCAGCCTGTTCGCGGTGCAGTTCCACCCGGAGAAGAGCGCGGCCGTCGGCCTCAAGCTGCTCGAGAACTTCGTCCGCTGGCAGCCCTGAAGGCTCGCCCGCGTGACCCTCGGCGTCTGTCTCGCGTGACGGACGCCGATACATCCGCCTTCGATATACCGACGACAATACAGGCGTGCCCAGACACGCCGAGAGGACACCCGACATGCTGGTAATCCCCGCGATCGATCTCAAGGACGGTCAGTGCGTACGCCTGAAGCAAGGCCGCATGGAAGACTCCACCAACTACGGCGATGACCCGCTGGCCATGGCCGCGCGCTGGGTCGAGGCCGGTGGCCGTCGTCTGCATCTGGTCGATCTCAACGGTGCCTTCGAAGGCAAGCCGGTCAATGGCGACGCCGTGACACGCATCGCCCGCGCCTACCCGGAGCTGCCGATCCAGATCGGTGGTGGCATCCGTGATGCCGCGACCATCGAGCACTATCTGGAAGCCGGTGTCGGTCAGGTCATCATCGGCACCAAGGCCGTGAAGGAACCGGCCTTCGTCGCCGAGATGTGCCGCGCCTTCCCGGGCCGCATCATCGTCGGTCTCGACGCGCGTGACGGCTTCGTGGCCACCGATGGCTGGGCCGAAGTCTCCACCATCAAGGCCACCGAGCTGGCCAAGCGCTTCGCCAACGACGGCGTGTCCTCCATCGTCTACACCGACATCGCCCGCGACGGCATGATGCAGGGCGTCAACATCGAAGCCACCGTGGCACTGGCCCGCGAAGGCGGTATCCCGGTGATCGCGTCCGGCGGCGTGACCAACCTGGATGACATCCGTGGCCTGGCCGAAGTGGCCGATCAGGGCATCCTCGGTGCCATCACCGGCCGCGCCATCTATGAAGGCAGCCTGGATATCGCCGAAGCGCAGGCGCTGTCCGACTCCATCACCGGCCGCAAGGCCTGAGGGGAGCGATCATGGCACTCGCCAAACGCATCATCCCGTGTCTGGACGTCGACGCCGGTCGTGTCGTGAAGGGCGTCAACTTCGTCGGTATCCGCGATGCCGGTGACCCGGTCGAGGTCGCCAAGCGCTACAACGAGCAAGGCGCCGACGAGATCACCTTCCTCGACATCACCGCCAGCGTCGACAACCGTGGCACCACGGTCGACATGGTGTCGCGCATCGCCGGTGAGGTGTTCATCCCGCTGACGGTGGGGGGCGGTATCCGCACCTGTGAAGATATTCGCACCATGCTGAATGCCGGCGCGGACAAGGTCTCGATCAACACCGCGGCCGTGTTCAACCCGGACTTCGTGCGTGAAGCCGCGGAACGCTTCGGCAGCCAGTGCATCGTGGTCGCCATCGACGCCAAGCGCGTCAGCCAGGACGGCGAGACACCGCGCTGGGAGATCTTCACCCACGGTGGCCGCAAGCCGACCGGACTCGACGCCGTCGAGTGGGCGAAGAAGATGGTCGAGCTGGGCGCCGGCGAGCTGCTGCTGACCAGCATGGACCGCGATGGCACCAAGGCCGGTTTCGATCTCGGCGTCACACGCGCCATCTCCGACGCCGTCAGCGTGCCGGTGATCGCCTCCGGCGGTGTCGGCACCCTCGACCATCTGGTGGATGGCGTGCTCGAAGGCGGAGCGGATGCGGTGCTGGCCGCCAGCATCTTCCACTTCGCCGAGTACACGATCCCCCAGGCCAAGGCGCATATGGCCGCACGCGGTATCGAGATGCGCCTGTAAGCGCAGCCGCAGGGTAGTTCAGGCAGAAACGCGAACGCCGCCATTTCCTCAGGGAATGGCGGCGTTCTTGTCTGCAGAGAAGCAACTTCGGTTCAGGCGAGAACAGCGCTCAGACGTAGCCCAGCTTCTTCAGTGGCTTGAGCGCCTGCGCGAGTCGCTGGTCGGCAAGCGTCATGATGTCCGCGACCAGATGCTTCTCGGCGGCAGGCAGCATCACGCGCTCCCCGACCCACAGCGCCAGCTCCGCCAGGTCATGCTGATTGCCCAGCCGCGCGGCCGCCTTGTCGAGCAGTTCCGGCTCGCGGCGCCGTCCATGACTCGGTGACTCGAGTTCCCGCGCGGCTGCCTCACCCAGCGCCTCGTGCGCCAGTGCCAGCTGGAACATGCGGTACTTGACCCACTTGCGCAGACGGTGAGACGTCTCGATCTCACGCTTGCTGGCCACCTGCGCCGCAAGCTTGCTGATGCGATGACGACTGAATTCCAGCCCGATGTTGAGCTCCTCCACCGTCAGCGGTGCCGCCTGCCAGGCCGCCCGCTCTTCGCTCAGCAGCGTCTCGAGCGGCGCGTGATCCAGTTCGCCCTCTGGCTCGCTCAGCGAGGCACTGGTCAGCCCCGGACGCAGCGCATCCAGCAGGCGCTGACTGCGCTCATCCACCCAGGCGTAGGCGCGACCATGGGTCTTGCGCAGCATGTGCGCCTCGCGCGGCCCGGCCAATGCCTTGGCGACGGCGCGCGGACGCGTCTGATGCTCACTCACCGCCGACTTGCCCAGCGACTCGCGCCGCAGTTGCCACCAGCCGCGCTGCTGCTTGCAGTCGACGCGCAGCGCATGCACATCCGCCGCGCTCAGCGTCGGCTGTGCGAGACGCTCACGCATGGCGTCCAGACGCGCCTGAATCACGCCATTCAGCGCTGCGTTCATCGGAGAAGAATCCTGCTGACGGGTGTCGCTCATCTGTCTCTCCAATAACGGCTGGCCAGTCATCACTGGCACCAGGATGGCCCGAATCGGGCCGCTCAATCCTGCAAGGATAGCCCGAGATTGCTGACATCTTCATTGCGGCCCAATTGCTTGAGCGCGCGCCAGTCATCGCGTGACAGCTGCGGGGCTTCGACGCTCTCGAGCACGGCGTCCTGGAAATCACGCTCATCGATCATCAAGGGATGTTCGCGAATCATGGCTTCCAGCGCTTCCTGCTCGATGCCCTCACCGGCCTGCAGGTCGATCAGTGCGCGCACGCCATCGGCGGACAGACGGCTGATCTTGAGCGCGGCTTCCGGCTCTTCACTGATCAGCACATCGATGCAGGCGGTCAGCGCCATCACGGCTTCCAGGGCGCGGCGCGCACCGAAGCTGTCATCGTCCTCGGCGGGCTCGAAGGCGGTGACCTTCTCGGCCTGCAGTGAGAAATCGATCTTGGCATCGCGCACGCGCAGCTGCTCCCAGACGAGGTCCAGCAGCTTGCGCAGCTCACGCGTGGTGTCCAGCGCGCTGGCCGTGCCATTGGCTTCGGCGTAGAAGCCGGCATTGGGCAGGAGTCGCTCGGTCAGCGCCGCCATGAAGGCAGTACGGCGCACGGGGGCCAGCGCATCAAGGCGCGCACGGAAACCGGATACAGGCTGAGTCATGACGGCTCTATTCTCACTTCACTATTCAATATGCGGCGTTCGCGCTGGCGTCTTGGCTCCGCCAGCCGCGATGTCACCGGAGGTCGCTATAGGGTATGCGATAGGATAGGCGAAAGGGTAGCGCCCGCGCGTGGCCGGATGAACGCGACCCTGCTCGAGCGCTGCCGTGCTGCCGCACTCCTCAGGGCCACAGGCATTCCGTCGGCACGCGGCCGGCACCATCGAACAGGATGCCTTCGCTGCGCAGCTTTTCCCGCTGGCGCACTGCCCCGCCGTGCTCGGTGACCTTGAGCGAGGCGTTGATCACGCGATGCCATGGCAACTGATGGCCATCCGGCAGGTGACGCATCGCCGAGCCGACCATGCGCGCGCTGGCGCCATCGGTCATCTTGGCGATACGCCCGTAGGTGGTGATGCGCCCTTCGGGAATCTGCGCCACCACGGTGTAGATCTGTTCGAGCAGTTCGGCCCGCATGCGGTTCTCTCCTTGTCGAGTCGCGGCTGGTTCGCCCGGTGCAGGTGCTGAGATGTAGATACTGACTATGCAAGTAATGAGATGCAGGTACTGAGAAGCAAGTACTGGGGCCTTTACGCTGACATGGCGCTCACGCATGATGAAGCCATGCATCTTTACTTCATACATCAGGGGCAACTCCCTGACACTGAACCAGATTCAGCCGCCGATACCGCAACGCTAGCGCATGACTGGCAGAGTCCGCTACGCCTCAAGGACTGGCTTTCCGGCATGGGGCACAGCTTCAACACCAGCTTCCCGCTGGCAGGCGAAGCGCTGCCGGGCATCGATGACTTTCATGCGCTGGTGGTGCTGGATGGCCCGCAACGCCTGTCGAGCGCCGCACAGCCGGCCTCGCCCGCCGAACAGCAGTCGCTGCGCCTGCAGCGCAAGTTGATTCGGCGCACACTGAACAGCAATCGCCCGCTGCTGGGAATTGGCCTGGGGGCGCGACTGATCGCCGAGCAGATGGGGGCGATCGTCTCGTCCGCCGTGGTGCCGCAGCGTCGCTGGGCCACGTTGACGCGCAGCAACGAGTGCCCGCTGGGGCTACCCGCCGAGTTCGAGGCCTTGATGTGGCATGAGGAGATCTGCGGCCTGCCGGAAGACTGCGAGCTGCTGGCCAGCAGCGAGCATACGCCAGTGGCCGGCTTCAGCTGGGATGAGGGTCGCGTGGTGGCGCTCAACTTCCATCCGCACATGGATGCGGCGGCCACACAGGACCGCCTGGCCCGCCATCCCGCGCCCCTGGAGGGCAATGGCGTGCCGTCACGCGAGGCGTTGCTGGAGGACCCGAAGCGCTTTGATCGTCAGGCGGCCCTGCTGGACCGCCTGCTGGTGGACTGGCTGAATGCGTGAGCGCTGACCGGCGCCCGTAAGGGATATCAGCGCTGCCAGCGGTGATTGGCGCTCCACTCACGCGCGAAGGCAAGGCTGTTGTCCCAGTCGCCGACGTGCAGGAAGGTGCGCTCGTGCTTCTCGAGCTGATAGCGGTACATCGGGTCGTAATACTCGCTGAGCAGCGGCGCCAGCCAGCCTTCATGGGCAATGGGATTGCCACGCTTGTGCTCCTGGAAGGCGATGTCCTGCATGCGCACCAGACGAGCAAGGCGCGCACTGCCCAGGCGCTTGCGCAGACGCAGCAGCGCCTGACGCAGCTGGCGCTGCATCAGGGTCCAGCCGAGGAAGTCACCATAGTGGCGACTGTAGGTGGACCACAGCCCCTCGATATAGTCCTTCTGAATCTGCACGACTCGCCAGTCCAGCGGCATCTCGACGCGGATCAACGGCGCCTGCTCCATCGCGCGCCAGGTGGCGAGCGGAATGTTGACGCTGCCGATGAAGCGCGACTCGTCTTCCATGATGGTCGGCGCTTCATCCTCAAGCGTGAGCATCTCGGCGGCGATGCGGTGCTCGAAGTCGATCTGGCTCGGCGCCGGGAAGGGGTGGCGGCCGAAGGCCGAACCCTTGTGCCGCGCACAGCCTTCCAGGTCGATGCCATTGTCCAGCGCATGGATCAGCTCGGTCTTGGCGCAGCCGGTCAGCCCGCCGATCAACAGCATCGGGGCCTGCTCGGCACGCTCATCGATATGCTGACAGAGCTGCTGACGCATGGCCTTCCAGCCGCCCTCGATGCGCGGACGCTCGATCCCCGCTTCCTGCAGCCACTGCTGACTGAGCTGGGAACGCATGCCGCCGCGGAAGCAGTAGAGAATCGCGTCAGGGAGCCGCTCGACGTGCTCGACCCAGGCGCGGATACGTGCGCGCTTGATCCCGCCGCTGACCAGTTGATGGCCAAGATGTACCGCCGATTCCGGGCCGACCTGCTTGTACTGCAGCCCGACGCGATGACGCTCCTCATCATCCATCAGCGGCAGATTGACGGCACCCGGCAAGGCACCAGCGGCGAATTCGACCGGCGCACGCACATCGATCAACGGACGGCCGTCGCGAATCAGGTCGCAGCTGGCCGCCACGGTGGGCAAACTCATGGGCATCTCTCGGCAGACAGAACAGGATTGAGGCAATGGGCGGCGGCTAGCTGACTGGCCGCACCATCAAGGGGCCATATTCTAGCGCAAGCGTGCAGCCGCCCCCAGCCTTGTGCTTTCACGCCAACGGTGGCGTCAGGCGCACCCCCTGCCCCGGCCCGATCCCGGCCGGACCGAACAGCTGACAATCGGGGCAGGCAGCGGGCTGATCACCGTGGGCGCGATGCGCTTCGGCGACCGAGTCGCGCAGCGAGGCAATCGCCGCCTCGGCGGTATGGAAGTAGTTCTCACGCCCCATGCGCTCGAGGAAGCCACCGCGCTCCATCACTTCCAGCGCGTACATGCGAAAGCCGCACATGCTGAGACTGCCGCCGGCATCGCGCAGGCGACGTTGCTCGATCTCGAGCATCTCGGCACCCGCGATATCGATGAAGTTGCAGCCGGTGCCCAACAGAATGACGTGCTTGCCGGTATAGCGCGCCAGCTTGCGCTGGACGTGGTCGACCGCCCCGAAGAACAGCGAACCATCCACGCGCAGAATCACCACTTCCCGGCACTGGGCCAGCTGATAACGCTCGGCATTGCGCACGCCAAGCTCCGGGTGTTCCGGATCTGGCGCCATCTCGACCAGACGGGGCCGTGAGGTGCGGTTCAGATACAGCACCAGTGAGACCAGCACCCCGGCGAAGATGGCGAACTCCAGCGGCAACAGCAGAGTGGCGAGGAAGGTGATCACCAGCACCACCGCCTCTTCGCGGCTGACGGCCAGAATCTGACGGATATGACCGACTTCGATCAGGTTGGCGGCGATCACCATGATCAGGCCCGCCATCGCCGGCAATGGCAGCCAGGCGGTCACGTCAGGCACCAGCAACAGCACCGCCAGCACGATCAGCGCCGCCACCACCACCGACAGCGGCGTACGGGCGCCGGCATCATAGTTGGCGCCGGAGCGCGTGAAGGAGCCGGAGCCGGCAAAGCACGAGAAGAAACTGCCCGCCAGATTCGACAAGCCCTGGCCGATGAACTCCTGATTGCCGTCGATACGCTGATGCGAGCGCACGCCGATGGCACGCGCGATGGAGACCGCCTCGATCAAGCCGAGCACCGCCAGCGCGAAGGCCGCCCCACCCAGCGAGCGCAGGGTATCAAAGCCCAGCGGCGGCAGGGAAAACGGCGGCAGACTGCCGGACAGTGCGCCGACCATCGGGATACCTGCCGCGCTGCCGCCGAGCAATGCCGCGATACCACAGCCGACGGCCATCGCCACCAGCATCCACGGCAGCTTGCGATTCAGCCGCCGAACCAGCACGGCCGTGAGCAAGGTGCTGAGTCCCGTGATCAGCGTGGCCCACGAGGTATCGCCCAGATGCCCGAGCAGCGCCCACCAGGTGCCGAGAAAGCTCGAGGCATCGCCAAGCGCGATGCCGAACAGATGCTTGAGCTGACTGGTGGCGATCAAGACCCCGGCGCCGGCGGTGAAGCCGATCACCACCGTGTGTGAGATGAGATTGACCAGCGCCCCCATGCGCATCAGCCCCAACGACAGCTGGATGATGCCGACCATGCAGGTCAATGCCAGCACCAGCGGCAGGTATTCGGGACTGCCCGGCGCGGCCAGGGTCGAGACGGTACCGAACACCACCATCGAGATCGCCGCGGCCGGGCCACTGACCATATGCCGCGAACTGCCGAACAGGCCGGCGATGATCGCCACCACGATGGCGGCATACAGCCCATGCGCCGGTGGCAGGCCGGCGATCAACGCATAGGCCACCCCCTGAGGCAGCACCAGCACCGCGCCACTCAGGCCCGCGATCAGATCAGAACGCGCATCCCCGGGCGACAGCTGACGCATCCAGCCGAGAAAGGGTAACAGTCGCGACAGACGATAGGCCGCGGCACTGGTGTGCTCGGGCCCCTCTGCCGTCTCGGTAGATTCGGGAGATTCGGGGGGCGGCGAGGAAGGAGGCGGAGTATCAGCGGACAAGAAGTATCTCCGTGGCGAGGCAGGAAAGAAGTCGTCAACCGGTAGCCGCAATATCCCTGAACGTACTCGGGACAGGCTTGAAACCAGCGGTGATAAGTCTATCGCTGAAATCACTAATGAAACAGGGCCGCCACATGCTCGACAACGACCTGTGACCTTGCGGCCCTTTCCCTAGAAAGAGATATGTTGAAGAGAGACGATGAAGAGACATGATCAAGCAACACGGCGACGAGACACGATAACGAGACACGAAGAGAGACGAGAAGACACGGCGCTGGCCATGCCGCGCCCGAGCAGTGACAATACCCGTTCCTGACACCGCTGCGGACCCTGACGCCATGACCACCGACGCTACGCCGACCGATACCACGACTCCCGAGACGGCAGGTGGCTACACCCCGCCGCTGGATGCCAGCGAAGCCGAGGCCATCGACGCCACTCGCCAGTGGGTCGAGACGCACATCATCGCCGACAATCTGTGCCCGTTTGCCGCGCGCGAGATGGCACGCAACAGCATCCAGTATGCCGTGGTGCCCGGTGCAGGCCTCGAGCGCAGCCTGCAGGCACTCGGCGATGAGCTGCTGAACCTGGACGCCAATCGTGACGCCGAGACGACGCTGGTGATCTTCAAGGACGGCTTCCGCGACTTCGATACCTACCTCGAGCTGCTCGACTACGCCGAGGCGCTGCTCGAGATGCAGGGCTATGAAGGCATCTATCAGCTGGCCAGCTTCCACCCGGAATACGTGTTCGAGGACACCGAGGAAGACGACGCGGCCAACTACACCAACCGCTCGCCCTACCCGATGCTGCACCTGCTGCGCGAGAGCTCGGTCGAAGCCGCCATCAATGCCTACGCAGGCGATGTCGAAGAGGTTCCGGGGCGCAATGAAGAACTCATGCGCGAGCGCGGTGTCGAGCTTCTGGTCTCACGCCTCAAGGCCTGTGCTCACGCTGCCCGTCAGGCTGACAAGCAGGACTGAGCTTCGTGCTCGGAGAAAACTCCATACGAACAAGGCCAGCCGCGAGGCTGGCCTTGTTCGTTGCATGCTACATCACACCACGATGTCCCCGTGCGGCAGGCTCACGCGCCAGGCGCAGATGTCACAGGGCTTCCAGCGCCTGGGACAGCTTGTCGACCGCCACGATGGTCATGCCCTTGGGCGGATTCTTGGGGGCATTGCCCTTGGGCACGATAGCGCGCGTAAAGCCATGCTTGGCGGCCTCGACGATGCGCTCCTGGCCACTCGGCACCGGACGGATCTCGCCGGACAGCCCCACCTCGCCGAACACCACCAGCTCGCGCGGCAGCGGACGGTTCTGCAGGCTGGAGACCACCGCACACAGCACCGCGAGGTCGGCGCTGGTCTCGAGCACCTTGACCCCGCCAACCACGTTCAGGAAGACATCCTGATCGCCGGTGAACAGGCCGCCATGCTTGTTGAGCACTGCCAGCAACATCGACAGACGATTGCCGTCCAGGCCGACGGCGACACGGCGGGGATTGCCCAGCGGCGAGTCATCCAGCAAGGCCTGCACTTCGATCAAAATCGGTCGCGTGCCCTCCCACACCACCATCACCAGACTGCCGGAGGACTGCTCCTCGCTGCGCGACAGGAAGATCGCGCTGGGATTCTTCACCTCCTTCAGGCCCAGCTCGACCATGGCGAACACGCCCAGCTCGTTGACCGCACCGAAGCGGTTCTTCTGGCCACGCAACGTGCGGAAGCGCGAATCGCCATCGCCCTCCAGCAGCAGGGAGGCGTCGATCATGTGCTCCAGCACCTTGGGCCCGGCCAGCGAGCCGTCCTTGGTCACGTGGCCGACCAGCAGCAGCACGGTGTTGGTTCGCTTGGCGAAGCGGGTCAACGCGGCGGCGGACTCACGCACCTGCGAGACACCACCCGGGGCGGATGACAGATCCTCCAGATGCATGGTCTGGATGGAGTCGATGATCAGCACCTCAGGCTTCTCGCGCTCGGCGGTGGCCAGAATCGTCTCGACGCTGGTCTCGGCCAGCATCTTGAGGCCTTGGGTCGGCAGCTGCAGACGATGGGCGCGCATCGCCACCTGCGACAGCGATTCCTCACCGGTGACGTAGAGTGAGCGCTTGTGCTGGGCGAGCTTGCAGGCGGTCTGCAACAGCAGTGTCGACTTGCCGGCCCCCGGGTGGCCACCGAGCAACACGGCGGAACCCGGCACCAGCCCGCCGCCCAGCACGCGGTCGAACTCGCCGAAGGTCGAGGAGAAGCGCGGCACTTCGGCCAGCGAGACATTGGAAAGATCGGTCACATTGTCGCTGAGCGTGCCGGCGTAGCCGCCCCGCCCATTGCTGGCGCTACGCGCGGCACCACCGGCGACGGCCCCCGCAGCGGGGGCGGCGCCGGGCAATACCGTGGCGCCGACGCGGATTTCCTGCAGGGTGTTCCACTCGCGGCAGCCGCTGCACTGGCCCTGCCACTTCGAGAATTCGCTACCGCATTCGGTACATACGAAGGCGCTCTTTGCTTTCGCCATCAGACAATCCTGTCGGGAAGAAATGATTCTCGGCGCCGCGGCGGAGTGTCGTCAGCCGTGGATTTCCAACGGCTAGACACAAGGAAGGCGGCTTGCGCCGCCTTCCTTGTGCTCACGATCGCCTTGTGGCGCACGGCACGCTTACTGGCGCTTGAGGCGCAGTGTCTCACCGTTCTGGAAGCGACGCTTCTGCGGGTCGACCAGCTCCAGGGTCTGGGCATCCAGACGCAGGAAGTAGTAGGTCTGGCCTTCGCCGTCCGGCGTCAGCTCATAGACGGTCGCGTTCGGGTCCGTCACGGTGCCGGACAGCACGTCCCACTGGCCTTCGTAATGCTCTGGATCCGGCTGCTGCGGATGATCACGATAGGTGGCATCGAGACTGAAGGTACGCTCATCCTGGGCTGCCTCTTCGGCACCCTTGAGGCGTACATCGAGGTCAATGCCCGTGCAACGACGACACGGCAGGGTGCCCTTGTAGACGGCAACCTGCTCGCTGGCTGTCTCGGTGGCGCTGTTGTCAGCGGCACCGTCATTGGTCTGGGCCGTTGATGCGCACCCGGCGAGACCGACCATCAGCGCGGCTCCCACCATCAGAGTCCTGATCTGCATTGAATCCTCCTTAAGGCGATGACTCGATAGCAGCGTCAGCGCTATCGACGGCGAGCGGTCTACCCGCTTTGGCAGGCAGACCGCTCACAAGCTTCCATGTTCAAGAATAGCGGGTATCCGCCCCGAGAGGCCACCCCCGATGGCGTTTATCGAACACCATTCGCTAAATCGTGTCGGCCTCAGCCGCGGCGATCATGGCCATTGTCGAGAAACGGATAGTCGGTGTAACCCTTGGCGCCACCACCGTAGAAGGTGTCCGGGTCCTGCTCGTTGAGCTCAGCGCCGAGGCGAATGCGCTCGACCAGGTCCGGGTTGGCGATATACGGGCGCCCGATGGCGACGGCATCCGCGATGCCCTCATCGATGATGCGTGCCGCGCTCTCACCGTCATAATGGCCGCAGAAGATCAGCGCGCCCGTGACGCGCTCGCGCAGGGCACGACGGAAGTCATCGCTGAACTTGATGTCGCCACCGGCCCAGTCCGGCTCGTTGACGTGCACATAGGCGATGCCACGTCTGGAGAGCTGCTCGGCCATGTAGAAGGCCATCTCTTCCGGCTCGTCATCGGTCAGACCGAAGATCTCGATGAAGGGCGTCAGGCGGATGCCGGTACGCTCAGGGCCGAAGACTTCGGCGACGGCATCGACGACTTCCAGCGTCAGGCGCGCACGGTTCTCGACCGAGCCACCGTACTGGTCAGTGCGCTGATTGGTGCCGGTGGCCATGAACTGGTTGAGCAGATAGGCGTTGGCAGCATGCACCTCGATCATGTCGAAGCCGGCACGCTTGGCACGCACGGCGGCCTGACGATAGTCCTCGATCAGCTGGGGAATCTCGTCCGTGTCCAGGGCGCGCGGCGTACTGGTGGGGTGACGTCCGCTGGTGCCGTCCTCGAATTCGACGAAGCACTGGGCACCTTCACCGCGCAGGGCGCTCGGCGCGACCGGCTGCTGGCCGTCCGGCTGCACCATCTCATGCGAGACACGCCCGACGTGCCACAGCTGCAGCGCCATGCGCCCGCCCTTGGCGTGCACCGCCTGGACGACGCCCTTCCAGCCCGCCTCCTGCTCATCGGTCCAGATGCCCGGCGTGTAGACATAGCCACGTGCGGTGGGCGAGATGTTGGTCGCCTCGCTGATGATCAGGCCGGCACCGGCACGCTGACCGTAATAGGCCTGCTGCAGCTCACCGGGCACGCTGTCGGGGGTACGAGCACGTGTCAGCGGTGCCATCAGGATGCGGTTGGGCAGGGTCAGATCACCGAGCTTGACCGGATCGAGCAGGGTGTCAGCGTACGGGGCATTGGTGTTGGCAGTCATCGGGACTCCTTGAATTGCAGGTCTTCGCCCAGCGTCCTCATCGTGCAAGGTCGCACGAGCTGGGCAAGCATGCCTGTGACATGCGGCATACCACGCGCTGCTTCAAGCACGCGCATCGCACGAGAATAATGCTGGCATGGCAACAATGTGCGAAGCCCGCCGTGCGGCCACTCTTGGGCTTCTTTCAACACCCCCTCTCGGCAGCCCTTCACAACACCCTCTCCCGACAGTTCTTCGCAACAATCTCTCTCGACAGTCCTTCGCCACAGCCTTCAATCACCGCTCCAATGCCCCTCATGACTCACTCAGAGCGCATGCCGGTGCTTGTACCGCGACGATCCAGCGGGCAACATGAAAAGCATCCATGACACGGGTCATGCACTGTCACCAGCGGCGAGAAATCATGAGCAAGTACTGGAGCCCCCAGGTCCACGACCTGACCCCCTACGTCCCCGGCGAACAACCGCGTGAGCAGCTGATCAAGCTGAACACCAACGAGAACCCCTATCCGCCGGCGCCCGCCGTGGAGCAGACGCTGCGCGAGTTCAATGCCTCTGATCTGCGCCGCTACCCGGACCCGAGCTCCAGCTCGCTGCGCGCCGCCCTGGCCGATACCTTCCATGTGAGCGCCGAGGAAGTCTTCGTCGGCAATGGCTCCGATGAGGTGCTGGCGCTGGCCTTCCAGGCATTCTTCCGACAGGACAAGCCGCTGCTGCTGCCGTCCATCAGCTACAGCTTCTACCCGGTCTACTGCCGCATGTATGGCATCGAGTCGCGCAGCATCGCGCTGACCGACAACTGGGAAGTCGACCTGGAAGCCTTCGGCAACGACAATGGCGGCATCATCTTCGCCAATCCCAACGCCCCGACAGGGCATGGTCATGGCCGCAAGGCGATTGCCGCGCTGCTGGAGCGCAATCCGCAGAGCGTGGTGCTGGTCGACGAGGCCTACGTGGACTTCGGTGGCGAAAGCGCCATCCCGCTGATTCATCAGTATCCGAATCTGGTCGTGACAGGCACTTTCTCGAAGTCGCGCAGCCTGGCGGGCATTCGTCTTGGCTATGCCGTGGCCTCGCGTGAGCTGATCGAGGGTCTGGAGCGCGTCAAGGACTCCTTCAACTCCTACCCCATCGATCGTCTGGCCGAACAGGTCGGCGTCGCTGCGCTCAGTGATCCCGACTATTTCGATGAGTGCCGCACACGGGTCATCACCACTCGCGAGCAGACGCGCGATCGCATGGCGGCGCTGGGCTTCGAGATCCTGCCCTCGCAGACCAACTTCGTGCTGGCGACTCACCCGACCCACGATGCCGGCAAGCTGTTTATCGGCCTGCGCGAACAGGGCATCCTGGTGCGCCACTTCAACACCGACGCACTGCGTGACTATCTGCGCATCAGCATCGGTACCGATGCCGAGATGGACAGCCTGATCGAAGCCCTGGAAACCCTGTGTCGCTGAGATAGCGCACGGCCTGGCCAGTGATGGCTCCAATCAAAGAAGGCGCCCAGTGGGCGCCTTCTTTCATCAGGATGTCACTCAGGTGCTCACCGTACGGCCCATCCACACAGCTCATCACACAGTTCGTCGTGCCGTTCATCGCACCGAACACTCTGCAGGAGCACAACATGACAACGGAAAGTCTCGCCAAGGCTTCGGATTCACCCTCGACACCCCACCTGCCTCTGACGCGGGTGCATCACGTGGCGCTGATCACCGCTGATTACCCTCGCGCCAGGCGCTTCTATCTCGAGGTCATGGATGCGCAGGTGATCAACGAGGCCTATCGTGAGGCCCGCGACAGCTACAAGCTCGACCTGCTCCTGCCGGGCGGCATCCAGCTGGAGCTGTTCTCCTTCCCTTCGCCACCTGAGCGCCCCAGCTATCCGGAAGCCTGTGGCCTTCGTCACCTGGCGCTGGCGACAGAAGACATCGATACCTGTGTCGAATTGCTGATCGCCCGTGGCGCCACGCCAGAGCCGATACGTATCGATGAATACACCGGCGCCCGCTTCACCTTCCTGGCAGACCCTGACGGCACGCCCATCGAGCTCTACGAAGTCTCGCCCTGATGTGATGGCGCACTGAAACTTCACTGGCCCCTGAAGATAAAAGGCCCCAAAGACAAAAGGCCCCTGTCGAGATATCAACAGGGGCCTTCGTGTGTCATGTGCAAGTTGCTTGGGCAAAGCTCTTTTCTTTCGCCCACAGCTGATTCGCATGCAGGATTCTCTGCACCACTTTTCCTGAGCACAAAGAGAACCGCCCCTGCAGCAAGGCTACAGGGGCGGTTCGGGATAAGTGCCTGACGATGACCTACTCTCACATGGAGAAACTCCACACTACCATCGGCGCTAAGCGGTTTCACTTCCGAGTTCGGCATGGGATCGGGTGGTTCACGCTCGCTATGGTCGTCAGGCGAAACGGTGGCATCTTGCGATGCCTGAGTCCCGAGGCTTTTGGCCTCGCGACTCGCAATATGAATCATGCTGACCGATATGTCTCGATCCTGTCGCAATCCCGGCGTTTGCCTGCGCAAACCCCTTGGGTGTTATATGGTCAAGCCTCACGGGCAATTAGTACTGGTTAGCTCAACACATTGCTGTGCTTCCACACCCAGCCTATCAACCTTGTAGTCTTCAAGGGCCCTTCAGGAGGCGCAAGGCCTCAGGGAAGTCTCATCTTGAAGGGGGCTTCCCGCTTAGATGCTTTCAGCGGTTATCCCGTCCGAACGTAGCTACCGGGCAATGCCATTGGCATGACAACCCGAACACCAGAGGTTCGTCCACTCCGGTCCTCTCGTACTAGGAGCAGCTCTTCTCAAACTTCCGACGCCCACGGCAGATAGGGACCGAACTGTCTCACGACGTTCTAAACCCAGCTCGCGTACCACTTTAAATGGCGAACAGCCATACCCTTGGGACCGACTTCAGCCCCAGGATGTGATGAGCCGACATCGAGGTGCCAAACACCGCCGTCGATGTGAACTCTTGGGCGGTATCAGCCTGTTATCCCCGGAGTACCTTTTATCCGTTGAGCGATGGCCCTTCCATACAGAACCACCGGATCACTAGAACCTACTTTCGTACCTGCTCGACGTGTCTGTCTCGCAGTCAAGCACCCTTATGCTCTTGCACTCAATGCACGATTTCCAACCGTGCTGAGGGTACCTTCGTGCTCCTCCGTTACTCTTTAGGAGGAGACCGCCCCAGTCAAACTACCCACCATACACTGTCCTCGATCCGGATAACGGACCTGAGTTAGAACGCCAATGATGTCAGGCTGGTATTTCAAGGTTGGCTCCACCGCATCTGGCGACGCGGTTTCAAAGCCTCCCAGCTATCCTACACAGACAACATCAGCATCCAGTGTAAAGCTATAGTAAAGGTTCACGGGGTCTTTCCGTCTAGCCGCGGGTACACAGCATCTTCACTGCGATTTCAATTTCACTGAGTCTCGGGTGGAGACAGCGTGGCCATCATTACGCCATTCGTGCAGGTCGGAACTTACCCGACAAGGAATTTCGCTACCTTAGGACCGTTATAGTTACGGCCGCCGTTTACCGGGGCTTCGATCAAGAGCTTCGCGTGAGCTAACCCCATCAATTAACCTTCCGGCACCGGGCAGGCGTCACACCCTATACGTCCGCTTGCGCGTTTGCAGAGTGCTGTGTTTTTAATAAACAGTTGCAGCCACCTGGTATCTTCGACCGGTAAGAGCTTACGGAGCAAGTCCTTCACTCGAACCGGTGCACCTTCTCCCGAAGTTACGGTGCCATTTTGCCTAGTTCCTTCACCCGAGTTCTCTCAAGCGCCTTGGTATTCTCTACCTGACCACCTGTGTCGGTTTGGGGTACGGTCGCATGTGATCTGAAGCTTAGAGGCTTTTCCTGGAAGCGTGGCATCGATGACTTCCTGACCGTGGTCAGTTCGTCTCGCATCTCGACCTCAGAGGAACCGGATTTGCCTGATTCCTCGGCCTACATGCTTTCACCAGGACAACCAACGCCTGGCTCACCTAGCCTTCTTCGTCCCCCCATCGCAACCACATCCGGTACGGGAATATTAACCCGTTTCCCATCGACTACGCGTTTCCGCCTCGCCTTAGGGGCCGACTCACTCTGCTCCGATTAACGTAGAACAGAAAACCTTGGTCTTCCGGCGGGGGAGTTTTTCACTCCCCTTATCGTTACTCATGTCAGCATTCGCACTCGTGATACCTCCAGCAGACTTCTCAATCCACCTTCATTGGCTTACACGACGCTCCTCTACCGCTCATCCAGAGGATGAACCCGTAGCTTCGGTACCTGATTTAGCCCCGTTATATCTTCCGCGCAGGCCGACTCGACTAGTGAGCTATTACGCTTTCTTTAAAGGATGGCTGCTTCTAAGCCAACCTCCTAGCTGTCTGAGCCTTCCCACATCGTTTCCCACTTAATCAGGATTTTGGGACCTTAGCTGACGGTCTGGGTTGTTTCCCTTTTCACAACGGACGTTAGCACCCGCTGTGTGTCTCCCACGCTGCACTCACTGGTATTCGGAGTTTGCCTCGGGTTGGTAAGTCGGGATGACCCCCTAGCCGAAACAGTGCTCTACCCCCAGCGGTGATACGTGAGGCGCTACCTAAATAGCTTTCGAGGAGAACCAGCTATCTCCGGGCTTGATTAGCCTTTCACTCCGATCCACAGCTCATCCCAGCATTTTTCAACATACTTGGGTTCGGGCCTCCAATTGATGTTACTCAATCTTCACCCTGGCCATGGATAGATCGCCCGGTTTCGGGTCTATACCCTGCGACTGGTCGCCCAGTTAAGACTCGGTTTCCCTACGCCTCCCCTATACGGTTAAGCTCGCCACAGAATATAAGTCGCTGACCCATTATACAAAAGGTACGCGGTCACACCACGAAGGTGCTCCCACTGCTTGTACGCATACGGTTTCAGGATCTATTTCACTCCCCTCGCCGGGGTTCTTTTCGCCTTTCCCTCACGGTACTGGTTCACTATCGGTCAGCCAGGAGTATTTAGCCTTGGAGGATGGTCCCCCCATGTTCAGTCAAGGTTTCTCGTGCCCCGACCTACTCGATTTCACGTGACTCAGACTTCGACTACGGGACTATCACCCTGTATCGTCAAGCTTCCCAGCTTGTTCGTCTGTCAGTTGTCACGCTTAAGGGCTGGTCCCCGTTCGCTCGCCGCTACTTGGGGAATCTCGGTTGATTTCTTTTCCTCCGGGTACTTAGATGTTTCAGTTCCCCGGGTTTGCCTCTATAGGTTATGTATTGGCCTATAGATACTCACCTGATGGTGAGTGGGTTTCCCCATTCGGAAATCGTTGGGTCGCAGGGTATTTGCCACCTCGCCAACGCTTATCGCAGGCTATCACGTCCTTCATCGCCTCTGGCTGCCAAGGCATCCACCGTATGCGCTTAATCGCTTGACCATATAACCCCAAGGGGTCTGTCAAGGATTACGAATCTGTCGGACCTCTCCGACATATCGTTTTGATAGACATGCGCTTGGCGCACACATCTATCGTCAGCATGATTCACATTGTTAAAGAGCGGCTGTTCAGAGAACAGTGAGAAGCGCGCTCTGATGAGCACGCTTGCCACTGCCGGCTAAGCCAGCAATAAGATCAGGTAATTCGTTGTGAGCACTTGCCGCGAGCAGTAGACAGTGTCGATAAGGAGGTGATCCAGCCCCAGGTTCCCCTAGGGCTACCTTGTTACGACTTCACCCCAGTCATGAACCACACCGTGGTGATCGCCCTCCCGAAGGTTAGGCTAACCACTTCTGGTGCAGTCCACTCCCATGGTGTGACGGGCGGTGTGTACAAGGCCCGGGAACGTATTCACCGTGGCATTCTGATCCACGATTACTAGCGATTCCGACTTCATGGAGTCGAGTTGCAGACTCCAATCCGGACTGAGGCAAGCTTTATGGGATTGGCTCCACTTCGCAGTATTGCAACCCTTTGTACTTGCCATTGTAGCACGTGTGTAGCCCTACCCGTAAGGGCCATGATGACTTGACGTCGTCCCCACCTTCCTCCGGTTTGTCACCGGCAGTCTCCTTAGAGTTCCCGACATTACTCGCTGGCAAATAAGGATAGGGGTTGCGCTCGTTACGGGACTTAACCCAACATTTCACAACACGAGCTGACGACAGCCATGCAGCACCTGTCTCAGAGTTCCCGAAGGCACCAATCCATCTCTGGAAAGTCCTCTGGATGTCAAGGGTAGGTAAGGTTCTTCGCGTTGCATCGAATTAAACCACATGCTCCACCGCTTGTGCGGGCCCCCGTCAATTCATTTGAGTTTTAACCTTGCGGCCGTACTCCCCAGGCGGTCAACTTATTGCGTTAGCTGCGCCACTAAGTCCTCAAGGGACCCAACGGCTAGTTGACATCGTTTACGGCGTGGACTACCAGGGTATCTAATCCTGTTTGCTACCCACGCTTTCGCACCTCAGTGTCAGTGTCAGTCCAGAAGGCCGCCTTCGCCACTGGTATTCCTCCCGATCTCTACGCATTTCACCGCTACACCGGGAATTCTACCTTCCTCTCCTGCACTCTAGCCAAGCAGTTCCAGATGCCGTTCCCAGGTTGAGCCCGGGGCTTTCACACCTGGCTGACTTAGCCACCTACGCGCGCTTTACGCCCAGTAATTCCGATTAACGCTTGCACCCTCCGTATTACCGCGGCTGCTGGCACGGAGTTAGCCGGTGCTTCTTCTGCGAGTGATGTCTTTCCTCGGGAGTATTAATCCCAAGGCGTTCTTCCTCGCTGAAAGTGCTTTACAACCCGAAGGCCTTCTTCACACACGCGGCATGGCTGGATCAGGCTTTCGCCCATTGTCCAATATTCCCCACTGCTGCCTCCCGTAGGAGTCTGGGCCGTGTCTCAGTCCCAGTGTGGCTGATCATCCTCTCAGACCAGCTACGGATCGTCGCCTTGGTGAGCCATTACCTCACCAACAAGCTAATCCGACATGGGCTCATCCGATAGCGCAAGGTCCGAAGATCCCCTGCTTTCTCCCGTAGGACGTATGCGGTATTAGCCTGAGTTTCCCCAGGTTGTCCCCCACTATCGGGCAGATTCCCATGCATTACTCACCCGTCCGCCGCTCGACGCCTCCTAGCAAGCTAGGATCGTTTCCGCTCGACTTGCATGTGTTAAGCCTGCCGCCAGCGTTCAATCTGAGCCATGATCAAACTCTTCAGTTGAAAGCTTGATAGTCTGTTAAGCAGACCAAACTTGGTTCAGAGTCAAACTTCTCGTGAGAGGCTTGCTCCGATATTTGGTGACCTTGTCACCACTCATCGGCAAGCGCTCACACGAATTACCTGATCAAATTTTTAAAGAGCGTCGCTGTTAAGCGAGGAGGCATATTCTACCCGGAACGCTTGAGAAGTCAAGCACTTGATGATGAGTCAGTCGACTGCCTCTAAGCATCATCAAGCGGTGAGGAGCGTTGCTCGATCACCTGTTCCGTAAGGAGTGCGGCGTATTCTAGCGAATCGCCCGGGATTGTCAATCGATGATTTCGAAGTGAACTTCAAAAACATCAAGCAAAACAATCACCTGCAAACCTCGTTCACCGCTGGTGACGCCATGCGTCCCCGGCAGCGGATGCGTACTTTACGCACGAACCGCCGTGAGGGCAAGGGCTTTCTTGAGAGAATCTCGCCGCGGTGATGTCAGGCGCTCACAACGCGTTCGGCCCCACCATGTCTGGTGGGGCCGAACGGGAGGCGACATACGCCAGCGTCTTCTCAATACCTTTCAGAATCCCTCAGCACCTCAGCGCGTCACGGTCACTCTCGCGTAGCGCTTCTTGCCCGCCTGGATGACGATGGCGGTATCGAAAGGTGCCATATAGGAAGGCTCGACCACTTCGCCATCCACTTTCACGCGACCATTCTTGAGCATGTCCTTGGCCTGGGCACTATTGTTGGCCAGGCCCGCGCGATTGATGACCGCCGCGATCGGCGCCACCTCGGCGCCCTCCAGGCTGACGGTGACATCCGGCATGTCCGCCGGCAGCTCGCCGTCGGCCAGCTGATTGCCGCTGGAAAGGTGTGCCGTCGCCGCCGCTTCTTCATCGTGGAAGCGTGCCACCAGCTCGCGCGCCAGCTCCATCTTGATATCACGCGGGTTGGCACCGTCATCGATGCTGGCCATCAGCGCCTTCACTTCATCGAGAGGACGCAGCGACAGCAGCTCGAAGTAACGCCACATCAGCGAATCCGGCATGGAGACGATCTTGTTGAACATCTCGCCCGGGCGGTCGTTGATGCCGATGTAGTTGCCCAGCGACTTGGACATCTTCTGCACACCATCCAGGCCCTCGAGGATCGGCATGGTGATCACGACCTGCGGCTCCTGCCCGCGCTGGCGCTGCAGCTCACGCCCCATCAGCAGATTGAACTTCTGGTCGGTGCCGCCAAGCTCGATGTCCGCTTCCAGTGCCACGGAGTCATACCCCTGGATCAGCGGGTAGAGAAACTCATGGATGGAGATCGGCTGATTGCCGTTATAGCGCTTGTCGAAATCGTCACGCTCGAGCATGCGCGCGACCGTGCTGGAGGCCGCCAGCTCGATCATGTCACCCGCGGAGAGCTTGTTGATCCATTCGGAGTTGAAGGCGATGCGCGTCTTCTCCTTGTCGAGGATCTTGAAGACCTGCTCCTGATACGTCAGGGCGTTGGCCTTCACGTCCTCTTCGGTCAGCGGCTTGCGCGTCACGCTCTTGCCGGTGGGGTCGCCGATGCGGCCGGTGAAATCACCGATCAGGAAGATGATCTCGTGACCGAGGTCCTGCAGCTGGCGCAGCTTGTTGATCAGCACCGTATGACCGAGGTGCAGGTCCGGCGCCGTCGGATCAAAGCCTGCCTTGACCTTGAGCTTGCGCCCGGACTCGAGCTTCTTGATCAGCTCTTCCTCGACCAGCACCTCATCGGTACCGCGCTTGATGATCTCCAGCGCTTCCACTACTGACTTGTCGCTCATCCTGCCCTCTCTGACCGTTGCTGCTCCCCTCGTAACGGGGCATGTTGGCCCAGAATGTTAGCATGACGAGCATGGCATGCACCCCCTGCCGCAGAGCGGCGTGCTCACAAGCTTCACGCCCCTGTTGCACGCCCCCAATGATCGGGAGACCCCCAATGGCGCTCTACCTTGGCTTGATGACCGGCACCAGCCTGGACGGACTCGATATCGCCTTGCTCGATATCACCCCCTCCTCGCCAGACCACGAACGGATTCGCTTCATTGATGGGCTCGACCTGCTACTGCCCGAGACACTGCGGACTCGGCTCTGGCAGCTGATGCATTGCGATGAGGCATGCTTCGCCGATCTCGCCGCCGCCGAGCAGGCGTTGGCCGAACTGGCCGCCAGCGCGGTGACGCGCTTGCTGACCCGCCAGCAACTGAGTGCAGACGATATCGCGGCCATTGGCAGCCATGGCCAGACCATCGAGCATCGCCCCTACGGTTTCAGCGACCGGCCATGCCACACGCCCTACACCCTGCAGCTCGACAACCCCAGTCTGCTGGCCGAGCTGTGCGGCATTTCCGTCGTCGCTGACTTCCGGCGCCGTGACCTGGCCGCCGGCGGTCAGGCGGCCCCGCTGGCGCCCGCCTTCCACGCTGCTCTTTTCAGTCAGCCAGACCAATGGCATGGGCTGCTCAACCTGGGCGGCATCGCCAATCTGACGTTACTTCCCCCTCAGAACTCCACGGCTGACGTCATCGGCTTCGATACCGGCCCCGCCAACTGCCTACTGGACGCCTGGCATGCGCGCCATCGTGGCACCGCGGTGGATCAGGACGGCCAATGGGCCGCCAGCGGCAAGGTGATCCCTGACTTGCTCGAGAGATTGCTGTCGGCCGATTACTTCCGCCGACCACTTCCCAAGAGCACTGGCCGCGAAGACTTCCATCTCGACTGGTTGGCACAGCACCTGACCGGCGACGAGGCACCGGCCGACGTGCAGGCCACGCTCCTGAGCCTGACTGTCGAGAGCATCGTGCGGGCACTGGAGCAGACCGGCGTGTCACTGGCTGCGCTGACTCCCTGCGGTGGTGGGGCACGCAATGGCGCCCTGCTCACTCAGCTGGAGCAACGCCTGGCGCAAGGCGAGCAAGCGACGCCCCTCGTGTCCTGCGCTGACATGGGCTGGAACGCAGACCTGCTCGAAGCCAGCGCCTTTGCCTGGCTCGCGGCGCGCAGAGTACTGGAGCGCCCCGGCAACCTGCCCAGCGTGACCGGCGCGAACGGCCCGAGAGTGCTGGGCGGCCTCTACGCTCGCTGATCCTCATCGGATACGAAAAAGCCGCCCTCTTCCTCAGAAGAAGGGCGGCTCTTGATTGGCCGATCTCTACGCCAACATCACCGACACGCCTCAGTCGTCATCCCCTTGCAGCGAGAAGCGACTGGCGGCATTCAGGACATCCAGCTGGGCTTCCTGGGCGCTGTCGGAATCACCGAACTTGATCATCAGGCGCAGGTCATTGGCGGAATCGGCATGCGCCAATGCCACTTCCTCGGTGATCAAGCCCTGCTGATGCAAGGCGTACAGCGATTGATCGAAGGTCATCATGCCCTGCTGCTGCGAGCGCTTCATGACGTCCTTGATCTCGACCACCGCGCCCTTGCGGATCAGGTCGACGATCAGCGGCGAACGCAGCATCACCTCTATGGCCGGCACGCGCTGGGTGGTGTTGCCACTCTTGTGAGGCAACAGCTGCTGGGCCACGATGCCCTTGAGGTTCAGCGACAGATCCATCCACACCTGTTCATGACGCTCCTCCGGGAAGAAGTGGATGATGCGGTCCAGCGCCTGGTTGGCATTGTTGGCATGCAACGTCGCAAGACACAGGTGACCGGTCTCGGCGAATGTCAGCGCGTGCTCCATGGTCTCACGCGAGCGGATCTCGCCGATCATGATCACGTCCGGCGCCTGACGCAGCGTATTGCGCAGCGCCACCTCGAAGGACTCGGTATCGATCCCCACTTCACGCTGCGTCACGATGGAGCGCTGGTGAGGGTGGATATACTCGATCGGGTCTTCGATGCAGATGATGTGCCCGCTCGAGGTCTGGTTGCGGTGCTGGATCATCGCCGCCAGCGAGGTCGACTTGCCGGCGCCGGTGCCGCCGACGAAGATCACCAGACCACGCTTGGTCTCGGAAAGCCCCTTGATGATCTCCGGCAGCCGCAACTCTTCCAGGCTGGGAATCGACAGCTGGATGCGGCGAATCACCATGCCCATCTGGCTGCGCTGGTAGAACGCGCTGATCCTGAAGCGCCCGACCCCCGGCAAGCTATGCGCGAAGTTGGCCTCGCGCTCTTCCTCGAAGCGCTCGCGCTGCATGTCACTCATCGGTGCGAGCACCAGCTCTCTGACCTGATCGACACTCAGCTTCTTGTCACCCAGCGCCACCATGCGGCCATTGACCTTCATCTGCGGCGGTGTGCCGGTGGAGATGAACAGGTCCGAGCTGCCCTTGCTGACCATCAACTGCAGAAGTTCATGCAGCCATTCATGAGGAGTCATGAGTTGTATCCCGATATGCGCCTTGAGAGTCGCGCCCAAGGCCTCGCGCTGAAATGCCGTCCCATGAACCTGAAAAGTTGACGTGTTCCGGCCCCTGCCCCACCTACCTGCAACGTGATTGTCGGTACTCCTGGCGAATTCAGCTCAACAAGCCCTTGGCTTTCGCCTGAGCATCTTCATTGGTCACCAGCCCTTCCGCCAACAGACGCGTCAGCGCTGCATCCAGTGTCTGCATGCCCAGGGCGCCACCGGTCTGGATGGAGGAATACATCTGCGCCACCTTGTCCTCGCGGATCAGGTTACGAATGGCAGGCGTCGCGATCATGATCTCGTGAGCCGCCACCCGGCCACCGCCAATCTTCTTGAGCAGTGTCTGGGCGATGACGCCCTGCAGGGACTCGGACAGCATCGAGCGCACCATCGACTTCTCCTCGCCGGGGAAGACGTCGATGATACGGTCGACGGTCTTGGTCGCGGAGGTGGTGTGCAGGGTGCCGAACACCAGGTGACCCGTCTCGGCCGCGGTCAGTGCCAGGCGGATGGTCTCGAGATCTCGCAGCTCGCCGACCAGAATGACATCCGGGTCTTCACGCAGCGCCGAACGCAGCGCGGGCGCGAAGCCGTGGGTATCACGATGCACTTCACGCTGGTTGACCAGACACCGCTTGGACTGGTGCACGAATTCCACCGGGTCCTCGATGGTGAGGATGTGGTCGTACTTGTTCTCGTTGATGTAATCGACCATCGCCGCCAGCGTGGTGGATTTACCGGAGCCGGTCGGCCCGGTGACAAGAATCAGGCCGCGCGGCAGCATGCACATCTTGCGGAAGGCTTCGCCGAGCCCCAGATCCTCCATCGTCAGCACTTCCGAGGGGATGGTACGGAAGACGGCCCCCGCGCCACGCCCCTGATGGAAGGCGTTGACACGAAAGCGCGAGACACCCGGCACCTCGAAGGAGAAATCGGTCTCGAGGAATTCCTCGAAGTCACGGCGCTGCTTGTCGTTCATGATCTCGTAGATCAGCGCGCGCACCTGCTTGTCATCCATTGACGGCACATTGATGCGCCGCACATCACCGTCGACACGAATCATCGGTGGCAAACCAGCGGACAGGTGAAGATCCGACGCGTTCTGTTTTGCCGAAAAAGCCAGCAGTTCGGTAATATCCATGCAGTTCCCTCGCGAAGACCGAAGCTCTTGTACCAACGAGTCTTATGTACTCTGGTGAAAGTGTGAAGTGACTCTTCAGTAGATAGTGCGATGGGCACCATGTCACCAGGCCTGTCACGCTCATGCTATTGATGACACGCCTGATACCGTGCCAGCCATCGCCAGGTTGTTCCGCAAATTCTGGAGCCGAGCCGCATGACCGCAGTCCCCGACGACGAAGCTTGTGTTACCCAGTGTATCCTAGAGGCCCGCGCGCGGCTGGAAAAGGCATTGCAGACAAGTAAACGCAACGCTGATTCGGCGCAAGTGCTGGCCGTCAGCAAGACCAAACCCGCCACGCTGGTGCGCGCAGCCTGGCAATCCGGCCAGCGGGCCTTCGGCGAGAACTATCTGCAGGAAGCGCTGGACAAGCAGCAGGCGCTGTCGGACCTCACCGATATCGAATGGCATTTCATCGGCCCCATCCAGTCCAACAAGACGCGCGCCATTGCCGAGCACTTCGCCTGGGTGCATACCGTGGAACGCGAGAAGATCGCACGCCGCCTGAGTGAGCAGCGCCCCGGTGAGCTGGGCGCGCTCGATGTCTGCCTGCAGGTCAATATCTCCGGCGAAGCCTCCAAGGCTGGCGTGGCACCGCAGGAACTGCTGGCACTGGCCGAGACGGTGATCGCGCTGCCCGGGCTGCGCCTGCGCGGCCTGATGGCGATTCCGGCCCCCTGCGCCGCCGATGCCAGTGAGACCGAGCGCCGTGCGCCCTTCCGCCAGCTGCGCGAGCTGCTGGAGCAACTGCAGACGCGCTTCCCCGCCGCCAGCTACCCGCAGGCCCGGCTCGATACGCTCTCGATGGGCATGAGCGCGGATCTTGAGGCCGCCGTCGCTGAAGGTGCGACACTGGTACGCCTCGGCACTGCCATCTTCGGCGCACGTGACTATTCCCACGTCCACTGAGTCAAACGCTCGCTGATGCAAGCCCAACGCTCACGCAAGGCTCTCGAGCTTGCCGCCAGCCCTCCCACTGAATGATCAGGAGCACCGCATGACGCACCAGAGCACCGCTACACCGCGCACCATCGCCTTCATCGGCGCCGGCAACATGGCCAGCGCCATCTTCGGCGGCATGGTCGATGCCGGCTATCCCGCGGACCGCATCATCGCCACGGCCCGCTCGCGCGAGACACTCGATACCCTCGAGCAGCGCTACGGCGTGAGCACGACCCAGGACAACGCCTACGCCGTCTCGCAAGCCGATGTCGTGGTGCTGGGCGTCAAGCCGCAGATGATGCATGACGTCTGCCAGGCGCTGACCCCTGCGGTGCAGAACCGCAAGCCGCTGATCGTCTCGGTCGCGGCCGGCATCACCTGCGACAGCCTCGAGCGCTGGCTGGGCGGCGACCTCGCCATCATCCGCTGCATGCCCAACACGCCGTCACTGGTCGGTGTCGGTGCCAGCGGCCTCTATGCCACCGCCCAGGTGACGGAGGAGCAACGCGGCTTGATGGATGAGATGCTGACCGCGGTCGGTATCGTCGAGTGGGTCGAGGAAGAAGGTCTTCTGGAAGCCGTCACCGGCATTTCCGGCTCCGGCCCGGCCTACTTCTTCCTGTTCATCGAGTCACTCGAAGCGGCAGGCATCGAGCTGGGGCTGAACGCCGAGACCGCGCGCCGCCTGGCGATCCAGACCGCCCGCGGTGCCGCCGAGATGGCCTTCTCCAGCGAGCATGAGCCTGCCGAGCTGCGCCGCCGCGTGTGCTCGCCGAACGGCACCACGGAGCGCGCCATCAACAGCTTCGAGGAGGATGGCCTGCGCGATATCGTCGAGCGCGCCGCCAAGGCCTCCAGCGTGCGCGCCGCCGAGCTTGCCCGCGAGCTGGATCGCTGACAGCCTCTGCTCCACTGACAACTCCTGCAGGCCGCTGGCAGCCCGGGTCACAACAGGCCATCATGCGCTGTTCATCTGTTGTTGGCATGCTAGCGGCATGACGCGTGCACTATCGCGCGCCCACTTCTCACCGTCTTAAGGAAAGCCCCATGGGTGCTATGGGTAATATCGGACTTCAGCTGGTCACCATCCTGCTGCAACTGTTTGTCTACATCCTGATGCTGCGCTTCCTGCTGCAGCTGTCCCGCGCGGACTTCTACAACCCGGTCACCCAGTCTGTGGTCAAGGCGACCAACCCGCTGGTGGCCCCGTTGCAGGGCATCCTGCGCCCGCTGGGTCGCTTCGACATCGCCACCCTGGCCGCGGCCTTCATCGTCGTCAGTCTGGTACTGGTCGCGATCGGCGCCCTGTTCGGTGGCGGCATGCTGCCGGTCGGTTTCATCGCGTTGACGGCACTGGGCACCATTCTCGACAGCATCATCAACATCTACTTCTTCGCCCTGATCGCGATGATCATCCTGTCGTGGGTCGCACCGCAGGCCAACCACCCGGGCGCCATCCTGGTCCACCAGCTGGTCGATCCGATCATGAAGCCGGTGCGCAAGGTGATCCCGTCGATCGGCATGCTCGACCTGTCCCCGATCTTCGTGTTCATCGCGCTCAATCTGGTCGGCAGCCTGATCAACCAGACCCTGCCGTCACTGGGCATGCTGCGCAGCGCCTTCAGTTAAGCCGGCGCTCCGCCAGCAAGGTTGGCTCGCACGCGCCCAGCACACAGGCCGACGAGATCAGCGCCCGCCACGGACTCCCGTGGCGGGCGCTCTTGCATCGCGCGTCACTGGATCACGCGTGCGCACGCTGTGCTAGAGTGAGCCCTCGGCCGAAGCCAGAACCACGGTGCACGAGACGCCCACAAGGCGCATCACCGCGGCTTCGCGCCCCGGACACGGGCCTTGCCCCGAACACTCTGCTGGACATGATGCTGGAAACCTTCACCACGATGCCTGATTCCCTGCCCCCGGATTCGGTCGGTCTCGTCACGCCCCAGACTGCCCACTTCAATACCCCGCTGGAGCTGGCCTGCGGCAGACGCCTCGAACAGTACTCGCTGGTCTACGAGACCTACGGCGAGCTGAACGCGGACGCCAGCAACGCCATCCTGATCTGTCATGCCCTCACCGGCCACCATCATGCGGCTGGCTATCACGCCATGAGCGACCGTAAGCCTGGCTGGTGGGACAACTACATCGGCCCCGGCAAGCCCATTGATACCTCGCGCTTCTTCGTCATCGCGCTGAACAACATCGGCGGCTGCCACGGCAGCACCGGCCCGACCTCGATCAACCCGGAGACGGGCGAGCAATGGGGGCCTGACTTCCCATTGGTGACCGTGCCGGACTGGGTCGAGAGCCAGAAGCGCCTCGCCGAGTCTCTCGGCATTACCCGCTTCGCGGCGGTAGTCGGCGGCTCGCTGGGTGGCATGCAGGCGCTGCAGTGGGTGATGGATCACCCTGATCGCGTCGGTCATGTCGCCATCATCGCCTGCACGCCGAAACTCTCGGCGCAGAACATCGCCTTCAATGAAGTCGCGCGTCAGGCGATTCGCTCTGACCCGGAATTCCATGACGGCTGGTACTCGCGTGTCGATGCCGTGCCCAAGCGCGGCCTCAAGCTGGCGCGCATGGTCGGTCACATCACCTATCTTTCCGAGCACTCGATGGGCACCAAGTTCGGGCGCGATCTGCGTCAGGACCGCCTCAACTTCGGTTACGACGTCGACTTCCAGGTCGAGAGCTATCTGCGCCACCAGGGCGATACCTTCTCCACCGCCTTCGATGCCAATACCTACCTGCTGATGACCAAGGCGCTCGACTACTTCGATCCTGCCGCCACGGCAGGCGATGACCTGTCCGCGGCCATGGCGCCGATCAGCTGCCCGGTACTGGTGGTCAGCTTCACCACCGACTGGCGCTTCGCGCCGTCACGCTCTCGCGAGCTGGTCAACGCCATGATCCATGCCGGCAAGTCGGTCAGCTACGCCAACATCGACTCGCCGCACGGCCATGATGCCTTCCTGCTGCCGGGCGAACGCTACGAGACGGTGCTGGGCAACTTCCTGACTCGCGCTTACGACCACGCCTGTGGCGCGCAAGCCACGCAAAAGCCGAGCACCAAGGAGGCCAGCCATGCGTAACGACCTCGCCCAGATTCATGACTGGATTCCCGAAGGCGCGCGCGTGCTGGACCTCGCCTGCGGTGACGGCACCCTGCTGGCCTCTCTCAAGGAGACCAAGCAGGTCTTCGGCTATGGCCTGGAGATCGACCCCGACAACATCAGTGCCTGTGTCGCCCGTGGCGTGAACGTCATCGAGCAGAATGTCGATGATGGCCTGGCCAACTTCGCCGACGACACCTTCGATCGCGTGGTGATGTCCCAGGCATTGCAGGTACTGCGTCGCCCGGACCGTGCGCTGGAGGAGATGATGCGCGTCTCGCGTGAGGCCATCATCACCTTCCCCAACTTCGCCTACTGGCGTCATCGCCTGCACCTGGGCATGAAGGGGCGCATGCCGGTCTCCAAGTCGCTGCCTCACGCCTGGTACGACACGCCGAACATCCACCTGTCGACCTTCGCGGACTTCGAGCGCCTGTGTCGCGCCCAGGGCCTCAAGATCATCGACCGCGCGGTCGGCAATGGCGATCACGAGCCACACCCGGCGGCAACCTGGTGGCCGAACCTGTTCGGGGAAGTGGCCATCTTCCGCGTCTGCCGCGACAACTGCCCGCCCGACCAGCGCTGAGTCCAGGCGCCAGACATAAGTCGCCACAGACCAAGCGCCAGGCACCGCAAGAAAACGGCCGACAGGGCACTCCTGTCGGCCGTTTCGCGTCATGACACTACCGATTCTTCCGCGCCGCGATAGCGCTGCGCTATCCGGGCCATGCACAGACAGTCACAACTAAAGTCTATATACTTTCGGGGTAAACGCAGCTGAGGATCACGGCACGCACTTCCGGTGAGGTGCGCCGGCATCCCGAGGAGAGAGTGCATGAACTTCCATACCCGCAAATGGGTCAAGCCTGAAGATCTCAACCCCAACGGCACCCTGTTCGGTGGACGCCTGCTGGCCTGGATCGATGAAGAAGCGGCCATCTACGCCATCGTCCAGCTGGGCACCTCGCGCGTGGTCACCAAGTTCATGTCGGAGATCAATTTCGTCTCCAGCGCGCGTCAGGGCGACATCATCGAACTGGGCATCACCGCTAGCGCCTTCGGTCGCACCTCGATCTCGCTGTGCGTCGAGATCCGCAACAAGATCACCCGCGAGCGCATCCTGACCATCGACCGCATCGTGCTGGTCAGCGTCGATGCCGACTTCAAGCCGGTGCCCCACGGCCGCACGCGCATCACCTATATCGAAGACCGCTTCCGTGAGCAGGCCGGTAGCAACGATAGTCATAACGACAGTCACAACGACGAAACGCCGCAGAAGGCACCGCGTCGTCGTGCCGATAGCGCGTCGGATCTCAAGAACGCCTGATCGCGTCGCTGTTCAGGTCGCGCCACGCAAGTCGCACCAACGAAAAAGGCACCTCCGAGAGGTGCCTTTTTTCATGCCGGCAATTCAGGCCGCTGTTGTGTTGCTGACTTCCAGCCGCTGCCTGGCCGCTAACTGACGGTCGCCTCCACTGTTTCACGCAGACCCTCGCAGGCATTCGCGACTGGTGCCGTCGCCGGCGTGAACCACACCAGATCAAAGGCCGGCGCCGCACCGGCGCTTTCCGGCAGATAATCGGTGAGATGTGTCAGTGGCTGGCCCGCGTCATCCCAGGCCACCGGCATCAGCGCCACGGACAGCGTGCTGCCGTCCAGCCAGCGCGGCACGCCGATATCGCGACGGGCATGGCCGGAGCCACACACCAGCAGGCTGGTGGCGCCATCGGCTGTCAAGCCCTCTAGGCGTTCTGCCATCTGCTGATCACGTGCCAGCTGCGCACGCAGCATCGCATCCAGGCGCTCTGCGCCCAGCAGGCCGCAATGGCCTTCATCCAATGCCTCACGCTGCAGGCGCAGTACCGCTTCCGGCAGCGCCAGCGGCGACTGTCCCGGTGCCATGCTGGCCTCCAGCTGTGCCGCCGACAGGCTGGCAGAGGCCAGCGGTGCCCCGCTGTCCAGCGCTCCGCGCAGCAGGGGGGCATAGTCGGTGAAGGGCCAGCGCGCATTCCAGGCCAGCAACTGCTGAAGCTCGTCATCCGGCAATCCGGCGACCGCAAGCGACGTACGATTGGCCAGCGACAAGGCGGCATCCTGGGTCGTGTCCAGCATCTCCAGCGCCACACCACCCAGCTGACGCCGCGCGACCAGCGCATCGATCAACCAGCGTTCCAGCTGGTGATGGTCCGGATTGTCGTGATGCTCGCCCAGCAGCACCATCGAGTGCGCCTGACTCCAATCGACCAGCGCCGCTGGGGACAGACGACGATTGCCCTCCGCGACCAGAATGCTGCCCAGCAACGGGTGGGACGCCTTGGGGTCATGCCAGGCCGGCAGCGGTGGCAACGGCCCGTTGGCCGGCTGAGCGGCCTGCGCGAGCGGGCTGGCCAGTGCCGTGCCCAGCACGGAAAGCCCGCCCGCCGAGGCGACCATGCCGGCCAACAACTGACGACGGCTCACCCCGGCCGTGCGCTCAGGCGTCTCGGATTCGTTGCTGGAGCGGAAGCTGGAATTGATCGAGCGGCGAAATAGCGACATGAAGATGACCCGGCATGGAAGGAAGCGGCAAGACACGGTAAAAGACCACAAGAGAGCGTGCCAACGCTGCCATGATACCCGATGCGAGCCCCCTCATGTCCGAAAGGCCACCAACACTCCCCCAAGGGCCCTCATCCAGGCTGTGCTTGAGACTGCCGCTGCCATCACTGCCCGTCGGCCGCAGCATGACACTGACACTCGATGATGGCCGTCCGGCCTTGCTGGTGATGCAACCCGACGGCCCGCGCGCCTTCCTCGACCGCTGCCCGCACCAGGGCAGCCGAATGCTGACCGAAGACGAGACTGGCGATCCCTACATGGACGCGACCGGCGGCTTGATCCTCTGCCACCGCCATCAGGCCTGTTTCGAACCGCATCACGGCACCTGCATCAGCGGACCCTGCGTCGGCCAACGCCTGACCGCGCTGGACGTTGAGCTGGTGCACAACGACGCCTCACCAGCACAGCTGCTGCTGTGGGAGGCCGCAGGCAGCGGTGGAGAAATGAGGGAAAAATGAGGGAGAGATGATAGAGAGATTGTAGAGAGAGGCGAGCGCTGACTGGCAGGCTGAGCGCCAGCAACCAGATCAGCCAGCAAAGCGCGCGTCATGCAGTGGCAGCGCGCGCGTCAGACCCAGTCTTGCTCGCCACAGTGGCTGACCCGCGTCCGAAAGATACTCCTCGAGCGTGATCTGCATGCCCAGCGCCACTACCTCGACACCGGCGGCCTGCGCCCGGGCAAAGGCCTGCGCATAGGCCGGGTCGAGATGCGCCGCCGGTGCGACATCCTCGATCCCGTCATGGGCGACGCAGAACACCAGCACGCAGCGATGGCCTGCTGCGACCAGCGCCGCGAGGCTGGCCAGATGACGCTGTGCACGCGTACTCACCGAGTCCGGGAAATAGCCGTGACCGTCGGCTTCACGCAGCGTCAGTTGCTTGACCTCCAGATAGATCGAGGCCGCGCCCTCCTTCTTCGGCCACATCTGGAAATCGAGCCGTGAGCGCTCCGGTGTGTCATTGCCCGGTAGCAGGACCTCGACACGCGACTCGCGCTTGAGGCGCGCAAAGTCGGCAAGCCCCATGTCGTGCAGCACGCTGACGCTGGCCTGCTGCAACGCCGCCTCGACATGGGCATTGGCACGTCCAGTATGCACCGCCACCAAGGCCTCACGCCGGCCCTCAGCGCCGGGCGGATCCAGGGGCAGGCGAATCAGCTCCCAGGTCCAGGCGAGCTTGCGCTTGGGGTTGTCGGACGGCGACAGCCATACCTCACAACCTTCGACGCACACCGCGCGCATCGAGCCGGTATTCGGGCAATGCGCCGTCACCACTTCACCGGCCCGCTCACCCTCGAGCAGCTCTACCTCGGCGAAGAAGCGCTTGTAGCGACGGATCAGACGACCACGATACAGCCCCTCAAGCACCATCAAGCCGACACTCCCGCCTGAGTGGCACGCCGCTCAAGGAAGCGCTCCATGCGGGCCAAGGCCTCGCGCAGACGCGCCTCATCGGCGGTGAAGGCGATACGCACATGGCGACGCCCTTCGGCCAGCGCGAAGTCCGTGCCCGGCGTGATGGCGACATTCTCTTCTTCCAGCAGTGCGCGGCAGAAGGCCTCGCTGTCATCACTCAGATGCGAGATATCCAGCCAGACGTAGAAGGCGCCCTGCGGCGGCACCGACGGCGCCAGCCCCAGGCGTTCGAGCCCGGCCAGCAGCACGCCACGGCGGGCTTCGAGTACCTGACGACGCCGCTCGAGCTCTGCTTCGCATTCCGGCGTGAAGGCCGCCAGCGCCGCATGCTGGGCAGGCGTCGAGGCAGCCAGGAAGACATTCTGCGCCAGGCGTGACAAGGGCTCGACCGCCGCTTCCGGCGCCACCAGCCAACCCAGCCGCCAGCCCGTCATGCCGAAGTATTTCGAGAAGCTGTTGATGACGAAGGCATCGGGGCACTCCGCCAGTGCGGTATACGCAGGCACGCCATAGGTCAGCCCCTGATAGATCTCATCCACCAGCAGGTGCGCATCACGCGTCTGGCACAGCTCGCCCAGCGCCTTCAATTCCTCGGGCGACAGCACGTGTCCGGTGGGATTGGAGGGCGATGCCACCATCACGGCCCGCGTGTTCTCGCGCCAGAAATCATCGGCAAGTTCGGCGGTCAGCTGCCAGCCACTCTCGGCGTTGACGGGTACCACATCCAGCTGGGCATCCACCAGGCCCATGAAGTGGCGATTGCAGGGGTAGGTCGGGTCGGCCATCAACACGCTGTCGCCACGTTCGGCGCACAGCAATGTGGCCAGCAGCAAGGCACCGGAGGCGCCGGGCGTGATGATGATACGGGAGGGAGAGACCGTGACGCCGTGGCGGCGCTGATAGTCTGCCGCGATGGCCTCGCGCAGGGCCGGCAGGCCGCAGGCAGGGGTGTAGCGCGTCTGACCGGCCGCCAGCGCCGCCTGCCCGGCGGCGATCACCGGCGCGGGGGTCGGGAAGTCGGGCTCACCCACTTCCAGATGAATGACGTCATGGCCCGCGGCCTCGCGTGCCTGGGCGGCTTCCAGCAGCGTCATCACGCGAAAGGCAGCGACGGATTCAAGACGGCGGGCAAACGGCATGACAACACTCCTCAGGATGGGAGCTTCATTCTAGGCGCCTGCCAAGGCCCATTCCCAGCCCCTTCGTGCAGGAAAATCGGTGTTTGCCGGTACACGCCGGACCACTGCCCGCTACAAACTATCGTCGGAGATCGGTTGCAAACTTGTCATTTTTACGCTAAATAAGCTGATCTTCTCGCGAGGGCAGCAGTCAGGACAGCCCCCTCGCCGTGGCCAAGGAGGCAGTGCAACAGACTGTCGACGGCCCAAGTCACCTTGCGGAATGAGGCGGTCCCATGCCCTTAGCTGAAACCAAGCCGGAAGCGCTTAAGAAATTCACCCCGTATGAGCCGGCAGCGGGTGAAGAGTACATGAACGAGAAGCAGCTAGCGCACTTCCGTCAGATCCTGCTGGACTGGAAACAGGAGCTGATGGAAGAGGTCGATCGCACCGTGCGTCACTTGCAGGAAGATGCCAACAACTACGCGGACCCTGCAGACCGTGCCACTCAGGAAGAAGGCTTCAGCCTCGAACTGAGAACACGTGATCGCGAGCGCAAGCTGTTGAAGAAGATCAACGAGACCATCGAGAACATCGATGAAGACGACTACGGCTTCTGCGAAGCCTGCGGCGTCGAGATCGGCATTCGCCGTCTGGAAGCACGTCCGACCGCTACCCAGTGTGTCGACTGCAAGACGCTGGCCGAGTTGAAGGAAAAGCAGCTGGGCCGCTGAGCCCTGCTGTCGATGAAGCGACGTCAGGCCGTCGCCCTCATCCCCCATACGGGCACCCTCCTCGGAGCGGTGCCCGTATGCGTTCAGGCCCTGCTGCCTGCGAATTCCCCACCACGAAGGATGACGGAGCCCACATGCCTACCGCCTACCGTGGCCGCTTTGCCCCTACCCCTTCCGGCCCGCTGCATGCGGGCTCACTGCTGGCCGCCGTCGCCAGCTATCTCGATGCCCGCCATCACGGCGGCGAGTGGCTGGTACGTATCGAGGATATCGACCCGCCGCGCTGCCCCGCCGGGAGCGCCGATACCATCCTGCGCCAGCTGGATGCCTTCGGCCTGCAGCGCGATGGCGAGCTCCGCTATCAGAGCCAGCGTCACGCTGCCTACGCCGAGGCACTGGAGCAACTCAAGGCCAGTGGTATCGCCTACCCGTGTGACTGCTCGCGCAAGCAGTGGCGCGAGCATGCCATCTACCCCGGCTGGTGCCGTGAGCGAGCTGAACCTCCCACGTGCGAGCATGCCTGGCGGCTGGATGTGCGTGCGGCAGAGCGCTTCGGCGGCGCCCGGGCCATCGCTGGCTGGCAGGACCGCCTGCAGGGCGCGGTCCAGCTGGACCTCGCCACGCTCGGCGACGTGGTGCTCAAGCGACGCGATGGCCTGTGGGCCTATCAGCTGGCCGTGGTGGTGGATGACGCCGAGCAGGGCATCACCGATGTCGTGCGCGGGCTTGACCTGCTCGACAACAGCCCCTGGCAACGCCTGCTGCAGGCCGCGCTCGACCTGCCGATGCCGCGCCTGACGCACCTGCCGCTGATCACCGCCGACAATGGCCAGAAGCTCTCCAAGCAGAATCTGGCACCGGCCCTGCCGGAAGACGCCAGCGCGATTCGAACGCTGCTGCACCATACCCTGACGCTGCTCGGTCAGTCGCCGCCACCAGAACTGGCGACCGCCAGCCCCGCTGAACAACTCGCCCACGCCACTCCTCGCTGGTCACTCGCGGCGGTCGGCACCGCGCCGTCACTCAGTGCGACCACTGCTCCAATGCCAAGGACTGCTGAGGGCAGTTGAGGGAAGTTGAGGGAAGCTGAGACCAGGCACGCCATGCACTCGGGACGCCTGACAACAGCCACGATTGTCGGATTGCCTCCCCTGTGGGAACAGGACAGACTCGGACGACAGTCATTCCCTCATGCACACCCTCAGGCGAGCGACATCACCCCATGGCCCGGATTCTGATCGTCGAAAAGGAAGGTGCTTCGCGCAACACGCTGCAGCATCTGCTGGAGCGCGAGGGTCACGACGTGGTGCAGGCCAGCGGCCTGGAGGATGCCCGTCTGCAACACCCCGCCGACTTCGCGCTGGTGATCTGCGACAGCGAACTGGCCGGAGAGCATGCCGACCCGATCCTGCGTGCCAGCCGGCCAACTCCCGTGCTGCTGCTGGCCGACAACCCCAGCCTGCACGCCGCCATCGGCTGTCTGAAGGCAGGGGCAGCCGACTATCTGCCCAAGCCGTTCGATCAGCAGGCCTTCGCGCGCAGCGTGCGCGATGCGCTGTCGCTGCCACGCCAGGGGGCGCCGAGTGCCGCGCCCCCTCCGCCCCAGGCGCATGCTGGCACGGCCAACAAGCCGGTGGAGATGATTGGCCACTGTCGCGCCATGCAACAGGTCTATACCCGCATCCGCAAGGTTGCGCCCGCCGATGTCACCGTGCTGGTACTCGGTGAGTCCGGCACCGGCAAGGAGCTGGTCGCGCGCGCCATTCACCGCCAGAGTGAACGCCATCAGGCGCCGCTGATCTGCGTCAACTGCGCCGCCATTCCCGAGACGTTGATCGAGTCCGAACTGTTCGGCCATGAAAAAGGCGCCTTCACCGGCGCCACCAGCTCACGCACCGGTCTGATCGAAGCCGCCGACGGCGGCACACTGTTTCTGGATGAGATCGGCGAACTGCCACTGGATGCCCAGGCACGCCTGCTGCGAGTGCTGCAGGAGGGCGAGATTCGCCGCGTGGGGGCCATCGAGACCCGCTACGTCGACATCCGCCTCATCGCCGCGACCCATCGCAACCTGCATCAGCTCTCGGCCAGCGGCGAGTTCCGCCTTGATCTCTACTACCGCTTGAACGTGATGGAGATCGACCTGCCGCCCCTGCGTGAACGCGGCGATGACGTGTTGGAACTGGCCGAACATCTGCTGGCCGGCATCGCCCGCAAGCATGGTCGTGACGGCATGCGACTCTCTCAGCGGGCGCGTCAGGAAATCCATCACTACGCATGGCCCGGCAATGTCCGTGAGCTGGAAAACGCCCTCGAACGTGGCGTCATCCTGGCGGAGCGCCGCATCATCGCCCCGGAAGACCTCGGCCTGCGCACGCCCTCAGGGCAGCCGCTTCAGACAGCGCCCGCCGCAACGGCAGACCCGGTGCCCCCATCCACTGCTCAGGCGCCGAAGACAGCGGGCAAAGGGGCGGCGAAAGGAGCGATGAAAGGGTCGATGAAAGGCACAGTGAAAGGCGCCGCCAGGGACGCAAGTTCCGAGACGGCCGCAGCGCCTGTGACAGGGCAACCCGCGGCCGGCCAACAGGACATGGGCCAGCCACCGCCTGCGGACACCCCACGCAGCGGCCTCTCGGTGGTCGGCGATGCCGGTGAAGAGGAAGACCTCTCGCTGGAGGACTACTTCCAGCACTTCGTGCTCGAGCATCAGGACCACATGAGCGAGACCGAGCTCGCACGCCGCCTCGGCATCAGCCGCAAGAACCTCTGGGAGCGACGCCAGCGCCTGGGCATTCCACGTCGCAAGGGCCGCCGCAGCTCTCCCGCAAACTGACGTCGGCGCAATGAAGCTGGAGCGACGCTGGAACACTGACGCTGGCGCACAGAAGTCACTGCGCTGAAGTCACTGCGCTGAAGTCACTGCGCTGAAGTCACTGCACCATGCAGGTGCCCTCCCGAGCGAGCAACCCGCCTGCGGCGCCACCTTGCCTGCCACAGATCCCCGCATCATCGAGGGCATCGCTAGACTTTAGTGTCGAAAGACTCGCAAAAAACCCAGCTCAATCATTAGCTTGCAAGGCACTTCGTTAGACCTTCGCACCAATTGTTACCATCGACCCCAAATCATGACCCCATCCAGCGCACCAATGGGCACGTCAGGTAACACCTCGCACCTCTCTACACCTCACGTCTCAGCGACCTATGTCTAAATGACTGAATTGCTGGTTTTTTTTAAGCTGTGGCACATCCGATGCAATAACACGGTCAAGAAAAAGAACAACCGGAAATACGAAGCGCGCCCAACAACAACAAGAACGCGCAATGCTTCGAAAACCCTCGACACCAACAAGAACAATACCCGTCGAGCGCGTGACATTGATGATGAACCGCATGCCTCACTACATGAGTGGTGACAGGCAAGAGCCAAAACAAGAACAAACGGCCGCAGTTCATCATCCGCCGATCCAACAACAACAAGATATCGGCAGTCCGGAATCTACTGACCAGGACGCGACGAATCCGGCCTCGAGCACCAACAAGAACAACAGGCTCGACCCCGGATCACCCCCGAAACAACAACAACTCGCGGGGGGAGGCTACTCAGCCGTCGGTGAATGGAAGATTGTTTTGAATACGAGATGGTCACCGAACAGACAGCCAGACAACAACAACATGATCTGCAACACGAAGGATCTGTCTGCATTGATTTGTGACTGTGGTGCGTATTCAGGGCGATGCGCCATCACGAAAAAGAACATCCGCTCAAGGATGCGTGTACCCTACCTGCAAGGGAGACCGAGTGATCGGTCTCCCTTTTTCCTTGTCTGAGAGGTGATTTTCGCCTCGTCAGACGCCTTGAAGTGCAGAGTCGGCCCCTGGATGGCAGACCGGCGCTTTGCCAAGGTATCTGCCCTCGGCTACACTGGGCGGCCTGCCACGCACGAGTCGAATCGCTGCATGCTCAAAGGATTTACCCGCTTTCTACAACGCCCCGGTGACCGCTTGAAGACGCTTTTCAATGCAACTGACGCGCCCGCGGCCCCATTGCCCAGCCTGCGTGTGATACCGCGGGATGAGCATCCCGTGTCCCGCCGCCAGCTCAGCGAGAATGCGCTGAAGGTACTCTATCGCCTGCAAAGCGGTGGATATCAGGCCTATCTGGTCGGTGGCTGTATCCGTGATGCCCTGCTCGGACAACGCCCCAAGGACTTCGACGTGGCCACCAACGCCACGCCGGAACAGGTCCGCGAGCTGTTCCGCAATGCCCGCATCATCGGCCGTCGTTTCCGTATCGTGCACGTGCGCTTCGGTCGTGAGGTGATCGAGGTCACCACCTTCCGCGGCAAGCCGGCCGATAGCACGCCCAGCCAGCATACCCAGCAGTCGGAAGACGGCATGCTGCTGCGCGACAACGTCTTCGGCTCCATCGAGGAGGACGCGCTGCGCCGCGACTTCACGATCAATGCCCTCTATTACGACGTGTCCGACTTCACGATCCACGACTGGGCCAATGGTGTACGCGATATCGAAGCGCGCATGATTCGCCTGATCGGCGACCCGGAAACACGCTATCGCGAAGATCCGGTGCGCATGCTGCGTGCCGTCCGCTTCGCCGGCAAGCTGGACTTCGACATCGAGGAGGCCACGGCCGAACCAATGTACGAACTGGCCCCGCTGCTGCTGCAGATTCCGCCGGCGCGCATGTTCGAGGAAGTACTCAAGCTGTTCATGTCCGGCTATGCACTGGAAACCTTCCATCTCCTGCGTGAGTTTGGTCTGTTCCAGATGCTGTTCCCCGAGACGGAAGAGAGCTTCGCGCATTATCACTGGTCCATGCCGCTGATCGAGAAGGCGCTGGCCAGCACGGACGACCGCATCCGCGAAGACAAGCCGGTCACGCCGGCCTTCCTGTATGCCGCCCTGCTGTGGCCGGGCGTCAAGGCGCGTACCGACCAGCTGATCGCCAGTGGCATGCCCGATATTCCGGCAGCCCACCAGGCGGCTCAGCAGGCGATCGCTCGCCAGCTCAACCATACCTCGATCCCGAAGCGCTTCAGCATTCCGATGCGCGAGATCTGGGACATGCAGGCCAAGTTGCCGCGTCGCCGTGGCAAACGCGCCTTCCAGACCCGCGAGCATCCGCGCTTCCGCGCCGCCTACGACTTCCTGCTGCTGCGCGAATTCGCCGGCGAAGTGAAGCCGGGGCTGGGCAAGTGGTGGACCGACTTCCAGGAAGTCGATGCTCGCACCCAGGTCACGATGATCGAAGGTGTCTCCGATGAAGGCCCCGCCGGCAGCAAGCCGGTCGGCACCAAGCGTCGCGGCAAGCGTCGGCGCAATGGTCGCGGCCAGGGCTGAGCAGTGGCTCATCTGAGCCACTGCCGTCTCCACGCAGGAACTCCGCATGATCTCGACAGCCTTGATTGGCCTCGGTGCCAATCTTGACGATCCGCGCGCTCAACTGGAGCGCGCGCTTGAGGCTCTCGACCGGCTGCCGCTGACCCGCTGCACGCGACATTCTCGCCTGTATGCCAGCAAGCCGGTCGGCCCGCAGGACCAGCCCGACTTCGTCAATGCCGTCGCCGAGCTATCGACCCGCCTGTCTCCCCTCGCCCTGCTCGATCAACTGCAAGCCCTTGAACAGCAGCATCGCCGCGTGCGGCTGCGTCACTGGGGCCCCCGCACGCTGGATCTGGACCTGCTGCTCTTCAATGACAGCAGGATCTCTACGCCGCGTCTCGTCGTGCCCCATCGCGAAATGCTCAAACGTGGTTTCGTGATGCGTCCGTTGGCTGACCTGCTGGGCCCGCAGCGCCTCAGCGTGCTGGGCGAGGAGAATCTCGAAACACTGGCGTCTCGAGTTGAGGGCGATGACTTGCTCCCCCTCGGACCTCAGGAGTAGAGTTTCGCCATCTTGTTACCGTCGTGCCCACTTTGGCCTGTGCGGTAACACTTTCTGGTAACACCGGCCCGTGTCGCCCGCAGTCCGCCCTCGGCGGCCTTCTCGCGATCGCGGCTGCTCGACGCCACGGGCAGCCGCGTCATACGCGCCGCAACGAGTAAGCGTCCCGATGAAAAACGTCACCCTGAGCACCCTGCGCCGCCTCAAGGCCGATGGTGAGACGTTCAGTTGCCTCACCGCCTACGATGCCACCTTTGCTCATCTTGCCAGCGATGCCGGCATTGAAGTGCTGCTGGTCGGCGACTCTCTCGGCATGGTCCTGCAGGGCCATACCAGCACCCTGCCCGTCACCATCGATGACATCTGCTACCACACCGCCGCCGTGGCACGTGGCAAGCAAGGTAGCCTGCTGATGGCCGACCTGCCCTTCATGAGCAATGCCAGCACCGACATCCTGCTCGACCATGCGGCGCGTCTGATGCGTGCCGGCGCCGAGATGGTCAAGGTCGAAGGCGAAGCCTGGCTGGCCGATGCCGTCACCGCGCTCGTCCAGCGTGGCGTGCCGGTCTGCGTGCACATGGGCCTGACGCCACAGCACGTGCATGCCTTCGGCGGCTACAAGGTGCAGGGTCGCGACGAGGCACGCGCCGAACAGATCATCGCCGATGCGCGCACGCTGGAAGCCGCAGGCGCCGCGATCATCCTGCTCGAATGCGTGCCGTCCGAGCTGGCCGCGCGCATTCGTGATGCCGTCGAGGTGCCGGTGATCGGCATCGGTGCCGGCGTGGACGTCGATGGCCAGATTCTGGTCATGCACGACATGCTCGACCTGACGCCCGGCCGCAAGCCGCGCTTCGTCAAGAATTTCATGAGCGATGCCGGCAGCGTGCAGGAGGCCTTCGCCGCCTACCACCAGGCGGTCAAGACGCGCAGCTTCCCGGCGCCGGAGCACGGCTTCTGATGAAAACCGTCTCCCAGATCAACGTCCTGCGCGAGCAACTCGCCCAGGCACGCCGCGATGGCCTGCGTATCGCGCTGGTGCCGACCATGGGCAATCTGCATGCCGGCCACCTGTCGCTGGTCCGTGAAGCGCGCCGCCACGCCGACATGGTCGTCGCGAGCATCTTCGTCAACCCGCTGCAGTTCGGCCCCGGCGAAGACCTCGACAGCTATCCGCGCACCCTCGAGGCCGACCAGAATGCGCTGGCCGCCGAAGGATGTGACCTGCTGTTCGCCCCCTCGACGGCAGAACTCTACCCCGCGGGCCGCGACGGACTGTGCAACGTGCAGGTGCCGGGCGTTTCCGAAGGCCTGTGCGGCGGCAACCGTCCGGGTCACTTCGATGGCGTCGCCACCGTCGTCAGCATCCTGTTCAATCTGGTGCGCCCTGAAGTCGCCTGTTTCGGCGAGAAGGACTTCCAGCAGCTGGCCGTGATCCGCAAGCTCAACCGCGACCTGCACTTCGGCATCGAGATCATCGGTGTGCCCATCGTGCGTGCCGAGGATGGGCTGGCGCTGTCATCACGCAACGGCTACCTGAGTGCGCAGGAGCGCGCCATCGCGCCGCGTCTCAAGCAGTGCCTCGACGCCCTGAAGGCTCGCCTTGAGCAGGGCGTGACGCGTGATGTGGCGCTGCGCGAGGCACTGGCCGCCATCAGCGAGAGCGGCTTCAAGCCGGACTACCTCGAGCTGCGCCGCGCGGCTGACCTGGGGCCGGTCGAGGATGACACGCGCGAGGCGGTGATTCTGGTCGCCGCACACCTGGGCCGTACGCGCCTGCTCGATAACCTGAAGGTCGCCTTGCCGGTGGCCTGATGCCTGATTAGACTGCGCCGCCTTGCACCCTGGCGTGGCACTGTCCGCCACGTCATGCGCGCCATGGCCCTGGTCCCAGGGCCTTGATCTGCGCCCGGCGGCGCTCAACCGGAGACATCCTGATGCAAGCCATCATGCTCAAGGCCAAGCTGCACATGGCCCGCGTGACTCACGCCGTCCTCAACTACGAGGGCTCCTGCGCCATCGATGGCGACCTGCTCGACATGGCAGGCATTCGTGAGTACGAACAGATCCAGATCTACAACGTGGACAACGGCAAGCGCTTCACCACCTATGCCATTCGCGGCGAAGAAGGCTCGAAGATCATCTCGGTGAACGGCGCCGCAGCCCACCAGGCCGATGTCGGCGACCGCGTGATCATCTGCGCCTTCGCCCACTACGCCGAGAGCGAACTGGACGCGCACAAGCCCTCCATGGTCTATCTGATGGAAGGCAACGAGGTAAGCCATACGGCCAACGCCATCCCGGTCCAGATGGCCTGAGAACCCCTTGCTGCCTGCCGCTCCACGCCCTGAGGGCTGATGCTTTCAGGCCTCGAGCCTGCCGCGAGCGCTCCAACACGACGCCAGCCCTGCCTGCCAGAGCGCTGGCGTCGTGCCGTCTGGAGAGGCGATACGTATGGCTAAAGGCTGACACTGGAGATGCCCTTTGGCGATTGCCGCACCGCACAAAACTGCCTTATGCTGGAATCTCACCTCAGCAGGACTGCGCCTCGCCCGCTTGATGGCATGGCCATAGTCGCAGCCAATTGACTCAGACAGTCTCGCAAGAGAACAGGAGCGTTCAGATGCAGGATGTGGTGATCGTAGCAGCCCGTCGTACCGCCGTAGGCGCCTTCGGTGGCAGCCTGGCTGGCATTTCCGCCGCGGATCTCGGCGCACATGTCATCAAGGATATCCTCGCCAGCACGGGTGTCAGTGGCGATCAGGTCGATGAAGTGCTTCTGGGCCAGGTACTGACAGCAGGATGCGGTCAGAACCCGGCACGTCAGGCGGTCATCAAGGCAGGCTTGCCGGAAGGCGTGCCCGCCATGACCATCAACAAGGTCTGCGGGTCTGGCCTCAAGGCGCTGCACCTGGCCACCCAGGCCATCCGTTGCGGCGATGCCGAGCTGATTCTGGCCGGCGGTCAGGAAAACATGTCCCTGTCTCCGCACGTGCTGCCCAACTCGCGTGACGGCAAGCGCATGGGCGACTGGAAGGCGATCGACTCCATGGTCCACGACGGTCTGTGGGATGCCTTCAATGACATCCACATGGGCATCACCGCCGAGAATCTGGCCGAGAAATACGAGATCACCCGTGAAGCCCAGGACGCCTTCGCGGCCGCCTCTCAGCAGAAGGCCTGCGCAGCCATCGAAGCTGGCCGCTTCAAGGGCCAGATCGTCCCGGTCGAGATCCCGCAGCGCAAGGGCGACCCGATCGTCTTCGATACCGACGAGAACCCGCGCGCCGGCACCACGGCCGAGAAACTCGCTGGCATGCGCCCGGCCTTCAAGAAGGACGGCACCGTCACCGCCGGCAACGCCTCGGCGCTCAACGACGGCGCTGCCGTGGTCATGCTGTGCTCCGCCGACAAGGCACGCGAGCTGGGCCTGACGCCGCTGGCGACCATCAAGGCCTACTCCAACGCGGGTGTTGATCCCAAGATCATGGGCATCGGCCCGGCGCCGGCGACTCGCCTGTGCCTCAAGAAGGCCGGCTGGAGCCTGGAAGACCTCGACCTGATCGAAGCCAACGAAGCCTTCGCCGCCCAGGCCCTGTCGGTCAACAAGGAGCTGGGCTGGGATGTCGACAAGGTCAACGTCAATGGCGGCGCCATTGCCCTCGGCCACCCGATCGGCGCCTCCGGCTGCCGTGTGCTGGTCTCGCTGGTGCACGAGATGATCGAGCGTGATGCCAAGAAGGGTCTGGCGACCCTGTGCATCGGTGGCGGCCAGGGTGTCGCGCTGGCCATCGAGCGCAGCTGATCGCTCACATATCTGCACCCCCGCCTGAACTCTCGCTGCTCGCGCAATATTGAGCAGGGAGATATGAAAAAAGCCCCCGCCAGTGACCTGGCGGGGGCTTTTTCTTGCCCGGAGGATGCGCCTCTCATGCAGAGCAGGCAAGACCGGGGCGGGGACGCTCCGCGACGATCGGTCAGTCCTGGGCGGCGGCCTCTTCAGCCTGAGCAGCGGCAAAGGCCGCCTTCTCTTCTTCGCTGATCTCTTTCAGCGACAGCTTGACGCGATTGCGGTTGTCGATGTCGAGCACCTTGACCACCACCTCATCGCCTTCGTTGAGGTAGTCACGTACGTCATTGACCCGCTCCTCGACGATCTGCGAGATGTGCAGCAGACCATCGGTGCCCGGCATGAAGGTGATGAAGGCACCGAAGTCGGCGATGCGCGCCACCTTGCCGGCATAGAGCTTGCCGATCTCGGCCTCGGCAATGATGCCCTCGACGTACTTGGCAGCCGCCTGTGCCTGCGCCTTGTGCTCGGCATAGATGCGCACGCTGCCATCGTCGTCGAGATCGACATTGGCCCCGGTCTCTTCACAGATCTTGCGGATGGTGGAGCCGCCCTTGCCGATCACGTCGCGCACCTTGTTGGGTGCGATCTTTAGGGACAGCATCGCCGGGGCATTGTCCGAGACTTCCTGGCGACTGGCGGCCAGCACCTCATTCATCTGCGCGAGGATGGTCAGACGTGCCTCGAGGGCCTGTTCCAGCGCCTGCTCAAGAATCTCCTCGTCGATCCCCTCGATCTTGATGTCCATCTGCAGCGCGGTAACGCCTTCCGCGGTCCCCGCGACCTTGAAATCCATGTCGCCGAGGTGATCCTCATCGCCGAGGATATCGGTCAGTATCGCGACGCCATTGGCGTCCTTGACCAGCCCCATGGCGATACCCGCGACCGGCGCCTTGAGCGGCACACCGGCGTCCATCAGCGCAAGCGAGGCGCCACACACGGATGCCATCGAGCTCGAGCCATTGGATTCGGTGATCTCGGAGACGACACGGATCGCGTAGGGGAAGGCCTGCAGCGACGGCAGCATGGATTCGATGCCCCGACGCGCCAGACGCCCATGACCGATCTCACGCCGCTTGGGCGCGCCGATGAAGCCTGTCTCGCCGACGCAGTAGGGCGGGAAGTTGTAGTGCAGCATGAAGCGGTCCTGCTTCTCGCCGGACAGCCCTTCGATCAGCTGTGAATCGCGCGTGGTCCCCAGGGTGGCAGTGGCGATCGCCTGGGTCTCGCCGCGGGTGAACAGCGCCGAGCCATGCGCCTTGGGCAACACGCCGACCGCCATGTCCAGCGGTCGCACGGTGCGGGTATCACGACCATCGATACGCGGCTCGCCGGCGATCACACGCTGACGCACGATACGCTTCTCAAGCGCCGTGAAGGCCGTGGCGACGGCCTCGACACTGAAGCGCGCATCATCCTCGGCACCCAGCAGGTCGATGGCCTGCGCCTTGAGCGCCGACAGACTGTCCTGACGCGCCATCTTGTCACTCAGGCGATAGGCATCACCGATCCGGGTGGCGAAGCTCTGCTCCAGCGCCTCGACCAGCACGCGGTCGAGCTTCTGCGGCACCCACGCCCACTTGGGACGATTGACCTTGGCGGCGAACGTCTCGATCCCCGTGATGGCCTTCTGCATCTCGTGATGGCCATAGAGCACGGCGCCGAGCATCTCGTCTTCCAGCAGCTCCTGGGCCTCGGACTCGACCATCAACACAGCCTTCTCGGTCCCCGCCACCACCATGTCCAGCTCTGAATGCGCCAGTTCGCTGTAGCCGGGATTCAGGAAGTAGCCGCGCTGCTCGCTGAAGCCGACGCGCGCCGCGCCCACGGGGCCAGCGAAGGGCACACCGGAGATGCAAAGCGCTGCAGAGGTGCCGAGCAGTGCCGCGATGTCCGGGTCGACATTGCGCTCCGCCGACATCACCGTACAGACCACCTGCACCTCATTCATGAAGCCTTCGGGAAACAGCGGGCGCATCGGACGGTCGATCAAGCGTGAGGTCAGGGTTTCCTTCTCGGTGGGACGCCCTTCACGCTTGAGGAAGCCGCCGGGGATGCGCCCCGCCGCGTAGGCCTTCTCCTGATAGTGGACCGACAACGGGAAGAAGGACTGGCCGGGTTTCGGCGACGCCTTGGCCACCACGGTGCACAACACCGAGGTATTGCCCATGGTCACCATCACGCTACCGGTCGCCTGACGCGCGATGCGGCCGGTCTCGAGGGTGATGGTGTCATTACCGTACTGGAAGCTGTGCGTTACCGGGTTCACGGCGCATGTCCTTTAATCTGATAGTCATCGATGCCAGGCGCTCATGGTAAAGCGCGCCACAGGCAATGAAAAGCGGGTTGATCCCACGCGACAAGCGGGCTGCAGCGCGGGTCGAGCCTCTGATCTGAAGCCCGGATCACCTCGGTATCAGGCACAAAAAAACCGACACCGCCCGCAGGCAGTGTCGGTTTTCCTGTGCCCACCGGGGGCCCGCCATGCACCGAAGTGCATGGCGGCAACATCGCTGATTAGCGACGCAGACCCAGACGCTGGATCAGAGCGGTGTAACGCTCGAAGTCCTTGCGCTTGAGGTAGTCAAGCAGCTTGCGGCGCTGGTTGACCATGCGGATCAGACCACGACGGGAGTGGTGATCCTGCTTGTTGGCCTTGAAGTGACCCTGCAGGCCATCAATGTTGGCGCTCAGCAGAGCAACCTGAACTTCCGGGGAACCGGTGTCGTTCTCGCCACGGCCGAATTCGGTAACGATCTCAGCCTTCTTCTCAGCGGTAAGTGCCATCTGTCTCTCCAGTAAGCAATATGCTTGATAGATTAGAAATGTCGAAGACCACGCATATTTGCAGTCTTCATGCGGCTTGCGGCGAGGCCGCAATCAGCTCACCCAGCCGCCGCCTCGACGGCAGAACTGAGCAGTCGGCGAGGAGCGATGACGCCCTCCGCCGCAATCCGGACCAGCCCGAGCAACTGCTGGTCCTGATACACACGAGCCAGGGAGTCCACTTCCAGCGACCCTGTCGTCGTTTCAGCCTGTTGACCACGCAATATCATCCGCGCCATCTCGGCAGTGATGTCGAGACGCGGGAGATGATCGAGCAGGATGTCGACAGGTAACAGAACGCCTTCACGTGCCTGCTGGTCAGCCAGCGCCTCGAGGCGCTCGAAATCCAGCATGGCATCACCCGTGAACGGGCCCGTCTTGAGACGACGCAGTGCCGTGAGGTGGGCTCCACAGCCCAGCGCCTCGCCGATATCCTCGGCCAGACTGCGTATGTAGGTACCCTTGCTGACCGCCACTTCGATCTCGATGCCATCGGAGTGCCGCGCAAGAAGCGCCATATTGTAGATGGTAACGCGACGGACTGCACGCTCGATTTCAATCCCCTGGCGCGCCAGCTCGTAGAGCGGACGTCCCTGGTGCTTGAGCGCGGAGTACATCGGCGGTACCTGATCTATCTCGCCACGGAACCTGTCCAGCACCGCGTCCAGCTCGGCCTGCGCAATCTCGGGAATCTCCCGCTCGCGAATCACCGTGCCTTCCGCATCACCGGTATCGGTGACCTGGCCAAACTTGATCCGTGCCCGATAGACCTTGTCTGCCTCGAGAAGATGCGAGGAGAACTTGGTCGCTTCCCCGAAGCAGACCGGCAACAAGCCGGTCGCCATCGGGTCGAGCGTGCCGGTATGACCGGCCTTCTGCGCCTGGTAGAGGCGACGAGCCTTCTGAAGCGCATAGTTGCTGGACATGCCCTTGGGCTTGTCCAGCAACAGAACGCCATCGATCGGCAAGCCGCGACGACGACGCGCCATCAGGCGTCCGGCGTGGTGCCCGGGGCACCATCTTCGCTGTCGTCATCACCGCGTTCAGCACTGCGCTTGCGATCGTCGGCGACCGCATCGTTGATCAGTGAGGACAGGTGATGGCCACGAACGACGCTTTCATCGTAATGAAAACGCAGTTCCGGCACGTGGCGCAGCTGAATGGTGCGCGCCAGCTGGGAGCGCAGGAAACCTGCCGCGCGCTTGAGCACGGCGAGGTTTTCCTTGATGCGTTCCGGGCTGTCGTCACCCAGCAGGGTCACGTAGACATCGGAGTAGGACAGGTCGCGGCTGACCTTGGCGGCGCTGACCGTCAGCATGCCAAGGCGCGGGTCCTTGACCTCGCGCTGAATCAACAGCGCGAGCTCTTGCTGGATCTGGTCCGCCACGCGGTCAGTACGGCTGTATTCACGCATCCGTGATCTCTCCTTGCAGGGGCGCTATCAGAGCGTGCGCTCGACCTGGATCTGGTCGAACACCTCGATCTTGTCGCCAACCTGCACGTCGTTGTAGTTCTTGACGCCGATACCACATTCCATGCCGTTGCGGACTTCGTTGACGTCATCCTTGAAGCGACGCAGGGATTCCAGCTCGCCTTCATAGATGACCACGTTGTCACGCAGCACGCGGATGCGCTTGGAGCGGTACATGTTGCCTTCGACGACCATACAACCGGCGATCGCGCCGATCTTCGGTGCCTTGAAGACATCGCGCACTTCGGCAACACCGACGATCTGCTCGCGGAATTCCGGTGCCAGCATGCCAGTCATGGCCAGCTTGACCTCGTCGATCAGCTGGTAGATGACGCTGTAGTAGCGCAGATCCAGACCTTCACGTTCGACGATCTCACGCGCGGAGGCGTCAGCACGGACGTTGAAGCCGACCAGGATCGCTTCGGAAGCGAGCGCCAGGTTGGCATCGGTACCGGTGATACCACCGACACCGGAAGAGACCACGGCCACCTTGACTTCTTCGGTGGAGAGTTCTTCCAGCGCGCCACGGATGGCTTCCAGAGAACCCTGTACGTCGGCCTTGAGGACGACGTTGACCTTGGCGACTTCGTCCTGCCCCATCTGGGAGAACATGTTCTCCAGCTTGGCCTTCTGCTGACGTGCCAGGCGCACTTCGCGGTACTTGCCCTGACGGAAGTTGGCGACTTCACGTGCCTTCTTCTCGTCCGGGACCACGGTGAACTCTTCACCGGCGTCCGGCGTGCCACCCAGGCCCTGGATCTCGACCGGCATGGCCGGACCCACGGAATCGACCTGCTTGCCGAGTTCGTTGATCAGCGCACGCACACGGCCGTAATGCAGGCCGGCGAGGACGATATCGCCCTTCTTCAGCGTACCGTTCTGGACCAGCACGGTCGCGACCGGACCACGGCCCTTGTCGAGACGGGACTCGACCACGACGCCTTTACCCGGCGCGGACGGCACGGCCTGAAGTTCGAGAACTTCGGAGACCAGCAGGACACCTTCGAGCAGCGCGTCGATGTTTTCGCCGGTCTTGGCGGAAACGTGGACGAACTGGGTATCACCCCCCCATTCCTCGGAGATGACACCGTGCTGGGACAGCTCATTCTTGACGCGGTCCGGATCAGCACCCGGCTTGTCGATCTTGTTCACCGCCACGACCATCGGGACACCCGCGGCCTTGGAGTGCTCGACAGCCTCGATGGTCTGCGGCATCACGCCATCATCGGCAGCCACCACCAGGATGACGACGTCGGTCGCCTTGGCACCACGAGCACGCATGGCGGTGAACGCCGCGTGGCCCGGGGTATCCAGGAAGGTGATGTCACCGTTGTCGTGTTCGACGTGGTAGGCACCGATGTGCTGGGTGATACCACCCGCTTCACCTGTGGCGACCTTGGTGCGGCGGATGTAATCCAGCAGCGAGGTCTTGCCGTGGTCGACGTGACCCATGACGGTAACGACCGGCGCGCGGGTGATCTGCTCACCTTCGTAGGAGATGCCTTCGAGAACGGCTGTCTCGAGTGCGTCATCCTTGATCAGCTTGGGCGTGTGGCCCATTTCCTCGACCACGATGGTCGCGGTTTCCTGATCGATCGTCTGGTTGATGGTGACCGCAGCGCCCATGTTGAACATGGTCTTGATCACTTCAGACGCCTTGACGGCCATCTTGTCGGCGAGGTCTGCCACTGAGATGGACTCAGGGATGGAGACTTCACGGACGAAGGTCTGGACCGGCTTCGGCGGCTGACGGTTCGCATCACGGCCACCACGACGACCACCGCGACGCTCGGCGCGCTTGACCTTCTTGGCCCCGCCACGCTTGCGTTCGCTACGGTCTTCACGGGCTTCGCGACGATCACGTGATTCATCACGCGGCGCAGCCTTGGCGCGACGCGGTGCATCACCACGCGGCTCCTTCGGCGGCGCATTGACTTCCGGCGCAGCGTCGGCGGCCGGTGCAGCGGCAGCAGCCGGTGCACTCTGACGCGGACGCTCTTCGCGACGGTTGTCATTGCCACGACGCTCTTCGCGCTGCGGTGCCGCAGCCGGCTTGTCCGCAACGGCAGCTGCCGGTGCAGCAGCAGCCGGCGCTTCTGCAGCCTGCTCTTCGCCCTCTTTGACGTAGGTACGCTTCTTGCGCACCTGCACCTCGATGGACTTGCCGCGACCGCTACCCGTGTTGATGCGAGACTTGGTCTTGCGGGTCAGGGTAATGCGGTTCTTGGGCGCTGCCGGAGCGGCGCCACCACCGTGGCTCTTGGTGAGGTGATCAAGCAGCTTCTGCTTGTCGACCTCAGAGACGGCGTCGTTCTCTGACTTGTGCTTCAGACCCGCTTCATGCATCTGTTCCAGTAGGCGGGCTGACTCGCGGCCCACCTTCTTGGCGAATTCTTTGACTGTCATTTCTGACATGTACGACCCTCCTGAGCCCGTGACCTAGTTACTGTTCGCTTGCGAACCAGGGCGCGCGGGCGGTCATGATCAACGCCGCTGCTCGCTCTTCGTCGACGCCTTCGATGTCTTTCAGATCATCGATGGCCTGCTCAGCAAGGTCTTCCATGGTGACGATACCCTTGCTGGCCAGGATGTATGCCAGATGACTCTCCATGCCTTCCATGTTGAGCAGGTCTTCGGCCGGCTGTGCGCCGTCCAGTTGCTCTTCAGTGGCGATGGCGAGATTCAGCAGTTCATCCTTGGCCCGAGCGCGCAGCTCCTCGACCAGATCCTGGTCAAAGCCCTCGACCTCGAGCATTTCCTCGAGCGGGACATAGGCGATTTCCTCGAGTGAGGTGAAGCCCTCGTCCACCAGGACACGGGCTAGATCCTCTTCAATCTCGAGATGAGTGATGAAATATTCGACGAAACTGTCGATTTCCTGCTCGCGCTTGCCCTCGGCTTCCGCCTCGGTCATGACGTTGAGCTGCCAACCGGTCAGCTCACTGGCCAGACGAACGTTCTGACCGCTGCGGCCGATGGCCTGAGCCAGGTTGTCCGCAGCGACAGCGACATCCATGGAATGGGTGTCTTCGTCGACCAGAATGGAACCGACATCTGCCGGCGCCATGGCGTTGATGACGAGCTGGGCAGGATTGTCATCCCACAGGATGATATCCACGCGTTCGTTACGCAGTTCATTGGACACGGCCTGCACGCGTGAACCACGCATGCCGACACAGGCACCGATCGGATCGATGCGCTTGTCGTTGCTCTTGACCGCGATCTTGGCGCGCGAGCCCGGATCACGGGCAGCACCCTTGATCTCGATCAGCTGCTCGGCGATTTCCGGGACTTCGATCTTGAACAGCTCGATGATCAGCTCAGGACGCGTACGCGACAGGATCAGCTGAGAACCACGAGCATCCGCGTCGACTTTCCACAGCAGGGCACGAACCCGCTCGTTCAAGCGGTAGCGCTCGCCGTGAATCATCTCACCGCGCGGCAGGAAGCCTTCGGCGTTGTCGCCCAGATCGATGATGAGGCCATCACGTGTCGTCTTCTTGACGATACCCGCGACCAGCTCACCTTCACGCTCGGCGTAAAGGCGCACCACTTCCGCACGCTCGGCCTCGCGCACCTTCTGCACGATGACCTGCTTGGCGGTCTGTGCAGCGATGCGACCGAACGCTTCGGATTCGATCTGCTTCTCGACCACGGCACCCAGCGCCAGCGGCTCTTCGCGCTGTTCGGCGATGCTGGCCTTGATCTCGTAGTCCGGCGTCTCGAACTCGTCGTCTTCGACGACGGTCCAGCGACGGTAGGTCGCGTAATCACCGGTGACACGATCGATCTTGACGCGGATATCCGCCTCTTCCTGATCGAAACGCTTGCGTGACGCCGAAGCCAATGCCGCTTCGACGGCTTCGAAAATCACATCCCGCGGCACGCCTTTCTCGTTGGAGATGGCGTCAACGACCAGCAGAATCTCTTTGCTCATGACTTTGCCTCGCCAGAAACCTGTCCTTGCGCATCGACCCGGGCTCGCAACGCGAGCGGTGTGCCGACAACGTCAGTTATTTGAACTGCGGCACAATGCGTGCCTGGTCGATGCTTTCAATGGGAAAGCAGTATTCTTCTTCATCGACCCGGATCACGACATCACCGTCTTCGGTGCCAGTCACCAGCCCCTGGAACTTGCGCTGGCCATCGAAGGCCTGGCGAAGTCGCAGTGCCACCACGTGACCGATGTAGCGCTCGTACTGGTCAAGCGTGAACAACGGACGATCCATGCCTGGAGACGAGACTTCAAGCTGGAACTGACCGGTAATGGGGTCTTCGACATCCAGTACGGCACCCACCTGACGACTGACGTTTGCGCAGTTGTCCACGGTAATGCCATCGGGATGGTCGATATAGATCACCAGACGGGACTGCTTGCCTTGGGAGAGATAGTCGATACCCCAGAGCTCGAAGCCCAGAGCAGAGACGACTGGATCGATAAGCGCGTTAAGCGCAGCGTCCTTGGTTGACACAGACGAGGCTCCTACAGCAGTTGCATCAGGCACCTGACCGGGAGTAGAGAAGAGAGCTAGGTGGCTGATTGGCACTGGTGCTAACAAAAAGCCCCTTCATAGGAAGGGGCCTTTCAAGAAACTTGGTAGCGGGGACCGGATTTGAACCGATGACCTTCGGGTTATGAGCCCGACGAGCTACCAGACTGCTCCACCCCGCAACAATAGTCGGACGATGGTAATGTCACCGAAAAAGGAGGTCAAGGAATGACGTCTTTCCAAGGTGGCAGAGTTGCGTCCAGACTGCCAATCGATCTAACAAGATGGTGCCGAAGGGGGGACTTGAACCCCCACGACCATAAGGTCACTACCCCCTCAAGATAGCGTGTCTACCAATTCCACCACTTCGGCACGGGGGCGGGTATCGCCTGAGACGTTACCCGGAAGAATTCAAAGTTAACGCCTTGAATTCCTTAGAGTGCTGGTTGGTCTGCGTTGCCGCTTTCCTCAAGCACTGGCGACGTATTCTCCACACTTTCCTCGGAGTCGTCAAGTGATGGCAGTGAATTTTTCTGCTGCTCGATCACGCTGGCATTCGGAATGCCCGCTTCGACTGACGGCTGGTTGGCGTTGGACGCGAACCAGGCCAGTGTCAGAGAGGTCGCGAAGAAGCCCGCGGCCAGAACACCCGTGAAGCGCGCGAGGAAGTTGCCGCTACCGCTGGACCCGAAAACGGTCTGGGAAGCACCACCGCCACCAAAGGCAGCGCCAGCTTCGGCACCCTTGCCCTGCTGGAGAAGGACGAGCACGATCAGCGCGACCGCGAGTACCACATGGACCATCAGAACGGCTACTTGCATGAGATTCAACCTGCAGACTGGCAAATGGCTAGGAATTCGTCGATCTGGAGCGAGGCACCGCCCACGAGACCGCCGTCGATATCCGGCTGCGCAAGCAGCTCGGCGGCATTGGCAGCTTTCATGCTGCCGCCGTACAACAATTGCATTGCCTCGGCAAGCGAGGCAGACCACTCGGCCAGGCGCGCGCGAATGGCCGCATGGACCTCCTGCGCCTGCTGGGGCGAGGCGGTGCGCCCGGTACCGATGGCCCAGACGGGCTCATAGGCGACGACCAGACGCGTGCGCGCATCGGCGGAGAGTGCGGAGAACACCGCCTCCAGCTGACCCAGCACGACACGCTCCGTGTCACCGGCTTCACGCTCCTCGAGCGTCTCACCGACGCACAGCACCGGTGTGAGGCCAGCGGCAAGCGCCGCCTCGACACGCGCCAGTACCGCCGCATCGTCTTCAGCATACAGGCTTCGACGCTCCGAGTGACCGACCAGCACCATCGTGGCACCGACATCCTTGAGCATCTGACCCGCCACTTCGCCGGTAAAGGCACCCTCGCTCGCCGGGTTCAGCGTCTGCCCCGCCAGCGCCACGCTCACAGGCATGCTCGCGCGAGCGGCGCTCAGATAAGGGAAAGGCACTGCCAGCGCCACCTGAATGCCTTGCGGCAGCTCAGCCGCCTGCAGACCCCGGGCAAACTCATCGACCAGGGCAAGATCACCATTCATCTTCCAGTTTCCGGCAATCAGCGGTGTACGCATGTGCTTCTCCCTTGTGAGCAGTGCGAGGATGGTAATGGAGCCGCCCTTGACTGACAACCTTCGCGACCCCTGTCAAGCCCCGTGATCCGGCACGATCAGGCTCGGGGCAACTGCCAGAAACGACAACAGGCGCACTCGGCGCCTGTTGTCGTGCTGTGCAACCCGACCGCTCAGCGACGTGAACCGTCGCCCCGGCGAGCTGCCTTGTCAGCGCATCACGCCGACATGCTGGATTCGACCGTCGCGGCGATCTGACCCGCCAGCGCATCGACATCGAAGTGCGGACGCCCTTCGACCATGACGCGAATCAGCGGTTCCGTGCCGCTGGGACGCAGCAGCACGCGCCCTTCGTTGCCCAGCGTCTGCTCCACTTCGACCACCGCGGCCTGCACGGCGTCCGCCGCCATCAGTGCCTTGTTGTCACAACCCGGCGCCAGACGCACATTGATCAGCGCCTGCGGGGCCTTTTCGAAGCCGACCAGCAATTCACTGAGCGAGCACTCTTCACGCGCCATGATCGCCAGCACCTGCAGCGCCGAGACGATGCCATCACCGGTGCTCTGGATATGGCTGCAGACGATGTGACCGGAGGATTCGCCGCCCAGCTGCCAGCCATTGGCTTCCAGACGCTCGATGACATAGCGGTCACCGACCTTGGCACGCTCGAAGGGAATTCCCAGGCCTTCCAACGCAGCCGCCAGACCGAAGTTGGACATTAGGGTGCCGACGACACCACCGCCCAGCACGCCGCGCTCGTGACGGTCACGCGCGATCATGTAGAGGATGTCGTCGCCATCGATGACACGGCCATCGGCATCCACCAGGATCAGGCGGTCGCCATCCCCATCGAAGGCCACGCCCAGATCGGCGCCCTGCTCGATGACGGCCGCGCGCAGCGCCTGCGGGTGCGTGGAGCCGACGCCCTGATTGATGTTGAGGCCATCCGGCTCACCGCCGATGACGCTGACCTTGGCACCCAGCTCACGGAAGACGTTCGGCGCGATGTGATAGGTCGCGCCATGCGCGCAATCCAGCACCACCTTCATGCCGTGCAGGCCCAGGCGACCCGGCAGCGTGGACTTGCAGAATTCGATATAGCGACCGGCCGCATCCTGGATGCGTGACGCCTTGCCCAGGCTGTCCGGGCCGACGATCACGATGTCACGGTCCAGCTCGGCTTCGATCTCGGCTTCCAGCGCATCATCCAGCTTGGTGCCGGCAGCGGAGAAGAACTTGATGCCGTTGTCCGGATAGGCGTTGTGGGAGGCCGAGATGACGATGCCGGCATCGGCGCGGAAGGTGCGCGTCAGATAGGCGATCCCCGGCGTCGGCATCGGGCCGAGCAGGGACACATCGACGCCCGCTGCCGAAAGGCCGGACTCGAGCGCGGATTCGAACATGTAGCCCGAGATGCGCGTGTCCTTGCCGATCAATACCTTGCCGCGGCCGTGACGGGCGAATACGCGGCCTGCCGCCCAGCCCAGCTTGAGCATGAAGTCTGGCGTGATGGGGAATTCCCCGACCGTGCCGCGAATACCATCCGTACCAAAATAACGTCGACTCATCGTATCGTGCCTTCCTGTAGCACGGCCCATGCCATGTCGACAGCGTCGACAGTCGGGGCCACGTCGTGAACGCGAAACAGTCTGGCCCCGTCACGAACGGCCAATGCCGTCAGTGCCAGGTTACCAGCCAAGCGATCCTCTACCGCGCGCCCGAGGGCATTGCCGATCATACTCTTGCGTGACGTGCCGATCAGCAGCGGGAGGTTGAATTCATGCAACTGCGCCATGCGGTGATACAGGCGCAGATTGTCTTGCAGTGACTTGCCGAAGCCAAAGCCGGGGTCCAGCAGCAGTCGCTCACGCGCGATGCCCGCCGCCTCACAGGCCGCGATACGCGCCGCCAGGAACGTCCGGACTTCCTGCTCGATGGACTGAGCATAATGCGTATCCTGCTGCATGGTGTCCGGCTCGCCGCGCATGTGCATCAGACAGACGGGCAGGCCGCTGTCAGCGGCGGCCTCGAGCGCGCCGTCTCGATTCAGCGCACGCACGTCATTGATCATGCCGGCCCCCAGCCGTGCGGTTTCGCGCATGACTTGCGGGTTGCTGGTATCGATGCTCACCAAGGCGCCCAGCTCGCTCACCAGCCGCTCCACCACCGGGCAGACCCGCTCAAGCTCTTCTTCGGTGCTGACCGGCGTCGCCCCGGGTCGTGTCGACTCACCGCCGACATCGATCATCGCGGCACCATCGCCCAGCATCTGCTCGGCATTGCGCAGCGCGGCGTCCAGGGTCGCGCTGCGGCCGCCATCCGAGAAGGAGTCCGGCGTCACGTTGAGAATCCCCATCACCCGCGGACGCGAAAGATCGAGAAGGCGTCCAGCGCACTCCAATGACATCAGATGGCCCACTCGAGGCTCGAGAGGCGCACTCAAGGCAGAATTCGTCATGGCATTCCATGCAGGCGAGAGGGACACGAAGGTGGCTTCGCAGCCCGGTCAGAAATGATTGCGCACCACTTTAAAGAGCCAGCCCATGGTGCGCAAGGCGTGGAATGGCCACCACACGGGGCGTCAGCAGATGGCAACGCCATTGGCTCAGACCTTTCACCCCACGCTCATCATGGCGCTGACAATGCCCGTGCAGAGACATGAGTCAACACCGTCACGCCGCGGCGTAGGCCACTCATCAGCAGCACCTTAACTTCACCAGCATCATTGCTGCAGCGGTACAGGCCAGCATTGCTGCAGACAAGAAAACGCCCGACTGGCAAGCCAGTCGGGCGTTTTCCTTTCAGAGGCTCAGGCATCGCATGCGATATCAGGCGCCCCTTATGCCTACATCGGGCCTACATCAGGCCTGCATCAGGCCTGCATCAGGCGTACATCAGTGACCGCTCGGGCCACCCAGCGGGTCAGACGGGCGACGGCGATTGCTGTCGTCATCTTCACTGCCATCAGCGTCATCATCCGCCTTGGGAGCTTCCGGCGCTTCCGCCTTCGGAGTGTCGGCAACCGGGGCCACCAGGCCACCATCACCGCCGCTCGCCGGGCCACCCCAGTCCTTCGGCGGACGCGGAGCACGACCTGCCATGATGTCCGCCAGCTGCTCGGCATCGATGGTCTCGTAGGTCATCAGCGCTTCGGTCATCGCATCCAGCTTGTCGCGATTCTCTTCCAGGATCTGCTGCGCCTTGGCGTAGCACTCGTCGATGATACGACGCACTTCCTTGTCGAGACGCGAGGTGGTGTCGCCAGACTTCAGCTTGCCGCCACTCTGACCCGGGCCACCGAGGAACTGATGGGACTCGTCCTCGTCGTACATGATCGGGCCCATCTCGCTGGAGAGACCCCACTTGGCGACCATGTTGTGGGCAAGCTCGGTAGCACGCTTGATGTCGTTGGACGCGCCGGTGGTGACACCGTTCGGGCCCAGCGTCATCTCTTCGGCGATACGACCGCCGAACAGCGAGCAGATCTGACTGATGATCTGCTGACGCGAGTAGCTGTAGCGATCCTCTTCCGGCAGGAACATCGTCACACCCAGCGCACGACCGCGCGGAATGATCGACACCTTGTAGACCGGGTCATGCTCGGGCATCACCAGGCCGATGATGGCGTGGCCAGACTCGTGATAGGCCGTGTTGCGCTTCTCTTTCTCGGACATGACCATCGATTTGCGCTCGGCGCCCATCATGATCTTGTCCTTGGCCAGCTCCAGTTCTTCCATGCCGACCAGACGCTTGTTGCGACGCGCGGCGAACAGGGCGGCTTCATTGACCAGGTTGGCCAGGTCCGCACCGGAGAAGCCCGGCGTACCACGTGCAATGTTGACCGGCACGACGTCATCGCCCATAGGCACCTTGCGCAGGTGGACGCCGAGGATGTGCTCGCGGCCACGGATGTCCGGCAGCGCGACGGTCACCTGACGGTCGAAGCGGCCCGGGCGCAGCAGCGCGGGGTCAAGCACGTCAGGACGGTTGGTCGCGGCGATGACGATGATGCCGTCGTTCGCCTCGAAACCATCCATCTCGACCAGCAGCTGGTTCAGGGTCTGCTCACGCTCATCGTGACCACCGCCCATGCCGGAACCACGGTGACGGCCGACGGCGTCGATCTCATCGATGAAGATGATGCACGGCGCCTGCTTCTTGGCCTGCTCGAACATGTCACGCACACGGGAGGCACCGACACCGACGAACATCTCGACGAAGTCAGAACCGGAGATGCTGAAGAACGGCACCTTGGCTTCACCGGCGATCGCCTTGGCGAGCAGGGTCTTACCGGTACCCGGCGGGCCTACCATCAGGACGCCACGCGGAATCTGACCGCCAAGACGCTGGAACTTGCTGGGGTCCTTGAGGAAGTCGACCAGTTCCTCGACCTCTTCCTTCGCTTCGTCACAGCCTGCGACGTCGCTGAAGGTGGTCTTGATCTGGTCTTGGCTCAGCAGCTTGGCCTTGGACTTGCCGAAGCTCATCGGGCCACCCTTGCCGGCGCCGCCACCCTGCATCTGGCGCATGAAGAACATGAAGATGGCCAGAATGATCAGAATCGGGAAGCTGGCAATCAACAGGCGTGTCCACAGCGACTGCTGCTCAGGCTTCTTGCCGATGACCTCCACCTTGTTGGCAAGCAGGTCATCCATCAGCTTGGGATCGGACGCCGCCGGCCGGATGGTGGTGAAGCTGGAGCCATCGGCCCGCTCACCCTCAATGGTGTAACCATCGATGGTCACACTCTTGATCCGGTCGTTCTGCACCTGCTGGACGAACTGTGAATAGTTCATCGCCTGCGGCGAGGTATCGACGCTGAAGTTGTTGAACACCGTCAGCAGCACTGCTGCGATGATCAACCAGAGAATCAGGTTCTTCGCCATGTCGTTCAAGGGGACACCCTCATTGCATGAATCTGTCTTGGCATGCCGTGAATACTCCGACTGCCGTCTTGTGGTGGCCTGCCATGCTATCTGATCGTGCCTGCGGGGTATCAAGTCAGCGCAACGCGCCACTTCGCCTACCGAGTCACTCAAAGCTTGCCGTGCATTGTGCTACTTGCCTGCCAGCATCGGTAAGGCATTGAAACCCACCGAACTGTCACTGGCCCATCGTACTCAAGACCCAATGATATCGACACTACACCAGATGGGGGCTGGCAACCATTGCTTAAAGCCCGACGATGGACTATTGCGCCGATAGACAGCCTGCATCAGCCAGCGCTGCGACTCGCCCGGACACATTGGCGCCAGTCTGGACGAGCATCGCATGGCTCGCCTTAACCCGCGATGAAGCATGCGACCAGCAACGTGGAAATCTCGCCACCGCGAGCTGATGCCTGCCGCGTGCAGCGGCATGCAAGGACACTGACCATCAGCCCTTGAAGCCCTGCCCCAGCAGATAGACTTCGCGTGAGCGTGCACGCGACGCTTCCGGCTTGCGGGTCACGACCTTCTTGAAGCTGCCACGCATGTCCTTCAGATAGGCATCGAAGCCCTCGCCCTGGAAGACCTTGACCAGGAAATTGCCGCCCGGCTTGAGGGTCTGGCGCGCCAGATCCAGCGCCAGCTCGACCAGATACATGCCGGCAGGCTGATCGATCGCGCTCATGCCGCTCATGTTGGGCGCCATGTCGGAGATCACGAGATCCACCGGGCGGTCACCCAGGGTAGCCAGAATCTGGTTCAGCACGGCCTCTTCGGTGAAGTCGCCCTGAATGAAGTCGACACCGGCCAGGGCGTCCATCTCGAGAATGTCGGAGGCGATGACCACGCCTTCCATGCCGACGCGGTCCGCGGCGATCTGGCTCCAGCCACCGGGGGCTGCGCCGAGGTCGATGACGGTGGCGCCCGGCTTGAGCAGGCGGTCCTTGTCATCGATTTCAATCAGTTTGTAGCTGGCACGGGAACGATAACCGTCGGCCCAGCTGCGCTGGACATAGGCGTCATCAAAGTGTTCCTTCATCCAGCCAGCACTGCTCTTGCTGGGGTGAGCCACGTTGTCACCTGGAATGTCGGGGAAAATCGAATACTGGCGGGAGATAGCGCGGGGGATAACGACGACACGAAAGGCGTGGCAAGCATGCGCACGGGTCGTGTCATGAGCGTCGTCATGGAGTAGAATGGCGGGTCCTGCGCGCGGTTCCGCCCGTGGGCACAGACATTGCCTGCGCAACAGACGGGTTCACACCCCTGGATTTCAAGCCCTGGAGTCGACCCTGTCTTTCGCTACGCTCCCCGCTCCCATCGGACGCCAACAGGGAAACTTTACGATACCATGAGCTTGTCACAGTCACAAAAGAAAGCATTTCGCAGCATCGGGCACCATCTTGACCCGATCGTCACCGTCTCGGAAAACGGCCTTTCCGAAGGCGTCGTGACCGAACTGGAGCGCGCACTGCACGATCACGAACTGATCAAGCTGAAGCTGGCGATCAACGATCGCGAAGCGCGCGGCGAGGTGGCTCGCCACCTGTGCAGCGAAACCGGCGCGACCCTGATCCAGAGCATCGGCAAGATCGCTCTGCTGTATCGCCGCAACCCGCAGGCCAAGCCGAAGCTGTCGAACGTACAGCGCTTCAGCGAGAAGTAAGCCGCCGGCCCAGGCCTGACGAGGCTCACCTCGCACGCCACGCCTGCCGCAGACAGAAACGCCGCCCTCATCGAGGGCGGCGTTTCTGTTTTCTGTTGCTAACAATCACGACCTGACGCGCTGATTCAGCTCGAAGGTGATGTCGTCCAGCGCCCGCTGGGTGACCTGATGACGCTTGAGTGTCGTCTTTCTGGACTCCCCATCACCGTTGCCGGCATCGCGATACTTGATGACCAGCGTCTTCTTGTCGAAGGTGAAATCCTCGATCAGCTCATAATCGATCTTGCGACACCCCATGAGTGGTGACGGCCGCAGATAAAGCGCCTGATCACCGAAGTGCGCCAGCGGCATCACCAGGTGGAAAACTCCCCTCGCCAACAGGGCACTCCCGAGGACCAATGATGGCGTCAACAGCGCTGAGTCCCCAGTGTACCGATAGGCAAACGACTGGGAGACCACATATGCCACCCCGAACAGCATGAACCCGAGCACCATGAAGATGGCCGCCATGGAGGTTGCCATGATGCGCTTTTCCGGCTGACTTCCCTGTACTTCCATTACTCCCTCCCTGAAGGATTTCGTGCCCGCAGGCCAAAAAAACAGCCCTGCCGGGGTTACCGGCAGGGCTGTCACGACATCAGGATCTGACGAATCAGAGGCGATGCACTTCAGATGTGACGTGCTTCAGATGTGATGCACTTCGGAGATTTCATACTCCACATCGCCACCCGGGGTACGCACGACCACGACATCCCCTTCTTCCTTGCCGATCAGCGCACGCGCGATCGGAGAGGTGACGGAGATCTTGCCGTCCTTGATGCTGGCTTCATCTTCGCCAACGATGCGATAGCGCACTTCGCTATCGTCATCGAGGTTCATCAGGTCGACCGTGGTGCCGAAGATCACCTTGCCGGTCTTCGGCAACTTGGTGACGTCGATCACCTGGGACATGGAGAGCTTGGACTCGATCTCCTGGATACGACCCTCGATGAAACCCTGCTGTTCACGCGCGGCGTGGTACTCGGCATTCTCCTTGAGATCGCCGTGCTCACGGGCTTCCGCGATGTCAGCGATGACCCGGGGACGCTCAGTGCCCTTTAGGTGCTCGAGCTCCTTGCGAAGGCGGTCTTCGCCTTCGACGGTCATCGGACTTCTACTCATATCATGACTCCTGCATGCATATCCTGGAGACGACGGACCTTGACGTCGTTGCCGTAGGCAAGCGCCATGCACACGGCATTGGCACCCGCCAGCGTCGTGGCGTAGGGCACCTTGTGCGCCAGCGCCGTGCGACGGATCACGGACGAGTCATTGATGGCCTGACGTCCCTCTGTGGTGTTGACGATATAGGCGATCTCGCCGTTCTTGATCATGTCGACGATATGCGGCCGCCCTTCGAACACCTTGTTGACGGGTTCAACCTCGAGGCCGGCAGCGGCGATCACCTCTGCCGTGCCACGGGTAGCACAAAGCGTAAAGCCTAATGTTACCAGAGAGCGGGCCACCTCGATAACGCCCGCCTTGTCGAACTCACGCACGGACAGGAAGGCCTTGCGATCGCCAGTCAGGGTCGGGATGGCTTCACCGGCACCCAGCTGCGCCTTGTAGAAGGCTTCCGCGAAGGTATCGCCGGAGCCCATCACTTCGCCGGTGGACTTCATTTCCGGCGACAGGATCGGGTCGACCCCCGGGAACTTGGCGAACGGCAGTACCGCTTCCTTCACACTGTAGAAGGTCGGCACGATTTCCTGGGTGAAACCGATCTCTTCCAGGGTCTGGCCGGCCATGCAGCGTGCGGCGATCTGCGCCAGCGACTGGCCGATGCACTTGGAGACGAACGGCACGGTACGTGAAGCGCGCGGGTTGACCTCGATGACGTAGATCACGCCATCCTGCCAGGCCAGCTGCACGTTCATCAGGCCGACGACGTTGAGTTCCAGCGCCATGCGCTTGACCTGCTCGCGCATCTCTTCCTGGACGTCTGCCGGCAGCGAGTACGGGGGCAGTGCGCACGCGGAGTCACCGGAGTGGATACCGGCCTGCTCGATGTGCTGCATGATGGCGCCGATTACGACCTGCTTGCCATCGGACACCGCGTCGATGTCGACCTCGATGGCCGCGTTCAGGAAGTGGTCCAGCAGCACCGGCGAGTCATTGGAGACCTTGACCGCGTGGGTCATGTAGTTCTCGAGCTCGGCGGCGGAGTAGACGATTTCCATCGCGCGGCCGCCCAGCACGTAGCTCGGGCGCACCACCAGCGGATAACCGATGACCTCGGCCTTGACGAAGGCTTCCTCGAAGCTGCGCGCGGTGGCGTTTTCCGGCTGGATCAGACCGAGCTTCTCGATCATCTGCTGGAAACGCTCGCGGTCTTCGGCGCGGTCGATGGCGTCCGGCGTGGTACCGATGATCGGCACACCGGCGGCTTCGAGCTCACGCGCCAGCTTCAGCGGCGTCTGGCCACCGAACTGGACGATGACACCGACCGGCTGCTCCTTGTCGGCGATCTCCAGCACGTCTTCCAGGGTGACCGGCTCGAAGTAGAGGCGATCGGAAGTGTCGTAGTCGGTCGAGACCGTTTCCGGGTTGCAGTTGACCATGATGGTCTCGTAGCCGTCCGCGCGCATGGCGAGGGAGGCGTGGACACAGCAGTAGTCGAACTCGATGCCCTGACCGATACGGTTCGGCCCGCCACCCAGCACCATGATCTTCTTCTTGTCGCTGACTTCCGCCTCGCACTCTTCCTCATAGGTGGAGTACATGTAGGCGGTGTCGGACGCGAATTCGGCGGCACAGGTGTCGACGCGCTTGTAGACCGGACGGATGCCCTGCTTCTGACGGTGCTTGCGGAAGGCCTTCTCGGACACGCCCATCAGACGCGCCAGGCGCGCATCGCTGAAGCCCTTGCGCTTGAGACGGAACAGACGATCAGCGTCCATCTCGCCCAGCGAGCTTGCGGCCACTGCGCCTTCCTGAGCGATCAGGTCGGCCAGCTGCACCAGGTACCAGCGGTCGATGTTGGTGAGGCGGAAGATCTCTTCGATATCGAGACCGGCACGCATGGCATCGGCGATGTAGAAGATACGCTCGGCACCGGCGGCCTGCAGCTCGCCCTTGATACGCGCCATGTTCTCGTCGCTGAAGTTCTCGACGATCGGGTCGAGACCGTCAACGCCGGTCTCCATGCCACGCAGCGCCTTCTGCAGGGATTCCTGGAAGGTACGGCCGATGGCCATGACTTCGCCGACCGACTTCATCTGCGTGGTCAGGCGGTCATTGGCCTGCGGGAACTTCTCGAAGGTGAAGCGCGGAATCTTGGTGACGACGTAATCGATGGACGGCTCGAAGGACGCCGGCGTCTTGCCACCGGTGATGTCGTTCTGCAGCTCGTCCAGGGTGTAGCCGACGGCCAGCTTGGCGGCGATCTTGGCGATCGGGAAACCGGTCGCCTTGGAAGCCAGTGCCGAGGAACGCGACACGCGCGGGTTCATCTCGATCACGACCATGCGGCCAGTGTCCGGGCAGATACCGAACTGGACGTTGGAGCCGCCGGTCTCGACGCCGATCTCGCGCAGAACGGCCAGCGATGCATCACGCATCAGCTGGTATTCCTTGTCGGTCAGGGTCTGGGCCGGGGCGACGGTGATGGAGTCGCCGGTGTGCACGCCCATCGGGTCGAAGTTCTCGATGGCGCAGACGATGATGCAGTTGTCGTTCTTGTCACGAACGACCTCCATCTCGTATTCCTTCCAGCCCAGCAGCGATTCGTCGATCAACAGCTCGCGGGTCGGCGACAGTTCGAAGCCGCGATGGCAGATCTCTTCGAATTCTTCACGGTTGTACGCCACGCCGCCGCCGGAACCGCCCATGGTGAAGCTGGGACGGATGATGGACGGGAAGCCCAGCTCGGCCTGGATTTCCCAGGCTTCTTCCATGGAGTGCGCGACCTTGGCCTTCGGGCACGCCAGACCGATCTTCTTCATCGCCTTGTCGAAGCGATCACGGTCTTCGGCCTTGTCGATGGTGTCGGCGTTGGCACCGATCATCTCGACACCGTACTGCTCGAGCACGCCTTCGCGCTCCAGCGCCAGCGCACAGTTCAGTGCGGTCTGGCCGCCCATGGTCGGCAGGATGGCGTCCGGGCGTTCCTTCTCGATGATGCGCGCCACGGTTTCCCAGGTGATCGGCTCGATGTAGGTCGCATCGGCCATCACCGGGTCGGTCATGATGGTTGCCGGGTTGGAGTTGACCAGGATGACCCGGTAACCCTCTTCACGCAGGGCCTTGCAGGCCTGTGCGCCGGAATAGTCGAACTCGCACGCCTGGCCGATGACGATGGGGCCGGCGCCGATGATCAGGATGCTGTTTAGGTCTGTACGTTTCGGCATGTCTCTTCCCGCAATGATCTGGTGACTGAACTCAACGATGGATCAGGCCCTCGGGCCTGCGCTCGGCTCAGCGTCGCGCGCGCATCATCTCGATGAAACGATCGAACAGCGGGGCGACGTCCTGCGGGCCGGGACTGGCTTCCGGGTGTCCCTGGAAGCTGAAGGCCGGGCGGTCGGTACGCTCGATGCCCTGCAGACTACCGTCAAACAGCGACTTGTGGGTCGCGCGCAGGCTGCTCGGCATGCCCGCTTCATCCACTGCGAAGCCGTGGTTCTGGCTGGTGATCATCACCACACCGCTGTCGAGGTCCTGCACCGGGTGGTTGGCACCATGGTGACCGTGGCCCATCTTGACCGTGCTCGCACCGGAGGCCAGTGCCAGCAGCTGGTGACCCAGGCAGATGCCGAAGACCGGCGTGTCGGTCTCGAGCACTTCACGAATCGCGGTGATGGCGTAGTCGCAGGGCTCGGGGTCGCCCGGGCCGTTGGACAGGAAGACGCCATCCGGGTTGAGCGCCAGCACCTCGGCGGCAGGCGTCTGCGCCGGCACGACGGTCAGGCGGCAGCCGCGGGAGGCCAGCATGCGCAGGATGTTGTGCTTGACGCCGTAGTCGTAGGCGACCACGTGGAAGGGACGCTCGGACTCACGGGTATCGGCGTAGCCTTCGCCCAGTGTCCATTCGCCTTCGTGCCACTCGAACTGCTCGCTGCAGGAGGCTTCCTTGGCCAGGTCCATGCCCTTCAGACCCGGGAAGGCGCGTGCCGCTTCCAGCGCGCGCTCGACGGCATCATCACCCTGGGCATCTTCACCGGCGAGGATGGCACCGTTCAGGGAGCCCTTCTCGCGCAGGATGCGCGTCAGGCGACGCGTGTCGATATCAGCGATGCCGACGACATTCTCGTCGCGCAGATACTGATCGAGGGAGCGAGTGGAGCGGAAGTTGCTGGCCAGCAGCGGGAGGTCGCGGATGACCAGGCCGGCGGCTGCGACGCTGTCGGACTCGGTGTCCTCGTCGTTGATGCCGGTATTGCCGATGTGCGGATACGTCAGAGTGACAATCTGTCGGGTGTAGGAGGGATCGGTCAGGATTTCCTGGTAGCCGGTCATGGCAGTGTTGAACACTACCTCGCCGCTGGTCTGCCCATCAGCACCGATGGCGCTGCCGTGAAATACACTGCCGTCTTCCAAGGCCAGTATCGCGGGTTTGATCAACGCAACGTCCTCCCCATAGTGTCCACTTTCCTGCCCGGAATCCGCGGTCGAACACCGGACATGCTGCTTGATTATCGTGCTCGGCATTCGCCGAGCCTGTGTCCCGCTGCCGACTTCTGCCAGATGCCTGTCACTGGACAGGCGCGCGCCAGAAGCGGCAAATTCAGGTTGCAAAAAAGCGGGACGAAACCGAAAAATCAGGTTTCATCCCGCTTGTTATCATTCTTCGGAATGCTGCTGGCCCGAGCGCTGCCAAAACGGCAACCAATAGGGCGGCCAAGAACGTGGCCAAATTGGGTAGAGATTACCGGAATCCTTGAGTGCTGACCACCCCGCGCATGCCCCGCCAGCAGGCGACAAGGCCCACGATACGGTCGTTTCGTCGCCGCGGTCAGCTTGACGAAACCCTTGGCCGAGCCGGGACACTGCACAGCGCTTGTAAAGCGACGCAGTCCAGCGGCGCAAGGCGGCCAGAATGGCTCACGCGTGCGCCGCATCCTGCCCACCGAGACAGCTTTCAAGAAATTCTCCTGAATGTCGCCAGACTGTCATCTCAGCGCTTGGCTCCCCATTTTGCTCTCCACTTCGCTCACTTGAGCCCCAGCACATCCTGCATGTCATAGCGGCCGACTTCGCGCCCTGACAGCCATTCGGCCGCGCGCGCCGCGCCCTTGGCGAAGGTCATGCGGCTCGACGCCTTGTGGGTGATCTCGATGCGCTCGCCTTCGGTGGCGAACATCACGGTGTGCTCACCGACGATGTCACCGGCACGCACGGTGGCGAAGCCGATTTCCTTGTCGGTACGCGGGCCGCACTGACCTTCACGCGCGAAGACACCGTGGGTGGCGAGATCACGCCCGATGGAATGCGCCACGGCTTCACCCATCGCCAGCGCCGTGCCGGAGGGGGCATCGACCTTGTGACGGTGGTGCGCCTCGATGATCTCGATGTCGTAGCCGGCATCGCCCAGGGCACGCGCGGCGGTTTCCAGCAGCTTGAGAGTCAGGTTGACGCCGGAGCTCATGTTGGCCGCGAACACGAAGGGCACACTGTCACGGTAGCCATCCAGCTGCTCGAGCTGCTCCGGCGTGAAACCGGTCGTGCCGATCACCATGCGCTTGCCGTGCTCGGCGCACAGCGCCAGGTTGGCCAGCGTCACCTGCGGTGCGGTGAAGTCGATCACCACATCGAAGTCATCCACCACGGCAGCCAGACTGTCGCTGGCGACCACGCCCAGACGGCCCTGACCGGCCAGCTCACCGATGTCGACGCCCGCCAGGGAGCTGCCGGATTCGACGATGCCCGCCGCCAGCGTCAGACCTTCCACTGCACCGACGGCCTCGACCAACGTGCGTCCCATGCGTCCGGCGACGCCCATGATTGCGATACGGGTCATGCTGACTCCTGCCTGTTGTGGGTCTTGAGGGTGACAGCCCGCGAGCATGCCCCGAGCGTGCCACCTATGCTGTGGCCACGAGTATATCAGCCGCCTGCAGCGTTGGCTGACGTCATGTATTTGTGTCGGTTACGCGCTAGAGTAGCCTCGTACCAGGTTGTCTCCTGTTGATCGTCATTTTTCTCATCACCGCTCAGTCTCCGGAGTCAGCATGCCTGCACGCCAATCCCCCGCCTCGCGCCGCTGGCGCATGCTCCAGACCCTCGCTGTCACCACGGTGCTCGCCGGCCTGTTGAGCGCCTGCGGCGTTCACCCGCGCCCCTACACGCTGGCATCGCCGGAACAGAAGAGCGAGTTCCCGGAAATCCAGTGGTGCGGCACGCTCAGGCTGCCGGGCAAATGGCTGGATGACACCCCCGTCGGGGGCCTGTCGGACATCGGCTGGGACCAGGACGAGTCACTGCTGTATGCCGTGTCGGACCGCGGCTGGCTACATCGCCTGCGGCTCGCCTTCCGTCACGGTGAACTGGTCGGGGCCAAGGCGCTCAATACCTACACCCTGCGCGACGAGACCGATGTCTCGCTGCGCGGCGCCCTCAGTGATGCCGAGGGCCTGCAGCTGCTGCGCGCGAACAATGACCGCCGCGGCGATTCCCGCCTGGTGATCAGCTTCGAGCAGCAGCCACGCGTCGAGCACTTCCTGCCCAGCGGCCTGGCCGTCAGCGAGCCCTTCACCCCGATGGGCGCACGCGGTGCGGCGCCCAACAACGGCATGGAAGCCCTGACCCTGCACCCGGAATACGGCATGCTCGCCGGACTGGAAGCCACGCCGGAAGGCATGAGCGAGGGCATGACGCGCATCTTCAGCCTCGACGACAAGCACGAGTGGAGCTACCCGCTGGCCAGCGACACCGGCTCGAGCCTGACCGCGATGGAGATGCTGCCCGACGGTGACATGCTGATGCTGGAGCGCGCCTTCTCGCCACCCTTCCCGCTGGTGATCAGTCTGCGCCGCGCGCATCTCGGTGAGCCCGGCACCCAGGCCGAGGTGCGCACCCTGGCACGCCTGTCGAGCGGCGATGGCTGGTCGCTGGACAACTTCGAAGGGCTGACGCATCTGGAAGGCAATCGCTTCCTGATGATCTCGGATGACAACTTCAGCAGCTTCCAGACCACGCTGCTGAGCTGCTTTGCCGTCATCGAGCCAGAGGCCTTCACGGCTGAATCGGTGCCGGAATAGCCATGCCCCGGGCTGCGTTACTGGACTGAATTGCTTGGCTGAATTGCCTGGCTGAGCCACCGAGCCTGAAACGCGAGAGCCCCGCACTCGACAAGTCGAGTGCGGGGCTCTCTGGCATGAAGGCCATCCACGGGGCTGGCCCGCAGACGGCAAGGCGAATGCCTAGGGCTTCATGTCTTCGAAGAACTTCTTCACGCCATCGAAGAAGCTGTTCTCCTTCGGTGAATGGCTCTTGCCGGTATCACCAAGGCTCTGCTGGAACTGACGCAGCAGCTCCTTCTGCTCTTCATTCAGGCTGACCGGGGTCTCGATGACCACCTTGCACAGCAGGTCCCCGGCGGGGCCGCCACGCACCGGCTTGACGCCCTTGCCGCGCAGACGGAACAGCTTGCCGGTCTGGGTCTCGGCCGGAATCTTCAGCACGACACGCCCGTCGAGGGTCGGCACGTTGAGCTCACCGCCCAGCGCCGCATCGACGAAGCTGATCGGCACTTCACACTGCAGGTGACGACCATCGCGCTTGAAGATCTCGTGCTCGCGCAGGTTGACCTGCACATACAGATCACCTGACGGCCCGCCGTTGACACCACCCTCGCCTTCGCCGTTCAGACGGATGCGGTCGCCGGTGTCGACGCCCGGCGGAATCTTGACCGAGAGGGTCTTGGATTCCTGGACGCGGCCTTCGCCGTGACACTTGCGACACGGCACGCTGATCTTCTCGCCACGACCGTGGCAGGTCGGACACGCCTGCTCGACCGCGAAGAAGCCCTGCTGCATGCGCACCTTGCCCATGCCATTGCAGGTCGGGCAGGTTTCCTTGCTGGAACCCGGCTCGGCACCATCGCCATCGCAGTGGCCACAGGCGGCCAGGCGCGGCACGCGGATATCGACCGTGGTACCGGCAACCGCCGATTCCAGATCGAGATCCAGGTTGTAACGCAGGTCGCTGCCGCGCTGCGGAGCGTTCGGGTTGCGACGACCACCGCCGCCACCGAAGATGTCACCGAAGACATCGCCGAACACATCGCCGAAGCCGCCGGCACCACCACCGCCAAAGCCGCCGCCACCGAAGCCACCGCCGCCCTGACCATCGACACCGGCATGACCGAACTGGTCATAGGCGGCGCGCTTGTCAGCATCGGACAGCACTTCGTAGGCCTCAGAGACTTCACGGAACTTCTCGGCCGAAGTTTCATCATCCGGGTTGCGGTCCGGGTGATGCTTCTGGGCCAGGCGTCGGTACGCCTTCTTGATGTCCTTGGTGTCGGCGCCACGCTCGACACCAAGCACTTCGTAATAATCACGCTTGGACATGGATCAGGTCCGCCTGGATTGCTGGCAGCCTGAGGCTGCCGGTCTGTTCTGGAATGCCGGTTGTCACCGGTGGCTCGCGGCTAGCGCAAGGCGCCACCGATGCAAACGACAACGCGGGACACCTTCACAAGGCTCCCGCGCTGTCATCAGACGTCGTTCAAGAAATCCCTCAGGACTTCTTGTCGTCGTTGACTTCCTCGTACTCGGCGTCAACCACGTCGTCGTCCTGCTTCTTGCCAGCCTGACCTTCGGCAGCCTGCTCACCCTGGGCGCCCTGCTCGGCGTAGAGCTTCTGCGCCAGGTTGCCGGACGCTTCGGTCAGTGCATCCAGCTTGGCCTGGATCGCATCCTTGTCGTCGCCTTTCAGGGCTTCTTCCAGCTCGGAGATCGCCGTCTCGATGGCTTCCTTCTCGCTGGCTTCGGCCTTGTCACCGGCTTCGGTCAGGGTCTTCTTGGTCGCGTGAATCATGCCGTCGGCCTGATTGCGCAGCTGGACCATTTCCTCGAACTTCTTGTCTTCGTCGGCGTTGGCTTCCGCGTCACGCACCATCTGTTCGATCTCGTCGTCGGACAGGCCGCCGGAAGACTTGATGACGATGGACTGTTCCTTGCCGGTCGCCTTGTCCTTGGCGGACACGTTCAGGATACCGTTGGCATCCAGGTCGAAGGCGACTTCGATCTGCGGCACACCGCGCGGTGCCGGCGGAATGTCGGCCAGGTCGAAGCGACCCAGAGACTTGTTCTGCGCAGCCTGCTTGCGCTCACCCTGCAGGACGTGGATGGTCACCGCGCCCTGATTGTCGTCAGCGGTGGAGAACACCTGGGACTTCTTGGTCGGGATGGTGGTGTTCTTCTCGATCAGCGGCGTCAGCACGCCACCCATGGTCTCGATACCGAGGGTCAGCGGGGTCACGTCCAGCAGCAGCACGTCCTTGACGTCGCCGCCCAGCACGCCGCCCTGGATACCGGCGCCGACGGCGACCGCTTCATCCGGGTTGACGTCCTTGCGGGCTTCCTTGCCGAAGAACTCGGCCACCTTGGACTGCACCAGCGGCATGCGAGTCTGACCACCGACCAGGATGACGTCGTCGATCTCGGAGGCGGACAGGCCGGCGTCGGACAGCGCGGTCTGGCACGGCTTCAGGGAGCGTGCGACCAGGTCGTCGACCAGAGACTCGAGCTTGGAGCGGGTCACCTTGACGTTCAGGTGCTTCGGACCGGTGTTGTCAGCCGTGATGTACGGCAGGTTCACGTCGGTCTGCTGAGCGCTGGACAGCTCGATCTTGGCCTTCTCGGCGGCTTCCTTCAGACGCTGCATGGCGAGGTTGTCGCCGGACAGATCGATACCGCTGTCTGCCTTGAACTGGTCAACCAGGTAGTTGATCAGGTGCATGTCGAAATCTTCACCACCCAGGAAGGTGTCGCCGTTGGTGGCGAGCACTTCGAACTGGGTCTCACCGTCGACGTCGGCGACTTCGATGATGGAGATATCGAAGGTACCGCCGCCCAGGTCGTAGACCGCGATGGTCTTGTCACCACGAGACTTGTCCATGCCGTAGGCGAGGGCTGCGGCAGTCGGCTCGTTGATGATGCGCTTGACGTCGAGACCCGCGATGCGGCCGGCGTCCTTGGTCGCCTGACGCTGGGAATCGTTGAAGTAGGCCGGTACGGTGATGACGGCTTCGGTGACTTCTTCACCGAGGTAGTCTTCCGCGGTCTTCTTCATCTTCTTGAGGATTTCCGCACTGATCTGCGGCGGTGCCATCTTCTTGTCTTTCACCTGCACCCAGGCGTCGCCGTTGTCGGCTTCGACAATCTTGTACGGCACCATCTTGATGTCTTTCTGAACCACATCATCCTTGAACTTGCGACCGATCAGGCGCTTGACCGCGAAGAGAGTGTTCTCCGGGTTGGTCACTGCCTGACGCTTGGCCGACTGGCCGACCAGAATCTCGTTGTCGTCGGTGTAAGCGATGATGGACGGTGTGGTGCGACCGCCTTCAGCGTTTTCGATGACCTTGGTTTTCTCGCCGTCGAGTACTGCCACACAGGAGTTGGTAGTACCCAAGTCAATACCGATGATGCGTCCCATAATCGTATACCTCGAATCTGTTGCTAGCCTGAAAGATAAGTCTGGATGTCGGCACCTTGTGTCGGTGCCTGAACTTGTTTCTCTAGATGGGGTCGCGTGTCAGGGTTTCAAGACCCGGCCGGGCAAATTTTCTCGGGCCGGATCGCCCTGAGCCCCCACAGGGCGCGATCCAACGCCTATCGGGCGTCGGGAGCGCGCAGGCCTCAGGAGGCCTTGCTGACTGCCACCATCGCCGGACGCACCAGGCGGCCATTGAGGGTGTAACCCTTCTGCATCACGTCGATGACGCTGTTCGGCTCCGCGTCCGGGGACGGCACCATGGCGACAGCCTGATGGTATTCCGGATCGAAGGGCTCGCCGTGCGGATCCAGCTGCTCGACGCCTGACTTGTTCAGGGCATCCAGCTGCATTTTCAAGGTCATCTCGATGCCTTCGACGTGGGTCTTGGCCGCTTCGTCACCCGACATGGATTCCAGTGCCTTCTCGAGGGAATCCACCACCGGCAGCATTTCCTTGACGAACTTCTCCAGCGCGAACTTGCGCGCCTTCTCGGCGTCCTGCTCGGCACGACGGCGCGCGTTCTGCGCATCGGCAGCCGCACGCAGCGCCTGGTCCTTGGCTTCCTTGACGGCCTGCTCAAGCTCTTCGACCTGGGCGGCCAGCATCTCGGCTTCCGGGTTGTCCACCAGAGTACCTTCGGCGCCGGTATCGTCGGCATCCAGTACGTTGTCGATCACTTCACCCTCCGGCGTTTCCGGCTGCGGCTCGGCATCGCGAGCGGCACGCTGAAGCTCTTCATCCATCGGGGTCTGCGGGTCCTGAGCCATGCTGATCTCCTGCGGGCCGGCGTCTATGCGCCATTGCCCTGATTCGTGGCCTGCTGAGCTTGTCGCGAAGCATTACGCGCACTGGCTGACAGACAGGCCATGAGTTGCCTTGAGAGGCAGCAAGGCCAGGCCATTGCTGCCGACTGAAAGTGTCAGTGCCTCTATATGGGGACAGCACATCGCTTCTCAAGCCTTGCCGCAGGCTTTTCTCCCCACTGAGTCCGGCATGGATTGAAGGCCACCCGAACGTGCTGTATAAAAAGCCATGTTCACTGTATAAACATACTGTATGGCGACACCGTAGCCCGCCCATCGAGTCCGGGTCCGCTGATGTTCTCCCAGCACGGCGTACGTCAAAGCCCCCTCGGAGGTAGTCATGCTGCTGCAACTCGCCATCCAAGATTTTGCCATCGTCGAAACGCTGGAACTCGATTTCCGCCGCGGCATGACCGCCATCACCGGCGAGACTGGTGCCGGCAAGTCCATCCTGCTCGGCGCCCTCGGCCTGTGCCTGGGCGAGCGTGCCGATGCCGGCAGCGTGCGGCATGGCGCCGACCGCGCCGACCTCATCGCGCGTTTCGATATCAGTGAGCTTGGCGACGCCCGTCAGTGGCTGGATGAGCGCGAACTGGGCAGCGACGACTGCCTGCTGCGTCGCGTCATCACCGCCAGCGGCCGCTCCAAGGCCTGGATCAACGGCACGCCCTGCACCATCGCCGACCTGCGCGAGCTGGGCGAGCACCTGATCGACATCCACTCCCAGCACGCCCATCACTCCCTGCTCAAGGAAGAGACGCATCTGCGTCAGCTCGACGAATATGCGGGCCTGGAGACCCAGGCTGCCCAGTTGCGCGAGGACTTCCGCCACTGGCAGGAGGCGCATCGTCGCCTCAAGCGCATGAGCAATGATGGCGATGAGGTGCGTGCACGTCGCCAGCTGCTGCGCTATCAGGTCGAGGAGCTCGATGAACTGGCGCTGTGCGAAGGGGAGCTGGAAGCCCTGGAACAGGAGCAGGAAACGCTGGCCAATGCCGAGCAGATTCTGGCCGAGGCGCAGTCCGCCGCCGAGTGCTGTGATCACGACGAAGAAGGTGCGCTGTCACGCCTCAACCAGGCCCTGGCACGTCTGGCGCATCTGCCGGGCAACGAGCATGGCTCACTGGCCAGTGCGCTGGGCATGCTCGAGGAAGCGCGCATCCAGATAGAAGAAGCGGCGCGTGAACTGCATCGCTTCGTGGAAGTCACCGAACTCGATCCCGAGCGTCTGGCCTTCGTCGATGAGCGCCTGAGCCGCATTCACCAGATCGCACGCAAGCATCATGTGATGCCGGACGAGCTGCATGGCCTTCATCAGCGCCTGAGCGAAGAACTCGACGGCCTGGGTGGCGATGAAGAGGCCATCGAAGCCTTGCGCGAAGAAGTGGCTCAGCGTCGCGAGGCCTGGAAGGGGCTGGCGAGCGAGGTGAGCGCCAAACGCGCCACCGCCGCCCCGCAACTGGCCAGCGACATCCAGGACCAGCTGGCCTTCCTCGGCATGGGCAAGGCCACCTTCGAGGTCGCCATCGAGGCGCGGGAGCGCCCGCAGCCCGAAGGCATGGAGCGTATCCACTTCCGCATCAGCGCCAACCCGGGCCAGCCGCCACGTGCGCTGGCCAAGGTCGCCTCCGGCGGCGAGCTCTCGCGTGTGTCACTGGCGATCCAGGTCGTGGCCGCCAGTCGCTCGACCATCCCCAGCCTGGTCTTCGATGAAGTCGATGTCGGTATCTCCGGCGCCACCGCCGAGATCGTCGGTCAGCTGCTGCGTCGCCTGGGCGACAAGGGCCAGGTGCTGACCGTCACGCACCTGCCGCAGGTCGCCGCACAGGCACATCAGCACCTGCATATAGAGAAGCAGGCCGAGAAGGACACGACCCGCACGCACATGGCGCTGCTGGATGAAAGTGGCCGCGTGCGCGAGCTGGCACGCATGCTGGGCGGCATTCACCTTTCCGAGCAGACCCTCGCCCATGCCCGCGAGATGCTCGGCGCTGCCGACAGCCGCCACTGAGCGCTGTCGGCGCCGTTCATGCACTGCCAGCGACGTCCATTCGTCCAATGACGCTCCTCAACAAGACGAACGCCAGAGTCATGGATTGAGAGGAAACATGAACGCCAGATACACGAACGGCCGCCCCTGAGGGCGGCCGTTCGTGTATCTGGCCGGAGAAGGCTCTCCGGCCACGTCATCCCTGACGCAACCCGCGTCAGCTGTCGCTCTTGTCGCCCTTGGGGCGCACGTAGAGCACTAGCGCATGCTCGACCAGCTCATAGCCGTGCTCCTCGACGATCTCGCGCTGACGGCGCTCGATCTCGGGATCACAGAACTCTATGATCTCGCCGCTGTCCAGACATACCATGTGGTCATGGTGTTCTTCCTGAGACAGTTCGAAGACGGCGTGACCGCCATCGAAGTTGTGACGCATCACCAGTCCCGCTGTTTCAAACTGGGTGAGCACACGATAAACCGTCGCCAGACCGACATCTTCGCCAGCCTCAAGCAACGCCTTGTACACGTCCTCGGCACTCAGGTGTCGATCCGTCGATTTCTCGAGGATCTGCAGGATCTTGACTCGCGGTAGGGTTACCTTGAGTCCCGCCTTGCGCAGTTCATGGTTCTGATCGGCCATGCTGGGGTACTCTTCGCAGTCGCTTGATGTATCAGGTATGATCGGCCAAGGCAAAACGATAGGGAATCTTCAGGGCAAATGCAAAACTTGATCAAAACAGTCGCCTTTTGCAGCGCCCTGTCGCTGCTCACCGGGTGCAGCTACTTCAGCGTCTACAAGCGCGACCTTCCTCAGGGCAACCTGATCAAGCCGGAAATGGTCGAGCAATTGAAGCCGGGCATGAGCCGCGAACAGGTCATCTACGTGATGGGCTCACCGCTGCTGACCGCCCCCTTCAGTGAGGATAGCTGGGACTACGTCTATCGCCTCAAGAAAGCGGATGGCGAAATCATCAACAAGCGCGTGACGTTGACCTTCGCAGGCGATTCACTCTCCAACATCGACAAGAGTGGCGACATCGACCAGGAAACCGTCATCGTGCCGGACCTGGACATCGACCCTCGCGCGGCACAGCCTAACCGTGCTGAACCCAAGGCAGGCGCAGCCGACCTGCCTGAAGAGCGCTGATCACTGTCCTCTTCACTCAGTGACAAGCCAGAACAACAGCGGGGCACCTTTCAAGGTGCCCCGCTGTTTTTGATTCTCGCCTGTATCTCGTCTTACTGAGCGGCACGAGCAGCCTTGTCGGCGCGCCGCTTGCGTGCAAGCTTGGGGTCGGTGATCAAGGCGCGATAGACCTCGACCCGGTCCCCGGCGTCCAGCACATGCTCATCGGGCTTGCGCAGTGCCTTGCCGAAGATGCCCAGGTCCGCCTCGAGAAACACCTCGGCGGCAATCGTCGGAAAGTGCTGCTCCAGACGTGCCATGCGCACGGCCTCGCGCGCCGTGGTGCCGGGGGCGACCGCCAGCGAGACGATTTTCTGCTTGTCGGGCAGCGCATAGGCCACCTCGACCGTGATTCTGTCTGTCATGTCTGCTCCTTTGCTCTCGCCACCTTTATATACCACCTGTGCGATATATCACCTGCGCGGCGTTTCACCCTGGCCAACGGCCAGGTGTCAGCGCTGGGTGTAGATCTGGTCAGCGCGGCGCGTGAAGGCCTCGACCATCTGAGCGGCGACCTGACTGAACAGCTTGCCGAACGCCATGCCCAGCAGGCGGTTGCTGAACTCGAAGTCCATCTCGAGCGAGACCTTGCAGGCATCTTCGCCCAGCGGCGTGAACAGCCAGGTCCCCTGCAGACGCTTGAAGGGGCCATCGACCAGGTTCAGCTCTATCCGCTCGGGGGCATACAGGTCATTGCGCGTGACGAAGCTCTGCTGCATGCCTGCCTTGGACAGGGTGAGCCTGCCCTTGAGATGGTCCTCATCACGTTCCAGCAATTCCGCGTTGCTGCAGCCGGACAGGAATTCGGGATAACGCTCGAAATCATTGACCAGATCGAACATTGCCCGGGCCGAATGCCGCACCAGGGCAGACCGGTTGACCGTAGGCATCTAGCTCTCCGCTGACTTGGATACGCAGCATGCGTATCATGAACAATGGGCCGGCGCATGAAGTGCCGTCTGGCCTTGAATGGTAACACGCCTCCCCCCATCCAGAAGGATGTGCCATATCCACACTGGATGACGGCAGGCGCACACGACAAATGAGGCAACATGGGCAAGAAAAAGAAACCCGAACAGGGCGGCAATCTGATCGCCCAGAACAAGAAGGCACGCCACGAGTACCACATCGAGGAAACCTTCGAAGCGGGTCTGGTACTGGCAGGCTGGGAAGTGAAGGCGCTGCGCGCAGGCAAGGGCCAGCTGACCGATACCTATATCGTGATCAAGAATGCCGAAGCCTGGCTGCTGGGCTGCCACATCCACCCGCTGGAAACCGCCAACACCCACGCGGTGGCGGACCCGCAGCGCACGCGCAAGCTGCTGTTGCACAAGAAGCAGATCGCACGCATCTTCTCGCGCACCCAGGACAAGGGCCACACCTGTGTGCCGGTCAAGCTGTATTGGAAGAATGCGATCGTGAAGTGCGAGATCGCGCTGGTGGAAGGCAAGAAGCTGCACGACAAGCGCGCTACCGAGAAAGACCGTGACTGGAACCGTCAGAAAGCCCGTATCCTGCGCGACCGCTGAGGGCAGCGTGAGGGAGCTCACGCCAGCAAGCTACTGTCAGGTCAGAAATTTTCCTGAACGCTTGAACTGGCGTAGCACAGTCCCCACCTGTTATGATGAAGACGTAGCAACGCAGTAAAGTGGTAACACTGTTATGGGGGCGTTCTGGCATTCGACGCTGGTGGCAAACCCTGAGGTGCATGCCGAGATCGTAACGTATCTCGTAAATAAAACGTTGCAAATATATAGTCGCAAACGACGACAACTACGCTCTAGCTGCATAAGCTGCTCATGATACCGTTGCGCCTGTTCAAGGTGGATTGAGAACGAGCCCGTATAAACAGGATCGTCTTGGCCGACGTCTCTAAGGTCGAGATTAAAACTCAGAGAATCGCATTGCTGTAGCCTGTTCATTGGCGGCAGTAGTGTTAAATCAAATAATGAAACTAAGCATGTAGAGCCGAAGGCGGAGTGCCGGCGGACACGGGTTCGACTCCCGTCGCCTCCACCATATCCGTGACAGAAAGGCCTCCCTTCGGGGAGGCCTTTCTGTTTGTGGGCGATCAGTTCTGGCTGGGGCTTTCCTGTCAGAGGCAGAGCGCTCTCTCAAGTCGCCCTATCAAGCTGCCCTCTCAAGTCACCCTCTCAGGCCTCTAAAGCCCCTCTCTCAGGCCTGCGCAAGGCCCGGCAGCGGCCACGCAGGCGCCACAGCGCCCGTCATGGCCATTGCCCCGGCCTCAGGTCGCGCTGCCGCTCAGGCGCTCGCTGGTGCGGCGCACGCCGATCAGCAGCGGCGTGCCGGTGTCGGGGTCGGGGATCAGGCGACACTCGACTCCATAGAGCTTGCGCACCAGCTCCGGCGTCACCACCTCGGCGGGCGCACCCTCGGCGATCACGTGGCCGGCGTGCATGGCCACGATGTGGTCGGCATAGCGGCAGGCGCTGGCCAGGTCATGCACCACCATCACGATGGTCTTGCCCTCTTCATGGGCCAGACGCTGGATCAGCTCGAAGACCTCTATCTGGTGACCGAGATCCAGCGCCGAGGTCGGCTCATCCAGCAGCAGCAAGGGCGTCTGCTGTGCCAGCGCCATGGCGATCCAGGCACGCTGGCGCTGCCCACCGGACATCGAGGCCAGCTCACGGTCCGCCAGGCTCTCGATGTCGGCGGCGGCCATCGCCTCGGCTACCAGGCGTTGATCCTCCTCTGACCACTGACTCAGCGCGCCCTGATAGGGCTGGCGACCGAAACGCACCAGCTCATGCACCGTCACCCCCTCGGGCGAGTGAGTCTCCTGGGGCAGCAGCGCGATGCGCTGGGCCACTTCGCGCCGCTTGTAGGCGTGAATGTCCTTGCCTTCCAGCAGCACCGCGCCTGACTCAGGCAATTGCAGGCGAGCCAGCCCTGCCAGCAGTGTCGACTTGCCACAGCCGTTGGGCCCGACGATCGCCGTCACCTTGCCGTCGGGCAGCCCCAGGGTCAGCGAATCGATCACGGTGACATGGCGCTGGCGCGCGCCATAGCCCAGCGACAGCTCGTTCGCTCGCAGGGTGTCGGTGGTAGCCGCGGCGTGGCGATCGGCCGGGGAATTCATCGCTCGCGGATCAAGCATCGTCTCAGCGCTCATGGCGCACTCTCCTGAAACATCATCGGCCGCTGGAACATCATCAGCCGCTGAAACATGTCGTGCGACGCTGAGCGGCAAGGGCTGGCCCCGGGCCGCTCAGCAGGAAAATAGGGGCAACGGCTAGCGCGGGCTGCGCAGCAGTATCCACAGCAGATAAGGGCTGCCGACCACGGCCATCACGATACCTACCGGGATTTCCAGTGGCGACAGCAGGGTGCGACCGGCGAGGTCTGCCAGCACCATCACCAGCGCGCCGGCCAGCGCCGAGGCCAGCAGCGGCACGCCCTTGTGACGCGACAGGTAGCGTGCGATCTCGGGGCCCACCAGCGCCACCATGCCTACCGGCCCGGCCACCGCGACGGCCGCCGCCGTCAGCACGACCGACAGCCACAGCGTGATCAGACGTACACGCGACACCGGCTGTCCCAGCCCCGTCGCGACGCGGTCGGTGAAGCGCAGCGTATTCAGCCCGCGCCCCAGCCAGAGCGCGATCGGCACGCCGATCAGCAAGGCCAGTCCCAGCCAGGTGAGCGAATCGGCGTCACGCGCATTGAGGCTGCCGACCGTCCACGGGTAGGCGCTGTTGGCGGCATCGATGGAGACTCTTGCCAGCATCAGCTGCGTCCCGGCACCGAACAGCGCGCCGACCCCGATACCGGCGACCAGGAAGCGATAGCCGCGTGTGCCGATGCCGCCGGAGAGCCCGAAGGCCAGCGCAGTGGCGATCACGGCACCGCTCAGCGCCATCACCGGCGGCGCCAGCGAGATGCCCATCCCGACCACGGAGGCCACCGCGAAGGCGGTCGCGCCATTGTCGATGCCGATGATGCCGGGTGTCGCCAGGCGATTGCCGGCCAGGGTCTGCATCAGACAGCCCGCCAGCGAGAAGGCAGCGCCCGTGGCGATACCGGCCAGCAGGCGTGGCAGACGCAGCTCCTGCACCACGAAAACGGTGGCGAACTCGCCGTGCCCGAAGGCCGCCTTGAAGGCATCCCACGGCCCGAGGCCGGCACTGCCCAGCATCAGCGAGGCGACACTGGCCATCAGCAGCGCCAGCAGCAGTATGCCGGCCGCCAGCAATGGCGCACGCAACAGCAGCAGGGACAGCTTGCCATATCGCCACCAGAGCGTGCCGGTAGGGGCCGAGCGAAGGAGATCAAGCGGTGAAGGTCTAGACATCATCGATTCCAAACAAGGCCCTGTCAGGACAACGCCTGACAGGGCCGGTCGATTCAAGCAATGAGGCGATGGCGCCGGCATGCGCGCCAGCCTGGCCTCCATCATCGTTCACGCCGCAAGCGCCAGAGGCACCAACTACTACAGGGTGGGCAGACGGCGAGCACGCACCACGGCAATCAGCACAGGCGCGCCCATCAGGGTCGTCAGCACCCCCAACGGCAGCTCCGAGGGCGGCACGACCAGCCGCGACACCACATCGGCGCTCAGCAGCATGGTCACGCCCAGCGGCAGGCACAGCCACAGCGTACGCCGCACATCGGCGCCGCACAGCGCACGCGCCACATAGGGCACGGCGAGGCCGACGAAGGCCACCGGCCCGGCCAGGGCCGTCGCGGCACCGACCAGCAGCGCCACCACCAGAATCGCGACCTTGCGCACGCGCTTGGGATGATGGCCCAGGCCACTGGCGACCTGCTCACCCAGCACCATCGCGGAGAGCGGCCGCGCCAGCCACAGCGTCAGCAGCACCGCGAGCAGGATAGTGGGCAGGCTGCTGTAAAGCGCCTCCAGCGAGCGCCCGGCCAGACTGCCGATCACCCAGAAGCGGATCTCGTCGGCCGCGCGCTGGTCGATCAGCAAGGCCAGAGACGTCAGCGCCACCAGCAGGCTCGACAGCGCCGCACCGGCCAGCACCAGGCGCACCGGGTCCTGACGTGCGCCGCTCATCCGCACGGTACTCATCACGAACAGGCAGCCCAGCAGCGCACCACTCTGCGCCACCATCACGTGCATGCCGGTCGCTTCCATCCCCAGCAACAAGGCCACGGCCACGGCAAAGGAGGCCCCGGCACTCACGCCCAGCAAGCCCGGCTCCGCCAGCGGGTTGCGTGCCACCACCTGCATCAGGGCGCCGCCACAGGCGAGCATCATGCCGACCACCATGCCGATCAGGGTACGCGGCGCGCGCAGCTCGAGCACCACGAAGCGCGCCTGATCACTGCCCTGTCCGGCCAGCACCTGCAGCGCCTGCCAGGGGCCGACATCGCCAGCCCCCCACAGCAGGCTGGCCAGACAGGTCAGCAGGGCGCTCAGGCAGGCCAGCGGCATCACCTGACGCAACGCAAGACGCCCGGAGACCTTGTGGGTCATCCGGGCGGCATGTGCGCGTGGCCTGCGGACCTGTGGAGAGGTCTCTTCAGCCTGCATACCACCTCCCGCGTCGCGGTTGCGGGAGGTCCCCTGCCTGCGCAGGGGTCAAACGTGGTGCACCGACATGACTGCGACTAGCCATCATCGCGCGCCCGGTCGATATCCTTCAGCAGGGCTTCCGCGGCCAACGGGCCACTGGCGCTGGTCCACAGCTGGCCATTCACGCCGACCAGGCTGTCGCGATCCGCTGTCTCGAGACGCTGGAAGGCCGGTTCTGCCGCCAGGGCATCGACCGCGGCATCAGAGGAATCGTCCATGGTGGCGAGGAAGATGGTCTGCGCATCGATGCGTGCCATGTTCTCGTCGCTGAGCGGATCGGAATGCGGGCGACCCGGCTTGACCAGATCACCGCCGACCAGCTCATAGCCGCTGGCCGCCATCAGGCCGGTCGCGAACAGCTGGTCGGACATCGCCATCAGGCCGCCCGGCATGCGACGCACCAGGCTGGCGGTTTCCGGGGTGGTCATCTCGGCCTTCAGACGCGCGGCGTGCGCGTCGATGGCGGCCAGACGTGTCTCGAGTTCCGCTTCGGCCGTCTCGCCCAGCGCCTCGGCATAGACACGACTCTGCTCCTTCCAGCCCTGCTGGCTCAGCGCCGAAGCGCTCGGCACGACGGTCGGCGCCAGACGCGACATCAGCTGGTACTGGGTCTTGTCGAGGCCCGGCGGTGCCAGGATCAGGTCCGGCTTGAGCGCGACGATCGCCTCGAGATTGAATTCACGCGGCGTGCCGATGATCTTGATGTCCGGCACCTGCGACTGGATATAGCTCGCCACGCCATCACCGCCGCGCGTGGTCACGGTACCCAGCGGCGTCACCTGACTGGCGACGGCCACATCCAGCGCGCCTTCGTACAGGGTGACGACACGCTGCGGCGTGCCCTCGATGTCCAGCTCACCGTAGGCCGTCTCGACACTGCGTGCCTCGGCAGACAGGGAAGCCCCCATCAGCGCTACCGCCAAGGTCGCCATCAGGCCCTGTTTGAACCATGCAGGCCGGGTCATGCCACGAGCAGTAAAAGCAGTCGACGAGACGGTCATGCAGTACTCCGAAATGAAGGAAATGATCTCGCACTCAAGCGAAGGCAGGCGTGATCCTGCGCAGGACGATACCGCAAGGCGGCCCCTGTGCGCATGACTATCACACCTGAACAACGAATAATAATCAATCGCAACAATACCGACTCATCCTGTGACTCACCACACCAGTTCATGCAACGCGACATTGCAACATTCTGCGTGGCAGCAGGTCACGCCTCTCCCCCGAGCAGCGTCTGAAGACCTTGAAGGTTGGCGGCGCCTGCCGCAGGCTGTGCGCAAGAATGTCTCTGGCGGAGTCCCCACAGGGGTTGGGATAGCACCAAGTGCCCCGATAACTGAGGGATGGACTCTCGCTCGGCGTACGCGCAGGACGCGCGTGACGCCCCTTCAACATCTACCTGACAGATCCTCGCGTTATTGATGGGACGCTTGCGAGCCTCTGATGCACCTGCGGAGCCTGCTCTCACTCTCTACCCCGACGCCTCACACACTCACCGACATGGAGAAGCCACCTGTGGCGATTCCGACACCCCCGCACTCCCCTCCCGCCCTTGCTGCCTCGCGCCAACCGGACTCATGGCGACCTGCCTGGCTGATGTCCGGCCTGATGATGCTGTTGATGGTGTTGAGCCTCGGGTTCAGCAGCCTGTCCCATGCCGCCCCGGCCGAGGGCGGCAGCGGCGATGGCGCGACATCCTCCTATGACAGCCTGGCCACACTGCTGGAAGACCCCAGTCAGCGCGAGGCCCTGATCGAAGGCCTGCGACAGCTGGACAGCAAGGCGAGTGAACAAGCCGTCGAGGTGGCGGGAGAAGACGTCACCCTGAGCGAGGACTCGCCGTCATTGTCGCGCCAGCTGGCGGCCATCAGCCAGGACCTGGTCGCGGATCTTTCCGCCACGCTGGACCGCATGCTGGGCACCCTCGATGGTCTGGCCAACGAGGACGCCGACGAGATCGACTGGAGTCGCTTCACCAGCGAGGCCGTAAGCCTCGGGCTGGTCGTCATCTCGACCATCGCACTGTTCCTCGTGCTGCGCAGACTCGCCAAGCCGCTGTTCTCGCGCGTCAGCCAGTGGTCACTGGATGGCCAGCACCGCAGCCCGCTGCTGCGCACCCTGCTGGCAGTGCTGGTCGCGGCGGTGGTGGACATCGCGGTCATCGGTCTCGCTTTCCTCGGCGGCTATCTGCTCGCCATCTTCGCCTATGGCGAACAGGGCGTGATCGGTCAGCGCGAGTCGATGTTCCTGAACGCCTATCTGGTGATCGAGCTGTTCAAGGCCTTGATGCGCATGCTGTTCTCCTCCGGTTACAAGGGGCTGCGTCTGCTGCCGATGCCGGACGAGGTGGCGCGTTACTGGAACCGCTCCCTGGCCATGCTGGCCGGCTTCATCGGCTACGGCATCCTGGTCGTGGTGCCGATGATCAACAACAATCTGGCACCGGCCGTCGGCAGCTTCGTCAATCTGCTGATCATGGCCATCACCCTCGTCTGGGCCATCGTGGTGATCTCGCGCAATCGCATCATTCTGCGTGACCGCCTGCTCACTCAAGCCCGCGAGGCGAACAACGCGATCATCGCCGTGTGTCTGCGCATGCTGGCGCGCACCTGGCATCTGATCGCGCTGGCCTACTTCGCCACCCTGTTCATCATCTCGCAGACGACGCCTGAAGAGGCGCTGCCGTTCATGATGGGGGCGACGCTCAAGACGCTGCTCGCCATCGGTGGCGGTGCTCTGCTGTCACGCGTGGTGACGCAGCTGATCGGCAAGCGCATCCAGATCTCCGACAAGCTGCGTGGTCAGCTGCCGCTGCTCGAGAAGCGCCTCAACTCCTACATCCCCACCGCGCTGCGCATCATGCGCGCCATCATCCTGATCGTGGTGGTCGGCATGGTGCTGAATGCCTGGCACATCGTGGCGCTCGGCGAGTGGCTGGCAACCGATGCCGGTGCCCTGCTGCTGTCGCGCATCTTCCATGTGCTGTTCATTCTCGCCTTCGCCATCGCGGTCTGGGTCGGTATCGCCAGCCTGATCGAGCACAAGCTCAATCCGGACACCGGCAAGGGCAAGCCGTCCTCGCGGGTGGAGACCCTGCTGGCGCTGTTCCGCAATGCCATCGCCATCGCGATGATCGTCTTCACCGCGATGATCGTGCTGTCCGAGATCGGCATCGACATCGCGCCGCTGCTGGCCGGTGCCGGGGTACTGGGTCTGGCGATCGGCTTCGGCGCCCAGAAGATGGTGCAGGACATCATCACCGGGGTGTTCATCCAGCTGGAGAACGCCATCAACACCGGCGATGTGGTCTCTGCCGGTGGCGTGACCGGTACCGCGGAACGCCTGACCATCCGCTCGGTGGGCATCCGTGACCTGTCCGGCACCTTCCATATCGTGCCGTTCTCGTCGGTGGATACCGTCTCCAACTATATGCGTGACTTCGCCTACCATGTCGGCGAATACGGCATCTCCTATCGCGAGAATGTCGACCACGCCATCGTGCACCTGCGTGCGGCCTTCGATGAGCTCGAGGCAGGCAGCTATGGTCCGGAGATTCTCGAGCCGGTCACCATCGCCGGCGTCTCGGCCCTGGCCGACAGCTCGGTCAACATCCGCGTGATGATCAAGACCAGCCCGGGCAACCAGTGGGCCATCGGCCGCGAGTACAACAAACTCGTGAAGCAGCACTTCGACGCCGCTGGCATCGAGATCCCGTTCCCGCACATGACCATGTACTTCGGTCAGGACAAGGACGGTGGCGCTCCGCCGGCCAACGTGCGCACCATGCAGGCGCCGTTCGTGATCGATGGCTCGGCCGCCGGTCAGCCGAAGACTCCCGAGCAGCGCGAGGCAGCCGCCAAGGTCGCCAAGCGTCGTGAGGAGAATCCGCTGACGCGTCATGCCACCGAAGACGGGGAGGTCGTGGATGCCGAGGAACAACGCATCCGTCAGACCACCCAACCGGATGCCGACGGCGACTGATCAAGCGCCTGCACTATCCCGACACGGCTATCCCGACACGGCTGCCTGCGCAGGCAGCCATACTGAAACGAAAACGCCCCCGAGCCACTGGCTCGGGGGCGTTTTCATGTGCGGGCTTAAAATGCTGCCTCACACCTCATGCAAGGGGCTGGCTCAGGAGCCGGTGCCCCACATGCTGGACAGCGAGCTCAGCAGCGTCGAGCTGACGCCTTCGCCGCCCATGTAGCTGAGCAGCACCGGCGCGAACTGGGAGACCATGCTGCTGTCCATGCCCAGCGCGGAGAAGGCGCTGTCCAGAGACGCGCTGTCATCGACATTGCCGACGGTGCTGGCCAATGCCGTGGCATTGTCGTTGCCGCTCAGGCTCGCCAGGCTGGAGAGCGTGGACAGCGAGCTGCTGCTGGTCAGACTGGACAGCTGCGGCACGTCGGTGGACAGCTCGGAGGTCGCGCTGGTGCCAAGCTGGGACTGGGCCAGTGCCAGCATGGCAGCGGAGCCACCCAGCGCCTGAGTGGAGGACACACCCAGCTGGGAAGTCAGGCTGGACATCAGGTCGGCCGCCGGCAGGGACTGGCCTGTCTGGCTGCTCAGCATGCTGCTGGCGAGGCTCATCATGGAGCTGGACGAGCTGGAGGAGCTGGCGGCGTTGCTGGAAGAGCTGTTACCGGTAGCGGCACAACCGGCCAGTGACACGGCCAGTACAGAGGCGCCCATCAGGGCCAGGGACTTATGCAACATGCAGACTCCATCATCGCTTGGGGAAACGGACCGGACTCGGCCCGAAGATGCGCCACGTGCATGGGCGCATCCGACACGCAGAATCATCGCACGGAGGAATCGCTTCCAGCCAGCGCCACACGATCACGCTCTGGCCGTGCAGGCCCGGACGCATCGTTGCCGGATCAGCAACGAGAAATCCGGCACCGGCCATGCCCACGCCAGCATGCACCCGCCGACATCTCACGGCGGCGTGCTGACAGGGCGAAAGTCTGGGCGAGAATGCCCACAGCGCCCGTCATGCGGGCAAAAAGAAGGGCATCCCGTCACACAGCGTGTGAACGTGGATACCCCGGAGAGAAACCTGCATCACCGGCCGACAGCGCGACCGGTGCAATTGGGCAATACCTTTCATCAAACAAGGAAACATCGTGCAAGCCGCCGAGTGTCTTGTCCGCCAGCCCTCATGACGCCTGGCATGCCCTGGTTGGCACTAGACGGCTGTAGCTCGACGGTTGACTGACACTCGGCGGCCGCCCCTCAGGCGTTGTCCTTGCTCGGCTGCGGCAGGGCCGGCAGTGAGCGATCCAGCAGCTCGACGCTCTGACGGTAGTAGAGCTGGCTCTTGTTGTGCTCGCCCAGATTGGCGAACAGACGCGCGAGTTCAGCACACACCGTACCGCTCGGACGCTGGCGCTGGCTAGCCTCGAAGTACTCCTGAGCCTTGCCCCAGCTGGCGTTGCGCAGTGCCAGACGCCCCAGCGACAGCAGCAGGTCCGGATCATTCGGACGCTCCTGCAGCCACTTCTCGGCATACACCAGCTGACGCGGTGCATCCACGTCCAGTAGCCCGTAACGCAGCACCAGACGCGAATCCCAGCACTCCTTGAGGGAGTGACGCAGCAGACGCTCGGCCAGACCTTCCTGACCACCGGCGATCAGCGCCTCGGCATAGAGCGCGACCAGATTCACGTCGGTGCGCAGGTGGTCCGGCATGTCGGCCCACAGGTTGCGCACGCGCTCGATGTCTTCCGGATTGCGCGCGGCCTGCTGGATCAGCGCCACATAGGCCCGCTGTTCCAGCTCCTTCTTCTCCTCGGGGGAGATGAGGTCCTGCTTGTCGAGACGCGGCATCAGACGACGCAGACCATCCCAGTCATTGACCGCCAGATAGGCCTGCTTGAGCAGCTTGAGCACCTGCGGGTGCTCGCCCAGCTGCTTGTCGAGACGCGTCAGGGTCGCCAGTGCCTGTTCGTGCTGCTGGCGGTCCAGCATCAGCTGCGCCTGCACCAGACCCACGGCACTCTCGGAGCCCTGGGTGGACTCGTGCGCCCGCTTGAGCAGCGTATCCGCCTGCTCGAAACGTCCCTGATAGTGCGCGGCCAGGGCGGCGGACAGGTAGTTGACCAGCGGCGTGCTGGAATCTTCCGCCGAGTGGGTCAGCGACTTCTCGGCACGCTTCCAGCGGCCTTCGGCCAGCGCCACCAGACCCCGTACGGTCTTGCGCGTGGCATTGCGGTGACGGGTACGGCTGTTCCACACCTTGAGGCGGGAGAACGGATGCGCGAAGCGCGACAGCAGGCGCAGACCGAAGTGCAGCACCACGAAGCCCGCGAACAGCAGGATCAAGCCGAACCAGAAGGAGGTCTGGACCGAGGTATCGCCGACGCGAATCAGCCAGTATCCCGGGAAGGCCTGCATCAGTTGCCCGAACAGGGCACCGATGGCCAGCCCGATGATGATCAGCAGTATCAGGACTCTCATGCGTTGCCACCCCCTTGCTGGGCGCGACGCTCGATCAGCTCACGCAGCTTGCTCAGAGAGGCGGAGATGTCAGGCAGCTCCGGACGGATGGTCTTGCTCTTGAGCTCTTCCAGCTTGGCGACGGCATTCTGCACGCCATCGGTCTTGGTGTCGTAGTAGCCATTGACCAGCGTGATGGCCTTGTCGATGGCGGCCTGGTAAAGCTTCGGCTCTTCCTTGAGCAGCGCCAGCTGCGCCTGCTCCAGCACCAGACGCACGTTCTGACGGAGGTAGGATTCCTGCTCCGGTGTGATCAGGGCTTCCAGTGCCTCGTCATGACGACGCACGGTGACCAGGTCCTTCAGCTCGTTGCCGAAACGGGCCAACTGCTGCTGCCAACCGCCTGTCGGCGCTGCATCGTTCTCGACCTTGGCGGCGATCTCGGCCACGTCCTGCTTGAGCGGCAGGCGTGCCAGCTGTTCCTGCTCGGCGAGCAGCGCCAGATAGATACCGCTGCGATCGACGCGCGGCACGCTGTCCAGGCTGGCCAGTTCGGACTGGATGGCCTTGCGCACCGGCAGCAGCGCCGGGTTGTTGGCCGCCGCGATGCGCGCATCGGCGTTCTCGAGCAGCGCATCGGCACCGTTCACGTCACGCTCCAGCTGCAGGCGCTGGTTGGCGAGGCGCAGCAGGTACTCGGCTTCTGCATAGTGCCAGTCACGCGCGTCGGTCTGCTGGGACTTGCTGAGCTCCTCGAGCACCTTGTTGAGGGCCTGCTCGGTGTCCTGGCTCTCGCTGGACAGACGCTTGTCGAGCTCGCTGACGCGGGATTCGTTCTTCTCCAGCGTGCTCGACAGGCCATCGACCTTGCTGGAGACCTGGCCGACCTGCTGGGTCACGCTCTCGCTGACCTGCTTGTCGAGGCCCTGCGCATCCGGCAGCGCATTCAGACGCTGCCAGCCGAACCACGCCAGCACCGCGACCACGATGGCCAGCACGATGACGAGAATCAGCGCGATGCTGCCGGCCTTGCTCTTCTTGCCCTGCGGCTCGCCGGGCGGCGGCGTGCCACCCAGGCCTGCACCACCAGCGCTGGCCGTCTTGCCAGCCGGCGTGGAGGGCTTGCCGGGAGTCGCCTTGCTGGAAGAGGCCTTGCCAGCACTCGGCTTGGCGGCAGACGCCTCCTTGGCGGGTTCGCTACGCTCCGGAAGCGGCGATTTTGCGCCGGAAGGCGTCGATGCGTTGTCGTCTGAAGTCTGGCTCACGGGCGTGGACTCACTGGCAGTGGAGGATGAGGTTGAAGAGGAGGAGCTGCCCTGCCCCTTGCCACGCCCACGACGATTGCGCCCACCTCGCGAGCGGCGCTCGCGCGGGGCATCAGCCGTGTCGGATGACGAGGAAGAGGACGAACGGGAGGCCTCGGCGCCAGGGCGGCCAGAGGCAGTGTCATCGGCGGAAACGCCGGAAGCGGAAGAAGCATCTGATGCGCGAGCGGCAGCATCCTTGTCGCCCGACTTGCCGGGCGTCATGCCGGCAGAGCCGTTATCTTCCTGATCGTGTTCTCGGTTGCTCATCTACGCTTGCCCTTTTCCGGATTCTTGGGAATCGATGGCCTCACGCGGACCAGGCGCAGCGGCGCCGGTCACTGCATGGCGAGTCTTGCTGATGGGGGCGCAGGTGCGAAGTACTGCCTGCGTCAGGGCCCCGGGTGAAGCGTCCTCGGCGACCGTCACGCGCTCGAAACCATGAGCGTGTGCCAGTGTAGCCAAACGGTGGCTCGACACGATTAGCGGTTGGTGCAAGGCCTGCGGCGTCACCGATGCCATCACCGTCTCGAGCAGTTCATTGCTGGTCACCACCATTGCATCATACGCGCCCGCCGCCAGACGGCCAGCCTGTTGCGGCGACAAAGCCAACGGAAGGCGTCGATAAAGTGCCAGACGCGTGACCTGAGCGCCCCGTGCCACCAGCGTCTCTTCCAGCAGCGGACGCCCGCCTTCACCGGCCACCAGCAACCAGCGCTGACCCGCAAGCGCCCTGAGCGACGGCAGCGACAGCAAGGCTTCGCTGGTGGTGCCGACCGGCGCATCGCGCTCGGCATGCTCACCGCGCGTGGCGCGCGGCGGGACACGCACCGGCACCCCCAGCCGCGAATGCAGCACTTCGGCCGTGGCCGCGCCGACGGCATAGAAGCTGACGCCTTCGGGCAGCTGTGGCCACCACTCCTCCAGCCAATCGGCCAGATAGCCGGCGGCCTGGGGCGAGATCACGATCACGCCGCGATACAGATCGACATCGATGATCGCCTGACGCGCAGCGGGTTCCAGCGGCAAGGCCTCGAGCGCCATCAGCTTGAGGCACTCCACCTCGCAGCCGGCCTCACTCAGCATCGCATCGAGAACCGCTCCGCGCGAGCCCGGCCGCGTCGTCAACACCTCAAGACGCGACGCCTTCGCCATCGCTGACACCTCAGCCACGAGCGTCGCCGTAGACCGCCGCCAGAATCTCGCCGGCACCCTGGGAGAGCAGGTCTTCGGCGACGGCGACGCCCAGCGCTTCCGGCGCATCGGACGGACCACGCGCTTCGGCGCGCAGGATGACCGTCCCGTCGGGGTTGCCGACCAGCGCACGCAGCCACAGCTGGCTGCCGCCTTCCTCGAGCACGGCATAGCCGCCGATCGGCACCTGACAGCCACCTTCCAGGTGCGTGTTCATGGCGCGCTCGGCCAGCACGCAACGGCTGGAGTCTTCATGGGCCAGCGGCTCGAGCAGCGCAAGAATCTCCTCGTCCTGCAGGTTGCACTCGATGCCGAGCGCGCCCTGACCACAGGCTGGCAGGCAGGTCTCGGCGTCCATCTCGGCGGTGATGCGCGCATCCAGCTCGAGGCGCTGCAGACCGGAGGTGGCCAGGATGATGGCGTCGAACTCGCCGGCATCCAGCTTGCCGAGACGCGTCTGGACATTGCCGCGCAGGCTCAGCACTTCCAGGTCCGGGCGTGCCGCCTTGGCCTGCAGGCCACGACGCAGGCTGGAGGTGCCCAGGCGCGCGCCCTGCGGCAGGGCATCGAAGTTGGCACAGGTGTTGGACACGAAGGCGTCGGTCGGGGCGTGACGCTCGAGAATCACCGCCAGACCCAGCGACTCCGGGAAGTGCATCGGCACATCCTTCATGGAGTGCACGGCGATATCGGCGCGACCATCAAGCATCGCCTCTTCCAGCTCCTTCACGAACAGCCCCTTGCCGCCGATCTTGGCCAGCGGGGTATCGAGAATCTTGTCACCACGCGTCGACATCGGCACCAGCTCGACGCTCAAGCCAGGATGCAGGGCCTCGAGTCGCGCCTTGACGTGTTCGGCCTGCCACAGGGCGAGCAGGCTCTTGCGGGTCGCGATACGCAGAATCTCACGGCGGGGCACGGCATTCTCCTTGCTGGCGCGCAATGCACGCCATCTGATTCGAAGTTGTTGAGCAAACCTGACTGACGAACAGCGCTGCCCTCTGATGACACTTATCATAAAGCCAGTCACCTCAGGGGGAAAATCCGTGGCACGCTTTCCTGCGATCCGCCGGACTGGCCGCGGCCCCTCGCCCACGCGCAGGAGTCTGGTACACTCCAAGGTCAACGATACCGGCTGCGCGACCGTGCACCGGACGCCGAACTCTGGACACGTCACCACAATTCGAGATCCCGATGAGCGAATCTACCAATCAGTCCTGGGGCGGCCGCTTCAGCGAGCCGACCGATGCCTTCGTGGCACGTTTCACCGCCTCCGTCGATTTTGATCAGCGCATGGCGCAGCACGACATCCAGGGCTCCATCGCCCACGCCACCATGCTGGCCGGTGTCGGCGTGCTGAGCGAAGAAGAACGCGACGTCATCATCGCGGGACTGAAGGAAATCAGTGAAGAGATCGCGCGGGGCGAATTCGAGTGGTCCGTGGCACTGGAAGACGTGCACATGAACATCGAGGCACGTCTGACCGCCAAGATCGGCATCACCGGCAAGAAGCTGCATACCGGCCGTTCACGCAACGACCAGGTCGCCACCGACATCCGCCTCTATCTGCGTGACGAGATCGACGCCATCGACGCTGAACTGACGCGTCTGCGCGAAGGCATGCTGGGGCTGGCCGAGCAGGAAGCCGACACCATCATGCCGGGCTTCACTCACCTGCAGAGCGCTCAGCCGGTCACCTTCGGCCACCACCTGCTGGCCTGGCAGGAAATGGTCGCCCGCGACCAGGACCGCCTGCGTGACTGCCGCGTGCGCATGAACGTGCTGCCGCTGGGCGCCGCGGCGCTGGCCGGCACCACCTTCCCCATCGACCGTCACGTCACCAGCGAGCTGCTCGGCTTCGACCGTCCGACCGAGAACAGCCTCGATTCGGTCAGCGATCGTGACTTCGCCATCGAATTCACCAGCTTCGCCAGCCTGCTGATGATGCACCTGTCACGCATGAGCGAAGAGCTGGTGCTGTGGACCAGCGCCCAGTTCGACTTCATCGACCTGCCGGACCGCTTCTGCACCGGCTCCTCCATCATGCCGCAGAAGAAGAACCCGGACGTACCGGAGCTGGTACGCGGCAAGACCGGCCGTGTCTATGGCCACCTGATGAGCCTGCTGACCCTGATGAAGTCCCAGCCGCTGGCGTACAACAAGGACAATCAGGAAGACAAGGAACCGCTGTTCGATACCATCGATACCGTGCGCGGCAGCCTGCGTGCCTTCGCCGACATGATTCCGGCGATCCGCGCCAAGTCCGACAACATGTACGCCTCGGCCAGCAAGGGCTTCGCCACCGCGACCGACCTGGCGGATTACCTGGTGCGCAAGGGTGTCGCCTTCCGTGATGCCCACGAGATCGTCGGCAAGTCCGTCGCCTTCGGCATCGAGCAGCAGCGCGACCTGTCCGAGATGACCCTGGCAGAGCTCCAGCAGTTCTCCGACACCATCGAGCAGGACGTCTTCGACGTGCTGACGCTGGAAGGCTCCGTCGCGGCGCGCAATCACATCGGTGGCACCGCGCCGAACCAGGTCCGCGCTGCCGTGCAGCGTGCGCGTGACGCCCTGGCCTCGCGCGCCTGATCATCCTCTTTCGGGCCTGGTCGCCACCCATGGCAACCGGGCCCGCATCGCTCTATCGCTTGCTGCCAGGAGGCCGCCCGATGCGTCATCTGATGAGCCAGTCCGCCCGTCATACCCTTCGCACCCTCGCGGCGCTGCTGCTGGGTGCTGGCCTGCTGGCCGGCTGCGGCCAGAAAGGCCCGCTCTATCTGCCGGCGGACGCCGATGCCGGTGGTCAGCGTGCCGAAGCCCCCGCGCCGGCAGCTGACGCCTCCGAGACAGAGAGCACCGCCGCTGCCGAGACTTCCGGCAGCGACGCCTGAGCCCCCTTATTCATCTCCGGCGGGTGATGCCCGCCGGCGCGACATCTTGCAGGCCGGATCATGGATCACTTCGTTTATCAGGATGGCGTGCTGCACGCCGAAGACGTCTCGCTCGCCACGCTGGCCGAGCAGTTCGGCACGCCGTGCTACGTCTACAGCCGTGCCACGCTCGAGCGCCACTTCAAGGCCTATCAGGATGCGCTGGGCGACCACCCGCATCTCATCTGCTATGCCGTGAAGGCCAATTCCAACCTGGCGGTGCTCAATGTGCTGGCACGCCTGGGCGCCGGCTTCGACATCGTCTCCGCCGGTGAGCTGGAGCGCGTCATCAAGGCCGGCGGCGACCCCGCCAAGGTGGTCTTCTCCGGCGTCGCCAAGCAGGCAGGCGAGATGGAACGTGCGCTGGAGCTGGGCATCAAGTGCTTCAACGTCGAGTCGCTGCCGGAGCTTGAGCGCCTCAACGCCGTCGCCGGCCGTCTCGGACGCGTCGCGCCGGTGTCACTGCGCATCAATCCCGACGTCGATGCCGGCACTCACCCGTACATCTCCACTGGCCTCAAGGCCAACAAGTTCGGCATTCCGGTCGAACAGGCGCTGGAGGTCTACGAGATCGCCCACGCCATGGAGCACGTGCAGGTGGTCGGCGCCGACTGCCATATCGGCTCCCAGCTGACCGAGCTGGCACCCTTCCTCGATTCCCTCGAACGCCTGCTGGTGCTGCTGGATCGCCTGCGTGAACGCGGCATCGTCATCGAGCACCTCGATCTCGGCGGCGGCCTCGGCGTGCCCTACCAGAACGAGACCCCACCGGAGCCCTTCGCCTACGCCAGCGCCCTGCTGGAGCGTCTGGCCCGCTATGAGCACGGCAGCGAGATGACGCTGCTGTTCGAACCGGGCCGCTCCATCGCCGCCAACGCCGGCGTGCTGCTGACCCGTGTCGAGTACCTCAAGCCCGGTGAAGAGAAGAACTTCGCCATCATCGATGCCGGCATGAATGACCTGATCCGTCCGTCGCTGTACCAGGCGTGGCAGAACATCGTCACCGTCGACACGCGCGAGACACGCAAGTCCGCCAGCTACGATGTGGTCGGCCCGGTCTGCGAGACCGGTGACTTCCTCGGCAAGGACCGCGAACTGGCCATCGCGCCGGGCGACCTGCTTGCCGTGCGCTCCTCCGGTGCCTACGGCTTCGTCATGGCCTCGAGCTACAACAGCCGCTGCCGTCCTGCCGAGGTGATGGTCGATGGCCCCGAGATGCACCTGGTGCGTCGTCGCGAGCGCCTCGAAGAACTGTGGACCGGTGAGCAACTGCTGCCGGAAGGTGATGCCTGATGCTGGTGAACTTCACCAAGATGCACGGACTGGGCAATGACTTCATGGTCATTGACCTGATCTCGCAGCGCAGTCGCCTGCGCGATGCCGATATCCGCCGTCTGGCGGACCGCAACTTCGGCATCGGCTTCGACCAGCTGCTGGTGGTCGAGCCGCCCCGCGACCCGGACATGGACTTCCGCTATCGCATCTACAATGCCGATGGCAGTGAAGTCGAGAACTGCGGCAACGGGGCGCGCTGCTTCGCGCGCTTCGTGCGTGAACAGCGCCTGACCACCAAGCGCGAGATTCGCGTCGAGACGGCCGGCGGCCCGCTGACCCTGGTCGTGGCCGAGGATGGCCGTGTGCGCGTCGACATGGGCGCGCCGCGCTTCGCCCCCGCCGCGCTGCCCTTCGAGGCCGAGGCCGACCTGCCGGTGCACACCCTGGATGTCGACGGTGAGACGCTGGAAATCGGCGTCGTCTCGATGGGCAACCCCCACGCAGTGCTGCTGGTCGACAGTGTCGCACAGGCCCCGGTGCTGACGCTGGGCCCGCTGATCGAGGCGCATCCGCGCTTCGCCAAGCGCGTCAATGCCGGCTTCCTCGAGGTCGTCTCGCCGCATGAAGCGCGCCTGCGTGTCTTCGAGCGCGGTGTCGGCGAGACGCTGGCCTGTGGCACCGGCGCCTGTGCGGCGGTCGCGTCCGGCATTCGCCGTGGCCTGCTGGCAAGCCCGGTCAATGTCACGCTGCCCGGCGGCACCCTGAGCATCGAATGGAGTGGCGACGGCCAGCCGGTATTCATGACCGGCCCCGCCGAGACCGTCTTCGAAGGCCGCATCATCCTGTAGATCGCCAGCCCCAGCCGAGGGACGCTGCCGGAAACATGGCCGACGGCGTCCCGCTGCCAACCGTCCGCAAGGAGTCCCACATGGCCGAGTCACCCGTGTCACGTCGCCCGCGCACGCTGGACCCGGATCGGGTCGCCGAATGGCTGGCCACGCATCCCGATTTCTTCGAGGGGCGTGAAGGGTTGCTGCAACGCATGCGGGTGCCACACCCGGAAGCGCGCGGCGGCAGCATCTCGTTGCTGGAGCGGCTGGTACATGACCTGCGCGGGCGGACCAATCAGGCAGAAGAGCGCCTCGAGGAGTTGTTGACCGCCGCGCGCGACAACGAGAGTCGCTATCAGCGTCTGCGTCAGCTGGTGCTGGACCTGCTCGATGCCGAGTCCGATGATGCGCTGGCCGAAACGCTGGCCACGCGTCTCAGCGAGCTGTTCGACATCGCGGCCGTCTGTCTGTGGCAGCGCGATGCCGGCGCCTCGGCACAGCCACCGCGCCAGGCGCTCGACGATGCGCGCGGCGAGCAGTTCGAGCGTCTGCTCGAGGGTCGCGCCAGCCGCTGCCTGGCCATGCCGCGCACGCGCTGGGAGGCCCTGCTGCCCGACCATCAGTGGCCACTCGGCGCCGACTGCGCAGACCTCGTCGATGCAAGCCAGGCCGATGCCACGCGCGGCTCCGCCGTCATCGTGCGCCTGACCCGTGGCGAGTGCCTGGGCTATCTGGTGGTGGCGAGTGCCGATGCCGAGCAGTTCCGGGCCGGTCTCGACACCCTGTTTCCCGAATACCTCGGTGACGTGCTGGCCCGCTGCCTGGGCCGCGATGCCCAGGGCCAACCGCCACTGCGCTCCTCGAGCCGTGACGACCAGGCCAGTCGATGAGTCGCCTCGAGCCGGTCCACGGTGCCTCGGTCGTCGACACATCCACCGACGACGCCTCAGCGAACAGCGCCGAGCGTGTTGCCGCCGAGCAGGCGCTGTCCGCGACCTGTCGGGAATTTCTGGCCGAGCTTGCCCTCGACAGCAGCCACGCAACCGTCAGCGCCTACGCGCGTGATCTGCAGGCGTTGACCACCTTCATGCTGCGTCCAGCGGCGGACAGCAGCGCCGCTAGTGCAAAGGATGCGCCGCCCCTGCCGCAGGATTGGCAGGCGCTGGACGTGCCGACGCTCAGGCGTTTTCTGGGTGCCGAGCGCAGTCGTGGCCTCGCGCCACGCTCATTGGCGCGGCGGCGCGCGGCGATCAGCCGTTTCTGTGGCTGGCTGGTCGAGCAGGATGTGCTGCCACACAACCCGGCGGGGCTGGTGCAGACACCACGCCTGCCGGACCATCTGCCACGCCCGGTGGATATCGACAGCCTGGCGCGCTTTCTCGACTGCCCGCATGACGGCACGCCGCTGGCGATCCGCGATCAGGCAATGCTGGAACTGCTCTACGGCGCGGGCTTGCGCCTCTCGGAGCTGGTCAGCCTCGACCTCGACATGCTGGAAACCCGCCGCCTGCGCGTACGCGGCAAGGGCGACAAGCCCCGCCAGCTGCCGATCGGCTCACGCGCCCGCCAGGCGCTGGATGCCTGGCTGGTGGTGCGTGGTCAGCTCGCCGCCCGGAACGAGCCGGCATTGTTCGTCGGCCAGCAGGGGCGTCGCCTCGGTCAGCGTGGGGTTCAGCTCAGGCTGGTGACGCAGGCGAAAGAACGTGGCCTGCCCGAGCACCTGCACCCGCACCGCCTGCGCCACTCCTTCGCCAGTCATCTGCTCGAATCCAGCGGCGACCTGCGCGCCGTGCAGGAACTGCTGGGGCACGCTCACCTCTCGACCACCCAGGTCTACACGCGCCTCGACTGGCAGCAACTGGCCAGCGCCTATGATCAGGCGCACCCTCGCGCCCGCCGCCAGCGCGGATCAGCGACGGCAACGTCAGACACCGACGCCACCTCCCCTATTGATGCCCCACTCAAGGATGACACCCCGTGACGCCTGCCAATGCGCCTCGCCTGACGGCCTTGACCTTCGATCTCGATGACACCCTGTGGGCCAATCGCGCGGTGATGGAGCGCGCCGAGGCCGAGCATTACGCCTGGCTGGATGGCGAGATCGGGCATGCCAACGATTTCCCCCTCGAGGAATACACTCGTCGCCGCATGGCGCTGGGGCTGGAGCATCCGCTGCGCCGCGGTGATTTCACCTGGCTGCGCCGCGAGGCCATGCACGCCATGCTGCGCGATGCCGGCCATGATGATGAGCAGGCGGGCCACTGGTCGCGCGCCGCCATCGAGCGCTTCCTGGCGCTGCGCCACGAATTGACGCCCTTCCCGGAAGCCAGCGAGCTGCTCGACTCCCTCGCCCGCGATTACCGCCTTGGTGCCATCACCAATGGCAATGTCGACCTGGCTCGCCTCGCGCTGGATCATCATTTCGAGTTCAGCATCGCTGCCGGTGAATGGCTGGCGCCCAAGCCGGATGCGCGCCCCTTCCTCGCCGCCATGGCTCGCCTGGGCAGCCAACCCTCCACCACCCTGCATGTCGGTGACTCATGGAAGGAAGATGCCTTGCCTGCCGCGCGCCTGGGCATGCAGGCCGCCTGGATCGACGTCAAGGGCCAGGGCGCCCCGGGGCCCGTCCCGTCAGGTGTACATGTCATCTCGCATGTCCGCGAACTGCCGGCGCTGATTGCACGCCTGAATGACTGAGTGACGGAATGACTGAGTGACGGTGCAAGTGGCGGAATGACTGAGCGACCGACGGCTGAGGCTCAAGGTGTGGCGCGCCTGATGCGCCAGGGGTGCCCAATGGCTGAGTGAATTAAAACTTGTACAAAAATGACGCATCAACCATATTTCATGTACAAGTTTCTCAGCGTCGTCGATATTGAACCCTGTCTGGGGTTCCTGAGTCTGCGCTGGGAGATGCCTGCCACCTCGACCTCAAAAGGAGAGGCCAGCATGAGCACCCACTCACTCCCGCGCTACCGTGTGTCATCTTCCTCTCCCCAGAGGCCGCCCCTGCATGGTGAAGGCGAGCAGCGCGCGCCGATCATGACGCCCTCGCGTCAGACCAGCCGCGCCCTGCTGAAAGGCGTCGCCATCGTGCTGGCATCCGCGTTGCTGGTCATCGTGGCGGTCTACAGTGGGCGTGCCAGCCTCGCGACGTCGCAATCCGGCGTGCAGGAGGCGCCGGCAGTCTCACCACAGGAGGCCATGCGCAGCCTGCTCGTCCCCAGCGAGGCCGTGACGATGCCGGAAGTCGTCGAGCCCGCGGTACAGGTGCCGCATATTCTCTCGGCGCCCAGGGAGACGAGCTCCCTGACCCGCCTTGACCCCATCAGCAGCGCGCCGCGCAGCCTGTTCATGTGATTGGCCCTTGGGGAAGGGCAACAATGCAGATGTGAGTGACAACGCGCCTGTCGTAACGCAAACGGCCACCCCGAGGGGTGGCCGTTTCGTCATGCAAGGTCGCGTGGTTCGAGGCTTCGCCCCAAATCGCCTTACACTTTCTGTCAGTCGTCGAAGGGGTCCTGCGGTGCCTCATCGCCTGCCATCTCTTCCACACCGTCCATCACCGACGGGTCCGCCAGCCACTCGTCGAGCTTGGCATGCACCTGCTCGACACCGGAGTACTTCAGCGACGAGAACAGCTGCACGGTGACCAGGTCTTCCCACTCCTTGAGCGCGTGACGCACTTTCTGCAGGCTTGCCGCAGCAGGGCCGCGCTTCAGCTTGTCCGCCTTGGTCAGCAGGATATGCACCGGCATCTTGGCCTCATCGGCCCAGCCCAGCATCATCTGGTCGAATTCGGACAGCGGATGGCGCACATCCATCAGCAGCACCAGGCCCCGCAGCGACTGGCGGTTACGCAGGTAGTTGGACAGATGGGACTGCCACTCGCGCTTCACCTTGTCCGGCACCTTGGCATAGCCATAGCCGGGCAGGTCGACCAGATGGCGGCCCGTTTCACCGATGGTGAAATAGTTGATCAGCTGGGTGCGGCCGGGGGTCTTGGAGGTACGGGCCAACGCCTTCTGCGAAGTCAGCGCATTGATGGCGCTGGACTTGCCGGCATTGGAGCGACCCGCGAAGGCCACTTCGGCACCCACGTCCGTCGGGCACTGGGCCAGAGTCGCGGCACTGATCAGGAAGCGCGCCTGACGATAATGGAGCTTGGGGGTCGAAGGAGCTGATTCGGCCATGAGAGTTCTGAATACCTGTTGAAGGCGGACGTCTCGCCCGCGCGACATCACGAGAGAGCAGAAGAAACGACCGGTGTAACGAAAAGAGTGCCGCACGCCCTGTCATCGGCGCTGCAACTTGCCGACGACAGCGGGAAGATGCACTGGATTACTGCGATGACACGACTGGCGACAGGCACGCTCACGCGCCCTGAGGGGATTCGCTATACTGCCTGCAAGGTCAGCATGGCGATCATGAGGCCTAGTGTACCACCCCGCTCTCACGGGCTGCGAGAGTGGGGTGCACTTCTCACCGCGCGCAGCACGGCGCGGGCACCGGGGAAATGACAGAGGCCACCATCCACGCCGGATGATACAAGCCCCGAACGGGCCTCTTCGTGAAACAGGGACCAGTGAAATGGATGAGCTGATGAGACCAAGGCAGACCCCCGAGCGCCCCTTGCGCCTGCTGCTGGCAATTGCTGCCACGACGTTGGCCGCCACCTTGCCGACGGGGGCCGCCGCCGAGTCGCTGGTCGGCGATGCCGCGGCAGGCAAGGCCAAGGCTGCCGTCTGTGCTGCCTGTCATGGCGCCCAGGGCATCTCGCCGACGCCGGCCTTCCCCCATCTTGCTGGCCAGCAGGCCCACTACCTGCGCAAGCAGACGGCCGACATCCGGGATGGCCGCCGCTCGGTGCCGCAGATGGCCGGTATCGCCGACAACCTGAGCGATCAGGACATCGCCGATATCGCGGCCCATTACGCCGCGCAGCCCGCCAATCGCGGCCAGGCCGAGCCAGAGGCGGCCCGTGCAGGCGAGGTGCTGTATCGGGCAGGCTCGCTCGAGCGCGGCATCGCGGCCTGCACAGCCTGTCATGGCCCGCGCGGTGAAGGCATCGACTCAGCAGGCTATCCGGCGCTGGCCGGGCAATTCCCCGCCTATACCGTGACTGCCCTCAAGGCCTTCCGTGACGGCAGCCGCGACAACGACCCGAACGCCATCATGAGCAGCATCGCCGCGCGCATGAGTGACAGCGACATGCAGCAGGTGGCCGAATATCTCCACGGCCTGCGCTGAGGCATCCGTTCAGCCGGGTATCGCGTATGACTGACTTGATGACGATCGGCACCAGCACGCCGTTCACGGGGCGTGTTCGAGCGACGCCTTGTTCTGGGCGTGATCGAACGGCGTTCATCCAACGGTCAACCTTGTCACGCTAGGCTGGCCCGAGAGTGATCCGCCGTGTCCCGCCCGGCAGTCTCGACAGCAGTGGTGGCTGACACGCATACTCGATGCATCACTAATGTTGCCGGGTATCATGCCCGGGCATGCCTCAATCCGATGGAGATGTTCCATGAAGTGGAAACCCCTACTGACTCTGGTGGCGGGCCTTGGCCTGTCAGCAAGCGTGTTCGCCGCTGAAGCTGGCAAGGACTATCAGGTACTCGACGAGCCGGTGAAGACCGACGCGCCGGCGGGCAATGTCGAAGTGGTCGAAGCATTCTGGTATGGCTGCCCGCACTGCTACAAGCTGGAATCCAGCCTCGAGCCGTGGGTCGATGAGCTGCCGAGTGACGTGACCTTCAACCGTCTGCCGGCCACCATGGGGCAGGACTGGGTCAAGCATGCCTATGCCTTCTATGCCGCCAAGGACCTGGGCATCCTCGACGAGACTCACAAGGCCTTCTTCGATGCCATCCATCAGGACCACCAGCGTCTGACCGACCCGGATGATATCGCCAAGTTCTACAGCGACTACGGCGTCAGCGAAGAAGACGCCAAGCAGTCGCTGACGTCCTTCGGCGTGAAGAGCCAGGTCAATCAGGCCCACGCCCAGATGCGCGCCTACAAGATCATGGGCGTACCGGCACTGATCGTGGATGGCCGCTATGTCATCTCGCCGAGCACGGCTGGCTCACTGCAGAACATGCTCAAGATCACCGACGAGCTGGTCGAGCAGGTGCGTGAAGAGAAAGCCGGCAGCAAGGACGCCGCTTGATGGCAGCGGCTGCTGACCCAGTGGCCGCCAGCGCCGCGGGAGGTGCCGGACTCGACGAGACGGCACCTCCCCTGCGTCTGCTGACCTTCAACATGCAGGTCGGTATCCATACCGCGGCGTGGCATCACTACGTCACCCGCGGTTGGCAGCATGTGCTGCCACACCCGATGCGCCGCAAGCGTCTGGAGCTGATCGCCGCCGCCATCACGCCCTACGATATCGTCGGGCTGCAGGAAGTCGACGGTGGCAGTTTCCGCTCCGGCAACGTCAATCAGGTCGATTCACTGGCCGAGACGGCCGAATTCCCGCATCGCTATCAGCAGCTCAACCGCAACCTGGGCCGCCTGGCTCAGCACAGCAACGGCCTGCTGTCGCGCCTGCCGATCAGCCATCTCGAAGAGCACAGCCTGCCCGGCACCCTACCGGGACGCGGGGCCATCCATGCCCGCTTCGGCGAGGGCGAACACGCTCTGCATGTCTTCGTGACCCACCTGGCACTCGGTGCCCGTATCCAGCATCGTCAGCTGCAGTACCTCGGCGAGCTGATCGCGCCCCTCAAGCATGTCATCGTGATGGGCGACCTCAATTGCACGCTGGCCCAGCTTCGTCAGCACAAGGCGTTCAGCGAGGCACTCGACTCCCGCCCCAGCAAGGCCATCAACAGCTACCCGGCCTGGCAGCCACGCCGTGGGCTCGACCATATCCTGGTCTCCTCGACGCTGCGCTTGAGCCACCCGACCACGCTGTCGCACCTGTTCTCCGACCATCTGCCGCTTGCGGTAGAAGTCCATCTGCCAGCCGCATGCCGCAAGGCGATCGGGCTCGCCTGACGCCTGTCTCTCTTGCATAGGCATCTCTGACGCCTGCCCCTCGGCTATCGCCCCTCTACTGCCTGGCTCTCCCACCTGGCTCTCCCACCTGGCTTTCCCGCCTGGCTTTCCCGCCTGGCTTTCCAGACCCAGGCTTCCCTCAGCTACGGCCTGCCGGCAGCTGTCTGCGCCATGACGCTTGCCCCTGCTGCCGCGTCTGCGGCGCATCGCTTGCGGACTGTTGGATGCGCATGACGCGATCTGCCGCGCCCTTACTTGCCCGTTTCCTTGCCTGCCTGCCGGTATTTCTTCGCCTATCTCACTGTAAGCAAAGACAAAAACCGCCTGTCAGACCAATGATCCATTTGTTGTTGCGGCGCCGCTCGCTACTCTTTGTCTGCCAATGACGTGGATTAATCGTTGACTTAGCGATGACTGATGGCATGCCGCATCCGAGCGACGTCACTTACAGGGATGAAGCGTGGAATAGCGTTGTTCAAAGCGATGCCATCACGGCTTGCTGGACACCGCGACTGACCACAACATGAGCAACATCTGAATTGGCGACCTTGCCAGCAATCGCTTGCAACACAAGCGCTTGGCAAAGACACAGCAGACGCTGTCGGCAAAGCAACAACAACACCAACAATCATCACCTGCTACCCGCAGGCCAAGGGGACTCCATGTCTGCCAATGCCTCTACCCCCGGCTGGCTCACAGGGCTCGACCGCATGACCGAGGGGCTGGGACGCTGTGTGTCCTGGCTGGTCGTCATCATGATGCTGGTCGAATTCACCATCGTGATGCTGCGCTACGCCTTCAACATCAACAGCATCCCCATGCAGGAATCCGTGATGTACATGCACGCGGCCGTCTTCCTGCTCGCCGCCAGCTACACGCTCAAGCACGACGGCCATGTGCGGGTGGATATCTTCTATCAGCGCATGTCGCACCGCGGAAAGTCGTGGGTCGATCTCGGCGGCACCCTGTTCCTGCTGTTCCCGGTGATGACCTTCATCCTGCTATCCAGCCTCGGTTACGTGGGCGATTCCTGGGGCATCAAGGAAGCCTCACCCGAATCCGGCGGCCTGCCGGGCGTCTACCTGCTCAAGACCCTGATTCCGGCCATCGCCATCCTGATGATGCTGCAAGGCGTGGCGGAAGCCGGCCGCCATCTGCTGTTCCTGATGGGCCGCCTGCCCTCTCCGCATGCGAGCGATGACACCCCTGACCACGATGAGGAGCTGGTGTAATGCTCGAGATCATGCCACTGCTGCTGTTCGTGTGTATCTGTATCGTCTTGATGCTGGGCTATCCGGTGGCGCTGTCACTGGCCGGTACCGCGCTTGCCTTCGCCGGACTCGGCATGGGGCTGGATGCGCTGGGCATTACCCAGGGCGTATTCGATGCCAGCTTCCTGTCCGCGATGCCCAATCGCCTCTACGGCACCATGACCAACCAGACCCTGCTGGCCGTACCATTGTTCGTGTTGATGGGCGTGCTGCTGGAGAAGTCCAAGGTCGCCGAGACGCTGCTCGACGCCATGGCGCTGATGTTCGGCTCGCTGCGTGGCGGGCTGGGGATTTCCGTGACCATCGTCGGCATGCTGCTGGCCGCCTCCACCGGTATCGTCGGCGCAACCGTCGTCACCATGGGCCTGCTGTCACTGCCGACCATGCTCAAGCGCGGTTACGACCCGTCACTGGCCACCGGCGCCATCTGTGCCACCGGCACCCTGGGGCAGATCATCCCGCCGTCCATCGCGCTGGTCCTGCTGGGCGACGTGCTGTCTTCCGCCTATCAGCAGGCGCAACTGTCGATGGGCATCTGGAGTCCGAAAACCGTCTCGGTGGGTGACCTGTTCATCGGCGCGCTGATTCCGGGCCTGATTCTGGTGCTCGCCTATATCGTCTACATCGCCATGGTCGCCTGGCTGAAGCCGGAGAAGGCGCCGGCCGTCGAACGTGATGCGCTGATGGAAGAGCTGGGGCATACCGGCAGCATCTTCTGGCTGCTGATGAAGGGGCTGGTGCCACCGATCGTGCTGATCGTCTGTGTGCTCGGCTCGATTCTCGGCGGTCTCGCGACCCCGACCGAAGCCTCTGCCGTGGGCGCCTTCGGTGCCCTGATGCTGGCCCTCGCCAATCGCAAGCTGAGCCTGAAGACCCTGACGGAAGTGGTGCGCTCCACCACCAATGTCACCTCGATGGTGTTCCTGATCCTGATCGGTGCGGCGCTGTTCTCGCTGGTGTTCCGCGGCTTCGGCGGCGAAGAGGTCGTCACCGAGATCTTCGAGAACATGCCCGGCGGCGTCATCGGTGCCACCCTGGTGGTGATGCTGGTGATCTTCCTGCTCGGCTTCATCCTCGACTTCATCGAGATCACCTTCGTGGTGGTGCCGATCGTCGGTCCGGTGCTGCTGGCCATGGGCCTCGACCCGATCTGGCTGGGCATCATGATCGCCATCAACCTGCAGACCTCCTTCCTGACACCGCCCTTCGGGTTCGCGCTGTTCTACCTGCGCGGCGTGGCGCCCAAGGAAGTCAGCACCAGCCAGATCTACAAGGGTGTCGTGCCGTTCATCCTGATCCAGCTGTGCATGCTGGGCGCCCTGGCCGCCTTCCCGGGGCTGGCGACCTGGCTGCCGGCCCAGTTCTAGGCCACGAGTGACGAGACAGCACAAGGACAGAGCAAGGACAGAACAAAGACAGAGCAGCAACTGAATTGGCGGGGCCTGCCCCGCCAGCTGATGGGAGAGCCGCCAGTCGGCTCATGCAGATGCATCATATCCGGGGGCCGTTCGCGGCCCACCTCTTGCCCAGCGCCAGTTCATGACCGGTGCACAACAACAATCGGGCACTTCAAGGAGCATGCCATGCAACTCAACAAACTCGCCTTCGGCATCGCCGTCGGCACCATGACCGCCATGGGCACCCTGCCGGCCGTCGCCAATGCCGCCGATACCTTCACCTGGAAGATGGTCACCTCGTGGCCGAAGAACTTCCCGGGGGTGGGCCAGGGGCCGGAACGCCTCGCACGTCTGGTCGATGAGATGTCCGACGGCCGTCTCAAGATCAAGGTCTATGGCGCAGGCCAGCTGGTCCCGGGCTTCGAGGTCCTCGACTCCGTGTCTTCCGGTACCGCGCAGATCGGTCACTCGGCTTCCTACTACTGGAAAGGCAAGGCGCCGGAAGCCCAGTTCTTCGCTGCCGTGCCCTTCGGCATGACCGCACAGGAAATGAACGCCTGGCTGCATTACGGCGGTGGTCTGGAGCTGTGGAACGAGGTCTACGACAAGTTCGGCGTCGAAGTCATGGCGGGCGGCGCCTCGGGCGTGCAGATGGGCGGCTGGTTCAACAAGGAGATCAACTCGGTCGCCGATCTTGATGGTCTGAAGATGCGTATCCCGGGTCTGGGTGGCGATGTCATGCAGCAGATGGGCGTGGCGACGGTCAGCATGCCGGGCGGCGAGATCTTCACCTCGCTGCAGTCCGGGGCCATCGATGCCACCGAGTGGATCGGCCCGTACAACGACCTGGCCTTCGGTCTCTATCAGGCCGCCAAGTACTACTACTATCCGGGCTGGCACGAGCCGACCGTCACCTTCGAGGCCATCGTCAATGACGACGCCATGGCCGAGCTGCCCAAGGACCTGCAGGCCATCCTGCGCTCCGCGGTACGTGACGTGAACCAGGACATGCTCGACGAGTACACCGCGCGCAACAACGACGCCCTCGAGACACTGCTCAACGAGCACAAGGTCGAGCTGCGCCGTTACCCGCAGGACGTGCTCGACAAGGCACGCGAGCTGTCCGGCGAAGTGGTCAAGAAACTCGGCGACTCCAACGATCTGGCCGGTCGCATCTACGAGTCCTACACCACCTTCGAAGGCAAGGTCGAGAAGTGGCATGAGGTGTCTGAGCAGGCCTACCTGAACGCGCGCAACCCGGAAGGCGTGCAGTAAGACTGCGTTACCTGCGCCGCACTCCCGCGAGACGGCGCAGTCCCGTCATCCAATGCTTGCAGCCGCCCCTTCGGGGGCGGCTTTTTTGTGTCTGTGCGATCAGCTCTCGAGCAGGAAGGTCACTGGCCCGTCATTGAGCAGCGAGACCTGCATGTTGGCGCCGAAGCGTCCGGTCTCGATTCCCACCCCGAGCTCTCGCCCGCGCTCACGTGCCTTGTCGACCAGATAGGTGAACAGCCGCTCGCCCTCCGCCGGTGGCGCCGCCGAGGAGAAGCTGGGGCGCATGCCGCTACCGGTGTCCGCCGCCAGCGTGAACTGCGAGACCAGCAGCAGACTGCCACCCGCCTGCTGGACATTGAGGTTCATCTTGTCGTTCTCGTCAGCGAAGACCCGGTAATGCAGCAGCTTGTGCAGCAGCTTGTCGGCACGCGCCTCATCATCGCCCTTCTCGACGCCCACCAGTACCAGCAGACCGCCCTCGATGGCGCCGACGCTCTCGCCCTCGACCACGACTTCCGCCCGTGTGACGCGCTGGATCAATGCTCGCATGCCGCTTGCTCCTTCAAGAGATGAATGATGTTTCATGACATTTCGTGTTCGGGAGCATACCAGACGCGAACGCCCCGCAGACTGGGCCTGCGGGGCGCGACAGGTGCTACTTGAGCGGACGAGCTGCCAGTTGGCGAGCTTCTAGTTGGCGAGGCTCGGCAGGAACAGCGCGATCTGCGGGAACAGCATCAGCAGCACCGTCGCCAGCAACAGCAGGACAATGAAGGGCGGCGTCCCCCGGATGACCTCCATGTACGGTTTTCGGAATACCGCCACCGCCGTGAAGATGTCGCAGCCGAAGGGCGGGGTCGCCGAACCTATCGCCGCCTGCAGGGTAACCAGAGTGCCGACCAGCACCGGGTCCAACCCGGCGGCATCGACTGCCGGCGCAAACACCGGCGCCAGAATCAGGATCACCACGATGGGGTCCACGAACATGCAGCCGACGAAGTAGGCCGCCGCGATCACTGCCAACAGCGCCAGCGCGTGCTCCGACAGGTAGGGGATGTAGCCGCCGAGGATGGCATCCGGAATCTTGGCGAAGGAGATCATCCACGAGAAGCCCGCGCCCGCCGCCACCAGGATGAACACCACCGCGGTGATCAGCCCCGTGGAAAAGGCCACACTGGGCAGGTCCTTCAGGGTCACGCCGCGATAGATCAGCATCTCGAGAATCAGCGCGTAGATCACCGAGACCGTGGCGGCCTCCGTCGGCGAGAACATGCCCGAGTAGATGCCGCCGATGATGATCACCGGGAAGCCCGCCGGCAGGCTGGCGCGTTTCAAGGCCTTGAGGCGTGCGGGCCAGTCCGCCTTGGGCTGCGGGGCGATGCCCAGCTTCCACGACTTCCACATGCAGTAGAGCGAGAACAGCACCAGGATCATCAGCCCCGGGCCGATACCGGCGATGAACAGGTCACCCACCGAGGTACCGGTCGCCACGCCATAGATGATCATGCCGATGGAGGGCGGGATCAGCAGCGCGATATCGGAGGCATTGATGATCAATGCGATGGTGAACTTGTCACTGTAACCGGCTTCCAGCAGCCGCGGGCGCAGCGGGCGCCCCATCGCCACCACCGTAGCCTGGGTGGAGCCGGACACCGCGCCGAACAGGGTGCAGCCCAGCGCGGTGGTCACCGGCAGGCCACCGCGCCAGTGGCCGACGAAGCGCTCGACCAGATCCAGCAGGCGCTGGGCAGTGGAGCCCTTGAGCATGATATCGGCCGCCAGAATGAACATCGGCACCGCCGTCAGCACCACCGGCTGCAGACCGCCGATCATCTGCTGGATCACCAGCTCCGGCTTGAGGAAGGGAAAATCGCTGAACAACAAGAAAAAGGTGCCGACGCTCAATGGCACCATCATGGGTACCCCAAGCAACAGCAGCCCCACCATCACGAGCAGAATCCACATCGCAGCTTCCGTCCCTGGGTCAATGAAGTGTGATCAATCGTCTATCGAGACATCGAGAAGACATTCCCGACGCAGTGGCTAGAGCGCGCCGCTGCCGTCGACTTCCTCGTTCTCGTCCATCTCCGCCGTACGCCATGACAACCAGGCGCCCTGCGCCAGCAGGTTGCGCAGGATCGCCATCAGGTACTGGAGCGCCCCGAGCGCCAGTCCCAGCGGGACCACGGCATAGAGCGCCGCCAGCGACCAGCGCAGCGACGGCGTGACACGCCCGGACTTGGCCAGGCTCTGCAGATAATCCACCGCCAGCCAGGCGAGGTAGGCCAGCAAGGCACTGGTGATGACCTGTCCGGCGATCAGCAGCACCTTGCGCAACCACGGCGGCATGAAGTCCAGCAGCGCCGTCACGCGGATATGCCGCCCGGCGCGCGCGCCGTAACTGATGCCGAGGAAGGTCAGCCATAGCTGCAGGATCTGCATCAGCTCTTCGGTGAACGGCAGGCTGTAATTGAAGACGTTGCGCCCGATGACGTTGGCGATACTGGCCGTCGCCATGCCCAGCACGCACAGGGCGATCAACCAGCGCTCGACATGCGCCAGGCCCTGATCACCACGTTCGAACCAGGCGGCCAGACGGCGCAGCGGCGCAGGCAGATGTGCGAGGGGGTCCTGAGCGCCATTCGTCTCGGCCGGGGCGGGGCGGGTCTCGTCAGAGGAGGGAGACTTGGAGGGGGGCGAGTTCATGAAGCGGCTTCCTGTTGATGTGGCATCCTGCCAGATAGGCTTTCTACCAGACGTCATGAGCGCAGTGGTTTGCGCCAGACGGCCTGCATTTGCCAGTACGATCCATTGAAATTTTCCGCGGCACTGTCGTGATTTTCACTTTGGCTACTCTTGTTCTAGCTTTATTAGCGGCGCTTGAAATCAGTATGCGGCCGACGCGCGGCATGTCGGTCTGGCGAGCGACGGACAGAGCCTCAAGCACCAGAGCTCGAGTACCAGAGCCTCATGCGCACAGGCTCAGCCTATTCATAATAAATTCTAATCATACTATCCAATTTGGTAATTTTTTTATTATATTAAGAATGGCAATATTATCTAAATGATGCAAGTTGCACGCCGGGTACGCCCAGAGCCGCCCGACGCTGATGGAAATCACACAAGGAGAACAAGATGACGATGCAATGGAACCCGTCACCCGAGCAGAATCGCGAGACGTCCAGGACTCCTGTTCCCCTTTCTCGTCTCGCCGCGTTCATCAAGGGAGGCGCCCTCGCGTCCGGCCTGGGCATGGCGGCGCTGGCCTCCGCGGGCGTGCAGGCGGACACCTGGCGTTTCGCGCTGGAGGAGGTCTCCGGCAGTGTGCAGGATGCCTACGCCCAGGAATTCAAGAAGCGTATCGAAGAGGCCTCCGGTGGTGACATCGATGTCGAGATCTACCCCTATGGTGCACTGGGTACCTCCTCACAGCTCACCGAACTGGTGCAGAGCGATGCCATCCAGCTGACCTTTGCCTCACCGGGTCACCTGGCCTCGGTGATTCCGGAGTCGGGCGTCTTCACGCTGCACTTCCTGTTTTCCGACGACAATGCCGTCAATGAAGAGGTGCTCGGCAACTCCAAGGCCATCGACATGCTGTCCGAGGCCTACACCGAGCAGAACCTCCAGCTGCTGGGCGTGATTCCGGAAGGCTGGATGGTGTGGACCGGCAACCGCGACATCAAGACACCCGAGGACATGGAAGGCTTCAAGATCCGCACCATGACCTCGCCGATTCTGGTCGAGAGCTATCGCGGCTACGGTGCCAACCCGACGCCGATGCCCTATTCCGAGGTCTACTCCGGCCTGCAGCTGGGCCAGATCGACGGCCAGGTGAACCCGGTGTTCGCCATCCAGGAAATGAGCTTCTACGAAGTTCAGGACTACATGATCCAGGCCAAGCAGGCGCAGTTCATCACCACGCTGGTGGCCTCCAGTGACTTCTATTCCGGACTGGATGACGAGCAGCAGCAGATGCTCGACAAGGTCACCAACGAGATGCGTCCGTACATCTTCGAGAAGCAGGAGGAGTACAACGCCGACCGTCTGGAGAAGATCAAGGAAGATAGCGACATCGAGATCATCACGCTGACCGATGAGCAGCGCGAAGCCTTCCGCCCCGTCGGCGAGAAGGGCTGGGAAGTCTACCGTGAGCAATCCGGTGAGCGTGGCAGCAAGATCCTCGACACCCTGCAGGCCGACATCAAGGCTGCCGAAGGCAAGTAAGCCCAGGCAAGCGCGTCAGCTCCGCCAGGTAGATAGCAAGGATCGAAAGAGTGATAGAAAGTTAGAATGTTAGAAAGACGAGCATGAAGAAACGCCCCTGCCGGGACTCCCGGCAGGGGCGTTTTTCGTGGTGTCTCGATAGAGGCGCAAGACGCAAGACGATAGCGATGCCGCGACAGATGGGCCAGATAGGCTAGATGGGCCAGATAAGCTAGAGAGGGGCTAGAGGGCCCAGATGGAGAAAGCGCGCTACTGCCCCAGCAGCTGGGTACGGAAATCCTGCTGGGCCGGTTCATCGCCCAGCCAGATCGCGAACAGGCCGTTGGCCAGCGCCAGTGAATCGCTTTCGAAGATGACCTGACCGTTCAGCACCAGCGACAGCGTGCCTCTGCCGCCACCGGCGGACAGCCATTGCAGCGCATAGCGATCCCCCGGCACGACGTCCTGATAGGCACGATTGAAGCGCGTCAATTCAGGCTCGATCGCCGCGAAATCCGCCGCTGACAGATTCTTGCGCACGCCCTTGGTGGTCGCCTTGGCGAAGTCCTCGGCATCGATGGCATGGAAGTACTCCAGCACCAGGCGACGCGAGACATCCTTGAGCGGCGCCGGGCGCGGGCGACGCGCATCCTGATAATAGGCGCCAACATAGGCGTCCCACAGCAGGTAGGTGAAGAGCCCACTGCCAATCAGCGTCAGCGGCTGGCCGGACTGTGTGGCCACCTGATCCGCGAAGGTCACCCCCTTGATCTCGACGGCGAGCGCCGCCGGGCTGCTGGTGGCAAGCAGCGCCCCCATCACGCCCGCGGCCAGCCAGCGCGGCGCACTCGCCACCGGCAGGCTGACGACACGCAAGGCGGCGTTCAGGCTGCAAGCGGCGCCACGGACAGCTGACACGGACAAGCGATACAGCGGCGATATAGGCATGGCATCTACTCGTTGGCTGGCAATGATCAAGGGGAGCTTGCGGGGTTCATCACTACTGCAGACCGGGTTTCACAGGCTGGCTCTGGCTGGCTTACCACAGGGCGTGGAAATGATGCACCGGCCCACGGCCCTTGCCGACGTTGAGCTGATCGGAGGCGCGCAGCGCGCCCAACAGCCATTCGCGTGCCTCGACCACCGCCTGCGGCAACGGCAGGCCTTTCGCCAGTCGCGCCGTGATGGCAGAAGACATCGAGCAGCCGGTGCCGTGCAGATTGTCGGTCTCGATACGCGGCGCGCACAGCCATTGCTCGCCGGCATCGCTGACCAGCAGGTCATCACAGGCCTGCCCCTCAAGTGCCCCGCCCTTGATCAACACCGCCTTCGCGCCTCTGGCACGCAGCTCGCGGGCGACCTCGGGCATGTCGGAGCGCCCGATCAGGCGCCGCTCACCCAGCAGCACCGCGGCTTCATGCAGGTTGGGCGTGATGATATCGGCCAGCGGCACCAGGTGCTCGGCCACCGACTGGATGGCAGCATCATTGACCAGCGCATCACCACTCTTGGCGACCAGCACCGGGTCGAGCACGACCCAGCGCGGGCGACGCTGCTGAAGTCGGTCGGCGAGCATTTCCACCACCAGCGGATCGGCCACCATGCCGATCTTGGCGGCGCGGATATCGAGATCATCCAGCACGGCGTCCAGCTGAGCGGCGATGAATTCCCGCGAGACCGCCTCCACGCTGCGCACACCGCAGGTATTCTGCGCCGTCAGCGCCGTGATCACGCTGGCCCCGTAGGCGCCCAGCGCAGAGAATGTCTTGAGGTCCGCCTGAATGCCGGCTCCCCCGGAGGGGTCTGAGCCCGCTATCGTCAGGACGCACGGAATATGCATGCAGGAAGCTCCCGAAATATGGCTTTGACGTGCCAACAGCATACCCGAGCTGAGGAGGGAAGAAAGCCACCCCCAGCGCCCTGCCACCGTGAAAAACAGAAGAAAGTGATATGAATGAAGTGGCCCTACTGTCATTGCCGGCATTGACCTCGCTCGCCGTGATCTCGCTGGCCAGCGCCACCCTGCTGCCCGGCGGATCGGAGGCGGCCTTCGCGGGGCTGTGGTGCCAGGGGCACGCGCCCTGGGCGCTATGGATCGCGGCGACGCTGGGCAACACGCTCGGCAGCCTGATCAACGTCGCCCTGGGGCGTGGCGCCCGCCGTCTGCGCACACGGCGATGGTTTCCGGTCTCGCGGCGCGCATTGGCGCGCGGCACCCTGTGGTATCGCCGCTTCGGCGCCTGGAGCCTGCTGCTGAGCTGGGCCCCGCTGATTGGCGACCCGCTGACGGTGCTGGCGGGGGTCTTCCGGCTGGCGTGGTGGAAAAGCATCGTCCTGATCGTGATCGCCAAGGGCGGACGCTATGCGCTGTTGCTGCTGGCAGCCGACCTGTGGCTGACGCCCTGGTGCCAATGACCGCCGCACGGCTGCTGCTCCTGTTCCTGACCTCACCCTCGTCTTGGTCCCTGCCGCCTCAGTCAGTCGCTTGAATGAGATCGCAGACACGCAAGGCGAGGATGCGTGCTATGCTGACAAGCGCCATGCTGCACCGCACAATAAAAGCACTTCGATTGCTTTTCACCAGTGCCTCATTGCCTTGATCAGGTGCTTCATTGCCCTTGATATGCACCTCGTCACCCTTTCGCCGCCTCCACGAGTCCACGCCTCCCCCATCACATGGCGTCTCGCTCGCGACGGTCCCCCTGACCTCGGGCATTCCCCGGCGGAGTGCTGCACTGCTAGAGAGGAGAAGGTTTCATGCGTGATACATCCTGCGACTTCTGCGCCGATGCGCTCAATATTCTGGTGCTGCAAGGCGGTGGCGCGCTCGGCGCCTACCAGATCGGCATCTTCGAGGCGCTGGCCGAAGCCGGCATCCAGCCCGACTGGGTGGTCGGCACCTCGGTCGGCGCCATCAATGGCGCCCTGATCGCCGGCAATCCGGAGGGCGAGCGCCTCAAGGCCCTCGAGTCATTCTGGTATGGCATCGCCCAACCCGCTGCCAGCATGGGCCCCGCCTTTCATCCGTGGGAGCGCAGTGTCGCGCGTACCTCCGCCATGCTGTGGGGCATTCCGGGCTTCTTCCGCCCGCGCCCACTGTGGACGGTACCGATCTGGCAGAGCTTCTTCGGCGAGCCGCCCAGCCTCTACGACACCGAGCCGCTGGGCGACACGCTCAATCGGCTGGTGGACTTCGAGCGCCTGGATGCCCGCCACCCGGAGAACGTTCGCCTGTCGGTCGGGGCGGTGAATATCGGCAGCGGCGCGCTGCGCTACTTCGATTCCTCGCATGAAGCGCTGGACCACCGCCATATTCTGGCCAGCGGCGCCCTGCCACCGGCCTTCCCGCCGGTGTGGGTCGATGGCGAAGCCTATTGGGATGGCGGCCTGTACTCCAATACGCCCGTCAGCTGGGTGCTGTCGGAGCGTCCGCATGGCGAGACGGTGGTCAACTGCTACGTGATCGACCTGTGGAGTGCCGATGGCAAGGTGCCGGAGACATTGCAGGAGGCGCAGCTGCGCGAGAAGGATATCCAGTATTCCAGCCGTGCCGGCGAGCACCTCAATCTGCTGGAAGAGAATCAGGCGCTGCGCATGGGAATCGAGAATCTCGCCGACCATCTGCCGGAGGAGCTGCGCCAGTCGCCGAAGATCCAGCGCATTCTCGCCATGACCCAGCAGCCCTCGATCAACGTGGTGCGTCTGCTGGCCTCGGCGCGCCCGGGCGAGACCTCACTGAAGGATATCGACTTCTCGCGCGCGACCATCGACTCGCGTCGCGACAGTGGCTATCAGGACATGCAGGAAGTGCTGAGCCGCTGCAGCCAGTTTGCGCCGCTGCCGGAGGATATCGGGGTCATCGTGCGCAACTTCACGCGCAACGCCGAGGGCGAGCTGGTCAGCCTGTCGACGCCTGATGCCAGCCCCGTCGACGATGACCAGGCGAGCATCACGGCAGAGGACCTGCCCAGTCAGGCGACCGGCAGCTGAGCAGCGCTGACGACGATTCAGCACGATCTATCCACACCCCATCGCAGCCGTCACGCGCTGGCGGCGCACCAGGCGGGTGTGGATAACCCGGTGTCGGCAAGACGCCACCCGCCGGGTGGCCTCACCCGCGAGGCTGCGCGGCCCCCAGCCGTGAACACTCCTCGCGGGTAAGCTCGCGCCACTCCCCCGGCGCCAGCCCCTCGAGACTCAAGCCCGCCACCGACTCACGGTGCAGCCACACCACGCGATTGCCCAAGCTACGCCACAGTCGCTTGACGTGGTGATGGCGTCCCTCGTGCAGCGTCAGGCGTGCCTGGTTCGCGGTGAGAAACGCAAGCTTTGCCGGCAGTGTCGGGCGCGGATCATGTTCGAGCAGCACCCCCTGGCGAACCTGTGCGATGGCGCTTTCCTGTTCGGCCTCCGTCAGGGGCCGCTCCAGCCCCATGCGATAGCGCTTGGCGGGGCCCTCGAGCCCGGCATCGCTGATGCGCGCCGAGACATCGCCGTCGTTGGTCAGCAGCAGGGCACCGGTCGTCGCACGGTCGAGACGCCCGACATGGTGGATCTCGGCCAGCCAGCAGCTGTCCTCGCCGCGTACTTCAAGCGTCTCGCGCAGCACATCGATCACGGTGGGGTGTTCGGGGTCATGACAGGCCGTCACGACTCCGGCGGGCTTGTTGAGCAGGATATGACGCGGACGCCGCGCGATCTGCAGGCAGACGGTCGCGTCACTCGCTGACAGGTGGATGTCATCGAAGGGGCCGACCTCATGCAGCGGGTCGCTGATCGTCGCGCCGTTGACCCGCACGCGCCCCGCCGCCAGCGCCGAGAGCGCATGACGACGGTTGAGCTGTGGCTGACGTGTCAGCCAGCGGTCCAGCCGCATGACCTAGTCCGCCGCCTTGAGCTGGGCTTCCATCTCTTCCAGCGCTTCCTGAGCCTCGAACCATTCGGCTTCGGCCTCATCGAGGCGACTCTTGATCTCGCCCTGGCTGGCCAGCAATTTGGTCAGCTCCGCCTTGCGGTCCGCCTCGTAGAGCGTGGCATCGCCCAGCGCTTCCTCGATCTTGTCCAGCTCGCCCTGCGCCTTGCTCATCTTCTGCTCGGCCTTGTCGCTGACCTTCTTGAGCGGACGCAGCTTCTCGCGCAGTTCAGCCGCCTGACGGCGCGCCTCCTTGCGGTCCGGCGTGCGCGTGCTGTCAGTCCCCGCATCGGCATCCTTCTGGGCGCGCGCTTCCCGCCGCTCGCCCTCGACCCGCGCCTTGAGCCAGGCACGGTAGTCATCCAGGTCACCATCGAAGGGCGTCACGCGACCATCGGCGATGCACCAGAATTCATCGACGCAGGCACGCAGCAGGTGGCGGTCGTGGGAGACCAGAATCACGGTGCCCTCGAAGGTCGCCAGTGCATCAGTGAGCGCCTCGCGCATGTCGAGGTCCAGGTGGTTGGTCGGCTCATCCAGCAGCAGCAGATTGGGCTTCTGCCACGCGATCAGCGACAGCGCCAGACGCGCCTTCTCGCCACCGGAGAACGACTCCACCGTGGCGTAGACCTCATCGCCGTGGAAGCCGAAGCTGCCGAGGAAGGTGCGGATCTCCAGCTCACCCGCCGACGGTGACAGGCGCAGCACATGATTGAAGGGCGTCGAGGACAGGTCGAGCCCGTCCACCTGGTGCTGGGCGAAGTAGCCGATGGCCAGATGCTCGCCGGCGGTCCGCTGGCCCTCGACCAGCGCAAGCTCGCCGGTGAGCGCCTTGATCAGCGTCGACTTGCCGGCGCCATTGGGGCCGAGCAGACCGATGCGCTGCCCCGGCAGCAGCGAGAAGCGCACCCCGGAGAGCTGCGGCGGCTGACCGGGATAGCCGATCACCGCGCGGTCCAGCCCCAGCAGCGGATGCGAGATCTTGTCGGAGCACGGGATGGTGAAGTGGAACGGGGAATCGGCTTTCACTGCCGCCGTCTCTTCCATGCGCTCCAGCATCTTCATGCGGCTCTGGGCCTGACGCGCCTTGGTGGCCTTGGCCTTGAAGCGACGCACGAAATCCTCGATCTCGGCGCGCCGCGCCATGGTCTTCTCGTGCTCGACCTGCTCGCGCACCAGGCGCTCGGAACGCGTGCGTTCGAAGCGGCTGTAGTTGCCCTTGTAGACCACCAGCTTGCGGCGATCGAAGTGGATGATGTGATCACACACCGCATCGAGGAAGTCGCGGTCGTGGGAGATCAGCAGCAGCGCGCCGGGATAACGCGCCAGCCATTGCTCCAGCCACAGCAACGCATCGAGATCCAGGTGGTTGGTCGGCTCATCCAGCAGCAGCAGGTCGGACGGCGTGAACAGGGTGCGCGCCAGATTGGCACGCATGCGCCAGCCACCCGAGAAGGCCGCCAGCGGCTGACTGAGCTGCGCCTGGCTGAAGCCGAGACCGACCAGCAGCTGCTCGGCACGCGCCCGTGCGGTGTAGCCATCGAGGGTGTCGAAGTGGGCGTGCAGCTCGGCCTGACGTTGGTGCTCGCCGCTCTCTTCGGCGGCTGCCAGGGCGCGCTCGGTCTCGCGCAGCGCGTGGTCCCCGTCCATGACGTAGTCGACGATCGGACGCTCCAGCGCATCGATTTCCTGCGCCATGTGCGCGACACGCACGCCACCGGCCAGCGATACCTTGCCGCTGTCGGGCGTCAACTCGCCGAGGATCAGGCCGAACAGGCTCGACTTGCCGGCGCCATTGGGGCCGACGATACCGGCCTTGTGACCGGCATGCAGCGTCAGGTCCGCTTCGTCGATCAGCGGTGCTCCGCCGCGTTGCAGGGCGAGCTGGCGCAGTGCAATCATGACAACCTCGATCAGAAAATACGGGGGACGTCGGGCTCCCGTTCACCGCCACCGACACGAGCGCTACGACTCAGCAAGCTGCTGGGCGCGACTCGTGAAGAGACATCATCGGTGACACATGAAGAGACATCATCGGTGGCACGTGAAGAGACATCATCCGTGACACATGAAGAGACATCATCCGTGACACACGAAGAGGCCGACTTGATGGGCGCATATTCTATCGGATTGTGGGACTACGCGCTGTCTCTGTATGCCCTGCCCGGCGAGGTCGGCTCTGCGGGCAACCCTCAGCCGACGCCGGACATGATGAGTACCTGCCTGCTGCTGCAGGACGAGGCAGGCCTCGATGTCTGCGAGCTGCTGTGGATTCACTGGCTGGCCGCCCACGGCATCGCCCTCGCCGCCTCGCCCACTCGTTTGCTGGAAGACGTGCGCGACTGGCAGGGCTGGATGACCGGCATGTTGCGCGAGCGGCGCCGCCAGCTGAAGCAGGAGCTGACGACGCTGCCCGCGACCCAGGACCCGGCCGCGGTGCAACGCCTGGGACGCCTCTATCAGCAGCTCAAGGCCTGCGAGCTTTCCGCCGAGCAGGAAACCCTCGCCCAGCTGGAAGGGCTGAGTCCTGCGCTGTCGTCAGCCGAAGGCGCGACCGGCCTGCGGGCGCCCTTCGCGCATGTCGCGGACCCGCTGCAGGCCTTTCAGCAATCGCTGGCCCTGCTGAGCGGCAAGACGACCCTCACCGTGGGGGACCACCCGTCGGCACGTGCCCTGCGCAGGCTGGCACTGGCCCGCGTGCCCGCCGGCGCCTGACAGCGCCAGCGAGATGCGGAACTTGTACGCGGCTGGTAGAGTCGGAGTAACACTAGTGCCCGAGGCAGGCCATGCCGCCTCGGTGCCAATTGCGTGTTTCGGGCCCGTCTCAGGCCCATTCCATCCTGAAGGAGTTTTCATGAAACAGCTGGTCAGTGCCGTCGCGCTCGGCGCCCTCCTGGTCACCCCGTTCAGCTTTGCCGCCGATGACAGCCTCGCAGACGAGCAGGCACAGCTCAGCTATGGCATCGGTGCGACTCTGGGCAAGAGCCTTTCCCAGGACATCACCGATCTGGATCTCGACGCCTTCACTCAAGCCGTGCGTGATGTCTACGCCAAGGGCGACATGAAGATGAGCGACCAGGAAATCGCGGATTCGCTTTCCCGCTTCCAGCAGAAGAAGATGGAAGAGCAGAAGAAGATGGTCGAGCAGGAAGCGACCGACAACAAGGCAGAGGGTGACAAGTTCCTCGCCGACAACGCCAAGAAGGATGGCGTGAAGACACTGGATTCCGGCCTGCAGTACAAGGTGCTGGAATCCGGTGACGGCGCGACCCCGTCCGCTGAAGATACCGTCAAGGTGAACTACGAAGGCAAGCTGCTGGACGGCACCGTCTTCGACAGCTCCTATCAGCGTGGCGAGCCGGTCAGCTTCAAGGTCAACCAGGTCATCAAGGGTTGGCAGGAAGCACTGCAGGAAATGAGCGTCGGCGACACCTGGATGCTCTACGTCCCGGCCGAGCTTGCCTACGGCAAGGCTGGCACCGGCGGCCCGATCGGCCCGAACGAGACGCTGACCTTCAAGGTCGAGCTGCTCGACGTGACCAAGGCCGACGCCAAGCAGTAATGGCGGCGTGAGCCTCCCCTGCTGGTAACCGGCAGGCACTGCTGCCGGTAGCAACGAAAGAGCCGCCCATCGGGCGGCTCTTTGCGTTTCTGGCAAGGCCGGATGAGGGCCAGTGGCAAGCTCATCCAAGCGCATGCTGCGCACAGGACAACGGTGCATGCCATCACTACGGCAATAGCTGATGTCCGCTGATTCTCCCCTCCAGAAGGCCCGATGCGGACGCCGCCAGCCTGTGGATAAATCTGTGGGGAAGCTATTGACCACAGGTTGACAACCGGCCTTTCCGGTGCCTGTCGCGGCAGTGATGCTGGTTGAACGCAAAGCAACCACTGACTTGATATTTTTAGTCGATATCGCGTAACAGTTTGTTTTTACTAGCCTTTATAAATCAGCACTTGACGGCACTGCGTTGCGCGTTCGAGGCGTCATGATTATCCACAAAATTTTCCTTGAGCGCTTGCCAACTTGTGGACAATGTGTATTTCACCCCTGAAAAAGGCCTCAAGACGCGGCTCGATCAGCGGGTGCCACTCAGCGCTCAATCAGCGGTCTCGCTCAGGACACGCGTCACGCCAGCGCGAACACCGGCCGGCCTCGGCGTGAAAGGAATACGATCGTAGATGCGTCCCTGGGCAGAGACGAGATAGAGCGCGGCGCCATGATCGATGGTGTAACTCAGCGCGGAGTCCTGTGCGTCGACACGCCGATAGCTGACGCCATAGCGCCGCGCCACATCGGCGAGTGCCGCCTGACTGCCGGTGATGCCCTGAAAGCGCGGCCCGAAGTGCCCGGTGTATTCGGCCAGCCGGGCAGGCGTGTCGCGCTCGGGGTCCAGCGAGACCATCACCGGCACCACGCGCGCCGCCGCCTGCGGTGGCAGTTCAGACATCACCTGACGCAGCGTCGCCAGCGTCATCGGGCAGACATCCGGGCACTGGGTATAGCCGAAGTAGAGCGCGACGACCGGCGTGGCCTGCGCGTCTGCGGCCTCGCCCATCGTCACCTCCGCGAGCGTGAAGTCACCCTGCTGTGATTCGAGCTGGATGGGGCCGCCCAGACTGGCCCAGGCCTGCATGCCCGCGACCGGTGCCAGGTCCTGCTGCGCCTGCTGCCAGGCGACACCGGCACCGATCACGGCCGCCAGGCCGACGGCACCCAGCAACCACCAGCGTCTGGCGACGCCCTTGTCCAGCTGATGGCTCTCTTGTTGTCGGCGAGTGCCTGCCTGCCCGTCCTGTGACTTTCGCTCTGCGCCCATCCCTGCCTCCCGGTGCCTTCATGCCTGAAACGATGTCCCTGCCGGCCGGGCTCAGCGCCAGCGGCTAGCTGCCCTGATGCGTCGGGCGGGTATCACTGCGAAACAATTGATCGACCGAGCTTTCGAGCTGCTCCGCCGTGGTGGCCTGCGGGTGGCTATCGAAATCGAACCAGCTGCCCAGTCGGCCACGCTCGGTGGTGACGATCACCTGCGCACGCCACGCCATGGTCGCGCTGCTGCAGAACCCCAGCTGCCCCTCCCCCTGCCAATGCTGGCGCTCGAGGCTCTGGGCATCGGTGGTGTTCAGCACGCTGCGCTTCACGCCCATGTCCATGTGGCGGCCGATGAAGTCCACCTCGACCCCCTCCGGTGAGACGCCTTCCGTCATCACGCGAATGCCCAGCGGCGTCAGCGGACTGATATCGCCCTCCAGCGCCAGGGTAATACGCCCGAAGCGGCCCAGCTCGGCAGTACAGGGGGCATGATTGAGCTCGCAGGACTGATTGGGCGCAAACCAGGTCACCTTGCCGTTGCTGCCGTCGCGTACCAGGTAATAGTCGATCAGGTAATACAGCGAGACCACGATGGTGATCAGCGTGACGATGATCAGCAGATTGAGCAGCCGCGGGCGGGCATTGTCTTCTTCTACGCGATACATGGCAGTTCCGGCAACGGTCCGGCAGCGCATCGACAGGCAAGGCGCCCCGAATGGGAAAGAAAGTGACGTGATGGGAATGGTCTGCGCTCAGCCACGGCATGACGCCAGCACGTGACCGGCGAACAAGACCTGAGTCCAAGTGCAGCGCTGAGCGAGTCATGACAAGCTTACCAGCCCGCCTCACCGCGGTAGCAGGCGAGACATCATGTCACGCGCACGCCACATCGCTCTCAAGGCATTCGCACTCAGCCCCGACAAGGAGTCAGCATGGCAAGTGTACAGCAGGCGCTCGGCCCCCTCTTCCTGTTGATCCTCGCGGGGGCGCTACTCGGGTGGAAGCGCTTCCCCGGCGAAGGCTTCTGGAGTGAACTGGAGCGTCTGATCTATTACGTGCTGTTCCCCGCCATGCTGGTGTCCACGCTGGCGCGTGCCGACATGGCCAGCGTACCGGTCGTGGCGCTGGCCAGCGTGATGCTGGGCGCGATGCTGCTGTTCGCCGCCGCGCTATGGCTGAGCTGGCGTCACGCGCCGGACTGGCTTAGCCGTCATATGGGCGACGCCGCCTCCTTTACCTCGCTCTTCCAGGGCAGCATCCGCTTCAACAGCTACGTCGGTGTGGCCGGGGCAGCAGCGCTGCATGGCAGTGCCGGGGCGACCGTCGCGGCCGTGGCGCTGGCGCTGATGGTGCCCGTCGCCAACCTGCTGTGCGTGATGGCCTTCATCGGGGCAGGCACCCTGGGCGAAGGCGGTCTGCTGCGCTCGCTCAAGGCGCTGACCCGCAATCCGCTGGTGCTGGCGTGTCTGGCCGGCACGGCGCTCAACCTGAGCGGCATCGGCTTGCCGGGCTGGAGTGGCGATGCCATCAGCCTACTGGGGCGCGCCGCCTTGCCGCTCGGCCTGGTCGCGGTGGGCGTGGCGCTGCGCCCGCGTGTGCTGGTGAGCAGTGGCAGCGTGGCGTGGCTGGCGAGCCTGCTGAAGCTGCTGGCGATGCCGGCACTGGTGGTCGTGCTCTGCCGCTGGTTCGGCCTCGAGGGAGTGGCGCGTGATGTGGCGATTCTGTTCGCGGCGCTGCCCACCGCGACCTCCGCCTATATTCTGGCCCGCCAGCTGGGCGGAAATGCCGAGCTGATGGCGGCGTTGATCACCGCCCAGACGCTGCTGGCGATGCTGACCCTGCCCCTGTGGCTGGCGACCTGAGCTCTTGTCGACCTGAGCTCCTATCGAGCTGTCGAGCTGTCGAGCTGTCGAGCTGTCGAGCTGACGACCGCACATCCGAACGCGACGTGAGAGCGCGCAGTGCGCGCAGCGCACAACAAAATGCGCAAAGCGCACAAGAAAAAGGGCATCCCCAGATGAGGATGCCCAAGACCGTGACTAGCTTGATGAGGAGAAACACCGTAGCGGGGGCCTGACTCCGCCGCTACGGCTGGGCTTGCGCCCTGCGATGTCTGCCCGGACACCGCACAAACAAGATAATCATTCTCATTTGCTTTTGCAAGGCAAATGCGAAGAATTTCTATTTAAGCTTTATCTTGTGCATCCTCGAGCGAGAACACCCTCAGCTCCGCATGCAATTCGACCTCCAACGCCGTCATGGCTTCCGCACGCGCCAGGCCATCACGCTCGGCGCGATACAGATGCGGCGTCATGGTCAGCAGGTCCCGAATCTGCTCATTGCTGGTCAATGACAGCCCCGCATGCAGATGCTCGACCTCGCCACTGATGGCGAAGCCAGCGGACTCGGCAGCGCTCAGTCCGGCCTCACCACGCGCGGGCTTCAGCTCGCGGTAGAGAATCTTGCGCAACGCCAGCAGATGCTCGGCCCCCGCTTCCAGTAACACGACGTAGCCACCGGGCTTGAGGACACGCGCGAATTCCTGCCAGACAGGGAAGCCGAAGGCGCAGATGACGACATCCACGCATGCATCTTCCAGCGGCAGGGCGGCGTTGGTGCCCACCAGCCAGGCGGCATCACGTGACTGCTTCGCCGCGGCCAGCACCGCGTGCTTGGAGATATCCAGCCCCGCCGCCGTCAGCGAGAGATTCTGCTCACCGGCAGCGCACGCCAGCTGACGCAGATAGAAGCCTTCGCCGCAGCCGGCATCCAGCACGGCCAGCGGCGCCTGAGTCGACTGGGCCGCTGCCAATGCCAGCACACGACTGGCCAAGGCTGATGCAAGAGGCTGATAGCCGCCCAACGCGAACAGACGCTGGCGGGCACTGACCATCGCCTTGCTGTCGCCGGGGTCCAGGCTGCGCTTGCGCTGCACCGGCAGCAGATTGACATGCCCCTGGCGTGCGATATCGAAGCGATGCCCGTCGGCACAGCACCAGCTCTGGCTGTCACGTACCAGCGGCTGGGCATCCAGCGGACAGGTCAGGGCCGTCAGCGGGGTCATGGTCGGGCGATCAGCCGAATCGGCGGTAAGCGTCGTCATGGTCAGCAACTCTCGGGACGAGGAAAGAAAGGGACAGCAAACACGGCAAGCGGCACAGACCGCCACGCAGGCAAATGGCCTTGGCACGCAGAACCGCGCCATGGCAATGGGCCTCACACGCAAGCGGCCACCCGAAGGCGGCCGCGATACAGCGTCATGAAGACGCCGCCACTGCGCACGAGGCGCTGATCAGTCCTGCTTGACGAAGATCAGGTCCCACACGCCGTGGCCGAGACGCTCGCCGCGCTGTTCGAACTTGGTCAGCGGACGGAAGTCCGGACGCGGCACGTAGGGTGCGGTTTCCGCCGGAGCGGTGTTGGCAAAGCCCGGTGCTTCGGCCATCTCTTCCGCCATCGCTTCGGCGTAGTTAGCCCAGTCGGTCGCCATGTGGAAGTGGCCGCCCGGCTTGAGCACACGACGCACCAGCTCGACGAAGGCCGGCTGAACGATACGACGCTTGTGGTGCTTCTTCTTCGGCCACGGATCCGGGAAGAACAGCTGGAAGGTGTCGGCACAACCGGCCGGCACGCAATCCGCCAGCACTTCCAGCGCGTCGTGACGATAGACACGCAGGTTGGTCAGGCCCAGCTTGTCGACATCATCCAGCAGCTTGCCGACGCCCGGCGCGTGCACTTCGATGCCGATGAAGTCGGTATCCGGGTTGGCCTGTGCCTGTTCACACAGTGACTTGCCCATGCCGAAGCCGACTTCGATCACCAGCGGTGCCCGACGCCCGAACAGCGCCTCGAGATCCAGCTCGCCCTGCTCGTGACGCAGGCCAAGGCGCGGGAAGACCTCTTCGAGCCCACGGGTCTGGGCCTGGGTCATGCGGCCACCACGAATCACGTAGCTCTTGATGCCACGCTTGCGGGCGACGGCTTCATCGGCAACGGAAGGGGTCGCTGGCGCGCTTTCGGTCTGCACGCTCTCGGGCTGCGCGCTCTCGTTCTGCACACTTTCTTGCTGCGCATCGTCAGCGGGAGCAGAAGTGGACGTGTCGTCCTGCGGCTTGGAAGTCTCGTCAGTCATGGGGTCGTCTTGGTCTTTGCATGAACGATGCGCGAGCATCGGATTCGAATGTTTCAGGGCTCAGCCGGTGATCAGGCCAGCGCCCGGTGAGGAAGCACGTGCCGTCAGGCGAGTCGGCATGCGGCCGGCCAGGAAGGCACCACGGCCGGAAATCACGGCCTGACGCATGGCATCTGCCATCAACAGCGGCTGGCGCGCGTGGGCGATGGCGCTGTTCATCAGCACGCCATCACAGCCCAGCTCCATGGCGAAGGCGGCTTCTGACGCCGTACCCAGACCCGCATCGACCAGCACCGGCACATTGGCGCGCTCGATGATCAGCGATAGGGTGTGCGGGTTGAGAATGCCGAGGCCGGAGCCGATCAGCGAGCCCAGCGGCATGATGGCGCAGCAGCCGATTTCCTCGAGCTGGCGCGCGACGATGGGGTCGTCGGAGGTATACACCATCACATCGAAGCCATCGGCGACCAGCTCTTCAGCGGCCTTGAGCGTCTCGACGATATTGGGATACAGCGTGTCCTGATCGCCCAGCACTTCCAGCTTGACCAGGTTGTGGCCATCCAGCAGTTCACGGGCCAGCTTGCAGGTACGCACCGCGTCACGCGCGTTGTAGCAGCCGGCGGTGTTGGGCAGGAAGGTATAGCGATCCGGTGACAGCACGTCGAGCAGGTTCGGCTCGTCAGCGTTCTGGCCCAGGTTGGTACGGCGGACCGCAAAGGTGACCACTTCCGCGCCGGACGTCTCGATGGCGGAGCGTGTCTCGTCCATGTCCTTGTACTTGCCGGTACCGACCAGCAGGCGCGAGGAGAACTCGCGACCGGCGACGATCAACGGGCTGTCGCCGGCGACCTGGGTGACGGGGTTGTTCAATGTCGGGGCAGAACTGTCTGTCATGATGACCTCATCGAGCTGGACGTGAACGCGCTGAGCGCGAGCGAGTAGTGAAAAGTGTCAATCCTGGAAACAGGACGGATCAGCCACCACCGATGGCATGGACGATCTCGATGCGGTCACCGGCATGCAGACGGGTGTCGGCGTGCGCGCTACGTGGCACGATGTCTTCATTGCGTTCCACTGCCAGTCGGCGGCCCTGGAGACCGAGACTCTCGACCAGAGCGGCAATCGTCGTGGCGTCCGTCACCACGTGGTCTTCACCGTTGAGCTGTATCTGCATGCTGTCCTCCCGCGAAAAGAGGCCGCTATTGTAGCGGCTTTACGTGGACAGGCGTAGGCACATCGTGCCGCGCCACCTGCCCTCAAGGAATTATTGTCTATGCGTCACAACGACTCCCACTCCCGCCACTGGTGGCTGGCCATGGGACTGGCCGGCATGTCCACCGTCGCGCTGGGAGCCTTCGCCAGTCATGGTCTGCGCGGCACCCTGAGCGCGGACATGCTGCGCGTGTTCGAGACCGGCGTCCGCTATCAGATGTGGCACGTGCTGGCGGCGGTCGGGGTACTCGCCTGGCGCTCGGTGCAGCCGCTGCGCGGCCAGATGCTGACGCTGGGTCTGTGGGCCGCCGGCATCCTGATGTTCTCGGGGTCGCTGTATGCGCTGGCGACCACGGCGCGTACCCAGCTGGGCATCATCACACCCATCGGCGGCCTGCTGCTGATCGCCGGCTGGCTGAGCCTGGCCGTCACCGGCTGGCGTCAGCGCGGCAGCGAAGAGAAGGACATCAACAAGCTGTAGCGGACTGGCCCAAGGCGTTGCCCACGACCGCCTCGGGGTCAGTCATCGCTGTCCGGCAAGGTATAGGTCGCGGTCACGATGGCGACCGGGTCGGTGTCACCGTGGCTGAAAAGCTCGATCTCGCCGACGGCCAGCCGCCGACCCAGCTTGCGGATACGCGCGGTGGCCATCAGATCGCGGTCGCCGCGCGCGCGACGCAGGAAGTGGATGCTGAGGTCACTGGTGACGGCCATCGGCTCCGGGCCGATCTCGCCGAGAATCGCGACATACAGGCACACATCCGCCAGCGCCATCATCGTCGGCCCGGACACACAGCTGCCGGGACGCAGATGCTCGTCCTCGATGGCCAGCCCCATGGTCGCCCAGCGATCGCCGACGGCCTCGATGGTCCCCAGACGCTGGGGGAAGACTTCATCGAGGAAATCCTCGATGGCGGCGGCGCTCATCACGGGCATGACATTCTCCTCGACACACTGGGTCCGATCGCGCGGTTACGCGGTTTCTGGGGCAAGGCTAGCGGCAAATGCGGTCTCGGGAAACATGCGCCTGGCAAAATAGTGGCCGGGCAATTCCTGCTCGGCGACAGACGACAACGGCGACCCAGGGTCGCCGTTGTCGTGTTCACTGTTTCCTGTCGTCAGCCGCCCTGCGATCAGCGCGCCTGCTGCTTTTTCTCGAGACGACGGCGATGCAGGACCGGCTCGGTGTAGCCGCTCGGCTGCACACGCCCCTGGAAGACCAGCTCGCAGGCGGCCTGGAAGGCGATGGAGCCCTCGAGGTCATCCGTCATCGCCTGATAGCTGGGGTCCGCGGCATTCTGGCGGTCCACCACGCCGGCCATGCGCTCCAGCGTGTCCTGCACCTGGGCAGTGTCGACGATGCCGTGATGCAGCCAGTTGGCGATGTGCTGGCTGGAGATACGCAGCGTGGCGCGGTCTTCCATCAGGCCGACATCGTGGATGTCCGGCACCTTGGAGCAGCCGGTGCCGTGATCGATCCAGCGCACCACATAACCGAGGATCCCCTGGGCATTGTTGTCCAGCTCGGCCTGGATCTCCTCGGCGCTCCACTGGGGATCGAGCTCCAGCGGGATGGTCAGCAGGTCATCGAGGCTGGCACGCGGACGGCTGAGCAGATCATGCTGCACGTCCTTCACCGAGACCTGATGATAGTGCAGCGCGTGCAGCACGGCGGCGGTCGGTGACGGCACCCAGGCGGTGTTGGCACCGGCGCGCGGGTGGCCGATCTTCTGCTCGAGCATCGCGGCCATCAGGTCGGGCATGGCCCACATGCCCTTGCCGATCTGGGCGCGACCGCGCAGGCCACATTCCAGGCCGACATCCACGTTCCATTTCTCGTAGGCCTGAATCCAGGCGGCGCCCTTCATGTCGCCCTTGCGCAGCATCGGGCCGGCTTCCATCGAGGTGTGCATCTCGTCACCGGTGCGGTCCAGGAAGCCGGTGTTGATGAAGGCCACGCGGGAACTGGCGGCCGCGATGCAGGCCTTGAGGTTGACGGTGGTGCGGCGCTCCTCATCCATGATGCCCATCTTGAGCGTGGAGTCCGGCAGCCCCAGCAGCTGCTCGACCCGCGCGAACAGCTCATCGGCGAAGGCGACTTCCTCGGGGCCATGCATCTTGGGCTTGACGATGTAGACGGAGCCGGTGCGCGAGTTGCAGATGCCGCCGCGGTCCTGCTTGTCGCCCTTGAGGTCGTGCAGCGCGATCAGGCTGGTGAAGATGGCATCCATGATGCCTTCCGGCGCTTCGCTGCCGTCCTCGAGCAGGATGGCCGGGTTGGTCATCAGATGACCGACGTTGCGAATCAGCATCAGCGAGCGACCATGCAGCACACGCGTGGTGCCATCGGCGCCGGTGTATTCGCGGTCCGCATTCAGCTTGCGCGTCATGCTGCGGCCATTCTTCTCCAGCGTCTCGGTCAGATCGCCCTTCATCAGGCCCAGCCAGTTGCGATAAACCGTCACCTTGTCTTCGGCATCGACGGCGGCTACCGAGTCCTCGCAGTCCATGATGGTGGAAAGCGCGGCCTCCATGATCAGGTCACTGACATTGGCGGGATCGGTCTTGCCGATGGGGTGCTCGGCATCGATCACAAGCTCGGCGTGCAGGCCGTTGTGGGCGAAGATGATCGCGCTCGGCGCGCTTTCATCGCCGCGATAACCGAGGAAGCGTTCCGGCGACTTGAGGCTGAGGTCACGTCCTCCGGCACGCACCAGCAGATGACCATCACGAATCGTATAGCCTTCGCTGTCGTGGTGACTGCCGCCGGCCAGCGGCGCGATGGTATCCAGCACCTGGCGCGCATAGGCGACGACCTTGGCGCCGCGCGCCGGGTTGTAGTCCTTGCCACGCTCGGCGCCATCTTCCTCGCTGATCGCGTCGGTGCCGTAGAGCGCATCATAGAGGGAGCCCCAGCGCGCATTGGCGGCATTCAGGGAGTAGCGGGCATTCATCACCGGCACCACTAGCTGCGGGCCGGCCTGCTGGCAGATCTCGCTATCCACGAAGGCGGTGCTGGCTTCGACCGTGTTCGGCTCCGGCAGCAGATAGCCGATCCTGTGCAGAAACGCCTTGTAGGCCTCGAGGTCTACCTTGCCCGGATGCTCGCGGTGCCAGGCATCGATCTCGCTCTGCAGCTGCTCGCGGGTCGCCAGCAGTTCGCGGTTGCGCGGTGCCAGCTCGTGCAGCAGTGAATCGACACCCGCCCAGAAGGTCTCCGGCGCGATCCCTGTGCCCGGCAGCGCTTCCTGCTCGATGAAGCGGTGCAGGCTGGCGTCGATGGCCAGGCGCTGAAGTTGAATACGGTCGGTCATGCGTTTGCTCTCCCTGAAAACGAATCGCTGGAAACCCTCAACGGCTGACAACACTGCAAGCAGTGGTGTTCAAAAGGATTTTCGCCAGACGGCACTCACTGGCGCGGCGTTTGACGCGACTGCTGACGCGCGGCCGCCCGACAAGCGTGAGCCATCGAGACGCCGAGCAGGAAGACGCTGTCACCTGCCGGGCGGGGACGAATCCCATCACCATACCCGATGGCGAGGCCGGCGAAAGGACTGCTATGACCAATGAACAAGCTCATGGAGCCCGATTACCCGCCCAGCGTTGATTCCGCGTCGCTGTTGTTGCTCGGCGACAGGCGGGGAAAACAGTGAAGAAACACTGTTCTTTGTGTAGCTCGCAGCCGCGCCAGCCGCTAGCATGGCAGCATTATGGAGATGACCATGCCCGATTTCAGTGAACTGCTCGACCACGGCCCCTTTATCCGCCTGCCTGACATGCTGCCGGGCCAGACGTCCAGTCCACTGGAGCGTTACCTGGGCCATTATGGTCTCGATGCGCTGCGCAGCGAGGACATCGCCGTGCATGCCGGCCACCTGGAGGCCGGGGGCTTTCGCCTGTGGGCCCAGCTGTGGACACCGCGCAAGCCGCGCGGCACCGTCTTCGTGGTCCACGGCTACTTCGACCACCTCGCCCTCTATCGCCATCTGCTGGCGCATCTGCTGCGCAACGGCTGGCAGGTCGCCTTGTGGGACCTGCCGGGGCATGGCCTGTCATCCGGCGAGCCCGCCTCCATCGATGACTTCGGCGACTATGTCGGCTGCCTGCAGGCCTTCCAGGATTACCTGGAAGACCACAGCCTGGCGCCGCACCCGTGGTTCGGCATCGGCCAGAGCACCGGCGGCTCGGTGCTGGCCACCGACGCCCTGATGCGCGGCGATGAATCGCGCTGGCAGGGAATCGCCCTGCTCGCACCGCTGGTACGGCCGTGGGGCTGGTCGCAGTCACGCTGGCTGCACAGCATGGCGCGCCCCTTCATCGATTCCATTCCGCGCAAGTACCGCGCGAATACCAATGATGTGGCCTTCTACGAGTTCCTCAGCACCAATGATCCGCTGCAGGCCGATCGCCTCGCGGTGAAGTGGGTGACGGCGATGCGGGAGTGGATTCCCCGTCTGCGCGCCCTGCCCCCCTGCTCACTGCCGACCCTGATCCTGCAGGGCGAGCAGGACACCACCGTCGATTGGCAGTGGAATCTCGGCGTACTGGCCAGCAAGTTCCCCAATGCGCGCATCTATCGCCACCCCGAGGCCCAGCACCATCTGGTCAATGAAGCCGAGCCGATTCGCAAGGAGCTGTTTGCCGAGCTGGACGCCTTCCTCGATGCCCTGTCGCAGCGCCCGTCAGACCTGCCGCAGCAGGGGCGCACGGCATGATGGCCATGCATCGCCTGCGCATGCTGGCCGCGACCCTGCTACTCTCCACGCTGGCGGGCTGCATGAGCCTGGACCAGGTGCCGCGTGCCGAACGCGACCCCATCTATGGTCTCGGCCAGAGCGCGGCGCGCCTGATCGCCGAGCAGCCCTGGACACCCCCGCTCGAACAACAGGTATTGCTGCTCGCGCCGCCCGAGGTGGATACCACGCTGCAGGCCAACCCGGGGGCGCTGAACGAGGCGCTGACCCGCGCACTGCTGGCGCTCAAGAACGGGCCTCAGGTGCTCAACTGGAGCACTGACCGCCCCGCCGTCGATAGCCGTCAGTGGCGTCTCGAGACCACTCTCGAGGCCAGCGGCGCCGCACTGACCCTGTCAGACCGCACGCTGCAGCCGTATCAGCTGCAGCTGACACTGGTCCGCAGCGCCAGTGCCGAGCGCAATGAGACGCGCACCTTCACCCTGAGCGGCGCCTTCGACCAGGCGGCCCTCGAGTCGCTGGCGCGCAATCACCCCGCGCCCTGAGCTCCGAGTCTTGAGCTCTAAGTCTTGCGCCCAGCTGCGCCGAGGTCCCCGCCACCTCTGATACACCCTTTACCGTTTTCTGCTTTTCCGGAGCCAACATGACCACCGCCAGTCCCCGTCGCTTTCTTGCCCACCTCTATCAGGATGGGCCGCATAACCCGTTCCCCGGCATCAAGGCGCTGGAACGCAGACTGGGACACGCGCTGCCATATCAGTATGGCTCCAACGAAGGGCTCGACATGCCGCACCACACGCTGGGCGGCACGCTGGGCACTGCCCTGGCCGACCTGAGCCGCAGCTATGCCGACGCCGATGCCTGGCAACTGCGCCAGCAACTGGCTGAGCGCCTGGGAGTCGCCTACGAGAACCTGCTGGTCGACGCCGGTGCCGACAGCCTGCTGGCACTGGTGATGCGCGCCACCGTCTGTACGGGCGAGCGCGTGATCACCAGCGCCGGCACCTATCCGACCCTGGCGTACTTCGCCCGCGGGCTGGGTGCCGAGGTCATCGAGGTGCCCTACAGCGAGAGCTTCGCCACGGCCGATGACGCCTCATCGTCGCGACTGGCACCGGACCTCGCGGCGCTGCTCGCCGCGGCAAGGCAGCATGAGGCCCGCGTCGTCTATCTCGCCAACCCCGATAACCCCAGCGGCCACCTGCATTCTGACGCCGATGTGCGCGCCTTGCGCGACGCCCTGCCGGAGAACTGCAGCCTGCTGCTGGACGAGGCCTATCACGACTTCCGCCCGGACGCCGCCCACGCCGACCATGCGCCGATGGCACGCACCTTCCGCCTGCGTACCTTCTCCAAGGCCTATGGGCTGGCGGGCCTGCGTCTCGGCTTCATGATCGCCGAGCCTGACGATGTCGCCATGCTGACCAAGGTGCGGATTCACTTCGCGGTCAGCGCCCCGGCAATGGCGGCAGGTGAGTTGCTGCTGGCGCACCCTGAAGAGGCGGCAGCGCATGTCGCCGGCGTGATTGACTGTCGCGATCGACTTGCCGAGCATCTGCGCTCGCTGGGCGCGGAAGTGCTGCCCAGCGCGACCAACTTCCTCTGCGTGCGCCTCAAGAGCGCCGAACTGGCAGCGCAGGTGCAGCAGCAATTGATGGCTCAAGGCGTGCTGATCACTCGCTCTCCGCATCCTTCGCTTGGCCATATCCTGCGCATCTCGACACTCGAGGACAGTCTGGTGCCGGGCCGTCTGGCGCGTCTCGAGCAGGCTATCGCCGAAGAGCGCCGTTCATGAACGATTTATCGTGAGGGCCTCGCGATGACGCTGGTCAGTCTCGCGGCTCGCGCCTTGAGCAGCCTCGCCGTGGTGGGCGCGAGCCTCTGGCTGGTGCCCGCACTGTGGTTCCGCCTGCCGGGGCCGGAAGGGCTGCGCACCACCGTGGCTGCTCTCGCAGCGGTGCTGGGGCTCGTGTGCGTGATTGCCCTGTGGTGGCCGCAGGCCAGCGCGATTCGCTGGCGGCTGATGGGCAGCTACCTGATGCTGCTGGTCGCAAGCCTTGCCTGGTGGGCCAGCATCACGCCACAGGCCGACCGCGACTGGGCACCGGAGGTGGCGCATCTGGTCGAGGGGCAGGTGGTCACGCCAGCACGGGACGAGGCATCGCCGGCAAGCGCCAGGGCCGAGGCTGCCACGCAGGGTGAAGTGCTGCATCTCGAGCAGGTACGCAACTTCGTGTGGCACAGCGCCGAGGATTACACGCCGCGCTGGGAAAGCCGCGACTATCCGCTGGAGGAGCTGACCTCGGTGGACCTGCTGACCAGTCACTGGATGGGGCCGCAGATCGCCCACACACTGGTCAGCTTCGGCTTTGCCGATGGCAGCTATCTGGCCTTCTCGGTAGAGATCCGCAAGGAGCGCACCGAGCAGTTCTCGACCCTCGGCGGCATGTTCAAGCAGTACGAACTGGCGGTGATCGCCGCCGACGAACGCGACATCATCCGCGTGCGCAGCAACATGCGCGGCGAGCAGGTACACCTCTATCGGGTGCAGATGCCGCGCGAGATGATCCGCGAGCTGTTGCTAGCCTACGTCGACGAAGCCGAGACATTGCGCACTCAGCCACGCTTCTACAACACCGCCACCAGCAACTGCACCACCCTCGTCTACGCGATGATGACGCGCCTGACCGACGGCCTGCCGCTGGACTACCGTCTGCTGCTCTCCGGTTATCTGCCGGAATATGTCGCGGACCAGGACGCCCTGAGTGACGCTGCGCCCTTCGCGGAACTCAAGGCCAACAGCCTGATCAATCCCGCCGCCATCGCCGCCGACGATCACCCGGACGGCGACTTCTCACGCCTGATTCGTGCAGGTATTCCCGGCGCGAACAGCCCCTCCTACTGAGCCCGAACAGGGCTGACATCCTGACCCGCCGACATCAGGCGCTGCGCTGCTGGGCGCCTGCCCCCGGGCGAGCCGGGTCCCTGCCCATCATGCGGTCCAGCTGGCGATAGCCGATGGCCTCCATCAGCTGCGGCCGCTGCACACCGTCCTGGTCGATCAGATCACTGAGTGTCAGCGCGACCCGCAGCACCCGGTGATAGGCGCGCGCCGAGAGATTGAGGCGTGACAGCACACCGGCCAGCCACTGGCGCTCGCCGTCTTCCAGCTGACAGGCGGCTTCCAGCGCGTGGGTATCCAGATGAGCATTCAGGCCGCCGCGTGCCAATTGACGCGCGCGAGCGGCCAGCACTCGTTCGCGCACGCCGGCCGAGGCCTCGCCGGGGGTGGCGGATGTCAGCTCCTCGGCGGGCAGGCCCGGCACCTCGACCTGCAGGTCGATGCGGTCCAGCAACGGGCCGGACAGACGCGCCTGATAGCGCTGGATCTGCGCTGGGGTGCAGCTGCAATTGCGGCGGCTGTCGCCGAGGTAGCCGCAGGGGCAGGGGTTCATCGCCGCGACCAACTGGAAGCGCGCCGGGAAACGGCGTTGATGGCTGGCGCGCGAGATCAGGATACGGCCACTCTCCAGCGGCTCGCGCATCACTTCCAGCACGCCACGGTCGAACTCCGCCAGCTCATCCAGAAACAGCACGCCATGATGCGCCAGCGACACCTCGCCCGGGCGCGGCTTGGAGCCACCGCCCACCAACGCGACCCCACTGGCCGTGTGGTGCGGGGCACGAAAAGGCCGCTGACCCCAGCGCTCCATGATCGGCAGACCACATACCGAGCGCACCGCCGCGACTTCCAGCGCCTCACCTTCGCCCAGTGGCGGCAAGATGCCGGACAGGCGACTGGCCAGCATCGTCTTGCCGGTGCCCGGCGGACCAGCGAACAGCAGGTTGTGGCCGCCGGCCGCGGCGATCTCCAATGCCCTGCGTGCCTGATGCTGGCCACGCACCTCGCTCAGGTCGGGCTCCGGCAGGCGCGCCTGAGGAATGATCGAACACACATGTGGCGTGAGGCGCTCGCGCCCCAGCAGGTGAGCCACCAGCTCCAGTAGATGACCCACCGCCAGTACTTCCAACTCCTCGGCGAGCGCCGCCTCGTCGGCATTGCCGCGCGGCACCACCAGCGCCCGCCCCGCCTTGCGACAGCAGAGCGCGGCTGGCAGCACGCCGGTCACGGCGCGGATGCTGCCATCCAGCGCCAGCTCGCCGAGGCACTCCATCGCTGCCACAGCCTCTTCCGGTATCTGCCCGGAGGCGACCAGAATCCCCAGCGCAATGGGCAGATCGAAGCGCCCACCTTCCTTGGGGAGATCCGCTGGCGCCAGATTGAGGGTGATACGGCGCGCCGGAAACTCGAAGCCGGCATTGAGCAGCGCACTGCGCACCCGCTCGCGACTCTCCTTCACCGCCGCTTCCGGCAAGCCGACGATGGACAGCCCCGGCAAGCCGTTGGAAAGGTGTACCTCGACCTGAACTTCCGGTGCCTCGAGACCAAGTGACGCGCGCGTGCGCAACATTGCCAATGACATGAGCCTTCCCTGCGTAATGCCGCCTCTCAGTTGCACGGCGCAATCGGAGCAGGCACTGGCCTGCCATGAGCGCGAAGGCACACACCGCTGCCAACCGTCCCAGCATGGCAAACCTCATACTCCCCAGAAGGCGAGCGCCTCAACGCTCGGGCGCTCGACAATTGCCGCAAGGCTTCGCATACCCCCACGACACTGCCATGCGCCGCCTGGAAATACGTGTTCAGGTGACGATTCTCGCGCCTATAACGTAAATTTCTTTACGCCTCAGGCTCACGTAATTACTGGATACGTAACAAACAGACAGACTGTGGATAAGATTACATAATCATTGCGTGTGGACATTTTTTGAGCGCTCAAAACTTCATCATTCAAGGCACTGATACCATCGACGATCAAGCGAGCCAACGTCGGACCAGGACGCCCACAGCCCGATCTCAACTCACAGGCACCAACCAACAGAAATTAAACTCAATAACTGCAGGCAGGGTGCTTGGACGATCGACTCAGTCGAGTGATGAAAGCCATGTCAGAGATCAGATTGAGCCAGAGGAGCTCATGAGGCGCCTGGCAGAGAGGAGTCAGAGAAGGTGCATGCGCTGCGTTCGAGGACTTTGCACGAGCATCGGGTCGTTGATGCCGGGGGTTGGCGCCTGAGGGCCTGGCGCTGGGTGACGGCTTATTGCTGTCTGGTGATTGAGAGCGTCTGGTGCCCTGCATCTGCGACTGCGACTGCGGCTGCAATCGCGGCTGCCATTCAGCTTCACCCACCGCGACGCGCCCGGGTGCTGATGATGCGGGTCGCTCGCCAGCATTGCCGACAAACGCTCGCGGCGAATTAAAAGTAGCGGTTTTGGCAGCACTTTCCACGCAAAAGCGCCTGTTTTGGCGCATTTCAGCGCCACTAGTCGCCACATGGCCATGGTGTGAGGCCGACTCGATACCTGCCTGCACCAAGAAAGTGCTCATACAGGGGCGATAGCGCCCTCGAGAGAGCCACAAGAGTGCCGCCAGACGGGGACTGCTGTATATTTGATCGGTTGTCCCGGCCTTGCCGGGATGACCGCCAAGCTGTCTCACGGAACGCCGCCGCTGCGCGGCAGAGAATCGTCCAACCCACGGAAAGGGCCAGCCATTCAGGACGACTTCGGCTTGTTTCAGGAGCACTACCCATGCAAGACATGCTTGCCCCGCTAGCATCCCTGGCGGATGTGATCGGCATGCTGGGCACCACTCTGGTCGTCGGCGCCTTCTTCCTGCTGCAGATAGGCAGACTCGATGCCCGCAGCCTGACCTACAACCTGATGAATCTGAGCGGGGCGATCCTGCTGTTGATCAGCCTGTGCATCAATTTCAACCTCGCCAGCTTCGTGATCGAGATCTTCTGGATCATCGCCTCAGTGGTAGGTCTGGTGCGCTGGATGCTGGGCACTCGCCCCCAGACTGCCTGAGGCCGCCCCTGAGAATCAGCGGCGCCCATGACGCAAAAAACCGCCACGCCCCGAAAGGGCGTGGCGGTTTTGGTTCAGCCGTCACCTGAGGGGATCAGGCGTCGCGCTGGCGCTCGATTTCCGCGGCGTGACTGGCGGCTTCACGCTTCGCTACCGCGGCTTCCCCCTCGTCATCCACTGGCGTGGCGGGCTCGGCAGCCGGTGCATTGCCCGCCACCAGCCCCTGCTTCTCCAGCAGTGCCTCGAGGGCGATGACCTGCTTTTCCAGCGACTCGACGCGGCTGCGCGTACGCGTCAGCACATCCATCATGATGTCGAAGTCTTCACGCGAGACCAGTTCCATGCGGTCGAAGGCACCGCGCATCACCCCTTGCACGGACTTCTGCAGCTCTTCCGGGCCATGCGAGGCATCCTGCAGGCGCTCACCGATCTGCTGGGCCATACGCCCGATGACGTCATTCTTGAACATGCTGCACCTCAGCCGTTGCGGGCCGGCGGCCGCGTCGTGCGGACTGCCGGTCAGAAAATGATGACACCCCTGTACATGGGGCCGTCGTGTCCTGCTGCAAGGATACGCAACCCTCGAGTCGGGTGCATGCCCCGCATCGTCCTGCACCAGACAATCCTCATCGGCAGGCACACACCTGCACCACATTAGCACTTGCCCCCACACCCAAAGGCGCAGAAACAGCACCATTACGGTGCATGCCAGGTGACCTTCGGATTCAGCCATCTTTGCATAGGCCGAAAGACTGTCAGTCATCCTGCGATAACCAGATGAGTTACAAGGATTTTCAGCCGCATGGCACATCTCGTGCGATGCACTTGTCAGGAACAGGCCGCCAGCTCATCTGACTGGCCATGCTTAACAAGAATGATCATTCCGGTAGCGAACGGGGGCAGCACATGAAACTGATCACCGCCATCATCAAACCCTTCAAGTTGGACGACGTGCGAGAAGCACTGGCCGACAACGGCGTGCAGGGGATTACCGTCACCGAAGTGAAGGGCTTCGGACGTCAGAAGGGGCATACCGAGCTGTATCGCGGTGCCGAGTACGTCGTCGACTTCCTTCCCAAGGTCAAGATTGAAGTGGCTGTCGATGACAACAGTGTGGAATCGGTACTGGACGCCATCACCCAGGCGGCCAACAGCGGCAAGATCGGCGACGGCAAGCTGTTCGTCACTCCGCTGGACGATGTCATCCGTATCCGCACCGGTGAACGCGGCGCCGACGCTGTCTGAGCCCCGCGCACAATAACAAGGAGAACCCCGCATGAACGAGATCATCGAGGTCAAGTACGCACTTGATACCTTCTACTTCCTGGTCTGTGGCGCCCTGGTGCTATGGATGGCAGCCGGCTTTGCCATGCTCGAGGCCGGTCTGGTCCGCGCCAAGAACACCACCGAGATCCTGACCAAGAACGTGGCGCTGTTCGCCATCGCCTGCACCATGTACATGGTCGTCGGTTACCACATCATGTACTCGAGCGCCGAAGGCGGCTTCCTGCCGAGCCTGGGCTTCCTGATCGGTGCCGAGAATACCGCTGAGGAAGCGCTCGCTTCCGGTGGCGACATCTACTACAGCGCACGTTCCGACTTCTTCTTCCAGGTGGTGTTCGTGGCTACCGCCATGTCCATCGTCTCCGGTGCGGTCGCCGAGCGCATGAAACTGTGGGCCTTCCTGGCCTTCGCCGTGGTCATGACCGGCGTCATCTATCCGGTGCAGGGTTACTGGACCTGGGGTGGCGGCTTCCTGAGCGCAGCGGGCTTCAGCGACTTCGCCGGTTCCGGCATCGTGCACATGGCCGGCGCTTCCGCCGCACTGGCAGGCGTGCTGCTGCTGGGCGCTCGCAAGGGCAAGTACGGCAAGAATGGTGAGATCAATGCCATCCCGGGCGCCAACCTGCCGCTGGCCACGCTGGGTACCTTCATCCTGTGGCTGGGATGGTTGGGCTTCAACGGCGGCTCCGAGCTGGTGCTGTCCAACATCGATGAGGCCAACGCGGTCGCTCAGGTCTTCGTCAACACCAATGCCGCTGCCTGTGGTGGTGTCATCGCCGCGCTGATCCTCGCCCGTCTGTGGTTCCGCAAGGCTGACCTGACCATGGCCCTCAACGGCGCGCTAGCTGGCCTGGTCGCCATCACTGCGGGTCCGCTGGCACCGAGCGTCGGTGCTGCCACCCTGATCGGCGCCGTCGGCGGTCTGCTGGTCGTGTTCTCCATCGTCGGTCTCGACAAGCTGAAGATCGATGATCCGGTCGGCGCCATCTCCGTGCACGGTGTGGTCGGTCTCTGGGGTCTGCTGGCCGTGCCGCTGACCAATGACGATGCCACCTTCTCCGCACAGCTGCTGGGCGCCGCCTCCATCTTCGCCTGGGTGTTCATCGCAAGCTTCGTGGTGTGGCTGATCATCAAGGCCATCATGGGGATTCGCGTCAGCGAGGAAGAAGAGTACGAAGGTGTGGATCTGGCCGAATGTGGTATGGAGGCCTATCCGGAATTCACCTCCAGCCGCAAGTAAGCCTGGACGCGACAGCACCTGCAGCATCAAGACTCCCGCCACCTGGCGGGAGTCTTTTTTCCTGACTGGATAAGCGGTGTATGCTTGAGTCAGAGACCGGCGTGACGAGCAGGCCTCGTTACCCGCACCATCACCCAAGGAGAGACACGATGAAACTGGTCACTGCCATCATCAAGCCATTCAAGCTCGACGACGTGCGCGAATCCCTGTCGGAGATTGGCGTGCAGGGTATCACCGTGACCGAGGTCAAGGGATTCGGCCGCCAGAAGGGCCACACCGAGCTGTATCGGGGTGCCGAGTACGTGGTCGACTTCCTTCCCAAGGTGAAGCTGGAAGTCGCGGTGGATGACGCCATGATCGATTCCGTGATCGAGGCGATCACCAATGTCGCCAACACCGGCAAGATCGGCGACGGCAAGATCTTCGTCTCGCCGCTGGAGCAGGTCATTCGCATCCGTACCGGCGAGACCGGCAAGGACGCCGTCTGAGCCTCTGGCGCAAGCCCCTGGCACTGACGTGCTGCCCCGACGGGTGACATGAGCACACAAAAAACCGCAGGCCATCGGCCTGCGGTTTTTTCGTTTCAGCACTTGTCGCTCATGCGTGATGCGCACGGATCACTTCTCGACGAAGGCACGCTCGATCACGTAGTCACCCGGCACGCCCATCTTCGGCGAGATGGCGAAGCCGCGCGCATCCAGCATGGCGCTGATGTCGTCGAGCATCGCCGGGCTGCCGCAGATCATGGCGCGGTCACGCTTCGGGTCCAGCGGCGGCAGGCCGATGTCCTCGAACAGCTTGCCGTTCTCGACCAGATCCGTGATGCGGCCCTGGTTGCGGAACTCCTCGCGCGTCACGGTCGGGTAGTAGATCAGCTTCTCGGCGATCTCTTCGCCCAGATACTCGTGCTTGGGCAGCTCTTCCGCGATCATGTCGGCATAGGCCAGCTCGGAGACATGGCGCACGCCGTGCATCAGGATGATCTTGTCATAGCGCTCATAGGTTTCCGGGTCCTGGATGACGCTCAGGAACGGCGCCAGACCGGTGCCGGTGGAGAACAGGTAAAGGTTCTCGCCCGGCAGCAGGTCGTCCAGTACCAGCGTGCCTGTCGGCTTGCGAGAGACCATGATCTGATCGCCCGGCTGCAGGTGCTGCAGGCGTGAGGTCAGCGGGCCGTCCTGCACCTTGATGGAGAAGAACTCGAGGTGCTCCTCGTAGTTCGGGCTGGCGATCGAGTAGGCGCGCATCAGCGGCTTGCCTTCGACTTCCAGGCCGATCATCACGAACTGGCCGTTCTTGAAGCGCAGGCTGTCTTCACGCTGAGTGCGGAAGCTGAACAGCGAATCGTTCCAGTGATGGACGTCGATGACTTCGGTTGTGGTCAGACTGCTCACCTGATGGCCTCCCGGGGCGTGGCCCCTCGAATTCGATATTCTTTATTGGCATAAACAAATAACAGCTTATGACCCAATGAACTATGCAGCGATTGTAGTCACTGCAGGGTTATGCGTTAAATGGTTTATCTGGATATAGGTTATCTAGTTTACCAATATTGGTTGCGAATGAATCGCATTTCAACCTTGATCGTGCAGGATTCGCCCGCTCTGACGGCGAATCCTGCGTTGCGTTCACTTTCGCCTCCTCATCTCTGCCCCTTCACTGCATGCCCCGGGAGGTCGAATGCGCTACAGCCTTCGCCAGCTGGCCGTCTTCGTGGCGGTCGCGCGGCATGACAATGTCTCGCTGGCCGCCGACAGTCTGGCCATGTCGCAATCAGCGGCCAGCACGGCACTGGCCGAGCTGGAGCGTCAGTTCGATTGCCGCCTGTTCGATCGCCATGGCAAGCGCCTGCGACTCAATGGTCTGGGGCGTGAGCTGCTGCCCAAGGCGATCGCGCTGCTGGACCAGGCCGAGGAGCTGGAGCAGCTGCTCGGTCAGCAGGACGCCACCGGCTCGCTGGAGATCGGCGCGACGCTGACCATCGGCAACTATCTGGCGCCACAGATCATCGGTGACTTTCTGCACCATCACCCCGCCAGCCGCGTCGAGCTGCACGTGCACAACACCCATCAGCTGATCGACAAGCTGGTGCACTTCGAACTGGACATCGGGCTGGTGGAAGGCGAGGTGGAGCATCCGCTGCTGGAGGCGACCCACTGGGTCAGTGATCGGCTGAGCATCTTCTGTGCGCCGTCACACCCGCTGGCACAGGGCGAGGTCACGCTTGAGCGCCTGCTGGCGGCACGCTGGATCATGCGCGAGCGTGGCTCCGGCACACGCGGCACCTTCGAGCAGGCATTGCGCCCACATCTGGACGGGCCTTCGACCAGCGTTTCCCAGCGCCTCGACATCATGCTGGAGCTGGAACATACCGAAGCCATCAAGCGCGCCGTGGAAGCGGGGCTCGGCATCGGCTGCATCTCGCGCCTCGCGCTGAGAGATGCCTTTCGGCGCGGCAGCCTCGTCGAGCTGCCCACTCCATGGCTGGAGCTGACGCGCGCCTATCGCTTCGTCCACCATCGTGACCGCTTCATCACCCAGGCGATGCGAGAATTCGTCGCCGGTTGCCGCAACCTGAGCGGCAGCGCCTCACGCAGTGACGAGATCATCCTGCCGCAGGTGCCGTGATTCGCACACGCTCGGCCTTCTGCAACCGAGCCTGCTGACACTACCACCTCACGTCATGAGGCTCACAACAATAGTGACTGCTCACACACAGACGCCGCCAGCGTTTCCGCTGGCGGCGTCCTGGTCTCTGCATGACGGGGGGTGTGATCAGTGAGTCAGGCCGGTGAAACGCGCCTTGATCTCATCAGCGCTCTCGTGGGAGAGGTCCTTGTCGACGGTTTCCGTCACCAGCTTGGCAACCGGCTTGTCGAGCTTGTCGCGCAGCGCCCCCAGGAACTTGGGAGCGGCGGCGATGATCAGCTGATCGAACTTGCCGTCATTGGCCGTCTGCTTGAGGTATTGCGCGACTTCCTTGGCGAAGAAGTCCTGATGCTTGTCAGAGGTCGCGCCATCATCGCCAGTCTGATGCAGGCTGCCGTGCCCGCCGCTGGATTCACCCTTGCCACCGGTTCTCAGGTCACCGGTATGCTGGCGGCTTTCAGGATGTACGAGGCTTTCCACTTCGGTGACCTTGCCAGCGGCACGGGCAAAGATACGTGCACGTGCGGCGTCGGCAGCAACGATGTAAGTAACCATTTACACACTCCCTGTCTCTCGTGAGGCGTCGTTGATGAAGAATGACGATCATCGCTTCGCTTTCAATTGACTACATGCTGGCACCCTTGCGCACATTCAACCCTTGCCGCTCATTTCCCGTACACCACCCCGCCAGCCCGACGCCTGAAGGTCGACAGGCAAGCGGATAACCAAAAACGCCAGGGCCGCCCCGAAGGGCGGCCCTGGCGTCTGATGCCTGTCACTCGCGACTGACAGGCCCGCGTGCTGACGGCCTTACCAGGCTTGCCAATCCAGCTCCTCCGATGCGACGGGTCTGGCAGCGCGGGGATTGGAGCCCTGTGCGGACAGGGTGCCTGCGCTGCGCGGCGCCATTGCGGGCGGCTGTGCAGGGCCATCCAGACGGAAGCGGCCCACCATCTCGGCCAGACGCGCCGACTGCTCGGAGAGCGCATCCGCTGCCGCGGCGGATTCCTCCACCAGCGCCGCATTCTGCTGTGTCACCTGGTCCAGCTCGGCCACGGCGCTGGAGACCTGTCCGACACCGTGATTCTGCTCCTGGGTGGCATGGCTGATCTCGCCGATCACCTCACTGACACGCATGACGCTGGCGACGATCTCGTTCATGGTGCTGCCGGCCACCCTGACCTGTTCGGCACCATTGCGCGTGCGCTCGTTGGCGGAGCTGATCAGCGTGGCGATTTCCCGCGAGGCCTCGGAAGAGCGCTGGGCGAGGGTACGTACCTCACCGGCCACCACCGCGAAGCCACGTCCCTGCTCGCCGGCGCGTGCCGCCTCGACGGAGGCATTCAATGCCAGCAGGTTGGTCTGGAAGGCGATGGAGTCCATGACACTGACGATCTCGGTGATCTTGCGCGAGTCGTCATCGATGCCCTGCATGGTGGTGACGACCTCTCCGATCACCTCGCCGCCGCGACGCGCGACCTCACTGGCCGACTTGGCCAGCCCGTCAGCTTCATGTGCGGAGTCCGCAGACTGGGCGACGGTGCCGGAAATCTGCTCCATCGAGGCCGAGGTTTCCTGCAGATTGGCCGCCGCCTGCTCGGTACGTGACGACAGGTCCTGGCTGCCCTGGCTGATCTCGGCGGCGGCGGTCTGCACCGCACCGCTGGCGAGACGAATCTCGCTGAGCACGCCATTGAGGGTCGAGACGAAGCGATTGAAGGCATTGCCGATCTCGGCGACTTCATCACGCCCGCTGACCTGAATGCGCCGCGTGAGATCGCCCTCGCCTGCAGCGATATCCACCAGCGCATCACGTACCAGCGCCAGGCCGCGCAGACTGCGGCTGGCGATCCACGACATCACGGCGGCCGCCCCCAGCAATACCAGCAGCGTCATGGCCAGCGTGGTCCACAGCTGGGCATAAAGCGGTGCATCTGAATCGGCCACATCCAGGGCCAGCGCCAGACGCCAGCCGGTATCTCCCAGCCCTGCCGAATCCAGCTCGGCACTGAACATGCGGTAATCACGCTGCTGGATATCGACCTCCAGTGCCGACTGGCCCGCGGCCACCAGGCGATTGCTGCTGGCCAGGGTCTCGGGCGTCAGGGCCGATGCGAGTGCACTCATCGGCTTGAGCACCAGGGCATCATCCGGGTGGGCGATCAGCGTGCCGGTATCGTCGATCAGGAAGGCGAAGCTGTTGGGCGTCGGCGAGAGTTCGGCGACCGTGCGGGTGATGAACGCCAGCGGCAGATCACCACTGACCACGGCGACCAGCCGTGAGCCGCGATAGACCGGCGCCGCCACGCTGATTTCCAGTTCGCCACTGGTGGCACCGACATAGGGCGCCGTGATGACGGGCTTGCCGGTCGCCACCGCCGCCTGATACCAGCCACGTTGGCGCGGGTCATAACCTGCCCGCCCCGGGCGCCCATCGAAGTAACGGAAGCGACCATCCGGGAAGCCGACATAGGTCTTGCTGAAGTCGCCCTGCTGCATCGCCTGGGTCAAGGCGGCATCGGGGAAGTTCTCGAGGCTACTGGCCGCGATGCCGCTCACCGCATTGATATGCACGCTGAACCACTGGCTCAACTGGGCGGCGTTCGATCTCAGCAACTGTTGCTGGTAGTCGCTCTCATCGGCATGCGTATTGCGGAACGTGGTCCAGGCATTCAGGCTGCTGACGACCACCAGCGCCACCAGCACTATCGCCACACAGGCTAACGTGATGCGCGCACGTAACGAGGCAAACATCGCCACTCCTTGGTTCAAATCCATCGGGAAGGGGGCCGGGGGCGCCAGCGCAGAGCGCGTCGGTCTGCCCCTCGGTGGCAAGGCATGCAGGCATGCGGTGTACCGGCGTCATCATCGGTACGTGCCGCCCTCTGTATCGGCATGCCCGGCCTTTCCTTTACCCCGCCAGCCACATGCAACGCTCCTCCATCGTCGCCGGAACCGACACTGGCGTCGCGACTCCCGGACATGACGTCGATGGCGAAGTGCGTGCTAACATCCGCCCAACGCGGGGTGCCGCCTGCCCGTCTGCCACCGCTCCCCTCATCCTGTGGTCTTTTCTCGGAGAAGTTTCGATGCGCAATCTGCTCCTGATGCGCCGCCCGCTGCCCCGGCGCGTGCTGGTCACCGCTCACCTGATGCTGCAGCTGGGATTGCTGGCGGCTGCCAGCGACTGGACGCTGCAGCACTTGACGCCCATCGGGCCTGACAACTCGCTGGTCGCGCAGTGGCCGGTACTGGCGCAGGGTGTCGGCGGTTTCCTGCTGGCCTTCGTGATGACGCGCCTGCTGTTCGAGTTGCTGATGGCGCCGCATCACCTGCTGAGCATTCGCGGGGCCAATCACACCCTGGATGCCGCGGCGCTGGTGACGCGCTCCATCTCGCGCCGCCCTGCGGTGCACGACAATGACGACAGCTGGGTCGGCAAGCCGCGCAGCGTCACCTGGCCGCGCGAAGGCGAAGAAGCGCCCGCTGCCACAGCGGCGACGGCGACATCTGCCGATACACCTGCCGCTGCATCGCCCAAGGCCGCGGCCAAGCCGCAGGAGCCAAGCCTGGGCAGCGATGAAGAGCTGCCAGACACCAACAGCAGCGAAGTACGCCGCACCGAGCCCAGCCTCTAAACGAGCCTCTTTATCCAGAGGCGTGAGATGATAGTAAGCGCCCACCGACTGGCCTTGCGACTCACACACGAAAACGCCGCGCGTGATGGATATCACGCGGGGCGTTTTCTGTTTACGGCTTACAGCATCCGTTCAGGCCGTGGCCTCAATGCCCCAGAATCTGGCTGAGGAACAGCTGGGTCCGCTCGGACTGCGGATTGTTGAAGAACGGCTCCGGCGCGTTCTCTTCGATGATCTGGCCCTGATCCATGAAGATGACGCGGTCGGCGACGGTCTTGGCGAAGCCCATCTCGTGGGTCACGCACAGCATGGTCATGCCTTCATTGGCCAGTTCGACCATGACATCCAGCACTTCCTTGATCATCTCCGGGTCCAGCGCCGAGGTCGGCTCATCGAACAGCATCACTTCCGGGCTCAGACACAGCGAGCGCGCGATCGCGACACGCTGCTGCTGGCCGCCGGACAGCTGACCGGGGAACTTGTGGGCCTGATCGGCGATGCGCACGCGCTCCAGGTACTTCATGGCTTCGGCTTCCGCCTCGCGGCGCGGCCGCTTCTGCACCCAGATCGGCGCCAGACAGCAGTTCTCGAGCACCGTCAGATGCGGGAACAGATTGAAGTGCTGGAACACCATGCCGACGTTGCGACGGATCGCCTCGATCTGCTTGATGTCCTGGGTCAGCGGCATGCCGTTGACCACGATATCGCCTTCCTGATGCTCCTCGAGATGATTGATGCAGCGGATCATCGTCGACTTGCCGGACCCCGAAGGGCCACAGATGACGATACGTTCGCCCTTGCGCACGCTCAGGTTGATGTCACGCAGCACGTGGAAGTCGCCGTACCACTTGTTGAGGCCCTTGAGCTCGATCATCGGGCGCTCATCGGCGCCGGTGTTGCCCTGCGAGGCGGATGTTGTCGTTGTCATGATGAAGATTCCTTGGCGCCGTGATCAGCGCTTCTTGTGACCGGTATGCAGCAGGCGCTCGAGATACTGGCTGTAGCGCGACATGCTGAAGCAGAAGACCCAGAAGACCAGCGCCACGAAGGCGTAGCCCTCGATGGAGTAGCCCAGCCATTTGGGGTCGGCGAGACCGGCCTGCACGATGGCGAGCAGATCGAAGAGCCCGATGATCAGTACCAGCGAGGTGTCCTTGAACAGGGCAATGAAGGTATTCACGATGCCGGGAATCATCAGCTTGAGCGCCTGGGGCAGCACGATCAGCCCCATGTTGCGCCAGTAGCCCAGCCCCAGCGCCATGCCGGCCTCGGTCTGTCCCTTGGGGATCGCCTGCAGGCCACCACGCACCACTTCCGCCATGTAGGCACTCTGGAACAGGGTGATGCCGATCAGCGCGCGCACCAGCTTGTCGAGATTGACCTCACCGGGCACGAACAGCGGCAGCATCACCGAGGCCATGAACAGCACCGTGATGAGCGGCACACCGCGCCAGAACTCGATGAACACCACACAGATGCTCTTCACGATCGGCATCTCGGAGCGACGCCCCAGCGCCAGCAGGATCCCCAGCGGCAGCGCCGCCACGATACCCACCACCGCCAGCACCAGTGTCAGCATCAGGCCGCCCCACTCGTGGGTACCGACGATCTCGAGGCCGAAGCTGCCGCCATGCAGCAGGAAGTAGGCAATGAAGGGGAACACCGCCAGGCTGACGATGGCGACCCAGCCCTTGGCCGGCAGCTTCGGAATCGCCAGCCAGGCGATCAGGGCCGCAAAGACGGCGAAGACGATATCGACCCGCCAGGTTTCCTCACTCGGGTAGAAGCCGTAGATGAACTGATCGAGACGCGCACTGATGAAGACCCAGCAGGCGCCCTCCCCCGTGCAGTCCTCTCGTGAGGTGCCGCTCCAGCTGGCATCGATCAGCGCCCACTGCAGGCTGGGCACCACCAGCAGATAGACCAGATACAGCGCGAACAGCGTGAACAACGTATTGATCGGTCCGGCGAACAGGTTGCTGCGCAACCAGGCCACCGCGCCGATGCTGTCGCTCGGCGCCGGACGGGAATCGATCATCTTCTCGGTGACCCGTGACAGGGTCTTTTCAATCGACATGGGCAGACCCTCAGCGCTCGACCAACGCCATGCGGGCGTTGAACCAGTTCATGAACATGGAGACCAGCAGACTGATGGTCAGATAGACCAGCATCGTCATGGCGATCACCTCGATGGCCTGACCGGTCTGGTTGAGCGTGGTACCCGCGAAGACCGAGACCAGATCGGGATAGCCGATGGCCGTGGCCAGCGACGAGTTCTTGATCAGGTTCAGATACTGGCTGGTCAGCGGCGGGATGATGACGCGCAGCGCCTGCGGCACCACCACCAGACGCAGTGTCATGCCACCGGACAGCGACAGCGCCCGTGACGCTTCGGTCTGGCCGTGCGGTACCGCTTCGATGCCGGAACGCACGATCTCGGCGATGAAGGCTGCGGTATAGACCGACAGCGCGACCCACAGGGCGAGGAACTCGGGGACGACCGTGATGCCGCCACGGAAGTTGAAGCCCTTGAGTTCCGGCAGCTCCCAGCTCAGCGGCATGCCCATCGCGAAGTAGGCCAGCAGCGGCGCCACGATGATCAGGCCGAGCGAGATCCAGCCCGCCGGCAGGCGCTGACCGGTACGGGCCTGACGCTGGCGGTTCCAGTAGCTGAAGATGCCGCTGGCGACGACGGCCAGCACGAACACCGCAATCACCACCGAGAAACCGCTGGAGGTGATGGGGGCCGGCACGAACAGGCCGCGCACGTTGAGGAAGAACGCCTCGCCCAGCGACAGCGAGCCACGCGGACTTGGCAGGGTTCTCAGGACGGCGAAATACCAGAAGAAGATCTGCAGCAGCAACGGGATGTTGCGGAAGACTTCGATATAGACCGCCGCCAGCCGCGAGATCAGCCAGTTGGGGGACAGACGCGCGACCCCCATGACGAAGCCGATCACGGTCGCGGCGATGACACCCAGCGCGGATATCAACAAGGTATTGAGCAGGCCGACGATGAAGGTATCGCCATAGGTGGATTGCTCGGAATAGTCGATCAGGCTCTGCAGGATGCCAAAGCCTGCGGTGTTGTCCAGAAAGGCAAAGCCGGTGGTGATGCCACGGCTTTCGAGGTTGGTCAGGGTATTGCTGACGATGATCGCCAACACACCGAACACGCCTGCCAGCATCAATAGCTGGAAGATCAGTGCCCGCTTGGCCGGGTCACGCCAGAATGGCGGCTTGACCGTGGCCGGCGGGCGAGAAGCAGGTTGTGTCATACAGGCAATCTCCGCCGGAAAGCTATGCGACTTCCGCCTGCCGTCCTATCGAACGGCAGATCAGTTATCTCTCGGCACTCGATGAATGGGTCACGAGGTACAGGCTGGGGCTCATTAACCGGGGCCCACATGACGCTGGCCAGAGGAAGTGGAGCAAGACGCTCACTTCCCCTGGCCAGCGTCCTTGCTCAGCCTGTCATGAGGGGCAAGGCCCACCCGCAGTACAGGGCGAGCCCGCGCATCAGCGAACCGGCGGGGCGTACTGGACGCCGCCATCGGTCCACAGTGCGTTTAAGCCGCGCTCGATACCCAGTGCGGAGCCGGTACCGACGTTGCGCTCGAACATCTGGCCGTAGTTACCGACCTGCTTGATGACCTGGTAGGCCCAGTCAGCCGGCAGCCCCATGGCTTCCCCGTAGTTGCCATCGGCACCGACCAGGCGCGCGACGTTCGGGTTGGTGTCCGACTTCTTCTCTTCGATGTTGTCGGAGCTCAGACCCATCTCTTCGGCGTTGATCTGCGCGAACAGGGTCCATTTGACGATGTTGAACCACTGGTCATCGCCCTGACGGACGACGGGGCCCAGCGGTTCCTTGGAGATGACTTCCGGCAGCACCATCGCGGATGCCGGATCGGAGAGCTTGATACGCAGCGCGTAGAGCTGGGATTGGTCGGAGGTCAGGACGTCACAACGACCGGCTTCGAAGCCCTTGACGGTCTGGTCGGAGGTATCGAAGACGACCGGCTCGAAGGACATGTCGTTCAGGCGGAAATAGTCCGCCAGGTTGAGCTCGGTGGTGGTGCCGGACTGGATGCAGACGGCTGCCCCGTCCAGCTCCTTGGCACTGGAGACGCCCAGGTCCTTGCTGACCATGAAGCCCTGGCCGTCGTAATAGTTCACGCCAGCGAAGTTGAGGCCCAGTGAGGTGTCACGGGTCGCCGTCCAGGTGGTGTTGCGGGACAGGACATCAATCTCGCCGGACTGCAGCGCGGTGAAACGCTCCTTGGCCGTCAGCGGTACATAGCGCACCTTGCTGGCATCGCCCAGCACGGCGGCGGCGACGCCGCGGCAGACGTCGACATCGAGGCCCTGCCAGTTACCGGCGTCATCCGGTGCCGAGAAGCCCGGCAAGCCGGTGCTGACGCCACACTGGACAAAGCCCTTTTCCTTGACGCTATCCAGGGTCGCGGCACTGGCGCCTGTCGCCATGGAGGCGGCCAGGACAGCGGCGCTAGCGATCAGCAGTGGCTTCTTGTTGTTATGCATCGTGATTCCCTCGCGAAAGTCTGGAGTCCGCTCGATCAGCCTCGAGTCAGAAGTGGTGCAATGCATTGCATGGCACCTACCGACAATAGCAAGCCGCGTTCCAATTTCCGCCTATCGCGTGATCCGCTGCGTTCAACGCTGAAAAAAGCGCTAAAACCCAGTGATATAGGCCAAAGCCTCGGAGTGGGGCGGCGGATCATTCCGCGCGATTGCCGCGCAGTTAGGCTCATGGCGAGACCAGTTCGCCTCATATCGGTGCAAAATAAAAACGGCCGTTTCATTGCGAAACGGCCGTTGGCGGTGCAGCGATGTGGCGCGAGTGGCAGATTGCGACCAATGTCTCGGTCTGCCTGACTCAACGCTTGTTCATCCCGTCAGGCACGTTTTCGTGCCTGATGGGACTCCCTTGCCACCGCAAGGTGCATGCAGATCACTTCTCCAGCAGGCGCTGCATGAAGGGCGGCAGCACCAGGGCGGCGCGATGGCCTTCGACGGTATAGAAGTCACGCGCGAAGGTGGCGGCAGCGGCATCTTCCTCGCGGAAGGACTTCACGTCACAGCCCTTGCCCGCCAGGGTGCAGCTCCACCAGCCGGACGGATACACCGGCTGCGGGAACGGCAGGGTCGCGACGCTATCAAAGCCCGCTTCGCCCATGTCGTTGCGCAGGTCCTTGATGATGGAGTCGGTGTGATAGAGCGGGGACTCGCTCTGCTGCACCATCAGGCCGCCCTGCTTGAGGATACGATGGCAGCGCTTGAGGAAGTCGGTCTTGAACAGACCTTCCGCCGGGCCGACCGGGTCGGTGGAATCGACGATCAGCACGTCGATGCTCTCGTCCGGGCAGTTGTCGACCCACTTGACGCCATCCTCGAACAGCAGCTCGGCGCGCGGGTCGTCATTGGACTCGACCAGCGCCGGGAAGAATTGCTCGGAGGCACGCGTGACCGCCGGATCGATATCGATCTGGGTGACCTTCTCCACGCCCGGGTGCTTGAGCACCTCACGCAGGGTGCCGCAATCGCCACCGCCGATGATGACGACACGCTTGGGGTCTGCATGAGCGAACAGCGCCGGATGCGACATCATCTCGTGATAGAGGAAGTTGTCACGGTCAGTCAGCATCACGCAGCCGTCCAGCACCATCAGGTTGCCGTAGGTCTCGGTGGCATAGACTTCGAGGTGCTGATAAGGGGTCTGCTCGTCATGCAGCTTGTGGCTGACCTTGAGCGAGAAGGCGCTGCCGTGGCGATCGAAGATTTCGGTAAACCAGGAGCCATCGAGACGTTCGGTCATGGGGGACCCTCGCATTGGATATCACAGACGGGATATCAAGGTATGGATAGAGACGGCACGATGGCCATCGGAAATTGCGCCAATCAGCACTGCGCCAGCGTCAGGCCGGCAGTTCACGGCCCGCATGACGACCACGCGGCGTGATGTCGTGATACGCGACATGCCGGGCAAGCGCCAACATGGCGCAGGCGCTGCACCATAGCCAAAGACGGCCGGAGTGGAAAGTGTTGATGCATGACAATTTCAGACAGGCCGCGTATCGATGACACGCGGCCCGGGGGAGAGGCTCAGCGAGAGGCCGGCCCGAGGCGGACCAGATGCAGAATCAGCCTGACGCACTGGAACACTCCCAGCCCGATGAGGATGCCGGCGAGGTCCGCCAGCGCATCCAGCACCTCAGCGCCGCGATAGGGAATCGCCAGCTGCAGACATTCGATGGCGACGCCCAGCAGCAGCAGGACCGGCAGGATGATCAAGCTGGTCAAGCCCGCCAGCCGTGTGGTCAGCGCTAGCAACGCGAAGGCGGAGAAATGCTGCAGCTTGTCCCAAGGGAAGGTCTGCTCCGGATGCGGCACGCCCGGGGAGAGCGTGCCGAACAGGATCAGCAACAGGCACAGCAGCGCCACGAATGCCCAACCGCGGCGCGGGATGAGACGCTGCTCGACCGGTGTCATGCTGACACCCCCGCTGGCCGGCGCCCTTCTGCTTGCTGCCCTGCCGCTTGCCACCTTCTATAGGCAGCAACAGGGGTGGCAACAGAGAAGGCCATGAAGGGCTCTTCCATCAGCCGCGGGCGACCGGTGTCGCATTGGCGGCGTCATCCTGATGGTAGGCCGGGCTCAGCTCGTGCAGCGCGTCCATCAGGGCATTGACGTTGCCCGGGTCGGTGAACTGGCTGATGCCGTGACCGAGGTTGAAGATGTGGCCCGGGCCTTGGCCGTAGCTGTCGAGGATACGCCCGACTTCGGCACGGATGGCGGCCGGCGTACCGAACAGCGCATTCGGGTCCAGGTTGCCCTGCAGGGCCACACGATGGCCGACACGCTCACGCGCATTGGACATCTCGGTGGTCCAGTCGAGGCCGACGGCATCACAGCCGGTGGCGGCGATGTGTTCGAGCCACTGGCCACCATTCTTGGTGAACAGGATCACCGGCACACGGTTGCCTTCGCTGTCCGGCTTGAGGCCAGCGACGATCTGCTCCATGTAGCGCAGCGAGAACTCGAGGTAGGCCGGCGTGGACAGGGTGCCGCCCCAGGTATCGAAGATCTGCACCGCCTGAGCACCCGCGGCAATCTGGGCGTTCAGGTAGTCGGTGACGGCCTGCGCGAGGGTGTCGAGCAACTGATGCATGGCTTCCGGATTGGAATACATCAGGCCTTTCACGTGACGGAAGTCCTTGCTGGAACCGCCCTCGACCATATAAGTGGCCAGTGTCCACGGGCTGCCGGAGAAACCGATCAGCGGCACGCGGCCGTTCAGCTCACGGCGGATGGTGGACACGGCACGCATGACGTAATCGAGATCACGCTCAACATTCGGCACGCTCAGCGCCGCGATTTCCTCGGCAGTCCGCACTGTCTTGCGGAATTTCGGGCCTTCGCCAGTCTCGAAGTAAAGGCCCAGCCCCATGGCATCCGGGATGGTCAGGATGTCGGAGAACAGGATGGCGGCATCCAGCGGGAAGCGCTCCAGCGGCTGCAGCGTCACCTCGCAGGCACGCGCGGTGTCCATGCACAGGTCCATGAAGCCACCGGCCTGACCGCGGACTTCGCGATATTCCGGCAGATAGCGGCCAGCCTGGCGCATCATCCAGACGGGAGTACGGTCGACCGGCTGACGGGCCAGCGCGCGCAGGAAGCGATCATTCTTCAAGGTCATCGGAATCACACATCAGCTCGGGGAATGTCTCGGCATTCTATCAGAGCCTGAGAAAAATCCCGCCCATCGTGGCGATGCAACAAATGCATTGGCAAATCGCCCCGCCTTTATAGTCCCTTTGCTGGCGTCATCCGGCCATTGTGGTGGTGGCGGCAACAACGCTTTTCCATACAGAGCGATGAGTCATCGGCCACAGACTGGTAAACTCGCCACATGACTGCATGCTGGCCGCCGGTATCTCGAGCGACTCATCGAGACATTGCCGGACCACCGCATGCCCGCGCTTTTTCAGCCCGGCGATTGTCCGGGCGTTCGAGGTGAACAGTGACCATTCGATTCATCGCCGCCTCGCGGCTGCCAACGCCCTGGGCGACCTTCACCATGCACGGTTTCGAGGATGAGACCACCGGCAAGGACCACATCGCCCTGACCCTGGGCGACATCGATGACGGTGCGCCGGTGCTGGGCCGCGTGCATTCCGAGTGCCTGACCGGCGACGCCCTCTTCTCGATGCGCTGTGACTGCGGCTTTCAGCTGCAGGAAGCGCTCAAGCGCATTGCCGCCGAAGGCCGCGGCGTGCTGCTCTATCTGCGTCAGGAAGGCCGCGGCATCGGTCTGCTCAACAAGATTCGCGCCTATGAGCTGCAGGATGGCGGCGCCGATACCGTCGAAGCCAATGAGCGCCTCGGCTTCGGGGCTGACATGCGCCGCTACGATATCTGTGTGCCGATGCTGGAGCATCTCGGCGTCAGCACTCTCAAGCTGATGACCAACAACCCGCGCAAGGTCGATGCCCTGACCCGTGATGGTGTCACCATCAGTGAGCGCCAGCCGATCACCACCGGCCTGAATCCGCACAACGAGCACTATCTCTCGACCAAGGCGGGCAAGCTGGGCCACATGATGGCACTGGACGATTTCACCCAGGCAAGCGACGTGGATATCGAGCGCAGCGAGTAGCCACGCAAAGGGGGGCCTGATTGGCTCCCCCTTCCTTATATAGGCAGATTGACTGGCTGGCGCAGCGAGCGTGACATGACGACGTCACCCGCCAGGGAGTAGGCTGGAGTCGAACCCGCGCCGGAGACATCGCCATGCGCAAAGACTCAACGGCTGCATCATCACAGCCTTCTTCATCGCAACCTCAGTCATCACAGCCTTCGTCAACACGGCCCGCCTCGACACCTCCTCAGGCATCCCCCTCTTCCAGCACATCGCCTGTCGATGACGCGAATTCACGCGACACCTCCGCGACGCCTGCTCTCTATACCCGGCTGGAGGAATGGCTGCACAGCGCCAGCCACGGCATCGGCGCCGTCATGGGCCTCGTCGGCATGATCGTGCTGATCGTGATGGCCAGCCTCGCCGCCGAAGTCGACCCCTGGAAGATCGTCAGCGTCAGCCTCTACGGCCTGACCCTGGTAGTGCTGTATGCGGCCTCGACGCTCTATCACGGTATCCGTCACCCACGCCTGAAATATGCCTTCCAGCTGCTGGATCACTGCGCCATCTATCTACTGATCGCCGGCACCTATACACCCTTCCTGCTGGTCAATCTTCGCGGCCCGACCGGCTGGACGCTGTTCGCCATCATCTGGTCGCTCGCGCTGGGCGGCATCTTCCTCAAGCTGCGCTGGCCTGAACGCTTCAGCGCCCTGCGCGTGAGCGTCTATCTGCTGATGGGCTGGTTGATCGTGTTCGCCTCGCCGATGCTGGTCGAGAAGCTCTCCGAGACGGGGCTCATCCTGCTGGTCGCCGGCGGCATCACCTATACCCTGGGCGTGATCTTCTTTCTGATGACGCGCCTGCGCTATCACCACGCCATCTGGCACCTGTTCGTGCTTGGCGGCAGTACCTGCCACTTCTTCGCTATCTATACCGCAGTGCTGCCGTATTCCGTATGACGTGATCGGGGCCGCCACGCTGGCCGGCGCTCTTGAGCACACCGGCTTGAGAACACAGGTTTGAGAACACGGCACTGAGAACACCGGCAAGCCACCTCAAAAAAGCGGGAAGGGTCATGACGACCCTTCCCGCTTTTTTTCGCGATTTTTTTGACGCTTCAGGGCTCGTCTCCCACAGGGCTATCTCCCTGAGGGGCGAAGACCGGCAAGCGATACCGGGTACCGCGCCCGACACCGTAACTTTCCAGTACCTGCTTGGCGGTCAGGTCGGCGAGATCGCGGGCGGCGGTAGGGTCGGAGGTATCGACCAGGGCGCGGTATTCGGCGCGCCCCACGCCCTCTTCGTCATCTCGCTCCAACAATGTCAGTACCAGCTCGCGCTGGCGGGCATTCAGCGGCGTACGCGCGTGCTCCAGCCACAGTCGCTCGGCACGCTGGACGCGCTGGTAATGGAAGGCCGTCCGACGACCGGCGTCGCGCAGACGCAAAAGCCACCACTCGGCCCAGACATTCATGTCACCGGGCGCTGCATCCTCCACCTCACCATTGAGCGCGCGGTCCAGCTGCGGCGGCAGCTGATGGCCGCTGGCCGAGGTCTGGGGCTTGCCGAGATAACGCTGCTCCAGCTCGCGCAATTCATCCTGATGCTCGAGCACCACCGAGAACAGCGCCTGGCGGCGCCAGCAGAGTTGCTCCAGCGCTTCCGGCTCCCAGCGCTCGGCGACCTTGCCGACAAACTCGCCCTGCTGCTGCAACGCGGCCAGGGCATCGATTCGTGTCAGCCAGCGCATCAGCAGCAAGCGCCCGATCAAGCCGTTGCCCAAGGCCAGCGGTGCGAGCGCCTGCCAGTGCGCATGCAGCTGCAGGGCATTCAACACCCCTGAGTTATCCACATCCGGTTCTTCCGTCGCCAGACGCTGCCAGAAGACATCCAGCTCCCGGTCCAGCGCATCGGGGTTCTCCGCCGGGGCGCGATAACGCAAGCGCTTGAGACCGTAACGGCCGCTGACCGCTTCGTAGCGCGCCTCGCGCCATGCACCGAGTGGCTGACCACTGCTGCGCGGCAGGAAAGGCCCCAGACGCCGATGCCACTCGAGCACCTGTTGGCGGGTCAGCGGCTGGAATGCCGTGCGCACGACTTCCAGCGTCACATCCACGAAGACGTCGACGCCAGGTGCCGGCCCGCGCGGTGACTCCTGATGGCCGGACTCCAGCCCCAGCGCCTGATACAGCGCATCACGCAACGCCGCCCGCCCGAGCACCACGCCGGACAGCTGGGCACTGGCTTCCATCTCTTCGCTGAGGAGCGTCGCCTCGAGACGCAGGCGTTGTCGGGGATAGAGATTCTGCCCCTGAGCGACCAGCGGCGACATCACCGCCTGGGTCGCCGCCAACTGCCCCATCAAGGGCATGACCTCCAACCGCCCCCGTGGCCAGTCAGGCTGCTGCCAGATCCACATAAGTTGTTATTCCCATTGAGGTTTTCACCAACATCTTATCAAAAAGATCCGCAATAAACCACATATCGAATCAATTAATGATTCGCAAAACAGGAAAGATGCGATCATCGCTTTTGATTTGATCGATATCATGTCATAAAAATCTAATAAACCTCTCAACCCCATGATTTTCATCGGATATGTCGCTACTCACATCGCATGAGTGCTGCCCTCGACCTCATCACGATCAACACTTGACCACCATTACGAAAACAACCAATTACCGAATCATTAATAGATACGCAAAAGATTCAACAACGCATCATTAACCACCGGATGCCTGAAACCCGCCCTCGATCGAGGGCCTGCCTCGCGCTGCCCTGCCTCGAACTGACCTGTCTCGAACTGGCCTGCCTCTAACCGACCTGAGTCAGCCCGCCACCAGCAGCCTGGGACCCGCCCCAGACGATTGACGCCCCAGACGATTGACGCCGCTGAACGAGCAAGGCGACCTCTCAACCTCGTCAGGCGCCCTGCAAGCGTCTCTGAGGCCCAGAAACGCAAAAGGCACCACCCTGATATCAGGATGGCGCCTCGTGGCGTGTGCGCGCTCTCAGCGCGCTCTCATGGCTTTACTACAGGATATGCAGGACAGGTCAGCCCGTCAGCTTGGCCTGTGGCGGCGTTCGATGAGGTTTCCGGCAACAGGGCTCAGTGTTGCTGACGCTCCTCGGCGGCCTGTTGCTCGCGCTGGCGGGCCCGCTCGCAGGCAGGACGCGCCCGCACCTCTTCGCCCCAGTGCTCAAGCACGGCCGGCAGAGGTTGCCCGGCCATCTTCGCCCAGCTGAGGGTCTGGGCGAGAAAGATATCGGCGACACTGAATTCATCGGCCACCAGCCAGCCCTGGCCATCGAAGCGGCGCTGAAGTGCCTTGAGAGCACGCTGGAATTCCCATTGGGCTGTCTGCTTGATGGCATCACAGCGCTGGTCCTCCGGCAGGGCGAAGGTGTGCTTGGCCAATGTCCACAGCGGCTGCTCAAGCTCGGTGGTCAGGAAACTGAGCCATTGATCCATCTGGGCCTGCCCGGCCAGCGATTGTGGCAGCAGGCGCCCTTCTCGCGCCGCCAGGTAGCGACAGATGGCACTGGACTCGAACAGGGCCAGCTCACCATCCACCAGGGCTGGTGCCTTGCCATCGGGATGAATGGCCAGATATTCAGGGCTGTGCCCCTCACCGGCCTTCAGATCCAGACTATGAATCCGGTATTCAAGCCCCAGTTCCTCGAGCGTCCAGGCGACCCGCAGCGAGCGGGAATTCGGATAGCTGTAGAGAGTCAACATGGTCGGGCGCACTCCGTGGCGTTGCGGTGGTGACTGGCGCAGGTGAAGGCTTTCGCGCCAGCCAGGCCCTGGCTGCTTGAGCAGAGGGCTTGATGGTCATCCAGCATGGGCGGGAAGTCGCGGAGTTTCCATGCATCCTTCGCCGTCTCGCCGCAGGCAGTCACGCAACGAAAAACGCCTGTGGACAACTCGAACTCTCGAGTCATCCACAGGCGTTTCGGTATTGCATGCCACCAGGATCAGCTGCCGAGGCGAGCCTCGATACTGGCGCGGATGCCGGCGGCATCCAGACCGCAGTCACGCAGCAGCTCGACCGGCTTGCCATGCTCGACGAAGCCATCCGGCAGCCCCAGCAGCAACATGGGTTGAGCCAGTCCCGCGTTCAGGTAGAGCTCGGCCACGCCGGCTCCCGCGCCACCCGCGATGGCATTCTCTTCGACGGTCACGACCAGGTCGTGCTCCGCGGCGATCTCGAGCAATGCCTCGCGGTCCAGCGGCTTGATGGAGCGCAGATTGAAGTGGGTCGCGTCCAGCGCCTCGGCGACCTCGGCCACCGGCGTGTTCATGCTGCCCACGGCGACGATGGCGACACGCATCTCGGGGCTGCCACTGATACGACGACGGTATTCCCCCTGGCCGATCGCCATTGGCGTCAGGTCGGCATCGGTGGCCACCCCCGGCCCGGTACCGCGCGGATAGCGCACCGCGGCAGGCCCGGGGTGGGCCAGTGCCGCGCTCAGCATGCCACGGCACTCGGCTTCATCGGCCGGCGCCATCAGCACCAGCTCCGGCACGCAGCGCAGGAATGACATGTCCAGGCTGCCGTGATGCGTCGGGCCGTCTTCGCCGACCAGACCGGCACGGTCGATGGCAAAGGTCACGTCCAGTTTCTGCACCGCGACATCGTGGATCAGCTGATCATAGCCACGCTGCAGGAAGGTGGAATAGATCGCCACCACCGGCTTCATGCCCTCACAGGCCATGCCCGCTGCAACTGTCACCGCGTGCTGCTCCGCGATGGCGACATCGTAGTAGCGATCAGGATATTCCTTCGAGAAACGCACCAGATCCGAGCCTTCCCGCATGGCCGGCGTGATGCCGATGACGCGCGCATCCGCGGCGGCGGCGTCACACAGCCAGTTGCCGAAGACGCTGCAGTATTTCTGCGGCTTGGGAGCCGGTGCGTCGGTGACGGCAGGTGCCTGCTCGGCTGCCTGAGGCGCGGCCTTCTCGAGCTTGGTGATGGCGTGATAACCGATCGGGTCACGCTCCGCCGGCAGGAAGCCCTTGCCCTTGCGCGTCACCACATGCAGGAACTGCGGGCCATCCAGATCACGCATGTTGCGCAACGTCTGCACCAGCGCCGGCAGGTCATGGCCGTCGATGGGGCCGATGTAGTTGAAGCCCATCTCCTCGAACAGCGTCGCCGGGCTGATGAAGCCCTTCATGTGCTCTTCGGTACGCTTGGCAAGCTCCAGCGCACCCGGCAAGGGCGACAGCAGTCGCTTGCCGTTGGCGCGCATCTGGGTATACGGCTTGCTGGCCAGAATACGTGCCAGATAGCTTGCCAGGCCGCCGACGTTCTCGGAGATCGACATCTCGTTGTCGTTGAGCACGACCAGCATATTGGCCTTTACGTGCCCGGCATGCGCCAGTGCCTCGAACGCCATGCCAGCCGTCAGGGCGCCATCGCCGATCACCGCACAGGCACGCCGTGACTCACCCGCCGTGCGGGCGCCGAGCGCCATGCCCAGCGCCGCACTGATCGAGGTGCTGGAATGGCCCACCCCGAAGGTGTCGAACTCGCTCTCGGCACGCTTGGGGAAGGCAGACAGGCCGTTGTACTGGCGCATGCTGTACATGGCTTCACGACGGCCGGTCAGAATCTTGTGCGGATAGGCCTGATGACCCACGTCCCACACCAGACGGTCATGGGGCGTTTCCAGCGCATGATGGAGGGCCACGGTCAGCTCGACCACACCGAGCCCGGCACCGAAGTGCCCGCCGGTACAGCCGACGCTGTAAAGCAGGTAGGCGCGCAGTTCGTCAGCCAATTGGCGCAGCTGTGCCGCGCTCATGGCGCGCAGCGCTTGAGGTGTCTCGACCGCATCGAGCAGTGGCGTCGCGGGGCGCGCCTGAGGTATCTCGTCAAACAGCTTCATAGGCGTCAGGAATCAGTGGTCTCGCTCGATCATGTAGCGCGCCAGCACCGCGAGTGGCTCTGCGGCCTCTCCCAACGGTGCCAGGGCATCCAGGGCCTCTTGCAGTAGCTGACCTGCTCGCTCTTGAGCACCTTCGAGTCCAAGCAGCGAGGGATAGGTCGGCTTGTCGCGCGCAGCGTCAGCACCGGCCGTCTTGCCAAGCGTTGCGGTGTCGCCCGTCACGTCCAGGATGTCATCCTGGATCTGGAAGGCCAGGCCGATAGCCGAAGCGTAGCGCTCCAGGGCAGCAAGACGCGAATCCTGCTCGTCGACTGCCACCAATCCGCCCAGACGGACCGCGGCGCGAATCAGCGCGCCGGTCTTGTAGGCATGCATGCGTGACAGCGCCTCTACCTCGCGGAACTGCCCGACCGCCTCGAGATCCAGCGCCTGACCGGCCACCATGCCGCGCCGCCCGGAGGCCTCGGCCAGGGTACGCACCAGGGCAGGTGTCCGTACATGGCCGGTCGTCGCCATCACTTCGAAGGAGAGCGTCAACAGGGCATCGCCCGCGAGAATGGCAGTCGCCTCATCGAAGGCACGATGCACGGTGGGACGGCCGCGACGCAGGTCGTCATCGTCCATGGCCGGCAGGTCATCATGGACCAGCGAATAGGCATGCACCAATTCGAGCGCCGCTGCCGCCGCGTCCAGCGCAGCGCGGTCAGCGGCCTCTTCATCGCAGCCCAGGGCACGACCCACCGCATACAGCAGCACGGGGCGCAGACGCTTGCCGCCACCCAGCACGCTGTAGCGCATGGCGTCCTCGAGACGCTCACTCACCGCCGCACTGCCGGGAGTCAACAACGCCTCAAGCACGGCCTCACTGCGCGCCTGTCCAGAGCGGATCAGCTCGCTGGCCTGCGATGCAGTCGGCGTGACTTGCGTATTCAATCCACCTGACATCACCAGTCCTTCTCCTCGTCCGCTTCACCCGCCATGCTGCCTGCGGCATCGGGCGCCGTAAACGCCGTGGGCGTCAGCGCTCCCTCCGGGCCTTCCACCAATGCCTGCAGGCGCAACTCGGCGCTGTCGAGCCGCTGCTGCGCCTCGCGCGCCAGGCTCACGCCCTCTTCAAAAGCGCCCAGTGACGCTTCCAGCGACATGTCGCCAGCCTCGAGCCGCGTCACCAACCCTTCAAGACGGGCCAGGGTGGCGGCGAAATCCTGTGGCACTTCCTTTTCGGCCATGGGTGCTCTCGCTCATCCGACCGGGCGGGCCCGGTGTCTCTGTGTGGAGCGCCAGTATAACCCGAAGGGCTTCACGACGCTGCCCACCCCCTGCGCTCGGAGGAAGAGTCACATCAAACGGCTGTGCTGTGAATTTTTCATGCCCGGCACGCGGACATTTCATCCGGAGGCCCCGTCGGCTGTGATATTCTTTGCTCCCCTGTTGACAGCACGCCCCACTGTTTCTCTGGCATTTTCTTGAGGTGTGACACGCCAGCAGGTCATGAAAAAGACCAAACGAACAGAAACGCCGGCATGACCGGCGAGAGGGTTGATCCGACAATGGCCAAGACGTCCCTGGACAAGAGCAAGATCAAGATTCTATTGCTCGAGGGTGTCCACCAATCCGCCGTGGATAATTTCCTCAACGCGGGTTACACCAACATCGAACTGCTTCAGACCTCGCTGGCCGAGGAAGAACTGATCGAGAAGATCCGCGATGTGCACTTCATCGGCATTCGTTCCCGCACTCAGCTCAACGAGCGCGTGATCTCCGCTGCCGAGAAGCTCACCGCCATCGGCTGCTTCTGCATCGGCACCAACCAGGTCGACCTGGAAGCCGCACTGAAGCGCGGTATTCCCGTGTTCAACGCGCCCTACTCCAACACTCGCTCGGTCGCCGAGCTGGTACTGGCCGAAGCCATCATGCTGATGCGCGGCGTGCCGGAGAAGAGCGCCAAGGCACATCGTGGCCAGTGGATGAAATCCGCCAAGAACAGCCATGAAGTCCGCGGCAAGACGCTGGGCATCGTGGGCTACGGCAGCATCGGCTCCCAGCTGTCCGTGCTCAGCGAATCCCTGGGCCTGGACGTCATCTACTACGATGCCGTCACCAAGCTCGGCATGGGCAATGCCCGTCAGGTGGCAAGCCTGGAAGAGCTGCTGGCGCGCGCTGACATCGTCACACTGCATGTGCCGGAAATCCCCTCCACCAAGTGGATGATGGGCAAGCAGCAGTTCGCGCTGATGAAGCAGAGCAGCGTCTTCATCAATGCGGCACGCGGCACCACCGTCGTCATCGAAGACCTGGCCGAAGCCCTCTCCAGCGGCAAGCTGCTGGGCGCCGCCATCGACGTCTTCCCGGTAGAGCCGAAAGGTAACGGCGAAGAGTTCGTGTCTCCGCTGCGCGAGTTCGACAATGTCATCCTGACGCCGCACGTCGGTGGCTCCACCATGGAGGCCCAGGAAAACATCGGTGTCGAAGTCGCCGAGAAGCTGGTGACCTACTCCGACAACGGCACCACCATCGGCTCGGTCAACTTCCCGGAAGTCGCCCTGCCGGCGCACCCGGAAAAGCACCGTCTGTTGCATATCCACGACAACGTCCCGGGCGTGCTGTCACGCATCAACCAGGTGCTGTCCGAGGAAGGCATCAACATCTCTGGCCAGTACCTGCAGACCAACAACACGGTCGGCTATGTGGTCATCGATGTCGACAAGGCCTACGGCAAGAAAGCGCTCGAAGCGCTCAAGACCGTCGACCATACCCTGCGTATCCGGACCCTCTACTCGGAAGCTGATTTCGAGAACTGAGTCCGTGCTCTGCTTCATGGCCGTGGAGCAGAGGGCAGGCAAATGAAAACGCCGCAGCCAGAAATGGCTGCGGCGTTTTTGTTCCGGCTTACCAGGCGTGTTGCTCGTCCCGTGCCTTGCGTCCCACTCCCCTCTGTCATGCCTCCGTCATGCCTCAGCCGGTTTTCCATATACTGGCAATGCCGGGCCAAGACCAGGGGCATGTTTCACGTGGAACATCTTGATGCCTCGCAAAACACCCTCTGAATCAGATAGTTGAGAACAAGTGGCCAGTTGAAACTTCTTCTCTTAGCGCTCTGACAATGGCGTGCCAGCGACGGCCCAGTTTTCCGGCTCCACTTCCTGCAGCACCACCCAGACGGACTGCTCACGCACACCCAGCACGCGAGCCGTCTCGCGAGTCAACGCCTCCACCAGCTCCCGCTTCTGTTCCTGTGTCTTGCCCGTCAGAAATTCCGCACGAATCATTGGCATGGTTTTCTCTCCTTGTTGTTCAGATCTTTTTTAGCGTGTGCCTGGCCAGCCTCGACTCGCTATTGCCACAGCCGCCTTATGACGCTGCGGACAATGTTCCACGTGAAACAACTGCCGGCAGCAAAGAGCGCAGCCCAGCGATGTCGCTCTGCGGCATAGGCTGGTAAAGAAATTGGCTGCTTTACGAAAAAGCAGCCAATTCTCTCCATACGTCATCCAAAAAATCGCTTGGCTATCAGTCTGTTGGCGCGATATAGCCAAATATCTCAAGCATCATGTTCCACGTGAAACACTGCTTAGGCGTAACAGGAATCACCCAGCAGCACCTCTTCGACGCGACCGTTCAACAGCATGCCAAGCAGCGGCGTGTTATGGCCGGCACTGACCAGCGTCTCGCTTGAGACACGCCACTCCTGTTCCATATCGATCACCGCCAGATCACAGTACTCGCCCACTTCCAGCATGCCGCCCTTGAGTCCGAAGCGTCTGGCACTGAACGTCAATGTCTCGATCAGGCGAGGCAGGCTGAGCAGCTCGGCCTCCACCAGCGCCAGCCCCAGCGGAAGCATGGTTTCCAGGCTGGTCATGCCGGGCTCGGATACTGCGAAGGGCGCGCTCTTGGCTGCGGCTTCATGGGGCAGATGATCACTGACGATGGCGTCGATGGTGCCATCGACCACACCGGCCCGCAGCGCATCACGGTCTGCCGCGCTGCGCAGTGGCGGCTCCAGATGGAAATTGGCGTTGAAGCCTTCCAGCTGCTCATCGGTCCAGTGCAGTTGCGCCATCGACACATCCGCGCTGATATCCAGCCCTCTGGCCTTGGCATCACGTACCAGCTCGACGGCCCGTGCACTGGAGAGCAGCGACACATGCGCCCGTACGCCGGTCTGCTCGATCAACAGCAGCCACTGGGTCAGAGCGACCGTCTCGGCTGATTCCGGAATGCCGGCCAATCCGAGACGCGAGGCAATGGCGCCCTCATGGGCACAGCCCTGCCCGGCCAAGGCGGCCTCCTGGGCCTGGAACACGACGGTGATATCAAAGGTCCGCGCGTATTCCAGACAGCGGCGCAGTACGCCGAGATCGCGTATCGGCTGGCGCAGGTTGGTCAGCGCCACGCAGCCTGCGGATTTGAGCGCGGCCATATTGGCGAGCAGATCACCTTCCAGCCCCTGCGTCAGTGCCCCCAGCGGCGCAAGACGCACCCCCGCCACATCACGCGCACGGTCCAGCAGCGTACGAATATGCGAGGCGCTGTCGAGCACCGGGCTGGTGTCGGGCCGCGGCAGGATGGTCGCGTAGCCACCCGCCAGTGCGGCGGCCGACTCACTGACCAGGCTGCCCTTGTAGCGCGGGCCCGGGTCACGCAGGTGCGCGCCAAGATCGATGAAGGCCGGCGTGACCAGCTTGCCCGCCAGGTCATCGCGCTGCTCGGCACTGAAACCCGCCGGCGCTTCGCCGATCGCGATCAGGCGACCGCCGTCGAGGTGGAGGTCGTAGTGGCCATCGCGGCCATTGGTCGGGTCGATTACCCGTGCATTGATCAGGCTGCGTTTCATGCGCCAGCTCCTCGTGAACGTTCACCCCTGCGCTCGGCGCGCGCCTTCATCTGCCCTGAGACCGCCATCGACAGCACCGCCATGCGCACCGCGATACCGTTGGTGACCTGATCGAGTATCAGCGAACGCGGGCCATCCGCGACGGCGGATTCGATCTCGACACCCCGGTTGATCGGCCCCGGATGCATCACCACGGCGTCAGGGTGCGCGTGTGCCAGGCTTTCGCGGGTCAGACCATAGCGGCGGTAGTATTCCGACTCCGAGGGCAGCAGCGCGCCATCCATGCGCTCCTTCTGCAGGCGCAGCATGATGACGACATCGACATCCTTCAGCCCTGCTGCCAGTTCAGTGAAGACCTGACAGCCCAGCGTCTCGACCCCGATGGGCAGCAGCGTCTGCGGCGCGACCACCCGCACCTCCGCTGCGCCCAGCGTATTGAGCGCCTGAATCTGCGAGCGAGCGACGCGTGAATGCAGGATGTCACCGACGATCGCGACGCGCAGATTGGCGAACTCGCCCTTGTGGCGGCGGATGGTCAGCATGTCGAGCATCGCCTGGGTCGGGTGCGCATGACGACCGTCGCCGGCATTGATGATCGCCACATGCGGCGTGATCTGGCTGGCGATGAAGTGCGCCGCGCCGGAGTCGCCATGACGCACCACGAAGGCGTCCGCCTGCATGGCCTCGAGATTGACCAGGGTATCCATCAGCGACTCGCCCTTGGCGGCCGACGAGGTCTTGATGTCCAGATTGAGCACATCCGCCGACAGACGCTTGGCAGCCAGCTCGAAGGTGGCACGCGTGCGGGTCGAGTTCTCGAAGAACAGGTTGGCCACCGTACGTCCGCGCAGCAACGGCACCTTCTTGACCTCGGCATCGCCGATGCCACGGAAGTGATCGGCGGTGTCGAGAATCTCGGTCAACACGCTGCGCGGCAGGCCTTCGATATCCAGAAAGTGGCGCAGCCGGCCCTGCTCATCCAGCTGGACCTGTGCCGGCGAGGCAGCCCGCACGTCCGCGCTGGCCTGCGAGAGATCAAACAGGTTCATGCCGTCACCTCGCCGGTATCGACCAGTGTCAGGCGCAGGTTGTCGGGGCCTTCCAGCTTGATGCGCTTGCCGGGCGCCAGCGCCAGGTTGGCTCCCAGGGCGTCCGGCTGCACCGGCAGCTCACGTCCCGGCAGCTCTACCAGGCAGGCCAGCAGCACGCGGCGCGGACGGCCATAGTCGAACAGCTCATTGAGCGCCGCGCGCACGGTACGTCCGCTCATCAGCACGTCGTCCACCAGCAGCAGATCGCGATTCTCGATATCCGGCAGCTGTGACCCCTGGCCGCCATCCGGCAGGCCCTTGTGGCCGAAGTCGTCGCGCCAGAAACCGATATCCAGTGTCGCGAGGGGCTCTTCCAGCCCCAGCCGCTCACGCAGTGCCTGGGCGACCCAGACACCGCCGGTATGAATGCCGACCGGAATCAGACGTTCACGATCGAGTTCACGGCGCTCGAACAGCAATTCGAGCTCCTCGGTCATGGCCTCGAGCAGTGCCTCGACCTCTGGCAGTGCCTCATGTTCTTCGTGCATCTCAGACTCTTGCATGGATATCGCTTCCTATCTTCCCTGCCGGATGGCGGCAAACAGACAAAAAAAACCCGCTTCCGGAAAGGAAGCGGGTGGAGTATTCAGTAACCGACAAGGTCGCCCTCGCCTCGCTGGCTTGCAAACCAGCTCTCGAGAATCAGCTGTGCGGCGAGGCCGTCCACGCCATCATCGCGATAATTGCCGCGGTGGCCGCGCTCGCGCGCCAAGCCCTTGGCCGCCTTGGTGGAGCCGCGCTCATCCCACATTTCCAGCGGCTTTCCGTAGCGGCCATACAGGCGCTTGCCGAACTTGCGGGCTCGGCTGCACATCAGTGTCTCGCTGCCGTCCAGCTCGAGGGGCAGGCCGACCACGAACAGGTCGGGCTGCCATTCCTCGATCAGGCGATTGACGACATTCCAGTCCGGAATGCCGTCCCGCACATGCAGCGGCACCAGAGGCGTCGCGGTGCCGAGCATCTCGGTACCCACCGCGACACCGATGCGGCGCGTGCCGAAGTCGAACGCCAGCGCCGTACGGCTGACTTGCCGCTCAGCCATGCCCGATCTCCCGCGACATCAGATTCATGTCGACGCCCAGCTTGCTGGCAGCCGCTTCGAGACGGGACTCGCTGTCGGCATCGAAGAGGATGCCGCTGTCGCCTTCGACGATCAGCCAGCTGTTTTCCTTCAGCTCGTTGGTGAGCTGGTCCGGCTCCCAGCCAGCGCAACCGAGGCAGACCATGAAGTCATCAGGGCCTTCGTTGCCGGCTATCGCCTTCAGGATGTCCAACGAGGTGGTCAGCGCCAGCTCGTCGGTCACCTGCAGGCTGGAATCCCACTCGCTGGCCTTGCCGCGATGCAGGATGAAGCCGCGGTCCTTGTGGACGGGGCCGCCGTAATAGACCACCTCATCGAGGCGTTCACAGCTGTCGGCAGCGATCTCGAGCTGCTCGAACAGACCGCGCATGGTCAGCTTGATCGGCTTGTTGACGATGACACCGAGGGTGCCCTTGTCATCATGATCACAGAGGTAACTGAGCGAGCCGGAAAAATTGTCATCATCGAGATGCGGCATCGCCAGCAGGAAATAGTCTCGCAGACTTTGCATGGTCCTCCCGAGGCGTCAGGGCGCGCCAGAATCGTTGCCGGGGCCGAATCGCCAGATGCGGGTGATGGTCAGCTGGCTCATCCCCTTGAGACTTTCATCAAAGGGCGCATAAGGAGCCGCGCCGTAGACCGTATCCAGAGCCGCCTGGTCGAGTTCAGCATGTCCCGAGGATTGTAACACTTCCGCGAACTCAAGCTGACCGCTGGGCAGCACGACGGCACGAATCCGCAGCTCGCCGCTCAGATGGGCAGGCGCCGGATAGTGCTGGTTGCCGAATGCTTGCACCGTGCCGGTCCAGTCATTGATATAGCGCGCGCGGGCCGAGGCACGCGCCGCCTTGCGTGAGGCGGTGTCACCCACTACCTCACGCGACTGGCTGGAGGCCTGGATTCGCTGGACGTCCTGCTCGCTGGCCTGCTGCTCGTTGTCCGGCGTATCCGGCAGCAGTTCGGAACGCGTCACCTGCTGTGACGACGCCTGCTGGGTCGCGATCACCTCGGGGATGCGCTCCGGCAGTACCAGCGCCTGCGTGGCCGGAGCCTGGGCTTCCACCACGGCCGGCTCGCTGGCCTCGGACGCACTCTGCTCACCCGGCTGCGGGGGCGCCTGATTGACTGGCCCGGCCTGCACCGCCGCCTCGCGCCCGCTGCCACTGGCCTGCTGGTCCTGCTCGGCCACCACCTGCGAGTCGACGGCAGTGGTGCTGGCCTGACTGACCAGCGTCACATCGAGCATCACCGGCTTGGGCATCGGCGGCACCTCAGGCGGCGTCAGCAGGCCGCTGCCCAGCAACCACCAGCCGATGACGGCATGGACGGCCAGTGCCGCGCCCCATGCCACCACACGGCGATGCACCCGAGTCACCGGCACATAGGTGATCGGGTCGGTGACGCTATGATTGCCTGCCCACCATTCGACGGGTGCTGCCATACCCCACTCCCTGTCCACGGAACCTCATTGGCAGCTTCGGCTTCCCTGCCGTTTACTGCGAATCCATTGCGGGTCAGCCAACTGGTGCCGACCTAACCGCGACGTCGATCAGGCGGGCGTCTGCGCCGCCAGACGCGCTTCGATGGCATCCATCAACAGACCGGCGATATCAGTGCCGCGCTGGGTATCGATCTCGCGCACGCAGGTCGGGCTGGTGACGTTGATCTCGGTGATGTAATCGCCGATCACGTCCAGGCCGACGAACATCAGCCCCAATGATTTCACCACCGGCTTGACCTGCTCGATCAGCCAGTAATCGCGGTCGGTCAGCTCACGCGATTCGCCACGTCCGCCAGCCGCCAGGTTGCCGCGCGTCTCGCCGGCGCTCGGGATGCGCGCCAGGCCGAACGGCACCGGCTCGCCATCCACCAGCAGAATGCGCGTATCGCCGGCACTGATTTCCGGCACATAACGCTGGGCCATGATCTGACGGGTGCCCCGCAGCGTCAGCTGCTCGATCACCGAGCCGAGATTGCGGCCATCTTCGGCGACGTGGAAGATGCCACTGCCACCCATGCCATCCAGCGGCTTGAAGATCACGTTGCCATGCTCGGCGTGGAAGGCGCGCAGCACCTTGTCATTGGCCGACACGGTGGTCGGCGGGATGCACTGCGGGAACTGCTGAGCGAAGAGCTTCTCGTTGCAGGTCTGCAGCGCGGCCGTCGGATTGACCACCAGCACGCCTTCCCGCTCGGCAAAGCCCAGCAGGTGAACGGCATTCAGGAAGTGTTCGTCGACGGGCGGATCCTTGCGCATCAGGATCACGTCAAGCTCGGCCAGCGGAGTCGCGACGACCTCGCCCAGCTGATAGAAGTTGTCCGGGTCGTGGTAGACCTCCAGATCACGCATCCGGCCCATGGCGCGACCATTCTCGAGATAGAGGTCTTCCTGCTCGAGATAGTGCAGCGACCAGCCACGCTGGCTGGCGGCCCACAACATGGCCAGAGTGGTGTCCTTCTTGTAGGCGACGCTGGACATCGGGTCCATCACCACGCCGATCTTGAGCTTGCGAGCAGTCATTGAGGCAACCTTGTGACGACACTGCCAGCCCGGCACGCGGCCGGCAGCGGGGATAACGGAGACTCCCGTCGCGACATGACACCATGGCGCGGGAGCGATGGGACAAGTATGCAGCAGCGCCGTGCTGCTCACCACTGGCGAAACGCCCTTGCCGGCTCACGCTGTGTTGCCGGCAGATCAACAATTCCGCCCGGGTGCCAGATGATGGGAGATCAGCGCGGCAGGTCACCAAATCGCTGCTGCAGCAAGGTCAGCGCCACCACCGGCGCCGTCTCGGTGCGCAGGATACGCGGCCCCAGGCCGAGCACCTCACAACCGGCTGCGGCCGCTTCTGCCACCTCTTCCTGCGTGAAGCCGCCTTCCGGGCCGATCAGCAGGCTGGCGCGGGTCACGCCGCCCTCGGCCTCGGCCACGTTCAGCGCCTCGGCACCGCCCGGCTGCAGAATCAGGCGCAGCGGCTCATCACGCTCGGCCAGCCACTGCGTCATCGCCACCGGGGCATGCACGACCGGCACGACGCTTCTTCCGCATTGCTCGCAGGCGCTGGCCGCCACGCCCTGCCAGTGCGCCAGCTTCTTGTCGGCGCGCTCGCCCTTGAGCTTGACGTCGCCCCGCGCGGTATAGAGTGGCGTGATGGCAGCCACGCCCATTTCACAGGCCTTCTGGATGGCGTAATCCATGCGGTCGCCCTTAGAGATCGCCTGCCCCAGATGCACCGCCAGCGGCGCCTCGCGGTCATTGGGCACCGCCTCGATCACCTGCACGCTGACGCCCTTGCGGGTCACCTCCTCCAGCAGCACGCGCACCTCCTGCCCACGGCCATCGAACAGCTGCGCCTCACTGCCGACCTTGGCGCGCAGCACCAGCCCGAGGTGGCGTGCAGGCCCCTCGGGGAGCGCGAAGGACGCCCCGGCGCTGACATTGAGATCAAGATCGGGGCAGTGCAGACGGATGGCCATGGACGGGGTCTCGCGGACTAAGAAGCAGTGAAAGTGGGCCGCGATGAGTCGATGCAGCATCGCAGGCAAGGCGGCGGTCATTGTCGCCCAAAAACGCAGCGACGGGCCACTGGGGCCCGTCGCTGGTCGTACCTGTCATGTGGCCAATCAAGGCCGGCTCACTGATCAGTGAGCGGTCGCCTCGGCGGCGCCCTGGGCTTCACGCTGCTTGCGCTGCGCGTACATGGCCTCGAAGTTGACCGGAGCCAGCATCAGCGGAGGGAAGCTGCCACGGTTGACCAGGTTGTCGATGGCTTCACGCGCATACGGGAACAGCACGTTCGGGCAGAAGGCGCCCAGGGTGTGGTCCAGCTGCTCGGCAGACAGGCCAGCGATACGGAAGAGGCCAGCCTGCTCGACTTCCGCCAGGAAGGCAGTGGTCTTGTCTTCGCCATTGGTGACCTGAGCGGTGACCTTGATGGAGACTTCGAACAGCTCCTCACCGACCTGCTGGTGCTCGGTATCCAGCTCCAGCGCGACCTTCGGCTGGAACGGCTGGGAGAAGACCGCCGGAGAATTCGGGGCTTCGAAGGACACGTCCTTCACGTAGATGCGCTGCAGGGCAAACTGGAGCTGATCCTGAGCCTGTTCTGCGCCTGCTGCAGCCTGTGCGTTCTGTTCTTCAGCCATGAGACATATCCTTGAGGGTTCGGAGATTTATTCTTGGTTGCGAGCCTGCCTCCAGCAGACCCGCAAACTTGCCCAGCCAGCGGGGCAATGACAGCTGGCAGACACGCGACGCGCGAGTCTGCGACTCAGCGAGTCACGACCGGCAGGCTGTCGGCTTCCCACTGGCCCATGCCGCCCTTGAGCTTGACGGCCTGCTTGAAGCCATCCTTCTCGAGGCGCGCCACCAGCGGTCCCGCCGTCTGGCCGTGCTTGCAGACGATGATCACCGGGCGTTCCTTGTACTTGGCCAGCGGAGTGGTCTCGCTGGTCAGCTGACTGCTGGGAACGTTGACGGCACCGGCGATATGACCGGCCTTGAATTCCTTGCTGTCGCGGATGTCGATGAAGACACCCTCTTCGCGATTGACCAGTCGCGTGGCCTCGCTGACGCTGACGCCGTGGTTGCCACGCATGGTTTCCATGACAATGAGGGCGACCAGCAGGGCGACGAAGGCGCCGACCAGCAAGGGATGATTCTGCGCGAACTGAAGCAGCTGTTCGATCATGAGACGGGCTAACTCCGCTGTGACGTGCATGCCGACGCGTACGCGGCAAAGGAAATAGACCGCTACCTGAGGTAACGGAGCCAGCATTATACATGACAGGCCCAAGCATGAATGCCGCTGCATGGCATCAAAAAGGCGTAGCCGGGCGATGCGCCGGCTGCTGTCAGCTCAGCCGGGACGGGGTGATCCACCGATAGCGCTACCCAATCCCGGCGATACACTTGCGGCACTTGCACTCGGCACCTTACCACCCCTCTAATAGAGGGCAGAACGAGCAGGTAGTTTTATCACTACATGTCGTCTCCGCCGAGGGTTCTGCCCCACGGATGCGCCACAGCATGGCCGCAGGACATGACAGCTGCATGATGTGTCGTCCGTCGAACATCATCCTGTCATCCCGGCCCCTGCTCACCCCAGATCATTCGTCATCACAGCGAGGAAGTCATGGCAGCTCAAGCACAAGGTCCGCGTCCCGTCGCCCTAATCATCCTGGACGGCTACGGTCACAGCGAAGAGGAGAAGGACAACGCCATCCTCGCCGCCGACACGCCGGTGATGGACCGCCTGCGTCGTGAATATCCCAGCGAACTGATTCACACCGATGGTGGCTTCGTCGGCCTGCCGGACGGCCAGATGGGCAACTCCGAAGTCGGCCACATGAACCTCGGTGCCGGTCGCATCGTCTATCAGGACTTCACGCGCATCACCAAGGCGGTGCGTGAGAATGCCCTCAAGGACAATGACATCCTGACCGCGCCCATCGATGCCGCCGTCAAGGCCGGGCGTGCCGTGCACCTGATCGGCCTGCTGTCTCCGGGTGGTGTCCACTCCCACGAAGACCACACCCTGGCCATGGCTGACCTGGCCGCCGAGCGGGGCGCCAAGCGCATCTATATCCACGCCATCACCGATGGCCGTGACACCGCGCCCAAGAGCGCCGAGGCCTCCATCGCGCGTGCCGATGAGCACCTCGCGGGCCTGGGCCTGGAAGACGGCCGTGTCGCCACGCTGGTCGGTCGCTACTTCGCACTGGACCGCGACAACCGCTGGGACCGCGTCGAGCAGGCCTATCGCCTGATCGCCAACGGCGAAGCCGAGCATGAAGCCGCCACCGGCGTCGCCGGGCTGGCTGCCGCCTACGAGCGCGACGAGACCGATGAATTCGTCACCGCCACCCGCATCGGCGATTCCGTCGCCATGCAGGAAGGCGATGCGGCCATCTTCATGAACTTCCGCGCCGACCGTGCCCGCGAGCTGACCCGCGCCTTCGTCGAGCCGGACTTCGCAGGCTTCGAGCGCACGCCGCCCAAGCTGGCCCACGACGGCCTGGTGATGATGACCCAGTACGCCGCCGACATCCCCGCGCCGGCAGCCTTCCCGCCGTCCGAGCTGCACAACACCCTGGGCGAGGTCGTGTCCGACCGTGGTCTGACCCAGCTGCGCATCGCCGAGACCGAGAAGTACGCGCACGTCACCTTCTTCTTCTCCGGTGGCCGCGAAGAGGAATATCCCGGCGAGACGCGCATCCTCGTGCCCTCCCCGCAGGACGTGAAGACCTACGACGAGAAGCCGGAAATGAGCGCCGGCGAAGTCACCGACAAGCTGGTGGAAGCCATCGAGTCCGGCGGCTACGACCTCATCGTCTGCAACTACGCCAACGGCGACATGGTCGGCCACACCGGCAAGTTCGACGCCGCCGTCCAGGCCGTCGAGTTCCTCGACAAGTGCGTGGCACGCGTGGTCGAGGCGCTGGAGAAGGTCGGAGGCGAATGCCTGATCACCGCCGACCACGGCAACGCCGAGCAGATGGTGCACCCGGAAACCGGCAATCCGCAGACCGCGCACACCACCTTCGAGGTGCCGCTGATCTACGTGACGCAGCGCGATGCCAAGCTGGCCGCCGACGGGCGTCTGTGCGATCTCGCCCCGACCCTGCTGACCATGATGGGCCAGTCGGTGCCGGAAGAGATGGATGGCAAGGTGCTGGTCGATTATGCCGAGGCCTGATAGCAGGCTGCATGGCGCACCCTTCGGTGCGTCATGCCTCTCGCCCTGCCCGAGCAAGCCGCTCGGGCAGGGCGACCGCCCCCGAATCTTCAAGCGCCGGAGCCGAGTCTCCGGCGTTGTGCTGTCTGCCTGGCTGATGAGTCTCGCCCCGCTGGCACTCGGCCCGGTGGTGGCGACCACCGCGCAGGCCGCTGACGACACCGCCACCCTGACCCAGAAGAAGCAGGCCTCCCAGGAAGACCTCAAACGCCTCAAGCGCGAGATCCAGGCGATGCAGGGCGAGCTCAAGGCCACGGCAGCGCGGCGCAGTGACACGCGCAACGGGCTGGAGAAGATCGAGCGCCAGCTCAACGCCACGCGCCAGCAGACCGGCAAGCTCGAGGATGAGCGCGATGACATCAAGCAGCAGCTGGTGGCGCTGACGCGCAAGCGTGAAGCCCTCAGTCAGCAGCAGACGGCCCAGAAGGCGGCGGTCGCCGAAGAGATGGCCGCCCTCTATCGCCTCGGTCGTCAGCCTGAGCTGAAATTGCTGCTCAACCAGGATGATCCTGCACGTCTTGAGCGCCTGCAGGTCTATCTGAACCATCTGAGCGAATCACGGCGTGCGGCGCTGGAGCGCCTTGCCGAGCTGAACCAGTCACTGGCCGACACCCGCGCACAACTGCTGGCTCGCCAGACACGCCTGGATGACGTGCAGGCAGGCCTCAAGCGGCAGGCCAGTCAGCTGATCGCGCAACAGAATGAACGCGCCGCCCTGCTGCGCAAGCTGGATGCGCGCTATGCCAGCCATGAGGCGAAGATCGCCGAACTGGACCAGGACCGCGCGCATGCCAACCAGCTGATCCAGACCCTCGAGAAGCGCCTCAAGTCGATCAAGAGTGCGCCGCCACCCAAGACCCGCATCACGCGTGCGATGGGCAAGATGGACTGGCCGGCGCCGGGCAAGGTGATCTCCGCCTATGGGCGTGGCGAGGGCGTCAACCGTGATGGCGTGTTGATTCGCGCGACACAGGGCACCGCCGTCACGGCGCCGCACGCCGGTCGCGTGGTCTTCGCGGACTGGATGCGCGGCTATGGCAACCTGCTGATACTCGATCACGGTGACAACGTGCTGACGCTCTACGCCCACCTGGCAAGCTTCAGCGTAGGCCCGGGCGACAGCCTGTCACGCGGCCAGCAGCTGGGCAGTGTCGGCAGCAGCGGCGGGCGTGATGGCCCGGCGCTCTATTTCGAAGTGCGCCGCAGCGGTCAGCCGACAGACCCGAGTCGCTGGCTCGCGCGCCGCTGAAGTATCTGGCAGCGGCACCTCGCGCATCGTCTGATTGTCAGCCAGCGCTGAATGCCACCGCTAGCCAGCGGGCTAGTCGCCAGGCACTCGCGCGGGATATGCTCGCAGTAGCCTGTGACTGCGAGCATGCTGGGCGGTGTTCCCCCTGCCATGCCTCGACATCCGGCCCCGGCGCTCAGCGCATTTCGGTACCAGTCGAGTCAGTATCCGTCGAGAAGGAAATCGCATGTCTGCAATGTCGCCGTTCCGCCCTGCCCCGCGCCGCCTGCGTCAGCTGGCGGTCAGCGTGCCGCTGAGCCTTGCCCTGCTGGGCGGCGGACTGCCGGCCAGTGCAGAAGATGTCATCTCGCCATCCGACAGCGCTCAGGATGCCCGTCAGGGCACGGACCTGCCGCTGGATGAGCTGCGCACCTTCGCCGAGGTCTTCGAGCGCATCAAGCGCACCTACGTCGATCAGGTCGATGACCGCACGCTGCTCAAGAATGCCATGCGCGGCATGCTCGAAGGGCTGGACCCGCACTCCGCCTATCTGGATCAGGAAGACTGGCAGGACCTGCGCGAGAATACCGATGGCGAGTTTGGCGGCATCGGCATCGAGGTCGGCACCGGCGACGATGGCCAGCTGACCGTCATCGCCCCCATCGACGACACCCCGGCGGCGCGCGCGGGCCTGCAGCCGCGAGACGTCATCCTCAAGATCGACAATACGCCGCTGGACGGCCTGTCGATGTCGGAGTCGGTCAAGTTGATGCGCGGTGAGGCCGGCTCTCGCATTCGGCTGCTGATTCTGTCCGAGGGCGCCGACATGCCGCGCGAAGTGGTGCTGGAACGCGCCATCATCAAGAGCAGCAGCGTCAGTCAGCGCCTGCTGGACCCGGGCTATGGCTATCTGCGCATCAGTCAGTTCCAGAGCGCGACCGGTGACGAAGCCCACACGGCGCTGGCCAGGCTGCGGAAAGACAATGATGGCGAGCCGCTCAAGGGGCTGGTGCTGGATCTGCGCAACAACCCCGGCGGGCTTCTCTCGGCCGCCGTCGAGATCAGCGACCTGTTCCTGTCCAGTGGCCGCATCGTCTACACCGAAGGCCGCCTGCCCGACAGCGAGCTGTCCTTCTCGGCCAAGCCCGATACCCCGGCGGGCGACACCCCGCTGGTGGTGCTGATCAATGGCGGCACGGCCTCGGCCGCGGAAATCGTGTCCGGCGCGCTGCAGGATCAACACCGCGCCATCATCATGGGCACCGACAGCTTCGGCAAGGGCTCGGTCCAGACGGTGATGCCGCTGGGCAATGGCGATGGGCTCAAGCTGACCACCGCGCTCTACTTCACGCCCAGCGGTCGTTCGATCCAGGCCGAGGGCATTCGCCCGGATGTCGAGGTCGTGCGAGGCCGCCTCGAGCGCGATACGCGGCGTGACTTCAGTGTGCGCGAGGCAGACCTCGACGGGCGCCTCGACAATGCCAACGCCGCCAGCGAGTCCGCCAGCAGCAAGGCACCCGACAGCCCAGTAGTGGCGGAAAGCGACTATCAGCTGGGTGAGGCGCTCAATCTGCTCAAGGGCATGAACGTGCTGGGGCGCAGTGCGGCGCTCAAGGCCACCGTGCCCACAAGCGACGAGTAAGCCTCACGCCATGATCGTTTGATCATCAGGCCACAACGACAAGGCCCCGCCATCTGGCGGGGCCTTGTCGTTGCAGGGGCCATGACATGCGCACTTGTATAGAGGCATATAGCGGCATGTGTGGCAGCGATCGGCCATCCTGTGACCACCTGTGCCCAAGCGATGATAGTAGGCGCTCACATACCCGATGGATCAGGAATTACACCAACTTCACTCTTGTTACGGCTTGCAGCTGGCGGGCAACTCACCCCGCTGCCCCATCGCCTGACGCATCAGGATACGCTTCAACTCGCCCTGGCCGTCGACGAAACCAAGCCCGAAGTTGCGCAGCAGACGCACGCCCGGCTGACGGCTGCCGAACAACAGCCGGAAGCCATCCATCATCTTGAGCATCATGGCATTGTCGCTGCGACGCCGGCGGCGATAGCGCGCCAGCCAACGCTCGTCGCCGAGCGCCACCCCGCGGCGATGTCCTGCCAGCAACTCGTCTGCCAACACCGCCACATCCATCAAACCCAGATTGACGCCCTGGCCTGCCAGCGGGTGAATGGCATGCGCAGCATCCCCCACCAGCGCCAGCCCCGGCAGCACATAGTCTTCGGCGTGGCGCTGATGCAGCGGGAAACTGAAGCGCTCACTCGCCCATTCGATGGCGCCCAGCTGACCTTCAAAGGCGTCTTCCAGCTCACTACAGAATGCCGCCGCTGACAGTGCCAGCAGGCGCTCGGCCTCTTCTGGCGTGGTCGACCACACGATGGAGCAATGCCGCTCTGCGGCCGAGGCTCCCTCGGCCGGCTGAGCCAGGGCGTCATTGACGGCCAGCGGCAGGAAGGCCAGCGGCCCGGTCGGCAGGAAGCGCTGACGCGCGACGGCCTGATGCGCGAGTTCGGTGCGCACCGTGGCCACCAGCGCGACCTGGCCGGTGTCGTGTTCCCGCGTGGCGATCCCGGCCAGCTCGCGCAGCCGTGAGCGCGCACCATCCGCCGCGACCACCAGCGCCGCGGTGACTGTCCGTCCATCGGTCAGCGTCAGGCTGGTCGCTTCCGCCGCATCGAGTTGGTAAGCATTCACTACTGATGTAGCGCCCGAGCGTGGGAGTGCCATGCCTGCTACACGCGCCCCGAAGCAGCGCGTGATCGCCGGGCAGGCATCGATGGCCTGCTCCAGCGCGGCGAGCGTGACCCGGTTCTCGACGATATGCCCCAGTACCGGCACACCGCTGTCCTCGGCACTGAACTGGATCTCGCCATTGCCCTCCGCGTCCCACACCTGCATGCCGGTATAGGGCATCAGGCGACTGGCGGCGATCGTCGGCCACACACCCAGACCGCTCAACAGCTGCTGAGAGACCGGCGTCAATGCACTCACCCGTGGCTCGGGGGCGCTATCTGGCTGCCAGCGGGTCGCGGACTCACGCCCCTCGACCAGCATGACTCGCAGCCCCGCCTGCCCCAGCAGCAGCGCCAGGGTGGCACCGACGATACCGGCCCCGACGATGGCGACATCGGCGTCATGTGCGCTACCTGCTGATCGACCGTCCTTCATGCCTGCTCCCTGTCTCGAAGTTCTGTCTCGAAGTTCTGTCTCGAAGTTCTGTCTCGAAGTTCTGTCTCGAAGTTCTGTCTCGAAGTTCTGTCTCGAAGTTCTGTCTCGAAGTTCTGTCTCGAAGTTCTGTCTCGAAGTTCTGTCTCGAAGTTCTGTCTCGTAGCCTGATCTCGAAGACCAATTTCGTGCCCTGATTTCGAAGCCCCGTCGCGTGGCTCGACACCAAGGCGCTGTCAGTGAGGCCCTGTCTGCGAGGCTCTGCCCACGAGCCAAGTCAGCGAGTACCCACCAACCTCAGCGCTCAATGCCCATCGAGCGTCTGGCCAACAGGCGCTTGAGCGGCGAGACCAGATTGAGCCCGATCAGGCCCGCTGCCCGTGCATGCCCCAGCCAGCGACTCTCGACCCCGAACAGGCGGATCAAGCCATCGCTGAACAGCACCACATTGTCGCGATCCGCGCCGCGCCGCTCCTCGAAGTCACTCAGCACGCTGGTGGCCCCCGGCGACTCGCCACGCGTCAGGCCCGCCTCGATGGCCACGACCAGGTCAGTCACGCCGCGCAGCGCCAGATTGAAGCCCTGCCCTGCCACCGGGTGCAGGGCGTGGGCGGCGTTGCCGAGCACCGCAAGACCGGGGCGCGTGCCTTCGCTGGCTCGCACCAACGACAGCGGATAGGCGTGGCGCTGCCCGACGCGGCGAAAGCGGCCGGCGCGTTCACCGAAGGCGCGCTGCAGCGCCTGCAGGAAGTCGCTGTCGGGCAGCGTCATCAGGCTTTCCGTGTCAGCGGGGGAGCGCGTCCAGACCAGCTCCATGCGCTTGCCGGCCAGCGGCAGCAGCGCCATCGGGCCTTCGCTGGTGAAGCGCTCGTAGGCGACTCCCTGGTGAGGCTGGCTCATCTCCACCGTGGCGATCAAGGCATGCTGCTCATAGTCCTGCGCCGCACTGTGGATACCGAGGAGCTCCTTGAGCCCAGAGCGACCGCCATCCGCCAGCACGGTCAGCTCAGCCTCGATCAGACGGCCATCCTCCAGCGTGAGGCGATGACCTTCCGCCGTGACGGCGATTTCTGCCACGCGCGCCGGGCAACACCAGGCCAGCGGCAGCTCGGCCAGCTGGCGATGCAGTACCTGGCCCATCCAGGCATTGGGAATCACGTGGCCGAGCGCGGCTACCTCGAGCTCGGAGGCCCGCATGCGTGTCGCGCCCAGGTGGCCGCGCTCACTGACATGGATGGTGCGAATCGGCGTGGCGTGCTCGCACATTGCCTCCCAGACCCCGAAGGCGGTGAACCGCTGGCGTGAGCCCGCCGCGATGGCGCTGGCACGTGCATCGAAACTGGGCTGGAAGCGCCGGGCGTCTGCTGACGCCGCGGGCAGCTCATTGGCCTCGATCACGGCGACACGCAACGCTGCAGCCTCACGGCCCTTCTCGTCGGCCACACGTTCCATCAGCGGCGCCAGCGCACAGGCCAGGCTGGCGCCCACCAGGCCGCCGCCGATGATCACGATGTCGAAGTGTTCGGCATCACGCCCGCTCATGGCTTCAGGCTCGCTCATGGCGTCAGGCCTCCGCGCGCATCAGCGCCTCGATAGCCTCGACGGACTTGGGCACGCCATGACTCAACACCTCGTGGCCCGCGGCAGTCACTGCGACGTCGTCCTCGATGCGAATGCCGATCCCGCGATACTCAAGGGGAATGTCGCCGTCCTGCGGAATGTAGAGGCCCGGCTCGATGGTCAGCACCATGCCCGGCACCAGCGGACGCGGCTCACCCGCTTCGCGATAGCTGCCAACATCGTGCACATCCAGCCCCAGCCAGTGCGAGGTGGAGTGCAGATAGAAGCGACGGTAGGCATCGCTGCTGATCAATTCCTCGACCTCCCCCTGCAACAGGCCCAGCTCGACCAGCCCCGTGGTCAGGTCATGCACGACCTGTTGGTGAATGCCCACCAACGTTGCACCCGGTACCACGGCGGCTACCGCGCGCTCCTGCGCCTTGAGCACGATCTCGTACAGACGGCGCTGCGGCTCACTGAAGCGGCCATTGACCGGGAAGGTACGCGTGATGTCGCCGGCATAGAGGGCGTACTCGGCGCCGGCATCGATCAGCACCAGCTGACCATCCTCCAGCGGCGCGCGATTCTCGATGTAGTGGAGTACACAGGCATTCACACCCGCCCCGACGATGCTGGTGTAGGCCGGGGCCGGCGCCCCCTGCCACTGGAATTCATGCTCGATCTCGGCCTGCAGATGATACTCGTGCAGGCCGGGACGGCTGATCTGCATCGCACGCACATGCGCGCGCGCGGAAATCTCGGCGGCGTGGCGCATCAGCGCCAGCTCACGCTCATCCTTGATCAGGCGCTGCTCGTGCAGCAGCGGCGCGAGATCCTCGAAGGCGGCCGGCGGTCGTGCTCCGCGACGCACCGCGGCGGCCAGCTCATCGCGCAGCGCTTGAGCCAGCGCCAGGGCTTCATCATCCTCGAACAGCACATAGAGACGCTCGCGGCCATCCAGCAGGCTGGCCATCACTTCATCACGGGCCTCATTGGTGAAGGCCTGATCGAAGCCTGCCGTGGCGACGGCACCCTCGGCGCCGATGCGGATGCCGGTCCAGGCTTCGGCCAGCGGGTCCTTCTCCTGACAGAACAGCACGCTCTCCCCTTCGGCGCGCCCGGGCAGCAACAGCAAGGCGGCCTCGGGTTCCGGCCAGCCGGTCAGATAGTGGAAGTCGCTGTTCTGACGGAAGCTGTATTCACTGTCGCGGTTGCGCTGGGCCAGGCCCGACGAGACCACCAATGCGGCAGCCCCCTGCGGCAGCTGCGCGATCAGGCGCTGGCGGCGTGCACGAAAATCCTCTGCCGTCAGGGCAGCAGGTGCGGGCAGGATGGCTGGGGCAGTCATGGCAATCTCCGTCGAGAACCCGCCGGGCATGGCGCGTTCGAGTGACAAACAGGCGTGATGCTGTAGATGGGGGCACCCGCCCTCTTGTACCAGCCTTGCATCAGACGCGGCGCAAGCGGTGGGTGACCATCGATTCAGTGGCTAGCGACTGAGCAGATACTGGTGCTACAGATACTGACTCAGTGGGAATCGGTACGCGAGCTGACGCCGAGGCTGCCCTCGAGACCGCCTTCCGGCAGCTGGTCATCGCTGGGCTTCTCGACGTCCGGGTTGCCCGGGTGCTGCTCGGTGTAAAGCAGCAAGGCCGCCATGCGCACATGGTCAGCCAGCGCGAACAGATCGGCCTCGTCCTCGGCGTTGTCGTCGTCGAGGTCTTCGGCATTGGCGAGGCCGCTCGAGATGGCTTCGACATCGCTCAGCGCATCCTTGAGCGCCTGACTCCAGCCACTACGGACATCATCATCGGCACCGGCCAGCTCTTCCTGGAAGCCCAGCGTCCATTCGCGCAGGCTCTGACCACGTTCGGCCAGCGAGAACATGTCATCCGGCAGCAGCGGCTCGAAGCTCATCTCGCTGGCGGCCAGACGCTCCTGATTGCGCGTGCGCCAGGTGAGGAAGACTTCACCGGCCTCACGCGTGGCCGGTTGCTCGACCCCCAGCGAGGCGCAGACGCGCGCCAGCCAATCCTCGGCACTGATGTCATCCAGCGCCAGTGCGGCCACCAGCTGACCATCGAGGAAGGAAGGATTGTTGAGGCTGCCGTGAGCCAGGAAGTGGTCTGCGACGAGCGAGAAGTCGAAGGTATCGTTGATGATCGCCATGATGCGGCCCCATTGAGTCAGTGAGAAGTGGTTCTGTAGCGGGAGAATGGCATCTGAAGGATGTGCTGCAGCACAAGGCAGCCGCGCCGCGCGGCGCGTTGACCCTCCAGAAGCGGCTCTCTATAGTGGCTCGAGAATGCCCCCATCTTACCGCACTGGCCCTCCTTCTGGCTTGCCGTCCTGACTGCGACGGTGACGCACTGACAGCAGGACGTCGGCATCAATCTGGATGACGCCGGACAAGGCCCGAGAGGATCTACATGAGCGATTCCGCCACCCCACGCAATACCACCGAGATCAGCCTGCTCGGCCGCAGCTATACCGTCAGCTGTCAGCCCGGCGAGGAAGATGGCCTGACCCGTGCGGCGGCTTATCTGGATCTCGCCATGCAAGGCATCCAGCAGCGCGGCAACACCATCAGCGCCGACAAGGTCGCCCTGATGGCAGCGCTCAATATCTCGCATGAGTTGATCAACAGCCGTGACAGCGAGCGCGCCCTGCAGCGCGACTTCGAGACTCGCCTCACCGCGCTGGACCGTCAACTGGATGCCGCGCTCAGTCAGCTGCCAGCCGACTATGCCGATCAGGCGAAGGCGCGCGCTGCTGAGCGTAAAAACGCTTCAGAATCAAACAACTGATACATTCAGGCAACAGATTGTTCCCGACAGGATTAGCCCTTGGGCAGGCAGGCGGGGTTTGGTAGACTGAATGAGTTCTCTGGGGTGTACGACAGTTGCCGATGTCCCTCGAGCTTATAAGCTATTCCCAGGGAGTCCACTGCGCAGTGCTGTGTGCATGTCCGTGCGTCGGAACGCCTGATGCGCTGCGCGGGACTACCCACCTTGAACCGCTGGGTTCAAGGGCCCCCGGTAACACCGGCACCTTGGAGAACCCTGTCTGACGGAGATTGTCAGGCATGCGCAAGCCCCCCGCGGTCTATGCCGCACCCGCGAGCCCACGCTCGCCACTCCCTTCTGCAGCACTCGATACCACGCTCTGGGCACTGCCCAGCGAGCTCGATCACCCTCAGGCCGACCGCCGTGTGCTTCGCCGTCTGCTGCGCCAACGCCGCCGTCAGCTACCACCTGCCATTCGCCTGCAAGCCGAAGATGCGCTCCTGCGTCAGCTGAAACGGCTGCCGGAACTGTTGCGCGCCCGCCACGTCGCCCTGTATCTGCCCTACGATGGCGAGATCGATGCCACGCGCCTGTGCAATTGGCTGCAGCGACGGGGGGCGAAGGTCTATCTGCCGGTACTGCGTCCGTTCGCGGCCAATTCGCTATGGTTCGTGCGCTACGACGATCAGACACCCCTGGTCAGCAATCGCTTCGGCATCGCCGAACCGGACACCCGTCACGGTGCTTCCAAGGCACGGCGCCTGCCTGCCTGGGCGCTGGATGTCGTCTTGATGCCACTGGTCGGCTTCGATGGGCACGGGGCTCGCATCGGCATGGGCGGCGGCTTCTACGATCGCAGCTTCGCCTTTACCCGCCGTCCCGGCCCACGGCCACTGTTAATCGGTCTCGCCCACCACTGTCAGAAGGTCCCCGCCCTGCCGGTACAGCCCTGGGATGTCCCGCTGGACGCCATCGTCAGTGATCGCGAAGTCGTGCGCCCTGCCCGCCCTGAATGAGCCGCTGGGCTTTATGACGAGATCGATGGCACGACCGCGAGATGTCGAGGGTGAAAGCAGGCAGAAAGGGGCTATCTGTGAGGAGGCGAAGCAGCAACGCAGTGAAGCCAGACGAGGGCAAGCTTAAGGGGGGGCGGGGAGCTGGAAAGCTGGGAGCAGAAACGCTGGAAAGCCTGGCAGGAGGGTCATGGCATGGGTGCGTGGCGCCAGAGAGACTGACGCCAGCAGCACCGCTACCGCCGGTGAGGGCAGCAGCGCAGGATTCAGGAACCCATTACGGTCTGGGCGTAGCCGGTTGCCACTACACCAATCCCGAAGATGAATACCAGGGCCATGACCAGATCGGGCTTACGTTTCATGAGAGCGGGCTTCTTCTTATATCGTCAGTGGCTTTCGCGTGACGGTTGTCGATGACTGTCTTCCTGACAGTGACCAGATGATAGGCATCTGACTTCTGTATGACAATCACCATGCAATCGTTTGAATGGACGCTTTTCCACGCAGCTTTTGATGTCTGGTCACCCCAGCCGACAAGAGCTTCATCCAGAAACACCGTTCTTTTTCGCGCTTGGCATGAAATGTGGAATTTCCTGCGGCATGCCCGCCGGATACGCATGAAAAAGCCCCGACCTTCCACGCGAAGGCCGGGGCTTTTCTATCCACGAACATGACCAATGAAGCATGATGAGCTGCGCCTCAGCTCGCCGCCTTCAACGCCAATGACTCATATAGCCATCATCACCCCGCCGCTTGTCTCACTCAGGACAGAAACAGGCGATAGGCGGGATTGTCGCTCTCTTTCCAGAAGCGATAGCCGATCTCATTGAAATATTCCTCGACCCGCGCGCGGTCGCCATTGGGGATCTGCATGCCGATCAACACCCGGCCATGCGACGCGCCGTGGTTACGGTAGTGGAACAGCGAGATGTTCCAGTCCGCCGGCAGGTGGGTGAGGAAATTCATCAGGGCACCAGGACGCTCCGGGAACTCGAAACGATAGACCTCTTCCTCGAGATCGCTGGTCGTGCGCCCACCGACCAGATGACGCGTGTGCAGCTTGGCCAGTTCGTTGTCGGTCAGGTCTTCCACCGCATAGCCCGCCTCACGCAGCTTCTCGACCACAGCGGCGCGGTCTTCACCGCCCGGCTTGACCTGCACGCCGACGAAGACATGCGCTTCCTCCGGATTGGCATAGCGATAGTTGAACTCGGTGACCATGCGCTTGCCGATCACCTTGCAGAACTGCTTGTAGGCCCCCGGGCGCTCCGGCAGCGTCACGGCCAGAATCGCCTCACGCTGCTCGCCCAGCTCGGTGCGCTCGGCAATGTGCTGCAGGCGATCGAAGTTGGTGTTGGCACCGGAGTTGATGCAGACCAGCGTCTCCCCTTCCGCGCCTGACTGCTGGACATATTTCTTGAGGCCCGCCAGTGACAGTGCGCCACTGGTTTCGGAGACGGCGCGCGTATCCTCGAAGATGTCCTTGACCGCCGCACACATCTCGTCGGTATTGACGGTGATGACCTCATCGACGGTGCGCTGGATGAGCTCGAACGGTGCCGCGCCGATCTGCGCGACCGCCACACCCTCGGCGAACACGCCGACCTGGTCCAGCACCACGCGCTCGCCGGCTTCCATGGCCGCCTTGAGGCAGGCGGCATCTTCCGCCTCGACCCCGATGACGCGGATCTCGGGGCGCAGGTACTTCACGTAGGCCGCGACACCGGCGATCAGACCACCGCCCCCGACCGGCACGAAGATCGCATCGATCTTGCCGGGGTGCTGACGCAGGATTTCCATGCCGACGGTGCCCTGACCGGCAATGACATCCGGGTCGTCATAGGGCGGGATGAAGGTATAGCCGTGCTCGTCCATCAGGGTACGCGCGTGGGCCAGTGCCTCGGGGAAGGCATCGCCCTTGAGAATCACCCGCGCGCCGCGCTCGCGCACGGCCTGCACCTTGATTTCCGGCGTAATGCGCGGCATCACGATCACTGCCTTGACGCCCATCAGCTTGGCCGCCATCGCCAGGCCCTGCGCATGATTGCCGGCCGAGGCCGCAATCACGCCACACGCCTTCTGTTCATCCGTCAGCTGGGCCATCTTGTTGTAGGCGCCGCGAATCTTGAAGGAATAGACAGGCTGCAGGTCTTCACGCTTGATGAAGATGTGATTGCCGAAACGACGCGACAACAAGGGTGCCGGCGAGAGCGGAGTTTCATGGGCGGCTTCGTAGACACGAGCCGACAGGATTTTCTTGACGTAATGTTCGAGCATTATAGGAATGTCCTGATGTGTCACAGCGCGGGCCGCATGAGCGCGACCGAACCCCCATTGTTATCAGACCGCTGGCGAGAGCGTCCAGCGCCATCGCCGGGTTTGCCGTTATAATGTGGCGTTTTCCGGCGTTGCGCTTCACGTCAAGCCGTTTTCCAGTGCCTGCCGGCGGTAAACTGCTGGCCACGCGGGGAAGACCGCGCCAATGCCCACTTTCACCACCGCCCCACCGACCCGAGGTATCACATGACCCAGGATGAGCTGAAGCAGGCCGTGGCCCGCGCCGCCCTTGACGAGATTCGCCCACTGCTGAGCCGCGACACCATCATCGGCGTCGGCACCGGCTCGACGGCCAATCTGTTCATCGATGCGCTGGCGGAAGTGCGTCACGACTTCGCCGGCGCCGTCGCCAGCTCCGAAGCCACTGCCGAGCGCCTCAAGGGCCATGGCATCGACGTCTTCGAACTCAACCATGTCGGCACCGTGCCGGTCTACGTGGACGGTGCCGACGAGATCGACCCGCGCCTGGCGATGATCAAGGGCGGCGGCGCCGCGCTGACCCGCGAGAAGATCGTCGCGGCCTGCGCCGAGCGCTTCGTGTGCATCGCCGATGGCTCCAAGCAGGTGGATATTCTCGGCGGCTTCCCGCTGCCGGTGGAAGTCATTCCGATGGCGCGCTCCTATGTCGCACGTGAGCTGGTCAAGCTGGGCGCAGACCCGGTCTACCGCGATGGCGTGCTGACCGACAACGGCAACCGCATCCTCGATTGCTACAACTTCCTGATCGAGGACCCGATCGCCATGGAAGCGCGCATCAACGCCATCGTCGGTGTCGTCACCAATGGCCTATTCGCGGCACGCGGTGCCGATGTGCTGCTGGTGGGACGCGAAAGTGGCGTCGAACGCATCACTGCTTGAGGAGCTGGCATGACGATGAATCTGCGCCCACGACTGAGCCTGGCGACCGCACTGCTGCTGGCAGCCAGCGCAAGTCCGCTGGCGCTGGCCGATAGCCTGCCGATCAGCCAGCCAGTCACCGTGACGCTCGACAGCGGCGTCAAGATCCTGCTCAAGCCGGACCACAGCTGGGAATATCAGCTGGATGAGGTGCAGGCCGTTTCCCCCCCGGCCACACGACCGTCCGTGGAAACTGGCGCTGGCAGCGCGCTGGTGCCGACCTCGACGGCCGTGCCGGTGACGGCGGCGGTCGCTCCGGCTAGCGACTCGGCCTCACCATCAGCCGGTGCGGCCTCTACCAGTGCCAGCAACGCAGCGCCTGACAGCGCGTCACGCCTCAACAGCAGCGCGCTAGCCAATCCGCAGCTGTTGAGTGAAGGCCACCGCGATGGTCTGGTCGCGCGTCTGTCCTCGGTGAGCGAAGAGGATGACGAGGCGCTTCTGCAGTTCAGCCTCGACAACACGGCCGGCCAGAGTGTCATCGGCGTGCAGGCCAGACTGCGCCTGTATGCCGATGATGGCCATCTGCTCGCGACGCGTGAGGTACCGCTGTGGGTCGGTGAATATCGCCTGCCCCAGACCTACCTGCGCCCCGGCCAGACACGCGATAGCCGCGAGGTACGCGTCTCGCTGCCGGAGGGCGAGTGGTCACGCCAGCTGGTGCGCGTGGAAGTCACCGAGGTGGAGTTCCGCTGATCATCAGATGCCGGATTTCAGGCGTCAGATGCCACAGCAGCCAGACGAAAAACGGGAAGCCCTGAGGGGCTTCCCGTTTCTGTTTTAGCGCCGGTCGCTCAGCGAGAGCGAAGCGGTGATCAGAACTTGTAGTTGATGCTGAAGTAGTTGCCGAAGCCGGTGGTGTCCTGGCGAACGCCGGTGGCAGTGGAGCCATCGGTGAAGAACGCCATGTTGTTGTAGTACTTCAGGCCATAGCCGATCGCATAGCGCTGGGTGTGGTAGTAGATACCGTTGAACCACTCCATGCTGTTGACGCTGCGGCCCGCCTGGCTGCCCACTTCGTCGGCATCGAACTTGTAGTCCAGGTAGCCCTGATAGGCGATGAAGCTGCCATCATCGAAGTTGACGAACGGCTTGAACCAGTTGGTGGAGGCCATGTAGCCGTCCCACTTGCTCTCGTCTTCGCCGCCGTAGTTCTCACGCACGTAACGCGCGTAGAGGTTGAAGCCCATCTTGCCGAACCACGGCACCTGCACATCGCTGCCCAGGCCGACGTAGTGCTCCCACAGACCGCCGAATGCGCCGTTGTCACCGATGTTGGTGACGGTGGCGATGTAGAGCTCATCCACCGGGCCGAACGACAGGTCGTAACCGGTCATGGCATCCAGCGAGAAGCGCGGCGCCAGCTTGGCAAAGAAGTTGTCGCCGTCGTTCAGGTCATCGGAGCTGTCGTCCAGCAGGTCGAAGAAGTCGACATACCCGTAGAGATCGACGATGCCCGAGCGGCCGCCGAACTCCATCTCCAGGTAGGTATCTTCGCTGTTGCGGAACGGCAGGCGGTTGTCTTCACTGCGCATCAGGTTGAAGGTCAGCCACTTGTAATCATTGGCGTGGATATCGCCATTGAAGTCAGTAGCCTGCGCCGGTGCTGCAGCGGTCAGCAGCGTGGTGGCAGCCAGAGTGCTGGCCGCGAGGGTCTTGAGCATGGTCATCGCGTAACGATCCTGTCCTGAATGATGAGACTGTTCGAATTCTTGTGGTCTTGCCCGCTGAGCGGGTCTTGTCGCTATGAAGTCCGACGAAGGCGCGGGAGTGAAACTCGCACGGGGCCCAGTCTGGAAAGGCGGCGATGTTAGCACTTCCTCGCAAAAACGACAGAGCGACATTTCGGGGGTGATCAACGTGCCTTCGACGACAATGTGAACCTTTTCACACTCTCGCCTGGCACCTTGCCACCCTCGGCTTCCCCGAGATGACGCCCCGATGTTTCCTCGCTTGCCGCCCGGCGCATGCCGGCAGGATGGCTCCCGTCGACTGACCGGGCGGAGAGCGAGGAATGCATCAGGCCGCCAGCGCCAGGAAGAAACCGGCAATCGCCGCCGACATCAGATTGGACAGCGTGCCGGCGAGTACCGCCTTGAGCCCCAGGCTTGCGATCTCATGACGGCGTGTCGGTGCCAGACTGCCCAGCCCCCCCAGCAGGATGGCGATCGACGACAGATTGGCGAAGCCGCACAGCGCGAACGACAGCACTGCCATGGTGTAGGGCGTCATCACCGCGCCGGTGGCCGCGACGATGCTGTCACCGCTGAGGTAGGGCGCCAGATTGATGTAGGCGACGAACTCGTTCACCACCAGCTTCTGGCCGATGAAGGAACCCGCCAGGGTCGCCTCGCTCCACGGCACGCCCAGCAGGAAGGCCAGCGGCGCGAACAACCAGCCGAGAATCATGTCGAGACTCAGCGTGTCCATGCCGAACCAGCCACCCACGCCGCCGAGAATGCCGTTGATCAGGCCGATCAGCGCGATGAAGGCCAGCAGCATCGCCCCGACATTGGCCGCCAGCTTGAGGCCGGAAGACGCACCGGAGGCCGCAGCGTCCAGCACATTGGAGGGCGCATCATCATCCTTGAGGGCAGCATCGGCGAGGGCGATCGAGTCATCCGGCTTCTCCGTCTCCGGGAACAGCAGCTTGGCGAACAGCAGCCCGCCGGGCGCGGCCATGAAGGATGCCGCCACCAGATATTCCATCGGAATGCCCAGCGCCGCATAGCCGCCCAGCACCGAACCGGCGACGGAGGCCAGGCCACCACACATCACCGCGAACAGCTCGGAGCGCGTCATGCTGGCCAGATACGGCTTGACCACCAGCGGCGCCTCGGTCTGACCGACGAAGATGTTGGCCGTGGCCGAGAGCGACTCGGTACGCGACGTGCCCAGCACACGCTGCAGGCCGCCGCCCAGCAGGCGAATCACCCATTGCATGATGCCGAGGTAGTAGAGCACCGCGATCAGCGATGAGAAGAAGATGATGATCGGCAGCACCTTGACCGCGAAGATGAAGCCGACACCACTGCCCGGATTGGCCAGGCTGCCAAACAGGAAGTTGATGCCCTGATCGGCATAGTTGACCACCTGACTGACGGCACCGGAGACACCGGCCAGCACTCCCTGGCCGAAGGAGGTGTAGAGCACGAAGGCGCCGATGGCCAGCTGGATGGCAAAGGCACCACCCACGGTACGCAGGCGAATGGCGCGTCGATTCGACGACAGCGCCACGGCAATGAGGATGAGCGAAGCCATCCCGACGAGACTCATGAGGGGATTCATTGGGAAGATCCTGAGGGTTCTTGTGGTTGTTATGGGTGCTGCGTGCAGGGCTGCGACGACCCGTTCTCAACGTCGTGCAGTGTTATCCTGCATTCTCACCATGTTCAAAAAGTCACAGCCTGACCAAATAGTCAATACGTCCGTTTTACCTCACGCCCACTTGTCTTCCAGTGCCAGACTGGCAGTGTCAGGGGCATTTTTGAGGTTCTCCCTGTGTGTCAGTGGTTTATCATCTGCTTCTGACGTGGGACGTGGCGCTTCAGCCCAGTTTTTCGCCAACGCTCCCTCATCGGAACCGGCACCAAAGGACAAAAGCCGCATGAACAATCACAGCGCCGCCCGACTCGACCGCCTGCAGGCCATTCTGCGCGAAGGCAGCCCTCTGCAACTGAGCGACGCCGCACAGCTATGCGCCGTCTCGGAGATGACCATTCGTCGCGACGTGGCGCACAGCAACGGACTGCTGGAAATTCTGGGTGGCCGCCTGTTGCTGGTCGATTCATCCGCCGGCAGCGTCTATCGCCTGGATCGCGAGATCGACGCCAGCGCCCCGATCAAGCAAGCGCTGTGCCAGCAGCTGGCCAGTCATATCGAGGACGGCGACACCCTGTACGTGGATTGCGGCACCACGCTGGTCCATCTGGCGGCCGCCATCGACCGCCAGCAGACGCTGACCCTGGTGACCTGCGCCCTGAATGTGGCCAATGCGGTCGGCCATCTGCCCGGGGTGCGGCTGGTGATGCTGGGGGGCCTTTTTCACCCGGCCACCCAGTCATTCACCGCCACCGACATGCCGGAGGCCATCCGCCGCCTAGGTATCAACAAGGCCTTTCTCTCGGCGGGCGGAGTGCATGCCGAGCGAGGCGTCAGCTGCTTCCATTTCCATGAGGTCGCGGCCAAGCAGGCCGCTCTGGAAAGCGCGATGCAGCGCTTCTTGATCGTCGATGCGCGCAAGTTCGAGATGGTGCGCCCCGCCTTCATCGCCCCGCTGAGTGACTTTGATGTGGTGATCAGCAATGCCAGCCCCGCCGCACGTGATTGTCTGGGGGCGCTGGAGGCAGAAATGGGCGTGACGGCCGAGCTTGTCGACTGCTGAGCTGCAGATTGCCTTGCCGGAAAGAGTCAGGCCACTCGCAGCGCCAGACCACTGACAAACAGAAAACGCCGCACGATTGTGCGGCGTTTTCTGTCTGACCAGACAGTCAATGCACACTTTGCGTGCGCAGGGACGTCACAGCGGCAGGTGGTGCTCGAGCATCGCCATGGTGCCACTCAGCGCGCCGCGATTGCGCTCCACGACCTGGCTGGCCGCCTGGCCTGCCATCTGCTGCGCGGCCTGATCCGAGAACAGCGCATTCACCGCTTCGGCCAATGCCGCGTCATCCGCAACGACCTGGAGCGCGCCTTCTGCGGCCATCACCTCGGCGATCTCGCTGAAGTTGTCCAGCGATGGGCCACTCAGCAGTGGCAGCCCCAATGCGGCGGGCTCGAGCAGGTTGTGCCCGCCGATGGGCACCAGACTGCCGCCGATGAAGGCGATATCACTGGCCGCATACAGCGTCAGCAATTCCCCGAGACTGTCACCGACCAGTACCGATACGGCGTCAGCCACCTCGGTGCCGCTCTCTGACATGGCACTGCGTCGCAGGCTGCGCTCGCCGCGCGTCTGACACCACTGTGCCGCCTGAGCGGCCACTGCTTCGAAGCGTTGTGGATGGCGTGGCACCAACAGCAGCAAGGCCTGAGGGTGCTGGTCACGCACCGCGGCATGCGCCGCGAGTATCTGGCCATCCTCGCCGTCATGCGTCGAGGCGGCGATCCATACCGGCCGCTGCGCGAATGACTGGCGCAGCACCTGGCCATCGGCAATGACCTGTTCAGCAATGTCCAGTTCGAACTTGAGCGAGCCGACGGCCGTGCCGCGCGCTGGCGGCAGGCCAAGCGCCATGAAACGCTCCAGATCCTGCTGCGACTTGGCCGACAGGCCACTGACGTGAGCAAGACTGTCGCGCATCAGGGCGCCGATCCTGCGATAGCGCTGGAAGGCGCGCGGCGACAGGCGGCCATTGATGACGTACAGCGCAATGTCATCTCGCGCGCAGGCGGCCATCAGGTTGGGCCACAGCTCGGTTTCCACCATGATCGCCAGCGCCGGACGCAGCCGACGCACGAAGCGCCGCGCGCTCAGCGGGAAATCCAGCGGCAGGTAATGATGACGGGCCGGGGCAAGCCCTGACGAGCCCTGCGGCGTATGCAGCAGACGTGCGGCCTGTGCAGCGCCGGTGGCTGTCATGGTCGTCAGCACCAGCGGGCGCCGTGGGTAGCGCTGACGCAGCGCCTCGACGAGACTCGCCACCATCACCACCTCGCCCAGCGAGGCGGCGTGCAGCCAGATGGGGCGTTCACTGTCGGGCGTGGTGCTCGGTGTGGAGGGGATGATACCCAGCCGCTCCAGGCGCGGGTGCTGGGCATCGTGCTCGCGCCAGACCCGCTGCCAGATGAGGGGCGACAGCAGGGTCAGCGCGGTGCTGTAGAGGCCGCGGGCAAGGCTCACGCCTAGTCCTCGCGATCGAGAATGGTGGCGATCATCGCGGTGGTGGAGACGCCGTCCTCGAAACCGAGCACGCGGACTTCACCGCCATTGGCGATCACAGCCTCTCCCCCGGCGATCTCTTCGGGACGATAATCGCCGCCCTTGACCAGCACATCCGGCAGCACGGCCTCGATCAGGCGTGCCGGGGTGTCTTCGCTGAAGGGCACCACCCAGGCGACCGCACCGAGGCCCGCCAGCACCTGCATGCGGCGCAGCACCGGGTTGATCGGGCGTGTCGGCCCCTTGAGGCGTGCCACCGAGTCGTCGTCGTTGACGGCCACGATCAGGCGATCGCCGTGGCGTGCCGCTTCCTGCAGGTAGGCCACGTGACCGGCGTGCAGGATGTCGAAGCAGCCATTGGTCATCACCACACGCTCGCCGCGTGCCTGGGCGGCCTTGACTGCCGGGATGAGCGCGGACTCCTGGATCACGCCGAATTCCGCCAGCTTGTCGCCGTGCAGCGCAGTGTAGAGCTCCGCCACCGACAGGGTCGCGGTCCCCGGCTTGGCAACCACCAGACCCGCGGCCAGGTTGGCCAGCATCACGGCTTCCGGGAAGGCGTGACCGGCCGCCAGCGCCAGACCCAGAACGCCGATCACCGTATCGCCGGCACCGGTGACGTCGTAGACCTCACGCGCATGCGTCGGCAGGTGCAGCGGCTGATAGCCCTCGCGGATCAGGGTCATGCCCTTCTCGCTGCGCGTCACCAGCAGAGCTTCCAGCTCGAGCTCGGCACGCAGTGCCTCGCCCTTCTCGGCCAGTTCCTCATCGCTGCGGCACGGCCCGACGATGGTCTCGAATTCGGTCAGGTTGGGGGTGATGATGCTGGCGCCGCGATAGCGCGAGAAATCACTGCCCTTGGGGTCGACCAGCACACGCTTGCCCGCCGCACGCGCAGCGGCGATCAGCGCCTCGACCTGATTCAGCGAGCCCTTGCCGTAGTCGGAGAGAATCATCACGCCACTGGCGCCCAGCTCGGCCTCGACCTGGCTCACCAGCGCGCTGGTATCCACCTCGTGCAGCGGCTCCTCGAAATCGAGGCGCAGCAGCTGCTGATTGCGGCTCATCACGCGCAGCTTGGTGATGGTCGGCACGCTGTCACTGGCCTGGAAGCGCGTGATGACATTGGCGTTTTCCAGCGCGCGGGTAAGGATGGCGGCGTTGTCATCCTCACCGACGACACCCGCGAGGGTTGCATGTGCGCCGAGCGAGGCGATGTTGAGCGCGACGTTGGCGGCACCGCCGGGGCGGTCTTCGCTCTCGCCGACTCGTACCACCGGTACCGGCGCTTCCGGCGAGATGCGTGAGGTGCCACCGTGCCAGTAGCGGTCGAGCATCACATCACCCACGACCAGCAGGCGAGCCTGTTCAAGCGCAGTCAGATCAAGCTTCATCAGGCGTCTCCGCGTGCAGAGGGGGATTGGGAAGAAGAGGTATCCGTAGAGGAGACAGCCGCGACCGGCAGACGTTCGCAGCTCTGGCCACGAATGACGCCATCGGTGTCCGCCAGCAGCTCAGCGAGGCGCGCGATGACATCCTCGGCGCGAATCAGGCTCATGGCGTCCTGATGGCGCACGCGCTGACCCCAGTTGATCTCGTCCATCTGCTTGTGAAGATAGGTCTTCACGGCGTCCGGATAGCGATTGACCACCAGATGCTGCCAGCAGTACGGCGCCGCACGCTCGGGATTGGTGGTGGCGTACAGACCGATCACCGGGGTGTTGAGCGCATTGCCCATGTGCACCGGGCCGGAATCCGGCGCGATCACCGCCACGGCGCGATCGATCATCGCCAGCAGGCCCTTGAGCGAGGTGCCACCGATGGCATCGATGACCGCGCCTTCGCTGACCAGCGCCTTGATGCGCGCGCCCATTTCACGTTCCTGTGGACTGCCACCACCGGTCATCACGCTGCGGATGCCATATTGCTGCCAGGCATGATCGACGACCGCCGCATAGCCTTCCGGCGACCAGTTGCGGAAGTTGCGCAGTCGCGGATTGGCACACGGACTGATGATCAGATACGGCGCCTCACCGGTGACGCGTGCGGCTTCGATGTAGGCCTCGGGCGGCACATCGAGACGCCAGTCGAGACGGCAGTCCTCGACACCCAGCGTACGCGCGAAGTCCATGAACGACTCCAGCACGTGGGCGCGCTCTCGCGGGGCCAGCTGATGGGAGGTAAAGAGGTACTGCCAGTCCTTGGCGCGCGCACGGTCGTAACCGATACGCACCTTGGCCTTGAGGCCCAGCGACAGCGCACTGGCGCGCAGTGCCTGCTGCATGTGCAGCAGCACATCGAAGTGCGTGTCCTTGAGCTGTCGCCAGATGGCGCGCATGCCCGCAAGACCGGTGGACTTGTCATAGACCACGAACTCGACCCCGGTCAGGCCGGACAGTAGACTGTGCTCCCCCTTGCCGACGATCCAGGTAATGCGGGCCTCAGGCCACTGACGCTGCAAGGCGCGTACCGTTGGCACAAGATTGCAGACATCGCCGAGAGCGGAGAGCCGGAGCACGCAGATATGTGCGGGCTGGGCAGGGAGAGGATGCTTCATGCGGATGGCAGTTTTCCGAAATGAGAATGCCCACATTCTATATGATGGCGAAACAGCGCCACAAATGACGCCGGACTGGTTCATGCCATCGTTCTGGCGTGAACACGACGCCGTGACCGGCGAAGCGCCGGGGCGCGGGGCGAGTCTGTTCCTTGATATCTGTCGTTTGCCCGCCGAACTGCAACCCGCCAACACCACCGCGACACCGGCTCGCCGCTGGGCACTGCGCCCCTATCGTCGCGGCGGCCTGATCGCGAAGCTCGCCAGTCAGCGCTACCTCTATACCGGCCTTGAGCGCACCCGCGCCTTCGCCGAACTGCGCCTGACAGAGCGCCTGCATCGCCAGGGGCTGCCGGTGCCAGAGCCCGTCGGTGCCTGCGTGTGGCGGCATGGCCTGACCTACGAGGCCGCCCTGATCACGGTGCTGATTCCCGGCGCACGCGCCTTCGCCGATGACCTGATCGCCCTCGAAGCACAGCGCCTGCCTGCCGGGGCCGAGCTGCCCGAAGCCCTGCTCCGCCTGTTCGACGCGACAGGTCACGCCATTCGCGCCGTGCATGACGCCGGGCTCGAGCATGTCGACCTCAACGCACGCAACCTGCTGATCGATGAAAGCGAACGCGTCTACGTGATCGATCTCGATCGCTGCCAGCTGCATGCCGAGGCTCCCACGGATGCACGCTGGCGCAAAAGCAATCTCTCCCGCCTGGGCCGTTCGTTGGCCCGCTTCACCCCGACACATCATGCGGCGTGCCTGGCCCGCATCTGCAGCGCCTATCAAGCCTGAGCCGACCAAGACTGATCCTTCACGCATGGCGCTTCCCGAATGGCACTTCAGAATACCGCCCGGCAAGGCATCGGCGACCATGCAGTGTACGATAGCGACATGAATCGTCGGCAGACGCATCGCCCAGGCGAGCCTGCCACTGAGTCCCATCGGCGCCTGCCCCACCCCGTCGTGCTGCAGGCGCTCTTCAGACAGAGACCGTCATGAACACGAGCGACGAGGCCTCGGCCGCCCCTTCACCCGATGGCAAGCTGCGCACCGCGGTGCCCATCACCGGCTGTGTCATCACCCTCAATGAAGCCCACAACATCGAGGACTGCCTGCGCTCGCTGGCCCAGGTCTGCGAGGAGCTGATCGTGGTCGATTCCGGCTCCACCGATGCCACCTGCGAGCTGGCGCGCAACATGGGCGCCGTGGTGATCGATCAACCCTACCTGGGCGACGGGCCGCAGAAGAATGTCGGGCCGAGCCATGCCAGCCACCGCTGGGTGCTGTCACTGGACGCCGATGAGCGCCTGACCGACGGTGCCGTCAGCGCCATCCGGGAACTGGCACTCGACAGCACGCCCCATGATGGCTTCGCGCTGCGCCGTCGCAACTTCATCGGCTCGCGCTGGGTGCGGCATGCCGGCTGGTATCCCGATTACTGCCTGCGCCTGTATGACCGCGAGAAACTCGCCTTCCGCGATTCGCGTCAGCACAGCTCGGTGCAGGCCAACCATCCCTGCGAGCTGGACGCCGATCTCGAGCATTTCAGCTTCGCCAATCTCGGTGAACTGTTCGTCAAGGCCAGTGGCCGTTTCTCGAACCGCGCCGCCAAGATCATGTATCAGAAGGGAAAACGCGCCAACGCCTTCACTCCCTTCCTGCATGCCAGCAATGCCTTCATGCGCAAGTTCGTCTTCCAGGCCGGCTTCCGCGATGGCGTCGATGGCTTCTCGGTGGCGCTGTCGGCCAGCGTCAATGCCTACCTGAAATACGCCAAGCTGCTGGAATTCCAGCGTGACGCCAAGGTGCGTGAGGCCGAAGATTTCAACAAGGTATGGTGACCATGACCTCTAGCTGTGAGCCGACTGCCGCGCGAGGTGTGACGCGCCCGCTTCACGTACGCCATGTCAATCTGGCACGCGGCTTTCGCGGCGGGGAGCGCCAGACGCTCAATCTGATCGCGGACCTGGCGCGACGCGCAAGCCCGGGGGAGAACGACGAAGCCGGCGCGCCGATCCGCCAGTCACTGGTGTGCCTGCAGGGCTCGCCCTTGATCAGCGAACTGGCAGCGCTTGAGCTGGCCGTCACGGTGGACGTGATCGAGATCAGCGGGCGCTTCAAGGGCCATCTCGGCCAGCCCCGCGCCGATATCGTGCATGCTCACGAAGCCAAGGCGGTGCACTGGGCATGGCTGCATCAGCGCCTCACCGGCACGCCCTACCTGCTGACACGCCGAGTGCCCCAGCCGGTGAAGGACAAGCCGTTCAATCGCCTGACCTATCGCGCGGCCGCCTGCCGGGTAGCAATTTCGTCGGTGATCGAATCTCACCTGCGGGAGCGCCAATGGGGTGAGACGGCGTTGATTCCCAGCACCCTCGCCCACCTGCCCAGCGACAAGCAAGCCGTGGCCGAGCTCCGCCAGCGCTTCGGCAATACGCCCGCAGGAGATCGTGTTGTCATCGGGCATGTCGGCGCCCTGGTGGACCGCCACAAGGGCCAGCGAGTGCTGATCGAGGCGGCCCGCAGGCTGCGCGACAGTCACCCGCAGCTGCTGTTCGTCTGTCTGGGGGCCGGCGAGGACGAGGCGACCTTCAAGGCGGAAAGTGCCGATCTCGACAATCTGGTCTGGGAAGGCTTCCACACCAATGTCGGCGACTATCTGGAAGCCTTCGATCTGTTCGCCTTCCCGTCACGCAACGAGGGTCTCGGCTCGATTCTGCTCGACGTGATGGATCACGGCGTCCCGATCATCGCAAGCGATGTGGATGGCATCCCCGATATCGTGCATGACGACAGCACCGGCGTGCTGGTGCCCACCGGCGATGCACAGGCACTGGCTGCCGCCATCGTGGCACTCGTCGCTGATGCACCACGTCGGGAGCGGCTGGTCGCGGGGGCGCGTGCGCATCTGGCACGCTTCACTCCCAGCGCCATGGGCGAGGCCTATCTGGGGCTTTACCAGCGGCTGGCACGCTAGACCGCTTTTCATCTCAGGCACTTGGCCCACAAGCACCTATCGCCCGGCTAGAGAATAAAAAAAGCCCTGTTTCATGTGAAACATCACAATGAAACAGGGCTTTTTTCGTTTTCCAAACAGCAGGTCAGCAGCTCAGGCGCGCGAATCACCGTCCTCCAGGCCGCGCAGATCCGGCCAACCTTCATCCACACCCAACACGGGATATGTCCGGGGATCCAGCGGGCCTGGTTCGCTTTCGGGGCGACACTCACGCAGCGCAACCTGCAGCCGCTGCAGGGCCTCATCGCCTTCGGCACCAGCGGTCACTCTGTCCCAGAACTCCCGATGTACCGCCTTGATGACGACGGGCACGCTGGGCACACCGACCTGTTGCGCCATGGCCAGACGATGCAGACCACGGTTGATCTTGAGCAGGCGACCCTCACGCGTCACCGCGACGCCCATCTCGTCCTTGGTGACCCCCTGACGAAAGCCATTGCTGGCCATGTCCTGCAGATAACCGCGATAACAGCGCAGATAGCCGAGAATCTGCTCCTCGCTGTCCATCAACAGTCCATCACGCGGCGACGACCACGGCTTGCCCGCTTCCAGCAAGGCCTTCAAGTGCTGATAGCGCTCCGTCACCGTCAGGTCATCGCCATGCTCGATCAGGTCCCGCATCAGACGCGAGCGTGAACCGAAGCGGAAGGCGCCGCGCCGCAGGTCCCAGTCGCCGTCCCAGATGAAGGCGTTGGAGGATGGCCGGTTGCGCTTGTCACGCCCGAAATTGACGTCGCGCACCAGCTCACGCGGATTGACCCAGACCGTCAACGCCTCCTGCCCCATCACGTCTTCCAGCGCATGACGCGGCAGGCCACGGCGTTCAAGGGACTGGTGGCGTGCACGCTGGCGCTTCCAGCGCATCAACCAGCTACGACTGAACGGCAGTATCAGGTGGTGTTCGCACCAGGCACGCAGCGCCTCGATCCGCTGAGCACGCTGCATGGCCCCGCGCATGCGCGGGTGGATCAGATCATCCGTCGTACGGTTTCTCGGCAGGTTCACCGCGCATCCTCATCCAGCGAGATCGCCGTCAACAGTCGCTCGGGAGCAATATGATTCAGGCAATTGGTATGCCCCAGCGGGCAGACGCGCTTGAAGCAGGGTGAGCACTCCAGCGCCAGCCAGTGGATCTCGCGATTGGCCGTCAGCGGCGGTGTGTAATGCGGCGACGAGGAGCCGTAGATGCCCTGGATACGGGCCCCTACCGCGGCCGCCACATGCATCAGGCCGGAGTCATTGCTGACCACTTCCCGACACTCGGCGATCAGGTCCACCGCATCCGCCAGCCGCGTCTTGCCACACAGGTTGTGAACGCCCGCAAGCCCCTGGGCGATCTCCTCCCCCGCCGCGACATCCTTGGGACCACCGAAGATGCGCACCTCGGCCCCCTGGCGAGTCAATGACTCGGCAAGCGCGCGAAAGTGCGCCAGCGGCCACTGCTTGGCCGGGCCATATTCCGCCCCGGGCATCATGCCGATGATGGGTGCCGGCGGCGCCACCAGCCCCAACTCGCCGCGCAAGCGCAGCTGATTGGCGCTGTCAGTGACCAGAGCGGGCTCCGGGATGCCCGCCGGCGGATTGGCCTCCTCAACGGGCAGGCCCAGCGACGTGAAGCGCTTGACGGTCTGATCGAGCACCGACTTGTCGAGCTTGCGGCACTCGGTGAGCAGACCGTAGCGCTGCTCGCCGGTGAAGCCGACGCGCACCGGAATGCGCGCGAAGAACGGCACCAGCGCTGCCTTCCACGAGCGCGGCAACACGATGGCGCGGTCGAAGCGCCCACGCAGCGAACGCCCGAGCTGCCAGCGCGCCTTGAGGGCGAAGTCACCATGCCCCGCCGGCAACGCCAGTGCCTCCTCGACCTCGGGCATGCGCTCGATGATCGGCTGCGACCAGGCGGGCGCCAGCACACTGATCCGGCAGCCGGGCGAGCGCTGCTTCAGCGTCATGAACAGGCTCTGCGCCATCACCATGTCGCCGACCCAGCTGGGCCCGACCACCAGAATGCGCTCACTCATGCCTTGCTCCTCTTCACGGCCAATCCTCCTTGCGGGTGCGCTTGCCCTGCCCCATCGCCCTTGCGAGGCAGGCGCTCACCCTCAATCCACACACGCTCAGTCCGCACGCGCTCGGTCCACACCTGCTCGGACTCAGCGATTCAGCCATTCGAGATAGGCGCGCGTGCCCTGGGCAACGGTCTTGAATTCGACGTTGCAGCCGGCCTTGCGCAGCTTGCCGATATCGGCACGCGTGAAGCTCTGGTAGCGGCCCTTAAGGTTTTCCGGGAAGTCGATGTACTCGATCTCGCCCTTCTCGTAGTACTCGATGACGGTCTCGGCGATCGCCTTGAACGGCTCGGCGCGACCGGTACCCAGATTGAAGATGCCGGAGGCTTCCGGGTGATCGAGGAACCACAGGTTCACGTCGACCACATCACCGACATAGACGAAGTCACGGCTCTGCATGCCGGCATCGTAGCCATCGTAGGCGCCGAACAGCTTGGGGTTCTCGCCCGCCTTCACCTGGGTGTGATGGTGATAGGCAACGCTGGCCATCTTGCCCTTGTGCTGCTCACGCGGGCCGTAGACATTGAAATAGCGGAAGCCGACGACCTGGGTGGTCAGGCTGTCCCAGCGCTGGCGCACGTGCTGATCGAACAACAGCTTGGAGTAGCCGTAGACGTTGAGCGGACCTTCGAACTCCGGCGTTTCCTTGAAGACCTGGCTGTCGCCGTAGGTCGCCGCGGAGCTCGCGTAGAGGAAGGGAATCCGGTTCGCTTCGCAGAAGTTGAGCAGCACCTTGGAGTACTCGAAGTTGTTCTCGAGCATGAACTGGCCGTCCCACTCGGTGGTGTCCGAGCAGGCGCCTTCATGGAAGATCGCCTCGATCTTCGGCAACTCGGCATACTCGCCCATCAGGCTCGACTGGACGCGAATCAGGAAGTCGTCCTTGTCGAGGTAATCGGCGATGGCCAGGTCCGCCAGATTGACGAACTTGGTGCCGTCACTCAGGTCATCCACCACCAGGATATCGGTACGGCCGCGGTCATTGAGTGCCTTGACGATATTGGCACCGATGAAGCCGGCGCCTCCGGTAACGACGATCATTTGAGCTCCCAGAGCCTCTAGAGGCTTGTAGGCAACGCGCGCGTTCAGTAACGCGACACATCAGAATTTGGAAATGGCACGCACTCGGTTTCGTCTGCGGCCTATAACCCGATAAGCGGGGATTGTATACTCGGCAGTTCTCGAATTCATGGGCCAACGGGCTTCACCAATGACACAGCCAGACGTGAAAACCTTCCAGGGCCTGATTCTGGCCCTGCAGCAATACTGGGCCGAACAGGGTTGCATCATCCTGCAACCATTGGATATGGAGGTTGGCGCGGGGACTTTCCACCCGGCGACCTTCCTGCGCTCCATCGGTCCTGAAACCTGGAACGCTGCCTACGTGCAGCCTTCCCGCCGTCCCACCGACGGCCGCTACGGCGAAAACCCCAATCGCCTGCAGCACTATTATCAGTTCCAGGTGGTGATGAAGCCGTCACCGGCCAACCTGCAGGAGCTCTATCTGGGCTCGCTGGAGCGTCTGGGCATCGACCCGCTGGTCCACGACATCCGTTTCGTCGAGGACAACTGGGAATCTCCGACGCTGGGCGCCTGGGGCCTCGGCTGGGAAATGTGGCTCAACGGCATGGAAGTGACCCAGTTCACCTACTTCCAGCAGGCAGGCGGCATCGAATGCTTCCCGGTCACCGGCGAGCTGACCTACGGCCTCGAGCGCATCGCGATGTACCTGCAGGACGTGGACAGCGTCTACGACCTGATCTGGACCACCGCGCCGGACGGCTCCGTCGTGACCTATGGCGACGTCTTCCTGCAGAACGAGAAGGAGCAGTCGGCCTACAACTTCGAGCACGCTGCCGTGCCGGAGCTGTTCGCTGCCTTCGATCACTGCGAGAGCGAGTGCCAGAAGCTGCTGACCGCCAACCTGCCGCTGCCGGCCTACGAGCAGGTCCTGAAGGCATCACATACCTTCAACCTGCTGGATGCGCGTCACGCCATCTCCGTCACCGAGCGTCAGCGCTACATCCTGCGCGTGCGCACTCTCGCCCGTGATGTGGCCCACGCCTATTACGATTCGCGCAAGGCCGCCGGCTTCCCGCTGGCCCCGCAGGCGCTGCGTGATGAGCTGCTCGCCGCCGATGACACCACTACCGAGGGAGACGCGTAAGCATGGCCTCCGTGAATACCCTGCTGATCGAACTGGGCTGCGAAGAACTGCCGCCGGGCGCCATCGACGCACTCGCTGACAGCCTCGCCAACGGCCTCGCCGATGGCCTGCGCGACGCCGAAGTCGCCTTCGGTCAGGTACGTGCCTACGCCACACCGCGTCGTCTGGCGGTGATGATCGAATCCCTGGCCGAGCGCCAGCCGGACCGCGAGATCGAGAAGCGCGGACCGGCCAAGGCCGCCGCCTTCAAGGATGGCGAACCGACCCGTGCGGTGCAGGGCTTCGCCCGCTCCTGCGGTGTCGAAGTCAGTGACCTGATCGAGCTGGAAACCGACAAGGGCACCTGGCTCGGCTATCGTCACACCCAGCCGGGCGAGCATCTCTCCGCCCTGCTGCCGGCCATGCTGGAGCAGGTCGTGGCTCGCCTGCCGGTGCCGAAGAACATGCGCTGGGGTGCCTCACGCATCGAGTTCTCGCGTCCGGTGCATTGGCTGGTCGCGCTCTACGGCAGCGAAGTGATCGAGGCCAGCGTGCTCGGCCTCGACTCCGGTCGCACCACCTTCGGCCACCGCTTCCATGCACCGCAGGCCATCACGCTGGCGCACGCCGAGGACTACCTCGACGCGCTGGAAGATGCCCGCGTGCTGGCCAACCGTGAGGTGCGCCGTGAGCGTATCCGCGAACAGGTCCAGGCCGAGGCGGAAGTCTATGGTGCCAATGCCGTCATCGAGGAAGCCCTGCTCAACGAGGTCAACGGCCTCGTGGAATGGCCGGTGGCGCTGACGGGCACCTTCGACGAGCGCTTCCTGGAAGTGCCGGCGGAGTGTCTGATCTCCTCCATGAAGGCCAACCAGAAGTACTTCCACCTGCTGGACAACGACGGCAAGCTCAAGCCGGCCTTCATCACCGTCTCCAATATCGAGAGCAAGGACCCGCAACAGGTCATCTCCGGTAACGAGAAGGTGATTCGTCCGCGTCTGGGCGATGCCGCCTTCTTCTACGAGACCGACCTGCGCAGCACGCTGGAATCGCGTCGCGAGAAGCTCGAGAGCGTCGTCTTCCAGCAGAAGCTGGGCAGCATGGCCGAGAAGGCCCGCCGCAGCGAAGCCGTGGCACGCCACATCGCGGAACGCATCGGTGCCGATGTCGACCACGCCGCACGTGCCGCACAGCTGGCCAAGACCGACCTGGTCACCGAGATGGTGCTGGAGTTCCCGGAACTGCAGGGCATCATGGGGCACTACTACGCCCGTCACGATGGCGAAGATGCCACCGTCGCTCTCGCGCTGGAAGAACAGTATCTGCCGCGCTTCGCCGGCGATGCGATCCCCACGACCAAGGCCGGCATGGCGATTGCCCTGGCCGACCGTCTCGACACCCTGACCGGCATCTTCGGCATCGGTCAGCGTCCGACCGGCGCCAAGGACCCGTTCGCACTGCGTCGCGCCACCATCGGGGTGCTCAACATCCTGATCAAGGGTGAGCTGGACCTCGACCTGCGCGAGCTGCTGACCGTCAGCGCCGAGCAGCATCGTGATCTGCCCAAGGCCGAAGGACTGGTCGAGGACGTGCTCGAGTACATGCTCGATCGCTTCCGCGCCTGGGCCAGCGATGAAGGCATGGGTGCCGAACTGTACCTGGCCGTGCGTACCCTGAAGATCAGCAATCCGCTGGACTTCGCGCGTCGTCTGCGTGCCGTGCACGCCTTCGGCGAACGCCCGGAAGCCGCTGCTCTGGCTGCAGCCAACAAGCGCGTCTCCAACATCCTCGCCAAGGCCGAGCACGATGGTCGCACCGAGGTGGATGCGAGCCTGTTGAGCGAGCCGGCCGAGCAGGCACTGGCAGACGCACTGACGGCACGTGGCGCGGAAGTGGCACCGCTGTTCGCCGCGGCGCGCTACCAGGAGGCCCTTGATGCACTGGCCAGCCTGCGCGAACCGGTCGATGCCTTCTTCGATCAGGTGATGGTCAACGCCGACGATGCCGCCGTGCGCGCCAATCGTCTGGCGATGCTGGCCAGTCTGCAAGGCCTGTTCATGGGTGTGGCCGACATCAGTCTGCTGACCCAATAAGAACTGCCGATCCACGCTGTCCCTGACATCGGTAACTCGCAGTCTCTGCAAAAGAACCCCGCCACGGCGGGGTTCTTTTGCATCCGGGGTCCCGAAATGCCGTGTTGCGTGACAGGATTTCACGCAACACGGCAGCGATGTCACAATTTCTGCCTTGATCCCCTACCTAGGTCGCACTAGTATTCCAGTATAGAAACAGTGTTCGAAAAGCGCGGCAGCCTGTCGCACCACGCACTTCGACCACTCGGCGCCATTTGCCCATCCCCACGTGCGAGCGTCATCTTGTGACTCGGCTCACAATTTTCCAGGCAAAGCGGCGACCCCTGACAAGCAGCCCGGCTGACGCCCCTGACTGCCCTGAAGTGAAGAGTTGACCATGCAAAAACTGATCGTGCTCGACCGTGATGGTGTCATCAATGAAGACTCCGATGCCTTCGTCAAGAACGCCGAGGAGTGGATCGAATACCCCACTTCCATCCAGGCCATTGCCCGTCTGACCCGCGCTGGCTATACCGTGGCCGTGGCGACCAATCAGTCCGGCATCGCCCGTGGCCATTTCGGCCACCGCGAACTCGACCAGATGCACACCAAGATGATGCAACTGGTGAAGGAAGCCGGTGGCGATATCGCTCACATTGCCTACTGCCCGCATGGCCCGGACGACGGCTGCGATTGCCGCAAGCCGGAACCCGGTCTGCTCCACCAGATCCGGGGTGCCCTGCAGATTCCCGACTTCGAAGGTGCCTGGATGCTGGGCGACAGCCTGCGTGACCTCATCGCGGGCCAGAAGGCCGGATGTCGCGCCGCACTGGTGATGACCGGCAAGGGCCAGAAGACGCTGGCAGATGGCGAGGGCCTCAAGGATGTGCTGGTAGTGGCCAACCTGGCCGACTTCACCAACCGCCTGCTCGATGGTGAGCTCAATCACCCCATGTCGGATGGTGAGCCGGGAAAGTCCCAGCGCCGCTGCGTGAGCTGTGAAGCCGCTGCCGAAAGCTATCTGTGAGGCGCGCCTGCCCGGCGATAACCCTGCGCACGGCGCGCTTGCCTCTCTAATCAGTAGCGGCGATATGCTACCCTTCAGACATGAATCCGGGTGGGCGACTGCCTGCCTGTCTCACTTCCTCATGCTGGAGGCTTCACATGCCACTGCTGGATAGCTTCACTGTCGATCACACCATCATGAAGGCGCCTGCCGTGCGCGTGGCCAAGAAGATGGGCACCCCGAAAGGCGACAACATCACCGTCTTCGACCTGCGCTTCTGCGTGCCGAATGAAGAGATTCTCTCCGAGAAAGGCATTCACACCCTCGAGCACCTGTTCGCCGGCTTCATGCGCGAGCACCTCAACGGTGATGACGTCGAGATCATCGATATCTCACCGATGGGTTGCCGTACCGGCTTCTACATGAGCCTGATCGGTGAACCGGAAGAAGCTCGCGTTGCCGCTGCCTGGTCTGCTGCCATGCAGGACGTGCTCAACGTGGCGCGTCAGGAAGAGATCCCGGAGCTCAACGTCTATCAGTGCGGCACCGCACAGATGCACTCTCTGGAAGAAGCCAAGCAGATCGCCAGCAACATCCTGTCCCGCGATATCGGCGTCAACCGCAATGACGAGCTGAAGCTGGATGAAGGCTTCCTCAATCAGGCGCACTGAGCCTTGAGGCAGCAAGCCTTGAGACATCGAGCCTTGAGGCACGGGGCTTGATCAGCCTGTCGAGTGCGCCGAGTACTTGAACGAAAAAGCCCGCTATCTGACCGGTTCAGATAGCGGGCTTTTTTCATGACGTGACATCCGAGCGAGTGTAGCCAATGCCAGATTCCAGCAGCCATGCCTTTGATTTCACAACCTTCCTGGCAGACAAGGAAGCGTGGTCAGCGCCGAATGAACTCGTCCCCTACCGCTGCCGCGATGACAGCAGCCTGGGCTGTCGCCATTATCCCGCAGCGGACATGTCACAGTGCCGATCACACCTCATCCTGCTGCATGGCTCCAGTGCTGACAGCCGTTATCTCGCATCGCTGGCAACGCGCCTGGCTGAGGCTGGTCATCATGTGCATACGCCGGACTTGCGCGGCCACGGCCCAGCCCCGCAGCGACGTGGCGACATCGACCACCTGCTCCAGCTCGAGGAGGATCTCGAGGACCTGATCCTGTCGCTAGAGCTACCAGCCGATGCCAGAGTCATTGTCGCTGGCCACTCTGCCGGAGGCGGCCTGACACTGCGCTTCTCGGCCGCTGTCTGTCAGCGCCAGCGTGCCGATATTCCGCTGCACGGCGTGATATTGCTGGCACCGTACCTGCATCATCTCGCGCCCAACATGCGCCGTGATTCACGCTGGGCACAGCCACGCATCGCGCGAATGCTGGCCTGCGCGCTGCTGAATCGGCTCGGCATCCATCGCTTGGATCATATTGAGGTCCTTGGCTTCAATATCCCGCCAGCGTACCGCGATGCACATACCACCGACGCCTACTCGTGGCGCTTGATGACGGGCCTCAATCCTCGCGACTATCAAAGTGACCTCAAGGCGCTCGCCCATCATCAGCTGCCAGTGCTGGCGCTGATCGGCGAGCACGACGAGGCGTTTCATGCCGAGCGCCTTGCCCAATGTCTGCAACCCCACCACCCCGCGGCGCAGGTAGAAGTCCTCCAGACAATTGATCACCTGGGGCTTGCGACGTCCTCCATCACGGCAGAGCGAATCACCGCCTGGCTGGCCGAGCAACGCACCGATCAGGACGACACGCCCGGCTGAGACGACACTCTCAGCCGTGACCGAGCCGAGCCCCTCGCTGTTGTCCTTGCTCTAGACTGCGGCAAAACGCACATGCAAAAACGGCCCCTGATCTTCGATCAGGGGCCGTTTTTCTGGCTCGGCTTGGCAAGACATCCGCCAAGCGCTAGCTCAACGCCATCAGACGTCGAGGTTGGCCACCAGCGCGAAGCGCTCGATGAAGTCACGGCGCGGCTCGACTTCGTCACCCATCAGGGTGTTGAACATCTGATCGGCACCGATCGCATCCTCGACGGTCACACGCAGCATGCGACGGGACTCCGGATCCATGGTGGTTTCCCACAGCTGATCCGGGTTCATCTCGCCCAGCCCCTTGTAGCGCTGGATGCTGAAGCCACGTGCCGCTTCCTTCATCAGCCAGTCGAGGGCTTCGTAGAAGGTGACGACTTCCTTCTTGCGCTCACCGCGCGAGACGTAGCTGCCAACTTCCAGCAGGCCTTCCAGCATGTTGCCCAGCTCACTCATCTCGCGGTAGTCGGCGGACTTGAAGAAGTCGACATCCCACAGGTAATCACTGCTGACACCATGTGCCGTCAGCGTCACCGCCGGCAGATAGAGATTGCGCTCGCCGTCGTGGCTGAGAGTGAAGCTGTAGTGCGGGCCGCCCTCATAGGCAATCAGGTCATCCATTTCCTTCTGGAGACCGTCGATCCAGCCTTGCACCTGAGACTGGTCCGCGAGAGCGGCCTCATCCAGATGCGGAGCGTGCACGATCTTGCGCAGCACGGCAGACGGATAGACACGCGCCAGACGATCGATGCGCTTCATCACGCCACGATACTGGTTGACCAGTGCTTCCAGCTGAGCGCCGGCGATGCCCGGGGCATCAGCGTTGACGTGCAGCTTGCCGCCGTCCAGCGCCGTAGCGGTCAGATAGTCCTGCAGCGCCTGCTCGTCCTTCAGATACTGCTCATGCTTGCCGCGCTTGATCTTGTAGAGCGGCGGCTGGGCAATGAAGATATGACCGCGCTCGATCAGCTCCGGCATCTGACGGAAGAAGAAGGTCAGCAGCAACGTACGGATGTGCGAACCATCGACGTCGGCATCCGTCATGATGATGACGGAGTGATAGCGCAGCTTGTCGGGGTTGAACTCTTCACGACCGATACCGCAACCCAGCGCGGTGATCAGCGTGCCAACCTCGGCAGACGACAGCATCTTGTCGAAGCGCGCCTTCTCGACGTTGAGGATCTTGCCCTTCAGCGGCAGGATCGCCTGGGTACGACGATCACGCCCCTGCTTGGCGGAGCCACCAGCGGAATCACCCTCGACCAGGTACAGTTCGGAGAGACTCGGGTCCTTCTCCTGACAGTCAGCCAGCTTGCCCGGCAGGCCTGCGATATCCAGGGCGCCCTTGCGACGTGTCATATCACGCGCCTTGCGCGCAGCTTCACGCGCCCGCGCCGCATCCAGCATCTTGTTGACGATGCCCTTGGCTTCGTTGGGCTTCTCGATCAGATACTCGGAGAACAGACGGCCCATTTCCTGCTCGACGGCTGTCTTGACCTCGGAAGAGACCAGCTTGTCCTTGGTCTGCGAGGAGAACTTCGGGTCCGGCACCTTGACCGAGATGATCGCGGTCAGACCTTCACGGGCATCATCCCCGGTCGTACCGACCTTGGATTTCTTGAGCAGACCTTCCGCCTCAATATAGCTATTGAGCGTACGCGTCAGTGCCGCACGGAAGCCGGCCAGGTGAGTCCCGCCATCGCGCTGAGGAATATTGTTGGTGTAGCAGAAGATATTCTCGGCGAAGCCTTCATTCCACTGCATCGCCACTTCGACGGCAATGCCATCCTCGCGCTCCATCTCGAAATGGAACACCGGATTCAAGGGCGCCTTGTTGGTGTTGATATGGTCAACAAACGCCTTGAGGCCACCTTCGTAATGGAACAGCTCTTCCTTGCCGCTGCGCTCGTCAATCAGACGGATGGCGACACCGGAGTTCAGGAAGGACAGCTCGCGCAGACGCTTGGCCAGAATTTCGTAGTGGAATTCGATATTGGCAAAGGTCAGCGGGGAAGGCTTGAAGCGCACCAGGGTACCGGTCTTCTCGGTCTGGCCCACGATGCCCAGCGGCGACTGCGGCTCGCCATGGCGATAGATCTGCTCGTGGACATTGCCCTGACGCCAGATGGTCAGCTTGAGCTCTTCGGATAGCGCGTTGACGACCGAGACCCCCACACCGTGCAGACCGCCGGAGACCTTGTAGGAGTTGTCATCGAACTTACCGCCTGCGTGCAGCACGGTCATGATGACTTCCGCTGCGCTGACGCCTTCCTCTTCATGGATCTCGGTCGGCACACCACGACCGTTGTCGCTGACGGAAACTGACTCGTCGGCATGAATAACGACCCGGACTTCGCTACAGTGACCGGCCAGCGCCTCGTCGATGGAGTTATCCACCAGCTCGAACACCATATGATGCAGCCCCGTGCCGTCATCGGTATCACCGATATACATGCCGGGGCGCTTGCGTACGGCATCCAGGCCCTTGAGGACCTTGATGCTTGATGAGTCGTAAGCCTGTTCGCTCATTGGCTTCTCCGTCGTGAAATCATTCCGTGTGCAGTCGCCCGTGTTCCACGTGAAACATCCTGACATCAGTGTTCGGCAACCATACCCGATCCAATGTTTCGGGTTCGACGCAGGTCACGAAGACCTGGCACTCGAGGCCTGCCAACAGCTGGCAGAACAGACGGCGATGCTCGCCATCCAGTTCCGCCGGCAGATCGTCGATCAGGTAGACACAGGTACGTCCGTTCATTTCTTCGAGCAAGCGACCCTGAGCCAGCTTGAGAGCGCTGACCACCAGCTTCTGCTGGCCGCGAGACAACACCTCGACTGCAGGGCGTCGCCCCAGGCGAATACGCAAGTCGGCGCGTTGTGGGCCAGTCTGGGTAAAGCCCATATGGCTATCACTGTCGCGCCCTGCTGCCAGCACGTCGCCCAGAGGGCGCTTGGCATCCCAACCGCGCTGATAGCGCAGAGTCAGCTCGGGTAAATCAATCAGCTCGGCAAGCGTGGCTTGAAACAGAGGCGCCAGCGCCTGCATATATTCCATGCGCAGGGCATCAAGACGCTCGCTCCAGTGAGCAAACTCTCGATCCCAGACGTTAAGTGCCTGAACGTCCATCTTACCATGCCTGAGCAGTGCGTTCCGATGTTTGAGCGCCCGACGCACGCGGCGCCAGACGTCGAAGAAGTCGTGTTTCACGTGAAACACACCCCAATCGAGGAACTCACGTCGGGCAGAGGGTGAACCCTCCAGCAACCGGAAGGCATCAGGGTTGATCAGCTGCAACGGCAAGGCCTGAGCCAGCTGGGCAACTCGCTCGACCTTCTCGCCATCCAGCCGCATCTCCAGCCCATCTGCAGCCTGATCACGCCTTACCCCCAGGGGGCGCGGCGGATCGCCTGCCAGGCGGCCAAACAGCGTCATTCCCGCCGTGTCATGCGCAATGGCATGCTTGAGCTTATGCGTGCGGAAAGAGCGCGCCAGCCCCAGCACATGGATACCTTCCAGCAGACTCGACTTGCCACTGCCATTGGCACCACTGACCAGATTCACCCCTTTTCCCGGCGCCATATCGACTGTCGCCAGGTTGCGCAGATTCTGGAATTGGAGTCGTTCAAGCGCCATGACGGCCTCATTCGATAGAGAAAAAGAGCCATGGCCGCCTTCGGGGCTCAAATACGACAACACCCGCCATTCAGGAGTGAAAATGGCGGGTGTTGTCGAGGCTCATTCTGCGATTGCGTGCGTCAATTGCGTCACAATTACGATTCAAGATACTGATTTAAATAGCAATTACGATATTACAGGCGCATCGGCATCACTACGTAACGCGCATCGCCGCCACCCGGCTCTTCCAGCAGCGCTGAGCTGTTGGCATCGGACAGCGTCAGCTGTACGCGATCGGCATCCAGCACTCCCAGCACATCGATCAGGTAACCGACGTTGAAGCCGATCTCGAGGCCAGCCCCTTGATAATCAAGGGCAATATTCTCTTCGGCCTCTTCCTGCTCGGGGTTGTTGGCCAGCACACGCAGGTTGCCGGCCTCCAAATACAGGCGCACGCCACGGTACTTCTCGTTGGAGAGGATCGCGGTACGCGACAGTACCTGACGCAGCTCGGCACGCTCGGCCACGATGACCTTGTCACCGCCACGCGGGACAACGCGCTCGTAATCCGGGAACTTGCCGTCCACCAGCTTGGAGGTGAAGGTGAAGTCGCCGGTCTGGGCACGCACGTGCGTCCCGCTGACCGTCAATGTCATCAGCTCGTTGCTGCCGTCGAGCAGGCGCGTCAGCTCAAGGATACCCTTGCGCGGGATGATCAGCTTCTGCGCTTCCGGCACGCTGATGTCAGCGGCCTGCTCGCAGACGGCCAGGCGGTGACCATCGGTCGCCACGGTACGCACCAGGTTGCTGGTCAGTTCCAGCAGCATGCCGTTGAGGTAATACCGGACATCCTGTTGCGCCATCGCGAAGGAGGTCGCGTCGATTAGATGCTTGAGGGTGCCGCGCGGCAGGCTGACGGTGATATCGCCCTGGCCATCATCGATGTTCGGGAACTCGGCCACCGGCAAGGTCGACAGTGTGAAGCGTGAACGGCCGCTGCGCAGAATGGCACGCCCTTCTTCCAGCGCGAGAATGATCTCGCTGCCTTCGGGCAGTGACTTGCAGATATCCATCAGCTTGCGCGCCGGCACCGTCGCGGAACCCGGCTCATCGACACGGCTGGGCTCGACGCGCCCGATCAGCTCGACCTCAAGGTCTGTCCCGGTCAGCGACAGCTGCTGATCGGATACTTCAAGCAGCACATTGGACAGCACCGGCAGTGTCTGGCGACGCTCGACGACACCCGCCACCAGGGACAGCGGGCGCAGCAGGGCTTCACGCGAAATGGCAAATTTCATGGAGACTCCACTCTCTGGAAACGGGGCAATGCTCGCTGACAGGCAGCGCGCACGCAAAAGAAATTCGGGGCCGCGACAGGCAAGCCCGGAGCACAGCAGGCCGATAGCGTGATTGTCGCCAACCCGACCTGCCGCTGCAATTCGATCAGCTGGTCAACAGACGCAGCAGATTCTTGTAGTCCTCGCGGATATCGGCGTTCTCTTCACGCAGCGAGGCCACCTTGCGACAGGCATGCAGCACCGTGGTGTGGTCTCGCCCACCGAAGGCATCGCCGATTTCCGGCAGGCTGTGGTTGGTCAGCTCCTTGGCGAGCGCCATCGCGACCTGACGCGGACGGGCGACGGAGCGCGAGCGACGCTTGGAGTGAAGATCGGAAATCTTGATCTTGTAATACTCGGCCACGGTACGCTGGATGTTGTCCACACCCACCTGCTTGTCCTGCAGTGCCAGCAGGTCCTTCAGGGATTCACGGATGAAGTCCTGATTGATCGCGCGGCCCATGAAGTGGGAATCGGCGATGACCTTCTTCAAGGCACCTTCCAGCTCGCGCACGTTGGAGCGGATCTTCTGCGCGATGAAGAAGGCGGCATCGTGAGGCAGATCGACCTTGGCCTGATCGGCCTTCTTCATCAGGATCGCGACGCGCGTCTCGAGCTCCGGCGGCTCGATGGCGACGGTCAGCCCCCAGCCGAAGCGTGACTTGAGACGCTCCTCGACCCCATTGATCTCCTTCGGATAGCGGTCAGAGGTCAGGATCATCTGCTGACCACCCTCGAGCAACGCATTGAAGGTGTGGAAGAACTCCTCCTGGGAGCGCTCCTTGCCAGCGAAGAACTGGATGTCATCGATCAGCAGCGCATCCACCGAACGGTAGAAACGCTTGAAGTCATTGATGGCATTGAGCTGCAGCGCCTTGACCATGTCCGCCACGAAGCGCTCGGAATGCAGGTAGACCACCTTGGCATTCTCGCCGCCCTGCTTGGCCAGATGATTGCCCACCGCGTGCATCAGGTGGGTCTTGCCCAGACCCACGCCGCCATACAGGAACAGCGGGTTGTAGGCGCCGCCGGGATTCTCGGAGACCTGACGCGAGGCCGCGCGGGCCAGCTGGTTGGACTTGCCTTCGACAAAGGTTTCGAAGGTGAAGTTCGGATTCAGGCCACTGGAATGCTTGAGGCTACCTTCTACCTGCACCTGGCGCGTGTTGCGACGCGGTGCCTGTTCCCGGGCGCCATCGCCGGCCATCTCACGCTCTTCCGCGAAATTGCCCCGCGGCGGCGTATGCACGGAAGGGGCACGCGGGCTCGGCATCTGGCCCGGCGCTTGCGCCTGGGCAGATACCGGCGACGCAGCCGCGCCTTCCGGACGCGGGTTCGAGACGGTCCGGCGGCTACCGACGCTCAGCTCGACCTTGGGCGGCTTGCCCGGTGCCAGCTCACGCAGCAGCTCGTGAATTCGTTTGAGGTACTTGTCATTGACCCAATCACGCACGAAGCGGTTGGGGGCGAGCAGGCACAGCTCTCCGCTGTCGCCTTCCTCAGCCTGCAGGGGACGAACCCAGGTATTGAACTGCTGTGAATTCAGCTCGTCTTGCAGGGCGTCAAGACATTGTTGCCAAAGTGCGAGCGACAC